>JADFCQ010000009.1 GCA_015223225.1 Acetobacteraceae bacterium H6797 | reverse complement strand
GGGGGGGGGGGGGGGGGGGGGGCGGGTCAGCATGACCTATGCAGGGGCGCCTGCGCTGCTGCCTCTGATCCGCGACGGCAAGGTGCGGCCGATCGGCATGACATCCCGCAACCGCCTGCCAAGCATGCCCGACGTTCCGGTGGGCAGCTTCGTGTGGCCCTTCGGCTTTGCTGCCGCCTGCGCGGCATGCGCGGCGCTGGCCTGCCTCCTGCTTCCGACGCCGAAAAGAAGAGCCTGACCATCGCAGTAAATTTTCAGAAGTAGGGCTGGGGCGCCCCGGCGTCTACCGGGTCCTGGCGGACTCGAGATAGATAAGCTGCGGCTCAGTAGTGGGGGTGTCTCAACAAGCGGGCTGCAACGCTAAGGGGGATCGCTGGAACGCTACCGTCGCCAGCTCCCGTTTCCGCATAAATCGTTGAAATGACACGATTTTCAGTGCTGGAACGCTAACCACCCTATACGCCCGCTCTCTATGAAGAGCGCAAAGCGATTGCAGGCCTCCAGCACGGCCACCTAGCGCTGCTGCATTTGGGGACAGAATTGGGGTAATGGCGCCACGATCGCCGGAAACTCGCAGAGATCCCGGAGGTCTGGCGGATGGAGTGGGATTCGAACCCACGATACGCTTTTGACGTATACACACTTTCCAGGCGTGCGCCTTCGACCACTCGGCCATCCATCCAGCGCGGGCCGTGGCTATAGTCGGCCCCAGAGGGAACCGCAAGCCCCTCATCGCTGGCCACGGCGTGATCGAGGAAAAACCTCGCTCTGCCGGCGGTGCGTGAGGGGCTCGGGCCCGAATCGCCCCCGGTTCAGCCGTACTTACGCACGAATCTCGCGAAGGCTTCGAGATGGGTCGCGACGAACTTGCGGGTGGCCTCGTCCGTGATCGCGCCCGCGGCCACGTCCAGCTTGCCATTCATCTGGCCTATCATGACCTCCGGCTTATTGAACGCCAGGGCGTCGAGGAAGACCAGGATCTGGCGCAGGTGATACTGGGCCCGCGCACCGGCGATCGGGCCGGGCGAGCCAGTCATGATGGAGACCGGCTTGCCGGCAAAGGGCTGCTCGGGAAGGCGAGACAGCCAATCGAGCGCGTTCTTCAGAGAGCCGGGGATAGAATAGTTGTATTCCGGCGTGACGATAATGACGCCCGAGGCCTTGCGGATGGCCTCGGCCATCGCGGTGACGGGGGCAGGGAAGCCCTCGGCCTGTAGGTCCGCATCATAGTGAGGGAAGTCGCCGACCGAGCCGAGCTGCTCGATGGTGACACCGGCGGGCGCCAAGCCAGGCAGGGCCTTGGCGACGGCGGCATGGAAAGAGCCTTTCCGCAGGCTGCCCAGCAGGACAACGAAAGAGAGATTCTTGGTGTCGGACATCGGCCGATCGCTCCATCAGAAAGCCAGAAGGGTAAAAACACTGGTAGTGGGTGGTGGTTTCATCAAGGCTGAAATGGCGGAACCATCGGTTTTTGCAGGATTTTTATGAAATGCTACCGCCTGGCAGCCGCTTTTTTTCTAATCGTTTGCGTAAAGTGTGAGAAACTGGGTTTACGGGTTGGGTTGGTGCCCATATAAGCCCGCTCACCGCAGCGGAGCAGACGCACTGAGGCGGGGCGCTGAAGGAAAGAGCTTCGGC
>JADFCQ010000008.1:2500-5621 GCA_015223225.1 Acetobacteraceae bacterium H6797 | reverse complement strand
TTGGGATGCGGGGACAGGATTTGAACCTGTGACCTTCAGGTTATGAGCCTGACGAGCTACCGGGCTGCTCCACCCCGCGGAGGTGATGTATCTCTAGCATCCGGCCTGGCGGCCCGGCGGCGACCTACTCTCCCGTGCCTTAAGACACAGTACCATGGGCGCGGAGGTGTTTCACGGCCGAGTTCGGGATGGGATCGGGTGTATCAACCTTGCGATGACCACCGGGCCACCGGGCCGGATGCTGAGATGGAAAGGAGTGTTGTTGTTTAGATGAGTGCGGATTGATGCTGCGTGCGGTGTCAGCTGACGCTGACTGCGAAGTTTTCAGGGAGTTCGATCGGGTTATTAGTACCGCTTAGCTTCATGGGTTACCCCACTTCCACATGCGGCCTATCGACGTGGTGGTCTTCCACGACCCTTGGGGAGACCTAGTTTAGAGGCTGGTTTCCCGCTTAGATGCCTTCAGCGGTTATCCGTTCCGTACTTAGCTACCCAGCGATGCTTCTGGCGAAACAACTGGTGCACCAGAGGTACGTCCATCCCGGTCCTCTCGTACTAGGGACAGATCCTCGCAAGTCTCCAACACCCATGGCAGATAGGGACCGAACTGTCTCACGACGTTCTAAACCCAGCTCACGTACCGCTTTAATCGGCGAACAGCCGAACCCTTGGGACCTGCTCCAGCCCCGGGATGCGATGAGCCGACATCGAGGTGCCAAACCTCCCCGTCGATGTGGACTCTTGGGGGAGATCAGCCTGTTATCCCTAGAGTACCTTTTATCCGTTGAGCGATGGCCCTTCCACGCGGGACCACCGGATCACTAAGGCCGACTTTCGTCTCTGTTCGCGCTGTCGCGCTCACAGTCAGGCGGGCTTATGCCTTTGCACTCAACAGTCGATGTCCGACCGACTTGAGCCCACCATCGCGCGCCTCCGTTACACTTTGGGAGGCGACCGCCCCAGTCAAACTGCCCGCCACGCAGGGTCCCGACCCCGGATTACGGGGCTCGGTTAGATACCAGAAAGGCACAGGGTGGTATTTCAAGGATGGCTCCACCAAGGCTGGCGCCCCGGCTTCAAAGCCTCCCACCTATCCTACACAGTCCCTTCCTGGTACCACTGCGAAGTTGCAGTAAAGGTTCATAGGGTCTTTCCGTCTGACCACGGGTACCCCGCATCTTCACGGGGAATTCAATTTCGCTGAGTCTATGCTGGAGACAGTGGGGAGGTCGTTACGCCATTCGTGCAGGTCGGAACTTACCCGACAAGGAATTTCGCTACCTTAGGACCGTTATAGTTACGGCCGCCGTTTACTGGGGCTTCAATTCGGTGCTTGCACACCTCCTCTTAACCTTCCAGCACCGGGCAGGCGTCAGACCCTATACGTCATCTCTCGATTTCGCAGAGCCCTGTGTTTTTACTAAACAGTCGCCACCCCCTGGTCTGTGCCACCCACCGATGGTTGCCCACCGATGGGTCTCGCTTATCCCGAAGTTACGCGAGCAATTTGCCTAGTTCCTTCAGCATAGTTCTCTCAAGCGCCTCGGTATACTCAACCAGTCCACCTGTGTCGGTTTGGGGTACGGTCTATATGTCAGAGCTATTTCCCGGACCGATCCAACTGCCCCTCCAATCCGATAAGGAGAGACAGAACTTCACGGTCGTCACTTCTGACAGGCCCAGGAATATTCACCTGGTTTCCATCGGCTACGGCTGTCGCCCTCGCCTTAGGGGCCGGCTCACCCTGCGCGGATTGGCCTTGCGCAGGAACCCTTGGACTTTCGGCGGGAGAGGTTCTCACTCTCCTTGTCGCTACTCATGTCCGCATTCGCACTTCCGATACCTCCAGCAAACCTCACGGTTCACCTTCGCAGGCCTACGGAACGCTCCGCTACCGCGCTCTTACGAGCACCCACAGCTTCGGCACGTGGCTTGAGCCCCGTTACATTTTCGCCGCAAAACAGCTATTAGACCAGTGAGCTATTACGCTTTCTTTAAAGGATGGCTGCTTCTAAGCCAACCTCCTGGTTGTTTTGGCCGTCTCACATGCTTTCCCACTTAGCCACGATTTGGGGGCCTTAGCTGGTGGTCTGGGCTGTTTCCCTCTCGACAATGGACCTTAGCACCCACTGTCTGTCTGCCGTCCTGTACTCACCGGCATTCGGAGTTTGATAGGGTTTGGTAGGACTTTGGGTCCCCCTAGCCCTTTCAGTGCTCTACCTCCGGTGGTAATCGAACGACGATCTACCTCAATAGATTTCGCGGAGAACCAGCTATTTCCGAGTTTGATTGGCCTTTCACCCCTAGCCACAGCTCATCCCCGACTTTTTCAACAGGCGTGGGTTCGGTCCTCCAGTAGGTGTTACCCCACCTTCAACCTGGCCATGGCTAGATCACTCGGTTTCGGGTCTTCTGCCGGCAACTAGGCGCCCTATTCGGACTCGCTTTCGCTTCGCCTACACCTAACGGCTTAAGCTTGCTGCCAACAGAAACTCGCGGACCCATTATACAAAAGGTACGCCGTCACTCCACAAGGGAGCTCCGACTGCTTGTAGGCATCCGGTTTCAGGTCTCTTTCACTCCCCTTGTCGGGGTGCTTTTCACCTTTCCCTCACGGTACTTGTGCACTATCGGTCGCCAAGGAGTATTTAGGCTTAGAGGGTGGTCCCCCTACGTTCAGACAGGGTTTCACGTGCCCCGCCCTACTCAAGGACCTTGCAAATCAACACGTCTACGGGGCTATCACCCGCTATGGCCGGACTTTCCAGACCGTTCGACTTAGAAATGCAAGGCCACTGGCCTGGTCCCCGTTCGCTCGCCACTACTAGGGGAATCTCTGTTGATGTCTTTTCCTTCAGGTACTGAGATGTTTCAGTTCCCTGAGTTCGCCTCCTGCACCTATGTATTCAGTACAGGATCTCCCTAAGGAGGGGTTTCCCCATTCGGAAATCTGCGGATCAACGATCGCTCGCATCTCCCCGCAGCTTATCGCAGCGTGCCACGTCCTTCATCGCCTCTTGGCGCCAAGGCATCCACCGAATGCCCTTAATTCACTCTCTTCGACTTCGCCCGCACGCAGGATCAATCCGCACCAACCAGCCTTGCGGCCACCAAGTGCATC
>JADFCQ010000007.1 GCA_015223225.1 Acetobacteraceae bacterium H6797 | reverse complement strand
ATCAGACATGGCTCTTACACCACACCGAACGCCGACCGCGTATCCCACCCCCGAAGAAGCAGTCCCGCCTTCGTCATCCAGAACTACCTAAAGGCAGCCCTAAACGCGCTTCCAGAAAACCAGATTCTCTTGTCAACGAACAAAGCTCTTCTATCCCGGCTGAGACCCGAGTTGGGCACTCTCAACAAAAGATCGAAGGGCTCACCACCGAAGGGATAAACCATTCAGCGGGAGGAGGCTTCTAGCAGGTCACCCCGCCTCAGTCAACCCCGCCGAAGCTCTTTCCTTCAGCGCCCCGCCTCAGTGCGTCTGCTCCGCTGCGGTGAGCGGGCTTATATGGGCACCAACCCAACCCGTAAACCCAGTTTCTCACACTTTACGCAAACGATTAGAAAAAAGGGCCCCGCGAACGGGGCCCCTCGATCATGTCAGTTGGAAAAAGCCAGCTCGGGAGCCACTTCCAACCCGTCCGGCCCGGCCGTGACCTTCACCGAATCACCGTCTTTCACGGCGCCTTCCAGTAGCAGGCCCGCCAAACGGTCCTGCAGATTGCGCTGAATCACCCGCTTCAGGGGCCGCGCGCCGTAAACCGGATCATATCCGGCCTCGGCCAGCCAATCCCGCGCCGGGCCATCCAGATCCAGGCGGATCTTCCGATCGTCCAGCAGCTTCCGTAGCCGGCTGAGCTGGATATCGACGATGCTCGCCATGTCCTTCCGCGCCAGGCGGCGGAACAGGACGATCTCGTCCAGCCGGTTCAGGAATTCTGGGCGGAAATGGCCGCGGACCACGTGCATCACCTGCCCGCGGACCAGGTCCACATCCTCGCCATCCGGCTGAGCCGCCAGAATCTCGCTGCCCAGGTTGCTGGTCAGCACGATCATGGTGTTGCGGAAATCGACCGTCCGGCCCTGCCCATCCGTCAGGCGGCCATCGTCGAGCACCTGCAGGAGCACGTTGAACACGTCCTCATGCGCCTTCTCCACCTCGTCGAAGAGGATGACCTGATACGGGCGCCGGCGAACGGCCTCCGTCAGGGCGCCGCCCTCCTCATAGCCGACATAGCCCGGAGGGGCGCCGATCAGGCGGCTGACGGCGTGCTTCTCCATGTATTCCGACATGTCGATGCGGGTCAGCGCCTTGTCGTCGTCGAAGAGGAAGTTGGCGATGGCCTTCACCAGTTCCGTCTTGCCCACACCCGTCGGGCCGAGGAAGAGGAAGCTGCCGATCGGGCGATTCGGGTCCTGCAACCCCGCCCGCGCGCGGCGCACCGCCTTGGAGACAGCGCCCAGCGCCTCCTCCTGGCCGATGACCCGCTTGCGCAGTTCATCCTCCATGCGCAGCAGCTTGGCCCGCTCGCCTTCCAGCATCTTCTCGACGGGAATCCCGGTCCAGCGGCTGACGACGCCCGCGATGTCCTGCTCGGTCACCGCCTCGTTCACCAGCTTGGCGCCATCCCCGCCGGCCGCGGCCAGCTTGGCCTCGAGCGCGGGAATCACGCCATAGAGCAGCTCGGACGCCCGGCCGAGATCGCCCTTGCGCTGCGCCAGTTCGACCTCGGTGCGCGCCTTGTCCAGCGCCTCCTGGGCCTTCTGCGATTCGCCGAGCTTGTCCTTCTCCGCCTGCCAGGCGGCCGTCATGGTCGCCGATTCCTCCTCGAGGGCGGCGAGTTCCTTCTCCAGCTTCTCCAGACGGTCCTTCGAGGCCGAGTCGGTCTCCTTCTTCAGCGCCTCGCGCTCGATCTTGAGCTGCAGCAGGCGCCGGTCGACCTCGTCCAGCTCCTCAGGCTTGCTATCGACCTGCATGCGCAGGCGCGAGGCGGCCTCGTCCACCAGGTCGATGGCCTTGTCCGGCAGGAAGCGGTCGGTGATGTAGCGATTCGAGAGCGTCGCGGCCGCCACCAGCGCGGCATCGGCGATGCGCACCCCGTGGTGAAGCTCGTACTTCTCCTTGATGCCACGGAGGATCGAAACCGTATCCTCCACGCTCGGCTCGCCGACGAAGACCGGCTGGAAGCGACGGGCAAGCGCCGCGTCCTTCTCGATATGCTTCCGGTACTCATCCAGCGTGGTCGCGCCGACGCAGTGCAGCTCACCGCGCGCGAGCGCGGGCTTCAGCAGGTTGGAGGCGTCCATCGCGCCATCGGCCTTGCCCGCGCCGACCAGCGTATGCATCTCGTCGATGAAGAGGATGATCTGCCCGGCGGCCTCCTCGACCTCCTTCAGCACACCCTTCAGCCGCTCCTCGAACTCGCCGCGATATTTCGCGCCGGCGACCATGGAGCCGAGGTCGAGCGCCAGCACCTTCTTGTCGCGCAGCGCCTCGGGCACGTCGCCATTGACGATGCGCAGGCTCAGCCCCTCGACGATCGCGGTCTTGCCCACGCCGGGCTCGCCGATCAGCACGGGGTTGTTCTTGGTGCGGCGGGCCAGAACCTGGATGGCGCGGCGGATTTCCTCGTCGCGGCCGATCACCGGGTCGAGCTTGCCGTCACGCGCGGCGGCCGTCAGGTCGCGGGCGTATTTCTTCAGCGCGTCGAACTGCTCTTCGGCATTCTGGCTATCGACCGTCCGGCCCTTGCGCAGCTGCGCCACGGCGGCTTCCAGCTTCTGGGCGGTCGCACCCGCGCCGGTCAGGGCCTTGCCGGACGGAGTCGAGCTCGCGGCCAGGCCGACCAGCAGCCGGTCCTGCGCCACGAAGGCGTCGCCCGCCTTGGTCGCGGCCTGCTGCGCGGCATCGAGCACGCGGACGAGCTCGGGCGTGAGCATCGGCTGGCCCGCGCCGCCGCCCTGCACCTTCGGCTGCTTGGCGATTTCGGCCTCATTGGCCGTACGCACCGCATTGGGGTCACCGCCCGCGGCCCGGATCAGGCCGGCGGCTGCACCCTGCTCGTCATCGAGCAGCGCCTTGAGCAGATGCTCGGGCGTGATGCGTTGGTGGTACTCGCGAATCGCGATGGTCTGCGCCGCCTGGAGAAAGCCTCGGGCGCGGTCGGTGAATTTCTCGATATCCATTCAGTCCCTCCTCCGCGCCATCCGGAAGCGTTCATCGGCATGGCGCGAGTTCATCGGCAACCGGCCCCTTTCCGTCCCTGCCAGGAGGCAACGGGGGAGCCGTGGTGATGCGGATGTGGTATTCACCGGCCAAGGATTTCAAGAGCGGAGAGGGGCCCTGCATGCGCGTCGAGAAACTTTATCGCTACCCGGTCAAGGGGCTCTCCGCCGAGGCGCTGGAAGAGGTGGAAGTTACCGCCGGCGAGGTCTTCCCCGATGATCGCCGCTTCGCCCTGGCCCAGGGAGACGCGCCTTTCGACGAGGCCGCGCCCCGCTTCCTGCCCAAACAGAATTTCGCCTGCTGGATGGCCAATGCGAAGGTCGCGCTCATCCGCTCGGCCTTCGATTCGCGCAGCGGCCGACTCGCGCTGCAGGCGCCGGGCATGCAGCCCATGGCCGCCGAGGCCACCGCGCCCGAGGGCAAGGCCGCCATCGCCGCCTGGCTGACGGCCTATCTCGGGGAGGAAGCGCGCGGCGCGCCGCGCTTCGTGGAAGCGCCGGGCCATAGTTTCGCGGACCAGAAGCGGAAATGCGTCTCGCTGATCAACCTCGCCAGCATCCGCGCGCTGGAGGAGGCGACAGGGCTGCGGCTCGATCCGCGGCGCTTCCGCGCGAATGTCTATTTCTCCGGCCTGCCGGCCTGGGCGGAATTCGACTGGGTCGGCAAGGAGGTGCTGCTGGGCGGCCTACGGCTCGAGATCTTCAAGCGCACCGTCCGTTGCCCGGCGACCCAGGTGAACCCGGATACGGCCGAACGCGACGCGGATGTGCCGCGCCTCCTGCGGGAGCATTTCGGCCATGCCGACCTGGGCGTGCATGGCGCGGTGATCGAGGGCGGCAAGGTCGCCCTGGGCGATGCCCTGGAAGTCCTGGCCTGAAGCCGCTGCGGCTCGCCCATTAAAAAAGGCCCCTCGCGGGGCCTTTCTCGTCTCAGTTGATCGTCTCGCGCTGCTCGCCCTCGGGCTCGTCGCTCTCGCCATTCACATGGCCATTGACGATCATCTCCGCCTCGCCCTCGGTCGAGGGGCCATCCTGCTCGGACTGATGATCCATGGACTGGCGCGGCTGGCGCTGCGCCTGAGCCGCGGCGGCCGCCTGGTTCATCGCGTTCAGGATGCGGAAATAATGCTCGGCATGCTGGAAGTAGGACTCGGCCATCACGCGGTCACCCGCGCCGGTCGCATCCCGCCCGAGCTGGAGATACTTCTCGAAAAGCTGCTGAGCCGTACCACGCAGCCGCATGTCCGGACCGCTGGAGTCGAACACGTGATTGCGGTTCATCGGCTGATGGTTGGCGCCGCCGCCGGAGGACCGGTACTGCTGACCGCCTCCGCCGCCCCCGCCGCCACCGTGACGATGGCCACCACGGCCGCGCATGCGCTTCATATTCATTCGTGTCGCGTTCGCACTCTCACACTCGCACCAGCCGGCACGGGACGGTTCGCGTTGAACCGTGGCTCGCACCGCATGGCCTCGGTGATGGTTGATCGTTAGGCGGCCCGCCGGCAATTGCCTGGCATGGCCCGGCGGGGCGCTTCGCCCGGCCGCTCTGCCGCTAAAGGCACCCTAGCCGTGCTGCAACGCGGCGCCAATGGGTTTTTAATGGCTTGCCCTTCGCCTGCCGCATTCCCGCCCGGCTCCGGCCGCGCTTCGGCGTCGGAAATGCCAGGTTTCAGGCCGGGTTGCGCAGAATGAGCGCTCGGGCGATGCCGCCGAGATCGGCATGGCTGCCCAGAAATTCAAGCCCTGCGGCGCGGCCGAGGGCGGCCACATCGGCCTCCTGCCCCTGCCCCAGCTCCAGGATGGCGATACCGCCCGGCGCCAGCAGGCGCGGCAGGTCGGCGGCGATGAGGCGATAGGCGTCGAGCCCATCCGCCCCGCCATCCAGCGCCGAGCCCGGCTCATGCCCCGCCACCTCGGGCATGAGCCCGGGAATGACGGCACTCTCTATATAAGGCGGGTTGGAAAGCACGAGGTCGAAGCCGCCCGGCAGGTTCAGCGCCGCCGCCCAATCGCCCGCGAGAAAAGCCGCCCGGTCGTCCAGCGAATTCCGCGCCGCATTGCGCGCGGCCAGCGCGGCAGCGGCCGGGACGAGGTCGATCCCCACGCCGAAAGCCTCGGGAAACTCGGCCAGCGCCGCAAGCAGCAGCGCCCCGGTGCCCGTGCCGAGATCCAGCACATGGCGGACGGCCCTGCGGTCGGGGAAGCGCTCGAGCGCGGCCTCGATCAGCGATTCCGTATCCGCGCGGGGGATCAGCGTCGCGGGCGAGACAGCGAGGTCCAGCGTCCAAAAGCCCTGATGGCCAGTCAGATACGCCAGAGGTTCGTGATTCACACGGCGCTGGAGGTTGCCCGCGAAGGTGCGGGCGACCTCCGGCGGCACCTGCTCGCGCGGCTCGCGCATCAGCGCCTCCTGCGTCACGCCCATGGCATGGGCGAGCAGCAGGCGGGCCTCGAAGCGCGGATTCTCGATGGCGGCGGCGCGCAGCAACTGGCCGGCGCGGCAGAGGAAGGCGCCGACGGTTTCGCCGGGTTCGCAGTTCATGGGAAGGCCAGACGGGGGCGCTGCCCCCGGACCCCCGCTGGGGCCGGAACGCCGGCCCCAGGCCCCGCGATCAATTGACGCCGAGGGGGAAGGTGGGGCTTTGTGCCTATCTCAGTCAATTTCCGCCGCCAGCCGCGCCGCCTGGTCCTCGGCGATCAGCGCGTCGAAGATATCGTCGAACTCGCCCATCATCACCCGGTCCACCTTATGCAGCGTCAGGCCGATGCGGTGATCGGTCACGCGCCCCTGCGGGAAGTTATAGGTGCGGATGCGCTCGCTCCGATCGCCCGTGCCGACCTGGGACTTGCGGTCCGACGCCCGGGCCGCATCGGCCTTGGCGCGCTGCTGGTCATAGATCCGCGAGCGGAGGATCTTCATGGCCTTCGCGCGGTTCTTGTGCTGGCTCTTCTCCTCCTGCATCGCCACCACGGTCCCGGTCGGGATATGGGTGATGCGCACGGCGGAGTCGGTCTTGTTCACGTGCTGGCCGCCCGCGCCCGAGGCACGGTAGGTGTCGATGCGCAGATCGCTCTCGTTGATCTGCACATCCACCTCCTCAGCCTCCGGCAGCACCGCCACCGTGATGGTCGAGGTATGGATGCGGCCCTGAGTCTCGGTGGCCGGCACGCGCTGGACGCGATGCACGCCCGACTCGAACTTCAAGCGGGCGAAGACGCCCTGGCCCTGGATTTCGGCCGTCGCACCCTTGATGCCGCCCAGCTCGTTCTCATCGAATTCCAGCACCTCGAATTTCCAGCGCCGCCCTTCGGCATAGCGCTGATAGGCGCGGAACATTTCGGCAGCGAAAATCCCCGCCTCGTCGCCGCCCGCCGCGGGGCGCACCTCGAGAATGGCGCTGCGCTCATCGGCCGCATCCTTGGGGAGGAGCATGAGCCGCACCTCCTTCTCCAGGACGGGCACGGCTTCCTTCTGGGCGAGGTATTCGGGCTCGGCCAGTTCCTTCATCTCGGGATCGGCCAGCAGGGCCTCGGCCTCGTCGCGCGCGCGTTCGGCGGCGCGCAGCTCGTTGACCTTCTCGACCAGCGGATCGAGTTCCGAGAGCTCCTTGGAGAGCGCGCCGATCTGCGCGCCATCGGCCGTTTCCAGCATGGCGCGCAGTTCATCGGCCCGCATCAGCAGGCGGTCGAGCTTGGCGGGAAGGCTCATTCTTCCTCGTCGCCCTCGCCCATATCGTCCATCAGCTCGTCGAAGACGGCGCCGTCGACGCCGATCTCGGCCAAAGCCGGCATCACCTCGTCGGCGGGCACGCGAACCTGGGTGCCGGCATCGAGGTTCTTCACCACGGCCATGCCTTCGGCCAGTTCGCTCTCGCCGATGATGATGGCGGCGATGGCATTGAGCTTATTGGCCCGCTCCAGCCGCTTCTTGAAATTGCCCTTATAGGCGATGTCCACCGCCACGCCGGAGAGGCGCAGCGCCTGCACCATGTCCAGCGCCGCATCCTCGGCCTCGGCGCCCATCGGCACCACGGCCACGGGGCGGTCGGCCGCCGGCGGTTCCTCCAGCAGCATGGACAGGCGCTCGATGCCCGCCGCCCAGCCGACCGAGGGTGTGGCCGGGCCGCCCATTTCCTCGACCAGGCCGTTATAGCGGCCGCCGGCCATCACGGTGCCCTGGGCGCCGAGGCGGTCGGTGATGAATTCGAAGGCCGTGTGGCTGTAATAGTCGAGGCCGCGCACGATGCGCGGGTTCTCGCGCCAGGGCACGCCGAAACGGTCGAGATGCTTCTTCACCGCGGCATAGAAGGCGGCGGCCTCGGGCGTCAGGTGCTCGGCGATGGTCGGCGCACTGGCGACGATCTTCTTATCGCCCTCGTCCTTGCTGTCGAGGATGCGCATCGGGTTCTTGTCGAGGCGAACCTGGCTGTCCATCGACAGGGCCTCGGCATGGGCCTTGAAATACTCGATCAACGCAGCGCGATAGGCATCGCGGCTCGGGGTATCGCCCAGCGTGTTGATCTCGAGCACCACGCCCTCGGCCACGTCCAGCGCCTTGAGGATGTGGTAGCCGCAGGCGATCACCTCGGCATCGGCCAGCGGCTCAGCAGCGCCCAGAACCTCGCAGCCGATCTGGTGGAACTGGCGGTAGCGGCCCTTCTGCGGGCGCTCGTAGCGGAACATCGGGCCCGCATAGAAAACCTTGCGGGGCAGGTTCGACTGGGTCAGGCCGTTGGAGACCAACGCGCGGCAGACGCCGGCGGTGCCTTCGGGGCGCAGCGTGACGCTGTCGCCGCCGCGATCCTCGAAGGAATACATCTCCTTCGAGACCACGTCCGAGGTATCGCCCAGCGTGCGGGAAAAGACCCGGGTCTCCTCGAAAATGGGCGTCGCCCATTCCTCGAAGCCGTAGAGCGCCGCGATCTGCCGGGCGGTATCGACCACGGCCTGATGTCGACGGAAATCCTCACCGATGAGGTCACGGGTTCCACGGACGGGCTGAAACTTTTCCATGCCAGGGCCGATAATCCCGTCCCTGGCGCGGGGCAAGTGCTCTCTGGATGTCTCAGCTCTGCCGGATTATTCCGCCGCCGCCTTTTCGGCCTCGGCCGCCTTCCGCGCGGCCTCCTCGGCCTGGAGCTGGGCGGCCTTCTTCTCCACCAGCTCCACGATATGCTCTACCATGGACTGGCCATGGACCGTGTGGTCCTGCTTGCCGGCCGAATAGACCATGTGGCGCCCATTGCCGCCGCCGGTCACGCCGATATCGGTCATCAGCGCCTCGCCGGGGCCGTTCACCACGCAGCCGATGATGGAAAGCGTCAGCGGCGTCTCGATATGGGCCAGGCGCTCCTCGAGGGTCGCCACCGTCTCGATCACGTTGAAGCCCTGCCGCGCGCAGGAGGGGCAGGAGATGATCTTCACGCCGCGATGCCGCAGGCCGAGGGATTTCAGGATGTCCCAGCCCACATGCACCTCCTCCTCCGGCTCGGCCGAGAGGGAGACGCGCAGCGTATCGCCGATGCCGGCCCAGAGCAGGCTGCCCAGGCCGATCGAGCTCTTCACCGTGCCCGCGCGCTTCCCGCCCGCCTCGGTGATGCCGATATGCAGCGGATGGTCGCAGACTTCCGCGAGTTGCTGATAGGCCGCGACCGCGAGGAAGACGTCGCTCGCCTTCACGCTGATCTTGAACTCGTGGAAATCCAGCTCCTGGAGATGCGCCGCATGCCACAGCGCGCTCTCGACCAGCGCCTCCGGGTTGGGCTCGCCGTATTTCTCCAGCAGGTGGCGCTCCAGGCTGCCCGCATTCACGCCGATGCGGATCGAGCAGCCATGGTCGCGGGCGGCCTTCACCACCTCCTTCACCCTGTCCTTGCTGCCGATATTGCCGGGATTGATGCGCAGGCAGGCGGCACCCGCCTCGGCGGCTTCGATCGCACGCTTATAGTGGAAGTGGATATCGGCCACGATCGGCACGTTCACCTCGTGCACGATCTCCTTCAGCGCCGCCGTGCTCTCGGGCGTGGGGCAGGAGACGCGCACGATATCCACGCCGACGATCTCCGCGCGGCGGATCTGGGCGACCGTCGCCTCCACGTCCTCGGTGGGCGTGTTGGTCATGGTCTGCACGGTAATGGGCGCATCGCCACCGACCGGCACTTTCCCCACCATGATCTGGCGGGACTTGCGGCGGATGATCTGCTGATAGGGGCGATAGGACATCAGGCTGGGGCTCCGCTTAGGCGCCCCGAAGGCGGGCGCCTGCTGCCGGTTCGGCCCCTCCTATATGGCGATGCGGGGCGGAAAGCCACCCCGCCTCCGCCGCCATGCGGGTTCAGCGCGGCGCGGCGGGGGAGGCCGGCGCGGCAGGCGTGCCCGAACTGGGGCGCAGCCGGGCCGGATCGAGAGGAATGTCGCGCCGCACGGCCTGGGTGCCGTCGAGGATATTGCTCGCCTGGCCGTCGACCACAAGGCTCAGCTCCTGCGCCTTGCCGGTGGTGAGCAGCAGGCCGGGGCGGTTCGGCACGTCATAGCTCTCGCCCGCGCGCATCACGCGGTTGAAGACCACCTCGCCGCTGCGGGAATCGCGCACCTGGACCCAGCTGTCGCCGGTGGCGCGCAGCGTCACGCGGGTCTGGCCGGGGGTAGCGGCGGCGGGCGCGCTGGGCGCCGCCGGCGGCGCGGGGGCCGCGGGCGGGCTGGCGGGCGTGCCGGAAGCGGCGGAAGAGCCCGCGGGGGCAGGCGCGGCCGTGCCGGGCGTGCGGTTACCCGGCGCCTGGGCAGTGCCGGCGGGCGGCGTGCCAGGAGCGGCGGAAGAGCCCGCGGGGGCCGGTGTCGCCGTACCCGGCGCGCGGTTGCCCGGCGCCTGGGCGCTGCCCGTTGGCGGCGTGGCGGGCGCGGGGCTGGCGGAGCCGGCCGGGGCGGGCTGGTTCGTTACGGCACCGGGGGCGGGCGTGGCGCCCGGCGCGGCATTGTTCGTGGCGGCCGGGGCCTGGCCATTCGCGGCATCCCGCGCGGCGCTGCGGCTCTGCTCGGCGGCGGATTCCAGGCGCTGGGGAAGCGGCGGCACAGCATCGACCGTGCGGTTGCTCGTCCCGCTCCAATTATACCAGGCGGCATAGGCGCCGATGGCCAGCACGGCGCCGACCAGCACCAGCGCGCCGCCGGGCACGCCGCGCTCGGGTACCGGCTCGGGGAAAACCAGGTTTTCCTTGGGCCGCGCGCCACCGGCCGCCTCGCGGAAGCGGCGGACCAGGTCGTCGGCATCCAGGCCCATGGCAATGGCATAAGTGCGGATGAAGCCGGTGGCATAGGCCACGCCCGGCAGGTCCCGCACCCGCCCCTCTTCGAGGGCGGCGAGGTATCGGCGGTTGATGCGAAGCTTATCCGCGGCCTCTTCGAGGCTCACGCCAAGGGAGAGACGCGCATCACGCAGTTCTTCACCCACGCGGGCGGCTTCACCGGTCGAGGCTTCAGGTCGGGACATGCGCTTCAGATCATAGGGCACGGCGGACACCTATCGCGGTTGCCCGCTCGCGGCAAATCGAATCAGAAGGGTGGGACACTTCGGCACGCTCCGTGAACGAGATACGGCGGCGCCAGGGGCACCGCCGTCTTTCATCCCGGGCTGATTCCCCGCCGGTAGGCTTTTCAAGCCACCTGGGCCTTGCGGGCGAGGATGGCCGCCTGGGCCTGGCCCATCAGCTCGGCCAGGATCTCGGCCGCCGGCTGCTCCTTGCTCACCATGCCGACCGACTGGCCGGCCATGACCGAGCCATTCTCCACATCGCCCTCGATCACCGCGCGGCGCAGGGCGCCGGCCCAGAAATGCTCGATGTCGAGCTGGGCCGCGTCCTTGTCCAGCTCGCCCGCCTTGAAGCGGCGGATGACCTCGGCCTGATGCGTCATGAAGCGCTTCGTGCCCTCGTTCTGCAGCGCGCGGACGGGGATGACGGGAAAGGACGGGTCGATCTGCACCGTCGGCAGCGCGTCGCGCGCGGCGCCCCGGATGAAGGCCTGCTTGAAGTTCGGATGCGCCACGCATTCCGTCGCGCAGACGAAGCGGGTGCCGAGCTGCACACCGGCCGCCCCCATCTCCAGATAGGAGAGGATGGCTTCGCCACGCCCGATGCCGCCCGCCACGAAAACGGGGACGTCGGTGATATGCGGCAGGATTTCCTGCGCCAGCACCGTGAGGCTGACGGGGCCGATATGGCCGCCGGCCTCGCTGCCTTCGATCACGATGGCATCGGCACCCGAACGCACCAGCTTCTTGGCCAGGGCGAGCGCCGGGGCGAAGCAGATGACCTTGGCACCTTCCTTGGCGCGCTTGATCGCGGGCCCCGGCGGGATGCCGCCGGCGAAGACGATATGCCCGACCTTGGCCGCGAGGCAGACCTCCACCAGCTCCATCAGGTTCGGATGCATGGTGATGAGGTTGACGCCGAAGGGCTTGTCGGTGAGCGCCTGGGTCGCCTTGATCTCCTCGGCCAGACGGTCCGGCATCATCGCACCGCAGGCGATGACGCCGAAGGCCCCGGCATTGGAGAGGGCGGCGACGAGGTTGCGCTCGCTCACCCAGGACATGGCCCCGCCCAGCACCGCGTAGCGCGTGCCCAGGAAAGCCGCGCCGCGCGCCATCAGGCGGTCGAGCTTGGCCTGGGCTTCGGCCGAGGCATCGGTCGGGGTCATGTTATCCATAGGCATGGGTCTCTCGGAATGAAGGAAAGGGGCGCGCGCCGTTCAGGCCGGCGCGTCCAGCCCATAGGCGGTGTGAAGGGCGCGGACGGCCAGCTCGGTATACTCCGCGCCGACCAGAACCGAGGTCTTGATCTCGCTGGTGGAGATGACCTGGATGTTGATGCCCTTCTCGGAAAGCGCGCCGAACATGGTGGCCGCGACGCCCGCATGGCTGCGCATGCCGATGCCGACGATGCTGATCTTCGCCACGTCCGGGTCGGCCAGGAGCGCCTCGAAGCCGATCGTCGCCTTGAGGTCGTTCAGGACCTTCTCGGCGCGCGGCAGGTCGGTCTTGCCGACGGTGAAGGTCATGTCGGTGGAGCCGTCGGCGCCGATATTCTGGACGATCATGTCCACGTTCACATTGGCGGCGGCCAGCGGCACGAAGACCTGGGCGGCGATGCCCGGCCGGTCGGGCACGCGGCGCAGCGTCACCTTCGCCTCGTCGCGGGAGTAAGCGACGCCCGTCACCAGAGCCTGTTCCACGATCTCATCCTCATCGACAACGAGCGAGCCGGGCTTGTCCTCGAAGCTGGACAGCACCTGCACGCGGACACGCTGCTTCATGGCCAGCTCGACGGAGCGGGTCTGCAGCACCTTGGCGCCCACGGACGCCAGTTCGAGCATCTCTTCATAGGCCACGCGCTCGAGCTTGCGGGCGCGGGGCACGATACGCGGGTCGGTGGTGTAAATGCCATCGACGTCAGTGAAAATGTCGCAGCGATCGGCCTTCACGGCGGCGGCGACGGCCACGGCCGAGAGGTCGGAGCCGCCGCGGCCCAGGGTGGTCACGCGGTTATCCGGGCCCACGCCCTGGAAACCGGCGACGACAGGCACCTGGCCGGCCTTCATGCGCTCGATCAGCAACTCGCCCTCGATCGATTCGATGCGGGCCTTGCTATGCGCGTCATCCGTGCGGATGGGAATCTGCCAGCCCTGCCAGGAGCGCGCATCCACGCCGATGGTCTGCAGCGCGATGGCCAGGAGGCCGATCGTCACCTGCTCGCCGGTCGCGACGATGGTATCGTATTCCCGCGCGTCATGGAGCGGCGAGAGGTCCTGGCAGTATTTCACCAGCTGGTTCGTCACCCCCGACATGGCGGAGACCACGACGGCCACCTCATGCCCGGCATCGACCTCGCGTTTCACGCGCTTGGCCACGTTGCGGATGCGGTCCAGGTCGCCGACGGAGGTTCCGCCGAACTTCATCACGATGCGCGCCATGCGAGAGTCGGATCCGTATTGGCAAAGAAGGGTGGTCCTCCCCCGGCTTGCACCGAAGGGCGGGGCGGGACACATAACGGCGCACGGCGCTGACGGCAACAGCGCCGGAAGAAGGGGTGCCATAGCATGAGCACGGTTCTGAGCGACGAAGTCCGCAAATTCGATGCCCTGGCGGACCGCTGGTGGGACCCGAAAGGGCCCATGGCGCCGCTGCATGCGATGAACCCGGCCCGGATCGACTGGATCGTGGCGCGGCTCGAGGGGCGGCACGGCAGCCTCGCGGGGCTGCACCTGCTCGATGTCGGCTGCGGCGCGGGCCTGGCCGCCGAGGCCCTCGCCCGGCGAGGCGCGACGGTGACGGCCATCGACGCCGCCCCCGAGGCCGTCGCCGCCGCGCGTGCCCATGCGGCGGCGGAAGGCGTTGCCGTGGACTATCGCCACATGACCGCCGAGGCGCTCATTGCCGAGGGAGAGAGATTCGATGCCGTGCTCTCGCTCGAGGTGGTGGAGCATGTGGCCGACCGGCAGCTCTTCATCGACCAGCTGTCTGATCTGGTGAAGCCCGGCGGCCTCGTCTTCCTCTCGACGCTCAACCGCACGCCCCGCTCCTGGGCGCTGGCGAAGCTCGGGGCGGAATATCTGCTGCGGATGCTGCCCGTGGGCACGCATGACTGGAAGATGTTCGTCACCCCCTCGGAACTCGGGGCCGAATGCCGCCTCGCCGGGCTGCGCGTCGTGGCCGTGACAGGCCTCCTGCGCGGGCTGAGCGGGTGGCGCACGGGGCGGGACATGGGCGTGAACTATATGCTGGCCGCCGAACGCGGCTGACGGGGCGGCGCTGCAGGTTACCTGCCTGGTGATCGCGCGGCAGCCCGACATCGGCCCTAGCGCGGCGAAGGCCGCAATCGGGGCGAGAGCCGCCGGTGGGCTCCCTAAGCTAAGCCCGCCCCGCCTAAGGCTCGGGACCGGCGAGAGGATCAGGCCGCCGCGGAACGCGCCCGATGCAGCCACAGCCCCAGCAGCAGCGCCGTCATGGCCGAGCCGCCCACCACTGCGCCCATGGCGAAGGGCGTGCCGTCATCCACCAGGCCGAGGCAGGCGCTGATCAACGCGCCGAGCCCGTAATGCACCGTGCCCAGCAGGGCCGAGGCCGTGCCCGCCTTATGCGGGAAGGCCGCCATGGCGCCCGCCACCGAATTGGCCACCACGAGGCCCAGCATCGAGATGTAGAAGAACAGCGGCACCGCGAGGCCCGCCACGCCGAAAAGCCCGAATTTCGCGTTCACCGCCAGCGCCAGCCCCGAGAGCGCGGCCCCCAGCAGCCCGGCGCGGAACATGCGGTCGAGCCCGAAGCGCGGCACGAGGCGGCTGTTGATCAGATTGGCCGACATCATGCCGGTGATATTCACCGCGAAGAGCAGGCCATAGGCCGTCGCCGGCATGTGATGATAGTCGATATAGGCGAAGGGCGAGCCGGCCAGATAGGTGTAGATCCCGCCGTAGAAGAAGCCGCCGGTCAGCGCATAGCCCAGGAAGCGCCGGTTGATGATCAGTTCGGCATAGCCGGTGGCCATGTCGGCCACGCCATGGCTCGAGCGCATCTCGGGCTTCAGCGTCTCGCGCACGCTCAGGGTGCCGAGCAGGGCCAGCAGGCCGAAGCCGAGTTGCACCCAGAAAATCCCGCGCCAGGACCAGAGCTCCAGCACCTGCCCGCCCAGCACCGGGGCGATCAGCGGCGCCACGCCCATGACCAGCATGAGCATGGAGAGCATCTGCGCCGCCCGATCCCGCGCATAGAGGTCGCGCACCATGGCGCGGGCGAGCACGGGGCCGGCGCAGGCGCCCACGGCCTGCACGACGCGCCAGAAGAGCAGCTGTTCCGCCGAACCCGCCAGGGCGCAGCCGATGGAGCCCACGAGGAAGAGCCCCACCCCGGCCATGACCGGCAGGCGCCGCCCGAACTGGTCCCCCAGCGGCCCCCAGATGAGCTGAGCCAGGGAGAAGCCGACCAGGAAGAGCGAGAGGCTCTGCTGGATGCGCGCGGTCGAAGCCGCGAGGTCGCTCGTCATCGCCGGTAGGGCCGGCAGGTACATATCCGTCGAGATGGCCCCGAAGGCCATCAGGGTGGAGAGCACCAGAAGCAGCCTGGTGGAACCGCGGCGGCGCGCGACGCTGCCGGAACGGGACTCTGCGATGACGCTGGACATGGCAAATCAATGACAGAGCATGTTGCGCCGCACAATGGGATTATGCCCGTTATTTGGTCATTGCTGACCGGTGATTCCCATGCGCGGCAGGAATTCGCGCAGCCAGGCCATATCGGAGGCAATCCGGTTGATGAAAAGGTCCGGCGTGTCGATCAGGGGCGTCGCGCCCAGGCTGGCGAAGCGGCCCGCCACTTCCGGCTCCTGAAGGCTGAGGTTGAGGGTATCGGCCAGGGTATCGAGCGCCTCCTTCGGTATGCCGTCGGGGGCCGCCATGCCGATCCAGGTGCTCAGCCGGATGCGGGGGTAGCCGAGTTCCGCGAAAGTCGGCACGTCGGGCAGAAGCAGGCTGCGCTCGGCGGCGGCCATCGCCAAAGGCCGAAGCTGGCCGCGCCGGAGCCGGTCGGCGACCGTGGGCAGGCTCACGAGCAACAGATCCACCCGGCCGTTCAGCAGGTCGGTCATCGAGGCCGTGCCGCCCGTATAGGGCACATGGCTCAGCCGCATGCCGGTATCGATCTTCATCAACTCGGTCAGGAGATGCACCGCGGAGCCGATGCCGGGGGAGCCATAGAGCAGCCCCGCCTCGCGCGAGGCCGCCTTGGCGATGAGATCGTCCAGGCTGCGGATCGACGAGGTCGCCGGAACCACCAGCACGTTCTCGAAGCTCGCGATGCCGCCGATGGGCGCGAAATCCTTCAGCGGATCATAGGGGAGGTCTCGCAGCACGGGCAGCACGGCATGGGAGGCCTGGCCGATGACGCCGAAGGTGTAGCCGTCGGGCTTGGCGCGGGCGATGTAATCGGAGCCGATCGTGCCCGTGGCGCCGGGGCGATATTCATAGGCGATGGGCTGGTGCAGGCGCCGCGCCATGCGGTCCAGCGTCATCCGGGCCATGGCGCCGATCGGGCCGTCGGGAAAGGGTAGGATGCAGCGCATCCCCCGCTCGGGCCAGGGCGGCGCCAAGGCAGCGGTGAGCAGGGCCGGCAGGGCGAGAAAGCCCCGGCGTCGGATACCGGTACCGGGTGGGAGGGCAGCCAGGGATGCCTTCGCCTTTCCGCCACCGGTGTCGCCACCGTGCGCCGTCCGTGACCGGCCATGCGGGTGACGAGGAAACATGAATGGCCTTATCTCACGATGGCGAGATGAGAGGCGAGCCCTAGATCGGCGCCGCTATCGTATCGTCCCCGTTTTTTCCGCGCCTGGGCAACGCGCGCCCCACGGCTCAGCATCCGGCGGCTCAACCACGGTCCATCGCCGCCAGTACCCGCGCCGGATTGGCCAGCACGGCGCGCATCACCTGCACATGCTCCGTCTCGGCCCAGGGCGTGGGCACCAGCCCCTCGGCGGAGACGCGAAGGATTTCCGCCCCCGGCAGGGCCATGAGGATGGGCGAATGGGTGGCGATGACGAATTGGCTCCCCTCCCCCGCCCTGTCCCTCAGGAAGGCGAGCAGGCGCAGGCAGCGCGCGGGCGAGAGCGGCGCCTCGGGCTCGTCGAGGAAATAGAGGCCCGGCACGCGCAGGCGCTGTTCCAGCACGTTGAGGAAGGTCTCGCCATGGCTGGCCCCGTCGGGGTCGGCGCCGTAGCGGCTGGCCAGGGCTCCGCGCTGCCCCGCCATGACGCCCATGGCCAGGCGGCGGCCATAGCCCTCGGGCAGGGTGCGGGCGTAGTCGGCCTCATCCTCCGCGAGGCCGGCCATGCTCTCCTGCACGCGCCGGGTGAAGCCGAAGACGTCCTCGGCCCGCAGGAAGAGCCGCACCTTGGCATGACGGCGGCGGACGAAACGGAAGCCGGTGGCGAAAGCGCGGGCGGCGGCGAGGCTGGGGTCCCGCGCCAGGTCATGGCTGCCGACCGCGACCGCGCGCATCCCCATGGCCAGCCCCTCCAGCAGGGTGGATTTGCCGCTGCCATTCTCGCCGACTAGGAAAGTGACGGGCGCGGTGAAGGCCAGCCGCTCCAGCCCCGCGACCATGGGGAGCGTGAAGGGAAAGCCCTCGGGCTGCGCCTCGGCGCGCTCGATGGCGGCGAGAAAGGCGGGCGCGGTCATGAAGCCTGGCAACCGCCATGGAAGAGAATCCGCATCGGACGCGCGCTCCCGGAGAAACCGTCAGACCCGCCGGGTATGCCTCACTTCAGGCCGGGTGCGAAAGCATCCGTGGTCAAAGCATCGGGGGCAATATGCCCCTGCGCATAGAGCCGCGCGAGCCCGCCCATCCGCACCCGCGCGCCGTCTAACCGGCACCAGAGCGTGCCGCCCCGCGCACTGGCCTGGCGGCAGACGAGCGCCTTCTTGCCCAGGCGCCCGGCCCACAAGGGGACGATCTGGGTATGGGCCGCACCCGTCACCGGGTCTTCGGGAATGCCGATCCGGGCAGCGAAATAGCGCGAGACGCTGTCATGCACGCCGTCATCCCCGGCCGCGGTGGCGATGACGCGGGCCGTCTGGCTCGCCACCTCGCCCGGGGGCGCGTCGGGGAGCGCGGCGATCAGGCCGTGATTGGGCTTGAGGCCGCGCACCGTCGCCGCGCTGTCCATGAGGCAGAGCCAGTCCCGCGCCTTGAAGACGGCGACGGGCTCGGCCCCCAGGGCCTCGGCGAGGCCGGGCGGTGGCGCCACCGGCTTGGGCGGCTGGGCCGGAAAGTCGAGCACATAGCGATCGCCCTCCTTCGCCACACCCAAGGTGCCGGAGCGGGTGGAGAAGGCGAAGGGCGGGGTGCGGCCCAGAATCTCCGCCAGGACGAAGGCCGTGGCCAGGGTCGCATGGCCGCAGAGCGGTACCTCGACGCTCGGCGTGAACCAGCGCAGGTCCAGCCCGCCTTCCGGCCGGGGCAGCACGAAGGCCGTCTCGGAGAGATTATGCTGCGCCGCCATGGCCAGCATCGCCTCATCGGGCAGCCATCGCTCGAGCGGCACCACGGCGGCGGGGTTGCCGGCGAAAGGCGCGTCGGCGAAGGCATTGACGATATAAAAGGGAAGCCCGGCCACCCGCGTCTCCTGTTTTGCTTATTCGAAAGCTCTATTCGAAAGAAGGCGCGACCATCACGCCCCCGTCGCGCCAGAGGCGGTTCGGCCCGCCCTCGCGCGGGATATGCACCCGGCCCTTCTCGCCGAGGTTCCGCTCATAGATCTCGGCGTAATTCCCCACTTGACGGATGGCCTGGAAGGCCCAGTCGGGCGAGAGGCCGAGCATCTTGCCCAGGCCGCCATCCACGCCCAGCAGGCGCCGCGTCTCTGGCTCGGGGGAGCTGTCGCGCATCTGCGCCGCATTGGCCGAGGTGATGCCCCGCGCCTCGCCGGCGATCAGCGCATTGAGCGTCCAGCGCACGATCGAGGCCCATTGCGCATCGCCCTGCTGCACCACCGGGCCGTTCAGCGCGGCGGTGATGGTCTCGGGCAGGATCACATGGGCCGAAGGCTCGCGCATGCCCATGATCCGGGACTGGAGGGTGGATTTGTCGGTCGTATAGGCGTCGCAACGCCCAGCCTCATAGGCTGCGACCACTTCCGGCGCGCTTTCGAAGACGACGGGGGTGAAGGCCATGCCCTTGGCGCGGAAATAATCGGCCAGGTTGCGCTCGGTCGTCGTGCCGGTCTGGGTGCAGATGCTGGCGCCCACGAGCTCGCCCAGATGCGAGATGCCGAGCGCCTTCTTCACCATGAAGCCCTGCCCGTCCTGAAAGGTCGTGCCGACGAAGACGGTGCCGAGCGAGGCCTCGCGCGAGAGCGTCCAGGTGACGGAGCGGGAGAGCAGGTCCACCTCGCCGGATTGGAGCTGAGTGAAGCGCGCCACCGGGGTCGCGGTCTTGAAGGTCACCTTGCTCGCATCGCCCAGCACGGCGGCGGCGAGGGCGCGGCAGAAATCGACGTCCAGCCCCTGCCATTTCCCCTGGCTGTCCATGGCGAAGAAGCCGGGGAAGCTCTCGCCCACGCCGCAGAAGAGCTGGCCGCGGGCGCGGACCGTGTCGAGGGTGCCGGCCTCGGCCCGGCCCGGGCTCTGCGCCAGGGCAAGGGTGCCGAGGGTGAAGGCGGTGGCGAGGCTGAAGAGGCGCATGGGGCGGGCTCCGGGCCAGCGGACTGCTGACGATCCGGTGATGATGAGCCAAGGCCCATCGCGCGCCAAGGGTGCCACAGGAGACGCCCCCCCCGGGGTTCAGCCCAGGCTGTCGAGGATCGCCTGATCCAGCGTCACGGCATGGTTCAGCGGGCCGTGGCCGCCGCCATAGCCGGGCGCGGCCAGCATGGCGAGGCGCAGATAGGCGCGGCCGCGACGGACGGATTCCGGCAGCCCCCTGCCCTGCGCAAGCCCGGCCGCGATGGCGCTGGCCAGGGTGCAGCCCGTGCCGTGGGTATGGCGCGAGTCGATGCGGCTGCCTTCGAAGACCTCTTCTCCATCGGCCGTCACCAGCAGGTCATGCACCACCGGCCCGTCGAGATGCCCGCCCTTGACCATCACGGCCTGGGCGCCCTCGGCCACGAGCTTCCGCCCCGCCGCGCGCATACCTTCGAGATCGAGGATGGTCCGCCCCGTCATGGCCTCGGCCTCCGGGATATTGGGGGTGAGCAGGGCGGCGACCGGCATGGCGCGGCGGCGCAGCGTCTCCACCGCCTCCTGCGCCAGGAGCGGATGGCCGCCCTTGGCGATCATCACCGGGTCCACCACCACCGGAATGCCGGCGCCATGCTCGGCCAGGGCGTCGAAGACGGCGTTGATGGTGGCGACATCGGCGAGCATGCCCGTCTTGATCGCGTCCGCGCCCAGATCCGTCAGCACCATCGAGATCTGGAGCTTCACGAAATCCACCGGCACGCCCATCACGTCCTGCACGCCATGGGTATTCTGGGCGGTCAGCGCGGTGATCGCCGTCATGGCGAAGCCGTCGAGCGCGGTGACGGCCTTGATATCGGCCTGGATGCCCGCGCCGCCGCCGGAATCCGAGCCGGCGCAGATGAGGACGCGGCCCTTCATGCGGCATCCTCCTTCCGGCTGGCGCTGAGGGCGGCCGCACGGGCGCGGATCAGTTCGGCCAGGCCATCGACCGTCTCATCCACCTGCGCCTCGCTCTCGGCCTCGGCCATGACGCGGATGACGGGCTCGGTGCCGCTGGGGCGGATCAGCACGCGGCCGCCACCGCCGAGCTTCTTCTCGGCCGCCTCGATCGCCTCCTTCACCTGGGCATCGGCCAGGGGCGAACGCCCCTGGTAGCGGACATTGACGAGCTTCTGCGGCAGCGGGTCGAAGCGGTGGCAGACCTCGCTGGCCGGGCGCTCCTCCTCCACCAGGGCCGCGAGCACCTGCAGCGCCGCCACCAGCCCGTCGCCGGTCGTGCCGAAATCCGTGAGGATCATGTGGCCCGACTGTTCGCCACCGACGTTGCAGCCATTCTCGCGCATCCGCTCGCCGACATAGCGATCGCCGACCTTCGTGCGGTGGAGCGCGAGCTTCTGCTTCTCGAAGAAACGCTCGAGCCCGAGATTGGACATGACGGTCGCCACCACGCCATCGCCCTTGAGCCGGCCGGCGCGGTGCCAGTTCTGGCCGATCAGGGCCAGAATCTGGTCGCCATCGATGATCTGGCCCTTCTCATCGGCCAGGACGAGGCGGTCGGCATCGCCATCCAGCGCGATGCCCAGATCGGCCCGGCGCTCGCGTACCATCTCGGCCAGACGGCCGGGGGCGGTGGAGCCGCAATCCTTGTTGATGTTGAACCCATCGGGCGTCACGCCCACCGAGATCACCTCGGCGCCCAGTTCCCACAGCACGGTCGGTGCCGCGCGATAGGCCGCGCCATTGGCGCAATCGACGATGATGCGCAGGCCCTCGAGCGTGAGGCCGCGCGGGAAGCTCGCCTTGGCATGTTCGATATAGCGGCCCGGCGCATCCTCCAGCCGGCTCGCGCGGCCGAGCCGGGCGGGGCCGACGAGGGCGGCGGCGAGATCGCCCATCATGAGCGCCTCGATCTCGGATTCCTGCGCATCGGAGAGCTTCAGCCCATCCGGGCCGAAGAGCTTGATGCCGTTATCCTCATAAGGGTTGTGGCTGGCCGAGATCATCACGCCCAGATCCGCGCGCAGGCTGCGGGTGAGCATGGCGATGGCGGGTGTGGGCATGGGCCCGACGATCACCACATCCATGCCAGCGCCGATGAAGCCGGCGGTCAGCGCGGGCTCCAGCATATAGCCCGAGAGGCGCGTATCCTTGCCGATGACCACCCGGTGGCGATGGGTGCCGCGGTTGAAGTAACGCCCGGCGGCCTGGCCGAGGCGCAAGGCCGTGGCCGCGTCCATAGGCGCCTTGTTGGCCACGCCGCGAATACCATCCGTACCGAAAAACCGACGTGCCGCGCTCATCCGCCCCTAGCCTCCGAAACCGGCCCGCAAAGCGGCGGGCAGGCTTGCAGTGCTAGCCGATGGCGGCTGCGAGGTCCACGTTCAGGGGGTGGCCAGCGCCGGTTCGGAGAAAGCCACGCGATGCTTCACGCTCGGCCGCTCCTGCATGCGCGCCCACCAGTCCCGCAGCGCCGTGCATTCCTCCGGGATGGGCAGCTTCACCAGATCGGCGAAAATCAACCCGCCGATGAGGCTGATATCGGCCATGGAGAAGGCATCCGTCGCGATGAAGGGCCGCTTTTCCAGGATGCTATTGAAGTAGTGCATCCCCCGCAGCGCCTTGTCCCGCTGGCGGAACCCCCATTCGGGATTCTGGTAAAGCTCGACATCCGGGCCGAGGCCGGGCGTGGCGTGATGGAAATAGACGCTGACGGCATCCAGCACTTCCAGCTCGGCCCGCTTGCTCATCATGTGGATCACGCCCTTCTCCCGCGCCGTGCGGCCGGTGAGGGTCGGCGCGCCGTCGAGCGCATCGAGATATTCGGTGATGGCGGTGCATTCGCCGATGAAAGTGCCGTCCTCCAGTTCCAGCACCGGGAGGGTGCCGGAATAGTTTTTGGCGAGGAATTCCGGCTTCTTATGCTCCCCTTTCCAGAGATCGACCGACACGAAGCGCACCGCCGCCCGCATGCCCTTTTCGGCCAGGGCGATGCGGACGCGCGCGGGATAGGGGCCGGTAGGCCAGTCATAGATCTTCATCATCTCTATCTACCTATCAGTTGGTAGATAATGACTAGGGGTTACGATCCGGGCCGTCAACAGCTATCTATCACTTGGTAGGCAAGAGAGCGTGAGAACCCGCGATGAGTGCGAATGCGAAAGAGGCAATCCTGGCGGCGGCGCGGAGCATGGCGCAGGCCCATGGCTATGGCGGGCTGAATTTCCGCGACCTGGCCGCGAGCGTCGGCATCAAAAGCGCGAGCCTCTACTACCACTTCCCCAGCAAGGCCGATCTCGGCGCGGCCGTGGCCCGGCGCTACTGGGAAGATACCGCGGCCCAGCTCGACGCCATGGCGGCGGAGACGCCCGACCCTCTTGCCTGCCTGCGGCGATACCCCGAAGTATTCCGCAAGGCGCTGGCGAGCGGCAATCGCATGTGCCTCTGCTCCTTCATGGCGGCCGAATACGATGACCTGCCCGAGCCGGTGAAGCAGGAGGTCCGCACCTTCGCCGATGTGAACATCGCCTGGCTCGCCCGGCTGCTCGGCGCGGCGGGGGTGGTGGCGGAGAGCGAGGCAGAGGGCCGGGCGCGGGCTATCTACGCCGCCGTCGCCGGTGCCCAGCTGATCGCCCGCAGCCGCGCCGATCTGGCGCTCTATGACCGGCTCATGGAGGATTATCGGGCGGCGGGTCTGCTGCCCCACTGAGCCCTCCGGAAAAGGAGGGGCAGGCATATCGTTGCCGAATCAGACCTATCGTTGCGATATGCGCAACGTGACTGCAAGCTGGCTCCTGACAAGCCGCGCCAGAAAGGCCAGGAGCCCTCATGCCCGATTCCGATCCCGAGGCCGAAACCACGCCCCCGCCGGCACGTTCGGGCAGCGAGATCACGGCGGTCATGCATGCCATCCTCGCTCTCCAATGCATCGGCACGCAGGAGGAGGAACTCGGCGTGAACGAGATCGCCCGGCGGATCGGGGTGCATAAGAGCACGGCCTCGCGCCTGCTCGCGACGCTGGAAAGCGCGGGTTTCGTGGCCCGCAGCCCCGAGACCGGGCGCTTCAACATCGGCATCGGCCTCATCAGCCTCGTCAGCCCCTTCCTCGCGCAGATGGAGGTGGTGAAGGCGGCCCGGCCGGTGCTCAGCCACCTGGCGCTCGACCTGGGCGAGACGGCCAGCCTCGGCCTCTGGACCGGCGCCGAGGTGGTGATGGTGGAGCAGACCCAGGGCTCGCGCCCCATCGGCCAGGTGATCCGCGCGGGCGGCCGGCTCCCGGCCCATGCGACGGCGGCGGGCAAGATCCTGCTCGCCCATCTGCCCGAGGCGGAACTCGAGGCCTTCCTCGCCCACCCCCTCCATGCCGAGACGGAAAGCACCCGCACCAGCCGCGAGGCCCTGCTGCCGGAACTCCAGGCGGCGCGGCAGCGGGGCTATGCGGTGAATGTAGAGGAGCATATGGCCGGAGCCTGCGGCATCGCGACGCTGATCCGCGACGCCGCGGGCCATGCGGCCGCGTCGCTGACCCTCTCCATCCCCCGCCACCGTTTCGACGAGGCGCGGCAGGCCGAACTCGCCCGGCGGCTGAAGCGCGACGCGCTGGAAATCTCGCGCCGCCTCGGCTGGCAGGAGCAGACCTGATGGGCCTCGGCGACTGGACGCGGCGCCTCGCCTCCCGCCAGATCCGCTGGCTGACGCGAGCGGAATTCATGGCCCTGACCGGCTGGGGCTCGGCCGCCGCCCTGGTGCTGGCGGCGATCGGCCTCGCGGGCGAGGTGCTGGAGGGCGAGACCCTCGGCTTCGACCGCGCCCTTCTCCTGGCCCTGCGCAACCCGGCCGACCCCTCCGACCCCATCGGCCCGCGCTGGCTGGAGGAGATCGCCCGCGACGTCACGGGGCTCGGGGGCAATGCGATCCTGACGGCCATCACCCTCGGCGTGGCGGGCTATTTCCTGCTGCTGCGGCAGAAGGCGGCGGCGCTGCTGGTGCTGGTCTCGGTGGGCGGCGGCACGCTGCTGAGCCTCGGGCTCAAGATGATCATCAGCCGCTCGCGGCCCGATCTCGTGCCTCATGCCGTCGAGGTCTATACCGCGAGCTTCCCCAGCGGGCATGCGATGCTCTCGGCCATCACCTACCTCACCCTCGGCGCGCTGCTCGCAAGGGTGCAGCCGCGCTGGCGGGTGAAGATCTACATCCTCTCGCTGGCCCTGCTGACCACGCTGCTGATCGGGGCGAGCCGCGTCTATCTGGGCGTGCATTGGCCGACCGACGTGCTCGCCGGCTGGTGCCTCGGCGGCGCCTGGGCCCTGCTCTGCTGGCTCGCGACGCTCAGCCTGCAAAGGGTGGGCTGGCTGCCGGCCTTCGATACCGTGCCGCCGCCCGAACGTTAGCCATCAGGGGTTTGCGCGATGGCGGAACGGTCACTCAGCGATCGCGGCAAATGGTTGGCGCCGGCCCGGTTCCGCAGTAGGCAGCGGCCAAGGGATTTCGCAGGGGCTCAATGATGTCGGGCGATCAAGAACAGCGGGTGATGCTGCTGACCGGGGCGAGCCGTGGCATCGGCCATGCCACGGTGAAGCTTTTCCAGTCGCGCGGCTGGCGCGTGCTGACCGTCTCGCGCCAGCCTTTCGACGAGCGATGCGCCTGGCCCGCGGCGCGCATGGCGCATATCCAGGCCGACCTCGCCGATATCGGCAAGATCGACGAACTCGCCGCCGAGGTGCGCCGCCGGCTGCCGAATGGCAAGCTCCACGCCCTGGTGAACAATGCCGGCATCTCGCCCAAGGGGCCGGATCGCAGCCGCCTCGGCGTGGCCCAGAGCGATGCGGCCGTCTGGACGCAGGTGCTGAACGTCAATCTCGTCTCCACCTCGCTCCTCGTGCGCGCGCTGCTGCCGGAACTCGAGGCGGGCCAGGGCTCCATCGTGAACGTCACCTCCATCGCGGGCGTGCGGGTGCATCCCTTCGCGGGCGTGGCCTATGCCTGTTCCAAGGCGGCGCTGGCGGCGCTCACGCGGGAATTCGCGCATGAATTCGGCGGGCGCGGCATCCGCGCCAATGCCATCGCCCCGGGCGAGATCGACACCTCCATCCTCTCGCCCGGCACCGATGAGCTGGTGCGGCAGGAAGTGCCGATGGGCCGGCTGGGCGACCCGATGGAAGTGGCCGAGACCATCCATTTCCTCTGCTCGCCCGCCTCCTCCTACGTGAACGGTACCGAGATCCACATCAACGGCGGCCAGCACGTCTGACGCGCCGGGCCCGCACAGCCCGGCGGCTCTACAGCTTGAACATGGCTTTGCGAAACGACTAGATAGGGTCAGAGGGCCAAGAATGGCGCCGGGCGTTAGGGCCGGCAGGCCATAACGTATGGCCCCGCCGTCGCTCTGCGGCACCGAACAAAGGCCGCGTCGCGGCATCGTTAACGCCGCACCGCGGTGTCTTATCAACGCCGCACGGCGGCATGGGGAGCCAGGCGGAGTCTTCGCGAATGAGCCGGGCCGATCTCGACCTGATCATCGACACCATCTACGACGCGGCGAGCGGCGAAGGCAGCTGGTTCACATTCGGCGATCGGCTGGCCAATCTGGCCCGCGCCCAGAAAGTGTCGCTGAACCTCAAGCGGCCCGATGGCGGCTACGACAATATCTCGCTGCGCGAAGACGAAGCCTGGCCCGACTACGCCAGCTATTACCACAAGATCGACCCCTTCCGCGGCTCCATCGCCAAGGGCCAGCTCGCGCTCGAGGGCGTGGGGCAGTTCGGCCGCGACATCGTGCCCGACGAGGAATTTCTCCGCAGCGAATATTACGCCGATTTCGCCTCCCGCTACGGCCACCGGCATTCCATCACCGCGCGCTTCGGCCAGGGCGACGCGGCGATGATCGGCGTGCTCCGCAACGAGGCGGCGGGGGATTTCGGGCCGGAGGACCTGCGGCTGATGCAGCGCGTGCTGCCGCATCTCAGGCGCGGGCTGCGGCTCTTTCAATCTTTCAACACGCTGGCGGAGCCGCTGCTCTATCAGGCGGCGCTCGACGCCTCCCCGCTCGCGACCTTCCTGGTGGATGGCGCGCTGCAGCTGCGCTTCGCCAACCTGGCGGCGACGCGCCTCTGCGGCGAGGCCGGTGGCGCGATGCGGCTGACGCGGCAGGGCAGCATGGCGGCCGATGGCATGCGGCTGGACCTGGGCGACCGGCTCGACGCCGCGCGGCTCCGGGCCCTGGTGGTTGGCGTCGTCAATGGCGGCGCGGGGGGCTCAATGCAGCTCCGCCCGTGTTGCGAGGCGGAAAAGGGCCGCTCGCAGATCGCCCTGCTGGTCTCGCCCGTGCCCGCGCGTTACGCGACGCCGGAGGGGCAGGAGGCGCCGAGCGGCCGGGCGCCGGGCGTCGCCATGATCGTCGCGCGGAAGCTGGTGATGCAGGCATCGCCGAGCGAGGCTCTGCTGATCAGCATCTTCCACCTCAGCCCCGGCGAGGCGGCGGTGGGGGTGGCCCTGCTGGGCGGCGCCTCGGCGGAAGAGGTGGCGGCGCGGCGCGGTGTCGCCACCGATACCGTCCGCCGCCAGATTCGCCTATTGCTGGAGAAATCCGGCGCCCGGAACCTGCGCGACTTCGAGCGCATCGTCGCGACCCTGGCCGTCATGGGCGGTTAGGGCGGCGAACGCCCCCCGCCCCGCGCAATCAGGCGCCCGGCGGGTCCCAGGCGCGGATCGGCGGCAGGTTGCAGACGAATTTCTCCACCTCCACCGAGGCCAACTGGCCAGTGCAGCCCTGGGCGAGCTTCGACGTGCCGACGTCGATGGTCAGCACGTTCGGATTGCCATGGACGCAGAGCGGCTTGTCTTCCGTCGGGTCGATCGGGTCGAACCAGGCGCCGGTCGGCAGCTGCACCACGCCGGGCATGACCTTCTCGCTGATGGCGGCGGCGGCGAGGCAGGCGCCGCGCTCGTTGAAGAGGCGGACGATATCGCCCTCCGCGATCCCGCGCCGGGCCGCGTCCTGCGGATGGATGCGCATCACCTCGCGGCCGCGATGCTTGGAGCCCGCGCTGGTGCCGCCGAAATCGAGCTGGCTGTGCAGGCGAGTCGCGGGCTGGTTCGCCACCAGCCAGAGAGGCGCCTCGGCGCTGGGCACGTAGCGCTTGGGCAGCCAGGCCGGATGGCCGAGGCAATCGTCATAGCCGAAGCCGTCGATGGTCTCGGAGAAGATCTCGACCTTGCCGCTCGGCGTCTCCAGCGGGCTGCCTTCCGGATCACGGCGGAAGGCGCCGAGCACGCCGCCCGTATCGGGCTGCTCGGGCAGGAGGATTTCGCCCTTCTCCCAGAATTCCTCGAAGGAAGGCGCGGGCTCGCCCCGCGCCTCGAGTGCCGCTCGGCTCTTCTCATAGAGGAAGGCGAGCCATTCGCGCGTGCTGCGCCCTTCGGTGAACTCTTGGCGCTTGCCGAGCCGCTCAGCGAGATCGGCGAAGATCTCATAATCGTCGCGCGCCTCGCCGAAGGGCTCGGTCAGCTTGTGCATGGCGACGAGCAGCGTGTCGCTCTGCGTGCCGGCGATATCCTCGCGCTCGATGGTCAGCGTGGCGGGCAGGACGATGTCGGCATGCTTGGCCGTGCCGGTCCAGACGCTCTCATGCACGATGAAGGTATCGACCGTGGCGAAGGCATCGCGCAGCCGGTGCAGATCCTGGTGATGATGGAAGGGGTTGCCGCCCGCCCAATAGACCAGCCGGATATGCGGATAAGTCTTCTTCTGGCCGTTATAGTCATAGGCCTCGCCGGGCTTGAGCAGCATGTCGCTGATCCGCGCCACGGGGATGAATTCGCGCACGCTGTTGCGGCCCTGGTTCAGCCCCGCGACGGGCGTGGCCACCTGGCGCTTGCCGTAATGGCCGAGCGAGCCCAGCGCATAGGCAAAGCCGCCGCCCGGCAGGCCGATCTGGCCCAGCATGGCGGCCAGCACGGCGCCCATCCACACCGGCTGCTCGCCATGCTCGGCGCGCTGGAGGGAATGGGCCATGGTGATGAGCACGCGCTTGCCCTTGGTCGCACGCGCGATCTCGCGAATGGTGGCGGCCGGGATGCCGCAGATGGCAGCCGCCCAATCCGCATCCTTGGCCTGGCCGTCGGTGCTGCCGAGCAGATAGGGCTCGAAACGCTCGTAGCCGACGCAATAGTCGCGCAGGAAGGCGGGGTCATGCAGCCCCTCGGCCACCAGCGTATGCGCGATGCCGAGCATGAGCGCGACATCGGTGCCGGGGGTGATGGGGAGCCACTCGGCCTTGGCCTCCTCCGGCAGGTCATCGAGCAGCGGGCCGATCAGCAGGAATCGGCAGCCGCGCTCGGCGGCGGCCTTCATCGAGCCGCGCTCGATATGCCGGCTGATGCCACCGCTCGCCACCGCGCTGTTCTTCACCGCCATGCCGCCGAAGGCCAGGATCAGGTCGGTCTCGCGCTCGATCTGCTCCCAGGTGACGGAATAGCGGGCCACGGGCTCGAAGGGGCCGAGGATATGCGGGATGATGACCGCCGAGGCCCCGGCGCTGTAGCTGTTGACCGAGCGGACATAGCCCCCGAGCGTCACGTTCAGGAAGCGATGCACCTGGCTCTGCGCATGATGGAAGCGCCCGGCGGAAGACCAGCCGTAGGAGCCGCCGAAAATGCTCTCCAGCCCGTGCTGCTCCTTCACCCGCGCCAGTTCGGCGGCGACGAGGTCGAGCGCCTTTTCCCAGGAGACGGGCACGTATTCGTCGCGCCCGCGGCGGCTATCGGGGCCGGGGCCCTTTTCCAGCCAGCCGCGGCGGACCATCGGCTGGGCGATGCGCGCCTTGTGCTTCGCCGCCGTGGGGAAGTTGCCGAGAATCGAGGAAGGGTCCGGATCGTTCGGATGCGGCTCCACCACCATGGTCTCGCCCTGCCAGCCCGCACGGAAGACGCCCCAATGGGAGGCATGCGGCTTCATGTCGCGCTTAAGGTCGCTGGGCTTGGCGGGTGCGTTCATCGTGAGGCTCCTGGTTGGCGCGACCATAGACCCCCATCGGCCGGAATTCACCCCAGGATGGTCATAAGATTCGCCTCAAACCGTCATCGCGCCAGATGAAGTGGTGCATCAGGGCCGCGCCGATATGCAGCACCAGCAGCGCGCCGAGCGTCAGGGCGATCCAGCCATGGAAGGCCGAGAGCGTGGGCGCGAGCGCGTCATTCGGCCCGACGGGGCTCGGGATGGGCACCAGGCCGAAGGCCGTGAGGGGAAAGCCCCAGGCATTGGTGGCCGCGAGCCCGACCAGCGGCTGCACCAGCAGCACCAGGTAGATCGCCGCGTGATTGGCATGGGCCAGGAAACGCATCGGCGGCGTGAGCGTGGATGGCAGCGGCGGCGGTGGATGGCCCCAGCGCCAATAGAGGCGGAAGAGCGTGACGGGGATGAGGCTGATCCCGATGCTCTCATGGATATTGTAGAGCCGGAGCTTGAGGGCTTCGTCCTCGGGTTCGGCGAAGCCGATGATGAGGCCGAGGCAGATCACCACGAGAATGGCCAGCGCGGTGAGCCAATGCAGCACCCGCGCGGTGAGCGTATAACGCATGGACCAGTCCCTCCCGGGCATGGAAGAAGAAGAGCCGATGCCCCTTCTTCGCACGCCTTCCCTCTCCGGCGCCATGCTCGCGGCCCATGCCGATTGGAGCACCGATCCGCGCAAACGCTGGGTGAGCCTCGCGCGGCGTGACGCGCCGGGGCGCTGGGAAGTGGCCGCCCCCGTGCCGGTGGGCGAGCCCGCGCGGCTGATGGAGGCGCTGCTCGCGCCGGGCCTGCCGGTGGCCATGGGGCTGGACCTGCCGCTCGGCCTGCCCCGCGCCTATGCCGAAACGCGAGATGAGGCGGATTTCCCAGCCTTTCTCCGCGGACTCGCCGCGCGGCCCGGCTTCTTTCAGGTGAATGAGACGCTGGAGACCATTGCCGCCGACCGGCCCTTCTATCCGGCGCGCGGCGTGAAGGGCATGACCCGTGCCTCCCATGCCGAGGCGCTGGGGCTCGGCGGGCCGGAGGGCCTGTCGCGCTGGTGCGACCGTGCGACGGCCGAGCGCCCGGCGGGGGCGCCAGTCTTCTGGACGCTGGGCGCCAACCAGTCGGGCAAGGCGGCCATCGCGGCCTGGCGGGATTGGCTCTCGCCCGCCCTGGCAGGCGGGGCGCCGCTGCGGCTCTGGCCTTTCGAGGGCCCGCTGCATGCGCTGCTGGCGCCCGGCGTCGCGGTGCTGGCGGAGGTCTATCCGGCCGAGTCGATGCGCCATGCCGGCATCCGGCTTTCGGGCAGCAAGCGAGACCAGGGGGCGAGGCGGAAGGCGGGCGAAGCGATCCGCGCGGCGCTGGCCGAGCGGCGGATGGCGGCCGAGACAGCGCTGGAGGCCGCCATCGAGGATGGCTTCGGCCGCGACGCGGCGGGCGAGGACCGCTTCGACAGCCTCATGGGCCTGCTCTGCCTGGTCGGTGTGCTGGAGGGACTGCGGCCGGATTTCGTGCCGGAGGATGCGATGATCCGCCGGTGGGAGGGCTGGGTGCTGGGGCAGACAGCGCTGCCGCAGCGTTAGTTTTTCGGATGGGCAGGACGAAGCCGGGCGGCAGTACCGCTGCCATGCGCGATCCGCGCTATTGGCAGCCAAGCCACCCCGAACGCGAGGCCTATGCCCAATGGGTCACCAATAGCTGGAGAGCAGTGACCCATGACGGTCCGTCCTCGGCGCCGGGACCAACAGGGCCGCTCTGCCCCCACAACGAGGGGCATCATTCATTACAGCAGCAGAGGCACCGTGCATATCGTGCCTGCTGCACCACGCGGTTGGACATCAGGAGGCGGCCAATGAACCACTCGAAGCAGACATGGGAAGAATGGGTAACCGGCGCGGCAGAGATGGCATGGCCGCTCCTTACCCCCGCAGGGCTTGTCGCCTGTTCGGTTCGGGTCGATCGAGAGAGCAAGCGAGTGGCGGTTGCATTTCATCTCGATGCAGAGCTAACCGAGGAGGAGCACGACGATCTCTCCGATGTGGAAGGCAGCATTCTTGTGCAGCTTCCAGACGATTGGCAGACGCGCCTGATCTTCGAGCGTCTTTCCCCAGGCCAACCGACCGATCTCAGCGGTGCCGAAGTGATCTATCGCCGTGGCGATACGGAGACGCCCTTCGAGCGCTGGCAGCGGAAGCAATCAACAGGCGGCGCATCATGATCGCCCCAGCAGGGCGCTCCGCTCCCTCAACGCGGGATCGCGAATAACGCCGCCGCTCGGCGCCCGGCACTCCGCCAGGCGCCGCGCCCGGCGCCGTCCTAGTTCAGCAGGAACTGCCCGTCGGCATAGCGGAACTCCGCGGGGTGGCTGAGGGTGGCGGAGGCGACGCGGACGGAATGCAGCTTGCCGTCCAGGCTCTTCTCCCAGAAGGCCAGGAAGCCGTGCAATTCGGGGAAGCGCGGCGCGAGATCGACCTTTTGCCATATGAAGGTCTGCAGCAGAGCCGGATGGTCGGGCATCCGGTAGAGGATTTCGGCGGTGGTCAACCGCCAGTCGGGAATGCGGACGAGACGCTCGATATCCTGCAGCTGCATGCGGTCGGAATCCTCGAAGGGGCCGTGAAAGGGGCCTTTTCACAGTGGATCGGGGTGCCGGCCGAAGCGCGATACCCCGGCAGGCAATGCCGATCATGGCATCGAATCCGCCGGGGAGATCAAGAAAAATGAAGCATTTCAATTTACTAGCACTCCTTCGTTGCGAGTGCTGCCGCCATCTTGACTGCCATGCGTGAGAGGACTAGATCGTTGGCACTCGCTGCGCACGAGTGCTAACGGGCGCTTGGTGCCGTTGGTACCGGTGACGGCGAGGGCAACACACCCGATGGCCACATAGAGGCATCAGGAGAGGGTTACCAATGAGCTTTCGTCCTCTGCATGACCGCGTTCTCGTTCGCCGCGTGACGGCTGAAGAGAAGACCAGCGGCGGCATCATCATCCCCGACACCGCCAAGGAGAAGCCGCAGGAAGGCGAGATCGTCGCCGTCGGCTCCGGCCTGGTGAACGACAAGGGCGAGGTTCGCCCGCTCGACGTGAAGGCCGGCGACCGCGTGCTGTTCGGCAAGTGGTCGGGCACCGAAGTCAAGCTCGGTGGTGAGGAACTCCTCATCATGAAGGAAAGCGACATCATGGGCGTGCTGGGCTGATTTCAGCTCGCCGTTTCCACTGATCTCCATCTAGACGAGGAATAGCACCAATGGCTGCTAAGGACGTTAAGTTCGGCGCTAATGCCCGTGAGCGTATGCTCCGCGGCGTTGATATCCTGGCCGACGCTGTCAAGGTTACCCTGGGCCCCAAGGGCCGCAACGTCGTCATCGACAAGTCCTTCGGCGCGCCGCGCATCACCAAGGACGGTGTGACGGTCGCCAAGGAAATCGAGCTGGCCGACAAGTTCGAGAACATGGGCGCCCAGATGGTGCGCGAAGTGGCCTCGAAGCAGAACGACCTGGCCGGTGACGGCACCACCACCGCGACCGTGCTGGCCCAGGCCATCATCCGCGAGGGTGCCAAGGCCGTCGCCGCCGGCATGAATCCGATGGACCTCAAGCGCGGCATCGACAAGGCCGTCGGCGTGGTCGTCGAGGAACTGTCGTCCAAGACCCGCAAGATCACCACCTCGGCCGAAGTCGCCCAGGTCGGCTCGCTCTCCGCGAACGGCGAGACCGAGATCGGCGAGATGATCGCCCAGGCGATGGAGAAGGTCGGCAACGAGGGTGTCATCACCGTCGAGGAAGCCAAGTCGATCCAGACCGAGCTCGACGTTGTCGAGGGCATGCAGTTCGATCGCGGCTACATCTCCCCGTACTTCATCACGAACGCGGAGAAGATGATCGCGGAGCTCGACAGCCCGTACATCCTCATCCACGAGAAGAAGCTCTCGTCGCTGCAGCCGATGCTGCCGCTGCTCGAGGCCGTCGTGCAGTCCGGCAAGCCGCTCGTGATCGTGGCCGAGGACGTCGAGGGCGAGGCTCTGGCCACCCTGGTCGTCAACAAGCTGCGTGGCGGCCTGAAGATCGCCGCCGTTAAGGCCCCGGGCTTCGGTGACCGCCGCAAGGCGATGCTGGAAGACATCGCCATCCTGACCGGCGGTGAAGTGATCTCCGAGGATCTCGGCATCAAGCTCGAGACGGTGACCCTGTCGCAGCTCGGCCGCGCCAAGACCATCCGCATCGAGAAGGAAAACACCACGATCGTCGACGGTGCCGGCGAGAAGGCCGCCATCGAGGGCCGCGTGGAGCAGATCAAGGCGCAGATCGAGGAGACGACCTCGGACTACGACCGTGAGAAGCTGCAGGAGCGCCTGGCCAAGCTGGCCGGTGGCGTTGCCGTGATCCGCGTCGGCGGCTCGACCGAGGTCGAGGTGAAGGAGCGCAAGGACCGCGTCGACGACGCGCTGCATGCGACCCGCGCCGCCGTCGAGGAAGGCATCGTGCCGGGTGGTGGCGTTGCCCTCCTCCGCGCCTCGAAGGCCCTGGACGGCCTCAAGGGCCAGAACAACGACCAGCAGGTCGGCATCGAGATCGTTCGCCGCGCCATCACGGCGCCGGTGAAGCAGATCGCTGAAAACGCCGGCAAGGACGGCGCCGTGATCGCCGGTGAGGTGCTGCGCAGCGACACCTACGAGTACGGCTACGACGCCCAGGCCGACGAGTACAAGGACCTGGTGACGGCCGGCATCATCGACCCGACCAAGGTCGTGCGCACCGCCCTGCAGGATGCCGCTTCGGTGGCCTCGCTGCTGATCACCACCGAGGCGATGATCGCCGAGAAGCCGGCCAAGCCGGCGGCTCCGGCCGGTGGCCCGGGTGGCATGGGCGGTATGGACGGCATGGACTTCTGATCGGGCACACCGATCGGCAGTCCGGTCGACAGACCGAACCGACGAAAAGAGGGGGCGGGCCGCGAGGCTCGCCCCTTTTTCATGGCCGCGCGATGCGGCCGAGCGCGTTGAAGCCGGCGCCCCAAGCTCCTATCTGAGGCTCGTGCATGGAACGGCCTGGCAAGGCGTTTTTGTTGACAGGCTTGAAGCGATCTGCGCCCACTGGATCGGCCAACCGTCTACTGTTCGCCTTGCCGTGCCTCCGGCTACCCCGGTCGCTCTCGAGACGTCCGGAAGCCGGCTGCGCAATGGCATGATCGGCTTTCGATCGTGCTAGACAACAGAGCAAGGAGTGCATCGCGATGGCGATCGGCACCGTAAAGTGGTTCAACGCGACCAAGGGCTTCGGCTTCATCGTGCCGCAGGACGGCGGCAAGGATGTGTTCGTGCACATCACGGCCGTCCAGAAGGCCGGTCTGCAGGGCCTGAACGAGAACCAGAAGGTGTCCTACGACATCGCCACCGAGCGTGGTAAGGCCACCGCGGTGAACCTGAAGCCGGTCTGAGACCAGGTTTCGAGAATTGGGTCGCCCGGGCCGGCATTCCGGCCCGGACACCCTCCAGGACCGCCTTCAGGGGAGATCCCGCGCCTCCCGCGAACGGCGAGACGCCGCTATGGTAATCCGTGCCGAGAGGCGCGGTTTTTTTTGTGCCTACTTTCGGCCATGAGCCGCGTTCAGCGTTTCGAGCGGCGAGATGGGGCCCTGGAGGGCTCCGGGGGCGAAGGGAGAGAGCATGCTCATTCGGAATGCGCGCCTGGCGGATGGCACGATCGTCGATATCCGCATCGAGGGCGAGCATATCGCCGCCATGGGCCATGACCTGCCCGCCGCTGTGCCGATGGTCGATGCCGAGGGCGCGCTGGCGCTGCCGGCCTTCGTCGAGGGCCATACCCATCTCGACAAGACCTTCTGGGGCGCCGCTTGGTACCGCAACGAGGTCGGCCCTCGCCTGATCGACCGCATCGAGAACGAGCGCGCCACCCGCCGCGGCAATGGGCTGGACCCGCTGGCCCAGGCCGAGCGCCTGGCACTCGATTTCCTGGCCTTGGGCACCACCCGCATCCGCAGCTTCGCCGATGTTGATACCGAGATCGGCATCCGCCATGTCGAGGCCCTGGTCACGCTGCGCGAGCGGCTGCGCGGGCTGATGGATATCCAGGTCGTCGCCTTCCCCCAATCCGGCCTGCTGATCCGCCCGACCACGCTGGACCTGCTGGAGGCCGCGATGCAGGCCGGGGCGGATGTGGTGGGCGGGCTCGATCCTGCCGGGATCGACCGCGACCCCAAGGGACATCTCGACGCCGTCTTCGACCTCTGCTCCCGCTTCCGCGCCCCGCTGGATGTGCATCTGCACGAGCCTGGCGAGTTGGGCGCTTTCTCTATGGAACTGATCATCGAGCGCACCAGGGCGCTGAGCATGCAGGGCCGGGTGGTGATCAGCCACGCCTTCTGCCTGGGCGACGTCGCCCCCGCCCGTGCGATGGCGCTCTATGACGGCCTGGCCGAGGCAGGGATCGCCCTGGCCACCACCGCGCCGCCTTCCCGCGCCGTGCCCTCGGTCAAGGCCGCGCGGGCGGCGGGCGTCACCATCTTCGGCGGCAATGACGGCATCCGCGATGCCTGGACGCCCTATGGCGCCCCCGACATGCTCCAGCGCGCCATGCTCATCGGCCTGAAGAACGAGTTCCGCCGGGATGACGAGATCGCGCTGGCGATGGAATGCGTGACCACGGCCGGCGCCATCGGCTGCGGCTTCGAAGGTGCCGGTATCGCGACCGGGGACCGGGCGGATCTCGTGCTGCTGCCGGTCGAGACCGTTGCCGAGGCCGTTGTGGGCCAGCCGCGAGACCGGCTGGTCATCAGCCACGGCCGCATCGTGGCCCAGGGAGCCGCCCTGATGCCGGAGCTTTCCCCGGCTGAATAGCTCTCAGATCACCTGGTAGCGCGCCCGCGAGGCGCGCTCGATGGCGCCGGCGATGAGGCGGTCGATATCGAGCGCGATGCGGAAATCCTGCAGGAAGCGCAGCTCGTCCTGACTCACATCGCCATCGGCGGCGGCGGCTTCGCAGGCCAGGAGATAGGCCGTCTCGCGCAGCCGGGGCGGCAGGGCGTCGCAGATCATGCCGGTCAGCGTGTCGAGCCCGTCCGCCCGGGCGAGCTGGCGGAGGCAGACTTCCGTCACGGCCTCGATCTCGCTCCCGCCCAGGCCTTTGAAGCAGGGCAGTTCCGTGGCCAGGCGCGAGAGCATGTTCAGCTCCGCATCCGTCATCGCGCCATCGCAGACCGCCATCAGCACCATGGAGCAGGCCAGGGCTTCCTGGGGCGTGAACTTGGTGATGGGCTTGCTCGCATGGTCCATGAAAGGCACTCCTGTCGGCATTTCCAGTTGTCGGTCCGCCCCGTGGAGAGGGTCAAGCTTCTCCCTCGGGGGCGATCCGCGGGATGCCGGGCGGGGTATCGGGGGCGAGGAAGGCGCGTGTCTCGGCGATGGCCTCCGCGAGGCCGAGGCGGCGCGGCGTAACGCCCGCGGGCAGGCCGGACAGCACCCGGCTCGGCGCGCGGGCATCGAGCAGGACGAAGACGCCCTTGTCATCGCCACGGCGGATGAGCCGGCCGAAAGCCTGGCGCAGGCGGTGGCGCGCGATGGCATCGTCATAGGCGCCCGGTCGGCCGCCCGAGAGATGTAGCCGCCGCTCGCGATGCAGGATGGTCGGTCGCGGCCAGGGCACGCGGTCGAAGACCAGCAGGCGTAGGGAGCGGCCCGGCACGTCCACGCCATCGCGCAGAGCATCGGTGCCGAGAAGGCAGCTCTCCTCCTCGGCGCGGAAGACGTCGACCAGCGTCGCATTGTCCATCGCATCCAGATGCTGGGCATAGAGCGGAATGCCCGCCTCGGCCAGCGCGGGCGCGAGCCTGGCATGGACCTCCTTCATCCGGCGGATCGCGGTGAAGAGGCCGAGCGCGCCACCGCCGGCGGCGAGGAAAAGCTCGCGGAAGGCGGCGGCGACCTGGCCGACATTCTCCCGGCCCAGATCGGTGACGATGAAGGCCCGCGTCGCCTCGGCGTAGTCGAAGGGCGAGGGCATGGCGGCGCGGATGGCCGGGCGCGGCAGGTGGATGGCGCCCGTCCGCGCCTCGGCGCTGCGCCAGGCGCTGTCCGGGTCATCGGAGCGCTCGCGCAGCGTGGCGGAGGTGATGAGCAGCCCATGGGCGCGGGAGGCGACCTGGGTGGCGAAGGGAATGGTCGGGTCGAGATTGTGCCGGTGCATGCCGGTATCGACATCGCGCCCCTCCCGACGGCTGAGGGCGAGCCAATCCACCACTTCCGGCCGGGTGCCGGGCTCCTTCGGGGGCTCCTGCAGCGAGCGCAGCATCTGCGTCCAGGCCATGAGGGGCATTAGGCCGCGCCGCTCGATCCCCTTGATGGCGGCCTCGATGCGGATACGGTCGCCCGTCTCGAGATCTTCCGCCTCCTCCTCCGGGATTTTCTCCAGCAGGTCCCGCAGGTGCTTCAGCGGGGCTTCGAGACGGGAGAGCGAGCCTTCCAGTTCCTTCGCCGCCTCGATCAGGGGCTCGGTGACGGGGTGGAGATCGCATTCCGCGTCATAGCCCGGGTCATTCTCCGCCGTGCGGGCCAGCACCTGGGCGCGGACCTCGGCAAGGAAATTCTCCGACGGGTTACGGCGCTCGGCACCAGGGTCCGGATCGGTAAGGCGGCCGGACCAGCCGATATCCGGCAATTGACGCGCGAGGGTAAGCGCCATTTCGAGCGGCGGCAGCAGGGCGGGGCGATCGGCGATCACCTCCTCCAGCCGCCGGGCGAGGCCGCGCGCGCGGGTGCGACCCGCCTCGGCGCCGAGCAGCCAGCGGCGCATCTCGGCGAGTTCGATGCCGGTTAGATCGGCCGAGAAGGCGGCATCGGCCGCGTCGAAGAGGTGGTGCCCCTCATCGAAGACATAGCGGAGCGCGGGGCCATCCTCGCCGCCGCCCAGCGCGGCCTGGACCATGACGAGCGCGTGGTTCGCCACCACCAGCGAGGCTCCGGCGGCGCGGCGGATGGAATGCTCGACGAAGCAGGTCTTGTAATGCGGGCAGGCGGAATGGATGCACTCCCCGCGCTTATCGGCCAGGCGGCCGACCTCGCCCCAGGGGAAGAGCTCGTTCAGCCAGCCGGGGAAATCGCCGCCCATCATGTCGCCATCGCGCGTGGCGAGCGCCCAGCGGGCGGCGAGTGCCAGGGGCAGCATGCGCTGGGCGGGGGCGCCCTGCTGCGCCTCCTCGAAATTGAGCAGGCAGAAGTAGTTCTCGCGGCCTTTGCGGATGACGACCTTCTCGCGCCGCTCGGCCGGGTCTGGGTAGAGGCGTGCGGCCTCCTGCTCGATCTGGCGCTGGAGGTTGCGCGTATAGGTGCTGATCCAGACGGGCGCGCCGTTCTTCTCGGCCCAGAGGCTGGCGGGGGCGATATAGCCGAGCGTCTTGCCCGTGCCGGTACCGGCCTCGGCGAGGACCAGCGCGGGCTCGCCGGGGAGTTCGCGCGGCGAGAAGGCCATGGCGGCGGCCGAGGCGTAATCGGCCTGGGCGGGGCGCTGCTCGGCCCCCTGCCCCAGGATATCGGCCAGGCGGTTGCGCGCCTCGGCGGCGCTGACGGGGTGGCTCGCGGGCGGGGGCGCGGGGGCGGCCTCCTCCCATTCCGGCAGGCGGCGCCAGACCTTGAGCGGATCGGCCGAGGGGCGGGCGGCGGATTGGCCGAGTGCGGCGAGCACCGATTCGGCCCAGGGCCAGCCGGCCTGGTTCAGCCTCGCCGCGAGGATGCCGGCGTCGCGATTGATGGGCGCATGGCGCTGCGCGGCCAGGCGGCGCAGCAGGCGAGCGGCGATCTGCGGCAGCAGCGCGGCGGCGTCTTCCGGATTGTCCGGCACCGGCATGTCGAGCGCGAGGGCGAGGCCGCGCGGCGTGGGTGGGGCGGCGGTGGCCGGGAGGCAGAAGGCGAAAAGCTCCAGGAGGTCATAGGCTTCCTGGAAGGGCGGCAGGTTCAGCCAGCGCGCCGTGGCCGGGGCATGGACCAGGATGGGCGGCGGGAGTTCCGCGAGCCGGGCCGCGAGCTTGGCCGCGGGGAGGCTGTCGAGCTCGCCATCCGGCGTCAGGACCGTGCCATGGCCAGGGCCGGCAACCAGGGCGGGCGAGTCGGGCAGCAGCAGGCGGGGCTGGTCGGGCGGCGCGGGCACTGTGGACGTATAGCGAACATTTCGCGCCGAGGCGACCTCGCCCGGCTCAGTGCTGGGTCGTTCCGGGCGGGAGGGGGCTCGCCTCCGGCGGTAAGGGCATAAAGGCCAGCATGGTCATGTCGTCGCGGCGCGGCTCCTCGCCGCGATAGGCGGCGAGGCCGGCTTCGAGCGCGGCCATCTGCTCGGCCAGCGGCATATCGGCCGAGGCGAGGAGCATGTCGCTCAGGCGCTTGCGGCCGAGCAGGCGGCGGGGCGTGCCGCCCATCTGGTCGCTGACGCCATCGGTGAAGAGATAGAAGCGCTGGCCCGGCTTCACCGCGATCTCGGTATCGACGAAAGCCTCGGGCGATGGGGCGACGCTGCTGTAGCCGAGGCCATGGCGGGCGCCTCGCAGGGTCTGCATATGCTCGCCCTCGGTCATGAGCAGGGGCATGCCCGCACCGGCATAAAGCAGCTTCCGCTCGGCGCGGTTCCAGACGCAGATGGCGCCGTCGAGCCCATCATCGGATTCGGCGCCGCGCCCATCCTGGCGGAGGCGGGCGCGGACCATGCGGTCGATCGCGCGCAGTAATTCGGCGGGAGAGCGCAGCCCCTGCTCGTTCAGCGCTCGATCCAGCGCCGCGGCGACGACCAGCGTCATGAAGGCACCCGGCACGCCATGGCCGGTGCAGTCCAGCACGACGAGGATGCCGAGATCGCCACGCTGCTCGACCCAGAAGTAATCGCCGCCCACCGTATGCAGCGGTTGCCAGAGCGAGGCGATATCGGCGAGCGAGCCCAGCATGGCCTGCTCGTCGGGCAGCATGGAGGCCTGGATGCGCCGGGCATAGGTGATGCTTTCCATCACCAGCTTATTGGCCTGCTCCAGCCGGGCATGGGCGGTTTCCAGCTCGGCCAGGAGCTGCTTCGCCTCGTCGCCCGAGCGCAGCCCGTCGACCATGTGGTTGAAGGTCTCGCCCACTTCACCGATCTCGTCGCTGCGGCGCAGCTCCACATGCGTCCATTGCTTGCGCTCGACGGCATGCATCGCGACCAGCAGTTTCTGCAGCGGGGCCACCACGTCGCGCGCCACGACGCGGCGGAGCGCCACGGCCACGACCATGATGAGGATCACCATCGCGCCCAGGGCGATCATGGCCTGGAAGGAGGCGCTGGCCCGGGCCTCGTCGGTGGAGAGCGAGAGGGTCAGCCGGCCCACCACCGCGCCATCGGGCAGGCGCGGTTCGGTGGAGACCGTCACGCTGCGATTACCGGTCTGCCGCGCGACCTGGCCGATCTCGAGCAGCACCTGGCCCGAAGCATCGCGCAGTTCCACGCCGCGGAAGGAGGGGTCGGATTTCAGCCCCTCGATCTGGGGCCGGTAGACCGCGGGCCGCCCCTCGCTCACCGGCAGGGCGATGGCGCGGGCGGTGAGATCCGCCATGAGCTGGGCGCGCTCGGTCTGGTCGCGAAGCTGGTCGCCATGGTTGAGCCAGGCGATGCCGAGCTGGGTGACGAGCACGACGAAGGCGATGACGGGGAAGGTGCGCAGGAAGATGGTGCGCGCGAGCCCGCCGAGCGCGCGGCTGCTGGCGGTGACGACGCGGCCGCCGGCGGGGCCGGGGCCCGATTCCTCCGGAACCTGCGTGGGCACGTGTTCGCGCATCATGCGCAGGGGGACGGCCCCGCCGCGATCACCGGCCATGCTGTTAGGCTACCCCATCCTTCTCCGGCCCCGGCGCCAGGGCGACACGGCCGCGGCCGAGCCGCTTCGCTTCATAGAGGCCCAGATCGGCCCGGCGCATCACGCTTTCCAGGCTCTCACCCGGCGCCAGTTCGGCCACGCCGATGCTGACCGAGAGCGGCACGCGCTCGCCGCCCGCATCCTGCAGCCTCATCCCGCGCGTGGCCTCGCAGATGGCGTTGGCCATGGCCTGCGCCTCCGCCATGCCGCGGTCGGGCATCATCAGCGCGAATTCCTCGCCGCCGAGCCGGCCCAGGAAGTCGCTGGGGCCGATCGCGGCGAGGCTGACCTGGACGAAGCCGCGAAGCGCCTCGTCGCCCATGGCATGTCCATAGCGGTCATTGATGGATTTGAACCGGTCGAGATCGAGCAGGATCACCACGCAGGGCGCATTGGAGACGCGGTGGCGCTCCACCTCCCGCTCGGCCAGTTCCAGGAAGCGGCGACGGGTCTTGGCGCCAGTGAGGGAATCTGTCTCGAGCAGCAGGCGAAGCTCGGTTTCGAGCCGCGTGCGGTGCTGGACCTCGGCGGCGAGCGTCTTGTTCAGGGCCTGCAGATCCCGCGCCTGTTCGGCGAGGCGGGCCTTGGCGCGCTGCAGGTCGTTCTGCATGCGGTCGCTGAGGCGGACGAGGCGCTGCTGTTCGCGATAGCCCTTGCGATAGGCCGTGGCGAGATCGCCCACGCCGCCGGCCACCGCTTCGAGCTGCCGGAGCATTTCGGCCGAGCGGCGCAGCACCTCCTCCTCGCGGTCGAAGAGGCTGAAGCCCGAGCCGAGATCGGGCTCCAGGCGGGCCACCTCGCCCTCGACGGCTTCGGGTCGTTGCCGCTTGGCCTGGTTCATACCGCCGGCGTCTCCACCATCTCGAAGCGGGTCTTCACGAAATCGGCGGCGAAATCGTCGCCGGCCTCCTGAAGCGTGTCATCGCCCTCGATATAGTGCCAGCGCACGGTGATATCCTGGCCGTCTTCCGCCGCGTCCTCGAGAAGCATGAACATGTTCATCAGCGCCTTGGCGCTGGAGCTGTTGAAATACGACAGCGCGACGTCGAAGCGAATCGGCCGGCCCGGCTCGCTTTCCAGAAACTGGCCCAGCGCCTGCAGCAGGGGGCCGAAGAAAGAGGCCGCGTCTTCCGGATAGGCTTCTCCTTCGAGGCGCAGGGCGCCGCCCTCGAAGTCGAAATCCACCATCGGGGAACGGTCGGTCGCCGCTAGGGTAATGCGTTCCATCTGCGCCCGCCCCTCAGACATAGGCCTTGAGGCAGAAGAAGCTCCGCGCCTCGCTGATGTCCTGGAAATCGAACTCGACCGGCGCGCTGGCCCGCCGCGCGATCTCGATGAGGCCGATGCTGCCGCCCAGGCTGCCCTCTTCCGGCGGCTCGCGCAGCTTGGCGCGGTAATGCTGCTTCAGCTCCTCCGGCGTCATGGTCGCGAGGGCTTTCAGTCTTTCGCTCAGGCGCGGGGCATCCTCGCGCGGCACTTCGTTACCGCAAACCACGAAGTAGCGGTCGCCTTCCTTGCCGACGACGATCAGGCCGCCGCTGATGCCCGACGGCTCCTCGGAAACCTTGTCCGCCGAATAGCGGATCACGTTCTGCGCCTGCTCGACGAAGACGGAGAAGACGCGCTTCGCGACGGAGGCATCGGTATCCACTTGCTGCATGCGGGCGCGCAGCACCTCGCCCAGGGAGAACATCACCTTCTCTGATACGTAGCCGCTGAAGGAAAGGATCACCCCATTCCTGCGGATGGTCTGATGGAACTCGGTATACTGTTGGGCGAGCACCAGCTTCTCCTGCCTCATCGAAATCGCCCGCCTGTCCTGGGCGACACGGATAGCTTGCGGAACCATAGGGTGAATTCGCCCTGTCGGGGTAGTGCTCGTTCAAAAAATTGGGAAGGGGGAAAGAGCCGATGATGTTACTACCGTCCCGGCCGCCGCATGGCCGAACTCAGGTCAAACCTGGGCCAGCGGGGTCGCCTTCCTGAAAATGCCCCCATATAACGTCGCGGCGCGGCCTGGAGCCGCGCCTTCCACGCCCATGTAAGGTGCGAGTCAAACCGAATGACCGAGCAGACCGATTTTTCCGCCGTGAAGGCCTGGCCCTTCGAGGAGGCCGCGAAGGTGGCCGCGCGCGTGAAAAGCTCGGGCAAAGGCATGGCGCTGTTCGAAACGGGCTATGGCCCCTCCGGCCTGCCGCATATCGGCACTTTCGGCGAAGTGGCCCGCACCACCTGGGTGCGCCGCGCCTTCGCCCGGCTCACGGGCCTGCCGACCAAGCTCATCGCCTTCTCGGACGACATGGACGGGCTCCGCAAGGTGCCGGACAACGTGCCGAACAAGGAGCTGCTGGCGCAGCATCTCGGCAAGTCGCTCACCGCCGTGCCGGACCCTTTCGGCACGCATGAGAGCTTCGGGCACCATAACAACGCCCGGTTGAGGGCCTTCCTCGACGCTTTCGGCTTCGAATACGAATTCGCCTCGGCCACCGATTATTACAAGTCGGGCCGTTTCGACGCGGCGCTGCTCAAGATGCTGGAGAGGCATCAAGAGGTGCGGCAGGTGATCCTGCCCACGCTCGGGCCGGACCGCCGCGCGACCTATTCGCCCTTCCTCCCCGTGCATCCGAAGACCGGCGTGGTCATGCAGGTGCCGATGGAGGAGACGCGGCCCGAATCCGGCACCGTCATCTGGCGCGACCCGGAGACGGGCGAGCGGTTCGAGACGCCGGTGACCGGCGGCCATGTGAAGGCGCAGTGGAAGGCCGATTGGGCGCTCCGCTGGTTCGCCCTCGGCGTGGATTACGAAATGTCCGGCAAGGACCTGATCGACAGCGTGAAGCTCTCGGGCCAGATCTGCCGGGTGCTGGGCGCCGAGCCGCCGGTGGGCTTCACCTATGAGCTCTTCCTCGATGCCGAGGGCGGCAAGATCTCCAAGTCCAAGGGCAATGGCCTGACGATCGACGAGTGGCTGCGCTATGCCCCGCCGGAGAGCCTCGCCCAGTTCATGTACAACCAGCCGGGCCGCGCCAAGCGCCTCCATTTCGACGTGATCCCGCGCGCGGTGGACGAGTATCTCGGCAATCGCGACAAGCTGCGGAAGGGCGCGGAAACCGGCGGGCTCGATCCGGCCAACCCGGCCTGGCACGTCCATGGCGGCGCCCTGCCGAATACGCCCGAACCGCCGCTGACCTATGGCATGCTGCTCAATATCGCGACCGTCTCGGCGGCCGAGGATGCGGATCAGCTCTGGTCCTTCGTGCGGAACTATGCGCCGGGTGCGACGGCCGAGAGCCAGCCCATGCTGGCGCAGTTGATCGACTACGCGGTCGCCTATTCGCGCGACTTCATCCGCCCGGGCCTCAAGCCCCGCGCGCCGACGGCTGAGGAGCGCCCCGCCTTCGAGGCGCTCCTCGCCGCCCTGCGCGAGAACGAGGCCGAGATCGCCGCCCGCCCCGCGGGCCTCGAGCGGGCCGAGTTCATCCAGACCCTCGTCTATGACGCCGGCCGCCGCGAGCCCTTCCTGGTGCCCGCCAAGGATGGCGGGCGGCCGGGCGTGTCGCGCGGCTGGTTCAACGCGCTCTACCAGGTGCTGGTCGGCGCCGAGGAAGGGCCCCGCTTCGGCAGCCTCGCCGCCGCCTATGGCGTGGCGCGGGCCATCGCCCTGATCGAAGGGGCGCTCGCGCGGGATACGGTGGCGGCGGGCTGAGCGCCGTGTTGTCCTTCCTGCGCCGCCACGGGGCGACGGTCTTCGGCCTGGCGCTGCTGGTCGGCGCGCTCTACGTCGTGCAGCGGGAGTTCCACCACCTCTCCTGGGGAGAGGTGCGGGCCTCGATGGATGCCATGCCCGGCCACCGCCTCTGGGCGGCGGTCGGCTGGACCTTCCTGGCCTATGCGGTCCTGACCATCTACGACCGGCTGGGCTCGGTCTATGCGGGCTATCCGGTCTCCTATATCCGCACTTCGCTCGCCAGTTTCTGCGCCTATACGCTCGCGCACAACCTCGGCGTGGCGGCGGTTTCGGGCGCGGCCGTGCGCTTCCGCTTTTATGCGGCCTGGGGATTGCCCCCGGCGGCCATCGCCAAGATCGTCGCCTTCACCAGCCTGACCTTCGGGCTGGGGGGCTTCTTCCTCGGCGGGCTCGTGCTGATGCTGGAGCCGCAGGTGCTCCCCTGGGTGGGCGAACATACGCCCGCCTGGGTCATGCGCGCCGTCGCGCTGCTGATGTGGGCGATCGTCGGCACCTATATCGTGCTCTCGAAGCTCGTCCCGCATTTCACGCTTTTCGGGCACAAGATCGACCTACCGGGCTTCCGCATGGCCCTCGCGCAGACGACGCTCGCGACCGTCGACGTCGCCGTCACGGCCGCGATTTTCTACGCCCTGCTGCCGCCAGCCGAGGGGCTGACCTTCCTCAAGTTCCTGGGCATTTATGTCGCGGGCTATACGGCGGGGCTGGCGGCGAGCGTGCCGGGCGGCATCGGCGTCTTCGACGGCTTCATCCTGATCGCGCTGCAGCCCTATGTCTCGGGGCCGGAAGTGGTCAGCGCGCTGCTGCTCTTCCGCCTTTTCTACTACATCATCCCGCTCTTCCTGGCCGGGGGCCTCTTCGCGGCCTTCGAGATCAACCAGCGCCGGCACCTGCTGGGCGGCTGGTTCAGCAAGGAGCAGGGCGCGACGGATGCACTCGAAGTGCCGGCCCTGGCCGGGCTGGTGGGGCTCGGGGGCATCGCGCTGATTTTCATCGGCGCCCTGCCGCCCAAGCCCTCGCCGCTGCTCAACCCCGGGCTGCTGGATGTGCTGGAGGGGGCGGCGACGCATTTCGCGGCCTCGGTGGTCGGCTCGCTGATGCTGGTCGTGGCCTATGGCATGCTGCGGCGGCTGCGCGTCGCCTGGTGGGCAGGGCTGATCCTGCTGGCCAATGGCGCGCTGGTCGCCTGGCTGCGGGGCGAGCCCTGGTGGCTCACGGGCGGCTTCCTGGTGCTGATGGCGCTCGTCGCCGCCGTGCCCAGCGCCTTCTACCGGCCGGCGCGGCTGACGAGCGAGGCCATGTCCTCCGGCACGATCGTCGCCCTCATCGCCGGGCTCATCTGCGCCTTCACCCTCGCCCTGGTCGCCTATCGCGGGCCACTGGCGGGCGAGGCCTGGTGGTCGGTGGTCTTCTCCAGCCAGGCGCCGGCGAGCCTGCGCTTCGGCGTGGGCCTCGCGGGGGTGCTGCTGCTGGTCGCGGTGGTGCGGCTGCTGCGGCCGGCGCGGATCATGACGCTGCCCTATGATGATCTGGCGCGGCTCAAGCTGCTGGAACTCGGCGCCACGCCGCCGCACACCGCCGATGGCGCGATTTTCGACGAGGATGGCAAGGCCGGCCTCGCCTTCACGCGCGAGGGCCGGGTTCTCGTCGGGCTGGGCGATCCGGTGGGCGAGGAGCAGGCGCGTATCGCGCTGATCTGGCGCTTCCGCGACTATTGCGAACGCCAGGGCGTGGACCCGGCCTTCTGGGGCGTGGGCGAGGAACTGCGCCGGATCTATGGCGATATCGGCCTGACGGTCTTCGCCCTGCCGAGCGAGGACGGCACGCCGCGCTTCCTCGCCTGCCGCGCCGAACGCGACTTCCAGCATTTCAAGGACTGGCTGCCGGGCTGACCCCGGCCGCCAGCCGAAAAGGGCCTCAGGCCGAGAGCTGCTGGCGCACCAGTTCGACCCAGAAGGCAGCCCCCTTGCCGAGGGCCTCGTCATTGAACTCGTAGAGCGGCGTGTGCAGCGCGTGCGACTCCTCGCCATTGCCGAGGAAGATGAAGGCCCCCGGCTTGGCCCGGAGCATGAAGGAGAAATCCTCCCCGCCCGTGACGGCCTGGGCATTCGGGTTCACCGCCGCATCCCCCACGACGGCGCGGGCGGCGGCAATCATATGCTCCGTCTGCTCGTCATGGTTGATGGTCGGAATGGCGTTCCAATACATCTCGACCTCAACGGTCGCGCCCTGGGTGGCGGCGGCAAGTTCTGCCAGCTCGCGGATGCGCTTCTCCAGCAGCTCCTGCACCGGCTGAGTGAAGGCGCGCATGGTACCGCCGACCTTCAGCTCGGAAGGCATGACGTTCAGCGCCTCCGCATCGCCGCCGGAGATATAGCCGACGCTGACGACGGCCGTGTCGCTGGCCGCGACGTTGCGCGCGACGATGCCCTGCAGCGCCTGGATATAGATGGCCTGGGCCAGGGTGATGTCGCTCGCCAGATGGGCGGAATTGCCGCCATGGCCACCGGTGCCCCGGAAGGTCACCATGAAACGGCCGGAACCCGCCATGAAGGGGCCCTTGCGGATGGCGAAATGGCCGGCGGGCGCGCCGGGCATATTATGGATGCCATAGACGGCATCGGCCGGGAAACGCTCGAAGAGCTTGTCCTCCAGCATGGCGCGGGCGCCGCCCCGGCCTTCCTCGGCGGGCTGGAAGACGAAATGCACCGTGCCCGCGAAATCCGGCGCCTCGGCCAGAACCTTGGCGGCGGTGAGCAGCATGGTCGTATGGCCGTCATGGCCGCAGGCATGCATCCGGCCCTCATGGCGCGAAGCATGGGGCAGGCCGGTGCGTTCGGTCAGCGCCAGCGCGTCCATATCGGCGCGAAGCGCGATCGCGCCCTGGCCGGGCCGCCTGCCGCGCAGCGTGCCGACCACGCCGGTGCGGCCCACGCCCTCAGTCACCTCGATACCCGCCTTGCGCAATTCCTCGGCGACGATGCCGGCGGTGCGCGTCTCCTCGAAACCCAGTTCGGGATGGGCATGCAGATCCCGCCGCAGCGCGATCATCGCCGGCAAGTGTTTTTCCAGTAGCTCACGGCTCATCGTCTTCGCCCTTCCCAGGTTGGGAGGAGCATAGGGCGGCTCTATTGGCTCGCCCAGACGATGCGATGCATCCAGGTGACGTCCGGCAGGTCGAAAGCGTAGCTCGGATGGGCCGGGTTGAGGCTCGCCAACTCGATGCGCTTGGCCGATTGGCGCACCAGTTCCTTCGCCATCACCTCCCCTTCCTTGGTGCGGACCACCACGCGGTCGCCACGGCGGATGGGGGCAGAGGGCGAGACGATGACGAAATCGCCGTCGCGGAAGACCGGCTCCATGCTGTCGCCCGAGATTTCGAGCGCATAGGCATTGGGGTCCGCGATATCCGGCAGGGAGATTTCGTCCCATCCGCCGCCGACGGGGTAGCCGCCATCGTCGAAATAGCCCGCCGACCCCGCCTGGGCGAGGCCGATCAGCGGGATGCGGCGGCCCACCATCGCCCTGCCGCTCTGCCGAGGCAAAGCCGGCTGGCCGGTGATGAGGCTCGCGAAGGCATCCATCCCCGTCTCGGTGGCGGCGAGGATTTTCGCGATGCTCTCGGTGGAGGGCCAGCGCGAGCGGCCATCCGGGCCGACGCGCTTGGAGGGGTTGAAGGCCGTGGGATCGAGCCCGGCCTTGCGCGCAAGGCCGGAAGCCGACAGGCCGTTCTCGGCCGCCAGCGCGTCGATCGCGCGCCAGATTTCCTGGTGATCCATGGGGGCATTATCCTAGGTCGGCACGCCCAAATCAACAGGAACAAAAACCCAAAATTGTATTGACGGCTGCAACCAGAGGTTTATCGTCCGGTAAGTCTTTCACGTTTTGGCGAGAAAATCCCCCCAAATGCCCAGCGCCGCCCCGTTCACTGCCCGTACCCCGCGTTTTGCCCAGGCCCCGCAGCACGTGCCCTTCAACAATGGCGAGGAGGCCTGGTTCTGGACCATGTCCGCCCTCGTGGCCCGGCGGGACGGCGCCCGAATCGCCGCCGGCAAGGGGCTCGTCACCCGCCCCTGCGAGCCGGATGACATCATCAAATGCCTCGACCGGCTCTATCGCCAGCGGCGCATCGACCTCACCCATGCCCGTATCCTGCGCCTCTGGGGCGAGCGCGGCACGGCGCCGGACCCGCGGCACCTTTCCGAGAAGCGCGACTGGGCCATCTGGCGGGAGGCGATCGACCGGCTGGAATTCCCGCTCCGAGTGAAGGGCATCGTTGTGGGGAAGAAATCGGCGCTGGAGGGTTCCGTGGTGGCCTTCCCCTCGGGCGGTTCGGTCAGCGGCGACTGATAAACATGCGTTTGAACAAGGCCTTGCCAGAATGAGCGGGCTCACGGCCGCGGAGGCGGAAGCCTCCGCCGGCGCCTCTCGATTGGGCCGCCCGGCGCATGGCCGGGCGGCCCAATCCGTGTTCATCGCCTTCGGCGGCCGCGCCGACCAGGCCTGGCTGCGGTTGCTGAGCCCCGGCTTCCGCCACTGCTTCGCCGCGCTGCATGATCCGGCCCAGGGCTGGCTGGTGGTCGATCCGCTCTCCGGCCGGATGGTGGCGCAGGTGCTCGAGGTGCCACCGGATTTCGACCTGCCCGCCTTCTACCGCCGCGCGGGCCTGGCCGTGCTCGGCCCCTTCACCCCCGGGCCGGCGCAGGCGAGCCGGCTGCCGAATCTGCTTCCGCTTTCCTGCGTCTCGGTCTGCCGCGCCATTCTCGGTGCCGGCGCGCCCTTCGCCCTGACGCCCTACGGCCTCTTCAAGGCTCTCACCAAGACCTTGGCGAACCGGCCCGTAAAAAAAGATGATCTTCCTAGGAAAATATATGTTGACCGTCCGAGAAGATAGGACTAACAACCGTCTTGCCAAGGGGCGAATTGCGCCCCGCGGTTTCCTCCGATCCCCCCGCGCATCCCTGGACCCGTCCGAGACCCCCTCGGACGGGTCTTTTCGTGCCGGGCCCGCCGCAAGGAGCCATGACCCTCATGGGTGGCCTGTTCAGCAGCCCCAAACCGGTGGCGGTCGCGACCACGCCCGACACCACGACTTCGGCCGAGACCTCCGCCACCGAGGCGGCCGCCACGGCCCGTGCCGAGGCGCGCGAACGCGCCCGGCTCGGCGTCGCCGGCACGATCAATACCTCGGCCCGCGGCGTGCTCGACGCCATCCCGGCGCTGGCCGGCAATCGCAAGACCCTCTTGGGGGAATAGGCATGACCCCGGACGAAATCCTGGCGCGGCAGGCCCGCGCGCTGGACCAGCGCCGCCCTTGGGAAGGCGTCTGGCAGGAATGCTACGACCATGTGCTGGCGACCACGCCGGGCATGGGCGGGGCGACACTTTACGATGGCACGGCCCCCGATGCAGCCGAGCAGCTCGCGGCCAGCCTCATGGCCGAGCTGACGCCGCCCTGGAGCCGCTGGTTCGGCCTCGCCCCTTCGCATGCGCTGGAACGCTCGCCCGATGCGGCGGCGGCCCGCGCGGCGCTGGAAGAGACGGCCGAGGTGCTCCAGGGCCACCTGGACCGCTCCAATTACGCGCAGGAATCGCATCAAGCCTTTCTCGACCTCGTGGTCGCCGGCACCGGCGTTCTCGCGGTGGAGGAAGCGCCGCCGGGCGAGATGAGCGCGCTGCGTTTCCGCGCCGTGCCGCTACGCGAGACGGTGCTGGAAGAGGGCCCCAGCGGGCGGCTCGATACCGTCTACCGCGCGGTGCGGCTGACGGTGGCCGAGATCCAATATCGCTGGCCCCGCGCCGCGCTGCCCGCCGCGATGCTGAACCGCGACCCCGATGCGATGCCCGCGAAGCATCGCGTCGTCGAGGCGGTCTGGCCCGATGGCACGGGCTATCGCCAGGCGGTGGTGCTCGACCCGGGCGACGGGATGCCGGTGCTGATCGCGGAAGGGCGCTTTACGGAAAGCCCCTTCGTCGCCTTCCGCTGGATGAAGGCGCCCGGCGAAACCTATGGCCGTGGCCCGGTGATGAAGGCGCTGCCGGATATCCGCACGGCGAACAAGGTCGTCGAGCTGGTGCTGAAGAATGCCTCGATCGCGGCGACGGGCATCTGGCAGGCGGAGGATGACGGGGTGCTGAACCCTGCGACCATCAAGCTGGTGCCGGGGGCGATCATTCCCAAGGCGCCGGGCTCCTCCGGCCTTACGCCGCTGGCGGCGCCGGGCAAGTTCGACGTGTCGCAGCTGGTGCTCGACGATCTCCGCGCCGGCATCCGCAGCGCGCTGCTCGCCGACCGGCTCGGCCTGCCCGACGGGAAGATGACCGCGACGGAAGTGCTCGAGCGCAGCGCGCAGACCGCGCGGCTGCTGGGCGCAACCTATGGCCGGCTGCAGGCCGAGCTGCTGACGCCGCTGATCGCACGCTCGCTCTCGATCCTGCGCCGGCGCGGCGAGGTGCCGCCGCTCTCGCTCGATGGGCGCGAGGTGCGGCTGACCTATCAGAGCCCGCTGGCCCGCGTGCAAGGCCGGGCGGATGCCGCGAATACCCTGCTCTTCCTGCAATCGGTCTCCAGCATGGGGCCCGAGGCGGCGAAGCAGGTGGATATCCCGGCCGCGACCCGCGCCCTCGCGCGGATGCTCGCGGCCCCGGCCGAGATACTCGCGCCGCAATCTCTTGACGCCCCCGAGAAGGAGTGACCCCTCGCATGGCCGAGAACCTGTTGGAAACCGCCCCGGCCGCCCCTGGCGCGGGCCGGCCCGCCGATGTGCCCGAGAAATTCTGGGATGCCGAGCAGGGTACGGTGCGCGTGGATGCGCTGCTGAAATCCTATCTCTCGCTGGAGAAGCGCCTCTCGGAGCGCGCCGGCCCGCCGGGGGCGGATGCTTCGCCGGACGAGCTGCAGCGCTTCCGCCGCGCCATGGGCGTGCCGGATTCGCCTGAAGGCTACAGCATCGAAGCGAAGCACGAGCTTTGCGGGCCGGATCATGACGTGAACTGCCGGCTGCATGAGGCGGGCTTCACCCCGGCCCAGGCGCAGCTCGTCTACGACATGGCGGCCGAACGCCTGATGCCGCTGATCGCTGAGGCCGCCTCGCATTACGAGGCGCAGCGCCAGGGCGAGAAGCTGGCCGCGCATTTCGGCGGGCATGACCGCTTCCGCGTGCTCGCCCCGCAGATCGCGAATTGGGGCAAGGCGAACCTGCCGCCTGGCGTCTACGAGGCGCTCTGCACCACTTGCGAGGGCGTCATGGCCATGCATGGCATGATGAGCAATGGCGAGCCCGCGCTGATGAGCAAGGGCGGCCAGGCCGATGGCCCGATGGACGAGCAGGCGCTGCGCCAGATGATGCGTGACCCGCGCTACTGGCGTGCCCGCGAGCCGGAATTCGTCAAGCGCGTCACCGAAGGTTTCCGGCGCCTCGTCGGCAACTGATGAGATGCGGTGCGGCTGGAGCATGAAGGCGGATCGCTGACGGGCACTGCCCGATCGCCCGCCCCGCATGATCGCCGCACCGCCCTGCGGGCCTGGCCGGCCCTGCGCCCCGGTTTCCCTCGGCCGCGCGGGCGCGCGCCTGGCCGGGCCCGCTCCCTATTCGTCGCACGCGGAACCCCTCGCCGACTGGCGAGCGGGCGCGTGCGTCCTCGTGGCGCCGCCTTGGGCCTTCGCATGAAGGGAACCCGAGGCGGCCCTCAACCACCACAGCTCCACATCCTTTGAGGATTTGACACGCATGTCCGCCACGATCGACCAGGCTTTCGTCACCCAGTTCCAGGCCGAGGTGCATGAGGCCTATCAGCGCCAGGGCTCCAAGCTGCGCCCGACGGTGCGCGCCAAGACGGGCATCAAGGGTGCCTCCACCATTTTCCCGAAGGTGGGCAAGGGCACGGCCGCGGCCAAGCCGCGCAACGGCTCGGTGCCGGTGATGAACCTTGAATACACCAATGCCGAATGTTTCCTCTCCGACTACTACGCCGGCGAGTGGATCGACCGCCTGGACGAGCTGAAGACCAATATCGACGAGCGCACCGTCGTCGCCTCGGCCGGCGCCTATGCGCTGGGCCGAAAGACCGATGAGCTGATCATCGCCGCCCTCGATACCGCTACCCGCGAGGCGCTCGGCACGGCGGCCGGCACGACCGATACGGACGGGCTCACCAAGGCGAAGGTTCTGCTGGCCTTCGAGATGATGGGCGAGGCCGATGTGCCCGACGACGGCAACCGCTTCGCCATCGTCGGCTGGAAGCAGTGGAGCGATCTGCTGCAGATCGAGGAATTCGCCAATACCCAGTATGTGGGCGATGCCGATCTCCCCTGGAAGGGCACGCAGGCCAAGCGCTGGCTGGGCGCGACCTGGATGCCGCATTCGGGCCTGACCAAGAACGGCAATCTTCGTTACTGCTACTTCTATCATCGCACCGCTATCGGCCATGCCGTGGCGCAGGACGTCGTCACCGACATCACCTGGCACGGCGACCGCGCCGCCTATTTCGTCAATAACATGATGAGCCAGGGCTCGGTGCTGGTCGATGACCTCGGCGTCGTGCGGATGCGCGCGTACGAGTGATGCCTCACGCGGGGCGCGTTCATCGCGCCCCGCTTCTCCCCTTTCCTGATCTCGAACCATTGGAGCCTGGCCATGGCGCTCTCCGCGCTCGTCCTCTGCTCGCGTGCGCTGCTGAAGATCGGCGCGCAGACCGTCGCCTCGCTCGACGAAGGCACCGCCGAGGCGGAAGTCGCGGCCAATCTCTACCCTTCGGTCCGCGACGCACTGCTCTCGAGCCACCCCTGGTCCTTCGCGACCGGGCAGTCCACCTTGCCGCGCCTCGTCGCCTCGCCGCAGGCCGATTATGCCTATGCCTTCCAGCTTCCCGCCGGCTTCCTCCGCGTTCTCTCCGCGGGCGGCGGCAATCGCGGCGAGGGCATCGCCTATCGCGTCCACGAGGACAAGCTGCAATGCGACGAGATGCAGGTGACGCTCACCTACATCTTCCGCCCGAATGAGAGCGAGTTCCCGCCCTTCTTCGCCTCGGCATTGATCACGCGCCTGGCCGCGGAGTTCTGCATCCCGCTCACCGAAAGCACGAGCCGGACGCAGCTTCTCTACGAGATGGCCGAGAAGGAGCTGAGGCAGGCGAAGCTCATCGACAGCCAGCAGGATACGCCGCGCGCCATCAGCGATTTCCCGCTCATCGCGGCGAGGGGGTAAGGCATGGCCGCCGTCCGCCAGACCAAGACGAATTTCACCGCCGGCGAGTTGGCGCCCGAGATGCTGGGCCGCGCCGATATCCGCTCCTATGCCAATGGCGCGCGGCGGCTGCGCAATGTCTTTCTCCAGCCGACGGGCGGGCTCTGCCGCCGGCCGGGGCTGCGCCATGTGGCGATGCTGCCGGGTGCCGCCCGGCTCATCCCCTTCGAGTTCAACACCGAACAGACCTATCTGATCGTGCTGACCGCGGGGCTGCTGACCGTCTATCTCAACGACACCGCCGTCGCGAGTGTCGCCGGCCCCTGGACCGAGGCGATGCTGCCGCAGATCGCCTTCACGCAGAATGCGGATACACTGCTGCTGATGCATCCCGAGATGCAGCCGCGCAAGGTGACGCGCAGCAGCCACACGGCCTGGAACATCGCGGCCTGGAGCTTCAGCAGCGAGCCCTATTATCGCTTCGGCGATACGACGCTGACCCTGACGCCGAGCGCCGTCAGCGGCAACATCACGCTGACCGCGAGCGGCGCGGTCTTCTCGCCCGGGCATGTCGGCACGACCTTCCGCCTCGCCGCGAAGCCCGTGAAAATCACCGCCTATCACAGCGCGGCCAGCGTGGATGCGACGGTGGGCGGTGAGGATCTCGACGATCTCGATGCCACCGATGATTGGGACGAAGCCGCCTTCTCGCCCGTGCGCGGCTGGCCGGTGAGCGCCTGCTTCCATCAGGACAGGCTGGTGCTCGGCGGCTCGCGCGATCTGCCGAACCGCCTCTGGATGTCACGCTCGGGCGATCTCTTCAACTTCGATCTCGGCACCGGGCTCGATGACCAGGGCATCGAATTCGGCCTGCTCTCGGACCAGGTGAATGCGATCCGCGCCGTCTTCTCCGGCCGGCATCTGCAGGTCTTCACCTCGGGCGCCGAATGGATGGTGACGGGCGATCCGCTCACGCCTGGCAATATCCAGGTGCTGCGGCAGACGCGCATCGGCTCGCCGATTGATCGCATGATCCTGCCCGTGGATGTCGATGGCAGCACGATCTTCATCGCCCGATCCGGCAAGGCGGTGCATGAATTCTCCTATGCGGATGTTTCGGCGGTCTATGAAACGGCCGATCTCGCGATGCTGGCCGGCCATCTGATCAAGACGCCGCAGGCCATGTGCTATGACCAGCGTCAGCGGCTTCTGCATGTGGTGATGGGCGATGGCAGCCTGGCCACGCTCACGCTCTTCGGCAGCGAGCAGATTACGGCCTGGACGGCGCAGACCACCGATGGCGCCTTCCGCACCATCACCGAGGTGGATGGCACCGTCTGGCTCACCGTCGAGCGAAACAGCAGTCTGCGCCTAGAACGTTTCGACGAAGCGCTCGCGCTCGATGCCGCGCTGGATGGCACGGCCGAGACGGCGAAGAGCGACTGGAGCGGGCTCGGCCATCTCGAGGGCCTGAACGTCTCCATCCTCGCCGATGGCGCGCCCGTGGGCGATAAGACCGTCGTCGATGGCGCCATCGAACTCGAAGAGCCAGCCGGCACCGTGCAGATCGGCCTGCCCTTCACGCATGAGATCGAGCCGCTGCCCGTCGAGCTGCTCGGCGCCGCCGGCAGCAAGGCCGGGCCCGTGCGGCTCGTCTCGGTGATCTTCCGCGTGCTGAATACCGCGGCGCTCTCGGTCGATCTCGGACGCGGCGTGGTGCCCGTTCCTTTCCAGCGCTTCGAAAGCGCGAGTTTCGACGCGGCACCGGCTTCCTATACCGGCGACATCACCCTGCGCGGCCTCGGCTGGCGGCGCGACACGCTCAAATCCCTCTGGCGCATCGAGGGCAGCACGCCGCTGCCCCTCGTGCTGCTCTCCGTCACCACCGATGTCAGGATGACCGACTGATGGCCCAGCTCGCTTCCATCGCCACGCTTGTCGGCACGGGCGCCTCCATCGCGAATAACGTCGCGCAGGGCCGGGCCCAGGAGGCATCGGCCAAAGCGCAGCGCCAGGCCGCCAATGCCCGCCTCGCGCAGCTCCAGGCCGAACAGGAGAGCCAGGCGCGCGAGCGTGCCGATACGCTCGAACGCTCCCTCGCCACGGCGCGAGCAAGGGCGGGCGCGAGCGGCACGGGCAGCGGCGATGGCTCGGCCGCCGCCCTGGCCTCGGGCCTGAAGGAGGATGCGGCGGAGGCGCAGGCCGATAGCGACGCCCTCTTCCGCCAGCGCATGGCGGTGGGGCGAAGCAGCCTGCTCAATACCGACGGTTCCTTCACCTCCTATTTGCGCGCGGGGCAGACAGCGAGTTCGGCACTTCGCTCCCTCCTCGACTGACCCGCCCCCCCTATCGCTAGAGGACCACCGATGGCCGATCATATCCGCATCGGCGATGTCTCGCCGCGCGCGCAATATGCCGCGAGCGGCACGCAGACCGCCTTCACCTATCCGTTTCCGATTTTCGACGCGGGCGACCTCGAAGTTCGCCTCGACGGCGTCTTGCAGAGCACGGGATTCACCATCTCCGGCGCTGGCACCAGCGATGGCGGCAGCGTCACCTTCGCCACCGCGCCCGCCGCCGGCACGGTCGTGCTGCTGCGGCGTGCGATGGTGATCGAGCGCGTCACGGATTTCCAGCCGAGCGGCCTGCTGCGCGCCAATACGCTGAATGACGAGCTGGATCGCCAGGTGGCGATGATCCAGGAGTTGAATACGGCGCTGGAAAGCACGCTGCGCATCGATGCGAGCGAGGTGCCGGGCGCGCTCACCCTGCCGTCGCGCGCCACGCGCGCCAATCGCGTGCTGGGCTTCGACAGCGTCGGCGCCGTCACGGTCTTCGCGCGCGAGGAAGGCACGCTCTCCGTGCCGCATGCGGGCGCCATTCCGCGCACCATCGAGGACAAGCTCGCCGAAACCATCTCGGTGCGTGACTTCGGCGCGGTTGGCGACAGCATCACGGATGATGGACCGGCGCTCCAGGCCGCCATGAACGCCGCCGCCGCCTCGGGCAAGCATCTCGTGGTGAATGAGGGCAGCTATCGCACCACCATGCCGCTGACCCTGCCCGGTGCAGCGGCGGGCATGACCATGAACGGTCAGATCGTCTATGCCGGCACCGGCGGCGTCACCGCGCTCACCATCGGCACCGGCGGCGCGACGCGAAATGCGGGCAAGGTCTATCAAGGCATCAAGATCTTCCGTTCCACCATCAGCAACTGGCTGAACGAAGCGGATGTCGGCCTGGTGCTGCTCAATCTCGATTGCAGCCTCGTCGAGATCCGCCAGGTCGAGGGCTTCACCATCGGCGCCCGCACCATCGGCGATGGCCGCGGCTTCGAAGACACCACGCTGATCCTCGGCCGCTTCGCGAATAACAAGATCGGCCTCGACGTGCATACGCAGACGGCGGCGGGCTGGAATACCTCCATTCGCTACTATGGCGGCCATTTCACTGTCGCGAGCAGCCTCTATCCGACGCTCGACCGCTTCGGCATCCGCTTCTCCGCTGAGCCCGGCGCCTATGTCGCGCATAACCGGCATATTTTCGACAGCCCGAATTTCGAGATGCAGGCCGAGAACCGGCCCGCCATCGCAGGCATCCCCTTCCTCATGGAAGTCAGCAGCCGCGCCATCCTCGCGCGCGGCATCCGCATGGAAGGCTGCTCGCCCTACGTCGCGCGGCATACGGGCGGCGCGCAGGACCATGTCTACGAAGTCGCCTGGGCCAGCCAGGGCTATACGATCGATATCGACTATACCAGCACCGCGACGCGCGTCGGCTCGGCCGTCAAGCGCCTCCACCAGGCGGCCGGCCATCGCGAGATGACGCGCCTTCTCGCCGATGTGCCGAACCTCCGCGCGGCCGCCATCCGCTGGAACGAGACCGAGACGGGCTTCGAGAAACTCGCGGTGCTCTCGACAAATCCATCGGGAGCGCCCACCGCGATGAACAGCCTCTGCTTCCCCGCGCTCAGCAATTTCACGCTGAACGATCATGGCGTGACCATGGGCGGCGGCCGCGCGCTTGGGTTCGTGGTCGATGCGCGCAACTGCCGCGAATTCGCGCTCGCCGTCGATGCCGATGCGCCGCGCCTCTTCGTGCAATGCTTCGACGCGAACAAGGTTCTGCTCACCGACACGGCCGGCACGCTGGTCCGCGCCTCGGGCCAGACCATGTCCTATAACAGCGACACGCGATGGTGGCAGGGCGGTTCGGACATGTCCGACGCCGCGCTCACGCGGTTGCAGGTGGTGCGGCTCGATCCGCAGGTGGCTTATGCCGTCATCGGCGTTTCGCGCGTCTCGGCCGATTACGAGATCCGCGCGATGCGCCTGCTCTGCGACCCGGCCTTCTCGCCGGGCATCCTCTACGGCGCGCCCACCACGCCCTGGGGCCGGCGCGAGATGCTGGTCGATGCGGCCTGGGATCCGCCCTCGCTCGCCGCCGGCGCCACGACGCAGCTCAACGTCACGGTGCCTGGCGCACGGCCGGGCGATTTCGTGCAGTCGGCCTTCAGCCTCGCGACGAGCGGCGTGGTCTTCCTCGCGCAGATCGGCGCGAGCGACACCGTCACCGTCACGGCCTGGAACCGCTCCAGCGCGGCGATCGACCTCGGCGCGGGCACCGTGCGCGTCCGGGTTCTGAAGACATGACGGCCCCACCCACTCTTGGGGCTGATCTTGAGCGGGTGGTGCGCCGCGTGGTCGATGACTACGCGGCTTTCGTGGAGCGCGGCCCCGGCCCCGGCATGCATGACGATGCCAAGGCCTTCGCCGCGCATCACGCCGCCTGCAAATCGGCCCTCGCGCATCTCGAACATCTCATGAAGCTCATGCGCGCCGCCGTCGGCAGCGCCGAGGCCGACAACCGGCAGCTCACCGCCGAGATGCTGGCCGAAGCACGCGACGCAATCTCCGCCACTCAGGATGAGGAGGAGAATGACGAAGATGCAGGAAACTCAGGCTGAATTCCTCGAATTCCTCTGGATCTGGAACAGCCGGAACCGGATGGAAACACCGGCGGTGCACCGGCGCATCGCACGCTGGCTGCAATCGCGCCACGACAATAATGAGCGCCGCCTCGTCCTGATGGCCTTTCGCGGCTGTGGGAAATCGACGCTCATCGGCCTCTACTGCGCCTGGCTTCTCTCGCGCTGGCCCGAGACGCGCATCCTGGTGCTGGCGGCGGATCATCACCTCGCGACGAAAATGGTCGCGACGGTGCGCCGCATCATCCGCCTACACCCGTTCTGCGCGCATCTGCTGAGCCAATCGCCGGAGAATTGGGCCGCCGACCGCTTCACCGTCAAACGCGAGGGCGCGCTGCGCGACCCTTCGATGCTCGCGGCGGGGCTCGCCGGCAATATCACCGGTGCGCGGGCCGACGTCATCATCTGCGACGACGTAGAGGTCGCCGGCAATTGCGACACGCCCGGCAAGCGCGAGGAATTGCGCGAGCGGCTGAAGGAGACGGAGTTCATCCTCGTCCCCGGCGGCACCACGCTCTATGTCGGCACGCCACATACCAGCGAGAGCCTCTATCGCCCCGCCTCGCAGGGCGAGAACTTTCTCGCTGGGTACAAGAGACTTGTCGTGCCGGTGCTCACGCCCTCGGGCCGCTCCGCCTGGCCGGAGCGCTTCGATCTCGACACCATCCGCGGCATGGAAGCCCGCGTCGGCCCCACCGCTTTCCGCCGGCAGATGCTGCTCCAGGCGGTGAGCGACCAGGCCGCGCGGCTCGACCCCGCCGCCATCGTGGAATATGCCGAGGAGACGGCCTATCGCGAGGCCAATGGCCGCCCCGTGCTGGAACTGCTCGGCCGGCGCCTGGCCAGCGGCAGCGCCTTCTGGGACCCGGCCTACGGCCGCCCCGGCACGGGGGATGCTTCGGTTCTTGCCTGTGTCTATCTAGATGGCGAGGGAAACAGCTTCCTCCACCGCCTCGCCTATCTGACGCATGATCCGAATGCGCCGGATGACCCGGCGACGCAGCAATGCCGCGCCGTCGCCGTCATCCTGCGCGATGCGATGATGCCCGTCGTCCGCGTCGAGACCAACGGCATCGGCAAATTCCTGCCCGCGCTGCTGCGGCGCGAGCTGGCACGCGCCGGTGCCGCCTGTTCCGTCATCGAGCATGTCAGCACGCGGGCGAAGAACGAGCGCATTCTCGGCGCCTTGGAGCCCGTGCTCGCCGCGCGCCGGCTGCATGTGCGGGCGCCGATCATGCGCGGCCCCTTCCCGCGTGAAATGGCGGAATGGTCGCCCACCGCGACGCGGCTGCGCGACGATGCGCTCGATGCCGTGGCGGGCTGCCTTCTCGCCGAAGCCGTCAGGTTCCCGCCCACTCGCCCCGCCCCGCGCGGGCCGGGCTGGCGCGGGGGCTGAGGGCTTTTTATTTGCCTGCAATGTTCTTGTTTTGTTTTAAACCGCCCGTCGCCGCTTGAGAATTTCCGTCGCATGGCGCTCCGCCCCCTCGGGCGTCATGCGGAAGCGGCCGTCATCGCATTGGCGGCAGAAGGACATGCCTTGCAGGCGATGCAGGCAGGGCCCGTCCTTCAGCCCGTCGGGCCGGCCATGGTCGCGCACGATGAAGAGGCGATGCAGCGCCGAGCGGCAGCAGGTCTCCAGATAGGGCTCGTCCCAGGTCATCGTCCAACGTCTCCGTTCCCACCGCGTGCCAGGCCCTTCAGCAATGGGCCCATGGCCGCCCGTCTTCAAGGAGGGCCTATGCAGCCTCTTCCGTTCGATCCGCAATGGCTCTCGGCGGCGGCGAACGCCCCGCTGCTGGCCGTTATCGTCTGGCTGATGCACCACCTCAAGCGCGGCGTCGAAATCCGCCTCGCCCGCGAGGAGGAGCGCGGCTGCGCCCCGCATGCCGTCGACGAGGGCCTCCGCGCCCGCGAGGAACTCGCCGCCTTCAAGCTCGAGGTGGCGCGCACCTATGTGCCGCTTTCCCTCATCCGCGACGTCGATCAGCGGCTGACGCAGCATCTGCTGCGCATCGAGGGCAAGCTCGACGAAGTCTCCCTGGCCGCTACGGCCACCGCCGCCATCGTGCAGCAACCCTCCAGAGGCCCCACCAAATGAGCAGCCTATCCGCCCGCGCGCTCGCCCGAGAGCAGGCGCAGGAAATCCTCGCCCTCACCCTCTGGGGCGAGGCCGCCGAGCGCCCCGTCCGCGCGATCGAGGCGCTGGCCTCGCTGGTCGTGAACCGCGCCCGGCTCGCCGCTCTGCCGGAGGGCCCGCGCCATTGGGGCGAGGGCGTTGCCGGTGTGTGCCGCGCGCCCTTCCAGTTCCCCTGCTGGAACCGCAACCATCCGCGCCACGCAGCCCTGCGCGCCATCCCGCCCGGCGACGCCGCGCTGGCCATCTGCCGACGTATCGCCGCCCGGGCGGTCGCCGGCAGCCTGCCGGACGCGACGGGCGGCGCCACGCATTACCATGACGAGGCGCTGCTCCCCGCCTGGGCGCTGGGCCAGCCCCCGCAGGCCGAGATCGGCGGGCTGCTCTTCTACCGGCTGCCGGGCTGATCGTCGCGAAAGCCGCCAAGCGCCACATAGAAATTGGAGCGCCCCTCCCATTTGGGAGGGGTATTCGGCGGCCCCGCCCCGCACTCTTCCGCCGATGACGTTACCACCAGAAGGCGGGCAGCGCGGTCGGCTGGAAGGCAGAGGGGCAAGCATGAAAGAGTTTCGCGGTATCCTGAAGCGCGTCGGTTCCAAAGAAGGCGACATGATCATCAACACCAACTCGAATAGCGCCGTGGGCCATGTCCGCGTTTCCGGCAAGGTGTCCGTGGTGGAGATCGGCGACACGGTGCTGCGCGACGTCGGTTGCACGCGGGATATCTACGACCTGCTGGATGTCGGGAAGAACGCCGTTCTCTACGTCCATTTCAACAATCTTCGTAAGCCCATCATCCTTGGTGTCGCCTATCCCGAGGAGAGACGGGGCTTCGTGGTGCCGCTCATGGCGGTCATCGCGAGCACCATCATGTCGCTCTTCCTCTATCCGATCCTCTCGATCCTGCTGGGCCTCGTGCTCAGCGGCATCAACGGCATCCTCGGCGTCCTGGTCATTTTCGGCGGCCTTGGCTTGACGAGCTACGGTGTCTTCACCCTCATCAAGGGTTATCTGCAAGCCTCGGCGAGTGTGCGCCGGCTTCAGGCAGCATGAAGGGCCTGCGCGCCGCCGTCGCTCTCGCCGCGGCAGGCGCCCTGGCGCTTTCCGGCGCGGCCTTTGCCCAACAGGGCATGAGCCAAGCCGAGGCCATGCAACTCCTCACCGCCGCCGGCATGTCCTTTCGCGACGGCAAGGTGCTCAACCCATGCCAGCGCGCGACCTCGCCGCAGGTGAAGTTCATCGACCTGAACGGCGACGGCCGCCCCGAGGCAGTCACCCTCGACCACGATCCGGCCTGCTACGGGCCCGATCCCGGCTACCAGTCCAAGGTTCTGGTGCGGGACGCGGCCGGGCATTGGCAGGTGATCACGGTCATGCTCGGCATCTTCCAGCCGCTCGGCACGAAGTCGCGGGGCTGGTCGGATTTCGCCAATAGCAGCGGCACCTGCCATCCGGTCTATCGCTACAACGGCCGCATGTATGTGCCGACCGGCTGCGGTATCGGCAGCGCGCCCTGGCAGGCGCCGCATGGGCCGGATCGCCCCACGCCGGAAGCGGCGGCCCCCGGGCCCGACGACGGCCTGCGTCTCTTCCCCGCCACATACGGACGCTTCGCGCCGCTCGGCGATTGCGCCCGGCTGCCGCGCGTGACGATCGGCGCCGAGGCGATCCAGCTCGAGACCGCGGCCGGTTCCGCCAGCTTCACGCATCCGAACGTACTGCCGAATTATAATGGTCCCCAGGACAATTCCATCACCTACCAGCTGCAAGGCCCAGGGGCTGGCCTGACGGTGTCGATCGAAGGCCCGAAGCTCTGGACCTCCGGCGGCGATCCTCTGGGCGCGGCTGAGCGCGCGCTCGAAGCCGTTGCGAATCTGAACCGCCCCCCTCTGCAACGATGCCGCCCCTGAGCCGGCCTCTCGCCTCAGCGGGGCAAGACGGCGACGCTCCGGGCCAGCAGCGCGGCAGCCTCCGTCTGTCGCGCCGTGCCCGTCTTGGACAGGATGCTCTTCAGATGCCAGCGCACCGTGCCGATGCCGATATGGTGCTTCCCGGCAATCGCCTCCAGGGAGCGGCCGACCGCCAGATCAGCCGCGATCGCGGCCTCCGTCGGCGTCAGGCCGAAGAGATCCCGCAGGTGATCCACACGCGGTGAGCGCCGCTCCGGGTCGCGCAGAAAAACCAGCACGCAGGGGCGTGCCTCGACGAAGCGCGAGAAGGGCGTGGGGCGCAGAGGGGCAAGCGCCAGCGTCAGCGGCAGGCGATCGCCGCGCGGGATCGCCAGGGCCACGGGCGCCCGGCTGGGCCGCCCCTCGGCCGTCTCCATCACCCCGCGCATCATCGCGGCCAGACGGTCGCGCAACGCCGGATGCCGGGCCGTCAGGCGGCCATTGAGCAATTGAAGCTCGCCACCGGCCCGCAGAATTTCCTCGGCCTCCGCATTGGCATGCAGCAGCCGGCCATGGCCGTCGACGGCCAGCACGCCTGTATCCAGGCGATCCAACGCCGCCTGGGTGATGGCCTGGGCCAGCCCCGCTTCCGCAAGCCGCTGGCCGAGTTGCAGGGCGCGCTGAAGATGCGGCAGCAGCAGCGCCACCCTTTGCCGGTCGGTCTCGGTATAGCCCCCGGTGCCTGGCGGCCGATGAATGCCGATCACCCCGACCGCGCCATTCCCGCAAGGAAACACCGCGCCCACCATGTGATGAATATCGAGCCCGGCGAGCCATTCCTGGTAGAAGCCGCTGCGCATCTGCTCCTCCGGCGTCACCAAGTCGTCGCTCGTGACGATGCGGTTTATGCCGACGGAGATCGAGCGCTCCACCCACAGATCGTGGCGATGCCAGTGCTCGGCCCAGCTTTGCAGGCTCTCGGGCACCGCGAGATTGCCGGTGCTTTCCAGCAGTTGAAAACCCCCGCGCCCGCCATGCAGCTTGACGACGGTGCTGGTGGAATTGAACGCCGCCGCGATCCGCCCCGCCATGCCGGACCACAGCTGGTCATCCGCCGCCGCCTCATAGAGCTGTCCGATCAGTTCGGGGAACTGGCCGAGCGGCATCGGAGCCTCACGCCTTTTCCCGAACCATTGTCACAGCCGCTTGCAGATGAGCTTGCCCGCCCGCAGGTCCCTGCCCTCCCTCGTGAAGGTATTGGTGCCCTCGGATTGCTGGACGGCAATGCTCCCGCCCTCTTCCGTATAGGTGCCGAGCGGTTCCGGCGCCGCCGAGGCCTGAGGCGTTCCCGCGGGCGCCCGCAGGAGCACGCGGCCGGCATGGTCGAGAATCATCGTGCCGACCTCGCCATCCTCATCCTTGCAGGCGAAGGAACGATCGCGCAGCAGACGCATATTGCTGCCATCCGTCAGCAGCAGCGTATCCTCGTTCACGATCGTCAGCGTGCGCGGGCCCCTCGGGGCCTGGATCGTCAGGCTCTGCCCGCTGACCGAATAGGGCAGCAGCGCATCGCCACCACCGCCATCGAGCCTGACCTTGCCATCGGCCTGGAAATCCAGGCTGACGATGCCGTTGGGAGCGGTGTAGCGACCCTGTGGCGATCCCGTGCCATCGCTCGCCGCCAGGGCGGCGCCGGCGCATAGAAGCGTAGCCATGACACAGGCATACAAGCCCGATGCTTTCACGGTGCACCTCTCAAGATGTCTGAAGAATACTGCGTCCTTTTCGTTTCAAATTGCGGCGAAAATACGCGGCTATCCTTTTTGTAATCGCATCGAAAAAGATGCCCTGCGGCAGCAAGGAACGTGTTCCGCCTATTTGTCCGAAAGCCGCGCCGCGATATGCGCAATCCCCTCGCCGGTGGACAAGGCCCTTCCCACCGGCACAATGGCCCGCATGGAACCCTTCATCTACACCATGGTGCATGGCACCGACTGGGCCGAGGCCGTGGCCGCCGGCGCCTATGCCGGCAGCGCGGATGATCGCCACGACGGCTTCCTGCATTTCTCCACCGCCGCGCAGCTCCGCGCGAGTGCCGCGAAGCATCGCAAGGGTCAGGAAGGGCTCGTGCTGGTGAAGGTGGAAAGCGCCAGGCTCGGCGATGCCCTGGTCTGGGAGCCCGCCAAGGGCGGCAGCCGCCCCGGCCTCTTCCCCCATCTCTACGGCAGGCTGCCCGTCGCGCTGGTCACCAGCGCCGAGCCGCTGCCGCTCGGGGCCGACGGGCTGCATCTCTTCCCCGCCGACATCCCGTGATCGCGGGGGGCCCAGCCCCCCGCCTTGCTCTCACCAACCGTTAACGCGGCGCCAGACGGCCACGACCTCATCGCCGCCATCCACGACGTGGTAGCGGTCATAGGCCGCCGCCGTCATGCAGGTATGGTTCGGCGCCACGCGCACCAACGCGCCCACGGGCAGCTTCTCCAGCGGCAGCGGCCCCTCGGCGCTGCTCACCACGCCATGTTCCTGATAGGCGCGCTGCACGATGGCATCGCCGAAGCTCGGCTTGCCATCGGCATCGAGCATCAGGCCGAAGCCGTAATCCTTCGGCGCCGCCTGGGTGCTGCGATCCTTCGACAGCGCGAGCGCGCCGGCGTCGATCAGCACCACGCCCTGCTCCGGCTTCCGCCCGATGACGGCCGATAGCACCGTGACGGCGATATCGCCCATCTCATGCGTGCCGATCTCCGCCTGAAAGAGATCGCCGAACATATAGACGCCAGCACGAACTTCCGTGACGCCCTCCATCGAGCGCCCATGCAGCGCCGTGGGCGAGGAGCCCATGGAGACGATGGAAATCGCATGCCCCGCCGCCCGCAGCCGCTCGGCCGCGCGCACCACGCCCTTGCGCTCCGTCTCCGCGATCTCGGCCATGGCATCGAGCGAACGCCCGGTATAGGAATGGCCCGCATGGGTCATGACGCCCACCAGCCGCTCGCCGAGCACCTTGCCCATCTCCAGCAGCGCCGGGCTCTCGGGCGAAACGCCGCCCCGCGCCTCGCCCACATCCACCTCGATCAGCGCCCAGAGCGGGCCCGGATGCGCGGCGATGGCGCGCGCCGCCTCCACATCGTCGGTGATGACCTTGATGCTCGCCCCGCGCGCGTTCAGCGCCGCGATCTCGTCGAGCTTCTTCGGCGTCACGCCCACGGCATAGATCTGGTCGCCCCAGCCGCCCTCGGCGAAATAGCGCGCCTCGGCCAGGGTGCTGACGGTGATCGGCCCATGGTCGGGTGCCGCCAGTTCGGCCACGGCGATGCTCTTGGCCGTCTTCATATGCGGCCGCAGCACCACGCCGGGATGCTTCCGCACCGCCGACGCCATGGTCTCGATATTACGCTTGAGAATGCCGAGATCGAGCACCAGCGAAGGCGTCGGCAGGTCGGAAAGCTTGGTCATCGTCAGAGAGCCATACCCATGAGTTCGGCGATGCGGGGCGTCGCCTTGATGCCCGTCCCGGTCAGGACCAGCACGGTGCGTTCGTCTTCCTTGATCGTGCCATCGGCGAGAAGCCGGGCGAAGGCCGCGGCCGCCTGGGCACAGGTCGGCTCCACATAAAGCCCCTGCCTGGCGAGATCGAGCACGGCCGCGGCAATTTCCGCCTCCGGCACGAGCACCGCCCCGCCGCCGCTGCGCGCGAGCGCGGCCGTCACCTCGGGCCCGCGGATCGGCTGCGAGATGGCCGTGCCTTCGGCGATGGTGGGCTTGGCGGGCTCCGGCGGCAGGCCGAGCGCCGCGCGGGCGATCGGGCCACAATTCTCCGGCTGCGAGGGGAAAAGGCGCGGCAGCTTGCCGATCTGCCCCGCGCGCAGCAGTTCCCCGAAGCCAATGTCGCAGCCGAGAACGTTCGAGCCCGCGCCACAGGGGACAATGATATTGTCCGGCGCCTCGAACCCGAGATCCTCCCACAGCTCATAAGCGAGCGTCTTGGTGCCGTGCAGGAAATAGGGGTGCCAGTTGTGGCTGGCGTAGAAGATGTCCTTCGCCTGCGCCATCGCGGCATCCGCGCAATCCTGCCGCGTACCGGGGATCATCTCGATCTCGGCACCCGCCGCGCGGGACTGCACGGTCTTCGCCGGCGAGGTGCCGCCGGGCACCAGGATCTTCGCCTTGAGCCCGCCGGCCGCCGCATAGGCCGAGACGGCCGCGCCGCCATTGCCCGACGAATCCTCGAGCACCGCCCGCACGCCCTGCGCCTTGAGCAGCGAGAGCATGACCGAGGCGCCGCGATCCTTGAAGGACGAGGTGGGCATGAACCACTCGCACTTCACCAGCGCCTTCGCGCCCCCGATCCGCCGCTCCAGCAGCGGCGTGCAGCCCTCGCCGAGCGAGATGACCTCATCGGGCACGAAAGGCAGCGCCGCGCCGTAACGCCAGATCGAGCGCTCCTCCCGACGGATCTGGGCCGGGCCGATGCCCGGCAGGTCGGTGAGGAGCAGCGGCGCGCCATCATCCCCGCACCAGCGCGGCGTATCGAGGGGATAGGTGCGCCCGCTGCGCGGGTCCAGATAGGCGATGTCTGACATGGCGCGCAGCCTAGTCGGTCCTGAAGGCACCGCAAGGGTGGGGCGCGGCGCGCCCTGCCCCGTTACGCCGCCACGGCGCGCGGCATCGCCCCCTGCTCCGCCCGCAGGCGCCACAGCGCCGAGCCCTGCGGCGGCACCACCATGTCCCAGGTGATGAGCGTGCCGGCCGGCACGTCGCGGGCCAGCGGGCGGCCCACGGCCATGTAATAGGGCAGCGGCGCCCCCGGCCCATCCGCCACCGCCGGCCGCAGCAGCGGGTCGATCCCCGGCACCGCATGGCGATTGCCCTCGATGGCCAGCACATGCCCGGCCTTGAGGTCCCGCGTGCTGCGCGCCAGCAGATCCACCCGCTGCGCGTAATCCGGCCCGAGGATGCTGTGCTTCAGCCGCCCCGCGCCCATGATGGAGGTCGGCGCCTCCACCCCCAGCAGATGCGAGGGGTTGTAGATCAGCGCCCGCTTCCGGTCCTTCGAGACAGGGATGCCCTTGCCCGCGAAAAGCCTGCCCGTGGCATCGTCGGCCAGTTCCACCACGACATAGACGCCGCCCGCGAAGCTCGCCTCGTCCGGCCGCCGCAGACAGTTGAAGACGTCGAGCTTCCCCGGCCCCGAGAACAAGCCGCCCGCCGCACGCGGCGCATAGAGATCCGGCAGTTCCACCGTGCGTGCCAGCGGCGCGTGGAAGGCGTCGGAATCCGGGAGGATGCCCGTCGCATTCGCCACCAGCGTCATCTCGCAACTATCGGGCACCGTGCGCAGCGGCAGTTCGGCCAGCAGCTTCTCCCGCGCCGCCACCGTCGCCGCCCGATCCTCGCCCAACATCCAATGCGCCATCATGCCCTTGGCCGAGACGCGCTGGTCAAGCCAGGCGACCTCCTCCGTCACCGGGTCGATCACGAAGTCATATTCGCTGCTCTTCCCCGCCGCCACGATCGGCAGGCCCAGCAGCCGCGCCCAGGAGACGAGGCCGATCAGCAGCGAGGGCTGGTCCCCATCCACCAGCGTATAACAGAGCCCCGCCCGGGCCGCCTTGGCAGCCAGCACCGGCCCGACGACACATTCCGCTTCCTTGCTGACCATGGCGACATTGATGCCCGCCGCGATCGCCGCCTCGGCATGGGCGGCACCCGCCTCGGCATGGCCCGTCGCCTCGACCACGATATCGAGCTTCAGCCGCAGCAGATCCTCCAGCCGCTCGCAGAGCGCGAATTCCCCCGCCGCCTCGGCCGCCTGCGCTTCCGCCAGCCCGGCGCAGCGGCGATGCGCCACCCCCATCGCCGCCAGCGCGCGGGAGACGCGGGCCGGGTCGATATCGAAGCCCGCCGTCACTGCGAGGCCCTGCATCCGCCGCGCCTGGGCCAGCAGCGAGAGGCCGAATTCGCCGGCCCCGAGCAGGGCGGCCGTCACCGGGCGCTCGAGCGCCGGCTGGAAGAGGGTCTGGAACTGCATGGCCTTGTCGTTTCTCCCGGTCTTCGCCGTAACGAAGGGTTGCTTCCCTACGTCAGCGTGACATTATTCTGCATACCGGGCACAGTATCCGGCACAAAAAAGGAAACGTCCATGGTCAGCATCACCCGCCGCGCGGCGCTCGCCGCCGGCCTCGCCATGCCGTGGCTGGCAGGCGGCGCCCGCGCTCAAACCACCCGCATCCGCTTCGCCCATCCGCACCCGGAAACCGACAGCTGGCACAAGGCGGCGCTGCTCTTCGGCGAGAAGGTCAAGGAGAAGTCGAACGGCGCCCTCACCGTGCAGGTCTTCGGCAATGGCGCGCTGGGCAGCGACCCGACGACCATCTCTTCCGCCCGCGGCGGCACGCTCGACATCGCGCTGACGGGCAATCCCTTCTTCACCGGCCTGGCGCCGAAGCTGAACGTGCTCGACCTCCCCTTCCAGTTCCGTGACCGGAAGCACGTCACCGCCGTTCTCGACGGCCCCATCGGCGAGAAGCTGAAGCCGGAGTTGGAACCCTCGAACCTCTATGTCCTGGGCTTCTGGGATATCGGCTTCCGCAACGTCACCAATTCCCGCCGCCCGATCCAGACGGTGGCAGATATCCGCGGCCTCAAGATCCGCACCACGCCTAATCCGGCCCATATCAAGGCCTTCCAGCTCATGGGCGCGAACCCGACGCCGCTGCCCTTCACCGAGCTTTTCACCGCCATGGAAACCCGCGCGGTGGATGGGCAGGAAAACCCGAACACGCTGATCCAGAACGCGCGCTTCTTCGAGGTGCAGAAGCATCTGAGCCTCACGCGCCACGCCTATACGGCCGGCATCCTCGCCTATTCGAAGCAGCGGATGGACGCGCTCCCCGCCAACCATCGCGAGATCATCCGCGCCGTCGCCGCCGAGGTCACGCCGCTCCAGCGCCAGATGAACGAGGATGGTGATCCGCTCGCCATCGCCGCCCTCAAGAAGGAAGGCATGCAGGTGGTCGAGCAGCCCGACCGCAATTCCATGCTGACCGTCTGCGCGGAGCCGGTGCGCAACGAGTTCGCCGCCCGCTTCGGCGCCGAACTGCCCGACGCCATCGCCGCCGCCGGCGCCTGACCCTCGCCGTTATCGCGAAGAGAAAGGACGAGCAGCGCGATGCGCCTCATCGACCTCACCATGCCCATCGCGCCGCATTTCCGATGGCACCCCACGCTCAAGGTCACGGGCGATATCGCCAAGGGCGACCAGTTCCGCGTCTCGCGGATCGAGGCCGCCTGCCACGGCTTCAGCCATGTGGACGCCCAGGCCCATATCCTGGCCGATGCGCCGACCATCGAGAGCACGCCGCTCGACAAGGTGGTCGGCCCCTGCCGCGTGCTGAACCTGCGTGACGCGCCCGACAATCAGGCGATCGACGCGGAAAGGCTGCGCGCCGCCGATCCTGGCGGGCCGGAGGGCGAGATCCTGCTCCTCTCCACCGGCTGGGACAGACGCCGCGACTATAACAGCCGCGAATTCTGGACCGAGAGCCCCTGGCTCACCCGCGACGCGGCCGAGTATCTCGCGACGCTGAAGCCCAAGGCCATCGCCTTCGACTTCCCGCAGGATTTCCCCATCCGCCTCCTGCTCGACAAGATCGAGGTGCCCTTCGACCAGCATGTGACGCATGACGTGCTGCTGCGCCAGGGCGTCACGCTCATCGAATATCTCGTCAATACCAGCGCCATTCCGGGTCCGCGCACCTTCCTCTGCGCTGCCCCGCTGCTGATCCCCAATGCCGATGGCGCGCCCGCCCGCATCTACGCCATCGAGGAGATCGGCTGATGCTCGACCGGCTCACCCTCTGGTCGGACCGCGCGCTCGACCTCGCCGAATGGCTGCTCGTCCTGGCGCTGGCGGCCATGGTCGTCATGGTCTTCGGCAATGTCGCGCTGCGCTATCTCTTCGACAGCGGCATCACGGTCAGCGACGAGCTTTCCCGCCTGCTCTTCGTCTGGCTCACCTTCCTCGGCGCCGTCACCGTGCTGCGCCATGGCGGGCATCTGGGCTTCGACGCCATCGTGCTGGCGCTGCCTCGCGCGGGGCAGCAGGTCTGCCGTATCGTCTCCGACATTCTCATCATCTTCTGCTGCGCGGTTTTCCTCTGGGGCTCCTGGCTGCAGACCGAGATCAACATGGGCAATGCCGCCCCCGTCTCCGGCGTGGCCCTGGGCTGGACCTATGCGGCCGCCCTGGTCGGCGGGGTGGGCCTCGCGCTCCTCTCCTTCGCCGACCTGATCGCCGCCCTCCTGGGCCGTGATCCGCCGGCGAAGGACATGGAAGGGGAAGCGGGGGCATGACCCTTCTCATCTTCACCGTGACGCTGCTCGGCGCCATGGCCATCGGCATGCCCATCGCCTTCGCGCTGATGTTCAGCTCCCTGGCCCTGATGTGGCACCTGGACGCTTTCGACGCCCAGGCCCTGGCGCTGCAGATGATCAACGGCGCCGACAGTTTTCCGCTGCTAGCCATCCCCTTCTTCATGCTGGCCGGCGAGGCGATGAATGCGGGCGGCCTCTCCCGCCGCCTGGTGCAGCTCGGCCTGACGCTGGTGGGCCATGTTCGGGGCGGGCTGGGCTATGTGGCCATCATCGCGGCCATCTTCCTCGCCTCCCTCTCCGGCTCGGCGGTGGCCGATACGGCGGCGCTGGCGGCGGTGCTCATCCCCGTGATGCGCCAGGCGGGGCATGACATGCCGCGTGCCTGCGGGCTCATGGCCTCGGGCGGCATCATCGCCCCCGTCATCCCGCCCTCGATCGGCTATATCGTCTTCGGGGTGGCGGCCAATGTCTCCATCACCTCGCTCTTCCTGGCGGGCATCGTGCCGGGCATCCTCATGGGCGCGGCGCTGGCCATCACCTGGGCGCTGACCTCCCGCAAGGAAAAGACGGCCATCCTCCCCCGCCAGAGCTGGGGCGTGCGGCTCAAGGCGCTGAAGGACGCCACCTTCGCCCTCATCCTGCCGGCCATCATCGTGGGCGGGCTGAAATTCGGCGCCTTCACGCCCACCGAGGCCGCGGTGGTCGCCGCCGTCTACGCGATTTTCGTGGGCATGGTGATCTATCGCGAGCTGAAGCCGCGAGACCTGCCGATGGTCATGCTCGGCGCCGTGCGCACCAGTGCCGCGGTGATGTTCCTGGTCTCGGCGGCGGCCGTCTCGGCCTATCTCATCACCATCGCCGATATCCCAGGCGAGGTGCGGGGCATGCTGGAGCCCTTCATGGGCGAGCGCATCGTGCTGATGATCGCCATCATGATCCTGGTGGTGATCGTTGGCACGGCGCTGGACTTCATCCCGACCATCCTGATCCTCACCCCCGTGCTGATGCCCATCGTGCGCGAGGCGGGGATCGACCCGGTCTATTTCGGCGTGCTCTTCATCATGAACAACGCCATCGGGCTGCTCACGCCGCCGGTGGGCACGGTGCTCAACGTGGTCTCCTCCATCGCCAAGGTGGGCATGGGGGCGGTGACGCGGGGCGTGGTGCCCTTCCTTATCTCCCAGCTCATCGTGCTCTTCGCGCTCACGCTGATGCCCTGGCTGGTGCTGGAACCGCTGCGCTGGCTGCGCTGAAAGCCGAGTCGCGGGCGCGGAATGATCCGCGAACGCTCTTGTGGCGGCCCGGCCGGGGCCGCCCCATATCTTGTGGTGCGGGTGCGCGAGCGATTCCTGCCCGCGACTCGGACCACGCCCTTGATTCAGCGAGGATTCAGTCACCGCCCATTCTTTTTTTGTTCCGATTCGCGCACGACCGGCAAGAATCGGGAACATCGCACCGCTTGCGGCATGCTCCAACCGAGCCACAAGCCGGCCATGCAGCAGGATTCCGGGGCCATCCCGCATCAGTGCTTGACGTGGCGGCTGTTCTGACTAGGTTGCGCGCCTCAAGTCTTGGCTCGCGGCGCCCCCGCTGGCCCTCCCTGCTATCGGACGAAAACCATGGCCAAGTCGAACACCATCCTGATCCGCCTCGTGAGCACCGCCGACACCGGGTACTTCTACGTGACGAAGAAGAACACCCGCACGGCGACCGGCAAGCTCGAGTTCAAGAAGTACGACCCCGTCGCGCGCAAGCACGTCGTCTTCCGCGAGGCCAAGATCAAGTAGTTCAGCCGCCCGGCATCTCGCCGGGCTTGCTACTGAGTCCCGCGGGACCTTGAGATAACGGGCAACGGCGCGGCTTCCGCGCCGTTTTTCGCGTCTGTGTGCCCGGCAGGGCGGAGGCGCCATCTGGGGCGAGGCCAGGCAGGCGCCGCTACTGCGCCGCCCGGGACTGCCCCACGTCGCCAATTTCCACGCGATTGCGGCCATTGCCCTTGGCCCGGTAGAGCGCGGCATCGGCCGCCCCCAGCAGCGCATCGAGCGACACGCCCGGCGGCACGGCCGCCACGCCGCAGCTGATGGTCACCTTGAGCGGCTCCCCGCCCTCGACCTCGATGGGCTTGGCCGAGACCGCGAGCCGCAGCCTCTCGGCCACCACAGCGGCATCCTCGGCCTCCTGCCCGGCCATGGCGACGACGAATTCCTCGCCACCGAACCGCGCCACCACATCCGCGGCCCGCAGGCTGCTCTTCAGCCGGTCGGCGACCTCCTTGAGCACGATATCGCCCGAGGCATGGCCATAGGTGTCGTTGACCGATTTGAAACGGTCCACATCCATCATCAGCACCGCCGCCCCCGCCGTGCGCAGCAGGCCCTCGAGATGCCGCACCGCGTAGCGGCGGTTCCTGAGCCCGGTCAGCGCGTCGGTGACGGCCATTTCCAGCGAGCGGTCCAGATCGGCGCGCAGCGTCTCCTGGTAATGCTTGCGCCGGATCTGGTTGCGCGCCCGGGCCCGAAGTTCGTTCGGGTCCACTGGGCGGAGGACGTGGTCATTGGCCCCGAGGTCGAAGCCGCGCAGCACCTGGCTCTTCTGCGAGGCATCGGCGACCAGCAGCACCGGCAGGTCCCGTGTCGTGGCCTGGGCGCGCAGCCGGGAGGCCAGCCGCAGGGCGTCGCCGCCCGGCATGGAAAGCGAGAGAACGGCCAGGTCATAGCCGCCCTCCGAAAGAGCATCCCAGGTATCGATCGCATCGACGCAGATGGTCACTTCCAGCCCATCGGCGGCGAGCGCCCGGCGCAGCGTCTCGGCCTCGACCATATCCTCGCTGACCAGCAGCGCGCGGGCGCCGGCCACCGAGGCGGCGGGCACCGGCGGCGGCTCGAAGCCCAGGTCCCGCGCCGTCTCGGCCCTGAGGCGCCAGGCATCCTGCACCTGCTTGGTACGCAGCAGGGCGCGCAGCCGGGCGAAGAGCGTCGCGTCATCCACCGGCTTGGAGAGGAAGTCATCCGCCCCCGCCTCCAGCCCGCGCACCCGCTCGGCCGGATCGACCAGCGCGGTGATCATCACGACGGGAATATGCGCCGTCTGGCCATTGTCCTTCAGGCGGCGGCAGACCTCGTAGCCATCCATCCCCGGCATCATCACGTCGAGCAGGATGACGTCGGGCGTCCAGCGCGCGGCCTGCTGCAGCGCCTCCGGGCCGGACTGCGCCAGCGCCACTTCGTAATATTCGGCATTCAGCTTGGCTTCGAGCAGCCTAAGATTCGCCAAAATATCATCAACGACCAGAACACGGGCGGTCATGCTGCAATTCCTCGGAAATGAGGCCGCAACACACGCAGAATCCGGCCAGTCATTTTCCTGTCGATCATTTCTGTTTGTGAGGCCCTACATGTCCGCAACGGCGCCCGAAGTCATCAAATCGCAACATGACGTCAAGAATACGTCGCTTTTCTTTCGCCGCTGGCTCGCCAATCCCTTGCAGATGGGCTCCATCATTCCTTCTTCCCCCGCGCTCTGCCGCCGCGTGGCGGCGGCGGTCGAACGGGGGACGGAGGACTATGTCCTGGAGATCGGCGCCGGAACCGGCGTGATCTCCAAGGCGCTCATCGAGGCTGGTGTACCGGCACGGAAGCTGATCGTCGTCGAGATCGTGACCGAGATGGCGGAACATCTGCGCGAGGCGCTGCCGGGCGCCAATGTCATCTGCGGCGATGCCTTCGATCTGGGCCGGATCATGCCCGCCGAGATGAAGAACCGCATCGGCACGGCCATCTGCGGCATCCCGCTGGTAATGCTGCCGCGCGACCGCCAGCAGGCCTTCATCGACGCCGTCGAGGCCGTGGCGCCGGGCAAGGGCTTCCTGCTCTACACCTATTGCGTCACCTCGCCGCTCTCGCCGGGCAAGCTCAAGCTCGACGCCAAGCGCATGGCCTGGACGCCGCTCAATTTCCCCCCCGCCAGCGTGTGGCGCTATCGTCCGAAAGCCCATCAAGCCTGACATCCGTTGCCCAAGCTCCGGCTGAAGCGAGGCGCTTCCTGCATGGCGCAGCAGTAGCATATCGGCTCGCCCCCGCGAGGGGGTGAGCGGCCCGAACGGCCCGCGACGTCACTTTTTGTGCGGCTTTCCCGCACGGCGGCGCCCGCCGGCGCGTCACCATCCCCAATATTGGGGATCAGCCGGAGGCCAGAGCGAGCACGCCGCCATCCGTCCGGGCGATGCGCGCGAGCAGCCTCGGCGCAGCACCTTCCCGCGCCGCGACGGCCTGGCTGAGGCCGCGCTCGCTAAGCCCGGCCTGAAGCGCAGCAATATCAGGATGTTCCGCCTCGAGGGCGAGCAGGCGCAGGCCCGAATCGGGCAGCATCTCGGCGGCCGTCCGGCCCTCCCACTCGATCATCGGCGGCACCAGGGCCCCGAGGCCCGTGCCCTGGGGCGGGAAGAGCAGGCGCCAGCGCAGGCTGCCGCGCGTCATGGCCCGCATCTCCCCCGCCCGGTCGCCCAGCCGGATGGACAGGGCATCCAGTCCCGTCGAGCGCCCCACATAGGCCACCAGGCGTGGCGTGCCGGCGACGGCGGCCTTGATCGCGGGGTCATCCAGTCCGAAGGGGCGCGGCCGCGGCGGGTCGGGCTGCGCGGGGTCGGGCGCGATCAGCTCCAGATAGACGGCGCCCATGCCGAGCAGCGCGTTATGCGTGCCCACCCCAGGATGCGCCCCGCCCGGCATCGGCGCCACGCCGAGCGCCCTTTCGGCCCATTCAGCGCCCTGCTCCAGGCTCGCGCAGGCAATCACCAGGTGGTCGATCTCGGCCATATGCCGCTCCCCTCGCATCGCCCTCATCCTGGCCGCCCCATGGCGAGGGGGCAAGCGGAGGCTTGAAAAAACAAAACAGGAACGCCACCCTTGGGCCATGCCGCCCGACCTTGCCGCCGAGACCACCCCCGACATCACCGCGCGAGTCTGCCGCGCCGCCTGCCGCCTCTGCGCCCGGCTGAACTGGGCGCCGGTGACGGAGCTGCGCCTGCCCACGGGACGGCGCCTCGACATTCTCGCACTCAAGCCCGATGGTGGGCTCGTCGCCATCGAGGTGAAGTCCGGCGCGCCGGACTTCCTCAGCGACAGCAAATGGCCCGAATATCGCGACTGGTGCGACGCGCTCTATTTTGCGGTGGACCTGGATTTCCCGCGCGAGCTGCTGCCCGAGGATACCGGGCTGATCGTCGCCGATGGGCTGGATGCGGTGATGATCCGCCCCGCCCCGGCGCACCCTCTCGCGGGCGCCCGCCGCAAGAGCCTGACGCATCGCTTCGCCTCCCTGGCCGCCGGGCGGCTCGCCGCGCTGATGGACCCCTCGGGCGCCGCGGAACTGCGCGCGGCGCTGGCCGTGGAATGACGGCTTAGAGGCCGCGCAGCCGGGCCGCCAGCCAGCCCGCGTAATTGTCGGTGACGCCGGAGACGAAATCGATCGCGCAGCGCAGGCAATCGCTCGGCGAATAGCCCGGCTTGGGGTGGTAATCCTGCATCAGGCTCAGCGCCTGGCGATGCGAATAGTCGAGCCGCGCCTCGTCGCCCTGCACCTGCGCATAGGCGGCGCAGGCGGGCACGAAGACCTCCAGCGCCTTGCCCAGCACATCCCGCGCGCCGATCTCGTATTCGATCTTGCGCGTGTTGAGATAGAGCTTCTTCTCGCTGAGCTTCACGATCTCGGCCATGCCATCGGCCAGTTCCGGCTGCTCGGCCCGCAGCATGGAGATCAGGCCCTTCCGGGGCTCGACAGACCCGGCGAGGATCGCGGGCAGTTCCTCCACGAAGCGCTTGGCCACCGCCTCCACCAGCCGGCCGATCGCCAGCGAGCGCAGCAGGGCGATGCGCTGCGGGTCGCTCTCCTCCCGCGCAAGCCGCGTCGCATCCACCTGCGCGAGGGGCTTCACCAGCATTTCATAGGTCTCGTAAGGCAGGATCGAAAGCTCGACCGCATCTTCGAGATCGACCAGCGTGTAGCTGATATCGTCCGCCGCCTCCATCAGCCACACCGCCGGATGGCGCGGCAGGCTGCCGATCAGCCCCGTCGAGCCCACCACATCGGCGAAGGCCTCGGCCTCGGTCGCGAAATAGCCGAATTTCACCCCCGGCTTGCCGCCGCGCACCGCCCGCGGGTCGCTCGCCGGCCAGGGATATTTCAGGAAGGCGCCGAGGCTCGCATAGGTCAGCCGCAGCCCGCCGCGCTCGCGATAGCCATCGGCGCGGGTGAGGATACGGAAGCCCTGCGCATTGCCGTCGAAATGGCCGAGATCGGGATGCAGGTCGAGCCCCGTCTTCGGCCCGGCGCTGGCGAGCCAGTTCTGCATCCAGCCCGCGATCACCGCCTCGCCCGCATGGCCGAAGGGCGGGTTGCCGATGTCATGCGCGAGGCAGACGGCCTGCACGAGATAGCCGAGATCGTCCGGCTTGCGCCCCACGCCTTCGAGCACGCTGGTGATGAGGCTGCCGGCCGCGAAGCCCAGCGAACGCCCGACGGAAGCGACTTCCAGCGTATGCAGCAGCCGGTTGCGCACATGGGCATTGAAGGGCAGCGGATGCACCTGCGTCTTCTGCTGCAGCCGGCGGAAGGGGCGCGAGAAGGCGATGCGGTCCTGGTCGATCTGGAACGGGTTGCGGTTCGCATGCTCCCGGGCCACGGCCTCGGTGAAGCGGCGCGGCTCAAAGAGGCTGGCCCAGCCCATTTCGGGCGAGGAGAGAAACAGCGACATGGGCGAACTCCGGCCAGGATGCGCCGGCACGCGACGCCATTGCCGAGAGAGCTAGCCCAGAAGCCTCAGCGGAGGAAGTCCGTCAGCTTGAGTTGCCCCACCATGGAGATGGCGCTGTAGGAGGCCTGCAACCGCGTCTGCACATCCTGCAGCGAGGTGAGCGTGGCCGCGAGATCCACATCCTCGATGGAGGAGAGCTGGCTCTGGAGCGCGACGGCCATGTCGCTATGCGCTTCCTTGGCCGTGGTGATGCGCGCCTCCGTCGTGCCCAGCGCGCCCGCCTCGACCGCCAGCGCGTCATTGGCGGAGGTGAAGATATTGCGGATGCCGGTCATGAGCTGGTTGAAGTCATCGCCTTGCAGCACGGAATCGGCGCTCAGCCCTGACAGCATCGAAAGCCCGCGAATGAGATCGCGCGACCATGAACCCGTCGTCTCGCCCTGCGACACCGCGACGGTATTGCGATTGGCGAAGACGCCGTAGCTCACCACCTCGCCATCGCCGATCGGCCCGCTGCGCGGCGCTTCGCTCGCGCCCCTGGCGGGGTCCTCGGCATAGTCGGAAAAGGGCGTGGTGCCAGGCGCGGTCGATTGCGCGGTGGCGAGCGTGCTCGTCATCACCCCCGCCGCACCGCCCGGCGCGAGGCCCTGAACGGCCGCGACGATATCGGTCACCATCGAGGAACTGGCGATATTCTGCGCATCCGGCACTGGCGGATTGGCCGTATCGGTGCCGCCGAAGACATATTCGCCCGCCTGCTGCTCGTTCAGCAGATTGGCCACCTGCGAGAGCGCGGCGCGCGCATTGGCGGCCACGGCATCGATCCGCGTCGTTTCCGTGCCGTTAATCTCATAGGCGCTTTCCATGAACGTCTTAGCGATGTCGCTCAGCTGCTCCATCGCCTTCTGCGCCGTCTGGGTGCGGCCGAGGATGCGCTCGGCCGAAGCGCCATAGGCATCGCGCCGGGCGACATCGGCGCGCAGGTTGATCGCCCGCCGCGCATCGCCCGCGATATCGCCATAGACCTCGGCGCGCTTGCCGTCGGAACTCTGCCGCGTCAGCACGTCCATCTGGCCGCGCAGCCCCGCCGAATCCCGCGCGAGCCGCGCGACCAGGCCGGTGCCGAGGGAATTGGCGTTCAGACCGATGGCCATGATCAGCGCACCGCCTGGAAGAGGCTGTCATACATCGACTGCGCCACCGAGAGGATGCGCGCATTGGCGGCATAGGCATTCTGCAGCGTGACCATCGCGGCCATCTCCGTGTCGATATCGACGCCCGACTTATTGCTGAAGGTCGTCTCGAGCGTGGTCAGCAGGTCCCCCGCCTCTTCCGACTGGCTCGCAGCCTGGCTGCGCACCGCCGTCTGGCTCGCGGTGACGAGGCCCGCGTAATCCTCGATGGTCGAGGCGGTGGAGAGCTTGGAGGTGAGATCGCCCGCGGGCCCGAGGCCGGTCGTTGGGAAAGTCGCCTGGGCGACGCCATCGGAGACATTGCGGCCGAAGGTATAGTTCAGCACGCGGTCGAGCAGGATGGTGAAGGATTCCGGCCCACCGGCGGGGTTGGCGGTGAAGGCCGTCGCGCCATTCTCGCCATCGGCCACGTCGCGCGTGCCGTCGCGCACCAGCGAGGTATCGACGGTGATCGCGGGATTGACCTGGATGCTCCCCGCGAAGCCGAGTAGGCCCGAGGTGGTATAGCCGAGGGACATATCCGGCAGCGAGGAACCATCCGCCCCGACGAAAAGCGTGAGCCCCTGCGCATCGAAACGCTGCGCGAGCTGGCCGGCCGCGATGTCGATCTCCGCCTGAAAGCCGGGCAGCGTCTTGTCGCGAAGCGCGATATTCTCGCCGATCTCGCCGCCGAGAAGCTGGCTGGTGACATCGACGCCGTTCAGCATCACCCCCGGCAGCATCCCGCCCGCGCCGTAATAGGCATCCGGCCCGACGGAGGCATTGGCGACGGAGAAGGACTTGCCCGAGGCATCGATCGGCAGCACCAGCCCACCGCGCCCGATCAGCGTGATGCCGCCATCATTGCCGCGCACCGCACGCACTTCCATCAGGCCGGAGATTTCCGACACCGCCGCGTCCCGCTGATCCTCCAGCGTAGCGACGGATTGGCCCGAGGCCGTATTGGCCTTGATCTGCGTCGTCAGCGCCGCGATGTCGGCGAGCTTCTGGTTGAGCGAGGCGATATTGTCGACCAGCCCATCCTGCGCCCGCTGCCGCGCGGTGGTGACGGCATTGGTCAGGCTGTGCAGGCGGTTGACGGTATCGCCGGCGGCCGAGACCACCTCGCTCTGCTTCAGCGGCTCCGAAGGGCTGTCGCGCAGTGCGATGAGCTTGCTGCGCAGCGTGCCGATGAGGTCGCCGAGCGAGGTCGCGCTGTTCGGGTCGCCATGCGCCAGTTCCACGCCCTGCAAAACATCCTGCCGCAGATCGCTCGCCGCCTTGCCCGCCCGCGTGGCATCGATCCGCACCAGCAGCGCGCTATCGACCTGGCGCGACACCTCGAGACTGCGCACGCCGCTGCCCTGGCTCCCCGCCACCAGCGCGCTGCCGTTGACGACCTTGCGCGTATAGCCGGCGGTGCCCGCATTGGCGACATTGTCGGCCGTCTGCGAAAGCTGCCGGTTGACCAGCGCGAGGCCCGAACGGGCATTGCTCAGGGCGAGGTCGAGGCTCATGGGGGCTCCGTCACCGTCTCAGTGCGCGGCTCATCAGCGCCGCATGTTCAGCACGTCCTGCAGCATCTCGTCGGCCGCGGTCACCACCTTGGTATTGGCGGTATAGGCGCGCTGGGCGACGATCAGCTTCGAGAATTCCGTGGCGATATCGACATTGGAGCTTTCGAGCGACCCGACGACGAGCCGGCCCGCACCGTTCGAGGCGACGTCGGTGAGCTGCGCCGCGCCGCTCTCGGTCGTGGCCATGAAGGCCTGGCCGTCGAGCCGCTGCAGGGCATCGGGATTGCTGAAGGTCGCGACGGGAATCTGGCCGACGACGCGCGTCTGCCCATTGTCGTAATTGACCGAGATCTCGCCATTGTCGCCGATGGAGACACCGGAATAGGAGCCGAGCGGCACGCCGTCCTGCGAGATGTTGCGCAGGTTGTATTCCGTGCCGGAATACTGCGTGAGCCCCGTCGCCTGGCCGAAATTGCCGAGATTGAGCGTGACCGCCTGCGGGCCCTGACCGAAATCGAAGGTGAAGCCAAGCGTCGCCGCATCGCCCGTCACGCCGCTGCTGCCCACCGTGGCAGAACCGCCGGGCACCACGATCTCGCCCACCGTGCCGGCCGAGACGGGGGTGGCGGCCGCATCGCCGAAGAGCACCTGGGCGGTGAAGGTCGAGCCGCTCGTGTCATTGGCGGAGGCGACGGAAAGATCCCAGTCGTTCTTCGCATTCTTCGTCCAGCTCAGCGTCACCGTCTGCTGGGTGCCGAGGCTGTCATAGATCTGGATCTGCGAGGAGAAACTCTCGCCCACATCGATATCGGCCGGCAGATTGGCCGAGAGATCGATGCTGCCGGTGGCGACGGGGTTATAGACCAGGTCGCTCACCTGGATCGGGCTGAGATCGGTGCGGTCGGGCTCGCCGGTCGCCGTCATGCCCCAGCCTTGCAGGTAATAACCCTGGCCGTTGACGAGATAGCCGTTCTCGTCGAGCGAGAAGTCGCCCGCGCGGGTATAGAACTGCCGGTCGTCGAAAGTGACGGCGCCATTCGTCTCGCCCGTCGCGGCGGCCACGGGGAAGAAGCCCTGACCGGAGATCGCCAGCGCGAGATCGTTGTCCGAATCAGAGATCGTGCCCTGGATCGTGTTCGTATAATTCGGCAGCGACTGCACCGAGCCCGGCGAATGGCTCGTCGAGGAGGATTGCGTCAGCAGGCTGACGAAATTGGCGTCGACGCGCTTGTAGCCGACCGTCTGGCTGTTCGCGACATTGTCCGACAGATACCCCAGCGCGCGGGACTGCGCCTGCAGGCCGCTGATCGCGGTCGACATTGAGCCTAGCAGAGACATCGGGCGTGCTCCGTCTGGAGGTTATGCCGGCAGGGCCGCCGGCGGGTTCAACCGATGGATCGCAAGCCCCATGCCAGGCCAAAACGCGAGTCTGGAGGCGGAATCTTTCCCAGCCTCGGCAGATTCTGCCCGGCCCATGGCGCTCGTTGCCGGGTTGCGGCCGGAATTGGCCGGAATCCGCTGGCCCGGCGCTTGCCACATCGCCGAACGCGGCTCGCCACCAGGCCGTGCCGCCCTTCGGAGATCTGCATGGACCTCGCCCCGACCGCCTCGACCGTGACGACCGTGCCCGGCGGTGCCGCCCGTGCCTCCGCTGCCGCCGGCACGGGCTTCGACCAGTTCCTGGCGCTGATGGGCCTAGGCGGCGATGCCACGGCCGTGGCAACGCCGGGACAGGCCATGCCCGCGACGGCCCAGACGGTCGAGTTGGCGACGGCCTTCCCCGGCATGTCGATGCTGCCGGTCGCAGCTCAGGTGGCCGGCTCATTTCAGGTGGCGGGTACGCCTCAGGTAACGGCCACGAACCAGGCGGCGAGCATGCCGCAAGGGGCCGACATGGCCCAAGTGACTGGCGCAGCCTCAACCACGGCGAGTGCATCCGCGAGGCTGGGCATCCAGACCGCCGCGCCGGTGACTGTGGCACCTCTCTCGCCGCAACCTGTGCCGACGGCCCTGCCCGGCACCGCCGCCCCCCAGGCCACACCGAGCGCCACGCTGCCGACCGCCACTCTGCCGACGCCCACGCCCACCAAGCCCCCCGCCGCGCCAACGCCCGTCGCGGCGTCGCCGGAAGCCGAAGCTGAGACGGCTGCCATCGCCCTCCCCGAGGCGGTCGCCCCCGACATCGCCTTGGCCGCCGCAACTCCGGCCTCGCCCGGCAAGCCCTCGGCGTCGCCCTCTAAAGTCGAAGATACTGACGAGCAAAAGGCCGAGAGTAGCGAGGATCAGGCGCCCCTCATCGCCGCACCGGCCATGCCGGGCGCGGAAGCCGTCGTCGCGCCGCTGCCGACCGCACCGCCCGTGGTTCCGACCCAGCAGGCCGCGCCGGCCGCCACGAACACTGCCATCGCCAGCGCACCGGCCGGCAAGGCCCAGCCCGCCACGCAGCAGCCCATCTCCCAGGCGCCCGCCAAGGCCGCTGCCGGCACCCCCACGCAGCCGCCCGTCGCTGACAGCCAGCAGGCCCCGGCCCAACCCCAGCGCCAGCCCGAGGCAGCCACCGCCGCCGCCCAACCGCTGCGCGAGACCACCGCCGTCACCGAACGCGCGCCCACCAAGCCGATCACGGAAACCCCGGCCGACACCTCTCTTGCCCCGCCCGGCACCGCCACGGCGCCCATGAACGACTGGCGCATGCCCTTGAGCCCGCCCCAGGCCACCGCCGAGGCGGCCGCGAGCCGCCCCGCGCCGAGCACCATGCCGGCCCAGCAGGTCGCGCCCGTCGCCATCGCGCTCGCCCTCGGCCAGGAGGACAGCGCCAGCCTGCGCGTGACGATGGAGCCCGCCGAGCTCGGCCGCGTCGAAGTCACCGTCGACAAGCATGGCGATCAGGCCAGCGTGCATATCGCCGCCGAGCGCCCCGAGACGCTTGCCCTGCTCCAGCGCGATGCGCGCGAGCTGGATCGCGCGCTCGACCAGGCGGGCATCGGCACGCAGTCCCGCAGCCTCGAATTCAGCCTCTCGCAGCAGGGTCAGGGTCAGCAGCAGCAGGGCCAGCCCTCCGCCTCGCGCCCCGGCCGTGCCGCGGCGCGCGCAGACACCGCCTCGCCGATCGATACCGGCCCCACGCGGCGGATCAATCCGCTGAGCCTTCTCGACATCGCCATCTGACGCAACCGGAACCGCCGCCATGACGACCGTCACCTCCAGCACCGCGTCCGCCGCCAGCGCCGCCACCACGGGCACCACCAAGTCGACCATCATGGGCGACTTCAACACCTTCCTCACCATGCTGACGACGCAGCTCAAGAACCAGGACCCATCGACCCCGATGGATTCCAACCAGCTGACGCAACAGCTCGTGCAATTCGCCGGCATCGAGCAGCAGATGGCCGCGAACCAGACGCTCACCAGCCTGCTCGATCTGCAGCAGGCCTCGCAGGTCACCGCCAGCGCGCCGCTGCTGGGCAAGGAGATCGAGGTGCAGAGCACGAGCCTGACCGTGCAGGATGGCACCGCCAAGCTGGCGCTCCCCGCCGCGGGCACCGCCACCTCCGCGACCATCACCGTCACCGGCTCGACGGGCGCGACGCTCTATACCGGCAGCGTCCCACTCGAGAAGGACGCCAGCACCTGGACCTGGGACGGCAAGGACACCAATGGCAGCCAGGTCGCCGATGGCGCCTACAAGGTCTCCGTGACAGGCGTGACGAGCAGCGGCTCCACCACCAGCGTCGATTATGCGGTGATCGGCCGGGCCACTTCCGTCGCGGTGGACGATGGCGACGTCACCCTCTCGCTCGGCGACCTGACGGTGGATTACAGCGCCATCCGCCGCATCTCCTCCTGATGCGGGACTGAACCTCGCCGCCGTTAACCTCTGGCTAACCAGCGCCCGGCATTATTTGCCGGGCGGCAGAAGGCCGCTCGGAAGGGGGCCTGATGGCGGGCTGGCAGGTTGAACGTGGCGGGTTTGTCGAGGTGACGCGGTGAAGGCGTTTCTCGAACAGATTCGCGCCCTCGGCACCAAGCGGCTCGCGGCCCTGGGCGGCGTCGCGCTGGCGACCATTGCGCTGCTCGCCTGGTTCGCCTTCCGCGCCGGCGAGCCGGCCATGGCGCCCCTCTATAGCGACCTCGACCCGCGCGAGGCCGGGCAGATCGTCGCGACGCTCGATCGCCAGCGCGTGGGCTACCGGCTCGCCGCCGGCGGCACGCGCATCCTGGTGGCCGAGGCCGATGTGCCCAAGCTGCGCCTCATGCTGGCGCGCGAAGGCCTGCCCTCGGGCGGCGGCGTCGGCTGGGAGATTTTCGACCGCGGCGAGAGCCTGACCACCACGCCCTTCCAGCAGGACGTGAACCGCCTTCGCGCGCTGGAAGGCGAATTGGCGCGCACCATCCGCGGCCTCGCCTTCGTCCGCGCCGCGCGCGTGCATCTCGTCCTGCCCAAGCGCGAGCCTTTCTCCCGCGAGCGCGCCGAGGCCCAAGCCTCCGTCATCCTGACCATGCAGGGCAGCCAGCGGCTCGACCGCGAGGGCACCCAGGCGGTGCTGCATCTGGTCGCCACCGCCGTGCCGGGGCTGAAACCGCAGAACGTCTCCATCGTCGACAGCCGGGGCGAGCTTCTGGCCCGTGGCGGCGAGGCGCTCTCCGGCCCCGCCGCGGCCGCCAGCCAGGACGAGGTCCGCCGCGCGCAGGAAATGCGCCTCGCCCGCTCGGTCGAGGAAATGCTCGAGCGCAGCCTGGGCGCCGGTAAGGTCCGCGCCGAAGCCACCGTCGAGATGGATTTCGACCGCGTCCAGACCACCGAGGAACGCTTCGACCCCGAGAACCAGGTGCCGCGTTCCACGCAGAGCACCAACGAGCAGAATCGCACCGCCGATGGCGGCAGCGTCTCCGTCGCCAACCAGCTTCCGGGCGCCGATGCCAATGGCGGCGGTGCGCGCACGCAAGAGAACCGCCAGGAAGAGACGACGAATTTCGAGATCGGCAAGACCACGCGCCAGACGCTGCGCGAGCACCCGATGGTCCGCCGTCTCTCTCTCGCCGTGCTCGTCGATGGCGTCATGGAGCCCGGCGCGGAGGGCAAGCCCGCGCAGTATCGCGACCGCACGGCGGAAGAACTCGCCCGGCTGACGACGCTGGTGCAGAGCGCGGTCGGCTATGACCAGCGCCGGGGCGACAAGGTCGAGGTCGTGTCCATGCGCTTCGTCCCGCCCGAGGGCGGGTCGCCGGAGCCGATGGGCTTCCTCAATACCGGCCTCGGCCCGTCGAGCGCCAGCAAGCTCATCGAGAGCACGCTCTTCGCCATCGTCGCCCTGGTCGCGATCCTGGTCATCGGCCGCCCCATGACCAGCCGCCTCATCGCGAGCCTCGCGCCCCGCGCCGCGCTGACGGGCCCCAATGGCGAGACGGTGATGCTCGCCGCCGATGGTACCGCGCTGCCCGCCCAGCCCGGCCTCACCGCCCTGCCCGGCACCTCGGCGGTCGGCCCCGATGGCGAGCCGCTGGATGAAGGCATGGTCTCGCTCTCCATGGTGGAGGGCCAGATGCGCGCTTCCTCCATCGTGAAACTGATCCAGCTCATCGAAAAGCACCCTGACGAGACCATCGCCGTGGTCCGCAGCTGGCTGGCCCCGGAGGAAGGATGATGTCAGGCCGTCTCAGCGGGGCCCAGAAGGCCGCGACCCTCATGCTGGCCCTGGGCGAGGAACATGCCGCGCGCATCTTCTCTCGCCTGCATGAGGATGAAATCCGCGACGTCTCCGCCGCCATGGCCCAGCTCGGCACCGTGCAGGCCAATGTGGTCGAGGAACTATGCCGCGAATTCGCCGAGCGCCTGGGCGCCGCCGGCAATCTGATCGGCACCTTCGAGACGACCGAACGCATGCTGCTGCGCACGCTGTCGAAAGACCGTGTCGCGCAGATCATGGAGGAGATCCGCGGCCCCGCCGGCCGCACCATGTGGGACAAGCTCGGCAACGTTTCCGAGGCCGTGCTCGCGAACTACCTCAAGAACGAATATCCGCAAACCGTCGCGGTGGTGCTCTCCAAGGTCCGCTCCGACCATGCCGCCCGCGTGCTGGCGCTGCTGCCCGAAGGCTTCGCCATGGAAGTCGTCATGCGCATGCTGCGGATGGAGAACGTGCAGAAGGAGGCGCTGGAAGGCGTCGAGCGCACGCTGAAGATGGAGTTCATGAGCAATCTCGCGCGCAGCAATCGCCGCGATGCGCATGAGCTCATGGCCGAAATCTTCAACAATCTCGACCGCCAGTCCGAGACGCGCATCCTCGGTGCGCTGGAAGAGCGCAATCGCGATGCAGCGGAGAAAATCCGCAGCCTCATGTTCACCTTCGACGACCTCTCGCGCCTCGACGCGGCGGGCGTGCAGGCCGTGCTGCGCGGCACGCCGAAGGAGAAGCTGTCCCTCGCGCTCAAGGGCGCTTCGGAGCAGCTGCGCGAGATGTTCCTGCGCAATATGAGCGACCGCGCGGCGAAGATGCTGAAGGATGATATGGAAGGCCTCGGCCCGGTGAAGCTGCGCGACGTGGACGAAGCCCAGGCCGGTATCGTCGCCATGGCGAAGGATCTCGCGGCCCAGGGCCAGATCGCGCTTTCCGACGGGCGCGACGAGGAAATGGTCTACTGAGATGGGCGAGTTCGAGAATTACCTCCTCGGCCGCCGCATCTCCCGCATCGCCGGCGAAGCCCGCGTCGGCTTCAACCTGCCCGATATCGACGCGCCCCCGCCTCCCCCGCCGCCGCCGGAGCCGGAACCGGAGCCGGAGCCGGAGCCGGAAGGCCCGAGTCTGGAGGACCTGCTGGCCGAGGCCCGCGCCCAGGGCTATCGCGACGGGCTGGACGATGGCGCCGTCAAGGGCCGCGAAGAGGCGCGGCTGCTGGACGAAGCGCGCATCGCCGATCTTCTCGCCCGCATCGGCGACAGCCTCGCGCGGGGCGAGGCCGAGGCGCGCGACCTCGCCGATCGCCACGCGCAATCCATCGCCCGGGCGGTGCTGAACACGCTCGATGCCGCCCTGCCGCTCGCCGCGAGCCGCCTGGGCGCCGATCTCATCGCCCGCACGGCGCAGTCGCTCCGCCCCGTGCTGGATGACCGCCCCGAGGCGCGGCTGCTGGTCTGCCCCGACATGGCCGAGACCATCGCCGCCCGCCTGCCGCAATGGGTGGTGGAACCCGACCCCGCCATGCCCCCCGGCGACGCGCGCATCGCCTGGCGCGGCGGGGCCATCACGCTCGATCTCGCCGCCCGTCGCCGCGCCATCCGCGCGGTGATGGAATCCCTCGACCTTGCAGAGCCCGAGGAGGCCGCATGACCACTCCCGATCCTTTCGAGGCGCTCTCCGCCGCCGAGGCCGCCGATACCCGCCGCGAGGCCAATCAGAGCGCCACCACGCGCGATCTCGAAGCGGTCTACGACATTCCCGTCCAGGTCTCGGCCGTGCTCGGCCGGGCGACCATGCAGGTGAGCCAGCTCCTGAAGCTCGGCCGCGGCGCGGTGGTGGAGCTGGACCGCAAACTTGGCGAAGCCGTCGATATCTACGTCAACAACCGTCTCGTCGCGCGCGGCGAGGTGGTGATGGTCGACGACAACCGCCTCGGCGTGACCATGACCGAAATCGTCAAGACCGATCGCGGCAACTGACCATGACGCGCCTCCTCATCATCGGCTCCCTCGAACGCGAACTCGGCCAGGCCGCGCGCATCGCCCTCTCGCGGGGTGCGAAGCTCGACGTGGCGGAAGGCGTGACGAGCGGCATCGAGCGCCTGCGCGCCCAGGGCGCGGATCTCGTGCTCTGCGAATTCACGCATGACATCGCCTGGCTGGTGCAGCGGCTCGAAGGCGAGCGCATCGCCTGCCCCGTCATCGCCTGCGGCCGCACCAATGACATCCAGGCCGCGACGCGCGCCATCCGTGCCGGCGCGAAGGAGTTCCTGCCCCTCCCGCCCGAGCCGGACCTCATCGTCGCGATGCTCGAGGCGGCGACCGCCGCGCATGACGCGCCCATCACCCAGGATGCCCGCATGGCCGCCCTGCTGGAACGCGCTGCCCAGGTCGCCCGCGCCGAGGCCAGCGTGCTCATCACCGGCGAAAGCGGTACCGGCAAGGAGGTGATGGCGCGCCATATCCACGAGACGAGCAAACGCGCGCGTGGCCCCTTCGTCGCGCTCAACTGCGCCGCCCTGCCGGAATCGCTGCTGGAATCGGAGCTTTTCGGCCATGAGAAGGGCGCCTTCTCCGGCGCCGTCGCCTCGCGCAAGGGCAAGTTCGAACAGGCCGAGGGCGGCACGCTGCTGCTCGACGAAATCGGCGAGATGGACCCGCGCCTGCAGGCCAAGCTGCTCCGCGCCATCCAGGAACGCGAGATCGACCGCCTGGGCGGCACCGCGCCGATCAAGGTCGATGTCCGCATCCTGGCCGCGACCAATCGCGATCTCGCGGCGGAGGCTCGCAACAACCGTTTTCGCGAAGATCTTTATTTCCGTCTCAATGTCGTCAACCTGCATATCCCGCCGCTGCGCGAGCGCCTGGCCGATATCATGCCGCTGGCCGAGCATTTCGCCCGCCGCTTCGCCGAGGCCAATGGCCTGCCGCGGCGCGGCTTCTCGCCCCAGGCCCGCGCGGCGCTGCTGACCCATCTCTGGCCCGGCAATGTGCGCGAGTTGGAGAATGCCATCCATCGCGCCGTGCTGCTCGCCAGCGGTGCCGAGATCGGGCCGGAAGCCATCGAACTGATGGAAATGCCCGGCGCAGCCCCCGTGCCCGCGCCGCCGCCTGCCCCCGTCGCCAGCGCCTATGGCGCCCATGCCGTCGCCTATGCGGCCCAGGCCGTTGCCCCGGCCGCACCGCCCGCCGGAGCGCCCATCACCGCGCTGGTCGGCCGCAAGATGGAGGAGGTCGAGCGCGACCTGATCCTTGAAACGCTCACCCATTGCCTGGGCAATCGCACGCGCGCGGCCGAAATCCTCGGCATCTCCATCCGCACGCTGCGCAACAAGCTGCAGGAATATCGCTCGGCGGGGCTCGATATCCCTCCCGCCCCGGGTCAAGCGGCGATCGGCTTCTGATCCATGAAGGGCTTCGCTCTGCCCGGCTGGCTGAAGGGCGCGCGGCCCGGCAGCGACGTCGCCCTCGCCCTCGGCGTCTCGATGCTCATCGTGGTGCTGGTGGTACCCCTGCCGGCCTGGATGCTGGATGCGGGCCTCGCGCTCTCGGTGACGCTGTCGGTGCTGGTGCTGATGGTCTCGCTCTTCATCACGCGGCCGCTCGACTTCACCGCCTTCCCCACGGTGCTGCTGCTCTCAACGCTGCTTCGCCTCTCGCTGAATGTCGCGACCACGCGCGCCATTCTCTCCCAGGGGCATGAAGGGCCAAATGCGGCGGGCCATGTGGTCTATGCCTTCGGCGGCTTCCTCATGGGCGGCGATGTCATCGTCGGCCTCATCGTCTTCGCCATTCTGCTGGTCATCAATTTCATGGTGGTCACGAAAGGCTCAGGCCGCATCGCGGAAGTCGCGGCGCGCTTCAGCCTCGATGCCATGCCGGGCAAGCAGATGGCCATCGACGCCGACCTTTCCGCCGGGCTGATCGACGAGGGCGAAGCCCGCCGCCGCCGCAAGGAGCTGGAGGAGGAAAGCGCCTTCCACGGCTCCATGGACGGTGCCGCGAAGTTCGTGCGCGGCGATGCCATCGCGGGCCTGATCACCACGGTCATCAACCTCGTCGGCGGCCTCGCCATCGGCGTGCTGCGCTATGGCATGCCGGTGGGCGAGGCGGCGCAGACCTTCGCCTTCCTCACCGTGGGCGACGGGCTGGTCTCGCAGATCCCGGCCCTGCTCGTCTCGGTCGCGGCCGGCATCGTCGTCACCAAGGGCGGGCTCGAAGGCACGGCCGACAAGGCGCTGCTCGGCCAGCTCGGTGGCGGGCAGAAGCCGCTGGCGCTCGCCGCCGGTGCCGCCGCCTTCCTCGGCCTGCTGCCGGGCATGCCGCTCATCCCCTTCGCGCTGCTGGCCCTGGGCTGCGGCGCCGCCGCCTTCATGCGCCGCCGCCAGGCCGAGGAGGCGAGCCAGGCCCCCGCCCCACCGCCTGGCCCCGCCCCCGAGGCGCCCATCGCCGAGACGCTGCGCATCGACATGCTGCGGATCGAGCTGGGCTACGGCCTGCTTTCCATGGCCGCCGGCGACGGCCCGCGCGTGACGGAGCAGATCCGCAACATCCGCAAGTCCCTCGCGCAGGAAATGGGTTTCGTCCTGCCCAGCGTGCGCATCCAGGACAATCTGCACCTGCCGCCCGACACCTATGTCATCCGCGTCAAGGAGATCGAGAGCGGGCGCGGCCAACTCCGGCCGCCCCGGCTGCTGGCCATCGACCCCTCCGGCAATCCCGCGCCCATCGCCGGCGGCGAGCGCTGCATCGAGCCGACCTTCGGCCTCCCCGCGCTCTGGATCGAGGAATCGCGGCGGGACGAGGCACTGGCCCTTGGCTGCACCGTCGTCGACACGCCCGGCGTGCTGGCCACGCATCTGACCGAGATCGTGCGCGAGAACCTCTCCGAACTGCTGAGCCATGCCGAGACGCAGAAGCTCATCGACGATCTTCCGCGCGAGCACAGCAAACTCGTCAGTGACCTCATCCCCTCGCAGGTGAGCATGGGCACGGTGCAGCGTGTGCTCCAGGCGCTTCTCGCCGAGCGCGTCTCGATCCGGGACTTGCCGACCATCCTCGAAGGCATGCAGGAAGCGGTGGCCAGCGGCACTCGCGCCATTCCGGGCATCGTCTCCATCGTCCGCGCCCGGCTCGCTCGCCAGATCAGCGAGGCCGCGCGCGGCGGGGCGGGCTATGTGCCCATCATCTCGCTCTCCAGCGAATGGGAGCAGGCTTTCGCCGAGGCGCTGATCGGCCCGGCGGAGGATAAGCAGCTCGCCATGGCGCCCTCGCGCCTGGCCGAATTCATGTCCCGCCTGCGCGACGCCTTCGATGCGGCGGGGGCGAGCGGAGAGGCGCCGGTGCTGGTCTGCTCCGCCGGGATCCGCGCCCATGTGCGGGCCATCATCGAGCGTTTCCGCCCCTCGACCACCGTGCTGGCGCAGACGGAAATCCACCCGCGCGCCCGGCTGCGGAGCCTGGGCACGCTATGAGATTCATCTTTTCGCAAGCAGTGGGGGCCTAGCCTCCTCCCATGCGGCTCAAACTCTTCCACGCTCCCCGCATGGCCGAGGCAATGGCGCAGGTGCGCGCCGAGCTTGGCGATGACGCGGTCATTCTCTCCTCGCGCCGGGTCGGCGGGGGGGTCGAGGTCACGGCCGCGCTGGAGCCGGAGGAGCCGCTGCTCATCCTGCCGCCCACGCCCGCCGCGAGTTCGGCCGCCCTGGCACCTCCGCTCGCGCCACCGGCGGATCTGGCGCGCCACAACCTGCCGGAGTCGCTCGTCACACGCCTGCTGGGCGGGGAATTGGAGACGCGGCTCGCGGAGACCATCGCCTTCGATCCGCTGCCGCTCGGCGAGCGGCCGGTGCTCCTGGTCGGGCCGCCCGGTGCGGGCAAGACGCTGAGCTGCGCCAAGCTCGCCGCCCGGCTGGTGCTTGAGGGCAAGCCGCCGCTCGTCATCACCACCGACGGCCAGCGCGCGGGCGCCACGGAGCAGCTCGCCGCCTTCACCCGCGTGATGAACCTGCCCCTCGCCGTCGCTCCTGGCCCCGGCACGCTGGGCAAGGCGCTCACCCATGCAGCACCCGGCCAGCCGGTACTGATCGATACCGGCGGCTGCGACCCTTTCGACCCCATGGCGGCCGAGATGCTGCTGGCCTTCGCGCGCGTCGCGAAGCCGGTGCTGCTGCTCGTCATGCCCGCGGGGCTCGATCCGGCCGAGGCGGGCGACATGGCCCGCGCCTTCGCGGCCATGGGCGCCCGCCACCTGCTGCCCACGCGGCTCGACATGGCCCGGCGGCTCGGGGGCGTGCTCGCCGCCGCCCATGCCGGCGGCCTCGCGCTGACCGAGGCCGGCACGGGCGCCGATGTCGCCCAGGGCCTCACCCCCATCACTCCCGGCTGGCTCGCCGCGCGGCTTCGCGGCGGCCCCCATCTCAAAGCGCAGGCTGCCTGATGACCCGAACCCTCGCCAGCGCCCCTCCCGCCGCGGCGCCCCGCGGCCGCGTCATCGCCATCGCCTCCGGCAAGGGCGGCGTGGGGAAGACCTGGTTTTCCATCACCCTGGCCCATGCCCTGGCGCGGGCCGGGCAGCGCACGCTGCTGGTCGATGGCGATCTCGGCCTCGCCAATGTCGATGTGCAGCTCGGCCTCAACCCGCTGCATGATCTTTCGGGCGTGCTGACCGGCAAGCTGCCGCTGGAAAAGGCCATCCTGCCGCAGCCCGGCGGCTTCGGCATCCTGCCCGGCCGCTCCGGCTCGGGCGCGCTGGCCTCGCTCGATGGCCATGCGCTGGACCATGTCGCCGCCCTGATGCCGCGCGCCGCCCAGGGCCGCGATGCCGTGGTGCTCGATCTCGGCGCCGGGCTGGATGCCGCCGTGCGCCGCCTCGCCGCCTCGGCCGATACGCTGCTGATCGTCGCGACGGAGGAGCCGACGAGCCTGACCGATGCCTATGCCGCGCTGAAACTGCATGACCGGGACCGCCCCGGCGGCGATGCGCGGATCGTGGTGAACCAGGCGCAGGACATCAATAGCGGCCGCCGCACCTATGAGGCGCTGGCCCGTGCCGCGAGTGTCTTCCTCAAGCGCGACGTCCCGCTCGCGGGCATCATCCGCCGGGATCCGAAGGTCCGCGACGCCATCCGCCACCAGACACCCTTGCTGACCCGCCACCCCCACTGCCAAGCGGCCGCTGATGTTGAACTGATCGCCAACGGGCTTTGAAGCGGATCGTGGAGGCTGTCAGCGTCCCGGCGAATGCGAGCCGCGGCTTTCCTTGGCGCCTTGAGGGTGCGGGGTCGCCCGTCACTCGATGCCCTATGGCATGCCGGGCCACCAGCCCTTGAAGGGAACGGCGGCCTAGGCCGCCGTCCCATTTCTCGCCGCCCCAGCGGGCTCGGGAGCATTGCCCCAGCTCCCTTGCGAGCGCCTTGCCAGCGTGGGGCTCTACCCCCGCACCAGTATCAGAGGCCGGCCAGAACCTTGGCCGAAGCGCCCGAGCGCTCGCCCAGCTTGGCGCCCTTGGCGACCAGCGCCTGGCCCTCGAGGCCGCGGGCCTGGGTCGCGATGGCCTTGCGGGCCTCTTCTTCGGCCTCGCCCGGCGGCAGGATGAGCACGCCGCTATCGTCGCAGAGCACCGCATCGCCCGGCATCACCACCACGCCGCCGATCGAGACGGGCACGTTCATGCGGCCGCCCAGGTCGTAGATGCGGGTCGTGATCGGGGCCAGGCCCTTGCACCACATCGGGAAGTCGGAAGCTTCGATCTCCTCGATATCCGTGCAGGCGCCGTCCACCACGCCGGCCTTGGCGCCGGCGGCCTTGGCGGCCACCGTCACGCCGCCGCCCCAGCAGGCATGGCGGTCGTCACCCAGGCGGTCCACCACCAGGATGTCGCCCGGGCGCAGCAGGCCGAGGGCATGGTGCAGCAGGGTCGAGTCGGGGCCCGGGATCTGCACGGTCACGGCCGTGCCGGCCACGCGGCGGCGCAGCACGCCCTGGATCTTGCGGTCGCAGAAGCCCCAGTGGCGCCAGTGACCCACGGTGGCGGTCTCGGTCTGCTCCAGCAGCTGGATGACCTCGGCGCTGATCTGGCCGGGCATCGGCTCCACGACATACTTCGGAATAGGCATCACTTCTCGTCCCAAGACAGTGGTTGGCTCCAGGGCCTGCCCATTCCTGGGCGACCACCGGTGGCAGGGCCGGAACCAAGCACGGAAGCGCCCCGCGCGCCAGAAGGGCGAGGGCGATTTCATCGGCCGCCCCCTTGCCTTCCGGCCGCAAGCCTGCTCAAAGCCCCGCCCTTTGCAGCGGAGGCGCGGAAAACCATGACTGCCATCATCGGCCTCGATTTCGGCACCACCAATAGCGTCATCTCCCTGCTCGACGAGGATGGCCGGTCCGAGACGGTGAGCTTCCGCCTGGGCGCCGAGACGCTGGAGGTCTTCCGCTCCGTCCTCTGCTTCTGGAGCGATACGGCCAAGGGCAATGCGCTGCGCCATGAGGCGGGGCCCGCCGCCATCGAGGCCTATCTGGAAGACCCGCTGGCCAGCCGCCTCATCATGTCGATGAAGAGCCACCTGGCCACCGCCAGCTTCTCCGAGACGCGCATCTTCGGCCGCGCCTATTCGCTCGAGGCGCTGATCGCGCTCTTCCTCAAGAGCCTGCTCGGCGCCTCGGGCAATCCCGCGCCCGATGCCCGGCTGGTGGTCGGCCGCCCGGTGCGCTTCGTGGGCGAGACGGCCGATGACGCCCTGGCCGAGCGCCGGTTGCGCGCCGCCTTCGCCGCCGCCGGGCGCGAGAATATCCATCTGGCGCTGGAGCCCGAGGCGGCCGGCACGCGCTTCGCCGCGACACTGGGCGGCCCGGCCACCGTGCTGGTCGGCGATTTCGGCGGCGGCACGAGTGACTTCTCCATCCTGCGCTTCACCCCCGGCAAGGGCACCGAGGCGCTGGGCCATGCGGGCGTCGGCATCGCCGGCGATGCGCTGGATTATCGCATCATCGACAATGTCATCTCCCCGGCGCTCGGCAAGGGCGATACCTACAAGGTCATGGGCACGGCCCTGCCGGTGCCGCCCGCCTTCTTCTCGAATTTCGCCCATTGGCACCGGCTCTCGATGATGCGAGGGCCCAAGACGCTGCGCGAGATCGAGGAAGTCGCCCGCCTGACGGCCGATCCGTCGAAGCTGCGCAATCTCATCGCGCTCATCGAGGACGAGGCGGGCTACGGGCTCTACCGCGCCGTCTCCGGCGCCAAGGCGTCGCTCTCCAAGGCCGAGAGCACGGTGCTGCGCTTCGAGCATGAGGGGTTCGCGGTCGAGTCGCCGGTGCATCGGGCCGATTTCGAGGCCTGGATCGCGCCCGATCTCGCCCGTATGGCAGGCGCGATCGACGCCGCCCTGGCCGATGCCGGGCTCCCGCCCGAGGGGGTGGACAAGGTCTTCCTCACCGGCGGCACCTCGCTGGTCCCGGCGGTGCGGCAGCTATTCGACGCGCGTTTCGGGCAGGAGAAGGTGGCCGGCGGCGGCGAATTCGTCTCCGTGGCCGAGGGCCTGGCCCTCATCGGCCGCCGCAAAGGCTAGCGCGCCCCCGCGCGCAGCCCGATTAACCCACCATACATCATTTGGAGTCACCTTCCTCGCCGGGATTGAAGGAGGTCAGGATGACGCCGTTGCGACAGGGGATTAAGGGCCTGGCCCTATCCGCCCGCCCCAGTGCCGGCGCTTCCGTCAACGCCGCCGCCGGGATGGAGCGGGACAGGTTCGTGGCTTTCGCCTTCGCGGGCGGCGACATGCTGGTCGAGACGGGCGACGATGGCTGCATCTCCTTCGCCGCCGGTGCCTTCCGCGCCCATTACGGCGCCCCGGCCGAGAGCTTCCTGGGCCAGCCCCTCGCGCGCCTGGTGCAGCCCGAGGCGCGCGGGCGCCTCGCCCAGGCCCTGGCCGTGCTGCATACGCGCGGCCGGCTGCTGCCCATCAGCCTTCCCCTGGCCGGCAGCGGCGGGGAATTGCTGCTCTCCGGCCTCGCCATGCCCGCGAACGAGGGCAAGCGCTTCTATCTCAGCTTCGGCCCCCTGCCCCCGGAGGCCGTCCAGGCCCGCAGCGTGAGCGGCGCGGAGGCCTTCATGCGCACGGCAGAGACGCGGCTGCGCGCCGCGCGGGAAGAGGGCAATGCGCCCCCCGTGCTGAACCTCGTCGAGCTGAAGGGGGACCCGTCGCAGGTCAAGCCGGAGCTCAATCGCGCGCTGGGGGACGCCCTGCTGCGGGAGGCGGGCAATGCCATTACCGGCGAAATCACCGCCGGCCGCTATGGGCTGCTGCATCACGCGGGCAGCTCGCCCGATCTTGCGGCCATCGTCCGGCGCGTGGAGGAAACCCTGGCGCGCGGCGGCATGGGCGCCTCGCTGGCCGCGCAGGAAATGCCCCTCTCCAGCACGGGCCTCACCGGCTCCCAGGCCGTGCGGGCGCTGCGCCACGCCTTGACCTTCTATTCCCGCGAGGGCACGGGCGGCCTGGTTCCCGCCGGCCTCGCCGGCGGGCTCGACGGCTTCATGGACAAGCTGAGCAACCGCACGGAGAGCTTCCGTCAGGCGGTCGCGGAGCGACGCTTCGGCCTCGCCTTCCAGCCCATCTGCTATATGCGGGACCGGAAGGTGCATCACTACGAGGCGCTGATCCGCCCGGAGGGCATCAACGGCGCCAAGCCCGAGTCGCCGCAGGATTTCGTGCTTTTCGCCGAGACGATGGGCCTGACGGAGGAGCTGGACCTCGCCGTGGCACACCAAACCATCGAGGCACTGCAACATTCGGCCGAGGGCGTGCGCATCGCCTGCAACGTCTCCGGCCTCTCGCTGGAAAGCGAGAGCTTCCGCCGCCAGTTGCTCCGCATGATCGAGACCACGCCCGCCGCCCGGCGCCTGTTGGTGGAAGTGACCGAGACGGCCGAGATCGAGAATGAGGAAGAGGCCGTCTCCACCGCCGTCGCGCTGCGGGCGCTTGGCGTGCCCATCTGCCTCGACGATTTCGGCGCAGGCGCCGCGGCCTTCCGCTATCTGCGGACGCTGCCGACCGATTTCGTGAAGATCGACGGCCTCTATATCCGCAATGCGGTCGCTAATGAGCGGGACCGCAACATGCTCGCCGCCATGGTCGATCTCGCCCGTGCCGTGGGGGCCAAGACCATCGCCGAGCATGTGGAGGCGGAGGTGGATGTCTCCATCCTGCGCGCCCTCGGCATCGATATGGGCCAGGGCTGGTTCTTCGGCCGCCCGTCGCCGCTGCCAAGCAGCATGGTCATCACCCGCCGCAACCGGCGGGTGTGAGCGCCGGGGGGCTGAGGCAGAGCGGCCCCAGCCGGAACAGGCGCTCACCCGAACTCGCGCCTGCGCTTCATTGTCGAGAATGTCGCCGTCTTCGCCCGCGACGATGATGGTTTCGCCGTTCAGGAAGCCGAGGTGGTCGGCCGCAGAGCGGGGTCGGCACAGCCGAGCGGGAAAAAGCCCGGCCAGAAAAAACGGCCGCCTCAGTCGATCGCGTCGCGCAGGTTTCTCACCAGCGAGCGGATCAGGCGGTAGAGGCCCATCAGAACCGTCATGATGAAGCCGAGAACGAAGACGATCAGCGGAATGATCAGCAGCCAGCGCAGCACCACGTGCTGGGACTGGTACCAGCGGACAGCCGTCGTCAGCAGCCCCTCTGAGCGCTCCTGGATCGCCGCCATGTCAGGCGTTACGGGGGAAATCTCATGCGCCCGGCCGAGAATCTGGTTCACGAAATCCACCACCGGCCCATAGCCCACGAGCCAGAGGCCGAAGAGGCCGATGACCATCAGCACCAGGATGCGCTTCATTGCTCTCTCCGCTCAGCCCAGGGCGGGCGAATCCGTCGCCCGCCGCGGCGGCAGGCCACGGCCATAAAGCATCCTGGCGCGTTTCTCGAAAGCGCCGACCATCAGTCTCACCGCTTCGTTGAAGACCACGCCGATCACGGCCTGCAAGAGCCCGCTCTTGAACTCGAAATCGACGAAGAACTCCACCTCCGTCGCCTGCCCGTCCTGCACCGGCTTGAAGCGCCAGTGATTGTTCATGTAGCGGAAGGGCCCGGTCTCGTAGCGCACATAGATATGGCCCGGCCGCTCGAGCGTGACGCGGGAGCGGAAGGTCTCGCGGAAGAGCTTGAAGCCGATCGTCAGGTCCGCGACCAGTTCCGTCTCGGTGCGGGAGAGCACGCGGGCCCCCACGCACCAGGGCAGGAATTCCGGATAGCGCCGGACATCGGCCACCAGTTCGAAAAGCTGCTCCGGCGTATAGCGGAGCACCTTCGTCTCGGCATGCGTGGGCATCAGTCGGCCGCGACCGTCGCGGCGGGGCGCAGCCCCAGCTTCACCTCGCGCGCCTCGCGCAGCGCCGCGAAATCGCGGTCGGCATGATAGGAGGAGCGCGTCAGCGGCGTGGCCGAGACGAGCAGGAAGCCCTTGGCCCGCGCCATGGAGGCGTAATCGGCGAATTCGGCCGGCTCCACGAAACGGTCCACCGCCGCGTGCTTCACCGTGGGCTGCAGGTATTGGCCGATGGTGAGGAAGTCGATATCGGCCGAGCGCATGTCCTCCATCACCTGCTGAACCTCCATCTTTTGCTCGCCGAGGCCGACCATGATGCCGGATTTGGTGAAGATGGACGGGTCGATCTGCTTCACACGATCCAGCAGCCGCAGCGAGTGGTAGTAACGCGCGCCGGGGCGGATGGTCGGATAGAGGCGGGGGACGGTCTCGAGATTGTGGTTGAACACGTCCGGCCGGGCCGCGACCACCACTTCCAGCGCCCCATCCTTGCGGAGGAAGTCGGGCGTCAGGATTTCGATGGTCGTCTCCGGGGCCGCGAGGCGGATGGCGGCGATGGTCTCGGCGAAATGCCGCGCCCCGCCATCCTTCAGGTCATCGCGGTCCACGCTGGTGATGACGACGTGCTTGAGGCCGAGCTTGGCCACCGCCTCGGCCACGCGCCGCGGCTCGTCGGCATCCAGGGCGTTGGGCAGGCCGGTGGTGATGTTGCAGAAGGAGCAGGCGCGGGTGCAGATCTCGCCCATGATCATCATGGTCGCGTGCTTCTGGCTCCAGCACTCCCCGATATTCGGGCAGGCGGCCTCCTCGCAGACCGTCACGAGCTTGTTGTCGCGCATCAGGTTGCGCGTCTCGTGATAGATCGGGTGGGTCGGCGCCTTGACGCGGATCCAGTCCGGCTTGCGCTTGATGGGGTTGTCCGGCCGATGCGCCTTCTCGGGGTGGCGCAGCACCGGCTTGGGCGCGGCGGCGGCCTCCGCCGGGGGAGGTGCTGCCATGGAACCGGGAACGGCCCCGCCGGCGCGGTGATCGATCAGAATGCGCGTGCCCATGCAGCCAATACCCCGAAATACCGCCCGACGGCGCCTTTCCGGCCACCTCGTGGCCCGGCGGTCCTGGCGCCGCCCCGCCCAGGCGCTGTCGCATGGGCCATCGCGTGACACATGGCCCGGTCCGCGCGCCGCATCAAGCCTTGGTTGCGGCAAGGCGGCCCTTCCCTGCGGCTTTGGCGACGAGACGGGCCGCGCGGGGCGAAAAAAGGCAGATTTTTGACATTTACGCCGCACACCCGACCGGTACTTGCCTTTCGGCCGCCCCCTCGCCATCTCCACGTCATGAGCACTCCAGCGGAAAACGGCCCGGCGGTTCACCGGGCCTTGGTCTGAGGGCGGGAAGGCCGGCGCAACGCCTGGCCGCGTGACCCACTCCCCCGCCTTTCGTCTCAACCACCCTACCGGGTTCCAATGTCTCCCTTCAGGGGCCGCCGGCCCCATGACTTCGCTCGCCTCAAGCGTCAGACGCTGGGCCTGCTTCATTCGCTCGATCTCGATCCCGATCAGGTCGAGCGATATTTCGACCCTCTGCCCAAGATCATGGGCGCCGTGCTGAAGGGCCCGTCCCACGCGGCCTTCATCAGCCGTGAGGGCAATCGCTCCCGAGCCTTCTACGTCCTGCATCAGGACCGGCGCGACGCGGCCTGCTGGTGGATCGGCTGGCTCGCCGTCAGCCGTGGCCATCAGGGCCAGGGCCTCGGCCGCCTCGCGATGATGGACGCGCTGCGGCGCCTTTCCGCCATCCCGGGTTGCCGCCGCGTGCGGCTCTTCGTGGTGCCGGAGAACAAGGGCGCCCTCTCGCTCTATCGCCGCCTCGGCTTCGAGACCATCGGCTATAGCGAGGAGGCGGAATGCCTCATCATGGAACTGGTGCTCAGCGAAGGCTGGAGCGCGCCCTGGACGGATATCGCCCATGGTGCCGCCCAACCCCGCCGCGAGCGCCGGCGCCTCCGGCTGCGGCTGCTCTCCGGCCCGCATGTCGTGCCGATGGTGGGCGTGGAGCGCGGGCCACCAGCCGCCTCCCCGCCCTAGCGGGGCTCTTTGACACCGGATCGGGGCGACCGCAGGCTGTCGCCATGGAAACCCGCCCCTATCCCTGGCCCGAGGGAAAGCGCGCCGCCGCGCTGATCAGCATCGATGTCGATGCCGATACGCCCCTGCTCTGGCGCCACCGCGCCGCGCCCACGCCGCTCCTCTCGGAATGGGAGCAGCGGCAATACGGGCTGCGCGACGGCATTCCCCGCCTACTCGCCCTGCTGGCGCGGCATGAGGTGAAGGCGAGTTTCTTCGTCCCCGGTGCTGTCGCGGCGCGGCAGCCGGAGCTGCTCCCCCGCCTGCTGCGCGAGGGGCATGAGGTGGGGCTGCACGGTTATCTGCATGAGGCCGCGGCCCAGATCACCGAGGCGGAATTCGCCGAGGCCCTGGGCCGCTCCATCGGCCTCTTCCAGCGCCAGACCGGCCGCCGCCCGGCGGGTTTCCGCGCACCGGGCTGGGAATTGACGCGCGGCATGCTGGCCGAGATCGGCGCGGCCGGGCTCTATGACAGTTCCCTCGCGGGCTATGACCACCCCTATACGATCCAGGGCGTGACGGAGCTGCCCATCTCCTGGAACCGGGAGGATACGGCCCGCTTCAAGCTGACCGGCGTGAGCGATCGCGTCCCGGCGAGCCCGCTGCATGTGCTGGAGGAATGGCTTTTCGATTGGGAAGCCAGCGCCGAGGCCGGGGCACTCTTCACCCTCACCCTGCATGACTGGGTCTCGACCCGCCCTGCGCCGCTGAAGGTGCTGGACCGGCTGCTCACCCGCCTGCGCGAGGACAAGACCGCCTGGATCGCCACCGGCGAAGCCATCGCCGCCCATGACCGGGGGCTGCCTGAGGAAGAGCGGCGGCGGGTCAGCCTCTAAGCGACTGTTTCAGCTGGCGGCTGAGGCTCCGGCCAGTTTTCGTGCCACACAGGCGGCGGCGCAGGCCAAATGCGAGACACTTGGCCAAACCGCCAACGATACTGGCGCGGAAAAGGCTGCCGGAGCCGACCGGCCAGCTTTATGAAACGGCCTCTAAAGCCGGTCGCCGCTCTCGATCGCGCCGTCCACCAGCAGCACCGGCGCCCCCTGCGAGCAGCGCTCCACCCGCGCGACCACGCCGAAGGCGCGGGCCAGCACCTCGGCGCTCACCACCTCGGCGGGCTCGCCGCAGGCCAAGACCTGGCCCTCGGCCAGCACGGCCACCTGATCGCAGAGGCGCAGTGCCAGGTTGATGTCATGCATGGCCAGGATCGCGACCGAGCCCGAACGCTGCACCGCCTCGCGCACCGCGCCCAGCACGGAAAGCTGCCAGCGCAGGTCGAGCGCGCTGGTCGGCTCGTCGAGCAGCAGCAGCCCCGGCTCGCGCACCAGCACCTGGGCGAGGCCCACCATCTGCCGCTGGCCGCCCGAGAGCTGGTCCATCCGCCGCAGCGCCAGATGGCCGATGCCGAGCCCGTCGAAGGCGCGGGCGATGGCGGCCTCGGCCCCGGCCGCGTCCAGATCGCCCCGCACGGCGCGGCAGGCGGACAGCACGGCCTCATAGGCGACGAGCGGCGTGGGCGGCGGCAGGGTCTGCGGCAGGTAGCCCACCATCCGGGCGCGGGCGAGCGGCTTCAGCCCGGGCAGGGCGACGCCATCCATCTCGATCCGCCCCTTGCTCTTGCCCAGGCCCGCGACGGCCCGGAGCAGGGTGGACTTGCCCGCCCCATTGGCCCCGATCAGCGCCAGCAGCGTGCCGGGGGCCAGCGTCTCGGGCAGGGTGAAGCCGCGCAGCACCTCCCGCCCCGCATAACCGGCCGTCAGCCCTTCCAGAAGGAAACCCCGCTCGCTCACGCCCGGCGCCCCTTGCCGAAGATCAGCGCGACGAAGAGCGGGATGCCCACCAGCGAGGTCACGATGCCGACCGGGATGATGAGGCCCGGGATGATCGTCTTGGACGCGATGGAGGCCAGCGAGAGCACCAGCGCGCCGCAAAGGGCCGCGCCGGGCAGGTAGAAGCGATGGTCCTCGCCGAGCATCAGCCGGGCCATATGCGGGCCCACCAGGCCGACGAAGCCGATCGTGCCCACGAAGCTCACGGCCGCCGCGGCCAGCAGGCTCGAGCGCAGCATGACCACGAGGCGAAGCCGGTCCACATCGATGCCGAGCGAGGCGGCCTGGGCCTCGCCCGCCCGCAGCGCCGTCATGGCCCAGACCTGGCGGAGCGCGAAGGGGAAGCAGAGGCCGAAGACGATGGCCACCACCATGATCTTGCCCCAGGTGGCCCGCGAAAGGCTGCCCATGGACCAGAAGACGATCTGCTGCAGCGTATCGGCATCGGCCACGAACTGCACCAGCGCCACCAGGGCATTGAGCGCGAAGACGAGCGCGATGCCGAAGAGCACCACCGTCTCCACCCCCGCCCCGCGCAGCTTGGCGAGGAATTGCACCAGCACGGCCGTGCCGGCGGCGAAGGCGAAGGCCATGGCGGGGATGAGCACCGTCGCCGAGAGCCCCAGCTTGGAGACGCCGAAGACGATGGCCAGCGCGGCCCCCAACGTGGCGGCGGCCGAGACGCCCAGGGTGAAGGGGCTGGCCAGGGGGTTGTTGAGCGCCGTCTGCATCTCGGCGCCCGCGAGGCCGAGCGAGGCGCCGACGATCACCGCCATGATCGCATAGGGCAGCCGCACGTCCCACAGGATAACCCGAAGCGGGCGCGAGAGGCTTTCGGGGTCGATGAGGCCGGAGAGGATGGTGTGGATCGGCAGCGCCGCCGGCCCCGTCGCGATATCGGTGAGGAGCGAGGCGACGAGCGCCACCGCCATCGCGGCCATGATCCAGACGCGGCGGCGGACGAAGCGCGCATAGCCCTGCGCGAGGCCGCTTTCGCTGCGCTGCCCGGCGAGGCTCGCGCCGCTCACGACAGGCGCTCCATCAGTCCAGGCAGGCATGGCGGCATAGAGAACCCTCCCGGCGGGAAATAGGAGGGCCTCGCTAGTCCTATTGCGAGTGCTTTGCAATCGCCTTCGTGGAGATGGCTGGGGCGAGGGAGGTGGAGCGTCCCCGCGTGTACGGGGAACACGCCGTGGGCAGCCATAGCCGCTTGGCCATGGACGGTTCATCCCCGCGCCTGCGGGGAACACCCGGGGTTCCGCGCGCATCACGTCCAGCGCGGTCGGTTCATCCCCGCGCCTGCGGGGAACACGCCCGCCTGCGTCACCAGATCGGCCGCGTCCGCGGTTCATCCCCGCGCCTGCGGGGAACACTCTACCGGCGGCCACAAGCGCCGCTTCAACAACGGTTCATCCCCGCGCCTGCGGGGAACACTTTCCCATTCCACCTGCTATCCGATGAGGTTTCGGTTCATCCCCGCGCCTGCGGGGAACACGCGAAGACGTGGAGGAGGCCTTCCGCCTCATCCGGTTCATCCCCGCGCCTGCGGGGAACACATGGAGCGCACGGGCGACGCCTCGGTCACGCCCGGTTCATCCCCGCGCCTGCGGGGAACACCTGCGGTTTCGCCTACTTCAACAGCACGGCAGCGGTTCATCCCCGCGCCTGCGGGGAACACACCGGAAAAGCCGCGGCGTTGGCGCTGGCCAGCGGTTCATCCCCGCGCCTGCGGGGAACACGACCACGTCATTGAGGTATTCGACCCGCACCACGGTTCATCCCCGCGCCTGCGGGGAACACGTTCGCCGAGCGCGTTGACGAACCCCCGAGCGCGGTTCATCCCCGCGCCTGCGGGGAACACAAGGCCAAGGGGAGCATCTCCCTCACCGTCACCGGTTCATCCCCGCGCCTGCGGGGAACACGTGATCGTCCTGTGCCGCGGCACCAGCAGCGACGGTTCATCCCCGCGCCTGCGGGGAACACGCCATCAGCCATCCCGCGCTGCGCATCACCGGCGGTTCATCCCCGCGCCTGCGGGGAACACAGAATGCCGACCTCGACGGCGGTGAGCTGCCCCGGTTCATCCCCGCGCCTGCGGGGAACACCCTCGGATCACGTTCTCCGCGCCGTCGAAAGCCGGTTCATCCCCGCGCCTGCGGGGAACACCAACCCGCGATCAGCAGCAGCCATGAGGCTGTCGGTTCATCCCCGCGCCTGCGGGGAACACCCCTCGACGTGCCCCTGAGGCAATTCGGGGCGCGGTTCATCCCCGCGCCTGCGGGGAACACCTGGCGGACCAGCACGAATAGGGGAATGGCGGGGGTTCATCCCCGCGCCTGCGGGGAACACTCGGGGCGGGACAGGACCAGCGGCCTCCCGCGCGGTTCATCCCCGCGCCTGCGGGGAACACATGCAGTCTCGGCATCATCGCGGGCAGCGTCGCGGTTCATCCCCGCGCCTGCGGGGAACACGGTGGAGACAAGCCCAAATGACCTACGCGGCGCGGTTCATCCCCGCGCCTGCGGGGAACACTCACCCTGCCGCCTGTGCAAGATGCGCGCCACCGGTTCATCCCCGCGCCTGCGGGGAACACACCCCGCTCTCGTGGCGCGTGCCAAGGGGCTGCGGTTCATCCCCGCGCCTGCGGGGAACACTGATACGCCTGCAAGAGGATCCAAGCCTGCGGCGGTTCATCCCCGCGCCTGCGGGGAACACGGCGTGACGAGATACCAGGGGTTATTGGTGGCCGGTTCATCCCCGCGCCTGCGGGGAACACCCGCCCGGCCGCTGACGCGTCTTGCACTGCGGCGGTTCATCCCCGCGCCTGCGGGGAACACGTCACCGTGACCAATTCGAGCGGTCAGCCCATCGGTTCATCCCCGCGCCTGCGGGGAACACTCCGACCAGTTGACCCGCACCACGGCGATCAGCGGTTCATCCCCGCGCCTGCGGGGAACACACGTAAGCCGGCACGGCGCGGTCCAGATAGGCCGGTTCATCCCCGCGCCTGCGGGGAACACCCCAGCGACCAGCCGCGCGGTCCCTCAGGCAACGGTTCATCCCCGCGCCTGCGGGGAACACATCAGGATATAGCGGGTCATTTGCCGGGCCTCCGGTTCATCCCCGCGCCTGCGGGGAACACGTCGCGCCGCGCTTGATGGCCGAGGCGTAGGCCGGTTCATCCCCGCGCCTGCGGGGAACACATATCCACGGCGACGGAGGGCAGGATGGTGGCCGGTTCATCCCCGCGCCTGCGGGGAACACGGCGACGGGGCCAGCATCGGCGACGGGGCCAGCGGTTCATCCCCGCGCCTGCGGGGAACACACGACTGGCGAGAGATCGCCGATGCCGCGGGCCGGTTCATCCCCGCGCCTGCGGGGAACACAGGATGCCCACCTCGACGGCGGTGATCTGGCCCGGTTCATCCCCGCGCCTGCGGGGAACACCAGTGGTGGGACGAGATGGCCCGCAAGACCGTCGGTTCATCCCCGCGCCTGCGGGGAACACCGAACGGTTCACCACCTCCAACCAGAGCAGGTCGGTTCATCCCCGCGCCTGCGGGGAACACCTGCCAGAGGGGTCCGTAAAGGGCGTTGCCCACGGTTCATCCCCGCGCCTGCGGGGAACACGTGAAGAAGGCCATGATGGTATCGCGCGACTGCGGTTCATCCCCGCGCCTGCGGGGAACACTCTTCCCAGAAACTACTGACTCAAAACTCCTTTTTCAATTGTCAAAGATCTACCAGCCTCGGCGCCCCTCAGATCATTACGAAAGACACCTAATTCACCAACACCAAATCCACCCCCCACCTCACCCCACCGGCACCATCCCCGCGAACCGCTCGACCATCGCCGAAGCCGCATCGGCCAGGGGCGCGATGACGGTGAAGTGGTCCTCGCCCGGCGCTTCCTCGGCCGTGCCGCCCCAGGCGGTGGCGAAGTCGCGGGTCTGGCGGATGAATTCCCCGCTCTCGGCCCCGCCCACCACCGCATGCACCGCCACCTCCGCCGGCGGGGCGAAGAAGCGCGGCGACAGCGCCCTGGCCCGCGCCTGGTCGAGCCCCAGCTTCTCCGCGACGGAGGTGCCCAGCAGCGGCTCCAGCTCAAAAACCCCGGAAATCGGCCCGATGGCCGGCACCAGCCGCGCCGGGGCGCGGAGCGCCGTCCCATCGGTCGCGCCGAGCGCCGCCCAATCGGTCGCCGCGAGCATCGCCGAAAGGTGCCCGCCCGCCGAATGGCCATAGGCGAAGAGGCGGCGGCCATGCCGGCGCCAGAGGAACAGCGCGGCGGCGCGCATCTGCGCCACGATGGTCTCCATCGTCACCTGGGGGCATAGGTCATAGCTCGGCACAGCCACGGCGATGCCGCGCTCCACCAACCCGCGCGCGCAATGGCTGTGGAAATTCTTGTCCAGCGCCTGCCAGTAGCCGCCATGGATGAAGATCGCCATCGGCGCCTCATCCCGCCCCTCCGGCCAGAAGAGGTCGAGCTTCTCCCGCGCGCTCTCGCCATAGGCGAGGTCCAGCTCGGCCCTCGGGCAGGCCGCGCGCCAGGCGGCGGCGTCGCGCTGCCAGCCGGCGATGATGGCGGGGTGGCCCGGCACGCGGGCGCGGTTGTTGTATTCGGCTTCGAGGTCCATCTCCGGCCCTTCGCGGTCTGGGGCCATCCTGCGGGGCCGCGCGCGATTGACAAGGGCCGGCGAGTCTCCAAATGCTGCCCCCATGCGGATCTACCTAGCCGGGCCGGAGGTTTTCCTGGCCGATGCCCTCGCCCTGGCGGCGGAGAAGAAGGCCATCTGCGCCCGTCACGGCGCCGAAGGCATCTTCCCGCTCGACCCGCGCCCCGATGCCCTGGCCGATGCCGAGCCCCGGCTCTGGCTTTCCATCGCGCTCCGGAACGAGGCGCATATCCGCGCCGCCGATGCGCTGATCGCGAATCTCACGCCCTTCCGCGGCCCCTCGGCCGATGCCGGCACGGTCTATGAGGTGGGCTATATGCGCGGGTTGGGCGGCAAGGTGGCGGGCTACAGCAATACCGCCACGCATTTCTCCGCCCGCACCCTCGCCTTCCTGGGCGAGAAGGCCCGCCGCCGCGCCGATGGCGATTGGGAGGATGCCGAGGGCCTCTCGCTCGAGGATTTCGGACTGAACGACAATCTCATGATCGATGGCGGCATCATCGCCTCGGGCGGCGTGCTGGAACTGGAAGAAGTCCCCGCCGATCGCCGCTGGCATGACCTCGCCGCCTTCGAGCGCTGCGTGAAGGCGTTGGTCGCGGGCTGAAGAGGCCGAGGCTGGGGCTAATCCCCCATCTCCTCCCGCCGCCGCTGGTCCAGCGCCTCGCCATAGCGGCGGAGCACATGGCTCGCGGTGAGCAGGCCGATGACCTTGCGGCTCTCCGCCCCGTCGACCACGGCGAGCGCCTCGGCCTCGGCGCGGTCGAAGACGGCCATGGCCTCCTTGGCATTCATCGCCGGCTGCAGCGCCACGTCGCGCTTGCGGAGCAGCTCGGCCACCGTCTCGGATTTGCTGCTCTCGGAATGGGCCTCGGCCACGACGACGATGCCCGCGTAGCGGTCGGCCTCATCCACCGCCACCACGAGTTCCGTGGCGCCGAGGGGGAATTCGCGGCGGAAGCCAGTCAGCCGCATGTCGCTGCGCACCGTCCGCACGTCGCGGCGCATCATGCGGCCCACGGTAAGCTCCCGCAGCCAGCCGATGTCATGCGCCGAGCGGATGGTCTCGCCGCGCAGATGGAAGCGCCAGGTGGCGAAGGAGTAGCCGAAGGTCCGCCGCACCACGAGGCCCGCAACCGTCACCGCCGTCAGCACCGCGCCGGCCACGGCGAAATTCCCGGTGCTCTCCAAGGCCAGGAAAGTCATGGCCAGGGGCGCGCCGATCACCGCCGTGCCGAAGGCGCTCATCCCGACCAGGGCAAGGAAGAGCGGGTCGAGCGGCGGCATCCCGGCCAGCATGAGCAGCCCGGCGAAAATCTTGCCCAGCAGCGCACCCAGCAGCAGCGAGGCGAAGAACAGGCCGCCGCGAAAGCCCGCGCCGATGGAAATTCCCGAGGCCAGGGCCTTGAGCCCCAGCAGCAGCAGCGCGGCCCCGAGCGGCCCCTCGGTATTGAAGGCCACATGCAGCGCGCCATGCCCGGCCGAGAGCACGCCGGGCGAGAGCAGCGCCATGGCTCCCACCGCGAGCCCGCCCACCGCGGGGCGCAGCGCCGCCCAGGGAATGCAGCGCTTCATCAGCGCCTCGGCCCGCACCACCCCGCGCATCAGCAGGATCGCCACGCCCGCGCAGAGAATTGCGACCAGGATGGCGAGGACGAAGCCCTGCCAATCCGGGCTGGGTACGCCGCCGGGCTGGACAGGGTAGGTCTCCCCGCTCAGCAGCCGCGCGGTGAGCGTCGCCGCCACGGCCGAGGCCACCACGGGGGCGAGGGAGGCGATGGCATAGCTGCCGATGACCAGTTCGAAGGCATAGAAGGCGCCGGTCAGCGGCGCGTCGAAAGCGGCCGCGATGGCGCCTGCCGCCCCGCAGCCGACCAGGATGCGCAAATCCCCCCGCCGCAGCCCGAAACGCTGCCCGAGCCAGGAGGAGAAGCCGCCGCCCACCTGCGTATAGCCCGCCTCGAGCCCCACCGAGGCGCCGAAGCCGTTGGAGATCAGGTTCTGCACCGCCACCACGATGCCGTCGGCGCGGGACATGCGGCCGCCGTAAAGCGCATTGGCCTCGATGGGGTCGACCGGCTGGCGCGGCCGCCAGCGGTTGATGAGGATATTGACCAGGCCCAGCACCAGCCCGCCCACCGCCGGCAGCAGCAGCAGGCGCCAGCTATCGGCATCGCGGATGGTGCTCAGCCCGGTGACGACGCCGGGGCCGAAGAGCAGGCCATGCATCAGCTTGGCGACGGCGCCCATGGCAGAGGCCAGCGTGCCGCTGAGGATGCCGGCGATGATGCCGAGTGCGGTGAGCCCCACCTCGCCGCGCCGGACCCAGCCGCGCAGCCGGGCCGCCGCATGGATCAGCCGGGCGTCGATCCAGCCGCGCGGCGCCGCGCGAGTCCCTTCGCGTGGTTGGACCTCGCCGATATCGCCCGGCAGTGCTTCGTCTTCCAGCGGCATCGGCCACTCCGCCATCATGCGCGCGAACCACGCCGAAAACCGCCGGCTGACAGGCCGGCGGGTATCGGTCAGGCTCCCGGTAGCCGGTAAACGCCCTTTCGGGCGGAGCGGCTACCGCATGATGTGAATGGCTGGCTTGTTCCCTGCCTGCGGCCTGCTGGCCACGGAAGGGTCGGCGGCCTTCCGGCCGCACGGCCGGCGGCCTCGCAGCCGCCGGGGGGCTGGGCTCAGGCGCCGAAACCGCCGTCGATCGTGTGCATCGCGCCGGTGATGACGCCCGCCTCGGGCCCGGCCAGATAGGCGACCATGCCCGCCACCTCATCCGGCGTCGCATGGCGCTTGATGGCGAGGAAGCTGTGCATCATGTCCTTCATCGGGCCGTCGGCGGGGTTCATGTCCGTATCGGTCGGGCCGGGCTGCACCACATTCACCGTGATGCCCCGCGCGCCGAAATCCCGCGCCAGGCCACGCGCCATGCCCTGCAGGCCGGATTTGGTCAGGGCATAGCTGGCCCCGCCGGCGAAGGGCATGCGGTCGCCATTGACGGAGCCGATCATGATGATCCGCCCGCCCTCGTTCATCCGGCGCCCCGCCTCGACGGCGGCGTGATAGGCCGAGCGCAGGTTCACATCGATCATCCGGTCGACCGCATCGGCCTCGGTGGCCAGCGGATCGCCGCCGATGAAGAGGCCGGCATTATAGACGAGGATGTCGAGCGCCCCGCGCGCCCGCACCACCTCGATCACCGCCGCGCGGTCGGCGGCATCGGAGCGCAGCGCCTCGGCGCCCGTCTCGGCCGCCAGCGCCTTCGCGGCGGCTTCGGAACCCGCATAGGTGAAGGAGACGCTCGCCCCCTCGCGGGCCAAGCGGCGGACGACGGCCGCGCCGATGCCGCGGCTGCCGCCGATGATGAGCGCCTTCCGGCCCGCGAAAACACCGGAGGATTGGCTATTGGCCATAGGATTCGATCCTTGAAGGAATATGTATTGACCGCTACTCGGCCGCCGCGCGCGAGGGCTGGAGCGCCGAGCGGCTCCTGGCCGTGGCCCGCATCGGCGCCCTGGCCCTCGCCCCGGCGCTCGCGACGGGCTGAAAGCGGCCGCCGCGCGCGCGATAACCGCCGAAGGAGGGGAAGCCGCCCTGACGGGTACGAAAAGCGCCTGGCAAGCGCGGAATTCCCCGCAAGGTGTCGGCCCCGGCCTATCCCGGCCCCCGATAACCGCTCGATAGGCGGAAGCCGGCCTCAGCGGGGGCACAAAGCCCATGATTACCGTTGGCGGGGCAGGCGCTTGCCCATCCGCCTTTGCATCTGGGGCCCCTTTGCCCTATCTGCACCGCAGACCGCCGGGTTCCTGCACGCCCCGGGCCCTTCTCCGCCGGAAGACGATGACCGACACCCCCCTCGACCGCATCCGTAATTTCTCGATCATCGCCCATATCGACCATGGGAAGTCGACCCTCGCCGACCGCCTGATCCAGGCCACGGGCACCATCTCCGCCCGCGAGATGACCGACCAGGTGCTCGACAGCATGGAACTGGAGAAGGAGCGCGGCATCACCATCAAGGCCGCCTCCGTCCGCATCGACTACAAGGCGAAGGACGGCAAGGACTACGTCCTGAACCTGATGGACACGCCGGGCCATGTCGACTTCGCCTATGAGGTCTCCCGCTCGCTCGCCGCCTGCGAGGGCTCGCTGCTCGTCGTCGACGCCTCCCAGGGCGTAGAGGCGCAGACGCTCGCCAATGTCTATCAGGCCATCGACGCAAACCACGAGATCGTCCCGATCCTGAACAAGATCGACCTGCCGGCCGCCGAACCGGAGCGCGTGAAGCAGCAGATCGAGGATGTGATCGGCATCGACGCCTCCGAGGCGGTCGAGATCTCGGCCAAGTCGGGCCTGAACATTGAGGGCGTGCTCGAGGCGATCGTGACGCGCCTGCCCGCGCCCAAGGGCAACCCGAACGCGCCCCTCAAGGCCCTGCTGGTCGATAGCTGGTACGACCCGTATCTCGGCGTCATCATCCTCATCCGCGTCGTGGACGGGACGATCCGCAAGGGTCAGAAAATCCGCTTCATGGCCGAGGGCACGGTGCAGACGGTCGATAGCGTCGGCATCTTCCGCCCCAAGATGGTGCCCGTCGATTACCTCGGCCCGGGCGAGATGGGCTATCTGAACGCCGCCATCAAAACGGTCGCCGAGACCAATGTCGGCGATACCATCACCGATGACCGCAACCCGGCCTCCGAGCCGCTGGCGGGCTTCAAGCCCTCCGTCCCGGTGGTCTGGTGCGGCCTCTACCCGGTCGATGCCGACGATTTCGAGAAGCTGCGCGAGAGCCTGGGCAAACTGCGCCTGAACGACGCCTCCTTCCATTTCGAGGCGGAGAGTTCGGCGGCGCTTGGCTTCGGCTTCCGCTGCGGCTTCCTCGGCCTGCTGCATCTCGAGATCATCCAGGAGCGCCTCTCGCGCGAGTTCGACCTGGACCTGATCGCGACCGCCCCCTCCGTCGTCTACAAGCTGACGACGAACAAGGGCGAGACGATCGACCTGCACAACCCGGCCGACATGCCGGACCCGACGCTGATCGAGAAGATCGAGGAGCCCTGGATCAAGGCCACCATCATGGTGCCCGACGAGCATCTCGGCTCGATCCTGACGCTCTGCTCCGAGCGTCGCGGCCAGCAGGTGGAGCTGACCTATGTCGGCAACCGCGCCATGGCCGTCTATCGCCTGCCGCTCAACGAGGTGGTCTTCGATTTCTACGACCGCCTGAAATCCGTCAGCCGCGGCTACGCCTCCTTCGACTATCAGATGGACGGCTATGACGCGGGCGACCTGGTGAAGATCTCCATCCTCGTGAACAACGACCCGGTGGACGCGCTCTCCTTCATGGCCCATCGCAGCCAGGCCGAGCGCCGCGGCCGCTCGATCTGCGAGAAGCTGAAGGAGCTGATCCCCCGCCAGCTCTTCAAGATCCCCATCCAGGCCGCGATCGGCGGGCGCGTGATCGCGCGCGAGACCATCTCGGCCATGTCGAAGGACGTCACCGCCAAGTGCTACGGCGGCGACATCTCCCGCAAGCGCAAGCTTCTGGACAAGCAGAAGGAAGGCAAGAAGCGCATGCGGCAGTTCGGCAAGGTGGAAATCCCGCAGAGCGCCTTCATCGCCGCCCTCAAGATGGATAGCTGAGCCGCCAAGACTCATCGCGTCCGAAAAGGCCGCCCCCGCCGCAAGGCAGGGGCGGCCTTTTCGTTTTGCAGTCCTCAGCTGGCCTAACCTGACGATGAACTCAAGATTTCATCTTCTTAATCATAATAATGAGTCCATTGCTTCCAGTAAGCCGGAAATATTCCGTGAATTTTTCGTTAGATTCTCCGCGTATATTGCTTACATTCTGACACATTGATTCCCCGGTAAGAGCATCCCGCATGCCCGCCCCAAGGGCCGCCGGCGCCATATCCCGTCATATGCCACCCCGAATCATCACATTGATTTATAATGATTTTACAGTAGCGATTTTGCTGCATCGCCGCAGCATCATTGGCTTTTCGAGGGCTTTTGTATCTCGGGACTTGCCCGCCATTTTATTTGATGCGTAGCGTAAACTCTCCCGCCCTTGGAGGAGACAACCATGCAGTCCACAGTAAACACAAGATACAGAGATTATTGCGGCGGATTAATACTATGCGCCCTTGGCGTGGCGACTGCCGCCCAGGGGCAGACCTACCACCTCGGCACCCTCAACCGCATGGGCCCGGGCTTCATGCCCACGGCGCTGGGCGTGATCCTGACGCTGATCGGCCTGGCCCTGCTGATTCAGACCTTCTTCCGCCGGGTGGAGCCGGCGCCGATGCCGGGTCATAGCCCCAGCGCCGAGCACCCGATCTCCACCGCCACGCAATGGCGCGGCTGGCTCTGCATCTGCGCCGGCGTCCTCGCCTTCGCGCTGCTGGCCGAGCACACGGGCCTGATCCCGGCCACCTTCGCCTGCGTGCTCATCACCGCCATGGGCGATGTCGAGAACCGGTGGTGGGAAGCCATCGTGCTGGCCGTCGGCATGGTCATCGCCTCGGTGGGCATCTTCTGGTGGGGCCTGGGCGTGCTCCTGCCGCTGGTGAAGTGGGATTTCTTCTGATGTGGCAGTCCATTCTCGATCTCGGCTACGGGTTCAACCTGGCGCTCGAGCCGCATAACCTTCTCTTCTGCTTCCTGGGCGTTCTGGTCGGCAACCTGATCGGCGTGCTCCCCGGCACGGGCGCGCTGACGGCCATTTCCATGCTGCTGCCGCTCACCTTCGCGATGCAGCCTGTGCCCGCCATCCTGATGCTGGCCGGCATTTTCTATGGCTCCCAGTATGGCGGGGCCATCGGCGCCATCCTGCTGAACCTCCCCTCGCACCCGCCGCACGCGGTCACCTGTCTCGACGGCTATCCGATGACGCGGGCGGGCAAGGGCGGCACGGCGCTGGGGCTGACGATGATCGCCTCCTTCTTCGCGGCCTCCTTCGGCATCATCGTGATGATCTTCGCCTCGCCCCTGCTGGTCGAGATGGCCTTCAAATTCGGCCCGGCGGAGCTTTTCTCGATCATGCTGCTCGGCCTCATCGCCGGCTCCACCATGTCGCGCGGCTCGCCCATCAAGGGCATCGCCATGACGGTGATGGGCCTGATGCTGGGCTGCCTCGGCACCGATGTGCAGACCGGCACGCAGCGCTTCACCTTCGGCATCCCGCAGCTGGCCGACGGCGTGGAGCTGGTCTCCATCGCCATGGGCGTCTTCGGCATCGCGGACTTCCTGCGCCATGTGAACCGCATGAAGCACATCGGCAGCCTCAAGCCGGTCCGCTTCAAGGACATGCGGCCGAGCAAGGATGAGCTGAAGCAGGCCTTCTGGCCGATGGTGCGCGGCACCCTGGTCGGCACCATCTTCGGCGCCATGCCCGGCACCGGCCCGACCATCACCACCTTCATCGCCTATGCGGTGGAGCAGAAGGTCTCCAAGACGCCGAACAAGTTCGGCACGGGCATGATCGCGGGCGTCGCCGCCCCCGAAGCCGCCTCGCATTCCAAGACGCAGGTGGACTTCATCCCGACCATGAGCCTCGGTATTCCGGGCGACGCCGTCATGGCGCTGCTGCTCGGCGCGCTGCTCATCCACGGCATCCAGCCCGGCCCCCGCCTGCTGACCGAGCACCCCGACATCTTCTGGGGCCTGATCGCCAGCTTCTGGGTCGGCAATCTGCTGCTGATGATCCTGAACGTGCCGATGATCGGCGTCTGGGTGAAGCTGCTGCAGGTGCCCTACCGCTTCCTCTTCCCGGCGGCCGTCTTCTTCATCGCCATCGGCGCCTATACGGTGAACAACGATATCTTCGCCGTCTATGAAGTGCTGGTCTTCGGCCTGCTCGGCGCGCTCTTCATGGCGCTGGACTTCCCGATCGCGCCGATCCTGCTCGGCTATGTGCTCGGGCCCATGGTGGAGGAGAATTTCCGCCGTGCCATGCTGCTCAGCCGTGGCCATTTCTCGATCTTCGTCGAGCGCCCCATCAGCGGGACCATCCTCGGCGTGATCGTGCTGCTGCTCGCCGCCCAGGTCTTCTTCAGCTTCCGCGCCAGGATGCGCCCGCGGAAGCTCGGCCAGGGCGACGTGGCCTTCCAGGAGTAACAACCGGCGCAGGCGAGGCCTCCGAAAAAAGGGCGGAGAGCCTCGCCTCGCGGCGCCAGGACGGCGCCTTCGCCGCGCCCCACGGCTATGCCGGGGCGGGCACCCGGCTGAAGCGGTTCACCGGCCGCGCCAGGCCGAAATGCTCCCGCAGCGTGCGGCCGCTGTATTCGTCGCGGAACAGCCCGCGCCGCCGCAATTCCGGCACCACCAATTCGACGAAGCGATGGAAATCCCCCGGCAGGTTCGGCGCCAGGAGGTTGAAGCCGTCGCAGGCCCCGCTCGTGAACCATTCCTCCATATGGTCGGCGATTTCCTTCGGCGTGCCCGCGAAAGTGTCGTGCCCGCGCGCGAAGGCGATCTGCTGGATGAGCTGGCGGATGGTGAGGTTCCCGCGCCGCGCCATGTCGAGATAGATCTGCGCCCGGCTCTTGCCGCCATTCAGGCTCTCGATGGGCGGCACCTCCGGCAGCGGCCCGTCGAGCGGGTAGCTGAAGAGGTCGATATTGAAGTTCTGCGAGAGCTGATGGAGCCCGTATTCGGGGAGGATATAGTCGTTCAGCTCCTGCTCGCGGGCCTTCGCCTCCTCCGTGGTGCGGCCGATGATCGGCGCGATGCCGGGCAGGATGCAGAGCTGGTCCGGCCGCCGGCCGTAATGCGCCATGCGGCCCTTCACCTCGGCATAGAAGGCCTGGGCCTCGGGCAGGTTGTTTTGCGCGGTATAGATGGCCTCGGCGAAGCGCGCGGCGAATTCCTTGCCATCGCTGGAGGAGCCGGCCTGCACCAGCACCGGCCAGCCCTGCGGCGGGCGCGGAAAGTCGAGCGGGCCGCGCACCTTGAAGAACTCGCCTTCATGGTTGATCGCATGGATGCGGCTGCGATCGGTGAAGATGCCCCGCTCGCGATCGGCGACCAGCGCGTCATCCTCCCAACTGTCCCAGAGCGCGCAGGTGACCTCGACGAATTCCGTCGCCCGCGCATAGCGGCGGCTATGCTCCGGATGGCGCTGGAGGCCGAAATTCATCGCCGCGTTCTGGTTGCCCGAAGTGACGATATTCCACCCCGCGCGCCCCTTGCTCACCCGGTCGAGCGAGGCGAGCTTGCGGGCGATGTCATAGGGCTCGTCATAGGTGGTCGAGGCCGTGCCGATCACGCCGATACGGTCCGTCACCGCCGCCACGGCCGCGAGAAGCGTGAAGGGCTCGAAGAAGTTGTTGAAGGGCCCGTATTCGACATTGGTGTTGATGGCCAGGGCGTCGGCGATGAAGATCGCGTCGAATTTCGCCGCCTCCGCCTCGCGCGCGAGCTGCTGGTAATAGCCGATATCCATCATATTCGCCGGGTCCGTCCCCGGATGCCGCCAGGCGGCTTCATGATGGCCCACGCCCTGGATGAAGAGGTTCAGGTGCATCTGGCGTTTCTTGTTGTTCATCACTCGATCCTCACGCGCTCTTCGCCACATCCCAGAAGACGGGGATCGGCGCCGTCACCACGCCGCTGACAGTCGACCGCCAGGCCTGCTTGGCGAGGAAGAAGCCGGTAGGGACGAAGACGACATCCTCGATGGCCGCGCGGTTGATCTTCGCCGCGATGGCCTTCTCCTGCTCGAGCGAGGTGGAGGCGAACCATTCGGCGATGCCCTCCTCCACGCCCTTGCTGTCGGGCCAGCCGAACCAAGCCTTCTCGCCATTGGCGCGCAGCCCGAGATAGGCGGCCGGATTGATGCAATCCGTGCCCGCGTGGCTCACCTGGAAACTGTGCCAGCCGCCCTGCTCCGGCGGGGTGCGCTTGTTCACGCGCCGCGCCTGGATGGTGCCGAAATCGATGGCCACCGCATCCACGTTCAGCCCCAGGCGGCGGCACATATCGACCGCGACATCGCCGCTCGCCTTGGCGACGAAACTGTCCTGCGCAATCATCATGGTGATCTTCTGGCCGGCGTAACCGGACTCGGCGAGAAGCTTCTTGGCCAGGGCCATGTCACCGCCCGCCTTCATCACATCGCCGCCCGCCTCGGTGTAGAGCGGCGAGCCGGGGGTGAAGAAGCCGTTCATCGGCCGGCGCATCTGCTCGTCATTGCCGACGATGGCGCTGAGATAGTCGGGCTGATGCACCGCGGCCAGGATCGCCTGCCGCACCTTGGGATTGTCGAAAGGCGGCTGGAGATGGTTCAGCCGGATGCCCGAGACCACGCCGAGATCGTTCGCGATACCGGCCTTGATGCCCCGCGCGCGTTCCAGCGTCGGCACGAGGTCGGGCAGCGGCGTCTCGAGCCAATCCACCTCGCCCGTCTGCAGCGCGCCCGCGGCGGTGGCGCCATCGGGCATGATGATCCATTCGATGCGATCGACCAGCATGCGCTTGCCGCCCGTCATCCAGGAGGATTTCTCCTCGCGCGGCTTATAGCCCGCAAAACGCTCGAAGGTGATCTTGGCGCCCGGCTGCCAGGAGGCCAGCTTCATGGGCCCGCTGCCGATATATTCGGTGATGACCTTGAACGGATCGGTCTTCGCGATGCGCTCGGGCATGATGAAGGTGCAGGGCGTGTTCGACTTCGCCAGCGCATAGAGCATCTTCGGGAAGGGCTGCTTCAGCACCCAGCGGAAGCTGCTGTCATCCACGGCCACGAGGTCCTGCTGCACCTCGGCGATGCGTTGGCCCATGATATCGCGCGCGGACCAGCGGCGCAGGCTCGCCACGGCATCCTTCGCCGTGACCGGCGCGCCGTCATGGAAGACGAGGCCGGGGCGGAGCTTGAAGGTCCAGGTCAGGCCATCAGGGCTGACCTCCTCCGATTCCACCATCTGCCGCTGCGGCTGGAGTTGGCTGTCCACGCCGTAGAGCGTGTCCCAGATCAGCAGCGCCGCATTGCGCACCTGGTAGGAAGTGCCCCAGATCGGGTCGAGATTCACCAGGTCGCCCTGCGGCACGAAGCGCAGCACCTTCGCATCGGCCTGGGCCAGAGCGGGGCGGAGAATGGCGGGGGCAGCCAGGGCGGCGGCGCCGGCCCCGAAAAGGAGGTTTCGACGATACATGCACGGCCTCATCAGCGCGGCCCGGCGGCGCATGGCGCTTCCGGGCTGGGTCAGCCGTGCCTGTTCTTCCCTATGCCGTTACGCTGGGACCGATCCGGGATCGCGACAACCGAGTTGATCTGCCCCTGAGGATCAGTTTTTCTAAACTATGGGGAGTCTCGGCCCCGTTGCCCGCCGTTCCAGGAGCAGCTTTCCTCACCCTCATGCGCCGCCAACTCCCTCCCCTGAACGCGCTCCGGGCCTTCGAGGCGGCCGCCCGCCTCGGCGGTTTCAGCGCGGCCGCAGGGGAGCTTGGCGTGACGCCCGGCGCCATCAGCCAGCAGGTGCAATTGCTCGAAGCCCGGCTCGGCCGCCGCCTTTTCGAGCGCGGCCCCCGCTCCCTGACCCTCACCGATGAAGGCCGCGCCCTACTCCCGGTGCTGAGCGAGGCGCTGGACACGGTGGAGGCCGGGCTCGCCCGCGCGCTGCATCCCGCGCCGCGCGTGACGCTCTCGATCTTCGCCCAGACCTCCTTCGCCCTGGGCTGGATGCTGCCGCGCTTGCCCCGTTTCCAACAGGAACAGCCCGATATCGAGCTGCATCTCTCCACCGGCATCGACCCGCCCCTGCTGCGCGGCGGGCCCGACGCGGTGGTGCTGCACGGGCGCGGCCCCTGGCCGGAACTCGCGACGCATCTGCTCTTCCCCGACAGGCTCATACCGGTCTGCTCGCCCTCCTGGCTGCGCAGCCATGGACCACTGGAACCGGCGGAACTGGCGCGGCAGACCCTTCTCGTCTCCGATACCGCGCCGGAGGATTGGGAGGAGTGGTTCGCCCATGCCGGGCTGCGCGGGCTCCGCCCCCTGCGGCCGCATCGCTTCGGCTCCTCCTTGCTCCCGCCGCAGGGGGCGATGCATGGGCTGGGCGTGGCGCTGGCCGACCAATCCCTCGTCGCGGCGGAACTCGCCCAGCGCCGCCTGGTTAATCCCCTGCCGGACCAGCCGCCCCTGCGGCGCGGCACCGGCTGGCATCTCGCGCATCTGCCGGCACGGGGGCGGGAACCCGCGCTGATCGCCCTGCGCGACTGGCTTCTGCGCGAGGCCGGCAGCGGCGAAACCCCCGCTTTCGCTTGACTTCCACATGACGGAAAGGTCATTTCGATCCAGGCCCCAAAGCGGCCCGGGAGAAAATGATCCGATGATTCCTCGCATGTTCCGCCGCGCCCTGCTCAGCGCGCTTTTTGGCGCCTCCGCCCTCGCTTTGCCCGCCTCGGCCCAGCAGGCCTATCCCAATCGCCCCATTTCCATCGTCGTTCCCTTCGCCGCCGGCGGCCCGACCGATACCGTGGCCCGGCTCGTCGCCGAATCCATGGGGCGCGATCTGAATACCTCCGTGGTGGTCGAGAATGTCGGCGGCGCCGGCGGCACGCTGGGCGCGGCCCGCGTCGCCCAGGCCCGGCCCGACGGCTATTCCCTGCTGCTGCACCATATCGGCATGGGCACCACGCCGACCCTCTATCGCCGCCTGCCCTATGACCCGGTGAATGGCTTCGAGACCATCGGCCTCGTCACCGCCGTGCCCATGACCATCATTTCCCGCAAGGATCTGCCGGCCACTAACCTCGCCGAGCTGGTCGCCCTGGCCCGCCGCGAGAAAGAGAAGCTGAACCTCGCCAATGCCGGCGTGGGCGCGGCGAGCCATCTCTGCGGCCTGCTGCTGCAGACGGCCATGCAGGTGCAGCTGACGACCGTGCCCTATCGCGGCACCGGCCCGGCCATGACGGACCTGATGGGCGGCACGGTCGACGTGATGTGCGACCAGACGACCAATACCACCGAGCAGATCCGCGCCGGTTCCGTGAAGGCCTATGCGGTGACGACGCGCGAGCGCCTGCCCTCCCTGCCGAACCTGCCGACCGCCAATGAAGCCGGCCTGCCGGGCTTCGAGGTGACGGTGTGGCACGGGCTCTACGCGCCCAAGGGCACCTCGCCGGAAATCCTGGCCCGCCTCTCCAAGGCGCTCCAGGCCGCGCTGCGCGACGAGAAGGTGGTGAGCCGCTTCAATGACCTCGGCACCAGCCCTGTCCCGCAATCCGAGGCGACGCCCGAGGCCCATCGCACCTTCTGGATGGCGGATATCGCCAAGTGGCGCCCGATCATCCAGGCCGCCGGCGCCTATGCTGACTGAGGCGTAGGACTTGCTTGCGCCGGCCGGTCAGATGGCCTGGCCGGCGCACCAGCCTGACGACCAGGCCCATTGGAAATTATACCCGCCGAGCCAGCCGGTGACGTCCACCGCCTCGCCGATCACGAAGAGGCCCGGCACCTCCTTCGTTTCCATGGTCCGTGACGAGAGCGCCTCGGTATCCACGCCGCCCAGCGTCACCTCGGCCTTGGCATAGCCCTCCGTCCCGCTCGGGGTGACGGTGAACTGCTTCAGCACCATGGCGATCTTGTTCAGCGCCTTGTCGCTCATGCCATGCATGATCGCGCCCGGGGGCACGAGCGGCGCCAGCATGGTCTCGACCAGCCCCACCGCCAGCCGCTGCGGCAGGCGCTCACCCAGGATGGTATGCACCGCCGCCTTCGGCCGCTCGCGCTTGCGTGCGATGAGCCAGGCGCCGGCATCCTCATCGGGCATGAGGTCGATGCTCAGCGGCTCGCCCGGGCGCCAATAGGACGAGATCTGCAGAATGGCCGGGCCCGAAAGGCCGCGATGGGTGAAGAGCATCGCCTCGCGGAAAGCGCGCTTCTCGCGCTTGGCGACCACCTCGAGCGAGACGCCGCTGATGGGCTGCATCAGCGCGAGATCATCCGCCCCGAAGGTGAGCGGCACGAGGCCCGGGCGCGTCTCCGTCACCGCCAGGCCGAAACGGCCCGCGATCTGATGCGAGAGGCCCGTGGCGCCCATCTTGGGAATGGAGAGCCCGCCCGTCGCCAGCACCAGGGCGGGCGCGGTGAAGCTGCCCTTGTCGGTCTCGACCACATAGGCGTCGTTGCGGGAGACATCGGTGACGCGATGGTTCAGCCGCAGATCCACCTGCGCCGCCTCCGCCTCGGCCAGCAGCATGGCGACGATCTGGCGCGAGGAACCGTCGCAGAAGAGCTGCCCCAGCGTCTTCTCGTGATAGGCGATGCGGTGCTTCTCGACGAGGGCGACGAAATCCTTCGCCGTGTAGCGCACCAGCGCCGAGCGGGCGAAGTTCCGGTTCTGCGAGAGGAAGCGCTCCGGCTGCACGCCGGTATTGGTGAAGTTGCAGCGCCCGCCGCCGGAGATGAGGATCTTCGCGCCCGCCTGATCGGCGTGGTCGAGCAGCAGCACGCGCTTGCCGCGCTGCCCCGCCGTGATGGCGCAGAACAGGCCGGCCGCGCCCGCACCGAGGATGATGACGTCGAAGGAATGCGAGGGGGAATGCATGGGCCGGGCTTGTAGCGCGTTTCGCGCCGCAGGGAAGGAAAAGGCTATGGGGTTGCCTAAGGCTTGCCCTCGACCGGCCTGTCCCAATCATCGTTGAACGGGTTCGGCCAGGTCGGCGCCCCCTTTAAACGGCCGTCGAGCGCGTACCAGACGAAGCAATTGACCAGAGGCTCCGGGATGCCGGGAAATTCGCTCTTTGCCCACTGCTTCACTTCATCTCCCTCGTCCGGAAGCGCGACACCGCCCCAACCTCCCAGAAAGCGGGGGCCGTCCGCATCCCGTCGAATGAAAATGGCCCCCGGCTCGCTGATGCTCCAGGCGACCCAGACGATGTGCCATGGCCCGAGCGCCATGTGCTCGTAGACCCGCTTTTCGTCCTCCCATTGCCTGAAAGCGGCGCGGACACGCTCGTCCTCGATCAGGGCCCGTCCTTCAGATAGAGACTGCTGCCAGATTCCGTCGCAGGGCGTTTCCGCTCGCGCCAGGAGCGGCAACGCCATCGCGGCCAATACGGCCAGCAATAATCGCGTGTACATCCGGCGCCTCCACAGGATTGGCCGGCGATCATCATGTCCTGGCTGCCCCAACAACCGGAAACCAAAAAAGGCGCGGCGCTCTCGCACCGCGCCCCTTCATGGGCCTGCCGGACGTGCCGGTCAGTTCGTCTGCTGGATCGCCGAGAGCTGCCAGGCGCCGCCGACCGGGCGGGCGAAGGTCCAGAGCTCGGTCACCGTCTGGCGCTGGGTCGGGCTGCCCTCGACCACGGTGCCGGCGGCGTCGCGCGTCACGTCGATCAGGCTGAAGCGCATCGCGACGGTCGCGTATTCGGTGCGGCCCTCGCTCCAAGCTTCGGCGAGGTCGCCCTGCTCCAGCTTCACGTCGCGGGTCTCGTTCTGCCAGTTGCGGGCGGCGAGATCCGACAGGTCCTGGCGGAAGTAGCCGACCATTTCCGGCGTCGCGAGGCGCGAGAGGGTGTTCAGGTCCTTGGCCGACCAGGCACCGTTGATGGTGACGAGCGCGCGCTCGAAGTCCTTGAAATCGGCTTCGCCGATCACCGGCGGGGGCGCGGAGGGGGCGGCACCGCCACCGAAACCGCCGAAGCCGCGCTGGCCACGCTCGGCCTCACGCGCCATGGCGTCGGGGCCGCCGGCCATGGCCGGGCGCATGCCCATCGGCGCGTTCTGCTGCTGGCGGCGGCGGAAGAAGCCGATGGCGAAGCGCACCAGCAGCACGATCAGCGCGATCTGCAGAAGGAAGCCGAAGAAGCCCATCATGCCGCTCATGCCGCCGAAGAGGCCGTGGCCGAAGAGCATGCCGATGAGGCCGGCGCCGAGCAGGCCACCCATGAGGCCGCCCATCAGCCCGCCGCCGAAGAGGCCGCGCGAGGGCTGGGCCGCCGAAGCGGCGCCGGCCGTGGCGGCCGGGCTGCTCTGCGGCGTGGTGGTGCGCTCCATCGGGCGCACCTGACCGCCGTAGGTATTGGTGCTGGGCGGCGCCGAATAGGTCCGCGCGCCGCGGCTGCCGGAGGAAACGCCACCACCGGGCCGGGCATCGGCGAGCGCGGGGGCCAGAACAAGGGCCAGCGCCGCGAAGGCGGTGAGCAGGCGGGCAGAGCGACGCATCTTCTGGCGGATCCTCATGACTGCGATTCTAAACAAAATGCAATATAGGGCACCCGCCAGGGTTTTGCGAGCCCTCCAAGTGTGACAACCGCTGCGGTAGCCGCGCTATTCCGTCACCGCACCCACGATGAAGGGCGCGAGCAGCTTGCGCTCGGCGCGCGAGGGGTGGCCGAGGATGGCATCGGCGCGACCGCCCGTTACGCCGATGCGCTATCGGCGGCCTTCAATCGCCGCTGGTCTGGTCGAGGCGATAGGCGCTGGCGTGATAGGTGCCGAGCACCTTCAGCTCGCGCGAGAAGAAGGCCAGTTCCTCCAGTGCGCGCTTCAGGCCCGGCTCCTCAGGATGGCCATCGACGTCGCAGAGGAATTGCGTGGCGGTGAAATGCCCGTCGAGCATGTAGCTCTCGAGCTTGGTCATGTTCACGCCATTGGTCGCGAAGCCGCCCAGCGCCTTGTAGAGCGCGGCGGGGATATTGCGCACGCGGAAGACGAAGGTGGTGACGCAATCGGGCGTGCCGAGCGAGGGCATCTCGGCCGACTTGCTCATGACGTAGAAGCGCGTCGTATTGCCCTCCGCGTCCTCGACATTCTCCTTGAGGATATCGAGCCCGTAGATTTCCGCCGCGAGCTTGGAGGCGATGGCCGCGTCCTCGACGCCACCCCGCTCTGCGATGAGATGGGCGGCCCCCGCGGTATCGGCCTCGATCACCGGCGTCAGCTTCATCTCGGCGATGATCTTGAGCACCTGCCCCAGCGCCATCGGGTGGCTATGGGCGCGCTTGATGCTCGACAGCGTCGCGCCCTTGGGCGCGAGCAGGCAATGCTCCACCGCCTGGAAATGCTCGCCCACCACATGCAGGCCGGAATCGGGCAGGAGGCGATGGATATCCGGCACGCGGCCCGCCAGCGAATTCTCGCAAGGCAGCATGGCCAGCTCCGCCCGCCCGTCGCGCACGGCTTCCATCGCCGCCTCGAAAGTCGGGCTGGGCAGCGTCTCCCATCCCGGATAGGCCGCGCGGCACGCCAGGTCTGAATAGGCGCCGGGCAGGCCCTGGAAGGCGATCACCTTGGTCATGAAAAGCATCCGTGATGGTCAAACTGGCGGCGGAATTGCCCAGCCCATGGGCTCTTCGGTTGAACGATCGGGCCGGGAACGGTATGAAAGCTTCATAATCAGTCGGAGGGGGCCTGGCAAACCAGGCTCCGGAAACCTCCAAAGAATACATCGCGGGTCAACGCCCTGGCACAAAGGACGGACTGCATGTCACTCGAGGCCAATAAAGTCCTATCGGCCATACTTACCGCCGGTATCGCCTTTTCCGTCGCCGGCGTGATCGGCGATTTCGCGATCCATCCCAAGAGGCTGCACGAACCGGCCATCACCATCCCGGGCCTGCCCGCCGAACAAGCGCCTGCCGCCGCCGCGGCCGAAACCATCGAGCCCGTCACGCCGCTCCTCGCCAATGCCAATGCCGATAACGGGCGGACGCTGGCGCAGCGCCAATGCGGCGCCTGCCACACCTTCAACGAAGGCGGGCGCTCGGGCGTCGGGCCCAATCTCTACGGCATCATCGGCCAGCCGCATGGCCATCTCGACGGGTTCAACTATTCCGCCGCGATGAAGGCCAAACATGGCGAGGCCTGGGACTACGAGAAGATCAACATCTTCCTCGCCGGCCCCGCCAAGGCCATCCCCGGCACGAAAATGACCTTCGCCGGGCTGCGCCAGGCCGGGCAGCGGGCCGATGTCATCGCCTTCCTCCGCTCCATCTCGCCGAGCGCGCCCCCTCCCTGAGATGGGGCCAGCCTGATACAGAGGCGGCATGGAACAGTTTATCGCGGTGGCCGAGGCGGCCGCCGATGCGGCAGGCGCGGTCATCCGGCCCCTCTTCCGCTCCAGCCTGATGGTTGAGGCCAAGGGCGATTTCTCGCCCGTGACCGAGGCCGACAAGGGGGCCGAAAAGGCCATCCGCGCCCTGTTGGCCGAGCGCCTGCCCGATCACGGCGTGATCGGCGAGGAATACGGCGCCGACCGCCCCGATGCCGAATGGGTTTGGGTGCTGGACCCGATCGACGGCACCCGCGCCTTCATCACCGGCCGCCCGCTCTTCGGCTGCCTCATCGCCCTGCTGCACAAGGGCGTACCGGTGCTGGGCGTGATTGACCAGCCGGTGACGGGCGAGCGCTGGATCGGCGTCGCGGGCCGCCCCACCACCTTCCGCTCCCCGCTCGGCGGCAAGGCTCAGGGCCGCGCCTGCCCCTCGCTGGATCAGGCCGAGCTGTCCTGCACCAGCCCCGACATGTTCGATGCCGTGACCGGCCCGCGCTTCGAGTCGTTGAAGAAGAGCGTCCGCCGCGTGACCTGGGGCGGCGATTGCTACAGCTACGGGCTGATCGCCCTCGGCCTCGTCGATATCGTCGTCGATGACACGATGAAGCCCTGGGACTGGGCGGCGCTCGTCCCGGTCATCGAGGGCGTCGGCGGCTCCGTCACCGACTGGGCGGGCAAGCCGCTGCGGCTCGACTCGGCGGGCGACGTGCTGGCCCTGGGCGATAAGCGCCTCCTGCCCGAGGCGAGCCGGTTGCTGCTCGGCTAGGACCGATCGACATTCAGCCTGCGGGTCGGTCTGGCGGTGCTTTTCCGCCCCTGACGGCGGTGCTCGCTTGCCGATACAAAGGGTATCGGTCGCGCTCACGCCACCATCAGGGACGCAAAATCCCTCGCCAGCCCTTCCCGGTGCTAAATGTCGATTGGCCCTAGAGCGCGGCCAGCCGCTGCCTCAGCCGGCCGGCCGCGAAATCGACGAAGACTCTCGTCTTCGACGGCAGCGCGCCGCCGGCATGCAGGAGATGGACCGGCAACGGCGCCACCTCATGCTCCGACAAGAGGATGGCGAGCGCCCCTTCCCGCACCGCCTCGGCGCATTGGTAATGCAGCACCCGCGTTACCCCCACGCCCTGCCGCGCGGCCCAGACCGCCGCCTCGGCCGTGGTCACGGAGAGGCGCGGGCGGATCGCCAGATCGAGGCTGCCGCCCTCCGGCTGCCGGAAGGCCCAGGAGGAGACGGGCGCCTCGCCGAAGCTCACGACGGGCAGCCCCGCCAAATCCTCCGGCCGCGTCACCGCCCGACCCGCCAGCAGCGCCGGGCTGGCGCAGACCACCATCCGCATCGCGCCGAGCCGCAACGCCACCAGCCGGCTATCCGGCAGGGTGCCGATGCGCAGCGCCATATCCACATGGTCCTCGATGAGGTGCAGGTTCCGGTCGGCGAGCAGCAGGCGGATATTGATGGCCGGATAGGCGGCGAGGAATTCCGTCACGATCGGCAGCAGATGCAGTCGGCCGAAGAGCACCGGCGCGGTCAGCACCAATTCGCCGCGCGGCGCCTCGAATTCACCGGCCGCCAGGCGCTCCGCCTCCTCAACCTCCTCCAGGATGCGCCGGGCCGAGGCGATATAAGCCGCCCCCGCATCGGTCAGCGCCACACGCCGCGTGCTGCGCAGGAGAAGCCGCGTGCCGAGATGCGCCTCCAGCTCCGCCACCTTGCGGCTGACGGTAGCGAGCGGCACCCGCAGCGCCCGGCTCGCGGCCGAGAAACTGCCGCTATCGGCCACCTTGAGCAGGATGGCCATGGCTTCCAGCCGGTCCACGATTATTCCATCTCATGGGAAATTCATTCCCGATCATCATAGATTATCCTGCCATTCGGAAGGGCCTAATTCTGTGCCATCGAGAGCCTCCGCTCTCCCCGCGCAGGAGCGTCACCATGCCTTATGGATTTATGGATATCGCCCGCACCCCCAGCGTCCGCGCCGCCCAGGCCTCCATGGGGGCCGACCGCCAGTGGGACAACGTGACCAGCGACCGCCGCTTCGACCGTTTCACCGAGAGCGAAATCGCCTTCATCGAGAGCCGCGACAGCTTCTTCATGGCCACCATTTCGGAAACCGGCTGGCCCTATGTGCAGCATCGCGGCGGCCCGGCGGGCTTCCTGAAGGTGCTGGACGAGAAGACCCTCGCCTTCGCCGATTATCGCGGCAACCGGCAGTATATCAGCCTGGGGAACATGGCGGCCGATGACCGCGTCTCCCTCATCCTGATGGATTACCCCCGCCGCGCCCGGATGAAGCTCTTCGGGCATATCGAGGCCGTGCCGCTGGAGGCCGATCCGGCGCTGGCCGAGCGCGTCACCGATCCGGGCTATAAGGGCAAGGCGGAGCGGGTGATGCGCATCAGGCTCGAAGCCTTCGACTGGAACTGCCCGCAGCACATCATGCCGCGCTTCACCGAGGCCGAAATCGCCGAGGGCCTCCGCCCGCTCCGCGAGAGGATGGAGGCCCTGGAAGCCGAGAATACCCGGCTCCGCGCCCGGCTGGGCGATGCCTAGGCTCTGAAGCAGCCCCACAGACGCGAAAAAGGCCGGCGGTCATCCCGCCGGCCCTTTCTCATTCGCGATGACGCGGCCGGATCAGCGGCCGGTCAGGATCCGCTCGAACAGCTGCTTCACCGTCGGCACGAAGCCGTTGGAGTAGAAGGGGTCCTGGCCGAAGCGATAGGCGGCATGGCCGGCGAACATGAGGTTGTTCTCGACATTGCCCTCATGCGCGATCTCCTGCAGCGACTTCTGGATGCAGAAGCTGCGCGGATCGGCCTTCTTGCCGTTGGTGAAGTCCGGCGTATGGGTCGACCAGTTGGAGAAGCGGCACTGCGAGAGGCAGCCCATGCAATCCACCTGGTCCTTCACGATCTCCTTGGCCTTTTCGGGCGTCACGAAGATCAGTGTATCCTCCGGCGTGCGGAGCGCCTCGGTGAAGCCCTGGCTCTCCCAGCCGCGCACGCGGTCCAGATCGCCCGGCACCAGCCAGACGGGGCGCTTGCGCGGGCCCACGCCATATTCGGCGGTGTGCTCGCCCACGGCATGGGAGGCATAGGCCACCTCACGCTCGCTGCGCTCGACCAGCTCCTGGAGAAAATCGTTGCGCACGGCCGAGGAATAGAAGCCCGTCGGGGAGAAAGGCTGCAGCATCACGTCGCCGGGCTTGATCGTCAGCAGGCGCTGCTTCCAGGCCTCCGGGATCGGGCTTTCCTTGGTCAGCAGCGGGCGGGTGCCGAACTGGAAGGCGATGGGGCCGAGTTCCGGATTGTCGATCCAGTCCTCCCATTCCTCCAGCCACCAGACGCCGCCGGCCATGATGATCGGCACGTCGCCAAGGCCGAATTCGCGCATCTGCTGGCGCAGCTTCAGCACGCGGGCATAGGGCGCCTCGGGCTTGTTCGGATCTTCGCTGTTGGACAGGCCGTTATGGCCGCCCGCCAGCCAGGGGTCCTCATAGACCACGCCGCCGAGCCATTCCTGAGCCTTGGAATAGCTGCGCTTCCACAGCGCGGAGAAGGCGCGCGCCGAGGAGACGATGGGGTACATGTGCACGCCGAAATCGCGCGCGATATCGGCCAGGCGATAGGGCATGCCGGCGCCGCAGGTGATGCCGTTGATGAGGCCCTTGGCCCCTTCCAGCACACCGCGGGCGATACGCTCGGCGCCCCCCATCTCCCAGAGCACGTTCATATGGATGCGGCCGACGCCGCCATTGCGCTCATACGCCTCGCGCGCCTGGGCGATGCCGCCCCGGATACCATAGGCGACCAGTTCCTCATGGCGCTCGCGGCGCGTGCGGCCCTGGTAGGTCTGGCGGATGACGTTGCCGTTCTCGTCGTAGGAATCGGCGTTCACGCCCGAGAAGGTGCCCACGCCACCGGCATTGGCCCAGGCGCCGGAGGTCGCCCCGCTCGAGACGGCGACACCCTTGCCGCCCTCGACCAGGGGAAGGACTTCCACGCCACCCATGCGAATGGGGTTGATCGTCTTCACGGCCAGTCACTCCCAGCCAGGGTAAGAGGCATATAAGGGGTCTTCATTAGCATGCAGTTCCGGGGATTTTCCCCGGAACCGTCATTTTTCGTCAACAGATCAGTCGCGATCACGACGCGGGCGGCGGTCACCACGATCGCCACGGTCACCGCGATCGCGGCGCGGGCGGTCTTCACCCTCGCCCTCGCCCTCGGGGCGGGGACGGCGGGCACCGACCTGCTCCGTGATATCGGCACCGGTCGCCTGATCGACAACCCGCATGGACAACTTGACCTTGCCGCGGTCGTCGAAGCCCAGGACCTTCACCTTGACCTTGTCGCCGACATTGATCACGTCGGAGGTCTTGTTGACGCGCTCATTGGCCAGCTCGGAGATGTGGACGAGGCCGTCCTTGGCGCCGAGGAAGTTCACGAAAGCGCCGAAATCGGCGACCTTCACGACCGTGCCATTGTAGATCGCGCCGACTTCCGGCTCAGCCACGATGCCCTTGATCCAGTCGATGGCCTTCTGCGCGGCTTCCGCGCTCGTGGCCGCGATCTTGATCGTGCCGTCATCCTCGATGTCGACCTTGGTGCCGGTCTGCTCGACGATCTCGCGGATCACCTTGCCGCCCGAGCCGATCACGTCGCGGATCTTGTCCTTGGGGACATTGATCACGGTGATCTTGGGCGCATTGCCGGCAACGTCGTTGCGGGCGCCCGAGAGGCCCTTGGCCATCTCGCCGAGGATGTGCAGGCGGCCGTCCTTGGCCTGGGCCAGGGCGATCTTCATGATCTCCGGCGTGATGGACGTGATCTTGATGTCCATCTGCAGGGCGGTGATGCCCTGCTCGGTGCCGGCCACCTTGAAGTCCATGTCGCCGAGGTGATCCTCGTCGCCCAGAATGTCGGAAAGAACGGCGAAGCCCTTCTCTTCCTTGATCAGGCCCATGGCGATGCCCGCGCAGGGGCGGGCCAGCGGCGCGCCGGCATCCATCAGCGAGAGCGAGGTGCCACAGACGGTCGCCATCGAGGAGGAGCCGTTCGACTCCGTGATCTCGGAGACGACGCGCAGCGTGTACGGGAACTTCTCCTTCTCCGGGAGCAGCGGGTGGATCGCGCGCCACGCCAGCTTGCCATGGCCGATCTCACGGCGGCCCGGGCTGCCCATCCGGCCCGTCTCGTTCACCGAATACGGGGGGAAGTTGTAATGCAGCATGAAGTTCTCGCGGTATTCGCCCGCGAGCTGGTCGATGATCTGCTCGTCCTGGCCGGTGCCCAGGGTCGCGACGCAGAGGGCCTGCGTCTCGCCGCGGGTGAACAGCGCCGAGCCATGGGCGCGCGGCAGCACGCCGACTTCCGCCAGGATGGGGCGGACGGTCTTGGTGTCGCGGCCGTCGATGCGGATGCCGGTGTCGAGGATGGCGTTGCGGACGACATCCGCCTCGAGATCCTTCAGCATGCCCTTGGCGAGCGCCTGCTCTTCCTCGGAAAGCTGGGCGAGAATGGCCTTCTTGGCCTCGCTCAGCTTGCCGTAGCGGACGAGCTTCTGCGTCTCCTTATAGGCCTCGGCGATCGAGGCGGAGCCGATCTCGGCCAGCTTCTTCTTCAGCGCGACCTCGGCTTCCGACGGCTCCGGAAGGGCCCAGGGCTCCTTCGCGGCATGTTCGGCCAGCTCGATGATGCCCTGGATGACGGGCTGGAAAGCGGTGTGGCCGAAGGTCACGGCGCCGAGCATCACGTCCTCGGACAGCTCATGCGCCTCGGACTCGACCATCAGCACGCCTTCTTCCGTGCCGGCGACGACGAGATCGAGCTTCGTGTCCTTCATCTGCTCGAGCGTCGGGTTCAGCACGTATTCGCCGTTGATGTAACCGACGCGGGCGCCGGCCACCGGGCCGAAGAACGGGATGCCCGAGAGGGTCAGGGCCGCCGAGCAGCCGACCAGCGAGACGATGTCCGGGTTGTTTTCCATGTCATGCGACAGGACCGTCGCGATGACCTGAACCTCGTTGCGGAAGCCTTCCGGGAAGAGCGGGCGGATCGGGCGGTCGATGAGGCGCGAGATCAGCGTCTCGGACTCGGAGGGACGGCCCTCGCGCTTGAAGAAGCCGCCGGGGATCTTGCCCGCCGCATAGGCCTTCTCCTGGTAATTGACCGTCAGCGGGAAGAAGTCCTGACCGGGCTTCACGCTGCGGGCGCCGACGACCGTGCAGAGCACGATGGTGTCGCCCAGGCGGGCCATGACGGCGCCATCGGCCTGGCGGGCGATCTTGCCCGTCTCCAGCGTCAGGGTCTTGCCGCCCCAGTTGATGTCCTTGCGGAAGTAGTTATCGAACATTCGTCATCCTTCAGGCGGACCGGCCCGTATGGCCGGTCCCGGCAGTCCCTCATCGCGAGGGCACCGCGCAACGGCTGGGATGCAGGCCTTGATCCGCTGGTCCGCTTCGGCGGGGACAACAGCGCTTCGGGCGGCATGGAAGGACCGCGGTCTCCCGCAAGCCCAGGCCCATGTGGCCGGAAACGCCGCCATGCCCCTATTCCTGCCGGACGGATGCGCGGTCTTGTTCTGGCAACCCGACCGCAAGCGCGGGGGTTCTCGACAGGCCACCATGGCCCATCAGGGCCGCTATATGGACCGCGCGGGCCCGTGATGCCACCGGAAAATAAATTTGTGACAGGTTTGCCGCGGAAACCCTCAGGTTTCCGCGCCTTGTCAGTCCACCGGCAGGAAAATGAACACAACCGCCGCGATCAGGCAGCCCATGGCGGCGAGGTATGTCCAGCGGAGGGGTTCGCCCAGGACGAGCACCGAGAAGCCGGCGAAGACGCCCAGGGTGATGACTTCCTGCATCACCTTCAGCTGCTGGCCCGTGAAGGTGCCATAGCCGATGCGGTTGGCCGGCACCGCCAGGCAGTATTCCATGAAGGCGATGCCCCAGGAGGCGATGATCGCCAGCCACATCGGCCAGCCCGGATGCTTCAGATGCCCATACCAGGCATAGGTCATGACCACATTGCTGCAGAGAAGCAGCAGCGGCGTCCAGACCAGCGTCATATTCATTCGGCAGCCCCTTCGACCGCCACCGCGCGCCGGGGCGCGGGCGGAATTTTCCACAACAGGAACAGCATGATGACCATGGCCGGCAGTGCCGCGGCCGTGGTGAGCAGGAAGAAATCGGGCCAGCCCAGCCATTCCACCAGCGCACCCGCGCTCGCGCCCAGCGTGCGCAGCGGCACGGCGGCCAGCGAGGAGAGCAGCGCGTATTGGGTGGCCGTGAAGGCCCGGCTGGTCAGGCCCGAGAGGTAGGTGACGAAGGCGGCGTCGGCGAGCCCGTCCGTCGCGTTCTCGATGCCCACCTGGAGCCAGAGCATGGTCGTGTCATGCCCCGCATGGGCGAGCGCGACATACATGAGGTTGGAGAGCATCTGCCCCAGGCCGGTGACGACCAGGGCCCGCGCGGTGCCGAGCTTCATCACCACCCAGCCGCCCGCCAGCGCCCCCAGCAGCGTCGCGAAAAGGCCGAAGACCGAGCCTACGGCCGCCACCTCCTCCCGCGCGAAGCCCAGGTCGAGGTAGAATTTATTGGTCATCACGCCCGCCAGCGCCTCGCCCAGCTTGAAGAGGGCGATGAAGAGCAGGATGGCGAGCCAATAGGGCCGGCGCGTGAAGTCCCGGAACGGGTCGATCACCGAGACGCGCATGCGCGCGGCCCAGCCATCGGGCATGGCCAAAGGCGGCCGCCGGTCGGGGCTCACCAGCACGGCGACGACGCCGACCAGGATCAGGCAGGCGGCATAGATATAGGCCCCGCCCCAGCCCAGGAACTGCACCAGCCAGAGCGTGCCCGCCCCCGAGGCCAGCAGCGCCAGGCGATAGCCCCAGACGTAGCAAGCGAGGCCGTAGCCCTGCTCCTGCTCCTCCAGCAGCTCGATGCGATAGGCATCGATGACGATATCCTGGCTGGCCGAGAGGAAGGCGACGAAGGCGGCCAGCCCCGCGATGAGCAGCGGCGCCGCCTTGGGGTCGCCCAGGCCGACGGCGGCGATGGCGAGCATCAGCGCCGGCTGAATCAGCAGCAGCCAGCCCCGCCGCTGCCCGAAGCGGGACATGCCGGGCGGCGCCACGGCATCCAGCGCCGGCGACCAGACGAATTTGAAGGAATAGGCGAGCCCGATCAGCGCGGTAAGGCCGATCTGGGTCAGGGAGACGCCCGATTCCGAGAACCATTGCCGCAGGACCGCCCCCGCCGCCAGGGGCAGGGGAACGCCGGCCGAGAAGCCGAGCGCGAGCAGGATGAGAAAGCGGCGGTCACGGAAAAGAATCATCAAGGCCTCGCCATCGGCTCAGCCCCCATAGCCCCAACCCCGCGTTCTTGTCATCCGGCCAGCCCCTTCGCCCATATCGCACCGCGCCATAACGCCGATGGGGAGCGATCATCCATGGAGAGCGGATGAAGGATCGTTAGGAACAGGTCACGCTTGCGGCCTAGCTCAGCGCCTGCAAGGCCAGCCGGGCCTCGCGCTGGCGCTTCAACAGGGCCTCGGGCGCGGCCATTTCCAACCCCGAGGGCGTCAGGCGGAGCAGCAGCAGCGCGCCGGGCTTCAGCCCCATCGCCTCCCGCAGCGGCCGGGGCAGCCGGAGGCGGCCGCGCGGGTCGATCAATGCCGGCAGGGCTCCTGCCAAGTCATCGCCGAGCGGCGCGGTGACGGGCAGCACGGAGAGGACAGCACCCTCCCAGGCCAGCAGCACCGCATGGCCGGGCTTGAGCGCGAGCAGGTCACGCAGGCGGCGCGGCGGCATGACGCGGCCTTTTGCATCGAGCCTCGCGGTCATCGGCTGCATGGGGGGCCCTCCAATCTGCGGATCGCAGGCTAGAGACTGCTTCAGGAGAGGCAAAGATGAACAAAGCATCTATTGACACTATAGGTCAGCTTATTGACTTTTATCCGATAACAGTAAAATCGGAGACACGTCCTTGCGTCACACCCCGTTCTGGCTCGCCGCGGCCGGGCTTTGGCTCGGCCTCTCGGGCGCGGCCCTCGCCCAGCCGATGCAGGTTTTCGGCGACAGCCTGACCGATAGCGGCAACAACTTCGTCCGCCGCAATAACGGCCTGCCCCGCCCGCCCTATGACCAGCGCTCGAGCAATGGCCCGGTCTGGGTGGAGCAGCTCGCCGGGATGATCGGCGCCGAGCCCGTCACCCCCAGCCTGCGCGGCGGCGGCAATTACGCCTATGGCGGCGCGCAATCCGGCACCAATTCGCTCCACCCGGCCGATGGCACAGATGGCAGCGACCAGCTCGCCCAATTCCTCGCCCGGCATGAAAAGGCCGACCCCCAGGCGCTCTATGTCGTGTGGCTCGGTGCCAATGATCTCGGCCAGATCGCCCGCGAGAAGGGCATCAGCCCCGAGCGCGCCCAGGCGGTGGTCGATGAGGCGGCGGGGAATGTGGCCGGGCTGGTGCGCAGCCTGGCCGCGATTGGTGCCAAGCGCTTCCTGCTTGTGACGGTGCCCGATCGCGGGCTGGTGCCGCGCTACAGCAAGGCGGGGGCGGAGGTCGCCGCCGATGCCACGGCCAAGAGCGCCGCGCTCAATGCCGCGATCCTGCCGCGCGTGACGGCGGTGGCGCGCGAGGCGGGGCTGGAACTGCGCGTCTTCGATGCTTTCGCGACCTATCAGGCTGTGGTCGCCAACCCCGCCCGCTACGGCATGACCAATGCCACCGATGTCTGCTGGACGGGCGATTTCGGCGGCCAGAACGGCACCCAATGCGCGACGCCCGCCACCTATTTCTTCTGGGACCCGGCGCATCCGACCACGGCGGGGCACCGCATCCTCGCCCAGGCGGCGGCGGAGGTGATGAAGTCCCCGCCCCTCGTCGCGGCGCGCTGAAACGCGAAAGGGCGCCCCCCTCGCAGGGGCCGCCCTTTCTCATTCACGGTCCGAAGCCTGGATCAGGCCGCGGCGCTCTCCGCACGCTTCGCGTTCTTCTTGCGCTCGTTCGGGTCCAGGAAGCGCTTGCGCAGGCGCACGGCCGTCGGCGTGACTTCGACCAGCTCGTCTTCCTCGATATAGGCAATCGCCTGCTCGAGGCTCATGCGGCGGGGCGGCACCAGGAGAAGGGCTTCATCCTTGCCCGCGGCGCGGACGTTGGTGAGCTTCTTTTCCTTGATCGGGTTCACGTCGAGGTCGTTCTCGCGGCTGTGCTCGCCGAGGATCATGCCTTCATAGACCTTCACGCCCGGGTCCACGAAGAGCGCACCGCGCTCCTGCAGGGCGAAGAGCGCGTACTGCACCGCTTCACCATCCGAGTTGGAGATCAGCGAACCATTGCGGCGGCCTTCGATCGGACCGGCCCAGGGGCGGTAGCCGAGGAACAGGCGGTTCATCATGCCCGTGCCGCGCGTGTCCGTCATGAACTCGCCGTGGTAGCCGATGAGGCCGCGCGACGGGATATGGAAGGTCAGGCGAACCTTGCCACCGCCCGAGGGGCGCATGTCCTGCATCATGCCCTTGCGGCGGGCAAGCTTTTCGACGACCGAGCCCGAGAATTCCTCGTCCACGTCGACGAGCACTTCCTCGAAGGGCTCCTCACGCTCGCCGGTCTCCTCGTTGATCTTCGTCAGCACGCGCGGGCGGCCGATGGTCAGCTCGAAGCCCTCGCGGCGCATCGTCTCGATCAGAACGCCGAGCTGGAGTTCGCCACGGCCGGCGACCTCGAAAGCATCGACTTCGTTCGACACGGTGACCTTGATGGCGACGTTGCCCTCGGTCTCCTTGAAGAGACGGTCGCGGATCTGGCGCGACGTCACCTTCTTGCCCTCGCGACCGCCCAGGGGGCCGTCATTGATGCGGAAGGTCATGGAGAGCGTCGGCGGATCGACCGGGATGGCCGGCAGCGGGGCCGTCACTTCGGGGGCGCAAATCGTGTCCGGGATGGTCGCGTCGGAGAGGCCGGCGATGGCGATGATGTCGCCCGCCTGCACTTCGTCCACCGGCACGCGGTCCAGACCCGAGAAGGTCATCAGCTTGGTCAGACGGCCGACTTCGACCTGGCTGCCGTCCTGACGAAGAACCTTCACCGGCATGTTCACCTTGGCGGTGCCCTGCTCGACGCGGCCGGTCAGGATGCGGCCGAGGAAGTTGTCGGCCTCCAGGATCGAGGCGTTCATCGCGAAGGGGGCTTCGAGATCAACCTTCGGCGCCGGGACATGCGACAGGATCAGGTCGAACATCGGGGACAGGTCCTTGCGGGGACCGTCCATCGTGAGGTCGGCCCAGCCCTGACGGCCCGAAGCGAACATTGTGTGGAAGTCGAGCTGCTCGTCGGTGGCGCCGAGGGCGGCGAAGAGGTCGAACACCTCGTTCAGCACTTCGTCGGCGCGGGCGTCCTGGCGGTCGACCTTGTTGATGACGACGATCGGCTTCAGGCCGCGGGCCAGAGCCTTGGTCAGCACGAACTTGGTCTGCGGCAGCGGGCCTTCGGCCGCGTCGCAGAGCACGATCGCACCATCCACCATCGACAGGATGCGCTCGACCTCACCGCCGAAATCGGCGTGGCCCGGCGTGTCGACGATGTTGATCTTCACACCCTTCCACTCGACGGCGGTGGACTTGGCCAGGATGGTGATGCCGCGCTCACGCTCCAGGTCGTTACGGTCCATGGCGCGCTCGGCCACCTGCTGGTTGGCGCGGAAAGCGCCAGCCTGCTTCAGCAGGTTATCGACCAGCGTCGTCTTGCCATGGTCAACGTGGGCGATGATCGCGACGTTGCGAATTTCCATCGTGGTGTAATGTCCAGCGCCGAAAGGGGGAGTTATTGCGGCGCACACATAGTCGGTCGAACCGGAAAAAGCGAGCATTTCCGGGACGGGGTGGCGCGGGGGTGGGTTGCGCCTGCTTCGGGGGCGACACGACAGGCCGAGATGATTACGATACCCGCGACCGAAGGAGAAAGGAATCCATGGCCACCGCGCAGGATCGTTTCGTTATCACCGCAATTATCGATCGTCTCATCTATGGAGAGGGCGAGACGTTCAGCGCCCAGGCCGCGCGGGACCTTCTCCGAATGCTGCCGCCGCCCTCGCCCTGGCGCCTGCTGGCCAATTATTTGCCCGAGCTTGCCGTCTCCGGCAGCATGCCGGGCGGCTCGACGGCCGCTCATGCGGCCGGGGTGGGCACGGTCCGCATGGCGGAGCAGGACCGCAACTTCAGCTTCGACAGCGCAGCCGGCCGCACGATCAGAGTGGGCCAGTGGAAGATCCGGCATGAGGCGGGTTTCCTGGACGCGCTTCGCGGCCATGCCGTCCTGGAAATCTCCCAGGCCATGGCCAATCCCATCGACAACGGCAGATCGGCCAGCCTCCTTTACCGGCATGGCGAGCCTTGGTCCTTCACGGCTACCAAGCGCGAGAGGCCTCCTTCGGCCAGTTGACCTTTACCCGTTACGTCGCCACGCCCTGGAAATTGCCCTCGGAAGAGGTCTCGGACCCACCGCCCTATGAGAGTGGCGCCCCGGGTGGTTGGGACGGCGGGATGGCACGCCTCACGGCCTGATCGCCGTTCACTCGGCCGCGGCGGCCCAGCCTTCCCCCAGAATCTCCGCATTATGCTCGCCCAGCTTCGGCGCCGGGCGGGCGAAGACGCCCGGGGTGCCCGAGAGGCGCGGCACCTCGCCATGCATCGGCACCCAGCCCATTTCCTCGTCGGGCATCTCGATCAGGGACTCATGCTCGGCCACATAGGCGTCGGTCTCGAGATCCTTCGCCTCCATGATCGGGCCGATCGTCACCCCCGCCGCGTCGAAATGGGCGAGGTTCTCGGCCATGCTCCGCGCGCCGACGAATTCCCCGATGATCCCGTCCAGGATTTCGTGATGCTTCAGCCGCTCGGCATTCACGGCGAAACGGGGGTCGGTGATCAGTTCCGGCCGCCCAATGCTGCGGAAGAGCTTCTCCGTCATCCCCTGGGTCGAGGAGGAGAGCCCCAGCCAGCCGCCGTCGGCCGTCCTATAGGCATTGCGGGGCGCGGTATTCTGGCTGCGGCTGCCTGAGCGCGTCTTGCGCTTGCCCGTCAGCCGCCAATTGGCGATCTGCGGCTCCATCACCGCGAAAATCGGGTCGAAGAGCGAGAGGTCGATCACCTGGCCCCGCCCATACTCGCCGCGTGCCGCATGCAGCGCGATCATGGTGGCCGAGGCGCCGTAGAGGCCGGCATAGGCATCGCCCATGAACATCGGCGGCAGCACGGGCTCGCGGTCCTCGAAGCCGTTCACGGCCGCGAAGCCTGAATAGCCTTCCACCAGCGTGCCGAAGCCCGGCTTGTGCTTGAAGGGCCCCGTCTGGCCCCAGCCCGAGATGCGGGTGATGACCAGCCTGGGGTTCGCGGCCAGCAGCTTGTCCGGCCCCAGCCCCATGGCCTCCAGCACGCCGGGCCGGAAGCTCTCGACGAGGATATCGGCCGTCTTGGCCAGTTCCAGCAGCTTGGCGATCACCGCCGGATCGCGCAGGTTCACGCAGATGCTCTTCTTGTTGCGGCACCAGGTCTTCCAGGCGGTGGAGATGCCGTTGACCTTCCAGGCCCGCAGCGTGTCGCCCTCCGGCGGTTCCACCTTGATCACCTCCGCGCCGTGATCGGCCAGCACCTTGGTCAGCATATTCCCGGCGACCAGGCGCGAAAGGTCGATCACCCGCAGGCCATCGAGCGCGCCCTTGGCGGCGGGGTCATAGTCACGACGGCGGAGGGTGGTCATGCTCTCTTATTCCACGCGGATATTGGCTTTGCGGGCGGTCTCCCGCCAGCGGGTCAGGTCGGCCTTGAGGTAGCGGTCATAGGCCGCGGCGCTCTGCGGGTTGATGATGGCGCCCTCGCCGGCGAGGTAGCTCTTCATCTTCTCGTCGTTCAGCGCCTCGTTCGCGGCGGCGTTGAGCTTGTCCACGATGCCCTGGGGCGTGCCCGTGCGGGCGATCAGCCCCCACCAGAGCGCCGCCTCGTAATCGATGCCCGCCTGCTTCACCGAGGGCGCTTCCGGCAGGCCGGGCGGGCGCTCATCGCCGGTCCAGGCCAGGAGCTTCACGCGCTTCTCGCGCACGATGCCGGCGGCCGAGGTGAAGGAGGTGACGAGGATCTGGATATTCCCCGCGATCAGGTCGGTCAGCGCCGGGCCCATGCCGCGATAGGGCACGTGCTGCATCTTCAGCCCGGTGGTCTGGGCGAAAAGCTCTGTCGCGAGCTGGTTGATGCTGCCCGGGCCGGAGGAGCCGAAATCGATCGCATCCGGCTTGGCCCGCGCATAGGCGACGAGTTCCTGGAGGCTGTTCACCGGCAGGCTGGGCGAGGCCAGCACCATCATCGGCCCCGAGGCCAGGAGCGCGACGCCCGCGAAATCCCTGCTCGCATCATAGGGCGTGGGTTGCACCGCCGCCGAGGTGGCGAAGGTCGAGGACGTGACCATCAGCGTATAACCATCGGCCGGCGACTGGGTCAGCACGGCGGAGCCGATTGTGCTGCCCGCGCCCGGCCGGTTCTCCACCACGAAGGGCTGGCCGAATTTCTGGAAGAGCTTCTCCGCCAGCGGCCGCGCCACGGCATCGTTGCTGCCGCCCGGCGCATAGGGGACGATGATGCGCACGGGGCGGCTCGGCCAATTGGCCTCCTGCGCCAGGGCGCCGCGCGAGAGGGCCGGGATGGCCAGGGAGGCGGCGACGAGGCCGCGGCGGGAGATGGGCATGGGCGTTTCCTCTGTTTGAAGGCCAGGGGAGAAGGAATTCTCCCCCGGACCCCCACTTCTTTTTTCTGTCAGTTGGCGCGGTCGGCGAGGGACAGCACGCGGCGGGCACCCTCCACGAAGGGGCCGTCGACCATGGTGCCGTCGACCGTATAAGCGCCGATGCCCTTGGCTTCGGCCTCATCGGCGGCGGCCACGACCCGGCGGGCATGCTCGATCTGGGCGGGGGTCGGCATGAAAGCGGCATTCGCCAGCGCGATCTGCGTCGGGTGGATGCAGCTCTTGCCCGCGAAGCCCTGGCGCCGGGCGGTCTCGGCCTCGGCGGTGTAGATTTCGGGCGTTTTGATGCCGGCATAGGCGCCATCATAGGCGGCGATCCCGGCCTCGGCGGCGGCGAAGGCGACGGTCAGGCGGACATGGTTCAGCACGCCCTGGTCCTGCCGGTCGAAGCCATGGGGCTCCAGCAGGTCGGCATAGCCGATCTGAAGGCCCATCACGCGTGGATGGGCAGCGGCGATCTCATGGGCCAGGCGCAGGCCGCGCGCCGTCTCGATATTGGCGAGGATGGTGACCTGGCGGCTGGCGCCCAGCTTCGCCTCGGCACCGGCCAGCGCCTCGGCGCAGGCGACCACCTCGGTCGGGTCCTGCACCATGGGCAGGTTCACGATATCCAGGCCGGGGCGGAGGATCGCCTCGATATCGGCGGCGAAATGCGGGGTGTCGATGCCGTTCACGCGCACCACCACCACCTTGCCGGGCAGGCGATCGGCCAGGAACTCGCCCACCGCCAGCCGCGCCTCGGCCTTGCGCGGCTCGGCCACGGCATCCTCGAGGTCGAAGGAAAGCGCATCGGCCGCCGAAGCCGCCGCCTTGGCGAAAAGCTCCGGCCGGGAGCCGGGCACGAAGAGCTTGCTGCGCATCATGGGCGCGATTTTCTTGGACATGCGGTGAGGCTATCCGCCGCTTTGTAATTTGTCTACAATTTGGCCGATGAATTTTTCGGCGTTTCGGGAGGTGGCACATGGACAGCGCGAGCGCGGAAAGAGCCGGGCGATAATGGCGGCCCTTCCCCAGCCCCTGCCCTATCACCTGCTGGAACTGATCCGTCAGGGCATCATCGACGGCCGCTACCCGCCCGGCAGCGCGCTGCGCGAACAAGGGCTCGAAGCCGAATACGGCTGCTCGCGCGGCCCCATCCGCGAGGCGCTGCGCTTGCTCGAACAGCGCGGCCTCGCCACGCATGAACCCCGGCGCGGCTACCGGGTGCGGCGGCTGGATCTCACGACGGTACGCCAGCTCTACGCGCTCCGCGCCCTGCTGGAGCGCCATGCCATCGAAGGCGTTGCGGGCCGCGTCACCCCCACCCTGCTCGAAGCACTGCGGGCGGAGAATGAGAAGATGCGCCGCCATCGCGCGGCGCATGAGGTGGCGGATTACATCGCCGCCAATGTCGCCTTCCACGAGGCCATCCTGGCCGCCGCCCCCAATGAGCCCCTGGCCAGGGCGCTGAAGGTCACGCAGGAGGTCGGCGAGCCGCTGCGGCACTTCATGCTGCGCCATACGCTGGCCGGCAGCCGGGCGCTGGAAGAGCATGAGGAGATGGTGGAAGCCCTTGAATCAGGCCGCTTTCAGGAGGCCGCCGAGATCATGCAGCGCCATGTCATGGCGGGGCTGCCGGGGGCCGAGGAGGCAGTGGCGCGGCAGGCCGAAGAAGCGCGGTAAATTCCGCTAGGCCGACATTAAATCCGCTTCATGGAAATTGGAGCGCAAAGAGGACATTTTGACCAGCCCCTCTTCGCGCAGGGCTGGCGTCAAAGCATGGCAACCCCGCTGACCCATCGAAGGTTCATTATCGGCTCGTCCGAGATAGGAGCGAGCCATGGATACAAATGCCCCCGCCATGCCCACGGCGGAAGCGGAGCGCCACGATACGCGCCGCCGAATCTGGGCCATCGTCGCCAGCTCGTCAGGCAATCTCGTCGAGTGGTACGACTTCTATACCTATGCCTTCTTCTCCCTCTATTTCGCCCATGCCTTCTTCCCCAAGGAAGATCCCTTGGTGCAGCAGCTGAGCGCGGCGGGCGTCTTCGCCGCCGGCTTCCTCATGCGCCCCATCGGCGGCTGGTTCTTCGGCCGCCTGGCCGATCGTCGCGGCCGCAAGTTCGCCATGCTCGTCTCGGTGCTGATGATGTGCGGCGGCTCGCTCGTGATCGCCTGCCTGCCCGGCTATGCCAGCATCGGCGTGGCGGCCCCGGCGCTGCTGCTGCTGGCCCGCATGTTCCAGGGCATTTCCGTCGGCGGCGAATACGGCACCAGCGCGACCTATATGTCGGAGGTCGCCAAGTCCCGGCATCGCGGCTTCTACTCCTCCTTCCAATACGTGACGCTGATCGGCGGCCAGCTTCTGGCCGTGCTCGTCGTCGTGCTGCTGGAACGGACGCTGGGCGGCGACGCGCTGCGCGACTGGGGCTGGCGCATCCCCTTCGTGATCGGCGCCATCGCGGCGCTGGTGGCGCTCTTCCTGCGCTCCAACCTGCATGAGACGAGCGACAAGAAAGACCTGCAGAAGAAGGATGCCGGCACGCTGAAGGCGCTGCTGACCCATCCGCGCGCCGTGCTGGTCACGCTTGGCCTCACGGCGGGCGGCAGCCTCGTCTTCTACGTCTTCACCACTTACATGCAGAAATACCTGGTCAATACCGTGGGTTACGCCCCGGCGACGGCCAGCGTGCTGATGACGGTGGTGCTCCTCATCTATATGTGCATGCAGCCGCTCTTCGGCGCGCTCTCCGACCGCATCGGGCGGCGCGCGCAGCTGCTGATCTTCGGCGTGCTGGGCGCGGTCGGCATCATCCCGCTGATGCATGCCATCGCGGCGAGCGGGAGCAGCCCGGTTCTCTCGGTGGTGCTGATCCTGGTCGCCCTGGCGGTGGTCAGCCTCTACACCTCGATCAGCGGCGTGGTGAAGGCGGAGCTCTTCCCCGCCGAGGTCCGCGCCCTGGGCGTCGGCCTCTGCTACGCCATCGCCAATGCGCTCTTCGGCGGCAGCGCCGAATATGTCGGCCTCAGCTTCAAGAATGCCGGCAACGAGGTGGGCTTCTATTGGTATGTGGCCGGGATGATGGTGATCGCGCTGATCGCCGTGATCTGCATGCGCGACCCGCGCAAGCTCGGCCATATGCATCACGAGCCGCGCTGACGGCACTGCCTCCCGCCCCGCAGGGCCGGGAGGCAGATATCAAAGGCGCTCATGAAAAAGGCCCGGAGGCTGATGCCTTCCGGGCCTTTCTTCCATTCGCTGAGCCTCAGCGGCGGCGCGTGGTATTCGCCGCCGGCTTGGAGGCCACGGGCGCCGGGGGCGGGGCGGTGATGAGCGGCGTCACCGCGGCCGGCTGGGCGACGCCCTGCACGGTCACGGCCACCTTCACCTTGCCCGCGCCGGGGCGCAGCTCGACCATGAAGCTGTCAGTGCCGACGAAGCCGAGGTCCGGCGTGTAGTCGATGCGGGTATAGTCACCCACCGCATGGACATAGACCTTGCCGTTCTTCGGGCGATCGGCGCGGGCCACCAGGCCGTAATCGAAGGGGGCCGGGCCAGCCTGCGCCACGTTGATGCCGCACCAGCCGCCATCGTTGCCGACGGTCATGGTGGCTTCGGCAACGGCTCCGGGCTTGACCTCGACCTTGTCGGTCACGGTGCAGAGCTTGGCGGCGCCCGCGAGATCAACCGCGAAGACCGGCAGCGTGTTGCGGGCCACCGGCGCCTCGGGCTTAGGGCTACAGGCGGAGAGGGCCACCGGCAGAGCCAGCAGCGAAACATAGGCGAAAGAACGCATCAGCGACGGGCCTGCCGGGGCTTGGCGGTGGAGGTAGCGCGGGCCGGGCCCGTATTCTCGAGCGGGCAGGCGCCCATCGAGGCCGGGATCAGATCCTTGGCGGCAGCGTAATCGGCCAATTCGGCCGGGCCGCTGAGCGCCATCACTTCCTTGAACAGGCGCGTGTTGCGGGCGCAGAGATCGGCCCCCACGCGGCTGGCTTCCTGCTGGCGGGAATTGGCGAGGTTGGTCACATAGGCGTCGTTCGCCCGGTGGCCGGCCCGCGTGTCGCGCCAGGTGAAGTGGTCGATCACCTGCTTGTCGTTCGCCGCCAGCGCGGACTGGAAGCGCGAGACGAAGGCGTTATAGGCGTCCGTATCCTTGCAGGTGATGGCCACAACCATCAGCTCGGTCTTGAGCGCGGACAGTTCGAACATCGCCTGATCTTCCGGATCGGCGCAGCGGAGCGTCGCCGCCATCGCCCCCGTCGAAATCATCATCGCCATGGCCGCCGCGACGCCACGCAGGGCGAAGGACTTCATGCGGCTGGACTTCGGCGTAACGCGAACCAGGGACTTCTGCTTCCCGGGAAGCAGGCAGCGCTGATCCATGCCCCTCTCCTCTTCTTAACTCGGCACGCGTCGCGGCCGCCGTGACTGACTCAAACTGGAAACGATGCTCGACAAGGCCCGGCATCCTGCCGGCGGGCGCTGGTCTCCCAGCGTGCCATGTCGCGGCTTTTGGTAGCTTGGCCGAGGCGAGAGAGCAAGCGGAGAGCGCGTGATGCAGCGCACAATCTCGCATGGAAAATCAGTTTGTTACCGCCTGTTCCTTCGATATTGCCTTCAGATTGCCGCAATCTCACCTGGGAGGGGCTCGCGGACGAACTGACGGCGCCAATCGCGCGGCGAAATCCCGAGCTTTTCGCGGAATTGCAGGCGCAGCGCGGCCGCCGATCCGAAGCCCGACTGCTCGGCGATGGAATCGACGGTGAGGCGGCTGGTCTCCAGCAGCTCCTTCGCCCGCGCGAGCCTTTCGGCGAGGAGCCATTCGCCCGGCGCGAGGCCCGTCGCGGCCCGCCAATGCCGGTGCAAGCCGCGCGGGCTGAGCGCGGCCTCGGCGGCGAGGCGGGCGATGCTCCATTCCTCCCCGAGGGCCCCGCGCACGCGGTCCATCAACGGGGCCAGGCGGCTACCGGCGGCGCGCGGCACTGGCCGTTCGATATATTGCGCTTGCCCACCCTCCCGCTGCGCCGGCACGACGAGGCGCCGGGCGATGCGGTTGGCGGCCTGGGCGCCATGGTCGCGCCGCACGAGATGGAGGCAGAGATCGAGCCCCGCCGCGCTGCCCGCTGAGGTCAGCAGGCTGCCCTCATCGACATAGAGCACGTCGGGCGACCAGGAGATGGCCGGATAGAGCCGCGCCAAGCGGCTGGTGTAATGCCAATGGGTGGTGGCGCGCTTGCCGTCGAGCAGGCCGGTCGCGGCGAGAACGGCGACGCCGGAGCAGATGGTCATCAGCCGGGCACCCCCTGCACTGGCCTCCCGCAGCGCCTCGATCAGCGGGGCCGGCACCGGCGTTTCCAGCCCGCGCCAGCCAGGGATGACGATGGTGCCTGCCCCAGCCAGCAGTTCGAGCCCACCATCGGCCATGACCTGGATGCCGCCCACCGCCCGCATCGGCCCCTCATCCACCGCCGCGACGGCGAAGCGATACCAGTCCGGGCCCATATAAGGCCGCGGCAGGCCGAAAACCTCGACGGCACAGCCGAATTCGAAGGTGCAGAGCCCGTCATAGGCGAGCGCGACGACAGGGCGGCGGGCGGCGGCGGGGATTGGCATGATCCTGACGATAGTCGGCATCCGGCCAACTGCCCAGGATTTCGCGCGAAGGCGAAGATGAGGCTCCTTCAGAGGAGCCCGCGATGAGCAACCGCCCCAACCCCGTGACCGAATACCCGCCCCCTTCCTCCGAGGAGATGGCGCGGGACGTGGAATATCGCCTCCGCCGCGAGACCGATTGCGCGGATGTGCATTTCGCCCTGCGCGGCAATCCGCCGGGCTTCGTGCTGCTCGATGTGCGGGGGCCTGCGCTCTATGCGGCGGGGCATATCCCGGGTGCGCTCAATCTGCCGCATCGGGAGATGACCGAAGAGCGCATGGCGGCCTGGCCGGCGGAGACGCTCTTCGTGGTCTATTGCGCCGGGCCGCATTGCAACGGCGCCGATCGCGCCGCGCTGCGCCTCGCGCGGCTCGGCCGCCCGGTGAAGACCATGCCGGGCGGCATCACGGGCTGGGTGGACGAAGGTTTTGCCCTCAGCGAACCCGTCAGCGACCCGCCATGATGGGCTGGCTGGTGGTCGCCGCCAGCACGCTGTCCGTCAGGGCGGCCGAGAGGCAGGTATAGCCGAGGTCAGTGTGATGTACGCCATCGCCGCCGACCGTCTGGGCCGCCAGCAGCCCCTTCTCCTCCCAATGCGTCATCAGGCGGAAGCGGGAGAAGACGGAAATGCCGTTCTCCGTCGCCAGCCGGGCCATGATGTCGTCGAAGGTGGCGTGATTGGCGATGGAGAGGATGCGCGGCGACCGCTGATTGTCCATCAGCACCAGATCGGCGCCGCTGGCGCGGATCATCTCGATGCCCTGGCGCATCATAGCCTCGAAATGCGCCGGGTCGATCCGGCGCATGGCGGCATTGGAACCGGCCTGCCAGATGACGAGGGTGGGCTTGGTCTCGGCGAGGGTACCGCCCAGGCGGGGCAGCATCTCGTCCACATCCTCGCCGCCCTTGCCACGGTTGACGACCGTGATCTGGGCGCCCGGCATGGCGGCGCGTAGGCGGGCCTGGAGCTGGTTGGGATAGCGGAACTGGGGCGCGCTGGCGCCCGACCCTTCCGTGGAGGAGGAGCCGAAGGCGAGGATGGTGACCGGCTTGCCCTCGCGCAGCGCGGCGCGGGTGGCAGGCAGCGAGATATTCTCCCGCGCCACGCTGGGGCAACGGCTCGCCAGCGAGTTGCTGAGCGGAAGATTCTTGAGCGGATCAGCCCCGGCGGAAGTGCCGGCAAGGGCGGCGGTGAGGCCCAGGGCGAAAACACAAGCCATCGAACGCGCAGTGAAAGCCATCCAAGTCTTTCTCCGGCATGGCATGCGCGGGGCTGCCGGGCCGGGGAATCCCGACCAGTTTACGTGCGAGCCCTTGTGCTGAATGCCACTTTGCTTTGGCCACCCGCGCCCGGGCATGTCAGGCTAGGCCAGTAGACCGGCCAGTTCAGGCCAGGGCGGGAGTATGGAACCCTATCTGCCAAAATCGCTGGAGCGTTACCAGTGGAACTTGCCGTATTCTGAAACTTTCTTGATGCCTACTCGTTCTTTGCCGAACGAAGCGGTATCCGATGCGGGGAAGTCATGCTCCAACTGACCCGGGAGGGCCCTAAGAGAGACCTTCGCATCGATCTCGCGCGCGGCCTCGCGCTTCTCTTCATCTTCATCGACCACATCCCCGGCAATTGGCTCAGCGACTATACGCTGCGCAATTTCGCCCTCGCCGATGCCACGGAAGCCTTCGTGCTGCTCGCGGGCTATGCCGCCGGGCTCAGCTACGGCAGCACGGCCGACCGCCACGGCTGGCTCTTCGCCGCCGCCGATGCGGTCAGGCGCGCGGGCACGCTCTATGTGGCGCATATCCTGGTACTGGTGGTGGTGACGGCGCAGGTGGGCTTCTCGGCCCAGGCGCTGAACCCCGTCTATATCGAGGAGATGCGGCTCGATCCCTTCGCGGGCGAGCCCTACAAGGCCATGCTGGAGGCGCTGCTGCTGCGCTACCAGCCGAATCTGCTCAATATCCTGCCGCTCTATGTCGTGCTGCTGCTCATGCTGGTGCCGGCCCTCGCGCTGCGGCGGCGCCCGGCGCTGCTGCTGGGCATTTCGGGGCTGCTCTACGTCTTCACCCGACTGAGCGAGGTGAATTTCCCCAATTGGCTCGAGGGCGGCTGGTTCCTAAACCCGCTGGCGTGGCAGGTGCTGTTCTTCATCGGCTGCGTGCTGGGCTACAGCCCCGCCGGGCAGGAAACGCCGACCCTGCCGAAAAGCCGCTTCATCACCGCCGCCGCCGCGTTTTTCGCACTGACCTGCGCGGGCGTGATGCTGGCCTTCTGGACGGTGCCGGACTGGGCGCCGGGCATTCCGGGCCGCATCGCGCGCCTGCTCTCGAGCGTGGACAAGACGGGGCTGCATCCGCTGCGGCTGCTTTCCATCCTCTCCCTCGCCTGGCTCGCCGCCCGGCTGGTGCCGCGCCATGCGGGATGGCTGCGGGGCTGGGCGGTCTGGCCGCTGGTGCTGATGGGCCAGCAAGGGCTGCCGGTTTTCTGCTCGGGTATCTTCCTCTCCTTCCTGGGGCGGATCGCGCTGGAATACCGGGATGATCTGGCGGCGCAGATCGTGGTCAATCTCGCCGGGACGCTGATGATGGTTGCGGTCGCCGTGATATCGGCGTGGTATCAGGAGAAGGGCCGCGAGCAGCGGCCCGCCCGTGTCACCCCCGCGGTCTCCCCCGCCCCGCTGCCCGGTGCCGATTGATGCGACGCTTCATCCTGCCCCTTCTCGGCGCTCTCCTCGCCCTGCCCGCCTCGGGCGCCCTGGCGCAGGGCGCCGCCCCGGCCCTCTGCCGCGTGCCGCCCGAATTCCGCGACTATGGCGGCACGCTGCCGCGCGTGGCCCAGGCCCTGTCGGAGAAGCGCCTGACGCTGCTGGTGCTCGGCAGCGCCTCGGGCCAGGGCAATGCAGGCAATAGCTCGCCCGAAACCTCCTGGCCGCATCGCTTCGTGGCGCAGATCGAGCAGCGGGTGCCTGGGCTGGATGTGACGCTTATCCTCAAGGCCAAGCGCGGCAACGGCACGGCCGAGCAGGCCGAGGCGCTGCGCCAGGTGCTGAGCACGGAGAAGGTGGATCTCGTGATCTGGCAGACCGGCACGGTCGAGGCCGTCACCGGCGCCGATCCGCAGGCCATGGCCGAGGCGCTGGAAGCCGGCATCGCCGCCGCGCGGCAGGCCGGCACCGACATCGTGCTGATGGACCAGCAATTCTCCCGCTTCCTGCGCGCCAACAGCCAGATCGACACCTATCGCGACAAGATGCGCCTCATCGCCGCCGGGAATGGCGTGCCGCTGCTCCGGCGCTATGACCTGATGCAGCTCTGGGCCGATCAGGACGGGCTGGACCTGGAGCGCACCATACGCGGCAAACTCGCCGAAACGGCCGACAAGGTGCATGACTGCCTCGGCCGTGCGCTCGCGCTGATGGTGCTGCGCACGAGCGGGGCGCTGCCGCCGAACCGGTAGGGGTGAAAGGGCCGACGCCCTCTCCCCCACCCTCTCACCCCACATAGCCAAAGGCGACGCCCGGCTCCGCCGCCGTTTCCACCCAGACGGATTTGGTCTGCGTATAGGCCATCAGCGCCTCCCGCCCGGAGGATCGCCCGAAGCCCGAGCGGCCGAAACCGCCGAAGGGCGAGGCGACGTTGATGGTCTTGTAGCCATTGATCCAGAACGTCCCCGCCCGCACCTGCGCCGCCACGCGATGCGCGCGGCCGACATCCTGCGTCCAGGCCGCACCCGCCAGGCCATAGGGCGTGGCATTGGCGAGCGCGATGGCCTCCTCCTCCGTGTCGAAGGGCAGCACGGCGAGAACGGGGCCGAAGACTTCCTCCTGCGCGATGGCCGAGGCGGGCGTCACGCCGTCGAGGATGGTCGGCGCGAAGAAGAAACCGCCCGTCTCCCGCAGCGCCTCGGGGCAGCCGCCGCCGGTGGCCAGCCGCGCGCCCGCCTCGACGGCGCCGCTGACCATGCCGCCGATCTTCTCGAATTGGCGCCTGTTATTGATGGGGCCGATCTGCGTCGCCGGATCGAGCGGCGCGCCCACCGGAATCCGCGCCGTGGCGCGGGCGAGCCGATCGACGAATTCCGCCTGCACCGACCGCTGCACCAGCAGGCGCGAGCCCGCGACGCAGCTCTGCCCCGCGCCACCGAAAATCGCCGCCTGCGCCCCCGCAACGGCGCGCGACAGATCGGCATCGGCGAAGACGATATTCGCGGATTTGCCGCCGAGTTCGAGAATGCTCGGCACGATGTTGCGCGCCGCCGCCGCCGCGATCTGCGCCCCCGCCTGGGCGGAGCCGACGAAGACCACGAGCCGCGTCTCGCGATGCGCCACCGCCTGCGCGCCCGTGCTGGGCCCCGCGCCGGCGAGGATATTCACGAGCCCCTTCGGCATACCCTCCGCGACATTGCAGAGATGGCCGAGCGCGATCGTGGAAAGCGGCGTCAGTTCCGAGGGTTTCAATACCACGGCATTGCCCGCGCAGATGGCGGGCGCGATCTGCCAGCCGCCGGTGAAAATCGGCGCGTTCCAGGGCGTGATCTGCACCACCGTGCCAAAGGGCTCGGGCCGCGTATAGTTCAGATGGCTGGTGGGGACGGGGATGACCTCGCCATGCAGCTTGTCGGCCCAGCCCGCGTAATACTCGAACATCTCCGCGACCTTGGCGACCTCGCCACGGGTATCGCGGATCGGCTTGCCCGCCGAGATCGCCTCGAGTTCCGCGAGCAGCGGCGCCTTCTCGCGGATCAGCCGCGCGACTTCCCACATGGCGCGGCCACGCGCGGCGGCGGTCATGCCCCACCAGGCGCGCTGCGCGGGCGCGGCGGCGGCGAAGGCGGCATCGACGACATCGGCGCCTGCATCAGCGAAGTCCAGCAACGGCCGCCCATCGGCGGGGTTGACCAGCGTGAGCTTCTCGCCCGTGCCGGGCAGGATCTCGCCGCCCACGAGGCTGCCCACGGCACCGGCTGGAAGAAGCTCGGCGAGCAGCGCGCGCAGGCGGTCGGCGGCGGGGGAGAAGTCAGCCATGGGGCACCTCGCGGAAATCGGCCATCCGGGTGAAATCATCAAAATCGCTGATAACGTCTCGGCTTTCGGCCCATAGCTTTTCGGCATAGGCGGAAAGCGGCAGATCGATCCCTACCTCCTTCGCCAGTTCCAGCGCCAGGCGGACATCCTTGCGCATCAGCCCGGCGGAGAAGCCGCTGTCGAAGGTTGCGGGCATCACCCAGCGCGGCAGCATCACCTCGCTGATGGCGCTGCGCCCCGTCGCTGCATTCACCACCTGCAAGGCATCGGCGGCCGGCAGGCCCGCGGCCTCGGAAAGCCGCATGGCCTCACCCGTGGTGATGAGATGGGCCGCGACCAGCATGTTGTTCACAAGCTTCGCGATATTCCCAGCCCCCGAGGGCCCGACATGCACCGCCTTGGCCGAGAGCGCCGCGATCACCGGCTGCACCGAAGCGAAATCCTCGGCACTGCCGCCGATCATCATGGTCAGGCTGCCGGTGGCCGCGCCCGAAGGCCCGCCCGAGACCGGCGCATCGAGCAGCCCATGCCCTGCCTCGGCCAGGCGCGCCGCAAGCCGCCGCGTGGTGCCGGGATCGGAGGTGGAGGTGTCGATCACCACCACCTTCCTGTCCCGCCGCTCCAGCAGCGCGCCGGGGGCGGTGGCGACGGCCTCCACATCCTTCGCATAGGGAAGCGAGAAGACCAGCGCATCGGCGGCGCTCAGCACCTCGGCCAGCGAGGCGGCGAAGCGCACGCCCCCCGCCTCCACAGCCTGGCGGCGCGCCTCGCTGATGTCATGCCCGATGACCTCGAAGCCGGCGCGGCGCAGCGACGCCGCCATGCCCAGCCCCATATTGCCCAGCCCCACGACCCCGACGGTGCGGATTTCCATTACGCCTAGCCCTGTCCTGTCTCGTTGTGGGAAGGGTCGCACAGCGCGGCCGCGCCACAAGCGCCGTTTTCCGAACGGCGCGTTCGGCCTTCGGCAACATTCGGCATGCGGCTAGCGGCCTCAGCCCCGGGCGGGTGCGAAAGCCAGCAGATGCGCGCCGAGCCAACCGGCCAGGCGCTGCGACGAGGCGGGCAATTCCCGCCCCGCCCGCGCCAGGAGATGCGCCATGGCGGCGGCGGGCAGCGGGTCGGCCAATGGCAGGGCCACCAGCGCGCCCTGGCGCAGTTCCGCGCCCACGCTGAAGCGCGGCAGGAAGGTGATGCCCATCCCTGAGGTCACGAAGCGCCGCAGCAGCTCGATGGAGGCCGTCTCCAGCCTCGGCGCCAGCAGGAAGCCGCCATCGGCCTCCACCCGGGCCAGCAGATGGCGGATGCCGTGGCCCGGCGGCATGAGGCCCATGGGCTCACCCGCGAGATCGTGCAGCGCGACGGCGCCGGTCTCGCGCGCCAGGCGATGCCCCGGCGGCAGGATGGCCATCAGCGGCTGCGGCGCGCGAGCCAGCGAGGTGAGGCCAGGCTGGGCGGGCGGGTTATAGGCCAGGCCGAGATCGGCCTCGCCCTCCGCCACCGCCTCCTGGATCCGCGCCGTACCGCCCAGCGTCACGCTGAACCCGATGCCCGGATGCGCGGCGCCGAAAGGGGAGAGCCCATGCTCCAGCAGATCGGCCAGCAAGCCCTCGCCCGCCCAGAGCCGCACCGTGCCGCCCTCGCCCCGGCGCAGCCGCGCCAGTCTGTCCTGCAGCAGCAGGGCTTCCTCCTCGCGCCGCCGGGCATGCTCGGCGACGGCGGCCCCCGCCTCGGTCGGCACCACGCCGCGGGCATGGCGTTCGAGCAGCGGCAGGCCGTGCTGCGCCTCCATCTCGGCGATCTGGCGGCTGATGGCCGAGGACGCGACATGCAGCGCCTCCGCCGCGCCCCTGATGGAGCCCGCGCGGATCACGGCGAGGAAATAGCGCAGAGCCCGGTCTTCCATGCGGCGGAAGTCTGGCTCAGGCGGCGGCCGGCATCCAGAGCTTCACCACCGTTCCCTCGCCCAGCCGGCTTTCCAGCGCCAGCGCGCCGCCCGATTGCTCGGCGAAGCCCTTGGCGGTGGAGAGGCCGAGCCCCGTGCCCTGGCCGGCGGGCTTGGTGGTGAAGAAGGGCTGCGTGACCTCGGCCAGCATCTCCTCATCCATGCCGACGCCCTCATCCCGCACTTCCAGCCGCAGGTAGAGGCCGGGGGCGAGCTTGGCCGGATGCGGGCCTTCCACCTGCTCGGCGGCGGCGGAGAAGGTGATGCGCCCGCCCTTCGGCATGGCATCCCGCGCATTGATCGCGAGGTTGATGAGCGCCGTCTCCAACTGCCGCCAATCGGCGAGCATCGCCGGCGCATCGGGTGGCACCGGCAGGATATGGCAGCGATATTCCCGCCCGAGCGTGTGTTGCAGCACCTCGGTGAGGCGCTCCAGCAGTTCAACGGGATGGATTACCTCCACCTCCAGTTCTGGACGCGCGAAGGAGAGCAGCCGACTCGTCACCGCCGCGCCGCGCTCGGCCGTGCGCCGCAGCGCATCGGCCATGGACAGCACCTGCGCGGGATTCTCGGCGCTGAGGCTGATCACCTCCGCCACGCCGATCACCGTCTGCAGCACATTGTTCATGTCATGCGCGATGCCGCTGGCGAGCTGGCCCAGCGCGCGGAGCCGCTCCGCATGGGCGGCGCGGGCCTGGGCGGCCTCGCGCTTGGCCACCTCCTCGCGCACGCGGTCTTCCAGCGCGTGATTGACGCGCTCCAATTCCGCCTGGACGGAGCGCAACGCCGTGACGTCGAGATGCGCGCCGATCATGCGCGTCGCGATACCCGCTTCGTCGCGCTCGATCTCGGCCCGGGCGGAAACCCAGCGCGTCTCACCCTTATGGGTGATGATGCGATATTCCTGGACGTATTCGCTCGGCCCATTGGGCGCGATGGCCGCGAAGAAATAGGATTCCGCCCGCTCCCGGTCCTCCGGATGCAAACGGGCCACCCAATGGGCGTGGCTCTCCTCGGCGGGGCTCGCGGCGAGGCCCTGCACGGCCATGTATTCGGCGGAGCGATAGTTGAGCCCGCTGCGCAGGTCGATCTCGAAGCCCCCGACCATGCCGATGCGCTGCACGCGCCGCAGCTTGGCCTCGCTCTCCGCCAGGGCCGATTGCAGGCGCTGAGCTTCCTCCTTGGGGACGCTCATGACAACCTCGCAAGGCTGACGCCCAGGGCGCTCGGAACCAGCATCGTCTCGCACCCGACCTCTCGACCTGCCACCGCGAGGTTAAAGAGCCCGCGCGTCGGTGTGAACAGGCGACAAGGGGCCGGGTTGCGTCGGCGAGACGATTCCGGCCCGCTCTCAGGCGCCGATATCGCCCACCACGCGCGCGCGGACGCGAAGCGCCCCGCCCGGCATATAGGCCAGCGGCAGATCCTCGAGATCGACCAGCGAAAGGCTCTCGCCCTTCGCCCCGGCCTCGACGGCCTTCTCGCGGGCGATCTTCTCGGCCTCGGCCAGCGCCTCGGCGCGGCTCATGCCCTGGAAGACCTGGTCCACCTCGCCGGAAACCTGCGCGATGGCCGCGCCCACGGCATTGGCGACGGCCGCATGCTTCGGCCGCAGCACTTCCGAAATGCCGGCGAGCTTGTCGGGCACCAGGAAGGCGCCACCGCCGACGGCCAGCAGCGGCACGGGCGCCGCGTCGGTCTTCATGCGGTCGACGGCCTCTTCCAGCATCTTCGCCGCATGGGCGAAGGCGCGCGCCGGCAGGTCCTTCGGCAGGTCCGCGACGCGAGAGGGATCGCCGAGCGTGAAGCGGCCGGCGGCGACGGCGAGGTCGGTCGTGGTCAGTGTCGAGCCGCCGAAGACGCGCGCCTCCTGCAACAGGCGGAAGCCGACGCTGCGCGGGCCGATGGAAAGCGGCTCCGGCACCACGATGGAACCGCCGCCGAGGCCGATGGAGAGAAGGTCCGGCATGCGGAAGAGCGTGCGCACGCCGCCGACTTCCACGACCGCATTGGCCTCACGCGGGAAGCCGGCCCGCAGCGCGCCGAGATCGCTCGTCGTGCCGCCGACATCGCAGACCAGCGCGTCCTTGAGCCCGGTGAGGAAGGCCGCGCCGCGCATCGAATTCGTCGGGCCGGAGGCGAAGGAGAGCACCGGGAAGCGCTCGGCAATCGCCGCCTTGATGACCGTGCCGTCATTCTGCGTGATGAAGAGCGGCGCCTGGATGCCGGCCTCCTTCAGCGCATTCTCGAAGGCCTGCACGGTATGCTCGGCGAGATGCGCGAGCGAGGCATTCATCAGCGCGACATTCTCGCGCTCCAGCAGCCCGATGCGGCCCAGCTCATGCGAGAGGGTGATGCGGGCCCCAGGGAAGATCTCGCGCACGATCTCGCCCGCGCGAAGTTCCATCGCGGGTTCGAGCGGCGAGAAGACCGAGGAGATGGCGATACAGTCGATGCCCGCGGCCTTCATCTGCCGCGCCGCCTCGGCCACGCCCTTCTCATCGAGCGGCATGATGGGGCGGCCATCATAGTCGTGGCCGCCTTCCACCTGATGCACCTGGCCGCGCACCAGCTCGGCGAGATCGGCCGGCCAGTCGCAGAAGGGCGGCAGCGATTTCGAGACCGGATAGCCCAGCCGCAGCGCGCCGACCTTGGAAAGTTCGCGGCGCTGGACGACGGCATTCACGAAATGCGTCGTGCCGATCATCACCGCCTGCACGTCGCGCGTGCCGGCCGCTTCCGTCACATCGCGCAGCGCCTGGCGGACGCCGGAGAGGACGTCGGCCGTGGTCGAGGTCTTGATGCCGGCGAGAATCTCATTGCCGTCCAGCAGCACCGCATCCGTATTGGTGCCGCCGACGTCGATACCGATGCGCTTCATGCGTCGAAGACCGATTTGAAGTCGATGTCATAACCGAAGGCGCGAGGGCCCACGAAATCGAGCCCGCGCGGCGAAAGGAAAACCTTCGGCGCGGGAAGGGCGATCACCGTCACGCGCTGGCCGTAGCGCACCGTCTCGGTGCCGATGGCCTCGCCGGAGACGCTGTCGAGTACGCAGATGAGATCAGGCGTCATCACGCGCGGCTTGCCGTCGAGCCAGGCCACGGCCCATTCGTTCTGAAAAGCAAGCTCGAAGCCGTGGTCACGGAATTCGTCGAGCCCGTCCAGCTTCGCCGTGCCCCGCAGGAAGCCCTCCGTGGTGCGGCGGGCGATATCGGAAATCTTGCCCCGGAAGATGAGCTTGCCGCCCTGATCCTCCAGTACGGCCTGTACCGGATCACGATGCTCGCGCTGCGCGGCCCGCACGGCACGGCCCAGGCCGATCGCCTGGGTCGTGGTATGCGGGATGCCCCATTCCTTCACCTCGGCGCCGCTGCGCGGGGCCTTGCAGGTGGCGGCGGTGGAACCGACCTCGACGCACATCTTGCGCGACAGGCGCTCCATCCATTTCCAGGTGGGCACTTTCGCGACGATGCCCTCGACGCCCCGCGCATCGACGAGCGAGAGCGGCCAGGGCTTGAGATCACCCACCGCGAAGCTCGTCATCTGCGCCTCCGGATAGGCGCGGCCCATGGCATCGGCATCGACCACCGGCTTGTTCAGCAGGGCGGCAGCCATCAGCGGCTGCACGCCGTTATTGCCGCCGATCTCTACGCTCATGATCGCGCGGAAGGGCTTGCCGATATATTCCTCCATGAGCGTCACGGCGCGGGCCATGGTCTCAGGGTCCGACAGGCGCTCCTGGCCGACCAGCGGCGCACCCATGTTCGAGACGACGGCGACCATGTCGTCATCGGCCAGATCCTCGGGCTGCATCAGGTTGACGCGCTTACTCTCGGCGTAAAGACGGCGCATGTTCAGCAACGCCAGATAGGGCGAGCCACCGCCGCCCGTGCCCAATATCCAGGCGCCGACGGACAGCGCCTCGATATCATCGATGGTCAGTTCACGCATTTCTATTCCGGGAGAAGATTGGCAGCCGTCCGGGCGGCCACCGCGATGGAAAGCAGGATCGGGCTGGCGAGTTCCCGCCCGATGATGGCCTTGTCGGCCGCGGTATAGGACATGCAGTCCAGCAGCACGAGATCGGGCTTCTCCGCCGCCATGGCCTTGGCGGCGGCGCGCACTTCCTCGGCCGAGGAAAGCGGGCGGAGCGGGTGCACCACCACCTCCAGCCCCTCGCGGGCGCGCTTGGCGCCCAGCGTCTCCACCTGCTCGGGCAGCGGCACGAAGACGCCGAGCTTGCCCTTGGGAAGCAGCGATTCCGCAAGTCCGTTGAGCACATCGGCAGGCTTCACGAGATCGGCCCGCTCCGGCAGGCCCTTGAAGGCGCCCGTGCAGCAGAGCAGCGCCGCACCAGGCTGCGCCTCCAGCATCGCCTTCAGCCGCTCGGTGACGACGGCCTTGGAGATGGTCGTGCTCTCGCCGGAGGGCAGCACGGTGAAGAGCGTGTCGGCGTCGCTGCGCGGGGCGGCGTCACGCGCGATCTCCTCGCGCGTCATGCCGTCCAGCGCGCCTTGCAGGGTATAGTTCAGCCCGGGCACGGCGGCCTCGATCTCGGCTTCGAGTTCGGGGCGCGGCGACTGACCGATGACGAAAACGCGCAGCGATGCGGACATGCCTCTGTTCCTCTCAATCGGCCAGCGGCACGAGATCGTCGCCCGCCCAGGTCACGCCCACCGTCTCGCCGGCGGTGAGGCCCGAGGCGCTGCGCGGCGCGCGGCAGATGAGCGAACCGCCGCCCGGCAATTGCAGCTTCAGCAGCACGGAATCGCCGAGGAAGTTCGTCTCCTCCACCATGGCATTGGTCAGGCCCGTGCCGGGCTCGACGAGCAGCACGCGCTCCGGCCGCAAGGCGCAGGAGAGCTTGCCATCGGGCGTGCCGATCGGCAGCAGCGTGCGCCAGCCGCCTTCCAGCTCCAGCGAGCCGTTCTGCGCGGTGCCGTCGAGGATATTGGTGTCGCCGATGAAATCCGCGACGAAGCGGCTCACCGGGCGGTCGTAGATGTCGCGCGGCACGCCGGCCTGGGCGATCTTGCCCGCCTGCATCACGGCGATGCGGTCAGACATGGTCAGCGCCTCTTCCTGGTCATGCGTGACATAGACCATGGTGAGGCCGAGGCGGCGATGCAGCGCCTTCAGCTCGAACTGCATCTGCTGGCGCAGCTTCTTGTCGAGCGCGCCGAGCGGTTCGTCGCAGAGCAGCACCGTCGGATTAATGACGATGGCACGCGCGAGGGCCACACGCTGCTGCTGGCCGCCGGAAAGCTGGCCGGGCCTGCGATCCTCGAAGCCGGTGAGGCGGACCATGGCCATCGCCTCCCGCACGCGGCGGGTGATCTCATCCTTCGGCACCTTGCGCATGCGCAGGCCGAAGGCGACGTTCTCCGCGATCGTGCGATGCGGGAAGAGCGCATAGTTCTGGAAGACCATGCCCATGTCGCGCCGCTCGGGCGGCAGGGGCGTGATATTCTCGTCGCCCAGCATGATGCTGCCGGAATCTGGCATTTCGAAGCCGGCGATCATGCGCAGCGTCGTGGTCTTGCCGCAGCCTGAGGGGCCGAGGAGGGAGAAGAATTCCCCCGCCTCGATCCGCATGGACACGCCGTCCACCGCCATGGCGCCGGTGGAGAAGCTCTTGCGAAGATTGTCGAGACCCAGGGGGCGGGCGCCCTGGCGGGTGTCACTCGTCACTGATGTCAGCCCCGGAAAATGCGATTCACGCGGTCGTCGATCCGGTCCTTGTTCTGGTTGTACCAGTTCCAGGGAAGCTGGATCAGCGTCTTCACCTGCTCGGGCGTGGTCAGCAGCTTGCCCTTGTACTTCTCGCCCAGCACCAGGTCGTTGCGGACGGGGCTGTACCACAGCTCCTCGCCCATACGCTTCTGGAGGTCGGCGCTCAGCATGTAGTTGATCCACTCATGCGCCAGCTCGCTCTTCTGCGTGCCCTTGGTCACCGAGAGAACCTGCTCGAGCGCCATCACGCCTTCCGTCGGCGCGGTGAACTCGACGGGCACCTTGTCCTGATGGCGATAGGCGGCCGTGTCGTGCAGCACGCCGATGCCGAGCTCGCCCGACAGCATCGCGTTCTCGATGCCGCCCGTGAAGTCGTAGAGGCGGACGGGCTTCATCTTCTCCATCGCCTTGAAGGAGGCGTCGAGATCCTGATAGCCCTTGCCGAAGACCTTGCCGGCCATCATGAAGACCGACTGGCCCAGCGAATTCGCCGGGATCAGATAGGAGCCGCGCTGGCCGGCATAGCTCGCATCCCAGAAATCGGCCCAGCCCACGGGGCCCTTGGCGACCTTGTCGCGGCGCCAGGCCAGGCCGATCGCCGAGGTGAAGATCGCGATGCCGACCATCTCGTCGCTAGTGGCGTAGGGATAGATGTGCTGCGCGTTCGGCACCTTGCTCAGGTCCGGCCGACGCTCGACGAGGCCCTGGGCGAAGACGCTCCACTGCTCGTTCGTGTTCGTGTGCAGCACGTCATAGATCGGCTTTCCGCGCGGGCTGGCCAGCAGCTTCGGCACGAAGGGGAAGGCCGTATCGACTTCGACGCGGCAATTATGGCTCTTCTCGAAGGCGGGGATGAAAGTGTCCCGCATCATCGTGCCCCAGGCGCCACCCCAGCCGGTGATGCGAAGCGTATTGGCCTCCTGCGCGCCGACCAGGGCCGGCATGGCGAGCGTGCCTGCGGTCGCGGCCAGCAGCATACGACGGTTCAGCATGAAACTTCCCCTTCCTGTTCTTCAGAGTTTGGCATTGTCCTGCAACCCGACGGTCTTCTCGATCGCCAGCACCAGGATGACCGCCATGAGGATGGAGGCCGTGCTGGCGGCGGCGATGGTGCCGTCGAAATCGAAGCGCAGGTAATTGAACATCGCGATCGGCAGCGTCTCGGCGCCGGGGGCGACGAGGAAGAGGCTGACCGGAAACTGGTCGAAGCTGGTGATGAAGGCGAACATGCCGCCCGCGATCACGCCGGGGCGGATCAGCGGCAGCGTGATCTCGCGGAAGACCACGGCGGGCGTCGCCCCAAGGTTCCGCGCGGCTTCTTCGAGCGATCGGTCGAAATGCGCGAGCACGGCGAGAACCGTGCGCATCACATAGGGAATGGCGACGACGGTATGCCCGATCAGCAGCACCTCGGTGCTGCGCCCGATGCCCAGCACCATGACGAGCTGGAACATCGCGAAGCCCGTCAGCAGCCCCGGCAGCACCAGCGGCGAGAGGAAGATCGCCGTCAGCGTCGCCTTGCCCGGCAGATTGCCGCGCGCGATGGCCAGCGCCGCCGCCGTGCCGATGGATCCCGCGAGGATCACCGTCAGCACGCCGAGCTTCAGCGAGAGCCAGAAGGCGCCCATGAAATCGCGGCTGGTGAGGAATTTCTCGAACCAGCGCAGCGAGACGCCGCTCGGCGGGAAGGCGATATAGGGCTCGGGGTTGAGCGCGAAGAGAATCACGATCCCCACCGGCACCAGCAGGAAGAGCAGGATGATCGTGTTGATCGCAAGGAAGAGCGCGCGCATCAGACCGTCCCCGCCGCACGCGCCATCGCGCGGTTATAGGCACCGACCAGCAGCAGCGCGACGGCGAGCAGGACGATGCCCAGCGCGGCCGCGAAGTGCAGATTGAAGCTCGACGAAATCTGTTGATAGACCAGCATCGGCAAGGTCTGGATCTCGTAATTGCCGATCACGATCGGCGTCACGTAAGCGCTGATCGCCAGAGCGAAGACCAGCAGCGAGCCCGCCAGGATGCCCGGCGCGGAGAGCGGCAGCGTGACCTCGAGGAAGGTGCGCACGCGCCCCGCCCCCATGCCCCGCGCGGCCTCTTCCAGCCGCGTGTCGATGCGCGCGATCACGCCCGTCAGCGTCAGGATCATGAAGGGCACGTAGATATGCGAGAGCGAGACGACGACGGCCGCCTCGCTGCCCAGGAACTGGATCGGCTCCTTGATGATGCCGAGCCCGATCAGCGTGCCGTTGATCACGCCCTGGTTCGAATACATCGCGAGCCACGCATAGGTGCGCACCACGAGGCCCATCATCATCGGTGCCATGACCGCGATGAGCAGCAGCGTGCGCGCGGTCTTGCTGCGCGTGCGGGCCATGGTGAGGGCCAACGGATAGCCGATGAGCAGCGAGACCACCGTGGTCAGCAGCCCGAGGCGGATCGTCGCCCAGAGCACTTCCAGATAGTAGCTGTCATCGATCATCCGCTCGAAATGCTGGGCCGTGAAACTCGCCATCGGGCTGACGAGCGGATTGGCCGTCAGCACCGACATCATCGCCATGGTCAGGAAGGGCACGGCGAAGAAGAGCAGAAAGACGACGAGCGCCGGGGTCACCAGCAGCCAGGCGCTCATCCGCGAGGTCTTGGGAGTTTCGGCCATGGCGTCAGTCGACGATGAAGAGCTTGGCACCCTTCGGCGTCACCGAGCGATGCGGCGAATCCCCGAAATCGGCCACCACATAGCCGCAGCCGGGGGTCGAGACGAATTCGCGGCCGTCCTTGAGCTGGCTGATCACTTCGCCCTCCAGCACGCACATGACGTGGCCGCGGTCGCACCAGTGATCGGCCACATAGCCGGGGGAGTATTCCACCACGCGGATGCGGATGTCGCCCACATTCATGGTGTGCCAGAGCGCGAAGCCCTGCTCGCCCTCATGCCTCGTCGGCGGAATCTCCGCCCAATTGGTGGCGGTGAAGGCGATGGGGGGGATCTTCACGATGCAATCCTCGTCTGAGAGCGGGGTCCAGGCGCGGCGCACAGTGGCCGCCGCATTGCCGCGCACGCAATATTGAATTTTGCCCTACCTGGGCGGAGTCAGACGAGTTTTGCTCGGATCACCGGCACTTGCCCAGTGAGAGCGGTGATTTTTTGCGCCCTTCCCCATAACGGCACAAAAAATTCCATTTTATGGAACCCTTGGGGCCTTGCCGAAGGCATCGCCCCGGGGCAGGCGAGGCAAGCCGGTCACCAGCCGCGCCGCTGGGCTTCCTCCCAGGCACGGCGTCGCTGTTCATCTTCCCAGCGGCGGCGCTCCTCCTGGTCGCGGCGCCAAGCCTCGGCCCGCAGGCGCTCTTCCTCCTCGGCGCGGCGGCGCTGCTCCTCGGCCCATTGGCGCTGGCGCTCCCGGGCTTCCCGTTCGCGTTCCCAGGCCTCGCGCTGCCTTTCCTGGGCCTCGCGGTCGCGCTCGCGCTGCATCCGCTCCCATTCCTGGCGGCGGCGCTCCTGCTCGTCATACCATTCCTGCGACCACCCCTGGGCCTTGGCGCCGGCGAGCGGGACGGCGCCGAGCGCCAGCGCGGAAATGGCGAGTGTCGCGAAACGTCGGCGGGTGATGCTCATGGCTCGGGTCCTCATCCTGCTGGAGTGGGAAGCCGGATGAGAGCCCCCGCCTGCGGTCGGGAAAGGGCAACTTCGCGTCAGGATCAGGGCATCAGCCAAGGCGCTCCATGAGCGCCATGGCGGCGGCGGGGTTCATCACCTTGTGGCCGCTGATGACATAGAGAAACACGTCCCGCGCCTTGCCGTCCGCCCTCTGGGGCGTGGCGGTCTCCAGCCCCTCCGGCACCTCGCCGGCCGCCCAGGCCTTGGCGCGCTTCGCCCAGGTGTCGAGGGCCTTCTTGGAGTAGCCGAGCGCCTCGCCCTCCTTGGTCCCCATGATCCGGGCATAGACGAAGGGGGCCGTCACATCGGCGAATTGCGGGTATTCGGCATCCCCCGCGACGACGATGGCCACGCCATGGGCCTTGGCCAGGTCGATGAATTCCGGGTGCCGGAAGCTCTCGTGCCGCGCCTCCACCACATGGCGCAGTTTCAACCCGCCCAGTTCCTTCGGCATGAGCTTGAAGAAGGCCTCGATATCCGCAGGGTCGAATTTCTTGGTCGGCGCGAGCTGCCAGTTGATCGGCCCGAGCTTCTGCTTCAGCTCGGTGAGGCCACTGGCGAAGAAGCGCTCGATGGTCTCCCCGCCCTCGGCCAGCACGCGGCGATTGGTCGCGAAACGGGGCGCCTTGAGGGAGAAGACGAAGCCCTCCGGCGTCTCGTCATGCCATTTCGCGAAGGTCTCCGGCTTCTGGGAGCCGTAATAGGTGCCGTTGACCTCGATGGAGGTCAGCTTGCCGGCCGCATATTCCAGCTCGCGCTTCTGCGGCCATTTGTCGGGGTAGAATGCCCCGCGCCAGGGCTCGTAGGTCCAGCCGCCGATACCGACCCTGATCGTCCCGCTGCTCTTCGCCATGGCGCGCTCCCCTGGAAACCGCGCCACTATAACGAAGGAAAGGGGCCGCGCCTGCCGGCTCTTGCTTTCAGTTCCGCGTCATCACCTCGATGCCGTGCTGCTCGCGGACCTTCATGAACTTCAGCTTCGGATAGTTCTCCTCCGCCTGCTGGCGCCGCCAGTTGGAGGTGAAGAAGACGACCTGCTCCCCGTCATGGTCCTCGGCCATGTCGTTGAAGAAGATCTTGCTGAACTTCGCCAGCTCCGCCTTGTCCTCGGCGCCCACCCAGCGGAGCATGTCCCACTGCACGCCCTCGAAGCCGACGGGCGCACCATATTCGGCGAGCAGGCGGCTCTGCAGCACGTCGAGCTGCAGCTGCCCGACCACGCCGACGATGGGCCAGGAGCCGTCCAGCGGCTTGAAGAGCTGCAGCACGCCCTCATCGGCCAGTTCCGAAAGCGCCTTGCGGGCCTTCTTGGCCAGCATCGGGTCTTCCAGGCGGATGCGGCGCAGGATTTCCGGCGCGAAGCTCGGCACACCACGGAAATTAATGGCCTCGCCCGAGGTCAACGTATCGCCGATGCGCAGCACGCCGTGATTGGCGATGCCCACCACGTCGCCCGGCCAGGCCTCTTCCGCCACCTGGCGATCGGCGCCGAAGAAGAAGAGCGGCGCGTTGACCGGGATCTGCTTGCCCGTGCGCACCTGCTTCAGCCGCACGCCCTTCTCCAGCCGGCCGGAGCAGATGCGGAAGAAGGCCACGCGGTCGCGGTGGTTCGGGTCCATATTCGCCTGGACCTTGAAGACGAAGCCCGTCAGCGCATCCTCGGCCGGCTGGACCTCGCGGGCATCTGCCGGGCGGGGGCGCGGCGGCGGCGCGAAGCGGCCGAGCCCGTCCAGAAGCTGGCCCACGCCAAAATCGCGCAGCGCCGAGCCGAAATAGACCGGCGTCATCGTGCCCTCGAGGAAGGCCTTGGGGTCGAATTCCGGATAGGCGCCCCCGGCCAGCTCCGCCTGCTCGCGCAGCGTGGCGGCGACATCGGCGGGCACCAGCTCGTCGATCTTCGGGTCATCCAGGCCTGAAACCGGGACGATCTTCTCGCCATCCTCCGTCAGCAGGCGCAGCGAGGGGTTGAGAATGTCGTAGACGCCCTTGAGGTCGCGCCCATAGCCCACCGGCCAGGCGGCGGGGACGACGTCCAGCGCCAGGGTCTTCTCTATCTCGTCCAGCAGCTCGAAGGAATCCCGCGTCTCGCGGTCCATCTTGTTGATGAAGGTGACGATGGGGATGTCGCGCAGGCGGCAGACCTCGAAGAGCTTCCGCGTCTGCGCCTCGATGCCCTTCGCGCCGTCCAGCACCATGATGGCGGCGTCCACGGCGGTCAGCGTGCGGTAGGTATCCTCGGAGAAGTCCTCGTGGCCCGGCGTGTCGAGCAGATTGAACACCCGCCCGTCGCGCTCGAAGGTCATGACCGAGGTGGCGACCGAAATGCCGCGCTCCTGCTCGATCTTGATCCAGTCCGAGCGCGTGCGGCGCTGCTGGCCCTTGGCGCGGATGGCGCCCGCGAGCTGGATGGCGCCGCCGAAGAGCAGGAGCTTTTCCGTCAGCGTCGTCTTGCCGGCGTCAGGATGCGCGATGATCGCGAAGGTCCGGCGGCGGGCGGCCTCGGCGGCGGCGCGGGTCTGCGGGGTCGAGACGGTCGGCGCGTCGGACAAGGGCGTTCTCCTGATCAAGCAAACGCCGGGGCGAGCGGCAGGCTGGGTTGCGGTGGCATTTAGGGTTTCCGCGCCGAAAGCGCCAGCGCGGGGCACGCAAGGCAGGCGCAACCAGCGGGAAACGCGGGCGCCGCCGAACCGTCACGCAAGCCGCTCTTCCCCGGCGGCGGGCTACCGCGCTATGCAGGCGATACGGCGCCTGCCGCAGGCGCGCCGTCAGCCAGGCACCCGCCTGACCAAGCCTGCGCCCATCCCCAGCCCTGCCAGGCTCAGGCACGGCCGAAACGGGAGGCGTAAGCCTATGGATGCCAGCCCCACTCCCGCCATGCCGAGCCTCGGCGAGGCCTTCCGCCTCTGGGCCCGCGTCGGCCTGCTCTCTTTCGGCGGCCCGGCCGCGCAGATCGCGGTCATGCATCGCGAGGTGGTGGAGGAGCGGCACTGGGTCTCCGACACGCGCTTCCTGCACGCCCTGAATTTCTGCACCCTCCTGCCCGGCCCCGAGGCCATGCAGCTCGCCACCTATCTCGGCTGGCTGATGCATGGGGTGAAGGGCGGCATCATCGCAGGCACGCTCTTCGTCCTGCCCGGCGCGGCCGTGATGCTGGCCCTCTCCGCGCTCTACGCCATGCTGGGCGAGGTGCCGCTGGTCGATGGGCTCTTCTTCGGGCTCAAGGCGGCCGTGCTCGTGCTGGTGGTGCAGGCGCTGCACCGGCTGGCCAGCCGGGCGCTGCATGGGGCGGCCTCGCGTGTGCTGGCTATCGCGGCCTTCCTCGCCCTGTTCCTGCTCAAGATCCCCTTTCCCATCGTGGTGCTCGCGGCCCTGGCGCTGGGCTTCCTCTGGCCGGGCTGGTTCCAGGCCAAGGGCCATGGCGGCGCCGGGAAGGAAGGGCCGCCCGCGCTGCTCGATGCGGTTCTCGCCGCCGATCCCGGTCGGCCGCGGCGCCTCGCGATCAGCGCCTGGCGGGCCGGCTGGGCCTGCGTGCTGCTCTGGCTCGCCCCCGTCGGGCTGCTGCTGCTGTTGGGCAGCCAACCCTATGCCGCCATCGGGCGCTTCTTCTCCATCATGGCGGTGGTGACCTTCGGCGGCGCCTATGCCGTGCTGGCCTATGTCGCCCAGGCGGCGGTCGAGGCCTATGGCTGGCTCTCGGCCGAAGCCATGCTCGCGGGGCTGGGCTTGGCCGAAACCACCCCCGGCCCGCTCATCCTCGTGCTGCAATTCGTGGGCTTCATGGCCGGCTTCGCGCATGACGGCGCGCGGGGCGGCGTGCTGGCCTCGCTGCTGACCCTCTGGGTCACCTTCATGCCCTGCTTCGCCTGGATTTTCCTCGGCGCGCCCTTCATCGAGGAGATGCGTGGCAGCCCCAAACTGGCCGGCGCGCTGGCCGCCGTCACCGCCGCCGTGGTGGGCGTCATCGGCCAGCTCGCGCTCTGGTTCGGCCTGCATGTGATCTTCGGCGACATGCGGAAAATCGGGCCCTTCGACGTGCCCGTCCTCGCCAGCATCGACCTCGCGGCGCTCACCATCGCGCTCCTCGCCGCCGTCGCCGTGTTTCGCTTCCGCCTCGGCACCGCGACGGTGCTAGGCATCGCGGCGCTGGGCGGGCTTTTGGCCCGGCTGGCACTACATTAACCGCCGCTCATAAAATCTCGCTTCCCTGGCGGGACGCCGCCTTACCATCCTGCGACACGGCCCCATCTCCGAAGGGCCATAAAACGGAGGATTCAGCCATGACCATCGCCGCGTCCCGTCGTTCCCTGCTGCTCGGCGCCATGGCGCTGGGTGGTGCCGCCGCGCTCCGACGCCCGGCCTATGCCCAGGCGGCCGCTCCGAGCGGGCCCTTCACCCTCCCGCCCCTGCCCTATGCGCCCAATGCCAATGAGGCGGCGATCGACGCACAGACCATGGAGATCCACCATGGCCGCCACCACGCCGCCTATGTCACCAACCTGAACACCGCGCTGAAGGACCATGGCGAGTTGGCCAAGCTCCCCATTGAGGAGCTTCTCGCCAAGCTCAACGAGGCGCCGGACAGCGTCCGCACCGCGCTGCGCAACAATGGCGGCGGGCATACGAACCACAGCATGTTCTGGCAGGTGATGGGCGGAACGGGCGAGGAGCCCAAGGGCGACCTCAAGGCCGCCATCGACCGCGACCTCGGCGGCTTCGAGAAGCTCAAGACCGACTTCAACGGCGCCGGCGCCCGCGTCTTCGGCTCGGGCTGGGTCTTCGTCACGGTCGACCGGAGCGGCAAGCTCGCCATCGCCTCGCGGCCCAACCAGGACACGCCCCTCATGGATGGCGGCCGGGCACTCTTCGGCAACGATGTCTGGGAACACGCCTATTACCTCCGCTACCAGAACCGCCGTCCGGACTACCTGGCGGCGTGGTGGAAGGTCGTGAACTGGGAGAAGGTCGCGGAGCGGTATGAGGCGGCGACGAAGGGGACGTTGAAGGTCTGAGGAAGGTCCGAGGGAAGGAATTCCCCCGGGCCCCATCTTTTTTCCATCGGTTCCCGGCGGACGCTGTCCGCCTCCGGTACCAAAATTCAGAAGAAGATGATGGGGGTTCTAAAGGGGGAAGAATTCCTTCTTCCCCCTTTAATTACCGGCCCAGGCCGTCCCAGAAATCCCGCACCTTCGCGAAGAAGCCTTCGCTCTCGGGGCTGGACTTGCCGGACTTCACGGCCTCGGCCTCGAACTGCTCCAGCAACTCGCGCTGCTTGGCATTGAGGTTCTGCGGCGTCTCGACCGCCACCTGGACATACATGTCGCCCTTGGCGTGGCTGCGCAGCACCGAGAAGCCCTTGCCGCGCAGGCGGAACTGGTCGCCCGTCTGCGTGCCGGAGGGGATCGTCACCCGCGCGCGGCCGCCATCGACCAGCGGCACCTCGACATCGCCGCCCAGCGCCGCCTGCGTCATGCGCAGCGGCACGCGGACGAAGATATTCGCCCCGTCGCGCTGGAAGAGCGCATGGGCCTTCACCGCGACATCGACATAGAGATCGCCCGCCGGAGCACCGCGCAAGCCGGCCTCGCCCTCGCCCGAAAGGCGAATGCGCGTGCCGTCCTCGACGCCCGCCGGGATGGTGACGTTGAGCGTGCGGTCCCGCTGGGTGCGGCCGGAACCGGCGCAGACCTTGCAGGGGTTCTTGATGATGCGGCCCTGGCCGTTACAGGTCGGGCAGGTGCGCTCGATCAGGAAGAAGCCCTGCTGCGCGCGCACCTTGCCGGCGCCGTTACAGGTCGGGCAGGTCTGCACATTGGCCTTGCCGCCCTCGGCGCCGGTGCCCGTGCAGGCCTCGCAGGCGACGGAGCTGGGCACGCGGATGGTCTTCTTGGTGCCGGAATAGGCCTCTTCCAGCGTGATCTCGACCTGCTGGCGCAGATCACTGCCCCGGCCCGAGGCCGCGCGCTGGCCGCCGCCGCCGCGCCCGCCGCCGAAGCGGCCGAACATTTCCTCGAAGATGTCGTCGAAAGGCGTGCCGCCGAAACCGCCGCCCCCGAAGCCGCCAGCGCCACCACCGCCGCCGGCGGAGGGGTCGAAGGCGGCATGGCCGTAACGGTCATAGGCGGCGCGCTTCTCGCCGTCCTTGAGAACCTCGTAGGCCTCGGTGATGTCCTTGAACTTCGCTTCGGCTTCCTTGTCGCCCGGATTGCGGTCCGGGTGATACTTCATCGCAAGCTTGCGATACGCCTTCTTGAGCTCGTCCTCGGTCGCCTCGCGGGAGACGCCCAGCAGCTCGTAGTAATCGGTTTTGGCCATAGCCGAGCCTGTCCTGTCGCGAAACGGCTGTAAAGGTTGCCGGTCACCCGGCGCAAGGAGAAGAGGGCCGACGGGCCGCAAAACGGCCTGTGGAAACGACACGCGCCCGGCCCGGGGTTACCGAACCGGGCGCGATCATGTCCTCGCCGTGAGGCCGGGGTTCGCCCCGGCCTGGGCCCAGCCTGTAGGGATCAGGCCTGCGGCTTCTTCTTCGGGTCGACTTCCTCAAATTCGGCGTCGACCACCTTCTCGCCGTTCGGCTTGGCGCCCTCGGCACCGGCCTCGGGAGCGGCGGCCTCGGAAGCCTGCTGCGCCTTGTAGATGGCCTCGCCGATCTTCATCGACGCCTGGCCGAGCTTGTCAGTCGCGGCCTTGATGGCCTCCAGGTCCTCGCCATCCTTGGCGCTGCGGGCCTCGGTCATCGCGGCTTCGGCCTCGGCCTTCTCGGTCTCGCCGATCTTGTCCGCATTGTCCTTCAGCGCCTTCTCAGTGCTGTGGATCAGCGCGTCCAGCTGGTTGCGGGCCTCGACCGTCTCGCGGCGCTTCTTATCGGCTTCCTGATTGGCCTCGGCATCCTTCACCATGCGCTCGATATCGGCCTCGGAAAGGCCGCTGCGCGCCTGGATCTTGATGTTCTGCTCCTTGCCGGTGGCCTTGTCCTTCGCGCTGACGGAGACGATGCCGTTCGCGTCGATGTCGAAGGTCACCTCGATCTGCGGCACGCCGCGCGGCGCGGGCGGGATGCCCTGCAGGTCGAAATTGCCGAGCAACTTATTGTCGGCCGCCATCTCGCGCTCGCCCTGGAAGACCTTGATGGTCACCGCGGTCTGCCCGTCATCGGCGGTCGAGAAGGTCTGGCTCTTCTTCGTCGGGATGGTCGTGTTGCGGTCGATCAGGCGGGTGAAGACGCCGCCCAGCGTCTCGATGCCCAGCGAGAGCGGGGTCACGTCGAGCAGCAGGACGTCCTTCACATCGCCCTTCAGCACGCCGCCCTGAATGGCGGCGCCGATGGCGACCACCTCGTCCGGGTTCACGTTCCGGGCGGGTTCCTTGCCGAAGAACTGCTTCACCGTCTCGATGATCTTGGGCATGCGGGTCATGCCGCCGACCAGGATCACCTCGTCCACCTCATTGGCCGCCATGCCGGCGTCCTTCAGGGCGGCGCGGCACGGGGCGAGCGTCTTCTGCACCAGGTCATCGACCAGGGCTTCGAGCTTGGCGCGCGTCAGCTGCAGCACCAGGTGCTTCGGGCCCGAGGCATCGGCGGTGATGAAGGGCAGGTTGATCTCGGTCTGCTTCGCGCTCGACAGCTCGATCTTCGCCTTCTCGGCGGCTTCCTTCAGGCGCTGCAGGGCGAGCTTGTCGCCGCGCAGGTCGATGCCGTTCTCCTTCTTGAACTCGTCCGCGAGGTAATCGATCACGCGCTGATCGAAATCCTCACCGCCGAGGAAGGTGTCACCGTTCGTCGACTTCACCTCGAAGACGCCGTCGCCGATCTCGAGGATCGACACGTCGAAGGTGCCGCCGCCGAGGTCGTACACGGCGATCGTGCCCGAGGCCTTCTTGTCCATGCCATAGGCAAGGGCGGCGGCCGTCGGCTCGTTGATGATGCGCAGAACCTCGAGGCCGGCGATGGCGCCCGCTTCCTTCGTGGCCTGGCGCTGGCTGTCGTTGAAGTAGGCGGGGACGGTGATGACGGCCTGCGTCACCTTCTCGCCGAGATAGGCCTCGGCCGTCTCCTTCATCTTCACGAGGATATTCGCACTGATCTGCTGCGGCGCCTGCTTGCTGCCGCCGGCCTCGACCCAGGCGTCGCCATTATCGGCGCGCACGATCTTGAAGGGCGCGAGGCCGATGTCCTTCTGGACCATCGGGTCATCGAAGCGGCGGCCGATCAGGCGCTTGACGGCATAGAGCGTGTCGGTCGGATTGGTGACCGCCTGACGCTTCGCCGCCTGGCCGACCAGGCGCTCACCGCTCTTGGTGAAGGCGACCATAGAGGGGGTGGTACGCGCGCCCTCGGCATTGTCCAGAACCTTCACCTCGCCGCCTTCCATGATGGCGACGCAGGAATTGGTGGTGCCGAGGTCGATACCGATAACTTTGCTCATCCGAATGCTCCTTTGCGGCGGTCCTGGGCCCAGCCCGAATGGCGCCGTGCCCGACCCCTGGGATCCCTTCCGGCGGGAGGGGGTAGTGGTTCGCGAACCAGCTCCCCCGTCACACGGAAAGAGGCCAGATGCGAACGGGATGTATTGAGGGTTGCGAATGGAAACAAGGGGGCTTCGGCGGGATTTCTGGCGCTTCAGGCCCCTTCCCTGCTCATGAAAAAGGCGCCCGCCCGAAGGAAGCGCCTTTCCGTCACAGAACCCCGAACAGGTAGAGCAGGATCAGGATGGGAATAGGAATTCCCAGCATCCACAACAGGATAGCCCGCATGTCTTTCCTCCGTCTCTCTCGCATGTAACAACGCCATGCCGAGGCGCCGGTTGCGTTGCTCATGAGGCGCCGCTGGCACGGCGGTTGCCTGCAAGGCCAGCGGATGATGGGCTGGTGGATGGTGGGCCTGCGGCCATGAAGGCGCGCTGGCGGGAGCGGAAGACCGATGACGGGTTTAGGCGGCAGGATCGGGCGACTCTCGCTGGGCTATGGGTTGGCGACGGCGGGCGGGGCGGCCTGCTTCTCCCTCGGCACCCCCCTGCCCTGGATGATCGGCGCGCTCCTGACCATCGCCACCGCCCGCATGCTGGACCTGCCGGTCGCCACTTCCCGCTGGCTGCGCAATATGGGCCTCGTCGTGATCGGCGCGGCGCTCGGCCTCAACGGCACGCCGGAGGTCATGGCCCATGTGGCGGGCGTCATGCCCGTCATCATCGCCGCGGCGATCGGCAGCATCGTCATCGGCATCCTGCTATCGCGCATCCTCGCCCGGCTCGGCCGGGTGGATCCGGTGACGGCGCTCTTCGCCTCCTTCCCCGGCGGCGTCGCCGAGATGGCGATGATGGGGGAGGCCTATGGCGGCAAGCCCACGCCCATCGCCCTGGCGCAGATGCTGCGCGTGGTGGTGGTCGTGGTCGCCATGCCCCTCGCCCTCGCGGCGGCGGGCGCCCAGGGGCATATCCAGCCGCTCTCGGCCCGCCTGCCCTTCGAGCCGCTGGGCTTCGCGCTGCTCATGGTGAGCGGCGCGCTGGTCGCCATGGCCATGGTCCGAGTGGGCATCCGCATGGGCTGGGTGATCGGGCCCATCGCGGTGAGCCTCGCCTTCACCCTGCCTGGCTACCCGCCTTCGGGCGTACCGAATTACCTCATCGCGGCCGCGCAGGTGGCGGCGGGGGCCACGCTCGGCATGGGCTTCGAGCGCGAGACCATGCGCCGGATGCGCCGCTTCATTCCCGCCGCCCTCACCCATGTCGTCATTCTCGTCAGTTGCTGCGCGGCGCTCGGCCTCAGCCTCGCCTGGCTCACCGGCCTGCCGCCCGCCGTCATGGTGCTCTCCACCTCGCCCGGCGGCATGCCGGAGATGACGCTGACCGCCAAGGCGCTGCTGCTCGACGTGCCGCTCGTCACCACCTTCCATCTGGTGCGCGTCTATATCGTCGCGCTGACGGCGCCCCTGATCTTCAAGGCCTTGCGCCGGCGGCTGGAGCGCGCGCCCCAGCCGGCGGAATAGGCATCTCGGCTCGCACCATCTCCACCCAGGCCTTGGCGGCCGGGGAGAGAGGCGCATCCCGCCGCCAGACCAGCCCCGCCTGCCAGCGCAGATCAGGCTCCGCGACCAGCGCCGTCTCGACGGGGGCGGTGGAGCGGCCCTCCACCATCAGCCGAGGCAGGAGCGCGATGCCCAGCCCAGCGGCCACCAGGGCCACGATGAAATCCGGCTGCCCGCTGCGCGCCGCCTCGCGCGGGGAAAAGCCGCGGCGCCGACAGGCATGCTCCACCAGATCATTCAGCGCGAAGCCGCGCTCGAAGAGAATGAAGGGGCTCTCGCGCAGTTCCACGAGCCGCAGCGTCTCCCGCCCCGCCAGGGGGTGGCCCTGGGGCAGGAGGGCGACCAGCGGCTCGTCGCGCACCGGGTGCCAATGCAGCGTATCGGGCAGCGGCTGCAGCGCCACGGCGAGGTCCAGCTCCCCGGCCAGCACCGCCTGCTGGAGCGAAACGCTGCCCTGTTCCCGCAATTCGAAATCGATCCCCGGGTAGCGGGCGCGGAAGGCCGCGACCAGCGGGGCGAAGAGAATCGCGCTGCCGAAGGTGGGCAACCCGAGTCGCAGCCGGCCCTGGAGCATGCCGCGCCGCGCGGCGATCTCGGCCAGCAGCGCCTCGCGCTGCGCCAGCATCTGCCGTGCATGGCGGAGCACCACCTCGCCCAGGTCGGTCAGGGCGACGCCATTGCCCAGGCGAAGCAGCAGCGGGCCGCCCAACTCCTCCTCGAGCTGCTTCACGGCCTTGCTGAGCGTGGGCTGGGTCGCGCCCATCACCCGGCTGGCGGCGGAAAAGCCGCCTTCATGGGCGACGGTGGCGAAGGCGCGGAGAGCACGGAGGTCCATAAGGGACTATTCCAATATGGAATCTTAAAAATTCAATCAATTCATTTCCTTCATGCTGCACTGCAAGACTAAAAAGCGGGCATGTCCGCGACGACCTTCGATTCTGCCCGCTTCGGCGGCACTCCCCGCTCCACGCTGCTGCGCCGCGCCCGTATCGCGCTGGCGCGGCACGCGGCGCCGCAATTCCTGCTGGTGCTGGCGGTGTGGTGGGCGGCCGATACGCTGGTGCGGATCACGGGCCTGCCCCTGCCCGGCAGCATCCTGGGCCTCGGCCTGATGCTCGTGCTGCTGGGCACCGGCGCCCTGCCGGTCTCCTGGCTGCGGCGCGGGGCGGGCTTCCTGCTCGGCCACCTCATGCTTTTCCTCGTCCCGCCGATGCTGGCGCTGCTGGAACATCCGGAGCTTTTCAGCCTCACCGGGCTGAAGCTGCTGGGCGTGATCCTGCTCGGCACGCTGCTGGTGATGAGCGCCACCGCCCTGCTGGTCGATCTCATGATGAAGCGCAGCCAACGCCATGCCTGACATGGCAATGCCCTGGCCCCCGGCCTGGCTGAACACGGCGCTCTGGGCCCTCTTCTGGGGCGGCACGACGCTGGGCCTCTACGCCCTGGCCATCAGGCTCAACCGGCGCTTCCGCGCCTGGTGGAGTTCGCCGCTGCTCGTCACCTGGATCGCCTGCCTCGCGCTCGTGCCGCTGCTGCATAGCGACTACCAGCACTATCTGGGCGGCACCTGGTGGCTCATGGCGCTGCTGGGGCCCGCGACGGTCGCCTTCGCCCTGCCCATCTACGAACAGCGCCAGACCATCATGAAGCACTGGCCCGTGCTGCTGGTGGGGGTGGGCGCGGGCAGCCTGATGTCGGTGGGGCTCTCCTGGGGCCTCGCGACGCTGCTGAGCCTCTCGCCCGAACTGCGCGCCAGCCTGCTGCCGCGCTCCATCACCACGGCCTTCGCGATGATCGTGGCCCAGGAATCGGGCGGCGTGCCGGGCCTGGCTGCGACCTTCACGGCCATCACCGGGATTTTCGGCGCGGCGGTGGGCAGCATCCTGCTCCGCCTGCTGCGCGTCCGCTCCACCTTCGCCCATGGCGCGCTGTTCGGTATGGGAGCGCACGGCGCCGGCGTGGCGCGCGCCTATCAGATCGGGCGCGAGGAAGGCTCCATCGCCAGCGCGGTGATGGTCATGGCGGGGCTGTTGAACGTCATCGTGGCCGGGGTGGCCGTCGGCGTGATGCACTGAGGCCGGGGGAAGGAATTCCCCCGAGCCCCCATCTTTTTTCTGATTACCTTAGTGAAGGGCGGGCGAGGCCCAGCGTGTCGCGTAGCGTCGTGCCGGGATAGCTGGTGCGGAAGAGGCCGCGGCGCTGGAGTTCCGGCACCACCAGATCGACGAAGTCATTCAGGTCGCGCGGCATGGTCGGCGCCATGATGTTGAAACCGTCGGCAGCCTCGCCCACCAGCCATTCCTCCATGATGTCGGCGACAGCCTTGGGCGTGCCGATCAGCGGCAGGAAGCCGCGCGCGGCGGCCACGCGCTTGTAGAGCTGGCGGATCGAGAGATTGTCGCGCTTCGCCATGTCGATCAGCACCTGGCGGCGGCTCTGGCCGCCAGCCGTCGGCGGGATCTCCGGCAGCGGGCCGTCGACGTCGCAGTTGCTCAGGTCCACGCCGCCGAGAAGCTCGGAAAGCTGCGCAATGCCGACCTCGGGATGGATGAGGTCCTGCAACTGCTCGAACTTCTCCTTCGCCTCTTCCTCCGTCCGGCCGATCACCGGCAGGGCGCCGGGCATCACGGCCAGATCGTCAGGCTTGCGCCCATGGGCGGCCATGCGGGCCTTCAGGTCGGCATAGAAAGCCTTGGCCGGGCCGATCGCGGGCTGGGCGGTGAAAACCAGATCGGCCGTGCGCGCGGCCAGGGCCTTGCCGTCCTCCGAAGAACCGGCCTGCACGATGACCGGGCGGCCCTGCGGCGGGCGGGCGATATTCAGCGGGCCACGCACCGAGAAACGCTCGCCCTCATGGTTCAGGAAATGGAGCTTCGCGGGGTCGAAATACCGGCCGCTCTCCTTGTCCACCAGGAAGGCATCGTCGTCCCAGCTGTCCCAAAGGCCGTTGACCACATCGACGAACTCGCTCGCCCGGCCATAGCGGTCGCCATGGGCCATCTGGGCGGCGAGGCTGAAATTCTTCGCCTCGGATTCCGTCGCGGAGGTCACGACGTTCCAGCCCGCACGGCCGCCGCTGAGCTGGTCGATCGAGGCGAATTTCCGCGCGACCGTATAGGGCTCGTTATAGGTGGTGGAGACGGTCGCGATCAGGCCGATATGGTCGGTCGCCACCGCCAGCGCGGCCAGCAGCGTGGTCGGTTCGAAGACCGAGACGCGGGCGGTGCGGCTCAGAGCATTCACCTCCCAGTCGCGGATGCCAGTGCTATCGGCCAGGAAGACCAGGTCGAAACAGCCCCGCTCCGCCGTCTGCGCCAGCTTGAGGTAATGCTTGAAGCTGAATTCCGACCGTGGATCGGTCTCCGGATGGCGCCAGCCCGCCTGGTGATGGCCGAAGCCATGCAGGAAGGCCCCGAGTTTGAGCTGTCGCGACGCCATCGAAATTTTCCCTATAGAAAATGCCTCTGTCTCTCCACGACGGGGCAGCCGGGAGCGATTGTCAATATCCGCTCTGATATCTCACACGAGATGGCACAATGCTTGCTGATACCCGTTCCGTTTCCGACAGGGTTCGCATCAGCATGACCGATCTCGTGGCTGCCTTCTCCAAGGTTTCCGTCCCCACCGTCATCGCCTGCCTGACGAAATTCGGCATGCAGACGCGCCATTTCACGGGCCTGAAGCCCATCGCCCCCGGCCAGCCCAAAATCTGCGGCCCCGCCTTCACGGTGCGCACCGTCCCCATCCGCGAGGACATCCGCAACGCCACCAATGCCGGGAAACTGCCCAATCTGCATCGCCAGGCGATGGCGGCCGCGGGTCCGGGGCAGGTGATCGTGTTCGATGCGGGCAATAGCCCCGGCGTCTCGCCGCTGGGCGACATCATCGCCCTCGCGCTCAAGCAGCGCGGCATTAAGGGCTTCATCGCCGATAGCGGCGCGGGCGACATTCCCGGCATCGTCGAGGTGGGCTTCCCCGTCTTCTGCTACGGTTCCGCCCCCGTCCCCGGCTCCACCAAGATCTCGGTCGCGGACTGGAATCTGCCCATCGGCTGTGCGGGCGTTGCCGTCTATCCGGGCGACTTCATCCTGGGCGACGACACGGGCGCCGTCTGCATCCCGGCCGATATCGCCGCCGAAGTCGCCGAGATGGCCCTCAAGCAGGAGACGATGGAGACCTTCCTCGTCGAGCGCATCCGCGCGGGCTTCCCGCTCGAGACGACCTATCCGCCCAATGCCGAAACCCTCGCCGCCTTCGAAACCTGGAAGCAGGCGCGCTGATGCCTCGCGGAGTTCCGACCATGCCCTTCTCGCGTAGAAGTCTTCTCGCGGCCGGCGCGCTGCTCGCGGCACCGCATGTGGCCCGCGCGCAGCCGCTCTTCCCCAAGCCGGTGCGCATCATCGTCGGCGCGCCGCCGGGCGGCGGGAATGACATCGTGGCCCGCCTGGTCGCCGACCGGCTCGGCAAGCATTTCGGCCAGAACTTCATCGTGGACAACCGCCCCGGCGCCTCGGGCGCCCGCGCGGCGGAATGGGTGACGCAGCAGCCGGCCGACGGTCAGGTCTTCCTGCTCGCCAATGTGGCGACGCATGCGATCAACTCCGTCCTGCTCACCGACAGCACCTTCGACCCCAAGCGCGACAGCGTGCCGGCGGCCGCCATCGGCACCATCACCAATATCCTGGTGGTGAACCCCTCCCTGCCGGTGAATTCGGTGCAGGAGCTGATCGCCTATGCCAAGGCCAATCCGGGCAAAGTGAATTTCGCCTCCGCCGGCACGGGCGGCTCGGTGCATCTGACGGGCGAGCTGTTCAAGCTGCTGACAGGCCTGGATATCGTCCATGTCCCCTATCGTGGCTCGGGCCCGATGGTGACGGACCTGATCGCGGGCACCGTCCAGATGGCTTTCGACAACTTCCCCTCCTCCATCCAGGCCGTCCGCACCGGCGCGCTGAAGGGCCTCGCCGTCACCTCGGCCGAGCGCTGGCCGCTGGCGCCCGAATTCCCGACCATGGTCGAGAGCGGCGTGCCGGGCTGCGTGGTGACGACCTGGTTCGGCCTGACCGCGCGCAGCGGCACGCCCGAGCCGATCCTAGCCGCGGTGGATAGCGCTGTGGCCGACCTGCTGAAGGACGAGAGCTTCGTGAAGCAGTTGGCCCCGATCGGCGCGGTGCCCATGCCCATGTCACGCCCCGAATTCGGCGCCTTCATGCAGGGCGAGGAGAAGCGCTGGCGCGACATCGTCGAGCGGGCGCATGTCACACTGAACGGGTGACGCAGGGGCGGGGCATCGACCCGGCCTCGTTGCACCCGCCTCTTTGCATTGGCCGTCCCAAACAAAAAGGGCGGGACCCGAAGGTCCCGCCCATTCTTTTCCAGCTCCGAGAAGCTGAACCGATCAGCGCGAGTAGAACTCGACGACCAGGTTCGGCTCCATCTGCACCGGATACGGCACATCGGAGAGCTTGGGGGAGCGGAGGATCTTGCCGCGCATCGCACGGTGATCGACCTCGATGTATTCCGGCACTTCGCGCTCGCCGTTCTGCACCGCGTCGAGCACCATCACCAGCTGCTTCGACTTCTCCTTAACCTCGATGAGGTCGGTGTCCTTCACCAGGTAGGAGGCGATGTTCAGGCGCTTGCCGTTCACCAGGACATGGCCATGGTTGACGAACTGGCGGGCGGCGAACGGGGTGACGGCGAACTTCATGCGATAGATCACCGTGTCGAGGCGGCGCTCGAGCAGGTTGATCAGGTTCTCCGAGGTGTCGCCCTTCAGGCGGACGGCCTCTTCGTAATACTTGCGGAACTGCTTCTCGCCGATATTGCCGTAGTAGCCCTTCAGCTTCTGCTTCGCCATCAGCTGAACGCCGAAGTCGGTCGGCTTCTGCTTGCGGCGCTGGCCGTGCTGGCCGGGGCCATACTCGCGCTTGTTGACCGGGGACTTCGCACGGCCCCACAGGTTCACGCCAAGGCGGCGATTGATCTTGTACTTGCTGGCAAGGCGCTTGCTCATGCGCTCTCTCCGTGGGTTGCCCACGGCCTTCTAATCTAGTGTTTTGTCCCGGTAGTCCCAGCCCCCGAACAGGGCCGGGCGGGCGCGCAGCCTCCAGCCCTCAGGCCTTTGCCACGTCCGCTTTCCCGGAAAGGAGTTGGGCTTCTATCCACCTGCCCCAGCGGAGTCAAACCCTTGCCGACTCTGGCGCGCGCAAGGCTGCCCAGCGCAAGGGCCGGAAATCCCCCTTGGCGCGGGGCGCGGCCTCGGCCATGCCTTATAGAAGGCCATCCGGATGAGAACCATGACGCAGCGCACTTTCCTCGACTTCACGATCCAGCCCAAGGCGGGCACCGCCGCCACGCTGAGCTTCGAGGCCAAACGCCTCGTCATCGCCGGCTGGGCCGGGCGGGATCAGGCGGCGCTGCAGCATCATATCGACGAATTGGCTGCCCTGGGCGTCGCCCCGCCCAGCACCACGCCGCTTTTCTACGCCGCGACGGCCAGCCTGCTGACCCAGGCTGGGGATCTCCAGTTCCTCGGCACGGAAAGCTCCGGCGAGGCCGAGCCGCTGCTCGTGGTGACGGCGGGCGAATTGCTCGTCGGCCTGGGCTCCGACCATACCGATCGCCATGCCGAGGCCTGGTCCGTCGCCCATTCCAAGCAGCTCTGCGCCAAGCCCATCGCCGCCACGCTCTGGCGCTTCGCCGAGGTGGAAAGCCATTGGGACCAGCTGATCCTGCGCTCCTGGATCGAGGAGAAGGGCGGCTGGGTGCTTTATCAGGAAGGCGCCGTCGCCGGGCTCCGCCGCCCGGACGAACTGATGGCACTGGCCGGCGGCCTGCCCCCCGGCACGGCCATGCTCTGCGGCACCATGCCCGCCATCGGCGGCATCCGCCCCGCGCCGGCCTTCCGCATGGAACTGCATGACCCGGTGCTGGAGCGGCGCATCGCGCATGAATACAGGGTCTCGCCCCTGCCGATCGTGGCCTGAGGGGCGGCCATGCAGAGCGGGGCGCGGCGCGAGGATATTCTGCTGCTGGGGCTGCGTGCCGGCGTGGTCGGCGCCCTCACCGGCGGGCTGATGCTGGGCATCGGGCTCGGCCTGGTGGTGAACAGCGCGCATATCGGCTGGCTGCTGGTGCTGCCGGCCGCCCCAGTCGCGGGGCTCATCGGCCTTTGGCAGGCCAAACGCGTCGCGAGGCGCCTCGGGTTGGAGGCGCCTCGCGGCTGATGGGTCAGAACCCGAAATAGAGGCCCACGGCCGGCCGGGGCGCATAATAGCGCGGCGGCGGGGGCGGCGCGTAATAGACCGGCGGCGGCGGCGCGTAATACACGCGCGGCGGCGGCGCATAGTAATACCGCGGGCGCGGCGGCGGCGCGTAATAATAGCGCGGCGGCGGGCCGCGATGGCGCCAGCCATCATGCACGACGATGATTTCGTCCGCCTTGGCGGCGCTGGGGGCGACGGCCGAACCGGCCATCACCAAACCACCCAGAAGGGCGAAACCGGCGAGGTAGGTCTTGATCCTGTTCATGGCTCGTCTCCGTTCCATGAAGCGAATATGGCCCCGGCTTTTGGCCGAACCATGGCAAGCGCAGGGCCATATTTAGGCCGATCCAAACACGTCAGCGCGAGGCTTTCAAACGGCCGAAGCCGCCTGAAAGCCCGCTAAGCCCCTCGAAACAAGGGCTTTTTCGCCTCAGCCAAACACGCGGCTGAAGATGGTCTCGACATTGGTGAAGTCCCGCGCCGGGTCCATGACCTTGGCCAGCGTCGCCGCGTCCATCTTGGCGCTCACCTCGGGGTCGGCCAGGAGGTTCTCGGCGAAGACCTTGGCGTCCTCCTTGCCGAGCTTCGTCCAGGTCGCCATGGCGGCGCGCTGCACGGCAGCATAGGAGGCCTCGCGCGAGAGGCCCGCCTGGGTCAGGCCCAGCAGCACCTTCTGGCTATGCACGACGCCGCCGAGGCTCTCCAGGTTCTCGACCATGCGCTCGGGATAGACGGTCAGCTTCTCCATCATCCCGGCCGCGCGCATCAGGGCGAAGTCCAGGGTGACGGTCGCGTCGGGGCCGATCATGCGCTCGACCGAGGAGTGCGAGATGTCGCGCTCATGCCAGAGGGCCACATTCTCCAGCGCCGGCACGGCGTAGCCGCGCACGATGCGGGCGAGGCCGGTCAGGTTCTCGGAGAGCACCGGATTCCGCTTATGCGGCATCGCGGAGGAGCCCTTCTGCCCGGCATGGAAGAATTCCTCCGCCTCGCGCACTTCCGAGCGCTGCAGGTGGCGGACTTCGGTGGCCAGGCGCTCGATGCTCGAGGCGACGACGGCCAGCGCCGCGAAATAGGCCGCATGGCGGTCACGCGGGATCACCTGGGTCGAGACCGGCTCGACCTCGAGGCCCAGATGGCGCGCGACATGCGCCTCGACGCGCGGATCGACGCTCGCGAAAGTGCCGACGGGGCCCGAAATGGCGCAGGTGGCGACTTCGGCGCGGGCGGCGACCAGGCGGGCACGGTTACGGACGAATTCGGCGTAATGCCCGGCGAGCTTCAAGCCGAAGGTGGTCGGCTCGGCATGGATGCCGTGGCTGCGGCCGATGGTCGGCGTGAACTTGAACTCGATCGCCCGGTCCCTCAGGGCGGCCAGCAGCGCGTCCATGTCCCTGATCAGCAGGTCCGCGGCGCGGACCAACTGCACGTTCAGGCAGGTGTCGAGCACGTCGGAGCTGGTCATGCCCTGGTGCATGAAGCGGGCCTCGGGGCCGATGCCCTCGCCCAGCCAGGTCAGGAAGGCGATCACATCATGGCGCGTGACGCGCTCGATCTCGTCGATCCGGTCAAGATCCGCCTGGGAAATATGGGCGACGCGCTGGGCGCCCTTCTCGCGGATAACCCTCGCGGCCTCGGCCGGGATGGTGCCAAGCTGGCCCATCGCCTCGGCCGCCAGCGCCTCGATCTCGAACCAGATGCGGTAGCGGTTCTCGGGCGACCAGATGGCCACCATCTCGGGGCGGGAATAGCGCGGGATCATGCGGGAAACCTCATTACCAGGCGTCGCGCGCGCGAAGCGCGCAGGAGGATTGGCGCGCATGAAGCGCGCGGGGCTTGCTCAGCCGGGCATGTCGCGCGCGGGCGCGGGCCGGTCAAGCGCAGGCTTCGCGGCCCTGCCCGGCGGCGAGCGGCACCCGAAGGCTCGGCGCACGCAACAGATTGCCTAATCATTGCTTCCAGTTTATGCGGACGGCATTGTAACCCTCTTCACGAACGAACCACGGAGCGGAAACGCAGGATGGATCTCGGTGCTTTCGGACCGCAGCTCGTGGCCTTGGGCCAGGTGCTGTTCATCGACATCGTCCTCGCGGGCGACAATGCCATCGTGGTGGGCCTGGCCGCGGCCGGCCTGCCCGCCGAGCAGCGCCGCAAGGCCATTTTCTGGGGCATCATCGCCGCCACCCTGATGCGCATCGGCTTCGCGGCCATCACGACGCAGCTCCTCGCCATCGTCGGCATCACCCTGGCCGGCGGCGTGCTGCTGCTCTGGGTCTGCTGGAAGATGTATCGCGAGCTGCGCAGCACGCATGCGCATGCCGATACCGAGACGCAGCTCGCGGAAGCCGAGGCCAGCGCCAAGCCCAAGACGCTGCGCCAGGCCATCATCCAGATCCTGATCGCCGACGTCTCGATGTCGCTCGACAACGTGCTGGCCGTCGCCGGCGCCGCGAAGGACCATCTGGGCATCCTGATCTTCGGCCTGGCCATCTCGGTCGTGCTCATGGGCGTCGCCGCGACGCTGATCGCCAAGCTGCTCGAGAAGCACCGCTGGATCGCCTGGATCGGCCTGCTCGTCATCCTCTACGTCGCGGTCGACATGATCGTGGGCGGCACGGCCCAGGTCACGCAGAGCGTGCCCGATGCCTATGCCTATCTCTTCCTGCCGCTCGGCTACCTGGCCCTGCCGGGGGTTTTCCCCACCTGGCTCTGGGTGGGCGCCACCCTGCTGCAGATCGTCGTCTATACCACCGCCGTCGCCCTGCTCGTCGGCGCCATCAAGGGAGCGACCAGCCACAAGCCGGATACGCACTGACCATCTCACCCGGCCGGGGGCCTGAACCCTCTCCCGGCCGGGACAAAGCGAGCGCGTTACTGTCGAGACACATTGCTTCTCGGCCATATCGCGATTAGCGTCCGCCCCGATCAAGAAAGGGTGGCTGGCCGGCTTTGGCTTGCCCGAAGCTGGAGGGGTTCCTGGTTCCCGTGTCCGATATCATGTCTCAACTCGCCTCGGTCGATCTGGCCGGGCTGCTGCAGATCATCTGGCTGAATGCCATTCTCTCGGGCGACAATGCGGTCGTCATCGGCCTCGCCGCGGCGGGCCTGCCCGAGCATCAGCGGAACAAGGCGGTTCTCTTCGGCGTCATCGCCGCGGCTGTCCTGCGCATCATCTTCTCGATCTTCGCCGCGAAGCTGCTCGAGATCTGGTGGATCGACATCGTCGGCGGCCTGCTGCTGATCTACATCGCCTGGGGCTTCTTCAAGGAACTGAGCCACAAGCAGGAAGAGGACGACGCCGCGGCCGATGGCAAGGCCGTGAAGCATCAGGACAAGACCCTGATGGCCGCCCTCTGGCAGATCGTGGTGGCCGACGTCTCGATGAGCCTGGACAACGTCCTGGCCATCGCCTCGGTCGCCAAGGGCAATTTCCCGCTGCTGATCGTGGGCCTGACGGTCTCGATCATCATGATGGGCCTGCTCGGCGGCCTGCTCGCCCGCCTGCTGGACCGGTTCAAGATCATCGCCTGGATCGGCCTCGCGCTGATCGTCTACATCGCGCTGAAGCTGCTTTATGAGGGCCTGCTGGCCGCCAATGCGGTGCTGGCTCTCGGCTTGCCCCTGCCGGGCGTGAGCCACTAAAAGAACGCCCCGCCCGGTACATCCGGGCGGATTTTGATACATTCAGTGACCAGCAGGGCCGCATTCAGGCCCTAAAAGGAGCTGTAAAATCAGGTTGGTGGCCGCGCGGCGGCCGCCTTGAGGCGGGTGCGAGCCCGCCTTCGACGTCCTGGCCATGCATGCAAGCCCGGGGGCCTCGCCTTCCGGGCGGCGCTTGGTTGGGGCCCAACCAGCGACGGAGTTTCCGACGAGCGATGCGTTACTCGGCCATGGCCTCACTTTCCCTGCTCGCGTTTCTCGCGGCTTGCGCCCCACCCCAGCAGGGTGGCGCGCCCTCCGCCACGACGGGCCAGGGCGGTTCGGCCCGTCAGATGACGCGGGAACCCACTTCGGGAACCATCGCCCGCCTGCCCGCCGATGCCGCCGGCTTCATGCGCAGCGGCCAGGTGAAGGATTACGAGGCCCAGCGGCCCGGCTTCGGCCAAGGCGTGGAATACACCACCCCCGGTCGCGAGGCGGTGGCCACGGTCGATATCTATGACCGCGGCATGGCGTCGATTCCCAATCAGGAGCAGCTGGTCCGCAGCGAGTTGGACGAGGCGGTGCGCGAGCTGAGCTCGCTCCAGCACAGCCGCACCGGCCGCAGCCTCGACGAGCAGCAGCGGACCACCATCCCCATTGAGGGCGCCGATCCGCTGCAATGCGCGGTGCTTTCGGGCCGCTACGGCCGCGTGCCGGTCTCGCTCGATATCTGCGTGGGCATGGCCGCCGGCCGTTTCATCAAGATCCAGGTCACCATGCCGGACCGCACCCCGGCCATGGCCGATGCCCGCGCCTTCGCCCATAGCGTGGCCACGGCGGCGCAGCGCCGGTAGAGCGAAGCTCCGATCGCCGGACAGCAAAACGGCCGCCCCTCGGAGGGCGGCCGCTTTCGTTTCCGGAAGCCGGCCTCAGCTCTTGGCCAGGCCCGCCGCCTTCATGGCCTCGCCCATGGTGGTATCCGTATCGGCCATCACCTTGCCGAAGCCCGGCCCATCGGCCCAATCCATGCCGAAGCCGCGCGACTTCATGAAATCCCCATATTCGCTGGACTTGTAGACCTTATCCAGCGCCTCGGTGAGGCGGGCGGCCACGGGGGCCGGAAGCTTGGGCGGGCCGCCGAAGCCGCGGATGACACCCGTCTGGAACTCCGTGCCCAGGGTCTCCTTGAGCGTCGGGATATCCGGGAAGAGCGGGTCGCGCTGCGCGGCCATGATGGCCAGGCTCTTGGCGCGGCCGGCATCGAGCATAGCCCGCGCCTCGGGAATCGAGCAGGGCACGATATCGATGCCGCCCGCGACCAGATCCTGCATGCCCGGTGCCGCGCCGTTGCTCGGCACCCAGCGGACATGATCGGGCTTCAGCCCCATGGATTGCAGCCAGCCGACCAGCGCCAGGTGCCAGATGCCGCCCTGCCCGGTGCCCGAGGCCTTCAGCTTGCCCGGCGGCGCGGCCTTGATGGCCTCGGCCAGGGCCTTAATGTCCTTATAGGGTGCCGAGGCGCTCACCTGGATGCCCGGCGAATCGCGGTTCATCAGGGCGAGGGGCGTATAATCGGCCGGGGTGAGCTGGGTCAGCCCCTGCCAATGCATCATGCAGATTTCGACGGTGATGATGCCGATGGTGTAGCCGTCGGGCGTCGCCGCATTGATCGCGGCATGGCCGACCACGCCCGAGCCGCCGGTGCGGTTCACCACATTCACCGGCTGGCCCAGTTCCTTCTCCAGCAGGGCGGCGACGATGCGCGCGGTGGCATCCGTGCCGCCGCCCGCGCCCCAGGGGCAGATCATCTGGATGGGGCGGGTGGGGTAGCGGGGCTGTGCCAGGGCCGGCAAGGCCAGGGCCGCCGGGGCGGCGGCGGCAGCGCCGAGAAGGGCGCGGCGTGATACGGCGTTCATGAACGTTCCTTTCATTGTTTTATTTCCGATATTAATACCGGTTTATCCCAAAACTGTCATTTCCTTCATCTGACCACTGGCAGCCGCGCGAGGAACGGCTGCCGGTGGCCCGATCAGGCCAGGCTGCGGCGCGCCACGGCCCGCTGTCGGCGGCGAAGCCCCCAGACGAAGACCGGCCAGAGCAGCGCCGCGATGGTGATGAAGGCGAGCACCGCCGAAATCGGACGGTCGAAGAAGGGCATCAGGCTGTTGTCGGACTTGATGAGCGAGGTGACGAAGCTCTGCTCCACCATCGACCCCATCACGATGCCCAGCACCAGCGCCGCGACGGGGTAGCCGTTCTTCTCCATCAGATAGCCCAGCACCCCGAAGAACCCGACGGCGAGGATGGAGAAGAGGTTGTTCCCCGTTGCGAAGGCCCCCACGGCGCAGAGCATGAGGATGATGGGCATGATCGAGGCCCGGGGCGCGCGCAGCACATTGGCCGCGACCCGGATCATGATGATGCCGAGCGGGATCATGATGATATTGGCCAGGATGAAGATGATGTAGAGCGCGTACATGCTCGAGGCGCGCTCGGTGAAGAGGGTCGGGCCCGGATTCAGCCCCTTCATATAGAGCACGCCGATGGCGATGGCCGTGATGGTATCGCCCGGAATGCCGAAGAGCAGCGCCGGCACCCAGCCGCTGGCCAGGGAGGCATTGTTGCTCGCCCCCGCCTCGACCAGGCCTTCGGGATGGCCCGTGCCGAATTTCTGCTTCTCCTTCGAGAAGCGCTTCGACATGGCATAGCTCACCCAGGCGGCCATATCGGCGCCCGCACCGGGCAGCACGCCGATGATGATGCCGATGATATTCCCGCGCCACATCGGCCATTGATACTTGCGGGTCATCAGCCACTGGCCGGCCATGATGGAGCCGAACTTGCGCTTGGGCAGCGGCGGCGGCTCGGCGGTGGCCAGCGCGCGCATCACCTCGGCCAGGGCGAAGACGCCGACCAGCGCGGGCAGCGGGTCGATCCCACCCAGCAGGTCGGGCACGCCGAAGGTGAAGCGCGGCGCGCCGGCCGGGTTCTCCATGCCGATGCAGGAGACGAGCAGGCCCAGCAGCATCGAGGCGATGGCCTTCACCGGCGAGGAGCGGGCCACCAGCGTCGCGCACATCAGGCCCAGCACGGCGAGCCAGAAATACTCGAAGGAGGAGAAGTTGAGCGCCACCTCGGCCAGGGCCGGGGCCATGATCATCAGCGAGAGCGTGCCGACGATGCCGCCGATGGCCGAGAACCACAGGCCGATGCCCAGCGCCATCTCCGCCTGGCCCTTACGGGTCATGGCATAGGCCTCGTCGGCATAGGCGGCCGAGGCGGGCGTGCCGGGAATGCGCAGCAGGCAGCCCGGAATGTCGCCCGAGAAGATCGCCATGGCCGAGGCGGTGATGATGGTCGCCACCGCCGCGATGGGGGAGAGATAGAAGGTCACCGGCACCAGCAGCGCGGTGGCCATGGTGGCCGAGAGCCCCGGCAGCGAGCCGACGACGAGGCCGTAGATGGCCGAGGCGAAAATGGCGATCACCACGTCCGTCTGGCCGACGAGGACGAAGCCCTGGATGAGGTCGTTCATGACGTCACCAGGGCAGGGCGAGAAGGCCCTCGGGCAGCGGCACCCGGAGCAGGTTGATGAAGATGGTCGCGATGCCGAGCGGCGCCAGAATCGCCATGGGGACGATCAGCTTGAGCCGCCCGCCCATCGCCCAGGTCACGATCGCGACCATGATGGCCGCCGTGATCAGGAAGCCGAGCCAGTCGGCCACCAGCACGTAGAAGACCAGCAGCAGCGGCGGAATGAAGGCCCGAAGCCCGCCATAGCTGGGCGGCGGCTTCACCACCTGCCCCTCCTCGGCCGCGACCAACTCCTCCGGCTCCTCGAAACCCGCGCCGATGCCCATGACGATCAGCGCCCCGCAGAGCACCAGCCCGGCACCGATGATGGTGGGGAAGACGCTGGGTCCGACATCCTGCCCCGGCACGCCCGGCTGCTGCATGGCCCCCGCGATGGCCGCGACCCCGAGCGCGATGAGACACCCGCCCGTTATCTTGTCGGATAACTGCACCCGATTCCCTCCCTTGCCCCACGGGTAACGGCGGGCCTTCTTCGCCCCTGCCGCCCCGCTCTTCGGGTCATTCACGCCGTCTTGGACCCGGCGCCTGCTATGGCAAGATTGGAAGCCCCGGAACGTTCCGGTCAAGCACCCAGGAGGGGCAGCGCGGCTTCATGATACCGCTTCGAACACCTGTTTTGTCGCGTTACTCCATTGTCATGGAAGCTCAGGCGGGCTTGGGGGCCTCGGCGGGCTTTTTCTTCTTCTCGACGAAGCGCCCGACCAAATCGGCGACATGCCCGATCTCGGCCAGCTTCAGCCCCTCGGGTGCCGCGCTCGACCGGCCGCCGCGCGCGACGCGGCGAGGTGCCATGGCGCCCGAGAAGCCGAGCTTGGCCGCCTCGCGAAGCCGATTGTCGCCCTGTGAGACCTGCCGCACCTCGCCCGACAGCCCGACCTCGCCGAAGAAGACCATGCCCGGATCGGTCGGCTTGTCGGTCGCGGCCGAGATGAGGGCGGCGGCCACCGCGAGATCGGCCCCCGGCTCATTGATGCGCAACCCGCCCGCGATGTTCAGATAGACGTCGTTCTGCGCGAGGCTCAGCCCGCCTCGCGCCTCCAGCACGGCGAGCAGCATGGAAAGTCGCCCCGAATCCCAGCCCACCACCTGCCGCCGGGGCGAGCCGCCGCCATTGCTGGGCGAGAGCAGCGCCTGGATCTCGACCAGCACCGGCCGCGTGCCTTCGATGCCCGCGAAGACGGCGCTGCCCGCGATATTGCCCCGCCGCTCGGCGAGGAAGAGCGCGGAGGGGTTCGGCACCTCGACCAGGCCCCGATCGGTCATCTCGAACACACCGATCTCATCCGTCGCGCCGAAGCGGTTCTTCACCGCGCGGAGAATGCGGAATTGATGGCCGCGATCGCCTTCGAAATAGAGCGTGGCATCGACCATGTGCTCCAGCACGCGGGGCCCGGCGAGCGTGCCCTCCTTGGTCACATGGCCCACGAGCACCAAGGCGAAGCCGCGCGCCTTGGCCACGCGCGTCAACTCGGCGGCGCAGGCGCGCACCTGACTGACGGAGCCGGGGGCGGAATCAAGCGAGTCGAGCCAAACGGTCTGGATCGAGTCGATGATCACCAGCCCCACATCCCGCTCCTGCTCGAGGCTCGCGATGATGTCCCGCAGATGGGAGGCAGCGGCGAGGCCGAGGGGCGCGTCGGTGAGGTCGAGCCGCAGGGCGCGCAGCCGCACCTGCTCCACCGCCTCTTCGCCCGAGACATAAAGCGTGTGCCGCCCGGCCGAGACGCGGGCCGCGGCCTGGAGCAGGATGGTCGACTTGCCGATGCCCGGATCGCCGCCGACCAGCACCACCGAGCCCGGCACGAAGCCGCCGCCCAGCACGCGGTCCAGCTCGGCCATGCCCGTTGCGATGCGGGGCGGGGGCGCGCTCTCGCCCTTGAGCGGCACGAAGGAGACGCGGCGGCCGCCCGCTGTCTTGCCCGCCGCACCGGGGGCCGTAGGAGCGGTCGATTCCTCGACGAGCGTGTTCCACTCGCCGCAGCCGTCGCAACGCCCCTGCCATTTGGGATGCACAGCGCCGCAGGACTGGCAGACGAAACGATGTTGGGGCTTGGCCATGCCGCAGGGATAGCGCCCGCCGCGCCGCGCGGCCAGGGGCCCGGGCTCCGGCGGTGGGGATGCGGTAGCCCGTGGCAACGATCCCTTAACAAGTCTGCGGCATATGGAATGGACCAACAGGACCATGCCTCATGACCTCTCCCGCCCTCGCCACGCCTGGAGGCGGCATCCTGCCGGCCGCGACGCCCGAGAACGTGCTCTCGCTGGTCGATCAGGCGGCGGGCGTGGCGGGCGCCAAGAGTAAAGCCATCCGCGCCATCACGGCGCAGACGCGCATCCTGGCACTGAACGCCACCATCGAAGCCGCGCGGGCGGGCGATGCGGGCAAGGGCTTCTCGGTCGTGGCGGATGAGGTGAAGGCCGTCTCGGCCGAGGTCGGCCGCCTCTCCGGCGAGATGGAGCGCGAACTGAACGGCGCCTTCGACACGCTGCGCGAACTGGGCCGCCGCATGGCCGCCGAATTGCGCGGCGAGAGGCTGGTGGATCTCGCCCGCAACGCCATCGAGATCATGGACCGCAATCTCTACGAACGAAGCTGCGACGTCCGCTGGTGGGCCACCGATTCCGCCATGGTCGAGGCCCTCTCCGTCGCCACGCCCGAGGCGCATGCCCATGCCGGGCGGCGGCTGGGCGTCATCCTCTCGGCCTATACCGTCTATCTCGACCTCTGGCTCTGCGATGCCCAGGGCCGCGTCGTCGCCACCGGCCGGCCGGAGCGCTTCCCGCAGGCAATGGGGCAGGATTGCTCGCGGGAGCCCTGGTTCATCGCCGCCCTGCAAAGCCGTTCGGGCGATGACTATGCCGTGGGCGATGTATCCCCCTGCCCCGCCCTCGGCCAGGCGCCCGTCGCCACCTATGCCGCCGCCGTGCGCAAGGGTGCGGAGAGCGATGGCCGGCCGCTCGGCGTGCTCGGCATCCATTTCGACTGGGCGCCCCAGGCCCGCGCCGTGGTGGAAGGCGTGCGCCTCTCCGCCAATGACGCCGCCCGCAGCCGGGTGCTGCTGGTCGACGCGCGCCACCGCGTCCTCGCCGCCAGCGACGGCAAAGGGCTGCTCACCGAGACGCTGGCGCTGCAGACGGGCGGCAAGGCAGCGGGCACGCATCAGGATGGCGAGGGGCTGCTCACCGCCTTCCATCGCACGCCCGGCTACGAGACCTATGCGGGCCTGGGCTGGTATGGCGTGATCCTGCAGCGCCCGCTCACCAATTCATGATTTGGCGATCAGAATAGCGCGACCGCTCCACCAATAACGGAGTTGTTCATTCACGCCCCTGGCCAATCACCCCCTGATGACGCCCGCGAAAGCCCGCATTGATGCTCTCTCGAGCCTGCGCGGATTCCGCCCCGGGGCCCCATTCTATTGGGATCGCCCGTCTGAAGGGAGACAGAACTATGATGATGTACGAGGACGAGTGGTCCATCGCTCATAACCCCATCACCGATACCGTCGGCGGCTGGCTGACCGATACTTTCACGCCCGTCGAAACCCCGGGCTACACCGCCGAGACCACCTATCCCGACGGGTCGCAGGTGATCATCGGCCCCATCACCACCGAAGACGGCGAGCCTGTCCTGGGCGGCGGCGAGCCGGTGGATTACAGCGGCGGCGGCTATGGCGGAGGCGGTGGCTTCTCCTTCGTCGGGGGCGGCAGCTTCTCGAGCGGCGGCGGGACCGTGACGGTGGGCGAGCCCATCCACGTCGAGACCAACGCCGAGTGATCCGGCGGCCGGCGGGCGCGCCCCGCCGGCTATCCCTCGCGCAATTGCGGATTATCGAAGCGCGGCTCACGATAGCGGCGGAGCGCGTCGCGCAGCGCCTCTTCCAGCGAGCGCTTCTCTTCCGCATTGAGATAGCGCCCGATTTCCACCCGCCGGTTGCGCGTGGCCAGCGTTAGGATGCCGGCGCGGCCGGGGATGCGGTCATGCTGCAGCCGCGCCCAATAGGGGTCGATCACCACCGAGACCCAGCGCCCACGCCCATCGCTCCGCGTGACGGAAAGATGCCCCTCCTTCAGCGCGATGATCTCGAAGGCGCGGGCCGACCAGCGCTGATGCATCCAGACCAGCCCCAGAACCAGCGCGAATTCCCCGCCCAGAAAGCCCGTGACGGGCCAGGCGCCCAGCATGGCGAAGACGATGCCCCCCGCCAGGCCGAGCGCCAGGGCGAGCATCGCCAGGAAGGCGAAAGCGCGGTGGCTATACGAGCGTTGCGGGGTGCTCACGGCCTCGAAGAGCAGCCCTTCGGCATCCGACGTCATCGGCAGGCTCCTATCGGCGGACTCCCGGAGCGGCACCAGCAAAGACCGCCGGGGCCAACCGGCGGAACATGCCTCCGCGCCCCTACCCAAGGCAAGGCGCCCGCGCGGCGCATCGGAGAACGTGAAGGCGCCTCACCGGATTCGCGTTTTCGGCGATTTCGCGGATTACGGCCCGCACGCTCCCGCTCTAGTCTGCCCGCGCTTCACGACTTCGAGAAAGTACAGCGATGATCTTCCGACTTGGCCGTGTCATGGCCGCTTCCGCCGCGCTGCTCGGCGCCTTCGCCCAGTTCACCGCCCAGGCCGCCGAGCCTTCCGCCACCGTCGCCGCCATCAAGGCGCGCGGCCAGGTGATCTGCGGCATGCAGGCCGACAACCCGCCCTTCTCCCTGCCCGACAGCCAGGGCCAGTGGCGCGGCATGGATGTCGACAGCTGCCGCGCCATCGCCGCCGCGGTGCTGGGCGATGCGAACAAGATCCAGGTCCGCCTCATCACGGGCCTCACGCGTTTCCCCGCCATCCAGTCGGGCGAGGTGGACGTGCTCTTCGGCTCCACCACCTGGATCACCACGCGCGAGACGCAGCTCGGCCTGACCTTCGCCGGCGCCAATTACTTCTCCGGCCAGGGCTTCCTGGTGAAGAAGTCGCTGGGCGTGAACCATGTGAAGGAACTCGATGGCGCCTCGATCTGCGTGCCGCCGGGCTCGACCACCGAGGTCATCCTGCAGGATTACTTCCGCAAGATCGGCGCCACCTTCAAGCCGGTGATCATCGACGACCCCAACCAGATCCAGGCCGCCTTCATGGCCGGGCGCTGCGATGCTTATACCCGCGACATGACGGGCCTCTCGGGCTTCCGCAGCCGCCAGCAGAACCCCGCCGAGCTCGTGGTGCTGCCCGAGATCATCACCATGGAGCCGCTGGGCGCCTTCATCCGCAAGGGTGACGCGCTGTGGATGGATATCGTCCGCTGGTCGCTCTTCGCGCCGGTCACGGCCGAGGAACTGGGCATCACGCGCGCCAATATCGCCGAGATGGCCAAGTCCACCTCCCCCGACGTGCGCCGCTTCCTGGGCCTCGAAGGCGCGGTCGGCAGCTCGATGGGCCTCGAGAAGGACTGGGCGGCCAAGATCGTCGCCGCCGTGGGCAATTACGGCGAGATGTGGAGCCGCAATGTCGAGCCGCTCGGCCTGGAGCGCGGGTTGAACCGCATGTGGGACAAGGGCGGGATCGTCTACGCGCCGCCGATGCGCTGATGGCGGCGGCCGGGGCACCCGCCCCGGCCCCACCTGAACCCTTCCCGCCGTCATGGCGAGGCGGGTGGGGTTCGCTCCTCCAAGGAGAAGACGCCAGCGACACTTGCCTTGATCCCTCGCGCGCCTGTCAGCGTGGGGCGGGTGGGCGCCGGCTACCGCCTGAGCTAGCCTCTCCGTTCGAGGAAAGGAGGCCGGGATGCAAGGCGGCATGGCGCAGACGATCGGGCTGGTGCTCGCGGCCAGGGCGAAGCTCCGGGGCCTGCCGGCACCGCATTGGCCCGACAGCAGCATCTACAATTTCTGCAACCGCGTGACCTTCACCGGCCGGACGCGCCCCAGCGCCCAGCCCTGGCGCCGCGACGCGCCCCTGCCCGACCCCGATGCCTGGCTCAACAGCCTGCCCTCCGGCACGACCGAGGCACGGCTGCGGGTGATCCGCCGCAACGATCCCAATATCGGCGATAGGATGAGCGTCGCCTTCGCGGGCGGCGGCCCGGTTTCCGTGGCGGAGATCCTGGCCGACATCCCGGAAGGCTGGATCGGTCGCTGGGAAGTCACCGACCGGGAGGCGGCGGACAGGCGCATCTGGTCGGTGAATTACCGCAATGCCGGGCGTGCGCCGCCTGACATTCCCGAGGTGACGGCCACCCTCGTCGAGGCCCGTTCCGCCCTCGACAGCGCCCTGCGCGAGGCGGCGGATTTCGCCCAGGCGCAGGGCATGGGTTTCGAGAGCAGCATCCGGGCGGGGCTGGAGGCGCTCGACTCGCCCGACCCGATGGCGGGCTATTTCCACGCCGACCTCTTCCCCGAGGGCCTGCTCAGCCTCGAAGCCCGGCAGGTTTTCGCCTCGGCTGCCAAAAGCTGGGTCTTCGGCGGCATGGGCTCCTGGAATGACTGGGGCTCTTCCCGCGAGGAGGACCAGAGGCGCTACGAGGCCATCAGCGACCGCTTCTTCTGGGCGGTGATCGCGGGGCTGGTGGCCGGCACGAATGGGGGCGGCTCCTAGATCGGCGACGCCTTCAACGCGGCGCACCAATGCGCCTGCCGCGCCTTGAGCGCCTTGTCGCGAAGATAGGGCGTCTCGCCCTCCGCCGCCTCATGCGGCTCGACGGAGATCAGGCTGAAGGCCGCCTCCCCATGACGGTTCCAGGCCGCCTGCAGCGAGGCGAAGGGGCTCGTGCCGAGGCGCAGGCTGAACCAGAGCTGGTTCCGGATCGCCGCGAGATCCAGCGCGCGGCCCACCCAGCATTCGCCGGAGGCGGTGCAGCGGAGGGCGTAGATGCCGGTTGCGGCCTTGCGTTCCTTGTAGCGGCGGAGGGCCGCCTTGCGCGTGTCTTTCGTCATGCGGCCCGGAATATCACCCGGGTATATTGACCACAATATATTGCCCGGGTAAAAATACCCGCATGAGCGATATGCAGTCCAAACCCTGCACGGCCTTCGCCGGCACACGCTACCTCGCGCGCGGCCCGCTCGCTGAAGTGGCCCTAGCGGTGAAAGCGGCCGGGACCGACGAGACGGTTCTGGTTTTCGAGGATGAGACGGGCAAGGTCGTCGATCTTGACCTGCGCGGCAGCGATGCGGAAATCGTCGCAAGGCTGGCCGAGCGGGATGGCCCGGCGCGTGGGCGTGGGCGCCCCAAGCTGGGGGTCATCGCCCGGGAAGTGACCCTACTGCCCCGGCATTGGGACTGGCTGGGGGCCCAGCCCGGCGGCGCATCGCAGGCGCTGCGGCGGCTGGTGGAGGAGGCGCAGCGCGCCGATGGCGGGCGGACGGCCGCGCGGCAGGCGCAGGAGGCAGCCTATCGCTTCATCTCGGCCATGGCGGGGGATCTTCCCGGCTTCGAGGAAGCCAGCCGGGCGCTTTTCGCAGGCGACGCCGCGGGTTTCGCCGCCCGCATCCAGGACTGGCCCACCGATCTCCGCCTCCATGCCCTCCGCCTCGCGGCCCCGGAGCAAGCCCCGCAGGAGGTTAGGCGGGCCTGAACCTCACCCCGCCCAGACTTCGCGATACAGCCCGATGATCGCCTCCGCATCGGGCACCAGCGGGTTGTTCCCCGGCGAGCCGGAAGCCAGCGCCTGCGCCGCCATGGTCGGGAGCAAGCCGTTCCAGGCCGCCTCGTCGATCCCATAGGCCTTGGGCGAAGGCACGGCGAGATCGGCATTCAGCGCCTTCAGCTCCGCGATCAGCGCGGCCACGGCGGCGGCATCGTCGCCACCCGCCGCAAGCCCCATGGCCCGCGCGCAATCGGCATAGCGGGCCGTGGCCGAGGGGGCGGACCAGGCCGTCACCGCGGGCAGCAGCATAGCGTTGGAGAGCCCATGCGGCACATGGAAATGCGCCCCGATGGGCCGGCTCATGCCATGCACCAGCGCGACGGAACTGTTGGAGAAGGCGATGCCCGCCTGGGTCGCGCCCAGCATCATGGCCTCGCGCGCCGCCCTGTCCTGCGGGTCGCGATAAGCGCGGCGAAGATGGGCGGCGATATTGCGCATCGCGCTGATCGCGAAGCCGTCCGAGAAGGGATTGGCCCGGCGCGAGACATAGGCCTCGATGGCATGGGTCAGCGCATCGACGCCGGTATCGGCCGTCAGCCGTGACGGTTTGCTGAGCGTCAGCTCGTAATCGACGATGGCCGCGACGGGCAGGAAGGAGAGCCCGATGCAGAGCATTTTTTCATGGGTTTCGCTATCGGTGACGACGGTGAAGCGCGTCGCCTCCGAGCCGGTCCCGGCGGTCGTCGGAATGCCGATCACGGGCAGCGCGGGCCCGGCATTCATCGCGGGCGCCTTATAGTCGCGCATCCGGCCGCCCTGTTTCGCCAGCACCGCGACGGCCTTGGCGGTGTCGATCGGGCTGCCGCCGCCCAGGCCGATGAGGCAGTCGTAATCCCCGGCCAGCACCGCCTCGCGGGCGCGGTCCACGGCATCGCTATCGGGCTCGGGCACCGTATCGGCGAAGACGGCGGCCTTGATGCCGCCCTGGGCCAGCAAGCCGGTGAGCCGCTCGGCCAGGCCGAATTTCACCATCATGGGGTCGGTGACGATCAGCGGCCGGGCAAGACCCAAGAGCCCCAGCACCTCCGCCGTCTCGCTGATCGCGCCCCCGCCGATGCGCAGGATGCGCGGCAGGGCGATGGCCGATGACGCCATGGCATTTCCTCCTCTTTTTTCGAGGGGCAGTCTGCCACGCGCTTCCTTGATGGAAACACCCCGCCGGGCGAAATTCGGCGGGCAAGGAGAAGCTGGATGCTGACGCTCTATATCGCCCCGGGCTCAAGCTCGATGGCGCCGCATATCGCGCTGCGGGAAATCGGGGCGCCCTTCACGCTGGAGGTGCTTTCCTTCGCGGCGAAGGAGAACCGCAGCCCCGCCTTTCTGGCGCTCAACCCCGAAGGCAAGGTGCCGACGCTGCTGATCGACGGCCGGCCGCTGACGGAAGTGGCCGCGATCCTCTTCTACCTGGCCCGGCGCTTTCCCGAGGCGGGGCTCCTGCCGGCGAACGACCCGGAGGCGGAGGCGCAGGTCATCTCCTGGATGTCCTTCCTCGCCTCCACGGTGCATCCCGCGCGGCGCCAGGGCGTGGCGCATGCGCAATCGGTCTATGCCGTGGTGGAGCAGAAGCTCGGCGGGCGGGACTGGGTGGTGGGCGAGGGCATGACCATCGCCGATATCCACCTCTTCCGGCTCTATTGGCGCTTCCGGGGCTCGGCCGAGCTGGAAGCAAGCGCCTTCCCGGGCCTGCACGCCCATTACGAACGCATGATGGCCCGCCCCGCCGTCATCGCGACGATCGAGGCGGAAAAGGCCCTGGGCTACCAGTTACCCGCCTGAGTCCGGGCTTGAATCAGGGCTGGCCCGGCTCGGCGCTGAAGAGGTCCTTCTTGCCCGGCTTGCCGTTCCATTCCTCGGCATCGGCGGGGGCATCGCCCTTGCGGGTGATGTTCGGCCACTGGCCCGCATAGGTGCGGTTCAGCTCCGTCCAGGCGGTGGCGCGGTCGTCGCTATCGGGAAAGATGGCCTCGGCGGGGCATTCCGGCTCGCAGACGCCGCAGTCGATGCATTCGTCGGGATGGATGACGAGCATATTCTCGCCCACATAGAAGCAGTCCACCGGACAGACTTCCACGCAGTCCATGTACTTGCACTTGATGCAGTTCTCGGTAACGACGTAACTCACGGGGCATGCTCCTCGGGCGCCCTGGCGCACTGCGGCACAAATGGACCGAGGCGGCCGCAGGCGCAAGCCGAAGCCGCTCTCCGCACCCCCGGTTTCGCCCCAAGTTTTTGCGGGTCAGCCTTCCGTCTCGTCCGGCGGGGCAGGATCGTGCGCCGAAATCACCTCATAGAGCCCCCGCGCCTCGGGAGCCGGGCCGCGCCTTTCGGCCAGGGAGACGACTTTCCAGACATGCACGGCCCCCCGCTCGCGGCTGCCCAGCGCGAGGGTCAGCACATCGCCGGGGCGAAGCTTGGCATGGGGCTTGTCGGTGGGCTGGCGGTTGATGCGCGCGGCACCCTTGCCGATCAGCCTGGCGCAGTCCGCGCGGGTCTTGGCGACCCGCGCGCACCACAGCCATTTGTCGAGCCGCTGCCAGTCCTGATCCTCGGTATCGCGGGACCCGGCGGGCACGGCGCGACCGCTCAGTTCTTGCCCAGCTTCAGCCGGGCAAGCGCGGCGAAGGGCGAGTCGGGATCGGCCGCCCCTGGCTTGGACTCGTTTCCGGCGGGGAAGCTGTAGCTGCGCTCGCCGCGATCCCGGTCACGCGACCGGTCGTCACGGCGCGGGCCACGGTCACCCTGCGGGCGCGGACCACGGTCGCCTTGCGGGCGGGGGCCACGATCCCCCTGGGGCCGGTCGCCTTGCGGGCGCGAATCACGGTCGCCCTGCGGGCGTGGGCCACGGAACCGGTCGAAGCGCTTGTTGCGGTCGGCCTGAGCAGCCTCGCCGCCCTCGGCCGGCGCGGCACCCGCTTCGGCCGGGCGGCGCTCGCCCTGCGGACGATCACCACGGGGACGGTCACGGCCGCCGCGCTCACGGCGCGGGCCACGCTCGCCCTCGGGGCGGCCATCGGTGCGGGCCGTCGCGCCTTCGGCCGGCGCCTCCGCACCCTCGGCGGGGGCGGCGGCACCTTCGGCGGCCTGCTGGCGCGGCGGGCCCCGGCGATCCGGACGGCCCTGGCCCTGACCGTGCCCCTGACCGTGGCGGCGCTGGCCCTGATGGCGCGGCTCCTCGCGGCGATGGGCGATCATCGGCGGGCTCGGCGGGCCGAAAGCCCCCTCGGCCAGCGGCTCGGCGGCGATGATGCGGAAGCCCAGCACGGCCAGAACGGCCGGCAGAACCTCGCCCTTCACGCCCAGGCGGCTCGCCACGTCAATCGGCATCATGGCCGGGGCGCGGCGGGTCATATGGCCCAGCTCGCCGGCGATGCGCTCGGCCACGTCGATGCGCAGCAGCACCGGCCCGGCCTGGAGCCAGCCCATCTGCTGCGCGAAGCCGCGCGGCCACTTGTCCGGCGGCAGCATGGAGACGAGGCCGCTCGCGGGCAGTTCCGGCGCCACGCATTGCGCCTTGATCGACCACAACAGCGCCCGGAGCTGCATCGCGCGCGGCTTCAGCACCTCGGGAATATACAGCGCGAAACGCCCGGCGCGGACGCCGATGGCCTTCAGCTTCTGGCGCAGCTCGGGGGTGATGTCCCGCTCCGTGCCGCCAGGGACCAGGCCCAGATATTCGCGCAGGCGGAAGGCGGGGCCGCGCAGCTCGGCATCCTCGGCGGCCTTCTCCTCGACGGTCGCCAGCGCCGCGAATTCGCGCTTGATATGCTCCTCGAGCCAGGCCGCGAGCTTGACCCGCACGCGCTCCTTCTCCTGGCTTTCCAGGAATTCGCTCGGCAGCACCTCGACCACGGGCTTGTCCGGGGTCTCGCCGGCCTTCAGCCGCGCGACCTCGTCGCCATCCCAGGTGATGCGATGCGTGTTCAGCAGCGCGAAGGCGCCGTCCTCGGCGGCCTCCAGGGCTGCGACGCGGCGCGGCATCTCCTCGCGCAGCGCATGGCGCGCCGCCCGGAGGATCAGCTTCTTCTCCTCGTCCGTGCTGGCCGTGGTGTCGGGCTCAAAGGCGAACCCCTTCACCTGACCCACGGGGTGTCCTTCAACCACCACTTCGCCTTTGCGCGTCACGGCCGATAGTAACTCCTCTTTGGTATCGTCGAGCTTGCGGATCAGGTGCGCTGCCCGGCGATCGACGAACCTTGCCGTCAGTCGCTCGTGCAGCACGTCGGAAACCGCATCCTCGGCGGCCCGTGCTTCCTGCTGGAACCGGGCCGCATCTGCAAGCCAATCTGTGCGGGCGGCCACATAAGTCCAAGTACGAATGCCCGCAAGCCGTGCCATGAGGGTATCGATGTCACCCTCGGTATTGGCGGATTGCGCGATCTGGCTGCCCACCCAGTCAGGCGGCAGCCTGCCCTCTTTCGCCAGATGCGTGAAGATGCGCGCGCAGAAACGGGTGTGACTATCGTCGGCCAGCTTGCGGAAATCGGGGATCTGGCAGGCTTCCCACAGCAGCCGGACCCGGCTGCGGGAGGCCGCGAGGCCCCGGATTTCCTTCTCGCGGGCGAGATGATCGAGCGTTTTCAGGTCATCCGCATCATTGCCGCGCTTCAGCCCGGGCTTGTTCGGCGGCTGGGAGAGGCTGTCGAGCAGGGCGTCGATCGAGGTGAAATCGAGGTCGCTGTTCCGCCAGGCCAGGGTCGTGAGGGACTCGAACTGGTGGTTCTCGATTTTCGCGACGATCTCGGGGTCCAGCGGCGGGCAGTCGGCGGTGACGCCGAAAGTACCGTCCCGCATGCCGCGTCCGGCCCGGCCGGCGATCTGGGCGGCCTCCTGGGCGGTCAGCGGCCGGGGCTTGTGGCCGTCGAATTTCATCAGCGAGGCGAAGGCCACATGGTCCACATCCATGTTCAGGCCCATGCCGATGGCATCCGTCGCCACGAGGAAATCCACCTCGCGGTTCTGGTAGAGGGCCACCTGCGCATTGCGGGTGCGGGGCGAGAGCCGGCCCATGACCACGGCGCAGCCGCCCCGGCGGCGGCGGATGGCCTCGGCGATGGCATAGACCTCACCCGCCGAGAAGGCGACGATGGCGCTGCGCGGCGGCAGGCGGGTGAGCTTGGCCGGGCCCGCATAGGCGAGCTGGGAGAGGCGCGGCCGCGTCTCGATCTCGGCCTGGGGCACCAGACGCTGAAGCAGCGGCCGGATGGTTTCGGCGCCGAGGAACATGGTCTCGACCAGCCCCCGGGCATGGAGCAGCCGGTCGGTGAAGATATGGCCGCGATCGGGGTCGGCGCAGAGCTGGATCTCATCGACGGCGACGAATTCCACCCGCCGGTCCAGCGGCATGGCCTCGACGGTGCAGGAGAACCATTTGGCGCCGGGCGGGATGATCTTCTCCTCGCCCGTGATCAGCGCGACGTTCTTCTCCCCCCGGGCGGCGACCATGCGGTCGTAATTCTCCCGTGCGAGCAGGCGCAGCGGGAAGCCGATCACTCCCGAAGAATGAGCGAGCATTCGCGTGATGGCGAGGTGCGTCTTCCCCGTATTGGTCGGGCCGAGCACGGCCTTTACGCGGGCGGGGAACATCTGGGAGGCGGGAGTGGGCATCTGCGGGTGATGTGTGGGGCTGCCGGGCCGGCTTGGCAACCTCGCGGGGCGCAGAGGCGGGGCTATGATGCCGCATTGCGGCAAAAAACCCCGGTTTCAGCCCGCGATGGTCATCCGCAACGCTTCAGCCAGCGCTTCCCCGGCAGGCGAGAGGCTCGCGCCGCGCCGATGCAGCAGCAGGATGCGCCGGTGCAGCGCGGTCGCCGTGATGGGCCGCGTCTCCAGCACCGGGGCCAGGCGCAGGTCCAGCGCCGTGGCGGGCAGGATGCCGATGCCGAGCCCGGCGCGGACCAGGGCGACGGCGGTGCTCATATAGGTGGCCTCATAGGCCGGGCGCAGCACCAGCCCCGCCCCGGCGAAGGCCAGTTCGGCCAATTGCCGCAGGCTACTGCCGGGGTCGGTCAGGATCAGCGGCTCGGGGGCCAGTTCGGCGAGGCTCAGCCGGTCCTGCGCCGCCAGGGCATGGCCCGGCGGCAGCACGGCGACCAGCTCATCCTCGAAAAGCGGCGTGGCCTCGAGCGCCGCATCGGCCCCGGCCAGGGTGCCGATACCGAGTTCGGCCTCGCCCGCCTTCACCATCTCGCTCACCCGGCCCGCCACCGCATCCCGCACCATGACGCGGATGCCGGGGTGCCTTTCCCGCAGCCGCCCGAGCGCCTCGGGCAGCAGGGTCGCCGCCACGGAGGGGAGCACGGCGAGATGCACCGTGCCCGAGCGCCCGGCCGCCTGCTCCTTCGCCGCTTCCACCACCTCGTCCAGTTCTGACAGCACGCGGGCGAAGGAGCGGGCCAGCGCCCTGCCCGCCTCGGTCGGCCGGGCGCCGCGGGCCGAGCGGTCGAAAAGCGTCAGGCCCAACGCCTCCTCGAGCGTGCGGATCTGCACCGTCAGCGCGGGCTGGGAGAGGTTCAGCCGGGCGGCGGCGCGGCCGAAACTGCCGGTCTCCACCGCGACGGTCAGGGCACGAAGCTGGCGGAGGGCGATGCTCATAAAGGTAGCCTATGGCTGGCGACGGATGCTTTCAATCGGATGATGACCGAGCCTCGGCCGACCCCATCGACCATAGGCGGCGACAAGGCCGGGAGACCGTTCCGGCAGGACAGGGCGCCGCGATCCACCCCTCCCGCCGCCCCGCCCACGATACCGGCCCAGCGGCCTCGACCTCGCCCTTCCGCCGGGGCAAGCGCGGATATCGTCTCCCCAGCCTCCCAGTCGGCGGATGCTACGCGCCGGACGGCGCGGGAATTGCCGCTTCGAGGCAGCAGGGGCAAGATTCACCCGGCTGGTCTCACCATCGGGTTGGAGTTCAATGCAGCAGGCAGCCATCGTGATCGGGGCGTCTTCGGGCATCGGTGAGGCGATCGCTCGCCAACTGGCCAGCCAGGGATGGCGTGTCGGCGTTGCTGCCCGGCGAGCGGAGCGTCTGGAAGCGCTTGCGGCCGATCTTGGCCCCCAGATTGTCCCCACACCCCTCGACCTCGCCGATCCGGAGGAGGCGCGCAGCCGCCTCGCCTCTCTCGCCGAAGCGCTCGGTGGCGTCGATCTCTGGGTGCTCAACGCCGGCATGGGCGACCCGAACCCCAATTTCGACTGGGAACCGGAGCGGCAGACGATCGTCATCAACGCGCTCGGCTTCGCGGCCATGGCCGATATCGCCTTCCATCACTGCTGCCGCCGCGGTTCGGGCCACATCGTCGGTATTTCGTCGGTGGCGAGGTTTCTCAGAAGGCCAACGGCCGTGGGCTATGCCGCCTCCAAGGCTTTCGTATCGGTCTATCTCGACGGGCTACGAACGCTCGCCCGCCAGCGCCGCCTTCCCGTGAGCGTCACGGAGGCCTGCCCCGGCTTCGTGCGAACGGCGATGATGAAGGCGCCGTCGCCCTTCTGGGTCGCGAGCCCCCAGCGAGCGGCCGAGCGGATCATCGAGGCAGCCCTGGCCGGCCGTAAGCTTGTCTTCGTGACCCGTCGTTGGCGCCTCGTCGCCTGGGCACTTGCCTGCCTGCCTCGCTGACGGGCTGCCGCCCAGGGGTGAGGCGCAACACGGACGGCGCTGATGGGGGGCTCCCATAAACAGGGCCTATGACTGGCTTCAGAAGCTTTCAATTGAATGATGGCCTGCCCTCGGTCGATCATACGGGCAATGGGCCGCCACAAGGCCCGCTGGAAACCGTTCGAGAAGGAATACGGCCATGATCCGCCCGTCCCGGCGCGCCCTGCTGGGCGCCGGCCTCGCGCTCGCCGCCCCGCGCCTCGCCCTCGCCCAGGATAATTGGCCCAGCAGGCCCATCCGCCTCATCGTGCCCTTCGGCGCGGGGACGAGCACCGACATCGTCTCCCGCCTGCTGACGCCGAAAATGTCCGAGCGCCTCGGCCAGCCCATCGTGGTCGAGAACCGCGCGGGCGCGGGCGGCGTGGTGGGCAGCGACGCGGTCGCGAAATCGGCGCCCGATGGCTACACGCTCTGCATGGGCAGCATCGCCTCGCATTCGGTGAACATGTCGCTGATGCCGAACATGCCCTATGACGCGCTGAAGGATTTCACCGCCATCAGCCTCGTCACCGAGGCGCCGAACCTGCTCGTGGTCTCGCCCAATGTCCCGGCCAAGACCCTTCCCGAATTCATCGACTGGGCGAAGAAGCAGAGCAATGGCGTCAGCTACGCCTCGGCGGGCAACGGCACTTCGAGCCATCTCGCGGGCGAATTGCTGAAGCTCAAGACCGGCGCGCCGCTCGTCCATGTCCCCTATCGCAGCGGTGCCCAGGCGGTGACGGATGTGATCTCGGGCCAGGTGCCCATGACCATCTACCAGGTGACCGCCGTGCTGCCCTTCGTGCGCGACGGCAAGCTCAAGGCCCTTGCCGCCACCTCGGCGCAGCGGCTCTCCATGGTGCCGGAGGTGCCGACGGCCATCGAACAGGGCGTCGCGGATTTCGACGTCTCGGCCTGGCACGGCTTCTTCGGCCCCGCCCGCATGCCGGCCCCGGTGCGCGACAAGCTCTACGCCTCCCTGAAGGAGGCGCTTTTCGCCCCCGAATTGCAGGAGCAGCTGAAGAACCAGGGGCTCATCCCCGTCGCCATGGCGCCGGGCGATTTCCATCCCTGGCTGGCCAAGGACATCGAGAAGTGGCGTGAAGTGGTGAAGATCTCCGGCGCGAAGGCGGATTAGCATGACACTCGGCGCGAACCCCCAGGCGCTGCTGCGCATCGGCTGCGGTTCCGGCTTCTCGGGAGACCGGCTGGATGCGCCGGGCCCCGTGGTGGAGGCGCTGGCCGCCTCGGGTGGGCCCGCGGCCCTGATGCTCGAGGTGCTGGGCGAGCGGACCCTCGCCCTGGCCCAGCGCGAGCGGCTCACCAGGCCCCAGGCGGGCTATGAGCCCGCGCTGCTGGACCTGCTGCGCCCCATCCTGGCGCGCTGCCTGGCGGCGGGCATTCCCATCGTCACCAATGGCGGCGCGGCCAATCCGCGCGGCGCGGCGGAGGCGGTGCTGGGGCTCGCGCGGGAGCTGGGCCTGGGTGAGTTGCATATCGGCGTGGTCGAGGGCGACGACATTCGCGGCACCGACGCGCTGCGCGATCTTGACCCCTGGGAGGGCGATGCGGGCGCGGTGCTGGAGCCCGAGAAGGTCGTGGCCGCCAATGTCTATCTCGGCGCGGCGCCCATCGCGGAGGCGCTGCGGCGCGGCGCGCAGGTGGTGATCACCGGCCGCTGCTCCGACCCCGCTTTGGCCCTCGGCCCGATGCTGGCCCATTTCGGCTGGGCCGAGGATGACTGGGACAGGCTCGCCGCCGGCACCATGGCGGGCCATCTTCTGGAATGCGGCGCCCAGGTGACGGGCGGCTATTTCGCCGATCCCGGCATCAAGGACGTGCCGGGCGGGGCACTCGGCATGGCGACCATCGGCTTCCCCATCGCCGAGATCGGCGCCGATGGCGCGGTGCTCATCACCAAGCCGGAAGGCACCGGCGGCGTGGTGGACCGCCGCACCGTGACCGAACAGCTTCTCTACGAGTTGCATGACCCCTCAGCCTATCTCACGCCCGATGTGGTGCTGGACGTCACCGGCGTGGTCATCACCCAGGAAGGGCCGGACCGCGTGCGCGTCTCCGGCGCCAAGGGCCGCCCGCGCCCGCCGACGCTGAAGGCGACCGTCAGCTTCCCCGGCGGCTGGCTGGGCGAGGGCGAGATTTCCTATGCCGGGCCCAATGCCCGCGCCCGCGCTCAGCTTGCCGGCGAGACGCTGCTGGAGCGTATCCGGCTGCTGGGCCTCGAAGGCCAGGCGCGGCTGGACCTGATCGGCGTCGTCTCGGTCTTCGACGGCGATGGCGGCGGCTTGCGCGGCGCGATGGATGGGGCGGGCGACCTGCGCCTTCGCCTCGCCTTCGCCAGCGAGGGCAAGCCCGCCGCCGAAAGGGCGGCGCGCGAGGTGCTGTCGCTCTATTGCTGCGGCCCGGCGGGCGGCGGCGGGGTGAGGACGCGGGTGACGGACCGCATCCGCACCCTCTCCTTCCTCGTGCCACGCGAGCGCCTGGCGCCGCGCGTCACCATCCTGAGCCTCGGACAGAGCCTCGGCCAACCTCTGGGCATGAAGGAGGCCGCCGCATGAGCGCCGTGCCGCTGCATCGGCTCGCCCATGCCCGGGCGGGCGACAAGGGCAATCGCCTGAACCTCTCCCTCATCCCCCACCACCGGGAGGATTGGCCGCTGCTCGCCCGCGAGGTGACGGAGGCGAAGGTGCTCGCGCTCTTCGCCCATCGCGGCGCGACCTCGGTGAGGCGCTATGACTTGGAAGGGCTCGGCGCCTTCAACTTCGTCATCGAGGACGTGCTCCAGGGCGGCGTGAACGGCGCCCTGAACCTCGACGGGCACGGGAAGAGCCTGTCCTTCCTGCTGTTGGGGATGCCGGTGGAGAGGGGGTAACGGGGCCGGGCCTAGGTCGCCAGATGGAAGATCAGACAGCGTCCCGGTTCCAGTGATGCCGGCAGCGGTGAGAATGCCGCCGGTGTCGGCCAAGCCGTCTCGTTCCCGACGATCCATTTCACGCCGTCGGCGCCGATGGTGACGACGGCATCGGCAATCGCGGCGATAACCGGCTCGCTACGGATCGCATTCAGCCCCCGTTCCGGAAAACGTAGAACCGTAAAGGCGTCGGACGAGATGCGGCCCGCCTCGTCCCTAAACCAATCCGTGTCCGCCGTGACCTTCCACCAATTGCAGGCCCGTTCCACCTGCACGGCTTTGCAGCCGCGAAACAGCAGTTCACCGGACAGGTTACTGGCAAGGAACAACCCCTGCGGCTCTCCGCCGATGTACATCCGAGGATTGGCGCGCACGAGGTCGCGCAGCGTATTGATCTGGAGATCCTCGATCCCATAACGGGCCATTCCAGCCTCCTCGGCAGCGCCGCTAGCAACCTGGCATGACCGCCGCCGTCCTGAGCGATATGAGCCAGGCTGCTTGAGCCTATGCCAATCGCCCGGGCGGGGACAGGCCCCCCCTGAGCCCTGAAACCCCGCCCTGGCCACTATCTGGCCGATAGGTCAGCGGGGTTCACTTGTCGCCATCCTCGGCGGAAAGCATAGGGTTCCGGATTCTTCACCGGAGAAACGTCTATGTTCCGCATCCCGGCCCGCCGCCAGCTTCTCGGCGCTGGCCTCGCCCTCGCCGGCGCCGCCTTCGCCGGCAAGGCGCCCCTGGCCGCCGAGACCTGGCCCAACCGCCCGGTTCGCTTCCTCATTCCCTTTCCGCCCGGCCAGGCGACCGACACCATCCTGCGCTATCTCGCCGACGAGCTTTCCAAGCGGTGGCCGCAGCGCATCGTGGTGGAGAACCGGGCCGGCGGCGCGGGCGTCGTGGGCATGGAAGCGGGGGCGCGCTCGGCGCCGGACGGCTATACCATCGTCGCCTCCACCAGCGGGACGAACGGGATCAACCCCTCCATCATCCCGAACATCCCCTACGACGCGGTGAAGGACTTCAACTACTGCACGCTGGTCTTCACCGTGCCACTGATGATCGTCGCCCACCCCTCCTTCCGGCCGAATACGGTGGCCGAGCTGCTGGCGGCGGCCAAGGCCGATCCGGGCGGCATCAATTACGGCAGCGGCGGCCCGGGCACCTCGCAGCATCTCTCGGCCGAGATGTTCGCCGCGCGCGGCGGGGTGAAGCTCACCCATGTGCCCTATCGCGGCTCGGGCCCGGCCATGGCCGACCTGCTGGCGGGCAATATCCCGATGATGTTCGACAGCGTGGCCAGCGCCCTGCCGCATGTGCAAAGCGGCCGCATCAAGGCCATCGGCGTCACCTCGGCTGCCCGCGCACCGCAGCTGCCCGATGTGCCCGCCATCGCCGAGACCCTGCCGGGCTATGAGGCCATCGGCTGGGCGGGCCTCGCCTTCCCGGCCGCGACGCCGCGCGAGATCGTCGAGAAGGTGAATGTCGACGTCACCACCCTGCTGCGCGACCCGGCCATCGCCGCCCGGATGCTGCAACTCGGCGGCACCGCGGCGCCGCAGACGGTGGAGCAGGCCAATGCCTTCGTGGCCAGCGAGATCGCCAAATGGGGTGCGGTGGCCCGCGCCGCCGGGGTGAAGCTCGAGGGCTGAGATTGCGCCGGCCGCTTGGCGGGCGTAAGCGGCCCTTTCAGGAATGAAGGGGCCACCCATGGCCGGTGATGACGAAGACTATGTCTATGACGAGGCCAGCGGCGAATGGCGCCCGGCCTCCGAGGTCGCGGCGGCCAGCGCCGCGGCCGCGCAGGTCGTGGTGCGAGACGCGGCGGGCAATACGCTCGCCGATGGCGATTCGGTCGTGCTCATCAAGGATCTGAAGGTGAAGGGCGCGGGCCAGACCCTGAAGCAGGGCACCGTCATCCGCTCCATCCGCCTGACCGACGACCCCGACGAGATCGACTGCAAGCACGAGAGCATCAAGGGCCTGGTGCTGCGCACGGAATTCGTGCGGAAGCGGTAGTTCTTCGGCGCTCGCGGGGGGGGGGGGGAGCCGGGGCACCTCCCGCCTGCGGAGCGGCTCACTGCCCCCCGCGCCCCCCCGGCCCGCCTAACTCCCCCGCGCCACCGGCCGGAGCGCGATGAACCGCGCCTGGTCCTTCGCGAGCCCGGCGCGCTGATGGGCGTCAGGCCCCCAGCCCCAGAAGAGATCGCCCCGCGCCTCGCCGCGAATGGCGCCGCCCGTATCCTGCGCCACTACCAGGCGGCGGAAGGGCGCGCCCGTCACCGGGTCCTTCCCCTCCACCCAGAAGGGCATGCCCATGGGCCAATGCGCGCGATCCACCGCGAGCGAGCGCCCCGGCGTGAGCGGCACGCCCATGCTGCCGAGCGGGCCCAGATCGGGCGACAACCCCTCGCGGCGGCGGAAGAAGACGTAGGAGGGGTTCTCGTTCATCAGCGCCTGGGCCTTGGCGGGGTTCGCCTTGAGCCAGGCCACGATGGAATCGCGCGAGACATCCTCGCGCTTCATCTCGCCCCGCTCGATCAGCAACCGCCCGATGGGCACATAGCGCCGGCCGTTCTGCGCGTCATAGCCCACGCGCACCACGCCGCCGTCCGGCAGTTCGACCCGGCCCGAGCCCTGGATCTGCAGGAAGAATTTTTCGGCCTCATCGGCCACCCAGAGGATGACGGGCGAGCGGTCGTCGATCGCGCCCGCCTCGATGGCCGCGCGATCGGCATAGGGCACGAGGCGGCCGCGCTCCACCCGCCCGGCGAGGCGCTTGCCCTTCAGGTCGGGCAGGAAGGTGCCGATATCGACCTCGACCAGATCCTCCGGCCGCCCACGCAGCGGATAGGGGTAGCCGGGGCCCGGCGTCAGGGAGCCGGCCAGCGAGGGCTCGTCATAGCCCGTCAACAGGCCCTCGCCCGCCACTTCCGGGGCGAAGCGCGTCTCGAAAAAGGTGCGGATGGCAGCCGTATCGCCTGGCGGCAGGGCCGCGGCCTCGGCGCAGGGCGCCCGCCAATCGCCCGCGCGGGAACCGGCGCCCTCCCCGCCCAGCGCGCGGTCATCGGGCATTTTCGCGATGGTCGCGCAGCCGGCGAGCAGGGCCGGAAGCGCCTCCTGCACCGCATCCTCGCGCCAGCCGGGCAGTTCCGCGACCTTCGTGGGCGGCGGGGCGCCACAGGCGGCGAGGAGCAGGAGAAGGAGCCCGCTAGCCCTTCGCATGCCGCGCATAGAGCAGGGAGAGCGAGCCCTCGAGCAGCACTTCGGACACCTTGGCGAAACCGGCCTTTTCCAGCACCCGGACCGAGGCGAGATTGACGGGCCGCACCAGCCCGATCACGCGCTGCGCCTGCCGGGGGCCGAAAGCCACGGCCAGCGCTTCGGCCACGAATTCCTGGGCATAGCCCTGGCCCCAATGGTCCGGATGGAGATGATAGGAGAGGTTGAGGCCGAAAAACCCGACCTTATGGGTCAGCCCGCCGAAGCCGATGACGGCGCCATCCTTCAGGATGGCCCAGCGGCCGATATCGTGCTTCTCCCAGTGCCGCACCTCCTTCTCGAGGCGCTGCGCGCAGAGCGCCTTGCTGTCGGGCACGGGGTCAGGCCGGTGGCGCACCACCTCGGGCCGGGAATAGATGGCATAGGCGGCTTTGAGATCCCCCATGGCGACGGGACGCAGCGTAAGCCGCGCCGTCCGCCGCTGGGCGATCTCCTGATCGAGCATAGCGGCCTCGTTAAGGCCGCCCCCCGTCAGGCCGATTGCGTCGCCGTCAGACGCCATGTCGGATCGCTGCTGCGCAGGTCGCGCTGGAAGGTCCAGATATCGGTCAGCTCCGTCACCGCGTCGGTGCCCGCCACCACGGACCCGTCACGGGCCATGGTCATGTTCACCTGGTCGGAGACAAATTTCACCGTCACCTCGGCCGTGGTGCCGCGTAGATCCGCCGCCTCGATGCTGCTCTCGGCGATGTTGCGGATTTCAGTCCGCTGGCTCTCGCCCGCCTGCTCACGCGCCGTGATGGCCTGCTCGAAGCCGGCATAGGTATCCTCGGAGAGCAGGCCCTTCAGCGTCTGCCGGTCACCGCGGGCGAAGGCCTCGACGATCATGCCGAAGGCGCCCGTGGCACCCTGGAGGAAGCCGGCCGGCTCGAAGCTCGGGTCGGCCGCGCGGATGCGGCCCAGCGCCTGGCCCGCCGGGCTGCTCGGATTGGGCACGCCGCGGGCGGCCATGGGGGCGATTTCCTGCGCCTCGCCCTCGACCACGTGGCCGGGCGCGGCCTCACGCGGTGCCTGCGGGCGTTCGAAGCCCGTGCGCTTGCCCAGCACGCTGCGCAGCCGCAAGACGAGAAAAGCGGCGACCATGCCGAAAAGGATCAGGTCGACCGGGAAACTACCCTGCATCACACACTCCGTTCAGGCCTTCTGAAATAGGGTGTGATACCGCCATTCGCAACGGCTTGAGGCGGTAAGGATGCCCGCTTGGCGCATAAAACGCGCTTCCGCCGCCGCCATTCCGCCTTTATCACCCAAGGCTACGAGGAGACGGCCCGCCGATGATCCTGCTTCGCCACGGACAGAGCGAATTCAACCTGCATTTCACCGCGACCCGGAAGGACCCGGGCATCCGCGACCCGAAGCTGACCCCGCTCGGCCATCAGCAGGCCGCCGCCGCCGCCGAGGCCCTCGCGCATGAGGGCATCACCCGCATCATCGCGAGCCCTTTCACCCGCGCGCTGGAAACCGCCGCCCCCATCGCCCGCAAGCTGGGCCTGCCCGTCACCGTCCTGCCCATCGTGCGGGAGCGCTATGCCTTCGTCTGCGACATCGGCAGCCCCGTGACGGAACTGGCGCTGAACTGGCCCCAGCACGATTTCTCGGCCATCGAGGAAATCTGGTGGCCCGCCGAGGAAGAGCCCGCCGCCCAGGTCGAGGAGCGCGCCCGGCTGTTCCGCGCCGAGCAGGCCGCCCTGCCCGATTGGCGCCAGACGCTCGTGGTCTCCCATTGGGGCTTCATCCTCTCCATGACCGGCCAATCGGTCGCCAACGGCACCTGGCTGCGCTGCGACCCCACCGTACCGCCGCCCGCGCCCATCGTCTGGAAGCACCACTGAAGCCCCCGGTGCGGAGCACCACCCTCACCCGGTGCGGCAAGCACCACTGACGACAGGCGCCGCGATGTGCTAGGCGGCGCCCACCCACTAAGGAACCGAACCGAATGTCCGACTCGATCAACGGCGCCCCTCCCCAGAACGGCCCGCAGAACGCTCCTCAGGGCCCCCTGCTGCTGAACCTGCAGTTCACCAAGGACCTCTCCTTCGAGGTGCCCGGCGCGCCCGAGATCTTCGCGACCCTACGTGAGCAGCCGCGCATCGATCTGCAGCTCGACGTGCAGGCCAAGCCGCTCTCCGGCGGCCCGAACCTCTATGAGGTCTCGCTCCAGATCCGCGCCGACGCCCAGGTCAATGACGGCAAGGGCGGCAATACGACGGCCTTCATCGCCGAGCTGGTCTATTGCGGCATCTTCACCGTGACGGTCGAGCAGCAGATGCTGGAGCCCGTGCTCCTCGTCGAATGCCCCCGCCTGCTCTTCCCCTTCGCCCGCAACATCCTCGCTGATGTGACGCGCGACGGCGGCTTCCCCCCCGTCCTGCTCTCCCCCATCGACTTCGTCGCCCTCTGGCAGTCCCGCCGCGGCGACGCCGCCGCGCCGCAGGTCGCGAACGCCTGAGGTGGTTTCTCCGGGGGGCTTTGCCCCCCGGTCCCCCCACCAGGAAACTGAGTTTCCTGGACCTTCCAGGACTTGGAAATTCCGGGCTGGGTAGCGAGGCGGCGGCTACGCTCGCCTCGCTACCCAGCCCGGAATTTCCAAACTAACGGGAGATGCAAGAACCTCAGGTTCTTGCCGGGGGTCCAGGGGGCAGAGCCTCCTGGGCAGCCCACCACAGGAGTGCGACGGCCATGCTGCGTGGGGTGCTGACGGTCGGAGGCTGGACGATGGTCAGCCGTATCCTGGGTTTTGGCCGGGATATGTTGATCGCGGCCAGCATGGGGGCGGGGCCGGTGGCCGATGCCTTCTTCATCGCGCTCAAGCTGCCGAATCTCTTCCGCCGGCTATTCGGCGAGGGGGCCTTCAACGCCGCCTTCGTGCCGGCCTTCACGGGCACGCTGGCGGTCGAGGGCCGGGCGCGGGCGCGAGAGCTGGCCGAGCGCATGGCCACGCTGATGACGCTCTGGCTGAGCCTGCTGGTGGTGCTGGGCATGGTCTTCATGCCGCAGGTGATCGCGGTGCTGGCGCCGGGTTTCCATGATGATCCGCTGCGCTTCTCGCTCTCGGTCGAGATGACGCGGATCACCTTCCCCTATCTGCTCTTCATCTGCCTCACGGCGCTGGTCTCGGGCGTGCTGAACGGGCTGGACCGTTTCGCGGCGGCCGCCGCGGCGCCGGTGCTATTCAACCTGCTGTCCATGGCCGCGCTGCTGGTGCTGAACCCCTTCGTGCCGACGCCGGGCCATGCCCTGGCCTGGGGCGTGCTGGCCTCGGGCGTCGCGCAGCTGGCCATGGTGAGCTACGCGGCGGCCAAGGCGGGGATGGCGCTGAAGCTGATCTCGGTGCCGCGGCTGACGCCCGAGGTGAAGCAGGTGCTGCGCCGCATGGGCCCGGGCGTGCTGGGCGCAGGGGTGACGCAGCTCAACCTGGCCATCGACGTGATCATCGCCTCCACCCTGCCGGCCGGCGCGGTGTCCTTCCTCTATTACGCCGACCGCGTCGGGCAATTGCCGTTGGGCGTGATCGGCGCCGCGATCGGGACGGCGACGCTGCCGGTGCTCGCGCGGCAGTTGCGGCAGAACCAGCCCTACTCGGCGCATCGGACCATGAACCGCGCGCTGGAAATGTCTCTCGCGCTCACCCTGCCGGCGGCGGGCGCGCTGATGGTGGTGGCCTGGCCGGTGGTTTCGGCGCTGTTCCAACGCGGCGCCTTCGGGGAGTTCGAGGCCAATGGCACGGCCTCGGCACTCGTGGCCTATGCGCTGGGCCTGCCGGCCTATGTGCTGGTGAAGGCCTTCGCGCCGGGCTTCTTCGCGCGGGGCGATACGGCCACGCCGGTGAAGATCGGCGCCTGCGCGGTGGCGCTGAACCTGGCGCTGAACCTGCTGCTCGCGCCGGTGATCGCGCATGTGGGCATCGCGCTCTCCACCTCGCTGGCCGCCTGGTTCAATGCGGCGGCGCTGGGGATGGTGCTGGCACGGCGGCGGCATTTCGTGCCCGACCGGCAGCTGCGGCACCGCCTGCCCCGGCTGCTGGGCGCGGTGGCGCTGATGGCGCTGGTGCTCTGGCTGCTGGGCATGGCGCTTTTCCCGGCCGGCGGGCTGCTGAAACTCGTCTGGCTCGCGCTGCTGATCGCGGTGGGCATGGTGGTGTATTTCGGCAGCGCGCATCTGTTGGGCGGTATGAACCTGCGCACCTTCCTGCGCGTGCTCACGCGCCGAGGGCGTTAACTATTCCCCCGGCTTCGTTACTGGCACGGGTTTTTTGTAAACGTTAAGTTAACGGTTACATAAGACATCGCTGGAAGCGCCCCATGCTGATCTTCGCGCCGCCTACGGGCAGCTTCACGCTCGACGGCACCGATGGTGACGACCAGATCGTCATCCAGACGCCGGATTCGCTCTCACCCGGGGCGACGATCGACGCCAAGGGCGGCCATGATCAGCTCTGGATCTTCCCCGTTGCGACCTTCGAGGATTCAGATTTCGTCAATATCAGCAATATCGAAGAGGTCATCTCCAGCGGCGGCCTGGTCAAGCTCACGCTCGGGGCTGAGACAGTCGCGGCATTCGGCGGCGCGCCGCTCACCTTCAGCACAAGCGGCGTCGGGCGGTTCGTGATCGATGCGCGCGCGCTCGATTCTGGCACGCCGCTGATCTTCTCCGGCAGCGGCTTCACCGATGGCAACCGCACCGATGTGGTGCTTGGCGGGGCGGGCGACGATACGCTCCATGGCGGCGGGGGGGCGGACAGGCTGCGCGCGGGCGCGGGCGATGATCTTTTCCTCTTCACCAGCACCGCGCATCTGAACAAGGCGGGGCTGGTGCTCGATGGCGGCATCGGGGTGGATACGATCCGCGTCACCGACGAGGTGGGCGGCAGCATCGCCGATGGTGCCTTCACCGGCGTCACGCGCATGGAGAAGCTGGAGTTCACGGCGGGTACGATCGAACTGCAACTCGGCGCCGAAGCGGCCGAGGCCTTCCAGGGGTTGCTGCAGGTGAATGCGCTTACCGCCTCGAGCCTTACGCTGGATGCGAGCGAGGCGGGTGCGGCCGGGGCGCGGCTGGTGCTGCTCGGCAGCGCGGGGAATGACGACATCACCGGCACCGGCGGCGCGGACCGGCTGCGCGGCGGCGCGGGCGATGACCACTTCCGCTTCGCCGATCTGAGCGCGCTGGCGGATGTCGGCCTGCTCGATGGCGGCATCGGCACGGATATCGTCCATGTCCATGGCGGCGGCACGCTGACCGATGCGGATTTCGCCCGCCTCTCGCGGATCGAGGGGCTCACCATCACGGCGGGCGCGGCGACGCTCACGCTCGGCAGCGAGGCCGCCTCGGCCTTCGGGAATATCCTGCGGATCGATGCGAGCGGGGCCGAGAGCCTGCATCTCGACGGGCAGGCGCTGGGCGCGAATACGCGGCTGGTCGTCACGGGTTCGGCCGGGGCGGATATCATCACCGATGGCGCGGGGAGCGACCGCTTCACGGGTGGCGATGGCGCGGACACGTTCATCATCGCCGACCATGGGCTCGGCGGGAGCCATGACGTCATCACGGATTTCGTCGCGGGCGAGGATGTCATCTCCCTCAACGGCTTCGCGGGGCTTAACTATGACGAGCTGGCGGAGGAGATGATGCAGCAAGGCGATGACGTGCTCATCTCCTTCAGCGGAGCGGGTGGCGAAACGCAATATCTGCTGCTGCTCGATACGACGCTCGCCGATCTCTCGGCGGATGATTTCCTCTTCCGCGCGCCCTCCGGCTCCCATAGCGACAGCCTTACCGTCGAAGATGCGAGCATCGATTTCGCGGATCGTGCGCTGGCGCTCGGCTGGCGCGGCTCGGCGGAGGAGGTCACCTCGCTGAGTGGCGGCGAGGGCACCGATCTGCTCTCGCTCGACTATGCCGGCGCCGGCGTCACCATCTCGGATCTGGCGGTGGATTTCAGCCAGGGCAGCGAAACCACCGATAATATCAGCATAGAAGCCAAGTCTGAGGGGCGCGCCGGCAGCGACGCCTATCTGATGGCCGAGCCGGGCGAGGATGGCGAGGCGGCCAGTACCGTCATCAGCGATATCTCGATCATGGCGGGCACGCTCAACCTGAGCATCGAGGCCTGGGCCACGGCCGGTGATGGCGGGGCTGGCGGCCAAGGCCATGATGGCGTCATGCTCGATGAGCCCGCGGGCACGGGGGGCACAGGCGGCCAGGGCGGCGCGGCGGAGACGCTGATCAGCGGCCTCTCGATCCAGGCGAGCGGCGCGTCGAACATCGAAATTCACCTGATCGTCGACGGCGGGGCCGGCGGCATCGGCGGGACCGGTGGTTGGGGGGCGACGGTCACGGAAGAGGCAGGCCCCGACGGGAACTTCGACGAGTCCTACTTGCATCGCTACGGCATTGGCGGCCAGGGCGGCGATGGGGGCGCCTTCGGCACGGCAACCGCGCGCATCGAGGACAATGTCATCACGCTCGGTAATGCGGATGATTTCATCGCGCTGACCGCCTTAGTCTCCGCGACTGCCATTCTCGATGACGAGGGCAATCCTAGTGACGGCTCCGGCGCGCCCGGTGACGGCACCTGGAACTGGGATTGGCAAGAAGAGAACCACGAAAACCACCTCGGCCATTACTACCGCGATGGCGAGGACGGCGCGCCCGGCGCGGCCTCCCCCACTATGCCTACGAGCCTGATCATGACGGGCAACAACATCGCGCTCGGCGGCGGCGATGACTATATCTATATGTCATTTGTTGCCGGTCAGATGACCATCGATGGCAACGTCTTCGATGGCGGTGAGGGTGCGAACAGCCTCGTTCTCACCAATGAAGGCGACAGCCTCATCCTCGACCCCGGCGCAGAAGGCGTCACCTTCGATCTCCGTGCTCATAAGCTACTTGTCGGCGAGGGTGTCAGCACTTTGCTGAACTTCGACACGCTGGGCGGCACGAGTCTCGACGACCGCTTCGTCGATGGCGCCGGCAACCAGGAGTATGCGGGCTGGTACGGGAGCGACACCTTCGTCTTTGCCGATGGCCACGGGCATGACCTTATTTATGCCTTCGAGACAGGCATGGACAAGCTGGTCTTCGAAGGCATGACCATGGCCGATCTCACCATCCTCGCGGTCGAGACGGGCACCATGATCACGAGCGGCGAGGGTGATACAATTCTGCTGTTCGGCTATACCGCCCCGCTCGGCGCGGAGGATATGGTTTTCGCCTGATGTGATAAGCCTGACAGAAGTTTAAGGCGCCAGTCCGGGACGCATCGCATATCGTTATATTATCAATACGATATGCGATGAAATCCGTCCCGGATGAGGAACCGCCGCCATGATCTACAACGCGCCGCCTGGCACGGGCTACACCCTCATCGGCACCAACGGCGCCGATGAGTTCCATGTCAGCACCGCGATCTCCTTCGCCGGCCCGCATGTGATCGATGGGCTGGGTGGGCAAGATAGGCTCTTTCTCGACACCAGCGGAAAATTCGCCGACAGCGCCTTCGACGGCATCACCGATGTCGAGACCTTGTTGGCCACGAATGGGCTCGCGCAATTCACGCTCGGTGCCGCCGCCTCCTCCGCCTTCGACGGCCTCATCCGCATCAGCGTGCTCGATGGCGGTAGCATCAACGTCAATGCGGCCGATCTGCCCGGCGAGACGCAACTCGTCGTCTATGGCGGCGCGCTGACCGATGTCGTCACCGGCAGTGTGGGCGACGACAATATCAAGGGCGGCGGCGGCGCGGACCGTCTGCGCGGCGGCGCCGGAAACGATCTCTTCCGGTTCGACGATCTCCAGCAACTCGCCACCGTCGGCATTCTCGATGGCGGCATCGGGAATGATGTCGTCCAGGCCTACGGCGGCGGGACGCTGACCGATTCCAACTTCGCCAATATCTCCCGCATCGAGACGCTCAAGATCACGGTGGGCACTGCCTCGCTGACGCTGGGCGACGAGGCGGCGGCGTCCTTCGGTAATATACTGCGCATCAATGCGAGCACCGCCGATGCCCTCCATCTCGATGGCAGCGGCATCATCGGCCATGCGCGGCTCATCGCCACCGGCTCAGACGGCAGCGACACGTTCATCGACGGCGCGGGCAACGACATTCTCAGCGGCGGCGCTGGGGCCGACACTTTCGTCTTCCTCGACCACGGCACCGCCTCGCATGACATCATCACCGATTACATCGCCGGCGTGGACAAGATCGACCTCACCGCCTTCGATGGCCTGACCTTCGATTCCCTCCGCGCGAGCGCCCGACAGTCCGGCGACGATCTCTGGCTCACGCTCGATGCGGCGCATCACCAGTACTTGGTGCTGCGAGACAGCACCGTCTACAATCTGCGGTCCTCAGATATCTTGCTCGATACCACACCGCTCATCCTGACCGATAGACCCACCCTCAACGGGCAAAGCTTCGATTTCAGCGAATACGCTCTGCAAACTGGCTGGCGCGAGGCGGGAGATGAGCGCACGACCATCACCGGCACCCATAATGCCGATACCGTCACACTCAACTACGCAGGCCATGGCCTCTATATCGGCCCCTCGCGGTCAGAGGACATGCTGCTCTCCAGCCTTACAGTGGATCTGGGCAGTAGCAGCGAGCCTTACCAGGACCGGCTCAACATCGAGCTGACCTCGACAGGCAGCGATGGCACCATGGGCGAAGGTGACAGCGGCAAGGATGGCACGGATGGCGGCGCTGCCAACGGCACAATCAGCGATATCGTCATCACGGGCACCGCAATCGACGTCGGCCTCGGCGTAACGGCCATGGCGGGCAAGGGGGGCGATGGCGGCTGGGGCAGTTCCACGCACCAACCGGGGGCGAGTGGCGGCGATGGCGGGGACGGCGGTGATGGCGGCGCGGCCGATGCGATCGTCGACGGCGCAACCATCAGCGCGACCTTGAGCTCATATGTCGACATCAGCCTTTATGCCCAGGGTGGCGAGGAAGGCTATTTCGGCCTGCCTGGCGACGGCGGTCCAGGCGGCGATAAGGGCGATTTCGGCCATAACGGTCAGGAGGGGCAGGCAACAGCGCGCATCGCCCACGTCAACGTCCATTTCGGTGACCAGGAGGATCAGGTCTCATTCTGGGCCGCTGCCACCACCGTCGACCCCGCGGTTGGCGACACGCCCAGCTGGGCCCCTCCGCCATTGGTGGAGATAAAGGACAATGTCGTAGATCTGGGTGGCGGTGATGATTCCCTGGAGGTCGGTGGGTACACCCGCCATATCGTCTTTTCAGGCAATACGCTGCTGGGCGGGGCGGGCACCGATAAGCTCAGCGTGAATTTCGAGGCCGATCTCAGCGGCGTCGATCTCAGGCTGGATCTGCGGGCGGGCGAATTCCGCTTCGGCGATCAGACGAATATCGTCTCCGGATTCGAAGACTTCACGATCCAGACTAGTGGCTCACCCAGATCAGTGACCATCGTCGACGGCACCGGCGACCAGAGCTACAGCGCCTATTATAAGGCGACCTACGTCTTCGCCGATGGCCATGGGCAGGACGTGATCCGGGACTTTTACATGAATCCAGGCAAGCCCGGCATCACTTTCGAGGGGCTGCATTATGCGGATCTGGCCATCAGCATCGAAGGCAACAGCACGGTGATCCGCAGCGGTGAGGGCGATACGCTCACCCTGCAGGACTTTACCGCAACGCTTACCGAGCGGGACTTCGTGTTCACCTGAGCCCTGGCGAGATGCCCCCACGCCGCCCCAGCCCTCAGGCCGCGGCGGCGGTCGCCATCTCGCCCTGCTCGACCAGCACATGCCGCACGCCGACGATCTGGCCGATATTACCCGCGACCAGATGCACCATCCCGGCCGGCATGGCCTCCATGGCGATGTCGATGCGCAGCACCTCGCCCTCGCGGGCCGAGCGGAAGTAATCCGGCGTCAGGTCCCGCTTGGCGAAGGGCTCCAGCACGCGGGAGAGCGCGCCGGGATAGGCCTCGACCTGAACGGCGAAGCAGACGGAAACGGTGTTTTCGGTAGCGGACATGAACTGGGCCTCTGGCAAGGGTCGGCGCTGCGGCACGGGGCCGGCCTTGCTGGGCCTGGGCGCGCCGCGGGGCGAAAAGCATCTCGTCCCGGCCGCCGCTTGCTCCTTCGGGAGCCTCAGGCGGCCGGGCGGATAATTCGCCGCGGCAGGGTCCATTGACCGTTCATGACGATAGCCTAACCCGCCCTAACCGGGCTCTCCAAGCGCGGAGCGCCCGGAATGCCATGCGCTGGCGGCAGGGCACCCGCGCGGCTCACTCGCCCTCGGCCGCCTTATGCGCCGCCGCCTCGCTCTCGCGCCGCTCGAGCATGACGGTGGTCGAGGGCGGGGCGATGATGATGCCCATCTCGGCGAAGCGGCGCTTGATGCGGCCATAGAGCTCGCGCTGCACGGGCCAGCGCTGGCCGGCATCGGTCTTGACACGGCCGCGCATGACGACGCCGTTCTGCCCCAGCTGATCCACGCCCCAGAGGTCGAAATCGTCGCGGATGACGGCGCCCCAGCGCACCTCGCTGCGCATCTCCTTCACCAGCTCGCGCAGGGCCTCGGCCACCTGGTCGGTGTCCTGGTTATAGCCCACGGTCACGTCGATCATGGCGAAGCCGAAATCGCGCGTGCTGTTCGTCACCGTCGTCACGGCGGAGAAGGGGATGATATGCACCGCGCCATCGCCATCGCGCAGGCGGATGGAGCGGATGGAAAGCTGCTCCACCACGCCGCCCTTGCCGCCGAGATTGACCGAATCACCCACGGCGACCGCGTCTTCCATCAGCAGGAAGATGCCGGTGATGACGTCCTGCACCAGTTTCTGCGAGCCGAAACCGATGGCCAGGCCGATGACACCGGCACCGGCCAGCAGCGGCGCCACATTGATGCCGATGGCCGTCAGCACGTTGAAGGCCACCACCACCAGCAGGAAGATCAGCAGCGCCGTGCGCAGCATGGGCAGCAGCGTGCGGACGCGGGCCGAGCGGGCCGCCTTGGCGTCGCGCGCCAGCTTCTCGAGATGCCGCTGGATGGCGGCATTGACCATTTCCCAGACCGCCACGGCGATGATCATGGTCAGGCCGATGGAGACCACCGCGCCCAGCACCCGGTTGCCGAGCCGGCCGGTGCCGAACCAGTTGAAGGCGTCGATGCCCCAGGTTTCGAGGAGAAAGAGGATGGCGACCAGCGTGACGACGCCGGTGATGATCCCCTTGAAGACCGGCAGGTAGCGGTTCGCCCGCACCTCCAGCCCCGGATAGCGGGAGGCCAGCTCCGGCCCCACGCGGAAGCCCCGCGTGATGCCCCGGCGCAGCGCCACGTCGAAGCCCTTGGCCAGGGCCAGGATGGCCAGCGTCAGCAGCGAGGAGCGCAGCAGGCGGACGAAGCCGTCATGGATCTCCAGCGCCCAGACCGCCCAGAGCGCCAGGAGATAGAGGATGGCCAGGAAATGCCAGACCTCGGCCATGCGGTCGCGCAAGCCGCGCAGCAGGCGGCGGCCCTGGGTGGGCTCCTCGCCCTCCTTCAGCTCCGGCGCGCGCAGGAGGTCCGCCACCGCCAGGCGGTTCTGCAACACGATGATGACGAAGAAGAGCGAGACGATGAGCAGCACCAGCCGCTGCAGGGCATCATAGACGCCCCAGGGCAGGCCGAAGAGCAGCCCCGCCTCGGTCACCGCATAGCCCACCACCGAGACGGCGACGATGCGCGCGAGCCACACGGTGATATAGGCCGCCGTCTCGTCCGAGACCGGCAGTAGCCGCAGATGCGCCGAGTTGGGCGAGAGCAGCATCCGCGCGGCCAGCATCAGCGCGCGGTAGACGATATAGGCGTTGTTCGCGGTCAGCAGCACCAGCTCGGTCGTCGGCAGCGGCTTCACCACCCCGATCATCCCGTAGGAGACCACGGCGAAGGCCAGGACGGGGCCGAGATCGAGGAAGAAGCGCGCCAGGACGAGCGGCACCTTGCGGAGCCAGCGCCATTTGCTGCCCGCCTCGGGCGCCATGCCGTCGAGCCGCTCCCGCCAGCGGCGGATGCCGCGCTTGGCGAAATGCTCGGCGAGCAGGGCCAGGGTGAAGAGCAGCAGCAGCTTCCAGGAGGCGTCGAAGACGCGGGTCTGCGTCACCGGGTCCCGCGCCACGCCGGAGGCCCAGGAGACGAGGCCCGGCAGATCCGTGACGCTCCGGGCCGCGTTGACGAGCTGGTCGGAGAGCGCCTGCAGGCGCTGGGAGGCCCCATGCAGCAGCTGCCCGCCAATGGTATCGGGGGCCAGGAGCGACTCGCTTTCGGCGGCAGGGGCCCCGGCCGGCGCCTCGGCGGCGGGCGCTTCGCCGGCCGGGGCGGCGGGGGTGGCGGCCCCAGGCGCGGCGGCGGTATTATTGCCCGCGGCCGGGGCGGCGGCGGCCCCATTGGCCGCGCCCATGGCGGCGCCGGCGGCGGCCAGGGCGTCGAGCGTTTTGATCAGCTCCTGCCGCTTCTTCTCGTCGGCGAGCAGGGCCCGCAGCCTCGCCGCCGCCTCTGGCGTGAGAGCCGGGGCCTGGGCAGTCGCCTGGCCGGATGGTTGGGCTGGCGCCCCGCCACTGGCCTGGGCGAGCTGCACGGGGCCGGCCGCATGGACATTGGCGGTGCCCAGGGCGACGGAGAGGGCGAGGAAAAGCGGAAGCAGGAAGCGCATGGCACGGACCCGAACGCGGAAACGGTGAAAAGGTCAAGATTCCCCAACGTGTCTTTCCGCGAGATTTCATAACGGAACTGCCGGACAGGCCCCGCGGCGTGCAAAAAACCGATGGTTCAGGCCCCGGATGGGGGGCTACATCAGCGCCATGAAAACCATCGTGACCGCCCTGTTGGTGATCTCGCTCTGCGCCACCCTGGGCACCTTCTTCGCCGGCATGCTCGGTTTCTCCGCCGAGAAGAGCGACCCCCAGCGCTCCAACCGGCTGATGCGGCTGCGCGTGCTGTTCCAGGCGATCTCGCTGCTGCTCTTCATGTGGCTGATGGCGCTCGGCTGAGCCGGAGCGGCTTCGGCCCGAACTTGTTCCGCATATCGGAAGGGCGGTTTGACAGGCGGACCGAAGCTGCCCGCCAGCCCTTGCCGCCTCGGCCCGGACCTGCCAATACGGAGACCGACCGATGGAACCCAGGCGCGCCAAGCGTCCCCAGGCCCACGGAAGTCGGTGTGCCGGCCTCGATCTTTCCCTGTTGAGGCGGGCACGATGGGAGCAATTCCGGGGTAAGCCCCCTCCAGGAACAGGACACGGCCCGAGCGATGAAACTGCTGGTCCCCGTCAAGCGGGTGGTGGACTATAACGTCAAGGTCCGCGTGAAGCCCGATGGCAGCGGCGTCGAGACGGCGAACGTCAAGATGTCGATGAACCCCTTCGACGAAATTGCCGTCGAGGAAGCGGTGCGCCTGAAGGAAAAAGGCATCGCGACCGAGATCGTGGCCGTTTCCGCCGGCCCCGCCGCCGCCCAGGAACAGATCCGCACCGCGCTGGCCATGGGCGCCGATCGCGGCATCCTGATCGAGCATGATGGCGTGCTGGAGCCGCTGGCGGTCGCCAAGCTGCTCAAGGCGCTGGTCGAGAAGGAGGCCCCGCAGGTCGTCATTCTCGGCAAGCAGGCCATCGACGACGACATGAACGCGACGGGCCAGATGCTGGCCGCCCTCCTCGGCTGGGGCCAGGGCACCTTCGCCTCCAAGGTCGAGCTGGCCGATGGCGCCGCGATCGTGACGCGGGAGGTCGATGGCGGGTTGGAGACGGTGAAGCTCACCCTCCCGGCCATCGTCACCACCGACCTGCGCCTGAACGAGCCGCGCTACGCCTCGCTGCCGAACATCATGAAGGCGCGCAAGAAGCCGATCGAGACGGTGAAGCCGGCCGATCTGGGCGTTGACGTGACCCCGCGCCTGACCGTGCTGAAGGTCGAGGAGCCGGCGAAGCGCCAGGCCGGCAAGAAGGTCGGCTCGGTCGCCGAACTGGTCGACAAGCTGCGCAACGAAGCGAAGGTGATCTGATCATGGCCGTCCTTCTTCTCGCCGATATCCAGGACGGTGCCGTCACCCAGCCGACGCGCTGCGCCGTCGCCGCCGCCCAGAAGCTGGGCGAGGTTCATGCCCTGGTGACCTCGGGCGACGGTTCGGCCGTCGCCAAGCTGCCGGGTGTCGCCAAGGTGCTGGTCGCCTCGGGCGATGCCTATGCCAAGGGCCTGGCCGAGCCCATCGCGGCCCTGGTCGTGTCGCTGGCCGGTTCCTACTCGCACGTCCTGGCCCCGGCCATGGCGAGCGGCAAGAACATCCTGCCGCGCGTCGCCGCCCTGCTCGACAGCCAGATCATCTCCGACATCGCCGCCGTGGTGGATGCCGACACCTTCGTGCGCCCGATCTATGCGGGCAACGCGCTGGCGACGGTGAAGTCCTCGGATGCGAAGAAGGTGCTGACCGTTCGCGCCGCGAGCTTCGACCCGGTCCCGGCCGAGGGCGGTTCCGCCCCGGTGGAGAGCGTGTCGGCCGCCGCCGATCCGGGCGTCTCCTCTTTCGTCTCCGCCGAGATCGCCAAGTCCGAGCGCCCTGAACTGACCGCCGCGCGCGTGGTCGTCTCGGGCGGCCGCGCCATGGCCTCGGCCGAGAATTTCAAGGTCCTGGAAAAGACCGCCGATCTCCTCGGCGGCGCCATCGGCGCCTCGCGCGCCGCGGTGGATGCGGGTTACGCCCCGAACGACCTCCAGGTGGGCCAGACCGGCAAGATCGTGGCGCCGGAGCTCTACATCGCCGTCGGCATCTCGGGTGCCATCCAGCACCTCGCCGGCATGAAGGACTCCAAGGTCATCGTCGCCATCAACAAGGACGAGGAAGCGCCGATTTTCCAGGTCGCCGATTACGGCCTGGTGGGTGACCTGTTCAAGGTGATGCCGGAACTCGAAGCGGCGCTGGAGAAGAAGTGAGCATGAGCGGCATCGGCAAGGTCGGCGTCATCGGCGCCGGCCAGATGGGCAACGGCATCGCCCATGTGGCGGCGCTGGCGGGGCTTTCCGTCACCCTGCTCGATGTCGCGCCTGCGGCGCTGGAAAAAGCCATCGCCACCATCACGAAGAATCTCGACCGCCAGGTGCAGAAGGGCCAGGTGAGCGCGGAGGCCAAGGCCGCCGCGCTGGCCGCCATCGGCACCAGCACCGACTATGCCTCCTTCTCCGATTGCGACATCGTCATCGAGGCCGCGACGGAGCGGGAGGACATCAAGAAGAAGATTTTCGCCAGCGCCATCCCGCACCTGAAGGCGGATGCGATCCTGGCCTCGAACACCTCCTCCATCTCCATCACCGGCCTCGCCGCCGCCACCGACCGGCCCGAGCGCTTCATCGGCATGCATTTCATGAACCCGGTGCCGGTCATGAAGCTCGTCGAGGTGATCCGCGGCATCGCGACCAGCGACGAGACCTATCAGGCCGTCGTGGCGCTGGCCGGGAAGATGGGCAAGACCGTCGCCACCGCGCAGGACTTCCCCGCCTTCATCGTCAACCGCATCCTGCTGCCGATGATCAACGAGGCCATCACCACCTTGCATGAGGGTGTGGGCGACGTGGCCTCGATCGATACGGCGATGAAGCTCGGCACCAATCAGCCGATGGGCCCGCTGGAACTGGCGGATTTCATCGGCCTCGATACCTGCCTCGCCATCATGCGCGTGCTCTACGAGGGCATGAGCGACAGCAAGTACCGCCCCTCCCCGCTGCTGGTGAAATATGTCGAGGCTGGCTGGCTCGGCCGCAAGACCGGCAAGGGCTTCTACGATTACGGCGTGACCCCGCCGAAGCCGACGCGCTGAGCATGGGCGCGCGGCTCTCGCCCGAGCTCGCCGCGCGCTTCGTCTCCATCGCGCTCGGCCACGTGCAGCGCGAATATCCGAACAAGCTCGACCATGTGCTGGCCGGCGACGGGGATGCCCTCTTGCCCCGCGCCCTGCACCCGATTTTCTACGGCAGCTTCGACTGGCATTCCTGCGTCCATGGCTATTGGATGCTGGCCCGCTTGCGCCGCCTCTTTCCCGAAACCGCCCCAGCCGTCACCGCGCTCTTCGACACGCAGATCACGCCCGGCACCGTCGCGGGCGAGCTGGCCTATCTCTCCCGCCCGACCAGCCGCGGTTTCGAACGGCCCTATGGCTGGGCCTGGCTCCTCGCGCTCCAGGCCGAACTGGCCTTGCAGGACGAGCCGCGCTGGGCCGAGGCCATGGCGCCCCTGGCCGCCGCCTTCGCCGACCGCTTCCGCGCCTTCCTGCCCAAGGCCACCTATCCCATCCGCGTCGGCACGCATTTCTCGGGCGCCTTCGCGCTCGCCATCGCCAGCGACTATGCCCGCGCCCATGATGCGCCGCTGCTGGCGCTGTTCGAGGAAACCGCCCATCGCTGGTTCGGCCAGGATGTGGATTGCCCCGCCTGGGGCGAGCCGGGGGGCGACGAATTCCTCTCCGGCACGCTGATCGAGGCGGAATGCATGCGCCGCCTGCTGCCGATCGCCGAGTTCCGGCCGTGGCGCGACCAGTTCCTGCCCCGCCTGCTCGAGCGCCAGCCGGCGACGCTCTTCACGCCCGCGACAGTCAGCGACCGCTCGGACGGCAAGATCGCGCATCTCGACGGGCTGAACCTCAGCCGCGCCTGGTGCTTCCGGGGGCTGGCCACGAGCATGGCCGAGGGCGATGCGCGCCGCGCCGTGCTGGAAGAGGCGGCCAAGGTGCATCTGGCCGAGGCACTGCCGCATGTGGCGGGGGATTACATGGGTGAGCATTGGCTCGCGAGCTTCGCGACGCTGGCTTTGGAGGGGTGACGTTCCTGGAAGGGCTTTGCCCTCCCAGACCCACCCACCAGGGGCGAAGCCGCCCCTGGACCGGCGTCCACTGATTGCGGGGTCTGAGGTGGTCACACCACCCCAGTGGGGGTTTGGGGGCAAAGCCCCCAAGTAAGAGGAGCAAAGAAATGCCGCGCGAAAACATCGTCACCGACGTCACCGACGGCATCGCCACCCTGACCATCGACCGCGCCGAAAAGCGTAACTGCCTCGACCTGCCCATGTGGATCGCCCTGGGCGAGGCGATGGACCGTTTCTCCGCCGATGAGAGCCTCCGCTGCGTCATCATCCGGGGCGCCGGGGAGGAAGCCTTTTCCGCCGGCGCCGATATCACCGACATGCGCCCCGGCGGCGCGGGTGAGGAGCCGGGCTATGGCCCCGCGCTGAAGAAGAGCCTCGCCAGTATCGAGAACTGCATCCACCCCGTGGTCGCGGCCATCAGCGGCTGGTGCATGGGCGGGGCGGCCGGCATCGCGACGATGGCGGATTTCCGCCTGGCCAATGAGGGCATGAAATTCGGCATCCCGGCGCGGAACCTCGGCATCTGGTACGCCCATGCCTGGCTCGACCCGATCCTCCAAATGGCCGGCTATGCCGTCTGCTGCGAATTGCTGATCGAGGGGAAGGTCTTCGACGGGCGGGAGGCCCTGGCAAAGGGGCTCATCACCCATTGCGTGCCCGATGGCAGCGTCTTTCCCGAGGCGGAGGCCCTGGCGCGGCGCATCGCGGCCGGGGCGCCGCTCTCCAACCGCTTCCACAAACGGGCGCTGAAAGCGCTGCGCGGGCCGATGCCAGTCCCGGCGGAAGCGCTGCAAGCCGAAGGCGGCTATCGCGAGACGGAGGATTTCCGCGGCGCCGTCCGCGCCTTCATGGAAAAGCGCAGGCCAGCGTTCACCGGGCGCTAAGGCGAAGCGGCATTCGGCATGGGGAAAGGGCTGGTGCGGGGATTTCGCCGCCGATGCGGCCGATCATCCGGAGCCGCCAGCGGCGCAAAGCCCTGACGGGCCGCAGACAGAATGCCGCTCGGTCTTAGAGGCTGTTTCATAAAGCTGGCGGCTGAGGCTCCGGCCAGAATTTTTCGTGCCAGCGAGGCGGCGGCGCCCCTCTTTCTCTCAGCGGGCCAAATGCGGGGCATTTGGCCAAGCCGCCAACGATGCTGGCGCGGAAAAGGCTGCCCAGAAAATACCGCCTAGGCCGACCCGCCAGCTTTATGAAACAGTCTCTTAGTCCAGCTCCTTGCGCGGCGGCAGGCCGGCGGGGGCGGCGAGGAATCCGTTCCAGGCATCGAGGCAATCCGGGCCGCAGCGGCGCAGCCAGGCATTGAGCGTCACGCGCTCGAACATGCGCTGGCGCAGCGCCTCATCGGCCGCGGAAGCAGGCACCATCACCATCCGGCCCGGCTTGCCCCGGCGGCAGGCGCCCTGCCCCGTATTGCAGGCGAGCCCTTCCTGGGTATCACGCTCGGCGGCCTGCCACACCTTCTGCTCGAGATCGGCGAGGCCCGCCGTCAGCACGCCGCGAGTCTCGGGGTCGAACGTCGCCCAGGTGCGCTTGCTCGCGGCGAAGAGCGATACACCCCAGCTGATGGGCATGGCATGCACATGGGTCGCGACCTCGCCCAGCCCCATCTCATTGCCCGAGAGCGTGCCGGTGATCACGCAATCCACCAGCCCGCGCTTCATCGTGTCGAGCATGGCGGAGAAGGGGGTGACGACGGCGGTGCCGCCCAGGGCCTCCACGGCATCGGCCTGGGTCGCGCCCGAGACGCGCACGCGCCGGCCGCGGATATCGGCCAGCCCCTCGAAGGGCTTGCGGCAGAAGAGCACTTGCGCCGGGTAGGTATAGACCGCGAGCAGCTCGAGGTCGTAGCGCTCGCTCAGGATCTGGGCCAGATGCGGGCGATAGGCTTGCACCAGCCGCCGCTGCGAAGCGATGTCGCTCGACAGCAGGGCGATATTCGGCGCGCCCAGTTCCGGCTCGTCATTGGCAACGAGGCTCAGCAGCAGCGTCCCGAAAGGGATCACGTTGAGCCGCAGCAGGTGGAGCATGTCCTGCCCGCGGATGCCGTTATTGTCGAGCGAGACGATGGAGGGGCGGACCCGGCCATCGGTCAGCTTCGGCACGGTGTCGCGCCAGAAGGGCTCCTCGAATTCGGTATATTGCGCCACCCCGCCGAGCCCGCCGACCACCTGCGGCCGCAGCACCTCCTGCGCCGGGGCGGCACTTGCCAGGGCAAGCATGGGCAGCAGAAGCATACCCGCCAGCCAAGGGCGCAAACCGGCGATGTAGGACAGGGGGGACATGGGTCGGATTTGGTTCCTGAGGCACCATGCCCGCTCTCGACCGCGCGAGGCAAGCACACAGTGGCTAATCAGAGGTTAATTGGCGAGGAAAGCGGCCGGTTTGCGGCGAGAAATAGGCCCCGCCGGCGCCGTGGGGCGGGCGCCGTTGCGCTTGGTCAAGCGAGGCACCCTCTGGCTTTCCGGCGCGAGCAATGCCACGACAGGGGCAACACAACCCGCATGAGGGGCAGAGATGACGCGTTCACTCAAGGTCGCGGTTCAGATGGACCCGATGGAGAGCATCAATATCGATGGCGATTCGACCTTCGCCATGATGCTGGAGGCCCAGGCGCGCGGCCATCGCCTGTGGCACTACCACGTCAAGGACATCACGCTGTTCACCGGCAAGGTCTATGCCTGGGCCCGGCCCGTGGAGGTCCGGCGCGAGAAGGGCAACCACTTCACCTTCGGCGAGCCGGTCGATCTCGACCTCGGCACGATGGACGTGGTGCTGATGCGCCAGGACCCGCCCTTCGACATGGCCTATATCACCGCGACGCACATTCTGGAGCATATCCACCCCAAGGTCCTGGTGGTGAATGACCCGAAGGAAGTGCGCAACGCGCCGGAGAAGCTGCTCGTCACGCATTTCCCGCAGCTGATGCCCGAGACGATGGTCACGCTGGACAAGCGCCAGATCGCCGCCTTCCGGGAGAAGCACAAGGACATCATCGTCAAGCCGCTCTTCGGCAATGGCGGCGCGGGCGTCTTCCACATCAAGCCGGGCGATTCGAACCTGAATTCCCTGCTGGAGATCTTCGCCGAGCGTTCGCGCGAGCCGCTGATGGTGCAGCAATATCTCCCCGACGTCCGCAAGGGCGACAAGCGCATCATCCTGATCGACGGCGAGCCCCTGGGCGCGATCAACCGCGTCCCGGCCGAGGGCGAGGCGCGCTCGAACATGCATGTCGGCGGCCGCCCCGAACATACCGAGCTGACGGCCCGCGAGCGCGAGATCTGCGCGACCATCGGCCCGGTGCTGCGGGAGAAGGGCATGATCTTCGTCGGCATCGACGTGATCGGCGACTACCTGACCGAGATCAACGTCACCAGCCCGACCGGCCTGCAGGAAATCGCCCGCTTCACCGGCGTGCATCTTGAGAAGAATATCTGGGACTCGATCGAGTCCAAGCGCTGAAGACCCAGACCCAGAGACCTTTCCCTGGGAAGGCTCTGCCTTCCCAGACCCATCCGGCAGGAGGCTGAGCCTCCTGCACCTGCAATACCGATTGCGGGGGTCCGGGGTGGTCACACCACCCCGGCGGGGGCGCGGGGGCAGAGCCCCCGCTCACGCAGCCCTAATCCTCTTCAATCCCGGCCCCAATCGCGGCATATGCTGTGATCATGATCCGCTTCCGCAAGATGCACGGCCTGGGCAACGACTTCGTCATCCTCGACGCTCGCGAGGGCGGGGCGAAAAGCGCCGACGCGCCGCCGCCCGGCATGGCCGAGCGCCGCAGCGCGAAGAGCAACGGCAGCCCCTCCGAGCAGCTCGGCCTCACCCCGGCCCGCGCCGCCGCCGTGGCGGACCGCCATTTCGGCATCGGTTGCGACCAGGTGATCGTCATGGAGCCGGTCGAGGCGGGCGCGGATATCTTCATGCGCATCTACAACCCCGACGGCTCCTCCGCCGGAGCCTGCGGCAATGCCACGCGCTGCGTCGCCTCGTTGATCATGGAGGAGACGGGCAAGGATAGCGTCACCGTCCGCACCATCAGCGGCGACCTGCCCTCGACCAGGGGCGCGGATGGGCTGATCACGGTGGACATGGGCATCGCTCAGCTCCGCTGGAAGGACATTCCGCTGGCCGAGAAGGCGGATACGCTGAACCTCCCCCTCGAATTCGGCGGCGTCTCCTCCCCCGCGGCCTGCTCCATGGGCAATCCGCACGCGACCTTCTTCGTCGAGGATCTCGACCGCATCGATTTCGCGACGGTCGGCCCGCATTTCGAGAACCACCCGCTCTTCCCCGAGCGGGCGAATATCGGCTTCGTGCAGGTGATCGACGCCGAGCATATCAAGCTCGTCGTCTGGGAGCGCGGCGCGGGGCTCACCCTCGCCTGCGGCTCGGGCGCCTGCGCGGCCCTGGTCAATGCCCATCGCCGCGGCTTCACCGGCCGCAGCGCCAAGGTCTCCCTGCCGGGCGGAGACCTGACCATCACCTGGCGGGAAGACCGCCACGTGCTGATGACCGGCCCCGTGGCCACCGCCTTCACCGGCGGGCTGGACCTCGCGGCGCTGGGCAGCGCCCGCCGCGACTGATGGGGGACGCACCGGTCTCGGTGCTGACCTTCGGCTGCCGGCTCAATGCCTATGAGTCGGAAGCCATGCGGGCGCTGGCCGAAGGCGCCGGCCAGTCGGGCGCCATCATCGTGAATACCTGCGCCGTCACCGCCGAGGCGGAGGCCCAGGCGCGCCAGGCCATCCGCCGCGCCGCGCGCGAGCGGCCGGAGGCGCGCATCATCGTCACCGGCTGCGCCGCGCAGATCGCGCCCGAGGCCTGGGCCGCGCTGCCCGGCGTCACCCGCGTGCTGGGCAATGCGGAGAAGATGAAGCCCGAAGCCTGGGCGCCCGCCGCCCCCTCCTTCCAAGTGGGCGACATCATGGCGGCGAAGGAGACGGCGGCGCATCTCGTCACCGAATTCGCCGGCCGGGCGCGGGCCTTCATCCAGGTCCAGCAGGGATGCGACCATCGCTGCACCTTCTGCGTTATTCCCTATGGGCGGGGCCCTTCCCGCTCGGTGCCCATCGGGGTTGTGGTGGAACAGGTGCGCGCGGCCGTCGAAGCCGGCTACCGCGAGGTGGTGCTGACGGGGGTGGATATCACCTCCTACGGCCCCGACCTTCCTGGCGCGCCCAGCCTCGGGCAGATGGTCCGCCGCCTGCTGGCCCTCGTGCCCGAGCTGCCGCGCCTGCGCCTCTCCTCCCTCGACCCCGTCGAGATCGACGACGATCTCTGGCGCCTCATCGCGGAGGAGCCGAGGCTGATGCCACATCTCCATCTATCCGTGCAGCATGGCGACGACCTGGTGCTCAAGCGCATGAAGCGCCGGCACCTGCGCGCCGATGCGCTGGCCGTCGCCCATAAGGCGCGGGCGCTCCGACCAGGGATCGCGCTCGGCGCCGATCTCATCGCGGGCTTCCCGACCGAGACGGAGGAACAGTTCGAGGCGATGCAGGATCTGGTGCGCGAGGCGGGGCTGACCTTCCTGCACGTCTTCCCCTATTCTGCCCGCCCCGGCACCCCGGCGGCGCGCATGCCCCAGGTGCCGGTGCCGCTGCGGAAGGAACGCGCCGCGCGGCTGCGCGCCCTGGGCGCCGAGCAGGCGGAACGCTTCCTCCGGACCCGGATCGGGCAGGTGGAACAGGTGCTGCTGGAAGCCGGCGAACGCGGGCATACGGAGCAATTCGCCCCGGTGCGCCTTGCCCCTGACCTGGCCTATAAGCCGGGCGAGCTGAGGGCGATGCGCATCACGGGCATTCAGGCCGGCAGCCTGCTGGCGGAGGCCGTCTGATGGCACTGAAATCCCTGTGGAACCGCCTCACCGGCCGTGGCGCCGAGGCCGAATCCAATACCGAGGCGGCCACCCCGGCTCCCGAGACCCGCGCCCCCGAAGCCGGCCTTCCCGAAACCGATGCCCGCGAATCCGGCGCCGCCGATACGGCCGTGCTGGAGGCCGAGGCCCGCCAGCACGTCCCCACGCCGGAGCAGCCCGCTCCCGAGGAGCTGGTCACCGAGGCGGAAGCCGCCGAGCCGCAGGAGCAGCCGCCGCCCGCGCATCCGCTGCGCGAACCCTGGCGCCCCGGCGGCATGCCGGACCCGGACCCGTATTTGCCCGAGACCCCGATCGAGGAGCCGGAGCAGCCTGAGCCGGAGCAGCGCCCGCCCGAGCCCGTGCAGCCGCCGCCCCCCGCCGAGACGCCGCCCGCGCCCAGGGAGCCGGAAGTGCCGCCGCCGGTGCGCGAGCCGGAACCCACCACGCCTGAACCGGAGCGGCGCGAGCCGCCCCGGCCCACGGACCCGGAGCCCGCCCGCCCCGCCGAGCCGCCCGCGCCCATCCCCGGCAGCACGCCGGAGCCCGGCCCGGTCAGCCCCGGCGAGCCGGGCCCCTCGATTCCCGGCACCACGCCCGAGCAGCCCTTCACGCCCCGCGCCGTCCTGGCCGAGCCCTTGGCGGCCGAACCCTTGGCGGAGGCCGCGGAACCCCGCGGCTTCTTCGCCCGGCTGAAGGCCGGGCTCTCGCGCTCCACCCAGAAGCTCACCGACGGCATCACCGGCCTCTTCAACAAGCGCAAGCTCGATGACGAGGCGCTGGAGGAGCTGGAGGAGACGCTGATCATGGCGGATCTGGGCGTCTCCGCTTCCCACCGCATCGTCCAGGGCTTCCGGAAGACCAAGTTCGGCAAGGAAGTCACCGATGCCGAGGTGAAGGGTGCCCTGGCGGACGAGATCGGCGCGATTCTCGCCCCGGTGGCCAAGCCGCTGGTCGTGGATACGGCCCGGAAGCCCTTCACCGTGCTGGTGGTCGGCGTGAACGGCGTGGGCAAGACCACCACCATCGCCAAGCTCGGCCAGCAATGGCGCGAGGAAGGCCATTCGGTGATCTTCGCCGCCGGCGATACCTTCCGCGCCGCCGCCGTGGAGCAGCTCCAGGTCTGGGGCGGGCGCGTGGGGGCCACCGTGGTGGCCGCCGCCAAGCAGGGCGCCGATTCGGCCGGCCTCGCCTATGACGCGCTCCAGCAGGCGCAGAAATCAGGCACCGGCATCCTACTGATCGACACCGCCGGCCGCCTGCACAACAAATCGGCCCTCATGGAGGAGCTGCGGAAGGTGATCCGCACCATTCGCAAGCTCGATTCGACGGCACCGCATGCCGTCCTACTGGTGCTCGACGCGACGACGGGCCAGAATGCGGTGCAGCAGACCAAGGTGTTCAAGGAGATGGTCGACGTCTCCGGCCTCGTGGTTACCAAGCTGGATGGCAGCGCCAAGGGCGGTGTCGTCGTAGCCCTGGCCCAGGAGTTTGGCCTGCCCGTCCATGCCGTCGGCGTGGGCGAGAAAGCCGCGGATCTGCGGCCCTTCGATGCGCGGGATTTCGCGCGAGGATTGGTGGGACTGGACTGATGTATCTGGGGGTTGTGACGATTCTGGGCCGAGGTTGAGGGCAGCGCGGCGCGCGCCTTCTTTTCAGCAGCGATTAACGGTCCCGGCTAACGCCTCACCCGATCGCCGCTGTCGCCAAACCCCACAGGTCACCCCATCAGTATACAGGAGCCGCCCCAATGGCCGCGCCCCAGCACGTTCTCACCTTCTCCTGCCCCAATCGCCCCGGCATCGTCGCCGCCGTGGCCACCGCCCTCTTCGAGACGGGTGCGAATATCCTCGAGGCGCAGCAGTTCGACGATACCGAGACCGGCAAGTTCTTCATGCGCGTGGTCTTCGACCACCCGAGCGCACCCGATGAGGCCGCCCTGCAGGGCGCCGTCGAGGCCGTCGCCAAGCGCTTCTCCATGCGCTTCACCCTGCGCGACCGCTCGGTGCGGCAGAAGGTGATGCTGCTGGTCTCCAAATTCGACCATTGCCTCGCCGACCTGCTCTATCGCTGGCGCATCGGCGAAATGCCGATGGATATCGTGGGCATCATCGCGAACCACCCGGCCGATACCTACGCGCATCTCGATTTCGACGGCATTCCCTTCCACCACCTCCCCGTCAGCAAGCAGACGAAGATGGAGCAGGAGGCCCAGATCTGGGCCCTGGTGCAGGAGACGGGGGCCGATCTCGTGGTGCTCGCCCGCTATATGCAGGTGCTGTCGGATGGGCTGGCCGCGAAGCTCTCGGGCCGCTGCATCAACATCCACCACTCCTTCCTGCCCGGCTTCAAGGGTGCCCGGCCCTATCACCAGGCCCATGCCCGCGGCGTGAAGCTCATCGGCGCGACGGCGCATTACGTGACGGCCGATCTGGATGAGGGGCCGATCATCGAGCAGGACATCGAGCGCATCAGCCACCATGACACGCCCGATGACCTCATCCGCATCGGCCGCGATATCGAGCGCCGCGTGCTGGCACGGGCGATCCGCTATCACCTGGAGGACCGGGTGATCCTGAATGGGAGCAAAACGGTGGTCTTCAGCCGGTGAGGTTCCGGGGGCGCTGCCCCCGAGCCCCCGCTGGGGTGGTGTGACCACCCCAGCCCCGCAATCCCTCGGTAACGGGTTTCCAAAGGCCTCAGGCCTTTGGCGGATGGGCCCGGGAAGGCAGCGCCTTCCCGGCGCTCAACAAACAAAGGCCCGGTCCACCACGGACCGGGCCTCTGCTTTGCTGATCGAGAAGGTGCCTGGGGGGGCGCCTCCTCCCCACAAGTCGAACCGCGGATCACTCCGCCGGAATGGGCATCCGCATCGCGGCGATGGCCTGCTCGTAGACCGAGACATAGTCCTTCGCCATGCGGGTGGCGCTAAAGCGCTCCTCGAAGCGGGCACGGATGGCGGCGCGCGGCAGCAGCGGCAGGCGGCGGGCGGCGGCGACCGCCTCGTCGATATTGCGCACTACGAAGCCCGTCTTGCCGTCCTCGACCACCTCGGGCACCGAGCCATGGCGATAGGCGATCACCGGCGTGCCGCAGGCCATGGCTTCGATCATCACCAGGCCGAAGGGCTCCGGCCAGTCGATCGGCATCAGCAGGCCCATGGCGCCGCCCAGGAACTCGCGCTTCTGCTGCTCGTTGATCTCGCCGATGAACTCCACATGCGGCTGGTCCATCAGGTGCTTGATCTGCGTGTCGAAATATTCCTGGTCCACGCGGTCGATCTTGGCCGCGATCTTGATCGGCAGGCCGGCGCGGCGGGCGATCTCGATTGCACGGTCCACGCGCTTCTCCGGGCAGATGCGGCCGAGGAAGGCGAGGTAATCGTGCTTGGCGCGCACCGGCGTCAGCAGCTGCGAGGGCAGGCCGTGATAGATCGTCGAGACGAAGTTGGCCTGCGGCAGCGGCTCGCGCTGCGAATCCGAGATCGAGACGACGGGCACATGGCCGAAGGCGTCATAGACCGGCGAAAGCTCGTCCAGGTCGAGGCGGCCGTGCAGCGTCGTCACGAAGGGCACGTTCTGGCGCGAGAAGAGCGAGAACGGGAAATAGTCCAGATGGAAGTGCAGCACGTCGAACTTATGCGCCTGGCTGAAGACGTGTTCGAGCATGAGCAGCGTGGGCGCCATCTGGTCCTTAACCGACGGGTCCAGGCGAAGGGCGCTCGGCACCATCGGCACCAGCTTGGCCGAGGTCTGCGAGTCACCGCTGGCGAAGAGCGTCACGTCATGCCCCTGCGCCACCAGCTCCTCGGTCAGGTAGGACACGATGCGCTCCGTGCCACCATACAGGCGGGGGGGAACAGCTTCGATGAGCGGCGCGATTTGAGCGATGCGCATGTGGGCTTTTCTCCTGAACACTGTGGTTGCTGACGACGGAGTCTCAACCTCAATGCGGTTCTGGTTGGGCAGTGATTGCCCCATTCTCGACTTAATGAAGGCAGGGTTTCCAAAGCCTTAGCGGGGCTCTCGTTGCATTCCCTTTTTCGTCAGCGGGCATTTTCCTGCGGCGGCGCACAAAAAAACGGCCGGAAGCAGATGCTTCCGGCCGTTTCTTGATGTCTGACGCAGGGGCGCCGAGGCGCCCCGCCGCTCAGCGGCGCAGGCCGAGGCGGGTGATCAGGTTCGTGTAGCGCTCATTATTCTTGCGCTTCACATAGTCGAGAAGGCCACGGCGCTGGCCGACCAGCACCAGGAGGCCACGGCGCGAGTGGTAATCCTTCGCGTGGGTCTTGAGGTGCTCGGTCAGGTTGGCGATGCGCTCGGAGAGGATCGCAACCTGGACTTCGGGGCTACCCGTGTCGCCAGGCTTCGTGGCGTATTCCTTGATGAGCTCGGCGCGGCGCTCGGCAGTGATCGACATCGTCTTTACCTTTCAGGTGACCGCGACCGGAGCCGCGGCGGTTTGGATCATTCGTCCTGGGCGAACCAACGCTCGGGCCGGACCATGCCGGTCTCGAGTCGGGCGAGCCCCATCAGACGCTCCGCCGCCATGATCCGAACCAGATCCCCATCGGGATTGGCCGTTTCAGGAATCCGCCCCATGAACTCGACCAGGGAAATCTCCTGACCGTGCGAAAGGCGGATGATCTCTGCTGCATTGGCGGCCAGTGCCGGGATGTCGGCCAGCGCGGTCGTCACGGGCAGCAGAAGGTCCGGTGAAGGAGGCGGCATATCGCCTGTCGGAACGAGCTTGTCCAGCGGAATCGCCGCCTCTTCGAGGAAGGGGCCGACCCGCATGCGGCGCAGGGCTGTGATATGCCCCACCGTGCCGCAGGCCTTGGCGATATCGCGGGCGAGCGAGCGCATATAGACGCCCTTGCCCGACTGCACGAAGAAAATGGCCGTATCGGCGTCGGGGCGCGATTCCAGCTCGAAACGGTCCACCCGGGCGGGGCGGGCCTGCAGTTCCACGATCTGGCCGTCGCGGGCCAGGTCATAGGCGCGGGCGCCGTTCACCTTGATGGCCGAATAGATCGGCGGGATCTGCATGATGTCGCCGATGAAGGCCGGCAGCGCCGCGCGGATCTGCTCGTCGGTCGGGCGCGCCTCGGAAGTCTCGATGACCTGGCCTTCGCTATCGTCCGTATCGGTCGCCTCGCCCAGCTTCAGGGTGAAGCGATAGGTCTTGGTGCCGTCCATGACATAGGGGACGGTCTTGGTCGCGGCCCCGAAGGCGATGGGCAGAACGCCGGTCGCCAGCGGGTCCAGCGTGCCGCCATGGCCGCATTTCTGCGCATCGAAAGCGCGCTTGAGCTTGTTCACCACATCGGTCGAGCCGGTGGCCGTCGGCTTGTCGACGATCAGCCAGCCATCGAGAACCTTGCCGCGCGGCTTGCGGCCATAACGTCCCATGGAGTCTTGAACCTATTCCTGCGGAAGGGGCCGGGGCGCCCCGTGCTCATCGAGGGCGACGAAGGTGAAGACGGCCTCCGTCACCCGGTTGGTCGTCTCGCTCTCCCGCGCCCGCCGCCAGGCCTCGACCTGCACGCGGATGGAAGAACGGCCGGTCTTGAGAATGGTGGCGTAGAGGCTCACCTCGTCGCCCACCTTCACCGGCGAGAGAAAGCTCATGCCATCGACGGCCACCGTGGCGCAGCGCCCGCGCGCCCGGCGCGCGGCGGCATTGGCGGCCGCGAGGTCCATCTGGCCCATCAGCCAGCCGCCGAAGATATCGCCGGCCGGGTTGGTATCGGCCGGCATGGCAATGGTGCGGATCATCGGCTGCATGTCCGGCTGCCGGTCAGGGCGCGGCTCGGACTGCGGCTCAGGCTGGCTGGCGGGCTGGCTCATCAGACGTCGTCGTCCTTTTCGGCATCCTTCGGCGCGAGATCACGCGCGACTTCGGGGCGCTTCATGACACGGTCGATCTGCATCGCGTAATCCAGCGCGGTATCGGGCTGGAAATGCAGCTCGGGGGCGTATTTCAGCCGCACGGCCTTGGCGACGCGGGTGCGCAGCTGCGGCTGGTTGCGGCGGAGCAGCGCCAGCGTCTCCTTGTTCACCTCACGGCCCAGCGCCGCGACGAAGCAGGTCATGTGCTTCAGGTCGGGCGAGGCGCGGACCTCGGTGATGGTGATGGGGATCGCTTCTAGCTCGGGGTCGCGCAGATCGCCGCGGGAGAAGGCGGCGGAGAGCGCATGGCGCACTTCCTCGGCCACGCGCAGCATGCGCTGGCTGGGGGCGCCGGTGGGGTTGTCGAACTTCTTGGCCATTGGGGGCTGGCTCCAAAGGGACACCCCCGCGGTTGCCCACGGGGGTGTCATTCAGTCGTTTTTGAGCGAGGCGGAAGCCGCGGATCAGACCGCCGCGACCGTCTCCGTCTCGAAGCACTCGATCTGGTCGTCGACGCGGATGTCGTTGTAGTTCACGAAGGACATACCGCATTCGTAGCCGTTGGTGACTTCCTTCACGTCGTCCTTGAAGCGACGGAGGGTGGCCAGCTCGCCCTGGTGGATGACCACGCCATCGCGCAGCAGGCGGAAGCCGCAGCCGCGCTTGACCACGCCCTCGGTGACACGGCAACCGGCGATCTTGCCGATGCGCTTGACCTCGAAGACCTGCAGGATCTGCGCGTAGCCGATGAACTTCTCGCGCTGGATCGGGGCAAGCTTGCCACGGACCATCTGCTCGATGTCGTCGGCCACCTGGTAGATGATCGAGTAGTAGCGGATGTCCACACCGTCGCGCTGGGCCATCTCGCGGGCCTGCGTGGTGGCGCGGACGTTGAAGGCGACCACGATCGCGTTCGAGGCCTTGGCCAGCTGGATGTCGGACTCGGTGAGCTGACCCACGCCGCTGAACAGCACGCGGACCTTCACCTCGTCGCGGGACAGCTTGGCCAGCGTGACGTTGAGCGCCTCGGCGGAGCCCTGCACGTCGGCCTTGATGACGACCGCGACTTCCTTCTGCTCGCCGGCGGCGAAGCGCGCCATCATCTCGTTCAGCGTGCCGCGGGCGGCACCCAGAGCGGCGGCCTGCTTCTCGCGGACCTTGCGCTGGCGGAACTCGCTGATCTCGCGCGCCTGGCTTTCATCGGCCACGGCCACGAAGTTCTCGCCGGCGCTCGGCACGCCGGAGAGGCCCAGGATCTCCATCGGAGCCGAGGGGCCCGCGACCTTGATCTGGCGTCCCTTGTCGTCGAGCATGGCGCGCACGCGGCCCCACTCGGCGCCAGCGACGACGATGTCGCCCTGCTTGAGCGTGCCCTTCTGCACCAGCACCGTCGCGACCGGACCGCGGCCCTTGTCGAGCTTGGACTCAATCACGGTGCCTTCGGCGGCGCGGTTCGGGTTGGCCTTCAGGTCCAGGATCTCGGCCTGCAGCAGGATGGCTTCCTGCAGCTTGTCGAGATTGGTGCCCTTGAGCGCGGAGACGTGGATCTCCTGCGTGTCGCCACCCAGGCTTTCCACCACGATCTCGTGCTGCAGCAGCTCGTTACGCACGCGGTCGAGGTTGATGCCCTGCTTGTCGATCTTATTGACCGCCACGATCATCGGGACATTGGCGGCCTTGGCGTGTTTGATCGCCTCGACCGTCTGGGGCATCACGCCGTCATCGGCAGCGACGACCAGGATGACCATGTCCGTCACGCTGGCGCCGCGGGCGCGCATGGCGGTGAAGGCCTCGTGGCCCGGCGTGTCGATGAAGGTGATGCGATCGCCCGAAGCCAGCGTCACCTGATAGGCGCCGATATGCTGGGTGATGCCACCAGCCTCGCGGGCCGCGACGTCCGTCTTGCGGAGCGCGTCCAGCAGGCTCGTCTTGCCGTGGTCGACATGGCCCATGATGGTCACGACCGGGGGACGCGCCTCGAGGTCGGTATCCTCGTCGACCACGCCCTCGATGCCGAGCTCCACGTCGCTATCGGCGACGCGCTTCACCTTATGGCCGAAATCCTGCACCACCAGCTCGGCCGTGTCGGCGTCGATGGTCTGCGTGAGCGTCGCCATGACGCCCATGCGGAACAGCGCCTTCACCACCTCGCCACCGCGCGCGGCCATACGATTGGCCAGCTCAGAGACGGTGATGTGCTCGGGAATGACGACCTCGCGAACGACCTTCACGCCATCCGAACGCAGGCGCTGCAGCTCCTGCTGCCGGCGCTCGCGCTCGCGGGCGCGGCGGACGGAGGCCATGGAGCGGCTGCGCTCGTCCGACCCCTCGATGGCACCGGCCACGTCGACGCGGTTGTCGCGGCGGCGATCGCCACCGGCAGGGCCCTTCTTGGCGGGGGCCAGCGCCGGCTTCTTGGCCGGGATCGCGGGCATGCCCGGGCGGCGCGCGGCGGGACGGCGATCGTCCTCTTCCTCGCCACCACGGCCACGCAGCGACAGCTTGGGCGCACCGGCCGGCGGCGGCGCGGCTGGCGCCGCACCAGGGGCCGGCGTACGGCGCGGGATGATGGAGCCGGGAGCACCCGGCGCTGGGCCCGAGGAGCGCATGCCCATGGGCGGGCGCGGCGGCTGGGCGGCCTGGCTGGACGGGCCGACCGGGCGCGTGGGCGCGGTGGCCGCGGCGGTCACGCGGGCACGTGCAGCCGCCTCGGCCTCGACCTTGGCGCGGGCCTCGTCCTCGACCTTGCGGCGCGCATCCTCTTCCGCCTGACGGACGGCTTCCTCGGCGGCTCGCTTCTCTTCTTCCGCCTTGCGGGCGGCCTCCTCGGCAGCCGAGCGCACCATCAGCGCCTGGCGCTCGCGCGCCTCGCGCTCACGCTGGGCCTCGAGGCGGCGGTTTTCCTCCAGCACGCGCTGGCGAACGGCCAGCTCGGCGGCCGTCAGCGGGCGGCCGGCGGCGCCGGGGCGCACGCCAGCGGGGCCGCTGGTGCCGGGGCGCGGGCCGCCGCCCGGGCGCTGGCCGCTCGGCGCGGCCGGCTTGGCCGCCACCTGCGGCGCGCCGGGGACGGGCGCGCGCTTCTTCACCACCTCAACCTGCACGGTCTTGCTGCGACCATGGCTGAAGGACTGGCGGACGCTGCCCGCATCCACCGTCTTGCCGAGTTCCAGCCGTCCACCGGGCCGGAGGCTCAGGCGTCCCTTAGCAGCATCTTGGTCGTTTTGGTCGCTCATCCGCCTGCCTGAACCCGATCCGTCGTCCGACATTATAATCCTATCAACCACCCGCGGCCTCATGCCGCCCAACCTTCAGGTCGCAACCGTCAGGCCGTTGGTGTGTCAGAGGCGCCGGAAACACCCCGCAACCGGGCAGCCTCCAACGCTATATTGTCCGCCAGACGCCCTGGCGCGACCGCGACATGCACCGCATGATCGCGCCCGAACACGGCGCCCAGTTCCACAGCCGGCAGCGAAGTCACTACCGGCACCTTCCGTCGGCCGACGAGGCGTTCGCGTTCCGCGACGCTGCCATCCGACGCTTCCAACAGCAGGCCGGCGCGATTGGCCTGGAGCCACTCGCGAACCTGCTGAAATCCATTCACCACCTGCCCGGCCCGCCGCGCGAAACCGAGCAAATCGCGGATACGCCCGGCCAGGGCGTCCTCGATCCGCTCGCGGAGGTCGGGGGGCAGATGAACGGGCCCGCGCGCAGCCTTCGCGAAGGCCCCACGGCTCACGGCGCGTTCTAGCACATCGCGTCGGGCGCTCAACCACATTCCCCGCCCGGGCAGCCTTGCGGCCAGGTCGGGGACGAGTTCGCGGTTGGGCCCCAATACGAAGCGCAACATCATTTCTTTCGGCGCGCTTTCGCGCGTCACGATGCAGCGGCGCATCGGCCCCTTTTCCGGCGGCAGCTCCTCGTCGATCTCCTCAGGGAGATCCGACTCGGGCAGCCCAGCCACCGGAACGAGCCCTTCCGTCGCGCCGTCGGGCGCGTCGGAAGGCCGCTGATTGTGGGTCAGACCATGGTCATGCTGAGGGTTCGTCGCTGGCATTCTCGACTTCCCCTTCGCCCGCGAACCAATGTTCGCGCGCGGCCATGATGACCGCGTTGGCCTGCTCTTCGTCCATCGCCTCGGCACCGACGATCTCGATCAGTTCGTCGGAGGCCAGGTCGGCCAGATCGTCCAGCGTCTTCACGCCCTTTTCGCCCAGCTGAACCAGCTGCGCCGTGGTGAAGACGCCCAGTTCAACGATGCTGTCCTCAACGCCGAGGCCCTGGCGCTGTTCGTCCAGTTCCTGCTCGCGCTTGTCGAGATAGGCCTGGGCACGGCGCTTCAGCTCGGCGGCAACGCCTTCGTCGAAGCCCTCGATACCCGCCAGTTCCTCGTCCTCGACCGTGATGACGTCCTCGACGGTGGTGAAGCCCTCGGTGACCAGCAGGCCGGCGATGACATCGTCCACGTCCAGGCCCTCGACGAAGAGGCCAGTGCGCTTGCGGAACTCTTCCTGGCGGCGCTCGGACTCTTCGGCCTCGGTCAGGATGTCGACGTCGTAGCGGGTCAGCTGGCTCGCCAGGCGCACATTCTGGCCGCGACGGCCGATGGCAAGGCTAAGCTGGTCATCCGGCACCACGACTTCAACCCTGCGGGTCTCGTCGTCCATCACCACCTTCGTCACCTCGGCAGGCGCCAGGGCGTTCACGATGAAGGTCGCGTTGTCCTGCGACCAGGGGATGATGTCGATCTTCTCGCCCTGCAGCTCGGCGACGACGGCCTGGACGCGGCTGCCGCGCATACCGACGCAGGCGCCGACCGGGTCGATCGAGCTGTCGCGGCTGATCACCGCCATCTTGGCGCGGCTGCCCGGGTCACGGGCCACGGCCTTGATCTCGATGATGCCGTCGTAGATTTCCGGCACTTCCTGCGCGAAGAGCTTCGCGAGGAAGCCCGGATGGGTGCGCGAGAGGAAGATCTGCGGGCCGCGCGGCTCCTCGCGGACGTCGTAGATATAGGCGCGGACGCGGTCGCCGTTCTTGAAGGCTTCGCGGGGGATGGTCTCGTCGCGGCGCAGCAGCGCCTCGGCGCGGCCGAGATCCACCATCAGGTTCCCGTATTCCGTGCGCTTGACGATGCCGTTCACGACCTCGCCCACGCGGTCCTTGAACTCGTTGAACTGCTTGCCGCGCTCGACCTCGCGCACGCGCTGCACGATCACCTGCTTGGCGGTCTGCGCGGGAATGCGGCCGAAATCGATCGGCGGCAGCGGGTCGACGATGAATTCACCCACCTGGATGCCGGGCTTGATGCGCTGGGCGATGGGATAGGCGATCTGGGTCGCCTCATTCTCCACGGCCTCGACCACCTCGGTCCAGCGGGAGAGCTTCACCTCGCCGGTCTTCCGGTCGATGACGGCGCGAATGTCCTTCTCGTGCCCGTACTTGGCGCGGCCGGCCTTCTGGATGGCCTGCTCCATCGCCTCGAGCACCTCGTCGCGCTCGATATTCTTCTCGCGGGCGACAGCGTCGGCGACCTGAAGCAGCTCGGGGCGGGCAATGGCGACGTCAACGGCCATGACTGTCAGTTCCCTGCTTTGGACTTCGGCGCCTTCTTGCGGCGACCGGGTTTACGGGTCTCGGCCTCGTCACTGGCCGGCATTTCGTCGTCTTCCAGCGCCTCGGGGCCGGCGGTGGCCGCAATCAGCGCATCGGTGAGCACCAGCTTGGCGCGGCGGATATTGCCGCGCGGCAGGGTCACGTCACCGCCTTCGTCGAGACGGAGCCGGGCCGCGTCGCGGTCGCAGCCGAGGATGATGCCGCGGAAGCGCTTGCGCCCGTCGACCGGCACCATCAGCTCGACCGTGGCGATATGCCCGGCGTAATTGTTCCAGTCCTTGATGCGGGTGAGCGGCCGGTCGATGCCGGCGGAGGAAACCTCGAGGTTCCACTCGCCCTTGAACGGGTCGTTCACGTCCAGCACGGCGCCGACCGCGTGGCTGATCGCCTCGCAATCCTCGACCTTGAAGGTCTGGCCGTCCGCGCGGTCCGCCATGATCTGGACGGTCGGCGTTTCCTTGCCGCTGATCTGAATGCGCACGATCTCATAGCCCATATGGACGATGGTCGGCATGATCGCTTCGGCAATGCGGGCCTCCACCCCCTCGAAGTGAGGGAGATCGGCCTCTTCGGCGGCATCGGTGGGCGGAACAGGTTCCAAAAAACAAAAAAAGGCGGCCCGTGAAGGCCACCCCCCCGCAAGGATGGATGATTTTCAAGCGGGGATATAGACCCCGCCCCCGCCGAGGGCAAGGGTTACATGCCCCCACGGCCGGCAGCCCAGCTCAGCGCTTGCGGAAAACCCACCACATCGGCTGCCGGCCCTCGCGATAAGCCTTTGCTTCATAACGAGTCGCGGGCCAGTCGGCCGGGCGCGTGTCGTCGAAGGCCGCCTGTTCGAAAAGCGGGCTCTCGCCGAAGCATTGGCGCACCCATTCCTGATAGGTCGGGTCATCGGTCGCGACGCGCCATTCCCCGCCCGGCCGCAGCACGCGGGCGACGAGCGGCATGATGGCGGGGTTCACGAAGCGCCGCTTCTCGTGCCGGGCCTTGGGCCAGGGGTCGGGAAACATGAGGTAGAGCCGCGCGAGGGAGCCCTCGGGCAGTTGATCCAGCAGATGGCGCGCATCGCGGGGCCAGAGGCGCAGGCGGCCAGGCAGCGGGGCCGTCGCCTCCTGCCCCTCGGGCACCAGGCGCGAGAGGAGGGAGCAGAGCCCGTTCTCGAAAACCTCGGAGGCGATCAGCCCAATGCCCGGATTGCGCTCCAGCAGCCCTTCGGAATGTTCGCCGCCGCCGAAGCCCACTTCCAGCCAGACCTCGTCCACCGGCGCGTCGAAGGCGGCGGCCGGGTTGGCCGCGCCCGCGCCAAGGTCGAGTCGCGGCAGGGTCTCGTCCAGCAGCTTCGCCTGGCGCACGCGCAGCGGGTGGCTGCGGCGGCGGCCATAGAGGCGGTTGGGAATCCCCTCGGCGATCTGGGGGCGAGCGGGGCCTTCGGACATCGGATCAAACTCGGCAAAGAGAAAGGCGGCGCGGGATTGACCCGGCGCCGCCCATGGTGGGGTGAACACTTGCCTGCGGTTGAGGGCCGGCGAGGAAAAAGACCCGCCAGACCGACCCGCGGGTGAGTGTTCACCCCACCCGGAGACAGTCGAATAACGCGATCAGCGGTTGAAGGCGCGCTTCAGCTCATCGGCGATATCGGTCTTTTCCCAGGTGAAGGTGCCCTTCTCCAGGTCCGGCGTGCGGCCGAAATGGCCATAGGCCGAGGTCACCGCATAGATCGGGCGGTTCAGGTGCAGATGCTCGCGGATGCCGCGCGGAGAGAGGTTCACCAGGCCGTCCACGACCTTGGCGAGCTTCGCCTCATCCACATCCTTGCCCGTGCCATGCAGGTCGAAATAGACCGAAAGCGGCTTGGACACGCCGATCGCGTAGGAGACCTGGATGGTGCACTTGTCGGCGAGGCCGGAGGCCACGACGTTCTTCGCGACATAGCGGGCGGCGTAGGCGGCCGAACGGTCCACCTTGGTGGGATCCTTGCCCGAGAAGGCGCCGCCGCCATGCGGGGCCGCACCGCCATAGGTGTCGACGATGATCTTGCGGCCCGTCAGGCCGCAATCGCCATCGGGGCCGCCGATGACGAACTTGCCCGTCGGGTTGATGTAGATCTCGTCTTCCTTGGGCATCCAGCCCTTGGGCAGCGAGCTCTCGATGAGCGGCAGCAGCATCGCGCGGATCTGCTTCTGCTCCAGCTCCTCGACATGCTGCGTCGAGACGACGACCGAGGTCGCGCCCACCGGCTTGCCGTCGACATAGCGGAGCGTCACCTGGCTCTTCGCATCGGGGAGCAGGCCGGCAACGGACTTGTCGTTGTTGCGGCGCAGCTCGCTGATCCGGCGCAGGATCAGGTGCGAGTAATAGAGCGGGGCCGGCATGAGGTCCGGCGTCTCGCGGCAGGCGTAGCCGAACATGATGCCCTGGTCGCCGGCGCCTTCGTCCTTATTGCCCGCGGCGTCGACGCCCTGGGCAATATGGGCGGACTGGGCATGCAGGTGGCAGGCCACCTCGGCATTCTTCCAGGAGAAGCCTTCCTGGTCGTAGCCGATGTCGCGCACCGCCATGCGGGCGAGATGGATGAGGTGGTCGGCCGTCACCGTCTCGGGGCCGCGAACCTCGCCGGCCAGGACGATGCGGTTGGTGGTCACCAGCGTCTCGCAGGCCACGCGCGCATAGGGATCGGCCTCGAGGAAGGCGTCCAGCACGGTGTCGGAGATACGGTCGGCAACCTTGTCGGGGTGCCCTTCGGAGACGGACTCCGAGGTAAACAGATATTCGCCCTTATCGCGCATGGCCTTAATCGTCCTCTTGTCGCGGGAGGCGACCGGCGCAGCCCCGGCCCAGCTTGCACCCGCTTACCGGGGGCTCGGCTGTTTCGCAGGGCGGGGGCGGGGGGTCAAGGCGCGGCATAATGACGCCTAGGCCCCTGGTGCAAGGCTGGTCCGCGCAGGGGGATTGCGGCGCAGCAATTCTAGGGAAGACGGGGGCGCCGCCCCCTCCCCCGCCGGGGTGGTGTGACCCCCCCGGACCCCGCAATCAGCTTAGGTCTTGCCGGTCCAGGGGACGCTGTCCCCTGGTGGGAGGGCCTGGGAGGGCGAAGCCCTTCCAGTTACTCCGCCTTAATATCCGCCGCCTTCACCAGCGCCGCCCATTTCTCCGTCTCCCGCTTCAAATGCTCGGCAAAGGCCTCCGGCGAGGAGCCGATGACGCGGGTGCCGAGGTCGATCAGCCGCTGGCGGATATCGCTATCGGCCAGGGCCGCCACCACGGCGCGGTTGAGCAGGGCGATTCGGTCGGCGGGCGTGCCGGCGGGGGCGACCAGCCCGTACCAGTTCTCCACATCCACGCCTTTCACCCCGGCCTCGTCCAGCGTCGGCACATTGGGCAGGGCGGGCGAGCGCTCGGGGCTGCCGACGGCCAGGGGCACGATGGTGCCGTCGCGCGCGGGGCCGATCAGGGCGGGCAGGTCGGCGAACATCATGTTCACCCGCCCGGCCATGAGGTCGGTGACGGCCGGCGCCACGCCGCGATAGGGCACATGCGTCATCTCCACACCCGTGCGCAGCGCGAGGGAGGCGGCGGCGAGATGGGGCGAATTGCCATTGCCCGAGGAACCATAGGTGATCTGCCCCGGCTTGGCCCGGGCCAGGGCCAGCAGATCCTGCACCGTCTTGGCCTTCACCGCCGGGTTCACCACCAGCAGCTGCGGCACGCCGACGACGAGGGAAATGGGCGCCAGGTCCCGGCTCGCGACATAAGGCAGGCTCGGCATGAAATGCTGGACGACCGTCATGCTGCCCACGCCCGGCAGGCCGATGGTGTAGCCATCGGGGGCGGCCTTGGCGACGGCATCGGTGCCGATCACCCCGCCCGCGCCGGAGCGGTTCTCGACCACGATGGTCTGCTTGAGCGTCTTCTCCATGCCCTGGGCCAGGATGCGCCCGATGGGGTCGGCCGAGCCGCCCGGCGGGAAGGGCACGATCAGCCGGATGGGGCGATCGGGGAATTCGGCGGCCGATGCGGGGGCGATGGCGGGCAGGATCGGCAGGGCGCAGGCCAGGGCCAGCGCCACCAGGCGGTTCTTCATGGGTCGTCCTCCTCGGCCACCTGTCCCGGCGACCATTGAGGGCAGCTTCATGGACGAAGGGTCAAAGAGTCAATAGATTGACCTAAAGACCGATGAGGGAATGCCATGCTCTTCGACTTCGACGGCCTGCCGCGCGAAAAACGCGCCAAGCTCCTGCTCTCCACCGTGGTGCCCCGGCCCATCGCCTGGGTGGTGACGCGTGATGAGGCGGGGCGGGTGAATGCCGCGCCCTTCTCCTTCTTCAACGTCATGGGTAGCAATCCGCCGACCCTTGCCCTGGGCATCGCCCGCCGCCCGGCCGGGCTGAAGGATACGGCGGCCAATATCAAGGCGACGGGCGAATTCGTGGTGAACCTGGTGCCGCATCGCCTGGCCGAGGCGATGAACCTCACCTCCTTCGATGCCGAGTCGGGCGTGGACGAGATCGCCGCCGCGGGCCTCACCGCCCAGCCCTCGCATCGCGTGGCCCCGCCCCGTATCGGCGAGAGCCCGGTGGCCATGGAATGCAAGGTGATGACGCTGATCGAGCAGGAAAGCGGCCATACCATCGTGCTGGGCGAGGTGCTGGCCATGCATCTGGCCGAGGAAGCGGTGATGGATGTGGAGCGCTGCTATATAGATACGCCCGCGCTGGACCTGATCGGCCGCATGCATGGCGGCGGCTGGTACAGCCGGACGACGGAGCGCTTCGACATGCCCCGCCCGGCCGGCATCAACCGCTACGGCTAGCCCTCGCGCATGGAAGCCCCGCGCCCGTGGGCGAAAAGCAGCCTTGCGGCCGGGCTTTCGCCCCGCTATAGCGCCGCCTCCATTCCGTGTGACCGGGCTACTATGGGCTGCCCGGCCGCGGCCTTGCTCCTTCCCCCCAAGGGAAGGCGCTTTCCGACCAGGAGGTCCGAAATGCCCAAGATGAAGACCAAGTCGAGCGTCAAGAAGCGCTTCAAGCTGACCGCCACGGGCAAGGTTCTCGCCGGCCCCGGCAAGAAGCGTCACTGCCTGACCGCCCGCTCCAACAAGGCGAAGCGTCAGAACCGCGGCAGCCAGGTCCTGCGTCACCAGGACGGCCTGACCGTGAAGCAGTGGCTGCCCTACGGCATCGAGCGCTAAGAAGGACGCTGAACCATGGCACGTGTTAAGCGCGGCGTTACCGCCCACGCCCGTCACAAGAAGGTCCTCAAGCTCGCCAAGGGCTATGTGGGCCGTTCCTCCACGACCTATCGTCCCGCTCTTGAGCGCGTCGAGAAGGCGCTCCAGTACGCCTATCGCGACCGCCGCAACAAGAAGCGCGAGTTCCGCGCCCTCTGGATCCAGCGCATCAACGCTGCCGTCCGTGAGCAGGGCCTGACCTACTCGGTGTTCATCGCCGGCGTGAAGGCCGCGGGCATCGAGATGGACCGCAAGGTGATGGCCGAGCTGGCCTATGCCGAGCCGGCCGCCTTTGCCACCTTGATCGAGAAGGTCAAGGCGGCGCTCCCGGCCAAGGCCGAGGGCTGATACCCTTTCCCTGAGCAATCAGGGCGATTAATGGAAGGGCCGCCTGGCGCCCGGGGCAATCCCGGGACGCAAGGCGGCCTTTTTCTTTGCCGAGATTAGGTGGGACCGAACATGGCTGACGATCTGGCGGCGCTCCAGGCCGAGACGGAGGCAGCCCTCGCCGCTGCCGGCGACCTGCGGGCCTTGGATGCCGTGCGCGTGGGCGTGCTGGGCAAGAGCGGCGCGCTGACCGGGCTGCTCAAGGGCCTGGGCGCCGTGCCGGCCGAGGAGCGCAAGGAGCGCGGCGCGGCGCTGAACCGCCTCAAGGGCACGCTCGAGGCCGCCATCGAGGCGCGCCGCGTGGTGCTGGACGAAGCGGCGCTCACCGCCCGCCTCGCCGCCGAGCGCATCGACGTCTCGCTGCCGCCCCGCCCCTTCGCGCCCACCGGCCCGGAAGCGGGCGCCATCCACCCCATCGCGCGCACCATCGAGGAACTGACGGCCCTTTTCGGCGCCATGGGTTTCTCGGTCGCCGAAGGGCCGGATATCGAGGGAGACTGGTATAATTTCGGCGCGCTCAACATTCCCGACCATCACCCCGCCCGGCAGGACCACGACACGTTTTATCTGCCCGCCGGCCCCGATGGCCGCCGGCCGGTTCTGCGCACCCACACCTCGCCGGTGCAGATCCGCACGATGCTGAGCCAGGAGCCGCCGATCCGCGTGATCGTGCCCGGCCGCACCTATCGCGCCGACCATGACGCGACCCATTCGCCCATGTTCCACCAGGTCGAGGGCCTGCTGATCGACCGCGGCATCACGCTCGGGCATCTCAAGGGCTGCCTGATCGACTTCCTGCGCGCCTTTTTCGGCATCTCGACGCTGCCCGTCCGCTTCCGCTCCTCCTACTTCCCCTTCACCGAGCCCTCGATGGAGGTCGATATCGGCTGGAACCGGAAGACGGGCGAGCTGGGTGCCGGCGGCGACTGGCTGGAGATCCTGGGCAGCGGCATGGTCCAGCCCAAGGTGCTGGCCAATTGCGGCATCGACCCGCGCGAGTTCCAGGGCTTCGCCTTCGGCATGGGCATCGAGCGCATCACCATGCTCAAGCACGGCATCCCCGACCTGCGCCCCTTCTACGAGAGCGACGTCCGCTGGCTGCGCCATTACGGCACCTCGCCCCTCTCCCCCGCCACGCTGCACGAAGGCGTCTGAGCCATGAAGTTCTCTTTCAGCTGGCTGAAGACCCACCTGGACACGACCGCCACGCTCGACGAGGTGGTCGAAAAACTCTCCGCCATCGGCCTCGAGGTCGAGGGGGTGGAAGACCGCGCCAAGGCGCTCGCCCCCTTCCGCATCGCGCATGTGGTCGAGGCGGTGCAGCACCCCAATGCCGACCGCCTGCGCGCGCTCAAGGTCGATACGGGCGACGGCAATCTCATCTCCGTCGTCTGCGGCGCGCCCAATGCCCGCACGGGGATGAAGGGCGTGCTCGGCTTGCCAGGCGCCTATGTCCCCGGCACCGGCATCACGCTCAAGGTCGGCGAGATCCGCGGCGTGAAGTCCGAGGGCATGATGTGCTCCACCCGCGAGCTGGGCCTCGGCGACGACCATGACGGCATCATCGAACTGCCCGAGGACGCGCCGGTGGGCCAGCCCTTCGCCACCTGGGCGGGGCTCGACGATGCGGTGATCGAGATCAGCGTGACGCCGAACCGCGGCGATGCGCTCTCCGTCCGCGGCGTCGCGCGCGATCTGGCCGCCGCCGGCCTCGGCACGCTCAAGCCCTTCGCGCCCGCCAAGGTGGAAGGAAAATTCCCCTCCCCCGTCCGCTGGAAGATCGAGCAGGACGCGGCCATCTGGGTGCTCGGCCGTGCCGTGCGCGGCGTGAAGAACGGCCCCTCGCCCAAGTGGCTGCAGGACCGGCTGACCTCCATCGGCCTGCGCCCGATCAATGCCCTGGTCGATATCACCAATTTCTTCACCTACGACCTCGGCCGCCCGCTGCATGTCTTCGACCTGGGCAAGGTGAAGGGCGATATCCTCACCATCCGCCCGGCCCGCGAGGGCGAGGCGCTCCATGCCCTCAACGGCAAGGAATACGCGCTGACGGCCGAGGATTCGGTGATCGCCGATGTCGGCGGCGTCGAGTCGCTGGCCGGCATCATGGGCGGCGAGGAATCGGGCTGCGAGCTGGAGACCACCGAGGTCTTCATCGAATGCGCCCTCTTCGACCCGGTGAAGATCGCGCTTTCCGGCCGCCGGCATGACCTGCGCTCCGACGCCCGCTCGCGCTTCGAGCGCGGGGTGGATCCGGCGCTGCTGCCCGACGCGCTGGAGGCCGCGACGGCCCTCATCCAGCAGCTCTGCGGCGGCGACGCCTCCGAGGTGGTGGAAGCCGGCGCCGAACCCGCCTGGCAGCGCCAGGCGAGCCTGCGCTTCGAGCGCGTCTCGGGCCTCGGTGGGCTTGACCTGCCGGTCGAGGAGACGCTGGGCCGCCTGACGCGCCTGGGCTTCACCATCGCCGCGCGGGATGCCGAGAGCGTCACCGTCGACGTGCCCTCCTGGCGTAATGACGTGGCGACCGACAAGAGCGCCTATCGTGCGGGCGGCAGCAGCCTCACCCAGTCGCCCTCGCTCTCGCCCGAGAAGGCCGCCAAGGCCGCCGAGGGCTGCGCGATCATCGAGCCGGAATGCGACCTGGTCGAAGAGGTCCTGCGCCTCGGCGGGCTCGATGCCGTGCCGCCCGTCTCGCTCCCCGTCGCCTCCCCGGTGCCGGGCGCCTCGCTGACGCCGAAGCAGAGCCGCACCACCCTCGCCCGCCGCACGCTCGCCGCGCGCGGCATGCTGGACTGCGTCTCCTTCGGCTTCCTCGAGCGCAAGACAGCCGCCCTCTTCGGCGCCACGCCGGACGCGCTGCGCCTGGAGAACCCGATCGCGGCCGATCTCGACCAGATGCGCCCCACGCCCCTGGCCTCGCTCGGCCTCGCCGCGGCGGCCAATGCCGCGCGCGGCTGGCCGGATGTGGCGCTGTTCGAGATCGGCGGCGCCTATGCCGATATCACGCCGACAGGCCAGGCCATCGTCGCCGCCGGTATCCGCATCGGCGCCACGCCGCGCCATTGGGCGGCCCCCGCGCGCCCGGTGGACGCCCTGGATGCCAAGGGCGATGCCGTGGCGGTGCTGACCGCCCTCGGCGCGCCCATGGCGGGCGTGCAGGTGACGACCGACGCCCCGGGCTACTACCACCCGGGCCGCTCCGGCGTGCTGCGCCAGGGGCCGAAGCTGGTGCTGGCCCAGTTCGGTGAGCTGCACCCGAGCATCGTGAAGGCCCTCGGCCTTTCCGGCGCCGTGGTGGCCTTCGAGGTCTTCCTCGATGCCATTGCCGAGCCCAAGCGCAAGAAGAAGGGCGTGCCCGACCTCGCGGCCTTCCAGCCGCTGCGGCGTGACTTCTCCTTCGTGGTGGATGCCGGCGTCTCAGCCGAGGCCCTGCTGCGCGCGGCGCGGAATGCCGAGAAGGCGCTCATCGCCGATGTGGCGCTCTTCGACGTCTATCGCGGCGACAAGCTGCCTGAAGGCAAGATCGCGCTGGCCATCGAGGTGACGCTCCAGCCGCGCGAGAAGACGCTGACGGATGCGGAGATCGAGGCCGTCTGCGCCAAGATCGTCGCGGCCGTGACCAAGGCGACGGGCGCGGTTCTGCGCTGAAGGATTGAGGGGGCTTTGCCCCCTCAAAGTCCCCCACCAGGGGACAGCGTCCCCTGGACCGGCATTACCGCCGCCGGCGCCTTTCCTCCAGGGCGTTGGGAGGCAGCGTCTCCACGGAGTAAAGACGGGGACGCAGCGGATAGGACGTCGAAACAGGTCCATCCCGTGATGAAGCACCAGTGGAACACGGGCCCGAACACATCTTTCCAACCATCGGACTGAGCTGCGGCGAAAGCGGAATTCTCGACCCGGTAGGCGAAGTTCTCCGAGACCAACCCCCTCTTCGAGCGAGAATCTTCCTCAGTGCTCAGAGCCATCTCGTCCAGGACGCGGATGATACAAGCCCTGTCGAAGCTCACGCGCAGCACTTCGGTAGAACTGGACGGGATATAGAAGTCAGCCGCGATTCCGTCCGGCGCCCAGTCGATCGCATGCATGTCGCTGACACTGCATTGAAACTTCAGCGGTATTTCGATCGGGTGGTAAATCGGCATGGCGCCGCGCGCGCCCTTCCTTGAACCGATCATGTGAAGCGGCGATCCAAACAGCCTCTGGAAGAGCTTCATTACCACCTCGCGCCAATCGATAGAAAAAAGATGGGGGTCCGGGGGAATTCGTTCCCCCGGCCTTTTTTACATCCTGGCCACTCATCGGAGTGTGAACCTCCCCATCCGCCCCCTGTGCGTTGAGACCTCGTCTGCCCCTCTCATCGCCAGGAGTTCGCCATGAGCACAGTTGCGGAAGTCATCGTCGAGACGCTGGAAGAGGCCGGCGTGAAGCGTTGCTACGGCATCCCTGGCGATACGCTTAACCACGTCACCGACGCCCTTCGCCGCAGCGGCATCCGCTGGGTCCATATGCGGCATGAGGAGGCGGGCGGTTTCGCCGCCGGGGCCGAGGCTTTCCTGACCGGCGAGCTGACCGCCTGCGCCGGTTCCTGTGGGCCGGGCAGCCTGCATTTCATCAACGGCCTCTTCGAGAGCCATCGCAACCGCGCGCCGGTCGTGCTCATCGCCAGCCAGATCGTGCGCGACGAGCTGGGCACGGATTTCCCGCAGGAGGTGGATTTCAAGGCCATCTACCAGTCCTGCTCGGTCTATTGCGACGAGATCACCACCCCCGCCCAGGCCCGCCGCAAGACGGTCATGGCTGCCCAGGCGGCGCTGGCCAAGCGCGGCGTCGCGGTGCTGATCGTGCCGAGCGACGTCTCCGGCGCCAAGGCGCCCGACCAGCCGGCCTTCGCCGTGCATCGCGCCGCACCGCGCGTCCTGCCAGCGCAGAGCGAGCTGGAGGCGCTGGCGGCGGCGCTGAACAAGGGCAAGAAGGTCGCGATCTACGGCGGTTCCGGCTGCCAGGCGGCGCATGATCAGGTTCTGGCCCTGGCCGCCACGCTCAACGCGCCCGTCGCCCATACCTCCCGCGCCAAGGACTTTCTGGAGCCGAACAACCCCTATGACGTGGGGATGACCGGCATTTTCGGCGGCCAGGGCGGCTATGACGCGCTGATGAACTGCGACACGCTGCTGCTGCTCGGCTGCGATTTCGCCTGGCGGCAATATTACCCCGAGAAGGCGACCATTCTGCAGGTGGATATCGACCCGGCCCATCTCGGCCGGCGCCATCCGGTCGATCTCGGCGTGGTGGGCGATATCGCGGCGACCCTCGAGGCCCTGCTGCCGCTGGTCGAGGAGAAGAAGGACCGCACCTTCCTCACCGAATGCCTCGAAGCGCGGATCAAGGGCCAGTTGAGCGAGCGCCGGCACGCCGTCGCCGAGCCCGGCCGGCCGATCCATCCGCAATACCTGACCGAGACCATCGCCAAACACGCCCAGCCCGACGCGGTCTTCACCGCCGATGGCGGCTCGCCCATGGTCTGGGTGCTGCGGCACGTGCCGGCGACGGGGCAGAACCGCACGGTCGTCTCCCTCACCCATGGCACCATGGCCAATGCCATGCCCCAGGCCCTGGGCGTGAAGGCCGCCTTCCCTGAGCGGGAGGTGATCGCGCTTTCGGGCGATGGCGGGCTCTCGATGCTGATGGGCGACCTGCTGACCTGCATCCAGGAAAACCTGCCGATCAAGATCTGCGTCTACAACAACAGCTCGCTGCAATTCGTGGAGCTGGAACAGAAGGTCGAGGGCCTGCTCGATGCCTATACCGACCTGAAAAACCCCGATTTCAGCCGCGTGGCCGAGGCCATCGGGCTCTGGGGCCGCCGGGTCGAGAAGGCCGAGGATCTGGATGGCGCGGTGCAGGCCTGGCTGGCCGAAGCGGGTCCCGCGCTGCTCGATGTGGTGACCGACCGCTACGAGCTGGTCATGCCGGCCAAGGTCGAGGCCAAGCAGGTCTATGGCACGGCGCTCTATTCGGCCAAGGCCGTGCTCAGCGGCCGCGCCGGGGAGGCGGTGGAGCTGGTGAAGGGCGCGCTGCGCTGATCGTGGCAGGCCGGGGCTCGGCCCGCGGATCGGTCTTGCGCCTTCACGGCGGCCCGCGCCGAAGTGGACGCCCGGAACGCGCCGTCCGGCTCGCTGGGGCCCATCGACAACCAGGGAAGGGCTGGCGCAGCCGATACTCATCGGTATCGGCAAGCGGGCCCCGCCATCAGAACCGGAAAATCACGCCAGACCGGCCTGCCGGCTGAACGGCGATCGGCCCTAGCGGCCGAGCGCCCGCCAGCGCGCGACGTTGCGGTTATGCTCGTCCAGGGTGCGGGCGAAGGCATGGCCGCCCGTGCCGTCGGCGACGAAATAGAGGAATTCCGTCGCCTCGGGCTGCGTCACGGCCTTCAGCGCCTCGCGGCCCGGGCTGGCGATGGGCGCCGGCGGCAGGCCGCGGATGCGATAGGTGTTGAACGGGTGCTCGGCATCGAGATCGGCCCGCGTCAGCGGCCGGTCCAGCACCCCGCCGCGCGCGGCGGCATAGGCGACGGTCGGGTCCGATTGCAGCGGCATGCCGCGGCGCAGGCGGTTGATGAAGACGCCCGCCACCAGCGGCCTTTCGGCGGCGACGCCGGTTTCCCGCTCCACGATCGAGGCCAGGACGAGGGCCTCGCGGGCATTGGCCAGCGGCAGGTTGGGCGCGCGCGCGGCCCAGGCCTGGGCAAGGGCCTGTTCCATCGCCGCCTGGCCCCGGCGCAGGACGGAGGCGCGGGTATCGCCCCATTGATAGGCATAGGTTTCGGGCAGGAAGCTGCCTTCGTCGAAGGGCGGCAACTCGCCCGTCAGCCCATCCGCGTTTTCCAGCACCACCCTGATCTGCGCGACCACGAGCCCCTCGGGGATGGTCAGGCGGCGCTGCACCGGGCGGGCATGGCGGAGAATATCCAGCACCTGCTGGAGCGAGGCCTGGGCGGGGAAGGCGAATTCCCCGGCGCGCAGCGGCCCTTCCTCACGGGTAAGGAGCGTGGCGGCGGCGAAGAGGCGTGCATCGGTAATCGCGCCCTTGGAGAGCAGCGTCTCGCCGATATTGGCGCCACGCGGAATGACGATATTGCTCGATTCGGCGAGCGGGCCGGGCCCGGTATAGGCCTTCCAGCTCCACCAGGCACCGCCGCCCGCGAGGGCGGCCAGCACCAGGAAGGTGAGCAGGAGGCGCTGTGGCCAGCGCCTCCGCTTCTTCGGTTCCTCGGAGCCGCTCAGGGCGCGGCCTTGAAGAGGATGGAGGCGTTGGTGCCGCCGAAGCCGAAGGAGTTCGACAGGGCGATGTCGATCTTCCGCGGCTGGGCCTGCTTGGCCACGCGGTCGATCACGCTCTCCTTGGAGGGCTTCTCGAGGTTCAGCGTGGGCGGGGCCACCTGATCGCGAATCGCGAGGATCGAGAAGACGCCCTCAACGGCGCCCGCCGCACCAAGCAGATGGCCGATGGCCGACTTGGTGGAGGACATGGCGACGTTCTTGCCGGCCTCGCCGAACATGCGCTCGACGGCTTCCAGCTCCAGGTCGTCACCCAGCGGCGTGGAGGTGCCATGGGCGTTGATGTACTGGATCTGCTCCGGCGTCACCTTGGCGTCGGCCATGGCGGCCTTCATGGCGCGGAAGGCGCCATCATGGCCCTCGGCCGGGGCGGTGATGTGATAGGCATCGCCCGACATGCCGTAGCCGATGACTTCGGCATAGATCTTCGCGCCGCGCTTCTTCGCGTGCTCGTATTCCTCGAGCACAAGAACGCCCGCGCCCTCGCCCATGACGAAGCCGTCGCGGCCCTCGTCCCAGGGGCGGGAACCGGCGGTCGGCGTGTCGTTATAGGCGGTCGAGAGGGCCTTGGAGGCGCAGAAGCCGCCCATGCCGATCTCGCAGACGGCCGCTTCCGTGCCGCCGGCCACCATCACATCCGCATCGCCGAGGGCGACGAGGCGCGCGGCATCGCCGATCGCATGCACGCCCGTGGCGCAGGCCGTGACGACCGCGTGGTTCGGGCCCTTGAAGCCGTATTTGATCGAGACATGGCCCGAGGCCAGGTTGATCAGGGCCGAGGGGATGAAGAAGGGCGAAATGCGCTTCGTCCTGCCCTCTTTGACCAGAACCGAGGTCTCCTGGATGGCGGGCAGGCCGCCGATGCCGGAGCCGATCATCACGCCCGTGCGGTAGCGATCTTCCTCGGTGTCGGGAGCCCAGCCGGAATCCTCCACCGCCTCGGTCGCGGCGACCATGGCGAGCTGGATGAACCGGTCCATCTTCTTCTGGTCCTTGACCGGGATCCACTCGTTCAGATCGAGCGCCCCGTTCTCCTTGGACCCCACCGGCACCTCACCCGCGATCTTGGCGGGGATGTTGTCGGTGTTGAAGGACTGAATGGTCGAAATGCCGGACTCGCCGGCGAGCATGCGCTTCCACACATGCGCAACGCCGAGGCCGAGCGGGCAGACGATGCCCATACCCGTGACCACAACGCGGCGCGGCGTCGTCAGATTGCCGAACACGCCCCGATTCCCTTGCTGATCCGGCCTATCGCCGGAGGCGCATGGGCCGGCACGACTGCCGCCCCATACGTGTCTGCGTTTCCCGGCCCCTCATATAGGGAGGCCGGGTTCCTTTTCAGGAAGCAAAGTGGCGCCGCCCAGCAGCAGGGTGGCGCCGAAGGGCCTCAGGCGCCCTTCTGCTTCTCGATGTACTCGATCGCGTCCTTGACGGTCGTGATCTTCTCGGCCGCGTCGTCGGGGATCTCGACGCCGAAGGCCTCTTCGAAGGCCATGACCAGCTCGACGGTGTCGAGGCTATCGGCACCGAGGTCGTCGATGAAGGACGCCTCGATGGTAACCTTCGACTCCTCGACGCCGAGGTGCTCAACGACGATCTTCTTGACCTTGTCGGCGGTGTCGCTCATCGCGTGACTATCTCCTGATGCCGGATCGAACATTGCCCCAGGCACCCGGCGGAATCACGCGCCGAAAGGGGGCCGGGGCAGTTAACATAGAACTCCTGCGCGGCCTAGCCGTGCCGCGCGGCGGATGCAAGAGGGCTGTTACCCGCCTGCGTCAGATCATCGCCATGCCGCCATTGATATGGAGAGTGACGCCCGTCGTCCAGGCCGCCTCGTCGGAGGCCAGGTAGACGACGCCGGCGGCGATATCCTTGGCCTCGCCCATGCGCCCCATCGGGATGCGGCCCATGATCGCGCCCTTCTGGGCCTCGTTCAGCGCGTCGGTCATCGGCGTGGCGATGAAGCCGGGGGCGACGACGTTCACCGTCACGCCGCGCGAGGCGACTTCCTGGGCCAGGGCCTTGCTCATGCCGATCAGGCCGGCCTTGGCGGCGGCGTAGTTCGACTGGCCCGGATTGCCCGTCACGCCCACGATGGAGGCGATGGAGATGATGCGGCCCGAGCGGCGCTTCATCATGCCGCGCAGCGCGGCGCGGGCCAGGCGGAAGGGCGCGGTCAGGTCGACGTCGAGCACGTCCTGCCAGTCCTTGTCGGCCATGCGCAGCGCCAGGCCGTCGCGGGTGAAGCCGGCATTGTTGACCAGGATGTCGAGCTGGCCCCACTTCGCCTCGATCACCTCGATGAGCTTGGCCGGGGCCTCGGCATCGGAGAGATTGGCCGGCGCGATCATCACGCGCTCGCCGCCGCCGAGGAGTTCGGCCGTCTTTTCCAGGGCTTCCAGGCGCGTGCCGGAGAGCACCACCTTGGCGCCGCGCTCATGCAGCGCGGCGGCGATGGCCGCACCGATGCCGCCCGAGGCGCCGGTGACGAGGGCAACCTTGCCGTCGAGATTGAACATGGCGTCTATCCTTCGTCAGTTCAGAACGCGTCAGCGGCGTGCCGCTCAGGCATGCCGAGGCCGCGAATGCGGCGACGCCAAGCGCGCGGAGGGCGCGCCCGGCATCCGAGGGCATCAGATACTCTTCAAGAAGGCTTCGACCTCGGCCGGCGTGCCGATATTGCTCGCCTGGGCCTCGGGGGCGTTGCGCTTCATCAGGCCGGTCAGCACCTTGCCGGCGCCGATCTCGACGAAACGGTCGCAGCCCATCTCCACCATCGAGGCGATGCATTCGCGCCAGCGGACGGTGCCCGTCACCTGCTTCACCAGCAGATCGCGGATCACCGCCGGGTCGCTCGCCTTGGCCGCCGTGACATTGGCCACGACCGGCACCACGGGTGCGCGGACATCGGCCGCCGCCAGGGCCTCGGCCATAGCATCGGCCGCGGGGGCCATAAGGGCGCAATGGAAGGGGGCGGAGACGGGCAGCAGCATGGCGCGCTTCACGCCTTCCGCCTTGGCGATCTCGATCGCGCGCTCCACGGCCGCCTTATGGCCGGAGATCACGACCTGGCCGCCGCCATTGTCATTGGCCGCCTCGACGATCTCGGTCTTGCCGGTCTCGGGGTCGATTGCGGCCTTCTCGCAGATGGCCAGCGCCTGCTCGAACTCGGCGCCCAGCAGGGCGGCCATGGCGCCGATACCGGCCGGCACAGCCTTCTGCATCGCCTCGCCGCGCAGGCGCAGCAGGCGGGCGGCGGTCGGCGCGTCAAAGGCCCCGGCGGCGGCGAGCGCGCTGTATTCGCCCAGGCTGTGCCCGGCGACCAGCGAGACGCGGCTCGCGATCTCGAAGCCGCCTTCGACCTGCAGCACGCGGGCCACGGCGAGGCTCATGGCCATCAGCGCGGGCTGGGTATTGGCGGTGAGCGTCAGCTCCTCCGCCGGGCCCTCGAACATGAGGCGGGAGAGGTTCTGCTTCAGGCTCTCGTCGACGGCCTCGAAAACCTCGCGCGCGGCGGGGAAGGCGGCCGCGAGATCGCGGCCCATGCCGACGGCCTGGCTGCCCTGGCCGGGAAAAACGAAGGCGAGCGCCATGAGAGCGTTTCTATCCCTGTTGGAGAGGTTCGGGGCCGGTAGCCTTGGGACGCCCCCCCTGTCAATGCCGGGCGAAAGCATGCCCCTCCGGCGTCGCCCTCGGCGCTACTGGATGGCGCGCCGCCCCACATGCTCCCCGGCCTTGGCCAGCGCCCCGGCGCGCGCGGCGTCGTCGAGGGAGCGAAAGAAGGTGTAATTAATCGTGATGGTCCGGATATCGGCCGTATTCGGGTCCTGCGCGATTTTCGGGTCCACCCAGAAGGAGAGCGGCATCTGCACCGTCTCGCCCGCGCCCAGGGTCTGGGCCTCGAAGCAGAAGCAGGCGGTCTTGTGGAAATAGGGGCCGACCACCTCGGGCGTGACGTTATAGGTCGAGACGCCGGTGACGGGCACGCCCGCGCTGTTATGGGCGCTGTAGAAGGCCATCTGCTCGTCGCCATAGCGGACGGAGACGGAATTCTGCTCCGGCAGGAAGCGCCAGGGCAGGTCCGGTTGGGTATTGGCGCTGAAGCGGACGGTGATATGCCCCGCGCCCTCCGCCCCGCCCGGCGCGGCCTGGCCCAGCATGGGCGTGCCGTTGAAGCCCGTGACGGCACAGAAGAGGCTGTAGAGCGGCACGGCCGCGAAGGAGAGCCCGACCATGCCGGCCACCACCCCCGCCGCCACCATCCCCGTCCGGCGATTGCGGCGGGCGAGTTCGGCGGGGTCTGGGCGGGGCCTCGGGGTCATGGCGCTATCCCTCGCTGCTGGCGATCTTGGCCAGGGTGATGAGGTAGAAAAGCGCGACCAGCCCGACCAGCACCACCAGGAGGGCGATGTTCCGCCCCCGCCTGCGCTTGAGGAAGGCGAGCTTCTCCTCCGGGCTCAGCCCGGCGGGCGTGGCGCCTTCCCGGCCGCTCACGGCGTGAACCACAGGCGCTCGAGCGCCAGCATGGCGAAGAGCGCGGCCAGGTGGATCAGCGAGAAGCGGAAGGCCAGGCGGGCCGGCCGGTCATTGGTCAGGCTGCGGCCCTGCTCGTCCTGCGCATCGCGCAGCACGCCCCAGGCGTAATAGAGGAAGCCGAGGCCGAGGGCGGCGGAGACGAGGCCATAGGCGAGGCCCGCGAAGCCGAGGAACCAGGGCAGCATGCCGATGGGCGCGAGCAGGATGGTGTAGATCATCACCTGCCGCCGCGTCTCCTTCGCCCCGGCCACGACCGGCAGCATGGGCACGCCCGCGCGCTGGTAATCCTCATGCGCCCAGAGCGAGAGCGCCCAGAAATGCGGCGGCGTCCAGAAGAAGACGATGGCGAAGAGCACCAGCGGCTCGATGCCGATATGCCCCGTGACGGCCGCCCAGCCGATGACGGGCGGGAAGGCGCCGGCGGCACCGCCGATGACGATGTTCTGCGGCGTCCGGCGCTTCAGCCACATGGTGTAGATGAAGACATAGAAGGCGATGGAGGCCGCGAGCGCCGCCCCGGCCACCCAGTTGGTCGCGAGCCCCATGACCGCGACCGAGGCGATGGCCAGGAAAATGCCGTAGGACAGCGCCGCGTTGGGCTGGATGCGCCCGGCCGGGATGGGCCGCTTGGCGGTGCGGCGCATGACGGCGTCGATATCGCGGTCGTACCACATGTTGATCGCCCCGGCGGCGCCGGCGGCGATGGCGATGCAGAGAATGGCGGTGGCCGCCAGCACCGGGTGCAGATGGCCCGGCGCCAGCAGCATGCCGATCCAGCCGGTGAAGACCACGAGGGTCATCACCCGCGGTTTGAGCAGCGCGATCCAGTCCTTCACCTCGGAGAAATCGGCCACCGAGGCGGAAAGCGGGGCGGAACCGGCCCTGGGATCGATCGCGCTGTCACTCATACGGCTTAATCCAATACCACTATCGTCCCTGCCGCGTCAGCGGATGCGGGGCAGCTCTTCAAAGGTGTGGAAGGGCGGCGGGGAGGAAACCTGCCATTCCAGCGTGGTCGCGCCTTCACCCCAGGGGTTGGCGGCGGCCTTCTGGCCCTTCGCGAGCGTCAGATACACCACATAGATGAAGAGGAGGAAGCTCGCTGCGGAGATATAAGCCCCGACGGAAGCGACGAGGTTCCAGCCATGCAGCGCATCGGGATAGTCCGGGTAGCGGCGCGGCATGCCCTGGTTGCCCAGGAAATGCATGGGGAAGAAGGTGAGGTTCACGCCGATGAAGGTGAGCCAGAAATGCACCTTGCCCAGGAATTCCGGGTATTGGCGGCCGCTCATCTTCCCGATCCAGTAGTAGAAGCCGCAATAGATGCCGAAGACGGCGCCCAGCGACAGCACGTAGTGGAAATGGGCCACGACGTAATAGGTGTTGTGCAGCACCTGGTCGATCGAGGCATTGGCCAGGACCACGCCCGTCACGCCGCCGACCGTGAAGAGGAAGACGAAGCCGATGGCGAAGAGCATCGGCGTGTCGAAGCGGATGGAGCCGCCCCACATGGTCGCGATCCAGGAGAAGATCTTGATGCCCGTCGGCACGGCGATGACCATGGTCGCGGCCATGAAATAGGCCCGCGTGTCCACCGAGATGCCGGAGGTGAACATGTGGTGGGCCCAGACGATGAAGCCCACCGCGCCGATCGCCACCATGGCATAGGCCATGCCGAGGTAGCCGAAGACCGGCTTCTTCGAGAAGGTCGAGATCACATGGCTCACGATCCCGAAGGCGGGCAGGATCATGATGTAGACCTCGGGATGGCCGAAGAACCAGAAGAGGTGCTGGAAGAGCACCGGGTCGCCGCCGCCCTCGGGCTTGAAGAAGGCCGTGCCGAAATTGCGGTCGGTGATCAGCATGGTGATCGCGCCGCCCAGCACCGGCACCGAGAGCAGCAGCAGGAAGGCGGTGACGAGCATCGACCAGACGAAGAGCGGCATCTTGTGCAGCGTCATGCCCGGAGCGCGCATGTTGAAGATGGTCGTGATGAAATTCGCCGCCCCGAGGATGGAGCTGGCGCCGGCGAGATGCAGGCCGAAGAGCGCCATGTCGACGCCGGGGCTGCCCTGGTACTCCACGCCAGAGAGGGGCGGATAAAGCGTCCAGCCCGTGCCGGCGCCGCCCACGAAGAGGCTCGCGACCGTCAGGATGAAGGCCGGGACCAGCAGCCAGAAGCTGATGTTGTTCAGGCGCGGGAAGGCCATGTCCGGCGCGCCGATCATGATCGGGACGAACCAGTTGCCGAAGCCGCCGATCAGCGCGGGCATGATCACGTAGAAGACCATGAGCACGCCATGGGCGGTGACGGCCACGTTCCACATCTGCCCGTCGGCGAAGATCTGCATGCCCGGCGACTGCAGCTCGATCCGCATCAGGACGGAGAGGGTGATGCCGACGAAGGCGGCAACCACCGCGAAGATGATGTAGAGGGTCCCGATATCCTTGTGATTGGTCGAGAGAAACCACCGGCTAAAGAAACCGGGGGTGTGATCATGCCCATCGTGAGCGTGGGAGCCATGATCGTGCGTATGGGCTTCGGTGGCCATCTGCTGCCTCTTCCCGTCCAGTTTCAGCGCGTCAGGGCCGCGAGTCGCTCGCGTGCCTGATCCGCTGCGGGCATGTCGGCCAGGACGGCCGGGGTGGTTTCGTCCATGCGGGCGAACTTGGTCTTGGCCTCGGCCGCCCAGCGATCGAATTCCTCCCTTGGCACGGCGTGAACCTCGATCGGCATGAACCAGTGGTTGTTGCCGCAGATCTGGTTGCACTGGCCATAGAAGGTGCCGGGCCGGTCGGCACGGAACCAAGTCTCGATGGTCCGGCCCGGGATAGTGTATTTCTGCACGCCGAGCGAGGGCACGAAGAAGGAATGGATCACGTCCACGCCCGTCGTGATGACCCGCACATTGGCGCCGACCGGAATGACGAGCGGATTGTCGACCGTCAAGTTGCGTAATTGTCCAGGCTTCAGATCGGCCTCGGCGATCGGATAGCTGTCGAAGGCGAAGCCCCCGCTATCAGGATAGCCGTAATGCCAGAACCACTGGCGGCCCGTGACATTGATGGTCAGATCCGCATCCCGCGCCCGGTCCTGGTAATAGATCAGGCGGAAGGAGGGGATGGCGATGACGATCAGGATCAGCACCGGCACCACCGTCCAGGCGACCTCGAGCATGGTGTGATGGCTCGTGCGCGAAGGGACCGGATTGGCCTTCTCGCGATAGCGCCACATCACCCAGGCCAGGAGGCCCGCGACGAAAATGGTGATGGCCACGATGATCACGAAGACCAGCGTGTTGAAATCATGCACCCTTTCCTTGATCGGTCCGCCCGCCGGCTGCAGGCCGATGGCCCAGGGGGCCGGCGCGCCCACCATCCCGCCCTCGGCACCCCCCGCGGGTGCGGCGGTCTGCGCGAAGGCGGGCCAGGCCGCCAGCCAGGCCGTGACGAGGCCGGAAAGAAATAAGGTCGGAATGCCCGCAATCCGCGTTCCCAGACGCGCGGTGCGGGCGGCCAGGCGCGAGTGCATGAACCGCCGCATCGTTTCTTCCTGTTCGCGCGCCTTGATGGCGCGTCGCTCCATCCCTTCCGGCCGATCGCCGGGCCCGCGCACGCGCCGGGGCGCGAAGGCGGAGACGGAGAGGGCCGGCCACACTGGCCCGCCGCTTTTCACGACCGGACCGCATGCATGACAGACCATAGTGCCCCCTTCGCGGGCGACACAAGCAATCACGCCGTGATCGGCAGGAAGAAAGCGCGAAAGACGGCCGGTTTCGCGGAATTCCTGCCGCGGGCGTTACCATTTGCGCTTTGCCAAACGCGCGGTATCGGCCCATTACGGAGCCTCCCGCACTCCGCGCCGCCTCGCCGGCTACAATATACCCGCCGATGACCCAGCCCGAGGCCTCCCGCTCGCTGCCCATGCCGCCCCTTGCGCTCGAGGGCGAGGCGCTGAAGGGCGGGCGCGAGGGCGCCCCTCCCCGTCTCGCGCAATTCGCGCCGCGTGCCGCCGGCGCGCCGCGTGGCCATGGCCCGTCGCTGACGCCGCGACTCGGGCCCCCTGGAGGGCCGCCGGGCGGCCCGCCGCGCGATCCGGACGACAGGGGGGGGCTGGGGCCGAGGCCGCTCGCCGCGCGGATGCGGCCCTCGCGGCGCACGCTCTGGATCGCGGCTTCGGTGCTGCTGCATCTGGCGCTGATCGGCTTCTTCTTCATCCAGCCGCATAAGCAGCTCCCCGAGCCCCTGCCGCCGCCGACCGTCTCGATGGTGTTCGATGGCGGCAGTGGCGACAAAGTCTCGTCGCAGCCCCAGCCGCAGGGCGGCGAGATGGGCGAGCCCGTGCCGCCGGCGCCCGAGACCCCGCCCACGCCGCCGCTGCCCACGGCCGAACCGCCGCCGCCTCCACCGGCGCCCGCGCCGCCCGAGGTGCCGCCGCCCCCTGCGCCTGCCGTGCCGACACCCCCTGCCCCGGCGCCGCCCCTGCCGCGCGAGACGGCGACGGCACCCCCGCCGCCCGTTCCCACGCCCGTCCCGCCGCCGCTGACGATGCCACCGCTGCCGCCCACGCCGCCGGCGCCGAGCGACGTCGCGGATATTCCGCCCCCGCCGCCCGCCCCGCCGGAGCCCGCGCCGCGCCCCGCGCCGGCACAGCAGGCCGAGCCGCAGCCGCGCCCGCCGCAAACCTTGCGCCAGCTCTTCCCCAATGCGCTCGATCTGAGCCGCACGCCGAGCCAGGCCTATAATCTCGCGCGCCCCACGCCCCAGCAGCGGCGACTCGACCCGCAGGTGCCCTTCGCCCTCTCGCCCAACTCGCCCCTGCTCAATGGCAGGCAGGCGCCGATGGCGGGCGGCGCCGATTCCAGCGCGCAGCTCGACCCCAACCTGCGCATCCGTGGCGCCAATCTGGGCGGCGACTGGCGGGCGGCCTTCCATGACTGGCTGCGCCGCAACGGCCGCTATCCGCAGGAAGCGGCGCGGCGCGGCGAGGATGGCTCGGCGACCATCCGCTTCACCGTCACCCGTGACGGCAATGTGCGCAGCGTGCAGCTCATCAATCGGTCAGGCTCGCAAATCCTGGACAGCTATACCCAGGGGCTGCTGCGTTACGCGCAATTGCCTCCCTTCCCGGCCGGTACCCAGGAATCGGAGGCGACGATCGACCTGACGATCAACTACGTCCTGATCAGGCGCTGAGCCGCGCCCGCCAGGACAGCCCAGATCGGGCATGGCGGGAGGCTTGGCGATGGAACTCTTCGAACTGGCCCGCACCATCCGGGCGCGCGATCCGGCCCGCCCCACCTGGCCCGAGGCCCTCTTCTGCTATGCCGGGCTGCATGCGGTGCTCTTCCATCGCCTGGCCCATGCGCTCTGGCGCCTCGGCCTGCGCGGGCTCGGCCGCTGGGTGAGCCATCTGGCGCGCTGGCTGACGGGGGTGGAGATCCATCCCGGCGCGCGGATCGGCAGGCGCCTCTTCATCGACCACGGCATGGGCGTCGTCATCGGCGAGACGGCAGAGATCGGCGACGACGTGCTGATCTATCACGGCGTGACGCTCGGCGGCCTCTCCGGCCAGCCGGGCAAGCGCCACCCCACCATCGGCCAGGGCGTGGTGATCGGCGCGGGCGCGCAGGTGCTGGGCCCGATCAGGATCGGCAAGGGCGGCAGGGTCGGCGCCAATGCCGTGGTGGTGGCCGATGTGCCGCCCGGTGTGACGGTCGTGGGCATTCCCGCCCAGCCGCCCAGGGAGGCGGCAACCGGGGATGCGGCGGGCGGGGGGCCGACCAAGGGCTACGGCATGCCTGCGGGCCCGACCGACCCGGTGGGCGAGGAACTGGCGGCGCTCAGGCGGGAAATCGCGGCCTTGCAGGCCGAGTTGCGGCGGTTGAGGCCAAGCGAAAACGGCGAATGACGGCCTCCTCTGGGCCGCCTTCACCTGTTGCCGCATCGCAGCACGGCCCTGCCCTGTGACGCCTGCATGACCTTCTCTGGGTGACGCGGAGCGTGAGCACCGCTATATGCGCGCCAAGATGACCTGGGTCGATGGCGCAATCCTGGCAGTGCTCGCCATCTCGGCGGTCATCGCCTATTTCCGAGGGCTGGTGCACGAGGTGCTCGGCGTCGGTGCCTGGATCGGCGCCTTCGCGGCGGCGCTTCTCGGACAGCCCCGGCTCGCCCCCCTCGCCGCGCAATATATCCAGCCGCTCTGGCTCGCCGATGCCGTGACCTTCGGCGGCCTCTTCCTCGTCGTGCTGGTCGTGCTGAAGCTCGTCATCGCCTGGTTCGCCAGGGCGGTGCAGAATTCGGCGCTCGGCGGCCTCGATCGCGCGCTGGGCCTTGTCTTCGGCATCGCGCGCGGGGCTTTCCTCATCGTCCTCGTCTATACTGTCGCCGGGCCCTTCCTGCCCGGGACGGAGCGTTGGCCCGCCCCCGTGCGCGATGCCCGCTCGCTGCCATACGTCGCCACGGGCGCGGCCATGCTGGTCGCGGCCTTGCCGGCGGATTACCGCCCTCGCCTGCCCGAAACCGCCACACGACCAGCCCCGGGAATGGACGACCTGCTCCGTCCACCCGCCCGGAACCGGATATGAGGCCCCCCAATGCCCGACATGCCGCAAACCGTGACCTATGACGACGATAAACCGCATGAGGAATGCGGCGTCTTCGGCGTCTGGAACGCCATCGACGCCGCCGCCCTCACGGCGCTCGGCCTGCATGCGCTCCAGCATCGCGGGCAGGAAGCCTCGGGCATCGTCGCCCTTTCCGAGAACGGCAAGTTCAACGCCCATCGCGGCCTCGGCCTGGTGGGCGATACTTTCTCGGACGCCAAGGTAATGTCGGCCCTCAAGGGCCGCTGCGCTGTGGGCCACAACCGCTACGCCACCACGGGCGAGACGGCGCTGCGCAACGTGCAGCCGCTCTTCGCGGAATTCGAGTTCGGCGGCCTCGCCGTCGCGCATAACGGCAACCTGACCAATAGCGCCGCCCTCAAGCGCGCCCTGGTCCGCCGCGGCTGCCTTTTCCAGAGCTCGACCGATACCGAGGTCTTCATCCACCTCATCGCCATCAGCCTCTACGGCTCGGTGCTCGACCGGCTGATCGACGCGGTGAAGCAGGTGCAGGGCGCCTATTCGCTCATCGCCATGTATGACGGCGCGCTGATCGGCGCGCGCGATCCGATGGGCGTCCGCCCGCTGGTGCTCGGCCGCCTGGGGGGCGCGGAGGGCAATAGCTGGATCCTGGCGAGCGAGACCTGCGCGCTGGATATCGTGGGCGCCGAATTCGTCCGCGACATCGAGCCGGGCGAAGTGGTGGTGATCGACGGGCAAGGCCTGCGCAGCATCCGCCCCTTCGGGCGCACGGCGAGCCGCTTCTGCATTTTCGAATACGTCTACTTCGCCCGCCCCGACTCGATCGTGGAAGGCACGCCGGTCTATGAGACGCGCAAGCGCATCGGCGCCGAACTGGCCCGCGAGTCCGCCGTCTCGGCAGATGTCGTGGTGCCGGTGCCCGATTCTGGTGTGCCCTCGGCCATGGGCTATGCGGTCGAGGCCGGCATTCCCTTCGAACTGGGCATCATCCGCAATCACTATGTCGGCCGCACCTTCATCGAGCCGACCGACCAGATCCGCAATCTCGGCGTGAAGCTCAAGCATTCCGCGAACCGCCCGATGATCGAGGGCAAGCGCGTCATCCTGGTCGACGATTCCATCGTGCGCGGCACCACCTCGAAGAAGATCGTCGAGATGGTGCGCCAGGCGGGCGCGACGGAGGTGCATATGCGCATCTCCTCGCCGCCGACGACCCATTCCTGCTTCTACGGCATCGACACGCCGGAGCGCCGCCAGCTCATGGCCGCCCAGCACGATGTCGAGGAAATGGCCCGGATCATCGGCGTCGACAGCCTGGCCTTCATCTCGCTCGACGGGCTCTATCGCGCGCTCGGCAAGCCCGGCCGCGACAGCCTGAAGCCGGCCTATTGCGATGCCTGCTTCACCGGCGACTACGCCATCCCCCTGACCGACTGGGCGCATGAGCCGGAGCGCATCGGCGCCCGGTCGATCGCCGCCGAATAGGCGCCCCTTCCCAGAAGCCCCCGGATCGGCCGAGACTGCCGGCCGGGGGAATCGCATGACTGAACAATCCGGCACCGCTACGTCCGACCGCCCGCTCACCGGGCGCGTCGCACTTCTCACCGGCGCAAGCCGCGGCATCGGCGCGGCCCTGGCCGTGGAACTGGCCCGGCTCGGCGCGCATATGGTGCTCACCGCCCGCAGCCAGGGCGGGCTCGAGGAAACCGACGACGCCATCCGCGCCCAAGGCGGCAGCGCCACGCTCTTGCCGCTCGATCTGCTGCGCGAGGGCGAGAAGATCGACATGCTCGGCCCCTCCATCGTGGAGCGCTTCGGCCGGCTCGACATTCTGGTCCATAACGCCGGGGCGCTGAACAAGCTCACGCCCGTCGCGCATATCGAGCCGCGCGACTGGAACGAGGTGATGGGCGTGAACCTCACCGCCGCTTGGCGCCTGATCCGCACCTGCGATCCGCCGCTGCGCGCTTCCGATGCGGGGCGGGCCGTTTTCCTCACCAGCGGGCGCGTGGCGCGGCCCAAGCCCTATTGGGGCATGTATGGCGCGGCCAAGGCGGGGCTTGAGCATCTGGTCACGACCTGGGCCATGGAAGTCGCCGGCGGCGCGCTCAAGGTGAACCTGATGGACCCGGGCGTGGTCGCGACGCGCATGCGCGCCCAAGCCATGCCGGGGGAAGACCCGGCGAGCATCCCCCAGCCCGCCGAGGTGGCGCCCGCCATCGCGGCCCTCTGCCTGCCGGGGGAGACCCGGCATGGCGAGGTGGTGCGGCTGGGCTGAGGGGCGGGGCCAGCCGTTCACCGCCGAGGCTCGGGACGACGGCCACCGGGTGCGACCAAGCCGCAGGATGCCGGGCCTATTACCTCATTTCAGGTTAACGGATGGCAGACGGCCGGGACGCTCGAAGCAGCTGGTCGGGCTACCCATTCGCGGGCGAATGAAGGCCGCCCGGTGACAGCTTCAGCCCATATCCGGCTGCTGGGCGGCCAGCGCCCGGGCCATCTGGCTGAGCGCTTCTTGATGCTTCTCATTTTCAATCAGCGAGAAATTGCGCGCGAGTTCCAGGCACATGCGCTGCCTCGCGCTGAGGGGCGCGGCACCGGAATCCTCCGACAGGCCCTCGAAGAACCAGGCCACCGGCACGTCCAGCACATGCGCGATCTGGAACAGGCGCCCCGCCGAGATGCGGTTGAGCCCGCGCTCATATTTATGAGCCTGCTGATAGGTCACCCCGATCACCGCGGCGAGTTGCTGCTGCGACAGGCCGAGCATCACGCGCCTCTCCCGAATGCGGCTGCCGACATGCCGATCCGCAAGACGGGCGGTCTCCGTGGGGCTCTTCCCCTTGGCCCCACCGCGCGCCGTTTTGCCCCCCTGAGTCATTCTATTCAGACCTTTCCAAGCAGAAGCCGTTTCGACCGCCCCAGACGAACATTTTCGGCGGCCTATTTTTTTCGCACTGCGGCAAAAAAGAGAGGTGAAAAAATCGTGACCGATTCCGAAACAAGCCAATAGAGAATCGGCACTCTGATACCGCAGCTCAGTGCGATTTGGCAACTACAAAGCGACGGAAAAACCCGGCGGTTGAACCGCCGGGTCGAAAAATAATCGCCGCAACGCGCGGTTCAGACGGCCTTGGGGCCTTTGCCCTGAGAGCGGAGGGCGGCCATCTGGCGCTTCATTTCCTCCAGCTCGGCCTTCACCGCTTCCAGCTCATCCTCGGCGGCTCTCTCGGGCGCCGGCTCGGGCGCGCGGGCGGCGCCGCTCTGCGGGAAGGGCGCGAAGAGGCTCATGGCGCGTTCCATCATCGCCAGGTTCTGCTTGCCGACTTCCTCGAGCCCACCGAAGGGCAGCAGCCCCTCCATGGTCACGCGCATCTGCTCCTGCTGCCGGGCGAAGGAACCCATGGCGAATTCCAGGTAGCGCGGCAGGACGGATTGCAGGCTGTCGCCATAGAAGCCGATGAGCTGGCGCAGGAAGGAAGTCGGCAGCAGGCTGCGGCCCTTGGCTTCCTCTTCCACGATGATCTGCGTCAGCACGCTGCGGGTGATGTCATCGCCCGTCTTGGCGTCATAGACCACGAAGTCGCGGCCCTGGCGCACCATCTCGGCCAGGTCCTCGAGGGTCACATATGAGGAAGCCTCGGTGTTGTAGAGGCGGCGATTGGCGTATTTCTTCACCACCACCGGCGGTTTGGCCGGTTCGGCGTTACCTTGCTCAACCCGTTGCTTCATCGGTTCGACCATTGACCCTCTCCTCCCGCTTCGCGGTGATCGATGCTAACACGCTAATTGCTGCGCTGCGAACTTCCCGTGCAGCCTGCCGCATTTTGCCGCGACGGTGCCATGTTTCCGCGCTTACTCGGAAGGAGGAGCGCGTTATGCTTCGCGCTCCGAGAGGATGTTAGATGAGCGGGCCTGACGAGCTGAACGGCCTGGCCGAGGACTGGATCGCGCTGTGGCAGAGCGAATTGGCGGGAATGGCGACGGATCGCGAGGTCGTCGAGGCCTGGGCGGCCTGGATGGCGGCCATGATGGCATATGCCCGTCCGCCCGCGCCGGGGCAGGCGCCGCCTTTTCCACCCGGCTTTCCCGGGGCCTTCGCGCAAGGCTTTCCCCAAGGCTTTCAGGGCGGCTTCCCCCCGCCCACCGCCTGGCCGCCCAATTGGGCGCCGAGCTGGCCGCAGGGCGCACCTTCCGGCCCCTGGCCTTTCCCGCCTCCCCCTTGGCCGCAGGCCGCGCCGACTGCCTGGCCGGCGCCCTCGCATGAGCCAGCGCCCCAACCGGCGCCGCGGCCCGCGCCCGCTGCCGGCCCATCTCCAGCTCGCGATGATGCGGGGCGCGATGGCCTGGCAGACGGCGATGCCCTTCGCCAGCGGATCGGGGAATTGGAGCGGCGGCTGGCCGATCTCGAAAACGGGGCAGGAAAAGGCGGCGCGGATCGCCCAGGGCCTCGCCGAAAGCGGCCAACGGCCTGAGGCCTTCTGGGGCGCCGTCCAGCGGCAATTGCTGGTGCAGGATGGCGCGCTCGTCGCCGGCATCGCCGCCTACCGCCGCCATCCCTATGAGCGGGACCTGCCCGCGCAGCCGGTGCTCTGGGCGGAAGGCGGCTCGCGCCTGCTGGATTACGCGCCGGATTCGGCCGGGCCGCTGGTGCTCTTCGTGCCCTCCCTGGTCAACCGTGCCTATGTGCTGGACCTGACGGCGGAACGCTCCCTCCTGCGCCACCTGGCCGAGGAGGGGCTGCGGCCCCTGCTGCTCGACTGGGGCTGGCCCGGCGAGGAAGAGCGCCGGCTGGACCTCACCTCCCTCATCGCCGGGCGGCTGGAGCGCGCCATCGCCGCCGCCCCCGGCCCCGTGATCCTGGTCGGCTATTGCATGGGCGGGCTGCTGGCGCTCGCCGCCGCCCTCCGCCGGCCGGACCGCGTGCGCGCCCTCGGGCTCCTGGCCACGCCCTGGGATTTCCACGCGGGCGACGAGAGCATACGCGCCCGCATCGCCAGCCTGCCCGCGCTCATGCCGCTGCTGGAGCCGCAGCTCGCCGCACAGGGGGCGCTGGCGACCGATACGATCCAGCTTCTTTTCGCGGGCATCGACCCTTGGGGCATCGCGCAGAAATTCCGCGCCTTCTCCCGCCTCCCGCCCGAGTCGGACCGTGCCCGGCTCTTCGTCGCGCTGGAGGATTGGCTGAACGACGGCACGCCGCTGGCCGCGCCCATCGCGCGGGAATGCCTCCAGGGCTGGTATATCCGCAACGAGCCGCACCGCCTCGCATGGCGCGTGGCGGGCGGGGTGGTGGACCCGGCGGCGCTCTCCATGCCGAGCTTCGTCGCCATTCCCCGCGCCGATCGCATCGTGCCGCCCGAGAGCGCGAGGGCCCTCGCGGCCCGCCTGCCCTCGCCCGTGATCCATGAGGCGCCGGCCGGGCATATCGGCATGGTCGCCGGCGGCAATGCCCGGAGCGCGCTCTGGCAACCGTTGCGGGAATGGCTCGGCAGCCTCCGCTAGGCCGGGCTTGTTAAGGCCCCTGAGCGGACGCACAATCCGGCCAATCAAACCTGGAGGGCCCCGCCACTATGACCGACATCGTCATCGCCGCCGCCGCGCGGACCCCCGTTGGGTCCTTCAACGGCGCCTTCGCCAGCCTTCCGGCCCATGCCCTCGGCACCGTCGCGATCCAGGCCGCCCTGGCCCGCGCGGGCCTGGATGCCAAGGAAGTGGATGAGGTGATCCTCGGCCAGATCCTCACTGCCGCCGCCGGGCAGAACCCCGCCCGCCAGGCCTCGGTCAATGCCGGCATTCCCGTCGAGCACACGGCCTTCGGCATCAACCAGCTCTGCGGCTCCGGCCTGCGCGCTGTGGCCCTCGCCGCCCAGCAGATCGCCACGGGCGATGCCCGCATCGTCGTCGCCGGCGGCCAGGAGAGCATGACCCAGGCGCCGCATGCCCAGCAGCTCCGCGCCGGGCAGAAGATGGGCGACCTCGCCTTCATCGACACCATGATCCGCGACGGGCTGTGGGACGCCTTCAACGGTTACCACATGGGCACGACGGCAGAGAATGTCGCGGAAAAATTCCAGATCACCCGCGAGCAGCAGGACGAATTCGCCTTCAACTCGCAGCGCAAGGCGGGCGAGGCCATGAAGGCCGGCAAGTTCAAGGACGAGATCGCCCCGGTCACCGTGAAGGGCCGCAAGGGCGATGTGGTCGTCGAGAATGACGAATACCCCAAGCCCGAAACCACGCTCGACGTCCTGACCAAGCTGCGCCCGGCCTTCTCCAAGACCGGCACCGTCACCGCGGGCAATGCCTCGGGCATCAATGACGGCGCCGCAGCCATCGTCGTCATGTCGGCGGAAGAGGCGGCCAAGCGCGGCCTGACGCCGCTCGCGCGCATCGCCTCCTGGGCGACGGCGGGCGTCGATCCCTCCATCATGGGCACGGGGCCCATCCCGGCCTCGCGCAAGGCGCTCAAGAAGGCGGGCTGGAACATCCAGGACCTGGACCTCATCGAGGCGAACGAGGCCTTCGCGGCCCAGGCGCTGGCGGTGAACAAGGAAATGGGCTGGGACACCTCGAAGGTGAACGTGAATGGCGGGGCCATCGCCCTCGGCCATCCGATCGGCGCCTCGGGCGCGCGGGTGCTGACGACGCTGCTCTTCGAGATGGCCAAGCGCAATGCGAAGAAGGGGCTGGCCACGCTCTGCATCGGCGGCGGCATGGGTGTCGCCATGTGCCTCGAGCGCGCCTGATCGCGTCGCTGGAAGGGCGCCGCCCTTCCAGACCATCCCGGCAGGGGACGGCGTCCCCTGCACCGGCATCAGATAGAGCGAGCATTCCATGAGCCAGTCATCGCTAGCCTGGCGGTTGCTCGTGATTTCGTTTTTCTGGGGCGCGTCCTTTCCGCTGATGCGCCATATCGCGGCCCATATGCCGGCGCTCGCGCTCGGCGCCGCGCGCGGCACCATCGCGGCATTGGCGGTTCTCTGCTTCCTCTGGATGACACGGCGGCTGGCGGGGCTCGACCGGCGGGTGCTGCGCCACATCCTCGTCGTGGGCACCTGCAATGGCTGGCTGCCCAATCTCATGACGGCGACGGCGCTGGAAAGCATCGAGGCGGCGCCCGCGGCCCTCATCCAGGCGGCCGCCCCGCTGATCGTGGCCGTGCTCAGCATCCTGCTGCTGAAGGACGAGAAGCCGGGCCTGCGCGCGAGCCTGGGGCTCGGCATCGGCTTTCTCGGCATCGCGCTGATCGTGGGGCCGGCCGCCTTCGCGGGCGGGGCGACGCTCACCGGCGCGCTGCTGATGCTGGCGACGGCGCTGAGCTATTCCTGCGGCACGATCTACGTGCGCCTTGTGCGGCCCGAGGCCTCGGCGGCGCAACTGGCGCTGGGGCAGCAATTCATCGCCGCCCTCGTCGCCCTGCCGCTTTCCCTCGCCTTCGACCCGATCGGGGCCTTCGATCAGCCGCTGGATATCTGGGTGGGGCTGGTGCTGCTCGGCGTCTTCGCCTCGGCCCTGCCGCTGAGCCTCTTCCTCGGGCTGGTGCAGCGCGTGCCTGCGACCCGCGCCTCGGTCGTGGGCTATCTCCAGCCCGTTTGGGCGGCGCTGATCGCGGCTCTCTGGCTCTCGGAACTGCCCGAGGCCCGGGTGGTGGCGGGCGGGCTCGTGGTGCTGGCGGGCGTCTGGCTGGCAACGACGCGCCGGTAGGAAAGGTCACGAAAAAGGCCCCGGGGATCGCTCCCCGGGGCCCATTTCATGTCAGATCGCCAGGATCAGTCATTCTGCTGGCGAACGCCCAGGAACTGCAGCAGGAACTGGAAGAGGTTGATGAAGTTCAGGTAGAGGCCCAGCGCGTCGAACACGCTGCGCTTGCCCGCCTCGTCCGTACCCTCGGCATAGGCGTATTCGATGTAGTCGGCCTTGATGCGCTGGGTGTCATAAGCGGTCAGGCCGGTGAAGATCACCACGCCCAGCACGCTGATGATGAAGGCCAGCATGCCCGAGCCCACGAACATGTTCACCAGGCCCGCGATGAGGATGCCGATCAGGCCCATCATCAGGAACGAACCCATGCGGGTCAGGTCGGTCTTCGTCGTGTAGCCGTAGAGGCTGGTCGCGGCGAACATACCGGCCGTGGTGATGAAGGTCGTGGCGATCGAGGTGCCCGTGTACACGGCGAAGATATTCGCCATGCTCGCGCCCATCGCGGCACAGAAGGCCCAGAAGAGCGCCTGGGTGGCGGCCTTGCTCAGGCGGTTGATGCCGAAGGACAGCACCATCACGAAGGCCAGCGGCGCGAACATCGCGACGAAGCCCAGGATGGTCGGCTGCGTGGCCAGGCCACGGGGCGTGCGCACCACGTTGTAGAACAGGCTCGCCAGTTCCGTGTTCGCGATGACATAGGAGACGATCGCGGTCAGCAGGAGGCCGGACGACATCCAGTTATACACGCGCAGCATGTAGCTACGCAGCCCGGCATCGACGGCGGCAGCGTCGGCAGCCGCTGTGCGACCCCAGCCAGTCGCACCCGTCGTGTATCGAGTGTCGGGACCAAAAGCCATGGTGGCGGAAACTCCCCACATATCGGTTCGATGCGAGCGGAAGACTCGCACTCGCGGTGAATATGGACATTCTGTAATTCGATTCAACTGAATTCCAGAATACCTCTCGCCGGAAGGACAGTGGCCCGGCGCAAGCCCCGCTTCAAGGGCGTGTTTCACGCCGCCACGATCAGACACGGCGCGAGACACGCTTCTCGGCCCGGCGAATGAGCCACGAACTGGTTAAAGGGTGCTTCACGAAGCGCGAGGCCGAAGCGCCGGCCGGCATTGTCGCGGCGGTTGCGCCATATCGGCCAGGGCACCCATCGACTGGCGCGGAAAGAGGCCCGCCGGCCTTTAATGCCCGACGGAAGCTTCCTGCCCGGCAAAGGCGAGCAGCGCCTCGCTCAGGTCGTCCTGCCGGTAGGGCTTGGCGAGGAAGCGGGCACGCTGCGGCAGGGCCGCGTCGCCGACCGAGACATGGCCGGAGGTGAAGATGAAGGCCTTTTCCGGCCAGCGGCGCTTCACCGCGGCGGCCAGGGCGATGCCGTCCATCCCCTTGCCGAGGTCGATATCGGTGAAGACGATGCCGATTTCCGGGCTGCGCTCCAGGGTCAGCATGGCCTCTTCCGCGCTGGCGGCGAAGGTGGCGGGCAGGCCGATGCGGCGGACGATATCCAGCGCCATCATGCGCTGAAGCATCTCATCCTCCACCACCAGAACCGTTGGCCCGCTTGCCGACGACATCAGAACCGCTCCTGTCATGCTGCCTCGGCCTTCACATCCGCCCATGGGGCGGACAGTTCGACTTCCAGCCCTTGAGGCAGATAACGGATGTCGACGCCTCCGGTTCCAGTAAGCCCCATGCGAATCAGCATTGTGCCGAAGCCTTGGCTCGGGGCGGGCGGCACGAGGGGGCCGCGATGCTCCCGCCAGACCATCCGCAGCAGGGGGCCATCCACCTCCCAGGAGAGCCTGACCTCCCCCTCGGGCGAGGAAAGTGCGCCGTAGCGGGCGGCATTGGTCAGCAACTCGTGCAGCAGGAGGAAGAGGGAGAAGATCACGCGGGGCAGGATCATCAGCGACGGCCCCTCGGCCTTCACCCGCCCCTGCTGGTTCAGCAGCCCGGCCACCTGGGCCACCACCTCATGCAGCTCGCCGCCCGCCCAGCGATGGCGCAGCAGCACGTCGGTCGCCCCCGCCAGGGCGCGGAGGCGATCGAGGAAGGCCTCCACCTCCTCTGAGGGCCCGAGCTTGCGCAGGCTCTGGCGCGCGATGGCCTGGACCATGGCGAGGTTGTTCTTCAGCCGGTGGCTCAACTCGTGGTTCAGCGCCGCCTGGGCCCGCTCCGCCGTGATGCGGCCGGTAATTTCGGTGAAGAGAACCGCGACCTTGTTCTCGCCCGGCTGCCCCAGGCGCGAGGCACGGACCTCATAGGACCGACCCATGGCATCGGCGGGCTTCTCGGCCCGGGCGGGCTCGCCGCTGCGGGCGACGGCGCCATAGAGGTCGAACCAATGCTGCTCATGCCCCGGCACCAGATCGCGCATCCACCGCCCGGTGGCGTCCTTCAGCCCTGTCTCGCGCTCGAAGGCGGGGTTCACGCTGAGATAGCGGTAATCGACCGGGGTATCGCCCTCGAAGCGCAATTCGATGGTGCAGAAGCCGGCACCGAGCAGGTCTAAGAGGCGGCGACGGCCTTCCTCCTCGGCCAATTGCCCGCGCAGACGGGCATTCTCGGCCTCGAGGGCGGCAAGGCGGGGGTCGGGGCTTTGGGCAGGGGTCTCGATGGGCACGATAGGCTCTCCTGAAGCCCCTCGCCCGATGCGACGATGGCGGCCCTGTCAGGCCGAACGCGGCAGGAGGGCGGGAGATGCGGTCTCGTCATGATCGTGCGCGCAATGCCCATGGTCGGCCAGCACCTCGATCACCCGGCAATCAGCGATGGACCCATGGGCGCAGCCGCGGATCATGCGCTCCAACTCGCCCTTCAGCGCCGTCAGGCTCGCGATACGGCGCTCCACCTCGATCAGCCGCTCGCGGGCGATCTCATCGGCCATGGCGCAGGATTGATCGGGCCTGTCCTGAAGCTGGAGCAGGGCGCGGATGGCCTCCACCTCGAAACCGAGCGCGCGGGCATGGCGGATGAAGGCCAGGCGCCGCAGCCCCGCCTCGTCGAAAAAGCGGCGGTTGCCCTCGCTGCGCGGCGGGGCGGGCAGCAGGCCGATCTGCTCGTAATAACGGATGGTCGGCACCTTCACGCCGCTGCGCCGGGCGGCCTCGCCGATCGCGATCTGCTCGCTCATCGAATTCCCTTCCAGAGCAAGCTTGCTCCTCTAGTCGCTAGAGGATGTAGCCTGCCAGGACGAATTGAAAGATGCACGGCAAGAGGACTGGCTTGATGTGCGAGCATTGCGACATGGCCTTGGACAAGGCTCAGGCGGCCGCGGGCCCCGCGCCCCTGAAATACCGCGTCAGCGGCATGGATTGCGCGGGCTGCGCCGCCAAGATCGACCGCGCGGTGCGGCGAGTGCCGGGGGTGACGGAGGTGAATGTCTCCGTCAGCGCCGGAACGCTGACCGTCGATCATGACGCCTCGGCCCAGCCCGGAGCCGCGATCGAGAAGACGGTCGCCGATCTCGGCTATGGGCTGACCGCCGCCGCGCCCGCGAACCGGCCCGCCGAGGCCCATGGGCATGGCCATGCCCACGACCACGCCCATGGGCATGACCACACGCCCCATGAAGGCACCTGGTGGAGCAACCCGAAGCTGCGGCTGACGGCGGCGAGCGGCATCGCCTTCGCCATAGCCTGGCTGCTCGCCCAGGCCGTGCCCCAGGCGGCGACCTGGCTCTATGTGGCGGCGGTGCTGGTGGGGCTCGTGCCGATCGCGCGCCGGGCCTTCGCGGCCGCGCGGCATGGCTCGCCCTTCACCATCGAGATGCTGATGACCATCGCGGCCATCGGCGCCATCGTCATCGGCGCGAGCGAGGAGGCGGCGGCGGTCGTCTTCCTCTTCCTGGTGGGCGAGTTGCTCGAAGGCTTCGCGGCCGGCCGGGCGCGGGCGAGCATCCAGGGGCTGATCAACCTCGTGCCCAAGACCGCGCTGCGCGAAGAAGGCGGCGAGACGCGCGAGGTGCCGGCCGCGAGCCTGGCACCGGGCGACATCATCCTCATCCGCCCCGGTGACCGCGTGCCGGCCGATGGCATGGTCCTCTCCGGCGAAAGCAGCGTGGACGAGGCGCCGGTCACGGGCGAATCGGCCCCTCGCCGCAAGGCGCCGGGCGATACGCTCTTCGCCGGCACCATCAACCAGGAGGCGGCGCTGCGCCTGACGGTCACGGCCGGGGCGCAGGACAATACCATAGCGCGCATCGTCCGGCTGGTGGAGCAGGCGCAGGAGGCCAAGGCGCCGACCGAGCGCTTCATCGACCGCTTCTCGCGCTATTACACGCCTAGCGTGGTGGTGGTGGCGGCACTGGTCGCCATCCTGCCGCCGCTGCTGGCGGGCGGGGATTGGGGCGAGTGGGTCTATAAGGGCCTCGCCATCCTGCTCATCGGCTGCCCCTGCGCGCTGGTGATCTCCACGCCGGCGGCCATCGCGGCGGCCCTTTCTTCCGGCGCGCGGCGCGGCTTGCTCATGAAGGGCGGCGCGGTGCTGGAACAGGCCGGGCATGTGACGGCGGTGGCCTTCGACAAGACCGGCACGCTCACCGCGGGCAAGCCGCGCGTGACGGATATCGCAGGCTTCGCGCGCAGCGAGGCGGAAGTGCTGGCACTGGCCGCCGCCCTCGAGGCCGGTTCGAGCCATCCCCTGGCCACGGCCATCCTGAACCGCGCCTCCGAGGCGGGGCTTCGCCCTGCCGTCGCCGCCGGGGCGGCCGCCGTGCCGGGCCAGGGCGTGCGCGGGCTGGTGGGGGGCGAGATGGTCTTCCTCGGCTCTGTCGAGGCCGCCGCCGGCCGCGCCGCGCTCAGCGAGACGGAAGCCGCGCGGATCGCCGATTGGCAGGCGGAGGGCAAGAGCGTCTCCGTGCTGGTGGCGGGCGGGCGGATCGCGGGCGCGATCGCCATGCGCGACGAGCCGCGCGAGGATGCCGCCGAGGGCCTGCGCGCGCTGGATGCGCTGGGCGTGAAGGCCGTGATGCTGACGGGCGACAATCCCACGACCGCCAAGGCCATCGCCGCGAGCCTCGGCATCGAGGCGCGGGCCGGGCTGCTGCCGGAAGACAAGCAGTGCATCGTGAAGGAATTGCAGTCGGGCGGCGCCGTGGTCGCGAAGGTCGGCGATGGCATCAATGACGCGCCCGCCCTGGCGGCGGCCGATATCGGCATCGCCATGGGCGGCGGCACGGATGTGGCGCTGGAGACCGCCGATGCCGCCGTGCTGCATGGGCGGGTGAAGGATGTGGCGGCGATGATCGGCCTCTCGCGCTCGACCATGGCCAATATCAAGCAGAACATCACCATCGCGCTCGGGCTCAAGGCCGTCTTCCTGGTGACGACGGTGATGGGCATCACCGGGCTCTGGCCCGCCATCCTCGCCGATACGGGCGCGACGGTGCTGGTGACGGCGAACGCTCTGCGGCTGCTCCGCCGCTAGATCGCCCGGCGGAAAGCGGCGCCCGAGATGGCGCCGCTTTCCGGCGATAATTTTCCGGGCGATAATTCCGTATCGCGGGAGAAGCGGAAAAGGGCAGTGCGGCCCGGCGCCACTTGCTTCCTATAGTCCTCCTCAAGAAAAACTATTGGAGGACCAGGAATGACCACGAGGCGCATCTTCCTCGCGGCCGGCGCCGCGACTCTGCTCGCCGCCCCGCATCTTCGCGCGGCCACGGCGTGGAAGCCCACGCGGCCGATCAGGCTCATCGTCACCTACCCGCCCGGCGGCGTTACCGATATCGCGGGCCGCATTTCCGCCGAGGGGCTCACCCAGGTGCTGGGCCAGTCGGTCGTGGTGGAGAATCGCGCGGGCGCGGGTGGGAATATCGGCGTGCAGGCGGCCGCCCAGGCCGAGCCCGACGGCTATACGATCATGCTCGGCACCGTCGCGCTCTTTGGGGTGAACCCGATCATGTACAAGAATTCCGGCGTCGATGCGGTGCGGGATTTCCAGTGCCTCGGCACGGTGGGCGACAATCCCAACGTGCTCTCCGTCGTGCCCTCGCGGAGCAAGGCCAAGACTGTCGCGGAGCTGGTCGCCGAGGCCAAGGCGCGGCCGATGATCGTAGGCTCGGTCGGCAATGGCAGTTCCTCGCATCTTTCGGCGGTGACCTTCATGAAGGCCACGGGCATCGAGGCGACGCATGTGCCCTATCGCGGCGCCGCGCCGATGATGACGGCGATGCTGGCGGGCGAGGTGGATTTCGCCTTCGACACCACGGCCACCTCCACGCCGCAGATCCGCGCGGGCGCGATCCGGCCGCTGGCCGTGACGACGGCGAAGCGTACCTCCTCGCTGCCGGAGGTGCCGACGCTGCAGGAGGCGGGGCTCAAGGATTACGAGATGAGCATCTGGTACGGCCTCTTCGCGCGGAAGGACATGCCGAAGGAGATCTACGACGCCCTGGCCGATGCGACGGAAAAGATGCGCGGCCCGAAGCTGACCGAGCGCCTCCAGCAGAGCTTCATCGACCCGCTGACCATCCCCCGCGCCGAGCTTTCCTCCTGGCTCACCAAGGACGCGACGCGCTGGCAGAAAATCGCGACCGACGCCGGCATCCAGGCCGATTGACAGAAAAAAAGATGAGGGGGTTCGGGGGAGAATTCATTCTCCCCCGATCTCACCTCGGATTCTTCCGATAAACGAACTCCGGCCCCACCCCTTCGCCCACCGGCAGCGCCTCCAAAACCTTGTCGTGAAACGGCGAGCGGCTGCAGACCGGATCGGTCGCCGCCGCATCGCCCATCAGCGCCAGCGCCTGGCAGCGGCAGCCGCCCCAATCCTGCTCCTTGAAGGCGCAGCCGCGGCAGGGTTCGGGCATCCAGTCGGTGCCGCGGAAACGGTTGAAGGCCTCGGCGCCGTACCAGATCTCGGCGAGGGAGAAATCCTTCACCGAGGGGAAGCTGAGCGTCTTGATGGTCTCGGCCGCGTGGCAGGGCAGCGCGCGGCCGGCGGGCGAGATATTGATGAAGCGCCGCCCCCAGCCGCCCATGCAGGGCTTAGGCTCGCTCGCGTAGTAATCGGGCGTGATATAATCGATGGCCATCCGGCCCTCGTATCCCGGCCGCAGCGCCTCGACGACGCGGGTGGATTCATCGAGCTGCGCGCGGCTGGGCAGCAGCGCGTCGCGGTTCAGCAGGCCCCAGCCGTAATATTGCGTATGCGCGATCTCGACACGGCGGGCGCCCAGCTCATGCGCCAGCGCGATCATGGCGCCGACATGCTGCACGTTCTGGCGGTGGACGACGAAGTTGATGGTGAGCGCCACATCGGCCTCGCGGATCATCCTCGCGCAGGCGAGCTTGCGGGCCTGGGCGCCCTTCATGCCGCCGATGCGCTCGGCGCTCTCCGCCTCGACATCCTGGAAGCTGAGCTGGATATGGTCGAGCCCCGCCTCGACGAGCTTCGCGAGCCGCGCCTCCGTCATGGTGACGCCGGAGGTGATGAGGTTGCTGTAGAGATCAACCTCGCGGGCGTGCCTGACCAGCTCTTCGAGATCGCGGCGGGCCATGGGTTCGCCGCCGGAGAAATGCACCTGCAAGACGCCGAGATCGGCGGCCTCGGTGAGCACGCGCTTCCAGCCCTCGGTATCCAGCTCCGCCGCCGCGCGCTCCATCTCCAGCGGATTGGAGCAATAGACGCAGGAAAGCGGGCAGCGATGCGTGAGTTCCGCCAGCAGGCCCATCGGAGGGGCGATGGCCTGGGTGACCGCATTCATCCGCGCACGAGCCCCTTGCCGGCCAGGTCGGCGAACATCGCGACCACATCGCCGGCGATGACCTCGCGCGGCGCGTCGTAAAGCCGCGCGAGTTCGTCGATGATGCTGGCAATGTCGCGCGTGCCGTCAACGAGTTTCAGCACCGCCACCGCCTGCTCGTCCGGCTGGAAGAGCCGCTCGGGGCCGAGCAGCGCCCAGGTGTCGCGCGCCTTGTCGAAGCGGAAGCGCACGCCTGGGGCGAAGCGGGGGATGCTGTTCTCGTTCACGGGCGCCAGGCTCCGGGCGGGATGTTGCCGGGCTCCATATAGGCATAGGCCAGGGCATCGAGCTGGGCCCAGAGCACGCCGCATTTGAATCGCAGGGCGTCGAGAACGGCTTCCTGCTCGTCGGGCGTCTTCGCATGTTCCTTGACATAGCCAAGGGCGAATTCGACATCCTTCGGCGCCTGGGTGAGGCGTGGCGTGAAATAGGCCAGCGTCTCCTGGTTCACGAAGTCATAGTGCCGCAACATGCCCGAGACGCGCTCGCTGATGATGGTGGGCGAGAACATCTCGGTCAGCGACGAGGCGATCGCCTCGAGGATGGGCTTGTCGCGGACGAAGTTGACGTAAGCGTCGACAGCGTGGCGCGTGCCGGGGAGGATGCCCTTGGTCGAGATCACGTAGTCGCGGTCGAGGCCGAGCCCGTCGGTCAGCTTGAGCCAGCGCGCGATGCCGCCATTCTGTTCGGCGCCTTCGGGCAGCAGATCGCCGTCATGATCCTCGATGCGGCTGCGCCAGAGGCGGCGGAGCTGCGGGTCCGGCAGGCGGGCGACGAGGAAGGCGTCCTTCGCGGGAATGCGGCTCTGGTAATAGAAGCGGTTGAGCGCCCAGGCCTGCACCTGGGTGCGGTTCAGCTTCCCGTCATGCAGCGCGCGATGGAAGGGATGGAGGTTGTGGTAACGCTCCGCGCCGATCTGGCGCAGCGCGGCCTCCAACTCGTCCGGGGTGAGAAGCGTGCTCATGCCAGGGTGATCTCCATGCCGTCATAGGCGACCTGCCAGCCGGCGGCTTCGGCTTCCCGCCGCTCGGGCGTATCCGCCAGAAGGACGGGGTTCGAATTGTTGATGTGGATGAGAACTTTCCTGGCCACATCGAGAGGCTTGAAAGCCTCCATCGTGCCGCCTGGCCCGCTGATCGACATATGGCCCATGCGACGGCCCGTCTTGGGGCCGAGCCCGGCGCGGATCATCTCGTCATCCCGCCAGAGCGTGCCGTCGAAAAACACGAGTGCCGCGCCGCGAAGCGTCTCGGCCAGCGCGGGCGTCATGGCCGCGCAGCCGGGGATGTAGAAAAGGCTCGTGGCGCCGTCGCTGATCTCGGCGGCGACGGTATTATCATCCTCCGCATCCAGCACGAGCTTGTCGCCCGCGCCCGGCTCCATATAGAGGGGCACCTTGCCCGGCACGGGGAAGAGCCGCGCGCGGAGGCCGATGCTCGCGCCGCCCGCATCGCGAAGCTCGAACCATTCGCCGGTCGCGACGCGTTCTCGGGGGACGATCTCGCGGTTCAGCGCCTCGAAAATGGGGTTCGCGTCGAGCAACTCATGCACCGCCCCGGTCGCGATCAGGCGCAGCGGCTGACGCTCGCGCAGCGTCAGCAGGCCAGTGACCGTATCCACCTCGCCGCCCGTCAGCAGCACGCCCGCGATGGGGGTGGAGCGCAGGCCCTCGCGGGGATGCAGGCAGGCATTCTCGGCGATCTGCTGACGCAGGTCCGGCGAGGCATTCAGGATATACCAGGAAAGGCCATCGGCGCTGACGGCGAGGCTGGCCTGATGGCGGGAAGGCGCGGCGGGGTCCCCGGCGCGGGCGCGGTTACAGGCCGGGGCGTTGGAATTCCACTGGGGGAAGCCCCCACCGGCGGCGGCGCCGAGAACGACGGCGCGGATCATCGCTCGAAAACTCGCATCTCAGAGGAAGACGCCGCCCGCCCCCAGAGGAAGCGGGCGGCGCCCAGATCACCTGGCCTTGCCGCAGACGTAGCTGTTGATCTCAGCGCCCAGGGCAATTTCAACGATCTTCGGGGTCTTCCAGCTCATTGGCATTCTCCTTTGCTGCGTTGCGATAACGCCAGTCTATGCCTCGGACGGATTGTCCGCCAGGGCGATAACGCGTAGAGCCGGGCGGCGGGAAGCGAGGGGCAGCGGGCTCACAGAGAAACGATCTGCCCTGCCCCCACGGCCTCGAGAAAGGTGACGACGCCCGCCACTTCCACGCCCTCGGCCAGGGCCTGCGGGCCGATCGCCTCGGCCCTCATGCCGGCCTCGCAGGCGATGCGGCGCACGCCCAGTTCCGCCGCCGCCTCGGCCAGCACGGCCAGGGTGCCGACTTTGCGTTCGGCCAGCAGCGCCTCGCGGGGGTCTTCGATCAGCGGGTTCTGGCGCAGAAGCGCCACCAGCCCCGCATTGGTGCAGAACAGCACCGCCGGGCGGCCGATGGCGGCCGCGCTGGTCGCCATGACATGGGCGTAATGCACCGCCTCATGCGTGCCGCTGCGGAGCAGGATGCCGAGCGGCGCGTTCATAAGGCGCAGACCGGGCCCGTCGCGCCCTCATGGGCCGAGAGATCCAGAATGCTCGGATTGTCGCCGCAGAGCGCGCAGCCCGGGTCGCGATGCAGGGTCACGGTGCGGAAGCGGGTGTCCAGCGCATCCCAGAGCAGGAGGCGGCCGGCCAGGCTCTCGCCGATGCCCATGATTTCCTTGAGCACCTCGGTGGCCTGCAAGGTGCCCATCACGCCTGTCACCGCGCCCAGCACGCCCGCTTCCGAACAGGTGGGCACCAGGCCCTCCGGCGGGGGTTCGGGGTGCAGGCAGCGGTGGCAGGCGCAGCCGCGCTTGAAGACCGAAAGCTGCCCCTCGAAGCGCAGCACGGCGGCGCTGACCAACGGGCGGTGATGCAGATAACAGGCATCGCCCAGCAGGAAGCGGGTGGAGAAATTATCGGTGCCGTCGCAAACGATGTCGTAGCGGGGGATCAAGTCCCGCGCCGCCTCGGCATCCATCCGGCGCTCGTGGATCTCGACTGTCACCTCGGGGTTCAGCGCCGTCAGCGCCTCGGCCGCGCTCGAGGCCTTGCTGCGGCCGATCCGCGCCGTGGTATGCGCGATCTGGCGCTGGAGGTTGGAGAGCTCCAGCCGGTCGTCGTCAATCAGCCCGATGGTGCCGATGCCGGCGGCGGCGAGATAGAGCGCCAGCGGCGAGCCCAGCCCGCCCGCGCCCACCACCAGCACGCGCGCCGCGCGCAGCTTCGCCTGGCCCACCGCGCCCACTTCCTGCAGCAGGATATGGCGGGAGTAGCGATGCAGCTCGGCGTCGGTGAAGTCGAGGTTCATGGCCCGGATATGGGGCCAGGGAGGGCTTGGCGAAAAGGGGCCTTGCGGCGATTATCACTGCCTCGTTGCGAGGATGCCGTCTTGCCGGAAGCCCCCACCGCCGTTGCGGAGGCCGCCAGAAGACGCCAGACCCTCGCCGGCATTGCCTGGGTGCTCTTGGGCACCTTCGCCTTCACGCTGATCACCGCTTCCGCAAAGCTCGTCGGGCTCGACGCCGAGGTTTCGGCACTGCAGATCATCTTTCTGCGCTTCGTGGGAGGCACGGCGACGGCGCTCGCCCTGGCCGTCGGGCGCGGCCAGTTGCGCAGCGCCTTCCAAACAACCCGGATGGACCTGCACGGCTGGCGAGCGTTTGTCGCGGCGGGTGGTGTCGGCGCTTCGCTCTACGCGGCAACGCATCTGCCACTCGTCGAGGCCGGCGCCATCGGGCTCACCCAGGGGATTTTCGTGCTGCTGCTCGCCGCGGCCGTCCTGGGCGAGCGCGTGGGGCCGGCACATTGGCGGGCCATGGCTGTCTGCCTTGCCGGCGCATTGATGGTGGTGTTCGGCAAACAAGGCCTCGTCATGCCGAAGGGAGAGGCCCTGCCGGTCGCCATGGCGCTGGCAGGCGCGCTGCTTGTTTCGGTTGAGCTGATCCTGATCAAGCGCCTGGCGGGAACGGAGCCGCCGCTGACCGTGATGCTCTATGTGAACCTGCTCGGCGGGCTGCTGCTGGCCGGGCCCGCCTTCTGGCTCTGGCAAGGACTGCGGCCGGGCGAGATCGTTCTGCTGCTTGGCCTCGGCCCGCTCGCTATCCTGGCGCAATATTGCAACATTCAGGGGTTCAAGCGGGCGGAGGCATCATTACTGAGCCCGGTAGGCTATAGCCGGCTGATTTTCGCCGGCTTGCTGGGCTTCGTGTTCTTCGGCGAGTTGCCCGGCGTCGCCACGCTGGCGGGCGCCGCCGTGCTCGTACTGGGCGGGTTGATGCTTACGAGGCTGCACACCCGCCCAGGCTAGGCACTCAGACCAGCGTGCCCAACGCCTCGCGCGAGAAGCCGCCGATCTCGCCCGCGCGGCCCTCGCGCAGCTTCACCGCCCATTCCGGGTCGGCGAGCAGCGCGCGGCCCACGGCCACGAGGTCGAACTCGTCGCGCTCCAGGCGGTGCAGCAGCGCGTCGATCGGCGCGGGCTCAGACTTCTCGCCCCGGAAGGAGCCGATGAACTCGCCCGAGAGGCCCACCGAGCCGACGCTGATGGTCGCCTTGCCGGTGATCTTTTTGGCCCAGCCGGCGAAGTTCAGGTCACTGTCGGCGAATTCCGGCTCCCAGAAGCGGCGCTGCGAGCAGTGGAAGATGTCGACGCCCGCATCGGCCATGGGGCCGAGCCAGGCTTCCATCTCGGCCGGGGTCTCGGCGAGACGGGCCGCGTAATCCTGCTGCTTCCACTGCGAGAGGCGGATGATGATCGCCATCTCCTCGCCCACCGCCTTGCGCACGGCCTTGATGGCCTCCACCGCGAAGCGGCTGCGCTCGGCGATGGTCGGGCCGCCCCACTGGTCCTCGCGACGGTTGGTCGCGGCCCAGAAGAACTGGTCGATCAGATAGCCATGCGCGCCATGCAGCTCGACCGTGTCGAAGCCGAGGTCCTTCGCCGCCTTCGCGGCCTTGGCATAGGCGGCGATGGTATCGGCGATGTCCTTCTCGCTCATGGTGGTCCCGCCGGCCTCGCCCGGCGCCACGCGCCCCGAGGGGCCCTCGAAGGGCGCGGGCGGCATCCAGCCGGACTGATGCGGCTTCATGATGCCCATGTGCCAGATCTGCGGGCCCATGGCGCCGCCCGCGGCATGGACGCCGTCGATCACGCCCTTCCAGCCCGCCAGGGCCTTCTCGCCGTAGAAATGCGGGATATTGGCGTCGTTCGAGGAGGCGGGGCGGTCGATCACCGTGCCTTCGGAGAGAATCAGGCCGACCTCGTTCTCCGCGCGGCGGCGGTAATAGGCAGCCACATCCGGCCCCGGCACGCCGCCGGGCGAGAAGGAGCGGGTCATGGGCGCCATGACGATGCGGTTCTTCATCCGCAGCGATTTCAGGGCGAAGGGGCGGAAAAGCGGGGCCAGATCGGCCGGCTTGGTCTCGCTCATGCGAAACTCCTGTCAGTCTGAGGTTGCCGCCAAGGTGGTGCTGCGCCGCAGCAAAGGCAAGGGGCCGTCTGGCGGCCCCATGGACAGCGCGGCGCCCTGGGGGTTTCATCCGCTCCCATGACCTTCTCGATTCTGGCGCGCTGCCCGCGCACGGGCCGCATCGGCGCGGCTACCACCACCTCGGCCGTGGCCGTCGGCTCCCGCGTGCCCTATGCCCTGCCCAAGGGCCTGGGCGGCGTGCTGACCCAGCACCGCACCGACCCCCGCCTCGGCCCGCGCGGCCTGCGGCTGCTGGAGGAGGGCTGCACGGCGGCCGAGACCATTGCCGCCCTGGTCGCCAGCACGCCCCATGCCCATTGGCGCCAGCTCGCCGTCGTGGACGCGAAGGGCGACACGGCCTTCTACCACGGCGCGAATGTGAAGCCCTGCAAGGGCGTGGCGCAGGGGCCGGGGGTGATCGCCATCGGCAATATCCTGGCCAATGACAACGTCACCGCCGCGATCCTCAAGGGCTATCTCGATGCCGAGGGCGAAGATCTCGCGACGCGCCTGATGGCCGGGCTCCAGGCCGGCGAGGATGCCGGCGGCGAGCATGGCGACGTCCATAGTGCCGCGCTGCTGGTGATGGGCGAGCAGAGCTTCCCGCTGGTCGACCTGCGCGTCGACTATGCCGAGAAGGACCCGATCGGCCAGCTCACCGCGCTCTGGCGCCGCTACGAGCCGACGGTCGAGCCCTATATCCAGCGCGTGCTGGACGCGGATAACGCGCCGGTTCTCTGAGCCGGCGCGTCAGCTCACCCCGAGGGACCGCAGGGTCGCGCCCACCGCCTCATCGAGCGGGGTGCGCGGTTCCTGCCCCAGCAGCGCGACGAGCCGCGCATTGGAGAGGCGCACCGGCTCCCGCCACAGGTAGCGCATCTCCCATAGCTCCCGGAACAGGGGCACGGCCGGCCGCGCCAGCCCCACCGCCCACCAGGGGAAGCGCGCCATCGGCAGTTCCCGCCCCAGCGCGCGGCGGATGGCCCCGGCCATGGCGGTGCCATCGGCATCCCAATGCCCTTCCATATGGAAGCGCGCGAAATCCGGCAGGCCGGGCTGCTCCAGCAAATCCAGCATGATGCGCGCCACATCCGGCAGATAGGCCCATTGGTGCCCCACGCCCGGCCGCCCCGGCTGGGTGATCGAGGAGAGCCGCGCGCCGGGCTTCACCAGCCCCTGCGAGAACCAGTTGTTGCTGGCGCCGGGCCCGAAATAGTCGCCCGCGCGGAGGATGAGCACCTTGGCCTCGCCCGACCCCGCCGCCGCCGCGAGCCGCCGCTCCATCTCGACCCGGATCGCGCCCTTGCGGCTGCGCGGCTGCTGCGGCGCCTCTTCACCGATCAGCGTGCCGGGCGGCGAGAAGGCATCCGGCCCGAAATTATAGACCGTGCCCGGCAGCAGGATGCGCGCGCCCTCGGCCCGGGCGGCGGCGATGGTATTGTCGAGCATGGGCAGCACCAGTTCCGCCCAGCGGCGATAGCCCGGCGGGTTCACCGCATGGACGATGACGCTCGCACCCCGCGCGGCGCGGGCGACATCGGCGGCGACCATGACATCGCCCTTGACCCAGTCGAAGGCGCCGTCCTCCCTCGGTGCCCTGGCCAGGGCCCGCACCGCCCAGCCCCGCGCCTTCAGCCCGGCCGCCAGATGGCCGCCGACCCCGCCCGTCGCGCCCAGAACCAGGGCCAGCTTTCCCGTCATGCTCCGTCTCCTGCTGCATATTGGCAGGCCGAAGCTGGGGCCAAACCTTGTTCAACGAAATTGTGGAAAATAATGGCTCGGCTATAAAGAAATCCATGAACAGCCCTGAGCCGCCCTGGGATCTCTATCGCAGCTTCCTCGCGGTGCTGCGCGAGGGCTCGGCCTCGGGCGCAGCGCGAGCCCTGGGCCTGACGCAGCCGACCATCGCGCGCCATGTGGAACAGCTCGAAGCGGCGATCGGCGACGAGCTCTTCATCCGCTCCCCGCGCGGCCTGCTGCCGACCGAGACGGCCACCAACCTCCGCCCCTATGCCGAGACGCTGGAAGCCACCGCCGCCGCCCTGCTCCGCGCCGCCTCGGGCCATGGCACGGCCATTCGCGGCCGGGTGCGCATCAGCGCGAGCGAGGTGGTGGGGGTGGAGGTGCTGCCGCCCATCCTCGCGGCCCTCCGGGCCCGGCATCCGGCCCTGGTGATCGAGCTGTCGCTCTCCAATGCGGTGGATGACCTGCTGCGGCGGGAGGCCGATATCGCCATCCGCATGGTCGAGCCGGAACAGGGCGCGCTGCTCGCCCGGCGCATCGGCAACATCCCCATCGGCCTGCATGCGCATCGGGATTATCTGGCGCGGGCGGGCAGCCCGGCCTCGCTGGAAGCACTGACGGGGCACAGCCTCATCGGCTTCGACCGCGAGACGCCGGAAATCCGCGCCATGGCCCGGCGCCTGGCCCTGCCGGCCGGGCTGCATTTCGCGCTTCGGGCCGATAGCGACGTCGCGCAGCTCGCCGCCATCCGCGCCGGCTTCGGCATCGGCTTCTGCCAGGCGCCCCTCGCCCGGCGAGACCCGGCCCTGGTGCGGCTGCTGCCCGAGGCCCTCACCTTCGACCTGCCGACCTGGGTGGTCATGCATGAGGATCTGAAGGCGAGCCCGCGCTGCCGCGCCGTCTTCGACGCCCTCGTCCAGGGGCTCGGCGATTATCTCCGCTAGAGCGGGCATCGATCAGTCCGGTGGAGATGCCCCATCGATGGGGAGACCGCTCCCACCACGCTCACGCATACGATTGGCCCTTTCCGGCGTTACAGGCGCGACACACGCGATGGCGGCGCCGCCAAGGGAGAAACCGAGATGCGCCTCGACGGACCTGAGAGCCAGAATATCGAGGACCGGCGCGGAAGCCGGGGCGGCTTCGGCGGCGGCGGTTTCGGCGGGGGCGGCGGGCGCATCGCCGTCGGCGGCGTGGGCGGCGTCGCCCTGCTGCTGCTCTGCCTCTTCCTCGGCGTGGACCCCTCGGTGCTGCTGAATGGCGGCGCGGTGGACCCCGCTCCGCAGGAGCGCAGCGCCCAGGCCCCCAGCGGCAACCCCAGCGGCGCATCGGGCCAGGAGGATGCCGGCCGCCGCTTCATCGCCCAGGTGCTGGGCGAGACGGAACAGGTCTGGAAGGCGCAGTTCTCCGCCATGGGGCGGCAGTATCAGGAGCCGCGGCTGGTGCTCTTCTCCAATGCCATCCAGTCCGGCTGCGGCGGCGCCCAGGCGCAGATGGGCCCCTTCTACTGCCCGAATGACCAGCGGATCTATATCGACCTCGACTTCATGGCCCAGCTTCAGCGGCAGCTCGGCGCGCAGGGCGATTTCGCCGCGGCCTATATCGTCGCCCATGAGGTGGGCCATCACGTCCAGAACCAGCTCGGCGTGCTCGAGCGGGTGGAGCGGATGCGCAATGGCGGCAACAGCAATGCCCTGCAGGTGCGGGTGGAGTTGCAGGCCGATTGCCTCGCCGGCGTCTGGGCCCGTCAGGCGGACCGCGAGCGGCATATCCTCGAGCCGGGCGATGTCGAGGAAGGGCTGAACGCCGCCGCCGCCGTGGGCGATGACCGGCTCCAGCGCCGCGCCCAGGGCCGGGTGCAGCCCGAGAGCTTCACCCATGGCTCCTCGGCCGATCGCGTCACCTGGTTCCGCCGTGGCCTGGAAAACGGCACGCTCCAGGCCTGCGACACGTTCAAGAGCTGAGGCGGCATAAGGATCGCGGAGCGAAGTGTGTTAGGGCGCTGAGGCGTCAGCGGGCGCGATAAGCGCCCTCTCCACCATCAATGCACCTTGGGCGCATCCGCCTCAGCCCCACACCGCCGCCAGCGCGCCGCCCATCAGTGCCGTGAAGGTCAGCACCATCCCGGCGAAGCGGAAGCGCAGGTCTTCCCCCTCGCCCTGGGAGAAGCCCCAGGCATGCAGGCTGCGCCCGAGCAGCAGCGCCAGGCCCAGCCCGTTCAGCACCAGGCCCGGCGCGCCGCGCAGCTCCGCCATCAGGATGAGAAGCAGGGCGAAGGGCACGTATTCGATGAAATTCCCCTGCACGCGCACCCGCCGCTCCAGCTCGGCATCGCCGCCGAGCCCGATGAGGATGTTCCGCGCCCGCCGCCTCAGTGAGATACGGCCGCAGAGGAAGAGATAGATCAACGCCAGAAGCGCCGCATAGATCGGGGTGATGCTCGGTGCCATGCGCCGATCATGCCGGGAACGTTCCGAGGTCGCCAGCCCCGCCTTCCGGCCCGCGCAGCCAGCGTTTCACCACTGGCCCTCGCCGCCGCGGCGCTTCAAACTCGCCCGAATCCGCAGCGTGAAAGCCGAGTCCTATGCCCATCACCAATCGCATCGCAGCGCTTCAGGCCGAGATGACCGAATGGCGCCGCGACATCCACGCCCATCCCGAACTCGGCTTCGACGAGCACCGCACGAGCGAGATCGTGGCGAAGAAGCTCGAGGAATGGGGCATCGAGGTTCATCGCAACATCGCCGGCACCGGCGTGGTCGGCGTGCTGCGCGGCCAGCCCGGCAAGGGCTCCATCGGCCTGCGCGCCGATATGGATGCCCTGCCCATGCAGGAGCTGACCGAGGACCTGGCCTATAAGAGCCAGAACCCCGGCGTGATGCATGCCTGCGGCCATGACGGCCATACCACCATGCTCCTGGGCGCCGCCAAGTATCTCGCGGAAACCAGGAACTTCGCCGGCACCGTCAACTTCATCTTCCAGCCCGCCGAAGAGGGCGGCGGCGGCGGCCGCGTGATGGTGGAAGAGAAGATCTTCGAGCGCTTCCCTTGCGATGCCGTCTACGGCGTTCACAACGACCCGACGCGCCCGCTCGGCACCGCGGCCGTCCGCCCCGGCCCGATCATGGCCGCGGCCGATCTTTTCACCGTCAAGATCAAGGGCAAGGGCGGCCACGGCGCCATGCCGCATCTCGCGATCGACCCGGTCGTGATCGGCGCGCAGATCGTCACGGCCCTGCAGAGCATCGCCTCCCGCCGGACGGACCCGCTGGGCAGCGTCGTCGTCTCCATCACCCAGTTCCATGCGGGCTCGGCGATGAACGTGATCCCCGATGAAGCCATGCTGGCCGGCACCGTCCGCACCCTGCTGCCCGAGGTGCAGGACGCGACGGAGGCGATGATGCGCAAGATCATCGAGAATACCGCCGAGGCGCATGATGCCGTCGCGGAATTCGACTATCAGCGCAACTACCCGCCCACCATCAACCATGCCGAAGAGGCGGGCCGCGCCGAGCGTGCGCTGCTCGGCCTGCTGGGCGATGGCAAGGTGGAGACCGACTATCCGCCCGTGATGGGCGGCGAGGATTTCTCCTTCATGCTGCTGGCCCGGCCCGGCGCCTTCATCCAGCTCGGCCAGCGCGCGCCCGATGGCAGCCACGGCACCTCGGTCCATCACCCGCGCTACGACTTCAACGACGATCTTCTGCCGGTGGGCGCGTCCTTCTTCGCGCAGCTGGTCGAGAAGGAACTGCCGAAGGCATAACTTGAGGGGCTCCGCCCCTCAAACTCCAGTCGTCATCTTGAGGGGCTCTGCCCCTCAAACTCCCCGGCAGGGGGTGCGACCCCCTGCACCGCGATCAATTGACGGGTTTCCAAAGGCCTCAGGCCTTTGGTGGGGAGAGTTTGAGAGGGGCAAGGCCCCTCTCATCCCCCGAGAAAATACCCATGAGCGACGTGATCGGCCCCAATACCTTCAACGGCATCATCCTGCTCGGTGTCAGCATCCTTCTCGGCGGCGCCTTCCTCATCACGGCCATCGTCGGCGGCCTTATACGCCACGAGCGCCTGATGTGGCGCGGCCTCGTGCTGGCCATCGCCAATGGCGTGATGTTCCTCCTCGCCTGGGCGCTGCTGGACTCCTACGCCCCGCGCATGAAGCAGATCGCGGGCTGGGCCGATAACGGCAGCATCCTCTGGCTGGGCTTGTGCATCTGGTTCCTGCTGCGTAAAGGCCGCGCAGGCTGACCGTCTGCAAGCAAGGAACCGGATGTCCCTCCTCCAGACCATCGACACCAACCCGCAATTCGAGCCCGAGCATTCCAAATGCGCGCCGGAGAAGCTCATTTCCGGTGATCCCAGCTTCAAGACCTGGGCGCTCGATGCCTCCCGCGACGACAGCATCCATACCGGCATCTGGCAGGCGACCCCGGGCGAGAACCGCTCCATCAAGGGCACGACCTTCGAGTTCTGCCACATCCTGGAAGGCGTCGTGGAACTGACCGAGGAGGGCAAAGAGCCCGTGCGCTACAAGGCCGGCGACAGCTTCATCATGAAGCCCGGCTACAAGGGCGTGTGGAAGACCATCGAGACGGTGAAGAAGATCTACGTCATCGTGGAATAGCGCTTTCGGCGGGAGATGCCGTTGCAGCGGCCATCTTCAGCCGAATCTGCCGCGCCGGCACTGCGAGGCTCACCTTCTCACCCGAGAAAGACAGAGCCCGCATGTCCCTCATCAAGACCATCGACCAGAATCCCGCCTTCGAGCCCAAGCTGGCCAAGCCCGCGCCCGAGAAGCTCATCTCCGGTGACCCGTCGAGCAAGACCTGGCTGCTAGATGTCGAGCGCGACGGCAAGATCCGCACCGGCATCTGGGAATCCACGCCGGGCGAGAGCGTCTCAATGAAGGGCACCACCTTCGAATTCTGCTACCTTCTCGAAGGCGTCGTGGAACTTCTCGAAGACGGCCAGGAGCCCAAGCGCTACAAGGCCGGGGATAGTTTCGTCATGAAGCCCGGCTTCAAGGGCGTGTGGCGCACGATCGAGACGGTGAAGAAAATCTACGTCGCCGCCGACGCCTGAGCCCTGGCAGCACGCCGCCTAGGGCCGATCGACAGTCAGCACCGTCAGACCGGCCCGCGGGCTGAATGGCGGCCCGCCCTAGCCCGTCAGCCCCGCCGCGACAGCGGAGGGCACGGGCGTCGCCGGGTCGCCATCAAGTGCCGCCGCCAACTCATCCTCCAGTGCGGCGAGCGCATAGGGCAGCGAGATGACGCTGCCGAAGGAGAGCGCCGAGGCCACCAGCGGGCTCGGCAGCACCTCCCGCCCCTCGGTATGCGCGCGCAGGAAGCGGCGCATCGCCAGGCCGGTGATGGAGGGCACGTCCTCGACGGCCGAGATCCAGACCAGCAGATCCGCATCGAGCGGCGAAAGGTCTTCCGGCGTCAGCTTCACGTAAAAATTGCCGCCGATGCTCACTCGCTCCAGCCCCGGCGTCGGCTTGAAGCCCAATTCGGCCAGGAAGCGGCTGCGGGTGTCGATAGCGGTGAAGGCCCCCGGCTCGCCACCCCGCGCATAGGCCGCGACGGCGGTCTTGCCGGCCCAGGCGGGGTGGCGGGCCCGGGCCGCGCCGAAGCTCTCCCGCGTGCGGGCGATGAGGCTGTCGGCCAGGGCATCCTTGCCCAGGGCGCGGCCGACGCGGCGCGCCACCTCGTCCCAGGGCGTGCCGTAGGTAGGATCATCCTTCCCCTGCATCAGCACAGGTGCGATGCGGGAGAGCACGTCATACTGCTCGCGCGACAGGCCTGAGCCGATGCCCACCACCAGATCGGGCTCCAGCGCGGCAATGGCCTCGACCGACAATTCGCCCGCAAGCACCTCGGGCAGCGGACCCTGGAGATAGGGTTTGGCCCAGGGCCAGATCTCGCCCGGCTGCTCGCCGAACCAGCGGCGCACGGCGATGGGCCTCGTGCCGAGGGCGAGGATCGTATCCTGCGTGTTGAATCCGATGGAGACGACGCGCTTGGGCGGCGCCGTGAGCACCGTCCGGCCATAGACGTGGTCGATGCGGACCTCCCCGTCGGCGAGGGCAGCGCGGGAACCGAGGCCAACGGCCAAGCTGGCGGAGAAGGTGGCAAGGGCAGCCCGGCGGGTGAGAATGCGGCTGTCCTTCTGCGGCGTGCAGGTGTCCATGAGCGGCGCTTATCACGGATCGCGGCGAGTCGTAACTAGTATTGAGAATCACTTTCATTCGCGTTACAGGGCGCCGTTTCCCTCCGGCGACTCGCCCGGGAGGGCCCATCGCGGAGGATTTAAGAATGTCCGGCCCCTCACGAACCCGATCACCGCTGCGCAAAGCCCTGCCGGGCGTCATTCTCCTCTCCGGCGCCGCCGTGAGCGGTGCTGCGATGGCACAGACCGCGGCCCCGGGCGCCGTGCCGAATGCCGCCCCGGCTGCCGACCCCGCTCCGGTGCGGCTGCCCGAGATCAGCGTCTCGGGCCAGGCCGAGACGGCTTTCAGCCCCGTCCAGGGCTATGTCGCCACGCGCAATTCGACGGGCGCCAAGACCGACACACCGATCATCGAGGTGCCGCAGTCCATCTCGGTCGTCACCCGCGATCAGCTCGACCAGCAGAACGCCCAGACGCTCAACGGCGCCCTCCGCTACACCGCCGGCATCACGCCCGAGACGCGCGGTGGCATCGCCACGCGCTACGACATGCTGAAAGTCCGGGGCTTCGATGCCGATACCTACTGGAACGGATTGAAGCTGATCGGGAACGACTATTACGGCATTCCCCAGCTCGACCCCTATCTCATGCAGCGGATCGAGGTGCTGCGCGGCCCCACCTCGGTTCTCTACGGCCAGGCAGCTGCCGGCGGGTTGCTGAACCAGGAAAGCCGCCTGCCCTCGCTCGTGCCGGTGCATGAAATCGGCATCGAATTCGGCAATTTCCGCCACCAGCAGCTGTCGCTCGATCTGGGTGGGCCGCTCACCGAAGACGGGCGCTTCTCCTACCGCCTGACGGCCATCGGGCGCGCTGAAGACGGGCAGGTGTCGCAGACGCGCAATGAGCGCATCGCCATCGCACCCTCCTTCACCTGGCGGCCGGACAACGACAATACCTTCACGCTCTACGGCCTCTATCAGCACGACCCGAAAAGCACCTCCTATGGCAGCGTGCCACCGGTGGGCACCGTGCTATCGAATCCATATGGCAGGCTCTCGCGCAGCTTTTATGATGGTGACCCGAATTTCGAGAATTTCGACCGCACGCAAATGGCGCTCGGCTATCAGTTCGAGCACCGTTTCAACGAGGATTGGAAGGTCCGCTCCAACGCCCGCTGGTTCTATCTCACGCAGGATTACAAAAGCGTCTATGGCAGCTATCTCATGGATGATGACCGCACCCTCGTGCGCGGCACTGCGGCTTCGACGGACTATCTGAACACTTTCCAGATCGATAATCAGATCGAGGGCAGGTTCTTCACCGGCCCGGTGACGCATACCGTCCTGGCAGGTTTCGACTACAAGCATCTGAATTCGGATTATCGCGTCGGCTTCGGCTCGGCCCCCGATCTCGATATTTTCAACCCGGTCTACAATGTCGCGATCGAGGACCCGGTGCGCTCCCTCGTCCGGGTCCATTCGAACCAATACGGGCTCTACGCGCAGGATCAGGCCCGGCTGGGTAATTTCATCCTGACGGTGGGCGGGCGGCAGGACTGGGTGAGCAATAGCTCGAGCACGCTCGAAGTCGAGGCCCCGTCGCGCAGCTCGAATTCCGACAGCGCCTTCACCGGCCGCGTCGGCCTCACCTATGTCTTCGATAACGGCATCGCGCCCTATGTGAGCCTTACGCAATCCTTCGTGCCGCTGGTCGGCATCGACAGCAGCACGAACAAGCCCTTCGTGCCGGAAGAGGGCCAGCAATACGAGGTCGGCATCAAGTATCAGCCGACAGGCATCAACGCGCTCTTCACCGCCGCCCTCTTCAACCTCAAGCGCAACAACCTGCAGGTCTATACGTCCTCGGGGCAGACCTTCCAGACAGGCTCCGCGCGCTCGCAGGGCCTGGAGTTGGAAGCGAAATACAGCCTGACGGAGTCGCTGAACCTCACGGCCAGCTATACTTGGCTGGATACGGTCTATACGGCCGAGCGCCCGGCGGGCTCGGGCAAGCATCTGCCGGCAGTGCCCGAGCACCAGGGCTCGGCCTGGGCCTATTACACCTTCAATGACGGGCCGCTCAGCGGCCTGTCGCTCGGGGCCGGCGCGCGCTATACCGGCCAGACCTGGAGCGACAACAACGAGTTCAAGGTCCGCAGCTTCCTGCTCGCCGATGCGACGGTGAATTACGACCTGGGCCGCGCGATCCCCAGTCTTCAGGGCGCGCAGGCCTACGTCAACGCGCAGAACCTCTTCGACAAGACCTATGTGGCCTCCTGCTACTACGGAAGCTGGTGCGCCTATGGCTATGGCCGCCAGGTCTTCGCCGGGGTGAAGTATCGCTGGTAAATGTTAGAGCGGCGGCACGCCCAGGCGGGCCGCCCAGGTGCTGAGGGAGGAGAGCATCTTCTCCGTCAGCGCCACGCCGCGGGCCTCGGCCTCGGCAATGCCGCGGGCGGCCTGGTCGCCCGGCAGGCGCACTGGCCGGTCGGGGTCGATCGGCGCATTGGCGCGGCAGCGCTCGGCCAGGAAATCCATCTGCGCGAGAAAGGCATCGCGCCCCGCGAAGGCGCCGGGGTCAATCAGCTGCATATAGACGCTGGCCCCCCATTGCTTCGGCACGTCGCGCCGGCCATGGCCCGCGAGGCCCTGGGTCAGCGCCTCGACCATCAAGGCGAGGCCGAAGCCCTTATGCCCCGCCTCCTCCCCGCCCAGCAGCATCAGGCTGCCCTTGTCGGTGGCGCTTTCCATCACCGTCGGGTCGCGGGTCGGGCGGCCGGCGGCATCCAGCAGCCAGGGATGGGCGAATTGCTCGCCCGCCGCCGCCTTCTCCCGCGTCATGGAGACGGTGGTGATGGAGGCGGAGATATCGACCAGCATCGGGTTCGCGCTGGTCGGGATGCCGAAGGCGAAGGGATTGGGGCTGAACAGCGCCTCGCGCCCGCCGAAGGGGGCCACGATCGTACTATGCGGCCCCGAGGAGGCGACCATCACGTAGAAGCCCCGGTCGGTCGCCATTTTCGCCAGCGCCGCGAGGCAGCCGATATGATGGCTGCGCCGCATCGCGAAGGTGAAGACGCCGTGCTCCGGCAGGCGGGAGAAGCCCTGGCGCATGGCCTCCTCCACCAGCCAGAGGCCGGGAAGGTAGTTTCCATCCCACACCAGCGTGCCGCCGGTATCCTTGATTACCTCCGGGCCAGCAGCCTTCGCCATGCGGCCCTCGGTGACTTCCTTCAGATAGGCATCGCATTGGGCCACCCCATGGGTGCGGCGGCCCATCATGTCGGTCAGCACCAGCAGGCGCCCGACCGAGGCGGCCTTTGCGGGCTCCATCCCCGCGGCCTCGAAGAGCCGGGTGACATGGGCCTCCAGGGCCTCGGGCGGGAAGCGCGTGCTGCTGGGCGACATGACAATGCTCATCGCGAGGCCTACTCCGGCTTGATGTTGTTCTTGCGGACGATGGCGCCGAATTCGTCGGTCGCCTTGGCGAGCCAGGCGCGGAAGGAGTCAGCCCCCTCCACCCGGGCCTCGCCGCCCAGATCGGCGAATTTCGCGGCGATGTTGGATTGCTCGGTGATCGCCTTGGTCTCCTTCACCAGGCGCTCGATCACCGGGCGCGGCGTATTGCCCGCGACCATAAGCCCCTGCCAGGTGCCGGCATCGTCCATCGGCAGGCCCGCTTCCTTGAAGGTGGGCACATTCGGCAGGGCCGTGAGGCGCTTGGGCCCCGAGACGGCCAGGCCCTTCATCTGCCCGTTGACCACATAGGGCTGGGTCGCCGTCGCGCCATTGATGATGACATCGGCCTCGCCGCTCACCACGGCCGTCAGCGCGGGGGCGCCGCCGCGATAGGGGACATGCACCGGCTCGCCGCCGAGGTAACTGCCGACCTCGACGCTGGTGAGATGGGTGAGGCTGCCGACGCCCGCATTGGCCATGTTCAGGCCCCGACCGCCATTGGCCCGCGCATAGGCGCGCAGTTCGGCCACATCCTTCACCGGCAGGGCATTCTTCGCCGCCAGCAGATAGGGCGCGTAGAGCAGCATGCTGACCGGCGCGAGATCCTTCTGCACGTCGAAGGGCATGCGGGGGAAGAGCGAGGGGTTGATGGCCAGCGTCGAGACATCCATCAGCAGGATGGTGTGGCCGTCGGGCGGGCTCTTGGCGACGAAATCGGCGCCGATATTGCCCGCCGCCCCCGCGCGGTTCTCGACGACGACGGATTGGCCCAGCGCCTTGGTGAGATCGGGCGCGATGAGGCGGGCGAGAATGTCGCTCGTGCCGCCGGGCGCGTTGGGGACGATGATGCGGATGGGGTGATCGAAGGTCTGCGCCCGGAGGGCCGGGGCCGCCAGGGCTGAAACCGCGGGCGCGGCCAGCGCCGCGCGCAGGAGGCTGCGACGGTACATGGTGATACTTCTCCCCTTGCCCCGGTTCCCAGGGCGTTTCTTGGACGCTTCTTGTGTAGGCGGCCGGAACGATGCCGGTCTAACCTTCGTTCGGCATCGTTCGATACAGAGATTGGATCAATGATCGAGTTCAGCCAGCTCCGCTGCTTCGTCGCCGTGGCGGAGGAGCTGCATTTCCGCCGCGCCGCGGCCCGGCTGAACATGACCCAGCCGCCGCTGAGCCGGCAGATCCAGCTGCTGGAACACGCACTCGGCATCACCCTGCTGCTGCGCGGGAGCCGGAGCGTGCAGCTGACCCCGGCGGGCGAGGCCTTTCTGCGTGATGCGCGGCGGATGCTGAACCTGGCCGAGACGGCGGCCGACGAGGCGCGGCGGGTGGCGAAGGGCGAGGTGGGGCAGATCACCATCGGCTTCACCGCCGCCTCGGGCTACGGGCTGCTGCCGCAACTCGTCGCGCTGCTGCGGCGGGAGTTGCCGGAGATCACGCTGAACCTGCGCGAGATGGTGTCGCAGGACCAGCTCGAGGCGCTGCGCGGCGGGCAGCTGGACCTGGGGCTGTTGCGGCCGACGAGCTACCGGCCCGGGATCATGGCGAGCGTGGTGCAGCGGGAGTCACTGCTCGTGGCGCTGCCGCACGGGCATCGGCTGCGCGGGGATGCGGCGGTGGCCATCGAGGCGCTGGGGGGCGAGGCGCTGATCACCTACCCGCCCATCGAGGGGCGGTATCTGCATGATGTGGTGGTGAGCGTGATGCAACTGGCCGGGGTGGTGCCGGCCAGGGTGCAGTATGTGAGCCAGACGCATTCCATTCTGGCGCTGGTGGGCGCGGGCCTGGGCATCGCGCTGGTGCCCGAGGCGGCGGCGAAGCTCTGCCCGAGCGAGGTGCTGCTCAAGCCGCTGGCGGACCCGGCGACACCGAGGGTGGAACTGGCGCTGGCCTGGCGGGTGGGGAATGAGAACCCGGCGTTTGGGGCGGTGATGGAGGTGGTGAGGAGGGTGTGGGGGTTGGGGTGAGGCCGTATTTTAGTTTGCAGTAGGGCGTAATTTATGACAATTTTTATTGTCAGAAATTCATTTATTATTCCTTATTAAATTAAGTAAAATTCAAATTTATCCAAGAGGTATAAAAATCGATGTCTATCTTAGATTTTTATTTGCGTATTTTTGGAATCAGCGAAGATTTCAGTAAACTTACACATCGAGCAATAAGAACAAATCCGCTAATGTTTTTAGCCACCCTCATGATTACAATTTTTTTAGGGGCGTCAGCGTATTTGATTAACGAATTTTTTGGGCAAAGAGTATTAGCAGCCGTTGCTGCCATATTAACATTAATTCTTTCTATAATCTTCTTGATGAAAGCTTCACAGGCAACGGGTAAGCTTATATGGAAAGTTTCGCGGGAAGAGTTACGGGGCCTAAATTCCCAGTCGCCGATCATCGCGCGACTACGCGCAGAGACGGCCGCTCTTCGCGAAAAAGTTTCTCAACTCAGCGCTGTATCAAGTGATGATTTATCAAAATCACAAGAACAGATTAAAAAATCACTCTTAGATGAAATTGGCGAATCAGGCGCCCAAGCTCTAATTAAACAACATGTCACGAACAAAAAAATTCAGCTGATTGAAGACCAAATTCAGATTTCTCGCGCTAGATTGACGGCCGAAACTCAATTACTGTGGTCATTTGCAAACAAAAATATGACTATCGGCTCAATATTCTCAGTTGCTGGAATAATTATTTTATTCTATTTCTTAATAACTGGAACTAGCGCCGATACCAGCACTGCCATTCAGGAAGGCGATTTCACTAAATTTGCCATTCATTTCATACCAAGAGTTACCTTGGTCATTTTCATCGAAATATTCTCGTTTTTCTTTTTAAGACTGTACAGAAATGCCGTTTCTGAGGTTAAATATTTTCAAAATGAGCTGACAAATATAGAATTGAAGTCGGCGTCACTGCTTTTGGCTATGCAGACAGAAGATCGAGATTTGATTAAAATCGTAGTCGATCGCCTTTCTTCTGTAGAAAAGAATAATTTAGTTATCAAAAAAGACGAAACAACCGCGGAAATACTTCGCGAGGAAAAGATTCTTGGGTCAGATCGAAGTGTTGTTGATGAATTGAGAGGCGTAATCGCCTCCATTCGTTCGGACCGCTCTCAAAGGCAATAATAAAAGATAATATCGCCGGGTCCAGGGACGGGCTTCCGTCCCTGGCGGGAGGGTCTGGGAGGGCACCGCCCTCCCAGCCGCCGCCACGCAGGCACAAAAAAAGCGGCGGCGGCCTAAGCCCCCGCCGCCCCCGTCACTCACCCCAACTAGCGCGAGATCGCCGCGTGGGCCGCGATGCAGGCCATGTCCAGGATCTGGTTCACGCTCGCGTCCATCCCCGTGATCTGCGCCGGCGCCTTCAGGCCCATCAGCATCGGGCCGATCATGGTCGCGGACGTCAGGCTCGGGATGGCCTTGGTCAGGATATGGGCCGCGTGCAGGCCCGGCATCACCAGCACATTCGCCGGCCCCGTCAGGCGGCAGAACGGGTAGTGCTGGCGCATGGCCGGGTTCAGCGCCACGTCCGCGCTCATCTCGCCGTCATATTCGAAATCCACGCCCTTCTCGTCCAGCAGCCGCACCGCCTCGCGGACATTGCCGGGGATGGTCCCGCCCGGGTCCCCGAAGGTGGAGAAAGAGAGGAAGGCCACGCGCGGCGTCAGCCCGATGCGCTGCGCGGCGGCGGCCGATTGCAGCGCGATCTCGGCGAGCGTCGCCGCATCCGGCCGCTCATGGATCGCGGTATCGGCGATCAGCACGGTGCCCGAGCGGCGCGAGGTCATGATGTTCAGGCCGAAGAGCGTCGTCCCCTCCGCCGCGTCGATGGCGTGGGTGATGCCCTCCAGCGTCACGCCATAGGAGCGGGTGGTGCCCGAGACCATGGCATCCGCATCGCCCAGCGCCACCATGCAGGCGGCGAAGGCGTTGCGGTCGAGGTTCACCAGGCGCTGGCAGTCACGGAAGAGGAAGCCGCTGCGCTGCTTGCGGCCATAGAGATATTCCGCATAGCGCCGGTTATCGGCCGAGAGGCGCGCATTGTGGATCTCGATGCCATCCGGCAGCGGGATGCCGAGCGAGGCGACGGTCGCGTTGATGCGGTCCTCGCGGCCCACCAGGATGGGCGTGCCATAGCCCGCGCTGCGGAAGGCGATGGCCGCGCGGATGACCTTCTCCTCCTCGCCCTCGGCGAAGACCACCTTCTGCGGCGACTGGCGGACGCGCTCGGTGATGGCCTCCAGCGCGCCGATCCCGTGGTCGAGGCGGCCAGCGAGGCCGCGGGCATAGCGCACCAGGTCGGTGATGGGCTTGCGCGCCACGCCCGATTCCATCGCCGCCTTGGCGACAGCCGGGGAGACGCGGCTGATCAGGCGCGGGTCGAAGGCGTGGGGGATGATGTAATCCGGCCCGAAGCGCAGGCCCTTGCCGCCGCCGGCGCCGGCCACTTCCTCGGGCACGTCCTCGCGGGCGAGCAGCGCCAGGGCGTTGGCGGCCGCGATCTTCATCGCGTCATTGATGGTGCTGGCGCGCACGTCGAGCGCACCGCGGAAGATATAGGGGAAGCCCAGGACGTTGTTGACTTGGTTCGGATAGTCCGAGCGGCCGGTCGCGATGATGCAGTCCGGGCGGGCTTCCTTGGCCTCGTCCGGGGTGATTTCCGGGTCCGGATTGGCCATGGCGAAGACGACGGGGTTCGGCGCCATGCTCTTGAGCATCTCGGCCGTCAGCGCGCCCTTCACCGAGAGGCCGAAGAAGGCGTCCGCCCCCTTCAGGGCCTCGGCCAGGGTGCGGGCATCGGTGGTGACGGCATGGGCCGACTTCCACTGGTTCATGCCCTGGGTGCGGCCGCGATAGACCACGCCCTTGGTGTCGCAGAGCGTCACGTTGTCGGGGCGGATGCCCATGGCCTTCACCAGTTCGGCGCAGGCGATGGCGGCGGCACCTGCGCCGTTGATGACGACCTTGGTGTCGGTCAGTTCGCGGCCCGTCAGGTGGCAGGCGTTGATCAGGCCGGCGGCGGCGACGATGGCGGTGCCGTGCTGGTCATCGTGGAAGACCGGAATGTCCATCAGCTCGCGCAGGCGCTGCTCGATGACGAAGCATTCGGGGGCCTTGATGTCCTCGAGGTTCACGCCGCCGAAGGAGGGGGCGAGGTAGCGGATGGAATTGACGAATTCGTCGGTGTCTTCGGTCGAGACGCAAAGGTCGATCGAGTCCACATCGGCGAAGCGCTTGAAAAGGGCGGCCTTGCCCTCCATCACCGGCTTGGAGGCCAGGGCACCGAGATTGCCCAGGCCGAGCACGGCGGTGCCGTTGGAGATGACGGCAACGAAATTGCCCTTGGCCGTATAGTCATAGGCCAGCGAGGGGTCGCGATGGATATGCAGGCAGGGTTCGGCCACGCCAGGCGAATAGGCGAGGCTGAGGTCACGCGCCGTTGCCAGCGGCTTGGTCAGCGCGATCGCGAGCTTGCCGGGCTGGCCTTCGGCATGCATCGCGAGGGCCTCTTCCGCCGTGATGCGGGCAGTGCGCGTGTCGCGCGGCGGGGTGGGGCGGCCATCGTCCATGAGAAATCCTGTATCCCGGAAAGCGGTTGTTAACTCCCTTATGCGGCGATCAGGCAGGTGGAGAAAAGATGCCCGCTTCGCGCTTGCGAAGACTGGCGGGAACAGACTTCGCTCCGCTAATTCGGAAACGAATTCTTTTCAGCTGATCGCCACTGCTTCCGAGGGCGGCGGCGCGATTTCAACGCGATGAGCGGTTGCGGGCGATGCGGGTCTCCATTGCGCGCTTTCCTTCCCTAATTAGTCGCGACCGCGCCGCATGGCAGGGGAAGCGGGCTCATGTTACCGCAAGCGAAAGCAAGGCTGTTCCGCGAAGGCGCGAGGCTCTATGTCAACGGCATAAGCTGATAAGAATCATCACGGAACATCGCCAAAAGAGGGTTGCGGTCTGGCCGGGAAGCCGACGCCTCCATCCAAGGACTGTCCAGTTTGAGCACCCAAGACATGACTCGCGGCGAGAAGGTGAAGGCCGTCTTCCGCGTCGCCTCCGGCAACTTCCTGGAGATGTATGACTTCATCGTCTACGGCTACTACGCCGCGGCGATCGGCCGGGCCTTCTTCCCCTCGCATAGCGAATTCGCGACGCTGATGGCCTCCTTCGCCACGTTCGGCGTGGGCTTCCTGATGCGGCCGCTGGGCGGGCTGGTGCTCGGCGCCTATATCGACCGCCACGGCCGGCGGGCGGGGCTGATGCTCACCCTTGCGCTGATGGGCCTGGGCACCTTCACCCTGGCCGTCACGCCGGGCTATGCCACCATCGGCGTGCTCGCGCCCCTGGTCGTGCTGCTGGGCCGGCTCATCCAGGGCTTCTCCGCGGGCGCGGAGCTGGGCGGCGTCTCGGTCTATCTCGCCGAAATGGCGACGCCGGGGCACAAGGGCTTCTACGTCTCATGGCAGTCGGGCAGCCAGCAGGTGGCGGTGGTCTTCACCGCGCTGCTGGGCGTGGGCCTGGGCTCGCTGCTCACGCCCGAGCAGATGAATGCCTGGGGCTGGCGCATCCCGCTGCTGATCGGCTGCTTCATCGTGCCGCTGCTCTTCTGGATCCGGAATTCGCTGGCCGAGACGGAAGAGTTCAGCCAGCGCATGAAGCATGAGAAGCGGCCCACCGCCGGCACCATCTTCCGCACCCTGCTCGAGCATTGGGGCCTCGTGCTGCTCGGCATGATGCTGGTGACGATGACGACCGTCTCCTTCTACCTCATCACCGCCTATACGCCGACCTATGGCAAGGAAGTGCTGCATCTGGCGGGGAATGACGCGCTGATCGTCACGGTCTGCGTCGGGCTTTCCAACCTCTTCTGGCTGCCCATCGGCGGTGCCATTTCCGACCGCATCGGGCGCTTTCCCGTGCTGGTCGGCTGCTGCGTGCTGGCGCTGCTCACGGCCTATCCGGCGATTTCCTGGCTGGTCTCGGCGCCGTCCTTCACGCGGCTGCTGGTGTCGCTGCTGTGGCTCTCCTTCATCTACGGCCTCTATAACGGCGCGATGGTGGTCTATCTCACCGAGATCATGCCGGTGAAAATCCGCACCTCCGGCTTCTCGCTGGCCTATAGCCTCGCCACCGCGCTTTTCGGCGGCTTCACCCCGCTGATCTGCACCTGGCTGATCCATGTGACCGACAATCGCGCCATGCCGGGGCTCTGGCTCTCCTTCGCGGCGCTGCTGGGCCTGATCGCGACGCTCGCCGTGCGGCGGCGGGCGGCGCCGGCCGAGCGTGCGGATGGCGTCAGCATCGTCTGACGCGCTTCATCCCGCGCCGGGATCCTCGGCGCGGGATGGCTCCATCACCATTCGGGACATCCCGCCATGCGCCTGCCGCCGGAACGCCTGCTGCCCGCCCTGAGGGAGAGTTGGTCGGGCCTGACGAGCAGCCGGTGGCGCAGCGACAATCCCGCCCATGGGCAATGCGACGTCACCGCCCTGGTGGTGCAGGATCTCTCCGGTGGGGAGCTCCTGAAAACCCCGGTGCCGGGCGGCTGGCATTTCTACAATCTGATCGATGAACAGCGGCACGATCTGACGGCGAGCCAGTTCGACACGCCGCCCGCCTATGCCGACCTGCCCGCCTCGCGCGCCGAGGCCCTGGCCACGGCGGGGTTCGAGCAATATGCGCGGTTGAAAGCGGCCGTGCTCGCGGCGCTGAGGCGACGCTAAAGCGGCCTTCCCGCGCCGGGCGCAGGAAGACCGCTCCAACCTCGATCGAGCATCGTCATCCGATCAAGTGCTTTTACCCGATCGGGCGCCGCTCTCGCGGGGGCTCAGCGCCAGCCGCGATGCCAGCCGTAATGCGGGTGCCACCAGCCCCAGCCGTAATAGGCGTGATAGCGCCACTCATAGCCCGGGGCGGGCATGGGATAGGAGGGCGCGACATAGACCACGCCGGCGGGCCGCGCGGGCGGCGGGGCGACGACGCAGCCTCCGAGCATGGAAGCGGCAGCGAGAACGATCAGAAGACGGGACATTTCATACCCCTTTCGCCAGGCCTTATCAGGCTTGCAGCAAGCTGAGCCTAGGCCGGTTGATCTTCTCCAACAACGCGGATGGGGCCCCTTCGTTTACCGCATGACCTCATCTTCATCATCCTCGCCCTCGCGCGTCTCGGGCATGGCGAGCAGGGCGAGCGCGCAGGCGCCGCCGCCGATGGCCGCGAGCGTCAGCAGCGCGAAGGACGGGCCGAAATAGAGCGAGAGATAGCCGCCCAGCGCGGTGCTGACGCTGCCGCCCAGCCCCACCGCGAAGCCGAAAATGCCGATGCAGAGATTGAGCCGGTTCGTGCCCCGCGTGAGATCGGCCGCGACCAGCGGCAGCAGCACGGCGAGCATGGCCGCACTCACGCCGTCCAGCGCCTGGATGGCGACGAGCATCCAGGGCCCTTCGAGCGTCGCCAGCAGCACGCCGCGCAGCGGCAACACGGAGAGGCCCACGACCAGAGCGATGCGCCGGCCAATATTGTCGGAAATATAACTGATGACGGGCGACATGCCCGCCGTCACCGCCTGGGCCACCGCGACGCCGGCGGCGACGATGATGCTCGCCATGCCGCCCTCGCTCCGCGTCACGCCGCTGCTGGCGATGGGCAGCATCGCGGCATTGGAGAGGGTGAAGAGGAAGGAGCAGGCGGCGAAGACCAGCACGCCGCGGTCGAGCAGCAGGCCCTTCAGCCCCTTCTTGCCGCTGCCCCGGCCCTGCATGGCCTCCACGCGCGGCCGGATATCGGCCTGGGTGATCATGGCCAGGGCGGCGATGGCGGGCAGGGTCAGCGCCGCCGTCATCCAGAAGACGGCCTGGAGCGAGACATAGGTGCCGACCACGCCCAACAGCCCCGCCGCGACGGCATTGCCCACGGCGGCGAAGACACTGTTGCGCCCGAGCCGCCCGCTCAGCGCCCCGCGCCCGCTGAGCGCGAGGCTGATGGCCGCCAGCACCGGCACCATCACGCAGCTCGCGAAGCCATGCAGCAGTTGCGAGATGATCACCGGCCAGAAGACGGGCGTGACGGCCAGCATCAGCGCGCTGGCCGCGATGGCGATGAGCGCGAGCAAGGCCAGCAGCCGCTTGTGCCGCGTGGCGTCCGCCAGAACGCCGGCCGGCACGCGGCCCAGCACCATGGTCATGGCGCCGACGCTCAGCGCCAGGCCGATGCGCCCGTCATCCCAGCCCTGGGCGGCGAGATAGATGGCGACGAAGGGGCCGAAGCCCGTCTGCACGTCGGCGACGAAGAAATTCAGCCAATCCAGGCCGCGCCGGCTGCTACGCAATTCCTTGGCCTGCTTGAGCCCCCGTTGCGCCTCGGTTCTCACGCGCTTCAAGGCAGCGGTGGCGAGGGCGTGTCGGCGGCTCATGCAGGCGTTTCCGTCATTCGTCCGGCGGGCTATCGCCGCCGGGGATGTTCAAACGCCATTCCAGCGCCAAGGTTACGCCCGCCTGAACGGGCGGACATCTTTACGTCATGCGAAAGATCATGACGTACCCCGTCAGGCCCGCCTGAGGCCCCAGGGATAGGGCGCCGAGCCCGGCAACATGCCGGTCAGGCTCTTGCGATAGGCGGTCTGGATCTTGAACTGGCCGAGCGGCACCGTGGCGACCTCCTGCAGCGCCAGGCGGCCGAGGGCGACGGCGGCCTTCTTCTGCCCCGCCTCGTCGGGGGAATAGAGCCATTCATCGGCCAGTTCCTCGGCCTTCGCATTCTCCCACCAGCCGAACCAGCCCTTGGGCCCCTGCCCGCGCACCAGCACGGAAAGGGCGGGGTTGCCCCAGCTCGCGGGGCCGCCCGTGGTGTGGAAGATGCTCCAGCCGCCCTTCTCCACAGGCTCGCGCGAATTGCGCCGCTGGATCACGGTGCCCCAGTCGCTCTCGACGAGATCGACATTGAACCCGACCTTGCTCAGCGTATCGGCCGTGACCTGGCCGAGGGGGCCGATATCGGGGAAGTCCGTCGGGTTGATGATGACGACCTTCTCCCCCGCATAGCCCGAGGCCTTCAGCGCGGCGCGCGCCTTGTCGAGGCTCTGGGGCATCAGATCCTCCTGCTCGCCGGTGTAATAGGGCGTGCCCCGGCCCCAGAGGTTGCGGCAGGTTTCCCAGGAGGCATCGGGGCCGCGCGAGGCGACCATGTAATCCTCCTGCTTCACCGCCATCATCACCGCCTGCCGCACCTTGATGTTGTTGAAGGGCGGCTGGAGATGATTGAGGCGCATGACGGCGAGGCGGCCCGTCGGGTCCGTCACCTCGCGGGCGATGTCGCGGTTGCGGCCGAGCATGGGCAGCAGGTCGGGCAGCGGGCGCTCCCACCAATCGACCTCGCCATTCATCAGCGCCGAGGCGGCGGTCGAGGAATCGGGGATGATCTGCCATTCGACGCGCTGGAAATGTGCCACCTTGCCGCCCGCATTGCGGCTGGGCGGCTCGGCGCGCGGCTTATAGGCCTCGAATTTCTCGTAGACGGCGCGGCTGCCGGAATTGAACTCGCTCGCCACGAAGCGATAGGGGCCGGAGCCCACCATCTCCGTCACCTGCTTGGTCGCATCCGTCTGCGCCAGGCGCTCGGGCATGATGACCGGCGCGCCCTCGCTCTTCGCCAGCGCATCGAGCATCATCGGGAAGGGCCGGGTGAGCTTGATCTCGAAGCTGCGGTCATCGACCGCGGCCATGCTCTCGGTGACCTTGGCCAGGAGCTGGCCGTAGGGGTCGCGCACGCTCCAGCGCTTGATGCTCGCCACGCAATCGGCGCCGCGCACGGGCGTATCGTCGTGGAACATCAGCCCCTCGCGCAGGGTGAAGCGCCAGCGCCGGCCGTCATCGGAAATCTCGTGCTTCTCCACCATCTGCGGCTGGGGATGGAAGGCCATGTCCATGCCGTAGAGCGTGTCGAAGACGTAGTAGCCGTGGTTGTTCGTGACCGTCGCCGTCGTCCAGACCGGGTCGAGCGCGGTGAGATTGGCCTGGGGCACGAAGCGCAGCGTGCGCGCCGCGGCGTTCTGGGCCAGGGCGGGCGCGGCGAGGCCGGCGAAGGGCGCCAGGGCGGCGCCCTTCAGCAGATGACGGCGGAGCATTGTCTCATCCTTCCGTGAAGTCTTGTCGCGGAGTGTGGAATGTTCCGCGCCCCGCGCCAAGCGCCCCCGGAAGGATGGCGCAGGCTAGTGCGTGCGCGGCGTGACCGCGCCGCTCGTGGGGTCGATGTTCAGGCTCACCCGGCGGCCCTGGTTGTCATAGGTCTTCACCTCCCAAACGCCGCGCTCCCACTCCACCTCGCGCACGGGGCCATAGCCGGCGGTGCGGGCGGCGCTGGCGGCACCGGCGGCGTCGATCTTGGCGGCGGCCAGGGCCTGGCGATCGGCCTCGCGGCGGGCCTGCCGGTCACCGCCGCCATCCTGGGCGAAGGCGGCGGAGAGCGGCATGGCGGCGGCGATGGCGGCGGCCAGGAAGGCATTGCGGCGGATCATCATGGGGTCTTTCTCCATGGCTTGTGTTGACGCGGCGGAAGATCGCCCTTTCTTCCTGAATGGAGGCTGAGCCACCCGTTCAGCCGGGGTTCAGCATCGGGAGGAGACCCTGGAGTCCATGCGCCGCGCCTTTCTCTGCTCCCTGCTTGCCCTGCCCCTCGGCGCGACCGCCGCCGAGGCGAGCCGGCGCGACCATGAGCGCGCGCGCGATGCCCTGGCCGCGGGCGAGATCCGCCCGCTCTCCGAGCTGCTCGCCGAGGTCGAATCCCGCTACGAGGGACGGGTGATCGAGACGGAACTCGATCGCGATGACGGGCAGTGGATCTATGAATTCAAGCTGCTGCCACCCTCCGGCCGCGTCTTCGAGCTGAAGCTGGATGCGAGAACCGGCACCCTGCTGCGCAGCAAGGGCCCGGTGCTGCTGCGTGGCGGGGCACCGCTTCCGGAGCCGCGCTAATGCGGGCGCTCATCGTCGAGGATCACGCGCCGCTCGCCCGGCAGGTGATTGCCGCCCTGGCCGAGGCGGGTTTCGTCGCCGATCATGCGCCCGATGGCGAGGAAGGGCTCTTCCTCGGTGAGACGGAACCCTATGACGCCGTGGTGCTCGATCTCGGCCTGCCGCTGCTCGACGGGCTCTCGGTGCTGCGCCGCTGGCGGGGCGCGGGGCGGGACATGCCGGTGCTGATCCTCACCGCGCGCGATGCCTGGAGCGAGAAGGTCGAGGGGCTCAATGCGGGCGCCGACGATTATCTCGCCAAGCCCTTCGTCATGCCGGAACTCGTCGCGCGCATTCAGGCGCTGGTGCGCCGCGCGCATGGGCGGGGGCGGCCCGAGATCGCGCTCGGGCGGCTCGTGGTGGATACCGGCGCGCAGCGCGTTCTGCTCGACGGCGTGCCGGTGAAGCTCACCGGGCTCGAATACCGGACGCTCGGCTATCTCGCCCATCGCGCGGGCAAGGTGGTCTCGAAGACGGAGCTGACGGAGCATCTCTACGCGCAGGATTTCGACCGCGACAGCAACACGCTCGAGGTCATGGTCGCGCGGCTGAGGAAGAAGCTCGGCGAGGGCGTGATCGAAACCTTGCGCGGCCAGGGCTACAGATTGGTGGAAAGCCTCTGATGCGGCGCTCGCTGGCGCTGCGCCTCGCGCTGGCCACGGGGCTGTGGCTGGCGCTCGGCCTCGGCGCCGCCGCCTGGTTCATCAACGATACCACGACGCGCCAATTGCACGCGGCCTTCGACGCGCGGCTCGCGAGCCTGCTCGACGGCGTCATCGCCGCCGTCTCGGTCGATGCGGAGGGCAAGGTTTCGCTCTCGCGCGATCCTTCGGGCGCCGAATTCGATCTGCCGCTGTCAGGCGCCTATTGGGTGGTGCGGGGGCCGGGCGGCCAGCTCGTCACCTCCCGCTCGCTTTGGGACCAGACGCTGCCCTTGGTGCTGGACCGCTCGCGCAGCGCGCAGGTGCGCGAACTCACCGGTCCCCGTGGCACGCCGCTCAGGCTGATGGAGCGCTATATGCTGCTGCCGGGCGCGCCGGGGCCCGTGCTGGTGGCCGTCGCGCTCTCGAGCAAGCCGCTGGAGGTCGAGGTCTCGCGCTTGCGCCGCGTGCTGCTGCTCGTCTTCGGCCTGCTCGGCCTGGGGCTGATCGGCGGCGTGGTGACGACGGTGGTGATCGGCCTCGCGCCGCTGCGCCGCGCGCGGCGGGCGCTGGCGGAAGTTCGCGCTGGGGAAAGGCAAAGTCTCGATATCGAGGCCCCCGCCGAGGTCGCGCCACTTGTCTCGGAGGTCAACGCGCTCATCGCCGGCAATCGCGCCACGGTGGAGCGCGCGCGGGCGCATCTCGGCAATCTCGCCCATGCGCTCAAGACGCCGCTCGCCGTGCTGGGCAATGCGCTGGCGCAGAACCCGCCGGACCTCGCGGCGGCGCGGATGGAGACGCGGGCGCTGGAGCGGCTGGTGCATCACCATCTCAGCCGCGCCCGGGCCATGGCGCAGCTCGCGGCGAGCGCCCTGCCCGCCAGCGCGCCGCATCAGGTGGCTGAGGAAGTGGCCCGCGCGCTCCGCCGCCTTTTCGCCGAGCGCGACCTGACCATCGACGTCGCGGGCGATGCGGCGGCGCGCGTGCGGGTCGATCCGCAGGATCTTGCCGAGATGCTCGGCAATCTCATGGAAAATGCCTGCAAATGGGCGAAGAGCAGCGTGGCCGTCGGCATCGCGCGCGAGCGCAATGCCGTGGCCATCACCGTGGACGATGACGGGCCGGGCCTCTCGGAAGGGGCCTGCGCCTCGGCGCTGGAGCGGGGCGTGCGGCTGGATGAGCAGACGCCCGGCTCCGGCCTCGGCCTCGCCATCGTCGCCGATCTCGCCGGGCTGCATGAGGGCACGCTCACCCTCGGCCCCGCGCCCGAAGGCGGGCTGCGCGCGCGGCTCGCCTTGCCGGCGGCTCAGAGCCTGCGGCGCATATAGACCGTCACGCCGTTCAGATAGGGCTTCCTTTCCGTCACCTCGAATCCGTTCCTTTCATAGAAAGGGATGTTCACGTCGAAGGCCAGGGCTCACCTTCGGAGGTCAGGCCAGCGCCGCGTCGAAGCCATCCGGCACCACGCCGCGCGGCTTGGCCAGCGCATAGGGCCCGCGCGCCAGGAAGCGGCCGGTGCCCTCCTCGGCGATGACCTCGCCATGGCGCATCGCGACCTGGCCGCGCCGGATGGTCACTTCCGGCCAGCCTTTCACCGCGAAACCCTCCCAGGGCGTGTAGTCGATGGCGTGATGCAGGGCGACATTCTCGATCACGCGCTCCGCATCCGGGTTCCAGAGCACGAGGTCCGCATCGGCGCCCGGCATGAGCGAGCCCTTGCCCGGCAGGTTGAAGAGCTTCGCCGCATTGGCGGAAGACAGTTTCACGAAAGTCGGCAGATCGATGCGGCCCTTGCTCACACCTTCGGAGAAGAGAACCGGCAGCCGCGTCTCGATGCCCGGCACGCCATTGGGGATGGCGTTGAAGGCAGGCCGCCCATCGGGCCGCGAGACGGCGCCGCCGACGCCATAGGGGCTGGCGCCCACCGCCTGCTTGGCCGTCGCGAAGGAGAAGCCGCAATGGTCGGAGGAGACGATGTCCAGCGTGCCGTCCAGAATCCGCGCCCAGACGCGCTCATTCTCGCCCTTCTCGCGCAGCGCGGGGGAACACACGGCCTTGGCGCCGGCGAAATCCGGGCCCTGCAGATCGTCATGCGAATGGGTGAGATATTGCGGGCAGGTCTCGCCCCAGACCTTCACGCCGCGCCGCCGCGCCCGCGCGATCTCAGCCGCGGCCTCCTCGCAGGAGACGTGGAAGATTTGCACCGGCTGATCCACCAACTCGGCCAGCGCGATGGCGCGATGCGTCGCCTCGCGCTCCACGACCGGGGGGCGCGACCAGGCATGCATCAACGGATCCGTCAGCCCCGCCTTCAGCAGCGCGTCGATGCGCCAGCCGATGGCGTCGTAATTCTCGCAATGGATGGTGACGAAGGCGCCGTTCTTCTTCGCCGTTGCCAGCACCTGCAACAATTGCGCATCGTCGAGGCGCAGCGGGTCATAGGTGAGGAAGACCTTGAGGCTGCGGATGCCCCGCGCGACCAGGGCCGGCACCTCCTTCTCCAGCACCTCGGGCGTGGGGTCGGTGATGATCTGGTGGAAGGAATAGTCGGCCCGCGAGGCCTTGGCCCGCGCCTCATAGCCCGGCGCGCTAGCGGCCAACGTATGGCCCTTCCATTGCGGCAGGAAGCAGATGAAGGAGGTGGTGCCGCCCGCCAGCGCCGCCGCCGAGCCGGAGGAGAAGCTTTCCTCCGCGACCGAGCCATCCTGCCCGATCTCTTCGATATGCGTATGCGGGTCGATCCCGCCAGGGGTGACGATATAGCCCTTGGCGGAGATTTCCTCCGCGCCGCGCGGCAGGTTGCGGCCCAGGGCGGTGATCACCCCGTCCTTGATGCCGATATCGGCCTCCAGCACCTCGGCCGCCGTGGCCAGCGTGCCGCCCCGCACCACCAGATCGAAATCGAAGCCGCTCACAGGCCCTCTCCCATCGCTTTTCGCCCCTCGCGCATGCGCGCCGCGTGGCGCATGCATGCCGCGTGCCGCCGCCCGGAAGGGGGCGATTCACGTTGCAATCATTCCGCCCGCTATATAACTTTTGGGTTATGGAAGACCGGCAGACCCTCAGTCTCGCCGCCCTTGCCGACCCGACCCGACGGGCGATCCTCGCACGGCTCGCCAGCGGCGAGGCAACGGTTTCCGAGTTGCGGCAGCCCTTCGCCATGAGCCAGCCGGCCATTTCCAAGCATCTCAAGGTGCTCGAGGCGGCGGGGCTGATCGAGGCGGGCCGGGCCGGGCAGCGGCGCCCTCGCCGCCTGAACGCCGAGGCACTGGACGAGACCCTGGCCTGGTTCCACCAATTGCGACGACTCCGGGAAGGCCTGTTGCGCGAAGAGAAGGGCTGAGCATGCCTGCATCCGCTGCCGATTTCGTCATCACCCGCCTCTTCCAGGCGCCGCGCCCGCGCGTCTGGGCGGCCTGGACCGAGCCCGCCCAGCTCGCCCGCTGGTTCGGCCCCAAAGGCTGCGCCACGAGCGTGCTGCGATCGGAGCTGAAGCCCGGCGGCATGCTGCTGGCGCGGATGGACATGCCCGATGGCGACGGGCCGATGGTGAAGAGCATCTGGGGCCGCTTCGTCTATCGCGAGATCGAGCCGCCCTCGCGCCTCACCTGGGTCCAGGCCTTCGCCGACTGGAAGGGCGCGATCACGCCCTCGCCTTTCCCCGGCCCCTGGCCGCTCGAATGGCACAGCACCGTCACCTTCGAGGAACGGGGGCCGGGCGCCACGCTCGTCACGCTGCATCAGGCGCCCCTCGATGCCACCGAGGCCGAGCGCCTGGCCTTCATCGAGGCGCGCGAGTCCATGACCGGCGGCTGGAGCGGCAGTTTCGAGGTGCTGGATCAGGTGCTGGGCTAGATCGCCGCCCGCACCCTCTCCGCCAAAGCCAGCATCGCATCCTCGCGCGGATAGAGCGCCTCCCGGCCCACCTGCGGGAAGTCGGGGCTGGCCTGCCAGAAAGCGGCCGGCTCGAAGCGGAACTTGGCGATCAGCCGCCGGCCGAAATCCATCTCCGCATGTTCGTAGAGCATCTTCTGCTCGGCGCTGGCGCAGTCGGGATATTCGCCCAGCAGATAACCCTCCTGCAGATGCGGCCGGGCGGCCGAGGGCGGGCAGACGCTGGCCAGGCGCAGCACCTGCAAGCCCGCCTCCGCACTGGCCGTGATGGCGCCGCTGACATTGGGAATGCCCAGCACGAAGACGAAAGCCTCCTCGCCCTCGCCATGGGAAGCGCCATCCGACGCAAAGGAGGCGGCGATGCGCAGCGACTGCGTCACGTCCAGCAGCGGCGTGGGGCAGATCTCGTAATGCTGGAGAATGGCCCAGCGCAGGATGCGCTGGCGCTTCAGCCGCTCCCGCCCCAGCAGCCCAGCCGCCTCATAGCCCGCGACCAGCGCCTTCTCCGCCGCCACCAGCCGGGCGAAGCGCCGGTCGAGCACCGCATCGGAGGGCAGCCGCCGCGGCGCCTCGCCCCGCAGCAGCGAGGGCTTGATCGAGCTATAGCCGAGCCGGTTGCGATGATCGGCGCGCTGGCCGCGAAACATCAGCACCAGGTCGCGATTGCGGAATTGCAGCTCGGCCACGCGCGTCGCCAAGTCCATGTAGCTGGCCACGAGAGGCGCCTCGGCCTTGCGGATGGCGCTGCCGCTGCGGCTCACGCTCCGCCCGCGCTCGTCGAAACTCCAGATCGTCCGGCTGCCGATGATCTCCACGCGCGCTCGCTTCCCTGCCCTTCGCCCAGCTTAGACCGTCGGGGGGGCCGGCGGTGGTCAATTGGCGCCGAGCGGGCGGGAGGCGAGCATATCCGCCGCCAGGACGAGCCCGGCGCCCATCAGCGTCGCCACCAGCCGGTCGGCGAGCAGCCCCGGCTCGATCGGGCCGCCGGCGCTGAACATCACCATGATGAGCGGCGTGGTGCAGGCGGTGAAGGCCAGGTAGTTCCGCCCCCGCAGCCAGGGCGCCAGCCCGCCGAAGAGCGCGATCAGCGCCGCGATATCCCAGCCCGGCGGGGCGGGGTGAAAGACAAGCAGCCCCGCCGCCGCCACGCCCAGCATGGCGCCGAGCGCCCGTTGCAGCGTCTTGAGCGGCGGCATCTCGATCGTCCGCTGCGCCAGGATGGCTACGGTCAGCGTCACCCAGCGCAGGTGATGCTCCGGCCAGGCGAGATGGAGCGCCCCGGCGGCCGCGAGGCAGGCCATGAGCCGCAGCGGATATTGCCAGCCCGCCCAGGTGCCGAGGGTCTGGCGCCAGCGGCGGAAGAGCTGCGCCCGCGTCGCCAGCCGGCCGGGCTCCGGCGGCGGGGGCGGGTGCCAGCCCAAAGCGCGGGCCAGGGCGCCGAAGAGCAGCGCCAGCCCCATCGTCAGCACCGCGCCGCCCAGGGCGAGCAGCAGCGTGTCGAGCACCGCCGGATGGCTCTCCGCCGCGCCGAGCAGGATGGGAAGGAAGATGATGAAGCGCCCGGCGCCCAGCCCCAGGGGCCGGCTATAGCCGCCGGCCAGCGCCGCGAGGCCGCCCGCGGCGACCACCGCCAGCTCCGTCCAGACGCCATGCCCGGCGGCGAGCCCCGCGACCAGCGCGGCCAGGCCCGAGGCGGCGAGCAGCGGGGCGAGCAGGCGCAGATGCGCCCCGAGGCTGCCGCCCGTCCCGGCATGGCTCGCCAGCATGCCCCCGATGGCCGCCGCAAGCCCCCAGGCCGGATGGCCGAGCGCGACCCCCGCCAGGACGGCGAGGCCCATGCCACAGGCGGCGGCGAGCACGGCCGGCACGTCCGACTTGGCATGAGACCATGCGAAGACCTGCGCCGACAATGCCATCCCGCTCTCCATTCCACCGGTGCCGGGGGCGCCCCGACTTGCTGCCCTGGCCTCTTGAGCTGAGCCACATTAACCGACGATGCCGGTCAGCCGCAGATGATCCTTGGGCCTGCGTCGAATGAGGCCATGATCTCGCTCGCCGAAGGCCACGAGGGCGCTCCGCGGGGCCCGCCAATCATGAAGGCCTGGGTTCTTCCGCGAAGGAGAGCATCAGGCGCACCAGTTCGCTCTCCGCCTCAGCCGGGCGCAGGTCACCCCGCAACACCGCCTCGGAAAGCGCATCGGCTGCCCCGAGCATGGCCCATAACCTCGCCGGCGCTATGGGCCTGTCGTGAAGATGCGGCTCAAGCTCCGCTCGGCAGCGGGCGATGAACCGTTGCTGATAGTCGCGCCGGAATGCTTCCAGTTCGGGCGAGCCGGCAAGCGACGCCGCCACGCCGGGAATGTCGCTGCCTTCCGAGAGAACGCATTCGATATAGGTCCGGGCGATGGCCTGGGCCCGTCCCTCGAGGGTCTGCGGCGCGGCTTTCAGGGTGGCCAGGAGCACGACCTCCCGCCGGGCGTCGTAATCCTCATAGAGCGCCTTCAGCAGCCCGTTTCGCGTCTGGAAGTGATCATAGACCACCGGCCGCGTCACGCCGGCGCTCTCGGCCAAACGGCCGAGCGTGAGCGCGTCGGCGCCCTCCTCCCGGACGATCCGCCTTGCGGTTTCAATGAGTTGCCGCAGCCGTTCGGCGCGCAGCAGGCGCTGACGGACGGGCGGGCGCGTGGTCTCCGGCATATGTGAGGCGGCCTATCTACAATCTGTAGGTTACAATCAGTATATAGAGCGACACAGGGTCCGCACATTCAGGAAAGAGGCATAACGTGCATATTCTGATCGTCACCGCGCATCCCGACCCCACCTCCTATACCCAGGCCGCCGTCGCGCAATTCGTCAGCGGCCTCGAGACCGCCCGCGGCACGACCTATGAGGTGCTGAACCTCTCGGCGGCTGACTTCGATCCGCGTTTCGGGTCCATCGACCATGATGTCTTCAACGGCCGGCGAGAGCATGGCGAGGATATCCTGGCCGAACAGCGGCGCGTCGACAGGGCCGATGCGCTCGTGCTGCTCTTCCCGGTCTACTGGTGGTCGATGCCGGCGGTCATGAAGGGCTGGATCGATCGGGTCTTCACCGCCGGCTGGGCCTTCATCGACGATCCCGACAAAGGCGTGACCCGGCTGCTGGGCCGGTTGAAGGGGCGTGTCATCGCCATTGGCGGTGTGGACCGAGGGACCTACGAACGTCGCGGCTACCTCGATGCGCTGCAGGCTCAGATCGTCCAGGGCATTTTCGGCTTCTGCGGCATGCCCGCGCTCGGCCTGGATCTTCTGCTGCCGCTGGATGTGGCGAGCGCCGAGGAGGGGCTGCGGCGGGCCTTCGAACTCGGGCGGCTGACGGCGCAAGGTTCATGATGACGTTCTGCGCGTGCCGCGCAGGACGCTCCACAGCCCTTCCGAACTCGCCGCGGATCGTCACTCGCTCCGGTCACAAGCCGGGGCCCTAACCCTTTGGTGATTGGGCTTGCGGGCTTTGGCTTGTATCCTCCGCATCTTGTCGCCGAACCGGTGGCATTCAAAGACGGAGGATACCGATGTCGATGAAGGTCCTGCTCGTTCCCGCGATGGCGCTGCTGACGGCCGCCCCGGTCGCCCCGGCCCTGGCGCAATGGCATGAGGCCCCGGCGAGCCTTCGCATCGCCCCGCAGGGCACGGCCCAGCCCCCGACAGAGGAGCCTGCCCGGCGGGGGCAGGCGCTGGATCGCGCCAAGGCCACGGCGGATGACCGCTCCCGCCAGGCCTGCGCCAATGCCCGCGCCCAGCCCGACAGTGACGACCCGGACGTGCGGCAGATCTCCCGCCTCTGCGCCCTGGCGGGGTACTGAGCGCGGCGGGGCCAACCGCCCGACGACCCGGCCCGGCTATCGCCGCCTCTAATCGGCCCGCTTGTAGATGGTGATGCCCAGCATCCGGCCGCGCGTATAGACGAAGCCGTCCGTCTCCCCGAGCACCGTCAGCTTCAGCCCAAGCTCCGCCACCCGCCGCTGGAAGGCGGCCTCCGAGCGGCTGCCGACCACCGCCACGCGGCCCGGCGCCTCGGCCAGGAAATCGGCCGCCGCCGGGGCATTGTCGAGGAACTGGAGGTCACCGCTCGTGGCGAAGAGCATCGAGGCTTCCTGATAGCCCACCAGGCCGACATGGTCGTAAGGCACGCCCGGCGCCACCTCCGAAAGCAGCGTCGCGATGCGCGGCGAGAGCCAGGGCGCGCGCAGGCTCGGGATGGTGTGCTGAAGCGCGAAGCCCGTCAGCGGGATGGTCAGGATGGCCGCCAGGATGCCCGCCCGGCTCGGATGCCCCGCCCGCATCGCCCGCACCGCGCCCCAGATGGGGAGGGCGGCGAAGGGAATGGCCAGCAGCGCCCACCAATCGGCCCGGTTATCGGCCAGATGCGGCAGGACGACCGCGCCGATGGCGAGCCCGATCGGCACCAGGAAGAGGAAGAACCAGCCGATGCCCGCCAGCCAGCGCGGCGCGGGGCGGCGCAGCGGGTCCATCGCCCAGGCGCCGGCGAGCAGCATCAGCGCGGGATAGGTCGGCAGGGTGTAATGCGGCAGCTTGGTCGCCACCGCCTCGAAGACCAGCCAGGTGGGGATGATCCAGGCCAGCAGGAAGCGCGTCGAGGGCTGCAGACGGTTGCTCCAGGCCGTCGGCAGGCTGCGGAGCACCAGGAAGGCGCCGGGGAACGCCGCGATGCCGAAGGTCAGCAGGTAATAGCCCGGCGGGCCCCAGTGCTTCTCGTCGCCATTGCCGACCTTGCCCAGCATGTCCCCGCCCACGGCCTGGGAGAAGAAGCGGCCGTCGGTCGCGATGCCGATGGCGACCAGCCAGGGCAGGCAGATCAGCAGGACGAGCGGCAGGCCCCAATGCAGGCGCAGGCCCCGGAACCAGGGCGCCCGCCGGTCGGCGATGGCCAGGCTGATGCCGGTGAGCAGCACCACCATGGGCCCGATCGGGCCCTTGAGCAGCACGGAGGCGCCCATCATGGCCCAGAAGGCCAAAGCCTGGCCGTTGGTGAAGGTGCCGGGCGCCAGATAGAGCCGCGCGAAGAGCCCCATCATTCCCGCCACCGTGGCCAGCAGGGCCGCGTCGGTCTTGGCGATATGCGTCTCGACGATGAGCACGAGGCAGGAGGCCAGCAGCGTGCCGGCCAGCATCGCCGCCCGCCGCCCGACCAGCGCCCGGCCCCAATGGAAGGTCGCCAGCACGGCGAGCCAGGCGCCGATCAGGCCCGGGACGCGATAGGGCCAGATATCGTCCCGCGTGCCGAGATGCAGCGCCTCGGCCAGATGCACGCTGGCCGCCTGGGCCCAATGGATGCCGACGGGCTTCTTGTTCCGCTCCTCGTCGCCGACCATGATCCGGACGTAGTCGCCCGAGACCACCATCTGCCGGCTGGCCTGGGCGAAGCGGGCCTCGTCGCGGTCGCCGGCGGGGATGTTGAAGAAGCCCGGCAGCCAGAGCAGCAGGCAGAGCAAGGAAAGCCAGAGCCGCGGGCGCCGCGCCTCCAGGAAAGCCTCGGGGATATTGTCGATGAACCGGAGGGCCGCCTGCATCATGCACCACGTCGAATGATCACGGCCGCCCGGGCGGGGCCGCCGCAGGCTGGATAAAGCCAAGCGGCGGCATCCGCAAATGAGCGACTGTTTCAGCGGCGCAGATCGCACGGCGTTCTGGCTATGCCCGAGGCCAGGGCGCCATAGTGCCGCAGGCCCGGCACGCTCTCGGGCCAGAGGGAGGAAATGGACTATGCTCACCCGCAGGATTTTCGCCGGCTGCGCGCTCTGCGCCGTGACGGCGACGCTCACCGCCGCCCCCGTCTCGGCCCAGCCGGCGGCGGTGAAGCGCACCGTGGTCCGGCAGGAGGATCTGCCCGGCACCAATCACGTCACCATCCAGGTCTTCGTCGATCTCGAGCCCAATGCCGTGATCGGGCGGCATACGCATCCGGGCCATGAGGCGACCTATCTGGTGTCCGGCGCGGTCGAGATCAGCATCGAGGGGCAGGAGACGCTGCATCTCAAGCCCGGCGACAGCTTCCTCGTCCAGGCGGGCGTGCCGCATGCGGGCAAGGCGGGGCCGGAGGCCACGCGGCTCTTCGCGACTTATGTCGTCGAGAAGGGCAAGCCGCTCTCCTCGCCCGCCTGAGGCCCTGGCCTGAGGCCCCGGCGTAAAACGGCGGCCCGAAACCGCGGCCGCGCCGCAGGCCCTCCCCCTCACGCGGGGGAGGGTTGGGCAAAAGCCTCTGGCGGTCTTCCGTCCGGCGGGACATAGAGAGCGACATCGCGATGTCAGATCAGAACCGTCCCGCCCGCCCCCGCCGGCCCCAAGGCCATGCCGCCCGACCCGCAGCACCCCATGGCGCGGGCACGATCCATGGCGCCCGCCCGCCTGGCGGGAGCCGTGGCGGCAATGGCGGCCCGGCTCCGCTCGTCGGCCGCAATCCGTCGCGCGGCGCCGCGCTGGCCCTGCTGCAATCCGTGCTGGAGCGCCATCGCGCGCTCGACGAGGCGCTGGACAGCCTGCCCCATTCCGTCGCCCCGCGCGACAAGGCCGCCGCCCATCGCATCGCCGGCGCCGTGCTGCGCCGCCTCGGCAGCCTCGATGAATTGCTGGAGCCCTTCCTGCGCCGCGAGCCGCATCCGGCCGCCCGCATGGCGCTGCGCATCGGCGCGGCGGAGCTTCTGCTGCTCGACACGCCGCCGCATGCGGCCGTGGCCAGCGCGGTCGATCTCGTGCCCAAGCCCTTCGCCGGGCTGGTGAATGCCGTGCTGCGCAAGGTGGCGCAGGAAGGTCCGGCCCAACTCGAAGGGCTCGATGCCGCGCGGCTCGACACGCCCTATTGGCTCTGGTCCTCCTGGCACAAGGCCTATGGCCCCGCCGTGCGCGCCATGGCCGAGGCGCAGACCGCCCTCGCCCCGCTCGATCTCTCGGTGAAGCCCGGCTTCGCCTGGCCGGAGGAAATGCCCGAGGGCATCCCCGCGCCGGAAAAGCTGCCCACCGGCTCCTGGCGCTTCCCGCCCGGCACCCGCATCACCGACCTTCCCGGCTTCGAGGAAGGCGAGATCTGGGCGCAGGACGCCGCCGCCGCCCTCCCCGCCCTGCTGCTCAAGCCCCAGGCGGGCGAGCGCATCGCCGATCTCTGCGCCGCCCCGGGTGGCAAGACCGCGCAGCTCGCCGCCGCCGGCGCCCGCGTCTGGGCCGTGGAGCGGGACCCGCGCCGCGCCCAGCGCCTGCGCGAGAACCTCTCGCGCCTGAAGCTCGACGCCGCCGTGGTGGAGGCCGACCTCACCCGCTGGTCGCCCAACGAGAAATTCGACGCCATCCTGCTCGATGCCCCCTGCTCGGCGACCGGCACCATCCGCCGCCACCCCGACGTGCCGCATCTGCGCCGCCAGGGCGATGTGGAGAAGCTGGCCGAGACGCAGCGCGCGCTGCTGGGCAAGGCCGCGAGCCTGCTGAAGCTCGGCGGGCGGATGGTCTTCGCGACCTGTTCGCTCCAGCCGGAAGAGGGCGAGGCGCATATGCTGACGGCCGTGGCCGCGCATGGCCTGGTGCCGGACCCGATCCGGCCCGAGGAACTGCCGGAACTGGAACAGGCCGTCACCAGCCAGGGCGCGCTGCGCACCCGGCCGGACTATTGGGCCGAACGCGGCGGTATGGACGGATTCTTCGCCGCAAGGTTCCGGAAAGAGCGGGAGTAGGGCTGGCCTCGGCGTTGGTTCGAGGCGGCCCGCAGAAGACGGGCACGGGCATGAACCAGGACACTGTGACGCTGTGGCGGCCGGTCGGACCGCAGGAACTGGCGCTGATCGAGCAGGCCGGATGGCGGGCCTTCCCGCCGCGCCTTCCGGAACAGCCGATTTTCTATCCGGTCACCACCGAGGAATACGCGATCAAGATCGCCCGTGACTGGAATGTGCCGGCCAGCGGCGTGGGCTATGTCACGCGCTTCGAGGTGCGGCAGGATTTCCTCGCCGGCTATCAAGTCCAGACCGCGGGCGGCAACGCCTTCCTTGAATACTGGGTACCCGCCGAGGATCTGGAGGCGTTCAACGGCGCGATCGTGGGCCACATCGAGGTCGTTCACGAATTTCGCTGATTGCGTTGCCTTCAGGCCCTTACACTTTGGCGCGGGCCGCAGCGGTAGAATTGGCTCAACCGGGCCCCTGCCCCTCCACCGGCAGCACCACCCGAAACAGCGCCCCGCCCTGTTCCGACTGCTCCACCTCCACCTTCCCACGATGCAGTTCTACCGCGCGGAGCACGATCGGCAGGCCGAGCCCCACGCCCCGCCGCCGCCCGTCGCGCCGCCGGCGTGAGCGCCAGAAGCGCCGGAAGATCAGCTTCCGCTCATGCTGCGGCACGCCCGGCCCGGCGTCGCTCACCTCCAGCACCGCCTGCCCGCCCTCGCGCTTCACCCGGATGGCCACGGTGCTGCCCTCGGGCGCATGGCCGATCGCATTCTCCAGCAGGTTCGCGATCACCTGCGACATGGCCTCGAGCTGCGCCTCCATGACCACCGCCGGGCCCGAGACCGTCACCGCCACCCCCTGAGCCTCGGCCAGCGGGCGCAGCAGCACGGCGATATCCTCGGCCAATTGCGTGAGATCCACTGGCTCGGGCGGTTCCACATGGTTCTGGTCGAGTTCGGCAATGGCCAGGAGCTGCGCCACCATCCGGTCCAGCTCCCAGATATCGGCATTGAGCGCCACGGCGGCCTTCTCGTCGCGCAGCAGGTCCAGATGCGCGCGCAGCACGGCCAGCGGCGTGCGCAGTTCATGCGCCGCATCGGCGAGGAAGGCGCGGTGCTCGGCCTGGGCCTCCTCGGCGCGTTCCAGCAGCCCGTTGAGCCGACGCACCAGCGGCAGAAGCTCGCTCGGCACCTCCTCCTCCGGCAGGCGCTCGCCGGCGCGGAGCGGGGTCAGCGCCTCGGCCCGGGCGGCGAGCATCCGCAAGGGGCGGCGCAGCCGGTGCAGCGCCACCACCAGCACGAGCGACAGAATGAGAAACACCGGCAGCACGAGCCAGGCCACGTCCTGCGCCACGCTCACCGCCGCGTCGTCGAGCAGCACATCGGGGTGGCGCAGGTTCTCGGCGACCTGGATGGAGAGCTTCCGGCCATTCACCTCCACCGGCAGGGCGATGCCCTGCAGCAGCCGCCCGCCGCGCTCCACGGCGAAGCTCTGCGCCTCCTCCGCCGGCACGGCCAGGGGCTGGTTGATCCCCGCCCCGGTGACGAATTCGCCCTCCGGCGTCACCACCGCGAAGCTGGAGCGGCCGTAGACGGGCGAGAAGGCGGCCGCGATATCGGGCGGCAGCCGCAGGTTCCAATGCCCATCGGCCCAGGAGAGATGCTCGGCGATCATCTGCGCCCGCTGCGCGAGGGAGCGCTCCTCGAGCCGGTCGATCACCGCGTTGTTCCGCAGCGGCAGCAGCACCAGCAGCATGGCGGCCGCCACCGCGAGGGCCGCGATGAAGGCCGCCGTCGCGCCGGCGGTGAGGGAGGCGGGGCCACGGCGGATCATGGGCTTTCCATCTCTACGATACGGTATCCGATGCCGCGATCGGCCCGGATGCCGAGCCCGGCCTCCGCCAGGCGCCGGCGCAGGCGGGAAACATAGACCTCCACCGCATTGGCCCCGATATCGTTCTCGAAACTGCCCAGCGCCTCCTCCAGCGCCTGTTTCGGCACCGCGCGGCCGCGGGCGAGCAGCAGGGCCTCCAGCACCATCGTCTCCCGCCGGGCCAGGGGGCGGATTTCGCCATCGATGAGGAAGGCGCGGCTGCCGGTTTCCAGCGTCACGCGGCCGAGGGTCAGCGCGGGCTCGGCCGGCACATCGGCCCGGCGGCAGGCGGCGGCGAGCCGGGCCACCAGCTCCTCCAGCGCCAAGGGCTTCACCAGATAATCGTCCGCGCCGGTGTTCAGCCCCTTCACCCGGTCGGAAAGCCGCACCCGGGCGGTGAGGATCAGCACGGGCAGCAGCCGGTCGGTCCGGCGCAGCTCGCGCAGCAGGTCCATCCCGTCGCCATCGGGCAGGCTCAGGTCGAGCACCAGGGCGCGGTAACGCACCGCGCGGAGCGCCGCGCGGGCCTCCTCCAGGCTCGCGGCCACATCCACGGCCCAGCCCGCCCGGCCCAGCCCCTCGGCCAGATAGCCCGAGAGGCGCTCGTCATCCTCCGTCAGCAGGATGCGCATCGGCCGCCCGCAGGCGCGTTGGAAACCGCCGCTCTATATCCAGCCGCTGTCAGGCTCATGAAAGCTTCGCTCCCCAGAATGGCAGATGGGGCAGGGTTACCTTGTCCCGAGCTGGCGAATGGATTCCAGACCCCGGGCACCTTCTTCACACCACTCCCGCCGGTCTGATGCGTCGCAGACTACCCAATCCGGCTTCCCAACCGGATCGCGGCGCAGTTCCCTCCCTTAGCCCGCTCTCCTATGCCAGCGCGCCACGCCACTCGCCCAAGGGCGAAGAGGCGGATGCCGTTGAACCGCATTCCGCCCCGATATGCCAGGGCGGGCCGCGTGGCGCGCTGGCTCTTTTTCACTTCTTGGAAAGCGCAGCGCCCCAGCCCGATACGGGGCCGTGACGTTCCATGCCTTGGAGGCTGCGGCCCGCCCCCAAAAGGCCGAAGCCCTGCGCCGGGAAATGCCGCCGCACCCCGCCCCGGTCCACCCGCGCGCAGAAAAAGGCGGTTTATCAACCGTTACGTTGATCTGCATGCCAGCGCCCCGTTGCCGATATTCGTGACCCTCGGCATAACAGCGCTGTGTCACGTCCAGTCCTGATCGCCCCTTCGCTCCTCGCCGCCGACTTTTCCCGTCTGGGTGAGGAAGTTCGCGCCATCGACGCCGCCGGCGCCGATTGGCTGCATCTCGACATCATGGATGGGCATTTCGTGCCCAATATCTCCTTCGGGCCATCAGTGGTGAAGGCGCTGCGCAAGCACAGCGCCATGTCCTTCGACGTGCATCTGATGATCGCGCCGGCCGATCCCTTCCTGGCCGCCTTCGCGGAAGCGGGCGCCGACCGGATCAGCCTGCACCCCGAGGCCGGGCCGCATCTGCATCGCTCGCTTCAAACCATCCGCGCGCTGGGCAAGTCCCCGGGTGTGGTGCTCAACCCCGGCACGCCCGTCTCCTCCATCGAGCATGTGATGGACCTGGTGGACCTCATCCTGGTGATGACGGTGAACCCCGGCTTCGGCGGCCAGAGCTTCATCCACAGCCAGCTCCCCAAGATCGCGACCCTGCGGAAGATGATCGAGGCCACCGGCCGCGACATCCACCTGCAGATCGATGGCGGCGTGACGGCCAAGACCGCGCCGCTCTGCATCGAGGCGGGCGCCGATGTGCTGGTCGCGGGGACCGCCGTCTTCGGCGCGCCGGATTATGCCAAGGCGATGCGCGACATCCGCGGCGCCGGAGGGGCCTCCGAATGAGCATGGAAGACTGGCTGCGGGGTGCCCGGCGGGCGCTGGCCGGTATCAAGCCGGTCAAGGTGCCGGCGGCCCCTGCCCGCGCCTTCCGTGACCTCTGGCCCGGCGATGCCGCCCGTGGCGCCCGGCTGCTGCGCGGGGAATGCGAGGTCGCGGGCACCGCGCGCCTGCTCCGCCCGGCCGAAGAAGGCGGCGAGGGCTGGGACAATACGGCCGGCAGCCCCATCTGGCGCGCCGCCGTGCATGGCTTCACCTGGCTGCGCGATCTGCGCGCCCTCGGCACCGATGCCGCCCGGCTGCGCGCCCGCGCGCTGGCCGCCGACTGGCTGGAGCGCGGCGCGGACGAGGCCATGGCGGGGCAGCCCGAGGTGGTCGGCACCCGCATCTCCGCCTGGCTCGGCCATTGGGATTTCTTCGCCGCCACGGCCGAGGATGGTTTCCGCCGCGCCATCATGCAGCGCCTCGCGCAGGATGCGCGGCTGCTCGTCGCCTCCCTGCCCGCCGAGCCTTCGCATCGCGGGGCGCTGGTCGCGCTCAAGGGCGCCATGGCGGCGGCCGTGGCGCTCGAGGATGAGGGCTGGCTCACCCGCTGCCTGCGCTTCCTCCCCGCCGAGCTGGAGCGGCAGTTCCTGCCCGACGGCACGCATATCGAGCGCAGCCCGGCCCAGCAGCTCCTCGCGCTGCAGGACCTGATCGAGATCCGCAACCTGCTGCATGGCGCGGGCTATGACGCGCCGGGCGAGCTGGCGGGCGCGCTGGACCGTGCGGCCCCGGCGTTGCGCCTCTTCCGCCACGGCGATGGCGGGCTCGCGACCTTCAACGGCACGCGCGACGAGGGGGCGGCGATGCTCGACCTCGTGCTCACCCAGGGCCAAGCCCGGGGCCGCGCGCCGGTCGTGCTGCCGCAGGGCGGCTTCCAGCGCCTCCAGGCGGGGCGCACGCTCGTGATCCTCGATGCCGGGGTGCCGCCCCAGGCGCGCGGCCGCGACGCCACCGGCCTGCCGCGCGGGGCGGACCGTTTCCATCACGCCGGCACGCTCTCCTTCGAGATGTCGGTCGGGCGTGACCGTATGATCGTCAATTGCGGCGCGGCCCCTGCCGCCGAGGGCGAATGGCGCGACGCGCTGCGCGCCACGGCCGCCCATTCCACCCTCACCCTCTCCGACACCAACAGCTCGGAACTGCGGGAAGACGGGCTGGGCCGCCGGCCGGAGAATGTCGAGGCCGATCGCCAGGAGGCGGGCGGCGCGCAATGGCTCGAAGTGGCGCATGACGGCTGGCGCAAGCCTTTCGGCGCCGTGCATCGCCGCCGCTTCTACCTGGCCGAATCGGGCGATGACCTGCGCGGCGAGGATGTGATCGAGGCCGATAACCCCACCGGCTTCGTGGTGCGCTTCCATCTGCATCCGGGTGTCGCCGCGAACCTGCTCCAGGACGAAAGCGGCGTGCTGCTGCGCCTCGCCTCCGGGGCGGGCTGGCGGCTCCGGGCCAAGGGCGCCCGCGTCGCGATCGACGAGAGCGTCTTCCTGGCCGGCGAGCCGAAGCGCAGCCAGCAGGTGGTGCTGACGGCGGAATCGGGCGCGGCCAGCATCCAATGGGCCCTGACCCGGGTGACCATGAACCCGCACGAAGGCTGATTTGCCTCGCCTGACCATCGCCCATGTCTGCCATCATGCCGCGACGCTGCGGCATGTGGTTCTCCCGCTGATGCGGGCGGCGCGGGAACGGGGGCATGAGGCCCTCGGCCTCTGCGCCGAGGGCGAGGCACTCCAGGCCGTTCGGGACGAGGGCTTCGCCGTCACGCCCATTCCCTTCGCCGATAGCGCCAATCCGCTGTTCCAGGGCCGCACGCTGCGGGCGCTTCAGGCGGCGATGACGGGGGCGGGGGCCGATATGGTCCATGCCCATGGCCCGCTCGGGGGTCTGCTGGGCCGTTTCGCGGCCCGCCGCGCGGGGGTGCGCCGCATCGCCTATACGGCCCATGGCTTCGATTTCGAGACCGCCCCCCTGCTCCGCCGCAAGATCGGGCTGATGATGGAGCGCCGGGCGGGGCGCATCACCGACCGCTTCCTCTGCCTCACCGAGGCCGATGCCGCGACGGCCCGGCGGGAGGGGCTGCACCCCTCGCCCATCGCGACCGGGCTGGGCCGTGACCCAGGGCTCTACCGCCCCGACCCCGCCGCCCGCGCCCGGCTGCGCGCGGCGCTGGGCACGGCGGAAGAGACGGTCGTGGTGCTGATGGCGGGCCATCTCGGCCGCGCGGGCGGGCTGCCGGAACTGCTGCGGGCGATGGAACAGGTGCCGGGCGCCGAGCTATGGCTGGCGGGCGAGGCCCCGCCGGGGCCGGAGGAGCCGGCCGTCGCCCTCGGCTTCGCCCAGGCCACGCGCAGCCTCGGCCCCCGGCTGAAGCGCCTGGGCTACCGGGGCGACATGCCCGCGCTCATGGCCGCCGCCGACCTCCTGGCCCGCCCCAGCCTGGGCGCCGAACCGGGGCTGCCGGTGATCGAGGCGATGCTCTCCGGCCTGCCCGTGGTGGCCAGCGAGGTGCCTGGGCCGCGCGATCAGGTGATCGACGGCGTGACGGGCTATCTCACCCCCGCCCGTGTGGCCGAGCCGCTGGCCGGGGCCCTGGGCGTGCTGGCACGCGACGCAGCACTGCGCGTCCGAATGGGCGAGGCGGGCCGCGCCCGGGCCATGCGCGATTTCGACGAGGCCAAAGTCATCCGCCGCACCATGGGGCTGCTCGGCCTTTAGGGCGAATCGCCATTCGGCCGCGGACAGCCCCGGCGGTGCTTTTCCGCCCTGACGAAGGCTCTCACTAACCGCTACCACACCACCCTCAGCGTCGGAAATCTCTCGTCAGCCCTGGCCCGCGCCGAATGGCGGGGTGGCTTTAGGAAAATCCGCCTTGGAAACCTAGCCAAGCCGTGATTGTTTGACTTCCGTTAATGCGGCAACGGGAGATCGCTATGTCCGAGACCAAGAAACGCGGCCCCATCGGGCGCTTGTTCCATCATATGGGCGCCAATCCGCTGATCTGGGCGGCGGCTGGCGCCGTGGTGGGGCTCATCTGCCTCTTCGTGCGCAACAGTGCCGCCAATCCGAGCCTCTGGGGCGATGTGATGGCCTTCGCCTTCATGTTCAGCGGCATCATGATCGTCCTCTACGGCGACCGCTACGGCAGCGAATTGCCGATGACGCAGCCGCAGGAAAGCTCGAACGTCTGACGCACGGGCGCCCCACTGATCGGCGCATCATCGAATGGGCCGCCCGCGCGAAGTGGACGGCCCTGCTTTTTTCAGGCCGCCATGGCCGCGCAATGGCGGGCGCATTCGCGGCAGGCGGCCACGCAATCCTCCATGCCGCCCAGCGCCTCGCAGGAGGCAGCGCATTCCTCGCAGATCTCGGCGCATTCGCGGCAAGTATGCCGGTGATGGCGCGTGCCGATCAGCATGAAGGCCGCCGAGCTGCGGCAGATCTCCGCACAGGCCATCATCAGCTTGAAATGCTCGGGCTCGGTATGTTTCCCGCCCATCGGCAGGCAATGGTTCATGGCCATGCTCAGGCAGGTGGCGTGGCAGCGCAGGCAGGCATCGATGCAGGCCTGCATCTCGGGTGTCTGCGTCTTCGGGGATAGACCTGACATCCTCGGCTCCTCCTTCCGGCGCCGGGAGTGGCGCGCGCGAGGAGAAAGAGCCTCCCACAGGGGAGGGTTTCGCCATCCCTGAAAGCGTGACGGCCGGAAGCTTCAGCTCGGCAAATCCGCAGTTATAATAACGCATGTTATCGAGATTGCGAAAATTTCCTTTGCGATCATCGCGCTCCCGCTCGTGACAGGCCACACGGCAAACCGCCCTTCCCGTCCCTCGTTCTACCGGGGCGCCAATCACATCGAGACGCGTTGACGCCTACTGCCCATGCCCCGCGCGTGCGGCCAATAAGCCGGAAGGAAATCGCATGTATTATCTCGACAAGCGTCTCCAATACCCTGTGCGCGTCGACACGCCCGACCCGCTTTTCGCGCGCCAGCTTCAGCAGGCGATCGGCGGCGTCGAAGGGGAGATCAGGGTCTGCCTGCAATACTTCTTCCAGGGCTGGGGCGCGCGCGGACCGGACAACAAGTATCGCGACATGCTGCTCAATACGGCGACGGAGGAAATCGGGCATATCGAGATGCTCGCCACCGCCGTCGCGCTGAATCTCGAGAAGGCGCCTCTGACCTTGCAGGAGACGGCCGCCGAGGCGAACCCGCTGGTCAATGCGGTCATGGGCGGCGAAAGGCCGCGCCATCTGGTGGAGGGCATGCTGCACAAGCATCTCTTCTCGAGCGGCCTCGCGGCCCATCCGAGCGATTCCGACGGCGTGCCCTTCGATTGTTCCCATATCTACGCCAGCGGCAATCTCGCCGCCGACATGGCCAGCAATGTCGCCGCCGAAAGCACGGGCCGCGTCCTGGCCGTGCGGCTCTTCAACGCGGCGCATGATCCGTGCATGAAGGACATGCTGAGCTTCCTCATCGCGCGCGACACCATGCATCAGCAGCAATGGCTCGCGGTGACGGAGGAGCTGGGCGGGCCGGCGACGCTGCCGATTCCGAACAGCTTCGACCAGAGCATGGAGAAGCAGGAATTCAGCTACGTCTATTTCGGCCATGACCTGAATGGCGACGTGCCGCCGGGCCGCTTCAATTCCGGGCCCTCCATGGACAAGAAGGGCTATTTCACCGCGATGCGCAGCACCCCCATGGGCCAGGAGCCATTGCTGGGCCCGGCGCGCGCGGGCTCGGGCGCGCAGCGCGAGCAGATGGCGGCCGATAAGGACGAGACGCTGCTCTAGCGCCGGCCCGGTTCAATTCTGAAAATCCGTCCATCTCCGGCGCGGGCGAGGCATTACGCCTTGCCTCGCCTCCGGGCGCGGTTTGCACTGCGGCGAATCACGTCTGGAGTGCTTAACGACAATGTTCCGCCGCAGCTTGTTCAAGGCCGGCTTCAGCGCGGGTGCCGCCTCGCTGCTCGCCGCCCCCGCCCTCGCCCAGGATACCCGCGCCACCACGCTCCGCTTCGTGCCCTCGGCCAATCTCGCCGTGCTGGACCCGATCTGGACGACGGCGACCATCACCGGCACCCATGGCAACTTCGTCTTCGACACGCTCTACGCCATGGACGAGACCATGCAGCCCCGGCCGCAGATGGCCGAAGGGCATGAGGTTTCGGCCGATGGGCTCACCTGGCGCTTCAAGCTGCGCGAAGGGCTGAAATTCCACGATGGCGAGCCGGTGCGCGCGGTGGATTGCATCGCCTCCCTCCAGCGCTGGTGCGCGCGCGAGCCCTTCGGCCAGCTGCTGATGAAGGCCGCCGATTCCTGGCGGGCGATCGATGACCGCAGCTTCGAGATCAAGCTGACGCGGCCCTTCCTCCCGATGCTGGAAGCCTTGGGCAAGGGCGATACCTCCATGCCCTTCATCATGCCCGAGCGCCTGGCCAAGACCGACCCGAGCAAGCAGGTGACGGAGATGGTGGGCTCCGGCCCCTATCGCTTCATTCAGAGTGAGTTCAATTCCGGCGCCAAGGTCGTCTACGAGAAGTTCGACGGCTATCTCCCCCGCGCTGAGGCCCCGAGCTGGGCGGCGGGCGGCAAGGTGGCGCATTTCAAGCGCGTGGAATGGATCATCATCCCCGATCCGGCCACCGCCGCGGCGGCGCTGATGAACAACGAGATCGACTGGTGGGAGCGCCCGCAGGTGGATCTCCAGCCGCAGCTGGCCCGCAGCCGCGACATCGCCATGCCCATCACCGATACCTCGGGCCGGCTCGCGATCATGCGCTTCAACAGCAGCCAGCCGCCCTTCGACGATGTCCGCCTGCGCCGCGCCGTGCGCCTCGCGGTGGATCAGGCGGAATACATGCAGGCGAGCCGGGGCGATGCGAAGGATCTCTGGAAGCTCTGCCGCAGCCAGTGGCCCGCCGGCTCCACCTATCATCAGGATGCCGAGGCGCTGATGCCGGCCAGCCTCGACAAGGCCCGCAAGGCGCTGAGCGATGCGGGCTATGCAGGGCAGAAGGCGGTCATCATCAACCCGACCGACTATCCGGATATCGGCCCCCTCGGCCAGGTGACGTTCGATCTGCTCAAGAAGATCGGCTTCAATGTCGAGCTGGCCGAGAGCGACTGGGGCACCGTGATCCAGCGGCGCGCCAATCGCGGGCCGGTGGAGAAGGGCGGCTGGAGCGTCTTCCACACCACCGGCACGGCGGCGGGCCTGGTGAACCCCGCCATGTCCTACACGGTGCGCGGCAATGGGCAGCAGAACTGGGCCGGCTGGTGGGAGAGCCCCAAGGCCGAGGCGCTGGTGCAGGATTGGCTCGATGCGAAGGACAAGGCCGGCCAGGAGAAGGCGGCCCATGCCCTCGACACGCTCGTGATGGAGGATGCGCCCACCATCCCGCTCGGCCAGTTCACCGGACGGACGGCGCATCGCAAATCCATCACCGGCATCGTCCCCGGCCCCTTCCCCTATCCCTGGGGCGTGAAGCGGGCCTGAATGCGGCGGGGAGGCGCGCGCCTCCCCGTTAGCCGCGCAGGGACATCCGGCGCATCACGCCGTCGCGCAGCAGGTAATGATGCGCGAGGGCGGCCACGGCATGGATGCCGACGAGATAGATGAGCCAATTGGCCACCATCTCATGCCAGCCCAGCACCGTCCGCCGCAGGGCCGGGGCCGTGGGATCGTAGACGGGCAGCGGGAAGAGCCCGAAGAGCAGGCTGGAGCCGCGCACCCAGGCGAGGAAGAGGCCCACGCCCAGCGTCGCCACCAGCATCGCGTAGATCAGCCCATGCATGGAGCGCGCGGCGAGGCCCTGCCAGCCGGGATCGGGCGGCAGCCGGCGCCCGCGCGTCAGCCGCCAGGCGATGCGGCCGAGCACCACCACCGTCAGCACCGCGCCGATGAAGTAATGCGAGGACCAGAGCCCGGCCCGCACCGGCCCGCGTTGCAGCGAGCCGATCACCTGGGCGCCGAACCACTGATAGGCGACGAGCAGCGCGCTCAGCCAATGGAAGACGACGGTGGCCCTGTCATAGGGGCGCGTCGCGGGCGCGGCGATGGACATGCGAAGCCTCCTGCGGGTCGGAGAACCGCTTTCCTGGTCACGCTCTTCCCCATTCCGGCGGCGACTGCTCGCGCAGTTCAGGCTCGGCGTCAATCGCTGCCAGACCGGGCTTCGAAGTGTTCCGCATACCATCGAATGTAGGGGATTCGGGGAAGTGTAACCCGGGTTTCACTTTCCAGCCTTCCCTATAACTCACTGATTTAGAACATTTTTCTTGCCAGTACCGCGCCCGCCTCGTAAAGACGGGCGCACCACCTTCGGCGTTGCGGCGCCGGGGTGGTTTTTCGTCTCAAGAGTGCCCGCAATGACCCCTGTCGCCATCGCCATCCTCGCCATCAGCATGTCGGTCGACGCCTTCGCCGCCGCCATCGGCCGTGGTGCGTCGCTGGAGCGGGTGCGGCTGGGCGAGGCGATGCGCACGGGCATCGTCTTCGGCGTGATCGAGGCCATCACCCCGCTCATCGGCTGGGGCGCGGGTCTACTGGCGGCAGGCTATATCACCGCCGTGGACCATTGGGTGGCCTTCACCCTGCTCGGCCTGGTCGGCGGGCGCATGCTGATGGAAGCCTGCCGCCGCGACGAAGAGGCTGCGCCCTCCGCCCGCTCCTTCTGGATGCTCTGCGTGACGGCGCTCGGCACCAGCATCGACGCCATGGCCGTGGGCGTGTCGCTCGCTTTTCTTGAAGTGAATATCTGGATCATCGCGGGCGCCATCGGCTTCGCCACCTTCTGCATGGCGACCGGCGGGATGCTGGCGGGGCGGCTACTCGGAAGCCGGATGGGGCGCATCGCGGAGGCCATCGGCGGCGTGGCGCTGATCCTGCTCGGGTGCTCGATCCTGTATGAGCATCTGATGGTGGGGTGAGAAGGTCGGGGGAAAGAATTCCCCCATCGACGTATACGTCGATCCCATCTTTTTTCTGATTACGTAAAGGCTTCGCCGCCTGAGGGGCTGAGGCATTGGCCGGTCAGGGAAGCAGCCGCGGGCGAGGCCAGGAAGGCGATGCTGGCGGCGACATCTTCCGGCGTGGCGAGGCGGCGCAAGGGGATCACCGTTTCGCGCCGCGTGAAGAAATCCTTGTCATAGCCGGCGCTTTTCTCGGTCATCGGCGTGCGGATCAGGCCGGGGGCGACCACATTCACCCGGATGTTCCGCGGCCCCAGTTCCACCGCCAATGCCCGGCCCAGGCCGAGCAGCGCGCCCTTGGCGGCGGTGTAATGCGGCATGTTCGGGCTGCCGCGCAGCGCGAATAGCGAAGAGACCAGCACCATCGCGCCCCCGCCCGCCGCCGCCATGGCCGGGGCGAACGCCTGGAGCAGGAAGAAATGGCCCTTCAGATGCGTGCCGAGCATCGCGTCGAACGCGGCTTCATCGACCTTCTCGAAAGGCAGGCCATGGCCCGAAATTCCGGCGCAGACCACGACCGCCTCGACGCTGCCATGCCGCTCCAGCAGCCGCGCGGCCGCCTCGCGGACGGCGGGAACGTCGCTGATATCGAGCGGCACCGCCTCGGCGCCGAGTTCGGCCGCCGCCCGCTCGAGCCCCGCCGCATCGATATCGCACAAGAGCAGCCGCCAGCCCTCCCCGGCCATGCGACGCGCAGCCGCAAGCCCGATGCCGGAAGCGGCACCCGTGATCAGCGCAAGCGGTGAGGACATGAAGCGGCCTTTCGATGCGAGGTCACCATGATTGTATTCAATCGGCGTACGGGCAACGGGATGCCGATTTTCCTAGGAGAGGCTAGCCACCCAACCCCGCTCCGTCAGATCGATCTGCGAAAGCTCGAAGCTGCGGTCATAGCCCGCTTCCCAGGGAAAGAGGCCAGCCCGATCAGCCCAGACGATCTGCTGACAGGGGAAATCGTCGTTGCCGTAGAAGAAGCGGCTCCAGCCAAGATAGGTCGGGTAGAAGCGCCGGGCGACGGTGAAGACATAGGCCGACATGCCCTCGAACAACTCGTCAGTTCGCGTGCCGCTGACGAAGCGGTGGCCGCCGCCGATCGCACGATAGGCAGCCCAGAGCGCGCTTTGCGCCACGGTCGGGCGCAGCCCGAAGATCATCATCTCGGGCTGGCCGGTGCGAAGCCAGAAGCCGCTGGAGTAAGCGAATTGCGGCTCTCCATCGCCGGCTCCGACCAGCGTGCCGTGCCAGCCGTGTTCACGGATCTTCGCGACGAAGAGCGTCTCTTCGGCATCGAGAAGATCGGGAGGTGCGTCCAGGGCGGTGATCATGCTCATCCCTGGCGCCGCCCCATCAATCCTCGTCGGCGTAGGGGTTCGTCGTGCCGCGGGTCTGCACGCGGATCGGCACGCCCGGCATGTCGAAGGTCTCGCGGAAGGAATTGACCATGTAGCGCTTCCAATCTTCCGGAAGCTGCTCGGCGCGCGTGCCGAAGACGGTGAGCGTCGGCGGGCGGGCCTTGGTCTGCGTCACGTAGCGCAGCTTGATGCGGCGGCCATCGACCAGCGGCGGCGCGTGGCGGGCCTGGATATGCTCGAACCAGCGGTTCAGCTCGCCCGTCGGCACGCGGCGGTTCCAGCGCTCATAGGTCTTGCGCACGGCCGGCATGAGCTTGTCCAGGCCCTTGCCGGTGAAGGCCGAGAGCGTGACGACCGAGACGCCCTTGCTCTGCGCCAGCGAGGCGGTCAGCACGTCCTCGAGCCGGGCGCGGGCCTCCTCGCGGTTCTCGACCGCGTCCCACTTGTTGAAGGCGACGACGAGGGCGCGGCCCTCGCGCTCGGCGAGGCGGGCGATGCGCAGGTCCTGCTCGTCCATGCCCTGAAGGGCGTCGAGCACGAGGATCACCACCTCGCATTCCTTCAGCGCGGCGAGGCTGGCCGCGACCGACATCTTCTCCAGATGCTGCTCGATGCGGGCCTTGCGGCGCATGCCGGCGGTATCGACCAAGCGCACCTTGCCGCCGGTGGAATCCCGCCATTCCACGGCGATGGAATCGCGCGTGAGGCCGGGTTCGGGGCCGGTGATCACGCGCTCCTCGCCGAGCAGCGCGTTCAGCAGGGTGGATTTGCCGGCATTGGGGCGGCCGAGAATGGCCAGGCGCAGCGGCCGGTCGGGGTCGTTCTCGTCATCGGGCGTCTCGGGCACGGCTTCCAGTGCCTCGCCGATCGCGTCATGCAGGGTGCCGATGCCGTCGCCATGCTCGGCGGAGACGGGCACGGGGTCGCCCAGGCCAAGCTCATAGGCTTCCATCGCCGAGGCCGTGCCCTGGCGGCCCTCGGCCTTGTTGGCCAGCAGCAGCACGGGCGTCTTCTGCTTGCGCAGCCAAGTGGCGAAGGCGCGGTCCGACGGGGTGAGGCCGGCGCGCGCATCGATCACGAAGAGGATCAGATCCGCCTGGCGGACGGCCATCTCCGAAGAGGCGCGCATACGGCCCGGCACGGTATCGGGCGGCGCTTCCTCGAGGCCCGCGGTATCGAGCAGGAGGATGTCACGCCCGGCGATGCGGGTCTCGACTTCCTTGCGGTCGCGCGTCACACCCGGCGTGTCGTCCACGATGGCGATCTTGCGCCCCGCGAGGCGGTTGAACAGCGTGGACTTGCCGACATTGGGCCGGCCGATGATGGCGATGCGCGTGGTCATGATGCCGCGTCTGATGCCATGTCCGAGGCGGAAAGACCACCATTGGCGCAACAGGGCGGGGTGGCGATTATGGGAGGGCTCTGCCCTCCCATGCCCTCCCGCCAAAGGCCTGAGGCCTTTGGAAACCCGCAACTGATCGCGGTGCAGGGGGTCGCACCCCCTGCCGGGGAGTTTGAGGGGCGGAGCCCCTCAAGAGACAGCCGAATGTTTGAGGGGCGGAGCCCCTCAAGGATCAGCCCTGCTTGAGCAGGCCGAGCAGCTTCTCGGTCGCCGTCATCTTGTCCGTCTTGTCGATGGCCGCGACCTCGGCCGAGAGACGGTCCAGCGCCTGTTCGTAAATCTGGCGCTCGGAGAAGGACTGGTCCGGCTGGCCCGCATTGCGATGCAGGTCGCGCACCACCTCGGCGATCTGGATCGGGTCGCCCGAGTTGATCTTCGCCTCGTATTCCTGCGCGCGGCGGGACCACATGGTGCGCTTGATGCGCGCCTTGCCCTTGAGCGTGTCCAGCGCCTCGGTCAGCACCGAGCCATTGGCCAGCATGCGCAGGCCCGAGGAGGCGGCCTTGTTGATGGGCACGCGCAGCGTCATGCGGTTCTCTTCGAAGGTGACGATGATCACCTTCAGCTCCGTCCCCGCCACCTGCATGGTCTCGATGCCCTGCACCTGGCCCACGCCATGGGTCGGGTAGACCACGTGGTCGCCGGCCTTGAAATCCGCACCGTTATTGCCGGTGGGCTTCGGGGCGGTGACGGGCATGCCGGGCTTGCCCTGAGGGATGCCACCCGGGCGGCCAGAAGAAGCGGAGGGTCGGGAAAGATCGTTCATGTCCACCGAGATGCTGTTCAGGGAGAAAAAAGGGCCGAAACGCTACCGAGGCAGGGCGGGACGCCCCGGAAGGCGCCTTTCGATGAGGACATGCGGCGGAAATGCGCGTTCCGCTTCGTTCGGCCAATGCATGTCCAAGCTGCCTCCTGCCAACGACGCATCGAGCGGGACAAATTCTCCGCCCCGCGCCAGCACCCGGCGAATAGTACCGGGGGCGGACCGCGCCGCGATCAAGGGTTGCGACAGGGCTGGTGCGGGCAGGCCCGCTCATCCAGCCGGAGGCCATATATAGCAAAAATTTCGCCTTTCGTCACGTCTCGCGCCCCGCAAACCCCTGAGCCAGCCTCAACCCGGCCATGTGCGGCTATTCGAGCTCCATCCGGGCGCGCTCCAGCGCCTGGCGTTCGGACTCGGCCAGATGGGGGTAATGCAGATCGAGCTTCTCCATCGCCTGAAGGATCGCCTCGCTGACCAGCAGGCGGGTGAGCCACTTCCGGTCGGCCGGGATGACGTACCAGGGCGAGGCAGGGGTCGCGGTGGCGCGGATCGCCTCCTCATAGGCCGCCTGATAGGCGTCCCAATGGCGGCGCTCGGCCACGTCGCCGGCATTGAACTTCCAGTTCTTCTCCGGTTCGGCGATTCGGGCCAGGAAGCGCGCCTTCTGCTCCTGCTTGCTCACATTGAGGAAGAATTTCAGCACCACCACGCCCTGCCGGGCCAGATAGCGCTCGAAAGCGGCGATATCCTCCAGCCGCTCGTCCCAGATATGCTTGCCGACCAGCTTCGCCGGCAGGCGCTGCCGGGCCAGCACTTCGGGATGCACGCGCGCGACCAGCACCTCCTCGTACCAGCTGCGGTTATGGATGCCGATGCGGCCCCGCTGCGGCAGGTGGAGGACGTGACGCCAGAGGAAATCATGGTCCAGCTCGGTCGCCGTCGGGGCCTTGAAGGCCTCGACCTGGCAGCCCTGGGGGTTCAGGCCGGAGAAGACATGCTTGATCGCCCCGTCCTTCCCCGCCGCGTCCATGGCCTGGAAGAGAGCCAGCACGGCCCAGCGGTCCTGGGCGTAGAGCATGTCCTGCAGGGCCGCCATCCGCTCCACCTGGGCGGCGAGCAGCGACTCGGCGGCCTCCTTGTCCAGGCCCTCGGGCACGGGGCCTTCCGGGTCGAAATCCTGGAGGCGGAAGCCCTTTCCCTTCTCGACCCGGCAGGCCTTCAGCAGGTCAGCGATGCTGTCTCGGCTCATGCGCCCTCCCAGAGCGTCGATTAGGGTAAATATTGCATCCCGCTGGATGCTATTTCACCGGTAACGGATCGCAAACCGTCCGGTTGCAAGCTATATCCAGCACCTGTCCGACCATCCGCCCGAGACAAGGAACAGCATCATGGCCCTCTCTACGACCGGAACGACCAAAGTCACCGCGATCGCGGGCGACGGAATCGGGCCGGAGGTGATGGAGGCGACCAAGGCCGTCCTCGCCGCCGCCGGTGCCCGGATCGAGTGGGAAGACATGATGGCCGGCGCGGAAGCCTTCAAGAAAGGCATCCAGAGCGGCACGCCCCGCGAGACCATCGATTCCATCGAGCGCACCGGCCTCGCCCTGAAGGGCCCGCTGGAGACGCCGGTGGGCTATGGCGAACGCTCCGCCAATGTCTCGCTGCGCAAGCATTTCGAGCTTTATGCCAATATCCGCCCCGTCCGCGAGCTGCCTGGCATCAGGACGCCCTTCTCCGGCCGTGGCATCGACATGGTCGTGGTGCGCGAGAATGTCGAGGATCTCTACGCCGGCATCGAATACATGCAGACGCCGGGTGTCGCCGAATGCCTCAAGCTGATCTCCGACCCGGGCAGCGAGCGCATCCTGCGCTTCGCCTTCGCCCTGGCCCAGGCCGAGGGGCGCAGCAAGCTCGCCTGCTCCACCAAGGCGAATATCATGAAGCTCACCGAAGGCATGATGAAGCGTGTCTTCGAGCGCATCTCGGGCGACTACCCTTCGATCGCGCCGAGCCACCTGATCGTCGATAACTGCGCGCATCAGATGGTCATCGCGCCGGAGCAGTTCGACGTCGTCGTGATGACGAACATGAACGGCGACATCCTCTCGGATCTCGCGGCCGGCCTCGTGGGCGGCCTGGGCGTGGCGCCCTCCTCCAATATCGGCGACAAGGCGGCAATGTTCGAGGCGGTGCACGGCTCCGCCCCGCAGATCGCGGGCAAGAACCTCGCGAACCCGACCGCGCTGCTGCTCTCGGCGGTGATGCTGCTGCGCCATATCGGTGACTTCGCGGCGGCCGAGAAGGTCGAGCAGTCGATCTATGTCACGCTGACCGAGGGCAAGAACCTCACCGGCGATATCGCCGCCAAGGGCACGGGCGTCGGCACGGACAAGTATGTCGCCCAGCTCATCGAGAATCTGGGCCGCAAGAGCGACAAGCCGTCGCGCGACTATGCGCCGATCTCCGTCCCGGCCTGGTCGCCGGAACAGGGCGTGGTCGCGGCCAAGACGAAGGAGGTAGTCGGCGTCGACCTCTTCATCGACAGCGCGCTCGGGCCCCAGGCGGTGGGCGACAAGCTCCAGGCCGCGGTGCAGGGCTCGGCCTTCTCGCTGCTGACGGTCGCGAACCGTGGCGTGCAGGTCTGGCCGCCGGTGGGTGGGCATACCTTCTGCGTGGACCATTATCGCGCCCGCCTGATGCTCGCCGCCCCGATCGGGGCTACCGAGGGCCAGGCGCAGATCGCCGACCTGCTGGGCCGGATTCCCGAGGGCATGAGCTGGATGCATCTGGAGAAGCTGATGCGCTTCGACGGGAAGGACGCTTTCTCGAAGCTCGCGGGCGAGTAATTTCTTCACGACTACGTCGCGGCGGGCCATGCTCGTCGCGATGCGCATTCTCCTCCTCAACGGCAATACCGGCGATGACGTCACGGCGCTGATGATGCGCCGTGGCGGCGAGGCCCTGCCCCGGCTCAGGCTCGCGCATGTCGAGCTGGTGCCGGCCACGGCGCGTTTCGGCGCGCGCTATATCGCCACCCGCGCCGCCTCCGCCATCGCGGGCCATGCGGTGCTGGAACTGGTGGCGGAACACCAGGATGTGGACGCCATCGGCATCGCCTGTTTCGGCGATCCGGGGCTTTTCGCCGCCCGCGAGATTTCCCGCGTGCCGGTGCGCGGCATGGCGGAGGCCAGCATCGAGGCGGCCCTTGCCCTGGCCCCCCGCGTGGCGCTGCTGACCGGCGGCGCGCTCTGGGTGCCGATGCTCGAGGAATTCGCGGCCCTGCTCGGCCATTCGCGCGAGACGGTCATGGTGCGGCATGTGGCGCCCACCGGCGACATGATCGCGCGTGACCCCGATGGCGCCATCGCGCTGCTGGCCGAGGCGGCGCGGGGTGCGATCGCGGAGGGCGCGGGCGCCATCGTGCTGGGCGGCGCCGGGCTGGTCGGGCTCGCGCCGCGCGTGGCGGATGGGTTGGGCGTGCCGGTGCTCGACAGCCTCGACTGCCTCCTCGCCGCCTGCGCCAAAGCCGCTCCCACCCCGCCGCGCGACGCGCTTCCCGCCCCCGCCAGCCCCTCGCGCGGCCTTGCCGAACCGTTGCGCGCGGCGCTCGGCAAGGAAATGGACGCGGGATTCACCGCCGCTTAACCAGACCGGGCCCATCCTGCCGCCCGTGGTGAAAAGCACGGCGGGATATGGCGAAGAACAGCGGCAAGGGCACGATCGTCGTCAAGCGGGTCGAGGAAGGCCACCATGGGCATCATGGCGGCGCCTGGAAGGTGGCCTATGCGGATTTCGTGACCGCGATGATGGCCTTCTTCCTGCTCATGTGGCTGCTGAACGCGACCACGGAAGATCAGCGGCGCGGCCTCGCGGATTACTTCGCCCCGGCCAATCTGCTCGGCCGCTCCGTCACCGGCTCCGGCCAGCCCTTCGGCGGCCGGACGCCGAACGAGACCAGGAACCAGGCCTCCTCCAACGGCGCGCCCGACGTCCAGACCAGCAAGATCCCCCTCCTGACCGATCTGGAGGATGAGGACGAGAGCACCATCGCCGCCCGCCCCACGCCCCGCCGCGAGGGCGACCCTGGCGAGGATGAGGAGGCGAATGCCCGCCGCCTCCAGGCCGGCCAAGGCGACGTCGCCGACCCGGTTGACCCCGGCAAGGCCGCCCAGATGTCGGAACAGGCCCTGCGCGAGGAACTGGCCCGGCACGAGCAGCGGCAATTCGAGCAGATCGCCGAGCAGATCAAGCAGATCGTGAAGGACGACCCGGGCCTGTCGGATCTCGGCAAGCAGCTGATGGTCGAGCAGGTGCCGGAGGGCCTGCGCATCCAGTTGCTCGATGCCGAGCGGCAGTCGATGTTCGCCTCGGGCGGTTCCTCGCCCAACGAGAAGTCACGCGCGCTCATCGCCCGCGTCGCGCAGGTGATCAACCGCCTGCCCAATGCGGTGGCCATCACCGGCCATACCGATGCCACGCCCTTCCGCGGCGGCGACCGCACCAATTGGGACCTTTCGGCAGAGCGGGCCAATGTCACGCGCCGCCTGCTGACGGAATCCGGCGTCGCCGATGACCGCATCCGCAGCGTCGCGGGCCTCGCCGCGCGCGAGCCGCTGCTGCCCAACGATCCGAACAATGCCTCCAACCGCCGCGTGGCCATCCTGCTGCTGCGCGAGAATCCTGCACCGGGAACCATGCCGCGATGACGACAATCGGTGGCCTCGTCTTTCTGCTCGCGATGGTCTTCGGCGGCTATATCATCGCCGGCGGCAAGTTCGACATCATCCTGCACTCGCTGCCCTATGAGATGATGATGATCGGCGGCGCGGCCGTCGGCAGCTTCGTCATGTCGAACAGCATGCATGACATCAAGCACGTGCTCGGCGGCTTCAAGAAGATCCTGAAGGGCTGCCGCTTCCACAAGGAGGATTATCAGGAGCTGCTCTCGCTGCTCTATTATTTCGTCCGCCTCGCGCAGACCAAGGGCGCGATGTCGCTGGAGCTGCATATCGAGCGGCCGGAGGAGAGCCCGGCCTTCCAGAAATTCCCGAAGATCATGGCCGATAGCCAGGCCGTGAAGATGATCTGCGACTATCTCCGCATGGTGGGCATGAATGCCGACGATCCGCACCAGATCGAGGACATCATGGCCAGTGAGCTGAAGAAGCTCAAAGCGGAGGAGGCGCATGCGGCCCATTCCATCCAGGCCATCGCCGATGCGCTGCCCGCGCTGGGCATCGTCGCCGCCGTGCTGGGCGTCATCAAGACTATGGCCGCGATCGACCAGCCGCCCGCCATCCTGGGCGGCATGATCGGCGGCGCGCTGGTCGGCACCTTCCTCGGCATCCTGCTCGCCTATGGCATGATGGGGCCCATGGCCGCGCGGCTGCAGGGCGTGGTCGATGAGGAAAGCCGCTATTACGACGTGATCAAGGCCGTGCTCGTCGCCCATCTGCACGGCAATGCGCCGCAGGTGGCGGTCGAGGCCGGGCGCAAGACGGCGCCGTCCCATTCCATGCCGAGCTTCCAGGAGCTGGAGGGCGCGCTGCAGGAGTTGCAGATCGCCTGACGTGAAGGCCCGGCTTGACGGCGGCACGCCCTGGCGGCACGCAGAAGCCATGAACGAAACGTCCCAAAACCCCGCCGCCGAGAACCTCGACCGGGACCCCGCGCCCTTTCACGAGCTGATGGGGATGAAGCTGGTGGAATGGCGCGACGGCTATGCCCGCGTCGTGCTCGATACCGGGCGGCAGCACAGCAACCGCAGCGGCATCGTCCATGGCGGCGTCATTCTCTCCATGATCGACCAGACGGCCGCCTTTTCCGGCCTCTGGTGCAGCGTGCCGGGCAATGTGCGCAAGGCCGTGACCATCGACCTGGACTGCCGCTTCACCGGCCAGATCAAGGGCGGGCGCGTGACGGCCGTGGCGCAGATGGCCAAGCGCGGCCGGAACATCTTCTTCTGCCGGACGGAGATTTTCGACGAGAGCGGGGAGATGGTGGCCTTCGGGGCCTCCACGCATCGCTGGCGGGCGGGGAGCGAAAGCGTCGAGGGGCAGCCTGCCTGAGAACTGGGAAGGCTTTGCCTTCCCAGGCCCATCCACCAAAGGCCTGAGGCCTTTGGAAACCCATTACTGATCGCGGTCCAGGGGGTCGCACCCCCTGGCGGGGGTTCGGGGGCGGCGCCCCCGAGGCAGCCTTAAGGCCGCCAGCTCCGGTGATACGGATGGTTCGTCCTGATCGCCTGCGCCCGGAAAAGCTGCTCCGCCAGCATCCCGCGCACCAGGAAATGCGGCCAGGTCATCTTCCCCAATGACAGGCGCTGGTCAGCGCGGGCCTGCACGGCCTCGTCCAGCCCCTCGGTGCCGCCGATGACGAAGGCGAGCGGCTTGGCCGTCTCTTCCCAGCGCGTCATCAGCGCGGCGAGGCCTTCGCTATCGGGCGAATGGCCGCCCAGATCCATGGCGATGACCAGCGCGCGCGGCGGCAGGGCGGCGAGCAGGCCTGCGCCTTCGCGGCGGCGGATCTCGGCCGGGCTGCCCTTGGCTTCGGGAATTTCGGTCACGGTGAGGGCGGGGCGCAGGCGGGCGTTATAGGCCTCGAACAGCGCCAGTTCGGGGCCGGGCTTCAGCTTGCCCACAGCCACGAGCAGCCTCGTGTCTTTTGTACTCATGATCGGGTGAGAGGGCAGGCGCCGGAAAGCCCGGCGCCCTTCCCGGTCTCAGTCTTCTTCGATGACGCGCGGCTTGAGGCGCTTCACGCGGGCCGCGCGATGCTTCACATCGGCCACGGCCTCGATCTCGGCGAGGATGTCGGTCTCGCCCGTGGGCGTCACCTTGATCACGCCGGGCAGAACCGCGGGCGTATCGTCCTCGACCGGGCTCTCGGGGCCCCACATCCGCTCGAGGCGATAATTGGCGCGCGCCTCGGGCTTGAAGAGATGGATGATGAGGTCGCCGGCATCGACCAGCACCCAATCCGGCGAGGCCTCGACGCGCAGGCGCTTCAGCCCCGCCTCGCCCAGGGCCTTGTCGAGATGGGCCGCCATCGCCTGGATCTGACGATCGGCAAGGCCGGTCGCCACCACCATGCGGTCAGCGAAGGAGGAGCGGGTGGAGACGTCGATCACCACCACGTCCTCGGCCTTGTCATCCTCCAGGCTCTTCACGGCCGCGGCGGTCAGCACGTCGATCGCGGGCTTGGCCACCTTGCTGCGGGGGCGCGGCGCGGGGCTGGACTCGGGGCCGGCGGCCGTCTTCGCCTTGCGGGCAGCGGGCTTGGCCGGAAGCTTGATCGCGGGCGCGACGTCAGCCGGCGCCTTCTTGGACGGCGCCTTCTTCACCGGCGCGGCCTTGGAGCCAGCGGGCTTCTTCGGCGCGGCCTTCAGGGCGAGAGCCTTCTTCCTCGCCGCGGCAGCAGCCTTGGTCCCCGTCGGCTTGGCCGCCTTCGCGGGCGCGGCCTTGGCGGCAGCCGGCTTCGTCGCCTTGGCAGGCGCGGCCTTCGCGGCGGTGGGCTTGGCCGCCTTCGCGGGGCTCGCCTTGGCGGCAGCAGCCTTCGTGGCGGGGGCCTTCACGGCCTTGGTCTCGGCGGCCTTGCGCGCACCGGCCGGCTTGCGGGCGGCGGCGGGCGGCTGGCGGCCGGGCACGCGCGGGGCGGCGGCGGCGGCCGGTTTGGTCGTCTTGCCGGTCGCGCCACCGGCCCGGACCGGGGCCTTGGCGGGCGCCTTGGCCGCCTTGGGGGCGGCGGCAGGCTTCGCGCGGCCGCCAGCGGCGGGCTTGCCGGCTTCGGGACGGCGGGGCTTGGGCTCCCGGTCCGACGGGCCGGGGTTTTTGGGCGTGCGGGCTATGACGGCCTCCTATGGGGTGTGCCGCCGGCGAGGCCCCTGGGGCCTGGCGGATGCGCGACAACGTTTTTCCGGGACTGAACGCGATTTAGCATCAGGCCGCAGCCCTCTAAAGCCTTTCCCGCCCTTCTGTGCAGCCCAAAATGCGGTGCGGCCGCGCAATGCAGGGCTGCGATCGCGCAAGCGGGCGCGCCATCCCCGCCTGCTATCCCCGCCGGAACCCCTGCCACCCGCCCTTGCCAGCTCCCTGGGCACCCCCTTGACCAGCACGAATGGCGCTGGCCGAAGCCGCGTGTTCCGGCGCGGGAATGAGGCACCAGGGCGCATGGTCCGGCACGGCCCCCGCGAGCAGCGCGGGCGCACGGCGGCGATGCGGCCGCAGGCGCTGCGCGGCGGGCCCGGCGAGCGCCTTGCGCGTCCAGCCCGGGCGGGGCAGCACGGCCATGGCGGTGCCCTTCACCAGCTCCCGCCAGCGCCGCCAGCGGGAGATCTGCCAGAGGTTATCCGCCCCGATGATCCAGACGAAACGCGCGCGCGGAAACAGCACCTTGAGCCGGGCCAGCGTATCGGCCGTATAGCGCAGCGCGAGGCGCTGCTCGATATCGGTGGCGACGAGGTGGTGGTCGCCCTCGGCGATGGCGGCCGCACTGGCCAGGCGCTCGCGAAAGGGCGCCATGCCCGCCCGGGGCTTGAGCGGATTGCCGGGCGAGACCATCAGCCAGACTTCATGCAGGCCCAGGCTGCGGCGGGCCATTTCAGCCACATGCCGGTGCCCTTCATGGGCGGGGTTGAAGGAGCCGCCAAGCAGCCCGATCCGCAAACGGCGGCGATCCCCGTATCGTCCAGGCCCCATCCCTATCCCATCGTGGCCCGCAAGCAGGGGCAAAGCGCTGAAATTGCCCGCCATCCTCACCATGCCGCCCCGGCAGGGTCAACCCATGCCGAGGGGCAGGCGCGGGTCTCAGACGGGGCCGGCGAGCATCCCTTCGGCCTGGGCGGCGGCATCATCGGGCGCGATGGCCGCCAGCACGGCGGCGCGCAGCCCCGCCAGCTTGCGGTCATTCTCGACCTTCAGGCCGAAGACGTCCTTCACATAGAAGACGTCCACCGCCCGCACGCCATAGGTGGTGATATGCGCGCTGGCGATCTGCAGCCCCTGCTCGCTGATCGCAGCGCCGACGTCATGCAGCAGGCCGGGGCGGTCGCGCCCGTTCACCTCGATGACGGTATGCGCGTTGCTCGCATGGTTATCGATCACCACGCGGGGCGGCACCGTGACGGCGCGCAGGCGCATCGGCTCGCGGCGCAGCTTGCCGATCTCCTCGGTGAGGTTCACCCGGCCCGACAGCGCCTGCTCGATCAGCACCGAGAGCCGGGCGAGGCGATGCGGCGCGTCGAAGACGCCGCCCGCCGTGTCCTGCACCCAGAAAGTGTCGAGCGCATTGCCGTTGGTCATCGTATGGATGCGCGCATCGACGATGGAGGCGCCGGCGACCGAGAGCGCGCCCGCCACTTGGCTGAAAAGGCCGGGATGGTCGGCGCAATAGACGGTCACTTCCGTCACCGAGCGGGCTTCCAGCACGCGGGTCCGCACCGTGAGCGGCGCGCCGCTCGCCTCGGCCTCATGGATCATGGCCGCGTGGCGGGCATGGGTCTCGGGGTCGAAGGAGAGCCAGTAGCCGGGATAGCCCAGGGCCAGGAAGTTATCGATCTCGGCCTGGGGCCGGTCGGTAAGCATGGCCGCCGCCGCCTGGCGGGCACGGGCCACGCGCACGTCGCGCTCGGGCACGGAGAGGCCGCCCGCGAGCACTTCCGCCACGCGCCAGTAAAGCTCGCGCAGCAGCGTCGCCTTCCAGCCGTTCCAGACCTTGGGGCCCACGGCGCGCATATCGGCGACGGTGAGCACCAGCAGCAGGCGCAGCCGCTCGGGCGATTGCACCACGTCGGCGATGTCGAGAATGGTCTTGGGGTCGTCGATATCGCGGCGGAAAGCGGTGGCCGAGATCAGCAGATGCTGGAGCACGAGCCAGGAGACCGTCTCGGTCTCTTCCGGGCTCAGGCCGAGGCGCGGGCAGAGTTCCTGCGCGATGCCGGCGCCGAGTTCCGAATGGTCGCCGCCCCGGCCCTTGGCGATGTCATGCAGCAGCATCGCCACATAAAGCGCCCGGCGGGACTGGATCTGCCCCATCAGCTCGGAGGCGACGGGCGTGACCTGCGCGAGTTCGCCTTCCTCGAGCTGATTGAGGATGCGCACCGCCTCGATCGTGTGCTCCTCCACGGTGAAGACGTGGTAGGTGTCGAACTGCATCAGCCCGACGATCCGCGCCCAATCCGGGATGAAGCGGGAGAGGAAGCCCACCTCGTTCAGCGTGCGCAGCCAGCGCGCCGCGTCCCGCCCGGTCAGCAGGTCGAGGAAGAGGTTGTTCGCCAGTTCCGTGCCGCGCAGGCTGACGGCGTAGCGCGCATTGCGGATCAGCGCGCGATGGGCGAGCGGATGGATGCGCAGGCCCCGGTCGCGCGCCGCGATCATCAGCCGGAGCATGATGGCCGGGTCGGCGGCGATGTCGCGATCGGGGGAAAAGAGCAGCTTGCCATCGGCCAGGGCGAGGCCGGCGGCGGAGAGGCCGATATCCTCCGAGCGCTGCACGGCCGGCAGGCCGAGCGCCGCGCGCTCGATGGCGGGCTCCACCAGCCGCGAGAGCCGCACCACGTCCCGTGCGGTGAGGAAGAGGTGCTTCATGAAGCGCTCCACCCCGTCCTGCTTGCCGTGGCGGGTATAGCCCATGCGGGCGCCCACGACGGGTTGCAGGTCGAAGGTCAGGCGCTCCTCGGCGCGGCCGGTGACGTAGTGGAGATGGAAGCGCACCGTCCAGAGGAAGTCCCAGGCGCGCTTGATGGCGCGGGCCTCCTGCGCGGTGAGCAGCCCGCCGCCGGGGCTGTCGGGCCCCACCAGCTCGGGCATTTTCTGCACGCCGAGGGCGAAGCGGGCGAGCCAATACTGGGTCTGCAGATCGCGAAGGCCGCCGCGGCCTTCCTTGATATGCGGCTCGACGAGATAGGGGCTCTCGCCATAGCGCTTGTGGCGCGCCTTGCGCTCGATGCGCTTGGCATCGAGGAATTGCTGGAAGCCCCATTCCTTCCGCGCCTTGGCGAAGGCCGCCTCGAAACGGTGGAAGACGGCCGTATCGCCCGCGACCGGCCGGGCATCGATCAGCGCGGTCTGGATGGTCGCGTCGGTTTTCGCATCCTCCACGCATTCATGGATGCTGCGCGTGGCATGGCCGACCTTCAGGCCGAGATCCCAGAGCAGGTAGAGCATGAACTCCACCTGCTGGCGGCTCTTGGGGCCCATCGCCTTGTCGGAAAGGAAGAGCAGGTCGATATCGGAGAAAGGGGCCAGCACGCCCCTGCCGTAGCCGCCCGTCGCCACCAGGGCGCAGGCGGGCTCGGCGCTGCCCGTGGGGCCGGCCATGGCGGCGGCATAGGCGTGGATGGCGCCGATCAGCCCGTCCATCTCGCTCGCCAGCCAGCGCGCGGCGGCGAGGCCGTTCACCTCATGCGCCTCGAAGGCGGCCTGGACGCGGTTCTGCAACCGCCCCATGGCGCGGCGAAGCAGCGGCAGAGCCTGTTCGCGCGGCAGAGGCCCGCCACCATGCGGGATCAGTTCCAGCACGAGAGCAGGCAATTCGCGAGCCACCACCGCCTGCGACTTGCTGGCGGTGGAGGAAGACTGGGCACCCAAATCGGTCATTCCCTCAACTGTAATCCCAGAGTCGCGCCTTTGTCAGCCGTGGGAGTTCAGCCATGCGGCGGGGCAGCATTGCGCAGGGATTTCAGCCGGTAGAGCACTTCCAGCGCCTGGCGGGGGGTCAGCGCGTCCGGATCGGTCGCGTCCAGCGCCTCGAGCGCGGCATCGGGCTCGGCCAAGGGCGCGGGCTCGGCCGCTTCGGGGCCCGTATCGGAAGCGCGCGGGGCGGCGAAAAGCGGGAGTTCCTCCGAGAGGGGATCGAGCCCTTTCGCCCGTGCTTCCAAAGCCTTGAGCACCGCCTCGCCCCGCGCCACCACCGCGCGCGGCACGCCGGCGAGCTTGGCGACATGCAGGCCCCAGGAGCGATCGGCGACGCCGGGGCCGACCAGATGCTGGAAGATCACCTCGCCCCGATGCTCGCGCACCAGCATGGTCGCGCAGGCGAGTTCCGGCAGCTTGCCGGCCAGGGCGGTCAATTCACGGAAGTGGGTGGCGAAAATGCCACGGCAGCGGATGCGGTCATGCAGCGCCTCGAGCACGGACCAGGCGATGGCCAGGCCGTCCCAGGTGGCCGTGCCGCGCCCCACCTCGTCCAGCACGACGAGGCTGCGGGCCGTGGCCTGGTTCAGGATCGCCGCCGTTTCAGCCATCTCGACCATGAAGGTCGAGCGGCCGCCCGCGATATCGTCCGCCGCGCCCACGCGGGAGAAGAGCCGGTCCACCAGCCCCAGCCGCGCGCTTTCCGCCGGCACGAAGAGTCCGGCCTGGGCCAGGATCACGATCAGGGCGTTCTGGCGCAGGAAGGTGGATTTGCCGGCCATGTTCGGGCCGGTGAGAAGGCAGAGCCGGCCGCCGGGCGAGAGATCGGCGTCATTGGGCACGAAGGCCGGGCCCCGCGCGCGGGTGAGTGCGGCCTCGACCACCGGATGCCGCCCGGCGCGGATGCGGAAATCCGGCCGTTCGACCATCTCGGGCCTGCACCAGCCGCCGCCCGAGGCCAGTTCTGCCGAAGCGGCATGCAGGTCGAGCAGGGCCAGGGCCTCGGCGGCCTCGGCGATAGCGGCCGCTGCTTCCAGGCAGCACCGGCGCAGATGCTGCACCACCAGCGTCTCGCGCTTGCCCGCCTGTTCCGCCGCCGCCGAGAGCTTGCGGTCCAGCTCCGCCAGGGCGGGGCAGGTGAAGCGATGGGCGTTGGACATGGATTGCCGGTGCACCGGCGCGAAGGGGCCCGAGGGCACGGGCGATTCGCGGAGCATCTTCTCGCCCGCCGTGATGGGCAGTTCGGCGATATAGCCCAGTTGCTGATGGTGCTTGATCTTCAGCGCGGCGACGCCCCAGGCCTGGGCGAGTTCCATCTGCATCGCGGCGATGGCACCCCGGGCATCGTCGCGCAACCGGCGCAGCGCATCGAGCTCGCCATCATAGCCGGGGGCGACCATGCCGCCATCTTCCAGCCGCGCGGGCAGGGCCTCGTTCAGGGCGCGGGCCAGTTCCTCGCGGGGGGAATCGGGCGGCAGCAGGCGGGCGAAGGCTTCGGCCAGGAGGGGCGGCGCCTCGACCCCCATCGCGGCCTCGGCGATGGCCAGGGCGCGGGAGAGCCCGTCCCGCACCGCGCCGAGATCGCGCGGGCCGAAACGGTCGAGCGAAAGGCGGGCCAGGGCGCGGGCCATGTCCGGCGTGCCACGCAACAGCCCGCGCAGGCGCTCGCGGAAGGGCGCCTCGGCCAGCAAGAAGGCCACGGCCTCATGCCGCGCGGCGATGGCCGCCCCATCGGTGAGCGGGGCCGAGAGCGCGGCGGCGAGCGCGCGGCTGCCCGGGCCGGTGATGGTGCGGTCCACAGCGGCGATGAGGCAGTTCTTGGTATCGCCCCGCTCGGAGCGGAGGATTTCCAGGCTCCGCCGCGTGGCCGCATCCATCTGCAGCACGCCAGCCTCGCCCTGGGGCTCGGGCGGCAGCAGGCGGGGGAGGATGCCCGCCTGGGTATGGCGCACGTAATCCACTGCCATGGCGGCGGCGGCGAGTTCGGGCTCGGAGAAACTGCCGAAACCGTCGAGCGTCGCCACGCCGAAGGTGTCGGAGAGACGGCGGGCGCCGTCGGGCGGTGCATCCCCGGCCGTCAGCCTGTCGCGCCAGGGGGTGAGGACGGCATCGCTCAGCAGCGGCTCGGGGGCGAGCACCTCGGCGGGCTCGATCCGCGCCAGCAGGGCATGCAGTTCGGCCATGGGCAGGGCTTCGGTGAAGAAGGCGCCGGTCGTCACATCGAGCCAGGCCGCGCCCAGCACCTCGCCCACCGGGGCGAGGGCGACGAGCCAGGGCGGCCGCCCGCCTTCGAGCAGCGCATCCTCCGTCACGGTGCCGGGGGTGACGATGCGGGTGATCTCGCGGCGGATGGTCGGCGCCTTGCGGGCCTTGGCCTGTTCCGGCGTCTCCATCTGGTCGCAGATGGCGACGCGATAGCCCTTGCGGATCAGCCGCGCGAGATAGACCTCGAGCGCATGGGCCGGCACGCCCGCCATGGGGATGGGCTGGCCCTGGTGCTCGCCGCGATAGGAGACGGCGAGGTCGATCGCCTCCCCGGCCGCGCGGGCATCCTCGAAGAACATCTCGAAGAAATCGCCCATGCGGAAGAAGAGCAGCGTGCCGGGATGGGCGCGCTTGGCGGCGAACCATTGGGCCATGGCAGGGGTCGCGCCCACGGCGCGCGGGTCTTGGGCGCCGGCCGCGCGCGGATCGGCCTCTTCGGAAACGGGGGCGGGGATGCGGGGGCGAGCCATGCCCGCGTTCCTAAAGCGCTTTGGAACGGGAGGGAATGCGGGGCTTGCGCGGCCAACGATTCGACAATACGATAATTGTCGAAATGAAGATGACCCCCGCCGATACCGTCGCCGCCCTGGCGGCCCTCGCCCATGAACACCGGCTCGCCGCCTTCCGCCTGCTCGTCCAGGCGGGGCCCGAGGGTATGCCGGCGGGCGCCATCGCGGAGGCGCTGGGCCTGGCCCCCTCCTCGCTCACCTTCCATCTCCAGGCGCTGCAGCGCGCGGGTCTGCTCGGCCAGCGCCGGGCCTCGCGGCAAGTGATCTACGCGGCCGATTTTGCCGCCATGAACGGGCTCATCGCCTATCTGACCGAGAATTGCTGCGGCCGGGACGAGGCCTGCGCGCCCGCCTGCACCCCCGTCACGTCTGAAAGGAGCGTCGCATGAGCGACCGGCTTCCCATCGCCATCATCGGGGCGGGCCCTGTGGGCCTGGCGGCCGCGGCGCATCTCCTGGTGCGTGGCGAGCGCCCGCTGGTGCTCGAAGCCGGGCCCGCCGTGGGCCATGCCGTCGCGCAATGGGCGCATGTGCGCCTCTTCACGCCCTGGCGCTATTGCCTCGACGGTGCGGCGCGGCGGCTGCTCGAGGCGAGCGGCTGGCAGGCCCCGCCCGAGGAGGAGATCCCGACCGGCCGTGACCTGATCGCGCGCTACCTGGCCCCGCTCGGCGCCCTGCTCGCGCCGCATATCACGCTGAACGCGCGCGTCTCGGCCATCACCCGCCAGGGCGCCGACAAGGCGAAGGATGCGGGCCGCGCCGGCCGGCCCTTCCTGCTGCGGATCGGCGAGGAGGAGGTGGTCGCGGCCCGCGCCGTGATCGATGCCTCCGGCACCTGGTTCACCCCGAGCCCGGCGGGCGCGGACGGCCTGCCCGCGCTGGGCGAGCGCCGGGCGGCGGCGCGCGTGCAATACGGCATCCCCGGCATCCTGGGCGCCGAGCGGGCGCGGCATGCGGGGCGGCATACGGTTGTGCTGGGCGGCGGACATTCCGCGCTGAACAGCCTGATCGACCTCGCCACCCTCGCCCGCGAGGCACCGGCTACGCGCATCACCTGGCTGATGCGCAAGGCGACGGTCGAGGCGGCCTTCGGCGGCGAGGGGGCGGATGCGCTCGCGGCGCGCGGCGCCCTGGGCAGTGCGGCGCGCAGCCTCGTGGAGAGCGGCACCGTCACCGTTCGCTCGCCCTTTCTCGTGGAAGCGGTGCGGGAGACGGGCGCGGGGCTCGTTATCGAGGGTGCGGGCGGCACGCGGGTGGAGGCGGATGAGCTGATCGTCGCGACCGGCTTCCGCCCCGATCTGGCGCCCCTCTCCGAGCTGCGCCTCGCGCTCGACCCGGCGCTGGATTGCGCCGCGAAGCTCGGCCCGCTGATCGACCCGAATATCCATAGCTGCGGCACGGTGCGCCCGCATGGCGCGGCCGAACTGGCCCATCCCGAGCCCGGCTTCTACATCGCTGGCATGAAGAGCTACGGCCGGGCGCCGACCTTCCTGCTCGCCACCGGGCATGAACAGGTGCGCTCCATCGCCGCCGCGCTCGCCGGCGATGCCGAGGCCGCCGCGCGGGTGGAGCTGGAATTGCCCGAAACCGGCGTCTGCAATACCGGACCCGTCACCCGCCAGCGCGTGAGCGTGACGGCGGCGACGGGCTGCTGCGCGCCCCAACCCAAGCCCGCCTGCTGCGGCTGAGAGACAGAGATGAGCGTCACCATCTATCACAACCCAGCCTGCGGCACCTCGCGCAACACGCTGGCCATGATCCGCAATGCCGGCATCGAGCCGACCGTCATCGAATATCTCAAGACGCCGCCCGGCCGCGAGGTGCTTGAGGATCTCATCGCCCGCATGGGCGGCGGTGCGCGGGCGCTGCTGCGCGAAAAGGGCACGCCCTATGCCGAACTCGGGCTCGGCGACCCCTCGCTGAGCGAGGCGCAACTGATCGAGGCGATGCTCGCACATCCGATCCTGATGAACCGGCCCGTCGTCGTCACCCCGCTTGGCGTGAAGCTCTGCCGCCCCTCGGAACTCGTGCTCGACATTCTCCCCGCGCCGCAGAAGGGCGCCTTCGCGAAGGAGGATGGCGAGGCGGTGGTCGATGCCGCCGGCAAGCGCGTGGCGGGCGCATGAGCCAGCCCGCACTGGGCGTTTTCGAACGCTATCTGACGCTCTGGGTCGCGCTCTGCATTGTCGCGGGCATCGGGCTCGGCCAGGCGATGCCGGGCCTGTTCCAGGCCATCGGCGCGGCGACGGTGGCGGAGGTGAACCTGCCCGTCGCGGTGCTGATCTGGCTGATGATCGTGCCGATGCTGCTCAAGATCGACCTCGGCGCGCTCGCCCATCTCGGCGCGCATTGGCGCGGCATCGCGGTGACGGTGGGCGTGAACTGGCTGGTGAAGCCTTTCTCGATGGCGCTACTGGGCTGGCTCTTCATCGGCCTGCTCTTCCGCCCGCTGCTGCCGGATGGGCAGATCGAGGCCTATCAGGCCGGGCTGATCCTGCTCGCGGCCGCGCCCTGCACGGCGATGGTTTTCGTCTGGTCCAACCTCGTCGAGGGCGAACCGCATTTCACGCTCGGCCAGGTGGCGCTGAACGACCTCATCATGATCGTGGCCTTCGCGCCCGTGGTGGGGCTGCTGCTCGGCCTCTCGGCGATCGTGGTGCCCTGGGCGACGCTGCTGCTCTCGGTCGGGCTCTATATCGTCGTGCCGGTCATCGCGGCGCAGCTCTGGCGCCGGGCGCTGCTGGCGCAGCCGGGGGCGCTGGAGGCGACGCTGTCGCGCCTCGGCCCGCTTTCGCTGGCCGCGCTGCTGGCGACGCTCGTGCTGCTCTTCGGCCTGCAGGGGGAACAGATCATCGCCGAGCCGGAGGTGATCGCGCTGCTCGCGGTGCCGATCCTGATCCAGGTCTATTTCAATGCCGGCCTCGCCTATTGGCTGAACCGGCGGCTGGGCGAGGCCTGGTGCGTCGCCGGCCCCTCGGCGCTGATCGGGGCCTCGAATTTCTTCGAACTGGCGGTCGCGACGGCCATCGCGCTCTTCGGCTTCCAGTCCGGCGCGGCGCTGGCGACGGTCGTGGGCGTGCTGGTCGAGGTGCCGGTGATGCTGAGCGTCGCGGCCCTCGTGAAACGCAGCCGCGGCTGGTACGAGGCGCGGTAGGAAACGAAAAAGGCCGGGGTTTCCCCCGGCCTTCATCGGATCAGAACTGCCCTATCAAGGCTGCTGCGAAACCACCCATTCGCAGATCTCGGCGCCGATGGCCGAGAGCTTCTCGGTGAGCGCCTCGCCCGTCTTGGCCGAGCAGAGCGACGGGTCGCCGCCCCAGACGCCGTCCACGGCGGCCTCGTGGTAGTGGATGGGGGCGTCGATATCCGCGCCGCCGATCTTCAGGCCCGAGAAACCGGCCACGGGCACGCCATGGGCTTCCGGCTTGGGCAGCACGGCCGGGATCAGATCCTCGCGGACCAGGCCGGGCAGCAGGTGCATCGCCACCGAGGTCAGCGGGTCGGCGCCATGGCCGGCGGCCTTCTTGGCGGTCTCGGCGCCCAGGATGGAGGGCAGCAGGCCATAGCCCACGCGCCAGAGGTAGAAGCTCGGGATCAGCGGGCCGCCCGAGCGATAGACCTCGGCGGTGGCGTCGCGGATCGGGCCCACATTGCCGCCATGGCCGTTGATGATGACGATGCGGGTGATGTCGTGGCGCAGCAGCGAGCCCAGCATGTCGCTGATCACGGCCGTCAGGGTGGACTGGCTGAGCGTGATGCCGCCGGGGCTGGCCGAGAAGCCGTCGTCGCCGCCGAAGGGGATTGGGGGAGCGACGAAGGTCGGGATGCCCTTGGCCGTGGCGGCCTCGGCGATCTTCACGGCCATGGCGTCGGCCGAGAGATAGTCGCCCGTCGGCGCATGCGGCCCCTGGTCCTCGAAGCTGCCCATCGGCAGCAGCACCACCGGCTTCTGCGGCAGCACTTCCTTCATCTCGCCCATGGTCAACTCGGCGAGGCGGAACGTCTTCTTGATGCTCATGATAGCCTTCCTGAGAGAGCCGGCTGGCAGGTCACAGGCGCCAGCCGGTATGGATCGCGACGATGCCGCCCGAGAGGTTGCGATGCGCCACGCGTTCGAGGCCGGCATCCTCCATCATCCCGGCCAGCGTCGCTTGGTCGGGGAACATGCGGATGCTTTCGGCGAGATACTGATAGCTCTCGGAATCGCCCGCGATGCGCTGCCCGATCGCCGGCAGGGCCTTGAAGGACCAGGCGTCGTAGAGCGGCTTCAGCGCGGCGATTTCGAGATTGGAGAATTCCAGGCAGTGGAACCGCCCGCCGGGGCGCAATACGCGGCGCACCTCGCGCAGCACGGCGTCCTTGTTGGTGCAGTTGCGCAGGCCGAAGGCCATGGAGACCTTTTCCACGCTGCGGTCGGGCAGCGGCAGGCGCTCGGCGTCGGCGCAGACATAGGTGAGGCCGGCGGCCAGCCCGCGCTCCAGCGCCCGGCCCTGGCCCACGTTCAGCATGGCGTGGTTGATGTCCGACAGGATCACCCGGCCCGCGCCGCGCTCCTTGGCCAGGAAGGCGATATCGCCCGTGCCGGCGGCGAGGTCGAGCAGCGTCTCGTTCGGCCCGGCGGCGATGGCATTGACGAAAATGCGCTTCCAGAGGCGATGGACGCCGAGCGACATCAGGTCGTTCATGATGTCGTATTTCGGGGCCACGCTGTCGAAAACCTGGCGGACCATGCTGGCCTTTTCGGCCCGGGGCACGTCGCGGAAGCCGAAATCGGCGGTGTCGCTGGTGGTTTGATCGGCGCTCATGGCACAGGAGGATAGCGCGGCCCGCTGGATCGGGTAATGACCCCTGGCGAAGAATAATTGGATCTCCGATGCCTGAACTGCCCGAAGTCGAGACGGTGATGCGCGGCCTGGCCAAGGTGCTGGACGGCCAGCAGATCCATCAGGCGGCCGTAAACCGGGAGGGGCTGCGCTGGGCCTTCCCCCCCGGCTTGGCGCAGCGGCTGACCGGCGCGCGGGTCTCGGGCTTCCGGCGGCGGGCGAAATACATGCTCATGCGGCTCGAGGGCGGGGATAGCGTGCTGATCCATCTCGGCATGTCGGGCCGGATGATCATCACCCCCGCGGGCATGAACACCCCGCCGCCCAAGCACGAGCATCTCGTGATGGTGACCGGCGGCGGCCAGCGCGTGGGCTTCGTGGACCCGAGGCGCTTCGGCGCGGTGGACCTGATGCGCACCGAGGAGGAGGACCGGCACAAGCTCCTCGCCGGCCTCGGCCCCGAGCCGCTGGACGAGGCTTTCGACGCCAAGGTGCTGGGCGCGGCCCTGGCGGGGAAGAAAACGCCCATCAAGGCCGCCCTGCTCGACCAGCGGATCGTGGCGGGGCTGGGCAATATCTATGTCAGCGAAGCGCTGTTCCGGGCCGGGATTTCGCCCACCCGGCTCGCGGGGGCCATTTCCGGGCCTGGGGTGAAGCGGCTGGTCGAGGCGATCAAGGAAGTCCTGAACCAGGCCATCAACCACGGCGGCTCGACGCTGCGGGACTATGTGCAGGCCGATGGCGAGATCGGCGGCTTCCAGGATCTCTTCCTGGTCTATGACCGCGAGGGCGAGCCCTGCCCCCGCTGCGGCGCGAAATCCAGCATCAGCCGCATCGTGCAGGCCGGGCGCAGCACCTTCTTCTGCGCGCGCTGCCAGAAGTGACCGGGGGCCGATGAACGTCGCGGCCCGATACGGCCTGCTGCTCACCGCCGTCTTCCTGGCGGTGGGCGTGAGCCTGCCCTTCATGCCCTCCTACCTGGCCTCGGGCGGGCTGCTGGCCTCGCAGGTCTCGCTCGTGCTCTTCGCCGGGCAGGCGGTGCGGCTGCTGGTGGCGCCGCTGGGCGGGCAATGGGCCGACCGGCTGGGCGATGCGCGCTGGCTCTTCACCGGCTGCGCCGCGGCCTCGGCCGTCATGGCCTGCTTCTATCCACTCGCGGGCGGTTTCGGGGCGCTGCTGCTGGTGCATATGGCCTATTACGCCGTGATGGCCCCCGTCGTGCCGCTGACCGAGGGCATGACGGTGCTCGGCGCCAAGCAGGGGCTCTTCGACTATGGCCGGGTGCGCTCCATCGGCTCCATCGCTTTCATTGTCGGCGCGGTGGGCGGCGGCTGGCTGATCGACCGGATGGGGATCGGGGCGGTGCCCTGGCTACTGGTGCTCTGCCTCCTCGCCTCGGCCTTGGCCATCCATGGCCTGCCGCGCGGCACGCGGCCGCCGGGCGGCGCCAAGGCGGGGCTGCGGCCGGTGCTGGCCCTGCCGGGCTTCAGGCGCGTCCTGCTCATCTCGGGCTGCATCCAGGGCAGCCACGCGCTCTACTACGCCTTCGGCACCATCCATTGGACGCAGGCGGGTATCGAGGGCGGGGTGATCGGCCTGCTCTGGGCCACGGGCGTCATCGCCGAGATCATGCTCTTCTTCGTCGCCCAGCCGCTGCTGGCGCGGCTGCGGCCGCTGGGGATGATCCTGCTCGGCGCGGCGGGCGGGCTGCTGCGCTGGGGCATCCTGGCGCAGACGATCTGGCTGCCGGCGCTCTTCCTCGCCCAGGCGATGCATGCGCTGACCTTCGCCGCCGCCCATGTCGCGGCCATGCAACTCCTGGCACAGCTGGTGCCCGCGCGCTACGCGGCCACAGCCCAGACGCTGCATTCGAGCCTCGGCCTCGGCGTGGCGCAGGGCGGACTGCTGCTGGCGGCGGGGCCGCTCTACACGGCCTTCGGCGCTCATTCCTTCTGGGCCATGGCCGGGCTCTGCCTGGCGGGCGCGGCCGTGGCGCTCTGGCCGGGCCGGCCGGCGGCGATGACGGGGCGGCTCGGGGCGTAGGGCGCGCGGGCCCTGGCGGCTGGAGGCCGCTTCGGCGCACCTGTTGCCCGCGACGTTCGAGCGCCCAAATTGCTGAAGGCTACAGCGCTTTGGTGTCTGCTGTGGCGCTTTGCCGGCGCATATGTTTCGCCGCCTAATGCGGGCGTTGCTCTGGTAACTTGAAGCGGGCGATGATTGCCTGCTTTGCGGGCTGCGCCGCTTTGCCGCCTTGAGGCGTGGGCGCCGCCATGATCCGATGCGGCATGAGCCAAAACCCCATCCTGATCACTGGCGCGGCCGGTTTCGTCGGCCTTGCCACCACTGAGGCCCTGCTCACCGCGGGGCGCACCGTCATCGCCTTCGACCGCCAGCCTTTGCCGGCCTGGGCGCTGGCGCGCCTCCAGCCCCTGCCCGGCCGCCTCGTGGTGGCCCAGGGCGATGTTCGCGAGGCAGGCGATCTCGACGCCGCCTTCACCGCCGCCGGGACCATGCCGGGCGCGGTGCTGCACACCGCCGTCATCACCGCCGGCGAGGCGCGGGAGCGGACCGATCCGGCCAGCATCGTCAGCGTGAACATGATGGGCGCGCTCGCCGTCTTCGAGGCAGTGCGGCGCCATGGGGTGAAGCGGCTCGTCGCCCCCTCCTCCATCGCGACCTACGGCCAGAGCCCCGAAGGCGAGCCCGTGCTCGACGAGGTGGCGACCCCGGCCCGCCCGCAGGGGCTCTACGGCATCACCAAGCTCGCGGCCGAGCAGATGATGCTGCGCCTGGCCGCGCTGCATGGCCTCTCCTTCGCCGCGCCGCGCCTCGGCGGCGTCTATGGCCCCTGGGAATGGGCGACGGGCGTGCGCGATACGCTCTCGCCCTTCATGCAGGCCTATGAGAAGGCCGAGAAGGGCCAGGAAGTGCTCACCGACTGGTCCGCCCCGGCGGAACACGTCTATGTGCGAGACGTCGCCTCGGGCTTGGCCGCGCTGCTCGATACGCCTTCGGCCCAGGGCGTCTTCAACCTCGGCAGTGGGGTGCAGAGCACCGTGGGCGAGTGGTGCGATGCGCTGGCGAAGCAGTTCCCGGGCTTCTCCTGGCGCATGACATCCCCTGGCGAGGCCCCGAACGTGACGGTTCATGCCCGTTTCACGCGCCCGCCGATGAACATCGCCCGGCTGAAGGCGGCGACCAGTTGGGCGCCGCGTTTCTCCCTCGCGGCGGCGGCGGCGGACTATGCCGAGTGGCAGAAGGGCGGCTGAGCCCCTCCCGATACCGTTACAGGCCGGGGGAAACACCTTCGGCCTGCTCGCGTTGTCTCTCCGGTCACAGATGGAGACATAACGCCATGAAGCGCATCCTGCTGAACACGGCTCTGCTTTCGGCCACCATGCTCGGTGTGGTGGCTTGCGCCGATCATGGCCCGGGCCGCCCCGGCGACCCGCCGGGCAGCGCCGTCGAGCGCGCGATCGACCGTAACGCGGGCACCAATACCTCGGGCGCTTTCCCCTCGCAGTCCGACGGCACGCGCAACAATCCGCCGGGCACCGCCGCCGAGCGCACGCTGGACCGCAATGCGGGCACCAATACCTCGGGCGCCTTCCCTTCGCAGTCCGATGGCACGCGTAACAACCCGCCGGGCACGGCCGTGCAGCGCGCCTATGACCGCGCGACGGATTCCAACACCTCCGGCGCCTATCCGGCCAACCGCTGATCGGCGTGGCGGGGAGGGCATCGCCTTCCCCGCCTCTCATCGCGCCTAGCGCAGCGGCAGCCTGCCTCCCTCCTTCAGCCGGTCGAGCACGATGGAGGAGCGCACCCGCGAGACGGTGCGATGCGGCAGCAGCACCTCATTCACCAGCACGGATAGCGACTTGAGGTCCGGCACCACGGCCTTGAGCAGGTAATCCGTGTCGCCCGTCACGGCGAAGGCTTCCTGTATCTCGTCGAGCGGGGCGAGAAGTTCCTTGAACAGACGCGCATTGTCGCCGCTATGCGCCGCCATGGTCACCTCGATGATGGCGATGATGGCCAGGCCCAGCGCCTCGGGCGCCAGTTCCGCGCGATAGCCTTTGATCACCCCCGCCGCCTCCAGCGCCGCGCGGCGGCGCGAGCATTGCGAGGGGGAGAGGCCGATCAGATCCCCCGCCTGCTGGTTCGTCAGCCGCCCGTCACCCTGCAGGGCCGCGAGAAGTTTGAGGTCGAACTCGTCGAGCGCGATGGGTCTGTGCATGAGATGCTTCCTCCATGCACGATCCTTGCACGAGCTTACCGGCGGGCGCCATATTTCGCGCACTCCTTGCGGGGCGGGCGGCCTAGTCTCTGGCTAATCAGTCCAGGAAACAGAGACCATGGGTCCCTTCCCGCATGACGCGCCCCGCGCGTCGATCACCGCCGAGAACCCCGCCGGCACCGACGGCTTCGGCTTCGTCGAATATGCAAGCCCTGAGCCCGAGAAGCTCCACGCGCTCTTCCGGCAGATGGGCTACACGCCCGTCGCCACGCATAAGACGATGAAGAGCACGCTCTATCGCCAGGGCGACATCAACTACCTCATCACCGAGGAGCCCGGCAGCCATGCCGCGCGCTTCGCCGAGGCGCATGGGCCGAGCGTGCCTTCCATGGCCTTCCGCGTGGTGGATGCCGAGCATGCCTTCAAGCGCGCGCTCGAGATGGGCGCGGAAGCGGCCGATCCGGCGGATGGCGCGAAGACCATGGACGTGCCCGCCATCAAGGGCATCGGCGGCAGCCTGCTCTATTTCCTCGACAAGTATGGCGATACGGGCTCCGCCTTCGAGGATGAGTTCGAATGGATCGGCGAGAAGGATCCTTATCCGAAGGGCGCGGGCCTCTATTACATCGACCACCTGACGCACAACGTGTTCCGCGGGCGGATGGACGTCTGGTACGATTTCTACAACCGCATCTTCAATTTCCGGCAGATCCGGTATTTCGACATCAAGGGCGAATATACCGGCCTCTTCTCGCGCGCGCTGACCAGCCCGGACGGGCGCATCCGCATCCCGCTCAACGAGAGCGCGGACGATCAGAGCCAGATCGAGGAATATCTGCACGCCTATAAGGGCGAGGGCATCCAGCATATCGCCACGGGCTGCGACGATATCTACGGCACCATCGAAGGGCTGCGCACCTCCGGCCTGCCCTTCATGCCCTCCCCGCCCGAGACCTATTACGAGCGCGTGGACAGCCGCCTCCCCGGCCATGGCGAGGATCTCGCCCGGCTTAAGAAAAACGGCATCCTGGTCGATGGCGAGGGCGTGGTGGAGCATAAGAAGGCGCGGCTGCTGCTGCAGATCTTCTCCGGCACCGTCATCGGCCCTGTCTTCTTCGAATTCATCCAGCGCAAGGGCGACGATGGCTTCGGCGAGGGCAATTTCCGCGCCCTCTTCGAAAGCATCGAGGAAGACCAGCTCCGTCGCGGCGTGTTGAAGACCGCGGCCGAATAGAGGGTTACCTCGCGCCGCGACATGCGTTTGCCTGCCTGGAAAGGGAGGCAAGGCATGGCGCAGCGCGAGGTTTTTCAAACCGACGTCCCGGCCCGGCTCGACCGGCTGCCATGGGACAGGTTCCATTGGCTCATCATCATCGCCCTAGGCATCACCTGGACGCTGGATGGGCTGGAAGTGACGCTGGTGGGCTCGCTCGCGGAGCCCGAGCCTGCGGCTGACGGAAACCCAGGTGGGGCTCGCGGCCTCGGCCTATCTCATCGGCGCCGTGCTGGGCGCGGTGATTTTCGGATGGCTCACCGACAGGCTGGGGCGGCGGAAGCTCTTCTTCGTCACCGTCGGCCTTTATCTCGTCTCCTCCATCGCGACCGGGCTTTCATGGGACTTCTGGTCCTTCGCCTTCTTTCGCGCGCTGACCGGGGCGGGGATCGGCGGCGAATACGCGGCGGTGAATTCGGCCATCCAGGAGATGATCCCGGCGCGTCGACGCGGCATGGTCGATCTCGCGGTGAACGGCACCTTCTGGGCCGGCGCCGCGTTGGGCGCGGGCTCGGCGCTGGTGGTGCTCGACCCGGCAATCGTGGACCCGGAGATCGGCTGGCGCGGCGCCTTCATCGTCGGCGGCTTCCTCGCCTTCGTCATTCTGCTGCTGCGCCGCTGGGTGCCGGAAAGCCCGCGCTGGCTCATGACGCATGACCAGCCCCAGGAAGCGGAACGCATCGTCTCCGAGATCGAGGCGGGCGTCGAAAGCCGCCAGGGCAAGCTGCCGCCGCTGGCTTACGGGCCGGTGAGGCTGCGCTATCGCGGCCATACCTCGCTCGGCGACGTCTTCGGCGTGATGATCCACAAGGAGCGGCGCCGCACGGTGCTGGGCGTCACGCTCATGGCCTGCCAGGCCTTCTGCTATAACGCGATTTTCTTCACCTATGCGCTGGTGCTGACGAAGTTCTACGGCATCCCGTCGCATGAGGTGGCCTGGTATCTGCTGCCTTTCGCGCTCGGCAACCTGCTCGGCCCGCTGCTGCTGGGCCCGCTCTTCGACAGCGTCGGGCGCAAGACGATGATCACGCTGACCTATGCCATGGCGGGCCTTCTCATGGCCGCCTCGGGCTATGCCTTCCTGCAGGGTTGGATGACGGCCTGGGAGCAGACGCTGGCCTGGACGGTGATTTTCTTCTTTGCCTCGCCGGCGGCATCGGCGGCCTATCTGACGGTGGGCGAGTCCTTCCCGCTGGAGATGCGGGCGATCGCGATCTCGCTCTTCTACGCCTTCGGCACCGGCATTGGCGGCGTCGCGGGGCCGGCGCTCTTCGGCTGGCTCATCGAGGGCGGGCAGCGGGGCGATATCTTCTGGGGCTTCCTATTGGCCGCGGCGCTGATGCTGCTCGCGGCCCTCACCGAATGGAAGCTCGGCTTCGCGGCGGAGCGGCGCTCGCTCGAGGAAGTCTCAGCGCCGCTCTCGCTGCATGTGGAGGCGGAGAAGCCTAGTTCGCGGTGATCTTCGCCTCGGCCACGACCTGCTCCCAGACGGCGCTTTCGGCGACGCTCATCTTCATCAAGCCCTCGGGCGTCGAGGCTTCGGCATCGCCTCCCGCCTTGAACAGCTGCTGCTTGAAGCCCGCGTCATTCACACAATCGGCCACGGCCTTGTTGAGGCGCGCGACGATCTCGGGCGGCGTGCCCTTGGGTGCGAAAATGCCGCCGGTGCTGCTGGCGTCGTAATTCGCCACCCCCGCCTCGGCCATGGTCGGCACCTCCGGCAGCAGCGGATGGCGAACCTGCCCGCAAACGGCGAGCGCCTTGACGCGGCCGCCGCGGATCTGCGGCTCGGCGGAGGGCACGCTGTCGAACATCATGCTGATGGTGCCGGCCGCGAGATCGTTCATGGCCGGGCCGCCGCCGCGATAAGGCACATGCACGATGTCGATGCCCGTGCGCAGCTTGAAGAGCTCGCCCGCAAGATGGATCATCGAACCCGTGCCGCCGGAGCCGAAGGTCAGCTCGCCGGGCTTGGCCTTGGCCAGGGCGATCAGCTCCTGCACGTTCTTCACCGGAAGGTTCGCGTTCACCGCGAGAAGATGCGTGATGCGGAAAGCCAGGCTGACCGGATCGAGATCCTTCAGCGGGTCGAAGCTGAGGTTCTTGTAGAGATGGCGGTTCACCGCCACGGCGCCATTCGTGCCCATCAGCAGCGTGTAGCCATCGGCGGGCGCGCGCACGACATATTCCATGGCGATATTGCCGCCCGCGCCGGTGCGGTTCTCGACCACGATCTGCTGGCCGAGCCGCTCCGTCATCCCGTTGGCGAGAATGCGCGCCAGCACATCCGTGCCGCCGCCTGCCGCGAAAGGCACGACGAGGCGCAGCGGGCGGTTGGGGAAAGCGCCTTGGGCCCGCGCGATGGCGGGCATGGCCAGCAAGCCGCTGGCGAGCATCAACTGTCGACGAAGAAGCATCCGAGTATCCCTGTTTTATTTGGTTCTGGTCAGTAACAGCAGAAAAACGAACAAAGCCCCGCGCCTCGCGGCGGGGGGCTTCGGGCGGCTTCAGGCCGCAAGGGCCTTGGCGACAAGCTCGGGGCCGTAATCCCGCTCCGCCTCCGCACGGGTCAGTTTTCCGTCCGCAATGTCGCGGGCCAGAGCTTTCGGATCGCGCCCTTGAGGCTTGCCGTATCCGCCACCACCAGGCGTTTCGAGCCGCACGCTCTGCCCCGCCTTGAGCACGATATTCGCCGCCTTAGAGGAAAGCTCCTGCGCGCTGTTCGTGCCCGGATCGAGGATCAGATGCGCCTTGCCCCCTTCGAGCCCGCCTTCGAGCCCGGGGGCGCCAAGGATATGGCCGTCCGAACGGGCCGAGAAGATAACGCCATCCCGCGTCGCGCGGATCTGGCGCGCGATGCCGAGCCCGCCGCGATGCGTGCCCGCGCCGCCTGAGCCGTTCACCAGCGCATATTCGTCGACGAGCAGCGCGTATTCGTTCTCCAACGCCTCGGCCGGAAGGTTGGAGGTATTGGTGACATGGACATGCACACCATCCATCCCGTCGCCCTGCATCCGCGCGCCGATACCGCCGCCCATGGATTCGAGATAGACGAAGGTGCCGTCGAGCCGGCGACGTTCGCCGGAGAAGATCATCACTGGTACGGAGTCGAGGCTCGCCGCCATCGCCTTCTCGGGCGGCAGCAGCCCGGCGAAGGCGCCGAAGAGCGCGCGCGCCACCTTGTTGCAGGTAATGGATCGCGCGCCGGTCGCCGCCGGGAAATTCGGGTTCACGATGCTGCCAGGCGGAGCCTTAATCTCGATGCCATCGGCCATGCCCTGGTTCGGCAACAGGCCCGGATCGAGCAGAGCCTTGACGGCGTAATAGACCGTGGCGCGCAGCGCGCTTTCCGCGACATTCATCGCGCCCCGCGCCTGCTTGGCGGAGCCGGCGAAATCGACGACGAGCCTCTCGCCTTCGACCGTGACGGTCGCCTTGATCGCGATGGGGTCGCCGCCGACGCCATCATCGTCCAGCCAGGCCTCGAAACTGCTGCTGCCATCCTGCATGTCGCGGATACGGTTGCGCAGACGGCGGGCGGTATAGGCCAGCACATCATCCACCGCCGCCATGGTGGCCTCGAGCCCCATGCGCTCGGCGAGCTGCTGCATCAGCATCACGCCGCGCTGGTTGGAGGCGACCTGAACCTTGAGATCCAGCGCGCGCTCTTCGGGCTCGCGCGAGTTATGCGCGATCATCCAGAGCAGGTCGTCATCGATCTCACCTTCGCGGGCGAGGCGGATGACCGGAATACGCAGGCCTTCGGAGAAAATCGTGGGCGCGCCGCCGGAGATGGAGCCCGGCGTCGGCCCACCGATATCCGAGTGATGGCCCACATTCGCCGCCAGGAAACGCGCCTTGCCCTCGATGAAGACGGGGGTGACGATGGCGATATCCGGCGTATGCGTGCCGCCCGCGAGGAAGGGGTCGTTGCAGACGAAGGCATCGCCTTCCTTCATGCTCGATGCGGGATACTTCTGCAGCACCGCCTTCACCGAACCCATCAGGGAGCCGAGATGCAGCGGGATATGCGAGGCCTGAGCGACGAGGCGGCCATCGGCGGCGAAAAGGCCCACCGAACAGTCCTTGCGCTCCTTGATATTCGTCGAGAAGGAGGAACGGATGAGCGTATTGCCCATATCCTCGGTGATGGAGAGGAGGCGGTTGCTGAACACCTCCATCGCGATGGGATCAGAGAGCACGCTCATGCGGCGATCTCCAGGATGAGGTTGCCCTGCGGGTCGATGCGGAAGGTCTGGCCGGGGTCCACCACCGTGGTCGAGCTCATCTCGTTCACGATGGCCGGGCCCGCGATGGTGACGCCGACGGGCAGCGCGCCGCGATCGTAGATCGGCGTCTCCACCCAGCCCTTGTCGAAATGCACCTGGCGCGTGCCGATGGGCGCCGCATCGCCCTCGCCCGCCGTGAAGCGGGTGGCCGGGCGCTCGACGGCGCCGATGGCCTTCAGGCGCACATTGACGATCTCGACGGCGCGGTCATCGACCGAATAGCCGTATTCGCGCTTATGGGAGACCGCGAAGCCCGCGAGGAATTCCTCCAGCGTCATGACGCTGCCGTCTTCCGGCAGGCGCACCTGAACCTCGAAATTCTGTCCCTTGTAGCGGGCCTCGACCACGCCACGGAAGCTGCGGCGCGCGGGCTCGATCAGCCCTTCCGCGAGCCATTGATTGCCCTCGGCGCGCATATCCTCGACGCGCTTCAGCACATCGGCCCAGCCTTCCGGCGTCGCTTCGACGATGGCGCTGCGCACGAAGTCGAGGCTGATATCGGTCATCAGGATGCCGCGTGCGCACATGGTGCCCGGCTCCTGCGGCACCAGCACGGTCTTCATGCCGCATTCGCGCGCGACCGCCGCCGCATGCAGCGGGCCCGCGCCGCCGAAGGGGAAGAGGGCGAAACGCGAAACGTCATGCCCCTTCTCGGTCGAAACGGCGCGGATGGCGCGGGCCATATTCGCCACCGCGATGCTGATCATGCCCATGGCCGCCTGCTCGATGGTCAGTCCGAGCGGCTTGGCGACCTTCGCCTCGATCACGTCGCGCGCCGCCTGTTCCTGCACCGTCATGCGGCCGCCGAGCAGCGTCACCGGGTCCAGCCGATGCAGCACGATATTCGCGTCGGTCAGCGTCGGCTCCTTACCGCCGCGCCCATAGGCCACCGGGCCAGGGTCGGCGCCCGCGCTATGCGGGCCGACCTTGAGCGCGCCGGCATCGTCGATCCAGGCGATGGAGCCGCCACCGGCGCCGATCACATGCACGTCGACCATCGGCGTGCGCACGGGATAATCAGCAACGAGGCGCGAGGTCGCGAAGGCGGGCACACCATCGGCAATCAGCGAAACGTCGGTGCTGGTGCCGCCCACGTCATAGGTGATGGCATCGGGGTAGCCGGCGGCCTTGGCCACTTCGGCCGCCCCCACCACGCCGGCCGCCGGGCCGGAAAGGCAGGTGCGCACCGGGAAGGCGCGGACCGTATCCACCGCCATGAGCCCGCCATTGGAATGGATGGTCCAGGGGCGGCTGGCGATGCCGATCTCGGTCAGGCGCCCCATGAAGCGCTCGAGATAGAGCGCCATGCGCGGGCCGACATAGGCATTGATCGCGGTCGTGGAGAAACGCTCGTATTCGCGGAACTCGGGCAGCACCTCGGAGGAGGCCGAGACGAAAAGGTCCGGATACTTCCTGCGCACCAGCGCCGCCGCCCGCGTCTCATGGTCGCGGTTCAGGTAGGAATGCAGGAAGCCGATGGCGATGGCCTTCACCCCGGCGGCCACCAGCTTGTCGGCGGCCTCCTCCACGGCATCGAGGTCCAGCGGTGCCAGTTCGCTGCCATCAGGCCCGATGCGGCCCTGCACCTCGAAGCGCAGCGCGCGCGGCGTCAGCGGCGGCGGGGGCACGATGGAATAGTCATAGAGCGCCGGGCGCGTCTGCCGCCCGATCTCCAGCACGTCGCGGAAGCCCTTGGTGGTAATCAGCCCGGTCGGCACGCCCCGCCGCTCGATGACCATATTGGTCGCGACCGTCGTGCCATGGCCCACGAAGCCGATCCGGGCGGGATCGATGCCGAATTCGCCGATCAACGCGCGCAGGCCGTTGCCGATGGCCTCGGAGGGGTCATGCGGGGTCGAGGGCGTCTTGAAGTAGCGCAGCGCCCCGCTGGCCGTGTCATGCACCGTGAAATCGGTGAAAGTCCCACCGACGTCGAAGCCGATCCGTATCACGTCTTCTTATTCCTTTCGCGCCCGCATCCTGCGGATATGCGGCGGGCTGGGGCGCCGACACGCCCATTCGAGGCGGAACGGTTGCAGCCATGGCCCGTCATCGCCAATGCAAAGATTGACCCAACCCATGCCGAAATCTTATATTCGGCCCCGCGATGCCCCGGACCCTCAGCCAGCGCGCGCTCCAGGCCTTCCAGCTCACGGTCCTCACCGGCAGCGTCTCGGCTGCGGCGGAAGCCATGTCGCGCACCCAGCCAGCCCTGTCGCGCCTGCTCAAGGAACTGGAGCAGGATGTCGGCTTCGGCCTGTTCGACCGCGTGAAAGGCCGGCTGGTGCCGACCAGCGAGGGGCGGCTGCTCTTCGACGAAATCCAGCGCAGCTTCACGGGGCTCGACCGCATCGCCTCCATCGCCGGCGAGATCCGGCAGGGGCGGCGCGGCACGCTCTCCATCGCCTCCCTCCCCGCCGCCGCGGCCATCCTGCCGCCGGTGATGCGGGATTTCGCCAAGGCGCGGCCCGAGCATGCCATCGCCTTCCATACCGTGCCCTCGGAAAGCGTGGTGCGGATGGTGCTCACTCAGGGCTGCGAGCTGGGCCTGGTCAGCGCCTCCACCGCCGCGCCGGGGCTACGCGCCTCTCGGCGCTATGTGCTGCCCTGCGCCTGCATCGCCCCGCCGGGGCATCGGCTCGCGGCGCGCGAGGTGGTGCGCCCGGCCGATCTGCAGGGTGAGGCGCTGGTCAGCTTCGATCCCACCACCCGCATCGGCCGCCAATTCGCCGCCGTGCTGGAGCAGCATGGGGTGGACAAGGTCACGCGGGTCGAGACCCATCTCTCCCATCTCGTCGCCGACTTGGTCATGGAGGGCGTGGGCGTCGGCGTAGTCGATTGCGCCACGGCCATGGCCCATGCGGCGCGGGGCGGCGTGATGCGCCCCTTCGAGCCGAAAGTGACGTTGGAAATCAATGCCGTGCATGTCGCCGAGGCTCGGCTGACACCCAGCATGACGCTCTTCCTCGACCTCTGCGACGCGCGCTTTCTGGCCCTGCCGGGCGTGACCCTCGTCGCCGACCGGCCGGGCGCAGAAGCATAAGCTTTTAGCATAGGCTCCGCACCAGAAGCGAATTGACCTGCCGCGCGCCAGGGCCAAGGCTGGGCTTCATGCAAGTCCATGCCCCGACTCGCGGTGCCCTCACCGCGCCCATCGCCCTTTCCGTGCCGTGAGCGACCCTCTCGCCAGCCCGCTCGATGCGGTGGTCATCGGCGGCGGGGTGCTGGGCACCTCGGTCGCCGTCGGTCTGCGGCGGGAAGGGCTGTCGACGGCCATTCTCGACGAGGGCGACGTCGCCCGCCGCGCCAGCCGTGGCAATTTCGCGCTGGTCTGGGTGCAGTCCAAGGGCCTGGGCATGGCCGCCTATTCGAGCTGGACGCGGCGCTCCGCCCGGCTCTGGCCGGGTTTCGCGGCCTGGCTGAAAGAGGCCTCTGATATCGACGTGGCGCTGCAGCAGCCCGGCGGCTTCACCCTCTGCCTCTCCGAGGCCGAGATGGAGAAGCGGCGGGACCTGCTCACCCGCCTCACCGCCCAGCCCGGCTTCGAGCCCATGGAATGGGAAATGTGGGACCGCGCCCGCGTCCGCCAGGCCCTGCCCGAGATCGGGCCCGAGGTGGTGGGCGCGAGCTTCACGCCCTATGACGGGCACCTGAACTCGCTGCGCCTCTTCCGCGCGCTGCACACGGCCTTCGCCCGGCTCGGCGGCAGCTACCACCCGAACCACGCCGTGGAGGCCATCACGCCCAGGCCCGGCGGCGGCTTCACCATCAAGGCGGGCGGGCGCGAGATCGAGACGGCGCGCGTCATCCTCGCCGCCGGTGTGGGTAATGCGCGCCTCGCCCCCTGGGTCGGGCTCGAGGCGCCGGTGCGCCCGCAGCGCGGCCAGGTGCTGGTGACGGAGAAGACGGCGCCCTTCCTAAACTTCCCCGTGGTGAACCTGCGCCAGACCGACGAGGGCGGCGTGATGATCGGCGACAGCGCCGAGGAACTTACCGACGATGGCGAACAGGGCCTCGGCATCCTCGGCACCATGGCCAATCGCGCCACGCGCATGTTCCCGCGCATCGGCACGCTGAACATCGTCCGCTCCTGGTCGGCGCTGCGCGTCATGACGAAGGACGGCTTCCCCATCTACCAACATTCGGCCTCCGCCCCCGGCGCCTGGCTCGCGACCTGCCATTCCGGCGTGACGCTCGCGGCCAATCACGCCGAGGTCCTGGCCCCCATGATCAAGGCCGGCGTGCTCGACCCCGCGCTCGCGCCCTTCAGCCCCACGAGGTTCCATGTTCCAGCGTCTGCCTGAGGCTGCCGCGGGCGCGACCGTCGCCTTCACCCTCGATGGCCAGCCCGTCACCGCCCGCGCGGGCGATACCGTGGCCGCCGCCGTCTTCGCCCTGGGCCGCGACGCCTGCCGCCAGACGGCCGTGACCGGCGCCGAGCGCGGACCCTATTGCATGATGGGTGTCTGCTTCGACTGCCTCATGACCATCGACGGCATCGGCAACCGCCAGGCCTGCCTCGTGCGCATCGCGCCGGGCATGGCGGTCGAGACGCAGCACGGCAAGCGGGTGGTCGGCCAATGACCCGTATTGAGACGGTCGAGGCGCTGCGCCCGGCCTATGACCTCATCGTCATCGGCGCGGGCCCGGCAGGCATGTCCGCCGCGACGGAAGCCGCGCGTCACGGGCTTTCCGTGCTGCTGGCAGATGAGAATCCCGGCCCCGGCGGCCAGATCTACCGCGCCATCACCGAGACCCCGGTGCAGAACCGCGCCATCCTGGGCGATGCCTATTGGGCCGGCGCGCCGGTCGCCGAGGCCATGGCGGCGGCGGCGATCGACTATGCCCCCGGCGCCACCATCTGGCATCTCGACAAGCATCTGGAGCTGGGCCTTTCCATCGGCGGCCGCGCCCGGACGGTCTCGGCCCAGCGCGTCATCATCGCGACCGGCGCGCAGGAGCGGCCCTTCCCCATCAAGGGCTGGACGCTGCCGGGCGTGACCACCATCGGCGCCGCCCAGACGCTGCTCAAGAGCGGCGGCGTGGTCGCGCGCGGCCGCGTGGTGCTGGCCGGCTGCGGCCCGCTGCTCTGGCTGCTCGCCGCGCAATATGTCGAGGCCGGCGCACCGCCGAGCCTGATCCTCGACACGACGCCGTCGGAGAACTGGGCCAAGGCCCTGCCCTCGGCGCTGAGCTTCATGGCCTCGCCCTATTTCGCCAAGGGCCTCGGCCTGATGCTCAAGGTCCGCCGCAAGGTGAAGGTGGTCTCCGGCGTCACGGCGCTGGCCATCGAGGGCGAGGAACATGCCACGGCCATCACCTGGAAGAAGGGCGACGGCGCCGAGCAGCGTTTCGCGGCCGACCATATCCTGCTCCATCAGGGCGTGGTGCCGCATGTGAACCTGGCCAATGCCGCCGGCGTGCCACTGGCCTGGAACGAGGACCAGGCTTGTTTCCAGCCCGAAGCCGATGCCTGGGGCCAGACCCCGGTCGAGGGCATCGCGCTGGCGGGCGATGGCATGGGGATCGGCGGCGCCGAGGCGGCGGCCACGCGCGGCCATCTCGCGGGAATCGCGGCGGCGGCGGCGCTGGGGCGCCTCACCCCGGCGCGGCGCGATGAACTAGCCGCGCCCTTCCGCGCCCGCCTCGCCAAGGAGCTGCGGGGGCGCGTCTTCCTCGACCGGCTCTACAAGCCCGCGCCGCATTTCCGCCGCGCGGCGGATGAGGCCATGGCCTGCCGCTGCGAGGAGGTTTCGGGCAAGACGCTGCGCGAGGTGGTCTCGCTCGGTGTGCCGGGGCCGAACCAGCTCAAGGCCTTCCTCCGCTGCGGCATGGGCCCCTGCCAGGGCCGCCTTTGCGGGCTCACCGTGACGGAGACCATCGCCGAGGCGCGCGGCTGCTCTCAGGCCGAGGTTGGCTATTACCGGCTGCGCACGCCGGTGAAGCCGCTCACCTTGGGGGAAATGGCCACCATGCCCGCCAGCGAAAGCGACGTGAAGGCCGTGGTCAGGTAGCAGGCCGGGCGCCGAAGTCCGCCGCCCGATGCTCCCGATGCAACGTCACGGGTCTGCATCGCGGGGCGGTGGAATGCTGCCGGAGCCCATTCCCCAGCCAGCCCTCCTATTCTCCGAAGCCGTAGGAGAGGTGGAGCATGCCCTTGTCGAGCGTCCGGGTGCCGAGCAGCTTCGCCGGGCGGGGCCCGGAAAGCTCGGCGAAAAGCGGCACGCCGCTGCCGAGCAGCAGGGGGATGACGAAAATCTCGATCTGGTCGAGCGCGCCCGCTTCTAGGAAGGACGCCTGGAGCGCGGCGCCGCCCACCACCCAGGCATCAGCCTTCTGGCCGCGCAGGTGGCTGATCAAGGGCGGCACGCCTTCATGCCAGGGCGAGACGCCCGCCGGCGGCGAGGTCAGGGGCGTGGAGGTGACGACCATGCCCCGCTTGCACTCATAGGGCCAGCCGCCTTCGTGGCCCTGGATCTGCTCGAAGGTCGCACGGCCGAAAACCAGGATGCCGACCTGCGCCAGGAATTCCCGGTAGCCGTAATCGACGTCCTGAAAGGGTTCCAGCCAATCCACGCCCCCCCCTGTCATCGGCGATATAGCCATCGAGGCTACAGGCGATAAATCCGCGGATGAGCATGGTGGCTTTGTCTTTCAGCGGTTCGGGCGGTCTCGATTCCAATCGAGCCGAGGCTCCGAACGCTGGCGCTCCGGTACGGTTGCAGGCGGAGGCACAGGCGGAGCAGCGCGCAAGACGGGTTCGCGGGAGACGGGGGCGACGCTCGGCGGCGCGACCCATTCATCGGTGACGACGGCGCGGCGCGGCGCATCGGTCATGCGCAGGGCAAGGCCGCGGATCTCGGCCTGGATATCGTCGAGCTGCGCCTCGATCGCCTCCAGCCGGCTCTTCACGCCGAAAACGCTGAAAGGCATCAGCAGGAAGGCGATGATGACGAGGCCGAGCAGCAGCAATGCCACCAGGCCGGTCCAGGAAGGCAGGCCGGGAATGGCCAGCCGGGCGATGAGATCCTCGATCATACCGAAGTCTTACGCCTCGGCAGAAGGGTGCGCCACGCCTGAAATTGTCGGCGTAATCGCGTTTCGGCGTCAGCCGCCCGTCACGCTCATATGCCGGGCGACGGCCGGGCGCTTGTGGCGGCGGTCGATGACGAAGTCATGGCCCTTGGGCTTGCGGGCGATGGCGTTGAGGATGATCTCCTTCAGGTCATCATCCGAGACGCCCGGGTCGCGCAGCGGGGCGCGGAGATCGGCCGCATCGTCCTGACCCAGGCACATATAGAGCGTGCCCGTACAGGTCAGCCGCACGCGGTTGCAGCTTTCGCAGAAATTATGGGTCATCGGCGTGATGAAGCCGATGCGCCCGCCCGTCTCCTTCACCCGGAAGTAGCGGGCCGGGCCGCCGGTGCGATAGTCGCTCTCTTCCAGCGTCCAGTTCTGCCGGATGCGGGAGCGAACGAGGGAGAGCGGCAGATACTGGTCCGTCCTGTCGCCGCTGATCTCGCCCATGGGCATGGTCTCGATGAGCGTCAGGTCGAAACCGTGCTCGCCGCACCAGGCGATCATGCGGTCATATTCGTGCTCGTTGACGCCCTTGAGCGCGACGGCATTGATCTTCACCGCGAGCCCCGCGGCCTTGGCGGCGAAAATCCCGTCCAGCGTGGGCTCGAGCTTGCCCCAGCGGGTGATGTCCTTGAACACCACCGGATCGAGCGTATCCATCGACACGTTCAGCCGCCGCACGCCCGAGGCATAGAGATCCCCGGCCATTTTCGTGAGCTGGGTGCCGTTGGTGGTGATGGTCAGCTCCTCCAGCCCGCCCGGGCCGATCCGCCCGCCCAGGTTGCGGATGAGGGACATGACGTTCTTCCGCACCAGCGGCTCGCCACCCGTCAGCCTGATCTTCTCCACGCCCAGCGAGATGAAGGCCGCGCAGAGCCGTTCCAGCTCCTCCAGGTCCAGCACCTGGGCCTTGGGCAGGAAGGTCATATCCTCGGCCATGCAATAGACGCAGCGAAGGTCGCAGCGATCGGTGACCGACACGCGCAGATACGAAATTCGCCGACCGAAGGGGTCGAGCATGGCGGGAGGGGCTCCTGAGGGGCTTCTTCGTCAGGGAGTGATTTGGGGGCGAAGGGCGGGGCGGCGCAAGGGGGCGTTCTACCCGAACAACGCGAACGCCCCGGCCGAGACCAGAAAAACCAGCGCCAGCCGCTTGTACCAGCGCACCGGCAGTATGTGGAACAGCCGCGCCCCGACCGGCACGCAGACCATCAGCACCGGCAGCAGCACCGCACCCCGCATCAGCGCCACCGCGTCATAGAGCCCGGCCAGGAGCGGGGCGACGATGGAAATGACGGAGATGATGCCGAAGAAGAGGATGAGATTGGCCCGGTGCCGCGCCGCATCCTCCGGCCCCGCCAGCAGGTAGAGGATCACCGGCGGGCCGGACATGCCCGTCGAGCCCTTCATCAGCCCCGAGACCAGCCCGACCGCGACATTCACCGCTCTCGGCCGGCTGCCGTGATAGCGCCAGCCGGACATGAGCAGCAGGCCGAAGACCAGCACCATCGCCCCGATGCAGCGCCGGAGCACCCCGCCATCGGCCGCGAGCAGCACATAGGCGCCGATCGGCGTCGCGATGGAGGCAGCGAGGCCGATGGGCAGGATCACCCGCCGATCCGCCTCGCGAAAGGCGCGCGGGACGAGCTGGATGGAGACGAAAAGCTCCATGGCCAACATGATCGGCACCCCCGCCTTGGGCTCCCAGAGCGTGGAATAGACCGGGGAGAGCAGAATCGCCGTGCCGAAGCCGGAATAGCCGCGCATGAGCCCGGCAATGATCGTGGCGAAGATGGCGATGGCCATTTCGGGCGTGAGAATCGCGGCCTGGAAGGCGGCAGCCAGACCGCTCACGCCTCGTCCTCGATAATCTCGAGGAAGACGCGGGCGGCATTGATCAGCACCTTGCCCGCATTCTCGAAATTGACCGTCACCCGGTCTCCGATCACGGATTGGACTTGGCCTATGCCCCAATCGGGCTGTGCGGGAAGGCGCACGCGCATCCCTGGTTCGATGAGGCTCGTCACGTTAACCTCCTGGCAACCCGGAGAGGCTACCTCAGCGGCGTAACAGGCGCAGGATGTGCGGTGATGGATACTGACCTGCTTCTCGTGCAGGATCTATGCGCCAGGCTTTGCCATGACCTCGGCGGCCCTGTCGGCACGGTGGCCGGCGCGCTGGATCTGGCCGATAGCGCGGGCGAAGAGGCGCTGGACCTCGCGAAGGACGCGGCGGCCTCGATGCGCGCCCGGCTTCGCGTCTGGCGCGCGGCCTGCGGCGGCGGTGTCGGCGACATGACCGCGCCCGCGCTCTCGGAAATGCTGGACGGCGTCCTGGCCGGCGGCCGCGCCAGGCTCGATACGCACGGCCTGTCGGAAGACGTCACCCTGCCCGCCGCCACGGCCCAGCTGCTGCTCACCGGCTGCCTCCTCGCAGGCGAGGCCCTGCCGCGCGGCGGCATCGTGCATATGGAAATGACGCCGGAGGGCGCTTTCCACATCCTGCCCGAAGGCCGCGTCGCCGCCTGGCCCCCCGCCCTTGCCGCCGCCCTGGCCGGGGAGGCGCGCGATGGCGGCCCGCGCGAGGTGCTGGGGCCGTTCCTGATCAGCCTCGCGCAGCATCTCCGCCATGACGTGGCCCTGGTCCGCGCCGCCGATATCGACACCCCGGTCCTGGCGATCACGCCCTCCGCCTGAGACCGCTTTCGCCATTTTCGTGCTGCCAGCCGGCGCCCCGCGAGACATCGCCGGGCGCCGGTTTCGATTCCGGCTTTCGATTTGGGGCCCGGCACAGGATCGCGCCGCGGCGCAAATGAATCGCCGCAAAGGCGCAAGAATCACCGCCGCCTTTACTACTTGGTCACGCTCGCTCCCCAGAATGCCCCCTAGCGCCCGCCACGGGGATCAGACATGGACGACCTACTTTCCGACTTTTTGACCGAAACCAACGAGGGCCTGGTGGCTCTCGATTCCGCCTTGCTGCGGCTGGAAAAAACGCCGGATGACAAGCAGACGCTGTCAGAGGTGTTCCGGCTGGTCCACACCATCAAGGGCACCTGCGGCTTCCTTGGCCTGCCGCGCCTTGAGAAGGTGGCCCATGCCGGCGAGAACGTGCTCGGCCGTTATCGTGACGGTTCGCTCGCCGTCACGCCGGCGGGCATTACGCTCATTCTCTCCGCCATCGACCGAATCAAGGCCATCGTCGCCGGGCTCGAAGCCGCGGGCAGCGAGCCAGCGGGCGATGACACCGCCCTGATCGCGGCGCTGGACGCCGCCTTCGCCGGCGAAGTGCCCGAGTCGCCCCGCGCGGCCACGCCCCCGGCGCCGGAACCAGTGCCCGCCGCGCCCGTCGCGGCGGCACCTGCCGCGGTGGCACCGGCCGCGCCGGAACACGCGTCCCAGGCCCCGCCGCCGCCCGCCGTGGCGCCGGTTGCCGTCGCCCCGGCTGCGGTCGCGCCCGAGCCGCCGGCCGAGGCGGCCGCGCCGAGCAATGCGCCGCAGACCATCCGCGTTTCGGTGGATGTGCTGGAAGACCTGATGATGCTGGTCAGCGAACTCGTGCTGACTCGCAACCAGCTCATGCAGCAGGCCCGCGCGCTGGGCGAAAGCGCCTTCTCGGTGCCGCTGCAGCGCCTGTCGCATATCACGTCGGACCTGCAGGAAGGCGTGATGAAGACGCGCATGCAGCCGATCGGCAATGCCTGGCAGAAGCTGCCGCGCCTGGTGCGCGACCTCGCCAATGACCTGGGCAAGAAGATCGAGCTGGAGATGCGCGGCGCCGAGACGGAACTTGACCGTCAGGTGCTGGAACTGATCAAGGACCCGCTGACGCATATGGTGCGCAACAGCGGCGACCACGGGCTGGAATCGCCCGAGCAGCGCCGCGCGGCGGGCAAGCCCGAGACGGGGCGGATCATGCTCAACGCCTATCACGAGGGCGGCCACATCATCATCGAGGTCGGTGACGATGGGCGCGGCCTCGCAGTCGAGAAGATCAAGGCCAAGGTCATCGCCAATGGCCTCGCCACCGAGGCCGAACTCGCCGGCATGGGCGAGCGCGAGATCCAGCGCTTCATCTTCCGCGCGGGCTTCTCCACCGCCGCCGCCATCACCGCCGTGTCCGGCCGTGGCGTCGGCATGGACGTGGTGAAGACCAATATCGAGAAGATCGGCGGCACGATCGAGCTGCGCTCGGTCGAAGGCAAGGGCACGACCTTCTTCATCAAGATCCCGCTGACGCTGGCCATCGTCTCGGCGCTGATCGTCGAGGCGGCGGGCGAGCGTTTCGCCATTCCGCAGATCGGCGTGGTCGAGCTGGTGCGAGTCGGCGGCAGCAATGACGGCGCCCAGATCGAGCGGATCAAGGACACGCCGGTCATGCGGCTGCGCAACCGGCTGCTGCCGCTGGTTTCGCTCGCGGACCTGCTGCAGCTCGGCCAGAGCGAGGATCGCGGCGAGCATTTCGTCGTCGTCACGCAGGTCGGGCCGAATGTCTTCGGTATCATCGTCGACCGCGTCTTCGATACCGAGGAAATCGTGGTCAAGCCCGTCGCGCCGATCCTGCGCCACGTCACGATGTTCAGCGGCAATACCATCCTCGGCGATGGCAGCGTCATTATGATCCTCGATCCGAACGGCATCGCCCGTGCCACGGGTGTCGGCGCCGATGGCGTGAACGAGGATATGTCGCGCGGTCTGGCGGCCGTGGGCGCCCGCTCGGATGCGAAGACGGCGCTGCTGCTCTTCCGTGCGGGTGACGCCACGCCCAAGGCGGTGCCGCTCGGCCTCGTCGCGCGCCTCGAGGATCTGCCCGCCGATACCATCGAGGTCTCGGGCGGCCAGCCCCTCGTGCAGTATCGCGGGCGCCTCATGCCGCTCGTGCCGCTCTCGGGCCATTGGATGGCCAATCCCGAACCGGGGGCGCGCCAGGCCATCCTCGTCTTCAACGACCAGGATCGCGCCATGGGCCTCATGGTCGACGAAATCCTCGACGTCATCGAGGAGCGCCTCTCGATCGAGACCGCGCAGGAGCGCCCGGGCTTCCTCGGCAGCGCCGTGATCGCAGGCAAGGTCACCGATGTCATCGATTGCGGCTGGTGGCTGCGCCAGGCAGGCGAGGATTGGTTCTCCGGCAATGCGCGGCAGAAGCAGAAGCGCCATCGCCTGCTGGTCGTCGAGGACAGCCCCTTCTTCCGCCATCTCGTCGTGCCGGCGCTCTCGGCCAGCGGCTTCGAGGTGACGGCGGTGGACAACCCGGTCCAGGCGCTGCGCCTGCGGGAGGCCGGCGCGGTTTTCGATGCCATCGTCTCCGATATCGAGATGCCGGAGATGGACGGCTTCGCCTTCGCCCGCACCGTGCGCGATGGCGGGGACTGGGCCGAACTGCCGATGGTGGCGCTGACGGGCCGCTCCGACCCGGCCGATATCGCCAAGGGCCGCGAAGCCGGCTTCACTGATTATGTCGCGAAATATGATCGCGAGGCGCTGGCCGCCAGCCTTCGCGATTGCCTCACCGCCGCGATCGGCTTCTGAGGGAGAGGAACGAGATGAATACCGACTTCCATCAGGGCGGCAGCAGCGCCGGCTTCGCTGCCGCCGACAGCGCCGAGGCCTTCCTGACGCTGACCATCGCGGGCCAGCTCTGCGGCGTGCCGGTGCTTTCGGTGCGCGACGTGCTGGGGGCGCAGACCATCACGCGCATTCCCCTGGCGCCGCCTGAAATCGCGGGCAGCCTCAATCTGCGCGGCCGCATCGTGACCGCGGTCGATCTCCGCCGCCGCCTGAACCTGCCCGAGCGCGAGCCGGGCAGCCCTTCGCCGATGAGCGTCGTCGTCGAGCATCACGGCGAACTCTACAGCCTGCTTTCCGACCAGGTCGGCGATGTGATGCCGCTGCCCGCCGATGGTTTCGTGCCCAATCCGCCCACCCTGCCGCTGCTGTGGCGGGAGGTTTCGCGGGGCGTGCACAAGCAGGGTTCGGGCCTGCTGATCGTGCTCGATGTCGAGCGCATCCTTGATATCGCGGGGAGCTGAGCATGAGCACCGAGACGCCCCATACCTGCCTCGTGGTCGACGACAGCCGCGTCGTTCGCAAGGCGGCGCGCCGCATCCTCGAAAAGCACGGCTTTACGGTGGAGGAAGCGGAAGACGGCCAACAGGCGCTCGAAGCCTGCCGCGGCCGCATGCCGCAGCTCGTTCTGCTCGACTGGAACATGCCCGTGATGGACGGCATCACCTTCCTCCGCAATGCCCGCGCCGAATTCGGCGCGGAGAAGCCGCTGGTGATGCTCTGCACCACCGAGAGCGGCTTCGATCGCATCGTCGCGGCGCTGGAAGCGGGCGCCCAGGAATACATCATGAAGCCCTTCGACGAGGCGATCCTCACGGGCAAGCTGGCGCAGATCGGCCTTCTCCCGGATCTCGCCGCGTGATCCCCGCCGGGCCCAGGCCCGGATCGGTCCGTGTGATGCTGTGCGATGACAGCGCCACGGTGCGTGCCGCGATGGCGCGCATGCTGGAAGCCGATCCGGAGATCAGTGTCGTCGCCCGGGTGGGCAATGGCCAGGCCGCGCTCACGGCCATGGCCGATGCCAAGCCCGACGTGGTGCTGCTCGATCTCGAAATGCCCGTGATGGACGGGATGACGGCGCTTCCGCTTCTCCTCAAGCAGGATCCGGCGCTGACCGTGATCGTGGCCAGCGCGCTGACCCAGCGCGGCGCGGCGGCGACCATGGCCGCGATGCGTGCCGGCGCGGCCGACTATATGCCCAAGCCCAATGCGGCGAGCGGCGGCCTCGCCGATGAAGGATTCCGCGGCGAGCTTCTGGCGAAAATCAAAGGCTGGGCGCGTATGCGCCGCCGCCGTCCCGTCTTTACGCCCGCCGCCATCCGCGTCTCGGCTCCGCCCGCGCCGCCGCCGAGGCCGGCCGCCATGCCGATGACCGCGGCACTGATGCAAGGCAGGCCGCGCGTCATCGCCATCGGCTGTTCCACCGGTGGGCCGCAGGCGCTGGCCGCGCTGGTCAAGCGCCTCGCGCATCCGCCGCCGGTGCCCATCGTCGTCGTGCAGCATATGCCGGCGGGCTTCACCGCCATGCTGGCCGACCACCTCAACCGCCTCGGCGGCCCGAAATGCGCCGAGGCGCAGGATGGGGAGGTGCTGCGCGCCGGCCATCTCTATATCGCGCCGGGCGATCGGCATCTGCTCGTGAATGCGCAGGGCGATGCCCTGGTCGCGAAGCTCACCAGCGACCCGCCCGAGAATTTCTGCCGCCCGGCGGTCGATCCGATGTTCCGCAGCCTCTGCGCCGCCGTGGGCGGCCGCGTCCTCGCCGTGATCCTCACCGGCATGGGCCAGGATGGGCTGCTCGGCGCACGCGCCATCGCGCAGGCCGGCGGCACCATCCTTGCGCAGGACGAAGCGAGTTCGGTGGTCTGGGGCATGCCCGGCGCCGTCTCCCGCGCCGGCCTCGCCCAGGCCCTGATGCCGCCCGAGGCGCTGGGCGACCGTCTGCTTTCCGCCTTCACCCTTGCCCCGGCCGGAGGCCGTGCATGACCCCCGACTCTTTCGCCACCATCGCCAATCTCGTGAAGGCCCGCTCGGGCATCGTGCTGACGGCGGACAAGGGCTACATGCTGGAGACCCGGCTTTCCGGGCTGATGAAGCGCGAGGCCATCGTTTCGCTCGATCTGCTGGCCCAGAAGCTGCGGGACGGGCGGTCGGAGGCCCTGCTGCGCGAGGTGGTCGAGGCGCTCACCACAAACGAGAGCTCCTTCTTCCGCGACGGCAAACCCTTCGATCATCTGCGCAAGATCCTGCCGAAGCTGCATGCGACGCGGCCGGCGGGCCAGCCCATCCGCATCTGGTCGGCCGCCTGCTCCACGGGGCAGGAAGCCTATTCCTGCGCGATGATCCTCGCCGAGATGAAGGCACAGCTGGGGAATCGGCCTTTCGAGATTCTCGGCACCGATCTGTCGCGCGACGTGGTGACTCGGGCGCGCGAAGGCGCCTTCACGCAATTCGAGGTGCAGCGCGGCTTGCCGGTGCAGCTGCTCGTGAAGTTCTTCCGGCAGGAAGAGGGCAAGTGGCGCATTTCGCCGGAGCTGCGCAAGGCGACGCGCTTCGAGGAGCGCAACCTGCTCGGCGACCACCGCATTCTCGGCCGGTTCGACGTGATCTTCTGCCGCAACGTGCTCATCTATTTCGATACGCCGACCAAGGCGCAGGTGCTGGGTGCGATGGCCTCGATGCTCACGCCCGATGGCGTGCTCTATCTCGGCGGTGCGGAGACGGTGCTCGGCATCACCGACCGGCTGCAGGCCATTCCTGGCGAGCGCGGTGCTTATGAATTGCCGCAGGCCCTGGCCCGCGCCAGTTAGCTAGAAGCATTCGCAAAACGGAAAGGGCCGCTCCAGTGCTTGGAGCGGCCCTTCGCGTCAGGTCGCGTGGGGAAAAATGGGGTGCCGTCATAAAAGGCGAGGCGTTTTGCCGCGCGAAGGCCAGCGCCGCTGCACGGCCCGGCGCAGAACGCCCAAAGTGGTGCCGCCATGGGCGGCACCAGCGTCGGGGCGGAAGAAAAGGGCGGCTGCCGCTTCTCTCAGGCGGCGACCACCTGGCCGCCGCGGTTATCGGCGAGGCCGCCGAAGCGGGCCGGCGCCATGGGCTCGCGCAGCACATAGCCGCGGCCCCAGACGGTGCCGATCAGGTCCTCGGCGCCGGACTGCGTCAGCTTCTTGCGGAGCTTGCAGATGAAGACGTCGATGATCTTCACCTCCGGCTCGTCCATCCCGCCATAGAGATGGTTGAGGAAGGCTTCCTTGGTGAGCACCACGCCCTTGCGGAGCGTCAGCAGTTCGAGGATCGCGTATTCCTTGCCCGTGAGATGCACGGCCTTGCCGTTCACGCTCACTTCGCGCGAACCAAGGTTCAGCGTCATCGGCCCGACCGAGAGGGTCGGCTGGCTGAAGCCCTTGGCGCGGCGGACGATCGCCTGGATGCGGGCCAGCAGTTCCTGCTGGTCGAAGGGCTTCACGATGAAGTCGTCGGCGCCCATGCCGAAGCCCTTCACCTTCGCCTGCGGCCGCGACAGGCCGGAGAGGATCAGCACCGGCGTCTCGACGCGGCTGGAGCGAAGGCGGCGGACCACCTCGTAGCCCTCCATGTCCGGCAGCATGATGTCGAGCACCACGATGTCATAATCGTAAAGACGGGCCAGCTCGAGGGCTTCCTCGCCCGTGTCGGCGGCGTCGACGATCATGCCGGCGCCCTTAAGCATCAGTGTGACACCACGCGACGTGGTGAGATCATCTTCAACAAGCAGCACACGCATTGTTTATTCCCCACACGCTATACGCGAATTGATACCACCAATGCGTGTGCTGTGAAGCGTATTTTCATCTTTTAGACGTATCAAGATAGCGACGATAATCCATTTTTAGATACAGACGGCTTACAAACCGATGACCCTGAATGACCGTTTGGCTCTACTTTCCGAACAAGTTGTTAAAATTCAAATGCTTAATTCTTTGGGTCACGTGGTGGCCCTGAAGGGGCTTGCGCTCACGGTCTCGGGATTTTCGCCCAATCTCTTTTTAGGTGACAGGCTCGAACTTCCTGTTCCGGGGCGCGACTCGATACCACTTGAGGTTGTAGGCTTCTCCGGTGGCGAGGCGCAGGCGGTGGCTTTCGCCCCGCTCGACGGTGTGGCCCCCGGCATGTCGGTGCGACGCGTGAGCCAGGCGGTGCTTCAGCCCTCGGAGGCTTGGCTCGGCCGGGTACTCGATCCGCTGGGTCGGCCGCTCGATGGCCGCCCGCCGCCGCCGCTCGGCGGGCAGGCGCGCGGGCTGCGGGCCGCGCCGCCCAATGCCGGGACGCGGGCGAGGCTCGGGCCGCGCGTCGATCTCGGCGTGAGGGCGCTCGACAGTTTCGCTACCTGCCGCGCCGGCCAGCGCCTCGGCCTCTTCGCCGCCTCAGGTGTGGGCAAGTCCACTTTGATGTCCATGCTCGCGCGCCATGCCGATTGCGATGTGGCGGTTTTCGCGCTCGTCGGCGAGCGCGGGCGGGAGCTGCGCGAATTCGTCGAGGATGATCTGGGCGCCGCGGGCATGGCGCGCTCCGTCGTGGTCTGCGCCACCTCCGACGCCACGCCCCTGATGCGCCGCGAGGCCGCCTATGCCGCCACCACCATCGCCGAGCATTTCGCGGAACAGGGCAAGCGCGTGCTGCTGATGATGGATAGCGTGACGCGCTTCGCCATGGCCTTGCGCGAAATCGGCCTCTCCGCCGGCGAGCCACCGGCCACGCGCGGCTATCCGCCGGCCGTCTTCGCGGAATTGCCGCGCCTGCTGGAACGCGCCGGGCCGAGGGCCGAGGGCTGCGCGGGCTCCATCACCGGCCTCTATACCGTGCTGGTCGAGGGCGATGATCATGACGAGCCCGTGGCCGATGCCGTGCGCGGCATTCTCGACGGGCATGTGGTGCTGGACCGCAAGATCGGCGAAGGCGGGCGCTATCCAGCGATCGACGTGCTGCGCTCCCTCTCCCGTACCGTGCCGGGCTGCCTCAAGCCGGAGGAGCGCGAGTTACTGCAGCGCGCGCGGCGCCTGCTCTCGCTCCAGGCCGATATGGCCGATCTCGTCCGCCTCGGCGCTTATCGCGCGGGGAGCGATCCGGCGGTGGACGAGGCGCTGCGGATCGCGCCGCGCATCGAGGCTTTCCTGACCCAGCGGAAGGACGAGAAGGGCGGCATCGATAGCGCCTTCGCCGGCCTCGCGGAGGCCCTCAATGGCGCGTGACCCCCTGGCCATCCTGCAACGCCTGCGGGATCTCGAGGTGACGGAGGCACAGCGCCGCCTGGCCGAGAGGCGCGCGCAGGAGGACCTTGCTCAGCGCCAGGCCGAGGCCACCGCCGCCGCCCTGCTGAGCGAAGCGGCGCAGCGCGATCCGCACGGCTTCGCGGCCTGGATGCCGCGCGGCCGGGCCGAGCAGGAGCGCGCGGCGCGGCTCGCGCATATCGCGGGCAATCAGCGGGCCGAGGCGGAGCGTGGGCTGGCCGAGGCGCGGGCGGCCCTGAAGGGCGTGGAGCGGCTGGCGGAGATGCGGGAGGAAGAGGCGAAGAAGGCGCGGGAGAAGAAGGTGCAGGGGCTGCTTGATGAAGTCGGCGCGCGGCGGGGCGCTGCCCCGCACCCCGCTGGGGTGGTGTGACCACCCCAGACCCCGCAATCACCTAGTAGTGGGTTCCCAAAGGCCTCAGGCCTTTGGCGGGATGGTCTGGAAGGGCAGAGCCCTTCCAGTTCACGCCACCGGCAGCGCCGTCCCCACCATTACATCCCTGGTCACGATCGAGGCGAGCTTCTCCTCGCCCCAACCTTCCGTCCCACCGGGCCGCATCGGCAGCACCATCCAGCGATAATCGGCGGTGCTGTCCACCACCCGCAGGTCCATGCCCGGCGGCAGCACCGTGCCCCATTCGGCCAGCACGGCGCGCGGCTCTCGCACGGCGCGGGCGCGATAGGCGGCGGATTTGTACCAGCCCGGCGGATAGCCCAGCACCTGACGCGGGTAGCAGGAGCAGAGGGTGCAAACGACGAGGTGATGCCGCGTCGGCGTGTCGGCCAGCACGCCCAGCGGCGGCGCGCCGATCATGTTCACGCCCATGGCCTCGGCGGCCTTGGTGCCGTCGCCGATCATCAGGGCGCGATAATCGGGGTCGATCCAGGCGCGGGCCACCATGCGGGCGCCGATGGCCGGGCCGGCGGCATCGGTGATCTCCTGCCGGGCCGCGAGCGCCTCCTCGGTCAGGTGGCCGCGCTCGGCCAGGGCGGCGACGAGGCGCTCCAGCAGCGCGACCTTCTCGGGAAGGGGCGGACGGGCGCTCATGCGGCAGGCTCCAGCCAATGCTCGAAAATTTCCACCAGCAGCGTGTCGCCCGGCTGGCCCTCCTGCCAGACCGGCGGCTGCTCGAAGGCGACATGATAGAGCACGCGCCTCGGCGCGGGGCGGCCGAAGGCGAGGTCTTCCGGATTGGGGAAGGCGCCGAGCGGGCGCTCGATCCGTCCCACCAGCCCGCGCAGATACCAGGGCGTGCGGATATGGCAGGGGCCGCGGCGCTCGGGCCAGTCGTCGCGCACGCGCACCATGGCGCCGGATGAAAAAGCCGGGCTCATTCGGTGGGACCGCTGACGACCGAAGGTGGGACGATGCCCTTCTCCACCATCAGGTTGGAAATGGCCGTGATCCAGCGCTCGTAATAGGTGAGGCGGTGGTATTCCTCCTCGGGGATGGCCTCGATGCAGCGGCGCATTTCATCGACCGTCATCAGCCCCGTGCCGCCGAGAATCTGGCGCAGCGCATCCACCTTCTTGCCGAATTCGTCGGGCGGCGCATCGTCATCGGGCTCGACGGGCGTGCAGCGGAAGCGCGCGGCGCCGCCCATGTCATGCATCGCGGGGGTGCGGTCGGTCTCGCTCATGGGCGCAGCATGGCGCGGCGGCGCTACCGCCGCAACAAGCCTTCCCGCGCGAGGGGGCTGGCCCCGAAGGCCCGGCGATAGGCCGCGCCGAAAGCCGAGGCGGAGGCATAGCCGACCGCCGCCGCCACGCGCGCGGGCGCCATGCCGCCGCCCAGCAGGGCCGAGGCCTCCGCCAGCCGCAGCGCCTGGCGCCATTCGCCGAAGGACATGCCCGTCTCGCTGCGGAAGAGCCGCGTGAGGGTGCGCACGCTCGCCCCGCATTCCCCGGCCCATTCCTCGAGCGTGAGGTCGCGCGCCGGGTCGGCATGCAGCGCCTCGGCCAGGCGGCGCAGGCGCGGGTCGCGCGGGGTGGGCAGGCCGAGCGGCAGGGTGGGCGCGCGGGCGATCTCGTCGAGGATCAGCGCGGCGAGATGCCCGCCCCGCCCAGCCTCGTCCCATTCCAGCGGCTCGGCGCAGGCGGCGAGGATCAGCTCGTGCAACAGGGGCGAGACGGCCATGACCGTGGTTTCGCGCGGGCCCGCCCCGGCCGCGTCTTGCCGCAGGAAGAGGGCGCGCATGGCGATCTCGCCATCCATCAGCACTTCATGCGCCGTCCCACCAGGCACCCAGAGCGCCCGGCGTGGTGGGACGATGAAGGAGCCGGCCTCGGTGCCGATCCGCATCACGCCGCGCGTCGCATAGATGAGCTGGGCGCGGGCATGGGAATGCCAGCCGGTTCGCGAGGGCCCGTAATCCCGCGCAAAGCCCGAAAGGGGGCGGTTCACCCTGTCCTGCGGCAGGTCGCTGCTCGCGATCTGACGCCAATGGCCGGTTCGCGACATGATTTGGCCAGACCTCTCTGTCCGGCCAGGCTAGCTTCTTTTCAAGGACGCACCAAGCGCCCCGCCAGTTCAGGAACACGGATCATGAGCCCCGCGACGCGGCAGATCGCCTTCATCAATACGGCGCATACCTTCACCCATTATTGCCTGCTCATTCTCGCCACCGCCGCGCTGGGCATCGTGCAGCAGGATACGGGGCGCTTCGGCAGTGAATACGGGCCGGTCCTGGCCATCGGCACGGCCATGTTCGTGCTCTACGGGCTGGGCGCGCTGCCGATGGGCTGGCTGGCCGAGAAGCTGGGGCGGCAGACTCTGATGCTGATTTTCTTCCTCGGCACCGGCGGCTGCATGGCGCTGGCGGGCTTCACCAGTTCGCCCATCCTGCTCGGCGCGGCGCTGGGCGGCATGGGCGCCTTCTCGGCCATCTATCACCCGATCGGCACGGCCATGCTGGTGGATGCGGCCGGTGACCGCGTGGGGCGCGCGGTGGGGCTCAACGGCGTCTTCGGCAATCTCGGCGTCGCGACGGCGCCGATCATCACGGCCTTCCTCGCCACGAATTACGGCTGGCGCTGGGCCTTCATCGTGCCGGGCGTGCTCTGCGTGCTGGTGGGACTGCTCTATCTGCGCGAGCCGGTGGTCGACATGGTCAAGGCCGGGGGCAAGCGGAAGCCCTTCCCCGAGATCCCGACCGCCATCGTGCGCCGGGCCGTGACGGTGCTGATGCTGCTGGCCTTCTCCTCGGGTCTGATCTTCAACGCCTTCACCCTGCTGCTGCCCAAGCTCATGGAAGAGCGGCTGGCCAGCTCGCCCGATCTTCTGCCTGTGGTCGGCATGCTGGCCTTCCTCGCCACGCTCTGCGGCGGCCTCACCCAGTTCACCGTCGGCCGGCTGATCGACCGTATGACGCTGCGCAGCCTCTTCCTGCCGCTGGCGGCGCTGCAGGTGCCGGTGATGCTGGCGCTTTCCTTCGCCGAGGGCTGGATCGTCCTCGCGCTTTCGGCGGCGACGGCGGCGATGATCTTCGGCCAGGTGACGGTCAACGAGACCATGACGGCGCGCTACATCGCGCCCGCCCTGCGCGCGAAGCTCTATTCCATCCGCTTCACCGTGGGCTTCGTGGGTGCGGCGGCGGCCTCCCCGCTGGTCGGCTTCATGCATGAGGCGACCGGCACGCTCGCCGCCTCCATAATGGTGCTGGCGGGCTTCGGCAGCATCACCCTCGCCTGCGCCTTCTTCTTTCCCAACCGGCGGGAGGAGCTGGCGCCGGAGCTTTGGGCCGAGGCGCATGACGCGCCCCGCGCCCCGGTGGGCGCGACGCGTTCCGCCTAGCGGGAATGATAGCTGCTCTGCGCAACAGGGCGGCTATCAAGAAGGACGCGGTCTGACAGACTGCGCGGCATGAACGCGATCACGCCGCCCGGCATGGGCGAAGTCAGGGAAGTGCTGCCGGGCCTGCTCTGGGTGCGGATGGACCTGCCCTTTCCGCCCAAGAACGTGAATCTCTGGCTGCTGGAAGATGGCGAGGGCTGGCTCGCCATCGATAGCGGCGTGCAGGAAGACCATTGCCGCGCCGCCTGGGAGCGTATTTTCGAGACCGCGCTCGCGGGCAAGCCCATCACCCGCGTGCTGGTGACGCATTTCCACCTCGACCATGTCGGCCTGGCCGGCTGGCTTTGCGAGAAATGGAACGCCCCGCTGCTGATGACGCGGACGGAGTTCCTGCAATCCCGCCTCTTCCTGCTCGACGATGACGGTGCGCTGTTGGAGCAGTTCCGCGCCGTGACGCGCGAGGCGGGGGCGCCGGGGGAGTATGACCGGCATCTCGACGAGCGCGGGCAGATCTATCGCCCCAGCGTCGCGCCGCTGCCCACGCGCTTCACCCGCATCGCCGCCGGCGACAGGCTGACGATCGGCGGGCGGGAATGGGAAGTCATTGTGGGGCGCGGCCATGCGCCGGCCATGGCGACGCTCTATTGCGCCGAGCTGAAGCTGCTGATCGCGGCAGACCAGATCCTGCCCCGCATTTCGCCCTATATCGGTGTCTCCGTCGCGGAGCCCGATGGCGATCCGCTGGGCGAATTCCTCGCGGCCAATGAGCAATATCGCCGCCTGCCCGAGGATACCTACGTCCTCCCCTCGCATGGCGAGCCCTTCACTGGGCTGCATGCCCGGATCGACGCGCTGGCCGAGCATCATGCCGAGCGGCTTTCCATGCTCGAGGAGGCCTGCAAGGGTGAGGGACTGACGGCCTTCGGCGCGGCGCTGGTGCTCTTCCCGCATGTGAAGGCCGTGTCGCAGATGGGCTTCATGGTGGGCGAGAGCCTCGCGCATCTGAACCGGCTGGTGACGCTGGGCCGCGTCATGCGCCTGCCCGGCGAGGACGGGCTGCCGCGCTACCGCACGCTCTCGTAACCGCCCTTCATGTTGCGCCGCAGCATGACATTCTCTAGCCTGGGCGCAGTCGCTTAGAGACTGTTTCATAAAGCTGGCGGCTGAGGCTCCGGCCAGAGTTTTTCGCGCCAGGAAGGCGGCGGCTTGGCCAAATGCGGGACATTTGGCCAAGCCGCCAACGAAGCTGGCGCGGAAAAGGCGGCCGAAGCCGACCCGCCAGCTTTATGAAGCAGTCTCTTTAGGAGCCCGGTGCAACCCCGGGTGGCTCTTCCGGCCGCCAATCCGCCGGACAACGCCCAGCCGAAAGACGCCATTGGAGCCCTGGAAAGGTTCGTCGGGCGCCGATCCGGCTGCAGCGGGTTATCTTACATGTCCTCATCACGCCTTTCCCGTTACGCCGCCGAATGGTGCGACGGGCCGCGCGGCATCACGCGCGAAATCCTGGCCGGCATGGTCGGCACTTTCGCCCTCATCCCCGAAGTGATCGCCTTTTCCTTCGTCGCGGGGGTGGACCCCGCCGTGGGGCTCTTCGCCTCCTTCACGCTCAGCATCATCATCGCCGTTTTCGGCGGCCGGCCCGGCATGATCACGGGCGCGGCGGGTTCCGTCGCGCTCGTGGCGGCGGCCCTCGTCTCCAGCCATGGGCTACAATACCTGCTGGCGGCGACGGTGCTGGCCGGCATCATCCAGATCGTCTTCGGGCTGCTGAGGCTCGATGTGCTGATGCGCTTCGTCTCCCGCTCGGTGCGGACAGGCTTCGTGAATGCGCTGGCCATCCTCATTTTCTCGGCCCAGGTGCCGCAGATGCTGGGCGTGACCTGGCATACCCATGCGATGATCTTGCTCGGGCTGGTCATCATCTATCTCGTGCCGCGACTGACGACGGCGATCCCTTCGCCGCTCATCTGCATCCTGGTGCTGACGGCGATCAGCCTCGCCTTCCCGATGCCGCTGCATACCGTGGCCGATCTCGGCGCCCTGCCGACATCGCTGCCGCATCTCCTCTTCCCCGAGGTGCCGCTCACGCTCGAGACGCTGAAGATCGTGGCGCCCTATGCATTGGCCATGGCGACGGTCGGACTGCTGGAATCGATGATGACGGCAAGCGTGGTCGATGAGATCACCGAGACGGGCAGTTCCAAGGCGCGGGAATGCACGGGGCTCGGCCTCGCCAATCTCGTGACGGGCTTTTTCGGCGGCATCGCCGGCTGCGGCATGATCGGGCAGACGGTGGGCAATCTCCGCTATGGCGGGCGCGGCAGGCTATCGACCGCGGTGGCCGGTATCTTCCTGCTGGTGCTGATGGTGGCGCTGCATGACTGGATCGCCCGCGTGCCCGTGGCGGCGCTGGTGGCCATCATGGTGATGGTCTCGGCCAGCACCTTCTCCTGGGGCTCGCTGCGCGACATGGCCGCACATCCCAAGGTCTCGAGCGTGGTGATGCTGGCGACCGTCGCGGTGACGGTCATCACGCATGACCTCTCGATGGGCGTGGCGGTGGGCGTGCTGCTGAGCGGCGTGTTCTTCGCCTTCAAGGTGATGCGGCTGGTGCGGGTGGAGAGCCGCTACGACGAGGCCACCGATACGCGGCATTATCGGGTGGAGGGGCAGATCTTCTTCGCCAGCGCCGAGATCGTCGCCGAGCAGTTCGATCTGCGGGAGAAGGCAAAGCGCGTGGTGATCGACCTCAGCGCCGCCCATCTGTGGGACATCACGGCGGTGGGTGCGATCGAGGCCGTGGTGGCGAAGCTCCGCGCGCATGGCACGGAAGTGGGGCTGATAGGCCTCAATGCGGCGAGCAGCCAATTGCTCGACCGGCACGCGCCGCTGGTGTTGGGGAATTAGCCAGGTCGCCCAAGGGCAGCGTTCGTGCGTTCGATTCGAAAAGGGCGGGGCTTTCGGCCCCGCCCTTTCTCGTTCAGGCCAGCTGGGTCACAAATTTCGTGTTCAGATAGGCTTCCAGCGCCTCGGTGCCGCCTTCCGAGCCATAGCCCGAATCCTTGATGCCGCCGAAGGGCACTTCCGGCAGGGCCAGGCCGAGATGGTTGATGGTCATCATGCCGGTCTCGACGCGGGCGCCGAGCGCCTGGGCAGTCTTGGTCGAACGCGTCCAGGCATAGGCGGCCAGGCCATAGGGGAGGCGGTTGGCCTCCTCGATCGCCTCGTCGAACTCATTGAAGGGGATCATGAGCGAGACGGGGCCGAAGGGCTCCTCGTTCATCATCCGCATGTCCTTGTTGACGTTGCTGATGACGGTCGGCTCGAAGAAATAGCCCTTGTTGCCCATGCGGCTGCCGCCGGTGAGGATCTCGCCGCCCTTCTGGCGGGCATCGCCCACCAGGGCGTCGATGGCCTGCACGCGGCGCTCGCTGACGAGCGGGCCCATGGTGACGCCCTCATCGAGGCCGTTGCCGACCTTGGTGGCCTTGATGCCGGCCGTGTACTGCTCGACGAAATTGTCGAAGATCTTGGAATGCACCAGGAAGCGCGTCGGCGAAACGCAGACCTGGCCGGCATTGCGGGTCTTGCTCAGCGCCATGGTCTTGGCGGCGAGGGCCACATCGGCATCCTCGGCCACGATGACCGGGGCATGGCCGCCGAGTTCCATCGTGGCGCGCTTCATATGCAGGCCGGCCAGCGAGGCCAGCTGCTTGCCCACCGGGGTGGAGCCCGTGAAGGTGATCTTCCGGATGACCGGATGCGGGATCAGATACTCGCTGATCTCGGCGGGGACGCCATAGACCAGGCCGATCACGCCCTTCGGGATGCCGGCATCGGCGAAGGCCTTGATCAGCGCGGCCGGCGAGGCGGGGGTATCTTCCGGCGCCTTGACGATGATGGAGCAACCGGTGGCCAGGGCCGCGCAGAGCTTGCGGATGATCTGGTTGATCGGGAAGTTCCACGGCGTGAAGGCGGCAACGGGGCCGACCGGCTCGCGGATCACGAGCTGATACACGCCCTCGGCCCGGGCCGGAACCACGCGGCCATAGGCGCGGCGGCCTTCCTCGGCCATCCAATCGGCCGTGTCGGCGGCGCCGAGGGTTTCCATCTTGGCCTCGGCGAGGGGCTTGCCCTGCTCCTGCGTCATCACGCGCGCGATTTCATCGGCACGGGTGCGCAGGATCTCGGCGGCTTTGCGGATCAGCTTGTAGCGCTCGAAGGCAGGCGTGCGGCTCCAGGTGGTGAAGCCGGCATCGGCGGCGGCAAGCGCCTCGTCGAGATCGGACTTCGAGGCATGGGCCAGCGTGCCGATCTGCTCTTCGGTCGCGGGATTGATGATGGGAATCGTCCGGCCATCGGCACTGTCGCGCCACACGCCATTGATGAACAACTGCACTTTAATCACGCGATATCCTCCTGATGGCACCGTGACACGACAGCCTATGAAGGAACCCGGGCGGCGCTTCGCAAGGGCGGCGCCGTTCCCGATGCCTGCCACTTGGATGCTGGTCGCCGTTTTGGTGACTGGCTTCGTCGGCCACGCCGCTATGTGGCGTTGGGAATGACGAAAGCCCAATACCGCGGCCGCGTCTAGAGCGTGCCCGGTGATTAGCTACCGTTGTTTTATAGATGTGTTGGGATGGACAGAAACGCACGAAAGCCCGATCTGGATGGATCGGGCTTTGTGTAAGTTCTTTTGATTGGGATGCGGGGACAGGATTTGAACCTGTGACCTTCAGGTTATGAGCCTGACGAGCTACCGGGCTGCTCCACCCCGCGGAGGTGATGTATCTCTAGCATCCGGCCTGGCGGCCCGGCGGCGACCTA
>JADFCQ010000006.1 GCA_015223225.1 Acetobacteraceae bacterium H6797 | reverse complement strand
TCGCCGGCTGGCCGAAGGTGATGGGCAGCAGGAGAGAAATGGTGGCAACCGGCCCGATGCCCGGCAGCACGCCGATGGCGGTGCCGATCAGCGCGCCCAGAAGGGCGAAAAGCAGGTTGTCGAAGGACATCGCGATGGAAAAGCCATACGCGAGATTGTTGAGAAGTTCCATGTTGCTCCCCGCTGGCTCAGAAGGTGGGCCAGATGGCGACGCGGATATCGAGCTCCTTAATGAACACCCACCAGCAGAGGGCGATCAGGAACACGACGAGACCGGCGACACCGAGCGGACGGTGCGAGCGGTCAGCCAGCGCCGAAACGACGATGGTGCCGGCGATGGCCAGGAAGAGGCCGCCGGTATCGAGCAACAGGCCGAAGATCGTCATGGCCGCCGAGATGACGCCGATGACGCGCCAGCCGGGGCTGATCGACAGCACCACGAGCCCCGCTAGCATGGCCAGGCCCAGGGCATACCAGTTGGAGGCCAGATTCCCGATGCTCGCGAAGAGCGGGTAGGAGCCGAGCCCCACCGCGATGCCGAGGAAGAGCGTGACGAGGTCGACCTTCGTCCATTTCTCGAGCGGGTCCGGTCCACTGAAGAAGCCCGCGATCAGCACGATCGCGCCGAGTCCGAGCTGCAGCCAGAAGACGAGCATGGGCATATAGCCCGGGCCCATGCGGCGGGCGGTGCCCAGCGTATGATCCATGTTGAGCCAGAGGCCCAGGATGGCGATCGCCACCAGCATAATGCCGGAGGCCACATCCTTCGCGTTGAGTTTCATGCCAAATTCTTCTCCCCCTCCGGCGCCGCTCTCACCCAGCACCGGCCGATAGCAATCAGCACGCGACAAAGGGGGGATGGGCGCGCCGCTCCCTGCGGCACCCCCAAACAGCAGGACGCTGCCTCCCATTATCGCGAGATGACTTGGACAGACTGATCGCAGAAATGGCAGCGTAAGGCTCGAACGAAATTTTTTCTTTTTTAGGGAATAGAAACCTGTCCGGCTCCGTCTCCCCCACATGATGGATGGAAGGAAACGTTTCGACGTCGTGGGGCATCTCGCCCTGCTGCGCCGGTACGCCCGGAGCCTGACGAGGCACGAGGCGGATGCGGAGGATCTCGTCCATGACGCACTCGTGCGCGCCTATGCCCGTGAAGCCGAATTCCGGCCCGATAGCGACCTGCGCGGCTGGCTGCTTTCCATCACCTATACCGCCTTCGTGGATGGCTGGCGCTCCCGCCAGGCCGAGCGGAACCGCGCGGCGCGTTACGCCGCCCTCATGCCACAGGACGAGCCCGCGCCGCAGACCGAGCATCTCCGCCTCCGCCAGATATCGGAGGCTTTCGACCATCTGCCCGACGAGCAGCGCGCCGTGCTTCATCTCGTGCTGATCGAGGGGCTATCCTATGAAGAGGTCGCCTCGGCCTTGCAGATTCCCATCGGCACGGTGATGTCGCGCCTCGGCCGCGGCCGCGCCGCGCTGCGCGCCGCCGACCAGGCCAATGGCCCCGCCCGGCAGGGCTCGCCCCGGCCGGGTCCGGGCCGTCCCCGTCTCCGGATCGTGGGAGAATAGCCATGCGACAGCCTCCCGATACCGTCACGGATATCGATCTCGCCGCCTATGTCGATGGGCAGCTCGATATTGCGCGCAAGATCGAGGTCGAGGATTACCTTGCGCATCACCCCGAGGCCGCCGCCGAGGTGATGGCGGACCTGCATCTGAACGACACGCTCCGCCTCACCCTGGCCCAGCCGACAGAGTCGCCTTCCCAGCGCCTGATCGCCGCCGCGCGGCGGCTCGAGCGCGGGCTGACGATCGAAATGTGGCTCCGCCGCATGGTCAACGGCGCGACGGCCGCCGCCTATATCGGCCTCGGCTGGTGGAGCGGCATGCAGCTCTGGCCCTCCGTGATCGCCGAGGGCGAGGCTTCGGCCGTGGTCCCGACTTTCGTGGAAGAGGCCGCCCGCGCCCATCACATTTCTCTCCTGCGCGCCGCCATGGCCTCGCAGGAAGAGGACCCGACCTATGATGCGGAAGAAATCACCGCCATGACCGCGATCATCCTTCCCCGCCTGCCGGAGGAGTGGAAGGTGATGGACGTCCAGATCTACCCGGCTCGCACCGGGCCGAGCATTGAGATGATGGTCAGCGTGCCGGATCTCGGGAATGTCTCGATCTTCACCGTGCGTTCGGTCGACCCTGGCAAGCCCGGACCGCGCCAGGCCCATTTCAACAATCAGAACAGCATCTGGTGGTACGTCCAGGACGTCGCCCATGCCATCACCGGCCCCTTCCCGGCCGATGAACTGCGTTCGCTCGCCTTGCATATCCGCTGAGAGCGTTAACGGCCCGCCAATCAAGCGCCTATAGGAAACAGTCCATGATGAGTGCCCTCGCCGCCCCGATTCTCGCCCTTTTCGCGGTTTTCGCCCGCTATCCCTGGCCCTCGATCGCCACCTGCGCGATCCTCTCCGCGATCTGCTACGCGCTGAACTGGGGCGACCTGCTGGCCCTCTTCGCCTGCGCCGGCTCCGCCATCCTGATCTGGAAGAACGAAGCGGATCAGGCGGCGATCGCCGCCGCCTGAGGCGAAAAGCTCAGGCGCTGAGCCCGAGCACCTTCACGGCATGGGCCGCCAGCTGCTTCTTCTGGATCTTGGAGCTGGCGGTCATGCCGATTTCCTCAAAGCCTTCAACGAGCTGGACATAGCGCGGCACCTTGAAGCCGGCCATGTTCTCGCGGCTCCAGGCAATGATCTCCTCCGCCGCGCAGGCCTGCCCCTCGTTCAGGATGACGAAGGCGCAGGGCACCTCGATCAGCCGCTGATCGGGCACGCCCACCACCACCGCCTGGCGGATGGCGGGGTGGCGATGGAGGATATCCTCCACCTCGGCCGGCGAGACATTCTCACCCCCCACCCGCACGATATCCTTCGCTCGGCCTGAAAAGGCGAGGCGCCCGCCGGCGTCGAGATTGCCGAGATCACCCGTGGCCAGCCAGCCATCGGCGGAAAGGGTCGCCGCCGTCTCGTCGGGCTTGTCGAAATAGCCCTGCATGACGTTCCAGCCGCGGACCAGGATCTCGCCATCCACCCCGGCCGGGCAATCCTCCCCCGTCGCGATGTCGCGAATCCGCACCTCGAGCCCGGGTTCCGGCAGCATCCGGCCGCTGATGCGGATCTCCTCCGGCTCCCACCAGCAGGATTGGGAGATATTGGGCGAGGCTTCCGACAGCCCGTAGCCCACCACGCATTCCCGCGCGCCCAGCTCCTCGATCACCCGCCGGACGATGCTCGGCGAGGCCGCCGCCCAGGCGCCGCGCAAGTGCAGCTTGCGATGCGCGCGGTCGGGGTGGTTCAGCAGCATCAGCGCCATGGTGTCATTGCCCGAGAAATGCGTGCAGCGCTCCTCCTCCATCAGGCGCAGCGCCTCGGCCGGCTCGAAGCGGTCCATGGTGACGAGAGTGGTCACATGCTGCAGGCAGGCCAGCACCGAGAGCGAGCTGCCCGCCACATGGAAGAAGGGCCGTGCGCTATGGAACCGGTCGGCGATTCGCAGCCCCATCCGGCCGCCGGAGAAGAAGCCGTTCGCGCACATGCTGCGATGCGTCAGCAGCACGCCCTTCGGGAAGGAAGTGGTGCCGGAGGTGTATTGAATAAGGAGCGTGTCCTTCGGCGCCGCCGTCACGGGTGCCTCCCGCCCCTCGCCCCCCCGCAGGAAGGCCTCCCAGCCCAGGGCGCCCACCGGCACGTCATCGCCGAGCACCACCACGCCGCGCAATTCGGGAAAGGCGGCGTCCGGCAGGGTGTCATCGATGCTGGGGCAGATACCGCGCAGCATCCCCACGAAGTCGACCCGCAGGAAACGGTTGGCGAGGAAGAGCCAGCGCACCTTCGCCTGCTTCAGCACATAGGCCATCTCCTCGCCCCGGAAGCGGGTATTGACCGGCACCGTCACCGCACCGATCGAGCCGAGGGCGAGGAAAATCGCGACCCAACGCGGCCCGTTGCCGAGGCAGAGGCCCACATGCTCGCCCTCGCGGATGCCGCTGGCGACGAGCGCCGCCCGGATGCGCGCCACCTCGGCCGAAAGCTCGCGGAAGGTGATGCGCCCGCTCGGGCAGACGATGGCTTCCACATCCGACGCGATGGTCACCGCCCGTTCAAGGGCAGCGGGCGCGGTCAGGGGGCAGATGCCCGTCAGATCGAAGCCGCTCATTGCGCCGCCTTGCCGAAACCCGCCATGCGCTGGCGCCATTCGCCGCCGGCCAGGCTTTCCTCGATGGCCATCAGCTCCGTCGCCAGGGCGCCGCGCGGGTCGCGCTCCAGCCCTTCATCCACGCAGCGTTTGGCCAGACGCATGGCATCGGGCGGTGCCCCGGCGATGGTGCGGATGATGCCGGCAAGGGCCTCCTCAAGTGCCTCGGGCGCGATCACCCGCGTCACCAGCCCGGCCTCGCGCGCCTCCTCGGCGCTGAGCACGCGGCCAGTGAACATCATGTCCTTGGCCAGGCGCTTGCCCAGGATGCGCGGCAGGCGCTGCGTGGCACCCACCGTGCCCCAGAGCGCCTCGGGCGTGCGGAAACTGGCTTTCGGCGTCGCGATGATGAAGTCGCAAGCCGCCGCGATCTCGCCGCCCGAACCCACCGCCGGGCCTTCCAGCACGGCCAGGCTGGGCATGGGCAGGCGCTCCAGCGCATCATAGGCCGCGAAGCCCTTCAGCCGGCGGGCGCGAACCTGGTCCTCGCTCATGCCCTGGCGTTCCTTGAGGTCGGCGCCCGCGCAGAAGACGGGCCCCTTGGCCCGCACCACGACCAGCCTCGCGCCCTCGGCCTCCGCCCGGCGCGCGCCCGCGAAAAGGGCCTCGGCCAGGGCGGTGTTCAGGGCATTGCGTGCCTCGGGCCGGTTGAGCGTCATGGTCACGACGCCCTCGGCCGAGATTTCCCACAGAACCGGCTCGGTCATACGGCACCTGCCTCTTTCAGCGCGGCGATCCGCGCGGCATCCAGGCCCAGGCGCTGCGCGAGCACCGCCTCGGTATCTTCGCCCAGCAAAGGCGGGCGGCGCAGCTCGGGATTTTCCCATCCCTCGAAGCGCAGGGGGGTTTTCAGCGCCGGGAAACGGCCCAGCACCGGGTGATCGAAGCTGGAAACGAGGCCGCGCGCCTGGACATGCTCGTCGCTCAGCACCTCATCCAGCGCCAGCACCGGCCCGGCGGGAACGCCCGCGCCATCGAGCCGCGCGAAGGCCTCGCCGCGCGGCAGGCGCGCCATGGCCTCCGTCAGCGCGGCCATCACCTCCTCGCGCCGGGCAACGCGGCCGGCATTGGTGGCGAGGCCCTCGTCAGCGCCCAACTCGTTCAGCCCAAGCGCGGCGCAGAGCGGCGCCCAATGCTGGTCGCTGGCGGTGATATGGAGGTAGCGGTCGTCGGCGCAGCGGAAACTGGCGCTCGGCACCCGGCCGGGATGTTCGGTGCCGAGGCGCGGCGGCACCTCGCCCAGAGCGAAATGCCGGGCGGCGGCGATGGTCAGCAGCGAGACCTGGGCATCGAACATCGAGACATCCACATGGCCGCCTTTACCCGTCCGCGCCCGGCCCTGCAGCGCGGCGAGAATGGCGATGGCGACCCAGAGGCCCGAGGAAAGATCGGCCACCGGCAGGCCCGGCTTCACCGGTCCGCCCCCGCGCTCGCCCGTCAGCCCCATGATGCCGCCCATGGCCTGGAAGACGGTGTCATAGCCCTTGCGCTTCGCATAAGGCCCGCTCTGCCCGAAGCCGGTGCAGGAGAGATAGACGAGGCGCGGGTTGATCTTCTCCATCGAAGCCCAGTCGAGCCCACGCCGGGCCAGCGTGCCCACGGGGAAATTCTCGACCAGCACATCCGCCTGGGCCGCGAGATCCCGGATGATCCGCCGCCCCTCCTCATGCCGCATATTCACGGTGATGGAGCGCTTGCTGCGGTTGCAGGCCATGTAATAGCCGCTGACGCTGCCGTCGCTCCCCTCGGCGAAGGGTTCGAAACTGCGCGTCTCGTCGCCGCTGCCGGGCTGTTCGACCTTGATGACCTCCGCCCCCATCTCCGCCAGCAGCATGGTGGCGAAGGGGCAGGCGAGAACGCGGGACAGGTCGAGAATGGTGAGGCCTTCGAGCGGCTTCATGCGATCTCCTGGACGATGGCGCGGGCGGTAGCGAAGCTTTCCGCCAGATCCTGGGCCGGCGCCGCGCAGAGGCGCTTCAGCGCCCGCATCTGCGGCACCGGCAAGGTGGCGGCTACGCGGGCCAGGGCTTCCGCCTCCTCCAGAAGACGAGACGGCGGCGCGACGGCGGCGGCGAGGCCGAGGGAAAGAGCCTCCTGCCCCATCACCGACTGGCCCGTGGCGAGCAGGCGGAACAGCACCGCGGGCGAAAGGCGGGGCCGGAGCACCGGCGCCATGAGTGAGGGCACCATGCCGTGCTTCGTCTCGGGAAAGGCCAGGCCGGCGCCTTCGGCCATCACCGCCATGTCGCAGCAGAGGGCGAGGGCCGCCCCGGCACCCAGCGCATTGGCCTGGATGGCGGCGATGACCGGCTTACCCGTCTGGCCCGGGGCCAGCAGCATCGCCTCGCTCAGCGCCCAGCGCCGGGCTTTCGCGGCCTCGTCGTCCGCGAGCGCCTTGCGCTCGGCGAGGTCAACCCCCGCGCTGAAGACAGGCCCCTCGGCCGTCAGCACGATGGCCAGCACGCCCTGATCGGCCTCGGCCGCGCGCAATTCGTCGATGAAGGCCTGCGCCATGCCGGCATCGATGGCATTGCGCTTCTCGGCCCGGGCGAGCACGAGGCGGCGGATATCGCCGTGGTCTTCGCGCCGGATCATGCGGCCGCCTGTTCCGGCAAGCCGAGCAACCGCCGGCGGGTGGCCTCGGCCTCGGCGACCAGGCGCTTCATCACCTCGGCGGCGGGCAGGATCTCGCCGATGAGCCCGGCGCTCTGCCCGGCTTCGACCTTCCCCCAATCCACATCGCCATCGAAGGCGGCGAGCTTGAGGCTGCGGCTGGCATAGAGCGCGTCCAGCGCCTCCTTCGGCTGCCCCGCGCGCTCGGCCGCATCGACCTCGGCGGAGAAACGGTTCCTGATCTGGCGCACCGGCAGGCCGCCACGGCCGACCAGCGTCGTGTCGGCAATGCCGGCCTCGAGCACGCGCTGCTTATAAGCCTCATGCACCGTCGCCTCGCGCGTCATCAGGAAGCGCGTGCCGAGCTGCGCGCCCTCCGCCCCCAGGGCGAAGACCGCCGCGATCCCGGCGCCATCGGCAATGCCGCCCGCCGCGATGACGGGAATGGCTACCTTCCGGGCGACGGCCCGGACCAACACCATGGCCGAGACCTCATCCGGCGCCGGATGGCCCCCGGCATCCCCGCCGACCACGATCAGCCCATCCACTCCTGCCGCCTCGGCCTTGATCGCATGGGCCTCCGAGGCCACGACATGCAGCCATTTCGCGCCATAGGCGCGGAAGCGCGGCAGATGCGCCTTGGGGCCGCCCTGGGAGCAGATGAGCACCGGCACCCGCTCGGCCTCGACGATGTCGAGAAACTCGGCAGAGCGCTTGTTATAGAGCGGCACATTCACCGCGAAAGGCGCCTCGGTGCCCGCCTTCACCTCGCGGATGGCCGCGATCAGCGCCTCCGTCCGCATCGGCCCGGCCGCGATGACGCCGAGCCCGCCCGCCCGCGCCACCGCGAGAGGCAGCGCGGCGCTGGAGGAAGCCCAGCTCATCCCGCCCTGGAGGATGGGGTAGCGGATGCCGAGCAAGCCCGGCAGGCGGGATGGAAAGCCGAAGGCACCTTCGCTCATCACATGGCCTCCAGGCCGGTCTCCCGCACCACGGCGCCCCATTTCGTCGTCTCGGCGCGGAGGAAATTCACGTAGCTATCCGGATCGAGCGGCGCTGCCTGACCGGCCTGGCGCGCGAAATCCTGCAGCAGCTTCGGATCGCGCAGCGCGGCCTGGGAGGCCTTGAGCAGCGCCTCGCGCGTCTCGGCCGGCGTCGCGGCCGGCACCGCGAGCCCGTACCAATTGTCCGAATTCACCTGCGCCAGCCCCAACTCCCCCATCGTCGCAACGGTGGGTAGCAGGGAGACGCGCTGCGCCGTGGTGACGGCCAGGGCGCGCATTGCACCGGCATCGATATGCGGCTTGAGCACGGGAACATCAGCGATCATGAAATCGATGCGGCCGGCGAGAAGATCGGTCGAGGCCGGGGCGGCGCCGCGATAGGGAATGTGCTCGGTCTTGAGCCCCGCCGCCATGCTGAAGAGAGCGCTGGCCAGATGCGTCAGTGAGCCCGCGCCGGCCGAGCCATAAGTGACCGCACCGGGCTTCCCTTTCGCCTTGGCGATGAGCGCGGGCAGGTCAACCGGGCCGCTGGCCGCATTGACGACCAGCACTTCCGGCACCCGCGCCACGAGCGTCAGATGTGCGAGATCCTTGTAGATGTCGAAAGGCATCTTCTGCTGCGGCAAGGCGGGCGCGACAGAGAGCGCGCCGGGACCCGTAAGGCCGAGCGTGAAGCCATCCGGTGCGGCCTTGGCCACGGCATCGGTGCCGATCAGCCCGCCCGCGCCGACCCGGTTCTCGACAACCACCGCCTGCGAAAGCTGCTTGCCCAGCGCTTCAGCGAAGATGCGGCCGAAGATATCGGCGGGCCCACCGGCGGCGAAAGGCACGATGAGCTTGAAGGGACGGTCCGGCGACCAGGCGGCCCAGGCAGGCCGCACCGCGAGTGCAGGAAGGGCTAAGGCTGATACCAGAAGATGGCGGCGTTGCATGGGGTTTCCTCTCGCGGCCTTTGTGGCTCTGCTTCGGGCATAATCTCTTTAGTTGATTTTATCAACTTTATTCGCCTGACGAGGGCATTTCCTTCGACGGCGTCTGCATCAAAGCGGCAGCGGCATCACCCAGGGTGGATCGCGCTTCTCCTTGAAAGCGACGATACCTTCCTTGGCCTCGCTCGCGGCAGCGCGGGCAAAAGCAGCGGCGCCGGCCTCGGCGTAATCCTCCGGCACCGCGCTGCCCAGGGCAGCCAGGAGGCCCTTCGTCTCGGCAATGGCACCGGGCCCGGCCTTGAGAATATCGGCCAGTATCTCGCTCAGCATCGTATCGAGCGCGGCGAAATCGGGCGTCAGTTCATGGATGAGGCCGAGGGAAAGAGCCTTGTCTGCATCGATGACATTGGCTTGCAAGACCATTCGCCTCGCGGCGCTGCGCCCCATTCGCTGCGCCAGCCAGGGCAGGATCTGCGCCGGGACGAGACCGCGCCGGACCTCGGGTGCGGCGAAACGCGCGGTGGCATCGGCAATCGCGATATCCGCGGCGCAGACGAAGCCCAGGCCGCCAGCATAGGCGGCGCCATTCACCTTGGCGATCACCACCTGCGGCAATGCGGCAATAGCAGCGAAGCGCGCGGCCGTACGGCGGTTTCTCTCGCGCTGGGCGGCCTGCTTCTCTTCGGGCGATGTGGGCGGGGCCTCGTCGGTCAGGTCCATGCCGGCGCAGAAATGTCCGCCCGCACCGCTGATGACCAGAACACGTACCGTCTTGTCCGTTGAAAGTTCCTCGATCAGAGCGTCGAACTTCCGCAGCAGCGCCATGCTCAGGGCATTCCGCCGCGCGGGCCGGTTGAAGATGGCCTGAACGAGCGGGCCCTTCCGCTCGATCAGCAGCGCGTCATCCCCGCTCATGCCGCTTCTCCCAACCGCGCCGTGCGCGCATGAAGCCTGCGGCCAAGAAGCCGCTCCGCCGCGTGCCCCGCCTCGCGGAGCGCCGCCATATCGAGGCCGGTATCCACGCCCATCGCCTCGAAGAGAGTCGCGAGATCCTCGCTGGCGACATTGCCGGTAAAGCCTTCGCCATAGGCGATCTCGGCCGGATGCCCGCCCGTGCCGCCAAGGGCCGTGTCGAAATAGGTGATGCCGGCTTCCAATGCCGCGATGCAATTCGCAACGCCGGTGCCGCGACTATCGTGAAAATGCGCGATAAGCACGACATCCTCCGGCAGCGCCTGCTTGAGCGCTCGCATCAGGGCGCGGACACGCGGCGGCGTCCCGCTGCCGATCGTGTCGCCGATGGCGATGCGCTTGACGCCGAGCGCGGCGAAGCGCTGCGCATCCTCCACCACGCGGGAGACCGGCACCGGCCCGTCGAAGGGGCAGTCGAAGGCGACGGAAATCGTCCCGACCGTCACGAAACTGCTCCCAGCCAAGGCCGCCATTTCCTCGACCTGCGCCCATTGCGCGTCGCGGGAGCGCTTGAGATTGCGTTGGCTGTGGCCCTCGGAGGCGGAGACGAGAAAGCTGATCTCCTCCGGCCCCCTGCCCCGCGCCTGGGCCTCCAGAGCGCGCCGCACGGCCGCCGGGTTGGGGCAGGTCGCCTTGAAGAGGACGCCGGGCCTGGGCGGCACCGCCGCCAGCACCTCATCCGCATCGGCGAATTGCGGGACATAGCGAGGGTGCGAGAAAGAGGTGATTTCGATGCGCCTGAAGCCGCAATCGGCGATGCGCTCCAACATCATGGCCTTCTCCGACGCGGCCACGATGCCGGGTTCGTGCTGCAACCCGTCGCGGGCGAAGCATTCGCAGAGAATGACCTGCGGCGTCGCGCTCATGGTGTTTCCTCGTCGTTCCCTGGCGGCGAGTATCCACCTTATGTTGACTTTGTCAACCATATGCAGCAACTGGGTGCAGACGTTCCGCCCCGGCCTGCCTATGATCGCCGCATGCCAGCCAAGAAGCCCGCCCAAGCGCCAGCCATGACGCCCGACAGCCGCACCATCAAGGACCTGCTATCCTATCGCATCCACCAGCTCGCCAATGCACTGAGCCGTGGCGCGGCGCTGCGCTACCGGCGGGATTTCGACGTGAGCCTGATGGAATGGCGCACCATTGCCCTGCTGGGTGACTTCGCGCCCATGACGCTGAAACAGCTCGCGCGGCAAAGCGGGCTGGATAAGGGCCTCGCCAGCCGCGTGGTGAGCGGGCTAGTCGAGCGCGACCTCGTGCGGCGCGGCGCCGGCCTGGCCGATGCGCGAGAACTGGCGCTGAGCCTCACGCCGGCCGGCAGAAAGGTGTTCACCGGCCTCATGCAAGCCGCCAAGTCGCGCGATGACGCCTTTCACGAGGCCCTGACGCCGGAGGAGCTTGCCGTGCTCGACAAGGCCATCACGAAGCTCGTTCAGGCGGCCCTGCTGCAGGTAAAGGCGGAAGAAGAGAAGGAATAGCCGCCCCTCACCCCGGATAAGGGTGCTGCGCCATCCAGTGGCGCGCGATATCCGCCCGCCCGGCAACCCAGGCGGCGTCGCCGGCAGCCTTCACATGGTCCAGAAAGCGCTCCAGCCCGGCCGCGCGCGCGGCATGGCCCACCATGCGCATATGCAGCCCGACCGACATCATCTTCGGGGCACCCTCACGGCCTTCACGGCGCAGCAGGTCGAAAGTGTCACAGAGATACTCGGCCCAGGCCCGCGGGCTGGCCAGAGGGCCGGCCATCTTCGCGTCATTGGTCGCCAGCGAATAGGGCACGACGAGATGCCCCTTCCCGTTCACTTCTGCCCAGAAAGGCAGGTCATCCGCATAGCTGTCGCTGTCATAGAGAAAGCCGCCATGCTCGGCGAGCAGCCGGCGCGTATTGACCGAGGGGCTGTAGCGGCAATACCAACCTTCGGGCGCCTTGCCCAAGGTCTGCCTCAGCGAGGCGACGGCCTTCGCAATACGCTCGCGCTCGACATCCTCGCTGAGTTGGAAATGGTTCTCCCAGCGCCAGCCGTGGCAGCAGATATCGAGCTCGGCCTCGACAATGGCCTTCGCAGCCTCCGGATTACGCTCCAGCGCCAGGGCGCAGGCGAAGATCGTGGGCCGCATGTCGCGCTCGCCGAAAAGCCGCATCAAGCGCCAGAAGCCCGCCCGGCTGCCATATTCGAACATGCCCTCGGCCGCGAGATCCCGGCCCGACACGCCCCGGCCAGGCGCCGTATCGGAGACGCCGACTTCGGTGGCCGCATCGCCATCGCCGATAGAGGGCTCGCTGCCCTCCTCGTAATTGATGACGAAATTGACGGCGATCTCGGCGCCGCCCGGCCATTGCGGATGCGGCGTCCTAGCACCGTAGCCGATGAAATCGCGGCGAACTTCATAGGCCATGGCTCAGACAACCTCCGCCGGGCGCTGGGGAATGGGATTGCCGCGCTTGGCGCTCGCCTCCGCATAGCCGCGGCCGTAATGCCGCTCCAGGCGGACCTGAACGAGGTTCCATAGCGTGGTCAGCACGAGATAATAGACGGCGGCGACGCAATAGAGTTCGAGCACCTCGAACTTCTCCTGCATCAACACCTGGCTACGTCGCATCAGCTCCTCGAGCGAGATCACCGATGCCAGCGACGTCGCCTTTAGCAAGCCATTCAGCGAATTGCCCAGCGGCGGAATGATCAGCCGCGCCACCTGCGGCATCAGCACGAGGCGCAGCGCGTTGAAGCGCGAGAGGCCCAGCGCATGCGCCGCTTCGCGCTGCCCCTTCGGCACGCCCTGGAAGCCGCCACGGATGGTTTCCGACAGATAGGCAGCTTCATTCAGGCTCAATGCCAACAAGGCTGAGGGCAGCACGCCCAGCTTGATGCCGATCTGGGGCAGGCCGGTATAGATCAGCACGAGTTGGAGCAGCAGCGGCGTGCCGCGGAAGATCCAGATATAGAACTGGGAGAAGCTCGACAGGACGATACTGCCCGAGAGGCGCATGAGCGCCAGCACGGTACCGAGTACCAGCCCGATGCACATGGTGGCGATCGTGAGTCCGATCGTCACCAGCACGCCCTGCAGCAGATAGACGTTGGTCAGATAGGACAGGAAGGCGTTCACATCGAACATCGGGCTGGCTCCTGCCGGGAAAGGTCAGCTTGCGGAATTCAGTTCGCCGGGCCGGGACCACGGATGGCGAAGGTCGCGCCCGTCAGGCGCGTCATGCCGAAACGGTCGAAGAGCTTGTCATAGGTCCCGTCGGCCTTGAGCGCCGTCAGCGCCTCGGCCGCCGCTTCGGCCACCGCGCGGCTGCGGAAAGCGAAGGTGATGTCGGTGCCAAAGAGGCTCATGACCTGCGCCTTGGCGACGCGCTTCTGCACGAGATCATTGACCGTCTCGTCGATGTTGATCGCGGCCTCGAGCTGGCCAGCACGCAGGGCAGCAACCGTCTCGCTGGCCGTCGAGAAGGTGCGGAAGTCGATCGGCTTGAGGCCGCGCGCAACCATCTCGGCATTGACCTCGCGCGACTTGCGCTCCTGATAGGTCGCGCTCTCGATGCCGACGACGCGGCCGGCGAGATCGTCGAACTTCTCGATTTTCAGCGTGCTGTTGGGCAGCGTGTAGACGCTGATCGCCTGCTGGGCATAGGGGACCATGTAGAAGAGCTTCGAACGCTCCTCCGTCCAGAAGAGGCCGGTATTGATCGTGTCGAAGCGACCCGCGCGCAAGCCAGGGATCATCGGCGGGAAGTCCATCCGCAGGAAGACGGGCTCGACGCACATCTTGGCGGCCATAGCGCGAGCAAGCTCGACATTGAGGCCCTGAAGTTCGCCCTTGCTGTCGACGAACTGCTGCGGCGGCAGGGTCGGGTTGATCGACATCTGCCACTTGCCCGGCTCCAGCAGCTCGCTCGCCGCGAATTTCGGCGTGCAGTTCTGGGCATGGGCGGCGCTGATAAGCATGGTCCCGGCAAGGCCGAGGAAAAGTCGGCGAAGGATCATAGCATTTTTCCCGTTGCAGAGGTTGCGTCGCCGACAGCCAATGCCGGCTGCTTCTTCAGAGAAAATTATCTACGGCAGCAAGAACTGGGCCAGGGGCTTCAGGCACGGCTCATGATGAGCGCGGTATGCTCCGCGGTGATCACGGCCTCGCCATCCTGATTGCGTAATTCCAGCTCTTCCTGAACGACACCGCGCCCCGGCTTGCTGCTCAACCGCTTGGACACGAAGGTAAAGTGCAGACGAAGCGTGTCGCCAGCGAAAACCGGCTTCAGAAAGCGAACCTTCTCCCATCCCAGCGAAGCAATGGAGGTGGTCTCGTAAAGCCCCAGTTCTGTCTTCAGCCCTTCCATCAGCGCCAGCCCATAGAGCCCGTGCGCAATGACCGTTTTGAATCCACGATCCTTGCAATAAGCCTCATTGGTATGCAGCGGATGGTGATCGCGCGTCAGGGTGCAAAATTGCGCGATATCCGACGAGGTAAGCCGATGCTCGGGCGATTCATATGAGGCGCCGATGACCACGTCTTCGAAGAAAAGACTCTGCGTGCTCATGCCCTCGACCTCGCGCGCGGCTGAAGCTGCTCAAAGGCCGGTTTGATGCCCATCGGCCCTTTGCGGAACAAGCGCTTATCCATCTCGATCAGATTGGGGCTGACCTTCGGACGGAAGCCCATCTGCGACAGCACATCCTCCTCGAGCCTGATGCCAGGCGCGATCTCCGTCAGCACCAAACCCTCGGGAGCGAGATCGAAAACGGCGCGTTCGGTTACGAAGGTAACTTCCTGACCCTTCTGGCGTGCAAGGTGGGCGCTGAAACTGACCTGCTCGACTTCCGGAAGGAATTTCTGCAGCCGGCCCTCGCGCTTGATCTTGATGCCCTGGTCGGAAATGTCGATATCCAACCCCTGCCCCGTCAATGTGCCGCTGAACACCAGGCGGCGCGTGTTCTGCGTGATGTCGATGAACCCGCCCGCGCCAGCGAAGCGATTGCCGAAACGCGTGACATTCACGTTCCCCTCCTCGTCGACCTGTGCGAAGGAGAGGAAAGCGCAGTTCAGCCCGCCGCCATCATAGAAGTCGAATTGGTAGCCCTGATCGATGATGGCACGCGGATTGATCGCCGTGCCGAATTCACGAGCATGACCAGGAACACCGCCGATAACGCCGGCTTCGACCGTAAGCGTGATCAGATCCTCGATACCTTCCTCGGCCGCGACATTCGGGATCATCGCGGAGACGCCGACGCCGAGATTGACGACGTCACCCGGCCGCAATTCCATCGCCGCGCGGCGCGCCATGATGCGGCGCTCGCTCATCATGTCGGGGATGATGGCGGAGGTCGGGACGCGCGTTTCGCCACAACGGCTCGGGTCGAAGCGCGTGCCGAAAGTCTGCATCTGCTCAGGTTCGAGGACCACGTAATCAACGAGGAAGCCGGGAATCTTCACCATCTGAGGATGCAGGCTGCCGCGCTTAGCCAGCCGCTTCACCTGGCAGATGACGATCCCGCCGGCTTTATGGACGGCCTGTGCGATCGAGATATCCTCACGCGTGGTCGCCTCATGCTCCATGCTGATATAGCCGTCTTCATCGGCCGTGGTACCCCGGAGGATGGCGACGCGCGGCGCCCCCGGCGACCGGTAGAAGAGCCATTCCTTATCGAGAAGGTTGACGACCTCGACGAACTCTTCCGTCGTGCGGGGGTTCATCCGTCCTCCCCCGAGGCGAGGGTCCATATAGGTCTCGAGGCCGACATGCGTCAGCACGCCCGGCTGCCCCCCAGCCATGGCGCGGCAGAGCGAGGTCATCACCCCTTGAGGAAAGTTGTAGGCCTCGATCTGATTGCCATCGATCAGTGCCATGAAAGGCACTTGCAGGCCGTAATGGCCGCCGAAGACGCGCTTGACGAGGCCAGCATGCGCGAAGTGGCACATCCCATGCTCGGTCGTGGCGCCAACACCCGTGATGTGAAACAGCGTCAGGGCCTGCGGCGTCTTCTCAGCGAGAAAGCGCCGCTCGATCGCTTCGATGATCGCCTCGGCCGTACCGGTGCCGCCATTGCCGCCGATGATGACAAAATCATCATCCTTGATCAGCGCAGCCGCTTCTGTCGCCGTGATGATCTTCGGTGCGCGCGCCGCCATCAGGCCATTTCCTTCTCGACCTGGCGGGCGATGATCAGACGCTGAATCTGGTTCGTGCCCTCGTAGATCTGGGCCAGACGAACGTCGCGGAAGAGCCGCTCGATGCGGTATTCCTTGGAATACCCATTCCCGCCATGAATCTGCAGCGCGTTCGACACGTGCTTCATCGCCATATCGGTCGTGAAGAGCTTGGCTTGCGCCGCCTCTTTCGCGATGGAGAATCCACCGTCATAGAGGCGCGCCGCGTGATGGATCATCATCCGCGCCGCGGCGATATCGGTCGACATATCCGCGATCATGAACTGAACGGCCTGCAAATTCATGATCGGGCCGCCGAACTGCTTGCGCGTCTTAGCATAGGCGACCGCATCCTCGAATGCCGCCTGCGCCATGCCCAGCGCCATGGCCGACATCATGAGTCGGGAGAAGTTGAAATTCTCCATCGCCATCTTGAAGGCGCCATTCTCCGTGCCGATCACCGCATCCAGCGGTGCTCGGACGTCGGCGAGCGTGATCTGGCAATCCTCCAGGCCATGCATGCCCAGAAGTTCCTCGTTCTTCCCGCGAGTGATGCCCGGCGCCTTGCCATCGAGCAGAAGGCAGCTGATCGCCTTATGGCCGCCGGCATCGCTCGTACGCGCGAAAATCATGAGGGCATCAGCGACACCGCCGAGCGTTACCCAGGCCTTGGTGCCATTGATGAGCCAGCCGTCCTCATCGCGCTTCGCAACCGTCCGCAGGCCAGCGACGTCGGAACCATGATCAGGCTCGGTCACGGCAGTCGCAGGAATGATCTCGCCCGCGAGGATGCCGGGGATCGAGGCCTTCTGCCGTTCGTTGCCATGCTGGTTCAGGAAAAGCGCCGCTTCCACCGGAATGGCGAAGGCATTGGCCACGGCACCGGAGCACCGCGCGAGTTCTTCCATCGCGATACAGGCGCCGATTGCGCCCATACCGGCGCCGCCCGCATCCTCTTCCAGCGCAACGCCGAAGAGACCCAGATCAGCCATGCCACGATAGAGATCGCGGTCGAAGACATCGTCGCGGTCGATTTTCGCCGCACGCGGGAGAATCTCGCGCTCGGCAAAGCGGCGTGTCGTCTCGCGCAGCGCGGTCTGCGCCTCGGTGAAAAAGCGATGCATCGGGGCCTCAGGCGGGCTTGTCGCTCGCGAGATGGCCGGCATGGGCCACTTCGTCGAGCGCACGATCGAAGAAATAAATGCAGATGGCCGCTTCCGGCAGCGCGAGCAACTTCGCCAGCGGCGACGTCAAGGCGCGCGCCGCCTCTCGCCGCGCGCTGACGTCCCGGCGATAGGCATGCACCTTGACGAAAACGCGCTGCGCCGACTCGCTCGAGCCGATCTTGCCCGCATGGGCGTAATGCGAGGCCGGCACGTCGAGAAAATAGACCGTCATGGTCTGCGGCCCGGCGCCGAAGGCCGAGCACAGGCTCTCCGTGACGATGCCTGCGGCGTCCTGCCTCATGGCCTCGTCCATCGGCGGCGCGAGAAATTCGATGAAGGGCATATCTCAGGTTCCAGCGAATTGTCGGCAGGACTGACGTTCGATCAGCTTCGCGCCAACGCGATATTCATTGCTCGTGCCGCTGCTCCCGCGCAGGCGCTGCAACAGCCGATCGGTTGCGAGATGCGCCATCGCTTCGGCGCCGCTATCGACCACGCTGATCGCCGGCCGCTGCCATTCGAAGCCGGGCACATCCTCATAACACAGAAGCGAGATATCATCGGGCACGATGAGATTTCGCTCCGCCAGCCCCCGCAGCACACCGAGCGACGATTCGTGATTCGCCACGAAAAGAGCCGAGGGCGGATCGGCTCTGTCGAGCAGAGCCGCGCAACCAGCGAGGCCGGTCTCAGGCGCATAGCGTCCGGCATGCACCAGGCTCGGATCGAAAGAAATCCCCGCTTCCTGCAAGGCGCGGCGATAGCCTGCGAGCCGTTCGCGGCCAGACGTCGTCTCTTGCCTGCCGACGATGAGGCCGATGCGCTTATGTCCCAGGGCGAGAAGATGCCGCGTACCAGCGAAGGCGCCTTCAGGGTCGGCGGCCAGCACGGTCTCGAGAAGAGCCTCCTCGTCGCGCCGGATCACGCCGATCACCGGCGTTCCGCTCTTGTCCAGGTCAGATAGCAGCGAGCCGTTATCGCCCGTGGGGCAGATGATGAGGCCGTCGACGCGCTGATCCATCAACGTATTCAGCGTTTCGGCTTCCTGCACGGCCTCATCTGCGGTGATGCAGAGCAGCACTTGATACCCCTCGGCGCGCAGCCGCTGTTGCGCGATCTCCGCCAGGGCACGGAAGGAAGCATTGGCGAGATTGTGCACCACCAGCCCGATGAGCCGCGACGACCGTGTCTTCAATCCCCGCGCGAGGGTATTGGGCCGGTAGCCGAGCTCGGCCGCGATACGTTGAATGCGCTGCTCGGTCGCCCGGCTCGTCAGCCCGCCGCCCGCCAGAGCGCGGGAGGCGGTGCTGACCGCCACTTTGGCGGCAAGCGCGACATCTCGCAGGGTCGCAGCGCGGTTGGAGGGGGACGACATGCCTAAATCATGGGCTGCAAACGTTTCCGGCTGCAAGGCCGAATCACGATCTGCCCCAAAGATTCTCATCTTGACTTCATCAGGTGCAATCTCGTTAGACTGAGCCGCAAACGTTTGCGGCGACTTGGGAAAGATGCGGCTCATGGATCTCACCGGCATTGGCGGCATCTGGCCGGCCTCGCTCACGCCCTTCACGCCGAATGGCGCCATCGACGAGGCGGCCCTGAAGTCGCATCTCGCGGATCTCGCGGGCACGCCCGGGGTTCGGGCCGTGGTGGTGAATGGCCATGCCGGCGAGGCTACAGCGCTGAACAGCACCGAGCGCGCCCGGGTGGTCAGCCTCGCGCGCCAGGTTTGCGGCCCTGGGGTTGGCGTGGTCGCCGGCATCGTCGCGGAGGACACGCGCACGGCCTGCGCCCTGACGCGCGAGGCGAAAGAGGCGGGCGCGGATGCGATCCTGCTGTTCCCGCCTCTGCTTTTCGCGGGTGGTGCGGAAACGCGGCCCGATATGGCGCTCTCCTTCGTCAGGGCCGTGGCGGCTGAAGGCCTGCCCATCGTCCTTTTCCAGCTCTCGATTTCCTCCGGGCTCGGCTTCAGCACCGCGATGTTGCTGAGGCTCTGCCGTGAGGTGCCGGAGATTATCGCGGTGAAGGAAGGCAGCGATATTCCCGCGGTCTACGAAGATAATCTCCGCGCGCTCAAGGCCCTGCCCCGCCCCGTGACGGTGCTTACCACCAATAACGGCTGGCTCTTCGCCTCCCTCGCCTATGGCGGCGACGGCATTCTCTCCGGCATCGGCAGCGTCGTGTCCGACAAGCTCGCCGCACTTTTCGCGGCCTGGCAGGCCGGCGATATCGCGGCCGCCCGCGCGGTCAACGACAGCATGTTGCCGCTGCTTCGCGTCTTCTATCGCAAGCCTGGCGTCGACATGCACAACAGGATGAAGACGGCGCTCCATCTGCTCGGCAAACTGCCGCATCCCGATCCGCGGCCGCCGCTGCTTCCCATCACGGCCGCCGAACGTGCCGAAATCCGCCAGGCGCTCATCGACGCCGGCATGCTGGCTGGCTGAGGACTTCCCATGACCAAGAATTTCCGCGGCACCTATACGGTGATGATCACGCCCTTCACCGAAACGGGGGCGCTGGACCTGCCGGCGCTGCGCCGCTTTGTCGATTGGCAGATCGAGCAGGGCATCCATGGGTTGATCCCGCTCGGCTCCACGGGCGAATTCCTCTCGCTTTCCGACGAGGAGCACGTGGCCGTCACCGAGACGGTCATCAAACAGGCGGCGGGCCGCGTGCCGGTACTGGTCGGCACGGGTGCTGAGGATACGCGGGAGGTCGTCCGCCTCAGCCGTCGCGCCGAAGCCATGGGCGCGGATGGCGTGATGATCATCCCGCCCTTCTATTCCACGCCCACCGAAGACGAGCTCTATCACCACTACAAGACCGTGGGCGATGCGATCGGCATTCCCATCATGGTCTACAACAACCCGGCGACGGCGAATGTGGACCTGAAGCCGGAACTCGTGGCGCGGCTCTCCACCATCGAGAATTGCAGTTATATCAAGGAAAGCACGCTCGAAGTCACGCGGGTGCGCGACATCATCCGCCTCTGCGGCGACCGCATGACGGTCTTCGGCGGCATTCTCGGTTTCGAATCCTTCGTGGAAGGCGCACAGGGCTGGGTCGCGGTCGCGTCCAATATCGCCCCCGCACCGCTGGCGCGGCTTTTCGAACTCGTCGCCGATGAAGAGAAGATCAGCGAGGCCCGCGCGCTCTATCTGCGTTACCTGCCGCTGATCGAATTCGTCGGCGGGCAGTATTATGTCGGTGGCAGCAAGGCTTTGCTGCGGCATATGGGCTTCCCCGTCGGCGCCCCGCGCCCGCCTCGCCTGCCGCTGCCTCAGGCGCGCGACGAAACCGCGCGCGAGATCGTCCAGAAGCTCGGCCTGCGCTTCTGAAGCACGAAGCCGGGCGCGGAGATCGCGCCCGGCCCCGCATGGTCAGGTCGGGCCCGTGCCGCGAATGGCGAAGGGCTCGTCGGCAGGCAGCGGCGTGAGGCCGAAGCGATCGAACAGCTTGCCGTAGCTGCCATCTTCACGCATCGAGGTCAGCGCCTTGGCCACGGCCTCGGCCACGCCCTTCTCACGGAAGGCCATGGCGCTGGGTGCGCCGCCGAGGCGGAACAGCTCCGTGCGCACCATGCCGCGCCGCGTCACGTCCACCGCCATATAGTCGAGCAGCGCCGCCGCATCGCCCTGCCCGGCGCGCAGGGCGGTCATGGCTTCCGTCGCTGTGGTGAAGCCGCGGATGACGATGGCGGGCTTGCCCTTGGCGACCAGCTCGTCGCTCAGGCTGCGCAGCCAGCGTTCCTGATAGGTATTCACTTCGATGACGACGGACTTGCCGGCGAGATCATCCGGGCTCGCCAGCTTCAGCGCGCTATTGGCCGGCACCGCGATGCTGATGGCCTGGAGCGCGTAGGGCACCAGGTAGAAGAGCTTCGAGCGCGGCTCCGTCCAGAACATGCCGGTATGGATGCCGTCGAAGCGGCTGGCCTGCAGCGCGGGGATCATCGGCGGGAAGTCCATCCGCACGAAAGCCATCTCGAGGCAGAGACGTTTGGCGATCTCGTTGCCGAGCTCGACATTGAGCCCCTGCAACTCGCCCTTCTGGTCCACGAATTGCTGCGGCGGCAGCGTCGGGTTGATCGCCAGTTGCAGCTTGCCGGGCGAGACGAGCTGGCTCGGCTGAATCTGGGCCAGGGGCGTGCAGGCCTGCGCCATGGCGGCGGAGGAAAGGCCCGTCCCTGCCATCAGGGCAAGAGTGAGAACGAGCTTCAATCGCGAGCGATATTGCACCGGAAAGCCTCCGTTATAGCGTGCCCAGCCGAGTGTCGGCCCGGTGCCGCATTTCTTCGAGAGAGGAAGGTTAGAGGCTGCCGGCAGCGCGACCCAAGCAGCCCCGTTATCAGAACATCGCCCCGGACTATGCCCGCAACGAATAGAGCGGCTCCGGCTGGGCCTGTTGCAGCGCCTCGCGCACGTGGCGAAGGAAGGAGGCGGCCAAACGCGGAATGGGCTTGTCCCTTGGCAGGACTGCATAGACCGAGATCGGCACGTCCGGCCGGAAGGGCCGCGCCACCACCTTATCGGCCGCCCCCATCCGCGCCGTCAGCGGATCGACGATGGTCACGCCGAGCCCCTGCTCCACCAGCCGCAGCCCGACATTCATGAAGCGCACTTCGATACTGGGCGTGAAAGGCTGCGCCGCGCTGCGGAAAGCCTCCTGCACCAGCGCGCGCACGCGGGTGCCCGGCGGCGGCGCGATGAGGCGGCTGGTCTGCAAATCCTGCGGCGTCACGAAGGGCAGGCTCGCGAGCGGGCTCTCAGGCGGGCAGAGGCAGACCATCTCGAGCTGCGCGAGCGGCCGCGCGTCGATGCCCGGCCGCGTATCGGGCTCCATCACCAGGCCGATATGCGTGATGCCGGCTTCGAGCCCATCGAGCATCTCGATCATCGAGCGCGTTTCCAGCGAGAGATCGACGCGCGGATGCTGGGCGGCGAAGCTATGCAGGGCGAGCGGCAGGAGGGAGTCGGAGAGTTCCGCCGTCGTCGTCACGCGCAGGCGGCCGGTTCGGCTGTGGCGGAGGTCCGTCGCCTTCTGCCTGATGCCCTGGAACATCAGGAACATCGGCTCCGCATCGTGATAGAGGCTTAGCGCCTCCTCGGTCGGCACGAGGCGGTTGTTCACGCGGTCAAAGAGCTGGAAGCCGAGCTGGGCTTCCATATTCTTGATCGCATTGCTCACGGCAGGCTGCGACATGCCGATTTCGGCCGCCGCCCCAATGGTGGTGCGCAGCCGCATGACCGCGCGCAGGACCTCGAGCTGCCTCAGATTGAGCATGGCCAGGCCTCCAGCACCGCCCGTGATGGGCAGGCTAGGAAGCGCAAGCAGATTCCGGGCCAGTTTACAGCGGCGACAGAACCTGACGGCGAAAATTGCTCACATGGGGCGTCAGATGCGCGAAGCCCTTCACGGCGTGGAATTCAGGCGTGTCATAGACCCAGGGCCCGGCGATCTCGTAAACCGCCGCATAGCGTGGCCCCCCATCATCCACCGTATACCGCTTGGCAGACAGCCATCCCGGGCAGGCGAGCAGCGCCGGAATATGCTCCTCGACATACCAGCGGTTGAATTCCGCCTCATGCGCCGGGTCGATATCCACCCGGACGATATGCAGCCAATTCATGCCATGACCCCTGCGGTGATCAGCGCCTCGCGCAGCACCGCATGTTCCGCCGGCGAGAGCAGCGGCAGCGGGGCGCGGGAATGGGGCGCCGGCAGCCGGCCGAGCAGATGCAGGCAGGCCTTGAGCCGGGGCGTCGCGAGGCCCGGCGGTGCGGCGCCATAGATGGCCCGCGCCAGGGGCGCCAGCCGGTCGTGCAGCGCGAGCCCGGCGGCCATGTCGCCCGCCTTCACCGCCTCGTCCAGCGCCACGATCAGCTCCGGCACCACGGCGGCGAGGCTGACCAGGCTGCCCGCCGACCCCGCCAGGAAGCAGGGGAAGAGATGCTCGTCGCCCGAAGCCATGACGGCGACCTCCGGCCGCTCCCGCGCCACCAGCCGGCGGGTGACGTCATAGGCCACGCTCTCCCAGCTGCCTTCCTTGATGCCGACCACGCGCGGCAGACGGATCAGCGCCGAGAGCAGATCGGGCGGGAAATGCAGCCCGCCGGACTTCACGGCCCCCTGAAAGAGGAAGAGCGGCAGCGAGGTCGCATCATGGATCGCCTGATGATGATGCAGAACGACGCGCGGATCGACGCCCATGGCCCAGGAAAAGGGCGCGAAGACCATCACCGCATCGGCCCCGGCCGCCGCCGCGTCCCGCGCCAGGGAGGCGGCCATGGCGCTGCTTTCCGCCGTGATGCCCGCCACGACCGGCGCCGTGCCCGCGGCGCGCTTGGCAATGCGGATGACCAGCGAGGCCTCTTCCGGGGTCAGATAGACGCCCTCCCCCGCATGGCCGTTGACCAGGAGGCCGTGGATGCCCGGACAGGCCATGACCTGCTCGGCATGGGCAGGCAGCCCCGCCTCGTCGATCCGCCCATCGGCCTGCATCGGCAGGATGATGGCGGCGTAAATGCCCCGGAGGTTCATGCCGCCTGCACCGGCGGCTTGGGGCGGGGATATTTCAGCGTCGCCCGCGCCTTTAGCACTTCGAGCCCCGCCTCGTTCTTCGCGCTGGCTTCCCAGACGAGGGTGCGCGTCTCGGGTTGGCGCTCGGCGATCCAAACGTCGATGGTGATGGTATCGCCATAGAAGACCGGGCCGGTGAACCAGAAACGGTCCTCGATGGAGATGCCCAGCGTGCCCGCAAGTTCGGCCGTCAGAACGCTGGTGCAGAGCCCGGCCACCATGATGCCCGGCGCGAGCCGCTGGCCGAAGCGCGTCTTGCCGGCATAGCCGTCATCGACGTGCACCGGGCCGAAATCGCCGGTCGCGGCGATATAGAGTGCGCCATCCGCCTCCGTGACGGTCTTGCTGACGCTCACCCGGTCGCCGACCTGAAGGGCGTCGAAGGGAATGGCGTCATACATCGCCGAAGGGCCTCATCTCGGCCGTGCCCTTCATGACCTCGCCGGCGCCATCGAGCGCGCCTGTGAGCGCGAAGCGCAGCGTGCCGCCGTCCTCGCCCAGGAATTCCGCCGCCGCCTCGACCGTGCCACCCACAGGCACCGGCGCGGCGAAGGCGAGGTTCATGGCGCTGATGCGATGGCGCGGCCCGGCGAGGCGATTGAGGCAGGTGCTCGCCAGCGCGCCCAGCACCAGCTCGAAAGCCACCATGCCGGCGGCGCCTTCGGCCTTGGCCCGCGTCGCATCCACATAGAGCGGGCCGAGATTGCCGGAAATGCCGGTGAACATCGCCTGCTCGGCAACGGTGACGGTCTTGCGGAAGCTGATCCGCGCGCCGGGGGAGAGAGTGCTCATCAGAGGTTCAACCCGTGTTTCATCACGCCGCGCGCGACGAGCATGCGATGGATTTCCGAGGTGCCGTCATAGATCCGCGTGACGCGCGCATCGCGATAGATGCGCTCCAGCGGCAGATCCTTGCTGTAGCCTGCCCCGCCGAAGACCTGGATGCCGCGATCGGCCACCCGGCCGAGCATTTCCGAGGCGTAGAACTTCACCATCGAGACCTTGTCCCGAGGGTCACGCCCCTGGTCCAGCTCCCAGGCGGTGTTATGCACCATCATGCGCGCGGCGAAGATTTCCGCGGCGCTATCGGCAATCATCTGCTGCACCATCTGGAAGTCCCCGATTGCCTGGCCGAATTGCCGCCGCTCCGTGGCATAGAGCCGCATCATCTCGAGCACCCGGCTCGCCATGCCGACGCAGCGCGCGCCGATATGGGCAAGGCGGATGGCGGCGACGGTGCTCATGATGAGTTTGAAGCCACCGCCGACCTCGCCCAGCACATTCGCCGCCGGGATACGGCAATTCTCGAAGGCGAGCTCCGCATGGCCGTAGCCGCGATGGCCCATCATCGGCTGATGCCGCGTGACGGAGAAGCCCGGCGTGCCCTTGTCGACCAGCAGCAGCGAAATGCCACCCCGCGCGCGCTTCTCCTTCTCGGTCAGCGCCATGACGATGACGTAGTCGGCAATGTCGCCGTCGCTGATGAAATGCTTGGTGCCGTCGATCACCCATTCGCCGCCGTCCAGCCGGGCCGTGGTGGCGATCGAGGCGGCGTCCGAACCGGCGCCCGGCTCGGTAATGGCCATGGCGCAGATTTTTTCGCCGCGCATGGTCGGCATGAGGTAGCGCTCGCGCTGATCGCCCTGGCAGGCGAGCAGCATCGGATAGACCTGGCCGAAAATGCGCCGGATCAGCGCATCCGAGGTTTTGCCCAGTTCCTCTTCGACAAGGCACATCTCCAGCACGGAGAGGCCGCCGCCGCCGACCTCCTCCGGCATGTTCATGGCGAAGAGGCCCAGCGCCTGGGCCTTGCCGCGCAGATCCCGCAGGGCATCGGGCGGCAGATGGCCGAGCCGCTCCACCTCCTGCTCCAGCGGTTGCACTTCCTGGGTCACGAAGCGCCGCACCGTCTCGGTCAGCGCCTGCATATGCTCGGGGATGGAGAAATCCATGTCTCGCTCTCAGCCCGGCCAGGTGACGACGCCGGCGGCGCGTAGGGCCTCGATCTCGGCCGGGGCATAGCCCAGTTCGGCCATGATCTCGCGCGTCTGCGCGCCCAGCGCCTGCGGCACCAGCCGGATGGCAGGGGTTTGCCCGTCATAGCGGGCGGGGTGGGTGACGAGGGTGACGGGCTGGCCGCCGATACCGTCCACGGTCGCGAAGGCGCCCATGTGCTTGAGCTGCGGGTCTTCCGGCAGGGCGTCATAATCCTGCACGATGGCGTGCCAGATCTTCTCCCGCTCGAGCCCCGGCAACCAATGCGCGCTGGGCTGCCCGGCGAGCCTCCCCCGCACGAGCCGCGCCACTTCGTCCCGCCGGGCGAAGGCTTCGCCATCCGCAAGGGCTTCGAGCGCGGGCTCGCCAATGGCGCGGCCCACGGCGGCCGGCGGCGACATGGAGAGGGCCAGATGGCCATCCGCCGTCTCATAGATGCCGTAGGGGCCGGCGCTGAACCAAGCCGCGATCTCGCCCGGCGCGCGCGAGGTTTCCGTACGCGCGCCGTTGAGCCAGGCGGTCAGCGCCTCGGTCTGAAGGTCCAGCGCGGCCTGGAAGAGATTCACCTCCACGAGCCTCCCCTGCCCCGTCCGCTCGCGGGCGAAAAGGGCTGCGAGGATGCTCATGGCATAGATCACAGCGGCATGCTGATCGACCACCACGGCGCCGGCCGGCGTCGGCGGCCCATCGGCCCGGCCCGTGCGCGCGGCAAGGCCGGACATGGATTGCAGCAGCAGGTCCTGCCCCGGCCGGTCCTTATAAGGGCCGCTACTGCCGAAACCGGTCGCGGCGGCATAGATCAGGCGAGGATTCTTGGCCCGCAGCGCCTCATGCCCGAGGCCCAGGCGCTCCATGGTGCCCGGACGGAAATTCTCCATCACCACATCGGCCGACAGCAGCAGCTTCTCGACCGTGGCGCGCCCCTCGGGGCTCTTGAGGTCCACGGCCAGGCTGCGCTTGTTCCGCCCTGTGCTGAGAAGGTTGACACTCTGCCCACCGACGAAATGCCCGGCCACCGCCCAGTTGCGATGCAGGGCACCCTCGATCGGCTCGAGCGCGATCACATCGGCGCCGAGATCGGCCAGGATCTGGGCCGCGGCCGGCCCCGCCAGGAAGTGATTGAGGCTGACGATGCGCAGCCCGGCCAACAGGTCCATCCCCGGCTCCCTCTCATGCGAGGAGAAGGATGCCGGGAGCCATGCCGCAGCCCAAGGGGCCGCTCAATTCGAAAACCACCCGCGCTTATAACCCAGCGCAATAGGCTCTAGCGGGATTGCGGCACCGGATTGGTCGGCCCCGTGCTGCCATCGCTGCCGGGCGGCGGGATGACCGGGGTGGTATTCGGCGATGGGTCCGGCACCGTCGTATGGATGCCCGGGTCCACCTGCGCCGGTGGCCTGATCACGCCTGGCTGCTCCATGCGCTCGGGCGGCGTCTGCCCGCTCGGCGGCCTTGGCCCCGGCTGGCTCGGCTGTACCGGCGATGATGGTGTCTGGGATGGACCGCTTCCGCCCTGCCCGAATGCAATGCCGACCGGCATCGCGGTGAAAACGAGCGCGCAAAACAGTCGGCCAATGGTGCGCATCTGCTCCTCCTTTGGCGTTCCTGGAGATCAACGCCCGAGGCGCCCTCAGGTTAACCGCCTGTCATCATCACCTTGGCGGGAACCGGGGCGGGAGCACGGCCTTCAGACACAAAAAAAGGGCCCGCCACCACCCTTCCGGGCGGTGACGGGCCTTTTTCAGGCAATGACGATCAGCGGTTCACGAGCTTCTTCGGCACCATGAGCGTGACGATCGCACCGAGCACCAGGAAGCCGGCCAGCACATACATGCCGATCTCCGAGGAGCCCGTCATGTCGCGCAGCGCGCCGACCATATAGGGGCTGGCGAAGCCGGCGAGATTGGCGACCGAGTTGATCATCGCGATACCCGCCGCCGCCGAGCCGCCCGCCAGGATCGCGGTGGGCAGCGACCAGAAGAGCGGGGCGCAGGCGAGCACGCCCGCCGCGGCGAAGGAAAGGAAGATGATCGCGATGGTCGTATTCGTCGCCGTCGCGGCCACGATGAAGCCCACCGTGCCGAGCATGGCCGGCATCACGAGGTGCCAGCGGCGCTCCCGATGCTTATCCGCGCTGCGGCTGAAAGCCACCATGGCGACGATGGCGCAGAGGAACGGAATGGCGCTGAGCAGGCCGATGTTGAAGTTGCCCTCGACACCTGAGGCGCGGATCAGCGTCGGCATCCACAGCGTGATGCCATACTGGCCCATCACGAAGCTGAAGTAGATGAGGCACATCACCCACACGCGCGGATCCTTGATGATCTGCGTGAAGGAATGGCTCTCGGTCTTGCCGACCTGGTCCGCCTCGATATTGCGCTTGAGGACGGCCTTCTCCTCGTCATTCAGCCACTTGGCCTCGCTGACGCGGTTGTCGAGATAGAGCAGGACGACGACGCCGAGCACGAGCGCCGGAATGGCCTCGAGCACGAACATCCACTGCCAGCCGTGCCAGCCGCCCGTGCCATGGGTATACTGCATGATCGCACCCGAGATCGGGTTGCCGAGGATGCCGGCCATGGGGCTTCCCGCCTGGAACAGCGCGAACATCTTCGCGCGGCGATGGGAGGGGAACCAATAGGTCAGATAGAGGATGACGCCGGGATAGAAGCCCGCCTCGGCAACGCCCAGCAGGAAGCGAAGGAGGTAGAACTGCCAGGCCGTCTCGACGAAGGCGAAGCAGGCCGAGAGAATGCCCCAGGTGATCATGATGCGCGCGATCCACATGCGCGCGCCGACCCGGTGCAGCAGGATGTTGCTCGGCACTTCGAAGAAGAAGTAGCCGAGGAAGAAGATACCGGCGCCAAGGCCGAAAACGGTTTCGCTGAAGCCCAGGTCCTGGGACATCTGCAGCTTGGCGAAGCCGACGTTCACTCGATCAAGGTAGGCAATGATATAGCCAAGAATCAGCAGCGGCATGATACGGAAGGCGACCTTCCGATACAGACCATCTTCCGACTTTGCCACGGCGACGCCCGCGTCACCCGCAACCACGCTCATCGTTCCACTCCGAAAATTCACGCTTGGCCGCGTATTTGGCACGCGGTTGGCGATGTTGACTTATGGGGTCACCCGAAGGTGCTGAGCAGGTCGTCGACCTGCCCCGGCGTCAACTCCCTCGTCTTTTGTCCGCGCAGCATCAGGGCCAGCTTCGCCGACTCCTCGAGTTCCTCGGCCGCATAGACCGCATCGATCAGGCTCTTGCCTGAGACGACAGGGCCATGATTGGCCAGCAGAACGGCACGCGCTTCTTTGGCGGCTTCATGGATGTCATTCTCCATGGCCGCATCGCCGGGACGGTAATACTTGATCACCGGCAGCTTGCGCCCCACCCGCATGACGAAATAGGGCGTCAGCGGCGGGATGGGCGCAGTCTCGCCCTCGGCCGCGAGGCAGCCGATGGCGGTGGCATAAGTCGAGTGCAGATGCACGACGGCGCCCGCCTCGGGGCGCGCAGTCAGCACCGCACGGTGCATGAAGACCTCTTTCGACGGCTTGTCGCCGCCGACGTGATTCCACTGGAGGTCGAGCTTGCTGATCTTCTCGGCTTTCAGGCGGCCGAGCGAGGAATTGGTCGGCGTCATCAAATAGCCGTCCGGCAGACGGACGCTGATATTGCCGGCACTGCCGACCGAATAGCCGCGCGCGAAAAGGCTGGCGCCGAGTTCGACGAGGAGTTCACGCAGTTCGGTTTCGGTCATGATATCGATCCACGGTGAGAGAAGTGGAAGCGGGCGGCAACGGCCGCCCGTCACGGGTCAGCCGACGAATTCGGCCTTGTACTGGCGCACGGCGGAATCGAAGTCAGCATCGCGGACGAAGCCGAGGGCCAGCGGGCGGCTCACGTCGAAATCGCCCGGCCAGGAGCAGACGATGTCGATCACGCGCTGCTCAGGCTCCTGCGTCACCAGCGCACGGGCGGCAGGGCCGCCGACGCGCTCGAGGCTCGCTAACATCTCGCCGACCGTCACGCAGACGCCCGGCAGGTTCATCGTGCGCCACTGGCCGATCTTCTCGCCATCGACGGCGATGGCATGCACAAGGTTCTTCACCGCCGCATCGGGGGAGGAGAGCCACATGCGCGTGTCGAGCGGCACCGGGCAGTTCGAGGCCTCGCCGTTCAGCGGTTCGCGGATGATGCCGGAGGCGAAGGAGGAAGCGGCGGAATTCGGCTTGCCGGGGCGCACCGAAATGGTCGGAAGGCGGCAGACGCGGCCATCGACGAAGCCCTTGCGGGAATAGTCGTTGACCAGAAACTCGCCGATCGCCTTCTGCGCGCCATAGGTAGAGGCGGGCTGAAGGCCGAGGCTCTCGGGCACCACATCCGGCATCGGGCCGCCATAGACCGCGAGCGAACTGGTGAAGATGAAGCGCGGGCAATTGCCGGTCGCGCGCGCGGCTTCGAGCAGCGCGCGGGTGCCGTCGACATTGACGCGCATCGCGAGGTCGAAATCCTGCTCGGAACCACCGCTCAGCACGGCCGCGAGGTGATAGATGCCGACGGTGTCCTCCGTGATGATCTCGCGCGCGAAAGCCGCGTCGGCGATGTCGCCCGTGACGGAGGAAACGCGCGGGTCCTCGACCGGGCAGGGCGCCAGATCGACGGAGACGATGCTGTCGAAGGCCGGCACGCCGTCCTTGCCGCCACCATTGGCGAGAAGCGACCTGATGACGCGGCTGCCGAGGAAACCGGCGCCGCCGGTGACGATGATCTTCATGCTAGTCAGCTCCCTGGTTCGGCTTCGGCCTCGGCGATATGCAGCGCGATCCCCCGCTGGGTGATCGCCGCACGCACATTCTCGGGCAGGCCGGAATCGGTCACGATGGCCGACAGCGCCTCGAGCGGCACGGCATTGAAGGTGCCGATGCGCCCGTATTTGCTGCTGTCGGTGACAAGAACGCTGCGAACGGCGCTCTGGGTGATGGCGCGCTTCACCGCCACCTTGTTCTCCGACGGCGTGGAAACGCCTCGGAGGCCGAAGGAGGAGGTGGAGATGAAGGCAATGTCGAAATTGAAGCGGCGGATGGCCTCGGCGGCAGGGTCGCCGACGCAGGACTGGTTCTCGCGCTCCACCTCGCCGCCCGTGTGATAAAGGCGGCACTTCGCTTCGCGCGCCAGCAGCGCCGCGATGACGAAATCATTGGTGACGACGGCGATATCGTCGCGCCCGGTCAGGCCCTTCGCGATCTCCAGCGTCGTCGTGCCCGCATCGAGATAGATCACGCTGCCGGGCTGGATGAAGGAGAGCGCGGCACGGCCGATGGAGACCTTCTCGCCATGCGACATGACCGCCTTGCTGACATGCGACGGCTCGAAGGAGATCCGCTCCGGCAGCCTGATGCCGCCGGCGACCGACATCAGCCGCCCTTCCCGCTCGAGCTGCTGAATGTCGCGCCGCACGGTCATGTGCGAGACGTCCAGCAGCTCGGTCAGCTCGGCGATGCTCAGTACGCCGCGTTCGCTCAGCCGGGCAACAATCAGATTTTGCCGCTCGGCGGGAATCATCGCGCGTCAGTTCGCCTTGTAAGGCGCGAACCAGCCGAGGCCGGCCGTGGTTTCGCCACGCGGGTTGTATTCGCAGCCCACCCAACCTTCGTAGCCGAGGGCATCGAGCGCCTTGAAGAGATGCGGGTAGTTCAGCTCGCCCTCATCCGGCTCGTGGCGATCCGGCACGGAGGCGATCTGCACATGGGCGAACTTGCCCTTCATCTTCTCCATCAGCTTGGTCAGATCGCCATCCATGATCTGCGCGTGATAGAGGTCGAACTGCACGGAGACATTCGGCCGGTTCACGCGCTCGACCAGGGCGACGGCATCGAGCTGATGGTTGATGAAATAGCCAGGCATGTTGCGCGTGTTGATCGGCTCCACCAGCAGCGTGATGCCATGCGGCGCGAGCTTATCGGCGGCATACTGGAAATTGGCGACGAAAGTCGCCTCGCAGGCGGCGCGATCGAGGCCCGGCGTCATGCCCGACATCGCATGCAGCGTCTTGCATTCCAGCGCCAGGGCATAGGTGATGGCCTTGTCCACATTGGCGCGGAACTCTTCCTCGCGGCCCGGGATCGCGGCCATGCCACGCTCGCCCGCGGCCCAGTCGCCCGGCGGCATGTTGAACAGCGCCTGGGTGAGGCCCGCTTCCTTCAGCTTCGCCGCCACGACTTCCGGCGGATAGTCATAGGGGAAGAGGAATTCAACGGCCTTGAACCCGGCCTCGGCCGCCTTCGCGAAGCGGTCGAGGAAAGGCACCTCGTTGAACATCATGGAGAGATTGGCGGCGAAACGCGGCATCGTCTTTCTCCTGGGCCGGCCTCAGCCGGCCAACTCCTGCGCCTCGAAGAAGAAGCGCTCCTTGCCGAAATTGCCCGACTTGAGGGCGAGCGACAGCGGCTTGCCCACCGCGCGCACCCAAGGCACGCCCGGCGCGATCTGCGGGCCGATATGGAAACCGCCGATACCCAGCGACTGCGTCACGATGCCCGAGGTCTCGCCGCCCGCCACGATGAACTGGTCGAAGCCCGCGGCTTCCAGCTTCTTCGCGAGCGCGCCGAACGTATGCTCCACAGCCTCGCTGGCCTTGGCGCCGCCGAAGCGGTCTTGCAGTTCCTTGAGCTTCTCCGGCGGCTGCGTCGCATAGACCAGCGGCGCCAGCTCGCTCTTCTGCGCCAGAACCCATTCGGCGAGTTCCGCGGCATAGCCTTCGGAATCGGCGATCGCGCGCTCCACCTCGACCATCTTGGCCGGCACGGCGTCGCGATAGGCGCCCACCTGCGCATTGGTCATCTGCGAGCAGGAGCCGGAGAGGACGATCGCGCGGCCCTTAGCCGGCTTGCCCTCGGCAGCGGCCTTGGCGGCGTCGCCCGAGGTCGCCCAGGCACGCGCCATGCCATCGGCCAGGCCCGAACCGCCCGTCACCAGCTTCATATCGGCCACGGCCTGGCCCATGGTCACCAGATGCGCATCATTCAGCGCATCGAGCACGACATAGGAAAAGCCCTTAGCCTTCAGCGCCGCGAGTTCCGCACGCACGGCCTCGGCGCCCTTGTCCATGATGGTGCTCGGCACATTGGCCGTCTTGCCCTTGGACTGCGCGTCCATCAGGCGCATCAGATTCGCATCCGTCATCGGCGTGACGGGATGGTGGCGCATGCCGGATTCATCCAGCGGCACGCCATTCACGAAGAGATAGCCGTTATAGATCGTGCGGCCATTCACCGGCAGCACGGGGCAGATCACCGTGAAACTCTCGTTCAGCGCCTCAAGCAGCGCATCGGTCACCGGGCCGATATTGCCCTTCGGCGTGCTGTCGAAGGTCGAGCAGTACTTGAAGAAGAATTGCGGGCAGCCGCGCGCCTTCAGCCAGTTGAGCGAGGCGAGGCTCTGCGAGATGGCCTCGCCCACCGGGCAGGAACGAGTCTTGAGGCTGATCACGACGGCATCGGCATCGACCTGCAAGTCGGCCGGCGGCACGTCGTTCAGCTGGACGGTGCGCAGCCCATTCGCGACCAGGAAGCCCGCGATATCCGTAGCACCCGTGAAGTCGTCGGCGATGACACCAAGGCGCATGGTCACTTCTCCTTCGACTTCACGCCTGGCAGCTCGATGCCGGCGAAGGTCTTGATGACGGCCGCATCGTCCTCACGGCCGAAGCCGGCATTGGAGGCATTGGCGAACATCGAATAGGCCGTCGTGGCGAGCGGCAGCGGGAAGGCGAGCGAAAGGCCCGTCTCCGTCACCAGCTTCAGATCCTTGACGAAGATGTCGACGGCCGAATGCGGCGTGTAGTCGCCATCCACCACATGCTTCATGCGGTTCTCGAACATCCAGCTATTGCCGGCAGCGTTCGTGACCACGTCATACATGGTGTCGAGCGGGATGCCGGCGCGGGCGGCGAGCGCCATCGCCTCGGCACCAGCCGCGATATGCACGCCGGCGAGCAGCTGGTGGATGATCTTCACCGTGGCGCCCAGGCCGATCTCCTCGCCGATGCGATAGACCTTGCCCGCCGTCGCATCGAGCACCGGCTGGAGCTTGTCGAAGGCTTCCTTGCTGCCCGAGGCCATCACGGTCATCTGGCCGGCCGCCGCCTTCACCGCGCCGCCGGAAACCGGGGCGTCGAGCATCAGCAGGCCCTTCTCGGCGAGGCCGGCGGCGATTTCCTTGGCATCGGCGGCCGAGATCGTGGCCGAGACCATCACGCCCGTGCCCGGGCGGAGCTTCGCGGCAAGGCCGTTCTCGCCGAAAAGCACGCCCTTGCACTGCGCGGCATTCACCACGAGCAGCAGGACGGCATCGAGCTTATCGGCGAAGGCCGAGGCATCGGGGCCTGCGGCTTCCGCACCCGCTTCCTTCAGCGCGGCGCAGGCCTTGGGGTTCAGATCCACACCGTAAGTGGCGAGGCCGGCCGCGAGGCAGGAGCGCGCAGCGCCCATGCCCATGGACCCGAGCCCGACCACACAAACCTGGAACCGATTGCCGCTCATCAAGGCCTCTATGTGAATTTATGATCGCACCACGCTAGCGGGGCGCAGTTACGCTCAAAAATTCACGCAAGGGAAGATCAGAACGACACACAGCTTCACGTGGCTAAGCGCATGGCCGGTCTGTGTCAGGCGGATGACACCGTTTCGCAGGTGAGCGAGACGCGTGCCTGATTCTGCCCCAAATGCCGCGCCATCACGGCACTTGCGGCCTCTATCTCGCCCCGCGCCAGGTGTTCCACGATATCAGCATGCTCCTGAATCGCGCAGGCCGGCGAGGTTTTTTCGTGGTCGTAGATGAGCACGGCCAACGAAGTCGTGATCGTCAGCTTCTCCAGAAAGCCTCGCAGGAACACATTCTGGCTCATGCTCGCAAGGAGCAGATGGAACTCCGTCAGCAGCCGGACGAGCCTGACGCGCTGCCCCGCCGCCTCCGCCGCCCGCTGCTGCGCCACATGTTTGCGGAGGGACTCGATCTGCCCGGCGCCGCAACAGGAGCCCAGGCCCGCGATGATGCCGCCCTCCACCACGCGCCGCGCCTCGTAGGCTTTGGCCACTTCCTCCCGCGAAGGCATTGCGACGAAGGCGCCGCGGTTCTTCTCCAGCTTCACCAGCCCGGTCGCGGCAAGGTGGCGCAGCCCCTCCCGGATACGCGTGCGCCCGACGCCGAATTGCGCGGCCAGCGCCGCTTCGGCCAGCTTCTCCCCCGGCTTGTAGCGCCCGAGCGTGATCTGCTGCGCCAGCGCGGCGGCCAACCCCTCCTCCGGCTCGGCCAGCAGCCCTTGGCGAGCGGGCGCGCGCGGCGCCGGGCGAGGTGCGGGCGCTGCTTCCTCCAGCCGATCCAGCACGCGGCGGATGGTGGAGGTGGAAAGCGCCCTACCCTCCGCCTTCAGCCGCTGCTGGATGCGGAGAAAGCCGAGCCCCTCTTCTCGCAGCGCCTTGATCGCCGCCTCATCCTCCGGCGCCACCTTCCTATTGGGCGAGGCGAGCGGCGCGCGGCTGCGCTCGGCGAGGCCAGCCACGCCCTCGGCGGCATAGCGCTCCCACCATTTCCTCAGCGTGGCGCGGCTGATCCCGAATTCCCGGCAGACGGCGCCCGCATCATGGCTCCGCTCGTAACTGCGGACCCAGGCCAGCCGGTCTTCCATCGAAATCGCCTCCACATCTGATACTATGTCTGGACATAATAATCGAAGCGCGCTAATATTGTCTTCGTAAGATCGGCCTTTTAAGCCGATTTTCCGGGCATTATCCTAGCCTGTTTCGCGCAATACGCCAAATTTGCATGCAATAAATTCCGAAATGACCGCCGAAGCGCCACGAATCCGGCCGCTTCGGCGTCTGGCACGCCGCATGCTGTGGCACTCCACCAGATCCTTCCCACCCGATCCTGATGGAGGCCCAGCTGATGAGTGCCGAGATGTCCCGCAGGCTTCTCCTGCGCAGCGCCGCCGCCGGCGCCACCCTGCTCGCCACCCCTTCCCTGCTTCGCGCCCAGACGCGCGATCTCGTGGTAGGCGGCGCGGCCGGCATGGCCGGCTACATGAAAGAGTTCGTCTTCCCGGTCATTGAGAAGAAGCACGGGCTGCGCGTCATTTTCGACGGCACCCGCAGCCTGGTGAATCTGGAGAAGATGCGCGCCGACAAGGCCGCGCCGCGCATGTCCGTTGTCCTGATGGATGACCCGATCATGCAGATCGCCATGGAGGAAGGCCTGCTCGCGCCGCTCACCGCCAGCGCGCAGCCGAACCTCGGCAAGATCCAGCCCTGGGCCATCCATGCCGATGGCGCCTGGGTCAATTACCAGCTCCCCTGGGCGGGCGTGGCCTATAACAGCTCGCTCGTGAAGGGCGGCGTTTCCAGCTATGCCGATCTGTGGGACGCGAAGAACAAGGGCCGCGTCATCCTGCCCTCGCTGCAGAATACCGAAGGGCTCTGGGCGCTGCTGATTGCCGCCCATCTGGAAACGGGCAAGCCCTTCGCCGAGGCGCAATACAGCATGGAGCAGGGCTTCAAGAAGCTGGCCACGCTGAAGCCCAATGTGCTGACCGTCTATACCAACCAGCCCCAGGCCGAGAACCTTCTGGAATCCGGCGAGGCCTCGCTCATGGCCGGGCAGTTCTCCTCCTATACGCTCATCCGCAAGGCGGGCGGCGCGCCGGTGGATCTCGCGGCGCCGAAGGAAGGGGTCTTCGCGATGCCGTCCGGCATCTGCAAGGTGAAGGGCGCGCCGAACGGCGACTTGGCCGATGCCTTCATCAACGAATTCCTCGGCCCCGAGATCCAGGCGATTCTGGCCGAGAAATCCTTCGTGCTGCCGACCAATACCACGGCCACCCTGCCGGCCGGCTTCACCGCCCCCTCGGCCACGCCCTTCGCGCCCGACTGGGCCAATGTGAACAAGAACCGCGGCGCCTGGCTCGAGCGCTGGAACCAGTTGATGGCATGAGCGGCCATCTCGACATCAAGGGCGTCAGCCGCCGCTTCAAGCTGACGACCGTGCTCGACGATCTGTCGCTCTCGATGGGCAAGGGCGAGTTCCTCTCGCTTCTCGGCCCCTCGGGCTGCGGCAAGACGACGCTGCTGCGCATCCTGGCCGGGCTGCTCGCGCCCGACCGGGGCAGCGTGACGCTCGCCGGGCGGGATATGGGGCGCCTGCCGCCGCATAAGCGCGATGTCGGGGTGGTCTTCCAGAATTACGCCCTCTTCCCGCATCTGACCGTCGCCGAGAATGTCGCCTTCGGGCTCAAGGCGCGCGGCAAGCCGAAGGCGGAAATCGCGGAGGCCGTCACGCGGCTGCTCGCCATGGTGCAACTCGGCCATCTGGCCGATCGCGCCATTCCGCAGCTTTCGGGCGGCCAGCAGCAGCGCGTGGCCATGGCCCGGGCGCTGGCGGTGAACCCGCAGCTCATCCTGCTGGACGAGCCGCTCTCGGCGCTCGACCGCAAGCTGCGCGAGAGCATGCAGGTGGAGCTTCGCCGCCTGCTGCGGGAACTCGGCATGACGGCCATTTTCGTCACCCATGACCAGGAGGAGGCGCTGGCCCTCTCCGACCGGATCGCCGTGATGAATGCCGGGCGGATCGAGCAGCTCGCCACGCCCGAGGAAATCTACGCCCGCCCCGCCACGCCCTTCGTGCTCGATTTCGTCGGCCAATCCACCGCCTTTCACGGCGTGGTGGAGCGTAACGAGGCCGGGCGCCTCGCCATCAGCACCGATTTCGGCCTGCTGCACGGCCCCGGCCAATTCGCGCCCCGCTCCCGCGTGCTGCTCGCCGTACGGCCGGATCGCATAACCCCCGGCGCGATTCCCGGTAAGGGATGGACGGGGCTCACGCTGCCCATCGCGGCGCAGACCTTCCTCGGCGGCCGCCGGCTGCTGCATGGCGCCGTCGGCCCCGGCGATCGCGCCATCGTGGAACTGCCCGCCGATGCGCCGCTTCCCGGCGGCACCCTGCCCATCGCCTGGCGCGAGGCCGATACGCTGGTCTTCCCGGCCGGGAGCGGCGCATGAGGCGCTTCCTGCCCGGCGGCATCGGCTGGCTCGCCCTGCCCGCGACGCTCTGGGCGCTGCTGCTTTTCGCCGTGCCGCTGCTGCTCCTGCTGGTGGGCAGCCTACATGGGCCGAACGGCTGGACACTCTCCGGCTACACGGCTTTCCTCGGCAGCAATTACTCCTGGCTGATCATCGGCCGCACGCTGAAACTCGCGGTGCTGACGACGCTCATCTGTCTGGTCATCGGCTATCCCGCCGCCTTCGCCCTGGCCCGCACGCGCGGCTGGGTGCAGTCGCTGCTGGTCGCGGCGCTGCTGCTGCCGCTCTCCCTCTCCGTTATCGTGAAGGCCTTCGGATGGACGGTGCTGCTGCGGGGGAACGGGCTGGTGAACAAGCTGCTGATGGCGCTCGGCATCACAGACGCGCCGCTGCGCCTGCTCTTCACCGAGGCGGGGCTGCTCATCGGCATCACCAATATCTTTCTGCCCTTCATGGTGCTGCCGCTCTTCGCCGTGGTGAAGCAGATCGACGGGCGGCTGACGGATGCGGCGGCGACGCTGGGCGGCACGCCCTTCTACAACTTCACCCGGGTCACCCTGCCGCTGACGGTGCCGGGCATTGTGGCGGGCGGCACGCTGGTCTTCTCCATGTCGATCGCCGCCTATGTGATCCCGAACCTGCTGGTGGGCGATACCTACCAGACCCTCTCCACCACCATCGCCACCAGCTTCCTGTTTCTCCAGGACCCGCAGCGCGGCTCGGTCGCGGGCGTGGTGCTGCTGGTCATGTCGCTCATCGTGGTCGTGGCCAGCGTCATGCTCGGCCGCCGCGCCCGGAGGAGCCCCTGATGCGCGCCCTCGGCCTCACCATCGCCTGGACCATGCTGGCCGCGAGCGTGATCTTCCTGCTCGCGCCCCTCGTGGTCACCATCGGCGTCTCGCTTTCGCCCTCGCCCGTCTTCCAGTTCCCGACCGATACCCTCTCCTGGCGCTGGTACGAGCGGGTCGGCCGGCTGGACGGGCTGCTGGATTCCGTGATCCTCAGCCTGCAGATCGCGGGCCTCTCCACGGCCATCGCGCTGGTGCTCGGCACGCTCGCGGCCATCGCCGTCGTGCGCGGCAGCTTCTACGGGCGTGAGGCGGTCGCGACTTTCCTCGTCTCGCCGCTGATGCTGCCCGGCCTCGTGCTGGGCATCGCCATGCTGCAGTATTTCCGCGCCCTCGGGCTGCGCGAAGCCTTCCCGAGCCTGCTGCTCGCCCATGTCGTCATCGTGCTGCCCTTCGTGATGCGGACGCTGACGGCGAGCCTCACGCTCTTCGACTTCACGCTGATCGACGCGGCCCGCACGCTGGGCCTCTCCTGGCCCCGGGCCATCCTGAAAGTCATGGTCCCGGTGCTGGCCCCGGCCTTCATCACGGGCGGGCTCTTCGGCTTTCTCGGCTCGCTCGACAATTACCCGGTCTCGATCTTCCTGACCGACGTCTATCACCGCACCCTGCCGGTGCAGCTGCTTCAGTATCTGGGCGAAAGCCCGGACCCGACGGTCGCGGCCGTCTCCACCCTCATCATCGCCCTCACCATCCTCGTGCTCATCCTCGGCGACCGCCTGGTCGGCCTGAACCGGATGGCCGGTGTCTGAATGGCGGAAGTCTGATCATGCGTGACTTTATCGGCTATGGCGCCAACCCGCCCGATCCCCGCTGGCCGGGCGGCGCCCGCGTCGCCGTCTCCTTCGTGGTGAATATCGAGGAAGGCGCCGAACTCTCCATCGTGGATGGGGACGAGCGGAACGAAGCGGTCTACGAGGTGACAGAGGAGGTCAAGGGCGGGCCCGACCCCTGCCGCGACAGCCATTACGAATACGGCACCCGCGTCGGCTATCATCGCATCATGGGCCTGCTCGACGCCTATGGCGCGCCCTCCACGCTGAATGCCTGCGGCCGGGCCATCGCCCGCTCGCCCTGGATCGCTAAGGATGCGGTCGCGCGCGGCCATGAGGTCGCCTGCCACGGCTGGCGCTGGGAGCGGCATGCCGGGATGGAGGAGGCGGCCGAGCGCGAGACCATCGCCCGCGCCTGCGCCGCCATCGCCGAGGCGGCCGGCAGCCCGCCCGTGGGCTGGCACACCCGCTCGGCGCCTTCGGCTAATACCCGCCGGCTGCTGTTGGAGCATGGCGGCTTCCTCTATGACAGCGACGCCTATTGCGACGACCTGCCGCTCTTCACCCAGGTCGATGGCCGCCGGCATCTGGTGCTGCCCTATAGTTTCGACACCAATGACATGCATTTCCACCAGGGCACGCAGCGCTTCACCACGGCCGGGCATTTCGCCGAATATATCAACGACGCCTATGACCAGCTCTGGGCCGAGGGCGCCGAGGCGCCGCGCATGCTCTCGGTCGGGCTGCATCTGCGGATGATCGGCCGCGCCGGGCGCATCGCGGGGCTGGAACGCGTGCTGCGGCATATGCGGGACAAGGGCGGCGCCTGGTTCGCCCGGCGCGATGCCATCGCCCGGCACTGGATCGCCCGCTTTCCGGAGCAGGCGGCATGAGGCGCCTGCTGGTGGTGAACAGCAACACCAACCCCGCCGTCACCGCCAGGATCGACACGGCCGCCCGCGCCGCCGCCTCGGCGGGCACGGCGATCACCACCATCACCGCGCCCTTCGGCTGCCCGCTGGTGGTCACGCGCTCAGACTGGCTTGCTGCCGCGTCAGCCACGCTCGCCGCGCTGGGCGAGCATCGGGGGAGCTATGACGCCGCGGTCATCGCCTGTTTCGGCGATCCCGGGCTGGAGGCGGCCAAGGAGTTGCTTGATGTGCCGGTGCTGGGCATCGCCGAGGCTGCCTTTCATGCCGCCGCCCTGCATGGTGGAAGGTTCGGCCTCATCTGCTTCACCTCCGACCTCCGGCCCATGTTCCTCGACGCGCTGGACCGCTCCGGTCTCGCCGGGCGCTGCACCGGCCTGCGCATGGGCCCGCCCTTCACCTCCGATGCGGGCACCGTGGCGGAGACGCATGAAGCCCTGCTGGAGCGCCTCTGCCGCGAGGCGATCGAGCAGGACGGGGCGGAGGTGCTGATCATCGCCGGCGGCCCCCTGGCCGGGCTTGCCGCCACCTTGGCCACCCGCCTCCCCGTCCCGCTGATCGACGGCACCTCGGCGGCGGTGCGCTTGGCCGAGGCAATGGTCGGCCTCGCCCCGCCCGGCCCTCGCCCTCCCCGCCGCCCCCTGCCCTCCGGACAGCCGGAATCGCTCCGGAGACTCTATCCGTGAAGCTCATCGAGGCCGGGCGGCTCCTGCAGGGTTTCACGGCTTCGGACGAGCCGATCATCCTCGAGAACGCCGGGGTGCTCGTCGAAGGCGGAGCGATCCGCGAGATCGGGCCCATAGATGCACTGCGCCTGGCCCATCCGCAGGCCGAGCCGCTCGGCGGGCCCGGCATGGTGGTGATGCCGGGGCTGATCAACGCCCATCACCATGTCGGCCTCACGCCGCTGCAACTGGGCTCGCCCGATCACCCGCTGGAACTCTGGTTCGCCAGCCGGATGGGGCTGCGGGATGTGGACCCGCGTCTCGATACCCTCTTCTCGGCCTTCGAGATGATCGAGAGCGGCGTCACGACCGTCCAGCACCTCCATAGCCGTATCCCTGGCGGGCCCGACGCACAGCTCGCCACGGCCGAGGCCGTGACGGGCGCCTATGCCGAGATCGGGCTGCGCGCAAGCTTCTCCATCGCGCTGAGGGATCAGAACCGCCTCGTCTACGAGGATGACCGGGCCTTCACCGCCAGCCTGCCCGAGGCCCTCCGCCCGGCCATGGCCGCCTGGTTCGAGCGCTTCACGCTGCCCCTCACGCAGCAGATCGAGGTTTTCCAGGAATTGCGCCGCCGCCATGCCGGGGAGCCGCTCCTGGGCATCCAGCTGGCCCCCGCGAACCTCCATTGGCTCTCCGACGCGGCGCTGGAGGATATCGCCCGCCTCGCCGCCGAAACCGGCCTGCCGCTGCATATGCACCTGCTGGAGACGCCCTATCAGCGCGACTATGCCCGGCGCCGGACGGGTTCGGCCGTGGCCCATCTGGCCCGGCTCGGCCTCTCGGGGCCGAAACTGACGCTCGGGCACGGCGTCTGGCTCGACGAAGGCGAGATCGAGGCCTGCGCCCATGCCGGGACGCGGCTCTGCCACAACTGCTCCTCCAATTTCCGGCTGAAGAGCGGCCTCGCGCCCCTCAACCGCTTCCTGGCCGCCGGCATCCCCGTGGCGCTCGGGTTGGACGAGGCTGGTATAAACGATGACCGGGACATGTTGCAGGAAATGCGGCTCGTTCTCCGCGTCCATCGCGCGCCGGGGCATGACGCCCCCTGCCCAAGCCCGGCCCAGGTGCTCCGCATGGCCAGCGAGCACGGCGCGGCCACCACGCCCTTCGCGGGGCGGATCGGGCGGCTCTTCCCCGACATGGCGGCGGATCTGGTGATGCTGGACTGGCGGCGCCTGACCTGGCCCTATCAGGATGTGGCCATCCCCCTCGTCGACGTCCTGGTGCAGCGGGCGAAGCGCGAGGCCATCTCGGCGGTCATGATCGGGGGCGAGTTGGTCTATCGCGAGGGCCGCTTCACCCGGATCGACCGCGAGGCGGTGCTGGCTGAGATCGCCGGCCGCCTCGCCAAGCCCCTCACCGAGGCGGAATCGCTCCGGAGGTCGCTGTCAGAGGCCGTTCTGCCCCATGTGCGGCGCTTCTACGCGGGTTATTTGTCCGAAAACTGATCATTGGCCCGCCCAAAGCCCCCGCCGCTCGCTCCGGGCGGTGGCTTCCGCCCTCCGGAGCTCTTCCGGCGCCCCGCTGGCCGCGCGGCCGCCGCCATTGGTCAGGACCAGTTCCGACAGATCGCGCCCCGCCACGGAGCAGCGCCAGGTATCGCCTGACTGGGCGCGGCACTGGGCCTGGCGGCCGCCGATCCATTCCCGCATCTGAAGCACGAAATCGCCCGGGAAGCCGACCACGCCGTTCAGGCGGATCAGCCGGCCCGAAATCAGCAGCGTGCCGGTATCCACGACCTCCGGCACGCCCTGCAGCGCCTCCCCGGCCTCCGCCTTGGCCTCCGCAGGAGCCGTGGCGGCCGAGGGAGCCTCGGCAGTGCGCAGCCGGTCCGCCAGGGCCATGAAATCGTGCCAGATGGCCGCCGGCAGGCCGCCGCCGGAGACGTCGCGCATCGGGCTGTTATCGTCATTGCCGACCCAGACGCCGAGGATGACATCGGCCGTCATGCCGATAAACCAGGCGTCGCGATTATCCTGGGTGGTGCCGGTCTTGCCCGCCACGGGGCGATCGAGCCGGGCGGCGCGGCCCGTTCCCTCCTGCACGGTCGCCAGCATGAGCGTCAGAAGCCCCTGCTGGGCCGCCGGCGCGAGCACGGGCATGGCACCCCGGCGCTCCGGCCGGGTGAAGAGCGCCCTGTCCCGCGCGCGGACCTCCTGGACGAGGAAAGGCTCGACGCGCGTGCCGTAGCCCACGGTGGCATAGGCCGTGACCATCTCCAGCAGCGTGGCCTCGCTGGTGCCTAGGGCGAGGCTCGGATTGGGCGGAAGCTCTCCGGAGAGTCCGAGCCGGCGGGCGACCGCGATCACCCGGGGGCGCCCCACCTCCTCCTGAAGCCTGACGGCGACGCTGTTGATGGACTGGGCAAAGGCCTGGCGCAGCGTCACCGGCCCCTGGAAGCGGCCATTGGCATTGCCGGGGGACCAGCCTTCGACGGTGATGGGCTCGTCCGGAACGATATCCTCGGGCCGGCGCCCAGCCTCCATGGCCGCGGCATAGACGAAGAGCTTGAACAGCGAGCCCGGCTGGCGCCTGGCCTGGGTGATGCGGTTGAACTGGCTCTTCTCGTAATCCCGGCCGCCGACCGCCGCCAGGATGGCGCCATCGGGCGCGAGAGCCAGGAGAGCCGCCTGATTCACGTGAAACCGTTCGCCGTCCCGATCGAGGCGAGTGGCGATGACGCGCTCGGCCATGGCCTGCAATTGCGGGTCCAGCGTGGTGCGGACGGTGAGATCGACCGGCATGGGGCCGATGAGCCGCCGCGTCTCAGCCTCGGCCCAATCGGCGGCATAGCCACGGCCCGGTTCTGTCTCGGGCGGCGCGCGGAGGGTGAGATCAGCCTGCTTGGCCTCGGCGACGGCTTCGGGCGTCGCCGCGCCCGTCTCCTGCATGGCGCCAAGCACGAGCCCTGCCCTTTCCCGCGCGCCTTCCCGGTTGCGGTTGGGCGCCAGGGCCGAGGGAGCGCGCAGGAGGCCCGCCAAGGTCGCCGCCTCGGCCAGGGTCAGCTGGTTAGCGGCCTTGCCGAAATAGCGCCTGGCGGCCGCATCGGCGCCCAGGGCGCCGCCCCCGAAATAGGCCGCGTTGAGATAGCGGGCGAGGATTTCCTCCTTCGAGAGGCGCTGCTCGAGCCAGAAGGCGAGCATGGCCTCCTGCAACTTGCGGGTGAGGCTGCGCTCCTGGGAGAGCCAGGTGAGCCGTGCCAGCTGCTGGCTGATGGTGCTGGCCCCTTCGGGGCGCCTATCTCCGGAGAGATTCCGGAAAGCCGCTCGGGCGATGCCGCGCAGGTCGATGCCGTGGTGGCTCATGAAGCGGCGGTCCTCGATGGCGATGACCGCGGCCGTCAGGGGCTCCGGCAGGGCATTGGCGCTTACCGGCTCGCCTCGCAGCAGGCCCCGGGTGGCGAAAGGCTGCCCGTCGCGCCCTTCGAGCACCAGCGAAGCGGTCGTGCCGGTGCTTATTGAGGCAGGCCCCACGGGAATACGCAGCAGGACCAGGATGAGGCTGGCGAGAATTAGGAAACCCGCCAGAGAAGCGAGCGCGATAAGCGGCCAGGGGCGGATGATCCGCCGAAGCATGAGCTTGGCAGTGCCCGGCAAACGAAGCTTCAACACCCCTTCCCCTCCTGGTGCAGCGCGCCAGCAACGCAGGAAAGTGCCTTTGGTTTGGTCTAGCGTTTCCCTCCGGAGCGGTTACGGCGGGCGCTGGGAATGTTTCACGGGAATCACACCGGAGGCGGGGCAGTTGGAAGCCAAGGTATTGAACTGGAAGTGCGGAGTCGGGAATCGGTGCCGTGAATCCGGCATTAGCTGGGCAGCGATTCCCGCCTCTGAGGAAGTGCTGGTGGTTGTCTCGGCAGCGATTCCCGCGCTTTTCCTTCATAAACAGTGACTTGCTTGCGGGGCCTTCATCACGGCAGCGGTTCCGGGAGTGTCGTGTAGGCTTTGGAAAGGGTGCTTCTCTATCCTATTGATAAGAGCGGGGTTTTTTCTATCGCGCTGAAAAAAGTGGGAATTGCTGCCGAGACAAACGCGGAATTTCCTCGACAGAAAGAGCCTCGGCAGTGATTCCCAGTGTGTCACATCGCGGGGGTAGAACCATGTCTGCCAGGGAGTTGCCGCTGAAATTCACGGGACAGCCCCAGGCCGCGCTGTCGGAGGCCGAGCAGCGGCGCCTTGAGCGCCTGCAGCGGACCAAGCAGAACCGCCGGGGCAGGAAATTCCCTGTTGCCATCCCGGCCGAGCTGACCCGGACCTCCGCCTTTGCGCCCCGCCGCTTTGACCTGGTCGAGGACCGAAATTTCAGCCGCGTCTACGTGGTCCATGCCCGCTCCATCATCGAGGTGACCGGACGGGAGCTTGGCAGCCAACACCGTGACGCGCTCTACGCCCTCTTCCGCCTCCCTTCCCGCCGGATCAAGCTTGAGCGCGAAGAAGAGCCCCTCGGCATCCTGCCGGGCCTGAACAAGATCGGCCAGGACACGATCGTCGAGGCCTACGGCACCTGGCGCGACATCCTCAAGATCATGGGCCTCTCGGAGCATGCGAATAATATGCTGACGGTGCTCAAGAACTTCGAGGAACTCCGCCAGGTGAATCTTCGGGTCTATACCGGGAGCCATGACCAATATGTCCGAGAAACGCGCGCCGGCCGCATCCCTTCGGCTGGCTTCTCCGACAACTTCCTTGGCCGGATCGAATGGAGCGGCGTGCGGCTCGATTCGAAAGTCACGGTGCGCTATGGGGAGTGGCTGCGGCAGGTCTTCGAGAAGAAGCACCTCGTTTCGCTCAACGCTCAGGTCTATTTCGGGCTTCAATCCGACTACGCGAAGAGCATCTGGCCCTATATCGATGGCCAGCCGAACCACCATTACATCGATGAGACCGTGATTGCCGAGCTTCTGGGCCGCGATCTTGAAGGGATGAACTGGCGCGAGCGGGGTAATTTCAGGGAAGGCTGCCGTCGCGCTTTTGAGGATATGAAAGTCGCGGGGGGACTGGCGTCCTATAAGGTCGAGCAGTTCGGTTCAGGCCGGGTGAAGTTGCATCGCTACATCTATGTGCATGCCCTTCCGAGGGACATCGAGAAGGCAAGCGCAGCGCCCGAACTAGCCCCTTCATAGGCTGTGGATTGGCTGAGAAACGGGGATAGTTTTCCCCTCTGACGGAATCGCTGCCGAGAGAAATGGAAAGGCGTCGGAGGTGCTGGAATCGTTATCGGCTGCTTCCTTTGGGTTTGGACTGGAAGGGAATCGCTGCCGAGGGGACGGTAGATTCTCCGGAGGTTCCAGGCGTATAGCTCTTCAGTTCTGGGCTTTTGATAGGCGTCTGGCTCTCTGATTTCCCCGCGCTGAACAATGTGTCCGTCTATCTAGTCTTTAAGGCATCTATTAGTCGTCTATAGACTGAAAAGCTTTTTTTTTCTGAGACTTGCCGCGGGTTTTCTCCGGCGGCCTTCCTGCTTTCTAGGCAGGCTCTACGGTTTTCACGGCAGCGCCTCACCTCTTTCTCGGCAGGAATTCCCGTACCTGGATCCTCGGCAGCGATTCCGTTCTGTCTTGCGAGCCTATAATAGGCTTCATAGTCGACCAGTCGGTCTCTTGCTGGGTCAGCAAGCGTCAAGCCGGCCTCTGACCGTTGGGCTTTGCGGTATGCTGGCCTCCCCTGCTCTTGTGATAGCCCCTTCGTCCGGAGGCTGGGAGTAGGGCTGTAGGAGATAAGTATGATAGTCCCCCGGCTGTTGCCCGCCGTTCTTGATGCACGGTAGCTGCAAAGGATCGCCCGCGCGCGCTACTGCCCACGCCCAGTTGTAGCGTAATGCCGCGAAGGTTTAAGGGACGCTCACAGATGAACCGTCCCGATCTGGCTGCGCCTACTCCCCAGATATCAGAGGTAGTACCGGTGCGAATTTCGACATAAATAGGTCGTTTCGACCACCGCCAGACCCGAATGGTAAGCCGGCTTACCATTCGGGAAAGATGTCTCTATCGATGAGCGTCCAAGTGATGTAGCTCATCGCGTGCCCTTGCTAGATCGAGTTCCAGCTTCTCGATCTTCTTCATAAGAGCAGCTTTAAGCCGATGCCTGCTCTCTTCAGAAATTTCCGAGAGCCCGGACAGGCTCTTGCCGCGCCGCCAGTCGCGAATTTGAGCACGGGTTGTATTGGCTTTGAGTAGGCCCTGCTTGCGCGCCTCTTCCAGCTCGAGAGGTTCTAGCTTGGAAAGTTCATAGGCTATCGAAGGTGATGAAGGTAATTCGTCTTCCAGGACCTTCCCGGTATCGACCATCGTCGCGACGGCTCGGAGCTGGAATGCCTGCCCCCTTCCGAACGGAAGCTCCCGCTCCACAAGCCGGAGAAACTCTCCATGCGCCAGCCGCTCCTTGGCTTGGTTCAGATATCGCCCAATAAGAAGGAAGCTTTGCTTCGCATGGTCCCACAGCTTCCCTATTTCGGCGCTATATTCCTCGACTGAGGCGCATGGGACCATGGAGTTCCGCAGATCTGAAGTACGGTCCGCGTTGTAAGGCGAGATGATCGCCGCAACCTGGGTGGCCTCCGAGCGGCGAAGGCCGGATTTGGAAAAACCGATTGCCATCATCAAACTCCCATTCGCTGCGAAACATATTGCCATACGCCCCGGAAATCGTCTGCTCCGCCGGCGCCTTTGACTTCCGCGACGCCGAGGCCATGGTCATAGGTCATCTGAATGTCCTCGAGATCTCTCACCTCGATCGGGCAAAGCGGCCCTGCCTCATTAAGAGTGAGCTTTGCGCGGTCATAACTGCGGGCGCTGCGCTTGACTCGGTTCAGAACGAAGGCCGCATCGACTTTTTCCTGTTTGAGAAAGCGCATCCAGTCGATAACGGCGGCGAGATCGGGGGTTCCTTGGCCTGAAGGGATCACCACAAGCTTGGCGCGCTTCAACAGCATGCGAACCGAGCTTGCCTGCTCTTCAACGCCTGGTGGTGTATCGACGATAACCAGGCTGATGCCCTCCTCTGAGATACCTGCTTCGATATCCGGGAGCGCAGCTTCGATATCCTTCAGGGGAAAGGTCGCAAGAGATAGGGTCTTTGCCTCTGCCGGCCTGCGCTGGAACCACTGCGTAAGGGTCTGCTGGCGATCAAGGTCGAGCAGTAGGACATTGTGGCCCTTCTCGGCCGCCAGAACTGCAAGATTTCTTGCCGCCGTAGTTTTCCCAGAGCCGCCTTTGGCTGATGCCATGACCAGCCATGGGACGGATGAGGGTTTCGCTTTAGTCGCTTCTTTTGCCATGAGTGAGTTCCTCGGCGAAGGTGCTGGTCTGATCCCTACACCATCGGCGCCAGGAACTAGAAGTTTGAACTCTAGGGAATGCCATTAAAACGGCCTTAGGGCGCGTATTTGATAGTGCCGAGCGAGTAAGCGCCTGCTCGCCGCAATATTGTCTCGGTCCTGTGTTTCGCGTCGTCTATCTAGACACGCGTACCGCGACTAGTAGCGGTATCCCAGTCGCCACGTCCTGCTCGCGCGAGCTTGCGGCGTCTGCCAACATTGCCCGTGAGTTCGGCGCGCGTTGTATGGCTGCACCAGAATGTAATATAGGGAAGCTACAGTCGGTTTCTGGGGCCGGGCCGGGCCGGGCCGTGTCGAAGTCCTCCTTACGGCCGTGGATGAGCATTGAAGCTATCTCTTCATGCCTCCCGTTGCATTCGAGGATAATTTGCCTGAAGCTTCAGTGGCTGCTGGGTGTCCAACCGGCCTGCCGCTATATCGATATAGCTGACCGGATTTAGCAAAAATCGCCGCATCTGAGCGGCGGTCAGATAATCATGAAATTGGAAGCCGTCTGCTGCGGCACCACCTAGGCAGAGCAAGCGATAAGCGGCCTTCACCTCCGCCCTGGCTCTCCTGAGAGGCAGGAGCAAACCAGCGCCGTCTTCCGGCACGCTTGATCGCCGGCACGTTTGAGCAGGGAGGGGGAACCCCGCCGAATTCTTGACACCAGGCCGCTATCCGATAAAACGAAACATAATTTCATTCTAATGAACGAGGGAAGGTACAAGAAAAATGGCGCTCCATTCACGCCGTCGCGTCATCACGGCCGCATCTGCTCTCCTCGCGATGCCGGCCTTGCGCAGCGTCCCGGCCTTCGCCGCCGACAACTATCCTTCCCGCCCGGTACGCATCGTCGTCCCCTGGGCGCCCGGCGGCGCGGTGGATGTGGTCGCGCGTAAACTGGCCCAGAAGCTCGCCGAGAAGCTCGGCCAACCCTTCGTGGTCGACAACAAGCCCGGCGCCACCGGCACGATCGGCAGCTCGGAAGTCGCGCGCGCCACGCCGGATGGCTCCACGCTGCTCACCATCGACAATACCTACGCCACACTGCCCTACCTGTTCAGCAATCTGCCTTTCGATCACGCCGAGGGCTTCGCCCCCGTCACCGTCAGCGCCTTCTCGCCCGTCCTGCTCCTGGTCAATGCCAAGTCGCCCTACAAGGATCTGAACTCGCTGATCGAGGCCGCCAAACGCGAGCCCGATAAGGTGACCTTCGGCTCCGGCGGTGTCGGCAGTTCGCTGCATCTCTCGGCTGAAGCCTTCCAGCAGAAGGCCGGCATCAAGCTTTTCCACGTGCCCTACAAGGGGGGCGGGGAGGCGGTCACGGCGACCATCCAGGGCCAGGTCGATCTCGCCATGCCGTCGCTCGGTTCGGGCCTCGCTGGCATCAAGGGCGGCCTGCTGCGGCCCCTGGCCATCAGCGGTGACAAGCGCGTGGCCGCGCTGCCCGATACGCCGACCTTCACCGAGGCCGGCCTTCAGGGCTTCAGCATCATCAACTGGTCCGGCCTGGCGGCCCCGCGCGGCACGCCGCCCGCGGTGATCGGCACGCTCTACAAGGGTGTCGTGGCGTCGCTCAAGGAGCCCGACATGATCGCCTTCCTCAACACGCTCGCGGCCGAACCCGGCGGCATGTCGCCCGACGCCTTCAAGGATATCATCAAGCGCGAGGGCGATCTCTGGGCCGATGTCGCCAAGCGCGCCGGCATCGAGAAGCAATAGCCGCCATGAGCTTCTTCGCCCCGCCGCCGCGGATCGAGACCACCATCTTCACGCGCCTGCCGGATCGCTTCCGCAAGCTGGAGCGGACCGCCTGGAGCGATACCAACCGCGCCGGCAAGCCGGTCGACTCCTTTCTCGAAGGCCCGTCCTTCGATGCGCAAGGCCGGCTCTACGTCACCGATATCCCCTTCGGCCGCATCTTCCGCATCTCGCCGGAAGGGGAATGGGAGTTGGTCGCCCAATATGATGGTTGGCCGAACGGGTTGAAAATTTCCCCCGATGGCCGCTTCATCATCACCGACTACAAGCGCGGCCTGATGCTGCTCGATCCCGAGAGCGGCAAGATCACGCCGCTGCTAGAGACGGCGCGTTCCGAAAGCTTCAAGGGCGTCAACGACCTTTGCTTCTCGGCCGCCGGCGATATTTTCTTCACCGATCAGGGGCAGACGGGGCTGCAGGACCCCACGGGGCGTGTCTATCGGCTCGAGCCGAACGGCCGTCTCTCCTGCCTCATCGACACCATCCCGAGCCCCAATGGCATCGTGCTGGCGGCTGACGGCACCCACCTCCTGGTTGCCGTCACCCGCGCCAACCAGATCTGGCGCCTACCGCTTCATGCGGATGGTAGCGTCACCAAAGCCAGCATATTCTGCCACATGCATGGTGGCCCCAGTGGCCCGGACGGGCTGGCGTTCGACGAGGAGGGCTGCCTCCTCGTCTGCCACGCGGGTTTCGGCACGGTCTGGCGCCTTTCGCCGCGCGCCGAGCCGCTGCTGCGGATCGCGTCCTGCGCCGGCTGGTCCACCACCAATCTCGCCTTCGGCGGCCCCCAGAGGAAAACCCTCTTCATCACGGAATCCGAGACCGGCAGCATTCTGCGCGTCGAGATGCCGGTGCCAGGACAGAAGCTTTTCCCCTAATCGGTCTCGGAGGTTGACAGGGCGGTGCCCACCGCCCAGGCTGAATCGCAACAATATTTCAGAAATGGCTCAAGCCACGCTCGGTAAAGGGCACTGAAGGAGGAACGGAACATGCTGCGTCGCCATTTCCTGGGGGCGGCTTCGGCCGCCGCATTGGCCCCCCTGGCCATGCCGCGCCTCGCTCGGGCGCAAGGGGAGAGCGTGCTGCGCTTCGTGCCCTTCGTCGATCTTTCGTTGCTTGACCCGATTGCCACCACGGCGACGCCCACCCGCAATCACGCCTTCATGGTCTTCGACACGCTCTATGGGCTGGATGCGAATTTCCAACCCCAGCCGCAGATGGTGGCGGGCCATGTCGTGGAAGATGACGGGAAGCTCTGGAAACTCACGTTGCGTGAGGGGCTGAAGTTCCACGACAACACGCCCGTCCGCGCCCGCGATTGCGTGGCGAGCATTCGCCGCTGGGCCGCACGGGACCCCTTCGGCCAGGCGCTGACCGCCGCCACGGATGAGTTGGACGCGCCCGACGACAAGACCATCCGTTTCCGCCTTAAGAAGCCTTTTCCGCTGCTGCCCTCTGCGCTGGCCAAGGCCTCGCCCAGCATCTGCGCCATCATGCCCGAGCGCCTCGCCAATACGCCGCCGACGCGGCAGGTGACGGAAATGATCGGCTCCGGCCCCTTCCGCTTCCTGCCGGACCAGCACATGGCCGGCGCCCGTGCCGGCTATGCGAAATTCGACGGCTATGTGCCCCGCCCCGACGGTGTCGTCGGTGGCACGGCGGGCCCCAAGGTCGCGCATTTCGAGCGTGTCGACTGGCTCACCATGCCCGACCCCTCATCCGCTTCCGGCGCGCTGCAGGCAGGGGAGGTGGATTGGTGGGAGACGCCGTCGCCCGATCTCGCCGGGCTGCTCAAGCGCAACCGCCAGCTCCGCGTCGAAGTGAAGGATCGCCAGGGCCTGACGCCCATCCTTCGCTTCAACTGCATCCAACCACCCTTCGACAATGTCGCCCTGCGCCGCGCTGTCCTCGGCGCGGTCGATCAGTCGGAATTCATGCAGGCCTATAGCTCCGATCCGGAGACTTGGTCGGTGAAGCTCGGCATGTTCTGCCCAGGCACGCCGATGGCCAATGATGCTGGCCTCGACAAGCTTTTCGGCAAGACCGACATCGCCAAGGCCAAGCGCGAAATCGCCGCCTCCGGCTATAAGGGCGAACGCGTGGCCTTCATGCTGCCGATGGATCACCCGGTAAGCGCGCCGCTCGGCCAGCTCGGCATCGATCTGTTCAAGCGCATCGGCCTGAATGTCGATATCCAGACGATGGATACCGGCACCCTCTTCCAGCGGCGTAATTCGCGTGAGCCGGTGGAGAAGGGCGGTTGGAGCGTTTTCCCCTCCATGGTCTCGGGCCTGAACATTCTCGATCCGGCGGTGACCAGCGTGGCGCGCGCCAATGGGCTCGACGGCTGGTATGGCTGGCCGACGAGCAATGAGGCCGAGCGCCTGCGCGATGCCTGGATGGAAGAGCGCGATCCAGCCCAGCAGAAGGCCATCGCGGAAAAGATCCAGCTTCAGGCCTGGAGCGACGCGACCTTTATCCCCACCGGGCAGATCTTCCAGCCCATGGCCTGGCGCCGCAACATCGACGGCGTGCTCGACGGTTTCGTGAAATTCTGGAATGTGAGGCGCGTATGACCAGACGGCAGCTTTCGGTCGGTTTCATCGGCTATGGCGAGATCGGCAGCACTCTTGGCGCGGGTCTGCGCGGTCAGGGCCTCGAAAAGGTGGCGACCTATGACATCGCCGCTTTCGAAGGCCCCTATGCCTCGTTGATCCAGGGCCGGGCGAAGGAGGCGGGTGTCGCTCTCCTCCGCTCGCCGGAAGAATTGGCGAAGACGGCCGATGTCATCATCGGCGTCACCCCGGGCTCGGCCTCGGTCGCCAGCGCGCGGGCGATCCAGCTTTATCTCACGTCGCGGCATCTCTTCATCGACATCGCCTCTTCGACGCCGAAGGTGAAGAAGGATGTCGAGAAGGTGCTCGCCGGCACCGGCGCGCTCCTGGCCGATGGCTCGATCGTCGGCACGCCACGCGATGGCTTGGCGCTGCCCATTCTCGCCAGCGGCCCCGGGGCCGAGGCGGTGCGGGACGCCGTGGTGCCTTGGGGCATGAAGGTCGACCCGGTCGGGCCAGATCTCGGCACGGCCTCTGCCATCAAGATCCTGCGCTCGGTGCTTATCAAGGGTATCGAGGCGCTGCTCGACGAAATGCTGCTTGGCGCCCGTCGCTATGGCTTGCAGGATACGGTTCTGGCCTCGGCCGCGAAGACGCTGATGAACCGCCCCTTCGAGGACTTCGCCTCCAACCTCATCGCGACCGGCGTGATCCATGCGAAGCGCCGTTCGGAAGAAGCGGGAATGGCGGCGGAGGCCCTCGCCGATGTCGGCATTGAACCCATCATGACCCGCTCCACCGAGGCGCGGCTCAAATGGGTCGAGAGCCTGGGGCTGAAGGAGCATTTCGGCGGCAAGATCCCGGCCGGGCTCGAAGAGGCCCTGTCGGCAGTCGAAGCCCAGATTAGCCGGAAAGACAAAGCCGCCTGAAAAGCCCAGCCTGCCGACCTCTACCGCGGTGATATGCGGTAGAGGTTTTTTCATTGTGGGAGCCGCAATTTCAGCCGGCCTTGCGCCGCCGTCCCTGCGAGGGCGAAGCGGCGGGGGCAGGGGGCGGCGTCGGCATCAGCGGCATCCGCCCGCCCAGCCGTCGCGTCAATTCCGCCGCAGATTCACGCAGCAGCGGCGCATTAAGCACCGCCGCCTCGGCCGTCAGGCGGGTGATGGGGCCGGTGAGGCAGAGTGCGCCCGCGAAGCTCTCCTCGGGCCCGAAGACGGGCATGGCCATGCCGGCCACATGCGGGTCATTGGCCCCTGAGGTGAAGAGCGGAAAATCGAGCTGACCGGCTTCGGCGGGCAGGGGACTTGTAGTGAAAAGCCGCAACACCTGAGCGATGGCCGAGGTATCCAGCGGCAGCAGATCGCCCTGGCGGACATGCATGCGGAGCCGATGCGGGGAATCGACGCGAAAGAGGCAGAGGCGCTGATCCTCGCGCCGAATGTAGAAGGCCGCGCTCTCGCCCGTTTGCTCCACCAGACGCTCCAGGAGAGGCATGACATGCGCCTCGAGCCGGAAGGATTGCTGATAGATCATGCCCAGGCGAAGCAACTCGGCCTCGAGCCTGTAATTTCCCTCCGCCGTGCGGGAAAGGAAACCGCAGGCCTCAAGCGAGATGGCCAGGCGCATGATGGTGCTCTTCACCAACCCGGTCCTCGCGGAAAGCTCCGCGAGAGACAGGTCCGCATCCCCCTTGCGGAAGGCGCTGAGCAGGGAGAGCGTCCGCTCCGCGGAAGCGACGCCTTCCAATGCGGGGGGAGCCTTGGCTTTGGCTTTCATGAGAAGACGAATATCGCTCCGCCGAAGGCGGTGATCAAGCAAGGTGCGTGGCCGGGCTCTATACCGGAAAGCCAGCTGACATCGAGACAGCGTTTCAGAAAAGGCACGCCCATTCCACTCGTGATTCATCTAAAAGTAATGACATTATAGTGGAATTTATCCACCGCCGATCCCCGGCTCGCTTCGTTGCATTTCGGATTCCGAATAGGGAAGAGTAACGTCAAAGCAACACGTGGAGCCGCCGCTTGCCTTTCCGATTGTTTCAGCGCGCGCCGCTTATCGGCGATCATCTCGGTCAGACGAGCCTAGGTCCTCGCCATCTCGGCGCCCATATCAAGGCCCTGAGACAGCAGAGGGGATGGACGCTTGAACAGGCTAGTGAACGAATCGGCCTTGTCGAAGATCGAGCGCGAGCAGATGTCGCCTACCTTCTCGGCCTTGAGGAAGCTCGCCCATGGATTCGGGATGGGGCTTCCCGAATTGCTGGAGGCCAAGAAGGCCGAGACACCCTCGGGCCGGCGCAGCATCGTCCGGGCGGGGCAGGGGCAGACGCAGGAACTGGCCAATTACCAGCTCCGGCTCCTGGCGAGCGACCTTCGGCGGCCGGCCTTCATGCCCTACGAGGCGCTGGTGCGCGCCCGCAGCCTCTCCGAATTCGATGAATGGGACCGCCACGATGCCGAGGATTTCGTCTATATCCTGGAAGGCACCGTACAGTTCTATACCGAACTCTATGAGCCAATGCTCATGAGCCAGGGCGACAGCGTCTATTTCGACGCGCGTATGGGCCATGCCTTCGTCTCGGTCGGGGATGTGCAGGGCCGGATGCTTTGCGTGACGGCGGCGCAGGAGTAATTGGTCTGCGATAACGTTTGCGCTACCGGAGGTGAGCCGAATCAACGATAGTGGAAATTTTTCGATCAAATAACGCCACGTCATGGGTGATTCTGGAAGAAGTCAGCGTTTTCACCCCTGAGGCTGATCGCCGCCGGGTGCCGGATGGCTTGGCGCCTCGGTGCGTGATAAGCCCGCGCACCGCAAACCAATCCGGACATCCCCATGCCGCCGCTTGATCTTTTGATGGCCGTCTCCCGGCTGAGGGCGAGCGCGCCGCTGGTACATAACATCACGAATTTCGTGGTCTCCAACATCACCGCGAATGCCCTCCTGGCCATCGGGGCTTCGCCCGCCATGGTCCAGGCAGAGGAGGAGGTGGAGGAATTCGTCCGAAAAGCGTCCTCCCTCGTCGTCAATATCGGCACGCTCCTGGCCCCGCAGCGCCGGGCGATGCATCTGGCGGCGCGCGCCGCAGGCGAGGCAGGCAAGCCCTGGATCCTGGACCCTGTGGCGATCGGCGCCACCACCTGGCGCCGCGAGACGGCGCTATCCCTCCTCACGCTCCGCCCCGCCGTGGTGAGGGGCAATGCCTCCGAGATCATGGCTTTGGCAGGGGAGGGGGGCATCTCGCGGGGTGTAGACAGTACCCAGGCTTCCGAGGCTGGGCTCGATGCGGCGCGCCGGCTCGCCTCGCGTTCCGGCGCCGTCGTCGCCATGACCGGCGCGGTGGATTACGTGACCGATGGCGAGCGCGTCCTGGCCATCGCGAATGGCCACCCGATGCTAACGCGCGTGACGGGCACGGGCTGCACCGCGACGGCGATCGTGGGTGCCTTCCTCGGCGCCGGGCTGCCGAGCCTCGATGCCGCCGGGTCCGGCCTGGCGCTTCTGGGTCTTGCCGCCGAGCGGGCCGTGACGGGCGCCGCGGGCCCCGGCAGCTTCCAGGTCGCGCTGCTCGATGCGCTGCATGCCATCGACGGCGAGGCCCTCGCCGCGGGCGCGCGGATGCACTGGGCCTGATCCTTCCCCGCGCTCACGCTTTGGCGCCTGGACAGGCGCCGGCCACCGAGCGAGGCTGCGGCCAGGGGGGAATGACCATGAAAGCATCGGACAGCCGGCCTTTTCGCCGGCGGGATCTGCGGGTCACGGCATTGGGCATGGGGAGCGCGCCTTTCGGCGGGCTCTATGGGCCGGTAAAGGCGAGCGATGCCGTCGCCACGGTCGAAGCGTCTTGGGAGGCCGGCATCCGCTATTTCGACACGGCGCCCATGTATGGCTCGGGCCGGTCGGAGCATCTGCTGGGCCAGGTGCTGCGCGAGAGGGAAGGCCCTTTCGCCATCAGCACCAAGGTCGGCCGGCTGATGGCCAATAAGCGGCCAGGGCGCGAGCTGCCGCCGCCCGCGCCGAAAGGGCGGCTGGACAATGGCTGGAGCAGCAAGCTGCCTTTCCAGGAAGTCTTCGATTATTCCTATGACGCCGTCATGCGCAGCTATGACGACAGCCAGCAGCGCACCGGGCTCGCGCATTTCGACATCCTCTATGTCCACGATATCGGCCGCCTGACGCATCAGGGCGAGGCGCATGAGCGGCATTGGTCGGCGCTGACCAAGGGCGGCGGCTTCCGGGCGCTCGCCGAGTTGCGCGATGCTGGCTGCATCAAGGCCTTCGGCCTCGGCGTCAATGAATGGGAAGTCATCCGCGACGCGATGGAGGAGGCGGATATCGACTGCTGCCTTCTCGCCGGCCGCTATACGCTGCTCGATCAGCAGGCGGCCAAGACCTTCCTGCCGCTCGCACGGTCGCGCGGTGTCGAGGTTATTCTCGGCGGGGTCTTCAATTCCGGAGTGCTGGCAGGCAAGGATCGAAAATTCAACTATGCCGATGCACCGCCCGAGATTCTCGAGAAGGTGAAGAAGCTCGAAGCCGTCTGCGCGCGTCATGACGTGCCGCTGCCCGCGGCGGCGATGCAATTCCCCTATCGCAACCCGGCCATTACCTCGATCCTGATCGGCGCCGTCGATGCCGCGCAGATCAGGCAGAACGTCGCCTGGTTCGAGCGCGACATTCCAGAATCACTCTGGAAGGATCTCGCTTCCGCTGGCCTGATCGGAGAGTGAGCGATGCTGAAGAATATCGACCCTCTGCTGAACGGCACCCTTCTCGCGCTGCTCGACGATATGGGCCATGGCGACGAGCTCGTGCTGGCGGATGCGAATTTCCCCGCTGCCTCCCTCGCGGCCCGGCTGGTGGACCTGCCTGGCGTGACGGTGACGGATCTGCTGCGTGCCGTGCTCACGGTCTTCCCGCTGGATGACTTCGTGGCCGAGCCTGTCGCCGTCATGCAACCGCCCGGCGATGCGCCGCCAATCTTCGCGGATTTCACGAGCCTGACGGCGGAGGCGGAGAAGCGCGCCGTCGCGATGGAGAAGATGGATCGCTATGCCTTCTATGCCCGCGCGAAGGGCGCCTATGCGATCATCGCGACGGGTGAAACTCGGCTCTATGCGAATATCGTGATCAAGAAAGGCGTGATCCGTGTCTGACACGCCCATGACCCTCGATGCACATCAGCATTTCTGGCGGTTGGAGCGTGGCGATTACGGCTGGCTTGGCCCGCATCTCGGCCCGCTCTGGCGGGACTTCATGCCGGAAGACCTGCGGCCTCTTCTCGCGCGAACCGGTGTGAGCCGCACCGTGCTGGTCCAGGCAGCGCCCACCGAAGCTGAAACGGATTTCCTCCTCGATATCGCCGCGCGCACAGATTTCGTCGCCGGCGTCGTCGGTTGGCTCGATCTCGACAGCGTCGGCTTCCCCGATCGCCTCGCGCATTATGCCGCGCAGCCGAAGCTCGTCGCGCTGCGGCCTATGGTTCATGATCTCGACGACGATCATTGGCTGCTGCGCCCACGCGTGTTGCGACATATGGAACTCGTGGCGGAGGCAGGGCTGCGCTTCGACCTTTTGCTGCGGCCGCGCCATCTCCTGGTGGCGGCCGAGGCGCTCCGGCGCGTGCCCTCGCTCAAGGCTGTCGTCGATCATTGCGCCAAGCCCGATATCGCGCTGGGGCGATTCGATCCCTGGCGTGCCGATATCGCCGCCATTGCCCGGCAGCCGGGCGTCTACTGCAAGCTTTCCGGTCTGGTCACGGAGGCCTCGCATCATGATTGGGCGCTCGAGGATCTTCGGCCCTGTATCGAACATGTTTTGGGCCTCTTCGGTCCGGAGCGGTTGATCTTCGGCAGCGACTGGCCTGTCTGCACGCTCGCGGCCAGCTATGGCGAAGTCTGCAATTCCATTCGCGCACTGCTCGCGCCTTATTGCGGTCCACAGGAGATGGCAGGGGTCTTCGGCTGCAATGGCGCACGTTTTTATGGGCTCGAAGGCCCGTGACCAGACTCACTGCCACGTGAAAAGTCGAGGCCGGCCCTTCAAACTTCCATGAAAATCCCCCTCTCTCTCGGTAACGTGCGCCGCATTAGGCTGCCAAAGCGGCGCGGATAGGGGCAAGAGCTACGGCGTCACAACGGCAAAGGAAAAGCCATGTTCAAGACGCTGACTGCCGCCGCCGCTCTTCTCGCCATGCCGGCTCTCGTGCCGGTCGCTTCCGTGCAGGACAAGCCCACCCTGCAGCCGACCCGCGATGTCGCCGTCACCTATAAGATGGTCGGCCCTGCGACGCCCGGCGCCCCGGGCCCGCAGGAAATCAAGATGGCCTGGGACGTGTCGGAAGGCCGGCAGCGCGTCGATCCGCCCGGCGGCACCGGCTGGATGCTGATCGATCGGAAGGCGAATTCCGCTGTGATGGTGATGGAGCAGCAGCGCATGATCATGACCATGCCGCCCGCCACCGTCGCCCAGATGACGCAGCAGACCCCGCCCGATGCCCGCTTTACACGCAAGGGCACCGCGACGGTGGCCGGGACGCAGTGTACCGAATGGGAAGTCGTCACTCCGCAGGTGACCTCGAATATCTGCGTGACCACCGATGGCGTGATGCTGCGTGCGATGGGTGAGATGCCCAATGGCGGCGGTACCCGCGGCATGGAGGCCACCGAGGTGAAGTACGGTGCCCAGGAGGCGTCGCGCTTCACGGTGCCGCAGGGCTATCAGCAGATGCAGATGGGCCAGGTGCCCGGCGCTGCGCCCGGCGCCCCGCCAGCTCGCTGATGCGCGCGGGGAGGGCAAAACCCTCCCCCGGCCGTCGCTGAAACCGGGGTACGGGGCTTGCAGTTAAGGAGCCATAAAGGAGCCGCCATGTCCGCTGACGAGCCCGACAGCAAACCCAAGCCCACCAAGACCGACCGGTATGAAACCGAGACGGCCAATACCGAGCACAAGCCGGAAGAGGGCAAGACGCTCCCAGCACCGCCGCCGGTGCCCCCCGAGGATGAGCCTCGCCGCCCTGACAAGCCGCGCTGATGGCGGCGCGCTGGCCCCTCAGCGCGCGAAATGCTACCATAGCGCCATGAACAGCGCGTCAAAGGCTCTTCACGGGGCTTCGCCAGAGGCATCAGGCCAAGGCTCCCCTGCTTCGAGCCTCGACTCGGAGCCTGATCCAGAACCAGGCCGACGCGCTTCTCCCAGCCCCGTCTCCATGCCCCCGGCCTCCGTCAGGATGGCCGGCCTTAGGCATGTCGCGGGGCATTTTCACATCCTTATAGGAGCCTGATCCGCGATGGAGTGGATTGCCGACCCGACCGCCTGGCTGGGCCTGGGAACCTTGATCCTGCTCGAGCTTGTGCTCGGCATCGACAACCTGATCTTCATCGCCATCCTGGCCGATAAGCTGCCACCGGAGCAGCGGAACAAGGCGCGCATCTTGGGCCTAGCGCTCGCGCTGCTGATGCGCCTCGCACTGCTGGCAGGCATCGCCTGGATCGTGGGCCTCACACGGCCGCTATTTTCCATCGCCGGGGTCTATATCACCGGCAAGGGCATCATCCTCGTCGCCGGTGGCCTCTTCCTCCTCTTCAAGGCCACGACGGAACTGCATGAGCGGCTCGAAGGCGGCCATGATGAGAAGAGCGGGCCGAAGGTCTGGGCCAGTTTCTGGCAGGTCGTGGCGCAGATCGTGGTGCTCGATGCGGTCTTCTCGCTCGATAGCGTGATCACCGCCGTCGGCATGGTTCAGCATCTGGAGATCATGTACATCGCCGTGATCGTCTCGATCGGCGTCATGATCGCGGCGAGCCGCCCGCTGATGCGCTTCGTCTCGGCGCATCCTACGGTCATCATCCTCTGCCTCGGCTTCCTGCTGATGATCGGCTTCAGCCTGATCGCGGAGGGCCTCGGCTTCCATATCCCGAAGGGCTATCTCTACGCGGCCATTGGCTTCTCGGTGCTGATCGAGGTCTTCAACCAGATCGCCCGGCGCGGCCATGTTAAGCATCTCCGCAGCGGCGACCTGCGGGACCGCACGGCCGAGGCGGTGCTCCGCCTGCTTGGCGGCGGTCGCCAGCAGGGCGAAGCCGCCGGCAGCGAGCCCGAGGCTGAAGAGGCCATGCCCGTCTTTGGCCCGGCCGAGCGCTCGATGGTCCAGGGTGTCATGGCACTCGGCGAGCGGCAGGTGCGCTCCATCATGACGCCGCGCAGCGACGTGGTCTGGCTCGACCTGGACGAAGGGCCGGAAGCGCATCGCGACGCCATTCTCGCCAGCGGCCATTCGCGCTTCCTGCTGGGGCGCGGCAGCATCGAGAACATCATCGGCGTGGCCCTCGCGAAGGACCTGCTGCGTGACCTGCTGGAGCGCGGCGCCATCGACCCGGATCGCTCGATGCGCGAGCCTCTGATGGTGCATGACCAGATGGACGTGCTGAGCCTGATGGAGCAACTGCGCGGCGCCAGCGTGCAGATGGCCCTGGTGCTCGACGAATACGGCACGCTGGAAGGCGTCGCGACGCCCACGGATATCTTCGAGGCCATTGCGGGCGAGTTCGAGGATGGCGGCGATGGCGGTGGCCGGATCGAGGAAGAGGAGGAGGGGAGCTGGCTCGTCGATGCCCAGCTCGATCTCCACAGCGTCGATCAGCGCTTCGGCACGCGGTTGGCCGCCGCGGCCGGGCAGTATTCCACCGTCGCGGGCTATCTGATGAAGCATCTGGGCCGGCTGCCGTCCCTGGGCGACCGGGTGGCTGCGGAGGATCTGGAGCTGGAGGTCGTGGCCATGCGCGGCTTCAAGCTGGAGCGGGTGCGCGTGCGCCAGCGCCCCGGCGAGGCGAACTGACGGTTCTTCGCAGCAACGGCTGCTGACGGGGCGGGAGGGCAAAGATGTCCTCCCGTTCATTTTTCCCCTTGAATATAGCATTAGCTATATCATTATGTCTGGGCTTCAGGAATGAGTATGGGGAATGGGAGTTAGAATCATGTATGCCGGAATGACCAGGCGCCTAACGCTCGTCGCCGTGCTTGGGGCCATGTTCGGCCTTGCCGGCGCTCCCGCCATGGCCCAGAGCCCCAAGCCGCTCCGTGTGGTCACGACCTTCACCATCCTGCAGGACATGGCCCAGAACGTGGCCGGCGACGCGGCCATCGTGGAATCCATCACCCGCCCCGGCGCCGAGATTCATGACTACGAACCCACCCCCCTGGATGTGGTGAAGGCCCAAGCGGCCGATCTCGTGCTCTGGAACGGGATGGGGCTGGAGCGCTGGTTCGAACGTTTCTTCCGCCGGGTGAAGGACGTGCCCTCGGCCGTTCTCACCGAGGGAGTGGAGCCGATCAACATCACCGAAGGCCCCTATGCCGGCCGGCCCAACCCGCATGCCTGGATGTCACCCGCCAATGCGGTGATCTATGTCGAGAATATCCGCAAGGCGTTGGTCGCGGCCGACCCCAGGAATGCCGCGACCTATAACGCCAATGCAGCCCGTTACACCGCCAGCATCCAGGCGCTGGACGCCCCGATCCGCGAGCGCCTGGCCCGCATCCCGGCCGAGCGGCGCTGGCTGGTGAGCTGCGAGGGCGCCTTCTCCTACCTGACCGCAAATTACGGCATGAAGGAGCTCTATCTCTGGCCGATCAATGCCGAGGAGGAGGGCACGCCCCGCCAGATCCGCCGCGTGGTGGATACGGTGCGCAAGAGCCGCATCCCGGCGCTCTTCTGCGAGAGCACGGTGAGCGACCGCGCCATGCGCCAGGTGGCGCGCGAGGCCAATTCCCGCTTCGCCGGCGTGCTCCATGTCGATAGCCTGACCGATGAGGGCGGTGAGGCCCCCACCTATCTGAAGCTGCTGGAGGTGAATGCGGCGACCATCACCCGCGCCTTCCAATCCCTGGCGGAGCGCTGAGACGATGAGCGGCCCCATCCTCCCCCAGACCCTCGAACGCCGGCCGCTCGAGCCCTGGCGCGCCATCATCGGCTCGATCACGGGCGTGAAGCCGTGCGAGGCCCTGCAGCGACCCGGCGCGCTCGATCTTCAGGTGAAGGCCGTCACGGTTGCCTATGCCAATGGGCATGTGGCGTTGCGCGATGCCTCGCTGGCACTGGACGGGCCCACCATCTGCGGCCTGCTCGGCGTGAATGGCGCGGGCAAGTCCACGCTCTTCAAGGCCATCATGGGTATGGTGACGCCCGCCGCCGGCGAGGTGCGCATCGGCGGCCAGGACGTGCGCGAGGCGCAGAAGCGCAATTGGGTCGCCTATGTGCCGCAGAACGAGGATGTGGACTGGGCCTTCCCCGTCTCGGTGCGCGACGTCGTGATGATGGGGCGCTACGGCTATATGAACGCGCTCCGCATCCCTTCCGCCGCCGACCGTGCGGCGGTGAAGGAGGGGCTGAAGCGCGTCGGCATGTGGGAATTCGCCGACCGCCAGATCGGCCAGCTTTCCGGCGGGCAGAAGAAGCGCGTCTTCCTGGCCCGCGCCCTGGCGCAGGATGGGCGGGTGATCCTGCTCGACGAGCCTTTCGGCGGTGTGGACGTTACCACCCAGGAGCAGATCACCGCGCTGCTGCGCGAATTGCGGGCGGAGGGGCGGATCATTCTCGTCTCGACGCATGACCTCGCCAGTGTGCCGCAATTCTGTGACCGCGTGGCGCTGGTGAAGGGCATGGTGCTCGCGGCCGGGCCGACCGAGAAGGTCTTCACCCCTGCCCAGCTCGCCCGCGCCTTCGGCGCTTCCGCCCGGCAACATGCGGGCGAGGCAGTGACGCTGGTGGAGGATGCGGAGGGCAATTCGCTGGTCATCGGCGCCGATGGGCGCGTTCTCGGCCGGCTCACCCCGCGCGAGGCGATGGCGCCAGGCTGATGGAAGGGCTCCTGACCCCCTTCGACTACGAATACATGCGCAACGCCATGATGGTGAGCGCGGTGATCGGCGCCGTCTGCGGGATGCTCTCCTGCTTCGTCGCGCTCAAGGGCTGGTCGCTGCTGGGCGATGCGCTGTCGCATGCCGTGGTGCCGGGCGTGGCCCTGGCCTGGATATTGGGCTTGCCCTTCGCCCTCGGCGCGTTCGCTTCGGGCATGCTGGCGGCCTGGGTCATGGGCTTCATTCGGCGCAATAGCCGCATTCGCGGAGATGCGGCGATCGGCATCGTCTTCACCGCCTTCTTCGGGCTGGGCCTGGTGCTGCTGAGCCTCTTCCCGAGCAATATCCGGCTGCGCACCATCATCTTCGGCAATGTGCTCGGCATCGCGCCGGAAGACATGCTGCAGATGCTGCTCGTCTCGGCCGGCGTGCTGCTGGTGATGATGTGGCGCGGGCGGGACATGGTGCTCTGGGCCTTCGACGCGACCCAGGCCCAGGCCATCGGCCTCAATACGCGGCTCTTGCAGACGCTGCTGCTGGGCAGCGTCGCCGCGGTGGCCGTGGCGGCCATGGTGGCGGTGGGCGCCGTGCTGGTCATCGCCATGCTTGTGGCGCCTGGGGCGACGGCCTATCTGCTGACCGACCGCTTCGGCCGGATGATGGCGCTCGCGACCGGCATGGGCGCGGCGACAGCCTTTGCCGGCGCCTATATCAGCTATTTTCTCGATGGTTCGACCGGCGGCGTGATCGTGACACTCCAGGCGATGCTCTTCGTCATCGCCCTGGTCTTCGCGCCGCGCCACGGGCTGCTGGCGGCACGGCGGGCCAGGCGTGAGGCGGCGGCATGATCGAGGCCCTTTTCGCCCCCTTTACCCATGCCTTCATGCTCGAGGCCATGGGCGTCGGTGCGCTGGTCGCCACGGCCTGCGCGCTGCTCTCCTGCTACATCGTGCTTAAGGGCTGGTCGCTGCTGGGCGACGCCATCGCCCATGCGGTGCTGCCGGGCGTGGTGATCGCCTCGGCGCTGGGCTTTCCCATCGCCATCGGGGCCTTCGTCGCGGGCATGCTTTGCGCGATGGGCGCGGGCTTCGTGCAGAGCCATAGCCGCGTGAAGGAGGATGCGGCGCTCGGTGTGGTCTTCACCGGCATGTTCGCGGCGGGGATGGTGATGCTCGCCTTCCTGACCACGGAGGCGCATGTCACCCATATTCTGTTCGGCAATATCCTGGGCATCGAGCCGGAGGATTTCTGGCAGACGCTGCTCGCCGGCGGTGTGACGCTCGGCATCCTGCTGCTGAAGGGAAGGGATCTGAAGCTCTTCTGCTTCGATCCCGTCCATGCGCGCAGCATCGGGCTGAACGTGACGCTGCTGCGCTATCTCTTCCTCGCGCTGCTCTCGGCGGCGGTGGTCGCGGGGGTGCAGGCGGTGGGTGTGATCCTGGTGGTCGCGCTGCTGATCACGCCGGGCTGCATCGGCTATCTGCTCTCCAACCGCTTCGGGCGGATGTCGGCTATCGCAGTGGCATCGGCGGTGGCCTCCACCCTTTTCGGCATCGTCGTGAGCTATCACGCCGACGTGGCACCGGCGGGCGCCATCGTGGTGATCCTCTCGCTGCTCTTCGCCGTGGCGCTGGCTTTCGCGCCCGAGCATGGGCTGCTGGCGAGCCGCCGCGCGCGCCGAGCGGCCGTGGCGGAAGAGGCGCGGGCGGGCTAGGCTGGCGTGATCAGCCACGCCTGGAGTGCCTCATGGAAATCGCCGAGCAGCTCATCGAGCGCTTCTTCCGCTATCTCGCCATCACCAGCCAGAGCGACGCCTCGGCCAAGGTGGTGCCGAGCACGCCGGGGCAGTGGCGGCTGGCGGAATTGCTGCGGGATGAGCTGACGGCGCTGAGATTGGAAAACATCCATCTCGACGCGCATTGCAACCTGACCGCGCGCCTGCCAGGCAATGTGCCGGGGGCGCCCTGCATCGGCTTCGTCACGCATCTCGACACGGTGGATGTGGGGCTGTCGCCCGATATCCACCCGCAGCGCCTGGTTTTCGATGGTAGCGATCTGCGGCTCGGCGGGGATGTCTGGCTGCGCGTGGCCGAGCATCCCGAAATCCTGCCCTATAAGGGCCAGGAAATCATTTTCAGCGACGGCAGCAGCGTTCTCGGCGCGGATAACAAGGCGGCGGTGGCCATCGTCATGACGCTCGCGGCGCGGCTCAAGGCCGGCGGCCTGCCACATGGCGACATCATTTTCGCCTTCGTGCCTGATGAGGAAATCGGGCTGCGCGGCGCCAAGTTGCTCGACCTCGCGTGCTTCCCCGTCGCCTTCGCCTATACGATCGACTGCTGCGAGCGGGGCGAGGTGGTCTACGAAACCTTCAATGCAGCCAGCGCGACCGTCGAGATCACGGGCGTCACTGCGCATCCCATGACGGCCAAGGGCGTGCTGGTGAACCCGATCCTGCTGGCGAGCGAGCTCATCTCCTATTTCGATCCCTTGCAGACGCCGGAACATACCGATGGCCGCGACGGCTATTGGTGGTGCAACGGCATCGAGGGCGGGCAGAGCAAGGCGCGGCTGCAGATTTCCATCCGCGACCATGACGCCACCCGCTTCGCCGAGCGCAAGGCTTATATCGCCGAAGCCGTCGAGCGCCTGCGCGCACGCCATCCGCGTGCACGCGTCGAATTTCACGTCGAGGACAGCTACAGCAATATCGACTCAGCCCTGGGCAATGACCGGCATTGCGTGGACCTGATCTTCAAGGCCCTGGCCGAGAAGGGCATCAAACCCAAGGTCATCGCCATGCGCGGCGGGACGGATGGCTCCGCCCTTTCCGCACGCGGCGTGCCGACGCCCAATTACTTCACGGGCGCGCACAACTTCCACTCGCGCTTCGAGTTCCTGCCTGTCAGTGCCTTCGTGGATTCCTATGACGTCACCGAAAGGCTGTGCCGGCTCGTCGCGCAGGAGAGCTGAATCTCCCTCGGAGAAACGGCCCGGCAAGCCGGGCCGTCTCCTGCGTCAAAGTGCCGCCAGCCACTCCTTGGTCAGCGAGACATCGGCCTGGGTCAGGCCATGGTTCGCCGGCAGGCGGCGGTAATCGACCGTGGCACCCGCAGCGGTCAACTGCTTGGCCAGGGCCTCGCTATTCGAGACCGGGGCGATCGGGTCCATCGAGCCCGACAGCATCAGCACAGGTGTGCTATCCAGCTTCGCCTCGGGCGGGTTCCGGAAAGGCACCATCGCCCGCAGCAACACCGCACCGCAGAGAATGCCCGGATGGAGCATCATCATCGCGGCGGCGATATTCGCGCCATTCGAGAAGCCCAGCGCGACCGGGGCGGGAATGCCATAGGTCGCCTGCGCTTCCGTCACGAAACGCGCGAGGTCGGCCGCGCGGCGGCGGAGGTCGGCCTCGTCGAACACGCCCTCCGCCATGCGGCGGAAGAAGCGCGGCGCGCCATGCTCGAGCACTTGCCCGCGCGGCGAGAGCAGCGCCGCCCCCGGCGCCACGAGCTGGCCCAGCGGCACGAGATCATTCTCATCCCCGCCCGTGCCATGCAGGAGGAGGAGGGGCGGGAGCCCCTCCACCTTCGCAGGCTCGAAACGGTGCGTGAAAGCCAGAGCCGTTTCGCTCATCTCATCCTCCTTTAGGCCAGGGCCGGCAGCACGCGCTCGATCTCGGCGCGGTGCGGCTCCAGGAAGTCCGGCAGCTTCAGCGCATTGCCGAGTTCGCTGGCCGGCTCGTCCACGGCGAAGCCGGGAATGTCGGTCGCGATCTCGAACAGCACCCGGCCCGGCTCGCGGAAGTAGACCGAGCGGAAGTAGTTGCGGTCCCGCTGCTCGGTGGTCTGCAGGCCGTGATTGGCGGCCAGCTTCCGCACCATCTCCTCCTGCGCCGCGTCATCCTCGGCGCGGAAGGCCAGGTGATGCACCGAGCCCACGCCCTGCCGCGCCGGCAGGAAGCCGCCGACCACCCGGAGATCGACCACGCCGCCGATCTTGGTGCCGGGGGCGTGGAAGCGGGTCGTCGTGCCTTCCTTCGCGGCTTCGGTGAAGCCGAAGACATCGCTCAGGATCGCACCGGTCGCCTCGCCCTTCTCGAGCAGCAGCGTCACGCCATGGATGCCGCGGATGGCATGTTCGGCGGGGACGTCGCCATTGCTCCAGCCGGGCTCATTCTCGATGCCGGGCAGCGCGACCAGGGCGATACGCATGCCGTCCGGATCGCGGAAGCCGATCACCGCCTCCCCGAAGCGCTCGACCTGGGCATCGGCCTGGACGCCATTGGCCATCAGGCGATGCGTCCAATAGCCGACCGAGGCCTGCGGGATGCGGAAGACAGTCTCCTGCAGCTCGCCGACACCCTGGCGGCCCTGGGGCGCACCGGCCCAGGGGAAGAAGGTGAGGATCGAGCCGGGCTGGCCGGTCTCATCGCCATAGTAGAAGTGGTAGGTGCCAGGATCATCGAAATTAACCGTCTTCTTCACCAGGCGCATGCCGAGGATGCGGGTGTAGAAATCATGATTTCGGCGGGCTTCGCCCGAGATCGCGGTGACATGGTGAATGCCATACTGGGCCATTTGAATTCTCCTCATTGCGCCGATGGGGCGCTCCGTTGGCCACAGAGATAGGCCGATCGGCGGGAGAAGCGAGGGAAATGCGATTGCGTTCATGCAATCGGGCCAATGCAATCTTGGGCATGGCATTGCGGCGTCTGTGCCGTCATCTTCCGGCCAACGCAATTACCAGCTTATGGAATTCACACCATGAACGACCGTCTCAATGCCTATGGCGCCCTCCTTCTCCGCCTCTCCCTCGGCGTCATGTTCATCGCTCATGCCTGGCTCAAGGTGAGCGTCTTCACCGTCGCGGGTTTCGAGGGCTACCTGACCCAGGTTGGCCTGCCCGCCTTCCTCGCCTGGCCGATCATCCTCACGGAGATCCTCGGCGGCGTCGCGCTGATCCTCGGCCTCTATACCCGGGCCATCGCGGTGCTGACCCTGCCGCTGCTGCTCGGCACCGTCCTGGTCCATGCCCCGAACGGCTGGGTCTTCAACGCGCCGAATGGCGGCTGGGAATATCCCGCCTTCCTGGCGATCGGCGCGCTGGTTCAGGCCCTGATCGGTGACGGCGCCTATGCCCTGAAGGCGACGCCGCTGCCGCGCCTGAACGATCAGGTCCGCGTTTCGGCCGCCTGAACGCCAATCCCTTGACCGAAGCCGGCGGTACGGTTCATCCGTGCCGCCGGTTTCGCGTTTTCGGGGTGCTGCATGAACGAGCCTTCCAAGGCCCTGGCCTGGGATGATTTCCGCCTCATCAAGGCCGTGGCCGAGACGCGCAACCTGCCGGCCGCGGCCGGGCGCCTCGGCATCAACCATTCCACCGTCTTCCGCCGCCTCAACCAGATCGAGGCCATGCTGGGCACGGCGCTCTTCGAGCGGCACCGCGCCGGCTATGCGCTGACCTCGGCGGGGGAGGAGATCGCGGCCCTGGCCGCGCGGGTGGATGCCGATATCACCGAGGTCACCCGCCGCCTCGCCGGGCAGGAATTGCTGCCGAGCGGCGAATTGCGCGTGGCGACGAGCGACAGCCTTCTCATCCACCTCTTCACGCCGCTTTTCGCCCGCTTCCGCCAGGCCTGCCCTGGGGTCCGGCTGGATATCGTCATCGGCAATGCTGCGGCCAATCTCTCCCGGCGCGATGCGGATATCGCCATCCGCGCGAGCGATACTCCGCCCGAAACCCTGGTGGGGCGCCGTGCGGCGAATATCGCCTGGGCGCTCTATGGCCGCGCCGATGGCCCGGCCGGGCCCGGCCCGGAGAGCGAATGGGTCTCCATGGGCGACAATATGGCCGCGCTGAAGGTCGTGCAGCATATGCAGAAGACGGTGCCGGCCGAGCGCATCGCCTATCGGGTGAATACGGTGCTTGGCCTGGCAGAGGCGGTGGAGGCGGGGATGGGCTTCGGCTATCTGCCCTGCTTCCTGGCCGATACGCGCCCGGCCCTGCGCCGCCTGGGCCCGCTGGAGCCCGCTTTCGGCAGCGAGTTATGGCTCCTGACCCATCCGGATCTCCGCCAGGCGCCCCGTGTGCGCGCGCTGCTCGATTTCATAGCCCAGGAAATCGCGGCGCTGCGGCCGCTCATCGAGGGGCAGGTGCCGCTGCTCCCCGGCTAAGGTCGCTGTCGCGCAGAATCCGCAATAGGGTCTGCGCCGGCTGGCCCGCGCCGGGCGAGATGACGGCGATATATTCGACCGATGGCAGGCTCGGCATATCCCGCATCTGTGCCAGCCCGTCGAGGCGTAGATGCCGGGGCAGGGCGGTGATGCCGAGTCCGGCCCGGGCGGCAGCGGCACAACCGGCATAGGAAGAGCTGTTGCAGGCCACCCGCCAGCGCGTGCCGCTCCGCGCCAGGCTGTCGAGCACGATGCCGCGCGTGATGCTGGGCTCGGCAAGCAGCACGAGGGGGAGGGGCTCCTCAGGCGGCGGCGCGCCATCCCGCCCCAGCCAGACGAGCGGTTCGCGATGCAGGGTATGGCCCCGGCGATCGCCGGCGCGGCGCTTTCCGGTCATCAGATCGAGCGTGCCGGCCTCGAGCCTCGCATAGAGATCGTCCGTGAAGCCGATGGTGAGGTCCAGTTCCACCTCCGGATAGAGGCGGCTGAAGCCCGCCAGCACCTCGGGCAGGGGGCCGAGCGCCAGGTCATCCGAGGAACCGAGGCGCAGGCGCCCTCGCAGGGGAGGCCCCGCGAAATGAAGCCGCGCGCGGGCCTCCGCCTCCAGGATCAGCCGGGCGTGGATCAGCATGCCCTCGCCATCCTGCGTCAGTGCCAGGGAATGGGTGTCGCGGATGAAGAGGCGGCGGCCGAGCATGGCTTCCAGCCGGGCGATATGATCGCTAACGGTCGATTGCGTCAGATTCAGCCGCCGCCCTGCCTCCGTGAAGCTCGGGCTTTGTGCAACTGTGACGAAAGTGTGCAGCCAGATGGGGTTGAGCATGTTCGGTCATCGGAAATGGCGATGACAGTCAACATAACCAGTCCACTTCCCGATGAACAGCGAGAGGGCCATCTTGCGGGCAACTGCCGGAGTGCCCTGCCATGTCCCGTTTCCTGCCCGATCGCTTCACCCAGGCCCTGTTGTTGACGGTCCTGCTCGCGAGCCTCTTTCCCGCCGAGGGTAAGGCCGCGGTGGTGACAGGCTGGGCGAGCAGCGCGGCGCTGATCCTGCTCTTCTTCCTGCATGGCGCGCGCCTGCCGCTGGAGACCATGGTGGCGGGGCTCAAGCGCCCGGGGCTGCATGCGCTGATCCTCTGCTCGACCTTCGTGCTCTTCCCCGTGCTCGGCCTCGGCCTTCACGCGCTGATGCCGGGGCTGCTGCCGAAGGAGATGTGGCTGGGGCTGCTCTTCGTCTGCATGCTCTCCTCCACGGTGCAATCCTCCATCGCCTTCACCTCCATCGCGGGCGGGAATGTGCCGGCGGCGCTCTGTGCCGCGACCTTCTCCAATCTCGCGGGCGTCTTCATCACGCCGGCGCTGGTGGCGCTGCTGCTGCACCGCCAGGGCAGCACGGGCGGCATCGAGGAGATGGGGCGCGTGATGGCGCAATTGCTGCTGCCCTTCGCGGCCGGCTCCATCGCGCGCCGCTGGATCGGCGGCTGGGCGGCGCGCAACAAGACGCTGCTCTCGCTCACCGATCGCAGTTCCATCCTCATCGCCGTCTATGCCGCCTTCAGCACGGCGGTGGCCCAGGGCGTGTGGCAGCTCTTCGCGCCGACGCAATTGGTGACGCTGCTGGTGATCGAGGCGGTGCTGCTGGCCGCGGTGATGCTGGCCATGCTCGGCGCCTCCCGCTTGCTGCGCCTGCCGCGCGAGGATGAGATCGCGGTGCTCTTCTGCGGCTCCAAGAAGTCCCTCGCTTCGGGCGTGCCAATGGCGGGCATTCTCTTCGGCGCGCAGGCGGGCATGGTGGTGGTGCCGGTGATGCTCTTCCATCAGCTGCAGCTGATGGTCTGCGCGGTGCTCGCCCGCCGCTATGCCGAACGCGCCGCGCGGCGGGCGGCGCTGGCCGAGGCGGAGGCTTGATCGCCGCGCGGCCGGGGCTTTCGCCCGCAGGCTGCGCTGTAATTTCGTGCGCCGGAATTTGAAGGCAGGATGTATTGGACAGCGGTGCTGCGGGGTGCAAGGCTTGCCCCGAGAGCACCGCTGCCTGGCTGACGGGGCTCCGTAAAAGAAAAAACGGAGGAAGTCCCATGGGATCGTCTAGCGAACCAAGGCCTGTACCCGCACATCCGCAATCCGGCATCACGCGACGCAGCGCCTTGCTGGGCGCCGCCATCGGCAGCATGGTCCTGTCGGGCCGGCATGCCCAGGCCCAGGCGGCCAAGCCCGCCGAGATCAAGATCGGCATCGCCACCTTCCTCTCCGGCCCTTCCAGCGTCTTCGGCGTACCCGGCAAGAACGCCGCCGAGATGCTCTTCGACCAGCTCAACGAGCAGGGCGGCATCGCGGGCGTGAAGGTGCGCCCCGTTTTCGTCGATGAAGGCCCGGGCGTGGACCATTTCGTCGGCGAATACCGGCGGCTTGTGCAGAGCGAGAAGGTCAGCATGATCTTCGCCGGGATTTCCTCGGCCGATTGCCTCGCCTGCGCGCCGCTCGCCGATGAGCTGAAGCGCCCGACCCTGCTCTGGGATTGCGGCACGCAGCGCGTCTTCGAGGAGGCGAAATACGATTACGCCTGGCGCTCGCAGGCCAATGCCACGCCGGAAGTCCTGGCGCCGCTGCTCTATCTGCTGAAGACCAAGCCGAATTTCCGCTCCGTCGCGGTGGTGAACCAGGACTATGCCTGGGGCCGCGATTCCTGGGACATTTTCCGCACCGGGCTCGAGACGCTGAAGCCCGGCACCCGCGTCGCTGCCGAGCTTTTCCCGCGCTTCGGCGCCACGGATTTCTCGACCGAGGTGACGCGCCTGCTCGCCCTGCGGCCGGACGTGATCTTCACCACCTCCTGGGGCGGCGATCTCGATGCCTTCCTGCGGCAATCGGCCGATCGGAAGCTCTTCGAGCGCAGCACCTTCGTCGTGCCCCTGGCGGAATCCTCGCTGGAGCGCGTCGGCAAGACGTTGCCGGCCGGGCATATCATCGGTGCGCGCGGCGACCACTGGTTCCTGCATCCGAGCCCGCGCGACCCGGCGCTGCTGGCGCGCTTCACGGAGGATTACCGCAAGCGCTTCAATGCCTGGCCGATCTATTCCACGCATCACATGGCCCAGGCCGTGAATGCCATGAAGGCGGGGTATGAGAAGGCCATCGCGGCCAAGGGCGGCGGTTGGCCCACCGATGCGGAACTGGCGGCGGCCTTCAAGGGCCTGACCTTCCCGTCGCTGACCGGCGAGGTGACCATCCGCGAGGATGGGCAGGGGCTGGAGAACCAGCTCGTCGGCACCACGCTGCATACCGACAAATACGCCTTCCCGGTGATGACCGACATGATGGTCATGGACGCGAAGATGATCACCACGCCCGTCGGCCAGAAGAGCGTCGATTGGCTGAAGACGCTCAAGCCCGACATCCTCGACAAGCTGCCGGCGCCCGTCGCCTACAAGCCTGCCTGATGGGTGCGTGGCTGGCCGATAACGGCCTGCTGCTGGGCCTCGCCGCGTTGGACGGACTGTCCTACGCGGCGGCGGTCTTCATGGTGGCGGTCGGGCTGAACCTCGTCTTCGGCGTCCTGCGGGTGCTGAACATCGCCCATGGCAGCCTTTATGCCATCGGCGGCTATTCCGCCGCCGCCATCGGGCTCTTCTTCGTCTCGCGTGGCATGCCGGACTGGCTGGCCTTTCCCGCGCTGCTGATCGCGGCGCTGCTGGTGGGCGCCATCCTGGGCCCGCCCATCGCCCGGCTACTGCGGCGGATGCAGGACCATGAGCCGGTGCTGCAGCTGCTGATCACCTTCGCGCTCTTCATGATCCTGGAGGATCTGCAGAAGCTGCTCTTCGGTGTGCAGCCGGTGGTCTTCGACCTGCCGGTGCGGCTGCTGGGCACGGTGGACGTGCCTTTCGGCGCCGATGTCATCCCCTTCAACGCCTATCAGCTCTATGTGCTGCCGGGCATCGCGCTCTTCACGCTGGCCGGCCTCGCCTGGTTCCTGCGGCGGACGCTGGCGGGGCGGATGATCGTGGCGGTGACGACCGACCGCGAGGCGGCGCGGGCCATGGGCATCGATGCGGCCAAGGTGACGATGCTGACCTTCTCGGCCGGCGCCGCGCTGGCTGCCCTGGGTGGCGCGCTGGCCTCGCCGACCGTCTCGCTCGTACCGGGCGTGGGCGCGCAGACCATCGTGCTCTCCTTCGCCGTGGTCGCGACGGCGGGCCTCGGACAGGTCGAGGGCGCGGCGGTGACGGCGCTGCTCATCGGGCTCGGTCGGGCCTTCGCGGTCTATTTCGAGCCGGAGCTCGAAGTGGTCGTGCCCTATCTCATCATGGTGGCCGTGCTGCTGGTTCGCCCGCAGGGGCTCTTCGGCGTGACGGAGACGCGGCGGATATGAGCAAGACACAGGAACTCCTGCTGGCGCTCTTCGCCGCCGCCGCCGTGCTGCTGCTGGCCTGGGCGGTGCCCTGGCTGCGCTTCGTGCTCACCATCGCCATCGCCAAGGGCCTGGCGGTGCTGGGCATCCTGCTGCTGCTCCGCGCGGGGCAGGTGAGCTTCGGCCATGCGCTGTTTCTCGCCTTCGCGGCCTATATCGTCGCCTTCCTCGCGCCGCTGGTGCCGGAGGCGCTGCTGCTGCTGCCGGCGGCGGGCATCGGCGCTGCGCTCATGGGGCTGCTGGTCGGGCTTTTCGTGGTGCGATACCGCGAGATTTTCTTCGGCATGCTGAACCTCGCGCTCAGCATGGTCTTCTATTCGCTGCTCGAGAAATTCTACTCGATCACCCATGGCACCGACGGCATCCGCCTGCCGCCCGTCCGCTTCTTCGGCATGGCGCTGGAGGGCGAGGCCTATGGCTGGGCGGTGCTGGTGCTGGGCCTGGTGCTTGCGCTCGGCTTCGGGGCTTTCGTGCGGGTCTATCTCGCCTCGCCCATGGGCCAGGCCCTGGCGGGCATCAAGACGCGGGAGGCGCGGCTCGAATTCATGGGCGTCTCGGCCAAGCGGGTTCTGCTCTCGGCCTATGTGCTCTCGGCGCTGATGGCCGGCTGCGGCGGCGCGGTGCTCTCCATGGCCTCGCGGCTGGTGACGCCGGCCCTGGCCTATTGGACGGCCTCGGGCGAGCTGATCTTCATCGGTATCCTGGGCGGCGCGGGCAGCGTCTTCGGGCCCTTCATTGGCGCGGTGGCCTATGAGCTCACGCGGGTCTATGCGGCGGCGACAGTGGCGGGTGCCTGGCAGATGATCCTGGGCGGGGTGCTGCTGCTCGTCATCCTCTTCGCGCCGGGTGGGCTCTGGGGCATGGGCAAGGCCCTTCTGGCGAAGCGGAGGGCGGCATGAGCGCGCTTCTCTCGGCCAAGGGGCTGAAACTCGCCTTCGGCGGTGTGAAGGCGGCCGATGGCATCGACCTCGACGTGATGGAGGGCGAGTTCCTCGCCATCATCGGCCCCAATGGCGCGGGCAAGACGACCTTCATCAATATGACGACCGGCTATCTCAAGCCGCAGGCGGGCGAGATCACCTATCGCGGCCAGAAGCTGCTGGGCCTCTCGCCGCGGAAGATCGTGGGGCTCGGCATCGCGCGGAGCTTCCAGCTTCCACAGCTTTTCACCGAGCATACGGTGCTGGAGAATGTCGCCCTGGCCATTGCCGCCCGCGATGGCATCTGGGTGCCTTTCGCGCCGCTGCTTCGGCCCTCGGTGCGGGCCGAGGCGGAGGAGGTGCTGGCGCGGTTCGGGCTTTCGGCCCTGGCCGAGCGGCGCGGTGACGCCCTGAACGAGGGCGCGCGCAAGCTCACCGATATCGCCATGGCCGTCGCGCTGCGGCCGCAGCTGCTGCTGATGGACGAACCGACCAGCGGCGTGGCGGCGGCCGACAAGATGGCGGTGGTGGAGACGCTCGTGCGCGTGCTGCGCGATGCCAAGGTAACGGCGGTTTTCGTGGAGCATGACATGGAAGTCGTCGCCCGCTTCGCCGATCGCGTCGCGGTCTGGGGGCAGGGGCGGATCATGGCCCTGGGCCCGCCGCAGCAAATTCTGAACGACCCGCAGGTGCTGCGCGACGTGATCGGCATCGCGCCGAAGGAGGCGAGTCATGCTTCGGCTTGAAGGCGTTTCCGTGGATATCGCCGGGGCGCCCGTACTGCGCGGCGTGTCGCTCCAGGTGCCGCCGGGCGGCCGCGTCGCGCTGATCGGGCGCAATGGCGCGGGCAAGACGACGACGCTGCGGAGTCTCATGGGCCTGCTGCCGTTGCGCCAGGGCAGCGTAACGCTCGACGGCAAGGACTGCGGTGCCGCGCCCGCGCATCACCGCACCCGGCTCGGTATCGGCTATGCGCCGGAGGAGCGGAAGCTCTTCGGCAATTTCACCGTGCGCGAGAACATGCTCCTGCCCGCCCAGGTGCTGGGTCTGCCGAAGGCCGAGGTGAACCGCAGGCTGGAGGCGGTCTACGAGCTGCTGCCCGAGTTGCGGGACTTCGCGCCGCGCAAGGCGGCGGGGCTCTCGGGCGGGCAGGGCAAGATGGTGGCCCTGGGCCGCGCGCTGATGGTGGGCACGAGGGCCGTGCTGCTAGACGAGCCTTTCCAGGGCCTCGCCCCGGCCTTGGCGCTGCGCTACGCCGAAGCGCTAGGGCGGCTGCGCTCGGCCTTGCCGGATGTCGCCATTCTCATCACCGAAAGCAGCCCGGACCTCTTGCGGTCCCTCGTCGACCATACTTTCGTGATCGAGCGCGGCGAGATCGGGGCGGCCTGATCGCCGCGGGGGGGGAAGGGCGCCGATGCTGGCAGCCACGATATTTGACGTTGACGGTGTGCTGCTCGCCTCGCCGCATGAGCGCGCCTGGCGGGAGGCGCTCGCGGGTTATGCCGACCCCGCCCGCTTCACCACGGCGATGTATCAGGCGGAGGTGGCCGGGAAGCCGCGGGAGGATGGCGCGCTGGCGGCGCTCATGGCGATAGGCGTGCCGGAGGCGGCGAAGCGCGCTGGCGAGTATGCGGCGCGCAAGCAGGCGCGGCTGGAGGCGCTGATTGCCGAGGGGCGGGTAGAGGCCTTTCCCGATGCGCTGCGGCTGGTCCTGGCGCTGGACGCCGCGGGCTGGCCCATGGCGGTTGCCTCCTCTTCCAGGAATGCCAGCGCCATGCTGCGCGCGGTGGTGCTGCCGGATGGGCGTGACCTGCTCGGGCTTTTCGCCGCCGATCTCTGCGGGCGTGAGATGGCGCATGGCAAGCCGGCGCCCGATCTCTTCCTGCTGGCGGCGGAGGCACTGGGCATGGAACCCGCGCACTGCCTCGTGGTGGAGGATGCGCCGGCGGGGGTGGAAGCCGCGCGGGCGGGCGGCATGGCCGCGCTCGGCGTGGCGCGGCTGGAGGATGCCGCCCTGCTCCGCGCGGCGGATCGCGTGGTGGAAAGCCTCGATGAGGTGGATGTGCCCGCGCTGCTCGGCGGGCGGTTGCGCGTGAAAGGGCCGGCATGATGGACAGTTCTGCGCGCCTGAACCCGGCGCCCGATTGGCTGATCGAGGCGCGCGATGTGGAGCCGGGCCAATGGCCAGGGCTCGCCGCGCGTTTCGCGCTCGGCAATGGCTTCCTCGGCTGGCGGGCCGGGCCTTCGCTCGGTGGCGAGGGGGCGGAGGCGGGGCATTTCTACGTCGCCGGCCTCTTCGAGACGCCGAGGGGCGATAATATCGGCATCGGGCAGGACGTGCCTTTGCTGCTGCATGCCGGCCGACCCTTTCTGCGGCTGTTGGTACATGGCGCGCCGCTGCCGCTGCGGCATGGCATCGCCCTTGATATGCGGGCGGGGCTGTTGCGCGAGGAAGTGCAGGCGCCAGGGTGCAGGATGGCCGGGCTGCGCTTCGTCTCCCGCGCAGAGAAGCCCGTTGCGGTGCAGAGGCTACGCTTCGAGATCGGCTTCTTAGGAGAGGTTTCGCTCGAAGCGGGTTTCGATGGGCTGGACCCGCTGCTGGAACTGCTCAGCGAGGCGCCCGGACGGGCCGTCTGGCAGACGGCGAGCGGCAAGCACCTGGCCATTGCGGGCAGCCTGCGGCTGAGCCTCGACGGGATTGCGCTCATGGGGGAAGAGCATGGGGCACTGGGCCGTGCCTGGCGCTGGCAGGCCGTGCCGGGGCAGGTGTTGGAATTCGAGCGGGTTCTGACCTTTGCCCGCGATGGTGAAGCTGCCGCGCTGCCGGTAGATCTGGCGGCTGTATACGCCGCGCATGAGCGTGCCATGGCGGAGTGCTGGAAAGCTTCCGATGTGGCGATCGAGGGCGAGGCGGAGGCGCAGGGCGCCCTTCGCTTCGCTCTGCATCATCTCATCGCCACGGCGGATGAAGACGATCCGCGCGTTTCCATCGGCGCCCGCGCGCTCACGGGCGACGACTATCACGGCCATGTCTTCTGGGACACGGAGATCTATCTCCTGCCCTTCTATACCTGGACCTGGCCCGAAGCCGCGCGCGCTTTGCTGCTCTACCGGCATGTGACGCTGCCCGGTGCTCGAGCCAAGGCAGCGGCGATCGGCTGCAAGGGCGCGCTCTATGCCTGGGAGTCCACGGATACCGGCTTCGAGGCCACGCCCGAGCGCGTGGTCGCGCCCGATGGCCGTGTGGTGGAGGTGCTGAGCGGCAAGCAGGAGCAGCATATCAGCGCGGATGTTTCTTACGCCGTCTGGCACTATTGGAAAGTGACCGGCGACGACGCCTTCATGCGCGAGGCAGGCGCCGAGATCATGCTAGAGACCGCGCGCTTTTGGGCCAGCCGCGCGGAACGGGGCGAGGATGGGCGGTATCACATCCGCCGCGTCATCGGGCCGGACGAATATCATGAAGGCATCGACGACAATGCCTTCACCAATTTGATGGCGCGTTGGAATATTCGCCGCGCCATCGAGCTTGCTGAGGCCTGGCCCGATGCTCGCGCGAAGACGGGGCTTGGCGGCGAAGAGCTAGCGGCCTGGGCCGAGGTGGCCGAGGGGTTGGTGACGGGGCGCGATCCGTCCAGCGGATTGCTGGAACAATTTGCTGGCTATTTCGCGTTGGAAGAAATCGATCTCGCTGCCTATGAAGGCCATCGAATGCCGATGGATGTCGTGCTGGGCCGCGAGCGTGTGGCTGTATCGCGCATCGTGAAACAGGCGGATGTGGTGGCGTTGCTGGCGCTTCTGCCTGAGGAATTCACGCAGGAAGAGATCGAGACGAATTTCGCCTTCTACGATTTCCGCTGCGCCCATGGCAGTTCGCTCAGTCGGGTGATGCACGGCTTGGTCGCGGCGCGGCTGGGGCGTGTGGAGAAGGCGCTCGAACATTTCCGGCTGGCGGCGGCGGTGGATCTGGGCGCCGAGATCGCGAAAAGCGCGGGTGGGATACATATCGCGACGCAAGGCGGGCTCTGGCAACTTGCCGTGCTGGGCTTCGCGGGGCTTTCCTGGCGCGAGGACGGTATCGCACTGGCGCCGTGCTTGCCGGAAGAATGGACGGGGCTACGCTTCGCCCTGTCCTGGCACGGTAGGCAGCTGATCGTTTCGATTAGCGACGGGCAGGCGGAACTTCTGCTGGAAGAGGGCACGCCGATGCGCTGCGAGATCGCCGGGCAGTCGTTGGAAGTCAGAATGGGCGAAGCAGAGCGCGTAACTTTCGCGATAGGGAATGCGTGATGACGACAGCAACCTCGAGGCTTCGGCAAGCCATGCGGGAGGGCATCGTCATGGCGCCCGGCGCGCCCGATCCGCTCACGGCGCGGCTGGTGGAGCGCGCGGGGTTTCCAGCGGTCTATATGACCGGTTTCGGCGCCACGGCCTCACGCCTCGGCATGCCGGATATCGGGCTGCTGACGCAGACGGAAATGGCCGAACACGCCCGCAACATAACCCGGGCGGTGCGTGTTCCCGTGATTGCTGATGCCGACACGGGCTATGGCGGCCCTTCTAACATCCATCGGACCATCCGCGAATATGTGCAGGCAGGTGTCGCGGCACTTCATCTCGAGGATCAGGTTGTGCCGAAGCGCTGCGGCCAGCGCGCGGGCATCCGCCTTGTCCCGGCCGAGGAGAATGCGGCGCGGCTTCGCTGTGCGGTTGAGGCGCGCGGGGAGGATGACCTGCTCATCATCGGACGCACCGACGCCATTGCCGCGGAGGGGCCGGAAGAGGCTATCCGGCGCGCGAAACTCTATCGTGAGGCTGGAGTCGATCTGGTCTTTGTTGATGGTATCAAGAAAATTGCCGAGGTGGAGGCTGTCGCCAAGCATGTGCCGGGGCCGAAGATTGTCTCCATCGTCGATGGCAACGAGACCACGAGGCTGACCGCGAGCGACTTGCAAGCCATGGGCTTCAGCATCGTGCTTTACGCCGTAACGACGCTTTTCGCGGCCGTGAGGGCGAGCGAAGCCGCGCTGAATGAGCTTCGAGGCTCAGGCACACCCGCCGGCGTGCAGGGCATGAGCTACGCGGATTTCTCTGACGTGGTCGGGCTCTCTTTCCACGACGAGCTTGCCGACCGCTTCGGCTGAGGGCGTTGGGCCGAGGTATCGCCCCGGCCCGCCAATACGCGCTGAGCTTATTCGGGCTTGAAGTTCGCGACGCGGAGCAGTTCCACGTTGCGCCTCTGCTCCTGCTCGATGAAGGCCGACATCTCCGGGATGGTCTGGTAGTTCGGCTCCACGACGAGCGACTTCAGCCGCTCGACCGAATCCGCGTCGCGCAGCGATTCCGTCAGCGCCTTGTTGACCTTCTCGCAGATATCCATCGGGGTGCCCTTGGGCGCCCAGACGCCATACCACGAGTAGAATTCGAAATCGGCCAGGCCCTGCTCGATCATCGTCGGCACTTCCGGCGCCAGCGGGGAGCGCTCGCGCGTCGTGATGCCGATGGGTCGCACCTGGCCGCTGCGCGAGGCATTGAGCAGCGCGAAAGTTGCGTCGATCATCACCTGCGCATTGCCGGCGGCGACGTCGATCAGCGCGGGCGAGGTGCCGCGATAGGAGGTGCCCTCGATATTGGCGCCCGTACGGCGATTGAAGTCGATGGTCGCGAGATGGCCCGGCGCGCCCATGGAACTGATGGCGAAGGTCCAGTCCTTCGGGCTCTCCTTGGCGGAGGCGACGATCTCCTGAATGGTCTTCTCAGGCCGCTTGGGCGTGGAAACCATCATGAGCGGGCCGCGCGCGGTGCGGGCAACGGGCTGGAAATCGGTGATGGGGTCGAAGGGAACGCCCGCCAGCACGTATTTCAGCATCGTATGCGTGAGGCTGGAGGCCAGGAAGGTATAGCCATCCGCCGGTGCCTGCAGCACTGCCATGGTGCCCGGCACGCCGGAGCCACCGGCACGGTTCTCGACGACGCAATTGGCGCCAAGCTTCTCGCCGATCTTCTGCGCAGCGAGGCGCGCCATGGCATCGGTCGCGGCGCCGGGGGCGAAGGGGCAGATCACGCGGATGGGGCGTGCGCGCGGCCATGAATCCTGCCCCCAGACGGAGGGGGCCTTGAGCAGGCCGGAAGCTGCGGTGGCCGCCACGGCGCCCAGAACGGCACGGCGCTGAATGAAACGTTGCACGGTGTATTCCTCCTGTGACCGCACGGTCTTCGTCGCGCCGGTCGATGCGCCAATCACGCAGGATGGAGGAAGACAAAGCGGCCCTTGCCGAACCGCATCGCGGCACGCCAGGACGGGCATTCCTGGAACTTCAACTTCCTCACATCAATTCTCTCCTCGCCATGTTCGCTATGCGAACTTTTGTCCGGGAGATTGCAGATATAATCTCATATGATGCTTAATCGAGTCAATGAAGAGCCGCTCTGAAACGAGAAAGGCCGGCGCTTTTCAGCACCGGCCTTTCGAGGCGTTTCACACGATGGAAGCCGCTCAGTCCGCGAGCAGTTCCGCGGCCTCGGCGCTGGTGAGCGACACCAGCGGGGGGCGCAGACGCATCCAGCCCTGATAGCCGGTGCGCTTGGCGGTCATCGCCTTGAGAGATGCCATCTGCGCGAATTTCGAGGCCTTATTGCGGGCAGCCACGATACGCGCCTGGGCGGCATCCACCTCGGCTGCCTTGGACTCGTCCAGCGCGTGAGCGAAGACGAAAGCAAGATCGCGCGCGACGAGATTCGAGGTCGCGGTGATGCAGCCGGCACCACCCATGCGGCGCAGGGGGAGCATCACGGGATCGGCGCCGGCGAGCACCGAGAAGCCGGGGAAGCGCTTGACCATCGCTTCCATGTTCTTGATGTCGCCGGCGGAATCCTTGATGCCGACCACGGTCGTCGGATAGCGGGCGATCAGCTTCTCGATCACGTCATGCGAGATGGGGACGGCCGACATCTGCGGGATGTGATAGAGCACGACCTTCAGCCTGGAATCGCCGACACGGTCGATGATCTCGCTATAGGCGGCGAAGACACCCTCATCGGTGACGCTCTTGTAGTAGAAGGGTGGCAGCAGGACGACGTTCTCCACGCCGCAGGAAAGGGCGTGTTTCGTCAGCTCGACCGATTCCATCAGCGAGGCGACGCCGGTGCCCGGCAGCAGCTTGGACGGCGCGACGCCGCCTTCCACCATCGCCTCGACCATCGCCTTGCGCTCGCCGACCGAGAAGGAATTCGCCTCGCCCGTCGTGCCGAGCATCGCGACGCCGTCGCAGCCTTCGCTGATCAGCCACTTGGCATGTTCGACGAAGCGGGGAAGGTCGGGCGAGAGGTCTTCATTGATCGGCGTCAGCGACGCGGAGAAGACGCCCGTGGGGCCCTTGAAAGCGGTGGTGCTCATGCGGCGCGAACCCAATCCTCGGTAACGGTGACGTATTTGATGGCCTGGCGGTAGACCGTATAGGCGATATGCAGCCGCCCATCGGGGCCCTGCACGATCGAGGGGTAGGAGAACTCGCGGTTCATCCCTTCCTTCGAGTTGTTGGTCATGCAGTAGCCGTCGCCGGTTTCGAGATTCCGGCGATAGGGCCAGGTGCGGCCTTCATCCTCGGAAATCGCGACCGTCATCGGCGCGCGGGGCACGCCCCAGAAGGTGCTGCGCTTGCCCGCCTCGATCGTGGGGACGACTTTGCCGTCATCCAGCTCGTCCTCGATGTCGTCATAGAGCGAGGCGCGGCGCTCGGTGGCGTCGGCGGCGCTGCTCATGTTGAAGACCATCGCGAGATGGCCGTTCGCAAGGCGCGTGGCCTGCACGGAGGAATTGTTGTTCGGCAGTTCCGTCGGCTCGGCTTCGCTCCAGGTCGCACCGAAATCTTCCGAGCGGCTGACATAGATATTATCGGCCCAGCGGCTGCGGAAGAAAGCCGCGAGGCGCGCGCCGCCGAGATTCACGATGCTCATATGCACGCAGCCCTTGCTGCCGGGCACCACCACCTCGCGCCAGGTCTTGCCCTGGTCGGAGGTGATCTTCACCGCGCTGTAATCCTCGTCGCCGACCCATTTCTTGCCCGGCGTGCTGGTGCAGACCCAGATCGGCAGCAGCCAATCGCCATTGTCCACCACGATGACGGGCTGGCGCATGAAGGTGCCGCCGTTCTCGCGCAGGTCGAAGACAGTCTCGATAGGCCCCCAGGTTTCGCCGTTATCATGCGAGATGCGGCGGCGAACGATGGCGGTGTCCTGATTGCCGGAAATCTGCGCCGTCCAGATCAGCCAGAGCGAGCCATTGGGCGCGGGGAAGAGCAGGGGGTTCTGCTCCGAGCGCTTCGGATCATCCGAGAGCTGCACGGGCTTCGTCCACTGGTCGCTGCCCTTGGGCAGGCGCGAGAAATAGGCCGAGATATCCGGCACGCCTTCCTGCGTGCCACCGAACCAGACGCAGCCGAGCGAGCCATCGGGCAGCGGCATCAGGTTCGAGGCATGGCTCTGCACCGTCGCGGGCTGGATATAGCATTCCAGCCGCTGCGCATCGCCGGGCGCGGGCAGCACATGCCCGACCTCGCCGAGATCGAGCTTGCCGTCAGCAAAAGCCTTGACCGAGCTTTCCATCTCAGTACGCCGCCTTGTACATGTCGAGGATCTGATCGCGGCTCAGATCGCGCGGGTTGTTGTCCAGCAGACGACGGATGGCATGCGCCTCGGTCGCCATGGTCTCGAGATCGCTCTCCGGCACGTTCAGCTTCGACAGCTTCATCTCCACGCCGAGATCGGCGCAGAAAGCATAGGTCGCGTCGAAGACCGTCCTCTCGTTCGAGGAGGCCGGCAGGCCGAGCGCCTCCAGCACCAGCGCCGTCTTCTCGGCCATCACCGGCGCGTTGAAGGCGAGGGTGTGGGGGAAGATCAGCGCGCAGGCGAGGCCATGCGGAATATGGTGGCGCGTGCCGAGCGGATAGGCGACGGCGTGGCCGGCTGTGGTATTCACCGGGCCCAGGCAGAAGCCGCCATACATCGAGGCCAGCGACAGGCCCGCGCGCGCCTCCGCATCGCTGCCATCGACCACGGCGCGCTTCAGGAAGCGGCCGACGAGACGGATGCCTTCCAGCGCGTAGAGATCAATGAGCGGATGCGCCTTCTTGCTCGTGAAGGCTTCGACGCAATGCGCCATGGCATCGACGCCTGTGGCGGCCGTCACGGCCGGGGGCACGGTCAGCGTCAGGTCAGGATCGACGATCGCGATATCGGCCAGCATGAAGCGGCTCTGCACCGCGGCCTTGTTCTGCGTCGCTGGGTCGGTCACCAGGGAGCGCGTGCCGCCCTCAGAACCCGTGCCGGAGGTGGTCGGCACCTGGAAGAGCGCGATCTTGCGGCCCTTCACCTTCTCGGGGCCCACCACTTCGTGGAAGCTCTGGCCGCTGCCGGGCAGCACGGCGACGAGCTTGGCGAGGTCCATGGCCGAACCGCCGCCGAAGCCGATGACGAGATCGGGCTTCACCTGCTCGGCCAGGGCCAGGACCTTCTCCAGGTTCGGCAGGTCGGGCTCGGGCTTCACCTCGCCGAAGACCGTCACCTCGCCCGGCAGGTCGAGCAGGTTGACCCTATTGGCGTTGAAGGCATCAGAGACGACGAGGATGCGGCTCAGCCCCTTCGCGCGCGCCCAGCGGCCGGCGGCCGAGATCAGGCCGCTGCCGAATTCAATGATGGCGGGCCGTGCGATCTCGATGGGCGTGGTGAGGTTCGTCATGTCCAGCTCGGTATCCGATGGATGAGGGTTTCGGCTCAGGCGCGACGGGTCAGCGGGCCGCCGATGGCGCCTAGGGAGAGGTGAAGGGCCTGGGTAAGTTCATCGGCCACGCCGCGCAGGCGGGGCATGCCGATGGCCACGAAATCGTCGAGGCCCTGCCGGCTTGATTCGACGGTGAGGCTGACACCCGCATAGGGCCGGCCGGTCGGATCGAGAATGGGCAGGGCGATGGTGCGGAGCCCATAGGCATTCTCGCCATCGGAGATGGCATAGCCCTGGGCGCGGATATGCGTCAGCCGCTCGAGCAGCGCGTCGAGATCTGTGACGGTGCGCTCGGAAAGCTTGATGCGCTCGCGATGTTCGAGATGGGCGATCTGCTCGCTGCGCGGCAGATAGGCCAGCACCACCATGCCGAGCGCCGTGGCATAGGCGCCGACGCGCGTGCCGGGGCCGCGCACCACGCCATGGCGGTCGAGCCCCGCCTGGATGCGGGCGATATAGACGACATCGCCTTCCTCGACCGTGCCGAGCGAGGCGGCATCGCCGATCGAGGGCACCAGCTCGCGCAGGAGCGGCGTGGCATGGGCGGGCATGCCACGGGCGGAGAGGGCGGCGAAGCCCAGTTCCAGGCATTTCAGCGTCAGGCGGAAACGCTTGCTGTCGGGCACGCCGCGCAGATAGCCGAGGGAGACGAGGGTATGGATCAAGCGGAAGGCCGTGCCCCGGTCGGTGCCCGCGCGCGCGGCCACTTCGGCGACTGTCAGCTCCGGGAGATCGGGCCCGAAAGCCTTCAGCACCGCGAAGACCTTCGCCGCCGACTGCACCAGATTCTTCGGGTTGTCCCCGCTGGCACGGGGCTTGGGAGCGGGGCTGTCGCCCTGGCCTTCCGTCACATTCCCTCCGTTGTTCGGTATGCGAACTTCTGTTCGTTCGACATGAATTTCCTCCGAAGCCTTAGGGTTGTCAACCATTCGATCAGAGGGAACTGCCGCCGCAGATCACGATATTCTGCCCCGTAATGGCCGCCGCTGGCTCCGAGAGCAGGAAGCCGACGGTGGCCGCCACTTCCTCCGGCTTGATGAAGCGCCCGATGGGCGGCACGCGGGGGGTGGAAGAGCCACGGGCCGGGTCGGCCAGCATGGGCGTGTCGGTCGCGGCGGGGGAGACGATATTGGCGGTGATGCCGCGCGGCGCCAGTTCGGCGGCCCAGGAGCGCACCAGGCCGGCGTAGGCCGCCTTGGTCGCCGCATATTGGCTGCGCCCGGCAGCCCCCGTCGCGGTGCGGCTGCCGATGAGCACGATGCGGCCGCCCTGCCTCATGCCCGCGATGAAGCGGTCGGCGAGAAGGCTCGCGGCCTGCACATGCACCTGCCACATCGTGGCGCCCCCAGCGGCATCCAGCTCGCCCAGTGGCTTGGTCGTCATCAGGCCCGCCGCATGCACGAGCGCTTGAGGCGCGAGCCCTTCGGCGGCGGCCAGGATGCTCGCTTCGGAGGTAAGGTCCGCGTCGCGATGGCTGAAAAGCGGGTGATCGATGGCCGCGCGGCGCCGGCTCAGACCCGTGACCTGCCAGCCCGTGGTCAGGAGATGCTGCGCGATGGCCGCGCCGATGCCGGAACTGGCGCCGGTGACGACGGCATGGCCCAGCGGGGCCTGGGGCTTGGTTGCCTGGCTCATTCTTCCTCTCAAGCTCGATGGGCTTGATGCATTTATAAAGAATGAACAATTGTTCGCAATACGAACTTCACTCTGGTAATGCGGATTTAAGTGGGGCGAGCTTCACATGGTCAACCAGCGCCCGCAGCTTGGGCGCCAGGTTCCGACGGCTGGGGAAGTAGAGGAAGAAGCCAGGGAAGCGGGGGCAATAATCCTCCAGCAGCGGCACCAGCTCGCCGTGAGCGATCCAGGGCAGGAAGCTCTCCTCCATGCCGAAGCTGATGCCGCCACCCGCACAGGCGAGGCGGATCATCAGCGCCATGTCATTGGTGGTGACCTCGGCGGCGACGTCGACGTCGAATTCCCGCCCCTCTTCGGCGAATTCCCAGCGATAGGGCGCCACATCCGGTGCCGGACGCCAGCCGATGCAGCGATGCCGCGGCAGGTCGCGCGGATGCGCCGGCGCGCCGTGGCGCTCGATATAGGCCGGCGCGGCGACCACGAGCTGCCGCTGCTCGGCCGAGACGGGGATGGCGATCATATCCTGCTCGATCACCTCGCCGAGCCGCACGCCGGCGTCATAGCCATGGGCCACGATGTCGAATTCCTCGTCGGTGACGAGGATATCGAGCGTCACCGCCGGATAGGCCTCCATGAAGGAAGCCAGAAGCGGGCCAGAGAGAAAGCTCTCCGCGATGGAAGAGACGGCCAGGCGCAATTGCCCCGCCGGGCGGTTACTGCGATCGGCCGTGGCGGCCAGCGCCTGCCGCATCTCCGCCATGGCGGGCGCGGTGCTGGCATAGAGCGCGGTCCCGGCCTCCGTAAGGGTCACGCTGCGGGTGGTGCGGCGGAAGAGCGCGGTGCCGAGCCCATTCTCCAGCTTGCGCAGAGCCTGGCTGACGGCCGGATGGGTGACCCCCAGCCGCTCGGCGGCGGCGCGGAAGCTGCGTGCCTCTGCGACGGCGAGGAAGGTGGCGATGGCGTTCAGATCAGGCTGATTGGTCATCTGAAATTACCAAACTGGTCAGAATGAAGCGGATTATTCTTCCAATCGACCTGCCCTAGCTAGTCCCTCGACGCGAGCCTTCCGGGCCGCGCGATGAAGGGAGTTTCAACATGGACAAGGTCATCCTCATCACCGGCGCCTCGAGCGGGATCGGCGAGGCCATCGCCCGCGAATTGGCGGCGGCCGGGGCCAAGGTCATGCTTGGCGCGCGCCGCACGGAGCGGCTGCAGGCCCTCGCCACCGAACTTGAAGCCGCGGGCGGCCAGGCGCGGTTCCGGCGCCTGGACGTGACAGACCGTGCCGATGTCGCCGCCTTCGCCGAGGCCGCGCGCCAGGCCTGGGGCCGGGTGGACGTGATCGTCAACAATGCGGGCATCATGCCGCTCTCGCCCATGGCCTCGATGAAGGTCGAGGAATGGGACCGGATGGTTGATGTGAACATCAAGGGCGTGCTGCATGGCATCGCCGCCGTGCTGCCGGAAATGACGGCGCGGGGTTCGGGCCATGTGATCAACATCGCCTCCATCGGCGCGCTGGCCGTCTCGCCCACGGCGGCGGTCTATTGCGCGACGAAATTCGCCGTCCGCGCCATTTCCGACGGGCTGCGGCAGGAGAATACGGCGCTGCGCGTCACCTGCATCAATCCCGGCGTGGTGGAGAGCGAACTGGCCTCGACCATTACCGATCCGGCGGCCGCCGCGCTGATGCGTGACTACCGCGCTATCGCCCTGCAGCCCACGGCCATCGCGCGGGCGGTGCGCTACGCGATCGAACAGCCGGCGGATGTGGATGTGAACGAGATCACCATCCGCCCTACGGCCGCGGCATGAGGCGGCGGGCATTTTGCGGGGTGCTCCTGGCGACGCTGCCCCTGACCATGGATCTTCGAGCGGAGAATGAGATGACGAACCCCTGGATCGGCCTCTGGGTCACGCAGGATGGGCATGTGCGGCACGAGTTGCTGCCCAATGGCCGCTATGTCGAGGCGCGGGGCAATCGCGAGGGCGCCTATCGTGGGCGCTATGAAGTCACCGGCAATCATATCGAATATTGGGACGATACCGGCTTCACCGCCGATGGCGACTTCATCGATGGCGTGCTGCATCACGGCGGGATGATCCTCTACCGCCGCTGACGAACACGGGGCGCCCTTGCGTGGGGCGCCCCATGCCGCGTCACTCGGTGCGGATGCCACCGGCGCGGATGATCGGCGTCCAGCGCTCGTATTCGCGGTTGAGGAAGGCGGCGAAATCCTGGCGCGAGCCGCCCACGATGGCGCCGCCCTGGTTCTCCTCGACCATCTTCCGGATATCGGGCAGGGCCGCGATCTTGCCGAAAATGCCGTTGATCTTGTCGGCCAGGGCCGGGTTCATGCCCGCCGGGCCCGCGACGCCGTACCACACTGCGACATCGAAGCCGGGGATGGTGTCATGCATCAGCGGGATGCCCGGTAGGATCGGGCTGGGGCCGGCGCCGAGGGCCACGGGGATCACCTGGCCGCCCTTGATCATCGGCAGGCTTGAGGAGAGCGAGGGGAAGCAGAATTGCGCGTCGCCACGCGCCACGGCCGTCACCGTCTCCGCGCCGCTGCGATAGGGGACGTGGACCATCTTGACCCCCGCCTCGCGCTCCAGCAGCGCCATGAAGAGATGCGCGCCATTGCCGATGCCCGAGGAGGAATAGACGAAGCCTTCGGGCTTCTTCTTGGCGGCGGCGATGATCTCGGGGACGGTCGTCTCTTTGACGTTCGGGTTCCGCAGCAGCACCGCATGCAGGTTCACCAGATGCATGATCGGCGTGAAGCTCGTCATGGGGTCGAAGGAGGCCTTGGGGTTCAGCTCCTTGCCCACGACATTCGGGCTCACATCAGCCGCGAAGAGGGTATAGCCGTCGGGCGGCTGCGATGCCGCATAGGCGCCGCCCACCATGCCGCCGGCGCCGGAGCGGTTCTCCACCACGAGCGGCTGGCCATTGGCATATTCCGAGAAGCGCTGGCCGAAGGCGCGGATCAGCGTATCGACCGCGCCGCCCGCGCCGAAGGGCACCACGATGCGCACCGGCCGGTCGGGCCAGCTCGCCACCGGGTCGGCGGCCAGGACGGCGGGCGCGAAAAGGCTAGCGGTCAGGCCGCCGAATGCCCGGCGGCCCAGAAGCAGATTTTTCATTGAACGTTCCCCAGTATTGAAACCGCCGCGTGCTTGATTGCACGCGTGCGGCACGGCTGATTTTGATTATTCGGCGGCTTTGGCGCCCTCGGGGCGAGCCCAGCGGCGGTCGAAATCCCACACTTCCGGGAAGCCCATCAGGTTATTCATCTCGGCGAAATCGTAGATCACGCCTTCAGGCAGGCCATGCGTCACGCCATGCTGCTTCAGGTGGCCATAGGAGCGCTCGAGCGCTGCCGTCATGCTCAGGAAGCCGAGCGCGGGATAGATGGCGATGGAGTAGCCGTAGGAGGCGAGCTTCTCGGCCGAGAGGATGGGCGTGCGCCCGCCGCCATCGACATTGTTCGAGAGCAGCGGCGCGTCGATCTCCTGGCCGATGCGCTTCATCTCGTCCTCGGTCTCGGGGCTCTCGATGAAGACGATGTCGGCGCCGGCCTTGCGATAGAGCTTGCCGCGGCGGATGGCCTCGTCCAGGCCCAGCGTGGTGCGGGCATCGGTGCGGGCGATGATGAGGAAGTCCTCGCTCTTCCGGGCCTCGGCGGCCACCTCGATCTTCAGCGCCATTTCCTCGGCGGGGATCACGCGGCGGCCCGGGGTATGGCCGCACTTCTTCGGCACTTCCTGGTCCTCGAGCTGGATCGCCGTCACGCCGCCGGCCTCATAGCCCATGACGGTGTGGCGCACGTTCAGCAGGCCGCCATAGCCCGTATCGGCATCGGCGATAACCGGGGTCTGGCTACCCTGGGCGAAGCGCGACATGCGGCTGACCATGTCGGTGAAGGTCGCGACGCCGGCGTCGGGAATGCCCAGATGCGAGGCCACGGTGCCGTAGCCCGTCGCATAGAGGGCCTTGAAGCCCATGCGGTCGGCGATGCGGGCCGAGATCATGTCGAAGATGCCGGGGGCGACGATGAATTCCTTGGCCTTGATGGCGGCCTTGAGACGGGGATCGGCCATGGGGCGATGTCCTTGCTGGTGATTTTTGGTGGTCAGGCGGCGAGGGACTGGCGGACACGCGCGACGAGCCCGCCGGCGGCCAGGATGGCGCCGACCTCCTCGCCCAGCGGCATGCCCTGCCAGGATTGCGCGCCCTGGGTAATGGAGACGTCGGCAAGCGCGATGCGCGCCTCCTCGCCCTCGCGCAGCGCGCCGGCCGCCTCGGGGCAGATGATGACCGGCAGGCCGAGATTGACGGCATTGCGGAAAAAGATGCGGGCGGCGCTCACGGCGACGATGGCCGAGACGCCCACGGCCTTCAGCGCCACCACGGCATGCTCGCGCGAGGAGCCACAGCCGAAATTCCGGCCCACGGCCAGGATGTCGCCGGGGCGGATGCGCTTGATGAAGTCCGGGTCCAGCCCCTCCATGCAATGCTTGCCCAGATCCTCCGGCTTGCGGAGGGCCAGGTAGCGGCCGGGGAGGATGACGTCCGTATTCACCTCGTCGCCGAAGCGATGGACGCGGCCATTGAAGATCATGCTCATGCCGTGGTCTCCAGCAGGCTGCCGATCTCGGCGGGATGGACGATTTCGCCCGCCACGGCCGCTGCCGTCGCCACCCAGGCATTGGCGAGGAAGACCTGGCTGTCGGGGTGGCCCATGCGGCCGCGATAATTGCGGTTGGTGGTGGCGATCGCCGTCTCGCCGGCGGCTAGGATGCCCATATGGCCGCCGAAACAGGCGCCGCAGGTGGGGGTTGAGACGGCCGCGCCGGCTTCCGCGATTACGTCGAGCAGCCCTTCGGCCAGGGCCTGCCGCCAGATTTTCTGCGTTGCCGGGACGACGACCATGCGCACGCCCTCGGCCACGCGGCGGCCGCGCAGGATCTCGGCCACTTGCCGCAGGTCGGTCATGGTGCCGTTGGAGCAGTTGCCGACATAGACCTGATCGACCTTCTGCCCCTTGAGCGTGCCCACCGTGACGCCCGAGGCGGGCGAGGGGGGCTTGGCGACCATGGGCTGAAGGCTGCTCATGTCGATGGTGATGCGCTGACGATAGACGGCGCCAGAATCGGCCCTCACCGGCCGCGCCTCGGGCACGCCGCGCTTGACCATATCGGCGGTGGAAATGGCATCGCCCTCGAAGACGCAGCAATCGGCGCCGCCTTCGACGGCCATATTGGCCACGGCCATGCGGGCATCCATGCCGAGGGCCTTCACGCCCGGCCCGCCGAATTCCAGCGAGGCATCGGCCGCGCCATCCGAGCCGATGCGGCGGATCAGCTCCAGCACCACGTCCTTGCCCGAGACGAAGGGGCCGGGCTCGCCGATCAGCTCGACGCGAATGCTCTCGGGCACTCGCATCCAGAGCTTGCCGGTCGCCAGGGCGGCGGCCAGGTCGGTGGAGCCGAAGCCCATGCCGAGGGCGTTGAAGGCACCCGCTGTGCAGGTATGGCTATCGGCACCGAAGACCAGCGAGCCATGGCCGACCATACCCAGTTCGGCCAGCAGCGTATGCTCGATGCCGCCGCGGCCGGGCTCGTAGAAATGGCTGATGCCGTGGCGCTTGGCGAAGTCCCGCGTCATGGCGATGGCACCCGCCGCCGTCACGTCCGGCGCGGGGGCGAAATGGTCTGCGACGAGGACGATGCGCGAAGGGTCGAAGGGACGGGGCGCGCCCATATGCTCGAATTGCTCGAAAGAGAGCGGGCCGGAAACGTCGTTCAGCAGCACCACATCGGGGCGGACGGTTACGATTTCGCCCGCCCGGGCCTCGCCGCTCACCGAATGGGCCGCGAGGATTCGCTCCGTAATCGTCAGCGCGGTCACAGCCGCAGCCCTTTCCGGGCGAGGGAATTGTTGGACATCGAGGGTTTCCTGCCTTCAGCTCTTTGGCTTGTGCAATCGTTGGCGCATGTGAGCACAGGGGCGTTTTGCGCGTCTAGGGTCTTTTTGAAGCTATCGATTGCGCATCGCTTGTGGTGGAGGCGCTGGGCGTGTATCGCCTGTGAAATGGACATAGCCCTTCCGCGAACCGCATGGCGCCCCCGGTAAGCAAGGCGGTCCGCGCCACGGTCGCGAGCCTGGCCGAGCGGGCCGGCGTCGCCACCTCGACCGTCTCGCGCGCGCTGCGGAATGATCCGAGGATCTCGGCCGAGGTGCGCCAGCGCATCATCGCCTTGGCCGCCGAGGTGGGCTACACGCCCAATGTGCTGGCCCGGACGCTGGTGGGCGGCAATAGCGGGCTGGTCGGGCTCGTGCTAGGGCCGATCGAAAACCCCTTCTACGCTGAACTCATGCAGATGGTCGTGGCCCGGGCGGCGGCGCGCGGCTGGCGGCTCATGCTGCTCCATGCCGGGCCGGGCCCCATCGAGGAGGCGACGGCCGAGGCGCTGCTGCAATACCGGGTCGATGGCTGCCTGATCACTTCGGCCGAGCTTTCGTCACGCGCGGCGGCCATCTGCGCGGCCAATAAAGTGCCGCTGGTGATGATCAACCGCGTCGCCTGGGAGCATGGCAGCGCGGTCTCCTGCGACAACCAGGCCGCCGGCGCGCTGCTGGCGGATCTGCTGATCCGCGCCGGGCATCGCCGGCTCGCGGTCGTCACCGGCTTCGCCACCACCTCGACCAGCACGGAGCGGGCGGAGGGCTTCTCGCGCCGGGTGGCCGAGGCCGGGCTGCCGCCGCCGCTCTGTATCGGCGGCGAGAACAGCCATGCGCGTGGCTTTGCCGCCGGGATGCAGCTCGCGGCGCTACCCGCTGCGGAGCGGCCCGAGGCGGTGATGGCGGTGAGCGACATTCTCGCCATGGGCGTGATGGATGCGCTGCGCGAGGCCGGGGTGAGCGTGCCGGGCGAAATCTCGGTGGTGGGCGTCGATGGCGTCATGCCCGCGCGCCGCGCGCCCTATTATCTCACGACGGTCTCGCAGCCACTGGAAGCCATGGTCGAGCGCGGCTTCGACCTCCTCGCCGCGCGGATGCGGGATGAACCGCGCGAGGAGGAAGTCGTGCTGCTGCGGGGCAGCCTGACGATCGGCCGCTCCGCCCGGCTGCATCCCGACGATCTCGCCGGGAACGGCCAAAACGGACCTGAAGCCTAGCTGGCCACGACCGGCCGGAACGCCGCCGCCACGCGGCCCGGCGAGACGCCCAATTGCTTGCGGAAATGGCGGGAGAGGTGGCTCTGGTCGCAGAACCCGGCCTCGAGCGCCGCTTCCGCCGGTGTCACGCCGTCACGCAGCAGGGCATAGGCGTGCCTCACCCGCAATCGGCAGAGATACTGATGCGGCGGAATTCCCATCTGTCGTCGGAAGACGGTGGCGAAGCGATGCATGCTCAGCCGGCAGATGGCCGCCAGGCCGTCCAGCGTCAGGGGCTCGTTGAAATGCCGCTCCATATGGATGACGACCTCGCGGATCGCCGGGGAAAGGTTGCTACCGCGGGTTTCGGTGACGCGCGGCGGCTCGGCGGGGAGGACAAGGGCCTCCGCGCTCATCGCGATCCGATCACGATAGAACAAGACATGAACAATCTCCTTGCGGCGAAGCAGGGCTCTGCCGGCGATCAGCCATCCCCGGGCGGCGTGTGACCCGCTCGCTCCGTTTCACATCATGGAACGCCCCCGGCGCGAGAGTCCAAGGCGCAAAGCTTGGGTATCCATAAGCGGCGGTTATGCTGGGAGCGGAAGCTGTGCCGCGAGCAGGGCATCCTCATCATGGTGACAGCGGATACTCGCGCCCTTGCGCAGCGCCCTGAACGGGGCGGGCGTGGTGTCGCAGAGACCGGGAATACGAAGCGCGCAGCGGTTGAGAAAGGGGCAGGTGCGGGCCTGGCTGTTCCATATCGGGGTGGCGGCCGCCTCGCTGAGCCGGGTCTGATCCAGCCCGTCGAGCCAGCCGAGGCGAAGCTGCGGCATGGAGGCGGCGAGCAGGTCGGCATAGGGATGGGCTGGTGCGCGCGTCACGGCCTCGCGGGGGCCGAGTTCCATGATCTGGCCTGCATAGAGGATCATCACATCGTCGCAGATGGAGCGGACGGTCTTAAGGTCATGGCTGATGAACATCAGCGCCACGCCCAGCTCCTTCCGTAACTCCGCCAGCAGGTCGAGAATGGCCTCGCCGACGACCGTGTCGAGGGCGGAGGTCACCTCGTCGCAGAGCAGTAGCGCGGGATTGGCGGCAAGCGCGCGGGCAAGGTTCACGCGCTGCTTCTGCCCCCCGGAAAGCCGCTGCGGCTGGCGGTCGGCGAGGGTATAGGGGAGGCGCACCATGTCGAGCAGCGCCTTGACCCGCGCCTCCGCCGCCTGGCCGCGCTGACCATGATAGAAGGCGAGGGGGCGGGCCAGGATGTCACGCACCGTCTGCTTCGGATTGAGCGCGGTATCGGCCATCTGGAAGACGATCTGCACCTGCTGCAATTGGCTGCGATTGCGCGAAGCGAGGGCCGGCGGCAGCGGGGCGCCATTGAGCCTCACCTCGCCGGCCGCCGCCGGCAAGAGGCCCGCGAGCACATGGGCCAGCGTGCTCTTGCCCGACCCGGACTCACCGATGACGCCGAGCGCCGAACCGGGAGCGATATCCACATCGATATCGCGCAGAACCTTCAGCACGGGCTGCCCGTCGCGGCCGCGGGGGCCGTAGCCCGCTGATAGGCCGCAGACGGAGAGCAGCGGCGTTTCGCCCGGTTTGTGCTCGAAAGGCGGCGCAGCAGCGCGGGGCGCGGCGGCGGCGAGGAGGCTTTTCGTGTAGGGGTGCTCGGGCGCCTCGATCATTTGCATGACCGGCCCCCGCTCGCGCATGACGCCGTCGCGCAGAACCACGATCTGGTCGGCCATCTGCGCGACGACCGCCAAGTCATGGGAGACATAGACGGCGGTGGTGCCGTGTTCGCGCACCATCTCGCGGAAGGCGCGCAGCACCTCGACCTGCGTGGTGACGTCAAGCGCGGTGGTAGGCTCGTCGAGAATGAGCAGTTCCGGATCGGTCATCATCGCCATGGCGGCCATGACGCGCTGGAGCTGACCGCCGGAAACCTGATGGGGATAGCGGGCGCCAATGGTTTCCGGTTGCGGCAGGCGGAGGCTGCGGAAGAGGCCGCGTGCCTTCTCCTCGGCCGCCGCGCGCGTCATGAGCTTCCGCATCACCACACCCTCGACCACCTGGTCCATCAGGCTCATGGCCGGGTTGAGGGCGGCGGCGGCGCTTTGCGCGATATAGGAGACGCGCTGGCCGCGCAGCGCCGTCAGTGCCTTGGGCGGCAGGGTCAGCAAATCCTGGCCGCCGAGCATGACGCTGCCGCCCTCGAAGCGACAGCCCGGCTTGGCATAGCCCAGGAGGGAGAGGGCGATGGTCGTCTTGCCGGAGCCGGACTCGCCGATGAGAGCCAGCACTTCGCCCTGACGAAGACTGAAGCTGACATCGTCGACGATGGTAATGGTCTCGCCGCGATCATTCCGCGCGGCGATGCGCAGGTTCCGGACCTCGACGAGCGGCGTCATTGATCGCCTCCCGTGAGGCGCCGGCCAGGAAGATTGTCGATCAGCAGGTTCACGCCGATGGTCAGGCTCGCAATGGCGAGGGCGGGAACCAACACGGCAGGGGAGGCTTCGTAGATCCCCTCCACATTCTCCCGCACCAGCGAGCCCCAATCGGCATGGGGCGGCTGGATGCCGAGGCCGAGGAAGGAAAGGCCGCTCAGCAGCAGCACGACGAAGACGAAGCGCAGGCCGAAATCGGTGAGCATCGGCAGCGCCATATTCGGCAGGATTTCCCGATGCAGGATATAGGCCATGCCTTCGCCCCGAGCGCGGGCGACCTTCACGAAATCCATCGCATTGATGCCGAGCGCCATTGACCGCGAGATGCGGAAGGCGCCGGGCGTATAAGTGACGGCGACGAGGCCGATGAGCACGGGAATGGACGTGCCGAGCGCCGCGACGACGACAAGGGCGAACATGAGATGCGGCATGGAGATCAGCGCATCGGAAAGGCGGCTCGCGACGACATCGAAGATGCCACCAAGCATGGCCGCCAGGATGCCCAGCACCGTGCCCATGGTGGAGGCGAGGGCGGCGGCGATGAGCGAGATACCGACGGTATAGCGCGCACCGTCGAGAATACGGGCCAGCACGTCGCGGCCGAGATAATCGGTGCCGAGTGGATGCTGTGTATCGGGCGGCGCGAACATGCCGCTTGCCGTCACATGCCCCGGATCTTGCGAGGAGAGCAGGGGCGCGAGAACGGCGACGAGAATCCAGAAGAGCAGCATCCCCGCCCCGACCCAGCCGGTGACCGGCATGTGGAAGGGCAGGCGCCAGCGGCGAGGCACGGCTTGCGAAGAGGGCATGGCGTCGCTCATGGATGGCGCAGGCGCGGATTGGAAAGGATGGTCCAGAGATCGGCAATGAGGACCAGGACCATGTAGCCGAGGCAGGAGAGCATGGCACAGGCCTGGATGAGCGGCATGTCGCGCGTGGAGACGGCATCGACCATGAGCTTGGCGAGGCCTGGATAGTTGAAGATGACCTCGACGATGATGACGCCGCCGATCAGCGAGGAAAGGCTGAGCGCAACGGCGTTCACGATGGGCGCCGCGGCATTGGGCAGGGCATGACGCAGCACGAGCCGCGTCGCCGTCACGCCCTTGAGTCGTGCCATCTCGACATAGGCGCTGTCGAGAACGCCAAGCAGCGCGGCGCGCGTCATGCGCGTCATCTGCGCCATCATGCCGCAACTGAGCGTGAGGACGGGCAGGAAAAAGGCGTCGAAGGCGGCGGCGGGGCTGCTGAAATCCGGCTTGGACAGGGCGGGGAACCATTGCAGCTCGACGGCGAGCAGGATGACGGCGATGGTCGCGATGAGGAATTCGGGCACGGAAACAAGTGAGACAGCGGCGATATTCGTCGCCCGGTCATAGCGGCTGCCACGCCAGATCGCGGTCGTGATGCCGAGCAGGAGAGCGAGCGGCACGGTAACGGCGGCGGCCAGCCCGGCGAGAATCATGGAATTGCCGAGCCGATCGGCAATCAAGGCGCTGACCGAGAGGCGATTGACCAGCGACATGCCGAGATCGCCCGAGAGAAGGCCCTTAAGCCAGGTGAAGTAGCGGATGATGGCAGGCTGATCGAGGCCCATGGAGGCACGCATGGCCTTCACCACTTCATCGGTGGCCGCCTGGCCGAGAATGGCCTCGGTGACGTCGCCGGGAAGAAGGCCGGTCGCGAAGAAGACGATGGCCGAGACGATCAACAGCGTCAGGGCGCCGCTCGCCAGCCTGTTCAACAAGAGCCGCAGCACAACCCGGTTCATGAAAGGATGCATCCGATGGGCATGGTGGAAATCTGCCGGTCGGACCTTCGGCGGCGCTTGGATGTTTTTGTTGCCCCGCTCGCATGATCCCGGCACGGGCCACAAAATCGTTCAAGACAGCACTCGCCGCCCACCCACAGCTTGCGCCTATCTCCGCCGGAAGAGACTGCGCAGATCGGGCAGAAGGGGCTTTGGCATGACGAGGAATTGGTTGACGCTGGGCGCCAGCGACGCTGTTCGGCTGCAGACCGGCATCGCGAAAGGCGCGACGCGGCGCGAGATGATGAGCTGGCTGATGGGCGCGGGATTGAGCGCGGGCCTGGCCGGCGAGATTCTTCTCGGCGCCAGCGAAGCCTTCGCGCAGACACCGCGCAGTGGCGGGGCCATCAAGGTCGCGAGCCAATCCGCTTCCACGGCCGATACCGTCGATCCAGCACGCAGCTCGCTGACGACCGACTATTGCCGCTGCTTCATGTTCTATAACGGTCTGACGCTGCTCGATGCGAGCCTGACGCCGCGCATGGAACTGGCCGAATCCTTCGAGACGACGGATGCGCAGAACTGGGTGATCAAGCTGCGCAAGGGCATCATGTTCCATGATGGCGCCGAGCTTGAAGCCAAGGACGTCGCCTATACCATCGTGCGGCAGAAGGACCCGAAGACCGGCTCCTCGGCGCGGGCGCTGGCGACGCAGATGGAAGAGGTGACGGTCGCCGACAAGTATGAGCTGCGCATCAAGCTTACGACGCCCAATGCCGACCTGCCGGTGATTTTCGGCACGCCACATTTCCTGATCATCCGAGACGGCACGACGGATTTCTCCAAGGCCAATGGCACGGGGCCTTATCTGTGCCATGAGTTCTCGCCCGGTGTCCGGTCGGTCGCTCGGCGGAATCCGAACTACTGGAAGAACGGCAAGCCGTATCTGGACGAGATCGAGTATTTCTCGATCCAGGATGAGACGGCGCGCGTCAACGCCCTTCTGGCCGGCGATATCCAGGTCGCTTCCCAGATCAGCCATCGCCTCAAGCGCCGTATCAACGCCACACGCGGCTTCACGGTGATGGAGACGAAGTCGGGCAACTACGACAGCTTCATCCTGCGCCAGGACGCCTCGCCGACCAACAATCCCGATCTGGTGTTGGCGATGAAGTATCTCCTCAACCGCGAGCAGATGAGGGGTGCGCTGGAAGGCACGGTCGGCAATGACCAGCCGATCGACCCGACGCATCGCTTCTACTTCGCGGGCCTGCCGCAGCGCCCCTTCGATCTCGACAAGGCGAAGTTTCATTTTGCCAAGAGCGGTCTGGGCAATACGGCGCTGCCGGCCTATGCCATGAATGGCAGCGCCGGCGCCGATAAGCTCGTGATGCTGCAGCAGAGCGCGAAGCAGATCGGCTTCAACATCGACATTCAGCGCATGCCGGGCGATGGATATTGGTCGCGCGTGTGGATGAAGTACCCTTTCACCATCGGCAACATCAATCCGCGGCCCAGCGCCGACATCCTGCTCTCGCTCTTCTATAAGTCGGACTCGCCCTGGAACGAGAGCGCCTGGAAGAGTGAAAAATTCGACCAGCTGCTCCTGGCTGCGCGCGGCGAGACCGACGAGGCCAAGCGAAAGAAGATGTATGGCGACATGCAAGTCATGATCTACGAGACAAATGGCGTCGGGATCCCGCTCTTTGGCAGCTTTCACGATGCCTATATCACTAAACTGAAGGGGCTTTCTCCAATTCCAACCGGCGGCATGATGGGCTTCGGCTTCGGCGAGAATGTATGGTTGGAGGGCTAGCTAACTGCTGGGCATCATTCTTCTCCAGCTGGGTCAAGCCTGAAGGCAGGCGTCACGGTAGGCAGCTTTTCTTCCGACCCGTATTGGAAGGCGTGCCTCGTCAGGATAATGCTGTCCCAGCGCGCCAAGCAGGGAGGCTGACGATGACGAGGCTCAAGAATTTCATTCGCGAGATGACTATTCTCGCCGACAGCCACGCGGACGACGAAGAGAAGATGCTGGACGGCGGCCAGGCTTCACTGGCCGCGCTTCTCGCCGAAGATAATTGGCTTCCGGAGGAGTTCGCGCGCCCCGACGAGGGGCGCTACATGCAATACTTGCTTCACTGCGATCCTTTGGAGCGATTTTCAGTCGTGAGCTTCGTTTGGGCTCCTGGTCAAATGACGCCAGTGCATGATCACCTGACCTGGGGCTTGATCGGTATGCTGCGCGGCGCCGAGGAAAGTGAGCGTTACGCCCCAGGATCGCCTCCAACGCTTATCGATACCCAGCGGCTCAATCCCGGTGAGATCGAGCAGGTATCGCCTCGGCTTGGGGACATCCATCGCGTGCGCAACGCCTTCGATGATCGCGTCTCGATCAGCATTCATGTGTATGGCGGGAATATCGGCACGCTCGAGCGCCAAAGCTTTGATCTGGCGAGCGGCACCTGCAAGGCCTTCATCTCCGGCTATGCCAATTCGAGCCTTCCGAACATCTGGGGCCGATAATCTATGGTAGGTTCTCCCGGAAAATTATCTCTGCCCGAGCGCTGTCGAGTCCTTGCATCGCGGGTTGCCGCGCACGGAGATTGGCGAGGACGCCGATGCAATCTTGCAAGGTTCCTCGCGGGTTCTGGGTGATGACCGCATCCATGGTGCCGTCGAGAAGAAGCGCCCTCGTCTCTGGCGTTAGGCCGTGCCCGACGAAGACAATGTCGCGCTCCCGCCTTGCTTCCTTGAGCGCCTTGCCGATCCCTTCGGGGCCGCCACCAATATTGTAGATGCCGCTGAGATCTGGGTGTTGCGCAAGCAGCATTCTCGTCTGACGATAATTGATAGCCTCGTCATCGTGGCCCTCGCGCAAGCCGACGAGCTGAAGCGCCGGGAACATCTCCGAAAATAGGTGAAGAAAGCCCATCTCGCGCTCCTCATGTGCGCGATAGGAGAGGCTGCCGGCGATCATCGCTACCTTCGCTGGCCGGTCTCCGATAAAGCGCGCGATCAGATAGCCGGCGGTGCGGCCAGCCGCGCGATTATCCAGCCCGAGATACGCCGCGCGCTGTGAATTCGCGATATCCGAGATCAGAGTGATAGTTGGAATACCTTTCTCCGAAAGCAGATTCACGGCCTCCCGCACTGCGGGGTGCTCGAGCGCCATGAAGGCCACCGCGTCGCTATGCCGTTGCGCGTTGAGCAGACTTCGGGCGAGAAGCTCAGGATTGAAGCTTTTGATGAATTCCACACGGGCCGTCATATTCGCCGCGGCGAAACTTTCCCTTGCATTCCCGATCATGCGCCCCAGCCCCGTTAGAAATCGGTTGGAGCCGGCGGGAAGCAGAAAGCTGACCTTCATCGGCTTCTCAGCAACATGCGCCTCGCTATCGCTGATGTAGCCCAGTTCGAGCGCTGCCTTCAGCACTCGCTGAGCGGTAGCGGGGCGCACGCCCGGCCGGCGGTTCAGCACGCGATCCACTGTCGCTGTCGAAACGCCGGCGAGGTCGGAGATATCCGATACCGTCGGTAGTCCAGGTCGGCTTGAGGGGCGATCGAGATCCATCAAAATCCATCAATATTGCGATTTGACATCATGAAACGGGGCTTCCTATCATTAAATCAATAGAAAGTTTCACGTCAAAAAACATCATTTTAAGGAGGATATCGCCATGAGCTCCGTTACCCGTCGCGGCCTGGTTCACGCAGCAGCGCTCGCTCCGGCCGCTGGTTTTCTGGGAGCGCCGCTCATTGCGCGTGCGGCGGAATTCGAGCTCAAATACGGCAATAACCTCCCGCTGACCCATCCACTCAACGTGCGTTCACAAGAGGCGGCCGATCGCATCGAGCGGGAGTCCAGGGGCCGCGTCACCATCAAGATTTTCCCGAACAACCAGCTGGGCGGCGACACCGACATGCTTGCCCAGGTGCGAAACGGCGCCATCACCTTCTTCACGCCGTCCGCCCTCGTCATCGCCACGCTGGTGCCGGTCGCGGCCATCAATGCGGTGGGCTTCGCGTTCTCCGATTATGACCAGGTCTGGAAGGCAATGGATGGGCAGGTGGGCAAGATCGTCCGCGATGCCATCGGCAAGATGAACCTCTTCGCCTTCGAGAAGATGTGGGACAACGGCTTCCGCCAGATGACCACCAGCGGCCGCCCAATCCAGAGCGCGAGCGACATGGACGGCCTCAAGATCCGCGTGCCGGTCAGCCCGCTCTCTATCTCGATGTTCAAGGGCCTCGGGGCCGCGCCGGCGAGTCTTCAGTTCAGCGAGGTCTATTCGGCGCTCCAGACGCGCATCGTCGATGCGCAGGAGAACCCGCTGCCGATCATTCAGGTTGCGAAGCTCTACGAGGTTCAGAAGAGCTGCGCGCTCAGCAACCATATCTGGGACGGCTACTGGTTTATCGCCAATGGCCGAGCCTGGCGCGGATTGCCTGCCGATATGCAGAAGATCGTCAGCGATGCGATCAACGACGCGGGCATCGCTCAGCGCGGCGATATCAAAAAGCTGAATGAAACCGTCGTGGATGACCTGAAGTCCAAGGGCCTTTCCTTCAACAATCCCACGCCGGACAGCTTCCGTGCCAAGCTCCGCGAAGCCGGCTTCTATAATGAATGGAAGGGTCGCTTCGGCGCTGAGGCTTGGGGTGCGCTTGAAAGCGCCGTCGGCACGCTCTGATACGTGATCCCTGATCAGGAGGAGCGGGCGACCATGGCTGGACACGCGACGACAATGCCCACGCCCGACGCCGTGCCGTCGAGTGGACTTGCGGCCCTGGCTGACAAGGCCGACCGTCTCCTCGGCAGGTTAGTGGAATATCTCGCTGCGCTGATCCTCTTCACCGAGATTGTCATTCTGGGCGCGGGGGTAACGGCGCGCTACGTCTTTCATGCACCGATCGTCTGGTCTGACGAGCTGGCTTCGATCCTCTTCCTCTGGCTCTCGATGCTCGGCGCTGTGATCGCTCTGCGGCGCAGCGAGCATATGCGGATGACAGGCTTGGTCAGCCGTGTGAGCCCCCAGCTTCGTGCTCTCTTGGAAGCGCTCGCCGTTACCGCGGCGCTTGCCTTCCTCCTGTTCGTCGCGCATCCCGCGGTCGAATATGCGCAGGATGAGGGCTTCATCGTCACGCCTGCGCTCGAGATCAGTAATGCCTGGCGCGCCTCGGCTTTGCCTACGGGCATCGGGCTGATGATCGTCGCTGCGCTCTTCCGCCTGATGCGAATGGGCAACGTCACCACGGTCGCCTTGGCAGGCGTCATCACGCTTGGCTTCGTGCTGGCCTTTTGGTTCGCTGGGCCCCTACTGAAGCCGCTCGGCCAGATCAACCTGCTGATCTTCTTCGTTGGCGTTGTCGCCGGCTGCGTCTTCGCCGGCGTGCCCATTGCCTTCTCTTTCGCGCTTGCCACCTTCGGCTATCTGGAACTGACCACGTCGACGCCTATCGTGGTCATTATCGGCCGGCTCGATGAGGGGATGAGCCATCTCATCCTACTCGCTGTCCCACTCTTCATCTTTCTCGGCGCGCTGATTGAGATGACGGGAATGGCCAAGGCTATGATCCAGTTTCTGGCGAGCCTGCTGGGCCGGGTTCGCGGCGGACTTTCCTATGTTTTGATCGGCGCGATGTATCTCGTCTCGGGCATCTCCGGCTCGAAGATCGCCGATATGGCCGCCATCGCGCCCATCCTCTTCCCGGAGATGAAGAAGCGCGGCGCCAAGGAAGGCGATCTCGTGGCGTTGCTCTCCGCGACCGGGGCGCAGACGGAGACCATCCCGCCCTCCATCGTGCTGATCACCATCGGCTCGGTCACGGGCGTCTCGATCGCCGCGCTCTTCACCGGTGGCCTGCTGCCTGCGATCGTCCTCGGCGCGGCGCTCTGCGTCGTCGTCTGGTGGCGCTATCGCGGCGAGGATCTGAGCGGCATCCGTCGCGTGCCGAAGCGCGAAATCGGCAAACTGGCGCTCATCGCGCTGCCCGCCATTGCGCTGCCCTTCGTCATCCGCACGGCGGTCGTCGAGGGCGTCGCGACGGCCACTGAGGTCTCCACCATCGGCATCGCCTATTCCGCCTTGATGGGGCTGCTGGTCTACCGGCAATTCGACTGGAAGCGCCTGGTGCCGATGCTGGTGGAGACCGCCTCGCTGACGGGCGCGATCATCTTCATCGTTGGCTGTGCCACCGCCATGGCCTGGGGCCTCACGCAATCCGGTTTCAGCCAGGATCTGGCGCGCCTCATGACGGCGATGCCCGGCGGCGCCTATGGCTTTCTCGCCGTCTCCATCCTGGCTTTCATCATCCTGGGCAGTGTGCTCGAGGGCATTCCCGCCATTGTTCTCTTCGGCCCGCTGCTCTTCCCCATCGCCAAGTCCGTGGGCGTGCATGAAGTCCATTATGCCATGGTCGTCATCTTCGCGATGGGTATCGGGCTTTTCGCGCCGCCCTTCGGCGTCGGTTATTACGGCGCTTGCGCCACCAGCAAGGTCAATCCCGACGAGGGCCTCCGCTATATCTGGGGCTATATGGGCGCCCTGCTGATCGGTCTCGTGATCGTCGCCGCCATTCCGTGGATTTCCACGGGCTTCCTCAAATTCTGACCGCAAGCGAGACACAGGCATGAGTCGCTTCTTCGGCGAAATCCGCCAGGCCGGCTACGTCGTTCCCGATATCGAAGCCGCGATGGACTATTGGTCACGCGTGCTGGGCGTTGGGCCCTTCTTCTACAATCCTCGCGTGCCGATCAAGAACTACATCTATCGTGGCGAGAGTCACGAGCCGCATAATTCCGTTGCCCTCGCCAATTCCGGGCCGCTGCAGATCGAGCTCATCCAGACGCGCAATGACGTGCCCTCGATGTATCGCGATTTCCAGCAGGCGGGCAAAAGCGGCCTCCAACATGTTGCCTATTGGACGCAGGACTACGACGCCGATCTCGAGCGCCTCCTCAAGGAGGGCTTCAAGCCGGTGATGCAGGGTGAGGTCGGCGAGAAGGGCCGCTTCATCTATTTCGACACCGAGTATCACCCCGGCACCGTCATCGAACTTTCCGAAGTTGCCGGCCCCAAGGGCACGATGTTCAGGATGATCAAGGAAGCCTCGGAGAATTGGGACGGTAAAGACCCCGTCCGCCCCTTCCCGGACCTGTCGAAGCTCTGACCATGCGCTTCACCGCCCGTTATCTGATCGAGACGCCGCTGGACCCGCGCAAAGTCGCCGAAGTGATGGCGGGCGAGCAGTCCTGCGGCACCTTTACCCGTGTCGCGGGAGAAACCGACGAGCTGCGCGAACGCGCGAGAGCCGAGGTTCTTTCGGTCGTCGAACTCCCGGCCGCCGAGGCGCCGAGCCTCACCAATGCCTGGCTGACCCGCCGCGGCATCGGTGGCCCGTGGCGGCGCGCCGAGGTGACGATCAGCTTTCCCGTCGCGAATGTCGGAGCCAATCTGCCGACGCTTGCCTCCATCGTCGCCGGCAATCTCTTCGATCTTGGCGAAGTCACCGGCCTGCGCCTTGAAGGCGTCACGCTGCCGCCGGAGTATCGCGAGCGCTTCTGCCTTCCGCGCCATGGCATAGAGGGCACGCGGCGCTATGTCGGCGCGGCTGAAGGTCCGCTCGTCGGCTCCATCATCAAGCCCAATGTCGGCCTCACATCGGAGGACACAGCCTCCCTTGTCGCTACGCTTTGCGAAGCGGGCCTCGATTTCATCAAGGATGACGAAATCTCGGCCGATCCCGACCACGCGCCGCTCGCCCAGCGCATTCCAGCCGTGATGGCGGCCGTGCGGCGGCATGAGGACCGGACGGGCAAGCATGTCATGGTCGCTTTCAACATCACCGATGAGACCGACGCCATGCGTCGCCATGCCGATCTCGTGGCGAAGGAGGGCGGCTCCTGCGTGATGGTGAGCCTGAACTGGTGCGGCTTTTCCGCGGTCGAGACGCTGCGGCGGCATACCGATCTCGTCCTGCACGGCCATCGCAACGGCTACGGTGCCTTCTCGCGCCATGAGCTGCTTGGCATTGGCTTCAATGCCTATCAGGCCCTTTGGCGACTCACGGGCGTCGACCACATGCATGTCCACGGCTTGCGGGGGAAGTTCGCCCAGACCGACGAGGAGGTCATCTCCTCCGCGCGTGACTGCATCACCCCCATGGCGAGCACGTCCGACGACCGCGTCATGCCCGCTTTCTCCTCGGGCCAATGGGCCGGCACCGCGCCCGTCACCTGGGAAGCGATTGCCCATGCCGATCTGCTCTTCATGGCCGGCGGCGGCATCATGGCCCATCCCGATGGCCCTGCCGCCGGCGTCGCCTCCATCCGCGAGGCCTGGGCCGCGACCATGCGCGGCCAGAGCCTGGAAGAGGCGGCGCGCAGCCATCCGGCTCTCAGCCATGCCCTGCAGAAATTCGGAGCGGCGGCATGAGCGCGCCCTGGCTCGGCTGGTACGGCGACGACTTCACCGGCGCGACCGATACGCTGGCGACGCTGGCCCGGCGCGGGCTCAGGGCACTGCTCTTCCTCGACGTCCCGGATGAATCCCGGCTGGCGCGAGCCGGGGCGCTCGATGCGGTCGGCATCGCCGGCGCGGCCCGCAGCATGGAGCCGCCTGAAATGGTCACGGCGCTCGCGCCGGTCAGCCGGTTCTTCGCCGCTCTCGGCGTGCGGGTCATGCATTACAAATGCTGCTCCACCTTCGACAGCGCCCCGCATGTCGGCAGCATCGGCGTCGCGGCGCAGGTGCTGCGCGCGGATTTCCCCAACGCCTTCCTCCCCATCCTGGGCGGGCAGCCGGGGCTGGGGCGCTATTGCCTGTTCGGCCATCTCTTCGCGGCGGCGGGCACGGGCGGCGCGGTACATCGCATCGACCGCCACCCGACCATGAGCATCCACCCCGTGACGCCGATGCAGGAGGCCGACCTCCGGCGCCATCTCGCCGCGCAGGGGCTCTCGCCTATCGCCTCGCTGCCTTACCCGGCCTATGGCCAGGCGCCCGAGGCCCTGGCCGCCATCATGGCGGGCGGGCCTTCCGCCGTGCTGCTCGACGTAAGCCGCGATGAAGACCTAGCGCCGATCGGCCGCCTTATCCGCAAGGCCGCCGAGGCCGCGCCGCTGCTCGCTATCGGGCCCAGCAGCGTGGCCGAGGCGCTGGCGCTGGAATGGCCCGATCAGGCGGCCGCCCCGCCGCCGCCTCGCGCGCCCGGCCCGGCTTTTGTCATGGTCGGCAGCCTCTCGCCGGTCACCCGCGCCCAGCTCGAGGCCTCGCCCTCCTTCGAGCGCCTCCAGGCCGAGCCCGGCATGCTGATCGAGGCCGGCAGTGCCGCGCGGGCACTGGTGGCTGAGGCCGCGGCCCGCCTTCGCGCTGGCCGGCCCGTCCTGGTGGCGACCACGCCGCCTTCCGATGCGGTGCGCCTACCGGCCGGGGCGGTGGCCCGTGCGACGGCGCGTTTCGTCGCCGCCCTCATGGCCGAGGCGCCCGTGCGTCGCCTCGGCATCGCAGGCGGCGACACCTCCAGCCTCGGCGCCCAGGCGCTCGACCTTTGGGGCCTTTCCTATCTCGATACCCTGGCGCCCGGCGTCACCCTCTGCCGGGGGCATAGCGACAATCCCGCCCTGGACGGGATCGAGCTGATGCTGAAGGGCGGGCAGATGGGCCCGCCCGACCTCTTCGAGCGTTTCGCCGCCTAGCCCAGGCGCTCCAGCGCCAGGGCAATGCCCTGGCCGCCGCCGATGCAAAGCGTGACCATGCCGCGCTTCTGCCCCTGGCGTTTCATGCCATGCAGCAGCCGAGTGACGAGGACGGCGCCCGTCGCCCCGATCGGGTGTCCATGCGCGATGGCCCCGCCTTCCGGGTTGATGATCTCCTCCGGCAAGCCCAGCGCCTGAGCCACTGCCAGCGGCACGGCCGCGAAAGCCTCGTTGATCTCAATCCGCTCCAGATCCCCGATGCCCCAGCCCGCGCGTTCGAGCGCCCGGCGAACGGCCGGCACCGGGCCGAGGCCGAAAAGCCCCGGCTCCACCGCCGCCACGCCATAGGCGACGAGCCGCGCTGCCGGGGCAAGCCCCTCCGCCTCCGCGAAGCTCCGGCTGGCGACAATCATGGCGGCTGCGCCGCTGTTCAGCCCGGGCGAATTGCCGGCCGTGATGCTTCCCTCCGGGCGGAAGGCGGGGCGCAGCCTGGCCAGGATTTCCACCGTCGTGTCTGGCCGGGGCGCCTCGTCTTTGGCGAAAGGCACCGGTCCCTTCCGGGTCTCGACGCTGACGGGCGTGATCTCGGCCTCGAAAAGCCCGGCCGCCTGCGCGGCGGCGAAGCGCTGCTGCGAGCGGGCGGCCCAGTGGTCCTGCGCCTCGCGGCTCAAACCCGCCTTGGTCACCAGATCCTCGGTATGCCAGCCGGAATGCCGGCCGGAAAAGGCGTCGTTCAGCCCGTCCCGCAGCATGCTGTCATGGATTTCGGCCGGGCCCATGCGATAGCCCCAGCGGCCGCCGTCGAGCAGATAGGGCGCGCGGTCCATATTCTCCATGCCGCCCGCGACCGCCACCTCATGCTGCCCGGCCAGGATTTCCTGTGCCGCCGTCACGATGGCCTGGGCGCCGGAGCCGCAGACGCGATTGACCGTCATGGCAGGCACCGAAACCGGCACCCCGCCACCCATGGCCGCCTGACGCGCCGGGTTCATCCGGTTGCCGGCCTGGATGACGTTGCCCAGCGTGACCCCGCCCAGCTTCGCGGGATCGAGCCCCGCGCGGGCCAGCGTCTCCCGCACCACGATGGCGCCCAGCTCTGTGGCCGGCACCGATTTGAGCGTGCCGTTATAGGTGCCGATCGCCGTGCGGACGGGATGGCAGAGGACAATCTCTTTCGACAGCATGATGGCTTTCCCGGAAGAACCGAACAGAACGAGGGCGCATCAGCGCCCCCGGAACCAGACGCCCGATCGCACCGCGATGGCCATCGTGCTGCCGTAGACCACCAGCGCCACCGCCGCCGCGAGGAAGAGCCAGGTGAGCGATCCGGTAACCTGCAGCGCGATCCAGCCGCCGATCACGGCCAGGAACATCCGCAGGAAGCCCGCGCCCAGCGGCCAGCTCAGCCGACCCGCGCCCTGCGAGGCGAAATAGAGCGAGAGGCCGAGGCCGAAGAAGCCATAGACAGGCCCGACGATACGCAGGTAGCGGCTGCCGGCCTCGACCATCGCCGGTTCCGCGCTGAACAGCGTGAGCCAGGCTTCGGGCCAGAGCGCCGCGGCGATGCCGACCGTCTCCGTGAGCAGGAAGGCAATGGCGCCGCCGGTGAGCCCGATCCGCAAGGCCCGATCACGCTGCCCGGCGCCGATATTGGTGCCGACCAGCGCCACGAGCGGCGCGCCGAGCCCGAAGGTGAGGGGCACCAGCAGATATTCGAGCCGCGCCCCGGTGCCGAAACCGGCCACGGCATCGATCCCCGCCTTGCTGGCGACCAGGCCGGTGAGGAGCGCGATGGTGACATTGGTCTGCAGCGAGGTGATGGAAGCCACCGCGCCGATGCGCAGGATCTCCTTCAGCATCGGCCATTGCAGCGGCACCAGGCGGAAATGCGCGAGGTTGCGCCCCGACAGGATGTACCAGGCGAGCACCGCAGCACCGCCTATATAGAAGACGACCAGTGCCAGCCCGCCGCCCGCAATGCCGAAGCCCGGCACCGGCCCGAAGCCATAGATCAGCAGCGGCGAGAGCGGCACCAGCAGCACCACCCCCGCGCAGATCACCAGCGCCGGCACGAGCATATTGCCCGTGCCGCGGATGACGCTGGCCAGCCCGTTCAGCAGCCAGAGGATTGGGTTGCCGAGGAAGACGATGGTCGAATAGGTCATCGCCGCCTCGAGCGCGCCGCCCTCGCCACCCATGGCGCTATAGATGGAGCGGCCGAAGACCAGCATCACGACGGTGAAGAAGAGGCCGAGGCCGATATTGATCACGACGGCATGGAGCACCAGCGCATCCGCCGTCTCCTGCTTGCCGGCGCCCATGGCCCTGGCGATGGCCGAGGAAATACCGCCGCCCATGGCCCCCGCCGAGATCATCTGCATCAGCATGACCGGTGGGAAGACGAGCGCCATCCCCGCCAGCGCATCGGTGCCGAGATGCGAGACCCACCATGTCTCGATCAGCCCGGTCGAGGCCTGGGCGAGCATGATGAGGATGTTCGGCCAGGCCATGCGCAGCAGCGTCGGCACGATCGGGTCGTGCAGCAGCCGCCGCGTGCGGGGGTTCATCGTCGGCGAGGCTGCTGCACCGGCACTCATGCCACGGCGCTCACCTGGAAGCGATCGGCCGCCTTGTTGCGGGAGAGGTTGGGCCCGAGTGCCATCCGCGCCTCCTCTAGCCGCGCCCAATCGGCGGCATCAGGGAGGGAAGGGATGGTGACGAGTTCGCCCGCATCCAGCCCGGCCAGGGCGGCATCGACCATCTCAGCCGCTTCCATCACCATCTCGGCCGGCAGGTTCTCGACCGGCAGCCCCGCACTTGCCCAGAGCGCCGTGCGCGTCGCGCCGGGCAGCACCGCCTGCACCCGCACACCTGTGCCTTGCAACTCCGCCGCGAGGGACTGCGTGAGGTTGAGCAGGAAGGCCTTGGTGCCGCTATAGACGCCGTTGAACTGCTCCGGCACCAGGGCCAGGACTGAGCTGATATTCATCAGCGTCCCGGCGCCGCGGCGCTGGAAGGCCTTTCCGGCGGCGATGGCCAGATGCATGGCCGAGACGATGTTCAACTGCACCATCGCCTCCAGCCGCGCCGGATCGGCTGTCAGGACCGAGCCGGCCACCGCCATGCCGGCATTATTGACCAGCACCGTAATGCGCTCGTCCTCGGCCAGGCGCCTCTTGACGGCGGCGATGCCCTCGCTCTTGCCGAGATCGGCCGGGAGAAGCTCGACCTGACGGCCGGTCGCGGCGCGGATCTGGCTGGCCGCGGCCTCGAGCCGCCCCGCATCGCGGGCGACGAGGATCAGGTCATGCCCGCGCCGCGCCAGGCGTTCTGCGTAGACGGCGCCGATACCGGCCGAGGCGCCGGTGACCATGGCGATGCCGGGAGAAGGAGAGGACATGAGGGGGAGGCTCCAGTAGCCGATTTATTGATGGCGGCCGCCATGTTTGACATAGATTGCGACCGCTATTAAAACTGTCAAGCAGGATTTTCAGGATCGGACGGGAGCGCGAGCATTGCGGGTTTCCAGGGAACAGGCGGCGGAGAACCGGGCGCGGATCGTCGCGGAGGCCTCGCGGCTGTTCCGCGAGAAGGGGATCACGGGCGTCGGCGTCGATAAGCTGACGGAGGCGGCGGGTCTCACCCATGGCAGCCTCTACAGCCAGTTCGGCTCCAAGGAGCGCCTCGCCGCGGCGGCGCTTGAACATGCCCTCTCGCGCGGCGCCCTGAGCCGGGTTGCGGAAAGTGACCTGCCGCCGAAGGAGAGGGCCGCGCAGGTGATCGACCGTTATCTCTCCCAGGCGCATCGCGATGGACCGGGGCAGGGCTGTGCGATGGCCGCGCTCGCCTCCGAGATCCCGCGCCAGGGCGAGCCGGTGCGCGCGGCTTTCGCGGAAGGGCTGCGCAGCAAGATCGAAAGCCTCGCAGCCCTGCTAGGCGAGAGCGGTGAGGCGCAAGCGCATGATGAAGCCATGGCGATGATCGCCTCTCTCGTCGGCGCGCTCACGCTTGCGCGCGCGGTGGATGACGAGGCGCTGTCGAATAAGTTGCTGACAGCCACAGCAAGGTCTCTGAAGCGCAAGATCGGTGCTGCGTGACAAAGTAACGCTTCCTATGGTGAGCCGATAATAGGCGGCTTCGCAAAAGTGCGAGGCCTTCCGTTACCATTTTCTAGGTATTCTGTCGCAATTTTCGCCATGCTGCAATGCAGCGATGGTCTAATCGCGGCAGCATTATGGCGTGTGTGTTGACCTATCGTGCCCGATGTGAAGAACAGGGGCGCATGCTGAACCATGATAAGAGGCGCACCGCATCGTCATCGGGGATGACGAAGAAAACCCCAGAGCCAGGCTTGAAGTTTGGCAAGAGACTCGGACTCGCGCTCGCCGCAGGGCTTTTCGCGTCCGTGGCGACGGCCCATGCCGCGAAAGCCGAGACGGAAATTTCCATTGCTGCCATCAACAACGATGCGTTGATCACGCTGCAGCGGCTCTCCGGTGAATTTGAGCGACAGAACCCGGACATCAAGCTTCGCTGGATGATCCTGGACGAGAACACGCTCCGCCAGCGAATCACGATGGATATCGCGACGCGTGGCGGGCAGTTCGACCTGATCACCATCGGAAATTATGAAGTTCAGGTCTGGGCAAAGCAGAATTGGCTCGCGCCGCTGAACCCGATTCCGGCGAGCTATCGCCTGGATGACCTGCTGCCCGCCGTGCGACAGAGCGTCGAGCGAGACGGCCAGGTCTGGGGCCTGCCGATCTTTGCCGAAAGTGCGATGACCTTCTATCGCAAGGACCTGTTCGAGAAAGCCGGCATCACGCCCTCGCCGCATCCGACATTCGACCAGATCCGTGAATATGCCGAGAAAATCCATGAGCCGGCCAACGGCGTTTATGGCATCTGCATGCGCGGCCAGGCGAATTGGGGCGGTAACATGGCCCTGGTCACCACACTCGTCGACGGCTATGGCGGCCAGTGGTTCGACGACCATTGGCGGCCCATGCTCGATACCCCAGAATGGCGCCGCGGTGTGAGCTGGTATGTCGACATGGCCCGCAAATATGGCCCGCCCGGCACAGCCTCAAGCGGCTTCAGCGAAAATCTCGCGCTGACGGTGTCCGGCCATTGCGGCATGTGGATCGACAGCACCTTCGCCAGCTCGATCATCTTCAACCCGCGTGAATCCGGCGTCGCGGACAAGATGGGCTATATGGCCTCGCCCGTCGCCGATTGGCAGAATGGCGCGAAGTGGCTGTGGAGCTGGGTCTTCTCCATTCCGGAGACCTCGCGGAAGAAGGAAGCCGCGCTGCGCTTCGCCACCTGGGCCACCTCGAAGGAATATATCCGCATGGCCGGCGAGCAGGCGGGATGGGTGCGTATTCCCCAGGGCACGCGCGTCTCCACCTACCAACTGCCTGAATACCAGCAGGCTGCACCTTTCGCATCGATGGTGGAGCAGGCCATCAGCGCCGCCAATCCGATCGACGGGACGCGCCTGCCGAAGCGCTATGTCGGCGCGCAATTCGTCGGCATCCCCGAATTCCAGGCGATCGGCACCAGCGTCGGCCAGCAGATGGCGGCTGCCATCGCCGGCAATGTCTCGGTGAACGAGGCGCTGCGGCGAAGCCAGAACACGACGTCACGCATCATGATGCAGTCTGGTTACTACGACCGCGACGTCCAGCAGCCTGCCAACGCCGCTCCGGCCGCTCAGCCGGCCAACTGACACCCGGGCGCTTCGCGCTCATGCCATAGATGAGGAAAACTATGTCCGCATCACTCGCGGAGGGCGTCCATGACGCCCCCTCCGTCGCGGTGAGCGGCCGGCGTCGCCCGGGCGTCACGCCGCTGCTCGCACCTTCGGTCACCATCCTGCTGCTTTGGGCCATCGTGCCCCTGGCCCTGACCCTCTGGTTTTCGATCTCGCGCTATAACCTGCTGAACCCGGAAGTCTCCGGCTTCTCCGGGCTCGAGAACTATCGCTTTCTCGTCGAGGACCCGGCACTGTGGTCCTCGCTGGTCAATACGCTGATCCTTGTGGGCTCCGTGCTGGCCATCACGGTCGTCTTCGGCACGCTGCTCGCGGTGCTCTTCAATCAGGAATTCTTCGGCCGCGGCATCGCCCGCGTGCTGGCCATCGCGCCCTTCTTCGTCATGCCGACGGCGAGCGCGTTGATCTGGAAGAACCTGATGCTGCACCCGATCTACGGTATCTCGGGCATCATCGCCCATACCTTCGGTTGGGAAACCATCGACTGGTTCACCGATTACCCGATGCTGTCGATGATCATGATCGTCGCCTGGCAGTGGCTGCCCTTCGCGCTGCTGATCCTGTTGACGGCCATGCAGTCGCTGGATGACGAGCAGCGCGAGGCGGCGCGCATGGATGGCGCCGGTCCCTTCGGCATTTTCTTCTACATCATCCTGCCGCATCTCAAGCGCTCGATCGGTGTCGTGGTGATGATCGAGACCATCTTCCTGCTATCCATCTTCGCCGAGATCTTCGTGGCGACGGCCGGCGGCCCGGGCACGTCGACGACCAATCTGCCCTTCCTGATCTACTCGCGCGCGCTGCTGCAATTCGACGTGGGTATCGCCTCCGCCGGCGGCGTCGTCGCAATCGTGCTCGCGAATATCGTCGCTTTCTTCCTCGTGCGCAGCATGGCCAGGAGCCTGGATCGATGAGCATGAGCGCCACCTCCCATAGCTCCCGCCGTGGCGGCGTCGCGCTGGGCCTGCTCGCCTGGTTCATCGCGCTGCTCATCTTCTTCCCGATCCTCTGGACGGTGATGACCAGCTTCAAGTCGGAGCTCGATGCCGTCTCCATCGAGCCGAAGTTGTTCTTCACGCCCTCTCTCGATGCCTATCGCGAGATGCAGGAGCGGGCGGATTACTGGCATTACGCGACCAACAGCGTGATCATCTCCCTCGGCGCGACGCTGCTCACCTTGCTGCTCGCCGTGCCGGCCGCCTATGCCATGGCCTTCTTCCCAACGAAGCGCACGCGCGGCACGCTGCTCTGGATGCTCTCGACGAAGATGCTGCCACCGGTTGGTGTGCTCGTGCCGATCTACCTGATCTATCGCGACCTCGGCCTGCTCGACAGCCGCATCGGCCTGATCATCATCTACACATTGATGAACCTGCCGATCGTCGTCTGGATGCTCTATACCTTCTTCAAGGAAGTCCCGAAGGACATTCTCGAAGCTGGCCGGATGGATGGCGCGAGTCCCGTCAAGGAGTTGCTGCTGATCCTGCTGCCGCTGACGCTGCCTGGCATCGCCTCGACCGGCCTGCTCTCCATCATCCTCTGCTGGAACGAGGCTTTCTGGAGCCTCAATCTCAGCTCCCAGGCCGGTGCGCCGCTCACCTCCTTCATCGCGGCCTTCCAGAGCCCGCAGGGCCTGTTCTTCGCCAAGCTTTCGGCGGCCTCCACCCTCGCCGTCGCCCCCATCATGATCTTCGGCTGGTTCAGTCAGAAGCAGCTCGTCCGCGGCCTCACCTTCGGCGCCGTGAAGTAAGAGGAGACATCAGAAATGGCCAATCTCGAACTTCGTGGCATCCGCAAGCGCTATTCGGGTGCCAAGGAAACCATCAAGGGCATCGATCTCGAGATCAAGGACGGCGAATTCGTCGTCTTCGTCGGTCCCTCCGGCTGTGGCAAATCCACCCTGCTGCGCATGATCGCGGGGCTGGAGGATATCACCGGCGGCGATTTGCTGATCGACGGCACGCGCGCTAACGATATCGGCCCTGCCGAGCGCGGCCTAGCCATGGTCTTCCAGTCCTATGCGCTCTATCCGCATATGACGGTCGGCGAGAATATGGGCTTCTCGCTCAAGCTCGCCGGCGTGCCCAAGGCCGAGCGGCAGGAGAAGGTTCTTGAAGCCGCCCGCGTTCTGCAGCTGGAGAAGCTGCTGGATCGCCGCCCGCGCGATCTTTCCGGCGGCCAGCGCCAGCGTGTCGCCATCGGACGCGCCATTGTGCGCAAGCCGAAGATCTTCCTCTTCGATGAGCCGCTCTCCAATCTCGATGCTGCCCTGCGGCTGCAGATGCGCGTCGAACTGGCCGCGCTGCACAAGGAACTGGGCGCGACCATGATCTACGTGACGCATGATCAGACCGAGGCCATGACCATGGCCGACCGCATCGTCGTGCTCAATGCGGGCCGGGTGGAGCAGGTGGGTTCTCCGCTCGACCTCTATCACCATCCCAAGAATCTCTTCGTCGCCTCATTCCTTGGCTCGCCTGGCATCAATCTGCTGGAAGGCAAGGTTACGCGTCTCGACCGCACCGGCCTCGACATCACCCTTCGTCATGGCGGCCCCATCTCCGTGCCGGTAAAGTCGGGCGGGCTCAGGATCGGCGATACGGCCACCCTCGGCATCCGCCCGGAGAATCTGCGGGTCGAAGAGGCTGGGCCCCTTTCCGGCAAGGTGCTGCTGACCGAGCATCTCGGCGGCCTCACCTATGTCCACGTCAAGCTCAAGAGTGGCGAGACGGTGATCATGCAGTCCGAAGGTAGCGAGCCGTTGCGTCCGGGTGACGAGCTCAACCTGGCTTTCGTCTTCGAGACCTGCCAGGTCTTCCACCAGGATGGCCAGGCACTCGAGCACATCAACCGTCACGAACTGGTGGCCGAGCTCGAAGCTTCCTCATCGGCCAAATAGCGCGCCTTGACCTTCCGGCGGCCCACCCCGATCCTGTCCCCATAGGGGAAGCCGCCATGAAGAAACTCGTCAACGATCCGCGCCGCGTTGTCCGCCAGATGCTCGAAGGGCTGGTCGATCTCGATCCGCAATTGGCCCTGCTCGAGCATGAGGATGTCGTGGTCCGCGCCGAGGAGGCCGTGCCCGAGCAACGGCCCGTCGCCGTCATTTCCGGCGGCGGCGCCGGCCACGAGCCCGCCCATGCCGGTTATGTCGGCCTGGGTATGCTCTCGGCGGCGGTGTCGGGCGATGTCTTCACCTCCCCCAGCGTCGATGCCGTGCTTTCCGCCATCCAGTCTGTCGCAGGGCCTCGCGGCGCTCTGCTGGTGGTAAAGAACTATACAGGCGACCGCTTGAACTTCGGCCTCGCCGCCGAGCTCGCCTCCGCTTCCGGCATTCCCACTCGCGTCGTCGTCGTGGCCGATGACGTCGCGCTCCGCGATACCGTGCCACCCGAGCGCCGGCGGGGCATAGCGGGCACCGTTCTGGTTCACAAGATCGCCGGCGCCGCTGCCGCTGCCGGGCTCTCCCTCGACGAGGTCGTGGCCGAGGCCACGTCAGCCGCCGATGCCCTTGGCAGCATGGGCGTGGCGCTGGGCGCCTGCACCGTGCCTGCTGCCGGGGAGCCGAGCTTCACCCTAGGCGATGACGAGATCGAATTGGGCCTTGGCATCCATGGCGAACAAGGCGTTCGCCGTGCGCCGATGCAGCCAGCCGACAACCTCGTCGACACGCTCGTCGAAACCATCCTTGCTGACCAGGCCATCGGGGAAGGACAGCGTGTCGCGCTGCTCGTGAACGGTCTCGGCGGGACGCCTCCGATGGAACTGGCCATCATCGCCCGGCGTGCGCTCGAACGTCTTCGCGCCAAGGGCATCGTTGTCGAACGCGCCTGGAGCGGTAATTTCATGACGGCGCTGGAGATGCCCGGCTGCTCGCTGACGCTGCTGCGAGTGGATGATGTACGTCTGATCCGGCTCGATGCGCCCACCACGGCCAGAGCCTGGGGCGGTGATGGCCGCCTCGCAGCCCGGAAGTTGGTGCCCGCACCGCCCGATGTCGTAGCGCCCGCCGACGTGTCCCCCGGCCCACTGACCGCCGCACTTCGCGACGCCGCCACGAGGGTCGCTTCAGCTCTCGAAGCGGCCGAGCCCGAACTGACCAAGCTCGACAGCCACGCGGGCGACGGCGATCTCGGCATCAGCATGGCCCGCGCCGCCTCGGCCATCCGCGCTCTGCCCGAAGCGAGTTGGAACAGCCCCGCCGAAGCCATGGAAGCCGCGGCCAATGCCCTCCGCCGCGCGATCGGCGGCAGCTCCGGCCCCTTCTACGCGACGGCGCTTCTGCGCGCCTCGCGCAGCCTCCAGACCAATCCCGATGCCTGGAGCGAGGCCTTCAGCGCCGCCGTTGCGGCGATTAGCGACTTGGGTGGCGCCAAGCCGGGCGATCGCACAATGCTCGACGCGCTCCATCCGGCCGCCGAGGCCTTCGTCATCGCAACGGCCCGTGGTGCCTCTCTGCTCGAAGCGTGGGAGGAGGCCTGCGAAGCAGCGGCAGAAGGAACCGCCGCCACGGCTGGGATGCGCCCTCGGCTAGGCCGCGCGGCCTATCTTGGCGAGCGAGCCCTCGGCGTGCCTGATGCCGGGGCCAGCGCCGTTCTTGTCTGGATGAAGGCTCTGCTACCCACCAAACCTTGAGTCAGTGCCAGTGGCGGAGGATCTCGGCGATGGTGGAGAGTTCCACGCGGTCAGCATAATCAGGGTCCGCGAGAAGGAAACGCTCCTCCAACTCCGCCTCCGAGCCGCCCAGCGCATCCACGGCGATGATCACGCGATAGCCGCGATCCACTGCACCGCGCAGCGTCGCCAGCATGCCCTCGTCGATCTCGGCACCACTGAAAATGAGCGTGTCGACACGAGCGCTGCGAAGCCGCTCCTCCAACGCCGGGGTTTCCCATGGGGAAGGCAGGTCTTTTTCGAGCAGCATCGCCGTGGGAAGCAGCCGTGCGAGATTATTCGGTAAGGCACTGATGGTATTGGAACCCTGCCGGTTTGCGCCGAGCCCCTGATTGCTACCGCGCGGTACCTGACGAGTGAAAATGGTGCGAGAAGGCCAAGCCAAAGCCAGAGCTTCAGCTGCTGGAAGCGCGCGCGCCATACCGCTTCGGCTGCGGAGGCCGCTCGTGGAAGTCGTATGCATATCCACGCAGATATGCGCACTGCCCGGCGTGAGCGGACCGCGCTTGAGGCCGATTTGCCTATTCATTTTTTATCCTCCCGACCTGTGCGGTGCATCTCTCTACCGCACTCGGAAGATAACGCCACAGCCAGCGGTTCGGTTTCAAAACCATTGCATCAGCCCGATGTGAAAGCTGGCGACAACAACATTACCGACCAGTGAGCGTTTCGGAGCATGAAGGACATCCGCCATGCTCTCTCCTGCGCTCGACACCTATCGCCGACGTCGTGATTTCAACCGCACGCCCGAACCGCAGACGGGAAGGCGCAAGCGGAGGATGCCGATTTTCGTCGTCCAGAAACATCACGCGCGCCGCCTGCACTGGGACTTCCGGCTCGAGCATGACGGCGTGCTCTGGAGCTGGGCTGTACCCAAGGGTCCTTCCCTGGACCCCGCCGATAAGCGGCTGGCCGTTCATGTCGAGGATCATCCCCTCGACTATGCCGGCTTCGAGGGCGAGATACCGGCCGGTAATTATGGCGCCGGCACCGTCGAAATCTGGGATGAAGGCCAGTGGGAACCGCTGGGTGATCCCTCTGAGGGCATGCGTAGAGGCGAGATCAAGTTCACGCTCTCCGGCAAGAGGCTGAATGGCGGCTTCGTCATGGTACGCCTCAAGCCGCGGCAGGGTGAAAAGGGCGAGAACTGGCTGCTCATCAAAGAGAAAGACGAAGCCGTCATGGCAGGCGGTGATGCGGAGCGCCTTGAAGTTCTGCAGCCCTCCGATCGTAAGGCCGTAAAAAAGCCCGTCGTCAAGGCAAAGGCGACGCCGAAGGCTGAGGCTAAGACGTCTCCAGCCACGAAATCCAGAATGGCTAAGCCGAGGTCCTGGCCGGAGGGCGCAGTAAAGACTACTTTCCCGCGCGATCCACGCCCGCAACTCGCCACGCTCAGCGAGGCGATTCCCGAGGGCGAAATCTGGCTCAGCGAAGTCAAATTCGACGGCTACCGCATTCTTGTCAAAGTCAGCGGCGGCAAGGTGACGCTGCTGACACGACAGGCGCAAGACTGGACGCATCGTTTTCGCTCTCTTGCCGATCTCATCGAGAAGCAGAAGCTTCCTGATGCTTTGCTCGATGCAGAACTGGTGCAGCTTCGACCGGACGGAATTTCAGATTTCTCCTTGTTACAACAGGCCTTGTCTGGAGGTGATACGCGCCGATTGAGCCTCTACTTCTTCGATCTTCTATGGGTCGATGGCTACGATCTTCGCCCCTGCCGCCTGATCGACCGGAAGGCAGCCTTGGAAGGCCTACTTCGCTGGAACGACCGTCTGCGCTACAGCGACCACCACCAGGGCGAGGCCGGCGCTATGCGCCGCAATGCCTGCAAACTCGGACTTGAAGGCATCATTTGCAAGAATGCGGATGCGCCCTATCGAGCCGGGCGTAACAAGGCCTGGCTGAAGGTCAAGTGCAGCGGCCGAGAGGAATTCATCGTCCTCGGCTGGACGCAGCCTTCCGGCAGCCGCGAAAGCTTCGGTGCTTTGCATCTCGGCTTCCACGACGAAGAGGGCCAACTGCATTACGTCGGCGGCGTCGGCACAGGCTTTTCCAGAACCGAACTGACCCGGCTCCGCAAGCTGCTCGATCAGGCCGAGACGGAAAGCCCGCCCTCCTTTCTCTATGCCGGTGAGAAGCCGGAGACAGGTATCCACTGGGTCAGCCCGAGGCTGGTCGTCGAGGTCCAATATCTCGGCTGGTCCGGCGCCGGCAGGCTGCGTCACGCCGTCTATCTCGGCCTGCGCGAGGACAAGAGCGAGGCGGAAGTCGTCCGGCCCGTGCCTGACGCGGAGCAGGCGCGGGCCAGCTTTCGCCCGCGCCGCAGCCTGCCTGCCATCATCACGGCCAAAGCCCCTTCGGCGGCGGCGAAGCCGAAGCTCAAGCGGAGTGTGCAGCGTATGGAAGGGCCGGAGGAAATCAAGGGCATCCGCGTCACGCATCCCGAGCGGGAGATCTGGCCCGGCCTCACCAAAAAAGATCTGGCGCATTACTGGATTGAGGTCGCCCCCCGCGCGCTTGCTGAGATCGCCAATCGTCCCCTCGCTCTGGTCCGCGCGCCGGAAGGCATCGATGGCGACCGCTTCTTCCAGAAACATCCCACGCCGGGCCAGCCTCCCGCCCTGCGCGGCGGTACCAGCAAGGGCGATCCCTATTTGGTGCTGGAGGATGTCTCGGGCCTCGTCGCCTGCGCGCAGATATCCGCCGTCGAGTTGCACGGCTGGGGCGCGACGCTCGACGACCCTGATCACGCGGACCGCCTCGTCTTCGATCTCGATCCGGATGAGAGCCTCGACTTTCCCGACGTCGTCGAGGCCGCGCTTTTCCTTCGCGACAGGCTGAAGGCGCAGGGACTCCAGAGCTTCTGCCGCACCACGGGCGGGAAGGGGTTGCATCTCGTCGTCCCGCTCGCGCCGGAGCATGATTGGGAGGCGGTGCGCAGCTTTTCCAGGGCCTTCGCGGAGGATCTCGCGCGTGAGCAGCCCGACCGCTTTGTCGCCAAGGTCAGCAAGGCCGCGCGGAAGGGCCGCATCCTGATCGACTGGCTCCGCAACGGCCGAGGCTCGACTGCAGTGCTCTCCTACTCCCCACGCGCCCGCCCTGGCGCCACGGTGGCCACGCCGCTGGCCTGGCGCGAAGTGACCGCCAAGCTTGATCCGAAGGCTTTCACCATCGAGACAATCCCTGGCCGGCTCGCGCGCCAGAAGAGCGACCCATGGAAGGGGCTCGACACCTTGGCGCAGCGCCTCCCGCGCGCTGGCCGCAGCATGAAAGGGAGCTGACCGTGGCCGAACGTCCCCTCTGGCGCGGCTATCTGCGCCTCGCCCTCGTCACCTGCCCCGTCGTGCTCATCACCGCGCGGCGCGAAAAAGGCGGGTTGCATTTCAACTACATCAATCCGGAAACCGGCCATCGCATCCGAATGATTACCGTCGATGCCGAAACAGGCGAAGAACTGGAACGCCGCTCCCTCGTGAAAGGGTACGAATTCCAGAAGGACCATTACGTTCTTCTGGAAGACGAGGATTTCGAGGCCGCCCGCATCGAAAGCTCCTCCAATATCACCATCTCCAAGGTTCTGGCCGGCGACACCATCGACCCTCTCTACTTCGATGCGAGCTATTACCTCCTGCCGGACGGCGATGCCGGCGAGGAGGTTTACGCCGTGCTGCGCGACGCCCTGGCAAAGAGCGGGGCGATTGCCTTGTCTCGCATCGTGCTCAACCGCCGAGAGAGGCCCGTCGCAATCATGGCGAGCGGCAAAGGCATCGTCCTGCACACGCTCCATGAGGAAGGCGACCTCCTCTCGGCGGAGGACGCCTTCGCCTCGCTCGGCAGAACCAAGAGCGACCCGGGCATGGTCAAACTCGCCGAACAGCTTCTCGAGCGCCAGGCCGATGAATTCGACCCAGCCGATACCGAGGACCGCTACGAGGCGCGGCTCCGGGAGCTGATCGATGCGAAGATCAAGGGCGAGGGCTTTGTTCAACCGGAGGAGGAGGAGCCGCCGTCGAATGTCGTTGATCTCATGGCGGCCCTGAAGGCGAGTCTCGGCAAGGAGAAGGCGCGCGCCCCCGCCGGGAAGGCCAGCGTGGCCTCGCTCGATGAAGCGCGCTCGGCTCGGGGCAAAAGCACGAAAGCCCCCGTCGGCAAACCCGCCTCGCGCAGCAAGACGTCTGCTCGGAAGCCGCCGGTCAAGAAGAACACCAAAGCGAGCACGAGAAAGCGAACGGCCTGATGCTGGCTTCGCTTTCCTTCAATGCCATCTAAGATGGCCTTGGAGGAACCTATATGACCCAGAATGCCATCTACCCCGATTTGCAAGGCCGTTCCGTCTTCATCACCGGCGGCGGCAGCGGCATCGGCGCCTCTCTCACCGAGTCTTTCGCGCGCCAGGGCGCCAAGGTCGCTTTTGTGGACATTGCCGATGCCGAAAGCCAAGCGCTGGTGGAGAGGCTCGGCGACGTCCCGCATCGCCCGCTTTTCATTCATTGTGACATTCGTGACATCAAGGCACTTCGCGACAGCATCGAGCAGGCTCGCCAGGCGCATGGCGATATCACGGTGCTCCTCAATAACGCCGCCAATGACCAGCGCCACAAGACCGAAGACGTGACGCCGGAATATTATGACGAGCGTATCGCCATCAATCAGCGCCCAATGTTTTTCACCGCTCAGGCCATCATCCCGCAAATGCAGCGGGCCGGCGGCGGCGCGATCGTGAATTTCGGTTCTATCAGCTGGAAGCTCAAGCAGGGCGGAATGGCCGCCTATACTATGGCGAAGGCCAGCACCCAGGGCCTGACACGTAGCCTCGCGCATGATTACGGAAAGCAGAATATCCGGGTCAACACGCTCGTCCCAGGCTGGGTCATGACAGAAAGGCAACTCAAGCTCTGGGTCACTCCCGAATCCGCGAAGGAGATCGAGGCCGGGCAGTGCCTGGCGGGCCGCGTCACGCCGCAGCATATCGCTGATATGGCGCTCTTCCTGTCTTCCGCCGCGTCCTCCATGTGCTCTGCACAGGAATTCGTGGTGGATGGCGGTTGGACCTGATCCGCACAATGATGTGAAGCGCGCCTCTCGCTGATTTCTCTGGCGCATTGCCGCGTGACGCGAGCCAAATTCCACTGGACGCCCATAAAGGGTGCCAGAGGAAACTGGTTCAGGAGCGACCATGAAAAGGCGCGCATTGCTTGCTGCCCCCGCGGCTATTGCCCTTGCGGCGACCGCCCGTGGGGCACTGGCGCAGGAAAAGAAGACCCTCGCCTTCGTCGTCAATGTCTCGGCCGACTTCTGGACGATCGCGAGGCGCGGTATCGAAAAGGCGAACCGCGAGAACCCGCAATATAATATGGAGATGATCGTCCCCGCCCAGGCGAGCGCCGCCGAGCAGAGGCGCATCGTGGACGAGTTGCTGGCCCGCAAGGTGGCCGGCATCGCCATCTCGGCGATCAATCCTGCCAATTCGACCGATATGCTGAACCGCGCCGCATCGCAGGCCGTGCTCTTCACTACGGATAGCGACGCGCCCGCCAGCAATCGCGCTGTCTATATCGGCACCGACAATGTCGCGGCCGGCCGCGAAGCCGGAAAGCAGATCAAGGCGGCGCTGCCCGAGGGCGGCAAGGCCATGCTCTTCGTCGGCACGATGGATGCCGATAATGCGCGCGAGCGCGTGCAGGGTATCCGCGAGGCGCTGCAAGGCAGCAATATTACCATCGCCGATATCCGCACCGACGAAAGCGACATGGCGCGAGCGAAGCGCAATGTGGAAGACGTCCTGGCCCGCCAGTCTGATATCGGCGTCATGGCCGGTCTCTGGGCCTATAACACCCCGCAGATCTACCAGGCCGTGAAAGCCGCCGGGCGTGAGGGCAAGGTCAAGATCGTGGGCTTCGACGAGGATGGGCTGACCCTGCGCGGCATCGCGGAGGGCCTGATTCACTCCACCGTGGTTCAGCAACCCTTCGAGTTCGGCTACCTCTCGATGGTCAACATGATCAAGTATATCAACGGCGATAAGTCCTTCATCCCGGCGAACAAGCAGATCATCGTTCCCACGCGGATCATCGACAAATCCAACGTCCGCGACTTCCAGGGGCAGATGAGGGAACTTCTGCAGACGCGCTGATCATGACGGATCATAGCATCGCCGCACCTCCCTTGCTGGCGCTCGAGGGGATAGGGAAAACCTATCCCGGCGTGCGCGCCCTCGATGGCGTCAGCCTCGAGGTCCATGCCGGTGAAATCCTTGGCTTGATCGGCGAGAATGGCGCCGGCAAGTCTACCCTCATGAAAGTCCTGGGCGGCGTCGTGCCGCCCAGCGAGGGGCGCATCCGCATTGGGGAGGAGAGCCATGCCCGCCTGACCGTGCCGCAGGCACAACAGGCCGGCATCGCCTTCGTTCATCAGGAACTCAACCTTTTCGAGAATATCGACGTCGCCGGCAACATCCTCTTCGGGCGCGAGCCTTTGAAGGGCGGCCCGCTGCGCCTGATCGATCACGCAGCGGCACGTGCAACGGTCGCGCCGCTGCTGCAACGCCTCGGCGCCGATTTCGGTCCCGATGCCTCCGTCGCCGAACTTTCCATTGCACAACGCCAACTCGTCGAAATCGCCAAGGCCCTGGCAGCCAAGGCGCGCGTCATCATTCTGGATGAGCCGACATCTTCCCTGACGCTGTCGGAAACCGCGCGCCTTCTCTCGCTGCTGCACGAGCTTCGCGCGGATGGTGTCGGCCTCATCTACATCTCGCACCGCCTTGGCGAGATCATCGATTGTGCGGATCGTGTCGTCTGCCTCCGCGACGGCAAGATGGTGGGCAAGCTGGCGCGCGAGGAAATCAGCCACGCTAATATGATCCGCCTGATGATCGGCCGCGAATTGCGCTCGCTCTATACGCCGCCCGCCAATCCGCCCGGCGACGGCGGCCTGCGTGCCGAGGGCCTCATCACCAGTGCCTTCCCTGCCCAGCGCATCGATCTTCATATCAGGCCCGGCGAAATCCTCGGCCTGGCCGGTCTCGTCGGCGCCGGCAGAACATCGCTCGCGCGCACGCTCTTCGGCATCGACAAGCCACAGGGCGGCACCATCAGCCTCGACGGCAAGCCGCTCTCCATCACTACGCCGAGGGAGGCCGTCGCGGCGGGCATCTATCTCGCGCCTGAGGATCGCAAGGCTGCCGGCCTCGTGCTCGACATGCCGATCTGCGAGAACGTCACCCTCGCCAGCCTTATGCGCTTTGCCTCGTTCGGGCTGGTCAACCGTGGCGCCGAGCGCCGCGTCGCGGAGCAGCAACGCCAGTCATTGCGCATCAAGGTGCCCGATGTCGGCATGCGCACCGGCACGCTCTCGGGCGGCAATCAGCAGAAGGTCGTGCTGGCCAAATGGCTGAGCATGAGCCCTCGTGCGATCATCTTCGACGAACCCACCCGTGGCGTGGATGTCGGCGCCAAGGGCGAGATCTATACGCTGATGCGCGCCCTGGCCGATAGCGGGGTCGCCATCCTGATGATCTCCTCCGACATGGAGGAGGTGATCGGCGTCTCCGACCGCATCGCCGTCATGCATGAAGGCCGCGTCAGCGGCATGCTCGATCGGAACAGTTTCAGCGAACAGGCGGTGCTGCGGCTCGCCATCGGCCAGGAGGCCATTTCGTGAGCAAGAAGGAACTCGGCCTTGGTCTGCTGCTGATCGTCATCGGCGGCATCACGGCGCTGCTCAACCCGCTCTTCCTGTCGCCAGTCAATCTGCTGAACATGGCCAATCTCATCGGCCTCTTCGGCATTTTCTCGATCGGACAGGGGCTCATCATCATCACCGGCGGCATAGACCTCTCCGTCGGCTCGATGTTCGCGCTGCTCGGCGTCATCCTGGTCGACCTGTTGGTGAATTACGAACTGCCGTGGTGGCTCGCGGTGCTGATTGTGATCGCGGGCGGCATCGTGCTGGGCCTGCTGCACGGCTTGCTGGTGACGAAGCTCAAGCTCCAGCCCTTCGTCGTCACGCTCTGCGGCCTGCTCATCTATCGCGGCGTCGCGCGCTACTACACCCAGGACGGCACGATGGGCTTCGGCTATGCCGGCGATCTCGATCTGATCACCTGGCTCGCCTCGGGGCGCAGCTTCGGCATTCCCAACCCCTTTCTCTTCCTCATCGTTGTCTCGGTCTGCATGGCGGTGCTGCTGCATCGCTCCGTCTTCGGCCGATACCTTTATGCGGTCGGGCGAAATGAGGAAGCGGCGCGCTATTCCGGCATCAACAGCCAGGCCGTCATCATCGGCGCCTATCTGCTGGGCGGCGGCCTCGCGGGGCTCACCTCGGTGCTCCTCGTCTTCTACACCAGTTCCGTCTCACCCTCCTCCTTCGGCAATTTCTACGAGCTCTACGCCATTGCAGCCGCAGTGCTCGGCGGCTGTTCGCTGAGGGGCGGCGAGGGCAGCATTCTGGGCATCGTGCTCGGCACGGTGCTGCTGCAAATCCTGCAAAACCTAGTGAATATTCTCGGCATTCCCTCGTCGCTGAATTTCGCGGTGATGGGAAGCGTCATCCTGCTCGGCGTCATCGCCGATCAGCAACTCGGGCGCCGCCGCGAGAAGAAAGCGGCCCGCGCCCCTGCTGGCGCCCTGCCGGCGGAATGAGGGGCGCGCAAAGCGCGCCCCCTTTCTCAACGCTGGCGCCAGATGCCCCAGGTCACCGGCCAGCCGGCCGCCCAGGTCGTCACACCCTGAATGTCCTGGCGGCTCGCCACCACTTGCGGCGTGAAATAGAGCCCGATGGTCGGCACTTCCTCCGCCATCATCTTATGCAGGCGGCGGAAGATATCGGCGCGCTTCGCTTCGTCGCTGATCACGCCACTTTCCGAGAGCAGCCTGATCGCCTCCGGCGAGCCCCATTGCGCGCCGGGATTCTGCGTCTTGTCGCCGATGATCGAGGTGAAGGCGAGGCCGGTATCGAGCCGCGGCGAGAAGGAAAAGGACTGCAGCTGGAAATTGCCATTCGCATAATTCGAAAGCTGCGTGGCCCAATCCAGCACTTCCAACTCCACGCGGAACCCGACGGCGCTCAGCATCGACTGGATGGCGACGGAATTGTCATACATCCCGCTATAGCGCTTGTTGGTCTGTAGTTTGATGACCTGCCCGCGATACCCCGCCTGCCGCAGCAACGCCTGCGCCTTCGCCGGGTCATAGGCCGGCCAGGCAGCAAAGCTCTCGTCATAGAAACTCATCGACGGGCTCACCGGGCTCGGGCTCGGCCCCGCCAGCCCGACGGTGCGAATCTCGGCGATCTGCTTGAGGTCGATCGCATGCGCGATGGCCTGGCGCACACGAACATCCTTAAGTACCGGATCATTGGTCTGGATCAGGATGGTGCTCCAGGAAAGCCCAGGCGAGGACTGCACCCTGAGCCCGGTGGCCTTGAGCGCATCGACACGCTCCACATCCGCATTCGGCATCAGGTCGATGGCGCCGCTCTGGATCGCCGCTTCCGCCGCGCTCTGGTCAGGGATGACCATATAGGTCACCTGATCGAGCAGAACCTCTCGCGCGCCTGAATAGCCGCTCGCGGGCGCCGCACTCGCGCCATACCCGTCGAAGCGCTGCAGCACCACGCGCTGCGCCCGCCGCCAATCCGACAGCTTCCACGGCCCGGTGCCGATGGGCGCGCGGAACTTGCCATCCGGCCCGAAACTGTCCTCATGCGCCACCACGACGCCGCATTGCACGCTCGCCAGCCAGGAAAGCAGCAGCGCGCTAGGCTCCTTCAGCGTGTAGACCACCGTCTTCGGGTCCGGCGCCTCCACGCTCTGCACCTGCAAGCCACCCGGCTGGGTGAAGACGCGTTTGCAGGTCCAGGCCGGGTTGTTCCACTGCCGCTCCCAGGCGGCCTTCACATCGGCGGAGGTCAGCTTCGCGCCATTGTGGAACACGGCATTGTCGCGCAGATGGAAGGTCCAGCGCAGCCCGTCCGCGCTCACCTCCCAGCGGTCCGCAAGCGCCGGCCCCACGGTGAGGTCGCGCGTGAAGCCGACCAGCCCCTCATAGATCTGATGGACGATGGTATCGGTATTCGCGTCGCGATTGATGCCCGGCTCCAGGCTGCGGATATCGGCATTGAGCCATATCTTCACCTCGCCGCCCCGCTGCGGCGTCTGTGCCTCGGCCATACCGGTCAGGCCGGCGAAGGTGAAGCAGGCCGTCAGCGCCAGCTTTGCGATCCTGCTCATGCCGATGTCTCCGTCTCGGCCGCTACGGCCGGTTGCTGTCGTTTCTTGTAGAATTCCTCAAAGAAATTCTCGACCACAGGCGCTACGTCGCGGTTGCTATGCGCCACACCCGGCACGATGTCGCGCCGCACCGCGATCCCCTGCGCTTCCAGGCTGCGCGAGAGCGCGGCCGAGCGGTCGATGCGGTTCGCGCCCATGGCCTCGACGCCCGGCATCCAGAGGCGGCTATCGGGCGTCACGGCAATCTCCCAAGTATCGGTATCGGCCCCGCCCACCACGCTCTGCACCGCCACGCGGCGCATGGCGGCGATATCCACGGGCGCGCCGAAATGCGCCGCGAAATCCCGCGTCCCGACCCAGTAATCGTAGCTGTCATCGAGCAGCGTCACGATGCCTGGCGCGCCGATGGAGACGGCCTCGAGCGCCTGCGGCTGGGCATAGAGGAAGCGATGCGCGAAATGCCCGCCGCCCGAGAAGCCATAGAGCGAGAAGCGCTCGCCGGAGATCCGGTATTTCTCCCGCATCTCGCCGACAATCGAGAGCAGCACATGGTCATAGCGCAGCGCGCCCGCGCGGATGAACTTGTAGCTGTTCAGCTCGCCCGGCGCCGTGATGCCGGCGGGGAAGAGCGGCGCGAGCAGGATGAGCTGGCAGCGCTCGGCCAGCTCGACGAAAACCTCGCGATATTCCGCATTGTCGCGCAGCGTGCCATGCACGATGACCAGCAGCGGATATTCCTGCGTGCCGTCCTCGTCATAGCTGCGCGGCACATAGGCGCAGTAGGAGAAGCGAGGATCGGCCTGGCAGGCATGGGCGACGGTGCGGCCGAAATCGTAATAGCTGAGCTTGCGCCCATGGCCAGGGACGAGGCGAACCATCAGTCGGTCTCCAGTGGCACGTCTGTAAGCCTCCGTTGTTATTACGGAGACGCTAGTGCACTTTGGAGCCGCATGAAACAGAAACTTGGCCGTCAGCCGTCCTTGGCCCAGAGCCGGCGCAGATCCTCTCGCGGCGCCTGACGGGCCGCCTCCGGGGCACGCAGGCCGGCGCGTTCCAGCCGTTGCAGCAGCCGCCACAGCCCGACCTGCGCCGTGCCTTCCAGCAGATCCGCGAGGGGCGAAGCCAGGGCAGCAACCCGCCCGGGTTCGGTGCCCTCGAGCATGATGAGGCATTCCTGCCGGGGCGCAGGGGCATTGGGGAAGACGCGATAGCCGCCCTCATTCCCGCTCGTCCCGCCCGCCAGGAAGCCTGTCAGCAGCCCGCGCGCCCAATATTCCTCGATGAGCCCCGAAACGCGCGGCCAGACGGAATCGATCGCCCCCGGCACGCGCAGGCTCGCCATCGCCCCGCCATCGCCGAAACGCCGGGCCTGGAAACTGGGGCAGGGCAGGCGGGAGAAGCCGGTGAAGGCCGGCCGCATACTGGCGGACCATGCCGTGGGCGCATCCATCAGCGCGGCATAGTCGGCTGTGGAGAGCGCCTCCAACCCGTCCAGCTCGTAGAGCGTGAAGTATTCCGCGCCCTCTTCGGCCCTGTAGCGTTTGGCCGCCCGGAAGCCCGGGGCGCCTAGCCGCTCAGGCATATGCTCCATGGCATGCCAGGTTTCATATTCCGCCGCCCGCTCGGGCAGCACCCCGTTCCAGAGCGCCAGGAAGGCCGGCGGCGTCATGGCAGCAGGATCACCTTGCTCGCCTGCCGGCGCCGGGAGAGCGCGAAGCCCTCCATCGCCTCGGCCAGGGGCAGGCGATGGGTGATCATCCGCCGCATCATCTCGGCATTGCGAGTCAGGAAGGCGATTACGCGCGGCCAGTCACTGATGGGCGCCCGATAGGCCCCATGGATGGTCTGCTCCATCCGCACCAGGCTCGTCAGGTCGATGGGCGCGGGCCGGGCGTGAATCCCCGCCACCACGAAGCGCCCGCCCTTGCGAAGCTGCTTCAGCCCCGTCTCGACGGCCGCGGCGACACCGGCCGCCTCGATCACCGCGTCGAAAGCCTGGCCCTGGCCGATGGAGGCCAGCGCCTCGGGCAGGCTCGTCCCGGCGAGGTCGATGCAATGGAAGCCGCCGACCTCCCGCGCCGTCGCCAGGCGGGGCGCGTCACTCACCCCCGCCAGCACCACTTCCGCCCCCGCCGAGGCGGCGAAGGCCGCGATGCCGAGCCCGATGGGCCCCGGCCCCAGCACCAGCACGCGCTGGCCGGGGCGGATATCGGCGAGGTCCGCCGCATGCATCGAGACGCTGAGCGGCTCGGTCATCGCCGCCAGTTCCGCATCCAGCCCCTCCGGCACCGCGACGCAATTCAGCGACGGCACCCGCACCAGCGAGGTGAAGGCGCCATCCCGCCCGATGCCGATGCCCCGCCGCGCGGTGCAGCCATCCGGGTTGCCCCCCGCGCAGGCCGCGCATCGCCCGCAGACCGTCGAGGGCCGGACGGTGACGCGCTGCCCCTCGGCAACGCCGATCGCGCCTTCGCCGAAAGCCACGACCCGCCCCGCGAATTCATGCCCGATGGTCACCGGCATATTGCCGGTCATGGACTCATAGCCGGCGGTCCATTCGTCGATATGCACATCGGTGCCGCAGATCCCGGCCGCCTCCACCCGCACCAGCACCTCGCCCGGCTGGGGCGAAGGCTCGGGCAGGTCGGCGAATTCCAGGCCGGGGGCGGGCTTTGTCTTGCGCAGGGCGAGCATGAGGGCGCGTTACTCCATCCGGACCTTGGCGTCGGTCACGACCTTCGCCCAGAGCTTCGCCTCGCCATCCATGAAGCTCGCGAGTTCGGCGGGCGTGCTGCTCGCCGGCACGGCGCCGAGCTTGCCGAGCTGGGCGCGCAGCGGCTCCTCACGAACGGCCTCGGTGAAGGCGCGGTTGATGGTGGCAACCACCTCGGCCGGCGTGCCGCGCGGCACCGACAGCGCGACCCAGGCCGAAACGTCGTAGCCGGGATAGCCCTGCTCGGACACGGTCGGCACATTCGGCAGGCTCGGCACCCGCTCGGCCGTCGTCACGGCCAGCGCGCGCAGCGAGCCGTTCTCGATCTGCCCGGCCGCCGAGGCCAGGGTGCAGAACATGACGTCCAGCGTGCCGGCGATGGTGTCGGTCAGGGCCGGGGCCTCGCCGCGATAGGGGATATGCTGCGTCTCGATGCCGTTGCGCAGGCCGAAAAGCTCGCCCGCGAGATGCGCCACCGTGCCGCTGCCGCCCGATCCGAAGGTGAGCGGATTGCCCGAGCGGCGGCTGGCCTCGGCCAGGGCCTTCATGTCCTTCACGGTGGAATCCTTCCGCGTCACCACCACGAAGGGCAGCTTGGCGATCAGGCCCACCGGCATCAGCTCGGACTGCCAGTCATAGGGAATGTCGTTGCGGAAGGCGGGGTTGATCACCGTCGTCGTCGGCACGGCGAGGATGGTGTAGCCATCCGGCTGGGCGCGGACCACGGCCTGGGTCGCCGGAATGGTGCTGCCGCCGCCGCGGTTCTCGATGACGAAGCGCTTGCTCAGCGCCTCGCTGGCCCGGTCGGTGATGAGCCGCGTCGCCACATCCACGCCGCCGCCGGCCGCGAAGGGCACGATGATGGTGGGCGAGCGCGTCGGCCAGCCGGAACCGCCCTGGGCGAAGGCGAAGGAGGGAAGGGTGGCCGCGAGGCCGAAACCGGCGCCGGCGCGCAGCAGGGCGCGGCGGCTCAGGCCGTGATGACGGGGCATGGACGTTTCCCTAAAGCATACATCCGGCTTCTGCCGGGTTACCGCGCCATTGGCCCTCCGTCGGCCGTTCCAGGCAAGGGCGAACTCGTCCTGGGTCTATAGCTTCAGGGCATAGGCTTGGCGGCGAGCCGGGCGATGCCCTCGGTGAGCAATTGTTGGAAGGGCAGGGTGAAGCGGGCCTGCAGCCGGTCCATCACCCGATGCAGATAGACCTCGAAACCCCGCTCCGCCGTCGTCGGCAGCACCGCCACCCGGTCCCGCCGCACGGCCATGGCGCTGAAGGCATCGATCAGCGCGATGGCGATCCCGGCCTCGGCCAGCGCCGCCGCCGATTCCGCGAAGCGCACGAGATGCCGCTGCCCTGGCGTCGCCCCGCCCTGGGCGAGGAAGGCATTCACCGCCTGCCCATGCACGGCATGCTCCCCGAAGACGGCCAGCGGCTGGCCCTGAAGATCCTCCGGCCGCAGCGCCGCCTGCCCGGCGAGCGGCCAATCCCGCGGCACCAGCGCGACGAGCGCCCCGCTGCCCACCCGCACACTATGGATGCCCGCCTGCTGGAGGGGAAACAGCGTGACCACCGCCTCGCCCGGCCCCTCGGTGAGATAGGCGGCCACCTGGCTCACCGAAAGCACGTCGAGCTGGAGCGACAGGCCGGGATGCGCCCGGCTCAGCGCCGCCAGGGCCTCCGGCACCAGCAGCCGCCCCAGACTGGGCGAGGCGCCGACGCAGAAGCGGCTCCCCTCCGTGGCCGCATGGGCCGCCCGGCCGATCGCGTGATGCAATGCCTCGAAAGCGCGCTCGATCTCGCCCAGCATGCGCCGCGCCTCGGCGGTGGGCGTGAGCCGCCCCTTGCTGCGCTCGAAAAGCGGCAGGCCGACCACGTCCTCCACCCGCTTGAGGATGCGCGTGACGGTCGGCTGCGCGATGCCCAATTGCCGCGCTGCGCCCACCAGCGTCCCCGCCCGCAGCACGGCCCGAAAAACCTCGATCTGGCGCAGGGTCAACATGCGGCACTTCCTCCGAAGCCCACATTCTCGCCTGCCCCGCCCGCCGCGCCAATATTGCGGCCCGGCGCTTCCGGATGGATCAGTGCTTCTTCTTCCGGGCCGCCTCGCCGATGGCATGCCCCTCTGCCGCCAGGGCGGCGAGGCGAGGGGGCAGCGAGGCCGAGATCACCTCGCGATAGGCCGGGGCGCGCTTGAAGGCCTTCTTCTCGCGCTTGGTCATGCCGCAGCCGAGGCACCAGTCGGTATCCTCGTCATAACGACAGACATCGATGCAGGGGCTCTTGCTCATCCCCTTTCATGTAGGGGCCCCCGCAGGAAGCGGGAGGGGGACATTGCCCCCTGCGCCTCACATGAACCGCGCCATCACCACGAGATAGGCCACGAAAATCACCCCCAGGCCCCAGACCACGCCCGTCACCTCGCGCCCACGCCCCAGCGCCAGGTTGAGCAGGATGAAGCTGAGCGTGCCCAGCGCCATGCCGTTGATCAGGTTGTTGGTCAGCACCGTCAGCAACAGGGTGAGCGACACGGGGACGGCGTTGGTCAGGTCCGTCATATCCAGCCGCGCCACGCCCTGCAGCATCAGCACGCCCACCACCACCAGCGCCGGCGCGGTGGCCTGCGCGGGGATGATGGTGAAGACCGGCCAGATCGCCAGCGAGAGCACGAAGGCCGCTGCCACGACCAGCGAGGTCAGCCCCGTGCGCCCCCCGGCCTGCACGCCAGTGACGGATTCGATATAGGCCGTCACGACCGAGGTTCCGAGCACGGGCCCGACGATGGTGGCGCTCGCATCGGTCACGAAGGCCGCCGTCGCATTGGGGATGGAGCCGTCCGGTTTCCGCAGCCCCGCGGCACTCGTCACGCCAATCAGCGTCGCCAGGGTCGAGAAGAACTCGCCGCAGAGGAAGTAGAAGAGAACCGGCAGCACCACGAAGAAATGCGTGAAGAGATAGGAGAAATCGAGCGCCATGAAGGTGCTGGCCGGCCAATGCGGCCAGGCGAAGATGCTCTCCGGCGCCCGCGTCATCATCTGCCCGTTCGGCAGCGGCACGAAGAAGCCGATGATGGTCAGCGCCGCGATGGAGATCACCAGCGCCCCCGGCACGCGCCGCGCCACCAGGACGGGGGTGAGCAGGATGCCCACCAGCGTCAGCAGCACAGCCGGCTGTTTCAGCGAGCCCATGGCGATCAGCGTCGAGGGGTTGGCCACCACGAAACCCGCCCCGCGCAGCGCGATGAAGACGATGAAGGCGCCCACTGCCGCGCTGATGCCCACCTTCAGCACTTCCGGCACGTCGCGCGCCACCTTCTCGCGCAGCCGCGTCACGCTGAGGAGGAGGAAGATGACGCCGGTGAAGGCCACCATGGCCAGTGCCCCCTGCCAGGGCACGCCCATCTGCTTCACCAAGATGAAGGCGAAGATGACGTTGGAGCCCATGGCCGGCGCCACCGCCAGCGGCAGGTTCGCGGCCAGGCCCATCATCACGCTGCCGAAAATCGCGGCCAACGCCGTCGCGATCACCAGATCGCCCCGGTCCATCCCTGCCTGGGACATGATCGCGGGGTTCACCGCGATGATATAGGCCATGGCGGCGAAGGTGGTGATGCCCGCGATCACCTCCTGCCGCAGCGAACTGCCCCGCTCGCTCAGCTTGAAATACCGGTCCATCGCGCCCTTGGGCGCGGCTGTGCTGCTCATCGCTTCTCTCTCACCCTCACCAGACAACCGGATGCGTCTGGCCCGTTTGCACATGCACGAAGCCCAGCGGCGCCTGCTCGCAGGGCGCGACCAGCACCCAGCGCCAGGGCGCGCAGGTGAGCGTCGCGAAAATCAGCCGCTCCGGGAAACCGGGAAACCAGCGAGGATGGAAAGTGGGCTCATACATCCACTCTACCTTCTCGCCCTCGGCATAGAGGGCCGCCATTTCGGCATTCAGCTCCTCCGGCGGGCGGCAGGTCATGAGCCCGCCCACCTCGTAGCGCACCGTCGCGACCAGCTCGCCCTCGCGCACCAGCGCCCAGCCGCCGCCGATCGCCCGCAGCGCGTTCACCGCCTTGGCCATGGCGGCGTCGCAGGAGCCGACGGCCCAGATATTGTGCTTGTCATGCGCGACGGAGCAGGCGAGGGCCGTGCCCGGCGTCCGCGGCCCGCAGCCGAGCCAGAACATCTTCGAGGTCCGCCCCTCGCCGGAAAAGCGGTCGACGATGGCGAATTTGGTCACGTTCCGCGCCGGGTCCCGCTGCACGGCGCCATCGGCCACGGGCAGTTCCATGGTGATGAATTCGTCATTCCAGTGGAACGGGCGCAGCAAGGCGGCGTTCATGGTCTCGCGGCCCGCCTCGGCCGGGATGCGGAAATCCTCGGCGGTGATCTCGCGGTCGATCTTCACCGTGTCGGTCGCCCAGCCCGGCCAGGCGATGCGCGGCATGGGTCCGGTATAGGCCGTGCCTTCGCCCACCGGCATGCCATCGGCCCAGACCTTGGCGATGGTCAGGCCCGGCACATCCGAGAGCAGCACCACATCCGCGAACCGCCCCGGCGCGATGCTGCCGACCCAGGGGGTGAGCCGCATATGCCGCGCGGGGTTGATGGTGATGCACTGGATGGCGATCTCGGGCGCGAGCCCGTGCTTGATCGCGACCCGCGCATTATGGTCCGTCGCCCCGAGGCGGATGGTGTCGAAGGCGCTGCGGTCATCGGTGGTGAAGGCCACCTGAGTCCAATCCGCCAGCCCCTGCTCCAACAGCCAGGGGATCACCTGATCCATGGAATGGGGCCGGATCTCGGTGAAGATGCCGCGCCGAAGCTTCTCCATCACCTCCTCCGGCGTCCAGGCCTCATGGTCGGAGGCGAGGCCGGCGGCGGCGAAGGCGTTGATCTCATGGGCCTCCCGCAGCCCCGCGCCATGGCCCTCGACCACGCCGCGCTGGGCGAAAGTGGCCTGGATCATGCCCCAGAGCCGCTTATAGGAGGGGTTTTCCGGGTTCCAGACCGCGGGCCAGTCCATGACCTCGTCCAGCCCGGCGACCATGAGGCTCTCGCGCATGAAAGCCTGCTGCTCGTCATGCCCGAACCAGCCGCCGCCCCATTCATAGGCGGTGGGGGGCACGGCCGAGCCGGGGAGGGGGAAGATCTTCAGCGGCGAGCCCTGGCGCCGGGCTTCCAGCCAGAAGGCGAGGTTATGCGCCCCGTCCACATTGGAGAATTCGTGGCTCGCCTCGCAGGTCCAGGTATTGCCGCGCGGCAGGACGAGCGCCGCCTCCCATTCCGGGGTCAGGTGCGAGCTTTCGATATGCTTATGCACCTCGCCGAAGCCCGGCACGGCCGCCAGATCGGGCTCATGCACGCGGCGCTTCACTTCGCCCCGATAACCGCCGGCAGGGCCGACCCAGGCGATGCGCCGGCCGTGAATGATGATTTCCTGGTCATGCAGCCAGCTGCGCGTATGCACGTCCAGCAGCCGGCCCACGCGCAGTGCCACATCGGCCGGGCGCTTTCCCAGCGCCACCAGGGTCAGATCCTGGCGAATGGCCACTTCCTGCGCGGCATCGATGAGGAGATCGGCGGGTTTTTCTGTATTCGTCATGATAACTCGACCTTGGGACACCGCTGCCTGCCGCGCCGTGGCCAAGGAGGCAAGCAATAGCCACGCCAATGTAACCTTGGCGCCGCTGGCGGCATTATCGCCTGGTCGTGACCGAGGCCTGCAAAACCCGCTGCTTTTGGGGGGCTTTACCGGGCGTTACTCTGGTGACGAGCCCCGGAGGAGAGACTTGTGACCGACCCTTTCGCGCTTACTCGGGACTGGCTGGATTACAGTATCGGCCTCGCTCAGCGGAACATCCTCTTCCTCGACGTGCTGCGCCAGCGCGGGAACCAGTATCACGAGCATCTGGAGAAGCACGCGCCCAGCGTGCTGAGCTTCGATTCAGAAGTGGTCCTGGACGGCGCCACCCTGCCGCGCCCGGTCAATTACAGCCTGTTGCGCATCGTCCCCCCGCCGGGCGTCACGATCGACCCGGTGAAGCGCCCCTTCGTGGTGGTGGACCCTCGGGCGGGGCACGGCCCGGGCATCGGCGGCTTCAAGCCCGATAGTGAGATCGGCGTCGCGCTGCGGGCGGGCCATAGCTGCTACTTCCTGAGCTTCCTGCCCCAGCCGGTGCCGGGCCAGACCGTGACCGACGTGGTGCGCGCCGAGGCCGCCTTCCTCGAGCATGTCATCGCCGCCCATCCCCAGGCCGAGGGAAAGCCGGTGGTCATCGGCAATTGCCAGGCGGGCTGGCAGATCATGATCGGCGCCGCCCTGCGCCCGGAGCTCTTCGGCCCCATCATCATCGCCGGCGCCCCGCTCTCCTATTGGGCCGGCTGGCGGGGCTTCGCGCCCATGCGCTATCTCGGCGGCCTGCTCGGCGGGTCCTGGATGACGGCGCTCGCCGGGGATCTCGGCCACGGCATTTTCGACGGCAGCTGGCTCGTCTCCAATTTCGAGAATCTCGACCCGGCCAATACGTTCTGGAAAAAGCAGTATAACCTGCTCGCCCATATCGATACCGAGCCCGAGCGCTATCTCGGCTTCGAGCGGTGGTGGAATAATCACGTCCTGCTCAATGCCAATGAGATGCAGTTCATCGCCGACAATCTCTTCATCGGCAATCGCCTCGCCACGGCCGAGCTGGTGCTGGAGGATGGCGAGCGCGTGGACCTTCGCCGTATCCGCTCGCCGATCGTCGTCTTCTGCTCGCGGGGCGACAATATCACCCCGCCGCCCCAGGCCCTGGGCTGGATCACCGATCTCTATGCGGATGTCGACGATATCCGCGCCCATGGGCAGACCATCGTCTATGCCGTGCATGAAAGCATCGGCCATCTCGGCATTTTCGTCTCCGCCAAGGTGGCGCGGAAGGAGCATGAGGAATTCGCGTCGAATATCGACTTCATCGACATCCTCCCGCCCGGCCTCTACGAAGCCGAGATCTCGCAATGGCCCGAGACCGAGGATGAGCGATACCTGCTGCGCTTCGCCGCCCGCAATCTCGACGATATCCGCGCCATCGTTGAGCCCTCGCGCGAGGACGACCAGCGCTTCGCCACCGCGCGTCGCGTCTCGGAGATCAATCTCGAACTCTACCGCCGCTTCCTGCAGCCGATGGTGCGCGCCTCGGTGACGCCGGGCATGGCCGAGGCGCTGCGCGATCTTCACCCCCTTCGCCTCTCCTACGGCTTCTTCTCCGACCGCAACCCGGCCCTGCTGCCGCTCAGCTTCCTCGGCGCCATGGCCCAGGGCATGCGCCGCGCCGTGCCGGCGGAAAATCCCTTCCGCCAGGCCGAGGAGCAGGTCGCCAACGCCATCGAGAAGAGCCTCGACCAGTATCGCGAATGGCGGGATGCGATGCAGGAGGCTATCTTCCTCAATGTCTACGGCCAGCCCTGGCTACAGGCCATGGCAGGCGTCGCCTTCGACGAAGCGCCCCGCCGCCGCCCGGCGCAGGAGCACGAGCATCGCGAATTCCTCAGGCGGCGCATCGAGGAACTGAAAGCCGCCATCCCGAAAGGCGGCACCCGTGAGGCCGTGCTGCGCGCCATCGCCTTCGTCATCCTGGCCGAGCAGACGACCGACGAGCGCAGCTTTGCGCTTCTCTCCCAGTTGCAGGACGAGGAAGGCGGCGGCATGAGCCTGCCGGTCTTCAAGCAGAGCCTGCGCGACCAGTTCTTCATGCTGCTCATCGACCCGCATGAGGCGCTGGAGACCCTGCCGCGCCTGCTCGATGGCGCCCGTGCCGCCGAGATCCAGCAGCGTTTCGACGAGGTGAAGCGCGTGACCAGTGCGGGCGGCCCGCTCAATGCCCGCGCCTCGGCCCGGCTCAGGGATATCGAGCGGATTTTCGCCGAGGCCGCCAAGGCCCAGGCCGAGAAGGGCAATGCCGCCGCCGCCGTGCCCGAGGTCGGCACCCGTGCCACCCGCGCCGCCGAGAAAATGCCCCGCCGGAGCAAGCCCGGCAGCGGCACCCGGAAGACGCGGGCGACGTAAAGGCTTCATCGGGGTTGTGATTGGCAGTGAGTGGGCGCTAACATGTTAGTCGCCCACCGCTGGTGCCGTGCCGGCCGGGGCGACAAGAAACGGACGTCCCGGAAAATGAACGACCCCGCCACCCGCTTCGGCCTCTCCTGCGCCCTCGCCACGCCTTTCACGGCGGCGGGGGAGCCGGATCTCCCCCGAATGGCCGCTCATGCGCGGGATGTTCTCGCGCGCGGCTGCGGCAGCATCACCGCCTTCGGCACCACGGGCGAGGGGCCATCACTGGGCCTCACCCAGCGCCTTCGCGTGCTCGGTGCCCTCCAAGCGGCCGGGCTGAATCCGCGCACGCAACTCGTCGGCGGCGTCATCGCTGCCTCGCTCGAAGGTGCCCTGGCCGAGGCGCGGATGATCCTGGAATGCGACGGCCGCGCCTTGCTCGTCGCCCCGCCCTTCTATTTCAAGGGCGTGGGGGAGGAAGGGCTCTATGCCTGGTTCTCCGCCTTCATCGAGGGGCTCGGCGTCGCGGCGCGCGACGTCATTCTCTACAACATCCCCTCCGTCACCGCCGTTCCGCTCTCGCTGAGCCTGATCGGTCGGCTCCGCCGCGCCTATCCGAAGGTGATCATCGGCGTGAAGGATTCCTCCGGCGATTGGCCCTATACGCAGGAGCTGCTGGCCCAGCATCGCGACATGGCCATCCTCATCGGCGATGAACGGCATCTCGCCCAGGGCGTGCGCCTGGGCGGGCAGGGCGCCATTTCCGGCCTCGCCAATGTCATCCCCGAATTGCTGCTGCCGCTGGCCATGAAGGGCGAGGCCAATCCCGGAATCACCGGCATGGTCGAGGCCGTGCTGCGCCATCCCGTGACGCCGGCGGTCAAGGCGCTGATCGCCGAACGGGCCGGCGACGATGCTTGGCTGCGCGTCGCGGCACCGCTGGTCTCGCTCGATGCCGCTGCCATCGGCAAACTCCGCGCCGAGGTGCGCGAGGCGCTCGCCGCCAAGGCGGCCTGACGGCGTGGCGCGCGCGCGCGGCTAAAGCCCCAGCGCGCGCATCTGCGCATTGCGGATATGGCGCGATAGCGCCTCGACCGCCTCGGGCGCATCGCGCCGTTCCAGCGCCTCAATCACGGCGAGATGGTCGCGCATTACCGGCGCGACCAGATTGCTCTCCAGCCGGGTCTGCGACTGCCTGATCAAGCGGATCTTGATCGAATTGACGCGATAGCTGTTTGAGATGATCGCATTGCCCAGCGCGTCGATGATGCGGTCATGGAAATCCCAATCCACCGCCTGGGCCTCGCTCAACAGCCGCTCATCCTGCCCGCTCTCGGCCCGGCGCAGCATTTCCTCATGCGCCTTCCGGAGCGCCGCCAATTCATCGTCGCCGACGCTGCCTGCGAAAAGCGCCACCGCCTCGCGTTCGAGGAAGAGCCTGAACTGGAAAGCCTGCCGGATCAGCGAGAGATCCACCTGCGCGATCTGCATGCCGCGCTGGGGAATGGTGCGGATCAGCCCTTCCGCCTCCAGCCGGGGGATCAGCTCGCGGATCGCGCCCAGCGGGAAACCCGTCATCTCCACCAGCTCGCGCTGCGAGATGAACTGCCCCGGCCGTAGGGCCTGGTTCATCAGCCCGTCGGTGAAGGCGCGATAGGCCTTGTCCCGCAGATTGCCCTCTTCGGCGCCCGACATGTGAATCGCGGCCTCCTGGGCATGCGGGTGGATGGAGAGAGTGACATGTTAGTCCCTCTCCATCCAGCCCCCGCTCAGGGTTTCGGCTTCAGCCGATAATGGCTCACCCCCCATTCCTCGCCCCCCAGCGCGCCGAACAGGCCTGAGGTGGCGAGGAAGAAGAGGCGCCAGCGCCGCTTCCACAGCGCCGCGTCATCGCCATAGACGCGAGCGAGAATGGCGTCGATCTCCGCCGCGTTGCGGTCGTAATTCGCCAGCCAATCCTCGGCCGTGCGCTGGTAATGCAGCCCGCTCCAGCGCCATTCCTGCTCGAGGGTGAAATCGGCGTCGAGGTGCCGGATCATCCCATGGCTCGGCATGATGCCGCCGGTGAAGAAATGCTGCGCGATCCAATCCGCCTTATCGGCATGGTCGAAGTGATAAGGCATGCTGCGATGGCTGAAGACATGCAGGAAAAGCCGCCCCTCCGGCTCCAGCCAGCCCCGCGCGCGATGCAGCAGCGCGGGCCAGTTCGACATATGCTCCCACATCTCCACCGAGACGATGCGGTCGAAGCGCTCGCCGATGTCGAAATCGTTCATATCGGCGGTGATGACGGTGAGGTTGCGCAGCCCGCGCCGCAGCGCCTCCGCCTCGATATGCAGCCGCTGGGAGGCCGAATTGGAAACGGCCGTGATGCTCGAGCGCGGATAGGTCTCCGCCATCCAGAGCGAAAGCGAACCCCAGCCGCAGCCCAGCTCCAGCACCCGCTGCCCATCGGCGAGATCGGCATGCGCCGCCGTTTCCGCCAGCGCCAGTTCCTCCGCCCGGGCGAGGTCGGCGTCGCCCCCGTAATAACAGCAGGAGTATTTCCGCTTCGGCCCGAGGATGAGCGCGAAGAATTCGGGCGGCAGCTCGTAATGTTGCGTATTGGCTGCCGCCGGATGGTCGGCGATCGGCAGGCTGCGCATGAAGGTGACGAAATCCCGCTCCGCCTCCGGCGGCGTATGGCGCAGCCGCCGCGCGGTGCGCCCGACGAGCAGCGCGATGCCCGCGCGCGTCACCGGATCGGGAAGGGGCAGGCGCTCGACCGCGCTCGCGGCCGCTGCGACGAGACTCATCGGGACCTCACTTTGGGAAAGGGGAGGAAGGGCCGAGTGCGGGCGCAATAATCGTCCCAGGCGGCGCCACGGCTGCGGGCCATTTCGGCCTCCAGCGGCGGAATGCCCGAGACATGCACCAGCAGCCAATACATGAAGGCCGGTTGCGCCAGGGCCAGCCAGCCCCAGGGATGCAGGGCCGAGACGGCGAAGAGCGGCCAGGCGAACCAGCCCAGCCATTCGAAGAAGTAATTGGGGTGGCGCGACAGGCCCCACAGGCCCTTGTCGTTCACCTTGCCCTTATTCGCTGGATCGGCGCGGAAGCGGCGCATCTGTTCGTCGGCCAGGCCCTCGCCCGCCACGGCAATGGCCAGGACGAGAACGGCCAGCCCATCCTGCCAGCCCAGCGGCGCGGGGTTACGGGCGGCCAGCAGCATGGCCAGGGCCAGGAAGGCGGCCGCCGCGGCCTGGATCTGCAGGAAGCCGAACATGCGCCGATCGAAACCCTCGCCCCATTCCTCGCGGAAGCGGGCGTAGCGGCTGTCTTCCTTCCCATGGCGCGTGCGGGCCGCGATATGCAGCCCTAGCCTGAGCGACCAGGCGCCCGCCAGCACGGCGACGATCAGTTGCCGCGCGGAGGGCCATTCCTGGCCCTGCACCGGCGCCAGCGCATAGGCCACGCCCGCAATCCCGAGCGCGAAGCTCCAGACCACGTCCACCCAGCCCGCATTGCGTGTACGGCGCTGAATCTCCCAGGCCAGCATCATCGCCAGCGAGAGGAAGAGCGTGACGCCCAGGATGAGAAAGCCCGTCATTCCGCCGCCTGCGCCTGCTGGAGGCGGGTATTCGCCTCGATGAAATCCAGGGCGTCCCGCCGCACCGGGGCGAGGAAGCGCAGCGGCCCCGCCATGGCGCCAATGGCGGGCGCATGGCCGATGCGGGGGTAATGCCGCTCCGTCACCGCCACCCCGGCGGCGCGCAGCCGGGCCGAAAGCCGGGTGGTATTGGCCGGGTCCACGGTGCTGTCGCCATCGCCCGTGGCGAGCAGCATCGGCGGCGCTTCGGGGGTGACGAAATTGATCGGCTGCGAGGCCGGCCAAGCCTCTTCCGGCCCGAAAATCTGCTTCAGCACCGGGCTGGTCAGCGGCAGGAAGTCATAGGGTCCGGAAATGCCGATCACGCCCCGGGCCGCCTGCCTCTCGATCCCGGCCTCGCGCTGATAATGCAGATCGAGCGCCAGAAGCGCCGCGATCTGCGCCCCGGCCGAATGCCCCATCAGGAAGAGATTATCCGGATCGCCCCCGAATTCCCGCGCATGGCCGCGCGCCCAGGCCAGCGCCTTGGCGGCATCCTCCATGAAGCCGGGGAAGCTCACTTCCGGCCAGACGCGATAATCCGGGATGACGGTGACGATACCCTGGCTCGCCAGCGCCGCGCCGAGGAAGCGATACATGCCCCGCTCCCCCGCCTCCCAGCCGCCGCCGTAATAGAAGACGACCATCGGGCGCCCCGGCGCGGGGCGCTCCGGCGCATAGACATCGGCCTTGAAGCGCGGCCCCTCCGCATAGGCGAGCCCCTCCATCACCGGTACGCGTGGGGAGACCGCATTGAGCATCTCCGCCGGCGAACAGGCGGCGAGCGGCATCAGCAGCAGGGCGGGGCGGAGGATGGCGCGCAACAAAGTCACATGCCGATCAGCGGCCGCATCAGCCGGCCGAGCCAGGAATGGGGCTTCAGCCTGCCGGTCGTCGAGATCAGGCAGATGCAATCCGGGCCGGGCAGAGTGCGCGGCTGATGATCCACTTCGCCGCCGCCCTCCGCGAAATCGCCTTCGCCATAGATCTCATGGCCATCGTCGAAACTGCCCTGCAGCACGCAGGTCATCTCCTGGCCCTCATGCCCATGCTCCAGCAGCGCGAGGCCGGGGGCGACGCGGATGAGGTCGAGCCGCGTGCCCGTCTCGTCGCGCTCGATCAGCTTCATCATGGCGATGCCGGGCGCCACCCTGCGCCAACGCCCGCTCGCCTGAAGTGCCGCGAGCGTCACGGGGGCAGGGGCCGGTTCGGGGCGCGCCGGCTCATCGAGCCGTGCCATCACACGCTCCAGCGCACCGGCTTCGAGCGGCGAGCCCTCCAGCCCATGCAGCAGGGCGCCGCCGATGGCCTCCGCCTCGCGCAAGATAGCCGCGCAATGCGGGCAATGGGCGACATGGGCGGCAACGACGCGCCGATGCGGTTCTGGAAGAGTGCCGGCCGCGCAGGCCAGCAGGGTCGCCTCTGAGGGGTGGTGCCGCATCAGTCCTGGTCCTTGAGCGCCGCGCGCAGCCGGGTGAGGGCCAGGCGCAGACGCGACTTCACGGTCCCGAGCGGCACGCCGAGGGCGGTCTCGAGCCGGCTGTGAGTGAATTCCTCGAAATAGGCGAGGCGCAGCGCCTCGGCCTGTTCGGGCGGCAGGGCCGCCATGGCGGCGCGCAGCCGCAGGGCCTGCTCCTCCGCGACCAGCATCGCGTCGGCCAGCGGGGCGTCATCGCCTTCCTCCGGCTCCGGCAGGGCGAGGCGGGAGCGGCGCAGCGCGTCGATGCGCTGGTTGCGGGCGATGGTGAAGATCCAGGCCGCCGGCTGGGCGCGAGCCGGGTCGTAGAGTTCCGCCTTGCGCCAGACGGTGAGCATGGCCTCCTGCGCGATTTCCTCCGCCTGGGCGGCATCGGTGCCCGCCCGCCGCAGCCAGGCCTTCAGGCGCGGGGCATAGGCGCGGAACAGGGCCGCGAAGGCCTGCCTGTCCCGCCGCTGCGCGATGGCGACGATCAGCGCCGAATCACTGTCGGTTCCGCAGCTCATGCCGCCATCCGGGGATGGCGACGGCCGAGGCGGCGTGAAAGGGGGGATCGGAACATGCATCGCCTCATCTACGGTCGACATCCGCCAGTGGATCACCGGTCCGTCTCCGGGCTTTGGACCAGCGGTCGGCGGTTGCCGAGCTTTACAGTGATCCATAAGCGTCAGCTTCACGTATGGATGCATGAAGGCAGCCACAATCGGCTGCAAAAGCCGGGAAGCAGATTCGTCACCATGCCGCAGCGCGACACGATCCTGAACATCGCCGTGGTCGGCACCGGCATTGCCGGCATGTCGGCGGCCTGGCTGCTCGCGCGGGGCGGCCATCGGGTGACGGTCTATGAACGCGCGGCGAGGCTCGGCGGGCATAGCAATACCATCATGGCGCCCGGCCGGAATGGCGCGATGCCGGTCGATATGGGCTTCATCGTCTATAACCCCGAAGCCTATCCCAACCTCGTCGCCCTCTTCCGCGAGTTGGGCGTCGAGACCCGCGCTTCCGACATGTCCTTCGCCGCCTCGCTGCGCGGCGGGGCGCTGGAATATTCGGGCACGGATCTCGACGGCGTCTTCGCCCAGCGCGGCAATCTCCTGCGGCCGCGCTTCTGGTCCATGCTGCGGGACCTGCTGCGCTTTTATCGCGAGGCGCCGCGGGCCGCGCATAGCCCGGAGGCCGAGGCGCTCTCCCTCGGCGAGTGGCTGCGCTGCCACGGCTATGGCGATGCCTTCACGCGTGACCACCTCCTGCCCATGGCCGCCGCCATCTGGTCCACCCCCGCCGAGGCTGCCGCCGATTATCCCGCCGCCGCCTTCATGCGCTTCTACGAGAACCACGGCCTCCTGCGCCTTTCCGGCCGCCCGCAATGGCGCACGGTGGAAGGCGGCAGCCGCCAATATGTCCGAAAGCTGACCGCGCCTTTCGCCGATTCCATCCGCCTGAATTGCGGCGTGCGCGCCATACGGCGACAGGGGGGCGAGGTTCTGCTCACCGATACCGATGGCGAGACGGCGCGCTACGACCATGTCGTCATCGCGGCCCATAGCGACCAGGCGCTGGGCATGCTCGCCGACCCTTCCGATGCCGAGAGCCGCTTGCTGGGCGCCATCGGCTATGGCCCGAACGACGCGGTGATGCATCGCGACGCCAGCCTGATGCCGCTGCGACGCAAGGTCTGGGCGAGTTGGAACTATCTCGCCCGCGGCGACGAGGGCCGCCTCTGCGCGACCTATTGGATGAACAATCTCCAATCCCTGTCGAAGGAGGAGAATGTTTTCGTCACGCTTAACCCAGCCCAGCCCGTGGCACCGGAGAGCGTGATCCATCGTGAATCCTACGAGCACCCGCTCTTCGACCGCGCCGCGATGCGCGCCCAGCACGAGCTTTGGAGCTTGCAGGGCGAGGGCAACACCTGGTTCTGCGGCGCCTATTTCGGCTCGGGCTTCCATGAGGATGGATTGCAGGCCGGCCTGGCGGTTGCCGAGCAACTCGGCGGGCTTCGCCGCCCCTGGCGCGTCGAGCATGAATCGGCGCGCATCACCCTCTCGCGGGCCCAGGCGGCATGAACTCCTGCCTTTATGCCGGCACGGTGGTGCATCAGCGGCTGAAGCCACTGCGTCACCGGCTGCGCTATCGCATGTTGATGCTGCTGCTGGATCTCGACGAGATGGAGGCGCTCTCCCGCCGCCTGCGCTTCCTGAGCATGGGGCGCTTCAACCTCTTCGGCTTCAGCCAGCGCGATCATCTCGACGGTAGCGGGACCACCCTGCGCGCGCAGGTGGAGGCGGCTATGGCGCGGGCCGGGCTGGCATGCGATGGCGGGGCCATCAGGCTTCTCTGCATGCCGAGTGTTCTCGGCAAGGTCTTCAACCCTCTGAGCATCTTCTTCTGCCACGCCGCCGATGGGCGGCTCCGCGCGGTGCTCTACGAGGTGAATAACACATTCGGGCAGCGCCACTCCTATTTGATCCCCGCCGAGGCCACGGACGGGCGGGTGATCCGGCAGCAATGCGCGAAACGCTTCTATGTCTCGCCTTTCATGGAGATGGAAATGACCTATCATTTCCGGCTTTCCCTGCCCGAGCGGCGCACCGCCATCGCCATCGACGTCCGCCGGGGCGATGAGAGCGTGCTGACCGCCTGCTTCGCCGGCGAGCGCCAAGCCCTGACGGACGGGGCGCTGCTGCGCGCCTTCCTTCGCTTTCCACTGATGGCCGGCCAGGTGCTGGCCGGCATCCATTGGGAGGCGCTGAAGCTCTGGATCAAAGGCATGCGCATCAGGCCCCGCCCCCTTCCGCCCCGCGAAGCGGTGAGCATCGCCCATCCGGAGAGCCTGTGATGGACGCCCAGGCCGAGAAACTGACGCTCCCGCGCTCTGGCTTCGGCAGTCTCCTGCTGCGGCGCCTGCTCGCCCGGCTGCAATGCGGCAGCGTGACCGTCCGGCTGCCGGATGGGTCGGAAATCTTGCATCGCGCCGGGCCGGGGCCGCAGGCAATGCTGGTGCTCCATCGCTGGCGCGCCATCTCCCGCCTGCTGACGAGCGGCGATATCGGCTTCGCCGAGGCCTATCTCGATGGTGACTGGAGTAGCCCCGATGTCACCGCCCTGATCGAGCTGGCCGCCCGCAACCAGGGCGCCATTACGGGCACCGATCGCGCGGTGCTGCCGCTGCGGCTCATCCATCGCCTGCTGCACCGGCTGCGCGACAATACCCGCGCCGGCAGCCGCCGGAACATCGAGCAGCATTACGACCTCGGCAACGAGTTCTACGCCCGCTGGCTCGATGCCGGGATGAGCTATTCCGCCGCTATTTTCGACGATCCCGAGGCGAGCCTGGAAGACGCGCAGGTGCGGCGGCAGGACCGCATCGTCGAAATGCTCGGCATCGAACCCGGTATGCGCGTGCTGGAAATCGGCATCGGCTGGGGCGGGCTCGCGGAGCGCCTCGCTGCCGAAGGATGCCACGTGACGGGCGTGACGCTCTCGCCCTCCCAACTCGGCTATGCCCAGCAGCGGCTTCAGGCGGCGGGGCTCGGCGACAAGGTTGACCTGCGGCTGCAGGATTATCGCGACATCAGCGGCCAGTTCGACCGCATCGTGTCGATCGAGATGATCGAGGCCGTCGGCGAAGCCTGGTGGCCCACCTATTTCCGCAAGCTGCGCGATTGCCTCCGCCCCGGCGGCACAATCGTCCTGCAATCCATCACCATCGCCGATGACCGCTTCGAGAGCTATCGGCGGGGCGTGGATTTCATCCAGCGCCACGTCTTTCCGGGCGGCCTCCTGCCATCGCCTTCCGCCCTGCGCTCGCAAGCGGCGGCGGCCGGGCTCGACGTGCCGGAGACGCAGTTCTTCGGCCAGGGCTATGCGCTGACGCTGATGCATTGGCAGCGCCGCTTCCAGGCTGCCTGGCCTGCCATCGAGGCCATGGGGTTCAACGTCCGCTTCCGCAAACTCTGGGAATATTACCTGAGCTATTGCGAGGCGGGTTTCCGCGCCGGCGTCATCGATGTCGGGCTCTGGCGGATGCAGGCGGCCGAAAGCCGCTGACGAAGCGCATCACATCATAAAACGAGGGACCGCCATGTCTGCCATCCGACGCTGGTCGCTTTCCATGCTCTGCGCTGCCGGCCTCGCCGCCTGCGGGCCGGTCGATCACGGCATTCCGCTCGCGCAGAATGTCGATCTCCAGCGCTATAGCGGCCGCTGGTATGTGATCGCCAATATCCCCTATTTCGCCGAGCGCGGAAAAGTCGGCAGCTATTTCGAGATCAGCGTCGAGGGCGACAAGTTCAGCGACGTCTATTGGGGGCGCAAGAGCTTCTCCGAAGAGCCCGGCAGCTTCACCATGAAGGGCTATGTCGTGCCCGGCACGGGCAATGCCTATTGGCGAGAATCACCGCTCTGGCCGATCTACCTGTCCTATCTGATCGTCTATGTCGATCAGGACTATCGCCACGCGCTCGTCGGCTATCCCGGCCGCGGCTATGGCTGGGTGCTGGCGCGAGATCCGGTGATCGAGGATGCGAAATATCGTGAGCTTCTTAGCCGCTTCGCCGCCGCCGGCTATGACACGAGCCAGTTCCGCCGCGTGCCGCAGCGGCCCGAGGATATCGGTAAGCCGGATTATCAGTAGTGATCCGGGAAGGCGCCCCCTTTACCGGCGGCGCCGCTCTCTCAGCGCGGGCGGTTCCGCAGCGCCTCTGCCTCGGCGTAGAACTTCTTCTCCCACGCCTTCTGGTTCTCGAGCCCTTCGCGGATGAAGGGCGTGAACATGGCGAGATTCAGCAGCGCCCAGTTCACGAAGCGGGCCGGGAAGGCGAGGGGCTTCACGAAATCCACGAAGAGCACCACGCGGGTCTTGTCCGTGTGGTTCCAGGCCTCGTGCTCATAGGCGTCGTCGAAAATGAGCGCCTTGCCCTCTTCCCAATGGCAGATCTGGCGATCGACGCGGATGGCCAGCTCGTCGCCCTGGGCCTCCGGCACGATCAGGCCGAGATGCAGGCGCAGCACGCCGTTATAGGGCCCGCGATGCGCGGGGAGGTGCTTGCCGGGCTCGAAAATCGAGAACATCGCCGTCTTGAGGCCCGGGATCTTCTGGACGATGCGCCAAGTCTCGGGGCACTGGGCGATATTGGCCTCGGAGGAGATGCCGTAGCCGGTCAGGAAGAAGGTCTTCCAGGCGCTGTCCTTGCTGATGGTCTGCACATCGGTCGAGAGCTCGTGGAAGCTCGGCAGATCCTTCTGGCGCAGCAGCACCTTTTCCAGCTCGGCGCGGATCAGCGGCCATTCCCGCTCGACTTCCTTCGCCCAGGGGAAGGTCGCATTGTCGAAAACTGGCGGGTTGCCCACCTTCGAGTACCGCAGGTTCAGCCGCTCGGCCATCTGGACGATCGACATGAAGATCCGCGTCGTCAGGCTCGGACGCTCCATCGCCGCGATGCCTTCGGTGCCGAAAATCTGTTGCGGCTCGGGGTTACCGGCCTGTCCGTTCTGACCAAGCGCCATGATGCGCTCCTCTCATCGGCCCCTCGGCCATGCACCGGGAAAGGCCGGCGGCAGGCGGAGGCCAGTTTCATAATTAAGACCGACTCGCAGGCGGAGATTTAACGACAAGGCCTGGAAGAGCAATCCCTTGGCGGCGCCTGGGGCGTGCATAAGACTGTCATAATCCCCGCGGAGCACCGCTATAACGCATCGCGTAGGGATTTGTGATGGCCTGCCGCCCGGCGTCACTCTTTGTTTTGCGCCGTGTCTTCGGCGCAATTGAGAATAATTATTAACAATCGTTATCTTGGCCCTGCGCGGCCGCTCCGGCATGGGCGGCAACGCCGGGGCAGTGGCCCTCAAAGAGGTCGTGGAGTCGTTCGACGTGCTGGTAGCCTTCCTGATCATGTTGCGCGAGGGGCTGGAAGCAGCCCTGATCGTCGGGATCATCGCCAGCTATCTCCGCCACGCCGGCAAGGGCGAATGGATGCCGCTCGTCTGGATCGGGGCTGCCTCGGCGGCGTTGATCTGCCTGGGCACCGGGCTGGTGCTCGATATTCTCAGCGCAGAAGTGCCGCAGCGGCAGCAGGAGCTTTTCGAGGCCCTGGTCGGCCTGGTCGCCGTCGCCATGCTTACCGCCATGGCCTTCTGGATGCGCCGCGCCGGGCGGCGGATGAAGGGCGAGCTTCAGGGCCGGGTGGCCGAGGCGCTGGGCACGGGCTCGGGGGCGGCGCTGATCTTGATGGTCTTCCTCGCGGTCGCGCGGGAGGGGCTGGAATCCGTCTTCTTCCTCCTGGCCCTGGTGCAGCAGAGCGAGAGCCTGGCCGTGCCGCTGGGCGCCCTGCTGGGCCTGCTCGCCTCGGTCGTCGCGGGCATCGCCATCGCCTGGGGCGGGTTGAGGCTCAATCTGGCGCGCTTCTTCCGCTGGACGGGCGTTTTCATCCTCCTCGTCGCGGCCGGGCTGGCGGCGGGCTCGCTGCGCGCGCTGCATGAGGCGGGGCTGTGGAACGGGCTGCAGCAGGTGGCCTTCGACCTCAGCCACAGCCTCCCGATGGATGGCATGCCGGGGGCGCTGCTCGCCGGGATGCTGGGCTATGTGGACCGGCCGAGCATCGGGGAATTCGGCCTCTGGCTGCTTTTCATCCTGATGACGCTGCCGCTCTTCCTCACCGCGCCGCGCGGGGCCCGCGCATGAACCTGAAGCAGAGCATCCGCGCGGGCTACGGTCTGGTCGCGGTGCTGGCTGTCGGCGTCGGGGCGCTGGGCGTGCTCGACTGGCAGCGCCATCAGGCCCGCCCGGCGCCGCAGGCCGAGGCCGGCGTGGTGACCGTGACCGTGACGGACCGCGCCTGCGAGCCCAACCAGCTCACCGTGCCGGCTGGGCGCGTGACCTTCAGCATCGTGAACCGCAGCCAGCGCGTGCTGGAGTGGGAGATCCTCGACGGTGTCATGGTGCTGGAGGAGCGGGAGAATATCGCCCCCGGCCTCGCCCAGCGCCTCGTCGCGCGCCTGTCGCCGGGCGAATACGCCATCACCTGCGGCTTGCTCGGCAACCCTCGCGGGCGGCTGGTGGTGACACCGGGCGAGGGGGCGCCGGCCGCCGGGCCGGATATGCGCGCGCTGATCGGGCCCATGGCGGAATATAAGGTCTTCCTCACCATGGAAGGCCAGGAACTCGCCGCTGCCATCGACCAGATGGCCGAGGAGATCGCCTCGGGTCAGGACGCGCGGGAGAGCCTGGAACAGGCCCAGGCGCTCTACCAGCACCTGCGCCCTGCGAGCCGTATGGTTCAGGCCGATCTCGATGCGGCCATCGACGCCCGCGCCGCCGATTACGCCCAGGGCGAGGCCGATCCTGGCTTTTCGGGCTTCAACCGCCTGGCCATCGCGCTTCAGGCCCATGATGAGGCCGCCCAGCCTCTGGCGGAGCGCCTGCGTCAGGACGTCAGCCAGCTTCTCGCCCGGCTCGACGCGGCGATGGTGCCGCCCGACCGCATGCTGGCCGGCGCGGCCCTGATGGCGCGCGAGGCGGCGGGAACGGCCGATCCGGCTCTGGCCAAGGCTATGCTGGCGGGGGTGGAGAAAATCGGCACCCTCCTGGCCGAGGCCGCGAAACCCCGCGATCCCGGCGCGCCCGCCAAGCTCGCCGGCCTGATGCAGCGCGCGGCCCAGGCCCTGGAAGGGACGGATGCCGATGCGCGGCGGCAGGCGCTCGACGCGGTCGCGGAAGCCCTTTCCAGCCTCCGCGAAACACTCGGATTGGGTTGAGAGATGAGCGAAGAGACGAGGAAAGGCGGCTGTCCGTTCCATGGCGCCGCATCCGGCCAGGGCGGAAGCCGCCGCGGCCTACTGATGGGCCTGGCGGGCGGGGGCGCCGCTCTCGGCTTCGGCGGCTCGGCCCTGGCGCAGGGCACCCAGGCGCAGGCCGATGGCGGCCCGCTGATGCGCTCGCCGCCGGGCCGTGATGCCCAGGCGGCGGCCAAAACCATCGCCTTTCGCGGTCCGCATCAGGCGGGGGTAGTCGATCACCCGCCCGCCGCCGGCATGGTCGCCGCTTTCGATGTGCTCGCCACCTCCCGCCAGGAGCTGGAGGCGCTTTTCCGCCTGCTGACCGCGCGCATCGCCTTCCTCATGGCCGGCGGCACGCCGCCCGCCGAGGACCCGCGCTTTCCGCCGCCCGATTCCGGCATTCTCGGCCCCGTCGTGCTGCCCGAGGGCCTGTGCATCACGGTCTCGGTGGGCGCCTCGCTCTTCGACGAGCGCTACGGCCTCGCGTCGCGCAAGCCGCGCCATCTCGTCACCATGACGCGCTTCCCGAATGACGCGCTGGACCGCGAATGGTGCCATGGCGACCTGCTGCTGCAGATCAGCGCCAATACGCCCATGGCCGTGCTCCATGCCCTGCGCGACATCATCAAGAACACCCCTGCTTCCCTCCGCCTGCGCTGGAAGCTGGAGGGTTTCCTGCCCGAGGGGCTCGGCTCGGCCTCGGCCGAGACGCCGCGCAATCTCCTGGGCTTCAAGGACGGCACCGGCAATCTGGACCCTAGCGACCAGGCGCTGATGAACAGCCAGGTCTGGGTCGGCCCCAATCACGGCGAGCCCGACTGGGCCATTGGCGGGAGCTATCAGGTCGTCCGCATCATCCGGAACTTCGTCGAACGCTGGGACAGGACGCCGCTGCAGGAGCAGGAGGCCATCATGGGCCGCCGGAAGGAAAGCGGCGCGCGGCTGGGCCTGACGGAAGAGAAGGCGCTCTTCGACTATAAGGACGACCCGGAAGGCAAGGTGACGCCGCTCGACGCCCATATCCGCCTGGCCAATCCCCGCACGCCCGAGACGGCCCATAACCGCATCCTGCGCCGGCCCTTCAACTACAGCCGAGGCATCACCCGTTCCGGCCAGCTCGACATGGGGCTGCTCTTCATCTGCTATCAGGCCGATCTGGAAGCGGGCTTCATCACCGTGCAGAAGCGCCTGAACGGCGAGCCGCTCGAGGAATATATCAAGCCGGTCGGCGGCGGTTATTACTTCGTCCTGCCCGGCGCTGTGGGCGAGACGGATTATCTCGGCCAGGGCCTGCTCGCCTGAGCGCCCGTCATCTGGAGGACCATCGCATGCGCCGTCTTCTTCTCCTGGGCGCCAGCCTCGCCATGCTGGCTGGCCCCGCGAGCTTCGCTCCCGTCCTGGCCGCGCCCGTCTCGCCGCTCGAACTCGCCGGGCCGATCGCGCAATACAAGCTCTATGTGCTGAGCGAGGCCAAGGCCCTGGTCGAGGCCACGGCCCGTTTCACCGCTGCGATCAAGGCGGGTGACCTCGCCAAGGCCCAGGCGCTCTATGCCTCGACCCGCGTGCATTACGAGCGCATCGAGCCGCTGGCCGAGCTGTTCAGCGATCTCGACACCGCCATCGACTCCCGCGCCGACGACCATGACAAGGCCGAGCAGGACCCGGGCTTCACCGGCTTCCACCGCATCGAATACGGCCTCTTCGCGAAGCGGAACACCGACGGGCTGGCGCCCTTCGCCGATAAGCTGCTGGCCGATACGAAGGAGCTGCAATCCCGCATCGCCGGCCTGACCACGCCGCCCGAGAAGGTCGTCGGCGGCGCCGCTGCGCTGATCGAGGAAGTGGCGGCGACGAAGATCTCGGGCGAGGAGAACCGCTACAGCGGCGCGGACCTTTCCGACTTCCAGGCCAATGTCGATGGCGCCAAGAAGATCGTCGATCTGCTGCGCCCGCTGCTGGCCAAGGCCGATGCCGCGCTGCTGGCCAAGGTCGATGCCAATTTCAAGACGGTGGACGATATCCTCGCCCGCTATCGCACCGCCGACGGCTTCAAGAATTACGAGACGCTGACGCAAGCCGATCGCAACGCGCTCCAGGCCCCGATCACGGTTCTGGCCGAGGATCTCTCGCGCCTGCGCGGCACGCTCGGGCTGGACTGAGGCGGTTCTCTTCACCGGCCCAGGGTTGCGCGGGCCGGTGATGTCTGCACCATGGCGCCCCTACGCTGAACCGGAGCCGCGCCATGTCGCTTGCCAATACCCCTCCTTTCGAGACCCAGGCGCTGCTCGCCGAGATCAAGAGCTGGGTCGAGATCGAGAGCCCGAGCCGTGATGGCGCGGCCGTCAATCGCATGATGGACAAGGCCCAGGCCGATGCCATCGCCGCCGGCACCCGTGTCACGCGCCTGCCCGGCAAGGATGGGCGGGGCGACCACCTGCTCCTCACCTCGCCCTGGGGCGAGGAGGATGAGCCCGGCATTCTCGTGCTGAGCCATCTCGACACGGTCCATGCCATCGGCACGCTGGCCGGCCCCGCGCCCTTCCGCATCGAGGGCGATGTCGCCTATGGGCCCGGCATCTATGACATGAAGGGCGGCACCGTCATCGCCATGGCGGCGCTGCGGCACCTGATCGCCATGGGCCAGCGCACCCCGCTGCCCATCCGCCACCTGATCGTCTCGGATGAGGAGATCGGCAGCGGCACGGGGCGCGAGCATATCGAGCGCGAGGCGCGCCGCGCCCGCTATGTGCTGGTGACCGAGCCCGCGCGCGACGGTGGCAAGATCGTCACCGGCCGCAAGGGCACGGCCATGTTCCGGCTCGAGGTGAAGGGCGTCGCCGCCCATGCGGGCGTTCGCCACCAGGATGGGCGCAGCGCGGTGAAGGAACTGGCGCGGCAGATCATCGATATCGAGGCCATGACGGATTACGCCACGGGCCTCACCCTCAATGTCGGCACCATCGGCGGCGGCTCGGGCACCAATGTCGTGCCGCAGGAGGCCTGGGCGAATATCGACATGCGTGTGCCGAACCAGGACGTCGCGGAAAAGGCCATCGCCCGTCTGCGCGCCATCAAGCCCTATGATCCGGATGTGAGCCTGACGATCACCGGCGGGCTGAACCGCCCGGGCTTCGAGAAGACGCCCGCCATCGCGGAGCTTCTGGAGCATGCGCGTGGCCTCGCGGCCGAGATCGGCTTCGACCTGCAGGATCTCAGCACCGGCGGCGGCAGCGACGGCAATTTCACCGCCGCCCTGGGCGTGCCGACGCTCGATGGCCTCGGCGTGGACGGCAAGGGCGCCCATACGCATGACGAGCAGATGTATATTTCCTCCATCGTGCCTCGCGCCCGGCTGATGCTGCGCCTGATGGAGACGCTCTCGTGAGCGATCTCGCCGCCCGGCTCGCCCTGGCGGAGGAATTGGCACGCGAGGCGGGGGCGCTTGCGCTCTCGATGCGCGAGGGGCTCGGCCCGGTCGAGGCCAAGAGCCCCATCGATTTCTGCACCGAGGCCGATCGCGCCGTGGAGCGGATGATCCGCCGCCGCGTCGCCGAGGCCTTCGGCGATGCCGTGATCGGCGAGGAGGATGGCGGCGAGGCGGCCGAGAATGTCTGGGTGTTGGACCCGATCGACGGCACGGCGAATTACATCCATGGCGGGCCGCGCTGGTGCATTTCCCTCGCCTTCATGCGGGCCGGTCGGGTGGAGATCGGCGTGATCTACCAGCCCCGCGAGGGGCGGCTTTTCTCGGCGCAGCGAGGGAAGGGGGCTTTCCTCAATGGCGCGCCGCTGAAGGTGAGCCATCTCGCGCATGGCGCGGCGCCGCTGGTGGAAGTCGGCTGGTCGGAGCGGCGGGGCATCGAGGAATTCGGGCGCTTCATCCAGGCGCTGACGGCGCAAGGTTATGAGTTCCGCCGCCATGGCTCCGGCGCGCTGGGCCTCGCTGATGTCGCGGCTGGGCTCAACGACGCCTATGTGGAACTGCATATCAATGCCTGGGACGTGCTGGCTGGACTTCTGCTCGTCACCGAGGCCGGGGGCGTGGTGAACGACTTCCTGGCCGATGACGGGCTGAGCAAGGGCAATCTGGTCCTGGCGGCGACGCCCGAAATCGGCGAGGTGCTGGCCGGATTGCTTGGCACGCGGCTGACGGCTGGGTGAGAGGGCCAACAAAGGAAAAGGCGGCCGCCCCGAGGGGCAGCCGCCTTTTTCATGCCTGGGCTCCGGGCTTTCCCCGGCCCGGATCAGCCGGCGATGGCGCCCACCGGGGCGGTGCCGCCGGCCGCGGCCGAGGGGGCCTGGTCGGCCGGCACCCAGATGATCTCGGCGCTCTCACCGCTACCGACCGTCACCGGCACCAGGTTCTGGCGGGGGGCCTGGCTCTGGGCATTGGCGCCGTAGACCGCCTTGGTGTCGCCGTTCAGCTGCTTCTGGTCGGCGACCACGCCACCGCCCAGAACGTTGTGGCGCAGCGCGTCGGGGCCGTAATCGACCACCGCCGTCTCGGCATGGCCGGTCGTGATGGGGTAGCTGCGCTCGCCCAGGTCACGGGCAAAGGCGCCGTTGGAGGCAAGGGCACCACCGGCGATCAGGGCGGCGGCGGCAAGGGTGCGGATCATGGACATTGTTCGAGTTCCTGTTCGTTGCCCCTGAGGGGCTTGGGTTTGGGTGGCGGCGATCAGCGCCGTCGTTGACCGCTATTTGCGCCCTCACCCGGCCCAGTCCCATTCTCGAACTGCGTTCCATCCCCATGCGCCGATGCATGGGCCCGTCCAGCGCGGGCCAGCAATGCGTCAGGGGGCAGCCCCGCGCCTGCGGCCTACCCCTTGCGTAAATCGCCCTGGCAGTGGCCCTGCTCACGCATCCGTGCATACTGGCCCCCAGCAAGCCGGGCAGCCACCCGGCCGGAACCTCAGCGCCCTAAAGAGGCGCCGCCGGAATGAAGGATCGAGTATGTCATTTCCTCCCCTGACGCGCCGTGGCCTCGGAGCCCTGATGGGGGCCGGCCTGATGAGCCCCGGCCTCGCCGCCGCCCAGGCTGCCTCCCAGGGCAAGAAGGTGCTGACCATCGGCGTCGCCACCGCGGCGACCTCGGCCGATCCGCATTTTTATTCCTTCGTGCCCAACCTGAACCTCTCGCTGCAGATCTTCAGCCGCCTCGTCGAACGCGATGCGAAGCTGCGCCCGATCCCCGGCCTGGCGCTGAGCTGGACGCCGATCGAGGACAAGATCTGGGAATTCAAGCTGCGCCCGAACGTGAAATGGCATGACGGCAAGCCCTTCACCGCCGATGACGTCGCCTTCACCATCGAGCGCGTGCCCACCGTCAAGGGCAGCCCGGGCAGCTTCGCCGGCTATATCCGGCCCGTGGTCAAGGTCGAGGTGATCGATCCGCTGACGGTGCGGCTGCATACTTCCGGCCCGCATCCCTCGCTGCCGAATGACCTCACCTTCGTCTCCATCGTCTCGCGCCATGCCGGCGAGGGCGCGAATACCGAGGATTACAACAGCGGCAAGGCCTGCATCGGCACTGGCCCCTACAAGCTCGTCCGCTTCACGCCCGGCGGCACGACGGAGCTTGCGCGCAACGAGGATTACTTCGGCGGCGTCGAGCCCTGGGAGCAGGTGTCGATCCGCGTGATCCCGCAGGCCGGTGCGCGCAGCGCGGCCCTGCTCTCGGGCGATGTCGATCTCATCGACGAAGTCTCCTCCAACGACGTCATCGCGCTCCAGCGCGATCCGCGCGTGAGCATCGTCGAGACGCAGAGCACGCGCCTCACTTTCGTGCAAAGCAACTTCGCCAAGACGGGCGCCCTGCCGGATGTGACGGACAGTGCCGGCAATCCGCTCGAGAAGAACCCCTTCCTCGATCTGCGTGTGCGCAAGGCGCTCTCGGCGGCCATCGACCGCAAGGCGCTGGTCGATCGCGTGATGGAGGGCCGCGGCACGCCGAGCGGCCAGTGGCTGCCGGCCGGCTTCTATTCCAGCAACCCCAATGTCGGCGTGCCGGTCACGGATCTCGACGCGGCGCGGAAGCTGCTGGCCGAAGCGGGCTATCCGCAGGGCTTCAAGGTCGTGCTGCATACGGCCAATGACCGCTTCGCGAATGACAGCCGCATCGCCCAGGCCATCGCGCAGATGTGGACGCGCGTCGGCGTGCAGACGGTCGTCGATGCCGTGCCCTATTCCGCCTTCAGCGCGCGCGCCAGCCGGCAAGAATACGGCATCTGGCTGCATAGCTGGGCGAGTTCGACGGGCGAGGCTTCCTATTTCCTCAACAACGTCGTCAGCACGGTGAATGCAGAGAAGCGGGCCGGCGCCTTCAACTGGGCGCGCTATTCCGACCCGAAGCTCGATGCCATCACGGAGAAATCCTTCACGCTGCTCGATGCCGATGCGCGCGAGAAGGTACTGCAAGAGGGCGTGCAGATCGTCGCCGACGACCTGCCGATCATCCCGCTCTTCCATCTCTCGCTCGTCTGGGCAGTGCGCAAGGGCCTGAGCTACGAGGCCAATATGAGCGCCTATACCTCGGCCACCATGGCCCGCCCTGCGTAAGGAGATAACGCGGGCGCGGTAAAATTCCGCGCCCGCGGGTTGAGCCCGCCGCCGATTGCGCGTCTAGTGCCTGCCTTCGGCCCCCGACCCGTTCGGCGGGCCGGCAGGGACAAGAACGAGGGCAGGCGGAGTGGCGAATATGGGAGCCTTGTTGATCAGCGGCGGCCGGGTGGTCGATCCGGCGAGCGGGCTGGATGGCGTCGCGGATGTGATGATCCAGGACGGCCGGATCGCGGCCGTCGGCACCGATCTCGGCGGCGCCGAACGCGTGATCGACGCGACGGGCCTGGTGGTCGCGCCGGGCTTCATCGACTTGCATGCCCATGGCCAATCCATCCCCGCCGACCGCATGCAGGCTTTCGACGGCATCACCACCACACTCGATCTCGAAGCGGGCGTGATGCCCGTCGCCTCCTGGTACCGCCGCCAGGCCGAGCAGGGCCGTATCCTGAACTATGGCGCCGCCACCAACTGGGCCTTCGCCCGCATCGGCGCCATGGTCGGCACCAATGAGGAATCCTCCCTCGAAGCCTTCGGGCGCGCCATGCGCGACCGCCGCTGGATGGATAATGTCGCGACCGATGCCGAGACGGCCGATATCGTCGCGCGCATCAAGCAGGGTCTCAACGAGGGCGGCATCGGCATCGGCATCCTCAACGCCTATGCGCCGGGCGCCGGCGTGCAGGAATTGCTGGAAGTCTGCAAGCTCGCCGCCGCCGAGAACGTGCCGACCTATACGCATGTCGCCTATATGGCGCGGATCGATCCGAAGAGCGCTGCCGAGGCCTATATCCGCCTCATCGGCTATGCCGCAGCGACCGGCGCGCATATGCACATCTGCCACTTCAACAGCTCCAGCAAGACAGATATCGCCCGCTGCTACGAGCTGGTGCGCAATGCGCAGCTCAAGGGCCTCAACATCACCGTCGAGGCCTATCCCTATGGCACGGGCTCGACCGTCGTCTCCGCCGCCTTCTTCAGCGATCCTGACTTCGAGAACCGCAACGGCCTCGGCTATGACAGCGTTCAGCGCGTGACGGACGGCTACCGCTTCCGCGACCGCGAGGATCTGCTGGCCGCCCAGGCGGAAGATCCGTCGCAGCTCGTGCTCTGGCATGTGCTCGACATTGACAAGAATGAGCGCCATCGCGAGCTGCTCGACATGGCCGTGCTCTATCCCGACGGCGCCATCGCTTCCGACGCCATGCCCTGGAGCAACCCCGACGGCAGCGCCTATTATGGCGATGCCTGGCCGCTGCCAGCCGATGTCACCTCGCATCCCCGCTCGGCCGGCTGTTTCACGCGCTTCATCCGGCATTGGGTGCGCGAGCGGCAGACGGTTTCGCTGATGGAGGGCATCCGCAAATGCTCGCTCATCCCGGCGCAGATTCTCGAGAAGAGCACGCCCGCGATGCTCGGCAAGGGCCGCCTCACGGTGGGCGCCGATGCCGATGTGCTGGTGTTTGATTACGAGACGCTCAGCGACAAGGCCGATTTCAACAACATGAACCGCGCCTCTGAGGGCGTGAAGCACCTCGTCGTCAGCGGCACGCCCGTGATCGCCGATGGCGTGATGGATGTGGATGCGCGGCCCGGCAAGCCGGTGCGGCGGCCTTCCGTGGCGGGCTGATGGCGCTGCCTGTTCCTGTCTTGCTCGTCACCGGCTTTCTGGGGGCGGGCAAGACCACGGTCGTCAACCATATCCTGGCCCATGCCGGGGGACGGCGCATCGCGGCCGTGGTCAATGACTTCGGCAGCATCAACATCGATGCGGAGCTGATCGCGGGCGCCAGCGACGGCGTGGTGAGCCTCGCCAATGGCTGCATCTGCTGCACGCTGGAAGGCGACCTGCTGCGCACCCTGGCGAACCTGCTGCGGCGAGAGCCTCGGCCGGAAGCCATCCTCATCGAGACGAGCGGCGTCGCCGACCCGGCCGATATCGTACGCAACCTGATGGACCCCGTGGTTCTGAAGGAAGCGCCGCTCGAGACGGTGCTCTGCGTGGTCGATGCCGCCGCCCCGCCCGAGGCGATGGAAGACCCGCTGCTGCGCGCCCAGCTTCGAATGGCCGATGTGGTGGCGCTCAGCAAGACGGACCTGGCCGAGCCCGAAGGGCTCGCCCGCGTCCAGGCCGCGGTGAAGGCGCTCAAGCCCCGCGCCACGGTGATCGAGGCGCCACAGGGCGAGGTGCCCCTCGCGCTCGTCCTGCCGGAAGACGTCACCCGCCCGCCCGTTTCGCGCGATCCGGGCCGGCGTCTCCCGCGCGCCGAGCGTTTCGAGACCCTGAGCTGGACGGCCGAGGCCCCTCTTTCCATGCCCCGCCTCCAGGCTGCGATCGGCCGGCTTGCCCCGCGCCTCGCCAGGGCCAAGGGTGTCTTCGAAACGGCCGAGGAGCCGGGCCGCCGCTTCCTCTTCCAACTCGCCGGCGGCCGGGCGGTGCTGCTGCCCATGGCCGAGGGAAGCGCCTCCCCGCCGGGCCTGCCCTCGGCCCGGATCGTCTTCATCGCCGAAATCGGCCGGCTCTCTCCCGCCGAGATCGAGGCCACGATGGCGGATTGCCTGGCCTAGGACCGAGCGCCATTCAGGCTGCGGGTGGGTCTTAGACGCCCAGCGCCTCGTGGATGAGCTGCTGGTTCGCCGCCAGCTCGGCCGAGGCGCCGTCGAAGACGAGCCGATGCCCCGCGAGCACCAGGGCGCGCGGGCAGAGTTTCAGCGCCAGTTGCAGGTTCTGCTCGGCGAGCAGCACCGTCATGCCCTCCGCCGCGAGCTGGCCGACATGGCGCAGGATGATCTCCTCCGCCGCCATCGGCGCCAGCCCCTCGCTCGGCTCGTCCAATACCAGCAGACGCGGCTGGGTGAGCAGGGCACGCCCGATGGCCAGCATCTGCCGCTCCCCGCCGCTCAGCGCGCTGCTATGCGCCGCCCGGCGCTCCGCGAGGCGGGGGAAGAGCGTGAAGACGCGCTCCAGCGTCCAATCCCCGCGCGGCCCGCTCACCGTGCCGAGACGCAGATTCTCCGAGACGGTGAGGTTGGGGAAAACGCCGCGCCCCTGCGGCACCAGCGCGATGCCGAGCCGCGCGATGCGATGCGTGGGCCAGCCCGTGACTTCCTGCCCCATGGCCCGTAGCGAGCCATCGAGGCGCGGCCCGAGGTTGAACAGCGCATGGGCCAGCGTGCTCTTTCCCGCGCCGTTGCGGCCGAGCAGGGCGACGGCCTCGCCGGGGGCGATCTCGAGCGAGATGTCCCGCAGCACTTCCACGGCGCCGTAATGCGCCGAAAGGCCGGTGAGAGAGAGCATGCTCACGCCGCCAAGCTCCCGAGATAGGCGGCCTGCACCTCCGCATCGGCGCGCACCGCCGCCGGCGTGTCGCAACGGAGCATCCGGCCCAGATGCAGCACGGCCACGCGGTCGCAATGGCCGAAGACGATGTCGATATCATGCGCGACGAGCATCACCGTCGTCCGCGCCTCCAACTGCCGCACGAGCCCCAGCAGACGCTCGGCCTCCTGCTGCGAAAGACCGGCCGTCGGCTCGTCGAGCAGCAGCAGGCGCGGTTCCAGCGCGAGTGCCATGAGAAGATCGGCCATGCGCTGCTCACCATAGGAGAGATCGGCCATCCGCTCCTCCCCGCGACGCGTGAGGCCGCTCCGGGCCAGCAATTGCTCCGCCTTGGCATCGGCCGCGCGCTTCGCCGCCCCGCCGGGCCAGCGCAGCCCCTGGCCCGCATGCTGACGCAGCGCCATGGCGATGTTCTCGCGCAGGCTGAGCGCCGGAAAGACCATCGGCTTCTGGAAGCTCCGCACCAGCCCCCGCGCCACCCGCTGCCCCGGTGAAAGCCGGTCGATCGCGGCGCCGTCGTAGCGCACCTGGCCGCTATCGGGCTTGAGGAAGCCGGTGATGATGTTGAAGAGCGTCGTCTTGCCCGCGCCATTCGGCCCGATCAGCCCCAGCATTTCGCCCTCGCGGAGGCTCAAGCTCACGTCGGACAATGCCTGGAAGGCGCCGAAGCTCTTGCCGATGCCTGTGAGTTCGAGAAGTTCGCTCATGCGCGCCTCACCCCGCGCAGCCGCCTGAGGCCGCTCGCCAAGCCATGCGGCAGCAGCAGCACGATGGCCACGAAAATCAGCCCCACGCAAAGCTGCCAGCGGTCGGTATAGGCGCTCACATAGGTCTGCAGCGTGAGATAGATGGCGCTACCGAGGAAGGCGCCCCAGAGCGAGCCGACGCCGCCGATCACCAGCATGATGATCATGGTGGCCGAGAAGGACCAATGCAGGCTCTGCGGCCCCACATAGAGGTTCAGGAAGGGATAGAGCGCCCCCGCGGCCCCCGCGATGCCGCCGCTCGCCAGAAGCGCATAAAGGCGGATGCGGGGAATGCTGTAGCCCAGCGCCACCATGCGCAGCGGCTGCTCCCGCGCGCCCACCAGCGCTAGCCCGACCGGCGCCCGCACGAAGGCGCGCGCGATGCCATAGGCGATGAGGGCCAGCAGCCCGCTCATCACGAACAGCGCGCGCGGCCCGTTCAGCACCCAACCGACCAGCGTCAGGGCCGGCAGGCCGCGTAGCCCATCCGCCCCGCCCGTCACCGCGCGCCAATGGAAGCCCACCTCCCAGACGATCTGGCCGAGCAGCAGCGTGACGATGAGCAGGAAGAGGTTGCTGCTCCGCATCACCGCGATGCCCATGACCGCGCCCATCGCCACACCCGCGCCGATGCCGGTGCCGAGCACGACGAAAAGATTGCCGCCCATCTGAAGCGCCACGATGGCCGCCGCATAGGCCGCGCTGCCGAAAAGCGCCGCATGGCCGAGAGAGACGAGCCCGCCGAAACCCACCAGCAGGTCGAGGCTCATCACCGCCGTGCCGATCAGCAGGATCTCGGCGAGGAATCGCAGATGGAACTCGCCCGCCAGCCAGGCGGGCAGCGCGAGGGCGAGCGCGGAGGCGCCCAGGAAAAGCAAGCGGCCCACGCTACACCTGCCGCAGCCGGGGCGCGATCAGCCCATTGGGCCGCAGCAGCAGGAAGCCGAGCATGGCGGCGAAGGCGGCGCCATTGGCGAATTCCGGGAACCAAACCTTGCTGAAGGTGAGCGCGAAGCCGATGGCCAGCGCGCCGATCACCGTGCCGCTGAAACTCCCGAGCCCGCCGACCACGACGGTGATGAGCGCGAGGATCAACACCTCCTCGTCCAGCCCTGGATAGGCTGCCAGCATCCCGGCCCCCAGCGCGCCGCTGAGCCCGCCGAGCCCGGCCGAGAGCACCAGCACCACGGCCAGCAGCCGGCGCGTGTCGATGCCCAGGCTTTCCACGATGCCCCGATCGGTCACCGCCGCGCGCAGCACGGCGCCCCAGAGGCTGTGATCGAGCAGCAGCCACAGCCCCAGGCCCAGCACCAGCCCGGCCCCGATCAGGAAAAGGCGGTAGATGGGAAAAGGCATGTCGAGAATGAAGACCACGCCCTGCAGCATCTCCGGCAGCTCCGGCGAGAGGATCTGCGCGCCGAAACCCCATCGCATCAGATCGGCGATGATCACCGAGATGCCATAGGTCAGGAGCACCTGCATGAGATGCGGCTGCGCATAGAAGCGGCGGAAGGGAAAACGCTCCAGCACCGCCCCCGCGAGCGCCGAGGCGGCGAAGGCGGCCGGAAAGGCGAGCCACCACGGCGCGCCCGAGGCGAACCACAGGATCGCGACATAGCTGCCCAGGAGATAGAAGGCGCCATGCGCGAGATTGACGAAATTCATCAGGCTCAGCACGACCGAAAGCCCCAGCCCGGTCAGCAGCAGCAGCGCCGAGAAGGAGAGGGCGTTCAGAACCTGGATGACGGCGACATCCATCAGCCGAGGCCCGGGTCGCGCACCTGCCGATAGGTGTGAATCACGGTATTGACCATCTTGCCCTGCGCATCGCGTTCCACGCTGTTCACATGGATGTCGAGCACCGCCTGGCCGTTGCTCGGGTCGAAGGGCATGGAGCCGAAAGCGGTGTCGACGGGGGCGGCGAAAAGCGCCTCGCGCAGCTTCTCCCAATTCGAGACATCGCCCTGGCCGCGTTCGAGCGCCGCCTTGATCACCTGGCCGCAGACATAGCCCGTCGTGCTGAATTCGCCGGGCAGGGGCTTGCCGGTGGCCATATAGGCCTGGTTGAAGGCGGCGCTGGCCGGCGCGGTCGGCGATTGATGGAAGGTGTTCACCGCCCCGAGCGCCGCATCGCCCACCGCCGGCAGCACGTCCTCCTGATCGAAGAAGGCGCCGGTGCCGACGAGCTTCACGCGGCCGGCCAGCCGGTATTCCTTCCATTGGCGCAGGAAGCGCACCGCGTCGCTGCCCGCGAAGAAGCCATAGATCGCTTCCGGCCGCTCCGAGGCGATGGTGGTCAACAGGGGGCCGAAATCGGCATTGCCCAGCGGCGTCCAGAGCTGCTTGCCGATGCTGCCGCCCATTTGCTGGAAGGTCGCGGCGAAGTCGCCGATATATTCGCGGCCCGCGGCATAATCGGACCCGACGGTGACGACCTTCTTCGCGACTTTCTCATGCGTCCAGCGGGCGGCGGTGCTGCCCAGCATCCAATTGGTCTTGGTCGGGCGGACGATATAAGGGCTGGTCGCCTTGCGGGCGAGGTCATTGGCCGAGCCGAGCAGGAAGGTGGGCGTCCGCGCCTCGGTCACCACATCGCGCAGCGCCAGGGCGACGCCGGAGCTGATGACACCGCAGAGGATATCGACCTTGTCCTGCCCGATGAGCTTGCGCGCCTTGCGCACGCCTTCCTCGGGCCGTGCCTGATCGTCCTCGACGAGGAACTCGACCCGCCGCCCGCCGAGCGTTTGGCCTGACTGGCTCAGCAGCAGCTGCATCCCCGCGCGCATGCTCTCGCCCAGCGCCGTGAAAGGCCCCGAGAGCGAGGTGATCATACCGATCCGGAGCGGCGCGCCTTGGGCCAGGGCCGGGCGGCTCAGCGGCAGGAGGCTCGTAGCCGCGAGGCTGGCCATCAACTGGCGGCGCGAGGGGCCGGCGACGAGGCGGGGGGTCTTTTCCATGGCCGGGTGACTGCTCTATGGTGAAAATGAGAGACGTTCTCATTTATCTCGCAGAGAGCCAGAGGTCTTACAAGAGGGCCTTGCTGATATCTGTTATTGCGACTAAATCGCATCTAACCCCGCGGCACGAAAAGGCCATCATGCAAAACCTCCCCATCTCCCAGCCCCTGCTGCGCCGCCGCCACGCCCTGGCCCTGTTTGGCGCCGCGGCCTTCGCGCTGCGCACCGGCCCCGCCAAGGCGGCCGCCGCCGTCGAGAAGACGGTGAAGGTGGCACCCGGCCTCTATGAGCTGGCCGTCAGCAGCACGACCAACCTCGTCCATGTCGCGAGCGCCGGCACCCGTGGCGGCAAGAATGCCAAGCTGCTCGGCCTTGATCTCCGCACGCTCGAGCTTCGCTCGACCATCGAACTGGGCGAGGATGGCGTCTTCGGCGTCGCCGTGAACGACAAGACCGGCACGCTCTTCGGCACCAGCACCCGCGATGGCGAACTCGTGCTGATCGACCTCAAGGCGGGCAGCATCAAGGCCAAGCTCACCGAGGGCGAGGGCGCCCATCTGCGCCAGGTCGTGGTGGATGAAGCGAAGAACCGCGCCTTCGTCACCTCCTTCGGCGCTCGCGGCAAGCCGAGCGCGATCTGGGTGGTCGATGGCGCGGCCGGCAAGGTCGAGACGGTGATCTCCGAGGGGCTCGAGGGTGGCATCACCGGCCTGGCCTTCGACGCCGCCGGCGATCGCCTTTTCGCCACGGCCCTGATGAGCAACGAGATCGTCGAGGTGAGCCTGGAGAAGAAGGCCGGCATCCGCCGCTTCGCCGCCGGGGCCGAGGGCACGATCAACGTCGCCTTCGACCCGGCCAGCAGCCGGCTCTTCGCGACCAATCAGAAGAGCGGCCAGCTCACGGTGCTCGACGCGAAGTCCGGCACGCTGATCAAGGCGATCGAGACCGGCGCAGGCGCTCTGGGCGTGACGCTCTCGGCCGATGGCGCGCTGGCCTATGTCGCCAATCGCGGCGCGGGCACGGTGAGCCTCGTCGATACCAAGGCGCTCTCGGTGCTCTCGAATCTCGAGACGGGCACGCATCCGAATACGGTCGCCGTCGATCGCCGCAGCGGCCTCGCCTATGTGTCGAACAAGGCCAAGATGGGCCCCCGCCCGCAGCCCGGCCAGGCACCGGTGCCTCCGCCGGAAGACCCGAATGGCGATACGGTCAGCCTGATCAGGGCCTGACATCGCTCAGCCGGGCTTCGGCCCGGCTGGCGGCGGCTTGATCTCCGCTGTTCTGCGCGCCGGCGGATCGCCGAGATTGACCTGCTCCGGCATCGGCGGCCGGATATCCGGCTGGCTGTACGGCTTCGGGCGGCTGAAGACGCTGGTGCCCAGGATCAGGTCCAGGGCCATCAAAACGGCCTTGGCCAGACCCCGGACGATGCCGCGCGGACCCATCGGCTCAGTCGTTGCCGACCACTTCCTCCGCGGGGAGGGAGGGCGGCACCTTCGCCTCGGCATCGCGCCGGGGGGTCATGCGGTTCCAGGCATCGAGGGCCGCGATCTTATAGGCCTCGGCCAGGGTCGGATAATTGAAGGTATTGTCGATGAAATAGTCGAGCGTGCCGCCCAGGTTCAGCACCGCCTGGCCGATATGCACCAGCTCCGTCGCGCCTTCGCCGACGATATGCACGCCCAGCAGCCGCCGCGTCTCGATCGAGAAGATCATCTTCAGCAGGCCGCCGTTGAGCCCCATGATATGCCCGCGCGAGGTCTCGCGAAGCCGCGCGATGCCGCATTCATAGGGTTTTCCCGTCTTGCGGACCTCCTCCTCGCTCATGCCCACGGTGGAGATCTCGGGCACCGAATAAATGCCATAGGGGAAGTAGGAGGGCGCGGAGGGCAGGGGATTGCCGCAGGCGTGATGCGCTGCGATGCGCCCCTGCTCCATCGACATGGAGGCGAGGCTCGGGAAGCCGATGACGTCGCCCGTCGCGTAGATATGCGGCACCGAGGTCTGGAAGGTTTCGGGGTCGACCTTGAGCCGCCCGCGATCGTCGGCGGCGAGGCCGCAGGCCGAGAGGTTCAGCGTATCGGTCGCGCCCACGCGCCCGGCGGCGAAGAGCAGCATTTCCGACCGCACGCGCCGCCCGCCATCGAGAATGGCCACCGGCTGATCATTCTCGAACTGGATGGAATTCACCTTCGAGCCCAGGCGGAAACCGAGCCCGCGATCTCGCAGCTGATGGATGAAATCCTCGACCAACTCGCGGTCGATGAAGTCCAGGAAGGTCTCGCGCGGCTCGACCAGCGTAACGCGCACGTCGAGGGCGGAGAAGATCGTCGCGTATTCCACGCCGATGACGCCGGCGCCCACCACGGTCAGCGAGCGGGGGAGGGACTTCAGCTCGACCAGCTCATCGCTATCGACCACCGTCTCGCCATTGAAGGGGATATGTGCCGGGCGCAGCGGGCGCGTGCCGACGGCGATGACGATGCGGTCGGCCTCGATCATTCGCAGATCGCCCGCCTCGGTCTGCACGCTGAGGCGATGCGGATCGACGAAACTGGCCTGACCGCGCAGCACATGCACGCGGTTGCGGGCGAATTGATGGTCCAGCGCCTCGACCTCATGCTCCAGCGTCTTGTGCAGCCGGGCCTGAAGGTCGCCGACCTCGATGTCCTTCTTCACGCGATAGCCGAGGCCGTAGAAGCCGCGCTCGCGCCAACCGGTGAGGTTGAGGACGGTCTCGCGCAGGGTCTTGGACGGGATGGTGCCGGTATGGACCGAGACGCCGCCGACGCGCCGCCCCTTTTCGATCACCAGGACGGAACGGCCGTATTTGGCCGCCTGAACCGCCGCCCTGCGGCCCGACGGGCCGCTGCCGATGACCACGAAATCATAATGCATCAAACTTGCCCCGTTCCGCTGGTGCCGCCTAAGTCTACAGGTAACAAGCTGTCAAGTATCCAGTTGCCTACAATCACGCGCGTTACGGCAGCGCCATCCCCGCGCCCGGCGGAAATCCGGGCTTTTTCAGCCTGCTATCCCGGGAGCGGAGGGCTGCTGCGCCGGTTTTACAGGCCCAGCAGCCGGCGCAGGATCGGCGCGATGAGGGCCGTGGCGCTGGGCCCGGGCATCTCGCCGTGCAGGCAGGGGATGTCGACCACCTCGACCGAGGCCGCATAGGGCGCCCACATCGAGGGCGAGAGCCCCCGCCCCGCATGGTCCCGCGCAGCGCGGAAATGAAGCAGCTTACCATCGAAGCGCCGATGATGATGGCCGCGCACCAGCCGGTTATTCCCCTCCATGACCCACACCGCGCCATCCAGCACCGCCTCGGGCAGGCGCCCTAGCGGCGTGCCGCCCTGGCGGAGGAAGGCAATGACGGGCTCGCGCTGCATCGGCAGGTCGGGGTGCTGATCGGGGTCATGCCCCGCGATGTTCAGCAGCGCGCGGAACAGCGCGGCCTCGTCCGGCTCCGCCTCGGCGCGCCAGGCATCGGCGGGATAGGCGTCGAGCAGCGCTACCACGCCCACCTCCCGGCCCAATTCGCGCAGCCGCACGGCCATGGCCTGGGCGATGATGCCACCGATCGACCAGCCTGCGATATGCACCGGCCCGCCGGGATGGTTCTCGAGCAGCCGGGCGACGTAATCCGCGGCCAGCGCCTCCATGCTGGGCGGGGGCGGCGTCTCGCGATCCAGCGTGGGTGCCTGGAGGCCGATGACCGGCGTTTCCGGCCCCATGGCGCGGGCGAGGGGGCCATAGCACCAGGCGATGCCGCCCGCCGGATGCACGACATGCAGCGGCGCATGACCCGGCCGGCCCTGGCCAAGGCGGAGCAGCGGCCGCAGCCCATCATCCCCCGGCGGCAGCGCGGCCGCGTCGAGCAGCGCGCCCAGCCGCGCCACGGTCGGGTGCTCGAAAAGCGCGCCGAGGCCCGGATCGCGGCCGAAGGCCTCGCGCACCTTCACCATCAGCTCCACGGCCAGCAGCGAATTGCCCCCGGCGGCGAAGAAATCCTCCTCCGGGTCCATGGCCGCCATGCCCAGCACCTCGGCGAAGAGGGGGGCGAGGCGCGCCTCGGTTTCCGTTGCCGGCGCGCGGCCTTCTTCTCGCGGCAGGCTGGGCGCCGGGAGCTTGGCGCGGTCGAGCTTGCCGCTGCTATTCACCGGCAGCGCATCCATGGTCACGAAAGCGGCCGGGATCATGTAATCCGGCAGGCGCGCGGCCAGCCAGGCGCGGAGCGCGGCGGCATTATAGCCCTCGGCCGGCACGAGATAGGCCACGATCCGCTTGTCGCCCGGCCTGTCCTCCCGCGCGACGACGCGGGACTGCGCGACCATGGGCGAAGTGCCGAGCACGCTCTCGATCTCGCCCAGCTCGATGCGGAAGCCGCGCAGCTTCACCTGCCCATCGGAGCGGCCGAGATAAAGAATGGCGCCATCCTCGCGGAAGCGCGCGAGATCGCCCGTGCGATACATGCGCTCGCCGGGATGGAAGGGGTCGGGGACGAAGGCGCGCGCCGTGAGATCCGGCCGGCCGAGATATTCCCGTGCGAGCTGTACGCCCGCGATGAAGAGGTGCCCCGTGACGCCCGGCGGCACCGCGCGCTGCGCCTCGTCGAGGATATAGAGCCGCGTGTTCCAGACCGGGAAGCCGATGGGCAGCGGATTGCTGCGGTCCTCGGGTGAGGCGGGCCAATAGGTGACGTCCACCGCCGCCTCGGTCGGGCCATAGAGATTATGCAGCTCGCCTGAAAGCGTCTGGTGGAAACGGTCGCGCAGATCGGCCGTCAGCGCCTCGCCGGAGCAGAAGACGCGCGCGACGCGCAGGCCCCGCGCATCGGGATGGGCGAGGAAGGCGGCGAGCATCGAGGGCACGAAATGCGCTGTGGTGATGCCTTCCTCGCGCATGAGCTTCGCGATGGCCGCCGGATCGCCCTGCGCACCCGGCGGGGCGAGAACCAGCGTGCCGCCGCAGAGGAAGGGCAGGAAGAATTCCCAGACAGAGACGTCGAAAGTTGCCGCCGTCTTCTGCAGGATCACGTCCCGCGCGCCGAAGCCGTAGTGCTGGCGCATCCATTCCAGGCGATTGACGATGGCGCGATGCTGGATCACGGCGCCCTTCGGCTCGCCGGTGGAGCCGGAGGTGAAGATGGCATAAGCCGCATCCTCCGGCTTCGGCATGGTCGGCGCCTTGCCGGTGCGGGGCCAATCGGCCGGCAGCAGCGTCTCCACACCTGGCACCGGCTTCGCGGCCAGGGCCAGGGGTGGCTGCGCATTGGCGATGATGCGGGTCAGGCGCTCGGGCGGATGCGCCGGGTCGAGTGGGAGATAGGCGGCCCCGCTGCGCATCACGCCCAGCAGCGCCACGACGAGTTCGAAGGAGCGGTCGAGAGAAACGGCGACCAGATGCCCCGCGCCGATGCCGCGCGCGGCGAGCGCCGACGCCAGGGCGGCGCTGCGCTGGTCGAGTTCGCGGTAGGTCAGCGCCTGGCCCTGGAAGACCAGCGCGCGCGCTTCGGGCGTTTCGGCCATCCGGCGCGCGATGAGCGAGACCAGCGTCTCGTCGGGCACCGGATGCGCGGTCTCGTTAACCGTCACGGTGAAGCGATGGATCTCCTCCGGCGTCGCGCTCGGCACATCGGCGAGGCGCTCGGCGGCGAGTGCCGCGGCGATGAAATGCGCGGCGCGGCGCGCATGGCCCTCGGCCTCGGCGGCGCTGTAGAGATCGGGATTGGCCTCGATATCCAGCCGCAGCGTGGCGGCGCCGGGGTCGGTGCGGAGATCGAAGGTGATGTCATCCACCGGCCCGGTGCCGAGTAGGCGTAGCTCGGCCGTGGCCTCGCCGAAATTCGGGATGCTGTGGAAGGGCTGGATATTGACGATCGCCCCATGCAGCCGCCGCCCGCCGCCGACGCGGCCCAGGTCCCGCCGCAACTGCTCGCCGCGATAGCGCCCGTGGCGCCGCAGCCGGGCAAGCTGGGTGACGACATCCTCGACCGCTTCATGCAGCGGGAGCCCCTCGTCGAAGCCGATGCGCAGCGGCAGCACGTTCATCAGCGTCGCCGGCACGCGCGCGGCCGCACTGCCGAAGCGGTTCATGAAGGTGGCGCCCACCAGCGCCTCGGCCTCGCCGGTCATGCGGCGGCAATAGGCGCCGATCAGCGCGGTCAGCAGGTCCGGCCAGGCGATGTCATGGGCTGCCGCACGGCGGCGCAGCGCCTCGCCCGTGGCCGCGTCGATCACCGCATGGGCGCGATGGGCGGAACGGGCGGTGCGCGTCGTGCCCTGGGCGAAGCCCACCGCCTCCGGCGCGTCTTCCATCGCCTGGCGCCAATAGGCGGCATCGGCCGCGCGTTTGGGGGAGGCGCGATAGGCCGCGTCGGCCTCCACCACCTGGGCGAAAGGCGCCAGCGCGGGCCCCGGATCGCCGCCCGAGAGCCCCGCCGCATAGAGCGCCGCCACGCGATGGACGAGCAGTTCCGTGCCGAACCCGTCCAGCGCCAGATGATGCGCGCGCTGGTACCAGAAGTGATGCTCTGGCGAGAGGCGATAGAGCCGCTCCGTGCCGAAGCCGCCATGCGCCGGGTCGATCGGCCGGTCCATATCCGCCCGCATCTCCGCAAGCGCGGCTTCGGTGGCATTGGGGCGGCCCGTGAGGTCGATCACCTGCAGCCAGGGCCGCAGCGTGGCATCGGGCGCCTGCAAGGCACCCCCGGGCACCTCGCGGATGCGCAGCGCGAGGCAATCGGCCTCGGCCACCATGCCGTTCACCGCCGCCTCGAGGGCCCGCACGTCCAAGGGCCCACGGATTTCCAGATATTGCCCGGTATTGAAGACCGGGTTGCCCGGATCGATCCGCTGCGCGAACCAGAGCCCTTCCTGGGCCTCGGTCAGCGGCATGCCCATGGCGGCAAGCCTGTCGCCGTCAGCCATTCTTCGCCATCGCCTGCTGCGCCAATGCCCACCAGGCATCGAGCGTGACATTCTCGGCGAGCTGGCCGAATTCCAGCGTGACGCCCGATTCCTGCCAGGACAGCACGAGATTCATCGCGCGCATGGAATCCAGGCCCAGGTCGTTCAGATCGTCGTCGCCCATGACCTCGTCCACGGGCATGCGAAGGGCGCGGGCGATATCGGCATGCATTTTTTCGCGGGTCAGGCTCATGGCGGCTTTCCTCAGTCCTGCGCCGCTTCGGCCAGGAGCCTGGCGCGAAGGCGGGCACGCAATTCGCGGCGGCTGATCTTGCCCGCCGCCGTGGTCTCGAAGGCATCGACCAGCACGATCTGGTCCGGGACCTTGAAGTCGGCGATGGCGCGGCCGCGCATCCAGGCGCGCAAGGCGGCCGCGCGGAGCTTCTCACCCTGGGGGATGACGAAGGCGCAGCTGCGCTCGCCCAGGAAGTCGTCGGGCACGGAAACGACGGCGGCATCGAAGACATTCGGATGGGCAAGGAGATGGTCCTCGATCTCCTCGGCCGAGATCTTCTCGCCCGCGCGGTTGATATGGTCGCCCGCCCGGCCCTGCACCACGAGATAGCCGCCCGGCAGGCGCTTCACCACATCGCCCGTGCGATAGAAGCCATCGGGCGTGAAGGCGCGCGCATTGGCCGCTTCGTCATTGTGATAGGCGCGGATGGTGTAAGGCCCGCGCGCGAGGAGATAGCCAGGCTCGCCCTCCGGCACCGGCTCGCCTAGATCGTTGACGATGAGCACTTCGTCATCGGGGCTGATCGGCCGCCCCTGCGTCTCGACGATGATCTCTTCCGGGTCATTCAGCCGCGTGTAATTCACCAGCCCCTCGGCCATGCCGAAGACCTGCTGCAAGGTGCAGCCGAGCGAGGCGCGGATGCGCCGCGCGGCCTCGGGCGTGAGCTTCGCCCCGCCGACCAGCAGCACCTCCAGGCTCGACAGATCATGCGCCGTTTTCGCCGCCGCCTGCGCCCAGAGCAGGGCGAGGGGGGGAACGAGGCCGGTGATCGTCACCCCTTCGCGCGCGATCAGCGGAAAGGCCGTCTCGGGGCTGGGCGTCGGGCTCATCACCACGCGGCCGCCTGCATAGAGCGCGCCCATATGGCCCGGCGAGCTCATGGGGAAGTTATGCGCCGCCGGCAGCGCCGTCAGCCAGACGCTGTCCTGCGTGACGCCGCAGATCTCGTTGCTGGCGCGAAAGCTGTAAATATAGTCGTCATGCGTGCGGGGGATGAGCTTCGAGAGCCCCGTCGTGCCGCCCGAAATCTGGAGGAAGGCGACGCTCTGCGGGTCCGGGTCCGGCGGCAGGCTCGCGGGGTCTCCCCGGAGCGAGGCGAAGGGGATGAATTCCTCCGCCTCGCCGATCACCACGACATGCTTGAGGCCGGGGCTCGCCGCCTTCAGCTCGCGGGCGAGGGGGCGGTAGTCGAAGCCATCCGCTCCGCTCTCGGCGATGACATAGCCGACCGCCTCGGACTTCGCGACGAAATGGGCAACCTCCGTCAGCCGATGCGCGGGCAGGGCATAGACGGGCAGGGCGCCCGCCAGGAAGAGGCCGAAGACCGCGGAGAAGAATTCCGGGATATTCCCGATCTGCACCACGACGCGCTCGCCGGGCTTGATGCCGAGCGCCACGAAGCCGGCCGCGGCCTGTTGGGCGCGGGCATGCAACTCGGCATAGGTCCAACGCTGCTCGCCGCCGACCACGGCGATGGCCTCCGCCCGCTCAGCCGCGCGTTGCCGCAGGAAGCCCGGGAAGGTTTCGCCCCGCCAATGGCCGGCGGCTCGATAGCGGGCGGCGAATTCCTCGGGCCAGATCTGCTGCGGAATGGTCATGGCCGGCGAGCTTCCTCTGGCGGTCCTGAAAGGGAGTAACGCTATAGACGCAGTTGCGTCTAAGTCGCAAATATACCCCCAAACAGGCCGTGAGAAGCGCGCGCCGATCAGCGCTGCCCGGCTTCCGCCCGCCGGCACCAGCCCATCCGGGCCCAGAATCCATCGCGCCAGACGAAATGGTGGATCAGCACCATGATCACATGCCCCGCGATGAGCGCCAGCAGCGTCCAGGCCAGGGGCCGATGGGCGAGATTGGCCGGGGCCATGAGGCTCTCCACCCGCGTCGAGGCTTCCATCAGCCTGATGCCGAAGGGCTCGAAGGGCCGGCCGGAACCGTAATGCCGCAGCAGCGCCAGGGCCGGGACGATCAGCATGAGTGCATAGAGGCAGCCATGGCCGAGCCGCGCCGCCCAGCCGAGCCAGCCGCGCGAATGCCCGGGCCGCCGGCGAATGTTGAAGAGCGCCCAGACCAGCCGCAGCAGCACCAGCGTGAAGAGCAGCGTGCCGATGCTGACATGCGTGCCCACCATGAAGGCGGTGACGGGGTGGCGGCCCAGGCTGAGCTTCACCACCATGCCGGCGAATTGCCAAGCGAAGAGCAGCGCCATGCCCCAGTGCAGCAACCGGCTCACCAGCCCGTAGCGTTCGGGCGTGTCGAAAATCTGTCCTGTCATGCCTCGGTCCTGAAGGACGGCCCTATTGGCCGCCGCCATCTCCGCCGTCGGAGGAGTCCGAGGCGTCGTCCCGCGCGCCCTCCTGGTCCGGCGCCGGGTCATTCCCCTCCAGCCGGTCGCGATGCATCGCCGCGCGGCCGAGCAGCATCAGCGTGACCGGCGTGGTCAGCACCACGGCGATGGCGATCACCACCTCATGGATCACGAGCCGCGTCTGCAGCACCGAGAAGAACAGCATCGAGCCCAGCAGGATGAAGCCCATGCCGAAGGAGGTGCCGAGCGTGGGCGCATGCAGCCGCTCGTAGAAGGTCTTGAGCCGCACCAGGCCGATCGAGCCGATGAGCGTCAGCCCCGCACCCATCAGGAGCAGCAGCGCGACCGGAATGGCCGCCCAGAGTGGGAGGTCGGCGGCCTGCATCATTCGATCACCTCCCCCCGCATCAGGAACTTGGCCAGGGCCGCCGTGCTGACGAAGCCCAGCAGCGCGATGACCAGAGCGCCCTCGAAATAGATATTCGTGCCGGAGCGAATGCCGTAGGTCAGCAGCAGGAGCATGCCGTTGACGTAGAGCGTATCGAGCCCCACCACCCGGTCCTGCGCGCGCGGGCCCTTGATGACGCGGTAGAAGGCGCAGATGAAGGCCAGGCCCAGCATGACCTGCGCCGCGAGGAGAGACCAGGTCAACAGCGAGACGCTCATTGGAAGATCTCCATCAGCGGTTGCTCGTAGCGTTCCTTCACGATCCGCACCCACATCTCCTCGTCGCTGAGATCGAGGACATGGATCAGCAGGATCCCGCTCTCCGCGTTGAAATCGACCCAGGCGGTGCCGGGCGTCGCCGTGAGCACGCAGGCCAGGACGGCGAGGGCGCTGTCGCTGCGTATCGCCAGGGGAATGCGCACGAAGCCCTGCCGACGTTCCGGGCTGTTCTTCAGGATCACCCGCGCGACATCGAGGTTGGAGCGCGCGATATCGAGCAGGATGCGTCCCGCCAGCCCCGGGATGGGGGCGAGGCGCTTCAGGCGGATCTGCTTCGGCTCCAGCTTCGCAAAGATCAGCCCGCCCAAGAGGGCAAAGACGACCCCGACGAGCGCCGGCCCCGGCGAGATGCTCTGGTTCAGCAGCATCCACATCACGAAGAGGCCGGCGGACATATAGGGATGCGGCAGCAGGCGTCTCATGGCTTCTGCTCCCCGATCACGTGCCGGATATATTCCTTCGGCGCATGCAGCGCCTCGGCGGTCGCCTGGGTATAGCGCAGGGCGGGGCCTGCGCCGATGGTCATGCCGGCGCAGAGGCCGATCAGCAGCAGCACCGGCGCGATCTCGATGACGCGGACGCGCGGCACGGCGCGGTTCGAGGCCCAGAGGCTGCGAATGCCCGCGCGGGTGATGGCGATGACCGTCGCCAGGCCCGAGAGGATCAGTGCCGTCAGCAGCGCCCAGCCGGAAGGCGGCACCTCGACCGTGCGGCCCGCCAAGCCCTCGGGGTTGAGGATGCCGCTCAGCATGGCGAATTTCGCGATGAAGCCCGAAAGCGGCGGCAGGCCGGCCAGCAGCAGGCCGCAGCAGAGGAAGCTGCCGCCCAGGATGGCCATGGTCGCCGGAATGGCGACGCCGATGCCGTCTTCCTCGTCATCATCGTCATCGCCGTCGCCGAAGGCCTCGAGCGTGACGGCGAGAACGTCGGCGCCCATTTCACGTCCGCGCTCCATCAGCTCGACCAGCAGGAAGAGCGCGCCGATGGCCAGGGCCGAGCTTGCCAGATAGAGCAGGGCACCGGCCGTCACCGCCGCCTGCCCGGCGCCCACGGCCGCGAGCAGCGTGCCGGAGGAGATCAGCACGCTCGCCCCGGCAAGACGCGAGAGGTCCTGCGTCGCCAGCACGCTGATGGCGCCGAAGCCGATGGTCAGGATGCCGCCGATGAAGATCCAGGTGCTGCCGAAACCCTCCGACGCGCCCGCATCCGGCCCGAAGAGCAGGAGGCAGAGCCGCAGGATGGCATAGACGCCAACCTTGCTCATCATGGAGAAGATCGCCGCCGCCGGAGGGCTCGCTGCCGAATATGTCGGGCCCAGCCAGAAGCCCAGCGGCCACATGCCCGCCTTGACCAGGAAGGCGAGGCCCAGGATCGCCGCCCCCGCCTCCAGCAGCGGCCGGTTCTCGGCATGGATCTCCGGAATGCGGGCCGCGAGATCGGCCATGTTCAGCGTGCCGGCCACGCCATAGATCATGCTCACGCCGATCAGGAAGAGCAGCGAGGCGGCGAGGTTGATCGAGATGTAATGCAGCCCCGCCTTCACGCGCGCGATGCCCGAGCCATGCAGCGCGAGCCCGTAGGAGGCGGCGAGCAGCACCTCGAAGAAGACGAAGAGGTTGAAGAGGTCGCCCGTCAGGAAGGCGCCGTTCAGCCCCATGAGCTGGAACTGGAAGAGCGCATGGAAATGGGCGCCCATCCGCTGCCAGCGGGCCAGGGAGAAGATCAGCGCCGCGAAGCCCAGCAGCGAGGAGAGCAGGACGAGCAGGGCCGAAAGCCGGTCGACCACCAGCACGATGCCGAAGATCGAGGGCCAGTTGCCCAGCCGGTAGACCGAGACGATCCCTTCCGCGCTGTGATGCGCCTGCCAGACCAGGGTGCCCGAGATGGCGACGAGCGCCATGGTCGAGAGCACGCCCAGGGCCACGCGCAGCCCGTTCCGCTGATCGTCCAGCGGCACCATGGCCGCGCCGACCATTAGCGGCAGGATGATGGTGATGATGCCCAGATGCTGCATCAGCCCGCTCACTGGCCACGCCCCCTGCCGTCGACATGGTCGCTGCCGGTCAGCCCGCGGGCGGCCATCATGACGACGAGGAAGAGCGCCGTGGTGGCGAAGCCGATGACGATGGCGGTGAGTACCAGCGCCTGGGGCAGGGGGTCGGCATAGACCGCCGGGTCACCCACCGTGCCGGATTCCAGCACCGGCGGCTTGCCCACGGGGAAGCGGCCCATGCTGAAGATGAAGAGGTTCACCGCATAGGAAAGCAGCGAGAGCCCGATGATGAGCTGGAAGGTGCGGGGCCGCATCAGCAGCCACACGCCCGCACCGCCGAGCACGCCGATCGCGAGGGCGAGGATCAGTTCCATCAGTCGAAAGCCCCCGGAAGCAGGTTGCTGGGAGGTGGCGGCGGGGCCGCGCGCTGGCTGCGGACCGACTGATGGGCGATGGCGATCAGGATCAGCACCGTCGCGCCGAAGACCAGGCCGAAGACGCCGAGATCGAAGAGCACGGCGCTCGCCACCGGCAGCTTCCCGAGGATGCCCAGATCCGCATAGGCGAAGTAGGAGGTGAGGAAGGGCTTGCCCACGATGGTCGCGGCCATGCCCGTGCCGGCCGCCACCAGCAGGCCGACGCCCATCCAGCGCAGCGGGTGGATGCGGATATGGTCCTCCACCCAGCGTGCGCCGCCGGCCATGTATTGCAGCAGGATCGCGACCGACATCATCAGCCCGGCCGCGAAGCCGCCGCCCGGCAAGTCATGCCCCCGCAGCAGGAGGAAGAGCGACACGAGCCCGATGATGGGGAACATCAGCCGCATCGTGACCGAGGCCACGCGCATCCAGTCCTGCCCGTCACCGAGCTGCTGGTCGGGCACCGCGATGCTCTCCTTCGCGGGGCGGAAGCGGCGGAGCAGGGCGAAGACCGTCAGCGCCACGATGCCGACCACGGTGATCTCGCCCAGCGTGTCGAAGCCGCGGAAATCCACCAGGATGACGTTGACCACGTTTGTCCCGCCGCCCTCCGAATAGGCGCGCTCAAGGAAGTGCCGGGCGATGCCCTCGGGCGAGACGCGGGTCATGGTCGCATAGGAGAGCACGGCCAGGCCCAGGCCGGAGCCGATGGCGATGGCGACGTCGCGGTAGCGGCGGGCCTTGTCGCGCAGCGCGCTGCCGCCGGGCTGTTCGACGCGCCTGGGCAGCCAGCGCAGGCCGAGCAGCAGCAGCACGGCCGTCACCACTTCCACGAGAAGCTGCGTGAGCGCGAGGTCGGGCGCCGAGAACCAGACGAAGGTGAGGCAGGTGACCAGCCCCGCGCCGCCCAGCAGGATCGCCGCCGCGAGGCGGTGATACTTGGCCTGATAGGCCGCCCCGATCGCACAGCCGGCGCCGACCAGCCAGGCGATGCCGATGATCGGGTCGAAGCGGGTGAGCGTCACATTGCCGAAGCGCAGCCCATAGGGCCAGAGCGCCAGCACCGCCGCGCCGAAGGCGATGCAGACGAGCAGCCTGAGCTGCATCTGCAGACGGCTCGTCCCCAGCAGGCGCTCGAGCGTGCGGGCCATGCGCCAGGAGAGAAAGACCATCACCTGATCGAAGATGCGGCGGCCATCCAGCCCGCGCAGCAGCGGCGTGCCGTCGATCCCCGCGTTGAGATGGCGCTGGAGCAGCAGGTAGAGCATCACGCCGCCCGCCAGGGCGAGCATGCTCATCACCAGCGGCTGATTGAGTCCGTGCCAGACCGCGAGGCTGTAAGTGGGTGTCGCATCGCCCAGAACCGAGCGCACGGCGACGTCGAGGAAGGGCCCGATGGTCGCGGCCGGCAGGATGCCGACGATCATGCAGAGGAAGACCAGCACTTCGACGGGCAGGCGCATCCACTGCGGCGGCTCATGCGGCTTTTTCGGAAGATCAGTGGCTTCCGGCCCGAAGAAGGCGCCATGGATGAAGCGGAGCGAATAGGCGACAGCGAACATGCTGGCCACCGTCGCGGCCACCGGCATGATCCGGTGAAGCACCGAAGGCGCGGCCGAGGCGGTGAGCGCCTCGGTGAAGAACATCTCCTTGGAGATGAAGCCGTTCAGCAGCGGCACGCCCGCCATGGCCGCCGCCGCCACCATGGCGAGCCGCGCGGTGAAGGGCATGGAGATGTTCAGCCCGGATAGCCGCCTGATGTCGCGCGTGCCGGTTTCGTGGTCGATGATGCCGGTCGCCATGAAGAGCGAAGCCTTGAAGGTCGCGTGGTTCATGACGTGGAAGATCGCGGCCACCATGGCTAGCGGGCTGTTCAGGCTCAGCAGCAGGGTGATCAGCCCGAGATGGCTGATGGTCGAATAGGCCAGCAGGCCCTTCAGATCATGCTGGAAGATCGCGACGTAAGCCCCGATAACCAAGGTCATCATGCCGCAGATGCCCAGCGTCCAGAACCAGGCATCGGTGCCCGACATCACGGGCCAGAGCCGCGCGAGCAGGAAGATACCGGCCTTCACCAGCGTCGCGGAATGGAGATAGGCCGAGACGGGCGTGGGCGCCGCCATGGCCTGCGGCAGCCAGAAATGGAAGGGGAACTGGGCGCTCTTGGTCAGCGCGCCGAGCAGGATCAGCCCCAGCGTCGGCAGATAGAGCGGGTAGTTCCGGATGAGGTCGCCCGAGGCCAGGACCTTGTCGATATCGTAGCTGCCGACGATGTGCCCGAGCAGCAGCACGCCCGCGAAGAGCGCGAGCCCGCCCGTCGCCGTCACGGTGAGGGCCATGCGGGCGCCGTCGCGCGCGGCGGCTAGGTGCTGCCAATAGCCAACGAGGAGGAAGGAGAAAAGGCTGGTCAGCTCCCAGAAGAAGACCATCTGGATGAGGTTGCCGGAGAGCACCAACCCCATCATTGAGCCCATGAAGGCGAGCAGGAAGGCGTAGAAGCGGGGGATCGGGTCTTCCGACGACATGTAGTAGCGGGCGTAGAGCATTACGAGGAAGCCGATGCCCGCGATCATGGCGGCGAAGATGGAGGAAAGCCCGTCCATCCGCAGGGTGAAGGTCAGCCCGAGTTCCGGCGCCCAGGGCCATTCGACGCGGGGCACCGTGCCGCCCGCGACCTCGGCATAGCCGAACCAGACCATGATGAGGGCGAGAAGGGCGATGCCGCCCCCGAGCCAGGCTTCCAGGTGGCGGGCGTTGGACGGCAATAGGGAAGCGATCAGTGCGCCAAGAAACGGCAAGCCGACGGCGGCCGATAGATACAGGGCTTCAGGCATCCCGCACTGGGCTCCCCTCGTTCATTTTCTTGGGCGCGCCGCGGCGCGCGCGGAAGTTCTCAGTACTCCTCGGCGGCCTCGTCCGGCGCCGCCGTATCGGAAGCGCGCAGCATCGCCAGGGCCTCCTCGGAGGATTTCGCCTGCCGCAACTGGCGAGGCAGGCGGTTGTCGCGCAGCACCCGGCAGATATTGGAAAGGGCCGGCAGGAAGCCTTCGGGCTCGTTCTCCGGCCAGAGCACGGTGAAGACCAAGTCGACTGGCTCGCCGTCGCGCGCGTCGAACTCGATGGGCTTGGCGAGGCGGGCGAGGATCGCGACCGGCGCCTCCATATCGGCCATGCGCGTATGCGGCATGGCGACGCCGCGGCCGAGGGCCGTGGAGCCCAGGCGTTCGCGGGCCTGCAACGCCTCGAGCACCTCTTCCTTGTCGCGACCCATGCGGGCCGCTGCGGCGGCGGAGACGAGGTCGAGCAACTCGGTCTTATTGGCCGGTGCGAGGCTGAGAATGCCTTCCGTGGCGGGGAACAGGTCGGCAATCGCCATTGGAGTCTCCGAGTCAGCCAAGGCGGCCGGGGGGGGGCGCCGGGGCTGTGCTGGGGGCGGAAGCATCATCGCGAGAGAGGGGCGATGCGCCGCTGCCGGTTAAATCTCGGTTATAACATATCTAATCACCCGAAAAAATCAAGTACATCCCCGATTTGTGCCGAAAATATCCGTTTGGAGGCCTATTTCTCTGGGTATTTGCCGGAGTACATTTATTCGGCCTCAATATTTCGCCGATTTCGAATGGTATCTGGTACACGCAGCAGTAGTTATTTCGAATAAAATCAGCGATTTATATTGAGAAAAAGTAAAATTTCCCGAGCGAATTTCATCGCCACATGCCGCGCATCTGTGCGGCCAGGTCGAGGCGCGGGCCAATACCCGCCGGCCTTTCGCGCGCCTCGCTGGGGCCGTGCCAGCTCACATAGTCGAAATGGTCCAGGATCTCGCGCGGGATGAAGCGGCTGCGGGAGGCATAGACATGCCGGTCGCCCATCGCCCGCTGGGAATGGGTGAAGAAGCGCTGCGGCAGGAGAAGATGCAGGCTTTCCTTGGCCCTCGTCATGGCGACATAGAGCAGCCGCCGCTCCTCCTCGATCTCGGCCTCGCTGCCGGTGCCGAGATCTGACGGCATGCAGCCCTCGACGGCATTGAGCAGGAAGACCGCGCGCCATTCCTGGCCCTTGGCCGAGTGGATGGTCGAGAGGGTCAGGTAATCCTCGTCGCGCAGGGGCACGCCGGAAAGGTCGCTCGTCGCATCGGGCGGGTCGAGCGTCAGCTCGGTCAGGAAACGCTCGCGGGACGGATAGCCGGCGGCGATCTGCTGCAACTGCGCCAGGTCAGCGAGCCGGGTCGGCGCGTCCTCATGGATGCGCGCGAGGATCGGCTCGTACCAGCACCGCGCCAGGTCGAATTCCGCGGGCCAGCCGGCCTTGCTTTGCAGGGCGGTCAGCACCTCGATCAGCTTCCGCCACTCCTCGCCCAGCCGGGGCGGCACCGGCATGCGCTGAAGCGCCTGAATTGGGTTGGGCTGGTCGGCCATGCTGGCGAGCACGCGCCGCGCCGTCGAAGGGCCTGCGCCGGGCACCAGCAGCATCAGCCGGAACCCCGCCACGGCATCGCGCGGGTTCTGGGCGAAGCGGAGCAGGGCCAGCATGTCCTTCACATGGGCGCTGTCGAGGAATTTCAGCCCGCCGAATTTCACGAAGGGAATGCGCCGCCGCGTCAGCTCGACTTCCACGGCCGCGCTATGGGTCGCGGTGCGGAAAAGCACGGCCTGCTGCTTGAGCGTTGCGCCTTTCTCCCGGTTTTCCAGCACTTTGGTCGCGATATAGCGGGCCTGCTCGGCCTCGTCGCGCAGCGTCACGAGTTCGGGGCGCTGGTCGGCCTGCCGATCGGTCCAGAGGTTCTTGGCGAAGCGCTCCTTGGCCAGGCCGATCACGGCATTGGCGGCGTCGAGAATGGGCCGGGTCGAGCGGTAGTTGCGATCGAGGGTGATCACCTCGGCCCGAGGCTCGAAGGCCAACGGGAAGTCGAGGATGTTCCGCACCGTCGCGGCGCGGAAGGAATAGATCGACTGCGCGTCATCCCCCACGACCGTCAGGCCCCGGCCCGTGGGCTTCATGCTCATCAGGATCGTGGCCTGGAGCCGGTTCGTGTCCTGGTATTCGTCGACCAGCACATGGTCGAACCGCCCGCCGATCTCCTCGGCGAGCCAGGGCGCCTCCACCATTCGGGCCCAATAGAGCAGCAGGTCATCGTAATCGAGCACCCGCTGGGCCTGCTTGGCCTCAACATAGCCGGCGAAGAGGGCCTTGAGCTCGGCCTCCCAGGCGGCGCACCAGGGGAAGGTGGCGCGCAGCACCTCCTCCAGCGCACCGCCGCCATTGACCACGCGGGAATAGATATCGAGGCAGGTGGCCTTGGTCGGGAAGCGTTGCTCGGTCTTGGAGAAGCCGAGTTCGTGGCGGACGAGGTTCAGCAGATCGGCCGAATCCTCCCGGTCATGGATGGAGAAGTCCGGCTCCAGCCCGATCCGCTCGGCATAGTCGCGCAGCAGCCGGGCGCCGATGCTGTGGAATGTCCCTGCCCAGGGCAGGCCCGCCGCGAGCAGCCCGGCGCGCTCGCCGAGCACCTGGGCCGAGACATGCCCCGCCCGGCGGGCGAGATCGGCAGCGGCCCGGCGGGAGAAGCTCATCAGCAGAACGCGATGCGGGTCCGCCCCCTCAGCCAGGAGATGGGCTAGGCGATGGGCGAGGGTATTCGTCTTGCCCGAACCGGCACCGGCGATGACCAGCAGAGGGCCGCCGGACGGCTGGCCGGCCGAAATCCCGTATTCGGCCGCCCGCCGCTGCTCGGGGTTCAGGGCGTCCAGATAGTCGAAAGGCATAGGGAATGGTTCGCACTCACGCCCGCCATGATCCCATTTTCCGGTTTTGTTCGCAATGCCGGGCTGCCGGGCCCGGCGGCCTAAAGAGGCCGGTATGGGGCGCCTACGGCCTTGTGACTGCCGCTCCGCCTAACCTGTCTTGCTGGGTCGCAGGGGCTCGGCCAGATCGGGCTGTCTCGCAATCCAAGGTGGATATGGCCGTGATGGATTCTCGCCCGGCGCTGGTCGCCTCCCTGCTCGGGCTGTCGCTGACGGTCTTGCCCGGCTTTCTGGTGAGCCTCTCGCTGCCGCGGCTGATGGCCGAAATGGCCTTCGGGACGCAGGCCTCGGGCATGATCCTCCTGGCCTATCTGCTGGGGCTTACCCTGGCGGCGCTGCCGATGTCGGCGGTCGCCGGCCGGCTCGGGCCGAGGGCGGGGTTCCGGCTCGGGTTGGTCCTGATGCTGGTAACGGCCATTCCGCACGGCCTGCCTCAGAACCTGGAGCAGATGCTGGTGCTGCGCTTCCTCCAGGGTATCGCGCTGGCGAGCCTGCTGGCCGGGAGCATCGGGCTGCTGCGCGTCTCGACGCCACCGGGTAGTCTGGGGCGGGCGCTGGGTGGCGCGGGGCTCTTTTCGGCGGCCATCATGTTCGTCGCGCCCTTCGTCTGGAACGGCCTCGCGGCGCTGGTGCCTTCACTGTCGCTGGAATTCGCCCTGGTGCTGACACCTCTGGTTGGGCTGGCCTGGTGGCTCGCCAGCCGGGCGCCGAGCGAGCCGCAGCTGCGCCGCTTCGACCTGATCGGCACATTGCTGAGCCTGTTGAGCATCGGGCTGCTGATCGTCGCCGTGCCGGCCATCACCTTCCTCGACTGGCGCTGGGCGCTGCGCTTCCTGGTCGGCGGGCTGCTCTTCCTGGCGCTGTTCGTCTGGCACCAGTCCCGCCGCGAGACACCGCTGCTGCCGCTCGACCTGCTGGCCCGGCCGCGTGTGACCGGCGCCTTCCTGGCCCGGCTTCTGGTATCGGCGGGGCTGACGCTGCCGGAGCTGATGCTCATCGCCTATTTTTACCAGGGCTGGGAATTGTCCGTGGCGACCATCGGCCTGACCATGAGCCTGACCATGCTGGGCAGCGCCATCATCGGCTTCCTGGGCGGCTGGGCGCTGGACCGGCGGCCCGGCCTTCCGCTCCTGCCGCTGGGCGCGCTGCTGCTGGTCCTGGGCTTCGGCGGGCTCGCCCTCCAGACGCCCGGGGATTCGGGCTGGCTGCTGCTGCCGCCCATCATCGCCATGACGGTCGGCCGAGGCGCCTTCGAGGTCGCCTGCGGATGGCGGCTGCTGGGCGGTTCGCCGCGCCACAGGGCGCCTGCGGGTCAGGGGCTGCTCACGCTGGCCGAGGCCATCGCCCGGCTGGTCGCGCCCTATGGCACGCTGCTGGTGGCCGTCCTCGTGGACAAGGCCCAACTCGACCAATCGCTCCTGGTGCCGCTCTGCCTGGGTGTCGCGGCGGCGGGCATGCTGCTCGCGGCGCTGCTCGGCCTTCTTGGCGGCCGCACTGGCGAGGTGCCTGAGCAGAGCGCCTGACGGCTCGCGCCATCGCGAGCGCGGCTTGACGGAAGAGCCCCTTCTGCATCACTAGGCGCCGCCTGAATGCGCTCGCGCGCCCTGCCGTAGGCCCCCCTGGTGCCCGGCGAGCCACCCCATTCGGACGCCGGGGCGGAAGGCTCCGCTCCGGCCCAAGCTCAGAAACAAGGACGGGACCCTCCCGATAGCCGGCCATCCGCCGGCCAACCGGCGTTGGGGAAAAAATCACTGCCCGTGCAGGATAGGATGGCCGCCATGGCTCGTCAGTCAGAGTATCCCACGGCCCCGGCAGACCGCGACGCGGTGACGCCGGCCGGCTGGAAAGCCCTCATCGGTTCGGCCCTCGGCTATGCGATGGATGGGTTCGACCTTCTCATTCTCGGCTTCATGCTCCGCGCTATCTCGGCGGATCTCGGCCTCAGCCCTGCCCAGGCCGCCTCGCTGGTGACGGCGACGCTGATCGGTGCCGTGATCGGCGGCATCGGCTTCGGCATGCTCTCCGACCGTCTCGGCCGCGTGCGCGTGCTGACCTGGACGATCGTGCTCTTCGCCGTCTTCACCGGCCTCTGCGCCCTGGCCCAGGGTTACTGGGACCTGCTGGTCTATCGCACCATCGCGGGCATCGGCCTGGGTGGCGAATTCGGCATCGGCATGGCCCTGGTGGCCGAGGCCTGGCCGGCGTCGAAGCGCGCCCGCGCCTCCTCCTATGTCGGCATCGGCTGGCAGGTGGGCGTGCTGGCGGCGGCCATTCTCACGCCCATGCTCCTGCCCGAGATCGGCTGGCGCGGCATGTTCGTGATCGGCCTCTTCCCGGCGGTCGCGGCCTATTTCATCCGCAAGGGCCTGCATGAGCCGGATGTCTTCGTCGCGAAATCGGCCAAGCCCGCCGAGAAATCCTCGCTGCGCCTGCTCGTCGCCGATGGACCGACGACGCGGAGCAGCATCGGCATGGTCATTCTCTGCGGCGTGCAGAATTTCGGCTATTACGGCGTGATGATCTGGCTGCCGAATTATCTCTCCTCGCGCTTCGGCTTCGGCCTGACGCAATCGGCGACCTGGACGGCGGTGACCATTCTCGGCATGGCCGTCGGCATCTACGCTTTCGGTCAGGTGGCCGACCGCATCGGCCGCAAGCCCGCCTTCTTCACCTGGATGCTGGGCGCCGCCGTGATGGTCGTGCTCTACGCCCAGCTGACGGATGCGACGGCACTGCTCATCGCGGGTGCCGTGATGGGCTTCTTCGTCAACGGCATGCTCGGCGGCTATGGCGCGCTGATGAGCGAGCTTTACCCGACGGCGGCCCGCGCCACCGCGCAGAACGTGCTCTTCAACATCGGGCGCGCCATCGGCGGTTTCGGCCCCGTGGTGGTCGGCGCGATCGTCGGCGCCTATGGCTTCCAGGTGGCCATAGGCCTCCTGGCGCTGCTCTATCTGCTCGACATCGTCGCCATGTGGCGCCTGATCCCCGAGCGGAAGGGCGAGGAACTCGCCTGACGGCAAGGGCGCTCCCGCGATGAGGGAGCGCCCTCACGCCTGCGCTCGCGTTTGACGCGGGCCGCCCCCGGTTCTATCGGTAGGGCATCCAAGGGGAGTCCCTGAGAGGGGCTGAGAGATCGTCGGCGCATTCCGCGCATAACGGTGACCCTTTGAACCTGATCCAGGTCAAGCTGGCGAAGGGATGGATGCCGTTACCGGCCGTCTGCCTCCTTTTTCAGCCCATGGGCGCGCGCCCGACCTGGCCGATGCTGGGGTGGACGCATGCGCGTGACGGTGATCGGCGCAGGAGTGGCGGGTTTGACGGCGGCGCTCGCGCTTCGTGAGCGCGGGGCGGCGGTCGAGATCCTCGAACGATCGGAAAGCCTCGGCACGGCGGCCTGTTCGCGCCATGCGGGGGGCATGCTCGCCCCCTGGTGCGAGGCGGAGACGGCCGAGCCGCTGGTGACGCGGCTGGGGCAGGAGGCGCTGAGCTTCTGGCCGCGCCATGTTCCCACCGAGCAGCGCGGCAGCCTCGTCGTCGCGGCCGGGCGCGATCTGGGCGAATTGTCGCGCTTCGCGCGCCGCACCAGCGATTTCGAAAAGCTTGACGGTCCTGGCCTCGCGGCCCTGGAGCCCGATCTGGAAGGGCGCTTTCAGGCCGCGCTTTATTTCCCGCGCGAGGCGCATCTGGCGCCGCGCATCGCGCTGGCCGCCATGGCGGAGCGGCTGCGCGCGGATGGTGTCGTGATCCGCTTCGGCGTGAGCGCCGAGCCCGAGGCGATGAAGGGGGAGGCGGTGATCGACTGCCGCGGCCTCGCCGCGCGCCAGAGCCTGCCGGAATTGCGCGGCGTGAAGGGCGAGATGCTGGTGCTGCACGCGCCCGATATCGCCATCACCCGGCCCATCCGCCTCCTGCATCCGCGCTGGCCCGTCTATGTCGTGCCGCGCGGCGGGGGCGTCTACATGATCGGCGCCACCAGCATCGAGAATAGCGAGCGTGGCCGCGTCTCGGCGCGTTCCGCGATGGAGTTGCTGAGTGCGGCCTATGCGCTGCACCCGGCCTTCGCCGAGGCCGAGATCCTCGAAATGGGCGCCGATGCCCGCCCGGCTTTTCCCGACAACCTGCCTCGCCTGAGCCGCCAGGGCGCGGGCCTGGCCATCAACGGCCTCTACCGTCACGGCTTCCTGCTCTCGCCCGCGCTCGCGCGCATGGCCGCGGCGGCACTGCTGGACGGGGCCGAATTTCCGGAGGTGATGCGATGAGATTGATCGTGAACGGCAAGCCTTTCGACAGCGCCTCGCAGACGCTCGCGCAATTGCTCGAGGAGCTCGGCCATGGCGGGGGCCGCATCGCGACCGCGGTGAACGAGGATTTCGTCGCCGCGCGCCGCCGCGCCGAACAGCGGCTTTCCGAAGGCGACCGGATCGAGATCGTCGCCCCCATGCAGGGAGGGTGAGATGAAGCTCTATGATGTGGAACTGAACTCGCGCCTGCTGCTCGGCACGGCGCAATATCCCTCGCCGGCGGTGCTGGCCGAGGCGGTGCAGGCTTCCGGCACCGAGATCGTCACCGTCTCGCTCCGCCGTGAATCCGGGCGCGAGAAGGCGGGGCAGAGCTTCTGGCAACTCATCCGCGAGCTTGGCGTCAGGGTATTGCCCAATACCGCGGGCTGCCATAGCGCCAAGGAGGCCATCACCACGGCCGAGATGGCGCGCGAGGTTTTCGACACGCCCTGGATCAAGCTCGAGGTCATCGGCGATCATGACACGCTGCAGCCGGATGTCTTCGGCCTCGTCGAGGCAGCGAAGGCGCTGAGCCGCGACGGGTTCGAGGTCTTCCCTTACACGACCGACGATCTTTCAGTGGCGGACCGTCTGCTCGATGCGGGCTGCAAGGTGCTGATGCCCTGGGCCGCGCCGATCGGCTCGGCGCGTGGGCCTTCGGACCCTTACGGCCTGCGGATGTTCCGCGCGCGATTCCCCGATGTGCCGCTCATTGTCGATGCGGGCATCGGCCTGCCCTCGCATGCTGCACAGGTGATGGAAATGGGTTTCGATGCGGTGCTGCTCAATACCGCCGTGGCGAAGGCCGGCGATCCGGCGCTGATGGCGAGCGCCTTTCGCCAGGCCATCGAGGCGGGCAGGGCGGCTTTCGAGGCAGCGCCCGTCGAGGCGCGCGATATCGGTAGCTTCTCCACCCCCATGTTCGGCAGGGCCTTTCAGCTATGACCGCGCTGCATCGTTTTTATCTCATCGTCGATCACACCGACTGGCTGAAGCGCCTTCTGCCGCTCGGGGTCCGGTTCGTGCAGTTGCGGATCAAGGACCGGCCCTTGGACGCCGTGCGCGGAGAAATCGCACTGGCGCGCAAACTGTGTCTGGAGGCGGGCGCGCAGCTCATCGTCAACGACTACTGGCGCATCGCCATCGAGGAAGGCTGCGACTTCATTCATCTCGGCCAGGAGGATCTGCAGGAGGCCGATCTCGGGGCCATCCGCGCGGCCGGCATGAAGCTCGGCGTCAGCACCCATGACGATGCGGAACTGGAAACGGCGCTTGCCGTGCGGCCCGATTACGTGGCGCTCGGCCCTGTCTGGCCCACCATCCTCAAGAAAATGCCTTGGGCGCCACAGGGTGTGGCTCGCGTGAGCGAATGGAAACGCCGCCTCGGCCAGATGCCGCTCGTTGCCATCGGCGGCCTGACGCCGGAGCGGGCGCGCGAGGTCTGGGCAGCGGGCGCGGAGAGCGCCGCCGTGGTGACCGACGTGCTGCGCGCCGCCGATCCTGAGGCGCGGGTGCGGGAATGGTTACAGGCGGCCGAGGCGGCCTGAGCGCCCGTCTGGGACACGGGCCTTGCCTCGGCGCAGATGACGGTGCTTCTGCTCTGCCTGGTGGCCGTCTTCGCCTCGACCGAGCAGGGAATCGACTGGGCCATCATCAGCGCCGCGACGCTCATGACCTCGGGCCCGCTGCTCGTCGCCTTCCTGCTCTTCCAGCGGCAATTCGTGCAATCCTTCATGCGAGCCGGCATCCGCTAGCCGCGCAGCGAAGCCGAAGGCCGCGCTGGCTTTTTCGCCCGGACAACGCTTTCTCTCATCGAAGTCATATTCTCAGGCCAATCGAAGGCCGCCTCGCGCGGATACTTTGCGATACATCGCGCATCATGTTGTTGCGTCTCGGATGTTGCTCCCGGTCGGCAGCTATGGGACCTGCGATACAGGTGCTCGCCGGGGAGCGCCTCGCGGTCTGGGGGGATCGCGCCGATCATTGGGGGAATGACATATGCTGTTCATCGGCAGCCGAGCGTGCGTGAGCGCGCTCGCGATCCTGTTTCTATGCCTGTTCAGCCTCGTCATTCCTTCCGCCGCCAGGGCGCAGATCGGCGGTGAGCGTTATTCCGCCTTCATGCAGGATGCGCAGACGGGCGAGATCCTGCTCAACGTGAATGGCGACGAGCCGCGTTACCCTGCCTCGCTGACCAAGATGATGACGCTCTACCTGGCCTTCGAGGCGCTGGAGACCGGCCGGATGCGCGCGAACACCATGATCCCCGTCTCGCGCCATGCGGCCAATGCCGAGCCTTCCAAGCTCTGGCTCCGCGCCGGCAGCCGCATCCGCGCGACGGATGCCATCATGGCCCTCGTGACCAAGTCGGCCAATGACGCGGCGACGGCGCTGGGCGAATATCTCGCCGGCGGCACCGAGGCCGATTTTGGCCGGATGATGACGGCGAAGGCGAGGGCGCTCGGCATGTCGCGCACCACCTTCCGCAATGCCTCCGGCCTGCCCGACCCGCGCCAGCGCACCACGGCGCGCGATATCGCGACGCTCAGCCGCCGCCTCATCGCCGACTTTCCCGAGCGCTACGCCTATTTCTCCGCCTCGGGCTTCGACTGGAACGGCAAGTACATCCCGGGCCACAACCGCGTGCTGAGCAGCTATGACGGCGCCGACGGGATCAAGACCGGCTATATCCGCGCCAGCGGCTTCAACATGGCGGCGAGCGCCATGCGCAACGGCAACCGCATCGTCGCCGTCGTCTTCGGCGGTGCCAGCACTCGTGAGCGCGACACGCATATCATGGCCCTGATGGATCGCGGCTTCGACATGCTCGACCAGCGCGGCGGCGGCTCCAACGAAACCATTGTGGCCGCGCGCCGTGGTATGCCGAGCCTGGTGGGCACCGCCAATGCGGCGCCGATGGTCCGCCCGCGGGACATTCCCGAACTCGCCCGCCCCCAGCCGCGCCAGCAGGCGGCTCGCCCGGCCGCGCGCAAGCCCGCCACCTCGCGCGGCAATTACGCGGTGCAGGTGGGCGCCTATGGCGATCGCGCCTCGGCCCAGAGGGCGGCCGCCCAGGCGGCGCGGGCAGGCGGTACGGCGCGTGTTGAGCAGATCCGCAGCAATGGCGGCCGGCTCTGGCGCGCCCGCGTCACCGGGCTGAGCGCCGATCACGCGAGGCGGCTCTGCCGCACCATGCGCGGGCCGTGCATGGTGCTCGGCGGCTGAAGATCAGGGCGGGCTGGCGAGGCACCAGAGCGTCTCGCCAGGCGGCGGCGAGCAGCCCGTCCACCAGCTCTGGCTGCAGGAAGCGTTTTTCGGCGTGAACCAATGGCCCGCCGCCACGCAGCGCCGCCAGTTCTCGGGCTCGGCGGCGGCGCCCTCGAAATAGAGCGTGTCCAGCCAGAGATAGCCCACCCGTTCCAACGCCGGCAGCAGCCGCAGCAGCCAGGGCCATTTTGCCGGCAGCGCGGGCCGCGCGATGCCGAGCGCGCCCCGCCCCACCGCCCGCCGATAGCCGTCGAGGAAATGCGATTCCAGCCGCACGCCGAGCGGTTCGACGCTGAGGCCGAGCCGCGCCTCGACCACCGTCATCTCGCAGGCCTCGGGCAGGATGAGCGCCGTGGGGAAGGCCATCATCCGGCCTGGAAAAGTGCCGACGCGGGCGAAAAGATCGATTTCGAAGAAATAGCCCACGACCCGCGCATGGCCCATGGTGGCCTGGATCGAGGCGGCCTCGCGGCCCGGCGGAATGCGCGCCCATTCGGCCGAGACGGCCTGCCAGACGCCCATCGCCCTGGGATAATCCGGCTCTGTCAGCGCCCAATGCTGCTCCAGCGATTGGCGGAAGCCGCGGCTGCCCTCGTCCCGCTCGGCAGCGATCATGCGCGCCAGCACCTCCTGCCCGCCGGCCCCGCCCCAGGAGACGACATGGACGAGGTGATGCGGCCCGCCCCGGCCATCGAGATAGGACTGCAACAGATAGCCGATGCCCTGGGCCGTGAGCCCGCCCTGGCTCTGGCCCGTGACCAGCGCCTCGCCGCCGGTGCGGAGGTCGCTCACATAATCGGCCATGTCCGCGATCATGCTGAGCGCGGCATTGGAGGTGAACTGCGCCCGCGCCAGGGTCAGGCCCGAGGCCCAGGTGCGGAAATCGAGATGCGCGAAGACATGGGTGCCCGCCACGGCATAGAGCCGGTGCGGCGTGCCCTTTTCCGGTCGGCTCTCCAGGGCGGCCGCCGAGAAGCCGGTGAAACTGTCGGTATAGAGCCGCACCAGGCGATAGCCGGGCAGTTCCTGTGCCAGTTTCGCGGTGTCGAGCCAGGCACCGGGCGTGCCGTCCGGCGCCTCGTCCCGCACGTCATAGGCGAGGTCCGCCGCGACGACCGAGGCTTCGTCGAGCGGCGACAAGTCCCTGAAACGGGAGCGCCTATCCTCCAGCGCCAGACGCGCGTCGCCGGAGAGATAGACCGTCTCCGGATTGCCCGAAGGCTGGGCCAGGCGGCGCACGGGCCCCAGATTGAGCACGAGCCGCCACTGCCCATTCTCCCGCCGGAGGGAGGGCCGCAGGTCATGCCGCGCCAGGATGGCCTGGGAAAAAGGGACGATATCGCTCAGCGTGAGGTCGAGTTCCCGCGCTGCGGGGGCGCCCGGGCCGCCGGGGCGGCATCGGTCGATCTGCGCCCGCATGCCTTCGAGGCGAGGCGCATCGAGGCCCGGCAGCGTCTCCTGCGCCTGGGCCACGCCGGCACCGAGAAGCAGCGCCATGGCGAGGAGGCAGGCCCGGCGCCAAAGGCCAGGACTCTCCCCGAGGCTTTCCCTGGCGCTAAGGCGCATGCTTTCGGATCAGGCGGTCGCGCTGCTCAGGCGCACGCCTCAGGGAGCCTTGCCATAGACCGCATCGCGCACCGAATTGGGGAAGGCGCCGGTCATGCCCGCGACGGCCGTATTGGTCATGATCACCACGACAAGCTCCCTGGCGGGGTCGACGAACCAGGAATGGCCATAGACGCCGCCCCAGGCCCAGGTACCGGCCGATTGCGGCGTTCCCGTGGCGGCCGGGTCACGCAGCACGGCGACCCCGAGGCCGAAGCCCCAGCCCGGATCGAGCGCGCCCTGGGGCAGGTTGGCCACCGCCTCGGTCGCGAGAGACCGCGCGCTGGCCTCGTTCAGCACCGGGCTGCCGCCCTTGCGCAGGGCTTCGAGGAAGGTGACGTAATCCTCCGCCGTGCCCGTCATGCCCGCCCCGCCGGAGGGGAAGGAAACGGGGTCGAAAACGCGGGAAGGAGCGAAGCGGATGACGCCCTGGCCGTAGGGAAGCTCGTACTGCGCCCGCATGCGCATCGGCGGCGTGCCATCGGCATAGGGGGCCGCCAGCCGCTCCGGCCCGGTGACGGTGAAGGCGGTATTGGCCATCCCCAGCGGCTCCGTCACGCGCCGATGCACCACATCGGGCAGAGGCGCACCGCCGGCGCGGGCCACGACCTCGCCCAGCACATCCGTCGCCACCGAATAGCCCCAGCTTTCGCCCGGCTTGTAGGAAAGCGGCACCGAGGCGATGCGGCGAAGGTTCTCCTCGATAGGCAGGCCCGGCTGGTCCAGCCCGTCGGAGACATTGGCGCGATCATGGGGCCCATCCTTCGGCTCCGCGAAGCGATAGGAGAGGCCGGCGGTATGGGTCATCAACTGCCGCACCGTGATCACGGCCTCCTGCCCATCCGCCAGGCGAGGGCGAAAATCCGGGATGTAGCGCGTGACGGGATCGTCCGGGCTGAGCTTACCCTCCTGGATGAGGGAGAGGGCGGCCACGGTGACGATGGGCTTGGTCAGGGAGGCGAAGCGGAAGATCGTGTCCTCCCGCATCGGCTGCCTCGTCTCGCGGTCGGAGAAGCCGGCCGCGCGGTGATAGACGATCTGACCCTTCTCCGCGACCATCACCACGGTGCCGACGATGGGCCCGTTATCCACGGCCTTGTCGAGCAGAGAATCGAGCCTCTGCTGCATTTCGGCCGCCTGGAGCGGCGCTGCGAGGGCAATGGCGGCGCCGATCGCGGGGATCAGAAGTCGACGCATGGCGTTCTCCTTAACCTGTCGCACAGTTAGGTATAGGGAGAAGCGCCGGGCGCAAGGCTGCGGGTGCCGGCCTCGCGTCCTTATCCGTTCAACCTCGCGCGGGGTGAGCGGCCGGCCTCAGGCCAGTTCCATGTTCCAGAAGACCATGATCAGGTCGGTCTGCACGCCCTTGACGCTGTCGCGATAGCCGGTGACGACCTTGGAACCGCCGAGGGGGATGGAATAGGCCTCCTCGTTCGAGAGGCGCTGCAACTCGGTCGCGATGACCTGCTGCTTCACCGGGTCCGCCTCGAAGGAGAACTGGTTGCGCAATTCCTCCATCTTCGGATTATCGGCCCAGCCGACATAGCCCCGCGCGCCGCGCCCATCGAGATTGAGGTTGATGATGGGGTTCATGAGGTCGAGATTCGACCAAAGGCCCCAGGCGATGCTCCAGCCGCCCTGCTCGACCGGCAGGTTCTTGGCCCGACGGGCCAGAAGGCTGTTCCAGTCCATGGTATCGACCTGGACATTCATGCCCATGGATTTGAGCAATTGCTCCGTCACCGGCGCCATGGCGCTGCCCGAGGGCAGGTCGGCCGGGTGCAGGATGATGACCTTCTCGCCCTTGTAGCCGCTCTCGCGCAGCAGGCGCTTCGCCTTCTCGAGATCGCCTTCCGGCCCAGGGATCTTCGCGGCATAGGGGGATTCGCAGCTCAGCACCGAGGGGCATTCCTGGGCCAGGCTGTCATCGCCGATCTGCGCGTCGAGATAGTCCTTCTGCTTTACCGCGGCCATCACCGCCTGGCGGACCTTCGCGTTATTGAAGGGCGCCTGGGCACTGTTGAAGCGCATGAGCATGAAATTACCGATGCCGCGCGGCTGCAACACCACGCCGCGCGTCTTGCGCAGCAGGGCCATCATGTCGGGCGGTATATTTTCCATGACCTGGATCTCGTTGGAGATCAGGGCATTCACCGCCGTCTGGGAATCCGCGATTTCCAACCACTCGACGCGATCGACCTTCGCGACCTTGCCGCCGGCCAACCCGCTCGGGGGTTCGCTGCGCGGCACATAGCCGTCGAAGCGCTCATAGACCACGCGATCGCCCGAGCGGTGTTCGGCGGCGATGAAGCGGAAGGGGCCGGAGCCGACCACCTCGTTGATCCGCTGGTCGGCCGGGATTTCCACGAGGCGCTTCGGCAGGATGAAAGGCACCGGGCCGCCCGGCTTGGCGAGGGTTTCCAGCACCAGGCCATAGGGCCGCTTCAGCACGAAGCGGAAGCTGGCCGCATCGACTTCCTCGAGCCTGTCCACGACGTTCATCAGCCGCGTGCCCATGACGTCGCGCGGCGCCCAGCGTTTGAGGGAAGCGACGACATCGGCGGAGGTGACGGGCGCACCGTCATGGAACTTCAGGCCGGGGCGCAGGCGGAAATCGAAGGTGAGCTTATCCTCCGACACCGTCCAGTCCTGCACCATCTGCGGCTGGGGCTTGCTCGCCTTATCGAGCGCGAAGAGCGTATCATAGACGAGATAGCCGTGATTGCGCGTGATATAGGCCGTGGTCGCGAAAGGATCGAGCACGCCGAGCGCCGCATGCATCACCGCCCTGACGGTGCGCTTGCCCTGGGCATGGAGGATGCGCGGCGCCAGGGCGAAGCCCGCCGCGACGCCGGCACCGGCGAGCAGCATGGTGCGACGGCTCGTATTGACGGACATGAAGCACTCTCCTGTTCTCGTCTCTTAGGTCTGGGCGCGGGCCTTGCGCGGATCGGGCCAGAAGGAGACGCCCTTGCGCGCGAGCCCCCCGCCGAGGCCGACAGCCGTGCCATCAGCGCGCCAGCAGGCGGCGCCGGTCATTTTGGAGCCCTCGAACAGGATCGCCCCCATGCCGCCGGCGATATGGTCCTGCGCCAGGACAGGATGGCCCATGGCCTTGAGCGCCGCATGCACCTCGGGCGGAATGCCACGTTCGATCTCCGCATCGGGCCCATGGGTGAAGACGCGCGGCGCTTCCACGGCCTCCTGAATGCTCATGCCGTGATCGACGAGATTGAGCACGAACTGGAAGACGGCCGAGGGAATGCGATGCGCGCCCGGCAGCCCGACCGCGAAAAGCGGGGCGCCGTCGCGATAGCCGATCATCGCGGAAATGCCGCTGGTGATGCGCTTGCCCGGTTGCAGCGAAAGCGCGAGGCCGGGATGCGGATCGAAGAGATACATGTAGTTGTTGGGGATGATCCCGGTGCCGGGGATTATGATCCGCGCGCCGAAGAGGCTGTTGATGGTCTGCGTCGAGGTGACGATATTGCCGTGCCGGTCGGCGATGGTCACATGCGTCGTATTGGCGGATTCATTGGTGAGCACGCGGGACTTGAAGTCCCCGCTCTTGGTCAGGTCGATCTCGGGGCGGCGGAGATCGCCATAATCCTTCGAGATGAGCCGCGCGACGGGCACCTCGACGAAGGCTGGGTCGGCCGTCGCGGCCCGGCGGTCGGCGGCGGCGATCTTCAGGGCTTCGAGCACCAGATGCACGGTCCGCGTCGTGCCGAAGCCGGAGCCCGCGATGTCGAACCCTTCCATCAGGTTCAGCATCTGGATGACATGCACGCCGCCCGAACAGGGCGGGGGCGGGCCGATCACGGTGACGCCGCGATAGCTGCCGCGCACCGGTTCGCGCGTCTCGCTGCGGTAATGGGCGAGGTCGCTCAGCGCCATGGCCGAGCCCTGCCGGCGCAGATGCGCGACGATGGTCTCGCCCAGCGGGCCGCCATAGACATGGGCCGGTCCGTGTTCGGCAATCGCGGCGAGGGTGCGCGCATAATCCGGCATGCGCAGCCAGGCACCCTCTTCCAAGGGCTTGCCGCCGGGAAGGAACATGGCGGCCATGGACGGGTCCAGCGCCAGATCCGCCGCCGTTTCCGCGATGCAGGTGGCGAGATAGGCCGTGACTCGGAAGCCTCGCGAGGCGTGGCGGATGGCCGGTTCCAGCACCGCTTCCAGCGGCAGGGTGCCATAGCGCTCCAGCGCCTCGCACCAGGTCTTGAGCGTGCCGGGCACGCCGACGGCCAGGGCGCCGACGCGGTTCGCGCGGCCCTCCGTTTCCATGTAATCCGGCCAGGTATCGGAAATGGGGCGGTACATGTCGGGCGTGGCGGCGGCGGGCGCCGTCGCGAGCCCGTCCAGCGCCACTTCCGTCCCATCCGCCAGGCGGATCAGCGCGACGCCGCCGCCGAAGAAGCCCACCATCATCGGCTCGACGACGGTGAGTGTGAAAAGCGCCGCCACCGTCGCATCGATGGCATTGCCCCCGGCGGCCATCATTTCGATGGCAGCGGCCGAGGCCAGCGGGTGGTTGGTGATCGCCATGCCGCCCTCGGCGGTCACGGGCGTCTTTTCCGTCGTGAAGCTCGTGCCGGCGCGCTCGCGCCAATTCTTGCCCTGCATGGGGAAAGTATCGAAGTCGGACGGGGCGGGGTCCAATAGGTTACGGCGTCGTTTTCAAGAAGTCTGGCCTATCGGTTTTCAGCCCTTGAGCCTGAACTTCCGCGCGACCGCGATGAAGCGGCGCACCACGGGGGAGGGCTCGGCGCGGCGATGCGCAACGGCCATCTCCGCCCTGATCGCCAGCCCCTCGACGGGCCGGTAGACCACGCCGGGCAGGCGGATGCGCTCCAGCGACTGCGGCACCAGCGCGACGCCGAGCCCGACCGCGACCAGGCTGGCGATCGTCACGAAATCCCGCCCCTGCGGCCCCATGCGCGGGTGGAAACCGGCCGCCTGGCAGGCCAGGACGGTATGGCGGTGGAAGCTCACGCCCGAGGCGTGTTCAGGAGTGATGAAGGTCTCGCCCGCGAAGGCCGCCAGCCGCACGCTCTGGCCCCCGGCTTCCGGATGGGCCTCGGGCAGGGCCATGACCAGCCCCTCCTGCAGCACGGGAAAGCTCGTGATGCCGGGCGGCAGGGTAACCGGCGGGCGGATGAAGCAGATATCCAGCGCATCCTCGGCGATGGCCTCGAGCTGCTGCTGCATCGCGAGGGTGCTGATGACCAACTCCACGTCCGGGCTGGCCTGGCGAAAGCCGCCGACGATGGCCGTCAGCATGCCGGTATAGGCGGCCGAGGCCACATAGCCGACGGCGATGCGCCCGACCTCGCCCCGCCCGGCCCGGCGGGAGGTTTCGAGAAGGGCCTCGGTGCTGGCCAGGATCTCCCGCGCCTCCCGCGCCAGCAATTCGCCGGCGAGCGTCAGGCGAATGGCGCGGCGGCTGCGGTCGAGCAGAGGGCTGCCCACGATCGCCTCCAGCGCCCGGACCTGTTGGCTCAGCCCCGGCTGCGCGATGCCGAGCCTCTCGGCGGCGCGGCCGAAATTCAGCTCCTCCGCGACCGCGAGGAAATAGCGGAGATGGCGCAGCTCCATCCTGGCGCGGTCGGAGGGCAATCAGAACTCCCGCTTATCGCAAAACCCATCCCCGGATACTGGATTGCCCGCCGGCCGCTGTCCATGATGACGGGGGGAGGAATGCCATGGGACCGCTTGCCGGCTTGCGCATCATCGATATGACGAGCGTCGTGATGGGCCCCTATGCCACATCCATCCTCGGCGACATGGGCGCCGACGTGATCAAGCTGGAGCCGCCGGACGGCGATACCATCCGCAAGGTCGGGCCCAGCCGGAGCGGCGAGATGGGGGCCATGTTCCTCCATGCCAATCGCAGCAAGCGCGGCATCGTGCTGGATCTCAAGGCCGAGGAGGGCAGGGCGGCGCTGCTGCGCCTCGCCGAGACGGCCGATGTGCTGGTGCATAATCTCCGCCCCGCGCCGCTCGACCGGCTGGGGCTCGGCTGGGCGGCGCTTTCGGCCGTGAACCCCCGGCTGATCCATCTCGGCGCCTTCGGCTATGGGCAGGACGGACCCTATGCCGCCCGCCCAGCCTATGACGACCTGATCCAGGGCGCGGCCGGCATCCCCGCCCTCCTGGGCCGTAGCGGCGGCGACGGGCCGCGCTACGTGCCGGTGAATATCGCCGACCGCGCCGTGGGCCTGCATGCCGCCATCGCCATCCTGGCCGCGCTGCGCCACCGGGACGCGACGGGGCAGGGGCAGTGCATCGAGATGCCGATGTTCGAGACCATGGCGAGCCTGGTGCTGGGCGACCACCTGGGCGGGCTCAGCTACGAGCCGCCGTTGGACCAGGGCGGTTATTCCCGCCTGCTTCAGGCCCGGCGCCGGCCCTGCCGCACGGCGGATGGCTGGATCTGTGTGCTGCTCTACAACGAGAAGCACTGGCGCGCCTTCGTCGCCCTCAGCGGGCGGGAGGATCTGGCGGCCGATCCGCGCTTCCGCGATCAGGCCTCCCGTAGCCGGGAGGGGGCGGCAGTCTATGAGCTGCTCTCCGCCGTCATGGCCACGCGCACGACCGCGGAATGGGAAAAGCTGCTCGATGAGGCCGATATCCCCCATTCCCCGATGAACGACCTCGAGGGCCTCGCCACTGACCCCCATCTTGCCGCCATCGGTTTCTTCCGCGATGAAGATCATCCCGTGGAAGGAAAGATCCGCAGCATGCGTGTCCCGTCGCGCTGGAGCGCCAGCCAGCCCGAACCCTCGCGCCTCGCGCCACGGCTCGGCGAGCATACGCGGGAGGTGCTGGCGGAGGCCGGCATGAGCCCCGCCGAGATCGAGGCGTTGCTGGCGCGCGGCATCGCCAAGGCGGCGCCGTGACCAAGGCCGCGCCGCAGCATCACTACCCCGCCGGCGAGGATTTCCTGCTCCTCTCCCCCAGCGAACAGGCCTTCGCCTATCGCAATGTGGACAAGCTCTTCGCCACGCGCGCCGTCAGGCGCGGCTCGAAGACCCGCGCGCTGCCCTATGGCGCCGAGATCGCGCCGCGCTATCAGATCGACGGCCAGTCTTTCGGCGTGGCGGATTTCCTGAACCGCAGCCAGACGGCGGGGCTGATCGTGCTGAAAGCGGGCGAGATCCGCCTGGAGCGCTATGCGCTGGGCCTCGCCGAGGCGACACGCTGGTCCACCATGTCGACCGTCAAGTCCATGACCTCGACGCTGATCGGCGCGGCGCTGCAGGATGGCGCGATCCGTCGTCTGGAAGAGCCCGTCTCCACCTATCTGCCGGCCCTGCGCGGCTCGGCCTATGACGAGGTGGCGATCCGCCACCTGCTCACCATGTCCTCCGGCGTGGGCTGGAACGAGTCCTATACCGACCGCCAATCGGATGTGAACCGCTATAGCAAATCCCTTGGCGACAAGGTGCCTGGCGGGGTGCTGGCGCTGATGCGCGGCCTTACCCGCGTGGCGCCGCCGGGCGCGCTCTTCAACTACAATACGGGCGATACCTATGTCCTTGGCTGCCTGATATCGGCCGCGACGGGCATGACGCTGGCCGATTACATGTCCCAGCGCATCTGGGCGCCCTCCGGCATGGAATTCGACGCCTTCTATACGCTGGAATCCGAGGGTGGGCAGGAGATCGGCGGCAGCCGCGCGGGCATCGCCCTGCGCGATTTCGCCCGCTTCGGCGCCTTCCTGCTGGCCGATGGCGTGATCGACGGGCAGCGCGTTCTGCCAGAGGGCTGGGTGGCGGAGGCCGCGCGGCCCGCCTTCGCGCTGGACCCGACGCAGAATTCCTATGGCGCGACCGGCTATGGCTATAGTTGGTGGCTGGACCCGGACGGCGCCATGGTCGCGGTCGGCTTCGCGGGGCAGTCGCTCTATATCAACCCCGCCGACCAATTGGTGATCGTGACCCTCTCCTGCTGGCCGCAACCGCCCTATGACGCGGCCTATCCCGTCGATCGGCGCCAGGAGCGGCTGGCATTCAAGGCGGCCGTGAAGGAGGCCCTGTGATGCGCGTCGCCATTCTCGGCACCGGCGGTATCGGCCGTGGCTATGCGGCTTTTCTCGCGGGGCAGGGGCATGAGCCCGTGCTCTGGTCGCCCACCGGCAAAGCCGTGGCGCCCGATGGGCATCTGGAGGCCACGGGCGTCGCGCCCGGCCGCTTCCCTGTCGCCGTGGCCGCGAATTGCGGCGAGGCGGTGAAGGATGCGGAGGCCATCATCATCGCGACCGTCGCCAATGGCAGCAGGGCGGTGATGGAGGCCCTCGCGCCGCATGTGGTGCCGGGGCAGGTGGTGATCGTCAGCGCCCATTGCTCCTTCAGCGCGCTCTATCTCTCGCGCCTGCTGGTGGAGCGCGGCGTGGAGACGCCCATCGCGGCCTGGGCGACCACGGCGCTGACGGCCAAGCGCCAGGGCGAGGTGGGGGTGCATATCTCCGGCCTCCGCGCGCGGCTCGATGTCGCGACGGTGCCCGCGCGGCTGGCCGAGGCGGGGGAGGCCGCCTGCGTGGCGCTCTTCGGCGAGCGTTTCCAGCGGCGCGACGATCTGCTGGCCATCATGCTCAGCAATCTCAACCCGCCGGCCCATATGGCGAACCTGCTGCTGAACCTGACCCGCGCCGAGAAGGGTGAGGATTGGCCGAATTACGGCAGCATTACCCCCGCGGTCGGCCGGTTGATCGAGGCGCTGGATGTCGAACGGCTCGGCCTCGCCGAGGCTTTCGGGCTTACGGTGCGCAGCGTCACCGAGCATTTCGTGCTCTCGCATCATGTCGAGGCGGGAAGTGTGGCGGCCATGTCGGCGGCGGTGCATGCGAAGCGGCCTGAGCTGCTGGGCCCCAAGACGCTCGATACGCGCTTCGTCACGGAGGACGTACCCTTCGGCCTGGTGCCGCTCGAGCTGCTGGGCGAGGTTCTCGGTCGGCCGGTGCCGCTGCACACGGCTGGGATCGCGCTTTTCTCGGCCATTTATGGCCGCGATTTCCGCGCCGAGAACGATCTGCTGCCGCTGCTCGGCCTTGCGGGGAAATCGCCCGAGGCGCTGCGGGATTTGATGCGCGAGGGCTGGCCCCAGCCCCCGCGCGGCTGATCAGCCCGCCAGCGCGGCGCGCAGGCGGCTGGAGAGATTGTCGATCACCAGCACGGTGACGAGGATCAGCAGCACGATGAAGGAGACCACACCCCATTCGAGGGTGCGGATCATCTCCGACAGCATGAGGCCGATGCCGCCCGCGCCGACGATGCCGATGATGGTCGAGGAGCGCGTGTTGCTCTCGAACATGTAGAGCACATGGCCCGCCATCACCGGCAGCACCGCCGGCAGCACACCGAAGCGGATGCCCGCGAGCTTGCCGCCGCCGGCCGAGTTCACGCCCTCGACGGCCTTGCGGTCGGCCGCCTCGATCGCCTCGGAGAAGAGTTTGCCGAAGGTGCCGATATCGCCCGTCATGATCGCGAGCACGCCCGCGAAGGGGCCGAGGCCGACGACGCTCACCCAGATCAGCGCCCAGATCAGCGCATCGATGCCGCGGATGCTGTCGAGCGTGCGGCGCGAGAGGAAATGCACCACGCGGCCGGCCGAAGTATTTCGCGCGGCGAGGAAGCCGAGCGGCAGGGCGATGGCGGCGGCGAGCAGCGTGCCGAGGAAGGCGATGGCCAGCGTCTCGGCCAGGCCCCTGAAGATCAGCAGCGTGCGGGGCCAGGTGCCCGGATCGGGCGGGAACATCAGGCCGAGGAAATGCACCAGTTGGCCGAAGCCGCCCACGATGCGCCCGGGCGAGAATTCCAGCCGCCAGAGGCCGAAGATGAACAGCGCCAGGAAGGCGGCCAGCAGCGCGATGCCGGTGAGCCGCCCCGCGCTGAAGCGGCGGAAGACGGCCGGATGGCGCGCGGTGAGATCGGGCAGATCGGCCAGGGCGCGCTCGCGCAGCGTCATGGACTGGCTGGTGGGATTGCTCGCGCTCATCAATGCCGCTCCATCGCGCCGATCAGGCGGTGCCGCAGCTTTTCCGTGCCGAAATCGATCACCATGACGGTGACGATGATCATCAGCAGGATGGCGGAAACGTCGTTATAGTAGAATTTGCGGATGGCCTCGATCAGGTCGAGCCCGATGCCGCCCGCGCCCACGAAACCCAGCACCGAGGCCTGGCGCACGTTGATCTCGAAGCGCAGCAGCGTGTAGCTGGCGAAATTCGGCAGCACCTGCGGCAGGGCCGCGAAGCGCACCACGGCCATCCAAGAGGCGCCGGAGGCGATGGCGCCATCGACGGGCTTGCGGTCAATATTCTCGACGACCTCGTAGAAGAGTTTGCCGAGCGAGCCCATGCTGTGGATCGCGATGGCCAGCACGCCCGGCACAGGGCCGAGGCCGAAGGCGATGACGAAGATCAGCGCGAAGACGATATCGGGCACCGTCCGGCAGAATTCGAGGAAGCGGCGCGCGGTGCCGCGCAGCCAGCGGTTCGTCACCAGGTTCGAGGAAGCGACGAAGGAGAGGGTGAAGCCGCCCAGCGCGCCCAGAACCGTGCCGACATAGGCGATCAGCAGCGTGTCAGCGAGCAGGAGGCCCCATTTCTTCCAGCCCCAGAACCACTCGGCCGGGTCGGTCCAGACGCGGCCGCCGCCGTTTTCCAGCGTGAGGATGCGGTCGAAATAGCCGAAGAAACGGCCGAAATGGGTCCAGAGCGTCCCCAGATCCACCTCGGCCACATAGCCGGAGAGAAGGGAGAGCAGCGCGACCGCGAGGGCCAGCAGCAGCGCGCGCCGGCGCGGGCCGCGCGAGGCGTTGCGATAGCCGTCCAGCAATTCCGTCAGGCGCTGATCCGGCAGGCGGGCGATGGTGGTGGCCAGGGGATGAAGTCCCGCAAAAAAGCGGCCGCGGCACCCCTTGGGAGAGGTGCCGCGGCGCGTGACGATCAGGTGCGGCGGCGCAGATTATCGACGAAGCGGTTCAGCTCGATGATCGGCTGATAGGCGCTGTTGTCGACGGCGACGAGCGGGCCCTGCTTGCCTTCGTAGATCTTGTCGAAGGCGGCCTTGTCGGCGGTGGCCAGCTCGAGAACAGCCGAGCGGATCGCGGCCTTCAGGTCTTCCGGCATCTCATCGAGATAGGCCATCGGCGAGTTCACGATCTGCTCGGACTTGAAGATGATGCGGAAGTCTTCCGCCTTCACCATGCCCTTGCGCGACATGCGCAGCAGGTTGCTCTCCTGCTCGTCGTTCCACCAGTTGGCGCACATGTCGACCGTGCCCTGGTTCAGGGCGATGACGGCATTCTCATGGCTGCCGGTATAGACGACCTTGCTGAAGAACTGCTCCGGCGTGATGCCCATCTTGTTCAGGGCGAAGCGCGGCACGTTGTTGCCCGAGGTGGAGTTCGGGTCGACCAGGCCGAGATTCTTGCCCTTCAGATCCTCGACCTTCTGGAAGGGGCTGTCCTTCTTCACATAGAAGACGGAGTAGTAGCCCTTGGTGCCGTCGAGATTGGTCTCGATGGCGAAGGCCGTGATCTTCGAACCCGTCATCAGCGCGCGGGCGAAGGAGGAGGGGCCGTAGGAAGCGATGTGGATATTGCCCGCGCGCTGGCCCTCGATCACCGCCGCATAGTCATTGGCGATGCGCAGCGTGACCTTGGTGCCCAGGCGCTTGGCCAGATACTGCGTGAAGGGCGTGTAGCGCTCCACCACGCCCGAGGCGTTCTCGGCCGGGATGATGCCGAAGACCAGCTCCGGATACTTGCTCGCCCAGGAGGGCGTGCCCTGCGCGCGGGCGATGGCGGGGGCGGCCAGCATGGCGGCCGAGGCGCCCAGGATGGCGCGACGCTGAATGAGCATGGAAAGCTCCTCGTGGATGATCAGGCAGTGAGCAGGGCGGAACTGGACTGAGGCGTGGTGGCCGATAGCGGCCCGGCCCCCATCACCTCGGCCGCTTCCAGGCCGTAAAGTTCGCGGGAAGCGGCCTCGTCGAGCGCCTCGGGCGGGCCGTCGAAGACGAGCTTGCCGGCCGAGAGGCCGATCAGCCGGTCGCAATAGCTGCGCGCGATGTCGAGCGAGTGGAGATTGCAGAGGACGGTGATGCCGTAGTCGCGATTGATGCGCGCGAGGGCGTCCATCACCACCTTGGTATTGCGCGGATCGAGCGAGGCGATGGGCTCGTCGGCCAGGATGAGGTCGGGCGACTGCACCAGGGCGCGGGCGATGGCCACGCGCTGCTGCTGGCCGCCCGAGAGGCTCTCCGCCCGCTGGGCCGCGAAATCGGCGATGTCGAGGCTTTCCAGCGCCGAAAGCGCGATCGCGCGGTCCTCGTCGGACCACAGGCGCAGCAGGGAGCGGTAGCTCGGCACATGGTTCAGCCGGCCGACCAGCACATTGGTCAGCACGTCGAGACGGCCGGAGAGGTTGAAGCTCTGGAAGACCATCGCGCAACGGGCGCGCCAGTCGCGCAGCGCGCGGCCGCGCAGCGCCGTCACGTTGACCCCGTCATGGATGATGCGCCCGGCCGTGGGCTCGGCCAGGCGGTTCACCATCCGCAGGAAGGTCGACTTGCCTGCGCCGGAGCGCCCGATGACGCCGATAAAGGCGCCGCGGGGCACTTCCAGGGAGAGGTTGTCCACGGCGACCCGGTCGCCGAAGCGGCGGGTCAATCCTTCGATGATCAGCATGGCGCGGGGGATAGACCGCGCGCATGACCACCGGATGATGGGATGATGAAGGATAGATGACAGCGGCGCCGGGCCAGGCAACCCGCCGGCTTGTCCCTATCGAGCGCGGCCTTCCTGGATGCGGGGCAGGAACCAGGCCAGCAGCCCGATGAGCGGCAGGAAGGCGCAGGCCTGATAGACGGCCTCGATCCCGATCCGGTCCGCCACCTCGCCCAGGATCGCCGCCGCGAGGCCGCCCAGGCCGAAGGAGAGGCCGTAGAAGAGCCCCCCGATCATCCCGATCCGCCCCGGCAGCAGTTCCATCGCATAGATCAGGATGGCCGCGAAGGCGCTGGACATGATCAGGTTGATGACCACCGTGAGCACGCCCGTCCAGAAGAGATTGGCGAAGGGCAGGGCCAGGGTGAAGGGCAGGGCGCCCAGGATGGAGAACCAGATGATCTTGTTGCGCCCGAAGCGGTCGCCGAGGATGCCGCCGCCCAGCGCGCCCAAGGCCGATGCGCCGAGGAAGAGGAAGAGCATTACCTGCGAGGCCTGCACCGAGATGTCGAAACGCTCGATCAGGTAGAAGGTGTAGAAGGAGCTGAAGCTCGCCGTATAGGCGTTCTTCGAGAAGAGCAGCACGACCAGGATCGTGATGGAGATCGCGACCGTGGCGGGCGGGTAGAGCGACTTGGTACCGGTGCCCGGCTTGGCTTTCGGCTTGGGCTGCTGCCGCTGGAAGGCGGCGTAGCGGCCGGCGGTCCAGATCATCAGGATCATGGCCAGCAGGGCCGCCGCCGAGAACCAGGCGAGGCTGCCCTGGCCGCGCGGCACGATGACGAAGGCGGCGAGCAGCGGCCCCATCGCGCCGCCCGCCTGCCCGCCGACCTGGAAGATGCCCTGCGCCAGCCCGTGCTGGCCGCCCGAGGCATTGCGGGCCATGCGCGTCGCTTCGGGATGGAAGATGGAGGAGCCGAGCCCCACGCAGGCCGCCGAGGCCAGCAGAAGCGAATAGCTGCTCGCATAGGCAAGCCCAATGAGCCCCGCCAGGGTAAAGCCCATGCCCAGCACCATGGAATAGGGCATCGGCCGGCGGTCGGTGTAATAGCCCACGACCGGCTGCAGCAGCGAGGCGGTGATCTGGAAGACCAGGGTGATCAGGCCGATCTGCCGGAAATCCAGCGCATAGGCATCCTTGATGATCGGATAAATCGCCGGGATCAGCGACTGGATCATGTCGTTCAGCAGATGCGTGGCGCTGAGCGCAATGAGGACGGGCATCGCCGCCCGTTGTGCGAGGCTGGGCGGGGTATTCTGGCTCATACGGTTAGTTCTCGTCCCGGCAGGGCTGACTGATATCGGTTTGCGCGCGGTTTTCCGCTCTTGATGACCATAAGCGGTCAGGTTGCGGGATTGCGCAAGCGCCTGCGGGCCGGCTTATTACACCTCATTATGACGCAATATATGATTTACACGTCAAAATTTTGCGTAAATGATCCCCTGCACGAAGAAAGCGGCCGTAAATCGCCGCAGCATGAAGGGGAATGCCAGATGACCTACCGGAACCCGGAGACCCTCGGCCTGCATGCCGGCTGGCGGCGCGACGAGGCGACCAAGGCGGTCGCGGTGCCGATCTACCAGACCACCTCCTATCAGTTCGACGATGCCGGCCATGCCGCGCGGCTCTTCGCATTGGAGGAGCTGGGCAATGTCTATACCCGCATCGGCAATCCGACGACGGATGTGCTGGAGCAGCGCATCGCGGCGCTCGAAGGCGGCGTGGCGGCGCTGGCCGTGGCCTCGGGCCAGGCGGCCTCGGCCTTCGCGGTGCAGAACCTGGCCCTCGCGGGCGACAATATCGTCGCCTCGACCGATCTCTATGGCGGCACCTGGAACCTTTTCGCCAATACGCTGAAGGACCAGGGCGTCGAGGTGCGCTTCGTCGACCCGGCCGACCCGGAGAATTTCCGCCGCGCCACGGATGACCGCACCCGTGCCTATTACGCGGAGTCTCTGCCCAATCCGAAGCTCGAGGTATTCCCCATCGCGGAAGTGGCGGCGATCGGCCGGCCGCTGGGCATTCCGCTGATCGTGGACAATACGGCCGCCCCGCTGCTCATCCGGCCCTTCGACCATGGCGCGGCCGTGGTGGTGCATTCGCTGACCAAATATATCGGCGGCCATGGCAGCAGTATCGGCGGCATCATCGTCGATGGCGGCAATTTCGACTGGGAGGCGCATCCGGCGCGCCAGCCCGCGCTGCATCGGCCCGACCCCTCCTATCACGGCGCGAAATGGGTCGAGGCCGCGAAACCGCTCGGGCCGGTGGCCTTCGTGCTCAAGGCGCGGACGACGCTGCTGCGGGACCTCGGGGCTTCGCTCAGCCCCTTCAATGCCTTCCTGATCCTGCAGGGGGTGGAAACCCTGGCGCTGCGCATCCGGGAGCATAGCCGCAACGCGGCGGCCGTGGCCGATTTCCTGACGAGGCGGCCGGAGGTGACGCGGGTGATCCACCCAGCCCATCATCAGGGCGAGGCGGCGGCGCGAAGCCGGAAATACCTGCCTCGTGGTTTCGGTGGGCTCGTCGGTTTCGAACTAGCGGGCGGGCGAGAAGCGGGGGCGCGGTTCATCGACGCGCTCAAGCTCTTCTACCATGTGGCCAATATCGGCGATGCCCGCTCACTCGCGATCCACCCCGCCAGCACCACCCATTCCCAGCTCACCGAGGCGGAGCAGCGGGCGACGGGCGTGACGCCGGGCTATGTGCGCCTTTCCATCGGCCTCGAGCACGAGGAGGACATCCTGGCCGATCTCGACCAGGCTCTGGGGGCGGCCGCGCTGCGGCAGGCGGCCGAATAGCTGCTCACTCGTATTTCCAGAGGATCGGCAGCTTGCCCTGCGGGCCGCCGATCGGATCCACGGAAGGGAAGGGGAGGCGGCGCATGCGCTCGCTCGCCTCGGCACTGGGCGCTTCGCGGCAGATGTCGAAATCCTGCCCCTTGGGATAAGCGCCGATGACCAGGAAGTCGCTGCTCGCGCTCAACCGGCAATGGCCGGTGCCGGCGGGCAGCACGGCGACGTCGCCCTTGCGTACTGTGACCTCCCGGCCATTCGGCCCGCCCAGCATCAGCCTGGCCTCGCCGGCGGCGAAGCCCAGCACCTCATGCGCGGTCGAGTGGTAGTGGTGGTAGTCATAGATGCCGTTGCGCCATTGCGCCGGCCAGTCATTCTCACCGAAGAGCTTCTCCATCGCGGCCGCCACGTCGGCGGCCTCAGCCAGCGCCGTCTTCTGATAGAGCACGACCGGCAACTCGCTGTTCGGCATCCAGCCATTTGGCTTGAGGATGAAGCTGTCGATCTCGCCGGCCATATCGCCGCCGGCGGAAGCGCTGCGGCTGACCGGGGCGAAGAGAAACGGGCTCAGGATGGCGAGGCTGCGGCGAGGGAGCATGGCGATGGCCTCTCTGTCGATCTGCGCTCCGGATGATGAAGGGAGCCCGTCCCGGATCGCCAAGCTCTCTCCCTGCCTCGTGACAAGCCTCGGCGCGGCCGGGAGCATGGGCGCGGATTTCCGCCCCGCGACAATTGGCAGGGCGGCCGCCGCGTGTTCAAAAGCAAGGCGTGGCAGGCAGCCCGCCGCGCGAGTCCGGAAGGGCGCCGTGTCGGGGGCCTCGGCAGGCAGGGCGAAGGGGCAGGCTCATGGCACGCAAGATCGATCTGAATTCCGACCTCGGGGAGAGCTTCGGCCCCTGGCAGATGGGCGACGACGCGGCGATGCTCCGCATCGTCACCAGCGCCAATATCGCCTGCGGCGGCCATGCGAGCGACCCGGAGACCATGTTCAAGACCCTGACCCTCGCGCGCGAGCAGGGCGTGGTGGCCGGGGCGCATCCGGGCTTCGCCGATCGCGAAGGGTTCGGCCGTCGCCTGATCCCGCATACGCTGGCCGAGGTGGAGCGGCTGGTGGCGAGCCAGGTGGGCGCGCTGATGGGCGTGGCCGCGCTGGTCGGCACCAAGGTGCGCTTCGTGAAGACCCATGGCGCGCTGGGCAATTGGGCAGCGGCCGAGCCCGATGTCGCCGCCGCCGTGGCGCGCGCGGTGAAGGCCATTTCCCCCGATCTCGCCATGCTGGCCATTTCCGGCACGGCGCTGGACCGCGCGGGACGGGATGCCGGGCTGCCGACCTTCAGCGAGATCTTCGCTGACCGCGGCTATCTCTCCAACGGCCAGCTCGTGCCGCGCAGCAAGCCGGGCGCGATGCTGCATGACCCCGAAGAGGCGGCGAGCCGGCTGGTGGAGTTCATCTCGACCGGGCTCATGCCGGTGATCGACGGCCCGCCCATCCGGCTCGATGCCACCTCCATCTGCGTGCATGGCGATGGGCCGAGCGCGGTCGCCCTCGCGCAGCATGTGAAGAAGCGGCTGACCGAGGCCGGCATCACCATCGCGCCCTTCCTGGATCAGCTGGTGTGATGGCTGGCTATCCCGTTTTCCGCCCCGTGGCGGATCATGCGCTGCTGGTCGATTTCGGTGATCGGATCGACAAGGCGGTGCATGACGAGGTGCTGCGCCTGGATGCGGGGCTTTCGGCGCAATCCGTGCCGGGCTTCCTCGAGGCCGTGCCGGCCTATGTGAATATCCTCATCCGCTTCGACCCGATGGTAACGGACCATGGCGCGGTGGAAGCGGCCCTGCGGCGGCTGATCGCAGCGCCCGGCAGCGCGCCCAAGGCGGGGCAGGTGCGGGAAGTGCGCGTCTGCTACGATGCCGATCTCGCGCTCGATCTGCCGGGCGTGGCCGAGGCCACCGGCCTGGATGCGGAGGATGTGATCGCCGCCCATCTCGCCGGCGATTATCGCGTCTATATGTACGGCTTCGCCCCCGGCTACGCCTATATGGCCGGCGTGCCGGAGAAGATCCGCGTGCCGCGCAAGACGGCGCCGGTGCGCGATATCGCCGCCGGCAGCGTCATGATCGCCGGGCCGCAATGCCTGGTGACGACCATGGTGATGCCGACCGGCTGGTGGGTGATCGGCCGTTCGCCGACCCGCATCCTCGACGGCGGCGAGGGCGACAGGCCCTTCCTCTTCGACGTGGGCGACAGCGTGCGCTTCACCCGCATCAGCCGCGCCGAATTCGAGGCGGAGTCCGCCCGATGAGCAGCGCCGTCTTCACCGTGACCCATGCCGGGCCGCATGTGACCTTCCAGGATGCCGGGCGCTTCGGAAAGATGCGCTTCGGCGTGCCCACCTCGGGGCCGATGGACCGCGCGAGCTTCGCCGCTGCGCAGGCCGCGCTGGGCAATCCGCCCGAGGCCGCGGCCATCGAAATTTCGCCCGGCGGGCTGACGCTGGCCTGCCAGGAGGGGGAGGTGACGCTCGCCGTGACGGGCGGCGGTTTCCAGGTCTCGCTCGATGGCACCGATCATGGCTCCTGGAGCGTGCTCACCATCCGCGCGGGCTCCGAACTAGTCATCCGGCCCGGTTTCTGGGGCTGCTGGGCCTATCTGGCCTTCGCGGGCGAGATGCGCGTCGAGCCCTGGCTCGGCAGCGTTTCCACCCATGGCCCGACGGGGCTCGGCGGCGGCAAGCTGAAGGACGGGCAGAGCCTCGTGGTGGATGCGGTGCGCTGCCTCGCGGGCACGCCGCGCGCCATGCCGATGCCGGTCTGGGCCCGCCCGCCGGCCGAGATTCCCGTGGTGCTGGGGCCGCAGGACCGCTTCTTCGCCCCGGAGACCATCGCGACCTTCCTGAACGAGACCTATGCGCTGAGCGACGCCTATGACCGCATGGGCGTGCGGCTGCGGGGCCCCGCCGTGCCGCCGAATGCGGCAATGGACATGCCCTCGGAACCCATCGCGCGCGGCTCCATCCAGGTTTCGGGCGATGCGGTGCCGACGGTGCTGCTCGCGGACCATCAGAGCACGGGCGGCTACCCCAAGATCGCGACCGTGGTGTCGGTGAGCCTGGACGGCTTCGTGCAGTTGCGCAGCCGGGAGAAGGTGAAGTTCCGGGCGGTTTCCCCGGCGCTGGCCATCGACCTCGTGCGAAGCCGCCGACTGGCGACGGCGCGCTATCTCGAGGCGCTCAGGCGCTCGGCCTGAAGGCCTCAGGCCAGGGGCGAGATGGGGGCCGGGATGGCGATGGTGGAGCGCATATCGCCCGTCAGCCAATCCGGGCCGCCTTTGGGCGGCCAGATGCCCTTGGCCATGGCTTCCGCGCGGATGGCGCCGCGCGCTTCGAGATTCGCGTAGGGCCAAATATGGGTGAAGCGGGGCGGGCCATCGAGCGTCGTCATGGCGATGGTCAGCGGCGATAGCGCCAGCCGCGCGGCCAGCGTCTTCTCCCAGATCGCCGCCGTCGCCTCGATCCCGCCGAGCTTCATGGCATAGGTGCGGATTTCATAGATGCCGCCGAACTTGCCCGGCCTGACGGGCGGCAGGAAAGGGAAGGGGCGATAGCTGTCGAGGCTCATCGCCGTGAGCCCCGCCCCCGCATTGAAGGGGTTGGCGGTGCCCAGAAGGCGCAGGCGCTCGGCATTGAGGGCCGCATCATCCTCGAAACCGCGCAGGACGATGACCTGATTGAGCTGCCCGATCTCCGTGATGAACACGCCGAGCAGCTCACCGCCCGCCTCCGGGCTAGCCGTGTAAGTGCGGACACCCTCGATGAGAGCCGGCACGCCGCCGGGGCGCGTGCTCAGCGTGGCGAGTTCGTAGCGGATCTCGGGCATTCTGGTGTTCTTCCCTGAAGCTTGTCGTTGCCGAGACTATCTCACGCCGGCGCCTCACATGGCCATGGCATAGGCCGGGCGGCGCGGGTCGGCGCCGGCCGTCTTGGTGCCTGTCGCGGGATCGTGCCGCACCGCCTCGACGCTGCCGGCGAGCCAGGTCCAGTCGGGCCAGTCCTGGATGTCGTGGCCGCGCGCCCGCAGCGCATCGCGCGTCGCGGCCGGGATGCGGCTTTCGACGGCCAGGCGGGCGGGGAAATAGTCGTAAGGCGCGAAGGAGGAGGGGAAGGAATAGGTCGCGACGCGCGGCGCCTCGATCGCCTCCTGCAGGTTCATGCCGAAATGCAAGTGGTTCACCAGCACCTGCATCATCGCCTGCACCTGCACGTCGCCCCCCGGCGTGCCGAAGGGGATGATGGCGCCGTCACGCGTGACGGCAAGGGCCGGATTGGGCGTGAGGCGCGGCCGGCCGCCGGGGCGGACGCCGGAGGGATGCGACGGATCGGGCCGGGACTGCGAGCCGCGCCCCGACACCACGAAGCCCAGGCCGGGCACGACGGGAATGTTCCAGCTGCCGTCGCTCGGCGTGGCGGAGAAGGCATTTCCCTCGCGGTCCACCACGGCGACATAGGAAGTATCGGGCTCGATGGCCGCGACCTTGCGCTCGCTCGCCTCATGCCGGCCGGTGCCGTGGTTGAGACGCGGCGCGGGCATGCCCGGATGGGCGCGGGCCATGTCGATCTCAGCGACGCGCGCGGCGAGATGCGCCTCGCCCAGCAGGGCATCGAGCGGCACGTCATGGAAGGCCGGGTCGCCGAAATGGTATTCGCGATCGGCCATGGCCGTCTTGAGGCATTCCGAGAGCAGGTGCAGGTAGTCGGGGCTATTGTGCTTGTGCTCCTGGAACCCGGCCTTCTCGAAGAGCAGCAGGGCCTCGAGCAGGGCCGGGCCCTGGCACCAGGGGCCGGAAGTGGTGACCTCATGCCCCTGCCACTGGCGTGTGACGGCGGGCTCGATCCGCGAGCGAAAATTCGCGAGATCGGAGGCGGAGAGATAGCCGCCCTCCTGCTTCATGAAGCTCAGGATGCGCTGGGCGATATCGCCGCGATAGAAGGCGTCATGCGCCGCCTGGAGCCCCGCTTCGCGGCCGCCCTTGGCACGCGCCCGGCGATCCTCCTCGGCCATGTAGCGGATGACGCCGGCAAGGTCGGACTGGATGAAGAGCTCGCCGACCGCATGGGGTTTGCCGCCGGGGAGGAAGATCGGCGCATTCGAGGGCCAGGAGGCGTAATCCGCCTGATGCAGCGCGATGCTCTCGGCGAACATCGGATAGACGGGAAAGCCCTCGGCGGCGAAGCGGATCGCGGCTTCCGCCACTTCCGCAAAGCCCATCGTGCCATGGCGCTGGAGCGCGGTGATCCAGGCATCGGGTGCGGCGGGCACCACGCAGCGCAGCACGCCCTTGGGCATCTTGCCGCCATGCTCGCGCATGAAGAGATCGGGCGGCAGCGACATGGGCCAATGGCCCAACCCGGCGATGCTTTCGATGCGGCCATCGGCGCGGCGGATCAGGATGGGGGCCACGCCGCCGAAATTCACGATATCGGGCTGCACCACGCCGAGGACGAGCCCCGCCGCGACACCCGCATCGATGGCATTGCCGCCGGCTTCCAGAATGGCCAGGCCGGCGCCGGTCGCGAGGTAGTGCCCCGCGCTGATCGCGTGCCGCGGCCCGCCGACGAGGGGGCGTGTCGTCTCGGTCATCGCGCGGGCCTCGCCTGCTGGGCCAGAAGCTGCTCATCCATGCGCGGCTCGTACACGATGCCCTTGCGCGCGGCGACCAGCGTGACCTGGTTGTACATCGGGATGATCGGCACTTCGTCGATGGCGCGGCGCATCAGGGCACGCAGCCTTTCCTCCCGATCCGGCCCCGCATAGGAGACGGCTTCCTGGATGGCGCGATCCATCTCCGGATCGGCGAAAGTGCCGCGATTGCCCTGGCCATAGGCCTCCTTCACGTTGCGCGAATGGACGGCGGTGGAAAGGATGTAGCTGGCATCGCGGGAAGAGGACAGTGAAAGTCCGTAGAGAATGAGCGGAAAGTCGTTCTTCCCCTCGACCGTGCGGGGGAAGAAGATGCTGCCCGGCATGGTCTCGACCTTGGCCTGGAAGCCTGCGCGGGTGAGCATCTGCCCGACCGCCTGGCACACCCGCGCGTCATTGACGAAGCGGTTGTTGGAGCAGCCGATGGTCAGGCCGAAACCATTGGGATAGCCCGCTTCGGCCAGCAGCCGCTTCGCCCCGTCAGGATTGGCGGCGGGGGCAGGGTAGCTGGGGTCGAAGGCGCCGAATTGCTGCGGCACCATCTGCCCCGTCGGCACCGCCTGGCCATCGAGCGCGCGCTGGGCGAGGGCGGAGCGGTCGATCGCCATGGAGAGCGCCCGGCGCACGCGGACGTCGCGCAGCGGGTTGTTCGGCAGGGGCTTTCCGGCCGTGTCCGTCAGCATCGGCAAAGTCTCGGCCCCGACATGCGGGATGAGATACATGATGCGGTCGGAATTGCGCCGGAAGACGGTGACGCGGCTGTCGCGTTCGAGCCGCGCGACATCGCCCGGTGGCACGCTCTCGATCAGGTCCACATCGCCGGAGAGCAGGGCCGCGAGGCGCGAGGCATCGCTGCCGATGACACGGATTTCGGCCTTCTCGAAGCCGGGCTTCGGGCCCCAATAGGTCGGGTTGCGCTCGAGCGACATGCCCTCGGAACCGCGCATGGTCACGAGGCGGAAGGGCCCGGTGCCGACTGCGGCCTTGCCGGTGTTGAAATCCGCCGTGCTCGCGCCGGCCGGCGTGCCGTCGCCGCGGGCCGCGATATGGGAAACGACGAAGATATTCGTCAGCTGGCCCATCAATGTCGGATTGGGCCTATCGGTCGTGATGCGGACCGTGAAGGGATCGACGACCTCGACGGAGGAGATGGTGCGAAGGTTGGAGGTATAGGGGCCGGGATTGTTCGGCACCGCCCTGACGCGCGCGATGGAGAAGGCGATATCCTCGGCGGTGAAAGGGCTGCCGTCATGGAAGGTCACGCCCTGGCGCAGTTTCAGCACCCAGGCGGTCGGGCCCGTGGCCTCCCAACTCTCGACGATGCCGGGCACGAAGCGGCTTTCCGCGTCGCGGTTGATGACGCTGTCATAGACTTGGCGCGCGGCCGCCATATTGGGCCCGACGAAGAGGAAATGCGGGTCTATCCCGAAGGGGCTCTCCACCGCGACCGTCAGCGTGCCGGGCGGCGACGCCGCTTGCGCGGGCAGGTGAGGGAGCAGCAGGATGGCGACGCCGGCGGCCAATGCCTTCAGGCGGCTGATGAATCTCATACCCAATCTCCTCGGACGTCGTTCCTGCCCGGCGATGTGAAGCCGATATCGAAGCCTCTGGCGGGCTACTTTCAGTCTTGATGAAACCGTTCAAAATAATTTCACTAAAGATGAAACGGCCTGTCAACGGTCCGCCCTCGACTTAAATCGTGAGCGGTGATCAGGTAAGCGGCGCGCGAAGCAGGAGGGGATGTGACTGAGCCGACGGAGAACAGCGACGCTGTCGACACGGATGAGGATGACGGCCGCGCCAGCGATCGTCGCCTGGGCGAATGCATCCGCGCGATCCGGCTCAGCCGAGGCATGTCCTTGCAGGAACTCGGCCGCCGCAGTGGCCTCTCGAATGCGATGGTCAGCCAGTTGGAACGGGGGCTGACGACGCCTTCTGTGCGCTCGCTGCGGCTGATGAGCCAGGCGCTGCAGGTACCCATCGCGAATTTCTTCGATACCGAGCCTAACCCTGGCGCATCGCCCTATATCGTGCGCCGCGCGGAGCGGCGGATGTTGCGGCTGACGGCCAGCGGCGTGCTCAAGGAGCTGCTCTCGCCCGATCGAGATGGGCCGCTGGAACTTTACGAGCTGACGATTTCGCCCGAGGGCTCGTCCGGGTCGGATTTCGTCACGCATAACGGGCTGAAGGCCGGCTATGTGCTGGCGGGCCGCTTGCGGCTTTGGCTCGACCAGACGCCTTATCTGCTCGAGCCCGGCGACAGTTTCACCTTTCCCGGCACGCTTCCCTATATGTTCGACAATCCTGGCAAGGAGACAGGCCGTGTGCTCTGGCTGAGTGCCAAGCTGGAGACTTGACCTGCTCCTGGCGCGGAACTTGCTGCTGCCATCTCGATAGATTGGGGATGGCTCTGCATGGGTGACGACATCTGCTTCCTCTCGGTGACGGAAGCGAGCCGGCTTATCGCCGCGCGCCAGCTTTCGCCGGTGGATTACGTCAAGGCGCTGCTGGCGCGGATCGAGGCGGTCGATGGCCGGGTCAAGGCCTATCTGACCGTCGCGGCCGAGCCCGCGCTCGAGGCCGCGAGGCAGGCGGAGGCGGAAATCGCCGCCGGCCGCCGCATCGGCCCGCTCCATGGCATCCCCTTCGCGGTGAAAGACAATTACTTCACCGCCGGCCTGCGCACGACCGGCGGCTCGCGCCTGCTTCTCGATCATGTGCCGAACGAGACGGCACATCTCATCACCCGTCTCCAGCGGGCGGGTGCCATCCTGCTCGGCAAGCTCAATACCTGGGAATACGGCACGGGCAATGGTTCGGTCTATTTCGACCTGCCTTTCGATATCGCCCGCAATCCCTGGGATCTCGACCGCTTCACCGGCGGTTCCTCCACGGGCAGCGGCGCCGCCGTCGCGGCGGGTCTCGCGCCCTTCGCCCTGGGTTCGGATACGGGCGGCTCGATCCGTCTCCCCGCCGCCGCCTGCGGCCTGGTCGGATTGAAGCCCACCTATGGGCGCACCAGCCGCGCCGGCGTGCTGCCGAATTGCTGGTCGCTGGATGTGACGGGCGCCCTCTGCTGGACGGCGGAGGATAGCGCGCTCGTGCTCGAGGCCATCGCCGGTCATGACCCCGCCGATCCCGGCAGCCTCGACCTGCCCGTGCCGGCCTATACGGGCTCCCTGGAGGGCGGGGTGAAGGGGCTGACCATCGGGTTGCTGCGAGGCCTGCCGGAAGGGGAGGTGACGCCCGATATCGCCGCCTGTGTCGAGGCCGGGGCCCGCGCCCTGGCCGCGGCAGGCGCGACCCTGGTGGAGATCGACCTGCCCGCCCCGCTCGCGCATTACCGGCGGCCGGCCAGCATCATCAACTGGTCGGAATCCCACGCCATCCATGAGGCGGATTTCCGGCAAGGCGCCGCCTCCATGGGCCGCGCCCTGCGTGAGAAGATGACCAGCGGCAGTCTCGTCCGCGCGGCCGATTACATCGCGGCGCAGCGGCTGCGGCGGCATCTGGCGGGGCTGACGCAGGAGCTCTTCGGCCGCTGTGACTTGCTGCTGTTGCCCGGCGCCTATCGCGTGGCGCCGCCGCTCGCCGATCCCGCCGCTGTGCTGGCCTTCACCCGCGAGAGTGCGATGAACATCGCCTCCCTGACCGGCCACCCGGCCTGTTCAGTGCCGACGGGCTTCGATGGCGAGGGCCTGCCGCTCAATCTCCAGCTCATCGGCCCCTATCTGGGCGAGGCGGCCATTCTGCGCACGGCGCGCTGGCTGGAGGCGGCCTTCGCCGAACGGGCGAAACGGCCTGGGTTGCGCGGCGGCCAGGCCCAGCCTTCCGTGCCCGCGCCCGTCGATTGGGCGTTGCGGGAAAGCGAACTCGCCCGCACCGTGGCGCAGGCCGGGGCCGATCTGCCCCGCGTCGCCAGCCGCTTCATGGAGCCGGCCGGCGTCTTCCGCCCGGTTCAGCCGGCCGCTTGAGGAGAGAGACGATGGAACCCTGGCAGATGACCGCAGCCGAGGCGGCCGCCTTGCTGAAGGATGGCCGGCTGAGCGCGGAGGATGTCACGCGCTCCTGCCTCGCCCGCGTTGCGGAGCGCGAGCATGTGACGCGCGCCTTCGCCTATTTCGATCCCCAACTCGCCCTCGCCAATGCGCGCCGGGCGGATAAGGCGTCGCGACGCGGCGTGCTTTACGGGTTGCCGCTCGGCGTGAAGGACATGATCGACACGGCGGATATGCCGACGAGCCATAATTCCCCGATCTATGACGGGCTGCGCCAGGGCCGTGACGCCGCCTGCGTCGGCATTGCGCGCGCCGAGGGCGCGGTGATCTTCGGCAAGACGGATACGGTGGAATTCGCCGCCGCCGGCCGCCGTGCCCTCACCCGCAACCCGCATGATCCAGCGCGGACTCCCGGCGGCTCCTCCTCCGGCTCGGCTGCGGCGGTGGCCGAGGGGATGGTGCATCTCGCCTTCGGCACCCAGACCGGCGGCTCGACCATCCGCCCCGCTTCCTTCTGCGGCGTCTATGCCATGAAGCCGACCCATGGCGTGGTGAACAGCGAGGGCGCGAAACGCTATTCCCACACCCTCGACACCATCGGCTGGTACGGCCGCTCCCCGGCGGATCTGCGCCTTCTGGCCGAGGCCTTCCGGCTCTATGGCCTGGAGCAGGCCGCTAAGCCAGGGGAAGCCCGTGGCCTGCGCATCGCCCTGGTCGAGGGCCCGCACTGGTCCTTCGCGGCGCCCGAGGCGCGGGAGGCCCTGGCGACGGCCGGGCGGCGGCTGGAACAGGCCGGCGCGACGGTCGAGGCCGTGACCCTGCCGCGCCCCTTCGACGAGATCGGCAAGGCGCATCGCATCGTGCTGCTGGGCGAGGGGAGGGGTGCTTTCCTCCAGGAGGCCCTCGCGGCCCCCGGGCTGCTGCACCAGGACTTCCATGATCGCGCCGCCAATAGCGAAGGCATCACCGCCGAACAGATGCTATGGGCCTATGACCATGCCGCCGATTGCCGCCGCCTCTTCGACGAGATCGCCCGCGGCTATGACGCGATCCTGACCCCGGCGGCCCCGGGCGAGGCGCCGCTCGGCCTGCAGGATACCGGCAATGCGATCTTCAACAGCATGTGGACGCTGCTGCATGTGCCCTGCATCGGCATTCCCTGCATTTCCGGGCCGAACGGCTTGCCGGTCGGGGTGCAGATCATCGGCCCGCGCTTCGGCGATGCGGCGCTGTTGACGGTCGCAGGCCGCGCGGCGCCGGCGATCGACCCTGGCCTCAGGGCTTGAGTGCGGCGAGAGCCGCGCTCACCTCCGAGACGGGCAGGACATCGGCATATTTGACGGCCATGTCATAGAGATTGGCGAAATGCGGGCTCTCGTGCTTATCCGCGACACATTCCTCCGGCACGATCATGCGATAGCCGCAGGAGAGCCCGTCGACGACCGTGGCCCGCACGCAGCCTGAGGTGGAGCCGCCGGTGACGATGACAGTGTCGACGCCATGGAAGGTGAAGAGCGAGCGGAGGTTGGTCTCGAAGAAAGCCGAGGCCATCCGCTTGTTAATGACGATATCGCCCGGTTCGACCTTCACCCGCGGGTCAAGCGCCGCGCGCTCCGAGCCTTCCTTGATGTTCTGCAGGCTGTCGGGCGTGTCGCTGCGCGTGCCCCAGACGCCGCAATCCTCGCCCGAGGGAAGATAGGCCACATAGGTCCAAATGACGGGGCCGCCCAGGGCGCGGATATGGCCGGCCAACTCGTTCATGTAAGCGATCTGGTTCGGATCGGTCTCATAGGCCGTCACGAAACGCGAGGGCTGCGTATAGGCGCATTGAACGTCGATATTCACCAATGCGGGCTTGCGGCCGAAACCGAAGCGCTTGCGCTGCGGCCCGGCCTTGAGCGCGGCATAAAGCTGCCGCGCCGTCTTATTCTCTTCGATCATGCTGCTCAGGCCGCCAGGAACTCGTTCCACTTCTCTGTATAGTATTCGAGGTTCTTCGGCCGGGTGTTCCAGCAAAGAACGCGGCGCGCCCGATCCTCCAGCGAACCGCCGTCGCGGCCGACACCGCCATAGACCTGTTGCACGGTTTCCACGGGCAGGTACCGCTCATAGGTATTCACGGCGGAGAAATAGCCGATCTCGGTCTGGCGCGCACCGGCATAGCCTTCGAGCCAGTAGTTCAGCCATTCGTAGCATCCATCGACATTTCGCGCATTGGCTGCGATGGACTGCCCGACACACCAGGCGCGATAGCCTTCCTTGGCGACGGCATAACGCACGGGCACGCCCTTGCCGGCGACTTCCACCACGACGGGCCACCAGGCATCGGCGATCCAAACCTCTTCGGAGGCCATCAGATTCACCAGCTCGCCATAGGCGCGCCAGAGGGCGCGGAAATGTCCTTCCTTTTTCTTCTCCTTGAGGAAGGTGATGACGGTATCGACCTCCTTGTCGGTCAGGTTGGTGACATCGGCGGGATCGAAAGCACCGATGGCCTTCATGCCCAGCGCGGCATCGAGCATGCCGAGCCAATCGATGCCGTAAAGCGCGACCTTGCCGCGATACTTGGGATTGAAGAGCTCTCCCCAGGAGACCTCGTTATTCTCGGCCTGAACATGGCGCGTGTTGTAGCCGATGCTGTCCATCTGGAAGAAGCAGGGCACGAAATAGGTTTTGGTGCGGGCTTCATCGACATACATCATCCGGCCGGGATTGGCGCCGAGGCCCAGCGGCGCATCGGGCGTCGCGCGGCCCTCGCGCAGCAGGGGATGGAGCTTGTTCCAATTAGGCAGCCTGGTCGTGTCGATGGGCTGCAGTAGTCCTTCGGACTGGCCATAGACGGAGAAGGGGGCGTCGACGGAGACGCAATCGACCGGCGCGGTGCGGATGCGATCGATGCGGGCCTGGGTCGAGGGGTTGAGCCAGGGGCGGGGCTGGATACCGGTGCGCTGCGCGAATTCGCGCAGGATCGGGTCCCGCATGTCATAGCTGGCACCAGCAAGGTTCAGCACCTTCGCCTGCGCGAGGGCGAGGCGCGGCGTGGCGAGTCCGGCCGCTGCAGCGGCTCCGAGCAATTGGCGACGGCCCAGGGTCATCATCGTCATTCCTCAGGGTTTACGGGCATGGGCACGACGCCGCATGCGCCAGAAGGCGAAGGAGAAGATCGCGACGGCGACGAAGGAGAAGACGGTCGTCGTCGTCCCGATGGCATAGAGTTCCGGCGTCAGCTGCTGATCGAGCTGCGCCATGACGGCCAGCGGCAATGTCAGGTCGGAGCCCGTATTGAAGAGGCTGCGCGGATACTCGTCATAGGAAAGCGAGAATCCGAAAAGCCCCGACCCGATCACGCCCGGCATGACCAGCGGCAGCGTGATGCGGCGGAAGGTCGTGAGACGGGAGGCGCCGAGCGTCAGCGCCGCTTCCTCGAGACGCGGATCGAAGCGATTGAAGACCGCGAGCATGGTCAGGAATCCGAAGGGCAGCGTCCAACTCACATGCGCGACATAGGCCGTGGTGTTCCAGGCCGGGTCGATGCCCAGCATGCGCATCATGAGAGCAAAGCCGAAACCGACGAGAATGCCGGGCGCCATGAGGCCGAGCAGGAGGAGATAGAAGAAGGCATTATGCCCGGCGAAGCGGCCGCGCACCGCCTGTGCCGCCGTGACGGAGAGCACCATCGTCGTCGCCGAGCAGGCAAGCGCAAGGAGGAAGCTGCGCAGCAGCGGTGGCTTGAAGTCGTTGATGAAGGACGCTTCCCAAAGCGAGCGGTACCAATGCAGCGAGGTGCCGTTCATCGGGAAGGTCGTGCCGCCATTCTCGCCCGAGAAGGATAGCAGCATGAGGGTGAAAATCGGCATCCACTGATAGAGCAGGAAGCCCAATGTGATGATGCAGAGCAAGGCCGTCACGGCGGCGGAGCGCGTTCGCCAGCCCATCACTGCGCTCCCAGGCGGCGAATATCCACAACCCGCAGGGCGAGCACCACGCCGAGCAACATGCAGCCCATGAGGAGCACGGCGGCGACGGCGGCAAGGCGGATCTGCGATCCCTCATAGAAGTTCAGCACGAGGTTACCGAGCAGCGCGAACTTGTTGCCGCCGATTGTAGCGACCGTGGCGAAGTCGGCCATGACGTTGAGGAAGACCAACACCTGCCCAATGATGACGCCCGGCAAGGTCAACGGAAAGACGATCCGCCAGAAGACGACCAGCGGGGGTGCCTTCAAGGTCATGCCGGCTTCTCGCAGGGAGAAGGGTACAGCCGCGAGCATATAGACCACAGGCCCGGCGGCCAGCATCGTATAGAGCGAAACCTGAGCCATGGTCACGCCCGTCATCGAATAGAGAAAGGCTTCGACTGGCCTGGATATCAATCCGCTGCTCATGAGCGCGTGATTGATGACGCCATTGACGCCGAGGAAAGGAACCCAGGCGATCGCGCGGATCAGCGTGCTGGTCCAGAAGGGGATGATGAAGGCGAGGAAAATGGCTGTGCGCCAAGCTGCCTTCCTCACCTTGGCGACGAGAAAATAGGCGATGCAATAGCCAAGTGTACCGCAAATCGCCATCACGATCAGCGCTTGGAGAAATGTGCGCCCGACCAGGGAAAGATAGGAGGCGTTGGAGAAGAACCGAAGATAATTCTCCAAGGTGAGAGGACTATCGGTGCTGAAGGTTCTGCCGCCCCAGAAGGAAACCCAGAGGATCAGCAGCGTCGGCAGCACGACGGAGATCAGCATCCAGCCGCCCGCCGGCACCGCGAGCCAGAAGGCGACGTTCTTGGAACGGATGGTGCTCATGCGTGCAGCACCGCATCCTCGCTCCGCCAGGAAAGGCGGGTGACCTGCCCTGGAACGAGCTTCTGTGGGTGAGGGCCGAACTGGTCGTATTTGAGAATGATGCCCTTCTCGGTTTCCAGTACGTGCCGTCGAAGCGCGCCGAAGAATTCCACGGTCACGCAACGGGCCAGCAAGCTGTTCTCGAGCGGTTGACCTTCGTCGGCCTGCAACAGTTCCGCGCGGACGGAGAAGGAGACTGCTTCGCCTGGCGCAGGCACCGGCCGCGCTTCTAGCGGCACCAGGAACTGCCCCTCGGGCCCGATGATGCTCAGCAGACCATCGCGACTCTCCCCCGCCTTACCATACAGGACATTGTTGCCCTGAATGAAATTAGCGACGAAGGCCGTTCTCGGCTTGGAGAGAATCGCCTCAGGCGGCCCCTGCTGCTCGATCTTCGCGTGATTCATGACCACGACGAGGTCGCCGAGCGAGAAAGCCTCATTCTGATCATGCGTAACCCAGATGAAGCTGATGCCACTGCGTTGCTGCAACGCCTTCAACTCCAGCATGACGGTCTCACGCAGCGCGTGATCCAGCGCCCCGATCGGCTCGTCCAGAAGTAGGATACGCGGCTCGGTGATCATCGCCCTTGCGAGCGCCACACGCTGCTTCTGGCCACCCGACAATTGCGATGGCCGGCGCTCTGCCAGATGCGCGATCTCGAATGTCTTGAGAACCTCAGTGACACGCCGCTCGATCTCCGCTTTCGGCTTCTTCTGCATCTCGAGGCCGAAGCCGATCTGCTTCGACACCGTCATATGCGGAAACAAGGCGAAATCCTGGAACATCATCGCGATATCGCGTTTCCAGGGCGGCTCTCCCGTGACCTCGCGGCCGCCGATGAGAATATCGCCAGAGTCCGGCTCCTCCAGCCCTGCAATGCAGCGCAGCGTCGTCGTCTTGCCGCATCCTGAAGGCCCAAGCAGGCAGACGAACTGCCCTCGGCCTACTTCCAGGGAGACGTCGTTGACGGCGACATAATCGCCATAGCGCTTCTCGATATGCCGCAGTTCAAGATCGAGCTGCGGCAGAACGGGTTTAGCCTGGTGGTTCAAGCCGCCTCCACCACATGCTGACGGCTGCGCATGAGGGGCTGAATTCTCTGCCCGAACTGATCGATGCCGACGCGGAAATCATCGAAGGTCAACATGACGCCACCCAGGCCAGGGAGTGCCGCCAACTCGTCCAACTTCTTCGCCACCGTCTCATAGGAACCGATGAGGCGCAGCATGGCAGTGGGAACACGATCGGAGCGGATCATGCGACCGACCGTCGAGGTCGCCTCCGCTTTCACATCGGCGGCGGCCTGGCCGTCGCGCCAGGCGAGCGCCTCAAGATCGGTGCCGGCGACGTAATGCTCCCACTTGGCCATCGCGGCCTCATCGGTTTCATCGGCGATGATCATGGTAAGGAGCATTGCCTCACAATTGCGCCCTGCCGCGGCATTGGCGGCCGCGAGCCGTTGCGTATGCGGTGCGACGAGCGAGACATCGTTGATGCCGCCGGCGCTGATGAAATTGTAATCGGCGTGTTCAGCAGCGAATTGCATGCCGCGCGCCGACTGGCCCGCCGAGATGATGTCGATCTTTCCGGGCGGCTTGGGCTCGACCCGGCAGTCGGTCATCTTGAAGAAATCGCCCTTGAAGTCTGACTTCCCGCTATCCCAAAGGTCGCGCAGGATCTGCACATACTCGGTGCAGAACTCATAGCGGCGCGCGAAGTGCTCTTCACCCGGCCAGATGTCCATCTGCTCGTATTCGGCCTTCTGCCAGCCGGAGACGATGTTCACGCCGAAGCGCCCATTGCTGATATCGTCGATGGTCACAGCCATGCGCGCGATGATCGGCGGCGGAATGGTCAGCACCGCGACGGAGGCGAAGAGCTTGATGCGGCTCGTCACCGCTGCCAGGCCCGACATCAGCGTGAAGCTCTCGAGATTGAAGTCCCAATAGCGGCTAGGGCCGCCGAAACCCCGGAGCTTGATCATCGAGAGCGCGAATTCCAGGCCGTAACGCTCCGCCTTCAAGGTAACCTCGCGGTTGAGGTCGAAGCTTGGCATATACTGAGGTGAGGTCGTCGAAATCAGCCAACCGTTATTGCCGATGGGCAAGAATACACCGATCTTCATGATGCACTCCAATTTGTTGCTGCAGAGCGTAGGGGACAGTTGATCGACACGACAATCGAGCTTCTGACGCTGAAGTTTGCGAAAACGCTTGCACGCAAATTTCTTGCCCGCGTGCCGAGCAACGGGGCGGAACGCGGGCTAAAATTTTAGGCAATGTCCTGGGCTTACTGTCCGGCGGGCGCAGCCTCAAACGCCGGCGTGTCGCTCCAGCTCTTCACGATTCCTTCGATGGTCCACCCGGCACGCAGCACGGTAGCTTCGTCGAAAGGCCGCCCGACAAGCTGCGCCGAAAGCGGCAGCCCCTTCTTACCGGCGCCAATCGGAATAGAAAGCGCGGGATTTCCAGTGACGTTGAAAGGCATCGTCTGAATATAGGCGGGGCCGGGTCGGTCGGCTGGGAAGTCCTTGAACGCCGGCGCTTCGCCCAATGCGCAGGCCGTCAGCAGCAGATCGTATTCCGCCAGTGCGATGCGATTGACGGCTTCAGCTAGCTCGCGGCGCAGCCGCTGCGCTTGCATGTAGTCCGCCGCGCTGATAGAGGCTGCCACCGCCACACGCATGAAGAAAAGCTCGCCATAATCCTGTGGTCTCTCCCGGAGATTCTTCTCGTGAATGGCGAAGGCTTCCGAAAGCAGGATGACGCGACCACAGGCGTTGAAGAGCTGATAATCGGGAAGTTCGACCTCCTCGACGATAGCGCCCTCGGCTTCGAGAGCCGCCGCGACACGGTCGATGGCCGCGGCGACCTCAGGCTGCAAGCCCTCCGCCCCCTGGTAGAAGTGCCGAGGAATGCCGATCCGCAGCCCCTGGACGCCGCGCCGTAAGGAAGACGTGAAATCCGGCACCGGCAGGGAAACGCTGGCCGGGTCGGAAGGGTCGTGGCCGGCGATGACCGACATCGTGAGCGCCGTGTCCTCGATATCGGCCGTCAACGGCCCGCAGTGATCGAGCGTATAGGACAGCGGAAAGACGCCACGGCGGCTGACGAGCCCGTATGTCGGCTTGAGGCCCACAGTGCCGCAATAGGCGGCGGGCCCTCTGATCGAGCCGCCGGTATCCGAGCCCATCGCCATCCTGACCAGCTTGGCCGCGACGGCAGCGCCTGAACCCGATGAGGACCCGCCCGTGAAATGCTCGATGTTCCGCGGATTGCGAGCGGGCGGGAACGGAAGATCGAAGCTGGGCCCGCCCAAGGCAAACTCATGCGTGGCGAGCTTGCCGAGGAGCACGCCGCCGCCCGCCGCGAGCTTTTGCGCGACGACACTGTCAGCAGAGGGCACATTGTCGATCAAGAGTTTCGAGTGGCACGTCGTCCTGATGCCAGCCGTGTCATAGATATCCTTGAGTGCGTAAGGAATTCCATGCATCGGCCCCTTGTCGATGCCGGACGCCAACTCCTTATCGGCGCGCGCAGCATCCGCCAGCGCTCGGTCGGCGGTCACCATCACGAAGCTATGGAGCGTGTCGTCGACGGCCGCGATGCGGGCCAGCGCATCCTGAGCGAGCTCCGTGGCGGTGAGAGTGCCGGCCCTGAGGGCCTTTCCGGCCTCGCTGATGGAGAGATCCTCGATTTTCATGACGACCTCTCCGGGCTGGTGCTGGCGATCGCATAGACACCCGCCGGCTCCGCGGCGGCCGTCCGGGCCGATCGCAGCAGCGGCAACATGGTCTGCAACTCCTTGTAGGTAATGTTCATACCCGTAGCTCGCGCATCCGGTGGCACGATACCGGCGCGACGGAGACAGAAGGCGAGATCAGGATCGAGTTCATCGCTCATGGTGTTTCCTTTCTAGGCGGCGTCGGCGCTGACGGCCTCTTCGAGGGCCGCCTCGATCTGGGAGGCGGTCTGAACGTCGCCGAAGAAGAGATAGAAGTTGATCAGCGAAGCCTTATGCTCCTCATCGGTCATCGCCGCGTTGGCGTCGCTGATCATGATGGTTCTGAAATTCAGCATCATCGCGTCCCGCGCCGAGGATTCGCAGCAGACATTCGTGAGCGTCCCTGCGATCAGCACAGTGTCGTAGCCGGCTTGCCGAAGGCGTTCTTCAAGGTCTGAGGCGCCGGGAATGAAGGCGCTATATCGATATTTGGGAACGACCTGATCTTCGTCACGGATATCCAAATCAGGCCAGAAGGCATGCCCTTCGGTGCCTGGCGAGATGGACCTGATCCGGGCGGCGCGTCGGGCAGGGCTAGCCTGCTCCTCCAGCACTGACCATTCCTCACGCGACCGCTCGTCCGACGCGTTCTGTATCCAGAAGACGCCTCCGCCGCTGCGGCGAAGGCTCGCCGCCAGACGATTGATGACTGGCACGATCCCGACGGCATAAGGCACGCAGGAATGCCCGACATCGGCGCGCATGTAGCCATTCTGCATGTCGATAACGATCAGCGCCGTTCTGCTTGGGTCCAGCTTGGCGAAGGGATGTGGCGTTCCGCATCGAGCCACGACCCGATTGATGATCGCCTCAGGAATGGTGATGTCATGAATCGTCATGCATATTCCGCAATCTGCCCAGGCACGCGGATGCAGCGTGCGAGGCGGCCAGGAACAGGGACAATTGCCGGCGGAGTCCCGGCCGTGCAATCGGCGGCCGACAGCGAGCAGCGCGGTGCGAAGCTGCAGCCCGGCGGCAGATTGCGCATATCGGGCGGCGCGCCGGGAATCGTTTCTAACTCCCGATCGCGCGGCTGATCATGCACCGTCGAAGCGAGGAGCCCAGCCGTATAGGGATGTAGCGGGTTGCGCATGAGGTCCCGGACCGGGCCGGTCTCCACAACGCGGCCCGCATACATCACGGCGACCCGATCGGCGATCTCGGCGGCGACGCCGAGATCATGCGTTACGAAAATCACCGACATGCCGAGCTCCTTCTGCAACCGGCGCAGAAGAATGAGAACCTGGATCTGAACCGTCGCGTCCAGCGCCGTGGTCGGCTCATCGGCAAGCAGCAGCTTCGGATCGCAGGAGAGCGCCAGGGCGATCATGGCACGCTGACGCAAGCCGCCCGATAGTTCATGCGGATAGGCATCCAGCCTTCGCGCCGCGGAGGGAATACGCACCAGATCGAAAAGATCCAGCGCCCGTTTGCGACCCTCCCTATGACTGACGCCGCGGTGCAGCGCCACGACCTCGGCGATCTGATCCCCCACGCGGACAACGGGGTCGAAGGCCGTCATGGGCTCCTGGAAGATCATGGAGACCGTCGCGCCGCGAAGGCGCCGCAGGGCACTGTCGCTCAGGGAGAGTACATCCTGCCCCGCGACACGCACCCGGCCCGAGATAACGCTACGCTTCGGCGGAAAGAGGCGCATCAACGCCCGCATGGTCACGCTCTTACCCGAGCCGCTCTCGCCAAGCATGCACATGACTTCGCCCGGCATCATGGTGAAGTTCACGCCGTTGACTGCGCGGACCTCGCTTTCGCGCGAGACGAAGGTGACGCTGAGATCCTCGACCTCGACGAGCGGTTCCGTCACCGGCATCGCTGCCGCGCTCAATGTCGGACACTCTGGCTGTGCCCTGACGAAGGGTCATGAAGGTGGCAGGCGGCGAAATGGCCGGTATCGGAGCCATCGCGAAGGGCAGGGGCCTTGGCGGCACAGACGGGTTCCGCGGCGGGGCAGCGCGTATGAAAGCGACAACCGGCCGGTGGATTGATGGGATTGGGCGGGTCGCCACTCACTGGCGCTTCCTCGCGCCGCATATCCGGATCGAGCGCCGGCCGCGAGGCCAGCAGCGCTTGCGTATAGGGATGCTTGGCGTTGTTGTAGATCTCGTCAGCAGGGCCAATCTCCACCACCTCGCCCAGATACATGACCATGACGCGGTCGCTGATCCAGCGAACCACGCCCAGATCGTGGCTGATGAAGACATAGGTAAGGTTCAGGTCTCTCTTCAGCGCTTGGAGGAGGTTGAGCACCTGTGCCTCAACGCTCTTGTCGAGCGCGGAGACGGCCTCGTCGAGGATGATCATCCGAGGCTGCAAGGCAAGCGCTCGCGCGATATTCACGCGCTGTTTCTGCCCCCCCGAAAGCTCATGAGGATAACGGGCGCCAAACAACGCAGGATTCAGGCCCACTTTCGTCAGCAGTTCGCGCGCCATTGCAATGGCTTCCTGCTTCGGCAGGCCGAAAGCCATAGGCCCGAAGGCGATGGAGTTCTGCACCGGCATTCTGGGGTTCAGCGATGATGCCGAATCCTGAAACACCATCTGCACCTGCCGGCGCATCTGCTTGACGCTGATGCCGCCATGCTCGCCAACAGCCTCGCCATCGAAAATCTGCTCACCCGCGTCGGGCACGATCAGACGCATCAGCAGCCTCGCAACGGTCGACTTACCGCAGCCCGATTCGCCGACGATGCCGAGCGTCTCGCCTTTGGCCACCGTGAAGGAAACGCCATCGACGGCACGAACATGCGCGGAGACACGGCCGAGCAGCCCGCCGCGGATCGGGAAATGCTTCCTCAGCGCATTCACCGTCAGCAGCGGCTGCGCCGGCCCGCCGCGGTCGCGGCTATCCTGTTCATCGACCACGAATGAGGTCATGGCCATGGCTCAGCTCCTTACATCCATGGCCGAGCGCAAACCGTCGCTGACCATGTTCATGCTGACAGAGGTGATGAGGATGGCGATGCCAGGCATGGCCGCCGCAAGCGGGCTCACATAGATCGCCTGGCGCAGCGCATTGAGCATCAGCCCCCAATCCGGCTCTGGCGGCTTCACGCCGAGCCCGAGGAAGGAAAGGCCAGAAGCCAGAATGATGCCGACCGAAATCAGGCTCGAGGCATAGATGAGTACCGGGCCGAGAACATTGCCCAGCACATGATGCCAAAGCACGAGCCGCAGCGGCGCGCCGGTTGCCCTTGCGGCATCGACGAAGTCCAGATTGCGCACTTGCGTCGTCGCCGTCTCCGCCACGCGGCAAAGCGGCGGGATGAAGACGAGCGTGAGCGCGATCATGCCATTGCCCACGCCGCCACCCATGGCCCCCGAAATCGCGACGGCGAGAAGAACCGAGGGGAAGGCATAGAAAATATCCATGGTGCGCATGATCAGCGCATTGAGCCAGCCGCCGGCAAAGCCCGCCAGGATGCCGAGCCCGCCGCCGATCAGCGTGGCGATGAGCACGGGAAGCATGCCCATCGTCAGCGTGATGCGGCCGCCATAGAGAAGCCGGGAGAGCATGTCGCGCCCCAGCTCGTCCGTGCCCAACAGGTGGCCGGCATAACCGGGCGGCTTCAGTCGACGAATGATGCTTTCCTGGTAAGGATCGTTCGGCGCCAGCCAGGGCGCCAGGATCGCGGATAGGATGATGAGCAGCAGCAAGGTGCCGAAGAAAAGCGTGACGGGATCATAGCGCAGCCGATAGGCGACGGTTCCCCAATCGCCACGCTGGCGCGGCATCTGCACCACAGGCGGAGCCGTGTTGCTGACGGCGGTCGACATGCCCTTGTCTCCCTTCACGCGCGCCGGATGCGCGGATCGATCGAGGACTGGAAAAGATCCACGATCAGATTGGTGGCGACGAAGATGAGCGCGAGAACGAGGATCGTGCCCTGAAGAACAGGCACGTCTCGCGTCAGGATCGCCTTGCTCAACAGGAAGCCGCTGCCCGGCCAGGAGAAAACCGTCTCGACCAGGATCGAGCCGCCCATCAGCGTGCCGAATTGCAGGCCCATCACGGCGAGAACCGGCGGCAGTGCATTCTTCAGTGCGTGCCGCAGAACGCGCCATTCCGGCAGGCCATTGGCCCGCAGCGTCACGACGAATTCCTGGTTCATCACCTCCGACACTGCCGACCTCGTCGTGCGCGCGATGATGCCGACAGGGATCATCGAGAGGGTGAAGACCGGCAGGATCAGATACTGGATATGTTCCCAGCTCGTCGGGTCGAATTTCTCGCCCGCCATACCGGAGGCGGGAAGGGCCATCATCTCCACCGAGAAGACGATGACCATGACGATGCCGAGCCAGTAATTCGGAATCGAGACGCCGAGAACGGCCACGCCCGTCACGACGCGATCAACCCAGCTCCCGGCCTTCCGGCCTGCGATGGTGCCGAGGATGAAGGCGATGGAAAAGGCCACCAGCACCGAGAGCGAGGCCAGCAGAACCGTATTGCCGAGCGAGCGGAATATCTCATCCGCGACCGGCCGGCCCGTCGCGATGGAGCGGCCGAAATCACCGCTCGCGACCCGGCCGAGCCATTCGAGATACTGGATCGGCAACGGCTGATCCAGGCCATAGAGCCGCTTCAACGTCGCGACCGTTTGCGCATCGGCATCCGGGGGCAGCAGCGTCTGCACAGGGTCGCCAGGTGCCAGATAGACCAGCGCGAAGCAGACCATGGAGACGCCGATCGCGATAGGAATGGCGGCAAGGAGTCGCCTGATGACATAAGCGAACATGGCGGATCAGCGCGGCGCGATGGTGATGGGCGTCAGATCCTGGAACCAGCTCTGCGCCTGCACAAAGCCCCTGACGCGGGGCGACATCGCCCGCGGGTTGAGGTCATGCGCGACCCAGAGCATGACGGCATCCTCGCTCATCTTCTCGTGGATCTGGCGAAGGATGGGCAGGCGCGCGTCCGGATCGAAGGTGGCGAGTGCCTTGTTGATCAGTGCGTCCATCGCGGGGTTCTGGTAATGCCCCCAATTGGAACCACGCGGTGCAAGCTGCGCGCTCCAAACGAAGCGGAACATGCCGTTAAACGGGTCCTGCGTCGCGCGGCTGATATTGATGCCGTTGATTTCGGTGTGCTTCTCGCGCCCGTCGCGACCGACCTGCAGCAGCACGTTCCAGTCCATCACCTTGAGATCAACCTGGAAGCCAGCGGCCTCGAGCTGCGACTTCACCAGTTCATTCATCGGTAGCGGCTGCATCTGGCCTGAGCCGGAGGTGGAGATTGCGAAGGTCACCTTGCAAGGCAGGCAGCCCGCTTCACGCAGCAGGGCGCGCGCCTTGGCCGGGTCATATTCGTAACGCACCGGGTTGCCGTAATAGGAGGTGGAGGGCGGCACGGTCGCGAAGCCTTCGAGCGCGATACCGCCCAGCATCTCCTTAAAATCGGCGCGGTTCAGCGCGTGGTTCGCAGCCCGCCTGACCCGGATGTCCTTGAAGGGGCCGTCGACGAAGTTAAGCTGATAGGCCCAGTTATGCGGATAGGCATTGGTGACGATCTGCATGCGCGACGAGCGCAGGCGAGGGATGGCATCGGGCGCCGGCGCCTCGATCCAATCGACCTGACCGGAGAGAAGCGAAGCCGTGCGCGTCGAGGCTTCCGGCATCGGCAGCAGCACGAGGCGGTCATGCTTGGGAACCCGCGCCTTGTCCCAGTAATCCGGGTTCTTGACGAGCTCCAGCCTCTCGCCGGGCACCATGCGGGAGAAGCGATACGGCCCGGTGCCGGAGGGATTCCGCGCGAAGGCATCGGCGTCATTATTCACCTCTGCCGAGCGCCGGGGACTCACCATCATAAGAAAGCTGACATTGTAAGGAAAAAGACTGTCAGGCTGTTTGGTAATGAAAGCGACGGTATAATCATCGACTTTCTCGACCGAGTCGAAATTGCCGAGATAGGCCCGCGCGAAAGCGAATTGCCGTGCATTGAACTGCGGCGCGCTTTCCTTCGTGAAACGTTCAAAGTTCCAGACAATGTCAGCCGCCGTCAGCGGCGAACCGTCATGGAACTTCACATCCTTGCGAAGCTCGAAAATCCAGCGCCGGCTATTGTTCGGGTCGATATGCCAGGAAGAGGCGAGGCCGGGCTTGATATCGGCGATCACGTCGCTGCGCGACAGATCCCACAGAACGAGCGAATCATAAAGATTGTAGCCGACGAAACGCCAGCCTTCGAATCCCTGATCGGGAATGCCGGCGGTCAGCGGAATGTCTCCGGCCGTCATCGCGATGCGCAGAACGGATTCGGATTGCGCCGCGGCCGGTTGGCTGGCCAAGGCAGTCAGGAGAGCAAACGTGCCGCAGATCGAAGCAAAGCGTATCGTCATGTCAACTCCCGCCTGATGGCCAAGCGGCCTTCAGGTGTATGTGTGGAGTGACAGCATTTCCCCGATTGGTATCCCTTTAAGGGAGTATGGGGCGATCATATCGAGAGGCGGGAGATTTTCTCAAGGCGAAATCTCCCGCTATTCACGGTCTATTTTTTCCATAACTAATATTATGGCGTTTAATGACGCATAGAGAAGCCGGGCCATCGCTGGCCCGGCCCCAGTCAGGATCAGAAAGCGTCGCGCTGACGGCCGCCGATCGCACCGGCCACGGCAGCGATGAAGGCGCCGACGAGCATGGAGAAGAAGCTATAGAGCGCGAAGGCGGAGGCGGTCTTACGAGCGGCTTCCGCGGCTTCCTTGGCGCTCTGCACCAGCTTCTGCTCTTCCGACAGCACCTGGTTCACGCGCGCCCCAGCCTGATCGGCCGGCAGCCCGGTGCGGGCGCTGACGAGGCGAGCGAGATAGGCCCGGTCGTCCTGGCTCACCTCCCCCGTAAGGCCGCGAGCCATGATGCGGCCGGCCTCGGCCTTGGCATCGGCGCTGTTGGCATCGGGGTTCTCGCTGCGGAACATCATATCTAGCAGATAGCCCGTATCCGGCGCGTCGCTATTCGCAGCGGCCGAACCGGCGACGCTGCTCATCGCGGAGCCGACAGCCTGCCCAGCGGTGCCGAGCGCGGAGCTGGCGCCCATGCCAACGGCGCCGATCATCAGCAGCGCGGCCACAGCCCAGGCGGCGAGGCCGGAAGCCGTGTCGCGGAAGCCGACCTCGTCAGCATGAATGCCGCTCAGGTTCGGGCGCAGACGGCCGGCGATATAGCCACCGAAGAAAGCCGAAACCCACTGCACCACGATCAGCCAGATCGCGGCCCAGACGCCAAAGGTGACGATGCCGGGGTTGGCCGCCGTATCGGTCGAAACGGCTGCCAAGCCCAGGCCCGAGCCGAGCACCATGAGCATGACCGTGACGGCCGTGGCGACGACCGCCCCAGCAAAAACGGCTGCCCAGGAGATGCCGGGCCGGGAGGCCGGAACGGCCTCCCCGATGGCGATCGACATGCCCTGCCCTCCTAGTGCCAGAACAACAGAAGCAGGATGATGATGGGAATGGGCACCCCAAGGAGCCAGAGAAGAATAGGCATGGTGTTCCTCCGCCAAAGTGACGGCCAATGAACGGAGAAATACCGCACAAGTTTTCATCGTTTTTTGGTGAAAGGAACGGCCTCGTCTTCGCTGCAGCTGCTTCAGGATAACTGGAGCCCGTCAGTCTTTAGGCAGATCGAAGGCCTCGGGATAGCCGAACAGGCCGACAGAACCGCCGGTATGGATGAAGACGACATTCTCGTCCTTGCCGAAACGGCCCTTGCGGATCAGGTCGATCAGCCCCGCCATGCCTTTGCCGGAATAGACGGGATCGAGCAGAATGCCCTCGCGCTCAGCGACGAGCTTCAACGCATCGACCATGCCCTGCGTCGGAATTCCATAGCCCTGGCCGACATAATCGCAATTCGCGACCACATGCTCGGCCTTCACGATGCCCGGCAGGCCCAGATGCTCGGCCGTGCGCTGGCATAGGGCGAGGACGTTGGCCTCCTGCTTCTCCTTGGGCGCCCGCACGCCGATGCCGAGCACCGGAATGCCCGTATTGAGCGCCACCAGCCCCGTCACCAGCCCGGCCTGAGTGCCGGCGCTGCCGGTGGCATGCACGACATGGTCGATCCGCAGCCCCATCTCGGCCGCCTGGTTCACCAGCTCCAGCGCAGCATTCACATAGCCCAGCGCGCCGACCGGGTTGGAGCCACCGCCGGGGATCACGTAAGGCGTCTTGCCCGCCGCGCGCAGTTCCGCGGCCATGCTCTCCATCTCGGCCTGCATATCCGCACCACCCGGGCGGCGATGCACCGTCGCGCCATGCAGCTTGTCGAGCAGCACATTGCCGGATTGGTTATAGGCGGCGTCGCTGAACCCCGTACGATCCTCGAGCAGGATATGGCATTCGAGGCCGAGCTTCGCCGCGGCCGCAGCGGTCTGGCGCGCGTGGTTCGACTGCGTGGCGCCCTGCGTAATCACCACATCCGCCTTGCGGCCCAGGGCATCGGCCATCAGGAATTCCAGCTTGCGCGTCTTGTTGCCGCCGCTCGACAGGCCGGTGCAATCGTCGCGCTTGATCCAGAGCCGGGGGCCGCCGAGATGCCTGGAAAGATTATCCATCGGCTCCAGCGGCGTGGGCATGTGGCCGAGGCGAACGCGGGCGAAGCGAGCGAGATTCATGACGACGTTTCCATTTCTTCTTGAGTAGCTCTGGGCAGGCGGACACGAAGCGCGGCAGCGAGAAAGTGCCCGGCTATGATAGCGCGCCGACCGCCTCCTGCGCATGGTCCACGAAACGCTGCACCCAGAGGGCCTCATCGGCCACGCGCCAGGTATAGGCACTGAAGGAGAAATCGACCTCCGGCAGGAAGGCGCGGCTGACGCCACCGGCCTTTTCATGCATCAGGCTCGTCATCGGATCGACCACGGCGAAGCCAAGCCCCGCCCGCACGAGTTGCAAGGCCGAGAAGGATTGCAGCGTCTCGATCGCGATGCGGGGCGTCACGCCATGTTGTGCGAAGGCCCGGTCGGTCTCGGCGCGCGGCAGGGAATGGGCGGCTACGGCGATCATCGGCTCCTCAGCCAGCGTCGCCGGCGTCAGCGCCTCCGCCCCCTGCCCCAGCCTATGCCCCTCCGGCAGGATCACCCGCCCCTTCAGCGCGAAAGCCGCGACCTGCCGCCCGATATCTGCCGAGGGCGGGATGGAGGCGAAGGCCAGGTCACAGCGCCGCAGCGCCAGCATGCTCAGGGCCTGCTGCGACGGCACGATATGCACCCTGACCGGCGGCGCCCCCGGCGAGGCGCTGAAGGAGCGCAGCACCTCGGGCAGCAGCGTATAGCCGAAGGCCGAGATGGTCGCGAGGGTCAGGCCCCCGCTCTGCCGGTTCCTGATCTGCAGCGCCGCATCCTGCACCCGCTCCAGCCCGACGAAAGAGCGTTCGACGACGTCGTAAAGCTCCAGCGCCGCGTTGGTCGCCGTCAGCCGTGCCCCCCGCCGCTCGAAAAGCGCCAGATTCAGCCGCGCCTCGAGATCCGCGAGCAGCCGGCTGACCGAGGGCTGCGACACGTTCAGCAGCCCCGCCGCCCGTGTGACGCTGCCGCTCTGTACCACGGCCCGGAAGGCCTCGATCATGCGATGGGTGACCGCCATGCCGCCCCGCCCTTCATAGCATTTCTGAATGTTAGCCTGAATAAAAACGATTGGACGCTATGGAAAGCCCAGGATGATGATCACCGCGCGGTGAGAAAGGCCCGAAATGCCCCCGCCGCCATGCGAGGGAGACCATTTCGTGACTGTTTTCAGGAGATTGCTGCTGGCCGCGGCGACGCTTGCCCTGCCCCTTGCAGCCTCGGCGCAAACCCCCGCGCCGGCGCCTGGCGCCGTCGGCCCGATCCGCCTCGTCGTGCCCTTCGCCCCCGGCGGCTCGGTCGATGTGCTGGCCCGGCTCATGGCACCGCGACTGGCGGAGCAGCTCCATCAGGAAGTCGTGGTGGAGAACCGCACGGGCGCCGCCGGCCTCATCGCCGCCGAGAATGTCGTGCTATCCCCGCCGAACGGCACGAGCCTGTTGGTTGCCTCGGGCGGTCAGGTGACGATCGCGGCGGCGCTGGCCAATAATCTCACCTTCGACCCGATGCGGGACCTGGTGCCGGTCTCGCATCTCGTCGACGTGCCCTATGTCTTTGTGGTCGGCCCCTCCATCAGCCAGAAGAACCTCAAGGACCTGATCGCCGAGGCCAAGGCCAATCCCGGCAAGATCACCTATGTCTCCCCCGGCATCGGCTCCGTCACGCATCTGATGATGGAACTGCTGAACCAGCAGACCGGCGCGCGTTTCGAGCATGTGCCCTATCGCGGTACCGGCCAAGCCATGTCGGACCTCCTGGCCGGGCGCGTGGACATGACGCTCAGCTCCATCGCCTCCGTGAAGCCGGCGCTCGATCGCGGGGAGCTTCGCCCCATCGCTGCCGCCGGCAATGCGCGCCTCAGCCAGTTGCCGCAGGTGCCGAGCACCTCCGAACTTGGCATCGAGGGCATGGATGTCCGCGTCTGGATCGGGCTCGTCGCCCGCGCCGGCACGCCCGACGCCACCATCGCGCGCATCGACGCGGCGGTGAAGAAAGTGCTCGCCATGCCGGAACTGCGCGAGCGGATGGACCCTCTCGGCATGGTGCCCGTGGCCGAGGGCCCGCGAGAATTCGGCGCGACCCTCGCCGAGGATGCCGCGCGCTGGAAGCAGGCGGTCACGCGAGGGAACATCACCCTCAACTGACCTCTCATCACGGCCGGGACGGACGGCGCGGCGGGGCTCTCCCGCCGCGAAGGCCCCCGCTCTGCCCAAGAACCAAGACACGGCTGAAAGCAGAACGCATGACAGAGACCGATCCGATCATCACCACCCTACGGCAATACGACACGCCGACGGTCTGGAACGCGCTGACCAAGCTGCGCGGGCAGAGCATCGAAGGGCTGACCATCGGCCCCATGGTGGTGAGCGACCCCGCGATGCGCATGGTGGGCTATGCCGTCACGGCCCGCATGACCTCCGACAAGCCCGCCGGATTGAGCGCCGAGGAAAAGGACCGCATCCGCTTCGGCTATTACCGCTCGGTCAATTCCGGCCCCGGCCCGCGCATCGTGGTGATGCAGGACATTGGCGAGCGCCCAGGCCTCGGCTCCATCTGGGGTGAGGTGCATGCGGCGATCCATGCGGGGCTCGGCTGCGCCGGCGTCATCACCAATGGCGCGGTGCGTGATCTCGATGCGCTGGGCGGCTTCCCCATCCTCGCCGGCAGCATCTGCGTCGGCAACGGCTTCACCCAGATCCGCGACTTCGGCGAGCCCGTCGAGGTCTTCGGCATGACGGTGCGGCCGGGCGATCTCATCCATGCCGATCGCCACGGCGCCATGGTGGTGCCCGCCGCGTATATCGAGGCCCTGCCCGCCGCCATCGAGGCGCTGCTGGCCAATGAGCGCGTGATGATCGAGACGGCGCGCGCTCCTGGCTTCGACGCAGAGAAACTGATTTCCCTTTGGCAGAAGACGCACTGATGAAAATCCTGGTCATCGATCCGCTCTACGACACCGTCCCCGATGTGGAGGAAGCCGCCGCTGGCGCGGGCGTCGAGCTCGTCTTCCGCCGCTCGGTCAAGGGCACCCTTCCCGATCACGCCGATTATGCCGGCGTCGATGCCGTGCTGAACTGCCGCAGCGCCCATAAGCTGCCGGCCGAGATCATCGCCAAGCTCGATAAGTGCCGCTGCATCGCGCAGGGCGGCGTCGGCTACGGCCATGTCGATCTCAAGGCCGCTGGCGAGCGCGGCATCGCGGTGATCAACACGCCCGATTACGGCACCACGGAAGTCGCCGACCACGCCGTCGCGCTCTCCCTCGCCCTGCTGCGCGGCGTACAGGCCTATGACCGCCGCCTCCGCCGCTCGAACGACAGTTGGGACGCGCGGTTGCTCAAGACCGTCAAGCGCCTGGGCGATGTGCGCGTCGGCATCGTCGGCATGGGCCGCATCGGCACCACGGCCGCGCTGCGCTTTCAGGCCTTCGGCATGAAGGTGGGCTATTACGACCCGCATCTGCCCGTGGGCCATCATCTCTCCTATGGCTGGGAGCGGTTCGACACGCTGGAAGCCATGCTCGCGCGCAGCGACCTCATCAGCATCCACTGCCTGCTGAACAGCGAGACGCGGAACATGATCGATGCCCGCGCCATCGCCGCCATGCCGGAAGGCGCGGTGCTGGTGAATACAGCGCGCGGCGGCATCGTCGATTTCGATGCCGTGCATGCCGCGCTCAAGAGCGGCCATCTGAACGCCGCCGGCCTCGACGTCTTCGAGGAAGAGCCGCTGGACCGCGAGGATGCGCTGATCAAGGCCTGGGCCGCGGGCGAAGAATGGCTGGACGAGAAGCTCATCCTCACGCCTCATTCCGCCTTCTACAGCACGGCCAGCATCCTCGATATCCGCCGCCTCTCCATGACCTATCTGATGGACTATATGCGCAACGGGCGCCTGCGCACCTGCGTCAATGCCCAGTATCTTCAGAGACCCGATCTCAAGAGCGCGGTCAGCCGCCCCGTGCCGGAAAGCGTGCTTCCGCGATAAAGGCCGCAACCGCCGGGGACCGCTCGTTATTCCGCACCGCCAGCGCCAGGGCGGTCACCGGCCTCTTTCCCTTGATGTCGTGATAGGTCACGCCCTTGATCGCCGCGTCCCGCATCGAGGCGGGGACGAGCGCCACGCCCAGCTCCGCCGCCACCAGGGCCAGCACCGAGGCCACCTGCGGCGCCGATTGCCCGATGATGGGCTCGAACCCGGCCTTGCGGCAGGCATCGATGGTGACGTCATAGAGCGTCGGCCCCAGTGGCCGCGGCGTCATGATGAAAGGGTCTCCGGCCAATTCGCTGAGGCGGATCGGCTGCTCATGCGCCATACGGCTCGATGAGAGCGCCGCGATCAGCGGCTCCTCTTCCAGCGTATGCAGTTTCAGCCCATCCCGCGCGATCGCTTCCGGCCGGAGGAAGGCGGCATCCAGATTGCCGCTATGCAGCGCCTCCACCAGACCGTTGGAATTCGCCTCCCGCAGGCTCAGTTCCACATCCGGAAAGCGGCGCCGATAGGTGCGGATCGTCAGCGGCACCCTCGGATTGAAGGCGGCCGAGCCCGTGAAGCCGACCCTGATCGTCCCCGTCTCCCCTCGCGCCGCCCGGCGTGCCGCATCCACCGCGCCCTGAATCTCGGCCGGGACGGAGCGCACACGGTCCTGGAATACCTTCCCCGCCGTGGTCAGCTCCGCGCCTTTCGGGCCCCGATGGAAGAGTTGAACGCCGATTTCCTCCTCCAGATCCTTGATCTGCTGGCTCAGCGGCGGCTGGCCGATGCCCAGGTTCTGTGCGGCCCTCGTGAAGTGCCCCTCATCGGCGACGGCCAGGAAATAGCGGATGTGACGAAGCTCCACGTCATCTCCAAAACATATGAAGAATGCCTCTACCATGTATTGGACAGATGATGGCAGCAAGCGCCATTTTCCCGGCGAGGAGTTTCGCCACATGAGCCTGGCCCTGCATTTCGAGACCGCGCATTTCGAGCCGATCGCACCGCTGCCGCAGAGCCTGAGGGCCGCTGCCCTGGCGACGCGCCCGCTTGAGCCCGTGGTCTTCCTGCCCGGCCTGCTCTGCGACCAGGGCCTGTGGCGCCACCAGGTTCGCGCGCTGGCCGATGTCTCGGCCCCGATGGTCGCGGATCTGACGCTGGATTCCTCGGTCGAAGCCATGGCCCGCCGCACCCTGGCCGCCGCCCCGCCGCGCTTCTCGCTCGTCGGCCTCTCCATGGGCGGCTATGTGGCGCTCGAGATCATGCGCCAGGCCCCCGAGCGTGTGAGCCGCCTCGCCCTGGTCGATACCAGCGCGCGCGACGACAGCCCCGAGCGCAAGGCCCAGCGGCAGGTCGGCATCGACTCGCTCCGTCATGGCCGTTTCGTCGGCATCACCCGGAAGCTGCTCGGCGACCTCGTCCACCACAGCCATTACGAGGATCATGTGGCCGCCGAGATGCGCGCCATGGCCCTGCGCGTCGGCGGCGAGGCCTTCCTGCGCCAGCAGGAAGCCATCATGAACCGCCCCGACTCGCGCCCCGGCCTCGCCTCGGTGTCGGTCGAGACCATGATCGTCGTGGGTGAGGATGACCGCGTGACGCCGGTGGATCATGCCGAAGAGATGCATGCCGCCATCCCCGGCTCGGCGCTGCACGTCATCCCCAATTGCGGCCATATGCCCGCCCTGGAGGAGCCGGAACTGCTCGGCGATCTCCTGCGCGACTGGCTCGGCGCCTAGCTGCTCACGACCGCGAGGCCGCAGCGTTCTAGATCCTGCCGGATGCGGCCGTTCTCCGCCTCGTCTGGCCGCGCCCGGCGGAGGGTGGATCGCGCCGTGGTCGGCGAGAGCGCAACCGTGGTGACTTCCGCCTCGGCCAGCGAGGCCGCGCTCCGCGGACGGCCCGCTCTGGGCGCGAAAACGGTGAGAGTCGCCATCTGCCCGGCATCGTCGACATCGGGCAGCAGATAGCGGCTCTGCCGACTGTAATGATCCATCACGCAGGCATTCACGCTGCGCCAGTCGCCCCTCACCTCGACATCCATCTGCGGCGCCGCATAGCGAAGGCGATCGACCGGCACCGCCGTCTCGCAGCCGGCCAGGGCCAGCAGAAACAGACCCAATGCCGGCCATGCGGATATCGCGTTCATCGATGTCTCCCCCAAGGCCGCCGGCGCTGGCGTGCTCTACGAGAGAAATCCTTATGGCAGCGGACTTACATCGCCCTTACGGCGCGGCGCCCTCCTCCGCTTCCGCCACCTCCAGCCGGTAGCCAAGGCCGCGCACGGTGCGAATGGTCAGCCCCGCCTTCGCCTCGGCCAGCCGTGAGCGCAGGCGATGGACATAAACCTCGACCGCATTGGGCTGCACCGTCCGGTTCAGACTGGCCAGCCGCCCTTCCAGCGCCTCCTTCGTCACCGGGCGTGGCGCGGCCCTGAGCAGCGCCTCGAGCAGCGTCCGCTCGCGATTGGGCAGGTCGAAAGCCTGCCCGCCCAGCGTCATGGCCCGCGAAACCTGGTCGAGTTCCAGCCGGCCGAGGGTCAGCATCGGCGCCGCGCGCCCGCCCCGCCGCCGCGCCACATTCAGGCGCGAGACCAACTCCCTCAGCGAAATGGGCTTCACCATATAGTCGTCGGCGCCGAGATCGAGCCCTTCGCACACCTCGCGCACCTCGCCCCGCGCCGTGAGCACCAGCACCGGCGGCGCCCCCGGCTCGTGCCGCAGCCGCCGGACGAGGTCGAGTCCATCGCCATCGGGAAGGCCCCGATCCACCACCACGGCATCGTAGCTGGTCGAGGCCACGGCGGCTTCCGCATCGGCCAGCGTGCCCACGGCATGGGTCACGAAGCCCTCCCGGCGTAGCCCTTCGACGAAAAGGGCCGCGAGCCGGGCATTATCTTCCAGCAGCAGAACATGCATGCCACGCTCTCCCCTCCGCAGCATTTGCGCCGTGCCGCGAGGCGAAGCGAGTATGATAGTGGGAGCCATGCTCCAACAATCCCCCGCCAGGCCCGCGCAGCACGCCCGGCCGGGCAGCCTCATCCGCCGCCTCGCCATCGCCTATGCGGCCATCGGGCTGGGGGCTGTGGTGGCCGGCGCCTATCTCCTGCATAACACGCTGCTCGAAGTGGTCTGGACGGAGCATCAGCGCGGCATCCTGGCCGCCGGTTCCGAGGTGATAGACCGGCTGGAGGCCGAGGGGCTCAAGGGCCTGGACAGGCCCTTCTCGCGCGAGGAAGCCCGGCGCTTCGACACGGCGACCGGCTCCATGCTCTATGTCGTGCTCGACGAGACGGGCCATCAACTCCGCGCCTCCCCCGGCGCCAGCGGCCTGCTGCCGCGCTTCGGCGAGCGCGGCCTGCCCGCCGAACGCTTTCAGACCGGCCGCCGCGGCGCCCGCATCTGGGGCATCACCCGCTGGATAGACACGCCCGATGGGCGGGTGGCAGTGCAGATCGCCCAGGATATGGACCGCGCCTATATCGTGCTCGACGACGTGCCCGAAGCCGCTTTCGGCCCGGTCGTCTGGGTGCTGGGCCTCGGCGTCCTCCTGCTCTTCCTCATCAATCTCGGCCTCGTCCTGCTCCTGCTGCGCCCCCTCCGGCGCGCGGTGCGCGAGGCGGAGCAGATCGGCCATGGCAGCCCCGGCCGCCTCGATCGCGGCGGCATGCCCCGCGAGGTCACGCCCCTGATCGATGCGGTCAACGGCGCGCTGGACCGGCTGGACGAGGCCCTGGCTTGGCAGCGCGGCTTCAGCGCCGAAGTGGCGCATGAATTGCGCACCCCCCTCGCCCTGCTGCATGCGGAACTGGAGCTGCTCGACAGCGGCGAGGTGACCAGCCGCCTGCGGCGCGACGTGGAACAGCTTGCCGAGCTGATCACGGATCTTCTCGAAGCCGCGGCCGCCGCGCAGGAGCAGCCGCTTCGCGACGGCACTTTCGACCTCACCCTCCTCGCCGCGGAAACCGCGCGCCGCTTCTCGGCCGTCGCGGAGCGGGAGGGGCATATGGTGCGGCTGGAACTGCCCGAGGAGCCGATCCCGCTGCGTGGCGAGGGCGAGTCCATCGGCCGCGCGCTGCGCAATCTGCTCGAGAATGCCGTCTCCCATTCCCCCGCCGGCGCGCCGGTCACGCTGCGCGTCGCGCGCGAAGGCGCTCAGGCGTTGGTCGAGATCGCCGATCAGGGCAAGGGAATCGCCGAGGCCGATCTACCCAACCTCTTCCGCCGGCACTGGCGGGCGGGGGATTCGCGGCGTCGCGGACTGGGCCTGGGGCTTTCAATCGTGGCGCGCATCGTCACCGCCCATGGCGGCACGGTAACGGCCTATAACGCGGAAAGTGGCGGCGGGGTGTTCCGCATCATGCTGCCGGCGGCGGAGCCGGCAGCGCATTGAGCGATCCGCGGCTCAGTCCTGAGCCGCGCGATCGATGAAGAGCGCGCCGCCCGTCACCACGCGCGCCCCGGGCGCCAGCCCGTCCGTCACCTGAACTAGCTCGCCCGACTGCAACCCGGTCTTCACCTGGCGCAGCGCGAAGCGATTGCCGTCCAGCGCCTCCCAGAGCGACACATCCGCCCCGCGATGGATGAGCGCCGAGGCCGGCACCGCCACGGCCTGCTTCGCCTCGCCCACGCCGATGCGGAAGGACGCGAACATCTCCGGCTTCAGGACATGGTCCGGGTCCTGCACGGCCGCGCGGATGGCCAGGCGCCGCGTCGTCGGCTCGAGCGCCGCGCCGACATTCTCGATACGGGCGGCGAAAACGCGGCCAGGCAGCGCATCCACGCTGACCTCGACCGGCTGGCCAGGCTGCACCAGCGGCGCATCCATCTCACGCACCCCGGCCACGAGCCACATTTCAGACAGGTCGGCGATGGTGAAGACGGGGTCGCCGCTGCCCGAGGTCAGCCACTGGTTCGGGCCGATGCGCCGCTGCACGACCGTGCCCGCGAGGGGCGCGGTTACCGCGACGACCGCATCCACACGGCGCGTCTGCTCGATCTGCGCGATGGTCGCGGCATCGCGGCCCAGCACGCGCAGCTTGTCGCGTGCGGCGGCCAGCGTCGCCTCGGCGGTGCGCAGATCGGCGGTGGCGCCGGCGAAATCGGCCTGCGCCTGCTCCAGATCGCGCCGCGCGGCGGCCTTGGCGGCAAAGAGATCGCGCTGCCGGGCCTCGTTGCGCCGCGTGAGCTCCAACTGCGCCCGCGCCTTGGTCAGCCCATCCACCGCGGAGAGCAGGTCATTCGCCGCCTGCGTCAGATCCGTGGTCTCGATCTCGAAAAGCGTGTCGCCCGCACGGACTTCCTGGCCCGGCTGCGCCACGACGCGCAGCACGCGGCCCGTGAAAGGCGCGAAGACCGGCGTGGAGCGGTGCTCGTTGTAGCTGATGCGCCCTTCGGCGATGCGCTCGGGCCGGAAATCGCGGGTGGCGACGGGCTCGACGCGGAGCAGCCGCATCTCGGCGGGGGTGAGACGGAAGCTGCCATCGCCCAGCTTGCCGTTCGTGGTCGCCGCCTGGGCCGGCGTGACGAGCGAGAGCGGGATCGCGTGGTCGGAAGAGCGGCGGTAGAGCGCCACCGCACCGGCCGAGACGCCGATGGCGGCAAGCGCCAGGCAGGTCGTGATCATCAACCGCCGGCGGCGCGTTCCAACCGGCTTCGCCTCTCCGGGAGAGGTCGTGGCACGGGCTTCGGTCGGCACGTCGGGCGGAGAGATCATGTTCATGCGGAAAGTCCCTCATTCGATGGCGCATTCGTCGCTATCGCGGCAGGGGATGTATAATCGGCCCCGGCTTACATCCGGCTTACAGACAAAAATCCGGCTTCCGGCAAGAAGCGAGGCAGGCCTAATTGACCATGCCGGGCTCGTTCCGACGCCTCGAAAGCGCCCGGCGGAACCCTGTTTCCGGAGTGACCGCATTGCGTAATCTGGTTGCCCAGGCGCTGGAGCGCCGGCCGCTCGTGCTGCTTTTCTTCGCCGTCTTCATCATCGTCGGCATCGTCGGCTTCAGGCAGCTCAATATCGAAGCCTATCCCGATCCCGTGCCGCCGACCGTCGTGATCATCACGCAGAATGAAGGCCAGAGCGCGGAAGAAATCGAACGCTACATCACGATCCCCATCGAAGTCGGCATGTCGGGCCTGCCGAATCTGACGACGGTACGCTCCACTTCGCTCTTCGGTCTCTCCGACGTGCGCGTGCAGTTCAACTTCAATTACACCTATGAGGAAGCGGTACAGCAGGTGCTCAACCGCCTGGGGCAGATCAACGGCCTGCCCTCCGGCGCGCAGCCCGGCATCTCCCCCGCCTCGCCCATCGGCGAGATCATGCGCTACCGCCTCGTGGGCCCGCCCGGCTATCCGCTGGAAGATCTGAAGACCCTGCAGGAATGGGTGCTGGAGCGCCGCTTCAAGCGCATCCCTGGCGTGATCGACGTCTCCTCCTTCGGCGGCATTTCCAAGGCCTATTCGGTGCAGGTCGATCTCGGCCGTCTCTCCGCCTACGGCCTCGCACTCCCCTCCGTCGTCGACGCCATCAGGAACGGATCGGTCAATGTCGGCGCGGGCACGCTCAATATCGGGCCGCAATCCGTCGTCGTGCAGGGCATCGGCCTCATCCGTTCGCTCGACGATATCCGCAATGTCGTCCTCGGCACGCGCGACGGTAGCCCGATCCTGGTTTCCGATGTCGCCACCGTCGAAGTCGGCCATGAGCCGCGCCTCGGCATCGCGGGTCATGAGAATGACGATGACGTGCTGCTCGGCACCGTGCTGATGCGGCGCGGCGAGCAGACCCTGCCGACCATCCACGGCGTGCAGGCCGAGGTGAAGCGCATCAACGAGGGCGGCATCCTGCCGCCGGGCGTCAAGGTCGTCCCGCTCTACGACCGCGAGGATCTGGTGAAAACAACGACGATCAAGGTGGTGCACAACATCCTCGAAGGCGTGCTGCTGATCCTCGTCATCCAGTGGCTCTTCCTCGGCGATCTGCGCGGCGCCGCCGTCATCGCCGCGACCATTCCCTTCGCCTTCTTCTTCGCCGTGCTCATGATGCTCGCCCGCGGCGAAAGCGCGAATCTCCTCTCGCTGGGCGCGCTCGATTTCGGCCTACTTGTCGATGCCACCGTCATCATGGTGGAGAACATCTTCCGCCACCTCCATCTCGCGCGCCATTCCCACCCCGGCCAGCCGCCGCGTCCGGTGCCGATGACGGTGCTGCGCGCCGCGAGCGAGGTGGACAAGGCCATCCTCTTCTCGATCATGATCATCATCGCCGCCTTCATCCCGCTCTTCGCCATGGGCGGCATCGAGGGCCGCATCTTCGGCCCCATGGCCAAGACCTATGCCTATGCCATCGGTGGCGCGCTGCTCGCGACCTTCACCGTCACCCCCGCGCTCTCCGCCACGCTCTTCAAGCCCGATACCGAGGAGCGCGACACCTTCGCCATGCGCGGCATCCGCTGGGTCTATACGCGGCTCTTCTCCGCCGGCCTCAAGAACCGGGCGATCACGCTGGGCCTCGCCATGATGATGCTGCTCGGCAGCCTCGGCCTCCTCAGCCGCACCGGCGCCGAATTCCTCCCCACGCTGGAGGAAGGCAGCATCTGGCTGCGCGCGACCATGCCGGCCACCATCTCCCTCGAAGAGGGCAACCCGGTCACCAACCGCATCCGCCGCATCCTGATGGAATTCCCCGAGGTGGTGACCGTCACCTCGCAGCAGGGCCGGCCGGATGACGGTACCGACAGCGCCGGCTTCTTCAACGCCGAATTCTTCGTCCCCCTCGTGCCGCAGGATCAGTGGATCACCGCGCCGGATCGCGACGGGCTGGTGGCCGCGATCAACAAGCGGTTGCAGAGCGCCTTCCCCGGCGTGGAATTCTCCTTCTCGCAGACCATCTCCGACAACGTTCAGGAGGCAGCCAGCGGCGTGAAGGGCGCCAATGCCGTCAAGGTCATCGGCCCCGACGTCGCCGTCACCTCGCGCATCGCCGAGCAGATCGCCCGCGAGATGAGTCAGGTGCAGGGCGTCGCCGATCTCGGTGTGCTGCTCAGCGTCGGGCAGCAGACGCTCTCCATCACCGTCGATCGGGCCCGCGCCGCGCGCTTCGGCCTGACGGTCAATGACATCAATACCGCTCTCTCCGCCGCCGTCGGCGGTGCGGAAGCCGGCGCGCTCTACGAGCCGGGCGGGGACCGCAATTTCCCCATCATCATCCGCCTCTCCGAGCGCTACAGGAACGGGCTGGACTCGATCTCCCGCGTGCCCGTCGGCAACAATGCCGTGCTGAGCGACGTCGCCAGGATCGAGATGATCACCGGCCCCTCCTATATCTATCGCGAGAATTCCTCGCGCTACGTGCCCGTGCGCTTCTCGGTGCGCGAGCGCGATCCGGCCAGCACGGTGCTCGAGGCACAGGAGCGCATCGCGCGCAACGTGCAGCTTCCCAACGGCTACAGCCTCGAATGGGTCGGCGAGTTCCGCAATCTCCAGCAGGCCATCGCCCGGCTCATGGTCGTCGTGCCCATCGCGCTCTGCATCATCGCTGTCCTGCTCTACGTCGCCTTCGGCCGCCTGCGCGAGACGCTCATCGTCTTCACCATGCTGCCGCTGGCGATCTCGGGCGGCGTCTTCGCCCTCACCATCGCCGGGCTGAACTTCTCCGTCCCCGCCGCCATCGGCTTCCTCGCGCTGCTCGGCATCACGGTGATGGAGGCCATCATCTTCCTCTCCTACTTCAACCAGCTACGGGAACAGGAAGGCATGGCCTGGAACGCGGCCTTGACGCGGGCTGGCTTCGACCGTCTCCGCCCCGTGATGATGACCTGCTTCGCCTCCTTCTGCGGCCTGCTGCCCATGGCCCTCGCCAGTGGCATCGGCGCCGACGTTACGAAGCCCCTCGCCGTGGTCGTCGTCGGCGGCATCGGCCTCGTTCCGCTCTTCATCCTGGTCGTGCTGCCGGCCGCGGTGGATACGACGAGCCGCCGCGCCGCCAAGCGAGAAGACCGCGCCGAACTTCTGGTCACGGCCAAGTAAACCGACCATGTCCATGAAAGCCGCCCCCATGTTCCGTGCCTTCCCCCTGCTCATCGCCCTCGCCCTGCCCTTCGCCGCCCAGGCGGCGGAACAGCGCCGCCCCGCCGCCCCCGAACTGCCCATGGCGGCGGCGGGCCTCACCCTCGCCGATGCCGAGGCGCGGCTGGTCGAGCGCAATCTCTCCGTGGTCGCCGCTCGGCGCGGTGTCGATATCGCCCGCGCGCAGCGCCTGGTCGCCGATACGGCGCCCGCCGCCTCCCTCGGCTATGGGCAGACCCTGGGCCAGGTGAACGAGGACCGCCGGTTGAGCGGCTTCTACGGCAGCCGCGTCGTCTCCCCGCTCAACAACATGAGCCTCAGCCTCAGCTACACGGTCGAGCGCGGCGGCAAGCGCGAGCTGCGCACCCGCCTCGCCGACGAGCAGATCAGCGTGGCCGAGGCGCAGGTGCTCGACGCGCTGCGGGGCCAGATCTTCAACCTGCGCCTCGCCTTCATCCAGGGTCTGAAGGCGCGTGCCAATCTCCAGGTGGCGCTGGCCAATCGCAACGCGCTCAACGGCACCGAGGGGCTGCTTTCCCGCCAGGTGAAGCAGGGCGCCATCCCGGAATCCGACCTGCTGCGCTTCCAGGCGAGCCGCCTGCCCTTCGAGCAGGACGTGGCGAGCGCCGCCCAGGCCTATGTCGCCGCCGTGGCACAGATCGCGGCCCTTGTCGGCGCCGATGCCACCGCACCCCGCGCCGCCCCGCGCGGCAATGACCCGATCGCCGTCCTGCTCGCTGGTGCGGCCTATGACCTGCGCGGCAGCCTCGCCGATACCGCGCCCATCGGCATCACCCGCGAGGCCCTGGCCGAGGCCCTGCCCCGCCGGCCGGACGTGTTGGCCGCGACCCGTGGCGTCAACGCGGCCGATGCCAATACCCGCCTTGCCGAGGCCGGCCGTTATCGCGACGTGACGCTCGGCGGCAGCCTCTCACGCACCGAACTGAGCCAGGATCTGCCGAACAGCGCCCGCCAGCTTCGGGCCAATGATGCACTGGGCGTCAGCGTCTCCATCCCGCTCTTCACCAGCAAGATCACGCAGGGGAATGTCGCGGTCGCCGTCGCGCAGCGCAGCCAGGCCCAGGCGCAGGCAGGCGCGACCCTCGCCACCGCCCAGGCCGATCTCGCCACCGCCTGGGCAAGCTACGAGCAGGCCCGCGCGCTGCTGGGCCTCACGACCGGCACGGTGCTGAACCGCGCCGAGGAAGCCTATCGCTCGACGGAGACGGCCTATATGGCCGGCGGCCGCAGCCTGCTCGACACGCTCGACGCGCTGCGCACGCTCAACGCCACGCGCGTCTCCGCCAATGCCGCCCGTGCCGATTACGCCACGGCGCTGGCCACGCTCGAGCAGGCGAGCGGTGCCTCGGGCCTGGCTCCCAAGCTCGCGCCCTAGAAGCGAGGGAAGGCGAGCTATCCGTCGCTCGCCTCACCATCGAGAACCTGCCTCACCTTGGCGCCGAAAGCCTCCATGGAGAAGGGCTTCACGACGACATGCATATCGGCTTCGAGATCGCCGCTGCGTAGCACGGCGTTCTCGGCATAGCCGGTGATGAAGATCACCTTCAGCCGGGGATGCAGCAGCCGCGCCGCATCGGCAAGCTGCCGCCCGTTCAGGCCGGCCGGTAGTCCGACATCGGTGATGAGCAGCTCCGGCACCGGCTTTCTCTGCAGGATCGCCAGTGCCTCGGTCGCATTCTCAGCTTCCAGCACGCTATAGCCTAGGTCCCGCAGCACTTCGGCCACCACGAGGCGCACCGTCGTCTCGTCATCGACGAGCAGCACGGTTTCGGAAGCCGGCGCTCCGGTATTGGTCGCCTCGCCGCTGGCGGGCCCGGCCGGCGCCTGCAAGGCGTGATGCGGCAGATGCAGCTTCATGGTCGTCCCGCGGCCAGGCTGGGTATCGATCTCGACCTGGCCGCCCGACTGCCGCGCGAAGCCATAGACCATGGAGAGCCCGAGCCCCGTGCCCGCGCCCATTGGCTTCGTCGTGAAGAAGGGGTCGAAGGCCCGCGAGACGACATCGGGCGTCATGCCCATGCCCGTATCGGAAACGCTGAGCGTGACGCAGGCCGAGGGCTTGGCCAGAGGCTCGCCGGGATTGTTCAGCGAGACCCAGTCATTGGCCGTGCGGATGGTCAGCCGTCCGCCATCGGGCATGGCGTCGCGCGCATTGATGCAAAGGTTCAGCAACGCGTTCTCGAGCTGATTGCCGTCGCAAAGCGTGGTCCAGGGGCTCTGCTCCAGCTCGAGATCCACCTGGATCTGCGGCCCCACGGTGCGGCGGATCAGCTCCTCCATATCCAGGATCAGCTGGTTCACCACCACGGGCTTGGGCGCGAGCGTCTGCCGCCGCGAGAAGGCGAGCAGGCGATGCGTCAGCGCCGCCGCCCGCGCCGCTGCCCCCTGCGCCACGCCGATATAGCGCTCGATCCCGTCGAAACGCTGCTGGTTCGCGCGCATCTGCAGCAGTTCGAGGCTGCCGCTGATGCCGGTCAGGAGATTGTTGAAATCATGCGCCAGCCCGCCGGTAAGCTGGCCCACGGCCTCCATCTTCTGGCTGTGGCGCAGGCGCTCTTCCAATTCGTTGCGCTGCGTCACGTCACGGCCGGAGGCGATGATGAGGTCGCCGTCGCGGATGCAACGCCAGCTGAAGCTGCGTCGCTCGCCATCGGCATGGCTCACGCTCAGCTCCAGATCGTCGGTCTCCTCGCCCTCGCGCAGGCGTCGCAGCGCCGTTTCGAGCGCCGTTCGATCCTCCGGGATCACGAGTTCCGCGAAAGGCTTGCCCAGCAGGCTCGCAATGTCGAGGCCAAGCTCCGTGCCCCAGGCGGGGTTCAGGCTAATGCAACGGTCGGCGCGATCGCAAAGAATGTAGAGGTCTCGAGAAAGGTTCCAGAGCCGGTCGCGCTCATGCGTGCGCTCCTCCACTTGGTTCTCGAGCCGCGCGCCCAATTGGCGCAGCAACGTCTCGGTCGTCTTGACGTCGGTGATGTCATAGATCACGCCGCTGAAGCGCAGATCGTCCTTGCCGTCGAGCAGGTATTCGCCCCGCCGCGCCAGCCAGCGCACCTCGCCCGTATCAGCGCGCCTGATGCGAAGCTGCGCTTGGCTCGTCCGCTCCGCCTCCTTCGTCCAATGCGTCTCGATCAGCGGGGTATCGCCGGAAAGTACAGTGGAATTGATGGTATAGACTGGAAGATCGCTCGTCTCATGCAGCCCCAGCAGCGCGCAGAACTGCGCCGAGACGGAGACGGTGGCGAAGCCCGGCACATATTCGAAGGTCCCCACCCCGCCCGCGCTCTGCGCGATGCGCAGCTGCTCCTCGACGCGCTTCTGCTGCGTGATATCGGCGAGCGTGCCGAAGAAGCAGACGGGGCTGTCATCCCTGAATTCGCAGCGCCCCCGGGCGTGAACCCAACGCACCGAACCATCGGGCAGAAGAACGCGGTATTCCTTGGAAAAGACCTCGGCGCCCCGCAGCATGGCGCCGATCGCGAGGCGAATGCGCGCCCGGTCATCGGGATGGATGCCGGCATAGAAACGCTTCGGATCGATCCCCTCCGCCGCTTCGGTCGGGCTGAGCCCATAAAGGCGGGAGAAGCGCGCATCGCCATAGATGCGCGACCGTTCGATATCCCATTGCCAATCGCCGCCGGCGCCCTGCACCAGCTGCCCCGCGAGTGCTGCGGACCAGCGGCCGCCCGCCGGCGCGGGGGTCTGCGCATCGATGCCGGGCGTGAACAGCGTGAAGGCCTCGCCGGGCAGGGGCGCGGCCAGAAGGCGGCCCGTCTCCAGCATCGGCACCGGCAGCGGCTTGCCCAGAAGCGCGGCCTCGCTGAGGCCGGACCAGGCGATGAAGGCCGGACTCGCGAAAACCACCGGCCCCGTCGCCCCATTCCCCTTCACCGCGGCGACGGGCGAGCCGAGCGCGGCCATGGCGCTCAGTACGGCGCCACCGGCCGCTCGCAATTCCTCGGGCAGGTCCATCAGATCACTATTCGCCGCTAGGGACATGAGTCCCGCTCCCGATCATTCTTGGCCGTCATCTTCCATGACGCGTTGGATGAAGTCATTCACCAGCACTTTCAGGGCGGCCAGCGACGGCAGGTTCATCAGCATGGCGATATAACCGCGTATGTTGCTGTTCCGCATCGAAAAATTGATGTAGAGGAACAGCACGGGCGTCGGCCCGGCATCGCTGTCGCCCAGGGTGAAAAGCTCGTCGCCCTGTCCGCGCACGACGCTCGGCAGCGACATGTCCAAGGGCCCCTTGAGCATATTCGCCATGGTCGCGAGGCAGCCGTTGAGGATGATATTCCCTGTCTCGGCCAGCGCCTCCCGCTCCATCTCCTCCGCTTCCGCCCCATCCAGGGCCTCGCCTAGAATGGCGTGGAGCAGGTGCACACTGGTCGATTGCGGGAAAATCAGCATCGCCCGCCCGGCGAAGGCGCCCGTAAAATCCTGGCGCACCGCGACGAGTTCGCTCGCCTCGCGCTCGCGGATCATCGCCGCCGCCGTCGCCTGAGGCACGACCTCGAGCGAAGGCACGGAGAGGATCACCTGGTCATTGACCATCTTTCGCAGATTGGCGGCCGCCCGGCTGACGCCGATATTGACCAGCTCGGTCAGCGCGTCGCGCTCGAACTCGGTGAGCTCCATCTATTTCTTGTCGCCGCGCAGCCGCAGCGCCGCGCCGTCGAGAAAGCCGCGCAGCGCCTCCGCCGTCACCGGCTTGCCGACGAAAGCCGCATTGATGGCCCGCGCCTGGGCGATGACCTCGTCCTGCGTATTGGCGGTGATCACGGCGATGGGCATGAAAGGGCGCAGCCCGCGCAGTTCCGAGGCCAGTTCCAGGCCATTCTTGCCGGGCATGTTGTAATCGAGCAGCGCGACATCGACATCGCCGCCATTGACGAGAGCAACTGCCTCATCGGCGTTGGCCGCCTCCACCCTCACCCACTCGGGCTGAAGCTGGTCGATGGCCTTCCCCGCGACGATCCTCGCCAGTTTGCTGTCATCCACGACCATAATGGTGATCGCCATCAGTCGGCTCCAGTCTCTTGGCGCGAAAGGCGCTATCGGCATCCCGCCGGAGCGCTCGCGCGGTCTTCAGTCTACCGGGGCGAAGGCTCCGGCAATAGCGGCCGAATCCAGTGGTTGAGAAACGGATCGCGCAATTCGCCCCTCACCGCCGGCCGGAGAGCGAGCAGCACCTGCACGACCGCCGTATGCAGCCCTCCCGCTTCCGTGACATCAACGCCGAGACCCGGCTCTTGTTGCAGCAGGGCCAGAAGGGTTTCAGCATCACCCGCCGGGCAATCGCCCATGAGGCGAATGACCTCTCCATCGCGTTCCGCGCTCATGCCAGCAACTCTGCCATATCGAGCACCAGCAGCACCCGCCCGTCGCCCTGAAGCGCCGTGCCCTGCAAGCCCGGCACGCCCGTGAGCAGGCCGGAAAGCGGCCGCAACAACACATCGGCACGCCCCGTCACCGCATCCACCTCGATCCCCACCTGCTGCGCGCCGGCCGTCACCACCAGAAGCCGCGCCATCTCGCCCGCGGGTTCAGCCGAAGCCTCATGGCCCAGCAGCCTGTCCAGCCGCAGCAGCGGCACCGTCTTCTCCCGCAGCACGAAGGCCTCGCCTCCGCCGATCGGCTCGATCGCCCCGCGCGGCAGGCGCAGGGTCTCCGCAATGCCCTCGATCGGCACGCCGAATTCCTCGCCCCGCACCATGACCGTGATCACCGTCGTTATGACCGCCGCCCGCGGCAGGCTCAGCCGCGCCACGGTCCCCTGCCCCAACTGGCTCGACAGCGAGACGCGCCCGCCCATGGCCTCGACCGCCGTGCGCACCGCATCCATCCCCACCCCTCGGCCCGACAGCGCCGTCACCCGCGCCGCCGTGGAAAAGCCGGGGGTGAAGATCAGCTCCATCGCCGCCGTGTCGTCGAGCGCCTGGGCTGCCTCGGCCGTCAGCAGGCCGCGCCGCACCGCCGCCTCGCGCATGGCCTTGGGGTCGATGCCGGCGCCATCATCCGTCACCGTCACGACGATCAGATCCCCCCGCCGCGCGGCCTCGAGCCTGATCCGCCCCGCTCCCGGCTTGCCCGCCGCCGCCCGCCGCGCCACGGGCTCGATGCCGTGGTCCAGCGCATTGCGCAGCAGATGCAACAGCGGCTGAAACAGCCCATCCGCCACGGCCTTATCCGCCAGAACCTCCTCGCCCTGGATATCGAAGACGAGCGGCTTGCCCAGCTCGCTCGAAGCCTCGCGCATCAGGCGCGGAAAGCGGCGGAAAGTCTGCGAGAGCGGCACCATTCGCAGCCCGATGATCGCCCGATGCGCCTCGCCCGTCAGACGGTCCAGCTCCTGGCGCCTTTCGCCCAGCGCGCGGCCCAGCTCCCGGTCCAGCCCCGCGACGCGCTCGACCAGCGCCGCCAAGGCGTTCTTCGCCACCATCATCTCGCCGATGACGCTCAGCAGATGATCCACCCGCCCGGTATCGACCCGTAGGAAACGCGCGGCCTGCTCGCCCGAGCCTTCCACGAGCCCGGCCGTCGCGACCGGCACCGGGGCGAGCGAGATCTGGTCCGGCATAAAGCGCAAAATCCGCCTTACCTCCTCGGCCGGCGCCGTGGTCAGCGCCTCGAAGCGGAGATTGCAGGAAAAGGGGGCGAATTCCGCCGCCGGCGGCCAGGGCTCACGCGGTGAGACGCGCAAGGCCAGGAGTTCCGGCACCTGCCGCAGGATCGCCAGTGGATCGTCGCCCAGGAAGAAGCAATCCTCCGCCGGGCTGTAGCGCAGGGCCAGCACGGTCTGTCCGGCGGCCTGGGCCGCCGCGATGGCGCCCTCCTCCTCGGCGATCAGCGGCGCGGCCCAATCCGCCCCGTCCTCCTTCGCCTTAGCCACCTCGCCCGACGGCAGGGAATGGCGCAGCGCCGCCTCGATCCTGCTTGCCTGTTCGGCAGCCCCCGGCGGCAGGCCACCCTCCCGCTCCAGCGCGTCGAGCCATTCCTCGCAGGCGCTGAGGCAGGCGAGGAGCGGGTCGAGAAACCCCGCCAAGCCCGTGCCGTCGCGCCGCAGCACGTCGAGCAGATCCTCGGCCGCATGGAGCGCGCGGCCCATGGGCGCCAGGTCGAAGAGCCCGACCGAGCCCTTGAGCGTGTGCACCGCCCGGAAGGCGCTATCGAGCCGCGCATGATCCACGCCCGCGCCATCCATCGCCAGCAGGTCTTCCGAGGCCTGCTGGATCAGCTCCCTTCCCTCGATCAGGAACTGGGCGAGCAATTCCTCCATCAGCCCGCCTCCGGCCGCTGATAGACGACCGCCTCCTGGAAGCGCCGCGTCACGAAACGGTCCGAGATGCGCGACATCGCCTCGCTATGGCCAAGGCAGAGAAAGCCGCCGGGGTTCAGCGCGTCATGCAGATTATCCGCCGCGATCAGGCGCGAGGCCTCGTCGAAATAGATCAGCAGGTTGCGGCAGAAGATGACGTCGAAACCGCCCTCGCGCCGCATGGCCGCGGTATCGATCAGATTGGCCTGGGTGAAGCGCACGGATTCCCGCAGGTCCTGGATCAGCTGCCAGCGCCCCTCTTCCAGCCGGGTGAAATAGCGCCGCCGCAGCTCGGCCGGCAGGCGGGAGAGCGCCCGCTCGCCATATTCGCCCCGCATCGCCGCCTGCAACACCTCGGTATCGATATCCGAGCCGATGATGTCGATATGATAGGCATCGACCAGCGCCCAGTTCTCCAGCAGCCAGATCGCGATGGAATAGGCTTCCTCGCCGGTCGAGCAGGGCATGGACCAGATGCGCACGAGGTCGCCCGGCCCGCGCCGCGCCACGATCTGGGGCAGCAGCGAGCGGCTCAGGCAGGCGAATTGATACTCCTCGCGATAGAAATAGGTCTCGTTGACGGTGAAGCTGTTGATCAGCCGCTGCACCTCGCCCGGGTCGCTGCGCAGCAGCGCCATATAGGTGCCGAAAACCTCGGCGCCCGTCTCGTGCATCCGCGCATTCACCCGGCGGGTGATGTAGTATCGCTTGCTCTCGCCATAGGCCATGCCGCTCTGGCGATAGAGGAAGTCGCAGAGGCGGCGCAGTTCATCCTCGCTCAGCGCCTCGAAATCCGTCTCGCCGCCGTCGCTCATGCGAGCCACTCCAGGAGGCGGCTGCCGATCTCTTCCAGCGGCAGCACCGCCTCGGCCCCCCCGCTACGCACCAGGGCACCGGGCATACCCCAGACGATGGCCGTTTCCTCCGCCTCGGCGATGGTGCGGCCGCCTTGCTCGCGCAGCCGCGTCATGGTCTGGGCGCCGTCATCGCCCATGCCGGTCATCAGCACGCCGATCAGCCGCTCGGGCGGCAGGATGGCCATGGCGCTTTCCACCAGCCTGTCGGCGCTCGGGTGCCAGCGATAAGCGGCGGAAGCCGGCGCGCTGAGCACGACCGGGCCGGCGGGACGGTTGCCGATGATCACATCCGCATCCCCCCGCCCGATATAGACCCGACCTGGCCGCAGCGGCATGGGTGCCGTCACTTCCACAACCTCCAGGGCCGCCAGCCGCGCCAGCCGCCGTGCGAGCGGGCCGGTGAAGGTCGATGGCATATGCTGCGCCACGACGATGGGCCAGGGAAAATCGGCCGGCAACGGGGCGAGCAGCGCATCGAGCGCCGGCGGCCCGCCGGTCGAGGCGCCGACGAGCACGATCCCGGCCTCCGTGGCCGCCGATGCCCGTCGCAAGGGAGGGCCGGAAGGAATGGTCATGCGATGGCGCAGGCGCTCGGCCAGGCGACGGCTGCGGCGCGGCCTGGCCTGGGAGGCGGCCCTGACCTTGGCCACCAGCAGCGGCGCCATCTCCTCCATATCGAGCGAGAGCGCGCCCTGCGGCTTGGCGATGGCATCCACGGCGCCCAGTTCCAGCGCCTGCAAAGTGGCATCGGCCCCGGCCGTGGTCAGGGAGGAGAGCATCACGACCGGGCATGGATGCTCCAGCATGATCCGGTCGAGGCAGGTGAGCCCGTCCATCCGAGGCATCTGCACGTCGAGCGTCACCACATCCGGCGAGAAAGCGGAGACGGCTTCCAGCGCCTCGATGCCATCCCGCGCGAAGGCGAGTTCGAAATCCCCCTCGGCCGAGAAGATCTGGCCCAGCAGCCGCCGCATCAGGGCGGAGTCATCGACGACGAGAAGCTTGATCACGGCCGCACCGCCATGGCGGCGAGCAGATCCCGCCCCGTGCCTTCGAGCAGCGCGCCCGGTTCCACGAGCAGGGCCATGCGCCCATCCGGCAGCCGCGCCACGCGGCCGAAGAGCGTGCCATCCCAGGCCATGCCGGGCGTGGCCGAGATGGAATCGGCGGGAATGGAGACGATGTCGGACAGCCGATCGACCGCGAAACCCGCCAAAAGGCCCTCGACCCGCAGCACCAGGATGCGCTGGCTCTCGCCCTGCCCTTGCGCCTCGAAGCGTTGGCCCTGGTCGATCACCGGCAGCAATTCCCCGCGCCGATAGGTCACGCCCTTCAGGAAGGCGGGCGCGCGGGGCAAGGGCGTCAGCCTGCCCGGCAGGCGCATCACTTCCTCTACTGCCGAGACCGGCAGGCCGAAGGTCTCGCCGCCCAGGCCGAAAAGCACGAAGCGCTCTGCCTGGGTGGCGGCCGTGCCGCTTTCCTGCGCAACCGTCTCCCCGGTCAAGGCAAGGCGCTCCATCGTCGCCGCATCGAGCAGATGCGCGGCGGAGAGGAGGGAGACGAGCCGCCGGCCCGCCGGCCGCCCGATCGCCATGATCCGCGCCTCGGCCGCGCCCCGCGTCAGCACGGGCGGCACCGGGCCGATCGCCTCCTCGGCGAGGTGGATGATGCCCGGCATGGCGTCGATCGCGAGCCCGGCCAGATGCCCGCCGAGCCGCAGCAGGATGACGCCGCCCTTCTCCGCCCGCACCGCCGGCAGCCCGAGCAGCGCCCGCAAGGAGAGCAGCGGCAGCGCGGCCCCGCGCCAGTCGAAGGCGCCGAGCATGGCGGGTTCTGCCTCGGGCAGGGCCATGACATCCGCCGGCAGGCGGATCACCTCCAGCACCTCCTCCATCGGCAGCGCGTAATCCTGCCGGCCGAGACTGAAGAGAATGAAGCTCCGGCGGCGGCCCGGCGCGGCCATGGCGTGAGGCGGCGGCACCGCCGCGCCTCCCTCCATCCCGGCCCGGCGCTGCGCCACGAAACGGCGCGCGAGCAGCGCGGCAATATCGAGCGCCGCCGCCCCTTTGCCACCGGGCACCACGGCCTCGACGCGCAGGGCCACCGGCGTCTCGCCTCGCATCACGATGAGCCGCGCGCGCGGCCCCGCCGCAGGCTCTTCCTTCTCCCGCAAGGCATCGAGCGAGACGACGGGCATGACCGTGCCGCGCAGATTGGCGAGGCCGAGCAACCCCGGCGGCCCATGCGGCACGCGCGTCAGCGGGCCGGGGCGGGCGACTTCCGCCACCTCTTCCAAAGGAATGGCCAGCACCTCCCCCGCCGAACGCACGAAGAGGGAGGTCAGGCCATCGGGCGCTGCCTGCACGGCTCAATTCGCCGGGGCGGAAAGTTCTTCGGCGAGGCCTGCGATCTCCTCGATCGCGGCGGCAAGATCCTCCGCGCCGCGCGCCTGCTGCCGCGCGGCGGTCGCGGCCTGGACCGCCGCATTGCTCGCCTGCTCGGCGGCGGCGGCGATGCGCTCCGTCCCGGCCGTGACCTGTTGCACGGCGGCCAGCGCCGTATCGGCGGCGGCGAGAATTTCCGCCGCCCCGCTGCCCAGCGCCTCGACTTCGCGAATGGCGAGGCTCAGCCGGCCATCGAGCCCCCGGTTCCGGGCGATCTCGGCCTTCGACGCGGCCACCGTCAGCTCCAGATCGCGCCGCACGGCGATGATCCGGTTCTGCACCTGGCGCACCACGTCCTTCATCGTATCGGCATTGCCGGCGGAATCCCGGGCGAGGGCGCGGATATCGGCGGAAACCACGGCGAAGCCCCGCCCCGCCTCGCCTGCCCGTGCGGATTCCACGGCGCCGCTCACCGCGAGCATATTGGTCTGCACGCCGATCAGCGCCATGCCGTCGACGATGCGCTCGATGCGCCGCGCCGCGGCTTCCAGTTCCTCGACCTGCGCGACCAGCGCCTCGGTCTCGGCGATGCCGTCCTCGACGCGCCGGTTCAGCCGGCTCACCACCTCGCGACCGCCTTCGAGGCGGGGGATGATGGCGGCGGTGCGGCGGCTGGAATCCGCGGCCGTGTCCCGCGTCATGGCGGCGGCCTTCTCGATTTCGCCGAGCGCCGCGTTGGACTGATGCGCGGCAGCGGCCTGCGCCTGGCTGCCCCGGCTGATCTGCTCGACGGCGACATGGATCTGCGCCGCCGTGCCCGACAATTCCTGCACCGCCGCCGAAAGCTCCTCGGCGGCCGAGGCCACCTGTTCGGCCTCGGTGCCGCGCTGGCCTTCGAGCAGCGCATCGGCCATGCCGGCGAGGGCCTGCGCCGTCCTCTGCCCCTGGTCGAGCGAGGCGGCCTGCTGCTGGACGGCGTGCTGCGCCTCGACGGCGGCGGCCGATTGCTCCTCGGCGGCGGCCGCGACCTGTTCGGCCCCGCGCCCCGCCTCGCGCACCCCCGCCTCGACCTCGACGGCGCTGATGAGAATGGCCTGCGCGCCATCGGCGATCCGCGACATCTCGCCGCGCAGCGCATCGAGCGTCTCGATCACGTCGCGCCCGCTCGCCGCCTCCTGCTGCGCCAGGTCGGCGGCCGTGCCGATCCTCCTGGCGATGTCGCTCACATCCGTGCCGATTCGCCCCGCGACGGCAGCGGCCTCGCGCGCGCTTTCCTCGGAGCTTTCGGAAAAGGCCCGGACCTCATCGGCCACGATGGCGAAGCCACGCCCCTGCTCCCCCGCCCGCGCCGCCTCGATAGCCGCGTTCAGCGCGAGGAGATTGGTCTGGTCGGCGATATCGGCGATGGCGCGGGTGATCTCGCCGATACTGGCCGCATGGCGCTCGAGCTGGGCCGTAACCTCGACCGAACGGCGCTGGCGGCTCGCATTCTCCTGCTGCCAGTCGACGGCGGCGGCCACCTGGGCCGCGCTTTCGCTCAGCAGGTTCTGCATCGCCTCCGTCTGGGCCCGCGCTTTTTCCGAACGCTGACGGGCGGCCGCGAAAATGGCCGAAAGGCTCTTCACCGCGCCCTGCGAACGCTGGGACGCGCTGGCGGCCTCTTCAGCCGCCTCGGCGATCTGCGCGAGGGACTGGCCGAGTTGCGTGGCGGCGGCCGCCGCCTGCGTCACGCCCGCCGCGAGTTCTTCCGTCGCGGCGCCGATCCGCTCCGAGGCCCTCTCGCGCCGGAGCCGGAAACGCTCTTCCGCCGGCATGGCGGGGGCCTGCGGCGCCACCTTGTCCGGCGCCTTTTGTTTGGCGGGCGCCTTTTCCTGAACCGGCGGCTTGGCGCTTGCGGAGAGGCGCGTGGTCTTGACCAATGGCATGACGGCCTCCCGGACATGGAATCTGAATTGTCAGTCTTCCTAGGCGGTCCAGGTAAGCCCGGCAACCGCCCCTGCGGCAAGCCAATGCAAGGGGCGGCGGCCAGGCGCAAGCGTCAGCTTCGGCTGGGGTTTATTCCACCCGCCCGATCCGGCGGACGGCGCGGGTCAGGCGCTCGGTATCCTCCCGCACGAAGCCGCGGAAAGTATCGCCATCCTGATAGGCGATGGGGCTGCCGGCCGCCGCGAGCGCGTTGCGCAGACCCGCATCCTCGGCGCAGGCGAGGCGCAATGCTCCGCGCCAACGCTCCTGGATCGGCGCCGGCGTGGCGGCGGGGAGAAAAACGCCCGACCAGATGTAGAATTCCACGTCCCGGTAGCCGAGTTCGATGAAGGTCGGCACATCCTCGAAGCCCGGAATCCGCTCCTTGCCCCAACAGGCGAGCGCCCGGAGCCGCCCTTCCCGCACATGCACCGCCGCCGGGCCGGGGCCCGAGGCAAGCGCGTCGATCGTGCCGGAAAGCAGCGCCGTCAGCGCCGGGCCACCGCCCTGGAAAGGCACATGCAGCAGGTCGATCGCGGCGGCGCCGGTGAGCATGGCCATGGCCACGTGAAGCGTGGAGTAATTGCCCGCCGAGCCATAGCTGATGGCGCCGGGCTTCCGCTTCGCCGCCTCGACGAATTCCGCGAGCGTGCGCCAGGGCGCGCTGGACGGCACGACGAGCACCGTCGGGTCGGCGGTGATGCGGGCAATGGGCGCGAGCTGTTCCATCTCATAGGCCGGCACGCGGCCCATGATGCGCTCGCTCTCCGGCAGCACGCCGAGGGAGGAGAGCGCCATCAGCGCCGTATAGCCATCGGGTGCGGCGCGCGCGACGCTGGCGCTGCCGAGAATGCCGCCCGCGCCCGGCCGGTTCACCACGGGCACCGCCTGGCCGAAAATGCGCTCCAGCGCGGCGGCGGTCGGGCGGGCGGAAACATCGGCTTGCCCGCCGGGTGGAAAGGCCACGATCATCTGAAGGGCGCGGCTGGGCCATCGCTCCTGCGCGCGGGCCAGAAAGGGGGAGAGCGCCAGGGCGCCCGAGGCGGCAGCCAGCTTTCGACGAGACAGCACCTGTTCCTCCCGCGGGCTTGGCGCCCGGCTTTCCTGAACCTTCCCGGTCCGGGGCGCGATCTGGCGCCGCGCCTCCGTCCCGCTCCCAGACACTCGGCCCGATGGGCCGGGGTAAGCTCGCCCGCCATATGGCGGGGATAACGTCAGGCAGCGCGCCGCCTCAGCCCGCCTGGTGGCGGAGCGTGTTGCGGATGCGGCCGATGCCCTCGATGGCGCATTCCACCACATCGCCATCGCGCAGGAAGCGCGGCGGCTTGAAGCCGATGCCTACGCCCTCGGGCGTGCCGGTGGCGATCACGTCGCCCGGGAGCAAGGTCATGCTGCGGGAGATGGTCTCGATCAGTTCGGGCACGTCGAAGATGAGGTCGGCGGTCGAGGCATGCTGCCGCGCCTCGCCATTCACGTTGCAGGTGATGCGCAACGGCTTCTCGCCGATCTCATCCGCCGTCACGATCCAGGGGCCCATGGGGCAGAAGCCGTCGATACCCTTGCCGAGCAGCCATTGCTTATGCGTGCCCTGAAGGTCGCGCGCCGTCACGTCATTCACGACCGTATAGCCGAAGACATGCTTCAGCGCCTCGGCCCGCGCGATGTTCCGCCCGCCGGTGCCGATCACGACGGCGAGTTCCGCCTCGTAATCCACGCCCTGATCGATGCCGGGCCAGAGCGGGATATCGTCCAAGGGGCCCGAAATGGAGGTGAAGGGCTTGCTGAAGATGATCGGCGCCTTGGGAATGGCATCGGCCGCGCTGGTCGAGGAACTGTCATAGCCGCTGCCGGCGAATTCCTTGGCATGGGCATGATAGTTCTTGCCGACGCAGAAGATGTTGCGCGGCGGATTGGGCAGGGGCGCGGCGAGCATTTCCTCGCGCAGCGGCTGCCCTTCGTCCTGGGGTTCGGGGATGGTGGCACCCTTGGCCAGCACGGCGATGAGCCCGGCCATGTCGGTCGGCAGACCCGGCGCCAGGGCCGAGACGGGCCAGTAGCGCTTGCCGGCCGCATCGACCCTCGCGGGCTGCGGCAGCCCCTCCATCCGCACCATGGCCAGACGCATTCGCACTTCCCTTCGATCGACTATACCAATTTAGCTTTTAACTGAACCAATATGGCCGTATGGTTCATTCTATGGTTGATCCAGTCAAGACAGAAGATGCCGGCCCCGCCGCGCGGCTTCAGGCCCGGCTCGAACAGGCGCTGCTTTCCGGCCATTGGAAGCCGGGCGAGAAACTGCCGACCGAGCGCGCGCTGAGCGAGACCTATGGCGTGGCGCGCAACACGCTGCGCCGGGCGCTGGATGGGCTGGAACATGCCGGGCTGATCGAGCGGCATGTCGGCCGCGGCACCTTCCGCAGCGCCGCCGCCCCACCCGCCGCGCTGGAGGAAGAGGCGCTGAGCCCCGCCGCCGTGGTGGAATGCCGGCTGATCCTGGAGCCGGAGATGATCGCCCTCGCCGTGCTGCGCGCGACGCCCGCCGATATCGCCCGGCTGGAAACCTGCCTGCGCGGCACCGATGAGGCCGAAAGCCTCACCGATTTCGAGCATTGGGACGCGGCGCTGCATGACGCCTTCGCCCAGGCCACGCATAACGCCGCAGTGCTGGGCATGAGCCGCTCCCTCGCCCGGGTGCGCGAGCGGGCGGATTGGGGGGAGCTGAAGGCGCGGGGCAATACGCCGCTGCATCACGCCACGCTTCAGCAGCAGCATCACGAGATGGTCGAGGCGCTGCGGCGGCGGGACAGGGAGCGCGCGCGGCAGGCGATGCGGTCGCATATCCTTTTCATCCAGGCCTATATGGGCGAGTGACGGCGGCGCTGGCGGGTGCTAGCTGGCCATGATTTCGAAATTTGGAGCCAGACTTGTCCGACGATCGCGAAGAGGCTTCCACCCTTTCCTCCCGCATCTATGCGCGGCTGCGGGAGGATGTGATCTCCGGTGCCTTGCCGCCGGGCTCGAAACTGGCGCTGGACAAGCTGCGGGCGCGCTACGAGGTGGGCATGACGCCGCTGCGCGAGGCGCTCTACCGGCTATCCTCGACGTTGCTCATCGAGGCGCATGACCAGCGCGGCTTCCGCGTCGCGGAACTTAATCTCGCCCATTTCGAGCAGGTGCTGAGTGCGCGGGAGCGGCTTGAGACGCTGATGCTCGAGGATTCGATCCGGGATGGCGACGCGGCCTGGCTTGAACGCGTTGCCAGGGCTCACGCCCTGCTCGATGGCCTGCCGATGTATACCTCGCCGGAGACTGGGGAGCTGAATCTCATCTGGCGCCGCGCGCATCAGGATTTCCACTACGAGACCCTCTCGGGCAGCCGGCACTTTCTGCAGAACATGTTCCACCGGTTGCTCTGGGACCACTGGAGCCGCTATCGCAACCTCCTCCGCCCGCCGCCGCTGGATGAGGCCGTGCTGAAGCTCGATCACGCGCGGCTCACGGAGGCCATCCTGGCGCGGGATATCGATATGGCCGTGCTGATCCTGCGGCGGCACGTAAGGCATGGGGCGGCGGCGCTGATGACGGTGCTGAAGGCATAAAATTTCGAAAATTTATTGACCAATGTCAGCCGATCTCTAGTCTCGCTTCCCAACGGGGGAAAACCCCATGCACGGCGCATAGCGAGCAGGGAATTGACGGCATGATCGGACGTAGACGGGCCCTGGCCATGGCGGGCGCCTTGGCGGGTGGGGCTGCCCTTGGCGCGCCTTCCATCGTGGCAGCGCAGACGCAGCGGGTGCTGCGCTTCATTCCCCAGACGGATATCACGAGCTTCGATCCCGTCTTTTCCTCGACGCAGGTGACGCGCAACTACGCCTATCTGGTCTATGACACGCTCTTCGGCCTCGATAAGAACCTGCTGCCCCAGCCGCAGATGGCCGAGGGCTTCACGGCCGATGCCGAACAGAAGCGCTGGACCATCACGCTGCGCCCGGGCCTCGTCTTCCATGACGGCACGCCGGTTCTGGCGAAGGATTGCGTGGCGAGCATCCAGCGCTGGGGCGCGCGCGACAGTTTCGGCAAGCTGCTGATGGGCGCGACCGACGAGCTTTCGGCGCCGGACGACAAGACCATCCTGTTCCGTATGAAGAAGCCCTTCCCGCTGCTTCCCTTCGGCCTGGCCAAATCCACGGCCAATATGGTCGCCATCATGCCCGAGCGGCTGGCGAAGACGCCCCCGCATCAGCAGGTGCCGGAGGTGATCGGCAGCGGGCCCTATAAGCTGTTGCGCAACGAGAGCGTCGTCGGCGCGCGCGTCGTCTTCGCCAAGTATGACGGCTATAAGCCGCGCGAGGGCGGCGAACTGGGCTGGACCGCGGGGCGGAAACTGGCCCATTTCGACCGTGTCGAATGGCTGATCATCACCGATGCCGCGACCGCCGCCGGGGCGCTTCAGAATGGCGAGGTGGATTGGTGGGAGACGCCGACGCCGGATTATCTGTCCCTGCTGACGCGGCACCGCAACGTCGCCGTCAGCATCAACGACACCTCGGGCGGCCTGCCCATCATGCGCTTCAACTTCCTCAACGCGCCCTTCGACAATCCCGAGATCCGCCGCATCGTGCTGCGCGCGACGAGCCAGCTCGAATTCATGCATGCCATGGCGGGCACCGATCCCGCGCTCTATCGCACCAATGTCGGCTTCTTCCCGCCGGGCACGCCTTTCGCCTCCGATGTCGGGCTCGGCAATATGAGCGATACGCCCGATCTCGAGAAGGCGAAGCGCGAGCTGCTCGCGGCCGGTTATAAGGGCGAGCGCGTGGTGGTGCTGGGGCCGGCCGATCGCGCTTCCGTCAAGGCGGCGAGCGATGTGGCGGCCGATCTTCTCACGCGCATCGGCTTCAACGTCGATTACCAGGTGGCCGATTGGGGCACCGTCAGCGCGCGGGTGGTGAAGAAGGAGCCGCCCGACCAGGGCGGCTGGAGCGTCTATTTCGGCATCTGGAGCGGGCTTTCGGTCATCAACCCGGCGGTGCATCAGTCGCTCCAGGGCACGGGCAGCGATGCCTGGACGGGCTGGCCCAACCTGCCGGAACTGGAGCGGCTGCGGCAATCCTGGCTCGATGCGCCCGACCTCGCGGCGCAGCAGCAGGTGGCGCGCGCGGTGCAGGAACAGGCCTTCAAGGACGTGCCCTATGTGCCGCTCGGCCAATTCTTCGCGCCCATCGCCTACCGGAAGGACCTGACGGGGATCGTTCAGGGCTTCCCGGTCTTCTGGAACGTCAAGCGGGCCTGATCTCATGAGAAAAATGGTTCTGGCGGCCAATGCCAATGCGGCGGGCAGCCATGTGGGGGAGTGGCGGCACCCGGATGCCTGGGAGCGCCCGGCCGCCAATCTGCAGAATGCGGTGCGGCTGGCGCAGATCGCCGAGGCGGGGAAGTTCGATCTTCTCTTCCTCGCCGATGGCAATGGCGTCCGGCAGCTCGACAAGCCGGACCTGTTCCGCGCGACCAGCCCGTCGGACCGTCCCGGCGTCTTCGAGCCGGTGACGCTGCTCTCGGCGCTCTCGATGGTGACGCGGCATATCGGCCTCGTCGCCACGGCGACCACAACTTATGACGAGCCCTTCCATATCGCGCGCCGCTTCGCCTCGCTCGATCATCTGAGCGGCGGCCGCGCGGGGTGGAATCTCGTGACCACCTCCAACCCGGAGGATGCGCTGAATTTCAGCCATGCCGAGCATGTGGCGCGCGATACGCGCTATGAGCGGGCCGGGGAATTCGCCGAAGTAGTCAAGGGCCTCTGGGATAGCTGGGACGACGACGCCTTCCCGCAGGACAAGGAGAGCGGCACCTTCCTGCTGCCCGAGAAGGTCCGCGCGCTGAACCACAAGGGCAAGCATTTCCAGGTGCGCGGCCCGCTGAATGCGCCGCGGCCGCCGCAGGGGCATCCGCTCATCTTCTCCGCAGGCCAGTCCGAGGCGGGCAAGGATCTGTCGGCTCAGCATGCCGATTGCGTCTTCGCCATCGAGGGCAATCTGGCGAATGCGCAGAAGCTCTATGCCGATATCAAGGGCCGCATGCTGAAATTCAGCCGCAGCGAGGATGAGATGCGCATCCTCGCGGGCGTCACGATTTTCGTCGGCGAGACCGAGGAGGAAGCGGATGCGCTCTTCCAGCAATTGGAGGATCTCGTCTCGCCCGCCGTCGGCGTCGATTATCTTTCCAAGATGCTCGGGCGCAAGATGAAGGATTATCCGCTCGACGAGCCCATGCCCGTCTTCGAGGAGGAGCATGTAGGCCATACCGGCATCGGCAAGGGCATTCTCCGCCTCGCCTATGAGGAGAAGCTGACGGTGCGGGAGACCTATAAGCGCATCCTCCCGCAGATGGGCGGCAATATGTTCAAGGGCGACGCGAAGAAAATCGCCGATACGATGGAGGAGTGGTTCGCGACCAGGGCCTGCGACGGCTTCATGATCGCGGCCCCCGTGGTGCCGACCGGGCTCGAGCGCTTCATCCGGCTCGTGGTGCCGGAACTGCGGCGGCGCGGGCTGTTCCGCGAGGAATACGAGGGCAGCACGCTGCGCGAGAATCTCGGCCTGGCCAGGCCTGCCCGCGGGGGCTGACGGAAGCCGCCCGGCCGGCCCGCTAAAGGGCCGACCGGGGCCGTCACTAGCGGATCGGCGGGGCGTACATCAGTCCGCCCTTGTTCCAGAGCGCGTTGAGGCCACGCTCCAGTCCGAGCGGCGTCGAGGTGCCGAGGTGGCGCTCGAAAATCTCGCCGTAATTGCCCACGGCCTTGATCGCGTTATAGGCCCAGCGGCGATCGAGCCCCATCGCAGGCCCGTAATCGCCCGTTACGCCCAGCAGGCGGCGGATATCGGGGTTCGGGCTGTCGAGCATCTGGTCGAGATTGGCCTGGGTGACGCCCGCCTCCTCGGCCAGGATCAGCGCATAGACCACCCAGCGGACGATATCGAACCATTGCTGGTCGCCCTTGCGCACCGCAACCGTCAGCGGTTCCTTGCTGATGATATCGGGGAGGATCATGTGCTCGCCCTTGGGCAGGGTCGTCATGAAGCCCGCGAGCTGGCTGGCGTCGAGCGAGTAGGAATCGCAGCGGCCATTCACATAGGCATGGCGGGTGTCCTCGTTGCTCTCGAAGACGACGGGGTGGATCTTCAGCCCGTTGGTGCGCGCCCAGTCCGCCAGGTTCAGCTCGTTGGTGGAGCCGGCGGTGACGCAGATCGTGGCGCCGTCGAGCTGCTTCGCGCTCGTGATATGCAGCGACTTGCGGACGATGAAGCCCTGGCCGTCATAGAAGGTGGTCGGGCCGAATTGCAGGCCCGCGCTCACCTCCCGCGAATGGGTCCAGGTGAAGGTGCGCGCCACGAGGTCGATCTGCCCGCTCTGCAGCATGGCGATGCGGGCCTGGCTGGTCACGATCGTCCAGCGGATCTTGCTCGCATCGCCCAGCACGGCGGCGGCGATGGCGCGGCAGATATCCGGGTCCAGCCCCTGCTGCGTGCCGCGGCTATCCGGCACGCCGAAGCCGGGGGAACCCTGGTTCGCGCTGCAGTCGAGCACGCCCTTGGAGCGGATGTTGCTCAGCGTCGGCCCGGCGGAAGCGGTGGAAGCGGCGGTCTGGGCCGCGGCAAGCGAGACGGGGCCGAGGATGAAGGCCAGGCCGGCCAGGAAGAATGTTCTGATGCGAGACGTCATGTTCTTCTCCAAGAGCGAAGCCGGGGAAGAATGGGGGCCAGGGCCGGCAGGCGCCATCCGCCCACCTTATGTTGCAAACAGGAAAGGTGGACGCCGCGGCGCCGGATGCCCCAGAACTGCGCCAACCATGCCCGTATTTTCGGCAGGCCCCCGGTCAGGGCCGCCTTCTGACGCGAGAGTGCGATGAAAGCTTTTACCGGCGCCGCCATTTTCGATGGCTTCACCCGCCATGAGGGCCAGGCCCTGCTCGTTGAGCGGCGGCGCGTGACGGGGATGGTGCCCGAGGGGCTGGTGCCGGCCGGCGTGGAGCGCGTCGAGGTCTCGGGCCTGCTCGCGCCGGGGCTGGTGGATCTGCAGGTGAATGGCGGCGGCGGCGTGCTGCTGAACGAGGCCCCGACGGCCGAAGGGATCGCCGCCATCTGCGCGGCTCATGCCCGCTCCGGCACCACGGCCCTGCTGCCGACGCTGATCACCGACACGCCGGAACGCACTGCCCTGGCCCTCGCGGCCGGGCGGGCGGCGGAAGGGGTGCGGGGCTTTCTCGGGCTGCATCTGGAGGGGCCGCATCTCGACTCTCGGCGCTGCGGCGCCCATGACCCGGCGCTGATCCGGCCTATGGAAGAGGCCGATCTGCGGGCGATGCTGGGGGCGGCGCTGCCGCATCTGATGGTCACGCTCGCGCCCGAGGCGGCGACGCCGGTGCAGGTCTCGGCGCTGGCCAAGGCGGGCGTGCTGGTCTCCATCGGCCATAGCGATACCGGCATCGAGGGCGCAAAGGCGCTCATCGCGGCCGGGGCGCGTTGTGTCACGCATCTCTTCAACGCCATGAGCCAGCTCGGCAGCCGGGAGCCCGGCCTGGTCGGCGCGGCCCTGGCCGATGAGGGGCTCTGGGCCGGGATCATCGCCGACGGCTTCCATGTGCATCCGGCCTCGCTGGCGCTGGCGAAGCGGGCCAAGGGCGAGCGGCTTTTCCTGGTGAGCGACGCCATGCCGAGCGTGGGCATGGCGGGCGACAGTTTCACCCTCAACGGCCGCATCGTGACGCGGGCGGGCGGCAGGCTCACTTTGGCGGATGGCACGCTGGCGGGCGCCGATATCGCGCTGATCGACGCGGTACGGGTAATGGTCCGCCAGGTGGGGCTGAGCCTGGAGGAGGCGCTGCGCATGGCCTCGCTCCGCCCCGCCCAGGCCCTGGGCGTACAGGCGACGCATGGGCATCTGCGGCCCGGGGCCAGGGCGGATATGCTGCTGCTCGACGAGGCGCTGGAGGCGCAGGGCGTCTGGATCGGCGGGGAGGCCGCGTTCTGACGCCTATGCGGCGGCGAGGCGCCAGCGAAGCAGGTCCAGCACCGTATTCATCGCGCATCTGTCGCTGCCCATGAGGTGGGCGAGGTAATTCGGCGCCCCCAGCACGGCGTCGAATTCCACCGGGATGCCGGCCTGAAGGTCTTGCAGCATGGAGGTGCGATGGTCGGGCAGCTTCGCCGGGTCCGGCAGGGGCTGCTCCGGCAGGGGAACGCCGCAACGGGCGGCCAGGCCCCGTATCTCGCCGATCAGCGAGGCCATGATGCGCCGCAGGGCCGGATCGGCCGCGACGGCCTTGGTGCTCAGGCCCGTCAGGCAGCCGAGCGGGGCGCTCCAGCCGTTAGTGAGCAGCTTCTGCCAGACGTCGTAGCGGATATCCTCGCTCCAGACGCCTTCGGCCCCGCCCTGCGTGAGGGCGGCGGCCAGGGCGCGGCCGGTCAGGCACTCGGCCCCGTCGGCACGGCCGATGGTGAAGCGGTTGAGGCTGTCGCTATTGTGGATCACGCCGGGCGCCTGCTTGTGATTGGCCGAATTCGCCACGCAGCCCAGCACCTGGCCCGGCGCGAGAAGGCCGCGCAGGGCGAGGCCCATGGCGAGCGGCGGCAGATGGGCGGGGCCGCAAAGCTCCTCCATATACCACCAGGGCAGGCCGTTGACGGCGAAGAGGGCAAGGCTCCCCTTCCCCATCAGCGGCGGCAGCAGCGGCGCGATGCCGTCGAGCGACAGAGCCTTCACCGCGACCACGACCGCGTCCTGTACGCCCAGCTCGGCCGCGCGCTCGGGTGTGGCGACGCGGGGATGGGCGCGGATCGTCTCCCCGCCCGTCTCCAGCACCAGCCCTTCGCGTGCCATGGCCTCGCCATGGGCGCCGCGCGCGACGACGGAGACGTCGAGCCCCGCCCGCGCGAGACGCACCGCCATATGCCCGCCGATGGAACCGGCGCCGATGACCGCGACGCGCATGATCAGGAAAGCATGTTGCAGTAGCGGCGCAGCTTCTCCATGGCGCGCTCGAGCAGCGCCTTGTCCATGGAGAAGGACATGCGGAAATAAGGGCCCATGCCGAAGGTGCTGCCGGGGACCATGACGACGCCCGCATGCTCGATGGCGCCCATGATGAAATCGGTGTCGCTCTGGATGACCGCGCCATTCGGGAGCTTCTTGCCGATGGTGCCGGAGCAGTCGACATAGAGGTAGAAGGCGCCTTCCGGCACAGGGCAGCTCAGGCCCGGCATCTGGTTGATGGCGGCGGCCACCATGTCGCGCCGCTCGCAATAGCTGGCGACCTGCTCGGCGATATAGCTCTGATCGCCCGTCAGCGCCTCGAGCGCGGCACGCTGGGAAATGGAGTTGGAGGCGCCGGTGAGATGGCCGATGAGATCCCCGATGGCCTTCATCGCATTGGACGGCCCGCCCGCGAAACCCATGCGCCAGCCGGCCATGGCATAGCCCTTGGAGAGGCCGTTGCAGGTGACGGTGCGCTCGGCGATCTCGGGGTCGAGCGCCGCGATGGAGACGAGGCGGCGGCCGTCATAGACGATGTGCTCGTAGATCTCATCCGTCAGCACCCAGATCTGCGGGTGCTTCTTCAGCACGGTGATCAGGGCACGGAGATCGTCCTCGCTGTAAATGGCGCCCGTCGGGTTATTGGGCGAGTTCAGCAGCAGCACCTTGGTGCGCGGCGTGATGACCGCTTCCAGCGCCTCGGGCGAGAGGCGGAAGCCGGTCTTGGGGTCGCAATCGACGAAAACCGGCTCGCAGCCCGCGATCCGCGCCATTTCCGGGTAGGAAACCCAATAGGGCACGGGGATGATCACCTCGTCGCCCAGATCGGCCAGGGCCATCATCGCGGCGACCAGCAGGGGCTTGGTGCCGGGCGCGATCATGATGTCGCTCGGCTTGTAGTCGAGCCCGCTCTCCTTGAACTTCGCGGCGATGGCCTTGCGCAGTTCGGGAATGCCCTCGCCCGGCGTATAGCGGAGGAAATCCTCCTCGATGGCCTTGATGCCGGCGGCCTTCACATCCTCGGCCGTGTTGAAGGAGGGCTCGCCGCCGACCAGGCTGAAGATTTCCTTCCCTTCGGCCTTCAGGCGGTTGGCGAGGGAAATCATCCCCATGGTGCCCGAGGGGGCGAAGCGGCTCATGCGTGTGGCGATATGGGTCACGGGATCTGTGGTCCTGTTTCAGGCGCGGGACAGGCGGCGTTCCAGCCAGCCCGCATAGGCGGAGAGGAGGGCGCAGCCGGTCATGTAGAGCGCGGCGGCGAAGACGAAGCCTTCGATCGTGTAGCCAAGCCAGTCCGGATCGCGCCCCGCGGCCTGCACCGTGCCGAGCAGATCGTAGAGGCCGATGACGCTGACGAGCGAGGTTTCCTTGAGGAAGGTGAGCGCGTTGTTGGTGAGCGCGGGCAGCGCCACGCGGCAGGCCTGGGGCAGGATGATGAGCCGCTGCGTCTTCCACCAGCCGAGGCCGAGGGCGCGGGCGGCATCGATCTGCCCCGGCGGCAGGGATTGCAGCGCGCCGCGCACCGCCTCGCAGTGATAGCAGGCGGCGATCCAGACGAAGGCGATCATGGCGCGGCCGAGCTTATCCGGCGTCATCCAGGCCGGCAGGAAGAGCGGCAGCATGATGCTGGCCATGAAGAGGATGGAGAGGAAAGGCACGCCGCGCGGCAGCTCGACCAGCGCCGCGCAGAGCCAGCGGATGAGCGGCATTTCCGAACGGCGGCCGAGGGCCAGCGCCACCCCCAGCGGGAAGGCGGCGAGAATGCTCATGAGGCTGAACATCAGCGAGAGCGGCAGCCCGCCCCAGGCGCTGCTCGGCACCGGTTTGAGGCCGAGGCCGCCACCCATCAGCCAGAGGAAGAGCGGCACGGCCGCGAGCCAGATCGCCGCGATACGCGCGGGCCGCCAGCAGGCGGGCGTCGCGGTGAGGCCGATGGCGATGGCGAGAACGGCGATCGCCAGCCAGGCGCGCCAGCGCTCCTCGGCGGGGTAGAAGCCGAAGAGGATGAAGTCGGTCTTGTTCGCGACGAAGGCCCAGCAGGCGCCGGCGGCGCCACGGCAGGTCTCGGCGGTGCCGACCGGCACGGCGTCGAAGATCAGCCAGCGGAGCGCGCCGGGGGCGATCAGGGCCAGCAGCGCGAGGCAGATCACCGCGCCCGCCACCCCGCCCCAGCCGCCCAGCGCAGCGGTGAGCCAATTGCCGCGCCGGGTGGCGATGGGCTCGTGCATGGTGAGGCTCGTGCTCATGCCAGCCCCTGCCGCGCGATGCGCTTGTTGAGCGCGTTGAACAGGCCGGCCGCCGTGAGGCTCGGCACCAGGAAGACGGCCATGAGGATCATGATCCCTTCGACCGCATGGCCGGTCTGGTTGATCATGGTGTTGATGGCCCAGAAGAGGTCCGGGTAGCCGATGGCGAAGGCCAGGGTCGAATTCTTCAGTAGCGAGAGATACTGCACCGTCATGGGCGGGATCACGACGCGCAGCGCCTGGGGCAGCACCACAAGCCAGAAAGTATGGCGCGAGCGCAGGCCGAGGGCCCTCGCCGCCTCCCACTGCCCTCGCGGGAGGGAGAGGATGCCGCCCCGGATCACCTCGGCCATATAGGCCGTGGAGTAGAAGACGAGGCCGCAGAGCAGCGCCGCGAATTCAGGCGACAGCGTCAGCCCGCCCGCGAAATTGAAGGCCCGGCGGATGGGGAATTCGAGCTGGAAGCCCGCGACGGCGAGGCCGAGCCCGGCCAGCGCCAGGATGACGGCGCTGCCGCGCGGCAGGCGCCGGCGCGCCAGCACCACGACGAGGGCCAGCGCCAGCAGCGCGAGGCCTCCGGCGGCCAGCCCTGGCGATGCCAGGACGGGCGCGGGGAAAACCAGGCCGCGCTGGCTGAGGAAAATCGACTGGCCGATGGAGAGCGCCTGCCGGATGGGCGGCAGGGTCTGCATGATCGCGTACCAGACGAGGATCTGGAGCAGCACCGGCGTACCGCGGCAGAGCGCCACATAACCGGTGGCGATGGCGCGCGGCAGCGGATTGCGCGAAAGCCGTGCCAGGGCCACGAGCAGGCCCAGCACCGTTGCGAGCAGTGCCGCGATGAGCACCACCCGCAGCGTATTGGCCGCCGCCGCGACCAGCAACCAGAGGTAACTGTCGGAAGGCTGTTGGGGCAGGATGGTCTCGCCCGCCTGCACGCTGGAGGGCTGGGCCAGGAAGTCGAAGCCGATGCCGAGATTGACGCGCGCGAGATTGTCGCGCGCCGTCAGCCCCATGCCGACCAGGGCCAGCAGCACCGCGAGCCCGACCAGCGCCTGGATGGCGATGGCGCGGAAGCGCGGCCGGAACCACCAGCGCAGAAGGAGGGATTGCCGCTCCATCATGCCCCTCCGCTCAGATGAAGAGCGGGGCGAATTGCAGCCCGCCGTCGCGGGAAAGCTTGTTCATGCCACGCGGCAAAGCGAGCGGCGTCTTGGGGCCGATATTGCGCTCGAAGATCTCGCCGTAATTGCCTACCTGCGCGATGACGTTCTTCACCCAGTCATCGGCCAGGCCAAGGCCCTTGGACAGGCCCGGCGTGCCGCCCAGCAGGCGCTTCACCTCGGGGTTCGGGTCATCGGCGCGGCTCGCGACATTGGCTTGGGTCAGGTCGCGCTCCTCGGCGATGATCGTGGCATAGACCACCCATTTCACGATGTTCAGCCACTGGTCATCGCCCTGGCGCACCACGGGGGCGAGGGGCGACTTGGAGATGATCTCGGGCAGGATCACGTAATCGCCGGGCTTGGCGGCCTGGGAGCGGATCGAGGCGAGGTAGGACTGGTCGCCCGTGAAGGCGTCGCAGCGGCCGGCGAAGAAGGCGGCGCGGGCGGCGTCGTTATTCTCGATGACGACCGGGCGGAAGCTCATCTTGTTGGTGCGGAACCAGTCGGTGATGTTCAGCTCGGAGGAGGAGCCAGGCGTCACGCAGACCGCCGCGCCATCCATCTCCTTGAGCGACTTCAGGCCCGAGGCGGCCGTGACCATCACGCCCTGGCCGTCATAATAGGTGGGCGGGGCGAAGAGCAGGCCGAGCGTGGTGTCGCGCGACATGGTCCAGGTATTGTTGGCGAAGAGCACGTCGATCTCGCCCGATTGCAGCGTCGCGAAGCGCGTCTGCACCGTGGTCGAGACGAAGGTGACCTTGTTGGCGTCGCCCAGCACGGCAGCGGCGACCGCCCGGCAGAAATCGGCATCCATACCCTTCAGCCGGCCGGCGGAATCGGGGGCGGCGAAGCCGGGCACGGTGCCCAGCGTGCCGCATTTCAGCGTGCCGCGGGCCTTGACCGCATCCAGCGTCGGGCCCGCCTGGGCGGCGGAGGAGCCCAGGGCCGCCCCGGCTACTGCACCGGCCATGACGCCGGCCATCACGAAAAGCGCTCGGAAGAACATGCCAATCTCCACGCCGCCTTGCGGCGGTCGTCTCTACGTTGCGGGCGCCTTGTGGGGTGCCCTGCCGTGCCGGCTGTTCTTCCTCCGCCATCCGCCTTCTGGCGGTGATCGTAGGCCAGGGTTTCACGGGATCGCGATGCGGAAAAGCGAATTATCTTCCGCCGTCCCGATCGCTTTTCTTCATCTTGGTGCCAAGGGGCGAGAGGCTGGCCTGATGCCGGTCAAAGGCGCGCTTGGCCATGGCGGCCAATTGGCGATGCAGGCTTCCCCCCTCGCTCCGGCGCCAGGCGACGACGAATTCCAGCCGCGACAGGCGGGGTTCGGTGCGCAGGAGGCGCAATTCGCCGCTGGCCAGATAGGGGCGGAAGAATTCCAGCGCGCCATAGGTCACGCCCAGGCCGGCGGCGGCCATTTTCGTCAGCACCGCCATCTGGTTGCAGGTCATGACGCTCTGCACCGAGCGGCTTTCTTGCGCGAGGTCCCGCATCAGGAGGATCTGGATGGCCGAGCCCTCCGGTTGCAGCAGTAGCGGCAGGCGGGCGAGGGCGTCCATCGGCACCGGCTCCGTCAGGCCCGCAAGCAGCGCGGGGGCGCAGGCCCAGCCGCAGTCGAGATAGCCGAGGCGCTGGGTGACGATATCCTCATCGGCCTCGATGCGCGGGGCGATGACGAGGTCGAGCCGCCCGGAGGCCAGCCGGTCATAGAGGCTGCGCGAGAGATCGACATCGTGATCCATCACCAGGCTTGGCTGGGCCTCACGCGCCATGGCGGCGAGACCGGGCAGCCAGGTCATGGAGACGAGTTCCGTGATGCCGAGGCGGAAGCGGCCGCCGAACTGCCCCTCCCCCTTGGCCAGCGCCATCAGCCGGCTGCGCAGGGCGAGGATTTCCGCGAAACCCTCGATCACGGACTGGCCCCGCGCCGTGAGCACCGGGCGGCCGCGCGCGCGGGTGAAGATCATGCCGCCGAGATCGGCCTCCAGCTCATGCACGCGCTTGGAGATGGTGGATTGGGTGGTATTCAGGCGCTCGGCCGCCATATGGAAGCCACCGAGGGTGTGGATCCAATAGACGGCTTCCATCTGCTTGATCGTCGGCACCTTCGCCCCCGCTGCCTGAGGCGGCTTGCCTAGCCAGCGGCGTGCCAAGGGTCGGATAAGGATCGAGGGCGGATCGGCATTGCATCTCTATACCAAAAATTGGTATAGAGGCTCCGGAGGTCCCCCATGGCCAAGAACACGTCTTTCAGCCTCGATCCGCATTTCATGAGCTTCATCGCCACCCAGGTGGATGGCGGGCGCTACAGCAACGCGAGCGAAGTGGTGCGCGCCGGGCTGCGGCTGCTCGAAGAGCATGAAGCCAAGCTGGCCGCGCTGCGGGCAGCGCTGATCGAGGGCGAGCAGAGTGGGCCTGCCGCGCCGCTCGATCTCGAAGCCTTCATTGCCGGCAAGAAGCGCGCCGCCGCCTCCAAGTGACGGCGCAGTTTCTATTTTCACCCCGGGCGCTGACCGATCTGGACGAGATCTGGGACCATTCAGCCCGGGAATGGGGCGTGGAACGGGCCGAGGCCTATCTGCGCGACTTGGCGCGGCATGCGCAGCGTCTGGCGGATAACCCGGCGCTCGGGCGCTCCTGCGCCGAGGTGCGGGCGGGGTATTACCGCTACCCGGCGGGGGCGCATGTCATTTTCTACCGCGGGGTCGCGACGGGGATCGAGGTGATCCGCATCCTGCATGCGCGGATGGATGCCTGGCGGCATCTTTGACGGTCAGCCTGCCCTCTTGCGCGCCTCGCGCAGCAGCCAGTTCCGGAAGAGCTGGGCCTGGCCACGATGGAATTTCCGCTCGGGATTGACGATCCAATAGGAGAGCCCGGTCCGCACCGGCGGGCCGAAGGGCATGTGCAATTCGCCCCGCGCCAGTTCCTCCTTGACGTAATGGGCGGGGATGACAGCGAGGCCGAGGCCGCTGAGGGCGGCGCGGATCAGCGGCTCGCTATGCGGCATTCTCACGCCCTGGATGGTGCCCCGGTGGCTCTGACCGGAGGCGCGGAGCCATTGCAGCCAGAGGCTGGGGCGGCTGGCATTCTGCAAGGTGGGCATGGCGCTGAAGTCGAGCCGCTCCGGCTTCTCCTCGGGCGCGATGAGGCGGGGGGAGGCCACGACGGCCAGTTCCTCGGGGAAAAGCTCCGTCACCCGCGCGTCGCTCCAGGTGCCGGAGCCGCGCAGCACGGCGATGTCGATGCCGCCTTCGGCCAGGGCGGCATCGGAATCCAGCGCCCGGATCTCGATCGGCACCTCGGGATGCTCCTCGACGAAGCTCCTGAGGCGGGGCGCGATCCAGCGGGCGGCGAAAGTCGGGTGCGTGCCCACCATGAGGGAGGAGGCGACCTTGCGGCCACGCACGAGGTCGATGGAGGATTCCTCCAGCGCATCCAGCACGCCCCTCACCTCCTCGAAATAGGCCAGGCCGGCATCGGTCAGCACGATGCGCGAACCGGAGCGCTCGAAGAGCTTCAGCCCCAGATACTGCTCGAGATTGGCGATCTGCCGGCTGATGCCGCTCTGGGTCAGGCCCAGGTCTTCGGCCGCCTTGGTGAAGCTGCGATGGCGCGCGGCGGCCTCGAAAGCCTGCAGGGCCGAAAGGGAGGGGAGAAAGCGACGCATGCTCAGGCTTCATAGCAGCTTCGCGGCATGAGTTTTAGTCATGCCGAACCCATTTTTTCGCCGGTTACGCCGGCGGGGGCTTCTCCGTCAGGATGCGCGCCTTCGCGTAGGAAAACCAATGGCTTGCGCGTTGGCAGGGACAGGCCGGCCCGATACCCCGCGGCATGACGGGGCACGTGCCGGCTCAAGGATTACGCGGGTCTGGATGGCAGTCGCATTGACTTCGGATCATCGCCGGTGGCCTTGTCGCCCGGGGTCGGCGCGTCTCGCGCTCCGGTAGGGCCTGCAGGACCGAGTCCGAATGGCATTGCCGGAGCCAGGCCTCGGGCGGTCCATCACCAGGTATGAATGGCGAGGCTTCGATATGATCACCCGCAGAGGTTTTGGAACCATGGTGGGCGCCGGCGCGATGAGCGTGATGGCCCTGCCCGCCCTTGCGCAGACGACCAATGTGCTCGAGCGCGTCAAGGCCGCCGGTGTGCTGCGCGTCGGCGGGGTGGCCGATGGCGCGCCCTATTATCAGAAGAGCCTGACGGACGGTAAGTGGCGCGGCTTCTATGTCGATATCTGCCAGAAGCTGGCGGACGATCTCGGCGTGAAGCTCTCGATCCTGGAGACGACCTGGGGCAATTCGGTGCTGGATCTCCAGGCCGACAAGATCGACGTCTTCTTCGGCCTCAACCCGACGCCGGAGCGGCAGAAGGTCATCGATTTCTCGGTTCCCTGCTTCAAGAACAGCTTCGCCTTCGTGGCGAAGAAGTCGGTGACGGCGAAGACCTGGGATGATTTCAACAAGCCCGAGATGCGCATCGTCGTCGATGCCGGCTCTTCGCATGACGCCGCCGTGACGCGCCATGCGCCGAATGCGCAGATCGCTCGCCTGAAGAACCAGAGCGACGCGACCGCCGCCCTGCAGGCCGGCCGCGCCGATGCGCAGTGCCTCGTGCTGGTCCTGGCGCTCACGCTGCGCTCCAAGAACCCGGCCATCGGCGAGCTGATCATCCCGAGCCCGGTGGATTTCACCACCTCCAATGCCGGCTTCCGCCGCACGGGCGATGAGACCTGGCGCCAGTTCGTCGATACCTGGATCGGCAAGTATCGCGATAATGGCTTCATCAAATCCGCGATCGTCAAGAACATGGAACTGGTGGGCGTCAAGGAAAGCGACTTCCCGCCCGGTTTCGAGATCTGACCTGATGCCCGCGGCCGCGATGGCCGCGGGCGCATCCCCCGATTGCGGGATCGCATGATGTACGAATGGGACTTCTCCATCATCTGGAGCTATCGCTGGCTGTTGCTGCAAGGCATGGGCATCACCGTCTCTCTGACGGCGGCGATCGTGGTGGGCGGGCTGCTGATCGGCCTGATCAACGCCCTCGGGCTGCTCTCCCGCTTCGCGCCGGTGCGCGGCGCGGCACTGATCTTCACCGAGGTGTTCCGCTGCACGCCCGTGCTGGTGCAGCTCATCTGGTGCTATTACGCGCTGCCGATCCTGGCGGGCGTGGAGATGACGCCGATCACGGCATCGCTTCTCGCACTCTCCTGTTATGGCGGCTCCTTCTATGCGGAGATCATCCGCGGCGGCATCGTCTCCATCGAGGCGGGGCAGAGCGAGGCGGGTCTCGCACTGGGCATGACGCCGGCGCTGACCATGCGGCGCATCATCCTGCCGCAGGCGCTGAAGCGCATGGTGCCGGCGCTGATGAACCAGTCCATCATGCAGTTCAAGAATACCTCGCTGGTTTCGGTGCTCGCGGTGCCTGACCTGGTCTATCAGGGCCAGATGGCGGCGCATGACAGTTTCCGGCCGCTGGAAACCTATACGGCCGTCGCGGTCGCCTATTTCATCATCCTGTTCCCGCTCACGCTCTATGTGCGCTATCGCGAGAAGAAGTCGGGGGCCGCGCGATGAGCCAGACCGAGCCGAAAATCGAGATCAAGGCGCTGCGCAAGAGCTTCGGCTCGCTCGAAGTCCTGAAGGACATCAACTTCAAGGTCGAGCAGGGTGGCGTCGTTTCGCTGATCGGGCCTTCGGGCTCGGGCAAGTCCACGCTGCTCCGCTGCATCAACCTGCTGGTGGTGCCCGATGACGGCGCGATCCGCGTGGGCGAGACGCGCTTCGCCTTCGGGCAAGGCCATAACCTGCCGGGGACGAAGGCGCTCGCCGCCTTCCGCGCGCGGACGGGCATGGTCTTCCAGAACTTCAATCTCTTCCCGCATATGACGGTGCTGCAGAACGTGATGGAAGCGCCGGTGCAGGTGCGGAAGCTGCCCAAGCCCGTCGCGCGCGATCTCGCCATGGCGCAGCTCGAGAAAGTAGGGCTCGCCGACCGGGCGCAGCAGATGCCGAGCACGCTTTCGGGCGGCCAGAAGCAGCGTGTTGCCATCGCCCGCGCCCTGGCGATGGAACCGGAGGTGATGCTTTTCGACGAGGCCACCTCGGCGCTCGACCCTGAGCTGGTCGGCGAAGTTCTCGCCACCATCCAGAAGCTCGCGGCGGATGGCATGACGATGGTGATCGTCACGCATGAGATCGCCTTCGCGCGAGACGTTGCAGACCGCGTCGTCTTCATGCGCGACGGCTATGTCATCGAGGACGGGCCGGCGCGTGAGACCATCGACAATCCGCGCGAGGAGGCCACACGCGCCTTCCTTTCGCATTTCTACAAGGGCGCGGCCGCGCGCTGACGCGCGGGCCGCCGATAAGGAAGTCTTCAATGCACAGCGAGAAGATCGCGCATCTCCGGGTCTTCATGATCGAGAGCCCGATCAAGATGAAGCGGCTCCAGGGCGTGGGCAACGTCATGGGCACGGTGAAGCGCGTTCTGGTCGAGCTGACCTCGACCTCCGGCGTCACCGGCTGGGGCGAGGCCGCGCCCTGGGAGGTCTTCACCGGCACCTCAGAGGCGGCCTTCGCGGCGATCGACACCTATCTGCGGCCGCTGGTGATCGGCGCGCCGGTCAGGAATATCCGCCAGCTCACCATCACCATGGATCGGGCCATCGTCGGGCATGGCGAGGCCAAGCTCGCCATCGAGACGGCGATGTTCGACATCCTCGGCAAACTCTCCGGGCTTTCCGTCGCCGATCTGCTCGGCGGGCGTGTGCGCGACGAGATCCCCCTCTCCTTCTCCATCGCCGATCCGGATTTCGACGCGGACCTGGCGCGGATGCAGGCGATGGTTCCCGAGGGCAACCGCATCTTCAAGGTGAAGACAGGCGTGAAGCCCCATGCGGTGGAGATGAGGAACCTGGAGGCGATCCGCAACGCCTTCGGCGACGGCATCGACCTGCGGCTGGACTATAACCAGGCGCTGCAACCTTTCGGCGCCATCAACATCCTTCGCGAGGTCGACCGCTTCAAGCCAACCTTCATCGAGCAGCCGGTGCCGCGCGATTGCCTGACGGCCATGGCTTCCTTCGCCGATGCGCTGGACACGCCCATCCTCGCCGATGAGAGCTGCTTCAATGCGCGGGATCTTATGGAGATCATCCGCCTCAACGCCGCCGACGCCATCTCGGTGAAGCTGATGAAGGCGGGCGGACTGCTCAAGGCGCAGGCGCTGATGGCCATTGCCGATGCGGCGCATATTCCGGGCTATGGCGGCACGCTCTGGGAAGGCGGCGTGGCGCTGGCGGCGGGCACGCAGTTCATCGCTGCGACGCCGGGCATGTCGCTCGGTTGCGAATTCTACATGCCCCATCACGTTCTGACGGAAGACGTGCTGGAAGAGCGCATCCCAAACCGAGGCGGTGCGGTGATCGTGCCGACGGGGCCGGGGCTGGGCATTACGGTGACCGACACCTCGCTGCGGGGCAATGCCCGCATCCTGGCCTCGGCCTGAGCTTGCGCAGCGCGGGGATGCCGAGAGCCGGCATCCCCTCCGCGACTATTGAGCAACGATGCCGGCGGCCTTGACCATCGGCTCCCATTTCGCCGTCTCGCTTCGCAGCCAATTCGCGGCATCCTCGGGCGAGGTATTGGGCCGCGCCTGCATCGTCATATCGGCGAAACGCTGCTGCATGCGCGGATCGCCGGTGACGCGGTTGACGGCGTCATTCATCGCCAGGACCACCTCCGTCGGCACGCCCGCGGGAGCGAAGACCATGTGCCAGGTATAGGCCTCGTAGCCCGGAAGCCCCGCCTCGGCGAAGCTCGGCACATTGGGCAGTTGCGGCACGCGCTGGGTGCTGCTGATGGCCAGCCCCCTCGTCTGCCCCGACTGAACGCTCGTGACGCCATCTGAAGCGACGTTGAGCAGCATCGCGAGAGAGCCGTTCAGCAGGTCCGGCATGGCGGGCGCGGAACCACGATAGGGGATGTGGTTCATTTTCAAATCCCCCGCCTGCTTCAGGAACAATTCCGTCGCGAGATGAACGGCGCCCCCCGTACCGGAGCTGCCGTAATTGTATTTTCCCGGATTGTCGCGCACGAGCGCGATCATTTCCTTCAGGTCCTTCGCAGGGAAGTTATTGTTCACCTGCATGAGCATGGGGATGACGCCGACAAGCGAGATCGGCTGAAAGTCGTTAATCGGGTCGAAGGAGAGATTGGCGAAGAGCGGCCGCAGCACGGCATGCGCGATGGTGCTGTAGAGGAAGGTATAGCCGTCGCGCGCCTTGGCGACGACCTCGGTGCCGACGACGACGCCGGCGCCCGTGCGGTTCTCCACCACGACACGCTGGCGGAGGATGGGCGTGAGCTGTTCGGCCACGAGCCGTGCCGCCACATCGGTCGGGCCGCCGGCGGCGAAGGGGCAGATCAGGCGGATGGGCTGGCTGGGCCAGGCGGATTGCGCACGCAGCACGGCCGGGCTGGAGAGCAAGGCGATACCGCCCGTGGCGAAAAGCAGAGAACGGCGTTCGATCCTGGACATGGCTTTCTCCCTGTTGGTTTTGTTTTGAGGCGAGAAATCATCCGGCAGGCCGAGGCCCGCGCGACGGCCAGCCTAGGCCTCGACATCGGGATGCCGAAACGAAAAAGGGCGGCGCCTTGGCTGGCGCCGCCCTTTTTCACCGCGATCGGTATCGATCAGAAATCCCAGTCCTCGTCATCAGTGGCGACGGCCTTACCGATCACATAGGAGGAGCCGGAGCCCGAGAAGAAGTCATGGTTCTCATCGGCATTGGGCGAGAGGGCCGAAAGAATGGCGGGGTTCACCCGGCAGGCATCGGGCGGGAAAAGCGCCTCATAGCCCAGATTCATCAGCGCCTTATTGGCGTTGTAATGCAGGAACTTCTTGACGTCTTCGGTGAAGCCGACGCCGTCATACAACGCCTCGGTGTATTTCACCTCATTGTCGTAGAGTTCGAGCAGTAGCTCGAAAGCGAAATCCTTGATTTCCTGGCGACGATCTTCCGGCAAGAGTTCCACCTCACGCTGGAACTTGTAGCCGATGTAATAGCCATGCACCGCTTCGTCACGGATGATCAGCCGGATCATATCGGCCGTATTGGTCAGCTTGGCGCGGCTCGACCAATACATGGGCAGATAGAAGCCCGAATAAAACAGGAAGCTTTCGAGGAAGACCGAGGCGACCTTCTTCTTCAGCGGATCGGCCGAGGCGTATTGTTCCATGATCAGCGCGGCCTTGCGCTGCAGGAAGGTGTTCTCCTCCGCCCAGCGGAAGGCGTCATCGACATCCGGCGTCAGGCAGAGCGTCGAGAAGATCGAGGAATAGGAGCGCGCATGCACCGCTTCCATGAAGGCGATGTTCGAGAGCACCGCTTCCTCATGCGGCGTTCTGGAATCGCCCATCAGCTTCACCGCGCCGACACCGTTCTGGATGGTGTCGAGCAAGGTAAGGCCGGTGAAGACGCGGATGGTGAGCTGCTGCTCCTGCGCCGTGAGCGTGCCCCAGGACGGGATGTCGTTCGAGAGGGGCACCTTCTCCGGCAGCCAGAAATTCGCCGTCAGACGGTTCCAGACTTCGAGGTCCTTATCGTCCTCGATGCGGTTCCAGTTGATGGCGCGGATGCGGCTCACGGGCTTGATCTGGATGTTCATGTCTCGCCTTCCCCGGTCACAGCGTGCAGGAAACGCAGCCGTCGACCTGCGTGCCCTGAAGCGCCATCTGACGCAGCCGGATGTAGTAGATCGTCTTGATGCCCTTCTTCCAGGCATAGATCTGCGCGCGGTTGATGTCGCGCGTCGTCGCCGTGTCGCGGAAGAAGAGGGTCAGCGAGAGGCCCTGATCGACATGCTGCGTGGCCGCGGCATAGGTATCGATGATCTTCTCGGGGCCGATCTCATAGGCGTCCTGATAATATTCCAGGTTATCGTTGGTCATGAAGGCGGCGGGGTAATAGACGCGGCCGATCTTGCCTTCCTTGCGGATCTCGATCTTCGCCACGATCGGATGGATCGAGGAGGTCGAGTGATTGATATAGGAGATCGAGCCCGTCGGCGGCACGGCCTGGAGGTTCTGGTTGTAGAGGCCCGTGGTCATCACGGCCTGCTTCAGCGCCAGCCAGTCTTCCTGCGTCGGGATATGGATGCCGGCCTTCTCGAAGAGAGCCTTCACCTTCTCAGTCGCTGGCTTCCACTCCTTCGAAGTATATTTATCGAAATATTCGCCCGAAGCGTATTTCGACTTCTCGAAGCCCTTGAAGCTGGTGCCGCGCTCGGCGGCGAGCAGGTTCGAGGCGCGCACGGCGTGATAGGTCACCGTGTAGAAATAGATATTGGTAAAATCGACCCCTTCCTCGGAGCCGTAGAAAATCCGCTCGCGAGCCAGGTAGCCATGCAGGTTCATCTGCCCGAGGCCAATGGCGTGGCTCTCGTCATTGCCCTTCTCGATGGAGGGCACCGAGGAGATGTGGCTCATATCCGACACGGCGGTCAGCGCACGGATCGCGGTCTCGATGGTCTTGCCGAAATCGGCGGAATCCATCGCGGCGGCAATGTTCAGCGAGCCGAGATTGCAGGAGATGTCCTTGCCGATATGCTCGTAGGAGAGATCTTCCTTGAAGGTGCTGGCTTCGCTGACCTGGAGGATCTCGGAGCAGAGGTTGCTCATGGTGATCCGCCCCGCGATCGGGTTCGCGCGGTTCACCGTGTCCTCATACATGATATAGGGGTAGCCGCTCTCGAACTGGATCTCGGCGATGATCTGGAAGAACTCGCGCGCCTTGATCTTCTTCTTACGGATGCGGCCGTCTTGCACCATCTCGCGATACTTTTCCGTCACCGAAATCTCGGTGAAGGGCACGCCGTAGACGCGCTGAACGTCGTAAGGCGAGAAGAGGTACATATCCTCGTTGTTCTTCGCGAGCTCGAAGGTGATGTCGGGGATCACCACGCCGAGCGAGAGCGTCTTGATGCGGATCTTCTCATCCGCATTTTCGCGCTTGGTATCGAGGAAGCGCATGATGTCGGGGTGATGCGCGTTCAGATAGACCGCGCCCGCGCCCTGACGCGCACCGAGCTGGTTCGCGTAGGAGAAGGAGTCCTCGAGCAGCTTCATCACCGGGATGACGCCGGAGGACTGGTTCTCAATCTGCTTGATGGGCGCGCCGGACTCGCGAATATTGGTCAGCGAGAGTGCCACGCCGCCGCCGCGCTTGGAGAGCTGCAGCGCCGAATTGATGGCGCGGCCGATGCTCTCCATATTGTCTTCCACGCGCAGCAGGAAGCAGGAGACGAGCTCGCCGCGCTGCTTCTTGCCGGCATTCAGGAAGGTCGGCGTCGCGGGTTGGAAGCGGCCGGAGATGATCTCATCCACCAGGTCGCGCGCAAGCTTCTCGTCGCCGCGCGCGAGGGTGAGCGCGACCATGCAGACGCGGTCTTCGTAGCGCTCGAGATAGCGCTTGCCGTCGAAAGTCTTGAGCGTATAGCCCGTGTAATACTTAAAGGCGCCGAGGAATGTCGGGAAGCGGAACTTCTTCTCGTAGGCGTAGTCGAAGAGGTCCCGGATGAAGTTGAAGCTGTACTGATCCAGAACCTCCTGCTCGTAATACCCCTCGGTCACGAGATAACCGATCTTCTCCCGCAGATTATGGAAGAAGACGGTGTTCTGATTGACGTGCTGGAGGAAGTACTGCCGCGCCGCCAGACGGTCCTTGTCGAGCTGGATGCGCCCGTCTTCGTCATAGAGATTCAGCATGGCATTGAGAGCGTGGTAATCCAGCGCCGTCTCGCTGCCGCTCTTTGGCTTGGCTACTGCCAGCGCATCCAGCATCTCTTCAATCCCTCTTTGACATTGCTGACATCCTCGACCGTTCCCAGAAGCTCGAAACGATAGAGGAGAGGCACGGCACATTTCGCGGCGACGATCTTGCCGGCCAGCGCGTAGGCCTCGCCGAAATTCGTGTTCCCCGCGGCGATCACGCCACGGATGAGCGAGCGGTTGCCTTCATGGTTGAGGAAGCGGATCACCGGCTTGGGTACCGCACCCTTGGCCGATCCGCCGCCATAGCTCGGCGTGATCAGCACATAAGGGGTATCGACCAGCGGTGGCTCGTCATTCCCATCCATCGGAAGGCGGAGGGCGGGCAGGTCAAGCTTCTCGACGAACCGTCGGGTATTTTCCGACCGGCTCGAGAAATAGACGATGCCCTCCATGGCCGCCGGGCGATCAGGAAAGGCTGCTGATCATATCGGGCCGGAAGCCCGCCCAATGACGCTCGCCGGCGACGACGACGGGCACCTGCTGGTAGCCCATCTCCTTGACCAGCGCGAGCGCCGTGCTGTCGGTGGAGACGTCGATGACCTTGTAGCCGATGCCCTGACGGTCGAGCGCCCGCGTGGTGGCCGTGCACTGAACGCAAGCGGGCTTGCTATAGACGATGATGCTCATGATCCCCTCAATCCCCCTCAATAAGCAGCCGCGACTCAAGGCCGGACGCCGGGCGCCCGCCCTTGAATGGAAAAGATCTGGAAAGGCAAACCGACCCATCGGAGACGATTGCCTACGGGTCGCTCGGAATGGCGCCAGCGGCTCATTCTGAGCCACTACCGCCGCTTTTGCCGGACGCCCCGTCCTAGTCACGTTCTCGATCGAGGCAGATCCTGGCTCGCCGGTTTCCTGCTACCCAGACTTGCGAATCGGAAGCACCTCGACACCACATATAGTGGCGATGCCCCGTTTTCCGTCAACCAGTATGGTGTGCCGTTCGGCAGGCGGAATCCTACTTGCGAATCGCGGCAGGCCCTCGCCGGGCTGAATCCGAAGGTGATGAGGCTCAGGAAAGCGGCTGGATTTTGCCATTCTACCCCTGGCGGATTTTCTTCGCATTGGCCCGCACGCGGCGGCGGACGGGCTTGAGGGCGGCCTCGGAAATTGCCTGCGGGCTGGCCCCGCGCATGGCGGCCAGCCCGGCTTTCACCGCCCCCTCGCCGAAAGCCCGCTGTTTCTCGGCCGCGAGGGTGGCGAGCCGCGTGCCGGCCTTGGCCGGATTGGCCCATATTTGGGCGCTATGCATGGCGAAAACCCAGCCCGCTTCCGCGAGCCAGGCATAGGAGGCGGCGGTGGGCCTTTTCCTGCGCGGCATAGACCATAGATAGGCGGGCCCGCGCGCTTGGCGAGGCCCTCACACGCCTGCTCAGCGGGGGTTGATGAGGTCGAACACCGCCTGGAACTTACCCTGCGCCTCAGCCGTCCGCTGCGCCATCACACGCTGCACGAGGATCTCTCCCCCATCCAGCTGATTTTCAAGCAATTGCACGCTCTCGGTGATGAAATCCGTCAGAGGCATCGCGCGGGGGTTGTCGCGCTGGCCCGGGGTGAGGTCGGTCGCGACCAGCGGCGGCGCCAGCTCGATCACCTGCACCGGGGTGCCGCGCAATTGGTGGCGCAGCGAGATGCTGTAGGAATGGATGGCCGCCTTGGTCGCGGAATAGGTCGGCGTATCGGCGCGCGGCACGAAGGCCAAGCCGGAGGAGACCATCACGACCGCCGCCTCGTCCTTGCTCAGAAGATGCGGCAGCAGGGCGCTGGTAAGGCGGATCGGGCCGAGCAGATTGGTGGTGATGGTCGCCTCGGCGATGGCCAGCGCGTCCGGGTTCTTCAGCACCTCCTCGACGCGCATGATGCCGGCGTTGTTGACGATGACGTTCAGGCCCGGATGCGCCTGGACGATCTCGCGGGCGAAGCGGCGGATATCCTCCGGGTCGTCGATATCCAGCGTGGCGAAGGCCATACCGGGATTGGCGGCGGCGGCTTCCTCCAGCGGTGCCCGGCGGCGGCCGGCGATGATGACCTGGTTACCTTTGGCCTGCAGCGCCTCGGCCAGGCCGCGTCCGATGCCCGTGCCGCCGCCCGTGACGAGAATGGTATTGCCGGAAATCTTCATGACTGGCTCCAAGCTTGTCTGATGACTGGTTTCTTGTGACTCAGGTCGGATTGTTCGATAATCGCCCAATCCCTTCTCGGCTTGTTGAGTTTCCCTTCACAATGAAGCCACGCCCCCTCGCCGAACTCGAGGCCTTCGCCGCCATCGCCACGCATCGGAGCTTCCGGAAGGCGGCGGCGGAGCGTGGTGTCTCGGTCTCGGCGCTCAGTCTGACCATGCGGAATCTGGAGGAGCGGATGGGGCTGCGGCTCCTCAACCGCACCACCCGCAGCGTGGCGCCCACCGAGGCGGGGGAGAGGCTGCTGCAACGCCTTCTGCCGGCCTTCGACGATATCGCCACGGCGCTGGACATGGTGAATGACTTTCGCGATCGCCCGACCGGCACCATCCGGATCAACGCACCGCAGCCGGCGATCGACTTCCGCCTGGCGCCGCTGGCCAAGGCCTTCCTGGAGGCACATCCGGCGGTTTCGCTGGAACTGATCTCGGATGCAGCGCGCGTCGATATCGTGGAGAGCGGCTTCGATGCCGGCGTGCGTTTCGGCGAGGATCTGGCGCGGGATATGATCGCCGTGCCGCTCGGCGGGCCGCTGCGCTATCTCGTCCTGGCCTCGCCCGATTATTTCGCGCGGCACGGTAGGCCTGAGAAGCCCGAGGATGTGCTGCATCATCGCTGCATCCGGCATCGCTTCCCGGGCGGTTCCATTTTTTCTTGGGAATTCAGCAAAGACGGGCGTGATGTTACCGTCACGCCGGAAGGCCCGCTGACGGTCAACGAGCCGCATACGGCGCTCCGGGCGGGAATTGAGGGCATCGGCCTTCTGCGCCTCGACGCGCAATATGCGGAGGCTGCGATGGCGGCAGGGCAACTCGTGCCGGTGCTGGAGGATTGGTGCCCGGAACTGCCCGGCTGGTTCCTCTATTATCCGAGCCGCCGCCAGATGCCCTCCGCCTTACGGAGCTTCCTCAAGTTTCTGCGTCATTAGCCGAAATTACACCGAAGTCAGGCCCTAACAGCCTGGATATGTTGGGAATGTGATCGGGCCGGGCGGCCGCCTATCTTGCACGCCGCGCTACTCGCGCTCACCAAGGCGGTAATCGCGTTCCGGCCCGAGCCGGCGCGGCACCGGAGAAGCGCCCCGTGAGCAGATATCCAGCCCTTATCTTCGGCCTTGGCCTCCTCATGCCGGCCGCCGCCGGGGCGCAGGGCATTGCCTGCCAGCGCGCGACCACCCCCATCGACAAAGCGGTCTGCGCCTCGCCGCAACTGCTGGCGCTGGACAAGGCGTTGAACGAGGCCTTCGAAGCCGCCTCCTCGCGCAATCCTGATGGCAAGCCTGCCCTCATGCAGGCTCAGCGCGCCTGGCTCACCAGCCGCCGCCAGGAATGCGGCACTCTCACGGGCGCGGCGCTGAATGCCTGCCTCGACCGCAGCTTCACCCGCCGCATTGCGGAGCTTCGCGCCACGGGCGCCCCGGCTGCCCAGGCCCAGGTACCGGCCGCCGCACCCCAGCCGCCTGCCCCGCTCGCCCTCGCCCTGCCCGACCGCCTGGCCGTCGCGACAGGGGCACCGACGCAGCAGGGCCCGGCGGTGGATACGCCCGCGGCCCGGCTTGAGCGCGATACCTGGCCGAGCGCAGGCCAGACCGACACGCTTCTCACCGTCACCACCCCCGGCCGCTTCAGCATCACCGCCCAGAGCGCGACGGGCACGGCCCTGCAACTCGTGGATATGCTGGCCGGGCCGGGCGACTGGGCGGGCGAGGCCGGGGCGACGGATGGGCGGCTCGATCTGCTGCTCGATGTCGGCACCTATAAGCTTCGCAGTCAGGGTGCCGAGGGGGCGACGGGCGAGACGAAGGTCACGGTCACGCCCTTCCGCGACGCGGCCCCGCCGGCCGTTCTCCGCGCGGGCGACAGCATCAGCGCCACCCTCGCCGATCACGAGCAGCGCGGTTACTGGATCACCCTCGACCAGACCGGCCCGCTGCGCGTCGAAGGCGCCGGGCGGGCCCTGGCCGAAATGGCGATCTGGCGCGAGGGGCGTGACCGCGTGCCGACTTCCTGGCGCCGCCGCACCATCGAGCCCACGCGCGGCCATCCCCTGGGCAGCGCCTCGGCGCGGCTCGTGCTGGAGGCGGGCACCTATCTCGTCACCGCCTATGGCGGGCCCGACCGTCCCTGGGCCGATGGCGATACGGCGCGGCCCTTCCATCTCCGCCTCGGCGAGAGCGATGCTTTCGCGAGCGGCTACCTCGCTGGGCGCATCGGCCCCTTCGGCTCGGAGGTGGTCGCCGTGCCGTCCCAGGCCGATCAGTTCCGGCTCGACCTGCCCCAGCCCGCCGATGCCCGGCTGGTGATGGAGACCGATGGCGGCCGGCCGCTTAGCGCCGAGATCGCCGCGAATAGCCGCCAGCCTACGGCCTGGATCAGGGCCGAGCCCCGCGACAAGGCGCGGCGCAGCATCATCGTGACGGGCGCCGAGGGGCAGTCCTTCGCCCTGCGCTCCTTTGGCGACGGCGCGGGCCAGCCGGGCAAGGGCCGCCAGCTCATGCTGGCTGAGATGCCCGGCAGTGGCGGCGACGAAGTGCCGCCCTCCGGCCTTCTCCTGCGGCGCGATGAAGGCAAGGCGCCGGTTTTCGTCTCGGGCTTCGGGCCGGAAATCGGCCCGGGCAAGGCCTGGCGCAGCCGCTTCAACCTGCGCCGGCCGGTGACGATCTTCTTCCATGTCGCCGCCCCCGGCACCTTCGCCCTGCGCGCGGACGGGGTCGCCCTTCGCCTCGGCGTGCGCCCGGCCCAGGGCCAGTTGCCGCCCGCGCCGGTCGACGGGCTCTCGCCGATGCGCTGGGATTTGACGGAGGGCTGGTACGCCCTGCGCCTGGAACCGCAGGTGGAAGCGGGGGGCGTGCTGGATATCGTCCTCGGCCCGCCGGGCGTGGTGCCTGCATCGCCCGAAACGCCTCTCCCGGCCGATCCGGTGCTCCTGCTGGGCGAGCAGGCGGTGGGCGAGAACCAGAGGCTTCCTGCTGGCCAGCGGCACCGGCCGCCTCATCTCCCGCCCCCTGCCGCTCGACCTCGCCACGCGGCCGCTGGTAGTGACGCAGCGCCCGGGTGAGGCGCTGGCCCTGCCGGTGGCGACGCCCGATGGCAGCCTGCGGGTGACGGGTTTCGACGGCGCGCCGATTCAGGCCCCTCTGCAGGGCGGCACGCTCCAGATCCCGGCCGTGCGGAGCGCGCGGCAGATCGCGCTGGGTGCCGAAAGGCGCGTGGCGCCGCCGCCCATTCCGCGCCCCGCCGCGCTGCCTCAACTGCCGGTGCTCTCCGGCGAGCGGCCGCTCTGGCTGGATCTCGGGCGCGACCAGAGCCGCAGCATCGCCATCACCCTCGCGCAGGGCGGGCTCTACCGGCTGGAGACACTCGGGCGGCTGCATACCAAGGGCGAGATCGGCACCGCCTTCCTGCCTGGGCTTGATAGTGCCGAGGCCAATGGCGCCGGACAGAACATGCTCATCCAGCGCTATCTCCGTGCGGGCAGCTACAGGCTCACGGTGGGCTCGGTGGAGAGCGCGGGCCGCATCGGCCTGCTCGCCCGCCCGGCGCCGCTGGTGACGCTGCCGCCCATGGGCGAAGGCGGGCTGGCGCGCGCCGCCCTGCCGGCCGGCAGCGGCCTGGCCGTGCCGCTGACCATCGCCGAGGCCGGGCGCTATCGGCTGGAACTGCGCGGCCTCGGCCGCCCCATTCGCGGGCGGATCGAGGATGCCGAGGGCTGGCCGCTGCTGCCCGAGGGCGATCTGAGCGAGTTGGAGCAGGAATTCCGCCCCGGCCGCTATCGCATCGTGGTCGCGCCGGAAGCGATCGAATCCCGCCTGATCGCCCGGCTGACGCGCCTGCTGCCGCCGCGCGAATTCGAGGGTCACGGGCCGCATGACCTGCCGATGACGGCCGGCGCCACGAACCAGTGGCGCGAACCCGCCGACCGCACGGCCGAGCGCGAGCCCGATCGCTGGCGCTTCACCCTAGCCGGGCCCGCGAAGGTGAAGCTCAGCATCGGCGACGGCATGGGCGCGGCGCTGCATCGGCAGGACGGCCAGCGCATCGCGAATTTCGCCGGCGGCGCGCCGTTCGATGCCGAATTGCCGGCCGGGGGTTACGAGATCCGCGCCCAGGCCCTCGGGCGCAATGACCGGCTCGACTACAAGATCAGCCTGGAAAGCGACGAATTACAGCCCGATGTGCCGCGCGAAGTGCTGTTGCCGGCCGAGATTCCTTTCTCCATCGCGGAAGATCGCGTGGTCAGCCTCTCGACCTTCGGCGGCGTGGAGCTGCGCGGCGTGTTGCGCGATGCCCAGGGGAAGGTGGTGGCGCGGGAGGAAGGCAGCGCGAACGACTGGAACCTCTCCGCCTCGCGCCTTCTGCCGGCCGGGCGCTACACGCTCGCGCTTTCGAGCCCCGCCGCCGTGAGCGGCAGCAGCCGCCCCACGGCCCGGGACGAGAGTGCGGATGAAGAGGATCACGAGGGCGAGGAGGAGAGCGACGACCCGCCCGAAACCGCCTCGGCCGATCCTGACGAGGAAACCAGCCCTGCGACCGAGACGACCGAGCTTCGCCTCGCTTTGCCCGCCGCCCTGCCCGAAAGGCCCCTGGCGGTTTCGGGCGAGGCTACGCTCGAAGGGCGGGGCGTGCATCGCCTGCTTCTGCCCGCCGTGGGCGATGGCCAGCTTCTCGTGGCCCGGGCGCAGGCCGATCAGTCGCTTGCCCTGAGCCTGGAGCGCCGGAAGGAAGGCGAGCCCTGGCGTTCCGTCGCGACCATGCGGGGCCAGGCCCCGATCGTGGCCGTGCCGGGCGAGGCCGGTGCCTCCTGGCGCCTTTCCGCCTGGACGGAGTCGGGCGAGGCCGCGCCGATCCGCCTCGCCGCGCGCCTCGCCAGCCCGAGTGCCAATCCCGCGCCCGTGGAGGGTTTGGACGGCCTCTTCGCGGCGCAGGTGACGCTGGCCGATGAGGCGGCGCTGGCGCCGGGCCGTGAGGTTCTTTCCTCCAGCGAGGCCGGGCGGCCGCTTGCCGCCGCGAGCACCATCCTGCCGCAGTCGCGCCGCCTCTGGCTGCTCACCACCTCCGCCGATCCGGTCGCGCTGACGCGACTTTCGGGAGAGCGGCTCGTGCTGAACCTCCCGCCGGGCGAGACGGCGACCCTTCCCGCGGCCCCCGCGCCCCGGCTCTGGATCGCCTCGACCGGCGGCGAGCCCGTCTCGCTCGAAGCGGGGCGCGGCATGGGTCTCGGCACCGCTTCCAGCCTCGCGCTGGCGGGCGATGCGCCGCTGCGGCTGCGTAGCCCGGCCGAGGCGCCGCTGCGGGTGACGCTGCGCGCGCTCGACCCACGGCTGAGCGATCCGCGCCCGCTCGAGGCCGGCGCCTTCCGCGACAGTCTGGCGCCCGGCACCGCGCAGCCGCTCACGCTCCCCGCCGGGGCGAAGCAATTGCGGCTCGACCTAGCGCCCGGCACGGCGGCCATCGCCGGCTGGCGCAATAGGGAGGCCGTGACGGTCTGGACCGGCACCGCCTCCGTCAGCCGGCTCGCCGAGGGCGAGTGGACGGAGCTTCTGCTGGTCAATACCGGCGAGACGGCCGCGCCCGTGGCCGTGCAATCCACCCCCGCCGCCACGCCGCTCGCCCTGGCCGCCGACCGGCCGCTGCGGCGCTTCTTCGGCGCGGCGGGCTCGGTGACGCTGCCCGTCGCGGCGCAGCCGGGCCAGAAGCTGATGCTGGCGGGCGGCACCGCCCGCTTCATCGGGCGTGAGGGCGAGTTGCGCGAGGGCGCGGCCATGACGCTGCCCGGCCCCGGCCGCGTGACCATCGACCACCCGGCCGGCGCCGTCATGGCCTGGCTGGAGGGCGCTGGCGCGACGGCCTTCCCGGCGGTTTCGCCCCGACCGGCGGAGCTGCCGTCGCGGCTGCCGCTCTCGGGCGAGGCCATGGCCCTTTCGCTCAACCCCGGCGGCCCGGGGCTGCTGCAGGCGCGGAGCACGGCGCCGGTGGTGCTGGCGCTGGGCGATGACGCGCCCATCGCCTTCCCGGCCGGGGCGGAATTCCATCGCTACCTGCCCGCCGCGACAGTGCTGCGGCTGCTCTCGCCGCAGGATGGCCCGCTCACCGGCCATCTGGAGCTGAGTGCCACGCCCATCCTGCCTGCCGCGGAGGGTGTGGGCGCGCCGGTGATGGCCGCGCCCGGCGGCACGGTGCTCTTCGGCTTCAGCCTGACGCGCGAGGCGACGATCGGGCTGGGCCTGAGCGCCACGCCCGATAACGTCCGCGTACGCTTGCTCGACGAGGCGGGCATGCCGCGTGGCGAGGGCGTCGCGCAGCTTCAGCGCCTGCCGGCCGGCCGCTACCTGATCGAGGCCCGCATCCCGGCCGATGGCGTCGCGACGCAGCTTCGGCCCGCGGTGATCGGGCTGACGCCGCGCGGCGACGGGCCGCCGGAAGAGATCGTTCGTCAATACCAGGCCATGGCCGGCATCACGCCCGTCGCGGCCCCCCGATAAACGCCGAGATGAAAGCGAAGACCATGCTGCGCCCCCTCTTCGGCCTTCTCGGGCTGCTCGCCGCCAGCCCCGTGCTCGCCCAGACGGCAACGCCCCCCGCCGCGCCCCCGGTGCTCGACCAGGCACAGCGCGCCGATGGGGCGACCGTGATCCCCGACCGTTTCCTGCGGCGGTGGGACCCGGTGACGGTGCTGTTCGACCGCGATCAGGGCCCGGCCAAGGGCGGGCCGGAGGATGAGCCGGAGCGGCTCGTCACCATGTCGCCCGCCATTCCCGGCGCCTGGAACTGGCTCGGCCCCCGCGCGCTGCAATTCCGCCCGACCGAGCCCTGGAACCCGCTGCGCCGCGTCACCTTCACGGTGGACGGCAAGCGGACGGAGCTGGTGCCGCTGCTGCCCGCCCCCGTGCGCACCTCGCCGGGGCCGGATGACGAAGGCAGCGCCGATCTCGACACCATCACCCTCACCTTCCCCGATCCGGTGGACCCGGCGGCGCTCGCCCGGCTGCTGACGATCGAGCTTCGCCCCCTGCCCGGCACGGCGACGGCGGCGGCCGAGACGCTCGCGGCCGGCGACTTCCGCATCCAGACCGTGGAACGCGCGGCGCGGGATGCGGAGGCGAGCTATCGCGTGGTGCTCAACCGCCCGCTGCCGGATGGCCGCATCGCCATCCTGCGCCTCGCGCTTTCGGATGTGCCGGGGCTGGACGAGCAGAGTTTCGAGCTCCGCCTGCGCAGCGCGGCGCCCTTCGCGCTGACCGACATCGCCTGCGCCAATGGCTTCTATCGCGAGACCGCCGATGGGCTGCTGCGCTGCCAACCGGATCGCGATGGGGCGCGGCGCGGGCTCACGCTGCGCTTCTCGGCGGATGTGACGGCGCCCGATATCCTCACCGCCCGCCAGGCGCTGCGCATCACGCCGCCGGTGGAGGATCTGCGCGTCACCTCCGGCGGCCGCTCCTGGCAGGTGACGGGGCGCTTCCAGGCCGATACGGCCTATTCGCTCGACCTCCTGCCCGCAGGCATCAAGGACAGGAAGGGCCGGGTGCTCAGCGCCGCCGGGCCCTCCCTGCGCTTCGCCTTCGTGGCCGACCAGCCCTCGCTGCGCTGGGGTGCGGGCCAGGGGCTCGTGGAGCGGATGGGGCCGCAAATGGTGCCGCTGCGGGGGCATGGCTATGACCGGGCCGACCTGCGCATCCATGCCATCGACCCGCTGGGCCGCGATTTCTGGCCCTTCCCGCCCAACGGGCTGGTGACGAATGACGATGCCTCGCCGCCGCTGCCCGGCAATGAGCCCACGCCCTGGACGGGTGCGGAGGCCCTGCGCCGCAATGCGCTGGCCGCGCGGCTGCGCGCCCTCGGCTCGCCGCCCGTCTCGGAACTGGTGAAGCTGCCGATCACGCGGGGCGGCGCCGATGCGCGTTTCGGCCTCGATATCGCGCCGCTGCTCGGCCGCATCGCCGGGCCGCAGCAGCCGGGCACCTATCTGCTCGGCCTGCGCGCCGTGGATGGCGGCGAGCGACGCTGGATGCGCGTGCAGGTGACCGATCTGGTGCTCACCACGGTCGAGGAGGCCGAGCGCGTGCGCTTCGCCGTCACCTCGCTCTCGACCGCGCGGCCCGTCGAAGGGGCGGAAATCCGCGTCGAGGGGCTTTCGGGCGACAATTTCACCACGCTGCTGCGCGGCGTGACCGCCGCCGATGGCAGCTTCACCTGGACGGCCCCACCCGGCAGCACCCCGCAGCGGCTGCGGCGCGAATTGCGCCGCATCACCGTGCTCAAGGGCAATGACGTGCTGGTGCTGGACCCCGACCGCAACCCGCGCGTCTATGGCGCGGAGGGCTGGGCCCGAGCGGAGGAGCCCTGGCTCGGCTGGACGCAGCAGGATGTCAGCGACCGCCGCGAGGCGCCGCAGCTTCTCTGCCATATCTTCACCGAGCGCCCGATCTACCGGCCGGAAGACCCTGTCCATATCCAGGGCTTCATCCGCAACTATGCCGGTGGCGCCTTGAACTTCTCCCGCACCAAGGGACGCGTCACCATCGACGGGCCCGACGACCAGCATTGGGAGATCGACATCACGCCCGACGAGAATGGCGGCTTCCATCATCTCTTCGACGAGAAGACGGACGCCACGGGCGACTATACCCTCCGCTTCACGACCGGCGGCGATGAAGACGAAAAGGTCTGCGGCGAGATGAGCTTCCGCAAGGAGGCCTATCGCCTGCCCAGTTTCGAAGTCTTGCTGAATACGCCTCAATCGCCTTCGGCCCGCGTGCCGCTCGACGCGCCCTTCTCCGTCGATCTGCTGGCGCGCTATTTCGCGGGCGGCCTCGCCGCCGGGCGGCCGATCACCTGGCGCGTGCGGCAATTCCCCGAGCCCTGGTCGCCGCCGGGCCGCGAGGGTTTCCGCTTCTCGACCGACAGCCGCTATTCGGGCGAGCGCGAGTTCCGCTCATCCCCCGTGCTGAACCGCGAGGCGCGGACGGATGACGGCGGCGCGGCGCGGCTCGATCTCGACCCGACCATCGAGCCCACGGCGCAGCCGCGCCGCTATGTCGTCGAAGCCACCGTCACGGGCGATGACGATATCCAGGTGCGCAGCGTGCAGAATGTGGTGGCGCTGCCGCCCTTCGTGCTCGGCATGAGGCTGCCGCGTTACCTGCCCCAGACCGGCGCGATCGACGGCGAGGCGCTGGTGGTCGATGCCGAGGGCAAGCCGCTGCCGGGCATCGAATACACGGCCACGCTCATCCGGCGCCGCTGGAACTCCGTGCTCCAGGCCAGCGACTTCAGCCAGGGCGCCGCGCGCTACGTCACCGAAGTCGCAGACGAGGTGGTGGAGACGCGCAAGCTCACCAGCGGCACCGATGTCGCGGCGCTGCATTTCGATGCGGCCGAGGCGGGCGTCTATCTCGTGGAACTGGCCGCCGAGGACAAGCTCGGCCGCCGGCAGAGCCTGAAGCTCGATCTCTTCATGGCGGGCGACACGCCCGTCACCTGGTCGCGCCCGCCGGCGGAGACGGTGAAGCTCTCGACCGAGCGCGACGCCTATGCGCCGGGCGAGACAGCGACGCTGCTGATCCAGAGCCCCTTCCAGACCGCCCGCGCCCTGGTGGTGACGGAGGAGCCGGAGGGCCGCTTCCGCTATGACTGGGCCGATATCGCCAATGGCTTCGGCCGGGCGGCAGTGCCCATCCGCAAGGAGCAGATGCCGCGCGTGGCGGTGCATGTGCTGCTGATGCGCGGCCGCCTGCCGGGCCCGCAGCCGAGCGCCACGGCGCCCTTCGACCAGGGCAAGCCGGTGACGCTGGCGGCGACGCAATGGATCACCGTCACCCCCGTCCAGCATCGCGTGACCGTGGCGCTGGAAGCGCCGCAGAGCGCGCGGCCGGGTCAGGAAATCGACGTGGTGCTGCGCCTCTCCGACGAGAACGGCAAGCCGCTAGCGGGTGAGGCCGCCTTCTGGATGGTGGATCAGGCGGTGCTGACCCTCGCGCGCGAACAGCCGCTCGATCCGCTGCCGAGCTTCATCGTGGACCGCCCCATCAAGATGGCCGCGCGCGATACGCGCAACATGGCCTTCGGCCTCATCGCCCTTCAGGAGAACCCGGGCGGCGACGAGGCGGCGGAGGATCAATGGGGGCAGGAGAATATCTCCGTCCGCCGGAACTTCACCCCCGTGCCGGTCTATATGCCGCGCGTGCGGGTGGGCGCCGATGGCGTGGCGCGGTTCAAGGTGAGGCTGCCCGATACGCTCACCGTCTTCCGCATGCGGGCCAAGGCCATCAGCGGCCCCTCGCGCTTCGGCTTCGGCACGGGTGAGGTGCGGGTGCGGCAGGCCATCGTGGCTCAGCCCGCCCTGCCCCGCTTCCTGCGGCCGGGCGACCGCTTCGAGGCGGCGGTGATAGGCCGCGTCGTCGAAGGGCCCGGCGGCGCCGGGCAGGCGCGGCTCGTGGCACCTGGGCTGACGCTCGGCGGCGCGGCGGAGCAGGCCTTCTCCTGGGTGCAAAACCGCCCGGCCCGCGTCGGCTTCCCCGTCGCGGTGCCCGACAATGCCAGCGGGGAGGCCAAGATCGGCTTCCAGATCCGTCGCGGCGCCGATGGCGCGGGGGATGCGCTGGAGCTGAGCCTGCCCATCCGGCCGGACCGGCCGGTGGTTAGGGAGCGCAATATCCTGGCACTCGCGCCGAATAGCAGCCTCGCCATTCCCGGCCCCGCGCAGCCCGCGCGGCCGGGCACGCTGGGTGGGCAGCTCGCGCTGGCGAGCGACCCGGCTTTGGTGCGGATGCTGGGGGGCATGAACTTCCTCCTCGCCGAGCCCTTCGGCGGCACGGAGCAGCGCATCGCCCTGGCGGGGGCGGAGATCGCGCTCTCGCCCTTCGCCCCACTGCTCCAGGCGGCGGGGATCGAGCGTCGCATGGCCGCCGATGTGCGGGCCACGGCGCGCGCCATCCAGCTCGCCAGCGCTGGCGACGGGCTGGTGGCCTTCTGGCCGAATACGCGCGGCTCGGTCTTCCTGACCGCTGCGGCCTATCGCTTCCTCACCGCCGCCGCCAAGGCGGGCCAGACGGTCGACGAGGCGCAGACCAACCGCCTGGCCGAGGTGCTGATCCGGGCGCTGCGCTCGGATTATCCGCGCCTGCTGCGGGGCGAGGAATTGCGCGAGCGCGTCGCGGCGCTGGTCGCCCTAGCCGAGGCCGGCAAGCTCCAGCCGGCCTATGCGGCGGAACTCGCGCGTCGCGCGGCCCTGATGCCGACCGAGACCCTGGCCCAGGCCACGGCCGCCATCGCCCTCCTGCCGGAGAGCGACCGCGCCATGCTGCCGGGGATGCTCGAGACGCTGTGGAGCCGGGTGCGGCTGCTGAACCGCAATGGCCAGCCGGTCTATGACGGGCTGGCCGGGCTCGGGGGCAATGCGCTGATCCTGCCTTCGGAGACGCGCAGCCTCTCCGAGGTGGTGCTGGCCGTCGCGCGTGCCGCGCCGGAGGATACGCGGCTGCCGGTGCTGCGCGAGGGGCTGATGCGGCTGGGCGACGGCAATGGCTTCGGCTCGACCAATGCCACCGCCGCGGCACTCCGCGCCCTGGCCGCGAGCTGGGCGCCGCCAGGCGCGGCGGTGCCGGTGCGGGTGACGCTGCCCGATGGCCCGCGTGACGGCACGCTCAATGCCGAAACGCCGGTGGTGCGCTGGCCGCTGGCCGAGGGCGCCGTCGAGGTCGCCAATCGGGGCGGGCAGCCGGCCCTGGCGCTGGCCGAGCGCCGCTATGTGCCGGTGCAGCCGGGGGCGGAGGCGCCGGCGGTGCAGCAGGGCTTCGTGCTGGGCACGGCGCTCTTCCGCATCCGCCCCAATGCGCCGCCGGAGCGGCTGGCGCCGGGGCCGGATGGCGTCATCCACGTTGCGGCCGGCGATATCGTCGAAATGCAGGCCGAGCTGGTCAATCCGGAGGACCGCGTCCATGTGGCCATGACCTTGCCCATCGCCGCCGGCTTCGAGCCGCTGAACCCCAATCTCGCCACCGCTCCGGCGGAGGCGGCGCCCAGTGCCGCGCCCAGCCCGGCGCCGGACTGGGCCAGTTATGGCGATGATGCCGTCACGGCGGTCTATACGACCCTGCCGCGCGGCAATCACCGCCTCGCCTTCCGCCTGCGCGCCCAGGTGGCGGGCAGCTTCACTCAACCGCCCGGGGAAGCCGTGATGCTCTATCGCCCCGGTGTCGAAGGCAGCAGTGCGGGCGCGCGCGTGGAGATCGCCCCATGAGTGAGACACCCCCGAAGGTCAGCATCCCCGCCAATGGAACGGCGGCGCCGACAGGGAGTGATGGTATCCAGCTCGAGACCCAGGCGATCGAGACCGGGGAGATCCATTACGGCTTCAAGGTTCCGGCGCTGGATTTCGCCAATTATCTCAACCTGCAACGGGTCGTCTGGCGCCGGCTGTTGGTCGGGCGTAAGCGGCGGGCCTGGCTTAAGATCATCATCGCCTGCATCATCGGCGGGGTGCTCGGCGGGCTGGGCGCCTGGGGGGCCGGCGTCATCAATCTCGACGTCCAGCTCTGGATCGGATTTGGCGACGAGGGCAGGGGCTGGCTGATCGAGGGTTTCGATTTCTTCCTGCTCTCCATGGGCCTCGTCCTCGGCATGCTGTTCCTGGCGCGGTTCCTCGCGGTGTGGCGCACGCGCATGCAACTGCGCATCGTGCATGAGGTGAATAGCGCGACGCTCGCGGCCCATGAGATACTCATCGGCGACAAGGGGGTCATCTGGCGCAACGAGAAGCGCGTCTTCTTCATGCCCTGGTCGGAGATCACCGGGATGCAGAGCTTCGGCGGGATGCTTTTCCTCGTCTGCGACGATATCAGCGCGCTCTGGATTCCCGAGGCCCTGATCCAGACCATGCCGGATCGCGAGGAGTTCCTCGCCTTCCTACGCGCCCGCATCGCGGCCTGATGCGCCGCGCGGGCTGGATCGCGGGGGCTGCCATCGCCGTGCTGCTCGGCCTGGGTGCCGTGCAGTTCGGACGGCAGGTCGCCGAGCGATCCAGCCTCGCACCGCTCGCGCCCACGCCCATTCTCACCGACCGGCAGGGCATCTTCCTCGCCCAGCTCGGGCAGGAGAGGCTGGACGAGGACGGGGCGCGGCATGTCGAATACGGGTTCTGGGATGTGGACCCCCTGCCCGATCGCGTCGTCCGCGCGACGCTGGCGCTGGAGGACCGGCGGTTCTGGTCCCATCCGGGGGTGGACCCGGCCGCCGTGCTGCGCGCCGCCTGGCAGGATCTCTCGACCTGGCACATCCATTCCGGCGCCTCGACCATCGCGATGCAGGTCGTCCGGATGCAGAACCCGGCGCCACGCCATCTCTGGTCCAAGGCGGTGGAAGCGGGGGCGGCGCTGGTGATCACGGCGCGCTATGGGCGCGAGGCGGTGCTGCGGCAATATCTGCGCCTCGGCCCCTATGGCAATGGCAGCCATGGCATCGCCCATGCCGCGCGCTTCTATCTCGACAAGCCCGTCGCTGACCTGAGCTGGGCGGAGATCGCCTTCCTGGCCGCGATCCCCCAGGCGCCGACGCTGCATAACCCGCTCAAGCCGGAAGGGCTGCGCAGGGCCATCGCGCGTGGAAAGCAGGCGCTGACCGCCATGGCCGAGGGCGGGGCCATTCCGCCCGCCGAGTTGGAGACGGCCCGTGCCCAGCTTGCCGCGATGCACCTGCCCGCGGCACTCCGCCGGCCGGAGGGGCTGCATCTCGTCATGCGGCTGCGGGAGCGGCTCGGGCGGGATGGCGCCCTCGGCCTGCCCGCGACCGACCCGCGCCTGCGCACGCGGCTCGATCTGCGCCTCCAGGCCATGGTCGAGCAGAAGGCCAAGGCCTATCTCGCGACGCTGCGGGAGAAGGGCGCGCAGCAGGTGGCCGTGATGGTCGTGCGGCGGGAGGACCGGCAGGTGCTCGCGGCCATGGGTTCGGCCGGCTATGACACGCCGGGCGGCGCCTTCGACTATACCCGCGCCATCCGCTCGCCGGGCAGCACGCTCAAGCCCTTTCTCTATGCCGAGGCGATGCAGGACGGGCTCCTGGCGCCGAGCCAGATCATGGGCGACGTCGCCGATGGCGCCTCGGGGATCGGCAATGCCGACCATGGCTATCTCGGCCCCATTCTGCCGCGTCAGGCCCTGGCCAATTCGCGCAACGTGCCGGCCACGAACCTGCTGCGGCAGATGGGGCTGGAGACCGGCTTCGCCGCGCTCCGCCGCCTGGATATTCATGATGGCGGCGGCGTGCCGGAACGCTTCGGCCTCTCCATGGCGATCGGCGGCCTGCCGACGAACCTGGAGCGGCTGATGAGCGCCTATGCCGCGCTGGGCGACGATGGCTGGATGGCCGATCTCGACTGGTACGAGGGGCAGCCGCGCACCGCCCGCCGCCGCGTGCTCTCGACCGAGGCGGCGCGGCTCGTGACGCTCTTCCTGGCCGACCCGCAGGCGCGGCTGCCTAGCTTCCCGCGCTATGGGCCGACGGAATTCCCCTTCCCCGTCGCGCTGAAGACCGGCACCTCGCAGGGCTATCGCGATGCCTGGATGCTCGCCTTCTCCCGCGACTGGATCGTGGGCGCCTGGCTGGGGCGGCCCGATGCCACGCCCATGTCGGGGCTCACTGGGGCCAATGCCGCCGGGCCGCTGGTGCAGTCCATCCTGCTGGCCCTGCATGAGAATACGCCCGGCCTGCTCACCGATGGGCATTTCCCGCCGCCGGAGGGCTATGCCCCGGCAGCACTCTGCGCCCGCGACGGCAGGCCGGATGACGGGCGCTGCGGGCAGACCATCACCGAATGGGTGAAGCCCGGCACGCTACCCGCCCCGGCGGAACCCGCGCCCATCCTGGCCTCGGCCTCGGCCGAGGCGCCCGCGCCGCGGCTGAGCATCAGCACGCCCGAGAATAACGCACGCCTCTGGCGGAACCCCGAATTGCCGCCCGCGCTCAACCGCCTGCCGCTGCGGGCCGCCGCCTCGCCGGGCGTGACGCAGGTGGTCTGGCTGGTGGATGGCGAGCCCTTCGCCGTCTCGGCGCCGGGCGAGACAGTCTATTGGCCGATGCAGCCCGGCACGCATCGCTTCCAGCTCCGCCTGCCCTATGAACAGGGGCTGTCCAGGCCGGTACGGATCGTCATCGAATAGCGCAAGGCCAAGCGGCTGCCGGGCCGGTATGCCCTGGCCGGCTTACTCGGGGGGTGTGCAGAGGCAGGGGGACTGCCTAGCTTTCGCCTCATGAACCTCGATGCCCCGCTGCAGGACTTCATCGCCCACCACGACCGCCTCTTCGTGCTTACGGGCGCGGGGGTGAGCACTCATTCCGGCCTGCCCGACTACCGCGACGCGGAAGGCAACTGGAAGCGCAGCCCGCCGGTGACCTACCAGGCCTTCATGAACGATCTGCCGACCCGGCGCCGCTACTGGGCGCGCAGCCTGATCGGCTGGCGGCATATCGGCCAAGTGCAGCCCAATGGCGCGCATCGGGCCCTGGCGCGGCTAGAGAACCGGGGCAAGGTCGAGGTCCTGGTCACGCAGAATGTGGATCGGCTGCATCAGAAGGCCGGCTCGCGGAACGTGATCGACCTGCATGGGCGGATCGACATGGTCCGCTGCATGTCCTGCGCGCTGGAAATGGACCGGCAGAGCTTTCAGTTGCTGCTGGAGGCCCATAACCCGCGCTGGGCGGTGCTGGAAGCGAGCGCGGCCCCCGATGGCGATGCGGATCTCGACGGGGTGGCCTTCGAGGATTTCGTCATCCCGCCCTGCCCGCGCTGCGGCGGCATCATCAAGCCGGACGTGGTGTTCTTCGGCGAGAGCGTGCCGAAGGAACGGGTCGATACGGCCTTCGCCCATCTCGAGAAGGCCGATGCGGTGCTCGTGGTGGGCACATCGCTGATGGTGCGCTCAGGCTTCCGCTTCGTGGAGGCGGCGGTGAAGGCGGGCAAGCCCGTGGGCGCGGTGAATCTCGGCCGGACGCGGGCGGACGAATGGCTCGCCTTCAAGGTGGCGCGCGCCACGGATGAGGCGCTGGCCTTCCTGCTGCCGGAGGCTACTGCCGGTACTTCGTGATCGCCTTGCGGATGGCGTCGGGCGAACTCGGCTTCCCGCATATCTGCGCGTCGGGATAGCGGGCTTCCAAGCTATCCGGGCTCGCATGGCCGGAATGGAAGATCACGGGCACGCCCGCTTCCTTGAGCTGGTCCGCGAGGGGGAAGACCTCGCCATCGCGCAGTTGCACGTCGAGCACGGCGCAGAGCAGGCCCTCGGTGCCGCTCGCCGCGAAGGCCTTTTGCGCATCGGCCAGAGCAGCATAGGGGCCATCGACCGATAGGCCCATAGCCTCGATGGTCATCCGGACGTCGAGGGCGACGAGAAACTCGTCCTCGACCAGCATCACACGCTCAGCCATGGGGCGGCACCATCGGCATGGTCAGGACGAGGGCGAAGCTGCCGGGCGATATCTGCCGCTCGATGGTCGCACCGAGTTGCCGCGCCGAAGTCTCGACCAGGAGCGTGCCGAAGCCGGAACCGGTCGCCGGCGGGCTCGTAGTCGGCTTCATTTCCACCCAATGCAAGATCAGCTGCTCACCATCCATCTGCCAGCGCACCTCCAGCCACCCCTGTCGCTGAGAGCCTAACGCGCCATACTTGACGGAGTTGGTCGCCCATTCATGCAGAAGCAGCGAAAGGGGCGAGAGCAGGTTCCCGTCCACCTTGACGGCCGGGCCCTCGACCTTGATGCGGGCATGGTCGGCATAGGGCTCGAGATTGGCCCGGATGACGGCGCCGAGGTCGATGGTCTGCTGCTTGCCGTTGAGCGAAGCCAGCGAATGGGCCCGGCCCAGGGCCGCGATCCGCTCGCGCATGTCATTGGCGAAGGTGCGGACATCCTGGTGGCTCAGCGAGGCCACCGAAACCATGCTGCCGATGACGGCGAAGAGGTTCTTCACCCGGTGGTTCATCTCGCGCAGCATCAGCTCGCGCGTTTCGGCCAGGGAGTATTCGGCGGTGACGTCGATGCAGACGCCGATCAGCCGCGGGAGCTTCCCTTCGGTTACCAGGTGACCGAAGCTCTTGATCCAGCGCGTCTCGTTGCGCGGCGTCCTGATGCGGAAGCTGGCCTCGAAATCGCCGCCGCCGGTGGCCGCTGCCTGCATGCCGCGCTCGACATTGGGCCTGTCCTCCGGCTCGACCCTGTCGAGGAGGAGGCCGATTTGCGCATCCTCCTCCTGCTCGAGCCCGAAGAGCGACGGCATGGTCTCGTCGAGCACGGTCTCGCCGGTTTCGGGGCAATATTCCCAGACGCCCACACGGCCGGCCTTGATCGCGAGATCGAGCCTTTCGCGCTCGGCGGCCAGTTGGCGCTCCAGTGCCAGGGCCTCGGTAATGTCGGTGAGCACGAGCGTCGCGCCGTCGATGTCGCCGCTCTGAGTGCGGTAGGGCAGCACGCGAAGGGAAAAGATGCGCTCGCCATCGCGCGTGACCAGACGCCGCTGCACCGGCGCGCCGCCATCGGCCACCTTGCGGGCGTCGGTGAGATAGACGTGGGATTCGAGCTTGCTCGCCACATCGGTCAGCGGCCGGCCCTTATCCGTGGCCTTGAGCGGGAAGATCGAGGTGGCGGCCTCGGTGAAGCTGCGGATGCGCAATTCCGCATCGACGACGATGACGATGAGATCGGTGGATTCGAAGAAATTGCGAAGATCGGAATTGGCGACGGTGAGCTGGTCGATCTTGCTCTTCAACTCGTCATTGACGGTGGAGAGCTCCTCGTTCGTCGATTGAAGCTCCTCGTTCATCGACATCATTTCTTCGTTGGAGCTCTTCAGCTCCTCATTCGCCGTTTCCAGCTCCTCGACGGCCGAACGCAAGCGGTGGCGCGTCAGGCGAAGCTCATCTTCCAGTGCCTCGACATGGTCATCGTCTGAATCGAGATCCCGCAGGTCGCTATCATTGGCGGGGCGGAAGGGGCCGGTATCGCGGAAGACGAAGAGCACCGTGCCGTCATTGAGCGGATCGCAGACGACCTCGACGGGCTGGATGCCGAAATCCGTCTCGACTTCCACATCACGCGCCACCAGCCGCTTGCGTTCGTCGCGCGCTTGGCGAAGCAGCGGGCCGAGCACGTTGCGCAGGCCTGGACGCGCGAGGGTGATGGCGCTGGACCCGCCGGTGCGGGTGACGGGGAACTCGAAATAGCGGCTGAGCTTGCCGAAAGCGAAGAGAATGACGCCATCCTGATCGAGCACGAGGCTCGGCGGGGCGTAACGCTCCACGAGGCGGCGGGCGGCATTGGCCTCGTCGGCCATGCCGCTGCCGCTGCGCTCATCCTGCTCGCGGCGCGGCAGGCGCTGACGCGCATTGCCGGGCAGGTCGATGGGGTAGCTCGGCGCGCCGGGCGAGCGCTCGAAGAGACGCGCGGGCTGATCGACGGCGGGGAAGAAATGCTCGAAGCGCCCTACACTTTCAGAGGGGCCGAGGAAGAGGAAGCCACCGGGCCGCAGCGCGTAATGGAAGAGCGGCATGATGGATTGCTGCAGCCGGTCGTCGAAATAGATCAGCAGGTTCCGGCAGGAGAGCAGGTCGATCCGCGAGAAGGGCGGGTCCTTCACCAGGCTATGGGAGGAGAAGCGGATCATGTCGCGGATGGACGCGGCCATGGTGAAGCGCTCGCCATGCGGGATGGTGTAGCGCTCGCGTAGCGGTGCCGGGATATCCGCCAGGGCGGAGACCGGATAGGTGCCCTCGCGCGCGATGGCGAGCATCTGCTCGTCGATATCGGTCGCGAAGATCTGCACGGCCAGCGGCTGGCCCGTGACCCGCGCCGCCTCGGCGAAGAGCATGGCGATGCTATAGGCTTCCTCGCCGCTGGAGCAGCCCGGGATCCAGACGCGGATATCCTCGTCGGCCGGGCGGTCGAAGAGCATGGGTTCGATGGCACGCGCACGCAGGGTCTCGAAAGCGTCACCGTCGCGGAAGAAGCGCGTGACGTTGATGAGCAGGTCGCGGAACAGCGCCTCGCATTCGTCGGTATCGGTGCTGATGCGGTTCAGATAGGCGCGGCCCGTCTCGATGCCGAGCACATGCATGCGCCGCTCGACGCGCCGCACAAGGGTGGAGCGCTTATAGCCGGCGAAGTCATGGCCGATGGTGGCGCGGAGGACGCGGCAGATATCGTCGAGATGATCCGCGACACGGCCGGCCTCGCGGGCGTTGGGATCGCCATCGCGGCGCTTGAAGAAGGAGGAGAGGCATTCGAGGATTTCGCCGGGCGTCCTGACGAAATCGACAAGGCCGGTGCCGACCGCGGAAAGCGGCATGCCGTCATAGCGCGCCGTCTCCGGCTGCTGCACGACGGAGACGCCGCCATTCTCCTTGATCGCCCGCAGCCCCGTGGTGCCATCGGCGCCGGTGCCGGAGAGGATGACACAGGCGGCATTGGCCTGCTGGTCATTGGCGAGGGAGATGAAGAAATCGTCGATGGGCCGGCGCAGCCCGCGCGGCTGCACGAAATCGGTCAGTTCCAGCACCCCGTCATGCACGGCCAGGCCATGGCCGGGCGGGATGATGTAGACGCTGTCGGCTTCCAGTCTTTCGCCGCCCTCGGATTGCAGAACCTGCAGTGAGGTGTGGCGGTCGAGCAGCTGCGCCAGCATGCTCTCGTGATTGGGGTGCAGGTGTTGCACCACGACGAAGGCCATGCCCGTGGGCCCATGGGCTTGGGCCAGCATGTCGCGAAGGGCTTCGAGCCCGCCGGCGGAAGCGCCGATGCCGACGATGGGGGGGCCGGGCTTGCGGCCCTGCCCCGCGGCGACGGCGGGAGGGGTGGCGGGGTCAGCCAATGGGCGACGCGTCCAGATCCGCGAGGGTGATCTTGGCCTGGGCCACCAGGGCGGCGGTATTGGCGATGGTGAGCAGCGAACCTTCCAGCATGATCCCGTTATCGGCCAGGGCGGGCTTCAACCTGCTCAATGTCTCGCTCAACTCCTGGTCGTATCTCAACAGCAATTCCGGTTGAGAACGGCTGACGTCGAATTGAGAAGCGAAGATGAAATCCACGGTGCCGTCCGCGCGGCGCAGCTTCGACATGTAGAGGAGGTTGACGAAGGGCTGGCCGTCCTTGCGGAAATTGATGATGGAAGTGCGGACGTTCGTGTCCTTCTCATGCCTCAGGAAGTCGTTGATCCGCTGGCGGGCTTCGGTGTTCTCGGCGTCCCGCTGCAGCATCCGGCAGTTCTTCCCGATGACGTCCTCGTCGAGATAGCCGGTCAGCTGCCGGAAATGCCCGTTGACCAGCAGCAGCGGATTGTCGTCGGCGGCGGAGGCCAGGGCGAGCGCGATGCGGGAACGCTCGAAATAGTCCTGGATCTGGTCGGGAATGTTCCGGGTCATGTCATGGCCTCGCGAGGAGCCGGTCCGCCTCGAGCCAAGCGCCGGATACCATATGGTGCGCCACCATTACCAAGGAGCCCCCATGGCTGCCAGCCTCTAATATATCACGCGCCCCGGGCCCAGAAACGGCGCGGCCTTCGCGAGCGTGGCAACGGTCGAGGCGGCGCAAGATAACGATCAACTATTCGTCAGAGGCAGCAAGGCCTCCAGCCGGGCGACGACTTCCTGACTGCGATAAGGCTTCTTAAGAAGCGGCACCTCGGCGAAGCGCATTTCCTGCTCGACATGGCCGTAGCCGGTGGCGAAGAGGAAGGGAATGCCCCTCTCCAGCAGCAGTTGCGCGACGGGATAGGAGCGCTCGCCGTTCAGGTTCACGTCCAGCACTGCGGCGTCGATCGCTGCCGAGCCGGCGAGGTCCAGCGCGGTCTTGAGGCGCAGCGCGGGGCCGATGACCTTCGCACCGTGGCGGCGGAGACTATCCTCCAGATCCATCGCCACGATCATCTCGTCCTCGACGATGAGGATGTTCTTGCCTGCGAGGCTCATGCAGACGGCACCACATGAGCGAGCGGTGCCTCGATGCGGCAGACCAGGCCCGCGGGCAGGAAAAGGAGCTTCACCTCGCCGCCCAGTTCCGCCGCGAGCCCATGTTCGACCAGCCTGGAGCCGAAGCCACGGCTTTGCGGCTCGGCCACCGGCGGCCCGCCGCTTTCGCGCCATTCCAGCCAGAACCTCTCGCCGATACCGGCCGTGAGGGAGAGCCTGCCGTCGGGGACGGAGAGCGCGCCGTATTTGCAGGCATTGGTCGCCAGTTCATGCAGGGCCAGAGAGAGGCTTTCGGCGGCCTTGGCGCCGAGGCGCAGGTTGGGAAGGTCGAGTTGCACGCGCGTCCAGTCGCCGAAGGGGGCCAGGGCGCCGCGCACGATATCGGACAGCGAGGCGGCATCCCAATTCTCGCTCGTCAGCAGGTCATGCGTGCGGGCCAGGGCGGCGACACGGCCCTCGAAGGTCTCCCGCGCCGAGGGCGGCACGCGGGGGTCGCGGAAGGATTGCCCCGCGATGGCCTGGACGACGGTCAGCGTGTTCTTCACGCGGTGATTGAGCTCGTTGACCAGCAATTCGCGATGCCGCGCCGCCTGCTCCTGCGCCGTGATGTCCTGCACGAGGGCATAGAAGCCATCGGGCTGCCCGTCGTTACCCAGGCGAGGGACATATTCCACCTGCACGTCGCGGTGACCACCGAGGCGGTAGGGTAGCGAGGCCTTGTAGGTGACGGCCTCACCCCTAAGCGCGGCCTCGAGGCGATGCCGCACCATCTCGAACGCCTTCTCGCCGATGAGTTCGAGCATGGTACGGCCGATGAGCGTGTCGCGCGGGGTGCCGAACCAGCTTTCATAGGTGGCGTTGACGAAGCGATAGCGCAGGTCGGGGCCGACCTGGGCGATGATGACCGGCAGGGCGTCGGCGATGGCGCGCAGTTCCACCTGGGCCTCGATGCGCGCCGAGACCGCCCTGGCGGCCGAGAGGCGCAACACGCCCTCGATCCGGGCCAGCAGTTCTCGCGAGCCGAAGGGCTTGACCAGATAGTCATCGGCGCCGGCCGCAAGGCCGCCGGCGCGCGCATCCTCCCCCGCCCGGGCCGAGAGGAGGATCACCGGCGTCGCGGCCGTGGCCGGATCGGCGCGCAGGGAGGCGAGCAGCGACATGCCGTCGACGCCGGGCATCATCACATCCGACAGCACCAGATCGGGGCGAAAGCGGCGCAGAGCCTCGAGCCCCGCCGCGCCATCGGCCTCGATCAGCACCTCATAGGCGGGCAGGAGCAGCCGCTTGAGGTAGAGGCGCATGTCGGCGTTGTCGTCGATCACCAGCAGGCGCGGCCTGGTACCGAGCGGCGGTGTGAGAGGCGCTTCGGCCTCGTCGGGCAGCCAGCGGAGCGCCTCTTCGACGAAGGCGCGCGATCGGGGCGTGGCCGTGCCGGCGACGGCGCCGGCAGCGGCCTCGCCATAGGGCAGGAAGACGTGGAAGGCGCTGCCCCTGCCCGGCCCATCGCTCTCGGCCTCGATGCGGCCGCCATGCAGTTCCACGAGCTCGCGCACCAGGGCAAGGCCGATACCGCTGCCTTCATGGCTGCGGGACCACTGCCCTTCGATCCGGAAGAAGCGCTCGAACAGCCGCGGCAGCGCCTCGGAAGGGATGCCGGCGCCGGTATCGGCGATGGTGAGGCGCACGCCCTCCTCCAGCCCGTGCAGGCTGACGGCGATGCCGCCCTCGGCGGTGAATTTGAAACTGTTGGAGAGCAGATTGAGGACGATCTTCTCCCAGATCTCCGGGTCCACCATCACGGGCCGGGGCAAGGGTGGACAGTCCAGTGCCAGCGCCAGCCCGGCGCGGTCGGTCGCGGTGCGGAAGGCGGAGGCCAGATCGGCCGTCAGGGCGGCGAGATCGGTCGGCCGGGGAGAGAGGGGGATGCTCGCCTCCTCCATGCGGGAGAAATCGAGCAGCGTATTGACCAGCCGGAGCATCCGGAGGGCGTTCCGGCGCGCGACCTCGAGCGGCTCGCGATGGGCGGCGAGATCGGCCGGCGGCGCGGCCAGGGCATCCTCGAGCGGCCCCAGGATCAGCGTCAGCGGGGTGCGGAATTCGTGGCTGACATTGGAGAAGAAGGTCGTCTTGGCACGGTCCAGCGCGGCAAGGGCCTCGGCGCGGCGGCGCTCATCCTCATAGGCGCGGGCATTGCGCAGGGCAGAGGCGAGCTGGGCGGCGAAAAGCTGGAGGAAGGAGCGGTAATTCTCGTCCAGCGGGCAGTTCGGGCTGATGCCGCAGAGCAGTACGCCGAGCGGGGCAGCGCCAGCGCCGCCCGTCAGCGGCTGGGCCAGCGCGGCGCGGACCGGCTCGCCCCAAGGCCCGCCGTGGAGATCGGCTGGCAGGTCCGGCTGCTCGATCAGCACCGCCTCGCCCGAGGCGGCGCGCGCCAACCAATCGCCCGTTTCGGCCAGACGCGCGAGCGAGGCCTCGCCTTCCGGGGTCGGAGCGACGGTGAGCTTGCGGGCGAAGGCGCCTTCCTCCTCGCGCAGATGGAGCATGGCGAAGGGAATATCGGCCTGGGCCATGCGCAGCACGGCGGCGAGGCCATCACAGACGGCATCGGCATGCCGGGCTTCGGCCGAGCGTGCGCCCAGGTCGCGCTGCCATTGAAGCCGCCGCTGGGCGAGGGTCTGGGGCGTGACCTCGCTGCAGACGCAGAGCATGCCCTGGATAGCGCCCTCGTCGTCCTCGACGGGGCTGTAGGAGAGGGAGAAATAGGTCTCGTCGACGAAGCCGAAGCGATTGACCGCCAGAAGCTGGGCGGGGACCCAGTTCGGCTCCCCCGTCTCGATCACCCGCTCGATCATGGGGCCGATGGTCTGCCAGGATTCCGCCTGGGTCAGCTTAATGGAGCGGCCCAGCGCCTGCGGGTGTTTGGTGCCGATCAGCTTGGTATAGGCGTCGTTATCGACCTGGACGAGATCCTCCCGCCCCCAGAGCAGGACCATGGGGTAGCGGGAGCCGAGAAGCAGCTTGATGGTCGAGGAAAGGCTGCGCGGCCAGGACGCGACGGGGCCCATCGGCGTCGCGCTCCAATCGATCGCACGGAGAATGGAGCGGACCTCGCCCGGCCCTTCGAACAGCAGCATGGACTTATCCCTGCCGGAAGTCGCAGGCCTTGCCAATGGGGCTTGGCCGATCAGCGTCCGGCCAGCTTCGCCACATGGGCGACGATATCGGCCAGGGCGGCGGGCTTGTGCAGCCGGGGCACCGGCTGGAGATCGTCGGGAACATTCTCGGGGTCATAGCCCGTCACGAAGAGCAGGGGGACATTGGCCGCCCGAAGCAGCCGGGCGACGCGGAAGGCAGGGCCCTCGCCGATATTGATATCCAGCACAGCGGCACTGGGGGCACCCCGGCGCAGAAGCTCCATCGCGGCCTCTTCCGTGGGGCATGGCCCGAGCAGGGTCGCCCCCGCCCCGCCCAGGGCGCGGGCGGTATCGGTCGCCAGGTAGTAGTCGTCTTCCAGAACCAGAACCTTGATCCCGGCGAGATCGGCTTCCTTGGTCATATCGATCGATCCCCCGAAAATCTTGTCCACCTGGGGCGCTTCCGTCTCGAAGATGCTCGCGCCGTCCAGGAGAGGCAGTTGCAGGCAGCATTGCGCCCCTTCGGGCGTGATCTCGAGGCTGCCGAGGCCCCGCAGCTCATATGGGATACGCTTCTCGATCAGCTCGGTGCCGAATCCCTTGCGCGGCGGCTGTGCGCCGGGTTGACGCGCAGGTGCGCCCTCTTCCGACCAATCCATACGCAGCCAGGATGCGTCCTTGCCTTGCTCGACCGCCCAGGTGACGCGCACGCGGCCCTCGGGCACCGACAGCGCGCCGTATTTCAGCGCATTGGTGGTCAACTCGTGGATCACGAGGGTGAGGACTTCGGAAATCTTCGGTGACAGGAGAATGTCGGGCCCAGATAACTCGTATTGCCCTTCATGCTGCGACTGGGCGGCGAGTTCGTCGCGTATCATGCGCTCCATCTGCACCCCGCGATTGCCGGCATGGGTCAGGAGCGCCTGAACGCGGGCGAGCGTCGCGATGCGGCCGGAAAGCTGAGACACGTAATCATCGAGCCCATCGGCCGTCTGCGCAGAGCGCCTGATGATGGAACGCACGATAGCCATGACGTTCCTGACCCTGTGCTGCAACTCGGCAAGCAGCACCGCCTGATGCTGCGCGAGCTGCTTCTCCGTCGTGACGTCGGAGGAGATGCCGGCGATGCGCTGCACCCTGCCCCGCTCGTCGAAAAGCGGAAAACCGACGCTCCGCACCCAGCGGAAGCTGTTATCGGAGGGACGAAGGATACGAAATTCATGCACCAGCGCCTCGCCGGCCAGGACGCGATTGAAATGATCCAGCGCATCGGCACGATCATCCGGAACGATCAACGCCGCCCAGAGCCTTGGATCGGCCTTTAGGGCCTCGCGGGTGACACCGTAGATGGTCTCCATGGCAGGGCTCGCATAGTCGAACACCAGGGTTGCCGCGGTGCGTATCCATAAGCCGTCCGAAGAAGCATTGCCGAATTGGCGTAGCATCTCTTCGCTTTCGCGAAGCGCGGCTTCGGCCATCCTTTGGGAGGTAATATCCTGGAAGAGGACGGCGACCTTGCGGGCTTCAGGGTCGCCGACGCGGAAGGCATAGAGATCGAAGACCCGGCCATCGAGCGCTGACGAGGTCTCCTCGAAGCGGAGGCTCTCCCCCGTCTCGGCAACGCGGGCATAGATCTCGATCCATTTCTTCTCGATATCGGGAGCCAGCTCACGAATGCGCTTCCCGGCGGCGTCATGCAGGCCGTTGTGCTTCTCGAAGGCCGGGTTGACCTCTATGAAGCGCCAGTCACAGGCTTCGCCATTTTCGTAGAGGATCTGGATGATGCAGTAGCCCTGATCCATGGAATTGAAGAGATTGCGGTATTTCTCCTCATTCTCGAGTTGGGGCGGAACAGCCCTGGTGCCGACCCAATAGGTGAGGCCGTCTGGCTGATCCATCGCGGTCCGCCAGGCAATGGGGCAATAATCACCGTCGCTGCATTTCATACGGCATTCGAAACCCGCGATCTCCTGCCCAGCTTTCAGTCCGGCGAGAGCGGAGGCCAGTTCGGTACGATCGGCAGGGTGAATGAAGTTGTCGACGGCGAGGCCCACGACCTCATCGTCATGCCAGCCGAGAAGCGTCGTGAATGCGGGGTTGACGCTGCGCCAGACCGCATCGGGCATAGAGACGGTCGTGAAGATCTCAGAGGACATCTCATAGAACCGTCGCGGGATGGACGGCGGGATATCGAGGATCGGCATCGGCCATTCATCCGTCGCAGCTGGCACGGGGGATGCCGCGGTTTGAGATTGCTCAGTTGCAATCGATAACGCGGGCTGCGCGCAATCGTTTCCCTCCCGCCAGACCCCGCTCAGCCGAAATAACGCGAGAGCAAAAGCGCGATCCTGTCATAGAGGCGGAAGGGCCAAGCGGAGGGATCGGCCTCTTCCAGCGCGATCAGCGGTGCCGTTGCGACGACCGTATCGCCATTCATCGCTTCGACCTGGCCCATGACGGTGCCGCGCGGGATCGGCGCGAAGTTATTCTCGTCATTCAGTGTGACGCGCAGCTCGATATTCTCGCCGCGCGGCAGGGCGACGAAGCGATTCTCTTCCACGCCGAGGGAGAGATCATCGGCGGTGGCGCCATAGACGCGCACACGCTTCAGCTCCTGCCCCGCCGTCATCGCCTGCTTCACCTCGAAGGCATTCGCCGCATAATCGAGCAACTCTCGCGAACTGCGATCGCGCATCGTCTTGGAGCCGGTGCCGAGCACGATGGAGATGAGGCCGCGATCGTTTCCACGGCGGGAGACGATCATATTGTAGCCCGCTGCCTTCGTATGGCCCGTCTTCAACCCATCGATGGCGCCATCCTGCCGCATGAGAAGATTGGAGGACTCTCCGGCGAAGTCGCGAAACGTGAAGCGGCGCTGGCGGGTGATGTCATAGACCTGCGGAAAGTCACGGTCGAAGGCAAGCGCGAGCTTGAGCAGATCGGAAGACGTGGTGAAATGTGTGGGCCCGGGAATGCCCGAGGGATTCTCGAAATGCGTGCCGGTCATGCCGAGTTGCTTCGCCGTCGCGTTCATATGCGCCACGAAAGCCGCCTCGCTGCCATCGACGGCGGTAGCGAGCGTGACGGCGGCGTCATTGGCGGAGATGATGAGCAGGCCGTGCAGCAGCGTCTCGACCGAAACGCGATTGCCCGGGCGCAGATACATCCGGCTCTCATCATTGGCGATGCGGCGCACGTCATCCGGCGCTTCGACCACCTGCTGCAGGCTCAGCTTACCGGCTCGCACCGCCTCATAGACGATATAGGCCGTCATCAGCTTGGTGAGCGAGGCGGGTTCCCAGCGCAGATCGGGTTCGGAGGAGGCCAGGACGCGCCCGGCGGCACGGTCATAGACCAGCCAGGACCGGGCGGCGATCGGCGGCGGCGCAGGCTGGGCATAGGCGGGAAGCGAAAGGCCGAGAGCGAGAAACGCGGCGGCGAAAGCACCGCGGCGCGGCAGGAACGACATAAGGGCAAGACTTCCTCGCGGCTGCCCGGAAAACGCCGCTGGCATAGGCGGGGCGGAACCTAGGCAATAAGCGCCCGCTTCGCCATAGCCTGCGGGTTAAACCCGCGTCAGGCTATTCCTCATAGATCATCTTGCGCGTCATGCCGCCGTCGATGACGAATTCCGAGCCCGTGACGAAGCCGCTCTCCCGGCCGAGCAGCCAGGCGATGAGGGCCGCGGTATCGGCGGGCCGGCCGACCCGGCCGACGGGGTGCTGCGTATGATCCTGGGGGCGCAAAGGCTCGCCCTTGGTGTCGATCCAGCCGGGACTGACGCAGTTGACGCGGATATCCGGGCCTAGACTGATGGCCAGCGCGTGAGTGAGCGCCAGGAGCCCGCCCTTGCTCGCGGCATAGCTCTCGGTATCGGGCTCGGATTGATGGGCACGTGTCGAGGCAATAGTCACCACGCTGCCCTTCGCCGCCCGCAGCAAGGCTTCTCCCGCCTTGACCAGCAGGAAGGTGCTGGTGAGGTTCGTCGCCAACACCGAGGACCATTCCGCGAGGCTCAACTCGGCAATGGGCTTGCGGATCATGAACCCTGCGTTGCAGACCAGCCCGTCGAGCCTGCCTTCTTCCTTTTCGATGCCGTCTATGAGGGCCGTGACCGCCGCTTCGTCCGATACGTCGGTTCTGACATAGCGCGCGGCGATGCCGGGGCCGCGCTCGGCACGATCGGCTATCACGACGCGCCACCCCTCCCCGAGCATCCTCTCGGCGGCGGCCAGGCCGATGCCGCTGGCGGCGCCGGTGATGAGCACGGTGCGTTGATCCGGCATCGGGCGGTCTCCTCTTCCATGGCGGGCGGGCATTGCCGCTTGTGGAACTTGCCCGTTCCGCCATGGTTGCGGAAGGAGACCGCGATGACCGCCGCAACCCCGCGCATGCCCCCGCCTTAAGCTCGCAGCATGACCAAGCCCATTCCACGGCCAAACTTATGGCTAGGCAGCGCCTTGCTGGCGCTTCTGGCCTGCGCGCCGGCAGCCCAGGCGGCGGAATATCGCCGCCCCACGCCGCAGCAGTTAGAGGCCATTCGCCGCTGGCTCTGCCCGCATGGCGGCTCGCCGGTTAAGGGCATGCCTGGGCGCTGCGACCCGGGCGTGACGAGCTGGGATCGCGGCCTGCCGCCAACCAACCGCAACCAGCAGCCCTGCCCGGAAGGCACCGAACCGGTCCGCGCCCGCTTCAACCCGGGCGTCGTGCGCTGCCTGCCGAAAGGAGAGAGCGTGGCGCCTTAGCGCCGCCGCTCCAGCGCCTGCTTCAGCATCTGCGCGGGGGTGAGCTTGCGCGCCAGGGCCGCGCGGGCGATGGCCAGCGCGCCGTCGCGGGACTTGGCGACGGCCATGAAGCGGTTCCGGTGCACGAAAATCGCGTCGGGAATACCGCTCGCCTTCTGCAGTTCCTCATCGGCGAGGCCGGCCCATTCCAGCGGCAGGTCCAGCCGGTTCTCGAAAGAGCCCTTCTCCACCGGCATGCATTGCAGCTTCCAGTGGCCATTCGCCTCGGGGCTCATGGCATAGAGAATGGGCATGTCGAGTTCGAAGGCCGGGCGCAGCCAGGGCATGCCGCGCGGCAGCTCCAGCACGTCGGGGTGAAGGCCGGTCTTGCCCGCCTTGCAGTCCTCCCAGGCCTGGGCGACCATCTCATAGGCCGCGACACTGGCCCGCTCCCGCTCGACCTGGCGGTCGAGGAAGCCCAGGGTGAAGGCCTTCGCTTCTAGGAACTGGCTGTATTGCGAGGCCTCGAAAAGCTCGGGCGAGGTCTGGGTCGGGCTGTCCCAGGCGGCATTGAAGCCGTCGATGGCCGAGGTCAGGTCGGTCGGGAGGCCGCGCTCGACGCCGTTGTCGCAGAGATCGACGTGCCGGACGATCTTCTTACCGATGGCCGAGGCCATGATGCCGATCGCCGAAGCGGAGAAGACCGTCTCGCCATGGCCGAGCCGCTTCAGGGTATTGCGGATGAACATGGCGCCGATCGTCTCCCCCGTTTCCGGGTGGAGATGGCGCCAGACCAGGCCGGCGGAGCTGAGCGGGTCACCATTCTCCGCCTTGGGCGCGCCCTGCTGGTGATGGTCGAAGCGCCAGGTGGCGGCATCGGCGGTGCCGCCCACGTCCCAGACGATATCGGCCGTGGCGAGGGCTTCCTTGTCCCGCGTGCGGATCAGCTTGTGCGAGGCGGGGTCCGTGAGACCGAGCGCGACGGAGAGGATGGAATAGGCCAGCACATCATCGGCGTGGAAAGTGCCGCTATGGGTGGCGAGAACGAGAGGGCGGTCCGTCGGCAGCATTGAGATCTCCTGTGGCGGGCCCAGTAGCACGCCCGGGCCGAGCCGTCATGCCACCACCCCTTGCCACCAGCCCCTTACCGACGCGGCGCGGGCTTCCGCGCGGCCATGGCGGTGATCAGCATCCCCGCCGTGATCAGGGCCAGGCCGGCCAGGAAGGGCAGGCTCAGGCGGTTGCCCAGCAGCCAGACAGAGGAGAGGATCCCGATCAGCGGCACGCCCAGCGTGAAGTTCGACATGGCGAAGGCCGTGATGCGGCGGCCATGCTCGGCCGAGATCACGAAACAGGCCGAGGTCGCCACCGGGCCGATGAAGAAGAGCAGTTCCAGCAGGCGCGGGCTGAGCTCGAAGCCCGTTGGCGGGCCTTCCAGCGCGAAGGCGAAACCGGCGAGCGGCACCGTCGCGAGCACCATCTGCCACGGCGCCAGGGAGAGCGGCGAGGCTGTCCAGCGATGCCGGCGGATATGCAGGATCACGACCGACCAGGCGATGGCGCCGATGAGGAGGAAGCAGGCGCCCATCACCGTGCCGGGCTTCTCCCAATCCATCTCCAGCGGCGAGCAGATCAGCGCGATACCGGCCAAGCCCGTGCCGAGCGCCGCCCATTGCAGCCGGTTCGGCACCTGTCGGAAGAGCAGCATGGCCATGACAGTGCTCCAGAGCGGCGTCGTATAGGCCAGGAGCACGGCGTGGCTGGTATCGGTATGGGTCATGGCGATCATGCCCAGGCCGGTGAAGGTCATCATCTGGAGCAGGCCAACGCTGGCGACGATGGGCCAGTCCGCCTTGCGCGGCAGCCGCAATTCCCCGCGCAGCGCCACGAAGGCGAAGAGGCAGATCGCGGCACTGCCGAAACGCGTGACGGCCAGCCAGAGAGGCGGCATGAGGTCCAGCGCCATTTTCGTGGCAGGCCAGCTCAAGCCCCAGAGCAGCACCATGGCGAGCAGCCAGAGGCGCGTGGCGCTGCCGCTCGGCAGGGAAATGCTGACGGCCTTGACGGCGGCGCTCTGGGCGGAAGCCATGGTCATGTCCCGGGAAGAGAAGGTCCCGGAAAGGATCGGAGCGGTAAGCGGGAAAGTCATACCTCATTTTCTGCCTTTCGGCGATAAATGGGCAGATTTATCCTCTAATCCTGAAAGAGAAGGAAAATCATGCCGAGTAAGCAGCCGGAACTGGACGAAGCCAGTCTGCGTATCCTCGACCTCCTGCAGACGGATTCCGAGATCAGCAATGCTGAACTGGCCGAGCGTGTGGGCCTCTCCGCCTCGCCCTGCTGGCGCCGGGTATCGGAGATGCGGGAGCGGGGGATTATCCGCCGCTCGGTCTCGCTGGTCGATCCGCTGAAGCTGGGCCTTGCGGTGAACGTCTTTGTGCATGTGACGCTGAAGCAGCAGGACAAACTGTCACTGAAGACCTTCACCGATGCCATCGCCGGCCGCCCCGAGGTGATGGAGTGCTACCTCATGACTGGCGAGGCGGATTTCCTTCTGCGCGTCGTGGTGGAGGATTTGCTGCGCTATCAGGAGCTGATGCTGGAATGCCTGACGCAGATTCCGGGCGTGTCGAACATCCGCTCGAGTTTCGCACTGGATCAGGTGAAATACACGACTGCCTTGCCGACCGGGCACCTTCGGCGATAAGGCCGCCTGCCTAATCACGGAAATTTTTCGGTTTTATACGTGGGCCGGCGACGACGGAAAACATATAAAAATCAATATTTTTCGTCGAATCAAAACCGATGGTCGTCGTCAGACAAAGCTCCTGGTCCATTAAAAACTTATCTTTCTAGTGATTCCACTGTTTCACATTGCAGATCGGTGCTCTAGGCTCCATGGCATCATGAACTGCCCGCCAAGGCGGAGAGGATCGATCATGTCGCTTGCCCGCGCTGCTCATCTCGTGCCCTCCGGCCCCAACTGGCCGGCTCTCATCGCCGCACTGGCCGAGAACGGCGCCCGTCATGACCGCGACGGCAGCTTCCCTTTCGACAACCTGGCCCTGCTGCGCGATGAGGGTCTGCTGGCGCTGACCGTGCCGCGCTCCTTGGGCGGTCAGGGTGCGGGGCTCGCCCTTTCGGCCGAGGCGGTGGGTTTGGTCGCCCAGGGCTGCGCTTCGACGGCGTTGGTCTTCGCCATGCAACTGATCAAGCAGGCGGCCATTGCGCGGCACCGGCTCTATCCCGAGGCGACGCGCGAGCGCCTGGGACGGGAGGCGGTGAGCCGGGGCGCGTTGCTCAACGCCATCCGCGTCGAGGCGGAACTCGGCACGCCGACGCGCGGTGGCCTGCCGGCGACCATCGCGCGGCGCGTGCCGGGGGGCTGGCGTGTGTCGGGGCGGAAGATCTATTCGACCGGCGCGCCCGGCCTCGCTTGGTTCGAGGTGCTCTGCCGCACCGATGAAGAGGCACCGCGCCTGGGGAATTTCCTCATTCCCGCCGGCGCGCCGGGCCTGAGCATCATCGAGACCTGGGACCATCTGGGCCTGCGGGCCTCGGGCAGCCATGACGTGCTGCTCGAGGATGTCTTCGTCCCCTCCGACCTGGTCGGGCAGCTTGCGGCCCCCTCCCAGGGCGCGCCAGCGCGCGACGATGGCCAGGCGGCCTGGAACGCAGCGATGATCGGTAGCCTCTATCATGGCGTGGCCCTCGCCGCGCGGGATTGGCTGCGGGACTTCCTGCACCATCGCGTGCCGGCCAATCTCGGGGCCGCGCTTTCCACCCTGCCGCGCGTGCAGGAGGTGATGGGCGAGATCGAGGCGCTGCTCACGGTGAATCGCCGCCTCATCCAGGGCGTGGCCGCCGAGAACGATGCCGGGGTGCCGCCCTCCTCGACCGAGAGCGGGCTGCTGAAGGTGACGGTCACGCGCAATGCCGTTGAGGCGGTGCGCCTGGCCACCTCGCTGGCCAGCAATCACGGCCTCAGCCGGCACAACCCGCTCGAACGCCATTGGCGCGACGTGCAATGCGGGCTGATCCATGTGCCCCAGGCCGATAGCGCCCTGCAGGCTGCCGGCCGTGCCGCTCTGGCCTGACGGCGCGGCATCGATGGAGGGAGCCGAGCCCATGATGGCCTGTCGCCGATGTTGATGCGGGCCGCCTGAGGGCGAGCCCGCTCCTTCTCCTCCCTTTCCATCCCGTTCAACGGGCAGTTTTCCCTTTCGGACCCCGTCCGCAGGAGCTTTCCGCATGTCCGCTTTCCATCCAGACGCCACGAGGCGCCGAACGCTGCTCCGAGGGCTCGGCCTTGCCGGCCTCGGCCTGCCGCTCGCCGGTTTCGCGCCCCGCTCGACCGATCCCTATGCCGCCTTCGACGCGCTGCTCGGCCAGGAGCCGACCTGCCTTACCCCCGTCCAGGCACAGGCGCCCGTCGGCGGCAGCTTGCGCAAGGTGACCCTCGCCTGGAATGCAACGGCGATCTGCGTCTCTCCGGTGGCCGTCGCGCAGCGGAAAGGGATTTTCGCCAGGCACGGTCTCGAGGTGGAATTCGTGAATTTCGGCAGTTCCACCGAGGCGCTGCTGGAGGCCATCGCGACGCGCAAGGCCGATGCCGGCGTCGGCATGGCACTGCGCTGGCTGAAGCCGCTCGAACAGGGTTTCGACGTGAAGATCACCGCCGGCACCCATGGCGGCTGCATGCGGCTGATCGCCGATCCCAAGAGCGGCATCACCAGCGACGTCAATTCGCTTCGCGGCAAGACCATCGCCACGGCCGATATCGGCGGCGCCGACAAGAACTTCTTCTCCATGCTGCTGAAGCGGCGGGGGCTCGACCCGGATCGCGACGTCACCTGGCGCGTCTTCCCGCAGCATGTCTTCGGCCTGGCGCTGGAACGCGGCGAGGCGCAGGCCGTCTCGGCGGGCGACCCGATCGCCTGGCTCCTGCGGCGCGACAAGAACCTGCTGGAGGTCGCGACCAACCTGACCGGCGAATGGGCCGATCGCTCCTGCTGCATCCTGGCCGTGAGCGGCGCGCTGGCGCGGAACGATAAGCCCGTGGCCGCCGCCCTCACCCGCGCGCTGCTGGAGGCGCAGAACATCGCGGCCCATGACCCTTCCATCGCCGTCGACGTCTTTCAGGAATATGCGCCGGGCGGCACTAGCCGCGATGACCTCATCGCCATGCTGCGCAGCCATACCCATGGGCACAGCCCGCATGGCGCCGATCTGCGGCAGGAGATCGCGCTCTACGTACAGGAGCTGAAATCCGTCGGCGTCTTCCGCGCGAGCACCGATCCGCAGCGTTTCGCGGATCGCGTCTATGCCGATGTGCTGAGTGTCTGAGCCATGAGCCATTCCGCCGCCATCCGCACCTCGCCAGAAGCCGCCAGCCGGGCCGCGCCCCAGACGGGGCTCTGGCGCCTCGGCTTCCTCGCCGCCTTCCTCTGGGCCACGGCCGGCGCCGTAACCCTGCTGCTTCCCGATGAGATCGAGGTGGGACGCACGCAGGATCTCGGGGCCGCGCTGCTCGTGCTCGCGCTGCTGCTTGCGACCACGGCACTCGCCTGGCCCTGGGCCGGGCGGGCGCTGGCGCCGCTCGCCAAAGCCGGGCCCTGGCTCTCGCTCATCGGCATCGTCCTGCTCGCCTGGGAATTGCTGACGGCGAAATTCGCCTTGCTTCCCCTGCCCTTCTTCGCCTCGCCGCAAGGGCTCGTCGAAGTCTATCTCGAAGACTGGCCGAGGCTGGGCGAAAGCGTGTTGCGCTCGCTCTGGTTGTTGGCGAGCGGCTATGCCATCGGCGCCATCGCGGGCTTCGTCGCGGGCGTGGCGCTCGGCTGGTCGCGCGCCATCGGCTATTGGGTGCATCCGGTGCTGCGGCTGATCGGGCCGCTGCCGGCGACGGCCTGGCTGCCGATCGCCTTCTTCCTCTTTCCCACGAGCGGCAGCGCCAGCACCTTCCTCGTCGCCCTCGCGGCCTGGTTCCCGACGACGGTGCTCACCTGGTCGGGCGTGTCGGGCGTGAACCGCGCCTATTACGACATCGCCCGCACCCTGGGCGCGAGCCAGCGCTTCCTGGTGCTGAAAGTGGCCATTCCGGCGGCCCTGCCTCAGGTTTTCGTAGGGCTCTTCATGGGGCTCGGCGCCTCCTTCTCGGTGCTGGTCGTGGCCGAGATGCTCGGCGTGAAGGCAGGGCTCGGCTGGTATCTGCAATGGGCGCAGGGCTGGGCGGCCTATGGCAATATGTATGCCGCGCTCCTCGTCATGGCGCTGATGTGCTCGGGCCTGACCACGCTTCTCTTCCGGCTTCGCGATCGGCTACTCATCTGGCAGAAAGGAACGGTTCGTTGGTAGCGCTCGAGAAAATCGAAACCGCGCAGGGCATGGCCGTGCGCCTGGAAGGCGTGAGCCAGCGCTTCCTGCTCGACGGCAAGCCGCTGCCGGTGCTCGACCACGTCAATCTCGACGTGGCGCCCGGCGAGTTCGTCGCCCTGCTCGGGCCTTCGGGCTGCGGCAAGTCCACCCTGCTGCGCCTTCTCGCCGGGTTGGACGCGCCGAGCGAGGGCGAGGTGCTGACGGATGAAACGCCGGTGCCGGGGCCCGACCCCTCCCGCGTGCTCGTCTTCCAGGATCCGACGCTCTATCCCTGGCGGACGGTGCGGGCGAATGTCGCGCTCGGGCTCGAGGCGCGCGGCTTGCTGAGGACGCAGGCGCATCGGGTGGATGATGCGATCCGCCTCGTCGGGCTCACCGGCTTCGATAGCGCCTATCCCCATCAGCTCTCCGGCGGCATGGCGCAGCGCGTGGCCCTGGCCCGGGCCCTGGTGAACGACCCGCGCCTGCTGCTGCTCGACGAGCCGCTGGGCAAGCTCGACAGCCTGACGCGGCTGTCGATGCAGGGGGAGTTGGTGCGGCTATGGCAGCGCGGCGGCCTTACCGCGCTGCTGGTGACGCATGATGTGGAAGAGGCGCTGATCCTGGCGCAACGGGTGATCATCTTCAGCCCCCGCCCCGCCCGCATCACCGCCGAGCTGGTGGTCGACAGGCCCTATCCGCGCCATCGGGACGATCCACATCTCGTGGAGCTGCGGCGCGAGGCGCTCGCTTTGCTGGGCTTGCAGGATTGAGCGACAGGCCCCCGCCGCCGCCCCTTGCAGGTCGGGCGGCGGGGGCTTCGTCTTCAGAAGGTCAGCGAGGCCATGAAGCGCACGGTGCGGCCCGGCAGGAGCACCTCGTCCTTCTTGAAGGAAGCGGCGTCCCGCATATCGCGGTCGAGAAGATTGTTGCCCAGCAAAGCGAAAGTCAGCGCGCGGCCATTCTCGAGCGGCGCCGTATAGGCGATTCGCGCATTGACCAGTTCGTAGCCCTTGGTCGGGGTTTCGTTGGCACTGGTGCGGTTCTGGTCGAAGGCGTGGAGATAGTCGGCATTCATGCTCCAGTGGTCGCCACGCCAGAAGACGCCGCCGCCGAGCCGTTGCGGCGGGATGCGCGGAAGATTGCCGCCGCCCGAGAATTCGGCACGGACGATGTCATAGCGCCCGCTCACGCCGAAGCTTCCTTCGCCGACAGTGAAGAGATCCTGCTCCACCTTGGCCTCGGCGCCATAGAAGCGCGCGTCGCGCTGGCCATAGGCGGTCTGCACGAATTCGCCGCCCCGCCCGGGCGCGCAGGAGGCGAAATCCTCGCCGCAGCTATTGCCGGTGAGCGCGTGATAGATGAAGCCGTCGAAGCGCGAGAGGAAGGCGCTGGTATCGAAGCGGAAGCTGCCCGTCTGGCGCGAGAGGCCGAGTTCCAGCGTAGCGGCCGCTTCCTTGTCGAGATTGGGGTCACCGATATCGAAGCTGCCGGAGGCATCATGCGCGCCGCGTGAATAGAGCTCGGCCGCGCTCGGCGCGCGTTCCACATATTGGCCCGTCAACCGCGCCTGCATGGACCAGGGAAGGTCCTTCAAGAGGCCGAGGCTGGCGCTGACGGGAGTGTAGTCGCGCTGGCGCGGGCCGTTGCTGAGCGTGTCGGTGGGCGAAGTCGGCAGGAAATCGTTCGGGAAGCTCGCCGTGGAACCGTCGATGCGGACAGATTCGATACGCGCTGCGGCCTGCAGGCGCAGCGTCGGCGTCAGGCTCAATTCCTCGAAGATGTAGCTGGCATAACGAGCCGTATCGGCCGGCGGGAGGAATTCGAGGGATTCGCCGGTCGTGCGCAGCCGCTCCTGCTCGAAGGAGAAGCCGAGCGTGCCGTTCACCTCGCCGAGCGGGCTCATGAAGGCGCGAAGCTGCATCTCGATCCGGCCGTCCCAGGTCTGGTTGCGGAAGCCGCCATGCACCACGCTCTCGGTGCTGTCGGCATCCTCGAGCCCGATCTCCTCGTGATGGTAGCGCGTGAAGCCCAGCCAATAGGCGATGCTGCGGACCGGGCCTTCGCTGGGGCGGTATTCACCACGGCTGGCCAGGCGGGTCTGCTCCATGTCGAGCCTGGTGCGGAGCGCGGCATCCTCGGGGCCGGGGATGCCGTAGACGCTGCCCATGCGCGAGATGGAGGCGCCAATGAAGCCCTGTTCGCCGATATAGCTCAGGCCGAGCGCCTGGCTATTGGTGCGCACGAAGCTATTGGCCTGATTGCGGCCGCCCGGCAGGGCGTAGTCATGGTCGTCGCGGCCCGAGAAATCGCCGTGCAGCACCCAGTTGCCGGCGCGGACATCGCTGCTCGCCGCACCGTCCCAGCCACGGGTGCCGCTGCTCCAGCCGCCGCTCACCCGGCCCTGGACGTCGCGCTCCGGCAGTTCGGTCGGGATACGGTTGTTGATGACGTTCACCACGCCGCCGATGGCCTGCGAGCCCCAGCGAAGCGAGGCGGGCCCGCGGATCACCTCCACGCGCTGGGCCGCCTGGGGGTCGAGCGGCGGGGCGTGGTCGTCGCCATAGGCCGAGACGTCGCCGGCAGCGAAGCCGTTCTCCTGCAGACGCACGCGGAAACTGTCCAGCCCGCGGATGATCGGCCGGCTGGCGCCGGGGGCGAAGCTGCTGGCGGCGATGCCCGGCTCATTGGCCAGCGCCTCGCCGATGGAGCGGGCGCCGGTATCGCCCGGCTGCTCCAGCGTGGTCACAGGCACGAAACTGCCGGCCTGGCCGGTCTGGACCGGGCTCGCGGTGATCGAGATCGGCGGCAGGACGACCGTTGCCTCCTGCGCGGCGGCGGGCAGCGCCGACACCGAGGAGAGCAGGGCCAGCGTGAAGGGTAGCCTCATTGGCGACTCCGAGATATGATATAACGTATCATTCCTAGGGCCGGGCCACGGTCGCGCGGCGTCAGTCACCCATGGATAAGAATGAAACAGTATAACATACCAAATTACTTGACCAGAGACCCCGTCGCCTCCTCGGCGGATAATGACGTGACGGCCCGCGAGGGGGTGTGGTTCCGGCATGAGGGCGATGATTGGGCCTGTTACGACGCCCTGCCGCCTGCCATCCGGCGGCGCCTTCAGGCGCATGCCTATGACCCCTGGGCGGCCAATGCCCATCTGCTCTGGCGCGACTTCCGCCGACGGCACGCCTCTTCGGCGCGGGCGGAGCGGGCGCTGCTGCGCCATTTCGACCGCTGCGAGCGGGACGAGCGGAGCGCCTTCGACGCGGCCTATCGCGCCGCCCATGGCGGGCCCCTGCCCCATATCGCCGCCGGGGCGACGGTTCAGCGGCCCTGAGACGCGCCAGAGGAGGCGGCGAACCAGGCGGCGACGGCGCTGGCCTGTTCTTCGGTCAGGCGGTCGCCGATGGTGCGCATGACGGGCTCGCGGCGCTGCCCGTTCCGGAACAGCGCGAGCTGGTTCTCCAGATAGGGCGCGTGCTGGCCGTCCAGCCGCGGCCAGGCAGGATTGCGCGCCCGTGCCTCGGCCCCGTGGCAGGAGAGGCAAGAGGGAACCTGCGCAGCCGGCAGGCCCTCCCGCGCGATACGCTCGCCAAGGGCCAGTTGTTCGGCGGGAAAGTTCTGCGGCGCCGGGGACCAGGGCAAGGCGGCGTAATGGCTGGCAAGGGCGCGCATCTCGGCCTCGTCCAGCCGCTCCGTCGGCAGGCGCATCATGGCGCTGGCCCGCTCGCCCGAAGCAAAGGCGCGAAGGGCGTGAAGGAGATAGGCCTCGCTTTGGCCGGCCAGACGGGGAAAGGCGGCGCCATCCCGGCCCAGGCCATCGGCATTGTGACAGCGGGCGCAATCGCTCAGCAGGCCCTCAAACCCCTCGCCGCCCAGGGGCTTCCCGGCCATTTCGCCGGCCGAGAGGCGCCTGTATTCCTCGGGCGAAAGCCGGGGTATGGCTTCGAGAAAGGCGACCATGGCCCAGACCTCGTCATGCCGTTCGGGCACGATCCAGCCGGGCATGCCGGTGAAGCGCACGCCGTGCTGGACGATGCGGAACAGCTCCTTCGAGCCCCAGTCGTCGATGCCTCGCGAGAAATCGGGCGGCGGCGGCGTGCTGCGCCGCATGGCGGGGTTCTGCGGCTCGCCAGGCGCGCCGTGGCAAGGCGCGCAGCCCTCCGCGTAATGCCCGGCGCCGCGCGCCTGAAGCGCGCGATCGGCGAGCGGCGGCGGGGTCTCGACCAGAAGGGAATAAGTGCGGACGGAGCTGCGCATCGCGCCATGCAGCAGCCAGTCGGTGATGGCCCAATGCCCGCCCGTGGCGCCGATGTTGAAAATGCCGATCCAGATGACGAAGAGGCCGCCGAGCGCCAGGCCGCCCAGGCCGAGAAACAGGCGCTTCCATGTCAGGCGAATGGTCATGCCGGCTTCCTCGCATCCTCACGCAGCAGCCGCGCGGCCAGGAAGAGGCCGCCGGCCATATAGGCCAGGCCGCCGACGAGCAGCATGATCACCCCGCCCAGGCTCTGATCCTCCAGCACCGTCAGGCCGAGGCAGGCTTCATGGTGGTAGAGCGGCCGGGGGGCGAGGGTGAGCAGCGCGCCGAGCAGCGTCATGTGCATCGAGGTCAGCAACAGCGCCAGGATGCCGCCCGCGCCTTGGGCGCCGGGACCGATGCTCGAGAGCCAGAGCAGCAGACCCGCCAGGAGGAAGCTCGCCTGTTCGAGCGCGCGGAAGCCGAGGTTCTCGCTCGCGGCCTCATGCGGGCCGGGCATGTGCCAGGACCAGACGAAGAGGAATTCCACGAGCGAGGCCGCGATGGGGCCCAGGAGGCGCGGCCAGCGGCGCGTCGGGTCGAAGCGCGTGCCCGTCAGGCCGATGGCGAGGAGCGGCGCGGCCAGGGCGACGAGCGCCATATGCCGCACCATGCCGCCGCTGAAGCTGGGGCCGAGCAGCGCGGGAATGGGCCCCGCCCAGGCCAGGGCCAGCACCGTGACGCCGCCGAGAAGCGCCGTGCCCCGCATCACCGGCAGTCCTGTATGAGGAAGGCGGGCATGGCGATGAAGATGACGCTGACGAAGCTCAGCGCCGAAAGCAGCAGCGTGGCATAGGCGAGGAAGCGCTGCCGGTCCTCCGCCGTCGCCTCGTCATGCGGCGGCGCGCTCCTGCCGTATTCCCAATGGCGCCAAGCCTGGCGCGCCCCGATGACGATCAGCGCCAGGGCCACGGCCGTGCCCGCCGCGATCGCTGGCCGGGCGAAGCCGAGATCGGCGAAATTCTCGCCCGCTTGCGGGCCGAAGAGCCCCGCCTCGCCCACCTTCGCGCAGCGGATGGCCGCGACGACGTAGCAGAAGAGGAAATGCGAGGCCCAGACCGTGGGCGGCATCAGCAAGGTCCAGAGATCGGCGGTATCGCGGAGGCGGAGAACCATGGCGATCTCCCTCAGGACAGCAGCGGGAAGAGCGTGGTGACGGCGAGGGTCACCGCGCCGGTCAGCGCGGCGAAGTGCCAGAAAAGAACCACGTTGTGGATGTCGATATCGAAGCGCTGCGTGAGCAGCCCGGCGAGGCTGCGGGCCAGGCAATAGGCCTGCATGAGCAGGCCGAGCAGCAGATGCAGCGCCGCCCAGAGCAGCAGCACCCAGACCGTCGCCGGATAGGCATGGCTCATCGGATCGAGCCCCGCCTGCCAGGGCGCCCAGAGCATGGCGGCGCCACTGCCAGCGCCCAGCAGCATGGCGACCAGGAGGCCGAACCGCAGGCCCCAGGCGCTGCCGGCGGCATTGCGGGCGCGGGCCCAGAGCATCGCGCCCCAGGCGCCGAGGAGCAGGGCGGCCGCCAGGGCGGGCCAGAGCAGGCCCGGACCCATCGGGCTGCCATCCGGCCCGCGCGGCGGGAAGACGTCATGCACCGTCCAGAAGTAGAAATAGCCGAAGACCAGACTGGCGAAGGCCGTCATATCGCCGAACATGGTGATGAACATCGCCCACCAGCCGACCGATTTCGGGCCGGAGACATAGAGCGGCAGGCGCAGGCCGCGTCCGACATCCTTCTCGCCCGTCTCGGGGATCACGGCCGTGCCGCGCCAGAGCCAGACCGTGATGCCGAAGATGCCGGCCAGGCCGATGAAGAGAGAGGACCAGTAGAGATGAAAGGCCGTGCCGACGAAGCTGGCGCCGATCAGCAGCGCGCAGATCATGGGCATGAAGCTGTTGCCGGGCACGCGGAGGCATTGTTCAGGCTCGCCATCGAGCACGGAGGTCACGAGCGTCTCGCGCTTCCCTTCCTGTGCATCGGCCAGGTACCAGCGCCCCTCTGCCACCTCGCGGCGGAGCTCGGGCTGATCCCATAGCGGGTAGCGGGAGGTGATTTCGGGCACGGTTCGGATTCCATGGTCGGGTGCGGGCAGCGGGCCGATCCATTCCAGCGTGCCGGCCTTCCACGGGTCACGCGGCGAGGCCTCGCGGCGGCGGATGCCGAAGAAAAGGTCCCAGGCGAAGAGGACGACACCGATGGCGAAGAGGAAGGCGCCGAAGGTTGAGATGAGGTTCAGCCAGTTCCAACCCATATCCGAGGGATAGGTGAAGACGCGGCGGGGCATGCCGCGCAGGCCGGTGAAGTGCATCGGCATGAAGGTGATGTTGAAGCCCGCGAACATCAGCCAGAAGACCCAGCGACCGAGACGCGCCGAAAGCTGCCGGCCCAGCACCAGCGGCACGTAGTAATAGGCGCCCGCGAAGAGCGGAAAGAGCATGCCGCCGCCGAGCGTGTAATGCAGATGGGCCACGATGAAGTAGCTGTCATGGGCCTGCCAGTCGAAGGGCACGACGGCGACCATGACGCCGGTGAGCCCGCCGAAGACGAAGATGGCCAGCGCACCGGCCGCGAAGAGCATCGGAACCGAGCGCGTGACCATGCGTCCGGCGAGCATCGTCGCGAGGAAGACGAAGATCTGCACGCCCGTCGGGATCGCCACAGCCTCAGATGCGGCCGAGAAGAAGCCGAGCGAGATAGCCGGCAGCCCCGTGGTGAACATGTGGTGCACCCAGAGCCCAAAGCTCAGGAAGCCCGTGCCGATCGCGGCCAGCACGATCCAGGAATAGCCGATGATCGGGCGGCGGGCGAAGCTCGGCACCATCATGGCGAGCAGCGCGATGGAAGGGAGGAAGACGATATAGACTTCCGGATGGCCGAAGATCCAGAAGAGGTGCTGCCAGAGCAGCGGATCGCCGCCGCGCGCGGGGTCGAAGAAAGGCCAGTCGGCCAGGCGCTGCAATTCGAAGAGAATGTCGCCCGCGATCAGCGGCGGGAAGGCGAAGAGGATCATCCCGCCCACGATCAGCACATACCAGCAATAGAGCGGCATGGTGTTGATGCGCATGCCCGGCGGGCGGCATTTCAGCACGCCCACGATCAGCTCCACGGCGGCGGCGATGGAGGCGACTTCGATGAAGGAGAGGCCCAGCAGCCAGATATCCGCGCCGATGCCGGTGAGCTTCGGGCTGGTGGTGAGCGGCGGATACATGAACCACCCGCCATCGGGCGCCGCATCGAAGAAAATCGAACCGCAGACGAAGACGCCGCCGAGCAGGAAGCACCAATAGCCGAAGGCGGAAAGGCGCGGGAAAGGCAGATCGCGCGCCGCGAGCATAGTGGGCAGCAGCAGGATGGCCACAGCCTCGAAAATCGGCACGGCGAAGAGGAACATCATCGCCGTGCCATGCAGCGTGAAGAGCTGATTGTAGCGCCCGGCCGAGACGAGATCGTTATCCGGCACCGCCAGTTGCGTGCGCACGAAAAGCGCCAGCACGCCGGCGAAAAGGAAGAAGCCGAAGGCCGTTGCCGTATACCAGCGGCCGATCTCCGTATTGTTGACCGCCGACCAGTAGCGCCAGCCGGGCGGCGAGGCCCAGACGCGCTGCAGACGCTCTTCCTGCTCGCGGCGGAGGGTCTCGTCGCTCATTTCAGGCTCCCGAGCCAGCGGGCGATCAGGGCGGTTTCTTCCGGGGGCAACATGGAGAAGCCGGGCATGCGGGCGCCTGGCTTGATCTCCTGCACCTCTCGGATGAAGCGGTCGATCGCCGCCGGATCATTCTCCATGATCCCTGCCCCGATACTGTGGCGGGTGGCGAGATGGGTCAGGTCCGGGCCGATGACACCATCCGCCTCGGTGCCGCGCACGGTGTGGCAGGCGCCGCAGCCGCGGGCGAGGAAGAGCGCGGCCCCCTGCCCTTCCGGCGCCGCGGCGGGGGCCTGTTCGGCGGCCAGCCAGGCCTCGAAGGCCGCGGGCTCCATCACCTCGACGGTAAAAGCCATCAGGGCGTGGGAGGGGCCGCAGAACTCGGCGCAGACCCCACGGAAACGGCCCAAGCGCTGGGGTTCCAGCACGATGCGATTGGTGGCGCCCGGGATCATGTCCATCTTGCCGCCGAGCGCCGGGATCCAGAAGGAATGGATGACGTCCTGCGCCGTCAGGAGGAACTCGACACGCTGGCCGACCGGCAGGCGCAGTTCATTGGCGGTGACGAGGCGGCTGCCATCGGGCAGTTCGTAGTCGATGCGCCACCAGAACTGCTCGCCGCGCACCGCGACGCGCAGCCCATCGCCCGGCGAGCGAAGCGCCGGCATGAGGCCGAGGCCGAAAGCCAGCAGCGCCGCGAGCAGCAAGGTGGGAATGACGGCGCCACCGATGACGATCAGCCGCATCGCGCCACGCTCGGTCCAGGGGCGCTCGCGCCCGCGCGAGGCAAAGAGCGCGAGGCCCATCATCACGGCCCAGATCAGGGCGGCGGCCGACAGCATGACCCAGAAGAGTCGGGCGACGGCCGACGCCTCCTGGCCCGCCGGGTCCAGCGCCGATTGCTCGCCGCTGCAGCCCGCAAGGCTGAAAGCGAGCCCGACCGGGAGAAAAGCGAGCCAAAGCCTGACTGGGCTGTTCCGCAATACGCACCCCTCCGGCCTACCCGGCGAGAATGCTGAGATGACGGAATGGTTGCCGATTTTTCACTCTGCAGGACGAGAAAGGCTAATTTCCCCACGGGCTTTCCCCGCCGGGAAAGTCGCGGCACTCTCCCGGCAAGGACCATGCGGCACGGCATGGCGAGAGAGGAAACGGCATGAGCACCATTCTCCGAGGTATGCGCATCGTCGAGGTTTCCGCCTTCATCGCGGCACCCCTGGGCGGCATGACCCTGGCGCAGCTCGGGGCGGAGGTGATCCGCATCGACCCTATCGGCGGGAATATCGACTATCGCCGCTGGCCCTTGTCGCCCTCGGGCGCCAGCCTTTACTGGGCGAGCCTGAACAAGGGCAAACGCTCCGTCTCCCTGGCGCTGAACACACCGGAGGGGCAGGAAATCGCCCGCGCGCTGATCACCCAGCCGGGCGAGGAAAGCGGCATTCTGCTGACCAACCTGCCCGCCAGCGGATGGATGAGCCACGAGGCCCTGTCGGCGCATCGCGCGGACCTGATCATGGCGCGGCTGACCGGCAATCACGATGGCAGCGGGGCAGTGGACTATACCGTGAACTGCGCCTCGGGCTTCCCCATGGCCACAGGCCGGGGCGGCAAGCCGGTGAACCATGTGCTGCCCGCCTGGGATATCGCGGCGGGGCTCTATCTCTCGACCGGCCTGCTCGCGGCCGAGCGGCAGCGCCGGCGGGACGGCCAGGGGCGTGAGATCACCCTTGCCCTGTCGGATGTAATGCTCGCGAGCGTGGGCAATCTTGGTTACATCGCCGATGTCCAGGTGAATGGCGCGGTGCGCGAGCCATTGGGCAATGATCTCTACGGCGCCTTGGGCCGCGATTTCGCCACGGCGGATGGGCGGCGGGTGATGATCGTCGCCGTTTCCAACCGCCAGTGGCGCGCCATCGGCAAGGCCACGGGGCTGTCGGAAAAGCTCGCGATGATCGGGCCGATGATGGGCGTCGATCTCGATACCGAGGGCGGGCGTTTCGAGGCGCGCGCAGCGATTTTCGCGGTGCTGGAAGCATGGACCTCGAAGCGGAGCCTCGCCGAAATCACGCGGCTGCTCGACGGCTCCGGCGTGCTCTGGGGGCCGTATCAGGATTTCGGCCAGCTGGTGAAGGAAGACCGGCGCTGTTCGACGGAGAACCCGATGTTCGGCCATATCGACCAGCCGGGTGTGGGGTCTGTGCTCGCCGCGGGCTCGCCCTTGGCGATCGGGGGTCTGGAGCGGTTGCCGCCGGCGCCGGCGCCCGTCATGGGCCAGGACACCGATCAGGTGTTGAGCGAGGTGCTGGGCCTGTCGAGCACGCAGATCGGCAAGCTGCATGACGCAGGCACCATCGCCGGGCCTGCCAAGGCCGCGCAGATGGCCATCGGCTGAGGGAGAGGACCATGCCCGCCATCAACACCATTCCCGGCCTTCTCGCCCCCTGCGCCGCCCTGCTGAGCGCGGCCGAGCGGCTACATGACGCGACGCGGCGGGCGCTCGAGGGGCTGGTCTCGCCCGGCGGCAAGCCGAGCGCCTCCCTGCTCGAGAAGCACCAGCACGCGGCGCATGGGCTCGCTTGGCAGGCGACCTATGTGGAGGCGCTGCGGCAGACGCTGCATTGGGCCCGGCGTTTGGAAGAAGCGGGCCGTTTCGGCGCGGCTGAACAGGCCATGCTGCGGCTAGGCTTCTCCGAATATGGGCGGCAGTTGCAGGGCGGCATTCCGATGAGCCAGTCGGAGATGATCCGGCCGGAGGATATGGATCTGCCCGCTGCGGCCTTGGCGCAATACGCGGCCGAGCCGGCCCTGGCGATACTTTCTGATCGCCAAGGGTTGGAGGCGGCGCGAGTCGTGTTGGTGGAAGCGCTGTCGGAGGGTCAATTCGGCGCGCTCGGGCTCGATGACGAGATGCTGGAGGCGACGCGCGAGCAGTTCCTGCGCTTCGGGGCGGCAGAGATCACGCCTTTCGCGCCAGAATGGCATGCCAAGGACCAGCTGATTCCTATAGAGCTGATGGAGAAACTTGCCGAAATGGGCGTCTTCGGCCTCACCGTGCCGGAGGAGTTCGGCGGGCTGGGGCTGGGCAAGGTGGCGATGTGCCTGGTCTCGGAAGCCCTGAGCGGTGCCTATCTCGGCGTGGGCTCGCTGGGCACGCGGTCGGAGATCGCCGCGGAGTTGATCCGGCTCGGCGGAACGGAAGAGCAGAAGGCGCGTTGGCTCGGCGCCATCGCCAGCGGTGCGGTGTTGCCGACGGCGGTGTTCACCGAGCCCAATACCGGCTCCGACCTCGGCAGCCTCCGCACACGCGCGGTTCGTGAAGGTGACGTCTACAAGGTTTACGGGGCCAAGACCTGGATCACCCATGGTTCCCGCTCCGACCTCATGACACTGCTGGTGCGAACGGGAACGGCCGAGGAGGGTTATAAGGGCCTCTCGATGCTGCTGGCGGAGAAACCGCGCGGCAGCGAGGGAAACCCCTTCCCCGCCAAGGGCATGAGCGGGACGGAGATTCCCGTGCTCGGCTATCGTGGGATGAAGGAATACGAGATTTCTTTCGACGGATTCGAGGTTCCCGTCACGTCGCTCCTTGGCGGTGTCGAGGGCCAGGGCTTCAAGCAGCTCATGGAAACCTTCGAGAGCGCCCGTATTCAGACGGCGGCGCGGGCGCTTGGTGTCGCGCAGAATGCGCTGGAACTGGGCCTGAACTATGCCAAGGATCGCGCGCAATTCGGCAAGCCCATCGTGAACTTTCCGCGCGTGAGCGGGAAACTCGCCTTCATGGCGACCGAGACCATGATGGCGCGGCAGCTCTCCTATTTTGCCGCATGCCAGAAGGATGCAGGCCGACGCTGCGACATCGAGGCGGGGATGGCGAAGCTCCTTGCCGCGCGGATCGCCTTCAGCAACGCGGATTGCGCGCTGCAGATCCATGGCGGCAATGGCTATGCGCTGGAATATCCGATCAGCCGCGTGCTGTGCGACGCGCGCATTCTTTCGATTTTCGAAGGTGCGGCCGAGATTCAGGCGCAGGTCATCGCTCGGGGGCTGCTGGGCAGGGTCAATTGATGGTCCAGGCCATCAATCCTCATCAGATCTGGCTGCGCCGCTGAGTGGGCCGACCTCGATGGAACGAAGCATCGTGGCGCGGGCTGTGCGCAGATGGGCGCGGCACTTCATGTCGATGAGCCGCAGGTCATGCGTGCGAAGCGCCGCGATGTAATCGAGATGCTCGTTGATGGCGACGAGGTTACGCTCCTTCTCGTCCCGCTTGTTCCACTGGTAGTGGTAGTGGAAGATAATGGCGATGACATCATAGAAGTCGCGCATGAAGCGATTACGCGAAGCATCGTGGATGAGCCGGTGCAACCGCTCGTCCAGGGCCGAGAAGTCGCTGAAGCGGGCGTCGATGTCATCGCGCAGCAGGAGATGTTCGCGCTCGATCTCATCGAGCTCCGCCCAGGCGGGTGAATCAGGGGCTAATTCCACGAAGCGCCGGGCCGAGCGCAGCTCGAACATCTCGCGGATTTCGTAGATCTCGGCAGCGAAATCCGCCGTGATGCCCTTGAAGATCCAGCCGCTATTCTCTCGCCGCTCCAGCAGACCGAAATGGCTGAAGCGCGTGAGATACTCGCGAACCGCTGTGGTCGAGGTGCCGAAAAGCCGTGCGAGTTCCGCTCCATTGACCATCTGGCCGGGCCGGCAATCGCCCTGCAGAACCCATTGCATGAACTTGCGTTCGACGACCTGGGCGACGCTCTCGGTCTGCACGCCGGGAAAGTAATCCGCACCGGCCGGATGCCGCAGGATGACGCGCCGATTGCCGCTGGTATCGACGATGCCGTTCTGTGTCAGGCTCGCCAAGACGGCGCGCACCGTCGTCCGGCTCACCTCCAGCGCCTCGGCCAATTCCATCTCGGAACAGGGCCAGTCGCCTAAGGGCCGAGCGGTAAGCAGATCCAGGCAGTGATTATAAGCCCGCTTGTAAACGGTATTTGCCTTCATGCAGGCAATCTTTCCCAAGGCTCTGATTTCATGTGGTTCGGCCGCTATCGGGAGCGGTTCGTGCTTGTATCTTGAACATTAAGAACCGTCTTGACAGCCCTTTGGCAACGGTCCTTTATGCTTAACATACAAGAGCAACGAATTGCTCGGAGGAGATGTGTCCAAGATTCCCCCTCTATATCCGCGCGCCTTTTTCCTGGCGGGAAAGGCATGAGCGGCCGGATTATCCAGTTCGGCACCAGCCGCTTTCTGCAGGCGCATGTCGATCTGTTCGTGCATGAAGCGCGTCTCGCGGGGCAGGCCGTGGGCCCCATCGCCGTCGTGCAGGCTTCGGGCTCGGCGGCGCGTGCGGGTCGCGTGGCGGCTTTCGGCGCTGCCGGCGGCTATCCGGTCATCATCCGCGGGATGGAAGATGGCGCGCCCGTCGAACGAAAGATCACCGTCACCAGCGTCGATCGTGGCCTTTCCGCCGCTGCGGATTGGCAGGCTCTGACCTCCCTCTTCGTCGACGAAGCTCATTACGTGGTCTCCAATATGGGGGACGCCGGCTATGATGTCGCTGAAGAGGAACGGAACCCGACGCTGCTCGACGGTCGTGTGCCGGCTTCCTTCCCTGGCAAGCTGACGGCCCTGCTGCATCGCCGCTGGCAGGCCGGCGGCAAGCCGATGACCATTCTGCCCTGCGAGTTGATCAATCATAATGCCAGGATTCTCCAAGGAAAAGTGACAGAACTCGCCGGGGCTGCCCAAGCGCCGGAGGCCTTTCTGACCTGGCTGAGAGAGGGAGTGATCTGGGCCGACACACTCGTCGACCGCATCGTTTCCGAGCCATTGGAACCCATCGGTGCCGTGGCCGAACCCTATGCCATCTGGGTGATCGAGCACCGCCCCGGCCTCGTGCTGCCCTGCAGCCATCCCAGCATCGTTCTGGCCGATGATCTCGAGCCTTTCGAGAGACTTAAGCTGCATATTCTCAATCTCGGCCATACGGTTTTGGCCGATATCTGGCAAGCCGAAGCAAGGCCGGCAGGCGAAACGGTGCGCGAGATCCTCGCGGATGGTGCCGTCCGCGCGCGGCTGGAGGCGATCTATACGCACGAGGTGCTACCCGGCTTCGCCGCCCGCGGCATGGGCCAGGAAGCCAAAACCTACGTCACCACCACGATGGATCGCTTCCTGAACCCCTTCCTCGCGCATCGTGTGGCCGATATCGCACAGAACCACCAGGCCAAAGTCGAACGCCGTATAGCGGCCTTCCTGTCCTGGATCGATGGCGCACAAGCACGCCCCGCGACTCCCGAACTGGCCGCTCTTGTAGCGCGAAACATCCATGGGAAGGCGGCATGACCTATCAGTTCGATTTCGCTTCCCTGCTGCCATACTGGCGTGAGTTCCTGACGGGCGTCTGGCTGACCCTGCAGCTCTCCGCCATTTCCACCGTACTCGGTTTCGTGGGTGGCGCGCTATGCGCCATCGCGCGAGCGGATGGGCCGCCCTGGCTCAAGACAGTGGTCGGTGCCTATGTCGAGGTGATCCGCAACACGCCGCTGCTGGTGCAGGTCTTCCTCGTCTATTTCGGCATCGCGGTTCTCGGCATTCGTGTCGATGCGAACCTGGCCGCCGTGACGGCGCTTGTCGTCAATGTCATCGCCTATACTTGCGAGATCATGCGCGCCGGCATCGAAAGTGTGCATAAGGCGCAAATCGAAGCAGCCGATTGCCTGGGGCTGAACAAGCGCCAGACCTATTGGCACGTGATCCTGCGGCCTGCGATCGAGCGCGTCTATCCGGCGCTCGTCAGCCAATATGTGCTGCTGATGCTCGCCTCCTCGATCACGTCGCAGATTTCGGCTGAGGAATTGACGGCGGTGGCGAACCGCATCCAGTCCGATACCTTCCGCAGCTTCGAGACCTATATCGTCGTCGGCCTCCTCTACCTCGCGCTTTCCTTCGTGGTGCGCTGGGCTTTCTGGGGATTCGGCATGCTCGTCTTTACCCGCCGGCGCAAGCTCGGCACCGCGCTGTAGGAGGAGAGCATGCCCAGCTTCGGCCTCGGCCATCTCTGGTTCCTCGTCATCGCGGCGGGGTTGACTCTTGTGCTCTCCGCCATTGCCTTCATCGGCGGCGGCTTCCTCGGCTTTCTCGTGGCGCTGGCTCGCGTTTCTCCCAGCAAGCTGGTAAGCGGGCTCGCCTCGGCCTATGTGCAGATCGTGCAAGGCACACCGCTGCTGATCTTGCTGTTCCTGATCTACTTTGGTTTGGCCATCGCGGGTTTCGACCAGCTACCGGCGGTGATCGCAGCGGGTGCAGGCCTGACGATATATGCATCTGGCTTCCTCGGCGAAATCTGGCGCGGCTGCATCCAATCGGTGGCCAAGACGCAGTGGGAAGCCGCAGAATGCCTCGCGATGACACGTTGGCAGCGGATGACGCGCGTGATCCTGCCTCAGGCGATGCGTATCGCGACGGCGCCCACGGTCGGCTTCCTCGTTCAGATCGTCAAGAATACCTCACTGGCCTCGGTGGTCGGCTTCGTCGAGCTCTCGCAGGCTGGCAAGCTCATCAACAATTCCACCTTCCAGCCCTTCACCGTCTTCCTCACGGTTGCGGTCTTCTATTTCCTGATCTGCTACCCGCTCTCGGCCTGGAGCCGCGGGCTGGAAAGGAGGCTCAATGTCGGTCGTCGTTAAGCTTTCGAACGTTCACAAGAGCTTCGGTACGCTCAAGGTTCTCGACGGCGTGTCCTTCGAGGTTGGCCGCGGCGAAGTGGTGGCGGTGATCGGGCAGTCCGGCTCCGGCAAGTCGACCGCGCTGCGCTGCATCAACGCGCTCGAAACCATCGAGCAGGGCAGCATCGAAGTCTGCGGGCACGAGATCCATAGCGACAAGCTCGACAAACGCGCGCTTAGGCTCGATGTCGGCATCGTTTTCCAGAGCTACAATCTCTTCCCGCATCTGACGGCCGAGCAGAACATCATGCTTGCCCCGACCTGCGTGAAGGGGCTCAGCAAGAAGGCGGCTCGTGACCTTGCCATGGAGTGCCTCACGCGTGTGGGCCTGGCCGATAAGGCGGGGCATTACCCGGAGCAGCTTTCCGGTGGCCAGCAGCAGCGCGTGGCCATTGCGCGCAGCCTGGCGATGCAGCCCAAAGTGATGCTCTTCGACGAGGTGACCTCAGCCCTCGATCCTCAGCTCACTGGCGAAGTTCTGAAGGTCATGGAGGATCTCGCCCGTGGCGGCATGACCATGATCCTCGTTACGCACGAAATGGGTTTCGCGAAGAAGGTCGCGAGCAACGTCATCTACATGCGTCAGGGCAAGGTATGGGAGGTGCTCCCGGGCCATCAGCTCGACAACGCGAATACGCCCGAACTGCGCGACTTCGTCGGCAGCGGGCTCTGATCTAGTCTTTTGGAGGAACCAAGAATGATGAATCGTCGTAACCTGCTCGGTGCCGGCATCGGCCTCGTCGGCGCCGGCCTTGCCATGCCGACTCTCGCCGACACGCTCGACACCATCCGCAGCCGCAAGAAGCTGCTCGTCGCGGTCGATCTCGGCTCGCCGCCTTTCGGCATGACCGATGCGAGCATGCAGCCGATCGGCTCCGACGTCGAATCCGCCAAGCTTCTCGCCGCCGACTGGGGCATGCCGCTCGAGATCGTGCAGGTCACCAGCCCGAACCGCGTGCCCTTCCTGCTGACGGGCAAGGCCGATATGGTCATGGCGAGCTTCAGCGTGACCGAGGAGCGCAAGCGCGTCATCGACTTCTCGAACGCCTATGGCGTCATCCAGATCGTCGTGGCCGCCAAGAAGGGCGTCGCCATCAAGACCTATGCCGATCTCGCCGGCAAGCGCGTCGGCACCACGCGCGGCAGCTCCAACGACAAGGAATTCACCGCGCTCAACACCAATGCGCAGATCGTCCGCTATGACGACGACGCGACCCTGGTGACGGCGCTGGTTTCCGGCCAGGTGGATATCATGGCGACCTCGCCGCAGATCATGGCCGCCGCCAATGGCCGCGCGGGCAATGATGCTTTCGAGGTCAAGATCGTCATCAAGACCAACCCCTATGCCATCGGCGTCCGCAAGGGCGACACGGCGCTAGCCGGCGAGCTGAACAGCTGGATCGCGAAGAATCTCGAGAACGGCAAGCTTCGTGCGATCTATAAGAAATACAACGGTGTCGACCTGCCGGCCGAGATGCCTGCCGTCTGATACCGTGATTACCCCGGTGGCCCGTGTCGCCGGGGATTTTCATCCGACTGAACCGCGAAAGATACGACGATGAAGGTGTTGATCTGCGACGAACCCGGCAAGCTGTCGGTGATCGAACGCCCGGAGCCGAAGCCGAAGGATGGCGAGGTCCTGGTGCGCATCAAGCGCGTCGGCATCTGCGGCACGGATTTCCATATCTTCCAGGGTAAGCACCCGTTCCTGGAATATCCGCGCGTCATGGGTCATGAGCTTTCAGGCACCGTGGTGAGTGCGCCCGCCGGCAGCGATCTTTCACCCGGCCAGAATTGCTACATCGTGCCCTATTTGTCTTGCGGCCATTGCGTGGCCTGCCGCAAGGGCGTCACCAATGCCTGCCAGAATATCAGCGTCCTCGGTGTGCATAGCGACGGCGGCATGGCGGAACTTCTCTGTGTTCCCGCCAGCAATGTCGTCGCCGTCGGCGATACGCCGCTCGAAGACGCGGCAATGATCGAGTTCCTCGCCATCGGTGCGCATGGCGTGAAGCGTGGCGGCATTACGGCCGCAGACCGCGTTCTCGTCGTCGGCTCGGGCCCGATCGGTATGTCCGCCATCATCTTCGCCAAAGCGCGCGGCGCGCATGTCACGGTGATGGATATGCGCGAGGACCGTCTCGCCTTCACGCAAGACCAACTCGGCGCCGATGCGCTGCTGCTCGCCAATGCCGATGCTGAGGCCAAGGCGGCGGCTGCGACCAGTGGGGATTTCTTCGACGTCGTCATTGACTGCACCGGCAATACGGCCGCGATGCAGCGCGGCTTCGGCTTCGTCGGCCATGCTGGGCGCTATGTGCTGGTTTCCGTCGTGCGCGAGAACATCACCTTCAACGACCCGGAATTCCATAAGCGCGAGACCACGCTTTTTGCCAGCCGCAATGCGCAGCCGGACGATTTCGCCGAGGTGGTCAAGCAGATGGCGGCCGGCAAGGTGCCGACCAAGGCGCTCAACACGCATCGCGGTTCCCTCACCGCGGGGCCCGAGCTGTTCCGCGACTGGATCCGCCCCGAGGCCGGCGTCATCAAGGCCATTCTGGAAGTCTGACATCCCATGGCGATGCCCCGCACCCTGCGCCTGCACGAAGCCGATAACGTCGTCGTCGCGGTGGATTCCGTTCCACCCGGCACGATCCTTCCCTTCGGCCTCACGGTGACGGAGCGCGTGCCCAAGGGGCACAAGCTCTCCACCACGGGCATCGCGCGGGGCGAGCCGGTGCGGAAATTCGGCCAGATCATCGGCTTCGCGGGGAAAGACATCACCCCCGGCTCCTGGGTGCACGAGCATAACGTCGCCATCCATGATTTCGAGCGCGACTATGCTTTCGCCACCGAGGTCCGCGCCGATCAGATGCTGCGCCCCGGCGAGCTCCCCGCGCATTTCATGGGTTTCCGCAGGCCGAATGGGCGCGTGGGCACGCGCAACTATATCGGCATCCTCAGCTCGGTAAATTGCTCGGCCACGGTGATCGATTACATCGCCGATGAGATCAACAAATCCGGCATCCTGGCCGATTATCCCAGTATCGACGGCGTCGTGCCTTTCACGCATGGCACGGGCTGCGGCATGGGCAGCAAGGGCGAGGAATTCGACCTGCTCGCGCGCACACAATGGGGCTATGCGAGCCATCCGAATTTCGCCGCCGTGGTCGTCGTCGGCCTGGGCTGCGAGGTCTTCCAGATTCCGCGGCTTAAGGAGGCTTACGGCATCATTGAAGGCGAGCATTTCCAGAGCCTGACGATCCAGGAGAGCGGCGGCACGCGCAAGGCCATCGCCGCCGGCGTCGCGAAGGTTCGCGAAATGCTGCCCTTCGCCGCGCGCGCCCAGCGCGAGGCGGTGCCGGCCTCCGAACTGACGCTCGCGCTGCAATGCGGCGGCTCCGACGGCTATTCCGGCATGACGGCCAATCCCGCTCTCGGTGCGGCGGCCGACAAGCTCGTGCGCCATGGCGGCACGGCCATTCTTTCCGAGACGCCGGAGATTTTCGGCGCCGAGCATCTGCTCACCCGCCGCGCCGAAAGCCCCGAGGTCGGCCGGAAGATCGTCGATCTTATCGACTGGTGGAAGGATTACGCCGCGCGCGCCGGTGGCGAGTTGAACAACAACCCCTCACCCGGCAACAAGGCGGGCGGCCTCACGACCATTCTCGAGAAGTCCCTCGGCGCTGCCGCGAAGGGCGGCACGGCGACGCTGCGCGGCGTCTATCGCTATGCCGAGCAGATTGACCGCCGCGGCTTCGTCTTCATGGATACGCCAGGCTATGACCCGGTCGCCGCAACGGGCCAGGTGGCCGGCGGGGCCAATGTGCTCTGCTTCACGACCGGGCGCGGCTCCGCCTATGGCTGCAAGCCCACACCCTCGATCAAGCTCGCCACGAATTCCGACCTCTACCGCCGCATGGAGGAGGATATGGATATCGATTGCGGCGACATTCTCGACGGCGTGACGATCGAGCAGAAGGGCGAGGAGATCTTCCAGAAGATCCTCGATATCGCTTCCGGCGAGCGTTCCAAATCCGAACAGCTCGGCTATGGTCGGCATGAGTTCGTGCCCTGGCAAATCGGCGCGACGATGTAGCGTGCCGCTCGCGGCCGCGTGATGGAGAGATCATGACTGCACTTTCCTCCTCTCAGGCCCCGGCGCTGGCCCTGCTGGCCGAGAGCCGCCTCGTGCCCGTTTTGACCATCGAGAAAGTGGCGGATGCCGTGCCGCTGGCGCGTGCGCTCGTGGCCGGCGGCATCACCATGTTGGAAATCACGCTGCGCACCCCGGCCGCGGCGGATGCCGCGCGGGCCATCATCGCGGAAGTACCCGAAGCCCTGGTCGGCCTCGGCACCGTGACCACGGCGAAGGATCTGGAACTGGCCCGCTCGCTCGGCGCACGTTTTGCGCTGAGTCCCGGCGCCACGCCCGCACTGCTGGATGCGGCGGCCGCCCTGGGCCTGCCCTTCGTGCCCGGCATCGCCACGCCCTCCGAGCTGATGGCGGCTGTCGAGCGCGGTTTCGAGGTGGTCAAGTTCTTCCCGGCCGTGCCGGCGGGCGGCATTGCCGCGCTCAAGGCCTTCGCGGGCCCCTTCCCCGAGATGCGCTTTTGCCCGACGGGCGGCATCGGCGAGGATCAGGCGGCGGAATGGCTCGCCTTGCCGCAGGTGGTCGCCGTCGGCGGCTCCTGGCTCGCGCCGACCAAGCTCATGCGGGACGGCCAGTGGTCGGAAATCACCGAGATCGCCCGGCGCTCGCTGGCGAAGCTGCCGCGATGAGCGCCCCGCGCGTCGCCTGCCTCGGCGAATGCATGATCGAGCTTTCCCGCCGCGCCGATGGGAACACGACCGTCGGCTTCGGCGGCGATACGCTGAACACGGCCGTCTATCTCGCGCGCCTGGGTATCGCGACCGACTATGTCACCGCGCTCGGCGATGACCCGGAAAGCGATGCCATGGTCGCCGCCTGGAACAGGGAGGGCGTCGGCACCACGCATGTCGCCCGCCTGCCGGGCCGGGTGCCGGGGCTCTACATGATCCTCACGGATGCCAATGGAGAACGGCGCTTCCTCTATTGGCGCGACCAAGCGCCCGCGCGGGAGCTGTTCCTGCTGCCTGGCGCCGATGCGCTGATGGCGGCGCTCGAGGGCTATGACCTGCTCTATCTCTCCGGCATCAGCCTCGCCATCTGGGGCGCCGAGGGTCGGGCGAAACTCCTGCCGCTGCTCGATCGGCTCCGCGCGCGCGGCGGGCTGGTAGCCTTCGACACCAATTGGCGCCCGCGCCTCTGGGCCGGCAAGGAAGCCGCCGCCGAGGCCTATGAGGCCATGTTCTCCCGCACCGACATTCTCCTCGCCGGTTCGACCGAGTTGGACGAGATCTTCGGCTGGGGCGAGGAGCAGGCGGTGATGGACCAGCTTGCCGCGCGGAAAGTGCCGGAAATCGTGCTGAAGCTCGAACCGCCGGCCGCCCGGCTGCGCGTCGAGGGTGAGGAGACGCTGGTGCCGGCGCGAAAAGTGCCGAAGGTAGTCGATACCACGGCCGCGGGGGACAGTTTCGCCGCCGGCTATCTCGCCGCGCGGCTCGTGGGCAAGGCGCCCCCGGCCTCGGCGGAGGCGGCGCATCGCCTCGCTTCGCTGGTCGTGCAACATCGCGGCGCGATCATCCCCAAGGAGGTCACGGCCGGCATCACGGCCTGATCAGCGCGGCGTCGCCGGGGCCCTGAAGCCGCCGGCGATGAAGGCCACGAGCTGGCGGATGATGGTCTCGTCATCCGCCGCCGTGATGCTAGGCGAGAGATCGGCCAGGCGGCGCATGCCCGGGTCCAGATCGCTCAGGATATGCATCATGGCGCCGCGCGCGAAATCATAGCGCCAGACCACTTCCTCCCGATGCAGCCAAGGCGCCGCGCGGTTCAGCGCGTTGATGAAGCGCGCATGGACGGGGTCGAATTGCTGCGCCACGGCATTGTTGGTGACGCCGCGCGGCAGGGCGCGGACCTGCAGCAGCAGGCGGACGATAGCGCGGCCGTCATGCTGATCGCGGCTCAGGCTTACCATGGGGCGGATGAGCGCCTCGATCAGCGCTTCCAGCGTCGGACCGTCGGCCCCTGCCTCGGCCTCGCAGCCATCCAGCGCCGCGAGTCGCTCACTGTTGATCGCGCCCAGGAAGCGGTCCAGGACCTGGCGGATCAGCTCGTCCTTCGAGCGGAAGTGATAATTCACCGCGGCGATATTCGCCCCCGCCCGCTCGGTGATCTCTTTGAGCGACGCCGCGTGGAAGCCGCGCTCGGCGAAAGTCGCGAGCGCGGCGGCGAGGATGCGGTTCGGCGTTTCCAGCGCGCTTGATTCGAGGCGCGGGATACGGGCGGGTTTCGCAGTCATCCGGCGGTGCTGAACAGGCGAAAAGTCGCGGCTAAAGTCAGAGCTTCGGTCATGATGTCGCTAATCTGAAACGTCGGCGGGCCTATAAAGCAGGCCCCGGCGGACGAAAGGAGTCAATTGAACATTTCAAATAATCGCATGAACGCCTTCGCCTGCTGATCTGCCAGGTTCAAGCCGCCGTTCCGGCGAAAGCGTTGCAGCGCCAAGGATCTTTAGGGATGAGGGGCGGTTTTTGATAGATTTCATCAATCGCTACCATAGGAACAAATTACTTCCGTCAATCGAGACCGGCTCATAACCTCCGGCAAGAGTTTCAGGGAGAACTCAGAACATGGACACGAATCCCGGTAGCCCGCAGGGCTGCCCGATGAAGAAATCCGGGGCCACCCGCGCGCTGCTCGGCCGCACCAATCGGGATTGGTGGCCAAACCAGCTCTCGCTCGACATCCTTCACCAGAAGGGGCTCACCGGAAACCCGATGGGCGATGCCTTCGATTACGCGAAGGAATTCCAAACCCTCGATTACGCCGCCGTGAAGCGTGACCTGCACGCGCTGATGACCGACAGCCAGCCCTGGTGGCCGGCCGATTACGGGCATTATGGCCCCTTCTTCATCCGCATGGCCTGGCACAGCGCGGGCACCTATCGCACCGGTGACGGCCGTGGTGGGTCCTCTTCCGGCTCGCAGCGTTTCGCGCCGCTCAACAGCTGGCCCGACAATGCCAATCTCGACAAGGCGCGGCGCCTTCTGTGGCCGATCAAGCAGAAATACGGCCAGAAGCTCTCCTGGGCCGATTTGATGATCCTGGCCGGCAATGTAGCTATCGAATCCATGGGCGGCCCGGTCTTCGGCTTCGGCGGCGGACGTGAGGATGTCTTCGAGCCGCTCAAGGACATCTATTGGGGCACCGAGGAAGAGTGGCTGGGCCAGACCCGCATCGACCCGGCGAAGAACATGGTCCTGGAAAGCCCGCTGGCCGCGATCCAGATGGGCCTGATCTACGTCAATCCTGAAGGTCCCGGTGGCGTGCCGGACCCGGCGCAGTCGGGCCGCGACATCCGCGAAACCTTCTCGCGCATGGGCATGAATGACGAGGAGACCGTGGCGCTCACCGCCGGCGGCCATACTTTCGGCAAGTGCCATGGCGCGGGCGATGCCAAGAAGGTTGGCGCCGAGCCGGAGGGCGCGGATATCGCCCAGATGGGCCTCGGCTGGCAGAGCGGCCATGAGAGCGGCTTCGGTGACCACACCATCACCAGCGGCCTCGAGGGCGCCTGGACGCCGAACCCCACCAAATGGGACAATGGCTATTTCCACATGCTGCTCGACTATGAGTACGAGTTGGTGGAAAGCCCGGCCGGCGCCAAGCAGTGGCAGCCGATCAACCAGAAGCCGGAGGATATGGCGCCGGGCGCGCATAGCCCCGACCGCCGCCTGCCGACGATGATGACCACGGCCGATATGGCGATGAAGGTCGATCCGGAATATCGTAAGATTTCCGAACGCTTCCGCGCCCATCCGGACCAGTTCGCCGATGCCTTCGCCCGCGCCTGGTTCAAGCTCTGCCATCGCGATATGGGGCCCAAAGCGCGCTATCTCGGCCCCGAGGTGCCCGCCGAGGATCTGCTCTGGCAGGACCCGATCCCCAAGGCCGATTACGCGCCCATCGACGTCGCCGATGTCGCCAAGCTCGAGGAGAAGATCCTCGCCTCCGGCCTTTCTGTGGCGGAACTGGTCTCGACGGCTTGGGCCTCGGCCTCGACCTATCGCTGCTCGGACCATCGCGGCGGTGCCAATGGCGGCCGCATCCGCTTGGCGCCCCAGAAGAACTGGGACGTGAACCAGCCCGAGCGGCTGGCGAAGGTCCTGGCCGTGTATGAAGGCATCAAGGCCGATTTCGACCGCAGCGGCGGCGGCAAGAAAGTCTCCATCGCGGACCTGATCGTGCTGGGCGGCTCGGTCGCGGTGGAGAAGGCGGCGAAGGATGCCGGCTATGACATCGAAGTGCCCTTCACGCCGGGCCGCACCGATGCCACGGCCGAGCAGACCGATGCGGAAGGCTTCGCCGTTCTCGAACCGAAGGCCGATGGCTTCCGCAATTATCTGCAGGTGCCCTTCAACGTGCCGACGGAGGAATTGCTGATCGACCGCGCGCAGCTGCTCAATCTCAGCGCGCCGGAGATGACGGTCCTGGTCGGCGGGCTGCGGGTGCTCGGCGCCAACCATAATGGCGAGAAGCACGGCGTGCTTACCGAGCGTCCCGGGCAGTTGACGAATGACTTCTTCATCAACCTGCTCGATATGCGCACGGCCTGGAAGATCGTCGACGGCACGGCCGACGAAACCTTCATCGGCTCCGATCGCGATACCGGCGAGGAGAAGTGGAGGGCGACGCGGACGGACCTCGTCTTCGGCTCCAACTCCCAGCTGCGGGCATTGTCGGAAGTCTATGCCTCGGCCGATGCGGGCGCGAAATTCGTGCGCGATTTCGTGGCTGCCTGGACGAAGGTGATGAACGCCGACCGGTTCGACCTGCTCCGGCCCTGATCGCCATCCGCCACGGTGCGCAGCCGCGTGCCGTGGCGCTGGCCAGGGTTACAGAAGCACGGGAGGAACCAGAAAATGCACCGGCGCGACGTCGACCGGCTGGACCTTTCCCGCACCTATTGGGTGCCCGTTCTCGAGGCACCGCAGCGGGACTGGGCCGCCGCGCCCGGCTGCCGTGAAGGCGCCCGTTTCATCGTCAATTGCGCGACCTTACGGGTGAGCCGCGAGGAATTCGAGCCCTTCACCAGCCGGCTCGATTGCCTGCAATGGATCATGCAGCATCGCGTGGAGCTCAATTGCCGCTTCCCCGGCGCCTCGATCCGCGTGGCGCAGCTCGACCGCTGGCTTCTCGGACTCGACTAGCCACTTGGCGTTGACCCTGCCTGCCGAGCATGGCACGCAGTCCGCATGCCCCAGATCCAAGCCGCCCAGATCCCCGTCACGCCCTTCCAGCAGAACTGCGCCCTGATCTGGGATGCGGAAACGGGGCGCGGAACCGTGATCGATCCGGGCGGTGACGTGCCGCGTATCCTGGTCGCGCTGGATCAGGTCAAGTTCACAGTCGATCGCATCCTGCTCACCCATGGCCATCTCGACCATGCCGGCGGCGCCGCGGCCCTGAAGCGGGAGTTGGAAGCCCGTCAGGGCGCCCCGGTGCCCATCGAGGGACCGGACCGGCGGGATGACTTCCTGCTCCAGGGCCTAGTGGAACAGGGTACCCGCTATCAGATGGAGTTGGAGAACGTCACCCCCGATCGCTGGCTCGCAGAGGGCGATACGGTCTCCATCGCCGGGCAGGAATTCGCGGTTCTGCACTGCCCCGGCCATACGCCGGGGCATGTCGCCTTCGTCTCTCCGGCCCTAAACGTGGCCATCGTGGGGGATGTGCTCTTCCGCGGCTCGGTGGGGCGGACGGATTTTCCCTATGGCGACCATGCCGCGCTGATCGACGCCATCGAGCAGAAGCTGCTGCCGCTCGGCGACCAGATCCAGTTCCTCTGCGGCCATGGCCCCGGCTCCACTTTCGGCGAGGAGCGCCGTAGCAACCCCTTCCTGAACGGCCGTGGCTGAGGGCGGCTCCGCAACCTTCAGCGCCTGCAGCCGTTAGCCGCCGGATTTCTTCATCCGGCTGTGATAGACCGGCCGGCCGGCCTGTAGCAGGAGCCGCAGCATGGAATACGGCCGACGTTTCAAGTTTCTCGTCTGCGCTCCGGGCTTCGACGAAGCCGACCTTGAAGGGGCGCGCTTGCGGCAGATTCTCGCCGAGATCGAGGGCATGGGCTACACCGTCACCCGCGCGCGGCGCGATGACGATGCGGAGCTCGTGGTGCGCACCGATGCGGCCATCGGCTGCATCGTGGTGGATTGGGGCAAGAAGGGCCTGCAGGGCCGTTCCGCCGCGCTGATCTCCCTGGTGCGCAAGCGCGGGCTCGATGTGCCTATCATCCTCCTCGTCCGGCGGCAGCGGCTCGAGGACATTCCGGTCGAAGTGCTCGACGATGTCGATGGCTTCGTCTTCCTCGCCGAGGAGACGCCGGATTTCATCGCCCGCAATCTCGTCTCCGAACTGCGGCAATATGCCGAATCCCTGAAGACGCCGTTCTTCGGCGCGCTCGTCGATTATGCGGAGCAGGGCAATCAGCTCTGGACCTGCCCTGGCCATAATGGCGGCATGTTCTACAGCCGCAGCCCCGTCGGGCGCATTTTCGTGGAACATCTGGGCCAAGCCATTTTCCGCGATGACCTGGACAATTCCGTGCTCGATATGGGCGACCTGCTGACCCATGAAGGCCCGGCGCTCAAGGCGCAGCAGGAAGCAGCCGAAATCTTCGGCGCCGAGCGCACCTATTTCGTGCTAAACGGCACCTCCACCTCCAACAAGATCGCGCTTCAGGCCCTGCTGGCGGAGGGCGATCTCGTGCTTTTCGACCGCAACAACCACAAGGCGGCGCATCACGGCGCGCTCTTCCTCGGCGAGGCGACGCCCATCTTCATCGAGACGCGTCGCAATGCGCATGGGCTGATCGGCCCCATGTCGGCCGATGCGCTGAGCGAGGATCGTTTGCGGGCCTCGATCCGCGACAATCCGCTGGTGAAGGACCCTGAGGCCTGGCAGCGCCCCCGCCCCTTCCGCGCGGCGGTGATCGAGCAATGCACCTATGACGGCACGATCCATTCGGCCGAGCAGATCATCGCGAAGATCGGCCATCTCTGCGACTACATCCTCTTTGACGAGGCCTGGGCCGGCTTCATGAAGTTCCACCCGCTGTTTCGCGGGCGCTTCGGCATGGGGCTCGACAAACTAAGCGAAGATAGCCCCGGCATCATCGTCACGCAGAGTACGCATAAGCAGTTGGCGAGTTTTTCGCAGGCCTCACAGATTCATGTGAAGGACAGCCATCTCGGCGAGCAGCGCCGTCGCGTAGAGCATCGCCGCTTCAACGAGATGTTCCTGCTGCACGCTTCCACCAGCCCCTTCTATCCTCTCTTCGCCTCGCTCGATGTCGGGGCGCAGATGATGAAGGGCCGCTCGGGCGAAGTGCTCTGGGACGACACCGTCCGCCTCGGCATCGAGCTGCGCAAGAAGCTGCGCCTGACGAAGCGCGATTTCGCCGCTGATCGCGATCCAGCCAAGCGCTGGTTCTTCGAGCCCTTCATTCCCAAGATGGTGCGCGTCAATGGCGTGGAGATGCCTTGGGAAGACGCGCCGACCGATGCGCTGGCGAGCGACCCGGCGCATTGGGCGCTGACGCCCGATGCCGCCTGGCACGGCTTCGGTGATAATCCCGAGCATTGGGCGATCACCGACCCGAACAAGCTGACGATCCTGACGCCGGGATTCGCGGGCGACGATTATGCCGATCACGGCATCCCCGCGCCTGTCCTGGCCGAGTATCTGCGCCAGAACCGCATCGTGCCGGAGAAGAACGACCTCAACAGCCTGCTCTTCCTGCTCACGCCGGGCGTCGAGAGCAGCAAGGCGGGCACGCTGCTCGCGCACCTCATCACCTTCAAGAAGCTGCACGATAACAACGCGCCGCTCGACGAGGTCATCCCGAATTTCGTCGCCCGCCGCCCGCAGCGTTACGGCCGGGCGCGGCTGCGCGACCTCTGCGCGGAGATGCATGCCTTCTATCGCGCCGCGGGCATCAGCCGCCTGCAATCGGCGCAATTCACCGAGCGCCATTTCCCCGAGATGGCGATGCCGCCGAACGAGGCGGTGCGCGCCCTGGTGAAGAACAAGGTGGATTACGTGCCGCTGGAGGAAACCGCGGAGCGCCTCGCGGCGACACTCTGGCTCGTCTATCCGCCCGGCATCGCCACCATCATTCCCGGCGAGCGCCTGGGTGAGAGAGCGAAGCCGGCGGTGGACTATCTCAAGGCCTTCGAGGAAGCCTGCAATCGCTTCCCCGGCTTCGAGAGCGAGATCCAGGGGCTATACCGCGAGACGGGTGCGGACGGCAGGATCCGTTTCCACACCTACGTCGTTCGCGAATAGCTTAAGCCGAACCGTCTCACAGAAAAATACGCGTCTCACACAAAGGTCATTGCGCTAAGCGTAGTGACCTAATCTGCGTTAAAGCGCATCGGCACGATCGCGCCGAAAGTTTCTCTTGAGAGCGCGGCGACGCTGCGCGCAAGGATTTCGCGGCCCGCCGGCTCTTCCCCTCGGCGCAAGCGGCATTCGAGAGGTCCAACCCGCCAGGAGAAGGAGGGCCGAAATGCGTCTTGCGCACACCGCGATCGCGGTTGGATTGGCGCTGAACCTGACTGCGTGCTCGGGCGGCATTCTGGACCCTCTCGGTCCGGTTGGGCGGGGCAATGCGGATGTCCTGCTCAACGCGACCGTCATCATGCTGGCCATCGTCGTACCGACGATCCTTCTGGCCTTCTGGATGGCGTGGCGGTACCGCGCCTCGAACACCAAGGCGGAGTACCTGCCCTACTGGTCCTATTCGGGCCGGATCGAGGCCGTCGTCTGGTCGATCCCGATCCTGACGATCATGTTTCTCGGCGGTGTTATCTGGATTGGCTCCTACAGGCTCGATCCTTTCCGACCATTGGAATCGGAGAAGCCGACGCTCGAGGTCCAGGTCGTCTCGCTCGACTGGAAATGGCTGTTCATTTATCCGGAGCAGGGCATCGCGACAGTCAATCAACTGGTCGTGCCGGCGGGCACGCCCGTTCGTTTCCTGATAACCTCAGCCAGCGTCTTCAACGTCTTCTTCGTACCCCGTCTCGGCACGATGATCTACGCCATGCCGGGCATGGTGTCGCGCCTCCATCTTCAGGCCGATCATCCCAGCCAGATGTGGGGCATCTCCGCACAGTTCTCCGGCGATGGCTTCTCCGACATGCAGTTCGACGTGAACAGCGTGCCGGATGAGGAATTCAGCGCCTGGATCACGCGCGTGCAGGCCTCCGGACCAGTGCTCGACGAAGCCTCCTACGGGCAACTAGTCCGTCAGAGTGCGAAGGTGCCGCTGACCAGTTATCGCAGCGTGGACCCGCAGCTCTTCCAGGGCATCGCCAGCCAGACCATAGCCCCGGGCCCAGGCCCGGAAACCGAGGGCTCTCATAACGGGCGCCAAGTCTCCACAGGAGGACATCACTGACGATGTTGGGCAAGCTCGGCCTTTCGGCAATCCCCTTCTCCGATCCCATTCCTCTTGTCACCTCGGCCGTCGTCATCCTGGCGATGCTCGGCGTGCTCGTGCTCGTCGCCGTGAAAGGATGGCTGCCCTATCTCTGGCGTGAATGGATAACCAGCGTCGATCATAAGCGTATCGGCGTGATGTACTGCCTGCTCGGCGCGCTCATGCTGATACGCGGCTTTGCCGACGCCATCATGATGCGCACGCAGCAGGCCGTGGCCATCAATGCCGAGGGCTATCTGCCGCCAGAGCATTACAATCAGATATTCACCGCCCATGGCACGATCATGATCCTCTTCGGCGCCATGCCGCTGGTGCTGGGCTTCATGAATTTCCTCGTTCCTCTTCAGCTGGGCGTACGCGACGTCGCTTTCCCCACCTTCAATTCCGTCGGTTTCTGGCTGACGTCGAGCGGCGCGCTGCTGGTGAATATCTCGCTCTTCGTCGGCGAATTCGCGCGCACCGGCTGGCTGCCTTATCCGCCCTTGAGCCAGACGACATATTCACCCGGTGTCGGCGTCGACTATTATCTATGGGCCGTGCAGATATCGGGCGTCGGCACCCTGATAACCGGCATCAATATCGTCACGACCGTGCTCAAGATGCGCTGCCGCGGCATGAGCTATCTCCGGATGCCCATCTTCTGCTGGACGGCGCTTGGCTCATCGCTGCTTATCGTCGCGGCCTTCCCGGTACTGACGGCCACGCTCGCGATGCTGACGCTGGATCGGTATCTCGGCTTCCACTATTTCACGCAGGATGCCGGCGGCAGTCCGATGATGTTCGTCAACCTGGTCTGGGCCTGGGGGCATCCGGAAGTCTATATCCTCATCCTCCCCGCCTTCGGCATCTTTTCCGAGATATTTCCCACTTTCTCAGGCAAGCCGCTATTCGGCTACCGGTCGATGGTGGCGGCGACGCTCTTCATCTGCGTCGTCTCCATGACGGTTTGGCTGCATCACTTCTTCACCATGGGCGCCGGCGCCGCGGTGAACACATTCTTCGGCATCGCCTCGAGCATCATCGCCGTCGGTACCGGCGTGAAAATCTATAATTGGATCTTCACCATGTATGGCGGCAGGGTCCGCTTCGATGTTCCCATGCTCTGGTCAATGGGCTTCCTCGTCACCTTCACCATCGGCGGCCTGACGGGCGTGCTGCTGGCCATTCCGCCCGCGGATTTCGTCACGCATAACTCCATGTTCCTGGTGGCGCATTTCCACAACGTCATCATCGGCGGCGTGGTCTTCGGCATCTTCGCGGGGCTGGAATTCTGGTTTCCCAAGGTTTTCGGCTTTAGGCTGCATGAGGGCTGGGGCAAGGCCGCCTTCTGGTTCGCCTTCGTCGGCTTCTGGGTCACCTTCGCGCCGCTCTACGTGCTCGGCCTGCTCGGGATGACGCGGCGCCTGCAGCATATCAACATCACGGAATGGACGCCCTGGATCTATGTCTCCGTCCTCGGCGTCGTCATTCTCTTTGTCGGCGTGGTCGCGCAGATCTGGCAGATCGTCGTCAGCATCCGCGATCGCGACAAGCTCCGCGACGTGACGGGCGATCTTTGGGACGGCCGCTCCCTGGAGTGGGCCACTCCCTCGCCGCCACCTTTCTTCAACTTCGCCGTTCTGCCCAATGTCGAAGGCGAGGAAGCCTACTGGGGCATCAAGCAGCGCGCCATCGAGACACAGCAGCTCTCACCCGAGCCGATCTACGAGCCGATCGAGATGCCGGTGAACAGCCCGACCGGCATTTATACCGCCTTCTTCACGACCGTCTTCGGCTTCGCCATGGTCTGGTACATCTGGTGGCTCGCAGGCGTGGCGCTTTTCGCCGCGCTCTTCGCCTTCATCATCATGGCCTGGCGGGACGTGCATGAGTTCGAAGTGACCGCCGAGGAAGTCGCCCGCGTTGATCGCGCGCGTCGCGCCGCGCGCGAGGCAATGCTGCAACGGCTACGACAACAGGAGGCCAGGCCATGAGCGGGCCCGGCCTACCCGCCAGCGTCGAGGCGCTCCGGCGGCTCAGGGAAGACCCGCACCGGCTGGGCCATCGACCCCATGCCTCGCGCGAAGCCGTCGCCGGCACGGGCCAGGGCGCGACGGGGCCTGCCAGCAAGCGGATCATCGTCGGCTACGGCTTCTGGATCTTCCTGCTCAGCGACATCATCATGTTCTCCTGCTTCTTCGCGGCCTTCGCAGTGCAGCGGGATGCGACGGCCGGCGGCCCCGGTATCCAGGAGGTCGTCGATATCCCTCGCGTAGGGCTGGAGACGGCCGCCCTGCTGCTCTCCAGCTACACCTGCATGCTCTCCGCCGCCGCGACCAATGCGCGCAGCCGGCTATGGACGCAGGTTTTTCTCGCCTTGACCGGCATTCTCGGCCTCGCCTTCCTCTCCCTGGAACTGCAGGAATTCATCGAGCTGGCGGAGCGGGGCATCACGCCGCAGCGCAGCGGCATGCTTACCGCCTTTTTCGGCCTGGTCGGCCTTCACGGCGTGCATGTCACCTTCGGTGGCCTGTGGCTGCTGACGATGATGGCCCAGGTCCAGGTCAAGGGTTTCAGGCCCGAGATCATCCATCGCCTCGTCTGCTTCAATCTCTTCTGGCACGCGCTCGACATCGTCTGGATCGGCATCTTCACGATCGTCTATCTGATGGGAGTCACTCCATGAACCAGCACGAACACAGTGTGACGCATCACAGCGCGGATCATGCGCCTGGCGACGAGCCCGGCGAAAGCAGCGGCCATTCGCTGCGGAACGCCAATCTCGGCCTCGGCTTTTCGGTTCTTCTGACGGCCGCCTCCTTCCTCCTGGCCGGCTCGGATGTGCTCTATGCGCCGACGCTTCCCGTGGCCCTCATCGTCCTCGCCATCGCGCAGATGGGCGTGCAGCTCGTTTTCTTCCTGCACATCACGACCGGGCCGGACAATACCAACAATGTGCTCGCTCTCGTTTTCGGGATTCTTGTCGTCTTCCTGATCGTTGCAGGCTCAATCTGGATCATGGCTAATATGCATCACAACATGCATCCCACAGGAGAGATGCCGTCGATGCAGCCCTGAGAAGGGCACCATTCTCCATGAGGAGCTCCGGCGTGGCCATTCGAGGAGACATGGTCAAGCGCCAGAGAGTGCTCGCCGATTTTGGCGAATTCGCTCTGGGCAGCGAGGATCTGGACGAGGTTCTATCCGAAGCATGCCGATTGGTGGGCAAGGCGCTCGGCACCGATCTGGCGAAGGTGATGGAAATTCAGGATCAAGGGCGCTGGCTCCTGGTCCGCGCCGGCGTGGGCTGGCCGGAGGGCGTGGTCGGCAGGATGCGTGTCGCCATGAGCGAGCGCTCGTCCGAGGCCTACTCCGTCGAGATCGGCCAGCCGGTGATCACGCCGGATATCCGGCGGGAGGAACGGTTCGATTTTCCGACCTTCATGCGCTCGGCCGGGGTGGTCGGTATCGTCAATGTCCCGATTCTCCTCCCTGGCCGGAGGCCCTACGGGCTCCTGCAGGTCGATAGCCGGGAACCCTGGCTGCCCGATGAGGAGACGACGGAGTTCCTGCGCACCTATGCGGCCATTCTCGGCCCTGTGATCGACCGGCTATACAAGGTTCATGCGTTGCAGGCCGCTCTCGACCGGAATCGCACGCTGCTTCGCGAGTTGCAGCACCGCATCAAGAACAATATCGGCGCCATCCGCGGCCTCGTGCGCATGCGCGCGAAGGCGGCCAATTCGGAGGAGACGCGCGCTGAGCTTCTCCTCATCGGCGAACGTATCGAGGCGCTGAGGCTGGTGCATGAGCTGGTCTATGCGACCAAGTCGACCGATCGGCTCCCGCTCCGTCCCTATGTGACGCAATTGCTGGAGGGGCTGCTTTCGCTGCATCGGGAAATCCCCGTCCGGTTGAGCGTGCAGATCGAGGAGGTCGACATCCAGAGTGACATCGCCGTCCCGCTCGGCCTCATCCTCAACGAATTCGCCACCAACAGCCTGAAGCATGCCTTCTGCCCGAGCGATGTGGGGGAGATCGCCGTCCGCGCCTTCTGCGAGGGGGAGAAGCTCTTCGTCCTTATCCAGGATGATGGGTGCGGCTTTCCGCAGTCCAATGGCGATCAATCATCCGGCACCGGTCTGCACCTCATCCAGGGCCTGTGCCGGCAGATCAATGCCGAGCCGATCTGGACCTCGGGCCAGGGCGTGACCCTAAGGCTGGCCATGCCCCGGTAAGACCGGCCGCGCTTCCCTGGTGACAAGCCCTGGCCCGGCTGATAGGGCTTGCGGCCGAGATGCGCCATCATCGCCTCCTGTCGTGCCTCATTGCGGCGCTGCTGCTCATGCAGTGGTCGGCCGCGCTGTTGCCTGGCATGCGGGGCCTGGCCCGGGCGGCGGCCGCCCAGACCATCGAGATCTGCGACCCTACCCACGGCCTCCGATCGATCACGATCGACGCCGATGGCAAGGAGATCCCGAAGGCGCATATCCATGCGGGCTGCCCGCTCTGCCTGCAACTGGAGCATGCCATCCTGCCCATGCCGCCGGCCATCGTCATCGCGATGGTCGAGGCCCGGGCCGAGGCGCCCGCTTTGCGGCATCCGGGCCTGCCGCCCCTGCCCGCGCGCGCGCCGCCGCAACAGCCCCGGGCACCACCCATCGCCTGATCCGGAAACCGCCGCCGCCTTGGCCTGAGCCAGGGAGGGGCGGTTTCGCCTTATGCGCCACGCGCGAGGCCCGGAATCAGCCCTTCCGCCTGTTCCCGGACCGCGCCGATAGGGCGCCGGCGCGCGCCCTGCCCCATCCATCCGGAAACACCGGAGAATACCCATGTCGCTGAAAAGCGCTGCTCTCGCCTCCATCCTCGCCCTCGCGGCCGCGCCCGCCATGGCGCATGTCACGCTCGACCAGGCCACCATGCCGGCCGACAGCTATCTCCGCGTCGCCGTCCGCGTCCCCCATGGCTGCGAAGGCGCGGCCACGACGGGCATCCGCGTGCAGATCCCCGAGGGGTTCCGCAATGTGAAGCCCATGCCGGTCGCCGGTTGGCAGCTTTCCACCGTCACGGCCGAGGGCGCTTCCTCGGGCGGCGGCCATGGCGAAAGCGCCCCGGTGCGGGAAGTGGTGTGGCGCGGCGGCAATCTACCCGACGCCTTCTACCAGGAATTCGTCCTCCGCCTGCAGACGCCGGCCGAAGCGGGCGGCACGGCCTATTTCGCCATCGTGCAGGAATGCGAGGGCGGCAAGGTCTCGCGCTGGATCGAGCGGCCCTCGACGCCGGGCGAGGCGCTGCGCATGCCCGCCTTCGCCGTACGCATCACCCCGAAGAACTGAGCGACCGATGCTCCGGCGCCTGCTTCTGCTGCTCCTTCTCCTGGCCCTGTCCCCTTCGGGCGGGGCCTGGGCCCATGCCGCGCTGGTCGAGAGCCAGCCGGCCGATGGGGCGAGGGCCGAAGCGGCGCCGGGCGAGGTCACGCTGCGCTTCGACGAGCCCATCACCCTGCTCGACCTTCGCCTGGCCGGGCCCGATGGGGTGGTGAGCCTGCTCGGCCAGGTGCAAGGCGGGCAGATCTCGGTCCGCCTGCCGCCCGGCCTGGCGCGGGGCCCTTATCTGGCGAGCTACCGCATCATCTCGGCCGATGGGCATCCGGTTTCGGGCGGCATCGCCTTCGGCATCGGGGTCGACGCCCAGCCTGCGCCGACCGCGCTTCCCGATGACGGGTTCTGGACCCGCGCGGCGGAGGTGCTGCGCTTCCTGCTCTATATCGGCACGGCACTCGGCGCGGGCGGCGCGCTTTTCGGCGCCATGGTCGCGCCCCTGCCCACGGGGGCCCTGCGCGCGATGCGGCTGGGGGCAGCGCTCGGCGTGATCGCCTCGCTGCTCACCATCGGCGTCCAGGGCGGGGCCATGCTCGCGGCGCCGGGGCCCGAGGCGCTGCTGGCGGGCGAGACCTGGAAGGCGGCGCTGCGCTCCACCGTCTTCCTGCGCTCGGCCATCATCGCGGCGGGCCTGGCGCTGGTGCTCATCGGCGGCTGGCGCGAGAGCCTGATCGGCGCGCTGCTGGCGCTGCTGGGCTTCATGGTCGCGGGCCATGCCGCCGTCGGCGGGCTCCTCACCCAGTTGCTGCTGATGGTTCATGTGGTCACGGCCGCCTTCTGGCTGGGCGCCTTCCTGCCCCTGGCGCTGCTGCTCCGGCGGGACGGGGCTGGCGCGCTGGAGCCCCTACGCCGCTTCTCGCGCCTGGCCATGCCCGCCGTGGCGCTGCTGCTGGCGAGCGGCGTGGCCCAGGGCTTCTTGCATCTGGCCGATGCGCAATCTCTCCTCTCCTCGGAATGGGGCCAGCTCCTCCTGACCAAGGGTGCGCTGGCGCTGATGCTGCTCGGCCTGGCCGCCCTAAACCATCGCCGCCTCACCCCGGCCCTAGCGGCGGGCGAGGCGCAGACCCCCGCGCGGCTCCGCCACAGCGTCGCCGCCGAGGCGGCGTTGGGCGGCGCGATCCTCGCCGTCACCGCCGTGCTGAGCATGACCTCGCCGCATGATGCCTATCACGTTCCCGCCGCCGGGCATCACCATGCGCCCGCGCCCCGCATCGTCACTCGCGAAGCCACGGCGCAGGATCTGGTCGCGACGCTGAGCGTCAGCCCCGCCCGTGTCGGACCCAATACCTTCACCCTGCGGCTGCGGCGGCCCGATGGGCAGCCCTTCGCCTCGCAGGAAGTCTGGCTCGATTTCGCCCAGCCCGAGGCGGGCGTGACGGCGCCCGGTCGCCAGATGCGGGCGACCGCGCCTGGCAGCTTCGCCTACGAAGGCGCCGAACTGGCGACCGCGGGGGTATGGCGGATCAGGGCCTCTATCCTCGTCAGCGATTTCGATGAGACGGGTGTGAGTTTCGACGTCACCGTCTCGCGCTGATGGGGCGGCTCAGCCCTCGTCCGGCGTGCCGCGCCGGCCGCCGCGGCCGCTCATCGCCAGCAGCGCGATGACGGGCAGCCCCGTGAGCACCAGGGCCAGGGCGGCGACGGCCCCTTCCTCATAGGTGCCGCGCGCGGCCTCGGCGTAGAGCGCGGTGGCCAGGGTCTCGCGATTGAAGGGGCGCAGCAGCAGCGTCGCCGGGAGTTCCTTCATCGCGTCGAGGAAGACCAGCAGGGCGGCGGCGGAAAGCGCCGGCACCAGCTGCGGCAGATGCACCTTGAACAGGATGCGCCCACGCCCCGCGCCCATGGAGCGGGCCGACCAATCCACCTCGGGCCGGATGCGGGCATAGGCGGCATCGAGCCCGCCCGCTGGAATGGCCAGGAAGCGCACGAAATAGGCCAGCACCACGGCCCCCGCCGTGCCGGACAGGGCCGGCACCCATTGCGCGAGCCCTTCGGTCAGCCCATCGAAAGCGCCGAGCGCCACGATCAGCCCGACCGCCGCGATCCCACCCGGCAGCGCATAGCCCAGCAGGCTCGCCCGCAGCAGCGCCGTGTCCGCCACCTGCCGCCGCCCCGGCAGGGCATCGCCCCGCGCATTGGAGGCCAGCAGCAGCGCGGCGGGCAGGACCAGCAGCGTCGCCATGGCGGAGAGGCTGGCGCTATTGGCCACCCAGTCCCACAGACCCGGCGGCAAGCCGAAAGCCGCCACGCGCCGCCAGGCCGCCCAGAGCAGATAGCTCGCCGGAATGAAGAAGCCGATCAGCACCGGCAGGGCGCAGAGCGCCGCCGCCAGCACCCCCCGCCCCGCAGACAGCGGCCGCAATGCGGGCCGGGCGATCTCGCGCACTGCTTGGCCGCCCTTCGCACGGCTGCGCGCCCAGCTATCGAGCGCCAGCAGCAGCCCGACGAGCACCAGAATGGCAAGCGCGATCTGCGCCGCGCCCTCGAGCGAGGAGCGCGTGATCCAGGTGACGTAGACCGAGACGGTCAGCGTCCGCACGCCCAGGAATTCCGCCGCGCCGACATCGTTCAGCGTCTCGAGCAGGGCGAGGGCGCAGCCGGTCCCGATGGCGGGCCAGGCCATGGGCAGGCCGATGGAGCGGAAAAGCCGCCAGCCGCCCGCGCCCAGCCCCCGCCCCGCCCGCAGCAGCTCGGCACCCTGGGTGAGAAAGGCGGCGCGCGCGGTGAGATAGACATACGGGAACAGCACGCTGCCCATCACGAGGATGCAGCCGGCCAGCGAACGTATCTCGGGCAGCGGGATGGCGCGCGGGTCAGTCAGGCCCAGCAGGGCGCGCAACCCCGATTGCACAGGCCCGGCCGGATGCATCACATCCAGCCAGGCATAGGCGGAAACATAGGTGGGCAAGGCGAGCGGCAGGATGAGTGCCCAGGAGAGCACCCGCCTGCCGGGAAAGCGATAGCAGGAGACGAGCCAGGCCGTGCCCGCGCCCACGGCCGCGACGACGGCGCCGACACCGGCCAGCAGCAGCACGGTTTCGACCGCCGCCTGCGGCAGGACATAGCGGATCAGATGCGGCCAGAGGTCTCCCGACCCCCTGGAAGCCGCCTGAGCGAGGGCGAGGACCGGCAGCGCGACCAAGGCCACGCCGGCGGCCGCCCATAACCGGCCTAAACGCACGTCTCGCGAAGCTTTCTCAGCGGTCGAAGCCGACCTCGTCGACGATGCGGCTCACCGCCGCGCGCCGCGCCGCGACCTCGGGCATGGAGACGTCGCGCGGCGTCAGGTCGCCGAAGCTCTCCACGATCGGGTTGGTCGGCGTGCCGGGGCGGACGGGGTTCTCGAAATTGCCGTTGGCGTAGACGGTCTGCGCCTCGGGCGAGACCATGAATTCCAGCAGGCGCAGCGCCTCCGCGCGGTTCGGCGCATGGCGCGTCACGATGGCGCCGGTGATGTTCACCGCCGTCTCGCGGCCCGGCAGCACGACGCGCACCGCCTCGCCCCAAAGCTTCTGCTCCTCGCCGCCACGGCCGGAGAGCATCAGGCCGGCATAATAGGTATTGGCGACACCCACGTCGCAGATGCCGGCCATGATGTCGCGCGCCACTTCGCGATCGCCGCCGGCGGCGCGGCGGGCCAGGTTGCCTTTGAGCTTGGTCAGGTAGTCGCGCAGCCAGGGCTCGCCATGGGCGATGAGCAGCGTGGAAAAGAGGGCCGTGTTATACGGGTGCTGGCCCGAGCGGATGCAGACACGGCCCTTGAAGCGCGGCTCGGCCAGGGCCTCATAGGTCAGCGCCTTGGCATCGGCCTCGGAGATGCGCTCGCGCGAGGCATAGATGGCGCGGGCACGGGTGGAGAGGGCGAACCAGCGGCCCTGCGGATCGCGCAGATTGGCCGGAATGGCGCCTTCCAGCACCTCGGAGCGGATGGGCTGGCTCAGGTCGCGGTCGACCAGTTCCATCAGATTGCCCACATCGACCACGATGGCGACATCGGCGCGCGAGCGGCTGCCCTCGGCGGCCAGGCGCTCGGCGAGGCCGCCCTGGACGAAGACCGTGTTGACCTGGATACCCGTCTCGGCGGTGAAGCGATCCGTCAGCGGCTTGAGCAGCCCCGCCTCGCGCGTGGTGTAGAGGTTCACCTCCGCCGCCTCCGCCTGGGCCGGCGCGACGATCGGGGTGACGGCGAAGAAGGACAGGGCGAGCAGGGCGCTCCGCAGGCGGGTCATGTAACTGGCCTCTGAAAGATGGACGTTTGGTAGTCTCTATCGGAGAGCGCGGCCGGTGAACAGATGAGAATGAGTTTCACTGACCGCCAAACCAGGCAAGGCCTTGCGGGCCCCGCATCGGCTAGTGACGCTCCCCCCCATGGCGGTTTAAGCATGACCGCAAAGACAGGCGCGGCGCGGTGGACGCCCCGCTTTCGGGATCGAGGCCCTGGGGGAGAATCTGAGGTCATGCGTCTGAGCCAATGCCATAATTTCCATGATTTCAGGCGCATGGCCCGGCGCAAGCTTCCCGCACCGATTTTCAACTACATCGATGGCGCGGCCGATGACGAGGTGACCCACCGGCGCAACTCCGCCGCCTTCGACAGTTGCGACCTCGTGCCGAAGGTGCTGCAGGGCGTGGGCGAGGTCGACCTCAGCACCACGGTCATGGGCCAGAAGCTCGCCCTGCCCTTCTATTGCTCGCCGACCGCGCTGCAGAAGCTCTTCCACCGCGATGGCGAGCTGGCCGTGGCCCGGGCGGCGAACCGCTACGGCACCATGTTCGGCGTCTCCTCCCTCGGGACCACGAGCCTCGAGGAGGCGCGGCGGGCGAGCACAGGCCCGCAGGTCTACCAGTTCTATTTCCATAAGGATCGCGGCCTGAACCGCGAGATGATGGCCCGCGCCAAGCAGGCCGGCGTGCAGGTGATGATGCTGACCGTGGACAGCATCACCGGCGGCAATCGCGAGCGCGACAAGCGCACCGGCTTCGCCATCCCCTTCCGCCTCACCCTCGCCGGCATGTCGCAATTCGCGCTCAAGCCGCGCTGGGCGATCGACTACTTCACCAGCGGCGGCTTCCGGCTGCCGCAGCTCGATACGCATGTCGATATGGGCCGGGGCACCATGTCGATCAGCCATTATTTCACCGAGATGCTGGACCCCACCATGTCCTGGGACGACGTGGCGGCCATGGTGGCCGAATGGGGCGGGCATTTCTGCCTCAAGGGCATCATGGATGCGGAAGATGCCAGGCGGGCGGCCGATATCGGCTGCACCGGCATCGTCATCTCCAACCATGGCGGGCGGCAGCTCGACGGCTCTCGCTCGGCTTTCGACCAGCTCAAGGAAATCGTCGATGCCGTCGGAAACCGGCTGGACGTGATGATGGATGGCGGCGTCCAGCGCGGCACCCATGTGCTCAAGGCGCTTTCCCTGGGCGCCAAGGCCGTGGGGCTCGGGCGCTACTATCTCTTCCCCCTCGCCGCCGCCGGGCGGCCGGGGGTGGAGTTGGCGCTGGAGCTGATGCGCCATGAGGTGGAGCGGGGGATGAAGCTGATGGGCTGTACGAGTATCGGCCAGCTCACCCCCGAAAATCTGCGCTTCCGCTGAGCGGCCTCACCAGTAGCCGAGCAGCTTCCACCAAAGATTGCCGAGCACGGCATAGATCGCGAGTTCGGCGACGCACATGATGAAGCCCACGCGCCACCAGGTGCCGAGCGGCACATAGCCGCTGCCGAAGATGATCGGTGAGGTGCCGGTGGCGTAATGCGTCAGCGTCATCATGATGGTCGAACCCGCCGTCATCATCAGCAGGAAGGGGACCACATAGGCGGGCGGCACCAGGGCGACGCCGACGGTGAGGAAGGCCAGCATCATCGCGCTGATATGCGCCGTCGTACTGGCGAAGAAATAGTGCGAGAAGACGAAGAGCAGCACCAGCAGCCCCGCCGCCATTTCCCAGCCCATGCCGGCCGAGAGGATGGCATTCTTCAGCATCTCCGAGAACCAGGCGATGACGCCGGTCTTGTTGAGCTGCTCGGCCATCATCACGAGGGCGCCGAACCAGATCAGCGTATCCCAGGCGCTCTTCTCCGACAGCACGTCATCCCAGTCGATGGTGCCGGTGATGATGAGGATGAAGAGGCCGAGGAAGGCCACGACCGTCGGGTCGAGCGTGAAGGCCGGGCCGAAGACCATGGCCGGCAGATTGGCCCAGAGCACCAGCAGGAGCAGGAAGGTGCCGATCATCACCTTCTCGCTGCCGGAGAGCGGGCCCATGCGCTTCAGCTCGCCCCGCGCATAGCCGATGGCATCGGGCGTCGCCTTCACCTCCGGCGGCGCGAGCAGCGCGATGGCGAGCGGCATGAGCAGCAGGCAGGCGAGGCCCGGCAGCAACATGCAGAGCGCCCAGGTCGTCCAGGAGAGATGGAAGCTCTGGTTCGTCACCCGCGCGACGTAATCCACCACGAGCGGATTGGGCGCGGTCGCGGTGATGAACATGCCCGAGGTGATCGTATTGGCATGCATGTTCACCAGCGAGAGATAGGTGCCCATCTTGCGTTCCGTGCCTTGCGCGGGGTCGGAGCCGAAGGCGCTGGCGATGGACTTCATGATGGGGTGCACGATGCCGCCGCCGCGCGCCGTATTGCTCGGCGTGAAGGGCGCGAGCATCAACTCGCAGACCGCGAGCCCATAGCCGATGCCGACCGTCTTGCGGCCCAGCAGCGATATGAAGATGAGGCCCATGCGATTGCCGAGACCCGTCTTCTTCAGCCCGCGCGAGATGAGGATCGCCACCACGATCAGCCAGATCAGCGGATTGGAGAGGCTCGCCAGCGCATCGGCGATGGCCGCCTTCGAGGAGGTGGCCGTGACCTGAGAGAGCGCGAGGATGGTCATCGCCATCATGGCCATGACACCGATGGGCATGACCTTGAGGATGATCGCCAGGATGGTGGTGAGGAAGATCGCCACAAGCGCCCAGGCCTTGGGCGTCAGCCCCGCCGGCACCGGCAGGAGCAGCATCACGACGAGGAAGAGGGTGGTGATGATGGCCGGCTTCAGCCGGAAGGGGACGACCTTGTTGAAATAGAGGAAGGCGTCCCTCAACTTCGCGAACATTGCATTATTCCTGACGACGTGTTGCGGCGGACGGGCATAGGCTCACGGACGACGTAACAAAACCGACAGGAAGGCGCATTGATCTGGAACAAGACTGCCCCGATCGTGAAGAGCACGACCGGGGCCTTGGTCAGCCGCCGCTGATGAGTTCGCGGATGCGCGCGGCCAGGGTTTCCATGGTGAAGGGCTTGGTCAGGACATGCATCCCGGCCTCCAGATGCCCGTTGCCGACCACGGCATTCTCGGCATAGCCGGTGATGAAGAGCACTTTCAGCCCCGGCCTGACGACCCGCGCCGCATCGGCCACCTGACGGCCATTGAGCCCGCCCGGCAGGCCGACATCGGTGATCAGAAGATCCACCCGCGCGTCTGATTGCAGCACCTTTAGCCCCGCCGCGCCATCCGCGGCCTCGATGGCGGAATAGCCCAGCTCTTCCAGCACCTCGGTCACCAACATGCGCACCGTCGGCTCGTCATCGACGATGAGGACGGTCTCGCCCGCCTCGGCGCGAGGCGCCTGGCCGGCCTCGGGCATGGCATCGCCAGAATCCAGCTCGCCGACATAGCGGGGGAGGTAGAGGCAGACCAAGGTGCCCTGCCCCACTTCCGAATAGATGCGCACCTGGCCGTTGGACTGCCGGGCGAAGCCGTAGATCATCGAGAGGCCGAGGCCCGTGCCCTGCCCGATCGGCTTGGTGGTGAAGAAGGGGTCGAAGGCCTTGGCGATGACGTCCGGCGTCATGCCGGTGCCCGTATCTGAGACGCAGAGGGAGATATACTGCCCCGGCTCAAGCTCTCGCTCGCGGGCGGTCCGGGCATCGAGCCAGCGATTGGCCGTCTCGATGGTCAGCCGGCCGCCCTCGGGCATGGCGTCTCGCGCATTGATGCAGAGGTTGAGCAGCGCGTTCTCCAGCTGCGGCGGATCGACCAGCGTGGGCCAGAGCCCGCCCGCCTTGACCACTTCCAGCGTGATTTCCGGCCCCACGGTGCGGCGGATCAGCTCCTCCATGCCCGCGACGAGGCGATTGGCGTCGGTGGGCTTCGGGTCGAGCGTCTGACGGCGGGAGAAGGCCAGGAGGCGGTGCGTCAGGGAGGCCGCGCGGCGTGCGGCGCCCTGCGCGGCCTCGACGAAGAGGCCCACATCCTTGTAGCGCCCCTGGGAGATACGATTGCCCAGAAGTTCGAGGCTGCCGGAAATGCCGGTCAGCAAATTGTTGAAATCATGGGCGATGCCGCCTGTGAGCTGGCCTACGGCCTCCATCTTCTGGCTCTGGCGCAGGGCGGCCTCGGCGCTGCGGAGCCGCTCCTGCTCGGCCAGGCGCTCGGTCACGTCATAGGCGAATTGGATGGCGCCGATCTGCTGCCCCGTCGCATCCCGCAAGGCGCTGAAGCGCATTTCGTAGTGGCGGCTGCGGCGGTCCCCGAGTTGCAGGACCTGAACATATTCCTCGCCCGCCAGGGCGCGGTGCCATAGCTCAAGCAGGGCCTCGCGCTGTTCCGGCTGGGCGGCCAGCAGGTCCGGCAGTCTGTCGCCCACCTGAGGGCGAAGGCCGAAAAGTCGCTCCCATTCCCGCGTCGCAGCGCCATTGATGGCGAGCCAGCGGAGGTCGCTATCGACGACATGCACCGAGGCGGCCATGCCTTCCACGGCATCGGCCAGGATCTTGCGCTCGGCGAGGGCGGTGGCGACGCGGGCTTCCAGCGTGTCGTTCAGGCGCCGCAGTTCGGCCTCCGCGCGTTTGCGGGCCGTGATGTCCTGGAACAAGACGGCGACCTGCCGGCGGCTGGCGGGCTCGATGCGGAAGGCCGCGAGTTCCAGGTAGCGCCCCGTCGCCACCAATTCGCGCTCGAAGCGGATCGGGTTGCCGGTGCGCAGCACGCCGCCATAGAGCTCGAGCCAGCCCTCGGCCTCGTCGGGCACCATGTCGCGCAGCTTCTGGCCGACGACATTGGGAATGCCGGCATGCACGGCATAGGCCGGGTTGGCCTCGATATGAATGTAGTCGCTCAGCGGGCCATGGGGCCCGTCGAGGAATTCGATGATGCAGAAGCCTTCGTCGATGGCGTCGAAGAGGGCGCGGTAGCGGATTTCGCTATCCTTCAGCGCCTGCTCCGTCTGTCGCCCCGCGGTGATGTCGAAGCTCACGCCGGGGAAGCGGATGGGCTTGCCCGCCTCGTCGTAATGCGGCTGACCGCGTGCCGCGATCCAGATCTCGCGTTCGCCGAGCACCAGGCGGTAATCCTCGGCGAAGCCCTCCCCCGTCTCGATACTGTGGCGGATGGCAGATTTGATGCGGGGCAGGTCCTGCGGGTGGATGCAACGGAAGAATTCCGACATGGGCACGCCCTCGGCGGCCTTGGCGGGATCGACGCCATACATCCGGGCGAAGCGGGCATCGGAGACGACCGTATCGCGCTCCACGTCCCAGTCCCAGGCGCCGAGGCCGCCCCCGGCGGCGAGGGCGAGGGAATAGCGCTCCTCGGCAGCGCGGGAGCGCTCCAGGGCATGGCTGTGGCTCGTGCTTTCCACGCCGTGCAGCCAGAGGCCGGCGACGGTGCCGTCATGATCCAGGATCGGGGCGATGCCGATATTCCACCAGCCGCCCGTCTCGGCGCCATCGAGCCGCAGGCCCTGCTTTTCGAGACCGCGGCCGCTTTCCAGCACGCGCTCGAGTTCCGGCCCGAGCATGTCCCAGGCGGTGCCGAAGGCGTCGCGCGCAGGCTTGGCCAGCGCCGCCTCGGGCTCCCGCAGCACGGGGCGGCAGCGGTCATTGGGCAGGAGAAGATGGTCCGGGCCCCAGAACAGGGCCGAGAGCGTCCCGGCATTGAGGCAGACCGGCAGCGAATGCCTCAGGCAGGGCGGCCAGCCGTCGGGCGCGCCGAGCGGCGTCGAGGCCCAGTCATGGCCCCGGACCAGCGCACCCATCGCACCGCCATCGCCCAGGAATTTCCAAAGCTCCTCCCCCGATGGGACCGGCGAGGAAGTCACTGACATCAACTCGATACCGGAAAAAACATTGCACCCGCCTCCGCAGGCGCAAACTCCAGTCATGGCTGGAGGTTGCTCCGGCGCCTCAGGCGGCGGGCATCATTCCGCGAACGAGTGTCATGAGAGCCGCGAAATTATAGGGCTTGGGCATGACGACCGGCGGCGGCTCGAGGCTCGCCAGCTTCTCCTTCAAGTCCGCCGTGGCGCCGGAAGCGATGATCACGGGGATACCGGGCATTTTCGCGCGGGCCATCTCGGCCATGTCCAGGCCGGACAGCGCGCCGGGCAGGCGGACATCGGTGAAGAGCAGGTCAAAGCTGCCCTCGGCCAGATGCGCGGCCCCCTCCTCGCCGGTGGCCGCCTGGACGACCTCGCAGCCGAGATCGGTCAGCATCTCGTTCAGGACCATGCGGACGATGATCTCGTCCTCCACGACCAGGATGCGGAACTGCGTCATGCCTTCAGCACTCCCTCGCGCAGGGGCCGTGAAAGGCGGGAAGGCACGGCGTGGTCAGGGCACGTCATCCTGCTCATGTACATCGACTGTTTTCCGCCAGACGTCCGGCCGTGACAACGCGTTAGTGGCCCTTCGGGATGCAAAAGATAGATGCCGCGCCAGCTTGACGGCCGGGCGGCAGGGAGGAAGCCTGTCGCCCAAGACTCCAGGGTGCTTGGGTGGCAGGGTGCAGTATCTGACGTGGTCATTGCCGGCCCTCGCCGTCATCGCCCTCATCGCCAGCGGCCGGGTCAATGCCTTTCGCGCGGGCCTCGCGGGCACGGTGCTCGCGGCGGCGGTGGCCCTGCTCGCAGCGCCCAGGCCCTTCGCGCTGGCGGAACTGGAGACGGCCCTGCTCCGCGGCGCCTGGATCGGCTGGGTCGTCATTCCCTATATCTTCGGCGGGTTGCTCTTCTGGCAGGTCGCGGCGCGGGAAAGATCCGGCGAGGCCGCCCCGCCGCCGGAAGCGCCGATCCTCAGGCGCCGGCGCCTCTTCACCGCCTGTTTCATCATGGGCCCCTTCGCCGAATCTGCGACCGGCTTCGGGGTTGGCATCATTGGCGCCATGGCGCTGATCAGGCCGCTGGGGGTGGCGCCCTTGCATCTCCTGGCCTTTTCCCTGCTCAGCCAGACCATGATCCTCTGGGGGGCCATGGGCAGCGGCGCCATCGTCGGCGCGGCCTTCGCCGGGACGGACGTGACGGCGCTGGTCCTGCATTGCAGCCTCTTCCTGGCGGCTTTCCTGGTGTTCTGGCTGCCGCTCTTCTGGCGGATGGCCTGGCGAGCGGGGCTGGGTGCGGGCCCGTTGGAGCATCTGGCCGAAGCCATCTGGATGGCGGGCGCGCTCGGCCTGGCCGTGGGCGCGACGCTGCTGCTGGGGCCGGAGCCGGCGATGCTGGCAGCCTATGGGCCGCTCATCGTCCTTCGCTTCCTGCTGGAGGAGCGGCCGGGCCGCGCCCGGCTGGCCGCCGCCGCATGGCGGGCGCTGCCCTTCGCGCTGACAATCGGCGGGCTTGTACTCTCGCGCCTCGTCCTGCCGCTGCGGACCTCGCTTGAGGAGACATGGCGCCTCGCCCCCTTCGCCCAGGCGCCGGCCTGGTCACCGCTGCTGCATGCTGGTACCTGGCTGATGGTCGCGGCCCTGCTGACGAGCCTGCTGGGCGGGCAGGCGCGGCATTTGCCGGACGAGACGCGCGGGGCCTGGAGAACGGGGCGGATCGCCATCCTGAGCATCGTCGCCTTCTCGCTCATGGCCGAGATCCTCTCCGTCTCAGGCATCGCGGCGGGGTTGGCGCAGGGGCTCTTCCTGGCGCTGGGGCCATGGGCGGCGCTGACCACGCCCCTTCTCTCGGGCGTCTTCGGCGGGCTAGCCAATAGCGGCAATGCCTCGAACGGGCTCTTCATGGCGGCGCAGGCGAGCCTGGCGGCGACGGCCGGGCTCAATGTCGCGGCTATGATCGCGCTTCAGCACATGTCGGGCCTATCGATGAGCATGTTCTCGCCGGTGCGCATGGCCATCGTCTGCGGCCTCGCCGGCACGCCGGGGCGGGAGCGGGACGCCTATCGCGTCATGCTGCCCTTCGCCGCCGCCGCTTTCATGGTGCTGATGGCAGCCGCGCTGCTGATCGCGGCGCGGCTGATCTGAAGGCCGGGCGCCGTGGCGCCCGTGCCGCGTCAGCCGATATGGTCCTGGTGATTGGCGAGGTAGTAGTCCGCGATTTCCTCGCGCGTCGCCCACCAGACATCGGGGAAGCCCTTGGCGTAGTCGATGAACTCGCGCAGGGCGCGGATGCGGAAGGGCTGGCCGATGACATGCGGATGCAGGCCGATATTCATCAGCCGCCCGCTGCTTGCCCCCTCGCGATACAGCTCGTCGAACTGCTCCTTGAAGACGCGGAAGGCGCCGTCGACATCCTTGCCCTGGCGGAGGAAGACGGTGAAGTCATTCACCTCCGAGGTATAGGGAATGGAGACGAGCGGCTTGCCGCTTTCCGTGCGGATCAGATAGGGCTGGTCGTCGTTCAGCAGGTCGGTGAGGAAGCTCAGCCCCTCCTCGGCCAGGATATCGGCCGTATTGGGCGTGCTGCGCAACGAGCAGGAGAGCCAGCCGCGCGCTTTGCGGCCGACGACCTTCTCATAGACCTCCAGCGTCTCGCGGATGACGCGGCGCTCGCCCTCGATATCGAACTGGTAGTTCGAGAGCAAATCCGTCTGCACGTAGTTATGGGCGACGATCTCCCAGCCGCGATCGACGGCGTGCTGGACGACTTCGCGCCGCTCCAGGCCCATCTTGGCGTTCATGGTGCAGCTGGTGGGCACGCCGGCCTTCTCGAAGGTCTCGTACATGCGCCAGACGCCGACGCGCTGGCCGTATTCGCGCCAGGTCCAGTTCGGGTTGTCATAGACATTGCCCGGCAGCATGTCGGTGATGATGGAGGGTCCGCCCGGGTAGAAGGGCTTGTCGGTGTCCTTCGTGCGGTCCCAATATTCGAGATTGGTGGTCAGCATGAGCGCGATACGCGCGCCATTGGGCCAGCGCAGGGGCTTGCGCATCGGCATCGGGACGAAGTCGTATTGCATGGTCTCTCCGGAAGCCCGTCTCTTTGTATACATGATGGCAAGGCTTCGGTCGGGCGAAAACGGAAAATCTTGACGCAACGCAGAAAATTCGCCGCAGACCGCCCGATATGTACACAATTCTGGGCGGCCTGATTGAGGAGGAGAAAGCCATGGACATGCGACTGACCGGCCGGCGCGTTCTCGTGACCGGGGGCTCCAAGGGGATTGGCCTGGCCTGTGCTGAGGCTTTCGCCGCCGAGGGCTGTGACCTCGTGCTGGTCTCCCGCCAAGCGGAGAGCCTGGAGCGGGCGGTAGCGGCGATCAGGGCGCGGCATCAGGTGAATGTCACCTTCCATGCCGCCGATCTCGCCGATGCGGCGGCCCGCGAGCGCCTCGCCGAAGCCGAGCCTGCGGTGGACGTGCTGGTGAACAATGCGGGCGCCATTCCGGGCGGCGGGATTGACAAGATCTCCCTCGCCCGCTGGCAGGAGGCCTGGCAGCTCAAGGTTTTCGGCTATATCCACCTGACGCAGCTCTATCTGCCGGTCATGCAGGCCCGGCGCTCGGGCGTGGTGCTGAACATCATCGGCATGGCAGGGCGTTCGCCGCGCGCGGATTATATCTGCGGCGCCGCGGGCAATGCGGCGCTGATCGCTTTCACCAATGCCCTGGGCGGGGCCAGCCCGGCGCAGGGCGTGAGGGTGCTGGGGATCAACCCGGCCGCGACCCGGACGGACCGGATCGTCACCCTGGCACGGACCCGCGCGCGCGACCGTTTCGGCGATGAGGAACGTTGGGAGGAGACGCTGGAGGGCCTGCCCTTCGGCCGGCCGGCGGAGCCGGAGGAAATCGCCTCGCTGGCGGTTTTCCTTGCCTCGCCCGCCGCCGGCTACCTGAGCGGCACGGTGGTCGATGCCGATGGGGGCGGGCAGTTCCGGGGCTGAGGCGCCCCGGCGGGGTTAGCGCAGCGTCGGGTCCAGCCTGTCGCGCAGCCAGTCGCCCAGGAGGGAGACGGAGAGTGTGGTCAGCACGATCACGCTCGCCGGGGAGAGCAGGATCCAAGGTGCGCGCGTGAGATATTCGCGCCCATAGCCGACCATATTGCCGAGCGAGGTCATGGGCGGCTGAACGCCGAGGCCGAGGAAGGAAAGACCGCTCTCGAGAAGAATGATCTCGGGGAAGGCGAGCGTCATGGAGACGATGAGGGTCGAGGCGATATTCGGCAGGACGTGCTTGCCATAGACGCGCAGTGGCGAGGCGCCGAGCTGCCGCACGGCGGCCGCATAGCCCTGCGCGCCCGCGCTGATGGCCAGGCCGCGCGAGATGCGGGCGTAGCGCTCCCATCCATGCAGGCCGAGCAGGCAGATGAAGAGCGGGAGCGAATTGCCGAAGAAGGCGAGCACGGCCAGGGCGAGGATGAGGAAGGGCATGCTCGCCTGGAAATCGACCAGGGCGAGGACGACCTGTTCGACGAAACCCCTGAAATGCGCGGCCAGGAAGCCGAGCACCACGCCGAGCACGGCCGCGATGATGGTGGCGCCGAAGGCGATGAGCAGGCTCATCCGGACGGAATAAATGAGGCGGGAGAGAACGTCGCGGCCCAGTTCGTCGGTGCCGAGCGGGTGCAGCCAGACGCCGCCCATGAAAGCGGGGGGCGCGAGGCGGTTGCGCAGGTCGAGCGCCGTATAGCTGAAGGGGCTGATGAGATCGGCGCTGAAGGCGACGATCAGCATCGCCGCCAGCCAGCAGATCGCGAAGACGACCATGGGCGGCATGCGGTGCCGTCGCTTCGGCGGGGCCTTGGCGGCGGCAGGCAGGGCGTTGGCTGCGGTGATGTCGGACATCTCGGCCTCCTTCAATGCGCGCCAGCCGCGCGGGCGGAACGGAGCCGAGGGTCGAGCACGCCATAGAGCAGATCGACGATGAGATTTGCCGTCACCATGGTCGCGGCGACGAGCAGCAGGATGGCCTGCACGACCGCGAGATCGCGGTTGGCGACGGAGACGACGAGAAGGCGGCCGACGCCGGGCCAGGAGAAGACGCTCTCCACCACGACCGCGCCCGCGATGAGGCTGCCGACCATGAAGCCGACGATGGTGACGGTGGGAATGGCCGCGTTCGGCAGCGCATGGCCCCAGACGACGCTGCGCCAGGGCACGCCCTTGGCCGAGGCGGTGCGGATATAGGACTGGCCCAGCACTTCCAGCATGGCGGAGCGGGTGAAGCGCGCGAGCACGGCGGCCCCGCCGACTCCCATGGTGATGACCGGCAGAATGGCGTGTCGCCAGCTCTCCTGCCCACCAGAGGGAAGCCAGCCGAGTTGGACAGCGAAGACCAGCACAAGCAGTAGGCCCAGCACGAAGGAAGGCACGGTGAAGCCAGCGACGGCGGTGAACATCACGGCGCGATCGGCGAAGGAATTGCGGTGCAGGGCCGCATAAATGCCGGCCGGGATGCCGATGCCGAGCTTGATCATCAGCGCGGGGATAGTGAGCGCCAGGGTCGCGGGAATGCGCTCGGCGACCAGTTCGATGGCGCTGCGGCCATCGCGCATGGAGCGGCCGAGATCGCCCTCGAAAATGGCGAGGAAGTATTTGAAGTACTGCACCATGATCGGCTCATCGAGCCCCCAGCTCTTGCGGAAGGCCGCGATGGCCTCGGGCGGTGCATCGGCGCTCATGATCATCAGCGCCGGATCGCCCGAAAGGCGCAGCACGACGAAAGCGAAGGTCACGACGAGAACGATGGTGATCAGGGCGCGGAGCAGGCGCGTGCCGAGAAAGCGGAACATGTCAGGCGGCCCTCATGAGGGGAGCGGCATCGCCATGCGCGAGATGGCAGGCGACGAGGCGGCCGTCATGACGCGGCTTCAGCGCCGGCACCTCGCTGCGGCAGGCCGCGACCGCGACGGCGCAGCGCGGATGGAAGGGGCAGCCAGGTGGCCGATCGGCCGGATTGGGGGGGTCGCCTTGAAGCACGATACGCTTCTTGCCCTTGCCTGGCGCGGGGATCGCGGAGACGAGGGCCTGGGAATAGGGATGCGCCGGGTCATGCAGCACGGCATCCGGCTCGCCTTCCTCGACGATGCGGCCGAGATACATGACCGCGACGCGCTGGCTCACCTGGCGCACGGCACGAAGGTCATGGCTGATGAAGAGGATGGCCATGCCGAATTTCTGCTGCAACTCGACGAAGAGATTCATGACCTGCGCCTGGATGGAGACATCCAGCGCCGAAATCGGCTCGTCGCAAACCAGCAGGCGCGGATCGGTCGCGATGGCGCGGGCGAGGACAGCGCGTTGGCGCTGGCCGCCGGAAAGTTCATGCGGGTAGCGGCTGCCTTGGTCGGGGCGGAGACCCACGGCTTGCATCAGCGCATCGCGCCGCGCAGGGCGTTCGGCCGGAGTGCCGAGGTTATGGATGGCGAGCGGCTCCATGATTTGCTCGCCGATGGTCAGGCGGCGATCGAGCGCGCCCAGCGGATCCTGCCAGACCATCTGCATCCGAGCGCGCATGGAACGCCATTCGGCACTGCCGGGCTCGGGCATGGGCGCGCCCTCGAAGATGACGCTGCCTTGGTCGGGGCGTTCAAGGCCGAGGACGAGACGGCCGGTCGTCGATTTGCCGCAGCCGGATTCACCGACGAGGCCGAGCGTCTCGCCCGCGGCGATATGGAGCGAGACGCCGTCGAGCGCGCGAACCTCGACGGGCTTGCCGAAGATACCACGCCGCATCTCATAACGGCGCACGAGGTTCTTCGCGTCGATCAGGGGCGTGTTCATGCATGCTCCATCACGACTTGAGCCGGCTGGGCGGCGAGGAGGCATGCGGCGCGATGGCCGGCGCCAAGCTGACGCGCGGCAGGGATGCCGGCGTCGCAGGCCGCGTGATGATGGGCGCAACGGGGGCCGAAGGCGCAGCCGCGCGGCATGTTCCAGGGCTCCGGCACATTGCCGGGAATGGCGGCCAGCGGGCGGCGCGGGCCGGTGATGGGCGGCAGGGCGTTGAGCAGGCCCTGGGCATAGGGATGCGCGGGGCCTTCGAAGAGGCGAGCGACGGGCGCTTCCTCCACGATGCGGCCCGCATACATGACGCAGACGCGCTCACAGGTTTCCGCCACCACGCCGAGATCGTGGCTGATCAGCACCAGCGCCATGCCGGTGTCACGACGTATCTCTTGCAAGAGTTCGAGAATCTGCGCCTGGATGGTAACGTCCAGCGCGGTCGTGGGCTCGTCGGCCACGAGCAGCTCCGGCTGGCCCGCGAGCGCGATGGCGATCATCACGCGCTGGTTCTGACCGCCTGACAGCTCATGCGGAAAGGCATCGAGGCGGCGGCCGGCATCAGGAATGCCGACCTGATCCAGCAGGCGCTTCGCCTCGGCGCGGGCGGCGGCACCGCGCAGATTGCGATGCAGCCGCAGGGCTTCCTCGATCTGCCGCCCGATGCGATGCACCGGATTGAGGCTGCTCGCAGGGTCCTGGAAAATCATGGCGACGCGCCCGCCGCGCACCTTGTCCAGCGTCTCCGGCCGGGCACCCACCAGCTCCTGACCGGCGAGCTTCACGCTGCCCAGGACACGCGCCTTGGCGGGCAGCAGGCCCAGCGCGGCAAGCCAGGTGACGGACTTGCCGCAGCCGGACTCACCCACCATGCCCAGCGCCTCGCCCATGCCGATATTGAGCGAGATGCCGTTGAGCGCCGGGGCGCCGTCGAAGGAGACGGCGAGATCGCGGATGGTGACGAGCGGGAGGTCGCGCACGCTCAGACGCCCCAGTTGCCGGGGCGGAAGTCCATCGCGAAAGCCGCCGCGACTTTCCATTTCACGTCGCGGCGCTTGGCGGTGAAAGTCGCGTTCTGGTGCAGCACCTGGTAGGCGGGGTCCTCTCGCTCGCAAATCTCGAGCATGCGCGCGAAAACCTGCTTGCGGCGGGCGCGGTCGGTGCTGGTCTCCAGCTCGACGGAGAGGCGGTTCATCTCGTCATTCGACCAGGCGCCCACCTGCTGCTGCTGGCCGTTCGGGCCGTGCTGATTTACGATGGAGGAAACGGGATCGTTGAAGGGCGCGCTGTTCGACCAGTCCCAAACACCGCGCTGGCCGTTACGATCGAGAATCTGAGACCAGTTCTCCTTCATCTCGATCTGCACGTTCAGGCCAACCTGCTTCCACATCTCGACCAGGACCTGCGCCGTCGGCGTCTGGTTCGTGTAGTAGTTGTTCAGCAGACGATAGGGGATGGGTTCGCCCTTGTAGCCGGCTTCCTTCAGCAGCTTGCGGGCTTCGGCCTGATCATACTTCGGCACCGTCCAGCCCTTGATGAACATATCACCGTAATAGTCCCACTGCAGGCCGGCGGGGACGACGGTGCGGCCGGCCCAGAGGCTTTCGACGATCGCGTTGCGGTCGATCGCATGGGTCATGGCGCGGCGGACGCGGGCATCGCGCAAGGCAGGCAGGGTCTTATCGAAGCAGGAAATGCGATGATTGAGGATCGTGCCGCCGAGAACCTCGAAGGCGCGGTTCTTCTCGATGCTGTCGATCTGATCGGGCGGGATATCGCAAGCGAAGGTATATTCGCCGGAAAGCAGCCCGTTGATGCGCGAGGAAACCTCGGGCACCTCGACGAAGCGGATTTCCTTCACCGGCGGGCGGCCGCCCCAATACTCGTCATGCGCGACGAGGCGGAGCATATTGTCGGGGCGGAATTCAGCGATCTTGTAAGGCCCGGTGAGAACCGGCTTGCGCGCCCATTCGAGCCAGCTGCCGGCTTCTTCATAGGCACGGCGATTCATGATCTGGCTGCCGTAACGCGAGATGCGGCCTTCGAGCGTGACGTCCGGCGTCGCATTGATGAAGCGGACGGTGTATTTGTCCACCGCTTCCACGCGCTGCAGCGCCGGCCAGTTGCGGCGGCCCACGGCGGGAACTTCGGCGGGCAGTTCCTTGCCGGCCCGGCCAGGGATCACGTCGCCGCCGAGGGGAATGGTCTTGCCTTGCGCCGTCGGCAAAGTGTCACCGAACATGCGCGCCGCGGAGAAGGAGAAGACGACGTCATCGGCTGTCATCTCGTCGCCATTGTGGAACTTCACGCCCTGACGAAGCTTGAGCTCGACGGCGCTATCCGACAGGCGCGTCCATTCCGTGGCGAGTTCAGGCACGGGGCCCAGCTTGCCGAGCCAGTCGCGGCCGATCAGCCCTTCCCAGAGCGAGGTGAACATCGAGCGCTCACCCACGTTCGACTGTTCGCGCAGCACATCCAGCGTGTTGGAATTGCTCACCTTCTGCACCGCGATCACGACCGTCGGGCGGCTATCGGCCTGGGCGATGGCGAAGCGCGGCAGGATCAGGCCGGAAGCGGCGGCGGCACCTGCGGAAAGCAGGGCCGAACGGCGGGTGAAAGACATCGGCGTCAACCTTCTTCGGTCGACGGAGCGTCGGAGGAAAGCGGTCTTGGCCGCGCTGCACCCCAATCAGGGCGATTGCGCGCCCTGAATTCCCGCCCCATCGACATTGCGATGAGGCCGGGGCTTAGACCCGGCGAGGGTCAAGCCGATGACAGTTCGATTTCCTCTTGATGACGAAAGCGGCGATCATGCCGGTACAGCCTGGCCGAGGCGTCGCATCAGCGCATGCGCATCGTCTGGTGCGTGAAGCTTGTCAGTATTGTCGAAGAATAAGAACACGTCGCGAGCTTTTTCCTTGCCCTTAGGCGGCAAGACGAATTCGCCATCGCGCATCGGCTTACCGTCGGCCCAGGCGCGGACACGGGCTGCCCAGCGGTCGAGTTCCGCATCGGGATAACGGCTGCGGTAGAGTTCTTCCGAGCCGTGCAGGCGGCAATAGACGAAGTCCGCCGTCAGATCCATCAGACGCGGCCATTCGACGGTATCGGCGCAGACCAGGGCGATGCCGTGTTTCTTCAGCAGCGCGATGAAGGCAGGATCGCGAAAACTGTCATGCCGTATCTCGAGGGCGTGGCGAAGAGGGCGATTCCGGGCAACCTGCAGCCAGGGCTCGCCCTTCAGTCGCTCATCATGACCGGCGCCCATCCGAGCGGCTTCCGCGGTATCGCGCGGCAGCATGGCGAAGAACTTGTCGAGGCGATCGGCATCGAAGCGGAAACTCGGCGGCAGTTGCCAGAGCAGCGGGCCGAGCTTGGCCTCCAGCCGAAGCACGCCCGAGGCCCAGAAATTGGCGAGCGGCACCTCGACTTCCCGCAAGCGGCGGATATGCGTGATGAAACGCGGCGCCTTGACGGCGAAAACGAAATCCTCCGGCGTCTCATCGTACCAATGCCCGAAACTCGTCGGCGTCTGCTGGCTGTAGAATGTGCCGTTGATCTCGATGCTGCGGAAACGGCGGCTCGCATGGGCCAGTTCCCGCTTCTGCGATAGGCCCTTGGGATAGAAGACGCCGCGCCATGGCGCATAGGTCCAACCGGAGACACCGATCCGCACATCCTTCCGGGCCATCACGCTTCTCCCATCTCCTTCGGAGAGAGAACACCCCTGCCTGCCCCAGGTTCCGCTCACCGTCGGGCGATGGCGTTTGACAGTTTTCTTCGCGTCGCGTTACCTCATCTCAAAACCTGCACGGAACAAACGGGTGGAAGCGACAGGAGAACCAGCCCTTGTGGCGCTGGATTGGGGCACGTCCAGCCTGCGTGCCTTTCTCATGAATGCGGCGGGCCAGATCGTCGCGCAGCGTTCCAGCGCGCATGGCATCGTCAATCTGCCCGAACCTGGCGCGACCGGCTTCGAGCGGGCCTTCGAAGGCGTCTGCGGCGATTGGCTCGCGGCACATCACGGCCTGCCCGTGGTCGCGGGCGGGATGGTGGGTAGCGCGCAAGGCTGGCGCGAGGCGGCCTATATCCCGTGCCCCGCCGATCTGCGCGACCTGGCCTCACGCCCGGCCGAGGTTACCACGGCCAAGGGGGTGCGCATCCTCATCGCCCCCGGCGTGCTCCACACGCCCTCTGAGGCAGCGCCCGATGTGATCCGCGGTGAGGAAATTCAGATCGCGGGCGCGCTGGCGGAGCGGCCCGAACTCGTGGCGGGCAGCCATTTCGTGATGCCGGGCACGCATTCCAAGTGGGTCGAGGTGCGCGAGGGGCGAATCACCCGCTTCGCCACCTATATGACGGGCGAGGTCTTCGCCGTGCTCTGCCAGCATTCGCTGCTGGGGCGGCTCATGACAGCCGAGGAGGCCCCGTCTGCCGAGGGCGATGCCGCCTTCGCACAGGGCGTCGCCATGGCGAAGGAGAGTGGCCCGGGCGATTTCGCGCATCAGATTTTCGCCGCGCGGACTCTGGGGCTGACAAAGGGCCTCGCTCCAGCCCAGCTCAAGCCCTTCCTCTCCGGCCTGTTGATCGGCCACGAACTCGTCTCCGCGCTCGGCAAGACGGAACGCGGCACGAAACTCGCCATGATCGGTGAAGGCGCGCTCTGTGCCCGTTACGCTCAGGGCCTCGCGCTGCTCGGGGCGCCGCCGCCGATCTCGCTCGGCAATACGGCGCCCGGCGGCCTGTTCCGCTTCGCCCTCGCCGCCGGCCTGCTCCAGCACGTGAAGGAAGCCGCACCTTGAGCTCCGCTTTCGCCCCCCGCCTCGATGCCGCCATGGCGGCGCTGCCACTCGTCGCCATTCTTCGCGGCCTCACGCCCAATGAAAGCGAAGCCGTGGGCCGGGCACTCTATGCGGCGGGCTTCCGGCTGATCGAGGTGCCGCTGAATTCGCCCGATCCCTTCGAGAGCATCCAGCGGCTGCGCGCGACTCTGCCGAAGGATGCGCTGGTCGGTGCCGGCACGGTGCTGCAGGTGAAGGATGTGGCGAAGCTCGCCGAGATCGGCGCCGAGCTGGTGGTGATGCCGCATGCCGATACGGCCGTCATCGCCGCCGCCGCGCAGGCCGGGCTGCTCTGCATCCCCGGCGTCGCGACGCCGACCGAGGCTTTCGCGGCGCTGGCGGCGGGGGCCGTGGCGCTCAAGATCTTCCCCGCGGAACTGGTGGGCCCTTCCGTGATCAAGGCCGTCCGCGCCGTGTTGCCGAAGCAGACGCGGCTGCTGCCCGTCGGCGGCATCACGCCTAATAATATGGCGCCGTTTCTCGAGGCGGGCGCGGCGGGTTTCGGCCTCGGCTCGGCGCTTTTCAAGCCCGGCATGAGCGTGGCGGAGATCTCGGGCCAGGCTCAGGCCTTCACCGCCGCCTGGCGAAAACTGCGCGGCTAGCGCGCGTCGCGCAGGGCGGCGCTTCACGGCTTTTCACGGCAATTCACTCGCGCCGCTGCAACCTCTGGGCGAACTCTCGCATCATGGCGCCGCCATGGCGCGAGGAGAGACATCGCCATGAAGCGCGTCACCACCTGCCAGCCGCTGCCAGCCTGGAGACTGGCGAAAGTTCTCAATTATATCGAGGACAATCTCGCCGGCGACATGGGCGTGCCGCTTCTGGCCCAGCAGACGGGGCTCAGCACGGGCTATTTCGCCCGCGCCTTTCGCAAGAGCCTCGGCGTGCCGCCCCATGCCTATGTTTTCGCCCAGCGCGTCGCCCGCGCCCGCGAGATGATGCTGAGCTCGAGCGAGAGCCTCACGGTCATCGCGCTGGAATGCGGCTTCTGCGACCAGGCGCACCTCACCAAGCATTTCCGCCGCGCGCTGGGCATCACCCCGGCCGCCTGGCTGCGCGAGCAGCATCCCGCGCCGCCCACCGTCCTGCCCCGCTGCGAGCCGCCCCGTCAGGCGGAGGCGCGGCGGGCGTCCATGGCGAGCGTGAGGCTGTCCAGCCTCGCGTCATAGGTCACACTGCTCCGCATGGCCCAGAGGCTCGCCTGATGGAAGAGCGGGAGCTGGGCGATATCCTCCGCGAAGACGATGCGGGCGCCTTCCCGCCAGATGGCGAGGCGCGCGGCGGGGTCGAGGTTGGTGAGCGCTCGGTCGACCATCGAGTCGAGCCGAGGGTTGCTATAGCCCGTCCCATTCACCGCACCGCGCCTGCGGGCCGGATCGCGCGCCGCCACCACGCCGGTGAAGAAGCTGTTCGGTTCGGGCGGGCCCGTCAGCCAGGCGCCAAGCGCGGCACCGAAACGCCCCGCGCCATAGCGCGGGAAATAGGAGACCGAGGGCATCGCCTCGACCTCGACCTCCACTCCCACCTGGCTCCACATCTGCGCCACGGCCTGCACGAGCTGGTCGTCGCCGGCATAGCGGTTGTTGGTGCCGATGAGGTTGAGGCGGAAGCCCTGGCCCCAGCCCGCCTCGGCCAGGAGGCGCCGGGCCGCGGCACGGTCCGGCGCGGGCGGCCGGATAGCGGGGTCGGCTTCGACACGGCTCAGCGGCATGAGCTGCCCGGCCGGAGAAGCCTCGCCACCCATCACCTGGCTCGCCAGCGCCTGACGGTCGATCGCAAGGGAAAGCGCCTCGCGCACCCGCCGGTCGCGCATCGGGTTGGGCTGGCCGGGATGGAGCTGCTCGGCCTGGTTGAGCGCGATGAACATGATCCGCGTGCCCGGCTGGCGGATGACAGTCGTATTGGGCGTCCGGCTCACCCGGGCGAGGTCCTGCGGCGGCAGGTTGTCGATCAGGTCCAGCTCGCCCGTCAGCAGGCCGCTGATGCGGGCGGCATCCTGCGCGACGATCCGCAATTCGAGGCGCCGCCAATCGGGCAAGGGCCGGCCGCCGGGCCGCCACCAGGCCTCGTTCCGCCGCAGCAGGAGCACCTCGCCGCGCCGATACTCGACAAGCTCGAAAGGCCCGCTGCCCATGACGGCGGTGCCAGCGTTGAAATCGGCCGGCGAGGCGGAGAGCGCGATACGCTCAGGGATGATGAGGATGGCGGGCAGCCCGCCCGGCAGCAACGGCGTCGGCCCCTCGGTGCGCAGGCGCAGCAGGCTGGGGGAGACGGCCTCGGCGGCGATCAGCCCCGCCAGGAAGGGCGTGAAGCGGCCAGGGCTATTGGGGATGGTCATGGCCCGGGTCAGGCTCGCTGCCGCATCGCCGGCCGTGACGGGCATGCCATCGGCGAAGCGGGCGGCCGGGTCCATCTCCAGTTCCCAGCCCGCGCCATCTTCCAGCGGGCGCCAGCGCCGGGCCAGCAGGGGCAGGAGCCGCCCGTCAGGGCTCCATTGGATCAACGTCTCGAACATATGCCGCGCGAGCACGAAATTCGCTGAATCGGCGTGGAAATGCGGGTCGATGGTCGTGGGTGCCGCCGCCAGGCCGATCCGCAGCCGTGAGCTATCGCCGGCCTGGGCATGCCCATCCCGGGCGGAGGTGAAGGCCAGGGCGAGGGGCAAGCCCAGGCTGGCCCGGCGGGAGAAGGGGCGCGACATCATGCGGCCTTACATGCCTCTGTCTTAGTATGGGTGCCAAGTCAGGCAGTGTAGCCGCCATCGATGGTCAGCACAGTGCCAGTGATGAAGGAGGCTTCCGGGCTCGCCAGGAAAACGATGCCCGCCGCAACCTCTTCCGGCGCGCCGAAGCGGCCGAGCGCGGTGCTCTCGCGCTGGGTGGCGGAGAAAGGCCCGTCGGCCGGATTGCCCTCGGTGTCGATCGGCCCCGCCTGCACGACATTCACCGTGATGCCGAGCCGCCCGAGATCCCGCGCCGCGCCCTTGGTGAAGCCGATGACGGCGGCGCGCGAGGCGGCGTAATCGGCCAGGCCCGCGCTGCCGACATGCTGTGCCAGGGCGCATCCCATGGTGATGATGCGCCCGCCCCGGCGCATCAACGGCACGGCGGCGCGGATGGAGGCCGAGAGGCCGTTGATATTGGCGCCCATCCGGGCCGCCAGGGCGGGGCCATCCACATCCGGATCATCCACCGCGCCGGTCTCGAAATGCGCGGCATTGTTGACGAGGATGTCGAGAGCGCCGAAATCGTTCTTCACCGCATGCATCAGGCGATGCACCTCGTCGGCCTGGGCCTGGTCGGCGCGATAGGCCCGCGCGCGGCCGCCCTGCTCCTCGATCTCCCGCACCAGCCCGCTCGCCGTCCCCGCATCGAGCCTGTAGCTGACCGCGACCGCCGCGCCTGCCGTCGCCAGAGCCAGGGCCGTCGCCCGCCCTATGCCGCGTGAGCCGCCGGTCACCAAAGCGACCCTACCCATCAACCTCAAGGCCACCGAACGCATCCTCCAGCCATGTGCCCGGCATGCGACGCAAGCCCGGGGACGGGCCAGATTGGCAGTTCGGCGTTCGCGGCTCTTGTCCGTTCAGGCTGCCACGCGCAGGGCGGCCCGGGCGGCCACGAGATCGGGCGTCTCCTCCCCTTCCGGGAAGCGCTCGACGATCGAGGCGAGAAGCGTGGCCTCGGCCTCGCCCGGCCGCAACCGCGCCAGGCTGGTAGCCGTGCGGAGCGACCAGGCGAGGGCCGTCTGCTCCTCCGCGAGAGCGAACGCCTTGCGGAACAAGGCTTCCGCCTCGGCCGCATCGCCCTCCCAGCCACGGGCGATCAGGCATTCGCCGCGTAGGCGGAGATATTCGGGCTCGAACCACCCTTCATACGTCTCACGGGCCAGCACGAGAGCCTTGTCCACGGCAACCAGCGCCTCTTCCGGCCGGCCGAGGCCGAGCAGGGCTTCGGTGAGGCCCGCATGCAGGATGGGCAGGCGGATATTGAAGGAGGTGGGCGCCATGCTGGCCATCCGGTCTCTCAGCATCGCGACCCCGGCTTCGACCTCGCCCGCTGCGATACGTTCCAGCGCCAGCAGGCTTTCGCCCCATAGCATCCAGGGGGCCATCTGGCCCAGTTCCTCGAGAATGCTGGCTCTCGCCTTTGCCGCCCGCTGGAGATCTCTGGCCAGGAAGGCGACCGGCCCCGCTGTCACGGCCAGGGCAAAGAAATAGCTGGAGGGATGGTCGAGCGCCTTGGCCTCGGCAACCGCCTCATCGACCAGGGCCAGGGCGCGCACCGTCTCGCCCCGCAACCAGAGGATGCGCGCCAGGGTACTCTTCGACAAACTGCGCTGGTCATAGAAATTTAGCCTGTTCTGATGCGGCTGAAGGCTGCGCTGGGGGTAGCGGGCGAGCATGGCCTGCGTCAGCCGCATCGCCTCCGACTGATTGCCAAGGATATGCTGGACATAGCCCTCAAGCCTGTCTCCGACCGGCCCGTCATCAGGCTCGCCCGCCGACCATGCCAGGGCGCGGAAGCGCTGGGCATAGGCCAGCGCCTCCCGGTAGTCGCGCCGCATCGCCGCCACGGTGAGGCCGTTGAGCGCGTTGAGCTGGAACTCTGTATTCCCCAGCCGCTCGGCCAGGATCAGCGTATTCACCCAGGCCGATTCCACCGTGCCGGCCAGGAAGACCGTCACGGAACCCAAAGCGCAATAAAGCCGCATGCCCAGCTCGGCATCATGCGCCGGGTTGGCGCGGAAGGCGGCGATGGCGACGTCGAGGCGCCGCCTCGCCTCCTCCATCAACCCCAGCGCCGCCCAGAGCGGTACGCCGGAGAGGGTGAGCCGGATGCCGATGGTCGAAGGCCGCTCGGGCGCGAGGCACCAGTCGATGGCGGCGCGGAGATTGTCGATATCGGGCGCCAGCCGAGCGCGCACCTCGGGCACCGGCTGGCTCATCCAGCGGCCCTCGGCCTCCTGGAAAAGCGCGTCATAGAAGGTCGCGTGGCGGAGGCAGGCGGCCTCGGTCTCCCCCGCCTCAGCAAGCTTGCCGGCGAGATAGAGCCGCGTGGTGTCGAGGCAGCGATAGACCATGCCATCGGGCCGTGCCTGCAAGCCGAGGAGGGACTTGTCGACCAGCCGGCCGATGCGATCGACGATCTCGGCCTCATCCCCCTCGCCGCCCACAGCCAAGGCGGCGGCCAGCGTGAAGCAGCCATGGAAGACGGCCAGGCGGCGCAGCAGCCGCTGTTCCTCTGGGGCGAGGAGGCCGTAGCTCCAGTCCAGCGCGGCGGCCAGGGTCTGATGACGGGGAAGCGCGGTGCGGCGGCCCTGCATGAGGAGGCGGAAGCGGTCGTCCAGCCGCTCCGAAAGCGCGCGTAGCCCGAGCTGGGAAGCCCGCGTCGCCGCCAGTTCGATGGCCAGGGGGATGCCGTCGAGCTGCCGGCAGATGCGGGCGATGAGCGCCGCTTCCTCGTCGCTATGCACCATCTCGGCCCCGGCGGCCTGCATGCGGTCGGCGAAGAGGGCGATGGCCGAGAAGCTCAGTGCCTCCCGCATGGTGAGGCCCGTATCGCTCGCGGGCACCTCCATGGAAGGCAGGCGGTAGGTCCATTCCCCTTCCGCCCGCAGCGGCTCGCGGCTGGTGGCCAAGACATGCACGCCAGGAGCGTGCTGCAGGACGAGTTCGGCCAGTTCCGCCGCGGCCGCGATCACCGGCTCGCAACTGTCGAGGATGATGAGGCGATGCGCGCCGGCCAGGGCATTGGCCAGCCCGCCCGCCTTGCCCTCGGCCTCGAGCAGCGAGAGCAGCCGCCCTTTCACGAGCGCCGGGTCGGTCAGCGTGCCGAGATCGACGAAAAGCGGCGGTTGGGCATAGGCGGCCATGCTATGCTGCGCGACGGCGAGCGCCAGCGTGGTCTTGCCGATGCCGCCCGCGCCGATGATCGAGACGAAGCGCCGCTCCTCCAGCTTCGTGGTGACGAGACGCACGGCCTCCTCCCGTCCCAGGATCGGGTGCAGCCTCAAGGGGAGGCTGCTCGCGGGCGCCTCAGGGGGCTTCTCCGCCTCGCCGTGGCTGATGAAGCTGTAGCCCCGGCCGGGAATGGTCAGGACGTGGCCGGCATTGTCCTCGCTTTCGCCCAGCACCTTGCGAAGGGCGGCGACCTGAGCGCGGAGATTGGATTCCTCGACATGCCGGCCTGGCCAGACCGCCTGCATCAGCGCATCGCGGTCAAGCACCTCGCCGGGGCGGGTGGCCAATGCGATGAGCAGGTCCATGGCGCGCTGCCCGATGCGCAACGGCTCCGCACCCCGCAGCAGGCGCTTGCTGGCGGGCAGCAGGGTGAAGGGGCCGAACCGGATCTCGTCGAAACTGTCCAATTGCCCTCCGACGGCGGCGCTACAGCGCGAACCGCCGGTATTTACCTTTGCCTATCCGGCCCTGGCAATGCACAGGCGCGAGGGTTCCGGAAGCCGTACATTACACGGGTTGCCGATACCGCTTTGCAAATAGTATGACTATATGCAGAATGCGGTCCGGCAAAGTGAAGCGTTGGTAAGGCAGGGAGGCGACGATGCGGATTTCCGATGTTCTCAGCGGCGGCGCCCTATTGCCGGGGCGCGAGAGGCATCAGCCCGGCCATGCCGGCGTAGCGCGGGCCATCGGCATCGACATCATCGCCGGCCGCTATCCCGAAGGGGCCAAGCTACCCGGCGAGGCGGAACTCATGCCACGCTTCGGCCTCTCCCGCCCCGTGCTGCGCGAGAGCGTCAGGACGCTCGTGGCCAAGGGGCTGCTGACGACGCGGACGCGGGTGGGCACCGTGGTGCGCGAGCGCGCCGCCTGGAACATGTTCGACCCCGATGTGCTCGCCTGGCATCTCGATGCCGGGATCGACGAGCGCTTCCTGAGTGACCTCGCCGAAATCCGCCTCGCCGTCGAGCCCCGTGCGGCGGCCCTGGCGGCACAGCGACGCAGTGAGGCGGCCCTCGCGCGGATGCGCCAGGCGGTGGCCCGCATGGAAGAGCCTGCGCGGCATCACGCGGCACCTTTCGCTGAGGCCGATCTCGCGCTGCATCTGCTGATCGCGGAAGCCTCAGGCAATGCCTTCATGATTTCCATCGGCGCGGTGATCGAGGCGGCGCTGCGCGCCTCCTTCCGGCTCAGCGCGCCTTCGGGCGAGGCCGCCTATGGTGCCGTCGTGGCCGCCCATCGCTCCATTGTCGATGCCATTGCCCTGCGCGACGCGGAGAAAGCCGCCGCGGCGATGGTGGAGGTGATTTTCAACGGGCTGCGCCGCCGAGGCGCGGCCCCCTCGAAAGGCTGACCGATGACCGAGGAAACATCCAAGAAAAAGCAGCTTCGAAGCCAGGCCTGGTTCGGCCGGCAGGACAAGATGGGGTTCTACTACCGCTCCTTCCTGAAGAATTCAGGCTTTCCGCAGGATCAGTTCGACGGGCGGCCGGTGATCGGCATCTGCAATACCTGGTCGGAGCTGACGCCCTGCAACGCGCATTTCCGCACCATTGCCGAGCATGTGCGGATGGGCGTGCTGGATGCCGGCGGTTTCCCGCTCGAATTCCCCGTCTCCTCGCTGGGCGAGGTGACGATGCGGCCGACGGCCATGCTCTTCCGCAACCTGGCCTCGATGGATGTGGAAGAGGCGATCCGCGCGCATCCGCTCGATGGCGTGGTGCTGCTGATGGGCTGCGACAAGACGACGCCTGCCCTGCTGATGGGTGCGGCCTCGGCTGATCTTCCGGCCATCGGCGTCTCGGGCGGGCCGCAGTTGCGCGGCGTCTATCGCGGGCAGATCATCGGCTCGGGCACGAATATCATCTCCATGAGCGAGCAGCTCCGCGCGGGCGAGATCACGCTCAAGGAATTCCATGAGGCCGAGGCGGGCATGAACCGCTCGGCGGGAAGCTGCATGACCATGGGCACGGCCTCCACCATGGCCTCGATGGTGGAAGCGCTCGGCCTCGGCCTGCCGGAAAATGCCGCCATCCCCGCCGCCGATGCCCGGCGCAACCTGCTGGCGCGCATGGCGGGGCGGCGGATCGTGGAGATGGTGAAGGAGGACCTGAAGCCGTCCGACATTCTCACGCGCGAGGCCTTCGAGAATGCCATCCGCACGCTGGCCGCGATCGGCGGCTCGACCAATGCCGTGGTGCATCTCCTTGCCGTCGCCGGCCGCATCGGCGTGCCGCTGACGCTCGAGGATTTCGACAGGCTCATGAAGGATGTGAACTGCCTCGTCGATCTCATGCCCTCCGGCCGCTTCCTGATGGAGGATTTCTACTATGCCGGCGGCCTGCCCGCCGTGCTGCGGGCTCTAGGCGAAAGAGGGCTGCTGCATCGCGACGCGCGCACGGCCAATGGCCGCACGCTCTGGGAGAACGTGGCCGAAGCGCCCTGCTTCAATCAGGAAGTGATCACACCTTTCGACAAGCCCTTCAAATCCGAAGCCGGGCTCGCGATCCTCAAGGGCAATATCGCGCCCGACGGCGCGGTGATCAAACCGACCGCCGCCTCGCCGGAGCTGATGAAGCATACCGGGCGCGCCGTCGTCTTCGAGAGCGTCGAGGAGATGCACCATGCGGTGAATGACGAGGAACTCGATATCGACGCCTCCTGCATCATGGTGCTGAAGAATTGCGGGCCCAAGGGTTATCCGGGCATGGCCGAGGTGGGGAATATGCCGCTTCCCGCGAAGCTTCTCCGCCAGGGCGTGCGCGACATGATCCGCATTTCCGACGCCCGCATGTCCGGTACCGCCTATGGCACCGTGGTACTGCATGTGGCACCGGAAGCGACCGCGGGCGGGCCGCTGGCCTTCGTGAAGAACGGCGATCTCATCACGCTCGACGTGCCGGCGCGCTCGCTGCATCTGCATGTGACGGAGGAGGAGATGGCCGCGCGCCGCGCCGCCTGGGTGCCGCCGGAGCCGCATGCCGTGCGTGGCTATGCCAAGCTTTATATCGACCACGTGCTCCAGGCCGACCGGGGCGCGGATTTCGATTTCCTCGTCGGCCGCAGCGGCTCGCCGGTGCCGCGCGACAACCACTGAACTGGGATGGAAAGAATAATGTCCAAGGCAACCCGCCCCTATAAGGGCGTCTTCCCCGTCGTGCCGACGATTTTCGACGAGCGCGGCGCGCTGGATCTCGAAGGCCAGAAGCGCGCGCTGGACTGCATGATCGATGCGGGCTCCAACGGCCTCTGCATCCTCGCGAATTTCTCCGAACAGTTCGTGCTGACCGATGACGAGCGCGAGCAGGTGATGAAAGTGTCGCTGGAGCATGTCGCGGGCCGCGTGCCGGTGATCGTGACGACGACGCATTTCGCGACCGCCATCTGCGCCGATCGCAGCCGCCGCGCGCAGGAGATGGGCGCGGCCATGGTCATGATCATGCCGCCCTATCATGGCGCGACCTTCCGCGTGCCTGAGGCCGCCATCTACGATTTCTACCGCGCGGTCTCGGATGCCATCTCCATCCCCATCATGGTGCAGGACGCGCCCGTTGCCGGTACGCCGCTCTCGGTGCCCTTCCTGGCGCGCATGGCGAAGGAGATCGAGAACCTCGCCTATTTCAAGATCGAGGTGCCGCAGGCGGCGATGAAGCTCCAGGCGCTGATCGAGGCCGGCGGCAGCGCGATCGAGGGGCCTTGGGACGGCGAGGAAGCCATCACGCTCATGGCCGATCTCGATGCCGGCGCCACGGGCGCCATGACCGGCGGCGGCTATCCGGACGGCATCCGGCAGATCACGGATGCCTATTTCGCCGGTGACCGCGAGGGGGCAATGGATGCCTATCAGCGCTGGCTGCCGCTCATCAATTACGAGAACAGGCAATGCGGGCTGGCGGCCGCCAAGATCCTGATGAAGGAAGGCGACGTCATCCGCAGCGAGACGGTGCGCGCGCCCTTGCCCAATCCGCATCCTAATCAGCGCAAGGGCCTGCTCGAGATCGCGCGGCGGCTCGACCCGGTAGTGCTGCGCTGGGGGAAGTAGGCCGCGCCGGCCTTGGCGCGTGACAGGCGGCCGATGTTTGCGTATCGACGAAGGCGATGAGCACGCGCCAGAAGCCGATACCGCCAGCCGGTGGAGAGGAACGCCGCAGCCCGACGTCGCATGACGTCGCGCGGCTGGCAGGCGTTTCTCAATCCGCCGTCTCGCGGAGCTTCACCGACGGCGCGAGCGTCTCGGCCGAGACGCGGCGCAAGGTGATCGAGGCGGCGCAGACGCTGGGCTACAGGCCGAACCTCGTCGCCCGGTCGCTGATCACGCGGCGCTCGCGCATCATTGGCGTCGCCGTCGCCTATCTGGAGAACCAGTTCTACCCGCGGATGCTGGAGGCGCTTTCCATCGCCTTCGGGCAGGCGGGATATCGCGTGCTGCTTTTCTCCGCGAGCCAGAACGAGAATTCCGATCCGGTTCTGGAAGAGGTGCTTCGATACCGGGTGGATGCCGTGGTGCTGCTTTCGGCCATGCATTCCTCGCGTTTCGACGAAGAGTGTCAGCAGGCGGGCATTCCGGTCGTGCTGCTGAACCGCACGACGCGAAGCAGCAGCGCCTCGAGCGTCGCGGGGGACAATGTGGAGGGCGCGCGGACCATCGCCGCCTTCCTCGCCGCGGGCGGTCATGAGCGATACGCCTTCATGGCCGGGCTGGAAAATGCCTCCACGACGCAGGAGCGTGAGGCGGGCTTCAATAGCTTTCTCGCCAAGGCCGGCTTGCCTTCGCCGCGCCGCGCCGTTGGGCACTACGATTTCGACGCGGCGGCCGAGGCAACGCGGCAGTTGCTGGGCGGCACTGAACGGCCGGATGCGCTGTTCTGCGCCAATGACCATATGGCCCTCGCCGCCATCAACGTGGCGCGGGGCGAGCTGGGGCTCGATGTGGGGCGCGAGATTTCCATTATCGGATTCGACGATGCAGGCCCGGCTCCCTGGCCGCTCTTCAGCCTCACCACCTATGTTCAGCCCATCGACGCGATGGTGGACGAGGTGGTGGCGATCACGCTGGAGAAGTTGGCGAAGCCGGCTGGGCCTCCGCTCCGCAAGATCGTGCCTGGCGCGCTGGCGGTGCGCCGCTCCGCGCGGCTGCCGTCCAGCGGGTTGATCGAGCGGGACGGCCACCTCACCTGGCGGCCGCCCCACGAGTCGGGTTAGAGCGGCTGGCCGTCCTTCTTGGCCTTGTCTTCCTCTTCGCCGGGCGGGACTTTGCCGAGGCTGGTACGCAGGCTGTCCCCGATATCGTCGATTCCGCCTGAAACCGCGGCAGCCACGCCGGCGGCAGCGGATTTTACGCCGTCGCTCACCGGTTCGGTGGAGAGGCCTTCCTGATCGAGCCGCTCCTTGGTCTCCTCGTAGCTGCGCGCCACCTCTTCCTTGGCCTCCTGCGCACGTTCCGCGATCGTCTCCTTGACCGCCTCGTATTGGCCTTCGGCGATATCGGCGACGTTCTGCTTCAGCTCGTCGCTCGTCTCGCCGATCAGACGGTTCTCGATGCGCGTGCGCGGCAGCATCGCGCCGAGGGCGGCACCCAGAGCGAGACCGAGGGCGCCGAGCAGCAGAGGCTGCCCCTCGCTCATCCGTTGCCACCGCTCACGCATTTCGCTCCCGAGCTGAGACGCACGCTCGCTCACCATATGGCTGCGCTCATGCAGGGCATCGCCCATATCGTGACGGCGGCGACGCGCCTCGGCGGAGAGATCATGCGCGCTCCGGCTGACGGACTCAGCGGCTTCGGAGATATTCTCGCGCAAATGCGAGACCTTCTCCGCCGCCGCGTCCCGCAGCTCGCCAGCCTTATCGGCAACATTACCGACGGTTTCACGGAGAGGCGCGCGCTTGGTGCCGCCTGGCACATAGCCATCGGCACCGTAGCCCGTCGAAGCGGGCCCTGGCTCCTTCCTGCCCGCGAGCATCAGCCAGCCGATGCCGGTGCCGATAAGAAGCAACGGAACGGGGTTGTCCCGCATCGCCACGCCGAGATTGCGCGCGAAGTCCGAGCCGCCTGACTGACGCATGTAATCCACCATCCGATCCATGAGTTGCCCTGGGGAAAGGCTGTTGCGCAAGGCGTCGATCGTCTCGTCCACGCGGGCGCGGCGGCGTTCGACATCGGTTTCGAGATCTGCGGCGGAGCGGCCGCCGGGTTCCATGGTGTCGCTCATCGCACAGCTTCCTTGGCCACGCTGACGTCCTGGGACATCTGGTTGAGGGTGCGGTTAGGGGCGAGATTGGCAAGCTTCACGCGGTTGAGCCCGGCGCGAAGCATCACGTAGCCGAGGATCCCGGCGAGAACCGCGACGGCCAAGGCCGCGAGCCAGGGCCGCAGCCCGGCCTCGACAAGAAGCCCCACGAAGGCCTGTAGCAGGATCACCAGCGCAGCGAGCATCACCGCGCCCGCGGCACCGACAGAACCCATCGCGGCGAGAAGCTGCGTGATTTTCTCGTCCATCTCGGCGCGAAACAGGCGTACTTCCCCGCGCAGCAGTTGCGAGGATTCCTGCACCAGGTCGCCCAGCAGCTCCGGGACGCTCTTGACGGGATCCGTGGCGCTCATGGCCGTGGATCCTCATAAATCGGCATGGTGCCGGGCATCGCATCGCCGGGACGATGGGCGGCGGCACCGCCGAGCGTCGCGGCCGGCATGGTCATCGGCCGGGGCGTGCCGCTTCCAGGGTCGGGTGCCCAGCCAGGAGCGGTGCCCTGAGCGGGGGGCCTGGGCGATGACGAGGCCGCCGTGGAGGCCGTGCTCTTCGCGAAGCGCGAGAGGGCGAAGCCCGCCAGGATGGCGGCGCCGAAGAAGGCCGTCGGCTGGCGCCGCGCGAAGTCGCTGACGTCATCGACGAGTTCGCCGACACTGCGCTCCTTGATGGAATCCGCGATGCCATCGACGGAATCGGCCGCGCCGCGCAGATGCCGCGCGATACCAGGCAGAGAAGTGTCGAGATCCTCGGCGATGTGTCGCACGGCCTGGGCAATGCCATGGCCGCGCGCGACGCCGGAATCGCGCCCTTCTTCGGCGAGGCGGCGGGCCTTCTCGGCGGCCAGACCTGCGAGATTCTTCGCCTTGTCGTCGTCGTAGGCCGCGGCTTTGTCCGGCAAGGGCTGCGTCCTCGCGTCTTCGCGCCAATCCGGGGTGTCGGGCATACCATTCACGCCGCTCATACCGTCTCCTCCAATGTCTGATTGTCCGATCGTGGTGGAGAACAGGAGGCCAATACCGCCTTCCGTCGTCTGCTTTTAGAAACGGGAAGATATAGGGTTGGTTTCAGGGCATTTATTTGTGATATTTGTGAAGACGGTAATTAGATAGGAAATTACCATTGTCGACAAGTAGACTTGGGCCGAAGCTGAGCCTTATTTACTTCGTGCTTTCACGCTGATAGGGCCTCCGAAACCGTGGCTTCGGCGCTGCTTTAACCTCGCGTCCAAAAGGGAAACCTGGCCATGGCGAGAGCACCGGAGGCCGCGCTGCGGCGGACGATCGCGGGGCGCCTGCGGCTTGCACAGAGCGATCTGGACGACGCCCGCCTTCTTCAGACAGCAGGCCGCCTACGCAACGCCGCGAAACTGCTCGAAAGCGCCATCGGCTCGCTCATCGCCGCCGTCGAGGCCTCCGAAGCGGCTTCGACGAAGCGCGCGGGGATAGACCGGCGAAATCCGCTCAGACCGGCGCTGATGCGGCTCGCTTCCTTCCAGGCTCCAGCAGAAATCAGCGCGACGGGCAAGCTCCTCGACGCGCCAAAGGCGGCATCGCTCGGCACCCCTATGGAGCAGATGGACGAGCTGCTGGCCGAGTTGCGCGAGCATTTCGGCGTTGAGCGGGAAGGCGGCGAACCCGCCCGGCAAATCGAGCCCGTCAGGCCCGTGCCTGAACCGCCCCCTGCCCCGCCAATCCCCGAGGCGGCGCCCCGCAAGCCAAAGCGCAAGACGCGGCCGCCTTCCACGGCCGCGCCGCTGGAAGTGGCGCCGCGTTCGATCAGCGGGATCTCCTCAATGACCTTATGGGCGCTGGCCGATCAATGGGGCCTGAAGGATTTGGAAGCCTTGGCCCTCGTGGGCCATAAAGGTGGCCTGACCAGCAAGGGCACTAGGCCGCGCTTTAAGCTCAGCGACGCGCAGAGGGAAATCGTGGCCTCCATGGCCTCGCTGCGCGACACGCTAGAGGCCTCCGGGCTCGATCAGCGTCAGTGGATGGCCAGGCGCATCAAGGAGGCGCCTTTCGGCGGCGCCAGGCCAGTGGACCTCATCAGGCGGCAAGGTCCCGAGGCGCTGCATGAGCTTGGCCGCTACCTGGCGCGGATGGCGCTCAAGCTCTCGATCAAGCAGCGGCCCGGTTAGGCCTCAGCGCGCGGGCAGCACCGCGTCTAGCATGCGCAGGCCGCTGCGCTCCAGCGCATCCGCCGCGGCGGTATGGCCGAGATAGGGGGCGGCGGCGAAAGCGCCCTCGATCATGAGCAGAAGCGTATCGCCCGTCTCATCGGGTTCGGAGGCGCCGGCCTCAGCAAGCATCTTCCTGATGGCATCCCGCATCTTGAGCTTATAGGCATCGGCCACCTTGCGCGCCGGATGCTCGGGATCGGGGAATTCCACGATGGCCATGCCAAGGGGGCAGCCGCGATAATCGTCGTTCTGCCGCATGGCATCGGCGGCGGCGCGCACATAGGCACGGGGGCGGTCGGCCGGTGCGAGACCGGTGTTCTGGGCCTGCTCAAGCCAGCAGGATTCTTCTTCGCAATCCTGCCGCAGGACGGAGGCGATCAGCTCGTCCTTCGAGGGATAGGCCCGGTAGAGGCTGATTTTCGTGGTGCCGGCGACGCGGCAGAGTTCCTCCACGCCGGTGGCTCGGATGCCCTGCTTGTAGAACAGCTCCTTGGCGACATCCTTCAGGCGCTCGGCGGCCGGTCGGGAATCCCGTTTTCCGGCTTTCGTCATCTCGGCCACGGCTTGGTCCTCACTCCTCTGCGCCACCTTCTCCCGAAACGCGATGGAAGGAAATCCCGGGGGGAGGGCTTGTAATGTGACTGACCGGTTCGTATCAATGATACGAACCGGTCGGTATCACCCGACACAGGAGATAGTCAATGCCCCCCTCCTTCCGCAAGTCTTCTCTTTTTCTCGTTTTGTTTCCGCTGGTTACGGCCACGCCCACCCTGGCCCAGCAGAGCCCCAACCCGCCCACCGTCACGGTAGAGCAGCCGCAGCGCCGCTCCCTGACCGAGTGGGAGGAGCATATCGCCCGGCTGGAACCCTCCGCCCGCGTCGAACTGCGCCCGCGCGTCTCGGGGCTGATCGAGCAGGTCCATTTCCGCGATGGTCAGATCGTCCGCCAGGGCGACCTGCTCTTCACGCTGGATAAGCGGCCCTTCGAAATCGCGGTGCAGAGCGCCGAGGCGGCCCGTGACGGGGCGCGGGCGAAGCTGGAACTGGCCCGCCAGGACAGCCGCCGGACGCAATCCCTCGCAGCCGACCGCTTCGCCCCCCAGGCCCAGCTCGATTCCCGCCGCTCCGCCGAGCGCCAGGCCGAAGCCGAGCTGGCCGATGCCGAGGCGCGGCTGCGTCAGGCCCAGCTCGAGCTGAGCTGGACCGAGGTGCGCGCGCCGCAATCAGGGCGGGCTTCGGACCGCAAGGTGGATGCCGGCAACATCGTCCAGGCCGGCCAGACGGCGCTGACGACCATCCTCACGCTCGACCCGATCTACGCCAGCTTCGACATGAGCGAGGCCGATTACCTGCGCCTCGCGCGCGCCGGCGGCACCCGCCCCGGGGCCGAACCGCCTCAGGTCGGGCTCCGGCTGGCCGATGAGACGGAATTCAGCCATGGCGGCAAGCTCGACTTCCTCGATAGCGAGCTTCGCCCCCGTTCCGGCACGCTGCGGGCGCGGGCGCTGGTGCCCAACCCCGATCTTTTCCTGACGCCCGGCACTTTCGCGCGCCTGCGCCTGCCGGCCTCCCAGGGTGAGCGCCTGCTGGTGCCCGATGCCGCCATCGCCGCCGACCAGGCCAATCGCGTGGTCATGACGGTCGCCGAGGACGGCACAGTCGTCGCCAAGCCGGTCGAACTCGGCCCCATCGTGGATGGGCTCCGCGTCGTCCGCTCCGGCCTTTCCCCGCAGGACCGCGTCATCACGGCCGGCCTGCATCTCGCCCGCCCGGGCGGCCGCGTCACGGCTGAGGCCAAGTCGCCCGGCCGCCTCGCCGCGGCTCGCTGAAAGAGGCACGCGCCATGCGCTTCGCCCAATTCTTCATCGCGAGACCCGTTTTCGCGGCCGTGATCTCGATCGCCATCCTGATCATCGGCGGCATCGCGGGCTCGCGCCTGCCGATCAGCGAATATCCGGAAATCGCGCCGCCGACGGTCACCATCACGGCGCAATATCCCGGCGCCTCGGCCTCCGTCATCGCTGAGACCGTCGCCTCGCCCATCGAGCAGGAAATCAACGGCGTGGAGCATATGCTCTACGTCTCCTCGCAATCGACCGGCGACGGCAAGCTCAGCATCAACGTCGTCTTCAAGCAGGGCACGGATGTCGATCAGGCGCAGGTTCTGGTGCAGAACCGTGTCGCCATCGCCGAACCGCGCCTGCCCCCCGAGGTGCGCGCGCTCGGGCTGATCGTTAAGAAGGCCTCGCCCGACATCATGATGGTCATCCACATGGTGTCGCCGGACCGCTCGCGCTCCGATCAGTATCTCGCCAATTACGCCACGCTTAACATCAAGGATCGCCTCGCGCGGCTCGAGGGCGTGGGCGATGTACAGCTCTTTGGCGGCGGCGGCGACTATGCCATGCGCGTCTGGCTCGATCCGGCGAAGATCGCAGCCCGCGGGCTGACGGCGGGCGAGGTCGTGGCCGCTTTGCGCCGCGCCAATGTGCAGGTGGCCGCTGGCGGGCTGAACCAGCCGCCGTTGACGAGCGCCTCGGGCGAAGGCTTTCAGCTCAACGTTTCCGCGCTCGGGCGCCTGCGCTCGATCGAGGAATTCGGCCAGATCGTCATCGCCGCCGGCGAAGGCGGTGCGCCGCTCCGCCTTGAGGACGTGGCGCGGATCGAGCTGGGCAGCCAGGATTACACGCTGCGCGCTTACCTGACCGGTGAGAGCGCCGTGGCCATCCCCGTCTTCCAGCGCCCCGGCTCGAACGCCCTGGCGACGGCGGCGGCGCTGCATCGCACGCTGGAAGAGGTGAAGCGCAACTTCCCGCCCGGCGTCGATTATCGCATCGTCTATGACACCACCAAGTTCATCGAGCAGTCGATGGAGGCCGTGGTGCAGACCTTCGTCGAGGCGCTCATCCTCGTCGTGCTGGTCGTCATCCTCTTCCTGCAATCCTGGCGCGCCTCCATCATTCCGCTGGCCGCCATCCCTGTTTCGATCATCGGCACTTTCGCCTTCATGGGCGCGCTGGGCATCTCGCTGAACAGCCTGTCGATGTTCGGCCTGATCCTGGCCATCGGCATCGTCGTCGATGACGCCATCGTCGTCGTCGAAAATGTCGAGCGCCACCTGGCCAATGGGCTCGATCCGGTCACCGCCACGCGGCGCACCATGGATGAGGTGGGCTTCGCGCTCATCGCCATCGCGCTGGTGCTCTGCGCGGTCTTCGTGCCGACGGCCTTCATCGAGGGGCTTGCCGGCGCCTTCTACCAGCAATTCGCGGTGACCATCGCGGTCGCCACGCTGCTCTCGGCGCTCGTCTCGCTCACGCTCTCCCCTGCCCTGGCGGCCCTGCTGCTGCGGCCGCATAGCCACCACAAGCTCACCGGCTGGCGCGCCGTGGTGGCGGCCCCCTTCGGTCTTTTCTTCCGTGGCTTCAACAGGCTGTTCGAGGCGCTTTCCATCGGCTATGGCGCCATGACGCGCCGGCTGGTGCGCATGTCGGCCATCGTGCTGCTGCTCTTCGGCGGCCTGCTGCTGCTGACGGGCCAGACGGTGCGCATGACGCCGACGGGCCTCATTCCGCCGCTCGACCGCGGCTATCTCATCGCCGCCTTCCAGCTTCCGCCCGGCGCCACCCTGGGCCGGACGGATGCGGTGATGCGCGCCGCCTCGGAAGAGGTGCTGAAGATCAAGGGTGTCGATAATACCGTTATGTTCACGGGTTTCGACGGGGCCACCTTCACCAACGCGCCGAATACGGGCGTGATCTTCGTCACGCTCAAGAGCTTCGAAGAGCGCGCGAAGGAAGGCATCTCCTACCCCGCGCTGATCGGCGCGGTGCAGGGGGCCGTCGCGACGCAGCGCGGGGCGCTGGGGCTCGTGATCCCGCCGCCTTCGGTCTCGGGCATCGGCACCGGCGGCGGCTTCAAGCTCTATATCCAGGATCGCGGCGACCGTGGTGCGCGGGAACTGGAAGCGGTGACCAATCGCGTGGTCGCGGCCTCTTTCCAGCGGCCTGAACTCGCTTTCTCCTTCACGCTCTTCAACACCGCGACGCCGACGCTGCGCGCCGAGGTGGATCGCAGCAAGGCAGAGATGCTGGGCGTGCCGCTGGACCGTGTGTCGGAGACGCTCTCAGTCTATCTCGGCTCGGCCTATATCAACGACTTCAACATTCTCGGCCGCACCTATCGCGTCACTGCCCAGGCGGAGGAGAGCCAGCGCCGTAATCCGCGCGACGTCTCGCTCCTGCGCACGCGCAACGATGCGGGCGAGATGGTGCCGATCGGCTCCCTGGCCACACTCGTACCCGATACCGGCCCCTATCGCGTGCCCCGCTACAACCTCTACCCGGCCGCCGAGGTGCAGGGTGCGGCAAAGCCCGGCGTGTCCACCGGCCAGGCCATCGCAGCCATGCAGCAGGTGCTCGCGAAGGAGCTGCCGCCAGGCTACAGCTATGAATGGACCGAGATCGCGCTGCAGGAGACGACCCAGGGCAATACCGCGCCCATCGCCTTCGGCCTTGCCGTGGTCTTCGTCTTCCTGCTGCTGGCGGCACTCTATGAGAGCTGGCTGCTGCCGCTCGCGGTCGTGCTGATCGCGCCCATGTCGATCCTCGCGGCGCTGTCCGGCGTGGTTTGGCGCGCGCTCGACAATAACGTGCTGGTGCAGATCGGCCTCGTCGTGCTCATAGGCCTCGCCGCGAAGAATGCCATCCTGATCGTCGAATTCGCCCGTCAGGCGGAGCAGGAAGGCATGACGCGCTGGCAGGCCGCCGAAGCCGCGGCGCGGACCCGCCTGCGCCCCATCCTGATGACCTCGCTCGCCTTCATCCTGGGCGTGCTGCCACTGGCCATCGCGACGGGCGCGGGGGCGGAGATGCGGCAGAGCCTGGGCACGGCCGTCTTCGCCGGCATGCTCGGCGTGACGATCTTCGGCCTGGTCTTCACCCCGGTCTTCTACGTCATCGCCCGCGCCATGGCGCGGCGGGAGAAGCCCCAGATAGCGGTGCAGCCGGCCGAATAGGCTTGGCTTCACCTTCGCAACGGCCGAACGCCGCCTCCCGCAAGGGGGCGGCGTTTTGCTTTGCCGCACTGCCCACGGCCCCGCTTGACAGGTGCCTTGCATACGTATGCAATGATGGTGTCCAGAAGCAATGGGAGGACGGGTCATGGCCAAATGGCTGAAGCGCGGGCGCGACATCGAGGCCGTCAAGGGCGCGGACAAGCAGGTCCGCGAGACGGTCGAGGGCATCCTGGCGGATATCGAGGCACGGGGCGACGCGGCCGTCCGCGAGCTCTCCGTCAAGTTCGACAAGTGGGACCGTGAGGATTACCGACTGACGGATGCCGAGATCCAGGCCTGCCTCGACCAGTTGACCGACCGCGACCTGAAGGACATCGAATTCGCTCAGAAGCAGGTGCGCAATTTCGCCCAGCATCAGCGCGCCGCCTTGAAGGATGTCGAGGTCGAGACGCTGCCGGGCGTGATTCTCGGGCATAAGAACATCCCGATCAACTCGGCAGGCTGCTACGTGCCGGGCGGTAAGTATCCGCTGCTCGCCTCGGCGCATATGTCGGTGATCACCGCCAAGGTGGCGGGCGTGCCGCGCGTCGTCACCTGCGCGCCGCCCTTCCAGGGCAAGCCCGCGCCGGCCATCGTGGCCGCGCAGCATATGGCGGGCGCCGATGAGATCTATTGCCTAGGCGGTATCCAGGCGGTGGGCGCCATGGCGCTCGGCACGGCCAGCATGAAGCCGGTCGATATGCTGATCGGCCCGGGCAATGCCTTCGTCGCCGAGGCCAAGCGCCAGCTTTTCGGCCGCGTTGGCATCGACCTTTTCGCCGGCCCGACGGAAACGCTCGTCATCGCCGATGACAGCGTAGATGGCGAGCTTTGCGCGACCGATCTCCTCGGTCAGGCCGAGCATGGGCCGGATAGTCCGGCGGTGCTGCTCACCAATTCGGAGAAGCTCGCCCGCGACGCCATGGCGCAGGTCGAGCGCCTGCTCGGCATCCTGCCCACGGCGGAAATCGCGCGGAAGGCCTGGGAGGTCTATGGCGAGGTCATCGTTGCCGAGAGCGAAGAGGAGATGGTGCAGATCGCCGACCAGATCGCCTCCGAGCATGTGCAGGTGATGACGCGCGATCCGGACTATTTCCTGAAGAACATGACGAATTACGGCGCGCTCTTCCTTGGGCCGCGCACGAATGTCGCTTATGGCGACAAGGTCATCGGCACGAACCACACGCTGCCGACGAAGAAGGCCGCGCGCTATACGGGCGGCCTCTGGGTCGGGAAGTTCCTCAAGACCTGCACCTATCAGAAGGTGATGACGGATGAGGCTTCCGCGATGATCGGCGAGTATTGCTCGCGTCTCTGCGCGCTCGAAGGCTTCGTCGGCCATGGCGAGCAGGCGAATATCCGCGTTCGCCGTTATGGCGGGAAGAACATTCCCTACGGTGCGGCAGCGGAGTGATGCGGTGGAGCCCGGCCAGAGATGGCCGGGCTCTCGCCCTTCGTGATTTCCTGGGCGGTTGCATCGCCGGTCGCAAAGGTTAAAATCCGGACAGGCTTCCGGCCAATAGAATGCGCGGCGACAAGCGCATTCCAGAACGTTGCAGCGCCGCGGGAACGACGCCCAAGCAACGCTGCGGGACAATGGAAACGTGCGATGCCCCATGATGCCGGGGCAGAAGCTGGCGCATGCGCCTTCGCCAAGGATGGGCAATATGACTGATAAGATCGCGATTATCGGCACGGGGCTGGTCGGCAGCGGATGGGCCATCGTCTTTGCCCGCGGCGGCTGCGAGGTCTCGCTCTATGACAGCGCGGAAGGTGCCGCCGAGCGCGCGAAAGCCCTGATCGCGGGCCAGCTCGAAGAGCTCGCGACCTATGGCCTGCTCGATGACGCACCGGCGACGGTCATGGGCCGCATCAGCGTTGCGCCGAGCCTCGCCGAGGCATTGCGCGGCGCGCTCTATGCGCAGGAAAGCGTGCTGGAGCGCGTGGACGTCAAGCGCCCGCTTTTCGCGGAGATCGATGCCGTCATCGGCCCCGAGACGATGGTCGGCAGTTCCTCCTCCGGCATTCCGGCCTCGCTCTATACCGACCATATCGCCTGCAAATCGCGCTGCCTCGTCGCCCATCCGGTGAACCCGCCCTATCTCGCGCCCATCGTCGAGCTGGTGCCCGCGCCCTGGACGGCACCGGAAACGGTGAAGGCCGTGCGGGCACTCATGGAGCGCGTGGGTCAGGCCCCGGTCGAGGCGACGCGGGAAGTCGAGGGCTTCATCCTCAATCGCCTGCAGGGCGTGCTGCTCATGGAGGCGTGGCGCCTCGTCGAGGAGGGCATCTGCACCGCGCAGGATCTCGACACCACCATGTCCCAGGGGCTCGGCCTGCGTTGGGCCTTCATGGGGCCTTTCGAGACAATCGATCTCAACGCGCCCGGCGGCATTGCCGATTACGCGCGCCGCCTCGGCCCGCTCTATCGCAACATCGCCGCCTCCACGGCGGAGCATCGCCTGTGGGATGAAGCGCTCATCGGCAAACTCGAAGCGCAGCGCCGCGAATTCCTGCCCGCTGACAAGCTCGCCGACCGCCGCGCCTGGCGTGACCGGCGGCTGATGGCGCTGGCGAAGCATATGAAGGAAATGCGCCAGGAGAAAGACGCGTGATCGCTCTTCCCAATACCCCGAGCTTCCGCCTCGATGGCCGCCGCGCGCTGGTGACGGGCGCCGGGCGCGGCATCGGCCTCGCCGCCGCCGCGGCCCTGGCCGAGGCGGGTGCGCATGTCACGCTGCTGGCGCGAAGCGCGGGCGAGATCGGTGAGGTGGCCGAGGCCATCCGCGCCAAGGGCGGCAGTGCCGATACGCTGAGCCTGGACGTGAATGACCCCGCCGCCGTCGCGGCGGCGCTCGACGCCCGCGAGCCCTATCAGGTCCTGGTGAACAATGCCGGCACCAATCGGCCGAAGCATTTCGCCGACGTCACCGTCGAGGATTTCGACGTGGTCAGCGGCCTCAACCTGCGCGCCGCCTTCTTCGTCGCCCAGGCCGTCGCGAAGCGGCTGATCACAGTGGGGCTGCCAGGCTCGATCATTCAGATGTCGTCGCAAATGGGCCATGTCGGCGGCGCGAATCGCACCGTCTATTGCATGACCAAGCACGGGATGGAGGGGATGACTAAGGCCATGGCCATCGACCTCGCGCCGCATGGCATTCGCGTGAATTCCATCGGCCCCACCTTCATCGAAACGCCGCTGACCAAGCCCTTCTTCGAGAACGAGGCTTTCAGGAACAGCGTTCTCTCGAAGATCAAGCTCGGCCGCCTGGGCCAGGTGGAGGATCTCATGGGCGCCGTGCTTTTCCTCGCCTCCGATGCCTCGGCGCTGATGACCGGCTCGGCCATGCTGGTCGATGGCGGTTGGACGGCGGATTGAGCGCCGCCTCATCACAAGAAGGCCGATAGAGGCCCACGACTGGGAGTTGAAGCGCCCGCACCGCGCCGGTTCGAACCGGCGCGGCACGAAGCAAACACGTGACCGCTTCGCCCCGGCGAGGCATCGTCACCTGTAAGGAGAAACTCCTTGATTGGTATTATCGCGACCATCCTGTCGCTCGCGGGGCTGATGTATTTCGCCTATCGAGGCGTCACTGTCCTGATCCTGGCGCCGCTGATGGCGGCCCTCGCCGTGCTTCTGGCGCAGGGCGGGCCGGTCATGGCGACCTATACGCAGATCTTCATGACCAGCCTCGGCCGCTATGTCGTGCTGTTCTTCCCCATCTTCATGCTCGGCGCCGTCTTCGGCAAATTGATGGCCGATAGCGGTGCCTCGACGACCATCGCGCAGAGCATCATCAAGCGCCTGGGCGCGAAACACGCCATCCTGGCCGTAACACTCGCCTGCGGCGTGCTGACCTATGGCGGCGTCTCGCTTTTTGTCGTGGCCTTCGCGATCTATCCGATCGCGGCCGCGCTCTTCAAGGAAGCGAAAATCCCGAAGCGGCTGATCGCGGGCGCCATCGCGCTCGGCAGTTTCACCTTCACCATGACCGCCTTCCCCGGCACGCCGGCGATCCAGAACGCGATCCCGACGCGCTTCTTCGGCACCACCACCTTCGCAGCACCGGGGCTCGGCCTGATGGCCGGCCTGCTGATGCTCTTCGGCGGTGTCGCCTATCTGAATTGGCGCCACGCCAAGGCCGCCGCCGCGGGCGAAGGCTATGGGGAGCACAAGGAAGACCTGCCGAGTTTCGAAGAAGGCGAGCGCCCCGGCTTCGCCCTGGCCATCGCCCCGATCGTGGTGGTGATCGCGCTGAACGCGCTCTTCTCGCTACTGATCTTCCCGAAGATGGATCTCTCCTATCTGTCTCAGCAGATCTACGGGAATGTCGCGCCGGCGACCGTCATCGGCACCTGGGCGCTGGTCATTGCGCTGGTCGGCGCCGTGCTCACCGTGCTGCTGCCGATGCGCCACTATCTCCGCGATGCGCAGAAGACGCTGAACGAGGGCGCTTTCGGCTCCATGCTGCCGATCTTCAACACGGCCAGCGAAGTGGGCTATGGCGCCGTCATCGCCTCTCTCGCGGCCTTCGCCATCATCCGCGACGCCGTACTCTTCATCGCGCCGGATACGCCCACGGTTTCGCTGGCCATCGCGGTGAATGCACTGGCGGGCATCACGGGCTCGGCCTCCGGCGGCCTCTCCATCGCGCTCGATACGCTGGGCGCGACCTATATGCAGCGCGCGGCGGAACTGGGCATCAACCCGGAGCTGATGCACCGCATCGCCGCCCTCGCCTCGGGCGGCTTCGACAGCCTGCCGCATAATGGCGCGGTGATCTCGCTGCTCACCATCACCGGCCTCACGCATCGCCAGTCCTACAAGGACATTTTCGTGGTGAACCTGGCGATCCCGGTTGCCGTGCTGGTGCTCGTCATCGTGCTCGGCTCGACCGTCGGCAGCTTCTGAGCCGCCGGGTCAGGCCCTGGCCAGTTCCTCGCGCATCAGCGCGGCGACCTGCGCCATGGCCTGACGCCCCGGCCCGCAGCCCGCCATGGCCGGGTCGGTCGCGAAGCCGTCAGGCGCACCGAGATAACGCAGCGCCGTCACCGGGGCGCTGGCGCGCATCAGATGGCGGGCCAGTTCGTCCCCCTGCACGCCCGGCTCCGCTAGGATTAAAAGGATCGGCGGCCAGTTCACGCCCGCGACGAGGCGTCCGCCATCCGGGCAGAGCAGGGCCAGGGCCAGCGGTGCCGGCCGGGCCAGCACCAGGCCGAGCGCCTCGCCCGTGCCTTTTCCCTCGCCCAGCAAACCCCAGCGCGCCACATCCACGCCCTGTTCGGCGGCGAGGCGAAGGGCCTCGAGCGGCGCGATATCGCCGGGCAAGAGCACGGCGGCCCCGCTTGCGAAGGCCAGTTCGGCCGCGACATGCAGCCGCGCCGGATCGGCCGGCACGCCCGCCAGGAAGAGAATGGCGGGAGCCCCCTCACCCTCCGGCAGCAGCAGATCGAGCTGCGGCAGGCGGCGATGGATGACCGGAGGCGGCTCGGCAAGTTGCCAAGCCGGCGCCTCGCCGGCCATCACGCGGTCCAGCGCATCCTGAATTTCGGGGTGCAGCAGTGGCAGGTCATGGCCGAGGCTGAGAAGCGGCTCCCTCATCACAGGCCGGCCATGGCGGCGGCGCCGGCCTGTTCGCGGCGCCAGCGGCCCGGGCTCACGCCCACGGCGCGGCGGAAAAGGCGGGTCAGATGGGCCTGGTCGGCCGCGCCGCATTCCAGGGCGATCTCGGAAAGGGAGAGTTCCGTCGTCAGGATCAGGTGCCGCGCCCGGGCAATGCGGCGCTCCGTCACATAGGCATGGGGCGAAAGGCCGAAGCTCTGGCTGAAGGCCCGGTCGAAATGCCGGCGGCTGAGGCGGACGAGCGCAGCCAGTTCTTCGACGGGCAGGCTATGCTCCAGGTTCTCCTCCACATGGCGGCGCACCCGCTGGATCTGCCAGGGGGCTAGGCCGCCGGCCGCGGGAGGCTGGGGCGCCGGCTCGGCGGAGCGGCGCAGCATTGCCGCGGCCTGGTCGAGGAAGAGCCACGCGGCCTCGCTATCGCGGTCGACGGTCTTCCCGGCCTCTTCCAGGAGCCGCGCCAGGGGCTCGGGGAGGATGATGGGGTTGGCGGCGGCAGGCGCGAGAGAATGCGACATGTGGGGCCTTTTGGGCGATGGTGGCCGGGAATTGGCTTCCCGATGACCATTTTGTGCCCCCGGCGGCGCGCCACGCGTGAGTTATGGGTTGTGAAGTATCGTTAAACGCCGGCCCCCAAGGCCGCTTAACGCCTTCATACGCCCAGGCGCCGGCGCAATTCGGCCTGCATCCAGGAGCGCGCCTCCAGCCTGCCGGCCTCGATGAGCCGGGTCGCCCCGGCCTCGCTGCCGAGCGATGCGAAGAATTCGAGCTGCATCAGGGAGGCATCGGCCGGGGCCCTGTCCCGCCCAGCCAGCCAATCCTCCACGCCCTCGGCCCAGATCTCCCAATGCCGGAGGCCCAGCAAACGCGTGCGGTAACGGAGCCGGGCGGCAAGCAGTGCCGCCTCCTCCCGCTCCCCCGCCCAGAGCAGGACAGGGATGGAGCCGATGGCGAGCCCGTAGCAAAGGGTGAGGTCGTGATCGAGGGCGAGGGTCTCGGCCGCGTTCTCGCGGGCCAGGCGGAGCGCTGCCTCCCGCTCGCCGCCGAACCATTGCAGCCGCATGAGCAGCGAATGGGCAGCCACGCGCCCATCGACCTGGGCGTGATTGGCGTGATTGGCGCGCTGCGGGTCCTGGTCGCGGGCGATGACCTCGTCGATCAGCGCCCTGCCCCGCACATGGTCGCCCATGAAATGATAGCTCAGCGCCAGCATATGGCGGCCGGTCTGCTCGTTGCTGAGCGCCTCGACGCTGCCGATCATGGCCTGGAAGGCCTCCGCATCGGCGAGGGACTGTTCATAGAGTCCTTCGAGAATCCGCTGCGCCCAAATGCCCCAGGAAGCGCGCAGCTCGAGCGGCAGGTCTCCCTGCTCCCGAGCGACTCGGACGGCGGTGGCGAAAGCCTCGGCCATGGCGGGAACGGGGCCGCGCGCGTGCCAGAGCGCATGGCCATAAGCGGCCAACACCTCCGCTTGGGCGGGTGAATTGGCCAGCGGCGTGCCCTCTGCAGCGCGGATCGCGGCCTCGGCCATGCCCAGGAATTCGTTGGGCAGGGAAAGGTGGAACCAGAGATAGGCCGAGGCCATCACCAGTTCCATGCCCAGAGCCAGATCGCCCTCCGGGCCGAAGGCCCAGGCGATGGCCGCGCGGATATCGTCGATGCGGCGGCTATGCACGCCGATCCATTCGCGGGGTGCCTTGCCCTCCCAGGCAGCGGCGGGGTCGGCGATGAGGTCGCGGCAGAAAATGGCATGGCGCCGCCGCGCCTCGCGCGCATCGGGCGTCTCGGCCAGCTTCTCCAGCCCGTAATAGCGTGTGGTGTCGAGCAGGCGGAATTGGGCCCGGCCGCTCGACATGTCGCTCACCACCATGGATTTGGCGACGAGATCGGTCATGGCGTCAAAGGCCGCGACCTCGTCTACCGCGCCGAAGGCCGCGACGGGAAGAACGGATTCCATGTCGAATCCAGCGCGGAACAGAGCGATCCGCCGCAGTACGAGCTTGGCCGTCTCGTCGAGCAGGTCGTAGCTCCAATCGAGCGTCGCCCGCAGAGTCTGATGCCGCATCAGCGCCGTGCGCCGGCCCTTGGTGAGCAGCCGGAAGCGGTCGTCGAGCCGCGCGGCGAGCGTCGGCAGATCGAGAATGTCGACACGCACGGCGGCGAATTCGATGGCCAGGGGAATGCCGTCGAGCCGCCGGCAAATATCGGCCAACGCCTGGACATTACCCTCCGTGATGGCGAAATCGCCCCGCACCGCGCTGGCGCGATCGGCGAAGAGGCGCAGCGCGGAGAAGCCTAGGGCTTCCTCGGGCGTCAGCACCTGCCCCGGAGCGGGCACCTGCAGCGCGGGCAGGCGATGCACCCACTCACCCTCGGCGCGCAGCGGCTCCCGGCTCGTGACCAGCAGCATGAGGTTGGGGCAGGCCCCCAGCAGGCGCTCGGCGAGGCTCGCCGCCGCATCGAGGATATGTTCGCAATTATCGAGCAGGAGCAGGGCCGGCGCGCCGCCGAGGAAGGCCGCGATATCCGGCACCGGGTCAGTCCCCGTCACCGGCACGCCCAGGGCGGCGGCGACGGCGGAGGGCACGAGGGCCTGATCGCCGATCGGGGCGAAGTCGATGAAACTCACCGCCCCGCCGACCCTCACATGCCGCGCGATTGCGATAGCAACGGTCGTCTTGCCGATGCCGCCGGGGCCGACAATGCTGAGGAAGCGCCGGCTGGGCAATTGCTCGCCCAGCGCCTCGACCGTCTCCTCGCGCCCAACGATGCGGCCGAGCCCGGTCGGCAAATGATGCGCCGCGGGCTGAGCGGCCGGCGCGGCGACCGGCGCGGGCTTCTCCGCGCCCAGCAGCGGCGCGACGAAACGATAGCCGCGGCCTGATTCGTTGACGATCGCGCCGTCGAGCCCGCCTTCCTGCAAGGCCTTGCGCAGCGCGGAGAGATGCACGCGCAGCGCACTCTCATCGACGACCGTATCGGGCCAGACGCGCGCGAAAAGGGCGTCGCGCGGCACGAGTTCCCCGGCCTGCTCGAGCAGCGCGACGAGGATTTCCATCGCGCGCCCGCCGAGGCGCACGGGTTTGCCGTCATGGGTCAGGAGCCGCTGCGGCAGGGCGAGGCCGAATTGCCCGAAACGAAACAGGCGCGACGCCTGGCTCATCGAAATCTGACACGGAGATGCATCGGCGAAATCTAGAAGGATTCGGCCATCCTGTCTTGTGTGATCCTGCTGCGGCGATGACGGGCGGGCCGGCGAATGGCACGGCCTCATCCTTCAAATTGCATCCGAGCGCGACAAGAGAAGCCCATCGCCACCCCCTATTGTCCGGCACATCAGGCGGACAGGTCGCCGGACATGCAAGGAGCGGATCATGCCAAGCTTCACCACCAAGGATGGCACGGAAATCTTCTACAAGGACTGGGGTAGCGGCCTGCCCATCGTCTTCAGCCATGGCTGGCCTCTATCGAGCGACGCGTGGGAAACGCAGATGCTCCACCTCTCCGCCAACGGCTTCCGCTGCATCGCGCATGATCGCCGCGGGCATGGCCGTTCGTCGCAGACCTTTCATGGCAACGACATGAACACCTATGCCGACGATCTGCATGCGCTGCTGGTGCATCTCAATCTGCGCGACGTGATGCTGGTGGGCCATTCGACGGGCGGCGCCGAAGTGACGCGCCTGGTCGGCCGCCATGGCCCGGCGAAGATCCGCAAGGTCGTGCTGATCGGCGCCGTGACGCCGAAAATGGCCAAGGGCGCCGACAATCCCGATGGCCTGCCCATGGAGGTCTTCGACGGCATCCGCGCCGGCCTCCTCAAGGACAAGTCGCAGTTCTTCAAGGACTTCGCGCCGACCTTCTTCGGCGTGAACAATGAAGGGCAGCCGGCGAGCCAGGGCATGCAGGATGCCTTCTGGGTACTGGGCATGCAGGCTGGCCTTAAGAACATTTACGAATGCGTCTCGGCTTTCTCCGAAACCGACCTGACGCAGGATCTGAAGGACATGAGCATGCCCGTGCTCATCATCCATGGCGATGACGACCAGGTGGTGCCTATCGAGCTCACTGCCAAGCGGGCCGTCCAGATCGCGCCGAATGCGACGCTGAAGGTCTATCCGGGCGGCTCCCATGCCCTGCCGGACATGGCGCGCGATCAGCTCAATGCCGACCTCCTGGCCTTCGCCAAGGCCTGAGCGAAATTGCAATTATGCAATTCATGACTTTCCATCCTCGCTATAGCCTTGCAACGACGCCGAAGCGAGGATGGCTTCATCCACAGAGCAAACAGGAAAGCCTCTACCAATGACGATCACCGCCACCCCGACCGCCGGCAAGCTCCTCCTGACGCCGGGCGATCACACGCTGATCATGATCGATTTCCAGTCGCAGATGGCTTTCGCCACCAAATCGATCGACCCGGTGCAGTTGCGCAATAACGCGGCCCTCGTCTCTTCGGCCGCCGCCGGCTTCGGTGTCTCCACCATCCTGACCACGGTCGCCGAGAAGTCCTTCTCCGGCCCGATGTTCGATGAAGTGACCGCCCCTTGGCCCGGCAAGAAGATGCTGGACCGCACCTCGATGAATACTTGGGAAGACGCTGCCGTCATCGAGGAAGTGAACCGCATCGGCAAGAGCCGCATCGTGCTCGCCGGCCTCTGGACCTCGGTCTGCATCGTCGGCCCGGCGCTCTCGGCCATCGACCAGGGCTTCGAAGTCATCGTTATCGCTGATGCCTGCGGCGACATCTCCGACGAGGCGCATGAGCGCGCCATGCAGCGCATGATTCAGGCAGGTGCGCAGCCGATGACCTCGCTGCAGTATCTGCTCGAGCTGCAGCGCGACTGGGCCCGCACCGAGAGCTATGACATGACGACGGGCATCGCCAAGAAGTTCGGCGGCGGCTACGGCATCGGCATCAACTACGCCAAGACGATGTTCAACGCCCACGAGGGCTGAGCCAAACAGAAACGCCGTGGAGGCTGCGATGAAGCTCTATCTTCTCTCGCTCGGCGCCGGCTTGCTGGTCGGCGTCATCTACAGCCTGCTGAACGTGCGCTCGCCAGCGCCGCCCGTCGTGGCGCTGGTCGGCCTCCTCGGCATCCTGGTGGGCGAGCAGATCGTCCCCGTCGTGAAGCGGATTTTCGCGGGCGACCCCGTCAGCGTCTCGGTGCGCCATGACGAGACCACGCAGCATGTCTTCGGCAAGTTGCCCGGCCGGGACACGTCCAAGCGGGACGCCACCTGATGGCGGCGCCCACACGCCGCATGCTTGCCGGGGGCCTGGCGGCCCTCGGCCTTCCCCTCTTTAGCCGGAGCCCCGCCATGGCCGCCGACAACGCCCCCGACATGATCCTGCATAATGGCAAGATCACCACGCTGGACCGTTCGAACCCCAATCCCGAAGCCGTCGCCATTACCAATGGCCGCTTCAGCGCGGTTGGCGACTCACGCGACATCCTGCCCAAGGCGGGGCCCGGCACCAAGGTCATCGACCTCGGCGGCAAGCGCGTGATTCCGGGGCTGATCGACAATCATCTGCACATCATCCGCGGCGGCCTGAACTACAATATGGAGCTACGCTGGGACGGCGTCCGCTCGCTGGCCGATGCGATGGAGATGCTGCGGAAGCAGGTTGCCATCACGCCCGCGCCGCAATGGGTCCGCATCATCGGCGGCTTCACCGAACATCAGTTCGTCGAGAAGCGCCTGCCGACGCTGGAGGAGATCAACGCGGCCGCGCCGGACACGCCCGTCTTCATCCTGCATCTCTATGATCGCGCCCTGCTGAACGCGGCCGCGCTGCGCGTCGTGGGCTATACCAAGGATACGCCGAACCCGCCGGGCGGCGAGATCCAGCGCGCGCCGGACGGCACGCCGACCGGCCTGCTCCTGGCCAAGCCGAATGCGACCATCCTCTACGCGACGCTGGCCAAGGGGCCGAAGCTGCCCTTCGATTATCAGCTGAATTCCACACGGCATTTCATGCGTGACCTGAACCGACTCGGCGTGACGGGCGCGATCGATGCCGGCGGCGGCTCGCAGAACTACCCGGACGACTATGAGGTCATCCAGAAGCTCGCGGCCGATGACCAACTCACCATCCGCCTCGCCTATAACCTGTTCACGCAGAAGCCCAAGCAGGAGAAGGAGGACTTCATCCGCTGGACCTCGGAGAACAAGTACCAGCAGGGCGACGACTATTTCCGCCTGAACGGCGCTGGCGAGATGCTCGTCTATTCCGCCGCCGACTTCGAGGATTTCCGCGTCGAACGGCCCGAGATGCCGCCCGAGATGGAGCCGGAGTTGGAGCAGGTGGTGCGCGTGCTGGTGCAGAACCGCTGGCCCTGGCGGCTGCATGCCACCTATGACCAGACTATCTCCCGCGCGCTAGACGTCTTCGAGAAGGTCAATGACGAGATGCCGCTGGGCGATCTCCATTGGATCTTCGACCATGCCGAGACGGTGAGCGAGAAGTCGCTCGAACGCATCGCGCGGCTCGGCGGCGGCGTCGCCGTGCAGCATCGCATGGCCTACCAGGGCGAGTATTTCGTCGAACGCTACGGCGCCCGCGCCGCCGAAGCCACGCCGCCGGTCGCGAAGATGCTCGAAATGGGCGTGAAGGTCTCGGCCGGCACGGATGCCACGCGCGTCGCTTCCTACAATCCCTGGGTAGGCCTCTACTGGCTGACGCAAGGCCGCACCGTGGGCGGGCTGCGCATCACGCCGGAGCATAACACGCTCGATCGTGACACGGCGCTGCGCATGTATACCGAAAAGGTCACCTGGTTCTCCAACGAGGAGGGCAAGAAGGGCCAGATCGTCGAAGGCCAGTTCGCCGACTTCGCTGTGCTGGACCGCGACTATTTCAGCGTCCCCGGCGACGAGATCCAGGATATCACGGCCGAGCTTACCGTCGTGGGCGGCCGCGTGGTCTATGGTTCGGGCAATTTCAGCAGCCTCTCGCCGCAGCTTCCGCCGGCGATGCCGGATTGGTCGCCGGTGCGGACCTTCGGCGGCTATCAGGATCGCGCCGCGAAGCGCGACACCGGTAATGCCTTCCGCCGCGCCATGGCCAATTGCTGCGATAGCGCCTGCAATGTTCATGCGCATGACCATGCCCGCGCCTGGGCCGCCTCCAGCCCCGCTGGGCAGGACAAGGGCTTCTGGGGCGCGCTCGGCTGCTCCTGTTGGGCCTTCTGACCATGACCCGCTGGAGCCCCGTCCTCGCCTGGATCGGCCTTCTCGGCCTCTGCGCCGCCTATATCCAGGGCGGGCTGAACAAGCTGCTCGACTATCCGGGCGCCATCGCGGAGGCCACGCATTTCGGCCTCCCCTTCCCGCCCCTGACGGCGGCCGTGACCATCCTGCTAGAGCTGGGGGCCAGCCTGCTGATCCTGACCGGCCGGCTGCGCTGGCTCGGCGCCTTGGCGCTCGCTGTTTTCACCCTCATGGCGACCTTCATCGCCAATCGCTACTGGGCCCTGCCGCCCGGGCAGGATCGCTTCATGATGGCGAACAGCTTCTATGAGCATCTCGGCCTGGTCGGCGCCTTCCTCTACGTCGCCGTCAAGGATTTCGGCCATGATCGCCACTAAGAGCGGGGGCAGCTTCGCCCCCCTCCTTCGGCCGACTTTCGCGCTCCTCTGGGTCGCGACCGTCATCGGCAATATCGGCAGCTTCATGCGCGACGTCGCCAGCGCCTGGCTGGTGACCGATCTTGCCGCCGGCCCCGCCGCCGTGGCGTTGATCCAGGCAGCGGCGACGCTGCCGATCTTCCTCCTCGCGATTCCAGCTGGTGTACTCTCGGACATTCTCGATCGGCGCAAATTCCTCATCGCCATCCAGGTGCTGCTCGCCGCCGTCAGCCTCGCGCTGCTGCTCCTGGCGCAATCCGGGCTTGCCTCGGTCGCCGCGCTCGCGGGCCTGACCTTCCTCGGCGGCATCGGCGCCGCGCTGATGGCGCCCACCTGGCAGGCCATCGTGCCCGAACTGGTGCCGGCGAAGGATCTGCGCAACGCCGTGGCGCTGAACTCGCTCGGCATCAATATCGCCCGCGCCATCGGCCCTGCCGCCGGCGGCCTGCTGCTCGCGAGTTTCGGCGCGGCGGTGACCTATGGCGCCGACGTGGCCAGCTACGCCATCGTCATCGTTGCCCTGCTCTGCTGGCGTCGGCCGGCCGCCCAGGAAGATCCGCTCACGGAGCGCTTCGCGGGCGCTTTCCGCGCCGGCCTTCGCTATGCCCGCGCGAGCCGGGAGTTGCATATCGTCCTTGTACGCGCCGCGATCTTCTTCGTGCTGGCCGCTGCCGTATGGGCGCTGCTGCCGCTGGTCGCCCGGCAGCTTCTGGGTGGCGATGCTGGCTTCTACGGCCTACTACTGGGTGCGGTGGGTGCCGGCGCCATCGGTGGCGCGCTGCTCCTGCCCATGCTGCGCCGCAAGCTGGATACCGACGGCCTGCTGCTTGCCTCGGCCCTTCTCTCGGCCGCCGTCATGGCGCTATTGGCCTTGGCGCCGCCCAAGTCGGTTGCCATCGTACTGCTGCTTCTGCTTGGCGTCGCCTGGATCATCGCGCTGACCACGATGAACGGCACGGCCCAGGCCATCCTGCCCAATTGGGTGCGTGGCCGCGCCCTCGCCGTCTATCTCACCGTCTTCAACGGCGCGATGACGGCCGGCAGCCTGCTCTGGGGCACCGCGGCGGAATTGCTCGGCGTGCCACTGACGCTGCTGGTCGCGGCCGTGCTGCTCGCTGGCTCCGGCATCCTCCTCTATCGCTTCCGCCTGCCCCGCGGCGAGGCCAATCTGGCGGCTTCCAACCATTGGCCGGAGCCCCTGGTGGCGGCGCCGGTGGAGCATGATCGCGGCCCGGTCATGATCACGGTGGAATATCGCGTGAGCGCCGAGAACCGTCCCGGCTTCCTCGCCGCGGTGCATAAGCTCTCCGCCGAACGCCGCCGCGATGGCGCCTATAGCTGGGGTGTCGCGGAAGACGCGGCCGCGCCGGAGATCATGATCGAGTGGTTCATGGTCGAATCCTGGGCCGAGCATCTGCGTCAGCACCGCCGCGTCTCGCATGCCGACGCGGATATCCAGAACGAAGTCCGCGCCTTCCATAGCGGGCCCGAGGCCCCCGTCGTCCGGCATTTCCTCTCGAACTGACGGTGACAAGGTGCCGAAAAGGCGCGAGAGATGAGGGCCCGGCCGCGCAGCAGTGCAGGCCGGGCCTTTTTCTCGCGGGAGCTTTTCCATGGCGCAGCCTCACGCCCTCAACCTACCGCCCGGCCGCATGCTGCCGGGCGCCATCGGCCTCAATCGTGGCGTGGTGCGGCCGAACTACGCCTTCCTCCCGCCCGAGGGCGTGCTGAAGAGTCGCCTGCCGCAATACGAGAACACGGCGGCGCGCTTCCTGGCCGCGCCCGTGCTCGGCGCGCGCTTCGCGCAATTCGTGCTGGAAATCGAGCCCGGCGGCGGCAGCACCGGCCCCTATGCTGAAGCGGAAATCCAGCATTTCTACTACGTGCTCTCTGGAAAGGTCATCGCCAAGGTAGGCGATCTGGGGCAGCGCGAACTCACCGCCGGCGGTTTCCTCTACGCTCCGCCCGGCACGCCCTTCACGCTGCGGAACCAAGGCTCGGCCCAGGCGCGCGTGCTCGGCCTGCGCAAGCGTTATGAGCGGCTCGAGGGCGTCGCTGCCCCGGCCCCGATCCTCTCGCATCAGGATGAGGTGCCCCGCACGAACCATACCGGCTTTGACGGGCGCGGCTTCCAGCACCTGCTGCCTTTCGGTGACCTCGCCTTCGATTTCGAGATGAACCTCATGTGGTTCTCCCCCGGCACCTTCTTCCCGGCGGTCGAGACGCATATCATGGAGCATGGGCTCTATATGCTGCAGGGCCAGGGCCTCTATCTGCTCGGCACCGAATGGCACGAGATCTGGGCCGAGGATTTCATCTGGATGGGAGCCTATTGCCCGCAGCAATTCTACCCGACCGGGCCGGACGAAGCCTGTTACCTGCTCTATAAGGATATGAACCGCGACGTACCTCTCTGAATTAATCGAGAGGAAGGGCGAAGGGGCTGCCTTCGAAGGCCTCATCTCCCCGCCCGATCGCAGCGATAGCCGCGCGCATGCGCCCGTGCCGGTCGAGCAGTTCGTCTGCGAGCGCCACGAGGCGTGGATTCGGGGTGGCGGAGGGCGACAGCCTACGTAGCTTCCGGGCCAGTGCCGCTTCATCCCAATCGGGGCGCAATGCGGCGGCGATGATATAGGCCGCCGCGGTGGAGCGGCTGATGCCGGCATAGCAATGTACCACGAGCGGAGCCTCCCGCTTCCACCCTCGCGCGAAGTCAATGATGGCGCCTACATGCGCGAGCGAGGGCGCGACATAGCCCTCGCGTTCCTCGGTGATGTCGTGCATCGCCAGATGCAGCCATCGCGCGGGCGGAATCTGCGCCGGCCGCTCGGCATGGGCACCAACCGAGAGCAGCGAGATCAAATGCCCCGCCCGGCTCGCCGCGAGCACCTGACGCAGGTGCGACAGGGGCGTGACATGGATCATGGCGCAGGACCCTTCAAGGCAGTGACGAGGCGAAGCCGGTCGGGCTCCAACAGACGCGAAAAGGCGGTTTCCGGAAGCGCCATCAGCGGATAGGAGTTGGGGCTGATCCCCGCGGAGAGATCGGGCCAAGGCCGTGGCGCGCCGGGAAGCCGCACTTCGGCCCACGCCAGGCTGCCGTCACGCTCCGCCACCACCTCCGCCAAGCAACGGTTCATGTTTCTGCTACTCGTCTTTCTCTCGCTGATGGCGGAATTGGTCCTGGGCTATCCCGACCGGCTTTTCCGCGCCATCGGCCATCCGGTCACCTGGATCGGCCGGCTTATCGGCACGCTTGATGGCGCTTGGAACCATGAGGCGGCCAGCTTCGCGCGCCGCCGCGCCGCGGGAATCGGCGCCCTCGTCGTTGTCCTGCTCGCCGCCGGGCTCCCGGCCGCCGCGCTGCAATGGCTGCTCGGAAACGGCCCTGCCCTGCTGCTCCTGGCCGTTCTCACCAGCAGCCTGATCGCCCAGCGCAGTCTTGCGTCGCATGTCGCCGCCGTGGCGGAGGGGCTGGAGCGCGAGGGGCTGGATGGCGGCCGCCGCGCCGTCTCGATGATCGTGGGGCGAGACCCGGAGAGCCTTGACGAGGCCGGCGTCAGCCGCGCGGCCATCGAGAGCCTGGCCGAGAATTTCTCGGACGGCATCGTGGCCCCGAGCTTCTGGCTCGCGGTCGGGGGCCTGCCGGGCGGCGCGGTCTACAAGGCGGCGAATACGGCCGACAGCATGATCGGGCATCGCAGCGCCCGGCATGAGGCCTTCGGCTGGGCGGCAGCGCGTTTCGACGATCTCATCAACCTGCCCGCCTCGCGCCTCACGGCCCTGCTGCTGCTCGCCGCTGCCTGCCTCGTTCCCGGCGCGTCGCCGCGCGGCGCCTGGCGTGCGATATGGCGCGACGCCCGGCATCACCGCTCGCCCAATGCGGGCTGGCCCGAGGCGGCGATGGCGGGCGCGCTCGGCCTCGCCCTCGCGGGGCCGCGGCGCTATGGGGGCGTGATGGTAGACGATGTCTTCATGGGCGATGGCCGCCGCGAAGCGGATGCCGCCGATATCCGCCGCGCCCTCCGCCTGTATTGGACGGCCGATCTGCTGATGGTGGCGCTGCTGGGCGCCGGCGCGTTGCTCATCTGGCATGGCTGAGCAGGGCATCGAGATCGAGATGCTTCTCCAGATGCGCGGCCAGCTCGTCGAGAGTTGATTCCACCCCCGCCTCGTAATCGAGGCCCGAGGCTTCGCCGCCAAGCCGCGCGATCCAGGCCGCGCGCTGGGCATCATGGGCGAAAAGGCCATGGACATAGGTGCCGAAAACCCGCCCATCGGCCGAGACGGCGCCATCGGCCCGGCCATCGGCAAGGGCGGCGAAAGGCGGCGCATCGCCAGTCGTCACGCCCATATGCATCTCGTAACCTTGGAACGGCGCTCCATCGCCTGTGCGGCCGGTAACGTGGCCGAGGCGCTTGCTCGAAGCCAACACCGTTTCGACGGGCAGCAGCCCGAGCCCCGGGACCTCGCCTGCCGCGCCCTCAATGCCATGCGGATCGGCGATGCGCCGCCCCAGCATCTGATAGCCGCCGCAAAGGCCCAGCACCCGGCCGCCCCGGCGATGGTGCGCGGCAATGTCGATATCGAATCCCGCCGCCCGCAGCGCCGCGAGATCGGCAATGGTCGATTTCGAGCCGGGCAACAACACTAGCGCTGCGTCGCCCGGCAGTGCCTGCCCGGGCCAGATGCGGCGCAGATCGACATCCGGCTCAGCATCAAGCGGGTCCAGATCGTCAAAATTGGAGATATGCGGCAGGATCGGCACCGCGATCTTCACGCGCCCCGCCGGCTTGGCGCGCTTATCTTTCCCCGTCAGCCCCAGCGCATCCTCCGCCGGCAGTCGCGCCGCCGCCGGCAGGAACGGCACGAGGCCGAAGCCATGCCAGCCTGTTCGCCGCGCGATTTCCGTCATGCCGTCAGCGAAAAGCGAAGGATCGCCGCGAAAGCGATTGACGATGAAGCCCCGGATCATCGCCGCATCCGCCTCGGCGAGCACATGCCGCGTGCCGACGAGGCTCGCGATCACGCCGCCACGGTCGATATCGCCGATCAGCACCACGGGCACATCCGCCGCCCGCGCGAAGCCCATATTGGCGATGTCATTTGGCCGAAGGTTGATCTCCGAGGCACTCCCGGCCCCTTCGACCAGCAGCAGATCGGCCTCGGCGCGCAGCCTCGAGAAACTGTCGAGCACCTGCGGCATGAGCGAAGCCTTGATGTGCTGATAGCGCCGCGCATCGGCCTGGTCATACACCTTGCCTTGGACCACGATCTGCGCGCCCACCTCGCTCTGCGGCTTGAGCAGCACGGGGTTCATATGCACGCTCGGCGGCACCATCGCCGCTCGCGCCTGCAACGCCTGAGCGCGGCCGATCTCCCCGCCATCGGGCGTCACCGCCGCATTGTTCGACATGTTCTGCGGCTTGAACGGCCGGATCTTCATGCCCCGGCGCAGGAAGGCCCGCGCGAGCCCGGCCACCATCAGCGACTTGCCGACATCCGAGCCTGTGCCCTGAAACATGAGCGCCCGCGCGGCCATGGTCAGAACTCGATGCCCTGCTGCGCCTTTACCCCGGCCGCGAAATGGTGCTTCGCCTGCCCCATCTCCGTGACGAGATCAGCGGCTTCGATCAGCGGCGGCTTGGCGTTCCGACCCGTCACGATCACATGCAGCCCCGCGCGTCGTGCGTTCAACGTCGCGATGACGCTGTCCAGATCGAGATAATCGTAGCGAAGCGCGATATTCATCTCGTCGAGAATGATCAGGCCGAAGGAAGGGTCATCCATCAGCCGCCGCGCCATCTCCCAGGCGCGGGCGGCGGCGGCAATGTCGCGCTTCAGATCCTGCGTCTCCCAAGTGAAGCCCTCGCCCATCGTGTACCAAACCACGCGGTCGCCGAAGAGGGCCAGGGCCTCCTTCTCGCCCGTCTGCCACGCGCCCTTGATGAATTGGACGACGCCCACGCGCCGGCCATGCCCGAGCATGCGCAACGCCAGGCCGAAGGCAGCCGTGGACTTGCCTTTGCCGGGGCCGGTATTGACGATCAGCAGCCCCTTCTCGGCCGTCGGCTTGGCCTCGACCTCAGCATCCTGCACCGCTTTGCGCCGCGCCATCTTCGCCTTGTGGCGCTCGGCTTCGGCCTCGTCGATCTCCCGCATCACTTCACTTTCATCGGCAAGCCGGCGACCATGAAGAACACGCCATTGGCCTGTGCCGCCACCATCTGATGCAGCCGCCCGGCGGCGTCACGGAAGCGCCGCGCCAAGGCATTATCGGGCACGATGCCGAGCCCGACCTCGTTGGTCACCACGAACCAAGGCCCGCGTGGCGCGGCCAGCACCTCCGCGAGGCGCCGGCACTCCAGTTCGACATCGCGTTCGGCCAAGATCACATTCGTAAGCCATAGCGTCAGGCAATCGAGCAGCAAGGGCCGGCCATCAGGCACGGTGTCGATAGCCTCGACCAGGTCGAGCGGTGCGTCGAGCGTCTGCCAGCCTTCTTCACGCCGCGCGCGATGCTCCGAGATACGCGCGCGCATTTCGTCATCGAAAGCCTGCGCCGTCGCGATATAGGCCCAGGGCGCCGGATGCTGCCTGACCAGCGCCTCGGCATGCGCGCTCTTGCCGGAGCGCGCACCGCCGAGGAGGAAGGTCAGCGATCGCACCTCAGGCAAGGCTCGCCTGCGGCCCCGCGAGGCCCTGGGCGAAGCGCGGGCGGATGAGGCCGACCAGCGCGCCGAGCAGCGCCCAGAAGACGAGATTGGTCGCCGTCACCGCCACGACGAAGCGATGCAGCAGATCCATCGGAATCGCCGTCTCATGGCTCGGCGGTTGCGGCGCGCCGATGAGATGCGGCAGCAGGATCAGCGCGAGGCCGAGCATCGCGAAAAGCGCGGAGCCGCGGAAAACGATGAGCGCAAGCCCACCCGCCGTGGCCGCCGCCGTGCCGACCCACCAGATCTGTCGCGCCGTGAGATCGGCCACCGGCATGGCTGGCAATTCCGGCGGCAAGCTCAGGCCGGGCGCCAGCGTGAAGATCGCGAACCCCCCGAAACCCCAGATCAGGCCGCGTCGCCAGCCCTGGATGCCGCCCGCGAATTCCGAGGCAACCACCAGCAGCAGCCCGAAGCCAACGCCCGTGACGATATTGGCCAGCGCCGTGAAGGCCAGGCGCTCGGCGCCATCCTCGGGCGACCAGGCCTCTTCCTCGTCCTCATGCGCGGGCGCGCCCTCCACATGGGCATGGCCGCCCGTTTCGAAGGTTTCCGCCTGAAGGATCAGCGGCACGGTGAAAGCCGTCTGCAGCGCCGTCATCGCCAAACCGGCGACGAGCCCCGACAGCGCCGCGATGAACACGACGCTCCGAAAGAGATTCATGATGGCTGCTTCAGGCTAGTGGCAGGGGAAAGCCATGGAATGGCGGTAGTCATGCCCGGCATTATGCACAGCCTCGATATGCGAGAAGCCGACGAAGCCGATGATGAGCGTACCGAGTGCCGCCGCCATCAGCAGAGGCATGAAGCGGGACTGAGCCGCCGGCGCCGCGAGCGCCTTGGACGAGGTAGCCATGTGAACCCTTTCACCCTCCACCCGAGGGCTTGGCCGATTTTTCCGTCACCGGCAGGTCTCCTGGCTCACGGGTCATCGCCTCGCTCCGCCTTCCCAGGGCCTTGCGGCCCCAGTGGCATATCGGCGCGAAGCTCACCGTCTACAGTTGCGGGGGCAGCCGCGGACTAGGGCTTTTCAGCCCGCACCGCATTCCCTCTTCATCCCGTGAAGGGACCGACGACGCGGCGAGCATAGGCCGAAACACCGCTGCCGCAAGCCGAATCTCCGTGCATTGACAGCGCCGAGCGTGGGGACCTAGATGCCGGCTGACGGTCTGCTCGCCCCCAAGGCGAGGAGCTAAGAGGGAATGCGGTGCGCCGGCGAAAGCCGGCAAAGCCGCAGCTGACCCCGCAACTGTAATCGGTGAGTCCGCCGCATCACGCCACTGGGCATCCGCCTGGGAAGGTCGCGACGAGACGCTGATCCGAGAGCCAGGAGACCTGCCGTCAGAAGGTGATTCCATCGGCCCGGCGGGCGAAACCCGGGCAAGGAGAAGAGTGTGACGGCTGTGCCAACGGCGCCGGGCCACCCGGCGCGCGAGCAGAGCGATGATGGAACCGGCCAGGCGCCGGTCGTCATCGTTTGTCGCTCCTGCAGGCTCGACAGAAGCCAGGACGAAACCCCGCGTGCCGGCGCCCTGCTGGTCGAAGCCACGCGCCGCGCCTCTGAAGGCAGCGGCGTGATGGTGAAGGAGGTGGGTTGCCTCGGCAATTGCAACCGCGGCGGCAGCGCCGCCATCCTTCACCACGGCACCTGGAGCTATGTCTTCGGTGACCTCGCGCCCGAGAACGGGCCGGATCTTGTCGCGGGCGCCAAGCTCCTCGCGAATTCCGAAGACGGCTTCATGCCTTATCGCGCGCGCCCCGATGCGCTCAAGCGCGGCCTCATCGCGCGCATTCCCAGCTTCGCTCATCTGCCGGACCTGTCATGACCCTGAACCGCATCCCCTGCACCATCGTGACCGGCTTTCTCGGCGCGGGTAAAACCACGCTGATCCGGCATCTGCTCGAACAGGCAGGCGAGCGGCGCCTTGCCGTCATCGTCAATGAATTCGGCGATATTGGTATCGACGGCGAGATCCTCAAAAGCTGCGGCATCGAGAATTGCCCGGAGGGGAATATCGTCGAACTTGCCAATGGCTGCATCTGCTGCACCGTGGCCGATGATTTCGTCCCCGCGCTGGATCGCATTCTCGCGCTCGAGCCCAAGGTCGATCATATCCTGATCGAGACCTCCGGCCTCGCCCTGCCCAAGCCGCTGGTGCAGGCCTTCCATTGGCCCGCTATCAAGGGCCGCGTCACGGTCGATAGCGTCGTCGCCGTCGTCGACGGGCCCGCCCTTGCCGAGGGCCGCGTTGCCGAAGACATGGAAGCGCTGTCGGCCCAGCGCGCGGCCGATGAAACGCTCGATCATGATGACCCCGTCGAAGAAGTTTTCGAGGATCAGATCGCCTGCGCCGATATGATCATCCTCTCCAAGGCTGATTTGCTGGACGACGCCGCGCGGCTGCGTGCCGAAGCCCGGGTCACTGAGCATCTGCCGCGTGCCACGAAGATCGTCGCCAGTATCAATGGTAAGGTCGATCCAGGCATCCTTCTCGGCCACGGCATCGGTACGGAAGAGGATATCGAGAATCGCAAAACCCATCATGATGGCGAACTCGACCACGAGCACGACGATTTCGACAGTTTCATCGTCGAGCTTCCCACCATCGGCAAACCCGAGGAACTGGCCCGCAAGGTGGCCGCTGCCGCCGAGGCAGAGAATGTGCTTCGGCTGAAGGGGTTCGCCGAGGTCGAAGGCAAGCCGATGCGTCTCCTGGTGCAAGCTGTCGGCAACCGCGTCTCGCATTATTACGATCGCGCCTGGGCAGCGGATGAAAAGCGCGGTACGCGCCTCGTGGTCATCGGTCTGAAGGGACTGGACCGCCCGGCGATCGAGAGAATCCTCGCGGCCTGACATGCATATCCTCGCCACCACCTCGGCCACGCTTGAGGATCTGGCGGAGCCGGTCGATCTCGGCCAGGAGCCGGCGGAGCTGGTGGCGCTTTCCTTCAGCGATAGCGATCTTCTGGCCATGCAGACGGCGTGGCCGAGTGATGAGGCGGGCCTACCCAGGCTTTGCCTGACGCCTCTGCGTGAGTTACGGCACCCTATGTCCGTCGATCTCTGGATCGACCGTATCGCGAGCCAAGCAAAGGCCATCCTTGTCCGTCTTCTGGGTGGCTATGATTGGTGGCCTTATGGCTGCGACCGTCTCGTGGCAGTGGCCCGGGAGCGCGGCATCCCACTCATCCTACTGCCCGGCGAATGCAGCGAAGATGACGAGCGCCTGCGGGAGCGCTCAACCGTTCCCGATCAGGAGCGGCTGGCAATACTCGCCTGCTTCCGCGAGGGTGGCCCGGCAAACATGCGCGTCATGCTAGCCAGGATGGCGAGACTGGCTGGAATCGATATTCCTGAAGCAACGGCCTCGCCACTGCCGAAAGCCGGCTTCTACGCGCCGGGGCGCGGCGTCTTGCGAGCCGAAGACATCAACATCGGTGAAGCAGCTGTTGTACCGGTCATTTTCTATCGCTCCATCCTGCTCGCTGGCGATACCGCGCCTGTCGACGCCCTTTGCGAGGCACTGTCGAAGCGGGCCCTGACGGCGCTGCCCATCTTCGTCCCAAGCCTTCGGGACGAAGATGCCGTTGCATTGCTGGACGGGGTCATGAGCCGCGTCGTGTTGCGGGCCATCATCACGACCACAGCCTTTTCTGCGAGCCAGGAGCCAGGTATCGAGACGCTTTTCGATCGCTACGGGCTGCCTGTGTTCCAGGCGATTATCGCGACGACGCGGCAAGAAGCCTGGGCCGCGGGGCAGCGCGGGCTGACGCCGGCCGATATCGCCATGCATGTCATTCTGCCCGAGCTGGACGGCAGAATCCTTGCGGGCGCCCTTTCCTTCAAAGCCAAGGCAGAGGCTGGTGCCACCTTGCTGCGCAACACGCCCGAGGTGCAGACGGTCGAAGCTGTTGCCGACAGAATCGCCAAGTCCGTCGAACTCTGCGAAGCACCTCGTGCGGCGCGCCGTCTGATTATTCTGCTGCCCGATTATCCGGGCGCCGAAGGCCGTGCCGGCTATGCCGTGGGCCTCGACGTACCCTCGAGCGTGCTCGCAATCCTGAGCGATCTTCGCGATGCAGGATACGCGATCGATGATATCCCAGCCACGCCACGAGACCTGATGCGGGCTCTGGACTCTGCGCGTCCCGTATTCAGCAGCGACCGGTATCTCTCACTTCTCGGTGACCTTCCTGCGAAGATACGAGATTGCGTCGAGCAGGCATGGGGATCTTCGCCTCAAACCTTCGCTTTCCGCTACGTGACTTACGGCAATGTCACCGTAGCGCTCCCGCCTGATCGCGGCGACCCCACGCAAAGGCGCGCTCAGTATCACGATGCGGCCTTGCCGCCGTCTCATGATCTTCTCGCTTTCGGTTTCTGGCTGCGAGAGGACCTGGGCTGCCACGCCATTCTACATGTCGGCGCCCATGGCACCTTCGAATGGCTGCCGGGCAAGACAGTCGCGCTTAGCCCGAACTGCTTTCCAAAGATCGTCACCGGCAACTTGCCCGTCATCTATCCTTTCATCGTCTCCAACCCCGGGGAAGCCGCCCAGGCCAAGCGCCGCATAGGCGCCGTGACGCTGGGGCATCTCCCACCCCCTCTGGTCGGCGCCGGGCTCGACGATGCGCAGCGCGAACTGGAACGTCTGGTCGACGAATATGCTCAATCGGATGGCCTCGACGCTCGCAGGAAGGAGCGCCTGGCCAAGCTCATCGTTCGCACGGCCGCCGCCAATGGTCTTGCCCGCGAGGCCGGTGTCGCCACGGATGACAGCCCCGACACAGCCCTGCAGCGCATCGATGCCTGGCTCTGCGACATCAAAGACTTTGCCATCAAGGACGGCCTTCACATCTACGGTCGTGGCGGTGACGATGAGCCCCGCACCAGCTCCGCCGCTCAAGAGCGACAATCCCTGCTTGATGCACTGGACGGCAAGCATATCCGCCCCGGTCCCTCCGGCTCGCCCTCCAGAGGTCGCGAGGATGTTCTGCCCACCGGCCGTAACCTCTACACCATCGACCCACGGACCCTACCGACGCGCACCGCCTGTGACCTCGCCGCCATCGTCGCCGATGAAGTTCTGAGACATTATCAGCAAGAGCACGGCGAGTGGCCTCGTTCCCTCGTCATGGATCTCTGGGGCAGCGCGTCGCTTCGCACCGGCGGCGAGGAAATCGCCCAAGGGCTGGCCCTGATGGGCTGCCGCCCCCAGTGGGATGAGGCCTCCGGCCGCGTCATCGGTATCGAGGTGCTACCGCCGGCAGTCTTCGGCCGCCCCCGCGTCGATGTCACCTGGAGGATTTCCGGCCTCTTCCGCGATCTCTTCCCGAGCCAGATCGCGCTGCTCGATACCGCCGTCGCCGCCGTCGCCGCGAGGGATGAGGAGGACCACGACAATCCCCTCGCCGCTCTCCGCCGTTCCGGCCAACCAAGACCCGCGCGGATCTTCGGCGCGGCGCCCGGCAGCTACGGTGCCGGCATCGAGCGCCGCCTCGCGAGCGGCCAGTGGGACGAACGCAGTGATCTCGGCCAGGACTATCTCGACAGCGCCAGCCACGGCTTCCGGGGCGCCGATGGTGAAGGCGCGCCTATGCCGGATGCCTTCGCCCAGCGGGTCGCCTCTGCCGATCTTCTTCTGCACGGCAATGACGATGCCTCGCGCGATATTCTCGAAGGTTCCGCACATGTCGCCTTCATTGGCGGCTTCGCAGCGGCCCTTGCCAAGCTCGGCGGCAAGGCGGACCTCGTCGTGCTGGACAATACGAACCCCTCGCGCCCTCGTGCGCGCTCTCTTGTCGAGGCCATCACGCTGACCGTTCGGGCGCGCGCCATTAATCCGCGCTTCATCGCCGGCCAGATGCGTCACGGCCCCCGTGGCGCCAGTGAATTCGCCGAGACAGTCGATCGGCTCATCGGCTTCGCCGAAACAACCGAGGCTGTGCCGCAGGCGCTCATTGACGCCGTCTACACCGCCTATCTCGGCGACGAGGCGGTGCGCCGCTTCCTGCTCAACGAGAACCCGGCTGCCGCGGCCTCCATCGCGAAGCGCTTCGCGAGCGCCAGGCGTCGCGGCCTCTGGCACCCGCGCCGTAACGGCATCGATGAGGAACTCGAAGCGCTCCTGGCCGAGAGTCAGCCATGATACGCCGCGGTGCCTGCCCTTCGCTCTGGGAACCGATGCAGACCGGCGACGGCCTTCTGCTCCGGCTGAAGCCGATTGGCGGCGCGCTCTCGGGGGCCCAGATGCAGGATCTGGCTGCCAGCGCCGACGCTTTCGGCAATGGTCACCTCGAGATCACCTCGCGCGGCTCGCTTCAGATTCGCGGCCTAACCGAGGCCTCGGTGATCGCCTTCCGGTCGAAATTCTTCGAAGCGGGGATCGACTTCTGGCCCGGCATTGCCATCGAAATTTGTTCCTTTGCCGGCATCGACGATAGCGAGATCGTCGATCCTCGCCCTATCGCCATGAAACTCAGCGATGCCATCGCCTCCCGAGGGCTTTCCGTGCGACTGAGCCCCAAAATCTCCGTCATCGTCGACGGCGGCGGCCGCTCGCTGCTACGTGACCTGAAGGCCGATGTCAGGCTGGAAGCGAGTCAAGGCTTCTGGCAGCTCTCACTTGATGGGAATGCCGAAACGGCGAGTCCACTCGGCAAGTTCCCGTCCGATGCTGAGGCGTTGGCAGCAGCCATCGACATACTCGACGCCATCGCCACGATGGGCGTTGCCGCGCGTGGTGCTGATCTTCGCACCACACCCGCTCGTCGCACCGAAAAAGGGGCCGATATCGTCCTTCCCGGCTCCATCCTGCATCTCAGTGCTGACTGCCGTGCCCTCTGCCTTGCCCTTCCCTACGGCAGCATCCACGCATCTGCCCTTCTCCAACTGCTATCCAAGCTCGAAGGGCAAACACTCCGCTTGGCGCCGCAAGGCCGGCTTTTTGTGTTGAGCGATAACGAGGAAGTCCTCATCACGGTGCGCCGTTCTGCTGCCGCCGCAGGCTTCATCACCGATGCCGATGATCCGCGACATCTTCTGAGCGCCTGTGCCGGCGCCCCGGCCTGCGGCTCTGCTTTCTATGCAACCCATGATCTTGCCGACAGGCTCGCGCGTGAAGCGCCAGTTCTGCTAACCGGCGGCGCCCATCTCTCCGGCTGCGCCAAGCGTTGCGCCAGCCCCGCTTCATCTGGCGTGACAGTCATCGGCCAGGCCGAGGGTATGGAACTCGACGGCCCCGACTCCTCTCGCATCGACGCCCTTGCCACTTGGCTGCGCCGGCAAGGCCACGGCCCCATTCACAGGCGGAACCCATGACGAGCGACTATATCCGCAACGGCGACGCGATCTACGAGAAGTCCTTCACCATCATCAGGGCTGAGGCCGATCTCTCTCGCTTCTCTGATGGCGAAGCTGATGTCGCCATACGCATGATCCATGCCTGCGGCATCGTCGAGGCCGCGCAGCATTTCGTCTTCTCCCCTGGCTTCGTCGATGCGGCGCGCATGGCCTTATCCGCCGGCGCGCCCATCCTTTGCGATGCGAAGATGGTGGCCCACGGCATCACCCGCGCGCGTCTGCCGCGCGACAATCCCGTGATCTGCACCCTCCATCACCCCGAAACCCGCGCCCTGGCCAAGGAGATGGGCAATACCCGCTCGGCTGCCGCGCTGGAGCTATGGCGCCCGCAAATGGAGGGCGCGCTCATCGCCATCGGCAATGCCCCGACAGCACTCTTTTATCTGCTCGACATGCTCGCCCAAGGCGCCCCACGACCGGCCGCGATCGTCGGCATGCCCGTGGGCTTCGTTGGCGCGATTGAATCGAAAGAGGCGCTGGCCGCGTCTTCATTCGGCATCCCCTGGGCCATCGTGCGCGGCCGCATGGGCGGCAGCGCCATGACGGCCGCCGCCGTCAACGCTCTCGCAAGGTCCGGGCTGTGACCGGCAAGCTCTACGGCCTCGGCACCGGCCCGGGCGACCCCGAGCTGCTCACGCTCAAGGCTGCGCGCATTCTCGCGAAAGCCGATATTATCGCGCATTTCGCCAAGCGTGGCCGCATCAGCAATGCGCGGCGCATCGTGGCGAATCACATTCGGCCCAATGCGCTCGAACTGCCGCTTCTCTATCCGGTCACGACAGAGATCGAGGCCGCGCATCCAGATTATCGCGTTGCCATCACGACTTTCTACGAGGAATCCGCCGCGACCGTCGCATCCCATCTCGCCGCCGGCCGCGATGTCGTTGTGCTGAGCGAAGGCGATCCGCTTTTCTATGGCTCCTACATGCATCTGCATATCCGCCTCGCGCCGCATTATACCGCAGAGGTGGTGCCTGGCGTCACGGCGATGTCCGGCTGCTGGTCGCAGGCGGGCGTGCCGATCACGCAGGGCGACGACATTCTCACCGTTCTGCCCGGCACTCTTCCGGAGGAACGCCTCGCGCAGGAACTCGCGCGCGTCGATGCCGCCGTCATCATGAAGGTCGGCCGCAATCTTCCGAAGATCCGCCGCGCGCTAACGGCGGCGGGCCTGCTCAGTCGCGCCATCTATGTCGAACGCGGCACCATGGCCAATGGCGGCGTCACTCTGCTCAGCGAAAAGCCCGATGACGAGGCGCCCTATTTCTCATTGATCCTGGTCCCCGGCTGGGCGGTGCAGCCATGAGCCTCACCGTCATCGGCCTCGGCCCCGGCAATCCGGGCCAACTCACGCCGGAAGCGAGCGCGGCCATCGCTGCGGCCAGCGACTTCTTCGGCTATGGCCCCTATCTCGACCGCCTCGCCCTCTCCCCAGAGCAGCGCCGCCACGCCTCGGATAACCGCGAGGAACTCTCCCGCGCACAGGCCGCACTGCGCCTCGCAGCCTCCGGCCATCGCGTCGCGGTCGTCTCCGGCGGCGATGCGGGCGTCTTCGCCATGGCAGCCGCCGTCTGCGAGGCGATCGAGGAAGGCCCACCGGAATGGCGCGCGCTCGAATTCCGCGTCATCCCCGGCGTCACCGCCATGCTCGCCGTAGCGGCCCGCGCCGGGGCGCCGTTGGGGCATGATTTCTGCGCCATCTCGCTGTCGGACAATCTCAAGCCCTGGCCTCTGATCGAGGCGCGGCTGCGGGCCGTGGCCGGCGCCGGGCTCGTCATCGCGCTCTACAACCCGATCAGCCGCGCGAGGCCCTGGCAGCTCGGGGAAGCCTTCAACCTGCTGCGTGCTATCCTGCCGCCCTCGACGCCCGTCATTTTCGGCCGCGCCGCCGGGCGCCCGGACGAGCGCATCACCATCGCGCCTCTCGCCGAAGCACGGGCAGAGCAGGCCGATATGGCCACCTGCATCATCATCGGCTCGCCCGAGACGCGGCTCTTGGCGCGCGAAGGCCAGCCGCCCCTGGTCTACTCCCCGCGCAGCGCCGGGATGCCGCGCGCATGATCCAGCAGGGACAGAACCGCTTCCGGGCTCTCCAGCTTCATGCCACCCCCAGCGGGCGGCCGGGCCACCATCACCACCGGCAGGCCCAGCGCGCGTGCGGCCGCGATCTTGCCATAGGTCGCGTCGCCACCACTGTTCTTGGCAACCACCACCTCGATGCCATGCTCCCGCAGCAGCGCCATTTCGTCGGCCTCGGCGAAGGGGCCACGGCTGAGGATGTACTGCGCTTGGGCCAGGGCATTTTCTGCGGCCACCGGCTCCACGCTACGCACCAGATAGCGATGCTGCGGCGCCACGCGGAACGCACCCACCTCCTGCCGCCCGATGGCGAGGAAAACCCGGCGCGGCGCCTCGCCAAGCGCCGCCGCCGCCGCCTCACCCATGCTCCCAACTTCGATCCAGCGGTCCCCCTCCCGCCGCACCCAACCCGGCCGGTCGAGCACCAGCAGCGGCAAGCCCGCCATTTCGGCGGCACGCACGGCATTGGCCGAGATGCGCGCCGCGAAGGGATGCGTCGCGTCGATCACCAACTCCATCCCAGCCGCGCGCAGGTAATCGGCCAGCCCCTCCGCCCCGCCGAAGCCGCCGATGCGCAAAGCCCCCGCCTGGGCCAGCGGCGCCTTGGTGCGCCCGGCGAGGGAAAGCGTCACACGCCAGCCCGGCATGGCGGAAAGCCGCTCCGCCAGGCGCCGCGCATCGCCGGTGCCGCCGAGGATCAGGACATGTCTGGAACCCGTCATGCCCGATAGCATAGCGCCCCGCTGGCTTTCCGTCGTCGGCATCGGCGAAGATGGTGTCGAGGGGCTCGGCGCGGCGGCGCAGCGCGCCATCGCGAGCGCCGCCATCGTCTTCGGCGGCCGCCGGCATCTCGCTTTGGCCGCGCCGCTCATCACCGGCGAGGCGCGCGCCTGGCCCGTGCCTTTCGACAGCGGCCTTTCCGAATTGCGGGAAATGCGCGGGCAGCGGCTCTGTGTGCTGGCCTCGGGCGATCCTTTTCATTTCGGCGTGGGCGTCACCCTTGCGCATCATCTCGACCCGGCGGAGATGGCGGTTTTCCCCGCGCCCTCCGCCTTCAGCCTCGCCGCCGCGCGCCTGGGCTGGGGCCTGCAGGATGTCGAGACCGTCTCGCTCCATGGCCGCCCCATCGACCTGCTGCGGCAGCTGCTGCACCCAGGCCGCCGTATCATCGCGCTCACCTCCGATGGCGCGGCTCCCACGGCCATCGCGGCCCTGATGACGGCGCTGGGTTTCGGCGCCTCCCGCCTGCATATCCTGGAAGCCATGGGCGGCCCGGCGGAGGTGCATCACACCGCCCGGGCCGAGGCACTGGGCAGCGGCAACTTCCACCCGCTCAATGCCCTGGCCATCGAGGTGGAGGCCGCGCCCGAGGCCCGCATCCTGCCGCTCGGCTTTGGCCTTTCCGACGATCTCTTCGAGCATGACGGTCAGATCACCAAGCGCGAAATCCGCGCCATGACCCTCGCCGCCCTCTCCCCGAGGCGCGGCGAGCTGCTCTGGGATATCGGCGCGGGCTCGGGCTCCATCGGCATCGAATGGATGCTGAACCACCCCTCCCTGCGCGCCATCGCCATCGAGGCGCGGGAGGATCGCGCCGCCCGCGCCCGGCGCAATGCCGCCGCTTTCGGCACCCCGGGCCTCACCATCCTCACCGGCAAAGCGCCCGAGGCCCTCGCTGGGCTGCCCAGCCCGGACGCGATTTTCATCGGCGGCGGCGGCAGCCAACCGGGCGTGGTGGACGCGGCCCTCGCGGCCCTGCGCCCCGGCGGCCGCCTCGTCGCCAATGCCGTCACGCTGGAGATGGAGGCCGTGCTGCTCGCGCTCTACCGACAGTATGGCGGCGAGTTGCGGCGCATCGGCATCGCCCGGGCCTCCGCCGTCGGCAGCCTGCGCGGCTGGCGTGAAGGCATGCCCGTCACGCAATGGGCCTGGGTGAAGTGACGCCATGATCATCGCCGGGCTCGGCTGTCGCCACGACGTCACCACGCCGCAGATCCTCGCCTGTATCGACGCGACACTGTCGGCGCATGCGCTCGCTCGCGGACAGCTCTCGGCCCTCGCGGTGCCGCCGCTGAAGCGCGCCCATCCGGCGCTGCATGCCGCCGCCGCCGCGCTGACCCTGCCGCTGCTCGTCGCTTCCGCCACCGCCATGACCGAAGCGGAGCCCCGCCTTTTCACCCGCTCGGCCGCTTCGGAAGCGGCGGCCGGCACGCCTTCCGCCTCCGAAGCCTCGGCTCTCGCCATGGCCGGGCCCAGGGCGCGGCTGCTCGGGCCCCGGCATGTGCTGGGCCCCGTCACCTGCGCCCTGGCTGCCTGCCTCGCGGCCACCACCGAACAAGAACCATGACCGTGCATTTCATCGGCGCCGGCCCCGGTGCCGCCGACCTCATCACGCTGCGCGGGCGCGACATTCTCGCCCGCTCGCCCATCTGCCTCTACGCGGGCTCCATCGTGCCGCCGGAACTTCTGGCCCATTGCCCGCCGGAGGCACGGCTGGTGGATACGGCGCCGCTCTCCCTGGACGAGATCGAGGCCGAATATCTCGCCGCCCACGCCGCCGGTCAGGATGTGGCGCGGCTTCATTCGGGCGATCTCTCGGTCTGGAGCGCCGTCGCCGAGCAGATCCGCCGCCTCGACCGCCATGGCATCCCCTATACGCTCACGCCCGGCGTGCCCTCCTTCGCCGCCGCCGCCGCCGCGCTGGGGCGCGAGCTGACCATTCCCGCCGTGGCCCAGAGCCTGGTGCTCACCCGCATCTCCGGCCGCGCCTCGCCCATGCCGCCCGGCGAGACCCTCGCGGCTTTCGGCGCGACGGGCGCGACGCTCGCCATCCATCTCGCCATCCACGCGCTCGGCCGCGTGGTGGCGGAGCTGACGCCGCTTTACGGTGCGGATTGCCCCGTCGCCATCGTCGTGCGCGCCTCCTGGCCCGACGAGCGGGTCCTGCGCGCCACCCTCGGCACCATCGAGGCCGAAGTCGCGCGGGAACCGATCGAGCGCACGGCCATGATCTTCGTCGGGCGCGGCCTGACATCGGACGATTTCCGCGAAAGCGCCCTCTACAGCCCCGACTATCAGCGCCGCTTCCGCGACCGCGATGACCGGTACAGCCGCGATGGCCAGAACGAGGGCCGCGCATGAGCCTCGCCGCCGCCCTCTCGCGTCTCGCTCCGCAGACCATTCCCTTCGAGCCCGGCCATGTCTGGCTGGCCGGCGCCGGGCCGGGCCATATCGGCTGCCTCACGCTCGACGTCCTGGCCGCCATCGCCACCGCCGATACCATCGTCTATGACGCGCTCGTCGACCCCGCCGTGCTCCGGGCCGCCGATGGCGCCGATCTGCATTTCGTCGGCAAGCGCGGCGGCAAGCCCTCGGCCAGCCAGGCCGAAATCAACGCCCTGCTCATCCGCCTCGCCCGCCAGGGTCAGCGCGTGCTGCGGCTGAAGGGGGGAGACCCCAATCTCTTCGGACGCGGCGGGGAAGAGGCGCTGGAACTCGCGACTGCGGGCATCCCCTTCCGCTTCCTGCCCGGCATCACCTCGGCCTTCGGCGCGCTGGCCGCCACCGGCATCCCGGCGACGCTCAGGGGGGTGAACAAGGCCATCATCCTCGCCACCGGCCATGCCGCCGGCACGGCGGAGGATCTGGACTGGGCCGCGCTTGCCGCCACCGGCCAGCCCATCGTGGTCTATATGGGCCTGGCCAAGCTGCCGGTGATCTCGGCCGCCCTCATCGCGGGCGGCGCCGACCCCTCATTGCCCGCCGCCGTCATCGTCGCGGCCACAACGCGCGAGGAACGGCGCATCACCGCCTCCCTGGGCGAGATCGCCCTCGCCGCGCAGGCGGCCGGCGCCACCTCCCCCGCGCTGATCGTCATCGGCGAGATCGTCGCCGAGGGCGAGCGCCTGCGCGCGCTGATGACGGCCGCACGAGTGCCGGCATGAGCGCGCAGGGCCTCATCATCGGCGCCCCGCGCTCCGGTTCGGGCAAGACGAGCATCACCATCGGCCTGATGCGCGCCTTCCGGCGCCGGGGCCTCGTGGTGCATGGCGCGAAATCAGGGCCGGATTACATCGACCCCGGCTTCCATGCCGCCGCCACCGGCCATCCCGGCGTTAATCTCGACAGTTGGGCCATGCCGCCCGCCCTGCTCGCGCATCTCGTCGCCCGGCAGGCGCAAGGGGCCGATCTGCTGGTGATCGAAAGCGCCATGGGCCTTTTCGACGGCATTCCCGCCCCGCCCGGCCGCTCCGGCGCCGCGGCCGATCTCGCGCGGCTCCATGGCCTGCCGGTGCTGCTGGTGCTCGACGTCTCCGGCCAGTCGCAGACCGCCGCCGCCATCGCCCGCGGCTTCGCCCTGCATGACCCGGCGGTGCGCATCGGCGGCGTGGTGCTGAACCAGGTGGCGAGCCCCCGGCACGAGGCCATGACGCGCGGCGCCATCGAGGCCATGGGCATGCCCGTGCTCGGCGCCGTCTATCGCAACCCGGCCATGGCCCTGCCCGAGCGGCATCTGGGCCTGGTGCAGGCCAGCGAACATGCGGCGCTGGAAAGCTTCATCGAGACCTTGGCCGATATCATGCAAAGCGCGCTGGATCTCGACGCCATCCATCGCCTCGCCAGCCCCCTGACCATCGCGGCGGAAGGGGCCATCGCCATCCCCCCGCCGGGCCAGCGCATCGCCATCGCGCAGGATGCGGCCTTCACCTTCCTCTACCCGCATCTGCTCCGGCAATGGCGCGAGGCGGGGGCCGAATTGCTGCCCTTCTCGCCCCTAGCCGATGAAGGCCCGGCGGGCGATGCCGATGCCTGCTGGCTCCCCGGCGGTTATCCCGAACTCCATGCCGGGCGCATCGCCGCCGCCGAGACGTTCCGCGCCGCGATGCATACCTTTCCCGGCCCCATCCATGGCGAATGCGGCGGCCATATGGTCCTGGGCGAGACGCTGGAAGACGCGGCCGGGGTAAAGCATCGCATGACCGGGCTGCTCGGCCATGCCAACAGCTTCGCGAAACGCCGGATGAACCTCGGCTATCGCGAGGCCCTGTTGCAGGATGACGGCCCGCTGGGCCGGAAGGGCGAGCGCCTGCGCGGGCATGAATTCCACTATGCCGTCACGACCGCGCCGGGCAGCGACGAAGCCTTCGCCACCCTCTTCGACGGCCAGGGCAAGGCGCTGGGCCCGGCAGGGGCGCGGCGCGGCCGGGTGAGCGGCACCTTCTTCCACGCGATCGCCAAGGCCTGAGGCCGATGCGCGACCTTCTCGCCTCCGTCGCGGCCTGTATCGGCTTCTATACCCGCCTCCCCCTGCCCGCCTCGGCGCCGATGGCGCGGGATTTCGCCGCCGCGCAATGGGCGGCCCCGCTCGCCGGGGCGCTGGTCGGCCTCGCCGGCGGGCTCACCCTGCTCGCGGCCGCGGCCCTCCACCTACCTGCGAGCCTGGCCGCCATCCTGGCCCTCGCCATCACCATGCTGCTGACCGGCGCCCTGCATGAGGATGGCCTGGCCGATCTCGCCGACGGCTTCGGCGGCGGGCGCGATCGTGAGCGCAAGCTCGAGATCATGCGGGACAGCCGCATCGGCACCTATGGCATCTGCGCCCTGGCCCTGACCATCCTCGCGCGCTTCTCGGCACTGGAGGCACTGAATGGCCATGCCCTCGCCGCCATGATCGCCGCCCACACCGCCGGACGCGCGCTCATGCCGGGCTTCATGGCCCTGGTGCCGCCTGCCCGCGCCGATGGGCTCTCCGCCGGTATCGGCCGCATCCCGGCCACGAGCGCCGGGCTCGCCCTGGCCATCGGCGCCCTGGCGCTGCTGCTGCTCGGCCCCCTCGCTGCCCTGGCGGCGGCCGCGATGCTGGGCCTCTGGTTCCTCGCCCTCTCCCGCCTCTGCCGCCGCCAGATCGGCGGGCAGACCGGCGATGTGCTCGGCGCGCTCGAACAGGGCGGGGAGGTCATCGTCCTTCTCACCGCCTGTGCCTTTCTCGCCTGAAGGATCGCCATGTCGCGCTTCCCCACCCTCGCCGCGCTGCGCACCGCCTGTGCGGCACTTCCTGAAGGCCAGCCCGCCGCCGCCCAGGCCGCCGCCGAGCGGCAGAGCCAGCTCACCAAGCCGCCCGGAAGCCTCGGTCGCTTGGAGGAGCTAGCGCTCTGGCTCGCCCGCTGGCAGGGCCGCACCATGCCCCGGCTCGAGAAGGTGGAGGTCATCGTCTTCGCCGGCGCCCATGGCGTGACGGCACAGGGCGTCTCGGCTTTTCCGGCCGAGGTGAATGCGCAGATGGTCGCGAATTTCGCCGCCGGGGGAGCTGCCATCAACCAGCTCGCACGGCAGGCAAGCGCCAATCTTCGTGTCATCCCGCTCTCGCTGGAGACACCGACAGCGGATTTCACCCGAAGCCCTGCGATGGACGAGGATGACTTCCTCGCCACCGTCGGCACCGGCTACGAGGCCGTTCGCCCGGAGACCGACCTGCTCTGCCTCGGCGAAATGGGCATCGGCAATACGACCGCCGCCGCCGCCATCGCCGCCGCATTGTTCGGCGGCACGGGTGCCGATTGGGCCGGGCGCGGCACGGGCGTCGACGATGCGGGGCTGGCGCGCAAGGCCCGCGCCGTCGATGCCGCGCTCGCCCTGCATCGCGTCACGGACCCGTTGGAGGCGGCGCGATGCCTCGGCGGGCGGGAACTGGCCGCCATCCTGGGCGCGACCCTCGCGGCGCGGCATCATGGCATCCCCGTGCTGCTCGACGGCTTCGTCTGCACCGCCGCCGCTGCACCCCTCGGTGCCGAGGGCCTCGCCCATGCCATGGCGGCGCATGTCTCCGCCGAAGCCGGCCATGCCAAGCTGCTGGCGGCCTTGGGCATGGCGCCCCTGCTCAGCCTCGGGATGCGCCTGGGCGAGGCCTCGGGCGCTTGCCTCGCCGTGAATATCCTGCGCGGCGCGCTCGCCTGCCACAGCGGCATGGCGACTTTTGCCCAGGCCGGCGTTGCCGGTGGCGCCGAGGCCAGCGTGGCGGCGGGCTGAGGCGATGCGGCGCCTTCTCCTCATCGGCATCGGCACGGGCAATCCCGAGCATATGACCATCCAGGGCATCAAGGCGCTGAACAGCGCCGATCTGGTGCTCATTCCCCGCAAGGGCGCCGAGAAGGAGGAATTGGCGGATGTAAGGCGCGAGATCTGCACCCGCTTCCTGACCAATCCCGAAACGCGCCTCGTGGAATTCGACCTGCCGGTGAGGGATGCCGCCAACCCCGCCTATCGGCGCGGCGTGGAGGCTTGGCACGAGGCCATCGCCGAGACCTATCGCAGCCTGCTCCAAGCCCATCCGGGACAGACCGCCGCCCTGCTCGTCTGGGGCGACCCGTCGCTCTATGACAGCACGCTGCGCATCGCCGCCCGACTGGGCGATATGGCCGCGCCCGAAGTCATTCCCGGCATCACCAGCGTCCAGGCCCTGGCCGCCAGCCATCGCATCGCGTTGAACACCATCGGCAATGCCGTGCAGATCACCACCGGGCGGCAATTGCGCGCGGGCTTCCCACCGAGGGTCGATACCGCCGTCGTCATGCTCGATGGCGAATGCAGTTTCCAATCCCTGCCCGGCGAGGATTACGACATCTTCTGGGGCGCCTATCTCGGCACGCCCGAGGAAGTCGTCCTCTCGGGCCGCCTCGCGGCGATGAGCGCCATCATCGTCGAGACGCGCGCCAGGCTGCGCGCGCGCATGGGCTGGATCATGGATATCTATCTGCTGCGGAAACGCTATTCCGCCTGAAGCGGCCAGAAACGCGCGCCCAGCGCCTCGGCCATGGGCTCCGGCGCCGCGGCGATCTGCAAGCCGCGCCGCCCGCCATTCACCACGATCTCCTCGTGAAGAATGGCGGTGTCGTCGAGGAAGGTGCGCAGCGCCTTCTTCTGCCCGAAAGGGCTGATGCCGCCGACGACATAGCCCGTCACCCGCTCGGCCTTGGCCGGATCGGCCAGTTCGGCCCGCTTCGCCCCCGCGACCGTCGCCAGCGCCTTCAGGCTGAGCCGCGCATCGGAGGGAATGGCCGCGCAGACCAGCTCGCCCGTCTCCAGCGCGCAGACCAGGGTCTTGAAGACGCGCTCGGGCTCGATGCCCATGGCCTCGGCGGCCTGCAGCCCGACGGCATCGGCCGAGGGATCGTATTTATATTCGAGCAGCCGGAACGGCAGCTTGGCGGCTTCGGCCGCCTTGACCGCCGGCGTGGCCTTCAGGGCCATGGCATTCTTCCCCGCCTATGATGGCGCGGCGAATGTCTCTCAGGAAGGCACCGTGTCAATCCCCGCCGCGATCCGTCAGCCGAAGGCGAGCTGCTGCAGCGGTGCCAGGCGATGACGATGCGCCGCACGCGGCTGGGCGGCGCGCTGCACAGCTTCCTCATGCAGCGGCACGGGCCAGAAGCACTCCGCCCGCCCCTCCTCCCCGCGCAGCGCGAGGAAGACGACGCGCGCCACCTCGCCCTTCGTATCGGTCTCCACGGCGAGGCGGAACATCAGCCCCTCGGCGGCATCGACATTGCCGAGCGCGAGGGAAAGCTGCGCCGCCTCGTCCTGCTGCTGGCGCAGGGTGCGGCGGTTCGGGTCCTCCGCATCACCGCGGAAGAAGCGCACAGGGACTCCATCGATGAGGAAGACGAAGTGATGTGTGGCATCGAGCACCTTCAGCCAGGGATAGCGCCCGGCCTCGGCGGCACGGCGCACCTGGTGGCGGCTGAAGGAATAAGCGCGGCAGCCGATCGACCAGGAATCATCCCCGGCCCAGTAATCGGCCAGCGCCAGCGCATCCTTCCGGCCCTGGACGAGCAGGCGCGCGGCGGCGGCCAGACGCTCCCCGGTGAGCGCCGGATGAAAGTCCCAAGGCGCTTTCCGGACGGCGGCCTTGCGGGGCGCCGGCTTGGGCGGGGCCTTGCGGGCGCGAGGGGCGGCGGGCTTGCTCATGCTGTGGATATTACATCATCCGGGGCATTTGGAATCCCCCCTGATTCACTTATTGTTCTTTTTTCACGACCTGCCCCAGGGCTTGCCCGCATAGGGCCAGCGCCTTAATGAGAATGTATCTCATTTGCATATGAGTGAGCAGGCACTGGTTTCGGCGATGCACGCCCCCATCTGCCCCAGCAAGGGCTTTCGCCCATGAAGATCGGAGACGAAGAATGACCATGCCAATCGGCACCGGCGCCACCGGCAAACGCACCGAAAGCGACTCCATGGGGCAGATCGAGGTGCCAGCCGACCGCTATTGGGGCGCGCAGACCCAGCGCAGCCTGGTCCATTTCTCCATCGGCACCGCTGGTGACCGCATGCCGGCCGGCATTCCCTATGCCTTCGGCTATGTGAAAAAGGCCGCCGCCCTGGTGAATGCCCGCGCCGGCCGCCTCGACCAGAAGAAGGCCGATGCCATCGCCGCCGCCGCCGATGAGGTGATCGCCGGCAAGCTCGACGACCATTTCCCCCTCTTCGTCTGGCAGACGGGCTCCGGCACGCAGACGAACATGAATGCTAATGAGGTCATCGCCAATCGCGCCTCGCAGCTTCTCGGCGGGAAGATCGGCACGGGGCGGCTCGTGCATCCCAATGACGACGTCAATATGGCGCAATCCTCCAACGACACCTTCCCCACGGCCATGCATGTCGCGGCCGTGCTGGAACTGCGCCATCGCACCCTGCCGAACCTCGTGAAGCTGACCGAGGCCATCGAGGCCAAGGCCCGGCTCTGGATGGATGTGGTCAAGATCGGCCGCACCCATCTGCAGGATGCCGTGCCGCTCACCGTGGGCCAGGAATGGTCCGGCTGGGCACGGCAGCTGCGCGACGCGCTGGCTAATCTCGAGCGCAGCATCGATGGGCTGCTGGAACTGGCCGCCGGCGGCACGGCGGTTGGCACGGGGCTCAATGCGCCGGCCGGCTTCGCCGAGGCCATCGCGGAGGAAATCGCCGCGCTGACCGGCCAGCCCTTCCGCACGGCGCCGAACAAATTCGCCGCCCTCGGCGGGCTCGATGCCATGGTCGCGGCCATGGGCGGGCTGCGCGGCATCGCCGTCGCGCTGCTGAAGATCGCCAATGACGTGCGCTGGCTGGCCTCCGGCCCGCGCTGCGGCCTGGGCGAGCTGACCCTGCCGGAGAACGAGCCCGGCTCCTCTATCATGCCGGGCAAGGTGAACCCGACGCAGTGCGAGGCCATGGTCATGGTATGCACCCAGGTGCTGGGCGAGGATGCGGCGGTCGCCTTTGCGGGCAGCCAGGGGCAGCTGAACCTGAATGTGATGCGCCCCGTGATCATCATGAACTTCCTGCATTCGGCCCGCATCCTGGCCGATGCCTCGGATACCTTCCGCCGCTACACGATCGAGGGCACCGAGCTGAACCGCGGCCGCATCGCCGAGCTGCTCGACCGCTCGCTGATGCTGGTCACGGCCCTGGCCCCGGTCATCGGCTATGACAAAGCGGCCAAGATCGCCCATCAGGCGCATGTGGACGGCACGACGCTCCGCGAGGCGGCCATCGCCAGCGGTTGGATCGACGCGGCGGGTTTCGATGCCGCCGTGCGGCCGGAGAAGATGGTGGGCGAGATGCCGGTGGTCTGAGCCCCGGCTCGCAGCCAGGCTTCCAAGCCGCCCGGCCTTCCAGCCGGGCGGCTTTTTTCACGCCCGCCGCCATCCGGGGCAGCACTGCCCAAAGCGCGGGCTGATATTTCTCCGACCCCCTGATTCACCTCAAATTTGGCCTCTCGCCGCGATTGACCCACGCTGCCCGGCGCGACACGCTCCAGCGCAGCCGTCACGCGACATGCAAACGCCCGATTTCGCCCGCCAGAGGCAGAACGGCCGCGTCTTCTTCCATCCGGAAATACCCGTCCCGTCCCCGGGGCGATGCTTGTCGCCTTTTTCGCGAGGTCAGTTACTGATGAAGCTCGAAGGTCGTGTCGCCATCATCACCGGCGCCGGTTCCGGTATCGGCCGGGCGACGGCGCTGCTTTTCGCCCGTGAAGGCGCGGCGCTGGGCCTGGTGGATCGCGACGAGGCGGGCTTGGCCGAGACTAAGTCGCAGGCCGAGGCGCTGGGTGCCAAGGCCATGACACGCATGGGCGATGTGGGCGAGCCGGGCCAGGCCGATGCCGATGCCGCCGCCATCCTCGCCGCCTTCGGGCGCATCGACGCGCTGGTCTGCGCGGCCGGCTTCTCGGTCGGCGGCACCGTGCTGACGACCAAGCCCGAGGATTGGGATGCCGTGCTGCGGGCCAATATCGGCGGCACCTGGCTCTGGGCGCGGGCCGTCATCCCCACGATGCAGAAACAGGGCGGCGGCTCGATCGTGAACTTCGCCTCCCAGCTCGCCCGTGCGGGCGGGCGGGGCAATACCGCCTATATCGCCGCCAAGGGCGCGATCCTCAGCCTGACCAAGACCATGGCGCTGGATTTCGCGCCCGACGGCATCCGCGTGAACGCCATCCTGCCCGGCGCCATCGACACGCCCATGCTCCGCCGCAGCTTCAACCGCGCCGCCGACCCCTCGGTGCCGCGCGAGGCCTCGCGGCTGCGCCATCCGCTGGGCCGCTTCGGCCGGGCCGAGGAAGTGGCCGAGGCCGCGCTCTATCTCGCCAGCGACGCTTCCAGCTTCACGACCGGCTCCGAGCTGCTGGTCGACGGCGGCTGGCTCGCGGGTTGAGGAGGAAGAAGCATGACCGCTCTCGAAACCCTCGCCCTCCGGGTTCATGAAGACCTCAAGCGCATCACGCCGCTGACCCGCCCCTGGGTGCCGCCGCGGCAGCTGCCGAACGGCGAGCCGGCGCTCGACGTGCTGATCGTCGGCGGCGGGCAATGCGGCCTGGCCACCGGCTTCGCGCTGCTGCGTGCGCGGGTCACGAATATCCTCGTGGTCGACAAGGCGCCGCGCGGCCTCGAAGGCCCCTGGATGACCTATGCGCGCATGCCCACGCTGCGCAGCCCCAAGGAATATACCGGCCCGGATCTCGACGTGCCGAGCCTCACCTACCAATCCTGGCATGAGGCGAAATACGGCGAGGCGCATTGGCAGGCGCTGTTTCGCATCACGCGCGAGGATTGGGCGGAATATCTGCTCTGGGTGCGCGACACGGTCGGCGTGCCGGTTCGCAACGAGACGGAAGTGGTGGGCATCGCCCCCGCCGGCGACCTTCTCGCTGTGACCCTGCGCGATGCGGATGGCAAGGAGACGGTGCGGCACACGCGAAAGCTGGTGCTGGCCACGGGCCAGGAGAGCATGGGCCGCTGGTCCATGCCCGCCTTCCTCGAGAAGCTGCCCGCGGCGCTCCGCGCGCATAATGCCGATCCGATCGATTTCGAGGCGCTTCGCGGCAAGCGCGTCGCCGTTCTTGGCGCCGGCGCCTCGGCTTTCGACAATGCGGCGACGGCGCTGGAGGCCGGCGCGGCGGAGGTGCATCTCTTCTGCCGCCGCCCGAAGCCGCAGCTGGTGCAGCCCTATCTCTGGCTCACCTTCCAGGGCTTCCTGCGCCATTTCTCGGAGCTGGGCGATGTCTGGCGCTGGCGGATGATGAGCTACATCCTCGGCCTGCGCGAAGGCTTCCCGCAGCCGACCTGGGATCGCTGCGCGCGGCACGCGAATTTCACGCTCCATGGCGGCGCGCCCTGGCTCGATGCGCGCGAGGTGGATGGCCAGATCGAGATCGACACGCCGCAGGGCCCTTTCCGCGCCGATTTCGCCATCTGCGGTACGGGCATCGAGATCGACCCCAGCCATCGGCCCGAACTCTCGCGCTGCGCGGCCAATATCGCGAGCTGGGGCGACCGCTACACCCCGCCGGAGGCCGAGCGCGACGCGCGCCTCGCCCGCTTCCCCTATCTCGGCCCCGATTATCAGCTGATGGAGAAGGTGCCGGGCGAAACGCCCTGGCTGCGGCATATCCACCTCTTCTCCATCGCCTCGACCATGAGCTTCGGCGCTTCCGGCTCCTCGATCAACGCGATGACGACCGCGGTGCCCAAGCTCGCCAACGGCATCACCCGTGCGCTCTTCCGCGAGGATATCGAGACGCATTGGGCCTCGCTCAAAGCCTATGACACCGTGCAGGCCGAGATGCGCCTGCCGGTTCCCGCCTGATTCACCACGCTGAAGGAGCAGGACTATGGACATCACGCGCCGACAGGGCCTCGCAGGCCTCGCCGCACTCGCCGCGACGCCCGGCATCGCCCTTTCCTCCACGGCTCAGGCGCAGACCCGCGCCGAGACGCTGCGTCAGGTGACGGGCGGTGCCGTCAATACGCTCGACCCCACCATGCCGGGCGCCACGCGCGAATCCTTCGGCCTGAGCATGAACGTCTATGACCGTCTGGTGGCCTTCGGCACCAAGACCGTCGATGGCAACCTCATCTTCGACCACACGCAGATCCGCGGCGAGCTGGCCGAGAGCTACACGGTCAGCCCCGATGGCCTGAAGATCACCCTGCAGCTTCGCGAAGGCGCGCTGTGGCATGACGGCACCCCCGTCACTGCCGAGGACGTGAAGTGGTCGCTCGACCGCGCCGTGGTTTCCAAGTCCCTCGCCGCCTCGCAGTTCCAGACGGGCTCGCTCACCAGCCCCGACCAGTTCCGCATCGCCGGGCCCCGCACCATCGAGGTGCTGCTCGAGAAGCCGGACCGGCTCGCGCTCTCGAACCTCGCCGTCCCTTACGCCATCATGATCAACAGCAAGCTCGCGAAGCAGAACGCGACGGCCGACGATCCCTGGGCGCAGAAGTGGATGCAGAACAACACCGCCGGCGGCGGCGCCTATACGGTGGAGAATTTCCGCCCCGGCCTGCAGGTGACCATCGCGCGCAACGAGAAGTGGAAGAACGGCCCCGGCGGCGCCCTGCCCTTCTTCAAGCGCGTCATCGTGCAGACCGTGCCCGAGGCCGCGACGCGCGCGAACCTCATCGAGCGCGGCGATGCCGATCTCTCGATCGACCTGCAGGTGAGCGACATCACCACGCTGCAGCAGCGCGGCAAGGTGAAGGTCGCCTCCATCCCGCAGACCAACGGCTTCTCGCATATCTCCTTCAACACGCGCGTCGCGCCCTTCGACAACGTCAAGGTCCGCCAGGCGATCGCCGCCGCGCTGCCCTATGAGGACATGTTCAAGGCCGCCCTCTTCAGCCGTGGCCGCAAGCTCTTCGGCGGCGACTGGACGGGCACGCCGCCCACGGCCGATTTCCCCGTGCCGATGCCGCTCAAGACGGACCTCGCCAAGGCCAAGGCGCTGCTGGCCGAGGCCGGCCATCCGAACGGCTTCAGCACCACCTTCGCCTTCGGCGCGAGCCAGGCCGCGATCTCCGAGCCCGTCGCCGCGCTGGTGCAGGAGGCCCTGGGCAAGATCGGCATCAAGGTCGAAGTCCAGAAGATGCCGGATGCCCAGTTCAATACGGGCCAGGCCGAGAAGACCATTCCCTTCTACACGGATGCCGGCACCGCCTGGCTCCCGGCGACCTATTACTTCTTCTACCTCTACTTCACGCGTGACCAGCGCTGGAACTTCGCGAGCTGGGAAAACCCGCGCATCACCGAGCTGGCCAACAAGGCGCGTTTCGAGACCGATAACGCCGCCTATGAGGCCGAGTGCAAGGAGATGATCTCGATCCTCGCCGACCAGGTCCCGCTGCTGATGATCTGGCAGCCGAACATGGATGCGGTCATGGCCCCCACGGTCCAGGGCTTCACCTATCAGTTCTACCGCCAGATCGACTTCCGCGACCTCAAGCGGGCCTGACGCCCCCGCTGGCAAGCGCTCCTCGGCGATGCTACCGATGGAGCGCAAGCCGCGGAGGAAGGCCATGACCTTGCCGGTCACCCATAGTGCCCGCGCCGCCCAGCTCTGGACGGCCGATCCCCCCGGCGGCATGGCTGCCGGGGAAGGCACCCGCCCGGTGCCAGAAGAGGTGGCCGTGGCCCTCACCTATAGCCGCGAGACCCATGCGGTGATGATGGCCACGCCATTGGATCTCGAGGATTTCGGCCATGGCTTCAGCCTGACCGAAGGCATCATCGCCACCCCGGACGATCTGCTGGATCTGGAGATCATCCCCCGCCCCCAGGGCATCGAGATCCGTATCGACCTGCTGGAAGAGCGTCAGGAGGCCCTGCGCAAGCGGCGGCGGCAGATGGCCGGCCCGGTCGGCTGCGGGCTTTGCGGGCTCGACAGCCTGGAGGCGGTAATGCGCCCCGTGCCGCGTGTCGAGGCCGCCACCACGCTCCGCGCCGGGGCGGTGATCGAGGCGCTGGAGGCGCTCTCCGCCAATCAGGCCCTGCATCACGCGACCCATGCCGTCCATGCGGCGGCCTTCTGGGATGTGGAATCAGGCCTCGCCTGCCTGCGCGAGGATGTCGGCCGTCATAATGCGCTGGATAAGGTGGTGGGCGCCATGCTGCGCGAGGGCCGGCCCGCCGCCCGGGGCGCGGTGGTGCTGACCAGCCGCGTCTCGGTCGAGATGGTGCAGAAGACGGCGATCCTGGGCGCGCCCATCCTCATCGCCGTCTCCGCGCCCACGGGGCTTGCAGTGCGCAGTGCCGAGGAGGCGGGGATGACACTGGTGGCACGCGCCCGGCGTGGCCATTTCGACGTCTATTCCCACCCCTGGCGCATCCTCGCCTAAACGCCGCTTGGGGCCTTGCCTTGGCCCGCCCCCCTTTGGCACTCTCCCGTCACGCTCCGGCAAAGCGTTTTCGTCCCAGGTTCTGGGCGCTGCCTTGACGAGGAGAAGCCCATGCTTCGCCGCGCCCTTCTGTCTTCCGCCACGCTCGCGCTGGCGGCAGCAGGCACGCTCGCCTGCCCCAGCCTGGCCTCGGCCCAGACGACCAGTGCCGCCCGCGCCCTGCCCGGCTGGCGCCGCTTCTCCGTGACCTCGCGCGTCACCATTCCCGATGAAGGCGCGGCACAGCTCTATCTGCCCCTCGCGCAGACCGCCGGCGGCTATCAGGCTTCGGCCGATTTGAAGTGGCAGACCAATGGCAGCGCCGCCGTGGTGCAGGACGACCACTATGGCGCCGATATCCTGCGCGTCTCATGGGACGGGAAGGAAAGCGGGCCGAAGAGCATCGACGTCGTCCAGATCGTCGCGGCCTGTGACCGACGGGGCGCCTCGGCCCTCCTGCCCGTTACCTCCGCCGAGCGCGCCTTCTGGCTGGAACCCACCGAGAGCGTGCCGGTCGATGGCATCGTCGGCGCCACGGCGCAGCGGATCGTGGGTAACCGCACCGACCCGAAGGAGAAGCTCCGCGCGCTCTACGATTGGGTCGTGGACAATACCTCGCGCAATCCCGAGACGCCCGGCTGCGGCTTCGGCGACGTGAAGGCCATGCTGGAGAGCGGCAATCTCAGCGGCAAATGCGCCGATATCAATGGGCTGATGACCGCCCTGGCGCGCGGCGCCGGCTTGCCGGCCCGCGACGTCTACGGCATCCGAGTCGCCAATTCCCGCTATTTCCGGACCATGGGCGCCAGCGGGGTCATCTCCAAGGCGCAGCATTGCCGCTCGGAAGTCTATCTCGAAGGCCAGGGCTGGTTCCCGGTGGACCCGGCCGATGTGCGCAAGGTCATCCTCGACCACAAGCTCGACCCGAAGAGCGCGGAAATCGCCGATCTTCGCGAGAAGCTCTTCGGCATGTGGGAGATGAACTGGGTCGGCTACAACAGCGCGACCGATATCCGCCTGCCCGGCGCCGCGGCGCAGCAGAAGCCGAATTTCGCCTTCCTCATGTATCCCTGCGCCTTCACCTCCGCCGGCCAGCCGGATTGCCTCGATCCGGCGCGCTTCCAGTATGAAATCACGGCGCGGGAAGAGGTTGCCTGACCTGAATCAACGGCAATTGAGAAGCATTATCAAATACTGACCAGGTAACCGAAGGGGGCCGTTCGCATCCAAGCGTAACGCCCCCCGTATAGGCGCCGTCAGGTCCGGATCATACTTGACACGACTTGGTCGGAAGGGGTTCTTTGGTTCGGCATAGGTCCAATTTTTAGACCGGGAGGACCAAATGAACATGGAACTCTCGCGGCGTGGCTTTCTGAAAGCCACCGGCGCGGGTGTCGCGGCAACGTCGCTCGGTGCGATGGGCTTCAGCGAGGCAGAGGCGGCGGTCACCGCCCATGTCCGCCCCATGAAGCTGACGAACACGACCGAGACTCGCAATACCTGCACATATTGTTCGGTCGCCTGTGGCATCATCATCTATTCCAAGGGTGATGTGCGGAAGGGCGAGCGGGCCGAGGTGATCCACGTCGAAGGCGACGCCGATCACCCGACCAATCGCGGCACGCTCTGCCCCAAGGGCGCCGCGCTGAAGGATTTCGTCCGGTCCGAGACGCGTCTGCGCCAGCCGATGCATCGCAAGCCGGGCTCCGACAAGTTCGAGCCGATCACCTGGGACGCCGCGCTGGATCGTATCGCGCGCCTCATGAAGGACGATCGCGACAAGAACTTCATCACGACCAACGCCGCCGGCACCCCCGTCAATCGCTGGACGACGACGGGCATGCTGGCCGCCTCGGCCACCACCAACGAGACCGCCTGGTGCACCTTCAAGGTCGCCAAGGGTCTCGGTATCGTCGGATTCGATAACCAGGCGCGCGTCTGACACGGCCCCACGGTGTCCAGTTTGGGCCCGACATTTGGCCGTGGAGCGATGACGAACTCCTGGACCGATATCAAGAACACCGACCTCGTTGTCGTCATGGGCGGCAATGCGGCGGAAGCGCACCCTTGCGGCTTCAAGTGGGTGACGGAAGCGAAGGCGCATCGTGGCGCCAAGCTTATCGTCGTCGACCCGCGCTTCACGCGCACCGCCTCGGTCGCGGATTTCTATGCGCCCATTCGCCAGGGCACGGACATCGCCTTCCTGCTCGGCGTGATCAATTACTGCATCCAGAATGACAAGGTGCAGTGGGAGTATACCAAGGCCTTCACCAACGCCTCCTTCATCGTCAAGGAAGGCTTCGGCTATAGCGAGGGCCTCTTCACCGGCTATGACGAGGAGAAGCGGGACTACAACCGCTCCACCTGGGATTACGAGATGGGGGAGGACGGCTTCGCGAAGGTCGATCCCACGCTCGAACACCCCCGCTGCGTCTGGAACCTGCTGAAGCAGCACGTCTCGGCCTATACGCCCGAGATGGTCTCGCGCATCTGCGGCACGCCCCAGGACAAGTTCCTGAAGGTCGCACAGATGATCAGCGACTGCTCCTCGCCGACCAAGACGATGACGTCGATGTACGCCCTGGGCTGGACCCAGCATTCGCACGGTGCGCAGAACATCCGCGCCATGGCGATGCTGCAGCTCATCCTTGGCAATATCGGCGTTCGCGGCGGCGGCATGAACGCGCTTCGCGGCCACTCGAATATTCAGGGCCTGACGGATATGGGGCTGATGTCCCACCTCCTGACCGGCTATCTGAATATGCCGACGGAAGCCGAGGTCGACTACGCCACCTATATGAAGACGCGGCAGTTCAAGCCGCTCCGCCCCGGCCAGACCAGCTACTGGCAGAACTATTCGAAGTTCATGGTCAGCTTCCAGAAGGCCATGTGGGGCGACGCGGCCAAGGCCGAGAACGACTGGTGCTATCACTACATCCCGAAGCTCGACGTGCCGGCCTATGACGTGCTGCGCATGTTCGAGCTGATGAACGCCGGCAAGGTCAACGGCTACATCTGCCAGGGCTTCAACCCCGTTCTCGCCTTCCCTGATCGCGGGAAGGTCACGGCCGGGCTGTCCAAGCTGAAGTTCCTGATCACGATGGACCCGCTCGAGACCGAGACGGCGCGCTTCTGGGAGAACCACGGCGAGTTCAACGACGTCGACACCAAGTCGATCCAGACGGAAGTCTTCCAGCTTCCCACCGTCTGCTTCGCCGAGGATGAAGGCTCGCTGACCAATTCCGGCCGCTGGCTGCAATGGTTCTGGAAGGCCGCTTCGCCCCCGGGCGAGGCCAAGGCCGATACCTGGATCATGTCGCAGATCTTCCTGCGGATGCGTGAGCTCTACCGCAAGGAAGGCGGCGCCTTCCCCGACCCCGTGCTCAATATGTCGTGGAACTACCACAACCCGAACGAGCCGGAGCCGGAGGAACTCGCCCGCGAGATCAACGGCCGCGCCCTGACCGACCTGATGGACCCGGCGGACCCGACCAAGCTCGTCCTGGCCGCCGGCAAGCAGGTGCTGAACTTCTCGCAACTGCGCGACGACGGCTCGACCATGTGCGGCTGCTGGATCTATTCCGGCTGCTTCAACGAGGCGGGCAACAATATGGCCCGCCGCGACAATAACGACCCGGGCGATACCGGGGCCTATGCCGGCTGGACCTTCGCCTGGCCGCTCAACCGCCGCACGCTCTACAACCGTGCCTCGGCGGACCTGAACGGCAAGCCCTGGGACCCCAGCCGCAAGCTGCTGGAATGGGACGGCACGAAGTGGACCGGCTATGACGTGCCGGATATCGCGCCCACGGCCAAGCCGCAGGACGTGATGCCCTTCATCATGAACCAGGAAGGCGTCTCGCGGCTCTTCACGCGCGGCATGCTGCGCGACGGGCCCTTCCCCGCGCATATGGAGCCCTTCGAGTCACCGATCGCGAACCCGTTCAACCCGAAGATGCGCGGCAATCCCGTCGCGCGCATCTTCGCGAGCGACGTGTCCCGCTTCGGCACCTCGGACGAGTTCCCCTTCGCGGCGACCTCCTATCGCCTGACGGAGCACTTCCACTACTGGACGAAGCACAACCGGGTGAATGCCTCGCTGCAGCCCGAGTTCTTCGTCGAGATCTCGGAAGAGCTGGCCAAGCTGCGCAACATCACCCCTGGCGGGTGGGTGCGCGTCTGGTCGAAGCGCGGCTCGGTCAAAGCCAAGGCTGTGGTCACGAGGCGCATCCGGCCGCTCATCTGCGACGGCAAGGAAGTGCATGTGGTGGGCATTCCGCTGCATTGGGGCTTCACCGGCGCGGCGAAGAAGGGCTTCGGCCCGAATTCCCTGACACCTTTCGTCGGTGAGGCGAATATCGAGACGCCCGCCTACAAGGCCTTCCTGGTCAATATCGAGCCGAGCACGGCCCCGGCAGGAGCGGTGTCATGAGCGACAGCCCGCGCACGGCGGTCAGCAACCCGCCGACCCAGGCCATGACGAGCAATCTCGGCGTGGCCGACTTGATCAAGCGTTCCGCGACCAGTGAACTGCCGCCGCCTCAGCGGCAGCTCACCCCGGTGGCGAAGCTGATCGACGTGTCGAAATGCATCGGTTGCAAGGCCTGCCAATCGGCCTGCATCGAGTGGAACGACACGACGCCGGTGATCGGCGAGAATGTGGGCATCTACGAAAACCCGCATGACCTGACCGAGAATATGTTCACCCTCATGCGGTTCACCGAATGGGTGAACCCTGAGACGGACAATCTCGAGTGGCTCATCCGCAAGGATGGCTGCATGCATTGCGCCGATCCGGGCTGCCTCAAGGCCTGCCCCTCGCCCGGCGCCATCGTGCAGTATTCGAACGGCATCGTGGATTTCATCCACGAAAACTGCATTGGCTGCGGCTATTGCGTGAAGGGCTGCCCCTTCAACATTCCCCGCATCTCCAAGGCCGATCACCGCGCCTATAAGTGTACCCTCTGCTCCGACCGTGTCGCGGTCGGCCAGGGCCCGGCCTGCGCGAAAGCCTGCCCGACCCAGGCCATCGTCTTCGGCACCAAGGAAGACATGAAGAAGCACGCGGCCGAGCGCATCGCGGACCTCAAGTCCCGCGGCTATGCCAATGCGGGCCTCTACGATCCGCCGGGCGTGGGCGGCACGCATGTGATGTATGTGCTGCATCACAACGACAAGCCGCATATCTACGCCAATCTGCCCGATCAGCCGCGCATCTCCCCGCTCGTGCAGAGCTGGAAGGGTGTGACGAAATATGCCGGCCTCGCCGTCATGGGGCTGATGGCCGTCGGCAGCGTGCTGCATGGCGTCTTCGCCAAGCCCAACCGCGTCTCCCATGAGGATGACGAGAATGCGGAGAAGCTGGTGCATGACCCGGCCGCCGCCCCGCCGCCGCCGCCCGAGGATCGCGTGTGATGCCGAAATACGCCCTTCCCGGTGACAAGATCGAGTCCGAGGATCCCGTCACCGTCAACCGCTACGGGCCCTTGGCGCGGCTGAACCATTGGGTGACGGCGACGAGCCTCATCCTGCTGGCCATTTCTGGCCTCGCCCTCTTCACGCCGGCGCTGTTCTTCCTGACTAACCTGTTCGGCGGCGGGCAGCTCACTCGCATTCTGCATCCCTGGTTCGGCGTGGTGCTCTTCGTCAGCTTCTTCATCTTCTTCTTCCAGCTCTGGAAGGCGAACCTGCCGGAGCGGGCGGATGTCATCTGGCTCTCGCGCATCAAGGATGTCGTGGGCGGCAACGAGGAGCGACTGCCGGAACTGGGCAAATACAATGCGGGCCAGAAGTTCATTTTCTGGAGCATGGCCGGGCTGATCATTCTCCTCATCACGAGCGGGGTCATCATCTGGGACCAGTATTTCGCCACCTATACCGCGATCGAGACCAAGCGGATCGCCGTTCTGGCGCATGCCATCTGCGCGGTGCTCATCATTTGCGTCTTCATCCTGCACGTCTATGCCGCGATCTGGACGCGGGGCACGCTCAGGGCGATGACGCGGGGCACGGTGACGGGTGGCTGGGCCTGGCGGCATCATCGCAAGTGGCTGCGTGAACTGGCCGGGAACCGCAAGACGGGCCCCGCCGAGTAATTCTGCAATCATCGTGGCCGGTTCGGCCCGTGAGGTATCATGTCCGGTTTTTCGACTGTCCAGCCCGATCCTTCCATGATCGGGCGGGTGACCAAGCCTCCCTTCGCCATTCTGCCCCAGCCCGGGCCACTCTTCCGCCGCCGTGCGGAGCGGTTCCGGGTCCTGGCTGAGGGGAGCGATCTTGGCCCCTACCTCACCTTCCTTGCCGGGATATGCGAGGCGCAGGCGGCGCTGGCCGAGAGCCTACCGCCCATCGAGCCCATCGCCGAGGAGCAGGTCGCCCGCGCTATCGAGCATAAGATGCCCCCGCTCGACCGCGGCGCGCTGCCGCTCTCGCCGGCGCTGCGCGAGACGGTCTGGGCCTATCTCGACGCCGTCACGCCCCTCCCCATGCCCGCCCCGGCCAGTGCCGCGCTCGACGCGCTGCGCCAGGCCGATGACGCGGCGCTGACCGAGCTGCTGACGCATGTGACGGCGGATTCCGTGCCTTTCGAGGCCCTGCCGCAGCATCTCTTCCTCTCGGCCGCCACCCAGATCCATGCCGCGCGCCTCGCTTCCACGCTGCCGGCCGAGAAGCTCGAGCCGATCGAGACCGGCACCTGCCCCTGCTGCGGCGGCCCGCCCGTTGCCTCCCTCGTCACCGGCATGCAGGGGGCCGAGGGCGCGCGCTACGCCGCCTGCGCCTTCTGCGGCACGCATTGGAACGAGGTGCGGATCAAGTGCCTCGCCTGCGGCACCACCAAGGGCGTGGGCTATAAATCGGCCGAGACCACCGAGGCCACGGTGAAGGCCGAAACCTGCGACACCTGCCGAAGCTGGGTGAAAATCCTCTACCAGGACAAGAACCCGGCTTTCGAGGCCGTGGCCGATGACGTGGCGAGCCTCGGCCTCGACATTCTCATGCAGCAGACCGAATACCGGCGCGCGGGTTTCGACCCCTTCCTGATCGGCTATTAGCCATGGCCGATCTCAGCGCCTTGCCATCGGTCGATCGCGTCCTGAACACGGCCGCGAGCCAGCCGGCCATCGCCGAGCACGGCCGCCAGGAAGTCACCGCCGCGATCCGCGAGGTCCTCGCCGAGGCGCGGGCGGCCAGGAGCCCGGTCGATGCGGAGGGCGTCGCCACGCGGGCCTCGGAAAAGCTCGCCCGCCGCGCCCGCTCCAACCTCCGCCCGCTCTTCAACCTCACCGGCACGGTGCTCCACACCAATCTCGGCCGTGCGCAACTGGCCGAGGCCGCGATCGAGGCCGCGACCAGGGCCATGCGCGATGCCGTGGCGCTGGAATTCGAGCTGGAAACCGGCAAGCGCGGCGAGCGCGATGACCACCTTCGCGGCCTGCTGCGGGAGCTGACCGGCGCCGAGGATGCCACGGTCGTCAACAACAACGCCGCCGCCGTGCTGATCGCGCTGAACACGCTGGGCGCCGGGCGCGATGCCATCGTCTCGCGCGGCGAGCTGATCGAGATCGGCGGCGCCTTCCGCATGCCCGATATCATGGCCCGCGCCGGCGTCCGGCTGGTCGAGGTCGGCACCACCAATCGCACCCATCCCAAGGATTATCGCGGCGCCCTCGGCCCCGAGACGGGGCTGGTGCTGAAGGTCCATACCTCCAATTACCGGATCGAGGGCTTCACCAAGGAGGTCCAGGGCGCGGAGCTGGCCGCCATCGCGCATGAGGCCAAGGTGCCGCTGCTCAACGATCTCGGCTCGGGCACGCTGGTCGATCTCTCGCGCTGGGGCCTCATCAAGGAGCCGACGGTGCGCGAGGCCGTGGCCGAGGGCGCCGATCTCGTGACCTTTTCCGGCGACAAGCTGCTGGGCGGCCCCCAAGCCGGCTTCATCGTCGGGCGGAAGGACCTCATCGCGGCCATCAACCGCAACCCGATGAAGCGCGCCCTGCGGCTGGATAAGATCCGCCTCGCCGCGCTCGAAGCCACGCTGGCGCTCTATCGCGACCCGGACCGCCTGGCCGCGCGCCTGCCGACGCTGAGGATGCTGACGCGGGGCGAGGCCGAGATCGAGGCGCAAGTCCGCCGGCTCCTGCCCCAGGTGGCCGCCCTCCTCCCTCCGGATGTCACCGCCGAGGCCGCGCCCTGCCGCAGCCAGATCGGCTCAGGGGCTCTGCCGACGGAAACGCTGCCGAGCTTCGCCATCCGCCTCTCCGCCCCGCGGGGACGCGATCTGGAGGCACTTCAGGCCGCTTTCCGCGCCCTTCCCGCCCCGATTATCGGCCGTGTGCAGGAGGGAGCCCTGTTTCTCGACCTCCGGTGCCTTTCCGACGAGCCCGGCTTCCTGGCCTCGCTGGCGGCCCATGGGCTGGCTTAGCTTTCTCCGCCGCGCGGCGCCCCCGGCACCGCCGGAGCATGAACCCGACCCCATGGACCAGGCCATGGCCGCCTTCCGCGAGGGCGATTACGGCACCGCCCTGGCCCTCTGGGAGCCGCTGGCCCGCGCCGGCAATGCCCGGGCGCAGTCCAATATCGGCTCCTGCTTCGCCGAGGGGCTGGGCGTACCGCGAGACCCTAAACTCGCCCTGCAATGGCTGACCCTCGCTGCCGAGGCGGGCCACCCGACCGGCGAGCGCAATCTCGCCGCGCTTTACCTCCAGGGCGCCGAGGGCATCGAGCCCGACCCTACCCGCGCCGCCGCGCTTTACCGCCGGGCCGCCGAACAGGGCGATGCCCTGGCGCAGGACATGCTGAGCTGGATGCTGCTGGAGGGCGAGATCATCCCGCCCGATCATGAAGAGGCCCGCCGCTGGGCCGAAGCCGCGGCCGAGGGCGGCGTCGCGGCTTCCATGACGCGCATGGGCATGCTCTACCACCACGCCATGGGCGTTGAGCGCGACGTGGCCGAGGCCGCCCGCTGGTGGCGCATGGGCGCGCTCGCGGGCGATGCTGATGGGCAGGCCATGCTCGGCGCCGCTCATCACCTCGGCGCCGGCGTGCCGAAGGATGGGGTGGAGGCGCTCGCCTGGCTGATCCGCGCCGACCGCGCCGGCAGCGCCCTCGCCCAGCCCTTCCTCGCCCCCGTCCGCGCCTCGCTCGATGCGGCCGGCATCGCCGAGGCCGAAGCCAGGGCCGCCGCGCCATGATCATCGGCACCGCCGGCCATATCGACCACGGCAAGACGGCGCTGGTGAAGGCGCTGACCGGCGTGGATGCGGACCGGCTCAAGGAGGAGAAGGCCCGCGGCATCACGGTGGATCTCGGCTTCGCCTATCTCGGCGAGGGCGAGCACGTCACCGGCTTCGTCGACGTGCCGGGCCATGAGCGCTTTGTCCACAACATGCTCGCCGGGGCGAGCGGCATCGACTTCGCCCTGCTGGTCGTCGCGGCCGATGACGGGGTGATGCCGCAGACGCGTGAACACCTCGCCATCCTGGACCTGCTGGGCATCGGGCGCGGGCTGGTGGCGCTCACCAAGGCCGATCTGGCCGATGAGGCCCGGCTCGCCGAGATCTCGGCCGAGATCCGCGCCCTGCTAGCCGGTACGAGCCTTGCCGAGGCGCCCATCCTGCCCGTCTCCGCCCGCACCGGCGCGGGCATGGAGGCGCTCAAGGCCGCGCTCGACAAGGCCGAGGCGGAAACGGCCCGGCGCGGGGATACCGGCGCCTTCCGCCTCGCGGTGGATCGCAGCTTCACCCTCTCGGGCGCGGGCACGGTCGTCACCGGCACGGTGCTTTCGGGTGCGGTCTCGGTGGGCGATCAGGTGATGGTCAGCCCGCGCGGCCTCATGGCCCGCATCCGCGGCATCCATGCCCAGAACCGCCCTGCCCAGCGCGGCGTCGCGGGCCAGCGCTGCGCGCTGAACCTCGCAGGCGACGGCATCAGCAAGGAAGCCGTCGCGCGGGGCGACATGGTGCTGGCCCCCTCGCTCCATGCGCCGACCGACCGGATCGACGCCCGCTTCCGCGTGTTGGCGAGCGAGGCCAAGCCGCTCGGCACCTGGTTCCCTGCGCGGCTGCATCATGCGAGTGCCGAGGTTGGCGCCCGCATCGTGCCGCTGGGCGAGGCCCTGGCGCCGGGCGAGGAAGGGCTCGTGCAACTCGTGCTCGACCGGCCCATCGCGGCGGCTGTGGGGGACCGCTTCATCCTCCGCGACGTCTCCGCCCAGCGCACCATCGGCGGCGGGCGGTTTCTCGATCTCCGCGCCCCCGCCCGCAAGCGCCGCACGCCCGAGCGCTTCGCACAGCTCGAGGCCAGCGCCACGCCCCTGCCCAGTGCCGCCTTCCCGGCTCTGCTGGAGGCCCCGCCCTATTATCTCGACATTCTCGCCTTCGCGCGGGACCGCGCACTGACCGAGGCCGAGGGCCAAGCCATCGCCGAAAAGGTAGGCGCCGTCACCCTCGATGCGGGACCGATGCGGCTGGCGTTTTCACCGCCGCAATGGGCGAGGTTCGAGGCCTCGCTGGAAGAGCAGACGGCGCTTTTCCACGAGGAGAACCCGGATATCCAAGGCATCGGCCGCGAACGCCTGCGGCTGCTGGCCGCCGTCCGCCTGCCCGCCCCCGCCTTCCGCGCCGCGCTGGAGAGGCTGGCGGGCCGGGGCGTGCTGGTGCTGGAAGGCTCCTTCGTGCGCCTGCCCGGCCACGAAGTGCGGCTCGATCCGGCCGATGAGGCACTCTATGAGCGCATCGTGCCACTGCTGGAGGGCGAAGCCCGGTTCCGGCCGCCCCGGGTGCGCGATATCGCGGGCCTGCTCGATCAGCCCGAGACCGAGATCCGCCGTCTTCTGAAAGCCTGCGCGCGGCTGGGGCGGCTGGATCAGATCGCGCATGACCATTTCTTTCTTCGCGCCACCACGATCGAGATGGTCGGGCTGGCGCGGGATGTCGCCCGGCTGGCCGAGGATGGCTGGATCAGCGCCGCGCTGTTCCGCGACAGGATGGATAACGGCCGCAAGGTCGCCATCCAGATCCTGGATTTCCTGGACCGCCACGGTGTCACCTTGCGCCGGGGCGATCTACGGCGCATCAATCCCCACCGGGCCGATCTCTTCGGCCCGGTGACGATGGATGGAGGAGAGTCGTCCCCGGTGGGGCGTCCGGACTTCAAATCCGGGTAGGGCAGCGAGACTGTCCTGGGTGGGTTCGACTCCCATTCTCTTCCGCCACCCCTCCGTTTCACGCCACGCGCGGCAGGCCGGGCAGCAGCTTGTCCAGCGTGAGCGGATAGTCGCGCACCCGCACGCCCGTCGCGTTGTAGATCGCGTTCGCGATGGCGGCGCCCACGCCGCAAAGGCCAAGCTCGCCCACACCCTTCGCCTTCATCGGCGAGGAAAGCGGGTCGGTCTCCTCGAGGAAGATGACCTCCTGATGCGGGATATCGGCATGGACCGGCACCTCGTAGCTGGCCAGGTCATGGTTGACGAAGAAGCCGCGGCCCTTATCCACCTCCAGCGCCTCCATCAGCGCGGCGCCGACGCCCATGGTCATGGCGCCGATCACCTGGCTGCGCGCGGATTTGGGGTTGAGGATGCGCCCCGCCGCGCAAACGGCCAGCATCCGTCGCAGCCGGGCCTCGCCCGTGGCCTTATCGACCGCGACCTCGACGAAATGGCCCGCGAAGGTCGAGATCTGGTAGCGCTCCGAGATATCGCCGAACTCGATGCTGTCTTCCGCCGAAAGCCCAGCCTCACCGGCCACCTGGCCGAGCGGCAACTGGCGATTGCCAAGGCTGACCATGCCATCGGCGAAGACGGCCTCGGCCGTGTTGAAGCCCGCTCGCTGCGCGACCTGCTCGCGCAGCTTCACGCAGGCCGCATAGACGCCGGCGGTGGAGCTGTTCGCGCCGAACTGCCCGCCGGAACCGGCGGAGACGGGAAAAGTGGAATCGCCGAGCCTGACAGTGACCTTCTCGACCGGCACGCCCATCATCTCCGCCGCCGTCTGGGCGAGGATGGTGTAACTGCCGGTGCCGATATCGGTCATGTCCGTCTCGACCGTCACGGTGCCCGCGGCATCGAGCTTCACGCGCGCGCCGGATTTCATCTGCGGGCTGTTGCGGAAACCCGCCGCCATGCCCATGCCGACCAGCCAACGGCCCTCGCGCCGCGTGCCGGGTGCCTGGCGGCGATTCCAGCCGAAACGCTCCGCCCCGAGCCGCATGCATTCCACCAGGCGGCGCTGCGAGAAGGGCCGCTCCGGGTCACGCGGATCGGTCTGGGTGTCGTTCAGGGCGCGGAATTCGATCGGGTCCATGCCGAGCTTCTCGGCCATTTCGTCCATCGCCGCCTCGAGGGCGAGCATGCCCGCCCCCTCGCCCGGCGCGCGCATGGAATTGCCTTCCGGCAGATCCAGCGGCACGAAGCGATTGGCGGTGAGGCGATGGCCGCCCGCATAGAGAAGCTGGGTCTGCGCAATGGCATTCTCCGGCTTGCCACCGCGCAGATTGCCCGACCAATTCTCATGCGCGATGGCCGTGATCCGCCCTTCCCGCGTCGCGCCGATCCGGATGCGCTGGATCGTCGCCGGGCGATGGGTGGTGTTATTGGCCATGAGCGGGCGCGGCAGTGCGACCTTCACCGGCCGCCCAGCTTCCCTGGCGCCCAACGCGGCGAGAAGCGTATCGGCACGGAGAAAGAGCTTGCCGCCGAAGCCGCCGCCGACATAGGGCGAGCGAAGCCGCACATTCTCCTTCGGGAGGCCCAGCGTCTTGGCCAAGTCGCTCGTCGTCCAGTCGATCATCTGGTTCGAGAGCCAGACATCGAGCTGATCGCCGCGCCAGGCCGCGATGGTCGCATGCGGCTCCATCATCGCATGCGATTGGTCGGGCGTGCTGTAGGTGGCATCGAGGGTGACGGGCGCCTCGGCGAAGGCGGCCTCGAAATCACCCAGGCGCTCATCGGGCGAATCCTTGAGCACCTCCCCGCCCGAAGCCTTGCCGCCAGCGAGGTCGAAGCTGCCCGGGGTGGGCTCGTACTCGATGCGAAGAAGCTCCGCCGCGGCTCGGGCCTGTTCCAGGCTCTCGGCCACCACGAGCGCCACGGCCTGATGGTAGTGATGGATTTCCGGCCCACCCAGCAGGGGCGCGGTATTCATCTTGCCGAGGTCCAGCTTACCGGCATTCTCATGCGTCACGACGGCCAGCACGCCCGGTGCCGCCATGGCCGCGCTACGGTCGATGGAGCGGATGCGCCCATGCGCGATACCTGCCCCCACGACATGTCCATAGGCTTGGTCAGGGAAAGCGTCCTGATGCTCATAGGCATATTGCGCCTGGCCGGTGGCTTTAAGCCGGCCCTCGATGCGGTCGATGGGCTTGCCGACAATCCGCATCCGGTCGATCGGGTTCGTCGAGGCAGGAGCGTTGAATTCCATGCTCAGGCCCTCCCTTCCTGCATCACCGAGACCAGGCTGCGATGCACCAGCGGCAGTTTGAAAGCATTGTCGGGCGTCGGATGCGCATCGGCCAGCAGCGCCTCCGCGAGGCGTGCGCCATCATCGGCGAAGCTTTCCTCCGCCGCCTCGACGCGCCAGGGCTTATGGGCAACACCGCCGAGGGCGACACGCGCGGTTCCATCCGGCTTGAGAATGGCCGCGACGGAAACGAGCGCAAAAGCATAGGAAGCGCGGTCACGAACCTTGCGATAGACTTGCGTGCCGCCCACGGGCGGCGGCAGCAGCACGGCCGTGATCAACTCACCCTGCTCCAGCACCGTCTCGATATGCGGCGTATCGCCCGGCAGGCGATGGAAATCCGCGATGGGGATGATCCGCGTGCTGCCATCGGGCTTTACCGTCTCGATTTCTGCATCGAGCACGCGCATGGCGACCGCCATATCCGACGGGTTGGTCGCGATACAGGCTTCGGAACTGCCGAGAATGGCATTGTGCCGGCTGAAGCCCTTGATCGCGGCGCAGCCGCTGCCCGGCTCGCGTTTGTTGCAGGGCTGGTCGGTATCGTAGAAATACGGGCATCGCGTGCGCTGGAGCAGATTACCCGCCGTCGTCGCCTTGTTACGCAACTGGCCGGAGGCGCCGGCGACGAGCGCGCGCGTCAGCACGGCATAATCGCGCCGCACCCGGCTATCCGCCGCGAGATCCGTATTGCGTACCAGCGCGCCGATCCGCAATCCACCCTCCGGCCGCTCCTCGATGGTGTCCAGCGCGAGGCGATTGACGTCCACCAGATGAAGCGGCGTCTCGATCTGCAGCTTCATCAGGTCGAGCAGATTGGTGCCGCCCGCGATGAAGCGGGCGCCGGGGCGCGCGGCGGCTTGCGCGGCCTCGGCCGTGGTGGCCGGGCGCTCATAGGTGAAGGGCTTCATGCCTTCCTCCCCGCGACTTCCTCGATGGCATCGAGAATGTTGGAATAGGCACCGCAACGGCAGATATTGCCGCTCATCCGTTCGCGGATTTCCGCATCGCTCAGCGCGGGCGCGGAGGTGAGGTCTTCCGTGACGTGGCTGGGGATGCCAGCCGCGATTTCGTCCAGCACCGCGAGGGAGGAGCAGATCTGCCCGGGCGTGCAATAGCCGCATTGATAGCCGTCATGCCGCACGAAGGCTTCCTGCATCGGGTGCAGCTCGGTGGGCGTGCCGATGCCTTCGATGGTGACCACCTCGTCGCCATCATGCATCACCGCGAGCGTGAGGCAGCTATTGATGCGGCGGCCATTCACCAGCACGGTGCAGGCACCGCACTGGCCGTGGTCACAACCCTTCTTGCTGCCGGTGAGGTGAAGATGCTCACGCAGCGCATCGAGCAGCGTGGTGCGCGTATCGAGCGAGAGCGTCTGCTCCTCGCCATTGATGGTGATGCGGGTGGACATCATCTGCGGCACGGCGTCACGCACCGAGGCATGCTCCTGCGCGAGAGAGTTCTTCCTCGCGGGAGGAAGGTCCTGAAAACCGGGCATGGCGGTAACCTTCTTTGCGGGGTCTCGAGGGTTCGATGATGCCGCTCGGCCATTCCTGGCCGCTGGCTTGTGCCTTGCTATGCCTTGCGGCGGCGGCTCATCGGGTGTCAGCTTTTCAAACGGTGCCCCGCGGCATGAGTTGCCCTCCCCACGCCCCCGTGTTGTCCTGCGTGGGAGACCTGAAGCGGGATGGAGACTGCATGCGGCCGATCGAGACCGATTTCGACGAGTGGATCGTCCGGACTCATGACGAAGCCGGCGATTTCACGATGCTGTTCCTGCTCGTCGCCATTACCGAGACGACAGTGACGCCGCTGCGGGGTGCCTGGCTGCATGTGATGGGAAATGAGACGCGCTGGCCGGAGATGATCGCCCATTTCCTGGGCGCGGGCGTGAGCTGGCAGGGCGTCGTCTTCTACCGCGCGGGGCGGGAAGGCCTGGTGCCGGATGCCGAGGCCAAGGCCCGCCTCACCGCCCTCAGTCACAAGCTGCATGAGGACAGGTCGCTCATCAAGGAAGGCGAGTTCTTCAACGAGGACGGGCTAAGGCTTCAGATCGAGGAAATGAAGCCGCACTGAGCCGGTCAGCAGGCCATCGGGCGGGGCTGAAGGGGGTCCAGCCCCCGGGCAGTCGGCGGCTGCCAAGTCGAGGAATGCTGGGTGGCACCCTGCGGGTTGGTTCCCATATGGGAGCCGCCCGTGCCGCCGCTCCAGCCCGTAGAGCCGATATTGCCCGGGGCGGTGCCATCGCCGCTCTGCCGATCCGGCGGGGTGGCGGCCTCGGCGCGGCTGGCGGCGGGGCAGCCGCCGGCCTGGGCCTGCTGCGGCGCCGTCTGATGCACCGGCGGCACCTGTTGGGCGAGGCTGGGCGTGGCGATGGCTAGACCCGCCAGGATGAAAGCCGTCGACAGGCTGCGCATTGGCGTCCTCCCTTGCTGGAAAGGCGCCGTGGCGCCGCTCAGGCAACAAACACCCGAGCCTCGCCGGCGGTTGCCTCACCGATGCGCGCGGCTAGCGGGTAGCCAGCCTCCCTGATGCGGGCGAGCAGCCCCTCGGCCGCTTCCGGGGCACAGGCGACGAGCAGGCCGCCCGAGGTCTGCGGGTCCGTGAGAACATGGCGCTGCCAGTCCGGGCAATCCGCCGGCAGGCTGATATCGGCCCCATAGCTCGCCCAATTGCGATGCGAGGCGCCGGTGACATGGCCCTGCTGCGCGAGGCTCTCGGCATGGCGCAGCAGCGGCACGGCCTCCCGCCGAAGGGTGATGGAAAGGCCCGAACCCCGCGCCATTTCCAGCGAATGGCCCAGCAGGCCGAAGCCGGTCACGTCGGTAATCCCATGCACCGCCGCCTCGGGCGCAAGCTCGCCGCCGATGCGGTTGAGCAGCGTGGTCGAGCCGATCATCTCGGCATAGGCCCCTTCGGGCAGGGCGCCTTTCTTGATGGCGGCCGAATAGAGGCCCACGCCGATGCCCTTGGTCAGGATCAGCGCATCGCCCGGCCGCGCGCCGGTATTGCGCCGCACCTGGTCTGGCCGGCCCAGGCCGATCACCGCCAGGCCATAGATCGGCTCCGGCGCGTCGATGGAATGCCCCCCCGCCACCGGAATGCCCGCCTCGGCGCAGATCGAGGCCCCGCCTTGCAGGATCTCCCGCACCACCGCCGGCTCCAGCTTGCCAAGGGGCATGCCCAGGATGGCCAGCGCCATGATGGGCTTGCCACCCATGGCATAGATGTCGGAAATCGCGTTGGTCGCGGCGATGCGGCCGAAATCCCGAGGGTCATCGACCATCGGCATGAAGAAATCGGTCGTCGCCATCACGGCCAAGTTCTCGTCGACCTGCCAGACGGCGGCGTCATCGGCCGTCTCGGCGCCGACAAGGAGCTGGCTGAAGGGCGCCGTGGCGGGCTGGTCCGCCAGCAGACTCTGCAACACCGAGGGCGCCAGCTTGCAGCCGCAGCCGCCACCATGGGCGAGTTCGGTGAGACGCGGTGTCGAGCCGATGAGCATGGCGCTTTCCTTTGTTCTTCATTCCCGAACCGCAGGGTTCGACCCACCCCGGACCGGGGCTGGATAAGGCGAGGATGGGTCATCCCGCCCCGGAATGGAAGCTCAGGAGGGGCGCTTCAGCCCGGCAGGTCCCGCTCGCGCAGCACGCTCTGCCGCAGGTCTTCGAGATGGCGGGCCATGGCCGCCTCGGCACCCGCGCGATCGGCACGGGCAATGGCCTGCACGATATCGGCATGCTGGGCGACGACGAGCTGGCGATGCGGCTCCCGACCGCTCGCGACATACCAGAAGCGGATCGCCCGATCGCGCAAATTGGCCAGGAAGGTCGCCAGCACCTCGTTACCGGCCATATCGGCGATGAGGCCGTGGAATTCCTGCTCCAGCAGCATCAGGCGCTCGGTGTCCTTCACCCCGGTCGCCCCGCCGCTGCGCAGCAGGTTCTCCTCCAGCGCGGCGATATCGGCGGGGGTGGCGCGCATCGCGGCGAGGCCGGCCACATGGCATTCGTTGACCAGCCGGGCCTCGATGATCTCCAGCATCTCGCCCAGTTCGATCCCGCGCACCATCACCCCGCGCCGGGGCTGGACGGTGACGAGGCCCTCCAGGCGCAGCCGGTCGAAAGCCTGATGCACCGGGGTGCGCCCCAGGCCGATCATGCTCGCGACCTGTCCTTCATTCAGGATGCTGCCGGGCGGGATGCGGCAGGTGACGATCCGGGCGCGGATGGCGCGGTAGGCCTGCTCCTGCAGGGAAAGAAAGGCGTCATCATTCGCCTGCGCCTCGAGCATCGCGACATCTACCCCCTGTCCCGGCCAGAGGTTAGGCAGCTGTGCCGCCCAGGTCCAGATGAAGAGACGCCAGCATGTCGATTGCATGACATTCCACCTATCGCCGCCTCGCCGAGCATGCGCTGGAGAAGCTCGCCCCCGCCATGGGCATCGAGGACCGGCGCTGGACCGCGACGGCACCCCTGCCTGGCGGCGATATGCCGGGGGGCGATTTCGCGCCCTTCCTCGCCTCGCTTCGGGCCCGCGCGCCCTTCCTGCCGGAGGCGCTCGCCCATCGCCTGGCCCGCGCCTATGGCACCCGCGTCTTCACCCTGCTGGGCGATGCACGGGATATGGCAGGGCTCGGCGAGGATGCCGGCGGCGGGCTGACCCGTGCCGAAGTGGCCTATCTGCGCGACCACGAATGGGGCCGCACCGCCGAGGATATCCTCTGGCGGCGCTCCAAGCTGGGGCTGCACGTGCCGCCCGGCACGGCCGAGCGCGTCGCGGGCTGGCTGGCCGCGTAACGAGCCTTCCGGCTGCCGAAAACCGCATCGCCGGGCCAGGCGCGGGTTAACCGGGCGTCATCCGCAGCCGCCGCTGCGCCGGGCGCCGCCCTTGCCAAAACGCCCCCGTCTGCAAGCATGAGAGGATGCCGCCGCCCAGCCTCTCGCTCGTCTTCCTCGTCTTCACCCGTATCAGCCTGTCGAGCTTCGGCGGCGGGCTCTCGGGCTGGATCATGCGGGAAGTGGTGCAGCGGCGCCGCTGGATGGATGAGGGCGAGTTCCTGACGGGCCTCGCCCTCGCGCAGTCCTTTCCCGGGGTGAATGTCGTCAATCTCTCGATCTGGATCGGCTACCGGCTGCGAGGCGGAGCCGGCGCGCTGGCCGGCGCCTTGGGCATGATCGCGCCCGCCGCCTGCATCGCCATTCTCGTCATCGCCGCCTTCGAGCATCTCGCGGCCTATCCGCTCACCCATGCGGTGCTGGCGGGCATCGGGGCGGCGGCCATCGGGCTCTCGCTGCAAATGGGCATCCGGGCAGCGCGGCGGGTGTGGCGGCAGCCGCTCGCCTGCCTCGTGATGATTGGCACCTTCCTCGCCCTCTTCGCCTTCCGCCTGCCGCTGCTGCCCGTGATGCTGGTCGTGGCGCCGCTCTCCATCGCGCTGCAATGGCGCGCCATGCGGGAGGCGCCGGATGCGCGATAACCCGCTTCTCGCCATCCTGTTCGTTTTCGTGCCGCTCTCCTTCCTCACGGTGGGCGGCGGGCAGAGCGTCGTCTCGGAAATCCATCGTCAGGCCGTCGAGGTGCATGGCTGGATGACGGATGGGCAGTTCCTCGACCTCTTCGGTCTCTCGCGGACGACGCCGGGGCCGGGCTCGCTGCTCGTCACCATGGTCGGCTATCGGGCGGCAGGGCTGCCGGGTGCGCTGCTGGCCTCGGTGGCGATTTTCCTGCCTTCCTCCCTGCTCGTCTACGGCCTCGCGCGGCTCTGGGCGCGGCATCGCGGCGCGGCCTGGCAGGTGGCGGTTGAGCGCGGGCTGGCCCCGGTCGCGGCGGGGATGATCCTCGCCGCCGGCGCCACCCTGCTCACCGCGGCCGAAGGCGGCTGGCTGGCCTATGCCGTCGCCTTCGGCACCGCGGCGCTGATGCTCTTCACCCAGCGCAGCCCCTTCTGGGCGATCGGCGCCGGGGCGGTGCTTTTCGCCATGGTCTGGCGCTGAGCCGGTTTTCTTTTCCTCCATCCTGACCTAAGCCTGGGACATAAAATTACGGAGGAACCACCTTGAACGACCAATCCAGCCCCGTCGCCCTCATCACCGGCGCGGCACGCGGCATCGGCCTCGCCACGGCCGGCCGCTTCCTGAGCGAAGGTTGGCGAGTGGCGCTGCTGGATATCGAGGCGGCGCTGCTGGAAGAGGCGGTGGCGAGCCTCCAGGCCCCCGGCCGCAGCCTGGCCCTGCCCTGCGACGTGGCGGATGGCGCGGGCGTCAGGGCCTCGGTCGCGGCGCTGGAAGCGCATTTCGGCCGGCTGGACGCCGTGGTGAACAATGCCGGCACCGCCGCCTTCAAACCGCTGCTCGAGACGACGGATGAGGAGTGGGGCCGCATCCTGGCCGTCAATCTCACCGGCCCCTTCCTCATCGCCAAGGCGACGGCCGCGCTGCTGCAACGGGATGGCGGGGGCGCGATGGTGAATATCACCTCGATCTCGGGCCTTCGCGCCTCCACGCTCCGAGCCGCCTATGGCACCAGCAAGGCCGGGCTCGCGCATCTGACGAAGCAGCTCGCGGTGGAGCTGGGCGAGGTCGGGATTCGCGTCAATGCCGTCGCGCCGGGGCCCGTGGATACCGCCATGGCCAAGGCGGTGCATTCCCCGGCCATCCGCGCGGATTACCATGACGCCATCCCCCTCAACCGCTACGGGCTGGAAGAGGAATTGGCCGAGGCGATCTTCTTCCTCTGCAGCCCGCGCGCGAGCTACATCACCGGCCAGGTTCTCGCGGTGGATGGCGGTTTCGACGCGGCGGGTATCGGCCTGCCGACGCTCAGGGGCAAAGGGCGCGGCTGAGGGCGCGCGAGGGGCTCAGAGCAGCGGCAGGGGCCCCTCGTTCTTCACTTCCTCCATCACGGCATAGGTCCGGGTTTCTTTCACGCCCGGCATGGCGAGCAGCACCTCGCCGAGGAAGCGGCGGTAGGACGCCATGTCCTTCAGCCGGACCTTCACCAGATAATCGAAGCCGCCGGCGACCATGTGGCATTCGAGCACTTCCGGCGCGCGGTTCACCGCCTCGCTGAAGCGCGTGAAGACATCGGGCGTGGTCTTGTCGAGCAGCACTTCGACGAAGGCGAGCAGGCCGAAGCCGAGCCGCCGCGGATCGAGCCGTGCGCCGAAGCCGGTGACATAGCCCTCCCGCGTCAGGCGGCGGAAACGCTCGCTCGTGGCGGTGGGCGAGAGGCCGATACGCTCGGCCAGTTCGAGATTGGAGATGCGGCCGTCACGCTGGATGATGTCCAGGATCCGCAGGTCGATCTTGTCCAAGCCGTGCCTCATCCCGCCCGGAGCGGGAAAGCGGGTGATTCATGCGGCCTTCTGCATAAACACCCGCTTGTTTCACGGCTAGAGCCAATCCCGGCCGGCGTGCTCTGCGCGATGAACGCAGCCCGCTCCGGCGCAAAGGCTCACTCTTCCGGGCGGAAGCCGCTCTGCTGCACCACCGGGCCCCAGACGCCCGTTTCCGCGTTCATGCGAGCGGCGAAATCGGCGGCGAGCATGTGATAGGGCTGCAATTCCCGCTTTTCCATGTTCTCGCGATAGCCCGGCTCGTTCACGGCCTGCGCAATCTGCATGTTAAGCTGGCTTACCATTGTCTGCGGCGTGCGGGCGGGCAGGAAAATGCCGAACCACTCGTCGAAGGTGAGCGTGGGGAAGCCCAGTTCGGTGAAGGTCGGCACGTCCGGCAGGCGGGCGAGCCGTGTGGGCGAGGTCGTCGCCAGGATCTTGAGCAGCCCGCGCTGGTGGTGCTCCGTCAGATCGCCGATGACGTTGATCGTGGCCGGAATCTGGCCCGCGATGGCATCGGTGATGGCAGGCGCCGCCCCGCGATAGGGCACATGGACGAATTCGACCCCCACCGCGCGGGAGAGCATCACCCCCGCGAAATGCGGCATGGAGCCTGCGGCCGGGGAGGCATAGTTCAGCCCGCCCTTGGATTTGGCGAAAGCGACGAGCCCCGCCAGATCCGTCACCCCAGATGCGCCGGGCCCGGTGGCAAGGCCGAAAGGATAGGTCGTCACAGGCGAGACTGGCGCGAAATCCGCGACCGGATCATACCGCAGCCGGTTACCGTAGAGATGCGGGTTGATGACCATCATGCTCGCGGGCGTTATGACCATGGTGGTGCCGTCGGGCGCGGAGCGGGCCGCCTCCTCCAGCGCCAAGCGGCCGGCAGCGCCGACGCGGTTATCGACGATGACCTGCGGCGCCCAGACGCCCCGCAGGCGCTCGGCCAGCAGGCGGGCGGTGATATCCACCGTGCCGCCGGCCGGAAAGCCGACGATGATGCGGGCAACGCGATCGACCGGTGTATTCGCCCTGGCTAGGCGCGGCATGGCAAGGGCGAGAGGCGCGGCCAGGAGGCCGCGACGCGTGGCATTCATGAATGTTTCGTCCCATTTTTATGTTTTGGGTCAGTATTTCTGCCCCGTTCAGGCCAGGGCTTGCAAGCGCGCCGAATAGCTTGCGCGAGCATTGAGCACGGAGGGTTCGAAACCCGCCATACGCTTGTAGCCCTCGGCGATGGAACGCAATTCCTCCAACGGTAGCACGGCCTCGCGGCCCGCGGCGCCGAAGCCCTTGGGCGCGCGTTGCTCGGCCAGGTCGAGCACCAGGTCAGGCCCAGCGCCGCGATTGGCCGCTACGATGGCAGCCGTCGCGGGCCGGCGCACGGCCTCATAGGCCGCGAGCCCCGCCTCGGCCTCGCCCGTCACCGCCAGATGATGCGCCAGGATGCGCGCATCCAGAATGGCCTGCGAGGCGCCGTTCGAGCCGATGGGATACATGGGATGCGCGGCATCGCCGAGCAGCGTGGCGCGGCCACGGGTCCAGCGTGGCAGCGGGTCGCGATCGACCATCGGGAATTCCCAGACCGCCTTGGTCGAGCGGATCAGGCCCGGCACCGAGAGCCAGGGCCATTCCCATTCGGTGAAGAGCGGCAGGAAATCCTCGATCCGCCCCGCGCGGTTCCAATCCTCCCGTGCCCAGGGCAGCGAGGGGTCGACGCGCTTCTCGGCAATCCAGTTGATCAGCGCCGGTTGCCCGTCCCTCGCCTCGCGGATGGGGTAGCAGACGAATTTCACCGCGCTGCTCCCCGCCTGCACGATGCTGCGGCCGGTGAGATAGCCCGGATGTTCCGAGGTGGCGCGCCAGAGGATGGCGCCGTTCCAGCGGGGCGTGCCCTCATCGGGGAACCACTGGGCGCGAATGGCGCTATGGATGCCATCGGCCGCCACCACCGCATCGCCCCGCGCACTGCCGCCGCCCGCGAGGCGCAGCACGGCGCCCGAGGCGTCGCTTTCCACAGCGACGCCTCGGGCGCCGAGATGCAGCGCGCCCGGCATGCGCTCACGCACCGCCGCGACCAGCAGCATGAGCAGCTCACCGCGATGAATGCTCACCTGGGGCCAGCGATAGCCGGCCGCAAGACCTCTATCCTCGCGCCAGATCTCCTCGCCGTAACGATTGGCGTAGAGAAGCTCCCTGGTGGCCACCCCGGCGGCGAGAACCCTCTCGCCCAGCCCGAGTTCCGTCAGTTCGCGCATCGCATGCGGCTGCAGGTTGATGCCGACGCCCAGCGCACGGGGCTCGGACACAGCCTCATGAATTTCAGCCTCGATACCCGCGGCATGCAGCGACAAAGCGAGCGTGAGCCCCCCGATGCCGCCACCGGAAATTACGACCTTCATGGACTTTTCCTCCTATTCCGCAAACGATAGGAGAATGGATGACATTGTTCAACAGTTGAACGATTACCGCCCGAGCTTCGGCCCACTGGAGAAGACCGTCTCCTACGGGGTGAAGCGCGCCTGGCTGCGCGTGCAGCGCGATCTGGAAGCGGCCCTGGCGCCGGAGGGCTTCACGCCGCCGCTGCTGGCCGCCCTTTCCATCGCGGTCGCCAATCCCGGCATAGCGCCGGCGCGGCTCGCCGAGACCATGGGCCATGGCCGTTCCCGCGCCGCCCCCCTGCTCGACCGGCTGGAGGCCGACGGGCTCGTCACCCGCGCCGAAGGGGGCGACCGGCGGAGCCTGAGCCTGATCCCCACGGCGGCGGGGCGGGAGAAGCTCGCGCGGCTCGAGCGGCTATTGGCCGACCACGAAACACGCGTGACCGCGCCCCTGTCACCCGACGAGGCGCGGCTTCTGGCGGCTCTGCTGGAGCGCGTTTCCCGAGGCTAGGCAGCCGATCAGCCCGGCGGCGTCACCGATCTGGCCACCTGTTCATACTCGGCGAGCCGCGCGTCGAATTCCGCCTTCTCCCCCACGCAGACGATGGTGGTGCGGCCCTTGGGCGTATCGAGCATCACCATCATCGACCGCACCTGCTGGGAGCGGGGCGGGATATTCGGCAATGGGCGAATATCGGCGACCATGAGCAGCCCATGGACGCCCGCGTGGTCGAAGCGGCCGGTACTGCGCACGTCATAGATACCGCCGATGGCCTCGCGGGCCACGGCTTCCATGTCGCGCTTCTCATATTCCGCATTGATCTGGGCCTGGGTGGTGCCAGGGAGGGATTTGGCATCGTTGAACCCCGCCATGCAGCCCGTATCGGCCGCGTCACTGGCCCGGCGCATCACGATCCGCGCCGTCTGGCCCGCCCCGGCCGGCATCTGCCGCGCCTGATAGCCGGCGGGCGGGTTCACGGCGAGCCCCGTCGCATTATCCATCACGGGCTGGGCCTGGGCCCGGCCGGCCGAGAGCACCGACACCCCCAGCAGGCCGAGTGTAGCGAGAAGAATGGGGCGCAAAGGTTTCTCCATGCAGGACGTTCGCCATGGAAACTGGGCAGTGTCGGCCGCCCTTCCCACCCAAGCCGCCGTGAAACACGCAGCCGTGAAGGCCCTCCACGCCGCTCTTTGTGTCCCGATTGTGCCATGCAGCAGATGCAGGAAAGATAATTGCTTAGACTGGGTGCCCAGAGACAAATCCGGCCTCTAGAAACGCTCTTCACGAAAGACAATCGCGAGTGCCGCCCCGTTGATCTCCTTCCTCACCCGACTTTTCCCGCTCTGGGCGCTGCTGATCTCGGCCGCCGCCTATTTCACCCCGGCGACCTTTCTGCCCGTCGGACCCTGGGTGACGCTGCTGCTCTCGCTGATCATGTTCGCGATGGGCCTGACGCTGAAATTCGAGGATTTCACCCGCGTCGTCTCGCGCCCGGCGCCGGTGATCGCGGGCATCGTGCTGCATTACCTCATCATGCCGCTAGCGGCCTGGGTCATCGCCAAGGCCTTCCACATGCCGCCGGACCTCGCGGCGGGCATGGTGCTGGTGGGTAGCGTGGCCAGCGGCACGGCCTCGACGGTGATGGTCTATCTCGCGCGGGGCGACGTGGCGCTGGCGGTGAGCATCAGCACCCTCTCGACCGTGGTGGGTGTGATCGCCACGCCGCTGCTGACGCAGCTCTATGTCTCAGCCGATATCACGGTCGATACGATGGGCCTGCTGAAGAGCATCCTGATGATCGTCTGCCTGCCCATCGCGCTCGGCCTCGTCGTGAGCCACTTCGTGCCGGGCCTCGTGAAGCGGCTGATGCCGGCGCTGCCGCTGATCTCGATGGTCTCGATCATCCTGATCATCTCGGCCGTCGTGGCGGGCAGCCAGAAGAGCATCGCCGTGGTGGGCCCGATGGTCATCCTGGGCGTGATCCTCCACAACGGCATCGGCCTGCTCGGCGGCTATTGGGGCGCGCGCCTTCTCGGCTTCGAGGAGAGCGTCTGCCGCACCCTGGCGCTGGAGGTCGGCATGCAGAATTCCGGCCTCGCCGCCGCGCTCGCGGTGAAATACTTCACGCCGCTGGCCGCCCTGCCCGGCGCGCTCTTCTCGGTCTGGCACAACCTGTCGGGCTCGCTGATCGCCGGCTTCTGGGCCGGACGCCCGACGGGCAATTAGGAAGCCGATAAGCGCGACCCCGGCATGGCCCCCGCGGGCCATTGACCAAAAGAGCCCGGCTTCGCGCAACGCCGGGCTCTTTTCATATCAGCTAGCGGGCGTGAGGCGCATCAGCCGCCCCTGGCTCGCATCCTCGATGACCCAGACGGCACCATCCGGCGCCACGGCCACGTCGCGGATGCGCGCGCCCAGTGACCAGCGCTCCGCCTCATCCGCTCCGCCATTTGCGTCGAAGACGATGCGGATCAGGGCGCGCGAACTCAGCCCCCCGATCAGCGCCGAGCCGCGCCAAGCCGGGAAAAGCGGGCCGTCATAGAAGGCCATGCCGCCGGGCGAGATCACGGGCGTCCAATAGACCACGGGCGGGGTGAATTCCGGCCGCGTCGCATGGCGCGGGATAGGAACGCCGCTGTAATTGTCGCCGTTCGAGACCTCGCCCCAGCCGTAATTCCGGCCGGGCTGGATCAGGTTCAGCTCATCCCCGCCGCGCGGGCCCATTTCCGTCAGCCAGAGCTTCCCGGCTGGGTCGAAGGCCAAGCCATAGGGATTGCGATGCCCCGTCGTCCAGGTCTGCCCCCTGACGCCGCCGGCGCTCGCCTGAGGATTGTCGGCGGGGGTGCTGCCGTCGAGGTTGAGGCGCAGCACCTTGCCGCGCGCCTGATCCGGCACCTGCGCCGTCTCGGGCTCCATGCGGTCGCCCACGGTCAGGAAGAGGTGCCGTCCGTCCGGGGCGAAGGCGATGATGCCGCCGGGCTGGCCGCGCCCGCCCGCGGGCGTCTGCCGCCAGATCACCCGCAGCCCCTCGAGCCCAGCCCGGCCCTGCCCCTCGACGAAGCGGGCCGTGGCGAGGGTCAGCACGCTGCCGCCCTGCCCGGGCGCGACATAGGTGAGATAGACCTGCCGATCCTCCGCGAAGCGCGGCGAGAGGGCGATATCCAACAGGCCGTTCTGCCCGCTCGCGGCCACCTGGGGGATATTGGCGAGCTGGATCTTCTCGCCCTGCTGCGTGACGAGGAAGGCGCGGCCCGGCTTCTCGGTGATGAGCATGCGCCCGTCGGGCAGGAAGGCCATGGCCCAGGGCGTATCGAACCGCGCGACCTCGGCGATCTCGAAGGGCCTCGTCGCCGCCGGCCGCCGGTCACCGGCATTGATGCTGGGCGGCTGAGGCGCCGTCTGCGCCTGCGCCGAAGCCGGCAGCCCCGACGCCAGCATCGCCGGCGCGAGAGCAAGGCAGATCGCGCTCGTCACGAAGATTTTCATGCCCGGTCCTCTTCTCGATTTTCCGATCAAGGTGGGGAGAGCGCGCCCCGTTTCAGCCCCCCCTGGCCGTTGCGTGATGGGCAATCTTCTGCGAAGCCAGGGCCATGCTGAACCGCCGACTCCTCCTCGCCGGCTGCGGCGCCCTGCTCGCGGGCTGCTCCGCCTCTCCCGCCCCCAGCCAGCCGGTGGCCACCACCGTGCCGCCCCCGGCGCCACCCCAGCCGCCGGCCGGGAGCATGCCGCCGGTCTCCTCCGCGCCGGTGATCGACCGCGCGAGCTATGACGCCTTCGTGCAGCGGCTGCGGGTCGATGCGCGGGCCGAGGGCATCTCGGCCGGAACAGTGCAGCAGGCGCTCGGCACCATCCAGCCTCTGCCCCGCGTGCTGGAGCTGGACCGGAAGCAGCCCGAAGGCGTGCTGACCTGGGAGCAGTATCGCGACCGCATCGTATCGCCCCTGCGCATCCAGAACGGGCGCAAGGCCTATGCCGAGAATGCCGCGCTGCTTCAGCAGATCGAGGCGCGCTACAACGTCTCCCCCCGCGTGATCGTTGCGATCTGGGGCATGGAAACCAACTACGGCGCCAATATGGGCGGCTTCAACGTGGTCGAGGCCCTGGCGACGCTTGCCTGGGAAGGCCGCCGCGCCACCTTCTTCCGCAAGGAGCTGATGGCCGCCCTGCGCATCCTCGACCAGGGCAATGTCCCCTTCTCGCACATGATCGGCTCCTGGGCAGGGGCCATGGGCAATCCCCAGTTCATGCCGACGAGCTTCGAGCGGCTGGCGGTGGATTTCGACGGCGACGGGCACAAGAACATCTGGGACAGCAAGGCCGACGCCCTGGCCTCGATCGCCAATTACCTGGCGCGCAGCGGCTGGCAGACCGGCCAGGGCTGGGCCATGGAGGCCCGCGCGCCCGCCGGTTTCGACATCGAGCGCGCCAATACCGACACGCAGCGCCCCCTGCGAGACTGGGCGCGGCTCGGCTGGCGGAAGGGCGATGGTTCGCCGCTGCCCGCGAGCGACACGGTCGCCTCGCTGGCGGTGCCCACGCGCAGCTCGGGCCAGGTCTTCCTCGGCCTGCCGAACCTGCGGGTGATCCGGCGCTACAACTCGCCCATGAATTACGGCCTCGCCGTCAGCATGCTGGCTGACCGGGTGGCCTAGCCGGCGTCACCGCTGGGCGAGGCTCGTTTGGCCTCGCCAGCGAGAGCTTTATCGGCTTCCCGGCCGGGGCAGCTAGTCGGCGGTATCTTCCTGCGCGGCGAGTTCGAGCAGCAGGGTCACCAATTCGCCCTCATCCACCACGAGGGCGGCCTGGCTGAAGGTGAACCACTGGCTCTCGCGCTCCTTGCGCTCGGGCCAGTTCTTCAGCTGCTTCTTGACCCAGAGCGGGTAGACGCCGACCTCGCAGGCGGCGATCTGGCCACCTTCGAGCTTCTTCTGGTAATGATACGTGCCAATGGGTTCGGGCACGACGTCACCCGTCACGCCCGCTTCCTCATAGGCTTCCTTCGCTGCCAGCTCATGCGGCGTCAGGTCGTCTTCGGCCCAGCCCTTGGGTAAAACCCAACGCTTCGTCTCGCGGCTCGTGACGAGAAGCACCTGGGTCTGCCCGTCCTTCGTCATCAGGGGCATGGCAGCGTATTGTCGACCGTGGCCCTTCTTCCGCGCCTGGGCCTTGTCGGTACTTGCCATTTAGGTCAGAAGGCCCTCTCGGTGACTGTCATCAAAGTGTCATCATAACGCCTCTCCCCGCGATGGGAAGGGGCAGGTCGTGCGACGCACGCTGCCACATCATGGCAACGGTGTAATAAACATAGACGGGTCTGCAGCATGATGCACTGGTTCCGGCGGCTGATGCCCCGCGAAGAGCGCTTTTTCGAGATGTTCGACCGGCATGCCGCGACCATCTCGCGGGGCGCCGAGGAATTGCGCCGCATGCTGGATGGCGGCGAGGCCGTCGCCCGCCACTTCCCGGCCGTGCTCGCGGCCGAGGACGAGGCCGATGCCATCACCCGCGAAGTGGTGCAGGCCGTGCGCCGCACCTTCGTCACCCCCTTCGACCGCGGCGACATCCAGGCCCTGATCGGCCGGATGGACGATACGCTCGACCAGATGAAGAAGGCCGCCAAGGCCATCCGCTTCTTCGAGCTGACCGAATTCGGCGACGAATATCGCCAGATGGGCGATGCCATCTCCCGCTGCGCCAAGCTCCTGGCGGAGGTGGTGCCGCTGCTCTCGCAGATCAGCCCCAATGCCAGCCGCATCGCCATTCTCTGCGAGCAGATCCGCAACGTCGAAGGCGAGGCGGACGAGGTGCATGATCGCGGCGTGACGGAACTCTTCCGCCATACGGCGCCGGATCAGGTCCTGCGCTTCATCGCCGCGCGCGAGGTCTTCGACCTGCTCGAGAAGGTGGTCGACCGCTTCGACGATGCGGCGAACGAGATCGAGAGCATCGTGGTCGAGCACGTCTGAGGCAGGCAAGCACCGATGGAAGCCTCCCTCGCCCTGCCGCTGCTCTTCGGGCTCATCGCCGTCGCGCTGTTCTTCGATTTCCTCAACGGGCTGCATGACGCGGCCAATTCCATCGCCACCATCGTCGCGACGCGCGTGTTGCGCCCGCAATTCGCGGTGGCCTGGGCGGCCTTCTTCAATTTCATCGCCTTCCTCTTCTTCGGCCTGCATGTGGCGCAGACCATCGGGACAGGCATCGTCGATGCCAATCTCGTCGATGCGCAGGTGATTTTCGCCGCCCTGTGCGGCGCCATCGCCTGGAACGTCATCACCTGGAGCTTCGGCATCCCCTCCTCAAGTTCGCATGCGCTGGTCGGGGGGCTGCTGGGCGGGGCGACGGCCAAGGCGGGCTTCGGCGCCGTCGTCTGGTCGGGCCTGGGCAAGACGCTGGCGGCCATCGTGCTCTCGCCGCTGGTCGGGCTCTGCCTCGCGCTGCTGCTGGTGCTGATCGTCTCCTGGATCTTCGTGAAGCGCACGCCCTTCCAGGTCGATCGCAGCTTCCGCGTGCTGCAGTTCATCTCCGCCTCGATGTATTCCCTCGGCCATGGCGGCAATGACGCGCAGAAGACCATGGGCATCATCGCCGTGCTGCTCTTCTCGCAAGGCGCGCTGGGCGACACTTTCTACGTGCCCTTCTGGGTGGTGATCTCCTGCCAGGCGGCGATGGGGCTCGGCACGCTTTTCGGCGGCTGGCGCATCGTCCACACCATGGGCTCGAAAATCACGCGGCTCACGCCCATGCAGGGTTTCTGCGCCGAGACGGGCGGGGCGATCACGCTCTTCCTCGCCTCCTGGCTGGGCGTGCCGGTCTCGACGACGCATACCATCACCGGCGCCATCATCGGCGTGGGCGCCGCGCGCCGCGCCTCGGCGGTGCGCTGGGGTGTCGCGGGCAATATCGTCGTCGCCTGGGTCGTCACCCTGCCGGCGGCCTATGCCATCGCGGCCCTGGCCTATTTCGCGACGAGCCTCGTCGCGGGGCTCTAGCCTGCCCCGGCGCGGCCCTTCGATGGGCGCGCCACCGCGAGGCTGACGCCGGCGAGCAGCAGCCCCGCGCCGCCATAGAGCAGCAGCGCGGGTGCCACCGGCAACAGCATGCCCGCCGCGAGGGGGCCGAGCCCCGCGCCGATATCCCGCCAGGTCGCCTGCCGCGCCAGGGCGGGCACGCGAGCCTCGCCGGGCGATTCCGCAGCCACCACCGGCCCCGGCAGAGGCTGCAGCAGGGCGCGGGAAAGCACGGTGCCCAGCGCACCGGCCCAGAGCCAGGCCCCGCCCGTTCCCAGCAGCAGCAGCCCCGCCGAGGCGGCGAGCGAGAGTGCCACCAGCAGGCGCCTGGCCCCTACCCGCTGGGCCAGCGCCCCGCCGACCGGCGAGAGGAAAATCTCGCTCGCATAGCGCAGCGCCATGGCCGCGCCCGCCGCCAGCCCCGCCCCCTGCGGCAGCGAGGCCGAGGCCAGGACGGCGAGGCCCAGCACGAAGAGCCCGTCGAGCGTCAGGCCGAGGCAGAAGGACCAGACATCCATCACCCGCGGCAACGCCAAGCGCGCGCCGCTCGCCCGCATGGCCTCCGGCGCGGAGGGAAGGCGCCGCGCGGTCCAGAGCGCGGGCAGGGCCGCGACGGCGAGCAGGAGGAAAACCGGGCGCGGCCCCGCCACCTCGGCCAAAGCAGCGCCGAGCAGCAGCCCCAGCATGGGCCCCGCCGCCGCGATGCTCCGCGCCCGGCCGGCCCGGCGGGCGGCGCCCTCTTGCAGGGCCGTCGGCAGCGCCTGGTTGGCGATATTCAGCGCGGCGAAAGCGAGGCCCCAGAGCAGCCGCGCCACCAGCAGGGCCCAGACGCCCGAGAGCAGCGCATAGCCCAGCGTGGCCAGCACGGCGCCGATGGCGGCGAGGAAGCAGGCATCGCGCGGCCCCCGCCGCCCATAGAAACGCGCCACTTGGCCGTAGCCCGCGATACGCACCAGCCGGTTCGCGGCCAGCAGCACCCCCGCCTCCATCAGGCTGACGCCGAAGGCCCCGTGATGGAGTGGCAGCAGCAGGTAGAGGAGCGTGTCGCCCGGAAGCGTACAGGCCAGGGTCAGGGCCGCCTGGCGGGAGGCGGCATCGGCTTCTTGGGCGGAGGGCGCTGTCATGGCGCTAAAATTGATCCGGATGTCCGGATATATCAAGACGCGCTGAGCAAGAAATATCATTCAATTGCAATAGGATAGCGGCGAATTCCCCCTTTCGTCCGGATAGATGTCGGCAGGGTGCGGATGCGTGGCCGAATGGTCGCCACTACTCGCCGCTGGCAGGACGCCGCCCGACCGGCCGCAAAGCCAGCCCGGCGGACGGCACCATCTGTGAATTGGCTTCGCATATCCTGCGAACCGCCCCCGGCTACTGCCGAAGCCTCCACCCTTCTACCTCTCCGAACCACAGGGACAGCCCTGGTTCAGACAACGACCTCGAAGGGACCCAATCATGGCTCTCAAGCAAATCCTGCCCAGCAAGCTCGGCTTCGGCTCCGCGCCCCTCGGCAATATGTTCCGCGACATTCCCGAGGCCGAAGCCCAGGCCACCGTCGAAGCCGCCTGGAAGGACGGCATCCGCTATTACGACACGGCGCCCTTCTAGGGCGCGGGCCTGGCCGAAATCCGGATGGGAAAGGCGCTGGCCGATAAGCCGCGCGGCGATTACGTGCTGAGCACCAAGGTCGGCCGCGTCATTCTCGACGAGATCGAGGATGTCAGCGCCCGCGATCTCGGCGAAAAGGGCGACGTCTTCAAATACGGCCGCCCCAACAAGATCATCAACGACTATTCCGAGGACGCGACCTATCGCTCCATCGAGGACAGCCTAAAGCGCCTGAAGACCGACCATATCGACATCGCCTTCGTGCATGACGTCGCGCAGGATTTCTATGGCGACGAATGGCTCGGCGTCTTCGAGACCGCGCGCAAAGGCGCCTTCAAGGCGCTGGACCGGATGCGCGACGAGGGCGTGATCAAGGCCTGGGGCCTCGGCGTGAACCGCGTGGAGCCCATCGAGCTGCTGCTGGCCTTGGACGCCCCCCGTCCTGACGGTTTCCTCCTGGCCGGCCGCTACACGCTGCTCGACCATGACCGCGCGCTCCAGCGCGTCATGCCCATGGTTGCCGAACGCGGCCTCGGCATCGTCGTCGGTGGGCCCTATAGCTCCGGCGCCCTGGTCGGCGGGCCGAACTTCGAATACGCGCCGGCCACGCCCGCCATTCTCGACAAGGTCGCGCGGATCAAGGCCATCGCCGAACGCCATGGCGTGAGCGTCAAGGCCGCGGGCCTGCAATTCGCCCTGGCCCACCCGGCGGTCGCCGCCGTCATCCCCGGCGCGAGCAAGCCAAGCCGCATCGCGGAGGATAGCGCCGCGCTGGCCGAGCCTATCCCCGACGATTTCTGGCGCGAGATCCGTCAGGCCGGGCTGGTCAACCCGGAAGCGCCACTTCCGCTCATGAAGTGACGATGCGCTATCGCGGGCTCATGCCCGCGATAGCGGCCCTAGACTGCTTCGCTGGTCAGGAATTTCTGCATCCGCGGCACCGCGAAATCGAGGAAAGCACGCACACGGGCCGGCATCAGTTGCGCGCCCCTGTAGAGCGCGTGGATGTCGTCGGATTCCGTCACCGCGCTATCGGCAAGCAGTTCCACCAGCTCGCCCCGCGCGATCGGGCCGCGGACATGGTAATCGGCAATGCGGCCGATGCCGACGCCCGCGATCGCCATGCGGCGGATCGTCTCGCCGTTATTGACCAGCAGCGAGCCGCTCAGCATGCGCTCGACGATCCGCCCCCCTTCGCGCATAGGCCATACCGGGTTCGCCCGGCGAAAGTTGAAGCCCAGGCAATTGTGGTGCAGCAGGTCCTCCGGCGATTGGGGGACGCCCCAATTTTTCCAGATAGGCAGGCGAGGCGACGATCCGGCGCCGGGTCTCGCCGATCTTGCGCGCCATGAGATTGGAATCCGGCAGCTTGCCGACACGGATCGTGACATCGGTCCGGTCGAGATAGAGATCCACCGTTTCGTCGGAGAGCGAGAGATCCACGAGGATGCGCGGATAGGCCTGCCAGAATGCCGGCAGGATCGGCTCCAGCGCCGCCACGCCGAAAGTGACCGAGGAACTCACCCGGATCACCCCCTCGGGTTCCGCGCCGCCCTGGGCAATCTGCTGCTCGGTTTCATCCAGCTCGGCGAGCAGCTTCTGGCTCCGCTCGTAATAGAATTCGCCCTCCCTGGTCAGGGCCAGGCGACGCGTCGAACGCTCGATCAGCCTGATGGCCAACCGGCTCTCCAGCCGCGCCACGAGCTTGGAGACGGTCGACGGGGTCATCATGAGCAGGCGGGCCGCTTCGGAGAAGCTGCCGGCCTCCACGACCTGCACGAAAACCATCATCTCGCCGGCCCTGTTGTCCATGCGGCATCCCCCAGCGGTTTGGAATTGGCGGCGACGATAGGCGCGAAACTGCCGGCTGTCGCCTGCGCGAGGGTCCCGAGCGCGACCCGCTTGTGAATTTCCTTCTCAAATCGTGAGAACCCGACCCGGCTACTGGGGAGGAGTGGAGATGAGGATTCATGTCGCCAGTCAACAAGCTGATTGGCTTCAGAAAGGATCATCCCAATGTCCGCCACATCGGAAACCCAAGGCTTCATCCCCGCGCACTCAGACGCCGCCGCTCCTTCGGCGAAGCTCACGCTGCTCGCCCTGGCGCTCGGCAGCTTCTCCATCGGCACCTCCGAATTCGCCAGCATGGGCATCATCCAGCTTTTCTCCGACAGCCTCGGCATCAGCGTTCCCAATGCCACCCATGCCATCGAGGCCTATGCGCTCGGCGTCGTTCTCGGCGCCCCGCTGGTGACGCTGGCGGCCGCCCGGCTCAATCGCCGCACGCTGCTGCTTCTGCTGATGGGGCTTTTCATCATCGGCAACGTGCTCTCGGCCGTCGCGTCCAATCTCGGCTTCCTGATGCTGGCCCGCCTCATCAGCGGCGTGCCGCAGGGTGCCTATTTCGGGGCCGGTGCCGTCGTCGCCTCCTACATCGTCGGGCCGGGCCAGTCGGGTAAGGCCTTCGCCATCGTCATGACGGGCCTGACCGTTGCCACCATCGTCGGCTCGCCGCTGGCCACCTTCCTGGGCCAGACGATCGGCTGGCGCGAAACCTATCTCGCGGTCGCGGCCTTCTCGCTGCTCTCCTTCGGCGCGATCTGGCAGTGGGTGCCGCGCACCAAGGCGCTTGACGGCGTGCCCGTGATCCAGGAGCCGTCCTCGCTGCGCAAGGCTTCCGTCTGGGGCGTCATGCTCGTCGCCGCCCTCGGTGTGGCCAGCATCTTCGCCGTCTACAGCTTCATCGCCCCCATGGTTACCGAGACGGTGCAACTCGCCCCTGAGATGATCCCGGTCGCGCTGACGCTCTTCGGCATCGGCATGACGGCGGGCAATATCTATGGCGGCAAGCTGGCCGACCGTTATCCGGCCCGGGGCATCGTCATCGGCTTCGGCAGCGCCCTGGTCATCATGGCCATCCTGGCCGTCGGCGGCGCCGAGCCGTTCATCTTCTTCCCCGCCATGTTCGGTGTAGGCGCCGCCATGATGGCCGCCATCCCGACCATCCAGGTGCGCCTCACCAGCCTGGCCCCCGAAGCCCCGAGCCTGATGGGCGCCATGAACCTCGCCTCGCTGAACGTTGCCAATGCGGTCGGCGCGGCGGCGGGTGGTGCCACGATCGCGGCCGGCTATGGCCTGCTCTCCGCCGTCTGGGCCGGCTTCGGCCTGACCCTCGCCGGGCTGGCGATCTTCGGCCTGCTCCTGGCGAAGCTCCCCTCCCCGGCTGGGCGCTGAGCGTCAGCGCCAGGCTCCGCCCACCGACCTCAGATTGCTGGCCCGCATCCGCCGGGCCAGCAATTCCTGTTTCCGGAGCCCTCCTCGGCCCGCCCCATCGCCTCCCGGAACGGTGCATCTTCAAACTGTTGCTTCCGTGAATTGCCAACCGGACATTTTTGTCCGCTCTATGCTCGCCATGGACCATGCCACGCGCAGACGGCCGGCCGGACGGGCCGAGCTTCTGGAGGCTGCCTCGGCCGTTTTCTCCGAACAGGGCATCACCGCCCCGCTCGAAGCGGTGCGGGAGCGCGCGGGCGTAGGCCGGGCGACGCTCTACCGCCATTTCCCCGACCGCGAGGCGCTGGTGATCGGGCTGGTCGAGCTGAGCCTGGAACGGCTCGAAGCCCATGCGGCGGAAACTCCGGCCGATGCCGATGCTTTTCAGCATCTCCTGCATCAGCTTACGCATGAGCTGGCGCGCAACCCGGCCGTGATGGATGCCTGGCGTGTCGTGAAGCGCGACCTGGCATTGTCAGACGCCCTTCGGAACCGGTTCATGGCCGTCTTCCTCCCTTCCCTCTCCATGGCCATCGAGACCGGCGCGGTGCGGCCGGATCTCTCGGCGGAGGATCTGCCGCTCGTCGCCGGCATGCTCGGCGCCCTGGTGCGCGAGCCGGATCGGGGCTCGCGGGATGCGCTGGTGGGCCGCGTGACCGATCTGCTGCTCTCCGGCCTGCGCCACCGCGAGCGGGCCGCACGGCCGGCCAAGATCATGGCGGGGGCCTGAGCGCCATGGCGGCCCCCAGCACCACCTCGCTCGAGGCGGGCCATCCTCTCCGGGAATGCGATGATTGCGGCCTCGTCGTCCGGCTTGGCCCGGTGTCACCGGGGGTCGATTCCCGCTGCCCGCGCTGCGATGCGGTGCTGCGCCGCCATCGCGAGAGCGAATTCCACGCCCCCATGGCCCTTGCCGTGGCGAGCCTGGTGCTGTGCCTGCTGACCGTCTCTTCCCCCTTCCTCGGCCTCCGGCTGTTGGGGCAGGACAGGGATAGCGAGGTGTTTTCCGGCGCCTGGGTCTTCTACGATGACGGGCTCTGGATCCTCTCCATCCTGGTCATCGCGACGGTCGTGCTGGTGCCGCTGCTGCGGCTGGGCCTGCGCCTCATGGTGCTGGGCGGCCTGCGGATGGACCGGCCGCCGCCCATCCTCGCCACCATGCTGCGCTGGCACGAAAAGCTCGGCATCTGGACGATGCTCGAGGTCTTCCTCTTCGGCGCCCTGGTCTCCTACACGCGTCTCGCCGACCTGGCGGAGGTGGAATTCGGCCCGGCGGTCTATGGCCTCGCCGCCGCGGTCGTCGCCATGGTCGCCGCCGATGGCTCCTTCGAACCGCAGGCGGCCTGGGACGCGCTGGAGCGCCGGGCGGCGACGGCCCATGCCACCTCGCCCCCGCCGGCAGGGCCGGCCAACTCACCGCAGCCGGCAGGGCCGACCAACTCACTCCAGCCGGCAGGGCCGGCCAAGGTAACCCAGCCGGCCCGGGCGGGCGCGATGCGCATCGCCTGCGATTGCTGTCACAAAGTCTCCCTCGCCGTGCCGGGCGATGCCTGCCCGCGCTGCGACAGCACGCTGCGCCACCGCAAGCCGAACAGCATCACCCGGAGTTGGGCCCTGCTGATAGCGGCGGCGGTGCTCTATATCCCAGCCAACTACTACCCCGTCATGACGGTCGTGACGCTGGGCCAGGGCGGGCCGCATACGATCCTGGGCGGGGTGATGGAATTCGCCGAGAGTGGCTTCCTGCCGCTGGCGCTGATCGTCTTCCTCGCCAGCGTCGCCGTGCCGATGCTGAAGCTGCTAGGCCTCGCCTGGATGCTCATCGCCACCCAGCAGGGCTCGGCCCGGGCCCTGCTCTTCCGCACGCGGCTCTACCGCTTCGTCGAGGCCATAGGGCGTTGGTCGATGATCGACGTCTTCGTGGTTTCCGTGCTCATCGCCCTGGTCCGCTTCGGGCCCATCGCTTCCATCAATGCCGATATCGGCGCCGCCTGCTTCGGCGCCGTCGTCGTGCTCACCATGATCGCCGCCGAGACATTCGACCCGCGCCTGATGTGGGACGTCGCCGAAGAGGATACCGCCGTGACCCCCGCCGTTAACAACGACCGGAGCGCGCCCATCGCCGCCTCCGCGCATGAAAGCCCCGCCGCGCGATGAGCCAGTCCGACCCCGAAATCCAGGAGGCGCGCCGCCATCGCCGGCGGTTCTCGCTGATCTGGCTGATCCCCATCGCCGCCGCGGTCGTGGCGCTCTATCTGGGCTATAACAGCTGGAACAGCCGGGGCCCGCTCGTCACCCTCACCTTCCAGACCGCCGACGGCATCACGGCCGGGCAGACCAAGGTGCGCTACAAGGCCGTCGATATCGGCACGGTGGAATCCATCCGCCTCACCGGCAATCTCTCCCGCGTCTCGGTCAAGGTGCGCATGGCGCGCGACGTCGAGGACAAGCTGACCGACAAGGCGCGTTTCTGGATCGTCCGCCCGCGCCTCACCGCCGGGAATATCTCGGGCCTCGAGACCATCGTGTCCGGTGCCTATATCGAATTCGATCCCGGCATCGGCAGCGGCGAGGAACAGCGGGAATTCGAGGGGCTGAGCGACCCGCCCGGCATCCGCTCGGATGAGCCGGGGCGCATCTTCGTGCTCCACACCCAACGGATCGGCGCCCTCAGCAAGGGCTCGCCCGTTTATTTCCGTGACGTGCAGGTCGGCGAGATCCTGAGTTTCGACGAGCCGGGGATGGACGGCGTCATCACCATGCGCGCCTTCATCCGCTCGCCCTTCGAGGGCTATCTGCGGGCCGGCTCGCGCTTCTGGAACACCTCGGGCGTGAGCGTGGGCTTCGGGCCGAATGGGGTGAAGCTGGAACTGGAGAGCCTCAAGGCGCTTCTCGCCGGCGGCATCGCCTTCGACACGCCCGAGCGCTTCCGCAGCCAGCCCAAGGCGCCGGACGACGCGGAATACACGGTCTACGAGGATGCCGACGCCGCCTTCACCGCGACTTCGCCGGACCGGATCGAATTCATCGTCTATCCCGATGGCGATGTCAGCGGCCTCACCCGGCGCTCGGCCGTCGTGATGCGCGGCATCCGCATCGGCAGCGTGCAGAGCGTCGATCTGGCCTATGACAAGGACGCCGATGTCTTCCGCGTCCCGGTCCGAATCGCCGTGGAGCCGGACCGCATAGCCTTCCCCGCCGGGCGGCCGGAATTCGACGTGCGGCGGGCGGTGACGCATCTCGTGCAGCAGGGGCTTCGCGCCTCGCTCAAGAGCGGCAATCTGCTCACCGGGCAGAAATCCATCGCGCTTGACTTCCACACCGACGCGCCGCCCGCCGAGGTGCGTGAGGAGGATGGCGTGCTGGTGCTGCCCAGCCTGGGCGGTGATAGCGACGACATCATGGGCGCGATCAGCGCCGTGGCGGGCAAGCTGCAGAACTTCCCGCTCGACGAGATCGGCCGCAACCTGAACAGCGCCCTGGCCTCGGTCAGCGGCCTGGCGGGCGGGCCGGAGCTGAAGGGCGCGATAAGCTCCCTGGCCGATGTCATGAAGGACGTGCGCGAACTGGTGCAGCGGACGGATAACGGGCTCACGCCCCTGCTGCGCCGCCTGCCGCAGATCGCCAATAACCTCGACCAGATGGTGGCCCGCGCCAATTCCGCCGTGGGCTCCATCGAACGCGGCTATGGCGGGGATTCCGCCTTCAACCGCCAGCTTGATCGTATGATGCAACAGGTTACCGACGCCGCGCGTTCGGTGCGTATGCTGACCGACTATCTCGACCGACATCCGGAGGCGCTGATCCGTGGCCGAACCGACTGACCGTGGCGGCCGCGCCGCCTTCCCGCGACGGCAGGTGGCCGCATGGCTCGCGCTGGCGCCGCTGGCCGCCTGCGCCTCGACCGAGCCGAGCTATTACCGGCTCCAGGCCTTGCCGGGCCAGGCCATCACGGGCGCGCCCCGTTCGGTGGAGCTCCGCCGGGTCGGCCTCGCCCGCTATCTCGACCGTTCCGAGGTGGTGCGGGCGGGCAGCGGCGCGCAGCTCGAGATCGGCGGCGATAACCGCTGGGCCGAGCCGCTCGGCGACATGGTGACGCGCCTTCTCGCCGAGGCGCTCACGCAGCGGCTGCCGGGCACGGCGGTCTTCGCCGAGCAGGGTGCGATCAGCGCCGATCCGCTGGCCATCGCCGAGGTGCAGATCACGCGTTTCGAGGCGGACAAGGCCGGGAATGTCTCGCTCACGGCCCAGCTTGCCGTGCGCCGCGCGGGCACCGGCCGCCTGCCCGTCACCCGCGCTTTCGACCGCCGGCTGCCTTCCGGCGGCGCGGCGATGGAGGCCGTGGCCGGGACGATGAGCAAGGCGCTCGCCATGCTGGCCGACGATCTGGCCGCCATGCTGGGCGCCCTCGCCGCCTGAGCGGCAAGCCCCGGCGCTTCACGAAGCGGGCCATGGCGGGAACCCCGCCGCCGCCGAAGCGTTTGCTCCTCAAACCCCCTCGCCGGGACGCGCGGAGGACATTGAGCGGAGCATCCATCATGCGTCAGGAGGATATGGCGGTAAGGCACGGGCTGCCGAGCAGCTTCGACCGCCTCGACGAGAAAGAGAAGCTTTCGGTGATGCGGCGCGTCACCGAGAGCACCGGCGGCGGTGACGCGCCGGGCCGCGATGCGGTGAAGCCCTCCGAAATTCCCCGTCGCGGCTGGATCGCCATCGCCAAGCGCGTCTTCTCGGAGAGCAACGAGGACCGCGTGATGACCGAGGCGGCCGGCATCACCTTCTACGCATTGCTATCGGTCTTCCCGGCCCTGACCGCCATGGTCTCGCTATACGGCCTCTTCGCGGACCGGCAGTCGCTGAACACGCATCTCGCCGATCTCAGCGGCGTGCTGCCCGATGGCGGCATGACCATCATCAAGGACCAGTTGGAGAGGCTGCTCTCCAGCCCGCAGCAATCGCTCGGTCTCGGTGCCGCGATCGGCCTCGGCGCCGCGCTCTGGAGCGCGAACCAGGGCACCAAGGCGATGATGGACGCGCTCAACATCGTCTATGAGGAGAAGGAGAAGCGCGGCTTCTTCCATCGCACGCTGCTTTCCCTGGGCATGACCTTCTGCGCCCTCGTCTTCGTGCTGATGGCGCTCGGCGCGCTGGTCGTGCTGCCGATCGTGCTGAATTTCGTCTGGCTGGGCGATGCGACGGAAATGCTCGTCTCGCTGATCCGCTGGCCGGTAATGATGGTGGGGATGACGCTGATCCTCGCCGCGCTCTATCGCTACGGGCCGAGCCGGGAAGCGGCGAAATGGCGCTGGGTGAGCTATGGCGGCATTTTCGCGGCCCTCGCCTGGCTGGGCGTCTCGGCCGGCTTCACCTTCTATGTCGGCCGCTTCGGCAATTACGACGCGACCTATGGCTCGCTCGGCGCCGTGATCGGCTTCATGACCTGGATCTGGCTCTCCGCCATCGTCGTGCTGATCGGGGCGGAGCTGAATGCCGAGATGGAGCATCAGACGGCGCGCGACAGCACCACGGGGCCGGAATTGCCGCAAGGCCAGCGCGGCGCCGTCATGGCGGATACGACGGCCGACGACTAGCGCCGGAAAAGCGAAGCGGGCGCCCCGAAGGGCGCCCGCCGAAGCTTTAGGATCGCAGCGAGGGTCAGGAAACCTTGACCTCGCCATCCTCCATCCCGTCCCACCAGTGGACGCGCTTGGCATGGACCTTGATCATCACCACGCCAGGCGTGTCGATGCCCTGCTCGAACCATTTGTCGAGGCTCTTGGTCCAATGCTTCTGGAAACGGGCCTTGTCGCGGATGAGTTCCGCCTCGCCTTCGACGGCGACCATGAAGGTCTTGCCGCCGGTGAAGGAGAGACCGACCTTCGGATCGCGCTCGATATCCGAGACCATCCGGGATTCTTCCCAGGTAAAGTAATAGGAATCGCCGTCGTAATCGACATCGCCGTTATTGCTCACCGGGCGCGCGGCAATGGCGCCGCCATCGGTATGCGTGGAGAGGATCGCGATATCGATCTTCCGCATGTCCTTCGAAAGATCCTGCAGACTCTTATTGGCCATGCTGTTCCTCCTTTCCGTGGTTCGGGGGATAAACGCAGGCCGAGGCGATTGGTTCGGTCACGCCGGCGCGGGCTGCATCGCGGCCGCGACGGCGAGCCGCACCTCCTTCACGAAGCGAGAGGCGATTTCCGAAAGCGGCCGACGCGCCGACCAGAAGACCCAGGCGGTGCAGGGAATGGCCGTGTCGAGCGGGCGGATGCTGAGGTTGCGGCGCGGCATGGTGGCCGAGAATGGGTCGACGATGGCCGCCCCCATCCCGGCCTCGGCCAGGATGCAGGCGGTGTTGCAATACTTCACCTCGACGGCGAAGTTCATCGGCAGCTTCGCCTCCTGATAGGCATCGCGCACGGCCGCACCCATCGTGGTATGGGCATCCAGCGCGATGAAGCGATCGGCCTGCAGGGCCTGGAGCGAGACGCTTTCCTGCCCTGCCAGCGGGTGGCGCGGCGGCAAGGCGCAGACCATGACGCCCCGGAACAGCGCCTCCATCTCCAGCGTGGGCTGGGCGCCGAGGCTGAGGCCGAAGCCGATATCCGTCTTGCCGCTCTCGACGCTGCGGACGACCTCATCCAGCTCCCGGATGTCGAAATAGATCTGAAGCCTCGGATGCCGGCGGCTGAAGGGCACCATGACGGAGGGAATGACGCCATGGCCCAGCGGCGGGGTGCTGAGGATGCGCAGCCGGGTGATCTTGTCCTCGCGCAATTCCTGCACACGAACCTCGAGGGCGCTGTGCATGGCGAAGAGCGGCTCTGATTCCTCATAGATGATGGCCGCGCCATCGGTCGGGAAGAGCCGGTTGTTCAGGCGCTCGAAGAGGGGAAAGCCGAGTTGGCTCTCCATCTGCCGGATCGCGTTGCTCACCGCTGGCTGCGACATGCCCAGCTGTTGGGCCGCCGCGATGGTGGTCTGGCAGCGTATGACGGCGCGGAGGATCTCGAGCTGGCGGAGGGTCATGGGGCAGTATAATCAAAGCTGATTGTTATGGCCATATTCATATAATCAGTATCATTGATTGACGGCTTTTTAGCGGCGCATAGTTGCGCTGCCGCTGCGATAGGCAGCCGCGTCGCTTTGCTGAGAGGCCTGACCATGCCCCGCCTTATCCGTGTCGCCGCCGCCCAGATGGGCCCCACCCAGAAGGCGGAACCCCGCGCCGAGACCTTGGCGCGCATGATCCGCCTGCTGGAAGACGCCGCCGCCAAGGGCGCGCAGCTCGTCGTCTTCCCGGAACTGGCCTTCACCACCTTCTTCCCCCGCTGGCTGATCGCGGGCGAGGAGCTGGAGAGCTATTACGAGAAGAGCATGCCGAACCCGCAGGTTCAGCCCCTGTTCGACCGCGCCAAGGAGCTGAAGGTCGGCTTCTATGTCGGCTACGCCGAGCTGACGCCGGAAGGCAAGCATTTCAACAGCGCGATCACCGTCGGCCCTGATGGCGAAATCCTCGGCAAATACCGCAAGGTGCATCTGCCGGGCAGCGTGGAGCCGCGCGAGGGCGCGCGCTTCCAGCAGCTCGAGAAGCGCTATTTCGAATATGGCGACATGGGCTTCCCTGCCTTCCGCGGCGCGCCGGAATGGCACCGCCCCGTCATGGGCATGCTGATCTGCAATGACCGCCGCTGGCCGGAAGCCTGGCGCGTCTATGGCCTGCAGGATGTCGAGCTGATGGTCATGGGCTACAACTCGGCGGCCTATGATCCGAATGGCGGCACGACGGAAAACGAGGAAATCCGCACCTTCCATTCGAATATCTCGGCCCAGGCCAATGCCTATATGAACGCGACCTGGGCGATCAGCGTCGCCAAGGCGGGCAATGAGGACGGGTCGGGCCTCATCGGCGGCTCCTGCATCGTGAGCCCCGATGGCGTGATCGTCGCCCAGGCCCAGTCGCTGGAAGACGAAGTCGTGGTCGCCGAGATCGATCTCGACGCGGTGCGGCAGGGCAAGGACAAGATGTTCCACTTCGCCAGCCATCGCCGCCCCGAGCATTACAAGCTCATCGTGGAGCAAGTCGGCGCCAAGGCGCCCGTCTGAACAACCCCTTGCTGGAGGCCACGCGATGAGCGCGACCCAGTCACTGCCCGATATCTCCGGCCATATCATCATGCCCCGGCGACACTATGGGCGCTGGGTCGCCGTCGCCATCATCCTCCTGCTCGTGGCGCTGCTGGTGCGCGCCTTCAGCCAGGGCGATATCGACTGGAAGGTCGTGGGGCAGTTCCTCACCGTCCAGTCGATCATGACCGGGTTGGTGAACACCATCCTCATGTCATTCGCGGCCATGGCGCTGGGCATCGTGCTCGGCGTCGTCGCCGCGGTGATGCGCATGTCGGAAAACCCGGTGCTGCAGGGCGTCTCGCTCGGCTATGCTTGGCTGTTCCGCGGCACGCCGCTCATTCTTCAGCTTCTGCTCTGGTTCAACCTGGCGCTCGTCTTCCCCGAGATCGGCATTCCGGGCGTCTGGAGCGTGAAGACCGTCGAGGTCATCACCCCCGCCGTCGCGGCCTTCCTGGGGCTCGGCATCAACCAGGGCGCCTATACCTCCGAGGTGATCCGCGCCGGCATGCTCTCCGTCGATAACGGGCAGTATGAGGCAGCCAAATCCATCGGCATGACGCGGCTGACCACGCTCCGCCGCATCGTCTTCCCCCAGGCCATGCGCGTGATCATCCCGCCCGTGGGCAATGAATTCATCGGCATGGTGAAGGCCACCTCGCTGGCCAGCGTCATCCAGTATTCCGAAATCCTGCACAACGCGCAGAACATCTATTACGCGAATTCCCGCGTCATCGAACTGCTGATGGTGGCGGCCTTCTGGTACCTGCTGATCATCTCGATCATGACGCCGCTGCAGTCCCTCCTCGAGCGCCGCTTCGCCCGCGGCACGGTGACCGGCCGATGAGCAAGCCCCTCGTCTCCATCGTCGATGTCCGCAAGAACTTCGGCGACTTCCAGGCGCTGAAGGGCGTCTCCCTCGATATCCATGCCGGCGAGGTGATGTGCATCATCGGCGCCTCGGGCTCGGGCAAGACCACGCTGCTGCGCTGCGTGAACCAGCTCGTGCAGCCCGATAGCGGCGCCATCTGGATCGATGGGGAGCTGAACGCCTTCCGCATCGAGGGCAACCGGCTTCATCACCTGCCGGAGAAGGAGATCGCCCGGCAGCGGCTCGCGACCGGCATGGTCTTCCAGCGCTTCAATCTCTTCGCGCATATGACGGCGCTGGAGAATATCCTGGAAGGCCCGGTGCGGGTGCTCGGCCGGCCGCGTGCCGAGGTCGTCGCCGAAGCCCGTGCGCTGCTCGCCCGCGTCGGCCTGGCCGACAAGGAAAATTCCTATCCCGCCAATCTCTCTGGCGGCCAGCAGCAGCGCGTGGCGATCTGCCGTGCGCTCGCGATGAAGCCCAAGCTGATGCTCTTCGACGAGCCGACCAGCGCCCTCGACCCGGAACTGGTCGGCGAGGTGCTGCAGGCCATGAAGGCGCTGGCGGCGGAAGGCATGACCATGATGGTCGTCACGCATGAGCTGGCCTTTGCCCGCGAAGTCGCCGATCGCGTCGTCTACATGGATGGCGGCGTGATCGTCGAAGCCGGGACGGCCGAAGAGGTTCTGGGCAATCCGCAGGAAGCGCGCACCAAGGCCTTCCTCGCGGCCGTGCTGTCATAGAGGGAAGCGACATGAAGAGATTTCTCCGGCGCGGCGCGCTCGCCGCCGTCCTCGCCACGGCTCTGGCGCTGCCCGCCATGGCGCAGGAAGCGCGGCCGCCCCTACCCGCCGAGATCGCGGCACGGGGCAAGCTCGTGGTAGCGCTCTTCGCCTCCTTCCCGCCCATGGCCTATAAGCGCGTGGAGGACAACAAGCTGGTCGGCGTCGATGTCGATCTGGCCGAGAACCTCGCCAAGCGCCTTGGCCTGACGGTCGAATGGCAGGAGACCTCCTACGAGGCCGCCATCCCCGCGATGAGCACCGGCCGCGTCGACATGGCCTTCAGCATGCTGAACCGCCCGGAAGCCCGTGATCGCGTCGATTATGTCGACTACCTGACCTCGGGCATGCAGCTCTACGCCCTTGCCTCGCATGCGCCGATGAAGGTCGCGACGGATGTCTGCGGCCAGCGCCTCGGCGCCAATCGCCGCAACGGCTTCGACGCCGCGATGCGCAAGTGGAGCGACGAGAATTGCGTCGCCGCCGGTAAGCCCGCGATCATCGTGATGCCGACCGAGGGCACGCCCGAGGCGCGGCTCCAGCTGCGCCAGCGCCGCGTCGATGCCGTGGTGCAGAGCAGCGAATCCGTTCCCTATACGATGAGCCAGGAAGCCGGAACCTATGTGATGGTCGGCGAGCCGCTCAACCGGATGACCATCGCGATGACCTTCGTGAAGGCCTCCTCCCAGCTTCGGGATGCGATGGCCTGGGCTCTGAGGCAGAGCATCGCCGATGGTTCCTACAAGGCGATCATCGCCCGCCACGACCTTTCGCGGAACGACATCACCCTACCCTGACCGACTAACAGGCTTCACGCAGGAGACAAGAAAAATGATCCGTAAGATGCTGCTGGCGGCCGTTGCGCTCGCCCCCTTCGCCGCCATGGCCGCCGAACTGCCGGCCTCGATTCGCGCCAAGGGCACGATGGTCGTCGCCAATGTGCCGAACTACCCGCCGATGGAGATGAAGGACCCGGCGACGGGCAAGCTCGTCGGCTTCGACATCGATCTCGGCGAGGCCATCGCCAAGCGGCTCGGCCTGACCATCCAGTGGCAGGAGACGAGCTTCGACCAGATGATCGCCTCGCTCCGCACCGGCCGCGTGGACGTCATTCTCTCCGGCATGAGCGACAAGCCCGATCGTCGCGGCGTGGCGGATTTCGTCGATTACCTCCGCTCGGGCTCGCAGGTCTTCACCCAAGCGCGGCGTGCGGGCGAGCTGAACACGCTTGAATCGCTCTGCGGCCGTTCGGTCGGCGCCAGCCGCCGCACCAACTTCGTCGTCGTGCTCAAGGAATGGAGCGACGCCAATTGCGTCGCCAAGGGTAAGCCCGCGATCAACGTGATCGGCACCGAAGGCTCCGCCGATGCGCGCACACAGCTTCGCCAGGGCCGTATCGACGCCGCCATGCAGGGTGGCGAGACCCTGCCCTATATCATGGCGCAGGAGCCCAATACCTATGCCCTGGTCGGTGAGCCGATGGGCTATACGCTGATGGGCATTGCGACGAATAAGGAGCAGCCCGCGATGCAGGCCGCCATCGCCGAGGCACTGAAGGCCCTGGTCGCCGACGGCACCTATGCGGCGCTGCTGAAGAAGTGGTCGCTGGACGCGAGCGGCATCACCGAAGTGACGGTCAATGCCGGTGAATGATTTCATGGCGCGGGTGCCGCTGGCGCCCGCCAATCGCGCGCCGCTGGCCAAGGAATATCCTTGGCCGGCCGGCAACAAGGCCGCGATGTTCCTCTCCTTCGACGTCGATGCCGAGACGGCCTGGACGGCGAAGGACCCGGCTCGATACAAGGAGCTGGTCACCATGTCCTTTGGCGGTTTCGAGGCGCGTGTCGGCGTCGCGAAGCTGCTGGAAATGCTGCGGCAGGAAGGGCTGAAGGCGACCTTCTTCATCACCGGCTGGTCGGTCGAGGCGCATCCGGCGATGTGCGAGGCCATCCTGAAGGATGGGCACGAGATCGGCCATCACGGCTTTCACCACCTCATGCCCATGCCGGGTGACCCGCTGCTGGTCGAGGAAGTGGATCGGGGCCTTGAGGTGCTGAAGCGCCGCCTCGGCGTGGTGCCCAAGGGCTATCGCGCGCCGTCGGGCGAGTTCTGCGAGGAGCTGCGCGTCCTACTCAAGGATCGCGGCCTGCTCTACACTTCCTCCTTCCGCGACGACGTGCGGCCCTATCGTCATTTGCTCGACGATGGCAGACAGGGCCTCATCGAACTGCCCGTCACCATGACCTATGACGACTGGCTCTATGGCCTGTCGCAGCGCTACAGCCCGCGCCCGATGTTCCCGGCCGAGCATGTCCTCTCCATCTGGCAGGACGAACTGGCCGAGACGCGCGACTGGGGCGGCATGGTGACGACGGTGCTTCACCCTCAATGCAGCGGGCGGCCGATGCGGCTGCGGCTGCTGCGCAACTTCCTGCGCCACACCAAGGAATATGGCGATGTCTGGATCGCCACGGGTGAAGAGATAGCCACGCATTTCGCCGCCTGCGAAGCGGCCGACAAGGGAGCATGAGCATGAAACGTTACCTCGCCGCCGCCTTCGCCTGCCTGATCCCCAGCCTCGCCGTCGCCCAGGTGCTGCCTGATGCGATCCGCAGCCGCGGCTTCGTCCGCGTCGCGGTCGAAACCACCTATCCACCCATGTCCTACAAGGACCCGGCGACGAATGAGCGGCGCGGCGTGAATGCCGACTTGCTCGCGGCGCTCAGCAAGGAGCTCGGCATCGAGTTCCGCTACGAGGAAATGGCCTTCGCGCAGCTGGTGCCGGCGGTGACGACCGAGCGCGTCGATTTCTCCGGCACCTCGATGACCGAAACGCCCGCGCGGCGCGAGCGGCTCACCTTCGTCGATTACGCCAGCACGGGCGCGCAGATCTTCACGACCGTCACGCTTCAGAAGGGTGCTACCAAGCCGGAGGATTTCTGCGGCCGCAGCATCGCCACGCCCCGCACCACCAATTACTTCAAGCAGGTGCAGGATTGGAGCGAAGCCAATTGCGTGGCCAAGGGCAAGCCCGCCATCCGCGTGATCGGCACCGAAGGCGCCGCCGCCGCGCGGACGGATCTGCAGCAGGGCCGCGCCGATGGCGTGGTGCTGGGCGCCGAATATGTCGTCTATCTCTCGCAGCAGAACCCGGGCACTTTCGTCACCATCGGCGAGCCGCTCACGCGCGGCCTCTTCGGCTTCGCCTTCGATCAGAAGCAGACGGCGCTGCGCGACGCGATCGCGGCGGGGCTCTCCCGCCTCATCGCCAACGGGACCTATCTCGAGGTGCTGCGCAAGCATGGGCTGGAGCACCAGGCCATTACCGAAGTGAGCATCGACAAGGGCGAATAACGGCCCTGCCGGCCCGGCGTTTTCATGACGCCGGGCCGCGCCATTTCATACAGGAAGGATCTACCATGTTTCGCAGAAGCCTGCTCGGCGCCGCCGCCACTTCGACTGCTCTTCTCGGCGCTCCGCGCTTCGTCCGGGCCACTTCCGCGACCACGCTCCGCTTTATCCCCGTCATCGACCTGGCCTTCACGGACCCCATCTATTCCGGCGCCTTCGTCTCGCGGAACCATGGTTTCATGGTCTTCGACACGCTCTATGGCATCAACAGCAAGATGGAAGTCTCGCCGCAGATGGTCGAGGGGCATGTCGTCGAGAATGACGGCAAGCTCTGGAAGCTCACGCTGCGCGACGGGCTCACCTGGCATGACGGCGAGAAGGTCACGGCGAAGGATTGCGTCGCCTCGATCAATCGCTGGGCCAAGCGCGATGCCCTCGGTGCCGCCCTCATGGTCGCGACAGAGGATCTGTCGGCGGCCGATGACAAGACCATCGTCTTCCGCCTGAAGCGCCCCTTCCCGCTCCTGCCCATGGCGCTTGGCAAGGCCGCGACGCCGGCCTGCTTCATGATGCCCGAGCGCCTCGCGAATACCGATCCTTTCAAGCAGATTCCCGAAATCATCGGCTCCGGCCCCTTCCGCTTCGTCGCCAATGAGCGCGTGCCGGGCGCGAAGAACGTCTATCAGAAATTCGAAGGCTACAAGCCGCGCGAAAGCGGCGTGAGCGACTGGACCGCCGGGCCCAAGATCGTCCATTACGACCGCGTCGAATGGACGACCATGCCCGATGCCGCGACCGGCGCCTCCGCCGTGCAGACCGGCGAGCAGGATTGGCAGGAGACGACGCCGCATGACCTGCTGCCGCTGCTCCGCCGCAACCGCAACGTCACCATCGACGTGCTGGACCAGCTCGGCTTCACCTGCGGCATGCGCGTCAACACGCTGCAGCCGCCCTTCAACAACCCGGCCATCCGCCGCGCGCTGCTGGGCGCCATCGACCAGAAGGCGGTGATGACCGCCGTGGCCGGCGAAGACCCTGCTTTCCAATACACGCCCATCGGCTATTTCGCCCCGGGCACGCCCATGGCGAGCGATGCCGGTATGGAGGTCTTTAAGGGCCCGCGCGACTATGACAAGGTGAAGCGTGACCTCGCCGCCGCCGGCTACAAGGGCGAAAAGGTCGTCATCCTCGTCCCCGCCGACAGCCTCGCGCAGAAGCCGCTGGGCGATGTCGCCGCCGATCTGATGCGGCAGGCGGGCATGAATGTCGATTACCAGGCGATGGATTTCGGCGCCGTCCTCACTCGCCGCAATCGCAAGACACCGGTGGAAGAGGGCGGCTGGAGCGCCTTTGTCGGCAATTGGCAGGGCATCGACTGGCTGAATCCGGCGAGCCATCAACTGCTGCGCGGCGATGCCTCCTATCCCGGCTGGTTCGAAAGCAGGAAGCTCGAGGCGCTGCGCGAGCAGTGGCTGGCCGCACCCGATACCGAGAGCCAGAAGCGCATCGCCGCCGAAGTCCAGCTCACGGCCTTCGACGAGGTGCCCTACTACCCGCTCGGCCTCTATCGCCAGCCGACGGCCTACCGGAAGAACATCACGGGCGTGAACCGCGGCACCGTGACCTTCTGGAACGTCCGCCCGGCCTGATCGCCCAAGACAGAATAAGGAAACTCGCCATGCAGGACCCCGGCACCACTGCCGTCTTCGGCTCCTATGTCCTCGCCGAGCAGGGCGGCGTGCCCGTGGTTCTGCGTGACCATTGGGTCCTGACGGAAGGCCGCAAGATCGCCGCCGTCACACCCACCAAGCCCCAGGCCGATACGGTGCTCGATGCCCCCGGCCGCTTTGTGCTGCCGGGGCTGATGAACCTGCACAACCACTGTTTCAGCGAGGCCGTGGCCCGCAGCCATAGCGAGGATGGCGCGGGGCGGAAGGGCGGCAAGAGCATCGTCTATACGGTGCTTCTGCCGCTCACGAAGCGCGGCCTCGAAATCTATACGCCGGAAGAGCGCATGGCCGTCGCCCGCATGGGCGTGCTCCAGCTGCTCAAGGGCGGCAATGCGACGGTGATGGAGCCCTTCCGCGGCGAGCTGGTCGAGATGTTCGACGCCGCCGCCGAAATGGGCCTGCGCTTCTACGGCGCGCCTTACCTCTTCTCGACCTCCGACGCCCGCATGCAACCCGATGGCAGCATGGTCTATGCCGGCGATGACGGCGCCGCCGGCCTCGCCGCCTGGGATGCGCTGCATGCCAAATGGGAAGGCCATGACCAGGGCCGCATCCGCCTGGCGATGAGCCCGCATGCGACCGATACCTGCGGCCCCGACCTGCTCCGCGCCTGCGCCGCCCGCGCGCGCGAAGTGGGCGCGCCCATCACGACCCATCTGGCGCAGAGCGACAACGAGGTCGCCATCATCCGCGAGCGCTACGGCCGCAGCCCGGCCGAGTATCTGGACTGGCTGGGCCTGATGGCGCCCGACCTGCTGGCGGCGCATTGCATCGCCTCCACCGACGATGACCTGCGCCTCATGGCCGCACGCGGCGCCACCATCCTGAACTGCCCGCGCGTCTTCGCCCGTGGCGGCCGCCCGGCGAGCTTCGGCCGCTTCCGCAGCCATGGCGTGCGCACCGTCATCGGCACGGATGGCTACAATATGGACCTGCTGGGCGAGATGAACGCCGCTTCCATAATCTCGAAACTCATGGCGGGCACGGGCGAAATCGCCACCTCGCCCGAGATCATTTCGGCCGTCACCGATACGGCGGCAGCCGCGATCAACCGGCCCGATCTCGGCCGGATCAAGCCGGGTGCTGCGGCCGATCTCACCGTGGTCGATATGAGCCACCCGCATCTCCAGCCGCTCTACGAGCCGCGCCGCGCGCTGGTCGCGCTGGCCAATCGCGGGAATGTCGATGCGGTGATGGTCGATGGCCGGCTGCTCATCCAGGGCGGGCGTTATCTCGCCGGGGATGAGGCGACGATCATGGCCGCCGGCGTCGCCGCCATCGAGAAAATCTGGTCCCTCCCCGAGGCCCAGGCCGCCTTTGCGGGCTGAGCCGACGGCGAGGAAGCATGAAAGGAGCCGCCATGGCCAAGCCGATCCATTCCATGATCCGCGTGTTGGACGAGGCGCGGTCGCTCGACTTCTACCGCCGCAGCCTGGGCATGGCGGTGAAGGACCGCTACGAGTTCGAGAGCTTCGTGCTCGTCTATCTCCGCGCCCCCGAAAGCGATTTCGAGCTGGAGCTGACGGTCAACAAGGGCCAGGCCACGCCCTATGACCGTGGCAATGGCTATGGCCATCTTGCGGTCGCCGTCGATGATCTCGACGCCGCGCATGCCCGGATGACGGCTGAGGGAATCGCGCCCGAGCCGATCAAGGAATTCCATCGGGACGGCGCGCTCTTCGCCCGCTTCTTCTTCATCACCGACCCGGATGGCTATCGCATCGAGGTGCTGGCGGCACAGGGCCGCTTCGCCTGAAGCCGGCGGCAGCCTGAAATGAGAAACGCCGCCCCGGATCGCTCCGGGGCGGCGTTTTTCCGTTCGGGCGTGGGGCCCGCTAGCCTTGGATGGCTTCGTCCTTGCCCTTGCGGAGCGAGGGAAGAAGCATGGCGGCGAGCGTCAGCACGCAGATGCCGAGCAGCACGGCGCTGATCGGGCGCTCGATGAAGACCGTCGGGCTGCCGCGCGAGAGCAGCATGGCGCGGCGGAGATGCTCTTCCATCATCGGGCCGAGCACGAAGCCGATCAGCAGCGGGGCCGGCTCGCAGCGCAGCTTGCTGA
>JADFCQ010000005.1 GCA_015223225.1 Acetobacteraceae bacterium H6797 | reverse complement strand
GCCTGCTGCCGCTGCTGCATTTCACCTATTCGGCGATCAACCCGGTGGCGGTGAAGTCGCTGATGAAGGCCGTGGGCCTGCCGGCTGGTGACCTGCGCCGCCCGCTCAAGGGCCTCGCGCCGGATCATCTCGCCCGCGGCATGGAGGTCGTCCGCAAGCTCGGCCTCGACAAGCAGTATGGCTGGAAGCTGCCGGCGCCGGTCACGATGCCGATGGCGGCGGAATGAAGCCCGGCAGGCGCATCTGACCTCTTCCGGCGTGATCATGTTCCGTCGCAGTCTGCGGTAATGGCACAATTACCAGCCGCGCTGCTTCCGCTGCGCCACGCCGATTTCCGCCTGCTCTGGATCGCGAATCTCGCGAGCAATACGGGCATGTGGGTGCAGAACACGGGCGCGGGGTGGTTGATGACCAATCTCGCGCCCGAGGCTTTCATGGTGGGCCTGGTCCAGGCCGCCTCCATGCTGCCGGTCTTCCTGCTCGGCATTCCGGCCGGCGCGCTCGCCGATATTCTCGACCGGCGGCTCTATCTCATCTCGGCGCAGCTCTGGATGGTCGTGGTGTCGGCGCTGCTGGCGCTGATGACGACGACGGGGCTGATCGGCCCTTGGGTGCTGCTGGCCTTCACCTTCTTCATCGGCGCGGGCAGTGCGGCGAACTATCCCGCCTGGGGCGCCGTGACGCCCGAAATCGTGCCTCGGCGTGACTTGGCTCAGGCCATCGTGTTGAACGGCATCGGCTTCAACCTGACGCGCGCCGTGGGCCCAGCCTTGGGCGGTTTCGTGATCGGCTGGGCGGGGACCGGCGCGGCCTTCATCTTCAATGCCGCCTGCGCCTCGGTGCTGCTGGCCGCCCTCATTGCCTGGCGGCGGGAAGCGCCGCCTTCGACCATGCCGAAGGAGCATTTCCTCTCCGCGATGCGGGCCGGCGTGCGCTATGCCGTCGCCTCGCCGCTGCTGCGGACGGTGATGTTCCGCTCCATCTGCTTCTTTTTCTTCGGCGCGGCCATGTGGAGCCTGCTGCCGCTGGTGGTGCGGCAGCGGCTGGGCCTGGGCCCGGAGGCTTTCGGCATGATGCTGGGCGCCATGGGCGCGGGTGCCGTGCTGGCCGGGCTGATGCTGCCGCCGGTGCGCGAGCGGCTCGGGCGATCGAACACAGTGCTGGCCGGCTCGCTCATCGGCAGTGCCTCGCTCGCCATTCTCGGCTTCTCGACGCATTGGCTGCCGGCTGCGATCGGCATGATGGGCTATGGCGCCTCTTGGATCACCACGGCGAGCACCCTTCAGGCCTCGGCGCAGATGGCGGCACCTTCCTGGGTGCGCGCCCGGGCGGTCGCGCTCTACAATCTCGCCTTTTTCGGTGCGCTGACGGCGGGCGCAGGCCTCGCGGGGTGGATCGCCGAATATGCGGGTGTGGGGCAGACGCTGGTGGGGGCCGGTGCCGCCGGTGCCGTCGTCGCCTTTGCCGTTATGCGCTGGAAGATCGAGGAACAGACGGAGCCGGCCTCCGCATCTTCGGAGACGCTGCCCAACCCGGAGGCCCCGGCACCCGAAATCGCCAGCCTGCTCACCGAAAGCTCCGGCCGCGTGCTGGAGACCATGCGCTACAGCGTGGCCCCGACCGACCGGGCGCAGTTCCTGCTGGTGATGGCCGAGGTGCGGCGCGTGCGGATGCGAGCCGGCGCGCTGAGCTGGCGCCTCTATGAAGATGTCGCCCATCCAGAGCGATGGGTGGAGCTTTGGGTGCTCGAAAGCTGGACGGAGCATCTGCGCGAGACGGCGCGGCTGGAGCCCGAGGACCGCGCGACCTTACTGCGCGCCGCGAAACTCGGCGGCGCTGAGGGCGTCGAGGCACCCTCGCGCTACCTACGCGTCGACCCGTCCTGACATCTGGAGCCGTTGCCGTTCGTTGTGGGCCAATGCAACATCTCTAGACGGTTGTTTTCGCGGGCATCTTCATCCGATCAGATGGTTCCATCCAATCGGCTGAAGATGCTCTAGCGGAGCAGAGCAGGGAGCAGGGCGTCGAGCCTGAGGCGACCCTCATCGGTCGCGATCAGGCGGCCATCGGGGCTGGTCGCGAGATAACCTTCCTCGGCCAGCGCCTCGAGCATGCCCTGATCGACGATCGCCTCGAAGGGCAGGCCGGCGCGCTGGGCGATGCGGGCCGGGTCCACGCCCTCGGTCAGGCGCAGGCCCATGAGCATGGCCTCGCGGCCGCGTTCCTCCGGCGTCAGCCTTTCCTCACCGGCGGTGCCGTGGCCCTGGCGCTCGACCAGCTCGGCCCAGGGCTCGGGCGCGCGATGGCGGCGGATGGCAAGCATGCCCTCGGGGCCGAGTAGGCGCTGATGCGCGCCGGGGCCAATGCCGAGGTAATCGCCATAGCGCCAATAGGCGAGATTATGCCGGCTCTCGGCGCCAGGCTTGGCATAATTCGAGATCTCGTAAGGCAGCAGGCCGAAAAGCCCGGCCTCGTCTCGCGTGGCGAGATACATCCGCGAAGCCTCTTCCTCATCAGGCAGGCGGAAGGCGCCGCGGGCATATTCGGTGGCGAAGCGCGTGCCGGGCTCAATGGTGAGCTGATAGAGCGAGAGGTGATCGGCCGCCAGGGCCAGCGCCTGGCGGAGCTCCGCCCGCCATTCCGCCTCGGCCTGGCCCGGCCGGGCATAGATCAGGTCGAAGGACAGGCGCGGGAAGGTGGCGCGCGCCGTCTCCAGCGCCGCGATGGCCTGGCTGGCGCTATGCTCCCGGCCCAGGAAGCGCAGCGCCTTCTCATCGAGCGACTGCACGCCGAGGGAAAGGCGGTTCACCCCGGCCGCGCGGAAATCGGCGAGTTTCTGGCGCTCCACGCTGGTCGGATTGGCCTCGAGCGTGATCTCCATCCCTTCGACGGGTTGGAAGAAGCGCGTGGCATCCTCGATCAGCGCGGCGGTCGTCGCTGGGTCCATAAGGCTCGGCGTGCCGCCGCCGAAGAAGATGGAGGCGAGGGGGCGCGGCCCGAGCGCCTCGGCCTCATGCGCGAGTTCGCGGCGCAGGGCGGCGGCGAAGCGCGTCTGGTCGATCCGCTCCCGGACATGGGAGTTGAAGTCGCAATAGGGGCATTTCGCGAGGCAGAAAGGCCAATGAATATAGAGGGCGAGGGGCTCGGCCGTCATGAGCGCTTCCGCCGCAGGAAGCTCGGGGCCATGCGGGCGACTTCCAGAAGGCGCCCGCGCATGGCGAGGCAGCGCAGAAGCCAGAGCCGCGCCGGGCCGTTCTTCGGGTTGAGCCGCACCGCCTCCCGAGCCGCTTCGAGCGCGCCCGAGCCGTCGCCCGCGGCGGCGAGCGCCTTGGAGAGGCCGAGATGAAGCTTCGCCTCCAGCGGATGGCGCCGGCTGGCCTCACGGTAATGCTCGACCGCCTGGCCCATCTCGCCACGTCGCAGCAGGAGATTGCCCATGTCATGCGCGATGGCGGGGTCGTTCGGCCGGCGCCGCTCGGCATCGCGCAGATGCTCGGCCGCTTCGTCTTCACGACCGAGGGCCGTCAGGGTCGAGGCCATGGCCCGGAGCAGCATGGGGGCATCGGGGCGGGCGGCGATGGCGTTGCGGAGCAGGGGTTCGGCCTCGGCCGCCCGGCCTGCGCGCTCCAGCAGCCGCGCGGTTTCAGTGACGATCTCGGGCTCTTCGGGCAGGGCCGCGGAGGCTTCGAGTGCGGCTTCCAGATGCTCGGCCGTCCGCCCCTGGATGCGCAGGCTCGCCAGCACGCCACGCCAGGCGCCGCCGGATTTGGGATTGGCCGCGACGGCGGCGCGGAACTGCACCTCTGCCCGCGCCCATTCCCCGCCGGCCGCCAGGGCATGGCCCGTGTGTTCCAGTGCCGTGGCATTGTTGGCGATATGCGGCGCGACGGTATCGATGGCCTGGAAGGCGCGCTCCTTCTCCCCCCGCTCGAAGCGGCTATGGATCAGGACGGGCAGGCATTCGGCCATGTCGTCGTCGCGAAAACGGGGAACGAGGCCCAGTTCCAGGCCCCTTTGCCAGAAGCGCAGCGCGCGCTCCTCCTGGCCGCGCATCATCGCAGCGCGGCCGATATTGCGAAACCAATGCGGCGTCTCGCCCCGGCGCTGCCGCATCAGCTGGCGCATGCCGGGCGCATCGGCCTCGCCCAACCGCTCGAAGAGCTTTTCCAGGAAGGCGCTGTCGGTCAGCAGCCAGATCGAGGCATGGCCGGTGAAGGGCGAGCGTATCCAATGGCTGCCGCCCAGGGCCTCGATGGCGTTGGAATTGATCGCATCCTCGCGGAAATACGGGTCAGCGAGCTGCACGGCGAAATCGGGCAGGTCCTCCCGCGTCAGCGCCATGCCGCGATGGAGGTTAGGCTGGAAATGCTCGGTGAAGCGCCGGTCGCCCGGCACGTCGCGCGGGTCGATCGAATATTGCGGGCAGACGGCCAGGACGCGCTCCAGCCCGATCATCTTGCCGTATTTCAGAATGCCGTAGCCGCCCATGCTGTAGCCGTAGCCGATGGCATGGGGGCGCAGGCGGCGCCGGAAGGCGATGAGCGCCTTTTCCATCGAGGCGCGGGGGAACCAGTTCTCGTTATGGGCGATCACGCCGATCAGGTCATAGCCCAAGGCCTTGGCCGGGCCTTCGCCCCAGAGCTTCTCGTCCTGCGGGCGGAAGGTGAGGTCCGCGAAGGTGACCATGGTGCCGCGGGGCGGGGAGCCGCGCTCGTTATGGCGGCGGATGACGACACGGATGACGCCGTCATCGAAGAGAATGGCCACCGTCAGCCCTCGCTTGCCGCCGCCGTTTCCTCGGCCGGCGTGCGCAGCGTCAGGGCCAGGGCATGCAGGCCGGCGGCGAATTCCGCCGCGAGCAGGGCATTCACCTCGCGGTGCCGGGCCACGCGGCTCTTGCCCTCGAAGAGGCTCGAGACGAGATGGATGGCATAATGCGTCTCCCCGCCCGGCCGAGCGCCCATATGGCCGACATGGCGCGCGCTCTCGTCGGTGACGACGAGGCGGGTGGGCGAAAAGGCGGAGGTGAGCTGGGCCTGGAGTCGGTCGGCGCGGCTGGTCATGCGGGGCTTTTCGCTTGCTGGCGGGATATTAGGCAAGAGCACGGCACGCCGGCCCTGGCCCAGGCTGCCGGCATGGCTCGGCGATGCCCGGGCGGCGGGCGAGGGCTGGGGCGGGGCACTTGCTGAACCTGTTGCGGCGAGGGGGCGTCAAGGCAGGAATCATTCGCGAGCTACGTCATGGAAGACATAGGTGATAACGTCATGACGCTGGCATCCTTCGCTTGCGAGGATGTGAAACCGCGCCCATAACACTGTAATGGCTAGACGAGGCGAACGTTTCCGCACCGAAGGAGCCGAGGCGGCCGATACAGGCCGACTATGCGATGCCCCCGGATGCGAGACTCTGGGCGAATTCCGTGCTCCGCGGGATCGTTCACGATTGCGCGACTACTTCTGGTTCTGTCTGACCCATGTCCGCGCCTATAATCAGGCGTGGGATTACTACCGTGGCATGACCGCCGAAGAAATCGAGCAGAATGTCCGAGAAGATACGAGCTGGCAGCGGCCCACCTGGCCGCTCGGCCGGCTCGGCTCCGGCAAGGTTGCCCCGGACATGATGAAGGATCCGCTCGGGATCCTGGCGGATATGCCGCCGCCGCAGCGCAAGACGCGCAAGGAAGCCCCGCCGGAGCTTCGCGCCGCGCTGGATGTCATGGGCCTTGGCTGGCCCATCGACGAGGAGGGCCTTCGCGCTCGGTACAAGGACCTCGCCAAGCGTCACCATCCGGACAGCACCGGCGGCGACAAGCAGGCCGAGGAGCGCTTCAAGGATATCAACCGCGCCTATTCCCTGCTTCGGAAGCGCCTGGCCACGCTGGCCGCCGCCGAATCGGGCCAGGCGCGGGAGAGCGAGCGCGCGACCGCCTGACGGTAACGGGTGCGGATAGGGCTTCATGCCCATCTGCGCCACCGTGCCCTACCTCCCGGGGCCCATCCCTCGCGCTCCGGCCCGCTCGCGGGCCAGCCATGTCGCGAAGGGGACAGGAAAGCGACATGGCAGTGCAGCACATCGCTTCACAGACAGCGCGGTCTGTCGCAGGCTGCATCCATCAGTTCCGAGACATAGAGCAGAGACGATGACAAAGGTCGCTACCCTCGCCGACGCACGGCCCACCTCGGCCATCGAGGCTCCGGACACCACCCTCGACGTTCGTGCGACCTTCGGCATCGACATCGACATGAAGGTGCCGGGCTTCTCCATCCGCACCGAGCACGTGCCTGAGCTGGACCCGACCTATCAGTTCGACCGCGACACCACACTCGCGATCCTGGCCGGCTTCGCCCATAACCGCCGCGTGATGGTCCAGGGCTATCACGGCACGGGTAAGTCGACGCATATCGAGCAGGTGGCCTCGCGCCTCAACTGGCCCTGCATCCGCGTCAACCTGGACAGCCACATCAGCCGTATCGACCTGATCGGCAAGGACGCCATCGTCCTGAAGGACGGCAAGCAGGTCACGGAATTCCGCGAGGGCATCCTTCCCTGGGCCCTGCAGCACCCCTGCGCCCTGGTCTTCGACGAATATGATGCGGGCCGCCCGGACGTGATGTTCGTCATTCAGCGCGTGCTGGAGGTCGAGGGCAAGCTGACCCTGCTCGACCAGAACAAGGTCATCCGCCCGAACCCCTATTTCCGCCTCTTCGCCACGGCGAATACGGTGGGCCTGGGCGACACGACCGGCCTCTATCACGGCACCCAGCAGATCAATCAGGGCCAGATGGACCGCTGGAACATCGTGGCGACCCTGAACTACCTGCCGCACGCGCAGGAAACCTCCATCGTCATGGCCAAGATGGGCGTCGATGCCTCGGACGCGAAGATGAAGAAGCAGGTCGAGGCGATGGTGGCCCTGGCCGACCTGACCCGCGCCGGCTTCATCGCGGGCGATATCTCGACCGTCATGTCGCCGCGCACCGTCATCACCTGGGCCGACAATGCGCGGATCTTCGGCGATGTCGGCTTCGCCTTCCGCCTGTCCTTCCTCAACAAGTGCGACGAGGCGGAGCGCGCGACGGTGGCCGAGTATTACCAGCGCTGCTTCAACGAAGAGATCCCGACGGGGCTCTACCAGAAGAAGGCCTGAGCCATGGCCGCTGCCCGGTTCCTGCTCCATCACGCCCCGAATTCGCGCTCCGAGCGCATTCTCTGGGCGCTGGAGGAGGCCGGCTGCGGCTATGACATCCATTGGCACGACCTGAACACGGGCACGCAGAAGGACCCTGCCTATCTGGCGGTCAATCCTGCCGGCAAGGTTCCCGCGCTCGAGGATCGTGGCCCCGATGGGGATTGGCAGGGCGCCATCGTGCTCGAGAGCCAGGCGATCTGCGGTTATCTCGCCGATGTGGTGCCCGAGGCGGGGCTCGCCCCGCTGGTCGGCACGCCGGAGCGGGCGCTCTACGCCACCTGGCTCTCGGTCGGCGGCGCGGTGCTGGAACCCGCCTTCGCGGACCTGGCTTTCCCCCGTGCGGCCCCGCCCCCCGCGCGCGCCTTGGGCTGGGCGCCGATGGGCGAGGTGATGGAGCGGATCGAGCGCCAGCTCGGAAAGACCGCCTTCATTGCCGGCGACCGCTTCAGCGCGGCCGACCTCATGGTCGGTGGGCTGCTGCAATGGGCGGTGGGCTGGGGCAAGGTGACGCCGGAGGCGGCCACCCGGCGCTATCTCGCGTCTCTCGACGCGCGCCCGGCCTTGGCGCGCGCCAAGGCCAAGAAATTGCCGCCCTGCCAGGGTGGCTGACGCATTTCCGCCCGCGCAGGGTGGCTGACGACGGAACGGATCATGAGCGGCAAGCAGGACCAGACGCGGCAGGAAGAGTTCAAGCGGGCCACCGCCGGCGTGCTGCGCGCCATCGCCCAGACGGACGAGGTGCAGGTCGCCTTCCAGCCGGGCCCCTCGGGCGTCATGGGCAAGCGCGCCCGCCTGCCGCTGCCGACCCGCGCCCTGCCGCCGGCCGAAATGGCCAAGCTGCGCGGCGCTGCCGACGCGATCGCGCTGAAGCTGCGCTATCACGACGAGGCGCTGCATAATTCGCGTGTCCCGACCCGCCGCGACGCCCGCGAGGTCTTCGACGCGCTGGAGCAGGCACGCGTCGAGGCCGTGGGCAGCGCGCATATGGCCGGCGTGGCCGCCAATCTCCGCGCCCGCCTCGCCGAGCAATGCGAGGCCGAGGGCTATGACCGCATGACGCGGAAGGATCAGCTGCCGCTGACCGCCGCCCTTGCGCTCCTGGCCCGCGAGAAGCTGACGGGCGAGCCCGTGCCGCAATCGGCCGCGCGCATCGTCGACATGTGGCGCGACACGCTGGGCGACAAGGCCGATGAGGCGCTCTCCGAGATGGCCGCCGCGCAGGACAGCCAGGAGGGCTTCGCCAAGGCCGCCCGCAAGCTGCTCGCCGCGCTGGACCTGGCCGAGGCCGAGGTCGAAGCCCAGTCCGACGAGGAGCAGGAGACCGAGGACGGTTCCGAAAGCACCTCGCAGCAGGACCAGAATGCCGAGGGCGAGGCCAGCGCCGAGCAGCAGGACCAGGTGCTGGGCGCCCAGCCCGAGGCCATGCAGGGCGATGCCGCCGAGGAAGAGACCGAGGACCAAGAAGAAGACGGCGCCGCGGCCGAAGGCGAGGATCGCCCCGGCGGCCCGCAGCAGCGCAAGGAAGTCGCCCCCTCCGACGATGCCTCTGTCTACCGCGCCTTCACCAAGCAATTCGACGAGGAGGTCTCGGCCGAGGATCTCTGCGATGCCGACGAGCTGGGCCGCCTGCGCCAGCAGCTCGACCAGCAGTTGCAGCATCTGCAGGGCGTCGTCTCCAAGCTCGCGAACCGCCTGCAGCGCCGACTGCTCGCGCAGCAGCAGCGCGCCTGGGAATTCGACCTCGAGGAGGGCATGCTCGACGCCGCCCGCCTCGCGCGCGTGGTGGTCAACCCGACGCTGGCGCTAAGTTACAAGCGCGAGCGCGAGGCCGATTTCCGCGACACTGTCGTGACGCTGTTGATCGACAATTCAGGCTCCATGCGGGGCCGGCCGATCACGGTCGCGGCCATGTGCTCCGACATTCTCGCCCGCACGCTCGAGCGTTGCGCCGTGAAGGTCGAGATCCTAGGCTTCACCACCCGCGCCTGGAAGGGCGGGCAGAGCCGCGAGCGCTGGGTCGCGGAGGGCAAGCCGCGCAATCCGGGCCGCCTGAACGACCTGCGCCACGTCGTCTACAAGGCCGCCGATGCTCCCTGGCGCCGGGTGCGCAAGAATCTGGGCCTGATGCTCCGCGAGGGCCTGCTCAAGGAGAATATCGACGGTGAGGCGCTGGAATGGGCCTATAAGCGCCTGCGCAACCGCCCGGAGAAGCGCCGCATCCTGATGGTGATCAGCGATGGCGCGCCGGTCGATGACAGCACGCTCTCCGTCAACCCCGGCAATTACCTGGAGCGCCATCTGCGCAAGGTCATCGCCGATATCGAGGGGCGCAATGCCGTCGAGCTGATCGCCATCGGCATCGGGCATGACGTGACGCGCTATTACCGCCGCGCCGTGACCATCGTGGATGCCGAGGAACTTGGCGGCACGATGATGAAGAAGCTCGCCGAGCTCTTCGACGAGGATGCGGCCGAGGCCTGGCAGCGCGCCGCGACCGAACGCGGCGGCATGGTGGCCTGAGAGCGGGATGCGAGGCTCGCCCGGTCGCCGGGCGTTCCTGGCGCTCGGGCTCTCCACGCTCGCGGGCTGTGACGTGCGGCCGGACAGGGCCTTCGTCCCCGGCGAGGCCATAGCGCCGGAGCCGGGGAGCCGGCTCAGGCCGCTTGGCGGGCTTTCGATCGACCGGCGGGTGCTGGGCGGGGGCGGCTGGTCCTCCCTCGTGCTCGGCGATGACCTCACCTTCCATGCGGTGAGCGACCGGCGGCGCTGGCTCAGCGGGCGGCTGGTGCTCGATGGCCATGCGCGGCCTATCGCCCTCGCGCGGCTGCGCTACGGATCCTTGCGCGACGGCGCGGGGCGGGCGATCGGCACGGATTATCGTGGCGATGCTGAATCGCTGATGCGGGCGGCCGATGGCAGTTTCGTCGTCGGTTTCGAGCGCTGGGCGCGGCTCAGGCGCTACGAGAATTTCGGCGCGCCCGGCACCTATCTGCCCGCCCCGCCCGGCATCGAGAATGCGCCCTTCAATGGGAGCCTGGAATCGCTGGCACTGCTGCCGGATGGCCGCTGGCTTGCCATAGCCGAGCAATACCGCCTGCCGGACGAGCCGCTGCTGCGCCATGCCTGGCTCGGCGGCCCGGCGGGATGGGAGGGTGTCGCCTGGCGCACGAGCGGCGAGAATTACGACCCGACTGAGGCCCGCGCTCTACCTGATGGCGGGCTGCTGGTGCTGGAGCGCTATTTCCGCCCCTGGGCCGGTTTCTCCTGCCGGCTGATCCATGCCCCGCCGGCCGGCATCCCGGAGCCGGGGCAGGGCGGGGTGCTGACGGGGCAGGTGATCCTGCGGCTCGACGATGATCGCTGGGGCGGCAATTGGGAGGCGATGGGCATCGGCCGCTTCGGCTACCGGCTGCTCGTCGCGCTGATGACCGACGATAACGAGCAATGGCGCAACCCGACGCGGCTGCTGCTCTATGCCTGGGATGAGAGCCGGGAGTAAGGATTGGGCGCGGGGGCAGGGTCGCTTCCGGCGTGCTTGTCCTGCCCTTGGCGCGGCGCCAATTTGCCGCTCACGTTACGCCAGGAAAGAGAAGCCATGTCGATCACCCGCCGGACCCTGTCGATGGGCACCCTCGCGCTGGCCATGGCGGCCGGCGGTGCGGCGCGAAGCCGGGCTGCGGAAGGGCCGCTGCGCATCGCGCTCGCCACCAGTGTTTCTAACCAGGCGATGGAGGCCGCCGCGGCCGAGGCGCGGGCGCAGGGGATGGATATCCGCCTGACGGAGTTCAGCGACTGGGTGACGCCTAACCGCGCCGTCTTCTTCGGCGAGGAGGATGCCAATCTCTTCCAGCACCGGCCCTATCTGACCTTCACCAACCAGCAGTCGGGCTGGAATCTCGTGCCGGTCGCCCCTGCCTATTCCACGGCTTTCGGCCTCTATTCCAAGCGCCATGCCACGCTCGCCGCGTTGCCGGAGGGCGCCCGGATCGCCTATTCGGGCGATGTGGTGAATACCGGCCGCTCGCTGCTGCTCCTGGCGCAGGCAGGGCTGATCACGCTGCGGCCCGGCGCCGATGAGCGGGCGGCGCTGGAGGATATCGCGATCAATCCGCGCCGGCTGCGGCTGGTTTCCATCGAGGGGCCGCAGATCGCCCGCGCGCTCGAGGAGGTGGATGCGGCGGTGACCTACCCGACCTTCGCGCGCATCGGCGGGCTCGATCCGTCGCGTGCGCTTTTCCTGGAGAATGACGAGCGCTACGCCTTCTTCTTCGTCGCCCGCCCGGATCGCGCCGCCGACCCGCGGCTGCTGCGCTTCATCGGCATCTATCAGCGTTCACTGGCCGTAAAGGAAACCCTGCGTAAGCTCTATGGCGAGTTGGTTTCCTTCCCCGCCACGCCGGGCTGAGGGTGAGGCGCTGCCGTCCGCCAGGGCGGCTCGTGCGGCGGGTGAGGGCAGGGAGGCGCGGTGGAAAGTGCCGCGCCTCCTCCCGAACTTCCTAGGCGGCTACCGGGAAGAACTTATCGAGCCAGCTCTTGATCATCATCTTCGTGCGCGGCGCGTCCTGCGCTGAGAGCGGGAAATGCGAGGTGCCGGTGATCAGCATCAGTTCCGCCGGCTGGCCCGCCTTCTCGAAGAGCCGCATGGATTGCTCGCTCGGCGTGATCCCGTCATCGGCCGTGTGGAAGAAAAGGCTCGGCCGCGGCGCGATATGGCTGACCACATCATCGGCGCGGAACTCGTACATGCTGATGGCCGTCTCGACGGGGATTTCCATGATCGCCTTGGGCGAGAGGTTCTGCCGCAGCTTTTCGGGGATGGGCACGGCATCGAAGCGGGACATCCACATGCTCTGCCCGGTTTCCTTGCGATGCTTGCGGCCCTGTTCGAGCAGGCCGGTGAAGCGCGCCCAGGCCTCGGGCGTCGGGTGCTGGCCGCGGAACTTCCGCTCACCATCGCCCCATCCGCAGGATGAGATGACGCAGGCGAAGCGGTTGTCGATCCCGGCGGCATAGACAGCGACGGCGGCGCCGAAGCTATGACCCACCACGCCGATCCTCGCGGGATCGACCTCCTCCCGCTGCGCGAGGAAGGTCAGCGCGTTCTTGGCGTCCGCCACCTGGTCGAAGCAGCGCACCTGGGCCCTTTCGCCCTCGCTTTCTCCGCAGCAGCGGAAGTCGAAGCGCAGGGCGACATAGCCGAAATCCTCCATCATCTGCGCCTGGATCTCGGCATGGGATTCATCCTTCGAACCGACGAAGCCGTGCAGGACGATGAAGGCCGGAAGGCGCTCGCCGGGTTTGCGGCTGTCGGGCACATGGAGAACGGCCGAGAGTTTCAGGCCGTCCGACATGAAGGAGAGTTTCTCTTGCATGGCGATGCTCCCGCTCAGTCGATGACGGAGGTGAAGGGGAAGTGGTGGGTGCGCCATTCGAGCGGGGCGGGCGTGCCCCAGACATTCATCACGCGCACATTGCCCGGGCGTTCGAGTTGGGTGATGACATTAGCCTCGAAGTTCGCATCATCGGCGACGAAGGCCATGGAGCCCGCGCATTCGATCATCGCGCCGGAAGCGTCGGTGTAATAGGCGTAGGTATTGTCGCCCGGGCGGTGGCGGCCGGGGCCCCAGATCATCTGCTTGTCGAAGCGGTCGAGCGTGTCGCCGAGGCGGAGATATTGGTTGAACTCGAGGAATTCGAAGGAATAGTGGTGCAGCCCGGTCTTGCCTTTGACGAGGCCGAGGATGTGGTGCTGACGGTTGCCCCCATACATCCAGTTCAGGCTGTCATCGACCAGGCGCTCGGCCAGCCGCAGCCCGCCGATCACCTCGAGCTGCCTGCGCGTCGCGGCGGGATCGGGCGTCATGAGGTTGATGTGATCCATCCGGTTGGGGCCGACGCCCGTGGTCGCGTGGCGGCGGCCATAGATGCTGTCGCGAACCGGCGTATGGATTTCGAAGCGCAGGCCCTCGGGCGTCGAGAAGGTGACGCCATGCGCGATGCAGGCGAGGCTAGGCTCGCGCGAGATGATCTTGCAGCCGACGCTCTCGATGCGTGACTCGGCTTCGCGCACGGCCTCTGGGGTGAGGGCTTCGAGGCCGATGGTATGCGTCGCGTTCTCGTCGGACTGCAGCAGCACGAGTTCCGCTTCGCGCCCGTTGCTGCTCAGCCAAGTCTGGCCGCCCTCGCGGCGCGTGACGTGAAGGCCGAGGATTTCCGTCGCGTCGCGGATGACGGCGTCGCTATCGGTGACGTTGAGCTTCAGATGCCCGACGGCGTGAACGAGATGGGTCATGGCGTTTCTTCCCTGAAGTTGGGGTCTTGCTTGAATCGAAGGTGCCGTCAGGCGGCGATGGGTTGGGGCATGGCGATGCCGGCGGCGGCGGCGGCATCGGCCAGCGCCTTCCAGGTGCCGGCAGGGAGGGGAATGCCCTCCTTCATCCTGGCTTGCCGGACCGCATCGCCCCTTTCGCCAGGCAGCAGCAGCGCATCGACGCCGGGCGAGGTGGGCTGCGCGGCGATGGTCTCCGCCAGTGCGTCCACATCCGCCTCGAAGGAGCCGGGCTCACCGAAAGCCGAGATGTCGAGCGCGACGGCGGTACCGTTCATCCGTGTACCCTTGGCCCCGGCCAGCGCCGGCGCCAGGACGGGATTGCCGGCGGCCAGGCTCGAGAGGCACTCGATCATGAGGGAGAGGCCCGAGCCCTTCGGCCCCGCCATGGGCAGGAGCGTCGCGATGGCGGCGGCATCGGTCGTCGGGCGGCCTTCCTTGTCCAGGCCCCAGCCTTCGGGCACCGGGCGCCCCGCGCTGCGTGCGCTCTGGATCTTCCCGAGGGCGACGACGGCGGTGGCCATGTCGAGCACCAGCGGCGGGCGGCCGCGTGCGGGGATGCCGATGGCGATGGGGTTGGTCGAGACGACAGGGCCCTTGCTGCCGTGATAGGCCATCAGCGGCACCGAGGCCGTCATGGCGAGGCCGACCATGCCCGCTTCCGCCGCCTGGAGCACATATTGGCCGACGGCGCCCGCATGGGTGATGTCGCGCGCCACGCACCAGCCGACATGCACCTTCCGCGCACGGGCAATCGCCACTTCCATCGCGCGGCTCATGCCGACGGGGCCTGGCGCCCGATCCGCATCCAGCAGGGCGATGGCACCGCTTTCCTTCAGCAGCTTCATCGTGGGATTGGCCTTGATCTCGCCGATGCCGAGCAGTTCGAGATAACGCGGCACGCGCATCACGCCGTGGCTGTCCACGCCGCGCAGATTGGCATTGACCAGGCTCTGCGACCAGAAAGCCGCTTCCGGCTTCGGCACGCCCGCATGTTCGAAGATACCGGCCACCAGACCCTCCAGGGCCTCGGCCGTAAGGCGAAGATTTCCCGCGGCGCCGCTCATCTTTTCTTCTCCTTCCGCCCGGTGCAGCCGGGGCAAAACTCGTCAACTCGCATCATCAAGTCTTTCGGCCTGCGCTATTCCATGGCGATCCCGCGCTCACGGATCAGGGTACGCCACCGCGCGATCTCGCTGACCATGAGGGCGCGCAGGGCTTCCGGCGTGCCGCCGACCACCTCCCCATCCACCAGCTCAGCCAGGCGCTTCTGCAATGCCTCGTCGCGCAGGGCGGTGTTGGTCGCGACGTTCAGCCGGGCGATCACGGCGGGCGAGGTGCCGCGCGGGGCGAGTAGGGCGGCCCAGGTGGAGGCGTCGTAGCCGGGCAGCGCCGCCTCAGCCACCGTGGGCACATCGGGCAGGCGAGCGGCGCGGCTGGCGCCGGTCACGGCCAGGATGCGGACCTGCCCGCTCTGCGCGAGCGGGATCGCGACATTCGTGGCGACGACAGCCATCGGAATTTCGCCGCCCAGCAGCGCGGTGACGCTCGCGGTGTCGCCGCGATAAGGGATGTGGTCCATCCGCACGCCCGACATGGCATTGAGCAATTCGCCGGCGAGATGCTGCGTGGTGCCCTTGCCGGCCGAGCCGAATTGCCACTGGCCGGGTGCCTCGCCTGCCAAGCGCAGGGCTGCGCGCAGATCCCGCGCGGGATTGTCGGCGCGGACCGCGATCGCGAAAGCGTAGCGCAGAACCTGCGAGATGGGCTCGAAGCCATCGACGGGGTCGTAATTCTGGTTGCGTCCGAAAGCCGCCGTCACGGCATGGCCGCCGGTGACGAGCCCGATAACCGAGCCATCGGACGTGGCGCGGGAAAGGGCGGCAGCGGCGATATCCCCACCCGCGCCGGGGCGGGGCTCCACCACCACGGTCTGATGCAGGGCCTGGCCGAGCGGGCCCGCGATCAGACGGGCGATGCTATCCGCCGGGCCGCCCGGTGCGAAGCCGTGCATCAGGGTGGTCGTTCTCGATTGGCCCTGGGCATCGGTATGTCGCAGCCCAGCCCCTGCCGCGGCCATCGCCGCGAGCAGAACGCGTCTTTTCATGATGTTCACTCCCATGTGCCGGCGAGCTCTTGCGGCTCGCCTGGTCAGCCGACGGTCAGGTGCCGCCGGGTATGAATTGTGGTGCGTATTTCAGTACTGTCTGCGTGGTTTCCTCGAGATGGGATCTGAGGAGTTGCCCAACCTCCGTCGCGCGACGCGCAAGCGCCGCATCCCGGATCAGCTCATGTTCCCGGCGCTTGTGGATACTCAGCGGGCGGTGCTTCTGCGAGATCAGCCGATAGCGTTCCATGTGGTCATAGAGGCCGGCGCGGACGCGCAGCACCCAGCGCGACGGGCAGTCCGCCACCAGGGCCTCATGGAATTGCCGGTGATAGAGCAGCCATTCGCTGCTGCGCTCGATGCGCTCTTTCTGCGGCAGTGCCTCGATACGGGCGAGGCGATGGAAGCTGGTGAGGACGCCGGTTTCCCATTCCTCGTCGCCCTGCAGGACGGATTCCACCGCCGCGCGTTCCTCGAATTCGATGTAGAGGGCCGAGACGTCGCAAAGATCCTCGGCGGAAATGGGCGCCACGCGAAAGCCGCGGCCTGCCTCCATCTCCACCAGTCCTTCGGAGCGGAGATGGGAGAGCGCTTCGCGCAGCGTGCCCACGCTGGCGTCGTAGGTTTCCTGCAGCATGGCGGTGCCGAGCTTGCTGCCAGGGGCGAAGCGGCCGTCGAGGATGTCACCCTTCAGCCGCGACTGAACGTCGTGGCTCACCAGCACCGTGCTGGGGTTCATCCTGCGCTGGGTCGTCGCTCCGGCCACTGTCGCGATCCTTTCTGACCAGGGCAGTGTTGCACATTTTTTTCGAAAGACAACATATTTTCGAAAGTTTTTCCGCCCGGCTCAAATGCCACTTTTCACGGGCCGGTATGGCACGCTGAGAGTATCTCAGGCACCCGCGACGTGCCGGAGATGACGCAGCCGCCTCGGCCCGGCGGCACGCTTGTTGCATTCGTTTCGATTTAAGCGCCGAACCTCGCGCCGGCGCATTGTCCGCGCATGCAAGGATCCTCGAGACCATGGCGACGCAGCGACAGATGCATCTCGGCGTGTCCATGATCGGGATGGGCTATCATCTTGCCGCCTGGCGGCATCCTGATGCCACGCCGGGCGGCAATTCCAATCTTCAGCACTTCATTCGCGTGGTACAGGCCGCCGAGCGCGGTCTGTTCGACATGGCTTTCCTCGCTGACGGCGTCGGCATCCGCTTTCACGACGAGCCTGCCGGGGCACTCGCCCGCACCTGCAAGAATGTGCAATTCGAGCCGCTGACGCTGCTTTCTGCCCTTGCCATGGTCACAAGCCGGGTCGGCCTCGTGGCCACGGCCTCGACCACTTACAACGAGCCCTATCACATCGCCCGGAAATTCGCGTCGCTCGACCATATCAGCGGCGGCCGTGCCGGTTGGAACGTCGTCACCAGTGTCACCGATATGGAGGCGCAGAATTTCAACAGGGACAAGGCGCCAGGCTATGACCAGCGCTATGACCGCGCTGCCGAATTCGTCGAGGTGGTGCGCGGCCTCTGGGAAAGTTGGGAAGACGATGCCTTCGTCCGGGACAAGGCATCCGGGCTGAATTACCACCCTAAGAAGATGCATGTCCTGAACCATCAGGGCCCGCATTTCCAGGTTCGCGGCCCGCTGAACGTGGAACGCACGCCACAGGGCGCGCCGGTGATCGTGCAAGCCGGCGCGAGCGAGCAGGGGAGGGAGTTGGCCGCGGCCACGGCTGATGTCGTCTATGCCGCCTCGCAGCGCCTGGAGGATGGTCGCGCCTATTATGCCGATGTGAAGGACCGCATGGCGAAATACGGCCGCGACCCCTCAAGCCTCGCCATCATGCCCGGTATCATGGCCATTCCCGGCCGCACGCGGCAGGAGGCGCAGGATCGGTATGACGTCCTGCAGGAGCTCGTTCATCCGCTGGTCGGGCTCGGCGCGCGCTCGAACTATCTCGGCGATCTATCGGCCTATCCCCTCGATGGGCCGGTGCCTGAGCCGCCCAATCGTCGCATGCACAGCCGCGCGCAGATCTTCCTCGATATTGCCAGGCGCGGAAACCTGACCATTCGCGAGCTTTATCTCTCCATCGCCGGCGGCAATGGCCATCGGCTCGTCATCGGCACGCCGGGCGATATCGCGGATGCCATGGAGGAATGGTTTGTCGGCGGTGCGGCGGATGGGTTCAATATCCTGCCGCCCTATCTGCCGGGCGGGCTCGAGGATGTGGTCGAGATGGTCGTGCCGGAGTTGCAGCGGCGCGGCCTCTACCGCACCGCCTATGCCGGCACCACGCTGCGCGATCATCTCGGCGCGGCATGGCCCGAACACCGCGTCGCGGCCGCGAGGCGCGCAGCCGTCGCCGCGACCCTCACCGATATCGTCGGCTGAAGCCAGGAGACGAAGCATGAGACAGCTGCTCAAGTGCCTTGCCGTGTTGCTTTCAGTGATGCTGGGCGCGGCCCTGCCGGGGACGGTCATGGGCCAGACCCTGCGGATCGGCATGAAGGCGGCTGTCGACGGCTCCGACCCGCATCAGAGCTACAGCCCCAATCGCAATGTGCAGATGCAGGTCTATGAATCGCTTACCTTCCAGAACGACACGCTGCATCCCGTGCCGGGACTGGCGGAGAGCTGGACCGTGGTGAACCCGACCACCTGGGAATTCCTCCTGCGCCCAGGTGTGAAGTTCCATGACGGCTCGCCGCTGACCTCGGCCGATGTGATCTTCTCCATCCGGCGGGCGCAGGAGGCGACGGGGCTGCGAACCTATGCGCCCTCGCTGCGGGACGTCACCTCGATCGAGGCCGTGGATGACCGCCGCGTCCGCATTACCACCAGCCGGCCCGCGCCGTTCCTGACGGCTTATCTGGCTTCGGTGATGATCGTCTCCGCCAAGGCCGCGAATAATGCGGGCGAGGAGCAGTTCAATGGCGGCAGCGCGGCCATTGGCACCGGCCCTTATCGCTGGGTAAAGTTCAATCGCGGCGCGGATGTGCAGCTGACGCGCAATCCCGATTACTGGGGCAAGGCCGAGCCCTGGGAGAAGGTGATCTACCGCTTCATTCCCAATGACAGCGCGCGTGTCGCCGCTCTGCTCTCGGGCGATGTCGATGTGATCGATGCGGTGCCGCCCGGCCTCTATAACAGCGTGCGCGAGAATGAGCGCATGCGGCTGGTGACCGATGTCTCGGCATTCAACAATTATCTTTACATCGACAGCGGCCGCGCCGTGTCGCCCTATGTCACCGGTCTGGATGGCAAGCCGCTGACCACCAATCCCTTGCAGGATGTGCGCGTCCGCCGTGCCGTTTCGCTGGCCCTGAACCGCAAGGGGCTATCGGAACGCGCGATGGAAGGCGGGGCGACACCCTCGAACCAGATCGCGCCCCCGGGCTTCATCGGCTATGACTCCAATTTGCCCGAACTGGCCTATGACCCGCGCGAAGCCCGGCGCCTGCTTGAAGCGGCCGGCTATCCGCAGGGCTTCAACCTGACCATTCATTGCACCGGTGACCGCTTCGCCGGCGATGGCCGCACTTGCCAGGCGATGGGGCAGATGTTCACCGCCGTCGGTATCCGGACGACTGTGGAGGCGCTGCCGTCATCGGTTTTCTTTCGCCGTGCGCAATCGGGCGGTGCGGATAAGTCGCCTGAATTCTCGGTCTCGGCTTCGATGTTCGCGACCACGAGCGGCGTGGCTCTTGAAGGCATGACCTCCATCGTCCGCACATTCGATGCCAAGGCCGGGTATGGCGCTTCCAATCGCGGCCGCTATTCGGATGCTGAGCTGGACCGCTTGATCGCGGCGGCCGAAACCGAGATGGATGACGCCAAGCGGGAAGAAGCGATGAAGGCTGCCGTTGGGCGTTCGATGGATCAGATGGCGATCATACCGGTCTTCTTCGTTCGCGGTGCGTGGGGCATGTCGCGTGACCTGACGCTGACGGCGCGCGGTGACCAATATACGATGGCGACCAGCATCCGCCGCGCGGAGTAGAGAGGGAAGGCGGCCTATTCGGCCGCCTGATCCCGCTTGGCGAAAACATTGGCCGGGCGGGCGAGGCCGAGATTTTCCCGCAGGGTCCGGCCTTCATATTCGGTGCGGAAAATGCCGCGCCGCTGCAATTCGGGGATGACCAGCTCGACAAACTCTTCAAGCGGCCCGGGATAGTAGTTGCAGATGACGTTGAAGCCGTCCGCCGCGCCGGTTTCGAGCCATAGCTGCATCTCGTCGGCAATGTATTCGGGCGTGCCGATCAGCATGCGATGGCCCTGGGCGGCCGAAACGCTGCGGGCCACCTCGCGCAACGTCATATTGCCGCGTCGCGCCATGGTCATGATGAGATCGCGCCGCGCCTTGGCCGTATTGGCTTCGGGCAGCTCAGGCATGGGCCCGTCGAGCGGATAATTCTCAATGCCCATGCCTTTGGTGAAGCGATCGAGCGAGGAAAGCGCCACATCATCAGGCAGCAGATCCTGCAGCCGCTGGAACTTGGCCTGCGCCTCCTCCATCGTGCGGCCGACGATGGGCGAAAAGCCCGGCATGATCTTCATCTCATCCGGATGACGGCCATATTTCGCCATGCGGCCCTTCACATCGGCATAGAAGGCGCGCGCATCCTCGATCTCGGTCTGGGCCGTGAAGACGACATCGGCAGTGCGGGCTGCCAATTCACGGCCGGGCTCCGACGATCCCGCTTGTGCCACCACGGGCCGGCCCTGGGGCGAGCGCGAGACGTTCAGCGGCCCGCGCACCGAGAAATACTGACCTCGATGATGCAGGAAATGCATTTTCTCCGGATCGAAATACTGGCCCTTCTCCTTGTCTTTTATGAAGGCGTCGTCTTCCCAGCTATCCCAAAGTCCGGCGACGACATCGTAGAACTCGGCTGCACGCTCATAGCGCAACCCATGGGCCATATGCGGATCGGCGGTGAAATTGCCGGCCTCGTCCTCGATCTGCGAGGTGACGAGGTTCCAGCCTGCACGGCCCTTGCTGATATGGTCGATGGTCGCGAAGCGGCGGGCGATATTATAGGGCTCGTTATAGGTCGTGGTCGCCGTGGCGATCAGGCCGATATGCGAGGTGCCGACAGCAAGGGCGGCGAGCGTCGCCGTCGGTTCCAGCTTCACGATGCGGCTGAGCTTGGTGCGCGTCATATCGCCTTGGGCCAGCTTGTCGCTGCCGCCCACGGCCGCCGTGTCCTGGAAGAAGATGGTATCGAACTTGCCACGCTCGGCCAGTTGAGCGAGGCGCATGTACCAGTCGAAATCCATATCCGTCTCAGTGACGGCATCAGGGTGCCGCCAGGCACCGGAATGGTTGCCTGGCACGCTGAGAAAGGCGCCGAGCTTCAACTGCTTTTTCTGCATGATGCCAGCCTCATCCTTGGAAAACGGCGTCATGCATCGTGGTAGAAACGATCTCCGCTGTCACCAGGGAACTAGGTCACGCGGACAAACTGGTGACTCAAGGATTGGAGGGCGAGCAGGCGCCCCTCATTCAGCCGCAGAGGCTGTTGTCGCCGCATCATCACCGCGCCGGGTTTGCTTGGCGGCCACAAACTGGTTCTCAGGCCGCGGCAGACCGAGATTTTCCCGCAGCGTGGTGCCCGAATATTCCTTCTGCAGCAGCCCACGTTCTCTCAGGATCGGTGCGACGTGGTCAGCAAACATGCGCAACTGGCCCGGCTGTGATTCCACGAGCATGAAACCATCGCAGGCCTCTCCCTCGAACCATTCTTGCATCTCGTTGGCCACGTCCTCGCCGGTCCCGACGAAGCGATCTTTCGGGAAGCCGAAGCGCATGACGAACTGCCTGACCGTCATGGCCTCATCGCGTGCGACCTTGAGCATCCGCGTCATGTCGCCCTTGAAGCCCTCGGCGACTTTCTCGATCGCGCTCAGCGGGAAGGGAGCATCCAGGTCATAGGGCCGGAGGTCGAAGCCGTGGAATGAGCCGCTGAGATATTTGATGGCGCCCTGCACCCCGATCTGCTCGCGGCGCGCGGCCTGAACGGCCTGGGCGGCCTCCTTGGTGGGCGCGATGAGGGGGGCGCAACTCGGCAGGATGGCGATCGAGCCTGGGTCCCGGCCGTAGGACACCGCTTTGCTCTTCAGCTTGCGATAGAATTCCTGGCTGACATCGAGGCCATAGCCACCGGGCGTGAAGACGCAATCGATGAAGCGCGCCGCGAAATCCAGACCGGCATCCGAGGCCGTCGCCGAGAAGACGATCGGGCGCCCCTGCCGGGAACGGTGCAGGTTGAGCGGGCCCTTGCACTCGAAATACTTGCCCTTGTGATTCAGCGTGTGAAGTTTTTCAGGGATCAGGAAGACGCCATTTTCCTTGTCCTGCGGCAGCGCATCGTCTTCGAAACTGTCCCACAAGCCAGTGACGACACGGTAGGCCTCCTCCCCGATCTCGTATCGCTCGATATGGGAGATGGCGTGGAACTTACCGTAATTGTCGGAGGAACCTTTCGGGTCGGTGGTCACGAGGTTCCACCCGGCCCGGCCGTTGCTGAGGTGATCGAGCGACAGGATCTGGCGGGCGATGTTGAAGGGCTCGCAATAGGTGGTCGACATCGTGGCCACGAGGCCGATGTTCTTGGTCACCGCCGCAATGGCGGAGAGAAGCGTGGTGGCCTCGAACCGGTCCAGACGATGGGGTGGGGAGACTTCATCGGCCCAGACCGTGTCGGCGACGAAGAAGAAGTCCGCCTTGAACTCCTCGCCGATCAGAGCCTGCTGCTTATGCTTCTCGAAATTCGTCCCGGGATAGGGAGGCATGTCGGGATGGAGCCAGTCCGAACCCGTCCGGCCCGCGCCCTCCGGCATAATGCCGAACTTCATGAGACCTTTCTTCATCGTCCGTCCTTCGAAGATGTCTCGGCGGACCGAGATCGATGGAACTTCCCGGTCATTTCGCCGCGCTCTGCCCGCCGCTGTCATGCGGCGCGCGGGGCAGGCGGTGAGGCACGCTCAAACCCGGTAGCGCCGGGGGATCAGCAGGCCGCTGCAGGCGGTCAGAACAAGCGTGGTCGCCATCAGGATCAGCGCCAGGGCCGAAGCGAAGGGCCAATTGTTATTGGTGCTGAATTCCCAATAAAGGATCGGCGCCATCATCTGGAAGCGCGGGCCGCCAACGAGGAAGGGCGTGGCATAGGCGTTCATCGACAGGATGAAGCACAGAATGGCGGCGGTGGCCGTGCCAGGCAGTGCCAGCGGCCAGACGACCCGCCAGAACCGGCGTGACGGCGCCGCACCCAGGCTTTGCGCCGCTTCCTCGATGCGCGGGTCGATCGTCTCGATCGCGCTCTGTATCGTCAAGATCGCGAAGGGCAGGGTGATGGAGACGATGCCGAGGATGACGGCGAAAGTCGTATACATCAGCTCGAGCCCATGGCCGGTCAGCGCGGTTGCAATGCCGTCAATGATCCCCGCCTTGGCGAAGAGGATCATCCAGCCGACCATCCGCACCGTGCCGCCGACGAAAAGCGGCAGCACCAGCGCCAGCATGAACATACCTTTCCAGCGGCTCTGCGATCTGGCGAGGCGATAGGCGATAGGCACGGCGAAGATCACGCAGATCAACGTTGAGCCAAGTGCTACCAGCAACGTCGTGCGCATGACGCCGAGATAGAAGGGGTCGGTGACGAAGCGGATGTAGTTCTCCACCGTCACCATCTCGATCATCAGCTCTGTCGGGTCATAGCGATTGAGGCTGAAGCGAAGCAGCAGAAGCAGCGGCGCGAGCAGCATGAAGAGCACCAGCAAGGTCGCCGGCGTCAGGAAGAAAGAGGCAGGCAATGCCTGCCCCTTTTCCCTGTAAAGTGTCGCGAGTTTGGCGGTTGCCGTCTCGGCCATACTGGATCAGCCCCCGGCGACGTTCTTCTTCCACCATTCCGACGTCGGCCCCTGCAGCTTGCCGAGCACGCCGTAATCCGGGGCCAGCATACGCACGCCTTCCGGCAGGGCGAGCTGCTCACCGACCTTGCCGCTCAGCGGGCAATTATCGACGGTGGGCAGGTAGCCCATCTTCTCCGCGAACATCGCCTGGGCCGAAGGTTGGAGCATGGCATCGAGATATTTCGACGCCGCCGCCTTGTTGGGCGCGTTCTTCGGCACGGTCATGCCCGCGACGTAGAGGATATTGCCTTCTTTCGGGAAGGAGGCCTTCACCGGAATCCCGGCATTCTGCCACATGATCACGCGGGCCAGCCACATGATGCCCACATCGATCTCACCGGACTTGATGCCGGCACCGATCGAGTCAGTGGAGGGGTAGAGGCGCAGGCCATTGGCATTGAGCTTCATGGCTAGGTCGCGCGCGGCCGGGTCTTCCACCTTGTTCATGTCGCCGGTCGCGGCGAGGGCGGCGGCCATCATGACGTAGAAGTAGTTGCCGTTGCCCAGGCCGACGCGGCCCTTGTATTTCGGGTCCAGCAGGTCCGTGAAGGTCTTGGGCGGCTCGCTGACCTTCTCGGGATTATAGATGATGACCTGCGGGCTGTAGATATGCGGGATGAAGGTCTCCGAGCGCAGGTTCGGCAGCACATGCGAAAGGCTCGGCACTTCCGAGGTGGTGACGGGGGCGACCAGTCCGGCCGCCGAGACCTCATGCCCGCGCACGCCCTGTAGGCAGGAGATATCCATCGTGCCGCGCGGCAGGCGTCGCTGCGCATACATCTTGGCGACCCGCGGATCCTCGTCCCCTAGATCCTGAACCACCTCGACGCCCTGGGGCTTCAGGATGGGTTCTTCGACGTTGCCGCGCAGCAGATTGGCATAATCGCCGCCCCAGGTGCCGATCACCACGCTCTCGGCCGCCGCCGCGGGGCGGATGAAGGGCAGGCTCAGGGCGCCCGCGGCGCCTGCCAGCAGGCCGCGCCGGCCGGAGCGGAAGAGAGAGTCACGCATTGGCATTCCACCTTCTGTCGGTGCCCTGGTTTTCGGGAATCCGCGAGGGGATGGGCGTTCCCTGCGCGGTGAACAGGCGTTCGGCGGCGGCGTCCCAGCGCAACGTGACGCGCTCGCCGACGGCATGAAGATGGCCGGGCTGGCTGGTCGGATTGCGCACGACCAGCCGTGTGTTCTGGCCAAGCCGGATGAGATGTTCTCTCACGGGGCCGAGATAATTCGCCAGTTCGACGATGCCGGTCAGAAGCCCGTCACCGGGAGCGGAGAGGCCGCTCTCCTCGATGCTCACTCGCTCCGGCCGCAGGGCCAGGACGCAGGGCCCATTGCCACGATGCGGCGCGGCCAGCCGCACCGGCGTGCCATCCACCTCCACCACGGCGCCGTCGGGCGAGAGCACGCCATCGAGCATATTGCTGCGGCCGATAAAGCCCGCGACGAAGGGCGTGGCCGGCCGTTCGTAGAGGTCTTCCTGCGTGCCGACCTGTTGCACCTTGCCATCCTTCATCACCACCAGGCGATCGGCCATGGCCATGGCTTCGTCCTGGTCATGCGTGACCATGATGGTGGTGAGATTTGACTCGCGCTGCAGCAGGCGGATGTCGCGCCCGACATCGCCGCGCAACGCGGCATCGAGGTTGGAAAGCGGCTCGTCCAACAGCAGCACGCGGGGCTGGATCGCCAGGGCGCGGGCCAGGGCCACGCGCTGCTGCTGGCCGCCGGAAAGCTGGCGCGGCAGGCGCTCGGCCATGGCTTCCAACCGGGCCAGGCGCAGCATCTGTGAGACGCGCTCCCGCCGCTCCACCGCCGGCACGCCCCGCATCTCCAGCCCGAAGGCCACGTTGCGGGCCACCGTCATATGCGGGAACAGGGCGTAGCTCTGAAAAACGATGCCCATCTCCCGCTCATGCGGCTCCAGGGCCAGGATGCTCTGCCCATCGACACGCACATCCCCGCCGCTGGCCTGGATGAAGCCCGCGATCATCCGCAGCGTCGTGGTCTTGCCACAGCCGGAAGGGCCCAGCAGAACCACCATCTCGCCCTGCGCGATATCGAGGCTGACTTCATCGACGGCGACGGTGTTGCCGTAATGCTTGCTCAGCCGGTCAAGGGTCAGGCGGCTCATGCGACCACCCGCGAGAGCCGGACGTGACGGTCAAGCACCGCCAAGGCGACGCCGACCAGAACCACCTGCGCCACGGCCACGGCCGCCACCAGCGGATCGAGCCGGTATTGCAGGTATTGCAGAATGGAGATGGGGAGGGTCGTCATGCCCGGTGCGATGAGAAACAGCGTCATCTCCAGATTTTCGAACGAGACGATGAAGGCGAAGAGCGCACCGGCCACGATGCCGCTGCGCATGGCAGGCAAGGTCACGTGCCAGATCACCCTGAACGGCCGTGCACCGAGGCTCGATGCCGCTTCTTCCGCGGAGCGGTCATGATTGGCGAGCGATGCCAGGCAAAGCCGCACCACCCAGGGCAGGGCGATCAGTACATGGGCGGCAATCATCAGCCAGAGCGAACCGCTGATGGCGATCTGCGTCTGTTCCTCGATGAGGATGGCCAGGACGTAGATGCCGAGGCCGATGGCGATGCCGGGCATCGTCAAAGGTGCCAGCAGCAATGTCGAGATGAGGCCGCGCCCGGTGAAGCGATAGCGCGAAAGGCCGATACCGGCGGGAATGCCGATCACCAGGCTGATCGCCACCGCGGCCAGCGCGACCAGAAGGCTGGTCCAGAGCGCGCTGCCGAATTGAGGAATGATGCGCCCATACCAGTGCAGCGTATAGCCGCGGGGCGGGAAGGTGATCAGCGTCTCGTCGAAGATGCTGAGATAGAAAGTGAGCAGAAGCGGGACGAAGATGAGCATCAGACCGCCGCCAATCAGCAGATTGACTGCGTAGCGTTGCAGGCGGCCGCTGATCCTGGTCATTGGGATGGCCTGGTTCAAGAAACCGGCCTCTGCCTCGAAGGCGTGTAGAAGACAGTCATCGGATGCCTCATTCCTATGCACACCTGGCCCATACAGCGCCGGCGAGCCGCATGGCCCACAGGCTTCTCGCGCAATGAATTCTCCAACATTCACCGACTGGCCTGCAAGATAAGCAATGCATGTGCCACGCTCCGGTGGCCACGCCCCCGGTAGCCACGCCCCCTCTGGCCAGCCTCATCGCTTTCTCCTAGCGTCTCGCCCGCACAGGACGGACAGGGGCTGACGGAATGGTCAAGGGCGTGGGCGGATCTAGCTTCGAGGCGGAACTGGCACGGCTGGTGCCGTTGGAAAACACGCCGCCTCCCATCAGCGTCGCTGAGCTTCAGGCTCGTGTGGCCAAGGCGCAGGCCCTGATGCTCGCCCAGGGGATCGGCGCGCTCTATCTCGATACCTCCACCAATCTCGCCTATTTCACCGGTATCGGGCTGAAGCTGACGGAACGGCTGCACGGCGCCATCATCCCCGCGAAAGGCGAGATCGCTTATCTCAGTCCGGCTTTCGAAGAGCCGAAGACGCGCGAGATGATGCGCTTCGGCGATGACGTTCGCGTCTGGGAAGAGCACGAGGATCCGACGGCGCTGGTCGTCGAGACCGTGCGCAGCATGGGGCATGAGGGCGGCACGATCGCGGTCGATCCCGCCACGCCGTTCTTCACCTTCGATGGGCTGCGCCGCGCGGGCAACAGCTTCAGCTATGTCAGCGCCGCCAGCGTGACGGAGGCCTGCAGGCAGGTGAAATCCCCGGCCGAGATCGCTATTATGCAAGCGGCCAACAACATCACGCTGGAAGTGCAGAAGGCCACGGCACGAGCGTTGCGCGCGGGCGTGAGCACGGCGGAAGTACGGGCCTTTCTCGATATGGCGCATCGCAAGATGGGCGGCGTTCCGGCTGGCGGTGCCGTGCAGTTCGGCGAGGCGACGGCCTACCCGCACGGCGTGCCCTATGAGCAGGTGCTGCAGGAGGGCGACATGGTGTTGGTCGATACCGGCTGCACCCTGCATGGCTACCGGTCCGATATCACGCGCACCTATGTCTTCGGTGAGCCGACGCCGCGCCAGCGCGAGATCTGGGAGCTGGAGCTACGCGCGCAGCGCGGCGGCTTCGAAGCCGCGCGTCTCGGTGCGCCTTGCGAGGCGGTGGACGCCGGCGCGCGGGGCGTGATCGCCGCCGCAGGCTTTAGCCCGGATTACGCGACGCCTGGCCTGCCGCACCGCACTGGCCATGGCATCGGGCTCGACGTGCACGAGGCCTCCTTCATGGTGCGCGGCAACAAGACGCCGCTCGTGCCGGGCATGTGCTTCTCGATCGAGCCGACCATTTGCATCTATGGCGAGTTCGGCGTCCGGCTGGAGGATATCGCCTATATGACCGAGGAAGGCGTGCGCTGGTTCACCCAGCCCTGCCACTCTGTCGACGATCCCTTCGGCCTGGAGGCGGAGTGATGAGCTCCTATCTCTTCACCAATGGCCGTGTTCTCGACCCGCGCGGCGAGGGGCCGCGCGACGGCATGGAGGTGCTGGTCGAGGGCGCGGTGATCCGCGAGGTTTCCGACCGCCCCATCCGCAGCGATGTCGCGACCCGGATCGATCTCGGCGGCCGGGTGCTGATGCCCGGCCTCATCGATGCGCATGTTCATGTCGTCGCCGCCATGGCGAATCTCGCGGCCAATGCGCTCCAGCCCTCCTCCCTGGCTGCTTTCCGCGCCGCGGAAGTGATGCGCGGGATGCTGATGCGTGGCTTCACCACGGTGCGAGACCTGGCCGGCGCGGATCGAGGGCTTGCCGATGCCCAGGCGCTGGGCCTGATCACCGGTTCCAGGCTCATTATCTGCGGCAAGGCGCTGAGCCAGACCGGCGGCCATAGCGATGGGCGCGCCCGCTCGGATGACCGCGCGCCGCTCGAAAGCCGGGTCGGCGTCATGGGGCGGCTGGTGGATGGTGTGGACGCCGTCCGACGCGCGGCGCGTGAGGAATTGCGGGCGGGGGCGGATTTCATCAAGGTGATGGCCAATGGCGGCGTGGCCTCGCCCACCGACCCGATCCACATGCTGCAATTCTCGCGCGACGAATTGCGCGCGGCCGTCGAGGAGGCCGAGAATTCCGGGACCTATGTTGCCGCCCATCTCTACACGGACGAAGCCATCCGGCGTGCCGTGGAATGCGGCGTGGTTTCGCTCGAGCATTGCAACCTGATCCGCCCGGAGACGGCCCGGCTGGCGGCGGAACGGGGCTGTTACGCCGTGCCTACGCTCATCACCTACGAGAAGCTGGCCTCCGAAGGCGCTCGCTGGGGGCTCGGGCCGGATAGCGTGGCCAAGATCGAGACAGTGCGTCGTGGCGGCATGGAATCCCTGGCCATCATGCGCGAGGCCGGGCTCGAAATGGCCTATGGCAGCGATCTGCTCGGCGAGATGCATTGCTACCAGAGCGAGGAATTCGCGCTGCGGGCGCGCGTTCTGCCAGGGATCGAAGTGCTACGCTCAGCGACCACCTTCGCGGCCAAGGTTTGTGGCCTGGAAGGGCGTGCGGGCGTTATCGAGCCGGGGGCGGATGCGGATCTCCTGGTCGTGGAAGATAACCCGCTGAAGGACTGGAGCGTGCTGGAGAACCAGGGCGCCCGGATGCCCGTCATCATGCAGGCCGGCCGCTTCGTGAAGATGCAACTGTCCTAGGCGGCCAGTATTGGGCGGAGTGGAGAAGGCTGAAAGCGCATGTTTAGCCGGGATTGGAGCGTGTTAAGTGGGACGAGGGGCCGTGTCGTGGGACGGGCCAGCTGTTTCGTGGGATGAACTGTCTGAACGTGGGGCAGCGCGTCGGTCAAACGGATGAGAGGCTGGGCAGGCGGGATCGCCTAGCCATGCACTGGGACGCCCGGTGCCCGGCGGGGGATAGAGGTCGGTGAAAACCGGATATCGCAGCCAGCTGAGACGCAGGGAGTGAAGCGCTCGGCATTGAGACGGCTAAGGAGTAGAAGCTGCCGGGACCGCTTGGCTCCCCGCGCTATGCGCTCATGAGCTCCTCCTCCTCCGCAGTAGGCTATTTGATCCAGTAGAGTACGCCACGCACACGACGGGCGGGTGTGGCCCTGTTGATGAAGGGATTGCATGGTGACCGTCCGGCCGGTCAAAATACAGCAAAATAGGAGATCCCCTTCATGGCTCGCGCCGTAGCCAAAGTCATCGAACCGGAGCTGCCCGAACCTTCGGAGCGGATCCTTCAGATCCTAAGTGAATCCGCGCGTCTTTTCGCGTCCACGGGCTATGACGGCACATCGATGCGCGACATCGCCAATGCCTGCGGAATCTCGAAGTCGCTGCTCTATCACCACTTTGCGGATAAGGACGAGATTTTTGCCCGCATCACGCTCGGCTCGATCAAGGAGCTCTATGCCTTCGTGGAAGCTCGGATTCCGGAGGATGTGGCTCCTAGCCTGAAGGTGAAGGCCTTCATGACCGGTACGGCGGAATATTTCGAGCGTTTCCGGTTCGCCTGGATGGCCTCGACCGCCTCCTTCTGGAACGACCCCGAGGCACGGCGGCAGAAGGAGCGCATGATGTGGCGCGACCGTTATGAGGGGCTGTTGCGCACATTGCTGACTGAGGCGATCGAGGCGGGCGAGATGCGCGGAATGGACGTGCCGATGGCCGGGCGTCTCATCCTGTCGTCGCTCAACTGGATGCATCGCTGGTACAAGCCCGAGAAAGGGCAGTCGGCGATGGAGATCGCCGATACCTATTACGAGCTGATCTTCAACGGGCTGAAGGCGCCGTCTCCGGCGCCTTGACGCCCGTTAGTCTAGCGTGATCTTCCGCTCGGTGATGATCTTGCCCCATTGGGCCTTGTCCCGCGCCATCTGTTCATCGAGCAGCGTGGCAGGGCCGACGATGGGGCGCAGCGCTTGGCTGGTGAGCTGGGCGCGCACCGCCTCATCCTGCATGGCCTTGTTGGCCGCGGCGTTCAGCCGGGCGATATCGGCCTGCGGCGTGCCGTTGGGTACCAGCAGACCCGTCCAGAAACCCGTCACCAGATCAGGATAGCCGGCTTCCTTGAAGGTCGGGATCTGGGGCAGCAGTGGCGCGCGCTCGTCGAAGGAAAGGCCGAGCAGGCGGAGCTTGCCGTCCTTCACATATTCGATCGTCGTCGTCGGCGCTTCCACGCTGATCTCGATGACGCCCGCGAGAAGATCGGTGGTCGAGGGGCCGTTGCCGCGATAGGCGACGTCGAGAAGCTCGAGGCCCATCGCCTTGGACATCATGATGCCGAAGAGATGGCTGACACTGCCGGGGCCATTGGTGGAATAGCGCAGCGCGTTGCGCTGGCTCTTGGCATAGGTGACGAAGCTCGCGATATCGGTCGGCGGCAGCTTCGCATTGATGGTGAGCGAGAGCGGGCCATCGAACAGCAGGGCGACGGAGGAGAAGTCCTCGAGCTTATAGGGGAGGTTGGGCCGCAGCATCGCGTTGAGCGGCAGGCCGGCCGTGCCGCCCACCAGCACCGTCATGCCATCCTTCGGTGCGCGCGCAACGGCATCGGACGCGATGATCGAGTTCCCGCCCGGGCGATTGTCCACGACGATGGTCTGATCGAGCGTCTGCGACATGTTCTGCGCAATCTGGCGCGTCACGATGTCGGTAAGGCCGCCCGGCGCGAAGGGCACGATGAAGCGGATGACACGCACGCCCTGGGCCCGAACGATGGCGGGGGCGAAAAGGCCGGCGGCCGTGGCGGCCAGGAGGCCGCGCCTGGGCATCTGGATCATGACCATTCCTCTCTTTGCCGTTCACCCTCGGGCGCCGGCGGTTGAGCGGAGCCTAGCGCCAGACTGACCGGACGGTCAATATTCGCGACCGAACCAGTTGCCAGTGTCACGGGGAGAGTGCTAGCGTTCCCGGACTGACCGGTCGGACAGTGCTCTTCGTGAGGCATAATTCGCTGGTTTGATTGGGAGAAACGAAATGTCCGACGAAATCGTCCGGCTCGAGGTCAAGGACCACGTTGCCCTCGTCACGCTGAACAAGCCCCCGGTGAATGCGCTGGACCGCGCCATGCGGAACGCCATCATCGAGGTTTTCGATGCGGTGTCGGAGCGGGACGATATCCGCGTCGCCGTGCTGACCGGCGCCGGGAAGACCTTCTGCGCGGGTGCCGACCTGAAGGACCGCCCGGACGTCACCAAGACCGGTGCCTTCAGCGCGCATAATCGCGTGACGCGCGAGACGGGCAATGCAATCCGCGAATGCGCCAAGCCGGTGATCGCGGCGGTGAATGGCGCGGCGCTCGGCGCCGGGCTCGGGTTGATGGCGGCCTGCGACATTTTCCTCGCTTCCGAGAACGCGACTTTCGGCATGCCCGAGATCGATGTCGGCCTGGCGGGCGGCGGGGCGATGCTGAACACCATTTTCGGCCGCTCCACGATGCGGCTGATGATGTTCACCGGCGAGCGCCTTTCGGCCGCCGAGCTTTATCGCCGCGGCATCATCGAGGCCTGCACGGCGCCGGATGAGCTGGTGCCTGCCGCCTTGAAGATCGCCGAGCGCATCGCGAACAAATCGCCGCTCGCCATCAACTATGCGAAGAACTCGGCCAATATGGTCGAGCTGATGCCGCAGCGCGATGCCTATCGCTTCGAACAGAATTTCACCGTGGCGCTGTCGCGCACCGAGGATGCGAAGGAGGCGCGGATGGCCTTCATCGAGAAGCGCAAGCCGGTCTTCAAGGGGCGCTAAGGCATGAACGCGATGAGCAAGGCCCCCATCGGTGCCGGGCTGGAGGCCATTCTCCAGCCCAAGGGCATCGCCATCATCGGCGCCTCGCAGGACGAGACGAAGATCGGCGGGCGCCCGGTGCAGCTGCTGCGCCGCTTCGGTTATGAGGGCGGGATCTATCCTGTGAACCCGCGTGCGACGGAAGTGCAGGGCCTGCCGGCCTATGCCTCGGTCGACGCGATCTCCGGGACGCCCGACCTTGCCATCATCGCGGTGGCCGCCGAAGCCGCACCCGGCGCGCTCGAGGCCTGTGCGGCCAAGGGCATTCGCGGGGCAGTGATTTTCTCCTCCGGTTTCTCCGAGATGGGCGAGGCGGGTGAAGCGCTGCAGCAGAAGCTGCGGGATACGGCGCATCGCACCGGCATCCGCGTGCTGGGGCCAAATTGCCTGGGCGCGCTCAGCATCGAGGAGAAGTCGATTGCGACATTCTCCATCGTGCTGGAGAGCAGCATGCCGCCGGCGGGGCCACTCGGCATCATCTCGCAGAGCGGCAATCTCGGCAGCTACACCATGCTGCTGGCGCGCGAGCGCGGCATCGGCATCAGCCGCTTCATGACTACGGGCAATGAATGCGACGTGGATATCGCTGATGGCATCGCCTGGCTGGCGCGTGACCCGTCAACGAAAGTCATTCTCTGCTGCATCGAGACCTGCCGTGACGCGCCGCGCCTGATAGCAGCCTTCGAGGAAGCGCGCCGGGCAGGCAAGCCGGTCATCGCGCTCAAGATCGGCGCTTCGGAAGCGGGGCAAGCGGCCGCCGCCTCGCATACCGGCGCGCTGGCGGGGTCGGATGCGGTTTTCGACGCCGTTTTCCAGCGCGCGGGCGTCTGGCGTGTTGACAGTGTTGAGGCGCTGCTCGATGTGGGCCATGCGGCGAGGGTGCTCGGCGTCGAGGGCCTGCCGTCGGGCAAGCGTGTGATGCTGCTGACCGCCTCGGGCGGGTTCGGCGTGCTGCTGGCCGATGCGGCAAGCGCCGCCGGGCTCGAATTGCCGATGCCTTCGGAAGAGACGCAGAAGCGCATTCTCGAGGTGGTGCCCTACGCCTCGCCGAGAAACCCGATCGACGCGACGGCCCAGATGTCGAGCCGCCCGGAGATCCTGGAGAAAATCCTCGCGGCTATTCTCGAGGATGACAATTGCGATGCGCTGCTCGTGCTGCTCTCCGCCTCGCTCTATCTGCCGCGCCTGCGCAGCGTCTATATGCAGACGCTGACGAGCATCCGGCAGCGCTTCCCCGATAAGGTGGTGATGCTCTGCGTCCATGGCCCGCAGGATGCCGTGGAGGAACTGACGGCCCTGCGCTATGCCGTGGTGGATGGTGTGGGCCCTTCGGCGAAGGCGCTGGCGGGGCTCTGCGGACTTGCCGCCGCGCGCCATCTGCCCCCGCCGCCGGCCCCCGTGGCGCCCGCCGCGCCGCTGCCGGCCGAGGCGCTGAAGAACGAGTATGGCGCGAAGCAGGTACTGGCCGCGGCCGGTGTGCCCGTCCTGCCCGAGAAGGTCGTCGGCTCCGCCAGGGAAGCGGCCGAGGCGGCGGCGGCCATGGGTTTTCCTGTGGTGCTCAAGATCGTCTCTGAAGACCTGCCGCATAAGACCGAGGTTGGCGGTGTGGTGCTGAACCTCGCCGATGCCGCCTCTGTCGCCGAGGCGCATGACGCGATCCTGGCGCGTGTGCGTGAGAAGGCGCCGAAGGCCCGCATCGACGGCATTCTCGTCACGCCCATGCTCAAGGGCGGCATCGAGATGATCCTGGGCGCGAAGCGTGACCCTGTCTTCGGCCCTGTCGTGGTCGTGGGGCTGGGTGGGATTTTTGCCGAGATCATCCAGGACGTCGCCGTGCGGCCCGCCCCGGTGGATGAGGCGGAAGCCATGGCGATGCTGCGCTCGCTGAAGGCCTTCCCGGTGCTGGATGGTGCGCGCGGCCGCGCCAAGGCCGATCTGAAGGCCGCTGCCGGGGCGATCGCCGCGCTCTCCCGCTTTGCGGCCGGGCATGCGGATGAAGTAGCCGAAATCGACATCAACCCCTTGCTGCTGCTGCCGGAAGGGCAGGGTGCCATGGCGCTGGACGCGCTGCTGGTGCCCGCCAAGACCGGCGCGTGACGGGAGCATTCCCATGGATGGCATGACGCCTGACCTCAGTGGCGAGGCCTTTCGCCAACATGCCCGCGACTGGCTGCGGGATAACGTGCCGGCGGGCTTTCTCGCCGACCGGCCCGGCTATCAGCCCCCGAACCTGGCGCAGTGCCTGGATTGGGAGGCGGCGATGCATCGCGCCGGCCTCGCCGGCATCACCTGGCCCAAAGCCTATGGCGGCCATGGCCGCACGCTGCGTGAGCATCTGATCGCGAACCAGGAGATCGGCCGCATGGCGATCCCCGAAAGCGTCGGCTCCATCGGCAAGGAACTCGCGGGGCCTATCATTCTTGCGATCGGCACCGAGGAGCAGAAGCGCCGCTACCTGCCCGCCATTCTCGAGATGCGCGAGATGTGGTGCCAGGGCTTCTCCGAGCCGGAGGCGGGCTCCGACCTCGCCGGGCTGCGCACCCGTGCGGTGAAGGACGGCGATGGCTGGCGTATCACCGGCCAGAAGATCTGGACCAGCGGTGCGGCCAAGGCCAAGCGCTGCCTCCTCCTAGCGCGCACCGGCACCGTGGAGGACCGGCATAAGGGCCTCGCGCTCTTTGCCGTGCCGATGGACACGCCGGGCATTCGCGTGGTGCCGATCCAGGAGATCAACCAGAAAGGCAGCTTCTGCGAGGTTTTCTTCGACGATGTGCGCGTCGAGCCCGAGGATACGCTTGGCAAGCCCGACGAGGGCTGGAATGCCGCGATCCGCGTGCTTTCCATCGAGCGCGCTACGAACCGCATGTATCGCGCCTGGCGCTTCGAGAACGAGCTGAAGCATCTCATCGCGGCCTGCAAGCAGGATGAGGCGCTCAGGCCGCTGCTGGAGGATGGCAATTATCGCCAGAGGATTGCCGCGACCGTGACGGATATCGAGATGGTCAAGGGCCATGTCGAGCCGGTGGTCGAGGCGCTGGTGGCCGGTCAGTCGATCGGGGCGCGCGGCAGCCTGATGAAGCTGCATTGGAGCGAGGCGCATCAGCGTTTCGCGGCGCTCGCCATCGAGATGATCGGCCAAGCGAGCCCCGATGCCCCGTCTTTCGTCATGGCGGCGCAGAAGCGCTTCCAGGAGATCTATCTTCAGGCCCGGGCCGAGACGATCTATGCGGGTACGACCGAGATCCAGCTCGGCATCATTGCCGACCGCGTGCTGCAACTCCCGAAGGGGAAGTGAGCGATGGACATGATCGATAGCGGCCTGAACCCGGCCGAATTCGCGACGACCGCCGAGCGCGCCGTCGCCGCCTGCGCCACGCTCGATGGTGCCGGCCGTGCCGCGCGCTTGGCCGAGGACGGCATTCTGGGCCTGCTGGCCGGTGAGGAGGTGGGCGGCCTGGGCCTCGGCCTGCCTTTCGCAGTGCCGGTACTGGCGGCTGCGGGGGCCGGCGACCTGGCCTTCCCGCTGCTGGAGACGCTGCTGCTGACGCGCGCGCTGGAAGGCGTGCTGCCCGAGATTGCCGAGGCATTCGTCACCGGCGGGGCGCGCGGCACAATTGCTTGGCAGGGCAAGGCAAGGCTCGTAGGCGGCAAGGTGAGCGGTATGCTTGGTCGCGCACCCATGGCGGGCGAGGCCGACTGGGTTCTCGTGCGCCTCGCCGACGGCGGTGCGGCGCTGGTTTCGACCGAAGGTGCCAAGGTCAGCAAGGCGGTGACGCTCGATGTGACCGTGTCGGAGGAGAACATCTCATTCGATGGCGCTGAGCCGAAAGCCAAGCTTGATGCCCCAGCGCTGGCTGTGCTCGAGAATGATGCGCTCGTTCTTCGTGCGGCGGTGATCATGGGGGCGGCGGATACCTGTATCGCGCTCGCGGCCGAGCATGTCGGCAATCGCAAGCAGTTCGGCAAGCCGCTGGTCGCTTATCAGGCGGTGCGGCATCTGCTGGCGCGGCACAAGCTCGGGCTGGAAGGCATTCGCGGCGCGGTGACGCGCGCGACCGCCACGCAGGGGCTGACGGGGGAAGAACTGCTGACGGCGAGCCGAGCGGCCTTCCTGGCCGCGGCGACGCATGGCCCCTCGATCGGTGAAGGCGCCATCCAGCTCTTTGGCGGGATGGGCTTTACATGGGAAGTGCCGGTGCATCGCTATCTGCGGCGTATTCGTGCCCTGGAGGCACAGGGTGCGGCGCCTGCACTGCGCGAAGCGGTCGCCGCGGCCTTGATCGACGCAGCGTAAGCGGCGGCGCGGAGGGAACGAGAGAATGAGCAGTGAAGACCAGGCCCTCTCGGGTCTATTGAAGGGCCGTGTCGTGCTGATCACTGGCGCGGGCCATGGCATTGGCCGGGCGACCGCGCGGCGCATGGCCGCGATGGGCGCGATTGTCGGCATCAACGACCTGAAGCCGGAATTCGTCGAGGCTGCCGTTGCCGAAATCGAGGCCTCGGGCGGCAAGGCGATCGGCGTGGCCGAGAATGTCGCCTCGCGCGACGGCATGCGCGCGGCCGTGCTGGGCCTTGCCGAGAAGGGCGGGCGCTTCGATGTGCTGGTGAATAACGCGGCTTGGGTGCGCTATCAGGCGGTTGCCGATATCGCGCCCGAGACCGTCGATCGCATGCTCGAGATCGGCTTCAAGTCGGTGATCTGGGGTATCCAGGCGGCGGCCGAGGTGATGAAGGACCATGAAGGCGGCTCGATCGTCAACATCGCCTCCACGGCGGGTTTGCGGTCCACACCGAGCAGCATCGTCTATAGCGGCATCAAGGCCGCGGTGATGGGTATCACGCGCGCTGCCTCCGTCGATCTGGGTGGTCGCGGCATCCGCGTGAACGCCATCGCGCCTTCCGCGGTGCCGACCGAAGGCACCGCCAAGCATCGCACCGAGGAGAAGGACCAGCGGCGTATCGCGCGCACGCCGCTCGGGCGCCTCGGCACGGTCGAGGATATCGCCAAGGCCATCTGCTTCCTGGCCAGCGATCAGGCGAGCTTCGTCACCGGCCAGGTGCTTGCCGTCGATGGCGGCATCACCACAAGCACGATGTGACGGCCATGAGCGGACGCATCGTCCTGGTGACCGGTGCCGCTGCCGGCATCGGGTGGGCGACGGCGCAGGCCTTCGCGAAAACGGGTGACCGGGTTCTCGTCGCGGATATCGATGGCGCGCGGGCCGAGGCGCGTGCAACCGAGCTCGGTACGGGGCATCGCGCCATCGCCGTTGATATGAGCCACGAGGCGCAGATCATCGGCATGATCGCCGATATCGTCGCCAGGGAAGGCCGGCTGGATGTGCTGGTAAATAATGCCGGGCGCATTGATGGCGGCACCAGCGTTGTCGAGCAGACGCCGGAGGGATTCCGAAGCCTGCTCGCCCTGAACCTCGATGGCAGCGCCATCGCGGCGCGCGAGGCGGCGGCGGTGATGCGCAGGCAGGGCGGGGGCGCGATCGTGAACGTCGCTTCCGGCGCCGCGCTGCGCGCCATTCCCCTGCGCAACGGCTATAGCGCGTCCAAGGCGGGTGTCGTGGCGATGACGCGCAATCAGGCCTGTGCCTGGGCGAAGGATGGCATCCAGGTCAATGCCATCGCGCCGGGCTATACGCGCACGGAACTGGTCGACAAGCTCATCGTCGATGGGCGTGTCGACCCCGCGAAGGTCGCGCGGCGCATTCCGATGGGGCGAATGGGTGCGCCGGAGGAAATCGCCTCGGCCATTTTGCATCTCGCATCGCCGGCCGCGCGCTATATGGCCGGGGCGCTGCTCGTGGTCGATGGCGCCTCGCATGCGTTCGGGGGCAGCGATGATGCGAATCTGCAGCGTGGCGCCCCACCTTCCTCGCCGCCGGAGGGCCCGCCGGTCATTGCTGTCGGCTCCGGTGAGGTGGACGACGCGCTCGGTGATATGCTGCGCGGGCGAGGCGTGCGGGTGATTAGCCATGACGCCATCGGCCGGCATGGCCGCCTCGACGGTGTGCTGAACAGCGATCCGAGGCCCGGCGAGGCAGGCCATCTCGACCGTCTGTTTCTCGGCGCCCAGGCGGCGGGCAGGGTCATGCTGCGGCAGGGCTTTGGTTCCATCGTCAATCTTACGGGGATCGCGGGCCAGATCGGTCTGGCCGATACGGGGTCCGCCGGGCCGGAAGCCGCTGCCGTCGGCATGCTGACCCGCACGATGGCCTGCGAATGGGGCGGCAGCGGAATCCGCGTGAACGCCCTGGCCGCCGGGTCGCTGGTCGATGCCGGGTTGTTGCCGCGTATTCCGCTGCGAAGGCTCGCGACGGCGGCCGAGATCGCGGCTGTGGTGGCCTTCCTGCTGTCTCCGGCGGCTGGCTTCGTCAGTGGCAGTATCGTGCCGGTGGACGGCGGGCTCAGTGCCTATGGCGGGCTGGATCTAGCCGCATGAGCGCCCCGCTGACGCCCGAACAGGAGGAGATGAAGGCGGCCTATCTGAAGGCCCGGGGCTACTGGAAACCTTGGACCGAGGGGCTGTTGCGCCTCAGCCCCAATTTTCTCGAGACTTACGCGCGATATGGCGGCTATCCGGCCGCGAATGGGCCGCTGTCGCCGGTCATGGTCGAGCTGATCTATGTCGCGCTCGATGGTTCCGCGGCGCATATCTTTGAGTCCGGCCTGAAGCTGCATATGGGAATAGCGCTGACACGAGGCGCGACGCCGCTGCAGCTGATCGAGGCATTGCATCTAGGCACGGCGCAGGGGCTCGATGGTGTCGCCGTCGGCGTCGACATTCTCGCTGAGGAATTGGCGGCGATGGGGAAGCCCATCGAGGAAACGCCGTGGGATGAGCGCCAGGCCGCGTTGAAGGCTGCTTACGAAGCGCATTTCGGCGACTGGCCGCCTTTCTGCGGGCATCTGCTGCAACTCGATCCCGGTTACTTCGAGATGATGCTGGCCCTGCTCACCTGCCGCGAGGCGGGAGAGGGGCTGGACGAAAAATCGCGTTGCCTGATCTCGCTCGCGCTCGCGTCCTGCTTCACTGCGCTGGCGCCTGAGATGCTGCGGCTGCATCTGCGCCGGGCGCTGAATCTCGGGGCGAGCCGCGAGGAAGTTCTGCAGGTTCTCCAATTGACGGCGCATCTCGGCGTGCATGCCTGTTCCATCGGCGTGCCCGCGTTGATGGAAGTACTGAAGAAGTAGGGGATCCTGGGGGCCTTCGCCCCCAGGGTCATCAGTCGAGCCTGACGTTCAGCGCGCCGATCAGCTCACCCCAGCGGGAGAATTCCTCGCGGTTCATCGCCTCGAAATTCTTCACCGACTGCGTCTCGATCATCGCGCCCTGCTGTTCCGCTCGCGCCAGAAGGCTTGGCTCGGCCATGGCTTTCACCGCGCCGTCATGCAGACGTGCCAGGACGGGCGCTGGCAGGCCCACCGGCGCGTAGAGCCCGTACCAATAGGGCATGCCGACATTCGGCAGCCCCTCCTCGGCAAAAGTCGGAAGGTCCGGCAGTACGCTGATGCGCTGCGTGCCGGCGGTGGCGAGCGGCTTGAGCTTGCCGTCGCGCACCAAGGCCAGATAGGGGCCGACGCTGTCGAAGGCGAGGTCGATTTCACCCCGCATCAGGCCCTGCTGCATTTCGGCCGTGGTGCGATAAGCGACATCGGTAATGTCGATGCCGGCCTGCACCTTGAATTGCTCGGCGGAAAGATGGGTACCGTTGCCCTTGCCGGTGCTGCCGAAGCGCAGCGGATGCTGGGCTGACTTCGCCTTGGCCACCAGATCCTTCACACTCGCATAGCCGAGGGTTGGGTTGGTGTAGAGCAGAATACGGCCGCGCATCAGCAGCGTGATCGGCTGGAACTGCTCCGGCCGGTAGCTGATCTTCTGGAAAAGATGGGGGTTGGCCGCGAATACCGTCGAGCCGGCGAATAGCATGGTGTAGCCGTCCGGCTTTGAATTCGCGGCCGCCTCGGCACCGATCATGCTGGAGCCACCGGTCTTGTTTTCGACGACGACGGCCTGCCCTAGGATGGTGCTCATGCCCTGGGCGAGCAGACGGCCGAGCGTGTCGGGCTCGCTGCCTGGGCCGTAAGGCATGATGAGGCGAATGGGGCGTGTGGGAAAGTCCTCGGCACGGGCTGTCCCCGCGATCGCGAGGCCGGCGGCCATGATGCCGAAACCGCGCCGGCCTAAGCCGTGCGCGGGGCGCTTCTCTTGGATCATCTTCTGCTTCCCTAAAAGAAAAGGCCGCCCCTCTGCTGGGGGCGGTCCTTCAGGCGATCTCGATATGGGCCCGGACAGCGCCGCTTTCGTCCGTCCAGCCCTTGCTGGTTGCATAGGCGAGCATCTTGCCGAAGCCCTCTTCCCAGGCCGGTGTTCCGGCCAAAGGTGTCAGACGACGCAGGCCATTGGGCGAGACCCAGGCGTGACCCTCGCCCTCCAGCCGCGCAATGCCGTGCAGGGCGGTGGCCAGGGGCGCGCCAGGTGCGGCGCCGATGGAGAAGCGCTTGAAGTCGTCCGCGCCTTCCAGCGACACCTGGCCGTCGCTCGTGACCCGGATGAGCATCAGGCGGCGGCCCTCTTGCTGAAATCCTCGCCCAACTCGCGCTTGATGGCGGGAATGATGCGCGTGCCCCAGAGCTCGATCTGCTTCAGCATGGTCTTCTGATCAAAATCACCAAGCTGGGTTTGCACCGCAACATGCTTGGGCTTCAAGATACGAATTTCCTCGACCATGCGCTCGATGACGTAATCGACGCTGCCGACGGGAAGATTGGCGCGGATCTGCTCCAGCGAGAGCTCGTTCGTTCCCGGCTCTTCATTCACCATGAAGCCGTCATCCGACTGCGCGCGGCGGAACTTCAGCCCCTCGGACAGGCGGCGCTGGAAACGGGCATTCTCGACATAGCTGTTAAGCTCGGCCTCCTTATCGCTGGCGAAGGCGCAGCGCAGCAGGCCGACCTTGGTGTCGTCGATCGACTTGCCCTGCTTCTGGGCGATGTCGCTCAGACCCTGGCGGATCTCCTGCAGCTTGTCCTTGCCGTTGAGCAGGGCGGTGACGAAGAGGTTGTGCCCTTCGCGGATGGCCCGTGCCTTGGTCTCGGGATGGCCGGTCGCGAGCCAGATCGGCGGCAGCGGCTTCTGTTTCGTGCGAATGCTGATCGCGGTTTCGGGCAGCTGGATATGCTTGCCGTCGTAGTGGAAGCTCTTGTCTTTGAGGCCGGTCTGGATGACATCGAGGAACTCGTTGAAGATCGCCGGTGCGTCTTCGATCTTCACGCCGAAGCGGTCGAATTCGTATTTCTGGTAACCCGAGCCGACGCCGAATTCGAGGCGGCCGTTCGACACGGAATCCGCAAAGCCGGCCTCGGCCAGCAGTCGCGCCGGATGATACATCGGCAGCACACAGACGGCGCTTCCCAGGCGGATGCGCTTCGTCAGCGCCGCCATATGCGCCACCATCATCAGGGGCGAGGGGCAGAGGCCGTAGTTGGAGAAGTGATGCTCGGCATACCAGGCTGTGTCGAAACCAGCCTGATCCGCGGCGACGGTTTGCTGCACTGCATTATTCAGCACCTCGTCCGAGGTCTGGTGATAGCCGCGCTGCTGCATGAGGATGAAGACGCCAAATTCCATGGCCATGTTTCCTTCCCTTATCTGAAAGGGAGGCTAGGCCCTGGCCGCTTGCCGCAACAATACGCTAAGAACGATCAGCATCTTATCGAAATTTGAAAAGGCGAGGGAGCATGAGCCGCCTTCAATCGATGGAATTGCTGGTCAGCGCGGTGCGGGAGGGCAGTTTCTCCGCGGCCGGCCGCCGTGCCGGGCTATCTCCTGCCTCGGTGGCGCGGCATATCGCGGCACTGGAAGCCCAGCTCGGCGTTCAACTCGTCAACCGAACCAGCCGCAGCCTGACGCTGACCGAGGCCGGGGAGGAATATCATGCCCGTCTCGAGCAGATCCTGCTGGATATCCAGGAAGCCGAGGATGCGGCAACGGCCTTACAAAGCACGCCTCGAGGCGTATTGCGCGTCCATTCGCGCATGATGTTCGGCATGCGTGTGGTGACGCCGCTGATTCCGGAGTTTCAGGCCCGTTATCCGGAACTTCGCGTGGAGTTGCGCCTATCCGAACGGCCCGCACAATTGGCAGAGCAGGAATTCGACATCGATCTGCGCATCGGCCCGCCGCCGGACTCCCAGTTGAAGCAGCGCTTGCTGCTGCGCAGCGAACGCATCCTCGTCGCGAGCCCCGGCTATCTCGCGGGGCGGCCTCCCCTCGACGTGCCGGAGGAACTGCACGCGCATCGTTGCCTGACATATTGGATCGGGCCCGAGGAGATCGTCTGGCGCTTTCGGCGGAATGAGGTCATGCGCGAAATGCCGATGCCGGCGGGCTTCTCGACCAATAACGGCGAGGTGCTTCGGCAATTGGCCATGGCTGGCCATGGTATCGCATTGCTGGATGACTACACCGTGCAGCATGACCTGCTGGCCGGACGACTCTCGCGTGTGCTGCCTGACTGGCAGGCCACGAATACGACCATCTTCGGCTCCGGCATCTATGCCATTTTTCATCAGGCTCGGCTGCTGCCGGCAAAGACTCGCGCTTTCCTGGATTTCCTGGCCGAGGCGCTGCCTCGTGTGACGGCGGGTGAAGGTTTGACTGCATTGACCGGCCGGTCAGCCAGTGACTAGGATCATTCAGTCGCCGTTGGCGTCTGGAGGAAACAAAAATGTCCATCGTTATGGGCCGACGCGCCCTGGGGGCTGCCATGGGCGGCCTTGCCTTTGCTGCCATGCAGCCGGCCTCTGCGCAGACTGCCCGGCCCATCCGGCTCATCGTTCCCTATAGCGCGGGTAGCGGGCCCGATATTTTCGCCCGCATCCTCGCCCATGGCCTGCAGGAGCGCCTGGGCAATCCGCTGGTGGTCGAGAACCGTGGCGGCGCTTCCACGATGATCGGCACGGAGCATGCTGCCACCTCGCCGAATGACGGCTCGACGCTGCTGATGGGCACCTCCACCACGTTTTCGGCCAATCCGCATCTCTACAGCAGGATCCGCTATAAGGCTTCGGATTTTCAGCCGATCACCATGCTGGTCCGCACACGCCTGGCGCTCTATGCGAGCCCGAAGGCGAATGTGTCGGATATGGCCGGTGTCATCGCGATGGCCAAGGCAGCGCCGGACCCTCTGCATTTCGGCATCACGGGCCGCGGGAATTCGACCCATCTGACGGGTGAGGCCTTGAAGATCGCTGCGGGCATCGAGTTGCAGGACGTGCCTTATAGTTCCGTTGCCTCAATGCAGCAGGGCTTGATGAGCAATGACCTGCCGCTCGCCATCGATGGCATTCCTGCCTATCTGCAATTGGTCAATGACGGGCGGGTCAAGATAATCGCCGTCACGGGCGATAAGCGTGTCGAGGCATTGCCGGATACGCCGACATTCGCGGAGGCAGGGGTCAGGGATACCGGCCATCAGCATTGGTACGGTCTGTTGGCACCCGCCGGTATTCCGAAGCCCGAACTTGCCCGTATCCACAAGGCCTCGGTCGAGACCATGCAGGATAAGGCGCTATGGGCCAATCTCACCTATGAAGGTGCGACGGTCGCGACCGACACGCCTGAGGAATTCGCTGCTGCCATGAGCGATGAATACAAGGCCTGGGGAGAGATCATCCGGCGTATCGGCTTGAAGATCGAGTAGCACTCAGCCGGCGAAGCGTGGCTCGGCAATTCCGGTCACGCCCAGCCCCTCGATGGCGAGGAGCCAGCCGGCCTCTTCCTCCGTCGCCGTCATCCGCATGCTCTTCGAGATGGAGGTGACGAAGAGAATATCGAGATCGGGCCCTCCGAAGGCAACGCTGGTCGGGTGTGTCACCGGCATGTTGATGCGTCGGACCAGGCGGCCGGAGGGATCGAAACAGCCGATCTGGCCACTGCGTACCAAAGCCGACCAAAGATTGCCCTCCGCATCGACCGTTGCTCCGTCAGGCGCCGTGCCGAGAGGATTCAGGTCGACGAAGATGCGCTTGTTATACGGCGTGCCTGTGTCAATGTCATAGTCGAATGCCCATATCACGTGGCGCGAGCTGTCTGCGAAATAAAGCTTGCGGCCGTCAGGACTGAAGCACGGCCCGTTTGATGTTGCGATATCCTCGGCGAGCAAAGTGATCTTATGGTCCAGGTCCAGGCGATAGAGGCCGCCGGCCGGTACTTCGTCCGGCTGTCGGTTCAGGTGCATCGTGCCCGCCAGAAAGCGCCCCTGTCGATCGACCTTGCCGTCGTTCAAGCGCACGTCGGGATGGGCGACATTCACCGATCCTAGAGACCGTGACACGCCACTCTCGAAGTCGAAGTGCAGAAAATCGTCTTTCACCGCGAGAATCGCGTCATCTTTGCCTCGCAGAGCGAAGGAGCCGATCGGTGCAGGCACGCTGAAGTCCTCGCGTGTGCCCGTCGTGAGATCGAGGCGGTGCAGGACACCGCCGAGCGAGTCGACCCAGAGCAGGCGCGCATTGGCTTGGTCCCAGACCGGGCTTTCGCCCAGACGGTCCTTGGTGTCACTGACGCGGGTGATCGAGAGGGCCATGCGATCAATCCAGCTGGAGGTTGATGCGCTTGATCAGGGCGCCCCATTTGTCGCGTTCGGTCGAGATCATCGTGGCGAATTCGTCGGGGTTATTGCCGATGAGTTCGGCGCCCTGGCGGATGAATTGCTCCACCGATGTCGCGTTCTTCTGCCCGTCGTGAATGGCGGAGACCAGCCGGTCGATGATGGGCTTTGGCGTGGCCGCAGGCGCGAACATCCCGTACCAATAAGGCATGGCCATGTCGGGATAGCCCGCTTCGGCGAAGGTCTGTATGCCGGGAAGGCCGGGCACCGCCTGATGGCCGGTGACGGCAAGCGCGCGGATCTGATTGTCCCGCACGAGTTCCATATAAGCAGCGACACCATCGAAGGTGAACGGCACGTCACCGCGCATCACCAGTTGCTGCGCCACGGGCGTTCCGCTGAAGGGAATGTCGGTGAGCTTCAGGCCCGTCTGCTGCATCATCAACTCGCCGCAGAGATTGCCGATGGCGCCGGGATTGGCGGCATAGGGCACCGGCTGCGTCTGCGCCATCGCCCAGTCGACCAACTCCTTGGCGGTCTTCACTGGAAGTTTGACGTTGCAGTAAAGCGCCATCTGCGCCCGCATCAGCAGAGAAAGCGGCGCGAACTGCGTCGTGTCGATCCGCGGCTTGCGATAAAGATGAGGCAGCGTGGAGAAGGTCGTCGATGAGGTCAGCAGGATCGTATAGCCATCCGGCTTGGATTGCGCGACGTGGTTGGCGGCGATGACGGTATTGGCGCCCGGCCGGTTATCGATGACGACGGGAACGCCCAAGCTTCTTTCCATGGAGGCGCCGAGGCGCCGCGCCAGGATGTCGGGCTCGCTGCCGGCAGCAAATGCCACGACGATGCGCACCGGGCGGCTGGGAAAATCCTCAGCCCTGGCGGTGCCGGCCAATCCGAGCGCCGCCGCGCCCGCCAGAGCCTGCCTGCGGGACAAGGGGAACGCCACCATCTCATTTCCTCCGTCGCTGATTGCGATCTCTGTCGCCTTGCGATCAATTGCGGAAAGAGTGCATGAGACGGACCGACCGGTCAATCAGCCTTGTCTTGCGTCAGGGATGCGGGGCGGTGTTCGCAGGGTTTGAAGGCGTCAAGGCATTCGGCAACGGCGGTCCAGAGTCATCGGCGGTTCGGGCGGCGGCCTTTCTGAGGAGAGCTCTGAGCTTGGAGAAGGTCATCTCGATCGGGTTGAAGTCGGGCGAATAGGGCGGCAGGAACAGGAGCCGCGGACCGGTCTGTTCGATGGTCTCCCGCACGCCGCTGATCTTGTGTACGGGAGATTGTCCATGACGACGATGTCACCGGGGCGAAGCTCGGGTGCCAGCACCTGTTGCGCATAGGCGAGGAAGGCAGGGCTGTTCATCGGTCCGTCCAGAAGCATCGGCGCGGCAAGACCATCGAGCCGCAGTCCGGCGGCGAAGGTCGTCGTCTTCCAATGGCCATGGGGAACAGAGGCCCCGGAATCTGTCACCATGTCGCGGCCGGCCGCGCGGGCGAGCCATCTTGGTCGATGCAGCCGTCTCGTCGACGAAGATCAGCCGCTCGGGGGCGAGGTCGAGTTGGCCTCCGAACTAGAGCCTCCGGCGGCGAGACATGGTATGGGATTGCAGGACAGAGCGGCCCGCAGAACGTCTCTGCCAGAAAGCAGCGTTATATGCCGGCCTTTCGCGGCCGACGCTCAGCGCCACCGACATTCATTGAAACCGGGAGAAGGCTGGCTGGGGCGCCAGGATTCGAACCTGGGAATGGCGGTACCAAAAACCGCTGCCTTACCGCTTGGCTACGCCCCATCGCCTCGGCGCCAATCGTGTGACGCAGGGCGCTAATAAGGCTCAGGACCCCGGCTCGTAAAGCCCCCCGCCCCATCTCCACCACGAAGAAGGCAGGTTTTCCGCCGCCGAAACGGCTTGGGTGGGGCTGGGGAAGAGGCCGAAACAGGTCGCCCCCGAGCCGCTCATGCGCGCCAGAAGGCAGCCATCGAGGCCGCGCAGCGCCGTGAGAACCTCACCGATGGCAGGGCAGAGGCCGATCGCCGGGGCCTCGAGGTCATTTCTCAGCCTCGCCAGGGCCGCCGCCATGGCCTCCGCGCTGGCCCAGGAGGCCGGCAGGGCGGCTTCGGGCGTGAAGCCCCCCTGGCGCGCCTTGAACACGGCCGGCGTGGCCACCGGCAGGCGCGGATTGGCCAAAACCAGCCCACAGGCCGGTAGGCCCGGCGCGGGGAGCAGAACTTCGCCGATCCCGCGCATCACCGCCGGCCGGCTCGCAAGGCAGACGGGCACATCGGCGCCGAGCCCGGCCCCGATATCGCGCAGCCTGTCCTCCCCGAGTCCCGTGCCCCAATGGCGGTCCAGCAGCCGCAGTGCCGCCGCGGCATCGGCGGAGCCGCCGCCGATGCCCGAGGCCACGGGCAGGTTCTTCTCCAGCAGCAGGCCGAGCGAGGGCGCTATTCCGGCCTCGCTCGCAAGCGCGCGGGCGGTGCGCAGCACTAGATTGTCCGGCTCCTCGGCCAGCGCCGCCGCCTCGGGGCCTTCCAGCCGCAGGGGCGTGCCGAAAGGCGCCTCGCCACCCGGCAGAGGCGCCAGCAGATCCGCCGCGTCAGCGAAGACGACGAGGCTGTCGAGCAGATGATAGCCATCGGCCCGCCTGCCGGTGACATGAAGGTGCAGGTTGACCTTCGCGGGGGCGCGCTCGGCCCCCGCCATCCAGGGCCTCAAGGCTTGGCGGGGGCAGGGGCGGGCGGTGCGTCCGTCAGCCCGTCGCGTAGCTTGGCCTCGATCTTGGGGCCCTCGCCCGGCTCCAGCTCCTGGCCCAGCGCGCGGAACCACTGGTAGCGCGCCTCGAGCTGCCGCCCGGCACGCCAATAGGCATCGCCGAGATGGTCATTGATGGTCGCGTTCTGGGATTCGAGCTCGACCGCCTTTTCCAGCCAGGCGATCGCGCCCTTGATGTCGCCGAGGCGGTAGAGCGCCCAGCCGACGCTATCGGCGATATTGCCATCCTGCGGCCGCAGCTCGGCCGCGCGTTCCAGCATCTGCTTGGCCGTCTCGAGGTTCTGGCCCTGATCCACCCAGGTATAGCCGAGGTAATTCAGCACATAGGGCTGCTCGGGGGCGAGGGTCAGCGCCTGCTTCAGGTCGGCCTCCGCATCCGCCCAGCGGCCGGAGCGCTCGCGGGCGATGCCGCGGGCGTAGAAAAGCGGCCAATCCTCGTTGGTCGGCGTGCCAAGGCGCGAGATGGCGGTGTCATAGGCCGCCGCCGCTTCGGCGAAGCGCATCCGCCGGCGCAGCATATCGCCCAGGCGCGAGGGCGGGGTCGGCGCGGCGGGCTCGGCCTCGGTCAGCTTCTGGAGCAGTGCGATCGCCTCGTCCGTCTTGTCCATCCGGTCGAGGATGGCGGCGCGGCGCAGGTCGGCCACGGGGGCTAGCAGGTCATCGCGGGGGATGCGCTCGAGCAGGGCGACGGCGGCATCGTAATGCTTATCCTCGGCCGTCGCCTCGGCGATCATCAGCAGCGCCGGGGAGAAATTCGGCCGCAGCGAGAGCGCGAGCCGCGCCAGCACGATGGAGAGATCGCCCACGCCCTGTGCCCGCAGAGCGGAGCCCAGCGCGAGTTCCGCCTCGGCGATGCCCTCGACGGGCGAGGCCACGGCGCGGCCGCCGAGCATCTTGCGGCGGGCCTCGGGCGTGGCGATCAGGCCCAGCTCGTCATTGGAAGCGGCCAACTCCTCGATGAGCTTCATCGCCTCCACCTGGCGCCCGGCGCGGGTGAAGATGCCGGCCAGCGCCTGAACCTGCCGCAGATTGGGCTCGTTGGAGGTCTCGACGGCGATGCGGGCGTAGCGCTCGGCATCGCGCGGGCGGTTCGCGATATCGGCGATCATCGCCGCATGCAGGGCGTTGAGCGAGCGCAGCCGCCCATTCTCCGCCAGGGGGCGCAGCGTGTTGAGCGCCGCATCGGTCTGGCCGCGCCCGGCCAGCACCCAGGCCAGCATCAGCGGCTGCAGGATTTGTGCCGCACCCTGCTTCGGCAGGGCGAGGAGCTTGGTCTGCGCCTGGTCCCAACGCCCCGCCTGCGCATCGGCGCCGATCAGCAGGAACTGGGCGAGTTGGTTGTCCGGCATGCGGCGCGCGAGGCGCTGCGCGTCGGACCGGCCGTCCATGACCGTCGCCAGGAAGGCGCGGCCGATGAGCTCCGGCTCATTCGGGTCCAGCGCCAGGGCGGCGAGGAGATTATCGGCCGCGGTCGCCGTATCGCCCTCGGCGCTGGCGAAGCGGCCGACGAGATAGTGGCTGAAGGCCGTACCGCTATCCCGCCTGAACAGGCCGGGACTGGGCGAATCGGCGGAGGGGGCGCCATTGGCGGCACAGCCGGCCAGCATGGCGGCGGTGAGCAGGGCGATGCGGCGAGGCCAGGCGAAGGTCGTCATTGCCGCCGAGCCTAGCGTGTGGCCGGGGCGGCTGCCAGTGGAACCGCTGTCACGAAGCGCTCACGGGCCGATCCTGGGCCCCGGCCCGGCCCCCCCGGGCGGCAAGGGAAGAGGGCGGCGAGACGGAGCCTTTAACTGGACATTATCCAAGCCGATGTTACCGTCGTTACTTAGTGAAACAAGAAGTCGCGGGGGATGAGTCATGCGGTCGCTGATCGCCGCTCTCTTTGGCCTGATCGTCTTGAGCCTTGCCGCTCCGGCGGAAGCGCAGAACCGGTTCTGGCTGGAAAACAACACCGGCCGGACCATCCAGGAGGCCTATGTCTCCTCCTCCCGGGTGAATGAATGGGGGCGGGACATCCTGGGCGATACCGTGCTCGAAGCCGGCTCCCGGGTGCATGTGACGCCCAGCTTCTCGGATTGCGTGCTCGATATCCGCGTCGTCTACCAGGGCGGCGGGAACGAGGAGCGGCGAAACGTGAATGCCTGCCAGCTCTCGCGAATCGCCTTCGGAACCTCCTCGGGCTCGGGCGCGGTCATTACCGGCAAGAGCGGCGGCGCGGCACCACGCGGCGGAGACCCCTCCTTCAGCTTCATCAACGGCACGGGCCAGACGGTGCAGGAGCTCTATGTCTCGCTCTCGACCAATGACAATTGGGGGCGGGACAGGCTGGGCAGCAACGTGCTCAATCCGGGCCAGAGCAATTGGGTGAGCCTGCCCGGCGGCGGCACCTGCACGGTCGATATCCGCGTCGTCTATGCCAGCGGGCGCAGCGCCGAGCAGCGCGGGGTCAATACCTGCAACCTGTCGGAACTGCGCTGGCGGTGAGCCTGCCGGCTCCGCCCCTTCGGGGGCGGGGTGCCTCAGGGCAGATGCTCAGGGCAGGATGCGGAAAACGGCCTCGATCTCGACGGGGACGTTGGAGGGCAGGGAGCCCATGCCCACGGCCGAGCGGGCGTGCCGGCCATTCTCGCCCAGCACCTCGACCAGCAGGTTGGAGCAGGCGTCGATCACCTTCGGCTGCTCCCCGAAGCTCGGCGTGGCATTGACCATGCCGAAGACCTTCAGCATCTCGACCTTTTCCAGGCTGCCCGCCGCCACCTTGGCGACGGCGAGAAGATGCAGGGCACAGAGTTCGGCCGCCTTGCGCGCGCCCTCCACATCCATCTCCTCGCCGACCTTGCCTTTGATCACCGAGCCATCGGGCAGGCGGGGCACCTGGCCGGAGATATAGACGGTGTTCCCGTCGCGCCGGAACGGCACATAGGAGAAGAGCGGCTTGCCCACCACAGGCAGGCTATGGCCCAGCGAGGCCAGCTTTTCCTCAGGCGTCATCGATAACTTCCTTCAGCTCGTCTTGCCGCGCGCGGCGACCGGGATGGTCTGAACCACCTCGCCCTTGCGGGTGAAGGCGAGGCTGTCATGCAGGTTGGTCACCACGCAGGTATGGTTGGGCAGGATGCGCACGCGCTCGCCGAGTGCGGGCTTCCTGCGGCAGGCACTGAGATCGACGGTGCCATGCTCCTCATTGACGCGGGTGATCACCGCGCGCGGATAATCGACCAGCAGCCCATAGCCCGGCCCCATCTCCGGGGCGACGAGGTCGCTCGACAAGGTCTTGGAGCCGGCATCGAGAATGGCGCGGTCGGGCGAGGGGCGGCTGATCACCGTCGCCCAGACATGCATGGCGCATTCCTTGAGGCTCGCGGCCCCGGCGCCGACCATGGCGCGGTCGTTATAGATGTAGGTGCCGACGCGCAACTCGTCGATCGGCGCCACCTCATGCACCGTCCAGGCGCCAGGCGAACCGCCGCCGGAGATCATGGGAATGGGGATGCCCATCTCCTCGAAAGCGAGCTTCGCCTCGGCGGTGAAGAGGGCCGTCTGCGCATTGGTCGGGTAGGTCATCAGCCCGGCGAAGCGCAGATAGGGCTGCTCGGTGATGGCCTTGGCGAGAAGCAGCGCCTGCTCCACCGTCTCGACCCCCGTCCGCTTCAGCCCGCTGTCGAATTCGACGAGCACGCCGATTTCCGCCTCCGCCTCCTTGGCGGCGGCCGCGACGGTGGCCAGGGCGAGGGTATTGTCCACCGCCACGCTCATCGTCGCGCGTTTCGCGAGCGCCGCGAGGCGCGCGGCCTTCTGCGCGCCGATCAGCGGATAGCTGATGAAGATGTCGAGAATGCCGGCATCGACCATCACCTCGGCCTCGCCGAGCTTCTGGCAGGTAATGCCCTTGGCGCCGAGGTCGATCTGCCGCTGCGCCATCTCGGGCATCTTATGCGTCTTGATATGCGGCCGCAGCGCCAGGCCATGGGCATCGCAATAGGCCTGCATCTTCTTGAGATTGCGCTCGACGATGTCGAGGTCCACGACCGGGACGGGGGTTTCGAGCTCTTCGATCCGCATGCCGGTGCCCTTTCGCCAATGGGAATTGGGGGCCATGGTGGCGCCATCTCCCTTTCAAAGGAATGACCCCATGCCAGAAATCATGATCTTCGCCGCCGAGGGCCGCACCGTCGAGCAGAAGCGCGGCCTCGTGAAGGACATCACCGAAGCCATGGTGAAGAATTTCCAGGTGAAGCCCGAGGCGGTGACGATCCAGTTCGTGGAATCGCCGAAGCATTCCAAGGCCCAGGGCGGCGTGCTCTTCAGCGACCGCTGACGGTTTACGCGCTGGCCCGGCGGGGCGAGACTGGGGGCATGAACAGCATCGCCTCCCGCCTCGATCGGGCCATCGCCTCTCTTCCCCGCCTCTTTCCCGGCCCCGGCGGCGCCATCGCCGTGCTGCGGGAAGGGGAGGTGCTCGCCCGGCACACATGGGGCTGGGCCAATGCCGAGCGGCGCATTCCCTTCACGCCGCGCTCGCTCTTCCGCATGTGCTCCATCACCAAGCAGTTCACCTGCGCGGCGGTGCTGACGCATCTTGATGACCCGCGCGCGCTCGACAGCGCGATCCGCGCGCGGCTGCCGCTGCTGGAAGGCGAGGTGCCCAATGCGCTCCATCTCGCGCATAACCAGTCCGGCCTGCGCGACTATTGGGCCGTCGCCATGCTGCATGGCTCGCCCGTCGAGGCGCCCTTCGGCGATACGGAGGCCGCCCGCGTCATCGCCGGCACCCGCAGCCTGCATTTCGCGCCCGGCACGCGCTATTCCTATGTGAACCAGAATTTCCGCCTGCTCTCCGACGCACTGGAGGAAAAGACGGGCCGCGGATTCGCCGAATTGCTGCGCCCGATCTTCGCTAGGGCAGGCATGGAAAGCGCCTTCATCGCCGCGGATACCCGCGCCATGCCCGATGGCACCGAGGGCTACGAGGGCACGCAGGCAGGTGGCTTCCGTGCCGCCGAGAACCGCATCGTCTGGACAGGCGACGCGGGCCTCGGCGCGAGCCTCGAGGACATGATCGCCTGGGAACGCTTCATCGACGCGACCCGGAATGAGGCCGGCGGGCTCTATAACCGCCTGGCCGCGCCGGTCACCTTTGCCGATGGGGCGGAGGCGCATTACGGCTTCGGCCTCGCCCGTTCCCGCGAATGGGGCCGCTCCGTCACTGGCCATGGCGGCGCCCTGCGCGGCTGGCGCAGCCACAGGCTCTATGTGGCGGGAGAGCGCATCTCGGTGGTGGTGATGTTCAATCATCTCTCCGATGCTCGCGCGGCGGCGATGAACCTCCTGGCCGCCGTGCTGGGTGAGGAGCCCGCCGCTCCTCCCGCCACGCCCGTCCCGGCCTCCTGGCCCGGCGCCTATATCGAGCCGGAGACCGGGCTCGCCGTGCGGATCGAGGCCAAGGGCGAGGGCCGCCTCGGCCTGCGCTTCGGCCATGGCGCCGAGGGCCTCACGATGAAGGAGGACGGCACCGCCGGGCAGGACGGAACGCTGCTGCGCGAGGAGGGCGGGGTGCTGCGCATGATCCGCCCCTCGGAGAATATGAACACCGCGCTTCAACCGGCTGGCGGCGAGCCTGTCACCGATATCGCCGGCCGCTTCCGCTGCGCCGAACTGGAGGCGGAACTCACCATCGAGGTCACGGGCGGCGTGCCCTATGGCGGCTTTTCGGGCTTCCTCGGCCAGGGACGGATGGAGCTGCTGGACCCGATCGCGGCCGATCTCTGGGCCCTGCCTTGCCCCCGCGCGCTCGACCACACCCCGCCGGACGACTGGACCCTCGCCTTCAAGCGCGATGCCGCCGGGAAGGTCGTGGCCGTCGAACTCGGCTGCTGGCTCGCGCGTGGGCTGCTCTACGAGCGCGCCTGACGCGCCGCCTCCCGCCGCAATTGGGTGATGAAGGCCTGGGTGGCGGGGGCGGCCTCGTTCCGCCGGAAGGCCGCCGCGATATCGGCCATCTGCGGCGGCCCAGCCAGCGGGCGATAGACCAGCCGTTGCAGCGTCAGGCTCGCCTGGAGCGAGGCCGGCACCGCCGCCACGCCCATGCCCAGCTCGACCAGGCAGGCGACGGCGATCAGGTCCCGCCCTCGATGGGCCAGGCGCGGCACGAAGCCGCCCTTTTCGCCAAGGGCTGTGGTGTGGTGGTGGAAGCTCTCACTCACGCCCTGGTTCGGGATGATGAAAGCCTCCCCCGCCAGATCGGCCGGCGCGATCCGCTCCTTCGCCGCCAGCGGATGGCTGGCGCTGAGCGCGATCACGATCGGCTCCTGGAACAGCGTCGCGATCACCACGCCGGGCGGGGCGAGCAGCGGCGGGCGGACGAAGCCGATATCGAGCCGCCCCGTCGCCAAGGCCTCGAGTTGCGGGACGGATTCCATCTCATGCAATTGGAGCACCACCTCGGGATGCTCCTGCCGGTAACGCTCGACGCTCGCGGCCAGCACGCCCGCATAGCCCGCGCTGGGGGCGAAGCCGATCTCCACGATGCCCCTCTCGCCGCGCCCCGCCTGCCGCCCGATGCGCTCGGCGCGCTCGACCTGGGCGAGGGCCAGGCGTGCTTCGTCGAGAAAGAGCTTCCCCGCATCGGTCAGGGCCACGGAGCGCTTGGTGCGGCGAAACAGGCGCACGTCCAGCAGCCGCTCAAGCACCTGGATCTGCTCGGTCAGCGAGGGCGGGGTGATGCCCAGCGTCTCCGCCGCCTTGGCGAAATGCAGGTGCTCGGCCACCGCGACGAAGGCGCGGAGATGGCGCAATTCCATGACTCTTCCGGCTCCGTATTCGGCTCCGCCTAATTATTTTGGGAAAGAGGATGAATGAGAAGAGGTTTCGGACGGCCTATGTTGCGTTGCAGCAAGTCCGGGATACCGATTTCCAATGCCGCCTGCCGCTACAGCGACCGCCACTGTCGAGCCAGCCACCGCCCCGGAGGGTGTCACGCCCTTCATCGAGAAGGGGACGGCCGCCTTTCGCCGCGTGAACATCGCCTTCTTCTGCGCCGGTTTCGCGACCTTCGCGCTGCTCTACTGCGTGCAGCCGCTGATGCCGGTCTTCTCGGCGGATTTCCATATCGACCCGGCGGCGGCCAGCCTCTCGCTCTCCCTGCCGAGCCTGCTGGTGGCGGCCTCGCTGCTGGTCGCGGGTTCGGTGGCCGAGATTTTCGGGCGCAAGCCGGTCATGGTCGCGGGCGTGCTCGCCTCGGCCCTGTTGACCATCGCGGGTGCGCTGATGCCGAGCTGGGAGGGCTTCCTGATCATGCGGGCCCTTCAAGGCTTGGCGCTGGGCGGGCTGCCGGCGGTGGCCATGGCCTATCTGGGCGAGGAGATGCATCCGCGCTCGCTGGGCCTCGCCATGGGCCTCTATATCAGCGGCAATGCGACGGGCGGCATGGCCGGGCGCGTGATCACCGGCCTGCTGGCGGATTACGGCGGCTGGCGCCTGGCGATGCTCGGCATGGGCATTCTCGGCCTGGCCGCGGCCATTCTCTTCATCCGCAACCTGGCCCCCTCGCGCCACTTCACGCCCCGGCCTGTGAAATTCGGCGCGCTGATGAGCAATTTCGGCCATCACCTGCGTGACCACGGGCTGCGCTGGCTCTTCCTGGAGGGCGCGCTGCTCATGGGCGCCTTCGTGACCATCTACAATTATATCGGCTACCGGCTGATGGGCGCGCCTTTCGGGCTGGGGCAGGCGCAGGTGGGCATCATCTTCACCGTCTATGTCGTCGGCATCGCCAGCTCGACCCTGGTGGGCAATCTCGCCGATCGCGTCGGCCGCCCGAGGCTCTTCTGGATCACGGTGCTGCTGGCGGCCATCGGCGTGGCGCTCACCGCCGTCGAATCCCTCATCGCCATCGTGGCGGGGCTGATCATCGTGACCTTCGGCTTTTTCGCGGCCCATTCGCTGGCCAGTTCCTGGGTCGGCCGGCGTGCGCTCAAGGCCAAGGCGCAGGCCTCGGCGCTCTATCTCTTCTGCTATTATGCCGGCTCGGCGCTCATGGGCTGGGCGGGCGGCCATGTGCTCGAGCACTGGGGCTGGCACGCCCTGGTCGCCACCGTGACGGGCAGCATGCTCCTCGCGCTGGTCATCGCCCTCGGCCTGCTGCGGCTGAAGCCGATCGCGCCTCCGGCTTAAGGATTGCTCGCCGATTGCGCAGGCGGCAGGACGAGCTGGGCGGCCACCGTACCGAACCAGCGCGTCTCGAATTCGACACGCACGGGCAGGGGCGGGCGGTTGCCCTCGGCGGGGGCGATCCAGGCCCTGCCGGCAAGGGGGCGGGCAGCCCTCTCGCGATCCTCATCCACCTTGAACCCGGCGACGAGGCGGCTCTCGAAGGAGCAGTTCAGCGCCCGGCCGCGCCAGGTGCCGCTGCCGCCGTTGAGCATCTGCCAGCCGACCGTCCGCGCCACCGCATCCGCGCGGCGCCGCCCGTCATAGATCGCCGCCTGCCCGTCGCAGGTGCCGGTCTCGGCGACCTGCCGGGTCAACTTCGCCAGCACCGAGAGCGCATCCATCGTGCCGCCGATCAGCTCGGGCGGAACGGGCTCCCGCTCGTTATCGACCGGCGGGTCGATGCGGCGGGAGACGGGCACGCCATTGCGATATTGCAGCTCGGTGAGCTTCGCCTCACCGCGCCAACTGCCAGTCGAGATGTAATGCTGCGGTTCGGGGCCGCTGCGGCCCCAGCGGCCGTCCACCTCGGCCATCTGCTCGCCCGAGCCGAAGAGCCGTGCCATGCCGGCCGGCCGCGTTCGGGTCTCGATCCGGTAGCCTTCCCGGTCTAGCGTCAGCGTCGCGTCGATCTGGCCGAGCGACATGCCGCCGAGCATGGTGAGGTTGTATTGGACACGCACGGGCTGAGCCGCCGCTTGCGCGACGGGGAGCGAAGCCAGGGCGCAGACGAACAGCGGAGCCAGGGCGTGCTTCATGATGGGAGACTAACACTTGAACCGGACGATGGTTGAAAATGTCCGTCAGGCTTTCGTCACTTTGTGCGCCGCAGCATTTTCGTGTAGAGCATCCGCATGTCCGACCTCCCCCTAGACGAGGCTATCGACGGTGAGCCCCTTCGCCTCAACGGCGAGGAGATGCTTGCCTGGAAGCCCGCGGCCTCCCGTGCTCAGTCGCGGCCGCCGGTGCTGCTGCTGCATGGCGCGGCCTGTGGCGGGTGGATATGGCAATACGGTTTCGGCGCGGCTCTCGCCCGGGCGGGCTACCCGACCTATGCCGTCACGTTCAGGCGGGACGATAATGCCGGGCTCGCGGATTTTACCGAGCAGGCCAGGGCGGCGCTGCTCGCCCTCGGCGAGCCGGCCATCGTGCTGGGTCATTCCCTCGGCGGGCTGATCGCGCAGCGGCTCCTATCGGAAGCCCGGCTGAAGGCGGCGGGGTTGCTCGCGCCCGTCTCGCCCGAGGGGCTCTGGTGGTCGGCCGCGCGGCTCGCCGTGGCCGAGCCCGGGCTCTGGCAGGCGGTGAGCCATATGACGGACCCGCCGGGCAAGGCCGGCGCCTCCATCGGCGATGCGCTGTTCGGCCCCGATATGGATCGCGACGCCCTGCCGGGCATTCTCGCTCGCCTCGGCGGGGAGAGTTCCCGCGCGCTGATGGAGGCGCAGTCCCCCCAGGCGGTGAGCCCGGCCTGGATGATGGGCAAGCCCATGCTGATCATGGGCGCGACGGCCGATCGCCTCATCCCGGCCGACAGCATCGCCCGCTGCGGCGCCTGGCATGGCGTGACGCCCATGCTTCTGCCGGGCTGCGGGCATCTGCTGATGCTGGACCAGGGCTGGGAGAAGGTCGCCCAGCGGGTCATCGGCTGGATGGACCGGCTGGGCTGAGCCCGGCTCTTCAGAGGGCGATGTCGTAAGTCCGCCACTTGGTGAGATTGGCGACGCGGTCATAGACGGCGCGGCCGCGATAATTGTCATCCGCCGTGATCCAGCGGATCACCGACCAGCCCCGCTTGCGGCCCTCTTCGGCCACGGCGCCGATCAGCGCATCGGCCACCCGCTGGCCCCGCGCGGCGGGGTCGACGAAAAGGTCGTCGAGGAAGCCGCCGGTGCTGGCCGAGAGCGGGCGCGCGAAGGGGCGGAAATGCGCGAGGCCCAGCGGCTTGCCCGCCGCATCCTCGGCGATGAAGCCGTTCACCTCATGCAGCGGGTCCATCAGCCAGGACCAGACCTTCTCCCGCATCTCCAGCGTCTGCGTCACCTTGTAGAAGGCGGCATAGCCCGCATAAAGCCGCTCCCAATCCTGGCGATGCCGCTCGGCGACGGGCTGGATGGTGACGCTGGGCTCGGTCATGAGGCGCTCCGGATTCTGGTCAGCCGGCAGGCTGCCTGAGCGCCGAGGCGAGGTCGAGGCGGCCGGCCGCCGAAAGCGCCAGCAGCAGTGCGGAGACATGCATGGCCTGGGGCAGCAGCCCCTTGCCGAGCCCGGCCAGCACCTCGGCCAGCGGCATGGGCTGCACCTGGATATCCTCGCCCGGGTCCTGCTTCTGCTCGCCGGCCGGGAAGGCGCCGAGGGCCAGCACGGTGTGGCAGCGGTTGCGATGTGTCGCCGTATTGGGATGGAGCGTGGAGACGAGCTGCCAGTCGGCCGCATCGAAGCCCGTCTCCTCGATGAATTCGCGCCGGCCGGCGGCCACCGCATCGCTCTCGCCGGGCTCCATCGCACCCGCCGGCAACTCGAGCGTGTTCCGCTGCGCACCGTGCCGGTACTGGCGGACGAGGATCAACTCATCGGCGGGCGTGAGGGCCACGACCTGCACCCAATCGGCATAGGAGAGCACGTAGTAGGGGTCGAGCACGTGGCCACGGGCGGTGCGGACCTTCTCGGCCTTCACGTTCAGCCAGCGATCCTTGAAGAGCTGCTGGGAGTCGAGCACTTCCCAGGCGCCGTCTTTCACACCCTGAGGTGGCACGGGCATATCGGGCATGGCGAGGCTCCTGCGATGAACGTGCCGCAATGCATCATGACAGGCCGGAGAAGGCAACGCGGCCTTCCGTGACACTATGAAGCGCGGCTGCTCCGCCGGGCGAGATAAATGGTCGCGCCGATCATGAGCATCGTGCCGGGGATCAGCACCCAGGGCGGCATCTCGCCGAAGGCCAGGAAGCCGATGGCCGCGCTGGCCGGGATCTGGGCGTATTCGATCGGCGCCAATATCCCGACCTCGGCCCGCTTCACCGCCCAGGAGGAGAAGAAATCCGACATCACGGCCAGCGCCGCGCCGATCAGCAGCATGGCGATGGCGAACAGGGTCGGCGTCTGCCAGAACCAGGCCGAGATGGGCCCCCAGACCACGATGCTGCTCACCGCATACCAGGCGACGGTGCGCGCGGGCGGCTCGGTGGTGGAGAGCTTCTTGAAGGCGATCAGCACCAGCGCGCCCGCGATGCCAGCTGCCATGGCGACGAGCACGCCGGGCGAGAGGAAGGAATGGGCATCGGGCTGGGCAATGATCAGCACGCCGAGAAAGCCGATGCCGGCGGCCAGCGCCCTGTCGCGCCGGATCTTCTCGTGCAGCAGCAGGAAGGCGAGAGGCAGGGCCCAGAGCGGGCGGGCTTGCATGATGGCCATGGCATTGGCCAGAGGCAGCATGGAGATGGCGAGCAGAGAGAGCATGAAGCTCATCGTGCCAGCGGCGCAGCGGAAAGCATGCGCACCCGGGCGTCGCGTGGCCATGGCGCTGAAACCGAAGCGCATCAGCCAGGGCGCGAGGATCACCATCGTGATGACGCCTCGCACGAAGGGAACGAGCGCGATGGGCAGCCCATCGCGCATCGCCGCGCGGAAGCAGGTATTGAGCAGGGCGGCACAAAGCCCGGCGGCGAGCATCCAGCCGATGCCGATCAGTGTGCTGCGCGCCTGGCTCGTGGGAAGTGGGGCTTCCGTGCCGCCCTGCTCGCCCATGTCGGACCTGCTCCTACAGGAGGCTCAGCGCGCCTTGGTGCCGCCGAGCTCGGCCTCGAGAGCCGCGATCTTGCTCGTCAGCGAGGCCCGAAGCGAGGGCGAGGTATGGGACTTCATGCCGGCCAGCGTCTCCTTCAGCTCGCGCAGCTGGCGCTGCTTTTGCTCACGGTTACGCTGAATCGGGCGGTTATCGGACATCTGTCCGGCAATGGCACGCATCCAGTCAGTTCCTTGTCATCTCGCCATGGGCGCGCGCCCACCGGTTGGCGGGTGCGGCGCTTGCGGCATTGCTTGGGCAAGGCGGCACGGAAAAACGGCGCACGGCATGGCTGCCGGCGCCGCCCACTCGGCCGGGGCTCGCCTCGGGCACCCGTCGGCGGCCCGGCGCGGCGACTCTGCCGCCGCGCGGGAATGGGCATAGACCTTCCCCCGCCGCCGGTCGAGGGGCGGCGGGGGCCGTTACGGCGTCAGGCGGTGACCTTGGCGGTCAGCTTTTCGAGTGCGGCACGGATCAGCGGCAGGCCCACCCCATCGGGGTTGGTCATGAGCGATTCCGGGTGGAACTGCACGGCCGCCATGGGCAGCGTCTTGTGTTCGATCGCCATGATCACCCCATCCTCAGTCTCGGCCGTGGCGGTGAGGCTCTCGGGCAGCACGGCGCGGCGGGCATGGAGAGAATGGTAGCGCCCGACGGTGAAACGCTCCGGCAGATCGGCGAGCAACCGGCCGCCATGGTTAATGATCGGCGAGGGCTTGCCGTGCATCGGCTCGGCGAGAACGTCGAGCGCACCGCCGAAATATTCGACCATGCCCTGCAGCCCGAGGCAGACGCCGAAGGCGGGCAGGCCGCGTTCGGTGACGAGGTCGAGCGTGCGCTTCATGCCGAAATCATCCGGGCGGCCCGGGCCGGGGGAGAGGAGGACGAGATCCAGCTTCTCGCCCGAGGCCAGGCGCTCGCGCGCCAGATCCGGCCGCATGGTGACCACTTCGGCCCCGGCGGCGCGCACGTAATTGGCGAGCGTATGGACGAAGCTGTCCTCATGATCGACCAGCAGCACGCGCGGCTTGGAGGCCAGGGGCGGTAGGGCGGCGGCCTGCTGGGCGGCGCGCGTCTCGCCGCGGATGGCGGCGAACATGGCGCTGGCCTTCAGGCGGCATTCGGCTTCTTCCGAGGCCGGGTCGCTATCATGCAGCAGCGTAGCACCGGCGCGGACTTCGGCGACGCCGTCCTTCAGGCGGATGGTCCGCAGCGTCAGGCCGGTATTCATATTGCCGTCGAAGGTAACGCGGCCGATGGCCCCGCCATACCAGCGGCGGGCCGAACGCTCCTCGGCCTCGACATGGCGGATTGCCCAGGTCTTGGGCGCGCCCGTCACCGTCACGGCCCAGGCATGGGAGAGGAAGCCGTCCAGCGCGTCGAATTCGGGGCGAAGTTGGCCCTCGACGTGATCGACCGTGTGGATCAGGCGGGAATACATCTCGATCTGGCGGCGGCCGATGACGCGGACCGTGCCGGGCACGCAGACGCGCGACTTATCGTTGCGGTCGACGTCGGTGCACATGGTCAGCTCGCTCTCCTCCTTGCGGGAATTGAGCAGCGTGCGGATGTTCTCCGCATCCTCCAGCGCATCCTTGCCGCGGCGGATGGTGCCGGAGATGGGGCAGGTCTCGATGCGGCTGCCTTCGACGCGGACGAACATTTCCGGGCTGGCGGCGATGAGGAATTCGCCGTCGCCGAGGTTCATGATCGCGCCGTAGGGGGCCGGGTTCACCTTACGCAGCCGGTCGAAAAGCTCGCTCGGCGCATCGGGCGAGAGGGTCGCGAAGGTCTGGCCGAGCACGACCTCGAAAAGCTCGCCGACGGCGAATTTGGCCCGCGCACGCTCGACCATAGCGGCGTACTCGCCCGGGCCGTAATCGCTCTCGAGCGGGGCGGCGCCAGGGGCGGCCTTGCGGAAGGCGTCGTCCGGCGTCTCGCGCGTCAGGCCCTCAGTGGAGAGGCCGGCGCCCGCGAAGTCATAGCGATGGGTCTCGACCACCTGGCGCAGATGGTCGACGACGACGATCTCGTCCGGGAGGTAGAGCACCAGGTCCCGCTGGTCGGCGCCGCGCGGCAGGCGGAGCGTCATGGGCTCGAACTGGAAGACCAGATCGTAGCCGAAGGCACCCCAGAAGCCGAGATGCGGGTCTTCATCGCTGCGGAAGAGGGCGATCAGCGCGCGGAGCACGGAGAAGGTCGAGGGCTGGCGCGAGCGCTCTTCCTCGGCGAAGCGCGTGGCGGGCTCGCGGATGGTCAGCGTCGCGCTCTCGGTGCCGATCTCGACGGAAGCGGCTTCCGGCAGGGCGCGGAGCGTCGGCGCGATCATGGCGAGGATGCGGATGCCGCGCTCGTTCAGCGCCTTCACCGTCACGTCCCGCCCGCGCGAGGTCAGCATCAGCGGCGGGTCGGAGAAGCCGAGGTCCCACCGGGTGTAGCGGCCGGGGAATTCGAAGGAGGAGGAGAGCAGCACGCCGCGCTTGCGGTCCAGCCGGCGGGCCAGGACGCCGAGGCGGCCGGGTTCATAGGCCGTTTCGCTGCTGTCGCGGCTGATCCGGATGCCGCCCCTGGTCTCGTAGCTGGTTTTGTAGCTGACCGAAGTCATCGAACGCTCCGAAGCTCGCTGCCTCGGGTCCGGTCGGTTTTCAGGGGGTAGAGACTGAAAGGCCGCTCGGGGTTCCCGAGGCGGCCGTGAAAGGAATATCGCGGGCCGCCTGATTACAGGGGCCACCACCAGCGCGTGCAAGGGGTGTGCGACATCGTCATGCCCGGAAGGTAGCGGCAAGCGTGGCCGTTCCGCAAGCCCTTCACGCGGAGCGGCTACGGCGTTATCGCAATAACGGGGATGGCCACGCCGCAGAGCTGGAAATCAGGGATTTCTCGATGAGCAAGCAGATGAGCCTCGGGCTCTCGATGCGCTATCTCGGCTATCATGCCGCGGCCTGGCGCCATCCGGAGGTCGATCCGGCGGGGGCGTCCAGCCTGAAGCACTTCGCCCGCGTGGCGCGGGCGGCTGAGGCGGCCAAGTTCGACATGGTCTTCCTGGCGGACGGGATCGGCATCCGCGCCAAGGACCAACCCAAAGGCGCGCTCTCCCAGTCGTCGCAGACGGCGGAGATGGAGCCGCTGACGCTGCTCTCGGCGCTGGCGGCGCTGACGAGCCATATCGGCCTCGTGGCCACGGCTTCGACCACCTATAACGAGCCCTTCCACATCGCCCGCAAATACGGCTCGCTCGACATGCTGAGCGGCGGGCGCGCGGGCTGGAACATCGTCACCTCCTGGTCCGAGGCCGAGGCGCATAATTTCGGCCGCGAGAGTCATATGGAGCACGGGCTGCGCTACGAGCGGGCGGCGGAATTCGTCGAGGTGGTGAAGGGGCTCTGGGATAGCTGGGACGCTGACGCCCTGCCGCGCGACAAGGCGACCGGCCGCTTCTTCGACCCCGAGAAGCTCCATGTGCTCAACCATGTCGGCAAGCATTTCAAGGTGCGCGGCCCGCTCTCCGTCGCCCGCAGCCCGCAGGGGCGGCCGATCCTGGTGCAGGCCGGCGCCTCGGATGCGGGCATGGCGATCGCGGCGGCCAATGCCGATGTGGTCTATGCCGTGCCGCATGATCTCGACACGGGCCGGTCCTACTACGCCGATCTGAAGCAGCGCGTGGCGCAGGCGGGGCGCGAGCCTTGGGAGCTGAAGATCATGCCCGGCATCACGCCCTTCATCGGCGCGACCGAGGCCGAGGCGCGGGAGAAATACGACCTGCTGAACGCCTTGGTCGAGCCGGAGCTTGGGCTTTCCTATCTCTACGGCCAGATGGGCGATCTTTCGGCCTATCCGCTCGATGGCCCCGTGCCCGAGCCGACGGACCCGATGGTGCGCAGCATCGCCAAGAACCTGCTGGCCATGGCGCGGCGGGAGAATATGTCGATCCGCGATCTCTACACCTTCGTCGCCGCGGGCTTCGGCTCGCGCATCATGATCGGCACGCCGAAGCAGATCGTGGATGAGATGGAGGCCTGGGTGGAGGCCGAGGCGGCGGACGGCTTCAATATTTGCGCCGCCGCCCTGCCGATCGATGCCGAGAGCTTCGGCCAGATGGTGGTGCCGGAACTCCAGCGGCGTGGCCTCTTCCGCAAGGATTACGAGAGCACCACGCTGCGCGGCCATCTGGGCCTGAAGCCGCCCAAGAGCCGCTACGGCACGCCGACCATCCCCGTCTGAAGCTCATCCCAGGGCGCGGCGCACCCACTCGCCCACCGCCAGCAGCGCCGCGTCCTTCCCGGGTGCGGCGACGAGCTGGATGCCGAGCGGCAGGCCCTTGGGGCCCGTGCCGGCGGGCAGGGTGAGGCAGGGGCCGTGAAGCGCCGTCCAGAGCGCGTTGCAGATGGGGTCGCCCGTCCAGGCCAGGCCCTCCGGCGCCTCGCCCGTGGCGGAGGGCGTGAGGATAGCGTCGTAATCGCGCATCCACTTGGCGAAGGCCGCCTGGCCCCGCGCGAAGGCGAGCCGGGCGGCGGGCAAGGCCTCGCGCGGGCGGGCCTCGGCGATGGCCATGACCTCGCGCAGCGGTTCGCTGAGCTTCTCGAAGCCCGTCGCGCGCTCCCAACCCAGGGCCTGCCAGCTTTCGCCATTCATGACGACGGGATGCGCTTCCTGCACGGCCGCGACCTCGGTTGGGAGCGAGACCTCCCTTAGGCTGGCGCCGGCGCGGGAGAGGGCGGCGGCCGTTTCCTCCAGCAACCGGCGCGTCGAGGGCTCGAGCTTCGCCTCGCCGGGGCCCCAGACGAGCGCGATGCGGGGTGCTGTGGCGATGCTGCCCGGTGCAAGGTCCAGCCCCGTCAGCGCCGTGCCGAAAAGGGCGCAATCCGCGATGGAGCGGGCCATGACGCCGATCGTGTCCAGGCTTTCGCTCATCACCTTCATGCCCGCGCGGTGGATGAGGCCGAAGCTCGGCTTGTAGCCTACCACGCCGCAGAAGGCGGCCGGGCGGATGATGGAGCCCGCCGTCTGCGTGCCGAAGGCCAGCGGGAAGAAGCCCGCCGCCACGCCCGCCGCCGAGCCCTGGGAGGAGCCGCCGGGCGTATGGGCGGGGTTGTGCGGATTGGCGGTGGGGCCGGGAAAGCGGGTGGCGAATTCGGTCGTGACCGTCTTGCCCATCACATAGCCGCCTGCCGCCTTGGTGGCAGCCACCGCCCATGCATCGGCGCGGGGCTGGTGCCCGGCCCAGAGGGGCGAGTTGTATTGCGAGAGCTGATCGCCGGTATCCAGCACGTCCTTCACGCCCACCGGCATGCCGGCGAGGGGGCCGGGCTTCACGGCACCCGCGCGGCGCTTGGCTAGGGCAGGATCGAAGCCGGCGAAGGCCTTCACCGCCGGCTCCCGCGCCGCGATGCGGTCGAGGCAGGCTTCCTGGTAGGCGGCGGCGGAAAGGCTGCCCGCGCTGATGCGCGCGAGGGCCTCGGTGGCGGTCAGGTCGGCGATCTCGGTCATGGGGCCATCATGGACGAGGCCCCGAAAAGCAAAAGGGGCCGGCCTCGCGGCCGACCCCCTCGCCAAACGGCATCTGCCGCCAGATCAGGCAGACTGGCCCGACTTCAGGCCGCCCGAGAGCATCAGGCTCTCGACGACTTCCCAGTTCACGAGCTTGTTCAGGAAGTTGTCGAGGTAGTTCGGGCGGACGTTGCGGAAGTCGAGATAGTAGGCATGCTCCCACACGTCGGCGCCGAGGATCGGGGTGCCTTCGCCGGTCGAGATCGGGTTGGCGCCGTTCGGCGTCTTAGTGACCTTGAGCTTGCCCGACGCATCGACGATCAGCCAGGCCCAGCCCGAGCCGAACTGCGTCACGCCGGCCTGCTTGAAGGCCTCCTTGAACTGGGCGAGGCCGCCGAAATCCTCGTTGATCTTGGCGCCGATCTTGGCGGGCAGGCTCTCGCCGCCGCCATTCGGCTTCATGACCTGCCAGAACAGGATGTGGTTCCAATGCTGACCGGCCTGGTTCAGCACCGGGGCGCCATCGGCGCCGGCTTTACCGGCCTCGGCAACGATGGTCTCGAGCGACTTGCCGGCCAGGCCCTTGGACTCGATGAGGCCGTTCAGGGCCGTCACGTAAGCATTGTGGTGCTTGCCGTGATGCAGCTCCAGCGTCTCCTGGCACATGCCGGAGGCGGCAAGGGCGTTTACGTCATAGGGCAGGGGGGGCAGGCTGAAGGCCATGGGACTTTCTCCGTGTTTCGCGCGCCGCCCAGATGGGCTTACGCCACCCGTCCGAGGTAGGCGGGGATGTGATGACCGTCAAGCAAGGCATGCGCAAAACGATACCGCTCTTGCCCAGATATCCCGCTGGCGTGAATAAGCGCCCATGCCCGAGACCCAATCCCTCCCGCCTCTCGCCGCCCTGGCCCGCCGTGCCGACCCGGACCGGTTCCTCGCCAGCCTCTTCGCGGCGCCGGAAAAACGCGAGGCGATCTGGGCGCTGATCGGCTTCGATCACGAACTGGCCCGCGCGGTGCCGGCGACGAGCCAGATGATGACGGCGCTGATCCGCCTGCAATGGTGGCGGGACATGCTGGCCGAAGCGGAAGTCGGAGCGGCGCCGCGGCAGCATGAGGTGGCGGCGCCGCTGCATGCCGCGATCACCGCGGGCGTGCTGGATGCGGCGGATCTGCACCCGATGATCGACGCGCGCGAGATCGAGACCGAGGAGGCCATCCCCAGCGAGGAGGCCTTCTTCGCCTGGGCGCGTGGAACGGCGGGCGGCTGGGCCGTGGCGGCCGGACGGGCGCTGGGTGCGCCGCCGGAGGCGCTAGCGCGGCTTCAGTCGATCGGGACGGTCTGCGGCGTGGCGGCGACTCTGCGCGGCGCGGGTGTGGCCGCGCGGCAGGGGCGCTGCCTGCTGCCGGAGGACTTGCTGGTGTCGGCTGGGACCACGCCGCATGAGGTGGCGCATGATCCGCGCGGGCCGGCGGTGAAGGGCGTGGTCCAGGCGCTGGCCCGGCGGGCGCTCACCATGGCGGACGAGGCGCGCTCGGCGATTCCACGCCCGGCCATGGCGGCCGCGCTGCCGCTGGTGCTGGCGCGGCGTGACCTCGGGTGGCTTCTCTCGCCAGGCTATGACGTGGCGCAGGTGCCACCGCCGCGCGGGCTTGGCGCGCGGCTCGCGGTGAGCTGGGCGGGGATGACCGGCCGCGTCTAGCTCAGGCCGAGCGGCGCCAGCCGAGCGAGAGCAGCCCCGCGCCGATCATCAGCGAGCCGCCCGTCCGGTTGATCCAGCGGCGCACCAGGGGCTTGCGGATCGAGCGCCGGGCCATCGCGGCCATCAGCCCGTAGAGGGCGGCATTGGCGGTGGCGAGGGTCAGGAAGGTCACCTCGAAAATGGCCATCTGCGGCGCCAGCGGCTGCGCGGTGTCGAGGAATTGCGGCAGGAAGGCCACGAAGAAGACGATGCTCTTCGGGTTCAGGGCCGTGACGACATAGGCATGGGCGAAGATGCGCCAGGGCCGGTCACGCGAAGTTTCGGCCGCTGCGACCTCGGCCGAGACCGGCGCACGCCAGAGCTTGATGCCGAGATAGATCAGATAGCCGGCGCCGATCCATTTAAGTGCCGTGAAAAGCGCTGCCGAGGTGGCCAGCAGGGCGCCCAGGCCCAGCATGGAGGCGGTCATGGCGGTGAAATCGCCGAGCGCCACGCCCGCGACCGTGGCGCCCGCCACGCGCTTGCCGTGGCTGAGCGCGTAGGAGATCACCAGCAGGATGGTCGGGCCGGGAATGGCCAGCAGCACCGCCGATGCCGCGACGAAAGCCAGCCAATGTTCAAGACTCATGCCCCGATCCTCCCCTTTTGCCCATGGAGCAATCCACAGGTGGCGAGGCGGGGCAAGCCCCTTCAGTCCTTCGCGTAGCCCTCGAGCTTCGCATGCAGCGCGGCGCTGATGGTGATGCCTTCCTTCGCGATGCGGGCGCGGTTGGCGAGGCGGCGGCTGCCGGGCAGGCGCGCGCCCTCCTGGCCCTCGATGGCGCCGAAGAGCCGGGCAAGGCGGGCGGCGGCATCGGGGCCGGCCAGCGGGCCGGGGTCGATGGCGATGAAGCTCTGGCCGGTGCGCGGCGGGCCGCCGGTATTGTCGCCGAAGGAGGAGGCTTCGATGGAGAGCGTCGCGCCCGTCAGCCAGGCGGCCATCATCTCCACGATCAGCGCCTGGCCCGCGCCCTTGTAGCCACCGGCGGGAACCATGGTGCCGGCCAGGCCCACGGCCGGGTCTGTGGTCGGCTGGCCATCGGCATCGAGCGCCCAGCCGAGCGGAATGGGCTCGCCCTTCTGCTTATGGACGAGCAGCTCGCTCTTCGCGACGACGGAGGAGGATTGGTCCAGCACCATCGGCGGTGCATCGGCGCGCGGGGCCGCGAAGCTGATGGGATTCGTGCCGAAGACGGGCTTCTTGCCGCCGGCCGGGGCCATGGAGGCGGGGGCGTTGGCGAAGCCAAAGGCGAGCAGCCCCGCCTCGGCGATGCGCTCCACGTGATAGCCCATCACGCCGCCGATATAGGAGTTGTTCACGGCCAGCACGGCCACGCCTTGCGTCTTCGCCGCCTCGATCAGCACGGGCAGGCCGAGGTCGATGGCGGGATGGGCGAAACCATCGGCGGCATCGACCAACACCAAGCCGGGGCGCGGGCGCGAGACGCTCGGCTTCGCCTTGCCATCCACCTTGCCCACGCGGGCATGTTCGCAATAGGTCGGCAGGCGGGCGAGGCCGTGGCTGTGGATACCCTCCGCCTCGGCGGCGACCACGGAAGCCACCACGGGTTCCGCATTCTCAGGGCTCACCCCCGAGGCCAGCAGGGCCGCGCGGGTGAGGGTCTCGACCTCGGCGAGGGTCAGGCGGATGCCGCCATTGGGCTGGCTCATGGTGAAGTCTCCAAGCGTCTTGGAGACTGACTAACCTCGCCATCTGCCATCGCCCATATAAGCGCCGTTTATGGGCCGACCTCGCTCGGCAAGGCGCTGAGGAAGCCCTCGGCCCAACCGCCCGGGCTTTCCTGCTCCAACCGGTTCATGAGCTGCCGCCAGCGCGCCTTGCGCTCGTCAAGGCTCATGTTGATCGCCTGGTCGAGGGCGGCGGCCATGGCCTCGGCATCGAGCGGGTTGACCAGGAGGGCCGCATCCAGCACCTCGGCTGCGCCGGCGAATTTCGACAGCACGAGTACGCCGGGGTCTTCCGGGTCCTGTGCCGCGATATATTCCTTGGCCACGAGGTTCATGCCGTCGCGCAGGGGCGTGACGAAGCCCACGCGGGAGGCGCGGTAGAAGCCCGCCAGCGTATCGCGCGGGATGGCGCGCATCACATAGCGCACCGGCGTCCAATCGAACTGGCCGTAGTCGCCGTTGATGCGGCCGGCCAGGGAGTCGAGCTCCCGCTTCAACTCGGCATAGGTCGCGACCTCGCCGCGGCTGCGGGCGCCGATCTGCAGGAAGGTGACCTTTCCGCGATGCTGCGGGTAATTCGCGAGCAGCGAGGCGAAGCCGCGCAGGCGCTCGGGCAGGCCCTTGGTATAGTCGAGCCGCTCCGCGCCCATGATGAGCGCGCGGTCGCCCACGCTTTCGCGCAGGCGCTGGGTATCGACGCCGTTGAAGGCTTTCTGGGCGGTGCGGGCGAATTCCTCGCTGTCGATCGGCACGGGATGCACGCCGATGGTGATGGCACGGCCTTCGTGATGTATCACGCCGCGCCGGTCAGGCTTCAGGCCCAGGCCGTGGCGGAAGCAGTCGAGCAGCCCGTCACGGTCATGGCTGGTCTGGAGGCCAATGCGGTCATAAGCCAGCATGTCCTCTAAGATCTTCTCCGCCTCCGGCATGGCCGAGAAGACGGCCCAGGGCGGGAAGGGGATATGCAGGAAGAAGCCGACGGGGTGCTTCGCGCCCCGGGCCCGCAGCGCCGCGCCGAGCGGGATGAGCTGGTAGTCGTGAACCCAGACCTGATCCTCTTTCCGCAGCAGCGGCATGAGGTGCTCCGCATAGGCCTCGTTCACCTCGCGGTAACGCTCGGACTCCTTGCGGTCATAGCGCATGAGGCCGAGGCGGAAGTGGAAGAGCGGCCAGAGCGTGGCGTTGGAGAAGCCCGCGTAGAAGCCCTTATAGGCCTTCTCCTCGATGTCGATGGTCGCATAGACCACGCCGTCGCGCTGGACGCGCTTGAGATTGCCCGTCTCGGCCGCGGTATGGCCGGACCAGCCGAACCACATGCCGCGCCGGGGCTTCAGCGCCTCACGCAGCGCGACGGCGAGGCCGCCTGCCTGCGTCTCGCCCTTGCGCGGCAGGGCCACACGGTTGGAGACGGCGACGAGGCGGCTGCCATTGGGCTCGAAAATGGCGGGGTCGGCGCTGGTGGCGGGCTTGCGCTTCGCCCGCGTGGCCTTGGCGGGGGTCGAGGCCGTGCTCGATGCCATGTCAGGCCACCCGCTGGGTCAGGCGCTTGGCCATCTCGGCAAGCCAGGCGCGGACATTGGCCGTCTCGCCGCCGAAATCGCGCCCCACGTGATAGCCGAAGCCGCCGAGCGAACGGGCGGCGGCCATGCCGTCTTCATCGGTGACGTCATCGCCGATAAAGACCGGCTGGCGGCCCGCGAAAGGCGCGCCTTCCATCAGCCGCAGCAGCACGCGGCCCTTGTCGGCCATGACCGGGCGCAGCTCGACGGCCGCATGAGCCGGGACGGCGCGGAAATGGCCCTGGCCCTCGGGAATGAAGCTCTCGATCAGCGCGCGGGCCTCATCGGCAGCTTCCGGCGCCTCACGGACATGCAGCACGATGCCGAAGCGCTTCTGCTCCACCACGGCCTTCTCATGCCGGGCGCCGAAGTCATCGGCGGCCTGGCGCCAGGCGGGCAGGGGCTCGGGCAGGCTGCCGACCGGCGCCGCATCGCCTACCTGGCGGATCAGCGCGCCGTGCTCGGCGGCGACGGAGAGGCCGTCGAAGGGGCGGCTGCCCTGGCCGATGCCATCGACCGAGGGAAGATCGCGGCCCGTGACCAGGGCGAGGGCGCCGTCGAGGCTGGCGCTGATCTGGCGCAGCAGGCCGGGCAATTCGGCCGGCACGACGACCAGCTCGGGCCTGCGCGCCAGATCGAGCAGGGTGCCGTCGATATCGAGAAACAGGGCCGCATCGGGCCCGGGCAGGGGCGGGAGGGGCAGCGTCGGATTGGTATGCATCGCCGTCATGACGTTGGAGATGCCGGTCGGTTGCGTTAAGGGCAACCCTTTTACCGGTGAGGCCGAAACGCGCCGCGCCGCATTGCGGCCGCAATCCTTGATGCCGCCTATGCTTTCACAGAGAAGAAGGGCAAGGAAGCATCACGCGCTTGTGTTGTTTCGTGACTTGGGCGTGACTTTGCCGTGAAGCCTGCTGGGATTCGCCCTTCCCTTGCCGTGCGGGTGGCGGCAGGCTGCCGCCGTCGCTCGCTACCAGGACCATTTAGACCATGCTCATGCTCATCCCCGGCCCCGTGCAGACCCGACCCGAGGTGCGCGCCGCCATGGCCGACGACATCGCGCCTTGGGATGACGAATTCCGCGCCGAATATGCCGCGATCCGCGAGCGGGTGCGCGAGATCGCGGGCGGCGTCGCGGGCAAGCATGCGACCCTGCCGCTGCAAGGCTGTGGGCATTTCATCGTCGAGGCCTCGCTGCGCACCTTCATCCCCCTTGGCGGCAAGGTGCTGGTGCCGGTGAACGGGCAATATGGCGAGCGTATCGTGAAGCTCGCGACCGAAGCCGGGCGCATCGCCGTGCCGATGATGCTGGGCGACAAGGCGCCGGTATCGCCCGAGGCGATCAAGGCGGCGCTAGAGGCCGATCCCGAGATCAGCCATGTCGCGCTCGTGGTGAGCGAGACGGGCAGCGGGCTGATCAATGATCCGAATATCCTCGGCCCGGTGATCCATGCCGCCGGCCGCCGCATGATCTGCGATGCCGTCTCGGCTTTCGGCGCCTGGCCCTTCCGCATGGACGAGCATCCGGAATGCGATGCGGTGGTCTTCACCTCGAATAAGTGCCTCGAAGGGCTGCCCGGCCTCGGCTTCGCCATCTCGCCCATCGATCGGCTCGAAGCCTGCCAGGGCCAGGCGGGAAGCTGGGCGCTCGATCTGAGCGACATCTATTTCCACGCGCTGAAGAACGGCTGGGGCTCATACCGTTTCACCCCGCCCGCTCAGGTGCTGCGGGCCTTCGGCGTGGCGCTCGATCTCTATGACGCGGAAGGCGGCCAACCCGCGCGGCTCGCGCGTTATGCGCGCAATGCGGCGGTACTGCGGGATGGGCTGGTGGCGCTGGGCTTCACGCCCTATCTCGCCGACGAGCACCAGGGGCCGATCATCGTGAATGTGCGGCTGCCGGCCGATCCGAATTTCGAGTTCTTCGGCTTCATCAAGGCGCTCAAGAGCCGTGGCGTGCTGATCAGCAACTACACCACGACGCTCGACGGGCCCTCGCTGCGCATCGCTGCCATCGGTGCCCTTGAGGAGCAGGACATCCGCTTCGCGCTGGGCAAGATCGGCGAGACGCTGGAGGCGATGGGGATCGGGCGGCGCGCGGCCGCCTGACCCCCTCTCGCGAAAAGCTCAGAAGCGGTAACGGACCGAGGCGCCGACGATCCAGGGGTCGAGATCGACCTTGCCGGTCACGGCGCCGCTATTGAGGCTGACATCGGTGCTGAGGAAGAGCTTCTTCACGTCGAAATTCAGCGCCCAATTGCCTTCCAGCGCATAGTCCACGCCCGCGTTCAGCGCCCAGCCCCAGGCATTCTTCACCGCAACCTTGTCGACCGGCGCCGTGGTGCCGCCGCCCGCGCCGTAGAAGGTGGTGTAGTTGATGCCGGCGCCGAGATACGGGCTGAAGCGCGATTCCGGCAGCGGGTGATACTGCAGCGTCAGGATCGGCGGCAGCGCCCAGACATGGCCGAGTTCCACATCGCCCAGCGCGGTATTGCGCGCCTGGAGCGAATGGCGCGTGGTCGCGGCGATGACGTTCACCGCGATATTGGGCGTGAAGAAATAGGTGAGGTCGAGCTGCGGGCTCGCGCCATCATCCGCATGCGGCTTGCCGCCGATCGAGGTGCTGCCGCCGCTATCGGGAAGAACGCCGATGGCGCCGAAGCCGATGACGAGATCGCCCGCCTGCTTGATGCGGAAATCCTCCGCCTGGGCGCCTGCGGTGGCCATCGCCAGCGAGGCGGCCGCCAGCATGAGAGTCTTCTTGTTGAGCATCGCTCTTGCCTTGTCCAAGCCGGCGGCGGTGCGGCCGCCGGGATGGGCAAGGCATAGGGCGCGGCGCGGGGCGCCGCGTTGAACTAGCGCAAGCCGTGCCTCATTCGGCGCGGATATTTCCGGCCTGCACTACCTGCTTCCAGCGCGCGATCTCCTGGCGCTGGAAATTGCGGAAATCCTCGGCATTGCTGGCGATGACGGTGAAGCCGATCTGCTTCAGCCGCGCCTGGCTATCGGCATGGCGAAGCGAGGCGACGGCCGTGTCGTTCAGCTTCTTGCGGATATCCGGCGGCATCCCAGCGGGCGCCATCATCGCCTGCCAGGAGGTGACGACGAAATCCGAGAGTCCTGCTTCGGCCGAGGTCGGCACATCGGGCAGGATTTCGGCGCGCTGGCGGTCAGTGACCATGAGCGCCCGCAGTCTGCCGCCCGCGATATGGGCCGCAACCGTGCCGAGATTCTGGAAGGAGAATTGCACATTGCCTGCGATGAGGTCGGTCGCCGCCGCCGAGCCGCCGGCATAGGGCACATGCACGGCATCGGTGCCGGTCATCTGCTTGAAGAGCTCGGCGGTCAGATGATCCGATGAGCCCACGCCGCTCGTGGAATAGGAGGCCTTGCCGGGATTGGCCTTGAGCCAGGCCACCAGCTCCGCCGTGGTCTTCACCGGCATTTTCTCGGCATTGACCACCAGCACATTGGGCGTGCTGACGGCGAGGGTCACCGGATCGAAATCGGTGAGCGGGTTATAGCCGAGATTGGGCCGTAGCGCCGCATTGATGGCGAAGACGCCGATGGAGCCGACCATCAGCGTATGGCCGTCCGGTGCCGCGCGGGCCAGGAGGCGCGAGGCGACCTCGCCATTGGCCCCCGGGCGGTTCTCGGCCACCACGGGCTGGGGCAGGGCCTCGCTGAAGCGCTGGGCCATGATGCGTGCGACGATGTCGGAAGGCCCGCCGGCGACGAAGGGCACGAGGACGGTGATGGGGCGGTTGGGCCAGGTGGTGGTGCCCTGGGCCAGTGCGAGCGCGGGCAGGGCGAGCGAGGCGGTGGCCAGGCCCGAGGCGGCCAGGATGGTGCGACGTTTCATGGAGTGCTCCCGGTTCTTGTTCTAGTCTTGCCGTTACTCTGCCTCGCACCCGTTCCGATGGCGAGCCAAAACCGCCACGTGGCGGATGGCCCCGCATGGGCCGCCTTGCCTCGCCGCGGCCCGACCGCTATCGACCCGTAAATCGACTGGCCGTGACTCGAACTGGGAGCGACGCGCATGAGCACCGATCTGGAAATCGCCCGGGCCGCCACGCTCGCCCCCATTGCCGAGATCGCGAGCCGCGCCGGCATCCCGGACAGCGCGCTCGAGCCCTATGGCCGCTATAAGGCCAAGATCAGCCTGGATTTCTTGGGCGAGACGGAAAGCCGCCCCGAAGGCGCGCTGGTGCTGGTGACGGGCATCAACCCGACCGCCGCCGGCGAGGGCAAGACGACCACGACCATCGGCCTGGGCGATGCGCTGAACAGCATCGGCACGCGCACCATGATCGCGCTGCGCGAGCCCTCGCTCGGCCCCTGCTTCGGCGTGAAGGGCGGGGCGACGGGCGGCGGCAAGGCCCAGGTGGCGCCGATGGAGGATATCAACCTCCATTTCACCGGCGATTTCCACGCCATCACCAGCGCCAATAACCTGCTGGCGGCGATGGTGGACAACCACCTCTACTGGGGCAACGAACTGGGCCTCGATGCGCGCCGCATCTCCTGGCGCCGCGCGCTGGATATGAACGACCGCGCGCTCCGCAGCATCACCGGCTCGCTCGGCGGCGTGGCCAACGGCTTCCCGCGCGAGGATGGGTTCGACATCACCGTGGCCTCCGAGGTCATGGCCGTTTTCTGCCTCGCGAAGGACCTCGCCGACCTTCAGGCCCGGCTGGGCCGGATCATCGTGGGCCAGACCCGCGAGGGGAAGAACATCACCGCCCGTGACCTCAAGGCCGATGGCGCGATGGCGGCCCTGCTGCGCGACGCGCTGGCGCCGAACCTGGTGCAGACGCTGGAAGGCTCGCCGGCGCTCGTCCATGGCGGGCCCTTCGCCAATATCGCCCATGGCTGCAACAGCGTGATTGCCACGCGGCTGGCGCTCCGGCTGGCCGATGTGGTGGTCACGGAGGCCGGCTTCGGCGCCGATCTGGGGGCGGAGAAATTCCTCGACATCAAGTGCCGCAAGGCCGGGCTGAAGCCGGATGCCTGCGTGGTGGTGGCCACGGTGCGCGCGCTGAAGCTGCATGGGGGCGTCGCCAAGGCGGCGCTGGGCACCGAGGATATCGCGGCGGTGAAGCGCGGCATCAGCAATCTCCGCCGCCATGTCGAGAACTGCCAGAAATTCGGCCTGCCCGTCGTGGTCGCGCTGAACCGCTTCACCTCGGATACCGATGCGGAGATCGCGACGGTGAAGGAGGCCATGGAGGCGCTGGGCACCACGGCCATCCTCTGCACCCATTGGGGCGATGGCGCGGCGGGCGCGCAGGAGCTGGCGCGGCATGTCCAGGGCCTGATCGCGGGCAGGACGGCGAAGTTCGAGCCGCTCTATGCCGACCATATCTCGCTTGCGGGCAAGATCGAGACGGTGGCGCGCGAGATCTACCGCGCCGCCTCCGTCGCCTTCCCGCCGCCGGTGCTGGCGAAGCTCAAGAAGTTCGAGGAGCAGGGCTTCGGCGACGTTCCCGTGTGCATCGCCAAGACCCAGTATTCCTTCAGCGCCGACCCCAAGGCCATGGGCGCGCCGGAAGGGCATGTTCTGCCGGTGCGTGACGTGCGGCTTTCGGCTGGCGCGGGCTTCGTGGTGGCGATCTGCGGTGAGATCATGACCATGCCCGGTCTGCCGCGGCACCCGGCGGCCGAGACCATCGGCCTCGATGCCGAGGGCCGTATCGAGGGCCTGTTCTGAGCGCCTCCGGCCGGGATGCGATGCTCGACGCGCTGCTGCGCGAGGGGGCCGCGCGCCATCAGCGCGGGGACCTGTCGGGCGCGGCGGATTGCTATCGCCGCGTGCTCGCCCAGAGGCCGAAGGATGGCAATGCGCTGAACCTTCTGGGCGTGGCCGCGCGGCAGCAGGGCGACCTGGCGAACGCGCTGCGCCTTTCGGCCCGCGCCGTGGCGCTCAACCCCCAGAGCCCCGTCTTCCTGGCCAATCGCGGCGCGGCCCTGGCCGAGGCGGGTTCGCTGGCCGAGGCGGCCGCCGTGCTGCGGCAGGTTCTGGCGCTGCGGCCGGATGATGCGGTGAGCCTGCGGAACCTGGGGCAATTGCTCTCCAGCCAGGGCAAGGCAGCGGAGGCCATCGCGCCGCTGCGGCGTGCCGTGGAACTCTCGCCGGGCCAGCCCGAGCCTCTGCTGGCGCTGGCCCATGCGGCGCGGGAGAGCGGCGATCGGGAGGCGGCGATCACGGCCGGGCGGGCGGCACTGGCCGCCGCCGAGGCGCGCGGGGCTGGGGCGCTGGCCGATCAGGCGCGCTTCCTGCTGGCGGCCCAGGGCGAGGATACGGCGCCCGATCGCGCGCCGGCCGATTACGTGCGGGCGCTCTTCGATCAATACGCGCCGCGGTTCGACCAGGATCTGACCGGCAAGCTCGGCTATCGCACGCCCGCGCTCCTGGCCGAGATGATCGAGGCGGCGGGCGTCGCGCCCGAGAAGTCTCTCCAGGTGCTGGATCTCGGCTGCGGCACGGGGCTTTCTGGCCTTGCCCTCGCGCCTTTCGCGGCGCGGATGGAGGGGGTGGATCTATCGTCCCGCATGCTGGCCGAGGCGGCACGGCGTGGCTGCTATGCGGCGCTGCATGAGGCGGACCTGCTGGCCTTCCTTCCGGCGCATGAAGGGCGCTTCGGGCTGGTCGCGGCGGCGGATGTGCTGAATTACCTGGGCGATCTGGCGCCCGCGCTTGCCGGTATACGCAAGGCGCTGACGCCGGGCGGCATCGCGGCCTTCAGCATCGAGACGATGGAAGGCGAAGAGGCCTATCGCCTGGGCGAGGGGATGCGCTTCCGCCATCGCCCGGCGCATGTGCTTGCTCTCGCGGAGACGGCCGGGCTTCGCCTGCTGAGCCGCCGCGCGGTGACGTTGCGGCAGGAGCGGGGCGAGCCGGTGCTCGGCGAGTTGATGCTCTTCTTATCCTGAGAAACGGAAGGCGCCGGGCTGGGTATGGCCCGCCGCCTGCTGCTGCTGCTGAACCTGTTTCGCCTTGCCCTCTATCTGCTGAAGCAAGTTCCCCAGCCCCTTGGCCATAGCCGGAAGCTGGGCGAGGGGCACGATGAGCTGACCGCTCGGCACCGGCTTGCCGTCGCTGCCGGTCTGGGCGAGGGAAATCCGCGCGACGCCGGAAGCCACATGCGCCTCCAGGATGCCGTCGGCGAAAATCGTGGCCTTCTCGGCCATCGCGCGGTTCCCTCCCGTTACTGCTCGGTGAAGGCGCGGTGGAAGCTGTCGATCAGCGGCTGCACCATGTATCGGAAGAAGCTGCGCTCTCCGACCTTGATATGCGCCTCGACCGGCATGCCCGGCTTCAGTTCCACGCCTGACAGCGCCTTGAGCTGCTCGGGGTCGATCTGGATCTTCACCGAATAGTAGCTCTGGCGCGTCCGGTCATCCTGCGTGACGTCCGCCGCGACCACTTCGACATGGCCGTGCAGATAAGGTACGAGCCGCTGCTTGAAGGCGGGCAGGCGCACCTCGGCGAGCAGCCCGGGATGGACCACGTCGATATCGTTCGGCGCGAGCTGCACATCGGCCACGAGCTTGTCGGAGCTGGGCGTCATCTCCATCACCGGGTCGCCCGCGCGAACCACGGCGCCGATGGTGAAGAAGCGGCTGTTGAGGATGGTGCCGGATTCCGGCGCCACGATCTCGCGGCGCTTCGACACGTCATTCGCCGCGCGCAGCTTCTCCTCGGCATCGTTGAGCTTGATGCGCACGTCGCGCATCTCGGAGGAGACCTCCGCCAGCCGCTGATCCTCGATCTGCTTCATCTGGCTGCGGGCCTCGGCGCTCTGGGCCTTGGCGCGTTCGATCTGGAAGTTCAGATCGGCGATATTGCCTTCGGCGGAGGCGATGTTGCGCTGGAGGGCAAGGAGGCGCGGCATCCGTTCGAGGCCCTGGGCCACGAGCGTACGCACGTCCTGCTCCTCGCGGCGGGTGAGCGTGAGCTGGCGCTCCTGGCTGAGGCGCTGCGCCTCGGAGGAGGCCTGGCTGGCATCCTGCTGGCTGATGCGGGTCTGCAGCACCTGGATCTGGCTCTGCAGGCTCGCCTTGCGCAATTCGAACAGCGCCTGCTGGCCGCTCATGGCTTCCCGCGCGCGAGGGTCGCTGCTGGAGAGCATCTCGGCGGGGAAGGCGATGCGGTCGGCACGGGCCATTTCGGCGGCAAGCCGGGCATCCTGCGCGAGATAGGCCCAACGCTGGCCGCGCGTGGCCTCGAGCGCCGAACTCGCCTGGATATCGTCCAGCCGCATCAGCACTTGGCCCGCCTGCACCTGATCGCCATCCCGCACCAGGATTTCGCGGACGATGCCGCCTTCCAGATGCTGGATGGTGCGGCGATTGCCCTCGACCTTGATCACCCCCTGCGCAATGGCCGCCTCGGCCAGCGGCGCATAGGCCGACCAGGCGCCGAAGCCGCCGATGAAGATGGCCATGGCGGCGATGCCGAGAAGCATCGGCCCGCGCGTATGGGGCCTCGGGGCATCGAGCTGGATGAGGGGGCGATTGGCCCGGTCCGGCAATTCGATGACCGGCTTGCCGCCGGACGGGACGGTCACGTCGCTCATGGCGCGCTCCCCGCGATTTTCTGGTTCTGGATGGCGGGCACCTCGGTCGGGCGGGGGCCCATGAGGCGCTTGAGCACCTCGGCGCGCGGGCCGAAGAGCTCGGCCGCGCCGTCCTTGAGCAGCATGACCTTGTCGACGCCCTGGACGAGATTGGGGCGGTGCGAGACGACCACGACGGTCACCTTCCGCTCCTTCAACGTGGCCATCGCGCGGATCAGCGCGGCCTCGCTGTCGCCATCCAGATTGCTGTTGGGTTCATCGAGAACGATGAATTTCGGATTGCCGAACATGGCCCGGGCGAGGCCGATCATCTGGCGCTGGCCGCCCGAGAGATGCTGGCCTGCATCGCCGATCTCGGTGTCATAGCCGAGGGGCAGGCGCAGGATCATCTCATGGCAGCCGGCCAGCATGGCGGCGGCGTGGATATCCTCCGGCGCGGCATCCTGCATGCGGGCGATGTTGCGCGCCACGGTGCCGTCGAAAAGCTCCACATCCTGCGGCAGATAGCCCAGATGGCGGCCGAAATCCTCGCGCAGCCAAGTGAAGACATCGGCGCCGTCGAGGCGGACGGTGCCGGAATTGGGCTGGCTCGTGCCGATCAGCAGCCGGATCAGCGTCGTCTTGCCCGCGGCCGATGGGCCGATGATGGCCAGGCTCTCGCCGGCCTCGAGCGCGAAGGTGACGCCCTTGATGATCGGCGCGCCCTGGCCGGGCAGGCCATAGACCACGCGCTCCACCGAAAGCCGGCCCTTGGGCTCCGGCAGGGGCATGCCGCTCGGGCGGATGCGCGGCAGTTCGAGGAAGGAGGTCAGGCGGCGATAGGCCTGACGGGCCTGGACGAGCTGCTTCCAGCCGCCGATCAGTTGCTCCACCGGCGCCAGGGCGCGGCCCATGATGATGGAGCCGGCAATGGCCGCGCCGGAGGTCAGCTCCTGGCGCAGCGTCAGATAGGCGCCGAGGCCCAGGATGGCGATCTGCACGGCGAGGCGGACGAATTTGCTGATCGCCTGCATGATCGTGGCGCGATTGGCCGCCGATTGCTGCGGCCCATGGCCCTCGGCCACGGCCTCGCGCCAGCGGCGCATCACGGCCGGGCCCATGCCCATGCTGTCGATCACCTCGGCATTGCGCACCATGGCTTCCGCCCGGCGCTGGCTGGCGATCGCGGCCGTATTGGCCTGGCGCAGCAGCGAGGCCGTCGTCAGTTCCGAGGCAAGCGTCAGGCCGAAGAGGATGGCCGCGCCGCCAAGCGCGATGAGGCCCAGCAGCGGGTGCAGCAGGAAGATTACGCCCAGATAGATCGGGATCCAGGGCACGTCATAGAGTGCCAAGGAGGCATTGGAGCCCAGCCAGGCGCGGCACTGGCCGAGATCACGCAGCGCCTCCATGCGATAGGGGCGGCCGCGGAGCTGTGATTCGATGGCGCGTGCGAAGCCCTCGGGGGCGACCCGATGCTCGACCCAGCTCGACACCCGCTGCATCACCTGCCCGCGGATGGCGTCGAGCAGCGCCAGCAGCAGGATGGCGCTGATGGCGATGAGGGTGAGGAAGAGGAGCGTATCGGTGCTGCGAGCCGCGAGAACGCGGTCGAAGACCTGCATCATATAGAGCGAGATGGTGAGCTGAAGCAGGTTCACCATGCCGCTGAAGACGCCGACGGTCAGGAATTCCTTGCGGCAATGAGCCAGGGCCCTGGCAAGCGGGGTCTTGCGGGCAGGATCGTCCTGCCCGGGACGTGGGATCAATGCCATCTTACCGTGCCGTTCTGGACGAAAGGGTCATCATGGCCACTCGTTGGCCCTCCATTCTGGACGGTCGGCATCTTGCTGGGGGGATGGCAAACAAATGGTTAGCGACAGCCGCTGAACGCATGACCTTACGGCCATGTTTCAGTGCCATGTTTAACTCTTAGGCTAGAATTCCGGTGCGGAAATTGAAAGATACGCGATCCGTTTGGCCTCCCGCCGGCCCCGGGTCACGGTTTCAAGCACCAAGCCGCAGCTGAGGGAGAGCATCGCCATCAGCCCCGCCGCGACGCTGGCCAGGAAGGTCGGCATCCGGGGGACGAGGCCTGTTACCAGATATTGCGAGAGCACCGGCAGGAAAAGGGCCAGCGAGATCAGCGCCAGAACGCCCGCGATGGCGCCGAAGAAGGGCAGAGGCCGCTCCCGCTTGATGAGGGAGATGATGGTGCCGAGGATGCGGAACCCGTCGCGGAAGGTGCGGAGCTTGCTCTCCGAACCGCTCGGCCGCTCCTTGAAGGGCACGGGCATCTCGCCGACCGGCAGGCGGAGTTCGAGCGCATGCACGGTCAGCTCCGTTTCCGTCTCGAAGCCGGAGGAGAGGGCCGGGAAGGATTTCACGAAGCGGCGGGAGAAGACGCGGTAGCCCGAGAGCATGTCGCTGACCCGGTTGCCGAAAACGATCGAGACCATGCCGGTGAGCATCAGGTTACCGAGGCGGTGGCCTGGCCGATAGGCGCCCTCCTCGACGCTCACGCGGGCGCCGGTCACCATGTCGAGCCGTTCGCGGAGCAGCAGCGCGATCATCTCCGGGGCGGCGGCGGCGGGGTAGGTGTCGTCGCCATCGACCAGGAGATAGAGATCGGCCTCGATATCGGCGAACATCCGGGCGACGACATTGCCCTTGCCCTGCAGCCGCTCCTGCCGGACGACGGCCCCGGCCCGGGCGGCGACCTCGGCGGTGCCGTCGGTCGAGTTGTTGTCATAGACATAGATGGTGGCCGAGGGCAGGGCCGAGCGGAAATCGGCGATGACCGCCGGAATCGCCACCGCCTCGTTGTGACAGGGGACCAGAACGGCGATCCTAGGCGCCGGGGCGTCTGTCATGCGGTTTTCCTTCCTCCCTTGATCCCGATATGGCCCCGCTCACGCAGCGCGAAAGACCAGGCGGCGGGAGAGGATGAAATTGCCCCCCATGCCCGCGATGGCGCCGGCCGCGACGGCAATGACCGGATGCGCCGCGGCCAGGGGCCAGAAGCTCACCAGGGCGACATAGGTGCCGTAATTCATCGCGAAGCCCACGAGGTTCACCGCCAGGAACAGCGCCCATTGCCTGGCGATGGGCGCCTGGCCGGCCCGCGCCCGGAAGGTCCAGGCGCGGTTGAGGGCATAGGTCGTGCTGGCGGCCGCGATATAGGAGATGATCCGGCCGCCATAGAGCCCGGCGCCGAGGCCGAGCATGGCATAGAGAACGAGCGTATCGACCACCAGCCCCGCGACGCCCACGACACCGAAGCGGATGAACTCGGCGAAGAGCGCGGTGCGGGCCGGGCCGAGGCGGCGGGCGACGAAGCCTGGGATCATGTGCAGGGAATAGGCTGCCGGGCCCCCTCCGACAATCCCGGCCCGCCTTCGGCGCTAGCGCAGCGCCTGCATCCTGTAGCGGCCGGCGAGTTCGAAGCGGCTCGCGGGCTGGGTCAGGAGGGAGAAGGTGGTGGGTTCCTCATGCCGGAAGGTCCGCCGGCGGAGCAGAAGGCAGGGCTCCTGCGGGCCGATCTCCAGCAGCCGGGCGGCTTCGGGCGAAGGGAGGATGGCGGTGACGGCCTGCTCCATCTCCGTCACCAGCCCGACGCGGGCGAGATAGTCGAAGCTCGTGGACCGAGAGAAATCCTGCGCGCCGTAATCGGGCGCATAGCCGGGCCGGAGATGGCGCTCCTCCAGCTGGATCGGCAGCCCGTCGCCCCGGTGCAGGATGAGCGAGGCGGTGACCATGACGCCCTCCGCGAGGCCGAGCGCGGCGGCGGGTTCCGGCGGGCAGGGGCGGGGGCCGAGGGAGAGCACTTCCGTCGTCCAGCGCAGCCCGCGCGCCTCGATCTCGGTGGCGATGCTCTCGATCGAGGTCAGCCCGAAGCGCGGCTTGTTCTCGGCGACGAATGTGCCCACGCCCGGGACTTTCCGGAGATGGCCTTCCTCCGCCAGCTCCTTGAAGGCGCGGTTCACCGTGAGGCGCGAGACGCCCAGCATGGGCCCGAGCGCATTCTCGCTCGGGATGCGGGTGTCGCGCGGCCATTCGCCCGAAAGGATGCGCTCCCGGACATATTGCTTCACCGCCTCGTAGCGGGGCCCCGGCGTCATGGCCCGGCCGTCACGAACCGGCCTTGGCGGCTTCCAACTTCTTGCGATAGCCGAAGGAGGCATCGAAGCGGTTCAGAATGTGCTGGCCGGCGGTGATGGGCTCGTAATGCGCCTCGGCATCGCTGACGCCGAGTTCGCGCGGGTCGATCATCGCGTTGAAATCGGGGTCATAGAAGGTCGCCAGCGAAAGCCGTTCCTTGCCCGACCGATTGATGACGCGGTGCGGCGTGGAGGCGAAGCGGTCATTGCTCCAGCGGCCGAGCAGATCGCCGACATTGATCACCAGCGTGCCGGGGATGGGCGGCGCCTCGATCCATTCGCCGGTCTGGCGCTCCTTCACCTGCAACCCGCCATTCTCGTCCTGCCAGAGCAGGGTGATGCAGCCGAAATCGGTATGGGCGGCGAGGCCGAAGGTTTCGGCATTCGCATCGCGGGGATGAGGCGGATAGTAGATGGCCTGGGTGCGCTGGAGCGGCTTCTTGTAGCGGCTGACGAAGAAATCGCGCTCCAGGCCGAGGCTCAGCGCCACGGCGGAGAGGAGCTTGGCACCCACGCCGGCGACGGCCTCGAAATAGGCGCTCATGGCGGGCTGCATCTCGGGGTAGAAATCGGGCCACTGGTTCGGGCCGCGCAGTGCCTCGCCCGCGAGTACCGCAGGGTCGTTCTCGGGGAGTTCGAGGCCGATCGAGAAGAATTCCTTCTGGTCCGGCACAGTCGCGCCCTGCATCAGCGCGCCGCCGAGCGCGTGCCAGCCGCGATGGCGGGCATTGGCCTTCACCTGCGCCTTGGTCTCCTGCGGCAGGCGGAAGAAGCCGAGCGCCGTCTTCGCGGTATGCTCGATCAGGGCCGGGTCGATCCCATGGCCGCTGATATAGAAGAAGCCGGGGCCCATGCAGGCCTCGCGGATGCGGGCCGCGACCGCTTCCTCGGCGCCGGGCTCGCCCGTCAGCAGGGCGGTGATGTCGATGACTGGAAGGGTCTCGATGGGCATGGCGCCGGGCTCCTGGGATGACGAGACGTTACTGACATGACCTGTCATGTCAACCTCCGTCAACAAGCCACTTGTCATCCTGCGGGCAAGACGGCCATCCTGCCGTTACAAGGCAGGATGGCGCACCATCCGCTTCCGAATTCGGGCAACGACCCGCACACGGTGAGAACAGACATCGCCCGCGGCACGAGCGCCGCGCGGCTTCGCGGAGAGGCTTCCATGTCGCGCATGCCCATTTCCCGCCGCACCACGCTGGCGGCCGCCCTGGCCGCCGGCACCGCCGGCTTTCACATCGGCTCGGCCCGCGCGGATGCGCTGAGCAAGGCCAAGAGCGCCGGCAAGCTGGTGGTCGCCACCGAGCTGCATTTCGCGCCCTTCCACTTCTCGGAGGGCGGCAAGGCCGTGGGCCTGGCCACGGATATCTTCGAGCAGGCCGGCAAGGATATGGGCGTCGCGATCGAGTTCCTCGACCTGCCGTGGGAATCGGTGCTGCCCGGCCTCGAGGCCAAGCGCTACGACATGGTCGCCGGCCCCGCGACCATCACCAAGGCCCGCGTCGCGCGCTATCGCTTCAGCGCCCCCATCGCCGAGGCGACCGTCGCGCTGATGAAGAAGGCGGGCGACAATTCCATCCAGAAGCCCGCCGATATCGCCGGCAAGCAGCTGGGCGGCGGCCGCGCGACGGCGCAGCTCGCGCAGTTCCAGGCCTATGTCGCGACGCTGCCGGGCACGACGCCGCCGATCAAGGAATACGTCTCCTTCTCCGAGGCCTATGCCGATCTCGCGGCCGGGCGCATCGCGGCGGTGGCCAATTCCTTCCCTAACCTTGCCTATACGGTGAAGCAGCGGCCGAACGTCTTCGCGCTCGTCGAGCCGCCCTTCGGCAGCAAGAGCTATTTCGGCTTCATCACCCGCAAGGATGATCCGGATACGGCGCCGCTGATGGACGCGCTCGACGCTTCCATCGGCAAGATGCGCACCAGCGGCCAACTCGCCGAGATGCAGAAGAAGTGGTTCGGCGTCTCCTTCGACGTGCCGGCCCAGGCGCCCGAACCGGTCGTCTGACGCTCTTGGACCAGGCGTTTCTGGACGAGGCATTGCCGGCGCTGTTTCGCGGCCTCGGCAATACCATCGGCTTTTCGCTCGCCGGCATCGCCCTGGGCTTCGCGCTCGGGGCGGTCGTCGCGGCCGCGGCCATGGCGGCCAATCCCTGGCCACGCCTTTTCGCGGCCGTCTATGTCTCCTTCTTCCGCGGCGTGCCGCTGCTGGTGCAGGTGCTGATCGCCTTTTACGCCGTGCCCTTCATCGGGATCGACGTACCGCCCGCCGGGGCTGCCATCGGCGCGCTCGGCTGCTGCTGCGCGGCCTATGCGGCTGAGATCCTGCGCGGCGGCCTCTCCCTCGTGCCGCATGGCGCCGTCGAGGCCGCGCGGCTGCTCGGGCTCAATGCGCGGCAGACCTTCCTGCGCATCCGCCTGCCCATCGCCATCGCCGCCATGCGGCCCGCGCTGGTGAGCGAGGCGATCATGATCGTGAAGGCCTCCTCGCTCATCTCGCTGGTCGGCATCCTGGAGCTGACGCGCAGCGCCCAGGCCATCGCCGCCAATACCTTCCAGCCGCTGCCCGCCTATGCGCTCTGCGGCATGTTCTACCTCGTGCTGAACATCGTCCTCTCCGTCCTGGGCGGCCTCGCCAGGAGGCGCGCATGAGCGTTCTCCTCCAGGCCCTGGAAGCGGGGCTGCGCGGCTTGCCGGTGACGATCGCGCTCTGGATCGGCGGCGTGATCCTCGGCCTCATGCTCGGCCTGCTCGTCGCCTGCGCGCGGCATTTCGGCCCCCGGCCCGTGAACTGGCTGTTGGCCATTCCCGTCGAGGTGGTGCGCGGCACGCCCTTTCTCGTGCAGTGCTTCCTGCTCTATTTCGGCGGGCCCTTCATCGGGCTGGAACTCTCCGCACCCGTCGCGGGGCTCTTCGCGCTTTCCGTCTATGGCGCGGCCTATTTCTCGGAGATTTTCCGCGCGGGTTTCGCGGCCATTCCGAAGGGCCATACCGAGGCGGCGCGGCTGCTCGGCATCGGCACCTGGCAGAACATCATCCGCATCCAATTGCCCGAGATGGCGCTGGCGGTGATTCCGGCCCTCGTCAATCTTGCTGTCATCCTCAGCAAGGAAACCGCGGTGCTCTCCATCATCACCGTGCCCGAGCTCACCTTCACCGTCATGGGCGTCGGCAGCGCCACCTTCGCCTATGCGCAGGCGCTCGCCGTTCTTGCTGCTGGCTACTGGATCATCGTGGAAGTCACCGCTTTCCTCGCCCGCCGCCTGGAGGCGCGCATCGCCCGCGCCCTAGGCGCACCCGTCAGGACCATCAGGCCGGAGGTCGCATGAGCGCCGTTCTTTCCGTCGCCGGCATCGAGCGCCGCGTCGGCGATACCGAAATCCTGCGCGGCATCAGCCTCGATGTGCAGAAGGGCGAGGTCGTGGGCCTCATCGGCCCCTCCGGCTCCGGCAAATCCTCGCTGCTGCGCGCCATCGCGGGGCTGGACCCGATCAATGCCGGCACCATCCTCGTCGAGGGCAAGCCGCCCAAGCCGGGCGACGGCGCCATCGGCATGGTCTTCCAGCAGTTCAACCTCTGGCCGCATCTGACCGCGCGCGAGAACGTCACCCTCGCGCTGCGCCTCGTGCGCAAGCAGTCCAAGGCCGAGGCGAACGAGGCGGCCCAGGCCATGCTCGAGCGTGTCGGCCTCGGCAAATATGCCGACCGCCGCCCCGGCGCGCTTTCCGGCGGCCAGCAGCAGCGCGTGGCCATCGCCCGTACGCTGGCGATGCAGCCCCGGCTGATCCTCTTCGACGAGCCCACCGCCAGCCTCGACCCGGAACTGACGACGGAAGTGCTCGAAGTGATCCGCGCGCTGGCCCGCGACGGCATGACCATGCTCGTGGTGAGCCACGAGATGGGCTTCATCGCCTCGGTGGCCACGCGCACGCTCTTCCTCGACCACGGCAAGGTTCTCGTCGACGGCCCGGCCAAGACCGTCTTCCGCGACGCGCCCGACCCCCGCCTGCGACGCTTCCTCGCGACCTATCTGGAACGGGTCGCCTGGACGCTGCCTGGAGAGGAGGGGTAGGGGGCAATCCAAGGGGCTTTGCCCCCTGGACCCCCACCAGGAAACTGAGTTTCCTGGACCTTCCGATACTTGGGAATTCCAGGCGGGGTAGCGAGGCGAGCGTAGCCGCCGCTTCGCTACCCCGCCTGGAATTTCCAAACGAACGGGAGATGCAAGAACCTCAGGTTCTTGCCGGGGAGCCCGAGGGGCAGGGCCCCTCGGACTGCCACCAACGCCACCTCACCAAGGGAGAAACCCCCCGATGACCGCATTCCAGGCAAGGCGCGCGCTGCTGCCGGAGGGCTGGGCCAGCGACGTGCGGATCGAGGTGGATGCGGGCGGCTGGATCACGGCGGTGGAGAAGGGCGGCAAGGGGGGCGAGGCGCTGCCGGGCGTCGTGGTGCCGGGCGTGCCCAACCTGCACAGCCATGCCTTCCAGCGCGCGATCGCGGGGGCGACGGAGAGGCGGTCGCCCTCGGGCGGCGATAGTTTCTGGTCCTGGCGGGAGCAGATGTACCGGCTCTGCGCGCTCTTCGGGCCGGAGGATGCCGAGGCCGTGGCGGCGCAGCTCTATGCCGAGATGCTGAGCTGGGGTTTTACCAGTGTCGCTGAATTCCACTACCTGCATCACGATCCCGATGGCCGGCCTTACGCGGATATTGCCGAGATGGCGAAGCGGCATCTGGCGGCGGCGCGGGCGACGGGCATCGGCATGACGGTGCTGCCTTGCCTGTATCGCTATGGCGGGATTTTCGGGCGCGAGCCGAACCACGGGCAGCGGCGCTTCCTCAATGATCTCGATGGCTACTGGAAAATCGTCGAGGGGTGCCGCGGCGCCATCGCGGGGGACGATAATGCGGCGCTGGGTGTTGCGCCGCATTCGCTGCGGGCGGCCTCGGCGGAGATGATCGCGGCACTTTCGGGCTTCGAGGGCGTGATCCACATCCACGCGGCCGAGCAGGTCAAGGAAGTGGAGGAGTGTGTCACGGCGACGGGGCGGCGGCCGGTGGAATGGCTGCTGGAGAATGCGCCCATCGATGCCCGCTGGGTGCTGATCCATGCGACGCATATGACGCAGGCCGAGATTGCCGGGCTGGCGCGGACCGGAGCCGTGGCGGGGCTCTGCCCGACCACGGAGGCCTCGCTGGGCGACGGCATCTTCGCCCTGCCCGAATGGCGCGCGGCGGGCGGCGTGCTGGGCGTGGGCACGGATAGCCATGTGGGCACCTCGCCGCGGGACGAGTTCCGGCAGTTGGAGACGAGCCAGCGCCTCAAGCTGCTGGGCCGGGCCGTCGCGACGGATGAGGCCATGCCGCATCCCGGCCGCGCGCTGCTGGAGATGGCGCTGAAGGGTGGCGCGCAGGCGAGTGGGCGGAAGCTTGGCGCCATCGCGCCGGGCATGCGTGCCGATTTCGTCGCAGTCGATGACCTGCATCCGGCGTTGATCGGGCGGAAGGATGACGAGTTGCTCGATGCCTGGGTCTTCAACGGCCAGTCGAACCCGGTTTCAACGGTCGTGGTAGGAGGGAAGCGGGTGGTCGAGGGCGGCCGGCACATCAGAGCCGAAGCCATCGAGGCTCGATTCCGGAAGGTGATGCAGCGACTCTTTGCCTGATCCGCGAAAGCGTGCTCAGGCTTGCGCGATAGAGGAGGGGTTTAGCGCGTGATCAGGCCTGAAGCGGTGATTCGCCCCGCGAGCCTCGATGAGGTGCGGATGATGGGCGAATGGGCGGCCGAGGAAGGCTGGAACCCTGGCCTTGCCGATGCCGCCGCGTATTTCGCGACCGATCCGCAGGGCTTCCTCATCGCCGAACTGGCCGATGTGCCCATCGGCTGCATCTCGGCGGTGAAGCATGGGCCTGGCTTCGGCTTCATCGGCTTCTACATCATTCGCTCGGCACTGCGTGGCCAGGGCTTCGGCATGGCCTTGTGGAAGGAGGCCATTGCGCGCCTCGATGGCTGCGTGATCGGCCTCGACGGGGTGGTGGCGCAGCAGGCGAATTACGCGAAATCCGGCTTCTCCCTCGCCTGGAAAAATGCGCGCTTCTGCGGCGATGCCCAGCCGCAGGCGCTGGGCGCCCGGACGCCGGATCTGGAGCTTTCCCTGGCCAGCGAGATGCTGTTCGACGAACTGTTGGAACTGGACGCCACGGCCTTTCCCGTCCGTCGCGCGGCCTTTCTGCGGGCTTGGCTGGAGGCGGAGGGCGCCGTTTCGCTTGCGTGCCGCGACGAGACGGGGCTGCGGGCCTTCGGTACGATCCGGCCGGCGCATGCGGGTTGGCGCATCGGCCCGCTCATCGCCAAGGACGGGCAGGCCGCGCGGGCGGTCTTTTCGGCCCTGCTGGGCCATGCCGATGGGCAGGTCTCGATCGATCTCTCCCTCTCGCATGGCGATGCGGTCGCCATGGCCGAGGAAGCGGGGATGCGGATCGTCTTCGAGACGGCGCGGATGTATCTCGGCGCCCCGCCCACGCTCGCGCTCGAGCACCAATATGGCATCGCGAGCTTCGAGCTGGGCTAGAGCGGGCTACCAGCCGCGATAGGGGCGGCCGTAATAGCCGCGATCCGCGTAATAGCCGCGATGGCCGTAATGGCGCGGCGGCGGGCGGCGATAGTGGTTGCGGCGATAACCGTCATCATTCGCCGAACCGGCGATCAGGCCGGCCGCCAGGCCGACGCCTGCGCCCAGGGCCAGGGTGCTGCCCCAATCCGTGCTGCCGTCAGGGTTCTGGCAGGCAGCGGTGAGGAGGGCCCCTGAAAGGGCCAGGACGGGGAGAAATCGCTTCGTAAAACGGTGCATGGGGGTTGCCTCCGACTATGGGGAGGCTGGACCCCGAATGCGCTCAGCTCATGTCCATCCCATGGCGAAAGAATGACGTGAGCGTCATGTATCCTGCCGTGTCAGGCGGGGGTGGCGGCGAGCCCCAGGCGCTCGCGCACGATGGACAGGGCCCGCTGGAAGGCGGCCTCGGCATCGAGCCCGGTCGTGTCGAGCAAAACGGCATCGGCGGCGGGTAGCATGGGCGCGGTGCTGCGGGCGGCGTCCCGGGCGTCGCGAGCGGCCATCTCGCTCTCCACGGCCTCAAGCGTCGCGGAAGGGTCCTTGGCCAGCAGCTCGCGCCAGCGGCGCTCGGCCCGGGCCCGGGGCGTGGCGGTGATGAAGAGCTTCACCGGCGCATTTGGGAAGACGACGGTGCCGATATCCCGCCCGTCGAGCACGGCGCCATGGCGGCGGCCGAAATCGCGCTGGAAATCGAGCAGGGCGGCACGCACGCCGGGCACGGCCGCGACGTTGCTGGCGGCATGGTCGGCTGCGGGGCCGCGCAGGTCGGCCCGATCCAGGTCGCTCGGCTGGAGGCGGCGGGCGCAGCTTTCGGCAATGGCGGCATCGGCCGGGTCCGCGCCTTCGTCGAGCACAAGGCGGCCGACGGCGCGATAGAGCAGGCCGGTATCGAGATACGGTAGGTCGAGTGCCGCGGCGAGGCGCCTCGCGAGCGTGCCCTTACCGGCCGCGGCCGGCCCATCGACGGCGATGATATGCGGCATGCGCCTCGCTCCCTGTCGGCGGATAGTGAAAGCCGAATGACGCGCCCGTGATGCCATGCCTCGCCCCACCCCGCCAACCGGGAAACCGGAGGGCGGGCGCGATTCCTCAGCGAGTGAGACGCAAATGCACAGGCCCAAGCTCTGGCTGGCCCTCGATCGCGAGATGCGACTCGGTCCGGTTCCAGGTGATGCCGAAGAGTGTCAGGCAGGGCCCGAGGCCCTCCGCCAAGGCGAACTGCCCGCTGAAACGGCTCTGGCCGCGCGCGCCGAGGGCCATGAGGATCGCGGCCTGGAGCGGCGGTGCGTCCTCCGCCGCGACCGGCATGTCGAGCGGCCGGGGATCGCGCGCACCGGCGATGGCCAGCGGCGAGGCCCTGCCCGCCGGAGCCTGCGTGCGGGCGCCTAGCAGGGCCATGGCATCGCGCAGGCCGGGGCGCTCGCCCGGCAGTTCGGCCGTGACCACGCCGAAGCCTTCGCGGGCCGCGAGAAGGGCGGCGACGAGGGCAAAGCCCTGCTCATCCGTGCCCATATCGAGCGGCGCGGGGGGCTCGCCAAGCCCGCCGATGCCCGCGCCATGCACCCGCCAGAGCCCGGGCGAGGGCGAGGCAAGGCGGGCTCCCAGGGCCTCGAGCGCGGCGGCGAGGCGAAGCGTTTCGGAGTCGGGCGGAAGATTCTCGATGCGGCTTTCGCCCACGGCCAGGGCGGCCAGCGCCAGGCAGAAACGCCCCATGGCGCCGCCGCCGGGCAGTTCGGCGGGCCCGCTCTTGCTGCCCCCGGCCTGGCCGGGGCCAGGGATCGGCATCATGGATGGCTGATTCATGGCGCTCGGCGTTTGACATGGGGCATGCACTCTGGCAATGCGCCCGGCCTGAATTGACTGCGGCCGGGCCGCCCCTACGCTCCCGCCGGAACAGAAGCAAGGGTATCCCCGCATGGCCAAACCCGAACTGGGCCTCAAGCGCACCTGCGTCGCCTGCGGTGCCAAATTCTATGACCTGACGCGCACGCCGGCGGTCTGCCCGAAATGCGGTACCGAGCAGCCGGCCGAACAGCCGCGCCTGCGCCGTGCCGCGCCGGACGAGAAGCTGAAGAAGCGTGCCGTGGCGCCGGAGGCCGATGCCGAGGATCTGGATCTGGAGGTCGAAGACGCGGATGACGCGATCGACGACGCCGAGGAGCTGGATGACGACACCGATGAGGCCATCGGCGAGGAAATCGAAGTCAGCACCGAGCGCGACGAGGAAGGCTGAGCCTTTCTCTCCGCGATAGGATCAGGGCCGCTCCGCAGGGAGCGGCCCTTTTTCGTTTAGGGCACCACCTCCTCGGGCAGGCTGGTGACGTGGTCGAAAATCGCGCCCGCCGTGGTGATCCAGACCTCGTCCCGCGCCGCCGCGATCCTGGCCAGCGCCCGGCGCAGCGCCCGCATCCGGTAGGGCTGGCCGACGATATAGGGGTGCAGCGCGATGCCCATGACCTGGGGCTTGCCATCGCGGCACTGGCGCAGGCGCTCCTCGAAATCGTCGACGATCATCTCCGCGAATTGCGCGGCGCCGTCCTTCCGCGCCGCGATGGAGGGAATGTCGTTCACCTCCTGCGGGTAGGGGATGGCGAGCAGCTTGCCGGCCCGGGTCTGCATCCAGATGGGCTGGTCGTCGGCGCACCAGTTGAGCGTGTAGCGATAGCCTGCCTCGACCAGCAGATCCGGCGTCACCCGGCTCTCCGCGATCCAGGGCGAGAGCCAGCCGCGAGGCGCCTGGCCTTCCTGCGCCACCATGGCGGCGGTGGCCTCGGCGATGAGCAGCGCCTCGTCGGCCTCGTGGAAGAGGGACTGGCGCTCGCTATTGGTCCGCCCATGCCCGGCCATCTCGTCGCCCCTTGCGCGATGGGCGGCGACGAGTTCCGGCGCATAATCATACATCGCGCTGTTGAGCAGCACCGTGGCGGGCATGGACAATTCGTCCAGCAACTCGATCAGCCGCCAGCCGCCGACGCGGTTGCCATAGTCCCGCCAGGCGAAATTCAGCACGTCGGGATAGGGGCCGACGCCGCTGGCGGCGCCAGGGGCCAGTTCGGCGCCGAGCCCTTCGCCAAAGGCGAAATGCTCCAGGTTCACCCCCAGATAGACGGCGAGTTTTGCGCCATTGGGCCAGGCATAGGCCGGCCGCGAGGGCCAGGGGTGATAGGCATAGCGCCCATGGGTCGGCAGCATCGGGCCTCCGTCTCTCTTCGCTCAGCGCCAGCATAGGCGGGGGCTGGGATGCGTCCAGCGGGGCGAAGGGCGGTGGCCGAAAGGCGCCCGATGGCGTAAAGCGCAGCCATGGCCTCCTCTCCTGCCGACAAGGCTCAGGCGAAGGCCGCACGCGCCCTGCTGGCCGGTGCGGTTCGCGCCCATCGCTCCCGCATTTTCCTTCCCGTGCTTCTCGGGCTGGGCCGCATCGGCTGCGGCCTCGTCTTCGCCTGGATGCTGGCCCGCATCCTCGCCAGCCTGCTCGGCGCGGGCCAGGCCGGATGGGGCCTGCTCGCCGCGGCCGGCTCCTTCGCGATCCTGGGCGCCGCGCTCGGCGTGGCGCAGGAGGGCGCGCAGCATGCCGCCGGTGCCGCCGCCCGCGCCGCGCTGCGGCGCCGGGTCTTCGGCCGGCTGCTCGAGACGGGCATGGATGACGATCGCCCCGTCGGCACGCGCCTCGCGCTCGCGGTAGATCAGGTGGAGGCGATGGACGGCTATTTCGCCCGCTGGATGCCCGCCGCCATCCTGGCCGTGCTGGGCCCGCTCGGCATCGCGCTCATCATCGGCTTCATGGACCCGCTGAGCGGCGCCATCCTGGCCGTCGCCTGGGTCATGGTGCCGGTCGCCATGGCCGTGACGGGCATCGGCGCCGCCCAGGCCAGCCGCCGCCAGTTCGAGGCGCTGGGCCGGCTCTCGGGTCGCTTCCTCGACCGTGTGCGGGGCCTGCCGATGCTGGTGCTCTTCCGTCGGGAGGAGGCCGAGGCCGCCTCCCTCGGCAAGGCCGCGAGCGAGCTGCGCCAGCGCACCATGCGGGTGCTGCGCGTGGCCTTCCTCTCCACGGGCGCGATGGAGGCCATCGCCGCCGCCGTGCTGGCCTGCCTCGCCTGGCGCCACGGCGCCTCGCTGCTCCATGGCGGCCATCCGATGCCGGTCGCGGCGATTTTCATCATCCTCGCGGTGCCGGCCTTCTTCGCCCCGCTCCGCGCCTTCTCCGCCGCTTATCATGAGCAGCTTTCCGCCAAGGGCGCGGCCGTCGAACTGGCCCCGCTGCTGGCGGGCGAGCCAGAGAAGGGCCTGCTGTTGGAGGAGATGCCGCCCAAGCTGGTCGTCACCTTCCAGGATGTCAGCCTGCGCTATGACCCGGCCCGCCCCCTCGCGCTGGAGGGCGTGAATTTCCGCGTCATGCCGGGCGAGACGCTGCTGATGACCGGCCCTTCCGGCGCGGGCAAGAGCAGCGTGCTGCGCCTGCTGATGGGCTTCCGCCGCCCCGATGCGGGCCGCGTCTCCTTCAATGGCCGCGATGCCATGTCGCTCGCGCCGGCGGAGTTACGGCGGCTTTCGGCCTATGTCGGGCAGAAGGCGCATCTCTTCCGCGCCAGCCTGCGCGAGAATATCCGCTTCGCCCGCCCCGAGGCCTCGGATGCCGAGGTGGAGGCGGCGGCCAAGGCCGCCCGCGTGACCAATTTCGCCCAGGACCTGCCCAAGGGGCTCGATACGCTGCTGGGGGAGGGCGGCTGGGGCATTTCCGGCGGCCAGGCGCAGCGCGTGGCCGTGGCCCGCGCCTTCCTGCGCGATGCGCCCCTGGTGCTGCTGGACGAACCGACCGCGCATCTGGACCCGCAGACCGAGATGGAACTGACCGAGAGCCTGCGCCGCCTCTGCGTCGGCCGCACGGCGATCATCGCCACCCATTCGCGCCATCTGACGCAGAGCTTTCTCCGCCAGGGGGCGAAGCAGATCGAGATCGAGGCCGGCCGCGTGAACGCGACCGCCCGCATGGCGGGGAACTAGGCCGATGTGGCATGACCTGAAGCGCGTCATGGGTCTCTGGCGCAGCCGCGCGGGCTGGCTCTGGCTGGGCCTTGCGATCGGCGTGCTCTCCGTCCTGGCCGATATGGCGCTGCTGGCGCTGGCGGGCCGGGCGGTGGCCATGGGCGTGGCGAGCGGCACCCTGCTCGTCGGCGGGGCGCTGGCGCTGGGCTGGATGCGCCCGCTGGTGGTCCTGCGCCCCATCGCGCGCTATCTCGAACGCCTCGTGACCCATGAGGCGACCTTCCGGGCCCTGGCCGATACCCGCGTCTGGTTCTTCCGCCGCCTCGCCAGCGCGCTGCCCTCCGGCCTCGGCCTGCGCCGCTCCGGCGATCTGCTGGGCCGGCTGGTGGGCGATGTGGAGGCGCTGGACGGGCTCTATCTCCGCGTCATCGCCCCCGGTATCGGCGGGCTCGCGGCGGTCATCGCCATTCTGCTCGTGCTGGGCGAGGTCGATCCGGGCCTGGCCGCGCTGGTGGTGCTGCCGCTGGCCCTGGCGCTGGCCCTGCCGGTGCTGCTGGCCCAGGGCGCGGCGCGGCGCTCCTCCCAGATCGCCGAACGCCAGGGCGCGCTGCGCGCCACGGTGGCCGACCCGCTGATCGGGCTGGAGGATACGCTGGCCGCCAATGCCGAACCGCGCGCCATGGCCGCGATGGAAAAGGCGGCCGACAAACTCGCCAAGGCGCAGCGCCGGCTGACGCGCCGCATCGCCCTTTCCGGCGCCGCGGGCTCGCTGCTCACCCAGGCGGCGATGCTGCTCGCCCTCGGCTGGGCCATGGCGGCGGGGCAGGGCGGCATCGCCCTGGCCGTGCTCGCGCTCTTCCTCGTGCTGGCCGCGAGCGAGACGCTGGCCCTGCTGCCGCGCGCTGGGGCCTCGCTGGCTGGTGCCGGGGCGGCGGCCGGGCGGCTTTTCGAGGCGGCCGACAGCCCGCCGCCGGTCGCCGAACCCGCCGTGCCGGCCACGGCCGAGCCCAAGGGCCATGCCATCGCCATTCGCGACCTGCGCTTCGCCTGGGGCGAGGATCGCGCCCCGGTCTTCGACGGGCTGGATCTCGATCTGCCGGAGGGCGGACGCATCGCGCTGCTCGGCCCCTCGGGCGCGGGCAAGTCGAGCCTCGCGGCCATCCTCCTGAAATTCGCGGCCCCCCAGGGTGGGAACATCACGCTGGGCGGGGTGCCGCTGGCCGAGATGACGGCGGATGCCGTCCGCGCCCGCATTACCTGCCTCACGCAGGACGCGCGGCTTTTCGACGACAGTATCGCGGCCAATCTGCGCATTGCCCGGCCGGAGGCGGATGACGCCGCCCTCTGGCGCGCGCTGGAGGCAGCGGGCATCGCGACCATGGTGCGCGAACTGCCCGAGGGGCTTGAGACGCGCTGCGGCGAGGGCGGCGGCCGCTTCTCCGGCGGCCAGGGGCGTCGCCTGGCGCTGGCCCGCTCGCTGCTCTCGCCTGCCCCTGTGCTGATTCTGGACGAGCCGGGCGCAGGGCTGGATTACGAAACCGAACGCGCCTTCCTCGAGACGCTGGACACGGCGACGGCCGGGCGAAGCGTCATCCTCATCGCCCATCGCCTTCTCGGCGTGGAGCACCCGACCCGCATCCTGCGGCTGATCGGGGGCCGGGCGATGGCGGCGATGGGGTGACGCCTTGCGCAGGCGGACGTTTCTGGCCGCGGCCACGGTGCCGCTGATGGGCGCTGGGCCGGGCAAGGGGCCGGTGGAGCGCGTCTTGCGCACGCCCTCCGGGCTCGAGGGCACGCTGCTCACGCCCTGGGCCGATGCGCCGCTCGTGCTCATCATCCCCGGTTCAGGGCCGACCGACCGCGATGGCAATAACAGCCTGGGCATCCGCGCCGCGCCCTATCGGCTCCTGGCGCAGGGGCTGGCCGCGCGGGGCATGGCGAGCGTCAGGATCGACAAGCGCGGCATGTTCGGCAGCCGTGAGGCCCAGGCCGACCCCGATGCGGTGACGATCGAGGACTATGCCGACGATCTCGCCGCCTGGATCGCCACGCTCCGGCGCGAGAGCTATCTCACCCCGCCCTGGCTGCTCGGCCATAGCGAGGGCGGGCTGGTGGCGCTGGCGGCGACCAAGGCGGGGGTGGAGGTGAGCGGGCTCATCCTCGTCGCCACGTCCGGGCGCAGGCTCGGCGACGTCCTGCGCGCCCAGCTTGCGGCCAATCCGGCCAATGCGCCGCTGATGCCGGAGGCCGAGCGCATGATCGCCGGGCTCGAAAAGGGCGAGCGTATGCCGGCGGATGGGCTCGCCGCGCCATTGCGGCCGCTCTTCGCCGCGGCCATCCAGGATTTCCTGATCAGCGCCATGGCGCTCGACCCAGTGGCGCTTTTCGCGGCCAGCAAGGCGCCGGCGCTGATCGTCCAGGGCGGGCAGGATCTGCAGGTGACGCAGGAGGATGCGCTGTTGCTCAAGGGCGTGCGGCCCGATGCGCCGCTCCGTCTGCTGCCCTCGATGAACCATGTGCTGAAGGACGTGCCCGCGGGCAACAGGAAGGCCAATCTCGCGGCCTATGCCAATCCCTCGCTGCCGCTGGCGGCGGGGCTGGTGGCCTCGATCGAGGATCGGGTCATCACCCCTCCCGGGCCAATACGCAGATAAGCCCGCCGCCGGCGGGGCCCTGATGCTCCGCGCCGCCCGAACAGAAGATGCGCCCATCGCCCGCGACAGCGGCCACGATGGCGCCGAGCGCCCCGCGCAGATGGCGCTGCGCGTCGAGGTCGGTATCGCCCAGCATGGTGTGGCGCTGGCCTCGGATGGTGCCGCGCTTGTCCGGCTCGCCCTTGGCCAGCACGCCCAGGATGCGATGGCGCTCGGCCTCCGGCACCGAGGGGGTGGCGGTGAAGCCGAGATCAGCGAAGGCGGTGCAGATCGCGGGAAGGTCCAGCAGATCCGCCATGGGCCGCACGGCGATGCCGATGCCCGGCGCCCAGCCATCGGCATGGCCCAGCACCACCACCTCATTGGCCAGGACCTCGATGCCCGAGGAGATGCTGGCGCGGTTGGTGTAGAGCGACGTATCGGCCAGCAGGGCCTCTTCCGTCACCGTCGGGACATCGCCGAGCGCCAGGGCCACGCCCAACGCGGCTGCGGCGCGGGAGAGGGCCATGGCGAGCTTCGCATCCGTCGTGCGCGGCGGATGGTCGGGCGAGAAGCTCTGCGGCGCCGGAGCCTTCACCTGGACGAGGGCGACATCCTCCGGGCGCGTGATACCCGCATCGCCCATGGCGGCGAGCACCGTGGCCCGCACCGCCTCCACCTGCGCCATGCGGCCGATTTCGTGGGCGGGGCAGGGGGCGGAGAAGGCGGTGCCGAGCGCCAAGCCTCGCGAACCGGAAGGCGGCGCCTCGTCCAGCACCGAGAAGACCATGGCATGGGGGCTGAGCGCGCCCTCGGTGCCGCCCGAGAGCACGCAGGGAATGCGCGCGGCGAGGGCGGCGGCTGCCTCGCCCGTGTGCAGGCTGAGCAGCGCCATCAGCGATTGGGTGAAATAGCCCCGCGTGAAATCGTTGAGCCCGCCATTGCCCTCGGTCTTGCCGATGATGGCCCGCACGGCCTTGGGCTCGATCTTTCCGGCACTGATCTGCGCCGCGAGATCGCTCATGTCGCCCGGATGGGCCATGGCGAGGCGATGGATGGCGAGCCGGGGCATGGCGTGGATTCTCTCTTGTGGGCTGGCAGGATGTTTGCACGGATCGCGCCATGCGGATCGGTGTGATCGGAGCCGGCGTTGCCGGCAGCCTCGTGGTGGACGCTCTGCGCAAGGCGCCGGGTGTCTCGGTGAAGGGTTTCGAGCGCGTGGCGCGCGGCGGCCATGAGGAGGCCGGCACGGGGCTGAATGTGGGGCCGAATGCGATGAAGGCGCTGCGCCTTCACGCCCCCGAGGCGCATGACCGGCTGCGCGCCGTCTCGCTGCCCTGGGAAAGCTGGTTCATCGACATGGTCGATGGCACCCGCGTCTTCGACATCCAACTCAGCCAAGTGGCCGAGGAGCCGGGCATCCGCCTCGCCTGGGCCGAGCTTTATCGCCAGCTACGGACGCCGGTGAACGACCATTTCGCTTTCCAGCACACGCTCGTCGCGCTCGAGGAGGATGCGGCGGGGCGGCTCGTGCCGGTCTTCAAGACGGGGGCGGGCGAGACGGTGCGCGATGGCGGCTTCGATCTGCTGATCGCCGGCGACGGGCGCTATAGCGCGCTGCGCATGGCGACGATCGGGCCGCTCGAGGTCGAGTTCATGGGCGTGGGCATGTGGCGCTTGCTGGTGCCCGACGCCAGCGACTGCCCCTATCAGGACTACGGCCAGTGGTTCCATCGGAACAACCGGCTGCTCTCCTACCGCCTGCCGGGCGGGGCGGCCTATATTGCCGGCTCCTTCGGGCTGGAAACGCCCGATGGCGAGATCCTGCCCGAGCATCGCACGGCGCAGTATCAGCGCTCGCTCTTCGACCCCGATGAGGGCGCGCCCTGTGCCGCCGTCGCCTGGATGCAGAAGCAGATCGAGCCGCTCTTCGACGACATCCATTGGGCGCGCCTGCAGGTCTCGCCGCTGGAGCGCGAGGCGGCGAATGGGCGGGTGCTGTTCCTGGGGGATTCGGCCCATGCCATGGTGCCGACGCTGGGCCAGGGCGCGACGCAGGCGATCGAGGATGGCACCATCGCGGGCACCATTCTGGCGCGTGGGGGGAGCCTCGCTGATATCGGAAAGGCGCGGAACGAGCGCGTCTCTTTCGTGCGGCAGTTCTCGGCCGATGCCTCGGACACGATCCTGCCCGGCACCGACGCGGCCGAGGGGAGCCGCGAGAAAATGGGGCCGGCTTTCATGGCCAAGCTGCGCCGGCTCTATACCGACGTGCCGGGCCCCGATGACCTGATCTAGAAGATGAAGCGGAACCCGGCGATACCCATCATCGCCTGGGTTTCGCGGAATTCCGCATTGGTGCCGGCGCCGATCAGTCCATCGAGGCTGACCTTCGCGCCGCCCCAATTGCCCAGCGGATAGCTGCCACCAAGCATGATCTGCGGCCGCGGTTCGAAATAGAACCGCGCGCGATCGGCCATGGGCAGGCGCGAGGTGGTGCCGACCTGGGGGGAGATGCCGTCGCCGGGGCCGTCCAGCGTGCCGGTGAGATAGGCGTTCTTGCTGGCATGGGGCAGGGCGCCGCCGATGGCGAATTTCAGGCTCAGCCCGGTATTCATCAGATCGGCGGCCTTCGCGGCCGGGGCGGTGACGGCGCTTGCCATCAGCAAGGAAGATGCCAGCGCGAAGCCGGCCATGAGGCGGGTCAGCAAGGGTCTCTCTCCTATCGCCGGCGTGGACCTCCCGAATGGTCTCGTTGGCTCAGATGTGGCGGAGAGTGCGCCTCAGTTCAACCTTATTTTTGCCACAATTGCCACATTTGAAGCTCACTGACCCGTGAGCGGCATCATATGCTGCATCGCGATATGATTTTGGAAAATAGAGTAAAACAGTGGGTTAAGGCCATCCTTTCCCTGTCCTTGTTAGCAAGATGAAGGCCGACGATTGGGGCAGGGTGCCATAATCTGCCTTATTTGGCCCCAATGTGGCGCGGAGCGGTATTTTGCTAATGCCAGCGCCTCCTTCACCTAAGGCGCGGCCTCAGGAGCTTCGTGGCGAAGGTGGGCCTGTGTCCCCGATAGGTGCCGATGTGCGGCATAGAGCCGGGGAGGCCGTTTCAGAACCGCCACTGCGGCGCGGGCATGAAAAAAGGCGCCCGGAGGCGCCTTTTCAGGGAAGCGCGAAGGGATCAGGCGCGCTTGATGACCTTGCCCCCCTTCATGATCAGGGAGAGGTGGCGGCCCTGGAAGGTCAGCAGCGAGAGGTCTTCCAGCGGGTTGCCATCCACCACGATCAGGTCGGCGAAGGCGCCGGGCGCCACCGTGCCGATCTTGCCCTCCATGCGGCAGAGCTTGGCGGCGATATGCGTCGCCGAGGCGATGACGAGCTGCGCGGGGAGCACCCGGCCGCGAATGACGAATTCCTCGGACTGGTGGCGATGCATCGCGCCCAGCAGGTCCGAGCCATAGGCCATGGGAAGCCCGGCCTTGTGCATGCGGCTGAGCGATTCCATGCCCGCGAGGCGCACGTCATCCACCTTGCCGACGGCCTCGGCGCCGATGCCCAGCGCCTCGCCCTCGGAGGAGAGCTTGTCATAGGTCACGAGCGTCGGCACGGCGACGGCGCCTTGCTCGGCGGCGAAGCGCGCCGTCTCCTCGGTGATGAGGTTGCAGTGCTCGAGCGAATGCACGCCGCATTCCACGGCGCGGCGGATGCCTTCATCCGTGTAGAGATGCGCCGAGACATAGGTGCCGGCGTTCCTCGCCTCCTCGACGATGGCCGTGATCTCCTCACGGGAAAAGCCGAGGAAGTGGATCGGGTCGGTGGGCGAGGCGACGCCGCCATTCGCCATGATCTTGATGAAGCGCGCGCCGTTCTTGATCTCCTCGCGCGCGGCCTTGCGCACTTCGGGGACGCCGTCGCAGAGACGGCCCAGCGCGCCGAGCTTGGTGCTCGTCGTCGGCGGATTGCTGTCGAAGGGGCCGCGGAAGTCGCAATGCCCGCCCGACTGGCTCAGCGCCTTGCCGGCGATGACGAGGCGCGGGCTGTCGAAGAGCCCTTCTTCCACGGCCAGCACCTGGCCATGCTCGGCGCCGCCCACGTCGCGGACGGTGGTGAAGCCGCGGCCGAGCATCTCGCCCAGCAGCTTCATCGAGCGCGCCATCACCAGGCTGTTCGGCAGCTGGGCGCAGCGGGCGAGGCTCGCATCGATCGCGTTGATATGCACATGCGCGTCGATCAGGCCCGGCATCAGGAACTTGCCGGTGAGGTCGATCACCGTCGCACCCTCGGGCGCCTTGGCGGTGGCAGAGACGTCGCGGATCACGTCATTCTCGATGACCACGCCAACGGGCGCACCGGGTTCGGCCGAGGTGCCATCGACGATGCGGGCATTGGCGAGGAAATAGATGCTCATGGCTCAGACCTTGCGGCGGGCTTCGAGGAAGGCGGGTATCAGCAGCGGGGCGAGGGGCAGCACCTTCTGCACGGCGGCCTCGTCATAGGCGTGTTCGGCATCGAGCATGTTGCAGGTGCCGATGGTCTCGCCATTGTAGCGGATGGGCAGATTGATGACGGCGCCGAGGCCCATGCTCTCGATCAGCTCATGATCGTAGAAGGCCCAGCGGATGCCCTGCTTGTCGGCGCCGAGATAGGGCTTGCCGCCTTTCAGCACATGCGCGCCCCAGGGCGTCTCGCCCATCGTCTTGCGGCCGGAGGTGGGATATTCGGCCGGGCGGCTCGACCAGACGCGCGCGACATCCTTGCCGTCCACATAAAGCAGCGTGAAGAGTTGGTGCCCGACGAGGCGCTTCGTCTCGGCTTCCAGCGCGCGATAAAGGGTCTCCGGCTGGCCGGGTTCGGCGAGCAGCGGCAGCAGGTCGGTCATGGGGCGCCTTTCGGGGCGGGGGGGATGCGCTCGGGCAGCAGGCCCGTGGGGCGCAGGAAGAGGACGAGCAGCAGGCTGAGCCCGATGAGCCCCTCGCGCAAGGCGGCCACCTGCACCGGATCGACGCCCGGCACGAGGCCCGCGAGGAAGCGTGTGCCCTCGAGGAAAGCGACGACGATATAGGCGCCGATCACGGCACCCAGCGGGCGCCCGAGGCCGCCGGCGGTCACGGCCAGGAAGATGTAGATCGTGATCAGCGGCTGGAAGTGATCGGGCGAGATATAGGACTGGTAATGGGCATAGAGCGCGCCCGCCAGCGCCGCGATGGCGGCCGAGAGCGCGAAGCCCTGGAACTTGAGCCGCAGCACCGGCTTGCCCGCGAAGGCCGCCAGTTCCTGATCCTCGCGCACGGCGCGGAGCGCGCGGCCGAAGGGCCCGGCATCGAGCCGGCGCAGCACCCACCAAACTAGGATGACGAGCAGGGTGACGCCCGCCGCCCAGGCCTCGTTGAAGCCCGTGGTGCCGAGTGCCGCCTTGCCGGGGGCGACGATGCCCGACATGCCGTCGGCGCCGTTCGTCAGCCAGCGTTCGTTCAGCGCCACGAGCCGCACGACTTCGCCGAAGCCCAGTGTGACGATGGCGAGATAGTCGTCCCGCAGCCGCAGCGTCATGCCCGTGACGGCGAAGCCCGCGAGCACGCCCGCGACGATGGCGATGGCAAGGCCGAGCGCAACCGGCGCGCCCGCGCCCGTCGAGATGGCGGTCGCATAGGCGCCGATGCCGAAGAAGCCCGCGAGGCCGAGATTGACGAGCCCCGCGCCACCCCAGGCGAGGTTCAGCGCGAGGGCCAGCAGGGCATAGATGCCGCCGATGGTGATGGAGAAGAGCAGGTAGGAAAGCATCTCAGACCGCCTTCTCGCCCATGAGGCCGCGCGGCCTGAACGTCAGGATGAGCAGGATCGCGACGAAGCCGACGGCCGTGCGATAGGTCGCCGGCACGAAGAGCAACGCGATCTCCTCCGAGAGGCCCAGCGCCAGCGCGCCGACCACGGCGCCCGGGATGGAGCCCAGCCCGCCCAGCACGGCCGCGGCGAAAACCGAGAGCAGCACGCGATAGCCGGTCATGGGGTCGATCGAGGTATCGAGGCCGAGCAGCACGCCGCCCGAGCCCGCGAGCCCGCCGCCGAGCATCACCGCGATGGCCGCGATGCGCGCCGGGTCGATGCCCTTCAGCCGGGCGAGGTTCGGGTTGTCGGCCACCGCGCGCATGGCGCGGCCGAAGCGCGTGAACATGAGGAAGCCGAATACGAGGGCCACCACGATCACGGCCAGAACCAGGTTCCAGACCTGCTGCACGCCGATGAAGACGCCGCCCAGGACGAGGTCGGGCGTGATCGGCAGGTCGAAACCCCTCAAGTCATTGCCGAAGAAGAAGCGCAGCACGTTCTCCAGCAGCAGGTTCGCCGCGATGGAAGCGATGGCCACCGTGAGCGCGCCCGCAGGCATGAGGCGGCGCAGCACCCCATGCTCGCAGAGCAGTGCCACGATGGCGCCGGCGACGAAGGCCTCGGCCAGCGTCGGCGGGACGCCCCAGCCCAGTTGGGTATTCACCAGCCATCCGGCATAGGCGCCCACCGAGACATAGGCCGCGATGGCGAAGCTCGGGTAGCGCAGGATGGCGAAAATGGCGGTGAAGCCCACCGCCGGCACCGCGATCAGCGAGCCGGAGAGAAAGCCGTTCACCAGGGCCTGGAGCAAGGCGTCCATCGTCGTTCCGTCAGGCGATGCGGAGCAGGGTGAGCTTGCCGCCCTTCACCTGCTCGTAGCGGAACTGGCAGTCGACGATATCGCCCTTATCGGTGAAGTCGCAGGGGCCGGAGGCGCCGTCGAAATCGATGGTCTTGCCGGCCTTCAGCGCGGCGAGGCCCTCGGTGATGGTGCTGACCTTCACGCCGCCCGCGCCCTGGCTGACCTTGCGCAGGTTGTCATGGATGGCGAGGCCCGTCGCTTCGCCGGCGGCCTGGATGGCCAGCAGCGCGAGGGTCGCCTGGTCGTAGCACTGGGTCGAATAGGGGTCCGGCGTCTTGGTGCCGGCCTGGTCCGTCATATGCGCGAAGGCGGGCGAGCCTTCGGCGGGCGAGGGGGCGATGGTGTAGATGCCCTCGACGGCCTCGGCGGGCACGCTCTCGACCAGCTTCTGGTTCACCGAATAGGCGAAGGCGATGCGCGTGCCGGTATAGCCCGCACGCAGCAGATCCTTCACCAGCACCGTCGTATCGGGCAGGTAGCCGCCGAGCACGATGGCATCCGGCTTGAAGCGCAGCGCCTGCTGCAGCTCGGAGCGGTAGGAGGGCTTCTTGTCATCGTAGATCAGCAGCTCGGTCTCGCCGCCCGCGGCCTTCACGGCGGCGGTGATGTTCTCGAACTGGCTCTGCACGAAGGGCGTCTGCGGCGAGAGCATGAAGACGCGCTTGGCACCCTGGGCGATGGCGAATTCGCCGAACTTGCGGCCCTGCAGCGTCGTGTTCGGCTGGGTGCGGGCCATATAGCCGAGATGCGGCAGGTTGGTGAGCGCATCGGCGCCGGCGCAGGTGAGCATCATGGTCTTGCTCTCCCAGCACAGCGGCGCGACGGCCGCGGCCGAGGAGGAGGCCCAGATTCCCATCACGGCCGCGACCTTCTCCACGTCGATCAGCTTGCGCATGGCGCGCACGGCCGCTTCGGGGTTGGTCTGGTCGTCTTCCACGACGAGCTCGACGGGGCGGCCGATGACGCCGCCCGCCTTGTTCGCCTCATCGACCACGGCCTGGATGGCCTTGACCATCGAGGGGCCATAGGAGCCGCCCGCGCCGGTCAGCGGCGAGAGGGCCGCGATGCGGATCGGGCCCTGGCCTTCGGCGAAGGCCTGGCGGCCCAGCATCGGCAGCGCGAGACCGCCGAGACCGGCGGCAAGCGCCGCGCGGCGGGAAAGGGAAAAGCTCATTCTCGTCTCCTTCGGCCCGTTTGCGGGCTTAGCGTTGCTACTCACGGGCGGATTGTCGCTTGCGGCGATCCGCCTCAGCCACCCAGGAAAAGTCTGCGGATCTCGGGGTCCCGCGCCAGGGCCGGGCCTTCGCCATCGACGCTGTTGCGGCCCGAAACCAGGACATAGCCACGATGGGAAATCTCGAGGGATTCCACCGCATGCTGCTCGACCATCAGCACCGGCAGGCCCGTCTTGTTGAGCGCGACCACGGCATCGAACAATTCATCGGCCGCCTTGGGGGAGAGCCCCGCCGTCGGCTCGTCGAGCAGAATGAGCGAGGGGGCCGACATCAGCCCCATCGCCATGGCGAGGATCTGCCGCTGCCCGCCCGAGAGCGTGCGGGCCAGGGCCCGGCGCTTCTCGGCCAGCATGGGATAGCGGGCATACATCTCCTCCACGCGCCTGGCCGTCTCGCCGGGGGTGAGGAAGCCGCTGATGGAGAGGTTCTCGGCGACGGTCAGCCGGCCGAAGACATTGGCCTCCTGCGGCACGAAGGCGATGCCGGCCTTGGCACGGCCGATCGCGTCCTCGCGCGTCACGTCACGCCCGCCGACCGCGATATTGCCGGCCGAGATCTTCAGCAGCCCGGCGACGGCCTTGAGGAAGGTGGATTTCCCCGCGCCGTTGGGCCCGATGATGGTCACGATCTCGCCGGGCTCGACCCGCATCGAGGTGCCCTTGAGGATCTGCTCGGCGGCGCCGTAACCCGCGACGAGCCCTTCCGCGACCAGCGCGCTGGTGGTGCTCAATACCGCCTCCCGAGATAGGCTTCCTGGACTTCGCTATTCTCCACCACCTCGTCGAAGCTGCCGGTCACCAGCGTGCGGCCCTGGGCCATGACGACGACGTAGGAGCAGAGCTGCCTGATCAGCGCCATGTCGTGCTCGATCAGGCAGAGGGTGATGCCCTCGGCATTGAGCGAGACGAGGTGCGAGGCGATCTCGGCCGTCAGCGAGGGGTTCACGCCCGCCATGGGCTCGTCGAGCAGGATCATGCGTGGCTCGGCCATCAGGGTGCGGCCGATTTCCACGAGCTTCTTCTGACCGCCGGAAAGCTCGGTGACGGGATTGTCGATGACATGCGAGAGGCGCAGGCGCTGGGCGATGCCGATGGCGCGCTCGGCGAGTTCCTCCTCGCGGCGGCGGGCGGCTGCACCCCACATCGGCGCCTGCCAGAGGCTCTCGCCCGGCTGGCGCGGGCCATAGAGCATCAGGTGCTGGAAGACGCTCATCTTCGGGAAGCCGCGGGCCACCTGGAAGGTGCGGGTGAGGCCCCGGGCGGCGAGCTTATGCGGCTTCTCCCGCGTCACCGTCTCGCCCATGAAGCGCACCTCGCCCTGGTCGGGGGTGATGAGGCCGGAGACGACGTTCAGCAGCGTGGATTTGCCCGCGCCATTGGGCCCGATCAGCCCGGTGATGCTGCCCTGGGGCACGCTGAACCCCACGCCGTTCAGCGCCGCGACGCCGAAGAAGGAGCGGGTGATGCCGGTAACGGAAAGCGCCTCGCTCACGCTGCCTTCTCCTTGGAACGCTTGCCGCCCAGGCTCGTGCGCAGATGCGTCTTCCAGTAATCGAGCATGCGGCGGAAGTAATCGGGGTCTTCGCGCAGGACCGTCTGCGCAATCATGCCCCGGAAGAGGCACATGGTCGTATTCATCGAGATGCGGGCCTCATCGGGAGCGACGCCGTAATGATCGGAAAGCCTGGTCCAGATCGCATCCAGGGCGGCGTGGAATTCCTGCACCACGGGCAATAATTGCTGCCGGAACTGATCATTGGCGCGGGCTTCCGGCAGATATTCCAACGTCACGTAGAAAAGCCCCTTGGCCATCATCGACCACAGGTAGTCGACGACGGTGTCGGTATTCATCTGCTGCGGCGGGCAGTCATCGCAGAAGGCGCGGAGCCCGGCCGTGACCCGTTCCAGCTGGTTGGCCACGGCGCGGACGACGATGTCTTCCTTATTCGCGAAGTGGTGCGTCAGCGCGCCGCGCGAGACGCCGGCGCGGCGGGCGATGTCAGGCGTTGTCAGCCGTGTGTAGCCGCGCTCGAGCAGGAGGGCGATCGTCGCCTCGAGGAGGCGGCGCTGCGTCTCCTCGCTCCTCGCTCCCTGGGTGCGGCGGGGCGGACTGGCCTGCATGCTCTTGGGCAACCTCGCGTCGGCGTGATGCCGGGAGTGAAGGCCCGCAAAAACAAACATGCAAGACTGTTTTTTCTCGTGCGGTGGTGAAGGGCAGGGAAGGGCGTTCCCGCAATGGCCATTTCGCGGGCAATTCCGGCGAGAAGGCGCAAAAAAAGGCGGAGGATGGCTCCCCCGCCTTAAAATGCCGGTTCAGAAAGCTAGGCTCAGCCGGCCTTGCGGGCGGCCTGCTCGCTGTTCGCGGGCTCGCTCGGGGCGGTCGCGCGGGCGGCGGCATAGGCCTCGGCCATGATCGTGCGCGTCTCGCGCAGATAGGCGGCGCCCTTCACCGTGCGCTGCACCAGCACGCTGCGGCGGTCCTGCGGGTCGGTCTTGCGGCGGGCGAGGTCCAGCTCACCGAGGCGGTCGAGCGCGCGGGTGATGGCGGGCTTGGAGACGTTCAACGCCGCGGCCAGGCCGCGAACCGTGTGCGGGCCCTCGTTCAGGTACACCGTCAGGAACACGCCGAGCTGGCGGGCCGAGAGATCCGGGCCGTCACGACGGACCAGGGCGACGGTCGTATCGCGGAGGATACCGACGAGCTGGTCGGGATTCGTGTGAACGGGCATAAAAAATTCCTTTCGTCTTGTGGCGCGCCGTTGTTGCGCGAAGGACCGGCCGGATCTCCGCCGGTCCAAATCCGGGTCCCCGGCGGTGCTCCGGGTAGCAGTTATCCGATTCTCATCGGAAGAATTTAAGCCCCAGTCGATACCGATCCGTTCCCAAAAACGCTACTCAGCAAAGTAACAATACCGGCATGCAAGCCTCGCATTGCCTGAATTTCTCCGCCTTCAGGCCTGCCGGGGCGCGTGGAATCATTCCAGGCGTAAAGATCTAGATGAACCCACTTTGTAGTTTTTGTAATGAAGCGTTCTAGGAACAAGGCGGCAACGACAGAACCTGCCATTGGTTTCGATGAGACGTTGTTAAAATCTGCCACGCTACTGTCGAGCCACGAATCGTAACCGGCATGCAACGGCAATTGCCAGGCGGCGTCGTGGACGGATTTACCGGCGGCGAGAAAAGCCGCGGCGAAGGCATCGTCATTGCTGAAGAGGGCGGGAAGGTCCGGGCCCAGGGCAACGCGGGCCGCTCCCGTCAGGGTCGCGCAGTCGATGATCAGCGCCGGTTCATGCTCGCAGGCATAGGTCAGCAGATCCGCGAGGACCAAGCGGCCCTCGGCGTCGGTGTTGCCTATCTCCACCGTCTTGCCGGAGCGAGTGGGCAAAATGTCCCCTGGCCGGAAGGAGGCGGCCGAGACGGCATTCTCCACCGCGCCGATCAGCACCAGCAGGCGGCAGGGCACTTTCGCCCGCATCAGGCTTTCGGCCAGGGCCAGCACCGTCGCGGCGCCGCCCATGTCCTTTTTCATGCGCAGCATGCCGGAAGGGGGCTTGAGGTCGAGCCCGCCGGTATCGAAGCAGACGCCTTTGCCGCAGAGCGCGATCAGGGGCGCCTTCTCCCCGCCCGGCGCCGTCCAGCGCAACACGGCCACGCGCGGCGCCCGCTCGGCGGTGGCGCCGCGGCCGACGGTGGCGAGGCAGGGGAAGCCTGCGTCGAGCGGCTGGCCCTCGATGATCTCGCAGGATGCGCCACAGGCCTCGGCCAACGCCGCGGCGGCACCGGCCAGTTCGCCCGGGCCCATGTCGGAAGCGGGGGTATTGATGAGGTCGCGGCCGTGGCAGATAGCTTCCGCCATCTGAAGGCTCGCCTCGGTGCCGGGTGCGACGAGGCGGGCGGGCATCCGGCTCGCCTTGCGATAGCGGGTGAAGCGATAGGCGCCGAGCGCCCAGCCGAGCGCGGCGGGCGCCGCCTCGGCAGCGCCCTCCAGGCGCCAGAGGCTGCCCTCGGGCAGGACATAGGGCAGGCCGCCATAGGTCCAGGGCGAATCGCCCGCCTCGCCCAGGCCCAGCAGGGCGCCGGCCAGGCCGGTGTCGCCCGGCAGGAGCTGAAGAGCGCCGGCGGCGGCCTTGAAACCCTGGGCCCGCACGAAGGCGGCCTGGGCGGCGGGCAGCGCCGAAAGGGCGGCTTCGAGACCGTCCCCGCGCACGCCGATCAGGGGCAGCGCGGAGCCGGCAAGGCCCCCGGCACTACCAACATCGGCGATCACGGCATCGGTCATCGGCAGAAATCTCCAGTGATATAAAATTCGATCTCGCAGCGACATGTCAGCAGGGCGGGCTGTCTATCCGCAAGCGACATCATCCTCCAAGGCATTAAATTAATCGCCTGGGCATGGCAGAGGTGCCGATTACGCGCTCGCGCGGGCACGGATAGCCGTATCGACGCCGAATGCGGCATCGATACGGCAGAGTTACGTGCCTCAGTAACGCGGCGGCGGGTAGTTGGGGTCAGGATAGGCGGGCTGCGGCGGGTAGGCCGGCGGCTGGTAGCCCGGCGGCGGGTAGCCCGGAGTCTGATAGGTGGTCGAGGGGGGCGGATAGGCGCCCGGCGGCGGCACGGCGACGTCGCGGCTGATCCGCGTGCGCTCGCCCCTCAGGATGCGCACCTGCTCGCCGACCTGGAGGTTTTCCTCATTGCTCTGCACCAGGGCGATATCGCCCTGCGCAGTGCGGATGGTGAATTCGATCGCCTGGCCGGTTGTCGCGCCGCGCTCGATGGCATTGCCCGCGACGCCGCCGATGATCGCGCCGCCCAGCGCGCCGAGCAGGTTCGAGCGCGGATCGCCGCCGATGAAGGAGCCCGCGATGCCGCCCGCCGCCGCGCCGGCGACGGTGCCGACACCGCCCGGGCTGCCCTGTACGGTCACAGGGCGCATGGCGATGATGGTGCCATATTCGACATATTGCGTCCGGCCGATGCCTGCCGCCGTATAGGTCGTGTTGGTCGCGACCGGGGCACAGGCGGCAAGGCCACCGGCCAGCAGCAGAACGGCGGGCGCCAGTCGCAGCAGCGGAACCGCTCCCGCATGGTTTCGGGCGGAGGGAATACCCATCGTCTGACGCATCGTCGTGTCCTCAACTTAACGGATGGGCCGCGGGCATGGCCTCGGCCAGGATGGAAGGCAGCCACCGTAAGACGGCGCGATCATGGCTGAAATCCGTCGATTAAATGACCGCCCCCGCTCAAAGGTTCCATCCCTGCTCGGGCGTTTTCGAGATGGACAATGGTAAAATACGGTTCCCTGCGGTTACTGGGTCCGTTACGGCGCCGTCGCCGGCAGATGGGGCGCCGCCATGGCCCAGTCGAGCAGATCCTGCGCCACCTTTTCCCTGATCTTGTCCCGCAGGAGCAGGTGATAGCCGTCGGGATAGTCGATCCGGGTGTAACGCGCCCCCGTCGGTACCTGGGCGAGAGCCGCCTGGATTGCATGGCGCGGGACGATCTGGTCCTGCTGGCCTGTCATGACGAGGGTGGGAACCCGGCAGCAGCGGGGCAGGGCGGCGACGGCGCGGTCCATCAGGTCCACCACGCCCCAGATCATGTCGATCCTTGTCGTCTTGAGAGTCAGCGGGTCGGTGCCGAAGCGGCGCAGCGCCCGGTCATCGCTGCTGGCGACCACACCCGGCGCCGCGCCATAGAAGCCGAGTTGCGGCACGCTATGGGCGCCGAGCCAGAGCAGGTCCTGCATCCAGGCGGGCATATAGGCGCGCCCCCAGAGGGCCGGGGTGGTGGCGACGATGCCGTCGAAGGGGAGGGGCCCCTCGCTCCCCGCGATCCAGAGCGCCTCCGCGCCGCCCATGCTCTCGCCCATCAGCACGAGGGGCAGGCCAGGATGCGCGGCCTTGATCAGGCGCCCGGCGGCGATGGCATCGGCGGCAAGCGTCTCGGCCCCCGCCCAGAAGCTGCGATTCGGGGCCTTGCCGAAGCCGCGCTGGTCGTAGGCGTAGACCAGCGCCCCGCCCTTCGCGAGCAGCGGCCCGCTCTCGTCCATCATATTGACGCTGTAGTCGTTGAGCCCATGCAGCGCGAGGATGACGACGCGCGGCGCCTCGCCTTCCGGCGGCGCCCATTGGTGCAGCGGCAGGCGCGCGCCGTCGCTCGCGACGATCGCCCCGCTCTCGGCGCCGGCCCCCATCTCGAGGCGCGGTGGGCCGGTCATGGGGCCGGCCGGCATTTCGCGCGGCGTACAGGCGAGCAGGAGTGGGGCCAGAAAGCAGGTCGTCAGGCAGGTCGTCAGCCAGCGCGTCATGCGCCAAAGATGGCCGTCCGGCGGGAGGCCGCAAGGGAAGATTTCCCGTGAGATTGCGAGGAGGTTCCCCAGCATGGGCTTCCGCCCTATGATGGCGCTGTCAGGAATTCTTGCAGAGACAGGATACGCCATGCGCGACGCCAAGATCACGGGCTACGCGCCCCAGCCGGTTGAGGGCGTGACGCCCAGCGATCGCATCGAGGTCACCTCGCGCCTCACCTCCTGCGATGGCGGCGGCGGGCCGCTTGGTCATCCGCGCGTTTCGCTGCGCATCGAGAGCAGCGAGATCACCTGCCCCTATTGCTCGCGCACCTATGTGCTGGCTGCCGGCGCCGGGAACGACGCCCACCACTGATATTTCCGCCGCCCCGCCATCGCCTGGCGGCGGGGTGGCCGCGTTGAACACCGCCCTGCCGCGCCGCGCGGGCGCATCCCCCGGCCGGTTGCCGGGGCGGAAGGAGGGCCGAGCATGGCCGAGACCCAGAACGAGCAGCCGCACCTCATCCTGGTGGACGGCTCCGGCTATATCTTCCGGGCCTTCCATGCCCTGCCGCCGATGACGCGGCCCGACGGCACGCCGGTCAATGCCGTCTATGGCTTCACGGGCATGATCGCGAATTTCCTTTCGCGCCACGCCTCGACGCATCTGGCCGTGGTCTTCGATTCCGACCGGCGCACCTTCCGCAACGACATCTATCCCGACTACAAGGCGCATCGCCCCGAGCCGCCGCCGGAGCTGATCCCGCAATTCGCGCTGATCCGCGAGGCGACGGATGCCTTCTGCGTGCCGCGCGTAGAGAAAATGGGCTTCGAGGCCGATGACCTCATCGCCGCCTATGCCAAGGCCTTCGTCGAGACGGGCGGGCGCGTCACCATCGTCTCCTCCGACAAGGACCTGATGCAGCTGGTCCGCGACGGCGTGTCGCTGATGGACCCGATCAAGCAGAAGCCGATCAACGCGCCGGAGGTCTACGAGAAATTCGGCGTGGCGCCGGACAAGGTCGTGGATGTCCAGGCACTGGCGGGCGATGCGACCGACAATGTGCCCGGCGTGCCCGGCATCGGCATCAAGACGGCCGCGACGCTCATCAATGAGTTCGGCGATCTCGAGAACCTCCTCGCCAACGCCCATACGATCAAGCAGCCCAAGCGGCGCGAATCGCTGATCGAACATGCCGAGAAGGCGCGGATCAGCCGCCGGCTCGTGCTGCTCGACGAGAATGCGCCGCTGCCTTGCCCGGTGGAGGAACTGGCCGCCCGTGCGCCTGAGCCGGGCCGCCTGGCCGCCTTCCTGCGCGCCCAGGGCTTCCGCAGCATCGTGACGCGGCTGGGGCTGGAAGACGGGCAGGGGCCGGCTGCAAGCCAGCCCGCCTGGCATCAGCCCGCGCCCTCGCTCGCTCCCCCGCCACCCGACACCTTCAACGGTGAGGCCGATGCCGCCGCCGCTCCGGCCGTTGCGCCGCAGGGTGAGGCGGTGCCGTTCGGCGGCTATCAGCCCATCCTGACCAGCGATCTGCTCGCCGAGGTGATCGCGGAGGCCCAGACCACCGGCCTGCTCGCGATCGACACGGAAACCGACAGCCTCGACGCGCTCAATGCCAGCCTGATCGGCATCTCGCTCGCCACCGCGCCGGGCCGCGCCTGGTATATCCCGCTGCGGCACGAAGCCGAGCTGGGCTCGCCGACGCAGCTCGAACCGGGCCCCGTGATCGAGACGCTGCGGCCGGTGCTCGAAGACCCGTCGGTGCTCAAGATCCTGCACCACGCCAAATACGATCTGAAGGTGCTGGGCCGCGAGGCCAATGGCGGGCTGAGCGTCGCGCCGGTCGATGACACGCTCATGATCTCCTACAGCCTCGATGCCGGGCGGCACGGGCATGGGATGGACGAGCTCGCCTCGCGCCATCTCGGCCATAGCTGCATCAGCTATGACGAGGTGACGGGCACGGGCCGCAACCGCCTGCCTTTCGCCCGCGTCGCGATCGACCGCGCCACCGCCTATGCCGCCGAGGATGCCGATGTCACGCTGCGCCTCTGGCAGGCGCTGAAGCCGCGCCTGCGCGTGGAGAAGGCGCTGGCCACCTATGAGACCATCGAGCGCCGCATGGTGACCGTGCTGCGCGGCATGGAAGAGGCGGGCATCAAGGTCGATGGCGCCGAGCTGGGCCGCATCGGTGAGGATTTCACGCAGCGCATGGCCATCATGGAGCGGAATATCCATGATCTGGTCGGGCGCGGCTTCAACCTGGGCTCGCCCAAGCAGCTTGGTGAAATCCTCTTCGACGAGATGAAGCTGCCGGGCGGCAAGCGGACCAAAACCGGCGCCTGGGGCACCGATGCCTCGGTGCTGGAAGACCTCGCCGCCCAGGGCCATGCCCTGCCGCGCATGATCCTGGACTGGCGGCAGCTGCAGAAGCTCCAGTCGACCTATGTGGTCGCCCTGGCCGGGCAGATCGCGGGGGATGGCCGCGTCCATACCGACTATTCGATGGCCACGACTTCGACCGGCCGCCTCGCTTCCAGCGAGCCGAACCTGCAGAATATTCCCATCCGGAGCGAGGAGGGTGTGCGCATTCGCCGCGCCTTCGTCGCCGCGCCGGGCAATGTGCTGCTGGCTGCCGACTATTCGCAGATCGAATTGCGGCTGCTCGCCCATCTGGCCGAGGTGCCGACACTGCGCGAGGCCTTCGCCGAGGGGCAGGACATTCATGCCCGCACGGCCTCGGAAATCTTCAAGATCCCCCTGCCGGAGGTGGATAAGGAAGCCCGCCGCCGCGCCAAGACCATCAATTTCGGCATCATCTACGGCATGTCCGCCTTCGGCCTGGCCGCGCGGCTGGGCATTCCGGCGGGTGAGGCGCGGGGCATCATCGATGCCTATTTCGGGCAATATCCCGGCATCCGCGCCTGCATGGAGAAGCTGAAGGAAGACGCCCGCATCAACGGCTTCGTCGAGACGCCCTTCGGCCGGAAGCTCTGGATCGACGGCATCCAGGCCAAGGAGATGGCCCGGCGCGGCAATGCCGAGCGCGCGGCCATCAACGCGCCCTTCCAGGGTGGCGCGGCCGAGATCATCAAGCGGGCCATGGTGCGCATCCCTAAGGCGCTGGCCGATGCCGGGCTCTCGGCGCGTATGCTGCTCCAGGTGCATGACGAACTGGTCTTCGAGGTGCCGGAGGCCGAGCGCGAGGCGACGGGCGAGCTCGTCCAGCGCATCATGGAAGGCGTGGCCGTGCTCCGCGTGCCGCTGAAGGCGGAGCTGGGCTGGGGCGCCAATTGGGCCCAGGCGCATTAATGGATATTTGACGCAGTCAAATATCGGGTGCAGGCTGTGGTCATGGAACAGACCGCAGCCCTGCGCCGCTTCGCCCGCTTCTTCACCCGCCGCATCGGTGCGCTGGGCCATCTGCCCGGCGGCGAATTGCCGCTGACCGATGGGCGCGTGCTGCATGACCTCGCCAATGGCGGCGAGACCTCGCCCGGCGCGCTCGTCGAGGCGCTGGGAATCGATTACGGCCATCTCTCGCGCATCCTGGCCCGTTTCGAGGCGCGCGGCTGGCTCGAAAGCCGGCCTGACCCCGCCGATACGCGCCGCCGCCGGCTGAGGCTCACCGAGGAAGGGCAGGCTGCCTTCCGCCCCCTCGACGCGGCCGCGAACGAGGCCGCCGAAGCGCTTCTCTCCCCTCTGACGGCCGAGGGCCGCGAGCGCGCCGTCTCAGCGCTCGGCGAGGTGGAGCGGCTGATGGGCGGGGCGTCGGGCGAGGTGATGCTCCGGCGCCACCGGCCCGGCGACATGGGCTGGATCGTCTCCCTGCACGGCACAGTCTACGCGCAGGAATATGGCTGGGACGGGCGTTTCGAGGCGCTCGTCGCCCGGATCGTCGCCGATTTCCTCGATGATCATGACCCTGAACGCGAAGTGGCGCTGATCGCCGAACGGGACGGGCAGCGGCTGGGCTCGGTCGTCGTCGTGCGCACCGAGGAGGAGGGCGTGGCGAAGCTCCGCCTCCTGGTGCTGGACCCGGCGGCCCGGGGCCTGCGCCTCGGTGCCCGGCTGGTCGCCGAGGCCGAGGATTTCGCGCGCGCGGCGGGCTATCGCGCCATGGTGCTCTGGACGAATGACTGCCTCAAGGCCGCCCGGCACATCTATGCCGGGCGGGGCTGGGCGCTGGAGCGAAGCGAGCCCTATGAGGGCTTCGGCCAGCAGCTCGTCGGCGAATACTGGCGCAAGGAATTCGAGCCCGCCGGCGCCTAATCGCCCTTCGCTACGCTATCCCGCCGCGGATCGGCGCCCCCCTCGAGCCTGCCGTCGGGCAGGCGGCGGATGATCTGCAACCCTGTCGAGACGGGCTGCTGCTCCACCTTCTGGCCCTTGGCCTCCAGCGCCGGGATCAGCGCTGCGGCCGCACTGCCCTGCTCGATCACCACCTGGCCGGTCTCGGCCCCCAGGCGGGGCTGGGCGGTGGCGCTCTGGGCGTCGCCCTTGTTGACCAGCAGCTCGACCAGGGCGGCGGCCACGGCATCGGGGATCCAGGCGGCCCCGCCCGCCCCCAGCACGAGCTCGGGCTCGCCCCGGCTGTCGAAGACGATGCTGGGCGACATGGTCGTGGCCGGGCGCTTGCCGGGCGCCATGCGGTTCTGCGCCGGGGCACTGGCGCTGCCAGACGCGCTGAAATTCGTCATGGCATTGTTCAGCACGAAGCCCGAGACCATCACGTCCGAGCCGAAATTCAGATTGTTCGTGGTGGTGAAGGCGATGGCATTGCCGGCCTGGTCGATGATGGAAACCTGGCTCGTCGCACTTTCGCTCAGCGGTGGCGCGTCGGGCGGTAGGGCGCCATGCTGCTCGGCGGGCTGGCCGGAGGGGGCACGTTCCATGGCATGCTCGGGGCTGATCAGCCGGGCGCGGCGGGCGATATAGCCGCTGTCGATCAGCCCGGAGATCGGCACGTTCACCATATCCGGATCACCGATCCAACGGCGGCGGTCGGCGGTGGCGAGGCGGCTGGCTTCGAGGAAGATCTGCGTCGCCTCGGCGCTATGCGGCCCGGCCTGGGCGATGCCGGCGGCCTCGGCCAGCATCAGGGTCTGCATCACCGCGATGCCGCCAGAGGAAGGGGGCGCGGCGGTGCAGAGCCGATGCCCGAAAACCGTGCCGCAGACCGGCGCGCGCTCCCGCGCCTCGTAATGGCGGAGGTCGTCCAACGCGATCCAGGAGGGCACCGCCTGATCATGCGCCGCCTGCACAAGCTCCGCACCAAGCGCACCGCCATAGAGCGCGCCCGGCCCCTCGCTGGCGACGAGGCGCAGCGCCTTGGCCTGTTCGGGATTGGTGATGCGTGCGCCGACTGGCAGGGGGCGGCCATCCGCGCCGAAATAGATCGCCGCGATCGCCCGGTTGCGCCGCAGGGCCTCGCCGCGCTCGCGCAGCACTTGGTTCAGATAGGCGGGCATGGGGAAGCCGCCCTCGGCCAAGCGGATCGCGGGCTCGAAAAGCCGCGCCCAGGGAAGCTGGCCATAGCGCGCATGGACCATCGCGAGCATCTTCAGCGCCCCTGGCACGGCGACGGAACGGCCGCTGCGCCGCACGGCGGAGAGGCTCGCCCCGCCATCCAGCAGGCTGGTGCCGCTCGCGGCCGGCGCGTTGGAGAGGCCCTCGTAGTGGTGCAGGTCCCGCGCCTTGGCATCCCAGAAGAGCATCAGCCCGCCGCCGCCGAGGCCGGAGGCATGGGGCTCGGCGACGCTCAGCGCCATTTGCGCCGCGACCGCCGCATCCACGGCATTGCCGCCCGCGCGGAGTATCTCCAGCGCCGCCTCGGTCGCCATCGGGCTGGCGGTGACGACCATCATATGCCGGGCGGTCACCGGCTGTTGGGCCTGGGCACTCGGGATGAAGGGAATGGCGGCGGTGAGGAGCATGACCATGAGGCGGCGCATGGCGTCTGACGACCTTTCTTCCCCGGCTTCCGTTCAGCGATTTCCTTGCTTGGCCGGCAGGCTCGCAGAACTCCCGCCGGGCGGCAATCGGGGCGCGTGTAACCGCCGATCTCGCGGCTGATCTCGCTGGGCGGCCTTGCTTCCCGCCGTCTCGGCGGCCATCTTCCGCGACGGACCGGGCCTCCGAGCAGAGGCCCGGCCAGGGATGGCTGCCAGCGGACGGTTTCCGCTGACTAGGAGACCGGCGAGATGAGCTTCGCGCATGTAGTGGGCGGAACCCGCTATGTTTTCGATGACCTGCGCATGCTGCTCGCGCGGGCGACCCCTTTGCGCTCCGGCGATCAGCTCGCCGGCGTCGCGGCCGGCAGCATGGCCGAGCGGGTGGCGGCGCAATATGCGCTGGCCGATCTGCCGCTGAGCCATTTCCTGCACGAGGCCGTGGTGCCTTACGAGACGGACGAGGTCACGCGCCTCATCGTCGATACGCATGACCGCGACGCCTTCGCGCCCATCCGGCATCTGACGGTCGGCGGCTTCCGTGACTTCCTGCTCAGCGACGCGGCCGACGAGGCCACGCTCATCGCGCTGCGGCCGGGGCTGATGCCGGAAATGGTCGCCGCCGTCGCGAAGATTATGCGCCTGCAGGATCTAGTGGCGGTGGCGAAGAAGTGCCGCGTCGTCAGCCGCTTCCGCAACACGATCGGGCTGCCGGGGCGCCTCTCCATCCGCCTGCAGCCCAATGATCCGGTGGATGACCCGCGCGGGGTTGCCGCCGGCACGCTGGACGGGCTGCTGCTGGGCGCGGGCGACGCGGTGATCGGCATCAATCCGGCCACCGACAATGTCGAGAACACCATCCGCCTGCTCGACATGCTGGCCATGGTGATCGACCGCTACGAGATCCCGACGCAGAGCTGCGTGCTGGCGCATGTGACGACCTCGATCATGGCCATGGAGCGGGGCGCGCCGCTCGACCTCGTCTTCCAGTCGATCGGGGGGACGGAGGCGGTGAATTCCTCCTTCGGCTTCTCGCTCGCCACGCTGAAGGAGGCCCATGACGCGGCGCTTTCCCTCAAACGTGGGACGGTGGGCGACAACGTCATGTATTTCGAGACCGGCCAGGGCAGCGCGCTCTCGGCCAATGCGCATCATGGCGTGGACCAGCAGACCATCGAGACGCGGGCCTATGCGGTGGCGCGGGCCTTCCCGCCGCTGCTGGTCAACACGGTCGTGGGCTTCATCGGCCCGGAATATCTCTATGACGGCAAGCAGATCATCCGTGCCGGGCTCGAGGACCATTTCTGCGGCAAGATGCTCGGCCTGCCGATGGGGGTGGACGTTTGCTACACCAACCATGCCGAGGCCGATCAGGACGATATGGACGCGCTGCTCACCCTGCTCGGTGCGGCGGGCGTGACCTATGTGATGGGCATTCCGGGTGCGGATGACGTGATGCTCGCCTATCAGTCCACCTCCTTCCATGACGGGCGCTATGTGCGGGGCGTGCTGGGGCTGAAACCCGCGCCGGAATTCGAGGCCTGGCAGCAGCGCATGGGCATCGACGCGGCGAGCGGGCAGGGGCGCTTCCCGGCGCTCATGGCCCCAGAGAAGATCGGTCTCGTGGCATGAGCGACCTCTCGAACTGGGCCTCGCTGCGGCGTTTCACCACAGCGCGCGTGGCGCTGGGGCGGGTGGGCAATGGCCTTCCCACCTCGGCGCATCTGGATTTCCAGGCCTCCCACGCGCTGGCGCGGGATGCGGTCTGGTCCAGCCTCGACATGGCGCGGGCCGAGGCGGCTTGCGCGGGGCTCGGGCTGCCGGTGGTCACGACGCGCAGTGCGGCGCCTGATCGGCGGAGCTATCTGATGCGGCCCGATCTAGGGCGTGCGTTGGCCGAGGGAGAGGCGGGGCGGCTGCCGCGTATGCCGGGCTCGATCGCCTTCCTCATCGCCGATGGGCTCTGTGCAGTCGGGGTGCAGGACCATGCGCCGGCCCTGCTGACGCGGCTGGTGCCGGGGCTGCGGCGGCTAGGTTTCACGCCCGGGCCGGTGGTGCTGGCCGAGCAGGGGCGGGTGGCGCTGGGCGATGCCGTGGGCGAAGCCATCGGAGCGGAGGCCATCCTGGTGATGATCGGGGAGCGGCCGGGCCTCTCCTCCATCGACTCGATGGGCCTCTATCTGACCTGGGCGCCGCGGGTGGGCATGAGCGATGCCGACCGCAACTGCATCAGCAATATCCGGCCCCAGGGCCTGTCCTATGCCGGTGCGGCCTCCAAGACGCTGTGGTTGCTCGATGGCGCCCGGCGGCTGCGCCAGAGCGGCGTGGCGCTCAAGGATGAGCAGCCGGAGGCGGATCTGCTGGCCGCCGAGGCGGCGGAGAAACAGCTCCGGTCATGAAAAAGGGCGCCTTTCGGCGCCCTTTCCCATTTGCTGCGAGCGAAGGCTCTGCGGGATTAGCGCAGAACGATCTCCACGCGGCGGTTCTGCGGCTCGCGCACGCCGTCGGCCGTCGGGACCAGCGGACGGCTTTCGCCGAAGGCCTGGATCGACATGCTGCTGCGCGACACGCCCAGGCGCTCCAGCTCGGCGGCAACCGCGTTGGCGCGGCGCAGCGAGAGGGCCTGGTTGTACTGCGGCGTGCCCGAACGGTCGGCGTGGCCGGAGACCTCGATGCGGGTCACCTGCACGCGCTTGCTGTTCTCGGCGGCTTCCGAGGTGATCTGGCGAGCGCGATCCGTCAGCTGGGCGCTGTCGAAGTCGAAGAACACCAGGTAGGTGCGCGCCGGGGCCGGAGCCGGGGTCACGACCGGAGCGGGAGCCGGGGCCGGGGCAACGGCCGGGGCCGGGGTGTTGAAGGCGTAGCGCAGACCAACCAGGATCGAGTGGTTGTAGCTCTGCGTCTTGAACGAGCCGCGGTCGCCGGTGTCGCCAACGCCGTCGATCTTCGTGTTCAGCGTGCCCAGGAAGCGATACTCACCCGTCAGAGCCAGGCCCGGGACGGAGTCGATCGGGTAGGCCACGCCGAGGATGCCCTGGTAGGCGAAGGCGCCGTCGTTGCCGTCGATACGGGCCGTGTTGCCGAAGCTGGTGGCGCGGACGTTGTCGTAGTCGTTCCACACGTAACCGGCGCCCAGGCCGATATACGGAACGACCGGCAGGCCGAGGCCGTAGAAGTCGTAGTAGGCATTGGCCATCGCGCCATACGAACGGACCTTACCGGCCGAATGCGTGATGGGAACGCCGAAGCCGGACAGCTTGTCGACGTCGTTGTCGCGGTAGTTGCCCTCGATCTCGGCGCGGACGCCGTTGCCGAAGCCCCAGCCCAGCGACACCACGCCGGCCCAGCCCGGGTTGAACGAGGCATGGCCCGACGGGCTGCCGGCGAAGTCGCCTTCAGGCTTCAGCGAGGCCTTCGGCGCGATCAGGTTGAGGCCGGCGCCGGCGCCCACATAGAGGCCGGTGACGGGCTGGTAGGACTGGGCCTGGGCGGCCAGCGGCATCGCCAGCACGGTGGCGGCCAGAAGGGCCTTCTTGAGGCTCATGACTTCGCTCCTCGAATAGTCGTCATTTTCGTTCGGTTAAGTAAATGTTCGCTATGAACATCGCCACCGATCGAACACCGCATAAATGGCGCAAAACGGTGAAGGTTTGAGGTGGGTTGAATTCTTATAAACCCACTGTGGCCTTCGAGCCACAGTGGTTACAGCCGAGTTAGATACCGCGGCAGATTTCCTCGTCGGACATCGTCGCGAGGCTGCCGAGAGGAAGGACTCGGTTCACATGGCCCATTTTTCGCCCCTCTCGGGCGCTGGCTTTACCGTAAAGGTGCAAAGCGACGTCCGGATGCTCCATCACGGATGGCCAACGCTTCATGCCCTCCGGTCCGACGAGGTTTTTCATCACCGCATCGTGATGTCGCTCCGGGGTTCCCAAAGGCAACCCGGCTACAGCTCGGGCATGCTGGGCGAACTGGGAGAAGGCGCAGGCGTCCATCGTCCAGTGCCCGGAGTTATGGGGACGGGGGGCGATTTCGTTGCCCAGGAGTGTGCCATCGGCCAACAGGAAAAACTCCACGGCGAGCACGCCTACCAGGTCCAGCTTCTCGGCGACGCTCGCGACGCCGGCCTTGGCCGCCAGGGCCGCGGCCTGCGGCAGACGGGCAGGGGCGAAGGAATAGTCGAGAATATGATGCGTGTGCCGGTTCTCGACCGCGTCATAGACCGCGACCGATCCATCGACCGCGCGCGCGGCCACCGCCGAAATCTCGGCGGCGAAAGGCACGAAGGCCTCGAGGATGAGCGGCTTCGGATCGAGCCTCGCCCAGGCGGCGGCGAGATCTTCCGGCTTGCGAAGCACGGCTTGGCCGCGCCCGTCATAGCCCATGCGGGTCGTCTTGAGCACGGCGGGCAGGCCGATCTCGGCCACGGCCGCTTCAAGCTCCGCCTCGCTCGTCACCGCGCGCCAGGGCGCGACGGGCACCCCCGCCTCGGCGAGAAACTTCTTCTCCAGCAGCCGATCCTGGCAGATGCGCAGCGCCTGGACGCCGGGGCGGCAGGGCACGAGGGGCGCCAGGATATCGAGGCAGGCGGCCGGGACGTTCTCGAATTCGAAAGTCACCACATCGACCGAGGCGGCGAAGCGCTTCAGCGCCTCGGCATCGTCATAGGCGGCGACCGTCGCGGCGGCGGAAACCTGCATGCCGGGGCTATCGGCCTCGGGCGCATAGATATGGCAGCGATAGCCGAGGGCGGCCGCGGCGAGTGCCGTCATCCGGCCGAGCTGGCCGCCGCCGAGGATGCCGATGGTCGAATTCGGGGGCAGCGGCGCGCTCATGCCGGCAGCTCCGGCACGCTCTCGGTCTGGTTGGCGCGGAAGGCTTCCAGGCGCTCGGCCAGGCCCGCATCCGAGAGGGCGAGAATGGCGGCGGCCATCAGCCCGGCATTGATCGCGCCCGCCTTGCCGATCGCGAGCGTGCCGACGGGGATGCCGCCGGGCATCTGCACGATGGAGAGAAGGCTATCCATGCCCTTGAGCGCGTGGCTTTCGACCGGCACGCCCAGCACGGGCAGGCTCGTCATGCTCGCGGCCATGCCGGGCAGATGGGCAGCGCCACCGGCACCCGCGATAATCACCTTGATGCCCCGGGCCTTGGCGCCCGTCGCGTAATCCACCAGCCGCTGGGGCGTGCGATGGGCCGAAACCACGCGGCATTCATGGGCCACGCCGAGCTTTTCCAGCACCTCGGCCGCGTTACGCATGGTCTCCCAGTCAGAGCGGCTGCCCATGATGACGCCCACCAGGGGCGCGCCATCCTCTAGGCGGTGATGTCCGGAACCAGCCTGCTCTCCAGCCACGCGATCTCATCCTTCAATTTCAGTTTACGTTTCTTCAGCCGTTGCAGCTGGATTTGGTCCATCGGGGCGCCTTCAAGGCGCGCGATGACCGTATCGAGGTCGCGATGCTCGCTGCGCAGCTCATGCAGACGGCGGAGGAGAACGTCTCTGTCTGCCAACATCATCACGCTCGATTGGGAAATTGATGCATTTGGGGGCCAGATGGCTTTAGCATGACCCCGCCCGGGCGCAACAGCCATCAGGGTATGGGAGCCCGCGGCAATAAGCTGGCCATCAAGGAAAGGAGGCGCAATTGCCTATGTCGACGACGCCCCGTCTTCGCTCGCTGGAAGAGCGTCACGCGCAGCTTGATCAGCGGATTTTCGACGAGGACAACCGTCCGATGCCAAACGCGGCGGAAATCACCAAGCTGAAGCAGCAGAAACTCCGCCTCAAGGAAGAGATGCATCGCCTCCGCGGGGGGCAATAGCCGACCAGGCGGGACAGGCTGGCGCCAGAGGGCGCAAGACCCGCTTGAATAGGGCCCGCTTCAGTAAGGCCCGCGTAAAAAAGGAGCCGGTCCCCATGGAGGGCCGGCTCCGTCGCTTTCAGGCACCCGCGATACGGGCCTGATGAATCAGACCGCCTCGTCTTCCTCGGGCAGCGGCATATCGGCCGGGCGGTCGCCGGCGATGGCCACGGCGGCGTTGAGGTCGGACTGGCTGCAGAGGCCCAGGATCACCGGGTCGCGCGGCTTGATGTTCGCGCTGTTCCAATGGGTCTTGTCGCGGACCTTGGCGATGGTCTCCTTGGTCGTGCCGACCAACTTGGAAACCTGCGCCTCGGTGAGCTGCGGATAGTGGCGCAGCAGCCAGGCGATGGCGTCGGGCCTGTCGTTGCGCTTTGAGACGGGGGTGTAGCGCGCCCCCTTGCCGCGGGGCTTCGGCATCGGAATCGCCGGCGCCAGGAGCGTCAGCCGCGCGTTCGGGTCCTTCTCGCAGCGGAGGATCTCTTCGCGGGTGAGCTGGTTGTTCTGGATCGGGTCGTAACCGACGATGCCCTGCGCCACCTCGCCATCGGCGATGGCCTGGACCTCGAGCGGGTGCATGCCCACGAAAGCCGCGATCTGCTCGAAGCTCAGGGAAGTCTTGTCGATCAGCCACACGGCGGTGGCCTTGGGCATGAGCGGCAGCGTCATCGGCGGCAACCTCTTGGTGTGGCGGGCGGGCTCGGCGACGCCGCTGCCCGACCGGGCCACGGCGCCCGATCTCCGCGCGCCGATGGTAGGACGGGGAGCGGCGGGTCCATCCGCAGGTCCGTCAGCGCCTTCGGCTGGCCCGTCGCGGGCTTGGAAGGGATATAGAGAGGGCGAGGCCGCCGGTCAAAGGGCTTGCTGGCCTTCGCTATCGTCCTGATGGAGTGCTGCCATGTTCGAGGAGGAGGAGCGGCCGCGTCGCGCTACGCGCTTCACGCCGCCGGTGATCGAGAATTGGGGCGTCGAGGAGTTGCGCGCCTATATCGAGGCGCTTCGGGCGGAGATTTCCCGCGCCGAGGCCGCCATCGCGGCCCGCGAGGCCCAGCGGAAGGCGGCCGACGCCTTCTTCCGCAGCCGGGAGGATTGAAGGCCGGCGGGCGGCTTGTGCGGGAGGCGGGGGGAGGCGATCCTGCCGCCCGACATGTCAGCCGCCCCGCCCATCGCCATTTCCCCGCCCCGCTGGGCTGACCTCAGGCTGCTGATGGTCGCGGTCGTGCTTTTCGGCCTGGCCTGGCCCGTCACCAAGGATGCGCTGGCCGATGCCGCGCCGCTGCGTTTCGCGCTCGGCCGGGTGCTGCTGGCCGGCATCGGCTCGGCGCTGGTCCTGGCGGCTCTGCGGCGACTCCGGCTGCCGAGGCCGAAGGACTGGCCGGTCGTCATCGGTATCGGGGTGCTGCAGCTCGGCGGGTTCTTCGCGCTCTCCCATGTGGCGCTCTTCTTCGTCTCGGCGGGGCGGACGGCGGTGCTTTCCAACGTCACGCTGGTCTGGGTGATCCCGCTCTCGATGCTTTTCCTGAAAGAGCGGATCGGGCCCATGCGCCGCCTGGCGGTGGCTTTCGGCCTCGCGGGCGTCACGGTGCTGGCTGGCCCCTGGGCAGTGGATTGGACCAGTGGCCAGGCGGTCTTCGGCAATGTGGCGCTGCTGCTTTCAGCGCTCTCCTGGGCGGGGGCGATCATCGTCACCCGCGCCCTGCCGCCGGCACGGCCCGTTTTCGAGCTGATGCCCTGGTGCTTCGCCGTGGCGAGCCTCGTGCTGCTCCCGCTGGTGCTCTGGCGAGAGCCTTCGGGCGGCATTGGGCCGGGCGCCTGGCCGCATCTTCTCGGCGTGGGCCTGGTGCTCGCGCCCTTCGGCACCTGGGCGGCGGCGGAGGCGGGCAGGCGGCTCCCGCCCATCGTCACCTCGCTCGGTTTCCTGCTCTCGCCGGCCGTCGGCGTCGCCCTTTCCACGCTCTGGCTCGGCGAGCCGCTGGGCTGGGACGTCATCCTGGGCGGCCTGCTGATCATGGCCGGCGTAGCGATTTCGACACGGGAGAAATAGACGGCCATGCGGCTCAAGGTGATCGAATCGGGCGATGGCCCGCCCGTGGTGCTGCTCCACGGGCTCTTCGGCATGGCGCGCAATCTCGGCGTGGTGCAGCGGGCGATCGCGCCGCGGCATCGCGTGCTGGCGATGGACCTGCGCAATCATGGCGATTCGCCCCATGCGCCGGGCATGACCTATCCCGAGATCGCTGGCGACGTGGCCGAGACCATGCGGGAGCTTGGCGTGGAACAGGCCGCCGTCATCGGCCATTCCATGGGTGGCAAGACGGCGATGATGCTGGCTTTGACCCATCCCGCGATGGTCTCGCGCCTGCTCGTCGCCGATATCGCGCCCGGCAGGAACCCGCCGAGCTTCGACGGCTATGCCAAGGCCATGCGTGCCATCCCGCTCGAGCCGGAGCTGACGCGGCAGCAGGCGGATGAGGCGCTGCTCGGCGCGGTGGAGGAAGCCTCGATCCGCGCCTTCCTGCTGCAGAACATGCGCTTCGGCGCGGAGCCCGGCTGGCGGATCGGGCTCGACAATATCATCGCGGGCATGAAGGACATTCTCGACTGGCCCGATATGGGCCGGACCTATGAGGGCCCTACGCTCTTCGTCGCCGGCGAGAAGTCGCCCTATATCCGCGACGAACATCGCCCGGCTATCAAGGCGCTTTTTCCGCATTCGCGCCTCGTCACCCTCAAGGGCGCCGGGCACTGGCTGCACGCCGAAAATCCTGAAGGCTTCAACAAGATCGTCGAAGCCTTCCTGGCGGCCTAAGAGACTGCTTCATAAAGCTGACCGGTCGGCTTCGGCAGCCTTTTCTGCGCCAGCTTCGTTGGCGGCTTGGCCAAATGGCCCGCATTTGGCCGGCGCCACCGCCTCCCTGGCACGAAAAATTCTGCCCGGAGCCTCAGCCGCCATCTTTATAAAACAGTCTCTAAGCCTATTTCGGCAGCCCGCGCTCGACCACCTCGGCATAGAGCGCCGCGCCATAGGGCGTGGTCTCGTCGTTGAAGTTGTAGCGCGGGTTATGCGGCGTATAGCCGGGGCCGTTGCCGACGAGGATATAGGCGCCCGGCACCTTCTCCATCATGAAGGAGAAGTCCTCCGAACCCATGCCCGGTTCGCGGTCGCGGTCGACATGCTCGTCGCCCACGATGCCCGCCGCCGCATCGGCGATATCCCTGGTGCGCTCGGGATCGTTGATGGTGGGCGCGAAGATGAAGCGCCAGTCGAGCGTCGCGGTCGCGCCGAAGCCGGCGGCGATGCCTTCCGCCAGGCGGCGCATGGCATTCTCGATCTGCTCGGCCACGGCACGGCTGAAGAAGCGCGCGGTGCCCGACAGCGTGACGACTTCAGGAATGACGTTATAGGCATCGCCCGCGATCATCTTCGTGACGCTGACCACGGCCATTTCCTTGGGCGTGATATTGCGCGCGACGATGGATTGCAGGGCCGCGGTGATGTGGCTCGCGATCAGCACGGGGTCGATGCTCGCTTCCGGCCGCGCGCCATGCGCGCCCTTGCCGTGCACCACGATGTCGAAGAAGGCGCCGCCGGCGGCCGAGGCACCCGGACGGATCGCGTATTTGCCCAGCTCGATCCCCGGCGCGTTGTGCATCCCGTAGATGGCATCGCAAGGGAAACGGTCGAAGAGCCCGTCTTCCAGCATGGCCAGGGCCCCGCCGCAGCCTTCCTCACCGGGCTGAAAGATGAAATTCACGGTGCCGGAGAAATTCTTCGTCTCGGCGAGATACTTGGCGGCGCCGAGCAGCATCGTCGTGTGCCCGTCATGGCCGCAGGCATGCATCACGCCCGGCGTCTGGCTCTTATAGGGCAGGTCGTTCAGTTCGTTGATGGGCAGAGCATCCATATCGGCGCGCAGGCCGATCGCGCGATTGCCCGTGCCATTGCGCAGCACGCCGACGACACCCGTGCCGCCCACGCCGCGATGCACCTCGATGCCCCAGCTCTCGAGCTTCTCGGCCACGAGCGCCGAGGTGCGATGCTCTTCCATGCCCAGTTCGGGATGGATATGCAGGTCATGGCGGATCGCGGTGAGTTCGTCGTGGTAGCGGCGGATGTGATCGAGCGCGGGCATGGCATTGTTCCGGCGGTTGCGGTATGAACACCCTGCATGCTTGATCCACTGGGCGCGCGAAGCAATATCACCAACGAGATTTCCATACTTCGCCATGGTCCGTAACCTCGGGCCAGAGGGTCGGAGTTGAAGGACATTCTATGCGGCGCGCGGCTCTTTTCCTCGATTTCGACAATGTTTTCTCCGGCCTCTGCGCCCTCGACGAGGGTGCCGCCTATGATTTCGCCGACAATCCCGCCCGCTGGCTCGCCTGGTTTGAACAGGGCGGCGAGGGCCGTCGTTTCCTGATCCGCCGCTGTTACATGAACCCCGGCGCCTGGTATGCGCCGCAGCCGGGCGGCTGGCTGGCGAGCTGGTTCGATCAGCCCCGCGTCTATTTCAGCCGCTTCCGCTCGGCTTTCGTCCGCGCCGGCTTCCAGGTGATGGATTGCCCGCCGCTCGCGCGCAGCAAGAACGGCGCCGATATCCAGATGACCCTCGACGTGGTCGATGCGCTCGCCGCGCCGACGCCGATCGAGGAATTCTTCCTTCTCTCCTCCGATGCCGATTTCACCCCGCTGCTCCATCGGCTGCGCCTGCATGACAAGGTGACGAACCTCGTGGTCCAGGAAGCCGTGGCCCCAGCTCTCACCGCCGCGGCGGATCGCGTGCTGGCGCTGCCCGATTTCGCCGCCGCCGCCCTGCCGCCGGAAGCGCAGCAACCGCAGGGCGCGCGGATGGCCGATGACGGCTTCCCGACGGAGAGCGAGGTCGATTCCATTCATGACATGCTCCGCCAGTGCCTCGCCGCGAGCGACACGGCCGTGCCGCTGCCCAAGGTGGGCCAGTGGCTCCGCCGGGTGGGCGGGGAGTGGCTGCGGCGCTCGAATTACGCCGGGCATGGCTCGCTCGCGCGCTTCCTCCGCGCCGAGCCCGCGGCCGATATCGTCGCCACGCCCGGCCCCTATGGCGGCTGGATCCATGATCCGGGCCGTCATGCGCCGCCCAGTGCCGAGGCTTATCAGGAGCCTCAGCGGCCGCTCTCGGCCGGCGATGAAGATGATGGCGAGGGGATCGACCCGGTGTCGGACCTCCTCGGCGAGCCCATCCGCAACACGCCCCGCCTCGGCTGAGGCTTAGCCTCAGCGGCTTGTCTTGCACGGCGTCCTGCTCTATTGCGCCGGCGGGAACGCCTGTCATGACAGCCGAATAAACACGTCAGACAGGATCACTGATGCTTCGCCGACAGTTTCTGGGTGCCTCCACGGCCCTTTTCGCCATGCCCGCCATTGCCCGGGCCCAGGGCCGCAATACGCTGCGCTTCATTCCGCAGGCCGATCTGGCCGTGCTGGACCCGATCTGGACGACGGCGACCGTCACCACCAATCACGCGCATTACGTCTATGAGACGCTCTATGCGGTGGATTCCACGCTCACGCCCCGGCCGCAGATGGCCGAGGGCCATGAGGTCTCCGAGGATGGCCTGCTCTGGCGCTTCCGCCTGCGCGAGGGCCTGACCTTCCACGACGGCACGCCGGTGCGCGCGGCCGACGTCGTCGCCTCGATGAACCGCTGGATGAAGCGGGATTCCTTCGCGCTGCTGCTCGCCAAGGTGTCCGAAGGCTGGTCGGCGCCGGATGACCGCACGGTCGAGCTGCGGCTCTCGAAGCCTTTCCCGCCGATGCTGACGCTGCTCTCCAAGGCCGAGGCGAATGTGCCCGTGATCATGCCAGAGCGGCTGGCCATGACGGATGCGAACAAGGCGGTGACGGAGGTGATCGGCTCCGGCCCCTATCGCTTCGTGCCGGGCGAATACAGCTCGGGCGCGCGGGCGGTCTATGAGAAGTTCGGCGCCTATAAGCCGCGTTCCGAGGCCAATAGCTGGGCCGCCGGCAGCAAGGCGGCCTTCTTCGACCGCGTCGAATGGCACATCATCCCCGACCCCTCGACGGCGGCTTCCGCGCTGATGAGCGGCGAGGTGGATTGGTGGGAGCAGCCGCTGCCCGACCTGCTGCCAATGCTGGCGCGCAACCGCAACCTCTCGCTGCAGGTGGCCGACAAGCTCGGCAAGGTCGCCTTCATGCGGATGAACCACCTCCAGGCGCCCTTCAACAACCCGAAGGTCCGCCAGGCCGTGATGCTCGCCATCCGGCAGGAGGATTACATGCGCACCGCCATCGGCGACGACACCAGCCTGTGGTCGGAGAGCTTCAGCTGCTTCCCCAAGGGCACGCCCTATTACACCGAGAACGGCAAGTCCCTCATGCCGGGCGACCTCAAGGCGGCGCAGGCCGCGCTGAAGGCTTCGGGCTATGCGGGCGAGAAGGTCGTGATCATCAACCCGACCGACTTCCCCTCCATCGGCGCGCTGGGCCAGGTCACCTTCGATCTGCTCAAGCGCATGGGCTTCAATGTCGATCTCCAGGAGAGCGACTGGGGCACGGTGGTCCAGCGGCGCGGCAATCGCGGCCCGGTGGAGAGCGGCGGCTGGAGCATCATGCACACCACGGGCAATTCCAGCCTGAACATCAACCCCGCCGTCTCGCTCATGGTGCGCGGCCGGGGTGCGAATGGCTGGTTCGGCTGGTGGGAGAGCGCCGAGGCGGAGGCGCTGGTGCAGCGCTGGCTCGAGAGCACCGATCCGGCCGAGCAGCTGAAGCTCGCCGATCAGCTCAGCCTGCTGACGATGCGCGAAGTGGGCTCCGTCCCGCTCGGGCAGTTCTATATCCGCACGGCCTTCAGCAAGTCGCTGAGCGGCGTGCAGCAGGGGCCTTCGCCCTTCCCCTGGTCGGTCCGGCGCAACGCCTGACCTGATACGGCCGGGGAGGGTGGCCTCCCCGGCCGTGTCTTAGAGACTGCCTCATAAAGCTGGCGGGTCGGCCCAGGCGGTCTTTTCTTGGCAGCCTTTTCCGTGCCAGTATCGTTGGCGGTTTGGCCAAATGTCCCGCATGTGGCCGGCTCCGCCGCCTCGCTGGCACGAAAAATTCTGGCCGGAGCCTCAGCCGCCAGCTTTATGAACCAGCTTTATGAAACAGTCTCTTACTTCTCGCAGCGGATGAAGACGGTGCTCTCATCCGCCACGTCGCCCACATCGGCGGCGCTCATCTCGGTGCCGCGGCTTTCCGAGACGCGCGGCTCCAGCCCGGCGCGGCGCATGAAGTTCATGGCCTGCTCGCCCTTGATCGCGAAATTCACGTTCTGCGCGATATCGCCCGTGCGGCGGGCGACGGATTGCGCATTGAGCTTCGCGACCACCACGCCGACCACGCGGCCATACATGTCGAGCAGTGGGCCGCCCGAATTGCCGGGCTGGACCTCGGCGCTGATCTGATACTGGTTCGGGTTGTCGCCCAGCCCGTTCAGCCCGTTCAGCTCGCCCCGCGTCAGCTTCGGATCGGAGGAGAGCAGGCCCGCCAGCGGGAAGCCGAAAGCGATCACGCCATCGCCCCGGCGCAGCGGCGGGGCCGAGCGGAAGGCGAGCGGCGCGAGGCCCAGATTGGGCACCTTGATCATCGCAAGGTCCAGGTCACGGTCGACCTTGGCCGGCGGCACCGCCTCGATGAAGCGCTTGTCCGAGCGGCGGACGAGAATGCGCGAGCAGCCGTCGATGACGTGATGATTGGTCATCACCGTATCGGTCGCCACCACGAAGCCCGTGCCGCTGGCGCCGCGCGCCTGGGGATTCGGCCGCGCTGAGGGGCCGCTCGGGGCCACGCCCTCGGCGCCGCTGCGCGCGGTGGAGGCGCCGATATTGCCCGGCGTGATGGCGATTTCCTTGGCGACGCAGATATCCGTGTCCCGCACCACCGCCTCGCGGCCATCGGCGAGGGTCATGCGGAAGTCGAAGCGGCAGCCGGCGGTCGGCGCGGTGCGGAGATTGAAGCCGTCCTCATTCGCGAGCGGCCCGCGCAGCAGGTTGTTCCCCCAATCCGGCCGGGCATGGCGGGGCGCATAGAGCGCCTCGGCCGTCTGGCCCGTCCGGTTCAGGACGCGGACACGTTGGGGCTCCTGGTTCTGCGAAGCGGGCGGGCTTTGCGAGAAGGCGGGAGCGGTGATCAGCAGGCTGGCAATCAGCAGCGAGAGCGAGGCATGGCGCATGGCGGGCATGTTGCTCGGCGCCCGACAGGAATCAATGCCCCTCCTTGACCTTCCCAATATGGGAACCCCCATATCGCTGTGTGAGAGGAGGGCCTCGCCTATGCCCGACACCGCAATGACCCTGCCCATCGAAGGCATGACCTGCGCGAGCTGCGCCGGGCGCGTGGAGCGCGCGCTGGCGAAACTGCCGGGTGTTGCGGCAGCACAGGTCAACCTCGCGAGCGAACAGGCCAGCGTCACCGGCGCCGTGCCGCTGCCCACGCTGATCGCGGCGGTGGAGAAGGCGGGCTATGCCGTGCCGAGCGAGGTCACCACCCTGGCCATCGGGGGCATGACCTGCGCGAGCTGCGTCGGCCGGGTGGAGCGGGCGCTTTCCCGCGTGCCGGGCGTTCTCGCCGTGCAGGTGAACCTCGCCAGCGAGCAGGCGCGGATCACGGCGGTGCATGGCACAGATCCGGGGCTTTTCGAGGCCGCCATCGCCCGCGCCGGCTATGAGGTGAAGCCGCGCGAGGCCGAGCCCGTCGCCAAGGGCTGGCGCCCGCGGCGCGCCGATATCGAATTGGGCATCGCCTGGCTCCTGACCCTGCCGTTCATCGCCGCCATGCTCGGCATGGCCCTGGGGCGGGATTGGGCGCCGGGCGGCTGGGTGCAATTCGCCCTCGCCACGCCCCTGCAACTCTATTTCGGCGGCCGCTTCTGGCGCTCCGGCTGGGCGGCGCTCCGCTCGGGCGCGGGCAGCATGGATCAGCTCGTCGCCATCGGCACCACGGCGGCCTGGGCGCTCTCGGTCTGGCTGCTGTTGAACCACGGGATGCATCTCTATTTCGAGGCCGCGGCCGTGGTGATCACCTTCGTGCTCACTGGCCGCTTCCTGGAGGCGCGGGCCAAGCGCGCGACGGGTGCCGCCATCGAGGCGCTGCTCGCCCTCCGCCCGCGCATGGCCCGCCGCCTGACCGAAGCGGGGCAGGAGGAAGAAGTGCCCGCCGCCATCCTGGCCCCCGGCGACCGCATCGTGGTTCGGCCCGGTGAGCGCATCCCCGCCGATGGTGTGGTAGAGCAGGGTGAGGCGGGCGTGGACGAAAGCGCGCTGACGGGTGAATCCCGCGCCGTCGAGAAAGGCCCCGGCGACATGGCCGCGACCGGCACGGTGGCGCTGGACGGCAGGCTCGTCATCCGCGCGACGGCCGTGGGCGGCGAGACGCGGCTCGCCCGCGTGGCCGCCCTGGTCGAGGCCGCGCAAGCCTCGCGGGCGCCGGTGCAGAAGCTGGTCGATCGCGTCGCGGCCGTCTTCGTGCCCGTGGTGGTGGCCATTGCGGTGGTGACATTCCTAGGCTGGCTACTGGCCGGGCAGGGGGTGGAACAGGCCATTCTTGCCGCCGTCGCCGTGCTGGTCATCGCCTGCCCCTGCGCGCTGGGCCTCGCCACGCCGGCTGCCATCATGGCCGGAACGGGGGCCGCCGCCCGGGCCGGCATCCTGCTGCGGGATGCCGAGGCCATCGAGCGCGGTGGCGCCATCACCCTGGTCGCCTTCGACAAGACCGGGACGCTGACCGAAGGCCGCCCGCGCCTCGTCGCACTCCATGCCGCGCCGGGGGTGAGCCGCGCCGAGGCCCTGAGTGCTGCCGCCGCGCTGCAATCCGGCAGCGAGCACCCCCTGGCGCGCGCCGTGATCGAGGCGGCGCGGGAGGATGGCCTGCCGCCGTCTGCCCAGCCCGAGGGTTTTCGCGCGCTGCCGGGCCGAGGCGTCGAAGGGCGCATCGACGGCCGCCGCCTGCTGCTCGGCAGCCCGCGCCTCCTCGCCGAAAGCGGCGCCACGGCCGAGGGCCTGCTCGACGCCGCCCGCGAGGAAGGCGAGGCCGGGCGCAGCCTAGCCTGGCTGATCGACCCGGAGGCGGGCAGGGCGCTCGCGCTCCTCTCCTTCGAAGACAGCCCCCGCCCGGGTGCCGCCGCCGCCATCGCCGCCCTTCAAAAGGCAGGGGTGAGAACGGCCATGATCAGCGGCGACATGCGCGCGGCAGCCGAGACGGCGGGCAAGCGCCTCGGCATCCAGGATATCGCCGCCGAAGTGCTCCCGGCCGATAAGGCGGGGCGCGTGGTGGCCTGGCAGGCGCAGGCGCAGCGTGTCGCCATGGTGGGCGATGGCGTGAATGATGCCCCCGCGCTCGCCACGGCCGATCTCGGTATCGCCATGGGCTCGGGCACCGATGCGGCCATTGCCGCGGCACCCGTCACGCTGCTGCGGCCCGACCCGGCGCTCGTACCCGCCGCGCTGGCCGTCGCGCGGGCCACGCTGGCCACCATCCGGCGCAACCTGATCTGGGCTTTCGGCTTCAACGTGCTGGGTATTCCCTTGGCGGCCTTCGGCGAGCTGTCGCCCGCCATCGCCGGGGCCGCCATGGCCTTTTCCTCGGTCGCCGTGCTGACGAGCGCCCTATGGCTCGCCCGCTGGCGGCCCGAACCCACCGGAGAACACTCATGAGCATGACGATCGGCGAGGCCTCGGCCGCCTCCGGCGTCTCGGCCAAGATGATCCGGCATTACGAGGCCATCGGCCTCGTCTCCGGAGCGCGCCTGGCCAATGGCTATCGCGTCTATACGCCCAATGACGTCTCCGTCCTGCGCTTCATCCGCCATGCGCGGGCGCTGGCCTTTCCGCTCGAGGATATCCGCAAGCTGCTGGGCCTCTGGCGGGACGAAAGCCGGGCCAGCGCCGATGTGCGCCGCATCGCGCTCCAGCATGTCGCCGCACTTGAGGAGAAGGCGGCCTCCATGCGCGCCATGGCCGACAGCCTCCGCCATCTCGCCGCCTCCTGCCATGGGGATCAGCGGCCCGATTGCCCCATCCTGGACGGCATCGCCTCCCAGGAACTCCCATTCGCCACCACGGAACAGAAGGACAGCCTCTCATGACGGTCGAGCTCAAGGTCGAAGGCATGGATTGCCAGCATTGCGTGCGCGCCGTGACGGGCGCCATCCAGGAGAAGGACGCCGCGGCGAAGGTCGAGGTGGATCTGGCCACGGGCCTAGTCAGGGCCGAGACGAGCCTGCCGCCCGCTGTGGTCGCCGAGGCCATTGAGGCCGAGGGTTACAAGGTCCGCTGAAACCCGCCATGCTGGTGCGGCGAGGCAACGACCGAAGGCGCGCCCCATGGCCCTGATCATGTATCACCATCCGCTCTCCGCCTATTGCTGGAAGGTGGCGATTGCCCTCGCCGAGAAGGCCACTCCCTATGGGGCGCGGATGGTGAATCTGGGGGATCTGGCCGAGCGCGCCGCCTATGCCGCCCTATAGCCCACGGCGAAAATCCCGTTGCTGGTCGATGGCGAGCGCGTGGTGCCCGAGAGTTCGATCATGATCGAATATCTCGACCGGCGTTATCCCGGCGCCGCCCTGATGCTGCCGGAAGACATGAGGCGCGCCTCAACGTCCGCCTGCGGGACCGGCTTTTCGACCTCTATGTCGCGACCCCGATGCAGCGCTTCGTCGCCCAGCAGCGCCGGACCGAGAGCGCCCGGGACCAGATGGGGATGGAGGAGGCGAAAGCCACCCTCGCCATGGCCTATGGCATGATCGAGCACCAACTCGGCGAGCATCTGGGGCAGGGCTTCACCATGGCCGATTGCGCCGCTGCCCCGGCGCTTTTCTATGCCTCCGCGGTGCTGCCTTTCCCCGCCGACCATCAGAAGCTCATCCGCTATGCCGATTGGCTGATGGCGAGGCCTTCCGTGCGCCGCTCCATCGAGGGCGCGAAGCCCTATCTGCATTTCTTCCCGCTGGCCGCGTTATAGGGCGACATGCCCCAGTCGCCGCCCGTGCCGGAGACGGAGGCCGTGTTGATGATCGAGCCGCGCGTCTTCTCCAGATGCGGAATGGCGGCGCGGCAGCCGTAGAAAACGCCGTCGACATCCACCGCCATCACCTTCCGCCAATCCGCGCCGGAAATGCCGGCCGGGTCGCCCTGCGTCAGGGTGCCGGCATTGTTCACCATCACGTCGAGCCGGCCGAAAGCCTTCACCGCCGCATCGACGGCCGCCTGCACCGCCTGGGAGGAAGAGACATCGGCCGGATGGGCCAGCGTCCGCTCCCGTGGCAGGCTGGCGGCGACTGTCTCGAGCTTGGCCATGTCGATATCGACGAGAACGACCTTCGGGCCCTCCTCGGAAAAGCGGCGGCGTTGGCCTCGCCCATGCCCGAGGCCGCCCCGGTGACGACGACGACCTTATCCGCGAACCTCTGCATCGCTTGCATCGGTATTCCCTGAAGCTGCCCCTCGCCGCTCCCCGCTTTCGTCCAGAACGTGGGAGAGGCGGCGACAGTTACCGATGCGCCGGCGGATCGGCCGCTACCAGCGATAGCTTACGCTGCCGAGCACCATGCGGCGCAGGCCGAAGTAGCAATTCGTCGCGGAGGAGCAGCTGGCGACATATTCCCTGTCGCCGAGATTGCTGCCCGTCACCGACACCGAGAGGCCCTCGGCATTGGGCAGCACAGCGCCGAGGTCGTATTTCAAGTCCGCGTCGAAGAGCACGTATTCGGGCACTTTGAAGCTGTTCGAGTTGTCGCCATAGGTTTCGCCGATATAGCGCACGCCCGCACCGATAGAGAGGCCGCGCAGCGGCCCGTCGCTGAAGCTGTAATTGCCCCAGAGCGAGGCCATATGCTCAGGCACCTGCGGCACGCGATTTCCCTGGATCGTCTCGGTCGTCGAACCGCTGACGAATTCCCGCGATCGGGTGAATTCAGCCTGGGTATAGGCATAGCTAGCGATCAGATTGAAGTGATCGGTTAGCGCCGCATGGGCCTCGAATTCGAAGCCGCGCGAACGGATTTCGCCGGCCGCCCGGCGGAAGCCCAGGTACTTGTCGTCGCGGGTCAGCACGTTGCTCTGGGTGATCTGGAAGACCGATGCCTGGATGAAGCTGTTCATCCCGGGCGGCTGGTATTTGATCCCCGCCTCGAACTGCTCACCCTCGGTCGGCGCGAAAGTCCCGCCGCCGCGAGCGGGCGCCTGCGTTCCGGCATTGGGGAGGAAGGACGTCGAGTAGCTCGCATAGGGCGCGATGCCGTTGTCGAAGAGATAGAGCGCGCCCACACGCCATGTCGTGGCGCTGTCATCCTGATCGGCGCTGCTGCTCGCGCCAGTATCGGAGAAGGTCGTCGTCTCGCTGCTGGCCCAGTCCTGGCGCAGACCGATATTGAAGCGCCAGCGGCCGTAAGAGATCAGGTCCTGCGCATAGACGCCGAGCTGATCCGTCTGCTGATAGGAGGTGTCGGCGCGCGTGAGCGCGGGCCGCGTGATGGTAACGCCATAGACGGGATCATAGATGTTCAGCGACGGCGCAGGACCCGTGGCGAGCTTCGGCTTCGCCCAGCTATGCGTCCAATCCAGCCCGGCGAGCATCAGATGGCGCAGGGCCCCGGTATGCACATCGGCCTGGATCTGATTGTCGAGCGCATAGGTATCGACCTGCTCCTTCGCGTAGAGCGCACGGCGAGGATAGATGTCCCCGTTCGGCTTGCCGTTGAGCGTGACGATGTTCCGCTCGGAATCCAGGTGCTGGTAACGGAAGTTCTGGCGCAGGGTGAAAATGTCGTTCAGCCGATGCTCGAGCTGATAGCCGATGCCGAATTGGCGCCGCATCTCCTTCTGGAAATTCGGATCGCCGACGAAGGTATTGGAGCCGAGGCGCCCCCTGGGCGATGTGACGGTTCCGGCGGCGGGCACGAAATTGTAGAAGCCGGCATCAGGGTCTTCCTGATAATTGCCGAGCACGGTCAGCGTCGTGTCGTTGTCCGGCTTCCAGGTGATGGCGGGCGCGATGGCGATGCGCTCTTCGCCCACATGGTCGTATTGGCTATCGGCCTTGCGCACGATGCCGGTGAGGCGGAAGAGCAGCGTGCCATTCTCATTGGCCGCGCCGCCGAGATCGAAAGCCGCCTGCCGGCGATTATAGCTGCCGGCCTCGAGGCGCACTTCGTTGATCTGGCTCGCGCTCGGGCGGCGGCTGACGAGATTGACGATGCCGCCCGCGCCCGTCTGCCCATAGAGCACCGAGGCCGGGCCACGCAGCACCTCGATCCGCTCCAGCAGCCATGGCTCGACCGTCGGCACGGCGTAATTCGCGCCCCGGCCCATGCGTAGCCCGTCGAGGAAACTCACATAGGCCGCATCCGTGCCGCCGCCGCCGAAGCCGCGCACGAAGACGCTGTCATAGCGCGGGCTGGGCCGCACTTCAGAGAGCACGCCAGCGGTATAGCGCAGGGCGGAAGCGACGCTTTGCGCGCCCTGGTCGTCCATCTGGTCACGCGTGACCACGCCGACGGATTGCGGCGCCTCGATCAGCGGCACATCGACCTTGGAGCCCGTGGTGGTCTGGGGCGCAACATAGCCGTCCACATGGTCCCAGGAGCGCCAGGCCGTGCCCTCGATGCCGATCTCGGGCAGGACGGCGGCCGTGCCCGCCTCCGGCGTGGCGGTCTGCGCGGCCACCTGGAGGCTCGCGGCCAGCATCAGACCGCAGGAGGCCGTTCCCAAAAGGGCAAATCGACGCATCGGCAGGTTTCCTCGGCAACGGAACGTGACGAAGCGTCGCTATAGCGATTGATAATCAATTGCAAGACGGTAAGGCACCGGGCCAGCCCTCACCCCGGGCGGACGGCCGAAACCCAATAGGTGCCGCTCATCGGCACGGCGGCGAAGCGCTGGTTCAGCTCGGCGAGCGATGCCGCCGGGTCCAGCCCCGAGGTGCGGTTGGGCTGAATCCAGCTCGCCAGGGCCTCGATTGCGAGCACATGCGCCGGGCTGTCGTTGCAGCCGTGCCAGAGCCCATAGGCCCTGCCCCTCTCCACGGCCGGGAGGTCGTCGAGCTTCTGCTCATGGATCACGCGGCGCAGGCTGGCCCTGGACGCCGCCTCGGCGATCCCGGCGCCCATCTCCACGCCGCCGCGCCCGTTATAGGAGCCGCCGGTGGCCACATAGACCTCGGGCTGCGCCGTGAGCACATATTCCAGGCTGAGTTGGCCGGTGGGCGTGGCGATGCGCAGGGCGCCGAGATTGCGCCCGCCCGCGAGTTCGATGAAGGCATCGAGCGTGCCCCGCCCCGGCGAGAAGCAGCAGGGCGTGCCGCCGGCATGGGCATGCATCATCACCCAGGGGCGCTGCGCCTCCTCCAACCCGCGCATCGCATCCTCGATCAGCGAGAGCCGCCGCTGATGAAAGGCGATGAGCGCTTCGGCCTGTTCGTCGCGCCCCAGCAGCTTGCCCAGGATGCGCAGGCTCGGGACGGTGTCGCGCAGCGGGTTGAGGAAGAAGTCGATGGTGACGGCGGGGATGCCGCCCGCCTCCAGCAGCGGAAACAGCCGCTGGCCGTCGCGCGAGGCATCGCTCCGGCTGAAGACGACGAGATCGGGCTGGAGCGTCAGCAGCTTCTCGCCATCGATATTGGACTGCATCTTGGCGATGACGGGCGTGGCGTTCAGCGCGGGGAAACGGGCGGCATAGGCGCGCATCTCGTCCACCGCGCCGACCTTCCAATCGTCGCTCCAGCCCACCAGCACCGCGGCCGGGTCGGGCAGCAGCAGATTGAGCACGGCGATATGGCGGCCCTGGAGCAGCACCACCCGCCTCGCCGGACGCGGCACCGTCACCACGCGGCCGAGCAGGTCGGTGACGGTGATCGACTGCTGCGCTCTGGCGACCACCGGGGCGACCACAGGGGCAGCGAGCAGCGCAGCGGCACCGGCGAGAAGGGCACGGCGGCCGGAAAGGGTCGGGTCTCTATCGGCCGACATAGACGGGCTCAGCTCCTCGCTCGCTCAGGCGAGTGGCTTAGCCCTGTTGCGATCGCTTCGCAATTGCCGATCAGGCGGCCGGCGGCGCCATCACCTCGGGGCTCAGCACCAGCGGCTCATGGCCGAGCCCGCGCAGGAAGCGCAGCATGTCGGCGGAGGCGATCATGGTGCTGGCCGTATTCACCAGCGGATGCGCCTGGATGATCGCCCCCTCCTCCACCAGCATCGGGTCGAGCGCCACGGTCACGCTGCCGGGCGCGGCATTGACCATGGCGAAGGGCGTAACCGAGCCCGGCGTCACGCCGAGTTGCAGCATGAGATCCGCCGGCGAGGCGAAGCTCGTGCGCGGGATGCCGAGCGAGCGCGTAAGCGCGTTCACCGAAACCTTCCGATGCGCCTCCAGCACCAGCAGCAGGAAGGGGCCTGGGAATTTGGGCTTGAGGAAGAGGTTCTTGACGTGAATGCCCGGCAGGTCGCGATGGAGATGCTGGCTGGCCTCCACCGTGAAGGCCGCCTCATGCTCCACCGTGCGCGTCTCGATGCCGAGGGCCGTCAGCCGGTCGATGAGCCCTTCGCGTGTCTCGGGCGCGCGGCCATCGGCGAGAAGCGTGGGGAGGTCGTCATGGGAAGCGAGGGCAACGGTCATGGCGCGCAACCTAATCGGCCGCCGCAGGCGCGTCAGCCCGTGAAGTGCGGCGGCAGGCGTTCATGCAAGGGTGCGGTCGTGAACCTCACCCGCGCGCTGGCGCTCGACCTCGGCCGCAAGGGTATCCGCGTGAATGCCGTCTGCCCCAGCCTGACCCGTACGGGCATGACCGAGGACATGATGGACCACGAGGAGCTGCTGGCGAAATTCGCCGAGCGCATCCCCCTGGGCCGGGTCTGCGAGCCGCAGGAGGTCGCGGCCGTCATCGCCTTTCTGGCCAGCGAGTATGCGAGCTTCATGACCGGCGCCAATGTGGCGGTCGATGGCGGGGTTTCAGTCTCCAAGGGGCAGCCGCCCCACGCATGATAAGAGGCCGAGAAGGGGCGGGAAATCGCCTTTTCCGGCGCTTACCCGCTTGCTTCCGGCGCGCGAGAGCGCATCTATGCGGCGAGAAACGACATTGAGCGGCAGTGCGACCATGGATGTGATTTTCGACCCCTCCCGCCAGAATGGCGCCGCCCCGAATGGCGCGGGCCCCGACCCGGTCATGGACGGCAACCAGCAGACTTTCATGCAGGACGTCATCCAGGCCTCGCGCGAAGTGCCGGTCCTGGTTGATTTCTGGGCGACCTGGTGCGGCCCCTGCAAGACGCTGACGCCCGCGCTCGAGAAGGTCACCCGGGCGGCCGGCGGCCGGGTGCGCCTGGTCAAGATCGACATCGACCAGAACCGCGCGCTGGTGCAGCAGCTCTCGCAGATGGGGCTGCCGCTGCAGTCGGTGCCGACGGTCGTCGCCTTCTGGCAGGGGCAGATTCTCGACCTCTTCCAGGGCGCCCTGCCCGAATCGGAAGTGAAGAAATTCGTCGAGGCCCTGCTCAAGGCCGCGGGCGGCCAGATGCCGACCGCCGATCTGCTGGCCGAGGCCAAGCAACTCGTGGAGGACGGCGACCATGCCGGCGCCATCCAGGTCTTCGGTGAGCTGGTCCAGGCCGAGCCAGAGAATGCCGAGGCCTATGCCGGCATCGCCCGGGCGCTGCTCGCCCTCGGCGAGGAAGAGCAGGCCAAGCAGGTGATCGAGGGTGTGCCGGAGAAAATCCGCGAGCATGCCGAGATCGTAGGCGTGCGCAGCGCCATCGAGCTGGCCGAACAGGGCCGCAAGGCGCGCGAACTGACGGGCGTTTTCGAGGACCGCATCGCCGCCAATCCGGACGACCACGAAGCGCGGATCGAGCTGGCCGTCGCCTTCAACGCGATGGAAGACCGCGCCAAGGCCGCCGAGGTGCTGCTCGAGGCCATCAAGCGCGATCGCGCCTGGAACGAGGGCGCTGCCCGCAAGCAGTTGCTGAAGTTCTTCGAGGCCTGGGGCAATGCCGATCCGGCAACGCTCGCAGCCCGGCGCAAGCTTTCCGCGCTTCTCTTCAGCTGAGGCAGAGGGCGGCGACGGGATGACGGCCTTCGCCACGCCTTTCGCCGAGCTTCCGGCGGAAATTCCGTTCTTTCCGCTGGAACGGGCGCTCCTGCTGCCCGGCGGCCGGCTGCCGCTCAATATCTTCGAGCCGCGCTACCTCGCGATGACCGAGGCGGCGCTGGCTCATCTCCGTCTTTTCGGCATGATGCTGCCGGACCCGGCTTTGCCGCCGGGGCCGAACGGGCCCGGCCTCTTCAAGGTCGGCTGCCTCGGCCGCATCATCTCCTTCGCGGAGACGGAGGACGGGCGGATGCTCGTCACGCTCCAGGGCCTGATCCGCTTCCGCATTCAGCGGGAATTGCCGCTGGAACGGCCCTATCGCCGCGCCCTGGTCGATTACGCTTCTTTCCAGGCCGATCTGGCGCCGCCGCCCGAAGGCGTGGTGGACCGCGAGGCGCTCCTCGCGGCCCTGCGCGAGTATTTCGCCGCCCGGCGCCTGCAGGCCAATTGGCAGGGAATCGATCAGATGAGCGACGCCACGCTCGTCACCAACCTCTCCATGATCTGCCCCTTCGGCGCGGCCGAGCAGCAGGCGCTGCTGGAGGCACCGGACCTCGCGAGCCGGGCTTCCATGCTCACCACGCTGATGCGCATGGAAGCCGCGAGCGACCTGGAGCCGCCTGCTTTGCCGAGCTGACGCCTGTTCCTCTGGGCCATGCCGGTCTAGAAGAGGGGCCACTGAGGAGTATCTGCGATGAGTGACGCCAACACCGCCGCCGGCGGCGCGATCGACCCCCGGCTGCTGGAAATCCTGGTCTGCCCGGTCACCAAGGGCCCGCTGGTCTATGACCGCGCGCGTGGCGAGCTGATCAGCGAGCAGGCGGGCCTCGCCTATCCTATCCGGGACGGCATCCCCATCATGCTGCCCGACGAGGCGCGCAAGCTCGACGCCTGATGCCCACGCCGGTCGAGATCCGGCTGCGCCGGGCGGAGCGGCTGCTGGAGGTCAGCTTCGATGACGGCCAGCGGTTCAGCCTGCCCGCGGAATATCTCCGCGTCGAAAGCCCATCGGCCGAGGTCCAGGGCCATGGCCCGGACCAGAAGGTGATCGTCGCCGGCCGCGCCCATGTGGGCATCATGCGGCTGGAGCCGGTGGGGCATTATGCCGTCCGCCTCATCTTCGACGATCTGCACGACAGCGGCATCTATACCTGGGACTATCTCCACGAGCTGGGCCGGGACTACGAAAGCCGCTGGGCCGCCTATCTCGGCGAATTGGCGGCGCGCGGCCTCTCGCGCGAGCCACGCGGCAAGGGCCGCGCTTCTTGATCCTGCTCTGGCTCGGCCTGGCCTTCACCCTGCTGACGGCCGGCGGGGCCGTGGCGCTGATGGTCTGGCACGCCATGGCGGTGCGGGTGGCGCATAAGGCGGTGCCGGGCAGGGCCTGCCTCATCCTGCCTCTGGCCGCGCCCGAAATCCCCACCGCGCTCTTCGAGGCCCTGGCCCGGCAGAGCCTGCGCCCGGCCCGGCTGATCTTGGCCATCGAGGCGGAGGAGACGGCCTTCGCCGAGGCGCTGCGCCTCGCGACGGCGGACCTGCCTTTCCCCGTCAGCTTCGCCCTCGCGCCGCCGGCCCAGCGATGCAGCCAGAAATGCGCCAATCTGATCGCCGCCTTCGCCCTGGTGACGCCGGAGGACGAGGCGATCGTCATGATCGATGGCGATATTCTGCCGCAGCCCTGGTGGCTTTCCAGCCTCGCTTCCCCCATCTTCGCCGGCAGCCATGACATGGTGAACGGCTATCGCTGGCAGGAGCCGGAGGGCGGCGGCGCCATGGCCCAGGCCGTCGCCTGGCTCGAGCGCAGCTTCGCGCAACTGCCCAACCGGCAATGGGCGGGGGTGCTCTGGGGAGGGTCGCTGGCCTTCTCGCCCGAAGCCCTGCGGCGGCTCGATCTCCCGACGCGGCTCGCGACCGCCTTTTCCGACGACCTGACCATCGCCGACGCGGCCCGTGCGCTGCGCCTCAAGCTCCTCTGCCGCCGCGCCCTGCTGCTGCCGACGCGGCTCGGGGAGGGGGCCTGGCGCTTCATGCGGCGGCAGATGGCCATTCTGCGGCTGCATCAGCCGGGACATTATCGGCTCGCCGTCGCCTGGCTGCTGGCCGATGGGCTGGGCTGGCTGGCCATCCTTGCCTTGCTGAGCCACAGCACCATCGCCTGGGTGGCGCTCGGGCTGCTTTATGCCGGGCGTCTGCTGCGCTGGGCCCTGGCGCAGCGCCTCGCGCGGATCATCGGCGTGCCCGATACAGCCTCGAACCGCCTCGGCCAGCTTCTGCCCGTGCTCGCCGCGCCGCTCATGCCCTGGCTCTGGCTGGCGCTGCTGCTCTCGGCGCGGGCGAGGGGGCTGATGCGCTGGCGCCACATCACCTACGAGATCGCGGGGCCCGCGGAAGTCACAGTCATCGAACGTTCTTCGTCCCGGGGCTGAACGGGCCTTGCGGCGCCTTGCCGGGGCTCTTATTGCGGCTTGTTGCGCCGCCGCATGACGGGCGGCCGCCCGAGGTGTCTGATGCTCCGCGATTTCCTGGCCTTCTACCGCCCTCATAAGCGGCTGCTGCTTCTCGATTTCGGCGCCGCCGCCGTCTCCGGCGTGCTGGAACTAGCCTTCCCGATGGCCGTGCGCGCCTTCATCGACTATCTCCTGCCGCAGCAGGACATGGTGGTAATCGTCTCGGCCATCCTCGGCCTGCTCGCGGTCTATCTCGCCAATGCGGGGCTGATGGTCGTGGTCACCTATTACGGCCATGTGCTCGGCATCGCCATCGAGACGGAGCTGCGCCGCCTCGCCTTCGACCATCTGCAGAAACTCTCCTTCCGCTTCTTCGACGGGCAGAAGACGGGCCATCTCGTCGCCCGAATCACGAAGGACTTGGAAGACGTGGGCGAGGTCGCGCATCACGGGCCGGAGGATCTGCTCGTCGCGCTGCTCACCTTCATCGGCGCCTTCGTGCTGATGATGCTGGTGAACCCGGTGCTCGCGCTCGTCACGCTATTCGTCGTGCCGGTCACCGCCTGGGTGGTGATGCGCCAGGGCGGGCGGATGACGCATAACTGGCAGAAGATCTTCGGCCGTGTCGGCGCCTTCAACGCGCGGATCGAGGAGAATGTCGGCGGCATCCGCGTCGTGAAGGCCTTCGCCAACGAGGCGCATGAGAAGAAGCTCTTCGCGCGGGACAATGCCGAATATCAGCGCACCAAGCTCGATGCCTATCGCATCATGGCCGTGGGCACGACGCTGAATTATGTCGGCATGCGCGTCGTCCAGCTCGTGGTGATGTTGGCGGGCACGGTGCTGATCGTGCGCGGCAGCCTCTCCATCGGCGATTTCGTCGCCTTCCTGCTGCTGGTGGGCATTTTCTATCGCCCGCTCGATAAGCTGGGCGTGGTGATCGAGCTCTATCCGCGCGGCCTGGCCGGCTTCCGCAGCTTCAAGCGGCTGATGGAGACGGAGCCCGACATCACTGACCGCCCCGGCGCGAAGGAGGTCGGCCCGCTCAAGGGCGAGCTGCGCTATGAGAACGTGACCTTCGGCTATGACCCGGCCCGGCCGGTGCTGAAGAATATCGACCTCGCCATCCGCGCCGGTGAGACGGTGGCGCTCGTCGGCCCCTCCGGCGCCGGCAAGACGACGCTCTGCTCGCTGCTGCCGCGTTTCTATGACGTGCAGGAAGGGCGCATCACCGTCGACGGCATCGATATCCGCGACATGACCCAGGCTTCGCTGCGGCGCCAGATCGGCATCGTGCAGCAGGACGTCTTCCTCTTCGCCGGCACCATTCGCGAGAATATCGCCTATGGAAAGCTGGGCGCGAGCGACCCTGAGATCTGGGAGGCCGCGAGCCGCGCCAAGCTCGCCGAGATGATCGCGAACCAGCCGGACGGGCTCGATACGGTCATCGGCGAGCGCGGCGTGAAGCTCTCGGGCGGGCAGAAGCAGCGCATGGCCATCGCGCGCATGTTCCTCAAGAACCCGCCCATCCTGGTGCTCGACGAGGCGACCTCGGCGCTGGATACGGAAACGGAGCGGGCCATCCAGCAGTCGCTGGCCGAACTCGCCGTGGGCCGCACCACGCTGGTCATCGCGCACCGGTTGGCCACCATCCGCAATGCGGACCGTATCCTGGTCGTCACCGAGCAGGGGATCGTGGAGCAGGGTTCGCATGAGGAATTGCTAGCCCGTGGCGGCGCCTATCGGGCGCTCCACGAGGCGCAATTCGGCGAGGCTGCCTGACGGGCAGGGCAGGGTTCCGGAAACCCTGCCCCGGCTTCATGACTTTATCTCCCGAACGGATTTTTCCGAACGGAGGATAAGCATGTCTCTTGCGAACGATCCCGCCGGCCATCTCTCGACGGGCGAGCGTGCCGTCTATGTCATCGGCGGGCTGCTTCTCGCGGCGGCCGGGGCCAAGCCCCGCCCCAATCCGCTGCTGAATGTCGCGGCCCTGGCGGTCGGCGGCTATCTCGCCTGGCGCGGCGCCGAGGGCAATTGCCCGGCCAAGGCGATGATTGCGGGCTATTCCGACGGCCAGCGCCGCCTCGAGGCCTGAGCCGGGAAGGCCAACAGCTCTGGAGAATGAGAAAGGGCGCCGCAAGGCGCCCTTCTTCGTGACCGGCGCTTTCCGCCAGCACCGCGAGACATGAAAAAGGGGGCCGCTAGGCCCCCCTTTCACTCTCCGGCTCCAAGGCCCGATCACGCACGCCGGCTGGCGAACATCCCGTAGATCCAGAGGATGATGATCGCGCCGACCACGGCGCCGATGAAGCCCGCGCCTTCGCCCGCCCGGTACCAGCCGATCGCCTGGCCCAGATAGGAGGCCAGCGCCGCACCGACGATGCCCAGGATGGTCGTTAGGATGAAGCCGCTCGGCTCGTTCCTGCCCGGCATGATGAACTTGGCGACGACGCCGGCCAGGAAGCCGATGATGATCGTCCAGATCAGACCCATGTGAAAATCCTTTCCCGCTCCGAAGCTATGCGCCTCTGCAACGCGCGACATCGGGAAAGGATGTCAGGAAAAAACGAGCCGGCCTTGGCCGGCCCTCCCGAGGCTCAGGCCTCGTCGCCTTCCTCGTCCTCGGCGTCCTCGACCTCGATGAGGAACAGGGCATAGCCCTGGCGCTCTTCCTCGGTCACTTCCTCTTCCTCGAGGGCCTGGGCGAAATCGGCCTCCCACTCCTCGGCCTCTTCCTTGGTGGCGGCGCGGACGACCAGCGGGCTCTCGCCATCCCACACGGGCTGGCCGTCGCATTCCAGGATGGTCAGGTCTTCGGCGATGGCTTCGAGAGCCAGGGTGCGGGCGCTTTCCTCGGTCTCCTCGGCGAAGACCAGAACGGCGCGATCCTGCGCCTCGAGCGTGTAGAGGTTCATGAGGCTGCTCCTAAAGCCAATTCGGCCGGCCGGGCCATGCGGAGGCGGTGATATCGGGCATCCCGCGCCAAGCTGCCATAGCCGATTGGGCGCGTCGCGGGAATGTCACGGCAGCGCGGAGGGCGTGCCTGCGATTTCCTCCGGCGTCGCGCAGAGCCCCGCGCGTCGCAGTTTGGCGGAGAAACGGCGGCTCGCGGTGAGGGTGCAGAAGGGGATCGCGAGCAGCAGCGGCAGCAGGAAAGGCAGCGCCCATGGCAGGGCGGCGGGCGCCGTGAGGGCGAGAAGCAGGGTCAGCGCCAGGCCGAAAAGCGTATGGGGCCAGAGCAGGCGCGCCGCCTCGCCCCAGCCCACGCCATGGGCCGAGCGGGCCTGGGGCGCCCAGCCGATGCGCCGCCCGAAAGGCAGCAGGGCCAGGAAGAAGGCCTTGTTGAGCAGGCTTACCGGCTCGAAGAAGAAGGTGAAGGCGAGTTCGGCCAGCGCACCCTTGGCGAAGGCCGCCCTGCCGCCGTAGCGGGCGGCGAGGCGGGGCTTCATCAGCACTTCCAGATAGCCCAGCAGCTTCGAGGCGTAATAGGCGAACCAGGTGCCGAACATCAGCGCCGCAAGAGCCGCGCGTGGCGTGGCCTCGGCCCCGCCCGTCGCCGCGTTCAGCGCCGCCGCAAGCAGGATCAGCGCCCATAGCGGCGCGCCGAGGAAAAGCAGGATGGCCTGCACGAACTGCCAGCGCGCCATGGCGCTAAGCCCCGGCAGGCGCAGCAGATGCAGATACTGCATGTTCCCCGCACCCCAGCGCCGGTCGCGCGCTAGATAATCGGGCAGGGAAGGCGGGTTGCCCTCAAGGCTGCCGTCTTCCGCCGGCAGGCAACGCACCTTCCAACCCGCGGCATGCAGCCGGGCGGCCTCTACCTGGTCATGCGAGAGAATGGCGCTGCCATCGGGCAAGGGGGCGAGCCTGGCATGGGCGCGGAAGGGCGCGATGCGCAGGATGGCGTTATGGCCCCAATAGGGCCCCTCATCGAGCTGCCACCAGCCCTGTCCCGTCGCCCAGGCGCGCATCCCCGCCCGCATCCCGAACTGGAACAGGCGCGGGAAGGCTGCGCTCGTCGGGCGGCCGACGGTCAGATGCTGGAGGATGGCCAGCTTCGGATCGGCCTCCATGCAGCCGACGAGCCGCAGCACGGCCTCGGCGGACATGGCCGAATCCGCATCGAGCGTGACGAAATACTCGGCCTCCTCGTGATGCCGGTCGAGGAAGTCCATGATATTGCCCGCCTTGAAGCCGGTATTCTCCGGCCGCCGGCGGTAGTTCACCCGAGGCGCGGCGGGGCGTACGGCGGCGAAGGCGCGGATAGCGGCTTCCTCCGCCTCGGCGATCGGCCCGGCGGGCGTGTCGGACAGGATCCAGAGCGCGAAGTGCCCTCCCAGCCCCCGCTCGGCCAGCCCGTCCAGCAGCGGGGCCATGAGCGGCAGCACCTCCTCCATCGCCTCGCGCCTGACGCAGAGCACCAGGGCGGTGCGGCCTTTCGGCGGCAGCCGGGCGGGCGCCCGCGCCTGGGGCACCACGGCCCCGACAGGGTCCCGGCTGCCCATGAGCAGCATGAAGCCCAGCAGCGCATTCCCGAGCCCGAGCGCCGACCAGGGCAGGGTGCCGATGAAGCAGAGGAAGATCAGGATTTCCCACCCCGTCCAGCCGCCCGGCGCAAGCACGTTCCACAGGCATAGCAGCAGGCTGCCCATGATCAGCAGGCAGAGCGCGAGGAAAACGAGGCGGCGCGGCAGGCTCGCCTGGGCGAAGGGATCGGGATTCACGCGCCGAACATGGCCCGGCGGCGCGGAGATGGGAAAGGGGGCCTGTGCAGGGCGCGGGATCGGTCGATAATGGCAACATGTCTGTGCCTCCCGATATCGTCGATACCGATTTCCTCGTCCTCGGCTCCGGCTCGGCCGGCCTGACAGCGGCGCTCACCGCCGCCGTGGGCGGGCTTGCCGTCACCGTGCTGGAAAAAGCAGAGGTGCTGGGTGGCACCAGCGCCATGTCGGGCGCCGGCACCTGGATTCCCGCGAACCACCACGCCAAGGCGGCCGGGATCGAGGATAGCGAGGAGGAGGCGCTCACCTATATCCGCGCCGCCGCCCCCGAGGGCTGGGCCGAGACGGAGGACGCACTCTGGCAGCGTTTCGTCAGCGCCGCGCCCGAGATGCTGCGCTTCGTCGAGGCCCATTCGCCCCTCCGATTCGCGCTGACGCCGGAGCCGGACCCCTTGCGCGACCTGCCGGGGGCGAAGAAGCGCGGGCGGATGCTCTCGCCGCTGCCGCTCAGCCGCTGGAAGGCGGGGCCCTTCGCGCGGCGCATCCGCGCCTCGACCATTCCGGAGCTCTTCACCTATCACGAGGCGGTCGAGACGGACCTCTACCACCACCCCATCCGCACGACCTTCGAACTCCTCCCGCGCCTCGCCTGGCGCGTGCTGACCAATGCGCGCGGCAAGGGCACCGCGCTCATGACGGGGCTCATCGCCGGCTGCCTCAATAAGGGCGTGACCATCATGCCCGGCACGCGGGCGCTCTCGCTCACCCAGGACGATGACGGCGCCGTCACTGGCGTCATGGCCGAGCGCGAGGGACGGCAGGTCCATTACCGCGCGAAACGCGGCGTGCTGATCGCGACGGGCGGCTTCGAATGGGACCCGTCTCTGCTCGCCGAGAACTTCCCCGGCCCGGTCGATTATCTCGGCAGCCCTGATACCAATACCGGCGACGGCCAGCGCATGGCAGCCGCCATCGGCGCCGAGCTGGCGCATATGGACCAGGCGACGCTCACGCCCTCCATCCCCAAGCGCTACCAGGGGAAGGTGCTGGCCATGCCGGTGCCCTTCCACACCGAGCCCAACGCCATTCTCGTCAATCGCGAGGGGCAGCGCTTCGTCAACGAGCTGCGCTTCAATATCGGCGAGTTCATCGACCAGCGGGATTCCAACGGCGCGCCCATCCATCTGCCCGCCTGGGTGATCTCGGACGCGCATATGCTGGAGAACCTGCCGCTCGTCCGCTGGGCGGCGCGGCACGACAAATCCTGGCTGCGGCAGGCCAGGACCGTGGAGGCCCTGGCGAGCCAGATTGGGCTCGACCCCGCGACCCTGGCCGAGACCGTCAGCCGCTTCAACGCTGCCGTCATGGCCGGGGAGGATCGCGATTTCGGCCGCCCCGCGAAGAAGGACGCCGCGGCGGGCGCCGATAAGCGCCGCCGCGCGGGGCTGGACCCGATCATCCATCCGCCCTTCCTCGCCATGCCCTTCAACCGCTCCATCCTCGCGACCAAAGGCGGGCCGCGCACCAATGCGGAGGCCGAGGTGCTGCGCCCGGATGGCAGCGTCATTCCCGGCCTGTTCTGCGCGGGCGTGGCCATGGCGAATCCGCTCGGCACCCGTTCGGTCGGCACGGGCACCACGATCGGGCCGAACATGGCCTGGGGCTATGTCGCGGCCCGCCGGGCGCTCGGTCTCAGTGGCGGTGGCTCAGTGGCGGGTGACGGGCGATAGGGGCAGGCTTTCGGCCCCGGCGGCCTCCAGCCGGTCCAGATAAGGGTCCAGCGCCATGGCGAAGCCCACCAGGGCCGCGATGAGCGTGACGGGGCTCGCCGGGGTGCGCACGGCGGTATCGGCCTCGATCCGGATTCGGTGATCGGCCGTCAGCCCCAGGCGCCAGCCCAGCGGCAGCTCCGGCCGGAGCGAGCGTAATGCCGAGAAGACCGGCTCGCGGTCCATCGGCAAGCTCGCCGTGGAGGGAACGCGGCCCGCGACCGCGCCCATGCGCATGCCCTCGGGCGTCAGCGCCGCCTCGCAGGCGCGGCCGCGCCACTCGAACTGCAGCTTGGCGCGGGCGGGCTGTTCCCGCAGCGCCAAGATGCCGTCCTGCTCTACGTCGAAGGGCCCCAGGGGCAAGGGGTCGGGGGCCTGATCGGATTGATGCTGTGCCATGATGAAGCAAAGATTGTCCCAAGCGGGTTAACATCCCATAACCACGCCATGTCGCTCGCCCAAAGCATCAAGCTCGTCGTTGCCCGGCCCCACCCGGCTGGCATGCCCTTCATCATCGGTGGCTTCGCCGTCGCCTTCGTCGGGCTTTTCATCAGCCAGTGGGTGGTCTGGCTCGGCCTGGCCTTCGCGGCCTTCTGCCTCTACTTCTTCCGCGACCCCGATAGGGTGCCGCCGGCGAGGCCCGGCCTCTTCCTGGCGCCGGCCGATGGGCGGGTGGTGCTCGTCGATCAGGCAGCGCCTCCGGCCGAGCTTGGCCTGGGTGACGAGAAGCGCTGGCGCGTGGCCATCTTCCTCTCGGTGCTCGACGTGCATGTGAACCGCTCCCCTTGCGAGGGCACGATCACGCGCATCGCCTACCATCACGGCACCTTCCTGAACGCGAGCCTGGATAAGGCGAGCGACCTGAACGAGCGCAACGCCCTGGCCATGCGCCTGCCGGACGGCCGCGAAATCGCCGTGGTGCAGATCGCGGGCCTCATCGCGCGCCGCATCCTCTGCGACGTGCGCGAAGGCGACGTGATGGAGGCCGGCGAGCGTTTCGGCATCATCCGCTTCGGCAGCCGCACGGACCTTTATCTGCCCGTCGGGGTTGAACCGCTGACCGAGGTGGGCCAACTCATGATCGGTGGCGAAACCGTTATCGCGAGCTGGAAGTAACGCCGTGGCCCGACCGATCCGCCGTTTCCGCTTCTCGCCCAGGCGCCGCCCGCGCCTGGAGGGCCTGTCCTTCAACCGGCTAATTCCGAACATCCTGACGATGATCGGGCTCTGCGCCGGGCTGACGGCCATGCGCTTCGCGCTCGATGCGCGTTGGGAGCAGGCAGCGGCGCTGATCGTGGTCGCGGCCGTGATCGACGGGCTGGACGGGCGTATCGCCCGCCTGCTCAAGGGCACCAGCCGTTTCGGCGCGGAATTCGACAGCCTGTCGGATTTCCTCTGCTTCGGCGTGGCCCCTGGCTTCATCCTCTATCTCTGGACGCTGGAAGAGGCGCGCGGCCTGGGCTTCGTCCCGGCGGTGCTCTTCGCCGTCTGCATGGCGCTGCGCCTCGCGCGCTTCAACGCGGCACTGGATGTCGGCGTCGCACCGAAGCCCGCCTATGCCCAGAGCTTCTTCACCGGCGTGCCGGCCCCGGCCGGTGCGGGTCTGGCGCTCTTCCCGCTCTTCCTCGCGCTCGCATTCCAGAGCTGGGGCTGGGAGGAATTCGCCGAATGGGTGCGCCACCCGATTTTCGTCGCGGTGCTTACCATCGTCGTGGCCGCCATGGCGGTGAGCACGCTGCCCACCTGGTCCTTCAAGAATTTCAAGGTGCCGCGGGTGTTCATCCTGCCGATCCTGGTGGGCGTTTCGGCCTTCGTGGCGCTGCTGGTGGCTGAGCCCTTCGCGGCCATCGCGGGCGCGGGGCTGGTCTATATCGGCATGATCCCGTTCTCGCTGCGCTCCTACCTCAAGCTGAAGCGCGAGGCCGAGGCGCTGCTCGAGCCCGTGGTCGTCTCCGCCCCCCGCGATCAGGCGGGCTGATGGCGCCGCAGCCGCGCGGGCGGTTCATGCTCGGCGGCACGGAGATTATCGGCGGGCCTTTCGAGGCCTGCCCGGCGGGCGTGTTTTCCGTCTGCCTAGAAGAGCGGGCCAGTAACGCTTGGCTCGCTGATATCCTGCTCCCCACGCCCGATTTCGGCACGCCAGAGCCCGAGGCCCTGCGTGCGGCGGTGCGGAACACGCTCGCCGCCATGGCCGAGGTGCCGGAACGGCCTATCTTCGTCGGTTGCCTCGCTGGGCTGGGGCGGACGGGGCTGTTCATGGCCTGCCTCGCCAAGGCTTCCCGCATCGGGGAAGACCCCGTCCTCTTCATCCGCCGCGTCTATCATCCGCATGCGGTCGAAACCCCTACGCAGCAGGCGCTCGTGCGCGGCTTTTCCCTGGGCTGAGCAGGTGGCACTCTGCCGGGAACGGAATTTCCTGGCGGGACACGGATGTTCGATCGGATCTGGCTCAACGCGCATTTGGCGACCATGACCCCCGATGCGGAGGCTGCACTTGGCGTCATCCGCGACGGCGCCATCGCGGCGAAGGACGGGCGCATCGCCTGGGTCGGTCCGCGCGTGGAACTGCCCGACACCGCCGAGACCGTCACCGATTGCGGCGGCGCCTGGATTCTCCCCGGGCTGGTCGATTGCCATACCCACCTCGTCTTCGGCGGCGATCGCGCGGCGGAATTCGAGCTTCGGCTCGAAGGCGCGAGCTATGAGGAAATCGCCAAGGCCGGGGGCGGCATCCTCTCCACCGTCAAGGCCACGCGCGAGGCGGATGAGGCGAGCCTCGTCGCCAGTGGGCAGCCGAGGCTCGAGGCGCTGATGGCCGAGGGCGTCACCACGGTCGAGATCAAATCCGGCTATGGCCTGGATACCGAGACGGAAATCCGCATGCTTCGCGCCGCGCGGCGGCTGGGCGAGGCCAACCCCGTCTCCGTCGTCACCAGCCTGCTCGCCGCCCATGCCGTGCCGCCCGAGTTCAAGGGCCGGCAGAGCGACTATGCCCGGTATGTGTCGGAGGTGATCCTGCCCGCCGCCAAGGCCGCCGGCGTGGCGGATGCCGTCGATGTCTTCTCCGACCGCATCGCCTTCACCGTGGAGGAGACGCGCTGGGTCTTCGATGCGGCCAGGAAAGCGGGCCTGCCGGTGAAGCTGCATGGCGACCAGCTCTGCGATTTCGGGGGTGCGGCACTCTCGGCGGAATATGGCGCGCTTTCCATCGACCACGCCGAATATTCCAACCCGGAAGGGCTCGCGGCCATGGCCAAGGCCGGCACCGTCGCCGTGCTGCTGCCCGGCGCGGGCTATTTCATCCGTGAGGAGAAGAAGCCCGATATCGCCGCCATGCGCGCGGCGGGGGTGGCCATGGCCGTCTCGACGGACATGAACCCCGGCTCCTGCCCGACGCGCTCGCTGCTGCTGATGATGAACATGGCCTGCACGCTCTATCGCATGACGGTGGCCGAGGTGCTGCTCGGCGTCACCCGCGTCGCGGCCAAGGCGCTGGGGCTGCGGGACCGGGGGATGCTCGCACCGGGCCTGCGCTGTGACTTGGCGCTCTACGCCATCCAGCGCCCGGCCGAGCTTTGCTACTGGATGGGCGGCAACCCCTGCATCGGACGGGTCGTGGCGGGGCAGAGCGCTGAAGCCCCGCGCTGACGCTTCCGCTGAAAGCCGCTCAGGCCATGGTGATGCAGGTTTCGTTCCGATGAAAATGCTGTAGGCTCGCTGACATGCCGATGTCCCGACCTGCCGGCCCGACGTCATCGCGCGCCGCGCCCTCGGCCGGCGGCAAGGCCGCGCCGCCGCTCGTCTGCTGCGCGATCTGCGGCACTGAAAGCCAGCAGCCCGTCTTCCGCCCCCTGCCGATCGAGCAGCCGCCGGATCTCGATCTCCGCCCCGGCGAGCGCCTGCGCGGGACGATGAGCCGCTGGCTCCAGGTCTGCCCCGAATGTGCCTATGCGGCGCCGGATATCAGCCGCGCCCATCCTTCCGCCGCCGAGGCGGTGCATGCCGCGCCCTTCCGCGCGCTGATCGCCGAGACGACGCATCCGCCACTCGCCCGCCGCTTCCTCGCCTGGGCCTATGTGCTCGAGGAGACGGGCGCTCTCCATGCGGCGGCCGAGGCGACGCTGCAGGCCGCCTGGGTTGCCGATGACGCGATGATGCCTGATCTGGCGACCCAGTGGCGGCTCGATGCCGTGGCGCTCTGGCGCGCGGGGCCGCCGCTGGATGTCGAACAGGAATTGCGCGTCGTGGATGCGCTGCGCCGAGCCGGAGAGTGGGACGCGGCCGTCAGCACCGCCGAGGCCACGCTCGCCCGCCATCCGCCCGATATGATCGGCCCGGCCCTGATGCTGGAGCGCCGGCTTGCCAATGCGCGGGATGCGGGCCGCTACAGCATGGGCAGCGCCATGCCGCCGCCCTCGCATCGCCCGCATGTGAGCCACCAGAAGCTCCAGGCTGGGCGCGGCTTCGGCGACGGGCTGATGGGCCGTTTCGTGAACTGGGCGGCAAAGCTCTTCCGCCGGGAATGAGAGCCATTCGGTGGGCGTGGCTTGCGGCCTTCGCCGAAAAGTAGGACGTTATACTATAACGTTTCATTACGCGGAGGCTCCCGCATGCATCGCCGTTCCCTGCTCGCCCTGCCGGGCCTTCTTCTCGCCGCGCGCGCGGCCCAGGCGCAGGCCCAGACCCAGGCGCCTTTCGCCGTCACCGCTTCCTTCTCCATCCTGGCCGATATGGCGCGGGTCATCGGCGGGGATCGGGTCGCGGTGCGCAGCATCGTCGGGCCGGATGCCGATGCGCATGAATTCCAGCCCAAACCCTCGGATGCCGTCGCGCTGCGCGAGGCGGGGCTGATCATCCGCAACGGCCTCGGCTTCGAACCCTGGCTGGACCGCATGTTGAGCGCCGCCGGCGGCAGCCCGCGCGTGGCCGTCGCCACCGATGGCATCACGCCTCGCATGATGGAGGATGACGGCCACGGGCATGGGCACAGCCATGGCGCCAAGGTGCCCGACCCCCATGCCTGGCAGGATCTGCGCAACGGCCGGATCTATGTGCGTAACCTCGCCACTGCCCTGGCGGCGGCCGATCCGGCGGGGGCGGAGAGCTACAAGGCCAATGCCGCCGCCTATGCCGCGCGCCTGGCCGATCTCGATGCCTGGGTGAGGGCGCAGATCGCCACCGTCCCGGCGGCCAAGCGCAAGGTCGTCACCAGCCATGACGCCTTCGGCTATTTCGGCGCGGCCTATGGCGTGACGCTGCTCGCCCCCCAGGGCATCTCGACCGATTCCGAGGCCTCGGCCGCCGATGTGGCCAAGCTGATCCGCCAGATGCGCCGCGAGAAGATCACCGCCGCCTTCGTCGAGAACATGACCAACCCCGCGACCCTCGACCGCCTAGCGCGAGAGGCCGGCGCCAAGGTGAGCGGCAAGCTCTATGCCGATGCGCTCTCGGGCCCCGATGGCACGGCGCCCACTTATGAGGCGATGTTCCGCAGCAATATCGCGCTCCTCGTCCCGGCGATGAAGGGCGAGGGCTGAGCCCTCGTCCCTTCAGGGCTGGCTCGGCACCTTGCGTAGGAAGTCGAGGTCGCAGCCCTGGTCGGCCTGAAGCACCTCGCGGCGATAGAGGCGCGCATAGCCCCGGGGCGGGTTCACGGCCGTCGAGGGCGTCTCGGCCCGGCGGCGGGCAAGCTCATCCTCGGCGACCAGCAGGTCGATCCGCCGCTCCTTGATCGACAGGCGGATGCGGTCCCCGCTGCGCACGAGGCCGAGCGGCCCGCCTGAGGCGGCATCGGGGCTCACATGCAGCACGATGGTGCCATAGGCGGTGCCGGACATGCGGGCGTCGGAAATGCGCACCATGTCCTTCACCCCCGCGCGGGCCAGCTTGCCGGGAATAGGGAGATAGCCTGCCTCGGGCATGCCCGAGGGGCTGAGCGGCCCGGCATTCTGCAGCACCATGAAATCCTCGGCCGTGACGTCGAGGTCAGGGTCATCGATCCGCGCCGCGAGGTCTTCGAGCGAGTTGAAGACCACGGCGCGGCCTTCCTTCTCGAAGAGCGTGGCATCGGCCGCCGCGCGCTTCAGGATCGCCCCGCGCGGCGCCAGGCTGCCGAAAAGCGCGACGAGCCCGCCCTCCGGCTGCAGCGGCTCGCCGAGCGGGCGGATCACCTTCCGGTCGATGAAGCCCGGCTCCGGCGCCAGTCGCTCGCCCAGCGTCTCGCCCGTGACGGTCAGGGCGTCCAGATGCAGCAGCGGGCGCAACTCGCGCAGCACGGCGCCGATGCCGCCGGCGGCGTGCAGGTCCTCCATATAATAGGGGCCGGTGGGCTTGAGATCGACCAGCACCGGCGTCGTGTCCGAAAGCTCGTTCAGGCGCTTGAGGCTGACATTAATGCCCGCGCGCCCGGCAATCGCGGTGAGATGGATGATGGCATTGGTCGAACCGCCGATCGCCAACAGCAGCCGCAGCGCATTCTCGACGGATTTCTCGGTGATGATCCTGTCCGGCGTCAGCTTCTCGCGTGCCAGGCGCATGGCGGCGCGGCCCGAGGCCTCAGCGGCGCGGATGCGGTCGGCATGGACGGCGGGGATGGCCGCCGTGCCGGGCAGCATCATGCCAAGCCCCTCGGCCAGCGAGGCCATGGTGGAGGCCGTGCCCATCACCGCGCAAGTGCCCGCCGTGGTGGCGAGATTGCCCTCGACCTCGTCGATGGTCTGCGCGTCGATCTCGCCCGCGCGATATTTGGCCCAGAAGCGCCGGCAGTCGGTGCAGGCGCCCAGCCGCTCGCCGCGCCAGCGCCCGGTCATCATCGGTCCCGTCACCACCTGGATCGCGGGGACATTGGCCGAGACGGCGCCCATGAGCTGGGCCGGGACGGTCTTGTCGCAACCGCCGACGAGAACCACCGCATCCATCGGCTGGCCGCGGACCATCTCCTCCGTATCCATCGCCATCAGGTTGCGGAAGAAGAGGCTGGTCGGGTTGAGGAAGACCTCGCCGAGGGAGATGGTCGGGAATTCCAGCGGCAGCCCGCCTTCCGCCAGCACGCCGCGCTTCACGGCGGCGATCAGCTCCGGCACCAGGCGATGGCAGTTGTTGAATTCCGAGAAGGTGCCCGCGATTCCGACGACGGGTTTGCGCAGCAACTCGCTGGAATAGCCCATGGATTTCGCCATCGAGGCCCGGAGATAGCGGGCGAAATCCCGGTCGCCGTAATTTGTGAGGCCACGGGCGATGCCGACGGGCTCGTCGTCGTGTTGATCGGGCATGGTCGTTTTCCTGCGTTCTGCCGGGCCGCTCGCGGCTCTCTCTTGCCCTGATGAGGCGGCATTCGCGGCGCTCTGGCAAGCCGGGGCGTGCTCTTCTGCGCCCGGCGGCGGCCAGGGGCGCGCAATCTCGCCCTCGCGCTCAAGCGTCCGGCACGGTAAAGCGGAACACGCGCTGCGCAGCAGCCGGGAATTTTCGCGCGCCCTGCCGTTTCGTCGGCGGCGCCGCAGCCATGCCGGGCAAGGTCAGATGAGTATTCAACAACGCACCGTCGCGGCGGATGACGCGGATATCCGCCTCGACCGCTGGTTCCGACGCCATTTTCCGGCCCTGACCCAGGGCGCCCTGCAGAAGATGTGCCGCACCGGTCAGGTGCGCGTCGATGGCAAGCGCGTGGAGACCAATACGCGCCTCGCGGGCGGTCAGGTCGTCCGCATTCCGCCCATGCCGGATGCGCCGCTGGCCAAGCCGGCAGCCCCGCGCGTGAAGCCGGATGACGAGGCCATGTTGCGCGACGCCATCCTCTACAGCGATGGCTCCGTGATCGTGCTGAACAAGCCGCCGGGCCTGCCGGTGCAGGGTGGGCCGGGCATCTCCCGCCATCTCGACGGCATGCTCGAGGCGCTGCGCTTCGATGCCGAGCAGAAGCCGCGCCTTGTGCACCGGCTGGACCGCGACACCTCCGGCGTGCTGCTGCTCGCCCGCACGCCGTCGTCGGCCGCGAAGCTCGCCGCGGCCTTCCGCTCGCGCGACACGCACAAGACCTATTGGGCCGTGGTGGTGGGCCGCCCGCATCCGCTGGAGGGGCGCATCAACATGTCGCTCGCCAAGCTCGGCGGCACCCCGCATGGCGAGCGCGTGGTGCCGGATGAGGGGCCGGAATCGGCTCATGCCATCACGGATTACCGGGTGATCGACACGGCGCTGAAGAGTGCCGCGCTGCTGGAGATGAACCCCGTCACCGGGCGCACCCACCAGCTTCGCGTGCATGCCGCTTCGGCGCTGGGCACGCCCATCCTGGGCGATGGGAAGTATGGGGAGGAGGAGGCGCATATCGAGGGCCTCTCTCGCCAGCTTCACCTCCATGCCCGCGCCATCTCCCTGCCGCACCCCGAGGGCGGGACGCTGGAGGTCGCAGCACCGCTGCCGCCGCATATGGCCGAGACCTTCAAGTTCTTCGGCTTCGACGTGCCGAAGACGCCGGCCGCCTGGAGGAAGCGCTGATGCTGCCGCCCCGTCGCCGTCGCCGGGGCCGGAAGCTTCTATGGGTGGCGGCCGTCGTCGTCGCGCTGCCCCTTGCCGGCTATGCGGGCCTGAACCTGCTGCTGAGCAGCGACGTGCTGCGCCCGCGCCTCATCGCGGCCGTGCAGCAGGGGACGGGGAAGACGCTGACCCTGGGCGGGCCGGTGGGCGTGAAGCTCTCCCTCGTGCCGACCATCACGCTCGATACCGTCTCGCTGGCCGATGAGCCGGGCGGGGAGCCGTTGCTGGAAGCGAAGCGGATCGAGGCCGAACTGGCGCTGATCCCGCTGCTCTCGCGGCAGATCGCCTTGCATCGGCTGACGGTGATCGAGCCGGTGCTGCGGGTCACGACCGGGCAGCCCGCCAAGCCGCCCCGGCCGAGCGAAGGCTCCGCCAATGCCGCCCCCCGCGAGCCAGTCCAGCCGCTCGCCCTTGCCATCGATGCGATCGACCTGGAGAAGGGCCGCCTCATCTGGCGCAATGCCGCCACGGGGCAGAGCCAAGTCATCGAGATCGAGCACCTAGCCCTGACAGATAAGGAGCCGAACGGCCCCGCTAACCTCACGGGCAAGATTAGACAAGAGGGTTACGCCGTTGATATTTCGGCTGAAACGGGTGCCTTGTCGCGGCTGCTGCCCGGTGCACCGGTGGGAGACTCCTGGCCGCTTCGCGTGGCGCTGCAGGCCGAGGGCGTCCAGGCCGTGCTGGAAGGCACGCTGGACATGCCGGAGCAGCTCACAGGCCTCCGCTCCAAGCTGCACCTGACGTTGGACAATTCTTCCAGAATCAGAAGCCTGCCAGGTCTGGCGAACCTGCCGTCCGAATGGATTTTCCCTGCTGAGGGCCTCTTCGCGACGCTGGATCTGCGCATGGGGCCGGATGATGCGGCGCCCCGGCTCGGCGCGCTGCGCATCGGCGCGGCCTCGCTCGATCTCTCGCGCTACCGCCCCGGTCTCGGCCTGAGCCAGCTGGAAATCTCCTCCCCGGCGCCGGATGCGCCCCTGCGCCTCTCCGCCGTGCCCGGCCCTAGCAGCTTCGCGGCCCATCTCGGCGGTGAGGGCCCGTCGCTCGACCAGCTTTCCGGCCAGGGCCCCTGGCCGATCCGGCTCAGCTTCGAGGCGCCCAAGGCCCGGCTCGACCTGCACGGCGAGCTGCCCGGCCCGACCCTGACCGGCGCGCGCTTCGACGCGCGGCTGGAGGCCGAGGATATCGCCTCGGCGCTCGGCATCGCGGGCCTCACCATGCCCCCGCCGCCCGAGGGCATCAGCCCCGGCGCTAAGGGCAGCGGCACCTTCACCCTGGGCGACGATGCCGCCGTGCGCCTCAGCGACCTCTCGCTGGAGACACCCTTCGGTGATCTCGCGGGCGAGATCGCCTGGCATACCGGCGGCCGCCCGGCGCTCAATGCCACGCTGACCTCGACGCGCTTTTCCTTCGACAGCCTCTCGCGGATCTCCCCGGCCGCTCCCGCGCAGACTTCCGCAACGCCCAGCCGCCCCGCGCAGGCCCCTGCGACGCCGGCGCGGCCGCCGCTGCCCTCTGGGGGGCAGGCGCAGGCGCCGGATTCGAACCCGAACCGCCTGATCCCCGCCTTGCCCGTCTCCCTGGCGCCCCTCCGCCTGCTGGATTCCACTTTCAGCTGGCAGGTCGCCACGCTCGATGCCGGCGGGCTGAGCTGGCAGGATGCGCAGCTCACCGCGCAGCTGAAGGATGGCGTGCTGAAGGCCGAACCCTTCGCCGTCACCATGCCGGGCGGGCGTGTCTCGGGCCGCCTCGGCGCCGATGCCTCGGGGGATGTGCCGGCCTTCACGCTCCAGCTCCGGCATGAGGGGCAGGGCGTGGATATGGCCGAATTCCTGCCCGCGATCGGGGTGGAAGACAGGTTCACCGGCCGCCTCGAGATCGACGCCGATCTCCAGGGCAAGGGCGCCGATCTGCGTGCCATCGCGGCCTCGCTTGCCGGGCATCTCGGCCTCGCCAGCGTCAATGGCAGCATCGATGGCCGCCTTGTGGACCGCATGACCGGCGATCTCCGCCAGTTGCTGCCGCAGGGCCTCGGGCGCAACGGCCTGCCGCTGCGCTGCTTCGCGCTTCGGCTGGAAGGGCAGGACGGCTCAATGCGCCCGCGCGCCATGCTGCTCGATGCCAACCAGGTTTCGGTGCTGGGCGCCGGGCGCATCGAAATGGGCGACGAGCGGCTGAACCTCCGCCTGCTGCCGCAGATCAAGGTGGCAAGCATCGGCGTCTCCGCGCCGGTGCGGGTGAGCGGGACTTTCGCCTCGCCTTCCTACCGGCTCGACGAGGGCGGGGTCGGCGGCGCGGCCGCGGGCATCATTGGCGACCTCGTCGGCGATGCCGTGGGCGGGCTTTCCAATCTGCTTCCCAGCCAGTCGAGCCGTGGTGGCGCGCCCGATTGCGCCCAGCAACTCGCCGTGGCGCGCGGCGGTCGTGCTGGGCCGGCGGCGCCCGCCGAACGTCGTTCCACCTCGCCGCTGAACCGGCCGCAGGACATGTTGCGCGGGCTCTTCGGCCGGTAGCGCCTCCGCCGCGCGGCGGAGGTGTTAAGGCTGCGTTCAGGAAAGCTGGGAAAAAGGCAGGGTGGCGCCTACTTGCCGCCAGGTCACACGAAAAGGCTGACAATGAAGCGATTTTGGAACAATGCCAGCATCGGCCGGGAGGGCGACGGCTTCATCGTTCTCCTCGACGGCCGGCCCATGCGGATGCCGGGTGGCGGCAGGCTTTCCATCGAGCGTGAGAGCATCGCCCAGGCCGTCGCCGAGGAATGGCAGGCGGCCGGCGGCGGGCCGGGCGGTGAAATGACCCTGGAGGAAGTGCCGCTCACCCGCCTTCTCGCCACCGCCCAGGACAGGATCGCGCAGGACCCTGCGGCCATGGTCGAGGGCCTCGCGAAATATGCCGAGACCGACCTGCTGTGCTACCGCGCCGATGACAGCCGCCTCGCGGCCCGCCAGGCCGAGCAATGGCAGCCGCTGCTGGATTGGGCGGCGCTGCATCTCGACGCGCCGTTGCAGGTGACCGATGCCCTACTGCCCATCAGCCAGCCGCCGGCCTCCCTCGCGGCCCTGGAGGCGGCGGTTGCGAAGCACAACGCGGGCGAATTGGCCGCCCTCGGCCTCGCTGTGCCGGCGCTGGGTTCACTGGTGCTGGGCCTCGCGCTCTCCCATGGCAGGCTCGACGCCGCCGAGGCGCATCGGCTCGCGGTTCTCGACGAGACCTTCCAGGAAGAGCGCTGGGGCGAGGATGCCGAGGCCGTGGCGCGCCGCGCCAAGCTGGCGCAGGACATCGCCCTGGCCGCACGGCTTCTCGAGGTGGTGCGCGCGCCATGATCGCCATTCGCATCGTCGTCTTCGGCCGGGTCCAGGGCGTGGGCTACCGGGATTGGCTCGTACGCCGGGCCCAGGCGCTCGATATTCACGGCTGGGTCCGCAACCGTAGCGACGGCACGGTCGAGGCGCTGCTCTCCGGCGAGGAAGCGGAGCTGATCCAGCTTACCCTGGATTGCCGTAAGGGCCCAGGCATGGCACGGGTGGAGAACCTGATTTCCGAGCCGGCGGAAGCTCCCGCCTCGCGCGGCTTTCAGCGCCTGCCCACCCTCTGAGGAGCCTGCCTTGGCCGAGACGACCGAGCCCGCGATGCTGGATGTGCCCGTCATCATCATCGCTTTCGACAGGCCCGATTATCTCGACAAGCTCTGCGCCTCGCTGCTGACGCAGCGGCGCGTGGCGGTGAACCCGGCCAATGTCCATCTGGTGCAGGATGGCGGCTGGTCGCCCCGCACCAAGAAATGGCGCGGCGAGGAGGCGATGATCCAGGCCAGCGAGGCCACCTTCCGCCGCCATTTCCCCCAGGGAAAGGTGTGGAAGGCGGAGGAGAACCTGGGCATCGCCTTCAATATCCGCCGCGCCGAACTGCTCGCCTTCGAGGAGTTGGACGCCGAACTGGCCTATTTCTTCGAGGATGACCTGGAGCCGGGGCCCTACTACCTCTGGGCCATGGAGAAGCTGCGCGGGATGATCGCGACGCTGCCGGGCCCCTCGGGCGGTGTGGGTTATTTCGCGGCCTATGGCGAGCACCATGTCGACCATCCAGGCCCTGAAGTCGCCTATGTGCCGATGGAGCATCATTGGGGCTTCGGCCTCTCCCGTTCGGCCTGGCGGCGCATCGACGGGCAGTTGCAGCCCTTCTACCGCATCCTGCGCGGGCGGGATTACAAGCTGCGCGATCATCGCCGCATCCTCGACCTCTACGCGCCCCGCACCCATGCCGTTGGCGCCACCTCGCAGGACGCCGCCAAGGCGCTGGCCTGTATCGAGATGGGGCTCGCCAAGGTCATGACCTCGGTGAATTTCGCCCGGTATATCGGCGAGAAGGGCCAGTCCTTCAGCGCGGAAAGCTTCGTCCGCACGGGCTTCGACCGGATGAAGATCAACCCTCGCGACGACTACGTCTTTCCGCCGCTGACGGCCGAGCGCGTCGCCTGGCTCGCGAAATATCACCGCGACTACGCGCGCCGGTACCGGGCCGAGAAGTTCGATGCGGTCATCGCCGCCAAGCCGGCCCGGCTGCCTCTCCGGTAGGGCGGGCTGCGCCGATCCGCAGCGGCTTAGTGCGACCTCTGGGGCGGAGGCTCCGTTCAGAGGTTGAACATCAATCTTTTCGAAACAATCTCTTAGCTGTTGATTTTCCGCAAGAGATGCTTGCAGCGGTCGCGCGCAGGGCCTAACCTCCCGAAAACGTGAACGAATGCGTGGGGCAGTTGTGTCCGGGAAGCTTGGCGGTCTCGCATCATCTTTCGGCCTCCATCAGCAGGCGGCGGCACTGGCCGGTTTCGGTGCCTGGGAATGCGATCTGGCGACCCAGAGCCTGAACTGGACCGGCGAGGTCTATGATATCTTCGGCCTCCCGCGCGGGGTGCCTCTCGACCGCTCCGCCATCGTCGACATGTATCACCCGGATTCCCGCCGGCAGATGGAATGGCTGCGCCGCCAGGCCATCGCGACCGGCACCGGCTTCACCATGGACGCGCGGATCTACAACAGCCGCGGCGAACTGCGCTGGATGCGGCTGAGCGCCAAGGCGATCCATGCCGGCGGCCAGCCGGTCACCCTCTTCGGCGCCAAGCAGGACATCACGCAGGACAAGCTGCTGCTGGAAAGGCTGCGCGAGAAGGCGGAGCGGGACGCGCTGACCGGCCTGCCGAACCGCGACATCTTCGAGGCCACGCTCAATGCGTCGGTGCGGGGCCAGCGCGAGGATATCGGGGCGCTCGCGGTGTTGGATCTCGACGGCTTCAAGCGGATCAACGACAGTTTCGGCCATCTCGCGGGCGATGAGTGCCTGCGCGTTCTCTCGGAACGGCTCACCCGAATTTTCCCCGAGGCCAAGCTGATTGCGCGACTGGGTGGCGACGAGTTCACCATGTTGCTGCCCGATCCGCCGCCCGTTGGGATCTGGGCGGAGATAATCGGGCGGCGCCTCGTGGTGCTCAACCAGTCGGTGCCGTGGGAGGATACGGGTATTCCCCTCGCGGTTTCGGTCGGGCTCACCTCGCTCCGCCGGCCGCGCCTGCCATTGCCGGCGGCGCTTTTTGCCGAGGCGGATTCCGCGCTCTACCGGGCCAAGGCCTGCGGCCGCGGGACGGTCTGCCTCTACGACCCGCTATTGGGTCAGGTGATCCGGCCGTCGCTCGATCAATCGAGGTAGTCGAGCAGGGCGAGGGGTGTCGAGGCCAGGGGTGCGCCATCGGCCATGCTATCCGGCCCATAGCCCCATTGGCAGAAGATGGCCTTCACCCCGGCGCCGCGCGCGGCGAGCATGTCGTTGCGGTGATCGCCGATCATCACAGCCTCCGCCGGCGAGCCGCCCGCCTGGGCGATGCAGCCGAGGAGATGGCCCGGATCGGGCTTGCGGACGGGCAGGCTGTCGCCCCCGGTGATGGCGGCGAAGCGGTCCGCGATGCCGAGATCGGCCAGTAGGCTGCGGGCGGGCGCCTCGGGCTTGTTGGTGCAGACCGCCAGGGTCCAGCCGCGCGCCACGAGCGCCTCGAGGGCCTCGGGGATGCCAGCGAAGGGAATGGTCAGGTCGCTGGCATGGGCGGCGTAGTCCTCGCTGAAACGCTCGATGCGCTCCTCGGTCGCCGTCAGGCCACGGGCTTCGCAGGCGCGGGTGACGAGGACGCGGATGCCATCGCCGATCATCGGCACCACTTCGCCGCGCGAGAAGCCGGGCTTGTTCTCCAGCACCATCAGCCGGTCGAGGGCCGCGTGAATATCCGGCACGCTATCCACCAACGTCCCGTCCAGGTCGAAAACCGCAAGCTTGGCCATATCAATTCCATCGAAGCCGGGCGCTGGGGAGGCGCCTGCCTCCCCAGCGCGGCACGTGTTACTTCGCGCCGTGAATCGCCGCCCAAACCGTCTCGGGCCGGGCCGGCATGTTGATATGCTTCACGCCATAGGGCGAGAGCGCATCGACGATGGCATTCATCACGGCGGGCAGGGAGCCCGCGCAGCCCGCCTCGCCACAGCCTTTCGCTCCCAGCGGATTGGTCTTGGCCGGAACCGCATGGCTCGAGAAGCCGAAGGAAGGCACATCCGCCGCGCGGGGCAGGGCATAGTCGGAGAAGGAGCCCGAGAGGAGCTGCCCGTCTTCCGAATAGGCCACGCGCTCCATGATCGCCTGGCCGATGCCCTGCACGATGCCGCCATGGGCCTGGCCCTGGACGAGCAGCGGATTCACGATCACGCCGAAATCGTTGACCGTGTGATAGCGCACAACTTGCACATGGCCGGTTTCGGGATCGATCTCCACCTCGGCGATGTGGCAGCCGTTCGGATAGGCCATGGGGGCCTGGTCGAAGATATGCTTAACGCTCAGCGTGCGGGGCACATCGGCGGGCAGGCTGTCGCCCGCTTCGCGCAGCTTTGCCACGAGATCCATCAGTTCGATGCCGCGATCGGTGCCGGCGATGGTGAAGCGGCCATCCTCGAATTCGATATCCACCGCGGCGGCTTCCAGGAAATGGCTCGCCGCCTGCTTGCCCTTCTCCACGACCAGCGCCGAAGCCTCGATGATCGCGGCGCCCGAGGCCATGAGCGACTTGGAGCCGCCCGTGCCGCCACCGGCGATCAGCTCATCGCTATCGCCCTGGAGCAGCTTGATCTTCTCGAAGGGCACGCCGAGCTGGGAATGCAGCACCTGGGCGAAGGGCGTCCAGTGGCCCTGGCCGTAATCCAAGGTGCCGGTGATGATGGTGACGGAGCCGTCTTCCTCGAAGCGGATGCCGCCCATCTCCTTCGTCGGCGGGGCGGTGCATTCGAGGAAATTGCCGATGCCGCGGCCGCGCAGCCAGCCCTTCTTCTCCGTCTCGGCCTTGCGGGCCTCGAAGCCGTTCCAATCCGCCTCGGCGAGGGCCTGTTCCATGACGGCGGTGAAGTCGCCGCCGTCATAATGGCTGCCGGTGGGCGCGGCGAAGGGGAACTGGTCGGGGCGGATATGGTTCTTCCGCCGCAGCTCGATCGGGTCGATCCCCATGGAAGCGGCCGCCGTCTCGATCAGGCGCTCCATGAAGTAATTGCCCTCGGGCCGGCCCGCGCCGCGATAGGCGACGATGGGGACGGTATTGGTCACGACCACCTTGGTCGCGACCTCGATGGCCGGCGTCGCGTAATTCGCCTGGATGTTCTTGAAGAAATTGGCGGTGCCCATCATGGGCCCGACATTGGTGATATAGGCGCCGATATTGGACCAGCTCGTGACGCGCACGGCGAGGAACTTGCCCTCGGCATCCAGCGCCAGCTCGGCCACCACCTCATGGTCGCGGCCCTGGCCGTCGGACTGGAAGGAGCCGGTGCGCTCATCGGTCCATTTCACCGGGCGGCCCAGCGCGCGGGCGGCGTGCATGAGGCAGGCATATTCCGGATAGGGCCCGGCCTTCATGCCGAAGGAGCCGCCGACATTGCGGGTGAGGATGCGCAGCTTCTCGAGCGGCACCTTCATCACCTCGGCCATGGCATTGCGCATGCCGAAGACGCCCTGGCTGCCGACATGCAGCGTGAAGCGGCCGCTCTCGGGATCGAATTCGCCAATGGCGCTGCGCGGCTCCATGGGGGCCACGACGATGCGGTTGTTGGTCAGCTCCAGCTTCGCGACATGCGCGGCCTTGGCGAAGGCTTCGGCGACCTGCTCGGGCTGGCCGGCCACGAAATCCAGCACCAAGTTGCCCGGCACATGGTCATAGAGCTGCGGCGCGCCGGGGGCGGCGGCGGAGGGCGCGTCGATGACGGCGTCCAGCGTGTCGATATCGAGGAAGATGGCCTCGGCGGCGTCCTTCGCCTGGGCCTTGGTCTCGGCGACCACGAAGGCCACCGGGTCGCCCACGAAGCGCACCTTGTCGGAGGCCAGCGGCGGGCGGGTGATGGGCGCCAGCGGCGAGCCGTCGCGGCTCTTCAGCGGCAGGGCGCAGCGCATGGGCGCGTAATCCGCCATGTCGGCCGCGGTGTAGACGCCGAGCACGCCCGGCATCTCCTTGGCCGCCTCGATGTCGATATTCTTGATCACACCATGGCCGAAGGGGCTGCGGACGATGATGGCCCAGGCCTGATTGGGCAGCGAGATATCGTCGGTATAGCGCCCCTCGCCACGGAGGAGCATCGGGTCTTCCTGCCGGGGCACCGGCTGGCCGACGCCGAAGCGCAGGCGGGTGGGGTCGAATGCGAGGGTGTCAGGCATGAGGGAGCGCCTTCGTCTGCTGCGGCCGGGCGATCATGGGCGCCCCTGAGGGCGGCGCACCGGGCCTGTTACCTCCCAACCTAAACCGCTGGCGGGCAATGCCAAGGGGTCGGCCCGCGCGAATTGCCGCGATGCGGCAAAGATTGCCCGCGCTCTGGGCGTTCCGGGCTCATCTGCTGCCCGTTCCGGCGCAGCTTTCTAGCTCATTGGCCGAGAGCAACGAGCCGTGGCCATATCGTTCAATAATTAAACGGACCCACTTCAACGGGCCGATGGGAGAACGTTCATGAGCTTCGCGATTCCGCGTCGGCGGGCCCTTGCGGCCGCGCTGGCGCTGCCCTTCCTCGCTGTTCGGACGGCGGCGGCCTTCCCCGACCGTCCCTTGCGCCTTGTGCTGGGCTTTCCGGCCGGGACGGGGCCCGATCTCGTCGCACGCCTGCTGGCCGATGGGCTGCGCGAGGCCTGGCCGCAGGGCGTGGTGGTCGATAACAAGCCGGGGGCGGCGGGCTTCATCGCGGCGCAGGAAGTGGCCAAATCCGCAGCCCCCGATGGCTATACGCTGCTGCTCGGCGAGGTCGGGCAGCTCGCCATGGCGCCCAGCACCTACGCCCGGCTGCCCTATGACCCGGCGAAGGATTTCGCCCCGATCCTGGAGGTCGCCTCCGCCGATTTCGCCTTCGTCGTGCCCGCGAGCCTGCCGGTGAGCGACATGGCGGGCTATGTCGCCTGGGCCAAGGCGCAGCGCAGCGTCTTCCTCGCGACCTTCGGCGCCGGCACGCCCGGCCATTTCGGCGCGGCCATGCTGGCCTCGGCGGCGGGCTTCAATGGGGAGCCGGTGCATTTCCGGGCGACGGGCGATGCCGTCGCGGCCGTGCTCAACGGCCAGTCGCAGGGGATGTTCGGCACGGTCGCGCTGGTGACGCCGCATGTGCGGGGCGGGCGGATGAAGGCCCTGGCCGTCACGGGCCCGGCCCGGGCGCCGCTGCTGCCCGATGTGCCGACGGTGGGCGAGCTGAACCTGCCGAGCCTCGCCTTCAGCGCCTGGTTTGGCGTGGTGGCCCCGGCCGCGGTGCCGGAGGCGGTGCAGACCTCGATCGAGGGCTCGATGCGCAAGGCCCTCCAAGGCCAGGCCCTGCGCGCGCGGCTGGAGGAGGCCGGTTTCCGGCCGGGCGGCGAGGGACGGCAGGCTTTCGCGGCCCTCATGCGCAGCGAAACCCGCCGCTGGGCCGAGGTGGTCCGGCAGACGGGGTTCCAGGCGATCGACTAGAGCGCGAAGAGCCGGATCAGCACGCGCTCAGGCTCCCGCTCGCCCAGGCCCAGGAAAAGGCGGCGGTGCAGCCATTCATACCCCGCCGCGCCGGTTTCGAAGACCGGCGCGGTGCGGAAATAGACGCGCTCCGGCGGCACCGGCTCGCCCCGCAGCAGCCGCGCCATATCCTCGGGTGCCGCATGGCGCAGGCCGCGATTGACCACATGGATGAGGCCGCCATCGGCGAGCTGAATGCTGTAGCGCGCCTCGATCTCGGCCACGCCGTCGGGCCGGATGAGCTGGTGATCGGCCCCGCCGGGCAGGACCGTGCCGTTCAGCGCCGGGCCTTCGACCTCGCCGCCCAGGATCGGCACCACCCGCCTTTCGCCGCAGGGCCCATGGCCATAGAGCAGCGGCTTGGCGACGGCGACGCGGATCTCGGCGAGAAATTCCGGATTGGGTGGCTCGAACATGTGGCGTTTCCTGAGGCTTTGCCGTGAAGCCTAGCCCGCGCCGCTCGCTCAGGCGAGAAGACGTGCGATGAGGGGGCGCCAGGCGGGCTGGCTCAAATCCTCCAACGCCAGGGCTTGCTCGCGGCCGAACCAGGCCAGCGCGATATGCTCCTCTCCGAGCAGGCGGGGCTCGCCGGCCCATTGCGTCACGGCGAAGGGCTGGAAAAGGAGAGGCCCGTTGCGGACCGGCTCCTGCGCCTCGAAGACGACGGGCAGGATACCGATTTCCTCCCCCAGCTCGCGCTCCAGGGCCGCTCCGAGGCTCTCGCCCGGCTCGGCATGGCCGCCGGGCAGGCTCCAACTATCGGGGTGCCGGCGCCGATGCGGGCCGCGCCGCGCGAGCAGAACCTCGCCTCCACGCAGCAGCAGCCCGACGACGATGACGGCCATCAGCCGAGGCTGGCGGCGGCTTCCTTCACCTCGGCGGCATGGCCCGGCACCTTCACATTGCGCCAGACGGCCGCGACCTTGCCGTTCTTGTCGATGAGGAAGGTCGAGCGCTCCATGCCCATGTATTTGCGCCCATACATCGATTTCTCGACCCAGGTGCCATAGGCCTCGGCCGCCGTCTGCAGCGCGTCGGAGGCGAGGGGGAAGGTCAGGCCGTATTTGGCGGCGAATTTCTCGATCGCCGGCATCTTGTCGGGCGAGACGCCGACCACTTCGATCCCGGTTGAGGCCAGGGCGGGCAGGGCCTCCTGGAAGGCGCAGGCCTCCTTGGTGCAGCCGGGCGTATCGGCTTTGGGGTAGAAATAGAGGATGAAGGGCTTGCCCTTGAAGGAGGCAAGGCTCACCTCGCGGCCGCCCGTGGCCGGGAGGGTGAAGTCGGGCGCCGGGCTGCCCACGCTCAGATCGCTCATCCAGTCTCTCCTGGGCGGTCGAGCGGCCCGATATGCCGCTCGAAGCTCTGCCGCACCGTCGCGGCCACCTGTCGCATCTGAGTGCGGAATGCCGGGAGGTCAACGGGCGGCGGCGTGAGAAACGGTAGCGCGCTGCGTAGCAGGGCGAGGGCGCTGCTCTCCGGCAGAGCCTCCTCGCGCCAGCGGCCGAGGGTGAGGCGGATGGTCGATTGCACGGCGCGCCAGAGCCGGTCGGCATTGATCAGCGCCTGGCTCTCCTCCGCACTCAGGATGCCGGCCTTGGCGAGCGCCGCCAGCGCCTCGCGCGTGGTCTGCGTCAGAATGGCCGGGTTCTCGGCGGCATGGGCGAGTTGCAGCGCCTGGGCGATGAACTCCACCTCCACGAGCCCGCCCGGCATGGCCTTCACGTCCCACGGCCCATCCGCCGGAAGGTCCCGCAGCATGCGAAGGCGCATGGCCCGCGCATCCTCGAGCGCCTTGGGCCCGGCATGGGCGATCAGCGCCTCCTGGATCACCTTCTGAATCGCCTTTCGCAGCGCGGGCGGCCCGGCGATCACGCGGGCTCGGGTGAGGGCCATGCGCTCCCAGGTCCAGGCCTGGGTTTCGTGATAGGCGCGGAAGGCGGTGAGGCTGGTGGCGACCGGGCCTTTGCTGCCCGAGGGCCGGAGCCGCATATCCACCTCATAGAGCCGCCCCTCGGGGCCGGGCGAGGTGATGGCCGCGATCATCTGCTGCGCCAGGCGGGCGAAATACTGGCTCGGGGCCAGGCTGCGCGTGCCGCCCTTGCTGTCGCCCGCATCGGGGGAATGGTCGTAGATCAGGATCAGGTCGAGATCGCTGCCCGGCAGCATCTCCCGCCCGCCCAGCTTGCCCATGGCGACGATGGCGAGCGCCCCGCCGGCGATCCGCCCGTGCCGCTCGGCGAAATCGGCGGCGACCCGGGGCAGCAGGGCGGTGATGGCGGCATCGGCCACCTCGGCGCGGAGGCGGCCGGCCGTATCCGGGTCGAGCGTCGCTTCCAGCGCGGCGGCGTCGATCTCGAACTTGGCCTCATTGGCGAGGCGGGCGGCGGCATGCATCGCCTCCTCCACATGCCGCGCCTCCTTGACCAGGGCGGGCAGGGCGCTCGCCCCGGCGCCATCCAACACCGAGCCCGCGAGTAGGCCGTCGAGCGCCGCCGGATTGCGCGCCAGATGCTCGGCCAGCGCCGGCCCCGCGCCGAGCAGGCCCGCGACGCGCTCCATCAGCGCCGGGTTGCGGTCGAAGAGGGAGAGAATCTGCACCCCGGCCGAGAGGCGGCCAAGCATGTTATCGAAGCGCGCGAAGGCCACATCCGGCTCGCGCTGCCGGGCGAAGGCGGCGAGCAGCATGGGCATGAGGGCCGTCAGCAGTTCCCGCGCCCGCTCGCTCCGCATGGCGCGCACCCGGCCGTGATGCCAGCCCCGCACCATGGCGGCGACGCTGGCGGGGTTGCGATAGCCCATGCGGCTGAGCGTCGCGAGCGTGCCCGGATCGTCCTCGACGCCGGTGAAGACGAGGTCTCCCGCCGGTGGCACCAGGCGGGCGAGGGCCGCCGCCTGCTGGCTTGAGGGTTGGCTTGAGGACTGGCTCTGGGGCTGGCCGGGCGCCGAAAGGCTCGGCGCCTCCTCGAAGAGCCGGGCGTAATGGCGCTCCACCTTGGCCAGATGGCCGAGCAGGGCGTCGGAAAAGGCGGCGATGCTGCGATAGCCCATGAAGCCCGCAATATTGGCGAGCTGCACCGGGTCTTCCGGCAGGCGATGTGTCTGCCGGTCATCCACCATCTGCAACCGGTGCTCGACATGGCGGAGGAAGACATAGGCATCGGCCAGGGCGGCGGCCGCGCGCCGGTCCATCTTCCCCGCCCCCGCGAGGCCGGCGAGTGCGCCGAGCGTTGTCGGGTCACGCAGCGCCGGGTCCCGCCCGCCCCAGATGAGCTGGAGCACCTGGGCGTGGAATTCGATCTCGCGAATCCCGCCGCGGCCCAGCTTCACGTCATGCCCGGCCACCGCGATGGCGGCACCGGCGCCCCTCGCGCCCTTGTGCGCATGGATCTGCCGCTTGATCGAATGGATGTCGGCGATCATCGCAAAGTCCAGATGCCGTCTCCAGATGAAGGGACGGATCTCGCGCAGGAAGGCCTCGCCGGCGGCCCTGTCGCCGCCGACGGGGCGCGCCTTGGTCAAAGCGGCGCGTTCCCAGTTCTGGCCGAGCGATTCATAATAGGCGATGGCGGCGGGGATGGAGACCGCGAGGGGCGTCGCCGCCGGGTCGGGCCGCAGGCGCAGATCGGTGCGGAAAACATAACCGTCCGAGGTGCGTTCTTCCAGCATCCGAACGAGGTCGCGGGCCAGGCGCACATAGGTCGGGCCGGCAGTATCGGGTTCCGTCGCGGCCGCAGACGGGTCATAGAGGACCATCAGGTCGATATCGGAGGAATAGTTGAGTTCACCCGCGCCGAGTTTGCCCATGCCGAGGATGACGAGCCCCGAACCCTTCGCCAGCAGTTTCGCGTCCTTGGCGGCGCGTTTCGGCAGCCGGAGTTCGCCGCGCGCCGCCGCCTCGCGAAGCAGCACGGCGCAGGCGGTGTCGATCGCGGATTCGGCGAGGGTGGAGAGCGACTGCGTCACCTTGTCGAGCGGCCAGAGCCCCGCGAGGTCCGCCGCCGCCGCGATGAGCGCGCCCTGCCGCTTGGCCTCGCGCAGCCGCGTCATCACCGCGGCGCGCGTCGAGCCCGGGTCGATCCGTGCGAGCGGGGCGAGCACGGTGGCGAAGGCCGCATCGGGCCCGCGTTCGAGCATGCGTGCGAGCATCTGGCTCTCACGCAGCGCCAAGTCGGCGAGATAGGGCGAATGACCGCCCAGCGCGCGCAACAGTCGCTCCCCGGCCTCGCTGGCCGCGATGGCCTTTTCCACACTGCCCTTGGCCGCGAAACCCGCCAGCAGGCGCTGGGCTGTGACCTCTCGCCCGGCCTGGCCGGGCAGGGCCCCATCGTCGATTGGAAGGCGCGAGACTTGATCCATGCGCGAGGCAAGCCTTGAGCACGCGCACCGGTCAAGCCCTACGCTCGGGCACCGTCGCGACCTTGCGCGGCTGCGGGCTGCTGATGCGCTTTCTCTTCGCGCTCGTGCTGCTCGCCGCGCTGGGGATCGGGGCGCTTTCCTGGCGGCTGGATCAGGGGCCGATCTGGCTGCCCATGCTGGCACGCGGCATCGAGCAGGCGGGCGACGGGCAGGTGGGCGGCATGCATCTGCGTGTCGATCGCGCGGGCATCGCCTGGACGGGTTGGCGCGAGGGGCATCTGTCGCCCGTTGAATTCCGCGTCGTTGGCGCGAGACTGCTGGATGAGGCGGGGCATGTGCGGGCGGAACTGCCCGATGGGGCCGTCGCCCTTTCGCTGCCCTGGCTGCTGCGCGGCAAGGTCGCCCCCCGGCGCATCGAGATGGCCTCGCCCAAGCTGACCCTGGTGCGCCAGATGGATGGCGGCGTGTCGCTCGATTTCGGCCTCAGCACGCCCGAGAGCCTTTCCGATACTCAGCCCGCCGAGGAGGACCAGCAGGGCGAGGGGGCGGGCGACGCGCTGCTCGGCATGCTTTCGGGCGAGGGCGGCGGGCCGCTCTCCGCCTTGCAGGAAATCATCCTGGTCGATGGCGAGGTCACGGTCATCGACCGCCAGGGTGGCGGGGTCTGGCGTTTCGCGGGGGTGGAGGCGAGCCTGCGCCGCCGCGCGGTGCCGGGCCGGGCCATGCCGGGCATCAGCGGTTCCGGCAAGGCGCAGCTTCTTCTGGGTGTGGAGCGCGTGCCCATCACGCTTTCCGGCGAGAGCGAGGCCGCCTCCGCCAGCGTGCCTGCCGGGGTGAAGGTGTCGGCGACGCTCACCGGCCTCAAGCCCGACAGGCTCGCCTCCTTTTCGCCCGTCCTGAAGCCGCTCGCCGGGATAGACGCGCCGATGACGCTCGGCGTCTCGGGCCGCTTCGGGCTCGACGGCGCTCTGCGGGAGGCGAGGGCGCAGCTCGATATCGGCGCGGGGCGGCTCACCATCTCGCCCACCTCGGCCCTGATGCTCGATAGCGCGCGCCTGGCGGTCGCTGTGACGCCCGATACGGCTATCCTGGAACCTTCCGAGATCCGCCTCGCCCCGGCCTCTGCCCAGCCGGCGGCGGTGGACCTGACGATCCCAGCCGGGCAGTCGCCCGCCCCCGTCATCCGCCTGCGCGGCCAGGCGGCGCTCGACCAGACGCATTGGAAAGGGCGGCTCGAAGTCTCGCTCGATCGCGTGGCCATGGCCGAGTTGCCCGCTTTCTGGCCGCAGGGCCTGTCGCATAACACGCGGGATTGGCTGGCCGAGAACGTCACGGCCGGAACGGCGCGGAACGGCGTGTTGCGCGTGGGGGCGGAGACGGAAGCCGATTTCAGCGGCTTCAAGCTCACCGCGCTCGAAGGCTCGATGAGCGTGGATGACGCGACCGTCCATTGGCTGCGTCCGGTGCCGCCCCTTTCGGGTGTGAGCGGCACGGTGAATTTCTCGCCGACGGAAGTGAATATCCGCGCCCAGGGCACGCAATCCGGCACGGCGCTTCAGGTGCAGGAGGCCAATCTGCGCTTCTATGCCCTGGATACCAATGACGAGCAGTTGCAGATCGAGGGCAAGTTCTCGGGCCCGGTGGCGGATATGCTCACTGTTCTGAAGCACCCGCGCCTCAAGCTCTTCGACAAGCGGCCGCTCGAGATCAAGAGCCCCGCGGGCACGGCCGAGGTGCAACTGAGCCTGGGCCTGCCCCTGCTGGCGGATCTGCCGGCCGAACGGATCACGGTGAATACCACGGCCCGGATCAGCAATATGCGCGTCGCCGATGCCGTGCTGGGCCAGCCGATCGAGCGGGGGCAGTTCACCCTCAACGTCACCAATCGCGGCCTCAAGGCGAGCGGGACGGCGACGGTGGGCGGCGTGCCGGGCAAGCTCGGCATGGAGATGGATTTCCGCGACGGGCCGGCGACGCAGGTTATCACCCGCGAAAGCGCCGAGATACGCGGCGACGCACAGGCGCTCTCCCGTTTCGGTCTGGACTTCAGCGACCTGGTTAATGGGCCGGTCGGCGTCGTGGTGAATACCGAGCGGCGGCGGAACGGGCGGGGCGACGTGGCCGTGAAGGCCGATCTCCGCGATGCGGCGGTCGATATCGACGCGCTCGGCTGGAGCAAGCCGCGCGGTGCGGCGGCGACTGGCGAGGCGACCCTTCGGCTGCAAGGCGAGCGGCTGCTGAGCGCCGATTCCATCCGCCTGACAGGCCCCAGGCTCGCGGTTTCGGGCCAGGCTTTTTTCGGCGACGGCAATCGCTTCGAGCGTGTGGAACTGGGCGATGCGCGGATCGACGAAAGCCGCTTCTCCGGCACCGTCAGCCGGCCGCTGCGTGAGGGCTCCCCCTGGCGCTTCAGCCTGCGCGGTTCTTCGCTCGATCTCTCCGGCATCCTGGCCGACAAGCCCGGCGCGCCCCCCGCCAGTAGCTCCGACAGCACGCCCGTTTCCATCGACGCGCGCTTCGACCGCGTGTTGCTCGGCCCCGGGCGGGTCCTGGGCAATGTGAGCGGCACGGCGCAGAGCGACGCCCGCGGGGTGCTGCGGGAGGCCAGGATCAGCGGCCGCACCGATAGCGCGGAGGGGGCCTTCGACCTGATCGTGACGCCGCGCTCTGGCGGCCGCGACCTCAAGATCACCGCGCAGGATGGCGGGGCGCTGCTCAAGGCTTTCGACGTGTTGAAGACCGTCTCGGGCGGCAAGCTGGTCGCGACCGGCCGCTGGCAGTCCAATGCGCCGGGGTCGGCGTTGGTGGGGCAGGCGGAGATGGATGGCTTCACCATCACCAATGCGGCGGCGATCGGGAAATTCCTCCAGGCAATCACGCTCTATGGCCTCGTGGACGCGGCCAGGGGGCCGGGGTTGAGCTTCAACCGCGCCATCATTCCCTTCGCCCTGACGCCCGAGGTGCTGCAACTCAACGAGGCACGGGCCTTCTCCGCCTCGCTCGGCGTGACGGCAAAGGGGCAGATCCGCCGCCATGACGGGCGGATCGACCTCGATGGCACGGTGGTGCCGGCCTATGCCTTCAATACGCTGTTGGGGAACATCCCCATTCTCGGGCGCCTTTTCAGCCCCGAGCGGGGCGGCGGGCTCATCGCGGTGAACTGGGGCATGCATGGTTCGGCGGATGATCCGTCCGTGACGGTCAACCCGCTCTCCGTCCTGACGCCCGGCTTCCTGCGGGGGCTCTTCGGGATTTTCGACAATGCATCGCCTGGCAATTCCTCGGTCACTCCCCCGGGCCAAGCCGGCCAGGAGCCGGCCCGCCAGAACTAGGGCCGTCGCAAAACTGTTGCTCTGGAGTTACATGAGCCGTTATTTGCCGGCGCGTGCATCCCAGAGGCCTCCTGATCGTTTATCGGCAAACGACAGCGTCCCCCTGGGCGCGGCCAGTCAGAGCAGCGAGTGATGTCCATTACCGTCCTGATCGTCGAAGACGAGCTGATTACCCGAATGGCCCTGGCGATGACGCTGCGGGCCGAGGGTCTGCAAGTCGTCGAGGCCGTCAATGCCGACGATGCCTGGGCCTATCTGCTCACGCACAAGGTGGACCTGCTATTCTCGGATGTCCGTATGAAGGGCTCGATGGATGGTGTCGGCCTTGCGCGGCTGGTGCGCGAGCGCTTCCCGGATATCAAGATCATCCTGACCTCGGGCCATTACAGCCCGGAACAGCAGGAGGATTTCTACCTCTTCCTGCCGAAGCCCTATGAGATCGCGCGCATGCCGGCCATCATGGCCGGCTATGTGGACAACCGCGCGACGGGCTGAAGGGCGGCCACCGACCGCCCCTCAAACGATAGCCGATGCGGCTCAGACTTCCGCCGGGGATAAATTCGCCGCGCGGCGGCGCTGGCGCTTGCGGTAGTAGCGGAAGATGAAGGTGCTCAGCACCAGGAGGCCCAGCCCGCCGATCGCGTAGCCGATATCCTCGGGCGGAATGATCGAGGCCACATACCAGCCCGCCGCCACGAAGGAGGCCGCCCAGATGCCGGCGGCGATGAAGTTCAGCACCGCGAAACGGGCCGGCTCCATGCCAGCGATGCCGCAGGCTGCGGAGGCGACGTTGCGGATGCCGTAGACGAAGCGGAAGCCGAGGACGAAGAAGGTGCCGTAGCGCTGGAGAAGGGCCGTGGCGCCCGCGACCTTGCTCTCGGCGGCAGGGAAGCGCTTCAGGGCTTTGGAACCATAGCGGCGGCCGAGGAAGAACCAGGTCTGGTCACCGGCATAGGAGCCCAGCCAGACGCAGACCATCAGCACCCAGGGATCGACCGCACCCGTCAGACGCCCCAGGGCGGAGGCCGCGAGAACGAAGGTTTCACCCTCGAAGAACGCCCAGATCGCGGCGATGAGATAAGCGCACCGACCCCACTCTTGCCAGAACTCGGCCATGCGCTATTTCTCCCGGCTCGTCATTACGCCTCACAGCCTAGTGTGCACTCAACCTAACGGGCAGGTGAAGCGGAATCATGGTGATGACCTACCCTTCCTGATAAAACTTTAAAAATAGGTAATCCCCTACGCCTTCTATTCGTCGCCGGGACGGCCGCGCATCTTTTTGATGCCCGATCTTACCGCTTTGCCCGTGAGGCGCCGTTCCTTTGCCCCCCGGCTAGGCTTTGTAGGGCGACGGACGGGCGGCGGCGGCTTGGCCGCCTCGGCGACGAGGGCCTGTAATCTTTCCCTTGCATCCTGCCGATTCCGGTCCTGCGTGCGGAAGCGGTCGGCGCGGATGATCAGCACGCCCTCGAGCGTCATCCGGCTGCCGGCCAGGGCGATGAGCCTCTCGCGGACCCGTTCTGACAGGCTGGGCGAGGCGCGGACGTCGAAGCGCAGCTCCACGGCGGTTGAAAGCTTGTTCACATTCTGCCCGCCGGGGCCGGAGGCGCGGATGAACGTTTCGCGCAACTCCTCCTCGGGGATTTCTTGGGGTTTGGTCATGTTCAGAGGCCGAACCTGTCGCGCAGCCGCCGCTGCGCCACCGCGACGGTGACGCCGATCTTCCAGAAGCGGTGGAAGGGCATCGGGCGGATGGGCGAGAGCGGCATGGGCAGGCTGTCGAGCGGCTCGCCCGCGATATGCCGCGCCAGGAGGCTGCCCATGGCGGTGGCCATGGCGACGCCGCGGCCATTATAGCCGAGCGACATCAGCAGCCCCGGCTCGGGCGCATGCAGATGCGGGTAATGGTCCTTCGTGACCGCGACCTGGCCGTTCCAGCCATGGGTCCAGCCATAGCCCTTGAGCACGGGCCAGAGGCGCTCGGCATAGTCCCGCAGATAGGGTGCCATGCTGGGCCCGTCAGCCGGATTCTGCGGGCCACGGCCGCCCATGAGCAGGCGCCCGGCATCGTCGAGCCGGTAGTAGACGGTGATATGCCCGGTTTCATAGACCGCGCTGCGAAGCGGCAGGATCTGACGCTGGACCTCTTCCGGCAGGGGCTCGGTCGCGAGGATCGTGCTGAAGACCGGCACGACCGTCTGGCGCAGGCGCGGCCAGAGACCGTCGGTATAGCCGTTGGTGCCGATCACCACCCGCTCGGCGATGAGCGAGCCCTTGGGCGTCGAAATGCGCCAGCGGGCGGCATGGCGGGTGAGGGACAGCGCGGGCGTGGCGCCATGGATCGACGCACCCAGCCGCTGCGCCGTGCGGGCGAGGCCGCGCGCATAGGAAAGCGGGTTCAGATGCCCGCCGCGCGGGTCGAGCAGGGCGCCGGCATAGCGGGTGGTGCCGGTCGCCTCGGCGCAGGCGGCGGCGTCGAGATAGCGCACCGGCATGCCGCGCCGACTGCATTGGGCGAAGAGGTTTTCCGCCGCCTGGGCATTGCTCGCGCGGATACCGGCGCGGAGCGTGCCGGTCTGGCTCGCCGCGCAGTCGATGCCGTGCCGGCGGATAAGGTCGAAGACGAGGTCGGGCGCGCCATAGGAGAAGGCGATCATGCGCCCGCCCATCTCCGCTCCGTGGTCGTGCTCCACCTCGTCCGGGTCGGGCTTCAGGCCGGGATTGACCTGCCCGCCATTGCGGCCCGAGGCGCCCCAGCCGGGCTCATTGGCCTCGATGACCGTCGCCACGATGCCACGCTCGGCCAGATGCAGCGCCGTGGAGAGGCCGGTGAAGCCGCCGCCGATAATGGCGACGGGCACCTGCTTCTCGCCATAGAGGGGCGGGGCCTCGATCGCGGGTGTCGCGGTCTCGGCATAGAGGCTTCGGGGAAGGGGCGCTGGCGGCATTGCGTGAGCTTAGAACGGTTCCGCCCGCTCCGCCGAGGGCCTTAGGGATTGTTTCATCAAGCTGGCGGGTCGGTTCCGGTAGCATTTTCCGCGTCAGCATCGTTGGCGGCTTGGCCAAATGTCCCGCATTTGGCCGGCACCGCCGCCTCGCTGGCACGAAAAATTCTGGCCGGACCCTCAGCCGCCAGCTTCATGAAACGGCCCCTAAGCCGCCATCGCCGCCGGGTTTTGTGCGCGGCAGGTGGCGGTGAAGCCGTCGGAGAGGAATTCGGGGTGTTTGTAGAGGCCCTTGAGCCAGCTCGCGAGCATGCAGAGCTCCTCGAGCTTCAGCACCTCGTTCAACGTGCCGTCAGGGAAGCGGATGGTGAAGCTGCCGGCGATGATCTGCAGCATTTCCTCGACCTGCTCGATGGAGAGGCCGAGTTCGGACTCCAATTGGGCGTGCCGCGTGAGGCGTGATTCCTCAATGCCGTATTCGTCGCGGATCAGTTTCACGATCCAGCGGAACATGGTCATCCAGTTCTTCACGTCGTCGATCGGTCTCATGGCGCCCAGCGGGAAGTGGCGCCACGAGACTATCGGGCGGAAGGAAACGGGGGGTTAACGAGGGCTCAGTTCTCGAGCTCGCTGTCCCAGTAGAGATAGTCGCGCCAGCTCTCATGCAGGTGGTTAGGCGGGAAATGCCGGCCGTTCTCCTGCAATTCCCAGCTCGTCGGCTGCCGGGGCACCTGGCGCGGATGCATGTGTATTTCCCGCGGCAGTTTGGAGCCCTTGCGTAGATTGCAGGGGCCGCAGGCTGCCACGACATTCTCCCAGGTCGTGCGCCCGCCGCGGCTGCGGGGGATGACGTGGTCGAAGGTCAGCTCCTGCGCTGGCTTCTCATGGCCGCAGTACTGGCACTCGAAACTGTCGCGGAGGAAGACGTTGAAGCGGGTGAAGGCCGGGCGGCGCGCGGCCGGGATGAATTCCTTCAGCGCGATCACGCTCGGCAGGCGCATGGTCACGCGCGGGGAATGAACCTCGCACTCATATTCGGATAGCACCGAGACCCGATCGAGGAAGACCGCCTTGACCGCATCCTGCCACGCCCAGATCGAGAGCGGAAAATAGGATAGCGGGCGGAAATCCGCGTTCAGTACGAGTGCTGGAAAGCCTTGGCCGAAGCCATGTCCACCGTCGGGCAATAGAAGCTCCCTTGCCGCCATGCGGCGGGTGGCTTCAACAGCTAGGGGCTATCCCGGCAGACCAGCCCCTAGTTGTAGTGGCGCCGCCGCGGTTGCGGGCCGGACAATGCCAGCCCCGCTGCGGCAGCGCAACAGCGCCGTCCGCTACCGTGCGTGACAAGACAAGGACATTTCATTCCCGGTCCGGAGATATCAGGCCGCGTCTTCGATCTCACTCGCCGCGCGCTGCAGGAAGAGCGCGCCGGTGGAAATGCCGGCATCGTCGATCCCATGGCCCAGGCCGGGGCACCAGAGCGACTCGACCGGCAGGCCCAGTGCCTTCAGCGCCTCTTCCGCCGCGCGGCCGCGCTCGGGCACGACCACCTCATCCTCCAGCCCATGCACGATCAGCACCCGGGGCTTGCCGGTGATCTCGGCGGCGAGGCTGTCCGGATCGATCAGCGCGCCGGCATAGGCCATGATCCCGGCCGGCGGCGTCTTGCGGCGCAGGCCGGTGAAGAGCGAGGTCATGGCGCCCTGGGAGAAACCCATCAGCACCACGGCGCTCTCGGGCAGGCCATGCTCGGCGCAGAGTTCGGCGATATAGGTATCGAGCACGGGCGCCACGGCACGCACGCCATAGGCCATGCGGGCGGGCGAACGGTCGCGCAGGCTGAACCATTGCCGGCCCATCGGCGCCTGGTCATAGGGCTCGGGCGCATGGGGCGAGACGAAGAGCGCGTCCGGCACCGTCTTGCCCCAATAGGGCGCGAGGTCGATCAGGTCATTGCCATCGGCGCCCACGCCATGGACCAGCACCACGAGCATCTTCGGCTTGCCGCCGGAGGCCGGCCCCCATTGCGGGCCCTTCAGTGACGGCATGCTGCTCTCCTCGCTGGCTGTCTCTGTGGTAGAGCAGGGCTAACCGTCTCCTTCCCGGCGCGCAACCTTGCCCAATTCCGTCACCACCCGCTTCGCCCCGAGCCCGACCGGCTATCTCCATGTCGGCCATATCCAGGCGGCGGCTTTCGCGCGGGATGCCGCACGGGCCGCGGGCGGGCGCTTCCTGCTGCGCATCGAGGATATCGACCCGGTACGCTGCCGCCCGCAATACACGCCCGCCATCGAGGAGGACCTGCGCTGGCTCGGCCTGGAATGGGACGGGCCGGTGCGTGTGCAATCGGCCCATCTCGAGGAATACCGGGCGGTGCTGGAGGAACTCGCGGGACGGGGGCTGCTCTATCCCTGTTTCTGCACCCGTGCCGAGATCGCGCGGGAGATCGCGGCCAGCGGCGGCGCGCCGCATGGGCCGGACGGGCCGCTCTATCCCGGCACCTGCCGCCGTCTTTCGCCCACCGAGCGCGAGGCGCGGATCGCGGCGGGCGATGCCTATGCGCTGCGGCTCGACATGGGCGCGGCCTGTGCCTGCACGGGACCCCTGACGCGGCATGAGAGGGGGAAGGGACGCCTTGCCTGCCATCCCGAAGCCTTCGGCGATGTCGTGCTGGCGCGGAAGGACATCCCGGCGAGCTACCACCTCTGCGTGACGCATGACGACGCGCTGCAGAGCGTGACGCTGGTGACGCGGGCGGTGGATCTCGAACCGGCGGCCGATCTGCACCGTCTGCTCCAGGCGCTCATGAACTGGCCGGAGCCGGATTATGCGCATCATCCGCTGTTGCTGGGGCCGGACGGCAAGCGCCTGGCCAAGCGCGACGGTGCTGCGACCATCCGCCAGATGCGCGAAGCGGGCGAGACGCCCGAGGCCGTACTAGCCAGGGTTCTCGCCCGCCCCGTTTCCTGAAGCGGCCGGTCAGGCGTCCTTGAGCACCTGGGCGTTGATCGTGTTCTTCTCGCGCTCGTTGTCGATCATGTAGTCGCGCGAGAGCGGCAGGGTCTCGAGTTTGCGCGTCAGCTGGATCTGGAAATTCATGCCCCCCATGTGGCGGAAGTAGAGTTCGCTCGCCACGAGGTAGAATTCGAACATCCGGCAGAAACGCTCGTCATAGATGGCCTGGATGGTGTCGCGATTGGCGGCGAAGCGGCGGCGCCAATGGGCGATGGTCCGGGCGTAATGCAGCCGCAGGATCTCGATATCCGTGACCCAGAGCCCGCTCTTCTCGACGACGGGCACGACCTCAGAGAGGGCCGGGCTATAGCCGCCGGGGAAGATGTATTTCTGGATCCAGGAATTCGTCCCGCCCGGCCCGTCGGAGCGGCCGATGGAATGGATCAGCGCGACGCCATCCTCCTTCAGCGCGTTCTTCACGGTCTTGAAGAAGGTCTTGTAGTGGCCGATGCCGACATGCTCGAACATGCCGACCGAGACGATGCGGTCCACCGGCTGCTGCCAGGCGCGATAATCCATCAACTCGAAGCGCACCCGGTCGGAGAGACCCATTTCCTCCGCCCGCTGACGCGCGACTTCCAACTGCTCGGTGGAGAGGGTGATGCCGGTGACGCGACAGCCGTAATCCTTCGCCAGCATCAGCGCCATGCCGCCCCAGCCGCAGCCGATATCGAGCACGCTGAGATCGGGGCGGTCGAGCTTCAGCTTCGCGGCGATGTGCCGCTTCTTCAGAAGCTGCGCCTCTTCCAGCGTCTCGTTTCCATTGGGGAAATAGGCGCAGGAATACTGGCGGTCACGGTCGAGGAAGAGGGAATAGAGTCGGCCGTTGAGATCGTAGTGATGCGCGACGTTGCGGCGCGAACGGCTGGCAGGGTTGATCTGGTCGAGGTGCCGCTTCGCATAGCGCCACCATTCCATGAAGGCTTCGATGGAATGCCCGCCGCCTTCCATGAGGTTCAGCGCGAGCACGTCGAAAACCTCGTAGAGCGAACAATCGAGGGGTTGGAAAGTGCCATCCATATAGCACTCGCCGAGCCCCAAGCCGGGGTTGAGAACCAGGCGGCGCGTGGCCGCCCAGGTGGTGAGGGCACAGCCCGCTTCGGGGCCTGGAAACTTGCCCTGGTATCGACGGATGCTTCCATCAGGATAGCGGACCGTCAGCGTGCCCCGCATGATCATGCGGGACAGGATCCAATGCAACATCATGCCGATGCTCCTTCGGACCGATGCTAGGCGTGTGCATTGACAGTGTTCAAGTGAGTCAAACGGCAACGAAGCGACAAGACAGCCGGGATTACCAAATTCCCACGCGGCGGGAACGTGATGCTATCCGAATTCGCGCTGTCGATACATGCTCCGCCGCGCGTCTCCTGGGCCCGTTCAAGTTACCATCGGCTTGGGCAGAGCCGATGATTTAACCCGCGTTGACAAGCAAGAGCGGGGGCGGAGGCCATCGAGGCGAAGCTTATGAAGACGGCCGCTCAAGGCGGCCGTCTTCCTGAGTTTCATGCGGATGAAGCGGCCCTGGAGCCCGAATATTGCATCACAACATGAGCGTAAGGTTACGAAACCGTCACTCGATCCATTCGGGCTCGGCGACGGCATCGATCTCCAGATTCACGACCACTTCCTCAGTACCGCTACGCACCAGCGCGCAGTGAAGCTCTTCGGTATCGGAAGCATTCAATTCCTGGTGTGGAACGTAAGGCGGGACCAGGAGGAAATCGCCAGGGCCGGCCTTGGTGATGAATTCCAGCCGATCGCCCCAGCGCATCAGCGCATGGCCTCGGATGACGTAGATGATGCTTTCCAGTTCGCCATGGTGATGTGGGCCGGTCTTCGCGCCGGGCTTGATCAGATTGGTGCCTGCCCAGAGCTTGCTGGAGCCTGTCCGGCTGCCGCTGACGGCCACTTGGCGGCCCATGCCGAGCGTCTCGGGCGTATCGCAACTCTTTTGAGCTGCCTGGACGACCTTGATGCCCTTGTTGCGCCAATCCTGGCCATGGTGAATGAGGGTTCCCTCTGGCATATTCACTCTCCTGATGCGGGTATTGAGATAATCATGCCCGTATGATGGGAAATGTCCAGTGGAGAGTGGATTTCGCTGAAATCTGCCGAGATAAAACTTCTCAAAATGGTGATTTGTGAGGGCTGTGTTACCGCGCGGGGCCGATGCAACTCCGTTATGGCATCCGCGTTTCACGGACATCGAACCCCTTGGGCAGGCCGGATTGACCGGCCTCGCACCAGGGAAGCAGAGGAAAAAGGCCATGAAACGCTACATGATGGTGAGCACCGCCGGCATGGCGCTGCTGATGCTGGCCGCTTGCGGCACCAATGAGAAGGATCGCGTCCAGGGTGGCGCGGCGGCCGGTGCGGCGACCGGTGCGGGCGTCGGCGCTCTGGCCGGCCCTCCGGGCGTCATCGTGGGTGGCCTGATCGGCGGTGGCGCCGGCGCCATCACGGGTGCGACGACCTCGCCGCGTGACCTGAACCTGGGCAAGCCCGTTTGGAACAACCCGGAAGTGCGGACCCCGGCCGATAACAGCCGCCGCACCAGCAGCCGCACGACCTCGAGCCGCACCCGCACGGCGGCCGCGAACAACAACGGCGCCTATATGGGCGGCGGCATGATCATCGAGCCGGGCGGCACCGTCAGCAACCCGAACCCGAACAACGTGCCGCCTCCGCAGCCGGCCACGAACAACCCGCAGACCAACTGACGGGCTGGGACTGATTTCGCTTCTCGAGGAAAGGGCGGTGGCCGCAGGGCCATCGCCTTTTTCTTTGGTCTCTGGGGCGTTTTCTGGGACCTAGCCGAGCGGCCGCTCGACCTGCCATTCGCCATCGGCTTCGCGATGGGCGAAATCCGGGCCCAGCGGCGCCTTGCCGCCGCCATCGGGCGTGTCGAGCACATAGGTAGGCCAGGCGAGGCCCGTGACGCGCCCGCGCAGGCTCCGCAGCAGGGCGCGCCCTTCCTCGATCGGCACTTCGAAACGGGCGGTGCCGGGCGCGCGGTCGAGCTGGTGCAGATAATAGGGCTTCACGCGATGGCGCAGCATCGTGCGGAAAAGGTCTTCCAGCGCCTGGCTGCTGTTATTCACGCCCCTCAGCAGCACGCTTTGCCCGAGCAGGATGGCGCCCACCCCATGCAGCCACTTCAGCGCCGCCTTGGCCTCGGGAGCGAATTCCCGCGCGTGATTGGCATGGACGCAGATATAGAGCGCCTTTTCCGTCTCCAGCGCCTTGGCCAGGGCCTCGTTGATCCGGCCGGGATCGGCGACGGGCACGCGGGAATGGATGCGGATGATCTCGATATGCTCCATCGCCGAGAGCCGCCCGATGATATGGGCCAGGCGGCGGGGCGAGAGCATCAGCGGGTCGCCGCCGGTCAGGATGGCCTCGCGCACCTGCGGCGTGCGGGCGAACCAGTCCAGCGCCGCTTCCAGATCCGCCTCATGTAGCACGCCGCCATCCGGCCCCACTTGTTCGCGTCGGAAGCAGAAGCGGCAATAGACCGGGCAGGTCAGCAGCGGCTTGAGCAGCGCGCGGTCGGGGTAGCGATGCACCACGCCTTTCACGGGCGAGAAGGGATGGTCCGAAGTGGGGTCCGAGACTTCCCAGGGCGCCGTCACCAATTCGGCGGCATCCGGAATATATTGCCGCGCGATGGGGTCAGCGGCGTCCTCGCGGTCGATCAGCCCGGCCACATGGGATGTGACGGCGATGGCATAGGTCTCTTCCAGCGCGCGCAGGCCCGGCTCGGCATCGGGCGGCACGAGACGCGCGGCGACGAGTTCGCCGGCATGGCGGAGGGTGTGGGCGCGAGAGGGAGGCGGAAAACCGTCTGGCATGGCGGGCTGGCTCTAGCCCCGGCAGACTGCGCGGCGCAATGGCCATGAACGCATCCCCGACCCCGATTCCCCCTTGGTCTCCCGAGCGGCTCGCCGCGCGCCTGCCTTTTCTGCGCCGCCGGGCGCAGCTTACGGCCGAGACGCGGGCCTTCTTCACCACCCGTGGCTATCTGGAAATCGAGACGCCGAGCCTCACGCCGGCGCCGGGGATGGAGGTGCATCTCTCCGTCTTCCGCACACGCTTCGAGCCCATCATGGCGGGCGAGGGGCGAGATCTCTGGCTGCGCACCTCGCCGGAACTGGCCATCAAGCGCCTGTTGGCGGGCGGCGTGGGCCCGTGTTTCGAACTGGCGCGGGTTTGGCGGAACGGCGAGGTCTCGCCCCGGCACAGCCCGGAATTCACCATGCTCGAATGGTATGCGCCCGGGATGAGCTTTTCGGGCCTCATGGACGAGACGGAGGCCTTCTGCCGCGCGGTTCTGCCGCCGCGCGTGGCGCATCAGGGGGTGGAGACCGATCTCGCGCTGCCCTTCGAGCGCCTCACCATGGCGGAAGCGTTTTTCCGCTTCGCCGATGGGCTCGATCTCCTCGCGACCGTGCGGCCGGATGGAGAAGGCGATACGGCGGCGCTCGCGGCCGCGGCGGCGGCCATCGGCGCGCCGGCACAGGCGGGGGAGGAATGGGAGGATATCTTCTTCCGCCTCCTGCTCGAGCGCGTGGAGCCGAAACTGGGGCGGGAGAGGGCGACCTTCCTCACCCACTGGCCCGCGCCCCAGGCGGCGCTGGCGCGGCGGGACCCGGCCGATCCGCGTGCGGCGCTGCGCTTCGAGCTTTTCGTGGCGGGGATCGAGCTGGCCAATGCCTTCGACGAACTGACCGACGCCGCCGAGCAGCGCGCGCGCTTCATGCGTGACGTGGAGGAGCGCAAGCGCCGCTACGACAATGCCTGGCCGGTCGATGAGGATTTCCTGGCCGCCATCGACCACGGCCTGCCTTCGACCGCCGGTATCGCGCTGGGCTTCGACCGGCTGGCCATGCTCGCCTCGGGCGCGTCCTCGGTCGAGCAGGTGCTCTGGCTGCCGCTCAGCCTTCCGGAATGATGGCCGTCGCCTCGATCTCGACCAGCGCCTCGGGCTCGACGAGCGAGACGACCTGCACCAGCGCCATGGCGGGAAAGTTCTTTCCCATCACGGCGCGATAGGCGGGGCCGAGTTCAGCGAGGCCGGCGCGATAGGCGTCCATATCCGTCACGTACCAGGTGAGGCGGGCGATATGCTCGGGCCCGCCGCCGGCTTCCCTGACGACATCGAGAATGTTGCGCAGCGCCTGTGATATTTGCGGGATCAGGCCTTCGGGGAATTTCCCCTCGGCATCCCAGCCGATCTGCCCGCCGACCAGCACGAAGCGGCCGCTGCCCATCATGCCATTGGCGTAGCCCCGCGGCTTGGGCCAGCCGGGCGGTTGCAAGGCGGTGAGCGTCATGGCGTGAGTTCCGGCTGGCAGCGGGTTTGGTAGGCGATGAGCGCCGTGCGCAGATCATCCGGCAGAGGGATGGCGCGCTTCTCGGCGAGGCTGGTAGTGACGTTGACGAAATGCATCCGCAGCAGCTCCTGCTCGCCGCGATGCACATGCATGGTCGTGGCATAGGAGGCGCCGCCGACCTTGGTGACGATGGGCGTGAGATGCACCACATCGCCCATCATGCCGGGGGCGAAGAAGTCCGCATCGGCATGAACGTAATTCGTGCCGATGCCGCGCGGGCCGTGCAGCATGTGGAAATCGACCTTCAGCCCCTCGCCGTAGAAATCCTCGACCGCCTCATTCGCCAGCTTGAACCAATTGGGGAAAAAGACGATGCCCGCGGGGTCGCAATCGCCGAAGCGCATGCGGGCGCTCGTGCGGAAGGCGCCCGGCGGCAGGGCGCTGGCGGGGAGGGGCTGGAGGCGGCTCATCCGGCGGCCATCTTCCTCAGCGCGAAACGCTGCAGCTTGCCGGATTCCGTGCGCGGCAGATCGGTGACGAATTCGATGGCGCGCGGATATTTATAAGGCGCGATCGTGGCCTTCACGTGGTCCTGCAGTTCCTTGATCAGCACCACGTCCCCTGCGAAGCCGTCCTTCAGCACGATATAGGCCTTCACCACCATGCCGCGCTCAGGGTCGGGCGAGCCGACGACACCGCATTCCTTCACGGAGGGATGGGTGAGCAGCGCGACCTCGACCTCGGGGCCGGCGATATTGTAGCCGGCGGCGACGATCATGTCGTCATTGCGCGCCTGATAGATGAAATAGCCGTCCTCGTCCTGGATGTAGGTGTCGCCGGTGATGTTCCAGCCCTTCTGGACGTAATTGGCCTGGCGGGGATCGGCGAGGTAGCGGCAGCCGGTCGGCCCGCGCACCGCCAGGCGTCCCGGCGTGCCGCGTGGCACCTCGTTGCAATCGGCATCGACCACCATGGCCTCATAGCCCGGCACGGGAATGCCCGTGGCACCGGGCTTCACCTTCTCCTGAGGCGCACCCACGAAGATATGGAGCATCTCCGTCGCGCCGATACCGTCCATGAGGCGGATGCCGGTTGTCTTCTCCCAGAGTTCGAAGGTCGGCGCGGGCAGGGTTTCACCGGCGCTGACGCAGCGGCGCAGCGAGGAGAGATCGAATTGCGCGGCCTTCGCCGCCATGGCGCGATAGGCTGTGGGCGCGGTGAAGGTGACGGTCGCCTTGTATTTCTCGATGGCGGGCAGAAGATCATCCGGCCCCGCGCGTTCGAGCAGGATGCCGGTGGCCCCGACACGGAAGGGGAAGAAGACCAGCCCGCCCAGCCCGAAAGTGAAGGCGAGCGGCGGCGAGCCGATGAAGCGATCCGTCGGGAGCGGCTTAAGGACCTGCATGCCATAGGCGTCGCAGATCGCCATCATGTCCCGATGGAAATGCATGGTGGCCTTGGGCTCGCCCGTGGAACCCGAGGTGAAGCCGAGCAGGCAGACATCGTCCGCGGCCGTGTCGCAGGGCGCGAATTCATCGGATTGCGCGGCGCAGAGGCTTTCCAACTCGCCATTGCCCCAGAAGACGATCTTCTCGAGCGCGGGAGCCTCGGCGGCGGCCTTATGCATCTCATCGGCGAGGCGCGCGTCGCAGAGCGCGTGGGTGATGCGTGCCTTGGCTAGCATCTGGCCCAGTTCCTTGGCGCGCAGCAGCGGCATGGTGGCGACGACGACGCCCCCCGCCTTCAGCACGGCGAAATAGGCGGCCACCATCCAGGGATTGTTCGCGCTGCGGAGCATGACGCGATTGCCCGGCACCATGCCGAGATCATTGACCAGCACATTGGCGATGCGGTTCACCCGCTGTGCCAATTCGCGATAGCTCAGCGTCTCGGTCGGCGAGATCAGCGCCGGATGTTCGCCGCGCCCGTTCTCAACGTGACGGTCGAGCAGCTCCGTCGCGCAATTCATCCGCAGCGGATAGCGCAGCCCCGGCAGGTCGAATGTCAGCAGAGGCCATTGGTCACGCGGCGGCAGGTTGTCGCGCGCGAAAGTATCGAGATGGGCACTGGGTTCGAATTCACCCGTCATGCCCGAATAGGTCGCAGTCCCGGTCACGCTCATTGCCGCCTCCGTCAGCCGGTGGTTTGGCCGTGCCTGTCCTTTTCTGCGCGGGCGATGATGATCTTCTGCACCTCGCTCGCACCTTCATAGACACGCAACGCGCGTACTTCCCTGTAGAGTTCTTCTGTTTTGTGGCCCCTGGTGACGCCCAGGCCGCCATGAATCTGCACCGCGCGGTCTGCCGCGCGCTGTGCTGCCTCGGTGGCGAAGAGCTTCGCCATCGAGGCCTCCCGCGAGACGCGGGGAGTGCCTTGGTCCTTCAGCCAGGCGGCGCGATAGACAAGCAGCGCCGCGGCTTCGACATCGGTGGCGCTATCAGCGATGGCCGCCTGGCTCATCTGCTGATCGAAAAGCGGGCCGCCGAAGAGTTTCCTGTTGCTGGCGCGATCGACCGTCAGTTCCAGTGCACGCCGGGCGAAGCCGAGGGCGGCGGCACCGACGGTGGCGCGGAAGACATCGAGCGTGGCCATGGCGACCTTGAAGCCTTCGCCCGGCTTGCCCAGCATATTCTCCACCGGCACTCGAACGCCGTCGAAGGAGAGCGTCGCGAGCGGATGCGGCGCCGTGACTTCGATGCGCTCGACGATGGAGAAGCCCGGCGCATCAGCCGGCACGACAAAGGCGGAAAGGCCCTTCGCCCCCGGTGCCTCGCCCGTCCGCGCGAAGGCGACGTAATGCCCGGCGATGCCGCCATTGCTGATCCAGGTCTTCTGCCCGGTCAGGCGATAGGCGTCATTGCCATCGGGCTGGGCGATGGTCGCCAGCGCCGCGACATCCGAGCCTGCCTCGGGCTCCGACAGCGCGAAAGCGGCGAGGGAGCGGCCCTGCCGCACGGCGGGCAGGAAGCGATCCTTGAGTTCCTGGCTGCCGAAAAGCGAAATGCTGCCCGTGCCGAGGCCCGCCATGGCGAAGGCGAAATCGGCCAGCCCGGCGTGGCGCGCCAGGATGTCGCGCGCGATGCAGAGCATGCGCACATCCAGCTTGCCGTCCCGTGGCACGGCGGCTTCCAGCAGCCCGGCCTCGCCCAGGGCGCGGGTCAGCGCGATGGTCGCGGCATCGGTATCGGTGTCATGCGACAGTGCTTCCGCATGCTCTGCAGCCCAGGCCTCGACGCGCGCCGCCCAGTCGCGATGGCGCTGTTCGAAGAAAGGCCAATGGAGGAAGTCGCTGTCGGCCATGGTCAGTCGCCCTTGAAGACGGGGGTCTGCTTGGCGACGAAAGCATCATAGGCGCGGCGGAAATCCTGCGTCGTCATGCAGAGCGCCTGGGCGACGGCCTCGGCCTCGATGGCCTGTTCCACCGACATGGCCCATTCCATGCCCAGCATGCGCTTGGTCATGGCATGCGCGAAATTAGGCCCGGCGGCGATTTCTCTGGCGAGGCTGTTCGCCGCCTCGTCCAGCGCCTCGGGCGCGTGCAGCGCATTGTGGAATCCCCAGGCGTGGCCCTCATCCGCCGTCATGACACGGCCGCGGAAGAGCAGTTCGCTCGCTCGACCCTGACCGATGATGCGGGGCAGCATGGCGCAGGCGCCCATATCGCAACCCGCAAGGCCAACCCTGTTGAAGAGGAAAGCAACCTTGGCGCGCGGCGTCGCGATGCGGATATCCGCCGCCATGGCCATGATGGCCCCGGCGCCCACGGCAATGCCGTCGATGGCCGCAATGATGGGCTGCGGGCAGGCGCGCATGGCCTTCACCAACTCGCCCGTCAGCGCGGTGAATTCCATCAGTCCCTTCGTGTCGCGCTCCAGGAGCGGGCCGATGATCTCATGCACATCGCCGCCCGAGGAGAAATTACCGCCGGCGCCGGTGAGGATGAAGATCTTCACGCCATCGTCGCGCACACCCGCCCGGAAGAGAGCGGCCAGTTCGGCATAGCTCTCGAAGGTGAGCGGGTTCTTCCGCTCCGGCCGGTTCAGCGTGACGGTCGCGATGCCCTCGCGCACCGAGAGAAGAAAATGCTGCGCCTGATAATCGGTGAGCGGCGTCGTCACATGCGTCATGCTTCTTCCCCGGGCGTGATCGCCTTGCGCAGCGATGCCTTGGTGCGGGCGAGCAGGCGCATCAGCGCCTGGCGGTCGGCGCCGGAAAGATCGCCGAAGAATTCAGCGATCCATTCTTCATGCGCGCGCGACTGGCGGTTGAATTCCCGGCGGCCGCGCGCCGTCAGGGCCAGCAGCGTCGCGCGCCGGTCTGTCTCATGCGGGCGGCGCTCGATCAGGCCCTCTTCGGCCAGGCGCGTGGCCAGGCCGGTGACATTGCCGTTCGAGACCATCATGCGCTTCGAGATCTCACCGAGCGTCATGCCCTCCGGAGCACGCTCGAGCTGCGCGAGCAGGTCGAAGCGGGGCAGGGTGGTGTCGAAGCTCTCGCGCAGCCGGCGGCGGATCTCGGCCTCGATCATCGTCGTGCAGGTCAGCAATCTCAGCCAGAGGCGCAGCTCATCCTTATGCCCGGGCGGCGCATCGGCGAGGGCGGTTTCGGCATCGAGCGGGGCGAGTAGTTCGTCGCTCATGCCGTCTCTCCACCATCGATCGCGATGGCCTGGCCATTGGTCGCCGCGCCCGCCCTGCCGCAGAGGAACAGTGCCGCCGCGGCAACTTCGGCGGGCTGCACGAGCCGGCCCTGCGGGTTGTGGCGCGTGAATTCGGCCATGGCCTCCTCGGCGCTGCGGCCCGTCTTGGCGGTGATGCGCGCGACGCTTTCGGCAATGATGTCGGTCTCGGTGAAGCCGGGGCAGAGGGCATTCACCGTCACGCCTTTGCCTGCGACTTCCCTTGACAGAGAACGAACGAAGCCGAGCAGCGCATGTTTGGCGGCCGTATAGGCCGAGACATAGGCATAGCCGCGCAGCGAGGCCGTCGAGGCCACATGCACGACGCGCCCATGCCCGGCCGCGATCATCCCCGGCAGCACCGCGCGGGTAATCGCCACGGCGCCGAGGAAATTGACGCGCATCATGCGCTCGAACATCGCGGTGTCTGATTTTAGGAAGGGCGCGGTCTCGGCGGCGCCGGCGGCATTCACGAGAATATCGGCCGAGGGCAGATCAGCGAGGCTCGCCTCATCCGTGAGGTCAGCGACGACGAAGCCCTGCGCATGCCCGGCGGCCACCATGGTCTGCAACGGCGCGGCGCGGCGGCCCAGCACGGTGACGCGGGCGCCGGCGGCGGCGAGCGCCACCGCACAGGCAGCGCCGATACCGCTACCGCCCCCCGTCACCAATGCGTGTTTGCCGGCAATGCCGCTCATCGATCGCTCCCGTGATATTTGAAGCCTAAAGCAAATCGGCGAAGGGGCGCAACCGGCCTATGGACGCCCGAACGAAAATTCCTTTAAGCTTAAACCATATCGTCTTCGGAGCGAGGCAGATCCATGCGTATCGCGATCATCGGCGGCGGCCCTGCCGGCCTCTATTTCTCCATCCTGATGAAGCGGGACATGCCCCAGGCCCGAATCACGGTCGTCGAGCGCAATCAGCCGGACGATACATTCGGCTTCGGCGTGGTCTTCTCCGACCAGACGCTCGATATCTTCGCCGAGGCCGACCGACCCTCCTATGAAGCCATCCGCAGCAGCTTCGCCTATTGGGACGATATCGAGATCCGGGCCAAGGGCCTCACGCATCGTATCGGCGGTAACGGCTTCTGCGGCTGCTCGCGCCGCACGCTGCTGATGCTCCTGCAGGACCGGGCACGCGAACTCGGCGTCGAGATGATTTTCGGCCGCGATGCCAAGCCCGAGGACTTCCCCGATGCCGACCTGATCGTCGCCTGCGACGGCATCAACTCCCCCATCCGCGAGCGCTTCGCCGAGCATTTCAAGCCGAGCCTGGACCTGCGGCCGAACCGCTTCGCCTGGATGGGCTCCACCAAGCCCTTCGACGCCTTCACCTTCATTTTCAAGGAAAGGCCGGAGGGGATTTTCGTCGCCCATTGCTACCAATACGAGCCCGGCGCCTCGACCTGGGTGCTGGAGACCGACCCGGAGACCTTCGCCCGCGCGGGCCTGGAAGGCCTCTCGGAGGCCGAGAGCGCGGCCAGGATGGAGGAGATCTTCGCCGAGGAGTTGGAGGGCCACAGGCTCATCACCAACCGCTCCATGTGGCGGCGCTTCCCGGCCATCCGCTGCGAGCGCTGGGTGAAGGACAATATCGTCCTCATCGGCGACGCCAAGGCGAGCGCGCATTTCTCCATCGGCAGCGGCACCAAGCTCGCCATGGAGGATGCCATCGCCCTGCACGGCGCCTTCATGCAGGGCGGCGATGTTGCCACCTGCCTCGCGCGCTATGAGGGCGCGCGGCGCGAGGAGGTGGAGAAGATCCAGCATGCCGCCAATGTCTCGCTCGTCTGGTTCGAGCATATCGAGCGTTTCTGGGGCATGCATCCGCAGCGCTTCGCCTTCGGGCTCATGACGCGCAGCAAGGCCATCACCTGGGACAATCTCTCGCTCCGCGCGCCTGACTTCGTCGCCGAGACGCAGCGCGTCTTCGCCGAGGAGGCCCGCGCCGCCGGGCTGCCGGCGAAGGACGGCACGGTGCCGATGTTCCAGCCCTTCAAGCTGCGCGACATGCAGGTGGCGAACCGCGTCGTCGTCTCGCCCATGTGCCAGTATTCGGCGCAGGACGGGCTGCCGGGCGACTGGCACCTGATGCATTACGGCGCGCGCGCCGTGGGCGGGGCAGGGCTGATGTTCACCGAGATGACCTGCGTTTCGAAAGAGGCGCGGATCACCCCCGGCTGCGCTGGCCTGTACAATGATGCCCAACTCGCCGCCTGGAAGCGGATCGTGGATTTCGTCCATGGCCACGGCGAGACGAAATTCTGCCTTCAGCTCGGCCATGCGGGGCGCAAGGGCGCGACCAAGCTGATGTGGGAAGGGATGGACCAGCCGCTGGAACAGGGCGCCTGGCCGATCGTCTCAGCCTCGCCGCTGCCCTATTACCCGCATAGCCAAGTGCCCCGGGAGATGACCGAGGCGGATATGGACGCCGTCTGCGCCGATTTCGCCGCCGCCACGCAGCGGGCGATCGAGGCGGGCTTCGACATGGTGGAGCTTCATTGCGCCCATGGCTATCTGCTGGCGAGCTTCCTCTCGCCGCTGACCAATCAGCGGAGCGATCAATATGGGGGCAGCGTCGAGAACCGGCTGCGCTTCCCGCTCCGGGTCTTCGACGCGATGCGGGCGGTCTGGCCGGCGGAGAAGCCCATGTCGGTGCGCATCAGCGCGACGGATTGGGCCGATGGCGGCCTGTCGGACGAGGATAGCCTGGCCATCGCGCGCGCCTTCGCGGCCCATGGGGCGGACCTGATCGACGTCTCGACGGGCCAGACGGTCGCGGATGCGCAGCCGATCTATGGCCGCATGTTCCAGCTTCCCTGGTCGGATATGATCCGCAACGAGGCCGGCATCGCCACCATGTGCGTCGGCAATATCACCAGCGCCGATCAGGTGAACACCATCCTGGCCGCCGGCCGTGCGGACCTCGTGGCCCTCGCGCGCCCGCATCTGACCGATGCCGCCTTCACCCAGCGCGCGGCGGCCCAATACGGCCAGCGTGGCGTCTCATGCCCGCCGCAATACAAGGCTGGCCAGGCCGCTATGATGCGCAACGGGGCCAAGGAGGCCGCCGACCTCATGGACCTGAAGCGCAAGGCCCGGCCCAAGAGCCACGCCAAATAATCAGAAAGAAGATGGGGGTTCGGGGGAATTCTTTCCCCCGAGCTCTTCAACCAGCGCCGCAACTTCACCCTGACTGGCCTTCGCCGCCGCCGCCTCGATGCGCCGGTAATGCGCGATCAGCCGCTCGCCCAGGGGCGTGAGGGTCGCGCCGCCGCCCTTGGCGCCGCCCACGGCCACATTGACCACGGGCCCGCCCAGGATCTGCTTCATCTCGTTCACCAGCTCCCAGGCGCGGCGATAGCTCATATTGAGCGCGCGGCCGCCCGCGGCGATGGAGCCTTCCCGGGCGATCAACTCCAGAAGCTGGATCTTGCCCGGCCCGATGCGCCCCGTCGGCAGGTCCAGCCGGATCGAGAGACGGGGCGCGCTCATGTCAGACGTTGAAGCGGAAGAGCATCACGTCGCCATCCTTGACGACGTATTCCTTGCCTTCGACGCGGGCCTTGCCGGCTTCCTTGGCGCCCTGCTCACCCTTGAAGGCCACGTAATCCTCGAAGGCGATGGTCTCGGCCGCGATGAAGCCGCGTTCGAAATCGCCATGAATGACGCCGGCGGCCTGCGGCGCCTTCATGCCCTTGTGGATCGTCCAGGCACGGGCTTCCTTGGGGCCGACCGTGAAATAGGTGATCAGGCCGAGCAGCTCGTAGCCAGCGCGGATGATGCGGTCGAGGCCGCTGTCTTCCAGGCCCAGGCTCTCCAGGAATTCGGCGCGGTCCGCACCTTCCATCTGGCTGATCTCGGCCTCGATGGCGGCCGAGACGACGACGGCCTTCGCACCCTCGGCCTTGGCGCGCTCGAAGACGCGGGCGCTATGGGCATTGCCCGTCGCCGCCGAGCCTTCCTCGACATTGCAGACATAGAGGACGGGCTTGGTCGTCATGAGCTGCAGCCGGGCGACAGCCGCTTCCTCACCCTTCGGAATGGCGGTGCGGGCAGGCTTGCCCTCGGTCAGGGCGGCGATCAGCGGCTCCATCAGGGCGATGAGCGCGATGCTCTCCTTGTCGCCGTTCTTCGCCTTCTTCTGGGCGGCCGGCAGGCGCTTCTCGAGGCTTTCGAGGTCAGCCAGCATCAGCTCGGTCTCGACCGTCTCGGCATCGCGGAGCGGGTCCACGCTGCCCTCGACATGGGTGATGTCGCCATCCTCGAAGCAGCGGAGGACATGCACGATGGCATCCACTTCGCGGATATTGGCGAGGAACTGGTTCCCCAGGCCTTCGCCGCGTGAGGCGCCGCGCACCAGGCCGGCGATATCGACGAATTCCAGGCTGGTCGGCACGATCTTCTGGCTCTTGCCGATCGCGGCGAGCTGGTCGAGGCGGCGGTCAGGCACGGCGACGCGGCCGACATTGGGCTCGATGGTGCAGAAGGGGTAATTCGCGGCCTGGGCGGCGACCGTCTGCGTCAGCGCGTTGAACAGGGTGGATTTGCCGACATTCGGCAGGCCCACGATGCCGCAATTGAAACCCATCTGAACTGATCCTGTCTGTCCGCGCGGAAAAAAGCGCCGCCCCGAGGCGGTGTCGCGCGCCTATAGCGCGCGAGAGCGAGGGGGGCCAGCGGTGGATTGGGCATGACGGCCGCGCGGGCCGCCGGGACTACGAACGGGGCGTGAGAAGCGCCGCGAGTTGGGAGACCTGCATGGAGGCCGCGATCCGGGCGGAGGCATCGTCGGTCGGCAGCATCAGCGCCGCGCCGCGCAGCATGGCGATGGCGCCGGGCAGGGGCACGCCGAGCTTGCGGGCGGCGGCCGCGATCAGCCAGGCCTGCATCATCGTCTCATTGGTTTCGGAAATGGCCTCGGCGATGGCCAGCGCGAGCGAGGCGCGCATGGTGGCGGAGCTGATCGCCTGGCCAACGACGTCGCTCTCGATGCCCGAGCCGCGGATGGAGGAGCCGGTCTGTGCCAGGGTCCGCGCGGCGTGGTAGAGGGCGGAGGTAAGGGCCGCCGCGCCATTGGCGCGATCATCCGCACCTGGGCCGCCCATGCCTGCCGAGAAGGTCAGTTGGCTGTCTTCCATCATGCGCCGCCCTCCTGCCGCGTCAGCAAGGCGACGCGGGTCATGAATTCCTCCGGCTTCTCGCCGACCAGAAGGGGTGCCGCATCGGCAACCGCATCGAGCATCGGGCCCAGCCAGGTATCGACCTTGGCGAAGTTGCCCAGCACATGGCCGTGCACCTTCTCTTTCATGCCCGGATGACCGATGCCGAGGCGGACGCGCCAGTAATCCTGCGTCGCCAGGCGCCTGTCGATATCCCGCAAGCCGTTGTGCCCCGCGGCGCCACCACCGCGTTTCACCCGAATCTTGCCCGGGGCGAGATCTAGTTCATCATGAAAGACGGTGATGTCGAGGGAAGAAATTTTCAAAAAGGCGGCCATGGGCTGAACGCTGTCGCCCGAGGCATTCATGAAGGTCTGCGGCTTGATCAGCCACAGCTTCTGGCCCGCGATCATCCCTTCGCAGACCTCGCCCTTGAATTTGGACCGCCACGGCGAGAAACCGTGGCGGCGAGCAATGGCGTCGAGCACCATGAAACCGATATTGTGGCGCTGCCGCGCATATTCCGGGCCGGGATTTCCGAGCCCAACCCAAAGCTTCACGGCAGCAGCCCCAACCGATTACTTCTTGGCGGCCTTGCCGCCCTTCTTGCCCTTGGCGTCGGCGGCCGGGGCAGCCTGCACCACGATCTCCTCGACGATCGGGGCGGCGATGGTCGCCACCACGAAGTCGCGGTCGATCACGGGCTTGGTGCCCTGGGTGTCCTTCACGGCGCTCCAGCGCAGGGTGTCGCCGATCTCGGCCTCGGCGAGGTCGATCTCGAAGAACTCCGGCACCTTGTCCGGGTCCGACATCACTTCGACCGTGCGGCGAACGACGTTCAGCGTGCCGCCGTTCTTGATGCCCGGCGCGATGCCGTCGTTCAGGAAGTGAACGGGAACCTTGACCTTGATATGCTGGCCAACGGCGAGGCGCTGGAAGTCAACATGCAGCGGCTGGTCCGACACCGGATGGAACTGGATGTCCTTCATCAGGCAGCGCACGGGCTTGGCACCGGCGACGGACACCTCATAGAGGTGCGACTGCCAGCCACCCTTGTGCAGCTCCTTCATGATGTCGCGCGGGTCGAGCCCGAGGAGGACAGCCTCCTGCTTCGCCCCGTAGATCACAGCAGGTACCACCCCCTGCTTCCGAGTCGCGCGCGCCGCCCCCTTACCGGCCTGCTCGCGCGAAACGGCTTCGATCCGGATCGTCTGGACCATGTGCCGAATTCCTTGCTCACAAAAACCAAAACAAAACGCCGGCCTCCAGGGGTGCCAGCGCGGTTGGGCGTGTAGCGCATCGGTCGCGAAGGCGCAAGGAAAGCCGGCCGACGGGGCGCCCCTTGAGGACAGGGCTGCCTAGCGCCTGCCGAAGAGCCGCTCCAGCGCGCCCTTGTCGAGCTTCAGGAAGGTCGGGCGGCCATGGCTGCAGGTAGCCGCGCGCGGGGTGGCCTCCATCTGGCGCAGCAGGGCGGCCATCTCGGCGGTATTGAGCCGGCGCCCGGCCCGGACGGAGCCGTGGCAGGCGAGACGGGCCACGGCGGCATCGAGCTTGGCCGCCAGGACGGTGCTCTCCTCCTGCTCGGCCAGTTCCTCGGCCAGGTCCTTCAGCAGGGGCGCGGGCTCCGGATTGCCGAGAAGGGCGGGCAAGGCACGGACCAGCACGGCACCGGGGCCGAAACTCTCGATATCGAGGCCGAGCCGGGAAAGCTCCTCCGCCGCATCCAGCAGCAGCCCCACGGCCCGGGCCGGCAGATCGACCACGGCGGGCAGCAGCAGCGGCTGGGAGCGCACACCGCCCGCCACGAGCTGAGCGTTCAGGGCCTCATGGGTCAGCCGCTCATGCGCCGCATGCTGGTCCACCAGCACCAGGGAGCCATCCGGCGCCTCGGCCAGGATATAGGTCTCCATGACCTGGGCGAGCGGTCGGCCCAATGGCTGGTCGAAGGGCGCGGGTTCCGGCGCCGCCTCCTCGTGCTCTGGGGCGGGCGGGGGCGGGGCGAGGCCCAGCTGGCGCTGCACCGGCTCGCTCAGAGGGTAATAGCTGGGGGGCGGCCGCAGCGGCAGAGCCGTCTCCGCGAAACCCCGGCCTAATGCCGCTTGGCCGAGCGGCAGCGTGGAAAGCGGGCGGGGCGTCGGCTCGAAAGAGGGCGCGTAGGCGCGCGATTCATCGCCCGCCGTGGCCGGCGCCCAGGCGCGGCCCAGGGCCGGGGCGGTGGCCGCGACGCCGGCGCCCACGGAAATCGCCCGCCGCAGCGACTGGATCATCACGCCGCGCACTCGCTCGGCTTCCCGAAAGCGCAACTCACTCTTCATGGGGTGGACGTTCACATCCACCTCGGCCGGGTCGATATCGAGGAAGAGCGCCGCCGCCGGCTGCCGCCCGGCCGCGATCAGATCCCGATAGGCGACGCGGAGGGCCGTGCGCAGCAGCGGATCGCGCACCGGTCGGCGATTGACCACGAGATGCTGCTCGCCCGTGGTCGCCTTGGTATAGGCGGGCAGGGCGGCGAGGCCGGTGAGGCGCAAATCGCCCACCGCATATTCGACCGGCACGGCCGAGGCCGAGAAATCCGCCCCGAGAAGGGCCGCGATCCGCGCTGCGCGATCGCCCGGCGCCACGGAAAGCACCTCCCGCGTGCCCAGCAGCACCCGGAAGCCGACCTCCGGCCAGGCGAGGGCCAGGCGCTCGACGGCGGCCACGGCATGGCTTGCCTCGGTCGAGGGATTGCGCAGGAATTTCCGCCGCGCGGGGGTCGCGAAGAACAGGTCCCGCACCTCGACCCGCGTGCCGGGCGCGCCGGCGGCGGGCAGGATCTCGCCCTTCCGCCCCGCCTCGACCAGCAGCTGATTCGCCTGCCCGTCATGTCGGCGGGAGGTGATGGAGAGCCGCGCGACGGCACCGATGGAGGGCAGGGCCTCGCCTCGGAAACCGAGAGTCGCGATGCGGAAGAGCACTTCCTCTTCCGGCAGCTTGCTGGTCGCATGCCGCTCGACGCAGAGCGCCAAGTCCTCGGCGCTCATCCCCGCGCCGTCATCCTCGACGAGGATGCGCTCGATGCCGCCGCCCTCGAGAGTGACGGTGATGCGCGTGGCCCCCGCGTCCAGCGCGTTTTCCACGAGTTCCTTTACCGCGGCGGCCGGGCGCTCGACCACCTCGCCGGCGGCGATGCGGTTCGCAGTGGTCTCGGGCAGGAGTCGGATGGCCATGGGCGACAGTTTAGGCCAAAGCGTCGGGGCGCGCCTCCGCCTTCATGGCGGGGCGGCCCTCAGCCTTCGCCCTGGAGCCGTCGCAACTCGGCCATCAAGCCCAGGGTCGAACTGTCATGCTCGCCGATGGGCTTGTCGCCATCCAGCTCGGGCAGCAGCACGCCCGCCAACTGCTTGCCTAGCTCGACACCCCATTGGTCAAAGGCGTCGATGTCCCACAGCGCGCCCAGGCAGAAGACCTTGTGCTCATAGAGCGCGATCAACTGGCCGAGCGTATGCGGCGTCAGCCGAGGCAGGAGCAGGGTCGTGCTCGGGCGGTCACCGGGGAAGAAGCGGTGCGGCAGCAGGCGCTCGATATCCGCAGGCAGGGCGCCGGCGGCGGTCATCTCGGCGCGGATCTCGTCGCTGTCGCGGCCGCGCAGCAGCGCCTCGCCCTGAGCCAGGCCATTGGCGAGGAGAAGCTGATGGTTCTGCCGATACGGATGCTCCGGCTTCGCGACCAGCACGAAATCGGCCGGCACCGGCGTGGTGCCCTGATGCAGAAGCTGAAGGAAGGAATGCTGCGAATTGGTGCCGGGCTCGCCGAAAATCACCGGGCCCGTGGCACGGCCGACGGGCAGGCCCGACATGGTCACGCGCTTGCCCAGGCTCTCCATCTCCAGCTGCTGGAGATGCGCGGGGAAACGGGCCAGCCGGTCGTCATAAGGCAGCATCGCATGGGCCGGCAGGCCGAGCCCATTGACGTGCCAGAGCGTGACCAGCGCGAGCAGGACGGGGAGATTGTCCTCCAGCGGCGCTTCAAGGAAATGCTCGTCCATCGCCCGCGCGCCGGCCAGAAGCTCGGAGAAGGCCTTGAAGCCGCAGCACAGCGCGATGGAAAGCCCGATGGCGGACCAGAGCGAGAAACGCCCGCCCACCCAGTCGCGAAAGCCGAAGACGCGCTCAGGGGCGATGCCGAAAGCGGCTGTCGCCTTCAGGTTGGTCGAGAGAGCGACCATATGAGCTGGCAAGGCTTCCTCGCCCAGCGCCTCGGCCAGCCATTCGCGCACGAGTCGCGCATTGCGCATGGTCTCGGCCGTAGTGAAGGTCTTGGAGGCGACGAGAACCAGGGTGCGCTTCGGGTCGAGCCGGCGCTTCAGCGTGGCCCAGGCATGGCCGTCGACATTGGCCAGGAAGTGCGGGCGCATGGGCATGGACGGGTTCCATAGAGCTCGGAGTACCGCAAAAGGCCCGAGATCCGACCCGCCGATGCCGATATTCAGAACATCGGTAAAGGTCTCGCCCGTCGCGCCTCGGACGGCGCCGCTATGTACCGATTCGCAGAAGGCTCGCATGGCGGAGAGCGTCGTCTCGACCTCGGCCGCCACATCCTCATCGCCGCTGGTGAAGCCAGCCTCGGCAGGCGCGCGCAGCGCCATATGCAGCACCGCGCGCCGCTCGGTGACATTGACCGTCTGCCCCGCCGCCATGGCCGCCCGCTGACCCTCGAGCGCCACGGCGCGGGCGAGATGCAGTAGGCTGTCCATCACCTCGTCGCTGATCGAGGTCTTGGAGAAGTCCATCAGGATATCGCCCGCGCGTCGGCTGAAACGCTCGAAGCGCTTCGGATCCTCCGCGAACAGGCGGCGGATGGCAGCGGCATCGGGCCGCTTGCCCAGCGTCTCGATACGAGTCCAGGCTTCCTCGCGCGAGGGCGATGTCATACGGCGAGCTCTCCCACAGTCTTGCCGCGCATGCGACGTCGCGATGTCCTTGCCGAAAGGTGAATCGCGAGTCGCAGCGCTTACCAAGACCGATTAGAGCCTCTCGCATCTCTCCGCTACCACCTGCATTCGTCAGAACAGGTCGGGAGGAGCTTTATAACCAGTTCTTGAGCATCGGACGGCAGGCGCTCAAAAACCTTCCGGCTCGCCCGCGATGACCACTGACAGCTTGCTCGCATCCAGCAGACGACTTGAAACAGTTACGGCTCTCTCACGGGTTACGGCCGCGAGGCGCTCGCCCCGCTGGTTCAGCCAGTCGATCGGGCGGCCGTTGCGGCGCATCGCCAGAAGGGTCGCGGCGATGCGGCGGCTGTCGGTGAACTGGAGCGGCATGCTGCCGGTCAGATAAGCGACGGCCTCGGTCACTTCCGCCTCGGTCGGGCCCTCGCTCGCCATGCGGCCCCATTCGTCGCGAAGCACCGACAGCGTCTCCTGCACCCGCGCATTGACCGTGGCCGTGGCGCCGACGATCACCGCCTGGCCCGCGAAACTGTCGAAGCCGGCGCCGATCCCATAGGCGAGGCCGCGCTTCTCGCGTACCGCTTCCATCAGCCGAGAGCCGAAGCCGCCGCCTGCCAGAACGCGGAGCACGACCTGGGCCGCCTCCCAATCCGGATCGGTCACGGCCATGCCGGGCTGCCCGAAGAGGATGGTCGATTGCGGCGAGGCGATCTTCTCGACCTTCACGCCGAAGGAGGCGGGCACGGGCAGGGCGGGCACCTTCGGCGCCTCGCCATCCGGCAGGCCCTGGAAGAGCTGCGGTAGGATATTGGCGAGCTGCTCGCCGGTAATGGCGCCACAGGCAGCGATCAGCAGCCCGCCCTTACGGATCTGCCGGTCCAGTGCCGCCTTGAACTTCCCCTTATCCAGATCGGCCAGGCTCTCGGGCGAGCCCGAGACGGTGCGACCCGCCGGATGCTTCGGGAAGCTCGCGCCACGGAAGGCGAGGTCGGCAATGCCGCGCGGCGTCTGCCGCGTCGCCCGCGCGCGGGCGATAGCCGCCGCCTTGCGCCGGTCGATCGCCTCATCGGAGAGGCGGGGCGCGGTCATGGCGAGATTGGCCAGCCGCACCGCCTCGCCCAGCGCATCGGGGAGGGCGCGAAGGCCGCCGGTCATCTCGTCGCGGCCGACGCCGAAATCGAGGTTGATGCCCTGGTCGTCCAGCGCATCGGCGAAGGCGGTCGCGTCCAGGTCGCCCGCGCCCTCGGTCAGCAGATCGGCCGCGAGGGTCGCGACACCCTCCTGGCCATCCGGATCGAGCGCCGCGCCGCCCGGCCAGGACCAGGCGATGGAGACGACGGGAACGCTGTGATCCTCGGCCAGCCAGGCGGTATAGCCACCGCCCTCGATGGTCTTGATCGGCAGGGAGAATTCGCTGGTGCTCATGCCGGCAGGGCCGTTCCTTCGGGGCCGAGCCAGGCGACCATGGCGAGCTGGCTGGGCAGAATGGCCCGCGCCGCCTGGCTGACCTGGGCGGGGGTGACCGCGCGGATGGAGGCGGGCCAATATTCGACCGTCTCGATCGGCAGGCCGATGGCCAGTGCCGAGCCGAGCAGGCGCGGGGCGGCGCCGAAACTGTCGAGCGCCATGAGAGCGCCGGCGGTGAGCTGGCGGATGCTGCGCTGCACCTCCGCTTCCGTCACGCCGCCCTGGATAGCGCGTTCGATTTCCATATTCAGCGCCGCTTCGAGCTTCGGCAGATCCGTGCCACGCCGCGCCGTGACATAGAAGGTGAGTTCCGAGGGGCCGAGCGCGTCGGCGTCGTAATAGGCGCCGGCCGAGACGGCGAGGCCGGTCTGCACCAGGGCCTTATGCAGGCGCGAGCCCGGGCCGCCGCCGAGCAGATGCGCGAGCACCTCCAGCGGCTGGGCCATGTGCATTTCGCCCCAGGTGAGGCTGGGTGCGCCGATGACGCGATAGAGGCTCGCCTCCGTTACCCGCGCCTCGCTGCGCGACATGCGGGCATTGATGGGGGCGACGGGCGGCTCGGCCCGGTTCCGCGGCTCGATGGCGCGGGCGGGGATGCCGGCATAGGTCTTGCCGACCACGTCCAGCAATTCGGCCTCGCTCACCGCGCCGGCCACGACCAGCACCGCATTGCCCGGGACGTAATGGCCATTGAGAAAATTGGAGAGATCGTCGCGCGAAATGGCCCGGATTTCTTCCGGCCAGCCGATGATGGGCCGGCCCTTCCAATGCTGCGGGCCCCAGAGATTCGCCGCCATGGCCTCGCGGAACCGCGCCTGGGGGGAGCTGTCCACCCGCTGGTTGCGCTCTTCCAGGATGACCTTGCGCTCGCTTTCCAGCTCATCGGCCGGGAGCAGCATCTGGCGGAAACGGTCCGACTCCATCTCCGCGATCAGCGGCAGGCGGCTGGCTTCCACATGCTGGTGATAGGCGGTGACGTCGCGGCTGGTGAAGGCATTGTCCTGCCCGCCCTCGCGCGCCACGCGGCGGGAGAAGGCGCCCGAAGGCACATGCGGGCTGCCCTTGAAGGCCATGTGCTCAAGGAAATGCGCGACGCCCGAGCGCCCGGCCGGGTCATCGCCCGCGCCGGCACCGACGAAGAGATATTGCGCCACGACCGGCGCGCGCCGCTGCTCGACATGAACCACGGTAAGCCCGTTGGCGAGCTTATGCGTCTTGGCGCCGAAAAGCGGCGGCCCCTCGGGGCGCGGCCTTGGCGGCATGGGGTTCACATTCGCCACCGGCGGCGGATCGGCGGCGAGGGCGCGCAACGCCGTTCCTGCCGGAAGGGCAGCGGCAGCGGCGAGGGCGGTGCGACGGGTCAAGCGCGACATGCGCAGAGCATGGGGATTCCGCTCCCTTCGGCCAAGGGGCCATGGATGCCGAGTAACGAAAGGCAAGCCATAGACGGCCTCCAAAGGCAAGGATGACGGTGCGGTAACACGGATCGGCTTACCATTGGTTACTTTCTGGGGCGAGGCGCGATTGACCGGCCGGGCGGCCTGATGGAGCCTCGCGCCGCAAAGCACGGAAGAAGGAAACGCCCCATGCGTCTCGACAGGAAAATCGCCATCGTCACCGGTGCGGCCTCGGGCTTCGGCGAAGGAATCGCCCGCCGCTATGCGGCCGAGGGCGCGAAGGTGGTGCTGGCCGATATGAACATCGCCGGCGCCCAGAAGCTGGCGGCCGAGCTAGGGCCCAATACGGTCGCGATCGGCGGCGACGTCTCGAAGGGCCGGGATGTGGAGGCGATCGTGGCCTGCGCCCACGACACTTTCGGCGGATTGGACATCGTGGTGAACAATGCCGGCACCACGCATCGGAACAAGCCGGTCCTGGACATCACGGAAGACGAGTTCGACCGCGTCTATGCGGTGAACGTGAAGTCCATCTTCTGGATGACGAAATACGCCGTGCCGGTGCTGCGGAACCAGGGCCGCGGCGGCTCGATCATCAATATCGGCTCCACCGCCGGCATCCGCCCGCGCCCCGGCCTCGTCTGGTACAACGGCACGAAAGGCGCGGTGAATATCGCGACCCTCGCCTTGGCGCAGGAGCTTGGGCGCGACAATATCCGCGTCAATTCCATCTGCCCGGTGATCGGGGCGACCGGCCTGGTCGAGGATTTCATGGGGATGCCGGACACGCCGGAGAATCGCCAGAAATTCCTCTCGACCATCCCGCTCGGCCGCATGTCCACGCCGGCCGATATTGCCAATGCCGCCGTCTGGCTGGCGGAGGACAATTCCAGTTTCATCACCGGCATCCTGCTGCCGGTCGACGGAGGCCGAACCGCGTGACTTTGAGCATCCTCTCGATCCAGTCCTGGGTCACCTATGGCCATGTGGGCAATGCGAGTGCCGTCTTTCCCCTGCAGCGGCTGGGGGCGGAGGTTTGGGCGGTGAATACCGTCCAGTTCTCGAATCACACCGGCTATGGGGCTTGGCGCGGGCAGGTCTTCTCCGAGCAGCTCATCCGGGACTGCGTGGCGGGGATCGCGGATCGGGGGGTGCTGTCGGCCTGCGATGCCGTCCTCTCCGGCTATATGGGCGATGCGGGAATCGGCGAGGCCATTCTCGATGCCGTTGCCCAGGTGAAGGCGGCCCATCCCGAGGCCCTCTATTGCTGCGACCCCGTGCTGGGCGATGTCGGGCGGGGCATCTATGTCCGCCCCGGCATTCCCGAATTCATGCGGGACCGCGCGATTCCCCAGGCCGATATCGTGACGCCGAACCAGTTCGAACTGGAATGGCTGACCGATCGGCAGGTGGCGACGCTCGACGACGCCAAGGCGGCCGTGACCGCGCTTCAGGCCCGCGGGCCGCGCTGCGTCATGGTCACTTCGCTTCGCACGGCCGATACGCCCGAGGGCGAGATCGATCTGCTGGCGGGTGAGGGCGGGCAGTTCTGGCGGCTGCGCACGCCGATGTTGCCGGTATCCGTGAACGGGGCGGGCGATGCGATCGCGGCCCTCTTCCTCTTCCACCGGCTGCGCCAGGGCGAGGCGGCGCCGGCGCTTTCGGCGGCCGGCTCCTCGATCTACGGGCTGCTCAAGCGCACGGCCGAGGCCGGTTCGCGCGAGATCCTGACCGTGGCGGCGCAGGAGGAATTCGTGACGCCCGGGACGGTCTTCCGCCCCGAGCCGGTCTGAGCCGAAGCCCTCAGCCCGCCACGCCGCGGCGGCCGAGGGCAGCCTCGAGAGTGTTCTCGAGCAGGCATGCGATGGTCATCGGGCCCACGCCGCCGGGGACGGGGGTGATGGCGCCGGCATGGCCGATGGCCTCGTTGAAGGCCACATCGCCCACGAGACGGCCATCCGGCAGGCGGTTGATGCCGACATCGATGACCGTGGCACCCTCAGCGATCCAGTCGCCCTTCACCATCTCGGGCTTGCCCACGGCGGCGATCAGCACCTCGGCGCGGCGGCACTCGGCGGCCAGATCGCGCGTGCGGGAATGCACGACCGTCACGGTGGCATCGGCGGCCAGCAGCAGCGCGGCCATCGGCTTGCCGACGATATTCGAGCGGCCCAGCACCACGGCGCGGGCACCGGCGAGGGACGTGCCGGCCTCGGCGAGCAGATGCATCACGCCCTTGGGCGTGCAGGGCACCAAGCCCTTCTGGCCCGTCGCGAGCCGGCCGGCATTGACAGCATGGAAGCCATCGACGTCCTTGGCCGGATCGATCGTCTCGAGCACGCGCTGGGCATTGATCTGCTTGGGCAGCGGAAGCTGCACGAGAATGCCATCCACGGCCGGGTCATTGTTGAGCTGCTCGACCAGGGCCAGCAGTTCCGCCTCGCTCGTGCTCTCGGGGAGCTGGAGGGTCGCGCTGTCGAAGCCGGCGGTCTTGGCGGCCTTGTCCTTGTTGCGGACATAGACGCCGCTCGCCGGGTCATCGCCGACGCGAACGACGCGCAGGCCCGGGGCGAAGGGGAGGGTGGCGATGCGGGCGGCGAGGGTGGCGCGCAGCTTGGCCGCGACCTCCTTACCGTCAATGATGCGAGCGGTCATGCGAGCGCGGCGAGCCTTTCCGTCAGGCTGGCCGGGTCACCCTCGACCAGCACGGTCTTTTCGCGCGACGTGGCGCCATGAAGAAGCGTCACGGCGGCAGGGGGGACATGCAAGTGGCGGGCAAGCAGGGCGGTGACGGCCTTATTCGCCTTCCCATCCTCCGGCGCGACATTCACCGCGACGCGGAGTCGCGGCCCTTCCACGCCTGGGGCGAGGCCGCCCACGGATTCGCGCTTCGCCCGGGGCTGGACCTTCAGCCGAAGCTGCAGCCCTCGCGCATCCGGGCGGGCGAAAGGGGGCAGTGTCACCGCAGCATCGGCACCAGGGTCGTCGCCATGAAGATCCTGAGCGCCTGGAGCAGCAGCACGAGAATCACCGGCGAGATGTCGATGCCACCCAGATTGGGGAGGAATCGGCGGATGGGGGCCAGGGCCGGCTCGGTGATCCGGTAGAGGAAGTCGGCGATGGTCCAGACGATTCGATTCCGCCCGTCGAGAATCCCGAAGCCGATCAGCATGCTGACCACGGCGGCCAGGATGACCGCCCAGATATAGAGGCTGAGTGCTTGGTCGACGAACCAGAAAACCGCGTACATCCTGCATCCTCACTCAATGAGCCCCACATTTACGGAGGCGCGGTTACCAGAACAAGAACGGCGCTCTTAAAGCCGTGAGGTCAGGGGCGACAATCCGCAGGCGGCACGAATGCAAGGGTCGCTTGACTTCCTTTTCGGGAGCCTTCAATAAGCCGCCACCGCACGGCGGGGCTGTAGCTCAGTTGGGAGAGCGCCTCGTTCGCAATGAGGAGGTCAGGGGTTCGATTCCCCTCAGCTCCACCACGCCGGCGGTTTTTCCATCTCTTTATATGTGAGAATGGCCCCGGCACGGGTGCCGAGGCCACTGCCCTTGCGATGCGCGGCGGGTCAGCCGTCGCGCATCTCCAGATGGCGGTTCGTGGTCAGCGCCAGCAGGGTGCAGACCGCGCCGGAGAGCAGATAGGCCGCCACACCATAGAGGCCGAAGCCCGTCGAGAGGCTGAGGGCCACCAGCGGCGCGAAGCCCGCGCCGACCAGCCAGGCGATGTCCGAGGTCATGGCCGAGCCGGTATAACGGAAGCGGCTATCGAAATTCGACGCCACGGCGCCGCTCGCCTGGCCGAAGGAGAGGCCCAGCAGGGCGAAACCCACCAGCACGAAGGTCGTCTGGCCCGTATAGCCGCCACCCAGCAGCCAGGGGGCGCAGAAGCTGAACACCGCGATCAGCACCGCGCCGATGGCGAGCAGATTGCGCCGGCCGATATGGTCGGCGAGGTAGCCCGAGACGCAGATCATCACCAGGGCGATCGCCGCGCCGAGCATCTGCATGAGCAGGAACTCGGACGGGTCCCGCTGCAGGCCGAGCGCGATCCAGGCCAGCGGGAAGACCGTGACCAGATGGAACAGCGCGAAGCAGGCGAGGGGAACGAAGGCGCCGATGATGATGTTCCGGCCCTGCTCGCGGAAGGTTTCGACGACCCGTACCGCGCGCAGCTCCCGCTTCTCCAGCATGTTCACGAATTCAGGGGTGGCGACCAGGCGAAGCCGGGCGAAGAGAGCCACCACATTGATCGTGAAGGCGCAGAAGAACGGGTAGCGCCAGCCGAAGGACAGGAAATCCTCGGTGCTCAGGGTGAGGGAGATATAGGCGAAGAGCCCGCCCGCCAGGATAAAGCCCACCGGCGCGCCGAGCTGCGGCATCATGGCGTACCAGCCGCGGCGATGGGACGGGGCGTTCAACGCCAGCAGCGAGGCCAGGCCGTCCCAGGCGCCGCCGAGGGCGAAGCCCTGGCCGAGCCGGAAAATGGCCAGCAACCAGATGGAGAGGGCACCCACCTGGGCATAGCCCGGCAGGAAGCTGATGGCTGCCGTCGACCCGCCGAGCAGGAAGAGAGCCAGGGTCAGCTTCGTCCCGCGCCCGTGCTTCCGGTCGACCCGCATGAAGAAGAAGGAGCCTAGCGGCCTCGCGATAAAGGCCAGCGGGAAGATGGCGAAGGAATAGAGCGTGCCGGTGAAGGCATCGTATTGCGGAAAGAAAAGCCTCGGAAACACGAGGACCGAGGCGATCGCATAGACGAAGAAATCGAAGAATTCGGAACTACGGCCGATGACCACGCCGGCGGCGATCTCGCCTGGCGAGATGCGGTGCCCGGATGCGTGCTCCTTACGGGCGTCCCGCTCGAGTCCGTCCGAACTTGGTATGCCGTAACCTTGGCTCATGACGTTCATCTGACCCCCCATAAAAAAGTGATCGTGGGCGTGGAAATTTTTTGGACTTTGCCCTTGGCCGGGGCGGGGCGCTCCGGCAGTTGAAACGATAGCTCGTTCATGGGCTTTTGTCCCGAATTCTCACGAGTCGCGCCGTTTCGGCGATGACCAATAGTGGCGGGTCAAGGCGAAATTAGGTATGGGAGCCTAGGACACATCGTCCAATCCCATTGCCCACCCTTTCCTTCTAAAGGCCGGGCCTAAACAAAGTTTCCGAACGAGTGGCATGTCCTCCAAGTTAACCCGCCTCCTTGCCCTGGTGCCGCTGGCAGCCCTTCTCTCGGGCTGTAACCTGGTTCTCCTGAACCCGGCGGGCGACATCGCGGCCCAGCAGCGTGACCTCCTGGTCGTGTCGACCGGTCTGATGCTGCTCATCGTCATTCCCGTCATCGTCCTGACGCTGTGGTTCGCCTGGCGCTACCGCCAGTCGAACACGGCCGCGAAGTACGACCCCGAATGGCACCATTCGACCCGGCTTGAAGTGGTGATCTGGTCCGCCCCGCTGGCCATCATCATCGCGCTCGGTGCCCTGACCTGGGTGGGCACCCATCTGCTCGACCCGTATCGCCCGCTGACCCGCATCGACGAGAGCCGCCCGCTGGCCGCCGACCACAAGCCCCTCGAGATCGAGGTTGTGGCGATGGACTGGAAGTGGCTGTTCATCTACCCGGAGCAGGGCATCGCGACGGTCAACGAGGTCGCGGCCCCGGTCGATACCCCGATCCGCTTCAAGATCACGGCCACCTCGGTGATGAACGCGCTGGCGATCCCCGCGCTGGCCGGCATGATCTATGCGATGCCGGGCATGGAGACGAAGCTGCACGCGGTGATCAACCAGGCGGGCGTCTATGACGGCCTGTCGGGCAATTACAGCGGCGCCGGCTTCGCGGGCATGCGCTTCAAGTTCCATGGCCTCGACCAGGCCGGCTTCGACGCCTGGGTCGCCAAGGCCAAGGCCAGCGGCAATACCCTCGGCCGTCCGGAATACCAGACCCTCGAGCGCCCGAGCGAGCGCGAGCCGGTCCGCTACTTCGGCACCGTCGACCCCGAACTCTATCACGCCATCCTGAACATGTGCGTGGACTCGCAGAAGATGTGCATGGACGAGATGATGCATATCGACGCGAAGGGCGGGATGGGCATGGCCGGCACGATGAATGTCGCCCGCCTCCAATACGACCGGCGCCGCCGCACGAGCGAGCCCGACGCGCCTGGCGGCATGTTCGTCCTCGCCTCGTCCTGCACGCCCACCGACCCCTTCGGTGTCACCCGCATCGCCTCGGCCGATCAGGTCACGGACGCCAACTGAACCCCGGGCGCCGGCATCTCCACCCCGCGAGGGGCCAGGGTGCCGGCGACAGGCATGACAGAGTAGCCCCAGATGACTCCCAGTCCTGAACCAACCTCGTTCCTGTTCGGCCGCCTCACTTGGGGTTCGTTGCCGTTTCATGAACCCATTCTTGTCGCGACCTTCGCGGCCGTCGCCCTCGGCGGCGTCGCAGTCTTCGCGCTGCTGACCTATTTCCGCCTCTGGGGTTACCTGTGGCGGGAATGGATCACCTCGATCGACCACAAGAAGATCGGCATCATGTACATCATCCTCGCGGTGATCATGCTGCTGCGCGGCTTCTCGGACGCGATCATGATGCGCATCCAGCAGGCCATCGCCTTCAATGGTTCGGAAGGCTACCTGCCACCACACCACTACGACCAGATCTTCACCGCCCATGGCGTGATCATGATCTTCTTCGTGGCCATGCCCTTCGTGGTCGGCCTGATGAACGTCGTGATGCCGCTGCAGATCGGCGCGCGTGACGTCGCCTTCCCGTTCCTGAACAACTTCTCCTTCTGGATGACGGTGTCGGGCGCGGTGCTGGTGATGATCTCGCTCTTCGTCGGCGAGTTCGCGAAGACCGGCTGGCTGGCCTATCCGCCGCTGTCGGGCATCGCCTACAGCCCTGACGTCGGCGTCGATTACTACATCTGGTCACTACAGATCGCAGGCGTCGGCACATTGCTCTCGGGCGTCAACATGATCGCGACGATCGTGAAGATGCGCGCCCCCGGCATGACGCTGATGAAGATGCCCGTCTTCACCTGGACGGCGCTCTGCACGAACATCCTGATCGTCGCCGCCTTCCCGATCCTGACCGTGACCCTCGCGCTGCTGTCGCTCGACCGCTACGTGGGCACGAACTTCTTCACGAACGATCTCGGCGGCAGCGCCATGATGTACGTGAACCTGATCTGGATCTGGGGCCACCCCGAGGTCTACATCCTCATCCTGCCCGTCTTCGGCGTCTTCTCCGAAGTCGTCGCGACCTTCTGCAGCAAGCGCCTCTTCGGCTATGCCTCGATGGTCTACGCGACGGTCGTCATCACGATCCTCTCCTACATCGTGTGGCTGCACCACTTCTTCACCATGGGCTCGGGCGCCAGCGTGAACGCCTTCTTCGGCATCACGACGATGATCATCTCCATCCCGACGGGTGCGAAGGTCTTCAACTGGCTCTTCACGATGTTCCGCGGTCGCATCCGCTACGAAGTGCCGATGCTCTGGACGGTTGGCTTCATGGTGACCTTCGTCATCGGCGGTATGACGGGCGTCATGCTGGCCGTGCCGCCGGTCGACTTCCAGCTGCACAACAGCCTGTTCCTCATCGCCCACTTCCATAACGTCATCATCGGCGGCGTGGTCTTCGGTGTCTTCGCGGGCATCAACTACTGGTTCCCGAAGAGCTTCGGCTTCAAGCTCGACCCGTTCTGGGGCAAGGTTTCGTTCTGGTTCTGGCTCACCGGCTTCTACTTCGCCTTCATGCCGCTCTACGTGCTCGGCCTGATGGGCGTGACGCGCCGCGTGAACCACTTCGACGACCCGTCGCTGCAGATCTGGTTCGTGATCGCCGCCTTCGGCGCCGTGCTGGTCGCCATCGGCATCGCCGCCTTCATCATTCAGATCGGCGTGAGCATCCTGCGCCGCGAGCAGCTGCGCGACGTGACGGGTGACCCCTGGAACGGCCGCACGCTCGAGTGGTCGACCTCGTCGCCCCCGCCGGTCTACAACTTTGCCTTCACCCCCGTCGTTCACGACCACGATGCGTGGTACGACATGAAGCGCCGCGGCTATGTCCGCCCGCTGGAGGGCTTCAAGCCCATCCACATGCCGAAGAACACGGGTGCGGGTGCGATCCTGTCGCTCTTCGCCACGATCGTCGGTTTCGCGCTGATCTGGCACATCTGGTGGTTGGCCGCCCTGGGTTTCGTGGCCCTTCTGGGTTACGCGATCGCCCATACCTTCAACTATAACCGCGACTACTACCTGTCCGCCGAGACGGTGCTCGAGACCGAGCGTGCCCGTACGCGCGCGCTGGCGGGGGAGTGAGGTCCATGGCATCGCACCAGACCACCTACGACGAGAACACGTTCTATACGTCGGAAGAGACCGTGCATTCGGGAGACAGCACCTCGCTGGGCTTCTGGCTGTACATCATGAGCGACTGCCTGCTCTTCGCGGCGCTCTTCGCGACCTATGCCGTGGTCGGCCGCAATTACGCGGCCGGCCCCTCCGGCGCCGATCTCTTCGATCTGCCGCTGGTCGCGCTCAACACCTCGATGCTGCTCTTCTCGTCCATCACCTATGGCTTCGCCATGCTGGAGATGAACAAGGGCAACAAGTCGGGCGTTCTCCTCTGGCTGGGCATCACCGGCCTCTTCGGCGCCGCCTTCATCGGGCTCGAGCTCTATGAGTTCGCGCACCTGATCCATGAAGGTGCAGGCCCGCAGCGCAGCGCCTTCCTCTCGGCCTTCTTCACCCTGGTCGGCACGCACGGCCTTCACGTGACGATGGGTATCATCTGGCTGGTCACGCTGATGGTGCAGGTGAACAAGCGCGGCCTCGGCCCCGATAACCGCCGCCGCCTGCTCTGCCTGAGCATGTTCTGGCACTTCCTGGACGTCGTCTGGATCGGCGTCTTCTCCTTCGTCTATCTCATGGGGGTGCTGTGATGAGCGCTCATCCGACGGCGGCCGGCCACGACACCCATGGGCATGACGCCCATGGTCATGGCCACGACGACCATGGCCACGGCCATGGCGAAGCCCATGGCACGATGCGCGACTATGTCATCGGCTTCGTCCTCTCCGTCATCCTGACGGCCATCCCCTTCTGGCTGGTGATGGCGGACGTGCTGGGCGACAAGACCATGACGGCCATGGCCGTCATGGTGCTGGGCGCGATCCAGATCGTGGTTCACATGGTCTACTTCCTGCACATGAACTCGAAGTCCGAGGGCGGCTGGACCATGCTGGCGCTGATCTTCACGGTCGTGCTGGTGGTCATCACGCTCGCCGGGTCGATCTGGGTCATGTACCACCTGAACACCAATATGATGCCGATGGGCGTGCATGACGCGCGTACGGCTCCCTGAGGTGACGCCCTGACACGCTATGATGTCGAGGAGGAGGGGGAGGGGGCGGCAACGCCTCGCTCCCCCTTACGTCTTGTTCTGCTTGGCTTCGGCGCGCTGCTGGTCTTCGTCGTCCTCATCGGGCTCGGGACCTGGCAGGTCGAGCGCCGCGCCTGGAAGCTCGATCTGATCGAGCGGGTCGAGACGCGGGTTCATGCCCCCGCCGTCGAGGCGCCCGGCCCGGCCGAATGGCCGGAGGTCAGCCGCGATCGCGACGAATATCGCCATGTGGCCGTCACCGGCACCTTCCTCAACGGGCAGGAAACGCTGGTCCAGGCCGGCACCAAGCTCGGCCCCGGCTTCTGGGTGCTGACGCCCTTCAAGGCCGATGCCGGCTACACCGTCCTGATCAATCGCGGCTTCGTCCCCTCCGACCGGCGCGACCATTCCGGCCGTCTCGTGGGCGATATCGAGGGCCGGACCAGGGTTCAGGGCCTGCTGCGGATCACCGAGCCCAAGGGCGCCTTCCTGCGCAGCAACGACCCGGCCTCGGGCCGCTGGTTCTCGCGGGATGTCCAGGCCATCGCCGCCTCGCGCGCCCTTGCCGGCCCCGTCGCCCCTTATTTCATCGATGCGGATGGAACGCCCAACCCGGGCGGCCTGCCGGTGGGTGGGCTAACTGTCATCTCCTTCCCCAACAGCCATCTGGTCTATGCGATAACCTGGTATTCCCTGGCCATCATGCTGGCTGGCGGCATCTTCTACGTCGGACGGCAGGAATGGCGCCTGAGGGCCCGCAGCGGCGGTTCGGTGTGAGAGGGGCGGCTGACTGGCCGCCTCAACCGTTTCGGACGATGGAAAGACGCGCATGTTCCCCGCCGATATGACGCCCGCCGCCCGCTTGCCTGATTGGCCCGCGGCCGATGGCGACGCGACCGGCAGCAAGAACATGCTGCAACTCGTGGAACTCCGCTGGCTGGCGGTCTTCGGCCAGGTCCTGACCATCACCGTCGTCCATTTCGGGCTGGGGATCGAACTGCCCCTGCCCATGATGGCCATGGTGCTGGTCGCGCTCGTGGTGCTGAACGTGCTGAGCATGCTGCGCCTCCAGGCGCGGCGCAGCGTCACCAATCCCGAGCTTTTCCTCTCCATCTCGCTCGACGTCGCCGCGCTCACGGCCCAGCTCTATCTGAGCGGCGGTGCCACCAACCCCTTCATCTCGCTCTATCTGCTCCAGGTCGTGCTCACGGCCGTGCTGCTCGACATGCGCTGGAGCCTCGCGATCCTGGCGCTCACCGGCGCCTGCTACCTGCTGCTCATCCAGTTCTACATCCCCTTCGTTCTGCCGGCTGAGCTGGAGGGGCAGCTCTTCCGCCTGCATCTCCAGGGGCTGGTGGTCTGCTTCCTGCTCGATTCCGTGCTCGTGAGCATTTTCGTCGCCCGTATCCGCCGCAACCTCGCTCATCGCGACGAGCGCCTCGCGGCCCTGCGGCAGCAGAAGGCCGAGGAAGACCATATCGTGCGCATGGGCCTGCTCGCCTCCGGTGCCGCGCATGAGCTGGGCACCCCGCTCGCGACCGTGCTGGTTCTGCTGGGCGATTGGCGCCGGATGGCGGTGTTCAAGGAGCATCCGGATCTGCTGCAGGACATCGAGGAGGCCGAGGCCGCCATCCTCCGCTGCAAGACCATCGTCACCGGCGTGCTGACCTCGGCCGGCGAGGTACGCGGCGAGGCGCCCTCGCTCACCACGGTCAAAACCTTCCTCGACGATCTCGTGGAGGAATGGCGCGCCGCGCGGGGCTTCACCGGCCTGACCTACCGGAACGATTTCGGCGAGGACATGCCGATCATTTCCGATCCGGCGCTCAAGCAGGTGCTTGCCAATATTCTCGATAATGCCCAGGAGGCGCCCGCGGGTCGCATCCATCTCGCCGTGCGGCGGGAGGATGACCATCTCTCGCTGAGCGTGGAGGATGACGGCCCCGGCTTCCCACCCGACATGCTCGAACGGGTAGGGCGGCCTTATCAATCCAGCAAGGGCAAGACCGGGGGAGGACTGGGTCTCTTTCTCGTCGTCAATGTGGTACGCAAGCTCGGTGGAACGGTGACGGTCGGGAACAGGCCGGAAGGCGGGGCGCGGGTCGCTCTCCGCCTGCCGCTCGCGGCGCTTGCTGTCGGAGGCTATGATGAATACCGAGGCTGAACGCCTGCTTCTGATCGTCGAGGACGATCCCGGTTTTTCCCGCACCCTGCATCGCTCCTTCGAGCGGCGCGGCTACAAGGTCTTGGCCGCCTCCAGCCTGGAGGAGGTGAATGCCATCCTCACCGAGCGGACGCCGCAATATGCCGTGGTGGATCTGAAGCTCGCCGGCGGCGTCTCGGGCCTCACCTGCGTCCAGGCCCTGCATGCGCATGATCCGGAGATGCTGATCGTCGTGCTCACCGGCTTCGCCTCGATCGCGACGGCCGTGGAGGCCATCAAGCTCGGCGCCTGCCATTACCTGGCCAAGCCCTCGAATACCGACGATATCGAGGCGGCCTTCTCCAAGGCGGCCGGCGATGTCGAGACGCCGCTGACCGAGCGCCCCACCTCCATCAAGACGCTGGAATGGGAGCGCATCCATCAGACCCTGGTAGAGACCGACTTTAATATTTCCGAGACCGCCCGCCGCCTCGGCATGCATCGCCGCACGCTGGCGCGGAAGCTCGAAAAGCAACGGGTGAAGTGAGGCCGCGCCGCTACAGCGGCAGGCTGGTCGTCGCCTTCACCTCGGTCATGACCACGCTCGAGGTGATCTCACGCACGCCCGGCAATTGCGAGAGCTGCTCGTAGAAGAAGGTCTCGTAATACTTGATGTCGGGCACGATGATCTTGAGCAGAACATCGGTGCTGCCGAGGAGGATGTAGCATTCCACCACCTCCGGCAGCGCGCGCACCTTCTCGCGGAAGGCCGTGGTCGCCTCGGTATCATGCGCGACCAGCTTCACATCGGCATAGATCGAGACATTGAGGCCCACCGAGGCAGGGTCCACCAGCCAGACCTGCCGCTTCAGACAGCCCGCATCCTTGAGCCGTTTCAGCCGCCGCCAGCAGGGCGGGGGCGTCATGCCCAACATCTCGGCCAGGGCATTCACCGTCAGCGAGGCATCGGCCTGCAATAGGGTCAGGATTCGGCGATCTATCTCATCCAGGGTAACGGACATCGCTGTTCTCCATCTCAGCCGAGAGTTTCATTACCCGAAATCGCGAAAACCGGGCAGGGTTTGAGATTGGAATAACCCGCCCCGCCGCGCATTCTTGTTGCATTGCAGCGCAACCACCGGATGCCGCCATGCCGACCAAAGCCTTTCTCACCCCGGTGCGACTGGGCCTGCTCGGCGCCCTGGTCACCGTCGCGATCTGGACGGCCTGGATCACGGCCTCCCGTATGGCGATGGGCAGCGCGACGCCGCTCGATCCCTCGCTCCTGGCCTTCATCCGCTTCGGCACGGCGGCAGTGCTGCTGGCCCCGCTCTGGTGGCGCTTCCGGCTGATCCCTCGCGGTTCGTCACCGCTTGCTTTGCTGGGCCTGCTGATGGCGGGGCTGCCTTATCAGTTCCTGGTGCTGCAAGGCTTTTACCATGCGCCGGCCGCCGAGGGCGGGCCGCTTTTGACCGGCAGCCTGCCGCTCTTCATCGCGCTGCTCCAGGCGCTGCTGCTGCGGGAGAGGCTGGGCCTCGGCCGGATCGTGGGCGTCACGCTGATCACGGCGGGCGTCGCCTGCATCCTCGGCATGGGCCTGCTGGATATCGGTGCCGGCACCTGGCGGGGGCATCTGCTGATCCTGGCCGCCGCCTTCTCCTGGTCGGTCTATACCATTGCCTTCCGCTACAGCGGGCTGAGCGGGCTTCAGGCGGCGGCTTTCGTCGGCCTCTGGTCGGTGCTTCTGCTGCTACCCTTCGCGGGCTTCCGTATTCTCGATGCGCTCCAGGCCACGCCCGGAGCGGTTCTGGCGCAGCAATTCGTCGTCCAGGGCCTGCTGGCCGGGGTTATCGCGCTGCTGACCTATATGGCCGCGCTCAAGCATCTCGGCGCGGCGCGGACGACGGCGGTGACGGCCCTTGTGCCCGTCACCATCACCATCGCGGCGGTGCTCTTCCTCGGGGAAAGCCCGCGCCCGATCGAGTTGCTCGGCTGTGCGGCCGTGGTGCTGGGCGTGTTGGTGACGAGCGGCGTGCTGGGCCTGCCGCGGCTCATCGGGCGGCAGATGCCGGCACCCGCGCCGGGCGAATGACCCGGCGGCCCGCCGCCTGATGCGGAACGAACGGTAATTCGCGCATCACCTCGGCGCTTGGCGGTTGTGAACCGCGCGGGGAACCCCCATCCTCCGCTCATGCGTCGCCGTGATCTCCTGGCCCTCGGGGCCGCCTTCACCCTGCCTGCCCCCATGGTGAGCCTGCCGGCTGCCGCGCAAGGGGCGGCGCCCCAGCGGAAACACGCGCTCTCGCTGCTCGCCGAGCCGAGCCTGCCGCGCGACTTCCCCCATTGGCCCTGGGCGAATCCCGATGCGCCGAAGGGCGGCGAGATGGCCCTGACCGCCCTCGGCTCCTTCGACAGTTTCAGTCATTTCATTCTGCGCGGCACGCCGGCCAATGGCCTGCCTAATCTCTATGACACGCTCCTGGCCGACAGCGCCGACGAGGCCAATACGGAATACGGCCATCTGGCTGAGACCATCGAGATTCCCGCCGACGGGCTGGGCGTAGCCTTCGAGCTGCGCGACGGCGCGCGCTGGCATGACGGCAAGCCCATCACCGCCGAGGATGTGGTCTTCACCTTCAACATCCTCCGCGAGCAGGGCCGGCCCTTCTATCGCGCCTATTGGGGCGATGTGACCGAGATCCGCGCCGCTTCGCCCAAGCGGGTCGAATTCAAGTTCCGCAGCAACGAGAACCGCGAGCTTTCGCTCATTCTCGGTCAGATTCAGGTGCTGCCGAAGCACTGGTGGGAGGGCAGGGACTTCTCGAAGCCCAGCCTGGATATCCCGCTCGGCTCCGGCCCCTATAAGATCGACCGTTTCGATCCGGGCCGAAGCATCGTCTATCGCCGCGTGCCGGATTACTGGGGCAAGGACCTCGGCACCCGTCGCGGCACCAATAATGTCGATACCATCCGCTACGAATACTTCCGCGACAGCGCCGTGGCGCTGGAAGCCTTCAAGGCCGGCCAGATCGACCTGCGCACCGAGAATGTCGCGAAGGACTGGGCCACGGCCTATGACTTTCCCGCCGTGCGCCGGGGCCTCGTGAAGCGCGACGAACTGCGCCACGAACTGCCCACGGGCATGCAGTGCTTCGCCATGAACCTGCGCCGCCCGCTCTTCCAGGACCGCCGGGTGCGCCAGGCCCTGGGCGAGCTTTTCGACTTTGAGTGGATGAACGCGAACCTTTTCTACGGCTCCTACACCCGCACGACCTCGTATTTCTCCAATTCCGACTTCGCCGCGACCGAGCTTCCCAGCAAGGACGAACTGGCGATCCTGGAGAAATACCGCGGCAAGGTGCCCGACGAGGTCTTCACCACCGTCTACAAGCCGCCCGTGACGGACGGCTCCGGCAATAACCGCGAGGGGCTGCGCAAGGCGCTCGACCTCTTCCGGCAGGCCGGCTGGACGGTGAAGGAGCGGCGGCTGGTCAATGCCCAGGGTCAGAATTTCTCCTTCGAAATCCTTCTCAACGGCCCCTCGCTGGAGCGCCTCGCACTGCCCTATAAGCAGGCGCTCGAGCGCCTCGGCATCGAGGTGCGGGTCCGGACCGTCGATCCCGCCCAATATCAGGTGCGGATGGATAATTTTGACTTCGACATGACGGTCGACGTCATCGGCCAATCGCTTTCGCCCGGCAACGAGCAGCGCGACTATTGGACGAGCGAGAAGGCCAAGGAGCCCGGCAGCCAGAACCTGATGGGCATCGCCGATCCGGTCATTGATGAACTGGTCGAGATGATCATCAGCGCGCCCGACCGTCAGGCGCTGATCACCCGCACTCGCGCGCTCGATCGCGTGCTGCAATGGAACTATTTCAGCATCCCGCAATACCATAGCCGCAGCTTCCGCCTTGCCTGGTGGGACAAGTTCGGCCGCCCGCCGCGCAATCCGAAATACGGGCTCGGCATCGATACCTGGTGGGTGGATAGTGCCAAAGAGGCCGCGCTTAATGCTGCAAAATCAAGTCTCTGAACGATGAATCTCGCCTGAGATGGCAGCCTATATCCTCCGCCGCCTCCTGTTGGTGATCCCGACGCTCTTCGGGATCATCGTGATCAATTTCGCCGTCACCCAATTCGCCCCCGGCGGGCCGGTGGAGCAGATGCTGGCCGAACTCAAGGGCCAGGGGCAGACCATGGGCCGCCTGACCGGCGAGGGCGGCGGCGAGGTTCGCGCACCCAGGCCCTCCGGCGGCGAAGGCGGCCCCTCGGGCCAATATCGCGGCGCCCGGGGGCTCGATCCGGCCATCGTCGCGCAGATCGAGAAGACCTTCGGCTTCGACAAGCCGGCCCATGAGCGCTTCTGGATCATGCTGAAGGGCTATCTGAGCTTCGATTTCGGCCGCTCCCTGTTCAGCGACCGGCCGGTGCTCGATCTGGTGCTGGAAAAGATGCCGGTCTCCATCAGCATCGGCCTGTGGTCGACGCTGATCATCTATCTCGTCTCCATCCCGCTCGGCATCCGCAAGGCCGTGCGCGACGGGTCGCCCTTCGACCTCTGGAGTTCGGTCGTCGTCCTGATCGGCAATGCGATCCCGAGCTATCTCTTCGCCATCCTGCTGGTGGTGCTCTTCGCGGGCGGTTCCTTCGTCCAATGGTTTCCCTTGCGCGGCATCGTGACGCCTGGCTCCGCCGACTGGCCCTTCTGGGAAAGGGCGCTGGACTATGCCTGGCACATGGTGCTGCCCACCTTGGCTCTGGTCATCGGCGGCTTCGCGACGCTGACGATGCTGACCAAGAACAGCTTCATGGACGAGATCGGCAAGCAATACACGCTGGCCGCCCGGGCCAAGGGCGCGAGCGAGAACCGCGTGCTCTACGGCCATGTCTTCCGCAACGCCATGCTGCTGATCCTCGCGGGCTTCCCGGCGGCTTTCGTCAGCATCTTCTTCACCGGCGCCTTGCTGATCGAGATCATCTTCAGCCTCGACGGGCTCGGCCTGCTGGGCTTCGAGGCGGCGATCCGGCGCGACTATCCCGTGCTCTTCGGCACGCTCTACATGTTCACGCTGATCAGCCTCGTCATGCAGATAATCAGCGATATCACCTATACGCTGGTCGATCCGCGCATCGATTTCGAGGCGCGGCGATGAGGCCCGTCACCCGCCGCCGCCTCGCCAATTTCCGCGCCAATCGCCGGGGATGGTGGTCGAGCTGGATCTTCCTCTTCCTCTTCCTCGTCACCCTCGGCGCCGAATTCATCGCCAATGACCGGCCGATCGTCGCGCGGGTCGATGGCCGCTGGTTCGTGCCCGTGCTGGTCGATTACGCCGAAAGCGACGTGATCGCCGACGGGCTGCCCATCGAGGCCAATTGGCGCGACCCGCATTTCCGCCAGGAGGTGAGCGAGAAGGGCTGGGCCGTATGGCCCATCGTGCCCTACCGCCATAACACGGTGATCACCGATCTCGGCCGACCTTCGCCCGCGCCGCCTTCCTGGAAGAACTGGCTCGGCACCGACGATCAGGCGCGCGACGTTCTGGCGCGGCTCATCTGGGGCTTCCGCATCTCCGTCCTCTTCGGCTTCGCGCTGACGCTGGCCAGTTCCGTCATCGGCATTATGGCCGGGGCGGTGCAGGGCTATTACGGCGGCTGGCTGGATCTCGGCTTCCAGCGCTTCATCGAGGTCTGGTCCGGGATGCCGCAGCTCTATCTGCTCATCATTCTGGCGAGCGTGATCGAGCCGACCTTCTGGACCCTGCTGGCCTTCCTGCTGCTCTTCTCCTGGATGTCGCTCACGGGCGTCGTCCGCGCCGAGTTCCTGCGCGGCCGCAATCTCGACTATGTCCGGGCGGCCAAGGCGCTGGGCGTGTCCGATATCCAGCTCATGTGGCGGCACATCCTGCCCAACGCGATGGTGGCGACGCTGACCTTCCTGCCTTTCATGCTCTCTGGTTCGGTCGTGGTGCTTTCCTCGCTCGACTTCCTGGGCTTCGGCCTGCCGCCGGGCTCGCCCTCGATGGGCGAGCTGGTCGCGCAGGGGAAGAACAACCTCCAGGCGCCCTGGCTCGCCATCACCGCCTTCGTCTCGCTCGGCACGGTGCTGACGCTGCTGATCTTCATCGGCGAGGCGGTGCGTGACGCCTTCGACCCGCGCAAGGGTGCGGAGCGCCGGGCATGAACGGGCCGCTGCTCGAGGTTCAGGACCTCTCGATCGCCTTTCGTGGCAAGACAGTAGTGCGCGGGGTGAATTTCGCCGTCCATCCGGGCGAGGCCGTGGCGCTGGTCGGCGAAAGCGGCAGCGGCAAGAGCGTGACGGCGCTGTCCTGCCTCAGGCTGCTCTCGCCCGGGGGCGCCAACCCCACCGGCCGCATCACGCTCGATGGCGTCGATGTGCTCAAGGCGCCCGAGGCGACGATGATGAAGCTGCGCGGCGGGGTTGCCGGCATGGTTTTCCAGGAGCCGATGACCAGCCTCAACCCGCTGCATACCATCGGCCGCCAGGTGGCCGAGGCGGTCACGCTGCATCGGCCCATGCGGGGTGCGGCCCTGCGCGAACGGGTACTGGAACTGCTGCGCCGCGCCGGCCTGCCCAATGCCGAGCACCGGCTGAACGCCTTCCCGCACCAGCTTTCGGGCGGCCAGCGGCAGCGCGTGATGATCGCGGCGGCGCTGGCCAATGACCCGAAGCTGCTGATCGCGGACGAGCCGACCACGGCGCTCGACGTCACCATCCAGGCCCAGATTCTCGACCTGCTGGCCGAGTTGCGGCAGCGGCTGAACATGGCGCTGCTGCTCATCACCCATGACCTGGCCATCGTGAAGAAACACGCCCAGTCGGTCGTGGTCATGCGCCAGGGCGAGGTGATGGAGCAGGGGCCTGTCGAGCAGGTTTTCAACGCGCCGCGCCATGATTACACGAAGCTGCTGCTGGCGACCGAGCCTCGCGGCCGGCCGGAACCCGTGGCCGAGGGCGCGCCCGAGATCATGCGGGGCGAGCAGGTGAAGGTGCATTTCCCGGTGCGCCGGGGTTTGCTGCGCCGCGTCGTGGCGGAGGTGAAGGCGGTGGATGGCGTTTCCGTCTCGGTCAGGGAGGGCGAGACGGTCGGGCTCGTGGGCGAAAGTGGCAGCGGCAAGACCACGCTCGGCCTCGCCATGCTCCAGCTCGAACACAGCCAGGGCGAGATCGATTTCCAGGGGCGGAAGATCCAGGGCCTCTCCCGCGCGGAATTGCGCCCCCTGCGCCAGAAGATGCAGATCGTCTTCCAGGACCCCTATGGCTCGCTCTCGCCCCGGATGAGCATCGAGGAGATCGTCGGCGAGGGGCTCGCGGTGCATCAACCCGATCTCTCCCCGGCGCAGCGGCGCCAGGCGGTCTCCGAGGCGCTGCTCGAAGTGGGGCTCGACCCGGCCATGGCCGAGCGATACCCGCATGAATTCTCGGGCGGCCAGCGGCAGCGCATCGCCATCGCCCGGGCGCTGGTGCTCAAGCCGCGATTCGTGGTGCTGGACGAGCCGACCTCGGCGCTGGACGTCTCGGTCCAGGCCCAGGTGGTGGAACTGCTTCGCGGCCTCCAGGCCAAGCACAAGCTCGCCTATCTTTTCATCAGCCACGATCTGAGGGTCGTCCGGGCCCTGGCGCACCGCATCATCGTGCTGAAAGACGGCAAGGTGGTGGAGGAAGGGCCCGCCGAGGCGATTGTCAGTTCGCCTCGCGAGCCTTACACCCGCGCCTTGATGGCTGCCGCATTCGATCTGCGTGCCGATAGTGGCGCGACCCGCACATGACCGACATGGAAAAGCTCCGCGCCCTGCTGGCGCAGGACCGGCTGAAGCTCGGCGTGCATATCCGCAAGATGAACAGCCCGGGATCGCCGGTCTATCGGACGGCGGAGAATATCGTCGTCCCGGCCCTGCTGGTCGTGGCCTCGCTGCTGGTGACGCGCTTCGTCCATTTCTACGCCGGCTTCGCGCTTCTGGCGGTCGGCTGCTGGTATTGGCTCTACCGGATCATGCCGAAGGTGAAGGACGGCGTCTTCGACCGCACCTCCGCCCTGGTGCTGAGCGACGAGCGGCAATTCGACCTTTACTGGCGGACGGGCGTGCTCTCGCTCTTCGCCGAGATGCCCGACGGAACCCGCCGCGCGGCGGCACGCAAGGATGACTGGCGCGCCTTCGTGAGCGAACTCTACGACAACGGATAGGCTACCCACCCCCATGGCTGTTCTGCTCTCGACCAAGGCTTCGGCCATGGCTGACTGGCGCGCGGCGCTTCTCGCGCTGCAGCCCGATCTCGATGTCCGCCTCTTCCCCGAGGCCGGCAACCCCGAGGATATCGAGGCCGCCGTCTGCTGGTCGACGCATGACATGATGGAGCTGCGTCGCTACCCGAACCTCAAGCTGCTGATCTCCATGGGCGCGGGTGTGGACCACCTGCTGCGCCCGCCGGGGCCGCCGCCGGGCGTGCCGGTGGCCCGGCTCGTGGACGTGCTGCTGACCTCGGCCATGACCGAATGGGTGCTGCTGAACGTGCTGCGCTTCCATCGGCAGGACCTGGAATATCGCCAGCAGCAGAAGGAGCGCATCTGGGACGAGCTGCCCGCGCCGGTTACCCCCACGCGCCGTATCGGCGTGCTGGGCCTGGGAGCGCTGGGCGGCGATGCCGCGCAGAAGCTCGCGGGGTTGGGTTTCCCGGTCTCGGGCTGGTCGCGGCGCGCCAAGGATATCCCTGGCGTCACCTGCTATCACGGCGATGCCGGGCTCAACACGATGCTGGAGAAGACGGACATCCTGGTCTGCCTTCTGCCGCTGACGCCCGAGACGCATGGCATCATCAACGGCCGTGCCCTGGCCCGGATGCCGCGCGGCTCCTACCTCCTGAACTCCGCCCGTGGCGGTCATGTGGTGGATGCGGCGCTGCTTTCGGCGCTGGATTCCGGCCATATCGCCGGTGCGGCGCTCGACGTCTTCGTGCCCGAGCCGCTGCCGCCGAGCCATCCCTACTGGACGCATCCCAAGGTGATCATGACGCCGCATGCCGCGAGCGCCACCATCCCGGCGAGCGTCGCGCCGCAGGTCATCGAGAACCTGCGTCGCATTAAGACCGGCGAGCCCTTCATCAACCTTGTCGATTTCGCGGCCGGTTACTAACCGGGGCGCGGAGCGGCGCAAGCCGCTCCGTCCTGTTCAGGCTAGGGCAGGGGCGAGCAGCTTCGCCAGACGGCCCGGCACTTCGCGCAGCACTTCGGCCTCCGCATTGGCGAAGGCGAGGCGCAGGTGCCGCTCCTGGCCGGGGCCGAAGAAACTGCCCGGCAGGCAAAGCAGCCCAGCCTCGATAGCCAGCTTTTCCGCCGCTTTCACCGCATCCGGCGCGCCTTCCGGCAGGCGCAGATAGGTGAAATAGGCGCCCTGCGCCTCGATGGGGAAGGCGGGCGCCTCGGCCATCGCCGCGCGGAACACCCGCGCCCGCTCGGCCATCAGCGCCCTGTTCTCCTGCCGCCAAGCCTTCAGCGCGGGCACGGCCCAGGCCAGCGCCGCCTGGGTCGGGCGGGGCGCGCAGATCTGCATCGTGTCGATGGCCTTGGCCAGTTCGTCCCGGAAGGCGCCGCCCGCCACGATGGCCCCGGCGCGATGACCCGGCACGCAATAGCTCTTCGAGAAGGAATGGAGTTGCACAACATGGTCGCGCCAATCCGGCGCGCTCAGCAGGTCATGCGGGCTGTCGAGGCCTTCGGGCAGGAAATCCCGATAGGTCTCGTCAATGATCAGGAAGGCGCCCTTGGTGCGGCAAAGCTCGGCCAGGGCCTGGATGGTCGCCGCCGGATAGCAGGCGCCGGTCGGGTTATTGGGCGAAACGAGGACCAGCGCCTTGATGCCCGGCTTCCAGAGCGCGGCGGCGAGCGCCGGATCGGGCACGAAACCATCCTCGGCGCGGCAGGGCAGGGGCACGGCCTCGATGCCGAGCATTTCCAGCGCCATGCGATGGTTGAAATACCAGGGCGTGGGCAACATCACCGCCTCGCCCGTGCCGGCGGCGGTCGTCATGGCCATGGTAAAGGCGAGGTTGCCGCCGGCCGTGATGGCGACGTCGGCCGCGCCGACCGGGCCGCCATATTGCGCCGTGAGATCGGCGGCGAAGGCCTCCCGCAGCGGCATCTCGCCCTGGATCGGGCCATAGCCCGCATTGGCGAGCGAGCCCGCCGCCTCGGCGAGCCGCTTCATCAGCTCGGGATGGGCCGGATAGCCCGGCACCGCCTGGGTGAGGTCGATCGCCTTGCCCGCGCGGCCGTCATAGGCCTGGGCCCAGGCGCGGACGGCGGGAATGGGCGGAGTTTCGGTGGAACGGATGCGGGCGGTAGGCCGGGGCAGCGTGGTCATGACCGCCCCAGCATGTCACGGCCCCGTCACGGGGGGAACCAGGGGCAGGAACCGGGGCGGCTCAGTCCGCCTCGGCCGCCTTTTCCGCGCCTTCCGGCAGGCGGTGGTCCATCGCCAGCGCCGGCACGGCATCCCCGCACCAGCCGACGATGCGCGCCGGCACGCCGGCCACCGTCGCGCAGGCCGGCACATCCTTCAGCACCACGCTGCCGGCGCCGATCTTGGCACCCCGGCCGATGGTGATATTGCCCAGAACCTTGGCGCCCGCGCCGATCAGCACGCCATCCTGCACCTTGGGATGACGGTCGCCCTTCTCCTTGCCGGTGCCGCCCAGCGTCACGGATTGAAGGATGGAAACGTCATTACCCACGACCGCCGTCTCGCCCGCCACGACGCCGGTGCCATGATCGATGAAGACGCGGCGGCCGAAACGCGCGGCGGGGTGGATATCCACCGACAGAACCTGCGAGACATGCCCCTGGATGGCGAAGGCGAGGGCCTGGCGCTGCTGCTTCCAGAGCCAATGCGCGACGCGGTGCCACTGCAGCGCGTGGTAGCCCTTGTAATGCAGGAAGGGCGTCAGCGCGCCGCCGGCCGCCGGGTCGCGCGTCACGATGGCTTCCAGATCGGCCATGGCATCGCCGAGGATCGAGGGATCATCGGCAATGGCCTCGGCCACGAGGTCCGAAAGCCTGTCCCGGGAGAGGCACGGGTCGGCCAGGCGCTGCGACAGCACGGCGGCCAGCGCCTCGCGCGGATGGCTCCAGCGGCCGACGATCATATGGAGATAGTCGCTCAACAGCGGCTCGGCCCGGGCCACACGCAGCGCCTCGCCATGCATGGAGGCCCAGAGCGGGAAGGCGGCGTCGCCCATGCTGGCCGCCGGCTCCTGCGGGCGATGTCGGGCACTATGCATGGCGTCTGTCCTGCTGCGGGGGCCAGTCGCTCTGCCGGGGCCCCGTTCTTCCCCTTCGCCATATGGGCCAGTTGGCCGGGCGAGGGAAGAGCAAGGTAACGAAACCTCCGTGATATGCGGCCAATGAGTGGACAAGGCGGCACGAGCGGGTATGACAGACGGCTATGCCCCCCCAGGATTCGCTCGCCTTTTCCGACCCGTCGCTTCTCGCCGACCCGGCCCTGTTCCGCAATTTCCCGGACTCCTCCCTGAAGGCCGGAAAGGAGCAATGGGAACAAGGGCGTGTGCGCCGCGCCAAGCTGTCCGACGACGGCAAGACGATCGAAGGCGTCGTCCAGGGCGAGGATGGCCGGCCCTATCGCCAGCGCATCTCCCTTCTGCCGGGCCGCAACAACCAGCCGAGGCTCTCGGGCCGCTGCGGCTGCGTGAACGGGCTCGACTGCAAGCATGTGGTGGCCGCCTTCCTCGAATATCGGGCGGAAGTGGTGCCCGATGCCGCGGCACCACAGACGACCGAGGAAGTCGTCACCGCCGAGGCCCAGGCCGAGCAGGAGGTCGAGGATGAGAAGCCCGCTTTCCTCGTCCCCGACGAGAGCGAGGCCAAGGGCCCCATCATCGAACTCGGCCCGGCCATGGTGCCCGGCCTCAGGCTGATCCGCGGCAATCTCTCCTTCGACCCGAAGCGCCGCCGCGGCGCGCCGCCGCGCGTCGGCGGCCCGACGAGCTACGAGGCGCCGCTCGCGCGGCTCGCCTTCCATTATGGCCCCCTGGCCCTGCCGCTGGATGGTCCGCAACTGCCGCCCGTCATCACGCTCGACGGCCAGCGCTACAAGGTGCGGCGCGATATCCAGGCCGAGCAGGCGGCGCTTCGCCGCATGGGCGGCGTCGGCTTCATGCAGGTCAAGGAGATGGCCCCGACCTTCTCCACCTTCCGCAATGGCGACGAATTCCTGCTCGACGAGGAGGATGGGGTCGATTGGGTCTCCGTCATGATCGAGGAGATCCCCGCGCTGAAGGCCGCCGGCTGGCGCGTGGAAGTGGATCGCGACTTCCCCGTCCGCATCGTGCTGCCGGATGACGAGGTCGAAGCCCGTTTCGTCGAAGGCAGCGGGATCGACTGGCTGGAACTGCATCTCGGCACCACGATCGACGGCGAGCGGGTCGATCTCGTGCCCGTGCTGCTGCGGCTGATCGAAAGCGGCGGTGCCCAGGCGGTGATCGATGGCGAGACCGACCGTTCGCCCCTGCTGCTGCCGCTGCCCGATGGGCGGCTGCTGACGCTCACCCGCTCGCGCATCCGTCCGACGCTGGCCGCCCTGATGGAGCTTTTCGAGGGCGGCATGGTGAAGCCCGAGGAAGGGCCCCAGGGCGTGAAGAAGGTGCGGTTCTCGCGCCACCACGCCGCCGAGATCGCGCGTTTCGAGGAGGAGACAGGCCTCGAATGGAAGGGCGGCGAATCCCTCCGCGCCCTCGGCCGCCAGCTTCGCAGCCAGGGCGGCGCCATCCCGCCCGCGACCCCGCCGGAGCAGTTCAAGGGCAGCCTTCGCCCCTATCAGGCCCAGGGCGTGGGCTGGCTCCAGTTCCTCCGCGCCGCGGGGCTGGGCGGCGTGCTGGCCGACGATATGGGCCTTGGCAAGACCGTCCAGACCCTGGCGCATCTCTCAATCGAACAGGCCGAGGGGCGGCTAGACCGCCCGGCGCTGATCGTCTGCCCGACCAGCCTCATCCCGAACTGGACGCTGGAGGCGGAGAAATTCGCCCCCACGCTCAAGGTCCTGCCGCTGCATGGGGCGAGCCGAAAGTCGCGCTTCAAGGACATCCCGAAGCACGACCTGGTGCTGACCACCTATCCGCTGCTGACCCGCGACCATGAGGTGCTGACAGAGCAGGAATGGCACGCCGTCATCCTGGACGAGGCGCAGACCATCAAGAACCCCAATGCCGAGACCACGCGCCAGGCCTTGCGGCTGAAGTCGCGCCAGCGCGTCTGCCTCTCGGGCACGCCGCTGCAGAACCATCTCGGCGAGCTGTGGTCGCTCTTCGACTTCCTCTCGCCCGGCTTCCTGGGCGATGCGAAGAGCTTCCGCACCGACTACCGCACGCCGATCGAGAAGCATGGCGATACCGACCGCCAGCAGCTTCTCTCCCAGCGCGTGCGGCCCTTCCTTCTGCGCCGCACGAAGGATGAGGTGGTCAAGGACCTGCCGCCCAAGATCGAGATCAACGAGGCCATCGAGATGGGCGCCCAGCAGCGCGCCGTCTATGACGCGATCCGCCTCGCGATGAACGACCGGGTGCAGGCGGCCATCCAGGAAAAGGGCATCTCGCGCTCGGGCATCATCATCCTCGATGCCCTGCTCAAGATGCGCCAGGCCTGTTGCGACCCCCGGCTGCTGAAGCTGCCTTCCGCCCAGAAGGCTGGCTCGGCCAAGCTCGACCGCCTGATGGAGCTGCTGACCGTGCTGATGGGCGAGGACCGGCGGGTGCTGATCTTCTCCCAGTTCACCGGCATGCTGAGCCTGATCGAGGACCGGCTGAAGGAAGATGGCGTCGATTTCGTGACGCTCACCGGCGAGACCTCCGACCGCCTGACGCCCGTGCGGCGCTTCCAGGAGGGCGAGGTGCCGGTCTTCCTCATCAGCCTCAAGGCGGGCGGCGTCGGCCTTAATCTCACGCGCGCCGATACGGTCATCCATTTCGATCCCTGGTGGAACCCGGCCGCCGAGGACCAGGCGACCGACCGCGCCTATCGCATCGGGCAGAAGAACAAGGTCTTCGTGCACCGGATGATCACGCTGGGCACTATCGAGGAGAAGATGGAGCAGCTGAAGCGCAAGAAGCGCGCGCTGCTGAACTCGGTGATGAAGGCGGAGCAGGGCGGGGCGCTGACCCTCGCCGAGGAGGATATCGAGGCCCTCTTCGCCGAGGCGTGAGGCCGGGCTGGGCCCCGATGGGGCAACCAGCCTGTCCTGAGGGCATTGAAGAATGATCACCCGAGGTCTCAACAACAGCGGGACAGATCATTGTTCGAAAACATATCCGACTGGACGAGGCGTTTTATCGCCTCGATCACCTGGGCGCCGGACTGGCTCCTGACCCTTGCGATCTTCGGCCTCGCGGTCGGCGTCGCGGTTTTCGCCAGCCGCGTGATCCTGCGGGTTCTCACCCGGCTGGTGGAGGAGCGGGACCTGTTCTGGCGTTCCCTGGTGCAACGAACCGGGACGCTCATTCGCCTCGGGCTCATCATCTTCTGCCTGGGCTTCGCCGTAACGGTGGCACCCACGACGCCGGAGCAGACGGCGATCATGCGCCACCTCCTGCTGGTCTGCTTCATCGCGCTGATCGGCCTGATGGCCCGGACGGTCCTGAACATCTGGACCACCATTCATCTCCGGCGCTTCAGGCTGGATTCGGAGGACAACCTCCTCGCCCGTAAATATACGACGCAGTCCAATATCCTCCGCCGTATCGCCTCCTTTCTGATCCTGACCATCACCGTGGCCGCCGCGCTGATGACCTTTGACGAGGTCCGGCAATATGGCGTCTCGCTGCTCGCCTCGGCCGGTGCCGCCGGTATCGTCGTCGGCCTCGCGCTTCAGCCGCTGCTGAAGAACCTGGTCGCCGGCATCCAACTCGCGCTCACCCAGCCGATCCGGTTGGAGGATGCGGTGATCGTGGAGGGCGAGTGGGGGAATATCGAGGAGATCACCTCGACCTATGTCGTCGTCCGGCTATGGGACTGGCGGCGTATGGTCCTGCCGCTGAGCTATTTCATCGAAAACCCGTTCCAGAACTGGACGCGGGAAGGAGCCAACCTCATCGGGACGGCCTTTCTCTATGTTGACTACACCGCGCCGGTCGATGCCATGCGGGCCAGGCTCGGCGAAATCGCCCGCGCTTCGCCGCTATGGGATGGGAAGGTGGTGAATATGCAAGTCACCGACCTCAAGACCAATACGATGGAGATCCGCATGCTGGTCAGCGCCAGCAATGCCGGGCGGACCTTCGACCTGCGCTGCGAGGTTCGGGAGAAGATGATCGCCTTCCTGCAGAAGGACTACCCGCATGCCTTGCCGCGTGGCCGCAGCGAGTTGACGGGGATCGACGACAAGAGTGGCCCTGCCAAGGGTGTCGCCGCGAGCCAGGCCGCGCCTGGCTGACAGAGAAAAGGCCGGGCAATGCCCGGCCTTTCCGTATCTTACCAGCGGCGGTCGCGATAGCGCTGGTCATACCGGCCGCGATTATAGCCCTGGTTGTAGGACCGCTCCTGCGACTGGTTGTATAGGTAGCCTGCACCGGCACCGGCCGCGCCGCCCAGAAGGGCGCCGAAGCCCGTGTTACCGCTGAAGGAGCCGACGATGCCGCCCAGGGCTGCGCCGCCCGCCGCACCGCCCACCATGGCGCGGCTCTGCGGGTTCATATCGGCGCAGGCGCCGAGCGAGAGCATGGCGACGCCGGCCAGCACGACGGGCAGGCGACGCAGCAGGCCCGGCTTGCGGGCAATGGCGATCTCACTCATCTCAGCGGGCTCCCTGGCGATGGGTGCGGCTGGCCGGCGCCGTGGCGGCGGGCTCGGCCGGGCACGGGTAAGTCACCTGGGCCCAGCGGATCAGGCCATCGAGCGCGGGCTCGTTGGCATATTGCTTGTTCTGCTCCGCCCAGGCGGCGAAGGCGATGCCCGACTGGGCCACCGTCGGCGCGGGGTTTGAAACGCAGAAGAGCGGGCGCGTGAGCTGCCCTGAGGTCATCGCGGCGTGGTACTGGCCGGCCGCGTTGAGAAAGCCTTGGCAATAGGCGATCGATTCGAGCCGGAGCGGGTTGCTCATGCTCGGCGCGCAGACGGCGGCCAGGTCGGCGACGGTCTGGACTTCGGTAACGGGCCCGGCCTGGCTCGGCTGGCCGGCGTTGGCGCCGCCGGTCTGCGCCATGCTGGGAGTGGCGAGCAGCGCGGCACAAGCCGCCGCCGCCATCATCGCTTGTCTCATTGCTCAGTCTCCGCTGTGTGACGGGCTGTCACGCAACGTCGCCGGGCAGCAATGGTTGCGCCGCATACCGCTAGGGGCGTCCCGAGCGGATCACGGATAGGAGCGCGCCCGGGGAGGGCGCGCCCGAGGGTCAGACCTTCCGGTCGGCTGCCGGCGGCAGGAACTTGTCGGTGAACATGGCCGAGGCGGCGGGCGGCGTGGTCACCCCATAGGCTTCCGCATTCACTTTGATGAGCGTCTCGGCCCGGCTCATGTCGAGATAGCCGAAGCCATGCTCCTTCACCGCAGGCGTCAGGATGGAGCGGTCGCGCGTCATGCCGAAGCGGCGCTTCTCGAGCGCGGTGTCGAAAAGCGGCTCGCGCTTCTTGAGGGACGCCATGCCCGCATCGGTATCGGCCAGCAGGGCGCGCAGGCCGAGGATGGAGCTCTTCACGAAGGCCGCTGCGATCTGCGGGTTCTTCTCTAGCCAATCGGCACGGGCGACCACGGCCGAGCCGTAGAGGTCCAGCCCATTCTCGGCATAGGGCCAGGCCAGGATGTCCTCTTCCTTGATGCCAACGCCCACCAGGTTGAAATAGGTGGTGAAGAGGAAGCCCGTCACCGCATCGACCTGGTTCTGCGCCAGCATGGTGTCGCGGAGGTTCGCGGCCATGCTGGTCCACTGGATCTTGCTGGTGTCGATCCCGGCCGTGCGGGCGAAGGCGGGGAAGAGCATGCGGCTGCCCTCGCCCTCGGGCGCGCCCAGCTTGCGGCCGGCGACGTCCTTGAAGCTGTTGATGCCCCGGCCCTTGAGGGTGATCAGGGCGGCGGCCGTGCGGTCGAAGACCTGATAGATCGAGACGACGCGCTTGTCGGGGTTCTCGGCATTGAACTTCACCGCCGTCGAGATGTCGGTGAAGCCGATGTCATAGGCGCCGGAGGCGACCTTCACGGTCGTATCGCCTGAGCCGAAGCCGCGGTCGATCTTCACCGCGAGCCCGTTATCCTTGAAGATTCCCTTGTCGTCGGCGAGCGTCCACATGCCGTGGTTGCCCTGGAGCGCCCAGTCCAGCGTGAAGCGGACGGCGGTCTGCGCCGAGGCGATGCGGGGCATGGCGAGGGAAGCGGCGCCGAGCGCGCCGGCGGCGAGCATCTGGCGGCGGGTGGCGGTGACCATTGCGTCTATCTCCCGGGAGTAAGCCTTGCGCTCGCGATGCGAATTGCGTGCCGGTTCGCCCCGCAGATCACGCGCGCGCGATTCCTGGCTTCTGCCGTTCCGGGCGATGTTCGGTGCGCAAAAATTTGCCTTAAAAGGCGGCAATTAGGGCCTGGCCGCTTTCAAAATCACCCACCGCTTCCCAGATAGAAGCTGTCAGGCGGCAAAGGGCAGGTGCCATGCGCCCCGGGAGGGCCCTGGCCATCCCTTCCTGCTTGCAATCCTAGCCCAGAACGTGCATTTGGCGGCCCCGACGGGGGGCGAGTCCGCGCTGCCCGACTGGTACGTTGACGACAAGGTGAAGCGGTGACGGGCGATGCGGGGTCATCCCGCGTCCGGCCCGTCTTCTGCATATGGAGGCCTCCGTGGCGCGCATCCCGCTCGAGAAGATCCGCAATATCGGTATCACGGCGCATATCGACGCCGGCAAGACCACGACGACCGAGCGGATCCTCTATTACACCGGCAAGAGCCACAAGATCGGTGAAGTCCACGACGGCAACACCACGACCGACTATATGGAGCAGGAGCGTGAGCGTGGCATCACGATCACTTCCGCTGCCGTGACGGCGGAGTGGAAGGGCCACCGCATCAACGTCATCGACACCCCGGGCCACATCGACTTCAACATCGAAGTCAACCGTTCGCTCCGCGTGCTCGACGGCGCCGTGTTCATCATCGAGGGCGTCGCCGGCGTGCAGCCGCAGTCCGAGACCAACTGGCGCCTGGCTGACCGCTACAACGTTCCCCGCATCATCTTCATCAACAAGCTGGACCGCACGGGCGCCGATTTCTATCGCGCCGCGGCGACGCTGACCGAGAAGCTGGGCATCAATTGGGTCGCCCTGCAGCTGCCGATCGGCATCGAGGACAACCTGAAAGGCGTCGTCGATCTGGTGACGATGAAGGCTCTGATCTGGGAAGGCGACGAACTGGGCGCCAAGTACCATGAGGCCGAGATCCCGGCCGACATGGCCGACAAGGCCGCCGAATACCGCCAGACGCTGCTCGATACCGTTCTCGCCGTCGATGATGCCGCGATGGAGGAGTATTTCGAGAAGGGCGACGTTGACGTTGAGACCCTGAAGCGCTGCATCAAGAAGGGCACGATCTCGGGCGAATTCCGCCCCGTGTTCTGCGGCTCGGCCTTCAAGAACAAGGGTGTTCAGCCCCTTCTCGACGGCGTGATCGACTACCTCCCGGCCCCGACCGACATCGAGGGCATCAAGGTGGCCGCCGAAGAGGGCGAGGACGAGGACGCGGATCGCCGTATCATCCCCGCGAAGGAAGATGCTCCGTTCGCTGCGCTCGCGTTCAAGATCATCAACGACAAGTACGGCAACCTGACCTTCATCCGCGTCTATGCGGGCGTTATCCGCTCCGGTGACACCTTCATGAACACCACGAAGGGTCACAAGGAACGCATCGGCCGCATGTTCCAGATGCACGCCGACAAGCGTGAAGAGGTTAAGGAGATCTATGCCGGTGATATCGTCGCCGTCGTGGGTCTGAAGGACACGGGCACGGGTGACACCCTGGCCGATGCCGCCGATCCGGTCGTTCTCGAGCGTATGGCCTTCCCGATCCCTGTCATCGATATCTCGGTTGAGCCGAAGTCGAAGGACGGCATCGAGAAGATGACCCTCGGCCTGCAGAAGCTGGCTGGCGAAGATCCCTCGCTCCGTCTGAAGACGGATCAGGAGACGGGACAGACCATTCTCTCCGGCATGGGCGAGCTGCATCTCGAGATCATCATTGATCGCCTGAAGCGCGAATACGGCGTGGACGCCAATATCGGCGCCCCGCAGGTCGCCTATCGTGAGACGATCACCCGTTCGCACACCGAGACCTATACCCACAAGAAGCAGTCTGGTGGTTCGGGTCAGTACGCCGAGGTGAAGATCACCTTCGAGCCGAAGGAGCGTAACGAGGGCATCGAGTTCGTCAACGCGGTCGTTGGCGGCGCGGTTCCTAAGGAATACATCCCGGCGGTCGAGAAGGGCATCAAGATGCAGGCCGACACCGGCGTGCTGGCCGGCTTCCCGACGGTGGACTTCAAGTACACCCTGGTGGACGGCAAGTACCACGACGTCGACTCGTCGGCCCTGGCCTTCGAAATTGCCGCCAAGGCCTGCTTCCGCGAAGGCATGAAGAATGCCGGCCCCGTCATCCTCGAGCCGATCATGGACGTCGAGGTGACCACGCCGCAGGACCATGTCGGTGACGTCGTGGGTGACCTCAACCGTCGCCGTGGCGTGATCCAGTCGCAGGACATGGCCTCCACCTCCGTCATCGTGCGCGCTCACGTGCCGCTGAAGGAGATGTTCGGCTACATCTCGAACCTCCGTGGCATGACCAAGGGCCGCGCGAGCTTCTCGATGCAGTTCCACCACTATGATCCGGTGCCGCGTAACGTCGCCGACGAGATCATGAAGAAGAGCGCCTGATCGGCGCGGTCCTTCCCCGAAGGCGCGCAAGCGCCACCGGGGGCGGCGATCGAAGACTGAAAAACGCGGGCGAGAAATCGCCCGCGTTTTTTATTGTCCGCCCAGTGGATGCTCCAGCGCAGCATTGAGGCGGGGCCATGACGGGAAGATCCGGTGCTCTGCGTTTAGATGACGGGGATTGGTTGGAGCACGACGACGCAGGCACGCGAACCCCTGGAGCGGAAGCCTGGCAGTGCGATATTGGGCAGACATGAGTGCTTGAGCCTGGCGCTGCGAAAGGCCGGGCAGCCCGCGGGCGTTGGAGCTTGAGAGTGCGGAAATCCGGGAGTGCTGCACTGCCCGACCCAGAAAGGGCGAGAGCCCGGCAAGCCGCCGGGCTCCGTCAGGTCAGGCCGCACGCACCTGGTTGAGGAAGCCGCCGATCGCCTGGCGCAGCTCGCCGGCGCGCTGGGTCAGGTTGTTCGAGGCACCGAGCAGCTCGGTCGCCGAATTGCCCGTGTCGCCGGCCGCGCGGCGCATATCGCCTAGATGGTGCTGCACGGATTGCGTGCCCTGGGCTGCCTCCTGCACCGAACGGGCGATTTCCTGCGTCGCCGCCTGCTGCTCTTCGACCGCCGCGGCGATGGCGCTCGTCGCTTCCTCGATGCGCGTGACGACCGTGGTAATATCGCGGATCGCCGTCACCGCGCCCTGGGTCTCGGTCTGAATCGCGGTGATCTGGCTGCCGATCTCCTCGGTGGCCTTGGCCGTCTGGGCAGCGAGGCTCTTCACCTCCGAGGCCACAACCGCGAAGCCCTTGCCCGCATCGCCGGCACGCGCGGCCTCGATGGTCGCATTCAGCGCGAGCAGGTTGGTCTGCCCCGCGATATCGCCGATGAGGCGCACCACGTCACCGATCCGCGCGGCGGCATTGGCGAGGCTGCCGACCGTCTGGTCCACCTCGCCGGCGCGGCGGGCGGCGGCCTGAGCCACATGGGTCGATTCCGTCACCTGTCGGGCGATCTCCTGGATGCTGGCGCTCAGTTCCTCGGTGGCCGCGGCCACGGCCCCGGCATGGTTCGCCGCCTCGGCCGAGGCGGTGCCGGCCAGATCGGCCTGGCTGGCCGATTGCGTGGCCACCGCTGAAAGCCCACTCGCGGAGCCCTGGACATGCTGGGCCGCCGAAGCGACATGCTCGACGATCCCACCGACGGTCTGCTCGAAGCTGTCCGCGAGGCTCATCATGCTGGCCCTGCGCTCTTCCTCCGCCCGCGACTTCTGGGCGGCCGCCTCTTCTTCCATGGCGCGGATGCGGGCGTTGTTGTCCCGGAAGGTCTGCAGCGCCTCGGCCATGCGGCCGATCTCGGTGCGTGGATTGGCCTTCGGCATGGCGATATTCAGATCGCCTTCCGCCAGCCGGGCCATCACGGACTGCAGCCCGTTCAGCGCCTTGCCGATGGTGCCGCCGATCAGCACCGCAATGGCCAGGCCGATGATGAGCGCGATACCCGCCGCGACCAGCGTGGTGGAGCGCAGCATGCTAAGCGCCTGGCTGACCCCGACATCCAATTGCTTCAGCAGTTCCCGCCTCTCGTTCTGCAGCCCGTCATTCATGGCGATGAAGCGCGTGGCGGACTGATCGAGCGGCCCGCTCATCACGTCATGGATGCTCTGGATCGAGTCCGAGAGCCGCATGAAGTTCTGGCTGTAACGCTCCATCAGCGACTTGATGATCGTCAGGTTCTCGCTGGAGGAGGGTGTGAGGCTCTGGTCGAGGGCTTCGGAGACGTGCTGGCGCGCCTCGTTGAGATGGCGGCGGACGAGGCTCCCGCTCTCGTCGGTCGGGTTGGAGGCGAAGCTGGTCGCTTGAAGGCGCGCCATCAGCACATCCTCCATCGCGCGGCCGGCCAGGGCGATCATCACCGGGTCCCGATCGCCACCGGCCGGCGCGTCGGGCAGGACGGCGCCGATCATCTGCGAAAGCCGATTCATCACCTCCGTGCCAGAATCGCGCAGGGTGGCATAGGGCTCGTCGCGATGTTCGCGCAGCGTCTGCAACTGCCGCAGATCGGCCTCATAGCCCGCGAGCGTGGCGATCTGCTCGTCCATCTGCACCTTGCGGTCGGCGAGGATTGCCCGCTCCCGCGTCTGGGCCAGCAGACCCTTGGCCTCCTCGAGCACGCGCCGCGCTTCCTGCAGGGAGGCGGCGTCGCCCTTGTCGACATATTGCAGGACGTGCCGGCGAACTTCGTTGAAGAGGCGAGCGATGTATTCGCCCCGCAGCGTGTTGTCCGTCAGGGTCCGCGACCGCTGCAGCGTCTCCTCGGTGCGATTGATGCTGATGGTGATCATGCCGGCCGTGACGGCGAAGACGCCGAGCACCAGGGCGAAACCGGCGAGAATGCTACGGCGGATAGAAAGCCGCGCGAGGATGAACCGCATTGCAGGCTCCATGGATGAAAATCCGGATGGAGCGCAACATGACGGTCATAGGATAAAGGATTGTATAACGGCCCAGCCCATGGCCGCGCTTCGCGGCCATGCCGAGGTTGTCACGCGAGGTCGAAAACCACCGGCGCGTGGTCGGAAGGCTGCTCTTCCGCTCGTGCGGCGACATCGACAAAGGCACCGGTCAGGCGCTCGGCGAGTTCGGCCGAAAGCAGGGCATGGTCGATGCGCAGGCCCCGGTTCACCTCGAAATTCGCGCCGTAATCCCAGTAGGTATAGGGCGCCGCGCCGGGATTCAGGGCCCGGAGCGCGTCGGTGAAGCCGAGATTGGTGATGGCGCGGAAGGCCGCCCGCGTCTCGGGCCGCACCAGGGCGTCGGTCGGGGGCAGGGCGCCCGGCGCCAGATCGGCATCGGTCGGGCAGACGTTGAAATCGCCCAGCATGGCGAAGGGCGTGAAATTGTCGAGATGCGCCTTCGCCACGCCGCGAAGGCGATCCATCCAGCGCAGCTTGTACTGATAGCCCTCGGCACCGCCCGAATTGCCGTTGGGCAGATAGAGGCCCGCCAGATGGATGCCGCCCGTCTCGATCTCGACATAGCGGGCATGGGCATCGGCCTCTTCGCCCGGCAGCGCCTCGGCGACCACCGTGAAGGGGATTTTCGCCACGACCGCCACGCCGTTCCGCCCGCCATGCTGGCCGACGACATGCGCCTTGTAGCCCGTGCCGGCCAGGTCGAGCGCGGGGAACTCCTCCGTCTTGCACTTGAGCTCTTGGAGGAAGACCACGTCAGGGCTGTGGCGATCCAGGAAGCGCTTGAGGTGCGGCATCCGCTTGCGGATGGAGTTCACGTTGAAGCTGACCAGACGCATCGCCACCGCCACAAGCCGGAGAGAGTGAAATCAGCCGATGGCGAAGGAGACGCCGCAGCCGCAGCCGGAGACGGCCTGGGGGTTCTTGACGGTAAAATGCGCGCCGATCAACGCGTCGTTCCAATCGAGTTCTGAGCCGGAAAGAAGGTCCAGCGACACGGGGTCGATGAAGACGCGGCCTTCGATCACCAGATCGTCCTCGGCCGGCTGGTCTTCCAGGCCGAAACGGTATTGGAAGCCCGAGCAGCCGCCGGCATCCACGGCCACGCGAAGGGCGGCCTGCGGCTTGCCTTCGCGCGTGGCGATCTCGACGATCTGCCGCATGGCGCGGGGGGTGACGCGGAAAGAGGCGGGGGCGGTGCTGCCGTCGGGCATGGTGATTCTCCTGACGCATGCAAGATAGGGAGTTTGCGTCCTCATTCCAACGCGCCGCGGTTGCGGGGCAGGGGAGCGGCTGGTAATCGCGGGGGCATGGCATTTCCCGGCTTGACCCTTCAGTCAGAGGCAGCCTCCCTCGCGCCCCCGGCTCGGGCGCCCTGGGCTGTGCAGCCCGAGACCTCGCGCGGCCGGCTCCATCCCGAGGCGCCGGGCGGCGCGCGCTCTCCCTTCCAGCGCGACCGGGACAGGATCATCCACTCCACGGCCTTCCGCCGGCTCCAGCTCAAGACGCAGGTCTTCATCTATCACGAGGGCGACGCCTTCCGGACGCGGCTGACCCATTCGATCGAGGTCGCCCAGATCGCCCGCTCCATCGCCCGCCAACTCCGGCTGGACGAGGACCTGGCCGAGGCGCTGGCCCTCGCGCATGACCTCGGCCACCCGCCCTTTGGCCATGCCGGGGAGGAGGCGCTGAACGGCGTGATGCGGAACTGGGGCGGCTATGACCACAATGCCCAGAGCCTCAAGGCCGTCACACTGCTCGAGGAGCGCTATGCCGGTTTCGACGGCCTGAACCTGACCTGGGAGACGCTGGAAGGCCTGGCGAAGCATAACGGCCCCCTCCGCCGGCCGTCGCCCTATATCGTCGAATACGACCGCCGGCATCCGCTGGACCTCGCGACCCACGCCTCCGCCGAGGCGCAGATCGCGGCCATCGCGGATGACATCGCCTATAACAACCATGACCTCGACGACGGCCTCCGCGCCGGGCTCTTCACGCTCGACGAGGCGGGCGAGCTACCGCTCGTCGCCGAAGCCCTGGCCGAGGCGCGGCAGGACGCGCCGAATGCTTCGCCCGGGCGGTTGGTGAGCGAGACGGTGCGCCGCGTGATCAATGCCATGATCAATGACGTGGTGGCCGAGGCCGAGCGGCGCATCGCCATCCTCCAGCCCCGCAGCGTTGACGATATCCGCGCGGCCGACGCGCCCGTCGTGACCTTCTCCGCCGCCATGCAGGCGCGCCACCTGCCGCTGCGCGAATTCCTCTTCGCCCGCATGTATCGCCATTGGCGGGTGAACCGCACGGCGCAGAAGACCAAGCGCGTCGTGCAGGTGCTCTTCAGCCTGCTGCATGGCGGGCCCCAGATGCTCCCGCCCGAATGGCAGGCCCGCGCCGGCGATGCCGGATCGGCGCAATGCGCCGCCGTGGTATGCGACTATATCGCGAGCATGACCGACCGTTTCGCGCTGGAAGAGCACCGGCGCCTGACCGATCCGAGCCTTCCCGGCTGATTTCCTGACCGAAGAACAGAATGACCCAGAATGTCTTTGCCGCGCTCCGCGCGGAGATCGTCTCCATCCTCAAGGAAATGCTGCCGGAACTGCCGGAGGATGCCTTCGCGCGCGTCCAAGTCGAGCCGCCGCGCGAGGCGAGCCATGGCGATATGGCGACCAATGCCGCGCTGATCGTCGCCAAGCCCGCCAAGCTGCCGCCGCCCAAGGTCGCCGCCGCGATCGCCGAGAAGCTCGCGGCCCTGCCCATGGTCGAGAGCGCGGCCCCCGCCGGCCCGGGCTTCGTCAATGTGAAGCTCAAGGAAGAGTTCTGGCGCGCCCAGCTGCCGGTGATCCTGAAGGCTGGCGTGGCCTATGGCGAGAGCGCGATCGGCGCGGGCCAGAAGGTCAATGTGGAATACGTCTCGGCCAACCCGACCGGCCCGATGCATGTGGGCCATTGCCGCGGCGCCGTGGTGGGCGATGCGCTGGCCAATCTCCTGGCCAAGGCCGGCTACGAGGTCACCAAGGAATATTACATCAACGACGCTGGCGCGCAGGTGCAGATGCTCGCCCGCGCCGCCTATTGGCGTTACCTCGAAGCCCTCGGCAGCCCGCTCACGGTCGATGAACTGGCTGGGATCTTCGGCGGCGAGATCCAGTATCGCGGCGAATATCTCATCCCCGTCGGGCAGGCGCTGAAGGAGAAGTTCGGCGACAGCCTGGCCCCGGGCGTGAAGCCGGCCGATCCGTCCCTCTGGCAGGATACGGTGCGCGAATTCACCGTCGCCGCCATGATGGCCGAAATCCGCGAGGATCTCGCGGCGCTGGGCGTGGAGCAGGACGTCTTCCTCTCGGAGAAGGGCCTGGTCGAGCGCAATGCCGTCGCCGAGGCGCTCAACCTGCTCGACGGCAAGGGCCTGATCTACGAGGGCGTGCTGGAGCCGCCCAAGGGCAAGACGCCCGAGGATTGGGAGCCGCGCCCGCAGACCCTCTTCCGCTCGACCGATTTCGGCGACGACGTGGACCGGCCGCTGCGCAAGTCCGACGGCTCGAATACCTATTTCGCCAATGACATCGCCTGCCACGCCGACAAGATCAGCCGCGGATTCGATCATCTGATCGACGTCTGGGGCGCCGACCATGGCGGCTACGTCAAGCGCATGCAGGCGGCCGTGAAGGCCGTCTCCGACAGCCGCGTGCCCCTCGAAGTGGTGCTCTGCCAGATCGTGCATGTGCTGAAGGATGGCCAGCCCGTCCGCATGTCCAAGCGCGCCGGCAGCTACATCACCCTGCGCGACCTGATCGACGAGGTGGGCAAGGACGCGGTGCGCTTCACCATGCTCACCCGCAAATCCGACGCGCAGATGGAATTCGACCTGACCAAGGTCGTCGAGCAGTCGCGCGACAACCCGGTCTTCTACGTCCAATACGCCCATGCGCGCTGCCGCTCGGTGCTGCGCACGGCGGGCGACCCCTCCATCGAGGAACTGGCGGCGGCCCCGCTCGACGTGCTGTCGGGTGCCGGCGAAATGGCGCTCATCCGCCGCCTCGCGGCTTGGCCGCGCCTGCTGGAATCGGCCGCAACGGCGCGTGAGCCGCACCGTGTGGCCTTCTTCCTGCAGGACGTGGCGAGCGATTTCCATGTAGTCTGGACCGAAGGCCGGGCCGATTCGTCCCTGCGCTTCATCCAGGCCGATGACCCGGTGGCGACGAAGGCCCGCATGGCGCTCGTGGCGGCGACGGCCTCCGTCATCCGCGCCGGCCTTGCCGTGATGGGTGTTGCTCCGGTCGAGGAGATGCGGTGAACGAGAACCAGTACCCCTCTTATCGCCTTCGCCAGCCGGAGCCCGATGGCCCGCCCTGGCGCATGCTGGCCATGGCCGGTGGCATCGTCGCCATCGCCCTGGTCGCCGTGGTGATCGTCTGGAGCCTGTCGCGTGGCGGCGGGGGCGTGCCGGTGATCGAGGCCGATGCGCGCCCGGTCAAGGTGCGGCCGGATGATCCGGGGGGGCTGCGCGTTCCGAACCAGGGCGAGCTGATTTTCGACCAGCGGCCGCAATCGCCGACGGCCGGGCGCCTCGCACCCGCGCCCGAGACGCCGAACCTGGCCCAGCTTCGCGCCCAGACCACGACCGAGCCCGTGCAACTGCCCGGCTCGGCGCCGGTTCCGGCCAATCCGACGCTGCAGCCCCAGCAGCCGCAGCATCAGGCCGCGCCGCCAGCGCAACCCTCGCCGCCGCCCGGCATCGCGCCGACGAGCACGCCGATCCCGCCCCGCGCGGCCCAGCCCGCTCAGCCTCCCGCGGCGCCGGCCGCGGCCGTCGTGCCGCCGCTGCCCGCCGGCACGCCCAAGCCCGGCGCCGTCGCCCGCGTGCAGGTGCAGCTCGGCGCGCTGGCCAGCGAGGAGGCGGCGAAGCAGGAATGGGAGCGCCTGTCCCGCCGCATGCCGGATCTGCTCGCCGATCGCCGGCCGCAGATCATGCGCTTCGAGCGCGGTGCGGGGCAGTCGCCCATGTTCCGCCTGCGGACGGGCTTCTTCACCGATGGCCCCACCGCCGCGACTTTCTGTGAATCGGTCAAGGCGCGTGGCGGCGTCTGCGCGGTGATCGGCGGCTAGCGGTGAAGGCCACGCCGAGGGCTTTGATCCTGGGCGTCGAGGGGCATTCCCTCACGCCGCGGGAAATCGCGCTTTTCCGCTCGGCACCGCCGCTCGGCGTGATTCTTTTCGCGCGGAACATCGCGAACCCGGCCCAGCTAAGAGCCCTGACGGCCAGTATCCGGGAGCTGCTGGGCGCGGAGGCGCCCATCCTGGTCGATCAGGAAGGCGGCCGTGTCGCCCGGCTCAAGCCGCCGCACTGGCCCGTCTTTCCCCCGCCGGGGCAGTTTTCGGACCACCCGGATGCCCTGGCAGCCGCCAATGCGGCCCTTCTGGGCGCCGCCTGCCTTGCGGAAGGGCTCGACGTGGTCTGTGCCCCGGTGCTGGATCTGCGGCTGCCCGGCTATCACCAGATCGTCGGGGATCGCGGCCTCGGCGCCGATCCGGCCGAGGTCACGCGGCTGGGTGCCGCATGGATGACCGGGCTGCAATGGGCCGGGGTGGTGCCGGTCATGAAGCATATGCCCGGCCACGGCCGCGCCATGACCGATAGCCATTTCGAACTGCCCCGCGTGACCGCGAGCCGCGCCGAGCTTGCTGCGGATTTCGCGCCCTTCGCCGCCCTGGCCGGAACGGGCGCCTGGGGCATGACGGCGCATGTTCTCTATACTGCGTTAGACCCCGACCGGCCCGCGACGCTGTCCCCGCGCATCATCGCCGAGGTGATCCGTGGCGAGATGGGCTTCGACGGCCTGCTCGTCTCGGATGCGCTGGAGATGAAGGCGCTCCAGGGCCTGAGCAACGACCCGGCCCGCGCCTGCCTCGACGCGGGCTGCGATGTCGCCATGCATTGCACCGGCCGGATCGAGGAGAACGAGGCGCTGCTCGCCAGCCTTCCGCCCGTCACCGAGCGTGCGCTGGCCCGGCTTGCCGCATCGCGCGACGCCATCGCGGCCCTTCGCGCGGCGCCTGCCGCCGCCGGGCTTGCCGACCCCACCCATGACGCGGTGCCCGTCCAAGCATGATGCCCCAGCTCCCCTGGTTCGCCGAACTGGTGGCGGCGGTGCTCGCCGCCATCCTCGCGATCACGCTGCATGAGGCCGCGCATGGCTATGCCGCGCTGGCCCTTGGCGACGACACCGCCAAGCGCGCCGGCCGCCTCTCGCTCAACCCGATCCGGCATGTGGACCCCGTAGGCACACTGCTGCTGCCGGCCATTCTTCTCATCGGCCAGTTGCTGACCATCGGTCGGGTCGAAGGCATGATCGGCTGGGCGAAGCCGGTGCCGGTCAATCCCTGGCGCTTCCGCAATCCAAGGCTGGGCATGGCCCTGGTCGCGGCGGCGGGGCCGGCGATGAACTTCTTCCTCGCCCTGCTGGCGGGCCTCCTGGCGCATCCTATCGGCTGGATCGCCCCGATCTTCGACGACATGAGCGTAACTTGGCTTTACCGCTTCCTGGCGCTCTCCATCCTCTCGAACCTCGTCCTCGGCCTGTTCAACCTGCTGCCCATCCCGCCGCTCGATGGCGGGCGCATCCTCGTGGGCCTGCTGCCACGCCCGGCGGCCATCGCGGTCGCGAAGCTCGAGCGTTTCGGCATGCTGATCGTCATTGGCCTCGTCTTCCTCCTGCCGCGGCTGGTGGAGGGGCTGGACCCGGTGGGCTTTATCCTGCGCGAGGTCGTCTCCGAAGGGATGCGGCTGGTGCTCTACCTCACGGGCAATCTCTGACATGACGGCCGCGCCGGATCCGGTGCAGGGCGTGCTGCCGCTGCCATCGGGCGAGAACAGCCTGCATATCAGCCTGGAGGGCTTCGAGGGCCCGCTCGACCTGCTGCTGGACCTCGCGCGGGCGCAGAAGGTCGATCTGGCGCGGATCAGCATCGTCGCCCTGGTCGATCAATACCTCGCCGTCATCGAGGGCGCCCGGCGCATCCGGCTGGAGTTGGCGGCCGATTGGCTGGTCATGGCGGCTTGGCTCGCCTGGCTGAAATCGCGCCTCCTCCTGCCGGAGGATCCCGATCATGACGAAGAGGATGACCCGCAGCTGCTGGCCGAGCGCCTCGCCGAGCGGCTGGTCGAGCTGGAAGCCATGCGCGAGGCCGCACGCCGCCTGAACCGCCTGCCGCAGCTCGGCCAGGAGGTCTTCGCGCGCGGCATGCCGGAGCGGCTGGTGGTCGAGGACCGTTCGGGCCTCTCGGCCGATCTGCCGGCCCTGCTCCAGGGCTATATCGTCGCGCTTCGCCGTTCGGCCGCCAAGCGGCCCTACCGCCCCAAGCCGCGCAAGCTGCTGACGGTGCAGGATGCGCTGGAGCGGCTGGCGCGCATCGTCGGCGAATTGCCCGAATGGGGCGTGCTGCAGGGCTTCGTGCCCGATGAACTGGTCGATCCGGTGGAGCGCAAGGCAGCACTGGCCAGCACGCTCATCGCCGGGCTGGAAATGGCCAAGGGTGGCGCGCTGGAATTGCGGCAGGACGAGGCTTTCGGCCCGATCATGCTGCGCCGGCAGAGTGCCGCACCCGCCGAGCCTGCCGGGGAAGAGGAGTAGGGCCCATGCCCCACTCGTGCTATGGCGCCCTGACATGAACGAGCCTTCCGACGATATCCCCGGCGCCGAGCCGCCCCCCGAGCAGATCGCCGAGGCCCTAGCTGAGGCAGCGCCTGAGGCGCAGGCCCCCGTCGACCCGGCGGAGTGGAAGCGCGCCCTGCGCCTGGCCGAGGCCATGATCTTCGCCTCCGACCGCCCCGTGCCGCATGACCGCCTCCAGCCGCTGCTGCCGGAGGGGATCAAGGCGCGCGAGGTCTTCCAGGCGCTGCTGCCGCGATACGAGGGCAGGGGCGTGGAACTGGCCGAGGTGGCCGGCGGCTGGGTGTTCCGCACAGCGCCTGACCTGGCCCTGACCCTGACCCGTGTGATCGAGACACCGCGACGCCTGCCGCGCGTGGCGATGGAGACGCTGGCCGTCATCGCCTATCACCAGCCGGTCACGCGCGCGGAGATCGAGGAGATCCGAGGCGCCAGCCTCTCTCAGAACACGCTCGACGCGCTGCTGGAACTGGGGCTGATCGCCCCGCGCGGCCGCAAGGAAGTGCCGGGCCGGCCGAGCCTCTGGGCGACGACGACCCGCTTCCTGGAGCAGTTCGGCCTCAAGAACCTCGCCGAGCTTCCCCGACGGGAGGAACTCCTGGCCGGCGAGGGTCCGGGGCTCGACCTGCGGGGCGGCGGTGGGGCGGCCTGAGCGGGCCGGCTCGATTCGTGCGGGCCAGGCGGGTGGCATGGCCTTACCATTCAGCGCGCCGCGCGCATGGTTCCATGCGATGGCAGAGGCGGGGGTATTGAAATCGGCCCCGTTCGCGCCTTCGTCTTTGCGGCTGGAGATAGCTGAATTGCCATCTCCGGAGACGCCCGGAACGCCGGGCGCCTCATTGGCGCGCCGCCTGCTTCCTGCTAGAGCCGAAGAGCGCCCTGGGCGTCCGCGGCCCCGGCCGGTCGGACCGGCGCCTGGCTTGAATGACGGGAAGTGGCATGTTTGACCTCGCCTGGTCCGAGATCGCGTTGATCGCCGTGGTGGCCGTAGTGGTCATCGGGCCGAAGGACCTGCCTGACGCCGTGAAGAACGTCGCCAAAGGCGTGCGGAAGCTGCGCCAGATGGCGGGGCAGTTCCAGGGCCAGCTCGATGAGGTGGTGCGCGAGGCGAACCTCCACGAGGTGCGGAACTCCATCAACGAGATCCGCAACTTCGACATCAAGGGCGAGATCGAAAAGCACGTCGATGCCGATGGCAGCCTGAGGAAGACCATCTCGGAAGACCCCATCAAGGATTCCGACCCCGCCAAGGCCGCCGTGCTCGATCCCTCGCCGCAGACCACGGCGCCCGTGACCGAAGTCTCCCTCTCCGAAATGCCGCCGGTCGGCCCGGTGGGCGAAGCGCCGGCCTTCATCCCGCCGGAGGAGGCCGCCAAGGCCCAGCCGCTGCCGCCGATCCCCGAGGTCGCGCTGCCGGACGTGCCGCCGCCCCCGGCCTTCATGCCGCCTTCCTTCGTGCCCCCCGCTTCCGTAACGGCGGGTGAGGCGCAGGAGGCGGGCAAGACACTCGCCGAGGCCAAGCCCGAGCAGAAGCTGGCCGAAAGCAGTATCGCAACCGCCAGTCACCCGGCCGAGACCCCGGCCGCCAGCACCGCCACCGGCCCCGTGCCGGAGGCCAAGCCCACCACCCAGAGCTGATCGGTTGCCCTCGTGACCACTGAACCGGAAGATACGATCGACGATAAGCCGATGCCGCTGATCGACCACCTGATGGAGCTGCGCACGCGGCTTCTCTGGTCGATCGGCGCCTTCGGTATCGCCTTCGCCATCTGCTACTACTTCTCTGGGCAGATTTACGGCTTCCTGGCCCAGCCGCTCGCCGACATCCTGCAACAGCAGGGCCATGGCGACCGGCGGATGATCTTCACCGCCCTGTATGAAGCCTTCTTCACCTATCTGAAGGTGGCCTTCTTCGGCGCGACCTTCTTCTCCTTCCCCATCTGGGCGACGCAGCTCTGGCTGTTCATCGCTCCGGGGCTCTACAGGAGCGAGAAGAACGCGGTGATGCCCTTCCTCATCGCATCGCCCTTCCTCTTCATCCTGGGCGCGGCGCTGGCCTATTACTTCATCTTCCCGCTGGCCTGGAAATTCTTCATCTCCTTCGAGACGCCGGCCGGCGGCGGCGGGCTGCCGGTGCAGCTCGAGGCGAAGGTGAGCGAATATCTCTCGCTCGTCATGCATATGATCCTGGCCTTCGGCATCGCCTTCCAGCTGCCGGTCGCGCTCACGTTGATGACGCGCGTGGGCATCCTCAGTGTGGAGACGCTGAAGAAGGGCCGGCGCTACGCGATCGTGGGCATGTTCGTGGCCGCCGCCATCCTGACGCCGCCTGACATCATCAGTCAGATCGGTCTCGCGGTGCCGCTCATCCTTCTCTACGAAATCTCGATCCTCGCCTCCACCTTGATGGAGCGGAAGGCGAAGAAGAAGCAGAACCAGGCCTGACACTATGCATGACATCAAGCTCGTGCGCGCCGATGCCGCCGCTTTCGACGCGGCCATGGCGCGCCGGGGCCTGCCGCCCCAATCCGAGGCGCTGCTGGCCATCGACGCCCGCCGCCGCACCGCCCAGACCGCGCTTCAGGAGAAGCAGGCTCGGCGTAATGCGCTCGCCAAGGAAATCGGCATGGGCAAGAAGGCCGGCGCCGATACAGCCGCGCTGGAAGCCGAGGCCACCAAGCTCCGCGACGAGATGAGCGCGCTGGAGGCCGAGGCCAATGAGGCCGATGCTGCCCAACTCGCCATTCTCGAAGCCCTGCCGAATATCCTCGATGCCGAGGTGCCGGACGGTAAGGACGAGAGCGACAATATCGTGCTCAAGCAGCACGGCGAGATCCCGAACCTGCCCTTCGCACCCAAGCAGCATTTCGAGCTGGGCGAGGCGCTGGGGCTGATGGATTTCCCCTCCGCCTCCAAGCTCGCCGGCAGCCGCTTCGTCGTGCTGAAGGGCGCGCTGGCGCGGCTGGAGCGGGCGCTCGGCCAGTATATGATCACGCTCCATGCCGATGAGCATGGCTATAGCGAGACGGTCGTGCCGCTGCTGGTCAATGACGCGACCATGTATGGCACGGGCCAGCTTCCGAAATTCAAGGAAGACCTTTTCCAGACGACCGATGGGCGCTGGCTGATCCCGACCGCCGAGGTGCCGCTGACCAACCTCGTGCGCGACGAGATCGTGGCCGAGGCGAGCCTGCCGCATCGCTACACCGCGCTCTCGCCCTGCTTCCGCTCGGAAGCCGGCAGCGCGGGGCGCGACGTGCGCGGCATGCTGCGCCAGCACCAGTTCTATAAGGTCGAGATGGTCGCCGTGACCAAGCCGGAGGAATCCGAGGCCGAGCATGAGCGGATGACGCAATGCGCGGAGCGGGTGCTGACCGAGCTGGGCCTGGTCTGGCGCCGCGTCTTCCTCTGCAGCGGCGATACCGGCTTCGGCTCGACGCGGACCTATGACCTGGAGGTCTGGCTGCCGGGCCAGCAGGCTTGGCGCGAGATTTCCTCCTGCTCCAATTGCAAGGATTTCCAGGCGCGGCGCATGAATGCACGCTACCGCCCGGCGGGTACGAAGGGCACGGTCTTTGTCCACACCCTGAACGGCTCGGGCGTCGCCGTGGGCCGCGCGCTGATCGCGGTGATGGAAACCTGGCAGCAGGCCGATGGCTCCATCCTCGTCCCCGAGGTGCTTCGCCCCTTCATGGGCGGGCTCGAGCGCATCGGCTGAAGTGGCAAGGGGAGAGGCGGCGCCTCTCCCTTACCGCCTGATGAGGCAGATATCGGCCTCGCGCCGATGCTCCCAGCCTTCGCTTTCCAGTTCCGGCGTCTCGGCCTCGCTTCGGGGATAGCCCAGGCAGAAATAGCCGAGAAATTTCCATTCCCGCGGGATGTCCAGGATGCCGGCCACGGCCTCCGGCTCCAGGATGGAAACCCAGCCCAGCCCGAGCCCTTCGGCCCGCGCGGCGAGCCAGACCGAATAGACGGCCATGACGGCGGAATAGGCCAGCGTCTCCGGCATGGTCTGCCGGCCGAGCCCGTGCCCCTGTTCCGGATCTGGCAGGCTGAAAAGCGCGAATTGGCAGGGCGCCTCGCGCAGCCCCTCCAGCTTCAGCCGCGCATAAAGCCCCGCGCGCTTGCCCTGGGAGGCGAGGGCGCAGGCATTGGCATGCTGGAAATTCGTGCGAATGGCTTCGCGCCGCCCCTCATCCTCGACGGTCACGAAGCGCCAGGGCTGGCTCAGCCCGACCGAGGGGGCCAGATTCGCCACATCGAGCAGCGCGTGGAACTGCTCGTGGGATACCGGATCGGGGCGGAAGTGCCGTACGTCCCGCCGCCAGCGGAAAAGCTGATGGAGCTGGCCCCGGAAGCCCGCATCGAATTCCGGCGGGGCATGGGGGCGTGGGGCAAGCGTCAGGCCCGGGTCGCTCAGGGACATGGCGCGCTCTTTCCTCCGTTTTGGGGAAGGCTAGCGGGCCGGCCGGGGCGAAAACAATCGAACATCGCACAGGTAATGCGAAGGCCGGGCGGCGGGTTGCCCGGCCTCTCGCGCAGTGGCGCTCAGTGCGCCCTTTCGACGACGAAGCGAACCACGTCGCTCATCGCCTTCTTCATTTCGCTATCGGGGAAGATCGCAAGCGCATCGACGGCCTGCTGGGCGTAGAAGCGGGCGCGTGCGGCCGTTTCTTCCAGCGCGCCATGCTTGTGCATCAGCGCCAGGGCCTGCTCGAGATCGCCCTCGGCCTGCTCGCGCTCTTCGATCGTCCGGCGCCAGAAGGCCTTCTCCTCCTCGGAGCCGCGGGCATGGGCGACCAGCACGGGCAGGGTGATCTTGCCCTCGCGGAAGTCGTCGCCGACGGTCTTGCCGAGCTTGGCCTGCTGCGCCGAATAGTCGAGCGCATCGTCCACGAGCTGGAAGGCGACGCCGAGCGCGTGGCCATAAGTCTCCAGCGCCTTCTCGCGCGCCTCGGGCTGATCGGCCACCACGGCGCCCACGCGGGTCGCGGCCGCGAAGAGCGCGGCGGTCTTGCCCTCGATCACTTCCAGATACTGCGCCTCGGAGGTGGAGAGGTCGTTCTGGATGGTGAGCTGGAGCACCTCGCCCTCGGCGATGGTGGCCGAGGCGCCGCAGAGGATGTCGAGCACCTTGAGCGAGCCGTCGGCAACCATGAGCTGGAAGGCGCGGGCGAAGAGGAAGTCACCCACCAGCACCGAGGCCTTGTTGCCGAAGACGGCATTGGCGCTGGCCTGGCCGCGGCGCAGGTCGCTCTCGTCGACCACGTCGTCATGCAGCAGGGTGGCGGTGTGGATGAATTCGACGCAGGCGGCGAGGCCCATATGGCGATCGCCCTCGTAGCCGCAGAGCCGCGCGGCGGCGAGGGTGAGGAGGGGGCGCAGGCGCTTGCCGCCGGCCGCGATCAGATGCGCGGCGAGCTGGGGGATGAGGGCGACGGGGCTCTGCATCCGCTCGATGATGAGCCGATTGCAGGTTTCGATATCGGCCTGGACCAGCGCGGTGAGGGTGGCCAGCGCATCCTCGCCCCGCTTGCTGGAATTGGAGGCGGAAGCCTCGGGCAATGTCTCGACAGTCACGCGGGATTTGACCTTAAAACAATCCGGCGCAGGATACCGGCCGCCCCCTCTCGCGGCAAGCCGCGCCAAATCAAAGGTTTGCTCCCATGCTGCGAGTCCTCGCCCAGGTGACTGATCCGGTTCGACTTTCTTTTCTGCGCGCCCTGCTGGCCGATGCGGGGATCGAGACGGTCGTGCTCGATGCCGCGATCAGCGGCACGGAGGGTGGCATTGGCGCCTTTCCACGGCGCCTCGCCGTGCATGAGGATGTGGCGGAGGAAGCTCTGGCCGTGCTCCGCGAGGCCGGCGAGGCGTGAGCGACTGGCCCGATGGCGCGCTAACCGAGGACAGGCTGCTCGACGGCCGGGTGACGCTCTCCCAACCGCGCCAGGGCTTGCGTGCCGGGCTCGATGCCGTGCTGCTGGCCGCGAGCATTCCCGCGAAGCCGGGCCAGACGGTCATCGAGGCCGGTTGCGGGGCAGGGGCCGTCTTTCTCTGCCTGCTCGCCCGTGTGCCGGGGCTCAAGGTGGTGGCCGTTGAGCGCGAGCCGCGGCTTGCGGCGCTGGCCCGCGCCAATGCCGAGGCCAATGGCCATGCCGGGCAGGTGCAGGTCATCCTGGGCGATATCGCCGATGCCGCCGTGCGGACCCTTCTGCCGCGTGCCGACCATGCCTTCGCCAATCCGCCCTGGTGGCCGGATGGCACGGTGCCGCCCGAGGCGATCAAGGCCGGCGCCACGCATCTCGGCGGGAATGACCTTGCCGCCTGGGCCAAGGCGCTGACCCTGCCGCTCGCCCATCGCGGCAGCCTGACCATGGTGCTGCCCGCCGCGCTCTGGCCCATGGGCAGCGCCGCCCTGGCCGAGGCCGGCTGCGGGGCGCAGGCAATGCTGCCGCTTTGGCCGCGTGTGGGGCAGCCTGCCAGGCGCGCGCTGATCCAGGGCCGGCGCGAGGCCAAGGGCCCGGCGCGGCTCCTGCCCGGCCTCGTGCTGCATGAGGGCGAGGGTTGGAGCGCGGAGGCCGATGCGGTGCTGCGCGGCCGGGCGGAAATCGGCTGGGGGTGAGCTTCCCCCTCGCGCCATGCCGGGCTTCACTGCGGGCATGATCGAAAGGGAGAGGCGCCGATGAGCGACGAGAACCCGCTGCTGGTCACCCGTCAGGGGCCGGTGGTGCGGGCCGTGATGAACCGGCCGCATCGGAAGAATGCCATCAGCACCGCCATGGGCCATGCCTGGGATGCCCTTCTGGCCGAACTGGCGCGGGATGAGACGGCGCGTGTGCTGGTGATCAGCGGCGCGGGCGGCGCCTTCTGCGCGGGGCTCGACCTGACGGAGGTGGGGGCGCCGGTAGCGGAGACCGGAAAGCGCGCCCGGGAGCATGAGCGCAACCGCGCCATCGGCGCGCGCTACGCCGCCATTTCTGCCCTGCCGCAGGTGGTGATCGCCGCCGTGGAAGGGCCTTGCTACGCGGGTGGGCTGGGCTTCGTGGGGGCGGCGGATATCGCCTTCGCCGTGCCCTCTGCCCGATTCTCCATGCCCGAACCGAGGGTCGGGCTGGTGCCTGCGCAGATCCTGCCCTGGGTCGCGCGCCGCGTAGGGCGAATGGCCGCCGGGCGGATGGCGCTGGAAGCGGCGCCCATAGACGGGTTGGAAGCCGCGCGGCTGGGGCTGGTGAACGAAACCCTCCCCAATACGGCCGCGATGGAGGCCGCCGTGGCCGCGAGCATCGCCAATCTCATGAAGGGCGCGCCTCGGGCGCTGGCCGGTACCAAGGCCCTGCTGGCCGCGCTCGGCCCCCTAGCGCCCGAGGGCTATGCCGCCGCCGGCGCCGAGCTTTTCGCCAAGGCCGCCGCCGGGCCCGAAGCCGCCGAAGGCATCGCCGCCTTCCGCGAAAAGCGCCCGCCGAGCTGGGCAGGCTGAAAGAGAAACGCCCGCCCCGGTGAGGGGGCGGGCGCTTCGGTCAGTTCTTGCCGGCCTGGCTCATCTGCTTGATGGGCGGCTGGAGATCGGCCGGCAGCGGGCAGACATAAGGCGTTTCCTTGGTGCGCGCCTCGTAGTCTTCCTTGGCGGCCTTGATCAGCGCCGGGTTCTGCAGCGCATCCACCGCCGTGCCGGCCATGATCTTAGCGACATGAACCAGGCCCTTATGCGACGCCGGATTCTTGCCCTGGGCCGTCAGCTGCCAGGAATGGCCCGGCGTGCCGATGGCATAGGTCGCGCCGCGCGCCTGCACGGTCGGCACCTTCCAGGAGACGTCGCCCACATCGGTCGAGCCGACGCCGCCGTTACCGCGGTTCTCCAGCGGCACGATGATGTCGCAGAGCGACTTCGATCGGTCCACCGGCAGGCCGTGGCGGCGGAAGGCGGCCACGATATCCTCGTCCTTCATGGTCGCCTGGAAGGCGCGGGCGGTCTCGCGATCGGCATCGTCGAACTGCGGCGGGCCGAGGCGCTGGAAATTGTCATACATCGCCTTTTCGAGCGGCGTATTGCCCAGCAGATTCGAGACGGCGGAGACGACCTTGGTTTCGACCGTGGTCTCGGTCATCAGCGCCGCGCCATCGGCGATCTTGCGCACGCGGGCGATGAGCTGGTTCAGCTCCACCAGGTCCCGGGCGCGGATCAGGTAGCGCACCTTGGCGAAGCCCTGCACCACGTTCGGCGCGACGCCGCCGGCATCGAGCAGCGCGTAATGGATGCGGGCATCCGAGGGCATGTGCTCGCGCATGTAGTTCACGCCGACATTCATCAGCTCCACCGCGTCCAGCGCCGAGCGGCCCAGATGGGGCGCGGCGGCGGCATGCGAGGAACGGCCGGTGAAGGCGAAGTCGATGCGGGTATTGGCGAGCGAAACGGCCTCGTTCACGCCAGAGAAGGCCGCCGGGTGCCAGCAGATGGCGACATCGACGTCATCGAAGGCGCCGTCGCGCACCATGAAGCCCTTGGCGGCGCCCCCTTCCTCGGCGGGGCAGCCGTAATAGCGCACGCGGCCCGGCGTGCCGGTCTCTTCCAGCCATTCCTTCACCGCGATGGCAGCGAGGAGCGAGGCCGAGCCCAACAGGTTGTGGCCGCAGCCATGGCCCATGCCGCCCTGGCCCTCGACGGGCTCCTGGGTGGTGGAATCGGCCTTCTGTGAGAGGCCGGGCAGGGCGTCGTATTCGCCGAGAATGGCGATGACCGGGCCGCCTTCGCCCGCCTCGCCGGCGACCGCGGTCGGGATGCCGGCCACGTCCTTGGTGATCTTGAAGCCCTTCTCCTCCAGCACCTTGAGGTGCTCGGCGACGGAGCGATGCTCGTTATAGGCGATCTCCGGCATGCCCCAGACGTCGTCGGAAAGCTGGATCAGGCGATCCTTGTTTTGTTCGACGTAATCCCAGACGGGTTCCGCGTTACTCATGAAGGGCATTCCCTGCGCTTGATTTTCGGCCGGCCAAAAACCGGGACGCGGCAGGCTAGACCGGAACCAGCGGGGGCGAAATCCGCCCAGGGCGGCAAATCAGGAAGGAAAGAGCTTCGAGAGCGTGGAATGAGGTATCATGCTCCAGTCGACAGCTCTGCACGGAGGGCGCGACTGGGCAACCTTCGTCTTCACGCTAAGCCGCCATGCCCGCTCCGCATCCCGTGAGGGCAAGGCAGGAATGGACACTGAAAGGTCACGTTGCTACCAAGCCGCCCGACCGTCATGCCCCGACGAGCCGGTGCCCCGCGCCGCCGTCATGTCCGATGCCGAGGATTTCCCCGCGGATGAAGATCATCGCCTGCAACAGCAACCGCCCTCTGGCCGAGGCGGTCGCCGCCGCGCTGAACCTGCCGCTGACCCAGGCATCGGTGCGCCGCTTCGCCGACATGGAGATCTTCGTCGAGATCAACGAGAACGTCCGCGGCGAGGACGTCTTCGTGATCCAGCCGACGAGCTACCCGGCGAACGACAACCTGATGGAGCTGCTGATCATGCTGGACGCCCTGCGGCGCTCCAGCGCGCGGCGCGTCACGGCCGTGATCCCCTATTTCGGCTATGCCCGCCAGGACCGTAAGTCCGGCAGCCGCACGCCGATCAGCGCCAAGCTCGTCGCCAACCTCATCACCGAGGCCGGCGCCGACCGCGTGCTGACGACCGACCTGCATGCCGGCCAGATCCAGGGCTTCTTCGACATTCCGGTCGACAATCTCTTCGCCGCGCCGCTCTTCGCCCGCGACATCCAGGAGCGTTTCGCCGGCCGTCCGCTGATGGTCGTCTCGCCGGATGTCGGCGGCGTGGTTCGCGCCCGCGCCATCGCGACGCGCTTGCATACCGACCTCGCCATCATCGACAAGCGCCGCCCCCGCGCCGGCGTCTCCGAGGTGATGAACGTGATCGGTGACGTGGAAGGCCGCGACTGCATCCTGGTCGACGACATCGTCGACTCGGGCGGCACGCTCTGCAACGCCGCCGAGGCCCTCCTGAAGAACGGCGCCCGCTCCGCCTCGGTCTACGTGACCCATGGCGTTTTCTCCGGCGGCGCCGTGGCCCGTATCGGCGCGGCCCCGATCCAGAACATGATCGTGACCGACAGCATCCAGGCGACCGAGGCCGTCCGCCTCTCGTCCAACATCAAGCAGCTCTCGATCGCCCCGCTGCTGGCCGAGGCGATGCGCCGCATCTCCGAGGAAAGCTCGGTCTCCTCGCTCTTCAACTGAGCGAAGGGCCGGCAAGGCTGAAAGGGGCGGGCCCGGTGCCCGCCCTTTTGCATTCCGGCCCCGCAACCGGCATATCGCCGGCTGCACCTGTCGATGGAGTGAAGCGCGTGCTCTCGCGTCTCTGGCTTGCTCTTTCCGGTATCCTGGGCTTCCTCGCCGTGGGCCTCGCCGCCTATGCCTCGCACGGCCTGCCGCAGGACGAGCATATACAGCGCATGGCGCAGAGCGCGCTCACCATGCAGGGCTGGCACGCCCTGGCGCTTTTCGGCATCCACCTGCTGGCCGAGCGCCGCAGCGGCGCCATGCCGCATTATGCCGGCGCCTGCTTCTTCATCGGCACGGTGATGTTCGCGGGCGCCATCTGGAGCCTCGTGCTTCAGGGCGTCTCGCTGGGCCGGGTCGCGCCCATCGGGGGCATGCTGCTCATGCTGGGATGGATTTTCCTCGCCTTCTGCGCGCTGCCCTACCGTCCGAAGGGGAAGAGCGCGTGAACGAGGTCGGCGCCGCCTATCTGGCCGATACGGGTTTCGAGGCCGATCTCGAGGAGGAGCTGCGCCGCGCCGGCCGCCGCATCGCCCGCTGGCATGGCCAGCTCGCGCTGACGGCCGAGCCGCCGATCCCCGCCGCCTGGTCGCTCGATACCTGGACGGCGCCGCAATTCATCGAGGTGGGCTCCATCAAGACGGCCGCCTCCGCGCTTCGCGCCATCCAGCGCAACTGGAGCCTCTACGGCGTGCTGCATCACCGCCGCGCCGCCCTGATCCAGGATGCGCTGCCGCCGGTGAAGGCCAAGCCGCTCGTCTTCCCCGAGCGCGCACCCACGAGCCATCTCGGCGCCTGGACGCTGATCGAACCCGGGCTGATGCTGGCCTCGGCCACCAAGACCTCGCCCTTCGTGAACGGCCAGGTGGCCTTCGTCGAGGATAAGGAAGGCCCGCCGAGCCGCGCCTATCTCAAACTCTGGGAAGGTTTCACCCGCCTCGGCGTCCATCCCGAGCCGGGGCAGGTCTGCATGGATCTCGGCGCCTGCCCCGGCGGCTGGACCTGGGTGATCGCCAAGCTCGGGGCGCAATGCTTGGCCATCGACAAGGCGCCGCTCGATCCGGGCGTGGTCGCCATGCCGGGCGTCTCGGTGCGGCAGGAAAGCGCCTTCGGGCTGGAGCCGGCGAAGGAGCAGATGGTCGATTGGCTGCTCTCCGACATCATCTGCTACCCGGCCCGGCTGCTTGGCCTGGTGAAGCGCTGGATGGAAGCGGGCAAGGCGCGGAACTACCTCTGCACCATCAAGTTCCAGGGCGCGACGGACCATGACGTGATGGCCGAATTCGCCGCCATTCCCGGCGCGCGGCTCTTTCACGCCTCGCATAACAAGCACGAGGTGACTTTCGCGCGGCTGGAGCGGGATATTCCTTAGCGGGCGGCGCATCGCAGCCTGCGATCCGATGGGGCGTTGAAAGAACGGCCGGGCGGCGCTTGGCATCGTGCTCGCCGGTGAGCCTGGCACTCGCCGCAGCATTCACCGGGCGGTGCTTCTAGGACCGCGAAAAATGCGGTGAAGCGCCCAAAACTCCCGATGCCGATCCGCGCCGGCGCTCATTATCCTCCGGTCCGCCGATACCCGAGGACCATGGCATGAGCCAGCCAGCCCCCTTCGCCCCGCTTGCCGCCGAGATCGCGCCGCTCTCGCCGCTGCGCCGGCGCATCGCCGATGCCTGCCGCCGCCCCGAGCCCGACTGCATCGCCGAGCTGATCGACGCCGCGACCCTGCCGCCCGACCTCGCCGCCAAGGCCGAAGGCACGGCGCGCCGCCTGGTCGAGGCGCTCAGGGCCAAGCCCGCGCGGGGCGGGGTGGAGGAGCTGGTGCGGGAATTCGCGCTCTCCTCGCAGGAGGGTGTGGCGCTGATGTGCCTCGCCGAGGCGCTGCTGCGCATCCCCGATGCCGCCACGCGCGACGCGCTGATCCGCGACAAGATTTCCGATGGCGACTGGCGGGCGCATCTCGGCCAGTCCCGCTCCATTTTCGTCAATGCGGCGACCTGGGGGCTGGTCGTCACCGGCAAGCTCACGGGCAGCGCCAATGAGACGGGCCTCTCCGGCGCCCTGACGCGGCTCATCGCCCGGAGTGGCGAGCCGGTGATCCGCAAGGGCGTCGAACTCGCCATGCGGATGATGGGCGAGCAATTCGTCACCGGCCAGACCATCGAGGAAGCGCTCCGCCGCGCCCGCAAGGAGGAGGCCAAGGGCTTCCGCTATTCCTATGACATGCTGGGCGAGGCGGCGATGACGGCCGAGGATGCCGCCCGCTATCTCCGCGACTACGAAACGGCCATCCATGCCATCGGCAAGGCCTCGGCCGGGCGCGGCATCCATGCCGGGCCGGGGATTTCCATCAAGCTCTCGGCCCTGCACCCGCGCTATTCCCGCGCCCAGAAGGCGCGCGTGATGGGCGAGTTGCTGCCCCGCGTGGCCGGGCTCTGCGCGCTGGCAAAGCGCTACGATATCGGGCTCAACATCGATGCCGAGGAGGCCGATCGCCTCGAACTCTCGCTCGATCTGCTGGAGGCGCTGCGGCTCGATCCGGCCTTCCAGGGCTGGAACGGGCTCGGCTTCGTGGTGCAGGCCTATGGGCGCCGCTGCCCCTTCGTGCTCGATTATATCATCGATCTCGCCAGGCGCTCGGGCCATCGCATCATGGTCCGCCTGGTGAAGGGCGCCTATTGGGACAGCGAGATCAAACGCGCGCAGATCGACGGGCTTTCGGATTTCCCCGTCTATACGCGGAAAATCCACACCGACGTCTCCTATCTCGCCTGCGCGCGGAAGCTGCTGGCGGCGCGTGATGTGATCTTCCCTCAATTCGCCACGCATAACGCCCAGACGCTGGCGAGCATCCACGCGCTGGCGGGCGAGGGCTTCCAGGAAGGCGATTACGAGTTCCAGTGCCTCCATGGCATGGGCGAGCCGCTCTATGAGGAGGTGGTGCCGGCCGGGAAGCTCGCGCGCCCCTGCCGCATCTACGCACCGGTCGGCACGCATGAGACGCTGCTGGCCTATCTCGTGCGCCGGCTGCTGGAAAACGGCGCCAATGCCTCCTTCGTGCATCGCATCGGCGATGCGGCGGTGCCGGTGTCGGAACTGGTGCGGGCGCCCGCCGATCAGGCGCGGGCCATCACCCCGCTCGGGGCGCCGCATCCGGCCCTGGCCGCCCCGCGGGCGCTTTTCGGTGCAGAACGGGAGAATTCGGCAGGTGTCGACCTGGCCAGCGAGCCGCAACTGGCCTCGCTCGCCGCCGCGATGCAGGCCAGTGCCTCCGGGCGCCATCACGCCGCGCCGTTGCTCGCCTGGCCGGTGCCGGAAGGGCCCGCGCTGCCGGTGCTGAACCCGGCCGATACGCGCGAGGCGGTCGGCACCGTCGCCGAGGCGACGCCCGAGGCCATCGAGGCCGCGCTTTCCGCCGCGACCGATCTCGTCTGGGCCACGACCCCGCCGAAGCAGCGAGCCGCGATCCTCTTCCGCGCCGCAGCGCTCTTCGAGGAGCGGATGCCCGCGCTTATGGCCCTCGCCATCCGCGAGGCCGGCAAATCCCTGCCCAACGCGGTGGCCGAAGTGCGAGAGGCGGTGGATTTCCTCCGCTATTACGCCAGCCAGGCCGAGGCTTTGCCCCTGGCCGCACGGCCGCTGGGGCCCGTCGTCTGCATCAGCCCCTGGAACTTCCCCATCGCCATTTTCAGCGGCCAGGTCGCGGCGGCGCTGGCGGCGGGCAATACGGTGGTCGCCAAGCCCGCGGAGGAAACCCCGCTGACCGCGAGCCTCGCGACGCGGCTGCTGCTTGAGGCGGGCGTGCCGCGCGAGGCGCTGCAACTCCTGCCCGGCCAGGGCGAGGTCGGCGCCGCGTTGGTCGCCGACCATCGGGTCGAGGGCGTGATGTTCACCGGCTCCACCGAGGTGGCGCGCCTCATCCAGAAGCAGCTCGCCACCCGCACCGGCTTCGGCGGCCGCCCCGTGCCGCTCATCGCCGAGACAGGCGGGCAGAATGCGATGATCGTCGACAGTTCGGCCCTTGCCGAGCAGGTGGTCGGCGACGTCATCGCCTCGGCCTTCGATAGCGCCGGACAGCGCTGTTCCGCCTTGCGGCTGCTCTGCCTTCAATCGGACGTGGCCGAGCGCGTGCTGGCCATGCTCAAGGGCGCCATGACGGAACTGGCCTTGGGCAAGCCCGATCGGCTCGCGGTGGATATCGGCCCGGTCATCACCCCGGTCGCGCGGGAGGGCATCCTCGCCCATATCGAGGCTATGCGCGGCAAGGGCAGGGCGGTTCATGCGCTGCCGCTGCCGGAAGGCAGCGAGGCGGGCCATTTCGTACCGCCCACCATCATCGAGATCGACAGCCCCGCCGCGCTGGAGCGCGAGGTCTTCGGCCCGGTGCTCCATGTGCTGCGCTTCCGTCGCGACGAGATGGAGGGGCTGCTGAAGCGGATCGAGGCAACGGGCTATGGCCTGACCTTCGGCGTGCATTCGCGCCTGGACGAGACCATCGAGCGGCTCACCGAGGCGGCGCCGGCCGGCAATCTCTATGTAAACCGCAACATGATCGGCGCCGTGGTGGGCGTGCAGCCTTTCGGCGGGCACGGGCTTTCGGGCACCGGCCCCAAGGCGGGCGGGCCGCTCTATCTGCGCCGGCTGCTGGCCGATGCGCCGGGCGGCGCCCTGAGCGGCGGCGAGGCCGCGCCGGCGGCGCTGGCCTGGCGCGACTGGCTGGCGGGGCAGGGAATGGGGGCCGCCTCGGCCGAGGCCACCCGCCTTATCGCCAACGCGCCGCATGGCCTGGTGCTGGACCTGCCGGGGCCGGTGGGAGAGAGCAACCGCTATCGCCTGATGCCGCGCGGCCGGGTGCTGCTGGTGTCGGAGACGGAAGCCGGGCTCCATCGTGGGATCAGCGCGGCGCTCGCGGCGGGCAATGCGGTGCGGGTGATCTGGCGGGAGGCGCTTGCCTTGCCGCCGGGCCTGCCGGTCGAGTTCCGGCAGGCTTTTGACGCCTCGGGCTGCGCCATCGTGCTGGCCGAGGCCAAGGGGGAGGCGCTGCTGCCGATCCAGGCGGCGGTCGCGGCACTGCCGGGGCCCGTCCTGCCCGTGCTGCCGCTGGATCAGGCTTTCGACATGCTGCTGAGCGAGGTGTCGCTCAGCATCAACACGGCGGCGGCCGGCGGGAATGCCAGCCTGATGGCGATCGGCTGATCAGCCGAAAGCCCGCTCCATCGAGGGGCCGTCATTGGAGGCGATTTCGCGGATGATCTTGCGCCGTGCGGCTTCCTCGAAGCTCTCGAAGCCCTCGGCGACCATCACGAAGGCGCCCGGCCCGCCGATCACCTCGTCGCGGTAGTATTCGTCCAGCGGCGGGTGCATCGCGGCGAATTGGGGCGGCGGCGGCACGCGGTCGAGCACGGGCAGGCCGTTGATCACCACGCCTTTGGCCAGCGCCTCGGCGCGGGCATCGGCCAGGGGGCGGCCGGAATTGTTAACGCCATCGCCGGAGATGTCGATCACGCGGCGCATGCCCTCATAGCCGCTCGTCTCGAACTGCTTCATCGAGAAGTCGATGGCACCCGAAATGGAGGTATAGAGCCATGTGCGGCGCGGGGCGGCGTCGACGGCCTTGGCGAAGCTCTCGGCCGTGGCGGCGCCGTCGATACGGGTCCAGGGCACCATGATCTCCTGGATATGCCAGTCCGACCAGGTGAACATCATGCAGGCGATGGAGCCGATGGAGCCGCGCGCGATGCCTTCGGCCAGCTTCGGGTCCCGGAAGGCGGCGGCATAGCCGCGCATCTGCAGCTCCTGCTCATCGGGATCGACCGACCGGCTCACATCGACGGCGAGGATCAGCTCGACATCGACCGGCTCGCGCTCGGCGCCTTCGGCGCGCGCGAAGCGCGGGGTGACGATGGCGGGGGCGGCGAGGGCGCCGGCGACGATACCGGCAGCGGAGCCCCGCAGGAACTGGCGACGAAACATGAAATTGCCTCCTAACGAGGCCGTGAGTGAGCGGTTTTTCCCTGATCGTTCATGCTGCATAAAAATTTGTGCAACGCAACATCGGGCTAGGTTTTATCTGGCTTGCGCCGTATTGCGTTGCATCAAAACCACGGTTTTTCCCGTCGCCGCATAGGCTGCGGCAACCGCTTACAGGTCGAATCGAAAGGTCATTTCAAACGGATCAGAAGCCCGCGCCTGGTTGGCTCAGATAATGCGCTTCGGCGGCGCTGTTCTCCCGCCCCAGCGCTGCATTGCGATGAGGGAAGCGGCCGAAACGCGCGATGACCGACCAGTGGCGCCAGGCATAGTCGATGGAGCCGCCCGGCGCGGCCAGGGCCGGGTCATCCCGCATGCCCTCGAAAAGCGCGACGGAGAGGCCCTGATCGGCCATCTCCTCCGAATGTTCGAAGGGCAGGTAGAGGAAGACCCGCGCGGCATGGGGCAGGCGCAGGTCCAGCCGGCGGGCCAGTACCGCATCGCGCGCAATGGCGCGGGCATGCGCGTCGCTGGCGAAGGCCTCGGGGCTGCCGCGGAAGAGATTGCGCGGGAACTGGTCCAGCACGATCAGCAGCGCCAATGCGCCCTCGGCCGTCTCGGCCCAGCCATCCAGCGCGCCTTCCCGGGCGGGGGCGACCAGGGCACCGAAACGGACGCGGATCTCGCCATCGAAGGCCTCGTCCTTGATGAACCAGGCCTTACGGGCCGTGCCGAGCCCTTCGCTGAACCAGAAATCGAGAACGGCTTGGGCGTCGGCGGGCATGGTCATGCGAGGGCCATCTCCAGGGCGCGGAGGGAATGGATGGCCTTCCGGCCGGTGAGATCGGCGATCTGGTGGCGGCAGGAGGTGCCGTCGGCGATCACCAGCTCCCCCTCTGGCACGGCCCGCACCGCCGGCGCCAGAGACAGTTCGCCCATCGCCTTGCTCACCGCGACCTTCTCCGCATCATAGCCGAAGGCGCCGGCCATGCCGCAGCAGGAGGAGGGGATGGGCTTCACCGCCAGCCCCGGCACCTGCTTGAGCAGGGTCACGGCGGCGGGGAAGGCGCCGAAGGCCTTCTGATGGCAATGGCCGTGGATATGCGCGGCCGGGGCGATCTCCTTCAGTGCCAGGGCGGGCTTCTCCCGCGCCAGGAACTCGCTGGCCAGGAAGGCGCGGGCCGAGAGGGCTTTGCTTTCCTCGCCCGGCAGCAGCGAGAGGAACTCGTCGCGCAGCGTCAGCAGGCAGGAGGGCTCGATCCCCAGAACGGGGCTCTTGAAGGGCGCCAGGGCCGCGATCACCCGCCGCGCCTCGGCCCTTGCCTGATCGACAAGCCCGGCCGAGAGCCAGGTGCGGCCGGCATCCAGCGGGCGCATGCCCTTGGGCGGCCGGGCGACGGCCACGCGATAGCCGGCGGCGCTCAGCACGCGGATGGCGGCGCGGATATTCTCCGGCTCGAAATAGCGGTTGAAGAGATCGGGGAAGAGGATGACCTCGTTCTCCGCCCCATTCGGTGCCGGGGCCTCCCAGTCATGGAAGGCATTGGCGCGGAAGGCGGGCAGGCTGCGCTCGGCCGAGAAGCCCAGCAGCCGCTCGCCGAGCCAGGGCAGGCCAGGCACCCAGTTCCGCGCATTGGGAATGAAGGGCAGCATGGAAGCGAAGCGCGCCCAGAGCGGCAGGGAGGCGACGATCTTCTCCCGTAGCGCCAGCCCCTTGCTTGAGGCTCGCGCGGCGAGATGCTCGATCTTCATCTTCGCCATGTCCACGCCGGTCGGGCATTCGCGCTTGCAGCCCTTGCAGGAGACGCAGAGCGCCATGGCCTCGGCCACCTCGTCGCCGCCCAGCGCATCCGGCCCGAGCTGGCCCGAGAGCGCGAGCCGCAGCGTATTGGCCCGCCCGCGCGTCAGGTGCTGCTCGTCGCGCGTGACGCGATAGCTGGGGCACATGACATTCGCGTCGAACTTCCGGCAGGTGCCGTTGTTGTTGCACATCTCGACCGAGCCCAGCAGCGCGCCGGGATGGTCGGACCAGTCGAGCACCGGCCGCACCGCGGGGTCCGGCCCATAGCCGGGCGGATAGCGGAAGAGGCTGCGATCATCCATTTTCGGCGCGCGCACCACGCGGCCGGGGTTGAGCGTCGCCGCCGGGTCGAAAGCATCCTTCACCGCCTCGAAGGCGCGGGCGAGGCGGGAGCCGAACATCGGCTCGTTGAATTCGGAGCGCACGATCCCGTCGCCATGCTCGCCCGAATGGCTGCCCTTATAGGCGCGGACGAGATCGAAGCATTCCTCCGCGATCTGCCGCATGCGGCGGACATCCTCGCCATCCTTCATGTTCAGCACCGGCCGCACATGCAGGCAGCCGACGGAAGCATGGGCATACCAGGTGCCCTTGGTGCCGTGGCGCTCGAAGACCTCGTTGAGTTTCTCGGTATAATCGGCGAGATCCTCGAGGGCGACGGCCGTGTCCTCGATGAAGGAGACGGGCTTTCCCTCACTCTTCATGCTCATCATGATGTTGAGCCCGGCCTCGCGCACCTCGGCGATGGCGGCCTGGAAGCCCGGGTCCACAGCGCGCACGACCTGGCCCGCATGGCCCAGATCGCCCATCATCTCCTCCAGCCGCGCGAGGTCCCGCAGCAACGGCTCCTCGTCATGGCCGTGGAATTCCACGATCAGCAGCGAGTCCGGCTCGCCGATGACCATCTCGTCGATGGTGCGGCGGAAGATGGGAATGGAGCGCCCGAGATCGATCATGGTGCGATCGACCAGCTCCACCGCCTCGGGGTTCAGCGTGACCAGATGCTGGGCCGCTTCCATCGCCTTGCGGAAGGTCGGGAACTGGCAGATGCCCAGCACCTTGCGCGGCTTGATCGGCCAGAGTTTCAAGGTGAGGGCGGCGGAGAAGGCGAGGGTGCCTTCGCTGCCTACCAGCAGCCGCGCGAGATTGCCGCGCCCGGCGGCCCGCGCCTGCGGCGTCAGCGCGTCGAGATTATAGCCGCCCACGCGCCGCAGCACCTTGGGAAACATCCGCTCGATCTCATCGGCCTCGGCGGCGCCCAGGGTGCGGAGGCGCTGGATGAGTTCGGCCGTCGCCGCCGGCACGTCGCCGCCGAGATTGTCGGGCAATTCCCCGAAGCCGAAGCGCGAGCCATCGGCCAGCAGCGCGTCGATGGAGAGCACGTTATCCGCCATGAGCCCGTAGCGGATGGATTTGCTGCCGCAGGAATTATTCGCCGCCATGCCGCCGATGGTGCACCGCTGCCAGGTGGAGGGATCGACGGGGAAGAATTTCTTCGAGGCTTTCAGCGCATCGTTCAGCGCGCCGAGCGTGATCCCGGGCTGGACGATGGCCGTGTCGCCCTGGATGTCGATCACCTGGCGCAGGTATTTCGAGCAGTCGATGACGAGGGATGAATTGACCGTCTGCCCGCATTGGCTCGTCCCGCCGCCACGGGCCAGGACGGAGATGCCTTCCTCCCGCGCGATCGCCAGCGCCGCCTCCACATCCGCAATGCTCCGCGGCACCAGCACGCCCACGGGCATGATCTGGTAGATGCTCGCATCGGTCGCGTAGCGCCCGCGCTCGGCGGGGCCGAACAGCACCTCGCCCTGGGTTTCGCGCTTCAGCCGGGCGGCGATGCGGCTGTCTCCCGGCAGGACCGGGCTCTTTGTGATGGCATTCATTGGACGGACGGCTCCTTGCCCCCATTCCTAGCGGGGCTTGGGCCGCCTGTCCGATCTATTATGCTCATCAATGCCAGAAGCCGAACTCATTGGCGCCAGAGATGGGTTCGGGTCAGAACAGCGCCATTCAAGGAGGAATCGTCGTGGTCTATTTCCAGTCCAAGCATCATCCCGGCCGGCATTTCCTGCAGATTCCGGGCCCGACCAATGTGCCGGACCGCGTGCTGCGCGCCATGGACAACCCGACGATGGACCATCGCAGCGCCGATTTCGGCCTGCTGGGCGCCCGGGTGCTGGAGAAGACGAAGAAGGTCTTCAAGACCAGCGGCCCGGTCATCATCTACCCCGCCTCCGGTACCGGCGCCTGGGAAGCGGCGCTTGTGAATACGCTCTCGCCCGGCGACCAGGTGCTGATGTGCGAGACGGGGCAATTCGCCTTCCTCTGGCGCGAATTGGCCGAGCGCATCGGCCTCAAGCCCGAGATCATCAAGACGGACTGGCGCCGCGCGGCGGATGTGCCGGCGATCGAAGCGCGGCTGAAGGCCGATACGGGCCATGCCATCAAGGCCGTCTGCGTCGTGCATAACGAGACCTCGACGGGCTGCACCTCCATCATCCCCGAAGTCCGCGCGGCCCTCGACAAGCTCGGTCACCCGGCGCTGCTGCTGGTCGATACCATCTCCTCCCTCGGTTCCATCGACTTCCGGCATGAGGAATGGGGTGTCGACGTCACCATCGCGGGCAGCCAGAAGGGGCTGATGCTGCCGCCGGGCCTCTCCTTCAACGCCATCAGCGAGAAGGCGCTCAAGGCCAGCGAGACGGCGAAATGCCCCCGCAGCTACTGGGACTGGAAGCCGATGCTGGCCTCCAACGCCACCGGCTTCTTCCCCTATACCCCCGCGACGAACCTGCTCTACGCGCTGGATACCGCGCTCGACATGCTCTTCGAGGAGGGGCTGGAGAACGTCTTCGCCCGGCATGACCGCCACGCCGAGGCCACGCGCCGCGCCGTCCGCGCCTGGGGGCTCGAGGTACAATGCGCCGATCCGCGGCATTTCTCCTCGGCGCTGACGGCCGTGCGGGTGCCCGAGGGCCATTCGGCCAATAAGCTTCGCGCGGTGATCGCCGAGAAGTTCAACATGTCGCTCGGCAACGGGCTCGGCCAGCTCAACGACAAGGTCTTCCGCATCGGCCATCTCGGCGATTACGCCGATCTCTCGCTGATGGGCACGCTGAGTGGCGTCGAAATGGGCTTGAAGCTCGCGGGCGTGCCATTCAGCCCAGGCGGTGCGCAATCAGCGATGGATTATCTCACCGGGAATGCCTGAAGCGGGTTGAGAGGGCAGGGCGCCGGGCCTAGAGCTTTGGGAAAGCACCGCTGACCCAACGCGACCGGACCCTGCGCCATGGCCATTCTCTGCCGCCTGCATACCGCCTTCGGTGATCGCTACATCCAGGCCATCCGCGAGGCACTGCCTGGCGAGGACATTCGCGAATGGCCGGATGTGGGCAATCCCGAGGATATCGAGATCGCCTGCATCTTCCGCTCGCCGCCGGGCTTCCTCACGCCCTTCAAGAACCTGAAGCTGATCTCATCGACCGGCGCGGGCGTCGATACCCTGGTGCTGGACCCGGAATTCCCGCGCCATATCCCGCTGGTCCGCGTGGTCGACGAGGATTTCGGCAATCGCATGGCCGAATATGCCGCGACCTGGGTGATGTTCCATCACCGAGACCTGCCGCATTTCCTGGCCGCCCAGAAGGAGAGCCGCTGGGCCTATAAGACCATGCGCTCCGCCCGCGAGGTGAAGGTGGGCGTGATGGGCCTCGGGCAGATGGGCGCCGCCGCGGCGCAGCTCCTCTCCCGCATCGGCTATGACGCCGCCGGCTGGTCTCGCTCGGCCAAGAGCATCGAGGGCGTCACCTGCTTCTCCGGCGCCGATGGGCTCGATGCCTTCCTGGCGCGTTCCGAGATCGTGGTGAACCTCCTCCCGCTCACCGACGAAACGCGCGGCATCCTCAATGCCGGGCTCTTCGCCAAGATGCCCAAGGGCGGCGTGGTGATCAGCGCCGGTCGCGGCGCCCATCTGGTGGAGGAAGACCTGCTGGCGGCCCTGGCCAGCGGCCAGCTTCGTGGCGCGACGCTCGATGTCTTCACCAAGGAGCCGCTGCCGCAGGACCACCCCTTCTGGACCACGCCCGGCCTTTTCGTGACGCCGCATGCCTCTTCCACGGCCTCGCTCGAAACCTCGGTGAATGCCTTTGCCGAGAATGTCCGGCGGTATCGGGCGGGTGAGCCGCTGCTTAATGTGGTCGATCTCTCACGCGGCTATTGAGCGGCCGCACCTCGCGGGAATAGGTTGCGGCCGTGACCGAGACCCTCCCTTTCTGGAAGCGCAAAACCCTCGCCGGCATGACCCGCGCGGAGTGGGAAAGCCTCTGCGACGGCTGCGGCCGCTGCTGCCTTAACAAGCTCCGCGAGGAGGATGGGCCGAATGGCGAGCCCGGCCGCCTGCATTGGACCGACGTGGCCTGCCGCCTGCTCGATACCCATAGCTGCCGCTGCAGCGATTACGAGAACCGCAAGGCGACGGTGCCCGACTGCGTGAAGCTCACGGCCCGGAAGCTCGAGAAGATCGACTGGCTGCCGCCCTCCTGCGCCTATCGCCTCGTGGCCGAGGGGAAGGACCTCTACTGGTGGCACCCGCTCGTGTCGGGTGATCCGGAGACGGTGCATCTCGCCGGCGCCTCGGTGCAGGACAAGGCGGTGTCGGAGCGCAAGGCCGGCGCGCTGGAGGACCATATCGTCACCTGGCCCGGCCGCCTGCCGCCGCGCAGCGCCAGGCCTCGCGCGCCCCGCAAAGAGCCTGCATGATAGTGGCGCCGCATATTGGCGCCGCGCCCATCGGGGCCGGCACGCAAATCTACCGAGGCTTCACGCACAATGAACGAACCGCTCCGCTGCCGCCCCCCCGCCGTCGCGACCCTGCAGGTCGAGGACGAGCATGTCCGGGTGATCCGCTGGGATTTCGAGCCCGGCGCCGAGACGGGTTGGCATCGCCACGGCATGTATTACGTCGTCGTCCCCATTCATGACGGGAAGATGCTGATCGAGGAGCCGGGCGGCGCGACGCGCGAGGCCACGATCACGGCCGGCGTCTCCTACCAGCGGCCCTTCGGTGCGGAACACAACGTGGTCAATAACGGCACCACGCCCTTCAGCTTCGTCGAGACCGAACTGAAGTCGCTCCAGGGCTGAAGGCCGCCCGGGCTTGGGCCCGATTGCCGAGCCGCGCCGCCGGGCCTAAACCGGCGGCGTGATGCCGACCCGTTTCTCCCTGATCCGCCACGCGCTCGTCGAACCTTCGGCCCGCGCCATGCTCTATGGCGATATGGACGTCGCCCTGTGTCAGGTGGCGCTCGCCGCCGACGCGGCCTCCTATCGCTGGCTCGCTAACCGCCTGCCGCAGCCCGCGCGATGGTTCGCCACCTCGCTGATGCGCACGCAGGCGACGGCCCAGGCCATTTTCGCCGCCGGCTATCCGGCGCAGGAACTGACCATCGAGCCCGGCCTCGTCGAGCAGCATCTGGGCGAATGGCAGGGGCTGAGCCACGAGAAGGTCACCACCCTGATGCGGGACCCGCCGCATCCCTTCTGGCCGCATGGCGCCTTCGAGCGGCCGCCCGGCGGCGAGAGCCTCACCGACGTCATCGGCCGCGTCGCGCCGATTATGGAGCGCATGAGCGAGGCCTTCGAGGGCGAGGACGTGGTGATCGTTGCCCATGGCGGCACCATCCGCGCCATCCTCGCCTATGCGATGGGGCTCGATGCCCACCAGGCGCTCCAGCTCTCGGTCAAGAACCTTTCATTGACGCGAATCGAGCGGCACGGCGCCAATTGGCGCATCGGCTCGATCAACGAGGAGCCCTATCTCGGCGCCTGATGGCGTCTGGCATGGGCTCCTGGCGGCAATACCGCCGAAAAAGGGCGGAAATTTACCCAGGGTGACGGTTTTTCGTCATCTTTCCGCCTCGCATGACGTTGAACCTGCCACTTGGGAGGCACCGCCCTGGCCGGGGTTGAGTATTTCGGCTAGAAGCTGGGCATCCGCAACGGGTTAGGAGGGACTCCTCATGCGCCGTGCGATTATCGCGACGTGCCTAATGCTCGGCTTTGCCGCGCCGCTCATGCCATCCGGCGCTTTCGCCCAGGCAGCCGAAGAACAGTCGCTGGTCGATCGCTCCACCCTGACCGTCAATGAAATGATGGGGACGGGGGATCAATCCATTACGCGTGACGCGCAGTCCCTGCTGCAGCGGGCCCGCGCCGTGCTGATCTGCCCGCGCGTCTTCCGCGCCGGCTTAATCCTCGGCGGCGAGGGCGGCTCCTGCGTGCTTGCCGCGCGCGACGGCGCCGGTTCCTGGTCCTCGCCCGCCTTCTACGGCATGGGCTCGGGCAGCATCGGCTTCCAGATCGGCGTGCAGGATGCCCAGGTCATGGTCATGATCATGAACGACAAGGGGCTGAAGGCCGTTCTCGACAGCCAGTTCACCATCGGCGCCGATGCCTCCATCGCCGTGGCGACGCTGGGTGCCGGCGTGCAGGGCGCGACCACCGCCGCCGTGGGCGCCGATATCGTGACCTATGCCCGCACGCGCGGCCTCTTCGCCGGTATCTCACTCTCGGGCTCGATCATCGGCAGCCGCAGCAATTCGAATCAGGCCTATTACGGCCAGAGCCTCAGCGCCCGCCAGATCGTGGTGGATATGGCTGCCCATAATCCGGGCAGTGATCCGCTTCGTGGCGCCCTGATGCGCTTCGGGACTAAGCAGCCGCAGTAAGGCGGTCAAAAAAGTTGTTCTCTGCGCAACGGGCGGCCCGCGTCTTGGATTGACGCGGGCCGTCACGCCGTGCGGCTATGGAAGCATAACCCCGGACAAAAAATCGGGGTCAGGGAAGCCAGCTTCTATTCCATATACGTGCGGAGACGATTTATGCGCGACAAGTCCGACAACCGGCCGCTCGCGGCGGCTGGGGAAGGCGTGACCCGGGCGGGTTTCTTCCGGCTGGGCCTTATGGCCGCCACCCTGCCGTTCATGGGCTCGCTGCCCGGCACGGCCAAGGCGCAGCCCGCCACGGGCAAGGTTCTCAACCTTGCGGTCGCGGCGCCGCCCACATCGCTCGACCCGCACTATCATACGCTGTCGCCCAACAACATGGTGGCGCAGCACCTCTTCGATACGCTGGTCAGCAGGGACGCCAAGGCGCAACTCGTGCCCGCCCTGGCCGAATCCTGGAAGATGATCGACGACAGCACCTGGGAGTTCAAACTCCGCCAGGGCGTCAAGTTCAGCAACGGCAAGGATTTCACCGCCGACGACGTGGTCTACACGATCGAGCGGATCCCCAACGTCATCAACAGCCCGGGCTCTTTCGCCATTTATACCAAGGCCATCACGGCCTCTGAGGTGGTGGACCCTTACACGATCCGCTTCAAGACGAACGGGATCTATCCGCTCCTGCCGACGGATCTGACCAACGTCTTCATCATCTCCCGTTCGATTTCGGCCACAGCCAATACGGGTGACTTCAACCGCGGCGTCGCGACGGTCGGCACCGGCCCCTATCGCCTTGAATCCTACAAGCCCGACGACCGCGTCGAACTGGTCCGCAACGAGGATTACTGGGGCGACAAGCCGGAATGGCAGCGGGTGAACTACCGCTTCATCGCCAATAATGCCGTCCGCCTCGCCGCGCTCCGTGCTGGCGACGTCCAGATGATCGACGCCGTGCCGACGGGCGATATCGAGGCGCTGCGCAAGGAGCCCAGCATCAAGCTGGCCGAGATCCCGAGCCTGCGCGTCATCTACCTGCGCCTCGACTTCGAGCACGACGTCTCGCCCTATATCACCGGCCCGAACGGCGAGAAGCTCGACAAGAATCCGCTGCGTGACCTCAAGGTCCGCCAGGCGCTGTCGATGGCCATCAACCGCGACGCTATTGTTTCGCGCATCATGTCCGGCGCCGCCTTGGCCTCAGGCCAGATGATGCCCCCTGGCGCCAATGGTTATGTGCCCGACCTGAAGCCGATGCCCTTCGACCCGGAGAAGGCCAAGAAGCTGCTGGCCGAGGCGGGCTATCCCCATGGCTTCGGCATCACGCTCATTGGCCCAAACAACCGCTACATCAACGATGAGCAGATCATCCAGGCCGTCGGCCAGATGTGGCAGCGCATCGGCGTGAAGACCAAGGTGGAGGGCATGCCCTTCTCCGTGCTCGCCCAGCGCAGCGCGAAGAACGATATGTCCGCCCTGCTGCTCGGCTGGGCCACCTCGGGCGAGCCCTCCTCGGCGCTGCGTGCCAATCTCGCCACGCGCGATCTCGCGCGTGGCTTCGGCACCTCGAACCAGACGGGCTATTCCAACAAGGCCCTCGACGCGCTGATCGAGAAGGCGCTGACCACCGCCGACGACAAGGCCCGCGAGGACATCTTCAAGGAAGCCATGAAGATGGGCATGGACGATATCGGCCTCGTCCCGCTGCACATGCAGAAGAACGTCTGGGCCCTGCGCCCGGGCATTTCCTACGATGCGCGCGCCGATGAATACACGCTCGCCATGGGTGTCACTTCCGCCAAGGCTTGAGGCACGATCGGGGGAGGGCGCCGCCCTCCCTCAACCCACCTGATCCAGCCCCGCCCGCAGGGTACCATCCGCATCCTCGATCATGCCGAGGCGGAGGAAGAGGTCCGTCAGCACCAGGTTGACGTTGAACTTCACCTGGTCGGTCTCGCGCACCAGGGCGAGCACCGCCTCGACCGGCATCAGCTCGAAGCGCTCCACCTCATCGTCATTCGGCCGCGGCTCGAAGCTTTCCGGCAACTCGATGTCGTAGCAATGCAGCACGTCCCGCCGCATGCCGCCTTCGCCGGCCATGATGTAGGAGACGCGGCCCACGGGCTTCGCCTGGGCGGCCAGTTCCGGCGGCAGGCTCGCTTCCTCGCCGGCTTCCTTCAGAAGCGTCTGGGCCGGGCTCAGCCCCGCCGGCACGCCGCCCGCCACGATATTGTCGAGCTTGCCCGGCGCCACGGCCTTGCTCCTCGCGCGCCAGCCCATCCAGAGGAAGAGCCCCTCGGGCCGCCGCACCAGCCCGTTCAGATGCACCCCCTGGGCACGGATGCCGAACAGCGGCAGGGCGCCGCGATCGAGCGTCGCCAGAACCGGGCCTTCCTCGTCCCGCCGCACGTCGAAGGGCTCGTTGCGCAAACGCATGAAGCCTGCCTTGGCCAGGGCTATGGCCGCCTTGGCTAGCGCCGCCTCCCGCGCCGCGCGGGTGCGCAGCCGGCTCGCGAGCGACACGCCCTCCGCGTCGAAATGGAAATCCTGCGGCCGGAAGGCGAGGAAACGCGCCACATCGGGCGAAAGCCAGCCCACCTGCTGGCCCGCTATGGAGAAGGGCAGCAGCCCCGCCGGGGAGGCGAGATTGTTGCAGAGCTCGATATGGCGCTGGAAGGCGTTCATGTATCCTCAAACGGAAGTCAGGCAGGCCGCATCGGCTCGCCCGGCTAGCATAGGCCCCGGCTGCCCTAAGCCGAAGTGACGAGGATGGATCATGGCCGAGCCGGTGGCGGATGAGAGGGAGGAATTCGTCTTCGGCGATTATGACGGTTATTTCCTCCCTGGCGAGGAGAGCGAGCATCTCGTCGTGATCTTCTCCGGCGTGGGCGATCCGAAGGCGCCGGTGCCCACCCACGACTTCCGCCGCTCCATGCTGCGCCAGCCCCAGGTCGGGCGCATCTTCCTCCGTGACCTGAAGCGGAGCTGGTACCAGAACCCAAATGGCCGCGACGCGCTGCTGCGGCGGATCAGGCAGATCTATCGCGGGCGGGAGTTCCGCGCCCTGACGCTGCTGGGCGTCAGCATGGGGGCCTATGGCGCGCTCTGGTTCGCCCAGGAGTTGCGCAATGCCCGGGTGGTCGCCATGTCGCCGCCGCCCTCGCTCGATCTCGAGCGCCATGGCGCCTTCATGGTGCATAACCGCCAATGGCTGCTGGAGAACCAGGCGACGGCCGGCACCGATCTGCGGATCGTCGGCAATCCCGCGCGCTACCTGATCCTGTATGGCGACGAGAGCGCCACCGATATCGCCAATATGCGGCTGATGATGCAGGGCGGCTGGCCCGGCCTGTATGTCTGCCCCGGCGCCGAGCATAATATCGGCTCCTATCTCATCCAGCAGGGCCGGCTGCATGACTTCGCCGGCCGCCTCTGCGCCCGCGAACCTTTCGAGGCGATGGCGGCGGCGGCGGGCGCCTATCCGGCCTTCGATCACTGCCACTCGCTCCAGATGCTCCGGGCGCGGGGGCATCTCTATCGCGGCGAAATGGCCGAGGCGGGGATCTGCCTGGACGATGCCAAGGCCGCCGTGGGCACGCGCTCGCCCGCCCTGACCCGGCTCACGCTTTTCGCCCGGCATCTGGGCGATGACCCCATTGTGGCCGCGAAAGAGCAGGGGCCGCCTTGGCCCGAGGCCGTCATGCCGCTGAATGCCGGCGCGGGACTGCACCTCGAAAGCGCCAGCGCGCGCTATGGCGGCCGTATCGCCACACTTGGCCCCCTGGCCCGTGCCCGTCTCAGCCTCCCTGAGGCCGAGGAAGGGCAGACGGTCACGCTCCATTTCGAGGTGGAGACGCCGCCCCTCCAGTCGGGAAACGTCCCGCTTTCCGTCTTCACCGAGGAAGGCGCCGGCTGGCGCCTCGCCTCGCGGCAGGAGACGCCCGCCCAGCCGATCTCGCTGCCCTTGACCATCCGGGGCGGGCAGGCGCGCTTCCTGCTGCACTGCCCCCGTTTCTATTCGGATTTCGACGCCCAAGGCACCGAACGCTCCCAGCTCTGGGCGATGAAGCTGCGCAAGGTCTCGCTCGGCAGGGTCGAGAAGAAGCCCAGGCCATCGGCCATGCCCGATGCGCATGGACAAGCGGCTTTCAGCGAAGGCGGCCAAGCCCCATCTTCCGCGTAACTCTGAGCGGATATCCGGTTACATGATCCCTGGCACTTCCAAGCCGCGCGGCGAGGGCCGCGCGCTTCTGTCGCTATTGCCCTATCTTTGGCCGCCCGGTCAGCCCGATATGCGGCGGCGGGTCGTCATCTCGCTCGTGCTGATGCTGCTGGCCAAGGCCGCCAATGTCTTGGTGCCGATCGCCTATGCCCGCGCCGTCGATGCCCTGGCGCCAAAGGACGGCGCGGCGGCCCTGGTCGCCGTGCCTATCGCGATGGTCATCGCCTATGGCCTGCTGCGCATGCTCTCGAGCGGCTTTCAGGAACTGCGCGACGCGGTCTTCACCAAGGTCCAGGCCCGGGCCGCGCGGACCATCGCGTTGCAGGTCTTCGCCCATCTGCACGCGCTCTCGCTGCGCTACCACCTCGACCGGCAGACGGGCGGGCTCTCCCGCGTCATCGAACGCGGCACGCGCGGCATCAATTTCGTGCTCGACTTCCTGCTCTTCTCGATCGTGCCGACGCTGCTCGAGATCCTGCTGGTCGCAGGCATTCTCTGGAAGCTCTTCAGCTTCAGCTTCGCGGCCGTCACGCTGGCGACCATCGGCGTCTATATCGCCTTCACGCTGATCTTCACCGATTGGCGCCTGCGCTTCCGCCGCGCCATGAACGAGACGGACCAGGAGGCCAATACCAAGGCCATCGACAGCCTGCTGAACTACGAAACCGTCAAGTATTTCAACAATGAAGCCCATGAACGGCGCCGCTACGACAGCTCGCTCTCGCGCTACGAGGCGGCCTATACCCGTTCCGAGCGGACGCTGAACGCGCTCAATGCGGGGCAGGCGGCGATCATCGCGGTCGGGCTCACGGCCGTCATGGTCATGGCCGGGCAGGGCGTCGTCGCGGGCCATCTGACGGTCGGCGATTTCGTGCTGGTGAACACCTATCTCATCCAGCTCTACCTGCCGCTGAACTTTCTGGGCTTCGTCTATCGCGAATTGAAGCAGGGCATGACCGATATGGAGGCCATGTTCACCCTGCTCGGCGAGGAGCGCGAAGTCTCGGACAGCAAGGATGCCAAGGCGCTCGCCGCCACGGCGGGCGAGGTGCGCTTCGAGGACGTGCATTTCGGCTACCGGCCGGATCGCGAGATCCTCAAGGGCGTCTCCTTCACCATTCCGGCGGGCAAGACGCTGGCGATCGTCGGCCCCACGGGCGCCGGCAAATCGACCATCTCGCGCCTGCTCTTCCGCTTCTATGACGCGACCTCGGGCCGCATTCTCGTCGACGGCCAGGATATCCGCGCCGTGACGCAGGATAGCCTGCGCAAGGCCATCGGCGTGGTGCCGCAGGATACGGTGCTCTTCAACGACACCATCCGCTACAACATCGCCTATGGCCGCCCCGATGCGGATGACGTGGCGGTGGAGCAGGCGGCGCGATTCGCCCAGGTGCATGACTTCGTCATGCGCATGCCGGACGGCTACCGCACCCTGGTCGGCGAGCGCGGCCTGAAGCTCTCGGGCGGCGAGAAGCAGCGCGTGGCCATCGCACGGACCATCCTGAAGGACCCGCGGATTCTCATCCTCGACGAGGCGACCAGCGCGCTGGACACCCGCACCGAGCAGGAAATCCAGTCCGCGCTGCGGACCGTCTCGGCCGGGCACACCACGCTGGTCATCGCGCACCGCCTTTCCACCGTGGTCGAGGCCGATGAGATCATCGTGCTCCAGGAAGGCCGCATCGCTGAGCGCGGCTCGCACCGGGCGCTGATGGAGCGGCACGGGCTCTATGCCGAGATGTGGGAGCGCCAGGCGCAGGCCGTCGCCGCCGCCGAATCGGCCGCTGCCGCCGCCGAGGCTGAGCGGGCGCTGGCCCGTGGCGCACGCCCGGCCCGCGAGCAGGAGCAGACGCCGGCGCCCGGCATATAAAAGTGGGGCATCCGAAAGCGGGGCAGGGGCGCGGATGGATTCGCGCCTCTGCCCTTTTCTGACGGGCGCATGCCCATTATGTGCGAACGACCGGCCCGTGCGCGGGCCGGCCTCAAATCCCTCTTTCCGGGCGTGCGGCCTTCTGCGGGCGCCGACCCAGCACCCGTGCCTCACGGCGCGACAGGACCAGGAACCGGCCCCATGCAGCTCGACCCCCAGGGTATGGCCCCCGAAGACCTCAGCCATGCCGGCTCGATCGTCGACAAGGCCATCGAATACATGGCGCAGCAGAATATCGCGTCGATCTCCATCGCCTCGGCCTTGCTGGGCGGCGCCCTGGGCATGATGGCCCGCAGCATGGATGACCGTTCGATCATCGGCGTGCTGCGCAGCGCCCTGATGTCGGTCGAGAACGGCGAACTGGCGGCGATGCGCAACCCGCCGCCGCCCCAGGCCTGAGGTTCAGATCCGAGTTTCCGGCTAAAAACCGGCCAGATCGGCGCCTGAGGCATGGCATGGTGCCGCTTCGTTCTTGACGTTGCGGGTTTGTCGGGCCATACGGCGCCTCTCAATCGAGACCACCCGCGCGCGGGATTTACCCGCGTGCCTTATGTTGAAGGTAGTTTGACCATGGCCCGTCGCTGCGGCATCACCGGCAAGGGCGTTCTGACGGGCAATAACGTCAGCCACGCCAACAACAAGTCCCGCCGTCGCTTCCTGCCGAACCTGCAGGACACGTCCTTCTTCTCCGACGTGCTCGGCACCTCGGTTCAGCTGCGCCTGTCGACCAACGGCATCCGCACGATCGAGCACAATGGCGGCCTGGACGCCTTCCTGCTCGGCACGCCGGACCGCCGCCTGCCGGAAGAAGCGCTGGTCCTGAAGCGCCGCATCACCAAGGCTTCGGAGAAGCGCGCGGCCGCCGCCGCTGCCTGATCCTTCGGGGCCTCGGCTCCGGATTGCGAACGGCGTCGCCCTCGGGCGGCGCCGTTTTCGTTTGGGGGCGGCTAAACCTTTGGCCGCTGCTTCGCGTTGCTCTTTGCTAAATGCGACGCCCTATTTTACCGCGCGGCGCTAACCTCTGTTTCACCAGAGCCGGTGCATGGTTCCGCGCATGGATATCCGGACCTTCGCGCTCGGCTTCACGGCCCTGCTTTTTCTCCTGCTGGTCGCCGCTCTGCTGCGCCTGCGCCAACGCCTTTCCGAGGCGCTCGAAAGGGCAGCCAAGGCGGAGCGTTCGGCCTTGGCGAGGGGGCGCTGCCTAGGCCTTGTCGCGCGGGAATTGCAGGCGCCCGGCCTTGCGGTGCTGGGCCATGCCGCCCGGCTGAGCGTGGAAGCGCCTCATGCCGAGGCCGATGCACGGGCTGTCGAGGCCTATGCCCGCCATCTCCTGCGCGTCGCCGACGATATCGCCGATTTCGCGGCCTCAGAGGGCGGGCAGCGCCATGTCCGGGATATGCCGCTCGAACTCGGCCCGGTCATCTGCGAGGCCATCGAGGCCGTCACGGCCACGCTGGGGCCCAGCCACCGCCATTTCCGGGTTGCGACCGACCTCGCCCGCCTGACGCTGATGGCCGATGCCCGGGCGCTGCGCGGCGCCTTGCGAGAGGTTCTCTCCCGCGCGGCCCGCGCCACGGCCGATGGCGATGCGATCGAGCTGCGCCTGGTGCTGGGGGCCGAGGCCATCGCCATCGTGGTCGAGGATGAGGGCGCGGGCCTGCCGGCCGGCGATCTCGAGGCGGCGATGGCCGACATGGGCGCCGGCGGCGGCAGGGAAGGCACACGTGGCCTTGCCCTGGGCCTGGCTCTCGCGCGGGATCTGATGCGGGCCCATGGCGGGGAGCTGGTGGTCGAATCGGCCAGTGGAATCGGCGCCCGCTCCTGGCTCACCCTGCCGCGCGGGCGGCTTCTCGGCTGCCCTGTCGCCGCCTGATCAGCTTTCGAATCGCGCGAGCCGCACCGCCGTATGCCCCCGCATGACCCGCAGCGAGGGCATGACGAGCAGGCAGTTGTCATGCGGCGTGCGAATCTCCTCCTCGCCGTCCAGGGCGATGAGCGTGTTCCGCCGCGGAATCACCTCGCCGCCGCAATAGGGCCCGAGGAAGCCGAAGCGATGGCTCACCGCCACGACCGTCCGCGTCACGCGGGCCAGACGGGGCGGCTCGGAGGGCGGAAAGTCCTTCCCCCAGCCCTCCGGCATGATGCCGCTTTCGCGCAGCATGGCCGTGGCGGCGGCCTCCATCGTCTCGATGGTCGAAGGCTCCCAATGCAGCCCGGCCTCGACCAGAAGTCCGATCTTGTCCGAATCCGGCGCCGAGAAACGCGGATAGTCCACGAGCCGCCGCCCATTGGCGTGGCCCTCATCGGCCACCACCAGCGGCGGCGTGCCGAGCTTCAGGGCCAGGTCCCGCGCCTTGTCGGACACGCCGGTGATGAAGAGCGCGCGGCGCTGCCAGAGCATGGAATGCAGATCGAGCAGCAGGTCGACCGTGTCGATCAGCGGCCGCAACTCCCGCGCACGCCGGGCCTCGATGCTGCGCATCGGCGCGGCGAGGCGGGCAGGGTCCCAGACGCGGTTCATATCCTCGTCGAGATAGCGGCTCTGCGTCGGATCATTCGGATCGAAGCGCGCGAAGGCGTCGATGTTGGCGAAGATCAGGCTCAATCGCCCCCGAGCGGGCCGCAGCCCCTCGCGCAGCCAGCGGTCGAGCAGAATGGCGCCGCCGATCTCATTGCCATGGATGAGCGCCGTGATGGCGACATGCGGGCCCGGCTCGCTGCCGGTGAAGCTCTGCACGCCCCTCAGCGGGCCGCCATTGAGCCAGGGGGAGATATCCGGCGCGGCGAGGCGCACGGGGATCTGCGAGAGCAGAGGATCGGCCTTGTTGGCCGACTCGCTGCCGCCCGGCCCGCTGACCCTGCCGCTCATCAATCCTGGGCCAGCGTATCGGCGAGGCGGTGGAGAAAGGCGAGGCAGGCGGCAATTTCGCTCTCGGCGATCCATTCGTCCGGCTGGTGCGCCTCGCGGATATCGCCCGGCCCGCAGACGATGGCCGGAATGCCCGCCCGGGCGAAGAATCCCGCCTCGGTCCCGTATGAAACGCGCGCCGCGTCATTCCGCCCGGCCAGGCGCTTCACCAGCCCGGCCAGGGCATGGCCCTCTGGCAGGTCCAGAGCGGGGGCGTGGCTGCGGCGGCCGAAGCCGAATCGGGCATGGCGGCCGGAAGGCGTGGGCTCGGCGCAGAGCCTTTCGAGATGCGCGCTCAACTCGCCCAGCAGCGCCTCCGGGTCCTCGCCCGGGATGTAGCGCATCTCGAAGGTGAAATCGGCACGATCCGGCACGATGTTCAGCACGCTGCCGGCATTGAAAGTGCCAACATGCACAGTGCTGAAGGGCGGCTCGAAGCCCTCATGCCTCGGCCCGCTCTCGCGCAGCCGCCGGGCCGCGCCGCGCAGCCAGACCACGGCCTCGGCGGCCATTTCCAGCGCGTTCAGCGTGCGGTCGGGGCGGGATGAATGGCCGGTGACGCCGCTGACCCAGCCGTCCCAGGAGGCATAGCCCTTATGGCCGATCACCGCGCCCATGCCCGTCGGCTCGCCGACGATCGCCATGGCCGGCGGGGGCATGCCGTCGGCGAGGCGTTCGACCAGCAGTGGCGCACCGGCCATGGTCGTCTCCTCGTCGAAGGTCAGGCAGAGATGGATGGGCCGGGCGAGGCCGCGGTCGCGAAAGGCGGGCGCCATGGCGAGCATGCAGGCCACGAAGCCCTTCATATCCGTCGCCCCGCGCCCGATCAGCCGGCCCGATTCCTGGCGGAGGGTGAAGGGGTCGCCGCTCCAGGCCTGCCCCTCGACCGGCACGCAATCCACATGGCCCGACAGCGCGATGCCGCCCGCCACGGCCGGGCCGATGACGGCGTGGAGATTGGCCTTGCCGCTCGCGGGGTCCAGCAGCACGCGCGAGGCGATGCCCTGCTCCTCAAGCCAGGCGCGCGCCCAGTCGATCAGCGCCAGATTGGGGCGTGCGCTGGTCGTGTCGAATGAAACCAGCCGCGCCAGAAGCGCCGTCGCCGCCGCAAGATCGGTCATGCCGGGAATGCCCTCATGGCGTGAGTGTAGCCAAGGCTCGGCCCTGGGCAATCGCCGGTGTGAGGGCTACGGGGTGGCGCTGCCGGTCGCGCGCATCGCGCTGACCATCTGCTTCAGCGTGGCCAGATCCACCGCGCCTGGCACCAGCGTATCGCCGATCACCAGGGCGGGCGTGCCCTCGATGCCCAGGCGCTGGGCCAGGGCGACATTGGCCTGAAGGCGCTGCATGAGGGCCGGATCGGCCATGTCCCGCTGCAGGCGCGCCCAGTCGATGCCGACCTTCTCGGCCTCGACCTTGAGCGCCGCATCGGTCGGCTCGCCGCGAAGGCGCAGCAGCGCGTCCTGGAAAGCCACGTATTTGCCCTGCCGCTGCGAGGCCAGCAGCGCGCGCGACGCGACGACCGATTGCGGGCCGAGGATCGGCAGGTCCTTGAGGATGACCTTCACCTTCGGGTCGGCCTGGAGAAGCGCCGCCATTTCCGGATGGAGCTGTTTGCAATAGCCGCAGCGCGGGTCGAAGAACTCCACGATGGTGACGTCACCCTGCGGATTGCCCTTCACCGGATCGGCCGCATCCTGGAGCAGCGCGGCGCGATTGGCGGCAATGGCCTGGCGCTGGGCGGTCTGGCGGGCCTGCTGGTCGGCGGACTGCATGGCGGCGATGGCGTCGCGCAGGATGGTCGGGTCTTCCTTAAGCGCCTGGCGCAGCAGGGCCACGACCTCTTCCCGTTGCCGGGGCGAAAGCCCCCCTTCGCTCGTCTGTGCCAAGGCCGGGGGCGGGGCCGAGACGGTGAGGGAGGCCAGCAGGCCTGCGGCCAGGATCGCAAGAAAACGCGAGCGCGTCGGGGAAACCATCATCTCTACTCTCCAGTGGCCGCCATGCGGCATCGAGGCCCTAACACCGCCGGCGGCATTTTAGCCATCACGGAACCGCCAGAATAAGGCAACGGTGAGAGGTGACAGGCCCCTGGAATGTAACCAATCGTCCTTGGCGTGGTTCTCCCCCCTTGCGCGCATGGCCCCTGGGGCGCCACACAGGCGCTCGCATGCCAGCACCCGATAGGACTGATCGTCGAATGAACAAGGGCTACCGCATCACCCGCCACGCAGGGACCAAAGGCAACGCGCCCCGCGCATGGAGCCTCGCGGGCCTGAGTGCCACGATGATGCTCGCGGCCTGCAGCGGCGGCGGCGTTTTCGGCAGCTCCTCCCCGGAGCAGGGCCAGCCGGGCTATGTCCGTGGCTATCTGGGCGGCGTCATCACCGATGAGCCCCGGGCCGCGCTCGTGGCGCGCGACGTTCTCTCCGCTGGCGGTTCGGCGGTGGATGCCGCGGTCGCCGCCGGCTTCGTGCTGACCGTGACCTATCCCTCCCGTGCCGGTCTCGGCGGCGGCGGCGCCTGCCTCGTGCATGACCAGCGCACGGGCAAGGTCGAGGCGGTGATGTTCCCCGCCACGGCCCCGTCCTCCATCGCCGGCAGGGCCGATCGCCCGGCGGCGGTGCCGATGATGGCCCGTGGTCTCTTCGCGCTCCACACGCGCGGCGGGAAGCAGTCCTTCGAGCAGCTGATGCAGCCTGCCGAGCAGCTCGCCCGCTTCGGAACCGAGGTGTCGCGCGCCTTCGCGCAGGATCTCGCGGCCGTCGGCGCGCCGCTGATGGCCGATCCCTGGGCCCGCCAATCCTTCGGCTCGCCCAGCGGCGCCCCGCTCGCGGAGGGCGCGCGGATGATGCAGCCGGATCTCGGCGGCACGCTGGCGGCGCTGCGCGTGACGGGCGTGGGCGATCTCTACCAGGGCGCCATGGCCCGCCGCCTCGAGGAAATCTCGCCCTCGACCGGTGCTGGCCTGAGCGTCGCGGCGATGCGCGAGAGCATTCCGCAGATCGTCGCTTCGCGCGAAAGCCGCCTCGGCAATGACCTGCTCTCGACCACGCCGGATGCCGGCGGTGCTGCGACGGCCGCCGCCTTCGAGGCGCTGCGCAATGGCGCCGATACCGCCGCCGCCCAGAATGCGGCTCTGGCCGCCGCTGGCGTGACGGGCAATCTTCCGGCCTCGACCAGCCTCGTGGTGGTGGATCGCGAAGGCATGGCCGTGTCCTGCAACTTCACCATGAACAACCTCTTCGGCACTGGCCGCGTCGCCGCGGGCACGGGCATCCTGCTCGGCGCCGCGCCGGTGGGCGGCCTCCGCCCGGCGCTGATGACGCCGATCATGGTCCACAATACCTCGCTGCGCGCCATCCGTTATGTCGGCGCCGGATCGGGGCAGAGTGCGGCGCCCGTCGCCGCTGCAGGCCCCGCCGTCGCGGCCGTGCTCCGCAACCTGCCCGCCAGCGAGGCCATCACCTCCAGCGTGCCGGAGCCCGGCCGCGCCGTGGCGCTGAGCTGCTCGCGCTATCTCCCCGGCCGTGCGGAATCCTGCACCAGCGCTGCCGATCCGCGTGGCGCCGGCATCGCCCTCGGCGGCCTCGACCGCTGAGCGGCGGGGGTGTGACATGGCGCTGAAGAGCGGGCGAGGGGCGCTAGCCCCGCCCTTCCTGGTGATGGACGTGATCGCCGCCGCCAATCGGCGCGCGGCGAGCCTGCCCGCCGATGGCAGTGCCTTCGCCGATGGGCGGGGCGTGCTGCGGATGGAGGTCGGCCAGCCCGGCACCGGCGCGCCGCGTGGCGCCGCTGAGGCCGCCATTCGCGCGCTCCAGGCCGGTGCGCCCATGGGCTATACTGAGGCTTTCGGCCTGCCCTCGCTGCGGGCGCGGATCGCCGCCCATCACGAGGCGCGCTATGGCCATGCCATCGACCCGGCCCGCATCGCGGTCACGGTCGGGGCCTCGGGCGCTTTCCCGCTCGCCTTCCTCGCGGCTTTCGACCCGGGCGACAGCGTGGCCATGGCCGCGCCCTTCTACCCGCCCTATGCCAATATCCTGACCGCGCTCGGCATGAAGCCGGTGATGCTGCCGGCGAGCCAGGCCACCCGCTGGCAGCCGACCATCGCGATGCTGGAAAAGCTCGATCCGCTGCCGGACGGGCTGATCGTGGCGAGCCCCTGCAACCCGGCCGGCACCATGCTGGCGCCGGAGGAATTGGAGGCCATCGCCCACTGGTGCCATGAGAAGGGCGTGCGCCTCGTCTCGGACGAGATCTATCACGGCCTCTCCTACGGGACCGTCGCCGAGGCCAGTGCCGCGCGCTACAGCCCCAGCGCCATCGTGGTGAACAGCTTCTCCAAGTATTTCTCCATGACCGGCTGGCGCATCGGCTGGATGGTGCTGCCGGAGGACCTGATCCGGCCCGTCGAATGCCTGGCGCAGAACATGTTCATCAGCGCGCCGCATGTCGCCCAGGTGGCGGCCGAGGCTGCCTTCGATTGCGTCGAGGAGCTCGAGGCCAATAAGGCGGCCTATGCCCGCAGCCGGCAGCGTCTGCTTTCCTCGCTGCCGCCGCTCGGGCTCGATGTCGCCGCGGCCGATGGGGCCTTCTATCTCTGGCTCGATATCGGCCATCTCTCGAATGACAGCGTGGCCTTCTGCGCGGCCCTGCTGGATGACGCGGGAATTGCCGCAACGCCGGGCGTGGATTTCGATCGCGAGCGCGGCGCGCGGTATTTCAGGCTGTCTTATTGCGGGCCTGAGGCGGATATGGCGGCCGCTCCCGCACGGCTCGGCCGGTTCCTCGCGCAAAGAACGGCGTCGTGAGCGGTATTTGACCGCTTCCGAACGGAACCTCGCGAAATTCCCTCGCAATCGCCACGCAAGGATGCGAAGGTAACGGCTGTGGCCCTGCATCCCGTCGGGTCGACTAAGCTATACGGATAGAATACGAACGTGTTTCCCGAAAACGATACGCAGGGCGGCACCGGCCCGATCGAGGCCGAGGTGAAGTGGTACAACGGCCGCAAGGGCTTCGGCTTCGTGCTGGGCCCTGATGGCTCGGACGTTTTCTTCCATGCTTCGGCGCTGACCGAAGCTGGGATCGAGCCGCCCGAGACCGGCGACAAGCTCGTCTGCACCATCGGGACTGATCGCCAGGGCCGTCGCCTGGTGACCCGCATTATCGAGCGCAAGCTGGGCGATGGCTCGGCCGCTCGTCCGCCCCGCCGTGATTTCGGTGGCCCTGGCGGTGGCTTCGGCGACCGTCCGCCGCGCCGCGACTTTGGTGACCGTCCCCCCCGCCGTGACTTCGGCGCGCCGGGTGGCTTTGGTGGTGGTGGCTTCGGTGACCGTCCCCCGCGCCGTGACTTCGGTGACCGCCCCCCGCGCCGTGACTTCGGCGCTCCGGGTGGCTTCGGTGGCCCGAGCGGTGGCTTCGGCGACCGTCCGCCGCGCCGTGACTTTGGCGATCGTCCCCCGCGCCGTGACTTCGGCCGTGACGAAGGTGGCCCGACGCAGGCCGTTGCCGGCACCGTCAAGTGGTTCGACCAGGTTCGTGGCTTCGGCTTCGTGACGCCGGAAGATGGTGGCCAGGATGTGTTCCTGCACTCCTCCGTTCTGCAGCGCGCCGGCAAGGTCGACGTTCAGCAGGGCGAGAAGGTGAACCTCGAAGTGCGTGACGGCCAGCGTGGCCGCCAGGCCGTGGTGCTGAAGCCCTGATAGCGCTTCGGCATTCCTAGGCGGGATGCATGACGAAGAACCCCGCGCTGAAAGGCGCGGGGTTTTTTGTTGCTCGACGCGTTCTTTTTCGCTTTGGCGGGGCAAAAAGCCGAGGGCCGTTAACCAATAGTTCAGAACTTCCTCGCTAGAAGCGATCTTGGGGGCGGGAAGAGAGTTCCGCCACGCTCGAAGGGAATAGCCCTATGGCGATGAACTCGGTTAACACCAATCTTGGCGCCATGGTGGCGCTGCAGTCCCTGAACAAGACGAACGACGCCTTGAGTGCGACGCAGAAGCGCGTTTCGACCGGCTTGCGCGTCTCCGACGCGAAGGATGACGGCGCCGCCTATGCCGTGGCGCAGACGGTGCGTGCGGACGTCTCGGGCCTGACCTCGGCGAATGAACAGCTCGGTGGCACCAAGGGCATCCTGGACACCACGCTGTCGGCGCTGAACAAGGTCAGCACATCCATGTCGGACATCAAGGCCGTCATGGTGAAGCTGGCCGATGACACGATCAACGCGGACCAGCGCGCCCAGTACGAGACCCAGTACGAGGCGCTGCGCACCCAGGTTCAGAACTACATCACGGACGCGACCTATAACGGCCGCACGCTGCTGAGCACGGATACGGCTTCGGGTGGTGGCGACATCAACACCACGCGGAACGAGCAGGCGACCTTCTACACGCTCTCGGCTGTGGATGGTGCGACGGACCTGGTCGTGGCGGCCGCCCCCGCGGATGCTGCGACGGCTCAGACGGCGCTGCAGACGGGCGGTGACTTCGAGACGGTGATGAACGCCATCAATGATGCGCTCAACGTCTTCGGTTCCGACAGCAACTATATCGACAAGCAGATCAGCTACAATAACGAGAAGATGGACAGCCTGAACTCGGGTCTGGGCGCGCTCGTCGACGCCGATCTGGCGAAGGAATCCGCGAAGCTCCAGGCTCTGCAGATCCGCCAGCAGCTCGGCACTCAGTCACTGTCGATCGCGAATCAGGCGCCGCAGGCGCTCATGAGCCTCTTCAAGGGCTGAGCCAGGCCGCGGCGGCATTGCCGCCGCGCTGGGCGCCTTATGATGACGACGGCGTCATTTCGATTTTTGCGCTTTCTTGGCGGTTCATTGCCGGCAGGGATCGTCCTAGGCTCCCTTCCGCTTATGAAGGGATGGCTTATGAATAAACGTCGCTTTTCCGTTGCTATGCTCGCCTTGGCGCTGTCCGCCGGCGGCATGGTTTCCGCCCAGGCGCAGGAGAGCTGGCCAAGCCGCCCCATCACCATCATGGGCGGCTTCCCGAATGGTTCCGGTGTCGATATCTATGCGCGCAAGCTGGCCGAGCCGCTCGGCAGGGCCCTGGGCGTCACGGTCGTCGTCGATAATCGCAGCGGCGCCGGCGGCAATATCGCCAGCGACTACGTCGCCAAGGCGCGGCCCGATGGCTATACGCTGCTCCTGGCCACGGCCGGTACGCATGCGATCAATGCCAGCCTCTATCGGAGCCTGCCCTTCGATCCGTTCAGGGATGTGACGCATATCGCCCTGCTGGGCGATGTGCCGAACGTCATGACGGTGAGCCCCGAGAGGCGCCCGCAGTTTTCCACCTGCCGCGCCTTCATCGGTGCCGCGCGGGCCAAGCCGGGCGGGCTGAACTATGCCTCCACGGGCAATGGCGCCTCGACCCATCTGGCGGGCGTGCAATTTGCCCAGGCGGCGGGAATCGATATCGTCCATGTCCCGTATCGCGGCCAGCCGGGTGCGCAGACGGCGTTGCTGGGCGGGGACGTCGATGTCTTCTTCAACCAGTCCGGCCCGACCATCGGCGCGGTGAAGCAGGGGCAGGTGAGGGCGCTCGCCGTTCTCACGCCGACGCGCCTCGCGGCCCTGCCGGACGTGCCGACGGTTGCCGAAGCCTGCGGCCTGCCGGCTTTCGACAGCAGCACCTGGTACGGCATTCTGGCGCCGCCGGGCCTGCCCGCGCCGATCCAGGAGCGGCTGAACCGGGAGATCGTGAAGATCATCAACGAGCCCGATTTCAAGAACTGGCTCGTCGAGACGCAGGGCATTTCACCCCCCACCGCGACGACGCCTGCCGAGTTCCGCGCCATTCATGAGCGCGACATCGCCCGCTGGCGCGAAGTGGTGCAGAAGTCGGGCGCCACGGTCGATTGACGAAGCGGAGCGGGCGAAAGCCCGCTCTCTTTCTATTGCGTGACATCGGAATCGTCTGCTAAGGTTCCTGACATGTCACAGATGATGCCAGCGCCATGTCCCTGCTGACGCCGATCGATCCGCCCGCTTCGCTGACCGATCAGGCGCTCACGGCGCTGCGCCGTGACATCCTGACCACGCGGCTTAAGCCGGGTGAGACCTTGTCCGAAGCTGCGGCTGCCCAGCGCCTCAATCTCGGCAAGGCCCCGATCCGGGCCGCCCTGGCGCGGCTCGCCGAGGAAGGGCTGGTTCAGGCCGTTCCTCGCCGCGGCTGGGTGGTGTCACTGGTCACCATCCGCGACATTCACGAGGTTTTCGACCTCCGCCTGATGCTGGAGCCCGAGGCCGCCCGCCGCGCCTCCGGCAAGGTGGATGCCGCGGCCCTTCGCCGCCTCGATGACGTCTGCGCCGCCGGCTATCGGCCGGATGACGAGGAAAGCGCGCTCGCCTTCCTCGATGCCAACAAGGCCTTCCACGTCGCCGTGGCCGAGCTCGCCGGCAATTCCCGCCTCGCGCGGCAGATCGACCGTCTGCTCGATGAATCGACCCGCATGCTGGTGCTGGGCCTTCGCCGCCGCGACCGCACGGGCGAAATGGCTCACGAACATCACGCCCTCATCGAAGCCATGGCCCTCGGCCGTGCCGATGAGGCCGCACAGATCATGCTGGAGCAATGCGCGGCGAGCCGCAGCATGGTGCTCTCCGCGCTGACTGCCCCTGATTCACTGACTGCCGTCTGAAGGACCGCTCATGAACGCGATTTCCCGCCCGGCCACGAAGATGCAGAGCCTCAAGGCCATGCTGGCCGCGATCGAGGAGGCGGTTTCCGCCCCGCTGGGCGAGCGCCACCATGCCGTCGCCGACGCGATCGCGCCCTATGTGGCCGACCCGTCGCTCCTCGATGGTATGGATATCCCGGTCAATCCCGAGCGCTATGCCCGGTACGAGATCCATAACGACCCGGCCGGCCGCTATGCCGTCGTGGCGTTGGTCTGGGCCCCGGGCCAGATGTCGCCCATCCACGCACATAACGCCTGGTGCTCGCTGGGCGTCCATCGCGGCGTGATCACCGAAATGTATTACACCAACAGCGACGGCGAGACGGTGCCGAGCGCGACCATGCTGCGCGTGGCCGGCGAGACGAGCTGCGGCCCGGCCGACCCGACGCTGATTCATCGCCTGGCTAATCTTTCCTGTTCGCCGGTGATTTCCATCCATTGCTACGGCGTCGCCTTCGAACGCATGTCGACCGAGCTTAACAAGATCTACACCGCCTGAGGCTAAAAGGGGCGAGGGCAGGGACCCGCGCCCCTATCGGCATCCCGGGGGCCATGCTTAACATGGCCGCATAAAGAGGATTCTCCGGGTTATGTCGCGTGCCGGCTGTGGGATTGAGGCAGGGTGAACCCCGCTCGGCTTAAAGGGCTGCTGCTCGGTATCCTGGCAGCCCTCCTCTGGGGAGCCTTCTCCGTTCTGGCCCGGCGGGCGGCCTTGGCGGGCTACCAACCCATCGATCTCGTCGCCCTTCGCTTCGGCGCCGCCTCCCTCATCCTGCTTCCCGTCGCCTGGCAGGCGCGCAAGGCACTGCGCGAGGCGGGGTTCTGGCGGCTGCTCGTGCTGGCTGTGCTGGGCGGGGCGCCGAATGTGCTGGCTTTCATGACCGGGCTCCATTTCACCCCGGCCAGCCAGGGATCCACCATCACCCCCATCACGGTCGCCATCAGCGGCACGCTCATCGCCATTCCCGTGCTGGGCGAGAAGCCCACGCGCGGGCGGGTGCTCGCCCTGGCTGTCATGGCACTGGGCGTGGCGCTGATCGGCATTGAGGCCTTTCTCGGCAATGGCCTCGGCGGTGCGGTCCGGGGCTGGCCCTTCCTTCTCTTGGCGGGTGTGACCTACGGCGCCTTCACGGTACTGCTGCGCTATTGGCGGATCCCGGCCATTCCCGTCACGGCCGGGATCACGCTGATTTCCGCCGGCCTGCTCTGGCCTTTCTGGGCCCCGCTGCGGCTGGATATCCTGCTCGCCTTTCCCGCCTGGGAGCTGCTGTGGCACGCCATTTCCCTCGGCGTCTTCTGCGGCGCGCTCGCCACTCTCTTCTATGCCCGCGCGGCCGAGCTTCTCGGTGCGGCGGGGGCCGCGACCATTCCGGCCATCGTCCCCGTGGCAGCCCTGCTTCTCGGCATACCGGCCCTGGGCGAATGGCCGGGAACGTTGCAGATTATGGGCATGAGTTGCGCCATCGGCGGCATGGCCGGTGCCGTGCTCCTCACCGGAAGAAGAAGCACCTCGGCGGCGTGAGTCGCCATCCGTGTCTCGAAGCCTATGGCGGGCGCGCCCGAATTGCGGCAAACTGCTATAGCAGTTTGCGAGATCCAGTCTCGACGGAGGAAACTAATGCCCGAAGGCACTTTTCAGAACCTGATCGGCGGCGAGTGGGTGAAGGCCGATAAGGCCACGTCCAATATCAACCCGTCCGACCTGTCCGATGTGATCGGCGAATTCCCCTCGGCCAGTAAGGCCGATACCGAAGCCGCGATCGCTGCCGCGCGCGAGGCTTTCAAGACCTGGTCTCTCTCCACGCCGCAGCAGCGTTTCGACATTCTCGATGCCGCCGCCAATGAAGTCCTGGCGCGCAAGGCCGAGCTAGGCCGCATCCTCTCCCGCGAGGAGGGCAAGACCCTTCCCGAAGGCATCGGCGAGGCGGCACGCGCCGGGCAGATCCTCAAGTTCTTTGCGGGCGAGACGCTGCGCCTGAACGGCGAATTGGCGCCTTCCGTCCGCCCCGGCGTCAGCGTGGAGATCACACGTGAGCCGGTCGGCGTGATCGGCATGATCACCCCCTGGAACTTCCCCATCGCCATTCCCGCCTGGAAGATCGCGCCCGCGCTGGCCTACGGCAATTGCGTGGTCATCAAGCCGGCGGAACTCGTGCCGCATTCGGCCTGGGCGTTGGTCGATATCCTGCAGCGCGCGGGCCTGCCGAAGGGCGTGCTGAACCTCGTCATCGGGCGCGGCAGCGTGGTGGGCGAGACCATCGTGCAGAGCCCCGATGTGGACGCCATCACTTTCACCGGCAGCGTCGAGACGGGCAAAGCCATCGCGGCCAAGGCCGTGGCGCGCGGTGCGAAGGTCCAGCTCGAGATGGGCGGCAAGAACCCCTTCGTCGTGCTGGATGACGCCGATATCGACGTGGCGGTCGGCGCGGCGGTCAACGGCGCCTTCTTCTCCACCGGCCAGCGCTGCACGGCCTCCTCGCGCCTGATCGTGACCGAAGGCATCCACGACAAGTTCGTCGCGGCCATGATCGAGAAGCTGAAGACCGTGAAGGTCGGCGATGCTCTGGCCGAGGGCACCGATATCGGCCCCGTGGTCGATGAGAGCCAGCTCAAGCAGGATCTCAGCTACATCGACATCGCCCGGCAGGAAGGCGGCAAGCTCGCTTTCGGCGGCGAGTTGCTCCAGCCCGGCAAGAAGGGCTTCTACCTCCAGCCCGCGCTCTTCACCGAGACCAGCATGTCCATGCGCATCAATCGCGAGGAGGTCTTCGGCCCCGTCGCGAGCGTGGTGAAGGTGAAGAATTACGAAGAGGCGCTGGCGGCGGCCAATGACACGATCTTCGGCCTCTCCAGCGGCATCGCGACCACGAGCCTGAAATACGCGACTCACTTCAAGCGCCATGCCCAGGCGGGGATGGTGATGGTGAACCTGCCGACGGCCGGCGTGGATTATCACGTGCCCTTCGGCGGCCGTAAGGGCTCCTCCTATGGCCCGCGCGAGCAAGGCGCCTATGCGCGTGAGTTCTACACCACGGTGAAGACCGCCTATCAGCTCGCCTGATTGGCCGTTTTCCGGGCAGAAGCCTTTAACCGGAGGGCAGCTCTGCTGCCTTCCGCCCCTTGAACAAGCGCGGCGCTCGGGCCATGGTCCGCCCGCGCTTGTTCGCTATAGGAAGATGAGAATATGTCCGAGAGCTTCGACCTCATTGTCATCGGTGCCGGCCCCGGCGGCTATGTCTGCGCCATTCGCGCGGCCCAGCTCGGCATGAAGGTCGCCTGCGTCGAGAAGCGCGCCACTCTCGGCGGCACCTGCCTCAATATCGGCTGCATTCCCTCCAAGGCCCTGCTGCAGTCCTCGGAGAATTACGAGGAGCTGGTCCACAAGTTCGCCGACCACGGCATCACCGCCGAGGGCGTGAAGTTCGACCTGGCCCGCATGCAGGCCCGCAAGGGTGAAGTGGTCGGCGCCAACGTGAAGGGCGTCGAGTTCCTCTTCAAGAAGAACAAGGTCACCTGGCTCAAGGGCCACGGCAAGATCGTCTCGGCTGGCAAGGTCGAGGTCGAGGGCCAGGTCTATGAGACCAAGAACATCGTCATCGCCTCGGGCAGCGAGAGCGTGCCCCTGAAGGGCGTCGAGGTCGACGAGAAGCAGATCGTCACCTCCACCGGCGCGCTGGAGCTGGAGAAGGTGCCGGGCCATCTCGTCGTCATCGGCGGCGGCGTGATCGGCCTCGAGCTCGGCTCCGTGTGGCGCCGCCTGGGTGCCGAGGTGACGGTGATCGAGTTCCTCGACCGCATCACCCCGGGCATCGACGGCGAGACCGGCAAGATGTTCGAGCGCGTGCTGACCAAGCAGGGCTTCAAGTTCAAGCTGAAGACCAAGGTCACGGGCGCGGAGAAGACCGAGAAGGGCGTGACCCTCACGGTCGAGCCCGCCGCCGGCGGCACGCCCGAGAAGATCGAGGCCGATGTGGTGCTGCTGGCCATCGGCCGCCGCCCCTATGTCGAGGGGCTCGGCCTGGACGCCGCCGGCGTGGCGCTCGACGAGAAGGGCCGCATCAAGACCGGCCATTCCTTCGAGACGAACGTGCTGGGCATTTATGCTATCGGTGACGTCATCACCGGCCCGATGCTCGCCCATAAGGCCGAGGAAGAGGGCGTCGCCGTCGCCGAGATCCTGGCCGGCCAGCATGGCCATGTGAACTACTTCGCCATTCCGGGCGTGGTCTACACCTGGCCGGAAGTCGCGACCGTCGGTTTCTCGGAAGAGGAAGTGAAGGCCGCGGGCGTCGAGTACAAGGCGGGCAAGTTCCCGTTCACCGCCAATGGCCGCGCCCGCGCGATGGGCGATACCGATGGCTTCGTGAAGATCATCGCCGACAAGAAGACGGACAAGATCCTGGGCGCTGCGATCATCGGCCCGGATGCCGGCACGATGATCGCCGAGTTGGCGCTCGCGATTGAGTTCGGCGCCTCGGCGGAGGATGTGGCGCGTACCAGCCACGCCCATCCGAGCCTGAACGAGGCGGTGAAGGAAGCGGCCCTGCTGGTCGCCAACGGCGCCGCGCTGCACATCTGATTGTGATCGGCGGCCGGGGCATTTGTAACCCTGGCCGCCTCACGGGTGCCTGACTGCCTCTCACGCATCGGTGTAGAGTACACCATGCGTATTCAGGCATGTCTTAACGGCGCCAGGCCCGTCGGTTTCCACCCTAGCTTGCCGGCATCTCCCGAGGCGCTCGCGCGGGAAGCAGCCGCCGTCGCTGCCGCCGGGGCTTGTGGCGTCCATGTTCATCCGCGTGACGAAGAGAACCGCGAGCGGCTGAGCGCCGCGGTGATCGGCCCGGCCGTGTCCGCCATTCGTGCCGCGGCGCCGCATCTGCCTGTTTCCGTCAGCACCGGCGAATGGATCGAGGGCGATGACGACCAGCAGGTCGCCTGCGTGGCGAGCTGGGCTGCACTCGACCTCGGCAAGCCGGACGAGGCCTCGGTCAATCTGTCGGAACGTAATGCCCCGGTCGTGATCGCGACGCTGATGGCGGGGGGCATCGGTGTGGAGGCGGGGCTGGCGACGCCCGACGACGCGCGGCGTCTGCTCGGCCTGGGCGTGGCTCCCGCCTGCCGGCGCATCCTCATCGAGATTGACGATCTCGCGCCCGATCAGGCGATGACCACGGCCTTGTCGATCATGGCGCTGCTGGATGGCGCTTCGGTGACGGTGGAGCGCCAGTTGCACGGTTTCGGCCGCTCGGTCTGGCCGATGTTCGACCTCGCCGTGACGCTCGGCCTCATGGGCCGGCTCGGCCTCGAGGATGGAGAACTGCTGCCCGACTGGACGCGGGCCGAAGATAACGCCGCGCTTATCGCCGCCGGCCTGAAATGCTTCGACCAGCGGCGGGTGAGCGACGGGATGAAGCTAAGCCCGGGCGCCTGAAAAGGCGTTGAAGGTCTGCAGCGTATAGGTGTCCTTCACGCCGGGCACCGCCTGCACGGTCTCGACCACGAAGAGGCCGATATCCTGGTCCGCTTCCAGGTAGAATTTGCCCAGAAGATCATATTGGCCGGAGATGGAATGCATCTCCGAGAGAGCGTCGATCTCGTCGGCCATCTGCCGGGCCACCCGATAGGCCTGGCCCATCTCGCATTTGATCATCACGAAGATCGCACGCATCGCGTCATCCTTGCTGCATTGCCGCCGCGGCTCGCCGCCCCGTGGCTTGGCCCGGAAGATGGCGCGGGCGGGGGCGATGGGGAAGGGGGCGTGTGGGCTCCCTTTACCGGCCATCCGCTTAAAATGGACATAAGATGTCTAAGTTGAGAGATAGGCTCGCGCCCGCCTGTCGATCGCGCTAGGGTGAGCCCTCGCACGGAAAATCAGCCAGCCGTGGCGGAAACGGCCGCCCTCCGGGCCGTCTTGAATTTGTCATGTCAAGAAACATGGCCGTGATCTCTTGAACAAAACGTAACGCAGCGTCAAAGATTTCACCTCGGGTGGAGAATTTCGGCTTATGCGCACTGCGACACAGCTTCTCGCACTGGTGGTGATCGGCGGCTTCGGGCTGGCCTGGCAGCTCTATGCCGACCGGATCGGCGTGCCGAGGCCGCTGGCGCTGATCGGCCTGGAAGCCCAGCCCTCGGTCGCGCTGAGCCAGGCGACGACAGGCGGCCCGCTCGGCGTCTCGGTTTCCCCCGTGCGCAAGGCCGTGGTGACCGATCGGGCCGAGAGCGTGGGCACGGTGCGCGCGCGGGATGCCATCACGGTCACGACCAAGGTTTCGGGTATCGTCACCGCCATCCGCTTCACCGAGGGCCAGCGGGTGAATGAGGGCGACGTGCTGGCCGAGCTCGACAATGCCGGCATCCGCGCCGAATACGATCAGGCCCGCGCCCAACTCGACGATATGCGGACCCAGTTGCAGCGCGCCCGGGCGCTTCAGGCGAGCCAGAACATCGCCGTCGCCCGGATCGATCAGCTCGAGGCGCAGACCCGGCAGGCCGAGGGCCGGTTGCGGCAGTATCAGGCGCGGCTGGACGAGGCGAAGATCACGGCGCCCTTCTCGGGCCGGGTGGGGCTCAAGCAGGTGAGCCTGGGCGCGCTCGTGCAGCCGGGCACCGCCGTGACGACGCTGGACGATACCAGCCGCATGCGCGTGGAATTCGCGGTGCCGGAGGTCTTCATCGCCCGGCTTCAGGCCGGCAGCCAGGTGACGGCCCGCAGCGTGGCCTATGGCGAGCGCCGCTTCCGCGGTGCGGTGGCCGTGGTCGATACCCGCCTCGACCCCGCGACCCGCACCATCCGGGTGATCAGCGAGTTCGACAATGCCGACGAGGCGCTGAAGCCGGGCCTCTTCCTGACCATCGAACTGATGCTGGAGCAGCGGGAGAATGCGCTGCTCATCCCCGAGGAGGCGCTGGACCCGGTGGGCGACCGCGTCTTCGTCTATCTGGTGAAGGATGGCCGGGCGAAGCGCACGCAGGTGCGTCTCGGCCAGAGGCTCCAGGGCGAGGTTGAGGTGCGGCAGGGCATCGCGGCCGATGACCAGGTGGTGGTGCGCGGCATCCAGCGGCTGCGGAACGACGCGCCGGTGCGCGTGATCGAGACCATCACCCGGCCGCTGAGCTGAGCGCCATGATCCTGTCGGACGTCTCGATCAAGCGGCCTGTCTTCGCGACGGTCATCAGCCTGTTGCTGATCGTGGTGGGCGTGGCCTCGCTCTTCCGCCTGCCGATCCGCGAATATCCCGCCATCGACCCGCCGATCATCTCGGTGACGACCACCTATACCGGCGCCTCGGCGGCCGTGGTGGATACGCAGATCACGGAGGTGCTGGAGGCGACCGTGGCGGGCATCGAGGGGATCAAGACGATCTCCTCCTTCAGCCGCGACGAGCGCAGCAACATCAATATCGAGTTCCTGCTCAGCCGCGACATCGATTCCGCCGCGAATGACGTGCGCGACCGTGTGGCCCGCGCGCTTACCCGCCTGCCGGATCAGGCCGAGACGCCCGTGGTGGCCAAGCAGGATGGCGACAGCCGCCCGATCCTCTGGGTGGCGCTCTCCTCCACGCAATTCTCGGGCATGGACCTGACCGACCTCGCCCAGCGCCGCATCGTCGATCGCCTCGCGATCCTCGAGGGTGTGGCGCAGGTCATCATCTCGGGCGAGCGCAAATTCGCCATGCGCATCTGGCTCGATCGCCAGGCGCTCGCCGCCCGAGGCATGACGGTGCAGGATGTCGAGGAGGCGATCCGGCGCGAGAATGTCGAGCTGCCGGGCGGCAGGCTGGAATCCACCACCCGCGAGCTGACCGTGCGCACCGATACGCGCATGAACACGCCCGAGCAGTTCCGCCGCATCGTGGTCTCGCGCAGCGCCGGCGCCCAGGTGCTGCTGGGCGATGTCGCGCAGATCGAGATCGCGCCGGAGGATACGCGAGGCGAATATCGCATCAACGGCGTGCCCGGCATCGGGCTCGGCATTCAGCGGCAATCGACCGCCAATACCCTCGCCGTCGCCGATGCGGTGAAGGCGGAGATGGCGCTGATCAAGCCGACCCTGCCGGACGGCATCGACCTTTCCATCGGCTATGACGAGAGCCTCTTCATCGCGCAGTCCATCTATGAGGTGGAGCATGCGCTGGTGACGGCCCTGGTGCTGGTCGTGGCCGTCATTTTCCTCTTCCTGCGCAGCTTCCGGGCGACACTGATCCCGGCGGTGGCCATTCCCGTCTCGATCGTCGCCTCCTTCATCGCCATGGCGGCGATGGGCTTCTCGGTGAATGTGCTGACGCTGCTGGGCCTCGTGCTGGCCATCGGGCTCGTGGTCGATGACGCCATCGTGGTGCTGGAGAATATCCATCGCCGCATCGAGGAGGGGGAAGAGCCGCTTCTGGCCTCGCTGCGCGGGGCACGGGAGATCGCCTTCGCCGTCATCGCGACGACGCTGGTGCTGGTGGCCGTCTTCCTGCCGCTCTCCTTCATGGGCGGCAATACGGGCCGGCTCTTCTCGGAATTCGGCTTCGCACTGGCCGCCTCGGTGATGTTCTCGGGCCTCATCGCGCTGACGCTGACGCCGATGATGTGCTCCAAGCTGCTGAAGAGCCATTCGGGCGATACGCTGCTCGTGCGGATGACCGAGCCGGTCTTCCTCGGCATGAACTGGCTGCTGCGGGTGACGCTCAGCCGAGCCCTGTGCGCGCCCTTCCTGGTGCTGGGCGTGGCCGGGCTGCTTTCGGCCCTGGCCGTCGCGCTCTTCAACGTGCTGCCGAAGGAATTCGCGCCCGTGGAGGATCGCGGCGTGATCATCGTGCCGATGACCATGCCGGAGGGCGCCTCCTTCCCCTATTCCCGCGAGCAGGCGGAGAAGGTGGAGGCGATGTTCGCGCAGTATCGGCAGGCGGGGGAGATCGAGGTTTCCTTCGCGAGCCTAGGCGGCTTCCAGCGGCCGCCCCAGGGCAATCAGGCCAATCTCTTCGCCAAGCTGACCCCCTGGCATGAGCGCAAGCGCAAGCAGCAGGCCATTGTCGCCGAGATGTTCCCGAAGATCACCGCGATCCCGGGCGCTCGCGCCTTTCCGCTGAACCCGCCCTCGCTCGGCCAGCGCGGCATCCAGCCGCCGGTGCAATTCGTCATCGGCGGGCCGGATTACGTCACCCTCGTCGAATGGCGCGACCGCTTCATGGACCGCGCCCGGCAGAACCCGAACCTGCTGAACCTCGACAGCAATTTCCGCGAGACCAAGCCGGAGCTGCGCGTGGATGTGGACCGGCGCAAGGCGGCCGATCTCGGCGTCTCCATCCAGGCGGTGGGCCGCACGGTGGAGACCATGCTGGGCTCGCGCGAGGTGGGCACCTTCGTGGATGCGGGGCAGGAATATAAGATCATGCTCCAGGCGCGGAACGAGGACCGCGCCACGCCCTATGACCTGCAGAACATCTTCGCGCGCACCTCGGGCGGCGGGCTGATCCCGCTCTCCAACGTCGTCTCGCTCACCGAGCGCGCCCGGCCGCAGAGCCTTTCGCGCGAAGACCGTGTGCGCGCCATCACCATCGCCGCCTCGCTCGCGCCCGGCTATTCGCTCGGCGAGGCGCTGGCCTTCATGGATATGGTGGCCCGCGATGTACTGCCGCCGGATGCGCGCGTCTCCTATCGGGGGCAGAGCCTGGAATTCAAGGAAAGCTCGGGCTCGCTCTATGTGACCTTCGCCCTGGCGCTGCTCGTCGTCTTCCTGGTGCTGGCGGCGCAGTTCGAGAGCTTCATCCACCCCTTCGTCATCCTGCTCTCCACGCCGCTCGCGCTCACGGGCGGGCTCTTGGCGCTGCATCTGACGGGCGGGAGCCTGAATATCTTCAGCCAGATCGGCATGATCCTGCTGATCGGGCTGATGGCGAAGAACGGCATTCTCGTCGTGGAATTCGCCAATCAGCTGCGGGACCAGGGGATGAGCGTCTATGAGGCGGTGCTGGAGGCGTCGGTGGTCAGGCTCCGGCCCATTCTCATGACCTCCATCGCGACGGTGCTCGGCGCGGTGCCGCTGGCCATGGCGACGGGCGCGGGGGCGGAGAGCCGTCAGGCGCTGGGCGTGGTGATCGTGGGCGGCATCACGCTCTCGACCTTCGTGACGCTCTATGCTGTTCCGGCGCTCTATCTGCTGCTCGCGCCCTTCACCAAGCCCATAGGCACCATCGCCGCCCGGCTCGCGACGCTCGAGGCCCAGCAGCCGTTGCGCCATCACGGGCATGGCGCGCCGGCGGAATAGTCTCCTTAGCCGAAGGAGAGGCTCGCCGTCGCTTCATGCAGCAGAGCGCTGAAGCTCTGCATGAGGGGCGAGGGCGCCGTGCCCGCGGGGCGGAAGAGCGCCAGTTCATAGGTGAGCGGCGGTTCGACGGGCCGCACCTCGACCCGGCTCGTATCGACGAGCGCGCCTGCGAAAGGGTCGAGCACCGCGAGGCCGATCCCTTCGGCGACGCAGCGGGCGGCGGTGGCCGAACTGGGTGCAACGAGGCGGGTGCGGGGTGAGGCGCCCGAGGTCTCGATCGCGCGGCGGATGCGGAGCTGGAAAATCCCTTCGCCGCCGATCGCGATGAAGGGCTGGCCGTCCAGATCCCGCAGATCGACCTTCTCCGCGCGCGCCAGGGCGTGGCCGCGCGGCATGGCGCAGACGGCGGGCAGGGGCGGCATCACCTCCGGCACCACGCCGGGGGTATCCGGCGCCACGGCCGCGACGCCGAGATCCGCCTCCGCCTTGGCGACCATGGTGGTGACATCGACGGCGGTGGCCGTCATCAGCCGCACCGAGGCCTGGGGATGCGCCGCGAGCAGTTTCTGGATCAGGCGCGGCATCAGGTCGAGCGAGAGGGTGGGGGCTGCGGCGATACGAAGCTGGCCGAGCCGGAAGGCGCGCAAGCCGGAAGCCGTCTCCGCTACGTCCCGCATCGTATCGAAATGCCGCTCGACGGCGGCATAGAGCCGGCCCGCTTCCAGCGTCGGCCGCAGCCGGCCGGCGCCGCGCTCGAAGAGGGGGATCTCCAGCGCCTCCTCCAGATCCCGGATGAGCCGGCTGACGGCGGGCTGGGAGACGTTCAGCAGCCGGGCCCCGGCGGTGAGGCCGCCGGCGAGCATGACGGCGCGAAAGGCTTCGAGCTGGCGGGGGTTTGGAGCGCGCATGTCATGATAACACCACGGCATGGAGGCTTTAGGAAACGGTCTTTGAAATTATGATGGCAATCAAGACATGGTCTGGCTGCGAGACGACCGGAGCCAAGCGCCATGACCGCGATCACCCCTGTCCAGATTTCCCCCGAAGCGGCCGCCCTGCATGGCAAGGCCCTCGTGGTGGATGCGCTGAACATCTGCAACTGGAGCCGCGATATCTTCGAGGGCTGGCGGGCCGGCGGCTTCACCACCGTCTCCTGCACCTGCGCGCTCTGGGAGAATTTCCGCGATACCATCGCCAATATCGTCCAGTGGAACCGCTGGTTCGAGGAACATGCGGACCTGATCATGCCGGTCCGCACCGTCGCCGATATCGCGACGGCCAAGGCGACCAATCGGACGGGCGTGATCCTGTCCTGGCAGAACTCCTCCTCGATCGAGGATCAGCTCGGCTATATCGGCATCTTCAAGCAGCTCGGCGTCGGCATCGTCCAGCTCACCTACAACACCCAGAACTATTCGGGCGCCGGCTATCTGGAGCCGAATGACAGCGGCCTGACCGGCTTCGGCCGCGAGGTGGTGAGCGAGATGAACAAGGTCGGCATCCTCGTCGATCTCTCGCATGTGGGCGACAAGACGGCGGCCGATACCATCGCCTATTCGGCCCAGCCTGTGGCCTATACCCATATCCTGCCGCGCGCGCTGAAGAACGTGCCCCGGAACAAGCCGGACGAGCTGATCAAGGCCGTGGCCGAGAAGGGCGGCATGGTCGGCCTCTCCATGTTCTCGCCCGGCCTGCCCGCCGGGAATGACGCGACGGTCGAGGATTATCTCGACGCCATGGAGCACATGATCAAGCTGGTCGGCGAGGATCATGTCGGCATCGGCACCGACTACAGCCAGGACCATCCGCGCCCCGGGCCCTTCCTGCAGTGGTGCAACATGGACAAGGGCTATGCGCGCGAGCTGACCAAGTTCGGCAGCGTGAAGATCGAGAAGCCCAAGGGCGTCGCCAAGCTGCATGAACTGCCGAACCTGACGGCCGCCATGCTGCGCCGGGGCTGGTCGGAGGAGACCATCCTGAAGCTGCTCGGCGCCAATTGGGTGAAGCTGCTCGGCCAGGTCTGGAGCCCCAGCAAGTGAACCGCCAGGAACGCCTGATCGCCGCCATGACCGGCGGCACGCCGGACCGCGTGCCTGTCTCCGCCTGGGGCCATTGGTATGACCGCGAGGTCTCGGCCGAGAAATTCGCCGATGTCATGCTGGAGTTCCAGGAGGCCTATGACTGGGATTTCGTGAAGCTCCACGCCCGCGCGAGCTACCATGTGGAGGGCTTCGGCTTCCGCTACGAGCCCTCGACCGACCCGGCGGCGCTGCACAAGACGCTCGCCACCCCGATCAAGGAGCCTGGCGACTGGCGTAAGCTGCGCCCGCTGACGCTCGAGGATCCTGGCCTGGCCGAGCAGCTCCATGCCATCCGGCTGATCCGCAAGCGGGTCGGGCCGGAGGTGCCGATGATCATGACTGTCTTCCTGCCGCTGGACGTGGCGGACAAGCTGGTCGATCGCGATGGCGCGCTGCTCAAGGCCCATATCGAGGCCGATGAGGATGCGGTCGCCGCCGGTCTCGCGACCTTCGCCGAGACCTTCATTCCCTTCGTGAAGGCCGTGGTCGCCGAAGGGGTCGAGGGCATCTATTTCTCGACCAAATGGGCGAACAAGCACCGCATCCCGGTTGAGACCTATAACCGCCTCGCGCGGCCCTTCGACCTGGCGGTGATCGAGGCCGGGAAGTCGTTGCCCTGCAACCTCATGCATATGTGCGAGGACGGGGTTTATATGGAGGCTTTGGCCGATTATCCGGTGCCGTGCTTCCATTGGGAGACGCAGACGCCGGGCAATCCTTCCCCCGCCAAGGCGCTCGGCATCCTGCCGCCGGGCCGGGCGGTGGGCGGCGGCGTCGATCCGCGGACGCTTGCCTATGGCACGCCCGCCGAGGTGCGCATGAAGGCGCGCGATGCGGTGCGGCAGACCAACGGCCGGCATTTCCTACTGGGTCCGGGCTGCTCCATCCTCACCGCCAAGACACCGCGCGAGAACCTGATGGCGCTTCGCAAGGCGGCCGAGGGCTGATCCGAAGAACATGACTAAAGGGGCGCCATTTGGCGCCCCGACCGCGTAAGAAGACCAGGAAGACAGGGACACCAATAAGATGCTTCAGCGTCGCCATTTCCTCGCTGCCGGCATTGCCGGCCTCGCCGTGCCGGGCATCGCCCGGGCCCAGACCGCCTGGCCCGACCGGCCCGTGCGGATCGTCGTGCCTTTCCCGCCGGGGCAGGGTGCCGATATCCTCATGCGCCTCCTGGCCGAAAAGCTGAGCCCCCGCCTGGGCCAGCCCGTGGTCATCGAGAACCGCGCCGGTGCGGGCGGCACCATCGGCACTGAATATGTCGCCAAGAGCACGCCCGACGGCTACACGCTCGGCATGGGCGGCAGCGGGCCGACCACCATCGCGCAGAGCCTCTATCCGAAGCTCGGCTATGACTCGACGAAGGACATCACCCCCGTCGCGCTCATCGCCTCAGTGCCGCAGCTCTTCGTGGTCAATAACGACCTGCCGGTGAAGAACCTCCAGGAGCTGATCGCCAAGGCCAAGGCCGAAAAGGGCGACATGTTCTACGGCTCTTCGGGCAATGGCACGACGCAGCAGCTCTTCGTGGAGTATTTCTGCGCCAAGGCCGGCATCAAGATGCAGCACACGCCCTATCGCGGCTCCGGCCCGGCGCTGAACGACCTGATGGCGGGGCAGATCCCCTTCGTCTCCGAGACGCTGACGGCGGCGGGCGAGCTGGTGAAGGCCGGGCGCATCCGCGCCATCGCCGTGACCTCGGCCGAGCGTTCGCCCTTCTTCCCCGATGTGCCGACGGTGGCCGAGCAGGGCATTCCGGGTTTCGAGGCGGTGGGCTGGATCAGCCTCTTCGGCCCCAAGGGCCTGCCGCAGCCGATCCTGGACAAGCTCTCGGCGGCCGTGAAGGCCATCACCGAGGACCCGGAATTCCAGGAGAAGCTGAAGGCCTCCTCCTTCACCGCCACCTATCAGGACCCGGCGACCTTCGGGCGCTTCATCCAGAGCGAAGTGACGAAATGGGCGGAAGTGATCCGCGTTTCGGGCGCGAAGGTGGATAATTGATCATCAGCCCGCCCCCTGGTTTGTAATGGGCGGGCACCTTACTATTCAGTCATGTTCGACGCTTGGCTGCATGCCTTCGAAGCCTGGGTCCGCGCGCATGCGGAACTCGCCTTCGCCGCGACCTTCGTGATTGCTTTTCTCGAGTCGTTCCCGATCATCAGCATCCTGGTGCCGTCCACGGCGCTGCTGCTGGCGATCGGGGCGATGGTCGGCGCGGGGCTGGTCGATCCATGGCCGATCCTGGGCGCCTGTGCCCTGGGCGGCGTGCTGGGCGACGCCTGCGGCTTCTGGCTGGCGCGCTGGATCGGGCCCTATGCGGTGCGCAAGCGCCTACCGAACAGCTGGCGGCGGCCCTATGCCTGGGCCACGCGGGTCTTCCTGCGCTGGGGTTGGCTCGCGGTGTTCTGCGGCCGCTTCATCGGGCCCATGCGCGCCGTGGCGCCGCTGGCGGCGGGCGTGATCGGCATGGAGAACTGGCGCTTCCAGAGCGCCAATATCCTCTCGGCGCTGATCTGGGCGCCGCTGATCATCATGCCGGGCACCGTCGGCGGCTGGATCGCCTCGCGCATCAAGCCGGAGGAGGCGCCCTATGCCATCGTGCTGGCCGCCATCGTGGCGCTGAGCGGCTGGATGCTCTTCCGCCGCTACGGGCCGACAGTCTCGGCGCATATCCGGACGCGGCTCGAGATGCCGCGGTCGCGCCGCTAGGCGCGGTTCCGAGCTGGGGCACTCTCAAAGGAGAGCGCCCGCCGGCGACCCTCAGCCCGGCACGCCGCGGGTCGTGGAATGCTCGAAATGCAGCGCCTGACCGGGGAAGACGATGGGGTGGATGGCATGGGCCGCCATCGCCCCCTCGGAGAAGGCCTGCAGGATGAGCTTCAGCTTGCCCGGATAGACCGCGACGTCGCCGACGGCGAAAATGCCCGGCACGGAGGTTTCCAGCGTCGTCTGGTTCACCTCGATGCGGCCGCGATCGAGGCCGAAGCCCCATTCCGCGATGGGCCCCAGCTCGGTCGAAAGGCCGAAGAAGGCCATCAGGTAATCGGCGGCCAGCACGCGCTCCTCGCCCTTCAGCGTGGCGACCGTCACGCCGGTCAGCGTGCCGCCATCGCCCTCCAGGCCCTTGAGCTGATAGGGCAGCACCATCTCGACCTGTCCGGCCTCGGCGGCGGCCCAGAGCTGGGCGACCGTTTCGGGCGCGGCGCGGAACTTATCGCGGCGATGGACGAAATAGACCTTCGAGGCCACGTCCTTCAGCGAAAGCGCCCAGTCCACCGCCGAATCGCCGCCGCCAGCGATGACGAGGCGCTTGCCGCGGAACTCTTCCTTCTTCGTGACCAGGTAACGCACCGCGCCGCTGGCCTCGTAGCTTTCGAGCCCTTCCAGCGGCGGGCGGATGGGGCCGAAGGCGCCCGCGCCGGCGGCGATCAGCACGGCCTTGGCCAGGATCTCGTCACCGGCCGAGGTGCCCAGGAGGAAGCAGCCATCCTCCTGCTTCGCCAGCGTTTCGACGCGGCGGCCGAGGAGATAGGCGGGGGCGAAGGGTGCGGCCTGCTGTTCCAGCAGGTTGATCAGCCCCTGGCCCTCGATGGAGGGATGCGCCGGAATGTCGAAAATCGGCTTTTCGGGATAGAGCGCCGCGCATTGGCCGCCGATGGCCTCCAGCGCGTCGATGACCACGCATTTCATGCGCAACATGCCGCATTCGAAAACCGCGAAGAGCCCGGCGGGGCCGGCTCCGATGATCGCGACGTCGGTTTCGATGCGCTCGGCCATGGTCTTTCCCTGAAAGTCGAGTTGGTCGAGGGGTGATAGCCCCTCGCGCGCCGGGGTCAAGCTGTCGTCGTCAGGCGGCCTTGGCGTCGTATTCCTGGCCGGTCATGGCCATGGCAACGGCTTCCGCCACGCGGATGCCATCCACGCCCGCCGAGAGGATGCCGCCCGCATAGCCCGCCCCTTCGCCGGCGGGGAAAAGGCCGCGGGTGTTGAGGCTCTGGAGCGAGGCGTCGCGCTTGAGGCGGACGGGGGAGGAGGTGCGGGTCTCCACGGCCGTCAGCAGGGCGTCGGCCATGTCATAGCCCCGGATCTGGCGGCCGAAGGCAGGCAGGGCCTCGCGGATGGCGGCAATGGCGAAATCCGGCAGCACCGCTTCGAGATCGGCCGGCACCACGCCCGGCTTATAGGAGGGGATGACATCGCCGAGGCTCGTTGAGGGGCGCCGGGCCAGGAGGTCTCCCACGCGCTGGGCCGGGGCGGCATAGGTGCCGCCGCCCGCCGCGAAGGCCTTTTCCTCCAGCCGGCGCTGGAACTCGATGCCCGCGAGAGGATGGCCGGGATAGTCCTGCTCGGGCGTCACGCTCACCACGATGGCGGCATTGGCGTTCCGCTCGGCGCGGGAATACTGGCTCATGCCATTGGTCACGACACGGCCGGGCTCCGAGGTCGCCGCCACAACCGTGCCGCCGGGGCACATGCAGAAGGAATAGACCGATCGGCCGGCCGTCATATTGGCCGTGCAGTGATGGACGAGCTTGTAATCGGCCGCGCCCAGGATCTTGTTGCCCGCAAAGGGGCCGAAACGGGCGGCGTCGATGAGCGACTGCGGATGCTCGATGCGGGCGCCGATGGAGAAGGGCTTGGCCTCCATATAGACGCCGCGGTCGTAGAGGGTCTGGAAGGTCTCGCGGGCCGAATGGCCGAGGGCGAGCACCACATGGGGCGCCTCGAGATAGCTGCCATCGGCGAGATGCAGGCCGCGCAGGCGTCGGGTGCCGTCGGCGTCCTCCGAAATCTCGAAATCGGTGACCTTGGTGTTGAAGCGGTATTCGCCGCCCATCTCGGTGATGGCCTCGCGCATGTGCTCGACCATGCTGACGAGGCGGAAGGTGCCGATATGGGGCTTGGAGACGAAGAGGATCTCCTCCGGCGCCCCGGCCTTCACGAACTCCTCCAGCACCTTGCGGGCGCGGTTCCCTGGGTCGCCGATGCCGGAATAGAGCTTGCCGTCGGAGAAGGTGCCCGCGCCGCCTTCGCCGAATTGCACGTTGGAATCCGGGTTCAGCTCCGAGCGTCGCCAGAGGCCCCAGGTGTCCTTCGTCCGCTCGCGCACGGCCTTGCCGCGCTCGATGAGGATGGGGCGGAAGCCCATCTGGGCCAGGATCAGCGTCGCGGAAAGCCCGCAGGGGCCGGCGCCGATCACCACGGGGCGGGGCGTTCCGGCCGGGGGCGCGGCCTTGATGAAATGGTAGCGGGTATCGGGGCGCGGATTGACGTTGCGGTCCCCGGCCAGGCGCTTGAGCACCGCTCCTTCGTTCTTCAGCGCGACATCGACCGTGTAGATCAGCAGGATCGCCGACTTCTTCCGCGCGTCATAGGCGCGGCGGAAAACCTGCATCTCGAGCAGATCGGCCTCCGGCAGGCCGAGCTTCGCCAGCACGGCCTCGCGCAGCGCCGGCTCGGGGTGGTCGAGGGGGAGTTTGAGCTCGGTCAGTCGCAGCATGGAGGGCGATATAGCGCCCCCCGGCGCGGGTGACGATGCATCTCTGCACCGCCGAGCCCCGCGCCAGAAGCATCAGGCGCGGGGCCGGGTTCGGGTCAGCCCTTGAAGACGCGGAGCGGGCCGAAGCTCTGACTCACGGGCATGACCTGGACGGTGTTGACGTTCATCCGCGCGGGGCGGGAGGCGACCCAGAAGACGGTCTCGGCGATGTCTTCCGGCGTCAGCGCCTCGGCATTCTGGTAGACGCCGGCCGCCTTCTCATCATCGCCCTTGAAGCGGATGTTGCTGAACTCGGTGCCGCCGACCAGGCCGGGCTCGACATCGGTGACGCGGACCGGCGTGCCGTAGAGATCGGCGCGGAGGTTCAGGCTGAACTGGCGCACGAAGGCCTTGGTGCCGCCATAGACATTGCCGCCCGGATAGGGCCATTCGCCGGCCGTCGAGCCGATGTTGATCACATGGCCCTGCTTGCGGGCGACCATGCCCGGCAGCACGGCATGGGTCAGGTAGAGGAGGCCCTTGATGTTGGTGTCGACCATGGCCTCCCAATCGTCGAGATTGGCCTCCTGCGCGGGTTCCAGGCCGAGGGCGAGGCCGGCATTGTTCACCAGCAGGTCGATCGCGGCCCAGTCGGCCGGCAGGCCGGCGATGGCGCTCTTCACCGCCGCGCGGTCACGCACGTCGAGCGCCAGGGGCAGGACCTCGTCCTTGCCCAGTTCGGCGGCCAGCGCCTCCAGGCGGTCCAGCCGGCGGCCGGCGGCGATGACGCGATGGCCATTGGCGACGAAGAGGCGGGTGATAGCCGCGCCGAAGCCGGCGGAAGCGCCGGTGACGAGAAGGATCATGAGGCAACTCCGTTGTTTCCGCCGAGCTATGACCCCATGCGGCCGGAACGTGAAGGGGTGACATTGCCCTGGCCCATCGCCAGATGACATCCGGTTTGGAGGAATGGGTTGGACAGTCTCTCGGCATTCGGCGGCACCCTGCGCGATACGGCCAGCACGGCCTGGCGCGAGACGGGGCGGTTTTTCCAGGAAGAGCGGCTGCGGCTGGCCGTCACGGGCCTGTCGGGCGCGGGCAAGACGGTCTTCCTCACCTCGCTGGTCGCCAATCTGCTCGCGCTCGGGCAAGGGCGGAACAGCCTGCCCGTGCTGAACCAGGCGCTGGGCGGGCGGCTGCGGCAGGTGCGGCTCGAACCTGCGGGCGAGCAGGCCATGCCTTGGTTCGACGCGACGGGCAATCTGGCGCGGCTCGCCGAGGGCGGCACGGCGCCCTGGCCGCAAGGCACCGACGCGCTCTCCAGCCTATCACTGTCGCTGACCATCGAGCGGCGGGGAAAGCTCGCCTTGCTCGGCCCGCGCCGGGTGCGGCTGGAGCTGGTCGATTATCCGGGCGAATGGCTGCTCGACCTGCCGCTGATGGAGAAGAGCTTCGCCGAATTCTCGCGCGAGGCGGCGGCCCGCTTGCAGGCCGCGCCGGCCCATCCGGCGAGCGAGGCTTTCCAGCGATTCCTGATGGCGCTCCCGGCCAATGCGCGGGCCGATGACGCGACGGCGCGGCATGGTGCCGCGCTCTACCGGGCCGCGCTGACGGGCCTGCGGGACGAGCGTGGATGGCGCCTCCTGCAACCTGGGCATTTCCTGCAGCCGGGCGGGCTCACCGATGCGCCGCTACTCTGGTTCTTCCCCTTTCCGCAGGGCCGGGCGACGCCGGGCAGCCTGGCCGCCGCCATGGCGCGGCGCTACGACGCCTGGCGCGCGCGGATGCGGGTGGAGCTTTTCGAGCCCTTCCTCGCCAGGGCGGATCTGCAGGTCGTGCTCGTCGATGTCCTGGGCGCGATCTGTGCCGGGCAGGGGGCCTTCGAGGATACGCGGGCGGCGCTGCACCTGATGGGCGAGGCACTGACCACGGCGCGGGGGCCCTTCCGCAATGGGCCGGGGCGCATCGCCTTCGTGGCGAGCAAGGCCGACCATGTGCCGGCCATCCTGCGCCCGGCGCTGGTCGATTTGCTGCGCCGGATGGTGGCGGCGCCGGAGCGCGGCCGATCGGCGCTGCATTACGAGGCGGTGGCCGCCCTGCGCTGCACCGAGGACGGCACCCGCACGGCCCGGATCAGCCTGCCGGGCGACGCCGCACCGCGCGAGATGGAGCGGCCCGTGGTGCTCGGCGTGCCGCTGGGCGAGACGCAGCGGCGGCCCTTCGACCCCGGCACCATTCCGAGCACGCCGCCGGGGCGGGACGATCCTTTCTGGGCGCGGCCGCTCTTCACCCTGCCGGTGTTTCAGCCGCCCGCCCTGGATGGGCACGGGCGGGACGGCATGCCGCAGCTCGGGATGGATAAGCTGCTGGCCTGGCTGCTCGAGGAGGAGGTGTGATGTCCGGTTCCGTGCCGCCCGGCTGGGCCGATGAACCGCGCCTGACTTCCGCCCCGCCGAAGCACGTGGCCGAGCCGCCGCCGGTCATCCCGGAAGTGCCGCTGCTGGGGCCGAGCCTGCTGGCGCCGGAGGGCGAGGGCAGGGTGCGGCATGAAGCGCCCGGCGAGCGGGAGGAGATCGGGCTGACCGAACCGGCCGTGCCGGGGAGCGTGAAGGCCTTCACCGGCGGGCTCGCCCTGCTGCTTCTGGCTGGGCTGGGGCTGGGCAGCGTGAGCTTCGTGCAGGGCCTCTTTGCCGATTCCCAGATCCTGGGTTGGGCCGGGGCGGTGCTGACCGGGGCTGGATGGGCCCTGGCAGGCGGCGCCGTGATTGCCGAGTGGCGCTCGATCAGGCGGCTCGGGAAGGTGACGGCGCTGGCCCAGGCGCTGGAGCGGCTGCCGGGGGCCGCGCCGCCGCCGGCCGCCTTGCTCGACTGGCTGGCGGGGATTTCGGCGCGGCTGCCCGAAGCGAGTGCGGCGGCCGATGCCATGGCCAGGGCACCCGACATGGCGACCGCCCGCGGCTTGTGGAACACGGCGCTGCGGCCGGCGCTCGACAGGGCGGTGACCACAATGGGACGGCAGGCGGGGCGCCAGGCCTTCCTGGGCACCGCCATCGCGCCATCGCCGGCGCTGGACGGGCTAGTGTTGCTGGTGCTCGGCCTGAGGCTGCTGAGGCGGATCGCGCGGCTGCATGGGCTGCGGCCGGGGCTTTTCGCGAGCCTCGCGCTGCTGCGCCGCCTTGTGCTGTCGGCCGGGGTGACGGCGGGGGTGGAGATCGCGGCCGAGACGGCCTTCGCGCAGGCACTGGAAGCCAAGGCGGCGGGGATTGCCGGTGGTGCGGCGGGCGCCGTGACGGCTGCGCTTCGCATGCCGCGCCTTGCCGCCGCCGGGGCCAAGGCCTGCCGGCCTCTCGACTAGGCGGGCAGACCGCCGTCCGGCACATGAGGGCAGAACGAAGCAGAGCGGCCGATGGCCGCTCTGGGGCACGCCGGTTGTCCGGCGAAGTCAAGGCGGCGGATGCCGCCCGGCGTCTGAGGGCAGAACTAGGTCCGGAAGTAGGGCTCGACGGTGCCCTGCATCTTCATGGTGATGGGGTTGCCCTTGCGATCGACCGTCTTGCCGACGGAGACGCGGACCCAGCCCTCGCTCACGCAATACTCTTCGACATTGTTCTTCTCGACGCCCTTGAAGCGTACGCCCACGCCGCGCTCCATCGCGGCCTGGTCGAAGAAGGGGCTCTTGGGGTCGGCGGACAGGCGGTCCGGCGGGGTATCGCTCATGGTCTTCGTTCTCTCGTAGTTCAGGCTTGGGTCTTGGCCGGGCGCGCGCCCACCAGATGCGCGATGGCATAGGTCAGGTCGGGCCGGTTCAGCGTGTAGAAATGAAACTCGTCCACGCCATTGGCCTGGAGCAGGCGAACCTGCTCGGCGGCGACGACGGCGGCGACCATGCGCCGGGTCTCGGCATCTTCCTCCAGCCCCTCGAAGAGCTTGGCCATCCATTCCGGCACCGAGGCGCCGGACATGGCGGAGAATTTGGCGACCTGCGCGAAATTCGTCACCGGCAGGATGCCCGGCACGATGGGCACCGTGATGCCGGCCGCCAGGGCGCGGTCGAGGAAGCGGAGATAGGTCTCTGTATCGAAGAAATACTGCGTGATGGCGCGCGTGGCGCCCGCATCGATCTTCCGCTTGAGATTGTCGATATCCGCTTCGGGCGAGACGGCCGTGGGATGCGTCTCGGGATAGGCGGCGACGGAGATTTCGAAATCGGCGATGCGCTTCAGCCCGGCGACGAGGTCGGCCGCATAGGCATAGCCTTCCGGATGCGGGGCATAATCGCCGCCGCCCGGCGCGTCGCCGCGGAGCGCCACGATGTGGCGGACTCCGGCGTCCCAGTAGCGGCGGGCGACGTCATCCACCTCGCCTTTGCTGGCGCCCACGCAGGTCAGATGCGCGGCGGGCGTAAGGCTCGTCTCGCTCACCATGCGCGCGACGGTCGCATGCGTGCGCTCCTGCGTGCTGCCGCCGGCACCATAGGTGACGGAGACGAAACGCGGGGCCAGAGGCTCCAGCCGGCGGATGCAGGCCCAGAGCTGGTTCTCCAGACTCTCGGTGCGCGGCGGGAAAAATTCGAAGGAAAGCTGCGGGACCGGCAGGGCCGAGGGCGTCGGCAGCGCGCCGAAGCGCGGGCCGGTCAGCCAGCGTTGCAGGGTGCCTGCGGCGATCTGGTTCATGCGGGCCTCACTCCTCCCGGAAGATGCGCCCCTGGCCGGCGCGCAGAAAGATTATTCAGGCAGACTTGATATTGACGCTGCGACGCCGCAATTCCGCATGGCTTGCCGTCTGTCAATGGCGATCACACCGCCGGGCAGGGAGGAAAGCGTCGGAGAGGGGCCGCGCGGCGGCAGGACGAGGAGATTTGTTGCAATGCGCGGTTACGCTTTGGCAGTCGACTGTGTATTACCAGATACCTCGCCCCGCCGTAATCTTGGCCTACGGCGCTTTCCGTGACCCCGGCCCGATCGAAGAACATGTCGAACCCCACGCTGCGCAAGCGCCTGATTCCCCTTCTGTTCGCCGCCATGATGCCCGCCATGCTGGCGGCATGCGCGACGAAGCCGCCGGCCAGCGAGCCGGAGGCGCTCTCCGAATACGAGACGAACAACGATCCGCTCGAGCCGTTCAACCGCGCCATGTACGCGGTGAATAACGGCATCGACACCGTAATCCTTCGTCCGGCGGCCCTGGGCTATCGCTATGTGGTGCCGCAGCCGGTGCGCACCGGGGTGCGCAACGTGCTGCTGAACCTCGGCACGCCCGTGATCGCGCTGAACGACGCGCTGCAGGGCGAGGGGCAGCGTTTCGGCACGACGCTCGGGCGCTTCGTGCTGAACTCGACCATCGGCGTGCTGGGCGTCTTCGACGTCGCGACCGGCTTCGGCCTGCCGCGCCATGGCGAGGATTTTGGCCAGACGCTCGCCACCTGGGGCGTGGGCGAGGGGCCCTATCTCTTCCTGCCGATCTTCGGCCCCAGCAATCCGCGTGACGTGGTCGGCCTCGTGACCGATACCGCTACCAACCCGATGACCTGGGTACTGATGGGCAGCGATATCCCGCAGAGCGTGCCCTACATCGTCCTCGGTGTGCGCATCGTGGATGCGCGCGAAGGTGTGCTCGATACCCTGGACGACGTGAAGCGTTCCTCGCTCGATCCCTATGCGACGATCCGCAGCGCGTATCGCCAGCAGCGCAATCGGGAGATCTCGAACCCGCCAGGCCCGCCGCCGAATTCGCGGACGGGGAGCGGGTTCAACCTGCCGGCCAATACCCTGCAGTTTCGTTGAAGCTGCGGAAGATCTGAACGGATAGAATGATGACCGAAAAGCCCCTCAACCCTAACCGGACGACCCGCCGCCTGGTTCTGGGCCTCGTGCCCGGACTGCTGCTGGCCCGCCATGCGATGGCGGCTGTCGATCCGGGCAGGGCGGCGAGCTTTATCCAGTCCACCGGTAGCGAACTAGTTGCCGCGATCAACGCGACCAACGTCCCGGTGGCGCAGCGCCGCCAGCAGGTGGCCGCAATTCTTCGCAAGGCCGTGGATGTCGATGGCGTGGGCCGTTTCATCCTCGGCCGCTGGTGGCGCGTGGCGACGCCGGACGAGCAGCAGCAGTATATGAAGCTGTTCGAGGAGACGCTGATCCGCAATCTCTCGGCTCGCTTCGGCGAGTATCAGGGCGTGCGTTTCAGCCTCGGCCGCAGCCAGCAGCGCAGCGAAGAGGACGTGCTCGTCAACACCATCATCGAGCGGCCGGGCAACCCCGCCTTCGCGCTCGATTGGCGAGTGAGCGATGTCGACGGCCAGCCGCGCATCGTGGACGTGATCGCGGAAGGCACCAGCCTGCGTCTGACGCAGCGGAGCGAGTATTCCTCCGTCATCTCCCGCAATGGCGGCCGGGTGGCGGCACTGCTCGATGCCATGAAGAGCCAGATCGCGGCCCTCGCGGCACGCGAGTAGAACGGGAGGGGGCCTTCGGGCCCCCTTTTCTTTGCCTAAATCGCAGCCGGCGCCTTGAAGCCGTTCTCCTTGGCGAGATCGGCGGCGCGCCAGAGATACCAGGCCGCATAGGAACGGAAGGGCGCCCAGGCTTCGCCGATGGCGGCCAGTTCCTTCGGCTTCGGCTGGGCCTCGAGCCCGGCGGCGACGCGATAGCCCTCGCGGACCCCGAAATCATCGACCGGCAGGATATCCATCCGGCCCAGGGTGAAGATCAGCAGCATCTCGACCGTCCAGCGGCCGACACCCCGCAATGCCACCAGCCGCTCGATCAGCGCGGCATCGGAAAGGCGGGCGGCCGAGCGGCGCGTGGGCACGAGGCCCCCCAGGCTCTGCGCGGCGATGTCGCGAATGGCGGCGCATTTGGCGCCGGAGAAACCGCAGGAGCGCATCTGCTCGTCGGTCAGGCCCAGCACCACTTCGGGGGCGGGGAAGGGCGCATCCCCGCCAAAGGCGATGAGCCTGCCTAGCATGGCCTCCGCCGCACGACCATGCACCTGCTGATGCGCGATGGCTCGCACCAGGGCCTCATAGGGCTCCCGCATCAGCGGCCTCAGCTTCGGGGCGCCGACCTGGGCGATGACCCCCGCGAGGATCGGGTCCTGGCTCAGATGAGCCCGGGCGGCGCGGCTGCTCATGGCATGTTCCCCTCATGTTCCATGGCAGCCTCACCCGCCTCCCGGCCGCTGTCCAGCCGTTTCAGCGGAAGACGAGATGCGGCAGCACCAGCGTGATGGCCGGCAGATAGGTGATGACCATCAGGCAGGCGAAGACCACGGCGATGAAGATGACGAGGTAACGCATCATCTGCTCGATGCCGACGCCCGCGACCTGGGCGGCGGCGAAGAGGTTCACGCCGAAGGGCGGGGTGATCATCCCCAGCGCCAGGTTCACCACCATGATCGTGCCGAAATGCACCTGGTCGATCCCGAAGCGATGGGCGGCATCGGAGAGGATAGGCGCGAGCACGATGATCGAGGCACTGGTTTCGACGAACATGCCGACCACGAAGAGGAAGAGGTTCACGCCCAGCAGATATATGCCGGCGCCGTCGAAATTCCGCACGAGCCATTCGGCGGCGGCATCCGGCACGCCCTGGCGGTTCAGCAGATAGGAGAAGAGGGCAGCGCAGGCGATGATGAACATGATCACCGAGGCGGAGATCACCGAGCGGCGGAAGATCGGATAGAGATCGGCCAGCCGGATCTCGCGGTGGATGAACATGCCGACGATGATCGCGTAGATCACCGCGATGACCGAAGCCTCGGTCGGTGTGGTGATGCCGCCATAGATGCCGCCTAGCACGACCACCGGCATGAACAGCGCCCAGCCCGCCTGACGCAGGGCCTTTAGGAAGGGCAAGCGGCCCTCGCCATCGCGCTTGCCCCAGCCCTTGATGCGGCACCAGACCAGCACGGTGACGATGAGCGCCGCAGCGATCAGGATGCCGGGGCCGAAGCCGGCGATGAACAGCTCCGGGATCGAGGTCTGCGTCGTCACGCCATAGAGGATCATGGGGATCGAGGGCGGGATGATCACGCCCAGTTCCGCGGCCGTTGCCTGGAGGGCCGCGGCGAAGGCCACCGGATAGCCATGCTTCACCAGCGCCGGGATCATCACCGCGCCGATGGCGAAGGTGGTTGCGACCGAGCTGCCGGAGATGGCGGCGAAGATCATGCAAGTGACGATGCAGGTGGCCGGCAGCCCGCCCTGGATTCCGCCCACGATGGATTTGGCGAACTCCACGAGGCGGCGGCTGATCCCGCCGATATCCATCAGATTGCCGGCCAGGATGAAGAAGGGGATGGCGGCCAGCGGGAATTTGTCGAGCGCGATGAAGATCTGCTGCGGCGCCACGATCATGGGGAAGCGCGTGTGCAGCTCGATCCCCGCGATGGCGGCCAGGCCGATGGCGATGGCCACGGGGATGCTGGCGGCGAAGCCCACCAGCATGATGGTCAGCATCAGGCTGCTCATACCGCGGCCTCCAGTTCCTCGGAGCGACGGTCGAGGAAATGCGCGATGGCGCCGACGATGCAGAAGAGCGCGCCGAGCGGAATGGCCGCGTAGCCCCAGGACATGGAGACTTCGAGCCCTGCCATTTCCTGGAACTTCACCCGCTCAGCCATGAGCCAGCCGAACCAGAAGAGCACGCCCATGAGCGAGAGGATCCCGGCGAGGGAGGCCGCTTCCAGCGCGCGCTGGAAGGGCCCGCGGCTATAGCGGTGCAGCACGTCGATAGAAACCAGCGCGCCGGCCCGGATGGCCGCCGCGAGGCCGAACAGCGCCATCCAGATCAGCGCCGTGCGGACCAGGGCCTCGGACCAGATGGCCGGGGTTTCGGTCGCGAAGCGGCTAATCACCTGCCAGAGCCCGGCCCCCACGGCGAGGGCCAGAGCGAGGCTCGCCAGGGCGGTCGCCACGCCGGTCAGCCAGTGATCCAGCCGCAGGATGGCGCCACGAATGGCGGCCTGCCGGAAGAGCGTGAGGGCGAGGAGAACGGCGAGCGCCGTGGCGCCCCCGATCACCATCAAGGGAAGCGTGTTCATCGACCGGCGGCCCGCCTCAGCTGTGTCAGTTGCCCGGCTTCCAGTCACGGATGCGGCGGAGCAGGGCGCCGTCCAGATCCTTCTCGTACTGGGCGAAGGCCGGGGCGAGGGCGCTCTGGAACTGCGCGGTATCGACGCTGGTGACGACGGTCATGCCGCGCCGGCGCAGTTCCTCGACGCCGGAGGCTTCATCGGCCGAGACCTTGTCGCGATTGGCCTGCTGCGCGGCCTTGGCCGCTTCCATGAAAGCGGCGCGATCGGCGGCGGAGAGGCGGCGCATCAGATCAGGCGAGCAGATCAGCAGCGCGGGCGAATAGACGTGGCCGGTCAGGGTCAGGTAACGCTGAACCTGGTTGAGGTTGTTGGCGACGATGACCGGAATGGGGTTTTCCTGCCCATCCACCGTGCCTTGCTGGAGGGCGGGCACGAGTTCGGAGAAGGCCATGGGGGTGGGCAGGGCGCCGAGCGTGCTGAAGGCGCGCATATGCACCTGGTTCTCCATGGTGCGGATCTTGAGGCCCCGGATGTCGCTGGGCTCGCTCACCTCGCGGCGCGAATTGGTGAGTTGGCGGAAGCCGTTCTCCATCCAGATCACGCCCACCAGGCCCTTGGCGTCGAATTTCTTCAGCAGGTCCTGGCCGATGGGGGAATCGAGCACGCCGCGGGCATGGGCGTAGTCGCGGAAGAGGAAGGGCACGTCGACGACGCGCACCTCGGGCACGAAATTGCCGACGGGCCCGGTCGAGGTGATGGTGCAGTCGAGCGTGCCGATCTGCACGCTCTCGATCATCTCGCGCTCATTGTCGTTGCGCTGAATGGTGACGCGGTAGCGCCCATTGGTGCCGCGCTCCAAGGCTTCCTTGAAAGCGATGGCGCCCGCGCCGTAATGGCTCGTGGCGGTCGGCAGCGGGTGCTGGATGGCGATCTGGGTCTGAGCCTGTGCCAGGCCCCCCGCTCCGAGAAGAAGCGCAAGGGCGGAGGCAGCGCCGAGGGCGCGGCGGGCGAAGATCATGCTTGTTTCCTCCTCGAGTGAGCTTTCCGCTCATCCCATCGCCTCTCGTTTATGGGAGGGCGCGGGTGGAGGCAACATTTCGTCGCAAATTAATGTCAGCGGGTGCGGGTGTCGCGCAAGTTCCGGAGAAAACCGGCCGCCTACACGACACTTTCCACCTGGATCGCCTCAGCCGTGCCGGATGGCGATGGTCTTGAGCGCGCCGAAGCCGGCGAGGGCGGCGAAGCCCTTCTCACGGCCATGGCCGCTGCGCTTCACCCCGCCGAAGGGCAGTTCCACGCCGCCGCCTGCGCCGTAATTGTTCACGAAGACCTGGCCGACCTTGATGCCGCGCGAGAGGCGCATCGCCCGGCCGAGATCATTGGTCCAGACGCCGGCGACGAGCCCGTATTGGGTGCCATTGGCGATGGCGAGGGCCTGCTCCTCGGAGCGGAAGCGGATGGCGGTGAGGACGGGGCCGAAAATCTCGTCCTGCGCCAGGGCATGGTTCGCATCCACATCTGCGACCAGCGTGGGGCGCACGTAATAGCCGCCCTCGGGCGCGTTGGAGGCTATGCGGCCCTGGCCGGCGAGGCTCAGCCCATCCTGACCGGCGAGGGAGAGGAAATGCTCCACGCGCTTCTGCTGTTGCGGGTTGATGACCGGGCCGAGATCGAGATCCCGCTCGGCGGGGCCAGCTTCGAGCTTCTGGAAGCGGCCCGCCAGGTCGGCGACGAAATTGTCGAAGATGCGGTCTTCGACCAGGACACGGCTGCCGGCAGAGCAGGTCTGGCCGGCATTCTGGATGATGGCATTGAGGACGGTCGCATTGGCCGTCTCGAGATCGGCATCGGCGAAGACGATCTGCGGGCTCTTGCCGCCCAGTTCCAGCGTGACGGGGATGGTGCGCTGGGCGGCAGCGGTCTGGACGAGGGTGCCGACCTCCGGGCTGCCGGTGAAGGAGATATGGGCGATGCCCGGATGGGCCGTAAGCGCGGCGCCAGCCTCTTCGCCCAGGCCGGTGACGACATTGACGACGCCTGGCGGGAAGCCGGCTTCGGCGGCCAGTTCAGCAATGGCGAGGGAGGAGAGGGAGGCATCCTCAGCGGGCTTGAGCACCGTTGCATTGCCCATGGCCAGCGCGCCGCCCACGGAACGGCCGAGCATCTGCATCGGGTAGTTCCAGGGGATGATATGCGCCGTGATGCCATGCGGCTCCCAGAAGGTCATGACGCTCATCCCCTCGGCATAGGGGATGGTTTCGCCATGCATCTTGTCGGCCGCGCCTCCGTAGAACTCGAAATAGCGGGCGCAGGCGGCAGCATCGGCGCGGGCCTGGCGGATGGGCTTGCCGACATCGAGGGATTCGAGCTGCGCGAGGCGTTCGGCATCGCGGAGGATCAGGGCGGAGAGGCGGGAGAGCAGGCGGCCGCGCTCCGTCGCTGACATTCGGCCCCAGGCGCCGTCGAGCGCGGCCTGGGCGGCGCGGATGGCCGTGTCGATTTCGCTGGCGGTGCCGCGGCCGATGCGGGCCACCTCATTGCCATCAGAAGGGTTGAGAACCGGCAGCGTCTCGCGCGCCTCGTGGCGCTTATTGGCGATCCAGTGACCGTGGATTGTCATGACGTTCCTCCGTAAAATTAAAGTGATATCTGAATTTAGCTGTCGGCTTTAGATCGCTGATTTTTCGGCTTTCTTGACCTCAATCCATTCCTGCTCCATGCGATCAAGGCCGGCTTCAACGGCAGTCAAACCTTGCATTGCAAGATTCTGCTCCACAGCATTGAAGCGGCGCTCAAATTTCCGATTTGCTTGCGTGAGGCACTGCTCGGGATCAAGGTCCAGCTTGCGGGCGAGATTGGCCAGGACGAAGAGCATATCTCCCAGCTCGTCTGCCATCCGGGCCTTGTCGGCTTTAGGGAGTTCCGCGCGCAGTTCGTCGGTTTCCTCGGCCAGCTTCTCGAGCACGCCCTCGGCATTCGGCCAGTCGAAGCCCACGCGGGCGGCGCGGCGGGTGAGCTTGGCGGCACGGGTCAGGGCGGGCAGGGCGGCCGATACCCCCGCCAGCGTACCGCTTTCCCGCCGCGAGGCCCGCTCGGCCGCCTTGACCGTCTCCCAGCCCGCGATCTGCTCCTCAGCAGTGCGGGCCGCCTCGCTGCCGAAGACATGCGGGTGCCGGCGGATCATCTTGTCGGAGATGGCCTTGGTGACAGCCGTGACGTCGAAGTGGTTTTCTTCGGAGGCCATCTGCGCGTGATAGACAACCTGGAAGAGAAGGTCGCCCAACTCATCGGCCAGAGAAGCCCAGTCGCGCCGGGCGATGGCCTCGGCCACCTCATGGGCTTCCTCGAGCGTGTAGGGCGCGATGCTGTCGAAATCCTGCACCTGATCCCAAGGGCAGCCGTCAGGCGCGCGCAGCCGGGCCATGATGGCGACAAGACGGGCGAATTCGGCGGCGGCACGCTGGGCGGTTTCATCGGGCGTGACGATCGGAGTGGTGTTATCGGCGGTCATGGCTCATCCAGCTGGCTGCTGGGCCTTGTTTCGACCCTTGGGCGGGCCCGGGCAAGGGGATGGCGGTGTGGGAACGGAGGCTGTCGCAGGCAGGTCCGAAAAAGCCATAATATAGATTATGGAAAAATCGCTGTTGGTGTCGTGACCGGACATTAGGCGACGGCCCTGTTAAACTTGAGGTCATCTGATTCGAGCTATCACACTAGATATCACGGGAGCCTTGCTGGACCTTGATGACGAAGGACCTGTCGCCGCGGTTGATTTTCGATGGCCCTGATCTCCGGCTGGTCTACGTGCCAGCCGAGAAGCGCGGCCCACTCGTAGTCACGTTCTCACCTTTGGTGCATCAGGATTTCGACCCGCCAGTTGGCTTCGGTCAGGAGTTCTTCGCCAAGCGCGGCTTGGCCTGCCTCTGCTTCATCTCGGCTTGGCCGCATTGGTGGCAGGTGCCCGATATCGAGAAGGCTCTCTCCATCGCCAGAGAGGTCGTTCGTCAGCATAGCCGCGTCATCACCTATGGCTCAAGCATGGGCGGCCACGGTGCCCTGCTCCACTCCCGCGCCCTGGGTGCGACGACAGTCATCGCCGCCGCGCCGCAATTCTCGATCGATCCGGCCAAAGCCCCGTTTGAGCGGCGCTGGCGACACCGGGCCAGCAAGTTGACCTTCAACTGGGACGACATGAAGGCCGGGCTAGCGCCCAAGGCCCGCAAATACATCATCTACGACCCGCTCTCGATCGATCGGAAGCATGTGCAGCGGTTGCGCTCACCGCGGATCATTCGGGTCGGGCTGCCGTTCTCGGGGCATGCGCCGCTGGCCTACCTAAGCCATATCGGCCTGCTATCGGATACGATCCTGTCCATGATCGGTAACAAGTTCTCCCTACTTTCGCTCAAGGAGGCAGTTCGCGCCCAGCGACGTGGCAACCCTGATTACTGGGGTGAAATGGCGCTGGCTCTGCAGCAGCGCGGACGGTATCAGGCGGCCGTCGAAGCGCTTAGGACGGCCAAGTCGCTCGACGCCAGCGCTATTCAGCCCCGCTTACGCCTGGCGCAGAATATGTGGCGGCTTGGCCTCGGTGAAGAGGCGCTGCAAGAACTTGAAGAGGCCGTGACCATGCGGCCGCGCCATGAAGGCGCGCGAAAGCTCTTTGCCTCGATGCTCGCCCAGTCCATTCAATCGGTGAGCGAAGACCCTGCGAAACTCGAAGCCCTTCATGAGCGCTACCGCTCGGCCATCGATAGCGACGGCGAGCTGCAGGCGCTCATTAGCGCGCCGAAGGCCACGCCGCACTTAACCAACGGATGACGACCTTGCTTCTCGACGATTTTCTGAATGAATTCAAGGCGGTGAATGCGCTGCATTCGAAGCGCAGCCCCCGCCTGGACGAGATGCGGGCGCTCCAGCGAAAGGGCATGGCCCTGGCCGAGGCGGAGGCCGATCTACCGGCCCTGCTTCAGCCCCTCGCCTCCACGGCTCTGGCGCTGAACGATTCCGAAACCCTGGTCGCCCTGTATGAGAAGGCGCTCGACCAGGGCATGACGCTCGATGGCCCGCAGATGAGCCTCTTCCTGAAAGGCTGCGAAAGGCTGATCGGCACGCAGAAGCCGCTGGCCGAGAGGGCCGAGGCGCTTCGCCGCCGCCTGCTCGCGAGCGACAAGCTCCACCCGAATATGGCCCTTCGCCTCTCCATCCTCGGCAAGAGCCAGGCGGAGGTGATCGGGCTGCTCAAGGCGGTGCCGGCCGAGGCACGGGGGCCGGAGCAGACCATCGCCCTGGCGACGGCCATGCTGGAGCAGGCCGAAAGCAGCGAGAATGGCGAGCTGCTGGCCGAAGCCATTACCTGCATCGACCAGAACCTCCCGGTGCTCGAAGCTCGCGGGGCACATTCGCGGCTGCTGATCTGGCTCTCGGTGCTGGTTTCCGGCCGGGCGCTGTTTCTGGCCCATGCCGGCCTTGCCGATACGAGCATGGCCCCTGCCCTTGCCGCCGCCGAGCGCCTCGATGACCGGCTGCGCCAGCCCGTCACTGTTCTGGCCGCGCTGCTGGATGAAGCCGGCTCTACCGGCACGAGCCATCGCTTCCGCCAGGCCTGGGCGGCCATCAATACCGAGGCTTGCTGGCGCCACGAATTCGCCGATGGCCTGACCTTCCGCGCGACGGTGCTCGAAGAGGTCCTGGCGGCGCTGGAAGCCGGGCAGACGGATAATGTGCCGCCCGCCTCAGTCGCGCTGCGGCTCTTCCGCTGTATGGGCCAATGCGAGGAATTCTGGCTCGATCCGGCCTGGCGCGAAACCGTGCTGCGCCGCTATGCCGTGCTGACGGCGCATATTCCCGAGCCCCGTCGCATGGTCATTCAGGGCATCTGCCACCTTGCCAGCGATGCGCAGGAGGCGGCCGACGAGGCCTTCGCCCAGCGCCGCGGGGCCGAGCACAACGCGGCCTTCAACGGCTCGGGGCATATGACCTTCCTGCCCTCGGCCAGCGTCGAGGCTTGCCTGTCGGGGCCGCCGGCCGATCCGAGCCTTCTGCCTGAGGCTTGCGATTTCAAGTTTATCAAGCCGATCCAGCCGCAGTCGCGCTCCTGCTTGACGATCGCCTGCGCCGATCCGGGTTATCTGGCGAAATTCTACGAAAACTATACCCGCTCGCTCTTCCGCCAGGATCCCGAGGCGCGAGCGCATTTCCATCTGATGGGCGACGTGGCCGATGTGGCGCCCGAGCTGATGGAGCAGATCATGGCCGAGCCGAGGGTGAGCCTCTCCTCGGAAAAGCCCCCGATCAAGGCGCCTTATTACTACGCGACTACCCGTTTCCTGCGCGCGCCGCTCTTCATGGAGGCGGCGGGCGGCGACATCCTGCTGACCGATATGGACATCAAATTCATGGAGGCGCCCTCGGCGCTTGCGCCGAATTGGCGGCGGAACGGCAGCATCGGCATGCGGCTCTATGACAAGATCCGCTCCTTCAACGCCCAGGGCTATATCATCATGCGTACCCCGCGCATCGAGACCTGGGGCACGCTGAATGCCTCCTGCCTCTATCTCGCTGATGCCGATGATGCGCGGCTTTTCGCCGATTACCTCTCGCGCGTGTCGCATTTCGCCCTGGCCAAGTTCCGCCATAGCGGCAACTCGAACTGGTGGATCGACCAGAATGTGATCTTCGCGGCGCTTCGCGCGGCGATGCAACGCCGGGAGACGCTTCGTATCTTTAATCTGCTGGATGTCGGCATCCCCTTCGGGGCATTTCGGATCAACGAGAAAGCCGTTCTGCCGGCGAGGGGCCAGCACCCTGCCATGCCGCGTATCTGAGGGCAGTCTCAGCCCTCGCGGCGGCCGAACAGCCTGACCGGGGGTCTTATGGATAAACCGCAGCCGCTTGCTGTCGTCTCTGGCCGTTTCGGCCTTGGTCCCCGCGCCGGTTCCTCGGTGCGGGAGAGCGATCCGCGCAGTGCGGTCGAGGCGCAGCTGGCGCAGGCTCTCCCCACCATGGTGGGGCTGCCGACGGCGGCGGATCAGGTCGCGACCATGCAGCGCCGGCGCCGCGCGGCGGCCGAGATCAATCGTGAGAAGGTCGCCCAGAGCCGCGGCGAGCAGATGCCGGATAGGCGCGAGCGGCGCACGCCCATCCCGCGCACGGTTCAGCGCGATGAGGAACTGGCCGCCTGGCTGGCCAATGTCGTCGATAGCCCCTCGCCGTTGCAGGAGCGCCTCGCGCTGCATTGGGGCAACCATTTCACCGTCTCGGCGGTGAAGGGCAAGGTCGGCGTCACCGTGGGGCCTTTCCAGCGCGAGGTCATCCGGCCGCATGTGCTCGGCCGCTTTCATGAGATGCTGGTTTCGGCCGTCACGCATCCGAGCATGCTGTTTTACCTCGATAACGACGTTTCGGTCGGGCCGGATTCGATGGTCGGCAAGCGCAAGCAGTCGGGGTTGAACGAGAACTTGGCCCGCGAGGTGCTGGAGCTTCACACGCTCGGCGCCGACGGCGGCTATACGCAGCAGGATGTGACGAGCTTCGCCGCCGTGCTGACCGGCTGGCTCGTCGACCTGAACGTTAATAGCCCGACCTGCGGCCAGACGATCTTCGATCCGCACCGCCATCAGCCCGGGCCGAAGAAGGTGCTGGGCAAGACCTATCCCGAAGACGGCCGCGACCAGCTCATGGCGGTGCTGGCGGATCTGGCGGCGCATCCGGCCACGGCGAAGCATGTGACGCGGCGCTTCGCCCGCTCCTTCGTCACGGATGAATTGCCGCCCGCCATGGCCACGGCGCTGGAGCGCCGCTTTCTCGAGACACGGGGCGACCTGGGCGATCTGGCCAGGACGCTGGTGCGGCGGGATGAAGCCTGGTCGCTGCCGCTGACGAAAATGCGGCCGCCGATCGAGTTCATGGCCGTGGCGAGCCGCCTGATCGGCAAGCCGCCCTCCCCGCCCTCGCCCGATCTCGCGCTGGTCGCCATGGGGCAGCCCTTTCTCGCGCCGCCTTCGCCCAAGGGCTGGCCAGAGGAGGACGATGGCTGGGTGACGTCCGACGGCGTCAAGACGCGGCTGGATTGGAGCCAGAACCTGGCCAACAGCCATGCCGAAGGCGTGGATATCAAGGCGCTGGTGAATGGCCCGCTGCGCCCCATGCTGAGCGACGAGACCCGCAGCACTGCCCTTCGCGGCGAAAGCCGGGAGCAGGCGCTGACACTGCTTCTGATGAGCCCGGATTTGCAGAGGAGATAGGCATGACCTTCTCGACCAGCCGCCGCCATCTCCTGATGGCCGGCGCCACGCTCTTCGCCTCGCCCTATATCCCCAAGGCCTGGGCGGCAGGGCCGGCCGGTGCCTCTGATCAGCGCCTGCTCGTCATCATCCTGCGCGGCGGGCTGGATGGGCTGGGCGCGGTGATGCCTACCGGCGACCCTGCCTTCGCCGCGATCCGCGCCGATTTCCAGAGCCCGAAGCTCGCCGAGGCCTATAAGCTGGACGGAATGTTCAGCCTCAACCCGGTCATGACCAACCTGGCGCGGCTCTATCAGAACAAGCAGGCGCTGCTCTTCCACGCCATCGCCACGCCCTATCGCGCGCGCTCGCATTTCGACGCGCAGGAAGTGCTGGAGAATGGCATGCCCAATTCGGGCACCGGCACGGATACGGGCTGGCTCAACCGGGCGCTGACGAAGATGCAGCCGGCGCGGGGCGTGAACATCACTCCGCGCTCGGCCCTCGCCGTCGCGGCGACGGCGCCGCTGATCCTGCGCGGTGCGGCACCGGTCGAGAGTTGGCAGCCGCAGGTGCTCAGCTATGCGCAGGCCGATACGATCGCGCGGCTCGAAGCGCTTTATGCGGCGCGGGACCCGTCACTGGCTTCGGCCTTGCGGGAGGGCGCGCGCGTCGACGAATTCCTCAATGATGCACCGCTTGACCGCGACGCACGGCGGCGCCAGGCCGGCAGCGTCGGTGGTTTCCCCGATGCCGCGAGTGCCGCCGCCCGGCTCATGGCCGCCCCGGACGGCCCACGCATCGCGGCGATGAATTTCGAAGGCTGGGACACGCATATGATGCAGGGACCCTATGATGGCCGCCTCGCGAAAAATCTCCAGGCGCTGGATATGGGCATCGCGGCGCTCGAGAAGGGGCTCGGCCCCGCCTGGGCCGAGACGACGGTGCTGATCGTCACGGAATTCGGCCGGACGGTGCATGTGAATGGCTCGCGCGGCACCGATCACGGCAATGGCGGCGTGGCCATGCTGGTCGGCGGTCGGGTGCAGGGTGGCCGGGTGGTCGCGGATTGGCCGGGGCTTGCGGATCGCGCGCTGCTCGATGGCCGCGATCTCATGCCGACGACCGACCTGCGCGCCGTGCTCAAGGGCCTGCTGGCGGCGCAGCTCGATCTCGACGAGCGGGTGATGGGGGAAGTGATTTTCCCCGGCAGCGGCGCGGTGAAGCCGATGACGGGGCTGGTGAGGGCCTGAGGGCCCTTCAGCCCGCCTTGCGCATCTGGATCTCGTGGTAGTCGCGCGACCAGTAGATCAGCGAGTCATGGCCTTCGCCGAGATGGATGGCCTGCACTTCGCCGAAGATGATGCTGTGCGTGCCCTTCTCGATCACCTCGGAGATGCGGCAATCGATCGAGGCGATGGCGCCGACGAGGGCCGGCGCGCCGGTCGCGAGCGTCTGCCATTCGGCTGCTTCGAAACGCGCGGCACCCTTCACGCCGGTGGCGCCCGCGAAAATATCCGAGACGGGGCGCTGGCCGGCGCTCAGCACATTAACGCAGACCACCCCATTGGCGAGCAGCGCCTCGCGGCTGGAGCTGTTGCGATTGATGCAGATGAGGAGGGTGGCCGGCGTATCCGTGACGCTGCAGACGGCGCTCGCGGTGAACCCGACTTTGCCCGCCTCGCCATCGCTCGTGATGATATTCACCGCCGCGCCCAGCCGAGCCATGGCGTTGCGGAATTCCTGAGCATTGACGGTCATCGCGAGGCTCCGAAGGCGTTTGGGGCAGAATACGCCCATCTCGGCACAGGGGAAGCCCTTGCCTGACTTGAGGTTCAGCTAGCCAGTGTCTCCGGCTCGATCCGTTCCAGCGTCACGGTCACTTCCCTGCCCGGCGGCCTTTTCAGGGCAAGGGCGAGCCGATGCCGTGCCGTCGGGGAGAAGCAGGCGACATGCCAATCGGCGGCATCTTCCCCTCGTGCCGGCGCGATGCTCAGGGTGAGCGGCGACAGACTGAAGGAGAAATCCTTCAGCGGCAGCGTCAGCCCGTCGCCAATGGCCTTCACCACGGCCTCCTTCAGCGTCCAGAGCGCGATGAAGGTGGTGCTGGGATCTTTCGCCTCACGCAGGAGCGCCGTTTCCGCATCGGAGAAGCCGTAGCGGGCCACGGCGTCGCGATCGATGACGCGGCGATCCACGGCCTCGGCGTCGATGCCGATCGCATGGCCGCGCACCGTCGCGCAGGCGGCGAAGCCGTTCGTATGCGTCAGGTTGAAATGCAGCGGCGGCTCGCCGGCCGGCGGGTCCAGTTCGGGCTTGCCATGTGCGCCTTTGCGAAAGCGCGGCGCCGTTACGCCTTCCAGGGCCAGCGCGTGGCGCTTGAGGGCATGGGCGAGGCAGAAGACGTTACGTGTCTCTTCACGGACGAAGCGGCGCGCCCGGGCTTCTTCTTCCGCGTCGAGCCTTGCCATCAGCGCGGGTGTCAGTCCGGCCAGATCGGGTCGCGCCTCGACATAGTGCAGGCGTATCTGGATGGGGGGACTCAAGCCTCGCTCTCACGCTTCAGCAATTCCTGCCTCACCTGCAGCAGTCGCTGGTGAAGCGCGTTGATCTCCTCGAGGGAGATGCCCATCGCCTCCCCGATCGCAGCGGGGATGGCGCAGCTCTTTTGGCCGAGTGCCCTGCCCTCGTCGGTCAGGAAAATCTCCACCTGACGCTCATCGGCTTTGGCGCGCTGCCGCGTCACGAAACCGGCCGCTTCCAGCCGCTTAAGCAAGGGGGTCAGCGTGCCGGAATCGAGCATCAGCTGATCGCCCAACGCCTTCACGCTCATGCCATCGGTTTCCCAAAGCAACATCATGACCAGATATTGCGGGTAGGTCAGGCCGAGGGGGGCAAGAAGCGGCTTGTAGGTCCGATGAAGCGCATGCGCCGTCGAATGCACGGCGAAACACAGCATGTCGGACAGGCGTGGAGGCTGGGAGGTGGTCATCGCGCTCGAAGCATGCATTGCACCATCCAATAGTGCACGATTAATTATCGCATGGCTGCTCAAGCGAGTTTGAGTTGGAAGCAATTTAATTGTGCGCTACTGATAATGCCAAGGCGGACACGCTGAACCGAAACGGGCGAAGCCCAAGGAGCACCAAATGAAGACGCTTTACACCGCTAATGCCAGCGCCACCGGCGGCCGTGACGGCCAGGCTGCGACCGACGAGGGCAATGTCTCCGTCAAGTTGGCGGTTCCCAAGGAGATGGGCGGCCCGGGCGGCGATGCCACCAATCCGGAACAGCTCTTCGCCATGGGCTATTCGGCCTGCTTCCTGGGCGCGCTGAAGTTCGTCGCCGGCAAGCAGAAGATTAAGGTGGACCCGGCCTCGAAGGTCGCCGCCGCCGTGAGCATCGGGCCCCGCGACGATGGGGAGGGTTTCGGCCTGGCCGTGACGCTGACGATCACCCTTCCGGGCGTGAGCGACGAAGAGGCCGACAAGCTGATCAAGGCCGCCGATATCGTCTGCCCCTATTCGCACTCGATCCGCGGCAATGTGGAAGTGACCCTGAAGCGGGGCTGAGCCCCCTTCCCTGCTGAAACGCCGCCGGACCTCGTCGCCCGGCGGCGTTTCGCGTCAGTGATTGGACTTGGGCCGCAGCCTCAAGCCGGGCCGCAGATTGTGGAAGGTGAGCGTCGCCGGATCGGCGACCACAGGGCCAGGCGCGGTCACCACCAGCACCTTCGACGCGATGGGCTGGAAGTCCGCGCGGAAATGCACGCTGCTCTTCACCACGACGATCTTCTCTTCCGCCGGCTCGATGCCAACATGGCGGAACATCTCTTGATCCAGCGCCTGCATCTTGCGGCTGACGACGATTACCCGCACGCCGCCGATACCGATGAGCGCCGTCGGGCCGAGATCGGCCGGATTGCCGGCGGCCATGGGCCCCGTGCAGACGAAATGCCCATCCGTCAGCCGCAGCACCTTGGCCGTGACATCGAGCGGCGCGCCGTCGCTTTTGCCGCCGAGGGTCAGCCGGACCGTGGCGCCCTCGCCCGCCGCGTGGCAGGCGGCAGCACTTTCCGCATCGTTGATCATGCCGAGCGAGGTGCCCTGCGCATCTTGGCGAATGAGCTCCGCCAGTAGGCCGGTCGTGTCGCCATGGCCGCCGCCGCCGGGGTTATCCTGCGTATCGGCCAGCACGATGGGGCCTGCCGTCTTCGCGGATAGCGCCATGGCCTGCGCCACGCCTTCCGCGGCGGGGAGGACATCGAGGCGGAAATCCGCTTCGCGGAGGTTCAGATAGGCCAGGAGATCGGCCACGGCGGCCTCGGCTTCCGCCTTGTCCGGGCCATAGGCCGCGACGGCGGCGCCGCAATCCGGAAAATCGGCATAGGGAAAGCCGAAGCAGAAGGCCAATTCGGTCACGCCGCGGGCCTCGGCGATACGGGCCCGCTCCGCATAAACGTCCGTCATGGGCGGGATCAGCGTGCATTGCGCGGGCAGCGGCATCCAGTAGTCGAGCGCGCCGCGTGCGATGCGCTTGAGCAGCAGGTCCATGGTCCGCTCGCCGGCCCAGCGCATGTCGACATGCGGATAGGTGCGATAGGGCACGAGGATATCCGCCCGCTCCACCATCGCCGCCGTCATATTGGCATGCGGGTCCAGCGGCGATGCGACGGTGACGTCGTTGCCTGCGACGGCGCGTACGCGGCGTAGAAGCTCGCCTTCGGCATCGGGATAGCCATCGGCCAGCATGGCGCCGTGGAGATCGATGTAGATGCCGTCGAGAGGTCCGGCGAGCAGCGCCTCGGTGAGGTCGTGCAGGATGAGGGCGGAAATGCGCTCGAAAGCCTGGGCGGTGACCGGCCCGGCCGGGTTGGCGAAGCACCAAGTCAGGGGCACGAGCTCCACGCCATGCTTTTCGGCCTCAGCGATGGCGCCGCCGCCCGGCATGCTGCTGTTCCGCAGTCCTTCGATGAGCGTCGCCGGCCGCTGGAGCGCCGGCAGGCCGCCTGGGAGGACGAAATCCTCCCAGGAGGCGGGCATCGGGGCGAAGGAGTGGCTCTCATGCATGAAGCCGCCGATGGCGATGCGGAGCTTGCGCGTCATGGTGTCAGTTCCTCGGCCCGGCCGCGGCGAGAACCGCATCGGCCAGGACTTCGAGCCCAGCCCGTGCCCAGTCGATGGTGATGTTCTCCGCCTCATTATGACTGATGCCGCCCGCGCAGGGCACGAAGATCAGCGCGCTCGGCACCTTGCGGGCCATATAGACCGCGTCATGCCCGATGCCCGTCGGCATGCGGCGTGCGGAATGGCCGCGCGCCTCGGCGGCCTTGGCAAGATGCTCGAGCAGGGTGGCATCGAAAGGCACGAGCGGGCTTTCCCAAAAGGGCGTGACCTCGATCTTGAGGCCGCGCTTGAGGGCGATGGCCGCCGCTTCCGCAAAGAGGGCGTCATTCATCTTCGCCAGGGCCTTGGGGTCGCCATGGCGATGGTCCACGTTGAAGCGCACCTCGCCCGGGACGACATTGCGGCTCGCGGGCATGACCGTGAGGGTGCCTACGGTGCCGCGTCCGAGTTCCCCGCCCTCGCCCGGATGGCCGATGGCGATGCGCTCGACGGCCATGATGAGTTCGGAGGCGCCGACCAGCGCATCCTTGCGTGTGGCCATGGCGGAGCCGGCATGGGCATCTTCGCCCGTCACTGTCACGTCGAACCAGGATTGCGCGAGGGCGTGGGTGACTAGCCCGATCGAGATGCCGTCACGCTCAAGGGTCGGCCCCTGCTCGATATGCACCTCGAAATAGGCTTCGAGATCGACCGTGGAGGCCGGGTCCGCTTTGCCCTGCCAGCCGATACGGCGCAGCTCTTCGCCGAAGACCGCGCCTTCGGCATCGGTCGCGGCCATGGTGGCGGCCTCGTCGAGAAAGCCGAGCGCGGTGCCGCTGCCCATCATCGGCGGGGCGAAGCGGGCGCCCTCCTCATTGGTCCAGTTGATGAGAACGATGGGCGCATCGGTCTCGACGCCGGCCTCGTGAATGGCGCGCAGCACTTCGAGCCCGGTCAGCACGCCCAGCGGGCCGTCGAACTTTCCGCCGGTGGGCTGGGTGTCGATATGGCTGCCGATGGCGATGGGCTTGCGCGACGGGTCCTTCCCCTCGCGGCGGAAGACCATGTTGCCGATGCGATCGACCGTCATGGTCAGGCCGATCGCCTCGCACCAGCCGCGCAGCAGGTGGCGGCCTTTGCCATCGAGATCCGTCAGGGTCTGGCGGTTATTGCCGCCTTTGGGCGTACCGCCGACCTTGGCAAGGGCCATCAGATCCGCCCAGAGCCGCTCGGCGGAAACCGGAAGATTGCTGGCCACGGCTCAAAGCTTCTCCACGCCGCACCATTGCGCCATGGTCAGGGCAATGGTCCGCGTGATGCGATGCATGCTGTCCAACCCGACATTCTCGTCGATGCCGTGAATATCCTGCGCGTCCGGCCCGAAGACCGCGACGGGCGTGTCCTGGTAGAGGGTGAAGAAGCGCCCGTCGGTCAGGCCGCTGGCCGGATAGTCGCGTAGGCCCGTGCCCGCGATATCGGCATAGTTCTTCCGCGAGAGCTTCACGATCTCCGCGTCCTGGTCGAAGACGCAGGCATCGGCCATGAAGCCCTTGAACTCCAGCGATACCTTGGCGCCGCGCAGGCGCTCATCCTGCGATGCCTCGGCGACGAGGCGCTCGATATCCGCCTTCGCCTGCTGTACCGGATAGCCGACCATGACGCCGACGCGCATGCCGATCCGGGCGCGGGTGGCGACGGAGGAATTCCATTCGCCGCCTTCGATCGTGCCGAAATTCACGTTTACCGGGTGGTTCACGCCGAAGAAGGCCGGATGAATGCGCTCGGCGCGGTTCATCTCGGCCTCGTAGAGCTTGAACTTCGCCGCGATGGCATTGGCGGCCTCGATGGCGTTCACGCCCGCCTGCATGTCGCGCACATGGGCCGGGCGGCCCGTCACCGTCACCCAGGCCCAGATGACGCCCACCTCGGCGGTATAGATGCCTTCGATGCCCGGGCCCGGCTCAGGGATGATCACCGCGTCGGTCTTGGGAAGCGCCAGCATGGTCGCCAGCGCGCCATTGCCCGTGCATTCCTCTTCGATCACTGAATGCATTTGCACCTCCGCCGCCGGCGCCAGGCCCGCGCGGCGGAAAGCCTCGAAGGCGGTGCAATAGGCGATGATGCCGGCCTTCATGTCGCCCGCGCCGCGACCATACATGCGGCCGTCACGAATGGAGGGCTCATAGGGCGGCGTCACCCAGATATCGGCAGCACCTTCCGGCACCACGTCCACATGGCCCTGCAGCACGAGGCTGCGGCCCTTCTTGGACTTGGGCGTATGCACGGCGGCGACATTGTCGCGCCCCTCATAGGAGATCAGCGGCGGCGAGAAGCCGGGATGGTTCGCGAGCTTCTCCGGCACCGTCGGCACGCGAAAGGGCTTCAGCCCCATTTCGGTATAGAGGCTCTCCATCTCGGCCAGGGCCCCCTGCTCCTTGCCGAGTGTGGAGGCGTGGCGCACCAGCGTGTCGAGCTTCTGGACGGACCAGCTCTCGAGTGAGGCACAGGCTTCGAGAATGGCGCGCTCCGCGCCCTTATCCAGCGTAGGCATGGTCTCGGAAATCCTTGTCAGGCCGCGCCGGCCAAGTTCGGCGGCGTCCAGGCGCGGCCGGGGATGCTGTCGAGCAACGCGCGGGTATAGGGATGGCTCGGCGAGCCGAAAATCTGCGCCGTCGGCCCCTGCTCCACGATCGCGCCCTTCTGCATAACGGCGACACGGTCGCAGATCTGCGAGGCGACGCGAAGATCATGGGTGATGAACAGCATCGTAAGGCCGAGCCGCTGCTTGATCTCCGCCAGCAGGTCCAGCACTTGCGCCTGGACCGAGACGTCGAGGGCGGAGACGGGTTCGTCGGCGATCAGCAGTTCCGGCTCCATGGCGAGAGCCCGAGCGAGACCGATACGCTGCCGCTGGCCGCCCGAGAATTCGTGCGGATAGCGGTCTAGCGAGCCAGGGTCGAGCCGGACCAGAGCCAGCAACTCCTTGGCCCGCGCCAGCGCCTTTTCGCGTGGCATCCCATGGGTGATGGGGCCTTCGATAATCGCATCCCCGACCTTCCGGCGCGGGTTGAGCGAGGCATAGGGGTCCTGGAAGACCATCTGGATGCGCTTGCGATAGGGGAGCCAGGCCTGGCGCGAGAGCGGTCGAAGATCCTTGCCGTGGAAAAGGATCTCGCCTTCCTCCGGTGCCACTAGCTTCACCACGCAGCGTGCCAGGGTCGACTTGCCGGAGCCGCTTTCGCCCACGATGCCCAGCGTTTCGCCCCTGTTCAGGGTGAAATCGCAATCATGCACCGCCTTGACCACCGTCTTGGCGCCGAACCAGCCGCCGCGCGAATAGGTCTTGGTGACGCCCTTCAAGCTGAGGATGGGGGCTGGCTTCACCGGCTCCTTCTCGGCCGAGTTGCCATGCGGCACGGCGGCGATGAGGGCCTTGGTGTATTCGTGCTGCGGGTTGTTCAGCACCTCGCTCGCCGGCCCCTGCTCGACGATGCGGCCCTGGCGCATGACGATGACGCGGTCGGCGATCTCGGCGACGACGCCGAAATCATGGGTGATGAACATGACACCCGTGCCGCGCCGAGACTGGATCTCGCGGATCAGCCGCAGGATCTGCATCTGCGTCGTCACGTCGAGCGCCGTGGTGGGCTCGTCGGCGATCAGCAGGCTCGGTTCGAGAGCCAGCGCCATGGCGATCATGACGCGCTGCCGCTGGCCGCCCGAAAGGCGGAAGGGATGCATTTTCGCGATGGCCGGAGGGTCCGGCAGATTCACCGCGCCCAGCATCTCGACCGCCTTGGCGTGCAGATCACCCTTCTGGCCATGAACGGCCAGCGCCTCGGCGATCTGATCACCCACCTTCATCAGCGGGTTCAGCGCCGTCATCGGCTCCTGAAAGATCATGGCCATGCGGCTGCCGCGCAGCTTCCGCATCTCTTCCGGCTTGAGCGAGAGAAGGTCCCGCCCCTCGAAGAGAATGCGGCCGGTCTTCACCGGCAGCGCCTTCGGCAGCAGCCCCATCACGGCATTTGAGGTGACGGACTTGCCGGAGCCGCTTTCACCGACGACGCATACGATCTCGCCCGCATTGACGATCAGCGAGATCTCCTCGACGGCGTGGGGACGGTCCAGCCCAGGCGGCAGGCCCACGGCGAGGTTTTCGACGACGAGCAGGGTCATGCCTTGCCTCCCCGCTGGCGCGCGAGGCGCGGATTGAGCGCGTCCGAAAGCCCTTCGCCCACGAGGTTGAGCGAGAGCACGGTGAGGAAAATCGCGATGCCGGGGAAGACGCTCATCCACCAGGCCATGCGGATCACGCTGCGGCCAGAGCCGATGAGGAAGCCCCAGGACATCGTATTGGGATCGCCCAGGCCGAGGAAGGAGAGCGCACTCTCCAGCAGGATGGCCGAGGCCACCATCAACGAGGCCAGCACCACGATGGGCGAAAGCGCGTTGGGCAGGATGTCGCCGACGACGATCGACAGGCGCGACTTGCCCAGCACTTCCGCCGCCTGCACGAATTCGCGCGACCGCAGCGAGAGGAACTCGGCACGCACCACGCGCGCCACCGGCGGCCAAGACACGACCGCGATGGCGAAGACGATGGAGTAGAGGCTCGGCGTGAAGATCGCGACCAGCAGGATCGCCAGCACGAAGGACGGAATGGTCTGGAAGAACTCCGTCACGCGCATGACGATGTCATCTACGATCCCGCCGGCATAGCCCGCGACGGCGCCCAGCGTGACGCCCACGAAAAGGGCCACGACGGTGGAGACAGCGCCAACCAGCAGCGAGACGCGGGCGCCATGGGCGATGCCCGCCGCCACATCGCGCCCGAGGCTGTCGGTGCCGAGCAGCATGCCCATCTCCCCCGGCGGCATGAAGGGGGCCGAGGCCATGTCCCAAGGGCTGCCCGGGAAGAGCCAGGGGGCCGTGATGGCCAGGATGAAGACGAGCAGCAGAATGACGAGGCCGATCACGGCCCCCCAATTGCGACGATAGAGGCGCCAGAAGGTCACGAAGCCACCTCCACGCGAGGATCGATCACGGCGTAAAGCAGGTCGGTGACGAGATTGAAGAGCACCACCATCACGCTCGTGCAGAAGAAGACGCCCATCATCACTTGGTAGTCGCGCGCCAGCAGCGCCTCGAAGGCCAGGCGGCCGATGCCCGGCCAAGCGAAGACCGTCTCGACCAGGATGGAGCCGCCGATGAGCTGACCCGCCTGAATGCCCGCGAAGGTGATGACCGGTAGCATGGCATTGCGCAGGATATGCCGGCGCAGGATGCGCCCTTCCGGCACACCCTTGGCCCGGGCCGTCTTCACGAAATCCTGGTCCGCCACTTCCAACATCGTCGCGCGCGTCAGGCGCGCATAGACGGCGAGGTAGAAGAGCCCGAGCGTCAGCGCCGGGAGGATCAGGTGCTGGAACACGTCCCATGCATAGGCCAGCCCATGCAGGTCCACGCCCACGCTCGCCATGCCGAAGCTCGGCAGCCATTCGAGCCAGACGCTGAAGAGCAGCACCAGCATAAGGCCAACCCAGAAGAGCGGCGTGGCATAGAAGGTCAGCGCCACAACGGTGATCGCGCTATCGCGCCAAGTGCCCACACGCCGGGCCGCCATGGCGCCCAGTGTCACACCAAGCACGATGGCGAAGACGAAGGCTGCGCCGGTAAGCAGCAGCGTCGCGGGCAGACGGTCGAGAATCAGCCCTGCCACGCTTGCCTGCTGCCGATGGCTGAAGCCGAGGTCGAGCGTTAGCACGCCTTTCAGATAGACCCAGAGCTGCACATAGAGCGGCTGGTCGAGGCCGAATTGCGCCCTGAGTTGCTCAAGGAACTTGGCATCGGCCGCGCCCGATTGGCCGGCGATGATGCTCGCCGGATCGCCCGGCGCGGCATGAATGAGGAAGAAGTTGCAGACGACGATCGCGAGAACCACGAGCGCCGCCTTGACGATACGGGCAGCCAGGAAGCCCGGCAGGCGGGAAAGTTCCATATCAGGCCGTCAGGAACACGTTGTCGAAGCTGGCGTGAACGCCGGTTCCGCCAGAGATGACATTCTGCAATTTCTTATCCATGACAGTGGGATAGGCGACCTCGGTCAGCCAGATCAGCGGCACGTCTTCGACCAGGATCTTCTGGACGGCCGAGAAAGCCTTCTGCCGCTCTGCCGGATCGACTGCATTGCGCCCAAGTGCGAACAGCCTGTCGACCTCGGGATTCGAATAGCCCGCCGTGTTGGTGAAAGTGACCTTCAGGATGTTCGAGCTGACATAGCTCCGTTCCACCCCGAGCGTCGGGTCGCCATACTGATAGAGAACGTTCGAGGTCGTCTCGTAATCCCAATTAGCGACGCGGCTCGCCCAGGTGCCGGCATCGGTGCTCTCGAGCGTCACCTCGATGCCGACCTGACGCATGGCCTGGCGGAAATACTCGGCCAGCCGGGTCCAGACCTCGCCATAGGGCGCGATGAGGAACTTGATCGAGAAGCGCACGCCCTGGCCATTGGGCTTAAGCCCCGCCTCGTCGAGCAGCGCCTTGGCCTTGCCCACATCATGGGGCGGCAGACGGGCCGAGGCATCGTAGAAGCGCGTGGTGGAAGCGACGGGGCCGGTCGCAACCTTGCCCAAGCCGAACCACAGGCGCTGCAGGATGAAGTTGCGGTCGATCGCCATGCTCATGGCCTGCCGCACGCGCTTGTCACCGAGTGGGCCGACGCGATGGTTCAGTTCGTACCAGAACATGGGTGAGAAATATTCCCACCCGCCCGTCGTGACCTCGAGCTTCGGATTGGCCCGCATCTGCGGAATGTCGAAGGGCTCCAGATCGGTCGCCGTGGCCATCAAGGCCTGCCCGCTCTCGATCGCGAGGCGGCGGGCTTGGCTATCAGGCGCGACCTGCCAGATGATGCCGTCCAGATACGGCTGGCCCGGCTTCCAATAGTCGTCGAAGCGCTCCATGCGCACGACACTGCCGCGGCGCCAGTCAACAAGCTTGAAGGCGCCCGTACCGATGGGTTTCTGCACCGCCGGCGCCGTCCGATACTCCTGCCCGTCGAAGAGATGCTTCGGCACGATGCAGCAGGCCGTCACGTCGAACATCAGCAGGAAGGGCTCGAAAGCCTGCTTAAGCACGAAACGGACCGTTAAGGGATCAGGCGCGGAGGCCTCGGCGATCAGGGCGAAAATGCCGCGCGCGCGGGGCGAAACCTCCGGGTGGAATTTCACGACGCTGAAGATCACGTCGTCCGCCGTCATCGGCTTGCCGTCGTGGAACTTCACGTTCTCCTGGAGCTTGAAAATATACTCCTTGCCGTCGGGCGAGACGGACCAGGACTTCGCGAGTTCCGGCTGAGGCTCCAGCTTCGCGTTGAACTTCAGAAGGCCCTGAAAAAGCTTCGAGCCCGCGATAAGGGTTGGCGTCTGATTGTTGACGCCGATCTGCAGCACTGGCGGCTCGGGATTGAGCAGTGTGGTCAACATGCCGCCTCGCCGCGGCGTAATCCCTTGGGCGAGAGCCTGTTCAACCGTCATCAGCATGGGCGTGGCTGCGGCTGCAGTCATCAGCGCACGACGCGATATCGTCATAATAAACCGATTCTCCAACATGATCGCCTGAGGAGGCCGGCGCCTCGTTCGAGGCGCCGGCCTACCGTCACGCGGTCAGGAACACGTCATCGAAGCTCGCATGCACGCCGCTGCCGCTGGTAATGACATTGCGGAGCTTCTTGTCATGGATGGTCGGGAAGGACATCTCGAGCAGCCACAGAAGCGGAACCTCATCCACCAGGATCTTCTGCACCTCGTCGAAGGCTTTTTTACGGTCCTCGGCCTTGGCCGCGGCGCCGCCTTCGGCGAAGAGCTGATCGACCTTCGGGTTCGAATAGCCCGAGACGTTGGAAAAGAGGATTTTCTTGATGTTGGTGGAAATGTAGCTGCGAGCGACGCCGAGCGTCGGGTCACCATACTGGTAGAGATAGTTGATGGTGGTGTCGAAATCCCAGTTCGCGGTGCGCTGCGCCCAGGTGCCGACATCGACGGATTCGAGCACAAGCTCGACGCCCACCTGGCGGAAGGCCTGACGGAGATATTCGCCGAGACGCGTGAAGACTTCGCCATAGGGCAGCGACATGTGCTTGATGGTGAAGCGCACGCCCTGGGCATTCGGCTTGAGCCCGGCTTCGTCCAGCAGCTTCTTCGCCTCATTGACGTTGAAGCTCGGCGCCTTGGCATTGGCATCATAGAAGCGCGTCGCGGAATGGAAGGGCCCGGTCGCGGCCTTGCCGATGCCGAACCAGAGGCGCTGCGCGATGAAGTTCTTGTCCACCGCCATGGTCAGCGCGCGACGGACGCGCACGTCGTCCAGCGGCTTCACCCGATGATTGAACTCGACCCAGCTCAGAGGGCCGAAATATTCCCAGCCCTTGGTCTGCACGTCGAGATTCGGGCGCGTCTTCAGTTGCGGCACGTCGAAGGGCTCGATGTCGTTCGACTGCGTCAGGATCACCTGGCCGGACTCGATGGCAAGGCGGCGCGACTGGCTGTCCGGAATGACGCGATAGATGATGCCGTCGAGATAGGGCTGGCCCTGCTTCCAATAGCCGTCATAGCGCTCCAGCTTGATGAAGTTGCCGCGCTCCCACTGGACGAACTTGAAGGGGCCTGTGCCGATCGGCTTCTGCACGGCCGGCGCCTGACGATAATCCTGCCCGTCGAAGAGATGCTTCGGCACGATGGCAGAGACAGTGACGTCGAACATCAGCAGGAAGGGCTCAAAGGGCTTCTTCAGCGTGAATTTCGCCGTGGTCGGGCCGGCCGCGACGCCTTCAGCAATATTCTCGAAGACGCCGCGCGCACGCGGCGAAACTTCCATATGGAACTTCATGATGCTGAAGATGACGTCATCGGCCGTCATCGGCTTGCCATCGTGGAAGGTGACGCCTTCCTGAAGTTCGAAAGTGTAGGTAAGGCCGTCGGGTGAAACCGTCCAGGACTTCGCAAGCTCCGGCATCGGGTTCAGCTTGTCGTCGTAGCGAAGCAGGCCCTGGAAGATCTTGCCGCCGACGATGAGCGTCGGCGCCTGGTTGTTAATGCCGATATGAAGAATCGGCGGCTCCGGGTTGACGATCGTCGTCAGGGTGCCACCGCGGCGGGGCGTGATACCCTGCGCGACGGCGTCCTGAACCCGCATCAGGACAGGCGTAACGGCAGCTGCGGCCATGAGGCCGCGGCGTGAAATGGTCATTTGAAGAAGCCTCCAAGCCTTTGATTTGTTCGTAGGCTAACCTTCGCATGGCAGACCAGACAAGAGCACATCCCCGGCGCAACAGACGCAATAATATTACAAGCTGTAAAAACCTGGGAGCGGCATTCCCTTCCCTGCCACATCTGCTTTAGCTTTTGGCCATGCAGGTCTTCGCCGATGGGGCCCAACTGGGCCATTCTCCGCAATTTTTCCTCCAACGTGGCCAGGTGCGCCGCAATTTCGAGGTGCCTGAGCGGGCCGGCTCCTTGCTGGCCGCGGTTCAGCACATGAAACTGCCGCTGCACGCCCCCTCACCGATTGAGCCGAGCGCCATAGCCAAGGTTCATGCCCCGGACTATGTGGAGTTCCTCTCCACCGCCATGATCGGCTGGAACGCGCTGCCGGACCACGGCCCTGAAGCCGTTCCCAACCTTCACCCAACGCCGGAAATGCTGGCCCAGGGCGCCATCCTGCCGAACTCGATCATTGGCGCTGTCGGCTGGTATGCCGCGGACACCGCCTGCCCTATCGGCCCGGGCACCTGGGAGGCCGTTCATGGTGCCGCCGCCTGCGCCATCTCAGCCGCTAATCTCGCTGCCAAGGGCGAGTCCGCTTACGCTCTCTGCCGGCCGCCTGGGCACCACGCCTATGCCGCCCGCGCCGGCGGCCATTGCTACGTGAACAACAGCGCCCTGGCCGCGCAGTCGCTGCTCGAGCACGGCGCGAAGCGTGTCGCGACCATCGATATCGATGCTCACCACGGCAACGGCACGCAAGGTATCTTCTGGGATCGCGGCGATGTTTTCACCGCTTCGGTTCACGGCGATCCGGACGGTTACTACCCCTGGTATGTCGGCCGGGCCCATGAGACCGGTGCTGGCGCCGGGGAGGGGTGCAACCTGAACCTGCCTCTGGCGCGCGGTTCGGGTGATGAGGCCTGGCTTGCCGCCATTGACAAGGCCATCGAAGCTACGCGCCGCTTCGGCGCGGATGCGCTGGTCGTGCCGCTCGGCTTCGACGCTTCCGAGCACGAGCCTCTGAGCTTCCTGAGCGTCACCGCCAACGGCTTTGCGCGCGCCGGCGAGAAGCTCCGCGCCCTGGGGCTGCCCACCGTCCTGGTTCAGGAAGGCGGCTATAACGTCGAACTTCTCGGCGACCTGCTCGAGAGCTTTCTCGGCGGCTGGGGCCACTGACGCGACCGAGGCTGTTCCTTAAAGGGCGGCCTCGCCTCACCCTTGCCGGCCGGTCAGCCCCCGCAGGCGAAAAGCCAGTGCTTCCGACACGTGCTCTCGCCGCACCGTCTCCGATCCGTCCAGATCCGCAATGCTCCGCGCCACTCGCAGAGCGCGGATGAAGCCACGATTCGACAGGCGGAGCTTTTCGGCGGCTGTCTCGGCCAAGGTCAACGCCTCATTGGCCAGCGTCGGCTGCAACTCCTCCAACGAAGCTTCCGCATTATTAGCTGGCCCCTCCTTGCCCCAACGCGGCTCCAGCATGGCGCGAGCTTCAACCACTCGCCTGGCGACGACGGCGCTCGTTTCGCCACGTGGTGCCCGGGCCATCTCGCTCGGCGGGATCGGCGACATCTCCACCGCCATGTCGATGCGGTCCAGCAGCGGACCTGACAGCTTGCCCTGGTAATCAGCCCCGCAATTCGGCGCACGGCCACATTCCTTGCTGGCATCGCCGAGATAGCCGCAGCGGCATGGGTTCATCGCCGCGATCAACTGCACCTTGGCGGGATAGACCACATGCGTTGCCGCCCGGCTGATGACTGCTCTGCCCGTCTCCAGCGGCTGCCGCAGTGCTTCCAGAGCAGGCCGGGGAAACTCGGGCAACTCGTCCAAGAAAAGCACGCCCCGATGGGCCAGCGAAACTTCGCCCGGCTTAGCTTTTGGGCCTCCGCCGATCAGGGCCGCCTGAGTCGCGGAATGATGGGGCTCGCGGAAGGGCGGCCGCTGATCGATCTTACCCTCGGGCATCATGCCTGCGATGCTTCGCACCAAGCTGATTTCTAGTGCCTCGGCCGGGCTCAAAGGCGGCAGCAGCCCCGGGAGTCTCGCCGCCAACATGGATTTTCCCGCGCCCGGCGATCCAGTCATCATGAGATTGTGCCGGCCCGCCGCGGCGATCTCCAACGCGCGCTTCGCCGTCTCCTGCCCCTTAACCTCGGAGAGGCACGGCATATGACCGGCTGATTCCGTAATCGAAGGTAGTGGAGGTGGCTGCAGCACCACCTTGCCTTGAAGGTGGTTCAGCAGGGTGACCAGCGTGGGCGCCGCGATTACCTCGATCTCCCCGGCCCATCTCGCCTCGCTGCCCTGGCTCTGCGGGCAAATCAGCGAAAGGTCCTGCTCCGCCGAGGCGATGGCGGCGGGCAGGATACCTGGCACCGGGAGGATGCGACCATCCAGCGCGAGTTCACCCATGGCCGCATGCATCGCGATCTCGTCGATCGGAAGGATGCCCATGGCGGCGAATATGCCGAGCGCGATAGGCAAGTCGAAATGCGGCCCTTCCTTCAGGATCGCAGCCGGAGAGAGATTAACGAGCACCCTTTTGGGCGGCAGCGAAAGCCCCATTGCCGCCATAACCGCACGGACCCGTTCACGGCTCTCCGCGACGGTTTTGTCCGGAAGTCCGACAAGGGTGAAAGCCGGCATACCCGGCGCAATCTGCACCTGCACTTCGACCGGAATAGCTTCGATACCCGAGAAGGCGAAGGAGGTGATGCGGGAAAGCGCCATCCGCTCTACTCCGGCCTGAAGGCGTCGGCGATCCGGCGCATTTTGCCGGCGTCATCGACTAATAGCAGATCGAAGCGGATGCCCGCTTCGCCATGGCCCGGATGCAGAGCGCACCAGTATTCCGCCGCGGCCGAAAGGCGTGCGCATTGCCGCGCCGTGAGTGCATGCGCCGCTTCCAGAAGGCGTGCCCTGCCCTTGACCTCGACGAAGGCCAGAAGCCCATCCTTCTCGGCCACGAGATCGATCTCGCCCAGCGGGGTCCGGCAGCGGCGATCGAGCGTTGCCCAGCCATCTTCGGCCAGGCGCTGCTCCACCAAGGCTTCGGCATGCCGCCCGCGTGCCTCGGCGGCCTGGCGCAGCGGCGAGCGGATTTTGCCCTTCTTGGGCGATTGGAGGCTTGTTTTTGCCATGGCACGATCATTCGCGCCTTTGGCAAAGATTTCGTTAACGGCGCGGATATCGTCAGCCACGCCATTAGTTTCCATACTGGCTGCCTAGTCCGGAGGAACCGCATGCGCCGCCTAACCACCTGCCTTTGGCTGTTCCTGGGGTTCATCCCGCTCGCTGCAAACGCCCAGTCGGTGGTGGCCCGGCAGCAGATGGTCGTCGCTGCCCATCCTCTCGCCGCGGCCGCGGGTCTTGAGATGCTACGGAAAGGCGGCAGTGCGATTGACGCGGCGGTAGCCGTTCAGGCCGTACTGACGCTTGTCGAACCCCAATCCTCGGGCATTGGCGGCGGTGCCCTCATCATGCATTTCAACGCCGCACGTCACGAAGTCGCCGCCTGGGACGGCCGCGAAACCGCCCCTGCCGGTGCCACGCCGAATCTCTTCCTGCGGCCTGACGGCACACCCATGGATTTCTATGAGGCAGTTTTATCCGGCCGCAGCGTGGGTGTGCCCGGCGCCATCGCCGCGCTGGAATCCGCGCATCGCGTGGAAGGCAAGCTTCCCTGGGCTGCCCTTTTTGAGCCGGCCATTACCCTTGCCGAGCAGGGCTTTCCCGTCTCTCCCCGCCTCGCGGAAACCATCGCAGGCGACGCCGAGCGGCTCAAACAGAGCCCCGAAGCGGCTGCCTATTTCTTCCTCCCCGACGGCAAGCCCCTCCCCGCCGGCCACCAGCTGCGTAACCCGGCATTGGCGACCGTGCTACGTGCCATTGCCGCCGATGGGGCGCGCGCCATCCAGCAGGGGCCCATCGCGGAGGATATGCTCAAGGCCATTCGCGCGCATGGGCCGGATGGCGGGTCCATGACCGCGGCTGATCTGGCTGGGTATCAAGCGAAACGGCGCGATCCCGTTTGTACCCTTTATCGCGCCTATCGCGTCTGCGGTTTCGGGCCGCCATCTTCGGGTGGCGTCACCGTCGCGCAGATTCTCGGAATCCTCGAACATCAGAACATGGCGCGGCTCGATCCGCGTGGCGCTGAGGCTGCTTATCTCTTCGCGGAAGCCGCCCGCATCGCCTTTGCCGATCGCGCGGAATATCTCGCCGATAGCGACTTCGTCCCTGTACCGGTGCGCGGCCTGACCAACCCTGGCTATCTCGCCCTGCGCGCCCAGTTGCTTGACCGCCGCCGTGCCGATCCCGCGCCTCGCGCCGGCAATCCGTCCTGGCGCGAAGGCCGGCGCTTCGCCCCGCAGCCCGAACAGGCGGAGTACGGCACCAGCCATATCTCTATCAGAGATGCGGCCGGCAACGCCGTCTCGATGACCACGACGGTGGAAAGCGCCTTCGGTTCGCGCCTTATGGTGCGCGGCTTCATGCTCAATAACGAGCTGACCGATTTCTCCTTCCGCCCCGAACTCGATGGCATGCCGGTCGCCAACCGCGTTGAGGGAGGCAAGCGGCCCCGTTCCTCCATGTCGCCAAGCCTGGTCTTTAACGCCGATGGCTCGCTCTTCGCGGTGGTAGGGTCACCCGGTGGTGGCCAGATCATCAGCTTCGTGGCGCAGACGCTCATTGGCCTGCTCGACTGGAAGATGGACCCGCAATCGGCAATCGACCTGCCCCGCCTCACGACCCAGGGCAGTATGGTGGATCTCGAAGAGAACACGACCGCGGCGGATTTGGCGGCTGCCTTGGAAGCAAAGGGGCTCAAGATCCGGCTTCGGCCGAGCATCTCTGGTCTCCAGGCCATTGTCGTCTCCCCGGCGGGGCTTCTCGGCGGCTCCGATGGGCGCCGCGAAGGCGTGGCCGTCGGAGACTGACCTTGGCGCGCCTCCTTCTCCTGTTGTTTCTGGCGCTCCCGATGTCGGAAACCGCCGCTCAACCCAGCCGGCCCTGGGGACAGGTTGAACGCCCGACTGCCGGACCGCCACGCTCCATTGGCGGGACTGGCCTCGGATGCCTCGCCGGAGCTGTCGCCCTGCCGGCAGACGGCCCTGGATGGCAGGTGGTGCGCGTCTCTCGAAACCGATTCTGGGGCCAACCCGCCTTGCTCGATGCCATCAGGAACCTGGCCGCGCGCAGCCAGCGGGCTGGCCTACCTGATCTCTGGGTCGGCGACCTATCGCAGCCAAGAGGTGGCCCCATGGCCTGGGGCCATGCAAGCCATCAGACCGGCCTCGATGTCGATATCTGGCTCGACCTCAATCCCAAGCCTCGAGTACCAGCGAGCGCGCGGGAGCATATCGAGGTCCCCTCGCTCGTCCTGCGGGATGGCAGTGCTATCGACCCGGCACGCTTCACCGAAAGGCATCTCCGGCTCATCCGTCTGGCGGCAGAGACCCCCGGCGTGGACCGCGTGCTCGTCAACCACAACATCAAGCGCGAGCTTTGCCGCACCCATGCCGGTGAGCCTTGGCTGCGCTTCGTTCGCCCTTGGCGCGGCCATGACGAGCATATCCATCTGCGGATTCGCTGCCCCATTGGGCAGACCGAATGTATCGACCTGCCGCCGCCGCCCGCCGGCGACGGTTGCGACGCATCGCTTGCCTGGTGGAGCAGCCCCGAAGCCAATCGCCCGCCGCCGCCCCCTGCCCGCCCCCGGCCGCCGCCTAGCCTGCCAGCTGCTTGCAAGGCCGTGCTCGAGGCGCCGTAACTGGCGTCAGGCGATCGCCTTGAGCACGGAGAGAACCTCGTCTCCGTAGCGCTCAAGCTTGGTCGCACCCACGCCCGGGATGCCGGCGAGTTCATGCATGGAAGCCGGTTGCTGCTGCGCGATCTCGCTCAGCGTTCGGTCCTGAAACACCACGTAAGGCGGTACACCCTGCTGCTGCGCTATGAGCCGTCGCCAAGCCCTAAGGGCGGCGAAACGCCCGGCCTCTGCGCCACCGGCGGTATCCGCGATACCCTGCCAATCGCGCTCTTCCGCCGCCTTGAGCGAGGCGGCAGGCAGGGGGGCATTCGCACGGCGCGGCGCGCTGGCCGAGGCCTTGAGCGCATCGGCATGCAGCATGACCGAGGTTTCGCCCTTTAACACGGGCCGCGCCGCCTCGGTCGGCACCAGCTCCCCATGGTTCTCGACCGCGACATCCAGGATGCCGCGCGCCACCAACTGCCGGGCCACCCCGCGCCACGCCTGTTCGGACAACTCCTTGCCCACGCCGAAGGTCGGCAGGGTGTCATGCGAGAATTGCGCGACCTTATCGGTCAGCTTGCCCCGCAACACATCGATGATATGCCCGGCTCCGAACCGCCGGCCCGTTCTCAGGACCGCGGACAGCATCTTCTGGGCCGCGATGGTGCCATCGAAGAGCTTGGGCGGGTTGGCGCAGATATCGCAGGTACCGCATCGCTCCGGCACATCCTCCTCGCCGAAGCAGCGTAGCAACAGGGCTCGCCGGCAGGTCGCAGCCTCGGCGATGGCCACCATGGCATCCAGGCGGCGATGCTCGATGCGCTTCTGGTCGTCAGTTGCGGGGCTTTCCGCGATGCGATGGCGCGCGAGAGCGATGTCCCCGGCCCCATAGAGCAGCAAGGCCCTTGCCGGCAGGCCATCACGCCCGGCGCGGCCGATCTCCTGGTACCAGCTCTCCGGACTGCGTGGCAGGTCGGTATGGGCCACCCAACGCACATCCGGACGGTCGATACCCATGCCAAAGGCAATGGTCGCGGCCATGATGACCGCATCGCCTCGCGCGAAACGCTCATGGGCCGAACGCTTGTCTTCCGGCGCCATGCCTGCGTGGAAAGCAAGAGCATCATAGCCGTCGGCGCAGAGCCAGGCGGCGGTTTCCTCAGTCTTCTTACGGCTGCCGCAGTAGATGATGCCAGCCCCTGCCCCATCCGAGGCCTGCTTCACGAAGGCCCGCAATTGCGCGCGCTCGCTCTCGCGCGGCTCGGCCGAGATGAAGATATTCGGACGGTCGAACCCGCCCCGGAATACTGGCTCCTCCGTCAAGGAGAGCTGCCGGCGAATATCCTCGACGGTACGCGGATCAGCAGTGGCCGTCAGTGCAAGGCGCGGTGCCCAGCCGAAGCGCTCGGCCAGCACCGAAAGATTGCGATATTCCGGCCGGAAATGATGGCCCCATTGGCTGACGCAATGCGCTTCGTCGATAGCAAAAAGGCTGATCTGGGCGTGGTCCAGCCTATCCAGCGTGCCATCCAGCAAGAGCCGCTCGGGGGAAACGTAGAGCAGCTTCAGCTTGCCGTCGGATAGTTCGCGGCCGATCTCGCGGCGCTCTTCCGGCGTCAGGTCCGAATGCAGGGCTGCCGCCGCCACGCCTTGCTGGCGCAGCGCCGCGACCTGGTCCTGCATAAGCGCGATGAGCGGCGAGATGACGACGCCGATGCCCGGCCGGCAAAGCGCCGGGATCTGGAAGCAGAGGCTTTTGCCGCCGCCCGTGGGCATCAACACCAAGCCGGAGCCGCCCGCCATGACATGGCTGATGACTTCGTCCTGGCGGCCACGGAAATCGTCGTAACCAAAGACCTCGCGTAAAACGCCGCGAGGGTCCGGCCAATGGATGGTATTCGTGGTCAGTTCCCCAGTTTGATCTCGACCCGACGGCTTTCGATCGGGGCCAGCTCGAATGGCACGGGGCCGCGGGCACCAATGGTGATCCGCTCGGCAGCCACGCCCTTCTCCTTCAGCATTGTAGCGACTCGCTCAGCCCGGGCTCGGGACAGGGCCTTGTTATAGTCAGGTCCGCCATCGGGGTCAGCATAACCCAGAACGCGAACCGGGGCGTTGGGATACTCCTTCGCCAACGCCGCAGCGTCACTGACCACAGCTGCCGCCGATTCGTCGAGGCCCGAGCTATCCTCACTGAAGAAGACGATGCGCGGCGGCAGTTCGCTCACGGGCGGCCGCATGGCACAACCGGCGGCGAGCATCGCCATCAGGGCGAAAGCGGCAAAGGCGGGACGCATCCTGGTCTCCTTCGATTCGTTCTAGGCATAGATTGGTCCCGAGCCCAGCCCACCTCGTCAATCACGGAGCCACACCGAGCCTTTCACCGCCCCGCGACGAGGCCGGGCACGACGCTCGCCATCAGCAGCAGGCCCATGACGATATTGAAGGCCCGTGCCTTCCCTGGCTTGCTCAAGACGACCCGGATGCTTTGCCCCAGAAGCGCCCAGACGAGCAGGCAGGGCAGCGAAACGCAGCCGAATGCCAGTGCGATGATGCCTGCCATGAGCAGCATCGGCATGTCCGGCAGCTGGAAAGTCGGCAAGGCAGCGACGGCAATCATCCATGCCTTTGGGTTCACCCACTGAAAAGCCATCGCCCCCGCAAATCCGAGGGGCGGCTTCCCCTCGCTTATGTCGCCCACCGGCGCGCTGGCTATTTTCCAGGCCAGCCAGCAAAGCCAGGCCGCCCCCAGCCATTTCATGGCGAGGTAGACGCTATTGCTGGCCGCAAGGGGCGCTGCCAACCCGGCGCCGACGATCAGCAGCATGAGCGCGAATCCGGCCGAGATGCCGAGCATCAGCGGCCATACCGCGCCTATGCCGTTCCTGGCGGCGCCTGAAGCCACCATCAGCACGTTGGGACCGGGCGTGATCGACGTTGCGATCGCGAAAGCGAAGAGAGCGAGGATCGTTTCCATGAAACCATCCTTGCCCACATTTTATGTAAGCATTACTTACTTTGTTTGAATAACTGACCTACTTGCCGCGCGTGACTAGCTTGCCCGGCTTCTCGCCCGTGACCGCGCCCGACTGCCAGGTGGCCACGCCATTGGCCCAGACCGTCTCGATACCCTCCGAAATAGCGGTCGGGTTATCGTAAGTCGCGTTGTCGCGCACGCCTTCCGCGTCGAAGAGCACGAGGTCAGCGAAGGCTCCGGGCCGGATCACGCCGCGATCCTTGATGCCGAAGACATGCGCGACCCGGCCGGTCATCTTATGGACGGCCGTCTCTAGGCTCAGCAGCTTCACCTCGCGCACGTAGTGGCCGAGGATACGCGGAAAGGTGCCCCAGAGGCGCGGATGCGGCCAACTGTCATGCGGCAGGCCATCCGAGCCGAACATGGAGCGCGGATGCGCCATGATCCGCTGCACATCGGCCTCGTCCATCTGGAAGTAGATGGCACCTGCCGGCAGCAGCTTCTCGGCCGCTTCCCTCTCCGGCAGCCCCCAGATTTCCGCGATTTCACGAAGATCCTTCCCCGCCATCTCCGGATGCGGGATCGACCAGGTGACCTTGACCTTCACATCCTGCCGGATGCGCCAGGGCATCAGGACCGTGGAGCCAGCCGGATAGGGATAGACATCGAAAGCGACCGACTGGTCCTGCCCCAGACGATCGATCAAGGCCAGGGTGTCGCGCGAACGGCCGAAATTCTCCGGCATGGTGCATTTATGGTGGGAGATGACGACCGGCACATCGGCGCCACGGCCGATGCGCAGCGTCTCCTGGATGCTGTCCATCACGTCATCGCCCTCGTCGCGCATATGCGTGACATAGATGCCGCCATGGCTGGCGAGCGAGGCGGCCGTCGCGATCACCTCTTCCTCCGTCGCATGGGCATTGGGGCGGTAATAAAGCCCGGTCGAGAAGCCGGAGGCGCCCTGCGCCAAGCTCTCATCGACCAGCTTCGCCATTTCGGCGATTTCCGCATCGGTCGCCGCGCGCTCCACGTCGTTCTTCATCACCCGCGCGCGCAGCGTCTGGTGCCCGACCATGGCATAGGTATTCACCTCGGCGCCCTGCTTGTTCAACTGATGCGCGTAGTCGCCAAAGCTGTCGAAGGTCCACCAGGTCTCGTCGCCCAGGAGGTCGAGCGGTGCGATAGGCCGGGTACCGAAGCGCGCCGGGGCAAGGCTGATGCCGCAATTCCCAACCACGACCGTCGTCACGCCCTGGCTGATCTTGCAGGTCATGCATTCCGGCCCGCAAAGCACGGCGCGATCATCATGCGTATGCGCATCGATAAAGCCCGGTGCCAGCACCTTTCCCGTCGCGATCACCTCCCTATCGGCCGACATCCCGCCCAGATCGCCCACCGAGACGATCCTGTCGCCCGTCACCGCGACATCGGCCTGGAAGCGCGGCGCCCCGGTGCCGTCCAGCACGGTCGCATCACGAATGATCATGTCACAGCGAAGACTCATAGGCATCGTCCAGGCTAGAAGGGAGGTTGGCCGGCAGTCTGCGCCCATTGGTCGCAAGTGCAAGTGCGTGGCCGCCACGCTTTTGTTCCGAGGCGCAGAACTGCCCGTCAACGAATGGAAGAAGCGGCCCGATCGTCGCTTCACGTCGGCTGTGGCCTAGTGCCAAGCTCCCGTGCTGCCGCTCCGCAGAAGTGCGGCAAGAGAAAGGGAGACGTGCATGTTGAACCGCCGCACCTTGCTGGCGGCCGGCAGTGCTGCCGCGCTGCTGCCCGCCCAAGGCCTCCGAGCCCAGCCGCAGAAGATCAAGATCGGGGTCCTGGCCGATTTCTCCGGCCCTTATCGCGACACGTCGGGCCCCACCTCCCTCGCCTGCGCCAAACAGGCTGTCGAGGATCTCGGCCTATCCGCCAGAGGGATCGATGTCGAAGTGCTGCAAGGGGATCACCTGAACAAACCCGATGTCGCCCTCGCTCTCGCGCGCCGCTGGTTCGATCAGGACGGCGTGGACATGATCTGCGAGGTCAACAACTCCGCCGTGGCCCTGGCCGTCGCTGATCTCGCAAAGGATAAGGACAAGCTCCAGGTCAATACCGGCGCCGCCGGGGCGGCACTGACTGGTGAGCGTTGCAGCAGCAACACTATCCACTGGACCTACGACACCGCGATGTTCGCCAACGTTGTCGGCGGCGCGACGGTGAAGGCCGGCGGCGACACCTGGTATTTCGTGACCGCCGATTACGGCTTCGGCCATCAGGCGGAGCGCGATACCAGCGCGGCGGTTAACAAGGCCGGGGGTAAAGTGCTGGGCAGCGTGCGCTTCCCCTTCCCCGGCACGACCGACTTTTCCTCCTATCTGCTGCAGGCCCAGTCGAGCCGCGCGAAGATCGTCGCGCTGGCCACGGCCGCCGCCGACACGGTCAATTGCATCAAGCAGGCCCGGGAGTTCGGCCTCACCCGCCGCGGCCAGAAACTCGCCGGCATGGTGATGTTCGCGACCGACATTCACGCCATCGGCCTCGAAACCGCCCAGGGCCTGTTGCTCTCGGAGGTTTTCTACTGGGACCTGAACGACCGGACTCGCGCCTTCCTGAACCGGGTGAAGCCGAAGGTCGGCACTAACTGGCCGAGCCAGGAGCAGGCCGGCACCTATTCAGGCGTCTATCACTATCTCAAGGCCGTCGCCGATATGGGCGTGCCCACCGCCAAGGCCTCCGGCCGCGCGGTGGCCGAGCGAATGAAGGCCATGCCCACGGATGACGACGCGCTTGGCAAGGGCTCGATCCGCACTGACGGCCGCAAGATCCACCCCGCTTATCTTTTCGAGGTGAAGAGCCCGGCCGAGAGCAAGGGCCCCTGGGACTACTACAAGCTCGTCGGCACCGTCCCCGGCGAGGAGGCATTCCGACCGATGAGCGAGGGCGGCTGCCCACTGGTCCGGGGCTGATCTCACTTCAGGCGGTGGTGGCGAGCCATGGGCCCGCCACCCCCTCAGATCTCGTCCCAGATGTTGCGCGTGCTGGCCCGCTGCGGTTCCGGCCCGCGAAGGGCTGCCTGAACCATCGTGTCTAGCGCGGAAGCGAAGCGGGACTTCCCCCCGCCTGCCATTGGTGATGGCCCTCGCGTCATGGCGCCCGTCTCGCGCAAGTAATTGCCGATCTCGCGCCCGGCGAGGGCCGTTCCGATATTATTGCTGGTCCAGGGCTCACCGCGCGGCGCAATGGCGCGTGCCCCCTTTTCCAGACAGCGCGAGGCCAGCGGGATATCGGCCGTTACACAGACATCCCGCGCCGTGATGTGCTCTGCGATCCAGTCATCGGCGGCATCCGCACCTTCCGCGACCAGCACGCGGCGGATCAGCGGATGGTCAGGCAGGCGGATGCCGCGCGAACCGTTCGAGACAACGTGGACGGCGACATCCAGCCGGAAAGCGACCCGGAAGACCTCCTCCCGGACCGGGCAGGCATCGCCGTCGACATAAATCTCGCTACGCTTCTCTTCGCTCAATTCGTCTTCCCGTAGAGTTCCTTCGCAGCCTCGGGTGAGACGAGGCCATCGGCGATGTCCTGCTCTACCAACGCCGGGTCGCGCTCGCTAGCAGGCCCCATGCCGCCGCCGCCGGGCATGCGCAGAAGCAGGCGCTTGCCCTTGGGGATGACCTGGTACCCCTTGGTCCGCAGCACGGTGCCGTCGGTCAGGCCCACCCAGCCGCCTGCACCATCGCCACCGCCCTCACGCCCTTTCGGCGCATTGGCGACGCGATCGAAAATCGCGTTCAGCGCGAATTCCTTCTCGCCCTTGGTGCCGACCTCCATGATCTGCCCAAGGCCGCCACGCTGCCGCCCCGCACCGCCGGAATCCGGCCGAAGCTGCTTCTGCCAGATGATGATGGGCGCCACATTTTCGGTGGCCTCGACCGGCATGGTGCGCACGCCGGAGGGGAAGGCCGTGCCGTCGAGCCCATCCTTCGTCGGCCGGGCGCCAGTGCCACCGGAATTGAAGGTGATGATCTCGAAGTTCGGCAGTTCAGCCTCGCCGCCCGACACCTGAGGGCCACCGCGCAGCGGCGGGTTCCAGAGCGCCGAGGCGCCTTCGGCGTTAACACGATCCGGGACCGCTTGATGCAGGCAGCCCATCATCAGGTCAGGCAGCAACTGGCCGACGATATGCCGCACGCTGACCGGGAAAGGCCGGGGCGCATTCAGGATGCAGCCCTCGGGGATGATCATGTGGAAGGGGCTGAGGCTCGCCCAGTTGTTCGGAATCTCCGGCGCCACAACGCATTTGATCCCGAAGCAGGCATAGGCGCGGCAATAGGCTGGCGGCACATTGATGCCTCGCCCCGAAAGACCCGAGGTGCCCGCATAGTCGACCTCGATACGATCCTCATGGATCGTCATCGCCGCCTTCAGATGTACCGGCGCCTCATAGCCATCAGAGGTGATGGCGGAGGAATAGGTCCCCTTGGGTAGCTTCCGGATTTCCTCGAGCGTCGCCTCCAGGCTCGCCTGGAAGATATACCCGGCGAGATCGTCCAGGCTGTCCATGCGGAACTCGGTCAGCATCTCAACAAGGCGCTTGGCGCCTGCATCATTGCAGGCACAAAGCGAGTAGACGTCGCCTTCCAGTTCCACCGGCGTGCGCGAGCCGGCGCGGATGAACTCGAAGAAGGTCTCGTTCGGCTTGCCCTCCTCGAAGCATTTGAGGATGGGGATATAGAGCCCTTCCTCGAACACGCTCCGCCCCTCGGGACCCATGCCGAGCCCGCCGACATCAATGACATGGGCGGTATTGGCGAAGAGGCCGACGATCTTCCCGTTCAGAAAGGCGGGCGTGACCACCGTCAGGTCATGCAGATGCCCGGTGCCGAGCCAGGGGTCATTGGTGATGTAATGGTCGCCCGGCTTCATGGTCTCAGGCGGGTACTTCTTCAGGAAGTGACCCACACTTTCCATCATGGAGTTCACATGGCCCGGCGTGCCGGTCACGGCCTGGGCCAACATGCGGCCCTGCAGGTCGAATACACCGGCAGAAAGATCGCCCGCCTCGCGCACCGTGGTGCTGAAGGCGGTGCGGATCATGATTTGCGCCTGTTCCTCGACCACCGCCACGAGGCGGTTCCACTGAATCTGGCGCTGGATCTTGGCGAGCGCGTCCGTCGCGACATTGGCGTCCATCACACGGTCTCCTTGGTCAGTTCCAGATAGCCGAGCCCATCCATGCGGCAGGTCCAGCCCTTGCCGACGAGGGTGCTGGTTTCGGCCTCGGCCACGATGCAGGGGCCGGGAATGGTGGTGCCGGGCACCATCGTATCGCGATCATAGACCGGCCAGTCGCTCACCGCGCCATCATTGGTGTCGCGCACCGCCTGGCTGCGGATCGGCGCAGGCGCCGGTGCGTCGGGCACGGCGGCCACCGGCTCGGAAGCTTCCGTTTCGGTCGCGACCGTCACGGCGAAGGAGAGGATCTCCACGTCGCTGCCGGGCACCGGGCGGTCATAGAAGCGCGCATATTCGGTGTCATAGGCCGCGCGGATTTCGGCGATATCCGATTCCGTCAACGCCCGGGACGGCAGCGAGACCGAGATCTCATGGCCCTGGCCCACATAGCGCATATAGGCAATACGGGTCTCGACCAGCGGGGCATCGAAGCTGCCCTTGCTGACCACGTCCCGCGCCTCGGCCGACATTTCTTCGAGCAGCCCATTCACGGCCGCCACATCGAAGCTGCGGAAGCGCTGATAGAGCGAGCGAACCACCTCATAGCCGACCGGGGCACGGAGGAATCCGATGGCACTGCCCACGCCGGCACCGGACGGCACCAGAAGCTTGGTCACGCCAATCTTTTCCGCCACGCGATAGCCATGGACAGGGCCGCCACCGCCAAAGGCGATGATATGGCGTCCGTCATAGCCCTTGCCACTCTCGATGGCATGGACGCGGGCGGCGTTGGACATGTTCTCGTCCACCATCTCGACCACGCCGAGCCCCGCCATTGCCGGCTCAAGGCCGAGGCGCTTGCCGATCGCCTTGTCCATGGCCTCCGCGGAAAGCTCCGGCTTCAGCGCGAGCGAGCCGCCTGCGAAAAGCGATGGCTCGTAGCGGCCGAGCAGCAGATTGGCGTCGGTCACCGCCGGCTTGTCGCCGCCACGGCCGTAACAGGCCGGCCCAGGCATTGCGCCGGCGCTTTCCGGCCCCACCTGAATACGCCCCAGGCTGTCGAGATGCGCGATGGAGCCGCCGCCGGCGCCGATCTCCACCATCTCGATCACGGGGATACGCAGCGGCAGGCCCGACCCCTTCTTGAAACGGCCGACACGCGCGACTTCGAAGGTCCGCGCGCCCTGGGGCGTGTAATCGTCGATGAGGCAGACCTTGGCGGTCGTCCCACCCATGTCGAAGGAAAGCACCTTCGACCAACCCTTCTGCCGGGCCACGATCGCCGAGAAGATCGCACCGCCCGCAGGGCCGCTCTCCACCAAGCGGATCGGGAAGCGAGAGGCCGTGTCGACCGTCGTCAGGCCGCCACCCGAGAGCATCATGAAGAAGGGGCAGGTAAAGCCGCCTTCCTTGATGCCCGCCTGCAGCCGGGCGAGGTAGCTCGCCATGATCGGCTGCACGTAGGCATTGGCGACGGTCGTGGAGAAGCGTTCCCATTCGCGCATCTCGGGCGAGACTTCCGAGGCGAGCGAGATCGGCAGGTCCGGCATCATCTCCCGGACGATTTCGGCCGCGCGGCGCTCATGCACCGGGTTCACGAAACCATGCAGAAAGCCGATGGCGAGGCTTTCGATCCCCTCCGCCTTCAACACCTCGACCTGGGCGCGCACTGCCGCTTCGTCGAGAGGCAAGAGGATATTGCCCTCGTTATCCAGCCGCTCCGGCACCGTCAGGCGCCAACGGCGCGGGACTAGCGGCTGCGGCAGTTCGATGTTCAGATCGTACTGGTCGTAACGGGATTCATTGCCCAGGGCGAGCACATCGCGGAACCCCTCGGTCGTGAGCAGGGCCGTCTTCGCGCCCTTTCGCTCGATTACCGCATTGGTCGCAAGGGTAGTGCCATGGATGAAAATGGCGATATCGGCCGGGGCCATCGCCGCCTTGGCCAGAACCTGCCGGATGCCCTCGAGCACCCCGAGTTCCGGCGCATGCGGCGTCGTCAACACCTTCGCGGTCCAACGCTGACCATCGCGCTCCAGCGCGAGATCGGTAAATGTGCCGCCGATATCGGCGGCGAGGCGCGCAGTCACGAGTAGAAGATCCCCCAGCAGACATGAAGCCGGGGGATGGTGGCGGCAATCACCGGAGCAGAAAAGATGCCGCCACGCCGATAATTGCGCCCGTGAGGCAAATCATGGCGAGGGAAACGCCCATTCCCGCGCCACTTGCCTGCCCGTCAGCCCGCAATCTCCGCCAGCCAATGCGTCACCACACGGCAGGCTTCGCCGAAATCTTCCGGCCGCATCGCCTCGTGCGGATTGTGACTGCCGTGCTGGTTACGGACGAAGAGCATGGCGGAAGGAATGCCAGCAGCGGCGAAAGCAGCCGCATCATGGCCACCGCCGGAAGCCATGGAGAGATGCGGAATGGCCAAGGCCTCGGCCGAGCGGGCGAGCCCCGCCTGGATTTCGGCATCCATCGGCGCAGACTTGCTGCCCGTCTCCGGGCCCAGGTCGAACTTCACGCCGCGGCGAGCTTCGATCTCCGGCACCGCCTTGGCCAGCTCATCGAAAATGGCGTCCACGCTCGCCGGGTTCACGCTGCGCACGTCCAGCATGAAGGTCGCCTCGCCGGGGATCTTGGTGAAGCCCGCCTCCGCCGTGGTCGCGAGGGTGCAGAAGGTGACGACCAGCTTATGGCCCTGCATCTCGAGTGCTGCCCAGCGATCATCAAGGCGCACCGCGAGCTCGGCCAAGGCAATGGCAGCATCCTTGCGATACTTGCGGGGCGTGCCGCCGGAGTGGTTGTACTCGCCGAGTACCCTGCCCTGTCGCAGACGGCGCGAACCAGGGATGCCCGTGACGATGGCGACGGGGATTTCCTCCGCATCCAGCACCGGCCCCTGCTCGATATGCACTTCGAGGAAAGCCGCCGTGTTCTCCGGGCTGACAACGACCTCGCCCCGCGCGGCGAAGCTGGGGTCGAAGCCTTCCTCCTTCATATGATCGGCCAGCGACCGGCCACTATCCTGGCGCTTCACCTCGAGTTCCTCGGCCTTCAGGCGGCCCAGGGCACCACGGCTGCCGGGATAGGAGGTCGGGAACCAAGCGCCGGCTTCCTCGGCGCGCGTGGCGATGATGGTGATGTCCCGCTCCGGCACGAAGCCCGCGCGCTTGAGCCCGGCGACCGCCGCAAGGCCGGCGAGGACGCCTACCGCGCCATCGAAATTGCCGCCCTGTGGGACGCTGTCGAGATGGCTGCCGAGCAGCACCTTCTTCGCCTGCCGATTCTTGCCCGGCAGGGTCATATAGAGATTGCCGACCGGATCCGGGTTGCATTCCAGCCCGACGGCCTCGGCCGCTTCCTTGACCAGGGCATGGGCCATCCGCTCGCCCGGCCCATAGGCCTCACGGGTTATGCCGACGCCGTCGAAAGAACGGGCACGCAGGTCGTCGAACAGGCGATTGGCGAGTTCGAGATCGGGAAGAAGATTAGGGAGGATGCTGCTCATGGTGCAGCATCCATGCCTTGTTAGAGAGGCCCCGCCAAGGGGGAGCGCTCAGACGTGGCGGACGATGCCGCCATCGGCCCGGATGATCATGCCGGTGATGTAGGAAGCCTTCTCCGAAGCCAGAAAAGCACCCATCGGGCCGAACTCGTCAGGGCGTCCGAACCGGCCGGCGGGAATTTCAGCCGCACGCTCAGCACTGATCTCCTCGAGGGACCTGCCTTCCTTGGCAGCGCGGGCGCCGTTCAGTTCCTGGATGCGATCGGTCGAGATCGTGCCCGGGGCGATGATGTTGCAGGTGATGCCGTCCTTGATCACCTCAGCCGAAAGCGTCTTGTTCCAGCCCACGATCCCGGCGCGAAGCACGTTCGACAGCGCCAGACCCGCGATGGGCTGCTGCATGCCGCTGCTGCCCACGGTGAGGATACGGCCCCACTTCTGCGCCTTCATGCCCGGCAGGACCTTGTTCGCGACCTGGATGGGTGAAAGGACGATACGGCGGAACCAAGTGGTGAGCGCCGCCTCGGTCAGATCCTGGGCGCTGCCCGGCGGCGGGCCGCCGTGGTTGAGCACGAGGATATCCACGCCGCCCATCGCCGCCTGTGCAGCCTCGACAAGGCGGTCCATATCCGCGGCCTCAGCCACATCGGCCTGCACGCCGATGGCCGAAGAGGCGCCCAGGCCCCTCAGCTCCGCCGCCGCCTTATCGAGGGTTGCCTGGTCGCGGCCCGAGATGACAATGTGAACGCCTTCCGCTGCCAGGGCGTCGGCCACCGCGCGACCGAGGCCCTTCGAGGCGCCCATGACGAGGGCGCGCCGCCCCTTCAGACCGAGATCCATCTGTCTTATCCCTACCGTGACGCTTCCGGCCGCACCGGAGGCGGGTTTCCTTCCTCGTGATAGAAGGGCCGGCCCAGGGGATGGTCAAGCCGCCAAGGGATCGCTTCGTCAGCGGGCGGGTGGCGCCAGGCCGATGAGGCGCAGCAACTCGTCGCGCTGGATGGGCTTGGGCAGGTAATGGTCCATGCCCGCCTCGCGGCATTGCCGCTCGAACTCCGCCCCGACCGCGGCCGTGAGGCCGATGATGCGGACCCGCCTGTTCGGCCCAGTCGAACGCCGTATCTGACGCGTTGCTTCGAGCCCGTCCATCACCGGCATCTGAAGGTCCATCAGGACCAGATCGAAGGCGTCTTGCCGGGCCGCGGCGACACCTTCGGCACCGTTATTGGCGATCACCACCTCGGCACCGGCGCGCTCGAGCACGGTGCGCATGACGAGCTGATTAGTGGCATTGTCCTCGACGAGCAGTACCCGCATCGCCGGACCGGAGGGTTTCGAGGCCGGCTCCGGCGTCGGCAATGGGGTGACGGGCCCCGCCTCTGGCCGGCTGGCGGCAAGTGCATGCAGCAGAGCGGTACGCAACCGGCTGGGCAGGACCGGCTTCAGCAGGACGGCGTCAACCAGACCGGCGGTGGTCTGCTCCTTCGCAAGCCCCGCGCCGGAGGAACAGAGAACCAGGCTCACCCGATCCAGATTAGCGATTTTCCTGATATCGCGGGCGAGGTCGAGGCCGTCGGCACCCGGCATCTGGCCATCCAGAATAACCAAATGAAAACCAAGCCCTGCCTGTGCCGCGTTCATGATCCTGGGGATGACCAGCTCAGCTTTGCCGATGCTCTCAACCTGCATGCCGAAGCCCGTCATCTGGCGAGAGAGGATTTCCCGGTTCAGCACAAGATCATCCACCACGAGGGCACGCAGCCCCTTCAGTGCCGCTGGATCGGACGTCGCCACCTCGTCAGCCTGCCCGACGACGATATCGAAGCGGAAGACGCTGCCACCGCCCTCACGCGGCGATGCCTCGATGCTGCCGCCCATCTGTTCGGCAAGGCGCTTGCAGATCGCGAGACCAAGCCCCGTCCCGCCGTATTTGCGGCTGATCGAAGCATCTGCCTGCGTGAAGCGTTCGAAAAGCATCGGAATCTTGGCGGGGTCCAGGCCGATGCCGGTATCGCTCACGGCGCAGTTCAGACGCCAGCTTCCCGGCTCCTCTTCCTCCGCCGACACGCTGATCTCGATCCAGCCCTGGTCGGTGAACTTCACCGCATTGCCGACCAGATTGAAGAGCATCTGCCTGAAACGACCGGGATCGCCCACAACGCTGGCCGGCAAGCCTGGCGACAGCGCGACGGCCAGTTCGACCCCATGCGCGGCGGCCCGCGGCGCGAAGAGTTCGGCGATGGTCGCGACTTCGTTCTCGATGGTGAAAGGTATTTCCTCGTGCTCGATCATCCCGGCCTCGAGCTTCGAGAAGTCCAGAATGTCGTTGAGCACCATCAGAAGATGCTCGGCCGATCCCTGGATCGTTTCCGCATAGCGGCGTTGGAGCTGGTCCAACTCGGTATCGAGCAATAGGCCGGTCATGCCAATGACACCATTCATCGGCGTGCGGATCTCGTGGCTCATTGCCGCGAGGAATTCCTCCTTGGCCCGGGTGGCAGCGCGCGCCTCGGCTTCGCTGATGCCGAGCCTCTTGCCCTGCTGCTTCAGCGCTTCGGCCTGCCTGAGCATGAGACCCAGCGTCAGCAGGATGACCAGGGCAGAGGCGCCGACGCCTAGACCAAGCAAGCCCCTGAGACGGTTGACGGCGGACATCGCCTCGGTGAGAGGCCGTGCGACCTCGACCACCATCAGCCCCTCCCGCGACACGGCGAAGGAGGCGACCACCTCGGTTCCATCCTGATCCAGCCCACTCCAGGTACCGCTTTCGCGACGCGGCAAGAAATCCCGGAAGGGCCAAGCACTGGCATGCAACTCGCCAATACCGTTCAAGCTTCCGTCGGAACGGGCGAGCAGCAGGCCGTTGAAGGTGTGGAGCCGCGCGTAGACGCCGAATGCCTCCGCCTGCCGCCGCACGACGCCGACGAGGTAGTCCGGATTGAGGAGGGCAACGACCGTGCCGCCGAATTCCCCATTTGCCCGGCGGATGGCTCTAGCCAGGGGGATCGTATAGATGCCTGAAGCCTGCACCGAACGTCCGCCCTGCCCGAGATAACGAGCGGCCTCCGGCGCACCCATGCGCAGAGACTGGCCCGTGACCCGAAGAACGCGAAACCAGTCCCGATCGGCGACGGAGCGATCCACCACGCTGTCCACCGTGCTGGCGACGATCGTACCACTGGCATCCGTCACGATAATCGCGCGCAGCTGCGCAACATCTCTCACCCGGCTAGCTAGGGATCGTACAACGGCGCTAGTCTCATTTTCAGAACTTTTTTCAGCGAGATCCACAAGCACCAGTTCGACGGTCTGGTTTGCGCGACTGAACTGATCGGCAAGAGATTCCGAAAGCGCCTGGGTCAAACGTTCTGCATCGGCAAGAGCATCTTTTTGCCCCCGATCGATAAGAATCCAGTAAATAGCTGCCAGACATAGGCCGACGACGCCCACCGCCGCCCCAAACAGCCGCCATGGCTGGGGTTCGGATGGCCGGGCATCGCGCAGGCCGAGCGAACGTCGGAGGCGGGCTAGGATGGTTTGGCGACTGGGCATTGCTGGTCTCATTATCGCGGCAAACTCGATGATTTGCGACTCAGCCGTTGCGCAATCGACGCAGTACCCCTCTGCGCCCAGCGCCGGGGACTCAGCGGTGCGCGCCTTCCCTCCCCGCCCGTCTTCGCGCCCCGGCGCTGCGCCACCTACCGCAGCGCCCGCGCCTTCAGCACCGGTCCAGCTTGGGCCTGCCCCGGCACAGGCGCCTCATCAGGCGACGCCTATGCCCGTCCCGTCCTACCTGCAGCCTGTAGTCAGTGTTCCTATGCAGCGCGGCGCGGCGGACCGGCTTGCGGCCATCAAGGCGAAGGGCCAGGTCGGAATTTGCATATGGCCTGAGTATTACAGCATCTCCTGGCGTAATCCCCGGACGAACGAGCTGGAGGGGCTGGATATCGACATGGGCCGCACCTTGGCCAATCGCCTCGGTGTGCGCCCGGTTTTCGTCGAGACGACGCTCGGTGAATTCATGGACCGTATCGAGCAGGGTGACTGTGACATCGCCATGTCGGCGATCGGGATCACTCCGAGCCGTGCGCAGCGGGTGGCCTTCTCAAAGCCGTATCTTGCAAGCCCCGCTTACGCCGTCGCCTCGAAGGAGGCCAATCGGGTCATGAACTGGGCGGATCTCGACAAGCCGGGCAATGCCATCGCCGTCACCGCCGGTTCGGTAATGGAGAACCTGATGCGGGATATGCTGAAATCGGCAGAACTCGTCGTCATTCGTCCCCCGGCGACGCGAGAACAGGAACTCAAGGCCGGTCGAGTAGACGCCTTCATCAGCGACTACCCCTATACGCGTCGTTTTTCCGCGCAGTCGGACTGGGCAAGGGTCATCGAACCACCTCAGCGCTTCGGTGAGATACTCTATGCTTATGCGGTTCCCCGGAACGATCTGACTTGGTTAGGCGAGGTCAATGCGTTTCTGGCGGGCATAAAAGTTGACGGTTCTCTGTCACGCAGCGCCGCACGCTACGGACTGCAATCCATTGTGCTCTACTAGCGCGGGTATGGTGGTGCAATAAAATGCAACTTTAAGTTGCAAAACGCTCCTGGGTCTTAAAGCGGAGTTAGCGAGTCCGTGTAGGCGCGCCGCCGCCCTGTCCACTTCCGGCGAGACTGCCGCCTAGGACCGCGCCTGCTATCGCCGGAACGATGACCATAAGCGGCGCGAGAGCAGAGAATTCGCGCCCTTTATTGACGGACTCGTAATCTTCCGCTGCATCTTGTGCCTCGGCCGAGGCCGCCGGCGGCGCGGCAAGCCGCGGGGTGGCCTGTGAGCGAGAGGGAACCACTACGCCGCTATCACTGGGAATGACGACGCTTCGCATCTGGGCCGACGCTTCCAGCCGGCCCCCCAAGAACATCAAAGCGACGGCAGCGAGAAACAGGGGGCGTGCGAAGGACATACGCTGATAAATTCAAAAATCACTTTGTTGTCAACTTAGAATGTATCCTTGACTTTTAGAGTGAATCCAAAATTTGAGGCCCCTAAACGGCTCACTTGGAGCCGAGACGGATTTCATATGAACACCATCGACCAGAACATCCTTCGCGCACTGACGGCCGACGGCAGGCTTTCCAACGCCGAGTTGGCCGAGAAAGTAGGGCTTTCTCCTTCGGCCTGCTGGACGAGGGTGAAGCGTCTGGAACAATCAGGCGTCATCCGCGGCTATCACGCTGAACTCGACCAAGCCAAGCTCGGCATGCCGGATACCGTCTTCATCGAGGTGATGATGGAGAAGCACGACGAGGAGATCCGGCAACGTTTCGAAAATGTCGTCCTCAGTATTCCCGAGGTGCTCGAATGTCATCTCGTCACGGGCGAATATGATTATGTGATCAAGGCCGCCGTCGGCGGCACCGCGGGTTACGAGGCGCTGCTTCGCGAACACCTCTACCGGCTGCCGGGCGTGCGACACACACGCAGCTTCTTCACCCTGCGCTGCCTCAAGCAGCGGCATTCACCGGAACCTTGACCGATAATGGAGCGGGCGATGGGAATCGAACCCACGACATTCAGCTTGGGAAGCTGACGTTCTACCTCTGAACTACGCCCGCGCCGCGCAGGCCTTATAGCGGTGCTTCTCGCTGCCCTCAAGCCGTGTAGGCGTAACGGATGCGGCTTCATCGCCCCTTGACCGTGCCGACCTGGGGGGCCTAAGCCTAGGTCGCTCCCTCGCGATTTGTCCGGCCAGCTTGCGGCGAGGTTAAACAAGCGCGCTAAACGGCCGTGGCGTTCCACGCGCTGGGTCGTATTGCGACCCGCGCGCGCCGAACACCTCGTCCGGGCCGGCATCTGTTCTGCTGATGAGGTTCTTGCCCGATGGCCAAGCCCGACTCCGAGCGTACGCTCCGCCCTGCCACTCAGCTGGTGCGCGGCGGCATCATGCGCAGCAATTACGACGAAACCTCCGAAGCGATGTTTCTCACCTCGGGCTTCGTCTACGACAGTGCCGAGCAGGCCGAGCAGACATTCCTCGGAAGCGTCGAGCATTTCCAGTATTCCCGCTTCGGTAACCCCACGATCGCCATGCTGGAAGCCCGGCTGGCCGCGCTCGAAGGCGCCGAGGCCTGCCGTACGACAGCCACCGGCATGGCCGCCGTCTCCTCCGCCATCCTGGCTCATGTGAAGACGGGCGACCGCGTCGTCGCTTCGCGCGCGCTGTTCGGGTCCTGCCACTGGATCGTCTCCACCCTGCTGCCGCGCTACGGCATCAAGACCGAATTCGTAGACGGCGCGGACCTTGCGCAGTGGAAGGCTGCCTTCTCGAAGCCGGCGGCGCTGGTGCTGCTCGAAACCCCGTCCAACCCGATGCTGGAACTGGTCGATCTCGCGGCCGTCTGCGAAATGGCTCATGAGGCCGGTGCCATCGTGGTGGTGGACAATGTCTTCGCGACGCCGCTCCTGCAGCGCCCCATGAAATTCGGAGCGGACGTGGTCGTCTATTCGGCCACCAAACATTTCGACGGCCAGGGCCGTGTGCTGGGCGGCGCCGTGCTGGGGAAGAAGAAGTGGGTCGAAGAGGTGCTGCAGCCCTTCATCCGCAATACCGGCCCTGCCCTCAGCGCCTTCAATGCCTGGACGATCCTGAAGGGCCTCGAAACGCTGCATCTCCGCGTGCCGGCGATGTGCCGGAATGCCGCGGCCGTCGCCGATATGCTGGCCGAACGGGGCGAGGTCGGGGCGGTCTATTATCCGTTCCGCATCGACCATCCCCAGCATGCGCTGGCGAAGCAGCAGATGGCGGCCGGCGGTACCCTCGTCGCTTTCGACATCAAGGGCGGCAAGGAGGCGGCTTTCCGCTTCATGAACGCACTGCGCATCATCGACATCTCCAATAACCTCGGCGATGCGAAGAGCATGATCACGCATCCGGCGACCACGACGCATATGCGCGTCCCGGCGGAAGAGCGTGCCCGCCTCGGAATCAGCGAAGGATCGCTGCGCCTCTCGGTCGGTCTGGAAGACGTGAACGACCTGATCGAGGATATCGCCGCGGCGCTCGACGCGATCTCCCCGGGTACAGTCCCCTCTGCCAAGCCGAGCCCCGTTGAGGCGCCGTCTGCTGCTCCGGCTGCCGAAACCGCGGCCGAGGCCCCTGCCCGCTCGCCTCGCAAACGGGCGGCGAAGGAAAGCGCTGTGGAGGCCATGGTCGATCTGTTCCGCACGCCCGCGGACGAAACCCCGCCTGCGCCGGGGCCGAAGGTGGGCTGAATAGCTTTGCCACGAGCCCTTGCTATAAGGGCTCGTGACGGGCTTGCAGCGTGACGAGGTGGGAATGACGAGCGACGAGGCATTTTCGAGCATTTCATCGGGAATCCGCGTCACGGTGCGCAGCTTCTACCTTCCCGAGCAGTCTCGGCCCGATGAGCGGCATTACGTCTGGGCCTATCGCGTCGTCATCGAGAACCAGGGCTCGGCCACGGTGCAACTGCTACGCCGAACCTGGCTGATCACCGACGCTCTCGGCCGCACGCAGCGCGTGCATGGCGAGGGCGTGGTCGGCGAGCAACCCGTGCTCGGGCCAGGCGAGCGCTTCGAATATACTTCGGGCACGCCGCTGCCCACGCCCTCGGGCTTCATGCGCGGCTTCTACCACATGGTCGAAACCGAGGGCGGCAAGGCTTTCGACGCCACCATTCCGGCTTTCAGCCTGGATAGTCCGCTTGAGCATCGCAGCTTGCACTGAATAGCGATCCTGCCGCTTGTCATTGCGGCGCATCATACCAACTAGCTTGAGGCCGAGCTCCAGGCAGGCCGCCAGACGCGGGGATGCTCCCCGCGCGCCCAGGGAAAATCAGCCGTGAATCTCCGTTCTTCCGCCGGTGCTTCCACCGACACCGATGCCTCAGCCGCTTCTCGCCCGTCGCGAGAGGAAGCCGAGGACGCGGTGCGCACGCTCCTTCGCTGGGCGGGCGAAAATCCGAAGCGGGAAGGACTTGTCGATACGCCGGCTCGTGTCGTGCGGTCCTATGAGGAATTTTTCACCGGTTATCATCTGGACCCGGTGGAACTGCTTTCCCGATCCTTTGAAGAGACGGACGGCTACGACGAGATGGTGATCCTGCGCGACATCAGGCTCGAGAGCCATTGCGAGCACCATATGGTGCCCATCATCGGCCGCGCACATATCGCCTACCTTCCTGAAGGCCGCGTTGTTGGCATCAGCAAGCTCGCGCGTGTGCTGGAAATCTATGCCAAGCGTCTTCAGATCCAGGAAAAGCTCACCGCGCAGGTCGCGAATACGCTCAATGACGTCCTGAAGCCGAAGGGCGTCGCTGTGGTGATCGAGGCGGGGCACCAATGCATGTCGACGCGCGGCGTGCACAAGCCAGGCGTCTCGATGGTTACGAGCCGGATGCTGGGCGCGTTCCGCGACGATCCGTCCACGCGTCGCGAATTCCTCGCCATGATCAGCGCACCGCGCGGTGCCTTCGAAGGCTGAAGGATAAAGGCGGCCGGGATGTCCTCCCGGCCGCTTTCATTCAGGCAACGGCTTCCGCCTCGACTTCGACGAGGAATTCAGGGCTCGCCAGGCCTGCGACGATCAGCAGCGTACTGGCACTGACATGCCCGGCCAGGAAGCGGTTACGGCGCTCGCGCCAAGCCGGAATCAGGGCCGCATCCGTCAGGAAGACGGTCATCTTCACGATATTGGTCGCGTCCATGCCCTGGCTCGCCAGAATGGCACCGATATTGGCCAGGGCCTGCTCGATCTGCGCCTCACCGCCTTCCGCTGTCGTGCCATCCGGACGGACACCGATCTGCCCTGACATAACCAGGCGCTTATGAGACCCTTCGATCGCGACGGCATGGGCATAGCGCCCGGCCGTATCGTGGACCTCGGGCGGGTTGATGAGTTTGGTAGAGGCCATCGCTAATCCTCAGGGTGCGCGCGGAAGATCTTCGGTCTGGATCGGCGCGGTGGACGGCGCGCTCGGCGCCCCTTCCATCAGCCAATCGCGCAGGGTGCGCCGCACCTGGAACTCGAATTCGACATTCAGATCGTCCATGGCCTGACGGACGATGCTATCCGCAGCACGAACAATATCCGACTGCGAATTATTGTCCGGCAAGGTTTGCGTGCGGCGAACTTCCGCCTCGGCGAAGCCCACCCGGCGCCCCTCATTGCCCAAAACTTCCAAGCGGCAGCGTAGCATCACGGCGAGGCGCTGCGGCGCGGAACGGCCGAAGATCGCGCTACCGCCCGAAAGCTCCGTCCGCGTCAGGGTCGCGGTTTCCACGATGAAGCGGGCCTTGCCGGAACTGCCCACGGCCTGAATGCGCTGCCGCGCCATCTTCTGCATCAGCTCGGCCGGAATGAGTGGCGCCGGCTGGGAAACCAGCACCTGTGCGCTGTTCTCAGGCGGCATGATCTCGATATCGAGCACATTCAGACGCAGCGGCGACAGATAGCTGTAGTCGGGCTGCGTCGGCGGCGGCGGTGGTGGATCACTGGCGCAGGCTGCCGCGGCGATCGGTAGAAGCAAAGCGGCTCGGCGCGTCAGAGCGGCGCGGGAAACGGGCATCGGGCACTCCTGGGTGCGATGGTCACGTCGGAATAACTGCCTAGCCGATGATGCCATGCCCGCGCCACCCCCTTACCGCCCGTCGCGTCAGGCCCGGCCCGCCATCGCGCGGACGTTTTCGCGCTCGAAGCGGAAGTCGACGTTGCAGAACTCGCAGGTCATGGTGATCACGCCGTCAACAGCCATGTGATCCAGATCCTCGCCCGGAAAATTAGCCAGCACGCCGGCAAGCTTGGAGCGCGAGCAGCGGCAGCCGTAGGAAAGCGGCTTCGGCCGGTCGAGAATAAGGCCCTCGGCATGGAAAAGGCGATGCAGCAGCTTGTCGCTCGGAAGATGGTCGTCGAGCAGTTCCTCATCCGTTAGCGTGCTCGCCAGGATGACGGCCGTGTTCCAGGCCTCTGCATGCTCCGCGACGTTCTCGGCGGCATCGATGCCGCCCTCGCCCGCCACGCGCTCCATGATGAAGGCGGAGGCGCGCCAGCCGGACGGGGTGGGTGCCGCCGCGAGCTTCACGAAGGTCTGCAGCTGCTCGGAGGTCTCGAAATAATGGCCCGTCATCTCGGTCAGCGTCTCGCCATCGATGCCGACGATCCCCTGATACCGATCCATCGCTTCGCCCTGGTCTACCGTAAAGGCAAGGTAGCCCTTGCCTAGCAGGTGGCGGGCCGAAACCGATATGCCGTGCGCCTCGACGAGCGCCGCCAGCCGTTCCTCATCCGGGCGGGCATAGCCACGCAGCTCGCCCGCATCGGTGCAGTCCGCCAGCAGCATCGGGACGGCGCCATCCCCCTTCGCCTGAAGGCTGAAGGAACCCTTGTATTTGAGCGCGCCCGCGAGGCCCGCCGTCAGTGCCAGCGCCTGCCCGGCCAGGGCATTGACCGCAACGGAATTATCCTTCCGGCTCAGCAGGGCATCCGCCAGGGCACCCAGTCGCACCAGGCGGCCGCGAACAGGCTTATCGGCGAGATGGAAGGGAACGAGGCCCCGCGGCACCGTCACCGCCGGCACCGGCGGGCGATCGTGATTGATGAAATCGAGCGTGTTGGACGGTTCGGTCGGGTCGGACAACGCGGCGGCCTTCGGAATACGATGACGGAGCCCGGCAGCGTGACGCGGCCAGTTCGCCTTCGAGACTGAGATTGATGGCGATGGCACGCCCATGCGCGTCCATCTCCAGGCGAAATCGGGCGTCGTGGCCTGAAGGTCAATAGAAAGCCCGCCCTATCCAGCCATGCCTTCGGCGCAAAAGCCAAAAAAAACCGCCCCCTGGGGAGCGGCTCAAGTTCCAGTGGGTTGAGGATAGATAGTGCAGTCAGGCCCCTTCGCTGGCGCCTATGCTCCTCAAACGCGGGCCGATTGCTGCGGTTGCGAGCACGAGGCGAAAAATACCGCTTCCCTCAACCGAACCACCAAGCGGTCCGCACCCTCGCTCGGCGTGCCATCATTCATCACGGTCATCATCGGAATACCCGGAGGCAATTCGACCTCACGTGCCAGCCGCTGCGAGATATCCTCGGCGGTCTCCCGGCCACGCGCAGCGAGCCTGTTGGCCAGCAATTCGAGCGGCGCGGTTATCACCAGCACGCGTGTATTATAGCGCTCGGCCGCCTCAGCGAGCACCGAGCGCGATAGATTAGCCAGCACGAGCTTCCCGGCGGCAAGGTCCGCCTCGATGCTGCGAGGGATGCCGTATCGAAGGCCATGCGCCTGCCAGTGGAAGGCGAAGCCGCCCCCCGCCGCCATGGCTTCGAAAGCCTCTTCGCTCGCCGGTTCGTGGTCTTCGCCCCCGGCGGAAGCCGGGCGGGTGATGACACGACGGACGAAAACGAAACGCTCGTCAGCGCCGAGCCGATGCCGGGCTTCGGCCATCAGCGTATCTTTTCCGGCGCCCGATGGTCCGACCACAGGCACCAGCAATCCCATGCGCGACACGCGCTAAAACCTCCCTCGGCGAAGACTGTCCCGGTTGACCGATGCGTTTTCACGGCGCATCCCGGAGAGAACAACCCCCTGGGAGCCACTGACATATAATGTTCACAACCCGGCCCGAAGTCGCCGGCACTTTCGGTGCCGCGGCCTCCACTCACTGGATCGCGTCCTCGGTGGCCATGGCTGTGCTGGAGCGCGGCGGCAATGCCTTCGATGCCGGCGCCGCCGCCGGCTTCACGCTGCAGATCGTGGAGCCGCATCTGAACGGCCCGCTCGGCGACTGCCCGATCATCATCCATGACGCCAAGACGAATACCCAGCACGTCATCTGCGGCCAGGGCCCGGCCCCGGCCGGCCTCACCATCGAGAAGGTGAAGGGCGAGCTGGGCCTCGACATGATCCCCGGCACCGGCCTCCTGGCCGCCATGGTGCCCGGCGCCTTCGACGCCTGGATGGTCATGCTGCGTGACCACGGCACCTGGAAGCCCCGTCAGATCCTGGAATTCGCCATCGAATACGCCGCACGTGGTGCGCATTACGTGCCCCGCGTGATTGCGACGATCGAGAGCGTCCGCCCCCTCTTCGAGCAGGAATGGCGCACCTCGGCTGAGCTCTGGCTGCGCGATGGCGGCCCCAAGCCCGGCCAGCTTTGGACCAATCCGACGCTCGCCAATGTCTATGCCCGCGTGGTCGCCGAGGCCGAGGCCGCCGGACCGGATCGCGTCGCCCAGATCGATGCCGCGCGCCGCGCTTGGTACCAGGGCTTCGTCGCAGAGGCGATCGACCGCTTCTGCCGCGAAACCTCCTGGCTCGACTCCTCCGGCAGCCGCCATGGCGGCGTGCTGACCGCCCAGGACATGGCCAATTGGTCGGCAGGCAAGGAAGCTCCCCTCGCCTATGACTACAAGGGCTATACCGTCCTGAAATGCGGCCCCTGGAGCCAGGGCCCGGCGTTCCTCCAGACGTTGGCCATTCTCGACGGCATAGACTTGGCTGGGATGGACCCCGAGGGGGCGGACTTCGTCCACCACGTCATCGAGGCCCAGAAACTCGCCTTCGCCGATCGCGAGGCCTATTACGGTGATCCGGATTTCGCCGAAGTCCCGATGCAGACGCTGCTCTCGGCCGACTACAATGCCGAACGCCGCAAGCTGATCGGCGAGAAAGCCTCGATGGAGCTGCGGCCTGGCACCATCCCCGGCTATGTGGCCAAGGTCGACCATAACGCCGCTGACCGCGCCGAACTGCTGAGCAAGGCCGCCGGCACGGGCGAGCCGACCGTTGCCCGGATGGGCGTATCCTCTGGCGATACCTGCCATGTCGACGTCATCGACCGCTGGGGCAACATGGTCTCGGCCACGCCCTCCGGCGGCTGGCTACAATCCTCGCCGGTCATTCCGGAATTGGGCTGCGCTCTCGGCAGCCGTGGCCAGATGTTCTGGCTCGATGCCGAGCACCCGAACGGCCTGAAGCCCAACAAGCGCCCCCGCACGACCCTCTCGCCCTCCATGGCGCTGAAGGACGGCAAGGCCTGGATGGCTTTCGGCACGCCAGGCGGCGAGCAGCAGGACCAGTGGTCGCCGATCATGTTTCTGCGCATGGTGAATCACGGCCTGAACATCCAGCAGGCCATCGACATACCGAGCTTCCACACCGAGCACTGGCCGAGCAGCTTCTGGCCGCGCGTGGCCAAGCCCGGCAAGGCGGTGATCGAGGGCCGGTTCAAGTCGGAAGTGGCCGAGGCGCTCCGGGCCCGCGGGCACAAGCTCGAAGTGGGCGGTGACTGGTCGGAAGGCCGCCTCTCCGGCGCTCGCCTGGAAGATGACGGTCAGATTTTCGCCGGCGCCAATCCGCGCGGCATGCAGGGCTACGCGGTCGCCCGCTGAACCTATCCGGGAGGGCTAGGCCCTCCCGGCCTCAACGATCAGGTAATGCTCTCTTCCAGGAAGACCTGAACGGCCTGGAACAGTGCTCCGCGATTGCGCTCCAGCATGATGGTATGCGTGCCCTCCGCCAGCATGATCAGGCGCTTACCAGGGCTTGCCGTCAGCTGCGGGAAAAGCGCGGTCGCCAGTTCGGGCGGCGTATCACGATCCCATTCAGCGACGACGAGCAGCGTAGGCGCCGTGATCTTGGAAGGGTCGTAATAGGGCTTTCCGGCCTGCCAGTATTCCTGGCTGTCCTGCAGCACGCCATTGGGCGCGCGTAGAACCGAGGGCGTCTGCCGACTGCCTTCGGGATCGAGCAGGAAAGTGCTGTCGGCCCAATGCTCGAACCAGCCGAGCGGGATCAGCCCGTTGCGCTTGGCGTCAGGCACGCCCCGCATCCAGCGTTCGCGTGCCTGCGCGCGGGTCACGCTGCGATAAGCACCCAGCGGCCCGGTCTGGCCAGCAGCGGCAGGGCTGGGGCCATCGCGAAGCCATTGCGGCGCGTAGAGAACGAGCCGTTCGACCAGCGAAGGGTTGTCGGCCGCGAATCGCGCCATGAGGCTGGTGCCCCAGGACCAGCCGAGATGCACGATCTTCGGCAGGTTCCGCTTCTCGCGGATGAACTTGGCAGCCGCCGCAATATCGGTGATCGCCACATCGCCGCGCACCAGGGGCGGATTGGCTTCCGGCGGCTGGCTCATTTCCGGCGGGCGGGTGGAACGGCCATAGCCACGCAAATCGACGCACCAGACGTCGAAGCCGCGGCCGGCCATGTAATCCATCCAGGAAACGCCAGCGAGCGGCAGGTCGAAGCTGCTCGAGGCAGGATAGGTCGCGCCATGGACGCAGAGAATGGTTCGGTCGGCCCGGCCAGGGAGGCTGCCTTCGGGCCGCTTATTGCGCAGATAGATCTGCACGCCGGGCGAGCCGCCCGGGATGAGGAATTCCTCCATCGCCACGCCCGCGGGCTGGGCCGAAGCCGTCGAGGCGGCGAGCGCCATCAATGGCGGCGCGAGCAAAGGGGCGGCGAGCAACGCGCGACGGTGCATGTCGTTCCTCCAGACAGGTGCCGACATTCTAGGCCGAAGCACGAAAGGGCGCCACGGTGGTAGCGATACACCGTGACGCTAAGCATTACTTACGAACGCTGTCGGGCGCCGGATAGACGCGCGGATAGGTAACGTCACTCGCTGGGCCAGGCGGCTTGATCGGCCCGACGCGCCCGCATGCCGCGAGCGACAGGGCGATGATGATGAGACCCAGGGCTGCCTTCACTTCAAACGCTCCCGCCACTCACCGGCCATCCGGCGGACATTGACCGGCGCCGTGCCGCCGTAGGAGGTGCGCGAGGCCACCGAAGCCTCGACGGTCAGCACGGAGTAGATGCCGTTATGGATGCGCGGCTCTTCGGCCTGCATCTCTTCCAGCGACAGGCCCGAAAGGTCGATGCCCTTGGCATCGGCCTTGGCGACAAGACGGCCCGTGACGTGATGGGCATCGCGGAAGGGCAGACGCAGCTCCCGCACCAGCCAGTCGGCAAGGTCGGTCGCCGTCGAGAAGCCCGCCCCGGCGGCGGCTTTCAGCCGCGCGCCATCCGGCTGCATGTCGCGGACCATGCCGGCCGTCGCGGCAAGGCCAAGGGCCAGGGCCTCGGTCGCGTCGAACAGGCCCTCCTTGTCCTCCTGCATGTCCTTGCCATAGGTCAGCGGCAGGCCCTTCATCACGGTCATCAGCCCGACCAGAGCACCCGCGATACGGCCCACCTTGGCGCGGACCAGCTCCGCAGCGTCAGGATTGCGCTTCTGCGGCATGATCGAGCTGCCGGTCGTGAAGGCGTCGGACAGTTTGACGAAGCCGAAATACGGGTTGGTCCAGAGCACGATCTCCTCCGCGAAACGGGAGAGATGCGTGCCGCAGATCGTGGCCGTCGAGAGGAATTCCAGCGAGAAGTCACGGCTCGCCACGGCATCGAGGCTGTTGCGCATCGGCTGGTCGAAGCCCAGCGCGGCCGCCGTCATATGCCGGTCGATCGGGAAGCCGGTGCCACACAGGGCGGCAGCGCCCAGGGGGCTCTCGTTCATGCGGGCGCGGCAATCGGCCAGGCGCGCACGGTCCCGGCCGAGCATCTCGACATAGGCAAGCAGGTGATGGCCTAGCGTGGTCGGCTGGGCCGGCTGGAGATGGGTGAAGCCCGGCATCACCGTCGCGGCGTGCTCGTCAGCCCGATCCACCAGAGCACGCATCAGGTCGGCGATCTGGCCGTCGATCCCGTCGATGGCATCGCGCACCCAAAGGCGCATATCGAGCGCCACCTGGTCATTGCGGCTGCGGCCGGTATGCAGGCGCTTGCCGGCCTCGCCGATGCGCTCCGTCAGCCGGGCCTCGACATTCATATGAATGTCTTCAAGGGCTTCGCTGAAGGTGAACTCGCCGGCCTCGATCTCGGCCGCGATCTGGTTGAGGCCATCGCGAATAGCGGCCTCGTCATCGGCGGAGATGATCCCCACATGCTTCAGCATCGCCGCATGGGCGAGGCTGCCGCGAATATCCTGACGCCACAGCTTGCGGTCGAAGCCGATCGAGGCATTGATCGCCTGCATGATGGCCGAAGGGCCTTCGCTGTAGCGGCCGCCCCAGGCCTGGTTGCTGGTGGAGGGGGCAGGCTGGTGGCTGGACAAGGTCAGGAGGATCCCGTGTTGACGATAAGGCGCCGCACCTTCGCTCAGGCTTCTTTCGCCCTGGGCTCGATGACGGCTGGGGCGACCGTATACGCGGCCCTCTGGCCACGGCAAGGGTGGGCACAGTCCAACCATGCTCCTAAGGGCCTCTCCAAGCTCGTCACAGGCGAGCCTCGGCCTTTGCCTGACACTGCTTTCACCGACGCCGAGGGCAAGCCGATGAGCTTTGCCGATTTCAGCGGCAAGGGCCTGATCGTGAATTTTTGGGCCACCTGGTGCGCCCCCTGCGTCGCTGAAATGCCGGCGCTGGACAAGACGCAGGCAGCCCTCGGCTCGCAGGGGCTGGCCGTTCTGGCCCTGTCTTCCGACCGAGCGGGCAAATCCCAGGTCGAGGCCTTTTACAAGCGCAACGGCATCCATAACCTGCCCATCCTGCTCGATCCCCGTGGAGCGGCGGCGCGAGCCTTCGGCGCAAGGGGCCTGCCGACGAGCGTGCTGGTCGATCGTCGCGGCCAGGAGGTCGCCCGGCTGGAAGGAGAGGCCGAGTGGGACCACCCCGAGTGGCTCGCGAAGGTGAAAGAGTTGGCGCTGGCCTGACGAGGCGGGAGTAGCGCATCATCAGGGCCATGCGCCTGATGCCTTTCTTCCTTCTCCTCGCCCTGCCCGCCGCGGCTCAGACCCCGCGCGACAGCCTGACCATCGGCCTCACGCAATATCCCTCGACATGGCACCCTAATATCGAGGCCATGGCGGCCAAGTCCTATATCGAGGGCTTCGCCCGGCAGCCGGTGACGGCCTATGACGCCGATTGGAAGCTCGCCTGCATCCAGTGCACCGAGCTTCCCGCGCTGGAGAACGGTCTGGCCCAGCGGGAAACGACGCCCGATGGCAAGCAGGGCCTGCGTGTCACCTGGAAGATCAACCCCGACTGGCGCTGGGCCGATGGCACGCCCATCACAGCGGAGGATTTCCGCTTCGCCTGGGAAGCTGGCCGCGCCTTCGAGACCGGCTTCGGCGGCGCCGAGTTCTATCGCAGTGCCTATGAGATCCTGATCGACCAGCCCAATGCCATCACCATCCGCTTCGACAAGGTGACCTTCGATTACGCCGCGCTGGGCGATTTCCAGCCCCTGCCCGCCCGGATCGAGCGGCCCATCTGGGAAGCCGACAAGCGGAGCTATCGCAACCGCACCGCCTACGACACCGACACGACCAATCCTGCCCTCTGGAACGGCCCATACCGAATTTCCGCGGTGACGCCCGGCGCAGGTGTCACTTTGGCGCGCAATCAATACTGGGCCGGCCCAAAACCGGCCTTCGAACGCATCTCCATCCGCGCGGTCGAAAATACGCCGGCCCTCGAGGCCCAGCTTCTCGCCGGCCAAGTGGACATGATTGCGGGTGAACTCGGCCTGCCGCTGGAACAGGCCATGGCGCTGGAGAAGCGGGCCGGTAGCCGCTTCCGCTTTCACTACCAGCCGGGGCTGGTCTGGGAGCATATCGATCTCAACCTCGACAATCCCATCCTGGCCGATAAGCGGGTGCGGCAGGCGCTGCTGATGTCGATAGACCGGGAGCAGATCAGCAAACGCCTCTTCGATGGCCGCCAGGCAGTGGCGCAGACCGGCGTGAACCCGCTCGACGCCATGCACGACCCGGCGACGCCCAGCTGGCCTTTCGACCCTGCTCGCGCCGCGAGGCTCTTCGATGAGGCGGGATGGTCGACCAAGGGCGCCGATGGCATCCGCAGCAACGCAGCCGGGGAAAAGCTCTCCTTCGAGTTCATGACCACGGCCGGCAACCGATCCCGCGAGCAGGTCCAGCAGATTCTGGCCTCGATGTGGAAACAGGCGGGCGTCGAGACGCGAATCCGGAACGAGCCGCCGCGCGTCTTCTTCTCCGAAACCGTCTCCCGCCGCCGTTTCGGTGCCATGGCCATGTTCGCCTGGATTTCCTCCCCGGAGAGCGTGCCCCGTACGACCCTGCACTCGAGCGAGATCCCGACGGCGGCAAGCAACTGGTCGGGCCAGAACTATCCCGGTTTCCGCGACGCTCGACTTGATCAGATCATCGAAGCGCTCCCGCAGGAACTCGACCCTGACCGTCGCCGCCCGCTCTGGTCCGAGCTTCAGCGTATCACGGCTGACGCCTTGCCTGCGCTGCCTCTCTGGTTCCGCGCCGATCCCCATATCTGGCCGCTCTGGCTGGATGGCGTGAGGCCAACGGGCCACCAGATCCCCTCCTCCGTCTGGGTCACCGAGTGGCGGGTCAAGTGAGCGGGCATGGCTGGCTGGCGCGGCTGCTGGCCATCAGGCTTGGCCAGATCCTCTTCCTGCTCGTCGTGCTTTCGCTCGCCGCCTGGTTCGCGATCGGCCTGATGCCCGGCGACCCGATCGAACTCGCGATCATCGGCGACCCACGGCTGGGACCTGAGGATGCGGCGAGGCTGAGGGCGCTTTACGAGCTCGACAGACCTTTATTGGCACGTTGGACCAGTTGGGCTCTCGGCGTGCTGACGGGGAATTTCGGCCATTCGCGGCTCTTCGCCCGGCCGGCCATCCAGGTGCTGATGCCGGCGCTCTGGTCGAGCCTGATCCTTGTGGGCACCTCGTTGCTTCTGGCGATCCTTCTGGGCGTCGCCGCCGGCGCCTTGGCGGCGGCACGCCCGGTCTATGCCGGTGCTGTGCAGACCGTCGCGCTTATGGGGCAGGCCATGCCCAGCTTCTGGCTGGGGATGATGGCGATCATCCTCTTCGCCGTGACGCTCGGCTGGCTCCCGGCCGGAGGGCTTCCCGATGAGCAAGGTCTGGTCCCGGCCCTCCGCTATCTGGTGCTTCCGCTTGCCACCCTGGCCTTCTCTCACCTCGCCGCCTATGCCCGGCATAGCGCAGCGGCTTTTAGGGACACCTTGCGGGAGCCCTGGATCACCAGCGCCCGGGCGCGAGGTGCCTCCGAAAACCGTCTCCTCTGGGCTCACGCTCTGCCGAATGCTTCCGTCCCGCTTCTGACCCTGGCCGCGATCGACGCCGGCGCATTGGTGGGAGGTGCTCTCGTCACAGAGACGCTGTTCGCCCGCCCCGGCATGGGCAAGCTGCTCTACGACAGCATCATGGGAAATGACTATAATCTAGCGCTTCTCGCCCTGATGCTGGTCGCAGCCGTCACCATGCTTGCCACCCTGGCGGCGGATCTGCTGCAGCTATGGATAGACCCCCGGCTCTCCGCCTCCGTCGGGTGATAGGCTTCCGTTGGCAGCCGGAAGCGCCTATCAAGGCGGCATGCTGCGCCTCATCCGGTACCTGCTGATCGTCGTCATTCTCTGCCTTGGCGGTTTATGGGGCGCCGCTTGGCTGTGGCGGGAGCCAGACGAGAGCGTGGCGGATGCGTTCGTGCGGCGCGTAGCCGGCTTCGCCGGCCCTCAAGGCACTTCCGCCCCGCCTGCGCCCGGCACAGTCGCCATGCCGCCCGGCGTGAAACTCGGCGGCGCCTTCTCACTCGTGGACAACACGGGGAAGAATGTCACCGAAAAAGATTTCGCCGGCCGGTGGCTGGTCGTCTACTTCGGTTATAGCTTCTGTCCCGACGTTTGCCCGACCGAACTCGGCAATATCGCGGCCGCCATGGATGAGCTCGGGCCGCAGTCGGAGAAGATCACGCCGGTCTTCATCTCTGTCGATCCGGAGCGCGACAGGCCGGCGAACCTTAACGAATACGTCGCTCTCTTCCACCCGCGCTTGGTCGGGCTCACAGGCAGCATCGAGCAAGTCACTGAGGTGGCCCGGCGCTACCGGGTCTATTTTCGTAAAGAAACCCGAACGGATAATGCCGACTATCTAATGGATCACTCGTCCTTCATTTATCTCGTCGGCCCGGACGGCATGGTAAAGACCGTTTTGCGTCCCCAGAGTTCCCCGGAGACTATTGCCGGCGCCGTAAGGGCACAGCTGCGCAACCTTTGACCTCACGGGTTCCTGAGCTATTCGCGTAGCGTTAAGGTGCTTGAGGATAAGGAAGCTTCGATTCTGCTGTTAGCCAGTCCGGTGCGGCTTTACAGAGTTCGGGTTTCCGGTCTGATGAGATGCGGGTATGACGAGAGGCCTTTCAGCAGCCAATGGCCCGCTTCAGCTTGTATCCCTAGGGAGCGACTAGAGGAATGACGGTGGATGAAACCGACGACGAAGCCGGACGGGAAGATGCGCGGGGCTCCAGCTTCGCGCCGCGCCATACTCGGCGGCTGTCGGACAAGATCCTCATCGCTTTCCATCATGCCTGCGACCAAGGGGATTACGAGGTCGCCGAGGAACTGCTCCGCATCCTCGAGATGATGCTGACCCGCCGCCCCGTGTCGCCCGACGCCAATCGGCGGAAGAACATGGAAAGCCTCGTCGCGGCCCATGAGCGCCTCTGGCTGCTCCGCCATCCGGACAACCGGGATTAGGCAGCGGGACTAGGCTGGCCGCATCAGCCCGATCACGATGGAAAGCGTCACGACCGCAATGGCGGAAGTGACGAGTACGGTCGCGCCGGAGCGCTCGGCCCCCACCTCATAGCGTCGCGCCAGAATGAAGGCATTCGCCCCCGTCGGCAGCGCCGCGGAGACGACCGCGACGGCCATGGGCAGCGGCTCCAACTGTATCAGAGTTCCCAGCCCGAACACCGCCAGAGGCAAGAAGGCGAGCTTGCCGATAGCGGCCAGCCCGACCTCGAGCCCTGCCCCCCTTGGCGAGAAGCTGGCGAGGCTTGCCCCCAGGCAGAAGATCGCCGCAGGCGGCCCGGCGGCCCCCATCATGGTCAGTGTCCGTTCCGCAACGGCCGGCACCGGCAGATGCAGCAGGGACCAGATCTGGGCCACGACCACGGCCATGACGATCGGATTGCGCAGCAGCGATTGCCCTGTCGCGCGCAGGATACGGCCGAGCGGCGCCCGGGCATTCAGCCCGAACTCGGCCAGCATGGTAGCGATCGGCAATAGGACGATTGAGTGCAGGGCAATGATCGTCAGTAGCTGAGACAGCCCCGCCTGGCCGAAGGCGGCGAAGATCACCGGCACGCCCATCATTGCCGTATTACCGAAACTCATATTGAGCCCGAACATCGAGGCCTGCGGCAGCGGCTGACGCAATAGGCGTACGCCGATCAGCACGCCGACGCCGAAGAGCGGCACTGCGGCGCCGAAAAAAGCGAGGGCGGTCTTGCCCTCGGCCGCCCCTGCCCCCTGCATCCCCCCAAGGAAAAGCAGCGATGGCATGGCGAAGCGGAAGCAGAAATCAGTGACCGCCCGCTGTGCCTGATCAGGAAAATGCCCCAGCCGCGCGACGAGCCATCCCACACCCATGATGATGAAGATCGGCGCGACGACGAAGAGCAAATCCTGCATCAGCTTATGGCCGAAGCGGGGTCACCGCTCTGGGCGAGAAGTTCGTCGGCAAAACCGCTGATCCAGGGCTGACGGGCGCGGGTGCTGCGCGCCGCGATAAGGATGGCCCGCACCTGGGCGACCGTGGCGGCGAAATCCGTATTTACAAGCACATGGTCGAAATCCTGCCAGTGATGGATCTGCTCGCGCACATTGGCCATGCGGCGCTCGATCTCGGCCTTGTCGTCCTGCCCCCGCCCGAAAAGGCGCCGCTCGAGTTCCTCGATCGAAGGGGGCAGCAGAAAGACGCCGACCACATCCTCAGGCAGCGCCTGGCGCAGCAGCAAATGCCCCTGCCAGTCCACGTCGAAGAGCACATCCTTACCCGCCGCCAGGGCGGCCTCGACCGGAGCGCGCGGCGTGCCGTAGCGACGGCCGTAGACATTGGCCGATTCCAGCAGACCGCCCTCGGCTTCCATGGCGTCGAACTGCTCATGGGTGCGGAAGAAGTAGTGCACGCCCTCCACCTCCCCCGGCCGCGCGGCCCGCGTCGTGGCCGACACGGAGAGGCGCAAATCGGGCTCCTGCTGCAGAAGAGCCTGCCCCACGGAGGACTTGCCCGTGCCGGAAGGCGCCGAGAGCACGAGGCAGAGGCCGCGGCGCGGCCGGGAGGTGGTGTCGCTCATTCGATATTCGCAGCCTGCTCACGAAGCCGCTCGATCGCGGCCTTGAGGTCGAGGGACAGCCGGGTCAAAGCCAGACTGGAAGACTTGGCGCCCAGGGTATTGGCCTCGCGGCCGAACTCCTGGGTCAGGAACTCCATTTTGCGGCCCACGGGCTCGTTGGAGGCCAGCATGGCGCGCGCGGCCGCGATATGCGCACCCAGCCGATCCAACTCCTCGCGGACATCGGCCTTCTGCGCCAGCAGGGCGACTTCGGCGGCAAGCCGTTCCTCCGGCACCCGACCCTCGCCCTCTAGCAGTTCCGCAAGGGCGGCGCTCAGTCGTGCCTTGATGGCCTGCGGCTGCGCGGCAGCCTCGTCCCAGGCGGCATCGCGAAGCGCCTGAATTTCATCGAGGAGGCCGGAAAGCACAGCCGTCAGCTTCTCCCCCTCGGAGAGACGGTTCTCACGGAGATCGGCCACGACCTGGATGAAAGCCTTGGCCAGCGCGCCGCGCTGAGCTTCGAGCAGCGCCTCATCCGGCTCCTCGCTGCGGGCACGCAGCACGCCGGGCATGGCAAGAACGGCTTCGGCCCGCGGCGCCGGCGCGCCGGGCATCTTATCCGCGACGGCCATGACAAGTTGAATTGCATTCTCCAGGGCGACGGGATCAGGCGCGAGCGCAGGCGCGCGATCCTCCCGCTTCAGCGAGAGATTCGCGGTGACATTGCCACGTTTCAGCGGGCCGGCTGCCGCTTCGCGCAGCGGGGCCTCAAGGGCTTCGAAGCCATTGGGCAGGCGCAGCCGCAGGTCGAAGCCGCGCCCGTTGACGCTGCGCAGTTCCCAGACGAAACCCGTACCATCGGGCAGGGTGCCCGCATTGCGGGCGAAGCCGGTCATGGAGGAGAGAGCCATGCTGGCTTTTCTCTCTCAACCGGAAGGGATGCAAGGCATGACCGATGCGAGATTTATGACGGCTGCCATTACCGGCGCCTCGTCCGGTATCGGCCATGCCCTCGCGCTTGCCCTCGCCCGCCCCGGCGCCACGCTGCATCTCGCGGGCCGCAACGAGGCGCGCCTCAAGGACGCCGCTGACGCCGCCAGGGCGAAGGGCGCCACGGTGCGGGAGACGCTGCTCGATGTGCGCGACGTTGTGGCAACGGCGGTCTGGATCAACGAGGCGGGGCGGCTGGATCTCGTCGTGGCCAATGCGGGCGTGTCCGGTGGCACAGGCGGCGGGGCCGGCATGTTCGGCGAACCCACTGCCCAGGCCCGGGCTATTTTCGACATCAATGTCACCGGCGTTTTGAATACCGCCCTACCTGCCATCGAGTTGATGCGGGGCCAGGAGCCAGGCCCGGATGGCATGCGAGGCCGCGTGGCGGTCATCGCTTCGATCGCCGCCTTTCTGAACATGCCCGGCGCGCCAGCCTATTGCGCCAGCAAGGCGGCCATTCAGCGTTGGGCGGAGGCGGTCGATCTCGGCGAAGCACGGCGGGGCGTGCGGGTGCATGCCATATGCCCCGGCTTCGTGCGGACGCCGATGACAGACACCAATCCTTTTCCCATGCCGGGCCTTATGACGCCCGATTACGCCGCTACCCGGATCCTGAAGGGTATCGAAGCAGGCCAACGGCGCGTGGCCTTTCCATGGTTCCTCTATGCGGGGGCGCGGGCGGTTTCCATGATCCCGGAAGGGCTGCGCTTCGCCCTGTTGAAAAAAGCACCAGCGAAGAAGGCGGATGCGAATTTACAGTAAAATCAGGAGTTAATTCGATGGTCTTCAGTGACGAAGCCGCCATTGACCGTATCGGCCTGGGCCTGCTGGATCGTAGCCTACCGAAGCCCGAATGGACGCATGCGGCGCATCTGGCTGCCGCTGCTTGGCTGCTATGTCGCCGGCCCAAATTCGTACCCGAGCGCGACATGCCGGCGATCATCCGCGCCTATAACGAGGCAACGGGCGTGCCCAATTCTGACACGCGGGGCTATCACGAGACCATCACCTTCGCCTCGCTACGGGCGGTCAGGGCCTTTCTGGATGCCAGGGACACGGACGAACCGCTCCATCTGGCACTCAACGCGCTTATCGCCTCCCCTTATGGCAGCAAGCGATGGGTGCTGGAACACTGGTCGGAAGGCGTCATTTTCACGCCGGAGGCACGGCGGCGCTGGGTGGAGCCGGATATTAAGCCCCTGCCCTTTTGATGAAAGATCAAGCCACTGCGGCACATTCCGAGCAGGTTCCCTCAACCTCGACCGAGGCGCGGGCGATGTGGAAGCCGAGCCGTTCGGCCGCAGCCTTGATGGCGCTCTGCACGCCGACATCGCTCATCTCGATAGCCTTGCCGCACTGCTTGCAGATTAGGAACTGATGCGGATGGCCATGATCATGGGCCGGGTGCTCGTGATGGTGGTCATGGTTATGGCAGCAGTGATCGGCGACCGGTTCGGCACAGCCCACATAGGCGTTCAGCCGCTCGACCTTATGGACGAGACCCTGATCGAGCAGGAAATCGAGCGCACGGTAGACCGTGGGCGGGGCCGCACCGGGGCGCTCGGCCTTGAGCCTATCGAGCAATGCGTATGCGCCGATGGGCTGGGCTTCCGAGAGGATCAGCCCGAGCACCTGCCGCCGAAGCTCAGTCAGGCTCGCGCCCCGCCTCATGCAAAGCGCTGCGGCTTCCTCCAAAGCGTGCTCGAGCTCCTTATCCGCGCTCAATGCCCTCATGCCCGACTTGCCCCTCTCCAGTTCCCGAAGCTGCGTGTTATATAATAACGCATGACCGGCTCCACCACATCCCTGACCGAAAACCTGCCCGCCGCCTATGCCGCGCCGGGCCAGGAGGCCATCGCGGCCTTCCTCGCCGCGGTGAGTTTCGATGCCAATGGGCTCATCCCCGCCATCGCCCAGCAGCACGATACCGGTGAGGTGCTGATGATGGCCTGGATGAACAAGGAGTCCGTCGCCGAGACGCTCGCGACGGGCCGGGTCTGTTATTACAGCCGCAGCCGCAAGGCGCTGTGGCGCAAGGGCGAGACCAGCGGGCAACAGCAACGGCTTGTGGACCTACGCCTCGATTGCGACGGCGACACGCTGCTCGCCCTGGTCGATCAGGATGGGGTCGCCTGCCATACCGGCCGTCGCAACTGCTTCTTCATGGCCATCCGCGACGGGGCTCTAGTGCCGATCGCCCAGCCAGAAAAGAACCCCGAGGAGCTTTACGGTGCATCCCATGCGCACCATCACCATGGAGCTGCGCGATGATCCCGCTGACGGTCCTGACCGGCTTTCTGGGTGCCGGGAAGACGACGCTCCTCAACAACCTGCTCCGTCACCCGGCCCTGGCCGATACGGCGGTGCTCATCAACGAATTCGGCGAGATCGGCCTCGACCACCTTCTGGTCGACAGGCTTGATGAGGACACCGTCCTGCTCAACGCCGGCTGCCTATGCTGCACGGTGCGGGGCGATCTGGTCGAGGCACTGGGCCGCTTGGCGCTCCGTGCTCGGGGCGGCCATCCCATGAAGCGGGTGGTGATCGAGACGACGGGCCTCGCCGATCCAGCCCCCATTTTGCATACGCTGATGAGCGATGCCTCCGTCGCACGGCACTTCCGGCTCGACGGGGTCGTGACGCTGGTGGATGCCGTCAATGGCGGCGCCACACTCGACGAACAGATGGAGGCCGTGAAGCAGGCCGCCATGGCGGACCGCATCGTGCTGACGAAGGCCGATCTCGCGGGCGCCGCGCAGCTCGAGGCCCTGAGCGCCCGCTTGCGAGCTTTGAACCCGGCCGCACCGATCCTGACCGCTGCCCATGGCGTGATCGATCCGGCAGCATTGCTTGAAGCGGGCCCCTTCGATCCCGGCAGCAAGGTGGCGGATGTTCGTCGCTGGCTCGATGCCGAGGCTCATGAGGCCGGGCATCATCACCACCACCATGGTCACGGCCACCATCACGACCATAATCGCCACGATGACCGCATCGCCGCCTTTTGCCTCACCTATGACAGGCCCCTGCCCTGGACCGGCCTAGCCAGCTTCCTTGAGATGCTGACCGCGACGCGCGGCGATTCCGTCTTGCGTATCAAGGGCTTGCTGAACCTGGAAGGCCATGAGAAGCCGGTCGTGATCCACGGCGTCCAGCATGTCTGGCACCCGCCGGCCACGCTAGAATCCTGGCCGGAAGGGGACGACAGACGGTCGCGCCTGGTCTTCATCCTGAGGGACCTGCCGCGGGAAGTGGTCGAGAACGGTATCGCCGCTTTCGTACAGGCAACAGTTTCGGCCTAAAGGGCCACAAAAACCTCATTACTTCCCCGTTGACGTCCAGCCTGCGTCAGCGGACGGTATTGCCCTGATTCCCGGAGAGGACGCCAACATGCCTTTGACCATGCCGGAGGAGCTGCTGCTCCTCATGCTCGACGATCAAACGGGCCGGCTCATGGAACGTGCCGCGCCCGCCGGTGACTATGCTCTTGTCGGCGCCATCCTGGCCGAGCTGGCGCTGGCCAACCGTATCGACACCGACACCAGCCGCCTCTTCGTGCCGGACCGCACACCGACCGGTGATGCACTCTTCGATCGGGTGCTGGAAACCATCGTCTCGAGCCCGCGCCAGGAAGACAGCCGCTACTGGATCGAGACCCTGGCGCGCGACGTCGAATCCTACCGCGATGAACTCTTCGACCGCCTCGTCGCCCGCGGCATCCTGCGCAAGGAGGAGGGCCGCTTCCTCTGGATCTTCCCGGAGCGCCGCTACCCGGTGATTTCCGACAAGGAAGAGCGCGAGGTGAAGGCGCGGATCATGGATGTCATCTTCAAGGATGAGATCCCCGAGCCGCGCGACTGCCTGCTGATCGGCCTCTGCCGCGCCGCCGGCCTCTTCGCGCTGCTCCTCAGCCCCGAGGAACTGGATAAGGCCCAGACTCGGATCGATCAGGTGGCGGACCTCGAAGAGCTCAACCGCTCCCTCTCGCAAGCCGTGCGGGACATCTTCATCGAGATCGCCCGTTTCGCGCCGATGATGTGAGGATTCACGCCATGCCCTTTCTGCTCTAAGCAGAGGGCATGGTGCATCCTACCCTTCGCTTCGAGACGCTGACCGGCCCCGCGCTCGAGCCCTTCCTTTCCGATCTCGCGGCCCTTCGCATCGCCGTCTTCCGGGAATGGCCCTATCTATACGAAGGCGATGCCGTCTATGAGCGCGGCTATCTTCGGTCCTATGCGGAGAGCCCCGGCGCGGCCGTGATCGTGGCGTTCGACGGCGAGAAGCCCGTTGGTGCAGCCACCTGCCAGCCCATGACGCAAACTCATGGCCCCGTCGCCGACACCTTCCGCGCCGCCGGGTATGATGTCGGCCAATGGTGCTATTTCGGTGAATCGGTGCTGTTGAGCGCCTATCGCGGCCAGGGCGCGGGCGTCCGCTTTTTCGCCGAGCGGGAAGCCCATGCGCAACGGATCGGCCTTGATCGCTGCACCTTCTGCGCCGTGATCCGCGAACCCACGCATCCGCTGAAGCCCAGAGACTATCTGCCTCTGGATGCGTTCTGGATGAAGCGCGGCTATGCCAAGCGCCCCGATCTCGTCTGCCATTTCGACTGGAACGAAATCGGGGCGGAGGCCGAGACGAGCCATCCCCTCGCTTTCTGGGTAAAGTCTCTTTCGGGCCAGGTGATCGGCTGATGCTACGTCTCGCGCTCCTGCAATACCCGGTCGAACGACCCGGAAGCCTTACCGATTACGCTGCCAAGCTCGACCGCTGGCTGAGCGAGGCCAAGCTCCGTGGCGCCGATCTCGCGGTCATGCCCGAATATGCCTGCGTCGAGCTCGGCTCCGCCTTGGCCAATGCCTCGCCTGCCACGGAGGCAGAGGAACTCGCGGCCATGGTGCCCGCCGCGGATGGCATTCTGGCCGCGATGCAGAAAGCCGCGCTCAAGCACAACATCTGGCTCCTCCCCGGCTCGCTGCCCATGGCCGGGCCGGATGGCCGGGTCCACAACAGGGCGCCGCTCATCCGCCCTGACGGCAGATATGCCTTCCAGGACAAACGGCAGATGACGCGTTTCGAGGACGAGCGCTGGGGCGTTTCCGCTGGCGCGGGACCTTCGATCTTCGAGACACCCTGGGGCATGATCGGCATCTCGATCTGCTACGACGTCGAATTCCCCGACCATGTGCGCGCTCAGGTCGAGGCCGGGGCGTGGCTGATCCTAGCGCCCTCCTGCACCGACAGCCTTCACGGCTTCAACCGCGTGCGGATCGGTGCGGCAGCCCGGGCCATGGAGAACCAGTGCTATGTCGCGATCTGCCCCACGGTGGGTGTCGCGCCGTGGTCGGCGGCCCTTGATGTCAATCGCGGCCGCGCGGCGGTCTTCGGCCCGGTCGATAGGGGCTTACCGGAAGACGGCGTTCTGGCCCAGGGTGCCCTCGACCGCGCCGAATGGGTCTTCGCCGATCTCGATCCTCAGTTGATCGAGACAGTGCGTCGTGAAGGCGCGGTGCTGAACCATCGGGACTGGCCCTCGGCGCGGTTCGAGCGCCCGGCTTTGGCCGAGTATCGCTAATGCCCGATGTTTATATCATCGCCGGCGAGGCCTCGGGCGACGTGCTGGGCGCCCGGCTCATGGATGCGATGCAGGCGCTCGTACCCGGCGTGAGCTTCGCTGGCATCGGCGGCGCTCGAATGGAGGAAAAGGGCCTCTCCTCCCTCTTCCCCATGCATGAACTGGCGCTGATGGGCTTTCTCGAAGTCCTGCCCAAGATCAGGCATCTGGCGCGGCGGCTGGATCAAACGGTGGCCGATATCGCGGCCCGACGCCCTGCCGTCGTCGTCACCATCGACAGCCCCGGCTTCACCCTCCGTGCGGCAGAGCGCCTGAAGCCCCTCGGCATCAAGGTTGTGCATTACGTCGCGCCACAGGTTTGGGCATGGCGGCAGGGCCGCGTGAAGAAGATCGCGCGGCAGGTGGACGATATCCTTTGCCTCCTGCCCTTCGAGCCGGCCTTCTTCCAGGCCCACGGCATACGCGCAGAGTTCGTGGGCCATCCCGTGCTCGAAAGTGGCGCCGATCTTGGTGACGCAGCACGGTTCCGCTCCAGGCACGGTATCAGGCCGAACGAGCGCCCCCTGCTCGTCATGCCCGGCAGTAGAGTCACGGAAATTCGCCGCCTTCTGCCCATCTTCGGTGAGGCGCTCGCGCTGACGGCACAGCGGGTGCCCGGCCTGCGGCCCATCGTGCCGCTGGCAGGCACGGTCGAAGAGGCAGTGCGCGAGGTCGCCGCCCATTGGCAGCCCGCGCCTATTCTGGTCCGCAGTATCGAGGAGAAGCACGACGCCTACGCCGCCGCTCATGCTGGGCTGATCAAGTCAGGCACTTCCAGCCTCGAAGTCGCCCTTGCCGGCGTGCCGATGGTGGTGGGCTATCGCGTCAATCCGATCTCCGCTGCGATCGCGCGCCGGATCATCAAGGTCGACTACGTAAGCATCGTCAATCTGCTCGCGCAGCGCCTCATCATTCCGGAACTCCTTCAGGGCGATTGCACACCCGAGCGCCTGGCCGATGCGCTGGTCGGCCTGCTGGAGAATGCGGCGATAGCCGACCAACAGCGCGCCGGCTTCTCGGCTGTAATGGATATGCTGCGCCCGCCCCAAGGCGGCAGTCCCAGCGAGGCGGCCGCGCGAGCCGTGGCCCGCATCGCCGGCCTGTAAGCTCTACTCGGCTGCCTGGCGTGTATTGCCGCCGTGCTTTTCAATCAGCTGGAGAAGCTGGCGACGCATGACCACGCCGGGCCGGTCGGAGGGCATGTTCATCTCGAGCCCGGTCTGGTCGAGCGGTACATCCCAATCGGTGCTCTCGAGGATTTCGCGGTCCTCCTCGGTCACCTGCCGGTCGAAGGCGATGACCTTGGCGGCCGGCGCCTCCTCCTCCGTGTCGTTGCGATAAACGAATTGGACGATCTGGCTGCTCCGGTCGTCGATCGGCGTCGCGCCCGTCACGATCGTATGGACGAGGCCATTCGGGTAGGTGATGCGCAGCTTACGCAGGAAAGGGGCGTACCAGCGGGCGCGCATATGCCGCACCGTGGTGTCGCTCTCCATCTTCAGCAATTCCTTCTGCGCCGCCGGGTTCCTCACCGGCACTTCCGAACGGAAGAGGAAGCCGTCCTCATACTCCTCCACCTCCAGCTTGGCGGGTTCGGGGTGGCCCTGGTCGCCGAAGCTCGCGCGATGGACGAAGGCGAAATGCGCGTTATCGAAGGAGTTCTCCATCACGCGCAGTCCGGCGCATTGCCAGACCTCGTAGAATTCGTCGATCCGCCGGCAACCTTCCGCTTCTTCCTCGAAATCGGGAATGTCGAAAAGCGGCTCGGCCAGCGCGACCCAGGCGTAGCCATAGCGGCCGACGCAATGATAGGCCGGAACGCGCATATTGGTGCGCCCCTGCTTGTCCACTGGGCGCTGCGGCACGCGCATGACGGTGCCCTCGGCATTGAACTCCCAGCCGTGATAGCCGCAGGCCAGCATGCCATTAGCATAGAAGCCCTTCGAGAGCTTCGCCGTCCGATGGCAGCAGCGATCTTCCAGCGCGGAGGGCCGCCCCTCCCCGTCTATCCAGAGGACGATGTCCTTGCCGAGCAGGCGGAAAGGCTTCGGCCCATCCTCCAGCATCTGCAGCGGCATGACCGGATACCAGAAACGCTCAAGCAGCGGGGTCTCGGTCGCTTTCATGGCTCTGTCTCTCCTGCGCGGGGCATCGCGGCCGATAAGCGCAGAAAACTCGGGCCAATGCCTCGCTTCCCGAAATCGCCCCTCCGGTGTTGAGTAGCGGCAGCAGAGATTCGACAGGAACCGACATGCCGCTCCCCTCGCGTTACTGGGCTGACCTGCCCTGGCCCGCCTTCAAGTCCTTGCCCGCCAATACGGTGGCCGTGCTGCCCGTCGCCAGCATCGAGCAGCATGGGCCGCACCTGCCGGTTTCGGTCGATACGACGATCAACCGCGGCGTCATCGAGTATACGCTGGCCGTCCTGCCGGCCGATTGCCCCGTGTTGGTGCTGCCGACGCAGTCGGTCGGCCTTTCCGTCGAGCATCTCGCCTTCCCGGGCACACTCACGACCAATGCCGAGACCATGCTCGACCTGATCGTCGATATCGGCGCATCGGTGGCGCGGGCGGGCGTGCGCCGGCTCGTGATGGTCAATAGTCACGGCGGCAATGTGGCCCTGCTCGACATCGCGGCGCGCCGGCTTCGGATCAAGCACCGCATCCTGGCGATCAATGCGATGTGGGCACGCATGGGCAAGCCCGCCTCGCTTAACGACCCGGATGAGAACAAATACGGCATTCATGGCGGCCTGTCAGAAACCGCCGTTATGCTGGCCCTCACCCCTGGGCTGGTGCATATGGACAAGGCGAAGAACTTCGTCTCAGCCTGGCAGGGGCTCGGCAATGCCTTCCCCGCGCTCGACCCGCAGGCCGGTGCGCCCCTGGCCTGGCAGGCGCAGGATCTGAACCCCGCAGGCGTCGTCGGCGACGCCTCCAAGGCGACGGCTGAGCTAGGCAAGGAGATCCTCGAATTTGCCGGACAGAAAATGTCTGCGCTCTGGCAGCAGGTCGCGGCCTTCGACATCGATACTTGGCTGACGGACGAACCCAACGCCAATTGGCCCGATAAGGCCTGACGAGACTCCTTGGCGTCGTCGTGACGATCTTGCGCGCGACGCCAAGCTGTCACATACAGCCTGCAGACATCGGGGGGAGCCCATAATGGGCTGAGAGGCAGCGTGCGCTGCGACCCCTGGAACCTGATCCGGTTAATACCGGCGAAGGGATCGGTGGCTCGCATGACGCATTCGCCTGGGCTCGCCCTCTCCATTCCGGCCTTCGGCTTCGGCCAGAAGCCCATTCTTGCGCCCCTGGCTCTGCAACTGCCCGGCGGCAGAACGACGGCCATTCTGGGTGCATCGGGATCGGGCAAATCCACCCTTCTTCGGCTCGTGGCCGGCCTGCTTCCCATCCCGTCCGGAGGCCGCATCACCGCCGATGACGGTCAGCCCGTCGCGCCGCGCGTTGCCTGGATGGCGCAGCAGGATCTCCTGCTGCCTTGGCGCGACGTGCTCGGCAATCTCTGCCTTGGGGCAACCTTACGAGGACAGCGGCCCGACCTGGATCGTGCACACCGCCTGCTCGATGCCGTGGGCCTCAGCCATGCGGCGAAACAGCGGCCAGCCGCCCTGTCCGGCGGCATGCGCCAGCGCGCGGCCCTGGCCCGTACCTTGATGGAAGATCGGCCATTCGTGCTGATGGACGAGCCCTTTTCGGCCGTGGACGCCCCGACGCGCCATCGCCTTCAGGGGCTAGCCGCCGAGTTGCTGACGGGGCGTACGGTGCTGCTTGTGACGCATGACCCGCTGGAGGCCCTGCGGCTGGCGCATCAGGTCATCATTCTGCGACCCGGACCTTCGGGCGCCATGCCTGAATTCGTGGAAGCGCCTGGCGGCGAGCCTCCGCGCCCTGCCCGTGATCCCGCGCTCGCTGTAGCCCAGGGTGAGTTGCTTGACCGTCTGGCGGCCATGGCATGACGAGCACTCTCCGCCCCGCAGCTGCACTCGTGGGATTGCTCCTGGCCTGGCAGGCGTTCTGCGTCCTTACCGAAATGCCGCCCTTCATGCTGCCGGCACCGACGCGCGTCGCCGAGGCGCTCTGGCTCCGATGGGACATCATCCTGGGCCATGCCGGGGTGACGCTGTCGGAAATTCTGCTGGGACTAATCTTCGGGACGCTCGCTGGCTGCCTCATGGCCGTGCTGCTCGCGGCCTGGCCAGCGGGGCGCCGTTGGCTGCTGCCGATCCTGGTCATCTCCCAGGCTGTCCCTGTCTTCGCCCTCGCGCCGCTTCTGACGCTCTGGCTGGGCTATGGCTTGGGCAGCAAGATCGTCATGGCCATGCTGATCATCTTCTTCCCCGTTGCCTCGGCCCTTTACGACGGGCTTCGACGGACGGAGCCGGGCTGGCTGGACCTCGCTAAGACTATGGGCGCCTCGTCCGCTGCCGTTCTATGGCGCATTCGCCTGCCAGCCGCCCTCCCCGCTCTTGCCTCGGGCCTCCGCGTGGCCGCGGCCTTCGCACCGATCGGCGCCGTCGTTGGCGAATGGGTCGGCGCTTCCTCCGGCCTCGGCTACCTCATGCTGCATGCCAATGGCCGCAGCCAGACGGACCTGATGTTCGCCGCCCTCTTCGTGCTCGCTGCCATGGCTCTCGCCCTGTGGTTCGGGCTCGACGCCCTTCTCCGGGCCGCCCTCCCCTGGCAGCCCGACCGCCTTACCGACCCTGAGGATTCCAAGAAATGACCATCACCCGCCGCGCTCTGCCCGCGCTTGCCGGCCTCCTGGCCGCCGCCGCCCCGCTAGCCCGCCCTGCCGTTGCCCAGACGACGGGCAAGGAAAGCCTCACCATCCTGCTGGACTGGTTCATCAATCCGGACCATGCGCCGATCATCGTTGCGGCCGAGGGTGGCCATTTCGCGCGCGCAGGCCTTGAGGTGAAGATCGTCGCGCCGGCCGACCCCAATGACCCGCCCAAGCTGGTCGCGGCGAAGCAGGCGGATCTCGCGGTCTATTACCAGAAGAACCTGCACCTCGCCGTGGACCAAGGGCTGCCCCTCGCCCGTGTCGGCACCCTGGTTTCCACGCCGCTTTCCACCCTGACCACCCTGCGCGACGGCCCGGTGAAGACGCTGGCCGACCTCAAGGGCAAGCGCATCGGCTACTCGGTCGCCGGTTTCGAGGAGGTCGTGGTCGGCGCCATGCTGCAGACCGTCGGCCTGAGCATGAGCGATGTCCGAATGGTAAACGTGAATTTCGGCCTTTCCTCCGCCCTGATGTCGGGCCAGGTGGACGCGATTCTCGGCGGCTTCCGGAATTTCGAATTGCATCAGCTCGAGCTTGAGAAGCGCCCCGGCCGCGCCTTCTACCCCGAGCAGTATGGCCTGCCAATCTATGACGAGTTGATCTACGTGGCCCATAAGGACCGCGCCAAGGATCTCGTCCTGCGCCGCTTCATGGACGCGATCGAGGCCTCGACCGTCGCCCTCCTGAACGAGCCGGACGAGAGTTGGAAGCTCTTCATCGCAGGCCCCCGTAAAGAGCTGGATAACGAGCTGAATCGCCGTGCCTGGACCTCCACCATCCCTCGCTTCGCGGCATCCCCGGCGGCGCTCGACCACAACCGCTACGAGCGCTTCGCCCGCTTCCTCAAGGAACGGAACATGATCCGCTCCCTGCCGGCCGTGGAGACTTATGCTGTGGAATTGCCGTCGGCTCGGTAACCCTCTGGTTTCGCAGGCGTTGTCACTGGCGAGTAACGCGGTGGGCTGCTGCCTCCACAGGCTTGCAGCCCGATCATGGCCGGCCTCCTGCGTCATGCTTCGCCCCGCGGAGTGGCTAGTGTATGAAGGCGCCCATGGTCGATAATCCCCTCCGCGCGGACCAACCTCTGTCCGGCAATCGTGGCGCCGCATCGCAGAGCCCGGAACCGGACGACAGGAAGCCCGCCTCACCGAAGCCACGCCGGCGGCGCAGCCTTTTCTGGCGTCTCGTTCGTGGAACCGTGGCTCTCGGGCTAGTGCTCGCCATTACGGGTACCGTCGCTGGCTATGGCCTATATCGCCAAGTCGCGGATGACCTGCCGGACTACTCCTGGCTGACGGATTATCAGCCGCCGCAGATGAGCCGCATCTATTCGGCCGACTCGCGCCTCATGGCCGAGCTCGCGACCGAACGCCGTGTCTTCGTACCCATCGGCGCCATTCCTAAGCGGGTGCAACAGGCTTTCGTCTCGGCCGAGGACCAGCGCTTCTGGGACCACTACGGCGTTGACCCGATCGGTATCGCGCGCACAGCACTTACGGCGCTCGAGAATTTCGGCTCCGGCCGCCGCATGGGTGGCGCTTCGACCATCACGCAGCAGGTCGCCAAGAACATGCTGGTCGGCTCCGACCGCACCGTCACCCGTAAGATCCGCGAAGCGATCCTGGCTACGCGCATCGAGCAGGCGATGAGCAAGGAGCGGATCCTTGAGATCTACCTCAACGAGATCTTCCTCGGCGCCCAGGCATATGGCGTGGCGGCTGCCGCCCAGGTCTATTACAATAAGGGCCTAGATGAGTTGACCGTTGGCGAAGCGGCCTTCCTAGCCGCCCTGCCCAAAGGCCCGAACAACTACAACCCAGTCCGTTACCCCGAGGCCGCCACGGCCCGCCGGAATTTCGTGATCGACCGCATGGCCGAGGATGGGGCCATCACCCAGGCCGAGGCCCAGACCGCCAAGGCCGAGCCGCTGACTGCCCGCATCTTCCGCCGGCCTGATACCGTCACCGTCGGCCAGTATTTCACTGAAGAAGTTCGCCGCGAGCTCGTCGGCCGCTTCGGCAACGACCAGACTACGATGGGTGGCCTCGTCGTCCGTACATCGCTCGACCCGACGCTGCAGGCCGCTACAGAGAAGGCGCTCCGCGATGGTCTGATGAACTATGATCGTCGCCGGGGCGGATGGCGCGGCCCCGTGACGAAGATCTCGGCCGCCCCTACGGAATGGCTTCCGGCCCTCGACGGCGTGGCCCGCGTGCCCGGCATGCTGCCGGAATGGCGCCTGGCCGTGGTGCTGGAAGTGCGCGACCGCGATGCGCGCCTTGGCCTCGTTGAGCGGAGCGACTCACGTGCCGCTCCCCAGGCTCGCACCGTGCCGCTGCTGTTTGACGATGTCTCTGGCTGGGCCCGCCCTGCCGGCCGTGATGGCCGCCTCGGCGCCGCGCCCCGACGCATGAGCGACGTCGTCTCTCCCGGCGATGTGGTGATGGTCGAGATTCAGCCCGCCGCCGCAGCCCAGGGCCGCACCGCGGCTCGGCCTGAGCGCGCTCTGCTGCGCCAGATCCCGGTAGCCGAAGGTGCCGTGGTGGCCCTCGACCCCAATACCGGCCGCGTTCTGTCGATGGCGGGCGGCTGGTCCTTCGAGAAGTCCTGGTTCAACCGCGCCACTCAGGCGATGAGGCAGCCGGGCTCTTCCTTCAAGCCCTTCGTCTATCTGCCGGCGCTGGAACTCGGCATCCCGCCGAACCAGAAGCTGCTCGACGCGCCCATCGAGATCATGACCCCGCAGGGCATGTGGCGGCCTGGCAATTACGAGCGGAACACCAACGGCTGGGTGACGATGCGCACCGCGCTGGAGAAGTCGCTCAACCTGGTGACGGTTCGCCTCGCTCAGGAAATCGGCATCGACCGCGTGGCAGAGACGGCCAAGCGCTTCGGCGTCATCCCGAACATGCCTCGCGTCCTTTCCATGGCTCTCGGCGCCGGCGAGACGACGGTACTCAAGCAGGCCGCCGCCTATGCCGCCTTCGCCAATGGCGGCAAGGAGGTTACGCCCTCCTTCGTCGACAGCGTGCAGGACCGCTTCGGCAATCTGGTTTGGCGCGCCGATAACCGGCGCTGCGAAACCTGCGAATCCGACCCCAACGGTCAGCCGCCCGTGCTGGCAGATGAGCGCAAGCAGCTCACTGACCCCATCGCGGCCTATCAGATGGTCTCCTTGCTGCAGGGTGTCGTGCAGCGCGGCACCGGCGGCCGCGCCGGCGCAGGGCTGAACCGCCCCATCGCCGGCAAGACCGGCACCTCGAACGACTATTTCGACAACTGGTTCGTCGGCTTCACCCCCGACCTCGTCATCGCGGTCTGGATGGGCTTCGATGAGCCGCATAGCCTCGGCAATGGCGAAACCGGCGGCTCGACGGCCGCTCCGGTCTTCCACGACGTGATGGCCGCCGCGATGAAGGATAGCCCGCCGGTTCCCTTCCGCGCGCCGCCCGGTGTCGCCCTGGTCCGCATCCAGACGGATAGCGGCCAGACCATCACCGAAGCCTTCCGCCCCGGCACCGAGAATGCCGCCCGTCCGCCGATCGACGGCTTCGATGGGCAGAACCCGGCGCCCGGCACATCATCCTCCGGCCTCGACAGCAATCTTGGCGGGCTATACTAGACCGGTCCCATGCGCGCAGATGCCATTTCCCTCAAGGAGCAGATCGACCAGTCGGTCCAGCTCCTCCGCAGCCATATCGACTGGGACGCCGCCCAGTCGAAGCTGGCCGAGCTGAACGCCCGGGCCGAGGACCCCACCCTGTGGGAAAAGCCCGACCTGGCCCAGTCGGTGATGCGCGACCGCAACCGCCTTGCCGCCCAGATCGATTGCGTGGTGAAGCTCGAGGCCGATGTGCGCGACGCCATCGACCTCATCGAGCTCGCCGAGGCCGAGGGGGACGAGGCGACGGCCAATGCGGCGGTCGAGGATCTCAAGCGCATGGCCGTTGAGGCCAAGAAGCGCGAGATCGACAGCCTTCTCTCGGGCGAGGCCGACGCCAATGACTGCTATATCGAGGTGAATGCCGGCGTCGGCGGCACCGATGCGCAGGATTGGGCGCAGATGCTGGTGCGCATGTATCAGCGCTGGGCCGAGGGCCGCGGTTATAAGGTCACGCTCAATGAAGAGAGCGAGGGCGAGCAGGCCGGCATCAAATCCGCGACCATCCAGGTTTCGGGCGAGAATGCTTATGGCTGGCTCAAGACCGAGACGGGCGTGCATCGCCTCGTGCGCATCTCGCCCTTCGACGCCAATGCCCGTCGTCAGACGGCCTTCGCCTCGGTCTATGTCTATCCTGTGATCGACGACAAGATCGAGATCGAGATCAACCCGGCTGACCTCAAGACGGACACCTTCCGCGCCTCGGGCGCCGGCGGTCAGCACGTCAACAAGACCGAATCCGGCGTACGCTTCACCCATATCCCGACCGGTATCGTCGCCGCTTCGACGCAGGACCGGTCGCAGCACCGCAACCGCGTCATCGCCATGGATATGCTGAAGGCGCGACTCTACGAACTCGAACTGAGCAAGCGCGAGGCCATCACGGCGGGTATCGAGGCCGGCAAGACAGACATCGGCTGGGGCCACCAGATCCGCAGCTACGTCCTCGCGCCCTATCAGATGGTCAAGGACCTGCGTACCAACGTCGAGAAGGGCAACCCGCAGGCCGTGCTCGACGGCGATCTCGATGACTTCATGGCTGCCGCCTTGGCGCTGCGCGTGGGTGCCACGCGCTCCGAAGCCAGCGCCAACGCCCAGTGACGGGCACGCCCCGAGGGGAACCTCGGGGCGATCAGCCGATCCCGTCTGGCTCCAGTACGACGACGGGCTCTCCGTTTCCCAAAACACCGACGCCGCCAATGGCTGCCTGAGCCGCCAAGGAGGGGTGAAGAGTGCGAAGGAGCAGGTCGGTACGGCGCTGGACGCTGTCGACGGTCAATCCGAGCAGGCGGCCGCCGCTTCGGACCATCACGACCGCCCCTGTTCCCTTGGCTTTCAACCCAAGAAGCGCCGCGAGATCGACAGTCTCCACGCCGGCCATCTCTCCGCCCTCGGCCACTGATTCCACTCGGCCCGCTGGCAGGGCGTAAGGCTGCCCTGCCACTTCCACCAGGAGCACGGGCTGGATCGCGGCCGTCAGCGGCAGGGCGAGCGTGAAGGCGGAGCCATGGCCGGGGATGCTGGTGACCTCAAGCGTCCCCCCTGCCCGGCGCACCGCTTCCTGCACGACATCCAGACCGACGCCGCGGCCGGAGGTTTCCGTGACCTCCGCCGCGGTCGAGAATCCCGGGCGGAACAGCAGGGCGTGCACGGCCGTCTCCGTCATCGCCTCCGCTCCCACGGCTGAAACCAGCCCCTTCTCAACGGCGCGTGCCAGCACCTTCTGCCGATCGATGCCCTGACCATCATCCGCAATGCTGACCCGCACCTGTCCGGTCCGTCGGGCAACAGAGACACGCAATAGCCCACGACGTGCCTTTCCGAGCCGCTCCCGCTGCGCGGTGGGCTCGATCCCGTGGTCAACCGCGTTCCGCACGAGATGCAGGAGCGGATCGGCAAGGGCTTCGACCAGCGACCTATCGACCGCGACCTCCTGCCCCTCCATCACCAGTTCGACATCCTTCCCACTCGCCTGGGCCACAGCGCGCACGACGCGGGGCAGTCGCGAGAGCAAGGTGCCGATGGGTACGACCCGCAATTCCATCACCGCGTCATCGAGACGCCGGAGAGACAGCGTGAGGCGGCTTTCGGCTGCCTCCAGGTTCTCCTGAAATCGCCTCAACCTATCGGTCGTTTCAGCGAGTTCTCGCGCCGCACCGCCCGTCATCCGCTGCTCCAGGCGAGCAAGAATGGAAATGAGGCGATGGGTCGTGCCGTCCTGCAGGGTTTCGGACAGCGTCAGCGCTGCCGCCCGCACCTCCGCTTCCATGCCGATGATCTCGTCGATCGTTTCCTGCCGCACGCGGGTGGTGACGGGGCTCGATCGCCCCTCCTCGGCGGGTCTGACCTCAGTCACTTCCGCCTGTGCCTCGGCCAAATCGATCCCAAGCAGAACGCGCTGGGCGGGATCGACCGACTGGATCAGCTGGCGCAATTCGCCGATAGACCGCGCACTCGCGAGCAGGGTCTCCACGCGAGGCGGCGTGGCGTCGAGCCTCGCCCTGCTCCCCAGAACCTCCGCCTCTCGCCGAAGCAGGTCACCTAGCGCATGCTCGATCTCCGCCGATTGGCCGAGGGCCAGTTGGGCGCGGAACAGCGCCTGACCAGCCTCCAGCGCGGCTCCAAGGCGACGAAGGGCGTCGGCGCTCAGAGCGCCGGCGAAACCTTCCGGAACCCTGGGATCGCTTTCTCCGACAATGCCCTCGGCCTGGTCGGCACCGCGGCCCGTTGTCATCCCGCCCTCAGCGAGGCGCCGCAACCGGTCGGCCATGCCGGGCCCTTGTGTTGCCAAAGAGGCCGCCGCATCGGGATCAGCAGCGCGGTCGGAAAGGTCTTCCAGGCCGAGCAGCAGGCTCTCCAGGTCGCTCAGCCCCAGGGCCGATGCCGCAGCGGCCAGTTGCTTGGCCTCGTGCGATAGTTGCGCCGTATCCCCTTGCCCAGCCGCCAGGGCTTCCACCTCGACGGCCAGCGCAGCGAGAGGCGGGGCCAGGATGTCGCTGCCATAGCTTGGCTGGATGTCGGCCCCGGCGACTTCGCCCGACAGCACCTCAAGGGCGGCAAGTCGCCGTCGCAGAAGCCCGAATTCGCTGAGGTAGTTCATCGGGCCCGTCGCTTTCGCGACATCGCGAAGAGAGGCTGCAAGCGCATCAAGACCGAGCATCTCAGCCGTTGCTGCCACTTCCAGCGCCTCTTGCAAGCGCGTTCCCGACCCCTTGGCCAAGCCCGGCATCACCATCGCAACTTGGCTCGCAAGGCTGGCCAGGAGCGCTGGTGCAACGCCAACGCCGCCTTGCGTTTGAGGTGACTCCCGCGAAGCGGTGGCCATCGGTGCTACCGGCGCGACATCCTGGTCCGACAGTTTCCGTAGCTTGTCGAGCAGCGCCGAGGGCGCCGGGCTGGCCCGATGCGTCTCGATGACGGCCTTTCGGAGGCGGCGAAGACCATCGACCGCCGCCAGTAGCGTGTCTGCCGCCGCGTTATCTATCGAGCGCTTGCCGTTTCTCACCAGCCCCAGGAAATCCTCGGCGACATGGGCGATCGTCTTCATGCCCGAGGCGCCCAAGGCGTCCGACATGCCCTTCAGGCTATGGAAGGCGCGAAAGAGGGTGTTGACCTCCTCCCGTTCAAGGCCGCGTCCCAGGGTCAGCAGATGCTCGATGGAATCGAGATGCTCCTCGCTCTCCCCGGCAAATTCCTGCCAGAGCGCGTCATCGTCGATCATTGGCCCGCCCCCTCGACGGCCAGCCCCACGGCGCGCCTCGCTGCCCGGCGGATGGCACCACCCTGCCTTTCGCGCAGATCGGGCGAGAAGGCGCCCGAAGGCTTCCCGACTACGGAGGTCGCGCCAAGCCGACGAGCCTGGATCGCCATCGGGCTGCCGGGCCGCGCCGCCGAGGAGACGATGATGACCGCTCCAGGCCCGCTGAGAGACCAGGCGCGCAAGACGCCCAGCCCATCGAGCACCGGCATTTCGATGTCCAGCATCGTCAGATCAGGCTTTAGGACCGCCATCTGTCGGAGCGCTTCCAGCCCGTCGGCAGCTTCCCCGATCACCTCGAAATCCGGATCGGCCTCGAGCGTCTCGCGTACGAGGCGGCGCATGAGGGCACTGTCATCGACCACGAGCGTGCGGCAGAGTTTGCGTGAAGCCTTTGCCGGTGCGGCCGTCGCTGCAGGCGGGGCTTCTCCAGCCGGCGCCAAAGCCTCAGCCCGGGCGCGCAGCATGGACGCGGCTTCAGCCAGCATCTCCGGCATGAAAGGGTCCAGCAGCAAGGCCGCATCTTCGACACCGGCTTTGACCCCGGGCTCTCCAAGAGCGGCCGCCATGGCCCGCAACTGGTCGAGCGCTCGCCGCGCCGATTCGCCTGTCTCCGCCCTATCGAAGCTGGCGCAGGCCCGGATGAATTCGGGGAGGAAAGCCTCGAGAAGCTCCGGATCCAGGCTCATTGGGGAACGACTGCCAAGCGCGCCAGCACGGAAAGGCGCCGGCCGAGCGCAACGGGATCGCCGGTTTCGGCCGCATAGCCCGCGTTGATCACGGCGCGCGGCATGCCGGCCACCACACAGCTTTCCGGGCTTTGCGCCAATACGGGCATTCCGCGATCCGTCATTGCCTTGGCCCCAGCCGTCCCGTCCCGCCCCATGCCGGTCAGGACCACGCCAAGCGCCCGCTTCGCGACGATCGCTGCCGATTGGAAAAGCAGGTCGACGGAAGGATGCACGGTCGAACCGCCATCTGCCAGCCTGATCATCAGCCGGCCATCTTCGCGAGAGGCCCGCACTAAATGCCCGTCCGTACCGCCGGGCAGAACGAGCACGACGCCAGGCTCCGGACTGTCGCCACGATCCGCCACACGCACGGTTCGGCCTGTCCTGGCCGCGAGATGGCGGGCGAATTCCGGTGCCAACCCTTCGGGCATGTGCTGCGCGACCACGCAGCCGACCGGCATGGCCCCGGCGGCTCCCAGCAAAGCAGCAACGGCATCCGGTCCACCCGTGGAGGCGCCAATGAGGATGAGGTCAATCCCAGTCGCAACGGGCCTGGAAGTCCTCGCAGGCTCCGGGCTCGGTTTGACCGCACGGTGCAGCCGAGCTGCGGCCCAATGGCGCAGCCTGCCGCGCAACTCGCGATCGATCTGGCCGAGGTCCAGCCCCGCGACCGGCGAGCCCTTCCAGAGATAGTCCACGGCGCCCTTGTCGAGCGCGGCCAAGGCCGCCTCGGAGCCTTCTTTCGTATGATGGCTCACCATGAGGATCGCCGGAGGATCGGGCTGCGCCATGATCCGTTCCGTCGCCGCGATACCGTCCAGCCCCGGCATCTCGATATCCATGGCGATGACGTCCGGCTTTAGACGCAGGGCGGCCTCCACGGCATCCTGCCCATTGGCCGCTTCGCCAATGACCCTCAGATCGCCATCCGCCTCTATGATCCGGCGAAGGGCCAGCCGCATGAAGCCGCTATCGTCGACAACCAGGACCCTGATCATCAAGCCTTGCCCTGCGCGCGTTCCAGAAGGCCGGGGAGCGAGAGAACCGGGACAATTGCATTGCCGAGACTGGCCATGGCGGAGAAAAGCGAGGTCTCGCTCGCGCCGGGGATGGCAGCAACGTCTGCCTGTGGCAGTCGTCTCAGCCCTTCCACCTGCTGCACCAGCAAAGCCTGGGGACGAACGCCACTCAGGCGCAACAGCGGCAATGGCACGGCAGCGGTCAGGAGAGCCTCCCTGCCGAGACACAGGCCACCATCGATGACAGGGAGGACGATGCCCCGATGCGCCACAACCGCACGATGCCCAGGCGCGGCAACCGGAAGCGTCTGGGGAATGACGGCCTGAATGGCGTCGATGCTGACGGCAAGGCGCTCTCCGGCAAGCCTGAAAAACAGCAGTTCGGTCATCGGGACCGGCCGCGGCGGAACGGTATCAAGTGCCGATGGCGCCAGAGAGCGCAAGGCTTCTCCGGCTGGCAAATCCAGGCGGTCCAGCAGAAGCGAGCCACTCTCCTCCAGACTGGCCGGAGCGGCACGACGGCAAGGAAGCCCATAGCGGCCGGCACCATGGCGGAAGATGACGACCATGGAAGCAGAGAGAGCCTCCTCCCGTCTCATCAACCAAGCGGGGTCGAGGATGAGAGCGGGTGATCCGCCGGCAAGCATGAGGCCGAGCGCGCCTTGAACCTCAACCGGCATTCGCTGCCACGGTACGGTTCCGGGCTCCATGGCGAAGAGGTGCTCTACTGCGTCGAGAGGGAGAAATAGGGTGTCATGCCCGGCTTCAAGCTTCAGACCCGTCTGCGCCGGCGGGGCATCGGTAGCCTTTGGAGCGATTCGGGCGGGGTCTGGCGCTGCGTCCGACATGTTCGCCCGTGGCAGCAGGGCCGGTTGCGCGGGAAGAACCAGCGCGGGCGGATCCCCCGGCGCATCGGGGAGAATTGTCTCGCCGGTGACATAGGCGACCCCTTGGGGAAATTCGCACAGGGCCCAAAGCTCACCAGCCTGCTCCCCAGGCGCCAGCACCGGAACCGCCCTGCCCGCCTCGAAAGCGACGCCGATAATGCCGGGCACTTGAACAGGCAGACGGCGCCAAGCGGGCGGCGCCACTTGCCGGCTGGCCAGTGGCAGGCGCCAGATCTTGCCGCCAGCCGCGAGGGATAGATGCATCACGCTCACCGGGCGTCCTTCCGCCATATGGCGACCGTATCCGCCGCCCAAGGGCGAAGCCCCAGCTTCGGAGGAGGACTATCCGTGGCGCCTAGCAGAAGCGCGCCGCCCGGCGCCAAATGCTGTACCAACCCGCGAAGCACCTCGTGCCTTGCCGAATCCGTCAGATAAATCAGGACATTGCGACAGCATATGGCGTCCAGCTGGCCAAGCCCTGCAGGCAGCCGTAGCAAGTTAGCCCGCATGAATTGGGTCATCGCATGCAGATGGGCCGGCAACAGCACATCGCCGCCTTGCTGCAGAAAGTATTGCCGATAGCTCGTAGGCACTTCCCTTAACGCATCGGGAGGCCCGGCTGGATACTTGCCGACCTTTGCCTTGGCCAGGGCATGTCGGCAGAGATCGATCCCAATCACGGAAGGAGCCGGCGCCGAATTCGCCTGCGCGGCTTCGCTGGCCAGCAGCGCTAGGCTCCAGGCTTCCTCCCCGGTTGCGCAGCCGGCTGAGAGAATCTTCACTGGCTGCCCGCCTCTGCCTTCGAAAAGAGTAGGCAGGCAGAGTTCACGAAAATCCAGCAGCTGCGAAGCGGCGCGAAAAAAGCGCGTTTCCTGGACTGTGACCGCATCAAGCAATGCGGCCCAAGCCGGGTCTTGTTCATCGGGGTGGCTAAGATCGAGCGAAGGAATAAGAGCCCGCGCGCGCTCCAAACGCCGCGTAACGACGTCCGACGGCGCGAGCCCGGCCAGACCCGTCATCGCAGCGAGAACGAGGGCCAGATTGCCCCGTTCGTCTTCCAAAGGCCTAGGGCCTAGGCGCGCGTTGCGGGGCATGACCTTACCCAGGCCGCCCGCATCGCGCGCTTTTCCATCAGGCGCCGGCCAGAGCCTCGGCCCGCGTCGCGAAGGCGGGGATGATCTTGTCGAAACCGCTGATCTCGAAAACTTCCTTCACCGCCGGCTGCAGTGCGCAGACGGAGAAGCCGACACCGCCCGCCTTGGCCTGCTTGGCCGCCTTGAGCAGCACACGAAGCCCGGCGGAGGAGACATAACGCACGCCCTCGAGATCGGCGACGACCGGGCCGGTCGCCAGCAGCGCGAGAAGCTTGCCCTCGGCCTCGGCGGCCGTTGCCGTGTCGAGCCGGCCATCAAAAGCTGCGACGGTCACGCTTCCCGACTTGATCTCGGCGATCTGCATTATGGCTGGCTCCTCAACACCATTCCGGCAGCGCCACAGGCGGTCACTGTGCCGGTAAATCACGTATAGCGGAGACTGCCTCCGTCCTCAGCTCGCGTCCAGCACCGCCGAGAGGCAGTTCCGGCCTTCTTGCCGAACATAATCGAGATCGCGCACGAGACTGCGGACGAAATGAATGCCTAGCCCGCCGATATCGCGCTCTTCGATCGAAAGATCGGTCTCGGGGCTTGCCTGAGCGATCGGATCGAAGGCCGGCCCGTCATCCTCGATCCGGATTCGCAGGAGCGGGCCCTCCTTCCGGATACGCACCTCGACGAAGCTTGCGGGCGCCTCGCCCTTGCTGCCATGCATCACGACATTGGCGACGATTTCCTCGCAGATGAGCGCCAGGTGATGCGCGGCACGCGTCCCGAGATCGGCCTCCTCCGCGTAGCTCTCGAGCTTGTCCAGCAATTGCGGAACGGCATCGGGCTCAGGCAGCAGGCTTGCGACGAATTCGTCGCCCCGGGCGGCCACCATGCAGTCCCTCCTCGTTCCGTTACTGTCCCGGCGATAACGCTCGCGCCACGAAATCAGACAATGCGGGAGGCCGCAATCCCGCAAAGTTTTCCGCTTGTTAGGCGGCGACGCCGTCAACGACGTGCAGGCAGGCTGAGACTTGCTCGTTCCAGCGCTCGGCTCGGAGATAACCGCAAAGGTGGATGGGCGTACCGCGTGGGCCAAGAAGTAGATCTGCAAGGGCCCCTTCCCGCGCCCGGAAACAGATGCCCTTCAGACGACCGCCATCCTCGCCTTCGATGAAGATGCGGATCGTCGCCCCTTCCTTGCCGACACGATCGGCCTTCACGACGCGCGAGCGCGGGAAGACGAAAAGCGGCTCCTCATTGCCCGGCCCGAAAGGCGAGAGGCGTCCAAGTTGTTCAGCGAGTGCCGCATCGGCCGCACGAACCGCGAGCGTGCCCTCGACGAGGAGATCAGCCGCCCCCGGCAATGCCGAAGCATGGGCCAGCTTCTCATCGAGCCATGCATGGAAGCGCGCCTGATCCTCGGCGGGGAAAGAGAAGCCCGCGGCCATGGCGTGGCCGCCGCCAGTGAGCAGCAGACCATTCTGCCGCGCCGCGATGACCGCCGTGCCCAGATCGACACCCGGAACCGAGCGGCCGGAGCCCTTCGCCACGCCATCGGCGACACCGGCGACACAGGCAGGGCGATTGAATTTCTCTTTAAGGCGCCCGGCGACGATGCCGACCACGCCAGGATGCCAGCCTTCACCGGTCACCAGCAGCACAGGATGGCCCGCCTCGGCCTGAGCGGCGCCCGCGGCCATGGCGGCCTCCAGCACATCCGCCTCGACTTCCTGCCGGCGCCGGTTCACCGCATCGAGGGCCTCGGCCATGCCGCGTGCCTCGATCGGGTCGTCGGTCAGCAGCAGCCGCATGCCGGCATCGGGCTCCGCGATCCGGCCGGCCGCATTGATGCGGGGGCCGAGAAAGAAGCCGAGCGTATGTGCACTGGGTGTATCGCGCTGTTGCGCCAGTTCCAGCAGGGCAGCGATGCCGACGCGCTCCCGCCGGGCCATGATCTTGAGCCCCTGCGTGACGAAAGCGCGGTTCAGCCCGGTAAGAGGCATGACGTCGCAGACGGTGGCCAAGGCGACCAGATCCAGCAGATCCATCAGCTTCGGCTCGGTCCGGCTGTCGAAGAAGCCGTCGCGTCGGAGCAGACGATGCGTGGCGACCATGGCCATGAAAGAGACGCCGGCCGCACAAAGGCCGTTCAAGCCTGACTGGTCATCCAGTCGATTCGGGTTAACCGCCGCAGCCACCCGCGGGATCGGCCCCTCGGCCTTGTGGTGGTCCAGCACCACGACATCCGCCCTGCCCTCCGCCGCCTTCAGTGGCTCCACGGCCGCAATGCCGCAGTCGACGCAAACGATCAGGCTGGCGCCTTCGTCGCAAAGCGCAGCGATAGCGGGGGCATTAGGGCCGTAGCCCTCTTTCAGCCTATCCGGGACGTAGATTCGCACCCGGCAGCCGAGCGCGCGGAGCGCCCGCGCGACCAAGGCGCCGGAGCAGGCGCCATCGACATCGTAGTCGCCGAAGACCGCGACGGATTCGCCGCGCCGTGCCGCCTCGGCCAGCCGGGCCGCCGCGAGCTCCATATCCTGAAGAACATAGGGGTCGGGCATCAGGGCCCGCAGGGTTGGGTCGATGAAATTCGTCGCCAGATCGGGCCCGATCCCGCGCGCCGCCATCAGGCGGCCAACTAGTTCCGGCAGGCCGAGCCGCTGGGCGATCGCCGCGCCCAGCCTTGCATCGCCCTGACGCCAAAGCCAGCGCCGCCCTCCGGCGCTGCGCACCACGCCGAGGACGGTCTCCGGCTCGTGGACCGTCCTGTCAGCGATGGCCGGATCAGCCGACAAAGGCGGTCGGCTTCAGGGAGAAGTTGTGATGCGCCTCGATGTAGCGGACCGTACCGGTCTTGCTGCGCATGATGATCGAATGCGTATAGGCACTCGACGCATTGCGCAGCACGCCCTTGAGCATGGGGCCCGTCGTCACGCCGGTCGCAGCGAACATCACGTCGCCCTTGGCCATCTCCTCGACCGTGAACTTCTTGTTCGGGTCGGTGATGCCCATTTCCTTGGCGCGGGCGATCTGGGCATCGTCTTCATAAAGAAGCCGACCCTGCATCTGGCCGCCGATGCAGCGCAGAGCGGCGGCCGAGAGCACGCCTTCCGGCGCGCCGCCGGAGCCGAGATACATATCCACGCCCGAACCCGGCTGGCTGACGGCGATCACGCCCGAGACGTCACCATCGGGGATCAGCATGATGCGAGCGCCGGCGTCGCGGCAGGCCTGGATGATCTTCTTATGGCGGTCACGGCCGAGGATGCAGACAACGAGGTCGTTGATTTCGCACTTCTTGGCGCGAGCCAGCTCACGGAGGTTCTCGGCAGGTGTCGCGTCGAGATCGACGATGCCGGCAGGCAGGCCGCCGCCGACGGCGATCTTGTCCATGTAGATGTCGGGCGCGTGCAGGAAGCCGCCATGCTCGGCAACAGCGAGCGTCGCGATGGAGTTCGGGCCACCCGTCGCGCAGATGGTCGTGCCTTCCAGCGGGTCCACGGCGATATCGACCATGGGGCCGGAGCTATCGGACCAGCCGGTGCCGATCTTCTCGCCGATATAGAGCATCGGCGCCTCATCCATCTCGCCCTCGCCGATGACGACCTGGCCCTGGATGTTAATGGTGTCGAAGGCGCGGCGCATGGCGTCGACGGCAGCGCCGTCGGCCGCATTCTTGTCGCCACGACCAATCCAGCGGCTGGCGGCAAGGGCCGCTGCCTCGGTCACACGGACGAGCTCCAATGCGAGGTTGCGGTCAACCGGTGTCGTGTCGCGGGTGGTCATACCTGCCTTCTCCATTGGATTGGTTAGCTGGCCTTAGGGGTCCTGGATGGGGATACACCATCCCGTCACGAAGGACGACGCCCCCCCAGGTTAAAACCCGCGGTCAAAAACTCTCGATGCGGATCAGTGCCGGCTTCTCCAGCACCGCGTCGAGCGCCTCGATCCGCGCCAGGGCCGCACGCATGGCGCTTTCCTCGCAATCATGCGTGGTCAGGACGACCGCAACGGCCTCACCGGGCGAACGGCCGCGCTGGATCATCGATTCGAGGCTCACACCGTGGTCCCGCAACACGCCGGTCACGTCGGCGATGACACCGGGGCGATCGACCACCATCAGGCGCAGGTAATAGGCGCCGTAATGGGAGGTCATCGGCAGGTTGGGCAGCTTCGCAAGATCACCGCTGGCCACGCCCCAGACGGGGGTGGTGCGGCCGCGGGCGATGTCGATCAGATCGGCCACCACGGCGCTGGCGGTCGGGCCCGCACCGGCACCCCGGCCTTCCAACACGACACGGCCAACGTGATCGCCTTCGGCAACCACGGCATTAAAAACGCCATCGACCCGGGCGATTGGGTGGCTCGCCGGCACCATGCAGGGGTGGACGCGCGCTGAGACGCCCGCTTCGCTGCGATCGGCAATGCCCAGCAGCTTGATGCGATAGCCCAGTTCTTCCGCCAGCTTGATGTCCAGCGCGGAAACCTGCCGGATACCCTCCACATGCACGGCCGGGAAATCGACAGGGCGGCCGAAGGCCAGGGCGGCGAGGATCGCGAGCTTATGTGCCTGATCGATGCCTTCGACGTCGAAAGTCGGGTCCGCCTCGGCATAGCCGAGCTTCTGCGCCTCGGCGAGCGCCTCAGCGAATTCGCGGCCCCGCTCGCGCATCTGCGTCAGGATATAGTTGCAGGTGCCGTTCAGGATGCCGGTAACGCGGGTGATCTCGTTGGCCGCCAGCCCCTCGCGCAGCGCCTTGATGGCGGGGATGCCACCGGCGACCGCCGCCTCGAAAGCCAGCGCCACACCCTTGGCCTCGGCAGCCTCGGCCAGCGCAGCGCCATGGATGGCGAGCAGCGCCTTATTGGCCGTGACGACCGATTTGCCCGCCGCGATCGCGCCCTCCACGAGCGCCCGCGCAGGCTCCTCGGTGCCGCCGATCAACTCGACGACGACATCGACGCCCGGGTCATTAGCCAGGGCCGCCGCATCCTCGTACCAGCGCAGCCCGTCGAGGCTCACGCCGCGATCGCGGGTGCGATCACGGGCGGAGACGGCGGTGACGGCGATCGGACGGCCCGCACGGGCCGCAATAATGCCCGCATTCTCACGCAGAACGGTCAGAACACCGGCACCGACCGTACCGAGGCCGGCAATGGCAACCGAAAGCGGGCGCGTGGTCATCTAATCAATGCTCCAGATCGGCGTCGATGGGCGCGGCATTGTCGCCCTGCAGGAAGGAACGGATGCCGCGCAGCGCCTGACGAATGCGCTGCGTATTCTCGACCATGGCAATGCGCACATGGGTATCGCCGTGCTCGCCGAAGCCGATGCCCGGCGCGACGGCGACCTTGGACTTCTCGAGCAGCAGCTTGGAGAAGCCGACCGAGCCGAGATGCTTGAATCGCTCGGGGATCGGCGCCCAGACGAACATGCCGGCATCGGGCACCGGCACGTCCCAGCCTGCCTGCTTCAGCCCCTTCACCAGCACGTCGCGGCGCTCGCGATAGAGCTTGCGCATATCCTCGATGCAGTCCTGCGGCCCGTTGAGCGCCGCGGTGGCCGCGACCTGGATGGGGGTAAAGGCACCATAGTCGAGGTAGGACTTCACGCGGGTCAGTGCCGAAATCAGCTTCGGATTGCCAGCCGCGAAACCCATGCGCCAGCCGGCCATGTTGTAGGTTTTGGACATGGAGGTGAACTCCACGGCCACATCCTTCGCGCCCGGCACCTCGAGAATGGAAGGCGGGATGCGGTCGCCGTAATAAAGCTCGGCATAGGCGAGGTCGGAGAGCACATAGATCTCGTGCTTCTTCGCGAAGGCGACGATCTCGCGGTAGAAATCGAGGTCCGCCATCAGGCCCGTCGGATTGGACGGGTAGTTGACGATCAGCGCGGTCGGCTTCGGCACTGAATGCACCACGGCACGCTCGAGTGCGCGCAGCATATCCTCGTCCGGCGTATGCGGAACGGAGCGCACGGAGGCCCCGGCGATGATGAAGCCGAATTGGTGGATCGGATAGGAGGGGTTCGGCACCAGGATGGTGTCGCCCGGGCTGGTAATGGCGGCGGCGAGGTTCGCCAGGCCTTCCTTGGAGCCCAGGGTCGCGACCACTTCCGTCTCGGGGTTCAGCGAGACGTTGAAGCGGCGCTCGTAGTAGTTGGCGAGCGCCTTGCGCAGGCCGGGAATGCCCTTGGACGCCGAATAGCGATGGGTCCGCGGGTCCTGCACCGCCTCGATCAGCTTCGCCACGATATGGGGCGGCGTGGGGCTGTCCGGGTTGCCCATGCCGAGGTCGACGATGTCCTCTGCCGCTGCCCGTGCCTTTGCCTTTGCCTGGTTCACCTCGGCGAACACATAGGGCGGCAAGCGACGGATGCGGTGGAATTCCTCGGCCATGGTCTGGCTTTCCCTCGGATGGGGCTGTTTTGGACATTTCCCGGCAAGGCGACGACAGGATTCGCGCCTCTCGTCACCGTGCCGGGGAATCGCTTCTAGAGGTATCGGCAGGCAGCGTCATCGGCGCTGCGCGCCGGTCTGCCCTGCCAACAGGATCAGAGCCGCGGCGGTGGCGGCGGCGTGGTCAATTCGGCGGGTGGTGCCTCCGGCGGCGCATCCGGAATGGCGGGCGGCGCGGGCTGAGTCAGCGCAGGTGCGGAGGGCACCGGGCCCGGTTGCGGCGCCGCCGGGTTCACGCTGCGCCACGAAACCGGCGGCGCGGGAGGAAGCGAGGCCGCAACGGGGGGATTGATCGGCACCTGCCCCTGCCCCGGCGTTCCGGTCGGCGGCGGCGGCAACTGGCCATTCGACACCAGCGGTTCCGCCGCCTCGGCGCGTGCGCGCTGGAGTTCCGCATCGACGGCAGCCCGCGCTTCCGGGCTCGGCGGCGTCGGGCGGGCGGGAAGCTTGCCGAAAGTAGGGTAAGGCCCATGGCCGCCGGGGGGCATCGGCCTGCCCTCCACACCGTCGGAATTAATGTTTTTCCAAAGGTCCGAGGGGCTTTCCGTCGAGCCGACACAGGCTGCCAGCGACGCAGCGGCGAATGTCAGCAGCAGGCCGCGCAAGGCCGGCCGCGCTTGATCGGTAAGGGGCAGCCCTTTACCGTGATGTCCAAGGGCCGGCTCGCCGCCTGCCCGCCTGATCCGTCCGTCGAGCCGAAAGCCCATTGCCGCTCCATCCTTTGCCGCAGGGTTAGCCGGTTCAGGGCTTTGGCGAAAGCCATGCCGTCACAGGCGGTGGCGTCAGCCACCCCTGCGACGATAGAATGCGACCCGGCAAGGTTATCCGCCTTGCCCAATGACTATCCGGGGGACCACATGGCCGCGAACGACACGAAGGACAATGGAGCCTTCAAACTGCCGGACCCCGCATTGGTAAGTCGCACCATGGCCGATGTGGCTGAGCGGGGGCAACGGATCGTCGCGGATTTCCTGCGCAGGCAGAGCGATGAAGCGGGCGCAAGCCAGGACGCGATCCGGCCCGACCCGCTGAATATCGGCGGCGCTTTCATGGAAATGACCGCCAAGCTGATGGCGAACCCTGCCCGGATCGTCGAGGCTCAGTTCGGCTTCTGGCAGGATTACATCACGCTCTGGCAGAATACGGCTCGGCGGATGATGGGCGATCCGGTCAAGCCCGTGATCTCCGAGGACCCCAAGGACAAGCGCTTCAAGGACGACGCCTGGCGCGAGAACGAGGTCTTCGACTTCATCAAGCAGTCCTATCTGCTGTCGGCGAATTACATCACCACCCTCGCCCGCTCGGCCGATGATCTGGACAGCAAGACGGCTCAGAAAGTCGATTTCTATACGCGTCAGTTTGTCGACGCCATGAGCCCGTCAAACTTCCTAATGACCAACCCGGAGGTTCTGCGGCGGACGGCGGAAACCGGCGGCGAAAACCTGCTGCGGGGTCTGCAGAACCTGCTCGGCGATCTGGAGCGCGGGCGGGGCAAGCTCAAGATCAGGATGGTGGACGACAGCAAATTCACCATCGGGGAAAATATCGCGGTCACCCCTGGGAAGGTCGTCTACCAGAACGAGCTCATGCAGCTCATTCAATATTCGCCCACCACGGAAACGGTGCTGAAGACCCCACTCCTGATACTGCCGCCCTGGATCAACAAATTCTATATCCTCGACCTCCGGCCCAAGAATTCATTCATCCGCTGGGCTGTCGAGCAGGGCCACACGGTCTTCGTCTGTTCCTGGGTCAATCCCGACGAAAGCCTGGCCAATCGGGATTTCGCCGATTACATGCGCCTCGGCCCCTACGCGGCACTGGAAGCCATCGACAAGGCGACGGGCGAAAAGAACGTCAACGCCATCGGCTATTGCCTTGGTGGTACCTTGCTCTCGGCCACCCTTGCCCATATGGCTGCCAAGAAGGACACGCGCATCAAATCCGCCACCTTCTTCACGACGATGGTGGATTTCGAGGAGGCGGGCGAACTCGGCGTCTTCATCGACGAGGAGCAATTGCAGAGCCTCGAAGAGAAGATGAGCAAGCGAGGCTATCTCGAAGGCCGCGAAATGGCCGCGACCTTCAATATGCTGCGGGCCAATGACCTGATCTGGTCCTTTGTCGTGCAGAATTACCTGCTCGGTCAGGAGCCCTTCCCCTTCGACCTGCTCTACTGGAACGACGATAGCACCCGCATGCCCGCGGCGATGCACTCCTTCTATCTGCGCCGCATGTATCAGCAGAATGACCTCTGCAAGCCGGGCGGCATCACCCTGGACGGGGTGAAGCTCGATCTGCGGAAGATCAAGCTGCCGACCTATATGCTCAGCACGCGCGAGGACCATATCGCGCCCTGGAAATCGACCTATCGGGCCACCCAGCTCTACCAGGGGCCGCGCCGCTTCGTTCTGGCGGCTTCCGGTCATATCGCGGGGGTGGTCAACCCGCCCGACGCCGGCAAGTACAGCCATTGGGTCAACGAGGACCTGCCCGAGACGCCCGATGCCTGGTTCGAAGGCGCCACGGAACTGTCCGGCTCCTGGTGGCCTGATTGGCACCGCTGGATCCTTGGGTTGGACAAACGCCGTGTTCCGGCGCGCATCCCGGGCGAGGGCGCCCTGCCCGCGATCGAGGATGCGCCGGGCAGCTACGTTAAGGTGATGGCTACGGATTGATCAGTCGCAACCAAGAAGCGGCCGAAGTTTTCTAGTTTCTGTCGACCGCGCCAGCGATCATTCAAGCCTGATCCATGCATCGAGGACGAAACGATGAACAAAGTGTCGAAGCTCTCCAAGGCCGCCCCGCTCAGCCGCACACGCAATGACCTTGGCGAAAATGTCCGTCTTGTATCCGTGGAAGTGCTCAACGCCACGCTGATGGACCTGGTGGACCTGACGAATTCGGTCCGCATGGCCCATTGGAACGTCAAGGGCCGGCACTTCATCGGCCTGCACCAGCTGTTCGAGACCTTCTATGACGAGTTGGGTCCGGTGACCGACGAGGTGGCCGAGCGCATCGTTCAGCTCGGCGGCACACCGACGGGCGGCAGCCAGTCCGTTGCTGAAGGCACGCGCCTACCGGCCTACCCGATCGAGATCCGCCAGGGCGCGGACCATCTGGCCGCGCTTGCCGACCGCTATGCCGCGCTCGCCAAGTCCGTCCGTGAGGGTATCGACACAACCGACGAGGCCGGCGATGCGGACACGGCGGACCTGCTGACGGGCCTCTCGCGCGCCCTCGACAAGGATCTGTGGATGATCGAGGCGCATCTCGAGGAAGGTAAGGGCTGAGCCCTCTCCACTTCGACTGACCCCTGCCCGCCCTGTACGCTATGCGTCAGGGCGGGTTTGTTTTATGAGCGCGCCCTTCATACGGGAATGCGACCATGCCCACCCCCTCGCCTGAACTCATTGCCGAAGCTATCCTGCGGCTGACGGCGGCTGCCGGTCCGACGGCCTCGATCAATCCGAGCGACGTTGCTAAGGAACTCTCTCCCGAGGCCTGGCGCTCCCTACTCTCCTCCGTGCGCCGTGAAGCCGCGAAGCTCGCGACCGCTGGCGATATCGAGATCCTCCGCAAGGGCAAGCCGGTTCCGCCGGAGGCGCTGCATGGCGTTGTTCGTTTCCGGCAGGTCGCGCGGTAACATCGCGCCATATTCGGTTGCTGGACGGCATGCGCGCGCGGTTCGATCCTGGGACGGTAATGCCCGGAGTCCCACCCGATGCGACGCCTAGGTCCCTTTCTTCACGACGCCTGGGCGCTGACCCGCCCCTATTGGAATAGCGAGGAGCGATGGCGCGCCCGGCTTCTGCTGGGGGTGGTGGTCGCGCTGAACCTGCTGCTCGTGTTCATGAATGTCGTGCTGACCTATTGGCAGAACGCCTTCTACAACACGCTCCAGGAGAAGGACTGGAGCGCCTTCATCAACCTGCTGCTCCTCGGTGGGCGGGGCGCGGATGGCGGCTTCATGCCCGGCTTCAGCGTCGTGGCGGCGGCCTATATCGTCGTAGCCGTCTATGCACTCTATCTGCAGCAGGCCCTCCAGATCCGTTGGCGCCGCTGGCTGACCGAGCGCTATCTCGGTGCTTGGCTGGGCAACAGAGCCTATTACAGGCTGAGCCTAGCGGATGGCGCGACCGACAACCCAGACCAGCGCATCGCGGAAGATACCAGGCTCTTCGTGGACGACACGCTGACCTTGGGCCTCGGCCTGATCAAATCGGTCGTGACCTTCTTTTCCTTCATCTTCGTTCTCTGGGGGCTCTCGGGCCCGCTCGATGTGCTGGGCGTTAACATCCCCGGCTATCTGGTGTGGGTCGCAATCATTTACTCGCTGCTCGGGACCTGGCTCGCGCATCTGATTGGCAGGCGGCTGATCGGGCTGAATTTCATCAAGCAGCGGGTGGAAGCCGATTTCCGCTTCGCCCTGGTTAGGCTGCGCGAGAATGTCGAGGGCGTCGCCCTGCATGGCGGCGAGCCCGACGAGCATAGGGGGCTCACGGGCCGCTTCAAGACGCTGATGGAGAATTGGTGGGCCATCATGGTGACCACCAAGCACCTGACCTTCTTCACCGCCGGCTTTTCCCAGGTTGCGTCGATATTTCCGATCATCGTCGCGGCCCCAGCCTATTTCGCCGGGAAAATGCAATTGGGCGGGCTGATCCAGACATCTACCGCCTTTGGGCAGGTACAGGGTTCACTGTCCTGGGTGGTTGATCATTATCAGGATCTCTCTGAATGGCGCGCGAGCGTCGAGCGTCTGACAGGGTTCGAACGGGCCATCGCAACGGCCGTCGCGTCAGGGGATAGCGGCCCGCGAGTGTACCGACACGACGGGGCCCTGACGGTGCAGAACCTCGATCTGTCACTGCCTGGAGGGCGGGCTTTGCTGGGCAATGCCTCTGCAAGCATCCTTCCAGGAGAGTCGGTGCTGCTGACCGGTGCCTCGGGCAGCGGCAAATCCACACTGTTCCGGGCTCTTGCGGGCCTATGGCCCTTCGGGAGCGGCACGATCCATATGCCGCCGGAAGAGCAGATCCTCTTCCTGCCGCAGCGAGCCTATATGCCGCTGGGAAGCCTGCGCCGGGCGGTGAGCTATCCACGCGATGCGAGCGACTTCTCCGATGCCGAGATCGTAGCGGCACTGAAAGCGGCCGGCCTGGAACGGCTGGTTTCGCGGCTCGATGACGAGGCGGCGTGGGAGCGCCAGCTTTCGGGCGGTGAGCAACAGCGCCTGGCCATCGCGCGGGCGCTGCTGCTCAGACCGCTGTGGCTCTTCCTCGACGAAGCGACGGCGAGCCTCGATCCGGCTGCGGAGGAGGAGCTTTACGCCAAGCTCAAAGAGGCCCTGCCCGGCAGCAGCATCATCTCCATTGCCCATCGCCCGGCCGTGGCACAATTCCACGACCGCCATCTTCTCATGAAGGACGGCGGGCTTCAGGAGGCCCCTGCAGCCTGAGCCTGGAATTGAAAAGGCCCGCGGCCTATTGGCGCGGGCCTCATTGTCAAACGAGATGAAGCGCCGAGAAACGGCGCTTCCTGTCAGTCCTTGTCCTGATCGGGCGCAGCGTCGCTGTTCAGGGTGATGTACTTCGCGATGCCGATCTGCTTGATCAGCTCGAACTGCGTGTCGACGAAGTCGGCATGCTTCTCTTCATCAATCAGGATCGAGACGAAGAGGTCACGCGAGACATAGTCACGCACGCTCTCGCAATAGGCGATGGCGTCGCGCAGATCGTTGATCGCCTTTTCTTCAAGCTTCTGGTCGCACTTGAGGACTTCCTCAACCGACTGACCGATCAGAATGGAATTGAGGCGCTGGACGTTGGGCAGGCCGCCGAGGAAGAGAATGCGCTCGATGAGCCGATCGGCATGACGCATTTCTTCAATGGACTCGGCATATTCATGCTTGCCGAGCTTGGTGACGCCCCAATTATCGAGCATCCGGGCGTGGAGGAAGTATTGGTTGATCGCCGTCAGCTCATTAGTGAGCTGAGTGTTGAGATGTTCGACAACCTTAGGATCGCGCAGCATGACCGCCTCCAAAAGATAAGGCTTACCCCATGCCCTAATATTGGAGATGAAGTCAATCGCCGGGGGCGGCGTTTAGCTCATGCCCCGAATTGTCGCGAATAATTCCAAGTATCGTCTTCGCGCAATTGCCGCATTGCGCCGCACAGCCACAGGCGCCGTAGACCTCCTTCAGGCGGCAATTCCCCGAAGAAGCGGCGTTGCGGATCTGCTGATCCGTCAGTCCATTGCATAGGCAGACATACATGCCGGCAGACCCGTCAGGCGTTGAACTGCCGTGTTGATATTGGTTTTGCAAATCACTCGCAATGATAAATGAGAAGCAGTTGCGAAAAATCCGCGCTTCATGATGAAGCCCGGCTTCAAAGTGTACCCTGGCTCTCAAATTCGCAACTGACTCGCATTTGGCTTGCCGGAGCAGGGCGTGCCGGGCATCTTCGCAACATGCCGACCGCCGCCCGCAAATCGCTGAAACCTCTGCCCCAGCTGGGTTTCGAGCAGCCAGCCGAACGCGTTAGCGATGGAGAGCAGGCTGCCCGGCATGCGAATGCCCGCGCTGGGCGAGCCACGGCTCTGCTCGAGGACTATGTCGAACTGATCGCGGATCTCGTGGCAGAAAATGGAGAGGCGCGACCGACCGACATCGCTCGCCGGCTCGGCGTTTCACATCCCACGGCGATCAAGAGCATCGCACGGCTCAAGGCGCTCGGGTTGGCCCATTCGCGCCCCTACCGCTCGGTTTTCCTTACGGAAGAGGGCCAGGCCCTTGCAGTCAGGGTCAGGGCCCGGCATCGCGTGGTCGTGGGTCTGCTGGTCGCGGTCGGGGTGCCGGCCGACGTAGCCGAAACCGATGCGGAAGGCATCGAGCATCACGTGAGCGATACCTGCCTGCAAGCCTTCGAGCGCTTCCTAGCCGCCCGCGCCGGCTAAGCGCCGTCAGTCTCGGACGAAGCGAACACAGAGGTTGTTGGCGGGCATGGGCTGGACGGCTTCCAGGCGGAAGCCGCGCAGCTCGGCCTCATGCGCGACCGTCTCCAGTTGTCGGATGCCCCAGGCAGGGTTGCGGCGGCGTAGATCCTCGTCGAAGGCCTGATTGCTCGGCGCGAAGGAAACCCCCGCCTGCCGATAGGGCCCGTACAGGCACAGGGACCGGCCTGAAGAGAGAAGCCGGGAGGCGCCATCGAGCAACCCAAGCGTTGCGTCCCATGGTGCGATATGGATCATGTTGATGCAGATCACCGCATCCGCTTCGGCAACCGGCCACTCCGCCTGGGTCACATCCAGCGCCAGCGGCGGGCAAATGTTCGGCAAGCCCGTTTCTGCCGCCCAGGCACCAATGCTGGCGATGGCCGCTGGTTCGGGGTCGGTGGGTTGGAACACCAGCCCTGGCAAGGCTTCGGCGAAGAAGACCGCGTGCTCCCCGGAGCCGCTGGCGATCTCGAGCACCAGACCGCGCTCAGGAAGCCACGGGCGCATGACATCCAAGATCGGTCCTCGATTGCGCCCCGCGGAAGGCGCCGTCCTTTTCGCACCGGCCGGCATCGCTACCCGGCCGCCTTCAGGCTTGTGCGGGCCGTGCCCGTCGCATCGAAATTGGAAGGGTCGAGCCAGGCAAGGATGGCGTCGCGCCTTTCTGGCCACTCATCGTCAAGAATGGAGAAGAACGCCGTGTCGCGGCGGTGGCCCTTGACCGTCAAATGGGCGCGCAGCGTCCCTTCATAGGTGAAACCGAGACGGGCAGCCGCTCGCCGCGAGGGCTCGTTCAGCGCATTGCATTTCCACACGAGGCGCCGGTAGCCCAGATCGTCCATCGCGTGACGCATCAGGATGAACATGGCCTCCGTCGCCGCCTTGGTCCGCTGCAGTCTCGGTGAGAACCAGATATTGCCGAGTTCGATCGCGGCGTTCTTGGGCTGGATCTCCATCAAGGTGAGCCAGCCGGAGGCCTGCCCGGTGCTATGGGGCCTGATGGCGAAAGCAACCGGATCATGCTGCGTGCCGAAATCGGCGCAGAAGGTCCGAAGCGCCTCCTGGGTCGGAAAGGGGCCGTAGCCCATATAGGTCCATCCAGCGTCGGCCTCGCTCGCGCCCACGGCCTGGGCCGCATCCCACAGCTCGCTCGCATGGCGGGCGCCGAGCGGCTCCAGGGTCACGTATTGCCCACGATGCGCCGTGCGATGCGGCAGGGGGCGAGGCATTGTATCGACGGCGGGGCCGATGCTGAAGGCGCTGGTCATGGCATGAGGCTGCGAGGGATTCTGCCTTGCCGCAAGAGCCCCTCACGTGGTTCTTGCGAGCCTGATCGCAACTGAGTTAGTTATTACACTAATGAACGCACCCGCCCCCAACGCAGCCTTCCTGTCCGAGACGGTCACGCACGTCCATCACTGGACGGACCGGCTCTTCACCTTCCGCTGTACCCGTGACCCGGGCTTCCGCTTCCTGGCGGGCCAGTTCGCGATGATCGGCCTGATGGTGGATGGGAAGCCCCTGCTCCGCGCTTATTCCCTCGCGAGCGCGCCGTGGGATGAGGAACTGGAATTCCTCTCGATCAAGGTGCCCAACGGCCCCCTCACCTCCCGCCTGCAGCATATCCAAGTCGGCGAAAAGGTGCTTATCGGCCGCAAGCCGACTGGCACGCTCATTCTGCCCAACCTTCTGCCCGGCAAGACGCTCTGGCTGCTCTCGACCGGCACGGGCCTTGCGCCCTTCATGTCGCTGATCAAGGAGCCTGAGGTTTACGAGCGCTTCGAGAACGTGGTCGTCACTCATACGGTGCGCGACGTCAATGAACTCGCCTATCAAGACTTCATCTCTGAAGGCCTGCCGAACCATGAGTTCCTGGGCGAGTTGGTGGGCGGCAAGCTTCGCTACTATCCATCGGTGACGCGTCAGCCGTTCAAGAATCCTGGCCGCATTACGGATCTCATCCGTTCGGGCAAGGTCTTCTCTGACCTCGGCCTCCCGGTCTTCACCCCGGAGCATGATCGCGTGATGCTTTGCGGCAGTCCGGAGATGCTCGCCGAGACAAAGGGGATGCTGGAAGAGCGCGGTTTCACCGAGGGCTCGATGAACCGCCCCGGCAGCTTCGTGGTCGAAAAGGCCTTCGTCGAGAAATAGGCCGCGGCTTGGGCGGTGTCAGCCGATGACCCTCTTGAGCAGCGAGACGAGTTGAGCCCTTTCACGGTCGGTCAGCGGAGCCAGCAGGTCCTCATTCGCCTGGCGGCCGTGCTTGATCGCGTCTTGCAGAACTGAGCGGCCGGCATCGGTCAGCGAGAGAATGACAGCTCGGCGATCCATCGGATCGCGGCCGGACTGAGCAAGGCCGCGCGCGATGAGGCGCTGCATCACGCCCTGAATAGTCGCGGTATCCAATGCCACCAGACGCCCCAGCCGATTCTGCGCGGTCTGGCCCTCTTCATCGAGACGCACCATGACGGCGAACTGGGTCGGTGTAAGGCCATCGGAAGACGCCAGGCTTGCGAAAAGCGCGCTGTGCCGCTGGTGCGCCCGTCGGAGCAGGTGCCCTACCGAGTCCTCCAACAGGTAATTCCGAGGCTCATCCAGGCCTTCGTCGGGCTTCGAAGCGCTATGCATCACATCACATTACGGCGTTACGGCCCATGCCGCCATGTCGTAGGTCAGGCGTCAACCATATTGGGGCGCCTTGAGCTGATTAAAATGGATGCATATCGCAATATGATTCGATGTCGATCCTACCAACACTAAGGGCCTGTTGCTCTTCAAAAGTAAGGTCGTCGTAAAAATTTCCCCCAAATAGCTGATAATAATAGAAATACCCTGAGCGGACAGCCAGACGCACGGCCAATCGCCAATAGAGTGATTGAAGTTGAAACAATAATTATCTCAATATGAACCTTGCTTATTTCGCAATCGCGAAATGCCTCAAATTCCGCCGGTTCAGGAGGCGCACCGTAGCGCGCAGGCGTCTATCGGCCGGAAGGTTCGTTCACATATCATTTTCATCTGGCGTCGAAGCAATGGAACGTCGGAATGTATGCGGGAGGGCGCAAGAATGAGCGAATCGCTCACGGCGCCCCATCAAAATGCGGTCCATCCGCTTAGGGGGAATAGGGAATGTCCGTATCATCATCCCAATATGGTCAACCCGCCGCCAAAGGCGGGAAGCACCGCCCGATGTCGAAAGAAGAAAGAAAGGTCATTCTCGCCTCCTCGTTGGGGACGGTGTTCGAATGGTACGACTTCTATCTGTACGGCTCGCTGGCGGTCATTATCGGTGCCAAGTTCTTCAGCCAGTTCGACGAGACGACGCGTAACATCTTCGCCTTGCTGGCCTTCGCCGCAGGCTTCCTCGTGCGGCCGTTCGGCGCGCTGGTCTTTGGCCGCCTCGGTGATCTCGTCGGCCGGAAATACACCTTCCTCGTCACCATCCTCATCATGGGCGCATCGACCTTCATCGTCGGTATTCTGCCCACTTCCGACAGCATCGGCCTCGTCGCGCCGGTGATCCTCATCATCCTGCGCTGTCTGCAGGGCCTGGCCCTGGGCGGCGAGTATGGCGGCGCCGCGACCTATGTGGCCGAGCACGCGCCGAACGGCCGACGTGGCTTCTACACGAGCTTCATTCAGGTAACGGCGACGGCTGGTCTATTCCTGTCGCTCATCGTGATCCTCGGGGTTCGCTCGACGCTGGGCGAAGCGGCCTTCCTCGACTGGGGCTGGCGCATTCCCTTCCTCGTTTCGATCGTTCTGCTCGGCATTTCCGTCTGGATCCGCCTGCAGATGAACGAGAGCCCGGCCTTCCAGAAGATGAAGTCCGAAGGCACCGGCTCCAAGGCACCGATCAGCGAGGCCTTCGGCCAGTGGCGCAATGCCAAGATCGCGCTTTTCGCGCTGCTCGGCCTCGTCGCCGGCCAGGCGGTGGTCTGGTACACCGGCCAGTTCTACACGCTCTTCTTCCTCGGCTCGGTGCTGAAGGTCGATGGGTTCACCTCGAATATCCTCATCGCCTGGGCGCTGCTGCTGGGTACGGGCGGCTTCGTCCTCTTCGGCTGGCTGTCGGATAAGATCGGCCGCAAGCCGATCATCCTCGGCGGCTGCCTGCTGGCGGCGCTGACCTACTTCCCGCTCTTCAAACTGCTGAGCGCGGAAGCCAATCCCGCCCTGACCGCGGCCCATGAGCGCATCAGCGTGGTGGTGCAGGCCGATCCGGCCACCTGCTCCTTCCAGTTCAACCCGACGGGCACGTCCAAGTTCACGCAGCCTTGCGACATCGCCAAGGCGAACCTCGCGCGTCTGTCGGTGAATTACCGGGTCGAGCCCATGCCGGCCGGCAGCCCGACCATGGTGAAGGTGGCCGACCGCCAGCCGCTGGCGGCCAGCAGCCCGACCTTCGTGGCAGATCTTGGCGCGGCGGTGACGGCGGCCGGCTATCCAGCGGCCTCGAACCCGACCGTCGTGAAGATGGCCCATCCCTTTGACTTCTTCCGGGAACAGCCCGCCATGCTGATCCTGGTGCTGACGATCATGGTGATCTACGTGACCATGGTTTACGGGCCGATCGCGGCCGCGCTAGTGGAACTCTTCCCCACACGCATCCGCTATACCTCGATGTCACTGCCCTATCACATCGGCAATGGCTGGTTCGGTGGCCTTCTGCCGGCGACGTCGTTCGCCATGATCGCCCAGACGGGCGATGTCTACTTCGGGCTCTGGTATCCAGTGGTGATTGCCCTGGCGACCGTGGTCATCGGCGCCTTCATGGTGCCTGAGACCAAGGACCGCGACATCTTCGCCGCGGATACTTTCGAGACGCCGCAGTCGGCGGCGGCGAAGGCCAAGATCTGACCTCGGCGGGCCGGCCTTCTGGCCGGCCCTACTCAGACGCCGGCATTGGCGGCATTTTTTATGCCTTGGCTTTAGCGCCCGTCTGCCCTTGCCGGACGATCTTCACGAGCGCCAGCATCAATTCCTTCGCTGCCCGAAACCGCGCGGCGTATTCGAGTTCTCGCGAAAGAGCCAGCTTCTGATCCGGCCGGACGCGGACAGCGCCCTTCTGGTTGGCGATCCACTGCACCAGCCCCGCGGGGTTGGAGAAAATACCTCGATGGAAGGCCACGACGATGCCCTTGGGCCCGGCATCGAGCTTCTCAACACCGGCGATGCGGCACATGGCCTTGATGGCCACGACGTGGAGCAGGTTTTCCACTTCTCCCGGCAGAGGCCCGAAGCGGTCGGTCAGCTCGGCCGCCATGGCATCGATCTCGCCCGTATCGCTCAGCGCGCCGATGCGGCGATAGAGGCCAAGACGGACAGGCAGGTCCCGCACATAGGTTTCGGGAATGAGAACCGGCAGGCCGAGGTTGATCTGCGGCGTCCAATCCCGGTCGCTCTCTTCACGTTTGCCAGCCCCCGCTTTGAGGTCGGCCACGGCGTCCTCGAGCATCTGCTGATAGAGCTCGATGCCCACCTCGCGGATATGGCCGCTCTGCTCGTCGCCCAGCAGATTGCCCGCGCCCCGGATATCGAGGTCATGGCTCGCGAGCGTGAAGCCGGCGCCGAGATTGTCGAGCGTCTGCATCACCGCCAGCCGCTTCTCGGCGGCGCCGGAGAGGCGATGCAGCTGCGGCCAGGTCAGATAGGCATAGCCGCGCTGCTTGCCACGGCCCACGCGCCCGCGCAGCTGGTAGAGCTGAGCGAGGCCGAACATATCCGCACGGTGGATGATCAGCGTGTTCACAGCAGGCATGTCGAGCCCGCTTTCGACGATATTCGTGGCGAGCAGGATGTCGTGCTTGCCATCGCCGAACTCGGTCATGACACGCTCGAGTTCGGTCGGCGTCAGGCGGCCATGGGCCTGGATCACCCGGGCCTCGGGCACGATCTCGGTAAGCCTTTCGGACATGCGCGCGAGATCCTCAATCCGCGGCACGACGCAGAAGATCTGCCCGCCACGGAAACGCTCGCGCTGAATCGCCTCACGGATCACCACACTATCGAAGGGCATGATGAAGGTGCGGACGGCAAGCCGGTCGACAGGCGGCGTCGCAATCACCGACATCTCGCGCACTCCGGAAAGCGCGAGTTGCAGGGTGCGGGGAATGGGCGTCGCGGTCAGCGTCAGCACATGCACGTCGGCCTTGAGGGACTTGAGCCTCTCCTTATGTGCCACGCCGAAATGCTGCTCCTCGTCCACGATGACGAGGCCCAGGTCATTGAACGTGATCCCCTTGGCGAGCAGCGCATGGGTGCCGACGATGATGTTGATCGAGCCGTCGGCCAGCCCTGCCTTGACCTGGGCAGCTTCCTTGGCCGTGACAAGGCGCGAAAGCTGGGCAACCTTGATGGGCAGGCCTTCGAAGCGCTTCGAGAAGGTGCGGTAGTGCTGGCGGGCCAGGAGCGTGGTCGGCACCACGACGGCCACCTGAACGCCCGTCATGGCCACGACGAAGGCCGCGCGCAGAGCCACCTCGGTCTTGCCAAAGCCCACATCGCCGCAGACCAGGCGATCCATCGGGCGGCCGGCCGCCAGATCCTCGAGAATGTCGCTGATGGCCCGAAGCTGGTCTTCGGTTTCGGCGAAGGGGAAACGCGCGCAGAACTCGTCCCACGCACCTTCCGGCGGCGTGGCGAGCATGCCGTCTTTCACTTGGCGCTCGGCGGCGACCCGGATCAGTTGGCCGGCCATATCCTGAATGCGCTGCTTGGCCTTGGCCTTGCGCGTCTGCCAGGAGGTACCGCCCAGCTTGTCGAGCTGCACACCCGCCGCATCGGAACCGAAGCGCGACAGGAGTTCGATATTCTCGACGGGAAGAAAAAGCTTGTCCCCGCCGTCGTAGATCAGGCGAAGGCAGTCATGCGGCGCGCCATTGACCTCGATGGCCGCGAGCCCGTCATAGCGGCCGATGCCGTGATCCTGATGCACCACGAGGTCGCCTTCGGCGATCTCCGTGGCATCGGCGATAAACTGGTCGGCGCGCTTCTTCCGGCGGGCGGGCCGGGCGATGCGCTCGCCGAGAAGATCCTGCTCTCCCGTCACCGAGATATTGGGACCGACGAAGCCACGCTCGACGCCCATGACGGCCAGCGCGACGACGCCGGGCGGGAGCTTGTCGGCAGCCCACCAGTCGTTCACCGGCTGGGCCGTGACGCCGTTTTCCTTCAGCAGATTGCCGAGACGGTCTCGCGAGCCGCGCGTCCAGGCTGCGAGCACGGGGCGCTGGCCCCGCTTGGCGAGGGAGGTCGCCTGTTCCGCATAGGCGGCGAAGACGTTCTTCCCTTCCGCGCGGACATCTGTGAACAAACGGCCCGGGCGGCCACCGGCCTCGATGCCTTCGGCACCATCGGGCTTCGAGAAAGGCGAGAACTTCAGAAGCGGCCCGCCGGCGAGCATCGCATTCCAGTCGCTCTGCGTCAGATAGAGCCGAGCCGGAGGCACGGGGCGGTAGGGCACCTCCCCTTCGCGAACTGGGGCTCGCCGAGCCTGGTAATGGTCTTCGACCATTTCGAGCCGGGCGGTGAGCGCATCCTCGGCCTGGTGGTCCATGCTGACCGAGGCGCCGGGCATATAGTCGATCAGCGTCTCCATGCCGTCATGGAAGAGCGCGGCCCAATGCTCCATCCCCGGATGGCGACGGCCGTCGGAAATGGAGAGGTAAAGCGGGTCTTCAGAGGCGCCGGGGCCGAAAAGCTCTCGGTATCCGGTCCGGAACCGGCTGATGGAGTCCTTGTCGAGGAAGACCTCGCCGACAGGCCGCAGCCAGAGCTCATCGAGCGCCTTGCCGCTGCGCTGGGTGCCTGTGTCCATCCGACGCAGGCTTTCGATCTCATCGCCGAAGAGGTCCAGGCGTACGGGATCGGGCTCGCCGGCCGGGTAGAGGTCCACGATGCCGCCGCGGATGGCGTATTCGCCCGGCTCCATGACCGTCGCGGTGCGATTATAGCCATTGGCTTCGAGGAAGCTCGCCAGTTCCTCGGGCGCGATCCGCCCACCCTTCTTCAGCACCCGCGTCGTGCCCTCAAAGGCGCTGCGCGGTGGAACGCGCTGGACCAGGGCATTGACGGTCGTCAGCAGGACACGCGGCTTGCCGCCCCGCTCCGTCAGGCGCGTCAGCGTCGCGACGCGCTCAGCTATGAGCTCGGGATTGGGCGAGACCCGATCGTATGGGAGGCAGTCCCATGCGGGAAAGCGCAGGATCTCCACCTCGGGCGCGAAGAAGCCAAGCGCCTCGGCCATCCGGGCCATACGGGCGTCATCGCGGCAAACATGGAGAACCGGAGTGCTGGTCTCGGCGCGGCGGCGGGCCAAGAGAAGGGCATCATACCCTTCGGGCGCGCCGTAGACGGTCACGCCCGCCGATGCCAGCACGGTGCTCATCGGTGGCCGAGCCCCGAACGCATCGCGGGCGTCATGCCGGCACCGGTTTCGTTGCTCTCGGCGATGAGGCGGCGCAGCATGGGGCTATCGGCTTCCGGCGGCACAGGGCGGCGGCCCGAGAGCCAATCGGCCAGATCGACATCGAGGAAATCCAGGACGCTCTCGATTTCATCCAGTTCGGCTTCCGAGAAGCTCTGAATGTTACGTGTAACGAAACCCCCGACAAGCAGGTCGGTTTCCTTGGTGCCACGGTGCTCCGCCCGGAAGATCAGGCGACGACGGCGGGGAGAAAGCGATTCTGTATCGGACATGTCGGCCTCGCTGATCGCTGGCATATAGAGGGCGATGGGAATCGTGTCAGCCCAAGCCGTGACAGACGAGCTTCTCGCCCCCCTCATGGCCCCCTTGCAGGGCATTCGAGGCGTGGGGCCTACATTGGCCAAACGCCTGGAAAGGGCGGTGGGCGGCACGCGTCTGCTCGACCTTCTTCTGCATCTGCCTGAGCGATATGTGCTCCGCAAGACCATCGCGGACCTCGCGGAAGCACCCGTCGACGCGGAAGTGATCCTGGAAGCGGAGATCGAGTCGCTCCGAAGCCAGCGGAGCCGGGCCGGACGCCCCTATGTCGAGATCAAGGCCATGGCGGGCGACCGCCGCCTGGTGGTCCGCATGATGAACGCAAGATTGAACTGGATGGAGGAGCGCGCGCCGCCAGGCCGCTTCCGCTGGTTCGCCGGGCTGGTTCGCAACGAGAGCTTCGACAGCTTCTCGATGATCAACCCCCTCATCTCGCCCAGCCAGCCTCCCGCGCTTGAGCCGGTCTGGCCGCTCACCGATGGACTGATGAATATTCAGATGGCCCGCGCCTTGGCCGGTGCCATCCCTGCCCTGCCCCCGATGCCGGAATGGGCGGATGCGGCGCTCGTGCGGCGCGAGGGCTGGGCTAGCTTCGTCGATGCCCTCAAGGCGGTGCAACAACCCCTCGCGCCACCTCCCGCCGGCATGCGCGAACGTTTGGCTTATGACGAATTCCTGGCGGGGCAGCTTGCGCTTGGCCTGGTCCGGCGGCGGGTTCGGGAGCGGCCCGGTCGGGCGCTGGTCGGCAATGGCGTCTTGCAGGCCAAGGCGCTCGCCGTCTTCGGGCATGAGCCGACGCCGTCGCAACGCCAGGCCGTGGCGGAGATCGAGGCCGATATGGCCGCGCCGCGCCGCATGCTGCGGCTGCTTCAAGGCGATGTCGGCGCTGGCAAGACGCTCGTGGCCGCGCTCGCCATGCTCCGGGCCGTGGAAGCCGGGACCCAGGCCGCCATCATGGCGCCTACGGAGATCCTGGCCCGTCAGCACCTCGCCACTTTGACGCGGCTCGCCGCGCCCATGGGCATGCCGGTCGCGCTGCTGGCCGGCAGCGTGAAGGGCGCGGCAAGGAAAAAGGTGCTGCGCGGGCTGGCCAATGGCGAAATCCCTATCGTCGTCGGCACCCACGCCCTCTTCCAGGAGGCGGTGGAATTCCGTGATCTGGGCCTCGCCGTCGTGGACGAGCAGCACCGCTTCGGCGTCGCCCAGCGGCTCATGCTGGCCGGTAAGGGCGAAGCGGTCGATATGCTTGTGATGACCGCCACCCCCATTCCGCGCACGCTGTTGCTGACGCAATGGGGCGAGATGGCGGTCAGCCGCCTGACGGGGAAGCCCGCCGGCCGACTGCCCATCGTCACCACACTCCACGGCCTGTCGAAGCTCGATGCCGTTTTCGCCGGGATCGCCCGGAAGCTCGCCGAAGGGGCGCGTATCTATTGGGTCTGCCCGCATGTCGCCGAAAGCGAGGAGAGCGATATCGCGGCGGCCGAGACGCGCTATCTGACGCTGAAGGAGCATTTTGGCCAGGCAGTCGGCCTTGCGCACGGCAAGATGCCCGTCGAAACGCGGCAGGAGGCGCTGGCCAGTTTCAAAGCCGGGCAGACGCAGATCCTCGTGGCAACGACGGTCATCGAGGTGGGGGTCGACGTGCCCGAGGCCACCGTGATGATCATCGAGCACGCGGAGCGCTTCGGCCTCGCACAGCTACACCAGTTGCGCGGCCGCGTAGGCCGCGGCTCGGCAGCGAGCTTCTGCATGCTTCTCTATGACGAGAACCTGACGGAGAATTCACGCGAGCGGCTACAGGTACTTCGAGACACCGAAGACGGCTTCGTGATCGCCGATGCGGACTTCCGTCTGCGGGGTGCCGGTGACTTTCTCGGCACCCGCCAATCCGGCGCGCCCGGCTTCAAGATCGCTGATCCATCCCTGCATGAAGGCCTGCTTCGCATGGCGAACCAGGACGCGAATATCCTCCTTGATCGTGATCCGGAACTGACTAGCCCAAGGGGAGAAGCCGCCCGCCTGCTGCTCCGGCTTTTCGACAAGGAAGTCGCCATGGGCACGCTCGAGGCTGGGTAAGTAAAACCCTGTCACGAACCGTAGCGGTTGGGGGGCTTGCATTGGTTCCGAGCGGGCTTAAACCAGCCAGAACAATCGTTTTCGCACCCACGCCCCCGGTCATTCCCCCCGGCCATACCAAGGAGAAGCCCTTGTCCGCGCTGATCGAGATCGATCGCCTGACCAAGCGCTTCGGCGCTTTCACCGCCGTCGACGACATATCGTTTTCCGTGCCCCGGGGGCAGGTTCTGGGCTTTCTCGGCCCCAATGGCGCCGGCAAGTCGACCACGATGAAGATGCTGGCGGGTTTCGTGACGCCGAGCGCCGGAACGGCCCGTATCTGCGGCGAGGATGTGGTCGAGAATCCCGTCTCGGCCAAGAAGAACCTCGGATTCCTGCCGGAAGGCGCGCCGACCTATCCCGAAATGACCGTCACCGGCTTCCTCGCCTTCTGCGCTCGCGTGCGCGGCTATGGCGGCAGCGAAGCCAACGACCGTATCGCTAATGCCATGGCGCAAACGCAACTCGAAGGCGTTCGCCTGCAGCCTATCGAGACACTGTCGAAGGGCTTCAAGCGCCGTGTGGGCCTCGCCCAGGCGCTTCTGCACGATCCGGCGGTGCTGGTACTAGACGAGCCGACGGACGGGCTCGACCCGAACCAGAAGCATGAGGTGCGCAACCTCATTGCCCGCATGGCGAGCGAGAAGGCCATCATCATCTCGACCCATATCCTCGAGGAAGTTTCGGCCGTCTGCTCGCGCGCCATCATCATCGCACGCGGCAGGATCGTGGCCGATGCGACGCCGGCCGATCTGCTCCGACGCGGCCCGAGCCTCGACGCCGTCTTCCGGAGCCTGACCCTGAAATCGGAGACCGTCTGATGGGGCCGATGTTCGCCGTCGCCCGGCGTGAGCTGGCTGGCTATTTCGCGACGCCCGTCGCCTTCGTCTTCATCGTCATCTTCCTCGTGCTCTCGGGGGCGCTCACCTTCACCCTGGGCAATTTCTTCGCCCGGGGAGCGGCTGATCTTGCGCCCTTCTTCTCCTTCATCCCCTGGCTCTTCCTGCTGCTCGTCCCGGCCATCACGATGCGGCTCTGGGCGGAGGAGCGGCGCCTGGGCACGATCGAGTTGCTGCTGACCCTGCCCATTGCGCAATGGCAGGCGGTGCTGGGCAAGTTCCTGGCGGCCTGGGTCTTCTGCGCCATCGCGCTGCTGCTGACCTTCCCGATGGTCATCACCGTGAACGTGCTGGGCAATCCGGATAACGGCACCATCGCGGCGGGCTATCTAGGCTGCTTCCTGACTGCCGGCGCCTATCTGGCGATCGGCGCGGCGCTCTCGGCCGTCACCAAGAACCAAGTGATCGCCTTCGTTCTCGCGGTCGCCGTCTGCTTCCTCTTCACGGCGGCGGGCAGCCCCGTGGTGACGGAATTCCTCTCGAAGAACATCCCGACGCTCGCCGACATCGCCCGCTCCGTCTCGCTCACCGACCGACTGAACGGCTTCACCCGCGGCGTCATCGGCCTGCCGGACCTGATCTTCTTCGTCTCCTTCATCGGCTTCTGGCTCTTCGCCAATGCGGTCGCCGTCGATCATCGGAAGGCGGATTGATGCCTGACACCATGACCCCGTCCGACGCTCCGCGCAGCGCCTCGCGCCGCGGCCTCTATTCCGCCCTTGGGCTTCTGGCTGCCGCCGTGCTGGCCATTGGCATCAATATGCTCGCCGACCGCCTGCTCTCCCGCGCCCGGCTCGATCTGACCGAGCAGAAGCTCTACACGCTGGCGGATGGAACCAAACAGGTTCTGGCCAAGCTGCCCGACACGATCACCATTCGGCTCTTCTATTCTCGCAAGCTGGGCTCGGTGATCCCGGTCTACGGTGCCTATGCTGACCGCGTGCGGGAGATGCTGCAGGAATATGCGGCGCTGTCGAACGGCAAGATCAAGCTCGAATACTATGACCCGGAGCCCTTCTCTGAGATCGAGGATCGGGCGATGGCGCAGGGCATCCAGGCCGTGCCGGTCGATCAATCGGGCGAGCAGGTCTATTTCGGCATCTCGGCCTCGAACCTGCTGGATGACGAGCGGACCATTCCCTTCCTCCAACCGGATCGCGAGCGCTTCCTCGAATACGATCTTACCCGGCTGATCTATGAGCTGACCAACCCGACCCGGCCTGTTGTCGGCGTCATCTCCTCGCTGCCGCTTTCGGGCGATCCGCGCGCGATGATGATGCGCATTCCCGGTGGCGGTCAGCCCTTCGCCGTCATGCAGCAGTTGCGGCAGTTCTTCTCGATCCGGGATATGGGGCCTGATACCCAGGTCATCCCCGATGACGTGAAGGTGCTGTTCGTCGCGCATGCGCAGAACCTGCCCGAGACGACGCTCTACGCCATCGATCAGTTCGTGATGCGCGGCGGCCAGCTCATGGCATTGACCGATCCGCACAGCGAGAGCCAGGCGTCGCGCCCGGGCCCGACCGGCCAGCCGCCGAGCAATACAAGCTCGAACCTCGACAAGCTCTTCAATGCCTGGGGCATCGAGGCGCCGTCGGACAAGGTGGTACTGGATCTCCGCGGTGCCTGGCGCGTGCGCGCCAATCCGAACGATCGGCTGCAGGCGGTCGATTATCTGGCCTGGTTCAACCTCCAGGGCGACAGCCTGAATCAGCAGGACGTGGCCACGGCCGAGCTGCAGCAAGTCACCGTCGCCTCCGCTGGCGAGGTGCGCAAGCGGCAAGGCGCTGCGATCGAGTTCACGCCGCTGCTCACTTCCTCCGACCGGAGCCAGGTGGTCGATGCGGTGAAGGTTCGACAAGACCCGAACCCCTCGCGGCTACTGGCAGAGTTCAAGCCCGATGGTGAGCGGCATGTGCTGCTCGCCCGTGTGCGTGGCGTACTGAACTCCGCCTTCCCCGATGGCCCGCCCGCGCTACCGCAGGGCATGGAGCGGGAGCCGAATATGCCGGCCCCGCTCAAGCATACGGCCGGCCCCGCCAATCTCGTGGTCGGCAATGACGCCGACCTGCTGGAGGACCGGTTCTGGGTCAATATCCAGGACTTCTTCGGCCAGCAGGTGCCGAGCCCCTTCAGCGACAATGGCGTGCTCGTCGCCAATCTGCTCGACACGCTGGCGGGCGGCGACAACCTCATCAGCCTTCGTTCGCGCGGCGAAAGCCTCCGGCCCTTCACCATGGTCGATGACATGCAGCGCGAGGCCGAAGCCCAGTATCGCCAGCGCGAGCGGGAGTTGCAGGATAGGCTCGAAGCCACCCAGCGACGCCTTCGCGAGCTGCGCCAGGGCCAGTCTTCCGGTGGTGACCGGAACACAAACCAGACGATCATCACGCCGGAGCAGAGGGCTGAGATCGATCGTGCGCGCGAGGAAATCCTGCGGACGCGCCAGCAGCTACGGCTAGTGCAGCTCGAACTGCGGCGGGATATCGAGAAGCTGGAGACCACGTTGCGCGTCCTGAATATTGCGCTCGTCCCTGCCCTTCTCACCATTGCCGCGATCATCCTGGCCGTGCTGCGCGCCCGTCGGCGCGCGGCCGCCCGGGCCTGAGGAGAGAATGCCATGAAGCGTCGCGCTCTCCTCCTCCTCGGCACAGCCGCTGTCGCCTCGGTCGCCGCGGCCGTCGTGCTCACTCCCAGGACGCCGGAGAATGTCGATCCGAACAGTGCCGGCCTCGCCTTCCCTGGGCTGACGCAGAAACTGTCGGGGGCGGTTACGATCGAGGTCCGCAACGCCGAGCATCGACTACAGATCAAGCGCCAGGACGGCGACCGTTGGGTGCTCCCGGAGAAGGACAATTATCCGGTCCGCCAGGACCGCGTGAGGGAATTGCTCGTGGGCCTGACCGAGCTTCGCCTGACCGAGCCACGGACCGCCAACCCCGAATTGCTCGGCCGTCTCGGACTGGACGACCCGGAAAAGGCAGGCTCGACCGCACTGCTCCTGCGGGTGCTGGATGGCGCAGGCAATACAATTGCGGGGCTCATTGCCGGCCGGCGCCGGGTTCGGACGCAGGGCAACGTGCCCGAAGCCATCTATGTTCGTCGCCCGAACGAGAACCAAGCCTGGCTGGCCGAAGGCCGGTTGGCCATCGATGCCGACCCCGCTCTCTGGCTCGACCGGGATATCGCCAATCTGCCGCGGGAGAGGCTCCGGACCATCTCGGTGATGCGCGTCGATGAGCCCCCGCTCGGCTTGAGGCGCACGGGGGATCCGGATGGGCGGCTCATTCTCACCGCGCCCGATGGGGTGGCGGCGACGCAGGAAAGCGCGCTGGACGAGATCAGCCGGGCCTTCGAGTTCCTAACCTTCACCGAGGTGAAGGCGGCTAGCCGCCTCGGGGGCGCCAGCATTGGGAGCAGCCGCTTCGAGTTGACCGACAATCTCGCCGTCGCCGTCAAAGGCGTACGGGAGGACGAGAATATCTGGATCACCCTGACGGCCAGTGGTGACGATGAGGCCGCCAGGCTCAACGCGCGCTGGAACGGTTGGGCCTTCCAGGTGGGCAGCTGGAAGGAAAAGGCCTTCCTGCCGCGGCTTGAGGATATCAAGCAGCAGCAGCCTCCTGCGGCGCCGGCTGCTGACGCAGCGCCACCCTCCCCGCCTGCCGCAGCGCCCGGAGCAGGCCGCTGAGCCGCAGCTTTCCCGATAGGCCCTGGGTCGGGATTGGGCTCGTGGCTTTTGACGGCGACCGGGTATTGCTGGTCCGGCGAGGTAAGCCGCCGCGCGCTGGCGAATGGTCGATCCCGGGTGGCGCGCAGCATCTTGGCGAGGGTGCCGAGGAAGCCGCGCGTCGCGAGCTCCGCGAGGAAACCGGGATAGAGGTCGGCCCGCTCGTCGTGGCGGGCGTCGTGGATGCGATCACGACCGAGGAGGACGGTCGCGTGAGGTTTCACTACACGATCATCGACTTCGCCGGCGAATGGGTCTCAGGCGAGCCTGTCGCTGGCGATGACGTGACGGAGGCCCGGTGGTTCAGCGATGACGAACTGCCCGAGCTAGGCTTGTGGGACGAAGCCCTGCGCATAATTGCCGAGGGCCGGAAGCGGCTTCAGGAGCCGCGATAGGTCGAATAGGACCAGGGAGAGCAGAGCAGCGGGACGTGGTAATGCCCCCCGCCCGGCTTCAGGCTGACCCGCAGCGGCACCACATCGAGGAATGGCTCGGCCGGCCCCGCCCCGCGCGCGGAGAAATAGGCGCCGATGGCGAAGCGAAGCTCGTAAACACCCTCAACGAAGCCCTCTCCACGCATCAGCGGAGCATCGGTCCGCCCATCCGCATTGGTGACCGTTTCGGTGATCAGCACGGGCGCCGGCTCCAGCCGCCATAGCTGCACGGGGATGCCAACGCCGGGAATTCCCTCGGCAGTGTTCAAGACATGGGTAGTGAGAGCGGGTTCGCGGCCGGCCATGCTTTCCTCACGACGATCGAGCCGCAGCTTGGCGAGCGCCCTCGTGAGTGTCCAGCGGCCAACATGCAGGGAGTGGGTTGATTTCGTCCCCCTGCCCATCGCAAACACTGGAAGAGAACCCAGGAGGCTTCGAGCATGAGCGATGGCGTGGCGCCCAATTTGATCGCGGCGGTGGATGAGGCCAAGCATTGGGACCGGCTGATGCAGATGGCCGCCATTGGCGCCATTCCTGATGCCGAGGGGAAGATGGTCGGCGTCAATCGCGCCTGCCTTACGCCGCTGGACCGCCAGGCCCGCCGCCTCATCATCGGATGGGCGCAGGCTCTAGGTATGTCGGTGTCTGTGGATGAGATCGGCAATCTTTTCTTCCGCCATGAAGGCACCGATGCCAATGCGGCGCCGGTACTGACCGGCTCGCATATGGATACGCAGCCCAATGGGGGCCGTTTCGACGGTATCTGGGGTGTCGTCGCCGGCCTCGAGGCCGTGCAGGCCATCCGGGACGCCGGTGTGGCGACCAAGCGCCCGATCGAAGTCGTCGCCTGGACGAATGAAGAGGGTGGCCGCTTCGCACCCGGCTGCATGGGCTCCATGGCCTGGGCCGGTTTCAAGCCTGCCAATACCTGGGACGGCGTGGCCGACCCGGACGGCATCACCTTCGGTGACGCCCTGAAGGAGCACCTGGCGGAAGAAGCTGATATCCCGCGCCGTCCGCTGGGCTATCAGCCCTATGCCTATCTCGAGGCTCATATCGAGCAGGGCCCCCGCCTTGAGGCTGAAGGCTACGATATCGGCGTAGTCACCGGCATCCAGGGCAGCCGCTGGTTCATCGTGGAGCTTACGGGCGAGACGGCCCATGCCGGCACCGCGCCGCTCTCGATGCGCAAGGATGCCATCCAGGACATGATCCGTGCGATCAACGCGCTGAATGACCTGATGGCCGACCCGACCGACGTGCTGCGCTTCACCGTCGGCCGTATCGAGGTTCATCCCAACACCTCGAATTCCGTGGCCGACAAGGTGCGCTTCACCATCGATTTCCGGCATCCGGACAAGGAAGTGCTCATCCTCAATGGCGATGCCATCGAGAACACCATTCGGACGGCAGTGAAGAATTGCGATGTGAAGGTCACGGAACGCTTTCATGCGCTGCCGGTGGAATTCGACCCGATCGTTCAGAATGCCGTCTCGAAGGCAGCGAGCGAGCAGGGCCTGAAGCAGATCGACCTGCCCTCAGGCGCCTTCCATGACGCGCAGTTCGTGGTGCCCGTCTGCCCGACGGGCATGCTTTTCGTGCCCTGCTTCAAGGGCATCAGCCATAACCCGGCCGAGTATTCGAAGCCGGAGGAACTGGCGAAGGGCGTGCGGGTTCTGGCACAGGCTTTGGCGGATCTAGCCAATCAGTGAAAGAAAAAGGGGGGCCGGAGCCCCCCTTTTTCAGAGCGCGCCGAGCGCCCAGAGCAGGACGCCCTTCTGGGCGTGAAGGCGATTTTCCGCCTCGTCGAAGACGACGCTCTGCGGCCCGTCGATCACCTCGTCAGTGATTTCCTCGCCGCGATGCGCCGGCAGACAGTGCATGACGATCGCGTCCGGCGCCGCCGCCTTCAGCAGGCTGTTGTTCACCTGGAAGGGCGCCAGCAGGTTGTGGCGCTGGCGAGCTGAGGACTTGTCGTCGCTCATGCTCACCCAGGTATCAGTCACGACGCAGCGCGCACCGGCGACAGCTTCGAAAGGATCGCTGAACAGCTTCACCTGAGCACCCTGACCGCGCGCCCAGGCGAGCAACTCCGGGTTCGGCGCCAGTTGCGGCGGCGTCGCCACGTGGAGGGTGAAGTTGAAGCGTGCGGCGGCCTGGATGAAGCTCTGCGCCACGTTGTTTCCATCGCCCGTCCAGGCGACAACTTGGCCAGCGATAGGGCCGCGATGCTCCTCGAAGGTCATCACATCCGCCATCAGCTGGCAGGGATGCGAGACATCGGTGAGGCCGTTGATGACCGGCACGGTCGCATGCTCGGCGAGTTCGCGCATCTTCTCCACCCGGTCAGTGCGGAGAATGATGGCGTCCACATAGCGCGAGAGCACGCGGGCGGTATCGGCCGGACTCTCGCCCCGACCGAGCTGCGTGTCCTTGCCGGCCAAGGTGACGACATCGCCGCCGAGTTGCTTGATCCCGACCTCGAAGCTGACACGCGTGCGCGTGCTGGGCTTCTCGAAGATCATGGCGATGTGCTTGCCGGCGAGCGGCTTGCTATCGGTCAGCTCACCCCGCTTCGCGCGTCCGGAAAAGTCCAGCATGCGGCGCAGAGTGAGGGAGTCGATATCCATCAGCTCGAGGAAATGGCGCGGCGCGCCATTCCCGTTGGCAGACTTCAGGGCGGCGCTCACTTCGCGGCCTCCTTGGCACGGGCCGGCGTCAGACGACGGGCGGCGCGCTCCAGCATCTCGACGGCAGCATCGGCTTCTGCCTCGGTAATGATCAGCGGCGGCGCCACGCGCAGGACATTCTGCCCGGCAGCGACGGTCAGCAGCCCCTCAGCGGCAGCCGCCGCCTGCAAGTCGGTATTGAGCACCTCGGGCGTCAGCTGCAGTCCGATCAGCATGCCGGCGCCGCGGACACCGCTGGCGACAGTCGGGTGCTTATCGGCGATGCTCGCCATGCCCTTCCAGAGATGGCGCGCGACGCGATCCACCTGGTCGAGGAAGCCAGGAGCCAGGACAACATCGAGAACGGCATTGCCGGCCGAGCAGGCCAGCGGATTGCCGCCATAGGTCGTGCCATGAGTACCCGGCTTCAGGTACTTGGCGACATGCTCCTTGGCCAGGATCGCGCCGAGCGGGAAACCGCCGCCGATGCCCTTGGCCGCCGACATGACATCCGGCTCGATACCGGCCCATTCGTGGGCCCAGAGCTTGCCGGAGCGGCCCATGCCCGTCTGGACCTCGTCGAGGGCGAGCAGCAGCCCGAACTCGTCGCAAACCGCGCGAAGCTCGCGCAGGAAGCGGAGGTCGGCCGGGCGAACGCCGCCCTCACCCTGGATCGGCTCGATCATGATGCCGGCGGTCTGAGGGCCGATGGCATCGCGAACGGCATTCATGTTCCCGAAAGGCACATGATCGAAGCCCTGCACCGGCGGACCGAAGCCGGCGAGATACTTCTCGTTGCCGGTCGCCGACAGGGTCGCGAGGGTGCGGCCGTGGAAGGCGCCCTCGAAGCAGATCATGTGGAACTTCTCGGGGTGGCCGTTCTCCGCATGATACTTGCGGACGGCCTTGATCATGCCCTCGTTGGCTTCGGCGCCGGAATTACAGAAGAAGACCGAATCCGCGAAGGACGCCGCCACGTGGCGGGCAGCGAGCTGCTCGGCCTGAGGCACCCGATACAGGTTCGAGACATGCATCACCTTGGCCGCCTGCTCCTGGATCGTCTTCACCAGGTGAGGATGGGCATGGCCGATTGAGGTGGTGGCAATGCCCGAGCCGAAATCAAGGAATCGTCGCCCATCCGCCGTGTACAGCCAAGCGCCCTCGCCCCGCTCGAAAGCGAGGTCGGCACGGTTGTAGGTCGGCATAAGGGCGGGGATCACAGTGATCGCGCTCCAGGCAAGAATAGAAACCCCGCCTGACGCGGCAGCACGACCATCGTGGCTCCGCAGGCGGGAAGGACGGATGTTGCCGCAACTGGGCCTTCCGGTCAAAGCGTACAGGCCGGAAAAGGCTGAAAAGCGTGAGAAATTTTCTAGGCTGGCCGCCTGAGAGATGCCCGCGTCCAGATCGCCAGGGCCAGCATGGCGACGGCCGCGATGGCGAAGGCCGTTCGGTAGCCGGCAAAGCCCATGATCTGCCCGAAGACGACGGAACCCAGGCTCTGGCCGAGGAAAAGAGCCATTGCGAAGGCCGCAACAGAGGTGGCACGGGCTTCCGGCAAGGCCTCGGTGGCTCGCGCCTGCAGAACGCCATGGAAGGTGAAAAAGGCCATGCCAAACACGAGCTGGATCAGGATGATCAGGTGCCAGTCCGGCACGATGGCCAGCGCGGCGAGGCCCAAGGCGAGGGTCGCACCCCCGAACAGCACCATCTTCAACTCGCCAAACCCGGAAACCAGCCGTTTCGCAAGCCGGGTATAGGTCAGAGAGCCTAGCCCGAAGACGGCGACGACCAGCCCGGCTCCAGCAGCAGAAAGGCCGAACTCCTGGATCAGGAACGAGCCGAGATAGGGAAAGGCACCGCCGAAGAGGAGGAAACCGTCGATTGCCGCGGCCAGCATCAAGCGGCGGGCGGCCGGGCGGCTCAGCATTCGCCCCCAGGCGGCCATGCCGATGCCGCTGCTTCCGCCTTGGCTCTCGCGCCGAAGCAAGCCCGGGCCCTGCTTTTTCACAAGCAGAAGACCGGCAAGCAGCGCGACTCCGCCACAGGCGATGAAGGCTGCCCGCCAGCCGAAGAATTCCCCCAGAACGCCGGCGATTGGCCCGGCGAGCAATTGCGCGCCGACCATTCCGGTCAGAAGCCGGCCGATGACGGCCTGGCGCTCCGCGTAAGGCACGGTATCACCGATCCAGGCCATTGCCAGGGGAATAATCGCCCCGCCGATGAGGCCGCAGAAGGCCCGCAGCGCCACCAGGAGAGGCAGCCCCGTCACCAGCGCGCCGCCCATGGTCAGCACCCCGTAGAGCAGCAGCGCCACGGTGAGCACGCGGATCTTGCCCAGCTTGTCGCCAAGCGGGCCGGTGATGATCTGCCCGGTGCCATAGGCCAGGGCGAAGGCGGCGATGAGAATGGAGAGCGAGGCGACCTCGACCTTCAGGTCGCCCGCGATCATGGGCAGAAGCGGGTCCAGCAGGCGCATGCCGCAGCCGGAAGCGAAACCACCCAGAATCAACGCATTGAGCATCCGGAGCGGATCGCCTGAGCCAGTCGCCTGCTCAGGTTTGACCGCGCCAGCGGTCACTCGGCGGCGACGGCCGAAGAGGCTGTCGCCTCGGCGCCGCGTTTGGCGCGTTCGCTCTCCGTCTTCAACTGGCCGCAGGCGGCGAGAATGTCGCGGCCGCGCGGACGGCGGATGGGGCTCGAGTAGCCGGCAGCATTGACGATCTCGGCGAAGGCATGAACCGCTTCGCTGGTCGAGGTCTTATAGGGGCTGCCAGGCCAGGGATTGAACGGGATGAGGTTGACCTTGGCCGGGATACCCTTGAGCAGCCGGACCAATTCCCGCGCCTCCGCCGGGCTGTCATTCACCCCCCGAAGCATCACGTATTCGAAAGTGATGCGGCGGGCATTCGAAGCGCCCGGATAACGCCGGCAGGCGTCCAGCAGTTCCTCGATGGGATATTTGCGGTTCAGCGGCACGATTTCGTTGCGAAGATCGTTGGTGACCGCATGCAGCGACACCGCGAGGCCGACGCCCAGTTCCTCGCCGCAGCGATCCATCATCGGCACGACGCCCGAGGTGGAAAGCGTGATGCGGCGGCGGGACAGGGCAATCCCCTCCCCGTCCATGATGATCCGCATCGCCTTGGCGACGTTCTCATAGTTATAGAGCGGCTCGCCCATGCCCATGACGACGATATTCGACAGGTGACGCGCGGCACCGTCAGTCGGGCTGGGCCATTCGCCATAGCTGTCGCGGGCGGCCATGAACTGGCCGACGATCTCGGCCGCGCCAAGGTTCCGGACAAGCTTCTGGGTGCCCGTATGGCAGAACTTGCAGGAAAGCGTGCAGCCGACCTGGGTCGAGATGCAGACCGCGCCGCGGTCTTCCTCAGGGATATAGACCGTCTCGACCTGCTGGCCGTCACGGAAGCCGAACAGCCACTTGCGCGTGCCGTCCGTGCTGGTCTGCTCTGTGGTCACGCCAGGGCGGCCAACGACGAACTTCTCGGCCAGCTTCGCCTGCATCGGCTTGGCGATAGTCGACATCAGCGAGAAATCGGTAACGCCCTGGTGGTAGATCCAGTGCCAGAGCTGCTTGGCGCGGAAGGGCTTCTCGCCTATCGCCACCATTTCGGCGGTCAGTTCCTCGCGGGAGAGGCCGACGAGTTCCCGGCGCCCATCGGCAAGCGTCGCGGCTGGCGGAGCGAAGAGCGCGGCCTTGGCAAGAATCCGCTCGCGCTCGGCGGCGGAAAGATCGGTCACGCTCATCGTCTCGTTTCCTCAGCGCCCGCGAGCGGGCGGACATTCCTTACTGATCGCATCATAGGCAGCCGAGAAGCCAGCCAGCGAGAAAGTATCGGTCACCTGACCACGGCCGGTCGCGGCCGGGCCCTTGGCCTCCACATCGCGCCCCGCCTTGAAGGCGGCAACGGCTTGCCCGCCATCGCGGGCAAAGGCGTCGGTACCGCTGGTGTAGAAATCCAGCTCCCTCGTGCCGATGGTGACATTCACCTCGGCGTTGCGCGGATAGGTATAGCCCGCGCGGAGAGCGATCTGATCACGGCTGTTGTGGCGGTGCGTCACGATCAGCATGACGTTCTGCCGGTTGCCGCCGCCTTCGCTCTTGCTGGCGCGCGCAAAGGCGTAACAGACTTTCTGGCCGCCTTCCTGATAGGTCGCCGCCGTCCAGCTCTGGAACGTGCCCAGGCGCTGAGGCCCTGCCGCCGGCCGCTGCTGTTGCTGCGGGGCAGCCCGGTTCTGGGCGAAAGCCGGCGAGGACATCAGCATGCCCGTCACCGGAACCGTCACGGCGAGAGTCGCGCCGGCGAGCGCGACCGCACCCAATCCGGCCTGAAGAATGCGCGTCATGGCGCCTAAATAAGCGGGCTGCCGCGCCGCAGCAACCGCGAAGCGGGCATAGCCGCCCCTTGTTACATCTCAGACCTGAGCCATCGCCGGGCCGGCTATCAAGCGCCGTGCGAGGAGCCCACCGAGGGCGCAGACCGCCATCACCGCCACCATTGGAAGCGCGCTGCCGTTGTGCAGAAGGCCCACAGCCGCCCCGCTAACGGCGCCGGCCCCGAATTGCATCACGCCGAGCAGCGCCGAAGCACTGCCCGCGGATCGGCCATGGGGCGCCATGGCGAGTGTGGAGGCCATGGGCATGATGCAGCCGAGCGGTGCGAGGAAGAGGAAGAGCCCCAGGGCGAACAGCACGAAATGCCCAGCGCCCGAAACCGCCGTCAGCACGAGCAGAACTGTCGCCGCGAAACTCATGACGAGGGCCGAATCGAGCAGCCTTTCCATGGAGAAGCGCCTGAGCAGCCGAGAATTCATCTGCGACATGGCGATCAGGCCGGCGGCGTTCAGGCCGAAGGCGAGGCCATATTCGCCGGCTGTCAGACTGAAATGCTCCATCATCACGAAGGCGGAACCCGCGATATAGGCGAACATACCGGCTGCGGGCAGAGCCACGGCAAGGCAAAGGCCCAGAAAGCGCCGGTTCACGAGGAGGCCGCCATAGGTAGCGAAAACTGCACCCAGGCCGTCCTTCCGGCGGTGTTCCAGCGGCAGGCTCTCAGGTAGCCAACGGATGACCACGATGAGCATGACGAGGCCATAGGCCCCCAGAAGCCAGAAGATGCCCCGCCAGCCCGTCAGGCTCAGGAGTCCGCTGCCCAGCATCGGCGCCAGAACGGGTGCCACGCCCATGGCCAGCATCATCATGGACATCAACCGGACGGCCGCCTCGCCTTCCGTCCGGTCCCGTACGATGGCGCGCCCGATGACCATGCCCGCACAGCCGCCAAGCCCTTCGACCAGACGCCAGATGATCAACTCATCGACGTTGCCAGCCAGGGCGCAGCCGATGGAGCCGATGATAAACACGACAAGCCCGAACAGCAGCGGAGGTCGCCTGCCCAGCCGGTCGGCGAAGCTGCCGTAGAAGGCCTGACCGAGGCACATGCCCAGAAAGAAGCTCGCGACCGTCTGCTGTCCACGCGCTGGGTCGGCTCCCAGATCGGTGGCAAGCGCCGGCAGGCCGGGCAGATACATGTCGATCGCAAGTGGTGCGAACGCTGCCAGGCTGCCGAGAATAATGGCGAGCGACCGATGGCCGGACTGCATGGACTTAAGATCTCCAGAAGCGGGCGCCGGGTATCATGGCTTACCCTGGCCTGCCCAGCCTGCAGAGATGATTAGAGACGGCCCCGTACCGTCCAGAGTTCGGGAAAGAAGCGACGCTCAAGCGCCTGTTTGAGATAGCCGACGCCCGCCGAGCCGCCTGTCCCCATCCTTTGGCCGATGATCCGCTCGACCGTGGTCATATGGCGGAAGCGCCATTGCAGGAAGGAATCCTCGAGATCCACCAGTTCCTCAGCCATCTCGTAGAGATCGAAATATGCCGCGCTTTCGCGGTAGATGACGCCCCAGGCCGCGACCACGCCTTCGTCGGCCTCGTAGGGCGTGGCAAGGTCACGCTCCAGCACATGCGCCGGGATGGGCAGTCCACGACGGGCCAGGAGGCGCAGCGCCTCGTCATACAGGCTCGGGGCATGGAAGCTCTCGTTCAGGATGGCCGACAGATCGGCCCGGTGCTGATGAGGCTTGAGCATGAATGAATCGCGGGCGCCGAGCCTGATCTCCAGCAGGCGATACTGCCAGGACTGAAAGCCCGAGGAACTGCCGAGCGAGTCGCGAAAGGAAAGATAGTCGGCGGGCGTCATGGTGGAGAGCACATCCCAGGCTTCCACCATCTGCCTCTGGATACGTGAGACGCGGGCCAGGGCCTTGAAAGCGGGGCGCAAGTCATCGACGCGAAGGCAGGAAAGCGCCAGGCCGATTTCCGTGTTCATCAGCTTCATCCACAGTTCCTGGACCTGGTGGATGATAATGAAGAGATTTTCGTCGTGCTGCCCGGTTAGGGGCTTCTGCGCAGCCAGCAGCGTATCGAGGCCGAGATAGTCCGTGTAGGACATCTTCCGGGAGAAGTCGGTTTCGACACCCTTCATTTGAGTAGCCTCCTGCGCCTGTGGTGACAGGCGCAGGATATCCATGAATTTTCAGGAACCAGTAAGTCTTTTCATTCCGCCCGGATATTGGCGCGGCGAGCGACATCGCCCCAGCGCTTCGTCTCGGCCGCGACGAAGTCGGCGAAGGCTTCAGGCGTGTAATCGGCCGGGGTGATGCCGAGCTCGTTGTAGCGCGCCTTGATATCGGCCGTCTGAAGGGCGGCCCTCACTTCGCGGTTCAGCCTTTCGACGATCGGACGCGGCGTGGCCGCCGGCGCGAAGAGCCCGTGCCAGGAAATGCTGACGAAGCCCGGCAGCGTTTCCGCCACGGTCGGAACGTCCGGCGCCTGCGGAGCGCGCTCGGGGCTGCCCACGGCGATGGCGCGCATCCGGCCTTCGCGCGCATGCGGCCACGCCGAGGAGAAGTTATCGAAGGTCATCGGCAGGATGCCGCTCAACACATCGGTCATGATCGCGCCGCTGCTGCGATAGGGCACATGGACGGCCTGGGTGCCGGTCATCTGCAGCAGCAGTTCGCCGGCCAGGTGCGTCGACGTGCCCACGCCCGAGGAGCCGAAATTGAACTGGCCCGGCTGAGCCTTCATCAAGGCGATCAGTTCAGGCAGCGTCTTGGCCGGCACGCTATTGGCGACGACGAGCAGGTTCGGCTGGCTGCCCAGCAGTGCAATCGGCGCGAAATCCCGGAGGTTGTCGAAGGGGATCTTCGGATAGACGCTGGCATTAATCGCGTGGCTACTGATCGTGCCCATGCAGAGCGTGTAGCCGTCCGGCGTCGCTTTGGCGCAGGCATCGCTGCCGATATTGCCGCCGGCGCCTACCCTGTTCTCCATCACCAGCGGCTGACCAAGCGCCTTGCTGACTTCCTGGCCGACCAGACGGGCCACGAGGTCGGTCGTGCCCCCGGCGCCGAAGGGAACGATCACGCGAATGGGGCGCGTCGGCCAATTGGCTTCCTGGGCCTGCGTCGCGGTCGAGATCATGGGGACGAGGCCGCCCAGGAGGGCAAGGCCGAGGAGGCGAGCGCGAGTAAGGCGCATGGTTTACTCCCAACGCCGCATCGAGGCGGCTCGTTCGTGGACGTTATTCTGCTATAGCAGCGTAGCAGCTTGACGATCGCACGCAAGCCGAATGCGTCTGCCCCTACCCTCGGCCTTTCAGCAAGCTATGCTCGCCACATGACCGCGAGCGACCGCTTCCTGCCGAATCTTGCCTCCAGCTTCTCCGCCTTCCTCGAGGCGGAGCCTGGGCGCGTGCATCTCTGCGCGCATAGTCACCATCCGTGGCCGGATGTCTCGCGCGAGGGGCAGATGCGGGCATGGAATGCGGCCGCGCGGCTGGTGGATGAGAAGTGGGAGGAAGTGCTGGGCCCGGTCCTGGCAGCCTGTCAGGCTCACATAGCCAAGCGGCTCAATTTGCCGGACCCAAGAAGCCTGGTCTTCGCGCCGAATACCCATGATTTCGTCTGCCGGATTCTCTCCGCTATGCCGCTTGGGCGCCCGATCAGGGTGCTGACGAGCGATGCAGAGTTCCATTCCTTCGCGCGGCAGATCGCTCGGTTGGAAGAGGAAGGCCTGGTCTCCGTCACCCGGATCGCGGCGACGCCTTACCAGACCTGTCTCGAACGCCTGATCGACGCGGCGCGACTTGGGCAGGATCTGATCTGGGTCAGCGAGGTCTTCTTCTCGTCCGGCTTCGCTCTGACGGGTTTGCAGAGCCTCGCCGAGGCTGCCGGTGACGCCGTAATGGTCGTCGACGGCTATCACGCCTTCATGGCCCGCCCGGTCGACTTCTCTCCCCTCGCCCATAGGGCCTTCTATGTTGCGGGTGGCTATAAATACGCCATGGCGGGTGAAGGCTGCGCCTTCCTCCATTGCCCGCCCGGCTGGCTGCCCCGGCCGCGCGACACGGGCTGGTACGCCGCCTTCGGCTCACTAGCCGCGGGCGATGGGAAGGTCGGTTACGCCCAGGACGGCTGGCGCTTCATGGGAGCGACATTCGATCCCTCCGGCCTCTACCGGCTGGAAGCGGTGATGAATTGGCTCGATGCGGAGGGGCTCACCGTGGAGCGTATCCATGATCATGCCCTGGCTTTGGGCGAACGCTTCGTTTCGGGCCTGGAGGGCACGGGGCTGGACGCTTCCAGACTGGTCGTGCCGGTCGCAGAATCGGCGCGAGGCAATTTCCTGACCTTCGACCTGCCGGATGCTGGAGACTGGCAGGCCAGGCTCGCGACCGCCCGCATCATCACCGATCGCCGGGAGAGCCGCCTCCGCTTCGGCTTCGGCCTCTACCAGACCCCGGCGATGATCGACGAAGCCCTCGATCGCATCCGGGCCCTGCCCCGATGAGCCTGCCTCTTCTCGTCACCATGGGCGAGCCCGCGGGCATTGGCGCGGAAATCACCCAGAAGGCTTGGCGCGCGCTGCGCGAAGAAGGGCCTGTTTTCGCCCTGCTCGACGACGTCCGGCGGCTGACCCAGGTTCCCGTGATCCGGATCGAGGCACCGGAACAGGCGGCCGGCGCCTTCCGCGATGGCCTGCCGGTATTGCATCGGACCCTTCCCGCCCCCGTCACCCCCGGAAAACCGAATGTGGAGAATGCCGGCGCGGTCATCTCCTCGATCGAGGAGGCCGTCGGCTTCTGCAAAGCTGGGCGCGCGGGCGGTGTGATCACCAACCCGATTCAGAAGTCGGTGCTGACGGCCGCCGGCTTCACCCATCCGGGCCATACGGAGTTCCTGGGCGAGCTCGCCGGCCGCGGCGTGCCGCCGGTGATGATGCTGACCTGCCCGGACATCTATCCCACCTTGCGTAGCGTGCCGGTCACCATCCATCTGTCGCTGCGCAAAGCCGTCGATCGACTCACCGAAGAACTCATCGTCGAGACGGCCGCCACCACAGCCCGTGCTCTGCGAGAGGATTTCGGCATCGAGAAGCCGCGGCTCGCCCTGTCCGGCCTCAACCCCCACGCGGGCGAGGCCGGCACCATGGGCAGCGAGGAGCGCGACATCATCATCCCCGCCATCGAGCGTCTGCGCGGGATGGGGATTGCCGTCAGCGGCCCTTGGCCTGCTGACACCATGTTCACCGGCCGAGCCCGCGCGAGCTATGACGCCGCCCTGGCCATGACGCATGACCAGGCCCTCATCCCGGTAAAGACGCTCGACATGGATGGCGGGGTTAATATCACCCTCGGCCTTTCCATCATTCGCACCAGCCCGGACCACGGCACCGCCCTTGACATCGCGGGCAAGGGCATCGCCGATGCAGGCTCGCTGATCGCGGCCATTCGCGAAGCCGCCACTCTCGCCAGGAATCGCCAGGCATGACCCTGCTCCCTCCCATGCGCCTCTCCGTGAACGTGGATCACGTCGCGACCCTGCGGAATGCCCGTGGCGGCCATTTTCCGAGCCCGGTCGATGCGGCACGGCTGGTGATGCAGGCGGGCGCCGATGGCGTGACGGTGCATCTGCGTGAAGACCGGCGCCACATCCGCGATGAAGACGTCCGGCGCATCGCGCGTGAGGTCGAGACGCGGCTGAACTTCGAGATGGCGGCGACGGATGAGATGGTCGCCATCGCCTGCGAGCTGAAGCCGCCCGCCTGCTGCCTCGTGCCCGAGAAGCGCCAGGAGCTGACGACCGAGGGCGGCCTCGATGTGCTGAAGGCCGGAGCGGACCTGAAGGCCGCCGTCGCGAAGCTTGCCGATGCCGGCGTCGAGGTCTCCATTTTCATCGAGGCCGATGCGCGGCAGATCGAGGCCGCCGCCGCCATCGGTGCCCATGCCATCGAGCTGCATACCGGCACCTATGCCGAGGGCCCGTTGGATCAGCGCGAAGCGCAGCTTGCCCGGCTCGTCGCCGGCGCCAAGGCCGCCGCCGGGTGCGGGCTAAAAGTGCATGCCGGGCATGGGCTGAGCTTCGAAACACTCCCGCCGGTGGCCGCCATCCCTGAAGTGGTCGAAGCCTCGATCGGGCATTTTTTGATCAGCGCATCGGTCTTCGAGGGGCTGCCGACGGTCGTGCGGCGCATGAAGGGCCTGATCAACAACGCCAGAGGCCACTGACGGGAGCGACGGCCGCGCCTATAATGTGGCCGTCCTGAACGTGAGGCCCGTGATGGCGGTGAAGCCATTTCCGATGGGAATGCCTCGCTGGCGGCGACGCCCAGCGAGCGAGGATGGCGCGCCCTATGCGGTGGCCATCGACGTGAAGTGCGACCCGAACCATCCGGAGCCCGCACGCCACTGGAGCACGGTGCTCTACCGGATCGTCAGCATCGCGCTGCCGATTCTCTTCATGTTCGCGGTGATGGTCGTCGTCGGGCTTCGCTTCTAGGCGTCAGCCCGCAAGATGTGGGCGGTGCCAATATCGGCTGACCAGCCCCTCGACCGGGCCGAGCACGACGGAAACCACCCAGCAGAATCCGGCCATGAGCACGATGGCCGGCCCAGTCGGCCAGTCGAGGTGGAAAGAGGCCAGGAGACCACTAATCGTCGAGATCAACGCGATGGCCACCGAGGCATAGACCAACCCGCCGACATGGCGCGACCAATGCCGGGCCCCGACCGCCGGCAGCATCATCAACCCAACCGCCATGAGCGTGCCCAGTGCCTGCGACGCCGCCAGGACGGCTAGCACGACCAGCGCCAGGAAAGCCATATGCCAGATGCCGCCCTTGGCCCCCGTGGCAGCGGCAAAGCCTGGGTCGAAGCATTCCAGCACCAGGGGCCGCCATGCGAAGGCCAAAACCAGCATGGTAAGCGTCGCCGTTCCCGCCATCATCCAAAGCGCCGTGTCATCCACCCCAAGGACAGAGCCGAAAAGCAGCCGGGTCAGTTCGACCGACCCAGCACGGGTGGAGATCAAGGTGACGCCGAGGGCAAGGGAAACGAGATAGAGGGCCGCGAGGGAAGCGTCCTCTCTCCCACCCGTGGCGCGTGACAGCGCGCCCGCGCCCAGTGCGACAGCCAGGCCCGCGACCAAGCCACCCAAGGACATGGCTGTGACGGAAAGCCCTGCGAAGAGGAAGCCCGCCGCAATACCGGGCAGGATGCCGTGCGCCAGCACGTCGGCCGTCAGGCTCATCCGCCGCAGCATGAGGAAGACACCGAGCGGCGGCGCGGCAAAGGACAAAGCCAGGCAACCGACCAGGGCGCGCCGTAGAAAGCCGAACTCGATAAAGGGATCGAACAGCAGGTCGTACAACATCGGCTGGAAATCAGGCCGCCAGTTCGCATGTGGCGCTTATCTCGTCCCAGCCCTCGGCCGTCATGCGGGCGCGGAGGCGATTGGCCGAGGTCAGCACAGCCTCGGTTTCGCCCCAGGCGATGGCTTCCCGCGCGAGCATCAGGCAATGCGGGAATTCACGTCGCACCAGCTCGAGATCATGCAGCACCGCGATCACCGTGCGCCCCTCGCCGTGCCATTGGCGGATGAGGCGCAGGAGATCGGCGGCTGTACGGGCATCGACGGCATTGAAAGGCTCGTCAAGCAGGATGATTTGGGCATCCTGGACCAGCAGCCGGGCAAAGAGCACGCGCTGGAACTGGCCGGCGGAGAGGCTGCCGATGGGGCTCGCCTCGAAGCCTTCGAGCCCGACAGCCGCCAGGGCTTCGCGCGCCTGCTGGCGCATCTGGCGTGACACGGCGCGGAAGGCACCTACCCTCGACCAGTGGCCCATCAGGACCACATCGAGGCAGGGGATGGGAAAGCTCCTGTCGAGTGTCGATTGCTGGGCCAGGAGCGCGATGCGATCGGCCGGCGGTGCCTCGAGCCTGCCCTCGCCGATCGGATGTAGCCCGGCGACGGCCCGGAGCAGGGTGGTCTTGCCGGCGCCGTTGGGGCCGACGATGGCCGTCAGGCTGCCCGGCACGAAATGGCCCGAGACATGATGGACAGCCGGGCGGCGCTCATGTGTCAGCGTCAGGTTGCTGAGGCGGATCAAGGGCTCGCTCATTCTCAGGCGCTCATCGCCCAGGCCACCGCTGCCCAAAGCACCGCAAGAACCGCCGCCACCAAGACGAGGCGCGATGCCACGCCGGCGGAAAGGGACAGGGGGTTCGAGGGCAAAGGGACCATAGCGTTATAACATATCATCCCTGCCGTTCTGGGCAAGCGCCGCTTGTCGGGCTACCCTCGCAGCCAATGCAGGACAGCCACGCGCCCCTTCCCTCGCCCGTCTCCCCAGCGGCCCAAGGCGACACGGATGCCGAAGCCCGCAGGAGCCTTCGCCGTCATCGCCGATGGGCAACCGGCCTGCTTGTCGGCATGGGTGGCCTGACGCTCGGCGCCTATCAATTGCCGCCCGGTTATTGGACCGACCTGCTCCAGGCCAGCGCCAAGGCCGGGCTGGTTGGCGGTATCGCTGACTGGTTCGCGGTGACCGCGCTTTTCCGCCATCCGCTCGGCTTGCCCATCCCCCATACCGCGATCCTGCCGCGCCAGAAGGAGCGGCTCGGGCGAGGCCTGGGGCGTTTCGTCGCTCAGAACGTGTTCACCGAGGCGGAGACACGGCGCATCCTCGGGCGTTTCGATCTAGCCGGCGTGTTGCAGCGCTTCCTCTCCGACCCGGAAACGTCCCGGCCGGCGGCGGTCGCGATCGCCGGCATGCTGCCCAAGGCGATCATGAGCATCGAGGATGGCCGCGCCCGCCGTCTTCTTGCCCGCCTGCTCCCGCGGATGGTGAGCGGGCCGGCGGCAGCCCGCCTCTTGGCCCGGGTGCTTCGGGCCATGATTGCCGGGGGCCGGCATCAGGAGGTCTTCGGCCTCGCCCTCGGCCAGATCAAGGCGCTGATGGCTGCGAAGGAGGAGGACCTCAAGGCCGCCATTGCCGCCCGCGTTCGCGCCGAAGGCGGCGCTCTGGTCGGCTGGCTGGCTGGTGCGGCCGTCGCGCGCCGCATCCTCGGCTCGATCAATGCCGAATTGGAGAAAGTGGAGCCGGGTGATTCGTCGCTGCGGCAGGCTTTCGATACCTGGCTCGCGAACGAGATCGAGAAGCTGGAGAACGATCCGGAGCGCGCCGAGGCCATCAGCGCCGCCCTGCGCCAGGCGCTCGCGCATCCCTCCGTCTCCGACTGGCTCGGCGATGCCTGGGGCCGCATGAAGAAGGCGCTGGCGGAGGATGCAGGGCGGCCCGATGGACGCGCGGTTTCCCTCGTCGAGGGTCTGTTCACCAATGCTGGAAAACTGCTGGGCGAGGACCCTGTGGCCCGGGCGCGGCTGGAAGGCACGGTAGACAGCACGCTGCTGGCCCTGCTCCCGGCGGCGCAAGCCCGGCTTTCCGACTTCATCGCCAGCGTGGTCGGCAACTGGGATACTGCCACCCTCGTCGAGAAGCTCGAACTCCGGGTGGGGCGGGATCTTCAATATGTCCGCATCAATGGCACGCTGGTCGGCTTCCTCGTCGGAGGGGCGCTTTTCGCCCTACTCACTGCGATTTTCGGGCGGGTCGCCGTCTGAGCGTCAAAGCGCGTTGGTCTGGATGACCTCACGGACGCGCGGATAGACCTCGTTGTCCCAGCGGCGCCCGCTGAAGACGCCATAATGGCCGACGCCGGTCTGTAGGTGATGGTTCTTCATGGTGAGCGGCACACGGTCGCAGATATCGAGCGCCGCCATGGTCTGGCCGATGGCGCAGATATCGTCCTTCTCGCCCTCGACCGTCAGCAGCGCCGTGCGCCGGATGGCCGAGGGGTTCACCTTGCGGCCCTGGTAGGTGAGCTTGCCGAGCGGCAGGGCGTGGTCCTGGAAGATGGTCTGGATGGTCTGGAGGTAGAACTCCGCCGGCAGGTCCATCACCGCCAGATACTCGTCGTAGAAGCGACGATGCGCGTCGCTCGCCACGACGTCGGCCGAGACCAAGTTCCGGAACTGCCGGATATGCGCCTGCAGATGCCGCTCGATATTCATGGACATGAAGGCGGTCAGCTGCGTCACGCCGGGATAGACCCGCCGCCCCGCTCCGGCGAAGCGCCAGGGGACGGTGTCGATGAGGTTGTTCTCGAACCAGGCCATGTCATGGGCCTTGGCCAAGTCATTGACCTTGGTGGGATTGATGCGCGTGTCGATGGGGCCGGCCATCAGCGTCATGCTGTTCGGCACGGCCTTGTCCCCAGCCTCGGCCATTACCGACACCGCCGCCATCACCGAAGGGGTCGGCTGGCAAACGGCAACGACGTGGCTGCCTTTGCCGAGATGACGGAGGAAGGAGATAATCGTCCCCGTAAAATCGTCGAGGTCGAACTTACCGGCCGAAAGCGGGACGTCCCGGGCATTGACCCAATCGGTGATATAAACGTCATGGTCGCGCAGCATGGTCCGGACCGTCGCGCGCAGGAGCGTGGCGAAGTGGCCGGACATCGGCGCGACGATCAGAACCGGCGGGCCGTGATTGGCGCCGTCCTTCCTGAAATGCAGCAGCGACCCGAAGGGCGTGGCAAGGGCCACCTCCTCCGTCACGGGAACGATGACATTCCCTGACTGGACCTCGGTAATCCCGTAATCTGGGCGCTTATGTGTCGTGGTCGTATGCGCAAAGAGCTCGCAGGCAGCGCTCGCATAGCGCAATGGCTGGGCAAGAGCGTCCATTCCCGTGCCGCTGGCAATCGCCGCCCAGGGGCTCAAGGCAGTGCTGGCACCCCTGGCCAATTGGCGCCAAGGGGCGAGCAAATCGGACTGAGCCTGGTAAAGGGAATAGAACATCGTTCCATTCATTCCTTGCACTGCCTCATTCCGTCAACCTCGCGCTTCGGTTATCGTTCTGAGACTATGTAGGACCTCGCACGGAGCGACGCATCCGGCAACATGGGTGCCATGCTCCCGATCGTTTGAACAGGCGCTTTCAGCGCCCGCGCCGCAGGACGTGGCCGAGCGAAAGGGCAAAAGGATGCCGCAAGGCCGATTGCTAATCAGTAGCCGTAACTATTCCTCGTGGTCTTTGCGGGGCTGGCTGCTCTGCCGGCTGGCCGGACTCGAGGTCGAGGTCGAGGCCGCCGATCCGAACGACCCGAAGACGCGGGACGAGCTGCTCAACCGCACCTCCTCCATCCGCTTGCCCTGCCTGGTTCATGATGGCGTCGAGGTATGGGACAGCATCGCCATCGCCGAGTATCTGAATGAGGCCTTTCCCAAGGCCGGGATGCTGCCCGAGGAGCGCACTGCACGCGCACGCTGCCGGTCCATCGCGGGCGAAATGCATTCCGGCTTCGCGGCCCTGCGCAGCTCCCTCCCCATGAACCTGAAGGCCCAGGGGGTGCGGGCGCCCATTTGGTCGGCCGTCCGGGCGGATATCGAGCGGATCAACGAAATCTGGACAGGCTGTTTGAGTCGCTGGAAGGGCCCCTGGCTTTTCGGCGAGCAGGCTAGCATCGCAGACGCCATGTATGCCCCCGTGGTGACGCGCTTCCTGACCTATTCCGTGCCGATGGAGCCGCTCAGCGCCGCCTATGCCCGCCAAATCATGAGCTGGGCACCGATGAAGGAATGGGTGGAGGCGGCCAAGCGCGAGCCGGAAGCCATTGCGGAACTCGATGTCGAGGTAGACGTCGAATTCTGACGTCAGCGACGCTGTAAGGCGAGGTGGAAGGGCCCATACTCTTTCCAATGCAGCTTGCCACCCTCCTCCCCTGGACCGATCGCCAGGGACGCACCGTGCCGCTGAAGGCCATGGCCTTCAGTCTCATTCTCTTGCCGGGACTGCTCTATGCCTGGTGGTGGTGGCATGGCGACCTGATCGGCCGTCCCCTGGACGAGGTGATCGACGCGACAGGCGACTGGGCGCTGCGCTTCTTCATCCTGAGCCTGCTCATCACGCCGCTTCGCTACCTGCTGGACGCGCCACGGATCGTGCCGCTGCGGCGCATGGTCGGCGTGGCGGCCGTGGCCTATGCGCTGATCCATCTCGGTCTTTACGCAACCGACCAGCAATGGAACCTGGCGACGGTCGCGCTGGAGATCATCCGGCGCACTTATCTGACCATCGGCTTTATTGTGGTGCTGGGCCTCGTCGTCCTCGGCGTAACCTCCACGGACGGCTGGATCAGGCGGCTTGGATCACGCTGGAAGCGGCTGCACCGGCTGGTCTTCATTCTTATACCGCTGGGCCTGCTTCACTACTTCATTCAGTCCAAGGCGGATGTTTCGCAGCCCGTCCTATGGAGCGGCTTCTTCATCTGGCTCGGACTATGGCGTTTGCTGCCGGCCATACGGCGAAGCTGGCTGCCGGCCCTATTGGCTCTGGCTCCGCTCACCGGGCTCCTGACCGCCGCCATCGAATATCTATGGTATGCGACCGCGACAAATATCCCCGCGATGCGCGTCTTTCTCGCCAATCTGGACGTGACCTTCGGCCCAAGGCCAGCCGTCTGGGTCGCGATCATCGCGGCCGCCGTGGCACTGGCCTCTTGGCCCGCCAAGCAGCTCGTGGCGAAGCTAACACCTGCCCCCGTCAGGCGGCCCCGGCCCGCAAGAGCCAGGGCGCCCCAGGAAGGCTGAGGCTCAGGCCGCCTGCGCGGTCAGGATCACGCGGCCGACGATCTTGCCGTCCTTGAGACGGTTCAGCACCTCATCGGCCTTCTCCATCGGCTCCTTGGCGATGGGGATCGGCGGGATGCGGCCCTGCTTCGCGATCTCGATCAGGTCGTTCAGCTCTGGGATGCTGCCGACATAGCTGCCCTGGATGGTCAGGGCGCGCATGGGCATCAGCGGCAGCGGCACGTTCATCTCGCCGCCGAAGAGGCCGACCTGGATGAGCTTGCCGCCCTTGCGCAGCGCATCGAAGGCGAAGCGCGCGGTCTGGGTGCCATTCACCAAGTCGATCACCGCGCCGACCGGGCCACCGGCGGCCGCGACGATGCGCTGCGCCGTGTCTTCGCCCGAGGCGAGGACAGTGCTGGTCGCGCCGGCATCCTTGGCGGCCTGCAGCTTTCCATCGGCCACATCGACGACGACGATGTTCCGATGGCCCAGGGCTTTCAGGATGGCGATGGCGTTCAGGCCAAGGCCGCCGGCACCGACCAGCACGATCGGATCATTCGGCTCCATCGGCATGGCCTTGCGGATGGCGGAGAAGACGGTCACGCCCGAGCAGGCATAGGTCGCCGCCAGGGCAGGGTCGAGGCCTTCGATATCAACGAGATGCTTCGGCTTGGCGACCAGTACATGCGTCGCGTAGCCGCCATGCTGATAGACGCCCATCGATCGCGGGGTGAGGCAGAGATTTTCATCGCCACGCGCACAGATCGCGCATTTGCCGCAGCCGACCCAGGGGAAGATCAAGCGCGTATCGCCGACCTTCACGCCCTTCGCATCGGGGCCGAGTTTGGTGACGCGCCCGACGATCTCATGGCCCATGGCGAGCGGCAGAACCACGCCGCGATCGGCCATGCGGAGCTTGCCGCGCTGGCCGAGGTCATACTCGCCTTCCCAGATATGCAGGTCCGAGTGACAAACACCACAATGGGTAACTTCGAGCAGAACCTGCTCACCCGTCGGCTCCGGCGTGGGAATGTCCAATTCCTGGAGCGGCTTCCCGCTTTCGACCACGGCCCAGATGCGCATTGCCCGTTCCTCCCGGCTTTTTACGGGTAGAATGGGACAGCGACCTAGACCGGAGGTCAAGACGCCCGCGCCGAAAATTTCCTCGACGCGAACGGCTACTTCCGCGAAGCGGAACCGAGGCTCAGCGCGTCCGTGCCGCCGTCAGTGCCTGCCGGATATCGGCCTCGGCCTTGGCCAGTTCAGCCGTGGCGGCGGCGCGCCGCTGGCGGCCCTCGTCCGCGATCCGCAGCGAGTCCTCGATGGTCGCGACCAGGGTAGCATTGGCGCGCTGGACGGCTTCCATATCGACCACACCGCGCTCCATCTCGCGCCGGGCTTCGGCATTGCCGAGGCGCAGGGTTTCGGCATTGGCCGTCAGCAGTTCGTTCGTCAAATCGCTGGCGGATTTCACCGCGGCACCCGCATCCCGCATACGCTGAATGGCCAGCGCCTGGGCAAGCTGGGTGCGCCAGAGCGGGACGGTATTGGCCAGGACGGAATGGATCCGCGCTGCCAGCGCCTTGTCGTTCTCCTGGATGAGCCTGATGCCGGGCAATGCCTGCATGGCGATCTGCCGGGTCAGTCGGAGATCATGAACCCGACGATCCAACTCGTCCCGTGCGCCGCGGAGATCGCGCAGCTTCTGGGCCGCCAGCGGATCGGCATCTTCGGCGACGGCCTTCTCCATCTGCGGGATGGCCTCAGCATCGGTGCGCTGGAGGACCTGCTCTCCGGCGGCAATATGCTCGGCCAGCGCGTGGAACCATTCGAGGGTCGCAGCATGAAGCTGCTCGAGACGCTCGACATCTTCCAGCAGCCTGGTGCGATGGCCATCTAGCTTATCGCCAATGGTCTCGACCTGGCTGCGGACACCCTCATAGCGCTGTAGGATGGCGGTGGTCTGAGCGCCGGCTTTGCTGAATAGACGCGCCAGAAAGCCGGATTTCTCACCCAGCTTCGTGACGTCGAAGCCGCGCAGCGAGGCGAGCAGGCCCGACAGTGCCTCCCCTGCCTCACCGGTCGCCTCATTGCGGGCGGCCCCCAACATGGCATCAGCAGCACCCGCCGCCCGGTTCTGCGCCTCGGCTCCAAAGCGCAGGATGGAGCCGGGGTCCGACAGGTCGATCCTTGCAGCCAGAGCGTCGATCCGCTCGGCCGGCAAGTTTTCGCCCGGCTGGTCGTCTGGCGTCTCACGGCTCATGGACTATTGCTCCTTGGCGGTGTGGCTACCGGTGCCGGGGCCGTAGCCCTCCTGACGCAGCCTTTCCTGCAAAACCTTGACCTGGATGGCCAGCGCCTCGCTCTCTCGAGCCTTCAGCCGAGCGCGCAGCCCTTCGGCCGCCCCGGCCATTTCATCGAGCAAGCTATACAGTGTGGCGGGTGGCGTCGCGCCGTTATCCAGCCGTTCCGCGATCCTGCTCAGCCCATCGAGCTGCACGACGACGAAGCGCCGAGCCTCGCCGATATGCTGCGGGCTACGGGCCAGATCGTCGAGCACATGGGAAAGAGCCTCGACGGCCCGTGTCAGATTGGGGTCCGCCATGGCGATGGCCGTATGCTGGGCCCGCACCAGCTTCGCCCGAGCCTCCTTCACAAAGGGTGGTTCGTCGATGGCGGGGATGACCTCCTCCGGAACTTCCTTCACCGGCTCCTCCTCGATAGGCGCCGCCCCCAACAGATCCCCGTAGAGCAGGTGGGCGCCGTAACCGGCAAAGAAGCCCAGGATCACTGCGATAGCACCAGGCGCTCCGCCCGCCAGATGGGCGGCAAAGCCGGTCGCGAGGCCGATCATGATAGCCGCCGCTCTCAGGTCACGGCGGCGATAGGCCATGCGTATGCGCTGCGCAGCCCAGAGGGTCAGCCCAATCCCGATGAGCGCGCCCATGGCCTGGCGGCTCTGTCCGCCGATCAGGCTCACGAAGAAGCCAGGCAGCAGACCGCCCATCATGACCGCCGGAAGGAAGGCTCCGAAGCGGCGCTGCCAGGGCATAAGCTGCCCCGCCGCCTGTTCCCTGGCCATGCGCCGTTCCCATTTGCGCCGGCGGTGTCTCATCGGAACAAGCTCGCGATAGCCCGGATGAGAGACATGATCGACACGGTCCCGATCGAGAAACCGAGCAGGACGATGCCGATAATGCGTGTCCCGAGGGGGGAGCGGTTGGGCGTCAGGGGCGGTAGCTGCATCTTACGAGCAAGATTGCCCCGCCCCTCGCCGCGATCAAGGAGGAGTAGCGCCTCCTAGAGTTTAACTTTCAGCAGTCGCGCCAGTTCTCCGACAATGCCGGCCCTGAAAGCCAGCACGCAGACGACGAAGATACCGCCCTGGATCACTGTCACCCAGGCGCCGAATTCGGCCAGATAGTTCTGCATGGTGATAATCACCGCAGCACCAACCAAGGGTCCGAAGACGGTGCCGAGCCCGCCAAGCAGGGTCATGAGCACGACCTCACCCGACATGGTCCAGTGGACGTCCGTCAGGGTCGCGATCCCGAAAACCAGCGATTTCATGCCACCCGCGACCCCGGCAAGGGCAGCGGAGAGCACGAAGGCAAGGAGTTTGTAATCCTCGCTCTTGTAGCCCAGGGAAATCGCACGGGGCTCATTGTCCCGGATCGCGGTCATGACTTGGCCGAAGGGAGAATGAACGATCCGATGGATGGCCAGGAACCCCGCCACGAAGATCACCGCTACGAGCCAATACATCGCCCGGTCAGCGCCAAGGGGAATGACGCCGAACAGCGAGCCACGCGGAATGGACTGGATGCCGTCTTCGCCGCCCGTAAAGGGCGCCTGCACGCAGAAGAAATAGATCATCTGCGCTAGTGCCAGGGTGATCATGGCGAAGTAGATGCCCGATCGACGAATGGCCAGCCAACCGAAGGCGCCCCCGAGCCCGGCCGCCACGACACCGGCGAAGATGATCGAGACTTCCGGCGTCATCCCCCAGGCCTTGGCGGTATAGCCGGCGATATAGCCGCCCATGCCGAAATAGGCCGCATGACCGAATGAGAGCAGCCCGACATAGCCGATCAGCAGGTTGAAGGCGCAGGCGAAGAGGGCGAAGCAGAGCACCTTCATCAGAAAGATTGGGTAGAGGAAAAAGGGCGCCACGACGAGAAAGGCAACCATGACCAGGAAGGCCATGGTCTGCGCTCGGGTGAAGCCCCAGAAGCCGCGCAGTTCAGGCGCGGCGCTGACGTAATCCGCCTTGGTCACACCGGCCATTGATCACGCCCTCCCGAAAAGACCGGCCGGGCGGGCCAGCAGGACGATTGCCATGATGACGAAGATCACCGTTGCCGACGCTTCAGGCCAGACCACCTTTGTTAGGCCCTCCATCAGGCCAAGCGCGAAGCCGGTGACGACCGAACCCAGGATGGAGCCCATGCCGCCGATGACCACGACAGCGAAGACGGTGATGATGAAATTGGCGCCCATGCCAGGATTGACCGAATAGATCGGCGCCGCCAGCACGCCGGCGAAGGCGGCCAATGCGACGCCCGCACCATAGGTCAGCGTGATCATCCGCGGGACGTTCACGCCGAAGGCTTGGACCAAGGCCGCATTCTCGGTCGCAGCGCGGAGATAGGCGCCAAGGCGGGTCTTCTCGATCACCAGCCAAGTCGCGAGGCACATGACGAGCGCGGCGATCACGACCCAGGCGCGGTAAGCGGGCAGGATCATGAAGCCAAGGTCAATAACTTGGCCCTGGAAGAGATCAGGCACGCCATAGGGCATGCCGGAAGCCCCGAACTCATTCCGCGCCAGCCCCTCGATGATCAGCGCGAGGCCGAAGGTCAGCAGCAGGCCATAGAGGTGATCGAGCTTGTAAAGCCGGCTGATCATCGTGCGTTCGATGAGCACACCGAAGGCGCCGACAAGAAGCGGCGCCAGGATCAAGGCGGCCCAATAACCGATGCCCAGGTAGTTCATCAGCATCCAGGCTGCGAAAGCGCCCATCATGAACTGCGCCCCGTGGGCGAAGTTGATGACGTTCAGCATGCCGAAGATGACCGCCAGGCCTAGGGAAAGCATGGCGTAGAAGGCGCCGTTGACCAACCCCAGCACGATCTGCGGCGCGCCAAGTTCCAATTGGAAGAGCAGGTTCTCGAGCACGGGAACTCCCTGACCGGCGGAGACTGGAAAAGCCGGGGAGTGTCGCTCCCCGGCGGCACATCAGGTACGGATCAGCGCGCAGCCACCTTCCGCCAGCGGGCGGAACGCCTCGTTCGCTGGGGTCGTGCCGACCTGCTTGTAGTAATCCCAGGGCCCCTTGCTCTCGCTCGGGCTCTTCACCTCGAAGAGATAGGCCGGGTGCAGCTTGCGCCCATCGGCGCGGATGCTGCCCTCGCCGAAGGCATCGTCGCTGGTCGGCATCGCCTTCATGCGCTCGACCGCGGCCATGCCACTGGCCTTGGCAGCCGCGACGCCCATATCAGCGACGGCCTTAAGGTAATGCAGCGCGCCCGAGTAGCAGCCGGCATGAACCATGGTCGGCTTGATATTGCCAGGCATGGCGCCGATGCGGTTGGTCAGGGCGCGGGTCTTGTCGTTCAGATCCCAGTAGAAGGTCTCGGTCAGGTTGAGCCCCTGGGCGGTCTGCAGGCCGAGCGAATGGACGTCGGTGATGAAGATCAACAGGCCCGCAAGCTTCACACCACGGCGCGCCACGCCGAATTCGGCGGCCTGCTTGACGCAATTGATGGTGTCAGCGCCCGCATTGGCCAAGCCGATGACCTTCGCCCTGCTCTGCTGCGCCTGGAGAAGGTAGGAGGAGAAATCCGTCGTGCCCGGGAAAGGCGTGCGGACCTGGCCCAGGACCTTGCCGTTCTGCGCCTTGACGAAATTACCTGTGTCGCGCTCGAGCGCATGGCCGAAAGCATAGTCGGCGGTGATGAAGAACCAGCTATCGCCGCCCGCCTTCACCATGGCGCCGCCGGTGGACTTGGCGAGCATCCAAGTGTCGTAGGTCCAGTGAATTGTGTTCGGGCTGCACTGGCTGCCCGTCAACTCCGCCGCGCCGGCACCCGAGTTGATGAAGACCTTGTTCTTTTCCTTGCAGATGGCAGCAACGGCGAGCGCGACCGAGGAAGTCGGGACGTCCATGATGACGTCGACGCCATCACGGTCGATCCACTGGCGCGCGACGGTCGCGCCGACATCGGGCTTGTTCTGGTGGTCGGCGAAGACGACCTCGACATTGAAGCCCTTATTGCCGAATTCGCTGATGGCCTGCCGCACCGCCTGCACGGAGCCGGGGCCGGAGAGGTCACGATAAGTGCCGGACTGATCGTTCAGCACGCCAATCTTGATGGTCGTCCCCTGCGCGCGTGCCGAGCTTGCCGTCATGGCGCCAAGCGAAGGCGCGACGGCGGCGGCGGCGGAAATCGTCAGGAGGCGACGACGATCGAGAGCCATGGCTTAATTCCCTTCTTTCTTGGACTTCATCAGCTTCGAAGCTGGTCACACACCCAGATACTGGTGCAGCCGCCCCGTTGAGGTCTGGAGTTCGGCGCTGGACATCATGTCCACCACCTTGCCGTGCTCCATCACATAATGCCTATCCGCAACAGTCTGCGCGAAACGAAAATTCTGTTCCACGAGCAGTACTGTGAAACCGCGCGCCTTGATCTCGCGAATGGTGCGGCCGATTTGCTGGACGATGACGGGCGCGAGGCCCTCGGTCGGCTCGTCGAGCATCAGGAGCTTGGCGCCAGTGCGGAGAATTCGGGCAATCGCGAGCATCTGCTGCTCGCCTCCCGAAAGCTTGGTGCCGGGGCTGTTCGCGCGTTCCTTGAGGTTCGGAAAAAGCGCGTAGATCGTATCCAGATCCAGCCCGCCCGGCCGCACGACCGGCGGCAGCATCAGGTTCTCGGTGACGTTGAGGCTCGCGAAAATGCCGCGTTCTTCAGGGCAGAGCGCAATACCGGCCCGCGCGATGAGGTCACTGCGGGCGCCGATCAGCTCCTTCCCTTCGAATTTCACCGAGCCGCTTCGCTTACCGACCAGCCCCATGATGGAGCGCAAAGTCGTGGTCTTGCCCGCGCCGTTGCGGCCGAGAAGCGTTACGACCTCCCCTTCCCCAACCTCGATACCGACGCCGTGCAGCACATGGCTTTCGCCATACCAGGACTGGAGATTATCCACCTTCAGCAGAGGCTGGCCCATGGCATCAAGCATGCGCGGTGCCTCCCGAGACTTCCGGCTCGGCACCGAGATAGGCAGCCACGACCTCAGGATTGCGCGACACGGTCGGATAATCGCCCTCCGCGAGAATCCGACCGCGGGTCAGAACCGTGATGCGGTCACAAAGCCCTTCGACCACCTTGAGGTTGTGTTCGACCATCAACACCGTGCGCCCAACGGCGACGCGCTTCACGAGGGCGACGATACGGTCAACATCCTCATGCGTCATGCCGGCAGTCGGCTCGTCGAGCAGGAGCATGGTCGGGTCGAGCGCGAGGGTCGTTGCGATCTCCAGCGCTCGCTTCCGGCCGTAGGAGAGCTGAGCTGCGGGAAGATGGGCGAAGCCGGTGAGCCCGACATCTTCCAGCAATTCCATGGCGCGGTCGTCATAACGGCGCAGGACGTCGTCGCTGCGCCAGAAATCGAAGGACCGGCCGCGACTACGCTGCAGTGCGACACGGACATTCTCGAGCACCGTCATATGCCCGAAGACCGCCGAAATCTGGAAAGACCGAACAAGGCCCAATTTGGCGACCTCGGCAGGCTTCAGCTTCGTTATGTCGCGGCCGTTATAACGGATAACACCCTTGGTCGGCGGCAGGAACTTCGTCAGGAGGTTGAAGCAAGTCGTCTTGCCGGCACCATTAGGGCCGATCAGTCCATGGATCGAACCGCGCCGCACGCGCATGGACACATCGGAAACCGCGACGAAGCCGCGGAATTCCTTGGTCATCCCTTCGGTGTCGAGAATGAACTCGTCCACGCTCCTACCCCTCTATGTAACCGCTTTGCCGGCCATTCTAAGGTGAGCTTGGCGGTGGGGCGCGAGGAGTGCAAGGGTAACCGGCGCCATCAATCTCGATTTAGCAGCGAGATGATCGCAAGCGTCGGGATCGCTACAGAAATATGGTGCCGCCTCCGCCGCGGGCAATTTCCATCGCCGCTTCCACGCAACGGCGCATCCTGCGGAAAGCCTGTTCAGGGCGTCGCCTTGTGGCGGCCAGGCTGACGCAGCCGGCCACGGCCACCCCCGTCAGATGCTCAGGCGCCGGAACAGGCGGCTCGTCGGGCAAAGCCATGCTCCCGCCGGACCAGAAAGCCCCCATGGCGGCCCAGGCTTCCGCACCATTAAATTCGGCGGCTCGCGCGGCGGCCATGGCATCACGCCGCCGCTCTTCATCGGGTTGCGCCACCCAACGCTCGGCTGCGGAAAGCGCTTCCCGGGCCGCATCGCTTGCAAGGCAGTCAGGCATGGCCCTTACGGAGAGGCATGCCCACCATACCGCATGATGGCGCGGGAGAGCGTGGGCAGCTAACCGAACGGCTTCCTCAATACAGCCGGCATCCAGAAGGCTCTGTAGGCCACGCATCGGGTCATCGCAGCCCGTCAGGCACTGCGTGGCAAGTGGCCCTAGTTCCAGACGCAAGCGGAGGATGCTCAAGGACATATTGAAGCCAGCCAGCGCTTCGAGCGAGGCAGGGTTACTATGCTGAACTCTGCACAGTGGAAGAACGTTCATTGCCGTCCCTTCGCTCCGATCAGATTTACTGGCTGTATGGCTGGTAATTATTATGGGCAAACAAATTTCGTCCGTTAGCCCCGCGTCGCTTCGGCCGTCGGACGAGTTTTCAATAACGGGCAAACATAAAGACGGAGGTTCGGCAGGCTTGCTTCCAAGCCATACCGCCTGCGCCGCTCAGCACGCAGTGGGCGCTCGCAATCAACCCCTAGGTGTAGGGATAGTTGCCGCCATCCCTTAATAAATCAGCAAGCTGACCTTAAAGGGCTCGATCTGCGCAAATTACGCTGCGGAGCGTCTCAACGCAGAGGTGAGATGGCGTCGCGCCCGGCGCTCCCTAATCGGGCGGAAGCGGCAATAAAAAAGCCGCCCAGCGGGCGGCTTCGATAAATGGTCGGAGCGGCGGGATTCGAACCCACGACCCCCAGTCCCCCAGACTGATGCGCTACCAGGCTGCGCTACGCTCCGACGTGAGGGGCGTTTAGCAGCCTCTGCGGTGGCAGGCAATGCGGCACATTCATATGAGCTAATGCGAAATGATGAGCCGCACCCCGCCGCCTCAGAGGCGAAAAAACCAGCTTCTCCCTGGGCTTAGCCCTTGGTGATGTATCGGAAGTCCGGCTCCCGGCAGGGCCAGAACTGATAGCCGCCGATGTTTTTCTGCATCGCGACATCATGCAGCGGCTGGCAAATCGGCACCATTGGAACCTCCGTCATCCCGATTTCCAGGAATTTCCTCACAGCCGCTGAATAGGCCTCCGGCGATTCGGCAAACCTAGCGGCGTCGATCTCCTTATCCATGGCCGGATTCTGATAGGAGGAGACGTTGAAAATCGAGTTATTGCCGTGATAATTCCAAAAGAAGAAGTAATCAGGCCAATCCAGCCAGCCGCCAAAGCGGTTGATGACCATTGGAGCCGTCTTCTTGTTCAACTCGCCGCGGAAATTGGCGCCGGGAATTTTGTTGAGTTCAACGGTGATGCCGATCTGCGCCAGCGACTCTTTCACCAGCACGGCCATGGGCTCAGCGATCGTTGCGCTGCCTGCGTCGAAGACGAGGGTGGTTGAGAACCCGCCGCCCGCCTCGGCGACCAGCGCCTTGGCCTTCTCGATATTGGTGTCATAGGGGAAAGGCTGCGGCCAGCGCGTGCCCTCGATGCCGGTTCCACCCCACATCGGCACCCCGCGGCCGAAGAGCGAAGCCTGCATGATCCGCTCGTAAGGCACAGCCCAGGCGACGGCCTGGCGGATCTTGGGATTGGTAAACGGTCCGGTCGCCGCATTCATCGCCACATACCAGATGGCATTGGGCACAGGGACGCCAGCAACGCGGACCTTGCCCGCCTTGGCGAGGTCGTCGAAGTCCTTCGGAGGGAGGCCGTAGGACATGTCGGCATCACCGCGCTCGATCAGTGCGCGGCGCGTGCTGGGTGAGGCGATATCGCGTGCAATCACCCGCCGCATTTTCGGCATGGGGCCGCATTTCCAGTCATCATTGCGGACGTAGATCGTCTCGGTGCCCGGCCGCCAGGCTTCGACCTTGAAAGCACCGCCGCCGCAGATGTTGTTCTTTAGATATTCCTTGGCCCAAGGATCGCCGCCGGCATTGGCGAGCGCCTTTTCGCTGTCGAAGACGAAGGGAATGGTCACGCCCAGATTGGGCATGGTCAGCTTGTCCTTCCGCAGGAAGTCGATGCGGAAGGTGTCCTTGTCGACCACTACGAACTGCTCAGGCTTTTCCAGGCTGCCGGCCGCCATCTGCGTGGTCGCGAAGCCGCCGATCGAGACGGCGCGGTCCAGTGACCATTTCACGTCCTTCGCTTCCACTTTCCTGCCGGAATGGAAGTTCGCGTCGCTCCTGATCTTGAAGGTGACACTCATACCGTCGCTGGCGACCTGCCAACTCTCAGCGAGTTCCCCTTCATACTGAGTCAGGTCGAAGGACATGGTGCCATCGGCAAGCGGCACACGCTTATAGCGGATCAGCCTGTCGTAGCAGTTCAGCGCCACTCCATTGACCGGCTGGGAAGACCCGATGCCCTGCATATCCAGGCTGTTCGGCCCGTACTCCTGCACGAGCAGAAGGGTCTCACTCCGGCTCGGCGACTGCGCCCGCGCATCATGAATACCCGCCCCCGCCAAGGCGGCGGCAGGCAAGGCCTTGAGCAATGTGCGACGTTCCATAGGACCTCCGACTGAACATGCGCGCGACTGCGCTTGGTCATGGTCGGAGATCAGCAATATTCATGCCGATCAGGAAACAAGCTGCCGCTGTCAGTGCCGATCGGCTAGGGCCCGGAGAGCGACCGAGATTTCGCTCATTTCCGCCAAGGCCTGCCGGATGCGGGCCGCGGGCGTCTGAACGGCGGCGGGCTCAGACAAAGGAAGTTCGCCCGTTTCGCCCATGGCCAGTTCGGGGCCGCCTTCCTTCAGAAGACGCTGCACACCCTTGATCGTGTAGCCCTGCGTATAGAGAAGGTCGCTCACCCGACGCAGAAGCACGATGTCTTCGGGGCGATAGTAGCGACGGCCGCCGCCCCGCTTCAGGGGCTTCAACTGAGGAAATTTGGTTTCCCAGAAGCGCAGCACATGCTGCGGGATATGAAGCTCGTCGGCCACTTCGCTAATGGTGCGAAAAGCGGCCGCGGCCTTGCGAGGGCGGTTCCGCAGATCGTCCGAAGCGTCGCTCACTGACCCTCAGCCTCCAAGCCATTCATCCGCGCTTTCAGAACCTGGCTCGGACGGAAAGACAGCACCTTGCGGGGCTTAATAGGCACCTCGATGCCCGTCTTGGGGTTACGGCCGACCCGCATGCCTTTCTGCCGGACGACGAAAGTGCCGAAGGCGGCAATCTTCACCGAATCCCCGTTCGCAAGCGCCTTCGCCATGAGATCCAGCACCGCCTCAAGCAGCCCGGCCGACTCATTTCGTGACAGGCCGACCTCGGCATAGATTGCCTCCGCCAGATGCGCGCGAGTCACGGTTGTAGCAGCGGACCGGTCCATCAGCGAAGCCCTCAGCCAAGATATCAGGCCAAGTGCCTGAGGTTACAGGAAACTCCCAACCATTGCGGGCGTCAACAGGACCTTGCCCGCCGGTGGCAGGATGGACACACTCAGCCGGGAGTGGTGCTTTTCGAGCAACAGTATGGCTACGGCCGTTACATTCAGCGCCCGAGACGCGACCGCATGCGTCAGTCGGCGGTCGCGCCGGAAGCGCGGACAAGCGGCACCCAAAGAGCCAGTTCGTTATGGAGGAACCGGCCGAAATCGGCGGGGCTCTCTGTCTCCAATGGCGGCATTTCAAGCTCGACGAGTTTCGCCTTGGTCGGCGCCTCGAGCACAGCAGCGCGGACGGCAGCGTTCATCTTCGTGATAACAGGCTCTGGCGTGCCGGCAGGCGCGAAAAGGCCGAACCAGGAATAGGCCTTGTAATTCGGCAGCCCTGCCTCGGCGGTCGTTGGAACGTCCGGCATCAGAGCCGATTTCTGAGCCGTGGCGACAGCGAGGCATCGAAGGGTGCCTGACTTATGGTGCGACGCGATGATGGCGGGCGTATCGAAGCATATGGTGACGTTGCCGGCCAGCATGTCCTGCATCATGGGGTTCGTGCCCCGGTAGGGAACATGCTCCGCCTCGGCGCCGATGGCGTTGAGGAAGCTGACGGCCGCGATATGCGCTGAGCCCCCTGCCCCACCCGTGCCGTAGCTGTATTTGCCTGGGTTGGCCTTCAGCAAGGCGATCAGTTCGCCGAGCGTCGAGACACCCAGCTTCGGATGCACAGTGATGCAGATGGGGACCAGGACCGTGCCGGCGACCGGCGCAAAGTTCTTCTCGGGATCATAAGGCAGGCGCTCGCGATAGAGGCCGACCGCCAGGACATGCGTCGACACCGTCCCCATAACGAAGACGCTGCCATCGGGCGGCGACTTGGCCACGGCATCCGAACCGATGGTCCCGCCTGCGCCGGCGCGATTCTCGACCACGACCGGCTGCCGGAGGATCTCGGAAATCTTCGGCGCGATCATCCTGGTGGAGACGTCGGTGCTGCCGCCGGCCGCGAAGGGAACGACGATACGAACCGGCCGCGTCGGCCAAGGCTCCTGCGCCCTGGCTGCCTGACCAGCGGCGAGCAAGGCGGCTGGCAGCGCAATGGTCGCGCGGCGTGTCAGGCTCATGGTCTCTCCTGCATCGGATGCGCCGGGATGCTGATGCGGCACCGCCCGCCGGTCAATCGCCTTAAGATGCCCCTGCCGGAGCCAAATAGCCGCGATAGAGCGGCATCGCATACCGGAGGTGCTGGCTGTGCCCAAACGCCTCTCTCTCCCTTATCCGGAACGATGTGGTGGTTGGCCCCGCCGTGGTTAGGTTATAGGGCGCGAAAGCAAAGCGATCTCGCTTGCAACACGTCCGAAATACTTTAGGCTTAAAGCAAATCAACGGGGGCTTTGGAAAATGACGGAGATGAAGGCAATGCTGACTCGTCGCTCACTGATGGCCGGCACCGCCGCCGCGGCTACCGCGAGCGCCTTCGCCCGCCCTGCCCTTGCGCAAGGTGCGCCCGTCAAAATCGGCATGATCACCACCCTTTCCGGCCCGGGCGGCTATCTCGGCCAGGATATCCGCGACGGCTTCCTGCTGGCCGCCGAACAGGGCGGCGGCAAGCTCGGCGGCGTTCCGGTGCAGGTGCTCGTCGAGGATGACGGCTTCAAGCCGGGCCAGGGCAAGCAGATAGCCGAAAAGTTCATGCAGAATGAGAAGATCAAGTTGCTGACCGGCATCGTCTTCTCGAACATCCTCGGTGCGACCGTCGGCGACGTTCTCGATAACGACTGCCTCTATGTCTCTCCCAATGCCTCGCCCTCGAACCTGGCGGGCAAGGAGTGCAACAAGAACTTCTGGTCCATTGCCTGGCAGAACGACAGCCTGCATGAGAGCGCGGGCCAGGCGGCGCAGAACCTTGGCTACAAGCGCATGTTCATCCTCGCCCCCAATTACCAGGCGGGTAAGGATGCACTCACGGGCTTCAAGCGGCTCTTCAAGGGCGAGATCGCCGGCGAGGTCTATACCCGCCTCGACCAGACGGATTATGCGGCCGAGCTGGCGCAGATCCGCGCGGCCAAGCCGGACGGCGTCTTCCAGTTCCACCCAGGCGGCCTCGGCATCGGCTTCATGCGCCAATACGCTCAGGCCGGCCTCCTGGGCACGGTGCCGCAGGTGGTGCCGAACCCGTCGATGGATGCCGTGACGCTGAAAGCCGTCGGCGATGCCGCTGAGGGCGTAATCGTCACCAGCCATTGGAACAGCGATTTCGACAATGCCGCGAGCAAGGCCTTCGTGGCCGCTTTCATGGCGAAGTATAACCGCCTGCCCACCTATTACGCGCAGCAGGGCTTCGACACGGCACAGGCCATCGGCGCGGCGCTGAAGCAGACGAGGGGCAGCATCGACCCGGCGGCCTTCCGCCCGGCGATGAACAAGGCCGATTTCGCCTCCACGCGCGGCAAGTTCGCCTTTGGCCCCAACCAGCATCCGGTCCAGGACTGGTATCAGCTCCGGGTCGAAAAGGGCGGCGATGGGAACCTCGCTCTCGTCACCAAGGGCAAGGTGCTCGAGAATCACGGCGACGCCTACGCGGCCCAGTGCAAGCTGTGATCTGATCGGATACTGACCGCATGGCGCTGCTGTTCGAGCAGGCGCTGAACGGCCTGCAGCTCGGCGTCATGCTGTTCCTGCTCGCGGCCGGTCTGACGCTCGTTTTCGGCATCATGGGCGTGATCAATCTCGCCCATGGGTCGCTCTACATGATCGGCGCCTATGGCGCGGCGCTGACCGCCGCAGCCACGGGCTCCGCGCTGCTGGCACTCCTGGGCGGCCTGGCCGCCGCGGGTGTTGCCGGCATCGTCATCGAGCTGGTCGTGCTCAGGCGGCTTTACGCGCGTGACCATCTCGACCAGGTCCTGGCGACCTTCGGGCTGATCCTGTTCTTCAACCAGGGCAGCACCATGCTCTTCGGGCGGCAGCCGCTTTTCGTGGAGATCCCGCCGCTGCTGGCCGGCTCGGTGGAACTCATGCCGGGCCTTCCCTACCCGACCTATCGCCTCGCGATCATTGCCGTGGGCATCGCGGTCGCAGGGTTTCTTTATTGGCTCATCCAGCGCACGCGGGTCGGTATGCTGGTGCGCGCCGGCGCGACGCATCGCGACATGGTTCGCGCCCTAGGCGTCGATATCCGGCTTCTCTACACGCTGGTTTTCGGACTCGGCGCACTGCTCGCCGGGCTCGCAGGCATCATGGCGGGGCCGATCTATTCCGTGCAGGTCGGCATGGGCGAGCAGATCCTCATCCAGACCTTCGTCGTCGTCGTCATCGGCGGCATCGGCTCGGTGCGAGGCGCCGTTTGGGGCGCGATGATCGTGGGCCTCACCGATACGGTTCTGCGGGCCTTTGTGCCCGGCCTTCTGCGCGGCATCATGCAGGGCCCCGATGCCGATGCGCTTGGCGCCGGGCTTTCCTCCATGGGCATCTATCTGCTGATGGCCATCGTCCTGCTGGCGCGCCCGCGCGGATTGTTCCCCGCCCATGCATAGGCCCATCCTCTACGCCCTGATTCTCCTCGCCGCCATCGCCCTGCCCTTTGGGGCGGAGGCCATCGGCAGCCCGGCTCTCATCCCACTTTTCGCGCGCATCGCGATCTACGGCATCGCCGCGACATCGCTGAACCTCATTCTCGGCCAAGGCGGCATGGTGAGCTTCGGACACGCGGCCTATTTCGGCCTCGGCGGTTACACGGTCGGCATCCTCTACGCGCATTTCGTTTCCGACGAGGCGCTCTGGGGCCTGATCCCCGGCAGTAACCTACTGCTGGTGACGCTGCCTGCGGCGCTGCTGGTCGGCGGGCTCGCCGCACTCGTCATCGGCGCGCTCTCGCTGCGCACGAGTGGTGTCCAGTTCATCATGATCACCCTCGCTTTCGCGCAGATGCTGTTCTTCCTCTTCGTCTCCCTCAAGACCTATGGCGGCGACGACGGCCTTTCGGTGAGACGGCCCAATCTCTTCTTCGGGCTGAACCTGCGCGACGGCCCCACCATGTACTGGCTCTCGCTTGGCTTCCTGACGGCCTGGCTGCTTCTTCTCGATCGCATCAGCAACTCCCGCTTCGGGCGTGTACTGTCGGGCGTGCGGCAGAGCGAGCGGCGGATGGCGGCCCTCGGCATCTCCACCTATCGCTACAAGCTGGTGGCCTTCGTCATCGCAGGGATGGGCGCCGCCATGTCAGGCGCGCTGATGGCCAACCTGATGCGTTTCGTCAGCCCCGACATGATGCATTGGACCAAATCCGGCGAGCTGATGGTCATGGTCATTCTGGGCGGTCTCAACACGCTGCTCGGCCCGGTGATCGGCGCCGCCGCACTGGTCGGGCTCGAATACGTCCTTTCCAGCATCACCGAGAATTGGCAGTTCTTCCTTGGGCCCATCCTGCTCCTCGTCGTGCTGTTCGGGCGCGGCGGTCTTTCTGCGCTGAGCGCGCGGGCGGTGCCCCGTGGCTGAGGCGCTTCTCAAGATCACGCAGCTCGTCAAACGCTTCGGCGGGCTGACGGCGACCGATCATGTGGACCTCACCGTGATGCCCGGCGAGATCCACGCTCTGATCGGGCCAAACGGCGCCGGCAAGAGCACGCTCATCAACCAGATCACCGGCGAATTGCTATCCGATAGTGGCAGCGTGCTGTTCGATGGCGCCGAAATCAGCCGGCTGAAGGCGCCTGCGCGTGTGCGCCGGGGCCTCTCCCGCACCTTCCAGATCACGCAACTCCTAGATGACGAGACCGCCTTGGCCAATCTGGCCCTCGCGGTGCAGGCCAATGCAGGACATTCCTTCCGCTTCTGGCGGCGCGCTTCCAACGATGCCTCTCTCATAGGCCCCGCCCAAGCATTGCTCGATGAGGTGGGCTTCGCGCCAGAACGCCGAAGCATCACCGTCGCCGATCTTTCGCATGGTGAACGCAAGCAGATCGAACTTGCCATGGCCCTTGCCGCCAGGCCGCGGCTGCTCTTGCTCGATGAGCCCATGGCCGGGCTCGGCGCGGCGGAATCCGTGCGTATGACCGCGACACTGCGGGCCTTGAAGGGCCAGGTCGCCATGCTGCTGGTGGAGCACGATATGGAAGCGGTCTTTGCGCTGGCCGATCGCGTCTCGGTTCTGGTCTACGGCCGCTGCATCGCCTCCGGCACGCCAGAGGAAATCCGCACCAATCCCGCGGTAATCGAAGCCTATCTCTCCGAGGAGGAGGACGCGTGATGCTCGACGTCCAAGGCCTCGAAGCAGGGTACGGCCATAGCCAGGTGCTGTTCGACGTCAATCTGCGCATTGGCGCGGGGGAGGTTGTCACGCTGCTCGGGCGTAACGGCATGGGCAAGACCACGACCGTCCGGGCCTTGATGGGCTTGAACAGGCCCCGCGGCGGCAAGGTCACCTTCCAGTCGGCGCCGATTGCCGGCCTGCCGCCCGAGGCCATCGCGCGCCTCGGCGTCGGGCTGGTGCCGGAGGGGCGGCAGATCTTCCCCACATTGACCGTGCGGGAAAATCTCGTCGCCACGGCCTCGAACCGCCTCGGCCGGCGCGATCCGTGGACGCTCGAGCGCGTGGTGACCCTCTTTCCGCGGCTGGGCGAAAGGCAATCGCAGCTGGCGCGCACGCTTTCTGGTGGCGAGCAGCAGATGCTGGCCATCGGCCGGGCCCTGATGACCAATCCGCTTCTCTTGATCCTCGATGAAGCGACCGAGGGCCTGGCCCCCGTGATCCGCGCCGAAATCTGGGCCACACTCACACGGCTGAAAGCGGAGGGCCAGTCGATCCTGTTGATCGACAAGACGCTCTCCGCGCTGAAACGCCTCGGGGACAGGCACTACGTTCTCGAGAAGGGACGCACGGTCTGGTCCGGCGATGCCGCGGCTTTTGAGAGGGAGGCCGAGCAGGTCCGCGCATTGATTGGCGTCTGAACGACGGAGGATGAGATGCTGCGGATCGCTCAATTGTCGGATGCCCATCTGAGTTCACGGGACCCGATCTTCCAGGACCATCTCGAGGCGGTGCGGCGCTGGCTCACCGAAAATCCCGTCGATCTCATAATTGCCAGCGGCGACCTCGCCCTCGACGGCGCCGGTATGGATGCCGATATGGCCGTCGCCGCCTCGCTCCATAAGGCGCTGCCCGCGCCCATCCTGTCGGTGCCGGGAAATCATGATGTCGGTGACCTTCCGCGCTTTGCGCCAACGCAGCCGGTCAATACCGAACGGCTCGCCAGGTTCCGGGCCCATGCGGGCGCAGATTTCTGGATGCGTGATCTGGAAGATGGGCCCGAGAGCGCGTGGCGTCTGATCGGCCTGAACAGCCAGATCATGGGCAGCGGTCTGCCTGACGAAGCCGAACAGGCCTATTTCCTCGCCGATGCCCTGGCGAGTGCCGGCTCTCGTCCCCTCGCCGTCTTTCTCCACAAGCCGATCTTCATTGAGACGCCGGAGGAAAGCGAAGAGAGCTACTGGGCTGTGCCACCGGAACCACGCCGCGCCTTGATGCCCCTGCTGCATGATCCGCGGCTGCGGCTCGTCGCCTCAGGGCATCTGCACCTGCATCATAGCATGCCGGACGATCGGGTGCAGTTTCACTGGGCGCCGCCCCTCTCATTCATCGTCGAACCGGAGATTCAACAAGGCCTGCCGGGTAAGCGCATCGCGGGCTTCCTATTGCACGAGCTTTCCGCCGACAGTGTCGAGACCAGCCTCATAACGCCGGAAGGCGTTGCACCCATCTGGCTCGAGACGGTCCGGGACCGCACCTACCCCCGTTAGGCCAGGATTAACCGAATCTCCGTCACCATGGCGGGGTGAGTTCCAGCATCACCTTCGCCGATAGCAGCGCCCTGCCCGACCCGGCGCTCTTCGACCCCGTGCGCTTTCCAGGGCAGGACCGGGAGCCCTGGCCGCCGCCTTCCTTCGATTTCGCGGCGCCCTGGTTATCGCGCGATGGGCTGGTGTTCGAACGGGAAGCGAGCGGCGACATTTCCGTCGTGCGCCGCTTCGAGCACATGCGGCTGCTGGTCAGGATCGAAACCGCGCATCGGACGCTCGATATCGAGCCTGGCAGCCGTGATTTCCGCCTGCTCCGGCTCGTCCCGGCCGCGCTGCGGTTCTGCGAGCAGGTGAGCCCGGGGGATCCCGTGCCGCCGATCCTGCTGGGCGACGATGCGCCGCCGCCGGAGGAGCATCACCTCTATGCGGCCACGACGGTTCTCATCGAGGCGCTTGGGGAGAGAGCGGGCGAGGAAGGGCGCGCCCTTGCCGAAGCGATCCGGCGCGTGCCGCCGGGGCAGGACATGTTTGAGCGTGCAGTTGTGCATTGCATGAGCGATATCGGCATGCGGATAGAAGGGCTCGCCCCCGTGGCCCGGCGCCTGCAACGCTTGGCCAATGCGCATGCGCGCGTGCTCTCCGCCTATGCGACCCAGCCCGATTACGAGGCCATGGAGAACATGATCTTCCTGACCCGCCGCACCCTGACGCGGGACCGTCGATGGGCCGGCGATCTTCTGACGCACGCCCTGGCCTGGCTGGAACAGTCGATTTCCCGCCCGCGCCACACTGCCGAGGCTTTATCGAAGCAGGCGGATGCGCGGCTTCGTAAGCTGGGCGCGATGGCCGATATGTCTAAACTGGTCGTCGAGCAGGAGAAGTATCACGCCCGCCTGCTCGATATCGCGACATTCTGGCGCCGGCTTTCGGCCGCTTGGCTCGCGGTGCATCCGGAGACGACAGACCGTCGCGATGTGGAAGCGCTGGCGAGAAACGCCATTAGGCGCCTCTCGCTCAAGCCTCTCTATGACGTTCCGTCCTGAATATGTTCAGGCGTCGCCCGTATCAGCGAAGAGGCCGGCCGCCTCGATGCCTGCCAGCGCGGCGACTTCGTCCTGCACTGAGACGTCGCCCGAAATACCGACCGCGCCAAGAAGCGCACCAGCCGCATCGCGCACCAGTACGCCGCCGGGTACAGGAACCGCAGCGCCCGCGGCCAGATCGGAGAGGGCATTCATGAAGCCCGGCATGCTCTGGCTCCGGCGAGCGAGTTCGCGCCCACCCAGCCCCATGGCGAGAGCACCGTAAGCCTTGCCGTGAGCGATTTCCGGGCGGAGCAGGCTGGCGCCGTCTTCCCGCTTCGTCACCTTCACATGGCCGCCGGCATCCAGCACCACGACCGTCAGAGGCAGGAGCCCGATTTCGCGGCCCTTGGCGATCGCGGCATCGGTGATGCGCTCGGCCTGAGCGAGGGTGAGGCCATTCACGGCCCCGAGCGGCTTGGTCGACATCGGACAGATCCTCTATTCTGCTGTTTCTCGCGATGCCCGCCTCGGCCTTCATGGTCAAGCGCCTATTCCGGCAGAGCACTACCCTCGCCGCCCGAGCGCGCCAAATCCGCCAGGCTGCGTAGGCCCTCTGCAATACGCTCCTCCGGCGGTGCCGCCAGGGCGATGCGCACGGCTGCCGGCGCATGGGCGGGGGAAACCGAAAAGGCCGCGCCGGCCCAGATCGCGATTCCCCGCCGAGCGGCTGCGGCGACATAGCTTTCGGCCCGCCAAGGTTCCGGCAGTTCCAGCCAGAGATGATAGGCTTCCGGGCTCGCCACGACTGAAAGCCCGGTCAGTATCTCACGCGCGATGCTCTGGCGGCGCCGGGCATCCGCCCTCTTCGCCTGTTCCAGCGAGGCGAGCAGGCCACGGTCCAGAAGATGCTGGGACACGACCATCGACATCGCGGAAGCCATCCATCCGCCGCTGCGCAGCGAAGCGGCGAGGCGCGCCCTCAATCCCGATGGGGCCAGCATCAACCCGACCGTTGCACCGGGGGACATCCGCTTCGACAGGCTGTCAATCAGGATGACATGATCAGGCGCGAGCGCCGCGACGGGCGGCGGGGCATCGGCAGCGAGAAAGCCGTAGACCGAATCTTCGACGGCGGTGAGGTTTAATTTTCCGAGCATCTTGGCGATGGCTTGCCGCCGAGAGAGCGGCATCGTCGTGCCCAGCGGGTTATGTAGCGTCGGCTGGATGTAAAGTGCGCTCAAACGCTCGGCCCGGTGCGCGGCCTCGAGCGCTTCCGGGACCAGCCCGTGCTCATCCATTGCGAGCGGCACCGGCACGAAACCGAGCCGCTGCGCGATAGCCCGGGCGACCGGATAAGTCAGTGCCTCGAAGCCGATGCGGGCACCGGGCTGGCTGAGGGCAGAAAAAGCCGCTGCGATGCCCTGCCTGCCATTACCTGCGAAAAGTAGCCGCGACGGATCAGCTCTGAAATCGTCCCAGGCGAAATGCCGCTCAACCGCGTCTCGCAAGGCGGGAAAGCCGAACGGATCGTTATTGGCCAAGGCCGCGGCAAGCAAGGAGGGCTGGGAGGCGATTGATCCGAGAATTTCGCCCAGATGCGTCGATTGCTCCGGCAATATAGGGAAATTGACCTCGAAGTCGATCATCCCCGGCGCATGTTCCCCCAGGATCGGCGCCGCCGGGTTGGCCCGAACAAAACTGCCGCGGCCCACCTCACCCACGATCAATCCGCGACGAGTCAGTTCAGCATAGACGCGAGCAGCGGTGGAGACGGCGATGCCCTTCCGATAGGCGAACTCGCGCTGTGGCGGCAAGCGTGCGCCCGGCTCGAGCCGCTTTGTCTCGATGTCCGACGCTATCTGATCGGCGATGGCACGATAGTCCATAAAATATTGGTCCGATGTCAATGTTCCGATTGATGCGAACAATCCTCGGTTCAATGATCTTATCACGGCGGAGAATGCCATCGCAAACATCATTGTCAAAAGAAGAACACCGAGATGTCTGACTTATCCTTAAGATCCCACAGCCCCGACGCATCCAGCGAGCTTTTACCGCGACTCGCCCGCCTGCTTAGACGCTGGTGGCGGAATGCTACGACCCGGCAGTCGCTCGACGAACTTCCCGATCACATCCTACGGGACATCGGCACGGACTGGCGGGACGCGCGCCTCGAAGCGAGGAAGCCGTTCTGGGAGGACTGAGACAGTGGGCTTGCCCAGAACCACCCGTGGCCTAAGCTGCGATAGCAGCTAGCCATGGGGAGGAAACCAGGGAAAATGCCGCGCTTCGCCGCAAATCTTTCGATGATGTTCACGGAGCTTCCCTTTCTCGATCGCTTTGCAGCCGCAAAGGCCGCTGGTTTCGAGGCAGTGGAATTCCTTTTCCCCTATGACTTCTCCGCGAGCGATATAGCCCGCCGGCTCAGGGATAACGGGCTCAAGCAGGTCCTGTTCAACGCCCCGCCCGGCGACTGGGCCAATGGGGAAAGGGGCTGCGCCGCACTGCCCGGCCGCACGCAGGAGTTTAGGGACGGCATCGCCAAAGCGCTCGATTATGCCGCCGCACTGGAATGCCCGCGCATCCATGTCATGGCGGGCCTGAAGCCCGCAGGCGTCGCGTCTGATACGCTGACGGCGACCTATGGCGCCAACCTGGCCTGGGCGGCCGAGGCTGCCAATAAGCTGGGCATCAAGCCGGTGATCGAGCCGATCAACCATCGGGATATTCCCGGCTTCTTCCTCAACACGACCGATCAGGCCGCCGCCATCATCAACGCCATCGGCCCGGAGAAGGTCGGCATGCAGTTCGATCTCTACCACTGCCAGATCACCGAGGGCGACATTGTGAAGCGGGTGGAAAAGCATCTGCCGCTGATCGCTCATATGCAGGTCGCTGATAACCCCGGTCGGAATGAGCCTGGCACGGGCGAGGTCAATTGGCCCTTCGTCTTCGGCCGCATCGATGCGCTCGGCTTCCGGGGCTGGATCGGTTGCGAATATCGCCCCGCGGGCGAGACCGTGGCCGGCCTCTCCTGGTTCTCCCCCTACAAGCAAGCCTGATCAATCAGCGAGACAAGGGAACGAAAGAATGAAAGTTGGTTTTGTCGGCCTGGGCATCATGGGCCGCCCTATGGCGCTGCATCTCAAGGCGGCCGGGCATGAGATCTTCGTCCCCGAGCGGAAGAGCCTGACACCCGAAATTCGCGAGGCAGCCACCGTCGTGGCTGACGGCGCCGCCGTAGCGAAGTCTGCCGAGGTCATCATCCTGATGGTGCCCGACACGCCCGACGTGGAAGCCGCCCTCTTCTCCAAGGGCGGCGTCGCCGAGGGGCTGAGCCCCGGCAAGCTCGTGATCGATATGTCCTCCATCAGCCCGACGGCGACGAAGGACTTCGCCGCAAAGGTCAATGCGCTGGGCTGCGACTATCTCGACGCACCGGTCTCGGGCGGCGAAGTGGGCGCGAAGCAGGCGACGCTGACCATCATGGTCGGCGGTTCACAGGCAGCTTTCGACCGGGCCATGCCGCTCTTCCAGGCGATGGGCAAGAACATAACCCTCGTCGGCGAAAGCAATGGCGCCGGGCAGACCTGCAAAGTCGCCAATCAGATCGTCGTCGCCCTGACGATCGAGGCCGTGGGCGAAGCACTGGTCTTCGCTTCCAAGGCAGGCGCCGATCCGGCGAAGGTGCGCCAGGCGCTGATGGGCGGGCTTGCCACCTCTCGCATTCTGGAACTGCACGGCGAGCGGATGATCAAGCGCACCTTCAATCCCGGCTTCCGCATCGCTCTGCATCAGAAGGATCTGAACCTCGCGCTGCAATCGGCGCGGGAGCTTGGCGTCGCCCTGCCCAATACAGCCTCGACCCAGCAGCTCTTCGCGGCGGCGACAGCCGCCGGTGCCGGCCAGCTTGACCATTCGGCGCTGGTCCGGGCGCTGGAAGTGATGGCCGATCATCCGGTGGCCGGAGGCTGACCATTATGGCGCGGGGCGCGTGACGAAAGCTGCGTCCGCGCCTCAGCCAGCGAGCAAGCATGCTCCAAATCTGGCCCGGCGCTATTTCCTGAGACGATCAAAAAGTATATAAATTGTTAACCCTGTGCTCGAGGGCCGCATACTCGAGGGATCGTCTCCATGCGCTTTGCCGATATTGGTCAGCAGCTTCGTGCCTACCGCCTGGAATCAGGTTTAAGGGCCGAAGAGATCGCGGCGAGGCTGGGCGTGTCCCGCGCGGCGCTGTACCGCTACGAAAAAGGCGAGGTGATCAAGCTCGACACCATTCGTCGCCTCGCTGAGCTCCTGAAGATTTCGCCTCTGTCGTTGCTTGGGATCGGGGTCGAGTATTTCACCCGCCCGGCGGGCTTTCAGGAGCGGCTGCGCCAGGTTGAGGAGCATGCCGACCAGATTCTGCAGGTGGGAGGTGCGGTTTGTTATCAGGTGACAACCGAGGCCTTCGATGGCGCCCTCGCGGAAGCCTGGACGGAATTCGCCGATAGCTCGACAGAGCGGCTCCAGGCACGGAGCCAGGCCGAGCAGGCGCTTGGCCTGCTGGCTGCGCGTCGCAAGCTCTATCAGCAGCGGCGGCCCAGCATCATCGGCATGCTGAGTGAAGCCTCTCTGCGTCGCTTCCTCTCGGAAGGCGTCGCGGCAGGCCTGCCCCTGTCGGAGCGAACCCGCAACCGCTGCAAGCTCGCGGCGCGCTCAGAGGTCGAGAACGTCGCTACCCTGATGGAAAGCGTGCCGATCGGGTTGCAGATCGGGCTGCTTTCTTCCTCGGACCCCGGAAATGGCTTCATGGTCCTGCGCGGACGTGAACGGGCGCATGTCTGCACCAGCCCCTTCCCAGCCGACGCGCCGCCGAGTGGCGCCATCGGCGTCGGCAGCATCACCTCGGCGGATGAGGCAATCGGCGTTCATCAGCGGGTGGCTGAAAATGCTTGGCGCGACGCTTTGAAGGGCGCTGCCGCCGCTTCCCGGCTGAGGGAAATTCTGCGCTCGACCGCGGTCTGATTAGCAAGACAAGCGCAGCGCGATCTGACGAGCGCCTTGGGCCGCGATGCCACAAGCGGCCATCACCAGCGCCGTGCCCATCCCGGAGCCGGCCTCGACCAGGCCCACCACGAGCGTCATCAAGGCGCCGAGCAACATCTGCCCGGCGCCAAGCAGGCCCGATGCCGTGCCGGCCATCTGAGGCCGCACGCTGACGGCGGCGGCAATGGTGTTCGGCTGAGCGATGCCGTTGCCCAGCGCCACGACGGACATGGGCATGAAGAAGGCAAATAGCGTCGGCGGGACGAAGAACTGCACGACCGCGGCAATAACGGAGCCGAGGATGGTCAGGCCCAGGCCCAGGCGCAGCATCCGGTCGATGCCCCATCGGCTTGAGTAACGCGAGGCGATGAAGGAGCCGATGCCGAAAACCGCCGAGATGAGGATGAAGGCCAGGGCGTAGGTTTTCGGTGAATAGCCCATGCCGTTCACGACGACGAAGGGCGCGCCTGCCATGAAGGCGAAGAAGACGCCCGTGGAGAAAGCCGCCATGGCCGCCAGTGCCGTAAAGCGCGGCTCACGCAACAATTGGCCGTAGTTGTGCAGCAGGCTCACTGGGCTGACGGACGCCATCCGCTGCGCCAGCGTCTCCGGCAGATGCCTCAGCACAGCCCAGAGAAGTATGGGCGCGAAGACGATGCCGGGCGCCAGGGCGGCCTGCCAGCCGAACCATCCATCCAGCCAGGCACCCAGGACAGGCGCGAGCATCGGTGCGACCGTCATGCCCATCATGATCAGGCCCATCTTCTCAGCGGCCTGCTCGCGCGGCCAGGCATCGCGCACGATGGCGCGGCCCAGCACGATGCCTGAGCAGGCGCCGAGGGCCTGGAAGACACGGGCGACGATCAGCGCCTCGAGCGAGGTGACCAGCATCGCGCCGACGGTGGCCACAAGATACAGGCAGAGCCCGGCGATCAGCACCGGCCGCCGGCCGAACCGGTCCGACATCGGGCCCAGGAAGAGCTGCCCCGAGGCGACGCCGACGAGATAGAGCGTCAGCGCCAATTGCGCCGCCGCGACAGGGGCGCCGAAATGCACCGCCAGGCCGGGCAGCGCCGGGATGAGCAATTGCATCGAGAACGGCCCGAGGGCCGTCACCGCCGTCAGCAGCCAGATGGGCGGGAAAGCCCCGCCCTGGCCCGCTGCCCCCTTCATCGTTTACCAGCGAAGGCCAGAAAGCGCCGCGATGGGCGAGACACCCGCCGCCTTGGCGACCGCGACAAGCGTATCCGAGGCCGGCGCGTCGCCATGCGCCTCGGCCGCAAGGCCGGTGAGGGCCCAAAGCACGTCGATGCCCGCCGCCTGAGCGCCCGCGAGATCGGTGCGGGGGCTGTCGCCGATGGCCAGAACCTTGGAGCGGTCCTCGATGCCTAGCAGGCCAAGCGCATAGGGATAGGCGGCCGGATCGGGCTTGCCGATCTCGCGGACGGTGCCACCGAGCGCCATGTAGCGATCGGCCAGGGCCCCGGCGCAGATCAGCTTCTGACCCGCCACCATTACCTCGCGATCCGGATTGACGCAGACCATCGGAAGCTTCTGCGCAGCGCAGGCCACCAGGACCGCCTCATGCGAGCCGACATCGGCAGGCAGGTCAGGATCCGGGCCTGTGTTCAACACGAAGCTGGCCTCGGCAGGGTCGGAAACCAGGGTGATCGGGAGCGTCTCGATGGTCGAGTGGTCGCGCTCCGGGCCGATATGCACCGCCTTATCGCCCAGACTCTGGAAGAACGCGTCGGGACGGTCGCGCAGATTGATCCAGGTAATCTCGCCCGAGGTCATGGCGCCGTCGTGCAGGTCGCCGGTAACACCCATGGCGGCCAGTTGCTTCTCGACGAACCAGCCACGGCGCGGCGCGTTGGACAGGAAGGCGACTTTCTTGCCGGCGGCCTTCAGCCGAGCGAGCGCATCGATGACGCCGGGATAGGGGCTCCGCCCATCATGCACGACGCCCCAGATATCAAGAATGAAGCCGTCATACTGATCGGCAAGGCTGGCAATACCATCCAGAATACGCATCAAAGATCAGCCCCCACGGCGGCAGCAACGCTCGAAAAGCCTTCGCGGCGCAGCGCCGCAGCGAGGCCGCTCTTGATCCGACCGACCAGGGCCGGCCCCTCATAGGCAAAAGCGGCGTAAAGCTGGACCAGCGAAGCCCCGGCCTTGATCTTGGCGAGAGCATCCTCCCCGGAGGCGATACCGCCGCAGCCGATGAGCACCAGCCGGCCGGCATTGACCCGCGCCACCTGACGGAGGAAGTCGGTCGAAGGCGCGAAAAGCGGCGCGCCCGAAAGGCCACCCGTTTCGCCCTTATGGCCGGAACGCAGGCTGGCAGGCCGCGCGATGGTGGTGTTGGAGACGATCAGCCCTGCGACGCCATAGGTCAGGCAGGTCTCGATCAAGGCCGGAATGGCGTCCAGCGCCAGATCGGGGGCGATCTTCACCAGCACCGGCGGCTGCCGCGTCGCTTCGGCCCGCGTCCTCATCGTCTCGCTCAAGATGGCCGCCAATTGGGCCTCACCCTGGAGATCGCGAAGGCCGGGCGTATTGGGCGAGGACACGTTGATCGTTACGTAATCCGCATGCGGCGCCACGGCGGCGTAAAGCGCCGGGTAGTCGCGGACCGGATCGGCACCTTCCTTATTGATGCCGATATTCGCGCCAAGCACCGCACCCAGCGGGCGCGGGAGGGCCGCGAGCCTCGCCGCGAAAGCGCCGAGGCCCTCGTTATTCATGCCCATCCGGTTGATGACCGCCTTGTCCTCGGTCAGCCGGAACAGCCGGGGCTTGGGGTTGCCCACCTGTGGCCTCGGCGTGGTCGTACCAGGCTCGACGAAGCCGAAACCGAGGCGTGCCAGGGGAGCCACCGCCACGGCATTCTTGTCGAAGCCAGCCGCCAGCCCGAGCGGATTGCTGAAGCGCAGCCCCAGGGCTTCCGTCGCCAGGATCGGATCGTCCCCTTCGCTCGCACGCCCGGCGAGGCCGAGGCGGAGCGCCGCGAGGGCGAGGTTATGCGCGCGTTCGGGGTCGACACCGCGCATGAGCGGCATCAGGGCGGAAGCTAAGGCGGGGGTCATGGCCCCTTGTGGCCCAGGGCGGCTTCCATGGGAAGCGGGCCAGCCATGCAGCGTGCTTGATTGTCCCCTGCCCGCGCCGCCAGCAGAGAAGCCGGCAGTCGATCGAAGCGGGGACGTCTCTTGCGTGGACCTTTGATGCTCGTGGGCGCGCTCGGGCTCTTCGCGGTCCTGGACGCCAATAGCAAGCTGCTGGCCGGGCATTATGGCGTCGCCCAGGTGCTGGCCATTCGCTATGCCACGCTGCTGATTCTACTGGTGCTGCTGCGCGCGATACGGCCCGGCGCCGGCGGCGCGCTCGCGACCGTTCATCCTCGCCTCAATCTGATCCGCTCGTTCGCCATGATGGGCTCGGGCTACGGCTTCTTCGAGGCTCTGCGGGATATCCCGCTGGCCGAGGGCTATCTCGTGTATTTCACAGCGCCCTTCATGATGCTGGCCATCGGCGCGCTGGTGCTGAAGGAGCGCGTGAAGCCGGCGGTCTGGGGCTGGTCCAGCCTCGGCTTCGCGGGCGTGGTCATCGCCATGCTGCCGGGGTTGAAGGCCGATGGGCCCTGGCTAGCCTATGGCTACGCGCTGCTTGGAACGGCGAGCTATGCCACGGTTCTCACCCTCAATCGCAGGCTGCGGCACGAATCGAGCCCGGCGAGGCTTATCTTCTGGTCTGCCCTGCCCGCCATCGTGATCCTGGCGCCGCTCGCGGCAATGGAATGGGTGCAGCCGGATCTGCCCGATCTCCTGGCCCTGACTGCCAATGGCGTCCTTGCCGGGCTCGCGACATTGGCGATTGCCGATGCCTTTCGCCACGCCCCGATCGCTCGTATGGCGCCTTTCGAGTTCAGCGCGCTGCTTTGGGCAGTCAGTTTCGATGTGCTCGTCTGGGGGCATTGGCCCGGCCTCTCGGTGCTGGCCGGGGCCGCGGTCGTGGTGGTCGCGCTCGTGATGGTGGAGCGCGCCGGGCGGCGGTGAACCGCCCGGCAGGAGGCCTCAGGCCTCCTTGCTCTCCCGCGTCTTCCATAGCGAGAGCGCTATGCTGCCGCCGATGATGAGGCCGGTCAGGGCCAGTGCATATTCGACCGGCACGGCCTTACCGCCCGCCCAGTAGTTCGCCAGCATCTTCGCACCGACGATCATCAGCACGATCGAAAGCCCATGCTTCAGATAGGTGAAGCGATGGATGACGCCGGCCAGGGCGAAATACATCGCTCGCAGGCCGAGGATCGCGAAGACATTCGCCGTATAGACGATAAAGGGGTCGGTCGAGACGGCGAAGATCGCAGGGATCGAATCGAGCGCGAAAACCAGGTCGGTCAGTTCGATCAGCACCAGCACCAGTGCCAGCGGGGTTAGCATCCAGCGCCCGTCGATGCGGGTGCTGAAGGCCGCGCCGTCATAGCCCGGCGAGACCGGCAGGCGCCGGCGCATCCAGGCCAGGATCTTGTTGTCGCGCGGGTCGCCCTCTTCCTCGCCAACCGAGCGAAGCATCTTCCAGCCGCTGAAAATCAGGAACAGGCCGAACAGGACCATGATCCAGTCGAACTCGCGCATCAGCGCCGTACCCACCAGGATCATGATGGCACGCATGACCAGGGCGCCCAGGATGCCCCAGAACAGCACCCGGTGCTGATAAGCGGCCGGCACGGCGAACTTGGAGAAAATCAGAACGAAAACAAAGATATTGTCGACCGAGAGCGACCACTCGATGACATAGCCGGTGAGGAATTCGAGGCTTTTGACATGCCGTTCCTCAGGCGTTTCGCCATAGAGGAAACGAAGGCCAACGAAGAAGGCCAAGGCGAGGCCCACATAGGCCGCCGACTTGATCAGCGCCGTGCGGACCGGCACCGGCGCGGGATTACCGTCCGCGTCCTTGCGGCCGAAAACGCCCAGATCGAGCAGAAGAAGTGCCAGGATGGCGGCGTTGAACACCACCCAGAACCAGATTGATGCGTCCATGCGCATTCTCCCCTGTGCCCGGGAGACGACAAAGCGCACGAATGGCTATCGGCGGCATGATCGTCGGGCCCGGAACCGATTAAGGTTCGTGATCCGACATCACGGGGCGGCCATAGAGGCCGCCGGACCGTCAGAGGGGCCCGGATCGACGGTAATGTAGCGCGCTTGAGCGGGGCCGCAAGGGACAGTCTGATGAAATAGAGAGGGCTCATGTCGCTTTGTCGCCTATCAGTGCTTGCCAGCGGGCTCGCGACTTGCCATCTCAGGTTTGCGCGCCGGGCCGTGGCGACTTACTGTCGGTCCGATAGCGAGGAGACGCGGCCACGCTGGGGAGGGCTTCCCCCGCTGGGCCGCCTAACGGATTGAGGCGTCACCATGGGTTCCTTCAGCGTTTGGCACTGGTTGATTGTTCTGGTGGTCGTCCTGCTGCTCTTCGGCAGCGGCAAGATCAGCGGGCTGATGGGCGACCTGGCCACCGGCATCAAGTCCTTCAAGAAGAACATGAAGGAAGATGACGAGCCGAAGGACGCGTCGATGGCGGCTGATGCGCCGCCGGCCGGCCAGATTCCCGCGCCGGGCCAGACCACTGGTCAGAACACCACCAACCAAAACACGAGCCGCCCCGCGGCTTGATCGGGCGGCGAGCGCGCCGGGCGCTCAGCCGCAATGGGCAGATGCGAAGCCGGCCCTTCGATTGCGAAGGGCCGGCTCTTTCATGAGCAGCCCCCTCCCCTGAGACCACGATGATCACCCCCATTCCAAGCGCCGTGGCGCAGTCGATCATTGCCGCGGGCCAGAGGCTCGACCGGTTCGGCTGGGTGCCTGCTACGGCCGGCAATTTCTCCCAGCGGCTCACCGCGGACCGCTTCGCCGTCACCCGCTCGGGCTACCACAAGGGTTTCCTGTCGCCGGATGCCCTGATGGTGGTCGATTCCGACGGGCGCCCCGAGGATGCCTCGCTCCGCCCCTCGGCCGAGACGGGCCTGCATATCGGGATCTACCGGCGCTTCCCTGAGACCGGCGCCATTCTGCATGGGCATTCCATTGCGAATACGGTGCTGTCCCGGCTCTGTGGCGATGAGCTCGTCCTGGAAAATTACGAGCTGCTGAAGGCCTTTCCGGGCCTCAAGACGCACGAGGCGCGCGTGGTCCTGCCGATCGTGGATAACGACCAGGATATCGAGCGTCTGCAAAACACTGTCGATGCTCGATGGAATGGCATATCTACCATTCCGCCGGGGTATTTGATCCGTGGGCACGGTGTCTATGTATGGGGGCCTGACATGGCCACGACCTTGACCCGCTTCGAAGCCCTGGAATTCATGCTGGCCTGTGCCCTGGAAGAGAGGAAAGCCCAATGAGCCGACTGACCGTTTGGGATGCCAAGACAAAAGCGCAGGAATTGAGCACCACGGACGGCGCCGAGATCGCCGCGACCCTGGCCAAGCTCGGGGTGCGCTTCGAGCGCTGGCCCCTCGCCGCCATCCCCGCCGATGCCAGCGCCGAAGCGGTGCTCGAGGCCTATAAGCCGCATCTGGACGCTTTCCTGGGCGGCAATGCTGGCAGTGTCGACGTGCTGAAGCTCACGCCGGATAATCCCAACAAGGACGCGCTCCGCCAGAAGTTCCTGTCGGAGCACACCCATACCGAGGATGAGGTCCGCTTTTTCCACGCCGGCGGCGGCAATTTCATCCTGCATGTGACCGGCAAGATCTACGACGCCCATTGCACGGCGGGTGACCTGATCAGCGTGCCGGCCGAGACGCAGCATTGGTTCGACGCGGGCGAGGCTCCCTTCTTCACGGCCGTGCGTATCTTCACCGATACATCCGGTTGGGTGCCGCATTACACGGGCACCGACTTGGCCGAGAAGTTCCCCGCGACCGTCTGAACCGGCAGCGCGAGGCTGATATTACCGGCCCGGCCTTCACGGCCGGGCCGTTGCGTTGAGAGGAAGACCATGCGCCCGACCGCCATCCTCACCGATATCGAAGGCACAACCAGCGCGATCGCCTTCGTGAAAGATACCCTCTTTCCCTATGCCGCTTCGGCGCTCGACGAGTTTCTGGCTAAGCGGGTGAATGATCCCGCGGTGAAGGAAATCCTCGCGCAGGTTGAGGAACTGGTTCCCGGCGAAGCCCCAGCCACGGCTCTGCGCCAGTGGATGGCGGCCGATGCCAAGGTCACGCCTCTCAAGACGTTGCAGGGCCTGATCTGGGAAGAAGGCTATCGTAGCGGTGCGCTGAAGAGCCACACTTGGCCGGACGTGATCGATTGCCTCAAGGCCTGGTCGGCCGGCGGGCTTCGTCTGGCTGTCTATTCCTCGGGCTCTGTCGCCGCGCAGAAGCTGCTCTTCGGCCATTCCGAGGCGGGCGACCTGACGCCGCTCTTCAGCAGCTTCTTCGACACCCGGATCGGCGGCAAGCGCGAAGCTGCCTCTTATGCCGCCATCGCCAAGGCTCTGGCGGTGCCGGCGGGCGAAATCCTGTTTCTCTCGGACGTGGCCGAGGAACTGGATGCGGCCAAGGCGAGCGGATTGCAGGTCTGTCAGCTTGTGCGGGCCGAGGACGGGACGAAGCCTTCCGGCCGCCACCCCGAAGCCAAGGATTTTCCGGCAGTGACCGCTCAATTCGGCCTGCCGAAGGCGTCCTGACCGAAAATCGGAGCGCAGTCTTACGCTCGCTCCTTTAAATAACCGAAATTTATTCAGCCATGCAGTTTTAGGCCTGCCTTTGTGTTTAAGGCAGGTCTAGAACCGCCTCGCCCATGCCCGCCACCTCGTTCGTAGGGAGCAAGCCGCCATGCTGACCAGCTGGACCGTTGAAAATGGCGCCTGCCATGCCCGCGACGGCCTCCGCCCTGCAGAGGATCTGCGGGGCGCGATCTGGATCGATCTGCTCAGCCCTTCGCCCGAGGAGGTCTCGCGCGTCGAGCAGGCCCTGCGTCTCGAGATCCCGACCCGCGAAGAGATGCAGGAAATCGAGAGCTCCTCCCGCCTGTATCGCGAGGATGACGCCCTCTTCCTGACCGCCAATTTCCTCTACGGCGTCGATATCGGCGAAATGGCCTCCACGCCGATCACCTTCGTCCTGGCCAATACTTGCCTGGTGACGGTTCGCCACGCGACGCCGAAGGCGATCAGCGTCTTCACGGCGCGCGCACAGCGGCAGCCGACGCAGCTTCTGACGAGCCCGGACGCGGTCATGCTCCACCTCTTCGAGCAGATCGTGGACCGTATCGCCGATATACTGGAGCGCGTCGCCGCCGATATGGATCGCTCGTCCCAGACCGTGTTCAAGGGTGCACGGGCCAAGGTGAAGGCCAGCACGCTCGATCGTGACCTGAAGGACACGCTGCTTACCCTGGGACAGGTCGGTGAAATCACGACGCGGGCCAATGAGACGCTGTTGGGCCTTTCCCGCATCCTCACCTTCGTCAGCGCCGAGAAGTCCGTGGTGGTCCGCAAGGAGAACCAGGGCGCGATCAAAACGCTGGTGCGCGATGTGCGCTCCCTCGTCGAACATGCGGGCTTCCTGAACGGCAAGGCGCAGTTCCTGCTCGATGCCGTTCTTGGCATCATCAATGTCGAGCAGAATGCCATCATCAAGACCTTCACCGTGGCCTCGGTGGCACTGATGCCGCCGACGCTGCTGGCGAGCATCTGGGGCATGAATTTCGAGCACATGCCCGATCTTCACACCCAGTTCGGCTATCCCGTCGCACTCGCGAGCATGATCATCAGCGGGCTTCTGCCGATCTGGTATTTCCGCCGTAAAGGCTGGCTCTGAGCGGTGGGCCAGGCGGGGGTTTCACCCGCCTGGCCGATACGGCCGATCAGGCCATGTTCACCATGATGGTCTTCTTATGGGTGAAGTGCTCGAGCATTGATTCGAGAGAGGCTTCCTTGCCAAGGCCGGAAGCCTTGACGCCGCCATAGGACAGGTTCGGCTGAACCACGAGGTTCTGGTTCACCTGCACCAGCCCTGCCTCGAGCTCATGTGCGAAACGCAGCGCCGTCTTCAGGTTGCTGGTCCAGACGGTCGCGGCCAGGCCGTATTCGCTGTCATTGGCCTCGGCCAGCACTGCGTCGGCATCATCGAAGGGGAAGACGACGGTGACGGGGCCGAAGATCTCTTCCCGCACCAGACGGCTATCCTTGGTCAGGCCGGTGAAGATATGCGGCTGGATGAAGAGCCCCTTCTTCAGCGCCGCATCGGCGGGCATGGCCGAGCAGGCGCGCCCGGTGGCACCGGCCGTCGCCTTGCCCTCCTCGATGAAGGCCTTCACCTTCGAGAATTGGCCGGGCGAGATGATGGTGCCGATATCGGTCTTCTCGTCCAGCGGGTCGCCCATCACCATGGCGTCCACCCGCTTGCCCATCTCGGCGACGAATTTATCGAAGATCGGCCGCTCGACGAAAATGCGGCTCGCGGCGGTGCAGCTCTGGCCCTGACGGGTGAAACGCATCGAGGTGAGCGCGCCGGCCACCGTCTTCTCGAAATCGCAATCGGCGAAGACAATCATGGGTGACTTGCCGCCCAGTTCCAGCGTCACCGGGATCAGCTTCTCCGCGGCCGCCTTGGAGATGATCTTCCCTGTCTCGACCGAGCCGGTGAAAGTCACCTTCTTCACCAGCGGGTGCTCGACCAGCGGGGCACCGCAGCTCGGGCCCTGGCCGGAGACGATGTTAAACAGCCCCGGCGGGAGCACGCGGTTCATCAGCTCGACGATGCGCAGCACGGCCAGCGGCGCTTCCTCGGCCGACTTCACCACGATGGCATTGCCCGCGACCAGCGCCGGCGCCGCCTTGAGCGCCATGAGCATCATCGGGATGTTCCAGGGGATGATGGCCCCCACCACGCCCAGCGGCTCGCGAACCGTGATGTTCAGCACCTCCGGGCCGAACGGCACGCTCTCGCCCTTCAGTTCACCGCCCAGGCCGCCGAAGAATTCGAAAATATCGGCCACGTTATTGGCTTCGACGCGGCTCTCGGTCCGGAGGGCCTTGCCGGTCTCTAGCGCGACGAGGCGCGAGAGTTCCTCGACATGAGTGCGGATGAGCCCGGCCGCCTGATAGACCAGCGCGCCGCGCTTGCGGGCCGGCACCTTGGCCCAGGCCTTCTGCGCCTCGGCGGCGTTCTTCACGGCCGCATCGACGTCGCGCGCATCGCCTTCCGCGGCGCGGGCCACTTCCTCTCCCGTGGCAGGGTTCACCACAGCGAAGGTCGCACCGGACAGGGCAGGCACCAGCTTGCCGCCGATGAAATGCTTGCCGGACAGCGCCTTCGCCAGCGCGAAGGGGTCAAGGCAGGGTTCGGTCGAAGTGGGCTGGGGGGCGTCGAGCATATTTTGTCTCCCTGCGAATGGCTCGGGACTGTTTGAACCTCCCCCGCTCGGCCCGCAAGCCGGTCCGGCGCAGGATTTCCGCCGTGAGGATTTCGCCCGCATGGGCTTCGCGGAAAGCGCTTCGGAGGCTATGGAAAAGGGAGGAAACAAAGCCTCGCGAGGAACTCACGTCGCCATGACCACTACCACGCCGACCGGGCCGCTTACCGGCCTTCGCGTTCTCGATCTGACCCGTGTCCTCGCTGGCCCAACCTGCACCCAGATGCTCGGCGATCTCGGCGCCGAGGTGATCAAGATCGAACGCCCCGAGGCCGGTGATGATACCCGCGGCTTCGCGCCTCCCTATGTGCCGAACACCCGCGAGAGCGCCTATTTCGTCGGCGTGAACCGTAACAAGAAGTCCGTGACGGTCGATATCGCCAGCCCCGAGGGCCAGGAAATCGTCCTGAAGCTGCTCGAGAGCTGCGACATCCTGGTCGAGAACTTCAAGGTCGGCGCCCTGGCCAAATACGGCCTGGGCTTCGAGCAACTGAACAAGAAATTCCCCGGCCTGATCTATTGCTCGATCACCGGCTTCGGCCAGACCGGGCCCTATGCCCCTCGCCCCGGTTATGATGCGCTGATCCAGGCCATGGGCGGTGTCATGTCGCTGACCGGCGAGATCGAGGGTGAGCCACAGAAGGTTGGCGTGCCGGTGGCCGACCTCTTCGCCGGCCTCTACGGCTGCATCGGCATCCTCTCGGCGCTCCGCCATAAGCAGCTCACCGGCCAGGGCCAGCAGGTCGATATCGGCATGCTCGACACCAGCGTCGCCTGGCTGGCCAACCAGGCCTCGAATTTCCTCGCGACCGGCGAAAATCCGCCGCGCCTGAGCAACCAGCACCCCAATATCGTGCCCTATCAGGTCTTCCCCACGGCCGACGGCTATATGGTGCTCTCCATCGGCAATGACCCGACCTTCGAGCGTTTCTGCAAGAATTTCGGCCTGGAGCACCTGCTGAGCGACGAGCGCTATGCGACCAATGCCGCCCGCGTGCAGAACCGCGCGCTGGTGACGGAAACCATGACGGCGCTGACGCGCACCATGCCGACCAAGGAATGGATCGCGAAGCTCGAGGCGCTGAAGATCGGCTGCGGGCCGATCAACACCCTGAAGGACGTCTTTTCCGACCCGCATGTCATCGCCCGCAACATGACGGTGCAGATGCAGCATGCCTCGGGCAAGGAAGTCACTGTTATCGCTAATCCGGTGAAGCTCTCAGCGACGCCGCCGACCTATCGCAGCGCGGCCCCGATCCTCGGCCAGCATAACGAGGAGGTGCTGGGCAGCCTCGGCTACGATGCCGCCGCCATCGAGGCGATGCGCAAGGCCGGGACGATCTGAACCGGATGCAGGCCCCCACCCCCCGTTTCGGCGCCTATCGCTGCCCCATCGGGCTGGGCGTGGCAGTGCTGCGATGGGTGGAATGGGGGCCGGCGGATGGGCCCATCGTCATCTGCGTTCATGGCCTCACCCGGACGGGCCGGGATTTCGATCCGCTCGCCCAAGCCTTGGCGGCCCAGGGCCATCGCGTCATCTGCCCCGATATCTTCGGGCGCGGCATGAGCGACTGGCTGCCGGATGGCGCGCTCTACGTCGTTCCGGCCTATGTCTCGGCGCTGCTGCCCTTCCTCGCGGAACTGGGGCGGCCTTATGATTGGGTCGGCACCTCCATGGGCGGACTGATCGGCATGGGGCTTTGCGCCGTCCCCGGCACGGGGATGCGGCGCTTGGTGTTGAATGACGTCGGCCCCTTCATCCCCGCATCGGCACTCAACGCCATCGGCCATTACCTGGGGCAGGAAACCACCTTCGCGGATGTCACGGCGCTGGAAACGCATCTGAGGCATATCCACGCCGGGTTCGGGCCGATGAGCGACGAGCAATGGCGCCACTTGGCAGAAACCAGCGCGCGGATGACTGCCGATGGCCAGGTGGTGCAGCACTACGACCCGGCCATCGCCTTTCCGATGCAAGGCGTGCCTCTTGCCGATGTCGATCTCTGGGCAATCTGGCCAGCCTGCACGCATCGGCCCATTCAGGCGATCCGGGGCGAGCATTCGGGCCTGCTCAATGCCGAGACGGCTGCCCGCATGGCTGAGCATCCCATGGTCCGTCTCGCCACCATTCCGGACTGCGGCCACGCGCCGTCTCTGATGCAGGGCAGCCAGATCGCCCTCGTTGCCGAGTTCCTCGCCGCGGCTTTCTAGGCGGCCTGCTCGGCCATCAGAGCCTCCAGCGTGGCGCGATCGGGCGTCTTGCCATCCCGCGCGCGGCAGGCACCAGCGGCGGAAGCGAAGCGCATCGCAGCGGGGACATCCTTCTTCTCGGCCAAGGCGAGCGCATAGGCGCCGTGGAAGACGTCGCCCGCACCCGTTGTATTGGTCGCGGTCACCTTGAAGGCCGGCGTCTCCCGCAGCTGACCGTCCCGGCTATCGATCCAAAGGGTGGATTTCTCGCCCCGCGTCACGCCCGCGACCTTGGCGCCGACCGAAAGCGCCTTGCGCAGCCCCTCCTCCGCCGACACTTGGCCGGCGAAAGAGGTCAGCCCGGTTTCCGAGAAAAGCGCGTGATCGACCAGCGGCACGAGTTGCACCAGCACGGCCTGATCGCTGCGCTCGGCATCCATGACGCTGGGCACGCCCTGCTCGCGAGCCGCCTTCATCGCGGCTTCGGCCGCTTCGGGCCAACGCGGATCGCAAAGAAGGACCGACGCGCCCGAAAGATCGGGTAATGGCAGCCACCATGGCTTAGGCCGCATACCGGAGCCGGGAAAGCTGATGATGGTGCGTTCGCCGCGCGGGTCGACCAACACGGCCGACGTGGGAGTATGCCCATCCCGCATCAGCCGAATCGCGGTCTCCACACCCTCAGCCTGCAGCGCGGCGACGAGGTATCGGCCCGTGGGATCCTCCCCGGCGCGGCCCCAGAAAAGCCCGCGCCCACCTAGCTTGGTCGCGGCAATGGCGGCATTGGCGGCCATGCCACCCAGGCCATAGGTATAGCCCGTTGCATGCAGCTTGGCCGGCGGCGCGGGGACGGAGGGGACCTGGAAGGTGTGATCGGCGACCACATGGCCAATACACAGGACGCGGGGCGGCGCTTCAGGCTTCATCGTCTCTCCTTCACGCAGACCCAGGAGAAACGCGTCGGGCCCGCCCGGGTTCAAGCCAAGGCTAGCCGTGCCGCCGCCTCAACGGAACCCCTTCAGCCCGGGCACCCTGGACGGCGGGCATGTCGCGCCGCATGTTTCCTCTCCCAGCCTGGTCGGCTGGAGCAAATCAAATGGGGAGTGAAGTGCCGAATGGAGTCGGTTGATTGCGTCGTGATCGGCGCTGGTGTGGTCGGGCTGGCCGTCGCGCGCGCCCTTGCTCTGGCCGGGCGCGAAGTTCTGGTCATCGAGGCAGCCGAGGGTATCGGAACCGGCACCTCCTCGCGCAATAGCGAGGTGATTCATGCGGGTATCTATTATCCCGCCGGGAGCCTGATGGCGCGGCACTGCGTCGCGGGTCGCCGCGCTCTGTATGCCTATTGCCAGGAGCGCGGCATCGCGCATCGCAATTGCGGCAAACTGATCGTCGCCACCAGTGCCGAGGAAGACGGCAAGCTGGAGGGGATCAAGGCCCGCGCTGAAGCCAATGGCGTGGAGGGCATGAAGGTGCTCACCGCCGCCGAGGCTCAGGCCATGGAAGCCGAGCTTTTTTGCACCAGCGCCCTTCTCTCCCCCACGACCGGCATCATCGACAGCCACGCCTATATGCTGGCGCTCCAGGGCGATATCGAGAATGCGGGCGGGATGCTGGTCTTCCACAGCCCGGTCGAAGCGGCACGCATCGTGCCGGACGGTATCGAGTTGGATATCGGCGGGGCCGAGCCGATGAGCCTGAAGGCCAAGCTCGTGGTCAATTCCGCCGGCCTCAATGCGCCCGATCTCGCCCGGCATTTCAAGGGCTTCCCGGCCGAGAAGGCGCCCCCGGCCTACTATGCCAAGGGGAACTACTTCACCCTAGCCGGCCGCTCCCCCTTCTCGCGCCTGATCTACCCTGTCCCCGTTCCAGGCGGCCTCGGTGTTCACCTGACGATCGACATGGGCGGCCAGGCGAAATTCGGACCCGATGTGGAATGGGTCGAACGGCCGGAATATGAAGTCGATCCCCGGCGGGGCGAAAGCTTCTATGCCGCCGTGCGCCGCTACTGGCCCGGCCTGAAGGACGGCACGCTTCAGCCCGGCTATGCCGGCGTGAGGCCGAAAATCGTGCCCAAGGGGGCGCCCGGCCAGGACTTTGTCGTGCAGGGGCCGGAGACGCACGGCGTGCCGGGACTGGTCAATCTCTTCGGCATCGAGAGCCCGGGGCTGACTGCCTCGCTATCGCTCGGCGAGCACGTCGTCGAACTGGTCCGAGCCGCGTGACCAGGCGGGCCTTCAAGCCCCGACCGAAATGACCGGCGCAGCGACGAGCGCATGGGCAGTGGGAGATACGCCGGCGCTATTCTGTGCCGACCCATCGGCGGCAGGGAGAAGTGCCGCCAATCCGGCGGCGACCATGCCCGCCAAGGAGGAAACCGGTAGCGGCCTTAGAGGGGTCCCCGTTAGTTCCGCCATTGAATCCCGTAGGTGATGCATCGCCAGGCACTGGCTGATCAGCCAGGTCGCAGCGAAGACCCTGGCCTGCTCTTCCGCATCCGGCGGCAAAAGTGCTGCGACGACTTGCAGCGCTTCCTGGAAATGCGGTGCTGCATCGGTCTGCGCAAGGCGGGCCAGTGCGCCCGTCGGGTCGAGCAGCTCATGGGCTAGAATGCGAGCGTGCCGACGGCGAACCTGATCGGCCATCGCTCCCGTGATGGTGCGTTCAATGAACTGCTCCAGCCGCTGGGTTGGCGATAATGACGCGCCTTCAAGGTTCGCCGAGGGCTTCACTACAGATTGGAACGATTCCGCCAGCACCGCCTCGTAGAGCATGCTCTTGCTGCGGAAGTGATAGTTGACCGCTGCGACATTGGCGTTAGCCCGCGCCACGATGGCGCGAACGGTGGCCCCTCTCGGGCCGCGCTCCGCGAAGATATCGGCGGCCGCACGGAGCAGCCTTTGCCGGGTTAGGGCTGATCTATCCATGGCCCTCAAGATGATCCTGCCCCGGCTGTCGGGCGAGCAACGCAGTGTTGCAGGCAAAATTTTCAAACAGCGGGCCTGAAAAATTCAAGGGCACGGAAACCGAGCAGTTTCCTTCATTATTCGGCAGGACATACGACGCATCGCGGAATGTCGATACATGGCGTTACATTATCCATTTCCCGCGACGCCGAGGGCCGTATCGGGCGTCAGTCCAAGCCGGCCAATGCCGGGTAGCTTGATGGCCGGGCGAACCCAGTCTAACCCGGCTACCGCCCCGAGAATGCTGATCTCGATGCCTTCCCGCCAGGCGAGCATCAGTCCGGCGTAACCACCCAGATTCACCCGGAAGCCGGTGCCGGAAGGCACCCCTCGGAACCAGCGGCCATCATAGGGATAGTCCTTGCCGATCGCGTTGGGCGGCAGGGAAATCCGAATCCCCGGAACTGATTCCATGACAGCCGCGACGAAGGTGTTTGAATTCGGGCCGGGCCAAGCCTGGTAGTCGCCGGTGTTGCGCCAGGCGTAACTAGCGATGGCTTCGCGAATGGCCGGGATCATCGCCTGCGCTTCCGCTCCATCGGCGGAGAAGACGGTCATCGGCATCTGGCCGAACCAGCGGCCATCGGCAGCGAAGCCGTTCACGCGGATCGGCTCGCCCCAGGCAGTGTAGTCATAGCGCGTATAGGAAGCGGCGCCCTCAGGTTTGATGACGATCCAGGCATGGACCGCGAAAATGCCGCGCCAGCGAACTGTCTGGGCGGCAAAAACCCTGACGATGGCAGGCTCATGCGAAGACGGCGCCGGCAGCAGACCCGCACTCGAGCGATCGGCCGTACGCCATCCGTCTCCCCCACCCTCGGCGTAATAGCGAAGGGCGGAGAAACCCAAGGGGCAGAGGAATAGCAGGAAGAAAAGAACCAGGGCGTATCGCGCGATCAGCATGCCCAGGATATTGGACGCGCCGCCTTTCCTCTCAAGGGAAAGGCGGCGCGAGAGCAGCGGTCTACTTCTGAAGCGCCTGCACGATCGACTGCGTCACCTTCTTGGCGTCGCCAAAGAGCATCATGGTGTTGGGCAGGAAGAACAGCTCGTTTTCCACGCCCGCGTAGCCACTGGCCATGCCGCGCTTCACGAAAAAGATCGTCTTCGCCTTGCCGACTTCGAGGATCGGCATGCCATAGATCGGGCTGGCCTTATCGGTCTTCGCCGCAGGGTTGGTCACGTCATTCGCACCGATGACGAAAGCCACATCGGCCTCGGCGAATTCCGGATTGATCTCCTCCATCTCGAAGACCTCGTCATAGGGGACGTTGGCTTCGGCCAGCAGGACGTTCATGTGGCCGGGCATACGGCCCGCGACAGGATGGATGGCGAATTTGATCTCGGCGCCTTCCTTCTTCAGCAGTTCGGACATCTCGCGCAGCACCTGCTGCGCCTGAGCGACGGCCATGCCGTAGCCGGGGACGATGATGATCTTCGCCGCGTTCTTCATCAGATAGGCGGCGTCTTCCGGGCTGCCGGCCTTCACCGGGCCACGGTCGGCCGCGCTGGCCGCCGCATCAGCACCGCCGGACTCGGCACCGAAGCCGCCGAGCAGCACGTTGATGATCGAGCGGTTCATGCCCTTACACATGATGTAGGACAGGATCGCACCCGAAGCACCAACCAGCGCGCCGGTGATGATCAGCAGCAGGTTACCGACGGTGAAGCCGATGCCGGCCGCGGCCCAGCCGGAATAGCTGTTCAGCATCGACACCACGACCGGCATATCGGCACCGCCGATCGGGATGATCAGTAGGAAGCCCATCGCCAGCGCCAGGATCGCGATAAGCCAGAACAGCACCTGGCTGCCCGTTGCGATGAACACGATGATTAGCACCAGAAGCAGAACGCCCAGGCCCAGGTTCAGCAGATGCTGGCCCTTGAAGGTGATCGGCTTGCCCGACATCAGCGCCTGCAGCTTGGCGAAGGCGATGAGCGAGCCCGAGAAGGTGATCGCGCCGATGGCGAGGCCGAGCGACATCTCGACCAGCGAGCCTGCCTTGATATTGCCGAAGGTGCCGATGCCGAAGCTCTCGGGATTATAGAAGGCAGCGGCCGCCACGAAGACCGCGGCGAGACCGACCAGCGAGTGGAAAGCGGCAACCAGTTGCGGGAGAGCCGTCATCTGGATACGGCTGGCCAGGAAGGCGCCGATGCCACCGCCCACCAGAAGCCCGGCGAGCACGATGGCGATACCGCCCGTACCCATGCCCGGCTGCAGGAGTGTCGCCAGCACGGCGATGCCCATGCCGATCATGCCGAAGAGATTGCCGCGACGGCTGGTCTCGGGATGCGACAGGCCGCGGAGCGCCAGGATGAAGAGGACGGAGGCGACCAGATAGGCCAGCGTCGAAAGCGTATGGGCCATGTGCTCAGCCCTTCTTCTTGAACATGGCGAGCATTCGGCGCGTCACCATGAATCCGCCGAAGATATTCACCGAAGCGAGGGTGACGGCGATGAAGCCGAAGATCTTGGCAGCAACGGAGTCACCCAGGCCGGTGGCGAGGATGGCGCCGACGACGATCACCGAGGAAATCGCGTTGGTCACACCCATCAGCGGCGAGTGCAGCGCGGGGGTCACGTTCCAGACGACGTGATAGCCGACGAAGCAGGCCAGGAGGAAAATGGTTAGCAGGAGCAGGAAAGGCTCGGCAGCATGGGCCACGGGTCCCGCAGCCTCTGCGAGCTGGCGGGCTTGCTCGGCCAGCGAGAGGGCCTTCTCCGCCTGGGCGGAGGCCTGGTTGGCGAGTTCGGTCGCGTTCATTGCGTCGCTCCTCAGGCCGCGCCGGCCAGCAGGGGATGAACCACGGCGCCGCCGCGCGTCAGCGTCACGCCCTTGATGATGTCGTCCGCGGCATCGAGCTTCGGCGCCTTGGCTTCCTTATCCCAGAAGGTGGAAAGGAAGGTCAGCAGGTTGCGCGCGTAGAGCGCACTCGCGGCACCAGGGATACGCGCCGGCCAGTTGCGATGGCCGAGGATGATCACGCCATTATCGGTCGTGGTCACTTCGCCGGGCACGGTGAGCGCGCAGTTGCCGCCGGCATCCGAGGCAATATCGACGATGACGCTGCCTGGCTTCATGGAGGCGACCATCTCGGCCGTCACCAGGATCGGCGCCTTGCGGCCCTGAACCAGTGCGGTGCAGATCACGATGTCCATCTTGCCGATGGCAGCCGCAACCACCTCGCCCTGCTTCTTCAGAAACTCGGCGCTCATGGCCTTGGCATAGCCGCCGGCGGTCTGCGCGGCGCGGCTTTCCTCATCCTCATATCCGACAAAGGCTGCACCGAGGGACTTGATCTCCTCCTTCGCTGCCGGGCGGACGTCGGTGGCCGAAACGCGGCCGCCAAGGCGGCGGGCAGTCGCGATCGCCTGGAGGCCGGCGACGCCCGCCCCCATGACGAAGACATTGGCCGCCGGGATGGTGCCCGCCGCCGTCATCAGCATCGGGAAGCCCTTGTCGAAGGCGACAGCGGCTTCGATCACCGCGCGATAACCCGCGAGGTTCGCCTGCGACGAAAGGACGTCCATGGACTGGGCGCGGGTGATGCGCGGCGCCAGCTCCATCGCGACGGCTTCAATACCCTGTTTGGCATAGGCGGCGGCAGCAGCTGCATCTACGCCCAGCGTGCCGATCAGCAGCGCGCCCCGGGGGATGAGTGCAAGCTCATCGACGTCCCCTTCACCGGCAGGCAGCGGAGCCCGCACCTTCAGGATGATCTGGGCGCCGGCAAGGGCAACCGCCGCATTCGCAGCGATCTCGGCACCGGCATCGGCGTAAGCGGCATCAGGAAAGCCGGAAGCGAGGCCGGCACCGGTCTCGATTGCCACGGTAATGCCGAGCGCCATAATTTTTTTCACCGTCTCCGGCGTCGCTGCGACGCGGGTTTCCCCCGCCCGCCGCTCTTTCAATACTGTGAGGCGCATCGGCACTCCTCCTGAGGCGAAACTGAGGCGCGACCATGCCGAGGGCATAAGATGGGTGCAAGTTTACTTGCCCATGACAAAGCGTCCAACTTAACATATACAGTCGGATACAAGCATATTCATGCTTTGAGCGGCCAATTCTCCGAGCGCCGGCTGAACGCTACTTTCAAGCAAATTCAATTCTCTTCTCGGCGGTGCGCACCTGCGCAAGCGGAGCGGGCAATTCCTATTGTGCAAGCCTGCCATTCGAACATTTATGACTCATACAACCATTTGGCGCTTTCCGAATCTGCCGGCGGATCGGACGCTCCCCACGAATTCAGGCACCGCTCGACTTCCACCGTGGCCATATCTGCCTTAGAACCGCCCGCCCCCACATCGGAGCAGGAATGCGATGAGCAAGATCACCCGCCACGGCACCAACCCGATCCTCTCGACCGCGGTCGAGTATCACGGCTTCGTCTATCTCTGCGGCCTGACCGCGGACGACCTATCCCAGGACGTGACCGGCCAAACCAAGCAGATCCTGGAGAAGATCGATGCCGCCCTCGAGGGCCACGGCACCGACAAGACCCGCCTGCTCCAGGCCCAGATCTGGCTGAAGGACATCCGCGACCGCGATGCGATGAACAAGCTCTGGACGGCTTGGCTGCCTGAGGGCGGTGCCCCGGCCCGCGCCTGCGTGGAAGCCAACATGGCCGACCCCCGCCATCTGGTGGAAATCATGGTGACCGCCTGCCGTTGAGGCAGCGATAGCCCGACGGAATCCGGGCCATCTTGATAAGCGGCGCGCCTGATGCATATCAGGCGCGCCGCCGTTGCATTTAGGTCACCACACTGTGGCATGTGCCGCCTGCAGCACGAATTATAGGACGATCATCCGCATATACCTGCTTATCACCCTGCCGGTTTGGAGAATCACGCCAGATTTCGCCGCGTTACAGTGCACTGGGTTGAACCCTGCCATCCGGGATTGGTAACGCCGTCGTGCATCAGGCGAATGCCATGTGAGGGTTCGGGTTGCGATAGCAGCCTGAGGGTTGAGGGCGAGGGCATAAAGTATGCGGGCTAAAAGCGCTTCCATGGCGTTCGTCGTTCTGCTGGCCGGCGCGTCCGTGCCGCTGTTGATGACGAGTGAAGCCGAGGCGGCGCGCTCGCAGCCCCAGGCCAATTCCAGCCAGAAGCAGCAGTCGAACCATCGGCCCGCTGCCGCCGCTGCCAGCAGCAAGCACAGCGCCTCAAAGCCCGCCGCTCCGGCCCGCCGTCAGGCGGTCGCCTCGCAGCAATCACGCGGGGGCATTTCCTGCGTCCCCTATGCCCGCATGGTGACCGGCATGGACATCAGCGGGAACGCCTATGCCTGGTGGGGCAACGCGGCCGGCAGCTATGCCCGCGGCAAGATGCCCGAGCCCGGCTCGGTTCTCGCCTTCCGCTCATCGGGCGGCATGCGCAGCGGCCATGTCGCGGTCGTCAGCCGCGTGGTGAGCCGCCGCGAAGTGCTGATAGATCACGCCAATTGGGAAGGCCCGGGCATTCGCAAGGGCACTGTGATGCGCGGCGTCTCCGTGATCGACGCCTCTGACAACAATGACTGGTCGGTCGTTCGCGTGCAGGTCGGCCACAGCGCCGGTTCCTACGGCCGCGAATATCCCACCTATGGCTTCATCTATAATCGCCGCCCCGGCCACATGCTGGCCAGCACGACTGTCAATGGCGGCGAGCAGCTTGAAGAGCTGGCGGAAGCGCCCTCCCCGCATGCTGTCGAACACATGAACCTGACGCTCGAGACGCTCGGCGGCAACGCGTCGCGCTGATCTAGCCAGCGGGCGACCATATCCCATAAAAAAGGGCAGGCACTTTGGTGCCTGCCCTTTTTTGTTTTTTGGGCCCCGCGGCCCTTAGTTCAGCAGACCGACCTGGGTCATGGCGGCCTTGACGCGATGCCGGGTCGCTTCCGCGATCGGCGCGAGCGGCAGGCGGCAGCGCTCCGACCCCTTGCCCAGCAGGCTCGCCGCATACTTCACCGGGCCCGGCGAGGTCTCAGAGAACATCGCGTCGTGGAGCGGCACGAGGCGATCCTGAATGGCGATGGCCTCGCCGATCCGGCCCGCGGCCCAGGCATCATGCATCTCGCGGCAGAGACGCGGCGCGATATTGGCGGTGACGCTGATGCAGCCGTGGCCACCGGCGCCCAGGAAAGCCAGGACCGTATGATCTTCGCCCGAGAGCTGGCAAAAATCCGGGCCGCAGGCGAGGCGCGTATGGATCGGCCGGCTCAGATTGGCGGTAGCGTCCTTCACACCCACGATATTCTTGTGCTTCGCCAGACGCGCCATGGTCTCAACAGACATGTCGATTACGCTGCGGGGCGGAATATTATAGATGACGATCGGCAGATCCACGGCATCGGCGATGGCCGTGAAGTGCAGGAACATGCCCTCCTGCGTCGGCTTGTTATAATAAGGCGTCACGATCAGGGCGGCGTCGGCACCAGCTTCTTTCGCGTGGCGCGTCAGCTCGATGGCCTCCTCGGTGCTGTTGGAACCGGTGCCGGCAATGACCGGCACCCGGCCCCGTGCCGCCTCGATGGCCAGCTCAACCACCCGCTTGTGCTCCGTATGCGACAGCGTCGGGCTCTCACCAGTCGTGCCAACGGGGATCAGGCCCTGGGTGCCTTCCGCAATCTGCCATTCGCAAAGCTCGAGAAAGGCTTTTTCGTCAACGGCCCCCTCTGCGGTCATCGGCGTGACAAGCGCGACGAGTGAACCCTTGAACATAATCAATTTCCTCCACGGAGCGGAAATGGCTGAGAATGAAAACTGAAAAAGCTGTGCCGGCCCAAACTAACGACCGCGGCGGTGCGGACAAGGGAAACCCATTGGGCTAAAAGCAGTCCCGCCATGCGCCGAACGCCGTTCACCATCGTCATCCTTGCCGCCCTGGCCATGGGAGCGCCCGCATTGGCGCAGCCATGGGCTTCCGAGGCCGAGCGCTCCAATGGACGGCTGGCCTTCGCGGCCTTGCAGGCGAACCGCTTCTCCGAAGCCGAAGCGACAGCTCAGACAGCGGACCCGCTCGTGGCCAAGTACATGCTCTGGTCCCGCCTCCAGCGGAGCGGTGCTGCTAGCGCTTCGGAACTGGTGAACTGGCTGTCGGCCAACCCGGATTGGCCCTTCTCCGAGGGCCTCGCACGCCGCACCGAAGAGGCACTGCAGGGCGAGCCGGATGACGTGCTGGTCCTCACCTATTTCTCCAAGGCTTCCGCCAGGACGCTGGCAGGGGCGGCGCGTTACGTGGCCGCGTTGCAGCGGCGAGGCCAAGCGCGCGAAGCGGAGAACGTGCTGAAGCAAGCCTGGCTCGAGCTGCCTTCGGACGCCGCAGCCGAAGCGGAGATCGGCCCGCGCGTGTCTACGCTACTCTCCCGCAATGAGCAGTGGATGCGCTTCGATCGCCTATCCATGGCCCGGGACACGCCAGGCGCGACACGGCAGATGGCCTATTTGGCGCCAGAGGATCGGCAGCGGGCCACTTGGCGCCTCGCCTATGCGGCCGATACCCCGGACGCGCCGGAAAGCATTGGCAATCTGACCAGTGACCTCGGCCTTCTCGCCGAGCGCGCCCGCTGGCTGCGCCGGCATGACCGGGACGGCGAAGCCGCCGCAACCTGGGCGCTCGCCGTTCCGCTGCAGAAAGACCTGAACCCCGTCACGCAGCGGACGATCTGGACCGAGCGCCAGATACTGGCGCGGAAACTCCTGCGCCTCGGCGATCCGCGCCTCGCCTATACGGTCGCCGCCGAGCACGGCCAGACGGCTCTTGGTGAGGCACGCAATGAGGCCGAATTCCTCGCCGGGTTCATCGCGCTCCGGCGACTGAACGACCCTGCTCGGGCCGCGATGCATTTTGCCCGGCTCGGTGAAGGAAGCACCAGCGTCATCACGAGAGCCCGCGCCGCCTATTGGCAAGCCGTGGCAGCCACAGCTATGGGCGACGTTAATCTGGCATCGGCGCGATACAGAGACGCCGCCGGCCTTCCTATCGCATTCTATGGCCAGCTTTCCGCCCTGGCGCTGGGCGATGACGGGGCCGCGCTCTCTCGGCGCATCCTCACTATCCCGACGCCCGAGCCCAATGCCGAAGCCGCAGGCCTTTTCGTGCTGCGCGAGCTCACGCGCGTCGTGCTGATGCTGTCGGATCTCGGCGAGGCACGGCGTGCCAGAACTTTCCTTCTGCGGCTGGAAGAGACCGCCGCCAGCCCGACCGACCAGATGCTGACGGCGCGGCTGGCGCTGCATATCGGGCGGCCGGATAACGCTGTCTGGGTCGCCCGGAGAGCCTGGGCGGATGGCACCATCCTTCTTCGCGAGGGCTGGCCGAGCCCCTACCAGACGCCGGAAGACGTGCTGGAACCCGCCCTGACGAAGGCCATCGCGCGGCAGGAAAGCAATTTTGACCCTGAAGCCGTGTCGAGCGCGAATGCGCGCGGCCTCATGCAGTTGTTGCCCGGAACGGCGGCGCAGGTCGCGAAACGCTTAGGCGTGACTGCCTCGACACCCCAGTTGACGCGTGACCCCTCGCTCAACCTGCGCCTCGGCAGTGCCTATCTTGCGGAAATGCTCGACCGCTTCGGCGGCAATCTGGCCATGGCGGCGGCCGCCTATAATGCCGGGCCGCGACGCGTGCAGGAATGGGTGGATGCCTTTGGCGATCCCAATAGCGGCGCGATCCCCCTGCTCGACTGGATCGAACTTATCCCTTTCACCGAGACGCGGAACTACGTGCAGCGCGTGGTCGAGAATGCCGTCGTCTATCGCGCGCTCGATCCAGGCGCCTCTGGCCGCGGCCACCCTCTCCAGCGCTGGATCACGGCCGAAAAGCCCTGATTCACCGCTTCAAAGCACACGATAGTTTGAATGAGAGCCTTATGATCACTGCCCGGTTGGTGGCGTCTCTTTTCGGCACCGGCTTTCTCAGGCCAGCGCCAGGAACCTGGGGGTCGCTTCTGGTACTTCCACTGGCTTGGCTGGGGTGGGAAGCCTGTCTGGCCCTTTCGTTCCTACTTTTTCTTGTCGGCGTCTGGGCCGTGAAGGCATCCAAGGCCGAAGAGGATCCGAACTGGGTCGTGATCGATGAGGGCTCCGGCATGCTGCTGGCCCTTAGCGTGGGCGCCGCCCATGCCACGGTCTTTTTCGTGCTGGTAGCCTTCGCGTTCTTTCGCGTGGCGGATATTCTCAAGCCCTGGCCGGTGAGTTGGGCCGACAGAAAGAAGGGAGCATTCTGGGTCATGTTCGACGACGTGTTGGCGGGTGCCCTGGCGGCTGCCGCGCTACTGCTGTTGTCGCATATGGGCTTCTTCTCTCGATGAGCGGCGGCTCGGCTCTCCCTGTCGCCCTCACCGAAGCGGCCGCCACTCTACTGGACAAGCTGCAGGCTGCGAATTTGACGCTGGCGACGGCCGAATCCTGTACGGGCGGACTGATCGGCGCCGTCGTCACCGCCATCCCCGGCTCCTCGGCCACTTTGCTCGCGGGCTACATCACCTATTCCAACGACGCCAAGATGCGCATGCTCGGCGTACCGGAAGGCGTCATCGCCAGCGTCGGCGCAGTGAGTGACGACTGCGCCCGCCATATGGCGGCTGGCGCCCTTCGCGCTTCCGGGGCCGATCTCGCTATTGCCTGCACCGGCATTGCCGGCCCAGGCGGCGGTTCGACCGAGAAGCCTGTCGGCCTCGTCTATATCGGCCTCGCGAGGAAGGGCGCGGCCCCCGCGGCATATCGCTTCGTCTTTCCCGGCAATCGTGACGACATTCGCGCCGCAACTGTCGCTGCGGCCTTCCAAATCCTAAATGAGACGGTAACCACCCGATGACCCTTGTCGTCCGCCGCCCGACGGCAGCCGATGCGCCCGGCCTCGCTGCTCTTTTCGCGGAAATGCAGCGGCACTATCAGCAGCCCGTGCCCGATACGCTGGCCGAGGAAGCCGCGTCTTTTCTCTGCGCGCCCTGCGCCGGCGGCTTCGAACCGAGGACGGTCATCGCGATCGACGACGGGACGGTCATCGGCTCCGCTGTGCTCAACGTGACCTTCCCCGCTGCCGAATTGAGCCGCTCGCTCTATATTCGTGACCTCTATGTGAGTTCCGGCACCCGTCGGCGGGGCGTCGGCCGGGCGCTTCTGAAGGAAGCCGCGGCGATTACGGTTGCCGAGGGCTTCTCGGCCCTGGACTGGACCACGGACGCCGCCAATCTCGTCGCTCACCGGCTCTATGATGGCCGTGGCGCCAAGCGCGTGGGCCGCATCTATTTCCGTCTGACCGGCAAGGACTTGGTCCGCGTGGCGACCGGCCCGCTGGACTGAAGGCAGCCGGCGCGCGACGGCGGCGCATCTGCTGCGCCGCCGCATTATCATCGGAATCGCCCTCACGGGACCGGTGCGCATCCGTCGCGAACCCGTCTATGCTCGCATCACCACAATCCAGGGGTGCTGCAAGACATCATGTCGATCCATGTCGCGCTGACGCATCGCACGAGCTATCGCTATGACCGCCCGATCGCTCTCGGCCCTCAGACCATACGCCTGCGTCCCGCGCCGCATGCTCGCACGCCCATCCTTTCCTATGCGCTGAAGATCGAGCCGAAGCCGCACTTCCTGAACTGGCAGCAGGACCCGCAGGGGAATTTCGTCGCGCGCGTCGTTTTCCCGGAACGCGTGACGCATTTCGACGTCACGGTCGATCTCGTCGCCGACATGGCGACCATCAATCCCTTCGACTTTTTCCTCGAGCCTCAGGCCGAGAATTGGCCGTTCGAATACGACAAGGTGCTGGAGCATGAGCTCGCGCCTTTCCGCAAGGCGGCGCCGGCCGGCGAAGAATTGCAGAAGCTGCTGGCCGAGATCCCGCGCGGCGAACGGCGCACGGTCTCGATGCTCATCGAGCTCAACCAGCTGGTCAGCAACCGCATCGGCTATATCGTCCGGATGGAGCCGGGCGTCTGGGATCCGGAGAAGACGCTCACCGAATGCAAGGGCTCGTGCCGCGATTCGGCCTGGCTCATGGTGCAGGCGCTGCGCCATCTCGGCTTCGCGGCCCGATTCTGCTCCGGCTACCTGATCCAGCTGGTCGCCGACGAGAAGCCGCTTGAGGGGCCGGAAGGGCCAACCGCGGATTTCACCGATCTGCACGCCTGGTGCGAGGTCTATCTGCCGGGTGCCGGTTGGGTCGGCCTCGATGCCACCTCGGGCCTCTTCGCCGGCGAAGGGCATATCCCGCTAGCGGCGACGCCCGACCCGCAATCGGCCTCGCCCATTGAGGGTCTGGTCGAGAAGTCGGAGGTCGAATTCGAGTTCGACATGAAGGTGGCGCGCGTGAAGGAAACGCCGCGCGTCACCAAGCCCTATAGTGACGAGCAATGGGAGGCGATCCAGGCCATGGGCGCGCGTGTCGATCGCGCGCTCGGCTTCGGCGACGTCCGCCTGACCATGGGCGGCGAGCCGACCTTCGTCTCGGCGACAGATATGGAAGCGCCGGAATGGAACACGGCCGCCCTCGGACCCACCAAGCGCGCCTATGCCGGCCGGCTGATCCGCCGGCTGCGGGACCTGTGGTCGAAGGGTGCCGTGCTGCAATACGCCCAGGGCAAGCAGTATCCGGGCGAGCAACTGCCGCGCTGGGCTCTTTACTGTCACTGGCGCAAGGACGGGCTGCCGCTCTGGAACGACGCGAGCCTTCTCGGCGGCGATAACGACAAGGGCAATGCGAAGGCCGAGGATGCCATCGATTTCGCCCAGCGTCTCGCTGCCCGGCTGGATGTCGATCCGGGCATGGTCATCCAGCCCTATGAGGACATCCATTACTATCTCTGGCGCGAGAAGAAGCTGCCGGCAAATGTGACGGTCGAAGCGGCGAAGCTTCGCGATCCGCTGGAACGCGCGCGCCTCGCACGGGTCTTCGGCCAGGGACTTGGCTCCGCGGTCGGCGCCGTTCTGCCGCTGCGCCGGATGGCGCTTGGCGGCGAGCGGAGCTGGCAATCGGGCCAGTGGTTCTTCCGCGACGGCCCAATGTTCCTGTTGCCTGGCGATAGCCCTATCGGCTTCCGCCTTCCTCTCGAAAGCCTGCCCTGGATCGACCCCAAGGAGCTGATGCTGGAAGCCGAGAGCGAGACGGACCCATTCGCCCCACCCTCCACCCTGCCGAATGCGGACGAAATCCTGGCCCGCGCCCGCAAGGCCGGCGAGGCTCGGCGCCGCCGCGATGCCGAGCTGGCGGCCCTGAAGCAGATGGGCCTCGTGACCGGCGGCGGCGACGCGATCGGCGACGAGCCCTTCCGCCCCCTGCCCCGGCAGCTGCCGGAACTCGCCGATCTCTCGCCCGATGTCGTGCGCACGGCGCTGGCCGTCGAGGCTCGGGACGGGCTCGTGCATATCTTCCTCCCGCCGCTCTATGCGGAGGAGGATTGGGTCGATCTCGTCGCGGCCGTCGAGGCGACGGCAGCCGAGACAGGGCAGAAGGTGATCCTGGAAGGCTATCTCCCGCCTTCCGGCCCCAATCTCGAGCATTTCTCCGTCACGCCCGATCCCGGCGTCATCGAGGCCAATATCCATCCGGCCAAGACCTGGGAGGAGATCACCACCCGTACCGCGCAGCTTTACGAGGAAGCGCGGAAGGTCGGCCTCGCGACGCAGAAATTCATGCTCGACGGCCGACATGTCGGCACCGGGGGCGGCAATCACGTGGTCATGGGCGGCGATTCGGCCGAGGCATCGCCCTTCCTGCGCCGTCCGGATCTGCTGAAGTCGCTGCTGGGCTTCTGGCACAACCATCCCAGCCTCTCCTTCCTCTTCGCAGGCCTCTTCATTGGGCCGACCAGCCAGCATCCCCGCATCGACGAGGCACGGCAGGATTCGCTGAATGAGTTGGAGATCGCCTTCTCCCAGGTTCGCCCCTTCGAAAGCGTGCCGCCCTGGCTGACGGACCGGCTCTTCCGCAACATCCTCGCCGATATGACGGGGAATACCCATCGGACCGAGTTCTGCATCGACAAGATGTACTCGCCCGACGGGCCCGGCGGCCGGCGTGGCCTTGTCGAGTTCCGCGCCTTCGAAATGCCGCCGCATGCGCAGATGTCCGTCGCGCAGATGCTGCTGATGCGCGCCGCGATCGCCGCCTTCTGGCAGCGGCCCTACGAACGCAGGCTGGTGCGATGGGGCACGCGCCTGCATGACGAGTTCATGCTGCCGCATTACGCCGAGCAGGATTTCCGCGATGCCTTGGAGGAGCTCGGCAGCCTCGGTTACGGGCTGGATCCGGCCTGGTTCGCGCCGCATCTCGAATTCCGCTTCCCGCTGGTCGGCGAAGTTTCCGCCCATGACGTGCAGCTCGAGCTGCGCACGGCGCTCGAACCCTGGCACGTGCTGGGCGAGGAATCGGGCGGCGGCGGCACGGTTCGCTATGTCGACAGCTCCATCGAGCGGCTTCAGGTGAAGGCGAAGGGCTTCACCCCCGAGCGCTTCGTGTTGGGCGTCAATGGCCGCGCCCTGCCGATGTCGAGTACGGGCAAGGCCGGTGAATATGTCGCGGGCGTCCGCTTCAAGGCCTGGAACCCGCCCTCGTCGATGCATCCGACGATCGGCGTGCAAAGCCCCCTCGTTTTCGACCTCTACGATCGCTGGACGGGGCGGAGCCTGGGCGGGATGACGCATCACGTCAGCCACCCGGGCGGCCGCAACTACGAGACCTTCCCGGTCAATGCCAATGAGGCGGAGGCCCGGCGCCGGGTGCGCTTCTTCGGCTTCGGCCATAGCACCGGCTTCACGGAGGAACCCCGCGCCGTTCCGCAGAGCGAGCTTTTCCGCACGCTCGACCTGCGTCGCGGGGCGTGATAGCGGGAGCCGGTGACGACCCTTTTACCTATTGACGAAATGGTGGACGGGCGCGGCCGCGTTCGTCCCCATTGGCATGGGGTGCTCTCGGCTTTCGCCGATCTGCCCGAAGGAGGGCTGGCCGAACGCTGCCGGCGGATCGATCGCGCCTTCGAAGACGAGGGCGTGACCTCAATGCTGCCGGGCCCCGGCAGTACGCAATCCTGGCGCTGCGACCCGGTGCCCCTTCCGCTTCCGGCGGCAGAGTTCAACCTTCTGACCGAAGGCCTCATCCAGCGCGCTCACCTTCTGGAAGAGATCACGGCCGACCTCTACGGGCCGCAGAGGCTGTTGCGCGAGGGCGTGATCCCGCCCGCCCTCGTCTTCGCTAATCCCGATTTCCTGCGCCCCTGCCGTAGCGCCAAGGCCTTGCCGCAGCGCCCGATGCTGCAGACCTACGCCGCCGATCTGCTGCGCGGCCCTGATGGCGTCTGGCGCGTCCTCAACGACCGGACGGACCGGGCGGCCGGGATCGGCCACGTCCACGAAAACCGCCGTATTCTCTCGCGGCTTATGCCGGACGCGTTCCGGGGCCAGATGCTGCGGCCGCTGCGGCCCTTCTTCGATACCTGGCAGGATGTGCTTCAGCGCGACGCACCTGCGGCGACGCGTGCGGGACGGAGCGCCTCCGTCGCGCTCCTGACGCCAGGCACGTCGCATTCGCACTGGTTTGAGCACATGCTGCTCTCGCGCCAGTTGTCCTGCGCGCTGGTGGAGGCTGCCGACCTGACCGTCCGCGGCGGCCATGTCTTCCTCAAGACCTTGCAGGGCCTCCAGCCCGTCGATGTTCTGATCCGTCGCCAGCAGGGACGGCTGATGGACCCGCTGGAATTCGGCGGGAATGGCAATCAGGGTGTTCCGGGCCTGATGGACGCGGCGCGTCACGGTAATATCCGCATCGTCAACGATCCGGGCAGCGCGCTCACGCAAGCCCCTGCCCTGGCACCCTTCCTGCCTGCCGTCGCGCGCCATTTTCTTGGCGAGGATCTGAAGCTCGGCACCGTCCCGACGCTATGGCTGGAGGATCTGGGCGCGCGGGCACGCGTGCTGGCCGACCCCGATGCCTGGCTGATCCGCGCGGCGACCGACGGGCTGGCGCATGCACAAGAGGCGGCGCATCTCACACCCGCTGAGCGCCTCGCGCTTCTGGCCAAGGTCGCTGCCCGGCCACGCGACTATGCCGCGACGGCGCTCATGCCCCATTCCCTCGCGCCCAGCGCGGAAAACGGGCGGCTCGTGCCGAAGCCGATCTTGCTCCGGCTGTTCCTGCTCAATGACGGGCGAGACTGGCATGCCCTGCCCGGCGGCTTGGCGCGCGTCATATCCCCAGGCGATCCGCTGACGGGCCGGCTGCCGCGCCATGGCGTGGCCAAGGATGTGTGGGTGCTGAACGAAGAGCGCGAGGCCATTATCGGGCCCGCCGTCATCCCGATCGCGCCAATGCCCATCCGCCGCACGACCGGCGACATGCCAAGCAGGGTGGCTGATAATTTCTTCTGGCTGGGGCGCTATGTCGAGCGGCTCGAAGGCGCCGCCCGCCTGATGCGCGCTGCCCTATTCCGTCTGGAACGTGGGCTCGCGCTACCGCGCGAGGCGGCCGAACTCGCAGCCATCGCGCGCTGCCTCCACGAGGCATCGCTGATCGGCGCAAACGATCTTCCTTCCGGCGCAGGCGCCGCTCAATTCGATCGCGCCCTCCGCAGGGGCGCGTCGCAAGGCGGCGTTTTGCATGGTCTGGTCGGCCAGGTTTTCCGTCTGGTCGAAAGCGTGCGTGACCGGCTGACGGACGATATCTACGCTGCCTTCACGCTACCTCTGCGCCACGCCCGCGCAGAAGCTGAGGCCGCAAACGGCCAGGCGGAAGCACTGAGCCACGCCCTATCCGCCATCCTGCGCTACAGCGCTGGCGTTGCGGGCGTCGCGGCCGAGAATATGGTGCGCGGCGGCGGCTTCGCCTTTCTAGAACTCGGCCGTCGCCTCGAACGCGCCATGGCGATCATGGCGCAGCTTTCCTCGGCGCTCGATCAGCCGGCAGGCAAGATGGAGGGCGGCCTTCGCCTGGCCCTGGAACTCTGCGATTCGGTCATCACCTATCGCAATCGCTACAGCGCCGTGTTGCAGGCAGGCCCGGTGCTCGACCTCGTCCTGGCCGATCCGGGAAACCCGCGCGGCCTCGCCTTCCAATGCGCAGCGCTTTACGAGCAGCTCAGCGAGTTGGGCGGTGAGGATCGAGCCTTGGCGGAGATGGCCGCGGGCCTGCATGGACAGGTCGAAACGCTTTGCAGGCAGGTGGTGGAATCCGCCGATCAGGCCGCCGCGGCTTCCTTGCTCGCACCTCGGCTCGGCGAATTGGCGAATGACCTGGCCAATATTTCCGACGCGATGAGCCGGCGCTACTTCGCCCTTCTGCCGCCGAGCCAGACGCTCGGGGACGAGGAGCCCAACACCCTGCTTCTTCAGGGCGCGGCATGATCTGGCAACTTCGCCATATGACGACCTATGCCTATGGCACGCCCGTCGACATGGCGACCCATATGCTGCACCTCTCCCCCCGGCATCTGCCGTGGCAGCGGGTCATCAGCGAGAGCATAAATAGTGCTCCCGCCCCTGCCCATGTCAGCCAGGGCGTCGACCATTTCGGCAATCGCGTGACCTGGATCTTCATCGATCGGCCGCATGACCGATTCGAAGTCGAGTCCCGTGCCGAAATCGAGGTTCAGTTCCCCGCCCCGCCGCATGCGCACCAGACCATGGCCTGGGAAAAGGTCGCTAGCCAGGCGATGCATGATGCCGAGGCGGCCGAATTCGCCCTTCCAAGCCCGATGCTGCAGGAGAGCCTGCCGGCGCGGGATTACGCAGCGCCCTCCTTCCCTCCGGGCCGGCCGATTCTCGAAGCGCTCCTTGAACTCAATGGCCGCATAAACCGCGATTTCGCCTTCAGGGCTGGTGTGACGAGCATCAACACCACGGTCGAGCAGGTGCTGCAGAACCGGGCGGGCGTCTGCCAGGATTTCTCCCAACTGATGATATCGGGACTTCGCGGGCTTGGTATCCCGGCGCGCTATGCCTCGGGCTACATCCGGACGCGGCCGCCGCCGGGCGGCATCAAGCGGCGTGGTGCGGATCAATCCCATGCCTGGGTCAGCGCCTGGCTGGGTCCGGGATATGGCTGGGTGGATCTTGACCCGACGAATGACGTGATCGTCTCCGACGAGCATGTCGTCCTGGGGTGGGGCCGCGACTTCGGAGACGTTTCGCCCCTTCGCGGGGTGATCCTGGGCGGCGGCCGCCATAGCCTCACCGTGGCTGTCGATCTGGAACCCGCCTGAGGCGTTTAAACCCTCGCTTCATCTTTCTCCGCTGTATTGGGCGCATCACAGCGCCCTTGATACCGGAGATTGCCTGATGCCCATGGACGGGATTCTGCCCTGCTCGGAGTCCGCAGCGCCCGCCACGCTCGGCGCTTCCATCCGGGCCGAGATTCAGCCCTTCTTCGCGGAATTGCGGAGCTTTGTGGATCGGCGCATCGCCGAGTTGAGTGCTGAAGTCGCCGCGACCGTGCAGTTGATGGATTTCAGCGAAGAGAAGCTGACGGAACAGATCGGCCGCGTTCACGAGCAGATCGCCGGTCTCGTCGCCATCCCGGCGGCGACGACGAAGAATAGCGGCATCGAGTTGGAAGCGGTCGTGCAGGCGACAGAGAACGCCGCTAATACAATCATGGAAGCGGCCGAGGCGATCCAGGACTGGATCCAGAGCGGCCGGCAGGATCCGGAATCCCTGCGCGCTCTGTCGGATCGGGTGAACCTCATTTTCGAGGCCTGCAGCTTCCAGGACGTCACGGGCCAGCGGATTCGCCGCGCCATTCAGCATTTGCAGCATGTCGAAACCATGCTCGAGGGCATGGTGCCGTCAGTCGTTCAGCCCGAGAAGCAGAAGCTGCAGATCGCGACGGTCCAGCACACCGTGCAGGAAGAAGCGCGGTCCACGCCGGACCTCGCGCAGGAAGAGATCGACAGGCTGCTGAACGACTTCTGATGTCAGGGCTTATAAAGCCCCGCCGCTTCCGCTGCTTTGCTTGCCAAGGCGATCATCAGGGAAAGCGTCGGAACGGGAACGCCCGCCTCCAGCCCCATGCGCAACGGAACCGCCATCATCGCGGCGATCTCCATGGGGCGGCCCAATTCCAGGTCCTGTAGGATGGAGGGCTTATGGTTCAGCGTCTGGATCCGCCCCATCCGGCCTTCCGGCGTGCCGGGAACTTGGCAACCATAAGCCGCCGCGATAGCCTGCGCCTCGGCCAGCATCTTCAAGGCGGCCTCTTTGACGGCCGGGGCCGCGTAGGTATCCCTCCCGCCCTGGCGGCTGAGGATGCAGAGAGGGCCATTGCTGATATTGCCCATCAGCTTGCCCCAGATCTCGGTGCGAATATCGGCCGTGACAGGGCTCGGCATCCCGCCCGCTTCCAGCATGGCGGAAAGAGCCTTCACGCGGTCACTGAGGGAGCCATCCGGTTCACCGAAGATGACCCGGTTCTCCTTGGTCTCGACATGAACATGGCCCGGCTCGGTCACCGTGCAGGCGGAATAAACCACACCGCCGATCACACGCTCGACCCCGATGGCCTCCCGCACGACATCGCCGGGATCGATCTCCGGCAGGCGCTGCCCTTCCCGGGCGCCGCCGATACGGTCGAAATACCACCAGGGGATGCCATTCATGACGAAGGCAACCGCCGTCTTAGCACCCAGCAAAGGGCGAATGCTCGCGGCGACCTGCGGCAAGGCCGGCGCCTTGACGGTGACCACGACATAATCCTGCTCGCCTAGTTCGGCGGGGGCGGATGAAGCGTTCGGCCGGCAATCGATCGTGCCGTCATGTGCTTCCACCGTGAGCCCGTGAGTCCGGATCGCTTCGAGATTGGCGCCCCTGGCGACGACGGAAACCTCCGCCCCCGCCTTTGAGAAACGGGCCGCCAAATGCCCACCGATGGCGCCGGCACCGAAAACGCAGACTTTCATCAAATCCTCCTCGAATGCCGGCGGCAGCGGGTCTCTAGCGAAGAATGTCCAGCGCCGCCCGGGACAGGGCCTGAACGCCAAGGCCGATACAATCCTCGTCTGGCTGGTAGAAAGCGTTGTGCAGCCTGTCCGACCGCCCAGGCGCCGAAGAGCCGATGCGAAGCTGGAAGCCCGGCACCTTCTCGGCGAAATAGGCGAAGTCCTCGGCGCCCATGCTCGGGATGCCTTCCTCGACGACCTCGGAACCGAACTGGGCCCGAACGGCCGCCATTGTGGCGTCCAGCAGCTTGTCGTCATTCACCAGGGGCGGCACGCCGCGGACATATTGGAAGTCGCACTGCACCCGGTGGCCAGCGATCAGGCCGTCAACAAGCCGCTTCAGCGCCTGCTCCGCAATGTCCCGCGCCTCATGATGCAGCGTGCGGATCGTGCCCTTGAGATGAACGCGCTCGGGAATGATGTTATGCACCGTCCCGCCATTGAAGGCGCCAATCGTCACCACGGCGGGCTGCAACGGCGGAATCTCGCGGCTGACGACCGTCTGCGCCTGACTAACGAAAGCGGCGCCGGCCACGATGGGGTCCACGGTCGTATGCGGATGGGCTGCATGCCCGGACTTGCCCTGGATGATCAGATCGAAGCGATCGGCGGCCGCCAGCGTGGCCCCCCGGCAGAAGCCGAAGGTTCCGACGGCCATGTCGGGGTGATTGTGAAAGCCGATGGCGAAATCCACACCATCGAGCGCACCGTCCTCGATCATCGCCGCTGCGCCGCCGAGAATTTCCTCGGCCGGCTGGAAGACCAGCACAACGCGGCCAGCGATCTGATCCGACAGGCCCTTCAACACCTCGGCCACACCAAGCAGGGTCGAAGTGTGGATGTCATGCCCACAGGCATGCATCTTCCCAGCCTCGGTGCTGGCATAGGGAAGGCCTGTCTCCTCAGCGATGGGCAAGGCATCCATATCGGCGCGGATCGCAAGCGTCGGTCCTGGCCGGGAGCCCTCGATCACGCCAAGAACGCCGGTGCGGCCGATGCCGGTCCGGTGGGATACGCCCATGCGCGTCAGTTCAGCGGCGACGACGCCGGCGGTACGCACTTCCTCGAAGCCAAGCTCCGGGTGGGCATGCAGATCCCGGCGGATTTCGACGAGACGGGGCTCGATGGCCTGCACGGCCGAAGCGATCTGCCCGGTCGGATCATTAGTGAACGCTGTTGAAGTCACGATTTTCTCCGCAACGCCGCCCTTACGACCTGCCAGGCCGGTAATGAAAGGCTCGGCGCATGTTGCACTGCAATAATATTACTACCACCCCGTTGAAAATGAACGATCGTGGCAAGCGCGCGCTTGTGCCATGGCATATGCTGCCATAGAAACCAGCGAGTACCGATGAACACGCCTCCATCTAAGGCGTCGGAAACGGTCGAAATTATCATGATACTCGCATTGCCGATGTGGCAATGGCCTCGCGGAAAGAAGGCTGGCGGTTAAGGATGCCGTCAGAAAGAGCCGGCGCAACAAGACCGGCTCCCCAGGAGCAATGCCTCCCCTTCCTTGCGCTCTCGTTTCGGTCTTTGGGAAAGGCCCGGAACGCAAGACGGCAAAAGCCGTGACTAAGGCCGGGCATAGGCCTCGATGAAGTGGTGTGCAGCGGCGCCCGCCTAGCGCCTTCCGGATTCGGGAGGTGCCAGGCGGACGTCGTTGCTGAGGGTGAAGAAGGGAGTGGTATGAAACTCAATGCGAAGGACGTGGCCTCCGGCATTATGCTGGTGGTCCTTGCTGTTGTTGGGCTGTGGCTCAACATGGACCATACGTTGGGCTCCGCCCGCCGCATGGGCCCGGGCTATATGCCCATGCTGGTCTTCTGGCTGCAGCTCGGACTCGGCGCGATCGTGCTGATCGCGGGCCTCTTCAGTGGGCCGGACCCGCTCGAGAAGTGGACGAAGATCGATTTCGTCACGCTCTTCCTCGGCATCGCCGCCACCCTGGTGAGCTATCCGCTTTTCAACAGCGTCGAAGCGCTGAGCAGCAACTGGTACGGGCTGGGCGTCAGCCTGCTGGTTGGCCTGGCGATCCTTACGGTGAGCCCCGGCTGGCGCGTCATCGGCGTCATCTCGGCGGCCATGACGCTTTTCGGCCTGTTGCTCGATACTGGCGGGCTGTTCCTCGCCATCGCCGGCACCATTCTGGTCGCCGCCTTCGCCGACCGCTCGCACCGTCCGCTCGGTGTCGCTGGTCTGATCGTGTTCCTGATCGCCCTCTGCTGGTGGGTGTTCATCAAGGAGCTCGATATCCGCGTCGCCATCTGGCCCACCTTCTGAGTCGACGGGGAGCAACATGGAACTTCTTGGCAATCTCGCGCACGGTTTCTCCGTCGCACTTTCCTTCGACAACCTGCTTTTCGCCCTTCTGGGCGCGCTGATCGGCACCGCCATCGGCGTGCTGCCGGGCATCGGGCCGGTTGCCACCATTTCTCTCCTGCTGCCCATCACCTTCGGCCAGCCGGCGA
>JADFCQ010000004.1 GCA_015223225.1 Acetobacteraceae bacterium H6797 | reverse complement strand
GAGCAGCCCGGTAGCTCGTCAGGCTCATAACCTGAAGGTCACAGGTTCAAATCCTGTCCCCGCATCCCAAAACAACACCCACCCACACCAAACCCTCTCAGCATTCGCCGAGAGGGGCAAACGCGTTTTCAACGCCGACGCCCGCCGTAGCGGAGGCCGGCCCTAACGCCACGCCGCTTGGCGATCCGCAGTTAAAACGCGGCCGAAGCGTCAAACACCAGACGGACGCGGGCCTCCATTCATCCAGTCGAGCAATTCCACCGTATGCACGACCGGCAGGTTCCCGCTGCTAAGCTGGGTGAGGCAGCCGATATTCCCTGCCGCCACGATATCGGCCTTGGTGCGCTGAATGTTCTCAAGCTTCCGGGCCTTGAGCTGCCCGGCGATCTCCGGCTGCAGGATATTGTAAGTTCCGGCGCTGCCGCAGCAGAGATGCCCCTCGGCCGGTTCCTTCACCGTGAAGCCCGCACGCGTCAGCAACTGCTTCGGCAGGGTGGTAATCTTCTGGCCATGCTGCAGGCTGCAGGCGCTGTGATAGGCCACGGTCATTCCCGGCTTGGCCCTCGTCGGCGCATAATCGAACTTCTCCAGAACCTCCGTGATATCCATCGCCAAAGCCGAAACCCGCGCCGCCTTGACCGCCAGGTCTGGCGCGGCCTCGCGGAACATGAAGCCGTAATCCTTCACGGTCGTCCCGCAACCCGAGGCATTCACCACGATCGCGTCGAGCCCCTCCCGCTCCATCTCCGCTGACCAGGCCTCCACATTCGCCTGGGCGAAGCGCATCGCCGGCTCATGGTGCCCCATGTGATGATCGAGCGAGCCACAGCACCCCTGTTCGGCCTTCACCACAACCTCGATCCCCATGCGGTTCAGCAGCCGGATGGTTGCGAGGTTGATCGAGGGCGACAGTACCTTCTGCGCGCAGCCCGTCAGCAGCGCCACACGCCCGCGCCGCTCCCCCTCGGCCCGATACACTCCCGGTCCCTGGCCCGGCTCAGTGGAGGGTAGAGCACCGGGCGAGAGCGCCAGCATCGCCCTGAGGCGCTTCGCCGTCATGGACTGGCCAGGAATGAGCCGCGCGAAGGGCCGCCCCAGCTTCGCCGCCCGCAATGCGAGCCGGAAACGGCCCGGATAGGGGATCAGCTTGCTCAGCGCCCGCCGCAGCATCCGCTCCGGCCAGGGCCGCTCATAGGTTTCCTCGATATAGGCCCGCGCATGATCGACCAGGTGCATGTAATGCACCCCCGAAGGACAGGTCGTCATGCAGGAGAGGCAGGAGAGGCAGCGGTCCACATGCCGCACAACTTCCTCGGTGGCCGGCCTGCCGGATTCAAGCATGTCCTTGATCAGGTAGATCCTGCCGCGAGGGCTATCCAGCTCGTCGCCCAGGGTGACGAAGGTCGGGCAGGTCGCGGTGCAGAAGCCGCAATGCACGCAGGTCCGCAAAATCCCATTGGCCACGGCCGTGTCCGGATCGGCCAATTGGGTCGGGCTGAAATTGGTCTGCATGCGTCGTTCCTCTTCCGCAGCAGGTTAAGGGCAGGGAACCTGCCGCGCCAGGGCGCTTGAGCAGCCGCCCGAGGCGATGCTCCGCGGCGACTTCATGGCCGCCCTGTAAAATCACGAAATCGTGCGTAAGCGCCGATGCTGTATGACATCCCTGTGAACGGCCGACTAACCCGCTCACGCCGCGCGTTATCGAGTTGCGTTGCAAAATGCGACGTGTCGCGAGAGCAAGCGGCCAATATCCGGCGAATACGCCCCGAAACCCTGGCCCGGAACTTGCGGTCCAGGGGGTGAAAGCGAAGCAGCCCTCCAGGTCGGAGAGGCAGTCGCGATCGACGCTTCTGGCGGCGTGCCGGAGACAAAAGAGGAGGATGCTACGATGGACGGTTTCGTGAAGCTGGCTCAGCCCCTGAAGACCATGGACGGCAGCGAGGCGATGCGCCTCGGCCCCGAGGAGCTGGCCCGCCGGGCCCGCCTGATGGCGGTGCCGAGCCAGAGCCCCTGGATGATCGTGGGCGGTTCCGCCGCCATGCCCCGCCGCCTCGAGGGCGTCGAAGGGGTGAGCTATGAGCGCCGCACCGCGCGCCGTGAAGAGGCCGCCCTCGCGGTCTGAGGCCGTCAGGATAAGGCGCGCATCCGGCCTGGGTTGAAGACCCCCGCCGGATCCAGCGCCGTCTTGACCCGCCGCGCGATAGGCAGCAGTGCCGCCCCCTCCTCAGGCAGCACCGGGACCGCGCGGCGAAGCCTTTCCGGGCCGCGGAAAAGGGTGAAGGAGCCCTTTGCCGCGGCTGCCGCCTGCATCACGGCCCCATGGGCCCTTTCATCGGCCGGGCCTGCGACCCAGAGCAGCCCGCCGCCCCAATCCAGCATCAGCTTCGCCCCGAAGGCCGCTTGAAGCGCGCGCGCCGCCGCCGGCCCTGCGCTCGGGCGCAGCGAAAGCCGCCATACCGCCTCGTCTTCCGTGGCCCGCAGCGGCACGGCATCGCGCACGGCACGCCACAGGGCGCGTGACACCTCATCCTGCCGCCGCTCCACGGCACCGAAAGGCGCCAGCAACTCGGCCAGTTCCCGGCTGCGATAGGCGATGGAGGGCTGGAAATCCTCCAGCCGCAGCAGCGCCTCCAGCGCGCCCTCCGCGCCCGTGACGATCGCCGCCCCGCTGACGCCGAAAGGCGAGGTGAGCCCGGCGGATAGCGCCTGCCGTCCGGTCTCCAGATCCGGCACCCGCACCACCAGCGTCGCGCTCGCTTCCGCCGAAGGCTGCACCTTGAGCGTCACCTCGGTCAGCACGCCGACCGTGCCATGGCTCCCGGCCAGCAGCTTGCAGAGGTCCAGCCCCGTGACGTTCTTCAGCACCCGCCCGCCTGAGCGCACCACCTCGCCGCGCCCATCCACCACGCGGATGCCGAGCAGCAGGTCCCGCATCGAGCCCGCGCTGATGCGGCGCGGCCCGGAGAGGTTGGTCGCCACCATCCCGCCCAGGGTCGAGGGCAGGGCGGTGCCGAAAAGGCCGCGCAGATCCGGCGGTTCCGCAGCGATCATCTGCCCTTTCTCCGCCAGCGCCGCTTCGATCTCCGGAATGGGCGTGCCCGCCCGGGCGCTGATCACCATCTCGCTCGGCCGGTAGAGCGTGATCCCCGTCAGAGCACGGGTCGAAAGCCGGCGCGGCGCGTCCACGGGGCGGAGCAGGGCGCTCTTGCTCCCGTTCCCTTCCACCAGCAGCGCCTCGCCCGCCTGCACGGCGGCGCGCACGGCCAGGGCGAGTTCGGTTTCGCTCGCCGGGATCATGCGGCCTCCAGCGCCGGATTGCCCTCGAGGGGGAAGACCTTGCTCGGGTTCAACAGCCAGTCGGGATCGAAGGCCGATTTCACCGCCCGTTGCAGCGCCAGTTCATGCGGCTGGAACTGCACGGTCATGAGGTCCCGCTTCTCCACGCCCACGCCGTGCTCGCCGGTGAGGCAGCCGCCCACCTCGACGCAGAGCTTCAGGATATCCGCGCCGAATTTCTCCGCCTTGGCGAAGCTCGCCGGGTCATTGGCATCGAACATGATGAGCGGATGTAGATTGCCATCCCCCGCATGAAAAACATTGGCGACCTGGAGCCCACATTCTGCCGACATCTCCGCGATCCGCCGCAACACATGCGGCAGTTCGCCGGTCGGGATGGTGCCATCCATGCAGAGATAATCGGGCGAGATGCGGCCCACGGCCCCGAAAGCGCCCTTGCGGCCCTTCCAGATCGCCATGGATTGCTCGGCGCTCTCGGCCACCTTGAGGCTGATCGGGTCGAAGCGGCGGCAGATATCGGCGATCTTGCCGAGCAGGAAATCCTGCTCCGCCTGGCTGCCCTCCACCTCGATGATGAGCATCGCCTCGGCCTCCAGCGGATAGCCGGCCTTGGCGAAGGCCTCGCAGGCATGGATGCAGGGCCTGTCCATGAATTCCAGCGCCACGGGGATCACGCCCGAGGCGATGATCGCATCCACGGCCGCGCCTGCGATATCCGTCGCCTTGAAGGCCGCCAGCATGGCCCGCGCGCCTTCCGCCTGGCGGAGGATGCGAACGGTGACTTCGGTGACGATGCCGAGCTGCCCCTCGCTGCCCGTGATCAGCCCCAGCCAGTCATAGCCCGCACCATCGAGGTAATCCCCGCCGATATCGACGACCTCGCCTTCGATGGTGACGAATTTGACGCCCAGCAGGTTATTCGCCGTCACGCCGTATTTCAGGCAATGGGCGCCGCCGGAATTCATCATGACATTGCCGCCGATCATGCAGGCGAGCTGGCTCGACGGATCGGGGGCGTAGAAGAAGCCTTCGCCCTCCACAGCCTTGGTGATGCCGATATTGGTGACGCCCGCCTCGACCACGGCGAAACGGTCCTCGAAGGAAACGTCCAGGATGCGGTTCATCCGCATCAGCCCGATCACCACCGCATCCTCCAACGGCAGCGCCCCGCCGGAGAGGGAGGTGCCCGCCCCGCGCGGCACCACGCGGATGCCGTTGGCGTGACAATAGCGCAGCACCTCGGCCACCTCTTCCGTCCGGCGCGGCAGCACCACGGCCAGCGGTGGCTGGCGATAGGCGGAGAGCCCGTCGGTTTCATAGGGCTTGAGGCGGAGGGGCTCGCCGATCACGCCATCGCCCGGCACGATCCGCTTCAGATCGGCGATGATCGCTTCCCGACGGGCGAGGATTTGGGGCTTGGGCGCGGGTTGTCGGATCATTCTTTTCCTCCGGCGGCGTGAGGGCGCCGCCGGGGGCAGGCTAGAGCAGTTTTTCTGCCCGGGAAATCATCCGATCCGCCGGCGCGGCAGGCCGGCCAGCGCGCCGAGCGTGCGCTCGATCAGCGCGGTGCTGGCCTCGCCGCCGCGCAGCCCGAGGCGCAGCAGGCGGCGATGCAGCCGGGCCGGGCGGCCCTCGGCGATATCCTCCTCGATGGCCATGGCGAGCAGCGCGGTGCGCTTGGCGGGCGTCACCGGCCAGAAGAGATGGAAGGCGGCCATGGCCAGGAGCGCGCCCAGCACGATGGCGATGGCCCCCTCGATCAGCTCGCCCCTGGGCAGGACCACGCCCAGCGCCGGCTGGCTCACCAGCAGGAAGACCATGCTGTAATCCATCGCATAGGGCGCCGTCGCCGGGCGGGTGAGGCCGATCGCGCCGAGCAGCATGAAGGGCGCCATCATCAACAGCAGTGTCGGCAGATCATGGGCCAGCGGCATGAGGAAAAGCCGGAAACCCACCGCCGCCAGCGCCCCCAGGCTCACCCCCAGCGCAACCTTGCGCAGCGCGCGCTGCGGGTCCTCGAAAATGGAGAAGAGGCTCGAGAAAATGCAGGCGCCCATCACGGCGAAGGCCGCGGGTTCCCAGCCCGAGAGGACCCAGAAAAGCCCCCCGGCCAGCACCGTGAGCCCGGCCCGGAGTGCGGCGCGCCAGGCCAGCGCGCCCTCCCGATGCGGTGCCGGCCGATGCGCCGGGCGAGGCGCGTGGCGGGCCGTGAGCGCGCGATGGTCCAACGCCGCCTCGGTAAAGGCGCGGCGCATGGCGTCGATCGGCTCGCCCAGCGCGGGGACGGCCGCCTTGGCCGCTTCGGCGCCCTCGATGACCATGGGCAGGCTCGGTCGCGTCTCGCCGGGCGTCAGCAGATGGGTCTCGGCCCGGCGCAGCGCCGCCTGCAAGGGAGCAAGCCCCGCCGCGTCCTGGCCCATGGCCTCGCGCAGCCGCTTGGCCTCGGCGATGAAGCTGAGCAGGGAGGCGATCTCGCTATAGACGTAGCGCATCCGCCGGCGGCTGACCGGCGAGCCCGCCGAAGCCTCCTCGAACCCCGCCTCGATCCGCGCCAGCGCGCGGACCAGTTCCGCCCGGCGCTCGGCCAGGCCCGTCGCGGCAGGGTCCATCGCATCGGCGGCGAGGGCCAGGGCGACGGCGGCCTGTTCGCGCAGCTTCACCGCCAGGGCATGGAAGGGCGAGACCGGGACGAAGGCCCAGCCGACCAGCAGCGAGCAGAGCACGCCGATCACCGCGCCTTCGCCCCGCGCCAGGGCGAGTTGCAGCGGGTCATGATGCCCTTCGAGTGCCAGCAGGGCGACGATGGCGGCGGTATAGCCCGCCAGCATGGCGCAATAGGCGGCGAGGTTCCTCAGCCAGTTCCCGATACCCGCCCAGAACCCCATCCAGAGGGCCAGGGCGACGATCAGCGCCAGATGGTTATCGGCGAAGGCCCAGAGCATGGCTGCGCCCGCCGCCGCGCCGAGAAAGGAGCCGACGAGCCGCGCTAGGCTCTTCTCCAGCCACATGCCCCGGCTGGGCTGGGCGACGGCCCAGATGGTCATGGCGGCCCACCATGGGCTCGGCACATGCAGCAGCGTGGCGATGGTCAGCGCCAGCAGGCTCGCCAGGGTATTGCGCCCGGCGATCATCAGCGCGGCCCGGTCGAAGGACGGGATCACGGCCGGCCCTCCTGCGCGGGCTTGTTCAAGGCGCCCTCGAGCAGGGTGAGGGCCCGGGCGCAATCGGCCTGATCTTCGCGCGACAGGCTGGAGACCAGGGCGGATTCGGCGGCCGAGACCTCGCGCTGCATGTTGCTGGCAAGCTCCCGCCCCTTGGAGGTGAGGTGGATGCGCCGCGCCCGGCGATCATGCTCGTCCGGGCGGCGCTCGATCAGCCCGGCCTTGGCGAGGCTGTCGAGCAGCGGCACCAGGCTAGGGCCCTCGATGCCGAGAAGTGCTGCCAGTTCCCGCTGCGTCGGCGGCTCGGGCAGGCGGCGCAGATGCACCAGCGGGCGCCAGGTCGCGTCCGTCAGCCCGGCATGGCGCAGCCGCTCATCCAGCGCATTGCGCCAGCGGCGGCCCAGCAGAACCAGCCGCAGGCCGATTTCCTCGGCGGGGAAGGGGAGGTGATGGTCGGGCATGATATAGATCGTAATCAAATGATTAGATTTCTATCTATGCGGGCAAAACGAAGCGCACAACAGGAAAGGCGACGCCGAATTGCCTTCGGCGGCGCCTTTCCTGAAACCCACCCGGCCGAAACCGGGCTTCGCCATAGGACGGCCCCGAAGGGCCGTCTGATCAGCCCTGGCGGGCCTTCAGGCGGGGGTTCTTCTTGTTCAGAACATACACGCGGCCGCGGCGGCGGACGGTGAAGCAGTTCTTGTCCCGCAGCTTGGCGGTCTTCAGGCTGTTACGGATCTTCATGGTAGAAACCCTCGGTCAGGCGGGCGCGTGTAAGGACTGAGCGGCTGTCTGTCAACCGCCCGTGCGTTCGGATGCGGCCTTCTGGGCGGGTTTGAGCGATTCCGCAAGCCTTTTTCGTATCGCTTTGGCCATGCGGGAAGCGGAGAGCTCAACCGGCGGAGTCGAGCCGCTCCTCGATGCGCTCCACCGCCTCGGGCGCGAGCCCCAGGGCAACGGCCAGGCGGTTGAGGAAAGCACGCTCGGCGGGCGAGATCTCGTCCGCCGCCGCATAGGCCCCGGCATAGATCTGCGCGGCCTGCACCGGGTCGCTCACCCCGGCGGCGAGGGATTCAGGCGTGCTGGGGGCGGCGAATTCGGCCAACACCTCGTCGCGCTCCTCGCTGGTCAGGCCGGCGGCATCGAGCTGCTCGCCGAGCAGCCGGCGCTCCTCCTCGTCCAGCCCATCGGCGGCGGCGGTCGCGATCATGGCGCGGAGCATGAGCACCGCCTCACGCTGCTCGGCCCGCGGCTCGGGCGCCGGCGGTGCGGCCGGGCGGCCCCAGGGCGAGACGGGGGCAGAGGCTTGGGAAGGCGGGAGCTTCCGGTCGATATCGGGAATCCGCCTTCCGCTCGTCGGTGCCGGGCGCTGCTGCTGCGGGGCCGGGGAGGGCGCGCTGGGAGTGGAAAGCGCCTTGATGGCCTCGATCGCCACCTGCCCCAGCACGCGGGCCAGCGCCACCTTGCCGCCGCCGAGGCCAGTAAGGCCCGGAATGGTGTGACGGCGTGTGCGGCGCCGGCGGGGGCGGAGCGATTGCGTCAGCAGGGCCTGGGCGATGCGGTCGAGGTTCATGGCCGCATAGATAGTCTCAGATCACCCAACCGCCATCCACGGCGATATCCTGGCCGGTGATTTGCTTCGAAAGATCGGTCGCCAGGAAGAGAATGGCGCCCGCCACGTCGTCGCCCGTGCTGATGCGGCGCAGGGCGTATTCCTCGGCATGCTTCGCCCGCGCGTCATCGACGGTGATGCCGAGCCGGCCGGCCATCTCACCCGTCACCTTCTCGAAGCGCGGGCCGTCGATCATGCCGGGGCAGACGCAGTTGACGTTGACGTTATGCGGCCCGAGTTCCAGCGCGGCCGATTTCGTCAGCCCGCGCAGGCCCCATTTGCTGGCCGAATAGGCCGCGCGCCCCGCCCGGCCGCGCAAGCCGAAAGTGCCGCCGACATTGATGATCTTGCCGTATTCCCGGCTGATCATGCTTGGTGCGAAAGCCCGCATGGTCAGGAAGCAGCCGCGGATATTGACAGTGATGATCTCGTCGAATTCCGCCGGGGTGGTCTCCCAGAAGGTCTTGCCGAGAGGGCCGGTGCCGCCGGCGATGTTCACCAGGATATCGGCGCGGCCGTATTCCTGCAGAACGGCCTGGGCCATGGCTTCGACCTGCGCCTCGTCGGTCACGTCGCATTGCAGCACGGTCGCTCGTCTGCCCAGCGCGCGGGCCTGTTCGGCGACGGGTTCGATGGCCTCGATATCCCGGCCCACCAAAGCCAGGTCGGCCCCGTTCTCGGCGAGCAGCAGGGTCGCGGCGGCACCCATGCCCTTGGCGGGCCCGGTGATGACGGCAACGCGGTCGGTCAGCAGCATGGAAAAGCTCCCCTGGGCGCCCATTCCGGCCTCTGGAGGCCGTGACGGGCGGGGTTCCGGCCTCAATGGGCCGGCAGAAGCCTTCGCACGCGGCGGAACCCCCCGGCAAGCGACCGACAGTAGCAGGCGACATGCGGTGAGAGCGTATCGCAGAAGGCGCGGGCCTCGGCATTGATCGCGAGCAGCTTCTCGGCGGCCGCATTGGCGCGGGCGGCCAGCGCCTTCTCGTCCACGCCGAGCACCTTGCCGCCGCGCAGCTTCCACTGGCCGTTGACCATCACCTCCGCGACGGCCGAGCCATCCTCCGTCCAGACGAGCTGGTTGGCCGCGTTGTTCAGGGGGGCCCAGTTGATATGGCCGAGGTCGAGGAAGACGAGGTCGGCCAGCTTGCCCGCCTCGATGCTCCCCGCCTCGATGCCCATGAGTTTCGCCGAACCCTGGGTCGCGAGCCGCACCGTCTCGGCCGTGCCGAGCCAGTCCTCATCAGTCGCCTCCTCCCAGAGGCGGGAGGCGAAGGCGGCGAGGCGCATGGATTCGAACATGTTCTGGTTGTCGGAGGAGGAGGAGCCGTCGGTGCCGATGCCCACCGTGACCCCCGCCCGGATCGCGGCCCTCGCCGGGGCGATGCCGGAGGCGAGGCGCATATTGGCGCCCGCATTATGCGAAAGCCCCGCGCCGCGCTTGGCCATGGTCTCGAGATCCTCCGGCGTCAGCCAGGTGCCATGGGCGACGCTGAACCAGGGGCCGACGAGGCCGAGCTTGTCCATATGGTCGAGCAGCGTGGTGCCGTAGCGGATCTCGCCGCCAGCGGCCTGGTAGCGCGCCTCGGCCACATGGGTCTGCATCTTCATCCCATGCTGCTCGGCGAGCTTGCGGCAGGCCTTCAGGAACTCGTCCGTGCCATGCAGCGGGATGGTCGGCGCACAGCCGAGAGTGATGCCCTTCGCGCCATGGCGCCAATGCCGGGCGGCGGCGTCGATGGCGGCGATGGTCTGCTCGCCCGGTGCCGCCTTCATGGCCTCCACCTTCGCGCGCAGCTCGGGCGGCAGGGCCTCGGTGAGCCCCGGCGTCGCCTGGAAGAAGGTGAGATCGGCCACCATCGGCGCGATCAGCGCGCGCAGGCCCACCTCGGCATAGGCATCGGCCATGGCATCCAGCCCCTCGACCGTCGGGACCGGGAATTCGAAGGGCAGGTCATAGGCGGCCGTGCAGCCCTTCTTGAGCATTTCGACGGCGGCGAGCTGGGTGGAGAGCTTCTTCTCCTCCAGCCCCCGGCCACCCGAGACCCAGGGTGCATTGGCCAGGAGCAGCGCAAGGTCCCACTTGTCGCCGGCGCCCTTGGCGAGGCCGCCATGGCCATGGGTATGGCCATTGACCAGGCCCGGGATCACCAGCCGATCGCTCGCATCGTAATGCGGCACATTGGCCGGGCCCTCGCCGGGCGGCAGCACCGCCTTGATCCGCCCGCCCTCGATCAGCAGGTCGCGAAAGGGCGCGTCCTCGGCATCGGGGGTGAGGACGCGGGCGCCCGTGATCAGCAGGGTCTCGGTCATGATGGGCCTTTCTCGTTACCGCGCGGCAAGGATAGGGCGCGCCCCGCGCTTTCGCCAAACGGTGCCCCTTTAGGCTTCGCCCCCGCGCCGGATGGGCTATATGACGCGCCGCACCACAGCAGACGGAGTCGGCAGGCAGGATGACGATCGGGATCGAGATGGGCACCGTGTCGGGGGGGCAGACGTCCGGGCAACCGGCGATGCTGGACCTGGAGGAGCTTCTCGCCACCCGGTTGCTCGTGCAGGGCAATTCCGGCTCCGGCAAATCCTACCTTCTGCGGCGGCTGCTCGAGCAATCGGCCCCCTGGGTGCAACAGGCGATCATCGACCCAGAGGGCGATTTCGTCACACTCTCCGAGAAATACGGCCATCTCGTCATCGATGCCGCGAGCCATACCGAGGGCCAACTCACCCGGGCGGCCGACCGCGTGCGGCGGCTGCGCGTCTCGGTGGTGCTGAACCTCGACGGGCTGGATGCCGATGGCCAGATGCGCCACGCGGCCGCCTTCCTGGGCGGGCTGTTCGACGCCGACCGCGACCATTGGAACCCCATGCTGGTCGTGGTGGACGAGGCGCAACTCTTCGCTCCGGCGGCGGCCGGCGAGGTCTCGGACGAAGCGCGGAAACTCTCCCTCGGCGCCATGGCGAACCTGATGTCGCGCGGTCGCAAGCGCGGCCTCGCGGGCATCATCGCGACGCAGCGCCTGGCCAAGCTCGCCAAGAACGTCGCGGCCGAGGCGAGCAATTTCCTCATGGGCCGCACCTTCCTCGATATCGATATGGCCCGCGCCGCCGACCTCCTCGGCATGGAGCGCCGCCAGGCGGAGATGTTCCGGGACCTGCCGCGCGGCCATTTCATCGCCCTCGGCCCCGCGCTTTCCCGCCGCCCGCTGCCGATCAGGATCGGGGCGGTGGAGACAGAATCCCGCGGCGTGACGCCCACGCTCACCCCGCTGCCGGCCACCCCGGCAGAAGAGGCGCGGGAGATGATCCTCGCCGTGGCCTCGGAGCCCGAGCCGCGCCTGCCGCCGCGCCGTGCCCCCGCCGCGCCGCCGCCCGATATCCTGGCCCAGCTCGCCCAGGCCGTGCCGCTCGCCTCGGCGCCCAAGGAGGTGCCCCAGCCGACGGCCGAGGAACTGGCCGAGCACAAGGCGAAGCTGGATGAGATCCTGCGCGGCGTGCTGGAGGAGCCGGATGCGGCCTTCCGCCCCGTCGCCGTGCTCTATCAGGATTTCCTGGTGCGGCTGCGCATCCATGCGGTCGCGGGCAAGCCGCCCGATATCCCCGCCTTCCGCCGCATGCTGGCCGTGGCCCGCGCGGGTGTCTCGCCCGAGGCGGCCGAGAGCCCGGAATGGGGCGAGGCCACCGCCATGGCCAAGGCCCTGCCGGAAGATGTGCAGGGCGTGTTTCTCATGCTGGCCCGCGCGGCGCTCGACAAGCTGCCCTGCCCGGGGGACGAGGCCATTGCCACGGCCTATGGCACGCGTTCGGTGGGCCGGGCGCGGCGGCTGCTCACCTATCTGGAAGAGCAGCGTGTGATCGTCATGCGCCCCGATGCCGGGGGGCGCCGCATCCTGGCCGTGGTCGGCCTCGGCTGGGAAACGGCGCCCGGGATTCCCTGATCAGCCGATGCTGCTCAGCGCCGCCATGGCCTCATCGGGCAGTTCCAGCTCGGCCGCCGCGAGATTCTCGCGCAGATGGCCGACCGAGGAAGTGCCCGGAATGAGCAGCAGGTTGGGCGAACGCCGCAGCAGCCAGGCGAGCGCCACCTGCATCGGCGTCGCACCCAGGGAGGCCGCCACCTGGTTCAGCGCCTCGGACTGAAGCGGCGAGAAGCCGCCGAGCGGGAAGAAGGGCACATAGGCCGTGCCACTGCCGGCCAGTTCGTCGATCAGCGCGTCATCCTGGCGATGGGCCAGGTTGTACATGTTCTGCACGCAGACGATCTCGACCATCTTCCGTGCCTCGGCCACCTGCTTCGAGGTCGCGTTGCTGATCCCGATATGCTTCACGAGGCCCTGGCGCTGCAGATCGGCCAGCACCGAGAGCGGCGCCTCGATGGGGCCTTCCGCCGGGCCATGCACGTCGAACATCAGGCGCAGGTTCACAACATCCAGTGCGTCGAGCCCGAGATTGCGCAGGTTGTCATGCACCGCGCGGGTCAGTTCCTCGGGCGAGAAGGCCGGGTTCCAGGAAGCATCGGGGCCGCGCACCGCGCCGATCTTGGTGACGATGACCAGATCGTCCTTATAGGGATGCAGGGCCTCCCGGATGATCTGGTTGGTCACGTGCGGGCCGTAGAAATCGCTGGTGTCGATATGGTGCACACCCGCTTCGACCGCCTCGCGCAGCACGGCGATGGCAGCGGCCCTGTCCTTCGGCGGGCCGAAGACGCCCTTGCCCGCGAGCTGCATGGCGCCGTAGCCCATGCGCTTCACTTGCTGGCCCGCGAAGGGGAAGGTGCCGGCTTTGCTGATATCGGTCATGCGAGTTCTCCTCTGAACTGGCACCTCATGTAGACAGGGGTCGGCTGCTCGATAATATGGGTAAATCCGCACAGCCTGTCCGGAATGCCGAACAATGACGGCCGATCTCGGCGACCTCAACGCGTTCATGGCCGTGGCCCGGGCCGGCGGCTTCCGCGAGGGCGCGCGGGCCGGCGGCGTCAGCGCATCCAGCCTCAGCGAGGCGGTGCGGCGGCTGGAAGAGCGGCTGGGCGTGCGGCTCCTGAACCGCACCACCCGCAGCGTGGTGCCCACCGAGGCGGGGCGGCGGCTGATGGAACGGCTCGGCCCGGCGCTCGGCGAGGTGGAAGCGGCGCTGGATGTGGTGAACGGCTTTCGTGACCGCCCGGCGGGTACATTGCGGCTGAATGTGCCGGTGGTCGCGGCCCGCCTCGTGCTGCCGAGGATCCTGCCAGGCTTTCTCGCGGCCTATCCGGAGATCGTGGTCGAGGTCACGGCGGAGGATAGTTTCGTTGATATGCTCGCCGCCGGCTGCGATGCCGGCATTCGCTATCAGGAGCGGCTGGAGGAGGACATGATCGCCATCCCGATCGGCCCGCGCCGCCAGCGCTACGCCACCGCCGCCGCGCCGGCCTATCTCGACCGCCGCGGCCGCCCCCGGCACCCGCGTGACCTGCTCGAGCATGCCTGCCTGCGCGGCCGTTTCTCATCCGGCGCCATAGCGGAATGGGAATTCGAGAAGGACGGCGAGGTGCTGATGGTGGAGCCCACCGGCCCCCTCGTCGTCAGCATCGGCGGCTCGACCGATCTCCTGGTGGAGGCGGCCGTGGCGGGCATGGGCCTGGTGATCCTCTTCGAGGACTGGCTGCAGCCCTATTTCGCCTCGGGCGCGCTCGAGCCGGTGCTGAAGGAATGGTGGGTCGAATTCTCCGGGCCTTTCCTCTACTTCCCCAGCCGCCGCCAGATGCCGGCCCCGCTGCGCGCCTTCGTGGATTACGTCGCGACCAAGCGGTGGTGAGCAGTGAGCTAGGGCTAACGGAAACGGCTTTAGCGCGGCTTATGCGCGATATTGAGCAGCGTGCTGTTCCCGGTGCGGAGGAATTCCACCTCCATCGGCCCCTGCGTCCAGAAGGCGGTCACCATGTCGCCGACCTTGTCGAGGCTTTCCGGCCGGCCGATGACATCCGTGAGCCCGTCGAGCAACTGGTTGTCGTGCGCGGCCATATAATAGCACGCCCGATGCGCATTCGGCCCCTCCGCGATCCAGAAGGAGAGCAGTGCCGCCTTCTCATCCTCGCCCTGGCGCCAGCCGATCACCTGCACCGTGCCGCCATTGTGCTGGACAAAATTGGCCCGCCAATTCTCCAGCCGCTCGTTTTCCTGCAGCCGCCACCCGAGCCGCTCGCCATGCTGGGCGGCCTCAGCCAGGCTGGACGAGCGGCAGAGCGAGACGAGCAGCGCGGCGCTCGGCAACGGCGGTTCCGCCTGGGCCGCCAGCGCGCCCGGCCCCAAAGGCAGGGCCGAGAGGGCGGCGAGCAGAAAGGCGGTCAGGGCGATGCGCGGCGACCTCATGCGCGCAGCTTCGCCGAGCGGCCTGCCCAGGTAAAGGCTGCGTTCAAAGGCCGCGTTCAATCGAGCCGCTGCCCGAGCCGGCCGGCCAGGTCCTGAATGAACTGCCAGGCCACGCGCCCCGAGCGCCCGCCGCGTGTCACCGACCATTCCACCGCCTCGGCATGTAGCGCCTCGGGCTCGATCGGCAGGCGGAATTCCTTCGCATAGCCCTCGATCATGGCGAAGAAGGTCGGCTGGTCGCAGTTGTGGAAGCCGATCCAGAGGCCGAATCGGTCGGAGAGCGACACTTTCTCCTCGACCGCCTCGCCGGGGTTGATCGAGGTGCTGCGCTCGTTGTCGATCATGTCGCGCGGCATGAGGTGGCGGCGGTTGCTGGTGGCGTAGAAGAGCACGTTGGAGGGCCGCCCCTCGATGCCGCCATCCAGCACGGATTTCAGCGCCTTGTAATCGGCATCCTCGCGCTCGAAGGAAAGGTCGTCGCAGAAGACGACGCTGCGGCGGCTACTGGCGCGGAGAATATTCAGCAGCTCCGGCAGGGTGCGGATATCCTCCCGCTGGATCTCGATCAGCGCGAGGGAGCCCGGCTTCTCGGCATTGGCCGCCGCATGCGCCGCCTTCACGAGCGAGGACTTGCCCATGCCCCGCGCGCCCCAGAGCATGGCATTATTCGCCGGCAGGCCACGGGCGAAGCGCATCGTATTTTCCAGCAGGATATCCTTCTGCCGCTCCACGCCCTGGAGCAGCCCGATCTCCACCGCCGCCACGCGGGGCACGGGCGAGAGGCGCGGCACCGGTAGCGGGTGCCAGACGAAGGCATCCGCCCCCTCCAGCGAGGGCGAAGCCGGCGGGGCGGGGGCCAAGCGCTCCAACGCCTCGGCGATGCGCGACAGCACGGGAAGAAGGGCGTGTTGGTCGGTCAGGCTCATGACTAAAAGCGTCTTCCTCTCGGTTTCCGTGCCCCGGCCGCGTGTTCGGGATTGACCCAGGGGGTCAGAAAGCTAGTTTCCGGCACCAACACCGGCAAGAGACGGAAAACCAGAGCCTATGTTCATCTCCCCCGCCTATGCCCAGGATGCCGCCGCTGGCGGCGCGGCCGGCATGATCATGCAGATCGCCCCGCTGCTGCTGATCTTCGTTGTCTTCTACTTCCTGCTCATCCGCCCGCAGCAGAAGAAGGCGAAGGAGCATCGCGCCATGCTTGGCCAGCTGAAGCGCGGGGATCGCGTGATCACTGCCGGTGGCATCGTCGCCACCATCCAGAAGGTCAAGGAAGGCTCGGACGAGATCGAGGCCGATATCGCCCCCGGCGTCCGCGTGACGCTGGTGCGCGGCACCATCGGCGCCGTGCTGAAGCCGGAAGCCGCGAATGACGTGGTGAAGAGCTGATCGGCTCCAGAGCCGAATGAAGAAGGCGCCGAGGGGAAACCCCGGCGCCTTTTTTAATGGGCTGCTTTCGGGGGCGCTTCTTCAATGCGCCCGCAGATCCGCCTCGAAGCGGTCGCGCCAGCGTTCCAGGCTATGCTCGCGCATCACGGCGATCATGGCCGCATGCCGCTCCTTGCGCTCCTCGAGCGGCATGGCCAGGGCCTGGGCCAGCGCCTGGGCCATGCCCTGCTCGTCATAGGGATTGACGAGCAGCGCCGTCTCCATCTCCCGCGCCGCGCCGGCGAATTGCGAAAGCACGAGCACGCCGGGGTCTTCCGGGTCCTGCGCCGCGGCATATTCCTTGGCCACGAGATTCATGCCGTCGCGCAGCGGCGTCACCAGCCCGACCCGCGCCGAGGCATAGAGCGGCATGAGGGCAGGGCGGGCGAAGCTGCGGTTGAGGTAGAAAAGCGGCACCCAGTCCAGCTCCGCGAAGCGGCCGTTGATGCGCCCGGCCTCGCCCTCCAGCTCCTTGCGAATGGCGCGATAGGCTTCGATATCGGTGCGCGACGGCGGGGCGACCTGCAGATAGATCACCTTCCGCCGCCATTCCGCGTGATGGGCCAGGAAGCGCTCATAGGCGCCGAAACGCTGGCGCAGGCCCTTGGAGTAATCGAGCCGCTCCACCGACATGATGAGCGACTTGCCGAGCAGGCCGGCGCGGAGCGACTGCGCCTCCGTCTGGTTCCGCTCGGCCTCCGCCTGGGCGCGCACCTCCGTCACGTCGATGCCGATCGGGTAGACGCCCGTGCGCACCACCCGCCCGAAGCAGGAGACGGCACCATTCTCCAGCATCTGCCCGCCCGACTGACGGGTGAGATAATCGGTGAAGGCGTGGCGGTCGCTCTCGGTCTGGAAGCCGACCAGGTCGTATTGGCACATGGCCCGGATCAGCTCGGCATGGGCCGGGATAGTGCTGAAGACGGAGGGGGCGGGGAAGGGCGTGTGCATGAACAGCCCCATCCGGTTCTCCGCACCCGCCGTGCGCAGCGCATCGGCCAGGCCGAGCAGGTGGAAGTCATGCGCCCAGATCATGTCGTCGGGCTTGATGAGCTGCATGAGGCAGCGGGCGAAGAGCGCGTTGACCCGCCGATAGCCCGCGAATTCGCCCCAGTCGAAGCGCATCAGGCTCGTCTGGTAATGCAGCACGGGCCAGAGCGTGCCGTTGGAGAAGCCGCGATAATAGTCGTCGTAATCGCGCTGGGAGAGGTCGGTGGTGAAGAGGGTGATGGGCCCCGAGGTGCGCGCCGGATTGGGCGGCACCTCTTCCTGACGGACATCGCCGCTCCAGCCGAACCAGATGCCGCCATGCTGGCGAAGGGCGTCCATGACGCCGGCGGCGAGCCCGCCCGCGGTGGGCTGCCCCTCTTCGATCGGGGCGACACGGTTGGAGACGACGACGAGACGCGACACGGGATCTTCCAGTATTCTCAGCATTCAGGCCCGGCGGGGGCCGAGCCTGAATATCATTTGTCAGCGGTAATTGTGTTCAGCCGATGTCGGTCGTGGCCTGTTTCAGCAAAAGGTCACGATAGGGGCCGGGGCGCTGCGCCAGTTCCTCCGGCGAGCCATCGTCGACGATGCGGCCGCGATCCATGACGATGATGCGGTCGAAGCTCTTGAGCGTGGAGAGGCGGTGGGCGATGGCGATCACCGTCCGGCCTTTCATCAGCTTGTCGAGCGCGACCTGGATGGCCTGTTCGGATTCGGTATCGAGCGCCGAGGTCGCCTCGTCCAGCAGCAGGATCGGGGCATTCTTCAGCAGCGCGCGGGCGATGGCCACGCGCTGGCGCTGGCCGCCCGAGAGCTTGGCGCCGCGATTGCCGACGATGGTGTCGAAGCCCTGCGGCAGCGCCTCGATGAAGCCGCGGCACTGCGCCGTCTCGGCGGCGGCGAGGACTTCCTCCTCCGTCGCATCCGGCCGGCCATAACGCAGGTTCTCCAGCACCGAGCGATGGAAGAGGGCGATATCCTGCGGCACGGAGGCCATGGCGGCGTGCAGGCTCTCCTGCTGCATGAGCTTCACATCCTGCCCGTCGATCAGCACGCGGCCCTTTTCGGGGTCGTAGAAGCGCTGGAGCAGCGCGAGCACCGTCGTCTTGCCCGCGCCGGAATAGCCGACGAGGCCGACGCGCTGGCCCGGCGCGATGGTCAGGTTGAAATGCTCCATCACCGGCGGGCGGCCCGGATAGGAGAAGGTGACGTCCTCGAAGATCACGCCGCCCGTGCCCGGCACCAGGGCCTTGGCCCCCGGCGCGTCGAGCATCTCATGCGGCGTCAGCAGCGAGGAAATGGCCTCCTCCAGGCGCGCGACATGCTGGGTGAGATCCACTAGGGCCACGGCGAGGTCGCGCGTGCCATGCAGGATGGTGAAGGCGAGGGTGGTCATCAGCGCCACGTCGCCGACCGAGGCCTGGCCCTTCTGCCAGAGCATCAGGCCCCAGCCGACCACGCCCGCCGAGAGGAAGGCCGTGAGCACCGCATGGATGAGGCGCAGCTTTTCCAGATAGAGCAGGCTGCGGCGGCGCTTGCCCATCTCGGTATCGATGGTGGTGCCCAGGCGGCGGCGCTCGCGGAATGTCGCGCCGAAAGCGCGGACGACGCCGATATTGCCGATGACGTCCACCATCTCGCCATCCACGCCGGCCGCCGCTTCCGCATAGTCGCGATGCATGGGGGTGCCGTTGCGGGCGAGGAGATAGATGAGGCCGCCAAGACCCAGCGCGAGGGCCGCCAGCACGACCGCGAGCGTCACGTTGATCGCGCCGATGAAGAGAATGGCGCAGAAGACGGCGATGGTCGGCGGCGTGACGTTCCAGGCCGTCGTGCTCTCGACCGTGTAGGAGGCGGTGGCGGTGGCGCTCACCCGGGCCGAGAGGGCGCCCGGCAGGCGCTCGGCGAAGTAGCGCGGCGAATGCCCGGCCAGATGCGCGAAGAGATCGCGGCGGATATCGCCAGTCACCGCGACGAAGGCATGGGCCGCAGCCCAGCCGCCGATGCGCCAGGTGAGGTTATCGGCCGCGATGAAAAGGCAGAGGACGGCGAAGGCGTTCCAGACCAGCGGCGCACCCGCCTCGGGGCCCATCGCCACGACATCGATCAGGCGTTTCAAGCCCCATTGGGTCGAGACCGAGAAGAGCACGGCGAGAAGAACCGACCCCAAAACGATCAAATGCCCGACAGGATGCTTCTTTGCGTAATGAAAGAGGAAACCCGCGGCTTTCCGGGAGGTTGGGAGCGCCGGTGGCATCAGTTCCGACACCTCGCTGCCTCTGGAGACCGTGTCATGATTCATCAAGAGCCAGCCTACTTTCCGCCACATTCGATTTCTACAACGGCCGGGAGAGAAGCCGGGTTGCCTACGGTCGTCAAGTAAAACCAATGTTTTACAACGGCGTTGCACTAATCGGCTGATAGGGGATCAAGCGTAATGCGTATTGCGCAAATATCGCCGCTGTTCGAGGCAGTGCCGCCGAAGCTTTACGGTGGCACCGAGCGCGTCGTTCATTCGCTGACGGAAGAACTCGTGGCCATGGGCCATGAGGTTACTCTGTTCGCCAGCGGTGATTCCGTGACGTCCGCGACGCTGGCGCCGATGCGCGACCAGGCGCTGCGCCTCGACCCCACCGTCAAGGACTGGGTCGCGACTTATGCCCGCATGGTGGAGCTGATCGCCCGCCGCGCGGATGAGTTCGACGTGATCCACTCTCACATCGACTATTTCCCGCTCGGCCTGTTCAGCCGCCAGCGCACGCCGTTCCTGACGACGCTGCACGGCCGCCTCGACATCGCCGAGTTCAAGGACATCTACGAGACCTATGGCCACACGCCGTTCGTCTCGATCTCGGACAGCCAGCGCCGCCCGATCCCGCGCCTGAACTGGGTGCGCACGGTGCTGCACGGCCTGCCCGCCCAGCGCCTGACGCCGGTCGAAGGCGCCAAGCAGGACTATTTCGCCTTCCTCGGCCGCGTCTCGCCGGAGAAGGGCCTTGATCGCGCGATCAAGATCGCTGCCCGCGCCGGCATGAAGCTGAAGGTCGCGGCCAAGGTCGATAACGCCGACAAGGACTATTACGAGAACCAGATCAAGCCGCTGCTCTCGCAGGGCCATGTCGAGTTCATCGGCGAGATCAACGACGAGCAGAAGCCGGCCTTCCTGTCCGGTGCTCATGCGCTGCTCTTCCCGATCGACTGGCCGGAACCCTTCGGCCTGGTGATGATCGAGAGCATGGCCTGCGGCACGCCCGTGATCGCCTATAACCACGGCTCGGTCCCGGAAGTGATGGAAGACGGCGTGACCGGCTTCATCGTCACCAACGAGGACGAGGCCGTCGAGGCTATCGGCAAGTTGCATACGATCGACCGCAAGAAGGTTCGCGCCCGCTTCGATGCCCGCTTCACCTCGCGCGTGATGGCCCAGAATTACCTGGACCTCTATGCCGAGCTGCAGGCCGGCACGGAGCGCCCCAAGCTGCGCGCCGTCGGCAACTGATCGCCGCGTCATCGCGATAGGAAAGGCCGCCGGGGGAAACTCCGGCGGCCTTTTCGCTTTGAAGAGGGCAGTGGCGAAGGTAACGGAGCGTTAATTTTATCTTCCGCCTGTCTTTCGCCTTGAACCCGGCCCGGAGAGGGGCAAGATTCATCGCATGTCCAACGATCGACGTCCTCCCATCATCGACATGACGCCCGAAGGGGAGTTCCGCGACGCGCCGAAGGGTGCGGGGCGGGTGGGCGCGACCTGGCTTGACCGTGCGCTGATGCGCGTCGGCGGGCTCGGGGCCCTGGTCGCCGTGGGTGCTGGCGGTCTGGTGCTGGCCGGCCTGGCGCTTGCCTTCATCACCATCCTCCTGCCCGTCGTGCTGATCGCGGCGGCCGTGGCGGCCGGCAGCCTCTATTGGCGCGCGCGCCGGGCGGCTAAGAACGGCCAGCCCTTCGTGATGATGTATCGCCGCTGACGCAAGCGGGGCGCGCGGCGGGTGAGCCATCCCGCAGCCCTGCGCCCTTCGTCATCGATGAGGCCCGCCTCTTCGAGGTGGATAAGCGTGGCCAGGTCTATGCCGAGGATCCCGCCGCGCTGGCTGCGCATGCCCGGAAAATGTGGCGCGCTTGGTTCGCGGGGGCCGCGGTGAATGCCGTGACCATGCCCGCCGGTGCCGTCGCCTGGGCCTTCGGCAGCCACGCCGTGGCCGCCGCAGCCGGGGTCGTCGCCCTGATGGCGCTTCCCCTCCCATTCCTGCCTGTTCTCTTGGCGCATCGCATGCGCCCCCGCCGCCGCATCCACTGAATGCGGGGTCCGGGGTGGTCACACCACCCCGGCGGGGTAGGGAGCAGCGCCCCCGGCCTCACTTCGCGGGAATGATCTCCGGCGGCGCCGTCCGCGCCCGCTTCGCCATCAGCTTGTTCAGCGCATGCACATAGGCCCGCGCCGAGGCGATGATGGTGTCGGTATCCGAGCCCTGCCCATCGACCAGCTTGCCGTCTTCCTCGAGGCGCACCGTCACGCGCGCCTGGGCATCGGTGCCGCCCGTCACGGACTGAACCGCATAGAGCTTCAGCTGGGCACGATGCGGGATGACCTGCTGCAGGGCATTGAAGGTCGCGTCCACCGCGCCGTCGCCGCCGGCCACCGCGTCGCATTTCTCGCCATCCACTTCCAGCATTAGGCTCGCCGTCGGGCGAGTGCCCATGCCGGTCGCAACCGTCAGGGCCATCAGCTTCACGCGGTCATGCGTGCGCATCACCTCGTCATCGACCAGGGCGACGATATCCTCGTCGTAGACGACCTTCTTGCGGTCCGCGATGTCCTTGAAGCGGCGGAAGGCGTCGTTCAGCTGGTTGTCGCCCAGCGTGTAGCCCAGCGAGGCCAGCTTGTCGCGGAAGGCGGCGCGGCCGGAATGCTTGCCCATGACCAGCGAATTCGTGGTCCAGCCCACGCTTTCCGGCGTCATGATCTCATAGGTGGACTTGTCCTTCAGGACGCCGTCCTGATGGATGCCGCTCTCATGGGCGAAGGCGTTGCGGCCGACGATGGCCTTGTTCGGCTGCACGTCGAAGCTGGTGATGGTGGCCAGCAGGCGGCTCGTCTTCAGGATATTGGCCGTGACGGCATTGTTCACGAAGGGCATGGCGTCATGGCGTGTGCGCAGCGCCATGATGACCTCCTCGATCGCCGCATTGCCGGCACGCTCGCCGATGCCGTTGATGGTCGCTTCCGCTTGGCGGGCGCCAGCCTGGATGGCGGCCAGGGTATTGGCGACGGCCATGCCCAGGTCGTCATGGTTATGCGTCGACAGGATGATCTGGTCCGCCCCCGGCACGCGCTCGCGCACCATGGAGAAGATGCGGTGCATGTCTTCCGGCAGGGCATAGCCGACGGTGTCGGGAATGTTGATGGTCGTGGCACCGGCCTTGATCGCGGCCTCGACGCAGCGGCACAGGAAGTCCGGATCGGTGCGCGAGCCGTCCTCGGCCGACCACTCGACGTCATCCGTATGCTGGCGCGCCAGGGAGACGGAGGCCGTGACAGCCTCCAGCACCGCCTCGGGCGTCATGCGCAGCTTCACGCGCATATGCAGGGGCGAGGTGGAGATGAAGGTATGGATGCGCTTGCGGGCGGCGGCCTTGATGGCCTCGCCGGCGCGGATGATGTCGCCCGGGGCCGAGCGCGCCAGGCCGCAGACCACGGGGCCGGCCTTGGCGAATTTCTGGGCGATGGATTCCACGCTCTCGAAATCGCCGGGGGAGGCGATGGGGAAGCCGGCTTCCATCACGTCCACGCCCAGCTCGGCCAGGGCCTCGGCCATGCGCAGCTTCTCCTCCAGGTTCATTGAGAAGCCGGGGGACTGCTCGCCGTCGCGCAGCGTCGTGTCGAACAGGATGACGCGGTTGTCTTCGATACGGCCGAAGCTGGGGTGATTGAAACTCATGGATATCTGCCTTCGTGCTTAGCGCTTAGCTGGTGACTGGAAGCGGCCGCGCGTGTCGGCCCTCAGGTCCCCCTGAGCGAAGCCGGCCGTCAGCGGCCGGGCGTCACGCCCAGGGGCTGCTAAGTCGAAGGAGGAGGAGAAGCGCGCGCGAGGCAGCGCCGGCCTCGGGGCCGGTCGGCAGCACGGTATGGGGCGCGCGGTTGATCATGGGCCCGACGCTAGTCGGCGGTCGGAGCGCGTGCAAGCAAGTTCTGGAATAAAAAGCGGGCGGGAAGGTTCAAACCTGTCCCGCCCGCGATGCATAAGGTACGGAGCCCTGACGGATCAGCGGCCGCGTGATCCTTCGTCATCAGACGACGGAATCGGCCTCGGCCACCGGCTGGCCGGCCTCGACGCGCTGGATATTGCCGAAGATCTGCTTGATCTCGCGCGGCATATTGTCGCCGGCGGCACCCGCGAGATGCGGGGTCACGAGGCAATTATCCATGTTCAGCAGTGGGTTGCCGGCCGGCACGGGCTCGATCGGGAAGACGTCGAGGCCGGCGCCGTCGATACGGCCGGTCTGCAGCGCCTCGATCAGGTCGGCCTCCACCACCACGTCACCGCGGGCGACGTTGATGAGCACGGCGGAGTGCTTCATCTGCTCGAACTGCGCCTTGCCGATCAGGCCGCGCGTCTCGTCGGTGAGCGGGCAGGCGAGGACGATGATGTCGGACTCGGCCAGCAGCTCCGGCAGGCTGCGATAGGAGGCGTTCAGGCGGGCCTCCTCGGCGGGGCCCACTGAGCGGCGGTTGTGATAGATGATCTTGCTCTGGAAGCCGGAGAGGCGCTCGGCGATGGTCTTGCCGATGGTGCCCATGCCGACGATGCCGATGGTGCGGTTCCATAGCATGAAGGTCTTGTGCGACAGCTCGCCCTTCAGCCACTTCCCTTCCTGCATCCCCTTGTGGGAATGGCCGATGCGGCGGCCGTAGCCGAGCATCAGGGCAATGGCGAATTCGGCGACGGCGACGGCGTTGGAGCCGGTGGTGCGGGCGATCTTGATGCCCAGTTCCTTGGCCGTGGCGGTGTCGAACTCGTCGAGGCCCACGCCCCACTTATGGACGAGCTTCAGCTTCTTGCCGGCCTTGAGTAGCCCCGCATCGATGGGGAAGGCACCGCCGGTGATCATGTAATCCACCTCGGCCGCGAGCGCGTGGCGGGAGGCCTCGTCCGTGCTCGTCAGGGCCTTGAGCGTATAGCCCTCGGGGATGATGGCGGAGATCTTGGCCAGCCTTTCGGCGGGCATGGCGGAGAGAAAGCCAACAAGCGGCATGATGAAGCGAACCCTGTCAGGAAAAGGCAATTGCCTGCGCTCACGCGTTCCGTGAGGCAGGGCGCGCAGCCTGCTCCGCTTGCCGCGCACTGACAAGAGCTCCCGGTATTTTCTTCCTCACTGCAATAGCAGCTTGCGGGAGCCGTCACTTTGCGCGCCATACTGCTATTGCAACGGGCGCCAAGGCCCGAAGAAGGGAAACGCCATGACACCCGCGAGATGGGCCTTCGTCGCCATGCTCTCCGCCGCCGGCCTCGGCCAGGGCGCTGCCTCCGCCGAGACTTTCGCCTATGTGGGCAATGCCGCCAGCAACGATATCAGCGTCTTCCGCTTCGCCCCCGATGGCGGGATGGTGCCGGTGCAGACGGCGGCCTTCCCCGAGGTGCAGGCCGCCGGCTCCTCGACGCCGCTGGCCGTCTCGCCCGACAGGCGCTTCCTCTTCGCCGGGCAGCGGGCGCAGCCCTTCCAGGCCATCGGCTTCGCGATCGACCCCGCGAGCGGCCGGCTTTCGCCCATCGGCAATGCGCCCCTGGCCGATAGCATGGCCAATATCGCCTTCGACCGCACGGGCCGCTTCCTCTTCTCCGCCTCCTATGGCGGCAACAAGGTGGCGCTGAACCCGGTGGGGGAGGGCGGCAGGCTCCAGCCGCCGAGCCAGGTGATACCGACCGGGCTCAATGCCCATGCCTTCCTGCCTTCGCCGGATAACCGCTTCGTCTTCGCGACCAATCTCGGCTCCGACCAGGTGCTGGGCTTCGCCTTCGACGCTTCGGCCGGAAGGCTTTCCGCCATGCCCTCGCCGGTGCTGAAACTGCCGGAGAAATCCGGCCCGCGGCATTTCGTCTTCCACCCGAACGGCCGCTTCATCTACCTGCTCGACGAGTTGGACGCCGCGCTGCATGTGATCGGCTATGACGCCGCGACCGGCGGTTGGACGCCGCTCTCGCGCAGCAGCGCCATGCCGGTGGGCTCCACCGACAAGCCCTGGGCGGCGGATTTGCACCTGACGCCCGACGGCCGCTTTCTGTATGCCTCGGAGCGCACCACCAGCACGCTTTCGGCCTTCAAGGTGGATCAGGCGAGCGGCGCCCTGAGCCTGATCGGCACCGTGCCCACCGAGAAGCAGCCGCGCGGCTTCGCCATCGACCCGAGCGGGAAGTTCCTGGCCGCCGTGGGCGAGCAGTCCCACGGCATGACGGTCTATGCCATCGACCAGGAAAGCGGCGCCCTGCGCCCGCTCGCGCAATATCCTACGGGCAGGCAACCCAACTGGGTGGAGTTCGTCACTTTCCCATAGGCGGATGTGTGTTGAGCCAGTGGCGCGCGATCTCCTCGCGCGTCGCGACCCAGACATCGCCGCAGGCGGCGACATGGTCGAGCACCCGCTTGAGCGCCATGGCGCGGGCCGGGCGGCCGACCATGCGGCAATGCAGCCCGATCGACATCATCTTCGGCGCCGTCTCGCCTTCCGCGCGCAGCAGGTCGATCGCGTCGATCAGATATTTCTCGAAGGCCTCGGTGGAGGCGAAGCCCGGCGCCACGGCGAATTTCATGTCATTCGCGTCAAGCGTATAGGGAATGACGAGGCGCGGCGCGTCGGCGACCGTCACGTAATGCGGCAGATCGTCGTCATATGAATCGCTGTCATAGAGAAAGCCGCCATGCTCATGCACGAGCCGGCGCGTCTGCTGGCTGATGCGCCCCGTGTACCAGCCGACCGGCGGCTTGCCGGTCAGCTGCGTGATGGTCTCGACGCATTGCGCGATATGCGCGCGCTCGGTCGCTTCATCCACCTGCTGATAGTCGATCCAGCGCCAGCCGTGGCAGGCGACCTCGTGCCCCGCTTCAACGAAAGCCTTGGCCGCGCCTGGATTTAATTGAAGCGCCCGGCCCACGCCATAGACGGTGAGCTTCATCCGCTTCTCGGCGAAGAGCCGCAGCACGCGCCAGACGCCGGCCCGCGCGCCATAGTCGAACTGGCTCTCGGTGCTGATGTCGCGGATGCCCTTGCGCGGCGTGCCGCCGGGTATCTCATGCAGGTAGATCTCGCTGCCCGCATCGCCGTTCAGGATCGTGTTCTCGCCGCCTTCCTCGTAGTTGAGCACGAAGGAAAGCGCGAGCTTCGCCCCGCCGGGCCATTTCGGGTCGGGCGGGTTGGGGCCATAGCCCTGGAAGTCGCGGGGGAAGCAGCTATCGGAGGCGAGGGTCGTCATGGCATCGAGCCTGCGGCGCCCTCGTTCCGGCGTCAACAGGATGCCGATCTCGTTCACGCTTGCTCAACCTTTCCCGGCTAGAGGAAGGGCATGAACACGAGCCGCGCCGAAGCCATGGGCCCGGCCGCGCCTGCGTCGAGGCAGGCGGGCGGGAAGACCGTGGCCAAGACAGCCGACTTCAAACGCGCCGTCGCCCAGGCGGGCGCGCAATCTAACGCCCAGGCGGGCGCGCAAGCGAGCGCCCAGACGGCGGCGCGAGCAAGCGTGCGGTTGGCCGCGCAGCCGAGTGCTCCAGGTGGCACGCAACCGGTCACTCCGTTGAGTGGGCAATCCAACGCCCAGCCTGGCGTGCAATCGGGCGCCCAGGTGGCTGCCGCGACGCCTCCCGGCGCATCCGCGGCCACATCCGTCGCGTCCGAGACGGCGCGGAGTGCCGCCTCGGGCGGGCTGCTGCTGCAGGCCTCGCTGGGCAATGCGGGTAACGCACCGGCACGCCCTGCCTCCGCGCCACAAAATCAGGCGCGGCAGAATAGCGAGGCCCTGCGCTCGCGCCTCGCTTCCGCCGAGCGCAGCGACGGCCATCCCAACCAGGGCTACGGGCTGCGCAATGCCGGCTCCGGCGCGCTCGGGCGCTATCAGCTCACCCCCATCGCGCTCCGCGACATCGGCTGGCAGGATGCAGAGGGGAATTGGACGGCCAAGGCCGCCGCCAAGGGCGTGCAGAGCGAGGAGAGCTTCCTCGCCAGCCCCGCCGCCCAGGAAGCGGCCATGGGCGATTACCTCAACCGCGTCGAAACCATCCTCGCCTCCCAGGGCAGCCTGTCGCGCACGGGCCAGGCAGTGATGGGGACGGATGGCGGCGACGTGCCCATCACCCGGGCCGGGCTCCTGGCGGCGGCGCATCGGCGCGGGGCGGGGGCGGTGGCCGCCTGGCTCGACAACCGCACCAACCGGCCCGATGCGGCGCTGAGCAATGCGCAGAAAAACGTCTTCGCCAGTATCGAAGGCCGGATGCGGGACTTCGCCGATCTCGATGCCGGCACGCCCGGCCGCGCCCTGGCCTGAAGGCTTGCATCGGCCAGGGGCTAGGCGCGATGCTAAGGGCCATGCGCGCTTTCCTGGCTACCTCCTCCCTCCTGGGCCTTCTGCTCGCCGGAAGCGCCATGGCCCAGAACGCGCCGGCCACTCCACCCCAGCCTCGGCCCGCCGAACCGAGGGCTGCGGAAGCGCGCAAGGCGGAGTTGGACAAGCTCTTCCAGGCCCTGGCCACCGCACCGGACGAAGCTTCGGCCAGCCTGGTCGATTCACGCATCCGCGCCCTCTGGACCCAGGCGGCGAGCCCCGCGGTCACGCTGCTCATGCGCCGTGGCTTGCGGAACATGGAGGCCGAGGCCTTCGACGAAGCCGCCGAGGATTTCCAGGCCGCCGCCGTGCTGCAGGAGGATTACGCCGATGCCCAGGTGCTGCTCGGCCGCGCCCTGAGCCGCATGGGCGAGACGCGCGAGGCGGCGCTGGCCCTGCAGCGCGCGCTGGTGCTGGAGCCGCGCCATTACGGCGCGCTGCTGACCCTCTCCGCCATGCAGGAGGAGGCGAATGACTTCAAAGGCGCCCTCAAGAGCCTCGAGGCCGCGCTGGCCATTTATCCCAAAATGCCCAATGCCGAGCAGCGGCTGCGGGACCTGACACGCAAGGCCATCGGCGAGGCCATGTAGCCCTCCGGCCGCCCCTCAGGGCCGCAGCCGGAAGGAGCCCGTCACCAGCCCCGACGTCGGGCCGAGCTGCATCACCTTGCCGCCGAGCCAGAGCGGGAAGGCATCGTCCCAATGGCTGGAGACGGGATTGCCCGACTGGCCCGTCGCGATCACCGCCCAGACGCCGTCCGGTGTGCTGAGATCGGCCACCATGCGCAGCCCGGCGCCCTGGTTGTGGATATAGGCGTCGGCCCCGTCGCCGCCGCGCATGCCGCCCCGGCTCACCGTCTGGTCGTCGCCGGGGGTCGGCGCCTCCATGCGGATCAGGCGGTTCAGCACCGGCACGGCGCGCAGCAGCGGATGCTCGAAACGCGCCTGATGCAGCGTGCCCCATTGCCAGTCGCGCGGGCTGCCGCCGAGCTGGGCCATCAGCCGCTGCAGGCTCACCCGGAGCGCGTCGAGCAGCAACGGGTCGCAGGCCCGCTCCCCTTCGCCGCACCAATGGCGCCCGGCGGGGGAGAGGGCGAAGCGGAGGAATTCCGGGCGCCCATAGGTCAGCCCACGCGGCACGCCGCCCTTTTCAAGAATGGCGAGCGCCGCCTCCCGCCACCAGGCATTGAAGATGAGGGGCTCGGGCCGATCGGCCGACATGGTCCCATCCCAATGGGTGAGCAGCGACAGCGCCTCGCCCATCGCGCCTTCCTGGGCGGGCAGGGCCCTCAGCGCGGGCATGATATCCGCGGCGAAGAGGCTCCTGATGTCGTTCTGGATCGCCGCCATGCCGGCGGCATTGTGCTTCTCCTGCTCGGCCAGGCGCTCATGGATGCGGCGGAAGCGCCAGTCGCCGAACCAGTCGCGGCCGAGGAAGACGCGGCTGTCCTGTGGCTCCACGCGATTGTTGCCATTGGCCAGCGCCCCGCCCGCCGGATCGGTCGCATGCGGCATCTCGTCGAAGGCGACCCAGCCGACCCAGTCATGTGCGCCATCCCAGCCGGCGACGGGCATGGTGCCGTCGCCCTGGAGGCGGATAGGCGTGCGGCCGGTCAGCACCATGGCCACATGGCCCTCGGCATCGGCCATCATCAGGTTCTGCGGCGGAGAGGTGATGAGCCGCGCCGCCTCCTTTGCCTCGGCGACCGAGCGGGCGCGGTTCACGCCATGCAGCCCGGCGGCGGCGGTGTCGTTCGGCGCGAGATTGGCCATGGCGACGGCCAGCACATGGCCCGGGGGCGCGGCCTCGCCCAGGTCGCTGATCACGGGGCCATGCCGGGTCTCGCGCACGGTGATGACGTCATCGGGCTGGCCGCGCACCATGATGCGCTCCTGCCGGGTGACGAAGGGCTGCGGGCCGTCGGGCGTGTCGTATTGATCGCCCGAGAGGCGCTCGATGAACACGTCCTGCACATCGCTCGAGGTGGTGGTGAAGCCCCAGGCGAGGTTCTGGTTCCGCCCGATCACCATGAAGGGCACGCCCGGGCTCGTCGCCCCGGCCAGGAAGCGGCCGCCCGGCAGGTCGATCCGGGCGAGATACCAGATGATCGGCGCCTGGAAGCCCAGATGCGGGTCATTGGCCAACAGCGCGCCGCCGCTGGAGGAGCGGCTGGGCATCAGCGCCCAGGAATTGCTCGCCGTGGGCGGCAGGGGCGCGTCGCTCGGCCAGGACGGGGTCGCGGCCAGCAGCCGCGCGGCGCCGGCGATGTCGAAGGGCAGGGCCTCGGCATGCTGCGCGGCGGCTGGAACGGCGTTGCCCGCGACCTGATCCGGCCGGCCCGGCGTCTCGTCGCGGGGCCAGATCTCGGCGAGGCGATCGGGCGGCAGCAGCCGTGCGAGGCCCGCACGTTCCAGATCCGCCCGCCAGGAGCCCGAGAGCCAGAGCCCCATCACCTTGCCCCAGAGCAGGGAATCGCTCGGCTTCCAGGGCTCGGGCGCGCCGAGCAGCAGGAATTCCGGCGCCACGAAGCGGCCGCGGGCGCGGATATAGGCGTTCACGCCATCCGCATAGGCCTGGAGCAGGTTGCGCGTATCGGGCGGCAGGGTGGCGAAATCGGCCTCCGCCCGCCGTTCCAACCCGAGCGTGCGGCTGAAGCGGTCGAGCCGCAGCGTCGAGGGCCCCGCGATTTCCGACAGCCGCCCGGCGGCGCCGCGCCGCATCAGCTCCATCTGGAACATGCGGTCCCGCGCATGGAGCCAGCCGAGCGCCATGGTGCCGTCATGCTCGTCCTGCGCCGCGATGCGGGGCACGCCGTAATCGTCGATGGTGATCGAGACCGGGGCGCGCAGCCCGCCGATCTGCGGCTCGCCCTGCTTCGACGGCAAGGTGAGCCAGGGCGCGCCCACCACCACGGCCACGGCCAGCAGCACAAGGCAGAGCAGGGTGAGGGCGAGGCGGCGAAGCCAGCGGCGAAGGAGCAGCATACCGCTCACATTGCCCGGCGCGGCCCGCCTGCCAAGGGGTTTGGCGCGGAGGTGATCGCGCTAATTGCCCGCGAAGCCCTGCACGAGGCTGCCCGCCACCAGCCGCCAGCCATCCACCAGCACGAAGAAAATGAGCTTGAAGGGCAGGGCGACCACGGAGGGCGGCAGCATCATCATGCCCAGCGACATCAGCAGGCTCGCGCAGACGAGGTCGATGATGAGGAAGGGCAGGAAGAGCAGGAAGCCGATCTCGAAGGCCCGCTTCAGCTCGCTCACCATGAAGGCCGGCACCAGGGCGCGCCAGGGCGCCTGCTCTGGCTCGGCCACCTGCGGCAGCTTGGCGAGGTCGAGGAAGAGCGACAGATCCTGATCGCGCACCTGGGCGGCCATGAAGCGGCGGAAGGGCTCGGCGGCGGCCTGGATGCCGGGAATTTCGGCGAGCCGCCCCTCCATCATCGGCTGGATACCCTGGCTCCAGGAGGCCTCCATCACCGGCTGCATGACGAAGAAGGTGAGGAAGAGCGCGAGCCCCACCAGCACCGGATTGGGCGGCGTGCCCTGGGCGCCGATGGCGCTGCGCAGAAGCGCCAGCACGATGACGATGCGGGTGAAGGCCGTGACCATGACCAAGGCCGAGGGCGCGATGGAGAGCAGCCCGACCAGCGCCGTGAGCTGCACCAGCCGCGCCGTGGCACCCGCCTGGCCCGCCGCGCCGAGATCGATGGCGACGCTCTGCGCCATGGCCGGCAGGCTCAGGCAGACCAGGGCGAGGGCGAGGATAAAGCGCCTCATGGCAGCCACCCCACCACCTGATCGCCGCCCGCGGCGCCGGTAAGGATCAGCACCTCCCGCCCGTCGCAACGCAGCAGCACGGCGCGGCGCTTGGCGTCGATCGGCAGCACCTCCTGCACCGCGAGGCGGCGGCCCGCTTTCGGCGCATTGGGCGCGAGGCCCAGCCCCCGCACGGCGCGCGCCAGCAGAAGTAGGGCGGCCACCACGCCCGCCAGGGCGAGGGGCACCATGAGCCAGGCATCGCTCATGGCTGGAGGGCTTCGCGCAGGGCGGTGATTTCGTGGAGCAGGCCCTCGAGCGCCGGGCGCAGGGCGCGGCCCTCCGCCTGGCCGAGGGCGACGGAGGCGGCGCAGATCTGCGCCACTTCCCGGTCGAGCCCGGTGAGGTCGATGCGCCGGCCGCTTTCGGCCAGAGCTCGAGCGATGGCGACCGTTCCATTCATGGAATCGATAGCGGCCATAATGGCCAATTGGGGCGATGCGCTCATGGGCGGAGTTTGCCCAGCGGAAGCTAACGACCGGTAAACCGCGAGGGTGGGAATTCAGCCTCTCAGCCGTGCATCCGTCTCGGCGGCAAGAGGCATGGAATCGGCGGCACCCTGGCGCGTCACCGCGATGGCGGCTGCGGCCGAGGCGCGGTTCAGCGCCGCCTCCAGCGACAGCCCGCCATCGAGCCCCGCCGCCAGCACGCCGCAGAAACAGTCGCCCGCGCCCACCGTGTCGATCGCCTGGGCGGGGAGGGCCGGGATGCGCGTCAGCCCCCCGGCCTGCGCCAGCACCGCGCCTTCCTCGCCGCGCGTGACCAGCACGTCGCAGCCCAGGGCCTCCCGCAGCGCGGGCGGCGTGTCGGCCACGCCGAGATGGCCCGCGAGCCAGGTGGATTCGTGCTCGTTGACGATCAGCAGATCGAGCTTCGCCGCCGTCTCGCGCGAGATTGGCGCGGGCGGGGCGAGGTTGAGCAGGATGCGGGCGCCGGCGGCCCGCGCACGGGCGATCAGCGCCTCGTTCTCGGCCGGCGGCACTTCCATCTGCAGCACGAGCACCGTCCCCGGCCCGAGCAGCGCATCCTCCACCTGCCCGGCATGGACGAGCATATTGGCGCCGGAAGCCACGGCGATCTGGTTCCGCCCCTGCGCGTCCACGGTGATGGAAGCGGCCCCCGTGGACCGGTCGGTCACGGCGAGCCGCGCAAGGTCCACCCCGGCCGCCCGCATGCCGCTGGTGGCGACCTCGGCCAGGCTGTCCCGCCCCACGGCGCCGACGAAGAGTGTTCGCGCCCCATCCTTCGCCGCGCCCACCGCCTGGTTCGCGCCCTTGCCGCCCGGCACGGCATGCCAGCCGTCACCCAGCACGGTGCGGCCCGGCGCGGGCAATTCGCGTACGGGGAAGACGAGGTCGGCATTGGCCGAGCCGAAGACGAGGACGGTCATGGTTCTACCCGGCGGCGGGGAGGGTGTCGGCGCGGAAGAGGCCATCGGCCTCGGCCATGTCGTAAAGCTCGTTGATGAGCGTCGCGAAAGCCGGGCCGGCATCGATCGCGGGCTGCATGCGGCGCAGGCTCTGGGCGCGGGTAATGCCCGCCGCCTTCCAGGCCTCGGCGCCCGAAATCACCTGCTGGAAGAAGCCCTGGGCGCGGTCGCAACCCATGGCGAAACGTGCCTCGGGCGTCTCGCCGGCCTCGAATTCATGCCAGAGGGATGAGAAATCGGCGGCCAGGTCGCCCGGCAGCATGGCGATGATATTGGCCGCCGCCAGGGCCTCGCGCGCCCCCTGGCTTTCGGCATGGACGAGGTCATAGGCGAAGGTGTCGCCCGCCTCGATCTCCACCAGGTCATGCACCGCGAGCATCGAGAAGACGCGGGCGAGATCGACCTTCTCCGCGATGTCATGCCGCAGCATCAGGGCGAAGAGGGCGAGGTGCCAGCCGTGCTCGGCGGCGTTCTCCTGCCTGGCCCGGCCATCGGGCGAAATGGTCCGGCCCCGCCGTTCCACATGCTTCAGCCGGTCGGCGAAGGCGAAGAAGGCGATGAGCTGCCGCGCGCGGGCCGGGTCCATGGGGCTATCTCCGGCTCGTGGCGCGGCCGAGCGCGAAGCCGCCGACCAGGAAGAGCAGCAGCAGCGCGCCGATCTCGCCGAAAAGCGCATGCGCCACGGGGAAGCCGACGAAGAGGATCAGGATGATGACGCCGATGGCGATGCCGCGCCGGGCGCCGCGGGGCAGCCTGTCCCACCAGCCCATGCCCTGCGTGAAGGCGGCGGGCATGGTGCGGCGCGGCTTGCCGCCCCCGGCCGCGCGCGGTTTCGCGGCCGGCTTGGCGCCCGTTTTCGGCTTGGCAGCGCGAGGGGACGCCGGGCGCGGCGAAGGGGGGCGGTTGCCGAGAAGGTCCGGCTGCTGGGGCCGGCCGTTGCGGGGCGCGGCGCCGGCCATCAGCCCTCCTGGCCGAGCATGGACATGAGCTCGCGCCATTCGCGCGCCGAGAGGCCCGAGCCCTTCTGCTCGACCTGCTCGCCACTGAGCTTGCGCTTCACCACCTCGAGCATCTGGGCCGAGAGGGTCACGGCGCCGAGCCGGTAGTCACGGAAGGCCTCGTAGACCGAGGGCACCCAGGCGGCGAGGCTCTTCATCATCGCCTCGGCATAGACCCGGATCTCGTACTGGGCATGCGAATCCGCGCGCAGGGAGAGGAAGTGCAGCAGGTTGTGCAGATCCGTCTTCCAGTACCACTGGGTATAGGAATTGAGCGTGAGGTTCATGCGCGCCAGCTCGCGGGCCAAGCCCCGGCGGCTCTCGTCGCGCATCTGGCCTTCCTCGCCCTCGTTCAGCATCTCGAGGTAGTGGTCGTAATTCGTCATGGCATCCTGCCGGAGCAGGTTCAGCACATGCGCGGCCTCCTCGCCTTCCAGCACATCGCCGCGGCCCTGGCGGTTGATGGCGGATTGGGCGGCGAGCTGGCTGGGCTCGGGGATGTAGAATTCGCGGTCCAGCACCGAATAGCGGGCGGAATACTCGTTCACATTGGCCGTGCGATGGCGAATCCACTGCCGCGCGATGAAGATCGGCAGCTTCACATGGTACTTGATCTCGCACATCTCGAAGGGCGTCGAGTGGCGGTGGCGCATGAGGTAGCGGATCAGCCCGCGATCCTCATTGGCGGCCTTGGTGCCCCGGCCATAGGAGACGCGGGCGGCCTGAACCACGGCGCCGTCGTCGCCCATATAGTCGATCACCCGGACGAAGCCGTGGTCGAGCACCGGCATGACCTCGAAGAGCATGGCTTCCAGGGCAGGCACGGTCGGGCGGCGCGTCTCGGAGCGAGCGGCGCGGGCTTCGGCCATTTCCTGGCGCTGGGCTTCGGTCAGGTCCATGCGGTGATGCTCTCGGAGTCCATATTCACAGTGCCAAGGGTGTAGCCGCAGGCCGACCCCCGCGCCAAGCGATCAAGAGAGGGTCCTGACATGATGACAGCCTCTGGTCATGGCCGCCCGGGCCGCCTATATGAGCGGCGTCACCTCGGTGACTATGGCGATAAACGCCGTGTGGAATAAGTGTTGCGGACCCGGGGGCAGTGCCCGGCGTCTCCACCAATATGCTCAGGCCCTTTATCGGGGGCGGCGGATGGGGACGACACAGGCTCGACGCGCACGGTAAAGACACGGTTTTTGCCCGGCATTGTACCGCCGTTATCGGGCTAAATCACAAGTGCCAACGATAACAGCCGTGAGGCTGTGGCGCTCGCTGCCTAATAGGTAAGCGCGGTTCGGGGGGCACCGGGCAACAGAAGCCCCCCACTTTCCGAGCCATTTGTTCCGCGATCACAGTTTCGCCCCCGCCCCCTATCGCAGTCAGGAAGGCTGCCTTAATATTGCCACGGGAAGAATGAGCGAATGACAGACGAACCCGAGGCCCCCGAAAGCCTGCTGCCCTATGATCGCTGGACCGAGGATGCCATGCGCGAAGTCGCGCTGCGTGCCCTCGAATACGTGGTCGATAACGGGCTGCCGGGCGAACACCACTTCTACCTGACCTTCCGCACCGGCCATCCCGGCGTGCGGATGCCGGCGCATCTCCGGGCCCGTTACCCCGAGGAGATGACGATCGTCCTTCAGCACCAGTATCGCGATCTCAAGGTGGATCGCCTGGCGCGGACGGTGTCGGTGGGCCTGGTCTTCGGCGGCGTGCCGGCTTCCCTGGTGCTTCCCTTCGGCGCGCTCACCGCCTTCTGGGACCCGCATGTGCGGGTCGGCATGCGCTTCCGCTCCGAGATCGATCAGGACCTGGCCGAGCCGGAAGCCGAGCCCTTCAAGGCCGCCGTACCGGACGAGAACGAGGCCGAGCCGGAGCCTGAAACCCCGGCCGAGCCCGCCCAGGTCGTCAGCCTCGACGCCTTCCGCCGCAAGCGCGATTGACCTTCCCGCTCCCGTCTTTAGCGTCCCTGTGCGGAACGAAGACAGGGGCCGCTGATGAAGGAAGAAAGCGCCGCTGCGCGCGGCTTGGCGGGGCCCATCCTGGTCTGGGGCGCCGGGGCCATCGGCGGCACGATCGGCGCCTATCTCGTCCGTGCCGGGCATGCGGTGGTCTTCGTCGATGCCGATGCGCAGCATGTCGAGGCCATCACGCGAGACGGGCTCGAGATCGAGGGGCCCATCGACGCTTTTCGCATCCGGGCACCCGCCTATACGCCCGAGACGGTGAAGGGCCGCTATCGCCGGGTGATCCTGGCGGTGAAGGCGCATCATACCGAGGCAGCCTGCCGCGCCATCGAGCCGCATCTCGCCGCCGATGGTTATGTGCTCTCGGCCCAGAACGGGCTCTGCGAGACCATCATCGCCGACGTCGTCGGCCGGGACCGCACCATCGGCGCTTTCGTCAATTTCAGCGCCGATTGGATGGCGCCCGGGCGCATCATGTATGGCGGGCGCGGCGCCGTGGTGCTGGGCGAGTTGGATGGCACCACCACCCCGCGCCTGACGGCCCTGCACGAGCTGCTCTCGCTCTTCGAGCCCGGCGCGATCATCACGGACAATATCTGGGGCTATCTCTGGGGCAAGCTGGGCTATGGCGCCATGCTCTTCGCCCAGGGCGTGGCGGAGAAGGGCATCGCCGATACCCTGGCGCGCCCTGAACTTTTGCCGCTCTGGCGCCGGCTGGCCGGTGAGGTGATGGCCGTCGCCGCTGCGGAAGGCATCGCGCCGCTCGGCTTCAACGGCTACGAGCCTGCCGCCTTTGGCGCCGCCGGCACGGAAGACGGCGCGTCCGCCAGCGTCGCCGCCATGGTTGCCTTCAACCGCCCCAATGCGAAGACGCATAGCGGCATCTGGCGCGATCTCTGGGTGCGCAAGCGCCGCACCGAGGTTGATGCCCAACTCGCGCCCATCATCCCCATCGGTGCGAAACACGGCATCGCCTGCCCGACGCTCGCCGCCCTTGTGACGATGATCCATGAATGCGAGGCCGGGACGCGCCCGATGGCCGATGCCAATCTGATGGAGTTGCCGCGATGAAGATCGATTTCGCCGGGCAGGTCGTGGCCGTGACCGGGGCGGGCCATGGTTTCGGCCGCGCCATCGCCCAGGGCTTCGCCGCTATGGGCGCCCGCGTCTTCGGCTGTGACCTCAGCGCCGAGGAACTCGCCGGCACCGCCGCGGCCGCGCCCGAAGCCATCTCGACCGACGCCTTCGACCTCACCGCGCCGGGTGCTGCCCGCGCCTGGATCGCGCGTGTCGAGGAAAAGGCCGGCAAGGCAATCGACGTGCTCGTCTGCAATGCCGGCGGCGTGCGCGGCCAGGTGAACCGCCCGCTGGAGGAGGTGCCCGAGGCCGATTGGCACGCGATTTTCGACATCAACCTCCACGCCGCCTTCAACCTTACCGCCGCCGCGGCGCCGGGAATGAAGCAGGCGGGCAGGGGCCGTATCGTCACCATCAGCTCCGGCGCCGGGCTGCAACGGAGCCTCACCGGCATCCAGGCCTATTGCTCTGCCAAGCACGGGCTCGTCGGGCTCACGAAGCAGCTCGCCTTCGAGCTCGGCCCCTTCGGCATCGGCGTGAATTCGGTCGCCCCCGGCTTCGTGCCCTCCAACCCCGCCAGCATCGCGCAATTCGAGAGCTACGGTCCGGAAGGCCAGAAGCGCCTGGTGGAAGGCATCGCCCTGCGGCGCCTCGGCACGGCGGAGGATATCGCCAATGCCGTCTTCTTCCTCGCCAGCGCGCAGGCCGGCTTCATCAACGGCCAGATCCTGAGCGTCGACGGCGGCCGCTGAGGCCCCCCCCCCCGGCCTCCCTCAAACCCTCGCAAGCAGCCCCGCGAAGAGCCGCGCGCGGGGCACCAGGCTGTCGAGGCGCACATGCTCCTCCAGCGTATGGATGCCCGCGCCCTGCACGCCGAGCCCGTCCAGCGTGGGGATGCCCATCGCGCCGGTGAAATTGCCGTCCGATCCGCCGCCCGCGCTCGCATGGCCGATGGAAAGGCCGAGCTGACGGCCGAGATCGCGATAGGTCTCGTAGAGGCCCATCACCGCCGCATCCGGCTCCCAGACCGGGCGTGTCACGCCGCGCTTCACCTCGATGGCGACCTCGCCGTTCTTGTTCAGCGCCAGCATCTTCTCCACCGCCGCATCCAGATCAGCCTGGCGCTTGGCCATGCTCAGCGCCTCGGCGTCGCAATGCGTCGCCACGCAATTCACCCATTGCCCGCCATGGATCACGCCCACCGAGAAGGTGCAGGCCTCGGTCGTCATGCCCTCGATGGCGACGATCTGCTTGCACATTTCGCGAATGGCACTGCGCCCGTCCGACAGAGCCGCGCCCGCATGGCTCGGGCGGCCCGTGGTGCGGAGGTTGAAGCGCGCGATGGCATAGCGCCCCGTCACCACCCCGCCATCCGGCCGCGCCGGCTCCGGCACCAGGATGACGGCATGGCGCGCGGCTTCCTGCTCGATCAGGTCGCGCGTGGAGGGGCTGCCCACTTCCTCGTCGCTCGTCAGCAGCACGCTGACCGAGCGCCGGGTCGCGATGCCCGCCTTGGCCAGGGCGGTAACGGCCTGGAGCGCGATATAGGTGCCGCCCTTCATATCCACGATGCCGGGGCCGTAGCAGATATCGCCCTCGCGGCGGAACGGCAGCCGCTCCAGCGTGCCGACGGGATGGACGGTGTCGAGATGCGCCACAATCAGCACGCCCGGCACGCGGCCCCGGTCGGGATGCGGGAAATGCGCCCGCACGCAATCGCCGAAGCCCATCCGGCCCGGAATGCGCTCGATGCTGGCCCCCATGAGCGCGAGATCGCGACTCGCGAGGTCCATCATGCGGTTCACCGCCTCCCGGTCGAAGGTCGGGCTTTCGCATTCCACCCAGGGGCGCAGCCCTTCCAGCAGCGTCTCGGCATCGAAGGGAAGAGCGAGGGCGGGATCGGCCATGGCGGCGATTTCTCCAGAGTGAAGCCTTTGCGACAGGCTGCAACCGGGGTGGGCATTGGGCAAGGGCCGCGCCCGTCACGCCTTTCTGCGATTACGCGGCGAGGCATCAGGCTCTAGGCTGGCGGCATGAGCGATACTCCCCCTTCCGCGTCGATACCCCCGCATACCGGCTCCCAGCGGCGCATCGTGCCGCAACTCGGCCCGCATGTGTGGCAGGCCGATGGGCTCGATCCTTCCGATTGGATGCTGCCCCTGGGCGCCGAGGCCGCCGCCGCCATCGGTGCCATGATCGCCGCCCCCGGCGCCGAGGTGCCCGAGGCGCTGGCGCCGGTGCTGGCGCAGATCGTCGAGCGTTGCGACCACGGCCAGGGCATGGTGCTGCTGCGCGGGCTGCCGGGGCAGGGCGCGGCGGAGGCGGCCGCCACGCTCGGCGCCCTCGGCGGCGCGCTGGGCCAGCCGCTTCGGGAAGCGCATCCCGCTGGTGGCGGCGTGCCCGATTGCGACATTTTCCTCATCGCCGCCATCGCCACGGTGGAGCTTACCCTGGTCTCGGCCGGGGCCGCGCATAACGCGCTGATGCTCGCCGATCGGCCGGCGCTGGAGCGGCTCTACCGCCCGATGGACGAGGCGGGGCAGGGGCCCTCGGTCTTCAGCCTGCAGGGTGGCACCTTCTCGGGGCGTTTCGACCCGGGCAAGGGCTCGCGCGGGCCGCTGGTGCCGCTCGCCGCCGTCTGCGCCGACCCCAGCCTGCCGCTGCGCGTCACGCTTCGCGCGGGGGATATGCTCTGTCTCAACCCCTTCCTCGTCTGGCCGCAACTGGCCGAGCCGGGGGCGAAGCTCGAGGAGGCCCTGCTGGTGCAGCCTTTGCGAATGGCCGTCTCGCGCCTCGGGGCGCCCAGCGCGGCACCCGGCGACGAAGTGGGGGGCTGAGCGATGCGCATTCTCGTCGCCAATGCCAATACGACCGTCGCCATCACCGAGCTTTGCGCCGAGGCCGCGCGCAAGGCGGCGCCGGGCCACGAGATCGTCCCCGCCACGCCGCGTTTCGGCCCGGCGGTGATTTCCACCCGCACCGAGAATGCCATCGCGGCCCATGCCCTGCTGGAACTCCTGGCCGAGCATGCCGGGGCGGTGGATGCCGTGGTGCTGGCCGTCAGCCATGACACGGCACTGGAAGCCGCGCGGCAGATGATGCCCTGCCCGGTGGTGGGGATGACGGAAGCCGCCTGTTTCACCGCCTGCCTGGTGGCCGGGCGCTTCGGGCTCGTCACCTTCGGCGGCGTCGAGACCTATCGCGAGCTGATCGCCCGGCATGGGCTCACCTCGCGCCTCTCGGGCCTGCTGGGCGTCGATACCACGCCCCAGGGCGCCCTGGCCGACCCTTCGGGCGCGCGGGCCAAGGTGCTGGCGGGGATCGAGAAGCTCGTGGCGGATGGCGCCGATGCGGTTGTCATGGGCGGTGCGGCCCTGGCCGGTATGGCGGCGGTGTTGCAACCCCAGGTGAAGGTGCCGCTGCTCGACGGCATCGCCTGCGCGGTGAAGACGGCGGAGATGCTCGTCTCCCTCGGCCTGCCCCGCGCCACCGCCGGCAGCCTGGCCGCGCCGCAGGGCCGGGCCAGCCTCGGCCTCTCGCCCGCTTTGGCGGCGCTGCTGGGTGGGGAAGACTGATGCTTTTCGCGTAACGTGAAGTTTCAGCAATCTTGTGGACATCTATCGGACACCCGATGTGATGCCCATGATCGACGCACAGGCTCTGCTGAACCGCTTCCTCGGTGCCGGTAAGGCGCCAGGCTCCCATATGCCCGCGCAGGCCCCCTCCCAGGGCGGCTCTCCATGGACCTCGCCTTCGAGTTTCGGCGGCATGGCCGATACGGCCAAGCAGGTGCTCGGCAAGGGCGGCGGCATGGGCGGCCTCGCGGGTGCCGCGGCGGCCGGCGGGCTGCTCTCGCTGCTGGTCGGCGGCAAGAAGAAGAAGGGCGGCGGCATGCTGAGCCATGGCGGCGCGGCCCTGCTCGGCGCCCTGGCCGACCGAGCCTTCCGCAACTGGCAGGAGGGGCGCCAGCCCGCCTCGGCCCCGGCAGCCACGCCGCGCGATGCGGAGGCGGTCGATAACCGCTTCCTGCCCGGCGCCACCCCCGCCGCCAATGGCGAGGCTTTCGAACTCGCGCTGATCCGCGCCATGATCGGCGCGGCCCGGGCCGATGGCCATATCGACGGCGAGGAGCGCCGTCGCATCTTCGCGCAGGTGGAGGAAGCGGGGCTCGATGCCGAGGCCAAGGCCTTCGTCTTCGACACGCTCGATTCGCCCATCGGCGTCAGCGAGGTCGCGGCATCGGCCGGCACGCAGGAACAGGCCTCGGAACTCTACCTGGTGTCCCGCCTGGCGGTGGACCCGGATGACCCGGCCGAGCGCGCCTATCTCCAGGCCCTCGCGCATCGGCTCAAGCTGCCGCCCGACCTGGTCGCCCATCTCGACCGCCAGGCGGATGCCGCCGCGGCCGCCTGATCATACCGCCGCTTCGAGCTTCCAGCTCGGGCGGCGCGCCAGGAAATTCGCGAAGACCTGCTCGCCGGCGACAATGGGGGTGAATTCCTCGCCCTTCGGCGCCTCCCCCACCAGTGTCATCGGATCGATCACTGTGTTGTAGGAGGGGTGGACGAAGAGCGGGATGGAGTAGCGCTCCCGCCCTGAGCTGTTCACCACCTGATGCAGCGCCGCGTTGAAGCGCCCATTGGTCCAGCGGCGCAGCAGCTTGCCCACATTGACGACGATCGCCTGCGGATCGGGCACCACCGGCAGCCAGACGTCGCCCGGTCCCTGCACCGAGAGCCCGCCATTCATGTCCTGGATGAGAAGGGTGATGAGCCCCTCGTCGACATGCGCCCGCACGCCGACATCGGTGACCTCGGCCACCTGCTCCTTCGGCGGGTAATGGATGATGCGCATGTTGGAATAGGTCTCGCGCGACATCTCCGCGAAGAAGCCGGGGTCGCGGCCGAGATGCATGGCGACGGCGCGAAGGATCTGCTCGCCGAGGGTGAACATCGTCCCGTAGCAGGCATGCAGCGCGGCCTCGAACCCCTCGGGCCGGGCGGGGATGGGCGTCACCGCATGGAAGGGCAAGGCCTGAAGCTTGGGGTCGGCCGGGCGGGTGGGATGGCCGATGCTGAAGGCCTCCTGGCCGGAGGGCTTCTTGCCCGGCTCCTGGCTGTCGAACATCGGCACATAGCCGCGGTTGTTCCGCTTGTCCTGCACCAGGCGCTTCTCCTCCTCGGGCAGGGCGAAGAAGGCCTCGGCGGTGGCGAAGGCGCCGGCGATGGCGCTGAGGTCCATCCCATGGCCGATGAGGGAGACGAAGCCGTAGCGCTCGAATGTCTCCCCCAGGGCGCTCGCCACCTTGGCCTGCGCGGCGGCGTCGCCGTTCAGGAAAGGGGAGAAATCGATGGTCGGAATCCGCTCGCTCATGTGTCGTCTCCTCGGAACTTGCCCGGGAGAAGCAAATTTCAGGCCGCATGCAGCAGCGGCACGAGCTTCTCCACCGCCGCCCGCAGCGCATGCGGCGCGTGGCCGGTGAAGCCGAGCATGAAGCCCTGCCGTGGCGGCGCGGCGGAGAAAAGTGGGCTGATGGGCCGCAGCATCACTCCCTTTGCCCGGGCGGCGGCGGAGAGGGACTGGTCGGTCATGCCCCGCGCCAGCAGCGACGGCCCCAGATAGGCCAGCACATGCATGCCCTGGTCGGGCGGCGCGATGGTCAGCGCCCCGCCCAGCCGCGCCTCGAGGGCCGTCAGCAGCCCGTCCCGCGCCGCCTTGTAATGCGCCCGCATACGCCGGAGATGGCCTGCGAAATGCCCCTGCTCGATGAAATCGGCCACCATCGCCTCGGCCATGGCGGGCGGGTGCCGGTCGGTCAGGTAACGCGCCGCCGTCATCGCCGGCAGCAACTCCGGCGGCACGACGGCATAGCCGAGCCGAAGGCCGGGGAAGAGAACCTTGCTGAGCGTGCCGAGATAGATGACGCGATTGTCGCGGTCGATGCCCTGCAAGGAGGCGAGCGGGCGCCCGGCATAGCGGAATTCGCTGTCGTAATCGTCCTCGATGATCCAGGCATGGGCCTCGCGCGCCCAGGCCAGCAGCTCCGTCCGCCGCGCCATGGAGAGCACATGCCCCAGCGGGTATTGATGCGAGGGGGTGACATAGGCGAGGCGCGCGACGGGCGCCGCCTTGACCCCTTCCTGCACCACCATCCCGTGCTCATCCACCGGCACGGGCACGATCCGCGCGCGGGCCGTCTGCATGGCCGAGCGCATGGCGGGATAGGCCGGGTCTTCCACCCAGACGGGGTCGCCGGGCTCCACCAGCACCTTGGCGACGAGGTCGATCGCCTGCTGCACGCCGTTGAGGATGAGGATCTGCTCCGGCTCGCAATGCACCGCCCGCGCCGCCCGCAGATAGCGCGCCACCGCCTCGCGCAGCCGGGGCAGGCCGCGCGGATCGGCATAGCCGAGCTGGTGCTGATCCGGCACGCGCCATTGCGCGAGGGCCAGGCCCCGCCAGATCTGGAAGGACCGCTCGTCGATCGAGGTGCGGCCCGTATTGAAGGGCAGGGGGCTGAACTGCCCCGGATCGGGCAGATGCGGCGCATAGCGGGCCACGGCGGGCGGCGGCGGGGGCGCCTCGGCGGCGGGGCCGGGCTGCGGCGGCTCCGGCTGCTCCGGCAGGGAAGGGGCGACGAAGGTGCCCGCGCCCGTTCTGCCCTCCACATAGCCCTCGGCCAGCAATTGCTCATAGACGCCGACGACCGAACTCCGCGCGATGCCCAGCTTTGCCGCCAGGGCGCGCGAGGGCGGGAGGCGGCTGCCGGCGGGCAATGTGCCGTCGAGCATCAGCCCGCGCAGGGCGAGATAGAGCTGGCGATAGATGGTCTGCGGCGCCGCCCGGTCGATGGCGAGGGGCAGCAGGTCGGACCAATCGGGCGAAGGCGTCGGCATGAATGGCAGATTGGACCAGCGCGCCGCCCGCCTGAAGCGCCAATCGCCCGACCAATCGCCGGAAATTGGTCTGGCCGGATGCGCCAGGATTGGTCCTTCAAAGAAACCGCTCCGCCGCGCTTTCCTGGCAGCCTACCGCCATGCCCTCCGGAGCCATCATGTCCGAGACCGTCGACAGCTTCCCCGTCACCAAGCGCAACAAGGTCGTCCGCCGCCCGCAGCGGGGCAAATACGACAAGGCGACGGTCTATGACATTCTCGATGCCGCCATGCTCTGCCACATCGCCTATGTGATCGACGGCCAGCCCTATTGCACGCCGACGGCCTTCTGGCGCGAGGGCGATGACCTGATCTGGCACGGCTCCTCCGCCAGCCGCATGCTGCGCGCGCAGTCCAAGGGCATTCCCGTCTGCGTGACCGTGACGCATATGGACGCCATCGTGCTCGCGCGTTGCGGCTTCAACCACTCGATCAACTACCGCTCCGTCATGGCCTATGGCACGGCGCAACTCGTCGAGGACGAGGCGGAGAAGAACCGTCTGATCGACACCTTCCTCGACCGCTTCTTCCCCGGCCGTTCCAAGCTGATGCGCGAGACGACGAAGCAGGAGGCCAAGGCGACCAGCTTCGTGCGCATGACGATGGAGCAGGCTTCGGGCAAGATCCGTGACGTGCACGTGCATGATGACGAGGAGGATTACGCGCATCCGGCCTGGACGGCGCTCATCCCCGTGCGCCAGGTGATCGGCGAGATCGAGGAATGCCCGCGCCAGCTTCCCGGCGTCACCAAGCCCGCCGAAATGGCCCCCTGGCAGGCGGGCCGCCGCCTCGATGAGATCTGCGCCGAGACAGGCAGGCTCTACGAGGAAGCCGAGGGCTGAAATTCCGCTCTCCGGTCGCGCCCCTGCTTGTGATCGAGGGGGCGGCCTTGGCGATGTTATCCAGCGCGCGTGGTGCCGTGCTTCGTGCCTGTGCATCGGTCCTCCTCGGGCCACCGTCAGGCATGCGCCGCGGCGCCCAATAACGAAAGCCTGGAGGAACACGACCATGAAGATGGATCGCCGTGGCTTGCTGCGCGCCGTCACCGGCGCCGCGGGAGGGGCCGCGCTATTGAGCGCACCGCGTCTGGCGCAGGCCGCCGCTCCCTTTCAGAACAATATTCCGCCGGCCTGGTACCGTTTCAAACACGGCGCGTATGAGGTGACCGTGATTTCCGACGGCCGCCTGCCGCTCGGCAAGCCCGAGCCGGCCTTTCCCGCTTCGCCACCGAGCGAGATCCGCGGCCTGCTCGAAGGCAATTTCCTGCCGCCCGACGAGGCGACGCTCGAGCAGAACGTGATGGTGCTCAATACCGGCCGTCAGCTTATCCTCTTCGATACCGGCATGGGCGACAGCATGGGGGCGGACGGCAAGATGTTCGGCCCCACGACGGGCAAGATGCTGAATAATCTCCGCGCCGCCGGCATCCAGCCCGAGCAGATCGACCTCGTGGTGCTGAGCCATGCGCATTGCGACCATTGCTGGGGCCTGGTGGATGCCTCTGGCAACCGCGTCTTCCCCAATGCGCAGGTCGCCGTCACAGAGGCCGATCTGAAATACTGGACCGACGACAACAACAAGCGCGGCCCTGCCTTCATGACGGCCTTCATCGAGGGCGCGAAGAAGAACCTCTCCGCCTATCGCGACCGCATGATCATGGTGAAGGACGGCGGCGAGGTCGCGCCCGGCATCACCGCGATCTTCACGCCGGGGCATACGGTCGGCCATAGCTGCTACGCCATCACCAGCGACAACCGCACGATGGTCTATAGCGGCGATCTGGCGCATCACCACATCCTGCTGCTGCAGCGGCCGCGCTGGGAATTCTCCTTCGACACCGACCCGAAGCTTTCCGCCCAGAGCCGTGTGCGCATGCTCGACCGGCTGGCGACCGACCGGCACGAAGTGCTCTCCTACCACTTCCCCTGGCCCGGCCTCGGCCATGTGGCCAAGGCGGGCGACGGCTTCCTCTGGGTGCCGGAGCCGATGAACCTCACCGGCTGAGGCGTTTCAGCCGAACAGGGCCTTCAGATAGGCGAGCACGTCCTCGCGCAGCTGAGGGCCCATCACGGCGTCGCGCCCGGCGTGAGAGCCGCGTGCGACGCAAGGGTCCTCATAGGTGAAGGGCCGGCCCGTCGCGGCATTGACGAGCAGGCCCGGCTCGCGCTCCTCGATGGTGCAATCGCGCACGCTCTGCGGCTGGTCGGTCCAGACCGCGCTGCCCATCGGATTGTCGAAGCCGTGATGCCCGCCGGGATATTCGAGCAGCTCGGCATCGCAGCCCGCCGCCTTCAGCCGCTCCACATGCGCGGCGGCGGGGGCGAGGGGGTTCATGTCATCCGCCGTGCCGTGGAAGACGCGGATGGGCGCGTCCACCATGGCCGTATCCTCCAGATAGCGCGTGGCGCAATCGGGATAGACCGCGAGCGTCGCGGCCGGCGTCACGCCGCTGCGGTTCCAGAGCTTGTGGAAGCGCGCCATGGCGGAATAGAGCGCGCCCTGGCCGCCGCGCGAGAAGCCCAGCACCGCGACGCGCGAGGCATCGACGGCCGGATGCTTCGCCAGCACCTCCAGCGCGCGATAGATGTCGAGCGTGAAGGCCAGCCGCCCGAGCTTCGCCTGATCGCCCGAGACGGAAACCAGCCCGCGCCCGGTGAAGCCGTCGATCAGGAAGGCCGCATAGCCCGCCGCATTGATCTGCCGCGCCCATAGCTCGACGCTCGGCCCGATGCCGCCTGAGCCGTGCATCAGCACCACCACGGGCTGCGGCGTGAGGCGCTGGGCGAGGGTCAGCGCGCCGACGATTTGGGTCCGCGCGCCTTCGGCCTCGCCGCGCAGGAACTGCCGGTCGCTCAGGGTGAGCGTGTCGAGGATATGGAATTCCGTCCGCGACGGCAGGTCCTGCGTGGTCATAGGCTTTGTTCCTTTTACGGAGCCGCTTACTGACGGCTCACGTTCCAATAGACCGGCGCAGGCGGGTTGAGCAGCCCCGTCAGGTTCGCGCGATGCGCGCGCAGCTGATACTGCACGGCGATGGGCACATAAGGCACCGTCTCCAGCGCGCGGGCCTGGATCTGCGCCGCGATCTCGCGCTTCTTCGCCTCATCGGCGGTATCGGCGAAGGCGGCGCGGAGCTTCTCGATCTGCTCATCGCAGGGCCAGCCGAACCAGGCCTTCTCGCAATTCGAGCGCAGGCCGAGATGGCTCAGCGGCTCCATATAGTCGAGCCCGCCGGGGCCTGAGATGAAGATCGACCAGCCGCCGCGCGAGACCGGCTCGCGGCTCTGCCGCCGCGCCACCACGGTCGCCCAATCCAGCGCCTGCACATCGGTGCGGAAGCCGATCTTGCGCAGCAGCGCATCGGCGACAAGGGTGAAGGCGCTGATATTGGAATTCTCCGCCGCGTTCAGCAGCACGACGGGCGTGCCGTCATAGCCCGCCTCCCGCACGAGCTGGCGCGCGCGCTCCAGATCGGGCTTCCGCCAGCCGGCCTCGGTGTAATAGGGCGAGGCGCAGATATAGAAGCTGTTGCAGACCTTGCCCTGATCGGCATCGGTCGTGACGGCGGCGAGGAATTCCTGCCCGTCCACCGCGGCGAGCAGCGCCTGGCGCAGCTTCGGATTGTCGAAGGGTGGCTGGATGGTGTTGAGGCGGATCTGTTGCGCCACGCCGATCTCGTCCTGCCGCGAGACGGCGATGTTGCGGTCACGTCGCAGGGTCGGCAGCAGGTCGGCCGGGATATCCTCGGCGATGTCGATCTCGCCCTTGCGCAGCGCGTCGAGCGCCGTCTGCTGATCGGGCATGATCTGCCATTCCACGCGCTCGAAACGCGGCACCTTGCCGCCCGCCAAGCCGCTCGCGGGCTCGCTGCGCGGGCGATAGCCGGCATGGGCCGCGAAGACGAGCCTGTCGCCCGCGCGCCATTCGCTGGCGACGAAGCGATAGGGGCCGGAGCCGATGGCCTCGGGCACGGGCCGGTTCGAAGGCGTCTGGGCCAGGCGCTCGGGCATGATGAAGGGCACGGGCGCGCCCGGCTTGCCCAGCGCTTCCAGCACCATGCCCCAGGGCGCGTTCAGGGTCAGGGTGAAGTCGCGCGGGCTCTCCACGCTGAAGGTGCCGCCACGCGCGATGAGTTGCTGGCCGAGCCCGTCATTCTGCGCCCAGCGGCGGAGCGAGGCCACAACATCGGCGGCTGTCACCGGCGAGCCGTCATGGAAGGTCATCCCCTCACGCAGGCGGAAGTTCCAGACGCGGCCTTCCTCTTTCGAACTCCAGCTCTCGACCATCTGCGGCTTGATGCGCAGATCGGCATCCACCGCGAAGAGGGTGTCATAGATCATGTAGCCCATGTTCCGGGCCATGGAATCCGAGCCCAGATGCGGGTCCATCACCCGCACGTCGCCCGAGGGCTTCACGCGCAGCACGCTCTGCGCATCGGCGGGTGCGGCGAGGGCGGTGGCGAGCATCAGGGCCAGAGCGATGGCGCCCTTGCCCGTCTTTCCTGTCTTGCTGGTCTTCATCTTTTCCTCCTGGTTCTTTCGTTCAGCCGGCGAGACGGGCCGGGCGGTCTTCCTGCTGGGCCATGCCGCCCTCGCGGATGAGGCAATGCAGCGCATAGGCGAGGCTGGGCGCGGGCTCGGCGCCGAGCAGCGGCGCCAGGAACTCGAGCGGCGGCGCGCCCTCGCCGAGGCCGCCGAAGAGGCTCATGCCCATGCCCTCGGCGATGGCCGTACGCAGCCCCTCGGGCAGGCCGGCGGGCCAGCCGCAGAGCACCACACGGGCGGCGGGCTGAAGGTTCAGCGCATTGCCGATGACGAGGCCGAGGCGGCGCAGCATGGCCCTGAGGCTCGCCTCCCGCCGCGCGGTCAGGCGCACCCGTTCCATCCAGTGCGGGCCGGCGGCCGCAAGCTCCGCCTCCGGCACCTCGAATAGCCCGGCGAGGGCCACGAGCGACGCCTGGGTTTCCAGGCAGCCGCGATGGCCGCAGCGGCAGGCCGCGCCTTCCGGATCGAGCACGACATGGCCGATCTCGATGGGTCTGATCGGATCATCGGCCGTGATGGGCTCCACCCAGGCACCGCCCACACCGTGGCCGAGATAGAGAAACAGCTTCCGCCGCTCGACCATCGCCACGCCGCGCCCATGCAGCTGTGCGGCGGCATGGACGGCGACGGTATTGCCGAGCGTGACCGGCACGCCGGGGAAGGACTCGCGCAGATGCTGGTCGAGCCAGCCCGTATCGACCGGCACGATGGGGTTGGCGAGCGGCCCCATGCCCCGGAAACCCGGCAGCGAGGCGGCGATATGGCGCGGGGCCACGCCCTGGCGGCGGCACCATTCCGCCAGGCCGGCCACGGCCTCGATCACCGTCTCGCGCACCAGGGCCGGGGCGCTGCCAGCGGGGAGGGGATAGCGAGCGGTGGTATCGGCTTCGCCCGCGAAATTGCCCACGCCGACCGCCAGCCGGTCATTGGCGAACTCCAGCCCGGCGATCCGCTGATCCTTGCGCAGTGCAACAATGGAGGAGGGGCCGCCGGGATAGGGCACCGGGCGGCGCGGCTCCTCGACCAGGCCCTCGCTGCGCAATTCACCGATGATGCGTGAGACACTGCCTTCGCTCAGCCCGGATTCGGCCGCGAGCCGCGTGCGGTAGAGCCCGCCCGTGGCGAGAAGGCGCCCGAGAATGGCGGCGCGCGTCTGACGGCGCGAGCGCGGCTGGTCCTGCACGATTCCTCCATTCTTGCTTAGTGCAAGAATGATGGCAGGCCGCGAGCGAAGGTCAATAGAAAGCGCGTGTCAGGCGCGGAGGCCGAAGGGGGCGAGGGCGGCCAGGAGCGCCTCGGGTGCGGCGCGGTCGGTGATGATCACCAGCCGCCCCTCGCCATGCAGCGGCGCGCTGCGCGTCTCAGGCGGATGCAGCGTGGCGAGCGTGGCCTGCACCACCAGATGGCCGCCCTTGGCCAGGGGCAGCAGGCCCTTGAGCCGCAGCATGTCGGGCCCGGCATGGGCGCGGATGGCCTCCAGCATCGGCGCCACCTCCGCAGCCGTCAGCGCCCGCACCGGCCTGAGGCTCACGCTGCGGAAGCGGCTCGCATGGTCATGGTGGTGATGCGCGTGGTCATGATCGTGGTGGCCACAGTCGGGGCCGCAGAAGTGCTTCTCGCCGCGCGGGAGGCCGATCACGGCCTCGGGCGGGACATCGCCCTTCACCACGGTCATGATCGTGGCGCCGGGATTGAACGCCGCCAGCCGCGCCTGGAGATCGGCCATGGCATTGTCGCCGACGAGATCGCTCTTGGTGATCAGCAGCCTATCCGCCACCCGCGCTTGCAGGGCCGCTTCCGGCTGGCCTTCCAGCGTCTCGGCGCCATTCACGGCCTCGACGGTGGTGACGACGCCTTCGATGTCATAGCCCGCCATCACCTCGGCCTCGCCGAGCAGGAAGCCGAGCAGGGCGGCCGGATCGGCCACGCCCGAGGTCTCGACCACAATCCGGTCGAAATCGCGCAGCCGCCCTTCCGCGACCTGCTTTCGTAGGTCGAGCAGCGTATCGACGAGATTGCCGCGAATGGTGCAGCAGAGGCAGCCATTGGCGAGCAGCATCGTATCATCGCTGGAGGCCTCGATGAGGTCATGGTCGATCCCCGCCTCGCCGAATTCATTAATAACGACGAGGGTTTTCTCGAAGCCCGGCTGCCGCAGCAACTGCCCGATCAAGGTCGTCTTGCCGCTTCCGAGGAAGCCGGTGACGAGCGTGACCGGGATGCGGCTCATCGCGCGCCGAGCCTGCGGGTGAGGAAGCGGCCCTGGCCCGGCTCGCCGAGGAACTTGCCATCCTCGACCGCCACCTGGCCCCGGCGGACGGTGAGCGTCGGCCAGCCCGTCAGCGACATGCCGTCGAAAGGGTTATAGCCGATGGCGCCGTAATGGCTTTCGGGCGTCATGGTGCGGCGCGTTTCGGGGTCGAGCAGCACGAGATCGGCATCGGCCCCGAGGGCGATGCTGCCCTTCTGCGGCGCGAGGCCGAAAAGCGTCGCCGGGCCCGTCGCCCAGGCATAGGCGAGCTGGGGCAGGGTGAGCCGCCCGGCCTCCACACCCAGCGTGTAGAGCAGCGGCAGGCGATGCTCGACGCCCGGCACGCCATTGGCGATGCGGTCGAAGCTCTCCGCGCCCAGCGCCTTGGCCTCGGCGGAATAGGAGGCGTCGTCGGAGGTGACGGCCGCGAAGCCGCCGCTCGCGACACCCTGCCACATGCGGTCCTGCGTCGCCTTGTCGCGCAGCGGGGGGCTCATGACGTAGAGATGGCCGTCCTCGCGATCGAGCTTCTCGGCCGTCAGCGCCAGGTAATGCGTGCAGGTCTCGGCACTCGCCTTCTGGCCGCGCGCGGCGGCGGCCTCGATGGCATCCAGCGCCGGGCCGGAATTCAGGTGGAAAATATGCAGCGGGCAGCCGGCATCCTCGGCCAGCAGCAGCCCGCGCCGCACCGCTTCGGTCTCGGCGAGGGCAGGGCGGGAGGTCGCGTGATAACGGGGGGCGACTTCGCCGGCGGCGAGATGCTTCGCGATGGCATGGTCGATGAGCGAGGCGTTCTCGGCATGCAGGCCGAGCATGCCGCCGGCCTGGCCGAGGGCGCGCATCAGGTCATGCAGCGGGCCGTCATCGACCTTCAGCTGCTCCTTCTCATAGACCGTATAGACCTTGAAGGAGGCCGCCCCGGCCTCGACCAGCGCGGGCACTTCCGCGAGGCTCGAGGGGTTGATGTCGGTCGCGATGAGATGGAGCCCGTAATCCGTTGCCACATGGCGGTCGGCCTGCACGCGGCGGTGCTTCAGCCCATCCAGCATCGAGCGGCCCCGCCGTTGCAGGGCGAAGTCGATCACCGTGGTATTGCCGCCGCGCAGCGCCGCCACGGTGCCCGAGTAGAAATCATAGACGCTGCGCTGGCCCATGAAGCCGATGAGGAAATGCACATGGGCATCGACACCGCCCGGAAGCACGATGCGGCCGCGCGCGTCGATCATCCGCGCGCCGCGCCCTGTGCCCGGCGGGACGATATCGGCAATGACCTCGCCCGAGACGAGAATATCGGCCTCCATCACGCCAGAAGGCGTGACGACGGTGCCATTGGCAAGGACGAGGTCGATAGTCATCAGCCGTGGGCCTTCTGCATCTCGCGAGAGATAACGATCCGCAGGATTTCCGAGGTGCCGCCGCCGATCTCCGCGAGCTTACTGTCACGATAATGGCGCTGCATGTCGTATTCCATCAGATAGCCCCAGCCGCCCATGATGCGCATGCCGTTAAGGGCTGCGCGCACATAGGTCTCGGAAGAGGCGAGGTTGCCGATGGCCGATTCCTTGTTGTTCTGGATGCCCTTGTCGACCAGCGTGGCCGAGCGATAGGTCAGCAGGCGCGAGGCGTCGATCTCCATTTCCATATCCGCGAGCTTGGCCCGCGTGAGCTGGAAGGAGCCGATCTTCTGGCCGAACTGCTCGCGCTCGTTCGTATAGGTCAGGCATTTCTCCAGCACCGACTGTGCCGCGCCCACATTCACGGCCGAAAGGCAGCAGCGCTCGTAATCGAGCGTCTTGAGCACATTCGTCCAGCCGTGATTGACCTCGCCGATGACGCAATCGGCGGGAATGCGCACATCGGTGAGGAAGATCTCGTTGAGGTCCATCGGCTTGAGGCCGAGCTTCTTCAACCGGCGGATCTCGACACCCGGCGTCTTGGGGTCGAGCAGGAACATGGTGATGCCCTTGTGCTTCGGGGCCTCACTATCCGTCCGCGCCATCAGCAGGATGTAATCGGCGACCTGCGCCGAGGAGCAGAACATCTTCTGCCCGTTGATCACCCATTCATCGCCCTCGCGCACCGCCTTGGTGCGGAGCGAGGCGGCATCGGAGCCCGAGCCCGGCTCGGAGAGCGAGAAGGCGAAGCGCAACTCGCCGCGGGCGAGCTTCGGCAGCAGTGTCTTCTTCTGATCTTCCGTGCCGAAATGGCCGATGGCATCGGCGGCGATGACGATGCTGGTGTAATAGATATTCGCGCCCGCCTCGAAATGCCGCGCGAATTCCTCGAGGAAGAGCACCAGGTCAAGGCAGGAGCCGCCCGTGCCGCCATATTCCTCGGCGATGGGAATGCCGAGCCAGCCCTGTTCCGCGAGCTTCTTGTAAAGCTCGAAGGGGTAGACTTCCTTCTCGTCGCATTCGCGCACGTATTCGATGGGGCATTCCTTCGTCAGGAAGGCCCGGAGCGCCTCGCGCGTCGCGCGCTGCTCTTCGTTGAGGTCGAAATCCATCTATCGGCCCTTCCAGTTCGGGGCGCGCTTTTCGGCGAAGGCGCGCGGCCCCTCGAAGAAATCTTCGGAATTACGCATGCGGATATGCGCCGGCAGGCCCGAGCGCATCTTCTTGAAAGCCTCGGCATCGGGCAGCGTCTCGACCGCGCGGGCCACTTCCAGCAGTGCCTCGACGGCCAGTGGGGCGCCGGCGATGATCTGCCCGGCAATGGCGCGGGCGCGCTCCATCAGCTCGTCCTTCGGGACGATATGATTGATGAAGCCGTGGCGCAGGCCCTCGTCGGCCGTCAGGCGGCGGCCCGTCAGCAGCAGCTCATAGGCGACATTCACCGGCAGGCGCCGCAGCGCGCGCCACAGCCCGCCCGCCTCCGGCAAGAAGCCGCGCAGCAGTTCCGGCAGGCCGAATTCCGTCTCCGGCGCGGCCAGGACGATGTTGCACATGAGCGAGAATTCGAAGCCGCCGCCGACGGCCAGCCCATGCACGGCGGCGATCAGCGGCTTGTTCAGGTCCTGCCGCTCGAGCGACATGAAGCCGTTATTGCCGAAATCCTCGCCCCGATCGCCCGCCGCGACGGCCTTCAGGTCCCACCCCGCCGAGAAGATACGCCCCGCCGGATTGGCATGCACGATGCCGACGCGCAGCGACGGGTCGTCGCGCAGCCGGTCGAGCGCCGCATCCAGGTCCCGGCTCGCCTTCTGGTCGAAGGCATTGGCCGGGGGATGGTCGAACATGATCTCCAGGATCGGCCCATTGGCCGTGACCTTGATGCGTGAGGTCATGCCGGGAATTCCCGCAGCACGTCCTTGGAGATAATGTCGCGATGGATCTCGGAAGTGCCCTCCCAGATGCGCTCCACGCGGGCATCGCGCCAGAAGCGTTCCAGCGGCAGGTCCTTGGTCACGCCCATGCCGCCCAGGATCTGCAGGGCGTTATCCGTCACGCGGCCGACCATCTCGGAGCCGAAGAGGTTGATCTGCGAGGCCTCGCGCTGGGTGATGGTGCCGGCTTGCATCTTATAGGCGCCGTCCATCACCATCAGCTTCGTCGCATGGATTTCCATGGCCATATCGGCGAGCTTGAAGGAGGTGCCCTGGAACTGGCCGATCTTCTTGCCGAAGGCGACGCGCGTATTCGCCCATTCGGCGGCCATCTTCATGGCGCGCTCGGCGAGGCCCACGCAATTGGCGGCCAGCATCACGCGGCCGGAGAAAATCCAGTTCTTCGCGATGCCGAAGCCATTGCCTTCCCCGCCCAGGATGTTCCGCGCAGGCACGCGGACATTGTCGAAGGTGATGATGCAGGACTTCATGCCCCGATTCGACAGCACATCGAGCGGGGTGACGCCGATGCCAGGCGTGTCCTTGTCGACCAGGAAGGCCGTGATGCGCTTCTGCGGGCCGCGCGGCGTCTCATCCATGCCGGTGACGGCGAAGACGATGATGTAATCGGCCCGCATGGCCATGGTGATGAACTGCTTGGTGCCGTTGATGACATAGTCATCGCCGTCCTTCACCGCCTTGGTGGTGATGGCGCGCGCGTCGGAACCGGCGCCCGGCTCGGTCAGCGCGAAGCATTCCCAGCGTTCGCCGCGGATGGTCGGCTTCAGATAGGTCTCGATCTGGTCGCCGACGCAGGCCTTCAGGATGGGGGCGGGGCGGTTGCAGATCACGCCCAGCGCGCGGCTCACCCGGCCGAATTCGATCTCGCAGACGGCGCGCTCGGGGGAGGTGAGGCCAGCGCCCCCATGCTCCTCCGGCATGTTCATCGCATAGAAGCCGGCGGCCAGCGCCTTCTGCTGGATCTCGCGGAAAAGCTCATCGGGGACGGCGTCCAGCCGCTCCACGAGTGCCTCATGCGGTTGCAGCTCCTGCTCCACAAAGGAGCGGACGCCATCCGCGAGGAGCTTGAGATCGTCCGACACCGACAGATCCATGAGGATCTCCACTTGTTTCATTTATAAAAACGCTGTTCCATCTTTCAGAGGGCTTTCCGCCCTGTCAATGGTGAGGCATAAGCGTTTATAGACCACGTAATTGTGTTCAATTGGGAGATCAGCGATGAAGCGTCGTGATTTTGGCAAGCTGGCCGCCGCCGCCGGCCTCGCGGGTCTGGCGCCGATGCGCTGGGCCCATGCGCAGACCAGGGCGGAGAGCCTCCGCGTCCTCAGCGAGGCCGGGCCGAACAGCTTCGACCCCATCGGGGTCGGCGTGAATCGCGGCGCGATCCAGGTGCATTGGAACACCTATGACCGCCTGCTCCGCTTCGGCACCAAGCCCGGCCCGAACGGCACCCTCTATTACGACTACTTCAAGATCGAGGGCGAGCTGGCCGAGAGCTACGAGGTGACGGACGAGGGCAAGACCATCACCCTCCGCCTTCGCCGCGACGCGACCTTCCATGACGGCTCCCCGGTCACGGCCGATGACGTGAAATGGTCGCTCGACCGCGTGGTGAGCCTGCCGGTCGGCAAGTCCCAGTTCGCGACGGGCTCCATGACCAGCCCCGACCAGTTCGTGGTGGTCGATGCGCATACCATCCGCATCACCGTGCCCAAGGCCGATCGCTTCACCCTGCCGAACCTCGCCGGCACCTATCCGGTCATCTTCAACAGCAAGGTGGTCAAGCAGCAGGCGACGGCGCAGGACCCCTGGGCAACCGACTGGCTCAAGACCAATATCGCCGGCGGCGGCCCCTTCAAGCTCGATCAGCACAATCCCGGCCAGAGCGTGATGCTCTCCCGCTTCGATGGCTGGAAGAACGGCGATCTGCCGGGCTTCCGCCGCGTGCTGTGGCAGATCGTGCCCAATTCCCAGTCCCGCCGCTCCTCGCTTGAGCGCGGCGATGCCGATATCGCGCAGGACCTGCCGCCGCAGGATGCCGTCTCCATCGCGAGCGAGGGCAAGGTGAAGGTGGTGGGCGTGCCCATGGCCGGCGCCTTCCAGTTCATCGGCATGAACAACGCCAAGGCGCCCTTCGACAACGTCAAGGTCCGTCAGGCCATCGCCTATGCGCTGCCTTACCAGCAGATGTTCGACGCGGCGCTGTTCAAGCGCGGCCAGCCGCTTTTCGGCGGCAAGCCGAACGAGGCCGATGGCATCGCCTTCCCGCAGCCGCTCGGCTACGACACCAACCTGGAGAAGGCCAAGGCCCTGCTGACCGAGGCGGGCTTCCCGAATGGCTTCGAGACGACCTTCTCCTTCGAGCTGTCGCTGGCCACCGTCGCTGAGCCCGTCTCGCTGCTGGTGCAGGAATCCCTGGGCAAGATCGGCATCAAGGTGACGATCAACAAGGTGCCCGGCGGCCAGCTCGGCACCCTGCTGCAGAACAAGGAGGTGCCCTTCTTCTTCGAGGGTTCGGCCGCCTATTTCGCCGATCCGGACTATTTCTTCCGCATCTTCTATTCCGGCCCGACGCGCTGGAATTTCGGCAGCTACGCCAATCCGGAATTCCAGGCCCTGGTCGAGAAGACGCGCTACGAGACCGACAAGGCTGTCTACGAGAAGGATGTCGCGCGGATGATCTCGCTGGCCAAGCAGGACATCCCCATCATCCTCCTCTGGCAGCCGGCCCTCGACACGGGCATGCAGAAGAGCGTGGACGGCTATAAGTACCTCTTCCACCGCATGCTCGAACTCCGCACCCTCAAGCGCGTCTGAGCGGGGAGAGAGCATGACACGGGGCCGAGACTAGGCATGGGGTTCCTTTTCCGCCGCCTGCTCGGCGTCGTGCCCACGCTGGCGGGGGTCGTCTTCGCGACCTTCGCCCTGACGCGCCTGCTGCCGGGCGATCCGGCGGTCTTCTTCGCCAATAGCGTCACCGCGGATGCCGCGACCATCGCGGCCGTGCGGGAGAAGTTGGGGCTGGACCTGCCGCTCTGGCGCCAGTTTCTTATCTATGTGCAGCAGCTTTTCCATGGCGATCTCGGCCAGTCCATCAGCACGGGCCAGCCCGTCGCGGCCGATCTCTGGCAGCGGCTGCCGGCTTCGCTCGAACTTACGCTGGCTGCCTTCCTCATCGCGCTCTGCGTCGCCATCCCGCTCGGCATCGCCGCCGCCCTGCGCCCGGGCTCGATCGTCGATCAGATCTGCCGCGTGATCAGCACCGCCGGCGTCTCCCTGCCGACCTTCGTGACGGGGCTGCTGCTGATCTATCTCTTCTATTATCTCACCGGCCTCGCGCCCGAGCCCATCGGCCGTATCGACCCCTTCGCCATGACGCCGCCGCGCGTCACCGGCCTGTTGCTGATCGATACCCTGCTCGCGGGCGATACCGAGACTTTCTGGATGGCCGCGAAGCAGATCATCCTGCCCGCGCTCACCATGGCGCTCTTCGCGCTCGCCCCACTGGCGCGTATGACGCGCGCTTCCATGCTCGGCGTGCTGAGCAGCGAGTTCATCCGCACCGCGCGGGCCAACGGGCTGCGGCGGCGGAAGATCATTTTCTCCTACGCGCTGCGCAACGCGCTTCTGCCCATCGTCACCACGCTCGGCATGATCTTCTCCAATATGCTCGGCGCCAATGTGCTGGTGGAGCGGGTCTTCGCCTGGCCGGGCGTGGGCTCCTACGCGCTCGACAGTCTCATCCAGCTCGATTACGCGCCGGTCCAGGGCTTCATGCTGGTCATGGCGGCGATTTTCGTGCTGGTGAACCTGGTGATCGACCTGCTCTACGGCGTGATCGATCCCCGCACGGGCCTGCTGCATCATGCGTGAGCAGCTTCAGCAGATCCGCTACGTGCTGGCGGAGAACCCGGTCAACCTGATCGCGCTGGCCATGCTGGCGGTGCTGCTCTTCTGCGCCATCCTCGGCCCCTCGATCGTGCCCTATGACCCGATCGCGACCAATACGGCCATGGCGCTGCAACCGCCCTCGGCCGCGCATTGGTTCGGCACGGATCAACTCGGGCGCGACGTCTTTTCCCGCGTCGTGGTGGCGGCCAGGCTCGATCTCGCCATTGCCTTCATGGCCGTCGCCCTCTCCATGGCGGTGGGTGCCGTGATCGGCGCCTCGATGGGCTATTTCCGCGGGCGCCTGGATTCCATCGGCAGCCGCACGACCGATGTGCTCATGGCCTTCCCGCTCTTCGTGCTCGCCATGGGCATGGTGGCGGCGCTGGGCAATTCGGTCTCGAGCGTGGTCTATGCCACCGCCGTCATCAATCTGCCCTTCTATATCCGCCTCGCGCGGGCCGAGGTCAGCATCCGGCGCGAGATGGGCTATATCGAGGCCGCGCGGGTCGGCGGCTCAGGCCATGCGCGCATCCTCCGCGTCTTCCTCCTGCCGAATATCCTGCCGCCGCTCGTGGTGCAGGCCTCGGTCAATCTGGGCTGGGCGGTGCTCAACACGGCGGGGCTCTCCTTCATCGGCCTCGGCGTGCGGGCGCCGACGCCGGAATGGGGCATCATGGTCGCCGAGGGCGCGCAATTCATCGTCTCCGGCCGCTGGTGGATCGCGGCTTTCCCCGGCTTCGCGCTGATGCTCGCCGTCTTCTGCTTCAACCTGTTGGGCGACGGCATCCGGGATATCGTCGACCCCCGGAGCAGGACATGAAGTCGCAGGACATGACGCAGCCGCTTCTTTCGGTGCGCGACCTCTCGGTCGAATTCCGCACCCGTGCCGGCATGGTCAAGGCGCTGAGGAACATCTCCTTCGACCTCGCGCAGGGCGAGATGCTCGGCATCGTGGGCGAGAGCGGCTCGGGCAAGTCGGTCACGGCCTATACGCTGCTCGGCCTGAACGAGCGGGCCGCCCGCGTCACCTCCGGCACCGCCAGTTTCGAGGGGAGGGATCTGCTGAAGCTCTCCCAGGGCGCGCTGAACGAGTTGCGCGGCGCGGCCATGTCCATCGTCTTCCAGAACCCGCGAACGGCGCTGAACCCCATCCGCCCCGTGGGCGTGCAGATCGCCGATGTCATCGCGCGGCACGATCCGGGCTCAACGGCCGAACTCCGCCAGCGCGTGGTCGAGGCGCTGCGCCAGATGCGCATCGCCGAGCCCGAGCGGCGCGCGGCCGCCTATCCCTACGAGCTTTCGGGCGGCATGTGCCAGCGCATCGGCATCGCCATGGCGCTGGCCTGCTCGCCCCGCATGCTCATCGCCGACGAACCCACCACGGGGCTCGACGTCACCACCCAGGCCGCGGTGATGGACCTCTTCCGGGATGCCGTGAAGCAGCGTGGCGTCGGCTCCATCCTCATCACGCATGACCTGGCGCTCGCCTCGGAATATTGCGACCGCATCGTCGTGATGCAGAAGGGCGAGGTGGTGGAGGATGCGCCCGTCGCCGAGATCTTCTCCGCGCCGAAACACCCCTATACCCGCAAGCTCCTGCGCAGCACGCCTTCCTCGGTCACGAGCATCGAGCAGCTTTCGCCCGAGGATGGCCCCCTGCCGCCCGAACCGCCGCCCGTCGTAGGGGCGGTGCCGGTGCTGGAGGTGAAGGGCATCGCCAAGACCTATGCCCTGTCGCGCGGCCGCCGCCTGCGCGACTTCTGGCGCCCGCGCGAGAAGGCCCTGCTGCGCGCCGTCGATGGGGTGGACCTCACGATCATGCCCGGCGAGGCTGTGGGGCTTGTGGGCGAGTCCGGCTGCGGCAAGTCCACGCTCTCGCGCATGATCAACCGCCTGATCTCCTCCGATGAGGGGCAGGTGCTGCTCGATGGGCGGCCCATCCAGGATATCGCGCCGGGCCGCTTCGCGCGGCTGCCCGAGCGCCGTCGGATCCAGATGGTCTTCCAGGACCCGACCGAGAGCCTCAACCCGCGCTTCTCCGTCTTCGATGCGATCGCCGATCCGGCACGCCAACTCCTGCCGAGCGAAAGCCGCGCCGCGCTTCGTGCCCGTGTGGAGCGTGCCTCGCTGCAGGTCGGCCTGCCGCTGGAACTGCTCACGCGCTTCCCGCATCAGCTTTCGGGCGGGCAGAAGGCGCGCGTCGGCATCGCCCGCGCCATGGCGGTGAACCCCCGGCTGCTGGTACTGGACGAGCCGACCAGTGCGCTCGACGTCTCGGTCCAGGCCGTGGTCCTGCGGCTTCTGATGCGGCTGCGGCGGGAGGAGGGGGTGGCGCAGCTCTTCGTCAGCCATGACCTGAACGTCGTCCGCCTGCTCTGCGACCGCATCGTCGTCATGTACAAGGGCAAGGTCGTGGAAAGCGGCCCGGCCGAGCAAGTCTTCAACAACCCCCGGCACGATTACACGCGCACCCTCCTGGCCGCGATCCCGCGCCTGCGCGGCAGCATCGGCCACCGCCCGCTGGAGGTCGAATGACCGAGCAGATCTGGTTCGAGGATTTCATCCCCGGCACCGTGCTGGAAAGCGCGCCCCGCACCATCACCCTGAGCGATATCGACCGCTATGCCGACCTGACCGGCGAGCGGCATCCCGTGCATATGGACGATGACTTCGCCCGCGCCGCCGGCTTCCGCGGCCGTATCGCCCATGGCCTCTTCGCGCTCGCCCTGGTCGAGGGGCTGAAGGCCGAGATGGGCGGCTTCGACCGCTCGGTCATCGCTTCCCTGGGCTGGGACAAGGTGCGCTTCACCGCGCCGCTGGAGCCGGGCGACGTGGTGCATCTCAAACTCGAACTGGTCGAGAAACGTCCCAGTTCCAGGCCGGGCCGGGGGGTTGCCACGGAGCGGGGTTCCTTGGTCAAATCGGACGGCACCGTGGTGGTGAGCGGCGATCACGTGATCATCCTGCTCAACCGCCCGGCGCAACCGCCGGCAGGCTGATCTGGCTCAGGGCTTTGCCCCGATTCTGGTCCTTCCGGTTGGCCAGTAGCCGGGCTCCGATGAGTCCGGCATAAAGACAACAGGGATGAAGCGCCGCTGACACGGGAAGAATACCCGGGGTGGTCGCTGATGGGGTTCAATCGCAGGCAAGGCCTGAAGGGCGCGCAAGACGCGGCCCATGGCGTTGCGCGGCTTCCGCGTGGCGCGTTGCCGCGCGCCCGTAGCGCGGCCGATTTCCTATCCCGGTTCCATTGCCAGGCCGCGCCTTGCGGCCTGAAACGAGGCTGAGCATGGTCGCATTCAAATCCATCGGCCGGCGGATAGGGGAGCGGCTTCTGGCCTCCTTGCCCGCCTTGCTGGGGGTCGTCGTCTTCACCTTCCTGCTGATGCGGGTGCTGCCGGGCGATCCGGCGGTCTTCTTCGCCTCCGGCCCCAGCGCCGGCCAAGCGGAGATCGACGCGCTGCGCCAGCAACTCGGGCTGGACAAGCCCATCCCCGTGCAACTGGTGCACTATCTCTATGACGTCGTGACGGGCAATCTCGGCCGCTCGCTGACCACCGGCCAGCCCGTGCTGACCGACCTCGCGCAGCGCCTGCCGGCCTCGCTGGAACTCACCATCTGCGCGCTGATCATCGCGCTCGGCCTCGCCATTCCGCTCGGCATCCTGGCAGCACTGCGTCCGGGCTCCATCGTGGACCATGTGGTGCGCATGATCTGCACCCTGGGCGTTTGCGTGCCGACCTTCGTCTCGGGCCTGCTGCTGATCTACCTCTTCTACGTCAAGCTCGGCATCGCGCCGGACCCGACCGGGCGGATCGACATTTTCGCGGCCTCGCCGCCCGAGATCACCGGCTTCCTGCTGATCGACTTCGCCATCACCGGCGATTTCGAGGGCTGGTGGGCCGCCTTCACCCAGCTGCTGCTGCCGGCCTTCACCATGGCGCTCTTCGTGCTGGCGCCGCTGGCGCGCATGACGCGCGCCTCGATGCTCGCCGTGCTGGGCTCGGATTTCATCCGCACCGCGCGCTCCATCGGGCTCCGGCGCTGGGATGTCATCGTGGTTTATGCGCTGCGCAACGCGCTGCTGCCGGTGCTGACCATCACGGGCATCATCTTCTCCACCATGCTGGGCGCCAATGTGCTGGTCGAGAAGGTCTTCTCCTGGCCCGGCGTCGGCTCCTACGCGCTCGATGCGCTGCTCGCCTCGGATTACGCGCCGGTGCAGGGCTTCGTGCTGATGATGTCCTTCGTCTTCGTGCTGGTGAATCTCCTGATCGACATTCTCTACGGCATCGCCGATCCGCGAGTCTCCGTCGGATGAGCGCGACCATTCGTCATGCCGGCTGGGTGCTGCGCGGCAACCCCGTCACCGCGATTTCCTCGCTGGGCGCCGCCCTGCTGCTGCTCATCGCGATTTTCGCGCCCTGGCTCACGCCCTACAACCCGATCGCCTCGGATGTCTCCAGCGCCCTGCAGCCGCCCTCGGCCGAGCATTGGCTGGGGACGGACCAGCTCGGCCGCGACATTCTCTCGCGCCTGATCGCGGCAACGCGGCTCGATCTTGCCATCGCCGCCTCGGCCGTCAGCCTCTCCTTCGTGGTGGGTGCCGTGATCGGCGCCTTCTGCGGCTATCGCGGCGGGCGGATGGATCGCGCGGTGGGCCGTCTGGTCGATGTGCTCATGGCCTTTCCGCTTTTCGTGCTGGCCATGGCCATGGTCGCCGCATTGGGCAATCGCGTCGAGAACATCGTCATCGCGACGGCCTTCATCAACCTGCCCTTCTATATCCGCTTCGCCCGCGCCGAGGTGAATGTCCGCCGCAATGCCGGCTGGGTCGAGGCGGCGAGGGCAGGGGGCGAGGGGCATCTCTCGGTCGTGCTGCGCTTCCTGCTGCCGAACGTGCTGCCCGCCATGGCGGTGCAGATCTCGCTCAATCTCGGCTGGGCCATCCTGAACGCCGCGGGCCTTTCCTTCCTCGGCCTGGGCGTCACGGCGCCGACGCCGGAATGGGGCATCATGGTCGCCGAGGGCGCGCGCTTCATCAGCTCCGGCCAATGGTGGCTCGTCGCATTCCCGGGCCTGGCCCTCATGCTCACCGTGCTCTGCTTCAACCTGCTGGGCGACGGCTTGCGCGATATTCTTGACCCGAGGATGCGCACATGACCGCGCCCCTGCTCAGTATCGAGGACCTGCACGTCTCCTTCAACACCCGCCGGGGTGAGGTGAAGGCCGTGCGCGGCATTTCCTTTGACCTCGCGCCGGGCGGCACGCTCGGCATCGTCGGCGAGAGCGGCTCGGGTAAATCCGTCACGGCCTATGCCGTCACGCAGCTGCTCGACCATGCCGGGCGCATCGTCCAGGGCCGCATCCGCTTCCGGGGGCAGGACATCACCCGCGCCGGGATGAAGGAGATGATGGCCCTGCGCGGCAATGCCATCTCCATGGTCTTCCAGAACGCGCGCGGGGCGCTCAACCCCATTCGCGGCATCGGCCAGCAGGTGATGGACGCGCTCGGGCCCGATACCGGCCTGTCGAAGGCGGCCCTGCGCGAGAAGGCGCTCGGCTTGCTCAACGCCGTGCTGATCCGTGACCCGGACAAGCGCTTCAATGCCTATCCGCACGAGCTGTCGGGCGGCATGTGCCAGCGCGTGATGATGGCCATGGCCATCGCGCGCGAACCCTCGCTGCTCATCGCCGACGAGCCCACCACGGGGCTCGACGTCACCACGCAGAAGACGGTGATGGACCTGCTGGCCCGGCTCACCGCCGAGCGCGGCATGGGCATGATCCTCATCACGCATGATCTCGGCCTCGCCGCGCAATATTGCGCCGATGTCGCGGTGATGCAGCAAGGCCTGATCGTCGAGCGCGCGCCCGCGCGGCAGCTCTTCAGCATGCCGCAGCATCCCTATACGCAGCGCCTCGTCGCCGCCTCGCCCACGCCCCGTTCCACGGTCGAAGAACTGGTGGGCGAGCCGCCGCGCCCGCCCATCGTCCGCCCGCCCGAACGCGCCGGCGCCGCGCCGCTGCTCGAGGTGAACGGGCTGGTGAAGCAATATGACGGCGTCACGGCCGTCGACGATGTCTCCTTCAGCCTGCGCCCCGGCGAAAGCCTCGGCCTGGTGGGCGAAAGCGGCTCGGGCAAGAGCACCATCTCGCGCCTCATCTGCCGCCTGATCGACCGCACGAGCGGGGACATCATCTTCAACGGCGAGGATATCGGCACGCTGCCGGCGCGGGATTTCCACGCCTCGGCCTATCGCCGCGAGATCCAGATCGTCTTCCAGGACCCGCATGAGAGCCTGAACCCGCGCTTCACCGCCTTCGACTGCATCGCGCATCCGCTCCAGCGGCTCGTGGGCATTGAGAATGCGGCGGAACTTCGGGGGCGCGTGGAGGAAGTGGCGAGGCGCGCGGGCCTGCCCGCCGACTTGCTCACCCGCTTCCCGCATCAGCTCTCGGGCGGCCAGAAGGCGCGCATCGGCATCGCGCGCGCCATCGCGGTCAAGCCCCGGCTGCTGGTGCTGGACGAGCCGACGGCGGCCCTCGACGTCTCGGTACAGGCGGTGATCCTGAAGCTGCTCGACGATCTTCGCCGCGAGGAGGGCCTCGCCTTCCTCTTCGTCAGCCATGACCTCAACGTCGTGCGCATGATGTGCGAGCGCACGGTCGTGCTGCGTCAGGGCCGCATCGTGGAGCAGGGGCCGAGCGACGCGCTCTTCGAAAGCCCGGCCGACGCGTATACGCGCGAGCTGCTCGCCGCCATTCCGCATTTCGATCCGGAAGCGGCGGCAGCGTGACGATGGCGGGCCAGTTCGGCCCGCCATTTCGATGAACCTGGTTCTGTCACGGCGCAGTTTTGCGGCCTAGCCTTGAACCAGATTGCACGATTGGGAGACGAGGCGGGTGACGAGGATCTGGGATATCGGCACCGATATCGGTGGCACCTTCACCGATATCATCGCGGTGCGGCCGGATAGCGGCGAGACGCGCATCGCCAAGGTGCCGTCGCGGCCGCATGCGCCGGTGCTGGCCATGCTGGAGGCCCTCGGCGCCGTCGGCCTCGGCCAGGCCGATGTGCGCCGCTTCGTGCATGGTACCACCCGCGTCACCAATGCGCTGGTGGAGGAGCGGCTGCCGAAAGTCGCCCTGATCGCCACCGCCGGTTTCGAGGATGTGCTCGAGATCGGCCGCTACCGCCGCCAGGAACTCTACCGGCTCGATATCGCGCCCAAGGCGCCGCCTCTGGTGCCGCATGAGCTGTGCTTCGGCGTGAAGGAACGGCTGGACCACACCGGCGCCGTCATCGAACCGCTGGAAGAGGCCGAGATCCAGCGCCTCATCGCCTGGCTCCGCGCGAGCGGAGCGAAGAGCGTCGCCATCTCCCTGCTGCATGCCTATGCCAATCCCGTGCATGAAAAGATGCTCGCCGAGCGCCTGAAGGGCGAGGTGCCGCATCTCTGCGTCTCGCATGAGATCAACCCCGAGGCGCGCGAATACGAGCGCACCTCATCGACCGTGTTCAACGCCGCCGCCATGCCCATCGCCGTCGAATATCTGACAGAGCTGGAAGAGAAGCTGCCGATCGGCGCGGGGCTGCAGGTCTTCCACTCCGCCGGCGCCATGGTGCCGGTGCCTGCCGTGAAGCTGCGCCCGCTGGTCATGGCCATGTCCGGCCCCGCCGCCGGCGTCTCCGCCTCGGCCCGCCTGGCGCGGGACCTGGGCAAGCCCCGCGTGCTGACCTTCGACATGGGCGGCACCACGACCGATGTATGCCTCATCGTCGATGGCGTCGCGGAAATGACCGATACGCGCATGATGGGCGGCCGCCCGCTGCGCCAGCCGATGCTCGCCGTGCATTCCATCGGCGCGGGCGGCGGCTCCATCGTGAAGAACGGCCCCGGCGGCCTCTCGGTCGGCCCCGAAAGCGCGGGTTCCGAGCCCGGGCCCGCCTGCTATGGCCGTGGCGGCCAGCGCCCGACCATCACCGATGCCAATGCCGTGCTCGGCTATCTCGACCCCGAGGCGAAGCTGGGCGACACCATCTCGCTCGATGTCGAGGCGGCGAAGCGCGTCATCGCGCCCATCGCGGAACAGCTCGGCCTCAGCATCCCGGATACGGCGCTTGGCATCATCCGCGTCGCCAATGCCGCCATGGCCCGCGCGCTCCGCCGCGTCACGGTGGAGCGCGGCGTCGATGGCCGCGATTGCGCGCTGCTCGCCTTCGGCGGCGGCGGCCCGATGCATGCGGCCGGCCTCGCCGAGATGTACGGGCTCAAGGAAGTCATCGTGCCCGCCGCTTCCAGCGCCTTCTCCGCGCTAGGCTGCCTCACGGCCGATTTCAGCTTCCTCCAGCAGCGCACCGTCCGCCTGCCACTCGCGGGCCTCGACGGCACGGACTTCGCCGCCCGCGTCGCGGAGATGGAGAAGGAAGCGACCGACCCGCTCATCGCCAATGGCGTCGAGCCCGCCGGTATCGCCATCGAGCATATCGCCCTCATGCGCTACGAGGCGCAGAGCGACAGCCTCCCCGTGCCCTTCGCCACGCCGCTGGACCCGGCGGCGCTGGAGGCCGATTTCCATCGCCGCCACGACCAGCTTTTCGGCTATTCGACCAGCGAGCCCTGCATGATCGAGGCGCTGCGCATCCAGGCGCGCAAGGCGAGCAGCACCTCGCTCGCCCGCCCCGATGTGGGCCGCCCGATGCGCCCCGCGCGGTTGCGCGACTGCACCTTCCCCGGCGTCGGCACCGTGCCGACCGCCATCGTCGCGCGCGAGACGCTCAGCGGCGTCACGCTGGGCCCCGCCATCATCGAGGATGCCTGGTCCACCACCATCATCCCGCCCGGCTGGCAGGCCACGGGCGATGCGGCCGGCAACCTCTTCCTCACCAGGAGCGCGGCATGAGCACGCTCGATCCCTTCGTCGTCGAGGTCATCCGCCACGGGCTTTCCGCCGCGGCCGAGGAAATGAGCCTCGTCATGACCCGCTCCGCCCGCTCGCCGCTGCTGCGCGAGGCGGGGGATCTCTCCTCCTCCATCACCGATGCCGCGGGCGGGCTGGTGGGGCAGGGGAAGGACATCCCCGTCCATCTCGGCGCTATGGCCTATACGATCATCGAATTGCTGAAGGTGATCCCCGCCGCTTCGATGCGCGAGGGCGACAGCTTCATCTACAATATCGGCTCCCTCGGCGGTAACCACCTGAACGACGTGAAGGTGGCGCGCCCCGTCTTCGTCGATGGCCGGATCGTCGCCTTCGCGCTCTCCCTCGCGCATTGGCCCGATGTCGGCGGCACCTGGCCGGGCAGCTATCTTGCGACGGCGGTGGATACCTATCAGGAAGCCATCCGCATCCCGCCCATGCCCATCACCACGCCGGAAGGGCTGAACCGCCCGGTGCTGGACTTCATCCTGTATAATGTGCGCGATCCGGTGGCCTGCGAGGGCGATCTTCTCGCCCAGATCTCGGCGACCCGCGCCGCCGAGCGCCGCATCCACGAGCTTTGCGCGGCCCATGGCACCGAGGTTTTCCTCGAAAGCCTCTCGCGCCTGCATGACCTCTCGGAAGCCGAGATGCGCGAGGCGCTGCGCGACATTCCCGATGGTGACTACGAGGGTGAGGATTTCCTCGACGATGGCGGCCCCGATGGCCGCCCCGCCCGCGTCCATGTCCGCATCGCGATCCGAGGTGACGAGGCGACCATCGACCTCTCCGGCTCCGATGATCGCGTCAGCAATTTCTGCAACACGACCTCCTTCATCGCGAAATCCGCCGTGGCCTATTCCATGCGGGTGATGAGCGGGCGGGACATGCAGCAGAATGCCGGCGCCCTCCGCCCGCTGAACATCGTGACCCGCCCCGGCTCCATGCTCGATCCGGGCTGGGACGCGCCCATCGCGGCGGGCAACCACGAGACCTCGATGCGCATCGTGGATGCCATGTTCCGCGCGATGGAAGTGGTCATCCCGACGCGCCTCTCGGCCGGCGGTCCGGCCACGTCCGGCCTGCTCGCCTTCGCCGAACCGCGCCCGGGTCAGCCCTGGCGTATGCTCTACGAGGTGCATGGCGGCGGCGAGGGCGCGCGGCATGATCGTGACGGTTGCCCGGCCGTGCGCGTGCATCTCACCAATACCTCCAATACTCCGGCGGAGATGATCGAGGCGAATTACGCCATCCGCGTCGAGCGCCAATCCATCCGGCGCGGCTCGGGCGGGAAGGGGCAGTTCAGCGGCGGCGACGGTGTCATCCGCAGCTATCGCATCATGGTGCCGAGCATGTGGCTCACGAGTTGCGTGGAGCGCTGCGCCATTCCGCCCTTCGGCCTGCAAGGCGCCGAGCCCGGCGCGCCCTTCGCCGTCACGCTCGAACGCGATGGCGAGGTCACGACCATCACCGGCAAGGGCAATATGCTGCTGAAGCAGGGCGATCTCGTCACCATCGAGACCTGCGGCGGCGGCGGCTATGGCGCGCCCGGCTAGAACGGCCGCCGCCGGCCGGCGCATGTCCATGGCCGGGATGCTGCTGGACAGAGGGGCGGATATGCCTCTCTACCAGCAGGTGGCCGCCCATCTGCGCCAGCGCATCCTGGAAGGCAGCCTGCCCGCCGGCACCCGCCTGGCCGGCTCGCGCGAGATCGCGGGCGAACTGGGCTGCTCCCGCGCCATCGTGCTTGCGGCCTGTGATCTGCTCTATGCCGAGGGCTATCTGCTCTCCACCCCGCGCGGCGGCGTCCGCGTGGCGGAAATCGCCCATGCCCCGGGTGCCGCGCCGCCCAGCGAGGAGCCGCCGCCCGATGGCGAATGGCTCTCCGACCGCTGGCGCTCGTTGCTCGCGACGGATTACGTCTTCGAGCCCGGCTCCCCCTTCAGCCCCGGCACGCCCGACATCGCCGAATTCCCTTTCGAGATCTGGGCCCGCCTTCTGCGCCAGAGCTGGCATAACCCGCTGCGCTCGGCCTGTATCGACATGTCGCCCCTCGGCTGGCAGCCGCTGCGCGAGGCTACGGCAGAATTCCTCGGCGCCGTGCGCGGCCTGCTCTGCCGCCCGGAGGAGGTGGTGATCACCCCCGCCAGTTCCGGCGCGCTCGACCTCTGCTGCCGCATGCTGCTCGACCCCGGCGACGAGGTCTGGGTCGAGGAACCCGGCTTCATCGAGGCCCGCTGGAGCCTCAAGGCCGCGGGCGCCAAGCTCGTGCCCGTGCCGGTGGACGAGAAGGGCCTCATCGTCGCGGAAGGCATCCGCCGGGCGCCGCGCGCCAAGCTCGTCGTGGTCACGCCCTCGCACCAATTCCCGCTCGGCGTCTCCATGGGGCTGGAAAGGCGGCTGGAATTGCTGGAATGGGCGCGTGAGAACGGTGCCTGGATCATCGAGGACGACTACAATTCCGAATTCCGCCATCGTGACAGCATGGTCGCCTCGCTGAAGTCGCTCGATCGGCACGGACGCGTGGTCTATCTCGGCACGTTCTCGAAGGTCATGATGCCGAGCCTGCGCCTGGGCTATCTCGTCGCCAGCGCGCGCTTCGTGGAGGCTTTCGGCAAGGGGCGCGCGCGGATCGACGTGCATAGCGCCGGCACCGCCCAGCCCGCGCTCGCGGAATTCCTCAACCAGGGCCATCTGCTGCGCTATCTGCGCCGGATGCGGAAGCTCTATGCCGAGCGCCAGCAGGCGGTGCTGCATGCCCTGCGCACGTTGTTGCCTGACGAGTTGGAGGTCGCTCCCACGGCTGCCGGGCTGCATCTGACGGCGCTCTTCACCCCCGCCATGGCCGCCCGCATGAGCGACCGCGAGGCCTCGGCCCGAACCCGGCGAAGCGGCAATTTCATCCAGCCCCTCTCGCAATGCTATCTTGGTGAGCCTGACCGCCAGGGCCTCATCATCGGCTATGGCCGCCTCGATGCCGCCGAGGCCATGCCGCGCCTGGCCACGGTGGCCCAGCACCTCAAGGGCTGACTCGCATGGCGCGCCGCGCCTAGTCTTCGCCCTTCAGAATCGGGAGCACCGCCAATGTCACTCACCCGCCGACAGTTCGGCCTGGGCCTCGCCACGGCCGCCGCCGTCAGCCCGCTGGCCCGCCCGGCGCTCGCCCAGCAGCGGACCATCACCGTCTGCGCCTATAGCGGCCTCTTCGAGCAGAATTACGTGCCGGCTGTGATCGAGCCTTTCATGAAAGCCCATCCCGGCATCAAGGTGAATTACTACGGCACGCCCGGCTCGGCCCAGATGCTCGGCATGCTGCGCGCCCAGAAGAACGCGCCCCAGCTCGACGTCACGCTCTTCGACCTGACCTTCGCCAAGGCCGCGACCGATGAGGGCCTGTTCGAGATCATCCCGCGCGATTCCATGCCCGTGCTGAGCGAGCTGTCCGACCGCGCCTTCCAGCCCGGCGTCGCCGGCCCTGCCGTCACCTTCGACCATCTGGTGATGATCTACTCGCCGGAGCGCGTGAACCCCGCGCCAACCTCCTGGCGCGAGTTCTGGAACCCGGCGCTCAAGGGCAAGGTCACCATCACCGGCGTGCCCGATCTGGGCGGCGTCTCCATGGTGCTGCTCGCCAATATGATGGAAGGCGAGCGCGACTATATGCGCTCCGTCACCAAGGGCATCAACGCCATGGCCGATATGGCGCCGAATGTGCTGACCTTCGACCCGAAGCCCGACGCCTATACCTTCATCCTCAACGGCACCTCCTCGCTCGGCCATGGCTGGAACGCCCGCGCCCAGCTCTATGCGAAGCAGAACCCCGGCAAGATCGCTTCCGTCGTGCCTAAGGAAGGCTCCGTCGCCATCATGAACACGATCAACGTGGTCAAGGGCAGCGCCAATCAGGAAGCCTCGCGGGAATTCATCGCTTACGCGCTCAGCGCCGAAGCCCAGGCAGCCTTCTCCAACCGCATGTTCTATGGCCCCGTGAACACCAAGGCCGTGCTCAGCGACGAGGCGAAGCCGCTGCTGGCGACGCCGGAGCAGATGAATTCCTGGCTGCCGGTGAACTGGCTCGACGTCGCCAAGATCCGTGACAATATCGGTGTCCAATGGCGCCGCCGCGTGATCACCGCGGGCTAATCTGGCTCACCCCTTTAGGTGGGAACTGGCGCTGTCTGGGTGCCAGTGCCCGCGACTAACCTGCCCGCGCATCGATAAGGGGGCATGCGATGGGCAGGCTGCTGCGCACGGGTCTGAACGCCGGCACCGAGGCGCCGCGCGTCATCGGCGGCGAGGGCGTCTATTTCCACCTCGCCGATGGGCGCCGCGTGCTCGATGGCAGCAATACCGGCGGCCCCCTCGGCCATGGCCATCCGCGCATGGCGGCCGCCCTGCGCGAGGCCGCGGGCCTGCCCATGGTCAGCGAAGGCTGGAGCTGGGCGGGGCGCGACCAGGCCGCCGAGGATTTCTTCGAATACGGCCTCAATGGCGAGGAACATTGGGCGGGCGCCGTCCGCTTCTGCCTCTCGGGCAGCGAGGCCAATGACATCGCGCTCTCGCTTGCCCAGGCCCTGACCGGTCGCCAGCCCATCGCGACGCGCGAGCGTGCCTATCACGGCCTGGTCGGCCTTTCGCGCGACGTGACGACGCAGCCGCATTGGCATGGTGGCCTCGCGGCCCCGGAGGCCGTGGGCGGCGCGCGCCTGCCTTTCCCTTGCGCGCCCGTGCATGTTCTGCCCGCGCCAGACGGCGCCCTCTACCGCAGCGCCGCCGAAGCCGCGGCCAATCCGCCGCGGCCGCTCTATGAGCGCCTGGCCGATGCGCCCGCCATGCTGGCGCAATCCGCCGCCGTGATCCTCGACTATACCCAGGGCGGATTCTACCACGATGGCGACTATCAGGATGCCGTCGCCGCCATCGCCAGGGAGAACGGCGCGCTTTGGATCGCCGATGAGGTCGTGACCGGCCTTGGCCGCGCTGGCCGCCCCTTCGCCTTCCAGGATGGCGGCAGCCGCCCCGATATCGTCACCCTCGGCAAGGGCCTCGGCGGTGGCTCGATTTCCGTCGCCGCCGTGCTGCTCTCCAAGGAGGTGGTGAAGCGGCTCGAAGGCGCGAGCTGGCAGAATTACGGCACCCTCCGTGGCCATCCGCTCGCCATGGCCGCCGTCAGCGCCTATCTGCGCATCCTGCATGAGGAAGACATCCTCGCGCGCGTGAAGACGCTCGAAGCCTTCTACGCCCGCCGTCTCAAGGAAATCGCCGAGCGCCACCCCAGCGTCTCGCGCGTCGCGGGCCAGGGCCTGCATTGGACCATCGAGCTGCATGGCCCGAACTGGCGCCAATGGCTCGCCGATACGCCCGACGCGCCCGTCGCCTCGCGCGTGGCCGATCTCGCGTTGCAGAAGGGCGCGGTGATCGGCACCAGCGGCGAGCAGACCTCGCTTTTCCTCGCGCCCCCGCTCGTGATCAGCGAGGCGGAATCCGCGACCCTTCTCGATATTCTCGACCAGAGCCTCGATCTCGCCGATCGGGAGCATAACCGCATGATGGAAGCCGCCCAATGAGCGATGAAACCGCCGCCGTCCTGGCCACGGTGCAGGGTTATTTCGACGCGCTCTACGAAGGCAGCGTCGAGGGCTTCCGCAAGGTCTTCCATCCCCAGGCGCAGCTTTTCACCAGCGAACTCGGCACGATCGCAGCACTCGATTTCGACAGCTACATGGCCCGCGTTGCCGATCGCCCGGCGCCCAAGGCGAGCAATGACCCGCGCTTCGACGAGGTGGTCAGCGTCACCATCGCCAGCCCCAGCACCGCTCATGTCCGCGTGCGCGACGCGCTGAAGCCCAACCGTTATGTGGACGAACTTCTGCTCGTGAAATACCCTGACGGCTGGAAGATCGTCTGCAAGGCCTGGGCCTTTAACAACGCATGATCCATACCGAGGTCGTCGATACCCGCATCCTGGTCATCACGATGGACCGGCCCCCGGCCAATGCCATCGACCAGGTGATGAGCGACGGCCTCGACGCCGCCTTCACCCGCTACGAGCATGATCCCGAGCTTTGGGCCTGCATCGTCACCGGCGCGGGCGAACGCTTCTTCTCCGCCGGATGGGACTTGAAGGAAGTCGTCGCCGGGCGCGATGACGAGAACGGCTTCGGCTCCGGCGGCTATATGGGCCTCACCGAACGCTGGGGCCTCGTGAAGCCGGTCATCGCCGCCGTGAACGGCACGGCGGCCGGCGGCGGCTTCGAACTCGCCTTGGCCTGTGACCTCGTGGTGGCCGCCGAAGGCGCCCGCTTCGTGTTGCCCGAGGTGAGGAACGGCCTCGTGGCCGAAGGGGGAGGGGCCATCCGCGCACCCCGCCGCCTGCCGCCGATGATCGCCATGGAACTGCTCCTTACCGGCCGCCCCGCGACGGCTGAGGAGTTGCACCGCTACGGCTACGTCAACCGCGTGGTGCCCGCGGGCCAAGTGCTCGAAAACGCCCTCGATCTCGCCCGCCAGATCTGCGCCGCCGCGCCGACATCCGTGGCGGCGACGAAGGAAATCGTCAGCCGCACCGCGCATCTCACCGAGCGCGAGGCCTATGCCATGATGCGCGGCGGCGAGATGCCCGCCTATGCCCGCATGCGCGCTTCGCCCAACCGCGTGGAGGGCCCGCGCGCCTTCGTCGAAAAGCGGCCTCCGCGCTGGACAGGCTGACCGGCCGGGCCGATACTCATCTGGTGAAACCGCGTTTCTATAGATGGAACATGCGAGATGAGTGAGCGACCGGCCCCTCCGCCCTTCTGGCCCGCCGGCGTGCCGCTCCATGTCGGCGCCCTGCCGCGCAGCCTGAATGAGGCGCTCCGCCTCTCCGCCACGCGCCGCCCCCATCACCCGGCCTTCGTTTTCTACGGCCAGGAACTCAGCTTCGCCGAATTCCTCCGCCGCGTGGAAAGCCTCGCCGCCTTCCTGCAGCACCATTGCGGCGTGCGGCGGGGGGATCGCGTGCTGCTCGACATGCAGAACTCGCCCCATTTCGCGACCGCCTATCACGCGATCACCCGCGCCGGCGCCGTCGTGGTGCCGGTGAATCCCATGAATATGGAAGGCGAGATCGCCTATCTCTGCGCCGATAGCGGAGCCCGCGTGGCCTTCGTCGGCGCCGAATTGCTGCCTCGCTTCGCCGGTGTCATGCCCGAGCCGCTGGCTCATGTGATCGTCGCCAGCTATGCCGACGAAATCCCGGCCGATACCACCTTCCGCCTCCCGCCCGTCATGGCCGAGAGCGTGCTGCCGGCCCCACTTCCCGCGGGCGCCATCGCCTGGTCGCGAGCCCTGGCCGAAACCCGCGCCCCGCTGCCCGATGAGGTGACGCAGGACGATCTCTGCGTCATGCCCTATACCTCCGGCACCACGGGCAAGCCCAAGGCCTGCGCGCATACGCATGGCACCACGCTCTTCACCGCCATCGCCCAGGCCGAGTGGTATGGCTATGACGACGACACAGTGATTACCGGCTTCATGCCGATGTTCCATGTCGCCGGCATGCAGGTTTCTCTCAATGGAGGCATCGTCTCCGGCGCTACCGTCGTCATCATGGCCCGCTGGGACCGCGACCTCATCTCGCCGCTCTTCATGCGCTATGGCGTGACGCTCTGGAGTGCCGCGCCCACCATGGTCGTGGACGTGCTGAATTCGCCCAATTTCGATGAGCGTGCCTTCGACAAATTGAAGATCCTCACCGGCGGCGGCTCCACCATGCCGAGCGCCGTGGCGGCCCAGCTCGAAAGGCGCTGGGGCCTGAAATTCGTCGAAGGCTACGGCCTCAGCGAGACCATCGCGGCGACCCATCTGAACCCGCCTGACCGCCCCAAGCCGCAATGCATGGGCATCGTCATTCAGGATACCGTCTCGCGCGTCATCGATCCGGAAACGCTGGAAGAAGTCCCTACCGGCGAAGTCGGCGAGATCATCATCGCGGGCCCGCAAATCATGCGCGGCTATTGGAACCGCCCCGAGACTGACGCCGAAACCTTCATCCATCGCGACGGCCTGCGTTTCCTCCGCACCGGCGATCTGGGCTATGTCGATGAGGAAGGCTATTTCTTCATCAAGGACCGGCTGAAGCGCATGATCAGCGTGAGCGGCTACAAGGTCTGGCCCGCCGAATGTGAGGCGACGCTTTACCATCATCCCGCGATCCGGGAATGCTGCGTCATCGCCGCGCCCGATGGGTATCGCGGCGAGACGGTGAAGGCCTTCGTCGTCGTGAAGCCCGGCGAGACGCTGGATGCGGAGGGGCTCATCGCCTGGGCCCGCACCGTCATGGCCGCCTATAAGGTGCCGCGCCTCGTGGAGTTCGTCGATGCGCTGCCGCGCTCCGGCAGCAACAAGATCGACTGGCGCAGCCTGCAACTCGCGGAATGGGCCAAGTAGCGGCGGCGGGGGAGTTCACTCCCCCGCAACCCTCTCAGAAGCCGACCTGATCCCCGCCCTTGAGGCCCAGGATCTCGCGCGCCTCATCCGGCGTCGCCACTTCCAGCGACAGCGTCTCGAGCACGGTGCGGATGATCTTCACCTGCTCCGCATTGCTCGTCGCCATCTTGCCCTTGCCGGCATAGAGGCTGTCCTCCATGCCGACGCGGACATTGCCGCCCATGGTCGCCGCCATGGTCGCGAAGTTCAGCTGATGGCGGCCGCCGGCCAGCACGGACCAGCGGTAATTATCGCCGAAGAGCTTGTCCGCGGTCTTCTTCATGAAGACGAGGTTCTCCGGATCGGCGCCGATGCCGCCCAGCGTGCCGACGATGAGCTGGATGAAGGCAGGCAGCTTCACCAGCCCGCGATCGACCATATGCGCCAGGTTGTAGAGATGCCCGACATCATAACACTCGAACTCGAAGCGCGTGCCGTTGCTGCCGAGCTTGTCGAGAATGGTCTCGATATCCGCGAAGGTATTGCGGAAGATCGCGCCCCGGCTCGCCTCCAGATACGGTTCCTCCCAGTCGTGCTTCCACTTGCCCTTGAACTTCGGAATCATGGGATAGGCGCCGAAATTCATCGAGCCCATGTTGCAGGAGCAGAGTTCCGGCTTGGCGGCGAGCGGGGCCGCGAGGCGGTCCTCGATGCTCATATAGGTGCTGCCGCCGGTCGTCATGTTCAGCACCGCATTGGTGCGCTGCTTCAATCCGCGGAGAATCTGGAACCAGGTATCGAGATCGCCCGTCGGCATCTCGGTCTTCGCGTCGCGCGCATGCAGATGCACGATGGCCGCACCCGCATCGGCGGCATCGGCCGCCTGTTCGATGATCGCGCTCGGCGTCACGGGCAGATAGGGCGACATGGTCGGCGTATGCGTGCCGCCCGTGATCGCGCAAGTGATGATGACCTGGTTGCTCTTCGCCATGGCGATCACTCCGTGTATTCGAGGCCGCCGCAGATGCTCATCACCTGCCCGGTGATGGCGCGGCCGGTTGGGGCGCAGAGATAGACCACCATAGCAGCGATCTCCTCGGGGTCGACGGCGGTCTTGAGCGAGACGGCGCGCAGCGCGATCTGCTCCATCTCCTCATAGGTGATGCCCTTGGTCGCCGCGCGGTCGGTGAAGACCCGGCGGATGCGCTCGCCATTCACCACACCCGGCGCGATGGCATTGACGCGGATCTTATGCGGCCCGAGCTCAACGGAAAGCCCGCGCGCGAAGGCGATGACGGCGGCCTTGCTGCTCGCATAGGGCGAACGCAGCGGGAAGGCGTATTTGCCGGCCACGGAGGCCATGCAGATCATCACGCCCCAGCCATTCTTCTTCAGATGCGGCACCGTGGCGCGCGCGACGAAGAACTGGCCATTGACGTTGATGGTCTGCGTCCGCACCCAATCCTCGGTCGAGATTTCCTCGACCGGGGCGGCGGGGCCCGCGATGCCGGCATTGTTGATGACGAAATCCAGCCCGCCCATATCGGCAACCGCGGCCGCCACGAAAGCATCGACCTGCGCCGGATCGGCCACGTCGCATTTCATCGCCGGGAAGCCGAGCGATTTCGCATTCTCCAAAGCTGTGTCAGCGACGTCGCAGACCCAGACCTTGGCGCCGAGATCCTTGAAGGCGGTGGCGATGGCCAGGCCGATGCCGGCGGCACCGGCGGTGATCAGGACGCGCTTGGACGCCCAATAGTCCTTGTCGGTCATGACGGACCTTGTGTTGTGGTCAGGGGAGGGAGGCCTTCGTCACAGGGCGAATTCCTCGGCGAAACGCGGATAGACCTCCGCCACCTCGTGCTGCACCAGCTCACGGATTTCCGCGCGCAGGGCCGCATCGGGGGCGGGGGTGAAAGGCACATTCTCGGGCGAGGCATAGTCAAAGCCCGTCGCCTCGCGGACGCTCTCGGCGCTCTCCCCAGGATGGACGCTGCGCAGCGCGAAACGCCGCTCGTCCTTCTTCCAGTCGAAAAGGCATTTGCCGGTCACTAGCGCCATCGGGCCACCAGGCCGATAGACTTCCGGCGGGCTCCAGCCCGGCGCGCTGATGAAATCCACCTTCGGCACCAGCGCCCGGCGATCATGCTCCGGCCGGAAGAGGATCACGCGCGGCACCATCATGTAGAGATAGGGCGAGCCGAAAGAGCCGGAGAAGCGGACGTTCGGCCTCTCGTAATCGCCGATGCTGAGGAGGTTGATATTCGCCTCCCCGTCGATCTGCGCGCCCGAGAGGAAGAACACGTCGATCCGCCCTTGCGCTGCGCTGTCGAAGAGTTCTTTGGCGCCGTCGGTGTAGCGGCTGTTGCGGCGCGAGCCGAGAATGGTCACGCGCATCTTCCCGCCCGAGCGCTTCCGCGCCAGCATCGCGGCAGCGGTGGGAATGGGCGACAGCGCGCCGGTCGCGACATGCTTCGCATCGCCGATGAGGCGGGCGATGGCGTCGATCAGCAGGGCTGCATCCATCACGCCATCTCCCAGGTCAGCGCGCCCTTGGCATAGGCCGCCTGCGCCTCGGCATCCGCCTCATAGCCCTCGTCCAGTGCGAGGGGCCAGGCGCCCTTGGGCACCACGGCGATGGCATCGACATAGAGGGCCGGCAGCACGCCCGCGACCATCTCCTCCCGGTCGAAGAAGCAGGTATCGAGCACCTTCTCCACCGTCACCAGCACCTTGCGCGACGCATGCGCCATGACCAGCACCTCGCGCCGCCGCCCGAACCAGACATTGCCCTCGCAATCCGCCATGGCCGAATGGAACAGCGCCACATCCGGGTTCAGCGCCGGCAGCAACACCACCGGATCTTCCTTATCAGCAAAGGGATTTTGCGTGACCTTCCACTCGCGCCGATGCTTCAGCACATCGCTGCCGATCAGCCCGCGCAGGGGAATGAAGGGCAGGCCCTTCTCGCCCGCATTCAGCGCCGCATGAATGGCCGGGCAGGTGGAATCCAGCATCCGGATCGTGCCGTTCCTCACCGCCGCGTTGAAGGCGGGCGCCACGCCGAATTCGCCCAGCGTGACGGCCGCCGCCTCCATGGTCTTCACGCAACCCGCGGCGATCAGCAAATCCGCCTGAATGCCCGAGGAGGGGCTCGCCACCAGGTGAAGGTCCTTCACCCCGCGCGCGATCAGCGCCCGCGTCGCGGCAATCGCCACGCCCGCATAATCCGGCGGCACCACCATCATCGCGCCATCCGGAATGCGCGCGACCAGTTCCTGCAAACTCTCGATCATCCACGCGGCTCCAGGATCTCGGGCGGCGACATCACGCGCAGGGGCGGCACCTCGCCGATGAAGGGCCGCACCTCCACCAGCGCGCTATGCGCGATCGGCGCCTGGGCGAGGGAGGAGGTGCCCTTGTCGATGGTCAGCACATTGGCATTGCCGTGCAGGTCCATCCCATCGGGCCCCGGATCATACCAGGCGCCGGTCGGCAGCCGCACGGCGCCTTTCATGACCGCATCGGTGATCACGGCACCGGCGAGGCAGGACCCGCGCGCGCTCACCAGCTTCACTAGCATCCCATTTTCGATGCCCCGCGCCGCCGCATCCTCGGGATGGATCCAGACTGGCTCGCGCCCCTGGATTTTCGAGCCCTGCGCATAGGCGCCATTGTCATACTGGCTGTGCAGCCGCGTATGCGGCTGGTTCGAGACGAGGTGCAGCGGATAATCCCGCGCCGCCTCCGCCCCCAGCCACTCTTCGGGCGGCAGCCAGACCGCATGGCCCGGGCAATCGGCATAGCCGAAGCCCGCAATGGTCTCCGAATATAGCTCGATCTTCCCCGAGGGTGTGGCCAGCGGCTGCCCCGCGCGGAAATCCTCGAAGAGGCTCTTCAGCTTCACCGGCGGCGGCAGGCGCACATGGCCCTTCGCCCAGAATTCCTCGAAATCCGGCAGGTCCAGCTCATGCGAGGCCGCCCGCTGCCGCGCCAGCGCATAGAGATGCCGCACCCAGCCCATCTCGTCGCGCCCGCCGGTAAACTCGTCCCCGAGCCCCATGGCACCCGCGACATCGCTCAGGATGTCGAAGTCGCTCCGCGCTCCGGCCACCGGCGCGATGATCTGCCGCATGGCGAAGAGATGCGCCTCGCCCGTCGCGATCCCCAGGTCGTTCCGCTCGGCCGAGGTGGTGCAGGGCAGGACGATATCCGCCTGCCGCGCCATGGCATTCCACCATGGCTCATGCACGATCACCGTCTCCGGCCGCTTCCAGGCGCGGGCAAGCTTGTTGAGATCCTGCTGATGGTGAAAGGGATTTCCCCCGCACCAATAGACCAGCCTGATATCCGGATAGCGCCGCCGCTCGCCGTCGAAATCATATTCTTCGCCCGGATGTAGCAGCATATCCGCGACGCGCGCGACGGGGATGTAATCCTCGACCGCATTCTCCCCCTGCGGCAGCGCCGGCCATGAGAAGGGGTGCGGCGCATTGCCGATGCGGTTGCTGCCGCCATAGCCGAAGCCGAAGCCACCGCCGGGCAGCCCGATCTGCCCCAGCATCGCGGCCAGCGTGATGGCGGCCCAAAGCGGCTGCTCGCCATGATCGGCCCGTTGCAGCGACCAGGCGACGGCGATCATCGTCCGCGTCGCCGCCATCCGCCGCGCCAAGCCGCGTATCGTCTCGGCCTCGATGGCGCAGATCGCTGCCGCCCAATCGGCATCCTTCGGCCGCCCGTCGCTCTCGCCTGTGAGATAGGGCAGGAATTTCTCGAAGCCCACGCAATGGCTTTTGAGGAACGCCGCGTCATGCAGCCCCTCGGCCCAGAGCGTGTGCATCAGCCCGAACATCAGCGCCGTATCGGTATTGGGCCGCACCGCGATCCACTCGGCGCCGATCTCCTGCGGCACGTCCTCGCGGATGGGGCTGATATTCACCATCGCCATGCCGGCATCGCGGCACCGGCGCAGGTTCTCCGCGATATTGTGCTGCCCGACGCCGCCCGCCGAAACCTGCGTATTCTTCAGCGGCATCCCGCCGAAGGCCACCATCAGCTTCGTGTGCTTCTCCAGGATCGGCCAGGGCGTATGCTTCGCCACCAGCCCGTCCTGGCTGCCGATGATCCGCGGCAGCAGCACCTCGGCCGCCGCGTAGCTATGCGTATTCACCGAGGCCACATAGCCGCCCACGGTATTCAGGAAGCGATGCAACTGGCTCTGCGCATGATGGAAGCGCCCGGCACTGGCCCAGCCATAGGAGCCGCCGAAAATCGCCCCACTCCCATGCGCCTCGCGCACGCGCTTCAGCTCGCCCGCGACGAGCGCCGTTGCCATCTCCCAGGAGACGGGCACGAAAGCCTCTTCGCCGCGCCCCGCACGGTCCCGCCGCTCCAGCCAGCCCTGCCGCACCATCGGCTGGGTGATGCGCAGCCGGTCCACCAGCGCGCCCGGGATGGATTGGCCGATGGGCGAGGGGTCCTTATCCCCCTCCAACCCTTCGAGCGCCGCCAATCGCCCGTCGCGCAGCGTGGCGCGATAGGCCCCCCAATGCGTGAAGAGGATCGGCGCCTGCTCGGTCATGGCCTAGGCCAGCCCCGCGAAGCCGTTGTCGAGCACGATGGCCTCGCGCTCGGCGGCGAAAGCCTGGAAGGCCACGCCGCCCTCCACCTGCCAGAAGCGGAAGGCCAGCGTCTCCCCCGGATAGAGCGGCCCGGCGAAACGCGCCGCGAAGCGCGAGAGCCTGTCCGGATCGCGCCCGCAGAACCGCCGCACCACCTCGGCGCAGGCAATGGAAAAGGTGCAGGCGCCGTGCAGGATCGGCCGCTCGAACCCCACCTGCTTCGCCAGCGCCGGGTCCACATGCAGCGGGTTGCGGTCGCCCAGCAGGCGGAAGAACAGCGCCTGGTTCACGAAGGTCGGCACGCGCGATTCCGCGTCCGGCGCCGTCTTCGGCACGCGCGCAACCTCGGCCTGCTGGCCGAGCGGGCCGCCGAAACCGCCCGCGCCGCGCACAAACATTGTCGAGAGCACACTCGCCCGTTTCACACCGCCCTGCGTCAGCACGGTATCGGTGAAGACCAGCCCGCCGCGCCCTTCGCCCTTATCGTCGAGGCCAGTGATGGCGGTTTCGGCCAGCGCCTCGCCACCAGGGGCGAGGGGGGCGAAAAACCTGAGGTCGAGCGCGCCATGCACCACGTATTTCAGCTCGATCCGCCCGGCTTCGAGCCAGCTGTCGTCGAAGGAGAGCATGGTCGCCATGCTCGGCAGCACGCGCTGCCCCCTCTCCCAGACGAAGGGCAGGTCCGCCTCATCCCCATCGGCGCCCATGGAGGCGCAGAGGGCATAGAGAAGGCTGTCCCGCTCGGCATAAACCACATTGCGTGCGGGGATTTTGAGGGCCATGAGGCCCTGGGGGTCGAGCGGCATCGTCGGCCTTGTCAGTGGCGGCTGATTGCACCATGACGCCATCCCATTTTATTTGCAACGCCGTGCCTATAGTTGGAACATCAATGCATCACGACACCGAGGACCGCCCCATGGCCCCCGCTCAGTCTCTTCAGGCCTGACGCCTATGTCCGCGACTGTCGAAAAGGCACTGCAACTCATCGAAGCCATGTCCCGCGCCGGTAAGCCCGTCGGCGTGAGCCAGCTCGGCCGCGAGCTGGACATCAACAAGAGTACCGTGCACCGCCTGCTCGATACGCTGGTCCGCCAGGGCTATGCCCAGCAGGAGGAGGATAGCGGCCGCTACGGCCTCTCGGTGAAGCTGTGGGAAATGGGCATTGGCGTCGTCCGCGGCCTCAGCCTGCCCAAGATCGCCCATCCCTTCCTAGAAAGCGCCGCGCTGGAAACGGGCGAGACGGCCATGCTCGGCGTGATCGAGGGGCCGGACGTGCTGGTCATCGACAAGGTCGATTCCCTGCACCCGCTGCAGATCTTCTCGCCGCTCGGCACCCGGCTCCCCATCACGAATTCCGCCTTCGGCCGCGTGCTGCTGGCCTTCCAGCCCGAGAGCTTCATCGAGGGCGCCATCGCGCATTTCGCCCCGCGAACGCCCTTCGGCGTGCAGAGCAAGGAGCAGTTGCGCGAGGAACTGGCCCGCATCCGCGCCCATGGCAGCTCGCAATCGCGGGACGAGTGGCAACTCGGCATCGCCGGCGCCGCCGCCGCCATCCGAGATGCGCGGGGCCATGTCATCGGCTCCTTCTGCATCACGGGCCCGACCGCGCGGCTGACGGAGGAGCGGTTGAAGGACGTCCGCCAGCATTGCCTGAAGGCCGCGCAGGCCATTTCCCAGCAACTCGGCCACGTCGGCTGAAGAAGGAGGGGGTTACTCTACCCCCTCCGTCCCGAATTGCAGCGCGGCCAGGCGGGAATAGAGGCCGCCCTCCGCCACCAGGGCGTCATGCGAGCCGATGGCCGCGATCCGCCCACGTTCCATCACCACGATGCGGTTCGCGCGCCTGATGGTTGCGAGGCGATGGGCGACCACCAGCGTCGTCCGCCCCCGCGCCAATTGCGCCAGGGCCCGCTGCACCGCCTGCTCCGATTCCGCATCCAGCGCGCTCGTCGCCTCATCCAGCAGCAGCACGCGCGGGTCGCGCAGAATGGCGCGGGCAATGGCCACGCGCTGCCGCTGCCCGCCCGAGAGCATCACGCCCTTCGCGCCGAGGAAGGTGTCGAAGCCCGCCGGCAATTCGTCGAGGAAATCCGCCGCCGCCGCCGCTTCGGCCGCCGCCCGCATGTCCTCCCGGCTCGCCTCCGGGCGGCCATAGCCGATATTCTCCCAGGCATCGGCGCTGAAAATCACCGGGTCCTGCGGCACCAGGCCCAGCGCCCCGCGCAGCACGGCCGGGTCCAGCGTCCGGATATCCACGCCATCGAGAGTGATCCGCCCCTCCTGCGGGTCATAAAAGCGCAGGAGGAGTTGCAGCATCGTGCTCTTCCCGCCGCCCGAGGGGCCGACCAGCGCCACCGTCTCCCCAGGCTCGATCGCGAGATCCACCCCATCGAGCGCCGGCTGCCCCGGCCGCGACGGATAGGTGAAGCGCACGCCCTCGAAGACGATCCGCCCCGTCAGCGGAGAGGGCAGGGCCGCCGGCTGCGCGGGCGCGGTGATATCCGCCTGGGCCCCGAGCAGTTCCGTGATCCGCTCCGCCGCGCCCGCCGCGCGCTGGAACTCGCCCCATAGCTCGCTGATCGTCGCCCCCGAGGTGGCCAGCACCACGGCATAGATCACGAAGGCCGAAAGCTCGCCCGCCGTCATCCGCCCCTTGATCACGTCATGCCCGCCGACCCAGAGGCTGAAGGTCACCGCGCCGAAACCCATCATGATGATGGCGAGGATCAGGATCGCCCGGCTGCCGATGCGGGTCAGCGCCGCCTGCGCCGCTTCCTCCACCCGCTGGGCGAAGCGCGCCCTGTCGCGCGGTTCATGGGTGAAGGCCTGGACCGTGCGGAGCCCGTTCAGCGTCTCCTCCGCATAGGCGCCGAGATCGGCGATGCGCTCCTGCGCCGCGCGCGACAGCCGCCGCTCCCGCCGCCCGCCGAGGATCAGCGGCACGACGACGAAGGGCAGCACGATGGCGGTGAGGCCCGCGAGCTTGGGGCTCGTCGCCAGCAGCATGGCGAAGGCGCCGATGGTGGTCAGCACGCTGCGCAGCCCCTGCGAGATCGCCGTGCCCACCAGCGTCTGCATCACCGCGATATCGGCCGTCAGCCGCGAGAGGATGTCGCCTGTCCGCGCCGTTTCGAAAAAGGCGGGGGAGAGGCTGAGGATGCGCGAGAAGAGATCCCGCCGCAGATCGGCCGCCACCCGCTCGCCCAGCCAGGAGACGAAATAGAAGCGCGAGGCCGTCGCCAGCCCCAGCCCCGCGATGAGGGCCGCCATCACCAGCGCCGCCTCGTTCAGCCGCCTCGCATCGCCGCCGGCCGAGAAACCATGGTCGATCAGGTAGCGCACGCCCTGGCCCAGCGCGAGCAGCAGGCTCGAAGCGCAGAGCAGCGCCGCGCAGGCGATCACCACCCGCCAGGCATGCGCGCGCAGATAGGGCAGCATCAGCCGCAATGAGCCGAGGCGCGATAGGGCTGTGGCGGTGGCGTTCCCCTGCAGGGTCAAGAAGCGGTCTCCTGATGGATGGGCATGCGTTAATGTGATGCCAAGGGATGCAGCATGCCAGGGAATCCCTGCGTTACGCGCGAGATCCAACCATTGAATTGCTGGCCTGCACCGCTAGCTTAACCTAGTGAGCCCAACCACCATTCCGACCTCCGCTGCGTCCGAAGCCGATCGGCTGGCTGCGCTCCATGAATATGGCATTCTCGACACGCCGCCCGAGCCGGCGTTCGACGATGTCGTATCGCTCGCTTCCGCCATTTGCGGCACGCCCATCGCTCTGGTGAGCCTGCTGGACCAGGAGCGGCAATGGTTCAAGGCGCGTGTCGGCATGGAAGCCTGCGAGACGCCCATCGCCCAGGCGGTCTGCGCCTATGCCATCCGCGGCACCGATATCCTCACCATCCCGGACCTGAAGCAGGATGAACGGACCGCGGCCAATCCGCTCGTCAACGAGCCGCCCGCCATCCGCTTTTATGCCGGCGCGCCGCTGATCACCCCCGGTGGCGTGCCCCTCGGCTCGCTCTGCGTGATCGACACCGTCCCCCGGCCCGAGGGGCTCACGGCGCTCCAGGCCCAGGCGCTCTCCACCCTCTCGCGCCAGGTCGTCTCGCTGATGGAGATGCGCGCCCTGGTGCTGGAGCGCAACCGCAATGTGATGGCCGCCCGGAATGTCGGCGCGCGCTTCCTCTCCCGCGCGTTGAGCAGCGAGGCGGCCGAGGCCGAGGCCCGGGCGAGCGAGGCCCGCTCCGTTCTGGCACAGCAGGCCGGGCGGATCGGCATCTTCGAATTGGATATCGCGACCGGGGAAATGGTCGTCTCCCCGGAGTTCTGCCGCATCTTCGGCGTGCCGGTGACACACACCTCCACGGCGACGATCTTCGAGCAGATCGTTCTCGAAGCCGATCGCGGCATCCGCTCCACCCCCGCGACCCGCTCCGACGGCACGGCGGCGCTGCACGTCGAATACCGCATCCGCCGCCAGAATGACGGCGCGCTCCGCTGGGTCAGCCGCCGCTCGGAACTGGTGCGCGATGCTAGCGGCCGCCCCGTCACCATGTTCGGCGCCGTGCAGGACATCACCGAGACCAAGCTCGGCACCCTCCGCCTCTCGGCTCTGGTCTCGCTCGGGGATCTGATGCGCGAGGCCCGGACGAAGGAGGAAATCCTCCGCTCCGCCTCCTGCATCCTGGGCGAGACGCTCAACGCCACCCGCGCCGGCTTCGCGGAGATCGACGAGGGGCGCGGCACCGTCTCGATCCAGTTCGACTGGGTGGCGCCCACGCCCGAGCGCGAGCCCATCGCCTCCCTCATCCACTCGAGCAGCTTCCCCGAGACGATGCACCGCCTTCGCCTCGGCGAGCTCGTGGTCATGAACGACGTGCTTGAGGAGAAGATCGCGCCTGAGGAGCAGGCCAGTTTCGCTGGATTCGACACCCAGGCGCAGATCGCCGTGCCGATGATGAGCCAGGGCGAGTTGAAGGCGGTGCTCTTCGTGTATGACGGCACGCGCCGGCAATGGTCCGAAGGCGAGGTGGAACTGGCGCGCGGCATGGCCGACCGCACCTTCTCCGCCCTCGAGGAACTGCGCCTCCGCCAGGCGCAGCAGATGCTCAATCGCGAATTGAGCCACCGGCTGAAGAACTCTCTCGCCACCGTCCAGGCCCTGGCGCATCAGACGCTGGTGGATGTGGAGCCGGAGGAGGCCGTGGAAGCCTTCCTCAGCCGCGTCCGCGCCCTCAGCGGCGCGCATGAGGTGCTGCTCAAGAACAACTGGGCCCCGAGCGACATCGCCAATGTGGCGCGCAAGGCCCTCGGTGCCCTCGGCCAGGCCGAGCGCACCCGGATCGACGGCCCGGCGCTGCATCTGAACTCGCAGAGCGTATTGCTCATCTCGATGCTGATGCACGAATTGGCGACCAATGCGCTCAAATACGGCTCCCTCTCCGGCCCGGCCGGGCAGGTGGAGATCCGCTGGCTGCTCGAGGAGCGGGAAGGGGAGGGGCAACTCCGCCTCCAGTGGCGCGAAACCGGCGGCCCCTGCGTGGCGCCGCCCTCGCGCCGCAGCTTCGGCACCATGCTGATCGAGATGGGCCTCGCCGGCCGCGGCGGCGCCGAAATCCGCTATGCCCCGGCGGGACTCGAAGCCGATTTCACCACCCGCCTCACCGACCTGACCGGCGACTAGCGGGCAGGGCGGCGGGGAGGTGGCGGCGCGGCCTCGCTCTCGACAGCACCCCCTGGCCCGGCGCCTCGGCACCGACGTAGCGCAGGCTCTTAACCGGATGTGAACTGGCGCCGCTGCGGCGGCAGACGCCGATAGGCACCGCAGGCCGCAAGGCTCTCGGGCGTCACCGCCGCCGCGCAGAGCCGCCGCACATCGCCCTCGCAGGCGCTCGCGGCCTGGCGGGTGTCGCTCTCCAACACATCGCCGCTGACCGGGTCGAGCGGCCGTCCGCTGCGCTGGATATCCTTCACCTGCTGCGCCGTGGTCGCGAAGGCCCTGAGCCGCGCGGCGCATTGGCTCTCGATTCCCGCCTCGGGAAAGGCCTGGAACACCGCCCAGCTCGCGGCGAGCCGCGCATGGGGCGTATCGGGCGGCGGCGAGGGCGCGGCACAGCCGGCGAGCATGGCAGCAACCGGAGCCGCCGCGAGGCGAAGGACGAGAAGGCGCATGCCTCTCCCTAATCCGCCGCCGTCGCCGCGAAGAGCAACGAAGGGCAACAGGCACCCGTCACCGCCATGGCCTGCGGTATGGATGGCGGACATGGGTTAAGTTGGGCGTAATTGCCCCCTCATCGCAGGCGGGGCAGCATGCGGCGGCGAGGAAACACGGAGATGACGATGCCAGATAGCCAAGCGGGATTGGCGGCTTTCGCCTTGATGAAGGCCCTTACGAAAAGCTTGGTAGATCAGGAGCTCGTCAGCGTTCCTCAGATGATGTTCCTCTTCTCCGATGCCGCCGAGGCGACGGAATCGGAAGGCCATGACGAGGCCACGGCCCTGCTACGCGATGCCTGGTCGAAGATCGACGCCGAGATCTCGGCCGATCCCCATGACGAGGATGACGAAATCGCCGCGGGATACGACGTCGACACGGCGAATTGAGCCTGACGCGAGCGCCCCGATCGGGCGCCAAAACGGCAAAAGGCACTCTCTAGAGAGTGCCTGCCAAGCCAAATTCTCTTTGGATTAAACCGCCGCGGCCCGAAGGCCGGTTGGCGTCCCATAGGGGATTCGAACCCCTGTTGCCGCCGTGAGAGGGCGGTGTCCTAGGCCTCTAGACGAATGGGACATCGGCCGGTGAAGGGGCTTCTATAGGGGGTGCGTCACGGGATCAAGCGGCTTTCTGGCCTATTTCCGCATGCGTAACACGCATGGCACGCAGCCCAGCCTCCCAGCCTGGCTCGCGCCTAGTCGCCCAGCCGGATTTCGCTGAGAATCTTACCCGATTTCGGCTCCACCATCAGCAAACGCGCCCCGTCCGGCCGCTCGACCCAGACGGCCAGCCGATCCTCGACCCCCGCGATTCCGCTGATTCGCGTCCCGGGCGGCTGGTGCAGGGCGAGGTCAGTCGCCGGCAGCACCTCTGCCGCGCGGCCCAGGCGCTGGACGATCGCATAGACCAGCGCCACGCTGGCCAGCACGATCATGACCCCCATCACCACCACGAGTATCTTGAGCGCTCGCACCGAATCCTCCGCCGAGACCATCACATTGACCGCCAGCGCGGCCGATGCGGGCAACCGCGCCGACCGTTTCCTGGCCGGGGCGATAGGCTCGATCTCCCGCTCTCGCGTCAAGGCATTGATGGAGGAAGGGCAGGCCTTCCGCGACGGAAAGCCGCTCACCAACCCCTCCGAGCCCATTCGGGAGGGCGCGACCTACACGCTCACCATCCCGCCGCCGGAATCGGCGACGCCGGTGGCGCAGGACATCCCGCTGACCATCCTCTTCGAGGACAAGCACCTCATCGTGCTCGACAAGCCGGCGGGGCTGGTGGTCCATCCCGCGCCGGGCAATCTCGACGGCACGCTGGTCAACGCGCTCCTGTCCCATGCCGGGGATGACCTGACCGGAATCGGCGGCGAGAAGCGCCCCGGCATCGTCCACCGGCTCGACAAGGACACCTCCGGCGTCATGGTCGTCGCCAAAACCGACCAGGCGCATCAGGCCCTCTCCGTCGCCTTTGCCACGCGCGATCTCGATCGCGAATACATGGCCCTCTGCTGGGGCGTGCCCAACCCGCTCCAGGGCGAGGTGGACGCCCCCATCGGCCGCCACCCGACCGACCGCAAGCGTATGGCCGTGGTCCATCGCAACGGCAAACAGGCGCTGACGCATTACTGGACTACGAAAACCTGGGACCAGGCTTGCGCGTTGATCCGCTGCAAGCTCGCGACGGGCCGGACGCACCAAATTCGTGTCCATATGGCACAGATCAACAATCCCTTAGTGGGTGACCCGGTATATCTCCGTCGTACGCCAGCCGGTGCGAAGGCACTGCCGGCCGAGGCGAGGGAGGCGCTGCTCTCCTTCCCGAGGCAGGCCTTGCACGCCCGGAGCCTGGCTTTCCGCCATCCGGTGACGGGGGAGAACCTCTCCTTCGCCACCGAACCGCCGGCCGACTTCAAGGCCTTGCTTTCGTTGCTCGAAGGTTGCACCCAGTAACCCGACTGTTTCAGTCGGAATTACTTGCCAAATGTGCGGCATTGGGTTAGTTTCCGCACAAATCGGCGTTGCCGGGTGCCACTCCAAGGCTGGTCGCACGTTAGAGAGTCCGACGTGACCCGGACTCAGCGACCCGCCCCGGGCCTGGCCGCGGCCGAAACCCACATCCCACTCAAGCCTCCGCCGTCACGGGGAGGCGAGGGTGGACAAGGAGGCAGGTGTTCTCATGGCTTCCAGTCTTTCTATCCCCATGGCCCCGGAGGGCAATCTCTCCCGCTATCTGCAGGAGATCCGTAAGTTCCCGATGCTCGCGCCCGAGGAGGAATATGCCCTCGCCAAGCGCTGGCAGCAGACTGAGGATCAGCAGGCGGCGCATAAGCTGGTGACGAGCCATCTCCGTCTCGTCGCCAAGATCGCCATGGGCTACCGCGGCTACGGCTTGCCGGTCGGCGAGCTGATCTCCGAAGGTAATGTCGGCATGATGCAGGCGGTGAAGCGGTTCGATCCGGACCGTGGCTTCCGCCTGGCCACCTACGCCATGTGGTGGATCCGTGCTGCCATCCAGGAGTACATCCTCCATTCGTGGTCCCTCGTTAAGATGGGTACGACCGCGGCTCAAAAAAAGCTCTTCTTCAATCTTCGTCGGTTGAAGGGGCAGATGGCCGCGTTGGAGGAAGGTGACCTTCAGCCCGAGCAGGTCGAGAAGATCGCGCGCGTGCTCCAGGTGCCCGAGCAGGACGTGGTGTCGATGAACCGCCGCCTGTCGAGCCCCGACAACAGCCTGAATGCCCCCGTCCGCGCCGATAGCGAGGGCGAGTGGCAGGATTGGCTGGTGGATGAGAGCGACAGCCAGGAGGTGGAGATCGCCGAGCGGCAGGACATGTCCAACCGCCGCATGGCGCTCAACGACGCCCTGAAGACGCTGAACGAACGGGAACGCCATATCCTGATCGAGCGGCGCCTGAAGGACGAGCCGACCACGCTCGAGGAGCTCTCGCAGCAGTACAATATCAGCCGCGAGCGCGTCCGCCAGATCGAGGTCCGCGCCTTCGAGAAGCTCCAGAAGAGCATGAAGACGCAGATCGCCGAGCGCCGCCTGCTCGCCGAGTAATCGGCCCCCAGGCAACCGATGAGACGAAGGCCGGTCCGAAAGGGCCGGCCTTTTTCGTGTCCGCACGCCACCCTGCGGGCAAAAGAAAACCCCGCCTTTCGGCGGGGTTCCTTTTCTGCCTCTTGCCGAAGCGGGAGGCAGGGCCAATCGCGGGAGCGATCAGCAGGAGTAGTACATCTCGAACTCGACCGGGTGCGGCGTGTGCTCGAACTTGTACACGTCCTGCCACTTCAGCTCGATGTAGGACTCGATCTGGTCCTTCGAGAAGACGTCGCCGGCCATGAGGAACTCGTGGTCGGCAGCCAGGGACTCCAAGGCCTCGCGGAGCGAACCGCAAACCGTCGGGATGCCCTTCAGCTCCTCCGGCGGCAGGTCGTACAGATCCTTGTCCATGGCTTCGCCCGGGTGGATCTTGTTCTTGATGCCGTCCAGGCCGGCCATCAGCATGGCGGCGAAGGCGAGGTAGGGGTTCGCGGTCGGATCCGGGAAGCGAACCTCGACGCGCTTGGCCTTCGGGCTCGTCGCGTAGGGGATGCGGCAGGAGGCCGAGCGGTTGCGGGCCGAGTAGGCCAGCAGCACGGGGGCCTCGAAGCCCGGGATCAGGCGCTTGTAGGAGTTGGTCGACGGGTTCGTGAAGGCGTTGAGGGCCTTCGCGTGCTTGATGATGCCGCCGATGTAGTAGAGCGCCGTCTCGGACAGGTCAGCGTAGCTGTTGCCCGCGAACACCGGCTTGCCGGCCTTCCAGATCGACTGGTGCACGTGCATGCCCGAGCCGTTGTCGCCGTAGATCGGCTTCGGCATGAACGTCGCGGTCTTGCCGTAGCTGTGGGCGACGTTGTGGATCACGTACTTGTAGATCTGCATGTAGTCAGCCTGCTGGACCAGCGGGCCGAACTTGGTGCCGAGTTCATGCTGCGACTGCGCCACCTCGTGGTGGTGCTTCTCGCCGGGCACGCCCATCTCGATCATGGTCGAGAGCATCTCGGCGCGCAGATCGACTTCGCTGTCGATCGGGGCAACCGGGAAGTAGCCGCCCTTGACGCCCGGGCGATGGCCCATGTTGCCTTCCGGGAAGTCCTTGAGGGACGCGCCGGGGCCTTCGATGCTGTCGAGCTGATAGATGCCGTAGTTGCCGCCCGTGCCGAACTTCACGTTGTCGAACACGAAGAACTCGGCTTCAGGGCCGAAGAAGGCGGTGTCGCCCAGGCCGGTGGCCTTCAGATAGGCCTCGGCCTTCTTCGCCGTGCCGCGCGGGTCACGGTTGTAGAGCTGGCCGGTCGAGGGCTCGATGATGTCGCAGATCAGGATCATCTGCGGCTTGGCCGAGAACGGGTCCATGCAGGCCGTCTCGGGGTCCGGCATCAGGATCATGTCGGACTCGTTGATGGCCTTCCAGCCAGCGATCGAGGAACCGTCGAACATGAAGCCGTCCGTGAACACGTCCTCATCGATGGTCGAGACGTGCTGGGCGGTGTGCTGCCACTTGCCCTTGGGGTCGGTGAAACGGAGGTCCACGTACTCGACGCTGTGCTCCTTGATCATTTCCATGACCTTGGAGACCGCGGCGTTCGCGGCTGCTGCGGGCTTCTTCGCCATCGTGTGTGGTCCTGTTCCCCTGATGGTCAGACTAGACTTGTCCGGCGGGAGACCTCTCCCGCCCGGTCACGGCGCCAGAACGGCGCCTATGGCCAGCCTGGCGCGCAAGAATCGCGCCAAGCCGGAATTCTTACGGTCAAACCGCGTCCGGGCCCCGTTCGCCGGTGCGGATGCGGATGACCTCGGCAATGTCGGAGACGAAGATCTTGCCGTCGCCGATGCGCCCGGTGCGGGCCGCGGCGGTGATCGCCTCGATGGCCCGGTCGGCCATGTCATCCGAGCAGACGACCTCGATCTTCACTTTCGGCAGAAAATCAACGACGTATTCGGCGCCGCGATACAGCTCCGTATGGCCCTTCTGACGGCCGAATCCCTTGGCTTCCACGACGGTCAGGCCCTGGAGCCCGATCTCGTGCAGCGCATCCTTCACCTCGTCGAGCTTGAAGGGCTTGATGATGGCCTCGATCTTCTTCATCGGCTCCGTCCCGGCTGGCAGGCGGTGGTCATTCACCGCATCCGTTGCCGCTTTTCTTCCTCCCGCGTCGGAAAGCCCGAACTGGCTCCCTGGCGGGCGCGCTTGCGCCGCCCGGTTTTTTGCACGCTGTAAGCCATGGCCGCAATGGCATCCTCGGCCGAAATTCGGCGTTATAAGGAGTCACGCCGCCACAATTTGCGGCAATATGCCTCCCCGTGCGGCATCCCGATCCTCGTTCCATCGCTGGGCATTGCGCAGGCGGGGGCGCAGCGCCATGATAACGGTCCCGCCACGGCCTGGGCGGCGGCCAAGTCAGCCGTTCCGAGGGTCTTCGTGGGGAACGACGCGGGCCATGAAGCGGCCGATTCCTTCCTATCCGAACAAGGGGGCACCGTAAGTGCAGCCTCAGAACGCCCTGCTTTCCGCCACCGGCACCACCATCTTCACCGTCATGTCGGCATTGGCGGTGCAGCACGGGGCGATCAATCTTGGCCAGGGCTTCCCCGATTACGAAGGGCCGGCTGACGTGATCCAGGCCGCCGCCGATGCGCTGATGGACGGCCGTAACCAGTATCCGCCGCTCACCGGCCTGCCGGAGCTGCGGGAGGCCGTCGCCCGCGCCAACCATCGCTTCTACGGCCTTGAGATCGACCCGGCCTCCGAAGTTGTCGTCACCTCGGGCGCCACGGAAGCCCTCATCGCGAGCCTGATGGCCGTGCTGAACCCGGGCGACGAATGCGTCTTGCTCGAGCCGCTCTACGACACCTATCTGCCCGTGGTGCGCATGCTGGGCGCCATCCCCAAGCTCGTCCGCCTGCAGCCGCCCAAGTGGGAGCTGCCCCGCGCCGAGCTGGCCGCCGCCTTCGGCCCCAAGACCAAGGCCATCCTGCTCAACACGCCGATGAACCCGGCCGGCAAGGTCTTCACCGCCGCCGAGCTGGCCTTCATCGCCGACCTGGTCCAGCGGCACGACTGCTACGCCATCTGCGACGAGGTCTATGAGCACCTGACCTTCGACGGCTGGAAGCACATCCCGCTCATGACCCTGCCGGGCATGCGCGAGCGCTGCATGCGCATCGGCTCGGCGGGCAAGACCTTCAGCCTCACCGGCTGGAAGGTGGGCTATATCACCGCCGACCGCTCGCTGGCGCCGAATGTCGCCAAGGCGCATCAGCTCCTCACCTTCACCACGGCGCCCAATCTGCAGCGCGGCGTGGCGGTGGGTCTCGCCAAGGACGATGCCTATTTCAACGGCCTCTCCAGCGAGCTTCAGGCGCGGCGCGACCTGCTGGCCAAGGGCCTGTCCGATCTCGGCTTCGGCGTCCTGCCGACCCAGGGCTCCTATTTCATCACCGCCGATTTCGCCCCGCTCGGCTTCAAGGGCGACGACATCGCCTTCTGCCGCATGATCACGGAAGAGGCGAAGGTCACGGCCATTCCCGTCTCCGTCTTCTATGACGGCAAGGATGCCCCGAGCCATTTCGCCCGCTTCGCCTTCTGCAAGCGCGAGGCGGTGCTGGAAGAGGCGCTCGGCCGCCTGCGCGACTGGCGCGCGAAACGCGGCACTGCGCCGCTCGCGGCAGCCGGCTAACGCCGGCTGACATCGGGCTTACATTCGCCTAGGCGCCCTTGCTGCCCCGGCGGCAGGGGCCATTATCAGCAGGTCGTAACACTGCTGGTCACAAGGCGACTCCATGCGCTCACACGCCCTCGTCCTCGCCGCCGCCGCCGCGATCACCCTTGTCTCCTGCGGGCCGCTCCCGGCGCCCCAGAGCGCGACGCTTCCCGCCGATCTCCGGGATAGCGCCGCCGACCCCATTCGCGGCTCGGTCTATTCCCTTGCCTATACTTTCGGCACGCCCTCGAGCGTCGCGGGCAATCCGGCCGCCGTCGCCGACACCCTCGTGAAGCTCGAATATCTTGCGACCGCGCTGCCGGGCGATCCGCGCTCCTATGCGGTGAACCCCGTCTCGATGAGCGGGCTGAACGATGCCCGGGCCGAGGCGCGGAGCATCTACGGCATCGCGCCCACCGCCGCGCCGCAGGAGGTGATCCAGAGCCTGCATGCCGCCGCCTCGGCCCTGCGCGCGGGCGACGCGCCCGGCGCCCGCCAGATGCTGGCCCAGGGGCCGTTCAGCGACCCGGCGCGCAGCCTGGCGATGCTCAATGCTCTGCCGGCCATGCCGATCACCGCGGCCGCGACGCGCAGCCTCGCGAATGAGTTCACCGCGATGGATTCCGTCCACCGCCGCTGACCGGCCCCGGACGGCCGTACCTAAAGCGAAAGCTGCGGCACGACCCGGCCGAGCGGCGAGGTCGCCGATGAGGGCTGCGGCGCGGCTTGGGCGGGCGGCTGTTCAGCCGGGGCTGGTTCAGCCGAGGGCTGGCCCGCCGGTGCCTCCCCACTGGGCGCGGGCGTCGCAGGCGTGGCCGGGGGAGGGAGGTCCGTCCCCGTCGGTGCCGCCTGGGCGGGGGCCGCACTGCCACTGGGCTCCGTCCCTGACGCCGCCGGCGGGCTCGAACCCGTCGCCGGGGTCGCGCCAGCGGGCGCCGAGCCGGCCGGGGGCGTCGAGGGCACGGGCGTCGCGGGGCGGTTGTTGCTCGCCTGGGCCGTGGCCGGGTCTTCCGGCGGATCGGTCGTGTAATCCGGCACGATGCGCGCCTGATTGCCCGAGATCACCAGGACCCGCTGGCCGATGCCCAGCGGCTTCTCGTCCTTCTGCACGACCGAGACGAGGTCGTGGTCCTTGTTGTCCTTGCGGACGATGTATTCGAAGCCCGTCGTATCGCCCGCCGCCCGTTCGGTCGCCTGGCCGAGCAGCCCGCCCAGCACGCCGCCGCCGATGGCGCTGAAGGTATTGGCCAATCCGCCCTGGCCTACCTGCGAGCCCGCGGCCGCACCGGCCGCGGCACCCGCCGCGGCGCCCGTGCTGCCATCGGCCTGGATATCGACCGGCCGCACGCCGACCACGACGCCGCGCTCCGCCTTATTGGCCTGCTGCACCGCGCGGGTGGCATAGGTATCGGGCGAGTAACTCTGCCCGCAGGCCGCGAGGGCGAGCACGGGCAGGGTCACGAGAAGAGACAAGGATCTGGTCAAGGGAAACCACCCGGGACGAGAAGACATGCGTTACAAGCAGATAGAGCCGCGGCGGTTGCCCGGCTAGTGTCGATCGTGTTTCTGCTCGTGACGCATGGCAGCAGTATGGCGGTAAGCGGCGCTTTCGGTTGACCCCATCGCCCCGAGCGCGTAGTAAGCCGCCACCCGGGATTCTCCCAGGACATTCGGTCGGCATGCCTCGGCGCACCGGCCCCGTCGCTCCGCGAAGACTCGCGCAGCGGCGCGTTTTGTCTTGGGCGGTTCCCAACCGAGATTCAACCCGCCTGACGTCATCGAGCGCCAGGCAATCTGGCGGAAAAATGTTCGAAGGCCTTTCCAATCGGCTGAATGGGGTGTTCGACCGGCTGCGCCGCAAGGGTGCGCTGGGCGAGGCCGACGTCGCCGAGGCGCTGCGCGAAGTCCGCGTCGCGCTGCTGGAGGCCGACGTCGCCCTGCCGGTGGTCAAGGACCTCACCGCCAAGGTGAAGGAGCGCGCGGTCGGGCAGGAGGTGATCCGCTCGGTCTCCCCCGCGCAGCAGGTCATCAAGATCGTCAACGACTGCCTCGTCGAGGCGCTCGGCGGCGGCGCGAATGACGATGGCAAGCGCGGCGTCGATCTGAACGCCCCGGCCCCCGTCGCCATCCTGATGGTCGGCCTCCAGGGCTCGGGCAAGACGACCAGCTCGGGCAAGATCGCCCTTCGCCTGAAGAATCGCGAGAAGAAGAAGGTTCTTCTCGCCAGCCTCGACGTGCATCGCCCCGCCGCCCAGCTTCAGCTGGAGACGCTGGCGAAGCAGACCGGCGTCGGCAGCCTACCCATCATCCAGGGCCAGACCCCGCTCCAGATCGCCCAGCGCGCCATGCAGGTCGCGCGCGGTGAGCTTTATGACGTCGTGATCCTCGACACCGCCGGCCGCCTCTCGATCGACGAGGCGCTGATGGCCGAGGTGGCCGAGGTCAAGCAATTCGCCAAGCCGCATGAGACGCTGCTGGTCGTGGATGCCATGACCGGCCAGGACGCGGTGAATACCGCGCGGATCTTCAACGAGAAGGTCGGCGTCACCGGCATCGTCATGACGCGCGTCGATGGCGATGCGCGCGGCGGTGCGGCCCTTTCCATGCGTGCCGTCACCGGCGCGCCGATCAAGCTGCTGGGCGCGGGCGAGAAGCTAGATGCGCTGGAGGATTTCCATCCCGAGCGCATCGCCGGCCGCATCCTCGGCATGGGCGACATCGTCTCGCTGGTCGAGAAGGCCGCCGAGACGATCGACAAGGAAGAGGCCGAGAAGCTCGCTGCCAAGATGCAGAAGGGCACCTTCGACCTCGAGGACTATGCCTCGCAGTTGAAGCAGATCGGCAAGATGGGCTCGCTCTCGGGCATCCTCGGCATGCTGCCGGGCGTGGGCAAGATGAAGGCCCAGCTCGAGAACGCCAATATCGACAATGCCATCCTCAAGCGTCAGGCGGCGATCATCTCGTCCATGACGCCGAAGGAGCGCCGCCACCCCGAGATCCTGAAGGCGTCGCGCAAGCGCCGTATCGCCGCGGGCGCCGGGGTGCAGGTGAACGACGTCAATCGGCTGCTCAAGCAGTTCGACGATATGTCCGCGATGATGAAGCGGATGAACAAGCTCGGCCAGAAGGGGTTGATGCGGGGAGGGCTCTCGAACCTCATCCCCGGCCTCGGTGGCCGTAAACCCTTCTGACAACTACCGAATTACCGCGAAAGGAAGCCTCATGGGCCTCAAGATCCGCCTCGCCCGCGCCGGTGCCAAGAAGCGCCCTTACTACCACATCGTGGTGGCCGACAGCCGCTCGCCGCGCGACGGCCGCTTCATCGAGAAGGTCGGCAGCTACAACCCGATGCTGCCCTCCGACCATGCCGAGCGCGTGCGCCTGGTCGATGAGCGCATCAAGCACTGGCTGAGCCAGGGCGCCATCGCGACCGACCGCGTCGCCAAGTTCCTCGGCAAGGCGAGCCTCGCCCCGATGCCGGAGATCCGCGAGCAGCCCAAGCAGTCGGCCATGAAGAAGAAGTCGGCCGAGCGCGCCGCCGCGGCCGCCGGCTGATCTTCGGGCCGATAGACGCGAAACGACACGCGCATGGGCGCTGAACGCATCCTGGTTGGCGAGATCGGGCGGCCGCATGGGGTCCGGGGCTTGGTGAAGCTCCAGTCCTTCACGGCCGATCCGAAGGCGATCGCCGGCTATGGCCCGCTCTCGGACGAGAGCGGCAAGCAGCGCTTCGTGCTCGAATGGCTCCCCGGCGGGCTCGCCCGCATCGAGGGGGTGTCTGATCGCGACGCGGCCCAGAAGCTGACCGGCACGCGCCTCTACGTCGCGCGTGAAGCCCTCCCGGCACCGGATGAGGAAGAGTTCTACCTTGCCGACCTGATCGGCCTGGCCGCTTTCGAAGCGACGGGCGAGGCGGTGGGCGAGGTGGTGTCGGTGGACGATTACGGCGCCGGCCCCTTCCTGACCATCCGTGCCGATGATGGCGCAGAGCGTCTCGTGCCCTTCACCCGCGCCGCCGTGCCGGTGATCGAGCTTGCCGCCGGCAAGCTGATCCTGGCCCTGGTGGAAGAACTGGAAGTGCCGCCTGAGGCGGAAGCCGAGGCCGGGCTTGACGGTTCGCGGGAGGTGCCGGACACGGCGCCCCTGCCGCGCCGCCGCCCGGGGATCGATCGCCCGAAGTCGCCGCGCCGCCTGCGCGGCGGCGGGCCAGGGGGTGGGCTGTGACCTGGAAGGCCACCGCTCTCACCCTCTTCCCGGAGATGTTTCCGGGCTCGCTCGGCCTTTCCCTCGCGGGCAGGGCGCTGCGCGAGGGCCGCTGGTCGCTCGATACGCTCGACATCCGCAGCTTCGCGCATGACCGGCACCGCACCGTCGATGACACGCCCTTCGGGGGTGGCGCCGGCATGGTGATGCGGCCGGACGTGATCGACGCCGCCTGCGCGGCCGCTCAGGCGGAGGGGGCCGAGAGGCCGCTCGTCTACCTGACGCCGCGCGGCCGTCCGCTGCAGCAATCCCTGGTGCGCGACCTGGTCGCGGGCCCCGGGGTGATCCTGCTCTGCGGCCGCTATGAGGGTGTGGATCAGCGGGTGATCGAATCGCGCGGCATGATCGAGGTCTCGATCGGCGACTATGTGCTCTCGGGTGGCGAACCCGCGGCACTGGTCCTGCTCGATGCCTGCGTGCGGCTGCTGCCCGGCGTGATGGGCGCGGTGGAGAGCGGGGAGGAGGAGAGTTTCTCCACCGGCCTGCTCGAATATCCGCACTATACGCGCCCCGCCGAGTGGAACGGCCGCGCCGTGCCGCCCGTGCTGCTCTCCGGCCATCACGCCGAGGTCGCCAAATGGCGGCGCGGCGCGTCGGAAGCCATTACCCGCGAACGCCGGCCCGATCTCTGGGCCCGTTTCAACGAAAATAAGGGTGGCCCGGCCTCGGCCTCCACCCGTCCCGTCTAGACCGTTTCTCGAAAGGACCTTTCCTATGAACCTGCTGCAGCAGTTCGAGGCCGACCAGAAGGCCCGCCTCGCCTCCTCCCGCGCCGTGCCCGAGTTCGGCGCCGGCGACACCGTCCGCGTGATGGTGAAGGTGGTCGAGGGTGAGCGTACCCGCACCCAGGCTTACGAGGGCGTCTGCATCGCGCGCTCCAACCGTGGCCTGAACAGCAACTTCACCGTCCGCAAGCTCTCCTACGGCGAGGGTGTGGAGCGCGTGTTCCCGCTGTATTCCCCGTCGATCGCCGAGATCGCCGTCGTTCGCCGCGGTAAGGTTCGCCGCGCGAAGCTCTACTACCTGCGTGGCCGCACCGGTAAGTCGGCCCGTATCGTCGAGAAGACGGTCAACAAGGCCTGATCCTTCGGTCTGGCCGGGATTCGGAAGCCGGGCTCCCTCTGGGGGCTCGGCTTTTCCCGTTTTCAGGGCCGATTTTCGGGCGATCCCGCACCATGGCGGCTTTTCGCCGGGCGCCTATGAGAGTAATAAAATAACCAGAACGCCTCTCTGCGCATACCTTCCTTGCGCGCGGGGTGCTTGCCCGACGGGGCTGGGCCGCCCAGTCTACCATCATCGGGCAGAATTAGGATGGCGCGCCATGCCCGGCGCGCTGCTCAGTCCGTGGAGATATTGCGATGTCGGGCGTGAAGCCGCGAACCTTGTTCGACAAGATCTGGGAAGCCCATGTGGTGGAGACGCTCCCGGACGGCACCGCGCTTCTCTACATCGACCGCCACCTTATCCACGAAGTGACCAGCCCCCAGGCCTTCGAGGGGCTCCGCACCGCCGGCCGCAAGCTGCGCCGCCCGGACGCGACCATCGGCGTCGTCGACCATAACGTGCCGACCAGCGCCGACCGCCTGACGGCCGTGAACGAGCCGGAAAGCGCGCTGCAGATCGCGACGCTGGAAAAGAACGTCGTCGAATTCGGCGTGCCCTATATCCCGCTGGACGATATCCGCCAGGGCATCGTCCATGTCATCGGGCCGGAGCAGGGCCTCTCCCTGCCGGGCATGACCATCGTCTGCGGTGACAGCCATACCTCGACCCATGGCGCCCTCGGTGCGCTGGCCTTCGGCATCGGCACTTCCGAGGTCGAGCATGTGATGGCGACGCAGACGCTGCTGCAGAAGCCCGCCAAGAACATGCGCGTGACCGTCAACGGCAAGGTCGGCCCCGGCGTCACCGCCAAGGACATCACGCTGGCCATCATCGGCAAGATCGGCACCGCCGGCGGCACCGGCCATGTCATCGAATATGCCGGCGAGGCCATCCGCGCGCTGGACATGGCCGGCCGCATGACCCTGTGCAACATGTCGATCGAGGCCGGTGCCCGCGCCGGCATGGTCGCCCCCGACCAGACCACCTTCGACTATGTGAAGGGCAAGCCCTTCGCGCCCAAGGGCGATGCCTGGGACAAGGCTGTCGCCTGGTGGTCCTCGCTCGCCTCCGACGAGGGCGCGCATTTCGACACGGAAGTGGTGCTCGACGCGGCCGAGATCGTCCCGCAGGTCACCTGGGGCACCAGCCCCGAAACCGTGCTGCCCATCACCGCGACCGTGCCGAACCCGGCCGACGTCGCCGATGAGGCCAAGCGCAAGCAGATGGAGCGGATGCTGAGCTATATGGGCCTCGAGCCCGGCCAGAAGCTCGACGGCATCAAGGTGGACGTCGTCTTCATCGGCTCCTGCACCAATAGCCGCATCGAAGATATCCGCGCCGCCGCCGCCGTGGCCAAGGGCCGCAAGGTGGCCGAGGGCGTGCGCGCCATGGTCGTCCCCGGCTCGGGCGTGGTGAAGAAGCAGGCTGAGGACGAAGGGCTCGACATCGTCCTCAAGGAAGCCGGTTTCGAATGGCGCGAGGCGGGCTGCTCCATGTGCCTGGGTATGAACCCCGATAAGCTGACCCCCGGCCAGCGCTGCGCCAGCACCTCGAACCGCAATTTCGAAGGCCGCCAGGGCCCCGGCGGCCGCACCCACCTGCTTTCCCCGGCCATGGCCGCCGCCGCGGCGGTGACCGGCAAGCTGACCGACGTGCGGGAGATCGCCTGACATGCAGCCCTTCAACACGCTCACCGGCATCGCGGCCCCGCTGCCGCTGGCCAATGTCGATACGGACATGATCATCCCGGCCCGCTTCCTGAAGACCATTCAGCGCAGCGGCCTCGGCAAATCGGCCTTCGCGAATATGCGCTACAAGGCCGACGGCTCCGAGAACCCGGATTTCGTCCTGAACCAGGAGCCCTATCGCCACGCCGAGGTTCTCATCGCCTATGAGAATTTCGGCTGCGGCTCCTCGCGCGAGCACGCCCCCTGGGCGCTGCTGGATTTCGGCATCCGCTGCGTCATCGCGCCGGATTTCGCCGATATCTTCCACAATAACTGCTTCAAGAACGGCATTCTGCCCGTGCGCCTGCCGCGTGCCATCTGCGAAAAGCTGGTGGAAGACGCGAAGCTTGGCGCCAATGCCCGCGTCACGGTGGATCTCGCCCGCCAGGTGGTCATCCGCCCGAGCGGCGAGGAAATCCCCTTCGAGATCGACCCGCTGCGCAAGCATCTGCTGCTCAACGGCCTGGACGAAATCGGCCAGACCATGCAGCACACCGGCTCGATCGACAGCTACGAGGCCAAGCTCCGGGCCGAGCGCCCCTGGCTATATTCCTGATTTTTGGGCCTGATCTGACTTGAGGAAACACGGATGACTGCCAATAAGCGCCTGCTGGTCCTCCCCGGCGATGGTATCGGCCCCGAGGTCATGGGCGAGGTGCGCCGCGTGATCGAATGGATGGATCGCCGCCGCCACGTCTCCTTCGCCCTGGAGGAAGGCCTTGTCGGCGGTGCCGCCATCGACGCGACCGGTCATCCCTGCCCGGACAAGACGGTCGAGCGCGCCATGGCCTGCGACGCCGTGCTCTTCGGCTCGGTCGGCGGCCCGAAATGGGATGGCCTGCCCTTCGAGCAGCGCCCGGAGCTGGGCATCCTGCGCCTGCGCAAGGATCTCGGCCTCTTCGCCAATCTGCGCCCGGCCATCGTGCTTGATCCCTTGGTCGATGCCTCCTCGCTCAAGAAGGAGGTGGTCCAGGGGCTCGACATCATGATCGTCCGTGAATCCACGGGCGGCATCTATTTCGGCGAGCCCCGCGGCCTCGACACCACGCCGGCCGGCCTGCGCCGCGCCTTCGATACCGAGAGCTACAACGAGAACGAGATCGCCCGCGTCGCCCGCGTCGCTTTCGAACTCGCCCGCAAGCGCCCCGGCAAGAAGGTGACGAGCGTCGAGAAGGCGAACGTCATGCAGTCCGGCCGCTTCTGGCGCCAGATCGTGGGCGAGGTGCACAAGGCCGAGTTCCCGGACGTGACGCTCGAGAACATGTATGCCGATAATTGCGCCATGCAGCTCTGCATGCGTCCGAAGCAGTTCGACGTCATCCTCGCCTCGAACCTCTTCGGTGACCTGCTCTCCGATCTTGCCGCCGCCGCGACGGGCTCGCTCGGCATGCTGCCCTCCGCGACCCTCGGCGCGCCTGACGAATCCGGCCGCCGCAACGCGCTCTATGAGCCGATCCACGGCTCGGCGCCGGATATCGCGGGCAAGGGCATCGCCAATCCCTGCGCCCAGATCCTCTCCTTCGCCATGCTGCTGCGCTGGTCCTTCGGCATGGAGGAAGATGCGCAGCTTCTGGAGCAGGCGGTGAAGAAGACGCTGGCCGGCGGCCTCCGCACCGCCGACATCATGCAGCCCGGCGCCGCCCGCGTCGGCACCGGCGTGATGGGCGAGGCCATCGTGCGCGAGCTGGACAAGCTCGCCGCCTGATTAAGCGGGCAGGGAAGGGGCCTAGGCCTTTCCCTGCCTGTCCTATCCTTCATGCGCGGCCTGCTTGACCGCGCCCTCCCTCCCGCGCCTATCCTCGCCCCGTTCTCCGGGGAGCCGCGACCGAGCGGCTGAGAGAGGGGTATCTCCCCTGACCCGTCGAACCTGATCCGGGTCATGCCGGCGAAGGGATGGGAATTTCACGGCATCGGCGCGCGCCTCGCGCCGCCGCGCCATGGCAGCCGCATTCGCGCCGGCGCAGCCCTTTCTCGATGAGAAGGCCGCGCCATGAACAAGATTTCCAAAGACGCCTCGCGTATCCCCGCCACGGGCGACGTCACCATCGGCCCCCGTATCGGCGGCCGTAAGGTCTATCAGCCCGGCACGCTCTTCCCCGATATTCGCGTGCCCTTCCGCCAGGTGGACCTGCATCCGAGCGCCAATGAGCCGCCGGTAGTCCTCTATGACCCTTCGGGCCCCTATACCGACCCCTCGGCGCGCATCGACATCGCCCTGGGCCTTCCCCCGCTGCGTGGCGGTTGGATCGCCCGGCGCGGCGATGCGGAGCCCGTCGCGAATCCCCGCCAGGTCCTGCCGCAGGATAATGGCGGCGCGACCGGCGCCCATCTCGCCCCCGCCTTCGACAACAGCCGCCGCACCATCCTCCGCGCCCGCCCGGGCCGCGCGCTGACGCAGCTCGAATACGCCCGCGCCGGCATCGTCACCGAGGAGATGGAATTCGTCGCCCTGCGCGAGAACATGCGCCGCGACAGCGCCGCCGCCGTCATCCGCGACGGCGAGGATTTCGGCGCCAGCATCCCCGACCACATCACGCCCGATTTCGTGCGCGAGGAGGTGGCGCGCGGCCGTGCCGTGATTCCGGCCAATATCAACCACCCCGAGATCGAGCCGATGATCATCGGCCGCAACTTCCTCGTGAAAATCAACGCCAATATCGGCAATTCCGCCGTGCTGAGCCATGTCGCCGACGAGGTGGACAAGATGGTCTGGGCCACGCGCTGGGGCGCCGATACGGTGATGGACCTCTCCACCGGCCGCAACATCCACAGCATCCGGGACTGGATCCTGCGCAACAGCCCCGTGCCCATCGGCACCGTCCCGCTCTACCAGGCGCTGGAGAAGGTCGGCGGCGTGGCGGAGGACCTCTCCTGGGAGATCTTCCGCGACACACTCATCGAGCAGGCGGAGCAGGGGGTGGATTACTTCACCATCCATGCCGGCGTCCGGCTGCCTTTCGTGCCGATGACGGCCCGGCGCGTCACCGGCATCGTCTCGCGCGGCGGCTCCATCATGGCGAGCTGGTGCCTCGCGCATCACCGCGAGAGCTTCCTCTACGAGAATTTCGCGGAAATCTGCGAGATCATGCGCGCCTATGACATCACCTTCAGCCTCGGCGACGGCCTGCGCCCCGGCTCCATCGCCGATGCCAATGACGAGGCCCAGTTCGCCGAACTGCGCACCCTGGGCGAACTCACCAAGGTCGCCTGGGACCACGGCTGCCAAGTGATGATCGAGGGCCCCGGCCACGTGCCGATGCACAAGATCAAGGCCAATATGGACGAGCAACTGAAGCATTGCGGCGAGGCGCCCTTCTACACCCTCGGCCCGCTCACGACCGACGTGGCGCCGGGCTACGACCACATCACCAGCGCCATCGGCGCCGCCATGATCGGCTGGTTCGGCACCGCCATGCTCTGCTACGTCACGCCCAAGGAACATCTCGGCCTGCCCGACCGCGATGACGTGAAAACCGGCGTCATCACCTACAAGCTCGCCGCCCATGCCGCCGACCTCGCCAAGGGGCACCCCGCCGCCCGGCTGCATGACGACGCGCTCTCCCGCGCGCGTTTCGAATTCCGCTGGGAGGATCAGTTCAACCTGAGCCTCGATCCCGAGACCGCCCGCGCCTTCCATGACGAGACCCTGCCCAAGGAGGCGCACAAGACCGCGCATTTCTGCTCCATGTGCGGCCCGCGCTTCTGCTCGATGAAGATCAGCCAGGATATCCGCGACGCCGCCGCCCGGCAGAACGATGCCGAGGCCGGCATGGCCGAAATGGGCCGTCGCTTCCGCGAGCAGGGCAGCGTCATCAAGGTGCCGCTCTCCGGCGACTGACCCTTGAAAGGGCCGGCGGGGGACACCGCCGGCCCAAAGCCGTCTGCGCGGCCGTTCCTGCCCCGAATTCGCTGGAAACCGGCCGCCAGGGCGGGCAAACAACCCGCCATCCACGGCCCCGCCCGGCGGCAGGCCTGCCCACAATGCCTGCCTGCCAAGCGGGCGAAGAGGATGACCTTTGCCCGCGGATCGCGCAGGCTGTGGATTGGAGGCCGAGCCGGCGTTATGCTGGCGGCCGTTTTGGGTTGGAAATACGTGAGATGACGATGCGTAGCTGGCACCCCGGCTCCTGGCGCGACATGCCGATCCGTCAGGTTCCCGATTATCCCGACAGCACCGCGCTGACGGCGATGGAAGCCAAACTCGCCAAGTTTCCGCCCCTGGTCTTCGCCGGCGAAGCCCGCCGTCTGAAGGATTCGCTCGCCGCCGCCTCGCGCGGCCAGGCCTTCGTGCTGCAGGGCGGCGACTGCGCGGAGAGCTTCTCCGACTTCAACGCGAACATCATTCGCGACAGCTTCCGCGTCCTGCTGCAGATGGCCGTGGTGCTGACCTTCGGCGGCGGCCTGCCCGTGGTGAAGATCGGCCGCATGGCCGGCCAGTTCGCCAAACCCCGCTCCTCCGATGTCGAGACCGCGAACGGCGTGACCCTGCCGAGCTATCGCGGCGACATCATCAACGGCCCGGATTTCACCGCCGAGGCCCGCGTGCCCGATCCGTCGCGCATGGAATTCGCCTATATGCAGTCGGCCGGCACGCTGAACCTGCTGCGCGCCTTCGCGACCGGCGGCTATGCCGACCTGCACCAGGTCCATCGCTGGAACCTGGGCTTCGTCGCCCGCTCGCCCCTGGCCGACCGCTACCGCGACCTCTCGACCCGCATCGACGAGACGCTGCGCTTCATGGCCGCCTGCGGCATGAACAGCTCCAACGCGCCGCAGATCCGCGAGACGGAATTCTACACCTCCCATGAGAGCCTGCTGCTTCCCTATGAGGAGGCGCTGACCCGCACGGACAGCACCAGCGGCGACCCCTATGCCTGCTCGGCGCATTTCCTCTGGATCGGCGACCGCACCCGCCAGCCGGACGGCGCGCATGTCGAATTCCTCCGCGGCGTGAAGAACCCGCTCGGCATGAAAGTCGGCCCCAGCATGGACCCGGCCGAGCTGGTCAAGCTCACCGAGATCCTGAACCCGAATAACGAGCCCGGCCGCCTGACGCTCATCAGCCGCATGGGCGTGGGTAAGGTGGAGCAGAAGCTCCCCGCGCTGATTCGCGCCGTTCAGCGCGCGGGCCGCGAAGTGGTCTGGCTCTGTGATCCCATGCACGGCAACACCATCAAGGCCGCGAACGAGTACAAGACCCGCTCCTTCGACGCGATCCTGGGCGAGGTGAAGCAGTTCTTCGACGTGCACCAGGCCGAGGGCAGCTGGGCCGGCGGCGTGCATGTGGAAATGACCGGCCAGGACGTGACGGAGTGCCTCGGCGGCGCCCATCGCCTTTCCGAAACCGATCTCTCCACCAATTACGCCACCTCCTGCGATCCGCGCCTGAATGCGGAACAGTCGCTGGAACTCGCCTTCCTGGTGGCCGAGGAACTGAAGGCCCGCCGCCTGGGCCTGGGTGCCGCCCCGCAGGTCGCCGCGCAGTGATCCGCCCCCTGGGCGGTGAGCCCATCGATCCGCAGGAAGTGTCGGACGCGCATATCCGTGCGCGGACCGACGCCTATTTCAACCGCACCAAGGCCATCGTCTCGAAATTCGGCGATACGCCCGTCACCTATGCCGTCTTCCTCCGCCGTCCGGTGGTCTTCGCCCCGAAAATGGCGGTGGACTGGCTGCGCGCCGTGGCGGAGACGCGGGGCGTCGGCATCGAGGTCGAGATGATGCACGAGGAAGGGGACTGGGTGGGCGCGGGCGATCCGCTGCTCTACATCACTGGCTCCTTCGTCGCGCTGACCGATCTCGAAACCATCCTGCTCCAGAAGCTGGGTGCCGCCTGCGTCGCCGCGCATAACGCCTATCAGATGTGCCTCGAACTGCCCGAGGTCGCCTTCCTCGCCATGGAGGCCCGGCACTGCGCCGGTGCCGAGATGCAGGATCTCATGGGCTATGCGGCGAGCGTCGGCAGCCGCGCCGCCCAGGCCGAGGGGGCCAAGGGCTTCATCGGCAATGCGACCGACCGCTCGGCCCATTGGTTCGGCAATGAGAAGGGCTTCGGCACCATGCCGCATGCCCTGATCGGCTATGCCGGCTCCACCGTCCGCGCCGCCGAGATGTTCCACGAGACCTTCCCGAATGACGGCCTCACCGTGCTGGTCGATTATTTCGGCCGCGAGGTGACCGACGGTCTGGAGGTCTGCCGCCGCTTCCCCGGCCTCGCCGCGGAAGGCCGGCTCTCGGTTCGGCTCGACACGCATGGCGGCCGCTTCCTCGAAGGGCTTGACCCCGCCGAGAGCTACGCCGTGCTGGAGCGCCACGCCCCGGGTGCGATCCGCCGCTACCGCAGCGAGACGGAACTGCGCCACCTGGTCGGCACCGGCGTCTCGGCCGCCGCCATCTGGCGGATGCGCGAGGCGCTTGACGAGGCCGGCTTCCCCAAGGTGCGCATCATCGCCTCCTCCGGCTTCGGCGTGGGTAAGTGCCGGGTCATGGCCCAGGCCAAGGCCCCGATCGACGTGGTCGGCACCGGCAGCTTCATTCCCGATTCGTGGAACGAGACCTACGCGACCGCCGATATCGTCGATTACAACGGCACCGGCCGCGTGAAGCTCGGGCGCGAATTCCTGCTGCGCCACAATGTCGAGCGCCGGAATCGGCACGGGAACTAAGAGACTGTTTCATAAAGCTGGCGGGTCGGCTCCGGCCGCCTTTTTCCCGCCAGCATCGTTGGTGGCTTGGCCAAATGTCCCGCATTTGGCCCACTGAGAGAAAGAGGGCGCCTCCGCCTCCCTGGCGCAAAAAATTCGGGACCAGAGCCTCAGCCGCCAGCTTTACGAAACAGTCTCTGAGCCGGTTAGTAACCGGTTAAGCCTTTCCTGAGAGGTTGGGCGGGTCTTCACGGAGCCGCCCGCCAGATGCCCGACCTGCCCGCCTTGCGGGGAATAGTGCGCTCGTCCAGCCCGGTGCGGCCTGGGCTGGCGAGGCTGGGCGCGCGTCTGCGGGGCGGGGTGGTGAAGGCCTGCGCTTGGCTTCCCGAGCCCATCCGCCCCCGTTTCCCCGAACCTGACCCCGAGGACGCGCCGGAACCGCTTCCGGACAGCATCCTGCCCCCTGAACTCGGCCCCGAGCCGGAGGAGGAATCGCCCCCCTCCGGCCCCTCCGCCGTCGATCTGGCCTTGCCCGAAATCCGCTCGCGCCTCTGGGGCAAGGGCCATTGCCTGCCGGGCGGGGAGGAGGAGGTGCTGCGCCTCGCCGCCCTCCTGCCGCTTACCTCGGCGAACACATTGCTGCTGGTCGATGGCGGCCCCGGCGGCGCGGCCTCGGCCATCGCCACCCAGCGCGGCTGCTGGATCTCGGCCTACGAATCAGAGCAGGAGCATCTGGCGGAGGCCGCCCCGCTGCTGCGCCCCTTCGGCCGCCGCATCGCCATGGACGGCTATGTCGGTGCCGTCCCCGCCTTCAAGGAGCGCGGCCACGAACACGCCCTGGCGCTCGAACCATTGCGGCGCGGGGGCGATGCGGCCCGTTTCCTGGCCGCCATCACCGCGGGGCTGAAACCCAGCGGCCAGCTCGTGCTGACCGAAATCGTGCTCGGCCAGCAGGGGCCGGGGGCCGAGCTTCTGCCGGTCTGGTGCCGCGCCGAGGGCCGGAGCGGCCCGCCGCCCGCCGAATCGGCCATGCGCGCCGCCTTCAAGGAGGCCCGACTGCAGGTCCATGTTACCGAAGACCTCGGAGACCGGCAGCGGAAGCAGGTTCTGGCCGGCTGGGCGCGGCTTTGCGCCGGCATGGCCGAGACGGGCCGCCGCCCCAGCCGGGCCCAGGCGGCCGCCATGGTGAAGGAGGCGGAAGCCTGGCTTTTGCGCCTCAAATTGCTCGATCTCGGGCGTATCAAGCTCCGCCGCTGGCACGCCAGCCGGTTACAATAATGAAAAATGACTTGATATCAGCGCCTTGAGGAAGCATCCGTAGTCCTGCCGCCGCTTTCGCAGGCCAAAGGCCGGCCCCAGCCCGATTCCGGGCAGGGGAGAGAGCCCGAGGATGTGACGGCGACGGGTCAGGCCTGTCACACACCGGGGGTGGCGGCGCAGGCGCGACTTGGTTAGTTTGCCGCACGCCCGCGACCCACGTCGGCCAGGAATTCGCATTTGTACGCCCATCGCGCTCTTCTGCTTGCCGCTACCTGCCTCATCCCGTTCGCCGCCGATCCGGCGTCGGCCCAGAGCAGGCGCGCTCCTTCCTCTCCTCAGGCTGCGGCGCAGCAGGGGGGTGTGATCTCCGCCATCGAGGTGCGCGGCAACCAGCGGATCGAGGCGGCCACCGTCCGTTCCTATATGCTGGTCCAGCCCGGTGACCCGTATGACGCCGACCGGGTCGACCGCAGCCTGCGGACGCTCTTCGGCACGGGCCTCTTCAAGGACGCCACGATCACCCGCAACGGCAGCACGCTGATCGTGCAGGTGGTCGAGAATCCGAGCGTTAACCGCGTCGCTTTCGAGGGCAACCGCAAGGTGTCCGACGACGTGCTGCAGGCCGCCATCCAGCTGCGCCCCCGCGCCGTCTTCACCCCGCAGGTCGCCCAGGCCGACCGGCAGACGATGCTGGATCTCTACGCCCGCCGCGGCCGCTTCGGCACGCAGATCGAGCCCAAGATCATCCAGCTCGACCAGAATCGCGTGGATGTCGTCTTCGAGATCAAGGAGAGCGACGCCGCCCTGGTCTCGCGCGTCTCCTTCGTTGGCAATACGGCCTTTTCCGACAGCAAGCTGAAGGAAATCGTCGGCACCCGCGAGCAGGCCTGGTACCGCTTCCTGTCGGATAGCGACACCTACCAGCCCGAGCGCATGAATTTCGACCGCGAGCTGCTGCGCCGCTACTATCAGCGCCACGGCTATGCCGATGCCGAAGTGACCGGCGCCTCGGCCGAGCTTTCGCCCAGCCGCGACAGCTTCTTCGTGACCTATACGATCAACGAAGGCCCGCTCTACCACATCGGCAAGGTCGACGTGACCTCCAGCGTGCGCAACCTCGATGCCTCGCGTCTGCGCGACCGCTCGGATGTTGATCCGGGCGAGGTCTATGATGGCGACGCCATCGAGCGCAGCGCCCAGGCCATCCAGGACGAAGCCAATCTGCGCGGCTTCCCCTTCGTCGAAGTGACGCCGAAGCTCGTCCGCCACGCCGATAGCAAGATCATCGACGTGACCTTCGAGATCGCCGACGGCCCGCGCGGCTATGTCGAGCGCATCGACATCACCGGCAATACCCGCACCCAGGACCGCGTGATCCGGCGGGAGATGCGCATCGCCGAGGGCGACGCCTTCAACGCCACCCTGGTCCGCCGTTCGCGTCAGCGCATCCAGGATCTGGGCTATTTCAGCTCGGTCAATATCGCCAACAGCCAGGGTTCCGAGGCCGACAAGGTTCTCCTGAACACCCAGGTCGTCGAGCGCGCCACCGGCGAAGTCTCGCTGGGCGGCGGTTTCTCGACCGATGCCGGCGCCCTGGCCGATATCAGCCTGCGTGAGCGCAACATCCTCGGCACCGGCATCGATGCCCGCATCGGCACGCAGATCGCGCAGAAGAGCTCGCAGATCGACCTCTCGGTCACCGACCCGCAGTTCCTCGACCGCAACCTGACCGCCGGCTTCGACCTCTTCGCCGTGCGCCGCAACCTGCTCGACTACTCGGGCTATGAGGAGCGCCGCTACGGTGGCGCCATTCGCATCGGCTACGAGTTCAACGAGCACCTGCGCCAGACCTGGTCCTACTCGCTGATCCGCCGCAACGTGTTCAACATTGACCCGAATGCGAGCATCTACATCAAGGATCAAGCGGGCGTCAGCGTCCTGTCGCAGATCAGCCAGACCATCGCCTATGACCGCCGCGACAGCCGCCTCGAGCCGCGCAGCGGCTGGATCACGCGCTTCGGCACGGATTTCGCGGGTCTCGGTGGCGATGTCTCCTATGTCCGCCTGAAGCTCGACGGCGCCTATTACATCCCGCTCGAGCAGTATCTCGGCGACCAGAACTATGTGATCGCCATCCAGGGCACCGTCGGCACCCTGCAGCCGACCGGCGGCAAGGATGAGCGCATCATCGACCGCTTCTTCCTCGGCGGCGACAACCTCCGCGGCTTCGCCACGGCCGGTGCCGGCCCGCGCGATATCTCGACCAAGGACAGCCTGGGCGGCCGGACGATGTGGACCCAGTCCACCGAATTCCGCTTCCCGCTGCCGGTTCCCGACGAGCTCGGCCTGCTCGGCCGCACCTTCGTCGATATCGGCTCGCTCTCCGGCTCCTCCTCGGGCGCCAATGTCGCCGATGACGGCTCGCCGCGCGTCGGCGTCGGCGTCGGCATCTCCTGGCGCAGCCCGATGGGCCTGATCAATATCGATCTCGCCCAGGCCGTCGTAAAGAAGTCCTACGACGAAACCCAGGTCTTCCGCTTCGGCTTCGGAACGCGTTTCTGAGCCGAGCATCTTTCGATGAACCATCCCGGCCGGGCCCCGATTTCGCCCGTGCCGGAATGGTCCGAACCGCCGCCCGCATGATGGGGCGGCCTGTTTTTTTGATGGAGCGAGTTCTGATGGCGCGACGCGCATCCATGGCCCTGGCGGCCATCCTGCTGGCCGGTACGGCCACGGTGCCGGCCATGGCCCAGCAGCAGCAGGAATGGTTCGTCCCCGGTGGCCAGCAGGGCCAGCAGCAGCGGCCCGCTCAGGGCCAGCAGCAGCGCCCGGCCCAGGCCCAGCAGCGTCCGGCTCAGGCGCCCGCCCGCCCGCAGGCCAATCCCGCCCCGCTGCCGCCCGGCACCCCGCCGCCCGCCGCCGTGATCGGCATCGTGGACGTGCCCGAGGTGCAGCGCGCTTCGACGGCCTTCAGCCAGATCCGCGAGGAAATCGAGAAGCGCCGTGCCAAGCTGAACGAGGATCTCCAGCGCGAGCAGGCCCGCTGGCGCGACGAGCAACAGCAGCTGGCTAACCAGCGCAACACGCTGCCGGCCGACCAGCTCCGCAACAAGGAGCGCGAGCTTCAGGAGCGCATCACGGATGCCCAGCGCATCTTCCGTGACCGCCAGCGCGGTATCGAGCAGGCCGCCCAGGGCGCGCTGCAGGATATCGAGCAGGCCTTGGCGACCGTGATCCGCCAGGTCGCGGCGAGCCGCAACGTCAACCTCGTCCTGCCGCGCCCGCTCGTGATCTACAACGAGCCGCCCTTCGACCTGACGGACGAGGTTTCGGCCCAGCTCAACCGCGTGCTGCGCACCGTGAACATCCCGCCCGAGGGTGCCGCTCCGGCGCCCGCGCCGGCCGCCGCCGGTGCTGCGCCCGCCGCCCCGACCCAGCAGCAGCCGCGCCGGAACTGAGAATGGCGGCCGATCCGCGTTTCTTCGCCGCGACCGGCCCCCACAGCCTCGCGCGGCTGGCTGAGCTGACGGGCGCAAGCCCGGCCGGCGATGCCGCGCGCGTCTTCACCGGTGTCGCGCCGCTCCAGGTGGCCGGCCCCGGCGAGGTCTCCTTTCTCGACAACCGCCGCTTCCTGCCGGCTCTGAAAGAGAGCAAGGCGGGGGCGGTGGTTATCGCGCCCGCCCATGCCGATGCCGTGCCTGAGGGCATGGCGGCGCTGATCACCAAGGGTGTCTACCTCGCCTATGCCCGTATCGCGGGGCTCTTCCATCCGCAGCCGGCGCTCAGGGCCGAAATCCACCCCACGGCCGTCGTCTCGCCCGAGGCGGCGATCGGCGAGGGCAGCCAGATCGGCCCCTATGCCGTGATCGAGGCCGGCGTCGAGCTTGGCCCGCGCGCCCTGGTTGGCCCCCATGCCGTCATCGGCGCGGGCTGCAAATTCGGCGCCGATTGCCGCATCCTCGCCCATGTGACGGTGAGCCACACCATCGCCGGCGACCGGGTGACGCTCCATCCGGGTGCCAGGGTGGGGCAGGAGGGTTTCTCCTTCGCCCCGACCCCCGAGGGCCGCTACGTCACCATGCCCCAACTCGGCCGGGTCATGCTCGGTGACGAGGTGGAAATCGGCGCCAATGCCTGCGTCGACCGCGGTTCCGGCCATGACACGGTGCTCGGAACCGGCACGCGCCTCGACAACCTTGTGCAGATCGGCCACAACGTGACCGCCGGGCGAGGTGTCGTCCTGGTGTCACAAGTCGGCGTTGCGGGCTCCACCGTCATCGGCGACTACGCGAATCTGGCCGGACAGGCGGGTGTCGCCGGGCATGTCACCATCGGTGCCAAGGCCCGGGTCGGCGCGCAGTCCGGCGTGATGAGCGATGTGCCGCCGGGGATCGACGTCTTCGGCAGCCCGGCCCAGCCGGCAAAGGAAGCATTTCGCGCCATCGCGCGCTTGCGGCGACTGGGCGAAAAAGATGGAAGCAAGCAGAGCTGAGCGGCATGGACGAGACCAATACTGACAAGACGACCCGTCAGGTGATCGAGACGATGGATATCGGGGCCATCATGGCCGCGATCCCCCATCGCTTCCCTTTCCTGCTGGTGGATCGCATCGTCGACGTCGTGCTCGGCGAGAGCTGCGTCGGCATCAAGAACGTCACCATCAACGAGAATTTCTTCCAGGGCCACTTCCCGGCGCATCCCGTGATGCCGGGCGTGCTGATCATCGAGGCGATGGCGCAGACCGCCGGCGTCCTGGTGGTCGAGACCCTGGGGCCCGACAGCCGCGGGAAGCTCGTCTATTTCATGACCATCGATGGCGCGAAGTTCCGCCGTCCGGTGGTGCCGGGCGATCAGCTGCGCATCCATGTCCGCAAGGAGCGCCAGCGCGGCAATGTATGGCGCTTCATCGGCGAGGCGAAGGTGGATGGCACGACCGTCGCCGAAGCCACCTATGCCGCCATGATCCTGGATCGCTGATTATCCGTGAGCATTGATCCCAGCGCCATCATCGCGCCTACCGCCGTGATCGCCCCGGGCGCGGTCATCGGCGCCAAGTGCCGCATCGGCCCCTTCTGCAGCATCGGCCCCGAGGTCGTGCTGGAAGAGGGGGTGGAACTCGTCTCCCATGTGGTGGTCGACGGCATCACGCGGATCGGCGTAGGCGCCAAGATCTGGCCCTTCGCCACCGTCGGCCTCCCGCCGCAGGACCTCAAATACCGGGGCGAGCCCACGCGCACCGTCATCGGCGCGCGCACCCATATCCGCGAACATGCCACGATCCATCGCGGCAGCGTCGGCGGCCATGGCGTCACGACCATCGGCGATGACTGCCTCATCATGTGCGTCGCCCATGTGGGCCATGACTGCCAGGTGGGCAACCAGGTCATCCTGGTGAACAACGTCATGCTCGCCGGCCATGTCGAAGTGGGCGACTGCACGATGATCGCCGGCGGCGCCGCCGTGCAGCAATTCGTGCGTATCGGTCCCTATGCCATGATCGCGGGCATGAGCGGCGTCGAGAAGAACGTCATCCCCTATGGCCGCGTGAAGGGCTATCGCGCGGTGCTGACGGGGCTGAACGTCATCGGCATGCGCCGCCGCCTGGGCCTGTCCAAGGAACAGGTCATGGGCCTGCATGCCGCGGTGGTCGATCTCTATCGCCGCCCCGGTACGCCCGAGGAAAATCTCGAGGCGGCCATCGCGACCCATGGCGGCAACCCGCTCTTCGACCAGGTGGTCGAGTTCATGAACGTGAAGAGCAAGCACCGCCTCTGCTCCTTCCGCCGCGGCGCGGCCGTGAAGGACGAGGAGAGCGGAGACGGCGCGTGACCGGCGCGCCGCTCGGCATCATCGCCGGCGGCGGCCAGTTGCCGCTCAAGGTGGCGGGGGCCGCCCGTTCGGCGGGCCGCCCCGTCTATGTCATCGTGCTCGAAGGCTTCGGTAACCCGGCCGATTTCCAGGCCTGGCCGCATATCGTCTGCCGCATCGGGGCCGCGGGCCGCATGCTCGAATGGTTCCGCGAGCATGGCGTGAAGCAGCTCGTGCTCTCGGGCAAGGTCAAGCGCCCCTCCTTCCTTACGCTCAGGCCCGATGCGGGTGCGGTGAAGCTTGCCGCCCGCGTCAGCAAGCGCGCCTTCGGCGGCGATGACGAAATCCTCGCCACCGTCATGGCCGTGCTCCGCGAAGAGGGCTTCGACCCGATCGGCGGGCAGGAGATCATGCGCAGCCTGCTCACGCCCGCAGGCCTGCTGACCAAGGCCATGCCGACGCTCCAGGCGCTGAAGGATATCGCCCGCGGCATCCGCGTCGTGCGTGCCCTCGGCGCGGTGGATGTGGGGCAGGGGGCGGTGGTACAGCAGGGCATGGTGCTCGGCGTCGAGGCGATCGAAGGCACCGACGCGCTGCTCGCTCGCACGGCCGCGCTGCATCGCGAGGGCCCGCGCGGCGTTTTCATCAAGCTCGTCAAGCCTGGCCAGGATTTGCGGATCGATCTGCCGACCATCGGCCCCGATACCATCCGTTCCGTGATCGCCGCGGGGCTTGCGGGCCTGGCCATCGAGGCCGACGGTTGCATCATCCTGGACCGGGATGAGGTGGTGTCCATGGCCGATGCGGCGGGGATTTTCCTGCTGGCCCTGCACCCCGATTCCTTCCTGGCCCAGCACCCAGAGAATCCAGAAGGAGTTTCGCCATGACCGCGACGGGTAAGTTCCTGCACACCATGATCCGGGTGGGCGATCTGGACCGCAGCGTGAAGTTCTACACCGAGCTGCTCGGCATGAAGGAGCTGCGCCGCAACGACGTGCCCGAAGGCAAGTACACCCTGGCCTTCCTCGGCTATGGCGACGGCAATGCCTCGGGCGGCGGCGAGATCGAGCTGACCTATAATTACGGCGTCGAGAAATACGAGCTGGGCACGGCCTTCGGCCATCTTGCCGTCGGCGTCCCCGATGTCGCCGCGGCCTGCGAGGCCGTGCGCAAGGGCGGCGGCAAGGTGACGCGCGAGGCCGGGCCGGTGAAGTTCGGCAAGACGATCATCGCCTTCGTCGAAGACCCGGACGGCTACAAGATCGAGCTCATCGAGCGCAAGTGACGGGTGTGGGGGGCTTAAGCCCCTCACATTTCATTCGATCCTGATATTCGCCTTCCTGATCAGCGCGCCGTAACGCTCCGCCTCCATCCGCACGAGAGTCGCCGCATCCTCGGCGCTTCCCCCGCCTGGCACGAAGCCCGATTCCATCAGCCTCTGCCGGATCAGCGGGTCATTCACCCCGGCATTGAGCGCCACCACCCATTTCTCCACGACCGCCTTCGGCAGCCCGGCCGGCCCCAGCACCATGTACCAGACGGTGATGGCGAAGCCCGGATAACCGCCCTCGGCGACCGTCGGCACATCCGGCAGCGAGGGCACGCGCTCCGGTACGGTCACGGCCAGCGCGCGGGTCGTGCCTGAGCGGATATGCGGCAGATGCGTCGGCAGCGTGTCGATGGCGAGGTCCAGCGTTCCGGCGATCAGGTCATTCACCACGGCGCCCGTGCCGCGATAGGGCACATGCGTCATCTCCACCCCCGCCGCCTGGCAGAGCATCTCGGCCGCCAGATGCTGCTGGGTCGCGACGCCGGAAGAGGCGTAGTTGATCTTGCCCGGGTTCTTCTTCGCGAAGTCGATCAGCCCCGCCATGTCCTTATAGGGCGCATTGGCCGGCACCACGGCGACGAGCGGCACGGTGCCCGCGAGCAGAACCGGCGTGAAATCCCGCATCTGGTCATAGGGCGGCGGCTTCATCAGCGGCGCCACGACCGATTGGGTCGAGACGGTGCCCATGACGAAAGTATAGCCATCCGGCTTGGCCCGCGCGGCGGCCGCACTCGCCAGCGTCCCGCTCGCCCCGGCCCGGTTTTCCACCGCCACGGGCTGGCCCAGCACTTCCTGCAGCTTCGGCGCCAAGAGCCGGGCGATGATGTCGGTCCCGCCGCCGGGCGCGAAGCCCACCAGCATGGTCATGGCGCGGTTGGGGTAATCGGCCTGGGCCAGGGCGGCCTTGCCGGCGAAGGGCAGGGCGCCCAGGGCGCCGAGCAGGGCGCGCCGTTCCAGATGATGCATCGTTTTCCTCCCGCCCGGGCTTGTTGCGCCCGGTGCGAGGGGAAAGCATGGGCGGATTGTTACCGATCCGTCCAGACTGCGACTGTTACCGCGAAGCGTTTACCGCCCCTGCCATTCCATCGGCCGCCGCTCGAGGAAAGCGGGCACGGCATTGCGGAAATCCTCGCTGGTGAAGCACATGGTCACCAGGTCGTCCCCCGGCACGTTCCGCGCCGCCTCGCGCAGCCGCCGCAGCGCCGTCTTGCTCGCCTTCAGCGTGAGTGGCGCCATGCTGGCCACCTGCCGCGCCAGTTCCTCGGCGCGAATGGCCAGGGCCTCCGGCGTCTCCACCACTTCATTCAGCAGGCCAATGGCGCGCGCCTCCTCCGCCTCCACGAGCCGGGCAGTGAAGATCATGTCGGTGAGCTTCGCCGGGCCGATCAGCGCGGTGAACCGGGCGTAATTGGCCATGGAGAGGCAATTGCCCAGCGTGCGTGCGATGGGCAGGCCGAGCCGCGCATTGGCTGCGCCGATCCGCAGGTCGCAGACCCCCGCGATGCCGAGCCCGCCGCCCGTGCAGGCGCCGGCGATGGCGGCGATGGTCGGCTTGGGGCATTCCTCCAGCGCGGTGAGCACGCCGTCGATCCGCTCCTCATAGGCCAATGCATCCTCCGGCGTGCGGAATTCGCGGAACTGGCCGATATCCGTCCCCGCCGCGAAGGCCTTGCCGCCCGCGCCGGTGATGACCCAGGCCCGGATCGCCGGATCGGCCCCGATTTCTCCCGCCAGCCGCTTCAACTCGGCATACATGGGGAAGGTCATGGCATTGCGGGCCTGGGGCCGGTTGAAGGTGGTGAAGGCAATGCCGTCACGGGTTTCGTGAAGCAGTTCGGCTTCCATGATCGCTCTCCCGGGCTTTCGTTCGTCTCCGAACAGGTTAGTCTGTCTGCATGCAGTCGACAAACAGGCTCGCCGGAGGAACCACATCGCCCATGGCCCCGCTTTCCCGCTTCACCGTCCTTGATCTCACCCGCGTCCGCTCCGGCCCGACCTGCGTGCGCCAGCTCGCCGATTGGGGTGCGAATGTCATCAAGATCGAGGCACCGGACGAGATCGACACGGGCAAGGGCCTGGGCGGTGACCGGCACGGGCCGGATTTCCAGAACACGCATCGCAACAAGCGCGGCCTGACCATCAACCTGAAGAGCCCCGAGGGCCTCGCGCTCTTCAAGGAGATGGTGAAGAAGGCCGATGTGGTGGTGGAGAATTTCCGCCCCGACGTGAAGAACCGCCTGGGCATCGACTACGAGTCGCTCGCCGCCATCAACCCGCGCATCGTGCTCGGCTCCATCTCGGGCTTCGGCCAGGACGGGCCCTATGGCAAGCGCCCCGGCTTCGACCAGATCGCCCAGGGCATGGGCGGGCTCATGAGCGTCACGGGCCTGCCCGGCCAGGGCCCCGTGCGCGCGGGCATTCCCGTCGCCGATCTCACCGCGGGGCTCTACACCGCGCTGGGAATCATGGTCGCGCTGCTGGAGCGGGAAGAGACGGGCAAGGGCCGCTGGGTTCATGTCAGTCTGCTCGAAGCCATGATCGCCATGATGGATTTCCAGGCTACGCGCTGGACCATGGCGGGAGAGGTCCCGAAGCAGGCCGGCAACGATCACCCGACCACCATCCCCACCGGGCTCTTCCAGGCGAGCGATGGCGTGGTGAATATCGCCGGCGGCGGCGAGGAGATGTGGCAGCGCATCGTCAGCGTGCTCGGCATCCAGGAAGAGGCGAAGGACCCTGACCTGGCCAATGACAAGCTCCGCGCCCAGAACCGCAAGAAGACCAACGCGGTCATCCAGGCGAAGATGTCGGGCAATACGGTCGAGCACTGGGTCTCGGCCTTTAACAAGGCCGGGGTGCCCTGCGGCTTCGTCTATACGATGGACAAGGTCTTTGCCGATCCGCAGGTCGAGCATCTCAAAATGAAGATGCCCATCGAGCACCCCGCGCTCGGCACCATCGACCTCATCCGGCCGCCCATGCAGATCGTCGGCGCCGAACCGCAGCGCCGCCCGACGCCGGAGCGCGGCGAGCATACTGATGAGGTTCTGGCCGAATTCGGCTTCAGCGCCGAGCAGATCGCCGAATTCAAGCGGAACGGCGCGGTCTGAGTTTGCCCTCGACGCCGGGCTGCCGGGCACAAAAAAGGGGGCCGCGAGGTCCCCTTTCCATATCGGCGCTAAGCCGGATCAGGCCGCGAGCTTGCCCGCGATCTTGGCGACATGCGCGCCCTGGAACTTCGCCATCTCCAGTTCGCCGGCCGACGGCTGACGCGAGCCGTCGCCCTTGGCCAGCGTGGTCGCGCCATATGGCGAGCCGCCGGTGATCTCTTCCATGTTCATCTGGCCGGCCGCCGAATAGGGCAGGCCGACGACGACCATGCCGTGATGCAGCAGCGTCGTGTGGAAGGAGAGGATGGTGCTCTCCTGGCCGCCATGCTGGGTCGCGGTCGAGGCGAACACGCTGCCGACCTTGCCGATCAGCTTGCCGCTGAACCACAGGCCGCCCGTCTGGTCGAGGAAGTTGCGCATCTGCGCGGCCATCATGCCGAAGCGCGTCGGCGTGCCGAAGATGATCGCGTCATATTCGGGCAGTTCCTCGACCGTCGCGATCGGGGCGTCCTGCTCGGTCTTGAAATGCGAGGCCTTGGCCACCTCGGCCGGCACCAGCTCCGGCACGCGCTTCACGACCACTTCGGTGCCCGGCACGCTGGCCGCACCCTCGGCGACGGCCTTGGCCATCGTCTCGATATGCCCGTAGCTGCTGTAGTAGAGGACGAGAACCTTCGCCATCTGATCGATCTCCGTCATGGGGTTGGGGCACCGGGCTGCAAGCCGATGCCGCGTCGTTGCGGCAGATGTGAGCCCCTGCACGCGAAGGCGCAAGGCATCTGAGCCCCATTCGTCATCACCAGCGTGAATGATGATGATCATCGCATATCAGGACATACCGCCGTGAGGCGCCGCCACTTGTTGGCTTCCCGCTTCGGCTGGAGTAGCAGGAAGGTGAACCGCACCCGCCTGCCATAACCCTCCATGGCGCGTCACCGGTCCCCAAGGTGGAGACGAGAAACATGCCCCTCGACAACTCGGCCCCGGCCCGTGGCCCCGGCTTCCTCTACAGCCCGATGTTCCCGCTGGGCGAGGACACCACGACCTGGCGCAAGCTCCCCATCGAAGGGGTGAAGACCATCGAGGTCGAGGGCAAGACGGTCCTCAAGGTCGCGCCTGGCGCGCTCGAGCAACTGGCCTTCGAGGCCTGCCACGAGGTCAGCCACCTGCTGCGCCCCGGCCACCTGGCGCAGCTCCGCAAGATCCTCGATGACCCCGAGGCTTCCGCGAATGACCGTTTCGTCGCGCTCGACCTGCTGAAGAACGCGAATATCGCGGCCGGCGGCGTCCTGCCTATGTGCCAGGACACCGGCACCGCCATCGTCTTCGGCAAGAAGGGCCAGCGCGTCTGGGTCGAGGGCGATGAGGAGGAGGCGCTCTCCTACGGCGTCCACCGCACCTATACCGAGACCAATCTGCGCTATTCGCAGATGGCGCCGATCACGATGTTCGAGGAAGTGAACACCGGCAACAACCTGCCGGTGCAGTTCGACATCTATGCCTCGCCCGGCGATCATCACGCCGACGAATTCCACCTGATGTTCATCCTCAAGGGCGGCGGCTCGGCCAACAAGACCTTCCTCTATCAGCAGACCCGCGCGGTGCTGAACAAGGAGAAGCTGCTGAAGTTCCTCGAGGAGAAGATCAAGACCCTCGGCACCTCGGCCTGCCCGCCCTATCACCTCTCCATCGTCATCGGCGGCACCTCCGCCGAGGCCACGCTGAAGACCGTGAAGATGGGCTCCACCCGCTATTACGACAGCCTGCCGACCACGGGCGACAAGTCCGGCCACGCCATCCGCGATCCGGAGCTGGAGCAGGAAATCCACAAGCTGACGCAGAACCTGGGCATCGGCGCCCAGTTCGGCGGCAAGTATTTCTGCCACGACGTCCGCGTCATCCGCCTGCCGCGCCACGGCGCCTCGCTGCCCATCGGCATCGGCGTCTCGTGCTCGGCCGATCGCCAGATCAAGGCCAAGATCACGCCGGAAGGCGTCTTCATCGAGCAGCTCGAGCATGATCCGGCCAAGTACCTGCCGGAATTCACCGATGCGATCTCGGGCGGCGAGGTGGTCAAGATCGACCTCTCCAAGCCCATGAGCGAGATCCGCGCCCAGCTCAGCCAGTATCCGGTCAAGACCCGCGTTTCGCTCACCGGCACCATCGTGGTGGCGCGCGACATCGCCCATGCCAAGCTGCAGGAGCGGCTGGATGCGGGGCAGGGGCTGCCGCAATACCTGAAGGACCACCCGGTCTATTACGCCGGCCCGGCCAAGACGCCCGAAGGCATGCCGACGGGCTCCTTCGGCCCCACCACGGCCGGCCGCATGGATAGCTACGTGGCCAATTTCCAGGCCGCCGGCGGTTCGCTGGTGATGCTCGCCAAGGGCAACCGCTCCAAGGCTGTCACCAATGCCTGCAAGCAGTACGGCGGCTTCTACCTCGGCTCGGTCGGCGGCCCCGCCGCCCGCCTGGCGCAGGATTGCATCAAGAAGGTCGAGGTTCTGGAATATCCGGAACTCGGCATGGAAGCCGTTTGGAAGATCGAGGTCGAGGACTTCCCCGCCTTCATCGTCGTCGACGACAAGGGCAACGACTTCTACGACGGGCTGGAGTGACGCAATGCTGCAGCTCAGGCCCAATTGCGAATGCTGCGACCGGGACCTGCCGCCCGACTCGCGCCTCGCCCTGATCTGCAGCTTCGAATGCACCTTCTGCACCGATTGCGCGGCCACCCGTCTGGGTGGCCGTTGCCCCAATTGCACGGGCGAACTCATCCCCCGGCCGATCCGCCCTCCCGTGAAATTCGCCCGCTTCCCAGCCTCCGCGGAGCGCGTGCATCGTCCCGAACGCTGCACCGCCTCCTGACATCCCCCGACCTGGAGCACCCGATGGCCCGACGTTTGATTTCCTCAGGCAGCCGCTTCGAGGAGGAGATCGGTTACTCCCGCGCGGTGGTGGATGGCGACTGGGTCTTCGTCTCCGGCACCACGGGCTATGACTATACGACCATGACCATCGCCGAGGGCGTGGTCGAGCAATGCGAGCAGGCCTTCCGGAACATCGACCAGGCCCTGCGCGAGGCCGGCGCCAAGATGGATGACGTGGTCCGCGCGCATTTCATCCTCCCCCGCCGCGAGGATTGGGAGCCCTGCTGGCCCGTGGTCCGCCAGTGGTTCGGCCGCGCCCGCCCGGCCTCCACCCTGATCCTTGCCGGGCTGCAGACCGACGAGATGCGCATCGAGATCGAGGTCACCGCCCGGATGCGCCGCCGCGCCACCGATAGCTGACCCTTCCCGCCAAAGCCCCCCAAGACACGCTCCCGCCAGACACGCCTCCCGCCGCCAAGGAAGCCCCCCATGCGTTTCGCCGTCGACCGGCTCGACCACCTCGTCATCACCGTCAAGGACGTCGAGACCAGCGCCAGCTGGTATCAGCGCGTGCTCGGCATGGAGCGCGCGGCCTTCGGCGAGAAGAACCGCACCGCCATGCGCTTCGGCGGCCAGAAGCTGAACCTCCGCCCCGTCGAGGCGAGCCAGGAGGAATGGTTCACCGGCCTCGGCGGCGCCGTGGGCAGCCAGGATCTCTGCTTCGTCGTCACCGTCTCGGCCGGCGACATCGTGGAGCATCTGCGCGAATGCGGCGTCGAAGTGGTGCTCGGCCCGGTGCCCAAGGCCGGCGCCCTCGGCCCCATCACCTCGGTCTATTGCCGTGACCCGGACGGCAACCTCATCGAGATCGCCACCTATGGCGAAGGCCCTTTCTGATCCAATTCGGGATCGCATTAAATTTGAGGTAGCCGGTTCTTGGCAATTCGTGGGTTGATGCCCATCTCCAGCATCAGCCCCCGGAGCAGCACGCGCCATGACCGCGACCCGGCCAGATAGTTCCAAGTCAGAAGGCACGCGGCTCGAAACCGATAGCCTCGGCACCGCCAAGATCCCCCAGGACCGCTACTGGGGGCCTCAGACGGAGCGGGCGCGGCTATTCTTCCGCATCGGCACCGAGCGCCTTCCGCCCATCGCCATCCGCGCCGTCGGCTGGCAGAAGCTCGCCGCCGCCCAGGCCAATCTGGAACTGGGCGAGCTGCCGCCCGAGATCGCCAATCCGATCATCGAGGCCGCCCGCGAGGTCGCCTCCGGCCGCCGCTACGAGGACTTCCCCCTGCCCATCTGGCAGACGGGCAGCGGCACCCAGACCAATATGAACGCCAACGAGGTCATCGCGAACCTCGCCAACCAAGCGCTCGGCCAGCCCCTCGGCAGCCGCTCACCCATCCACCCCAACGACCACGTCAATCGCGGCCAGTCGAGCAATGACAGCTTCCCGACGGTGATGCATGTCGCCACCGCTCGCCAGGTGGTCGGCGAGTTGCTGCCCGCGCTGCGCGAACTCGCCGCCTCGCTGGAGGCCCGGGCCGCCGAGTGGCGGGATATCGTGAAGATCGGCCGCACCCATCTCATGGATGCCGTCCCCATCACCCTCGGCCAGGAAGCCGCCACCTGGGCGCTTCAGGTCAGCCGCGGCATCGCCCGGATCGAGGCAGTGCTGCCACGGCTGCTGGAACTGCCCCAGGGCGGCACGGCGGTCGGCACCGGGCTCAACCGGCACCCCGACTTCGACATCGCCTTCTGCCGCTGCATGAGCCGGATCACGGGGCTGCCCTTCACGCCGCACCCCCATAAATTCGAGGCCATGGCGGCGCATGACACGCTGGTGGAGCTGTCGGGCGCGCTCAATACCATCGCCGTCTCGCTCACCAAGATCGCCAATGACCTGCGCCTGCTGGCCTCCGGGCCCCGCGCCGGCCTCGCCGAGCTGACCCTGCCGGAGGATGGGCTTTCCTCCTCCATCATGCCCGGCAAGACCAACGCGACCCAGAGCGAGGCCCTGTCCATGGTCTGCGCCCAGGTGATGGGCAATCACGTCACTGTCACCATCGCGGGCGCGCAGGGGCATCTTGAACTCAACGTGTTCAAGCCCGTTATTCTCCATGCGGTATTGCAATCCGTGACCCTGCTCGCTGACGCGGCGCGGTCATTCGCGGGCCATATGGTGGGGCGGCTGGAGCCGAACCGGGAACGTATAGCCGATGACCTGGCCAGGTCCTTGATGCTGGTCACGGCGCTCGCACCCCGGATCGGCTACGACAAGGCAGTCGCCATCGGCCGGCTCGCGTTAAAGGAGAACCTTACCCTGCGCGAAGCCGCTTCGCGTTCGGGGCATGTAACGGCGGAGGATTTCGATCGTTGGGTTCGTCCAGAGGAGATGCTTCACGCAACCGCTACCGTGCCAGATACGGCAGGTCCGGCGTTTGTATCTTGAGGGCGGGCCTCGCCGGGAGGTCCGGGCCGATGGGAAGGAACGGGCATGACAGGTCATTTGCGTAAACGCTCTTTCGCACTTGCCGGCCATCGGACGTCGGTGGCACTCGAGGGGGCCTTCTGGTCCGTCCTCGAACATCTGGCGCGCCGGGAGGCCATGAGCCTGACGGCACTGATCGCGAGCGTGGATACCAAGCGTTCGGCGGGCGGGCTGCCGCTGGCCAGCGCGCTCCGGGTCTTCGCGCTCGAAGCGGCGATCGCCGGCAAGGCGCCACCGCCGCCGCCGAGCGAGAGCGTCTGACGGGAACCCGCCTGCCTCATCGGGAAGGCAGGCGGGCGCGCCGCCAGGCAGCGCCTTACAGGCGCTGGCTTTCCACGCAGGGCGCCTTGCGCGCCAGCCCGCCATGAAGGTCGAGCATCCGCTCCCGCCAGGCATAAACCTCATCCGCCGGATCGAGCAGGGCGAGGGGGCTCACGCAGCGGGCCCACATCAGGCTGCCCATCACCGCGTAATCCCCGTAATCCGGCCCGCTCCCGCCAAGGAAGGGCTGATGCCGCAGCACGGCGCGCACGGGCGCGAAAAGCTCCCGCAACGCCGGCAGCCGCGCCTCCCGCCCGGCGGTGAAGGCCTCGACGCTCATGCCGAAGCGCTTCTCGCGGCTGGTGAGGAAATAGTCGCGCCCCTTCGGTGTCAGCAGCGCCGGAATGTCGCAAAGGATCATCCGCCCCAGGGCCGGGTTCAGCACCGTATCGGCCCAGGCGTTCATGAAGCGCTGCGCCGCCGGCCCGCCGGCGAAAAGCGCCGGCCGGTCGGGATAGGTCGCTTCGAGATAGACGGCGATATTCCAACTGTCGGTGACGACCTTGTCCCCATCCACCAGGACGGGAACCTTGTCGTAATCCGCGAATTCCAGCCGCTCGATCTCAGTGAAGCGCCAGGGCATGGATTCCACCTCCAGCCCCTTATGCGCGAGCGCCAGCCGGCTCCGCCAGCAGAAGGGGCTGAAGCGGAGGTCCGGGTCGGCGCCGCAGAGCTCGAAGAGGGTGACGGTCATGTCCGCGTCGCGGTCTGGCCGAACAGCACCTTCTTGGCATCAGCCGACATGGGCGCCCCGGCGGCGGGGTTGATCTCGGCGGCCCTGGCATAGGCGCGCACGGTCGAGGGCATCGCCTTGATCGTCTCGAACCAGCGCTTCAGATGTGGGAAGTCGTTCAGGTCCTGCCCCTGGCGCTCATGGGGCACGACCCAGGGATAGCTCGCCATATCCGCGATCGAATAGCTCTCGCCGGCCAGGAAGGGGCGGTCGGCCAGGCGCTTGTTCATCACGCCATAGAGCCGGTTCGTCTCCTTCACATAGCGGTCGATCGCGTAGGGGATCTTCTCCGGCGCGTATTGGGAGAAATGGTGGTTCTGCCCGGCCATCGGCCCCAGCCCGCCCATCTGCCAGAAGAGCCATTGCAGCACCTCGGCCCGGCCCGCCGGGTCGGAAACGGGGGCCGCGAACTTGCCCGTCTTGTCGGCCAGATAGAGCAGGATGGCGCCGCTCTCGAAGAGGCTCACCGGCTTGCCGCCGCCCGCGGGCTCATTGTCCACGATGGCGGGGATGCGGTTGTTCGGCGCGATGGCCAGGAATTCGGGCGTGAACTGCTCGCCCTTGCCGATATTCACGCCATGGAGGCGATAGGGGAGGCCGGCCTCCTCCAGGAACATCGTGACCTTATGCCCATTGGGCGTCGTCCAGTAATAAAGGTCGATCATCAGCCAGGCTCCTTTTCCCGCCCGGTGCCGTCGGCGGAAGGTTGGTGTTGCCCGTTACATGGCGGGCCTTGGCGCGCATCCAAGGCCCATTACCGTGCAGGGGCAAGCCCGGCTTTCAGGGCATGGGATACTCACTCCCATTCAGCACCCAGCCGGGCTTTTCGGAGAAGTCCACACGCGGCGGGCAGAAGATATCCACCATCTGCCCCGCCTCCTTCGCCTCCGAGGTATGGATCGAGGGCGGCGGGATGACGGTCAGCGAGGGCCCGCGGCAATATTCATGGTCGTCCGGCCGCCAGATGGTCATGTCCACCGTCCAGGGCCAGCGCAGGTGATGCGTATAGGCCCCGTCGATGACGAAGGAGCCCTGTTCGAAATCGTCATGGTGATGCGGCGACATCTTCCGCGGGTCGCGCGGCCCATCCGCCGGGTCGAGATAGTTCACCATGAAGGTGCTGCAGCGCCAGATGCGCCCGAAACGCGTGGGCTCCGGCGGCACGTCGAGATCATACGCGCGGATGCGGAACCCATCGGGCGGGGCGGGCCACAGTTCCAGCGGGGGGATATTCGGATGCCGCTCGGCATAGGAGGCCGCGTTCACGCAAAGCCGCGCCAGATCCTCCGCCCGCGTGGTGACCAGCCTGATCGCGCGGCCTTTCCCCAAGAGGGTGATGCGGCTGTCGCCCGGCGGGATGATGACGAGGCTATTGCCCGCCACGTCCCGGCTCTCCTGGCCAGCCTCGATCCTGGCCCCCGTATCGGGCAGAAGCAAGACATATTCATCGGCCTGCCCCTGCCGCGCGAGGACCAGCCCGGCCTCGCCCTCGGTATAGGCGGTGAGGAAATTCTGGCCCCGCGCCAGCCAGGTCTTCTCGCCGGGGCCTTCGATCTGCGGCGGCATCTCGTAGAAGCGCGCGTATTCGGCGCCCGCGAAGGCGGTCGGCACCGGGGCGCCGGCCGCCGGCGCCTTGGCCAGCGCCGCGCGAGGGTCGCTCTGGTCATACATGGCTCAACTCCTCACTGCTTCGGAATCTTGGCGCGCTCGATGATCGCGGCCCAACGGCGGTTCTCGCTGAGGATGAAGTCCGCGAATTCCTCCGGCCCGGTCACCGCCGGCTGCACGCCGACATCGAGCAGCTTCTTCCGCGTGGCCTCATCGGCCATGGCCTGCTTCACGGCGCCCTGCAGCTTCTCGATGATCGCGCGCGGGGTGCCCGCCGGCGCCGCCAGCCCGTTCCAGGAACCCACGACATAGCCGGGCACGGCTTTCTCATTCGCCGTCGGCACGTTCGGCAGCAGCGGGTAGCGTTCGGCCGAGGTCATGGCCAACGGCCGCACCCGCTTGCCCTCGATCTGCGAGAGCACTGGGCCGAGGATCTCGCTAGCGATATCGATCTCGCCCGTCGAGGTGGCATTCACCAGATCGGGCGTCGAGCGATAGGTCACGATGGTCATATCGACCCCGGCCATGGTCTTAAACAGCTCCGCCCCCAGATGCTGCGCATTGCCCACCGCGATGGAGCCGAGATTGATGCTGCCCGGCTTGGCTTTGGCGGCGGCCAGCACATCCTCCAGCGTCTTGAAGCGGCTGTTCTCGCCCGTGAGCAGCACGTGGTCGAAGGTCGCGATCCGTGCGACGGGCGCGAAGTCCTTCAGCACGTCGTAAGGCAGCTTCTCATAAAGTGCAGAAGCGGTGCTGTTCGTCGTTGTCAGCAGCAGCAGCGTATAGCCATCCGGCGCCGAGCGGGCGACGGCCTCGGCCGAGACGATGCCGCCCGCACCGGGGCGATTGTCGATCACGATGGGCTGACCGAGGATTTCGCTGATCTTGGGCGCGATGAGCCGCGCGGTGAAATCGCCGACGCCGCCCGGCGCGAAGCCGAGCACCATGCGGATCGGCTTATCCGGCCAGGCGCGCTGCGCGAGGGCAGGGCGGATCAGGGCGGGGCTGGCAAGGCCAGCCGCCGCCGCGGCGCCCATCAGGGCGCGGCGGCTCATGCTCATGAACGTTCTCCGATCTTGCTGTTCTTGTCTTGGACGTTTGAGAGTCTAGTTCACGCTGATGCCCATCAGCTCCGCCGCATTGGTCGAGACCATCCGGCGGATGGCCGCCTCGTCGTAGCCCATCTCCAGCAGCAGCCCGATGAAGGTGCGGAAGCCCTCGACCGGCGTGGGATTGCCCTTCTGCCCGAGGTCCGAACCGAAGAAGGTATTCTCCACCCCCGCCGCCTCGATCACCTGCTTCAGATGTTCCTTGTCGAATTGCTGGAAGACCGAAGGGATGAACATGCAGAGCGAATGCTCCATCTTCACGCCCATCCGCACGAGCTGCTGGATGTCCTGGAAGGAGCCCTCGTTCACATAGGTCGGGTGGTTCAGGAAGCGCCGCTTCACCCCGCGCTTCGCCGCTTCCTCATAGAAGGGGAAAAGCTCGCTGATATGGTGATGCCCGCCCGAGACCACGGCATCGGCCTCGGCGATGAGGTCGAGAATGAGCTTCACCTCGTCCCGCACCACGCCCTTTTCATCGACCAGCGTGGCGCCGATGGGCTCCACGGTCTTCTTGCTGTTGGTGGGGAACTTGTTCTTGAAGTCCTTGTCTTTCTTGTCGTGGTCAATGTGGTTCTGGGCATGGGCCGTCGCCATCCAAACCACCCGCGCGCCCTGCTTGAGCGCGTAATCCACCGCCGAGGGATTGAGCCCACCCACCGGATTGTTCAGCACGATGGCGCCGAAGGTCTCGCAGTTGCTGGGGAAGTGCTTGTTGATGAGATGCGCGATGGGCATCGTCGGGTAGTAGTGGTCCTTGAGCAGCACGGCGCGCATGCCGGCCTCGGCCGCCTGCTTCACCACCTCGAAATGGTCCACGGCGCGCGGCATGAGCGAGGGGCCGGGATGGGTGTGCAGGTCGATCGCGCCCTGCATCAGCCGGTCGATGGTGGCCGCTTCCGTCTCGGCGGCGATATTGTCGTTCATGGCGTCGTTTCCTCGGTGATGTAGCGCCGCCAGTTTTCCTGAAGCGGCGGCATGTCGGCGAAGCCGCGGCGGCTGTCGGCGGCCCGCCCGCGCAGGGCCTCGACCGTCAGATCCTTCCCGGCCAGATATTCCTCGAGCTGCGCCAGCGCCTCGCGCAGTAGGCCCGAGCCGCGCAGCATGACGGGGGAGGCGATGCCCACGGCGCTCGCCCCGGCCAGGATCATCCGGGCCACGTCATGCCCGTCGCGCGCGCCGTTGATCCCGATGAGATGCGCCTCCGGCCCCAGCCGCGCGCGGGTCAGCGCCAGCCAATGGCAGGTGAGCGGCAGGTTCCAGAAACCGCCGATGCCCAGGCTCGTGCCCAGCACCGGCTGATGCGTCTCGAGGTCCGGCACCATCCCGAGCAGCCGCCCCGCCATGGTCACGGCATCGGCCCCCGCCTCGAAAGCGGCCTCGGCCAGTTCCGGCACGCGCTCGCTCTGCCCGGTCAGCTTCACCCAGAGGGGGAGGGCGGTCGCACCCCGCATCGCGCGCACCAACTCGCCCACGCGCTTCGGGTCCAACTCGGTCGAGACCGCGCCCTTCACCGCCTGGCTCGCATAGGGCGTGCCGATATTGAATTCGAGCGCCCTGAGCCCCGCCGCCTCCACCTGCCGCGCCATCTCCAGCGCGCGGTCGAGCCCGGAGAGGATGAGCGAGGCGACCAACAGGCAATCCTGCGCCCGCGCCTCGGCATCCATCGCCACTGCCTGGGCCAGCCAGGTTTCGAAATCGCCGGGATAGAGGCCCGAGCGGGTCGCCAGCGTCACCTCTGGCGGCGCATCGGCGCCCCAGGGTACCGGGTTCCAGTGGGAATCGAGCGCGACATATTCGGCCTTGCCGAGCTGCTCCTTCGCCGCCTGGGATTCGTTGGTGGATTTCACCACGACCGCCCCGGCCCCTGCCGCGATCGCCGCCCTGATCCCTGCCGGCTCGATCAGATGCTCGGCGGCGGCGGCGATCACCGGGTTCTTGAGCCTCACGCGCCCGACCCGCGTCTCCAGCCGCGAAGGCGTGGCACGGCACTCCCCAACGGGCGGCGCGGCAGCGCTCTCGCTGTCCGGCATGCTTGACGTCCTTCCCTCATGCCGTTCGTCTCGATGGAACGGCGTTCGCGAGAACGAAGCCTTCCGGCGCGGCGAAGTCAACGCCAATCCGCCATTCTGCCCTTGATTTTTTCCCACATCGCGTCTGATGTTCGGCAGCCGCGAACGAAAAGGAGCGTCCATGTCTGAAAACGGTAGTGGCGTGCGCGCCGCCGATACGGTCCTCGCGGTGCTGGAAACCGTCGCCTGGGCCGGCGAGCCCATTGGCGTGACGCAGATCGCCAATGCCATCGAGGGCACCAAGAGCGCCGTCTTCCGCCACCTGCAGACCTTGGTGGACCGCGCCTACCTGATCCAGGACGCCGATACGAATCGCTACCGGCTCGGCCCCAAGGCCTTCCTCATCGCCCATCTCGCGCCGCCCTCATGGGATCTGGCGCGGATTCTCGAAGGCGCAATGCGGGAATTGCGCGACGAGGTCGGCCTCGCCGTCGTGCTCAGCACGCCCTCGCCGAAAGGGGCTTTCGTGGTCTCGACCTTCCCTGGCACCCATCCGATCGAGATCGGCGTCCGCCCCGGCAGCGAATTGGCACCGCATGCCTCGGCCCAGGGCAAGATCTTCCTGGCCTTCGGCGCCAAGGCCCTGGCCGATAAGGCGCCTTCCATCGAGATGCCGCGCCTGACGCCGCATACCATCACCGACCCGGCCCAACTCGCCGCCGAGATCGCCGAGGTGCGCGAGCGCGGCTATGCCGTCGCCCCCGAGGAGGTGCTGCTCGGCTGCAACGCCCTCGCGGCCCCGATTTTCGATCATAAGGACACGCTGGTCGCCGCCATCGCCTTCGTGGGGTCGATCCAATACCTGACCACACCGCCATCCCCGGCCCTGATCGAGGCGATCAAGGGCATGGCCGAGAAATCATCCCGGCTGCTGGGCCAGGGGGCAGGCCGGAAGCGTTAGCGGAACTTATTTCGCCTCGATCAGGCGGATCTTCCGGCCGTCCACGCCGATGGCGACCTTGCCGCTCTTCAGCGCCAGCGCCGCTTCGCCGAAGACCGTCCGCCGCCAGCCGCTCAGCGCCGGAACGTCGGGGTTCGACTCGGTCGCGAGCCGGTCGAGATCCTCGCTATTGGCGAGCAGCTTCGGCGCCACGTTATGCTCCTCCGCCTTGGCCGCGAGCAGCACCTTCAGCAGCGCGACGAGGGCAGGGGAGGCCGTGGCCCCGCCGTTCCGCTCCTTCGGCAGTTCCGGCATGGCCGAATCCGGCAGCTTCTTCGCCTCTTCCAGCGCGGCCAACAGGCTCGCGCCAGACTTGCCCTTGGCGAAACCCTCGCTGATCCCGCGCGCCCGGGCCAATTCCGCGACCGTGGAGGGCGAGGTGGCCGCGATCTCCAGCAGCGTCTCGTCCCGCACCAGCCGCTGGCGGGGAATGTTCACCCGCTGGGCCTCGAGCTCCCGCCAAGCGGCTGCGGCCCGCAGCAGGCCGAGGAAGCGGCGGTTATTGGTGCGCGGGCGCAGCTTCTCCCAGATGGTCTGCGGGTCCGTCCGATAGGTGTCCGGGTTCACCAGCGCGCCCATTTCCTGCGCCACCCAGGAGAGGCGGTCCTCCTTGGTCAGCCGGTCCACCAAGGCGGTATAGACGCGCCGCAGATGCGTCACATCCGCCGCCGCATAAGCCACCTGGGCCGGGCTGAGCGGCCGCGCCGACCAGTCGGAGAAGCGATGCGCCTTGTCGATCTGGGCATGAGCCAGGGCGCGGACCAGGCTGTCATAGCTCGCCTGATCGCCGAACCCGTCGACCATGGCCGCGATCTGGGTATCGAACATCGGCGCCGGCACCTGGCCGAACTTCAGCAGGAAGATCTCCACATCCTGCCGCGCCGCGTGGAAGACCTTCATCACCGAAGGGTCCGCCATCAGCTCGCCCAGCGGCGCCATGTCCAGCTCCGGCGCGAGCGCGTCGATGACCGCCACGTCGTCCTTGCCGCCCAGCTGCACCACGCAAAGCTCGGGCCAATAGGTCCGCTCGCGCATGAATTCGGTATCGACCGTCACGAAAGGCTCGGTCCTCAGGCGCGCACAGAGGGCGGCCAGCTCTTCCGAGGTGGTGATCAGGCGGGGTTCGGGGTCGGTCGGGGCGGATCGGCGGCTCATGCCTTTCTCTAGACCCTGCCGCGACCTGCGCAAAGACGCGGAAAAGGCTGTCCACCCTTGACATCAGAGGGTGGCGCGGCCCTTTTGTGCCCCCCGTTCGGCCCGGAAGGGCCCCATCTGTCTCGACGCAAGGGTTCGCTTCCATGCACGCCTACCGTACCCATACCTGCGGCGCCCTCCGCGCCAGCGATGCCGGCAAGACCGTCCGGCTCTCGGGCTGGGTGCACCGCAAGCGCGATCATGGCGGCCTGCTCTTCGTCGATCTGCGCGACCATTACGGCCTGACCCAGTGCGTGACGGCCCTCGGCAGCGACATCTTCGCCGCCCTCGAGACGATCCGCCCCGAGAGCGTCGTGACCGTCACCGGCGAGGTGGTGCTCCGCGAGCCCACGACCGTGAACCCCAAGCTGCCGACCGGCGAGGTCGAGCTGCGCGTGCGCCAGATCGAGGTGCAGTCGGCTGCCGAGGTTCTGCCCATCCAGGTCGCCGGCGAGCAGGAATTCCCGGAGGACATGCGCCTCCGCTATCGCTTCCTGGACCTGCGCCGCGAGAAGCAGCATCGCAACATCATGCTGCGCGCGGGCGTCATCGCCTCCATCCGCCGCCGCATGATCGAGCAGGGCTTCACCGAGTTCCAGACGCCGATCCTGACGGCCTCCTCGCCGGAAGGCGCGCGGGACTTCCTGGTCCCGGCCCGCAATCACCCCGGCAAGTTCTATGCCCTCCCGCAGGCGCCGCAGCAGTTCAAGCAGCTCGCCATGGTCGCGGGCTTCGACCGCTACTTCCAGATCGCCCCCTGCTTCCGCGACGAGGCGGCCCGCGCCGATCGCTCGCCCGGCGAGTTCTACCAGCTCGATTTCGAGATGAGCTTCGTCACGCAGGAAGACGTCTTCGCGGCCATCGAGCCGGTGATGGAGGGCGTGTTCAACGAATTCGGCGGCGGCCGCAAGGTGACGCCCGCGCCCTTCCCCCGCATCGCCTATGACACGGCGATGCTGGAATACGGCTCGGACAAGCCCGACCTGCGCAACCCGCTCAAGATCACCGACGTCACCGAGAGCTTCCGCGACAGCGGCTTCGGCCTCTTCGCCAAGGTCGTTGCCTCGGGCGGCATCGTGCGCGCCATTCCGGCGCCGGGTGCGGCCGACAAGCCGCGCGGCTTCTTCGACAAGCTCAACGAATGGGCCCGCGCCGAAGGCGCCGGCGGCCTGGGCTATATCCAGTTCGCCGCCGAAGGCCCCAAGGGCCCCATCGCGAAGAACCTCGAGGCCGAGCGGGTCGAGGCCATCCGAACCGCCTGCGGCCTGAACGTGGGCGACGCCGTCTTCTTCGCCGCCGGCAAGAAGGACGAGACGCCGAAATTCGCCGGCAAGGTCCGCACCAAGCTCGGCGAGGAACTGGGCCTGATCGAGCAGGGCGAGTTCCGCTTCTGCTGGATCGTGGACTTCCCGATGTACGAGCTGAACGAAGACACCAAGCTCATCGACTTCAGCCACAATCCTTTCTCGATGCCGCAGGGCGGGCTCGAGGCGCTGAACACGATGGACCCGCTGGATATCAAGGCCTTCCAGTACGACATCGTCTGCAACGGCATCGAGCTTTCCTCGGGCGCCATCCGTAATCACCGCCCGGACATCATGGTCCGCGCCTTCGAGATCGCGGGCTATACGGCGCAGGATGTCGAGGATCGCTTCGGCGGTATGCTCAACGCCTTCAAGTTCGGCGCGCCCCCGCATGGCGGCTCGGCGCCGGGCATCGACCGCATGGTGATGCTGCTGGCCGACGAGCCTAACATCCGCGAGGTCATCCTCTTCCCGCTGAACCAGCAGGGCGAGGACCTCATGATGCATGCCCCGGCCCCGGTCGATACGGCGCGCCTGAAGGAACTGTCGATCAAGCTCGACCTGCCGCCCGCCAAGCCGAAGGGCTGAGGCAGAGGCCGGCTCGAAGGGCTGCAATAGGTGAGGGGGACTTCCGGCCCCCTTTTCTTTTTCGTGCCCCTAGCCCTTTGGCCCCTCGTTGCGCCGGCCTGGGCCGTCCAATCGCGCCTTCCTCGAGCGGGCCCCGCGTCCCGCTGGCTCTTCGTCACGCCGGTTCAATCCTTCCCGGCCGCTGTCTCCTGCGCCAGCCGGGCCTTCGGATTTCGGCCCTTCCGCCGCCGGCCGCGCCCGGCCCTGGCATGAAATTCGATTTACCCGACACCTTTTGTCGCGCAACGTGACCCCCATACCTGCCGTTGCATCCTATGTTGACGGTTCGAATCACGGATGGAGCCCCTTGCTCATGGGTCGCCTAACGCGCCGCGTCGCCCTTCTCGCGCTCGTCTTTTCCGCAGCCGGCCTCGCGCCGCTCATGGCCCAGCAAGCGCCCACCGCGCCCGCTCAGCCGGGTGCGGCGGCGCAGCCCATCACCCTGGCCGCCCATCGCGCCGCCTATACCCTGACGCTGCAACGCGCCCGCGATGGCGGCGAGGTGGCCGATGCGCAGGGTGCGATGCTCTTCGAGGCCGCCGATGCCTGCGAAGGCTGGGCCACGCATCAGCGCCTCACCCTGACGGTGACGACGCGCAGCGGCGAGACGGTCGATACCAGCTCCGACTACTCGACCTATGAGGCGAAGGACGGCAGGAGCCTGCGCTTCTCCATGGTTCAGAGTGCGCAGGGCGCGGTCAGCCAGCGCATCAGCGGCGAGGCGGAGCTGAAGCCCGATGGCAGCGGCGTCGTCCGCTATGTCGAGCCCGAGGCGAAGGAAATCCCGCTGCCGGCCGGCACGCTGCTGCCGATGATGCACACCATGCGCGCCATTGCCGCCGCTGAGGCGGGCAAGCGCTTGATGGTCGCGCCCCTCTTCGACGGCACCGGCGATGAGGGCGCGCAGGACAGCACCACCGTGATCGCCGGGCAGGACGACGCCCAGCCGAATGCGGGCTTCCCCGCCCTGGCCACCCTGCCGAGCGCGCGTTTCCGCATCGCCTTCTTCGAGCGCGGCGCGAGCCAGAACGGCGCTTCCTCGCCGGATTACGAGGTGGGCCTGCGCTACTTCCGCAATGGCGTGGCCGATGAGCTGTCGATGGATTTCGGCAGCTTCATCGTCGACGGCAAGCTCCAGAAGCTCGAGCTTCTCCCCAAGGGCTGCTGACCCGGGGCGGCCCAGCGGGCAGGCGGGGGCTACTTCCCCCGCCGCTCCATCATCCGCGAGACCAGCATCAGCACCACGCCGACCGCGATGATGCCGAAGGCCCAAGGGGCCGAATGGAAGGCGTCCGCCAGCGCATTGGGCAGCCAGACGAGCGAGTCCATGACCGCTCGCGGTATCCAGAGCAGGGCATCCCACCCGATCACATAAGCGACGATCCCGATGGCGACCAGAAGCGCGCCGATGGATCCGAGCCGGGCTGACATGCCGAGTTCCTCTCTCCCAGGCCCGATGCGGGCCTCTCCGCCAGGCTCAACGCCCGGCATGCCCCGAAGCTGGCGGGGTGTTGCGGAAAAAATATGGCGTGCCGGGGCGGGGCTTCCAAGCGCGAGCCTCACGGGAATGCGCACGCCTCTGCCGATAGGGCTGTGTGATGAAAACCACAGCAACAATCCGTCAAGTGCTGCGATGCAACCTGCCGAGGATTTGCCACATTCCCCTTTCAGGAAAGGCATCGGCCCTGGCCCTTACAGCAGCAGGAATGACGAGGAGTTACAATGTTCTGGACCCGCCGGCTCCGTTCCGCCGTGAAGTCGCTACTCGCCCGCCTGAGCGGCCGCGAGAGCTATCGCCCCGAGCGGCGCTATATGCGAGGCGGATCGCGGTAAGGGCCTGCGGGGCGAGGCTCCATACTGGCCCCCCATACTGGCCCTGGGCCGCGGCCCATGCTATGCCCGCGCCGGGTGTCTCCGTAGCTCAGCCGGATAGAGCATCAGATTCCTAATCTGGGGGCCGTGGGTTCGAATCCCGCCGGGGACACCATTCCTTCCTGCAAACTCGCTCTCCGGTTGGGCGATGACTGCACGGAAGCGCAGGTTGCGCCAGGGTTGGCGAAGGGAGCTTGGGAGCGCCGGGGGCGGAGTGGGCCGGAATTCTCGCTCCGGAGGGCGCATTCTCTCCGGACCTGGGGACTTGGCCGATTTAGTCCCAAGCCTCAAAAGCTATGCAGAACAGCGGCTTACCAGGGCAGAGCGGGCCGGACGTTTCGAATGTCGGTTGGGAGGTTGGTGCGAGACTGCCCCAACTCGATCTCCATTGCCGGCATTCTGCGCCCCAATGCTCCTCAGTCAGCCAGTGACGTCGCGCAGGAACTCCGACCCTGGTTCCACACCGGACACCCACAAATTATCCCGCGCCCGGGTACAGGCGACGTAGAGCAGGTGCCGTTCCGTCTCGTAGACCTCCTCGAGGTCCGCCTCGTCCGTCACGCTCTCGACGCGCTCCTGGAGGGGCAGCACCTCGTCGTCACAGGCCATGACGGCCACCGCGCGGAACTCGAGGCCCTTCGCCAAGTGCATCTGGCTGATCGAGACAGCGCCCGGCACCACCTCCACCTTCTCGTCGAACTCCGTGCTCTTCGCGCCGGCCGCCTTGGCCGCCGCACGGGCGCGGGCGACCTCGCCCTGCGAGCGAACCAGGATGCCGACCTCATCCGGGGCGCATCCCTCCCGCAGCCGCTCGGCGATCCAGGCACCGACCGCGGCGACCTCCTCCGCCTCGTTCTGGAACAGCCTGATCACCGGCGGCGGGCCGTCGAACAGCGAGACGGTGCCGCGGCGGCTCTCCTGGGTGCCGTCCACGTCCGACACCATGCCGGGCAGCAGCCGGTCCGCCTGGGTGCGGATCTGATGCGAGGTCCGGTAGTTGATCTTCAGGCCGTGCGAGCGACCACGCACATCGACGCCCATGGCCTTCCACGAGAAGGGCTGCTGGAAGATACGCTGGCCGAGGTCGCCCGTGAAGAACAGCCCATCGGGTTTGCCGCCCGCCATGGCCGCCAGGAAGCGGGCCTCGGCCATGCTGAGGTCCTGCGCCTCATCCACCACAACGAAATCGTAGCCTAACGCCTTGCCGGCGCCGGCCAGTTCGGCAAGGCGGCCGAAGACCTGCGCCCAGGTCACCAGCTTCTGCGCCTGCAACCCCACCTGCACCTCCTCGAAGATCGACCACAGCGCACGTCGCTGCTTCTCGCCGAGGCGGGTCTTACGGCCCAGGCGTGGCGCCTCCCGATAGGCATCCCAGGACGTCAATTGCTGGGCGTCCACCACCTCGGTCCATTCGTTCACAAGGAAAGGCAGGGGAAACTTGGCGCCCTCTACCTTGGCCGCGACCTTCCGCAGCAGTCCCTGGACGACGCCGCTGGAGGCAATGTTGGGCTGGCCAAAGAACTTGCCATATAGATCGTAAGCAGCACCGGTTAGAGACTGAACCTCGATCCGGCCGGCGACCTCGGTCTCCCCTTCTACGAGGCTCGCCAGCCGCATGGCCAGCGCCTTGGCCAAGGGCTTCGAGAAGGTGGTGAGCAGGATCCGCGCCTGCGGATTCTGCCGCGCCAAATGCACCGCGCGATGCAGCGCGACGATGGTCTTGCCCGTGCCGGCCGAACCGGTGACGCGGGCCGGGCCGGAATAGCGCCGCTCCACCAGTTCACGCTGCGTCGGGTGCAGGAAGACGGCCCAGCGATCCCAGGGGAAATCCAGCGCGCGCCGCAGCTCCTCCACATCCTGCAGCACCCGGAAGCGGCGCTGGGCGTCGGGATGGGCGAAGGGGTCGGTCTCGGCAGGGGCAGGCTTCGGTGCCTCCGGCTTCTCGCCCACCGCCAGGCGCAGCAGCGCCTCCTGCGCTTCCTGCGGCAGGTGGGGCAGCAGCTCGAAGAGCGATGTCTCGGTGGCAGCGCGCACATCTTCCACCCAATCCTCCGGCACACCGAAGCTCATCAGCTCCAACTTGCGGAGGCCGGCGAAGAGCTTCGGGCCCGGAGCGGCCGCCGGCGATGGTGCGGCGGCAGGCAGTTCCTCCACCCGCTCCCGCACCTCCACCAGCTGCATCGCCCCGGTGGTGGGGTGGCGCTCGATGCGCCGGCGCTCGGCCCAGCGATAGGCCTTGTCGTGGCGGTCCACATGCACCAGCAGCAGGCTGGACGGCGTGCGGTGAACGATCAGGCGGATGTCGGCGTTCACCCGCACCGACCAGAAATTCTTGTCCTGCGCCCGGTCCAGCTTGTGGAAGGACAGGCCGGGCGAGGACGGGTCCATCTGCAGGTCGAAGGCGGTGGTCTTCACCGCCTTCTGCTCCTGCGCCGTCAGGCGGGCCAGGCTGCTGGTGAAGGTGTCGGCGATGCGGAATTCCATTTTGGCGCCCTGTCCTTCAGGCCCATGTCCCCGAATGAGGGTGCCGAGTGCCAATCATGTACACACCGCTGTGGACATCGATCAGGCTCCAATCATCATGGCCACCCTGTAGCTCTTCCAGGAGACCATTATTGACGTAGATAACCCCGGGTTCGAATGAGGCGTCGTCGAGCTCAGAGCCATCCGGTGCGCGAGACAGGATGCCCGCCTGATGAAGTAGCTGCAGTCCTTTGAAGATTGGTCCCCCCGGCGGCAGCGTCGGCGGCTGCTTCTTACAGGTGCTCGCCAGTGCGGGTTGGGCAAACAGAGCAGTCATAAACATGGCTGTGGCATTCCAGCTGCCAATGTATTTAGGCCGATCACGACCGTTCAGGATCGGGCTTAGCCATCTGTCCTGAGCTCTACCCAGCCTCACCAGACTGTCTGGAAGCTTCGGCTCCAGTGTCACGCGTTCGAACAGAGCGTACGCGCCGCGGAGGGAATTCTCGATCGGTTCAGGACCGCGCTCCATCGCGAACTTCTTGGCGGCCGTGAGATCCGAGGCATTCCATTCGCTGAGCACGCCGACCACGGCGCCGGTGAAATCAACATCCAGCTTTGCCAGATGCCCCCAGGAGAGTCCGACGGCAAAGCACACATGCCATGGGTTTGCATCGGGATAGGCCGCCAGATGGTCGGCGATCTCCCTGTAGGCGAGAGCATTCAGCCGTTGTCCGCTGCGCCGCAGCAGGTCTCGTACCTTGGTTCGGGCCGGGCCGCCCCTCAACCCTCCACCCAGTTCGCAAAGCTCATTGAACTCGCGCTGGTAGTCGTTCACGGGCTTTGAGATCAACGCTTTCATGGCGCCACCGAGAACACCTTCATCACCTCGTCGCCGAGGTGGTTGATCACCTTCACCGCGATCCGCCCAGAGGCTGGCTTCGGGAAGGGGCGGGAGACGTCGCTGTTCAGGCTGGCCCAGGCCTCCTCGTCGATCTCCGCCCGCAGTGTCGTCTTCAGCGCCTTGTAGGGATCATTGGCGCCGAGGAAGTAGGCGTGGCGGACGAAGAAGCTTTCCTCGTTGTAGTCGGTGTCGATCATCCACAGCGCGATGCCCTCCTTGCCCTCGGAGACCACCTCGCCGGTCTGCGGCTTGAACACGTCCACGCCCTCGATCGTCACCTGCACCAGGCCATCCGCCAGGGTGTCGATGCGGATGTCGGGCTCGCCGAAGACGACGAAGAGGTTGCCGGCGCCGGTGGCCTTCAGGTCTTTCGCCATGTGCAGGTCGGGGTTCATACGCGCCTTCAGCACGCGCACCCGGCCGAGCCGGTCGAATTCGGCCGAATGGGCATCATAGGCGAAGGCACAGGCGATCAGCACATCGAAGCCGGCATCGCCGGCCTCCCGCGCCGCGGCCACCAGATCGGGGCGGGAGACGGTGCCGAATTCCGGGCCGATGAAGATGCCGGCGCGGCGCTCCGTCTCGCCCTCCATGAAGCGCCCCTCGGCGGCGATGAAGTCGCCAGGCCAGCCGGTGAGGCTGGTGAAGCTGATGCGGTCGGCCTTGTCGGCCTGCTGCACGCCGGCGGTGCGCAGATTCTCCAGGATCATGGTGGCGAAGTCGCGCACCGCCGTGTCGCGCTCCGGCGCGGCGCGGCGGCCCTCGGCGGCGGCGAGGGTGTCGATCAGCTCGTCATCCCAATCCACCGCGAGCGTCCGGTGGGGCGAGAGGCTCTCCACCGTGAAGGGGCCGGCGACGCGGGTGCGCGACTTGTCCTCATAGGGCTTGTCGTAGAGGTATTCGACATCGGCCTTGGCGGCGATGGAGGCGTCGATGTCTTTCTGCCGGGCGATGCGCGCCTGCCACCAGGCGGCATGGGCCTCCTTCGCCTTGGCGGGCCAGTCGGGCGCGGCCTCGCGCGGGATTTCCCATTCCTGCCAGGTCTTGCCGAGCGTCTGATTGAGCGTGGCGCGGAGCGGCTCCAGCACCGTCTGCGCCTGCTCCCAAATCACGTCGATCTCGGCGTTGTTGGCGATGGATTTCAGGGTGATGTGCGGCACGCGCTCATAGACGAAGCCCTGGCGCAGGCGGTTCTGCGTCGGCGTGGTCTTAGGCGTGGTGCGGGTGACCTCGGCTTCTTTGCGCTGACCCTCGGGGCTGTCGGCCAGCAGGTAATAGGGGTAGCGCGCCCCCATCAGGCGCGAGCGGGCCAGCGCCAGGGAGACGCGGGAGGTGTCGATGGTGATCCAACGGCGGCCCCATTGCTCGGCGACGTAGGCGGTAGTGCCGGAGCCGCAGGTGGGGTCGAGGACGAGATCACCGGGATCCGAGGCCATAAGCAAACAGCGCGCAATGACCTTAGCGTTTGTTTGAACAACGAAAATTTTGTCCGACGCGAAGCCCGCGATTCCCGTATCCGGCCAAATCGCCGACATTGGACTGACCGCAAAATCTTCCATCGCTCGGACGTAGTAGACGCCTGTTGTCGCTTCTAGACGATCAGCTTTCGCAAGATTTTCTAGGCCCTTTACGGTTGCCTTCCAATGGCGATCGTTCCCGGAGTGATATTTTTTGCCACGAAACAGAAAATCACCTGTGGTTCCTTGCCGAATACCCTGGCTCACCAGATTATCGAGGCGGTACTGACGGGCGCCTTTATCAATTTTGGCAGGATCGCCCTTTTCCTGGGAGGTCATTGGCCGCTTCTCGCCGTTCGGCAGCCAGACTCGTGAGTACGGACCTGCTGCCTGAGCAGCAGAATCTTTCAAGCTGTATAGGTCTCTATATTTAACAGATTTACGGGATCGGGCGTACCAGAGAATAAAATCAAAAGGATTGGACAGCAATTCTGTCGCTGTCCCTCCCGAAGTGGCGTAGCTGATCTGCGCGCAGAAGTTGTCGATCCCAAACACCTCATCCATCAGCGCCCGCACGCGATGCACATTCTCATCGCCAATCTGCACGAAGATGCTGCCGCTCTCGTGCAGCAAATCGCGCGCCACCGTCAGCCGGTCCCGCAGATAGGTCAGATACGAATGGATGCCGTCGCGCCAGGTGTCGCGGAAGGCCCGCACCTGCTCCGGCTCCCGCGTCACATGGCTCTTGTCGCCATCCTTCACGTCGCGGCTGGTCGTGCTCCACTGGAAGTTAGAGTTGAACTTGATGCCATAGGGCGGGTCGAAATAGATGCACTGCACCTGTCCGCGCAGCCCCTCCCGCTCCGCCAGGCTGGCCATGACAGAAAGAGAGTCCCCCAGGATCATGCGGTTCGACCAGTGCTGGTCGTGCCGGTAGAATTCCGTCGCCGCCGCGCTGTCCTTCAGCCCGTTGAAGTCGGCGAAGAGGTCCGGCATCGCGCCCGGCACCTCCTGCGCGCGCTGCCGGCTCTGGCGCTTCAGATCCTCGATCAGAACCTGCGGGTGCACCTTCTCCTGGATGTAGAGCGGCGGCGCCTGCACGATTAGGTCGGACCAGTCCTGCTCATCCTTGCCGCGCCAGACGAGTTGCGGGTCCAGGTCGCGGTTGCGCCGTTCATAGGCGAGCTGGATGGGCGTCTTGTCCTCCGCCCGCATCACCGATTCGAACTCGGCGGTGGGGATGTTCTTCCGCGTGGCGTCGTCGTGCCGGTAGCTCTGCACTGGGCGGCCGGTACCGGTAACGGCGGCCGCGCGCGGCGCGGCCGCGGTGCGGGTGCGGGGCGCCTGGGCCATGGCGGCGGCGCGCGGCGCGGGTGCGGCCGAGGCTGCGGGGGACGGAAGCGGCAGGTCGGGCGTGCCTGCCTCCCCGTCTGCCAGCCGCACGGAGCCGCCGCGCCCACGCCCGGGCAGGATCGCTCCAGCTTCCAGCAGGGCCTGCTTCACCCGGTCATAGGTGCTTTCGGCCCAGCCCAGCGCTTCCCGCAGCGCGCCATTCCCGGCCGAACCACCGCGTTCCCGCAGCACGGCCAGGAAGCGATCCTGTTGTGCCTCGTAAGCCATACGACCCGCCCCCTTATTCGGCCGCCGCGGGCTGGGCCGCGCTGAACTGGTCCATCAGACGGCCGAACTCGGCCTCGATCTCGAACACCTCGGTGAACTCCGCAAAGGCCCAGCGGCCAAAGGATTGCAGGTTGTTGACGCCCGGCACCCAGTAGGCGCGCATGGTGTTGGCCTTCTCCACCGCGTCCTCGCCGCGGAAGCCCTTGATCTCGACGACCAGGTTCAGCGGCTCCGCCCCGCCGTCATCGATGCGCAGCAGGAAGTCCGGGCGGTAGCGGTGCGGGGTGGAGCCGAGTAGATAAGGCACCTCGAAGCCCAGCCCCTGGTTCTTCACATAGGCCAGCACCCGCGGATGGGCTTCGGCGACGCGGCAGAACTCGGCCTCCCAATCGCTGTCGCAGACCACCCAGTTGATGTGGCTGCGGTGCGGCGCCGTCTGCCAGCGCAGCGCCTTCGAGGTGGTGAAGTTCACATGACTGGTGGAGCCGGTGGGGTTGTAGGCGTCCAGGATGGCCTTCACCGGTCGCTCGCCGGCCAGCGTCTCGGTGATGGCCGCCTTGATGCGCGCCGCCGCCATGTCCGCCAGTTCACGGTAGAGCAGTTGCGCCGGGAAGGTGCCGCCGGTGCAGCGCAGATAGCCGCCATCCAGCCATTGCCGGGTGATGCGCTTCATCTGCCCGAACAGGTGCAGCTTCGGTTCGGTGCCTGGGTCGCGATAGGTGTGGTAGATCAGGTGCCGCGCCAGATGGAACAGGATGGTGGAGGCGCGGACATCCTCCAGATGCTGGATCGTCAGGTCCACCGCCTCGCCAATGATGCCCTGGTTCTGGGTAACGGAGGGGCCGACCAGCGCCGGCGTCAGCTCCAGCACGGAATCCGGGCCGAACTTCGCCTCCAGCCGCTCATCCGGCAGCTCGACGCGGTAGCCCTCGACGCGGGGAAAGGTGATCTCCAGCGCGTCGCGCTCGGGGCGGACGGCGTGGACGCGCACCGTCTCCCGCGGTTTGGCCGGCGGGGCAATGACGGGCTTCGCGGCGAAGTCGAAGGGGATGCCGAGCACGTCGGCATACTCGACATTGAACAGCCCCTGCTCGTTCAGGTCATAGGACTGCCGGCGCAGGCCGCGGCCCACCACCTGCTCGCAGAGAAGCTGGGTGCCGAAGGCGCGTACGCCTAGGATGTGCGTGACCGTGTTGGCGTCCCAGCCCTCGGTCAGCATAGAGACGGAAACGACGCAGCGCACCTGCTCGCCGAGGCGCCCCTTCTTGCCGACGGTGTTCATCACCTCGCGAAGCAGGGTGGCGTCGTCCATGGTCTCGCCGGCGCGCGCGTCGCCGGTGCGCTCCACCAATTCGCGCCGGAACCGTTCAATCTCATCGGCGGCCATGTCCCGGAAGTTCTTGTCCAGGGCCTCGCCGGACTCAAGCTGGGCGCTGTCCACCAGAATCGTATTGGGGCGGGCCAGGCGGTTGCCGTACTCGTCGTAGTTACGGAACAGTTCCAACCTGCCGTTCTCGAAGCTCTCACTCTCGTCCTCGTTCTTGCGGTGAAAGCCGGAGATGTATTTGTAGACCAGTTCCGAGGTCGATGTGTTGTTGCAGACGACGATAAAGACCGGCGGCACGCCGATTCCGTTCTCCTGCCAGAGATCGAAGGTCTTTCGATAATGGCCGTAGAGCGCGTCGAGGGCCGTCAGCAGCTCGGTCGGCAGCTTCAGCGGATCGAGGGCACCGGCGGCTCCGCGGCCCTTCTTCGGCATCTCCTTGCCGATATGCTCCCACAGATTGCGGAAGCGCGGCGTGTCGCCACCCGGGACGTTGTCGGCTACCGGCACGCGCGGCAGCTTCACGATGCCGCACTCGATCGCGTCCATGAGGGAGAAGTCGCTCATGGTCCAGGGGAACAGCGTGCCTTCGACATAGCCCGAGCCGCGTAGGAAGAAGGGCGTCGCGGAGAGGTCGTAGACGGTGGCGATGCCGAGCTTGCGCTTCACCGCCTCCAGCCCGCTGATCCACATCCGGGCGGCTTCGTTGTTCTCCTTGGCTTCTTCCTTCTCCTCGCCCTTGAGATCTTCCTCGTTGTCATCAGCGACACGCTCGCGGTAGCAGTGGTGCGCCTCGTCGTTCAGAACGACGATGTTCTTCAGGCCCATCAGCTCCGGCATGACCCGCTGGAGCATCTGGCCCTCAGTTTCCAGCGTCTCGAGCTTCTCCTCCCGCCAGCCTTCCAGGGCCGAGCGGGTGCCCTTGGCGATATCGATGCGTTCCCGAAGCTTGAAGGCGTGATAGTTCGTGATGACGATCTTAGCCCGGTCGATATCGGGCAGCATGTCCGGGGGTACGATCTCCCGGTGCCGGTAGTAGCTGTCCGGGTCGTTTGGCAGCAGCACGCGGAGCCGATCCCGGATGGTGATGCCGGGCGCCACGACGAGGAAGCCTCGGGAGAATTGCTTGCTGTTCGGGTGCCGGACGGCGTTGACGGTCTGCCAGGCCATCAGCATGGCCATAACCGTCGTCTTCCCGGCGCCGGTGGCGAGCTTGAGCGCGATGCGCATCAGCTCCGGGTTCGCCTGGGCGTTAGCCCCTTTCAGGTGGGCCGCGAACTTGGCCGCACGGGCGCCGAGCTTGGGGGCGACTTCGGCGAGCCAGATCGCGGTCTCGACCGCCTCGACTTGGCAGAAGAACGGGCGGACGCCTTGAAAAGGATGATGCCGCCAGTGTTGCAGCAACCGGGCGGTCTCCGGCGAAACCAGCCACTGGTCCGGATTCGGCAGGTTTCGCCAAGCCTCAACAAAGCCACGGACTTCGTTGATGATAGGCGTCGGATTGTACTCTTGAGCCTCGGAGGAGAGCCCGTCACCACCGTCGAAGATCATCTGAGACTGGCCGCGACCGGCCCGTCGCTTCTTCGGCTTGGGCACGGGCGTGATCAGGTCGGAGCGGCGGCGGCTCTCAATGATGCGCGACGTCGGTTGCCCATCCGGATCGAGCTCCCAGTGCCGGAGAGGGGGACCATAGGGCGAATTCAGGATCGGCTGCGCGAAAAACCCACCACTCATTCAACCTGACCCCAAGCTTATCACCATGGGGTGAGACTATCGCCCTAACCGTGTCGTTTGAATATGGCGTCTTACGCAACGAGTGGCTGAAAGAGGGGAGAAGGGCGCTGTCAAGAGAATATTCTATCCTGACAGCTCAAGAGTATCGGATCGGACGTAGTTGTCCGCAGACCTACCCGCAGTGAACGCAGCAGAACCGCGTGCAAGGAGCCTGCGCTGGTCGCCCCACTCCACCCAGTCTACTCCCAGAAGTACTGGCAGCGCGATGGTCTCTGCCTGCTTGCCATCCAGGATCGCCTCGACGATGTCCGGGGCCAGCAGCGTCAGTCGCAGCATCTTGCCGAGGTAGGATCGGTCGATTCTTTCGGCCTTGGCCAAGTCACCGAGCGAGGAGTACCTCCCGCTTTCGAGCAGCCGCTTCCATCGGTGCGCCCGGGCCAGTGCCTTCATCACGGCCGGGTCGGCCCGGGTGCGTGCCGGCGTGGCGCCAGGGACGCCGCCATCCGGGGCGACGACCAATTTCCGCCCGCCACGGCGGCGAATCGCCAGCGGGACGCGGACCGTGATGCTGGTGGCCGTCGTCATGCCGCCCTCCGAGTCTCGGTCCCGATGCCGCCGAGGTCACGCACCAGGCTGGCCAGCCCTTCCAGCCGCAACCGAATGTCGGCGCCCCTGGGACCGATCTCGACCCGCTCTACCAGCAGCCGGACGATGCGGGCCTGCTCGGCCGGGAACAGCTCGTCCCACAGCGGGTCCAGCCGCTCCAGGGCGGCCAGGGTCTCGGCCTCGGTCAGGTCCGGCGCCTCGGTCCGCGCCGCCCGCCAAGTGCCGACCACCACCTCCGGCTGGCGCAACAGAGCCCGGACCTGGTCGACCACCGCGGCCTCGATCTCGGCCGCGGGCAGCCGCCGGACCGGGCAGTCGCTGGCCTCGCCCTTCAGCACCGCCTGGCTGACGTAGTAGCGGTAGAGCCGCCCGCGTCGGCGGGTGTGGGTCGGCGACATGGCGCGCCCGTCCGGCCCGAAGATAAGGCCGCGCAGCAGGGCCGGGGTCTGCCGGCGGTTCCGGTTGGCGCGGACCCGCGGGCTCTCCTGCAGGATGGCATGGACCCGGTTCCACAGCGCCCGCGCCACGATGGCCCGGTGCTCGCCGGGGAAAACCTTCTCCTTGTGGGTCACCTCGCCGAGGAAGGTCCGGTTGTTCAGCAGTCGGTAGAGCGCCCCCTTGTCGAAGGGCCGGCCGGTCTTGGTCAGCACGCCTTCCGCGCGCAGTCGCCGCACCGCCTCCACGCCGGAGCCGGTTTCGGCGAAGAGCTCGAAGGCCCGCCGCGCCCGCGCGGCCTCTTCCTCGTTCACCACCAGCTTGCGGTCGCGCACCTCGTAGCCGAGCGGCACCGGGCCGCCCATCCACATGCCGCGGGCCTTCGAGGCGGCAATCTTATCCTGCACCCGCTCCCTGATGACCTCGCGCTCGAACTGCGCGAAGCTGAGCAAGATGTTGAGCGTCAGCCGCCCCATGCTGGTGGTCGTGTTAAAGCTTTGAGTTACTGAAATAAAAGTGACGCTGTGGGCGTCGAACACCTCCACCAGTTTGGCAAAGTGCATCAGCGAGCGGCTGAGGCGGTCGATCTTGTAGACCACCACCACGTCGACCCGGTTGGCCTCAATGTCACGCAACAGGCGCTGCAGCGCGGGCCGCTCCAGGGTGCCACCGGAGACGCCGCCGTCGTCGTAGCGGTCCGGCACCAGCACCCAGCCTTCGGCGCGCTGGCTGGCGATGAAGGCCTCGCAGGCGTCACGCTGGGCGTCGAGGCTGTTGAACTCCTTCTCCAGCCCCTCGTCGGTCGACTTCCGGGTGTAGACGGCGCAACGGAGCTTCTTCACCGTCGCCGGCATGGCGGGTTCGGCCGCCGCGGTCGCCTTGCGTCTCATGCCTGCCCCCGCTGGACCTTCAAGCCAAAGAACGACCAGCCATTCCAGCGGGTGCCGGTGATGTGCCGGGCGATGGCGGAGAGAGAGCGGTAGGGCCGGTCCTCGTATTCGAAGCCGTCCGCCAGCACGGTCACCGTGTGCTGGACACCCTGGTACTCGCGCACCAGCCGCGTGCCGGCGATCGGCCGGTCGTCGCCGGCGCGGATGCGGCGCAGCACCACGTTGCCGCCGTCCAGCTGCTCGCCCAGGGCCTCGAGCCGAGCCACCGTCTCTGGCTTCAGGCCGCCATAGGCCAATTCCTGGATGCGGTAGGCGAGCCGGCTCTCCAGGAACTTCCTGTTGTAGGGCGGCGGCTCGGTGCCGCAGAGCTCGCGCCACTGCTGCTTCAGATCGGCGATGTCAGCGGTCTGCAGGGCCGCCAGGCGGGGCAGCACGCTGGCCGGCGGGATGCTGGTGACCACCGCGGCCGGCGCTGCGGTAGGCTGGATGGGGCGATTCGCGCGTTTCGTCATGCTTGTCTCCGACGAGTCGGGTAGGCATGACGGCGCTGCCGGGGCGTGGAGTGTAGGCAACCCTCTCCCCGGTCCCGGGCCTGTGTCGCGTCGCGCACCAGTTCCTCGGCAGCGCGGCTGCGCAGCCGCACAAGGCCGGCGGCCAGGATGGTGCAGACCTCGCGGAGGTGGGGTGGAAGGTGCGGGTTAGTTGGGTTTGGGATGCGGTCGGGCACCTCCTCCCAATACGCACGCCACTGCCGACCCGTATCATCGCAGTGCGGATTGGATTCGACTTGGACGTCAATCTTTAGGTAGAACACATAAGGAACGATTCGCGGGGACCCAGGATGAGGGATGACTACCAGCGCTTCGCCAATCTCCGCTTCCTGCGTACCGTCGACCCGGACCTGCTGAAGCGCTTCCTGGAACGGCACGCGATCCCCGCCGACGCCCTGGACCTCGATCTTCTGGCCTCCGACCCGGGCAAGGGCCGCGAGGCCGTCTCGGCCTACCTCCTGCGGACGCCAAAGGACCGCTGCCCGGAGAGCCTGACCGCGGACCTGCATCGCATCGAGCGACTCGGCAAACCAGTGGGCCAGGACGCCCTGCTGCAGGAGGCCAGGCGGCGCGGCGTCGAACTGGTGCCGCCGGAAGCCCTCTCGAAGACGAACGCCCGCAACCTTGCGCTCCGTGCCTTCATCTACCATCCGGAGGTGTTCGAGGACGCCGAGAACGGATTGGCATTCCTGCAGCCGGCCTCGGTGATGGAGTTCGTGGCGCCTGAGGAGGGCATTCCGGCAGACCTGAGCGAGGACCGCCTGCGCACCCTTGAGGCGCACGCCAAGACGATCTTCCAGGCCGATCTACGGGGCGAGTTCTGCGAGGCGATCACCTATCAGGACGGCGACGAGGTGCACGTCTCCATCCGGCATGGCGCGGCGCTCACCATCACCGAGGTGCTGGAGGGCAGCCGAAAGCGGATCCGCAGCTTCCGCGAGATTGACAACGCGGTCCTGGCCTACTCCGGGATCGACGGGCGGCTGAAGATCTGGGGCTGCGGCAAGGCCAGCCGCACTGCCTTGGCCAAGGCCTTTGCCGAGGTGGTGCTGGACCGTCCGGGGCTGTTCAGCGCGGTGTCGTCGCGGCGCCTCTACACCCTTGAACCGGCAGAGAAGGCCGGCGGTGCCTTCGAGTTCCGGCACCGGCACGACCCCGGCATTGCGCGGGTCCAGATCTATGAAGCGCAGGCGAACCGGGTGGTCGTCACCCGGAACGGCCGCGAGAAGGTGGTTCGCTCGCTGATCGCGCGTGAGAGCGACGGCAATGCCCTGCAGGCGCTGCACGACAGCCGCCCGGAGATCATTTACCAGTCTGGTGGCTGGCGCCTGGCCCATCTGGTGATCAAGATCATCCTGGTGGCTGAGGGCCCCCGGCCGCCGGTCATCACCGTCAAGATCAAGCCCCACGACACCCTGAGCTTCCCACGGCAGCGACACCAGCGGCGGGTCATGAAACTGCTCGCCATGAACGAGATGCTGCATGAACGAGAGCCTTCCCGTCCTGCTCTTGCAGCGGAGTGAGGCGGGCGAGCCTGCGTATCTGCTGGGCCTCCCGAGGCTGTCGCCGGAAGGGGCTCGTGCCTTCGAGCGGCTGCTTGAGCTCGGCATCGTCGTGCACGACCGCAAGCTGGACGTCTGGGACCCGTGCCCTGACTGCGATTGCGGCGCCGAGGAACGGCGGATTCGCTGGAAGGATGGCGAACCCTATGCCGCCTGTCCCGTCTCCTGTACCGGCGACGAGCGTCTCGACTCTGATGAGCTGCAATTCTACCGCATCTCGGCCGCTCGCCTAGCCGACCAGATCGCCAGTGCTGCGGGCGTCCAAGGTTCCGCAGAACAACTCCAGCCTGGCCTGTTCTGCATCGGGGACCTGCCGGGCGGCCGCCTTCTCCTGCTGGCGATGACGGCCGAGGTGGTCCGCCGGCCAGGAGTTCTTGAGCAGATTCGCGTGCTCGCCCGGGGGCAGCGCATCAGCCTGGTCGCGCCCGCCATGCCCCCCACGGAACGTGCACGGCTGGAGGAGCGCGGCGTCGACGCCGTGCCGCCGGCCGAGGCGTTCCTCCCGAGCGAGCCGCGGCGGCCGGTCCTGGTGAACCTCGACGCGCTGCTCGTCATGCCGAAGAGCGAGCCTCGGTTGGTGCTCTCGAGGGCGACAGGCACCGTGATGCTCGACGGCCATTCGGCGAAGCTCCCGCCGCGGGAGTTCGAGCTGCTGTGGCTCCTCTGCGAACGGGCCCGGCGCGGAAAGCTGCCTGTCCCCCCGCGTGACGTCCTCGAGGCGATGTACAGGGGTTCCACGGCGACCGACGCGACGGTCCGGAGCCTCAAGCGGGACCTGCAGAATAGCCTCAAGCAGATTCTGACACGGGCGCGCTTCCCCGAACCGCTAATCCTGGCTCCTGGCGGGCGGGGTTACGCCCTCGCGCTCGGGTCCGAGGACATCGCCCTCATCGAGACGTAGCCGGCTCGCGCCCCGGACCCACGCCGAGCACACGCCGCGCCCACACCCGTGTGCCGCGAGGGTCGGCAGGTTGGCTCCATCACAACCCGATGGACCGACCTGCCGATGGCTCGCTCGCCCTGCTTCCCCGACCTTGCCTCCATCCACAGCCTTGCGGAGCAGGAGGCGCGGCGCCTCTGCCGCAACCTGGGCCTTCCCGCCCAGGAACGTGAGGACCTGCGCCAGGACCTGCTGGCCGACTTCCTGGCGCGTCTGCCCGCCTTCAATCCGGCGAAGGGGGCACTCGAGGCGTTCGCGAGGGTCTGCTTCCGCCACGCGGCGGCGCGGATCGCCCACCGCGTGCAGCGTGAGCGCGCCAACCGCCATCCTCTCTCCCTCGACGATGTTCTGCCCGGCAGCGACGGCCTGACGCTCGGCGACACCATCGGCGAGGCAGACGGCTACACCGCCTGGTGCGGGCAGCCGACCGACGCCATTGCCGGGCTGGAGCGTCGCCTCGGCCTGGAGCGCGCGGCGGCCGCCATCGATCCTGAAGACCACGCGCTCTGTGCTGCGCTCAGCGTGCATACGCCGCACGAGTTCGGCGAGCAGAAGACCATGCCGCGCGCGCGGATCTACCGCCGACTCCGTGAACTGCGGCTGCGTTTGCTCGCCGCCGGCATCCCCTCGGTCGCCTGATACGGATTGCGAGGTCACTGAGTAATGCTGGCCATGGACACCCGCATCCCCGACACCCCGACCGGCGTGGGGCCGCTCACCGAGGCGGCACTCTGCGCCTGGCTCGGCGCCGCCGCCCCCGGCGACCGCCTCCCCTACCACCGCGGCTTCCTCGCCCGCGAGACCTCGCCGCTCACGCAGTTGCTGCCCGACGCGGAGCGGTTGGCCCTGTTGCGGTTGGCAAACCGCGCCTGGGCGCTGGCGGAGTCCGGCCTCGCGCACCTCGTGCAGCGTCGTCACGGGCACGAGGACTACTCCTACTTCATCATCGCCTGCCACCGTCCGCGCCGCCTCACTTCGTCGGTTCTGCCGCTCCTCCTCGCAGAGGCTGCCTGATGGTCGCGCCGCTCTCCAACCGCCCGACCCTGAATGCGCTGCGCCATATGCCGGTTGGCGAGGTGATTGCGCTGCCGCCCGAGCACCTCGCCTTGCTGCAGGCCGACGCCCGCGAGGCGCTGGAGGCCGCCAAGCGCATGCTCGACTGGGTCGAGGCCGCCATCGCGCTGCGCTACGAGCAGCGCGCGATCGGCGCCCGTGCCGCGGCGGGCAAGGACACCGGCACGGTGCGCTTCGAGGACGGTATCGTCACGATCGTCGTCGATCTGCCGAAGCGGGTGGAGTGGGATCAGGCGCGGCTCGCCACGCTGGTTGAACAGATCCGCGCCGGCGGCGAGGACCCGGCCGAGTACCTGGAGATTAGCTTCAAGGTCCCGGAGCGGGCCTATACCGCCTGGCCTGAGCGCATCCGCCAGGCCTTCGAGCCGGCCCGCACCGTCCGCACCGGCCGGCAGACCTTCCGCCTCATCCTGAACGGAGAGGCCGGCTGATGGTGCTGCGCATCGTCACGGCCGATGAGCGGCTCTCTCGCGCGGCCAACAAGACCACGGTGGCGCTGTTCGGCCCGACCGGCGTCGGCAAGACCGCGCAGCTGGTCACCCTGCCGGCGGCGGAAGCCATCTGCATCGATCTCGAGGCCGGTCTCAAATCGGTGCAGGACTGGCGCGGCGACAGCATCCCGGTGCGTTGCTTCGACGACGCGATCGACATTGCCTGCCTGATCGGCGGGGTGAACCCGGCGGCCGACCCGAACGGCGTTTTCTCTGAGGCGCATTACCAGCATCTCGCTACGACTCACCCGGACCTGGTGCGGCTGCTCGCCGCGAAGTCGATCGTCTTCCTCGACAGCATCACCGACCTGACGCGCCAGGCGATGGCCTGGGCCAAGACCCGGCCCGAGGCTTTCTCGGAGAAGACCGGCAAGCCGGACACCCGCGGCGCCTATGGGCTGATGGCGCGCGAGGTGATCGGCCTGCTGAAGCATCTGCAGCACGCCCCGGGCAAAACCGTGATCATGGTCGGCATCCTGGAACGCGTCACCGACGACTTCGGCAAGGTCACCTGGCAGCCCCAGATGGAAGGCGGCAAGGCCGCCCGGGAGCTGCCCGGCATCGTCGACCAGGTGGTGTCGATGTCGCTGTTCGCGCGCGAGGGCGACGGCTGGCGGCACGATCCCGAGCGCGGCACGGAACGCCGCCTGGTCTGCCGCGCCGGCAACGCCTTCGGCTTGCCTGCCAAGGATCGCTCCGGCCGCCTCGACGAGACCGAGCCGCCCGACCTCGCCGCCCTCCTCCGCAAAATCAACGCGACCCGCACCAGCCAGGGGTGAACCCGATGTACGACATGAACGACGCCGAACTGCCGCGCAGCTCCGACCTGATCCCGGACGGCAGCTTCGTCAAGGTCACCATGACCATCCGCCCCGGCGGGCTGGACGGCCAGGGCGAAGTGGACCGTAGCCTGCTGAAGGCGGCGAAGACCCCCGGCAGCGATGTCCGCATGCTCGACTGCGAGTTCACCGTCACCGCTGGCCCGCACATCCGCCGCAAGTTCTGGCAGATGTTCACCGTCGCCGGGGGCAAGGTGGACGAGCACGGCATTTCGATCGGATGGAAGATCTCGAAGGGGACCTTCCGGGCGATGATCGACAGCGCCCTTGGCCTCGACCCGCAGGACATGTCGGAGGCGGCCAGGGGCAAGCGGGTGCTGCGCGGGCTCGCCGATCTCTCCGGCATCACCTTCGCCGCGAAGGTCCGGGTCGAGCCGGCGAGCGACTCACGCTACGGCGACAGCAACCGGCTCGACCGGGTCGTGCTGCCGGGCGAGCCGGAATACCGCCAGATCATGGCCGGCGAGGCCGTACCGGCGCAGCCCAGCACCCGGGCGGCTCGGCCCGCCGCGCTGCCTGCGGCCGCGGCCCCGGCCTGGGCGCCTGCCGCGTCCGCCCCGGCGGCATCCCGCTCTTGGGAGCGCCCGGCCGCGGCCACCCCCGCCCAGCCCGCGCCGCAGCCTGCCGCTGCGCCGACGGCCACCAGCCCGGCCTGGCTGAACGGCTGATGCGGTGGGCATGGCACGCCGACGCTGGGCGGGGCGCACGGCGCGCTCCCGCCCCGATGCGGCCCGGCCTCCGCCGCCCCCTGGCTGCTCGCCGGAGGACCAGGTCCGCCGTCTGGTCTGCGCCCTGTGCGGTCGCGAGGCGAAGGGCTTCGGCTACACGCATCAGCTCCGCTGGGGCGAGTTCCCGAGCCACCACTTCTGCTCGATGGCCTGCTGCGAGGCGGGCGGCGCGCTGGCGCAGCGGAGCGCCGGCATGATCGACAAGACGCCGATGGAGGCCGAGGCGATCAAGGACGCCCGCCGCTCGCTCGCCGAGGTGCTGGTCGAGCTCGGGCTGATGGCGCCCTTCCATGACCGCAGCGCGGCCGAGATCGACCGCATCATCGAGGCCTGCGTCGATGGCTTCCAGGCTTCGATGCGTCGTCAGGCCGCGGCGCTCGACCCGATGTCGGACCCAATTCCCTTCTGAGGACGTCCGTGCCGCTCGACCTCAACCACGGCTCTGGCCTCATCTACGGCCGGGAAGCGCCGACCATCGCGGACACCACGGCGCGGGTGAACGCCTTCGTGGATGCCGCCCTGGTGGCGCGCAACCGCCGGCAGCGCCCACGCGACTATCTTGGTGGCAGCCGCGTCGGTGAGGCCTGCGAGCGGAAGCTGGTCTACGAGGTCACCCACGCGCCGAAGGATCCCGACCGCGACTTCGATGCTGGTATCCTGCGCGTGTTCGACGCTGGCCACCAGTTTGAGGCACTGACCATCCGTTGGCTGCGCCAGGCTGGCTTCGATCTGCGCGACCGCGGCGCCGATGGCGAGCAGTTCGGTTTCGCCGCCGCGGGCGGCCGGCTGCGCGGCCACGTCGACGGGGTGATCGTCGCCGGCCCGGAGGTCGGCCTCCGTTGGCCCGCCCTCTGGGAGCACAAGGCCCTCGGGCAGAAGTCCTGGGCCGACCTGGTCAAGCGCGGTGTGCGCCTCTCGAAGCCGGTCTACTTCGCCCAGGTGCAGCTCTACATGGCCTACCTCGAACTCGAGGTGGCGCTGTTCACCGCGCTCAACCGCGACACTCTGGCGCTGCACCATGAGGCGGTGCCTTTCGAGCCGGAGGAGGCGCAGCGCCTCTCGGATCGGGCCGTCGACATCCTGCGCGCGGCCGAGGCCGGCGAACTGCCGCCGCGTATCGCCGTCCACCCCGACTTTCACCTCTGCCGCTTCTGTCCCTACGCCATCCGCTGCTGGGAGAATTCGCCGTGACCTCTGCGAAGGCGCCCGGCGCCATTCCTCACGCCTACACGCTCAAGCGTCACATCGCGCGGCATGCGCACCGATTCTGGTGTCCGATCGATGTCGCTGGCGCACTTGCAGCGCCGATCTACGTCTTCCCCGACCAGGTCCGCTTCGATGGCGATGACGTCGAAAGGCTCTCGGTCAGAAATCTGGCAGGCCAACTGAAGCTCCCCCACGACCACGTCATCTTCGAAGTGGCCGAGCAGCTGCATCGCGGTGGCTGCCTTGCGGCCTACACACGCGCAACCGAGGCCGGCGTGCAGAGCTTCCTGTTTCGGTTCGACGCCACACGCAAGGCGTGGACCGACGTGCTCGTCCACACCTCCTTTCGTCCAGATGGGGTCGCCGAGGCCACAGGCCATCCCGAGTTCCGCGAGCCGGACCATCACCTTCCCTACTTCGAGGCGGCCACCTCCATCGTCTGGCGCGCGCTTGGCCTGCTGTCGGCCGACACTCCATTCGGCGAGCACACCGTCTCCCGGCTCCGCCGGACGCCGCTCGCCAAACTGGGGGTGCGGGGGTGGACCTACCGGGTCGCGGATATCCAGCCTGCGATGATCGCTGCCGCGCTTGTTCGTCGCGGTGGCACGCACGCCTCTCCGCGCTGGCACATCCGGCGTGGCCACTGGCGCCAACTCGGTGACGGCCGGCGCGTGTTCGTCCGCGAATGCCAGGTCGGCGACGCGTCGTGCGGTGGCGTGGTGAAGGACTACCAGGTCCAGTTCGGAGAGGCTGCATGAGCGACATCACGCCCTCCGACACCCAACACCGCGCCATCGCGGCGATCAAGCGCTGGTACCAGAACGATACCGAGCAGCAGCAGGTGTTCCGCCTGTTCGGCTATGCCGGGACGGGCAAGTCCACGGTGCTGCGCTTCGCACTCGAAGAGCTTGGCCTCGAGCATCAGCGCGGCAGCGAGGATGGAGAGGCCTGCGTGCCTGGCGTCGTCACTGCCACCTTCACCGGCAAGGCAGCCCTGGTGCTGCGGCGCAAGGGCACGCCGGCGCGGACCATCCACAGCCTGATCTACAGCGTCATCGAGGCCACCGAGGAAGAGGTCGAAGCCGCCGAGAAGAAGATCGAGGCCGCCATCGCCGAGGCACGCCGGCTCTCCGGCTTCGAGCGCACCACCGCCGAGGCGACCATCGAGGCCATGCGACAGGCTGTGGCCGACATGAAGCGACCGCGCTTCGCGCTCAACCCCAAGAGCGATGCGGCGCACGCCAGGCTGATCGTGCTGGATGAGGTCTCGATGGTCGGCGCGGAGATGGCGCGCGACCTGATGAGCTTCGGTAAGCCAATCCTGGTGCTCGGTGATCCCGGTCAGCTGCCGCCGATCCAGGGCGAGGGCGCCTTCACCAAGGATCCGCCCGACATCATGCTGACCGAGATCCACCGCCAGGAAGCGGAGAGCGCCATCATCCGCCTCGCCACCATGGCGCGGCAGGGCGAGCCGATCGGCTTCGGGCGGTACGACGATCATGTCTGGAAGATGCGCAAGCTGGACGTCACGCCGGAGCAGGCGCTGCGCGGCGGCCAGGTGATCTGCGGCATGAACGCCACCCGGCTGCAGCTGAACAACGCCATGCGCCGGGCCGCCGGCTTCGAGGGCGGCTGGCTGCCGACCGGGCCGGACGAGAAGATCATCTGCCTGAAGAACCAGAACGACCTTGGCCTGATCAACGGCATGTTCCTGACCCTCTCGGACATCGTCGACGAGGCCAGCCACTACTTCTCGGCAGTGGTCACCGACGAGGACGGCAACCGCATCGGCCCGCCGCAGGCGGACGGCAGTCGTGGCCGGCTGCGGATCTACAAGGGCCACTTCGAGGATCATCTGGCCTTCGACAAGCAGCGGCACGACCGCGACTGGAAGCTGAAGAAGGGGCTGACCGAGGCGAGTTTCGGCTGGGCCATCACCGGCCACAAGAGCCAGGGCTCGCAGTGGGAGAATGTGGTGGTCTGGGATGACGGCCTTGGCCGGACGGAGCTGGACCGGCGCCGCTGGCTCTACACGGTCATCACCCGCGCCGAGCAGGGGCTGGTGATCCTGGCATGAACGCCGCACCGCATCCCCACCCGCCGGCCGGCGCTGGCCTGCCGGCGACTGCCACAGCCTTCTCCCCGGAGGTAGTGATCGACCTCAATGAGGTCCCCTTGGCGCCAGTGCGCCACGACCTCGCCGAGGTGCGCCGCCGCCTCGCGGACACCGCCCGCGACTGGCTGCCCACCCTGTTCCCGCAGGCGGTCCGCTCGCGCGACCGGAAGACCCTGCGCTGCGCCGATCTCTCGGGCCGCCCGCCGCGCGGCGAGGGATCCTGCGTCCTCCACCTGGAGGGGCGCTTCGCAGGTTGGGGCTTTGACCATGCTACCGGCGAGAGCGCCGGGCCCATCGACATGATCTACCACGCAACCGGCCTGACGGAGGCGCGGCTGTTCGAGGAAGCCGCCCGCTGGGCCGGCATGGATCGGCCGGCGCCGCCCGTGCGCGCGCCCGAGCTGAGGCCGGACCATGGCCGCGAGATTGCCCGCCTCCTGGAGGGCTGCCAGCCGCTGGCCGGCACGCCCGCGGAGGCCTATTTGCGGAGCCGCGGGCTGGAGCCGCCGGACAGCCCCGATCTGCTGTTCCACCCGGACCTCGCCGACTTCGAGACGCGGCGCGGCTGGGCGGGGATGGTGGCCGTGGTGCGCGACGGCGCCGGCGTACCCACCGGCGGCATCCACCGCACCTTCCTGCTGGACGACGGTTCGGGGAAGGCGCCGCCCGGCAAGAAGATGCTCGGCCCCGTCGCCGGCGGCAGCGTCCGGCTGGCCCGATTCCCCGGGGACGGGCACATCGGCGTCGCCGAGGGGATCGAGACGGCGCTTTCGGCGCAGGCGATCTTCGGGGTGCCCACCATGGCGGCGCTGTCGGCTGATGGCCTGCGTCGCTGGCAATGGCCGGCCGGCACCACCCACGTCACCATCTTCGCTGACGCCGGCGAGGCCGGCATGCAGGCGGCGGCCGGACTGGCGGACCGGCTGAACGCGGCCGACATCCCCTCCAGCATCGTCGCGCCACGGCATGGCGACGACTTCAATGACGACCTGCGGCAGGGGGCCACCGCTGCCGACTATCTCCCGTCCGAGCCGGGGGGCCAGGCTGTGGCGGGTCCAGCCCCCACAACGGTGCAGGAGCTGGTCGCCGCCGCCGCGGCGCTGACCAACCCGCCCGACCTCGTGCCCTTGTCGGAGCTGCTCGGGCGCCTCGTCACCGCCCGGCTGGAGCCGTTGCCGGAGCGGCAAGTGCTGGCCGCGATCAAGACGGCCACCGGTATCGCCGTCTCCATCCTGGAGAAGCAGCTGGTCGAGCTACGGCGGCGCCTGAACGCTACCGGCGACCTCCGGCAGCCACCGATCCGGCCGCCCTGGGCGGGGTTGCTGCGGCTCGACGCGGGCGGCACGCCGGAGCGCAACGAGGCCAACGTGCTGACCGCGCTGACGAACGACGCGACCTTGGCCGGCGCGCTAGTCTTCGACGAGTTCGCCCAGGAGATCGTGGTCACTCGCGCGCTGCCCTGGGATGCCGCCGACACCGCCATTCCTCGTCCCTGGGGCGAGGCGGACGACATCCGCTGCGCCGAATGGCTGCAGCGGCGCGAGGTCAACGTTCCGCCCACCGTGGTGGGGCGCAGCGTGGTCGCCGCGGCACGGAACACCCGCGTCCACCCGGTGCGCGACTACCTGACCGCCCTGGCCTGGGACGGAACGCCACGGCTCGATGCCTGGGCCGTGACCTATCTCGGCGCCGCCGACACCCGGCTGAACCGGGCCATGGCGTCGCTGTGGATGATCTCGGCCGTAGCCCGGATCATGCAGCCCGGCTGCAAGGCCGACCACATGCTGATCCTGGAGGGGCCGCAGGGAATCCGGAAATCCACCGCCCTGAAGGTCCTCGCCTCCGAGCCCTGGTTCACCGACGAGCTCGCCGAGATCGGCTCGAAGGACGCGGCGCAGCAGATGCGGGGCGTGTGGATCATCGAGATGGCGGAGCTCGACGCCATCGGCCGGGCCGAGGTGTCGCGCATCAAGGCCTTCCTCACCCGCACGACGGACCGCTACCGCCCACCCTATGAGCGCTACGTGGTCACTGTGCCGCGGCAGTGCGTCTTCGCTGGCAGCGTGAATCCCGACACCTACCTGCGCGACGAGACCGGCAACCGGCGCTTCTGGCCGCTGCGCTGCGGCGAGATCGACCTCGAGGCCCTGCGTCGGGATCGCGACCAGCTCTGGGCCGAGGCGGTGGCGCGTTTCCGGGCCGGGGCGGCGTGGTGGATCGAGGATCGGGAGCTGGTCGCGGCCGCCACTGCCGAGCAGGAGGCGCGCTACGAAGCCGATGCCTGGGACGCGCGGATCGAGCGCTGGCTCGCCTGCGAGAAGCGCAGCGTGAACATGGGCTCCGGTAGCTACGAGGACTGGCAGGACCAGTACGTCCCGCGGCGGACACCGCTCACCGATGTCTCCATCGGTGAGGTGCTGGAGCAGGCGCTCGGCATCGAGCCGGCGAAGTGGAATCGCGCCGACCAGATGCGCGTCTCGTCCTTCCTGAAGAGCCGGAAATGGGAGCGGTACAAGACCAGCGGCTCGGCCAGGGACGGCGCCGCGCGGGAATGGCGCTACCGGGCGCCGCAGCCGGGGAACCGGTCATGACGCGTCCCGCCGTGATCCTGTCCCAACGCCCCGGCTCTGTCCCAACCTGCACCGTGAGGTTGGGACAGAAGAATAGGCAGCAAATTCAGTCGTTTCCGAGCTTTTGTCCCAACGTCCCAACCGTCCCAACGGGTCTGAAACCCCAATGCGAAAGGGGTGGGATGGGGAGGACACACATTTTCCCTATAGGGGTATGGGAAGCGGTTGGACGTTGGGACGTTGGGACACGCTCGCGCAAGCCACTGATTTTGCTGTGCAATCTTGCTCCCACCCATTCAACAGGTTGGGTCGGGTTGGGACAGGGGATGGGTCGGCCCATCGGGCGACCAGGGTGGTGCGGCGGCAGGCACGGCCCGCCCGGCACCGGACCGCCGGCCCGAGCGGCCGGCACCCTATAGCCGGGCAGCGACGGCGAGCTCCGCCAAGAACCGCGCCGTCGCCGCCCTCACCAGGATCATCCCCTCTCGGAGACCACCATGGCAGCCACGACTCTGCCCACCCCGGTGCTGCACGCAAGCCAGTCGCCCCCGATCGCGTCTCCACGGCCACGTCTTGCCGGTCCGGCCGTCCTCGCCCTCGACCTCGGCACCACGACCGGCTGGGCGCTGAGCGGTCGCGACGGTGGCGTCACCTCCGGCACGATGATCTTCCGCCCCAGCCGGTTCGAGGGCGGGGGCATGCGCTACCTGCGCTTCCGCGGCTGGCTCGGCGAGGTGGCTGGGCTCTCGGACGGCCTTGCCCGCATCGTGTTCGAGGAGGTGCGGGCCCATGCCGGGACGGACGCCGCGCACCTCTATGGTGGCTTCCTCGCCCACCTCTCCGCCTGGTGCGAAGAGCGTGGCATTCCCTACCAGGGCGTCCCGGTCGGGACGATCAAGCGCTTCGCCACGGGCAAGGGCAATGCTGATAAGGCGGCGATGATTGCAGCGGTGCGGGCCCGCGGCTTTGCCCCGGCCGACGACAATGAGGCCGACGCCATCGCCCTGTTGCTCTGGGCGACCGACCAGCAGGGGCGCCAGGCATGAGCCACTTCGGCCCCCCGACCCTGGCGCGCAGCCCGCTCGGCCGGTTGCGCAGTCCGACCACCGAGACGGAACTCAACGCCATGCGCGCCGCCGCCTGGCATCGCCACGGCGTTGCCGCCATCGCGGTCGACGACATCGCCGATCCCTGGCTCCGCCAAGCCATCATCAACGAGGCCAACCGGCGCTGGGGCCGCCGCCAGGGAGGGCAGACTCATGGCCGGTAAGCGCAGGGCGAAGCGGACCACGCAGGGCGTCGAGGATTTGTCCAAGCCCTCGAAGTGGCGGCTGCAGCATGGCGGCTTCTCCGAGCCGATCCGCGAGGCCGATCCGGAGACAGGCACCCCGGTGCAGCACCGGCGGGCGGTGGACACGCTCGGCCTGATGCTCGCCAACGGCAGCATCACGCCGGAGATGCACGAGTCCGGCTGCATCTTCCGGACGTTGTTCCGCAGCGCGGCCATCGACGGCATGCCGACCTCGCAGCTGCTCCGGCTGCCCGGCGCGATGGCGGACGGCGTCTCCGACCGCCAGCTCGACGCCCGGCGCCGCCTGGCTGCAGCCCTGGACGCGCTCGGCGGCCACGGCAGCCCGGCGGGCTCGTGCGCGTGGTTCGTCGTCGGGCTCGAGTGCTCGATCCGCGAATGGGCCATGCGCCGCGGCTGGGCCGGCCGCCCGGTGCACGGCCCGGTGGCGCAGGGCATCCTCGTCGCGGCCCTCGGCATGCTGGCGATGCACTTCGGGCTGACGCCGCGGTCGCGGGCGGCGTGACCTCGCCTAGCGTGACGACCGATCCCTCCCGAGGATCGAGCCGGGCGAGATCAGGCTGGGGGCGACGCCCGGCGCACTCATGCGCAGGCTCAGCCCCTGCCTGAGATAGGGCTCGAGGGCCTCGCCGATCGGCACGCGCACGTAGTCGGCCTCGAACCTCGTCGGGCTGACGATGTAGTGGCCATCCTGCACGTGCGGCCGAAGCACCGTGCCGGCCGCCTTGCCGCGGCTGACGACGTAGTGCAGGTCGGCGTTCGACGAGGCCGGTGCCGCCGGCGCAGCCGAGGTGGCGCCCCTCGGCCTCGGCGCCTTGACCACGGTGGCAGGCCGACTCGGCGCCGGCCTCGGGGGTGGCGGTGCGATTGCCGCCCTCGTTCCACGCAAGCGGTCCGTGGCCGACCGCATCCGGGCGTAGGCGTCGCGGAGCCAGGCAGCGCGCCCTCGCACGGGATCCGCGGGATCGAGATCGTCTGGCGACTTCTCGCCGAGGTAGACCGCCACCTGGCTCCCGCCACTCCGCGACGGGTGGGCGAGCGCGCCGAGCAGCTGGTGCTCCTTGATGACGCCGAGTTTGACGCAGTGCAGGAGCGCGTCGAAGGGCGTCTTGCCCAGCGCGACGTACAGCGCCTCCGGGCTCAAGCCCCGCAGCGACCCGACGAAGTCCGCCTCGAACCGCTCCCGGAGGGCGCCCACCCTGAGGACTTCCTCGAAGCTGCCGCTGAACATCTTGCCGCCCTTGAAGGCCGCATGCGGGACGACGGACGTCGAGTGCAGCAGACCTGCCGCCGCGCCCCAGAGGTCCGCCTCGTCGTCGACTCCCAGGATGGCGGCGAAGCCGAAGTGCCGGAGCATGCGCAAGAGGTTCGGCCGCATCGCGTCGCCGCCGAACGCGGCGACGGACTTCACCGCCTCCAGGATCGCGGCCTCGCTCGCCCCGAGGCGCAGCAGGCGCTGGGCCTCGGCGTAGGCCAGCTCCAGCTGGTTCATGCCGGGTGTGATGCCGACGATCACCAGGCGAGCCCGCGGATTCACGTGCTCGAAGGGGATGTAGAAGATCTCGTAGGGCGGCTGGCTCGCGAGCAGCGTGTCGGGGCGGCGCACCGCGGCGGCACCGCAGTCTCGGAGGATGGGCGAGAAGCGGCCGAAGTGGGTGGTAGGAGCCATCGGATGCGGAGCGGAGCTTTCTTATTTGGCATCAGAATGAGCAAGAGGGCGAGAAGCGGTCAATGCGAGCCACCTCGTCGGGCTGTTGGCTGCAGGGGGCGCAGGGGCCGTGGCGGAGCGGCAGGGCGGGCCGTGCCCGATCGCTCTGTTACAATTCGCCCCGTGGCGGCGCGCAAATCGATGGGGCTAGGTTGAGGCTACGTCGAGATCGTGTAGCTCGACGCGGCGGTGGCGAACGAGCCACAGCGTCGCTCGATCGAGACAGTGGCTCGCGAGCCGCAGGGTCCTTCCTGGGCCTGGCGTATGCGGGACGCGGAAGCGCGCGACTTCGCCAGCGCCAGGCCGAAAACATGGTTCGCGGTTCGCACCACACGGCCCTGATCTCAATCGTTTAGCTGCGAACCGTGGCGGCGCGCGGTTCCCGCTGGCCGCCGCGCATGGTTCGCACCCACCCTGATCCCGGATGGCCCGATGACGCTCCCCTGGATGGCGGCGAAGATCCTGCTGCGCCCGGTGGCCGAGCTGCGCGCCCACCCCGGCAACGCCCGGGTGCACGGCGCGGCGCAGATCGAGCAGATCAAGGCCAGCATGCTGGCCTTCGGCTTCACCAACCCGCTGCTGGTGGACGAGGCGGGCGTGCTGATCGCCGGCCATGGCCGGCTCGAGGCGGCGGTGGCGCTCGGCATCGAGCGGGTGCCGGTGATCGTGCTGCGCCACCTCTCGCCGGCGCAGAAGGACGCGCTCCGACTCGCCGACAACCGCATCGCCGAGAACGCCACCTGGGACCAGGCGCTGCTGCGCGAGGCGCTGGCCGGCGTGCAGGCCGCGGCGGAGATCGACGTGGCCACGCTCGGCTTCTCGGCCGACGAGCTGAGCGCGATCCTCGCGGCGGCAGAGACCGCCGTCACCGATGGCGAAGCGCCCGAGGAAGCAGATCAGCCGGAGGCCGGCGGGGGTGGCGCGCCTGGCATGGCGGATACGGACGAGGCGCCGGCGGAGGACCCCGCCGATGCCGAAACGGACCCGCCGCGCCAGGCCATCACCCGCCCCGGTGACCTCTGGCTGCTCGGCGAGCACCGCCTGCTCTGCGGGGATTCCACCGACGCTGCTTCGGTGGCTCAGGTCATGGCTGGCGACCACGCGGCGCTGCTGTTCACCAGCCCGCCCTATGGCAACCAGCGCGACTACACCACCGGCGGCGTCTCCGACTGGGATGCGCTGATGCGGGGCGTGTTCCAGCATCTGCCGCTGATCCTGCGGGACGACGGCCAGGCGCTGGTGAACCTCGGCCTGATCCACCGCGAGGGGGAATGGCAGCCCTACTGGTCCGGCTGGCTGGACTGGATGCGAGCGCAGGGCTGGCGCCGCTTCGGCCTCTACGCCTGGGACCAGGGTCCCGGCCTGCCCGGGGACTGGAACGGCCGCCTCGCGCCGGCCTTCGAGCTGGTGTTCCACCTCAACCGCGAGGCGCGCCAGCCGAACAAGATCGTGCCCTGCAAGTGGGCCGGCACCCCGAACAAGGGCAGCGGGCTGCGCGCCGCCGACGGCGAGGTGAAGGCCTACACCCACATCGGCCTGCCGGTGCAGGAGAGCCGGATCCCGGACAGCGTGCTGCGGATCACCCGCCACAAGGGCCGCGGCATCGAGACCGAGCACCCGGCGGTGTTCCCGGTCGCGCTGCCGGAGTTCCTGATGCGGGCCTACACGGACGAGGGCGAGGCGGTGTTCGAGCCCTTCGCCGGCTCCGGCACCACGCTCCTCGCCGGCCAGCGCACCGGGCGGCGGGTGCGGGCCATCGAGCTCGCCCCGGCCTATGTCGACCTCGCGATCGCCCGCTGGCGCCTGCTGCACCCCGACCTGCCGGTCACCCTGGCGGAGGACGGGCGGAACTATGACGCCGTCGCCGCGGCACGGGTCCCGGCGGAGGCCGCCGATGCAGCCTGAGCTTCAGGTCACCACCGTGGCAGTGGTAGCGCTCGTCCCCTACGCCGAGAACGCCCGCACCCACTCCGAGGCGCAGGTGGCGCAGATCGCCGCCTCGATCGCCGAATTCGGCTTCGTGAACCCGGTGCTGGTCGACGCCGCCGGCGTCCTGGTGGCCGGCCACGGCCGGGTCATGGCGGCGAAGCGCCTCGGCATGGCGGCGGTGCCGGTGATCCGGCTGGCGCACTTGACCGAGGCGCAGGCCCGCGCCCTGCGGCTCGCGGACAATCAGATCGCGCTCAACTCCGGCTGGGACGAGGCGCTCCTGGCGGCCGAGATCGCCCGCATCCGCGACGAGGCGGCGGTGGACCTCGACGTGCTCGGCTTCTCAGGGATGGAGCTCGACCGGCTGCTGGCCGCGGCCGACGCCGGGCTCGGCGAAGACGGCGCCGACGACGCCCCGCCGCCGCCCGCCGTCCCGGTCACCCGCGCGGGCGACCTCTGGCGCTGCGGCGAGCACCGCCTGCTCTGCGGCGACGCGACCAGGTTAGATGACGTGCAGCGGGCGCTCGGTGCCGATCGCCTCGCCGACATGGCCTTCACGGACCCGCCCTACAACGTCGCCTACCGGGGCGGCACAGCGGCCAGGATGACCATCGCCAACGACGCGCTGGGCTCTGGCTTCCTCGACTTCCTTCGCCCGGCGCTGGCGAACCTGCTCTCGGTGACGAAGGGCGCCTGCTACGTCTGCATGTCCTCGTCCGAGTGGCCGACGCTGCATCGCGCCTGGCAGGAGGCCGGTGGGAAGTGGTCGAGCACCATCATCTGGGCGAAGAACACCTTCGCGCTCGGCCGCGCCGACTACCACCAGCAGTTCGAGGCGATGCTCTACGGCTGGAAGGCAGGCGCCCAGCACTACTGGTGCGGCGCCCGCGACCAGGGCAACGTCTGGCACTTCGACAAGCCGGCGCGGAACGACCTGCACCCCACCATGAAGCCGGTGGCGCTGGTGGAGCGCGCGATCCGCAACAGCAGCAAGCAGCGCGACACCGTGCTCGATCCCTTCGGCGGCTCCGGGACGACCATGATCGCGGCGGAGCGCACCGGGCGGCGCGCCGTGCTGCTCGAGCTCGATCCCGCCTACGCCGACGTCATCGTCCGGCGCTGGCAGGAGGCCACCGGGGAGGCCGCCGTCCTGGACGGCGAGGACCGCACCTTCGGCGACATCGCCGCGGCCCGCGGCGTCGGCGAAGCTGGGATGACCGAGAAAGCCCAATAAGAGCAATCATCTGACGCTGCATGTTGCTTGGCTCGGGCGCGCCGCAGCGCGAATGGTCCGTCACGCGATGAGCAGGACGGAGAGCCCGATGACCAAGCGCGAAGCCAACCAGCAGCGGAGCCTCGAGGCCTTCCTGGCCAAGAAGGCCGAGTTCGATGCGCTGCTCGCGGAGTTGCAGCAGGCCAGCGCGGATCACTTCGGCGCCGATCCCGAGGCGGTGCTCTGGGGCGAGACCGCCTGGCTCGCGGACGCCGCCGCGAAGCTGAAGGACATCGCGGACCAGCACTTCAAGCGCGGCGAATACGCCGGCTGATGCGGTCGCCACCCGCATGGCCCCGACCGGGTGGCGCCCGGCGGGGCTCGGGGCGGTAGCACCCGGCTGGTCGGGTGCCGGACCGAGGACCCCGAGGATGAAGCTCACCGACACCCAGCGCACGATCCTCTCCGCCGCCGCGCGGCACCCCGAGCACCTTGCGCTCCCGCCCGAGCGGCTGCCGGCCGCGGCGCGGCAGGCGGTGGCGAAGGCGCTGCTGAAGAACGACCTGGTGATCGCGGTGCACCGCCCCGCCTACGATGCGCAGGCCCTCTGGATGGTGGATGGCGACAGCGTCTTGCTGAAGATCACGGACGAGGGACTGCGCGCCATCGGCATCGACCCGCAGGGCGCCGCACCGGCCCCGGACGCGGCGCCCAAGGGCGCACCGGAGGCGCCACCGCAGGCCAACCCCGCCGGCGCCACCGAACCCACCCAGGCCGCGCCTGCGGCGCCGGACGACGCCACCCGCGCGGAGGACCTTGCCCTGCTCGACCAGGCCCTCGCGGCGCCAGGCCCCGCGCCGCGGGGCAGCCTGCGCGATGCCGCCGCGGCGGTGCTCACCGCCTGGGAGGACGCGACCAACCGCGACACCGACATGATCGGCGCCCTCGAAGGCCCGATGGCGCGTCTCCGCGCCGCCCTGGCCGGCAAGCCGGCACGCATGCCGCGCGAGCCCGGAGCGCCGCGCAAGCCGCGCGAGGGCACGAAGCAGGAGCAGGTGCTGGCCATGCTGCGTCGGCCCGAGGGCGCGACGGTGGCGCAGATCGCCGAGGCGACCGGCTGGGCGCCGCACACGGTCCGCGGCTTCTTCGCCGGGCTGAAGAAGCGCCAGGGGATCGCGGTCGAGGTGCTGGAGCGGGTGCGCCAGGTCGGGCCGAACAAGGAGGGCGCCCGCGGCTCCTACACGGTGTACCGCATCGCCGGGTGACGCCCCGCAGAACGGCTCAGGGCTCGCGGCGCGACGGCAGCGGGCCCTGATACTTCTCCCAGGGCTTCGGTTTGGGCTTCGGCGGATCGAGCGCCAGCAGCATCTCCGACAGCTCCCATTGCTGGCGCTTCGCCGCTTTCAGTACATCGACCAGCACCTTCCGCGCGTCATCCACGTAGAGCCGAACCACCCGCGGCGTGCCAACGCCACCGTCCGCCATGGCCATCGCGTAAGCGGTCGCCATCACCATCTTCTCGGGATCCTTCGGCGACATCCCGCTTCTCCGCTGATGTCGCGGCGATGATGCGCTGCGTGCCCCGTGAGGCGCACGCAGAATGCGCGGTGCCGCGCGATCACATGCGCCGGCGATCCTCCCGGCGCGCCGTCAATCCAACCTGACGAGGCCTGCATCATCGTCGCGCGCGGCGGGAGGTCGCCGCCATGCCCGAGATGACCCCATCGAACCGCGAGGCGGCCCGCCGCATCGGCATCAGCGAGACGGCGCTGCGCAAGGCCGAGGGCAGCGGCCGCATCGTCCGCGAGCCGGATGGCCAGTGGGATATCGACAAGACCCGCCGCCGCCTGGTGGAGACCGCGGATCCGCACCGCTCCCCGCTCGCTGGCGGTTCGGGTGCCGAGGGCACGCCCTATGCCCGACTGAAGGTCGCGCAGCTCGCCCTCAAGGTCGAGGCGCAGCGGCTTGCCCTCGATGAGAACAAGCGCCGGCTGCTCGATGTGGCGGAGGTCAACGCCACGATCGACGAGATCGCGGGCGCCATGCGCGACGCGCTGCTGAACTGGCCGGCCCGCGTCTCCGGGCTGATTGCCGCCGAGCTCGGCGTCGACCCGCACCTGCTGCAGACGGTCCTGCAGGGGCACATCACCGACCTGCTTTCGGAGGCGGCCGATCGCTTCGATCCCCCAGGCCTCGGAGATCGGGCCCAGGACCCGTGACCATGTCCGGCGCCGGGCGGGCTCCATGCTCCGTCCGCCGCCGCAGCTCAGGGTCTCGGAATGGGCGGAACGGCACCGCATCCTCGGCAGCCGTGCCTCCTCGGAACCCGGCCCTTGGCGCACCAGCCGGACCCCGTACCTGCGCGAGGTGATGGACGCGCTCTCGGCGGTGCACCCCGCCCGGCGCGTGGTGTTCATGAAGGGCGCCCAGGTCGGCGCCACCGAGAGCGGCAACTGCTGGCTCGGCTACATCCTCCACCATGTGCCGGCCCCGATGCTCGCGGTGCAGCCCACCGTCGAGCTGGCCAAGCGCTTCTCGCGCCAGCGCATCGACCCCTTGCTGGAGGAGACGCCGGCGCTCAAGGAGCGCGTCGCGCCCGCCCGCGCCCGGGACAGCGGCAATACGCTGCTGTCGAAGGAATTCCCGGGCGGCATCCTGGTGCTGACCGGCGCGAACAGTGCGGTCGGGCTGCGCTCGATGACCGCGCGGTTCCTCTTCCTCGACGAGGTGGACGCCTATCCCGGCGACGTCGAGGGCGAAGGCGACCCGATCGCGCTGGCCGAGGCGCGGGCGCGGACCTTCGGCTGGCGGCGCAAGGCCTTCCTGGTCTCGACCCCGACCATCGCCGGCCGCAGCCGGATCGAGCGCGAATACGCTGCCTCCGACCAGCGGCGCTATTTCGTGCCCTGTCCCCACTGCCAGGAGATGCAGTGGCTCAAGTTCGAGCGCCTGCGCTGGGAGAAGGGCGACCCGCGCTCGGTCCGCTACCACTGCGAAGCCTGCGACGAAGGGATCGAGGAGCACCACAAGACCGCGATGCTGGCCGGCGGCGAGTGGCGCCCCACGGCGGAAGCGCAGGACCCGCACACGGTCGGCTTCCACATCTCCGCACTCTACTCGCCGGTGGGCTGGCTCTCCTGGGAGCAGATCGCCCGCGACTGGGAGGCGGCGCAAGGGAAGCCCGAGGACCTGAAGACCTTCAAGAACACGGTGCTCGGCGAGACCTGGCAGGAGCAGGGCGAGGCGCCGGACTGGGAGCGCTTGGTCGAGCGGCGCGAGGACTTCCGGATGGGCATCGTCCCGCCAGGCGCGCTGGTGCTGACGGCGGGCGTGGACGTGCAGGACGACCGGCTCGAGTGCGACGTCTGGGGCTGGGCGGAGGGGTTCTCCTCCTGGCTGGTGGACCACCTGGTCATCCCCGGCAGCCCGCGCGAGCGGGAGCCGTGGGATGCGCTGGCGAAGCTGCTCGCCAGGGACTGGCCGCGCGAAGGCGGCGGCACCATCCGCATAGCCAAGGCCTGCGTCGACACCGGCGGGCGCGACACCGCCGCCGTCTACGGCCATCTCCGCCGGCTGCGGGACCCGCGCATCGCGCCGACCAAGGGCGTCGAGGGCTGGAACCGGGCGCAGCCGGTGCAGGGTCCGACACCGGTCGATGCGCTGGTCGATGGCCGCAAGCTCCGCCGCGGCCTCAAGCTGTGGACGGTGTCGGTCTCGACCTGGAAGGCCGACCTCTACCGCCGGCTCTGGCTCGGCCGCGGCGACGCAGAGGAGTTCCCGCCCGGCTGGGTGCATCTGCCGCAGGGCATCGAGGCCGAGTGGGTGAAGCAGCTGGTCGCCGAGCAGCTGCGCACGGTGAAGGACCGCCGCGGCTTCGCCCGGCAGGAATGGGCGAAGCTGCGCGAGAGGAATGAAGCGCTGGACTGCGCCGTACTGGCGCGTGCCGCGCTCTGGCTGCTCGGCGCCGACCGCTACGGCGAGCGTTTTTGGGCGCAGCTGCGCGAGCAGGTCGCCAACGCCCCACTCCAACCGAGCGAGCTTCCCACCGGCGGGAATGTCGCTCCCCCATCACCGCCACCGGTCGCGACCGACACTCATCGCCCGCGTGGCTGGCTCGCGCCGCGCAGCGGCTGGCTGCGCTGACCTGGAGAAAGACATGGCCGCCATCGTCTCGGTGCGCACCAGCATCGCCGCCGGCCAGGCGCTGAGCGGGCCCGTCGCCAGCGTCGGCTACGGCGTCTGCCTGCTGCTGCTGCCCGCCGCCTGGACCGACGCCCCGCTCACCCTGCAGGGCTCGCTCGACGAGGGCGAGCCCGCGGCCTGGGCCGACCTCCACGACCACCTCGGCAACGAGGTGGTGCTGACGGTCGCCGCCGGCCGCGCGCTCACCCTGCCGCCCACCCTGCTGCTCGGCTGGCGCTGGCTCAGGCTGCGCTCCGGCCTCGCCGCGGCGCCGGTGGACCAGGCGGCGGAGCGCCTCCTCACCCTCGGCATCCGGCCCCTCGCATGACCGCTCTGTTCCAGCACCACCTACCGCCCGCGCCGGCGATGCTGCCCTACGTCTCGGGGCGCTTTTACGCCTCGCAGCATGCGCGCGCGGTCGGCGGCGCCGTCGCGATGACGGCGAACCGGCTGTATGCCGTGCCCTATGTCCTCGCCCGGCCCGGGCTGTTCGCGGCCATGGCGGTCAGCGTGACCACCGGCGCGGCGGGCGTCCTGCGCATGGCATTGGCCGCCGACAACAGCGCCGGCCGGCCCGGCGCGCTGATCGAGGAGCCGCTGGCGGACGCCGACACCGCCGCCGCCGGCGGCGCGGTCTGCCCCTTCGCGCGGCCGCGCTGGATCCCGGCCGGGATCTGGTGGCTGCTGCTGTGCTTCTCGGGCACGCCCTCGGTGCGCGGCACCAGCACCCAGGCCTTCAGCGGCGGCAACACGCTGCTGCTCGGCTCGGCCGCGGCGGATGGCGGCGCCGGCGGGGGCGCCGCCGGCAGCGAGAACGGGTTCTTCGCGCCGCTGACGCACCAGGCCGGCGCGCCGATCATGCCGAGTCCGCCGAGCGGGCTGTCCTATCTCGTCAACGCGGCGGCGCCGCTGCCGACGCTGCGGGCGGCGTGATGGATCCCTCCGTCCTGGCCTGGGCGCTGGCGCAGCCGGCGGGCAGCCGTGCGGCGGCGCTGGCCGCGGCCTACACCGGCGGCACCACGCGCGTGAGCTTCGAAGGCCGCACCGTCGAGTATCGGAGCCTCGACGAACTCGGCCGGGCGCTGGCCATGTTGCGCGGCGCGGAGAACAGCGCCGCCCGTCGGCCCTCTGTGACGCTGGCCAGCTTCTCGCGGGAGAGAACCGGGTGATCCGACGCCTCCGCGACGCATGGCAGGTCCTGCGCGGCTACGCCGCGGCGGGGGACCACCGCGCTTCTGCCTGGGCGCCCTCCGGCGGCAGCGCCAATGCCGAGATCGGTCTGGCTGCCGCGACGGTCGCCCGCCGCGCCCGCGACGCCGTCCGCAACGACCCCTACGCCAGCCGCATCGTCGACCTCTGGACCGGCAACGCCGTCGGCGCCGGCATCACCACGCGCTGGCCGGACGACGCGCATGGCCGCGCCTGGCAACGCTGGGCGGAGGGCACCGCGTGCGATGCCGAGGGACGGCTCGACCTCTACGGCCTGCAGGCGCTGGTGATGCGGGCGGTGGTCGAGAGCGGTGAGTGCTTCGTCCGCTTCCTGCTGGCGCCGCCGTCGCCCGCCAATCCGATCGGCCTGCGCCTGCAGGTGCTGGAGAGCGATCACCTCGACACGGCGCGCAACGGCATGGTGGACGGCGTGCCGACCATCCAGGGCATCGCGCTCGGCGAGGCCGGCGCGCCGATCGGCTACTGGCTGCACAGCGTGCATCCGGGCGCCGCCTGGATCCTGCCCGGGGCCACCTGGCAGAGCAGCGAGCGCATCCCGGCGTCGGAGGTGCTGCACGTCTATCGCAAGCGCCGGCCCGGCCAGCTGCGCGACGTCTCCTGGTTGGCGCCGGTGCTGCTCCGGCTGCGCGATCTCGGGGACTACGAGGCGGCGCTGCTGATGAAGGCCAAGATCGAGGCCTGCCTCGCCGCGGTGGTCACGGAGGAGGGCGACGAGGCGCTCACCGGCGCCGCTTCCGGTCTGCTCCGCGACGCCCAGGGCCGGGCGGTCGAGAGCTTCGAGCCGGGGATGATCCTGTACCGCCGTGGCATGGGCAGCGTGGAGGTGGTGAATCCCTCGGGGGGCGGGTCGCACGCCGCCTTCGCCCGCAGGGCGTTGGAGGCGGCGGCGGTGGGCGCCGGCCTGACCTACGACCAGGTCTCCGGCGACCTGACCCAGGCGAACTACTCCTCGCTCCGTGCCGGCAAGATCGAGTTCCGCCGGCTCTGCGAGCAGGTCCAGTACGGCATGCTGATCCCGATGCTGGTCCGTCCCGTCGCCGAGCGCTTCCACGCCCAGGGCGCGCTGCTCGGCCTGTGGGGTGCGGAGATGCCGGACGGCGTCAGCCACGTCCCGCCGGCGCACGAGATGATCGACCCGCTGAAGGACACCACCGCCCTGATCGCCCAGGTGCGCGCCGGCTTCGTGCCGCAGCCCGAGGCGGCCGGCGCCTTCGGCTACGACTTCCGCGCCGCGGTCGAGCTGATCCGCGAGGCCAACGCCCTGCTCGACGAGGCCGGCCTCGCCCTCGATACCGATCCGCGCCGCGTCGCCAAGTCCGGCGCCGCGCAGGACGCAGCGCAGATGGCCGCGGTGGAGATCGCTGCCACCGGTGCCGCGGCGCCGCCCCGAGACACGGCACCCCAAGGCTGAGCATGACCGAACCGATCGAACCGGGCGGGGTAGATCCCGCGCCGGATACTGATGCCGTGCGTGATCGGCTTCCCAGCGCTGGGCAGTCGCTCGTGGCGCAGCGTGCCATCGCCGCCCCTGCCACCGTCGATCGCGCCGCCCGCACCGTCGAGGTGGTGTGGTCCACCGGCGCCCGCGCCCGCAACTTCGTCCCCGCCCTCGGCCCGATCACCGAGGAGCTGGAGATGTCGCCGAACGCGGTGCGCATGGAGGCGCTCCGCTCCGGCCGCGCCCCGGTGCTCGACACCCACCGCCGCGGCGGCGCGCGCGACGTGCTGGGGCGGGTCGTCGCCGCCCGCCTCGACGCCGGCCGCGGCTACGCCACGCTGCAATTCTCCTCGGCGGCCGACGTCGAGCCGGTCTGGCAGCGCATCGCCGACGGCACGCTGCGCGCCGTCAGCGTCGGCTACCGCGTGCACCGCTACGAACCGCGGCCCGACGCCGCCACCGGCGAGACCGTCCACCGCGCGGTGGACTGGGAGCCCTTCGAGATCTCCGTCGTGCCGGTCCCGGTGGACCGCGATGCGGCGGTGCGCGCGCAGGGGGAACAGGGCCTCCCCGCGCCGGCAATCGAGCCCGCCCTGCCTGACGAGGACCCACCCATGCCCGAGACGACGCCGGCCCCGCAGGCCGAGCCGGCCGCCCCGCCGGCGCCGCCGACCCATCCGCCCCAGGAGACCACCGTGACCACCAGCCCCGCACCGGCCGACCGGACCGCGCCCGCCACGCCGCCCGAGCCGATCCGCGCCGCACCGGACCTCGACGCGGTCCGCGCCGAGGCGCAGCGCACCGAGCGCGAGCGCATCGCCGGCATCGACACCGCAGTCGAGGCCGCCCGCGCCTTGCTGCCGGCGGAACGCATCTCCCCGATCCGTGCCGAGGCCATCGCCCAGGGCTGGACCGGCGACCAGGCTCGCAGCGCCCTGTTCGACGCCTTGGTGGCGCAGGGCCCGCGTCCGTCCATTCCGGCGCGCCCCGAGACCGGCCCCTGCCACGATGACCCGGCGCAGATCCTCGACGCCATGGCCGAGGCGCTCGCTGCCCGCGCCATGCCCGGCTACCAGCCCCAAGGGGAGAATGGTCGTTCCGGGCGCCACGCCGAGTTCCTCGGCTGGCGCCCCTCCGACATGCTGCGCGAGCTGCTCGCCCGCCGCGGCGAGCGCAACCCGCCCCGCAATCCGACCCTGCTCGCCGAGCGCGCCTTCCACACCAGCTCGGACTTCCCGCTGCTGCTCGCGGCCGCCGCCAACAAGATGCTGCTCGCCGCCTACCAGCCGGCGCAGCCGACCTATCGGCAGATCTTTCTCCGGCGCGACTTCCGCGACTTCAAGCCGCACCGGCACCTGCGCATCGGCGACTTCCCGACCCTGCTGCCGCTCGCCGAGAACGGCGAGATCCAGGTCGGCACCATGTCCGAGAGCCAGGAGATCGTCCTGCTCCAGACCTTCGCGCGGCGCATCCGCGTCACGCGGCCGATGCTGGTCAACGACGACCTCGGCGCCTTCACCGACTTCGCCGCCTCCATCGGTCGTCGCGTCGCCGAGTTCGAGAACGCCACGGCCTACAACCTGCTGAACAGCGCCAATGGCGACGGCCCGACCCTCGCCACCGGCAGCGCCCCGGTCTTCGCCACTGGCGCGGCGCGCGCGAACAAGGCCAGCACCGGCACGGTGCTCGACACCTCGACCATCGGCGCCGGCCGCACCGCCATCATGAAGCAGCGCACGCTGGACGGCCTGCCGATCTCCATGGGCCAGACCATGCGCCTGCTGGTCGGGCCGAACCTCGAGCTCGCCGCGCGGCAGGCGACGGTGGTCGTGCAGGCGAGCGAAATCGGCAAGGCGAATGTCTTTGCCGGCTTCGTGCAGCCTGTGGTCGAGCCGCTGATCCAGGCGAACCGCTGGTACCTGTTCTCCGACCCGGTCGCGGCGCCGGTCTATGTCTACGGCTACCTGAACGGAGCGGAGGGGCCGCAGGTGACGACCGGACCGGTGCAGGGCGCGGACGGCGTCGAGGTCAGCGTGATCTTCGATTTCGGCGTCGGCGCCATCGACTGGCGCGGCGCCTGGTTCAACCCGGGCACCTGATCCCGCCGCTCTCCTCCTTCCCATCCGCATCGCGCCAGGGCGCCGCCGGAACGCCGGTCGGCGCCCTGCGCGCTTTCAGGAGACCCTCTCATGCGCAACTGCATCCGCCCCGACGCGCGCTCCATCCCGATGGTGGTGCCCTATGCCGGCGGGATCCTCTCCGGCCAGGGCATGCTGGTCGGCGCCTTCTTCGGGGTAGCGGCGTCCGACGCAGCCCAGAACGCCAGCGTCGAGTGCGAGACCCGCGGCGAGTTCGAGCTCACCAAGGAGCCTTCCCTCGCCATCAGCCAGGGCGCCCGAGTGTTCTGGGACGACACCAATCGCCGCATCACCACCACCGCGACCGGCAACTTCCAGGTCGGGCTCTGCACCGTCGCGGCGCTGACGGCCGATGCCACGGTCCGCGTGATGCTGGCGCGCGTGCCGGCCTCGGGGGCGTGATGGTCGCGCTGCTGCCGCGCGACCACGCGCGCCTCGCGGGCGTGCACCGCGACCTGGTGCGCGTCGTCGAACGCGCCCGCCAGTCGGTGCCGTTCATCGTCACCGAGGGCGTCAGGTCCCGCGAGCGCCAGGCCCGGCTGGTCGCCATCGGCGCCTCGCGCACGCTGCACAGCCGGCATCTGACCGGCCATGCCGTCGATTTGGCCTACTGGCTGGACGACGGCGACGGCTCCGTCGAGCAGGGCGAGATTCGCTGGGACTGGCCGCTGTACGAGCAGCTCGGCGCCGCGATGAAGGCCGCGGCCAAGGAGGTCGGCGTGCCGATCGCCTGGGGCGGCGACTGGCCCTCCTTCCGCGACGGGCCGCATTTCGAGCTCGACCGCGAGGCCTATCCGTGACCGGCGCGGCGCTCCTCGGGCTGCTGTCCCGCCACGTTCTGCCGCTGGCGCTCGTCGCGGCGGTGGTGCTCGCCGCCACCGCGGCCTGGCACTTCCGCTCCCAGCGCGACGCGGCCCGCCTCGACGCGGCGACGGCCAGCCGCGCGGCGGAGGCCAATGCGGCGGCGCTCGCCCGCGCCACCGCCGAGCACGCGCGCCACATCGCCGCCCTCACCGGCGAGGCCGAGCGCGCCCGCGCCCGGGCCGCGCGCCTTGGCGCCGATCTGGAGGCCCTCCGCCGTGACCCGAGCCACGCGACGGGCGCTGCCCCTGTGCTGCGCGCTGCTGTCGAGCGCCTGCGGCTCGCCCGCGGCGCCGGAGATCCGGCTGCTGCCGCTCCGCCTCCCTGACGTGCTGCTGGTCTGCGCCGCCGCGCCGGCGCTGCCGGCCTCGGACCGCCTGACCCAGGGGCAAGCGGCGGAGCTGCTGCTGGCCTACGACGCCGCGCATGCCGACTGCGCCGGGCGGCTGGCCGCGGTGCGGCGGCTGAACCCCACGGAGGGAGGCGAGCGGTGAACGCCTTCGCCGGCGCGATGGCGGCGCTCGTCGCCGACCCGAACCTCGGCACCGACGCCGTCTATCGGCAGGGCGGCACCGGCATGCCCATCAGTCTCCGCGTCCTGCGCTCCTCGCCCGACCGTGCTGCCGACGCCTTCGGCACCGGGATCCTGCAGGCCACCGACATCCTCTCGGTCGCCGTCGCGACACTGCCCGACCTCGCCGCCGGCGACAGCTTCGCCCTCGGCCCCGACCTGCTCACCGTCACCCACGCCGAGCGCGATGCCTCCGGCACCGCCTGGCGCGTCCTCTGCCAGCGATAGGAGCGTGCCATGCCGCAGACCACCCTCACCCTGCTGGAGATGCTGCGCGACCTGCTGCTGGGTGCCGCCGCGGGCCTCGCCGGCGGCTTCGTCCGCTGGAACAACCCCGAGCGCCGCCGCTTCGGCTGGTGTCTCGCCTGGGAGGTGCCCTCCGCCGCGCTGGTCGGCAGCGCCGGCTATGCCCTCGGCGGCTTCCTCGAGTTCAACGAATACGGCCGGTTCCTCTTCGCTTTCGTGTTCGGCTACCTCGGCCAGGCGGCACTGCACGACCTCGCCGTCGCCATCATCCGGCACCGCACCGGCCTGCCGCCTGGCAGCGGATCGTGAGGCTGGCTGCCCGCATCGTTGGCGACCTGCGCCAGGTGCTTGCGGCCGAGGTCCGGGCCGGCGAGCGCGCGGCCATGACGGCGATCCGCGCCGAGACCGAGCAGGTCAAGCAGGAGCTGCGGCGGCAGGTCACCAGCAGCTTCGGGGGCAATGCGCGGGGGATCGCCAATGCCTGGCGCTCGCAGGTCTTCCCCCGCTCGGGCCAGTCGCTGCGCCCCGCCGGCCTGGTCTGGACCAAGGTGCCGAAGGTGATCGACGCGTTCGAGCGGGGCGCACTGATCCGCGCCAAGGGCGGGCGAAAGTTCCTGGCGATCCCGACCGGCTTCAACGCGGCGCAGGGCCGCCGGGGTCGCAGCGAGAAGGGGATGCGCGTCACGCCGGCACAGATGGTCGCCTCCGGGCAGGGCTTCCTGCGGCCGTTCCAGTCGGGACGGGGCTTCGTGTGGTGCCTGCCGCTCCGCCAGGGCGAGCAGACCAGCCGGCGCCGCCGCACCCGCCTCGTCGCCGGCGGCCTCGCCGAGATCGGCACCGGCAACCGCAAGGGTCGCGAGGCCTGGGCGCGCGGGATGCTCGCGCGGGGGATGGTGCCGATGTTCCTGCTGCTGCCGCAGGTGAAGCTCGCCAAGCGCCTGGACGTGAAGGGCGCGGCGGAACGCGGCCTGCGCCGGCTGCCGCGGCGCTTCGTGGCGGCCTGGGAGCGCGAGAGCGGAAGGCCAGCACCGTGAGCATGCGCGAGGCCGCGATCGCGGCGCTGCACGGCCGGCTTGCCTCATCCTTGGCGGGTAGAACTCCAGCGCCGCTGGTGCTGCGCGGCGAGACCGTGCCGCAGCGCCTGCCGTCGGGCGGGCTGGTGGTCGTCCGCGACGGGGAAACCGTCGAGGAGACGGCGATCCTCTCGCCGCTCGCCTGGGCGATCGAGCACCGCGCCGAGGTCGAGGTCACCGTAGGCGGCGCGACGCCCGCGGCGAGGAACACTCTGCTCGACGCGCTGCTGGTTGACATCGCCGCCGCCGTCACCGCCGACCGCACGCTCGGCGACGCGGTGGAATGGACGCAGCCCGGCGCGCCCGACTTCGAGGACGTCGAGTTCGAGGGCGCCGCGCCCGCCCGCGCCGCATCGGTCCCCGTCACGCTGTTCTTCACCGTCGCCGGCTCGCCGCTGGCCTGACGCTTCCCCCTCCCGCTGATCCCGGAGACCCCCGATGCCCCGTGCCATCGGCGCCAACTGCCGTCTGCTCATGATCCCCGAGGCGACCTACGGCACCGCGCCCGCGGGCGACTGGCGGCGCCTGCCGTTCCTCTCCTGCGACCTCGGCGCCGAGCAGCCGCTGCTCGATGCCGACGTCATCGGCGTGGGCCCCAGCCGCGATCCGGCCGCGCCCTTCCTCGACACCATCACCGTGCAGGGCCAAGCGGTGGTGCCGGTGGACCTGGTGAACATCGGCCACTGGCTGCGCCTGCTGCTCGGCCCGCCAACCACCACCGGCACCGATCCAAACTTCATCCACAGCTTCGGCTCGGGCGCCGCCGCGCTGCCGTCGAACAGCGTCGAGATCGGCTATCCGGACGTGCCGAACTACGATCTCTGCGCCGGCGTGCGCGCCGACACGCTGGAGATCGACTTCTCGCCGGCCGGGCCGGCGACCGCGACCTTCGGGCTGATGGGGCAGGGCTCGACGCGCGGCGCCTCGAGCGCGGGCGGCACGCCGACCAGCGCCGCCTACACCGCCTTCCACAAGGCGCAGGGGGCGATCAATCGGAATGGCTCCGCACTCGCGCAAGTGACCGGGGCGCGGCTTACCTATGCCAACGGCATGGAGATGGTGCGCACCATCCGCGCCGACCGGAAGGTCGAGGGCGTGGATCCCGGGATCGCGCGCGCCACCGGCCAAATCACCGCGCGCTTCGCGGACACTACGCTGCTGACCCAGGCGCAAGACAACTCCCCCGCGGAGTTCGCCTTCGGCTATGCGATCGACGCCAACCGCAGCCTCACCTTCACGCTGCACGAGGTGTATCTGGCGCTGGCCAAAACTCCGGTCGAAGGACCGGCTGGTGTCGAGGCGAGCTTCGAGTTCCGCGCCGCTTTCAACGCCACAGCGGCCCGCATGATGACGGCGGTGCTGAAGAACCAGCAGGCGGGGACGGAGTACGCGTGAAGCATGCTTCTATCGGCAGCCATACCCTCCAAGCCACCACACGCGAGACGCAACTCAATCGACGCGGCCGCTCGTCACAATCTGCCTGAGCTTGAAGCGTTCGTCTGGCGTGATGAGCACCGACGTTGTGGCAAGTGTAGGGTGAACCTCTCGACTCCAGCGGCCCTCAGGGAACACCGGCCTCAATGCGCACAGGGCAGGGTTGAGGCGGCGGACAGACCATCCGAGGCGCTCCTTCAGCCTATGGACGCTCCGCATCTCGTCTTCGGCCAACCAGATCCGCGCGATTTCAGTAGCGTCCGCACGCGTGTCGTGCCCTGTTGCAGCCAAATCGAAGGCCAGAAAGAGGTTGGCTGTCGGTCGATACGCGCGGATCGGGTGACCCATCGCAGAACTGGTGGTCACGTAGCCATGGTGCGCCAGCTCGGCGACGGCCTCCTCAAGGAGGGCCTTCTCCACCGACGTGAACGCAGCCTGCAAAGTGCCAAAGATGACGGAGTCTCCGCGCCCGGTTTCGTTTGTGCGCAATGTGTAGAAGGCGACTTCAAGCGCCATTGCGTTGAGGACAGCCCGGGGCGCCATCAGCGCCTCTAGCCGGACCAGACGGTCAGCGTGGTCATTGACGGTCGTAGCAAGCTCCCGCTGGAACTTCTCGAGATCCTGCTCGAACTGGCTCGGATGCGTGTAGCCGTACAGGTGCGCGAGAGCAGCCGTAACCGGCGTCGCCTGGGAGAGCGCTTCGAGGACTCTGCGGAAGGCCGCTCGGCCTTCATTCCGCTCTGGGTAAGCAATAGGCATCTGATCCTCCAAGGCACTTCGCAGTGCAGGGTCCGAATCGGCGGGCACTAACAGCCCCCCTTTAATGTTACGATTGGGAGTCTTCCATGCTCACCCTCGACCTCCCGGCCGAGCCGTATTGGCTCGACCTGCCGCGCGGCGTGCGCGTCGAGATCCGGCCCGTGACCACGGCCGTCATGGCGGCGACGCAGGCCGCCGCCGCGCGCCGTCTCGCCGCGATCCGCGTCGCTGACCCAGACCTCGACCCGGACATGTCGCGCGGCCTGTCCTTCGCCTTCCTGGTCAAGGCGCTCGCCCGGCACGCCGTCACCGCCTGGGAGGGCGTCGGCGACGCCGCAGGCAAGCCGCTGCCGCTCTCGCCGGAGGCGGTCGAGCGCCTGATGGACCTCGACGACATCGCCGCCGCCTTCTGGGACCGCGCGACGGCGCCGGTGGTCGCGGTGGCCGCCGAGGGAAACGGCTGAGGGCCCGCGCCGCCTGGCACTTCGGCCGCGGGCCCGAGTACTGCCGCGGCTGTGCCGCCCTCGGCCGCGACTGCGCCGGCGCCTGCCCTTACACCGCGCACGCACCCACCAGCGTCGAAGGCCACGCCTGCTGGGCCGCCGGGACCGCCTGCACTGAAGCCAGCATGGCCGGCCTGACGCTCGACACCGCCGGCGCGCTCGCCGCGGCGCGCGACCTCGGCGCCGCCGGCTGGGCAGCCGCCGAACTGCTGCTCGCCATCCGCCTCGGCATGGCCGAGGGCGCCACCGCACGTCGCGAGGGGGAGACGACCTGAGATGGCCGACGCCACCCGCCGCGTTTCGGTCCGCCTCTCGCTGGACGATGCCGCCCGGGTCAAAGCCGGGCTGCGCGAGGTCGGCGAGACCGGCCAGCGCTCCCTCGACCGGATCAAGGGCGGCGCCGAGCGCGCCTCCCGCTCGCTCGAGCTGCTCGACCTGGCCGTCCGCGGCCTGCAGGTGGCCGGCGTGGCCGCCGCGGCCCGCGCCCTGGTCCAGGCCGGCGACGCGCTCACCCAGGGCCTGTCGCGCCTGCAGAACGCCACCGGCTCTGTCGAGCGCGCGAGTGCGGTCTACGAGGCGCTGTATCGCAACGCGCTCTCGACCGGCGTCGCGGTCTCCGAGAGCGTCGACGCCTTCCAGCGCTTCTCGATCGCCGCGCGCGAGATCGGCGCCACCTCCGACCAGGTGGTGCGCCTCGTCGGCGGCCTGCAGCGCGTCGCCATCGTCTCCGGCGCCTCCACGCAGGAGATCTCCTCGGCCACCCTCCAGCTCGCCCAGGCGCTGGCCTCGGGCGTGCTGCAGGGCGACGAGCTCCGCTCCATCCTCGAGGCCATGCCGCTGCTGGCCGAGGGTCTGGCGCGCGAGCTCGGCGTCTCCATCGGCCAGCTCCGACAGATGGGCTCGGAGGGCCGGCTCACCGCCGAGCGGGTCTTCCCGGCGCTGCTGCGCGCCACCGAGCGTCTCGGCGCCGAGCTCGACAAGGCGCCGCTCTCGCTCGGACGCGCCTTCGGGCAGCTGACCGCGGCGACCGAGAACTTCCTCGGCCAGCTGGACCGCGCCATCGGCCTCTCCAACGCCCTGGCCCGGGCGCTCTCGGCCGCGGCGCGCGCGGTGGACGGCGTCCGCCAGGGCGCCGGCCTGCGCAGCGAGGAGGAGCGCCTCGCGAGCCTGCGCCGCCAGGCCGAGGCGCTCTCGGCGCAGATCGGCCGGCTGGAGAGCGAGCAGGACGGCCGCGACAGCCTGCGCGCCCCGGTGCGCCGCGGCAGCATCCGCCCCGGACTGGTCGGCGCCGCCGAGCGGCAGGCCGGCGTCGACAGCCGGGCGCGGCTGGAGGAGCTGCGCCGCGACTACTTCGCCACCCTCGCCGAGATCGACACCGCCGAGCGGGACTCCCTCAACCGGCGCCTGGAGGAGCAGGAGCGCGCCGGTCAGGCCGCGGCCGACGGCCGCCGTCGCCGCGCAACGCAGGAGGTCCAGGAGCTCACCCGCGACCTCGACGACCGCTTCCGGATCACCCGCGAGTACGAGGAGCGCGTCCGCCGACTGCGCGAGGCCGAGGCGGCCGGCGCGGTCACCGCCGCCGAGCGCACCCGCCTCGAGACGCTGGCCCTGCAGGAGCGCGACGAGGCGCTGCGCCGGCTTGAGCCCCGCGTGGCCGCGGTCCGGCGTGCCAGCAACGAGGGCGCGCGCGAGGCGCGCGAGGCCGAGCGGGAGGTCAACGAGATCCTCCGCGAGCGCGAGCGGCTGATCCAGGCCAACGAGACCGCCTACGAGCGTTACCAGAGGCGGATGGAGCGGCTGTCCGATCTGGTGCAGCGCGCCGAACGCGCCGGCCGACCGGTCCCGGACGCGACGGTGCAGCGCGAGGCGGAGCGCGCGCTGGAGGAGCTGGAGCGCGCGGAGAATCGGGTCGAGGCGGCCGCGGAGCGCACCAGCGACACGGTGCGCGAGCTCGGCCTGACCTTCAGCAGCGCCTTCGAGGACGCGATCGTGCGCGGCGAGAAGCTGTCAAAGGTCATGCAGGGCCTGCTGCAGGACATCGCCCGCGTGATCGCCCGCCGCACCATCACCGAGCCGCTCGGCAACGCGGTGTCCTCGGCGCTGTCGGGTTTCTCATTCGACAGCATGTTCAGCGGCATCGGCTCCTGGCTCGGCGGGCTGTTCCGCGCCGAGGGCGGGCCGGTCACGGCGGGGCAGCCCTACGTCGTCGGCGAGCGCGGGCCCGAGTGGTTCGTGCCACGCCAGAGCGGGACGGTGCTGCCGAACGGCACGGCGCCGGGTGGCCCGGTGGTGCACCAGACCATCAACATCGACGCGCGCGGGGCGGACGCCGGCGTCGAGGCCCGGCTGCGGCTGCTGGCCGGGCAGATCGCCCGGCAGGCCTCGGCCATGACGCTGGACGCGATCCGCCGCGGCGGGTCGGCCTACGAGACGGTGCGGGGGTAGCGGCGATGGTCGAGTACGCCTGGCCGGAGGCGCTGCGCCCGACGCGCCTGACCTTCTACCTGCAGCACAACACCACCCGCTTCGTCTCGCCGGTCACCCGTGCGACGCAGGTGATGCGCAGGGAAGGGGCACGCTGGGTGGCGGAGGCGAGCTTCGACCCGCTGAGCCCGACCCGCGCCGGGCTGCTGGAGGGCCTGCTGGCGGCGCTGGCCGGCTCGCTGAACACGGTGCGGATCTGGGACTGGCGGCGCGAGTACCGCACCGGCGATCCGCGCAGCCAGGGCCAGGTCCCCTCGGGACCCTATTCATTCTCGGACGCCACGCTGTTCACCGACGACACCGGGCTGGTGGTCGGATCCGGCACGCCGGCGCTGGCGGCCGGGGCGCCGCGCGGGGCGCTGTCGATCCAGACCGCGGGCTGGTGGCCCGGCGCGGTCGCGCTCGGGGCGGGCGACTACCTCGGCCTCGGCGGCCGGCTCTACATGGCGACCGAGGCGGTGACCGCCTCCGGCGCCGGCACCGCCACCATCCCGATCGCCCCGCCGCTGCGCACCGCGGCCGCCCTAGCCGAGCCGCTGGTCCTCAGCCGGCCCACCGTCGCCATGCGGCTGGTCTCCGACGACGAGGCGGCCAACCCGACCCGGCCCGGCCGCTTCACCGCGATCACGATCCGCCTGGAGGAAGTCCTGTGATGGACGGCATCACCGCCACGCCGCGCCTGCACCCGCAGACGGCCGCGGCCGCCACCGCCAGAACCGCCGCGCCGGTGGTGCTGGTCGAGCTCGACTTCGCCTCCGGCCCCTTCCGCGCCTGGACCGGGCTCGGCCCGCTGCACTGGGCCGGCATGGTCTTCGAAGGGGTGGGCTCGATCGGCGCCATCTCTGAGGTGGAGGAGACGGTCGAGATCCGTGCCGTGCGCCTGACCCTGGCGCTCTCGCCGGTGCCGCAGGAGGTGGTCGACATCGCCCTCGCGGAGCGCAGCTTCCGCCTCCGTCCGGCCCGGCTCTGGGGTGCATTGCTCGACGAGCAGGGCACCTTCGTCGCCGACCCGTTCCCGCTCTGGGCCGGGCTGATGGACACCATGGAGGTGGTGGACGGGGCCGAGCCGCGCGTCGCGCTCACCTGCGAGAGCCGGCTCGTGGACCTCGAGCGCGCCGAGGTGCGCCGCTACACCGACGCCGACCAGCAGGCCGAATACCCGGGCGACCGCTTCTTCGAGTTCGTCCCCGCCCTGCAGGAGGCCGAGATCCGGCTGCCGGCGCGGTGAGGCGTCGCCCTGACTGGCCTGGCCGGCTGGCAGCCCTGCTGGCGGCGGCCGAGGCGCGTCCATTCGATGCGCGGCGCTGGAACTGCGGACGCTTCGCCTTGGCCGCCTTGGAGGCGGTCACCGGCACCAGGCCGCGGCTCCGCATCCTGCCCGACCTCGAGGCCACGGCCGACAGCGTCGGCTTCCCGCGCCTCCCGCCCGCCTTCGCCCGGCCTGGCGATGTCGTGCTCGCGGGCGACCCGCCCCGCCTCGGCGTGGCGGTGGACGGCGGCCGGGCTGCCTTCGTTGGCCCCCGCGGCCTGCTGCGCCAGCCGCTCACCGCCTGCACCACCGCTTGGAGGCTCGGCTGACGGAGCCCTCGCGGCAGCGCGGCTGGTCCGCCCGCGTCCTCCGCGCCCCCGTCCCGCCGCGATGCCGTGAGGTGTCCTCATGCCTGCCGCCGTCCCACTGATCGCCGTCGTGGCCTCCGGCGTCGCCTCGGCCGCGGTCGGCGGTGGCGTCCTCGGCGCGCTCGTCGGCGCCGGCGCCGCCCTGGTCGTCACCGCGGCGGGCCAGGCCATCTTCCCCGCCAAGAGGCCGAGCGCCCCGTCCGTCCCGGCCGCGCCCGGCTTCGACCCGAGCGCGCCCGGCGCCGGCCGCACCCAGTCATTCCGCCAGCCCATCACGGAGCACCAGATCGTCTTCGGCCGCTGCAAGGTCTCGGGGCCGATCGTCTTCCTGCACTCGGCCCCCGACGATACCGGCCGCGAGGACGGGTACTTCTACGCCGTGGTGGTGCTGGCCGCGCACCAGGTGCGGGCCATCGGTGAGGTCTTCCTCGGCGATGCCGTCGAGACGGACGCGAAGTATGCCGGCCTGGTGCGGGTCGACCGCCACCTCGGCGCCCCCGACCAGGCGGCCGACGCCAACCTGGTGGCGGAGACCGGCGGCCAGTGGACGGCCGCGCACCGCGGCCGCGGCCGGGCCTACATCGCGATCCGGCTGAAGCTCACCGCCGAGGCCTTCCCCTCCGGCCCGCCCAACATCGCGGCCATGGTGGAGGGGGCGGATACCATCCTCGATCCGCGCACCGGCATCACTGGCTGGTCCGACAATCCGGCGCTCTGCCTCGCCTGGTACCTGACCGCGCCCTTTGGCTGGCGGGCCTCTTGGGCCGACATCGACATTCCGGCCCTGATCGCCGCGGCGAACGTCTGCGACGAACTCGTCGGCACCCGGCGCGGCGTCTACGAGCGGCGCTACACCTGCAACGGCCGCGTCTCGCTCGGCGAGGGCAAGATCGCCATCACCCGCAAGCTGGTCTCCGCCATGGCCGGCGCCCTGGTGGTCTCGGGCGGGCGCTTCTTCGTCCATGCCGGGGCGCCGGCCCTGCCGGCGGCGACGCTGACCAGCGACGACCTGCGCGGCGACGTGACCATCCAGGGCAGCCGGCCGCGGCGCGACCTCTTCAACGGGGTGCGCGCGGTCTATGTCGAGCCGGCCGCCAACTGGCAGCCAACGGACGCGCCGCCGCTCTTGGCGAGCAACTACGTCGCCGAGGACGGGGGCGAGGCGATCTACCGCGACATGGAGTTCCCGCTCACCACCTCGGTCAGCACGGTGCAGCGGATCATGAAGGCCGAGCTGGAGCGCAATCGCCGCCAGCGCGAGGTCGCCTTCCCGGCCAACCTCTCTGCCCTGCGGCTGCGCCCCTGGGAGGGGGCCATGGTCGCCCTCGATCGCCTGGTGCCCTTCCCGGCGCGGGTGACCGGCTGGTCGCTGTCGCCGGACGGCGGAGTGAACCTGACCCTGGCCGAGGAGGACCCAGCGGTCTGGGACTGGGACCCGGCGGTAGACGAGCGCGCCACCGGCGAGAGCCCCTCGGTGGTGCTGCCCAACCCGGGCGTGATCGCCGCCCCGGCCAGCATCGCGGTCAGCACCCCGACCAGCCCCAGCTTCGCCGCCCTGGCGGTGTCCTGGGCGGCGGTCCCGAGCGCGCACCTCGCCGGCTACGAGGTCGAGTTCCTGCCGGCCTCGGTCGCCGCTTGGCAGGGCTACGGGGCGGGGCTGGGCGCGACCGCAGCCGTAATTCCGGCCGCCGAGCCGACCGCCTTCCGGGCCCGCGCTGTGGCCCGCAGCGGCGCCGTCTCGGGTTGGCGCGAGGCCCTGGTCCCGGCCGCCGTCTCAGCGCCCACGGCCACCGGCATTGCGGGCGGGATCCGGCTCTCGGGTGGCTTCCCGGCCGACGCAGTGCGGCTGCAAGTGTTCGAAGCGCCCTCGAACAGCCTGGCCGCGGCCAGCAAGCTCGCCGCCGAGCCGACCAGCCTGTTCTTCGACCGCACCGGCCTCAGTGCCGGGCAGACCCGCTGGTATTGGCTGCGCGCCGTTTCGGCCGAGGGGAACGTCTCAGCCCTGGCCGGGCCCGTCTCCGCCACCGCCCTCTGATCCGGAGGCGCCATGCCCGCCCGCATCGACGACCTGCTGGTCCTCAACGCCAACCTCAACAAGACCGACTTCGCCAAGTACCTGCGCGACCGCGAGGCGGTGCTGCCCGCCGACTTCGGCGGCCTCGGGGACGGGGTGGCGGACGACCGCGCGGCTATCCAGGCCGCCTTCGACCGTGCGGCCGCGGACGGCAAGCTGGCGGTGATCCCGCCCGGCACCTGGAACGTCTCCGCGGGCGTGGTGCTCGGCGGCGGTGCCCGCGGCCTGATCATGCGTGGGGTGCTCCGCTACACCGGCACCGCACCTGCAACGGTGCTGACCCTCGGCGACGGCGGCACCACCCGCAACGGCGAGAAGCTCTATGCCAACCTGCAGGTGGTGCGGCAGACCCAGTCCGACTGGGGCAGCGAGGCCGATATCGGCATTTTGGCCCGCAATCTGGACGCCAGCGTGCTCGATGTCCGCCTGGTGCAGGGCTTCACCATCGGCCTGCGCACCCTCGGGGACGGCCGCGGCTTCGAGGACAGCACGCTCTACCTGCACCGCTTCCTGAACAACCGCATCGGCCTCGACATCCGCTGCGCGACGGCCACCGCCTGGAACACCTCGGTCCGCTACTACGGCGGGCACTTCGCGGTGGCGACCGGCATCAACCCTGGCCTGGATCGCTTCGGGATCCGCCTCTCGGCCGAGCCGGGGGCCTACACCAACCACAACCGGCACGTCTTCGATGCGCCCAACTTCGAGCTGCGCCAGCTCGACCCGAACGTCGCCATCCCCTTCCTGAACGAGACCAACGGCTCGGCCATTATCGGCCGGGCGCTGCGCATGGAGGCCTGCTCGCCCATCGTCGCCCGCCACACCGGGGCGGCGCAGGACTGCGAGTACGAGGTGGCTTGGGCGAACACCTATCAGGTCGGGATCGACTACACCGCGACCGCCACCCGCTGCGGCAACGCCGTCCTCAACCGCCACCGCGCCCCGGCCTCACGCCACTTGCGGCTGCTCGGGGCGGTGCCGAACCTGCGCGCCGCCGCCTTCCGGCACAGCGCCACCGAGGTCGGGGTGGAGGGGCTGGCCGCGGTCGCCACCTCGACCACCTCTGCCACGACCTTGGCCGGGCTGTCCTTCAACGGCCTCGACGGCATCACCGCCACCTCCCGCGGGCTGCTGCTGGATGCGCAGAAGGGCTTCGCCTTCGTGGTGGACACCCGCTCGGCCAAGGAGTTCGCCCTGGCGCATTGGCTGGTCGGCGGCGCCGATGGCGGGCGGCTGTTCGTGCGCTGCTTCGATGGCGGCATGGCCATCCGAGAGAACATCGCCGGTGACGTCCTGGCCTCGCTGACCACCATGCAGTGGAACATCCCCTCCAAGGCCTGGACCGGCGGCGCGGTGATGGCCGACGCCTCGCTGAACCGCCGCATGACGGTGCGGCTGGCGGAGGCAGTTGCCTATGCCCAGATCGGCATCGTCGGCTTCGACGGGCAGATCGAGCTCGAGGCATTGCGCCTCTACGGCCTGCCGGAGCACGCCCCGGCGCTGCTTTGCGGCACGCCCACCCTGCCGGTGGGCCAGCGGGAGTTCGCCGCCGAGGTCGCCTGGGACCTGCCCAACCTGGCCCCGGGCGCCACCAGCCTGCTCGACGCGACGGTCACCGGCTGCCGGCAGGGCGACCTCGCCGACGCGGCCCTGGCCTCCTCGACCCGCTTCATCGAGCTCGACGCCGCGGCCTGGACCACCAACACGGTCCGGGTGATGGCGCGCAACATCTCCCCCTCCGCTACCTTCGATCTCAGCCCGGCCACGCTCTCCGTACAGGTGATGAAACGGCGGGTGCCGTAGCGGCCCTTACGGTCCATCAGCCGGCGCATGAATATGGGCGATCAGCACCTTGGCCCGCTCGCTCTCCCGCCCATCCTTGAACGTGACACATTTGAAGGGCCTACAGCGATGAACCTGCCAACGAAGGGTATCGAGCGTATCGACAACCTCATGCGTAGGCCAGACTGGCTGCGGCACGCATGCGCCGCAGCCACCTAGGCTCACTTCAGGTGATCGCGAATGCCGTCCGAGATCTGCTTCAGCGCGGAGACCGTAGAGGGCACGTCGCGCAGCGCGTTCAGCGCCACGAAGTCATGGATGGTTCCGTCGTAGCGAACGGCTGTGACGTTAACGCCGGCCTCCATGAGCTTGTGTGCATACGCTTCGCCCTCGTCACGCAGCGGGTCGTTCTCCGCCGTGATTACGAGCGCCGGCGGCAAGCCTTTGAGCTGATCGTCACTGGCACGCAGTGGCGAGACATACGGATTGTCGCGGGTCTTCGCGTCGGGAGCATAGAGGTCCCAGCCGTACTTCATAAACGCCCTAGCCAGGAAGAATCCGCTCTCGAACTCCTTGTATGAGGCCGTGTCGACGCTAGCATCGGTCGCCGGTATCAGCAGGACCTGGTAGCTGATCTTTGGCCCATTGCGGTCCTTCGCCATCAGGGAAATCGCAGCCGCCATGTTGCCGCCCACCGAGTTGCCGGCAACGGCGATGCGGCTGCCATCGGCGCCGAATTCACCGGCGTGCTTCGAGACCCACTTGAGTGCGGCGTAGGACTCCTCGAGCTGAGTCGGAAACTTTGCCTGTGGCAGCGGTGTGTATTCGACGAACACGCCGATCTGTCCGGAGCCAACGACGAGGTCACGCAGCAGGCGCTTATGGTTCTCAAAGTTGCCGATGATCCACACACCACCGTGGATGAAGAAGACGACGCCCGGCTTTCCGGTCACGTGCTCCGGTTTCATGATATAAATCTTTACCTTCTTACCGTCCGCGACGATTTCCCGGCTGGTTGTGGTCACTCCAGACATGTCCACGGGCGTTTTGTTCTGCAACGCGGTGAGCGCCTGCTGGGGCTGCGGTTGAGGCAGCTCCCAGAAGGGACTGCTGTCCTTGTTCGCGTCCGAGAGGAAGGCACGAATCCTCGGGTCAAGATTCGGGTCGACCGAGGGATCCTGCGTCTGCGCCAATGCCGTCTGGGTCATCATTGTAACTCCGATTAAAAGTGCCGAGATCTTCGCGATCTGTTTCACGTCCCGTTCTCCCGACTGACGAGTCAAAGGATAGGCCAGGACCAGCCTGGCAATCGCGCCAGATGGACTTGCATCAATGTGCGTCGCCCCTCGTCGTCGACTGACGTTGAGCTAAGGCCGCCAGGCTGCTGAGCGGAATTCATGCGAAGGTATTAAGGGTAGAAAATAGGGGCAGCGGCGGGCGCAAAACATTGAGAAGTTTTGGCCCTTCCTGACGAGACCTCCTAATTGATACCTGTGTATGATGTCCGTGAGGCTCTCCGATGAGGATCATCTAATGCGATCGCCACCAGCCGTGGCCAAAGCGGAGAAACGATATGCCCACTTTCAAGTTGAGCGACGGCACTCGCATCTTCTACAAGGATTGGGGAAGCGGACAGCCCGTGATCTTCTCGCATGGCTGGCCTCTTTCGGCTGATGCCTGGGACGCTCAAATGGAATTCCTGGGATCCTACGGATTCCGGGTCATCGCCCATGACCGGCGGGGTCATGGCCGCTCGGACCAGACCTGGGACGGAAATACCATGGACCAGTATGTCGCCGACTATGCCGAGCTCCTCGACCATTTGGACGTCCGCAACGCGGTCCTGGTTGGCCATTCCACTGGCGGCGGCGAGGTGGCGAGGTATATCGGAAGTTGCGGCGCCGGAAGAGTAGCTAAGGCTGTCCTTGTGAGCGCCGTTCCGCCGCTGATGCTGAAGACGGACGCAAATCCAGACGGAACGCCGCTTGAGGTCTTCGACGGGCTCCGCAAGTCATTGAGGGAGAATCGAGCACAACTCTATCGCGACTTAACTCTCCCGTTCTTCGGCTACAACCGCGAAGGCGCGCAGATCTCCGAAGGCGTGCGCCAGCACTTCTGGCTGCAGGGAATGATGGGGGGAATCAAGGGTCAGTATGACTGCGTCCACGAATTCTCGGAAATCGACTACACGGGCGACCTCAAGCGCATTCCGGTGCCCACGCTCGTCGTGCATGGCGATGACGATCAGATCGTGCCGATCAAGGCGGCGGGCCTGCGCACTGCCGAGATTGTGCCGGAGGCCACGCTCAAGGTGTATGAGGACGCTCCGCACGGGCTCCCGATTACCCATCACCAGCGCCTCAACCGAGACCTGCTCGAGTTCATTCGGGACTGAGATGGCGTGGCGTCGTGCCTCATGCGGGCCTCATTCCTGTCTCAATCCGCGCGTGCTGAGGTCCGCGCGCAACAAGGGCGTGGTCGAGAATGGCTTGCTTGAGGGGTGAGTACCGCGCTTGCTCCGACGAGCGTGCGGAGCAGGCGCATTGTTGACGGCAGCCGCATTGCTCCTGGCGGCGGCGATCTGTGCTATCGACCTTCTTACCCGGTTCGATGGCGCAGTCGCCGTCCTCTACACGGCAGTGGTGCTCCTTGTGGCACCAGCGGGCAGAAGGGCTGCCCTGGCAGCGGGCGTCGGCACAGCCATACTGGCCGTAGCCGCCTTCGTGATGGGCCATTTTTCGGATCTGACCGATGGCGCGCTCTCGCGCTTAGCAGTAAGCCTTACCGCCATCGCGATCACGACCGGTCTCTCAATACGCGACCGCGCATCACGCACGACTCTGGGTGAGCAGGCCCGCATTCTTGAGCTCTCGCACGACACCGTGATCATCAGGGATCCTCATGATACCATCGTCTATTGGAACGACGGCGCCGAGCGCCTCTACGGCTGGACGAGGAACGAAGCCTTAGGGAGAAACTGCAGCGACCTGCTTCAGTGCGACTTTCCGCAAGCGGACGTCGAAGCCGCACTTGCGAAAGTCGGCCAATGGTCGGGCGAGGTCGTGCGGACCTGCCGCAACGGCACCCGGCTGATCCTAGCTAGCCGATGGCTGCTTCGCCGAGATCCTGACGGACGTCCAGTCGGAGTGATTGAGTCGAGCGCCGACCTCACTCGCCAGCGCTTCGCCGACGCGCAGGTCGAGGCTTCCGAACGCAGATACCGGACGATCTTCGATGCGGCTGGCTTCGCGGCGTGGGAGTTGGACTGTTCCGAAACGCTGCGGGTGCTGGCAGGAGCACCCGACGATATTGACCTTGGCTCGTGGCTACTTGCTGAACCGGACAGGCTCAGAGTTGCCCTTCAAGCGGCGGTGGTCCTGGATGCGAATCCGGCCGCTGTCGCGTTGTTCGACGCTCAGGACCGAGCGGCTCTTCTCGGATCGAGCATCACCGCACGTTATTCGCCGGAAAGCATCGAGGCGCTGATTGGCATCCTTGAGGCGCTTATGGACGGCCATCAGGCGGCTGAAAGCGAGGTTCGCCTCACCACCCTCACAGGACGAGTCATTGATGCCGTCCTCAAGATAACCCGCCTCCCCGAAGGAGAGCGGTGGGCAAGGGCGTTGGTGATGGCCTTTGACGTTACGGAACGGAACGAGGCCCGAGCAAGGGTTGAACAGATGTCCGCGGAGCTCGCCCATGCCGCCCGTATCTCGATGCTTGGCCAGCTTGCCGCATCGATCGCTCATGAGGTGAACCAGCCACTGGCAGCTATCATCAACTACGGCAAGTCGACCAGGCGCTGGCTGCGTCGGTCCCAGCCAGACCTTGCGGAAGTCTCGAGCTGCGTTGACAAGATCCTATCTAACGCCAATCGCGCCGCCGAGGTGGTGAGCCGCATACGTGCCATGGCGCGCAAGGAAACTACCGAAGCCGAAGTGGTTAACATGTCTGAACTAATCGAGGACGCCATCACCCTCGTTCAACGCGAAGCACAGTCGGCGAAGGTTAAGGTGAGGCGCACGGGCTCCACAGACCTACCACCTGTGCTGGCCGACAGGGTGCAGGTGCAGCAAATTATGATGAACCTGCTGTTGAACGCAATCCACGCCATGCAGGATGTGCGTGGCCGATCGCGGGAGCTGTGCATCGATTCCAGCGTCATGCCCGAGGGAATGGCAAGGGTCGCGGTCATCGACTGCGGGACCGGCTTCACGTCCGGAGGTGAAGGCAGGCTGTTCGAGCCCTTCTTCACGACGAAGCCGGACGGCATGGGCATGGGCCTGTCGATCTGCAAGTCGCTGATCGAGGCGCGAGGCGGCCGCATCACTGCGTCGAACAACGAATGGTTCGGCGCGACGGTCGCCTTCACTCTTCCTCTCGTCGGCCAGCACCGAGAGGGCGAGCCCAAATCTTCATATGATTGAGCGAGGCTATGCACACCCAATCTTTAGTGAATTGGCGGCTTGGCCGTCCCTCGGGAGCAAGCGCGTGGCGCATCCAGCAGTAATCTGCGTGGTGGACGACGACGACGAGGTCCGGGAGAGCATTGACGCCTTCTTCCGGTCCGCGGGGATCAGAATTGAGAAGTTCGGTTCGGCCGAGCAGCTGCTCGCCTTCCCACGTTTGGACGAGATGCGCTGTCTGATCACCGACCTCCATATGCCTGGAATGGACGGCCTCGACCTCCAGCGTGAGCTGAAGCGGCGCGGCCGTGACGTTAGCGTCATCCTGATGACCGCATTCCCGAGTGAAGACGCGAGAAGGCGTGCGGACGCATTGGGCATCTCATCCTTCATCATGAAGCCCGCCGATCCTGAGGAACTGCTGGATAAGGTGGAGGCACTGCTTGGAAGCTGAGAGAGGAGGCTGGTGATGGCTGTCGCGGACGGAGATGCGCCAGGCGGACTGATTTGTGTGGTTGACGACGATGCGGATTTTAGGGACTCGCTCGACAACCTATTGCGATCGGCCGACTTCCAGGTCCGGACCTTCGCGGATCCTAAAGATTTTCTCGCCTGCGAGGCGGCCGACCAGGCCTCTTGCCTGATTCTGGACGTCAATCTGCATGGGGCGAACGGCCTCGACTTTCAGCAGGAGCTGGTGGAAAGCGACGCCAATGTGCCCGTCATCCTGATCAGCGGAGCCGGCGACGTGCCGATGACGGTCCGCGCAATGAGGGCGGGCGCGATCACCTTCCTTACCAAACCTGTGGACGAGGATGCGATGATCGCCGCCATAGGCGAGGCGGTTCAGCGTTACCAAGAGCGAAGACAAGCGGCGGCGGTCATGACCAGTCTGCAAAGCCGCTACGAGAGCCTGACACCTCGCGAGAAGGATGTGTTCGGCCTGGTGACCGCCGGCCTGATGAACAAGCAGATTGCAGGACGGCTGGAGCTGAGCGAGATCACCGTGAAGATCCACCGCGGCAACATGGTCAAGAAGATGCAGGCGGATTCAGTGGCCGACCTGGTGCGGATGGCAGAGGCGCTGGGCGTCCGTGGGAACGCGAAGCGCTACAACCGAGCCACTGAACTGAGCCTTCCGCCAAGGTAACCCATCACAACATGTGCATGATTCAGTTCCGCGGCCAGCTCGAAAATCATCATCTTATGAACGATTGGGAGTGGCCATGTTCGTTGGGATCGTCGAGACGCCGCCAAGCTGATCGCCTTAAACAGCCGGAGCACGTTGGTATCCGCCTGCACCGCGCCGCCAGTAGGAAGTTCTGGCTCGCCGTCCAGGATTACGGATCCGACGGCCGGACACTGATCACCGCGCAAAGGGCCTCGGCAGCATCATCGGCCTCAGGTCAAGGCGGCTCAGTGCTCGGCAAGGTTACGTGCTCAGTCTGATGGTAACAGGGGCTCGCCCAAGACGGCTGATTGGGTCATTTTCTGGGTTTCCCAAGAAGCTCAGCGCATTTCTGGCCGGGCGAGAGTGGTGCGGCATCTTCAGGTTCGCACGACTACAGCTTTCTGATCCGCATGTCCGTGATGTCCTCATGGATGACCGAGGACGCTCGTTGGACGTGCGCCAGCAGTTGCGCCAGCGTGCGCAGAGCCTCAGCGACGTCAGGCGTATCGCGCTCAAGCCACCTCCTTGTGGCCGCGCCATAGAAGGCGATCGCTCCGACCGGATCGGCCATGTCGCGGGCCCATTCGGCGCGATGTACGCAGGCCTTTCCGGCACCCGCCCGACGCTTGCCACAGATGTTCCGTGCACTGGCCATGTCAATGCTCGGCCGGGAGTTCGTCGATCCCAAGCCGCCGCTTGAGCTCGAGTCTCGAGGAGCGGAGCAGATCGCTTGCCTCGCTCTCGTCGTTCAGCGCGCGCGCGAGCGTCATCGCACCCACCATCTCGGACAGGACCGAGGCCGCCATCGTCGAGGGATTTTCCAGGCCAAGCCGCGTGAATGCAGCCTCCAGCTGCCCGCGGAAATTGCGGATTCCGCCCTCCACCTGATCACGGGCCGCTGCCGGTAGTCGACGGGCCTCCTGGGTCAGGGCCGGCAAGGGACAGCCCTGATCCACGAGCTTGCGGGTTTGATCTGAGAGGTAATAGTCAATGAGTGCCGACAGCCCCTCAGCTGCGTCCCGCTCCCCGAGGTACCGCGCCAACATCTCGCGGCTGTCGAGGCGCATGCGGTCGAGAGCGTGTGCGACGAGATCGTCGCGGTTCTCGAAATGCGCGTAGAAGCCCCCATGTGTGAGGCCTGCCCGCTTCATGAGCGTTGCGACGCCGATGCCTTCGGAACCGTATTCCCTGATTGCCCTCGCGGCCTCGTCAAGGATGCGTGCGCGGGTGCGTTCCTTGTGCGACAGCTTGTCAGCCATCCCGTTAACTCCTCACTTCCCAGCCGCCGCCGAGGGCGCGCGTCGCCGAGACCGACGCTCTGCCTGCCTCGGCTCGCGCCTTCGCAAGCCGATCCGACGCCTCGAGCAGCGCTCGATCGGCATCGAGCACCGCCACCAACGCCAGGATACCGCCCTCATAGGCCCGTCGAGCTTGGTCGCGCGACCGGGCGAGTGCGGCTACCTCGCGCGTGCGGGTGGCGATTTCCGTGCGGGTCTCTGCCAGTTTGGTGAGCGCGTTCTCCACCTCTTCGGTCGCTCGGAGGATCGAGCCTCGATACTGTGCTAGCGCCTCAGCTTCGTGGCCTCTGGCTGCCGTGACCTCCGCATCGATCCGACCGAAGTCGAAGAGTCTCCACCGCAATGCTCCGCCACCGCTCACTTGAACGGCTTCCCCCGTGAAGAGCCCGCCGGTGCCGATGCTTGCAACGCCGAAAAGGCCGCTCAGGCTAATCTTCGGATAGTACTCAGCGAGTGCCACGCCGATGCGGGCATTCGCGGCGGCAAGCCGCCGTTCCGCCGCCACGACGTCCGGGCGGCGGCGCATGAGGTCGGCGGGCTCTACGTTCCCGCTCGGGTCCGGCGCCTCCGGGATTTTAGCCGTTGCGGCAAGGCCGTCAGGATCGACACCCGCCTGCCTGCCGGTCAGCACGTCGAGGCGGTTGATCTGCGCCTTCATGGCCGTGCGAAGCGGCGCGAGACTCGCCTCCAAACTCTCCTTCTCGCCGAGCACTCGGTTGAGCTCGTGTTCGGCGACCAGCCCCTGATCCGTCTGCTGCCGCACCAGCTCGACGAGCTTGATCTCGTTCTGCAACTGGTGCGACGCAACGTCATAGCGTGCCTGGAGACCCCTGAGTTGAAGATACGTGTCAACTGTCTCGGCACTGATCGACAGCCTTGCTGCAGCCGCCTCCGCTTGCGCACCGCCGAGATCAGCGCGGGTGGCCTCGCGGTTACGACGAAGTCCACCAAACAGGTCGAGCTCCCAGGATGCCTGCTCGCCGATTTGATAAAGCGAATAGTCGCGAGGCAGATTCAGGCGGTCCGCCACACCACCCACTGGGGTACGAAAGGACTGATGAACGCGATCAACCGACGCGTCAGCATTGATTGTGGGCAGGAGCGCCGCTTCCGCAGCCCTTGCCGTGGCACGCGCCTGATCTATCCTCGCCGCAACCGCTGCGAGGTCCAGATTCTGGGCGAGTGCGCGCTCAACCAGAGCGTCTAGCTTGCTGTCGCCGAACCGCCTCCACCACTGTTCTTCCGCGGGTGCGATGTTGGCCGGAGCAGCATAACGGGCACTCAACGCCACCGCGGGACCCTTATAGTCCTTGCCTACGGTGCACGCGGACAGCGCGGTAGCTGTCATGAGAATGGGCAGGATTCGCATTCGGTATCCTTGTCAGTGCGCCGCATCGGCAGGCGCCGGAGCAGCCTTCTTCGGAGGCCTGCAGAAGGGCACCATCACGAGCGCGGCGAGGAACATCCATGCCAGCAATCGGAACACGTCGTTGAATGCTAGCGTGAGCGCCTCGCGGCCAACGACGCGGGCGAACACCCCTTGCGCCATCAAAAGCGCATGGGCGGGATCCGGGACAACTTGGCCAATGCGCTGGGCCACGCCTGCGACGACATCCTGAGCCGCCGTGGCGTCTCGTCCCATCGCCTCACCTAGGTGGAGCGCCGCCATTCGGGTGTGGTCCTGAAGCAGTGTGTTGACCACGGCGATGCCGATCGCTCCACCGAGGTTTCGCATGAGGTTGAAGAGACCCGAGGCATATTTGAGCTCTGCCGGCTGAAATCCTGCCAAGGCCATGTTCACGCTGGGAACGATGCAGAGCATGATCGCGAGCCCGCGCACGGACTGAGGCAGAAGCAGCTCCCAGAAGCCCCATGCACTTGTCATGCTCGAACTGAGCCACAGGCTTAACGCAAAGAGCGACAGTCCCACCGTGATCATGTAGCGCATGTCGATGCGCTGGCTCAGCCATGCCGCGATCACGACGCTCATCAGCTGCGTGACCCCCACGACGAACACGGTCGTGCCAATCTGGAGGCTGTCATAGCCACGCACCCGGCCGAGATATACCGGCACGAGATAAATGGCCGAGTATATGCCGACGCCGACGACTAGGTTGAACCCGCATGCGAACGCAAAGGTCGGCCGGCGGAACGGCGTGAGCTTCACCAATGGATTTGGTGAATAAAACGAGCGCTCGAGGAAGAGCGCGAACGCGACCAGCGCAAACCAGCCGGCGATCGCAATCTGCGGATCGCCGAACCAGTCCTTTTTCGGGCCCTCCTCCAGGACATATTCGAGACTGCCCAGGAACACGGCCATTGACACGAAGTGGCTCCAGTCGATGTGTCCGAACATGGACGGATTTGCCCTGTCGATACGGATAATCTGGATCGAGAGGAGCGTGACTAGGATGCCGGGCGCGATGTTGATAAAGAACAGCCAGCGCCAGTCGAGGGCCTCAGTGATCAGACCTCCTGCGCTCGGGCCGAGGGTAGGCGCAAGCACGCTGACTGTGCCGAGGATGGCAGGAATGAGTGCACGCTGCTTGCCCGAGAAGATAGTGAAGCCGACCGCGAACACCAGCGGCACCATCGCGCCGCCCGTAAAGCCCTGGAGCGCGCGGAACGCGATCATGGATTCGATGTCCCAGCTTAGGCCGCACAGGAAGCTGGAGAGCGTGAAGAGCCCGGCCGATAGCACGAAGAGCCAGCGCGTCGACATGGCGTTGGCCAAGTAGCCCGATAGCGGGATCATCACGAGTTCGGCGATCAGATAGGCAGTCTGGACCCAGCTGACCTCGTCGGGTCCGGCGGCAAGGCCGGCCTGGATGTCGTTCAACGAAGCCGAGACGATCTGGATGTCGAACAGGGCCATGAACTGGCCGAAGGCCATCACCCCAAAAATCAGATATTTCCGCGATATCGGCATGGCTGTCGGGTTCGTCGACCAGTCCTGCGCCAGCGTCTTCGGCCATCCAGTCAAGAGCTGATCCTCTCACGCGTCGAAGCGACGGCTGGACATATGATGCTCATCATCTATATGATGATCGTCATAGCAGTCAAGCGCCTTTGGCGCGCGGTAAAAGGAGGCGGCGCATGGCCGCACAGGGCACGACGGAGCAGGTGGTGGCGTTGCGCAAACCGGAAGCGTCCGGCCCTTCGGAAGCCGAGGCGCCGGATGGCTCGCCGCCCCGGAAGCGGCCCGGCCGTCGCACTCTGGTCGTCTCCGCCATGGCGCTCGCCGCTGCGGCGGGCGGAGCCATTTGGATCACCAAGCCGCCCTCGTCCGAGTCAACGGACGACGCCTACGTCTCGGCGGACGCGACAACGATCGCGCCGAGGGTTCGGGGACTGGTCAAAGCCGTGCTGGTTACGGACAACCAACCGGTCCGCGCCGGCGACCCCCTGGTCCGCATCGACTCCGAGGAGTTCGATGCCAAGGTGCAGGCCGCCCGCGCAGACCTGGCGGACGCGGAGGCGGAGGTGGCCTCCGCGCGTGCGGCGCTCACCAGCCTCGCGGCAGAGGAGCGCCTCGCGTCAGCGAACGTGGAAGCGGCGCGGACCTCGATCCGGTCGAGCAGCGCCGAGGCCGCGCGCGCCGAGGCAGACCGTCGCCGCTACGAGGCCCTCGTGAACACGGGCGCAGTCGCGCGCCGTGACGCCGACACCTATCGCGCCGCCGCGATCAGCGCCGAGCAGGCGTCGGCGCGTGCCAAGGCGATGCTGGAGGTGTCTGAGCGCGAAGTCGAGGTCACCTCCGCCAAGCGCGCTTCACTTGAGGCCGCGCTCCAGAAGGCCGTCGCTCAGCGGCTGCGCGCGCAGGCGGCACTGGATCTAGCGCTCCAGGACCAGCGCCACACCACCGTCAGGGCGGCCATAGACGGCGTCGTCGGCAACCGCCAGGTGCGGGTCGGTGACTATATCCAGCCGGGGAGCCGCTTGCTGAGCTTGGTGCCGCTCCACGATCTCTACGTGACCGCGAATTTCAAGGAGACGCAGACCCGCGACATGCGGGTTGGCCAGCCGGCCCACATCGAGGTCGATGCGCTCGGACGCACCCTCGAGGGCCATGTCGAGAGCCTCGCGCCTGGATCGGGGTCGACCTTCTCGCTGCTGCCCTTTGAGCCCGGCACCGGCAATTTCACGAAGATTGTGCAGCGTGTGCCCGTCCGCATTGTATTCGACGGGGGACAGGATGCGGTCGCGGCGCTTCGGCCGGGGCTCTCGGTCACCGCTACAGTCAGTGTCGCCAAATGATGCGACGGACGCCCCTAGCCTTACCATGGAACAGAACAATGAAGTTGATCGACCAGGTCTCTCCGGGCCAATCGGGATTGGATACGCTGCGGGCCCTGATCGCCAGCGGCGGCAGCTTGCCTATTGCTGACACGCTCGGTTTCACCTTCGTGGATGTCGGCGATGGGTGGAGCGGGTTCGAGGGAAAGCCGGGTGCTCATGCCTACAACCCGCTCGGTACCGTCCATGGCGGATATGCCGCGACCCTCCTCGATTCAGCCTGCGGCTGCGCGGTCCACTCTAAGTTGGGGCCGGATCAGAGTTACACGACGCTGGAGCTGAAGATCCCCTACCATCGCGCCATCACCGTGGAGACGGGTCTTCTCCGAGCCGAGGGCCGAACCGTCACGGTAGGGCGCCGAGCGGCATTCGCCGAGGCGACCCTCGAGGACCTGAACGGCCGGCTCTATGCGACGGCGACCTCCACGCTCCTGGTCATGGACCGATGATCGCAGCGGATCTGCGGCGTCGCGTGGTCGTGACCGGCGCTGGCCTCGTTACGCCACTCGGCTGCGGCGTTGAGTACGTCTGGTCGCAGCTTCTTGCCTCGCGCTCAGGAATCCGGCGCCTCCCCGAGGATGTCGCATCCGGTGTCGCCTGCCAAGTCGCGGGCACGGTCCCCGGCGCACAGGAACCCGGAGGCTTCGACGTGGAGGGCGTCGTACCGGTGAAGGACCGCAAGAAGATGGACCGCTTCATCCACTTCGCACTGGGTGCAGCCCAGGAGGCACTGACACAAGCCGGATGGCGGCCGCAGAGCGACACCGAGCGCGAGCGCACCGCCACTGTCATCGCGTCAGGAATCGGCGGCTTCGGCTCCGTCGTGGACGCCGTGCGCACTGCGGACACGCGGGGACCGGGAAGACTTTCTCCCTTCACTATTCCCTCCTTCCTCTCGAATCTCGCGGCCGGATGGGTATCAATCTATTACGGCTTCAAGGGGCCGATCGGCGCTCCGGTGACCGCGTGCGCGGCCAGCGTGCAGGCGATCGGGGATGGCGCTCGCCTCATCCGCTCGGGGGAGGCGGATGTCGCGGTATGCGGCGGAGCGGAGGCCACCATCGACCGTGTCAGCCTCGGCGCCTTCGCGGCCGCCCGTGCGCTGTCGACTTCCTACAACGATCAGCCCGAACGAGCTTCACGCCCGTTTGACATAAGGCGGGACGGCTTCGTGGCCAGTGAAGGCGCGGGTGTCATCGTGTTAGAATCCCTGGAGCATGCCCTCGGTCGTGGCGCCGCGCCATTGGCCGAGGTGCTAGGCTACGGCACGAGCGCCGACGCGTTTCACGTCACAGCGGCTCCTGAGGATGGAAATGGCGCCGCGCGGGCCATGAGCCTCGCCCTCGCCCAAGCCGGGCTCGCGCCCGATCGGATCGGCCACCTGAACGCGCATGCGACCTCTACGCCGGTCGGTGATCGCGCCGAGCTCGCAGCCATTCGCACGGTTTTTGGTGACTCGCCGGTGGCAGTCAGCGCCACCAAGTCGGCGACTGGGCATATGCTGGGTGCGGCCGGAGGCGTCGAGGCTATATTCACGATCCTCGCGCTCAGGGATCAGGTTCTCCCTCCGACGCTCAATCTTACCGATCCCGATCCCTTGGCGGATGGCCTCGACCTCGTCTGTTCCGACGCCCGGCCTTGGCGCTTCGACCATGCAATGTCGAATGGCTTCGGCTTTGGCGGCGTGAACGCCAGCATCGTCTTGCGCCGGTGGTCGTGAGCGGGACGTACGTGCGCTCGGAAGCGCGCCGCGGCTGAGCGCTGCCGCGAGATCCGGGAGACGTGAAATGATGGGGCCAACCTGATCTCTCCACTGGGACGTGCTGGTGAACCGGCGAGAGAGCGTGGCCAAGAGGATGCCGCCAGAGCTATCCGGCAGCACCGGGCAGAGCCAGACTCGCTGCGGCAGGTTCATCGCTGGCTAGCCCCAAGGCGGAGGGCGCCCCAGAGTACGGCCCATATCGTCGGCGCGAAAAGCGGCCTGTGACTGCTCTATCCAATGTGCTTTGCGGTGCGCCGACGCTCCCCTACCGAAGCAACTGGCTTGGCATCTGACGCGGACATCCAACAGGCTCAGGGACGAGAAGGGTGAGCCCATTGCTCACCTCGAACAGGATACCCAGGCCGCGACAGTTCGTGCACTGGGTGGCCGACAGGCCGTTCTCCTGCGCGATTACTGCATCGGCAGCATGGCGCCCCGCTCACTGCCCTCGGCGCTTGGCTCGCGGATGCTGTAAATTCCGATGTGGCCGTCATCACCGACTTCGCCCTCGGGCTGCAGCGAAACGGTGCTGCGGTCAGGGCCGTGCTCGCTACGCCCCGGAGCAGCGGCCGCAGTGGTGACGATAATTGCAGCCTGAGTGCGGATTGAGTTCTAGGGCAATCTTGCCGGCTCCCACGTGTCCCTCCAACTCGTAGGGGCTGGGTGGTGGAGAAGAAGCCATACGGTGGCGAATCCGGGCCCTCCGTCAGGCACGAATAGGTCGAGCTCACCTCGGAGAATTTTTCGACGGATGTTCCTGCCGCTGCGGCAGCGAGTCCTGATGCCTAATTGTATGCGACCGCCGGCATCGCAGCCTCAGAGAGTGTTCGCTCCCGGGTCTTCGTGCCACATACCTTTCCAGCGACTTTTCCTTCACCCGCGCCGCTTCAGCCACAGGGTGAGAAAAGCCACCCCCACCATGATGATGACGCCGGTGCTCGATGGGCATGTCATCTCCCCTCCCTGTTGAGCCGAGCCGGCTGCTGGCCTAGCGCCGCCTGAACCGCTCCACGGCCGCGACCAGCGCCATCCGCACCCCTGGCTCCAGCGCCGAATGCCCCGCATCGGGCACCACGGTCAGCCGCGCCCTCGGCCAGGCCGCTGCCAGGTCGAAAGCCGTCTCGGGCGGGCAGACCATGTCGTACCGCCCCTGGACGATCTCCGCCTGGATATGCTCGATCCGCCGCATATGCGCGAGCAGGCCGCCCTCGGGCAGGAAGAGGTCATGCGCGAAGTAATGCGCCTCGATCCGCGCCAGCCCCAGCGCCGTGCGGTCCTGCGCGAAGCTCGCCACCGTGTCGGGGCTGGGCAGCAGGGTGGAGCAGGAGCCCTCATACCGGCTCCAGGCCCGCGCCGCCGGCTGATGCACGCGCGGGTCGGGGTCCGTCAGGCGCTTCAGATAGCTGCCCAGGATATCCCCGCGCTCCTCCGGCGGCAGCGCCTCGGTGAAATGCTGCCAGGCATCGGGGAAGACGCGCTTCAAACCGTGCAGGAACCACTCCACCTCGCTCTGCCGGCCGAGGAACACGCCGCGCAGCACGCAGCCCGTCACCCGCTCCGGATGCGCCTGGGCATAGGCCAGGGCGAGGGTGGAACCCCAGGAGCCGCCGAAGAGCAGCCATTCGTCGATGCCAAGGAACTTGCGCAGCACCTCGATATCGGCCACGAGATGCGGCGTCGTATTCTCCCGCAGCTCGCCCAGCGGGCGGGAGCGCCCGGCGCCGCGTTGGTCGAAAATGATGATCCGCCAATGTAGCGGGTCGAAGAAGCGCCGATGCACCGCGCCCGCCCCGGCCCCCGGCCCGCCATGCAGGAAGAGCACCGGCTGGCCGCGCGGATTGCCCACCTGCTCCCAATACATGACGTGACCGCCCGAGAGCGGCAGCAGGCCGGTTTCGTAAGGCGCGATATCGGGAAAAAGGTCGCCACGGGGCATGGCGTCATTCTGCTTTGTGACGGCGAGGGAGGCAACAGCACGCGAGCGCACTGACGACTCGATCTTCCTGCGCTACATCTGGCCCGTGCTGCACCTCATCAAGCTCTCCGTCGGGCCGAAGGATCTCGCCGATCTGCAGGCGCGCTACATCAACCGCCTCGCTCGCGGCGAGCGGCTCGTGCACCAGACCCGAATGTTCCCGCGCCGCGCCGATGAAATCCTGGCCGGCGGCTCGATCTACTGGGTCATCGCGGGCGCCGTTCGCGGCCGGCAGAAGCTTCTCGCCATCGAGGAGCAGAAGGGCGATGACGGCCACCCCTGTGCTGGCCTGGTGCTCGATACGCGGCTCGTCCCCGTCCGCCCCCGCCTGCACAAGCCCTTCCAGGGCTGGCGCTATTTCAAACCGGAAGATGCCCCGCCCGATATGGCCGGGGAGGAGGAGGCGAGCGGCATCGACGCCCTTCCGCCCGCCCTGCGGCGCGAGCTGGAGGCCGTGGGACTCCTCTAACCTATTGTTCCGAGTGCACCTGTAACGTCTGCCAGCCATGCAGCGAAGCCGATGGCGCGGTAGGCCCCGGCACGCGCAGACTTCGCCTCCGTCACCGGCCCGTGATCCCCGGCCGGTTCTTACGAGGAGATGGGCCATGGCGCTCAGCGAGGTTTCCGGCACTTCCGTCGCCCTGGCCGATGTGGCCGCCGCCATCCGGCCGGAAGGCTTCACCTTCCTGCATGCCGAGGCCACCGAGGCGCTGCTGACCCGCGAAGGCCTGGCCGATTGGCAGGGCTTCGCCGCTTCCTGGAACGACCTCGGCCTCGACACCTATATGGCCGATGGCGGGCGCTACCGCCGCCGCCGCCACGCCGCTTTCTCGGCCTCGCCCGAGGGCATCGCCCGCAAGCCGCACCAGCCGCATTACCAGTCGCGCGACTACAACACGCTCAACGGCGGCATCGAGCGCTGGTTCGAGCCGGTGAAGGATGAGGTGGGCGAGCACCCCGCGCTCCATGCCATCCTCGCCACCTGCAACGGCCTCTTCACCAGCCTGACCTCGCCGGTGCTGCGGCCCAAGTCCTGGCATGTGGAGATCCACCAGTTCCGCATCGAGGCCAAGCCCGGCGAGCAGGGCCTGCCAACGCCCGAGGGCATGCATCGCGACGGCGTGGACTGGGTGATGGTGCTGATGATCCATCGCGAGAACGTCGCCAGCGCCGAGACGAGCATCCATGACCTCGAGCGCCGCCACCTCGGCAGCTTCACGCTCGAACAGCCGATGGATGCCGCGATCGTGGATGACGGCCGCGTCTATCACGGCGTCACCCCCGTCACCCCGCTCGATCCGGCCAAGCCCTCCTGGCGCGACGTCCTCGTGGTCACCTTCCGGCACGAATAACCACCGGGCTCCCCCGAACATGTCCTCATCATGAACGAAAAGTCCAAATCTTGATGAGGAATATCCATGGATCGTCCCGGCCCAGGCCGGGATAATACCCTGGAAAACGTCACCTTTCCGTTCGGTAATCATTCGGACGGAAAAGGTCAGGACGGGGGAGAAAATCCATGGAAGTTGGCAAGCGCCTGGAGGTCCAGGGCTTTCTCGACTCGCAGCCCATCTCGCCGCTGCAAGTCGTCATTTTCGCGCTCTGCTTCATCATCGTGATGATCGACGGGTTCGATACGGCCGCCATCGGCTACATCGCCCCCTCGCTCATCCAGGAGTGGGGCGTAGCCCGCCCGGCGCTGTCGCCGGTGCTCAGCGCGGCGCTCTTCGGCCTGGCCGCCGGCGCGCTCTGCTCCGGCCCGCTGGCCGACAAATTCGGGCGAAAGGCGCTGGTCATCGCCTCCGTGCTGGTCTTCGGCATCGCGAGCCTGCTCTGCGCCCAAGCCACCTCGCTCGACCATCTGGTGATCTGGCGCTTCGTCACCGGCCTCGGCCTGGGCGCGGCCATGCCCAATGCCGTCACGTTGATGAGCGAATACTGCCCCCGCCCACGCCGCGCGGTGCTGGTCAATGCCATGTTCTGCGGCTTCCCGCTGGGCGCGGCCTTCGGCGGCTTCCTCGCCGCCTGGATGATCCCGATCTGGGGCTGGCGCAGCGTGCTCGTGCTGGGCGGCGTCGTGCCGCTGGTGCTGGTGGTGCTGCTGCTTCTGCTGCTGCCCGAATCCGCCCGCTACATGGTGATGAAGGGCTACCCCGCCGAGCGCATCCGCGCCGTCCTCTCCCGCATCTCCCTCACCGCGAACCAGGCGACGAGCTTCGTTCTGGGCGAGGCCGAACCCGCCGCCAAGGGCGGCATCCGCCTCGTCCTCTCGCGCGGCTACGTCCTCGGCTCGATCATGCTCTGGCTCACCTATTTCATGGGGCTGGTGATTTTCTACGCCCTGGTGAACTGGATGCCCGTGCTCCTGGGCGATGCCGGCCTCTCGCCGCGCAATGCCGCCCTCATCTCGGCGCTCTTCCCGCTGGGTGGCATCGGCGCGGTCTTCTTCGGCTGGCTGATGGACCGCTACAACGGCAACCGCGTCGTCGCCCTGGGCTTCGCGCTCACCGCGGTGTCGCTGGCACTGGTGGGGCTCAGCGCGGGCAATCCCCCCGCGCTCATGGTCGCCGTCTTCCTGGCCGGCGTGCTGATGAACACCGCCCAATCCTCGCTGCCGGCCCTGGCGGCGGAATTCTACCCGACCGAGGGCCGCGCCACGGGCGTCGCCTGGATGATCGGCATCGGCCGCTTCGGCGGCATTGCCGGCTCCTTCCTGGTGGGCGAACTATCCCGCGCGCATCTCCCGCTGCTCTGGATCTTCATCGTCCTGGCGGTGCCAGGCCTGATCGCCGCCATGGCACTGCTCATCAAACAGGCCGGCCACCCACAGGGCAGGCCCGGCGGCGCCCCCCGCGAGGCCATCGCGCACTAAGGGCACGTATGGGGGGAAGGCCGCGAGCCTCAGCCCCCGACCTGCCGCATCCATTCGGGCAGGTTGTAATAGGTCGTCACCCGGGAAATCTTCCCGCCGGTGACGGCCAGGAAGGCCCCCGCCGGCAGGTCATAGGCCTGCCCCTTGGCCTCCGGCAGGCCCTCGTCCGTGGCGAGATACTTGCCCTTCACGACGAATTCCGCCGCGGCCCGTGTGCCCGTCGCATCGACCATGATGGCGATATCCACCAGCTGCTCGGCATAGCAGCGGTCCATATGCGCCATGAATTGCGCGAAGGCCTCCTTGCCGACCTGCCGCCCGCCCTGGTTCACGTCATGCGCCACGTCGTCGCTGAGCAGCGCCAGCATCCCCGGGCGATCACCCGCATTGAACGCGTCGTAATAGGCGCGGATGAGGGCTTCGGTATTCTGCCCCTGGCTTTGCATGGCTTATCTCCGGGATGGTTTCTTGCCGGGTATTGCGACACGCCCGTATGGTGCGCGGCACAAGCGGGGCGCAAGCCCCCATTCATTCACGCCGTTACGCCGGAAAAGACCCTCCCGCACCATGAGCGACAGCAAGAAGCCGGTCCTGAGCTTCCAGGACATGATTCTGACCCTGCATGATTTCTGGAGCGCGCAGGGCTGCGTCATTCTGCAGCCCTACGACATGGAGATGGGCGCCGGTACCTTCCACCCGGCCACGACGCTGCGGGCTCTCGGTTCCAAGCCCTGGCGCGCGGCCTATGTGCAGCCTTGCCGCCGCCCGTCTGATGGCCGCTACGGCGAGAATCCCAACCGGCTGCAGCACTATTACCAGTACCAGGTCATCATGAAGCCGAGCCCGGCCGATCCGCAGGCCCTGCTGATCGAGAGCTACAAGGCGCTGGGCATCGACCCCAAGCTGCATGACGTGCGCTTCGTGGAGGATGACTGGGAGAGCCCGACGCTGGGCGCCTGGGGCCTCGGCTGGGAAGTCTGGTGCGACGGCATGGAGGTGACGCAGTTCACTTATTTCCAGCAGGTCGGCGGCATCGCCACGGAAAAGCCCTCGGCCGAGCTGACCTACGGGCTCGAGCGCCTGGCCATGTATATCCAGGGCAAGGAAAGCATCTACGATCTCGCTTTCAACAATGCCGGCGTGACCTATGGCGACGTCTTCCTGCGTAACGAGCAGGAATTCTCCGCCTATAATTTCGAGCACGCCAATATCGACCTGCTCCAGCGCCATTTCGAGGATGCCGAGCGCGAATGCGCCGCCCTCATCGCGCGCGACCTGGCGCTGCCCGCCTATGACCAGTGCATCAAGGCCAGCCATGCCTTCAACCTGCTCGATGCCCGCGGCGCCATCAGCGTGACGGAGCGCGCTGCCTATATCGGCCGCGTCCGCGCCCTGGCGAAGCAGTGCTGCGAAGGCTGGGTGAAGGGGGAGGCGGCGTGACCGCCCGCCGCCCCGCCATCGCCCGCCCCGCCGCCCGAGCCGAGTAGTCTTCACGATGTCCGAATTCCTGATCGAACTGTTTTCCGAGGAAATCCCCGCCCGCATGCAGGCGCGCGCGGCCGAGGACCTTTCCCGCCTCCTGACCGAGGCGCTCGCCGCCGAGGGCTTGGCCCTGACCGGCGCCCGCGCCTTCTACGGCCCGCGCCGCATCGCGCTGGTGGGCGATCTCCCGGCCGGCACCGCCGCCGAGACGCGCGAGGAGCGCGGCCCCCGCCAGGGCGCGCCCGCCCAGGCCGTCGAGGCCTTCCTCCGCAGCAAGGTCGGCGCCCCGCTGAACCTCGGCGATGACTTCCCCGCCCGTGCCGCCGCGGCCCTCGCCGCCGGCGAGACGGTCAATGAGGGCGGCGCCGAGATCGCCTTCAAGGATACGGGCAAGGGCGTTTTCCTCCTCGCCGCCATCGCCCGCCCCGGCCGCGCGACCGCCGAGGTGCTCTCGGCCGTCATCCCGGCGCTGCTCTGGCGCTTCCCCTGGCCGAAATCCATGCGCTGGGGCGGCACCTCCGCCTTTACATGGGTTCGCCCGCTGAAGCGCATCCTCTGCGTTTACGACGGCCAAGTGGTGCCCTTCAGCCTTGCCCAGGGTGAGGATGACGGCCACGGCCTTACTAGCGGCAATGAGACCGAGGGCCATCGCATCCATGCCCCTGGCGCCTTCACTGCGCTAAGCTTCAGCGCCTACGAAGCCGGGCTGCGCGAGCGCTTCGTGGTGCTCGATGCCGCCGAGCGCATCGCCATCATCCGCGACGGCATCGCTGCCCTCGCGGCGCAGAAGGGCGTCGAAATCGTCCCCGACGAAGGCCTCCTGGCCGAGGTTGCGGGCCTCGTCGAATGGCCCGTGCCGCTGCTCGGCCGCATCGACGACGCCTTCATGGACCTGCCGGCCGAGCTGATGCGCACCACCATGCGTATCAACCAGCGCTATTTCGCCCTGCGCCAGAAGGACGGTTCGGCCGCGCCCTTCTTCGCCCTGGCCTCCAATATCGCGCCGACCGATGGCGGCGCCGCGGTCACGGGCGGCAATGAGCGCGTGCTCCGCGCCCGCCTCTCCGACGCCCGCTTCTTCTGGGATCTCGACCGCAAGCAGACGCTGGAAAGCTTCCTGCCCAAGCTCGACACCGTCACCTTCCACGCCAAGCTCGGCACCCAGGGCGAGCGCGTCGCCCGCCTGGTGAAGCTCGCCGAATGGCTGGCCCCGAAGCTGGGTGCCGAGCCCGCGCTCGCCGCCCGCGCGGCGAAGCTCGCCAAGGCCGATCTCGCCACCGGCCTAGTCGGCGAATTCCCCGAGCTGCAGGGCATCATCGGCCGCTACTACGCCCTGAAAGACAAGGAAGACAGCCGCGTTGCCGAGGCCGTCGCGGCCCATTACCGCCCCCTCGGCCCGACCGATGCCGTGCCGAACGAGCCGGTTGCCATGGCCGTTGCCCTGGCCGACAAGCTCGACCAGCTCGCCGGTTTCTTCGCCGTGGGCGAGAAGCCGACCGGCTCGGGCGACCCCTTCGCGCTCCGCCGCGCGGCGCTGGGCGTCATCCGCATCATCCGCGAGAACGGGCTGCGTTTGTCTCTGAGTGAGGTGTTCCATTTCGCACTCACCGAGGCGCGTGTTTCGGCAGCTTGGGTTGGCCTCGAAAAAGCGGAGGATATTCGCAAGAAACTTGAGGAAGCTACCGGGCTGGATCAGCCCTCTACGGGCGTTTTGAGCAAGCTTAACGGCTTTCGCAGTACCGATCTGCTCGACTTCATCGCCGACCGCCTCCGCGTCCAGCTGCGCGGCGAGGGCCTGCGCCACGATGTCGTGACCGCCGCCCTCGCCACCGGCGGCGTGGATGACCTGGCCTTGCTGCTCGCCCGGGCCGAGGCGCTCCGCACCCTCATCGAGGGCGAGGACGGCGCGAACCTGCTCGCCGCCTATAAGCGCGCCACCAATATCCTCCGCATCGAGGAGAAGAGGGACGGCCCGCATGATGGCGCGGTCGACCCGGCGCTTCTCGTGGCGCCGGAGGAACAGGCCCTGGCCGGGGCCCTCGACAAGGCCGTCCCGGCGGTCCAAGCTTTGCTGAGTAAAGAAGAATTCACTGCAGCCATGACGGAGCTTGCTGCGTTGAGGGCTCCGGTTGATGCATTCTTTACCGCAGTCGTGGTGAATGACGCAGACGGGAATCGGCGGGCGAACCGTCTCAGGCTTCTCGCCGGCCTCCGTCGCGCCATGAACCTCGTCGCGGATTTCGCGAAGATCGAGAGCTAGCGCGCGTCCCCGCCCGGGGGCCTGCGCCAAACGGATAACTAGGAGGGTCGCTGATGACCAAGTGGGTGTATGGCTTCGGGGCCGGCCAGAACGATGGCAAGGCCGAGATGCGGAACCTCCTGGGCGGGAAGGGGGCCAATCTCGCGGAGATGGCCTCCATCGGCCTGCCCGTGCCGCCGGGCTTCACCATCACCACCGAGGTCTGCACCTACTATTACGAGCATGAGAAGACCTATCCGGCGGAGCTGAAGGCCCAGGTGGCCGAGGCCCTCGCCCGGATCGAGGCGGCGGTCGGCAACAAGTTCGGCGATCACCGCAAGCCGCTTCTCGTCTCCGTCCGCTCGGGCGCCCGCGTCTCCATGCCGGGCATGATGGATACCGTGCTGAATCTCGGCCTGAACGACGTCACCGTGGACGGCCTCGCGGCCGCCAGCGGCGACGCCCGCTTCGCCTGGGACAGCTATCGCCGCTTCATCCAGATGTATGGCTCCGTCGTCCTCGGCGTGGATCACCACCGCTTCGAGGAGATCATCGAGAACGAGAAGCTCGATGTCGGCGCCATCGAGGATACCGAGCTGAAGGCACAGGACTGGCACCGCGTCGTCGCCGGCTACAAGGACATGGTCGAGCGCGTCACCGGCAAGCCCTTCCCGCAGGACCCGCAGGACCAGCTCTGGGGCGCGATCGGCGCCGTCTTCGGCTCCTGGATGAACCAGCGCGCCAATACCTATCGCCGCCTGAACGACATCCCCGCGAGCTGGGGCACCGCCGTCAACGTGCAGGCGATGGTCTTCGGCAATATGGGCGACGATTGCGCCACGGGCGTCTGCTTCACGCGCGATCCGTCCACGGGCGAGAACATCTTCTACGGCGAATACCTCATCAACGCCCAGGGCGAGGATGTGGTGGCCGGCATCCGCACGCCCCAGCCCATGTCCAAGGCCCGCGCCAAGCCCGGCGAGCGCAGCATGGAAGAAGCCATGCCCGCCGCCTATGCCGAGCTGGTGAAGGTCCGCGAAACGCTCGAGAAGCATTACGCGGACATGCAGGACATCGAATTCACCGTGCAGCAGAACAAGCTGTACATGCTGCAGACCCGCAACGGGAAGCGCACCGCCGCCGCCAGCCTCAAGATCGCTGTCGACATGGCCCGCGAGGGGCTGATCGACGAGCGCGAGGCGGTCAAGCGCGTGAATCCCGGCGCGCTGGACCAGCTCCTGCATCCGACGCTCGATCCCCAAGCCAAGCGCACCGCGCTCTCCAAGGGCCTGCCCGCCTCGCCGGGTGCGGCCTGCGGCGCCGTGGTCTTCTCCGCCGATGAGGCCGAGACGCGCGCGGCCAAGGGCGAGAGCGTCATTCTGGTCCGCATCGAGACGAGCCCGGAAGACATCCACGGCATGCATGCCGCCAAGGGCATCCTCACGACACGCGGCGGCATGACCAGCCACGCCGCCGTGGTCGCCCGCGGCATGGGCCGCCCCTGCGTCGCCGGTGCCGGCGGCGTGGTGGTGGACTACACCGCCCAGACGCTCTCCGCTGGCGGCAAGATCGTCCGCGCCGGCGAGACCGTGACGCTCGATGGCGCCACCGGCGAAATCTTCATCGGCTCCGTGCCGATGATCGAGCCGCAGCTCTCCGGCGATTTCGCCACCCTGATGGAATGGGCCGACAAGGTCCGCCGCCTCAAGGTCCGCGCCAATGCCGAGACGCCGCTCGATGCCGATACGGCGCGCAAGTTCGGCGCCGAGGGCATCGGCCTCTGCCGCACCGAGCACATGTTCTTCGACCCGGCGCGCATCGGCGCGGTTCGCCAGATGATCATGTCCGAGACGGAAGACGGCCGCCGCAACGCGCTCGCCAAGCTGCTGCCTTTCCAGCGCGACGATTTCGCCGAGCTCTTCCGCATCATGGCGGGCCTCCCCGTTACCATCCGCCTGCTCGACCCGCCGCTGCACGAGTTCCTGCCGCATGGCGAGGAGGAGATGGCCGAGGTCGCCGAAAGCCTCGGCACCGATCTCGCGACCATGACGCGCCGCGCGCAGGATCTCTCGGAAGCGAACCCCATGCTCGGCCATCGCGGCTGCCGCCTGGGCATCACCTATCCCGAGATCTACGAGATGCAAGCCCGCGCCATTTTCGAGGCCGCGATCATCGTCGCCAAGGAGACGGGCAAGGCCCCGGTGCCGGAAGTGATGATCCCGCTGGTCGCGACCAAGCGCGAGCTGGAGATCACCCGCAACGACGTCCGCAAGGTCGCCGAGGCGGTCTTCGCCGAGCAGAATTATCATGTCGAATATCTGATCGGCACGATGATCGAACTGCCGCGCGCGGCCCTCACCGCCGACAGCATCTCCGAAGCCGCCGATTTCTTCAGCTTCGGCACCAATGACCTGACGCAGACCACCTTCGGCCTGTCGCGCGACGATGCGGGCAAGTTCCTGCCCTATTACGTCGAGAAGGGCATCCTCGCTAAGGACCCCTTCGTTTCGATCGACCCGGACGGTGTCGGCGCCCTGGTGAAGATCGCCACCGAGAAGGGCCGCGGCGTGAAGAGCGACCTCAAGCTCGGCATCTGCGGCGAGCATGGGGGTGATCCGTCCTCGATCCACTTCTGCGAGAGCGTGGGCCTCGATTACGTCTCCTGCTCGCCCTATCGCGTGCCCGTGGCCCGCCTCGCGGCGGCCCAGGCCGCGCTGGCCTCGGGCGGGGTGGACCGCACGGCCTGATAAGGCCCGATCAGCCGCGCGGGAGGGGTGTCATGAACCACCCCGCGCGGCGCAATACCGCGCCCAGCCTGAGCGCATGGCCCATGGCGCTATAGGCGGCCAGCGGCGGCAAGAGCCGGCAGAAGGCTGCCAGCGCCTGCGGCCGGCTTCCCCGTTGCGCCATGGCGCAGGCCAGCAGCAGCGCGGCCTCATCCTCCGCCAGCACAGGGTCCTCCACCCGCGAGAAGCGCAGCTCGCGCTCGCGCCTGGTCGTCAGCAGCATCAGGTCCAGCCAGACTGCCGCCGCCCCCAAATCCTCGGTGATGAAGGGCGGGCTGGCGCAGGGCAGGGCGGGCATGCCCTCGCGCGCCGCCGTTTCCCAGCGCCGCATGCCCTCCAGCAGCAGGGCCTCGGGGGCAGGTAGATCGTCGGTCACGGAATCGGCCCAGGGCCAGGTGGGAAGACCATGGGTAGGCATGGAGGGAACTCCGGTCAGCGGCGGCCACAGCTTCCTCAAAGTGAGAATAACTCTCAATTAAAAAATCGGACGGCTCCGTTCCCAGCGATAAAAAAGGCCCTGCCGCTACCCGAAATCGCATCCTGGGCGGCGTCGCCGCACGCCTGGCACGAAAAGTTTTGGCCTGAGGCGCAACCACAGGCTTCAGAAAGCAGCTTCCGGGCTTGGCTTTGGTGCGACTCCGCATCCATTCTGCAACCGGAAACCCCTGCGTGGCTCGGGACATTCAACCAAGGCCTCGCCTCTGGGGCGCAACGAGCGGCCGTTGGCCGTGCGGAGAGGGTGCCGGATGAAAGAGCCCATCAAGCCCGAAGCCGACCGTTTCGCCAGCCCGCCCGCGGCCGACCTGGCGGTGGAACCCGTCGCCGCTGCCGAGGCACCGCCCCCGCCGCCCATCCTGCCGGATGACACGGATCAGGCCCCGATCCCGGAGGTGCTGACCACCCACCTGACCCCGCGCCCCACCTTCCGCCCCGATGAGGAGCCGCCCGATACCAAGTCGGAATGGGCGGGCCTCGCCAAGGGGCTCTTCCTGGTGCTGGCCATCATGGCCGTCCTCGCGCTGGTGGCCACCGCCCTCCAGCGCTGAGGCCCGCGCCTACATCGTCGCCCCGATCACCCAGGGCGCGAATTCCGCCGCGCCGAAGTCGAAAGCCTCGGACTTGCTCCGCTCGCCGCTGGCCACGCGCAGCATCAGCTCGAAAATCCGCTGCCCGGCCTCCTCGACCGTCTCTTCGCCCGTCAGCACCGTCCCGCAATTCACGTCCATATCCTCGCTCATGCGCTCATACATGGGCGAATTGGTCGCGAGCTTGATGGAGGGCGCCGGCTTGCAGCCGAAAACCGAGCCGCGCCCGGTGGTGAAGCAGACGAGATTGGCGCCGCCCGCCACCTGGCCCGTCGCCGCCACCGGGTCATAGCCGGGCGTGTCCATGAAGACGAAGCCCTTGGCCGTCACCGGCTCGGCATAGCGATAGACCTCGACGAGATTGGTCGTCCCCGCCTTGGCCATGGCGCCGAGCGACTTCTCGAGAATGGTGGTCAGCCCGCCCGCCTTGTTGCCGGGCGAAGGGTTGGCATTCATCTCCGCCCCCTCGCGTTCGCAATAGGCTTCCCACCAATGCATGATGTCGACCAGTTTCTGGCCGACCTCGGGGCTCACCGCCCGGCGTGTCAGCAGATGCTCGGCGCCATAGGTCTCGGGGCTTTCCGAAAGAATGACCGTGCCGCCATGCCGCACCAGCAGGTCCGAGGCAGCGCCCAGCGCCGGATTGGCCGTGATGCCCGAATAGCCGTCCGAGCCGCCGCATTGCAGTGCGACCGTCAGATGGCTCGCCGGCACCTCGACGCGCTCGACGTTATTGGCCTCGTCCAGCACGCTTTTCACGAAGGCGATGCCGGCTTCCACGGTCTTCCGCGCGCCGCCCATCTCCTGGATATCCATGCTGCGCAGCCGCCCGGCCAGGCGCTGCTCCTCCATCATCCCGCCGATCTGGTTCACCTCGCAGCCGAGCCCGATCGCGATGACATGGGAGAAGTTCACATGCCGCGCGAAGCCCGCCAGAGTCCGCCGCAGCAGCGTCAGCGGCTCGCCGGCCGCCATGCCGCAGCCCGTCTTATGTGTCAGCGCCACGACGCCGTCCACATTCGGCCAGGCCGCGAGCGGATTCTCGCCCGTCAGCGGATTGCGCCGGAAAGCCAACGCGATCAGCTCCGCCACATGGGCCGAGCAATTCACGCTGGTCACGATGCCGATATAGTTCCGCGTCGCCACCCGCCCATCGGGCCGCACGATGCCCATGAAGGTGGCCGGCTTCTCGACCATAGGCGTCGGCTTGGCATCCACGCCCCAGGCATAGTCGCGGGAGAAGTCGCCCATGGCGATATTGTGGGTATGCACCCAATCGCCCGGCGCGATGGCCTCGGTGGCGAAGCCGATGATCTGCCCATAGCGCTTCACCGCCTCGCCCTGGGCATGGGGCCGGATGGCGATCTTGTGCCCCGCCGGAATGCGCTTGTTCGTCACGATCCCTGGCGCCACCTCGGTGCCGGGCGCGATCACCCGGCGCGCGATCAGCACGCCGTCATCGGGATGGAGCCGGATGCCTGGCTCGCCGGCGCCGGGCGCGGCGGGGGGCTGGGTTACGGCATTCATTCTTTTCATCCTCCGCGGGCCGGTGCTGCTTCGGCCCGGACCATTGACGTCATCCTGACGCCTCGCGCGGAGGAGGAAAAGCCCAAGCTGCCTGTGCCATGGCAGCCAATCGATCTCAGAAGGGCAGAATGGCGTCCAATACCTGCTGGCCATAGCGCGGCTGCTGCACGTCGCTCGAAGTGCCGATGCCGCCATAGGCGATGCGCGCTTCCGCGAGGCGGTCATGCTGCACCGTATTGTCGCTGCCGATATCCTGGGGCCGGATGATACCAGCCACCTGCAACTCGCGCAGCTCGTGGTTCACCCGCATCTGCTGCTTCCCGCCGACCACGAGATTGCCGTTGGGCAGCACCTGCGTCACCGTCGCGGCCACGCGCATGGTCACCGTCTCGGCCCGCTTGATCCGCCCCGCCCCCGAATAGCTATTGGCCGAGTTGGTATTCACCAGCGAAGAGGCCGCCGTTCCGGCCGGGAAGATGCGCCCGACGGAAGCCGCAAGGCCCAGCAGCCCCGGAATGCCCATCGCATCGCTGCCCGTGCGCGAGGTATCGGTGGTGGCGGAGAAATCGGCATTGTCGGTGACATCCACCAGCACCGTCACGATATCGCCCACCTGCGCCGCGCGCTGATCGCGCAGGAAGGTGCGGCTGCCGGGCCGCCAGAGGCTGTTATTCTCCGGCAGCGGCGCCCTGGCCGAAGGCATGGGCATGGAGACGGGCCGGTAATCCGGGCTCGCCGCCGGGTTCTCCACCGCCGCCATTTCCGGCGCCCGGCCGACGCGGGAAAGCCGCTCGGCCGTGCCGCAGCCGGCCAGCACCATGGGCAGGAGGAGGGCGAGAAGGGCAGGGCGCATCGTCATTTCCTCAGCGCATGGCTGTGCGGGCCGCTACGGCGGCGGTGGGCGAGAGTTGCTGCTCGCGGACGGGCGCGGAGCCGAAAGCGACGCGAACGCGGCCCGGCCCCGTCGCCACGGCCTCCACCACGCTGCGCGAGGCGAGGTTCATCACGGCAATGACCTGCCCGCGCCCCCCGGCCTCCAGCGCCTTGCCCTGGGTGGTCAGCACCAGCCCCGGCGCATCGAGCGTCATCGTCACGAGGGAATTCTTCTCGACCACCACGGGCGCGCCGATATCGCCGAGGCTGACGGGCATTTTCGGCCCCACCGGCCGCCGCAGCTGCTGCCCCACCACCTGGTCGAGCGCCTGGGTCACGCCGGGCCGCACCCGCCCGGCCGGCACGCGCACCACCTCGACATCGCCCGGCGCCACGACCTCGCCCAGCGTGAGCCGCCGCACCGCGACCACCATGGGCTCGGTGCGCACCGTCCGCCCCGCGATGCGCAGCCGCAGTGTCGTCATCCCATCGGCGGCGACCACCAGCGTCGCGGAGAAGCGGTTGGTCGCCTGATCGAAATAGACCTGCTCCGCCGCGAGCTGCACGAAGGCGCCCAGCGGTACCATGGGCGGCACGAAGCCCGGGAATTCCGGCTCCGCATCCTCCTCGAGCCCGAGCCGCAGCAGGTCGGCGCGGATGATATCCACGACCTCCTCCCTCGCCACCGGCCGGCCCGGCCGCTCGATCACCACGCGCTCCTGCCCGGTCAGCGGCCGCCACAGCACCTTATGCGCCCGCGCCACCGCCATGATCTGCGCCGTCTCCAGCACCATGCGCTGGCCCGGCGCGGGGGCGAGGCCGAGCGGCGCCTCCGGATGCTCGAGCTGCCCGTCGAAGAGATCGCCGAGCCTGAGCGTCGCCTCGTCCGCCACCACCTGCGGCCGGAGCGTGGCGGGGCCCCCGGCGAGCCCGGAAGCTGTCAGCCCCGAACCGGCGGGGATCGGCGAGATCTGCGCGAAAGCGGGCCCGGCGGCGAGCAGCAGGCCGGCGATGAGGAGGGCGCGCATCATGCTCACCGCATCTTCGCGATGGTGGAGAGCATCTCGTCGCTCGCCGTGATGACCTTGCTGTTCATCTCATAGGCGCGCTGGGCGGTGATCAGGCTCGTGATCTCCTGCACCACATTGACGTTGGAGCTTTCCACGAAGCCCTGCAGCACCTGCCCGTAGCCCACTGCGCCGGGATTGCCCGCCTGCGCCTGGCCGGAAGAGGGCGTCGCGAGCAACAGGTTCTCACCGATCGCGTCCAATCCGCCCTCATTGGCGAAGATCGCGAGCTGGATCTGCCCCACATTCTGCGGGTTCACCTGCCCGTCGATCTTGGCCAGCACCTCGCCATTGGCATTGATGGTCACGCTGGTCGCGGTGGTGGGGATGGTGATGCCCGGTTGCACCACATAGCCCTCCGCCGTCACCAGCACGCCCTCGGCCGAGAGGCCGAAGCTGCCGTCGCGCGTATAGGCCGTCTCGCCCGAAGGCAGCGTCACCTGGAAGAAGCCGTTGCCGCGAATGGCGATGTCGAAGCTGTTCGAGGTCTCGGTCAGGCTGCCTTGCTCGGACACGCGATAAATCGCCGCCGTCTTCACGCCGAGGCCCACCTGCGCGCCCGAGGGCAGGATATTGCCCGCGTCCGAGGACTGCGAACCCACGCGACGGATGTTCTGGTAGATCAGGTCCTGGAACTCGGCCCGCCGGCGCTTGTAGCCGGTGGTGCTCATATTCGCGAGGTTGTTGGAGATGACCTCGACATTGGTCTGCTGGGCCATCATGCCGGTGCCGGCGATGTTCAGGGCGCGCATGGGTTTCTGTCCTCGACGGCGGGATTACTGCTTGCGGAGAATGCGGTCGACGGCGGTCTGCAACCGCTCGCCCTCGCGCTCGGCGAATTGGGAAGCGAACTGGAATTCGCGCAGCTCGGTCATCATCCGGGTCATCTCGAGAATGGCGCTGACATTGCTGCCCTCGAGCGCGCCCTGGACGATGGCGGGCCGCGGCATGATCTCGCCATCGGCCTCGGCCGGCGCGTCATAGAGCCGATCGCCCTCGGCCAGCATCGCCTGCTCGTTGTTGAAGCGCATGACCTTGATGCGCCCGAGCGGCCCATTCTCGCTCGCGATCGTGCCATCGCCCGTCACGCGAAGATTGGTGTCGCCCGCGGCCGCGATGATCGGCTGGCCATTCTCCGAGAGCAGCGCATTGCCATTGGCATCCACGATGCGCCCGTCGGCGCCGAGGCTGAACCGCCCCGCCCGCGTGTAGCGCTCGCCCCGCGCCGTATCGACGGCGAAGAAACCCTCGCCGGTCAGCGCCAGGTCGAGCGGATTGCCCGTGGTCTGCAAGGCGCCCGGCTGCATGTCGCGCCAGGTCGCGCGGTCCCAGGTGAAGGCGGTGCTGGTATCGCCCCGCGCGGCGGCGCCGTTGCGGTTGGCATTGTCGAAAGCGGTGAAGATCGGCCGCTCGGCCTTGAAGCCGGGCGTATCGGCATTGGCGAGGTTATGCGCAACGACCGCCGTGGTCCGGGCCTGCGCCGAAAGGCGCGAGAGCATGATGTAGCCGGGATTGTCCATCGCTCGTCTTCCCAAGCGCTGCCGTCACCGCGACGCCAGCCGCCCCTCCTGGCGCAAGCCTCGTGCCAGGCTTTTCGGGCCATAGAGCGGAAAACATCGCCACGGGGGCGGCAAAACATGCCGACCGCCCCCCGGCCGATCCTGCCGGTCAACGCTCCATTAACCTTTGCGGCGCAGAGTCAGGCCGGTGAGGGAGAAACCCTCCGGAGGCAGCCACGGCCCTCGGCCGGCCGCCTCTTCCATCCGGCGAAGGTATCGGTGATGTCGGCGAAAAAAGCCGCGAAGAAGACGGAAGGCGAGGCTGGGAAAAAGAAAGGCGGCAAGAAGCCCTTTTTCATCCTCCTGGCGCTGCTCCTGCTGCTGGGCGGCGGCGGTGCGGGCCTCTGGTTCACCGGCATCCTCCCCTCGCTCCTCGGCATGGGACCGAAGGAAGAGGCGGCGGAGACAAGGGCCGCCGAAGCGCCGCGCCCCGTGCCGCCCGCGCCGCCCGTTTTCTACGACCTGCCCGAGATCGTCACCAACCTGAACGTCCCCGGCCGCCGGCCGACCTTCATCAAGCTGCGCAGCAAGCTCGAACTGGTCCGCAGCGAGGATGCCAAGCCCATCGAGGCCGCCATGCCGCGCCTGATGGACATCTTCCAGACCTACCTGCGCGAAGTCCGGCCGGAGGAGCTGCGCGGCTCCGTCGGCACCTACCGCCTGCGCGAGGAATTGCTGGCCCGCGCCAATCTCGTCGCCACACCCATCCGGGTGAAAGATGTCCTCTTCATCGAGATCATCGTGCAATGAGCGATCAGCCGAGTGACGACGATCTCGCCGCCGCCTGGGGTGCCGCCCTGGAGCAGGAAGGCGAATCCGACAGCGATGGCGCCCCGCCCGCGGATGCTGCCCGCCTGCTGAACCAGGCCGAGATCGACAGCCTCCTCGGTTTCGAGGCCGGGCCTAAGGAAGAAGCCAAGTCGGGCATCGAGAAGATCATCTCCTCGGGCCTCGTCTCCTACGAGCGTCTCCCGATGCTCGAGATCGTCTTCGACCGCCTCGTGCGCCTGATGTCGACGACGCTGCGCAACTTCACCTCAGACAATGTCGAAGTCTCAATCGACAGCATCGTCTCGCTGCGTTTCGGCGATTATCTGAATTCCGTCCCGCTGCCCGCCATGCTCTCGGTCTTCAAGGTCGATGAGTGGGACAATTATGGCCTCGTCGTCACCGACAGCTCGCTGATCTATTCGGTGGTGGACGTGCTCCTGGGCGGCCGCCGCGGCACGGCGGCGATGCGCATCGAGGGCCGGCCGTATACCACCATCGAGCGCACCCTGGTCGAACGCCTGGTCGCCGTCGTGCTGGGCGATCTCTCCGCCGCCTTCGAGCCGCTCTCGCCCGTGCATTTCCGCTTCGAGCGGCTGGAGACCAACCCGCGCTTCGCTGCCATCACGCGCCTCTCCAATGCCGCCGTCCTCGCGCGCCTTCGCATCGACATGGAGGATCGCGGCGGCAAGTTCGAGATCATGCTTCCCTATGCGACGCTGGAACCCGTTCGCGAGTTGCTGCTGCAGCAATTCATGGGCGAAAAATTCGGCCGCGACAGCATCTGGGAAACCCACCTCGCCGAAGAGCTGCGCCATACCGAAGTCGCGCTCGACGTGGTGCTCGACGAGCAGGTCATGCCGCTTTCGCAGATCCTCTCGCTCAAGCCTGGCGACCAGATCACGCTCTCGACCACGCCCGGCGCGCCCGTCCGGCTGCGTTGCGGCGAAGTGGCGCTCTTCGAGGCCGGCCTCGGCCGCCGCGAGAACAAGCTCGCCGTAAAAATCGAAAAGGAATTGAGGAGGAACCGCCTCGCGGCGGTGCTTGGCCAATGAGCCTCATCGAATGGAGCGCCCAGGCGCTGCTTCTCATCCTGCTGATCGCCGCGATCCCTTTCGCGATCCGGCTCGAACGCGCTCTGGCCGCCCTGCGGCGCGATCGCGGCGCGCTCGATGCGAGTGCCGCCGGCTTCACCGAAGCGACGCGCACCGCCGAAGCGACGCTCGTTCGCCTCCGTGCGATCGCAGAGGTCGCGGGCAAGACCGTCTCCGAGCGCGTGAAAGTCGCCGAGGAACTCCGCGACGATCTCCGCGATCTCGCCGAGCGCGCCGAAACCGCCGCCGATCGTCTGGAACGCGCCCTGCGTGCCGCGCGGCCCGAAGGCCGGAGCACCGAAAGCCGCCTCCCGTCGCCCTCCGCTCAGCCGGAGCCGAGCGCCATGCGCAGCCAGGCCGAGCGCGACCTGCTCAACGCGCTCCGGATCGCGCGCTGATGAAAATGCCTCGCCCCCGCCTGCTGCCGATCATGGTCGGCGCGCTCGGCCTCGTCGCCGTCACGAAGGTCGATGCGCTCTGGCGCGGCACCGGCTTTGCCGAGGCCCTGCTGGTGCCCAATGCCATGGCCTCCGCGCCGGAGCAGAAGCCCGCCCAGCCGCGCGCGCCCGAACCGCCGCCCGCGCCCGCGACTGCCGATGCGCCCGACCCTGCGAAGGAAGCAGAGAAGGCGATCCTCGAATCGCTTCGTGCCCGCCGGCAGACGCTCGATACGCGCGAAACCGCCCTGGCCGCGCGCGAACAGGTTCTCCAGGCCGCCGAGAAGCGTCTGACCGACCGTCTTCGCGAAATGGAAGAGCTGCAAAGGAAGCTCGTCGCGGAATCCGACGCAAGAAACGCGCAGGACGAGGCCGGTTGGCGAGGCTTGGTTAAGGTTTACGAGTCTATGAAGCCGCGTGACGCCGCCTCGATCTTCGATGACCTGGACATGCCTGTGCTCGTCCAGATCGTCACCCGGATGAAAGAGGCCAAGGCGTCACCCGTGATCGGCGCCATGCGGCCCGATCGGGCGCGTGAACTGACGACCGAGTTGGCCCGGCAACGTGCCGGCCGCTCGGGGTGAAACGGTGACAGTGAAAAACGGAGGTTGCCCGTAATGCCGATGGACAAGAATACCCAGGTTCTGATCGTCGACGACTACAAGACGATGCTGCGCATCATCAGGAATCTGCTGAAGCAGCTGGAATTCGACAATGTCGAGGAAGCCACCGACGGCCAGGAGGCGCTGCAGAAGCTCCGCGCCGGCAATTTCGGCCTCGTCATCAGCGACTGGAACATGGCCCCCATGACCGGCCTGGACCTGCTGAAGGAAGTGCGCGCCGATGCCCGGCTGAAGTCCACGCCCTTCATCATGATCACCGCCGAGAGCAAGACGGAGAACGTCGTCGCCGCCAAGCAGGCCGGCGTCTCGAACTATATCGTCAAGCCCTTCAACGCCGAGACCCTGCGCGACAAGATCGAAAAGGTGCTCGGGAATGCCTGATCTCGATGCCGGCGGACAGGCCCGCATCGAGGAGGCGGTCCGCGCCGTGCTCAGCAGCATGAGCGGGGACCTTACCATCAAGGAAGCCGCCCTTCTTTCCGAGCTGGAAGCGCTTGGGAAGACGGTCAAGCGCGCCAAGGCCGATATCGCCGCCCTCCGGGTCGACGACATCAACGACAGCCACATCCCGGCCGCGACCGATGAGCTGGATGCGGTCGTCGGCCATACCGCGACGGCGACCAACGAGATTCTCGACGTCTGCGAGACGCTCGAGAATCTCCAGGCCAAGCTGAAGGGCGAAGAGGCTGACACGCTCGGCACCTGCGTCACGCGCATCTACGAGGCCTGCTCCTTCCAGGACATCACCGGCCAGCGCATCAGCAAGGTCGTCGCGGCGCTCAAGGCCATCGAGGCCCGCGTCGCCGCCGTGACCTCGACCTTCATCCCCGAAGGCATCGCGAAGGCGGAGCCCGAGGCCGCGCCCGTCAATGACGGCCGCACCGAAGGTCAGCGCCTCGCCAATGGCCCGCAGCTTCCCGGCGGCGGCGTCTCGCAAGACGATATCGACCGCTTGCTGGCGAGCTTCGACTGATGCGCCGCGCCGCCCTGGCGCTCGGCGCCGCTCTCCTGACGAGTCTGCCGGCCCTGGCGCAAAACGCGCCGGTCACGGTGCGCGTCGGGGACCATCCCGGCCTCGGCCGCGTGGTCTTCGATCTCGCCGCGGCCGACCGCTATCAGGTGGAGCAGCGCGAGGGCCAGGTCGTCCTGCGGTTCAACCGCGCCATCGATACCAGTGCCATCCGCCGCCCGCCGCGCAATGTGCTGGCCGTCGCGGCGGTTGATGGTGGCGCCAGCATCGCCATTCAGCCCGGCAGCAAGCCGCGCGTCTTCAAGCTCGGCTCCCGCCTCGTCGTCGATGTGGCGGACCCTGCTCAGATCGCCGAGGCCGCCGCCAAGCCGCGTGAGGCAGCACGCGAGGCCAGCCGCGAAACGCCCCGCGCCACAGCGCAGCGAGCACCGGGGCCGGAAGCCAGCCGCCCGCCGAACCGTCGCGCCGCCCAGCAGGCGGCCAGCGCGCAAACTCCCGCCGCGCCGCCGGTCCCGGCAGGGGCGCCGCCCACGCCGCCGGCAATGCAAGCCACTGCCACGCGGCATGCGATGCCGGCAGTTCTTACAACGCCTGCTATGCCCGCCGTCGCCACCGCACCCGCGCCGAAGCCCGTCACCATCGAGGAGCTTCCCGCGCCCGGCTCCATCCTCGTCCGCATCGCCAATCCGGCGAACCCGACGGCCGGCCAGACGCGCAGCCTCGCCGTCGCCTGGCCCGAGGATACCGGCGCCGCCATCCTCCGCCGTGGCGATTGGCTGGTCATCGTCTTCGACCGCGCCGCCGATCTCGATCTCACCCGCCTCCGGCGCGACCCAATCTTCCAGGGCGCCGAGGCCGAGCGCCTCGCCGATGCCACGGTCCTGCGCCTGCCCATCGCTTCCCCCGCCGTGCTGTTGCCGCGCCGGGAGGGCAATGCCTGGTCCTTCGAGCCGGCGCGCGACCAGGGCCTCAACCGTAGCATCGCGCTCGAGCCCGAGGCCGGCCCGCCCGCGCGGCTCGCCCTCCGCGCCACGGCCCCGGGCCGCAGCGTCGCCATCACTGATCCCGAAACCGGCCTGCCGCTGCTCATCGGCACCGTCGGCGTAGCGGGGCAGGGGGTGCCGCTGCTGCGCCGCATGCCCCAGGCCGACCTGCTGCCGACCATGCTCGGCACCGCCGTTCTCGCCCGCTCCGACCGGCTGACCCTTTCCCTCGCCACGGATCGCTTCATGCTCGCCGGCGGCCAGGCCGGGCTCAAATTCGGCGCCTCGCTCGGCGATCTGCCCAGCGCCGAGGCCGCCGCCATGAGCCGCGTCTTCGACTTCCCCGATCTCCCGGTGCCGGCCCTCGAAGAGCGGCTCAAGGCCCAGCGCAACAGCATCGCCGCCACGCCCCAACTTGCCCGTGGTGCCCTCCGTCGCGAAGCCGCCTCCACGCTGCTCGCCCTCGGCCTCCCGCAGGAAGCGCAGTCGATGCTCGAGATCGGCCAGCGGGAAGACCCTTTCCTGAACCGCGAGCCTCAGGCCATTGCCCTTCGCGCCATCGCCGCCCTCCTGGCCGGCCGCCTCGCCGAGGCCAAGCCGCTGGAGGAAGCCGAACTCCCCGCCAGCGACGAGACGGCCCTCTGGCTCGCCCTCGCCAAGGCCAGCCGCGGCCAGGGCGCCGAGGCCGCCCCCCTGATCGCCGCCGCCCTGCCGCTTCTGCGCACCTATCCTGACCCGCTCCTCCGCCGCCTAACGCCCATCGCCGCCGAGGCTCTGGTCGAGGGCAATGAGCTGAACGCGGCCCATCGCCTGCTGGATGGCGACGCGCAGAATACCGCCCTCGATTACGCCCGCGCCCGCCTTTTCCAGCGTGAGAACAAGCCTGCCGAGGCCCTGGCGCTCTATGACAGCGTCTCCCGTGGGCGCGACCGCCTCCAGCGCGCCAAGGCTCTCCGCCAGGCCATCGACCTCCGCTACGCCACCGGCGAATTCGACGCCGCCCGCGCCGCCGCCGCCATGGAAGCCACGCTCTATGCCTGGCGCGGCGATGGCGAGGAGATCGAGACGCGCCAGCGCCTGGCCGAGCTTCGTGCCGCCGCCGGGGATTTCCGGGGCGCGATGGATATCCTGCGCGAGGCCATGGCCATGGCGCCGGACAAGGCCGAGGCCATCAAGCCCCTGTCCCAGCGCCACCTCATCGCCGCGATCAATACCGAGCCCCCGCTGAGCGCCGTGGCGCTCTATGACGCCAATCGCCAGTCACTCCCCGAGGAAGGCCGGAGCGAGGAACTGGTGACGCTTCTCGCCGACCGCCTCGCCGCGCTGGATCTCAACGACCGCGCCATCGCCCTGCTCACCGAAGCCCTGGCCAAGGCCCGGCCCGGTGCCGCGCCCCGCCTCGCCACCAATCTGGCGCGGCTGAAGCTGCAGGAAGGCGATGCCGCCGGCGCGCTCGCGCTGCTGCCTCAGCCGGAGGATGACAGCCTCCCCGAGGCACTGAAGAAGGAGCGTGCCACCCTGGCCGCCCGCGCCGAGGCCCGCAGGGGCGATCTCGCGGCCGCCAGGGCCCGTCTCGCGCCGCTGGGCCCCGATGGCCTGCCCATCCTGGCCGAGCTTCAGGCAGGCGCGCAGGACTGGCTGGCGGCCGCCGCCTCGCTCGGGGGCCTGCTCCCGGCACTTCCCGCCGCCCCGGCGCCGCTCGGGGAGGCCGACCGCCTCACGCTCGTCCGCCTCGCCGCCTTCGCGGCCCTGGGTGGCGATCAGGCTCGTCTCGCCAGCCTCCGCACCGCCTTCGCGCCCCGTTTCCAGGGCGGCGAATTGGCGGAAGCCTTCCTGCTCCTGACCGCCGAGGGCCTGCGCGGGCTGAATGACCTCCCGCGCCTGCAACAGGAGCTTGATATCCTGCGCCAATTGCCTCGTCGGCTGGAGCCTTTGCGGACTGCTGGCCTCGCGGCAGGTTGACCCGCGCGTTAGGGTAGCGGGAGGTCCGCGATTTTTTCGGCCTTAGGGGGGTAATTTCACTTGCGTTTACGGCCCCCTCTGCCCCATACCCCGCGGCCATTGACCGATAGCCCCGGAGTGGTTCCGGGGCGGGGTCATCTACTGGTGGGAAAGGGTACCGACATGGACGGTCTCGCTTCACTGGGGATGGTCTCGGAACTCCCGAGCGACGCCCAGACTTCTCTCGACGCCGCTGCGGAGGCGAAGGATTATTTCGTTGAGCGTGATGGCGTTAAGTTCGCCGGCACGCACCTGATCATCGACCTGTGGGAAGCCAGCCGCCTGGACGAGCCGGCCCATATCGATGAGGTGCTGCGCGAGGCGGCCATCGCCACCGGCGCCACGATCCTGCACGGTCACTTCCATCACTTCCAGCCGAATGGCGGCGTCTCCGGCGTGCTCGTGCTCGCCGAGAGCCATGTCTCCATCCACACCTGGCCGGAGAAGAACTTCGCGGCGCTCGACATCTTCGTCTGCGGCGCCTGCAACCCGTATCTGGCGCTGCCCATCCTGAAGAAGGGCTTCAACGCCGGTCGCGTGCAGCTGGGCGAGAACAAGCGCGGCATCACCGTCTGACACGCGCTCTTCACGTGACGACAAAGGGGGTCGGACCGCAGGGTCCGACCCCTTACCTTTAAGTGGCTTAAGGACCGATACCGATGGCGACCGATACCTGGGTGAACGAGACGCTCTATCCCGAATGGGGTCAGCGCTTCATGATCAAGCGCGAGCTCGCGCGCGTGCAGTCCGACTTCCAGGACATCGTGATCTTCGAGAGCTACACCCATGGCCGCGTGATGATGCTCGACGGCGTGGTGCAGATCACCGAAGGCGATGAATTCGTCTATCAGGAAATGCTGACCCATGTGCCCATCCTGGCCCATGGCGATGCCAAGCGCGTCCTCATCATCGGTGCCGGCGACGGCGGCGTGCTCAAGCGCGTCCTGCAGCACAAGAACGTCGAGAAGGCCGTCATGGTCGAGATCGACGGCGAGGTCATCCGCCTCTGCAAGGAGCACCTCCCGAACATTGCCGGCGACGCCTGGAACGATCCGCGCGCCGAGGTGATCGTCGGTGACGGCATCGACTATGTCCGCAAGGCCCCGGCCGGCTCCTTCGATGTGGTGATCGTCGATTCCACCGACCCGATCGGCGTCGGCGAGGTGCTCTTCACCGACGAGTTCTACGCCAATGCCGCCCGCCTGCTCTCCGATTGCGGCCTGATCGTGAACCAGTGCGGCGTGCCCGCCATGCAGGCCGAGGAACTCGCCGAGACCTCGCTGCGCCGTGGCAAGGTCTTTCCGGATATCTGGGCCTATGTCGCCGCCGTGCCGACCTATGTCGGCGGTTTCATGACGCTCGGCTGGGCCGCCAAGGACGCCTCGCTGCGCCAGGTCGACACGGCTACCATCCGCGCCCGCGCGGAGGCCGCCGGCATCCTGGGCAATACCGGCTACTGGACGCCGGAAATCCACACGGGCGCCTTCAACCTGCCGCCCTATATCGCCAAGCACCTGCCCAAGGCCTGATCCCCGGCCCCACGGCCAAAAAGAAACCCGCGCCGGGCGACCGGCGCGGGTTTTTTCATGCGCTTGCGGAGCGCTCACCCGGCCCCGCGAAGGGCCGGGCAGCCGCATCAGCCTGGGCTGCCGCTCGGCGCCGGCGGGGTCAGCCGCAGCGGCACCCAGCGCTGGCCCTGCTGGTTCTCGATCAGCAGCAGGCCCGTCGCGCGGCCTTGCTTACGCAGGCGCTCGATGCGGTCCTGCACCTCCTGCGGCGAGTTCACGCGCTCCTGCTGCACCTCGACGATGACGTCGCCGGGCCGGATGTCGCGCTCGGCGGCGGCGCCACCATTCTCGACATCGGTCACGACCACGCCCTTGGCCTCGGGCCGCAGGTTGAAGCGGCCGCGCGTCTCGTCATTCAGCGGCGCCACGCGCAGGCCGAGGCCCGAAAGCGTGGTCACGGCCGGCTGCGGCGGCTGGGCCGGGGCCTGGTTGCCGCCCGCGGCGGCCGCGGCCACATCGGCCGGGAACTCGCCCAGCTCGACCTCGACGGTCACTTCCTTGCCGTCGCGCCACACCACGACAGGTACCTTCGAGCCCACGGCGGTATCGGCCACGATGCGCGGCAGGTTGCGCATCTCCTTCACATCCTGGTTGTTGAACTTCAGGATGATGTCGCCATTGCGCACGCCGCCCTTATAGGCCGGGCCGTCTTCCTGCGCACGGGCCACGAGCGCGCCGCGCCCGCCGCCCTTCAGGCCCAGGCTCTCGGCGATCTCGTCCGTCACCTGCTGGATGTTCACGCCCAGCCAGCCGCGCCGCACGCGCCCATGCTCGCGCAGCTGCGCGGCGACGGACTTGGCGAGATTGGACGGGATCGAGAAGCCGATGCCGATCGAGCCGCCGGAAGGCGAGTAGATGGCCGTGTTGATGCCGATCACCTCGCCCGCCATGTTGAACAGCGGGCCGCCCGAATTGCCGCGATTGATCGCCGCATCGGTCTGGATGAAGTCGTCATAGGCGCCCTGGTTGATATTGCGCCCGCGGGCCGAGACGATGCCCGAGGTCACCGAACCGCCCAGGCCGAAGGGGTTGCCGATGGCCAGCACCCAGTCGCCCACCTCGGCCGTGTCGGAATCGCCGAACTTCACGGAGGGAAGGGGCTTGTCCGGCTTCACGCGCAGCACGGCGATATCCGTGCGCGGGTCCGTCCCGATCAGCTCGGCCTTCAGCGTCGTATTGTCCTGCAACACGACGTTGATCTCATCCGCGCCGTCGATGACGTGGTTATTCGTCACCACGATGCCCGAGGGGTCGATGATGAAGCCCGAGCCGAGCGACTGCGCCCGGCGCGGCCGCTGCGGCTGGCTGGGCGCGCCCGGCATCCCAGGCGGGCGGTTCCGCTCCAGGAAGTCGCGGAAGAATTCCTCGAAGGGGCTGCCCGGCGGCGCCTGCGGCACGTCCGGCCCACCGGGGCCGCCCGGCCCGCCGGGGCGCCCGGCGCGGGCCTGCACGGTCTGGCTGGTCTGGATATTGACCACGGCCGGCAGAAGCTGCTTCGCGAGAGGAGCAAAGGTCTCGGGGGCCGCGCGCTGGGCGAGGGCCGGGCTGGGGGCCATGGTCGCCGCGAGCGGCACGGCGGCGACGAGGCCCGTCGCCAAGGCAAAAATCGGTAGTTTCATCGAAACGGCACCTCTCCGTGGAGTAGCTTTGCCAAGATTGTCCCGCGTGGCGTCCTGGTGAAGCCCCCGCCATGTTACAAAACGGCACGGTGCCGCCTGTTACGGAAAAAAGGCGAGAAAATTTGGGAGAATTGACGGCCGCTCAGCTTGCCGTGAGCAGCCAGGCCAGGGCCACGCCGATGACGGCGGCGACGATGCCGCCCCAGCGGAGCGCCTCGTCCGAGGCAGCCGCCAAGCGCGTGAGCGCCTGACGCATGCCGCCGGGGAGGAGGGCATAGAGCATCCCCTCCACGGCCAGAACCACCGCGACGCCGGCCATCACCTGCGTCGCGGTCATGCGCGCCACCTCACGGCGTCGGCGTCACGGGCGCAGGCGTCACCGGCGCGGGCGCGGCCGGCTGGCTGTCGCGGAAGTAGCGGAAGAACTCCGAATCCGGCGTCAGCACCATCCGGGTCTCGCCCTCCGAGAAGGCCTCGCGATAGGCCTGCATGGCGCGCCAGAACTGGAAGAAGTTCGGGTCCTTCTGGAAGGCCTCGGCGAAGATATTGATCGCCTCCTGCTCGCCCTGGCCGCGCAGCGCATCCGCGCTGCCCTGCGCCTCGGCCAGCAGAACCGTCCGCTCGCGATCGGCCTGGGCGCGGATGCGCTGGGCCGCTTCCGCACCCTCGGCGCGGGCCTCGCGGGCGACGCGCTCACGCTCGGACTGCATGCGCGAGAGAATGGCCTGCGTATTCTCCTCCGGCAGGTCGGCGCGGCGGATGCGAACATCGGCCACCTCGACGCCGAAGCGCTTGGCCTCCTCGTTCACCTGCGTGCGGATGCTGTTCATGATCCGCAGCCTGTCGGCCGAGAGCACGGCCAGCAGCGTCTCGTTGCCGAGCACGCGGCGCAGCGCCGAGGAGACGATGGAGGAGAGGCGCCCGCGGATGCCGTCCTCGCTCTGGCCCGCCGTCTGGAAGTAGAGCAGCGGGTCGGTGATGCGGAAACGCGTGAAGCTGTCCACGATCAGCCGGCGCTGGTCGCCCAGGATGATTTCCTCGCCCGGCGCGTCGAAATCGAGCAGACGCCGATCGAGCGGGATCACGGACTGGACGAAGGGGATCTTCACATGCAGCCCCGGCTCGCGGATCACGCGGACGGGCTCACCGAGCTGGGTGATCAGCACCTGCTGGGTCTGCTGCACCGTGAAGAGGCTGGAGGCCACGGCGATCAGGGCGAAGGCCAGCACGCCCAGGCCGATGGTCAGGCGGTTCATCGGGCACCTCCCGGAGTCGCGGGCTGCGTCGGCGGCAGAACCGCCGAAGTGCGGGGCGCGGACTGGCCGGCACGCGGGCCGGCCGCCGGGCCGGCGTCGTTGAGCGGCAGGAAGGGCACGATGCCCTGCAGCCGGTCATCCACGATCACCTTCGGATTGCGGCGCAGGATCTCGGTCATGGTCTCGAGATAGATGCGCTTGATCGTCACGTCCTTCGCGGCCTGATAGGCCGAGAGCACGGAGGTGAAGCGCGCGGCCTCGCCTCGGGCGCGGGCCACCTGGCTGTCCTTGAAGGCGATGGCCTCCTGGTTCATCCGCTCGGCCTCACCACGCGCGCGCGGGATGATGTCGTTGCGGTAGCTCTCGGCCTCGTTGCGGGCGCGTTCGCGGTCGGCATTGGCGCGTTGCACGTCACGGAAGGCATCGATGACGCTCGACGGCGGATCGACCTTCTGCAACTGAACCTGCGTCACCTCGATGCCGGCATTATACTGGTCGAGGATCGCCTGGGTGCCTTGGCGGACGGCCTGCTCGATCTGCGCGCGGGCCTCGGTCAGCGCCGGCTGGATCGGCGTGCGACCGATCACCTCGCGCATCATGCTCTCCGCCGCGCTCTTGACCGTCTGGTCCGGATTGCGCGTGTTGAACAGATACTCGCCCGCGTCGCGGATGCGCCAGAAGACGGCGAAATCGATGTCGATGATATTCTCATCGCCCGTCAGCATCATGCTCTCCTCGAGCACGTCCCGCCCGGTGGCGATGCGCTGCGAGATGGGCATGCCCGGATCGGCGGGGCCGCGAAAGCCGATGTCGATGCGATTGATGCGCGTCACCCGCGGCGTCGTCACGCTGTCGATCGGCCAGGGAAGGCGATAGTTCAGGCCCGGCGGGGTGGTGCCGTGGAAGGCGCCGAAACGCATGACCACGCCCTGCTCATCCGGCTGCACGCGGTAGAAGCCCGAGAGGCCCCAGGCGCCGACGGCCACCACCAGCGCGATGGCGAGGCCCTTGCCCCCCATGCTGCCCGGCAACCACTGCTTCATTACCGCCTGCGCCTGGCGGAGCGCGTCGTCGAAATCGGGCCCCCGACCGCCGCTGCCGCCCGGCGGCGTTCCCCAAGGCCCGCGCGGAGGCCCACCATTATTCGGCGGCCCGCCGGACGGTCCTCCGGACCCACCAGGGCGCGGACCGCCCCAGGGGCTTCCCCCGCCGCCATTATTATTCCACGACATCGCCTCTGGCTGCCTCCACGGTCTTCAAGGTCTGCACCAATTCCCGGCTACTCGGTGCGGGCCCGCTTGCCTCGGCGGGTCGCATGCGCGAGAGCACCAGCCTTACTTGGCCTCGATCGGGTCGAAAGCCAACCGCCCGGTCGCGTCTGATGCGCGGCTCGGGCGGTTTGCACGGCTGGTGGGGGCGATATTGTCGGGACGAGCGCGCTTTGCAACCGGAGAAGGAGATTGCGGCATGACCAATGATCTGGCCCAGGCGGTCCGCAGCGCCCTGGCGGCGGTCAATGACCCGGTTTCCGGCCGGCCGCTCGACCTCGGGATGATCCAGGGTCTGCTGGCCCGCGACGGCATGGTGCATCTCGCCCTCGCCGTGCCCCGCGAACGCGCGCGCGACTATGAGCCGCTCCGCTTGGCCGTTGAAAAGGCAGCACAGGCGGTGCCCGGTGTGCTCTCGGCGACGGTGGTGCTCACCGCCCATCGTGGCGCCGCCGAAGCCGCCTCCGGCCAGCCCGCCGCCCCACGCCAGGCCCCGCGCACGCCGCCGGGGCAGGGGCCCATGCTGCTGCCGAGCATCGGCGCCATCATCGCCGTTGCCTCCGGCAAGGGCGGGGTCGGAAAATCGACCACGGCGGTCAATCTCGCCGCCGCCATGGCCGCCTCGGGCCTGCGCACCGGCCTGCTCGACGCCGATGTCCACGGCCCCTCGCTGCCCCGCATGCTCGGCTCCGACGAGAAGCCCGCCAGCGCCGGCGGCCGGATTCTGCCCATCGAGCGCTGGGGCCTGAAGGCCATGTCCATCGGCTTCATGATCGATCAGGAGACGCCCGTGGTCTGGCGCGGCCCGATGGTGATGGGCGCGCTGGAACAGATGCTCTCCCAGGTCGAGTGGGGCACGCTCGACGTCCTGGTCGTCGACATGCCCCCCGGCACCGGCGACGCCCAGCTCACCATGAGCCAGCGCGTGCCCCTGCGCGGCGCGGTCATCGTCTCAACCCCGCAGGACATCGCCCTGATCGACGCCCGCCGCGGTATCAGGATGTTCGAGAAGGTGAATGTGCCCATTCTCGGCCTGATCGAAAATATGAGCTATTTCTGCTGCCCCAACTGCAACCACCGCAGCGACATCTTCGGCCATGGCGGCGCCAAGGCCGAGGCCGAGCGCCTGGGCGCGGAATTCCTCGGCGAACTGCCCCTCAAGCTCGCCATCCGCGAGACGGCCGATGCCGGCACGCCCATCGTCCTCGCCCAGCCGGAGAGCGAGGAAGCCGCCGCCTATCGCCGCATCGCCACGCGCGTCGCCGCCAAGGCCATGGGCAGCACCGGCCCGGCCATGCCGCGCTTCGTGGTGGAATAGGGCCGCGAGGCCCCTTCCATTGAAAAAGCCCGCCGAAGCGGGCTTTTTCAATCAATCATCCCGATGGATACGTTCCATCCGCTCATGGCGCTCCTGCGCCTCGATGGACAGCGTGGCGATCGGCCGGGCCTCGAGGCGGCGCAGCCCGATGGGCTCGCCCGTCTCCTCGCAATAGCCATAGGTGCCGTTTTCCACGCGCTCCAGCGCCTGATCGATCTTGCTGATGAGCTTGCGGGCCCGATCGCGGGTTCGCAATTCCAGCGCCCGATCGGTCTCGACACTCGCCCGGTCCGTAAGGTCAGCTTCGGTAATTCCGCCCTGGCCAAGGCTCGCCAGGGTATCGCCCGCTTCCTTCAGCAGGTCGCCCCGCCACTTCAGGAGCTTCTGCCGGAAATACTCCAACTGCCGGGCATTCATATATTCCTCGGTGTCCGAGGGCCGGTAGTCCTGCGGCAGCGTGATCAGCATTGTCGATCCGTCCCCTGCGCCTATTCGGGAGTTTCCCCGAGGCCCGGGGAAACCCCCCGGGCGAAAGTGGCCGGACCATACTCGTTGCCCATGGAGAAAGCCAAGAGGCGTAATGGTGCCCCAAAGCACTGATTTGGCCAGTTTTCACTCGGCTGACACATGGTTGCGCCTTACGAGTTCAATCCGTGCCCGCAAAACGATCTCTTGGAGGATGCGATCGAGTTCCGGGTCCTCCGCCGGCTCCCCCTCGCAGAGCCGGGCGACTCGGTCGAGCACCCCCGGCTCGTCGCGGCCGAGCAGCAGCGCCTTCTGCATGGCCTCGAGTCCCTCCAGCAGGTCCCGCCCACGGCGCTTCGCCCGCTCGTCCCGCCCCGGCGCCCCCTCGCGCCGGCCGGGCAGGGGCATCACCGCCACGGCGCTCACCGCCTCCGCGCCGCCGGTCTCCTCCATCCGCGCCTCGCCCGGCAGGCTGAAGCCGCCGCCCGCGCGACGGGGCCCCGAAGCCGCCCGGGCGGGCTGGCCGGCACCGATGCCGCCGATCCTCGTCATCGCCCTCGCTCCTCACCGCTGACTACCCTGCTTAGGCCCGCGCGGGTTACCAATTGCTTTCCAGCCCGCCCGCCGGGTTGCTTTCCGGACGCGAATTCCTTGCCGCGCCGTTTTCCAGCCCCGGCCATCCCTGCCGCCCATCGGCCATTCTTGCCGCCCCCAATGGCCCGCCCGGCACTTCCTGCCGCCGGGAATCGGCCCCAGCCCTGGCACGCCCCTTGCGCCCATGCCCTCCGAGCCGCCCCGCCGGGGCCGGCGCCGAAAGAGACGGTATCGGGCGATGATGATGCAGAAAGAGGCAGGCAAGGGCAGGGCAGGGAGCGCGGTGCTCCGCGTATTCGCGGCAGCTCTCGCCATGGCCGTCTGCGCGGCCTTCTCCCCCCAGGCCCAGGCGCAGGTCCGCATCAAGGACATCGCCGATGTCGAGGGTGTCCGCGAGAACCAGCTCGTCGGCTACGGCCTGGTCGTCGGCCTGCCCGGCACGGGCGACCGGCTCCGCAGCGCCATCTTCACCCGCCAGAGCTTGGTCGGCATGCTCGAGCGCCTGGGCGTGAACACGCGGGATCAGGAGCGCCAACTCGACACCAAGAACGTGGCCGCCGTCATGGTCACCGCCAATCTCCCGCCCTTCGCCCGCCCCGGCAGCCGCATCGACATCGCCGTCTCCGCCCTGGGCGACGCCTCCAACCTCACCGGCGGCACGCTCCTCGTCACCCCTCTGATGGGTGCCGATGGCGAGGTCTATGCCGTCGCCCAGGGCGCCATCGCCACGGGCGCCATCGCCGCCCGCGGCGCGGCCGCCAGCGTCAATCGCGGCGTGCCCACCTCCGGCCGCATCGCCTCGGGCGCCATCGTGGAGAAGGAGGTGCCCTACGATTGGGGCCGCCGCGACGCCCTGCGCCTCGCGCTCCGCAACCCCGACATGACGACCGCCCGCCGCATCGCCGCCGCCATCAACCGCGCCACCGGCGGCATCGCCCGCGCGTCCGACCCCCGCACCGTCACCCTCGATACCCGCGGCCGCGACATCCCGACCCTCATCTCCGATATCGAGAGCCTCCGCGTGGAGCCCGATCAGGTGGCCCGCGTCATCATCGAGGAAGCCTCGGGCACCATCGTCATGGGCGCCGATGTCCGCGTCTCCACCGTCGCCATCGCTCAGGGCAACCTCACCATCCGCGTCACCGAGACGCCGCAGGTCAGTCAGCCCAACGCCCTCTCCAACGGCCAAACGGCGGTGGTGCCCCGCACCCAGATCGAGGTGGACGATCAGAACGAACGCCGCCTCGGCATCCTCCCCCGCTCGGTCACCTTGCAGGATCTGGTGCGCGGCCTGAACGGCCTGGGCATCGGCCCGCGGGACATGATCACCATCCTCCAATCCATCAAGGCCGCCGGCGCGCTCCAGGCCGAGCTGGAGGTCCGCTGATGGACGCACTCGTCGCCCGCATGGTTGCCACACCCGACCAGGCCAAGCTCCGCCGCACGGCCGAGAAATTCGAGGCCCAGGCCATCGCCGAACTGCTCAAGCCCATGTTCGAGACCGTGGACACCTCCAAGGGTTTCGGCGGCGGCGGGGCGGGCGAGGCGGCCTTCAAACCCATGCTCGTCGAGCAATACGCGGCCTCCATGGCCCGCTCCGGCGGCATCGGCATCGCCGACGCCATGATGACGCAGCTTCTCCGCGCCCAGGAAGGCGCGGCTCCCACCCCCTGAAAACCCGAGGTCCATTCCCATGATGCAGGCTCTCCTCACCGCCGGCCTCCGCCTCGCCGAGGCCCTCCGCGCCGAGAACGAGGCGCTCTCCGCCCTCGACATGGCCCGCGCCGCCGCCGTCACCCCCGGCAAGATCCAGGCATCCGACGCCTTCGCCGCCGCTTTCGCCGCCAGCAAGCGGCAGGGCGTGAAGGCCGAGGGGCCGGAGAAGGAAATCGCCGATCAGCTGGCCCAGCGCCTCGCGAAACTGGGCGAGGAGAACCGCCGCCTGCTGGAGCGCGCGATCAGCCTGCAGAGCCGCGTCATCGAGACCATCGCCGGCGCCGCCCTTCCGGCCTCGACGCCCGCCACCTATGGCGCCGCTGGCCTCCGCGCCCGCGCCCCTCATGCCACGGCGCTGGCCCTCTCGGCCCGCGCCTGATCGGGGGGCGGCGAAGACAAGGGCTGGGCGGCGCTCTCGCCAGCCTTTGCTTCCGCTCCCATCCGCGTGACTGGGCCGCCGGCCCAGGCGGCGTCTAAGCTGCGCCCGTGCCCTTGCCATCGAATCTCCCTCCCGCCTTTCATCGCTACCAGGAAATTGGGGGCGTTCTCGATTTCGAGCTGGTCGAACCCGCCTCGGGGGATATCGACAGCATCCTCGCCGGCTTCCGCGCCATGCTGCCGGACCAGCCCTTCGATGCCGACCTGCTGCGCAGCCTCGGCGCGCGCCCTATCGAGGAGGCGCGCTTCCTCGGCGATTGGTATGACCCGCAAAGCCGCCGCCTCATCGAGCGTGGTGACTTCACCACCAGCCACGGCCACCACCTGCATGACCCGCCGCGCGTGGTGCTCGAGACGCAATCCATCGCCAATGCCGTGCTGAACGTGCCGCAGCCCGGCACCGGCGGTCAATTCGCCTATGCCTTCTCGCAGCCGCCATATCCGCTCGTCGCGCGCTGGGGCGAGGTGCAATCGCTCTTCGACGCCATCCGCGGCTTCATCCTGCCGCCCGGCGTTCCGGCCGAGATCCTCGACTGGTACAGCCCGCGCCTGCCCGAGGTCTCGCCCGCCTTCCAGGAAGGGATGGAATGGTGGGGCGTCTACCTCTTCAGCATCCACCTGCCGTCGATGCGGCGCCTCACCCTCATCCTCGGCAACGCGACCGACTGACCCGCCGCGCCGCGCTCACCGCACGATGACGTTGCGCGCTCAGCGCACGATGACGTTCCGGAACTGCCAGGCATCCTCGCGGTCGATATCCTCGGGGAAGAAGGTTTCGCGCCCCTCCAGCGGTGTCCAATCCGTATAGGTGCCGATGACGGGGCCGAGATAGGGCCGCTGCACTTCCAGGCAGCGGCGGAAATCCAGCTCATCCGCCTCCACGATCCCTGCCTCGGGGTTCTCCAGCGCCCAGACCATCCCCGCGATCACCGCCGAGGTCACCTGCATGCCCGTCGCGTTCTGATAGGGCGCAAGCTCCCGCGTCTCCTCGATGGTGAGCTGCGAGCCGAACCAATAGGCGTTCTTCTCATGCCCATAGAGCAGCACGCCCAACTCGTCCTTCCCGTCCACGATCTCATGCTCGTCCAGGATCTTCCAAGCGCTCTGCATCTTCCCGCCCGCGCCGAACATCTCATGCAGCGAGAGCACGGCGTCATTGGCCGGGTGATAGGCGTAATGGCAGGTCGGCCGATACACCACCTCGCCACCCTCGCGCAGCGTCAGATAGTCGGCGATGGAGATGGACTCGTTATGCGTGACGAGGAAGCCGAATTGCGGCCCCACCTCCGGCACCCAGCTCCGCACGCGCGTATCGGCGCCCGGCCGCATCAGATAGATCGCCGCCCCGCAGCCGCTCTCATGGCGATGCCCATCCGGCGGCAATTGCTTCTCATGCGTGCCCCAGCCCAGCTCCGCCGGCTGCAGCCCCTCGGCCACGAATCCTTCGACCGACCAGGTATTGACGAAAACGTCTTGCGGCTTGGGCTCCCGCGCCCGCTGCGTGTCCCGCTCGGCGATATGGATGCCCTTCACGCCTAGATCGCGCGCGAGCCGCGCCCAGCCCTCGCGGCTCTCCGGCACCGCGACGCTCCGGCCCAGATCGTCGGCCACATTCAGCAGCGCCTGCTTCACGAACCAGGAGACCATGCCTGGATTGGCGCCGCAGGTCGAAATCGCCGTCGTCCCGCCCGGTGCCCGCCGCCGCGCCGCCAGCACGCTCTCGCGCAGCGCGTAATTGGTCCGCGCCGCGGGGCCGAGCGCCGCATCCATGTAGAAGCCCTTCCAGGGCTCCACCACGGTATCGATATAGAGGCAGCCCAGCTCGCGGCAGAGTTCCATGATGGCGACGGAGGAAACATCGACCGAGAGGTTCACGCAGAAGCCACGCCCGCTGCCCGCCGTCAGCAGCGGCTCCAGCAGCGCGCGATAATTCTCCGCCGTCAGTTCCGCCTGCATGAAGCGGATGCCCCGCGCATCGAGCAGCCCCCGGTGCTTGTCCACCGGGTCGATCACCACCATCCGCGAGCGGTCGAAGTCGAAATGCCGCTCGATCAGCGGCAGCGTGCCCCGCCCGATGGAACCGAAGCCGATCATCACGATCGGCCCGTCGATGGTCGCATGCACCGGCCATTCACTCATCGCGCAGAACTCCTTCAGGCCGCGCCTTCAGCGGCGGGGCGGGGCCACCATCCGGAGGGGCCCCTGCCGCGTCAATGCCGCGGCCGTCACGAAGCGCGTCGCGCGATAACTCTTCCGAAAGCCGTCACATTCAGCCCCGCTAATCGCCCGTCCCGCTCTGGGCCAGACGGTTGCGCGCCACCATCCGCCGCGTCCGCTGCTCCAGCCCGTCGAAGGCGAGGAAGACGGCCGGCGTCGTATAGAGCGTCAGCAACTGCGAGAGCGCGAGCCCGCCGATGATCGCAACCCCCAGCGGCTGGCGGATCTCCGCCCCCGCGCCCGTGCCGAAGGCCAGCGGCAGCGCGCCGAAGAAAGCCGCGAGCGTCGTCATCAGGATCGGCCTGAACCGCTCCGCGCAGGCGGCCAGAATGGCCTCCTCGCCGCCCTTGCCTTCGCGTCTCTCATGCTCGATGGCGAAATCCACCATCATGATCGCGTTTTTCTTCACGATGCCCATCAGCAGGATCACCGCGATCAGCGCCAGCACCGAGAAGGGCAGGCCGAAAAGCTCCAGCGCCAGCAGCGCCCCGATCCCGGCCGAGGGCAGGGTGGAGATGATGGTCAGCGGATGCGCCAGGCTCTCATAGAGCACGCCGAGCACGATATAGATCGCGATCGCCGCCGCCAGCACCAGCAGCGGCTGGTCCCGGTTCTGGGTGCGCAGCTGCGCCGCATTGCCGGCAAAGAGCGTGCGCATATCGTCCGGCAGGCCCACCTCCGTCACCACCTGCTGCACCGCCGCCGTCGCATCCGACAGCGCCGCGCCCTCCGCGAGGTTGAAGCTGATCGTCGAGGCCGGGAACTGGCTGCGATGCGCAACCGACAGCGGCGCCGCCTCACGCTCCACATGCGCAATGGTCCCAAGCGGCACCAGCGCCCCATCGGCCGCCGCCACGCGCACGCGCATCAACTGGTTCGGATCCTGCTGCAAGGCAGGGTCTATTTCCAGGATCACGCGATACTGGTTGCGCGCGCGATAGAGCACGGCCACCTGCCGCTGCGCGAAACTGTCGTTCAGGGCCGCGCTGATATTGGTGATGCTCACCCCGAGGCTTGCCGCCGCCTCGCGGTCGATCACCACGCGGCTCACCAGCCCCGCCCGCTGCTGGCTGGAGGAAACATCGGCAATCTGCGGCAATTCCCGCAGCCGCCGCACCAGCACGTCGCTCCATTGCTGCAAGCGGCCCACATCAGGCGAGAGCAGCACGAATTGATAGGAGGCATTGCTCTGCATGCCGCCGATCTGGATGTCGCCCACCGCGCGCAGGAAGGTCTGGATGCCCGGGATCTGCCCCAGCGGCTGCCGCAGCCGCGCGATCACCGCCTGGGCCGAAACGCCGGGCCGCTCCTCCTCCGGCTTGAGCGAGACGAAGAGCCGCCCCTGGCTCGCCGAGCCGAAGCCACTCCCGCTTGAGCCCACGGTGGAGCCCACCGCGGCCACCGCCGGGTCCGCCGCGATGATCGCCGCCACCTGCTCCTGCAAGCCGCGCATGGTGGCGAAAGACGTATCCGCCGCCGCCATGGTCCCGCCCATCAGCAGGCCCGTATCCTGTTCGGGGAAGAAGGTCTTGGGGATATGCACGTAGAGATAGGCCGTCACCCCGACCGTGCCCACCGTCAGCAGCAGCATCAGCGCGCGGAAGCGCAGCGTCACCCTCAGGCTCGCCACATAGGCCCGCGTCACCGCCGCCAGCCCGCGCTCGAAACTCCGCCCCAGCAGCCCCGGCGGCTTCGGCTTGCCCGGCCGCGTCAGCCGCGCCGCGACCATCGGCGTCAGCGTCAGCGAGACGAAACCCGAAATGCCCACCGCGATCGCGAGCGTCATGGAGAATTCGCGGAAGAGCCGCCCGGTGATCCCGCCCATGAAGAGCAGCGGGATGAAGACGGCGATGAGCGAGACGGTGATCGAGAGCACCGTAAAGCCGATCTGCTTCGCCCCTTCCTCCGCCGCCTCGCGCGGGTCGTTCCCCTCTTCCTGAAGGCGCATCATGTTCTCGATCATCACGATGGCATCGTCCACGACGAAACCCACCGAGATGGTCAGCGCCATCAGCGTGAAATTGTTGAGCGAATAGCCGAAGAGCCACATGAGCGCGAGCGTGCCCAGCAGCGAGACGGGCACGGCCACCGCCGCCGCCAGCACCGCCGCCCAGCGCCGCAGGAAAACGGCGACGACGCCGATGACGAGCAGCACGCTGATCCCGAGCGTGAACTGCACCTCGTCCACGCTCGCCCGGATGCTCTGCGTGCGGTCGCGGATCACGTTCATCCGCACGCCGCCCGGCAATTGCGCCTCGAGCCCGGGCATCATCTTCTTGATGGCATCCACCACCTCGATGACGTTGGCGTCGGACTCCTTGTAGATGTTGATGAGCACCGCGGGCTGGCCGTTGAAGCTTCCCGCCTGCCGCCGGTCACGCACGCTCTGCGTCACGCGCGAGATATTATCGAGCCGGACGATATTGCCGTCGCTCTGCTTCACCACGATCTCGCCGAAACGCCGCGCATCGGGAATCTGGTCATTCACCGAAATGGGCGCGGACTGATCCGCGCTCTCGATGACCCCGGCAGGCGCCGTCACATGCGAGCGGCTGATGGCGGTGCGGATATCCTCCATCGAGACCCCCGCCGCCTGCGCGAGACCGGGGTCCACCGTCACGCGCACCGCCGGCTGCTCCGCGCCCGAGATGGTGATCTGCCCCACGCCCTCCACCCGCGCCATCTGCGGCAGCAGGAGGGAGTCGGCGATGTCATAGACCTCCGATGCCGGATGCGTCGGCGATGACAGCGAAAGCAGCAGCACCGGCGCATCGGCCGGATTGGCCTTGCGATAGGTCGGCAGGTTCGGCAGGCCCGAAGGCAGGTCGTTCCCCGCCGCGTTCAGCGCCGCCTGCACGTCGCGCGCGGCACCCTCGATGTCGCGGTCGAGATCGAATTGCACGATCACGCTGGTCGAGCCGAGCGAGGAATTGGAGGTAATCTCCGAAACCCCCGCGATCGCGCCCAGCCGCCGCTCCAAGGGGGCCGCGACCGTCGCCGCCATGGTTTCCGCATCAGCCCCCGGCTGGCTCGCGGAGACGAAGATGGTCGGGAAATCCACCTGCGGCAGCGGCGCCACCGGCAGCGCGCCATGGGCCACCAGCCCGGCCAGCGCGATGCCGATGGCCAGCAGCGTGGTGCCCACCGGCCTGCGGATGAAGGGCGCGCTGATCGACATGGCTCAGTCCCCCGCCTGGGCGGGGGCCGCGGGTCGGCCGCGCCAGCGCCGCTTCGCCTTCTCCGAAAGCCGCTCCAGCGCGAGATAGACGACGGGCGTGGTATAGAGCGTCAGCAATTGCGAGAGCAGCAGCCCGCCGATCACCGAGACGCCGAGCGGAAAGCGCAGTTCCGAGCCCGTGCCGCTCTCCACCACCAGCGGCACCGCGCCCAGCAGCGCCGCCATGGTCGTCATCATGATCGGGCGGAAGCGCAGCAGGCAGGCTTCCGTGATCGCCGCCTGCGGTTCCAGCCCATGATCGCGCCGCGCCTCGATGGCGAAGTCGATCATCATGATCGCGTTCTTCTTTACGATGCCCATCAGCAGCACGATGCCGATGAGCCCCACGACCGAGAGATCCAGCCCCGCGCCCCAAAGCGCCAGCAGCGCGCCGATACCGGCCGAGGGCAGGGTGGAGAGAATGGTCACCGGATGGACCGCGCTCTCATAGAGCACGCCGAGCGTGATGTAGATGACGATCACCGCCGCCAGGATCAGCCAGGGCGAGTTGGAGAGCGAGTTCTGGAACTCCGCCGCATCGCCGGTGAAGCTGCCCCGGATGCTCGCCGGCATCCCCATCTCCCGCTCCGCCGTCCTGATCGCCTCCACGGCATGGCCGAGCGAATAGCCATGCGCCAGGTCGAAGCCGATGGTGACAGCGGGGAACTGGTTCTGCTTCGTTACCGTCAGCGGCCCGCGCGAGCGCCCGATGGTCGCCACCTCGCCCAGCGGCACCGGCGTCGTGCCCGAGCCCATCACGCGGATCTGCGCGACGTTGGCCGGGTCCAACTGCAATGAGGGATCGGCCTCCAGCACCACGCGATACTGGTTGTTCTGCGCATAGATGGTCGAAACTTGGCGCTGCCCGAAAGCGTCGTAGAGCGCATCGTCGATCACCTGCATGGTGACGCCGAGCCGCCCGGCCCGCCCCCGATCCACATCCACCGTCACGCGCAGCCCGGCATCCCGCCGGTCGGTGGTCAGCGCGCGGATCTGCGGCAGTTCGGCCAACCGCTGCTCCAGCTTGGGCGCCCATTCGGCAAGCACCGCCGGGTCGCTCTCGGTGATGGTGTATTGGAACTGGTTGGTCGAGGCCTTGGCGCCGATCTGGATATCCTGCACCGGCCGCAGGCGCACCATCGCTCCCGGCACCGCATCCACCACCGGCTGCATCCGCTCCACGATGGCCCGCGCATCGGCCACCCGCTCGTCGCGCGGCCGCAGCACGAGCGACATGGAGGCGATATTCTGCGTCGGGTTCACCGCCCCCGCACCGGCCACCGTCGTCACCGCCGTCACATCCGGGTCCCGCCGCGCGGCCTCGGCCACCAGCCGCGTGATCTCGGCCATGCGGGTGAAGGAGACGTCCTGCGGCCCCTCGATGCTCGCCTGGATGAAGCCCGTATCCTGCTCCGGCAGGAAGCCCTTGGGCACGATCACATAGAGCCCGATGGTCCCCGCGAGCGTCGCCGCCGCCACCAGCAGCGTCAGCCCCTGATGCCGCAGCACCACGCCGAGGCTGCGCCCATAGCCGCGGCGCATCGCCTCGAACCCGTGCTCGAACCAGGCCGTCATGCGGTTCGCCCGCCGGTCCTCGCCCTCGCGCAGCATCAGCGCGCACATCATCGGCGTCAGCGTCAGCGACACCACCATCGAGACCACGACCGCGATGGTCATGGTCAGCGCGAATTCCTGGAACAGCCGCCCCACCACGCCCGACATGAAAAGCAGCGGGATGAAGACGGCGATGAGCGAGACGGTGAGCGAGACGATGGTGAAGCCGATCTGCTTCGCGCCCTCATAGGCGGCCTGCAGCGGCTTCTTCCCCTCTTCCATGAGGCGAACGATATTCTCGATCATGACGATGGCATCATCGACGATGAACCCCGTCGCGATGGTCAGCGCCATCAGCGAAAGATTGTCGAGCGAGAAGCCGAAGAGCGCCATCACCCCGAAAGTGCCGATGATGGAAAGCGGCAGCGAAACGCCGGGAATGATCGTCGCGCGTACATTCCGCAGAAAAAGAAAGATCACCATCACCACCAGCGCCACCGAGAGCGCCAGGGTGAATTGCACATCATGCACGCTGGCTTTGATCGTGCCGGTCCGGTCCGCGACGACGGCCAGCTTGAACCCCGCCGGCAGCGAGGCCTCCAGCATCGAGAGCTGGTCGCGCACGCCCTGCACGGTCGCCACGATATTCGCCCCCGGCTGCCGCTGCACGTCGAGCAGCACGGCCGGATGCCCGTCATACCAGGCGCCGTTGCGATTATTCTCCAGGTCCCGGCTCGCCTCGCCGACATCGCGCAACCTGACCGGCGCACCATTGTTCCAGGCGAGCACGAGATCGGCGAAATCCTGCGGCGTCGTCAGCTGGTCATTCGCCAGCACCGTCGAGGCCTGGCGCGGCCCGTCGAGGCTGCCCTTGGGCGAGGCGGAATTGTTCGAGGTGATCGCCGTGCGCACCTGCGCCAGCGTCAGCCCATAGGCTGCGAGCCGCGCCGGGTCCACGCGCAGCCGCAGCGCGGGGCGCATATTCCCCTGCACCAGCACGCGCCCCACGCCCGAGACTTGGCTGAGCTTCTGCGCCAGCAGCGTATCGGCCGCGTCCGAGAGCGCGGTCAGCGGCGCGGTGTCGGAGGTGAGGGCGAGGGTGATGATCGGCGGATCGGCCGGGTTCACCTTCGCATAGGTTGGCGGATAGGGCAGGGTGGAGGGCAAAGTGCCGCGCGCCGCGTTGATCGCCGCCTGCACGTCCTGCGCCGCATTGTCGATATTCCGGTCGAGCCGGAATTGCAGCGTGATCCGGCTCGTCCCCGGCCCGCTCACGGAACTCACATCGGTCAGCCCCGCGATCTGCGCGAGCTGCCGCTCCAGCGGTGCGGTCACGATGAGCGACATGGTCTCGGGCGAGGCGCCGGGCAGGGTGGTGCTCACCTCGATGGTCGGGAAATCCACCTCCGGCAGCGCCGAGACGGGCAATTTCCAGTAGCCGTAGAGCCCGGTCAGCAGCAGTGCGATGGAAAGCAGCGCGGTTGCGATCGGCCGTGCGATGAAAGGTGCCGAGACGTTCACGGCGCCGGGCTCCGGCTGGGCGGCTGCCCGCCCTCACCGGAAGGCTGCGAGCCCGAAGGCGGCCGGCGGAACCCGCCCTCGCCATTCTCCCCGCGCCGGTCGCCACGCACGCGCTGCCCGTCGCCCGCACCCGGCACGCCCGAGCCCTGGCCCATGCCGGCGGGCCGCGCCGGCCGGGTGCCGCCCGTCACGCCACCCGTCACTGGCGCCTCGCCCTCGGCAAGGGCCACGCGCGAGCCGTCGAAGAGCCGCAGCGCGCCGGAACTCACCACGCGATCCCCCGGATTGAGCCCGCCCTGCACCACGGCGCTATCGGCCGTCAGCGTGCCCAGCGTCAGCGGCGCCTGGCGCACCGTCATATCCGGCTGCACCACGAAGGCGAAGGCACCGTTCGGCCCCCGCTGCACGGCCACGAGCGGGATCACCAGCACCTGCTTCAGCACCTCCACCTGCACCCGCACATTCACGAAGGCGCCGGGCCAGAGCTGGCTCGAGGTATTCTCGAACCGCGCCTTCAGCTTGATGGTGCCCGTGGTGCTGTCGACGAGATTGTCGACCGTCTCCACCGTGCCCTTGGCCACCTGCCCATGCTCGCCCCGCACCAGCGCATCCACCGGCACCGTCCCGGCCTGCAAGGCGGTCAGCACGCGCGGCAATTCCTGCTGCGGCAGGGTGAAGGTGATGGCGATGGGCCGAAGCTGCGTGATGGTCACGAGCCCCGTCGTATCGCCGGAGGAAACCAGATTGCCCGCATCGACCTGCCGCAGCCCCACCCGCCCGTCGATGGGCGAGCGGATGGTCGTGTAGTCGAGCTGCGTCTGCGCGCTGTCGATCTGCGCCTGCGCCGCCTGCACCTGGGCCTCCAACTGCGCGACCGTCGCGCGCTGCGTATCGGCCTGCTGCTGCGTCACGCCATCGGCGCGCGCCAGCGCCACATAACGCCGGAGATCGAGCCGCGCATTCGCCAGCTGCGCTTCGAGCTGCGCCTTGCTCGCCTTGGCCTGGTCGAGCGCCGCCTGATAGGTGCGCGCATCGATCCGCGCGAGCACGTCGCCCTTCTTGACCTCCTGGCCTTCCTTGAAGGGCACTTCGAGCAGCGTGCCCGAGACCTGCGCGCGCACCGTCACCGTCGCATAGGCCTGCACCGTGCCCAGCGCGTCCAGGATCACCGGCACGTCCTTCCGCTCGGCGACGGCCGTTGTCACGGGTAGCGGCGTGGCGCTCGGCCCGCCGCCCCGCGCCCCGCGCTGCCCGCCGCCACTCGCATTGGGGCCCGCACCCGTCCGCTGCTGGGCCGCACCCGCATCGCCATTCCACCAGGCCGTGACGGCGGCGGGCGTGGGCCATTGCCCCATCTGCCAGCGCCAGGCGCCCACGGCCAGCAAGGCGAGCCCCAGCACCAGGAAAACGGCCTTCTTCATGCGTCGATAACCCCAGGGGCAAAGAAATTCGTCATGGCATCATTCGTCATGGCTGGATTCTTCATGGCTGGGGCACCCAGCCGCCGCCCAGCGCCCTGAACAGCGAAACGGCGGAAGAAAGCCGCTCCAGCCGCGCCGCGATCAGGCTGTTGCGCACCGAGAAAAGCGTCTGCTGCGTGTTCAGCAGGGTGAGCAGGTCGATGGTTCCCGCCCGGAACTGCGCCTCGGCGATGGTGAAGGCCCGCTGGGCGCTCTCCACCGCCGCGCGCTGCAACTCGGTCTGTTCGGTGGAGCGGTTCAGCCCCGTCAGGCTGTCCTCCACATCGACCAGCGCCGCGATGATCGCCGCGCGATAGCTCGCCAGCAGTTCCTCCGCCTGGGCCTGGGAAAGCTGCACCGCGCCCCGCAGCGCGCCGCCTCGGAAAATCGGCTGCAACACGCTCCCCGCGAGGCTGAACAACTGGCTCTCCGGCCGCATCAGCGAGGCGAGGCGCGAGGCCGAGAAGCCCGCCGAGAGATCCAGCGTCAGGCTCGGAAAGAGCGCCGCCCGCGCCGCCGCGATATCCGCCTGCGCCGCCGCCAGATTGGCCTCCGCCGCCAGCACGTCCGGCCGCCGCGCCAGCAACTCCGCCGGCTGCCCTGGTGCGATCTCCGGCACGGTGATCTCGTTGAACCCGCCGCCCTGCGGATGCACCTGCTGCGGCACCTGGCCCGTCAGCGTCGCCAGCGCCGTGCGATTCTGCTCCACGGTGCGGATCAGCCCCGGAATATTCGCCCGCTGCTGCGCCGCCACCGTCTCCTGCTGCGCCAGATCGAGCCCCGTCGCCGTGCCGAATTGCCGCCGGCTGCGCAGGATGCTCAGGCTCCGCTCCGCGATGGCCAGATTGTCCTGCCCGATCGCCAACTGCTCCTGCGAGCCGAGCAGGGTGAAATAGGTGGTCGCCACCGAGGCCTGCACGGTCAGCATCACCGCCGCCGCGTTATAGGCGCTGGCCGCCGCCGAACGCCGCGCGGCTTCGAGATTATTCGCGTTCTTGCCCCAGAAATCGATTTCGTAGCTCGCCGAGACCTGCGCCGAGAAGCTGTTGCTTGTGCGCTGGTTCCGGGCCTGCGCCCTCTGGCCGCCGAGGCTGAGATCGGCCGTCGGCAACAGCGCCCCGCCCGCGATCCGCACCTGCGCATCAGCCTGGCGCATCCGCGCGACGGCCACCGCGATATCGGTATTGCCCCGCAGCGCGAGCGCCATGAGCTGATCCAGCTCGCCCGAGCCGAAACCATGCCACCAGGAAGGCGCCGGCCAGCGCGCGGGCGCCAGGGGGTCGGCCGCGTCGAAACGGGCAGGGGTCGCGATGCCGCTCGCCGTCCCGGCCGGCTTGAAGGCGCAGGCGGCGAGGCCCAGCAGCGGCAGGGTGGCAATGGCCCGGCGCGAGAGTCCCGGAAGAGGGCCCAACAGGGAAGATCGTGTCATGAGAGCCGGCGGGTCACTTCTGTTGAGCGGGGGGCTGGTCGGCGCGGGCGAGGGCGGCCCGGCCTTCCGGCGAGATATCCTTCAACGCCTCAGCCACGGCTTCGCCATAGCGGATGCTGAATTCGTGCCAGCGATCCGCCCAGGCCGCCGAGGCCGAGCGCAGCTTCTCCGGGTCGAAGGGCGATTGCCGCACCGCCTGATCCACCGCCGGCCGCGCCGCGCGCATCGCCTCCAGTGCCGGGAGGTACCGATCCCGCTGCCGTTCCATCCCCGCGCGGAAGCGGGTGCGGTCGGCCTCCGGCAGGCTCGCCTCCATCCGCGCCAGCATCCCGTTCAGCCCCCGCTCGCGCCCCGGCTGGGCCGGCCGCGCCTCATGCACCGCCTTGTCCGCGATGAGGGCGATGTTGAGCATCAGCGAGGCGCCGAGCACCACGCGCCAGAAGACGCTCCTCGAAAACCTCACAGATTATCCTCGCTGAAGGGCAGGGCGGAAACCACGCTCAGCACGTCGGCCGAACTCTCGGCCACCGGCGCGGGTTTCGTATGTACAAGCCAGAAGGCGCAGATCGCCGCCATGCCCAGCGCCCCGCAGCCTGCCGGCAGAATGCGCTGCCAGAAGGAGGTGCCGCCACCCGGCATGGGCCGCCGCGCGATCTCGGCCGCCAGCCGCGCGCGCATCCGCGCCGTCGCGGCCGGGTCGGGCTCGGGCAGGGCGCGCTTCAGCAGCGCGTCGAGCTTCTCGTCATTCATCTCAACCTCCCTCGCGCCCCAGCAAGCCGCCGAGCCTCCCGGCCAGCGCCTGCCGCGCGCGATGCAGCAATCCCTCGAGCCCGCGCGCGGAGACATCGAGCGCCGCCGCCGCCTCCGCCCCGCTCAACCCCTGTTCATAGGCCAGCGCGATGGCCGCCCGCTGCCGCGCGGGCAGATGCTCCATCGCCTGGCGCAGCAGCGCCGCTTCCTGCGCGTGCTGAAGCTCCTCCTCGGCGCCCGGCCCGTCATCAGGCACCGCCTCGGCCCATTCCATCGGCACCGTCGGCTGCCGCCCCCGCCGCCTGAGCCTGTCGATCGCCCGGTTCACCAGAATGCGCTGCAGCCAGGTGCCCACGGCCCCGCGCGAGGCGTCGTAATCCGCCGCCGCTTCCCAGGCCCGCAGCATCGCATCCTGCGTCACGTCCTCCGCCTCGGCCGCATCGCCCAGGATGCGCAGCGCGAGCCGGTGCAGCCGATGCAGATGCCGCCCCGCCAGCGCATCGAAGGCCAGCCGGTCGCCCCCCACGGTCCAGGCCAGCAAGGCCGCATCGCCCGCGGCGGCGCGGTCGCGGCTGCCCGGCGCGGCCTCGGCCGCCTCGCGGGCGAGGGTCTTGGCCGGCGGCATCGGGAGGGTCAGGGCGATGGGCATCGGGTCATCCAGGCGAGATACGCTGCGGATGTGGTGGCCCCATGAAAATAATCTATCACGAAAACGTGAGCCCTCGCTCGCCTTGGAGGGCGCGACCCCGCCAGCGAGGATCGCGCATCGCCAAGGAGGGCCCAGCGTGATCCATCTCGACCATCTCCGCGCCGAAACCCCGGGCGTCACCCACCGCATCCACCTGAACAATGCCGGCGCGGCGCTCATGCCCAACCCGGTCATCGAGACCACCATCGCCCATCTGCGCCGCGAGGCCGTCATCGGCGGCTACGAGGCCGCGAACGAGGCCGCGCCCCGCGTCCAGGCCATCTACGAGAGCATCGCCCGCCTCATCAACGCGACGCCTGCCGAAATCGCGCTCACTCAGAATGCCACCGTCTCCTGGCAGATGGCCTTCTACGGCCTGCCCTTCGCCCCCGGCGACCGCATCCTCACCGCCCGGGCCGAATACGCCGCGAACTACGTCGCCTTCCTGCAAATCGCCCAGCAGAAAGGCGCGGTCATCGAGGTCATCCCCGATGACGAGAACGGCGTGCTCGACCCTGCCGCGCTGGAGCGCATGATCGACGAGCGGGTGAAGCTCATCGCCATCACCTGGGTCCCCACCAATGGCGGCTTGACCAACCCCGCCGCCGCCGTGGGCCGCATCGCGCGGAAGCACGGCATCCCCTATCTGCTCGATGCCTGCCAGGCGGTGGGCCAGATGGTCGTGGATGTCGAGGAACTCGGCTGCGACATGCTGTCCGCCACGGGCCGCAAATTCCTCCGCGGCCCGCGCGGCACCGGCTTCCTCTACGTCCGCCGCGCGATGCTCGAGACGCTGCACCCGCCCATGATCGACCACTCGGCCGCCCCCTGGACGGCGCCCGACCGCTACACGCTCCGCCCCGACGCGAAGCGTTTCGAAACCTGGGAGAAGAACTACGCCGCCAATCTCGGCCTCGGCGCCGCCGTGGATTATGCGCTGGCCATTGGTATGGAGGAGATCGAAGCCCGCTGCCGCGCCCTCGGCGCCTCGCTGCGCGAGCAACTGCTGACCGTCCCCGGCGCGCAGGTCTACGATCTCGGCCCGAACCCGGCCGCCATCGTCACCTTCTCGCTGCCCGGCATAACCGCCGAAGCCGCGAAGCAGAAACTCGCCGAAGAAGGGATCAACGTGAGCGCCTCGTCCCCCTCCAGCACTTTGCTGGATGCGACGGCCCGCGCTCTGCCGGTGCTGCTCCGCGCCTCACCGCATTACTACAATTCGGAAGCCGAGCTCGAAACGCTCGTCACCACCTGCCGGCGCCTCGTCTAAGTCCGGCCGGGGTCTGGGGACGGGCTTCCGTCCCCAGCGGGGTCCAGGGGCAGCGCCCCTGGAACACCCTTCACTCCGCCGCCATCGCATATTCTTCGAGCGGCGCGCAGGTGCAGATCAGGTTCCGGTCGCCATGGACATTGTCCACGCGCTTCACCGGCGGCCAGTACTTCTTCGCCGCCACGAAGGGCAGCGGGAAGGCGGCCTGCTCCCGCGAGTACGGATGCGTCCATTCGTCGGCCATGACTTCGGCCGCCGTATGGGGCGCATTCTTCAGCGGATTGTCCGCCTTATCCGCCACACCCTGCTCGATGGCGCGGATTTCCGCACGGATCGAGATCATGGCATCGCAGAAGCGGTCCAGCTCGGCCTTGGGCTCGCTCTCGGTGGGTTCCACCATCAGCGTGCCCGTCACCGGCCAGGACATGGTCGGCGCGTGGAAGCCGTAATCCTGGAGGCGCTTGGCGATATCCTCGACCGTGGCACCGCCATTCTGCTGGAAGCCACGGCAGTCCAGGATGCACTCATGCGCCACCATGCCGCGCGCGCCCTTGTAGAGAACCGGGAAATGCCCGGTCAGGCGATGCGCGATGTAATTGGCGTTGAGGATGGCCACCTGCGTCGCCCGCTTCAGCGCCTCGGCCCCCATCATGCGGATATAGGCGTAGCTGATCGGCAGGATCGAAGCCGAGCCGAAGGGCGCGGCCGAGACCGGGCCGAAGCCCGTCGCCGGCCCGGCTTCCGCCACCATCGGGTGGTTCGGCAGATGCGGCGCCAGATGGGCCGCAACGCCGATCGGGCCGACGCCCGGGCCGCCGCCGCCATGCGGGATGCAGAAGGTCTTGTGCAGGTTCAGGTGGCACACATCCGCGCCGATCGAACCCGGCGAGGTGAGGCCGACCTGCGCGTTCATATTCGCGCCGTCCATATACACCTGGCCGCCCTTGGCATGGATCAGGGCGCAGATCTCCTTGATCTGCTCCTCGAACACGCCATGGGTGGAGGGATAGGTGATCATGAGGGCCGCGAGATTGTCGGCGTATTTCTCCGCCTTCGCCTTCAGGTCATCGACATCGACGCTGCCATCCTTGTCGGAGGCGACGACGACGACCTTCATGCCCGCCATCACGGCCGAGGCCGGGTTGGTGCCATGGGCCGAGGAGGGGATGAGGCAGATGTCGCGCTGAACCTCGCCCTTCGCGCGGAGATAGGCGCGAATGGCGAGAAGGCCCGCATATTCGCCCTGGCTGCCCGCATTCGGCTGCAGCGACACGGCCGCGAAGCCCGTGACGCTCGCCAGCCAGCTCTCCAGCCGGCTCGTCAGCGTCAGATAGCCCTTCGCCTGGTCGGTCGGCGCGAAGGGATGGATCTCGCCGAAGCCGGGGAAGGTGACGGGGATCATCTCCGCCGTCGCATTCAGCTTCATGGTGCAGGAACCGAGCGGGATCATGCTGCGGTTCAGCGCCACGTCCTTGTCTTCCAGGCCCTTCAGATAGCGGAGCATGCCATGCTCCGACTGATGGCTGTGGAAGACGGCCGCCTTCAGGAATTCGCTCTTGCGCGCGAGGCTCTCGGGCAGGCCGCCGGCCGCCGTCAGGCTCTCGATCGCGGGCGCGGCGCCACCGGCCAGGATGCCGGCCAGCACCAGTAGCTCCTCGCGGCTCACGGTCTCGTCGAGCGAGATGCCGATGCCCGTCGCGTCGATGCGGCGGAAGTTGAAGCCCGCTTCGAGGGCTGCCGCCATGATCGCATCGGCGCGCGCACCGGCCTCGATGGCCAGCGTGTCGAAGAACTGCTCATGCCGCAGCGTGAGGCGCGCCTTCACCGCCGCGCCCGCCAGCAGGCGGGCCTGGAGGTTCACGCGGCGGGCGATGCGCTTCAGCCCCTCGGGGCCATGCCACACCGCATACATGCTCGCCATCACGGCCAGCAGCACCTGCGCGGTGCAGATGTTCGAGGTGGCCTTCTCGCGGCGGATATGCTGCTCGCGCGTCTGCAGCGCGAGGCGCATCGCGGGCGCCCCGGCCGCATCCACCGAGACGCCGACCAGGCGGCCCGGCATCAGGCGCTTCAGCCCGTCCTTGACGGCCATGAAGGCCGCATGCGGCCCGCCATAGCCCATCGGCACGCCGAAGCGCTGCGAGGAACCGATGACGACATCCGCACCCATTTCGCCCGGCGGGGTGATGAGCGTCAGCGCCAGCAGGTCGGCGGCAATGATGGAAAGCGCGCCTGCCTTCTGCGCGGCCGAGATGAGCGGCGCGATGTCGCGCACTTCGCCATCCGCACCCGGATATTGCGCGAGCACGGCGAAACCGCCTTCGCCCGCCACCGCCGCTTCCAGCTCGGCGAAGGGCAGAACCTTCACCTCGATGCCCAGCGGCTCGGCGCGGGTCTGCACCACGGCGATGGTCTGCGGCAGCACATCGGCCGAGACCAAGATGCGCTTCGGCTTGTTCCGCTGCGAGGCATAGGCGATGGCCATGGCTTCCGCCGCCGCCGTCGCCTCGTCGAGCAGCGAGGCATTCGCCACCGGCAGACCCGTGAGGTCGCAGATCATGGTCTGGAAGTTCACCAGGGCTTCCAGACGGCCCTGCGCGATCTCGGCCTGATAGGGCGTATAGGCCGTGTACCAGCCCGGATTCTCCAGCACGTTGCGGAGAATCACCGGCGGCGTGAAGGTGCCGTAATAGCCCAGGCCGATGAGCGAGCGCTTGCGCTGGTTCATCTCCGACAGGCCGCGCAGCTCGGCGATGGCCTCGGCCTCGGTGGCCGAGGGGGGCAGGGTGGAGAGGTCCATCCCGGCGATGGCCGCCGGCACGGTCTGGGCCGCCATGGCGTCCAGGCTCTCGAAGCCCAGCACCTTCAGCATGGCCTGGATCTCGCTCTCGGAGGGGCCGATATGCCGCCCCGCGAAAGCGCCGTGATCCTCGAGCGCCAGGAGTTCGGAAGCGTGGCTCACGCGTTCTCCTCCACGAAGGCCAGATAGGCGGCCTCGTCCATCAGCCCGTCCAGCTCGCCGGCATCGGCCAGCGTCATCTTGAAGAACCAGCCTTCGCCCGTCGGGTCGGCATTGATCGCGCCGGGGTTGGAGCCCAGCGCCTCGTTCACCTCGGTGATGGTGCCGGCCACGGGGGCATAGACGTCCGACGCCGCCTTCACGCTCTCGACCACCGCGCAGGACTCATTGGTCTCGACCGTGCGGCCGACCTCGGGGAGGTCGACGAACACCACGTCGCCCAGCGCCGTCTGCGCATGGTCGGTGATGCCGACGGTCGCAACGTCGCCTTCGAGGCGAACCCATTCGTGATCCTTGGAAAACTTCATCTGGGCCATGGGAGGGCTTCCTGGTTCAGCGCACGTAGCGGTGGGGATGGAAAGGCATGGGGGCGACGCGGGCGGCCAGCGGCTTCCCACGCACCATGAGGGTCAGGGGCGTGCCATCGGCGGCATGCTCGCGGGCGACGTAACCCATCGCGACCGGGCCATTGACCGAGGGGCCGAAGCCGCCCGAAGTGATCTCGCCGATCTGCGCGCCATCGGCGGCATGGACGGTGGTATGCGCGCGGGCCGGCTGACGGCCTTCCGGCTGGATGCCGACGCGCAGGCGCTTCACGCCATTGTCGAGCTCCGAGCGCACGCGATCGGCGCCGGGGAAGTTCCATTCGGTCCGGCGGCGCTTGCCGATGGTCCAGACCAGATTGGCTTCCACCGGGCTCGTCGTCTCGTCGATGTCATTGCCATAGAGGCAGAGGCCCGCCTCGAGGCGCAGGCTGTCGCGCGCGCCGAGGCCGGCCGGAATGGCGCCGGGCAGGGCCAGCAGCGCGCGGGCGACCTTCTCGGCCGCCGCATCCGGGATGGAGATTTCCACGCCATCCTCGCCCGAATAGCCCGAGCGCGAGATGATGGCCGGCACGCCCGCGAGCGTCGTCTCGATGATGCCCATGAACCCCATGGCGCTCACATCGGGGCAGAGCGTCGCGAGCAGTTCGACGGCCTTCGGGCCCTGGAAGGCCAGCAGCGCCCAATCTTCGCGGCGGCGCAGGCGCAGCCCCTGGGGCAACACGCTGGCGATACGGTCGAAATCGAGGCCCTTGCGGCTGGCATTGGCCACGATGAACAGCCGGTCGCCCAGGTTGGCGACCATGAAATCGTCCTGGATGCCGCCCTCGTCGGTCGTCAGCAGGGCGTATTTCTGCTTGCCCGGCTTGAGGATGCGGATATCGCCCGGCGTCACGCGCTCCAGCGCATCGGCGGCACCTTCGCCCACCAGCTCGGCCTGGCCCATATGCGAGACGTCGAAGAGCGCCGCCCCCGCACGGGTCCCCAGATGCTCGGCCATGATGCCGGCGGTGTACTGGACGGGCATGAGATAGCCCGCGAAGGGCACCATCTTGCCGCCAAGCTCGCGATGCAGATCGACGAGCGGGGTTTCGAGCAGGGTTTCGGACGCAGAATCGGCCACGCAGCCTCCAATCCGCCCTCACGGGCGGTGGGTTGGGTTCGTGGCCCCCCTCTGTCTGATGACCTGAGAGATTCAGCGCGCCCGTTCGGCTGGTCGCCGGGCAAACGCCTTACTCCGTCGGTGCCGATGGATCGCGAACGATCCCCCGGGCTTTCCAGAGGCCCCTCCACCGCGCGGTTCATGGGCCTGAGCGTTTCCGGGGGCCGGTTGCGCCTTCGGCGGAGCCCCGGCTGACCGGGACTCTCTCTCCCGCGCGGAATCTGCGGGTGGCGCAGCGTATGCCCGAAAGGGTGCCCAGGGAGCAAGAGCCCATGCGCCCCGGCTCAAAAGTCAGTGATGTTTACGTTTTGACACAAAAATAAACATCTGTTCATATCGGCTCCGTAACCCCCAAAAGGCACCGAGCATGGCCGCCCCCACCGATATCCGCCTCTCCAGCACCCGCATCGGCGAGAACAAGTCGAATATCCTGGTCGGCTCCCTCGCCTGGACCGACAAGGACCGGGGCGACACCCCGACCTATACGGTCTCGGACGACCGTTTCGAGGTCCTGGGCAACAAGCTCTGGCTCAAGGCCGGCAATGCCTTCGACTATGAGACGACCACCTCGGTCGACCTGACCATCACGGTCAAGGACAGCACCGGGAACACCTATTCCGAGGATTTCACCCTCGGCATCGTCAATGCCAACGAAGCGCCCACCGACATCGCCCTCTCGGGCAATCGCGTCGCCGAGAACAAGGCCGGGGCCGCCATCGGCCGCCTGACCGCGACCGACCAGGATGCGAACGAGCGCTTCACCTACAGCGTCACCGACGAGCGCTTCGAACTGGTGAACAACCTCCTCAAGCTGAAGGACGGCGTGTCCCTCGATTTCGAGCGCACCCCCACCGTCAATCTCGCCGTCACCGTCACCGATCGCGGCGGCGCCAGCTACCGTGAGGTTCTGACCATCGAGGTGCAGGACGTCGCCGAGGCACCCACCGACCTCCGCCTTTCCAACAACCGCATCAACGAGAACAACCCCGGCGGCCTCGTCGGCACTCTCGCGGCCGTCGACCCCGACCGAGGCGACACCGCCCGCTATACCGTCTCCGATGATCGCTTCGAGGTGGTAGGCAACAAGCTCAAGCTGAAGGAGGGCATCGCCCTCGACCATGAGGCGGAGGATCGCCTGGTCGTGACCGTCACGGTCACCGACAGCGCCGGCCTCACCTATAGCGAGCGCATGGCCATCCTCGTGCAGGACGTGAACGAGCGCCCCACCGGCATCACGCTCAGCAACGACAGTTTCGCCCTGAACCAGGCCGGCGACGAAATCGGCCGCCTGCGCACCATCGACCCCGATAGCGGCAACAGCTTCACCTATCGCCTCGGCGGCAGCGCGGGCTCCAAATTCGAGATCGTGAACGGCGTCCTCAAGCTGAAGGACGATGTCAGCCTCACCAGTTCCGACGACGTGACGCTGACCATCATCTCGACCGACCAGGGCAATCTCTCGGTCAGCCAGAGCTTCACCCTGCATGCCGAGCAGCCCAATCACGCGCCGACCGGCATCACCCTCAGCAATGCGACGGTGAAGGAGAACCTCGACGGCGCCAATATCGGCCGCCTCACCGCCATCGACCCCGATGCCGGCGACACCTTCACCTATTCCATCGACGATGACCGCTTCGTCCTGGCCAACAACCTGCTGCGCCTCGCCCCCGGCACGTCGCTCGACCATGAGGCGACGCCGACCATCACCCTGGCGGTCACGGCCACCGACAATGGCGGGTTGCACTATACCCAGAACCTCAGCATCACCGTCGCCGATGTGAACGAGGCGCCTGTCGTGGCCCGCGACATCCCCGATGCCTTCCTCGCCGCCGGCCGCACCTATGCCGTCGATCTGGACAATTTCGCCACGCCCACCAGCGGCACCCCCTATTTCACCGATCCCGACGGCGACACGCTGGCCTATACCGGCACGCTGATGTCCGCCTCCGATGGCGCCTTCGAGTGGATCAAATACGACGCCGTCACCCACGTCCTCACCGCCACGCCGGGCACGGAGCATGTGGGCGACTTCGTCACCGTCCGCATCGTCGCCGACGACCAGCACGGCAAATTCACCTACCAGGACATCACGATCACCATCGTGCCCGGCACGTCCGCGGCCGCCGATTCCGCCTTCGGGTGAAGCGGGCAGGTGCCTCCGGGCCCCCGCCTTATTCCGGTCTCGATATTTTGACCAAGCAACGACCGCGTGCTAGATCGGGAGGGTAAAAACCCCCTCCCGGAAGCCAATACCGCATGAGCGCGCCCATCGACATTCGCCTGTCCAGCACCCGGATCGGCGAGAACAAATCCGGCGTGCTCGTCGGCACCCTGGGCTGGACCGACCGCGACCGTGGCGACACCCCGACCTATACGGTCTCCGATGACCGGTTCGAGGTGATCGGCAACAAGCTCTGGCTCAAATCCGGCAATCCCTTCGATTACGAGACCACCCCCTCTGTCGACCTGACGATCACCGTCACCGACAGCACCGGCAATGCCTATGCCGAGGATTTCACCCTCGCCATCGTCAATGCCAATGAGGCGCCGACCGATATCGCCATCTCCGGCAACCGCGTCTACGAGAACAAGGCCGGCGCCAATATCGGCCGCCTGACCGCGACCGACCAGGACGCCAACGAGCGCTTCACCTACAGCATCACCGACAGCCGCTTCGAACTGGTGAACAACCTGCTCAAGCTGAAGGACGGCGTCTCGCTGGATTTCGAGCGCACGCCCATCGTCCATATTGCCGTGACCGTCACCGACCGCGCCGGCGCCTCCTATCGCGAGGTCCTGACCCTCAACGTCATCGACCGCGACGAGGCGCCGACGGATATCGGCCTCACCGGCAACAAGGTGGCGGAGAACAAGGCCGGCGCCATCATCGGCACCCTCTCGACCGTCGACCCCGACAAGGGCGACACCGCCACCTATACCGTCTCCGACGACCGCTTCGAGGTGGTGGGCAACCAGCTCAAGCTGAAGGCCGGCATCTCCCTCGACCACGAGGCGGAGGATAGCCTGGTCCTCACCGTCACCTCCACCGATAGCGGCGGCCTCTCCTATAGCGAGAAGTTCACCCTGCTGGTGCAGGACGTGAACGAGAAGCCCTCCGCGCCGAGCCTCGACAACCTCACCTTCGCCGCCAATACCCCCGGTGCCGTGGTCGGCCACCTCTCGGCGACCGATCCCGATACCGGCGACACGATCAGCTACCGTCTTGGCAACGGCAATTTCGAGGTGGTCGATGGCGTCCTGAAGCTGAAGGACGGCGTCTCCCTCTCCGGCACCGCCGATATCGACCTGCGCATTGCCGCCGTCGATCAGGACGGGCTGGCTACCTCCCAGGTCTTCACCCTCCATCCCTTGCAGACCAATCACGCGCCGACGGCGATCGGCCTCACCACCAATACGGTGAGCGAGAATGTCGGGGGTGCGACCATCGGCCGTCTGACCGTGACCGATCCGGATGTTGGCGACCGCTTCACCTTCGCCGTCGATGACGACCGCTTCGTCGTCAAGAACGGCGTGCTGAGCCTCGCGCCCAATGCCTCCCTCGATTACGAGGCGACGCCGACGGTCACCATCGGCGTCACCGCGACGGATCAGGGCGGGCTCTCCTATTCGCAGGATCTCACGATCAACGTCCGCGACGTGAACGAAGCGCCCGTCGTGGTGCACCCCTTTCCCGACTTCAATTTCGTCGTCGGCACGCATTACGTGCTGGACGACAACTATTTCTCGAATCTCGATATCGTCGACGACATCAACTATTACTTCCGGGACCCGGAAGGCGGTGAACTCTCGGTGGATGACGATGGGACCGTCGTCTCGGTATCGGGCGATTTCGACTGGCTCACCTACGATCCCCGCACCGATACCGTCAGCGGAACGCCGCAGCAGGACGATATCGGGGACCGCCTCGTGGTGCGGCTGGTGGTGCGCGACCCTCAGGGCCTGGCCCTATACGAAGACGTCGCCTTCCAGGTCGTCGCCCGTGGTGGTGCCGCTGCCCTGGCCGTCACCTCGGTGACCGAAACCTCGACGACCGGCACCGAACACCACCTCTTCGGCTGAGCCCGCAGGGCCCAAAAGGGAAGGGGGCCACAAACGGCCCCCAATCCCAACCCCCCGCAGGCGCTACTCCGCCTGATGGCCGGCGGCACCGCGCCCAAGCGTGGCCCGCCTCAAGCCTCAGCGCGGCCCACGCTGCCGGTTGAGCGCCAGCTCGTCCGGCGTGAGCTGGAAGCCGATCAGCACCGACTTCTGCGCCGCTTCCGGCGGAATGCCCGGAATGCGGATGCTCACCTCCTCGGTCCCCACTTGGGTCCGGGGCACGTTCGGCTCGAAATTCGCCCGGATCACATAGGCTTCCCGCGCCATCACGCGGTTCCCAGCCGGGTCCACCACCGCGATCAGATAGGGCAGTTCCGCTACCCGGCCCTGGAAGGCGGGCCCGCGCTCGGCCTGGATATTGATCGTCAGCGACACGTCCAGCGCCTTGCCGCGCTCGGCGAAGTCGCATTTCGCGTTGAAACCGGTGATCTTCGCATCGAGCTGCATCGCCGCCAGATCGCGCGAGCCGCCGCTGAACCGCGTCAGATCCGCCGCATCAGAGATAATCCCGATCCGCGGGCAGGGCGCCGTGGTCACGGGGTTCGCCCCCTGGCCGCCGCAAGCGGCCAAGCCAACCAACCCCATTGCCATGCTGGCGATCGCCAAGCGCTTCACCATATGCCGATCATCCCTTCAACCTCCGGCGCTCCGCCGGTAGTGTGCCGCCGCCAAGGCCGTCCCCCATCCGGGCGACGGTCCCTTTCAGCCTCTTTCACTCGCACAGGCCGATGCCCGACGCAAAGCCAGCCCTGACAATCCTGCTCGCCGGCCCCCGTGGCTTCTGCGCCGGGGTGGATCGCGCGATCAAGATCGTGGAGGAAGCCCTGCGCCGATTCGGGGCGCCCGTCTATGTCCGGCACGAGATCGTGCATAACCGCTTCGTGGTGGAGACCCTTCGCGCCCAGGGCGCCGTCTTCGTCGAAGAGCTGGAAGAGGTGCCGGACGATCGCCCCGTGGTCTTCTCGGCCCATGGCGTGCCCAAATCCGTGCCCGCCGAGGCCCAGCGCCGCGAGATGATCTACCTGGACGCGACCTGCCCGCTGGTCTCCAAGGTCCATCGCGGCGCCGAGCGCAGCCATGCCCAGGGCAAGCACCTGATCCTCATCGGCCATGCCGGCCACCCCGAGGTCATCGGCACCATGGGCCAGCTCCCGCCCGGCTCGGTGACGCTGGTGGAGGACGTGGCCCAGGCCGAATCGGTCCAGCCGCCCGAGGGCGTCCCGCTCGCCTTCACCACCCAGACTACCCTCTCGGTCGACGATACGGCCGAGATCGTCTCCGTCCTCCGCCGCCGCTTCCCCGACATGGCGGTCCCGGCCAAGGAAGACATCTGCTACGCGACCACCAACCGCCAGGCGGCGGTGAAGGAAGTCGCCTCCCGGGCCGAACTCACCATCGTGGTCGGCGCGCCCAATTCCTCCAATTCCGTCCGCCTCCGCGAGGTCGCGGCCCGGGCCGGCTGCCCGCGCGCCCTCATGGTCCAGCGCGGCGCCGAGATCGACCCCAGCATCGCCGATGGCCTTAGCACCATCGCCGTCACCGCCGGCGCCAGCGCGCCGGAAGTCCTGGTCGAGGAAGTGGTCGCCCGCTTCCGCGACCGATTCACCGTCACGGTCGAAACCGTGACGGTCGCCGAGGAGCATGTCGTGTTCAAACTGCCGCCCGCCCTCCAGGCCGCCCAATAGCATGGCCGTCTATACCGAGGTGACGGACGAGGCGCTGCGCGCCTTCCTCGCCGAATACGACCAGGGCGACCTCATCGCCTTCCGCGGCATCGCCGAAGGCGTCGAGAATTCGAATTACGCGCTGAAGACCACGACGGCCGATTTCGTCCTCACCCTCTACGAGAAGCGGGTGAACCCGAAGGAGCTGCCCTGGTTCCTCGGCCTGATGCGCCATCTGGCCAGCCAGGGCCTGTCCTGCCCGCTACCCGTGCCGGGCCGCGATGGCGAGGCGCTGCGCGAGCTGGCCGGCCGCCCGGCGGCCATCTGCACCTTCCTGCAGGGCGTCTGGCCCCGCCGCATCCGCCCGGAGCATTGCGCACCGCTGGGCGACGCGCTGGCCAAGCTCCACCTCGCGGGCCAGGGCTTCACCGAGGAACGCCCCAACAGCCTCGGCCCCCAGAGCTGGGCACCACTGCTCGATCGCTGCCGCGAGGGCGGCGACAGCGTGCAGCCCGGCCTGATCGCGGAACTCGACGCGGCGCTGGCCGGCATCCTCGCCGAATGGCCCGCTGACCTGCCGCGCGGCCAGATCCACGCCGATCTCTTCCCCGACAACGTCTTCTTCCTCGAGGGCGCAAACGGCCAGCCCCATGTTTCGGGCCTGATCGACTTCTACTTCGCCTGCACCGACTACCTGGCCTATGACCTGGCCATCTGCCTCAACGCCTGGTGCTTCGAGCCCGACTGGTCCTTCAACGTGACCAAGGCGCGCGCCATGATCCGCGCTTACCAGGCCGTCCGCCCCATGTCCGAGGCGGAGCTCGCCGCACTGCCCGTCCTCTGCCGCGGCTCGGCGATGCGCTTCCTGCTCACCCGCCTCTATGACTGGACCCATACGCCCGCCGGCGCGATGGTCACCCGCAAGGACCCGCTGGAATACCTCCGCCGCCTGCGCTTCCACGCCAATGCCAAGGGGCCCGGCGCCTATGGCGTCTGAAGAAGTCACCGAGACCCACGGCGCCGCCGGCCCCGCCGCCCGCCTCGTGGAAATCTGGACCGATGGCGGCTGCAAGCCCAATCCCGGCCCCGGCGGCTGGGCTGCCATCCTGCGCTACGGCGAGGTGGAGAAGGAACTCACCGGCGGCGACCCGGAGACGACCAATAACCGCATGGAACTCACCGCCGCCGCCGAGGCGCTCGAGGCCCTGAAGAAGCCCTGCCGCGTGGTGCTGCATACCGATAGCGAATACGTCCGCAACGGCATCACCCGCTGGGTCCATGGCTGGGTCCGCAACAACTGGAAGAATTCCGCGAAGGACCCGGTGGCGAATTACGCCCTCTGGCAGCGCCTCCTCGCCGCGGCCAAGCCGCACGAGATCGAGTGGCGCTGGGTCCGCGGCCATGCCGGCGACGTCATGAACGAACGCGCGGACAAACTGGCGACTGAAGCGCGGCTTCGGCTAAAGGAGTAGCCTCGCTCCAGACGCCTGAACTTTCCTTCATGATTCAAAAATGACTTTATGTGCGAGCATGGCTCAATCGAAATGATTGGCCATGTGAAGCATAGAATGAAGCTTGCGGTCCCTTTAGTGGCAGTCGTCATGGCCCTCTCTAGCTGCGCGACGTCCACAACACTGATTAGGCCGGGTGCTGATGGATATCCAGCTGTCATATTCAACGAGACGGTAAGGCTGGAGGCGAAGGTCGCTGGCGATATCGATATCCGGGCCGGTTCTATATTCTTCGCCGATAGCAAATTGCCGGACGGCTCCCTACTATACTGCGGCAAGATGTGGATGCAGAGCTTCGAGGCCTATGTCGACGTGCCCCGGTGTTTCACCCTCCAAGGTGACGACATCACCATCTCACCGCAAGCTCCAGGATTCTCATATACCCGCACGCTCCCTCCCAACAGCTATCGGCCCGGGCGGCTTATGACCAAGCCCTCCACTACAGACCGAGAACCATCCAAGACAGCGGGGCAACGGACATGAGGGCGAGGTTTCTGGGCTTGTTGTTGCCGCTCCTGCTCGCGGCCTGTGGCGGGCGGCCAATACAGGCAGGCGACGAAGGGTATCCAGCCGTTTTGTTTACCGAAACGATAAGAGTTGGGGCTCCCCTCGGCCTTGAGGAAATACAGATCGACGTTGGTTCGCTTTTCTTCGCCAGCACGGCGCGTAGAAAAGACAATGCGCCGATCTATTGTGGACCTTCGAGGTCGGTGAACTTCCTGCTCGGAGTAAGTTTGGTCCGCCGTACGCTATGCTTCACCATAGAGCCGAATGGCATGGCTGATTTTACGCCAAGAAGACTTGTTCCGTTGATCCAGCCCCTGCCTGAAGACAGTTATCGCCTTACTCGTTTCAAGCCGCTCCAGCGGCCCGAGCCGGTCACGTCCTCTCCGAGCGGCACCTGAAGAGCGCGGCTCCACTGCATTCGGTAAAAACAGGGCGCAACTTCGCCCGATAAAGCCCCGCGCAGTGCGTCAGGGCAGGCCAAGCGCAGCTCATTCGCAGTAACGGAAAAGGGCGGCGCTGCCGCCGCCCACCTTCCTCAGCCCGCCGCGCTCTCCTGAACGCGCTTCACCGTCGAGCGGCCGACGCGCACCGTCCGCGCGATGAAGGAGACGGACTTGCCCTCGGCCAGCAGCGCCTTGATCTGCGCGACCTTCTCGTCGTCGCTCGTCTTAGCCGAAGCGTCCTCCACCTTCTCCTCGACGGGCGCCTTCACCGCCGCTGGCTCCGTCGCGCTCGCCACCACGGGCTCTACCGCCGGGGCCTCGTTCACTTCCTGCCAGTGCGGCCGGAAAAGGAACTTCAAATGGCCGGGTAGCGGCTTGCCATTGAGCAGCGCGCCCTCAACCACCCAGTAATCCTTTTCGCGGGTGGACTTGCCACCGGTCACGATATCGCCCGCACCGACGCCGAGCTTCTGGTCTTCCGCAAGCGCCGCCGAACTGGCCCCGCTGGCCTTGATAACTGTCTTGTTCACTGCCCGGAAGGTAACGGGTTGCGGCTGATTGCTCATGACTGTCTCTGGTCTCCAGAAAGGTCGCGCAGGGTATTCATCCTCGCCGTGATCCGCAATCCGAGGCCTTTGCTGCCTTCTCTCGACTCGCGCCCTCTGGAACGCGTCGGCGGATTTTCCGCGGCCCTTAACGTCCGGCCAAGCTCGGGTCCAGGCCGTATAACGCGATCGTGACGAAGCGTTCCGCTCTGATATCAACTCCCCGGTTACCCGTCGTAAAGGTAGCCGGCCTTTGCGTAATAACGTTCCTAGAACGATAGCCTTCCAGCTGGCCGCCCTCAATAGCCCATCAAGGGCGAGGCTTCCCGCTCGCCCGCAGATAGGCTAGCAAATCCCCCAGCCGGCTCTCATCCCGCAGCCCAACATAGGGCATGGACGTCCCCGGCACCTTCGCGCGCGGACCGCGCAGGAAATCGGCCAGCGTCTCCTGCTCCCACACCAGGCCCGAGCCCTTCATCGCGCTGGAATAACGGAACCCCTCGACGCTCCCCGCCGGCCGGCCGAAGAGGTCGCCCAACTCCGGCCCCACGCCATTGCGGTCGAAGCGGTGGCAGGCGCCGCATTGCTGCCGGAACACCCGCTCCCCCGCCGCCGCATCCTGCGCGCGGGCCGCAACCGGCGCGGCGATGGCGAGAAAGGCGAGGGCGGTCATCAGGCGGCGCATGGCGAATCCCATCGGCTGCGGTGCGCCGCCCTTCTACCTGCATCCGGCCCCGTGGCGGAGCCGGACCGATCGCCTCAGCGCCCGTGCTGCTTGCGCCAGGCCTCGAAGATCGGCTTGTTGCTCTCATCCGTCATCGGATAGAGCCCGCGGATCGTGTGCCCCGCCTGCACCCGCTCCATCACGAAATCCTCGTAGACCGTCTGCTCGAAAGCCTCCTCGGCCACGGAATCCGCGATATGCGCGGGAATGCAGACCACCCCCTCGCCATCGCCCACCATGATGTCGCCGGGGAAGATGCCCACCCCGCCGCAGGCGATAGGCAGGTTCAGGTCCACGCAATGATGCCGGATCAGGTTGGTCGGCGCGCTCGGTCGGTTCTGATAGGCGGGGAAGCCGAAGCCCGCGATCTCGGGGCTGTCGCGGAAGCCGCCATCGGTCACGATCCCGGCCACGCCCCGCGCCTTGAGCCGCGAGACGAGAATGCCGCCCGCGCTCGCCGCCTTGGCATCGCCCCGGCTGTCGATCACGAAGACCGCGCCTTCGGGGCATTCCTCGACGCCCTTGCGCTGCGGATGCGTCGGGTCCTTGAACACCTCGAGCCCGTCCAGATCCTCGCGCGCCGGGATGGTGCGCATCGTATAGGCCGGCCCGACCATGTTCTTGCCCGGCGCGATGGGGCGCACATCGTCCAGAAACACGTTGCGGAAACCGCGCTTGAACAGAACGGTGGTGAGCGTCGCGGTCGAGACGCCTTCGAGCTTGCGGCGGGTTTCAGGGTTCATGGGGCTTCCTCCAATTTTACTGCAATAGCAGATTGCAGCATTCCATCCGGCTTGGCGAGAGGGCTTAACGCGGCGCCCCAACAAACCCCGCCGATGCCGCACCGCCATGGCCTGCCGCCCGCCGCTGTGGCACTCTGGCCAGGATGTCCGAGAGCAAGCGCCCCGCCCGGCGCGCCATTCCCGCAGGCCCCGCGCCGACCGAGACCAGCCTGCGCGAAGCCGCCCTCGCGCATATCGCCCGCTTCGCCGCGACCGAATCGGGCTTGCGCGCCGTCCTCCGCCGCCGGGTCGATCGCTGGGCGCTTCGCGCGCGCGACGAGGGCATGGCCGAGGAGCAGATCGCCCGCGCCCGCGCCGAAGGCCGCCGCGCCGCCGATGCCGTCGCCGCCCGCATGACCGAATTGGGCGCCATCAACGACCAGGCCTTCGCCGAAAGCCGCGCCCGCCGCCTCCGCCGCGCCGGCCGCTCCTCCCAGGCCATCGCTGCCCATCTCGCCGCCAAGGGCGTCGCGCGAGACCTGGTCGATCCCGCGCTCGACGCCGCCCCCGGCGAGGAACTGGACGCCGCCATCGCCTTTCTCCGCCGCCGCCGCGCCGGCCCCTTCGGCGATACGCCCGTCGAGGAGATGGAGCCCCAGGCCCGCCAGAAACTCCTGGCCGCCATGGGCCGCGCCGGTTTCGAGCATGAAACCGCCCGCCGCGCGCTCGATCTCTCCCGCGAAGAAGCCGAGGAGCGCCTGATCGCGGCCCGCGGCGCATGAGCGATCAGAAAATCACCTTCACCCGCCACGGTATCCGCCGCGGCGTGGTGATCACCTTTCCCCTGCTGATCGGCCTCATTCCCTTTGCCCTGGTCACGGGCGTCACGGCCCAATCGAAGGGCCTCTCGCTGCTCGAGGCGCTGCTGATGAGCGCTACGGTCTTCGCCGGTGTCGCCCAGCTTCTCGCCCTGGAACTCTGGGCCGATCCGGCGCCCGTCCTGATCGTCGCCTTCGCGGCGCTGGTGGTGAATATCCGCCTCGCGCCCATGGGGGCGGCGCTCGCCTTCTGGCTCAACGGGCTGCGCGGCTGGCGGCTCTGGGGCTCGCTCGCCCTGATGGTGGACCACTCCTTCGCCCTGGCGGTGGCCGAGAACCGGGCAGGGGGGCGCGATGCGGGCTTCCTCCTCGGCGTCGGCCTGTCCTGCTGGGTGATCTGGGTGGCGGTCACGGGCGTCGGCCATGTCTTCGGCGCGGCGGTGCGCCTGCCGCCGGGCCATTGGCTCTTCTTCGCCGGTGCCGCCTCCTTCTGCTCGCTGCTCGTGCCCCTCTGGCGCGGCCCCCGGCAGGAGTTGCTGCCCTGGATCACCGCCGGGGTCCTGGCCCTGGTGGCGACGAAGCTCGGCCTGCCTGCGCCCCTCCCACTGCTTTTCGGCGCCCTCTGCGGCGCAGCTCTTGGCGCCTGGCAGGAGCGCCGCCGGCCATGAGCCTCGACGCCCAGACGCTCCTGGCCATTCTCTGCATGGCGCTGGTCACCTTCGCCTGCCGCGCGGGCGGCTATGCCATTCTCCGCGCCACGCGCCCGCCGCCCTTCGTGGAGGCCATGCTGCGCCACCTGCCGGGCGCGCTCTTCGTCGCCTATGTGGTGCCGACGCTCGCCGCCTGGGGCACCGTCGGCTGGATCGGCGGGGCGGCCGCCTTCATCGCCCAGCGCCAGTTCAAGAATTTCGGCCTTTCCGTCGTCGCAGGCTGCGCCGCCGTCGCCCTGGCCCGCGTCGCGGGGCTCTGACTTACTGCAGCGCGCCCCAACGCGCGACCGCCGGCTCCGCCGCCGCCCAGCGCCAGCCATCCCGCGCCTTGCAGATACTGGTGATGAAATGCTCCGGCGCGCCCTTCACCGTCACCACCACCTCGCGGCAGGGCGTCAGCGGGTTCGGAATTTCCCGCACCGGCCGCACCCGGCCCTCGGCATCGCCATAGCCGAAGGGCAGGGCATGCTCGATCTTCCAATCGGCGGCCACGCCCAGCGGCAGCGTGCCCGCCGTCTGGCTGATCGCGTCCTGCTCGCCGCGCTGCATGTTGCGTGAGACGTATTTCACCGCCGCATCCGTGGCCGCCTCCACGCCCGCCGCCACGGCATAGCCCACCGCCGGATTGGCCGTGACCGCGCCGGTGGTGACGCCCGCGATACCGCCCGCGATGCCGCCCGCCGCCTGGCAGCCCGCGAGCCCGGCCGCGGCGGCCAGCAGCGCCAGCGCCCTCACTGCAGCGCGCCCCAGCGCTCCGTCGCCGGCTCCGCGCTGGCCCAGCCCCAGCCGCCCTGGTTCCGGCAGATGGTCGCGGTGAAATAGGAGGGTTTCGGCCCCCGGCGGTCCATCCCGTCGACCGAGAAGACGATCTCGCGGCAGGGCACGTCCACCAGCCCGATATCCCGCACCACCGTCACCTTGCCCTGGGCATCGGGGAGGATGGGCGCGTCATGGCTCACCTTCCAACTCCCGATCTGCCCGATGGCGAGCGGCCCCGCCGCCGTGGCGATGGCCCTTTGCTCGGCATGCTGCGCCCGGCGGAAGCCGTAATTCAGCCCGGCCCGCGCCGCCGAGCGCACGCCCAGGCCGATGCCGGTCGCCACCGCGCCATTATCCGTCACGGCGGTGGCCAGCGCCGCGCCGCCCACGCCCGCCGCGTCGGCGGTGCCTTCCTGCAGCAGCGACTGGCATCCGCAGAGCGCCAGGAGCGGCAGGGCGAAGACCCAGCGTATCCAGGAAGCGCGGCGCGGCGATGTCATCCAGCGGGTCGGCATGGTGGCGACACCATGGCTCAGACATGGCCGAACCACGCCATAACAAGCAGTTGAAGCCCTGTATTAAACTGCGGCCCTAGATCGCGACGCGCACGCCCAGCTCCACAACCCGGTCCGAGGGGATGCGGAAGAATTCCGTCGCCGGCACTGAATTGCGGCTCATGACCATGAAGATCGCCTGCCGCCACTTCGACATTTTCGGCACCGCCGCCTGCACCAGCGTCTCGCGGCCGAGGAAGTAGCTCGCCTGCATGGCGTCGAAATTCACCCCCATCTCGCGCAGCGCCTCCAGCTCGCGCGGGATGTTGGGGCTCTCCTGGAAGCCGTAGCGCAGCATCACGCGATAGATGCCGGGCGCCAGCTCGCTCACCTCGCGCCGCACCGGCGCCTGCGGCACGTCCTCGTTCAGCACCGTCACGAAGAGCACGCGCTCGTGCAGCACCTTGTTGTGCTTGAGGTTATGCAGCAGCGCCGTCGGCACGTAATCCGCCTGGCCCGTCATGAACACGGCGATGCCCGGCACCCGGATGGTGCGCGACTGCGGCAGCCGCGCCAGGAAGGATTTCAGCGGCAGGCTGTCCTGGCGGAAGCGGGCGAAAAGCAGGTCCCGCCCGCGCTTCCAGGTCGTCATCTGGGTGAAGAGAATCCCGCCCAGCACCAGCGGCACCCAGCCGCCATCGGGCACCTTCAGCACATTGGAGAGGAAGAACGCACCGTCGAGCAGGAAGAGCGGCAGGAAGAGCGCGACCACGCCCAGCAGCGGCCAGCCGAACTGCCGGCGGAAGACGAGCCCTGCCAGGGAAGAGGTGCAGAGAAAGGTCCCCGTCACCGCGATGCCATAGGCGGCGGCGAGGTTGTCCGAGGTATGGAAGGCCAGGATCAGCACCACCACACCCGCCAGCAGCGCGAAATTCACCTGGGGCATATAGATCTGCCCCTCCTCGGTATCGCTCGTATGGCGCACCACGAGGCGGGGCAGGAAGCCCATCTGCACGCATTGCCGCGCGATGGAATAGGCGCCCGAGATCATCGCCTGGCTCGCGATGATGGTGGCCATCGTCGCCAGGATCACCAGCGGCAGCCGCAGCCATTCCGGCGCGAGCAGGTAGAAGGGGTTCTCCAGCGCCTCCCGGTCCACCAGCAGCAGGGCGCCCTGGCCGAAATAGTTCAGCGCGAGGCAGGGCAGCACGAAGGCGTTCCAAACGATGCGGATCGGCCGCGCCCCGAAATGCCCCATATCGGCATAGAGCGCCTCGGCGCCCGTCACGGCCAGCACGACCGAGCCGAAGGCGATGAAGGCGGCCCATTTATAGGTGATGCAGAACATGACCGCGTGGTGCGGCGAGAGCGCGCTCAGCACGATCGGGTTCTGCACCACCTCGATCAGCCCCAGCACGCCGATCGTCGCGAAAAAGACCAGGCAGACCGGCCCGAAGACCGTGCCGACCAGCTCCGTGCCCCGGAACTGCACCAGGAAGAGCGCCAGCAGCACCACGACCGAAATGGGGATCACCGCATGCTCGAAAGCCGGCGAGATGACCTTGAGCCCCTCCACCGCCGAAAGCACCGAAATGGCCGGCGTGATGATGCCGTCGCCGAAGAAGAGGCAGGCGCCGGCGATGCCCAGCAGCGTCACCGTCCATCGCCCTCGGGCCGAACTGGTCACGCGCATGGCCAGTGCCATCAGCGCCAGGATGCCGCCTTCGCCGCGATTGTCGGCCCGCATCACGATCAGCACGTATTTGATCGTCACCACGACCACGAGCGACCAGAAGATCAGGCTCAGCAGCCCCAGAATTTCCCAGGCCTCGAGCCCGTCGCCCGAGAAATGCAGCGCCGCGGTCTTGAGCGCGTAGAGCGGGCTCGTGCCTATATCGCCATAGACCACGCCGAGCACGCCCAGCATGAGGGCCGGGGTCAGCGCCTTCGGCGCGCCATGCCCCCCGCCGGCCGCCGCCTGGGCGGTCGCGGCCTGCGCCGCCGTGGGCGCGTGTGCGCCCTCGGCGGAGGGTTGCTCTGTCGGGTTGGGTTCCGTTGCGCTCAAGGCCGGGGGTTTTCCTCGCAGAATATACCCCTGGTGGAGGGGGGCGCAGCGGCGAACGCTTACAGACAGGGGAGGGTTGAGCGCAAGGCCGGCGAAATCGCCGCCCGGCAAATGATTTCCGCCCGCGAGAGGTGCCTCACCAATAAAAAAGGCCGGTCCGTAGCCCCGGACCGGCCTTTTTCCTCAGTGACCCCGGAGGATCTGCGAGAGGAAGAGCTTCAGGCGATCGGTGCGCGGATTGGCGAAAAGAGCCTCCGGCGCCCCGGACTCGACGATCTCGCCCCGGTCCATGAAGACCACGCGGTCGGCAACGGTCCGGGCGAAGCCCATCTCATGCGTCACGCAGATCATGGTCATGCCCGTCTCGGCCAAGCTGACCATGGTGTCGAGCACCTCCTTGATCATCTCCGGGTCGAGCGCCGAGGTCGGCTCGTCGAAGAGCATGATCTTGGGCTTCATGCAGAGCGCGCGCGCGATGGCGACGCGCTGCTGCTGCCCGCCCGAGAGCTGGCCCGGATACTTGTTCGCCTGCTCGGGGATCTTGACCTTGGCGAGGTATTCCATCGCCAGGGCCTCGGCCTCCTTCTTCGGCATCCGGCGCACCCAGATCGGCGCCAGCGTGCAGTTCTCGAGCACGGTCAGATGCGGGAAGAGGTTGAAGCTCTGGAACACCATGCCGACCTCGCGGCGGATGGCGTCCAGCGACTTCAGGTCGTCCGACAGCTCGATGTCATCGACGATGATCCGGCCTTCCTGATGCTGCTCCAGGCGGTTGATGCAGCGGATCATGGTGGACTTGCCCGAGCCGGACGGCCCGCAGACTACCACGCGCTCGCCCTGCGCCACGCTCAGCGACACGTCGCGCAGCACATGCATGGCGCCGTACCACTTGTTGACCTTATCCAGCACGATCGCCGGCGGCGCGTCCTTCTTCAGGGCCGAGGCGACGTGGAGTTCGGTTTCGATGCTCTCGCTCATGATGTAAAGTCTCCCGTCGTTCAGCGGCGATTACGGTTCAGCTTCGCTTCCAGCCCATGGCTGTATTTCGACATGGCGAAGCAGAAGCAGAGATAGATGAGGCCCACGGCGATATAGACTTCGACGCCGAAACCCTGCCAGGCGGGTTCCACGATCGCCGTCTTGCCGGCCGTGAGCAGGTCGAAAATGCCGATGATCAGCACCAGCGACGTGTCCTTGAAGAAGCCGATGAAGGTGTTCACCAGCGGCGGGATCACGAGGCGCAGCGCCTGCGGCAGGATGATCAGACCGGTCTTGCGCCAATAGCCGAGGCCCAGCGCGTCGGCCGCCTCATACTGGCCCTTGGGCAGCGCCTGCAAGCCGCCGCGCACCACCTCGGCCAGATAGGCGCCCGCGAAGAGCGTCATGGCGAGCAGCGCGCGCAGCAGCTTGTCGATATTCATGCCTTCCGGGAGGAAGAGCGGGAACATCACGCTCGCCATGAAGAGCAGCGAGATCAGCGGCACGCCGCGGATCAGCTCCACATAGAGCACGCAGAGGATCTTGATCGCCGGCAGCTTCGTGCTCCGCCGCCCGAGCGCGACCAGGATCGCGAGGGGGAAGGCGAAGGCGAGGCTGAAGGTCGAAAGGATCAGCGTGATCGGCAGCCCGCCCCAGCGCTCCTGCGGCACGAACTGAAGGCCGAAAACGTCGCCCCACATCAGGACGCCGATCAGCGTCAGCGTCACGATCCACAGCGGCAGCAGGATCTTCACGCTCCAGAAGCGCCGCATCGCCGAGACGATGTAGAGCCCGATGAAGAGCAGGCAGACCAGCGCGGGGCGCCAGTGATCCTCATAGGGATAGGTGCCGAAGAGGATGAAGCGGTGCTTCTCGGTGACCACGGCCCAGCAGGCCCCGATCCCCTTGATGGCCCGGCATTCCTGCGTCTGCGCCACCCCGTTCGTGACCGGCACCTGCCAGATCGCGTTGATGAAGGCCCAGTCCACGAAGCTCAGCGCGAAGCGGATGATCAGGTAGATCAGCGCCAGCGTGACGGCCGTGGAAAGCCAGTTGGCAAAGAGGTTCGCCCGCGCCCAGGCCAGCGGCCCGGAAACCATGGCGGGCGGGGTGCGCGCCTCGGTCGGCGTGTGATTGAGGGTCGTGTCGCTCATCGCCTCTCTCCGCTCAGCGTTCCACGAGCGCGATGCGCGCGTTGTACCAGTTCATGAAGAGGCTGATCGACAGGCTGATCGTCAGATAGACGGCCATGATGATCGCGATGCCCTCGATGGCCTGGCCCGTCTGGTTCAGCGTCGTATTGGCGATCGAGACGATGTCCTGATAGCCGATCGCGACCGCGAGCGAGGAGTTCTTGGTCAGGTTCAGGAACTGGCTCGTCATCGGCGGCACGATCACGCGCAGCGCCTGCGGCAGCACGATCTGCTTCAGCACCACGCCCGGGCGCAGGCCCAGCGCCTGAGCCGCTTCCCACTGCCCGCCCGGCACCGCGAGAATGCCCGCGCGGACGATCTCGGCGATGAAGGCGGCCGTATAGGTCACGAGGCCGGCGAGCAGGGCGAAATACTCGGGGCTCAGCGTCACGCCGCCGGCGAAGTTGAAGCCGCGCAGGGCAGGGACGTCAGGCGTGAAGGGCGCGCCGCCCAGCGCCCAGACCACCAGGGGCAGGCCGATGATGAAGCCGATCCCCGCGGGCCAGATCCGGCGCGGCTGGCCATCGGCCATCTGCCGGCGCCGCATGCCCTTGGCATAGGTCCAGGTGGCGATCACGCCCACGACCATCGCGAGCAGCGCCCACCAATGCGTCTGCGTCCATTCGATGAAGGGTAGGCGGAGGCCGCGATTGGTCAGGAAGACGCCGGCAACCGGGCTCAGCGCCTGGCGCGGGTTCGGCAGCGCCTGGAGCAGCGTGTACCAGAACAGCAGCTGCAGCAGCAGAGGCACGTCGCGGATGATCTCCACATAGAAGCCCGAGATCTTGCGCAGCAACCAGTTCTTCGACAGGCGCGCGATGCCGACGAGCGTGCCCAGGATGGTCGCGAGCACGATGCCCACGATGGCCACCTTGAGGGTGTTCAGCACGCCAATCAGCAGCGCGCGGGAATAGGTATCGGCCGGCGTGTAGTCGATCACATGCTCGGCGATCGGCAGGCCCGCTTCGCGGTTGAGGAAGCCGAAGCCGGTCGCGATGCGGCGGACCTCGAGGTTATGCGCCGTGTTTCGCGCGAGCCACCAGACGATGGCCACGACGACGCCCACGATCACGATCTGCCAGAAGATCGCGCGCACCCGCTCGTCCCGCCATGACAATGTCATGCTTCGCTTCGGCGGCGGACGTAGCAGGCGCGGATCGACGGTACTGTCAGACATCGGCGGAAGCCCCTGAAATCATGTGGCGAATCTTGGTGCGAAGGGTGGTGCTTATCCGGCGGTCGTCTTGGTTCGGGTATCGGTGCCAAGTTTGACCAGTCTCTGGGGCCGCGCCGTTGCCGCCGCGGCCGTCATCGGGGCGGGCCCCGGAAGAAGGCCCGTCCCATATCGTCAGCGCGCCGGCGGCGCGTATTGCAGGCCACCCTTGGTCCAGAGCGCGTTCGGGCCGCGCTGCAGGCCGATGGGCGTCAGGTTGCGGTCGAAGACCTCACCGTAATTGCCGACCTTCTTGATGATATTGGCCGCCCAGTCGTTGGAAACGCCCAGCATCTGGCCCAGGTCGCCATTGCGGCCCAGCAGGCGCTGCACGTCGGGGCGGTTGTCGCTGGCCTTGGCCTGGTCGACATTCTGGCTCGTGATGCCGAATTCCTCGGCGCTCACCATCGAGAAATGCACCCAGCGGACGAGGTCGGCCCAGCGCTGGTCGCCATGGCGCACGAGCGGGCCCAGCGGCTCCTTGGAGATGACCTCCGGCAGGATCACATGCTCGGCGGGGTTCGGCTGGGCGGAGCGCGTCGCGGCCAGGCCCGAGGTATCGGTCGTATAGGCGTCGCAGCGGCCGGAGACATAGGCGCTCACCAGCTCTTCCAGACGCTCGATCACCACCGGGGTGAACTTGATATTGGCCGAGCGGGCCCAGTCGGTCAGGTTCTGCTCGGTCGTGGTGCCCGGCTGCACGCAGATCGTCGCGCCATCCAGCTCCTTGGCCGACTTCACGCCGCTGCTCGCCTTCACCATGAAGCCCTGGCCGTCATAGAAGGTGATGCCGCCGAAATCGAAGCCGAGGCTCGTGTCGCGCGACAGCGTCCAGGTCGTGTTGCGCGAGAGGATGTCCACCTCGCCCGACTGAAGCGCCGTGAAGCGGCTCTGCGCCGTGGTCGGCACGAAGCGAACCTTGGTCGGGTCATTGAACATGGCCACCGCGACGGCGCGGCAGAAATCCACGTCGAAACCCTTCCACTCGCCGCGGCTATCGGGCTGGGCGAAGCCGGCGAGGCCGGTATTGACGCCGCAAACCAGGGTCCCGCGCGCCTTGACGGCGTCGAAGGTCGGGCTGCCCGTGGCCGGTGCCGGCGTCTGCGCGAGGGCCGGCAGGGCAATGCCCACCGCGCCGATCGCGCCCATCATGAACTGCCGAAGTGACATCATTCTACTCTCCCCGTGTGTATCGGCATGTCCGCCAAGCGGCATGCGACCCGGCATAGAAAGGCCGGGCCTGTAACGCCGGCTCCCGTTGCCGGCGCTGGTCCCCGCCTTTGGGGCGGAGGTTGGCCCGGAGAAGGTTCCGCCTAGGCCATGCGCCTGAATCGGAGGAGCCATCTCCTGGCTACACGGCCCCGTTAAAGGGCCTTTGCCGTTAGTGCAAATACAGTTCGCTGCTCCTGTGCCTCACGCGGGGCTTTTCCTACGAATTCCGCTGATACCGCGTCGCCCGCCCGGCCCCGGGGAGCCTTGCCGACAAATCGGCAAGCTATCCGGATTGGTTATGGACCGATCAGTGGAATGAATGGAAGGCCAAGCAAATGCCGGGCCATAGCGCAGGCGTCACCGCCACCTTTTCACCCTGGCCTCGCGATGCCAAACCTTCGCCCGGCCCGGTTGATGAAAGGATGACGCGGCGATGCTGACGATGGACCTCGAAGCGGTCAAAGCCGCCTTGCCCTGGGCGAAACTGGGCGAGGCGCTGGAAGCCGTCTTCCGCGAGGGCTGCGAAGCGCCGCTGCGCCATTTCCATCCTCTGCCGCAGGAAGAGGCAGATCAGGGCTCGCTGCTCCTGATGCCAGCATGGCTGCCGCATCGCTATACCGGCGTGAAGATCGTCCATGTGGCCCCCGGCAATGCCGTGAAGCGCCTCCCGGCCGTCAACGCGGTCTATATCCTCTCGAATGGCGAGACGGGCGAGCCGCTGGCCATGCTCCATGGCGGCGAATTGACCGACCGCCGCACCGCCGCCGCCTCCGTCCTCGCCGCGCGCTATCTCGCCCGGCCCGATAGCCGCCGCCTGCTGGTGGTCGGCGCCGGCAAGGTGGCCCGCGCGGCCGCCGAGGCCTATGCCCAGGCCTTCGACCTCGCCGAGATCACCCTCTGGGCCCGCCGCCTGGAGGCCGCCGAGGCCGCCGCCGCCGAGCTTCGCGCCCATGGCCTGCCCGTCACCGCGACCGACCGGCTTAACCCCGCGGGCTTCGACATCGTCACCGCCGCCACCCTCTCCACCACGCCGCTGATCAAGGGCGCCGAAGTCTCGCCCGGCACGCATATCGACCTGATCGGCGCCTTCCGCCCCACGATGCGCGAGAGCGACGGCGCGCTGCTCGCCCGCGCCACCGTCACAGTCGATACCATGGCCGGCGGCCTGGCCGAGGCGGGGGATGTCGTTCAGGCCATCGCCGAAGGCGCCATCGGCAAGGAGCACGTCGTGGCCGATCTCTTCGCCCTGACGCGCGGCACCCATCCCGGCCGCACTTCGGCCGAGGAGATCACGCTCTTCAAATCCGTCGGCTGGGCCGGTGAGGATCTCGCCGCCGCCGCCCTGGCCTACGAGACGGCGCGCGGCTGACCGGGCCCGGCCAATGCCCGTGCCCGCCAAGCCGGGCTCACCAAGCGTGCAGAGCCGCCCTGCTCACCGAGCCCCGAACCGGAGCCCCGAACCGGGCGTCATCGAGCAAGTCAGAGAACCAGGCCAAGAGAGCCGGGTCAGCAACCGGCGAGCCGCGCCCGTTGACCGAGCGGGGGCAGGCCGCCCTAACCGAGCCGCAGGGCGAGCCCGTCGCCCTCGGCGCGCATCTCGCCCAGCGCCTCGAAAGCCGCCCGCGCCTCGCCCTCGGGCGCCGGATGCATCGCCAGCCAGGCCCCGCCGCCCTCGGCAGGCGCCAAGGAGAGCGTCAGCCGCGCCTCCTTCGGCAGCCCCGCCGCCTGCCGCGCCAGCCCGACCAGCGCGAGATCCAGCGCCGGCCGCGCGAGGCGGAGGATCGCTCCCCCGCGCGGCGCCTCGATCGCCACGCCGCCCGCCCGGCCCATGGCCAGTTCCAGCAGCGGCCGCATCTCCGCCAGCGCCTTGGCCCCGGCCTCCTCGCGGATTTCCGGCGCCCGGGCGAGGGCCAGCAGCCCGCCCATCAGCCCGCGCATCTGCTGCGCCCCCAGCATCGCCCGTTCCAGCCGCCGCCCGCCCGGCGTCTCCGGCGGCAGGTCGCGCGCCAGGGCCTCCAGGTTCATCAGCAGCACCATCATGGCGTTGTTCATCGCATGGGCCACCGGCCGGCCCAGCGCCAGCATGGCCTCGCCCGCCTCGCTCACTCGCGTTCTCCCCCGAGATAGGTCGCCAGGATATCGTGGAACAGCACCGCCGGCAGCGTGCCGCCATTCACCTCATTCATCGGCGTCGCATCGTCATTGCCGAGCCACACGCCCATCACCAGCCCGCCCGTGAAGCCGATGAACCAGGCATCGCGCGAATCCTGCGTCGTGCCCGTCTTGCCCGCCACCACGCGCCCCGGCAGCGCCGCCGCCCGGCCTGTGCCGCGATTGACCACGGCCTCCATCATCCGCCGCAGCGCCGCCATATCGTCGGCCGGCGCCACGCGCTCGCGCTCCGGGTTCGCCACCGCCAGCACCTGCCCATCGCTCCGCGCCCGCGCAATGCCGAAGGGCTCCACCTTCATCCCGCCATTGGCGATCTCGGCATAGACCGTGACCATGTCGAGCAGCGTCACCTCCGAGGTGCCGAGCGCGATGGAACCGTCGAGCTTGAAGGGCCCCGGCAGCCCCAGCCGCTGCGCCAGCGCCACCACCTCGCGCGGCCCCCCCGCGCGCGCCAACACGCGCACGGCCGCCGTATTCACGCTATGGGCCAGCGCCTCCTCCAGCGTGATCTGCCCGCGCGCCTGCCAATGCCCATTGCCCGGCGACCAGCCCCTGATGCTCAGCGGCGTATCGGCCACCATCTCATCCGGCATCGCGCCCTGTTCCAGCGCCCCCAGATAGACGATCGGCTTGAAGGAGGAGCCCGGCTGCCGCCGCGCCTGGGTCGCGCGGTTGAACTGGCTGGTCCGGTAGTCCCGCCCGCCCGCCATGGCCTTCACGGCCCCCGTCGCCGCCTCCATCACCACAACCGCGCCCTGCCGCACATCGCCGCGCACCCCGCGCCCGGCCAGCATCGCCTCCAGCTTCTGCTCCACGATCGCCTGCAGCCGCAGGTCGAGCGTCGTGCGCAGCACCAGGTCGCCTGAACCGGGGAAGCTATCCGCCAGCCCGTCCTGCACCCAATCGGCGAACCAGCCCGCATCGCGCGAGAGCCGGGGCGGGAAGGCCATGCGCTCCCCCTCGGCCACCGCCTGGCGGCTGGTGATCATCCCCGCATCGGCCATGGCCTCGAGCACTTCCTGCGCCCGCCGCATCGCCGCATCCGGGTCCACGCGCGGATTGAGCCGGGAAGGGGCCTTGGGCAGCCCCGCCAGCATCGCCGCCTGCCAGAGCGAGAGCTGCTTCGCCGGCACGCCGAAATAGAGGCGCGACGCCGCGTCGATTCCATAGGTCCCCGCGCCGAGATAGACGCGGTTCAGATAGATCTCCATCAACTGATCTTTGGTGAAGCGGCTTTCCAGCCAGAGCGCCAGCAGCGCCTCCTGCACCTTGCGCCTGAAATGCCGCTCCGGGCTCAGGAACAGGTTCTTCGCCAATTGCTGCGTGAGCGTGGAGCCGCCCTGCACCACGCGCCCGGCCGTCAGATTGGCCCAGGCCGCCCGCGCCAGCCCCATGAGATCGATGCCGAAATGCTGCCGGAAGCGCCGGTCCTCGATGGCCATCAGCGCCTTGGGCACGTAATCCGGCAGGTCCTTCAGCCGCACCGTGTCGCCGTAGAGATCGCCCGAGGTGGCCAGCAGCCGCCCATCGCCCGCCTCCAGCGTCACCGAGGGCCGCCGCGTCGCCGCCAGCGCCTGCTCCGGCCCCGGCATGTCCCAGACGAAGAAGAGCAGCGTGAGCGCGAGGCCCAGCGTGCCCCAGATTCCCATCAGCAGCCCGAGCCTGAGCCAGCGCCAGAAGCCTTTGCCGCGCTTGAGCGCCTGCGGCGTCATATCCGGCATCGGGAACCAGTCGCCCGCCGCCGCCTTCCGCCCGGCACGGCGGGGAGCGCCGCCGCGAGAAGCGGCACCGCGCGGATCAGCGGCGCGAGTCGGGGCGGTCGTCTGGCGAGGCATCGCGCTTGTCTAACACGCCCCTGCCGCCACCTCACGCCTCGATACGGCAAGCCATTCCGGAGAAGAAATTGATGCCTGCTTGATGCAGATCAACCCCGGCCCGCCATTCAGCGCGCCATTCTCCCAGGGTGCGATGGCCCCCCAGATCAAGCCGGGGCCTCGCCGAGGGAAAACGTCATGAGCCGCTGCCCGTCATTCGTCCGGCGTATCCAGGCTGAGCCGCAAGGCCAGGCCGAGCGGCTGGCTGTCCGGCCCGGTCCCGATGCCCGGCCCGCGCTCGAAGACCATCACGGCCTCCAGCGCCTCTCGCCCTTCCTCACGCCAGAGCAGGGTGACAAGCCGCCTCGGCCCGCCGCGCGCCAGATCATCGGTCTCGCGCACCGCATCCGGCGGCCCCAGCCGCGCCTCCAGCGCCGCCCGCAACATGCCGGCGTTCATCCCGGCCTGCCCCCCGCCATTCATGGTATCGAAAATCTCGATCCGCCGGCTCCGCATCCGCCCATGCCCGTCGGGGGCGAAGAACACACGGATGGAGGGGCATTCGAGCGGCGCGGCACGGGGCGCGCAAGGCTCCTCGCCCGGCACATCCTTCGGCCAGGCGACCACGAGCTGCGCTCCGCTCACGGAGGGCAGCTTCTGTACCGCCGAAACCTCGAGCCCCGACTTCCCGAGCAGCCCCCGCACCATCTCCGGGCTCTCGCCCATCGCGATACGCCCGCTCAACGCGCGCAGGAAGGGCAGGGGAGCGGCGATTTTCTCGACCCCCGCGAGGGGCGAAAGCGGCAGCCCCACCGGCTCGGCGCCGGCGCCGCCCGGCAAGACCATCATGACCGGGGCCATCATGACCGGGGCCATCATGACCAGGGCGGTCAGCGAGGCGCGAAAGCCGATGCCGAAATCAGTCCCAAAGCGTCTCATTTCGCGAGACCCGTGCCCGACAGGTTCTCACTATCCGCCTCCATCGCGCCTTTCGAGCAAGCGCCTTTCGCATCCCTTTACTCCCGCCGGAGCATGGCTCGGTGAAGCGCCGCACGCTCCTCGCCCTGGCCGCGAGCTGCCTCGCCCCACCGCTCCTGGCGCGGGACCTGCCCCTCGCGCCCGCCCCCCGTGGTGGTCCCATGTCCCAGGCCATGGCTCGCAAGGATTGGGAGAGCTTCAAGTCCCGCTATTTCAAGCCCGATGGCCGCATCATCGACACCGGCAATGGCGGCATCTCCCATTCCGAGGGCCAGGGCTTCGGCCTGCTGATGGCCGTCCGCTTCGATGACCGCGCGGCCTTCGAACGCATCCTCGCCTTCTCGACCACCGCCCTTCGCCGCCCGGATGACACGCTCTTCGCCTGGCGCTACCGCCTCGGCGACACTCCGCCCGTCTCCGACCTGAACAACGCGACCGATGGCGATCTCTGCGCCGCCTGGGCGCTGCAACAGGCCGCCCTCCGCTGGCGCCAGCCCGCCTATGCCGCCCGCGCCATCGCCATGGCGAAGGACATCCTGCGCCGCTGCGTCATTACCGCCGCCGACCACACACTCCTCCTGCCGGGTGTCGAAGGCTTCCTCCACCCCGACCGGCTGGTGCTCAACCTCTCCTATTATATCCTGCCCGCCCTGGCCGACCTCTCGGTCCTGCTGCCCGACCCAGCCTGGTCACGCCTCATCGCCGACGGGCTCGCGGTGATGCGCCAGGCCCGCTACGGCCGCTGGAGCCTGCCGCCCGACTGGCTGGAACTGCCCCGCGGCGTGGGCCGCCCGCGCATCGCCGCCGGCCGTCCGCCCCGCTTCTCCTTCGATGCTGTGCGCATCCCGCTGAACCTGGTCTGGGCCGGGCTCTCGAAGGAGCCCTGCGTCGCCGCCGCGGCGAGCTTCTGGCTCGAGCCCGAATTCTTCCCCCGCATGCCCGCCTGGGCGGACCTCCGGGACGGCGGCATCGCCCCCTATGCCGCCCCCGCCGGGATCGAGGCCGTAGCCTGCCTCGCGGTCGCGGCCATGAACGGCCAGGGCCGCCACCGGGCCCTGCCGCTGATCGAGGATGCGCAGGACTATTACAACGCGCTCCTCGTCATGAGCGCGCATTTCGCCTGGGAAGATTGCAGCCTCTAACGCTCTAGCCGCCCAGCCGTCGCGCCCTAGCGCCCGTCCAGCACCGCGCAGGTCAGGCGCGAGACGCAGGCGAGCTTGCCATCCGCCCGGCGGATCTCCGTCTGCCAGACCTGCGTGCTGCGCCCCGTATGCAGCGGGCGGCATTCGGCCGTCACCACCTCGCCCCGGCGCACGCCCGCGATGTGATTGGCATTCACCTCCAGCCCCACGCAATGCTGGCCCTCGGGCAGGGTGAAGTAGCAGGCCATGCTGCCCAGCGTCTCGGAGAGCACCACGCTCACCCCGCCATGCAGCAGCCCGTAAGGCTGCACATGCCGCTCATCCACCGGCATGCGCGCGCGGAGGAAATCCGGCCCCACCTCCACCACCTCGATGCCGAGATGGCCGATCGCCGTCCCCGCCGCGCGTTCGTTGATCGCCTCGGGCGTGGCCGGGCGCTTCCAGATAGCTGTCGTGCTCATGCCCGCATGGGCGCAAGCCGCCGCCGCGCCGTCAAGCCGCCCCGCCGCGCGAGCCGGTGCCAGCGCAGCGTCATCAGCGAGGCGACCACAGCGAGCCCCCCGGCCAGCCCCCACCACAGCCCGCTCGGCCCGAGCCCGGCCGGGAAGGCCAGGGCCAGCCCCGCCGGCATGGCGATGGCCCAATAGCCCAGCGCCGCGAGCAGCATCGGCACGCGCGTATCCTTCATCCCGCGCAACGCCCCGGTCGCGGCCACCTGCACGCCGTCGCCCAACTGGAACAGCCCCGCGATCACGACGAGCCCCGCGGCCACCGCCGCCGTCTCCATCGCCGCCGGATCGTCCTCCCGCAGGAAGGCCCAGGCGAAGCGCTCGTTAAAGAAAATCAGCGCCAGCGCCGACAGCGCCATGAACCCCGCCGCGATCCCGATGGCGCACCACCCGGCCCGGGCCGCCCCGCGCCGGTCGCCCGCGCCCATGGCCAGGCCCACCCGCGCGGTCGCCGCCTGGCCCACGCCCATCGGCACCATGAAGGCGGCCGCCGCCATCTGCAGCGCGATGGCATGCGCCGCCACGGCCGTGGCGCCCATCCAGCCCATGGCGATGCCTGCCGCGCTGAAAATGGCGATCTCGAGCAACATCTGCCCCGCGACCGGCAGGCCCAGCTTCAGGATCTCGCCCATCCGCCGCCAATCGGTGCGCCAGAAACGCCCCGCCAGCCGATAGCGCGAAAGCCGCCTGTCCCGCGCGATCAGCACCGCGAGCCCGCCGAACATCGCGAGATTCGACAGCGCGCTCGCCAGCCCCGCGCCCACGATCCCCATCGGCGGCAGGCCGAGCCCGCCGAAGATGAACACCGCCCCCAGCGCCGCATTGAGCGCGATGGCAGCCAGCGAGATCCACAATGCCGGCCCCGGCCGCTCCAGCGCCGCCAGAAAGCCGCGCAAGACGGCGAAGCCGAAGAAGGGCAGCAGCCCCCACATCAGCACCCGCACGTAATCCTGCGCCAGCGCCGCGAGCGCGGGCTCCTGGCCCAGCCCCTCCAGCAGCCAGCGCGTGTTCCACAACAGCGCAAGGATGGGCAGCGCGGTGAGCATCACCACCCAGATCGCCTGCCGCACCGTGCGGCGCATCTCGCGCAGATGATGCGTCTTGCGTCCCTTCTCCTGCGCCAGCATCGCCGCCGCGCCGAAGGTGATGCCGAAGGGCAGGGCCAGCGCCGCCCAATAGAGATTGGCGCCCAGTGTCGAGGCCGCCAGCGCATCGGTGGAGAAATGGCCCAGATAGATCGTGTCCGTGAGCACGAGCGCCATCTGCGAAAGATTGGTCAGCGCGAGCGGCCAGGCCAGGGCGAGCGTCGCCCGGATTTCCTGCCGCCAACCGGCGCTGCGCTTGCCCGTTTGGGTCTCGTTATAGGTCCCGGCGTATTCCATCCGGGGCTTCTAGCCCGGCCGCGCGGCTTTGGCTCGTGACGTTCCCGCGCGACCGCCATGCCCGCGCAATTCTGTTCCATCGCCGATCCGTTCCGCCCTAGCATCCCCTACCACACGACATAACGAGGTTTCAGGGATGCTACGTCGCGACTTCCTGATGACGGGGGCTGCCGCCGGCCTGGCCGGTCTCGCCGCACCCGCACTCGCCCAGCCGGCCAATGCGCGGGTGGTGAAATTCATCCCCCAGGCCAATCTCTCCACCATCGATCCCTTCTGGACGACGGCCTATATCGCCCGCAACCACGCCTATATGGTCTATGACCAGCTCTACGGCGTCGATGACGACTACAAGGTCCATCCCCAGGCCGCCGCGGGCCATGTCATCGAGGATGACGGCAAGCGCTGGGTCTTCACCCTCCGCTCGGGCATGAAGTTCCATGATGGCGAGCCCGTCCGCGCGATCGACGCCGTCGCCTCCATCGCCCGCTGGTGCAAGCGCGACGCCTTCGGCCAGCGCCTCGCGACCCAGACGGAGGAGATGCGCGCCCTCGACGATCTCCGCTTCGAGATCCGGCTGAAAAAGCCCTTCCCGATGATGCTCGACGCCTTCGCCAAGGTGACGACGCCCTGCCTCTACATCATGCCCGAGCGCGTCGCGAAAACCGACGCCTTCCAGCAGATCACCGACGCCACCGGCTCCGGCCCCTTCCGCTTCGTGAAGGAGGATTGGATCCCCGGCTCCAAGGCCATCTGGGCCCGCAACCCGAATTACACGCCCGCGCCCGATGCCGGCCCCGCCCGCAACACCGCCGGCACCAAGATCGCGCATTTCGAGCGCGTCGAATGGCACATCATCCCCGACCCCGCGACCGCCGCCGCCGCCGTGCAATCGGGCGAGATCGACTGGTGGGAACAGCCCACGGCCGATCTCTTCCCCGCACTCGCCCGCAACCGCAACGTCACGGTCGATATCGCCGACCCGATGGGCCTGATCGGCACCTTCCGGCCCAATCACCTGACCGAGCCCTTCAACAACCCCGCCATCCGCCGCGCCGCCATCACCGCCTTCAAGCAGATCGACTTCATGACGGCGGTGATCGGCAATGACCCGACCTATATCGGCCCCCGCACCGGCTTCTTCGCGCCCAAATCCCCGCTCGCCAGCACCGACGGGCTCGACCGCTTCAAGGAGAATATCGACCAGGCCCGCGAGGAACTGAAAGCCGCGGGCGGCCTCGGCAAGAAGCTCGTCCTCCTCGCCGCGACCGACCTCGCCAGCATCAATGCCTGCTCGCTGGTGGGCGGCGACGTCTTCCGCCGCATGGGCTTCGATGTCGAATATGTCGCGACCGACTGGGGCACCGTCGTGCAGCGCCGCGCGAGCAAGGAGCCCCTGGAGAAGGGCGGATGGTCCTGCTTCTTCACCTTCTGGTCCGGCATCGACCATTGGACGCCCGCGGGCCATAACGCCATTCGCGGCAATGGCTCGGCCGCCTGGTTCGGCTGGCCCGACATTCCCCGGCTGGAAGAACTGCGCGACGCCTGGTTCGAAGCGCCCGACCTCGCGTCGCAGCAGAAGGCCACCCAGGAGATGCAGCGCGTCGCCTTCGACACGGTGCCCTATATTCCGACCGGCCAATACTACCAGCCGACGGCCTACCGGAAATCCATCACCGGCGTCCTGAAAGGCCCGCCGCTCTTCTGGAACATCCGCCGCGTCTAACCCGCGCCGTCGGCGAAAGGGAAGGGGCACCACGGCGGCGCCCCCCCGCCCGCCCTGGCTCGCGACCACCCCACTTGGCACCGCGAAACGACAGCCTCGCCGCCAGAACACAGATCGGCGGCGTGCGGCCCGGCGCTCACCGCCGTCGGCAGTTTCGCAGAACGGGCGGCCCGCGACTGAAAGCGGGCAAGACCGCGACGGGCCTTTTCTGTCCCGTTGGACAGGCCCAAATCCCCGCCCTCCGAGCACCTGCGAGGAAAACCTGCTTGGCCTGCAAATAGAAAGGGATGCCACAAGGCACCCCTCAACCTCACTCGCTAGCGCGGCCCAATCCCGCGACCGTCCGAGGCCACGGAGCCAGGCAACGCTTCACCCGAAAACACAAAAGGGGCACCAAAGGCACCCTCTCAACCTCACCGCCCAGCCCGGCCCGAAACCCACCCGCCATCCGAGGTGGCGCAGGAACACGGCGCCCCCGGCTGCAAGGGCCCGCCCGTCGAGCAATGCGTCGGCCCGGCATAACAGATCCGGGCATCGACCGCCGGCGGCGGCGCGGGCGGCACATAGACCACCGGCGGCGGAGGCGGCGCATAATATACCGGCGGTGGCGGCGGCGCGTAATAGACCGGCGGGGGCGCATAATAGACGGGCGGCGGCACGTAATATCGCCGCCCGTAATAATAGGGATAGGCCGGCCAGACCGGCCCCACGCCCACACCTACCCAGACCCCGCCGCGCACCAGCGTCGCCTGCGGTGTCCCGATTTCATCCGCAGCCGCCCTGCCGGGCTGCCCGGCGGCCATGCCCGCGGCCATCGCCGCCGCGATCATCAGAAGACGCATCTGGAACCTCCGTTCCGTCGCCCTTAACCCTTGTCGGCATCCGCTCGGGAACCAGCCCGAGGCCCAAGACAGCCGGGGGCCGGATCACCGACTCATTTACGCCATGATTGAGGCACCTTCCGGGCAGCAGCCTTGCCTAAGCATGAGCTTTGCTTAACCCGACGTCCCCAGCCCTGAGCCCTTATACGCCGCCTCGCTCAGCCCCGTGCCGTAAGACTTCGGAGCCTCAGCGCCCGCGGCTCCAGAGGCAGGGCGCCTAGCGACGCGGCGCTCAGTGATAACGCCGCAGCAGCCCCACCAGTTTGCCCTGCACCTTCACCCGGTCCGGCCCGAAGATGCGCGTCTCGTAGCGCTGATTGGCCGGCTCCAGCGCGATGGACTGGCCCCGCCGCCGCAGCCGCTTCAGCGTCACCTCGTTCTCGTCGATCAGCGCCACCACGATGGCGCCGTTCTCGGCCGTATCGGTGCGCCGGATGATGACGGTGTCGCCATCGAGGATCCCGGCCTCCTCCATCGAATCACCCGCGACTTCCAGCGCGTAATGCTCGCCGCTCACCGCCAGCATCCCGGCGGGCACCTCCACCTCGGCGCCGCTGTCGCGCAGCGCCTCGATCGGCAGGCCCGCGGCGATGCGCCCATAGAGCGGCAGGCTCAGCGCGCTCGCCTCGGCGGCCTTCTGCACCCCCGCCAGGTTCGGCGCGAAATTCCCGCGGATCACGTTCGGCGCGAAGGCCGGCGGCTGATAGCCCGGCTCGAAACCCGGCTGCGGCGCGGGCTGGGCAGGGGCCCCGCGCATCCCCAGCGCCTCCGGCAGCCGGATCACTTCCAGCGCCCGCGCCCGATGCGCCCGGCGCTTGAGGAAGCCGCGCTCCTCGAGCGCGGTGATGAGCCGATGGATGCCGGACTTGGACTTGAGCGAAAGCGCCTCCTTCATCTCCTCGAAGGAGGGCGAGAAGCCCGTGGCGCGCAGGTGATTATCGATGAAGACCAGCAATTCGTGCTGCTTGCGCGTCAGCATGGAAGGCAATCCTCCGCCCCAGAAACATCCGGCAAGACCATTCGGCGAAACCGCCAAATGGCCACCGCTCGCCGCGAACAAACCGGCAACCGTGCGGATGTTCTACGAATGTCCCGTCGAGCCGGTCAAATGGTTTCGGGGTGTTTTCGCCGCTTTTTTTCGCCTTCCATAGGGTCTTTTATTAACCGGCTTCATCGCCCCGGCAGGCCGTTAGACCCCCAGATCGCCCAGCACCACCACCCGTACCGGCGCCCCGGCCTCGACCGCCGGCGCGAAGGGGGCGCGCAGCACAAGCCCCTCCGCCCGGGCCAGGGTCGCCAGCATGGAACTGTCCTGCGTCGCGAAAGGTGTCGCCACCAGCCGCCCCTCGCCATCCACCGCGAGCGTCGCGCGCAGATGGTCGAAGCGCTTGTCATTCTCCCCGATCGCCGCTCCCGCAACGGCCTGCCGCGTCGGCGGCTCGCCGCCCGGCTGCCCCTGCATCACGGCCAACACCGGCAGCATGAACTGCACCGCGCAGATCAGCGCCGAGACGGGATTGCCCGGCAGGCCCAGCACCGGCGTCTGCCCCAGCCGTCCCCAGATCAGCGGCTTTCCCGGCCGCATCGCGATCTGCCAGAAATCCAGCGCGAACCCCTGCGGCCCCAGCGCCTTCTGCACCAGGTCATGCTCGCCCACGCTGGCCCCGCCCGTGGTGACGATCAGGTCGCAATGCCGCCCGGCCTCGGCCAGCGCCGCGATCCCTTCCTCCGTATCGGGCGCCACCGGCAGCACCAGCGGCACGCCACCCGCCGCCTTCACCAGCGCCGCCAGCGCATGCGCATTGGAGGAGACGATCCCGCCCTCCGGCACCTTCTCCCCCGGCAGCACGATCTCGTCGCCGGTTGCGATAATCGCCACGCGCGGCGCCCGATAGACCGTCAGCCAAGGATGGTTCGCCGCCGCCGCCAGGCCCACATAGCGCGCGCTCATCCGCTGCCCGGCGCGGATCAACTCCTCGCCCTCGCTGAAATCCAGCCCCTTCCGTCTGATCCAGCGCCCGGCCTTCACCGCTTCATTGACGATGACCCATTCGCCCTCCGCCGTCGCATCTTCCTGCAACAGGATGGCGTCCAGCCCCTCCGGCACCACGCCGCCGGTAAAGACGCGGATCGCCTCGCCGGCCCCGACACTCCCCCTGAAGGGATGCCCCGCCGGCGAACTCCCCACCACCTTCAGCCGCGCGCCCAGCACCCCATCGGCGGCATGCAGCGCATAGCCATCCATAGCCGAAACCGGCGCGGGCGGCTGCGTCAGCCGCGCCACCACGGGGCGGGCCAGCACACGGTTCCAGCTTTCCGAAAGGGCGACCGTCTCAGGCCCCAGCGGAGCGACGGCGGCAAGGATACGGGCACGGGCTTCATCGAGGGCGAGCATGCGGCGGATCATGGCCCCATACCGCCTGCCGGTCTAGCCGGCCGGGAATTACGCTCCCCGATACTCGCCCGACTTGCCGCCATCCTTATGCACCAGCCGCACATCTTCGATCCGCATCCCGCGATCGACGGCCTTGCACATGTCATAGACGGTCAGCGCCGCCACGGTCACCGCCGTCAGCGCCTCCATCTCCACCCCGGTCTGCCCCTTGAGCTTCACCGTGGCCTCGATTTCGATCGCATCCGGCCCCACGGCCACCAGATCCACCGCCACCTTGCTCAGCATCAGCGGATGGCAGAGCGGGATCAGGTCGCTCGTCTTCTTCGCCGCCATGATCCCGGCCAGCCGGGCCACGCCGAAGACGTCGCCCTTGCCCATCTGCCCGGCCTGGATCAGCGCCAGCGTCTCGGGCTTCATCACCACGCGCCCGCGCGCGGTGGCCGTGCGCGCCGTCTCCGCCTTGGCCGAAACATCGACCATCGCGGCCCGCCCGGCCTCGTCAAAATGGGTGAGGCGAGGGGCCTCCTCCCCGCTCATCAGAGCGCTTCGACCATGGCGCGCGCCGCCGCCGCCACATCGGGCTTCCGCAGCAGATGCTCGCCCACCAGCATGCAGCGCGCACCCGCCTCGGCCATGCGCCGCACATCCGCAGGCTCCCGAAGCCCGCTCTCCGCCACCGGGATGCGGTCGGCCGGAATGAGCGGGATCAGCTGCTCACCCGCGGCAAGATCGGTCTGCAAGGTCTTGAGATTGCGGTTATTCACCCCGATCAGCCGCGTCTCCAGCGCAAGCGCCCGCTCCAGCTCGGTCTGATCATGCGCCTCGGCCAGCACCGCCATATCCAGGCTGCGCGCCACATCCTCCAGCTCATTCGCCTGGGCATCGGTCAGGCAGGCCAGGATCAGCAGGATGCAATCCGCGCCCATCGCCCGGCTCTCGAAAATCTGCCAGGGCTCGATCATGAAATCCTTGCGCAGGACCGGAAGCGAACAGGCCCCCCGCGCCGCCACGAGGTCATCGGGCGAGCCATGGAAATAGGGCGCATCGGTCAGCACGGAGAGGCAGGAGGCGCCCCCCTGCTCATAGGCCTTGGCAAGGCCTGCGGGGTCGAAGGGGTCGCGGATCAGCCCGCCCGAGGGCGAGGCCTTCTTGATCTCGGCGATCAGCCCCACGCGGCCCTCGGCCACGGCATTGGCCAGCGAGCCCGCGAAATCGCGCGGCTTCGGAGCATTGCGGGCCTCGCGCTCCATATCGGCCAGCGGCGTCAGCAGCGCGCGGTCGGCCACTTCCTGCCGCTTGTCGGCGATGATGCGGGCGAGGGTATCGGGAATGAAAGGGGCGTTCATGAGTTTCAAACCTGGCGAGGCTGGTCCGAAGCAGCGGCCTCGGCGGTGGGGTTGGTTAGTCGGCGAAGCGCCTCGAGCACGGCCAGCGCGGCCCCGTCATCGATCGAGCGCTGTGCCAGCGCGGCACCCTGGGCGAGCGTCTCGGCCCGCCCGGCCACGATGAGGGCTGCGGCGGCATTGAGCACGACACAGTCGCGATAGGCGCCTTTCTTTCCCTGCAGCAGCGCCTCCAGCTCGGCGGCATTCTCCACCCCCGTCCCGCCGCGAATGGCCTCCACGGGCGCACGCGGCAGCCCGGCTTCCTCGGGCGTGACGGTGAATTCGCGGATCTGCCCGTCCTTCAGCTCCACCACCTGGCTCTCGCCCGAGAGGGTCAGCTCGTCGAGCCCCTGGCCATGCACCAGCCAGCAATGCTCGCTGCCGAGGCGTGACAGGGTCTCGGCCATGGGGCGCAGCCACTGAGGGGCGAAGGCGCCCGTCATCTGCCGCTTCACCCGCGCGGGTGAGGCGAGGGGGCCGAGCAGGTTGAAGATCGTCCGCGTCCCCAGCTCCATCCGCGGGCCGGCGGCATGGCGAAGGGCGGCGTGGTGCCGGGGCGCGGAGAGAAACACCATCCCCGCCTCGGCCAGGATGGCCGGCAGCCGCTCGAAGGGCGCGTCGATATTGATGCCGAGCGCCGTCATCGCGTCCGAGGCGCCGGATTTCGAGGAAAGCGCGCGGTTCCCATGCTTGGCCACCGGCACGCCGCAGCCCGCGACCACCATGGCCGCCGCCGTGGAGATATTGAGCGTCCCCACGCCGTCGCCGCCGGTGCCGACCAGGTCGATCGCCCCCTCGGGTGCCTCTACAGGCACCATCCGGGCCCGCATGGCGCGGAGCGCGCCGGTCATCTCGGCCACCGTCTCGCCGCGCACGCGCATAGCCATCAGCATGCCCGCGATCTGCGCGGGCGTGGCCTCACCGGCCATGATGATGCCGAAGGCCGCTTCGGCTTCGCTCTCGGCAAGCTTCTCTCCCAGCGCGAGCCGCGCCAGGACGGGTTTGAGCGTATTCATCGGATGTCTAGTTCTCGAAGGCGGTGGAAAGGCGGGTCATGTCGTGCCCCGGAACGGGGCGGGCCGCTCTCCCACGCCATCGCGCCATCGGCCCGCCGCGCAGCGCGCCGCGCCACCCCGGAATGGTCCGGAGCGGGGGAGGGCGGCCGTTGATGCGATCGGTCGGTGATGTCATGGCCCGCGATCCTTCGCGCGAAGGCGCGAGGCGGTCAAGCGCGTGCGAGGCAGGCCAGGAAAACGCCCGCTTCCTTCACCCTTTGTTAGCCGAATCACCGGCAGCCTGCGCTCGAACCCGCAGGATGCAGGCCCGATGGATCATTCCTCCCCCCAGCCCGACACCGCTTTCGAGCAGCTGAGCTTCAGCGCTTCGGCCTTCCGGCTGCGGCAATTCTTCCCCACGCCGCTGCTCATGGCCCCGGTCAACGAGGCCGAGATGCTCAACGCCGCCCTGCGCGAGCGCATCCTGGCCCATACCGCCGAGAGCCAGGGCGTGATTCGCAGCAATGACGGCGGCTGGCAGTCGGGCGATGATTTCGCCGCTTGGGCAGGCCCCGCCGGCGCCGCCCTGCTCGATGCCGCGACGCGCCTCGTCAACCAGTTCACCGGCGTCCAGACGGAGGAGGAGCTTCAGCGCGACAAGGCGCCGCATTGGCGCATCAACGCCTGGGCCAATGTGAATGACGACGGGGCCGCGAATTTCCCCCATCACCACCCCGGCTCCTTCTGGTCCGGCGTCTATTGGGTCGATACCGGCGATATCGGCCCCGAGGGCCAGAACATGGCCGGCGGCGAATTCGAGATGCAGGACCCGCGCGGCATCCTCCCCGCCTTCTACGCGCCCCAGCTCAAGATGGCCGTCCCCGGCTGCCTCAGCGCTGGGCTCAGCGATTTCATCACGCCCCAGGCGGGGGTGATGATCATCTTCCCCTCCTGGCTCGTGCACTCCGTCCGCCGCTATCGCGGCAACCGGCCCCGCATCTCCATCGCCTTCAACTTCGCGATCTGAGCAGCACCTCCCGCACGCCGGGCGAAAACACGCGCCGCTTCCCCTCGAGCATCACCGGCTCGGGGTCCCCCGCTTCAGCGAGGCGTCCTTCCGCCTCGGCGACGGTGCCTTCGAGGCGGCCGGTCCCGGTTTCCCCAAGGGGTCCGGCATCCGCTTCGCCGCGAGCCCCGGCCACAGGCTCCGCCAGCGGCAGCCCGTGCGCGAGCAGGGCCTCCGCGCAGCCCACCCAGTCGCCGCCTTCCTCGGGCTCGTTCAACGAAGCCCAGGAAAGCGTGCCGATCGCGTCATCCCCGAACCCGTGCTCCGTCCGCCGGCTGGCCCCGTGCGCGAGCAGGAATTCCGCCATTTCCGCATCCCCGCGAAACACCGCGAGGTTCAGCGCCGAGGCCTTCCAATCGCCGCCGCGCACCTCCAGCGGCCAGCCCTGCCGCACCATGGCCCGCACCGCCGTGTCATGCCCCGCCGCCGCCATTTCTGGCAACAGGCGCAACTGGCTCTCAGGCAAGGCGCCCGGCAGATCCGGCCTCGCGGCCCTGATCCGCGCCGCCTCGGCCTCATCCCCTCGCGCACAGGCTGCGACGAACCGCGCCGCCTCATCCAGCTCCTCCGGCTCGCCCGCCGGCGCCAGCCGCGCCGCCACCTCCGTCAGCCCGTATTGAAGCGCGTAACGCCAGGCGCTCATCCCCTCCCGCGTCCGCGCGCACGGGTCGGCGCCCGCCGCCAGCAGCGCCTCCACATGCGCAAGCGAGCGCCGCCGCCTGATCCCCCAGAGCAGCGCCTTCCCGAGATCCTCTTCCTGCCCGCCATGCGCGAGCAGCAGCTCCAGCGCCTCGATCCCCGGCAGGTCCAGCGCCCGGAACAGCGCATTCGTCCCCGCGACCTTCGCCCCGCGCTCCAGCAACAGCCGCGTGCAGGCCGGCTCCTCGACGGAGTGATAGAGCGACTCCCCATCATCCGGCGTCGCCCCCGCATCCAGCAGCAGCGCCGCCATGGCCGGATCGCGCTGTATTCCCACCGCGCCATAGAGCGCCGAGAGCGGCTGCGTCTCATCCGGCGCCGCCACCGAGGCCGGCGGCATCCGGTTCCCTATCCGCTGGGTCGGATCGGCCCCCGCCGCCAGCAACAGCCGCGCACAGGCCCGCAGCCCATCCCTGAACCCCGGCAACCGCCCCAGCGAGGAATGTGTCACGGCGATCAACGGCGGCAGCCTCAAGGCCCCGCCCACCTTCGCGACCACACCCGGATCAGCCGCGATCGCCCGCCGCAGCGCCGCCTCATCGCCCACCGCGCAGGCCAGCCAGACATCCCCCGATGCCAGGCCCGGCCTTTCCCGCAACAGCCGCGCCGCCGCCGCGGGCCTCGGCCCGCCGATCCCGCCTGTGACGTCCCCGCCATAGACCAGCCGCAGCCAGCCCATCGAGCCCGCCCCGGCGGCCCGCGCCTGCAGAAAGCCCATCATCTCCGGCCAGGAGGCAAAGCCATATTCCCGTGCCAGACAGGATTGCGCGTCATGAAGCCGCAGGGGAAAGCTGGCCGCCGCCTCGGCCGGCAGCCGCGCCATGGCGGGCAGGCCGCGCCTGACGCGCGCCAGGGCCTCCGGCTCACCGAGCCTGAACGCGCGCAACAGGTCCTTCGCCTGTTTGCGCAGATGATCGGGATGCGCCGACTGGGGCAGGGGTATCATGGCAAACCTCCGTGCATCGCAACGCCGGATGGTCCGCAAGACCGGCTGCACAAAGGTTCGGTGACTGACGGAACAGTCTCTGAAAAGGTGGGTTCAACCCTTCCCGCGGACCCGGAGGCGGCCTCGACCGCCATCCGCATCCTAGCAAGCCGCCTCAGCCCTCGTAAGGCGCCTTGTGAAGCCCGGCCGGCGAGAGGGTGAAAATCTCGCAGCCCTCTTCGGTCACGCCGATCATGTGCTCGTATTGCGCCGAGAGAGACCGGTCGCGCGTCACCGCCGTCCAGCCATCGTCCAGGATCTTCACGTCATAACGGCCCGCGTTCACCATCGGCTCGATGGTGAAGAACATGCCCGGCTTCAGCACCACGCCATCGCCCGGCTTGCCGAAATGCAGCACGTTCGGCGCGGCATGGAAGGTCTTGCCGATGCCATGGCCGCAGAAATCCCGCACCACGGAGAAGCGGTTCTTCTCCACATAGCTCTGGATCGCATGGCCCACATCGCCCAGCGTCGCCCCCGGCTTCACCGCCGCGATGCCCCGCATCAGGCTCTCATAGGTCACGTCCATCAGCAGCCGCGCCTTGGTGGAAGGCGTGCCGGCCACATACATGCGGCTCGTGTCGCCATACCAGCCGTCGACGATGACGGTGACGTCGATATTCAGGATATCCCCGTCCACCAGCACCCGCTCGCCCGGAATCCCGTGGCAGACGACGTGGTTGATCGAGATGCAGGTCGCCTTCGGATAGCCCCGATAGCCGAGGCAGGCCGGAATGGCGCCATGGTCCAGGATGAACTGGTGGCAGAGCCTGTCGAGCGCCTCGGTCGTCACGCCCGGCTGCACATGCGGCGTGATCATGTCGAGGCATTCGGCGGCAAGGCGGCCGGCCACCCGCATCCCCTCGAAATCCTCGAGGCTATGAAGGGCGATGCGGCGGCTCTCGGCACTATGCTGTTCCATGCGCCGATAATCGTCCCCGCCTTGCCCGGTTGCAAGCGGCCTGGGCGACGGGCTGGGTTGTCGCGGACGAAGTCTTTCGCCGCCCCTCGGTGGCGCTGCACCGCAAAATGCGGCATGCTCGGGCTTTCCCAATCAGTCTCGGAATCGCGCAACTCATGTCTCGCCGTCTCGTCGTCGCCGCCGCCCAGATGGGCCCCATCCAGCTTGCCGAGGGGCGTGACGTCGTCGTCGGCCGCATGGTCCGCCTGATGGAGACGGCGCATAAGCGCGGCGCCGAGGTCGTGGTCTTCCCCGAACTGGCGCTGACCACCTTCTTCCCGCGCTGGTACAAGGAAGACATTTCCGAGGCCGAGGCCTTCTATGAGAGCAGCCTGCCCTCGAACGAGACGGCGCCCCTCTTCGAGGCCGCCAAGAAGTTCGGCATCGGCTTCCACCTCGGCTACGGCGAAATCGCTTATGAGCCCGACGAGACCGGCGTGGTCCGCAAGCGCTACTTCAACACCGCCGTCTATGTGGACCCCTCGGGCGAGATCGTCTTCAAGTACCGCAAGATCCACCTGCCGGGTCACAAGGAATTCGACCCGAACCGCAAGGTGCAGCATCTCGAGAAGCGCTATTTCGAGGTGGGCAACCTCGGCTTCCCCGTCGTCCGCGCGCCCGTCGGCTCGGCCGGCCCGGTGAACCTCGGCATGCTCATCTGCAATGACCGTCGCTGGCCCGAGGCCTGGCGCGTGCTCGGCCTGCAGCAGGTCGAGCTGGTGATGCTGGGCTACAACACCCCCGCCATCAACCAGGACAACAAGGGCTTCGAGGCGCATCACCTCCGCGTCCTGCATTCCCACCTCGCCATCCAGGCCGGCTGCTATCAGAACGCCACCTTCGGCGTCGGCGTCGCCAAGGCCGGCAACGAGGACGGGCACGAGCTCTTCGGCCATTCCATCATCGTGAACCCCCAGGGCGAGATCATGGCCCAGGCCACCAGCTGGTCCGACGAGCTGATCGTCGCCGATTGCGACCTCGACATGTGCAAGCTCGGCCGCACCACGATCTTCAACTTCGCCGCCCATCGCCGCCCGGAACACTACGGCCGCATCCTGGAGCAGACCGGCTCCGTCCCGCCGGCCGAATGGACCCCCGGCAAGAAGTGACGCCTCCCGGTGGGACGGCCCCGTCCCACCGTTTCCATCCCACTTGAAGGAGTAACGTATGACGCCGCCAGGCCCGCTTTATCCCTTCGAAGGGGTGCTCCCCACCATCCATGAGACGGCCTTCATCGCCCCCACCGCCGCCGTCATCGGCGACGTGACGATCGGGGAGGGGTCCAGCGTCTGGTACAATTGCGTCCTGCGCGGCGATACGAATTTCATCCGCATCGGCGCCCGCACCAATATCCAGGACGGCACCGTCATCCACGTGAACCACGGCGCCGAGCCCACCATCATCGGCGATGACGTCACCATCGGCCACGCGGCCCTGGTCCATGCCTGCACGCTCGAGAACCGCGCCTTCGTCGGCATGGGCGCTGTGGTGCTCGACCGCGCCGTGATCGAGGAGGGCGGCATGCTCGCCGCCGGCTCCGTCCTGCCGCCCGGCAAGCGCATCGGGCGCGGCGAGCTATGGGTGGGCAACCCCGCCGTCAAGGCGCGGGACCTGACCGACGAGCAGCGCGCCCGCTTCGCGCGCACCGCCCCGCATTACGTCGAACTGGGCGGCCGCCACCGCGCCTCGCTCAAGCGGGGCTGAACAGCCCTAGAGCAGATCCTGCTCGGATGCGTGCATCCGAAAAGGTGAAGATGCTCGTAAAACAACGAGCTAGAGCGTTTCTGGTGAACGCGAGTTCGCCGGAAATGCTCTAGCGCTGCCGCCAGGGCAGCTCGCTCGCCTTCCAGCCCGCCACATTGCCCCGATGCCCCTCGGCATCCGGCGGGCCCTCGAAGCCATCGGCCACGTTATAAACATGCGCGAAGCCCGCCGCCTTGGCCGCCTGCGCCGCCGCCAGAGAGCGCGCGCCCGAGCGGCAGAGGAAATAGACGTGGTGCAGCGGCGTCAGCCCCGCCTTGGCCATATGCTCCGTGAAGGAGGTATTCACCTGCATGGTCGGATAGACCTGCCAGGGGATCAGCACCGGCTGCTTCCCCGTGCTGCTCAGATCCGGCAGACCCACGAAATTCCACTCCGCATCCGTCCGCACATCCACCAGCATCGCCTCGGGCGTCGAGAGGAGGGCCCCCCAGGCATCGGCAGGGGAAATGTCGGGAACGCTCATGGTCTGGCCTCACGGATAAGGGGTCTTGGATGCAGGATGGGGTGCGCCCCGCCCCGGAGCAAGCCGCGCGCCAAGCCAAACTGCTTTTGATATCATTGACGGCTGATGATATTCATCATCTGCCATGACAGACAGCCCCACGCCGCCCGCCCCCATCGCCTTCCTGCCGGAATCCCGCCGCCCGGCGCCCCCCACCACGGAGGCGCAGCGCAAGGCCGAGGCCACCCGCACCCGCATCGCCGATACGGCCGAGAGCCTCTTCCGCACCATGGGCTACCAGAAGACGGCGGTGGCGGATATCGCGCGGGAACTGGGCATGTCCCCCGCCAATGTCTACCGCTTCTTCCCCTCGAAAAGCGCCATCAACGAGGCCATCTGCGCCCGGCTCCTGGGCGCCATCGCCGCGGGCGCCGAGGCGGTGGTGAATGGCGAGGGCTCGGCGGGCGAGCGCTTCCGCCGCGTCTGCCACCATTACTTCACCGCCTTCCTCTCCAGCTTTTTCCGGGAGAAGCGGATGCACGACATGGTCGCCGCCGCCCTTGAAGAGCACTGGGAGGTGATCGACCGCTATATAGAACACGAACAGGCCCTGATGGTCCGCCTGATCGAGGAGGGCATCGCCAGCGGCGAATTCCGTCCTGGCGACCCGGTGAGCCTCGCCGATGTCTGCACCACTTGCGTCGTCCTCTGGAAGCATCCCCTCCTGCTCGAGCAATGCGCTACCAGCCTTGGCGAAACACCCGAAATCCTCACCGAGCGCCTCGACGCTACCGTCTCCCTCCTCCTGAGGGGCCTCGCCGCCTAGCTGATTCCTGAACACTGACGATTATTGACTTTCATCAGTCGATATATAAATCTCCGGCCAACCCACCGGAGACTCCCCCATGCGCCGTCCTCTCTTCGCGGCCCTCGCCCTGCTGCCCCTCGCGGCCTGCAAGCCCGAAGCCGAAGCTTCCGCTCCGCCGCCCGAGCCGCCGCGCCCCGTTCAGGTCGCGGTGGTGGCCATGCAGCCGCTGGAGCCCGCGCGCAGCCTTACCGGCACTCTCCGTCCGCGCCGCGAGGCCGATATCGCCTTCCGCGCCACCGGCCGCATGACGGAGCGCCGCATCGAGGTCGGCCAGCAGGTCCGTAAGGGCGATCTCCTCGCGCGGCTCGATCCGGCCGATCTCGTGCTGGCCGCACGCCAGGCCGAGGCCCAGCTCGCCTCCGCCCAGGCCACCGCCCGCAACGCCGCCGCCGAGGCCGGCCGCTCCCGCACCCTGCTTGCCGCCGGTCATGTCGCCGCCGCCTTCGACGATCAGCGCCAGGCCACCGCCCGTGCCGCCGCCGAGGCCGTCACCTCCGCCCAAGCCGGGCTCGAACTCGCCCGCAACCGCCTCTCCTATGCCGAGCTTCGCGCGCCCGCCGATGGCGTCGTCACCGCGCTCCTCGCCGAAACCGGCCAGGTCGTCTCCGAAGGCACCCCCGTCCTGCGCCTCGCCGAGACGGCCGAGCGCGAACTGGTCGTCCCGGTTCCTGAAAGCGCGCTGCCGCTGCTCAACGAATCCCGCGCCACCGCCGAATTCTGGTCCCGCCCCGGCGAGCGCCTGCCGGTCACGCTGCGCGAAGTCGCGCCCCAGGCCGAGACCAATCTCCGCACCTACCAGGCCCGCTTCACGCTGCCCCAGCCGCCCGACTGGCTCGCCCTGGGCATGACCGGTACCATCCACCTCGCCGGCAAGGCGACGGAAGCCGCCACCCTCCCGCTCTCCGCCCTGCATGATCGCGGCGAGGGCCCCATCGTCTGGCGCGTCACCAACAACCGTGCCGAAGCGGTGCCGGTGCAGGTGCTCGGCGCCTCGGAAACCACCGTCCGCCTCGCCCCGCGCGGCAATGCGGCGCTCAATACCGGCGACCGCATCGTCGCCCTCGGCCCCCAGCTTCTCGATCCCGGCCACCCCGTCCGGATCATCGAGACGCGCCTCGCCGCCACGCTGCGCTGAGCGGGGAGGGCGCCATGAAGGACCGTTTCAACCTCTCCATCCTCGCCGTCCGCAATGGCGTCCTCACCGGCTTCCTGCTGGTGCTGCTGCTCGGCATCGGCGCCTTCGCCTGGAACAAGCTCGGCCGCGCGGAAGACCCGTCTTTCACCCTGAAGGTCATGGTCGTCTCCGCCGCCTGGCCCGGCGCCACGGCCGAGGAAATGCAGTCCCAGGTCGCCGACCGCATCGAGAGCAAGCTGCAGGATCTCGCCTGGCTCGACCGTACCGAGACCTATTCCCAGGCCGGCAATACCGTCATCACCATCCTGCTGCGCGATACCACGCCGCCCCGCCAGGTGCCCGAGATGTGGTACCAGGTCCGCAAGAAGGTCGGCGACATCCGCGCCACCCTGCCGCAAGGCGTCCAGGGCCCCTTCTTCGACGATGAATATGGCGACGTCTATTCCGCCGTCCTGGCCCTGACCGGCGCCGATAATGCCGAGCTCACCCGCCAGGCCGAGAAGCTCCGCCTGCGCCTGCTCCGCGTCCCGGGCGTCGAGAAGGTCATGCTCCAGGGCGAGCAGCCGCAGCAGGTCAATGTCGAGATCTCGCATGCCCGCCTCGCCACCCTCGGCATTACGCCCCAGGCGGTGATGGAGGCCCTGGCGCGGCACAACCCCGTCGCCCCCGCCGGCACGATCGAGACCGGCAATACCCGCCTCAACCTCCGCGTCGATGGCGGGCTCGACGGGCTCGCCGCCATCCGCAACGTCCCCATCGCCGCCAATGGCCTCTCCATCCGCCTGGGCGATATCGCCACCGTCACCCGCGGCCTGCAGGACCCGGCCCAGCGCGCCATCCGCCAGGACGGGGAGGGGGCCGTGCTGCTCGCCGTCGCCAAGCGCAAGGGCGAGAACGTCCTCACCCTGGGCGAATCCCTCAAGACGGCGCTCGCCGAAATCCGCGCCGATCTCCCCGCCGGGCTGAAGCTCACCCCCATCGCCGACCAGCCCCATGTGGTGCAGGAAAGCGTCTCCGAATTCCTGATGAAATTCGCCGCCGCCATCGGCGTGGTGCTGCTCATCTCCTTCCTCTCGCTCGGCCTTTCGGCGGGCATCATCGTGGCCCTCTCGGTCCCGCTCACCCTCTCGGCGGTGATGGTCTGCCTCTTCTGGTGGGGCACGGAGCTGGAGCGCATCAGCCTCGGCGCCCTCATCCTCGCCCTTGGCCTGCTGGTGGACGATGCCATCATCGCCATCGAGGCCATGGTGGTGAAACTCGAAGAAGGGTGGGACAAGGTGAAAGCCGCCGGCTTCGCCTGGACCTCGACCGCCGGCCCCATGCTCTCCGGCACCCTCGTCACCGTCGCGGGCTTCATCCCCGTCGGCTTCGCCAATTCCACCTCGGGCGAATATGCGGGCGGCATTTTCTGGGTCGTGGGGGCCGCCCTCATCGCCTCCTGGCTGGTCGCCGTCGTCTTCACCCCCTGGCTCGGCGTGAAGCTGCTGCGGGTGAAGCCCGGCCATACCCATCACGATCCCTATGACGGCCGCCTCTACCGGGCCTTCCGCGCGGTCGTCGGCTGGTGCGTGAACTGGCGCTGGCTCGTCACGGGCGCCGCCGTCGCCACGCTCCTCCTGGGCTTCGTCGGCATGGGCGCGGTGAAGCAGCAATTCTTCCCCGTCTCCCAGCGGCTCGAACTCCTCGTCGATATCGACCTGCGCGCCGGCGCCGGGCTCGAAGCCACCGACGCGCTCGCCCATCGCATCGAGGCCATCCTGAAGGACGACCCCGATGCGCCCGTCGTCACCACCTATCTCGGCGCCGGCGCCCCGCGCTTCTTCCTCGCCCTGAACCCCGACCTGCCGAATACCGCCTTCGCCAAGATCGTCATCCAGACGCCCGATATCGCGGCCCGCGAACGCCTGCGCGAAAGGCTCATCGCCCTGGTCAATTCCGGTGCCTTCCCCGAGGCCCGCGTCCGCGTCTCCCGCCTCGATTTCGGCCCGCCCGTGGGCTACCCCGTGCAATTCCGCGTCCTGGGCCCCGATCCGGTGGAACTGCGCCGCCTGGCCGATACCGTCATGGCCGAGCTTCGCACCACCCCCGGCTCGCGCGACGTCCAGCTCGCCTGGGGCGAGCGCGCCCCCGCGCTGCGCCTGGCGCTCGACCCTGACCGTGCCGCCCAGCTCGGCTTGACGCCCGAAAGCCTCGCCACCTCGCTGCAGACCCTGCTCTCCGGCGCCACCGCCACCCAGTTGCGCGAGGGCACGCGCCTCGTCGCCGTCATCCTCCGCGCCCCGCCCTCCGAGCGCCTCTCGGTCGAGAGCTTGCCCGACCTCTCCATCATGACCCCCGCCGGCGCCGTGCCCCTCTCGCAGATCGCCCGCGTCGAGACGGTCATGGAGGAGCCCATCCTCTGGCGCCGCAATCGCGAAGGCTTCCTCACCGTCCGTGCCGATATCCAACCCGGCTTCCAGGCCCCCGACGTGACGGCCGCCTTCCTGCCGCGCATGGCAGCGCTCCAGGCCAATTTCCCGCCCGGCTACCGCATCGAGGCGGGCGGCGCGGCCGAGGAATCCGCCAAGGCCAATGCCAGCCTCTTCGTGCTCTTCCCCGTCATGGGCATGGTCATGGTGCTGATCCTGATGATCCAGCTCCGCCATCTCGGCCGCACCGCCCTGGTCCTCGCCACGGCCCCGCTCGGCATCCCCGGCGCGGCCGCAGCACTGCTCGTCACCGGCGCGCCCTTCGGCTTCGTCGCATTGCTCGGCGTCATCGCCCTCGCGGGCATGATCATGCGCAACACCCTGATCCTGGTCGATCAGGTCCGGCAGGATCTCGAAGCCGGCGCCCCGCTGCGCGACGCCATCATCGAAAGCACCGTCCGCCGCGCCCGCCCGGTGATCCTCACCGCGCTCGCCGCCATCCTCGCCTTCATCCCGCTGACCCTCTCGCCCTTCTGGGGGCCGATGGCCATCGCGATGATCGGCGGCCTCATGATCGCGACCGTTGCCACGCTCCTCGTCGTCCCGGCCCTCTACGCCATGGCGCTGCGCCGCCCCTCGCGCCGCCGCACCCTGGCCCTGGCACCTGCCGAATAGGAACCAAAACGAATCCATACCATTCCGACAGGCGTTTTATCGTGTAGAATAAGCCCTGACCGAAACGAGCGGGCTTCCTCCACCCATGACGCGCTTCCTGAGCGCCAGCCGCCACCATCCTGTCCGCTACTGGCGTCAGGCCGACCTCGGGGAGGGGCAGAATTTCGGCGATTTCCTCACCGAATTCTTCCTCGATCGCCTACTGATCCTACCCAACTACCCCGCCGACGCCTTCCACCTCATCGGCAGCGTCATCGGCGAACACCAGATGCGCGAGGATCTTCAGCGCCTCCAGATCCCGCCTGAGAAAGGCATCGTCGCGTTCTGGGGCTGCGGCCTTCGCAACGAGGAAGCCCTTTCCGACTGGGCCCGGAACCACGCCCGCTTCTTCGGCATCCGCGGCCCGCTCTCCCGCGACGCCCTCGGCCTTCCCGCCGACACCCTCCTCGGCGACCCTGGTCTGCTTCTGCCCCTGCTGCACCCGGTCACGCCCCGGGGCGGCAGCGGCTCGCTCTGCATCGTGCATATGCTCGAGCCGAAGCCCCTGGAGCAGATCCAGGCCGAAACCGGCGCCGACCACGTCCTCAGCGCCGCCATCCCCCGCAGCGAAGCCGCCATCCTGGGCTTCATCGACCGCCTATGCGGCGCGGATTTCGTCCTCACCAACGCCCTGCATGGCGCCATCGCCGCCTGCGCCTATGGCATCCCCTTCGCCTATTACGATTCCGGCCATCTCGACGTGCCCTTCAAATGGGCCGATTTCGCCGCTTCCGTCGGCCTGCCTAACCGCTTCGCCACCACGGTCGCCGAAGGCATCGCGCTCCATCGCGAGGAACTCGCCCCCGCCTATCGCCCGCTGCCCCTGCTGCCGATCCTCACGGTCTGCCCCTTCTCGGTGCGCCCCCGCATGCTGCTCCGCGCTGCCCATCGCGACGGCCATCTCACCGATGCCGCCCTGGCCGCCCTCTTGGCCGCCACGCCGGAAGACAGGACGGTGATCGCCGAGGCCCAGTCCGACTGGCTCCACCGCGCGGCCCTGAGGAAATCCAGAGGTAAAGCCGAATACATGGCCATCCTGGAGCCGCCCGACATGTTGTCCCGCCCCCCGCCACGGCCCTCCGCGCCACGCGTCAGGCGAGGGAAGGGGCCTCGCTCCCGATCCAGGCCGAGAAATCCCGCAGCGCGCGCGATGCCGTCTTCCCCTCCGGCGTCACGAACCAATAGGCGCCGCCGGTCTTCACCCCGCGCTCCGACAGCACCACGAGCCGCCCCGCCGCCAGCTTCTCCTCGATCAGGAAGCGCGGCAGCAGCCCCACGCCCATGCCCACCGCCGCCGCCTCGGCCACCAGCCCGAACTGCTCGAAACGCGGCCCCCGATACCCCGCCGCCTCCACCCCCTGCGCCGCGAACCAATCCACCCAGGCCATCGGCCGCGTCGCCTGATGCAGCAACACCGCCCGCGCCAGATCCGCCGGCCCCCGCAGCCCCATCGCCTCCCGATAGCCAGGGCTCGCGACGGGGATCACCTCCTCATCCATCAGATGCAGCGCCCGCACCCCCGGCCAGCTCGGCTGCCCCACATGGATCGCCGCATCGAACCCCTCCCGCGCGAAATCCACCGGCAACACCCGCGTCGAAAGGTTCACCACCACCCCCGGATGCGCCGCCAGAAACCCCGGCAGGCGGGGGATCAGCCACTGCGCCCCGAAGGTCGGCAGCGTCGCCAGGTTCAGCACTGCCTCGCCCCCGCCCGCCGACATGGCCCGCTGCGTTGCATCCCCCAGCGCGCCCAGCAGCGGCTCGATATCCGCCAGATAGGCCCGCCCCGCCTCGGTCAGCACCACCCGCTGCCGCACCCGCTCAAAGAGCATGATCGCCAGCCGCGCCTCCAACGCCTTGATCAGCCGGCTGATCGCCCCCTGCGTCAGCGACAGCTCCTCCGCCGCCCGCGTAAAGCTCGCATGCCGCGCCGCCGCCTCGAAGGCGGTCAACTCTCCCAAGGGGGGCAGCAGCCCCCGCCGCAACAAGGTCATGAGCCATACTCATCAAGTCAGCAGAAATCATTGATATCCTCGCAAACCCGCCGGAGCTAGACCGGCAACGGTCTGAATTGAGGAAACCGATCCATGAACGCCGTGAGCCCGAGCCGCCCCAGCTTTGCCTGGGATGACGCGCTGCTTCTGGAGGAGCAGCTGACGGAAGACGAGCGGATGATCCGCGACGCGGCCCGCGCCTTCTGCCAGGACCGTCTGATGTCGCGGGTGCTCGAGGCGAACCGCCACGAGGTCTTCCACCGCGAGATCATGAACGAGTTCGGCGAGCAGGGCTTCCTGGGCGCGACCCTCGAGGGCTATGGCTGCGCCGGCGTCGGCTATGTCAGCTACGGGTTGATCGCGCGCGAGGTGGAGCGCGTCGATAGCGGCTATCGCTCGGCCTTCTCGGTGCAGTCGAGCCTGGTGATGTATCCGATCTACGCCTTCGGCTCCGAGGCGCAGAAGGAGAAGTTCCTCCCCAAGCTGCGCAGCGGCGAATGGGTCGGCTGCTTCGGCCTGACCGAGCCCGATGCCGGTTCCGACCCTTCCTCGATGCGCACCCGCGCCAAGAAGGTCGATGGCGGCTACCTGCTCAGCGGCTCCAAGACCTGGATCACCAATTCCCCCATCGCCGATGTCTTCGTCGTCTGGGCGAAGGACGATGAGGGCATCCTGCGCGGCTTCATTCTCGAAAAGGGCATGAAGGGCCTCACCGCACCGAAGATCGAGGGCAAATTCTCGCTCCGCGCCTCCACCACCGGCATGATCATGATGGACGAGGTTTTCGTCCCCGAGGAGAACAAGCTCCCGGGCGTGAAGTCCCTCGCCGGGCCGTTCAGCTGCCTCAACCGCGCGCGCTACGGCATTGCCTGGGGCGCGCTGGGTGCTGCCGAATTCTGCTGGCACGCGGCGCGCGACTACACGCTGAACCGCAAGATGTTCGGCAAGCCGCTGGCGGCCACGCAGCTGATCCAGAAGAAGCTCGCCGACATGCAGACCGAGATCACGCTCGGGTTGCAGAGCGTGCTGCGCGTGGGCCGGCTCTTCGACGAGGGCAAGGTGGCGCCGGAGATGATCTCGCTGGTCAAGCGCAACAGCTGCGGCAAGGCGCTGGATATCGCGCGGGTTGCGCGTGACATGCACGGCGGCAACGGCATCGCCGACGAGTATCACGTGATCCGCCATGCGATGAACCTGGAAGCCGTGAACACCTACGAAGGCACCCACGACGTCCACGCCCTCATCCTCGGCCGTGCACAGACCGGGTTGAACGCTTTCGGCTGACCCTGGCTCGGTGGGACGGCCCGTCCCACCGGCCAAACCTAAAGCGGGGGGAAACTCTCCCCCCATCCCACCTCAGGCTGCGACCAGCGCGACCGTGTAATCCGCCTCGGTCTTCTCGCGCACTTCCGCCTCGGTCACGCCCGGCGCCAGTTCCACCAGCACCATCCCGCCCTTCACGCGGTCGATGGTGAACACGGCCAGTTCCGTGATCACCATATCCACCACCTTCTGGCCGGTCAGCGGCAGCGAGCACTGCTTCAGCAGCTTCGGCTTGCCTCCCGCGGTATGCTCCATCAGCACCACCACGCGCTTCACGCCGGCGACGAGATCCATCGCGCCGCCCATGCCCTTCACCATCTTCCCTGGGATCATCCAATTCGCCAGGTCGCCATTTTCGGCCACCTGCAGCGCGCCCAGGATCGACAGGTCGATATGCCCGCCGCGGATCATCGCGAAGGAATAGGAACTGTCGAAATAGCTCGAGGTCGGCAGCGCGGTGATGGTCTGCTTGCCGGCATTGATCAGGTCGGGGTCTTCCGTCCCCTCGATCGGGAAGGGGCCGAGCCCCAGCATCCCGTTCTCCGACTGAAGCTGCACGTTCACGCCGTCCGGCACGTGGTTCGCCACCAGCGTCGGAATGCCGATGCCGAGGTTCACATAGAAGCCGTCTTCGAGTTCGCGGGCCGCGCGGGCGGCCATCTCGTCACGAGTCCAAGCCATGTCTCGTCTCCTACCCGTTAGCCAATAAATGAGCGCCAGGCAGCCGGCCCCGCCGGCTGAGGCCGCTTCTGCGGCCCACGCCTAATGGCGCGCAAGCCAAGCGGCCGGATGGCCGCGCCCGGCGCTTTAGGGGCGGCATCATGCCGCCTTGCGAACGGTGCGCTGCTCGATGCGCTTCTCGTAGCCCTCGGGAAGCTTCACGATGCGCTTCACGAAGACGCCCGGCGTGTGGATATGGTCGGGGTCGATCTCGCCCGGCTGCACCAGATGCTCCACCTGCACGATGGTCATCTTCGCCGCCGTCGCCATGATCGGGTTGAAGTTCCGCGCCGTCTTGCGGAAGACGAGATTGCCCTCCGTATCGGCCTTCCAGGCATGGATGATGGCGAGGTCGGCGAAAATGCCGCGCTCCATCACATAGGTCTGCCCGTCGAATTCCTGCGTCGGCTTGCCCTCGGCCACCGCCGTGCCCACGCCCGTCTTGGTGAAGAAGGCGGGAATGCCCGCGCCGCCCGCGCGAATCCGCTCCGCCAGCGTGCCCTGCGGGTTGAACTCGATCTCGAGTTCACCGGCCAGGAACTGCTCGGCGAAAGTCTTGTTCTCGCCGACATAGGACGAGATCATCTTCTTGATCTGGCGCGTCTTGAGCAGCAGCCCGAGCCCGGCATCGTCGATACCGGCATTGTTCGAGACGACGGTGAGGTCCTTCACGCCCGAATCCCGAATCGCCTCGATCAGCGCCGCCGGAATCCCGCACAGACCGAATCCGCCCGAATGGATGAGCATCCCGTCCCGCAGCAGCCCGTCGAGGGCTGACTTCGCGTCCGGATAGACCTTACGCATGCCGTCTTCTCCCAAAGAATGGCCGAGGCTAACCCGGTTTTCGCACTGCGCAAATCACCGCATTCGGGGCGCCCCGCATCATTCTTCGATAGGGCCGGGAGCAGGGCAGGGTAGGGCGGCCGACACAAATCTGACGCGAAAGCGGAACAAGCAAAGAGACCCCCTTGCGGCCCGCCCGCCATGCCCGTAGAAGCCCCGTCACCACTGAGGGGCCATAGCTCAGTTGGGAGAGCGCTTGAATGGCATTCAAGAGGTCGTCGGTTCGATTCCGATTGGCTCCACCAGGTTTCGAAGCCGCCGGTCCGAGTAATCGGGCCGGCGGTTTTCTTTTGCGCCCCAGTTTCCTGGCATAGCTCAAATATCCAGCCCTGCGCCGAAAGCATGGGCGCCCCGCCACAAACCTCTTGCGGCGCGGCCGCCATGGCCGTAGAAGCCCGTTCACCGCTTTGGGGCCATAGCTCAGTTGGGAGAGCGCTTGAATGGCATTCAAGAGGTCGTCGGTTCGATTCCGATTGGCTCCACCAAGGTTTTGAAAGGCTTGGCCCGCAAGGTCCAAGCCTTTCGCTTTTCCGGGTTCCATCTCCTGGCTCCATTTTCGAGCCCGCCATCATTCATCACCATCTCGGCCAGAAGCCGCCACGATGCTCAAGCGTTATCCAGGCAGTAACCACCTTCCTGGAAGACGTCCCATGTCCCGTCGATGGAACCGGCTCGCCGCCATCCTCCTGCTTTCCGCCAGCACGGTCGGGCTCTCGGCCTGCGGTTGCGGTCCCCAGGGAATGGATTACTGCGGCGCCCTGCCGCGAGGCCCCAGCATCCACGGCATCGGCCCCGCCGGCCCTGGCCCCGGCCCGCGCGACTACCCGCCGCCCGCGAATTACGCGCCGCCCGCCAACTATGCCCCGCCGCCCAGCGGCTACGCGCCCCCGCCCGACTACGCGCCTCCCCCGGGCGGCGCCTGGCGCTGATCCCAGGGCCCGGGGAGGGCGCTCCACCGCGCTCTCCGCCGCCCGGGGGCTCGCGCTCTGCCGCGCCTCCGCGCCCTCAGCGGCGCCTGTACTGGCTCCGATCTCCGCGCCGACCCGTGGCCCCATCCCCGGCCGCCCCGTGATCGCCGCCCCGATCGGCGTCCCCGAGCGGCGCCCCCGATCGGGCGCACCCAGGACCAGCGCCCCCCAACCGGCGCCCCGCCTCACACCGTCCCGAAAAGCCGCCTGATCCCGCCGCGCAAATGCGCCGTCATCGCCTGCCGCGCCGCCGCCTCGTCGCCCGCCTCCAGCGCGGCCACGATGGCCTCATGCTCCCGCCGGTTATCCGCGAACCGCACCTCGGGCGATTGCGGCGATAGTTCCCGCGTCAGCCTGATGCTGAACCGCACCTGCTCCGCCATCGCCGCCAGCGTCGCGACATAGAAGCGATTGGCGCTCGCCGCCGCCACGGCCGCATGGAACTGGATATCCTCCTCGATCGCCAATTCCCCCGCGAGAATCGCCGCCTCCAGCCGCCCATAGGCCTCGCGCACCGCGCGCACCCGCGCCGCGTCCCGCACCATCGCGGCGCGCGCGGCCATCTCGCTCTCCACGCCGCAGCGAAATTCCAGCAGCGCCCGCACATCGGGGATATTCTCCAGCCCCCCGAAGCTCAGCGGCGCCGGGCCGGGGGAAGGGGGGTGCCGCAGCGTCGTGCCCGAGCCCTTGCGTGTCTCGATCCAGCCCTCCGCCCGCAGCCGCGCCAGCGCCTGCCGCAAGACGGGTCGCGATACCGCCAGCCGCTCGGCCATCTCATGCTCGCCGGGCAGCCGCCGGCCGGGCAGAATCTCGCCCGAGCCCAGAAAGGCCCTCAACTCGTCATAGACCGTGTCCGCGAGGCTTTTTGCCAGGCTATCGGGCATGCTGCGGCCTTCATCTGTAAAAATCTGCAATAAAATAGCGCGCTTATCTCGGAAGTCCATCGAATCTGTTTGACAGCATAAGAAAGCTGTCGATCCTGCCTTCTCCCGAATATCGCCCCAACCAAAGGGGCGCCCCATGGCCGTCCCATGGAGGTTCCTGGGAGGAAAACATGACCCCTCGTGCCCTTCGCGCATTTCTGCTGGCCCTGGCCGCCACGGCGCTGCCCTCTCTGGCCTTCGCCCAGCTTCCCGATCGCCCCGTCCGCATCGTCGTCCCCTTCGCCCCCGGCGGCACGAGCGACATCGTCGCCCGCCTCATGGCCCAGGGCGCCGGCCCCTTCCTGCCGGCCGGCGCGGTCGTGGAGAACAAGCCCGGCGCGGCCGGCAATATCGGCACCGCCGAGGTCGCCCGCTCGGTCCCCGACGGCACCACCATCGTCCAATGCACCATCGGCACCTGCGGCTCCGGCCCGTCCTTCTTCCGCAATCCGGGCTATGACCTCGCCAAGGATTTCGCGCCCGTCATCCTCACCGGCGCCGTCCGCAACGTCATGGTCGTGCGCAACAGCCTGCCCGCGAAGAACCTCGCCGAGGTTCTCGCCCTGGCCAAGGCGCCGCAAGGCCTCGTCTACGGCTCCTCCGGCGCGGGCGCCTCGAACCACCTCGGCCCCGAACTGCTCCGCACCAAGCTCGGCCTCAACTGGGTCCATGTCCCCTATCGCGGCTCCGGCCCCGCCATCACCGACCTGATCGGCGGCCGCATCGACGTCTTCTTCGACAACCTCCCTTCGATCCTGCCGCAGATCCAAGCGGGCGCCGTCCGCCCCATCGCCGCCGTCTCGGCCGAGCGCCTGCCCGAACTGCCCAATGTCCCCACCTTCGCCGAGGCGGGCGTGCCAGGCATCGTCATCGACAGCTGGTTCGGCTTCCTCGCTCCCGCCAATACGCCCCCGGCCACGATCCGCGCCCTCAACGCTGCCTTCAACAAGGCCCTGCAGGACCCGGTGATCCGCTCCCGCTTCCAGGAAGTCTCCGTCATCCCCTTAGGCGGCCCGCCTGAGCGCATGGGCGAACAGGTCCGCTCCGAAACCGCCCGCTGGGGCGAGGTCATCCGCACCAACAACCTCTCCGCCGACTGATGCCCCAGCCCACCCCAAAGCCCCGCTCTCACGCCCGCACCCGGCCCGCGCACTTCCCCAACCTCTCCGCCGATTGAGGAACCATGTCCCGCATCACCCGCCTGCGCACCCTGCGCATCGCCAAACGCCCGAACCTCCTCTGGGTGGAAATCGAAACCGATGAAGGCCTGGTCGGCCTCGGCGAGAGCTTCCGCGGCGCCGAGCCCGTCGAAGCCGCCATCCACTCCCTCCTTGCCCCCAATCTCCTGGGCCAGGATTCCCGCCGCATCGAGCATTTCTCGCGCCAGTTCATGACGCCCTATGTCGGCTTCAACAGCGCCGGCGCCGAAATCCGCGCCGCCTCCGCCGTCGACATCGCGCTGTGGGACCTCAAGGGCCAGCGCCACGGCATCCCCATCCACGAGGCTCTGGGCGGCGCCTCCCGCACGTCCATCCGCGCCTACAACACCTGCGCCGGCTACAGCTACAACACTTCCGGCGCCTACCGCCGCGACATCGGCGCCGACGAACGCCCCACCGGCCCCTATGACGACCAGGTCGCCTTCATGAACGATGCCGGCCGCCTGGCCGAAAGCCTCGTCGCGGAAGGCTATTCCGCCATGAAGATCTGGCCCTTCGACGTCTATGCGCCTGCCACCGGCGGCCATCTCATCAACCTCGAAGACCTCAAGAAGGGCCTCGAACCCTTCCGCAAGATCCGCGCTGCCGTCGGCGACAAAATCGAGATCATGTGCGAGCTGCACAGCCTCTGGGGCACCCAGCCCGCCATCCGCATCTGCCGCGCCTTGGAAGACTACGGCGTCTTCTGGGCCGAAGACCCCATCTGCAAGATGGACGACACCGCAACCCTCGCCGACCTCCGCCGCCAGACCCGCACCCCCATCTGCGGCAGCGAGACTCTGGCCGGCCTCCGCCCCTTCCGCGACCTCCTGGCCCAGGACGCCACCGACATCGTCATGCTCGACCTCGCCTGGTGCGGCGGCCTCACCGAAGGCCGCAAGATCGCCGCCCTCGCGGAATCCTACGCCCGCCCCCTCGCGCCGCATGACTGCACCGGCCCCGTTACCCTCTGGGCCGGCCTGCACCTCGCCCTCCACGCGCCGACGGCCATCTTCCAGGAAGTCGTCCGCGCCACCCTCGCGACCTGGTACCGAGACCTCGTCACGGCCCTGCCGGACGTCCGCAACGGCATGGTCCACGCCCCCACGGCCCCCGGCCTCGGCGCCGCCCTCAACCCCGCCCTCTGGAGCCGGGAGGACGCCATCATCCGCGAATCCCGCCCCCAATAACGCAAAAGGGGCGCCCCCAAAAGGCGCCCCTCCCACAAACCCAACCGCGGCCCGGCCCCTCAGGCCGCCCGCACCAACAGATGCCGCTTCTTCCCGGCCGACACCTTCGCCGCGCCATCCACCAAGTCCCCGGGCCCGACCTGCGCCGCGACATCGCTCACCGCGACATCATTCACCCGCACGCCCCCCTGCTGGATCAGCCGCCGCGCCTCGCCCTTGCTGCCCGCGAACTTCGCCTCGACCAACACCTCGACCACACCCGCCGGCAGCGCCACCACCAGGCTCGGCAGGCTCTCCGCGGCCTCGCCCTGCTCGAAGGCCCGCCGCGCCGTCTCGGCACTCTCCTCCGCCACGGCCCGCCCATGCAGCATCGCCGTCGCCTCGGTCGCCAGCACCTTCTTCGCCTCGTTGATCTCGGCCCCCTGCAGCGAACCCAACCGCCGCACCTCGCTCATGGGCATCTCGGTGAACAGCCCGAGGAAGCGGCCCACATCCGCATCCTCCGTATTCCGCCAGAACTGCCAGTAATCATAAGGCGAGAACTTCTCCGCACTCAGCCACTTCGCCCCCGACGCCGTCTTGCCCATCTTGGCGCCCGACGCCGTGGTGATCAGCGGCGTCGTCATCCCGAAGGCTTCCTTCCCGGCCATCCGCCGCGTCAGATCCGCCCCCATGATGATATTGCCCCACTGATCCGACCCACCCATCTGCAGGCACACCCCCATCCGGCGGTTCAGCTCCAGGAAGTCGTAGCTCTGCAACAGCATGTAGTTGAACTCGAGGAACGAGAGGTTCTGCTCCCGGTCGAGCCTGATCTTCACGCTATCCATGCTCAACATGCGATTGACGGAGAAATGCCGCCCCACATCCCGCAAGAACGGAATGTACTTCAGCTCATCCAGCCACGCCGCATTGTCCAACATCACCGCATCCGTCTCCCCCTCGCCGAAGGTGAGAAACGGCTCGAACACCTTCTTGATGCCCGCCTTGTTCCGCTCGATCTGCGCATCGTCCAACAGCGGCCGCGCATCGTCGCGGAACGAGGGGTCGCCGATCCGCGTCGTCCCCCCGCCCATCAACACCACCGGCTTGTTGCCCGTCTTCTGCAACAGCCGCAGCATCATGATCTGCACCAGCGAGCCGACATGCAGGCTGTCCGCCGTGCAGTCGAAGCCGATATAACCCGCCACCGGCCCGGCGCTGAGGCGCGCTGCGAAGGCCTCCTTGTCGGTCACCTGATGGATATACCCACGCTCCTCGGCAATGCTGAGGAAGTCGCGGCGGGCTGCATCGCTCACTGATCTACTCTCCGAAAGAGGGGCCGCCGGAACGCGCCGGCATCGCCCCAACCAAGAACCGGCGCCCCCACCCAACCATGCCGCACGAAGGCATTTCGCATGAGGGGGCTTCCCCGGCGCCCGCGCCACTAGCACAATTCAATTATGCTTAGAACCATCGGGCTCATGAGCGGCACCTCGCTGGACGGGGTGGACGCGGCCTATGTCGAAACTGACGGCGAAACCATCGCCAGGCTGGGCCCCAGCCTGACGCTGCCCTACGACGCCGCCCTCCGCCGTGACCTGCGACGCTTGCTGGACCTCGCGAGCAAACCACCTTCGGCCGACTACACGGGCCTGACGGGCGATGACCCCTTCCTGCTCGAATGTGCCCGCCGCCTGACGGAACGCCATGTCGAAGCCGTGGCCGCCCTGGGGCTCGAGGCCGACATCATCGGCTTCCACGGTCAGACCATCCTCCACCGCCCCGCCCGCCCCAACTGGCTCGGTCACGGCGCCAACCAACAAGAACAGCCCTTTACCTGGCAGATTGGGGACCCGACCCTGCTCGCCCGCCGCACCGGCATGACCGTCGCCTATGACTTCCGCTCGGCCGACGTCGCCGCCGGCGGCCAGGGCGCGCCCCTCGTGCCCGTCTTCCACGCCGCCCTCGCGGCCCCCCTCCCGAAACCCGTCGCCATCCTCAACCTCGGCGGCGTCGGCAACGTCACCTGGATCGGCGCCGACGGCACCCTCATCGCCTTCGACACCGGCCCCGCCAACGGGCCCCTCGACGACTGGGCCCGCCGCTCCCTGGGCGCCGACTATGACCGCGACGGCAAACTGGCGCTGGCCGGCCATGCCGACGGCGCGGTGCTCGGCCGCCTCCTGAACCACCCCTACCTGAGCGCCCCCCCGCCCAAATCGCTCGACCGCCTGGATTTTGACCGCGCATTGCGCGACTCCGGCGCGGGCCAGCTCTCCGCGGCCGATGGCGCCGCCACCCTCGCGGCCTTCTGCGCCTGCGCCGTCGCCGCCGCCTCGCGGCACTTTCCGGAACCGCCCCTGCAATGGCTCGTCGCCGGCGGCGGCCGCCGTAATCCGGCCCTCATGCGCGCCCTGGCCGGCGCCCTGCCGGAACCCGTCCGCGCGGTGGAAGTGGCGGGGTGGGACGGTGACGCCCTCGAAGCCCAGGCCTTCGGCCTCCTCGCCGCCCGCGTGGCGAAAGGCCTTCCGCTGACCTTCCCGACCACGACCGGCGTGCCGATGGCGATGACGGGCGGGCGGCTGGTGGGGGCTTTGCTCTAAAGCTTGTGGGTGAGGGTAGGGGAGGCGCCGCCTCCCCTGAACCCCTCCGCCGGGGACACAGCGTGTCCCCGGACCCCGGCGTTGATGTCGAAGAGATATAACCTCACTTGGATAATTTTGTAGATTGAGTTCATTTTGAAATGGAATCAATATGATGAAGAACGTGGCTTCGCTCGCGCGAAGATAGCTGCGATCCATAAACATGTAGTGGATAGATCAGGATGAAGTTTAATTCGACAGGATACCTCGATGCTGGACTTCACCCAGTCAGTATTGAGCAAATTAAGCTCTGGTTTGTTGATCCTTTCGTGATCCCAACCACTCGTGGCGATATTTACGAGGGGTATCTTCGTCATAGTGAAGAATTAAAAAAATTTGGCTTCAAGTTCGAGCAATTTATTGACGGAAGTTTCGTGTCGTCTAAGCAAGATCCTGGTGACATTGATTTACTTGGCATGGCCGATCTTCACGTTATTGACGCACTGCCAGATGATCAAAAAGAGCGTTTGCTTAGGTTGTTTTCTGGCCACGGCACCAAATCTAATTTCATGTGTGATGCTTATTTTCTCCCGAGCGTTCCTGAAGATGACCCCGCCTACCAAGATTTTCGAGCTCAACGTAAATATTGGATGGGGGAGTTTGGATATGATCGGTCTGATCGTCCGAAGGGAATTTTGACTGTGAGTATTGTCCCAGATGAGCTTGAAGCGCCCGTCGGCGATGAATCTAACTCTACGGTTGCGTCATGACTTCTAATTCAATCATTACTTGGGCCAACATTGATCCTGTTGAGGCAGAGACGCGCTTGGCCAATCTCCATAGGAGAGAAGCTGATCTTGAAGAGGCATTTCTTGCGCAACAGCGAATTGAGAAAATTCATCCCGGTAGCTTCGCGCTCTCGCTAGCAAAGGCTGGTCTGAATGCGCGTCGTGAATTCGTGTACTCGGAGATGTCGGCTCTGCTGCGCCATCGGATAAATGAACCTATTACCATAAAGCTGGATGGTGTCGATTATTATAATCACTCCGCAAAAATTGGAGATTTGGGATTTTTTCTGATAAGACTTCAGAAATTATTTTCATCTATAGCTCAAGCTATACAAACTGGCCCTACGCTACGCGGACCTATTGCATCTTCTATCCGGGAGGCGACAGAAATTCGTATCGCTGATGTATTTCCGTCTTCGTTTGGGATGGACCTTTACGTGCCTGTAAAAAGCGATTTGATGGGGAGAAGCATCTCATCGGAGTCACTTTCTCGACTCTTTCAAGTTCTGGCGTCTAGTCAGGATGAAGAACAATTTATGAAAATATCGGGATCTTTGGGTGGGCGAACAACTAATCATCTACGCCATCTCGTGTCTCATTTAAAAAATTCTGAATCGAAAATTTCCATGGAATGGCGAGACCACACAGGAACTAATCATTCATGGAAAGCTTCATCCGATGTAATTTCTGGTATCGCGAATAATATAACTACAATAATTCAAACAAAATCTTCTGTGAGAGAATTTAGCGGCGTGTTAGTTGGAGCTAGTATGGTTAGAAACAGTTTTGAACTGCTGGAACTCCCATCCCGGGACATCATTGAGGGGACTATTACGGCTGATTTGGCTCTTGACGTAAAAAAATACTTTGGTTCAGCGGTAAATATAACGGTGGATGCGGTTGAGGTGCTTGATAAGCGTTCGGGTGTTTCGAAGACTTACTATGCGCTGACTTCCATAGGTTAAATTGAGGGTGGGATGCTGCGATCGGGGTTGGAGAGGGTTGTAGGAAAAGATTGACTTTAATGGGATTTTATGCTTACTGGGCCTGTGATATGAGGTTTTGCCTATGCCCCTCTCCGACGCCCAATTCCTCGCCCTCATCCCCTTCATCGAGCCCCACTCCCCCCGAGGTCGCCAAATCGGCGACCTCCGCCTTCGCTTAGACGCCATCTTCCACATCGCCGCCACGCCCGATCCCTGGAGCGCGCTCCCCGAGCGTTTCGGCAACCCTGACACCGTGGCCCGCTATTTCCGCCGTCTCGCCCATCGCGGCGCCTGGGAACATATGCTCATCACCCTGGCCGGCGACGGCGCCTCGCCCCATCTCCGCGCCATCGCGCCGCTCATCTTCCGCGCCTGCCGCCGGGCCTATCGCCTCCTGGGCCTGCCCTTCATCACCCTCATCCGCCGCCTGAACCTGCTCCAGGCCCTGCCGGGCCCGCCGCGCATGGTCCCCAACCCCATTTTGTCCGAAACCATCGCTTCCAGGCCCTTCCACCTGCCGAGCCTCGCCTCCCGCCTGGGCCGCGCGCTCCTCCAGGCCGAAATCGCGCTCCGCAAACGCCTCCACCGCGAGGCCGGCGGCCACGCCCGCATCCCCCGCAGCCTCCGCCTGGCCTGGTCGTGAGCCGCCCCATGCCCACCCATCGCCCATCCGCCCGATTGCCCTGCAAACCCCCGGCGGATATCCCTCCTGTAATTCAGGAGAGCCCGCGATGACGGTAGCCATGTTCGGCATCAAGAACTGCGATACGGTGAAGAAGGCCCGCACATGGCTGGAGGGCAGGGGCATTGCCTACACCTTCCATGACTATAAGTCGCAGGGCATCACCCGCGCCCATCTCGCCGCCTGGTGCCAGGAATTCGGCTGGGAGAAAGTCCTCAACCGCGCCGGCACCACCTTCAAGAAACTCCCCGAGGCCGATCGCGAGAACCTCACCGAGGCCAAGGCCATCGCGCTGATGCTCGCCAACCCCTCCATGATCAAGCGCCCCATGCTCGAGCTGTCCGGGCCCCAGCCCGGCGCGCCCCGCCTCCTGGGCTTCACCCCCCAGGCCTACGAGGCGGCCTTCAAGTGAGCGCCCAGATGAACCCCCCGCGCCCCACGCTCCTCCGCACCCGCGGCGGGCATGAGTCCGGCAAGGTCGGCATGGTCGAACTTTTCTTCGACCTCATCTTCGTCTTCGCCGTCACCCAGATCTCCCACGCCCTCCTCGCCGAGCAGACGCCCCTCGGCATCCTCCACGCCGTCATCATCCTCGGCGCCGTCTGGTGGGGCTGGGTCTACACCGCCTGGGTCACCAACTGGCTCGACCCGGAGCGGATGCCCGTCCGCCTCTGCCTCTTCGCCCTCATGGCCGCCGGCCTCGCCATGTCCTCGGCCATCCACGGCGCCTTCCACGAGCGCGGCCTGGCCTTCGCCATCGCCTACGTCACCCTCCAGCTCGGCCGCACCGGCTTCACCCTCTGGGCCCTGCGGCACGAAACCCAGGAGCGCCGCCGCAACTTCCAGCGCATCTTCTCCTGGCTCGCGACGGCGGGCCTCCTCTGGGTCGCGGGCGGCCTCGCCCCGGAAGGCTGGCGAGAAGGCCTCTGGATCGCGGCCCTCATCGTCGAATTTGCCGGCCCCGCCACCTTCTTCCACACTCCCGGCCTCGGCCGCTCCCGCATCGCGGATTGGGATGTGGATGGCAGCCACATGGCCGAGCGCTGCGCCCTCTTCGTCATCATCGCCCTGGGTGAATCCCTGCTGGTGACGGGCGCCACCTTCGCCCAGACGGCCTGGGGCCTCGAGCACTTCGCCGCCTTCTTCTCCACCTTCCTCGGCACCGTCGCCATGTGGTGGCTCTACTTCCACCGCGGCGCCGAGGATGCGCACCACCGCATCGTCAACCGCGCCGACCCGGGCCGCCAGGCGCGCCTGGCTTACACCTACATCCACATCCTCATCATCGCCGGCATCATCGTCACCGCCGTCTCCGATGAGATCGTCCTCGCCCACCCCGGCCACCTCGACGAGGCCGGCACCCTTGCCCTCATCGGCGGGCCGCTGCTCTATCTCCTGGGCACGGGCTTCTTCAAGAAAACCACCAGCGAGCGCGGCAACTTCCCGCTCTCCCACATGGTCGGCCTGGTCCTCCTCCTCGGCCTCTTCCCCTCCGGCATGGGCGGCCTAGTCTCCGCACTCACCCTCGGCATGGCCACCACGGGCGTGATGATCATCGTCGCCGCCTGGGAACATCTCTCCCTCGCTTACCCCAACCCGGAGCAGGACGAGGAATGATCCGCCCCGCCACCCCCGCCGATGACGAAGCCCTGATCGAGCAGTTCACCCTCCTCAACCGGGTGGAGGAACCGCTCATCGGCAACCGCCGCGTCGAGGATCGGGGCGGCGAGCCTTCCCTCCGCCACAGCCAGCGCCGCATCGCGGAGAGCAACGGCATCATGCTGGTCCTCGAGATCGAGGGCCGCGTGATGGGCCACCTGGCCCTGGTCTATGACCGCCACCCGCCCTTCGTCCGCGAGGAATTCCGGAACTACGCCTATGTCGCCGAGCTCTTCGTCCGCGAGGAACTCCGCGGCCAGGGCCACGGCCGCGCCCTCCTCGCGGAGGCCGAGCGCCTGGCCCGCGAGCGCGGCCTCCCCAGCCTCGTCCTCGGCGTCCTCACCGGCAACGATCGGGCGATCCGCAGCTACGAAGCCTTCGGCTTCCGCCCCTTCGCCACCGACATGGTCAAGCGCCTCACATGACCTTGGGGCGCAATGCGGCGGAAATCACCACGCAGACCGCGCCCAGGAACATCAGCCCCGTCATCGGCAGCGCCGTCCCGTCCGAGAACACGCCGACCAGCAAACCCGACATCGCCGCCAGCCCGAATTGCAGCGTCCCCATCATCGCCGAGGCCGAGCCCGCCCGGGTGGGGTGCCGCGCCAGCGCCCCCACGGCGGCATTGGGCATCACCATCGCCGAGCAGGCCATCGCCGGCAGCGCGGGCAGGAATATCCCCGCGATCCCGCCCCAGCCCGTCCAGCCCATCAGCACCAGCACCGCCGTCGAGCCCAGCATCACGAGCGAGGCCAACTCCACCACCCGCTTCGCCCCCAGCCGCTGCAGCAGCAACGGGTTGAGCTGCGAACACAGGATGAAGGCCGCCGCCCCCACACCGAAGAGAATGCCGAACTGGCTCGGCGTCAGCCCATACATGCCCTGGTACACCGCCGAGCCACCGCCGATATACGCGAAGACCATGAACATGCAGGCCCCCGCCATTCCCACATGGGCGAGGAAGTTCCGGTCCTTCAACACCTCGGCATATTGCCGCACGAGCCCCATCACGCTGAGCGTCTGCCGCCGCTCCGCCGTCAGCGTCTCCGGCAGCCACCGCGTCACCAGCACGAGGGAGATCACCCCGTAGATGGCGCCGAACCAGAAAATATCCTGCCACCCGCCGAAGGAGAGCATCATTCCGCCCAGCCCCGGCGCGAGGATCGGCGCCGCGCCCATCACGAGCATCAGCTTCGACATCAGCCGCGCCGCCGCCAGCCCCTCAGCGAGGTCACGCACCACAGCGCGGGGCAGCACCATGCTGGCCGAGCCCCCGAAGGCTGCGACGGCCCGCCAGAAAGCCAGCTCGCTCACCGTCACCGACAGCGCGCAGCCGACCGAGCCCACGACATATATCGTCAGCCCCACCATCAGAGGCCGCCGTCGCCCGAAGCGATCGGAGAGCGTCCCCTGCGCGAGCTGCCCGAAGGCCAGCCCCACGAACCAGCTCGCCAGCGTAATCTCCGCCGAGCCATGCGGCACGCCGAGCCCCTGCTCGATCGCCGGGAAGGCGGGCAGATACATATCGGTCGAGAGCGGCCCGATCGCCGTCAGGAAACCGAGGAGCAGAGGCAGCCAGGTGGGCATGAGGGCAAGCGGGCCTGTCAGGGTCTCGCGTGGTTGCGAGACGATGCGGAAGGGCGGAGAAGGCGCCGCCACGGAAATGAACGGGTTCGCCGGCAGCCTCGACAGCCTGCCTGAAGGGAGCGGGCGCAGAGAGGGCCTTGGCCTTCACGTTGATGCGCGCCAGGGGCCGCCTCTGCTATGCGATACTCCGCGCATCAGCCATGCTTTCGATGCAATGATAGGCAAATCGGAAGCCAATTGCTCGTTTCGTATTCAATGGCGAGATGAGCTGCCTCATTTGGGGGCCATTCCGCCTTGAATCCCGACCATCTCCTCCGGACACTTCCCCTGCGTGCCGGCAACTTCTGGTCGGCTGTTAAAACAGGGAGAGCACCGTGTTCCGTTCCACCTTCGCTGCCCTCGGCGCGATGGCCGTCGCTATTGGCCTCGCGACTTCTGCCTATGCCCAACCCGCGGCCGACACGCTCGCGACCATCAAGCAGCGCGGTTATCTGCTCTGTGGCGTTGCCGGCAACGTCGCCGGTTTCAGCCTGCCGGACAGCTCCGGTGAAATGCGCGGCATCGACGCCGACTCCTGCCGCACCGTCGCCGCGGCGATTTTCGGCGATGCCAAGAAGATCCGCTTCGTGAACACCACCTCGCAGAGCCGCTTCACGGCCCTGCAATCCGGCGAGATCGACATGCTCGTCCGGAACACCACCTGGACGCTGACGCGCGAGGCCTCGCTGGGCCTCGAATTCGCCTCGATCAACTTCTATGACGGCCAGGGCTTCCTGGTGAAGAAGTCGCTCGGCGTGACCTCGGCCAAGCAGCTCGACGGCGCCACCATCTGCGTTCAGCCGGGCACGACGACCGAGCTCAACCTGGCCGACTATTTCCGCGCCAATAACCTGAAGTTCACCCCCGTGGTGATCGAGACGGTCGAGCAGGTGCAGGCCGCCTTCATCGCCGGCCGCTGCGATGCCTATACGACCGACAGCTCCTCCCTCGCGAGCTTCCGCTCGACCCAGGGCGCCCAGGCCGGCGACTATGTGCTGCTGCCCGAGATCATCTCCAAGGAGCCGCTGGGTGCGGTGGTCCGGAAGGGCGACTGGAAGTTCTTCGACATCGTCCGCTGGGCCTATTACGCGCAGCTGACGGCCGAGGAGCTTGGCATCACGAGCCAGAACGTGATGACCTTCGCCAATAGCACCAATCCCGAGATCCAGCGCTTCATGGGCAAGAGCGGCGACCTGGGCAAGATCCTGGGCGTCGACGCGGATTGGGCCGTGAAGGTGGTGCAGCAGGTCGGCAATTTCGGCGAGATGTGGGAACGGAACATCACCCCGATGGGCGTGCCCCGCGGCATCAACAACCTCTGGACCAAGGGCGGCCTGCAATACGCCCCGCCGATGCGCTGAGCGATCGGCCTTACGGGTCATGACCAAGCCGGGGCAGGGGAACCTGTCCCGGCTTTTTTCATGCGCCGTCATGGGCCGCCGCGCGATGGACTGCGGCAAAGTGTTACATAGTGCTGCCACGCGCCCATCGCCGCTTTTTCGCCGCTAATCGCGCTCCAACTGCTCATGCATCCAGCGTGATGCCATCGTGGCGAAGGAGCGCGACAATGAAGCGTCTGATCATGGGCCTTCTCCTGACGGGGGCGGCCATTCCGGCCTATGCGCAGGGCACGCAGCCCGCGCCGACGACCCCTCCGGCCCAGGCGAAGAGCCAGGCCACGTCGGCCCCTGCACCGACCCATGCGCCCGCGCATCATGCGACGAGCGCCGTTCATAAGCCCGTTCAGCATCGGACGACGGCTCAGGCGCATCGGCCGGTCTCGCATACCACGGCCCATCGGGCTACGACGCCTGCGCCCGCCGCCCCGGCCGCTTCCGGCCAGACCAGCAACCAGTAAGGGCCCGGCCGGCTGGGACCTGAGCCTCCTTGGGAGCAGCAGAGATGTTTCGTCGTACCGCCCTGCTTTCGCTGATGGGGCTCAGCGCGGCCCTGGCCGGGAAGGCGGCCTTTGCCCAGCCGATGCCGCCTCCGGCGCCTGACCAGGATAATCGCCCTGGAGGGCCGCCGCCCGGGAAGCCGCCGGGCGAAGCGCCGAGGCCGCCCAAGCCCCCTTTGCGCGCCGAGGAACAGCCGCCTCCGCCGCCCGGCCCGCTCCATTGGCGCTGGGTGGCTGGCCACTGGTACTGGGACCGCGGGGAATGGCGCTGGCGCGGCGGGCGCTGGGTTCGGTAGGTGTCAGCGAAGGGCGGCCGAGGCTGCCCTCCGCTTTATGCTGTCAGGTCGCAGCGCCCAGGCCGCGCTTTTCGTCGTATTGGCGCAGCCAGTGCATCAGCGGCAGCGAGAGCAGCACCATCCAGGCCTTGCCGATGATCTGCCCGGCCAGGAAGTCCAGGCTGCCGAAGGCGATGCTGAGGAAAAGCACGCTATCGACCACCAGCCCGGCCATGCCCGAGGCGAGAACGGCCAGCACCAGGCCGCGTTTCTGCAGCGGGGTATAGACGGCGAGGTCGGTGAATTCGCTGACCATGAAGGCCAGCACCGAGGCCAGGACCAGCGAGGGCGGCGCGAGGAAGGCGCTGATCGCTGTGCCCATGAGCACGGCGATGACGCCCCAGGTGACGCCGAGGCGGCGTTGCACCATGTCTCGCAGCACCAGGGCGAGGCCCACCATCAGCACGCCCGAGGGTGCCATGATATTCGGCGCGACGGGGATGAGGCAGGGGCCGGTTGGCACACAGACCGTGCCGGCATTGCCGATGAGCCAATTGGCGGCCGGGATAGTGAGGCCGAAGGCGATGAGGAAGAGGAAGCCCTCTATCCGCGCCTTGCGCATCACACGGCCTCGCAATAGGCGGCCCAGCCCTTGGCGCGCAGGTCACAGGCGGGGCAGGTGCCGCAGCCATATCCCCAGGGATGGCGGTGCTTGCGGTCGCCCAGATAACAGGAATGGCTCTCCTCGAGGATCAGGTCGATGAGGGGCTTGCCGCCGAGGTTTTCGGCAAGTTTCCAGGTCTCGGCCTTGTCGAGCCACATCAGCGGCGTGTGCAGGACGAAGCGCTTCTCCATGCCGAGATTGAGCGCGACCTGCAGGGCCTTGATCGTGTCGTCGCGGCAGTCGGGATAGCCCGAGTAATCCGTCTCGCAGACGCCGGTGACGATGTGCTTGAGGCCGCGGCGGAAGGCCAGCGCGGCGGCGAAGGTCAGGAAGATAATGTTGCGGCCGGGCACGAAGGTATTGGGCAGGCCGCCGGTTTCCATCTGGATGGAGACTTCTCGGGTCAGCGAGGTTTCCGAAATCTCGCCCAGGGCGGCGAGGGGCAGCATATGGTCCTCGCCGAGGCGGGCGGCCCATTCGGGCTTCTGCGCGGCCATGCCGTCGCGGAGCGCCGCGCGACATTCGAGCTCCACGCGATGCCGCTGGCCGTAGTCGAAGCCCATCGTCTCCACGCGGCTGTAACGGTCGAGGGCCCAGGCCAGGCAGGTGGCGGAATCCTGGCCGCCGCTGAAGAGAACGAGGGCGGTGTCGTCGGACATGATCAGGACTCCTGAAGGCGGGCCACGGCCCAGCGGGCGGCCTCCGCTACCACGGGATCGGCATCTTCGCACAGGGCCTGGGCGCTGGGCAGAAGCGCCGGCCGGGCGCTGTTGCCGATGGCGATGAGGACGTTGCGCACGAAGCGGTCGCGGCCGATGCGCTTCACGGGGCTCGCGGAGAAGAGGGCGCGGAAGGCGGGGTCGTCGAGCCTGGATAGATCGGCCAGCATCGGCGCGGTCAGGCTCTCGCGCGGGGCGAAGGCGGGCTCTTCATGGGCCTGGGCGAATTTGTTCCAGGGGCAGGCGGCGAGACAGTCGTCGCAGCCATAGATGCGATTGCCCATGAGCGGGCGCAGAGCCGGGTCGATCGGGCCCTTATGCTCGATGGTGAGATAGGAGATGCAGCGCCGCGCGTCGATCTGATAGGGCGCGGGGAAGGCGTCGGTCGGGCAGGCGGTGAGGCAGCGGCGGCAATTGCCGCAATGGTCGCCCTCATCCTCTCCGGGGCCCAGATCGAGCGTGGTGAAGACCTCGCCGAGGAAGAACCACGAGCCCAGTTCGCGCGAGACGAGATTGGTATGCTTGCCCTGCCAGCCGAGGCCGGCGGCCTGGGCTAGGGGCTTCTCCGCGACCGGGGCGGTATCGACGAAAACCTTGACCTGGGCTTCAGGGAAGCGGCCGACCATCCAGCCGGCGAGCTGCTTGAGGCGGCCCTTGATCAGGTCGTGATAGTCGCGATTGCGGGCATAGACGCTGACATTGCCGCGTTCGGGATGGGCGAGGTTCTCGAGAGGGTCGGTCTCGGGGCCGTAATTCTGCGCGAGGACGACGACCGAGGCGGCCTCGGGCCAGAGCGCCTGTGGATGGGCGCGCTGGTCCAGCCGATCTTCCATCCAGCCCATGGAGCCGTGGCGGCCCTGAGCAACGAAGTCGAAGAAGCGCTCGCGCACCTGTGGTGCGAGATCCGCGCGGGTGAAGCCGACCGCGTCGAAGCCGAGCGCAAGCGCCCGGTCGCGGATGGCTTCGCGGCGTTTGTCAGCCGCGGCCACGATAGGGCGCCACGCCCTGATCCGGGATCCAGACGCCCTTGGGCGCCTCACCGGTCTGGTAGAAGACGTCGATCGGCATGCCGCCGCGCGGATACCAGTAGCCGCCGATGCGCAGCCAGCCGGGGCTGAGCAACTCGGCCAGGCGCTTGCCGATGCTGACCGTGCAGGCCTCGTGGAAGGCGCCGTGATTGCGGAAGGAGCCGAGATAGAGCTTGAGGCTCTTGCTCTCGACCAGCCAGTCGCCAGGGATGTAGTCGATCACCAGATGGGCGAAGTCGGGCTGGCCGGTGAGGGGGCAGAGCGAGGTGAATTCCGGCTGCACGAAGCGCACGCAATAGGGGGTGCCGGGATGGGGGTTCGGCACGCGCTCCAGCACGGCCGTCTCGGGCGAGGTCGGCAGGGCGGTCTGCTGGCCGAGCATGGTCAGGCCGGAAACGTCATGGCTCATACTGGAGCTTCCTTGTCAGCCAAGTGAGGCGTCTTCTTCACGCGCGGCGGCTTGGGCGCGGCGGGCGCCTGCGCTTGGGGGCCCTCCACCCATTTGGCCATGATCGCGGCCGTGGTTTCGGCATAAGTGCCGGCGATGATGGCTTCGCGAAGCTGCGCCATCAGGTGCTGGTAGTAGCGGATATTGTGCCAGGTAAGCAGCATCGGCCCCAGCATCTCGCCCGCCTTGAACAGGTGGTGGATGTAGGCGCGGCTGTGCTTCGTGCAAGCCGGGCAGTCGCATTCCGGGTCGAGCGGCGACAGGTCCTCGGCATGGCGGGCGTTGTTCATGTTGAGTACGCCGGTCGAGGTATAGGCGCGCGCGGTGCGGCCCGAGCGGGTCGGGATCACGCAGTCGAACATGTCCACGCCGCGGGCGACGGCACCGATGAGGTCCGACGGGGTGCCGACGCCCATGAGGTAGCGCGGCTTGTCCTTCGGCATCAGCGGCATGGTGAAGTCGAGCGTGCGGAACATCTCCTCCTGGCCCTCGCCGACGGCCAGGCCGCCGATGGCATAGCCTTCGAAGCCGATATCGGTGAGCGCCTGGACGCTTTCCGCGCGGAGATCCTCGAAGGTGCTGCCCTGGACGATGCCGAAGAGGCCGTAGCCCTCGCGTTGGACGAAGGCATCGCGCGAGCGCTTCGCCCAGCGCATCGAGAGGCGCATGCTCTTGGCCGCGACCTCATGCGTCGCGGGATAGGACGTGCATTCGTCGAAGCACATGGTGACGTCGGCATCGAGCAGGTGCTGGATCTCGATGGAACGCTCCGGCGTCAGGCGATGATAGCTGCCGTCGACATGGCTGCGGAAGGTGACGCCGTCCTCGTCGAGCTTGCGCAACTCGTTGAGGGACATGACCTGATAGCCGCCGGAATCGGTCAGGATGGGGCCGTGCCAGTCCATCATCTTATGCAGCCCGCCGAGGCGGCCGACGCGCTCGGCGCCGGGGCGGAGCATGAGATGATACGTATTGCCGAGCACCATCCGCGCGCCGGTGGAGCGGACGGCATCGGCCGTCATGGCCTTGACCGTGCCGGCGGTGCCGACGGGCATGAAGACGGGCGTCTGCACCTCGCCATGAGCGGTGAGCAGGGTGCCGGCGCGGGCAGTGCCGCAGCAGGCTTCGTGGCGCCAGGAGAGGGTCATGGGGCGGTCTCCCGGGTCAGAAGGCTGGTATCGCCGTAAGAGAAGAAACGGTAGCGGCTGGCAATGGCATGTTCATAGGCCGCGCGCATCCGGGCCGTGCCGGCGAAGGCTGAGACGAGCATGAAGAGGCTCGAGCGCGGCAGGTGGAAATTCGTCATGAGCATATCCGCCGAGCGGAAGCGGTGGCCGGGCATGATGAAGATGTCTGTCAGGCCGAGGAAGGGCGCGATCGTGCCATCCTCGCGTGCGGCGCTTTCGAGCAGGCGGAGCGCCGTCGTGCCGATGGCGACGATACGCCCGCCATTGGCGCGGGCGGTATTGATGGCCTCGGCCGCCTCGGCGCTGATCTGGCCCCATTCGGGGTGGAGCTTCTTCTTCGCGATATTCTCCTCGCGGAGCGGCAGGAAGGTGCCGGCGCCGACATGCAGTGTGACGGCGATGCGCGTCACGCCGCGGGCCTCGATGGCCGCGAGGAGTTCGTCGGAGAAGTGCAGGCTGGCCGTGGGCGCGGCGACCGCGCCGGGGTGCTTGGCGAAGATGGGCTGGTAATCCGCCGCGTCCTGGGCGCTCGGGCCATCGGGGCGGGCGATATAGGGCGGCAGGGGGATTTCGCCGGCCTGCTCAAGGGCGAGGGCCAAGCGCGTCTGGTCGGGCCCGAAATCGAAGAGGACGGCGCCGCCCTCCTGCTTCTCCACGACCTTGGCCGTGCAGCCTTCGGCACCCTCGATGATGACCGTATCGCCGGGCCTGAGGCGCTTGGCGTTGCGGACCAGAGCCTGCCAGAGGCCGCCGCCTTCCGCGCGGTTCAGCATGATCTCGATCTTGGCCTCGCCGCGCCGGGCACGCAGGCGGGCGGGAATGACGCGGGTGTCGTTGACCACCATCACGTCGCCGGGACGGAAGAGCGAGGGCAGGTCGGCCACGATCCGGTCGTTGAGCCCCTCGGGGGTCACTTCGAGCAGGCGGGCGGCTTCGCGCGGGCGCATCGGCGCCTGGGCGATGAGGGCCTCGGGCAGGTCGAAGTCGAAGGCGTCGAGATCGGGGAGGGGCGCGCTGGTCATGGGACCAGGGGCGGGTAGCGGAGGGGGGTAGGGAAGACAAGCGTTGGCTGTGCAGACCCCACCCCGCCCCAGGTCAGAGCGCGTTCCCGGCGATCAAGGCACGGGCCGCGCGTTCGCCCTCCCGCCAGGCGCCGCCGACAGTGCCCGCGAGGCCGAGGGCCGTGGCCTCGCCCGCGAAGAGCAGCGGCCCGACGGGCTCGGCGAGGCGGGCGCGGGCTCCGGCATGGCCCGGCCGGGCCTGGCTGTAGCTGCCGAGGAAGAGCGGGTTGGTTCCCCAGTCAGAGAGGGTCGAGGCGCCGAGTTCGACAGGGCCGAAGATGGAACGGAACTCGGCCGCGCCGGCGGCCAGTGTGGCGGCATCCCCCGCCCTGGCCAGTTCCCAGGCGAATTCGCCGCCCACGAAGCCGAAGAAATGGTCGCGCCCGAAGGGCCACATGATGAAGGAGAGGGGGCGGGGATCGGCCGCCGTCACAGCCTTGCGGATGGTATGAAAGGGCTCGATGCCCAGGCGGTCGGCGCAGCGGAAGCCGAATTTGGTCAACAGCGCCATCGGCAGGCCGTCGATGGCCTCGCGATGGGCCAGGGGCAACTCGGGCGTGAAGCGGAGGCTGTCGGCGGAGAGCACGCCGGTCGAGACGGTGATGATGGCGGCCTTGGCCCGGATGCGGCCAAAGGGCCCCTCCGCCACCACGCCGGGGCCGGACCAGTCCAGCCGCTCGACCGGGCTGTTTAGGCGGATGGGCAGGCCCTCCGCGAGGCCCGTCAGCAGGGTTCCGATGCCTTCGGGGAGGAGCAGGTTCGGGTCATCCAGCTCGTTCTCCACCTGGTCATGGGTGGAAAGGCGCTCCACCTCCATGGCCTGGATCTGGGCGCCCTGCCAGTGCCGCACGGTCGCATCCCAGGACCCGCCGGAGGGCACGACCTCCGACACCGGGCGGTCGGGCCCCTCGGTGCCGGCAGCCAGGGCCTCGTAGAAGGCATCCTCGGCCTCGGCATAATCGTCCAGTTCGGCCGGGGTCGCCCAACGGCTGCCGAGCCAGAGATGCCTTTCGCGGACATCGTCATGGTTCAACGCGTCATGGGCGAAGGCGGTCAGCGGATTGTTGTTCGCCTCATGCAGCCAAGTGGCGCCGAGATCGAGCGGGCTGCCGAGGGCATGGGTCGTATGGGCGCGGCCGCCGACGCGCGGGCCGCCCTCGAGCACCATCACCTCGCGCCCGGCGGCGGTGAGAGTGCGGGCGGCGGCGATGCCGGCGGCACCGGCGCCGATGACCAGGAATTCGGGATCACGCATGGGCGCATGTTGCGCCGGAACGGGCCGGGTGGCGAGGTGCCGGCATCGGGGCCCCGGCGCGGCAGGGCCCCTCTGGCCTCAAAGGCCGGAGCTTTCCAGCTTCAGGATGGCGCGGGCCACCGACTGGGCGCGGGGCACGAAGCTCGCCACTTCCAGATATTCCTCCGGGCTATGCGCCTTGCCGCCCACGGGGCCGACGGAGCAGAGGGTCGGCGCGCCCATCGCGGCGGTGAAGCCCGAATCGGCACAGCCGCCGGAGAATTCACCGACCGGCTTGAGCCCGGCGACGGCCGCGGCCTCCTGGTAGACGGCGAGCAGCTTCGCCGCTTCCGGCGACTGGGTCAGGGGCAGGAACTCGCCCTTGATGGTCAGCGTGGCCTTGGTGCCGGGCACGTAGGAGCGCGCGATGATCTCGTGGATCTTGCCCATGATCTCGTCGCGGTCGGCCGGCTCGACATAGCGCAGGTCGATCTGGCCCTGGGCCCAGGGGGCGACGGTATTCACCGACTGGCCGCCGGAGACTAGGCCGACATTGAGCGTGATGCCGCGCTTGAGGTCGGTCAGGGCGTGGATGGCGGTGATCTTGGCCGCCAGCTCGCCGATCGCGCTGATGCCGGCCTCGAAATTGCCGCCGGAATGCGCGGCCTTGCCCTCGATGTCGAAGACCGAGAAGACGCCGCCCTTGCGGCCCGAGACGACATTGCCCGTGGGGCGGCCGGGCTCCGAATTGAAGACGACGCGGGCCTTCTTCGCCTCGGCCTCGATCACCGGGCGGCCCTCGGGGCTGCCGATTTCCTCATCGCCGGTGAAGAGGCCGACCAGCGGGCCGGGGGCGCCGCCGAACTTCTTGAAGGCGGCCAGGACATACATGTTCATCACGATGCCGGCCTTCATGTCCGACACGCCGGGGCCATAGGCGATGCCGTCCTTGATGGTGAAGGGGCGGCGCGTGGGCTCGCCCTTCGGGAAGACGGTATCGCGATGGCCCATGAGGACGATGTTCTGGCGGGCATTGCCGGCATTCAGCGCCTCGCCGCCCTCGACGGTCGCGCGGATGCAGTCGCCATGCTTCGCGCCGGGGACAACCTCCACGGGGATGCCGTGCTCGGCCATGAAGGCTTTCACCTGCTCGCCGACCGCGTCCACGCCCGCCTTGTCGTAGGAGCCACCGTCGGTATTCACCATCTTCTCCAGCGCGGCGACCATGGCATCGTGCTGGCTGGCGAGCCATTCGGTGATGGCGGTTTCGGTCGAGCTCATGAGGGACTCCTTGACGTCAGGCCGGGGAGGATGGCCCCAAGGGCAGGGCTGGGCAATGCCGCGCATGGCTGATCTCTCCGGCGGCCCCTTTCTTCCGGCCGGCGGAATTCACACTCTTGGCGGGATTTCCGGGAAAGGCAGTCGGTCATGCATGGCGAATACAAGGTGGTGGGCGGCAAGCTCGTCGTGGTCGATCTCGAGGTGCGGGACGGGCATCTGCGCGACGTCTCCATCGCGGGCGACTTCTTCCTCGAACCCGCCGAGGCACTGAGCGACATCCGCGAGGCGGTCGAGGGGCTGCCGGCCGAGGCGAGCCTGGATGAGATCGCCTCCGCCATCCGCGCCAAGCTGCGGCCTGATGCCGCGATGATCGGCTTCAATGCCGAGGCGGTGGCCGTCGCCGTGCGCCGCGCGCTCGGTGCGAAGGACGATTGGCGCGACTACGACTGGCAGATCATCGAGACCGGGCCCTTCACGCCGCCGATGCATCTGGCGCTGGACGAGGTGCTTGCCAAGGAGGTGGCGGCCGGCCGTCGCGGGCCGACGCTGCGCTTCTGGGAATGGGAGCGGCCTTCGATCATCATCGGCTCCTTCCAGTCGCTGAAGAACGAGGTGGATCTGGAGGCGGCCGAGGCCCTGGGCATCCAGACGGTGCGGCGCGTGACGGGCGGCGGCGCGATGCTGGCCGAGCCGGGCAATTCGGTGACCTATTCGCTCTATGTACCCGGCTCGCTGGTGAAGGACATGAACTTCGCCGATTCCTACGCCTTCCTCGACGCCTGGGTGCTGCAGGCGTTGCAGTCGCTCGGGATCGACGCCGTCTACAAGCCGCTGAACGACATCGCGAGTTCCAAGGGCAAGATCGGCGGTGCCGCGCAGAAGCGCTATTCGGGCGGCACCGTGCTGCATCACGTCACCATGGCCTATGACATGGATGCCGAGAAAATGGTAAAGGTGCTGCGGATCGGGCGCGAGAAGCTGAGCGACAAGGGGACGACCAGCGCCGTGAAGCGCGTCGATCCGCTGCGGAGCCAGACGGGCCTGCCGCGCGAGGAGGTGATCGCCCGCATGCGGCAGACCTTCGTGAGCCTGCATGGCGGCTCCGCGGGCAACATCACGCCCGAGGAAATGGCGGCGGCCGAGAAGCTGGCGGCGGAGAAATTCTCCTCCGACGCCTGGCTCCGGCATATTCCTTGATCAGGCGATCCCGAGCAGAGAAATCGCCGCGACGGCCAGCACGGCCAGGAACAGGATGGAGAGTGTGGCGGCCGCGATGACCCGGCCACCCGCATGGGCCACGGCGCGGATATCGACCGTGAGGCCCAGCGCCGCCATGGCGACGATGGTGAGGGTGGTGGAGGCGGTGCGCAGAACGGGCAGCGCCGCTTCCGGGATCAGGCCGAGCGAGCGGATGGCCATCAGCAGCAGGAAGCCGAGGATGAACCAGGGCACCAGCTTGCTGAAGGGCGCGCGGGCATTGCCGGCGCGGCCGTTCACCACCCCGAGCAGCATCAGCACCGGGCCGAGCATCAGCACGCGGACGAGCTTGATGAGCGTGCCGATCTGGATGGCGAGCGTGCCCATCGGCGAGGCGGCGGCCAGGACCTGCGGCACGGCATAGACCGTGAGGCCGGCCATGACGCCGTATTGCGTGGCGGAGAGGCCGGAGACGACCTGGGCGACCGGCAGCAGCAGCACGACGCCGACGCCGAGCACGGCGGTGAAGGAAATGGCCGAGGCGACCTCATCGCTCCGCGCGTCGATCACCGGCGCGGCGGCGGCGATGGCGGAATTGCCGCAGATGGAGTTGCCGCAGGCCACGAGCGTCGCGAGCCGGGCGTTGAGGCCGAGGGCGCGCCCGATGGCATAGCCGGCGGCCAGCGAGAGGAAGACGACCAGCACCACGGCGCCCACGAGGGCCGGGCCCGCATGAATAATGCTCTCGACGGTGATGGAGGCGCCCAGCAGCACGATGGCGATCTCGAGCAGCATCTTGCTGCTGAAGACGATGCCGGGCTTGGTGACGGCCGGGAGGGGCAGGGTGCTGCGGATGGCGGTGCCGAGAAGGATGGCCAGAACCAGGGCTTCGAGCCAGGAATTCCCGAAGAGCGCGTGCTCGCCCATTTCCAGGAGCTTCGCCGCGGCGGAAACCGCGACGCAAAGCAGGATGCCGGGGAGGAGCGGGAGGACGCGCTGCATATCGGTCTCGGTCTGAAGAATGTCAGATCCGTGACATGGCACGAGCCATTGTGGCGGAATATCGAATAATTTATGATGAACCGTTCGATCAAAGCGAATGGTTCATCATGACCTTCGAGCAACTCAGTATTTTCGTGGCCGTGGCGGAACGCGAGCATCTCACGCGCGCGGCGGCCGCGATCGGCCTGACGCCATCGGCGGTGAGTGCCGCCATCCGCAATCTCGAGGCGGAGTATTCCGTCTCGCTCTTCAACCGCGTCGGGCGGCGGATCGAGCTGACGCCGGCCGGGCGGAGCTTTCTCGGCGAGGCGCGGGCGACGCTGGCGCGGGCGCGGCAGGCCGAACTGGTGCTGTCGGAAATGGGCGGCTTGCAGCGGGGCGAATTGGCCGTCGCCGCCAGTCAGACGACCGCCGCCTATTGGCTGCCGCCCGTGCTGATGCGGTTCCGCGAGAGCTATGGGGGTATCGAGCTGAGCCTGACCGTGGGTAATACCCGTCAGGTGGCCGAGCGTGTGGTCGAGGGGTTGGCGGAGGTCGGCTTCATCGAGGGCGAGATCGACGTGCCGGCGCTCTCCGTGCGGGATATGGCGGAGGATGCGCTGATCGTCGTCGTGGCGCCCGGCCATCCCTGGGCGGATGGGCGAAAGGTCAGCACCGAGGAATTGGCGACCGGCACGCGCTGGGTGATGCGCGAGGACGGCTCCGGGACGCGCTCCGCCTTCGAGAATGAGGTGCGCAACCGGGGGGTGGACCCGGCGCGGCTGGATGTGGCGCTGGTGCTGCCTTCGAATGAGGCGGTGCTCTCGGCGGTGCGGGCGGGGCGCTGCGCAACGGCCATCAGCCGGCTCGCGGCGATGCCGCTGCTGGGGCAGCGGCTGCTGGTGCAGGCGGGGGCGGAGCCGGTGAGGCGCACTTTCCGCCTGCTTTCGCATCAGGAGAGGCCGTTGAGCCGGGCGGCCGAAGAGCTCGCCCGGCTCTGCCGGAGTTAGAAGCTCAGCGGCCCTTGCCGAGGCGGATGGCGAGGGCGGCCAGCGAGGCGGCGGTGGCGAGGAGCATCACGCCATTCCAGCCGGCGAGCCCATAGGCGAGGCTGCCCAGGCCGGCGCCCGAGGCCATGCCGATGAAGACGCCGGTGAACATCAGCGCGTTCAGGCGGCTGCGGGCTTCGGGGAGCAGGCCGTAAACGATGGTCTGATGGGCTATGAGCGTCGCCTGGATGCCGAAATCGAAGCCGATGGCGCCGATCGCCAGCAGGATCAGCTGGGCGTGGAGCGACATCTGCGCGCCGAAGACGAGCGGGATCACCAGCAGCAGGGCGAAGGAGCCAGCCGAGATGGCAGCGCCCAGCCGGGTTACGATCGCGGCGCCGTAGCGGTCGGCCAGGCGGCCGGCCAGGGGGGCGGCGAGGGTGCCGGCGGCGCCGGCCAGGCCGAAGGCGCCGGCGAGCGCGCTGCCAACCTGGAACCGCTCGTGCAGCATGATCGCCAGGATCGACCAGAAGGCGCTGAAGCCGAGCGAGAGCGCGCCTTGGGCATAGGCGGCGCGGCGCAGGGCAGGCAGTTCACGCCAGAGCGACAGCATCGAGAGCAGGAGCTGGCCGTAGGGCAGCGTCGTGGTGCGGGCGAAGCGGGGCAGCCAGTTCCAGGCCGCCAGCACGATGCCGGCCTCGGCGATGGCGGCGATGACGAAGACGGCGCGCCAGCCGAATTGCTCCGCGATCACGCCCGAGAAGACGCGGGAGAGCAGGATGCCGAGCAGCAGGCCGGTCATGACCGTGCCGACCATGCGGCCGCGATGGGCGGGCGGCGCGATGATGGCGGCGGCCGGCACGATATCCTGCGCGACCGTCGCGGTGATGCCGATGGCGAGGCTGCCGGCGAGGAGCCAGGTCACGCTCGGCGCCATGCCGGTGAAGAGCAGCGCCAGGACGAGGAGGCCGGCCTTGGCGATGATGATCTGCCGCCTGTCCTGCCGGTCGCCCAGCGGAGCGAGGAGAAGGATGCCGAGGGCATAGCCGAGCTGGGCCATCATCGGCGCGAGGCCGATGAGATGGGCCTCGCCCGGCAGGGCGGCGCTGAGCACGCCCAGGATCGGCTGCACGTAATAGATCGCGGCGACGCTGAAGCCGGCACCGGCCGCGAGCAGCATCACCAGGAGGCGCGAGGGTTCGGCCGATGCATCCGCTGTATGGCGGGCCGAGGCCGCTATCGAAGGGGAGGTCATGTTGGAAGTCCGTCCAGAGGTTGGAGCGGAGATATCCCCCTGGGCTCCGCGATTGTAGTGTGCGCTGCCGCAGAAGGGTGATACGCCGGACGTATGACCGACCTTGGCACTGGCGTCGACCGGCTGGAGTTGATGCAGACCTTTATGCGCATCGTGGAGGCGGGAAGCCTGTCGGCGGCGGCGCAGCAATTGGGCACCAGCCAGCCGACCGTCAGCCGGCGCTTGCAACTGCTGGAAAAGAGCCTGGGGCTTAGGCTGTTGCGGCGCTCCACGCACAGCATGTCGCTCACCGAGGATGGCGAGCGGCTCTTGGCCCATGCACGGGATCTGCTGGAGCGCTGGGGCAGCATGGAAGCCGACCTGCGCGGCATGCGGGAGGAACCGCGCGGCGTGTTGCGGGTGCAGGTGCCGCATGCCTTCGGGCAGGATCAGCTCATCCATCCGCTGGCGGAGTATCTGACGGCCTGGCCCGAGGTGTCGGTGGAATGGACGCTGCATGACCGGACGCCGGATTTCGTGACGGAGGCGATCGATTGCGCGATCCGTGTCGGCGAGGTGCAGGATCCGTCGGTCGTGGCGATCAGGCTGGCCGATGTGCCGCGCATTCTCGTCGTGGCGCCGTCGGTGCTCGAGGGCAGGCGGCCGCCGGAGGATGCGGCGGGGCTCGCGGCGCTGCCCTGGCTTGCGCTGACCACTTTCTATCGGGACGAAGTGGCGCTTTCCGCACCGGATGGAGGCGGGGAGATCGCTTTCGGCATCAGGCCCAGAATGAGCACCGACAGCCTCTATGCCTTGCGCGCCGCGGTGCTCAAGGGGCTGGGCGCCGCGTTGGTCTCGGCCTGGGCGGTGACGGAGGATCTGAAGGCGGGGCAGATGGTGCACCTGATGCCCGGCTGGCGGGCGGCGCCGCTGCCGGTCTCGCTCATCTACCCCGCAGGGCGGCTTCAGCCGGCGCGGCTGAAGCGCTTCATCGCCTTGATGCGGGAGCGGATGCCGGGGCTTACGGGGACCGAGCCGCCGGCGAGGCGCTGATCAGGCCTCATCCATCTTCGCGCTGGGCATCTGCACCACCTGCTCGATGACGCGGGCTGCGCGGAAGCAGAGATCGTCGCGCAGCTGGGCTGCGGCGAATTGCACCCCGCGGGGCATGCCGGAGTCGTCAAGGCCGATGGGCACGGTGATGGCTGGCTGGCGGGTGATGTTGAAGGCGAAGGTCCAGGGCGCCCAATCCCGCCATAGCGCCTGGGTCGGGTGCAGGGTGGGGTCATCGGCGGCGAAGGCGGCCGTGGGCGTGGTCGGGCAGAGGATCAGGTCGTATTTCTGGTGGAAGCGGGCGGCGGCGTGGGCGGCCTCCACGCGCAGGGCTTCGGCGCCGAGATAGTCCACGGCGCTCATCCCGCCCTCGCGCTCCGCGACCTCGAGCAGTGCCTTGTCGAGCAACTCGCGCTTTTCCTGCGGGGTGGTCTCGACCAGGCGGGCCAGGGCCACGCCCCAGACGCGGCCGAAAATGGCGCGGATATCGGGGAGTTCAGGATCGGCCTCCTCCACGATGGCGCCATTCTCTTCCAGGATCTTCGCGGCGAGGGCGACGGCGGAGGCGCCTTCCGCATCCAGCGGCGGCTCGAAGCCCAGGCGGCGGACGACCGCGACGCGGAGGCCCGCGACGCCCTGCTCGATGCCGTCGCGCCAGTCGCGCGGGTCATCGGGGAGGCAGAACGGGTCCCGCAGGTCGGCGCGGGCCATGGCCGACATCATGAGCGCGGCATCGCGCACCGTGCGGGTCATGGGTCCGGCGCAGGAGACTTGGCCGAAGGCGGAATGGGGCCATTGCGGGATGCGGCCGTAGCTCGGCTTCATGCCTACGAGGCCGCAATAGGCGGCCGGGATGCGGATGGAGCCGCCCGCATCGGTGCCGATATGCAGCGGGCCGAAGGCGGCCGCGCCGGCGGCACCCGCGCCGGAGGAGGAGCCGCCCGTGGTGCGCTTCGGGTCCCACGGGTTGCGGGTGATGCCGTTGAGCGGGTTGTCGCCGGGCGTTTTCCAGCCGTATTCGGTCGTGGTCGTCTTGCCCAGGATCACGCCGCCGGTGGCACGCAGGCCTAGCACGGCCGGCGCATCCTCACGCACGGGCGTCGTGGGGGTGAGCTTGCTGCCGCGGCGGGTGGGCAGGCCCTGGACGTTCAGCAGGTCCTTCACCGTGCAGGGAACGCCGTCGAGCGGGCCCATGGGGCGACCGGCGGCCCAGCGGGCCTCGCTCTCGCCCGCCTCGATCAGGGCGCGTGGGTTCATGGTGGCGAAGGCATTGACCCAGGGATTGTAGCGCGCCACGCGCTCCATGATGGCCTTGAGGGTCTCGACGGGGCTCAACGCCCGGCGCGCATAGAGCGCGGTGAGCGTCTCGGCGCTCATCAGCGCGGGATCGGTCTGTGTCATCGGGCGCGGAGAATGCTCCGCAGGCCGGGCGGAGGGAAGAGCGGCATTTTATTATGAAAATGTATCGTCCTTTGCGGTAGCCCGAGCTAAGGGCAGGCATGATTTCCAGGCGGCGCCTTGCCGGATTCGTTCCGGCCACCCTTCCATTCCTCGCCGGCCCGCTCCTAGCGGCTTGCGGCAACAAGCCGACCTGTCTCACGACGCATGGGGATGTCATCCCCATCCTCAATTTGGGCGGAAGGCCGGTTGTCGAGGCGAAGATGAACGGCGTATCGGTGCATATGCTGCTCGATACGGGCTCCACCCGCACCATCCTGACCCCTGGCGCGGCGGAGGTGCTTCAGCTGCCTCGGGATAGGGAGCGCAGGACCTATGGCAGGGGCATCGGCGGTACCACGCAGGAGCAGAATGCCTTGCTGGCGCGTTTTCAGCTCGGCGCCATCGACGTTCAGCGGCTGACGATGCCGATTGCGCCGATGCCGGGCCTCCTCAGCGTCAGCCCACGCATGGTCGGCGTCATTGGGCAGGATCTGCTGGCCTCGGGGGAGATCGACCTGGATTTCGCCGGGCGGCGGATGATCATTTATCCGCGCAACGAATGCCGCGCGGATGAGCCTCTTTGGGCGGCCGGGCATAGCTCGGTGCGGCTATACCCGGAGGAGCACGAACTCCTTGCGGTCATCGCCACCCTCAATGGCCGGAGCATGAAGGCGCTGCTGGATACCGGGGCCAGCAACACGACCATCAGCCGAAGCGCATTCGACAGGCTCGGCATTCCGGTGCCGGGCGTCGAAGCCGAGGGGGCGGCGACCGGCATGGGCGTGAGCCAGCGGCGGGTTCGGATGTTCCGTTCCGAAGTGCTGCAATTCGGCGAATTACGGGTCGAGCATCTTGGAGTGGGCATCCTGATGGATGGCAACATTCCGGGCGCGGATCTGCTCATCGGGATGGATGTGCTGGGCCGCCTGAGGCTCTGGATATCTTATCTCAATCGTCGCGTTCATGTAGTCGCGCCCAGGGGGGCTAATTCGGCCGCCTAGTCTTCCGGCGGGGCGGCAATGGGCTCAGGATCGCCGCCGAATCCCGACAGGAGAGGTCCATGACCGATACCAAGCAACAACCCTGGGAATGGCCCGAGCCGCAATGGCGGCACATCGTCGGCCGCGCGCGGGCCGGGCGCAGCCTCAAGCCCACGGTATGGCCGAACGGGGCGCGCTGCGCGGTGGCGCTCTCTTTCGACGCGGACCATGACACCATTCCGCTCCGCGATTCCGACGAGAGTCCGATGCGGATCAGCCAGGGGCAGTATGGCAGCCGCCAGGGCGTGCCCCGCATCCGCGCGCTGCTCGCGAAGCACGGGGTTCCGGCGACCTTCTTCTACCCCGCCGTCTCCGCGCTGCTCTATCCCGAGGAGGTGAAGGGCGTCGCGGGCGAGGGGCACGAGATCGGCATCCATTCCTGGATCCATGAGGCCAATACCGCCCTGCCGCCCGGCGTGGAGCGGGACCTGACCTTCCGCGCGGCCGATACGCTGGAGAAGCTGATCGGCAAGCGGCCGGTGGGCATCCGAACGGCCTCCTGGGATTTCTCGGTCGATACGATGGATATCATCCGGGAGCTGGGGCTGCTCTATGACAGCTCGCTCATGGCCGATGACGATCCCTATGAGATCGAGGTCCAGGGCCAGCCGACGGGCATCGTGGAATTGCCGCCGGAATGGATCCGCGACGATGCTGTGTATTTCAACATGCTGCGCTTCTCGGGTCTGAGGCCCTATACGCCGCCCTCGGCCGTCGAGGAGATTTTCCGCGCCGAGTTCGATGGGGCCTATCAGGAAGGGGGGCTCTTCCTGCTGACGATGCATCCGCATGTCATCGGGCATCGGAGCCGTATCGCGCTGCTCGATAGGCTGGTGGCCTATATCAAGACCAAGCCCGATGTGTGGTTCGCCACGCATGAGGACGTGGCGCGCTACTGCGACGATGCCGGCTAGCTAGCACCCTGGCTCAGCGCGTAGAGGCGCGATGGGCTGAGGGGAATTTCCAGGATTTCGAAGGGCGTGCCCAGCGCGTCCTCGATGGCCTGGGCATAGAGGGGGCCGACCGGGATGGCCCCCGCTTCGCCCGCGCCCTTCACCCCCATGGGATTGAGGGGCGAGGGGGTGACGATGTGGTCGAGCTCCATCCGCGGCACGTCGAGCGCGGTGGGGAGCAGGTAGTCGGCCAGGGTGGCGTTCAGGATCTGCTGCTCGCCGTCGAAATGGATCTGCTCGAAAAAGGCATTGCCGATGCCCTGGGCGACGCCGCCATGGATCTGGCCGTCGAGGATCAGCGGGTTCAGCACTGTGCCGCAATCATGCACCACGACATATTTGAGAATGCGCGGGATCATGGTCTCGGCATCGATCTCCATGATCATGGCGTGCACGCCATTGGCGGTTGCACCGCTATCGGGGCCGAAATAGGAGCTGGCTTCGAGCCCGGGCTCGGTGCCGGGCCTCACCGCGCCGCGCAGCGGGTTGGATTGCTCGGCGAGCTGGCCGAGGCTGACCCATTTCTCCGCGACGCCCGCGATGGAGGCGCGGCCATCGGCGAGGACGATATCCTCCTCGGCACATTCGAAATGCTCCGACGCCGCCTTGAGAATCTTCGCGCGCACCGCCTTGGCGGCCTCGTTCACCGCATTGCCGGCGACGACCGCGCCGCGCGAGGCGAAGGTGCCGACGCCCCAGTAGAACTGATCGGTATCGCCGGTGATGACGTCGATATCCTCGACGGCGACGCCGAGTTGGTCGGCGGCGATCTGGGCGAAGACGGTGAAATGGCCCTGGCCCTGCGTGCCGATGCCCGTCGCGAGGGAGACCTTGCCGCTGGACTGGACCTGGATCTTGGCGCCCTCGTAAGGGCCGATGCCGGTGCCTTCGACGTAAGTGACGATGCCGAGCCCGACATGCCGGCCCTCGGCGCGGTAACGGGGCTGTTCGGTCTCGATGAAGTCCCGATAGCCGATCATCTCCAGCGCGCGATCGAGGCAGGCCTCGTAATTGCCGCTGTCGTAAACCAGCGGTGCGAAATCCTGGTAGATGAGTTCGTTGTTGAAGGGGAAAGCGTCCTTCGGAATCAGGTTGCGGCGGCGGATCTCTGCGCGGTCGATGCCCATCTCGCGCGCGGCGATGTCGAGCAGGCGCTCCATGACGAAAATGCCGTGCTGGCGGCCCGCGCCGCGATAGGGCGTGACGATCGGGCGGTTGGTGAAGAGCTGGACGAAGCGGCTCTCGTAATGCGGCACCACATAGCAGCCGAGCAACGTGCATTGGCTGTTGATGGGCACGGTCAGGCCGTAAGGGTCATAGGCGCCGCCGTCATGGAGGAAGAAATCCTGGATGCCGAGGATGCGGCCTTCGGCGTCCAGGGCCATTTCCGCTTCGTGGACTTGGCCGCGCTCCTGGGTGGTGGCGCCGAAATGCTCGAGTCGATCCTCGATCCATTTGATCGGGCGCTCGAGCCGCATGGAGGCCCAGGGGAGCAGGACTTCCTCCGGGTAGAACATCATGATCTTCGGGCCGAAGCCGCCGCCGATGAAGGGGGCGATGACGCGGACCTGCCTCTCGTTCAGGCCGAGCATCGCGGCCATCCCGTTGCGGATGACGACGGGCGCCTGGGTTGTGTCCCAGATCGTCATGCGGGCGGCGCGGGCTTCCCAATGGGCGACGACGCCGCGCGTCTCGATGGGCATGGACATGCCGCGGTCATAGGAGAAGCGGCGCTTGATGAGCTTATGGGCCTGGCGGCGTGCGGTGGCGTAGTCGCCCTTGCGCTGGGTGACGTCGGCGGAGACGTTGCTCGGCAGGTCGTCATGGACCAGGGGCGCGCCGGGGGCGAAGCCGGCTTCCAGATCGCCGATGGCGGGGAGGGGCTCGTAGTCGACGAAGATGTCGTTGACGGCGTCTTCGGCGATGTAGCGGCTCTCGGCGATGACGAGGACGATAGGCTCTCCGATATGGCGCACCTTCCCGCGCGCCAGAGGCACCTGCGTGCGCTCGTGGAAGATGGCGCCTTCGATGGGCGGCGGCGGGACGAGGAGCGGGCCGGGCTTCCAGTAATCGCCGAGGTCCTCGGCGGTATAGATCGCGTGGACCCCGTCACGCTGGGCCGCGGCGCTCGTGTCGATGGAGAGGATGCGCGCATGGGCATGTGGGCTGCGCAGGAAGGCGGCGTGCAGCATGCCGGGGAGTTCGACGTCATCGACGAAGAGAGCGCGGCCGGTGAGCAGGGCCGGGTCTTCGTTGCGCCGCACGGGGCGGCCGACATGGCGGGTTTCCATCAGGCTTCGGCCATGCGCTTGGCGGCGAGCATGACGGCATCGACGATGTGCTGATAGCCGGTGCAGCGGCAGAGATTGCCCGAGAGCGCGTCACGCACTTCGTCCTCGGTGGGTGCGGGGTTCTCCGCCAGGAAGGCCGTCATGGTGGTGAGAATCCCGGGCGTGCAATAGCCGCATTGGAGGGCGTGGCTGTCCTTGAAGGCCTGTTGCAGCAAGGAAAGTTGGCCAGGGGCCGGGGCGAGGCCCTCGATGGTGGTGATGGCGCTGCCTTCGGCCTGGATGGCGAAGATGAGGCAGGAGCGCATGGGCTGGCCATCGACCAGCACGGTGCAGGCACCGCAGACGCCGTGCTCGCAGCCGACATGCGTGCCCGCCAGCATGGCCTCGTGACGGATGAAATCGGAGAGCAGCAGGCGCGGCTCGACGGTCGCGCTGTGGCGGCGGCCGTTGATGGTCAGGGTGACGCGGTTCATGCCAGGGTCTCCGAGGCGCGGCTGGCCGCGATTGCCAGGGCGCGGCGGGCGAGAACGCCGGCGAGGTGGCGCTGGTAGTCCGGACTGGCCTGGAGCGTGCCGCCGGGCTCGATCTCGGTCTGTGCCATGCTAGCGGCTTCGGCGAAGGCGGCTGCCTCGGGCGCCTGGGTTTTCAGCAGCGCGGCAGCGGCTGGGGCAACGCGGGGCGTGATGCCGGCATTGCAGAAGCCGAGCCGGGCCTCGGCGATGCGGCCATCGGCGTCGAGGGCGATGACGGCGGCGACGCCCATCATCGCGTAATCGCCCTTGCGGCGGGAGAGTTCGAGAAAGGCCGTGCCGCAGCGGTCGGGCAAGGGGGGGATGGCGATGCGGGCCAGCATCTCTTCCGGCGACAGCGCCGTCGTCAGGGCGCCGAGGAAGAAATCGGCGGCCTCGATCAAGCGTTCGCCGGCGGCGGAAGTGGCGAGGAAGCGGGCGCCGAGGGTGAGCATGACCATCGGCATTTCCGACGCCGGGTCGGCATGGCAGCAATTGCCGGCCAGGGTGCCGCGGTTGCGGATCTGCGGATGCGCGACCTCATGCAGCGCCTCGGGAATGAGCGGGTGGCGCGCGATGATCTCGGGATGGCGCTCGATGGCGCGATAGCGGGCGCGGGCGCCGATGGTGAGGGTGCCGGCCGTGTCATAGGCGATGGTGTCGAGCCCTTCGACCTGGCCGACATCGATCAGCATGCCGGGCTGGGCCATGCGGAAATTCATGGCGGGGACGAGGCTCTGCCCGCCTGCGATGAAGCGGGCCTCGTCGCCATGCCGGGCTTTCAGGGCCAGGGCCTCGGCGAGGGTCGCCGGCCGTTCATAGGCGAAGGCGGCTGGCTTCATGGCTGGCGTCGCGCGCTGAGTCGCAAGGCGGGCATCCCGGATTGTCTCAAGGGAGGATCGACAAGCCCCGCGCCGATGGCAAGCGGTTCAGAGCGCGGCGGCCAGTTCCTTTTTCAGGGCCGAGGCCAGGGCGGCGAGGAGCGGCGCCCAATCGCCGGGCCTCTGCTGCCGGAACAGGCGCATCGAGGGGTACCAAGCCGTTGCCTCGCCCGCTTCGCCCCAGCGCCAATCCGGAATGAAGGGCAGCAGGAGCCAGGTGGGTTTGCCCATGGCGCCGGCAAGATGCGCGATGCTGGTATCGACGGTGATGACGAGGTCCAGCTGCGCGATCAACCCGGCCGTTTCGCTGAGATCGGTCAGCCGATCGCGCATGTCGGCCAAGCGGGGCTGATGGCGGAGGGTTTCGGCATCGGCTGGGCGGCACTGGTCCTGCAAGAGAGCGAAGCTCGCCGGCTGGGCCAGGAGAGGGGCGAAGGCGGCCAGGGGAATGGAGCGTTGGGCGTCCCGCACGTGACCCGCGCTGCCGGAGCAGGTCAGGCCGATGCGGAAGCGTTGCCCCGGAAGGCGCTCGGCCCACGAGGCGGCGATGGCGGGCTCGGGGAGGATATAGGGGCCGACGGCGAGCGGATTTTCCAGGCCGAGTGCCTGCGGCAAGCTCAGCAGCGGCAGTTGGAGATGTGGAGTCGAGCAGGCATCGCCCGGGCCGATGACCTGGGCCGCGCCGGGAAGCCGGGCGAGCAGGCGGCGGAGCGGCGCTTGGGCCTCCAGGATCACCTCCGCGCCCTGGGCGGCGAGCAGGGGCAGGTAGCGGCAGAACTGGAGCGTGTCGCCCAGGCCCTGTTCGGCATGGACGAGGAGGCGGCGCCCCGCGAGCGGCTCGGCGCCGGTCCAGCGCGGGATATGCGCATGGCGGAGCGGGGGCGCCTTGGGGCGGGCCCAGCGCGCTTCGTAATCGGCCCAGCCGTCGTGAAAATCCCCGATGCGCAGCCGGCAGAGGGCGCGGTTGAAGCGGGCATCGGCGTGGTTGGGCGCGGCGGCAAGGGCGTCACTGAAGGCGGCGATGGCCTCGTGCGGCCGTGCCAGATCGGCAAGCGCATTGCCGCGGCCGAAATGGCAGTCGGCGGGCGGGGCGCCATGTCGAAGGGCGGTTTCGTAGGCGGCCAGGGCCTCATCATGCCGCCCGAGATCGTCCAGCGCGCGAGCTTGGTTATGGCGGAGGACAGCGTTGCCGGGCCATTGCGCGAGGGCGGCCTCATAGGCCGCCAGGGCGGCTTCGCTATGGCCGAGGGCCAGCAGCGTCGCGGCGCGGCTGGCATGGGCGGGGGCATGGTCGGGCCGCCGGGTGAGGGCTTCCTCGTAGCAATGCAGCGCTTCCTGCTCACGGCCGAGATCGCGCAGGGCATGGCCGCGATTGAGGAGGGCGTCGACATAGCCGGGGCGGCGGGCCAGGGCGGTGGCGAAATCGACGATGGCTTCGGCGGGCCGGCCGAGGTCCCGCAGGGTGCAGCCGCGATTGTTCAACGCTTCCGGCATGGCGGGGGCGAGGGCCAGGGCGCGATCGTGGCTGTCCAGCGCCTCATCCAGGCTGCCGAGGGCGGCGAGCAACTGGCCGCGATTGGTCAGGGTGGTGGCGTCATCGGGCGCGAGGCGGAGGGCCTGGTCATACGCCCGCAGCGCCTCCTCGGGCTCGCCGGCATCCTTCAGCGCATTGCCCAGATTGGCGAGAATGGCGCCCTGGCGCGGGGCCAGGCGGGTGGCGCGGCGGAGGAAGTGGATGGCCTCGGCCGGTCTTCCCTGCTGGGCGAGGACAATGCCCAGGAAATGCAACGCGTCCGGGTGCTGCGGCGACTGGCGCAGCAGCGCGCGATAGCCGGCTTCCGCCTCCGCCAGGCGATTGGCGCGATGCAGGCCGAGGGCACGCTGGAAGGGAGAAACGGCGAGGGCGGATCGGGCGCTCATGCTCGCAGCATGCCGCCCGGCTGGTTAAGAGACTGTTTCATAAAGCTGGCGGCTGAGGCTCCTGGCAGAATTTTTCGTGCCAGGGCGGCGACATCGGGCCAAGCTGCTAACGATGCTGGCGTGGAAAATAACGATGCTGGCGTGGAAAAGGCTGCCGAAGCCGACCCGCCAGCTTTATGAAACAGTCTCTAAGCGAAGGTGAGCGCGCTCAGGCTTTCGGCTCGTCGATGACGCTCACATGGGCGGCGACCACCCGCCAGCCTTCCGGCAGGCGCGCCCAGGTCTGGCTCTGCCGGCCGATCTTGCCGGGGGTGCGGCGGAACATAGTGCAGGCGGTGGCCATGTCGCGGCCGAAGGTGGTGATGACGGGGCGTTCCAGCACCCGCTCCAAGCCGACCGAGGGGCGCGAGGCGCGGAATGCGGCGATCTCGGCATAGCCATAGAGATTCTCGCCGCCGCCATAGCGGATGACGTGCTCGGAATTCCAGAACAGCGCGTCGAGGGTTTCGACGTCATTGGTCGTCAACGCCTTCTCATAGTGGGCAAAGGCTTCGGAAACCTCGGCGTGAACCTCGGGGATGTTGATTTCCATGGGCAGCTTTCAGAACTCGGCTTTCAGGGAAGTTCGGGAGCACCGGCGATACCGGCATCGACCAGGGCCTTGGCCACGCGGAAGAGCGCGGCTTCGTTCCAGGGTTTCGCCACGATCTGCACCGAGATGGGCATGGTCGCGCCGACCGAGCGGTAGTCCTTCAGCGGGACGGCCATAGCGGGCAGGCCGATACAGGAGATGGGCTGGGTGAAAATGCCGAGATGGGGGCGGACGGGCACGGTGACGCCATCCATCTCCATCGTCTCCTGCCCGATCAGCGGTGCTGTGCAGGGCAGGCAGGGCGTGATGAGGACGTCCATCTCCTGGAAGGCGGCCAGGGCCTCGGCCTGCCAGGCAGCGCGGGCGCGCTGGGCCTGCACGATCCAGGTGGCGGGCAGCAGCGTGCCGGCGAGGAAGCGGTCGCGCGTGCCAGGGTCGAAGTCGTTGGGGCGGGTCTTCAAATCCGGCAGATGCAGGTTGCCGCCCTCGGCCATGGTGATGAGGAAGGCGGCGGCCCGGCCGATGGCGGCAAGTTTGAACTCCACCGTCTCAGTGGCGCCAAGGGTCTCGGCGACTTTCGCGACGGCCGCATAAGCCTCGGGCTTGGCGGAGCGCGCGAAATGACCGCCGCCGATCTTCACCCGCATCCCGGCGATGCTCTGCGTCAGCGCCGGGGTGGTGGGCTCGAAGAGGCGTTGCTGCTGGGCAGGGTCTTCCGGATCGTCGCCCTGGAGCAGGTCATAGGCGACGGCCAGGTCGGGCAGGGTCCGCGCGAAGGGGCCCAGATGATCGAAAGCGGCCACGAAGGGGTAGGAGCCGCGCCGGGAGAGGCGGCCATAGGTCGGCTTCAGCCCCCAGATGCCGCAAAGGGCGGCGGGCACGCGGATGGAGCCGTTGGTGTCGCTGCCGAGGCTGAGGGGCACGAGCCCGGCGGCGACCGCGGCGGTGGAGCCGCCCGAGGAGCCGCCGGCGACGCGCGTCAGGTCATGCGGGTTATGGGCCGGGCCGTCATGGGCATTCTCGGTCGTGAAACCGTAGGCGTATTCGTCCATGTTCAGCGCGCCGAGGCAGACGGCGCCGGCGGCGGAAAGCTTGCGCACCAGGAAGGCATCGGCCGTGGCGGGGGCGGCTTCGCGCTCGATTTTCGAGCCGGCGAGCGTCGGCAGGCCCTCGAGGTCGAAGAGGTTCTTTACCGCGAAGGGCACGCCGGCGAGCAGGCCAGGGTTCTCGCCCCGGGCCAGGGCGGCATCGATGGCGGCGGCCTCGGCGCGGGCGCGCTCGGCGGTGACGGCCGTGAAGGCGTTCAAAGACGGGTCGAGTGCCGCGATGCGGGCGAGGGCGGCCTCGGTGACGGCCAGCGCCGTGGTCTGGCGGTTGCGGATCGCGGTGGCGATGCCGAGCGCGTCCAGCGGCAGGTCGGTCATGCTGTCCATCACCCGCGCCCGCCTGGGTTGAAGACGGGGGCCTGCTCGTCGGCCGGGGTCAGCGGGAGGGAGAAGACCGTAGCGGCCATCTGGGCGGCCAGGGTCAGGTTGCGGGTCACGCCCGGCAGATGGGCCGGGTCCAGCGGCAGGCCGATGAGGGCGGCGGCCTGTTTCGCATAGGCCTCGGCGTCGAATGTCTCGTCTGGCATGGGCGTCTCCACGGCGTCACGATGCAGCGGAGCAAGGGCCGGGCCAGAGCGGCAAAGCCTTGATCGAAAAGACTTTGCCGGGATGGCGCGATCAGGCGCGCGAGGCTTCTGCCCAGGGGATGGGCAGGGCGCTCAGTGATAGCGGTCTTCGTTGTCGAGGTAGCTCTTGATGTAATCCGTCACGGCTTCCTCGAGCCCGGTCATCGGCTGGTTCCAGCCCAGGGCACGGAGGCGGTTGATATCGGCGCAGGTGTAGTACTGGTAGCGCTCGCGCAGGTGCTCCGGCATTTCCATATAGTCCACGCGCGGCGACTGCTCGATCGCGGCGAAGATGGCCGCCGCCAGGTCGTTCCAGCTGCGGGCGGCGCCGGAGCCGACATTGTAGATCCCCACGCCTTCGCGGAGGCTGAGGAGCCAGATGACGATGGCGGCGATGTCGCGGACATAGACGAAGTCCCGCTGCTGCTCGCCATCCGCCCAGCCTTCGCGATGGCTGCGGAAGAGGCGCATGGCGCCGCCGTTCTTCACCTCGTCGAAGACGCGGGAGATCACGCTCATCATCGGGCCCTTGTGGTATTCGTTGGGGCCGAAGACGTTGAAGAACTTGAGGCCGATGCAGACGGGCGGCAGGGGCTTGCCCCCCTCGCGCCGGGTCATGACCAGCTTGTCGAAGAGGTGCTTGCTCCAGCCGTAGAGGTTCAGCGGGTGGAGCGTGTCGAGATACTCGAGGTCCTCCCGGTCGAGGAAGCCCTGCTCGCCGCCGCCATAGGTGGCCGCCGAGGAGGCGTAGATCAGCGGGACGCGGGCCGTGGTGCACCAGTCCAGCAGCATGCGGGAGAAGTGGTAGTTCCGGTCCAGCACGTCATCGCCATCGGTCGCCATGGTCGAGGAATTGGCGCCCATATGGATGACCGTCTCGACCTGCCCGCCATGGGCGGCGAGCCAGGCGGGGAGCGCCTCGGGGGCGATGATGTCATCCATGTTCCGCTTGCGCAGGTTCTGCCACTTCAGCCCCCCGCGCAGCTTGTCGACCACGAGGATGTCGCGCCGCCCCGCTTCGTTCAGCGCGGCGACGATATTGGAGCCGATGAAGCCGGCCCCGCCGGTGACGATGATCATGCCTGCCGGGTTAAGCCTTTTTCGCGGCTGACGGAAGCGGGGTGGCGGCGAAGAGCAGGCCGCAGGTGAGATGATAAAGGCTTGAGGCCGGTACCGGGCCGGGCAGGAAGGCGCCATCAGGCCCGCGGCGCTCATGCCAGAGGCCGGGCGTCGGGTGGTCGAGATAGGGCGCCAGCACCTCTAGCGCCTGGGGAAGGCCGTGGGGCAGGGTGGGGCGGCGGATGGCCTCGGCCTTCAGCCGCTCGGTCTGCGGCCAGAGGCGGGCGCCGGTGGAGAGGGTGCGGCCATCGGCGGCCAACTCGTCCATCAGCGCGCCATGGGCGGGGTGGAAGCCGAAGCGGTCCACGAAGCGCTGCAGGGCCCAGGTGGCGGGGCCCAGGCGGGCCGGATGGGCGCGGCCCATAGCCGTGAGGCAGCGGCCGAACCAATCCAGCAGCCAGATCCATTCCATGTGATGGCCCGGCTCCACATGGTGGCCACCGGGGATGGCGATGGGCGTCAGCTCGTCGGTGAAGAATTCGGGCAGCGTGCCGCTTTCCGGCTGGAAGAGGCGGTTGAGGAAGAGCGTGACCAGCGAGGAGGCGCGGAGCAGGAAGACGGGCTCGGCAAATACTTCCCAGGCGGTCAGGCAGGCCTCCAGCAGATGCATATGCGGGTTCTGCCGGCGCGGCTCGTCCGGAATGGGTAGGGCCTCGACATAGCCGCCCTCGGGATGGGGCATGTGCCGGTCGAGCCAGGCGATCAGGGACATGGCCTCGGCCTTGAGCGGCTCGGGCGACAGGACGCGGGCGGCGCTGGCCAGGGCGAGGAGGACGAAGGCGTGGTCGTAGAAATCGCGCCGGTTGTCGACCACCTCGCCGTCGAGGCTGAAGCGCCAAGCATAGCCATTGTCGGGCTGCTTGGCTTTCCGGGCGAGGAAGTCGATGCCCATTTCGACAAGTTCCGCCGCGCCGGGCAGGCCATGGGTGGCGGCTTGGGAGAAGGTATAGACCTGGCGCGTCACCACCCGCAGGCGGCGGAACTCCGCCGGGCAGGCAAGGGTCCCGGGCGAGAGGGCCTCGTGGAAGCCGCCCCGCGCGCGGTCCACCCCATGGTCGCGCCAGAGCGGCCATGCGGTGTCGGTGAGCCAGGAGGTCAGGGCGGGCAGCGTGGCGTTCATGCGGGGCTGTTAGGCCCAGGGGCGGGCGGCAGGCAAGGGCCGCCCGCGCATCGGCGCTACTGCTGGAGCCAGGGCTGCTTGGCCCACATGGCGCGGAAGCGAGCATCGGCGGAGGCCATATAGGCTTCGTATTCGGCCTGTTTCATCGGCCGGAGCGGCTGCTGCGTGCGCTGGCACACGGCGATGTATTCCGGGTCGGCCCAGATTTTCGCGAGCGCGGCGGCCATGCGATCCGTCACTTCCTTCGGCAGACCCTTGGGCCCGACGAAGCCGCGCAGGCTGCCGATGGAGACGTCGAAACCCTGTTCCTTGAAGGTGGGGATCTGTGGCGCGATGGGCGAGCGGGCGTCGGACATGACGCCGATGACGTGCCAGGGCTGCCCGGCCGACATCACCATGCCCTCGCCGAGATTGGCGGCCGCGCCCTGGACCTCCTTCTGCGCGAGCGCCAGCACGCCCTGCGGCAGGGAGGGGTAGATCACGCCCTCGACCTTGATATCGGCGACCATCTCCAGCATCCGGACGGAGAGGAAGCTCGTCGAGCCCAGGGCCTGCACGGCGATGTTGATCGCCCCCGGGTCCTTCCGCGCGGCAGCGACGAGATCGGGCACGTTCTTGATCGGGCTGTCGGGATGAACGGCGATGATGCCGGGGTCATCAACCAGGCCGGCGACGAAGGTGAAGCTATCAACCGTCCATCGCGGCTTGCGCTCGATGGGGATGGTGACGAGGCCCGGCGTGTTCAGGATGCCGAAGGTATAGCCGTCGGGCTTGGCATCGGCGACGGCATTGATGCCGATCTCGCCGCCGGCACCGGGGCGGTTCACCACGACGATGCCCTGGCCCAGCTCCTTCTCCAGGAATTGGCCGAGGGTGCGGGCCGTCACGTCATTGCCGCCGCCCGCGCCGAAGGGGACGACGAGGGTGATCGGGCGCTCGGGCCAGGTGGCGGCGCGCGCGAGGGCCGGGGCCAGGAGAGGGGCCGCGAGGGCTGCCTGAAGCACCCGGCGGCGGGAGGGGGCGGGGGAAGTCATGAGGGCACAGCTCCAGGCGCGACGGATCGCTCGAGGTAAATCGGGCCGTGGCGCTGGCGGGCGCCGTCCCTCCGGTCTCAAGCCGGTTGCGGGTTGGTATGCTGATGGTATACCAGGGCAAGGAGCGCCCGCCAAGCTGGGTCTTCACCCGTCCGCGCGGTTGATGCGGGCCATCGAACCGGAACCTCGCCCCATGCCGCTTTCCTTCGCGCCACTGCCGATCGTCCAGGGCGGCAATCTCGCGGAGACCGCTTACGGCGCCCTGCTGGAGATGCTGCTCGCCCGGCACCTGCCGCTCGACCAGCCCCTGAGCGAAAGGGGGCTGGCGGCCGAGTTGGGGGTGTCGCGCACGCCGCTGCGCGAGGCGATGCGGCGGCTCGAGGGCGAGGGCATGCTGGAGCGCGTGCCGGGCGGTGCGATGCGGGTGCGGCAGATCCCGCTCGAGGAATTCCTGGAAATCCAGCAGGTGCGGCGGCTGCTGGAGGGCGAGGCGGCGGCCATGGCGGCCGGGCGCATCGCGCTTGGTGTGCTGACGGCGCTGGATGCGCGGATCGAGGCGCTACTTTTCAGCAGGGCGGATCAGGCGGAGCGGGAGGCGGAGCGCCGCGCCATTGATCTCGCCCTTCATGGCGCCGTCTCGGAAGCCGCCGGCAACGCGACGCTGACGCGGCTGATCGAGGAGCAGCGGCGGCGGATGATGCTCGTCACCATTCGGCGGCCACCCGAGCGGCTGGAAGAAGCCTGCGCGCAATATCGCGCCGTGATCCAGGCCCTGGCCTCGGGCGAGCCGGAAGCCGCGCGCCGCGCCATGGTGCTGCATGTGGATGCTCTGCGGAGCGCAGTGATGAAGCGGCTGGCCGCACTGTGACGCTCGCCGCCGCCCTCTTTTCGACGTCGTGAGAAAGATAATGACCCAGCCGCTTCTCTTCACACCCATGACCATTCGGGGCCTGACGCTGCGCAATCGCGTCGTGGTCTCGCCCATGTCGCAATATTCCTCGATCGATGGTGCGCCGACCGATTGGCATCTCGTGCATCTGGGCAAATTCGCCATGGGCGGCGCGGGCGTCGTCTTCTGCGAGGAGACCTCGGTGTCCGAGCGCTCGCGCAAGACCTATGACTGCCCCGGTATCTATACTGATGCCCAGGCCAAGGCCTGGCGCCGGGTGACGAATTTCATCCGCGGCCAGGGCGCGGCGGCAGCCATCCAGCTCGGCCATGCGGGCCGCAAGGTCGCTACGCGGGCGCCGTGGGACGGCTTCGCGCCGCTCGGGGAGGCCGATGCAGCCAATGGCCGCGCGCCCTGGGCCGGTATCGCGCCGAGCCCTATCCCCTTCAAGGAAGGCGCGATGGTGCCGAAGGAGATGGACCAGGACGATATCCGCTACGTCATACAGGCGCATGTGGAGGCGGCCAAGCGCTCGCTCGATGCCGGCTTCGACATCTGCGAGATCCATGGTGCGCATGGCTACATCATCCAGCAGTTCCTCTCGCCCATCACCAACAAGCGGACGGATGGCTATGGCGGCGATATTCAGGGCCGCATGCGCTTCGGGCTGGAGCTGATCGAGGCGGTTCGGGAAGCCTGGCCGGCGGATCGGCCGCTCTTCTACCGCGCCTCCTGCGTCGATGGCCGAGGCGGGATCTGGAGCCTGGAGGACACGATCCAGCTCGCCGGGGAGTTGAAGGCCCGGGGCGTGGACGTGATCGACTGCTCCTCGGGCGGTATCGAAGGCCCACTGACGCTGCATGTCGTGCCGCGCGTGCCGGGCTATCACGTGCCCTTCGCCGACCGGATCAAGCGCGAGGCGGGTATCGCGACCATGGCGGTCGGCCTGATCACCGAGGCGCATCAGGCCGAGGGCTATCTCCAGGCCGGGAATTGCGACCTGGTAGCGCTGGCCCGCGAGATGATGTGGGACCCGAACTGGGCCGTGCATGCGGCCGCGGCACTGGGCGTGCCGGAGCCGCACAAGCTCCTCCCACGCCCCTATGCCTGGTGGCTGAGCAAGCGGGAGGAGACGCGCAAGCTCTATCCGACCGGGCTCGAGACCCCGGTTCAGTAGAGCCGGCTGCCGCCCTCAGGCCAGGGCGGCTTCCACGGCGGCGGCGGTGCTGAACAGCGCCTTGTCCGCCCCATGCTCGCCGATGAGCATGAGCCCGACCGGCGCTTCGCCCGCCTTGTGGCAGGGCAGGCTGATGGCGCAGCGGTCGAGGAAATTCGCGACCGAGGGGTTGCGCAGCAGCAGCAGGTTGATGCGGCCGTATTCCGCCTCGTCCTCGATCTCGGCGAGAGCGGGCGGGATCAGGGGCGTGGTCGGCGCGATGACGGCATCGAAGCCGGCCGTGCGCGCGGCGGCGGCGGCGATGATGCGCGGGCGAGCGGCCTGCAGCGCGATGTAATCGGCGGCCGTGATGGCCTCGCCCGGCTTGATGCGCTTGAGGATGGCTTGGTCATAGCGATCGCCCGCGCGGGCGATGATGTCACGGTGCCAGGCATAACTTTCGGCGACGACGAAGGTGCCCTTGGCATAGGCCTTGGGGATCTCGGTCAGTTCGGGGATTTCCAGTTCCACGATCTCGGCGCCCGCGGCGGCGATGGTCTTGAGCGCGCGGTCGAAGGCGGCGGCGACTTCGGGCTGGAGGCCGTCGGTCAGGATGGTGTTCTTGGGCAGGGCGAAGCGCAGGCCCTTCATGGCGGCGGGCTTGGGCGGCTCGGCGGTTTCCTCGCCGGCCATGAAGGCGTCGATGATGGCGCAGCAGCCGACGGAGCGCGCGAGGGGGCCGAGCGAATCGAGCGTCTGCGACAGCGGGTAGGCGCCGTCGAGCGGGATGCGCTTCTGGGTCGGCTTATAGCCCACCACGCCGCAGAGCGCAGCGGGGATGCGGCAGGAGCCGCCCGTATCGGAGCCGAGGGCGGCGAAGCCCATGCCATCGGCCGTGGCCACGCCCGCGCCTGAGGAGGAACCACCCGGCAGGCGGCCCGTCTTGCGGTCGTAAGGCGAGAGGGGCGTGCCGTAATGCGGGTTATGGCCCAGGCCCGAGAAGGCGAATTCCACCATGTTGGTGCGGCCGAGGATGATGAAGCCCTGGCGGATCAGGCGCTGCACCGAAGGGGCCGTGGTCTTGGCGGGGGCCACGCCGTCGAGCGCGATGGAGCCGGCCTTGGTGGGCTGGCCGGCCACGTCATAGAGGTCCTTCACGCTGATCGGGATGCCGGCATAAGGGCTCGGCGCCGCGCCGGTCGCACGGAGCGCGTCGATGGCGCGGGCCTGGGCGCGGGCGCCTTCGGCATCGACATGGACGAAGGCACGGGCACCTTCGCCGGCCGGATCGGCGATGCGGGCGAGGGCGGCCTCGACCAGTTCGAGGGCGGTGACCTTGCCGGCGGCAAGCGCTTCGGCGGCTTCGGCGATTGTACGCATGGGTAATCCTTGGTCATGGCGGCTCGGGTGGGCCCGCAGCAGGGCGCGATGCTGGCCGCCATGAGCCCAGTAGGCAAGACGGGTAGGCGAGACGCGTGGCGCGAGAGGCGGCAGGGCGCGGCTCACGCTTTGTTAGCAGGGGGAAGCTCTGCTATGTCAGGCCTATGGCCAGCCCTGCTCCGACTCCCGCCCCCTCCGTCCAGCCGCTCGACGCGGGCGACAGCCTTTCGCTTGCCGAGCGCGCCTATCGGCATCTCCGCGAGGCGATCGTGAAGGGGCAGATCCAGCCGGGCGGGCATATTTCCGAACGCTCGCTGGCCAATGCGCTGGGGATTTCGGCCCAGCCTGTGCGGGAGGCACTGCGGCGGCTGGAGAGCGACGGGATGGTGATCTCACTGCCCCGGCGCGGGACGGTGGTTGCCGAATTTACCGAGGATCGCCTTTCCGAGATGGGCCATGTGCGCGCCGCGCTGGAAGGCGCGGCCTCGGCCATCGCAGCGGCGCGGGCGAGCGAAAGCGACATCAGCGGCATGCTCTTCCAGCTCCGCGCCATGCGCGAGGCGACGGATGCGGGGGATATCGAGGCGCTGGCGCGCGCCAACGAGCAGTTCCACGCGCTGCTGCATAATTCGACGGGCAATGTCTTCCTGATCCGCTCGCTCGCGGCGCTCAGGGCCTATGACTATGTGGCGCGGCGAAGGGCCCTGGCGGGCACGCCACGCGAGCCATCGCGCGCCTTTCGCGAGCATTGCGGCATCCTGGCCGCCATCCGCCGGCGAGATGCCTCGCTGGCGGAGCGGCGGACGCGCTCGCATGTGCTGCGCTCGATGCGTGTCGGCGGGATCGTCGCGGCCGATTGACCCAGCCGGGCAACGACCCGGAGCGTCGAGCCTCCATCGGAGGGCGTCAGATTGATGGATTGGCTTGCCCCGACGTGCCCGCGAGGCCGCCGGAAGGGCGGCGCATGACGAGCCCGCGGGCAGGGCAGAGTCGTTCCTGAAAGCGTCACAATCCGTCTGTCACGCATGCGCTGTTGCGCGGAGCAGTTCGACATGCGTAACTTTACAACAGCGGGAGACGGCGCCGGTCAAAAGGCGCCGCACCGCACGAGGAAATAGGTTCCAAGACTGGGTGCGCATGGGCTGAAAAAGCTCCTGCCGGCGGTATGCCTCTTCTCGTGCCTTCTCCCTGCGACATTGCGAAATCCCGCTACTGACGGGATGCGCGCCTTTGGGGAGTGATCATGGCCGAAGTAGCGATCCGCAAAGTTGAGAAGGCGTTCGGCAGCACGCGCATTCTGCATGGCGTGAGCGTCGATATCGATGATGGCGAATTCGTGGTGCTCGTCGGCCCTTCGGGCTGCGGGAAGTCCACCTTGCTGCGCATGATCGCCGGCCTGGAGAATATCAGCGGCGGCGACATCATGATCGGCGGGCGCGTGGTCAATACCGTGCCGCCGAAGGACAGGGACATCGCGATGGTGTTCCAGAACTACGCGCTCTACCCGCATATGACGGTGCGGGACAACATGGCCTTCTCCATGTCGCTCGCGAAGGCGCCGAAGCAGGTGATCGATGAATCGGTCGGCCGCGCGGCGCGCATTCTCGGCCTGGACGCGCTGCTCGACCGCTATCCGCGGCAGCTTTCGGGCGGGCAGCGCCAGCGTGTCGCGATGGGGCGCGCGATCGTGCGCGATCCGCAGGTCTTCCTCTTCGATGAGCCGCTCTCCAATCTCGATGCCAAGCTGCGTGTGCAGATGCGCAGCGAGATCAAGGCGCTGCATCAGCGGCTGGGCACGACAACGGTTTATGTGACCCATGATCAGATCGAGGCCATGACCATGGCCGACAAGATCGTGGTGATGCATGGCGGGCACGTGGAACAGATCGGCGCGCCGCTCGAGCTTTATGATCGGCCGGCGAATACCTTCGTCGCGACCTTCATCGGCAGCCCGTCGATGAACCTCATTCATGGGCGGGTCGAGCAGGGTTGGTTCATCGCCGATGGCGGCTCGCATTGGCCGCTGCCGCCGGGTGAAACCTTCCGTGACGGGCCTGCGATCTATGGCGTGCGGCCTGAGCATCTCCGGCTCGGCGGCGCTGATGGAATCGAAGGGCGCGTGGAACTCGTGGAGCCCACGGGTTCGGAAACCCAGGTGGTGCTCGATATCGGCGGCGCGCGGGTGACGGGCGCCTTCCGTGAGCGCGTCGCCGAAGGGCCGGGCGAGACCCTGCGGGTCATGCCGGAAGTCGGCGTCGTGCATGTCTTCGACCGGGAGACCGGCGTGAGGCTCTGACGCGGCCGGAATAAGCCAGTGATAGAAAGGGAGGAATTAAAAATGTTCAATAATATCACGAGGCGTGGCGCCTTGGCGCTCGGTGCCGGTGCGGCGGGCCTTGGCCTGCTCGGCCAGGGCGCGCGCGCGGCCATTCCGACCAGCTCGGCGACGCCGCCGAAGCAGGAGATCGAGCGGGGCGCTACGTTGCGCGTTCTGCGCCCGACCAAGTTCGTCGATGCCGACGAGACGATCTTTCGTGAAAATACCAAGAAATTCACGGATGCGACCGGCGTGCAGGTGCGCGTCGATTTCGCGGGCTGGGAAGACCTTCGCCCGCAGACGGCCGTGGCCGCCAATACCGGCGCGGGCCCCGATGTGGTCGTCGCCTGGGCGGATGACCCACATATCTATTCCGACAAGGTGCTCGATCTCACCGAGCTCGCCGGCTATCTCGGCCAGAAGTACGGCGGCTGGCTCGCGCTGCCGCAGCGCTTCGGCAAGAAATGGGCCTCCGAGCAATGGATCGCGCTGCCGATGGGCGGCTCGGGCGGACCGGCGGTCTATCGCACCTCATGGGTGAAGGAAGCGGGCTTCGACACCTTCCCCACGGATCATGACGGCTTTCTCAAGCTTTCGCAGGGCCTCAAGAAAAACGGCCATCCGCCAGGCTTCGCGCTGGGCAACGCAGTGGGCGACGGCAATGCCTATTGCAACTGGCTGCTCTGGTCGCATGGCGGCATGGTGGTCGACGAGCAGGGCAAGGTCGCGATCAACAGCCCGCAGACGATCAACGCGCTGAAGTATGCCCGTGAGCTTTATCAGACCTTCATCCCCGGCACGCTTTCCTGGGGCGACATCAACAACAACCGCGCCTATGCGGCGGGCGAGATCGGGCTGACGCAAAATGGCGTCTCCATGTATTTTTCGCTGAAGAACGACCCGAAGACGGCGTCCATCTCCGAAGATACGGGCATGGCGCGCATGCCGCTCGCGCCGGGCGGGAAGATGGCGGAGAACGTGCTGCTGCTGAATGCGATGGTGTTCAAGCATACGAAGTTCCCCAATGCCGCCAAGGAATATCTGCGCTTCATGATGGAAGCCGAGCAGTACGACCCTTGGCTCGTCGGCTGCGGCGGCTACTGGTCGCATCCCTTGCAGGCCTACGCGCAGAGCGCGGTCTGGACGGGCGATCCGAAGCTTGCCGTCTATCGCGACACCAACACCGTCGAGTTCTGGTCGGGCTACAAGGGGCCGATCAGCCAGGCTTCGGGCTCGGTCGCGGCGGATTACGTCGTGGTGCAGATGTTCGCCGCCGCCTCCTCCGGGCAGGCGACACCGGAGGAAGCCGTGCGCGAGGCCGAGCGCCGGGCTCGCCGCTATTACCGTTGATCGTGTTGCTGCCACGGGTTTCAGGACCCGTGGCGGCCTGACCGGAAAGGTATCTCATGGCCGTGGCTGAGACAGCGCTGCAATGGCGTCGGCCGAAGGTGGAGCCCAGCTGGCTCGCCAGGCTTTTCGACTCCAAGACCTTCCTCGTCATCCTCTGCCTCTTCCCGGCGCTGGGGCTGCTGGGGGTCTTCCTGACCTATCCGTTGGGCCTGGGCATCTGGCTCGCCTTCACCGATACGCATGTAGGGCGAGGAGGCGTCTTCGTCGGGTTCGAAAATTTCGACTCCCTATGGTATGACAGGGTTTTCTGGGGCGCAGTCTTCTATACCGTCTTCTATACGGCGGTGGCGACGGTGCTGAAGTTCGGCCTGGGGCTCTGGCTCGCGTTGTTGCTGAACGAGCATGTGCCCTTCAAGTCGCTGATCCGCGCGATTATCCTGCTGCCTTGGATTGTGCCGACGGTGCTTTCGGCCATCGCCTTCTGGTGGATGTATGACGCGCAGTTCTCCATCATCAGCTATGTGCTGGTCGATGTACTTGGCTGGCGTGATACTTATATCGACTTCCTCGGCACGCCCTGGCACGCGCGCTGGTCGCTGATCGCGGCCAATGTCTGGCGCGGCATTCCTTTCGTCGCCATCAGCCTTCTCGCCGGATTGCAGACGATCTCACCCTCGCTCTACGAGGCGGCGCTGCTCGATGGCGCGAGTTCCTGGCAGCGTTTCCGGCGCATCACCGCGCCGCTGCTGATGCCGATCCTGGCCGTGGTGCTCACCTTCTCGGTGCTCTTCACCTTCACGGATTTTCAGCTGGTCTACGCGGTCACGCGCGGCGGGCCGATCAACTCGACGCATCTGATGGCGACGCTGGCCTTCCAGCGCGGCATTCCGGGCGGACAACTCGGCGAGGGTGCGGCGATCGCGGTTTCGATGATCCCGTTCCTGATCTTCGCAACGCTGTTCAGCTATTTCGCGCTCGCGCGCCGCAAGTGGCAGCAGGGGGAGAGCAACGATGACTAAGGCCTCGACCGCCGACGATCTAGGGATGGCCGGGCTTGCCTGGCAGTCGCGCTCGCGCCGGGTGGTGACGCTCTATGTCCCGCTCGCCTGCTTCATTTTCGTGCTGCTCTTCCCCTTCTACTGGATGACCATCACGACCTTCAAACCTAACGCTGAGCTCTATGACTACAAGAACTCAAACCCGTTCTGGGTCTTCGAGCCAACGCTGGCGAATGTGAAGAAGCTGCTCTTCGAGACGAGCTATCCGCATTGGCTGATGACGACCATGACGGTCGCGATCTGCGCGACGGTGATCTCGCTCATAGCCTCGGTGCTGGCGGCCTATGCGATCCAGCGGCTACGGTTTAAGGGCGCGAATTACGTGGGCCTGGCGATCTATATCGCCTATCTCGTGCCGCCCTCGATCCTCTTCATCCCGCTGGCGACGATGGTCTTCCAGATGGGGCTTTTCGACAGCCAGCTCGCGCTGATCCTGACCTATCCCACCTTCCTGATCCCGTTCTGCACCTGGCTGCTGATCGGCTACTTTAAGTCGATCCCCTTCGAGCTGGAGGAATGCGCGCTGATCGACGGCGCGTCGCGCCTGCAGATCCTGTGGCGCATCACGCTGCCGCTCGCGGTGCCGGGGCTGATCAGCGCGGGCATCTTTTCCTTCACCCTGTCATGGAACGAGTTCATCTACGCGCTCGCCTTCATCTCCTCCTCGGAGAACAAGACGGTGCCGGTGGCCATTCTGACGGAGCTGGTGCAGGGCGACGTGTATCAGTGGGGTGCGCTGATGGCCGGCAGCCTGCTGGGCTCATTGCCGGTCGCGATCTTCTATTCCTTCTTCGTCGACTACTACGTGTCGTCGCTGACGGGTGCGGTGAAGGAATAGGCCGCCTAACCCCCTTGAGAACCAAGAAGTCATAAAAGGAGGGGGTCGCGGGGGAGGGTTCTCCCCCGCGCTTCGCGTTCAGACGCCCAGCATCAGCCGGATGTTCTGCACCGCGGCGCCCGAGGCGCCCTTGCCCAGGTTGTCGAAGCGGGCCACCAGAACGGCCTGGCCCATCTCCTCGTTGCCGTAGACGCGGATCTCGAGGTTGTTGGTGTCGTTCAGCGCCTCGGGCTCGATCTTGCCGCCGGCTTCGGCCGGGACGACCTTCACGAACTCGCTGCCGTCGTAGCGCTTCTTCAGCACCGCCTCGATATCCGCCGGCGTCACCTTGCCCCCGAGCAGGTCAAGGTGCAGCGGGATGCTGTCGAGCATGCCCTGGCGGAAATCCGCGACGGAGGGCACGAAGATCGGACGGCGCGTCAGCAGGCTGTACTTCTGCAGCTCGGGCACATGCTTGTGCAGCAGGCCTAGGCCGTAAAGTTCGAAATCGGGGGCCGTGCGGGCCTCATAGGCTTCGATCATGCTCTTGCCGCCGCCCGAATAGCCGGAGACGGCATTCACCGTGACGGGGAAGTCGGCGGGCATGATGCCGGCCTCGACCAGGGGGCGCAGCATGAGGATGGCGCCCGTCGGGTAGCAGCCCGGATTGGCCACGCGCGCGGCCTTGGCGATGATGCCCGGCTGCTCGGGCGTCAGCTCGGCCAGGCCATAGGCCCAGTCCGGGTTCACGCGATGGGCCGTGGAGGCATCGAGCAGCCGCGGCGCATCGGCGCCCAGCGAGGCGGCCATGGCAGCCGTTTCCTTCGCCGCGGCGTCGGGCAGGCAGAGAACGACGAGATCCACCTCGGCCAGCAGGGCGCGCTTGGCCTCCGGATCCTTCCTGCGCTCCGGATCAATGGATCGCAGCGCGATGCCCGGCAGATTCGCGAGGCGCTCGCGGATGCCCAGGCCGGTCGTGCCGGCTTCGCCATCGATGAAGATCGTCGGGATGGAACCCTTAGCCATTACGCTGTCCTTTGGCAGGTGGCCTCAGCGCCACGCGGTATATGCCGCATCGCGGCGGACAAAAAGCAAGAGGGGCGGGCCCTCGCGGACCCACCCCCCTTGGAATGGCTGCCTTGCGGCAGAGGCGAGGGCTGTTGCCAGCTCTCGCCAGCCAGATCAGCGCTTGCTGAACTGGAAGCTACGACGGGCCTTGGCCTTACCGTACTTCTTGCGCTCGACGACGCGCGGGTCGCGGGTCAGGAAGCCGGCCTTCTTCAGGATCGGCCGCAGGGCCGGCTCGAAGTTGGTCAGGGCGCGGCTGATGCCGTGGCGCACCGCACCGGCCTGGCCGGAGAGGCCACCGCCGACGACCGTGCAATACACGTCGAACTGCTGGTAGCGATCGGCAACCAGGAAGGGCTGCGTGATCAGCATGCGCAGCACCGGGCGCGCGAAATACTTCGCGGCGGCGCGGCCATTGATCTCGATCGTGCCCTTGCCCGGCTTGACCCAAACGCGCGCGATGGCGTTCTTGCGGCGGCCCGTGGCGTAGGAACGACCGAACTGGTCCTTCTTGGGCTCGCGGGCGACGGGGGCGTCACCGGCGGCGGGGGTGCCCTGAACCAGGGTCTTGAGTTCGGCCAGGCTGCTGGCCGTGGTCTGCTCGCTCATGCTCGCCTCACGCCACCTTGTTCTTGCGGTTCAGCGCGCCGAAGTCGACCGCCGTCGGGGTCTGACCAGCATGCGGGTGCTCGGCACCGGCATAGACGTGCAGGTTCTTCATCTGCTTACGGCCGAGGGGGCCGCGCGTGATCATACGCTCGACGGCCTTCTCGATGACGCGCTCCGGGAAGCGGCCCTCGAGGCGCTCACGGACCGAACGGCCCTTGATGCCGCCGGCATAGCCGGTGTGCCAGTAGAAGATCGACTGGTCGGCCTTGGCACCGGTCACCTTCACCTTGCGGGCGTTGATGACGATGACATGGTCGCCGCAATCGACATGCGGGGTGAAGACGGCCTTGTGCTTACCGCGGAGGCGGTTGGCGACGAAGGCAGCGAGGCGGCCGAGAACGACGCCGTCAGCGTCGATCAGCACCCAGTCCTTCTTCACCTCCGCCGGCTTCAGCGAGCGGGTGATGGTGGTCAGCATTTCTATTCGCTTATTCCTGTGCGAGGCGCGCCATATGCGGGGAAAGCCAGCTTGCGTCAAGCTTCTAAGTGTGGGGTATTAAAATACCCCATATTTTTGTACCGCATGGGTCTGCGCCAGCCTGGGGCTTTCTTATAGGCCGACCCTGGGCGTCCCACATTTAGTTTATCGTGCTATTGCAAGCCATAGGGCCGCATGCCTAGCGTGCAGGCATGCCCATCATAAACCGCATCGCGGACTTCATTCCGGACATGGTCGCCTGGCGCCATGACCTTCACCAGTATCCGGAAATCGGCCTGGAAGAGGTGCGGACATCGGCCTTCGTCGTGGAGAAGCTCCGGGAGTTCGGGGTGGATGAGGTGGTCGCCGGCATCGCTAAGACGGGCGTCGTGGGCGTGATTCGGGGCCAGGGCCAAGGCGGCAGGGCCATCGGGCTCAGGGCGGATATCGACGCGCTGCCCATCCAGGAGGAGACCGGGCTGGCCTATGCCAGCCGGAACCCCGGGCGGATGCATGCCTGCGGACATGATGGGCATACTACCATGCTGCTCGGCGCGGCGCGGTATCTGGCGGAGACGCGGAATTTCGACGGCACGGCCTATGTGATCTTCCAGCCCGCGGAGGAGAATCTGGGCGGCGCCCAGCACATGGTGAAGGAGGGGCTCTTCGAGCGCTTTCCCATGGAGCAGGTCTTCGCCATGCATAATTGGCCTTCCATTCCGGAAGGCACCTTCATGTGGCGCAACGGGCCGATCATGGCGGCGGTCGCCAATATAGAGATCCGCATTACGGGCAAGGGCGCCCACGGCGCCATGCCCCATCAGGGGACGGACCCCGTGGTGATCGCCGCCCATATCGTCACGGCGCTGCAGTCCATCGTCGCGCGCAACCTCGAGCCGGTTGAGGCGGGGGTCGTGACCATCGGGCATATCCAGGGCGGCGATACCTGGAACGTCATTCCCGAATCGGTTCTGCTCCGAGGTACCGCGCGCTGGTTCAGGGATGAGGTGGGGGATCTGCTGGAGGCCCGGGTCAAGGAACTGGTGCCGGGCATCGCCGCCGCTTTCGGCGCCAGGGCCGAGGTCTCCTTCGAACGGGCCTATCCGGCGACGGTGAACGATCCGGCGGCGACGGGCAGGGCCATTGCCGCGGCGACGGCCGTGGTGGGCGAGGCGAAGGTGGCTGAACTGCCGAAGCCGACCATGGGCGGCGAGGATTTCGCCTTCATGCTCAATGCCAAGCCCGGCTCATATATCATGCTGGGCGGGGCGCGCGGGCCGAATGACCCGCAGGTGCACCACCCGCGCTATGACTTCAACGACACGATCCTGCCCATCGGCGCCTCTTATTTCGCGACGCTGGTGGAGCAGTTGCTGCCGCGCGCCTGAGGTGGGGCCGTCGTTTTCCCTTGTCTTGCCGCCCGGGCGGCGCATCTGATGGGGGAAGAGTTAGGGGCATGCCGATGGATGAGGACGAGGCGCCCGGGCTGACCGGGCAGATCAAGCAGAAGCTGGTCGATACCAAGGAGGCCTGGGCCAAGGCCGGCCGGCTGATCACCGGCGCGCCCGACCGGGCCCATGCCGAGCGCCTGCCGCCCGGCCAGCGCCTGGTGCAGGATTGGCCGGTGCTGGACCTCGGCGTGCAGCCGGATGTGGCGAAGGAGAAGTTCCGGCTGCGCGTGGAGGGGCTGGTCGAAAAGCCCGTCCGCGCTGATTGGGACGAGTTCATGGCCATGCCGCAGAGCGAGATGGTCGTGGACATCCACTGCGTCACGCAATGGTCGCGCTACGACAACAGCTTCACCGGCGTGAAGGCGCTGGACCTGCTGGCCATGGCGCAGCCCAAGCCCAATGCACGCTTCGTCATTTTCCATTCCTATGACGGCTACACGACCAATGTGCCGCTGGAGGAATTCGCGCAGCCCGACGTGATGGTGGCGCATTCCTGGGCCGGCGAGCCGCTGACGCGGCAGCATGGCGGGCCGGCGCGGGTGATCATTCCGAAGCTCTATTTCTGGAAGAGCCCGAAATGGATCACCCGGATCGAGCTGACCTATAATGACCAGCCGGGCTTCTGGGAGGAGCGCGGCTATCACAACCACGGCGACCCCTGGCTGGAGGAGCGTTATGGCTGATGCGACGCGGCGTCTCGTCATGGCCGGCGGGCTCGGCATGAGCCTGTTCGGCGCGAAGAAGGTCCTGGCCGCGGAAGCCAGCGCCTTCGATTACAGCTTGCCCTCGATCGAGGGCGGGACGCTCGACCTCAGCACCCTGCGCGGCCGGGCGCTGCTGGTGGTCAATACGGCCTCCTTCTGCGGCTTCACCAGGCAATATGCCGGGCTCCAGGCGCTGCACGACAAATACGAGCCGCGCGGGCTGACGGTGATCGGCGTGCCCTCGAACGACTTCTTCCAGGAGAGCAAGGACGCGGCGGCGGTGAAGGAGTTCTGCGACACGCAGTTCGGCATCACCTTCCCCATGAGCGTGCCGGAGAAGGTGACGGGCAGCGGTGCGACGCCGCTTTTCCGCTTTCTGGCCGAGAAGGGCGGTGGCTCGCCGCGCTGGAATTTCTACAAATACCTCGTGGCGCGGGACGGCCGGCATGTGGAGCGCTTCTCGAGCGTGACCGGGCCGGAATCGGACAGTCTGATCGCCGCGATCGAGAAGGCCCTGGCCGCCTCGGCCTGAACGCACCAGAGCAACGCGCGGATGGCGGGTGGACCGCCGCCGCGCGCATCGTCAGATCATGAGCATGACCCTGACCCGCCCGGCCCCGGCCGGCAGCCTTCCCGATGACGAAACCTGGGCAGCCCTGACGGCGCGAGAGGCGCGGCCGGGCCTGCTCTATGCCGTGGTGACGCAGGGTGTCTATTGCCTTTTCGGCTGCCCTTCGCGCCCGCCGCTGCGCAAGAATACGCGGCTCTTCGCTGATGCCGGTGAGGCCGAGGCGGCGGGTTATCGCGCCTGCCAGCGATGTGACCCGCGCGGCCAGCGGGCGGAGATGCAGGCAGCGGCGGTGCGGGCGGCTTGCCGGATGATCGAGGAAGCCGACACCATCCCCTCGCTCGAAGCCCTGGCCGCGAAGGCGGGTTATGCGCGGCATTACTTCCTGCGACTGTTTCGGGACATTACCGGCGTCACGCCGCGCTCCTATGCGGAATCCGTCCGCGCGAGGCGGCTCTCGGCGGCGCTGGCGCAGGGCGAGCGCGTGGCCGATGCGGTGGCCGGCGCGGGCTATGGCAGCGAGAGCCGCGTTTATGGCGCGACCGGCAAGGTGATCGGCATGACGCCGGGCGCCGCAAGGCGGGGCGGGGCGGGCGAGGTGATCAAAGCGGCCCTGGCCGAAAGCGTGATGGGCCCGCTGCTGGTGGGCGCGACGGCGCAGGGCGTCTGCTACATCGGCTTCGGCGAAGAGCCGGAGGCGTTGTGGGGCGACATGGCCCGGCGTTTTCCCAAGGCGCGGATCGAGGAAGCCGCCCTGGCCGAGCATGTGGCCAAGGTGCTCGCCTTCATGGAGGAGCCTCGGGCGGCGCTGGATCTGCCGCTGGATTTGCGCGGCACGGCGTTTCAGCGCCGGGTGTGGGAGGCGCTGACGAAAATCCCGCTCGGCTCGACCACGACCTATTCGGGCCTGGCGGCCAGCATGGGCCAGCCCAAGGCCACGCGCGCCGTCGCTCGGGCCTGTGCGCAGAACCCGGTCTCGCTGATGGTACCCTGCCATCGCGTGGTGGGCGCGAGCGGCGATCTGACCGGCTATCGCTGGGGCGTGCCGAACAAGGCGCGGCTGCTGCGGGAAGAAGCGAAATAATCCGCAAGTCAGGGGAGGGGAGCTTTCGCCCCCCAACCCCTCAATCCTTGAAGGGATCGAATTCCCCTTCGCCCGCCATTACCACGATGAAGGGCCGCAAGGTATGCTTCACCGCGATGGTTCCGGCGTGATGCGCCAGTACATCCGGTAGTCGACGATAGGCCATTGGGCTCTCATCGAGATCGCCGCCAGCGAGAAGCACGCCGCGCCTCGTAAGCCAGGCATCCATTTCGGCACGGCTGAACCGGCGGATGGCTTCCCGGCGGCCGAAGACGCGGCCAGCTCCATGTATGGTGGAATAGAGAGCGGCTGCCGAGGCATCGCTCTCCAAGCCCTCCACGATCACAGCGTCATCACCCATGCTGCCGCCGATGAAGCCCTGTTGGCCCGGAAAGGCGGGCGTCGCGCCTTTGCGAACAACCCAGAGATCGCGGCCACCATGCTTCTCACGCCAAGCGTAATTGTGATGGTTGTGGACGCTATGCGTCACGGAACCACCCAGGATGCAGCGGACACGCTCCACCACCCACTCACGGCCGGCGTAAGCATATCGGCCGGCCAGTTCCATCGCGGCGATGTATCGCGTGCCGAGCTCGCTTCCCTCATCAAGCACTGCAGGTGGGACATGCATGCCATCCTTGCCACCCGCAGCCTGCAGATAGCGGGTCGCGGCGGTATGGCCGAGGCCGCGCGAGCCGAAATGCACGCCGATCCAAACCATGTCCTCTTCGTCACGCATAAGATCCACGTAGTGGTTGCCGGAGCCGACTGTGCCGAGTTGGGCCATTGCCTTCTGTCGGTAGTCGAGCATGCCAGACGTGGTCCAGGCGTCGCGGTCGTCGAAAAGGGCGTGCTCTACCCGATCGGCATTGGCACGGCCGACACCAAAGGAAATATGCTTGCGAATATCTGCGATGATAGACGCGAGGCTTTCCTTCACGGCGCCGAAGGGTATGTCGAGCCGTACGGCCATATTGCCGCAACCGATGTCGAACCCAACGCCGCTCACGCTGATCTGGCCCTCATAGGCAATGACGCCGCCGACGGGCTGGGCATATCCCAGGTGCCCGTCGGCGCAGAGTACGCCGCCGACGACATTGCCGACGCTCATGCAGTTGCGCATTTGCTCGACTGTCGCCGGATCATGCGTGCCGGTCACGACCAGAGGGCTGTCGCGGAAGCGTTCTTCCTGCGGCGCGAGGCTGGCCTTGGTGTCGAAGGCCCTTTGGAGATTTAGCTTCTGTCGCGCTGCATCCCGGAAACTGCACCATGCAGGCATGGTGCGTCCTTCCTTGCCCGGATGGGGGATACGGGCTTCCGGGTCCAGCCCAGCCTCGGCGGCGAGCGTTCGCGCCATAGGTTCGAGCGGGTCAGGAAGGCGCGACATAAGGCATTCTCCTCTTCGATGGATCGAGCCGCTCCTTCAGCCACAGTGGGCTGCCGGAAGCAAGGTCTTTCGAATCCGGAACGGGATTGGCTCTGCCTGCTCAACCGGCCAGGGTCAGCGCCCGCCGCTGACCCTTAGGATGGTGCCGCTGACATAGGCGGCGTCATCGGAGAGAAGGTAGAGAATGGCGGAAGCCACTTCGTCGGCCGTGCCTTCGCGGCCGACGGGGATCATGCCGCGCATGCGGTCGAGCCGGCCGGGATCGCCGGCGGAGGCGTGGATTTCCGTATCGATCAGGCCGGGGGCCACGGCATTCACGCGGATGCCGTCCTTGCCCATCTCCTTGCTCATGCCGATGGTCAGCGCGTCGATCGCGCCTTTCGAGGCGGCGTACCAGACGAATTCGCCCGGTGCCCCCAGGGTCGCGGCCATGGACGAGAGGTGGACGATGGCGCCGCCATGCCCGCCGCGGCTTTTTGCCATGCGGCGCGCCGCTTCCCGTGCCACGAGAATGGCACCGGTGACGTTGACGTCGATGCAGTGGGCGATGGTGTCGTCGCTGGCCTCGATGAGGGGCGAGCCGGGGCCGATGAGGCCGGCATTGTTCACCAGATGGGTAAGCGGCCCGAGCTTCGCATCGACCGTTTCGTAGAGCCTGGCGATATCCTCGCGGCGGGACATCTCGGCCTGGACGGCGATGGCGCGCCGGCCTTTGGCGCGGGCTTCGGCGACGATGGCCTCGGCGGCTGCCTGCTCGCTGCGCCAGGTTAGGGCGATGTCGTAGCCGGCTTCGATGGCTTGGCGGCAAACCGCCGCTCCGATGCCGCGCGAACCGCCGGTGACGAGCAGGATACGGCGCCGCTGGGGCGCGTCGCTGGATTTATTCGGCATGTCTGCCTTCCTCCCGATTTGCGCCGATGATGCCTCAGCCGGAAGGAAGGCGACAGCCCTGCTACGTCCTATGCCCCGCGGCGATGGCAGAGAATGGAAACCAGGATCATCCCGCCGATGACCGCGATATGCTCGACGACGAAGAACATCTCCATCATCGCCTGCATGCCTTCCAGGTTCCAGAAATCATGGGCGATGGGGATGGTCAGCAGGGTGAAGACCGCCATGGCGCCGGCGCCGAGCCAGGCATAGCGGCCGCTAATGACGAGGGCGGAGCCGCCGAGCTGGGTGATGATGGTGGCGACGGCGAAGAAGGCCGGAGGATTCAGCCCGAAATGCGCCATCTCCGCCGTGGCGGCGGAGAAATCGAAAAGCTTGGCGAAGCCGCTGAGGAAGAAAGGCACGCAGAGCAGGACGCGGCCGAGAATGAAGAGGCCGCGGCTTTCCAGCAGCGAGGCGATGGGCGCGGGGGCCATGTTGCGATTCCTACGGGAAGAAGCCGGCTTTGCCCGGCATGGTTCTGATGGGCGCGCCTTCAAGCCCGGCAGGATGATTCCAGCAAGTAACAAATTTGCGATGCTAGATCGTAATGTTATTGCCGCCACACAACGGGGAAGACCTCGCTGTCGAGCGGCATCCCAGGTTCAGGGGCGCCGGGCAGCGGCGGCGGCGACATGAAGCCCTGGCGCAGCGTGTAGGTGGCGTCGTCACCCGCCCAGCGGGAAGAGACGGCGCGGCGGCGGGTGGAGAGAGAATTGCCGGGCGCGCCATGGAGCGTCAGGCCCTGGAACACGACGCAATCGCCCGGTTCCAGATCCCAGCCGATGGTGCCGTATTGCGCGATGAGCGGCGCCATGTCGGGCATGGGCTCGAAAGCGTCGGTCGCATGGTCATTGCTGTCGGCGAAGCGCTTGGGGCGGAACCAGCGGCCCCATTTATGGGAGCCGGCGATATATTCGACGCCCGAGGCGCGGGGCACGGGCTCCAGCGCCATCCAGAGGCTGCAGACTTGCGCGCCGTTCACCGTCCAATAGGGCTGGTCGTGATGCCAGGGCGTAGGCTCCAGCGTGCCCGGTTCCTTTACCAGCACATGCTCATGGAAGAGGTTCACCTTCTTCGAGCCCATGAGGGCGCCCACCATGGCGGCGGCGGGAGAGCGAAAGAGAAAGTCGCGATATTCGGGGATGCGCGCCCAGTTGCAGTAATCCCCGAAGAACATGCCGGGCTGCCCTTCGGGCGTGTAGCGTTTCCCGAAGGGGCCGGGGGCGGCCATGTTGGCCTCCACGCCCTTGTCGAGCAGCGCGAGCCATTCGGGGCCGAAGGCACCCCGGACGCAGACCGCGCCATCGCGCTCATAGAGCGGGCGCAACGCCTCCAACTGGGCCGCCAGGGCGGGGGACAGGGTGCTCATGGGAGAAGCCTCGCTTGTTTTGTTGGGGAAAAGGTTGACGGCTTGCCGGATAGGTTGTCAATACAAGACAAGACATCCGTGAGCCTTGCCCGTGACCCGTGCCGCCCGCCCGTCTTCGGAGCCCGTCCTGTTGGAGGCGCATCGCCTGCGCCCGGCACTCTCGGCGGCGACGCCGCGCTATCAGCAGGTGAAGGCCTTCATCCTCTCGCGCGTCGCGACGGGCGAGTTCGGGGCGGAGGATCGCATCCCCTCGGAGAACGAGTTGGTGAAGCTCTGCGGCGTCTCGCGGGTGACGGTGAACCGTGCGCTGCGGGAATTGGCCGATGCGGGGCTGCTCAAGCGCGTGCAGGGCGTGGGCACCTTCATCGCCGAGAGCAAGCCGCCCTCCGCCCTGCTCGAATTTCGCGACATCGCCGATGAGATCAGGGAGCGCGGCAACCGGCATGAGGCGCGGGTGCATCTGCTCACCAGCATCCGCGCCGATGCCGAACTGGCGCGAACCTTCGGCCTGCCGCCGGGCGCGGAGCTCTTCCGCGCCGAGCTGACGCATCTGGAGAATGGCGTGCCGGTGCAGCATGAGGCCCGCTGCGTGAACCCGACCGTCTTTCCCGATTTTCTCGCCCAGGATTTCAGCCGGACCACACCCTATCGCCACCTGACCTCCTCTGCGCCTCTGGAGCGGGTGGAGCATGTGGTGGAGGCGGCGCTGCCGGAGGCCGAGGTCGCTTCGCGGCTCGATATCGCCATGGGGGAACCCTGCCTCGTAGTGCATCGGCGTACCTGGTCCTGGGGTGTGGTGGCGACGCGGGCCTGGTTGAGCCATCCGGGCAGCCGTTTCCGCCTCGGCTCCAGCCTCGATTGATTTCTTTCCAGTTTGCTCCAGCAAGGATGACCAGCATGGTCAACGAACGCTTCCGCAATGCTCCCGCCATCCGCGCCCCGCGTGGCGACAAGCTCAACACGCTTTCCTGGCAGACCGAGGCGCCGCTTCGCATGCTCATGAACAACCTCGATGACGAGGTGGCGGAGAAGCCGGGCGAGCTGGTGGTGTATGGCGGCATTGGCCGCGCGGCACGCGATTGGAAGAGCTACGAGACCATCGTCTCCGTGCTGAAGCGGCTGAAGAATGACCAGACGCTGCTCGTGCAATCGGGCAAGCCCGTCGGTGTTTTCCAGACGCATGAGAATGCGCCGCGCGTGCTGATCGCGAATTCCAACCTCGTGCCGGCCTGGGCGACTTGGGAGAAGTTCCATGAGCTCGATCGGGCCGGGCTGATGATGTACGGCCAGATGACGGCCGGTTCCTGGATCTATATCGGCAGCCAGGGCATCGTTCAGGGCACCTACGAGACCTTCGTCGAGGCGGGGCGGCAGCATTTCGGCGGCTCATTGGCCGGGCGCTGGATCCTGACCGGGGGGCTCGGCGGCATGGGCGGGGCGCAGCCGCTGGCCGGCGTCTTCGCGGGCGCTTGCGTGCTGGCCGTGGAGTGCCAGCCGAGCCGGATCGAGAAGCGGCTGGAGACTAGGTATCTCGACTATCGCGCCGAGACGCTGGATGAGGCTTTGGCGATGATTTCCAAGGCTACGTCTGAGAAGAAGGCGATCAGCGTCGGCCTGCTCGGCAATGCGGCGGAGGTTTTTCCCGAACTGGTCAAGCGCGGCGTGGTGCCGGATATCGTCACCGACCAGACCAGCGCGCATGACCCGGTGAATGGCTATCTGCCCGCGGGCTGGACGCTGGATGAATGGGAGAGCCGGAAGGAGAGCGATCCCGAGGGCGTCGCCAAGGCCGCGAAGAAGAGCATGGTCGCGCATGTGCAGGCGATGCTCGACTTCAAGGCGCTGGGCTCGGCCGTGCTCGACTACGGCAACAACATTCGCCAGATGGCGAAGGATGAGGGGCTGGAGAACGCCTTCGGCTTTCCGGGCTTCGTGCCGGCCTATATCCGCCCGCTTTTCTGCCGCGGCATCGGGCCCTTCCGCTGGGCGGCGCTTTCCGGCGATCCGGAGGATATCCGCAAGACGGACGCGAAGGTGAAGGAGCTGATCCCGGACGACAAGCATCTGCATCAGTGGCTCGACATGGCCGCCGAGCGCATTGCCTTCCAGGGCCTGCCGGCGCGGATCTGCTGGGTCGGGCTCGGGCAGCGGCACCGCCTGGGGCTCGCCTTCAACGAGATGGTGGCGCGCGGCGAGATCGGGCCGATCGTGATCGGGCGCGACCATCTGGATTCAGGCTCCGTCGCCAGCCCCAATCGCGAGACCGAGGCGATGATGGACGGCTCCGATGCCGTTTCCGACTGGCCGCTGCTCAATGCGCTGCTGAACACCGCCTCGGGCGCGACCTGGGTGAGCCTGCATCACGGCGGCGGCGTGGGTATGGGCTATTCGCAGCATTCGGGCATGGTCATTCTCTGCGATGGCACCGAGGAAGCCGCGAAGCGCCTTGGCCGCGTGCTCTGGAATGACCCGGCGACGGGTGTGATGCGCCATGCCGATGCGGGCTACGACATTGCCATCGAATGCGCGCGCGAATTCGGGCTCGACCTGCCGATGCTGGGAGTGAAGTGAGATGGTCGCCATCATTCCAGGCCAGGGCACGATCGCCGATTGGCGCCATGTGATGGAGGGCGGGGATTTCACCCTCGCCGATGGCTGGCAGGCAGTGGCGCAGGCGGGGCATGACGCCCTGGCGGCGCGGCTCGCCAAGGGCGAGGTCATCTACGGCGTCAACACGGGTTTCGGGAAGCTCGCCAGCCAACGCATCCCGCCTGAGAAGCTGGCGCGGCTGCAGCTCAATCTGTTGCGCAGCCATGCCGCCGGGGTCGGGCCCTTCCTGCCGGTGCCCGTCGTGCGGCTCATCCTGGCGCTCAAGGCGGCCTCGCTCGCGCGGGGTGCTTCGGGGGTGCGGCCGGCCGTGGTGGAACTGCTGATCGCCATGCTCGACAAGGGCGTTGTGCCGGCCATTCCGGCGCGCGGCTCGGTCGGCGCTTCGGGCGATCTGGCGCCGCTCGCCCATATGTCGCTGGTGCTGATCGGGGAGGGCGAGGCCTTCTTCGGCGACAAGGTGCTCTCCGGCGCCGATGCCCTGAAGGCGGCAGGGCTGGAGCCGCTGGTGCTTGGGCCGAAGGAGGGGCTCGCGCTGCTCAATGGCACGCAGGTTTCGACCGCCATTGCGCTGGCCGGACTTTTCGCGACGGAGCGGTTGCTGCGCACGGCGCTGGTCGCGGGCGCCATGAGCGTGGATGCGGCACGGGGCTCGGATACGCCCTTCGATCCGCGCATTCACGCGCTGCGCGGGCAGCCGGGGCAGATCGCGGTGGCCGAGGCGCTGCGGAGCCTGCTGCATGACAGCGCCATCCGCGACAGCCATCGCGAGAATGACAGCCGCGTGCAGGACCCTTACTGTCTGCGCTGCCAGCCGCAGGTGATGGGCGCCTGCCTCGACCAGCTGAACCACGCGGCGACGGTGCTGGAGCGCGAGGCCAATGCCGTGACCGACAACCCGCTCGTGGTCGATGGCGGCGAGGTTCTCTCGGGCGGCAATTTTCACGCCGAGCCGGTGGCCTTCGCGGCCGACAACCTGGCCCTGGCCCTATCGGAAATCGGCGCCCTGGCCGAGCGGCGCGTGGCCCTGCTGACGGATCCGGTGCTCTCGACCCTGCCGGCCTTCCTCGTGGCCGAGGGCGGCATCAATTCCGGCTTCATGATCGCGCAGGTGACGGCCGCCGCGCTGGCCAGCGAGAACAAGGCCCTCGCGACGCCCCGCAGTGTGGACAGCATGCCCACCAGCGCCAATCAGGAGGACCATGTCTCCATGGCGACCGGTGCCGCGCTGCGGCTGGCGGAAATGGCGGCGAACACGACCGGCATCCTGGCCGTGGAACTGCTCGCCGCCGCCCAGGGCATCGGCTTTCATCGCCCGCTCCGTTCCTCCCCGCCCATCGAGGCGGCGGTGGCGCTGGTGCGGGAGGTTGCCGCCCCCTGGGATGAGGACCGCCATATGGGCAATGACATGGCGGCCATCGTCACCCTCATCGAGGCCGGGCGGTTCGCCGGCTTCGCGGGGCTCTGAAGCGGTTCAGTCCGAGGAGAGCTTCATCAGTACCAGGCCGCCGAGCAGCATGGCGGCGGCCAGAAGGCGCATGGGCGTAACCTGCTCCCCGAGCACCAGGATGCCGAGGAGGAAGGCGCCCAGAGCGCCGATGCCCGTCCAGATCATATAGGCGGTGCCGAGAGGCAGGCTGCGCATGGAGAGCGAGAGCAGCAGGAAGCTCGCCACCATGGCGATGAGCGTCACCACGCTCGGCCAGAGCCGAGTGAAGCCGGCCGATTGTTTCATCGAAAAGGCCCAGACCACTTCGAGCAGGCCGGCGATCGTGAGTTGAATCCAGGGCACGGAAGGCCCTCCTTGAAAGGGCCGGGCCGTCCCGGTCGTTGCATCCCATGAAGGGGGAGGGCGTGGCCTCACGGGCCCTATCTACGGGTGGTCGGCCGGGAGTTCAAGAATTGCCGTACCGCTTCATTCCGCGTCATATTGTCTGACGATCCATGACGCCCCTCGGGAGGGACATGATGCTTCGACGCTCGCTTCTCGCCGGCTCCGCCGGCCTGGCCGCCGCCGGCCTCTTCCGCCCCGCTTTGGCGCAGGGCGATGCCAGCCGTGTGCTGAAATTCATCCCCCAGGCCGATGTCAGCATTCTCGACCCGCTGAACACCACGGCCTATCCCACGCGCAACCACGGCCATATGGTCTGGGACACGCTCTATGGCGTGGACGAGAACAACGTGCCGCAGCCGCAGCTGGCCGAGGGGCATGTCGTCGAGGATGACGGCCGCCGTTGGACCTTCACGCTCCGCGACGGGCCGGTCTTCCATGACGGCGAGAAGGTGCGGGCGCAGGATGCGGTCGCTTCCATCAAGCGCTGGATGATCCGCGATACGCATGGGCAGACGCTCGCCCAGCGGCTGGACGAGATCAGCGTGATCGATGACCGCCGCTTCCAGATGAAGCTGAAGCGCCCCTTCGGCCCGATGCTGGATGCGCTGGCGAAGGCCAGCTCCTATCCCTGCTTCGTCTATCCCGAGCGTTTCGCGAACCAGGACCCGGGGCGCGCGCTGACGGAGGTGGTGGGTTCGGGCCCTTACCGCTTCGTGGCGAGCGAGCGCGTTTCGGGCAGCCAGCTCGTCTATCAGCGCTTCGACAAATACAGCCCGACGCCCGTCGGCGTGCCGAGCCTCATCGCGGGGCCGAAGCTCGCGAATATGGAGCGCGTCGAGTGGAAGATCATCCCCGACAGCGCCACGGCCGCGGCCGCCATGCAGTCGGGCGAGATGGACTGGTATGAGCAGGTGGCGCCGGATCTCCGCCCGGTCCTGATGCGCAGCCGCAATATCGTCGTGGATCGCATCGATGCCAGCGGCTATTGCGCCATGCTGCGCCCGAACCACCTGCACCCGCCCTTCGACGACCCGGCGGTGCGCCGCGCGCTGCTGCCGGCGCTGAGCCAGGCGGACTTCATGCAGTCGATCATGGGCAACGAGACGTCGCTCTGGAAAGATGGGATCGGTGCCTTCCCCTCGACCAGCCCGATGGCCTCGGATGTGGGGATCGACGCCCTGACCAAGCCGCGCGACCTGGAGGCGGCCCGCAAGGCGCTCCAGGCGACGGGCAAGGCGGGCAGCAAGGTCGTGCTGCTGCACCCGACCGATGTGCCGAATAACAACAACCTCACCGCCGTGGCTGCCGATCTGCTGACCAAGGTGGGCTTCGCCGTCGAGGATGCGACGAGCGACTGGGGCACCGTGCTGCAACGCCGCGCCAAGAAGGAACCGCTGGCCCAGGGCGGCTGGAGCGCCGTGGTGGTGCTCTTCGGCGGGCCGGACCTCGCCAATCCCGGCGGCCATCCGCTGCTGCGGGCCAATGGCGCTGGGGCCTGGTTCGGCTGGCCCGAGAGCCCGGCGCTGGAGAAGCTGCGCGACGAATGGTTCGACGCGCCGACGATGGACGCTCAGAAGGAGGTCTGCCGCCGGCAGCAGGCGCAGTTCTTCCAGGATCTGCCCTTCTGGCCGCTCGGCCAGTATGTGATCGACAGCGCCTATCGCCGGGGCCTCACCGGCATCCGGCGCGGCATGACGCTGCCGCTCAACGTCACCAAGGGGTAAGGCGCGCGGTCAGGCGGGCGGTATCTTGGCCGCCGCCCGGCCGTCCACCTCCTCCATGCGGCTCCGATAGGCCCCCGAGGCGGCGCGCAGGCGCGCGACCGTCTCTGGCCCGGCCGTGTCGGGGCTGCCGCCATAGGGCGGCTTGGGCTCGTATTCGATCTGGAGTTGGATGGCGCGGGCCACATCCTCGCCAGCCAGTTCCGCCGCGATGGCAAGGCCGAAATCGATGCCGGCCGTCACGCCGCCGCCCGTCACCCTGTCCCGATCGAAAACCACGCGCTGGTTGACGGGCGTGGCGCCGAAGGCCGCGAGCCGCTCGAGCGACATCCAATGCGTGGTGGCCCGATAGCCGCGCAGCAGCCCGGCCGCGCCCAGCACCAGGGCGCCGGTGCAGACGGCCATGACGTAGCGGCAGCGGGGCGCTTGGTTGCGGAGGAAGGTAAGAAGGCGCTCATCCTCCATGGCATTGAGATGGCCCGGTCCGCCGGGGACGATGACCATGTCGAGCGGCGGGCAATCGGCATAGGTGGTTGTGGGCAGGATCGTCAGCCCGCCGCTCTCGCTCCTCACCGGCGAAAGCTCGTGATGGAGCAGGTGGCATTGCGCGCCCGGCACGCGGATCAGCACCTCCCAGGGGCCGGTGAGGTCCAACTGGGTGAGGGCAGGGAAGAGGACGAAGCCGATCTGAAGCGGCTTGCTGTGATCCGACATGGCGGTTTTCCTCGTGATTTCGGGAAGCATCGCGCTTGGCTGGGCGCGGCACAAGCGGGCGAAGGGCCTTCACATCGCGGCCGATCCGGGTTCCGATGCGCGCCGCCAGCGCCGGAGTCTTGACCCATTACGCACCCACTGCACGATCCGCTCATTCTCGAACCCCCGCCGACGGTCGAACCGGCGGCGCTGCTCGGCCTGCTGGCCGAGGCCTATGGGCTGGAGGGCAGCCTGCATCCGCTGGGCGGCGAGCGTGACCGCAACTTCCGCTTCGCAAAGCGCGAGGGCGGCAATCTTCTGATCCGCGTCACCCATTGGGCCGAGGACCCGGCGGTGACGGATTTCCAGACCCAGGCGCTGCTGCATCTGGAAGCCGCCGATCCGGGCCTACCCAATCCGCGCGTCATCCCGACCCTCTCCGGGGCGGCGGATGTGCCGCATGATTTCGGCGGCAAGACCTGCCGCGTCCGCCTGCTGAGCTGGGCGGAGGGCGAGGCGCTGGCGGGCTCTAACCTCTCGCCCGGCTGGCAGTCGCGGCTGGGCGCGTTGGTCGCGCGGATGGATCTCGGCTTCCGCGGCTTCTCCCATCCGGCGCAGAACCGCCGCCTGCTCTGGGATTTGCAGGAGGCGGCCTCGCTGCGGGATTTCGTGGCCGATATCCCCGATGCCGGGCATCGGGCCCTGGCGACGCGGGCCTTGGAGTATTTCGCCGAGGAGGTCTCGCCGCGCCTGGCGGGACTTCGGCCGCAGGTGATCCATAACGACCTCAACCCCCATAACGTGGTGGTCGACCCGGCCGATCCGACGCGGATCGTGGGCGTGATCGATTTTGGCGATATCGTCCACGCGCCGCTGGTGCAGGAAGTAGGCACGGCCTGCGCCTATCTGCTGACCGAAGAGGCCGAGCCCCTGGCCGGGCCGGCGGGCTTCCTGGCGGGCTATACCCAGGCCCTGCCGCTCACGGCCGAGGAGATCGCCCTCATCCCAGGGTTGATCATGACACGGATGGCGATGACCCTGACCATCACCGGCTTCCGCAGCAAGCTGCAGCCGGAAAACGCCACCTATATCCTTCGCAATGCTCCGCGTGCCGCGCGCGGGCTTTCCACCCTCGCCGGGCGGGAGATGGACGAGATGGTCGCCTTCCTCGCGGCCGCCTGCCGGAGTGCCGACGCATGAACAGCCAGAAGATGATCAACGCCTTCGATCCGAAGGCGGCCCAGGGCCTGAACCAGGCCGAGCGCAGCATGATCGAGCGGCGCCAGAAGCTGCTGGGGCCGGCCTATCGGCTCTTCTACCAGCATCCCGTGCATCTGGTGCGGGGCGAGGGCGCCTGGATGTTCGATGCGGAGGGGAACCGCTTCCTCGACTGCTACAACAACGTCGCTTCCGTGGGCCATGCGCATCCGCATGTGGTCGAGGCCATCGCGAAACAGGCGGCGACGCTCAATACCCATACGCGCTACCTGCATGACACGGTGCTGGACTATGCGGAGGCGTTGCTCGCGACCTTCCCGGCGGAACTGGGCCACGTGATGTTCACCTGCACCGGTTCCGAGGCCAATGACCTCGCCCTGCGCATCGCCCGCGCCCAGACGGGCGGCACGGGCGTGGTGGTGACGGAACTGGCCTATCACGGCGTCACGGCCTCGCTGGCCGAGCTTTCGCCCTCCCTGGGCGAGGGCGTGCCGCTGGGGCGCGATATCCGCACCGTGGCGGCGCCGGACCTCTATCGCTACGGGCCGGAGATGCCCGCGAAATTCGCCGCTGATATCCGCGCCGCCTTCGCCGATATGGCGCGGCACGGGATCAAGCCCGCGGCGCTGCTGGTCGATACGATGTTCACCTCGGACGGCGTCTTCCCCGATCCGGCCGGTTTCCTGGCTGGGGCTGCCGACGCTGCGCGTGAGGCGGGCGCGCTCTTCATCGCCGATGAGGTGCAGCCGGGCTTCGGGCGCACCGGGCAGATGTGGGGTTTCGGCCGCCATGGCGTGGTGCCGGACATGGTCTCGCTCGGCAAGCCGATGGGCAATGGCCACCCTGTCGCGGGCCTGGTGCTGAAGCCCGAGGTGATGGAGCGTTTCGGCTCGGCGGCCCGGTATTTCAACACCTTCGGCGGCAATCCCGTCTCGGCCGCCGCCGGCATGGCGGTGCTGCAGGTGATCCAGCGCGAGGGGCTGGTGGAGAATGCCGGCAAGATCGGCGCGCATCTACTGGCTGGGCTCCGCCGGCTCGCCGAGAAGCACGCGATCATCGGCGACGTGCGCGGGGCCGGGCTTTCGGTCGGCGTGGAGATGGTCACCGACCGCGCGGCGAAGACGCCGGCGACGGCCGAGACCACGCGCATCGTCAATGAACTGCGCGAGAAGCGGCTGCTGATCAGCGCCAGCGGTCCCGGCGCCAATATCCTAAAGATCCGCCCGCCGCTGTGCTTCTCGGCGACGCAGGCGGATATGCTCGTCCAGGCACTCGACGAGGTGCTAGCCGCCCTCTGACGCGAATATCCTCCGCGCGCCCTGTTGACCCGCCGGTCGGGTGGACGCAGTTTCACCCGCCTCAACGGGACTATCGCGGAGGACAAGCGTGAGCCAGGACATCCTGAACGAGATCAAGGGTTTCGAGCCCGAACTCAGGGAAATCCGCCAGGATATCCATCGCCATCCCGAGACACGCTTCGAGGAGCACCGCACCGCCGCCTTGGTGGCCGGCAAGCTGCGCGAATGGGGTATCGAGGTGACGGAAGGCGTGGGCGGCACGGGTGTCGTCGGCACGCTGAAGGGCAAGCGCCAGGGCCAGCGCGCGATCGGCCTCCGCGCCGATATGGACGCGCTCTTCATCCAGGAAGAGACGGGCCTGCCTCATGCCTCGACCGTGCCGGGGAAGATGCATGCCTGCGGGCATGACGGGCACACGACCATGCTGCTTGGCGCCGCGAAATACCTCGCTGCCAAGCCGGATTTCGCGGGCACGGTGCATTTCATCTTCCAGCCCGCCGAGGAAGCCGGCACAGGCGCCGTCGCGATGATCAAGGACAAGCTCTTCGAGCGTTTTCCGGTCGATAGCGTCTACGGCATGCATAATTCGCCGGGCCTGCCGGTGGGCGTCTTCGCGACGCGGCCCGGGCCCAATCTGGCGGGTGCCGATTTCTGGGGCGTGGAATTCGAGGGCACCGGCGGCCATGGCGGCGGCGCGCCGCATCTGGCGACGGATGCGACGGTCGTGCTCGGGCATTTCCTGCTCGCCGTGCACACGATCCTGCCGCGCAACCTGCATCCGACGGCCAGCGCCGCGCTCTCGGTCGGCCATGTCTCGGGTGGTAGCTTCGGCTCGCCCAATGTCATGCCGGCGAAGGTCGTGGTGCGCGGCACTGCGCGCTATTTCGAGAAGAAGGACCAGGAGGTCATCAAGCGCCGGCTGAAGGAATTGGCCGAGACGCTGGCGGCCGCCCATGGCTGTACCGCGACGCTGACCTATGACGTGCTCTGCCCGCCCACGATCAATGCGCCCGAGAAGGTGCCCGTCGCGGTGGCCGCGGCGGCGGCCGTCGTCGGCAAGGACAAGGTCGGCGAGATCCCGCTCAGCACGGGCGGCGAGGATTTCTCCTTCATGCTGCAGGAGAAGCCGGGCGTGTTCATCCGCATCGGCAATGGCGTCAATGCCGATGGCAGCTTCCACAACGTCCATACGCCGAAGTACGACTTCAACGACGACATCCTGGGCCTCGGCGCCGCCTATTGGGCGAGCCTGGTGAAGCAGGAACTCGGCTGGGCCGAGGAGGAAAACCGGGCATGAGCCGAATCGGCACCACCCTGCGGAGCGCGCTGCTGGGCGCGGCGCTGCTGGCGACGCCCATCGTCGCGAAGGCGCAGACGCTTTCCATGGCCGTTTCCGCGCCGCCGGCGAGCATCGATCCGCATTATTACACGCTGACGCCGAGCATCATGCTCTCGCACCACATCTTCGAGCCGCTCATCAAGCGCGACGAGAATGCGCGCCTGGTGCCGGGCCTCGCGGAATCCTGGAAGGCGGTGGATGAGACGACCTGGGAATTCAAGCTCCGCCCGGGCGTCACCTTCCATAACGGCGAGAAGCTGACGGCCGAGGACGTGGCCTATAGCCTCAAACGTGTGCCGACGGTGCAGAGCCCCTCGAGCTTCGCGGTGTATACGCGGGCCATCACGGGCATCGAGGTGGTCGATCCGCTGACGCTGCGGCTGAAGACGGCCGCGCCCTATCCGCTGCTGCCGAGCGACGTCGCGGCGATTTTCATCCTGCCGCGCAGCCTGGGCGAGAATGTCGCCTCCGCCGCCTTCAATAGCGACAAGGTGGCGGTCGGGACGGGGCCCTATCGCTTCGTCTCCTACGCGCCGAACGACCGCGTGATCCTGCAGCGCAATCCTGACTATTGGGGCGCCAAGCCCGAATGGGAGCGCGTGGATTATCGCATCGTCACCAATTCGGGTGCCCGCGTGGCGGCACTGCTCTCGGGCGATGTCTCCTTCGTGGATAACCTGCCGACGCAGGATCTCGCCAAGCTGCGCCGCGACGAGCGCATCTCGGTGGTCGAGGGCACCAGCCTGCGCCTAATCTTCCTCGGGCTGGACCTGTTCCGCGACACCAATTCGCCGGACATTACCGGGCCGAATGGCGAGAAGCTCGAGAAGAACCCGCTGCTGGATCAGAAGGTTCGCGAGGCGCTTTCCATCGCCATCAACCGCGAGGCGATCGCCAGCCGCGTGATGGAAGGCTCCTCCATCCCGGCCGGGCAGTTCATGCCGCAGGGCGCCTTCGGCTATGACCCGTCGATCGGCGTGCCGCGTTTCGATGCGGAACGCGCGAAGCGGCTGCTGGCCGAGGCGGGCTACCCGAACGGGTTCAACATCACGCTGCGCGGCCCTAACGACCGCTATGTGAACGATGCGCAGATCCTGCAGGTCGTGGCGCAGATGTGGACGCGCATCGGCGTGAAGACCACGGTCGACGCGCAGCCGCTGGCAACGCTGATCGGCCGCCTGAACCGTGGCGATGTCTCGGCCTATCTGCTCGGCTGGAGCAATTCGACGGGCGAGCCCTCGACCTCGCTTCGCGCGGTGCTCGGCACGCGCTCGCAGGAGCGTGGCCTGGGCCTGTCGAATTTCGGGCGCTACTCCAACCCGCGCATGGATGAGATCACGGCGGCCGGCCTTGCCAATCTCGACGATGCCAAGCGCGAGCAGGCGATGCAGCAGGCGATGAAACTCGCCATGCAGGATGTGGGCGTGATCCCCATCCATACCCAGAAGAGCCTCTGGGCGCTGCGCAAGGGGCTGAGCTACACGCCCCGCGTCGATGAGATGACCCTCGCCACGGAAGTCCGCACGGCGCGGTGACGGAAAGGGCGCCTCACTCGGGGCGCCCTTTTCAGTTGAGGGGCTTGGCCATGAAGATGGTCCCGGCCAGAGGCGTTTCGTAATAGGCGGGGATACGGCTGAAGCCTGCCTTCTCGTAGAGGGCGATGGCGCTGTCCATGCCAGGCAGGGTGTCGAGGCGTATCTCGCGATAGCCGATGCGGCGCGCCTCGGCGAGAATGGCCTCCAGCAAGGCGCGGCCCAGCCCCAGGCCACGGCCTTCGGGCGAGACATAGAGCCTCTTCATTTCGCAGCACCCCTCGGCAAGAGGCCGCAGGGCGACGCAGCCGATGGCTGTGCCTTCGGTGTTGCGGGCCAGGAGAAGGGCGCCCTTCGGCGGGGCGTATTTGCCGGGCATGGCGGCGAGCTCGGCCTCGAAACCTTGGAAAGTGAGGTCGATGCCGAGGGATTCCACATAGGCGCGGAACAGGTGCCGCGCCGCCTCGATGTCCTGCGGGGACCGGGCCGGGGCGATCAAAGGAGCCTCGTCATATAGCGGGCGGCCTCGCCGTAGCTGGCGAGCTTCGTGGCATCGAGCGGGGCTGTGGCGAAGCCCTGGCTCTCCCAGAAGGGGGCCGAACCGTTGACGGCGATCAGGCTCATGCTGGGTAACCCCTCCGAGCGGGCCAGGGCGGCGAACTGCGCCACAGCCCGGCCGCCGGCGCCGGTGCCGCGCGCGTCCGGTATAAGAGCGAGATCGTGAATGTAGAAACTGTCCGCATCGGTCGGGATAGCGCCGATCAGGATGTCCAGGGCAGGGGGGCGGCCGAGATGCCAGGGGTGGGTGATGCTGTAGCCAGCCGGTCCTTGCGGGCCGTGCAGCAGCAGGCAGCCTGCGGGGAAGAGGCTTAGCCTTTCGGCGAAAACCGCCGGGTCTTCGGGGAAGTCGGGATGGACGACCTCGGCGATCGCTTCCACAGCGGGCAGGTCCGGGGCGGTGAGGGGGCGCCAGGAGAAGCTCATGCTCCTCCTATGCCATGCCTCGTCGCCCGCGTCAGGCGCCCCGGCGTTTACGCATCACCCGCACCCCGATGATGGCCAGGGCGATCACCAGGAAGGAAAGGCCCGTGGAGACCGTGCCGAGGGCGTAGAGCACGGGCGTGGTGACGGTTGTCGTCATGCCCATGATCTCGAGTGGGAGGGTATTGTCGGTGCCCGCCGTCATGAGGGTGCGGGCGAATTCGTCGAAGGAGAGGGTGAAGCCGAAAAGCGCGATGCCGATGACACTCGGGGCTACGATGGGCAGAACGATGTGCCAGAAGCCCTGCCAGGGCGTCGCGCCAAGGTCTCGCCCCGCTTCCTCCCAGGATTTGTCGAAGCGATTGAAGACGGCGAGCATGATCAGCAGGCCGAAAGGCAGCGTCCAGGTGAGCTGCGCACCGAAGGCGGAGGTATACCAGGCGGGCTCCCAGCCCATGAGGTTGTAAAGCAGGCCGATGCCGAGGCCCACGAGCAGCGAGGGCACGATGAGGCTTGCGACCGTCAGGTAGAACAGCACCGAGGAGCCGCGGAAGCGCCGGCGGAAGGCAAGGCCGGCGGCGAGCGAGATCACGACCGTCACGATGGTGACCATGGCCGAGAGGATCAGGGAGCGGGAGACGGCGCCGCCGAAATCGCCGACCGCCTGCTGTTCGAAGAGCCGGCGGAACCAAGTGAGCGAGACGCCGTTCATCGGGAAGGTCAGCCCCCCATCCGGCCCCTGGAAGGAGAGGACGGTGATGGTGATGGTCGGCCCGTAGAGGAAGAGGGTGAAGAGCCCGAAGAAGGCGCCGAGAAGGAAACGCGCTGTCTTGCCCGGCATGAATCAGAGCTCCTTCCGGATATCGACGACGCGCAGGATGGCGGCGACCATCAGCAGCACGATGGCGAGCAGCACGACCGCATTGGCCGCGGCGGCCGGGTATTGGAGCAGGCCGATCTGGTTGCTGATCATGAGCCCGACCGAGGCCGATTGCCCGCCGCTCATCAGCCGGACCGTGGCGAAATCGCCCATCACCAGCACGGTCACGAAAATGGAGCCGATGGCGATCCCGGGCTTGCTGAGCGGGATGACCACGAACCACAGGGTGCGCCAGAAGCCCGCTCCGGCATCGACGGCCGCCTCGATGAGCCGGCGGTCGATACGCATCATGGTGTTGAAGATGGGCACGACCATGAAGACGGTCAGCAGATGCACGAAGGCCAGCACCACGGCGAAATCGGAGAAGAGCAGGAACTCCAGCGGCTCCTTGATGATGCCCATGCCGATCAGCGCATTGTTCATCAGCCCGTTGCGGCCCAGGAAGGGCACCCAGGCGATCATGCGGATGAGGTTTGAGGTCCAGAAGGGGATGGTGGTGAGGATGAAGAGCAGCATCCTCAACCCGGGGGACTGGACGATGAAGGCCAGGAAATACGCGACCCAGAAGCCGATGAAGAGGGTGACGACCCAGACCAGCCCGGCGAACCAGACTGTCTTGAGATAGGTCTTCCAGGTGACGGGGGAGGCGATCAGCTCCTGGTAGTTCGTCCAGACGAAGTCCGGGATGATCATGACGCTGTCATAGTCGAAGAAGCTGACGACGACGAGCATGACGATCGGCACGAAGAGGAAGAAGGCCAGGATAGCCGCCAGAGGCGCCGCCTGGAGATACGCCGTCACCTTGCCCATGCTTGCTCCAAGTCACACCGGAAGCCGGGGCGGCGAGGGCCGCCCCGGTGAAGGGGCCGGTCAGGCCGCGATGAACTCGTTCCACTTCTGGATGAGGTAGCGGTCCTCGGTCATCACGGAGTTCCAGCAGGCGACCTTGCCCATGCGGTCATTGAAGGAGCCGCCGTCGCGCACCGAGCCGGCCTTCTCCATCAGCTTGCCGTCGGGCGCGAGGATGTCGGAGGTCGCGGCCTTGCCCTCCATCCAGTAGCCCCATTCGTTCTCGGTCATGAAGGTCTTGGCCGTCTCGAGCACCGCCGAGTAGTAGCCCTGGCGGTTCAGATAGGCCCCGACCCAGCCCGAGAGATACCAGTTGATGTATTCATAGGCCGCCTCGAGGGCGAGGCCGTTGACGTGCTTCGCGATGCCGAGGCCCGAGCCCCAGGCGCGATAGCCTTCCTCGAGCGGCTGGTAGGTGCAGGCGATGCCGCGCGAGCGGACGGCGGCGACGGCCGGCGACCACATGGACTGGATCACCACTTCGCCCGAGGCCATGAGGTTCACGCTCTCGTCGAAGCTCTTCCAGAAGGCGCGGAATTGGCCGGCCTTCTTCTGCTCGATGAGGAAGGCGATGGTCTTGTCGATCTCAGCGCGGGTCATGTTGCCCTTGTCGCCGTATTTGATGGCGCCGAGGCTCTCCATGACCATGGCGGCATCCATGATGCCGATCGAGGGGATGTTGAGGATCGAGGCCTTGCCCTTAAAGGCGGGGTCCACGAGGTCCTTCCAGTTCTTGATCGGGCGGCCGACCAGGTCCGGGCGGATACCGAGCGTGTCGGCATTATACATGGTGGGGATCAGCGTGGCCCATTCGGTGGGCGACTTGGCGAAGGTCTTGCTGTCCTTGCCATCCACGAATTCGACCGTATGCGGCGCCGTGCCCTGGGCGATGGGGCTGGTCGGCGTCAGCTTGCCGTTGATGAAGAGCGGTACGATCTTATCGAAGTTCTTGATCTTCTTCACGTCCATCGGCTGCATCACGCCGGTGGGGAAGACCTTCTTGATCGCGAAATATTCAATATCGGCGATATCGAAGCTGCGCGGCTGCGTCACGGCGCGCTGGGTCAGCGCGTCGGTGTCGAGCACCGTCATCTGAAGGGTGATGCCGAGATCCTTCTTCACCTGCTCGGCGATGGCGTTCAGGGCGGAGACACCCGTGCCGGCCTGGCGCAGCGTGACGTTGCGGATGTTCTGCGCCCAGATGGTCGGGAAGCCGGTGATCGCACCGCTGCCGATGGCGGCACCGCCGGCGGCAAGGAGGCTTCGGCGGGAGAGGGAAAGCTTCTTGTCGTTCACGGCGCGATTCCTTTCGCGTTCGGGTTGTCCGGCAGGTGGTGGATCTCGGTCGCGTCCCAGACCAGCGAGACGGGCTGACCGAGCGAAACCGGATCGGCGTGGAAGACGATGTCAGGCAGCAGCGCCTCGGCTTGCTGGCCATCGTCGCTCATGACGGAGACGCGCACGCCCGAGCCCTGATACTCGACGGCGGCGACCTTGCCGGGCAGGCGGCTGTCTCCGGCGAAGGCGGGGTCGGTCGCAGGCGTGATGCGGCAGCGGTCGCTGCGCACCGCAATGGCACCTGCTGGCGTCCTCAGCACGTTATGCCCACCGATGAAGCGGGCGATGAAGGCATTGGCGGGCTTCTCGAAAACTTCGCGCGGCGGGGCCGCCTGCACGATCCGTCCGTGATCCATGACGACGGCGATATCGGAGAGGGCCATGGCCTCCTCCTGACCATGCGTCACATGGATGAAGGTGATCCCAAGCTCGCGCTGCAGCCGCTTCAGTTCCTCGCGCATATGCACGCGCAGGAAGGGGTCGAGCGCCGAAAGCGGCTCGTCGAGCAGGAGGACGCGGGGCTCGGTGATCAGCGCGCGGGCGAGGGCGACACGCTGCTGCTGGCCGCCGGAAAGCTGGGCCGGCAGACGGGAAGCGAGGTGACCAAGCTGCACCAGTTCCAGGAAGCGCTGCGCCTTGGCCAGGCGCTCTGCCTTGCCCACACCGCGCATTCGCAGCCCGAAGGCCACGTTCTCCTGCGCGGTGAGGTGGGGGAAGAGGGCGTAGGACTGGAACATCATCGCCGTGCCGCGTTGGGCGGGCGGCAGCTCGGTAACATTTTTGTCAGCCAAGAGAATGTCGCCGCTCGTGACCGTCTCGTGCCCGGCGATCATGCGCAACGTACTGGTCTTGCCGCAGCCGGAGGGGCCGAGAAGGCAGCAGTAACTGGCGGGCGGAATGGCAAGAGATACCGCATCTACGGCGATTGCCTGGCCATAGCGCTTCGTCACCGCGATCAATTCGACATCGTTTCTGGCGACCATGCCTGCCCTTCAGCCCTTGCCGATCCGGAGCGATGCCACGCAATCCCTATGCCAGTCACTACGGCATTCACCGGTTCCCAAATGCATCCCCAGAGTTGATGATGCGAGGTGGCGAGCTTCCTGCCTAGCTTCGTTACCGCAACCTCGGGAAGGAGCGTATCGGACATGACCCGCAAGTTCCCGCCCCTGTCCGTCAAGGCCGATGGCGACGCCTCTTGCGGGGACGCTCTCTGCGCGGGGATTCTGCCCGAGGGGGATGATTTCGACGAACTGGCGCTGACGCGGCAACTCGACGCCTGGATGGAGCAGGCTTTCGAGCCGGTCTGGGCGCCGATCGTCTGGCCGCGGCTGATGGGCTGGTGCGCGGAACTCAAGGCGCGCCTACCGCCGGAGCGGTGGATGCTCGCCCGGTTACTCATTCTCAGCCACGATATTTCCCTGCTGGCGCAGGAGGACCCCTGGACCCGTGTATGCGGCGAGCTGCGCGGCGAAAGGATGGTGCCGCCGGGGCTCGTCGACCTTGCGATCGAGCATGCCTCGACCCGTCCGCTGATGGAGCAGGCTTCGACGGCCGGACGGGCCATTCATGACGTGCTGACGGCTTTGCCGCTCGCCCTGGCACTGCGCGACCAGCAGCGCATGCTGGCCCGGCTCGCGGAAACCATGGCGGAACGGGATCGCTCGGCGCGTTTCCTGACGCTGGATGCCGGCTATCTGCGCGAGGCGGGGCTGATGCAGGGGGAGAAGACGATCCTGCATTGGTTCGCGCAGGAGAGCCATGCCGAGAGCATGGCGAAGCTGGTAGCCCATATTAAGAGCGCGCCCTCTCGCCTTGCCTCCATCGTTCGCCCGCGCAGCGGCATCGGCCAGTTGCTGCGCGACCGGCCAGGCAAGCCGCTGACCTACCAGATGATCGCGATGCCGCGCAGCCTGGCTCGGCTCAACGACCGGCAGGCGAAGACCATGCTGGCCATGGCCTTCAGCCGCCTGGCGCCGGGAGGCGTGCTGATCGCCAGCAGCATCATGCCGGATCTTCCGGAGGCGGCTTATCTGGAGACCTTTGCTGGCTGGGCCCCTCGCTGCCGCGACGAGGCGGCCGCGGCGGCCTTGATCGAGGAACTGCCAGCCGAGGAGTGCCTGCGCCGCGAGGTGATCGTCGCGCCCTCCGGCGGGATGGTGCATCTGGTCCTGGTGCGCGGCTTCTAGCTGCCTTCCAGACTTTCCCGAATGAAGCGGATCAGGGGCGCGACAAGCATGGTCCTGCCCGCCGCATCGCCGAAGACGGCCATTTCTGCGATGCCGAGGCTCGGCATGCCGTGCATCTCCTCAAGCCCAGGCGGCAGGCCGGAGCGGCCCATCACGGTAAGCGCCAGCCCCGCCTGGGCAGCGGCAGCGACACCGAGCAGGCTCGCCGAGGTATAGACGACCTCATAGGCAAGCCCGGCCCGCGCCAGGGCGGCGAGGGCGCGTTCGCGGAACATGCAGCCCTGAGGGAGCATAGCGATGGGCAGGGGGCGGTTTTCCGGCGCCGTCCATCCCGGGGCGGAGACCCAGCTGATGGACTCGGTCCAGATCATCACGCCCTCTGTCTCGCCATCCCGCCTTTTGCCGAGAACGAGATCCAATTCGCCCCGCTCTTGCGATGCGCGGAGCTCATGGCTGCGTCCAACCTCTACTTCCAGGCGCAGGTCTGGGTAGTGTTTTGCGAAACGCGCCAATAGCGGGGCGAGATTGCGGGGGATGAAATGATCGGCCACGCCGAGCCGGAGCCGACCTGAAATCGGGGGCTCGACAAGCCGCCGGACAGCCTCGTCATTGAGCGCGAGAATGCGCCGGGCATAGGCCAGCAATGTCTCGCCATCATGCGTCAGCGCGATCTGGCGGGAGGTTCTGTCGAGCACACGGCGACGCAGAATTTCCTCGAGCCGTTTTATTTTCAGCGAAATCGCCGATTGCGTCAGACCGAGAGACTGGCCGGCGGCGGTGAAGCCGCCACGCTCCGCCACCTGCACGAAGCAGCGTAGGAGGTCGAGGTCGAGATCTGGCATGCGCATGGCGCAAGTATGTCGCTTCTCCGTCCGGCTCGCCATAAGCCACGGCGCGATAGGAGCCGCATGGCGCCGTTCAAGGCGAGGGACCATGCATTTGTGAATAGGGGGCAAACGGGCTTGGGGAGTGGGAGAGCGAGGTTGCGGCGCACAACTAGGGGCCAACGGCGGGCATTCGTCCGCCAACACCACTCGAACTCCACGGCGATACTAATCGCAATGTTGGAGTTACCCAAAGGAAAAAAAAGCAATGAACGCCATTCGTATCCTCGCCGCCGCCCTTGTCGCTGGTGGCGCTCTTGCCTCGAACGGTGCCTTTGCCCGCGACCTCAGCGAGCGCAGCTATCCCCTCACGACCGGCCATGCCGAGACTGCCGTTGTCGATTACGGCCCCGACGCGCTGAGCCACAATGTCGTCGGCGGTGGCGTGGTCGGCCAGCGCAAGCAGCTGAACAGCGAGACCTCCGCGGTCTATGGCGCCAACACGCAGTCGCAGCAGCCGCGCCAGAACCTGGTGCCGGTGACGGTGGGCAGCGGCGAGAGCGCCGAAATCATCTGGGTGCCCGCGAATGAAGCCCCCGCCGCCGCCGCTGGCGGCACCGCGCCGGTTGACGCCATCGACGGCTGATCCGGTTGCTCGCCCGGCATCGCCCACCCCTCCAGGCCCATGCATCCACGCATAGGGATGGAACACTCTTCGAGAATGGGATGATGCCGATCGAAAGCGCAAATACGGCTCAACGACGGCGCTGATCGCCGCCAACCGAAACCAGAGCCCCTGAGGGGGCAACGAACAGGAACGAAGACAATGTCCATGATCCGCACTCTTGCCGCCGCTGCTATTCTGGCCGGTGGCGCTCTCGCTTCGAACGGCGCTTTCGCCCGTGACCTCGGCGCGCAGAACTACCCGATCTCCTCGGGCCATGCCGAGACCGTCGTGGTCGATTACGGCCCGGGCTTCCTGAACCACAACATCGTCGGTGGCGGTGTGGTGGCCGACCAGAAGGCGCTGAACGGCGATAACGTGGCTGTCTACGGCGCGAACGCTCAGAGCCAGGCGCCCCGCCCGAACCTGGTGCCGGTGACGGTCGGTAGCGGCCACAGCGCCGAGGTCATTTGGGTGCCGGCGAATGAGGCCCCCGCCGCCGCCGCTGGTGGCGTTATTCCCTCGGACGCCATCAACGGCTGAACGAGCAGCTAGCGTCTAAATGAAAAAAGGCGGCTGCCTTCGGGCAGCCGCCTTTTTCGTCGTACGGCCTATTCCGCCGCTGCGGCCTGATGCGGCGTGTAGCCATAGTCGCGCGCGGCCTGTTCGGGTGTGACCATGCCGAGCTGGATATCGCGTTCGATCGAGGCGCGATCACGATCCTTTGGATCGCCATACCCGGCACCGCCGCCAATGCTGATCTCGACGACCTCATCCGCGCTCGTCACTTCGACGAGCTTGCCGCTGCCGACATCCTCGACCTCTTCGCCGGCCGCCGTGAGAATACGGCCCTGCGACCTGCCACCGGCATGCCCGCCGAAGAGGCCGTCGATCGGGTTACCCACACCTTCCGGATAGACCGAGACGAGGCTGGACATACCATCGTCGAAGAGCTTGCGCAGCGTGACCTTCTGGCCAAGGCCGCCACGATACTTGCCCGGCCCACCAGAATCGACCGTATAGGCCTTGCTCGTCACCAACACCGGCACGCGGCTTTCGAAAAGCTCGATGGAGGTGTTCGAGGCCGAGGTTGGCCAGAGCAGGCCGGACTTGCCGTCGCGCTTCGAGGAGGCACCCTGGCCGCCGCCGATGAAGAGCATGTCGGAATGCATGCTGCCATCGGCGTTCTGACCGTAGACATAAGCCGCCATGGGAAGCCCGGTATTGGCCTGGACCTGATCCGGAGCCGCGTCGGAGAGCGCGCGGAAAATGTTCGGCGCCAGATACCAGCCCGTGCGCGTGCGCATATTCACTGCCGCCGGGCGCTTCGGGTTCAGGATCGACCCCTCCGGCGCCTTGACGGTGAAAGCGCGATAGCAGCCCGCATTTCCACGCACGCCAGGGGTGAGCATGCACTTCAGCGGATAGGTGGCATGGGCCGCCGTGTAATTCAGCGTCGAGTTCAAGCCGCCCTGCGGCAGCTGCGGCGGGGCGCCATCGAAATCCAGCTCGATCTCGTCGCCCTTCACCGTGAGCTTCAGCGGATAATCGAGCTTTTTGCCGAGCGGGTTGTTGGAGATGGTCGAGTGATAGACGCCATCCGGCAGGGCGCGGATCGCATCGCGCATGGCCTTCTCAGACCGGCCCTGGACGACGGTGGCCAGCGCGCGCAGGTCACGCATGCCGTAATCGTCCATGAATGCCAGCAGGCGCTCGCCACCGAGCTTGTTGGCGGCGACGAAGGAATGAAGGTCTCCCAGTACCTGGTTCGGGTTGCGCACGTTCTCGGAGAGAAGGCGGATCAGCGACTCATTCGGCTTGCCCGCCTCGTAGAACTTCATCGGCGGGATCTGGAAGCCTTCCTCGTAGATCTCGCGCGCGCGGAGCGAATCACGGGTGCCGCCGATATCGGATACGTGCCCGACCGTGCCCATCAGGCCCACGAGCTTGCCCTCGCGGAAGACGGGCGTGACAATGGCAATATCGAAGAGATGGCCAGCGCAGAGCCAGGGGTCGTTCGTGATGAGAACGTCGCCCTCGGCGAGGGTCTCGGCCGGGTAGCGCTCCAGCAGCGCCTTCACCGCGAGCGGTAGCGTCAGGTTGAAGACGGGCATGGCGCGTGGGGAATGCGCGAGCGTCTCGCCGGTCGGGTCGAGAAGTTCCGTGGCGAAATCCTGGCTTTCGGAGATCACCAGCGAGAAGGCGGTGCGGCAGATGGTCAGCCACATCTCTTCCACGACGGTGATGAGGCGAGACCACATGATCTCCAGCGCGATCGGGTCCGCCTCGATGCGGGCGATGGCCTCCTCGAGCGGGGTCTCGTCGGTGATGAGGTCGGTCGCCTGGGCCGGCACCGCGACGCTGATGCGCAGGTTCAGGCTCTCATCGACCATCACGCTATCGCCGGGGGCGACGATGGTGGTGGATTCACGCTCCTCGATGATGGCCGGGCCCTCGATCTTGTCGCCAGTCGCCAGGGCGTAGCGGTCATAGACCTTGGTGGCGTGCCAGCCATCCTCGAACCAGGCCTGGCGCTCGCCCTTGATGGCCTTGGAAGCATCGCCACCGCCGACCGCACCCGCGAGCGAGAGCTTCGGCACGGAGCCGGAGACGCGGAGGCGGAAGTTGATCGCCTCCATGCGCGCGCCCTCATAGACCGAGGTATAGCGCGCGGCATAGGCGGCGACGAATTTCTTCCTGATCTCGTCGAGGGAGTCGGCCGAGATCTCTCCATCGGGCATCGGCACGGAAATGTCGTGCATCTGGCCGACCAGGCGCATGTCGGCGCTGCGCTCGACCTTGATCTCTTCGGGCTTCACACCGGCGGCGAGCAGGTGCTTGCGGCCCTCGGCCTCGATCTCGGCGAAGACCGCATTGACGCGGGCGGCATCGAAGCCCGGCGCGAATTCGACCGGCAGCGAGCGCACGCTCTCGAAGGAGAGCGGGGCGGCGAGGAAGCCGAGCGCGGAGGCAGCACCTGAGGCGGGCGGGATGATCACCTCCGTGACGCCCAGCGCGCGGGCAACGTCCGTCGCATGGGCCGGGCCGGCGCCGCCGAAACCCACCATGGCGTAACGGCGCGGGTCCTTGCCCTTCTCGACGAGATGGACGCGCGCGGCGGCGGCCATGCTCTCGACGACGACCTTGTGAATGCCCCAGGCGGCTTCCTCGGTCGAGAGGTTCAGCGGGGCTGCGACGGTGTCGACCGCCTTGCGGGCGCCCGGCAGATCCAGCGTCATGCGGCCGCCGAGGAAGAAGCCCGGATCGTAATAGCCGAGTACGAGATTGGCGTCGGTTACGGTCGGCTTGGTGCCGCCCATGCCGTAGCAGGCCGGGCCGGGGTCGGAGCCGGCCGAATGCGGGCCGACCTTCAGCAGCCCGACCTCGTCGATGGAAGCGATGGAGCCGCCGCCCGCGCCGATCTCGATCATGTCGATGACCGGCGCCTTGATGGGCAGGCCCGAACCCTTGCTGAAGCGGTGCACGCGACCGGCTTCGAGCATCGGGGCAATTTCGACGCGGCCGTCTTCGACCATGCAGGCCTTGGCCGTGGTGCCGCCCATATCGAAGGAAATGACGTCCTTCTTCCCGGCGAATTCACCGAAGAGGGCCGTGGCGAGGCCGCCGCCGGCGGGGCCGGATTCCAGCAGCCGGATGGGAAAGGCGCGGGCCGTCTCGGCCGAGACTAGGCCGCCGGCCGAATGCATCAGACGGAGCGCGCCGGTGAAGCCGCGCTTGGAAAGCTCGCTCTCCAGCCGCTTCAGATAGCGGTCCATCAGGGGCTGTACATAGGCATTGGCGCAGCAGGTGACGAAGCGCTGGTATTCCCAGATTTCGGCGACCACCTCGGCGGAAAGCGAGACAGCGAGCTGCGGGAACTTGCGTCGCGCGATCTCGCCCACCTGCGCCTCATGCGCCGGATTGCGATAGGAGTTCAGGAAGCAGACGGCAACGGCCTCGCAGCCCGCATCGACAATGGCCTGCAACCGCTGCTCGACCTCGGCCTCGTCGATGGCCGTGACGGTATTGCCGTCGCGATCCATGCGCTCGGCGACTTCGAGGCGCAGATCCCGTGAGACGAGCGGCGCGGGGAAACCCAGGAAGAGGTCGTAGATGTCGTAGCGCTGCTCGGTGCCCATTTCCAGCAGGTCACGGAAGCCTTCGGTCGTGATCAGGCCGAGCTTCGTGCCCTTGCGCTCGATGACAGCATTGGTGACGAGCGTGGTGCCGTGGATGATCTCGCCCACATCCGAGAGCTTGATGCCCTCCATCGCCACCAGTTCCTCCAGGCCGAGCAGGGCGGCTTCGGAAGGGTCATGCGGCGTCGTCAGGCGCTTGTGCAGCCGGACCGAGCCCTTGGCGGTATCATAGAGAATGAAATCGGTGAAGGTGCCACCGATGTCGAAGCCGATGCGCCACGCGGGCAGGGAGGAGGACACGAGCGGATATCTTTCAGGTGACGTGATGGTGAAAATCGGTGCGGAGCGGGTCATCGACCTGCGCCGCGATCTCGGCGGCGGCCTGGAGCAGGGCTTCGCGCATGGCATCGCGCACCGGCTCCGGAACCGTGGCAAGGGGGTAGACGAGGCAGAGGCTCACCGCTTCGCCGGTGGCGCCTTCGCCGACCGCGACGGCGAGGGAGCCGATGCCTTCATTGGCCTCGCCGAGCGACAGGGCGAAGCCTTCACAGCGCACCTGGCTCAGGGCAGCGAGAAGCTCTTCCACATCGCCTGGCGAACGCGGGTGCCGCGGGCTCAGCGGCTCGGGATAGAGGGTGCGGACGGTCGCGTCGTCGAGCCGGGCGAGCAGGGCGCGGCCCGTCGCGGAGGCGAAGGCGGGGAGGCGGCGGCCGATGGGCGTGCCGACGCGCAGCACGCTATCGCCCTCATGATGCGCGACACCCAGAACCTCCGGACCGTCGAGCACCGAGACATAGCCCGTATGGCCGAACTGTTTCGAGAGCCGGGCGATGGCCTCGTCGGCGCGGGCGAGGAGGGTGGAGGCGCGGCGGTAGGTCTGGCCGAGTTCGAAAAGCAGGATGCCCGGCCGGTAGCGCCGCGTGCCTGGCCGAAGCTCAAGGAAGCCCGCATCCCGCATGGCGCGGAGCAGGCGCGAGGTCGAGCTTTTCGGCGCGCCGGTCAGGGCCGTCACGTCGGTCAGGGTGAGTTCCAGCCGCTGAGGGGTGAAGCAGCGGAGGACATCGGCGGCGCTTACCAGGATCGTCATAAGAAGTTCCAAAAAATGGAACTGTGGTTCCGATATATGGCAGTTTGCGCCCAGCTTTTCGCTCACGCAAGCATCAGGCGAGGCCTGGAGTGGGCATTTCGTGCGGTTTTCCATGGTTTTGCGCGAAGGCTGGGCGGGATGCCGCTTTTCTGACCTGTTGGCCCGCCCGGCTGTCGGGGATTTGTGCGGTGCCGGCCTCGACGCCCGCCTCGTCAGCCCCGTCGCGATTGGCTAAAGGGGAGGGATCAGATGATGGAGCGGTAATGCTCGCGGATACCGATTTCGTTCCGCCTATGCCCTCTTCGCGGGATCACCGGGGCGGGCTCCTGGCCAGCCTGCTGCGGTTGAGGCGGGATGCGCTATGGGTCTTCCCCCAGCAGTCCTTCACCCAGGAGGTGACGAGCCTCAAGGGCTTCCGCCGCACGCTGCTCCTCATCAATGACCCCGGCGTGATCCGCGACGTCTTCATCACGCGGCAGGAGATCTATGACCGCCGGAGCCGCCTGCAGCGCCGTATGCTGGGGCCGGTGATCGGGAAGTCGGTCTTCATTTCCGACGGGCCAGAGGTGATGAAGCGCCGGGCCGTGCTGGCGCGGCTGCTGCATCCGTCCCGTGTGCCGGATTTTTTCCCGCTCTATGTCGAAGGGGCGGTGGAACTGGCGGAAAGCTGGCGGAAGGGCGGGGAAACGCGCATCGATCTCGGCCTTGCCGAGGCGGCGGCGCGGGTTATGCTGCGCAAGCTCTTCGGGCCGAATGTCGATATCCGGCGCGGCGAGCGCATCAGCAGCGATTTCACCACCTTTCAGGATGCCGCCGAGCCGGTGGATGCGCTCTATGTCTTGGGCGTTCCGGCGAAGCTCACCAATTTCCAAAATGCCCGGGCCAATCGGCTCGCTGCCAATATCCGCCGCGAGATCATCGGCGCGGTCGGGGATTGGAAGCCGGGCGATGGCGGCGTCTATGCCGATCTGCGCGAGGCCAAGGACGAGCAGGGCCAGCCGCTCATGGACGAGGTGACCATGATCGACGAGCTGGCCGGGCTTTTCCTGGCCGGCAGCGAGACGACGGCCAAGGTCATGCCCTGGGCGATCTGGATGCTGGCGGCGCATCGGCCGAGCATGGTCCGGGCGCAGCGCGAATTGGCCGAGGTGCTGGACGGGCGCCTGCCTACGGCAGAGGACCTGCCGCGCCTCGCCTATTTAAGGGCGGTGCTGAGCGAGACCATGCGGCTCTATCCGCCAGTGCCCTTCCTGGCGCGGGAGGCCATGCAGGCCGACCGCATCCGCCGCTGGCCGCTAAGGCCGGGGGATATCGTGATCGCAGCGCCCTGGCTCCTGCATCGCAACCCTCGCTATTGGGAGGAGCCGAACGCGTTCCGCCCCGAGCGCTTCCTTGGCGACTGGTCGAAGCGCGTCACGCGCTTTTCCTATATTCCCTTCAGCCTCGGGCCGCGCGTCTGTGCCGGGGCGGCGATTGCCGTCGCGGAGATGGCGGCTTTCCTCGCCGTGCTGCTGCAACGGTTGGAGATGCGGGCCGTGCCCGGCAAAACGCCGTCGCCGCGCGCTCGGCTGACCCTGCTGCCTTGGGACGGCGTGCGGCTGGCGGTCGAGACCCGCGCCTGATGTCGCTGCTGCGCGATGCGAAGACCTTGGGCCTCTATTACGGCATGGGCCTGCTGCCGACGCCGCTCTGCTCGGCCATCGGCGCCCGCTTGGCCCGCCGGCGGGTGCCGCGCAGGCAGAAGCTCGCCTATGCACGGGCGGCGGCCAATATCGCCTGGCTGAAGCCGGAACTCGACGAGGAGGGGCGGGCCGCGATGCTCGACCGCGCCGTCGACAATATGGGGCGTTATGCGGGCGAACTCTGCCGGCTGAGCAAGTTCGACGATGAGGGGCGGACGGAGGTCATTAGCGTCGAGACGGTGACCCGCCTGATCCAGGCAGGGCAGCCTGTGATCCTTGCGATGCTGCATGTGGGCAATTGGGAGGTGTCGATGAGCATCGGCCGCCTTACCGGCAAGCCGACGGCGGCCATCGTGCAGCCGCCTGCTACGGCGGCCTCGCGCTTCATCATGGAGCGGATGCGGGCCTATTCGAAGCTGCGCATGCTGCCGCCCGGGCCAAGCTCGGCGCTCGAGGCGATTGCGATCCTGAAGCGCCGGGAAGCGGTGCTCGGCATGTTCATGGATGCGCAGATGGCACAAGGACGCGTCATCGCGCCGGTTTTCGGGCGGGAGATGCCGCGCAAGGGGCACAACATGGCCCATGCGCTGCGCTTCGCCGCGCTGACCGGCGCGGCGATCGTCCCGGCCCTGACGGAGCGGCTGGAAGGCGCGCATTTCCGGATGACGATCCTGCCCGCGCTCGATCTGCCTTATGAGCAAGGGGAGGGGGCCATGCTGGATGCCGGGCTGCCGTTGCTGAACAGCATGGCCGAGGACTGGATCCTGCCGCGGCTCGACCAATGGCATATGCTGTTCCGACTTGGCATCGGAGAAGAAGGGCGGTTCTGAACCGTTTTTCTTGATGCGGATCATTGCTGACGATCCAGCTAGGCGCGAGCTACCGCGGGGCTGGTCACGTCGATGTGTGCCAATGATTCAGGCGTTTGGGCCCCCGTTGACTTCGATATCGGAACATCATCTCTCATAGGGATGGTTCCCGCATCCGATCCGGGGTGCGGCCCAAGGTGGCCCGGTACGGCAATGCCCGACACTGCGATGAAGGATGTAGACCCTGCCGAGGCGCTTGCCGAGGCGAAGGCCAGGATTACCCTGCTCGAACGCGCTCATGCTCAAATGAAGGCCTCCTACACACTGCCGGTGAACAGGCTCCAGCGGCTGGAAGAGGCGATCGAGCGCGGTGAGGAAGACGCGCGGGCGCAGATCCTGAAGGGCATCCTGCAGCATCAACTCAAGGACATGACCGACTTCACGCATGTCTATCATCTATGTGTGGCGAATAACCTGATCTTCGCCGCCCATTGCTTCGCGTCGCTGACCATCGAGCGGGACGGTCCGCGTAATCACCATCTCAACCTTCTCTCTCACGCGACGGAGGCGCTCGCCGATTACGAGGCCACCTGGGCGCTCTGGGAGCGGTCGAAGGAGGTGAGGAAGCCCAGCGAGCGGGTGCTCACCATGGCCTATCGGCTGGGCAAGGCGGAGTATTTGCAAGGGCCTATGGCCGATGCCGGGCTTCGCCAGCGGCACCCACGGATTTTCGCTATCCTGGATAGCATGGCGCCGCATGGGCTGGAGCATGGGCCGTCGGTCGTCTCCAGCGGCGCGACGCCGGTCTATGTTGTGAATATTCCGGGCGAGATCCATCGCCGCCGGCGGGCGGAGCGGAGCCTGGAGAATGTCGGCCTCCAGGGGCGGTTCCGGCGCGGCTACAAACCGCTCGACATCCCGCCCGAGGGCAGGGGGCTGGTCAAGGTGAAGTTGAGCGACATCTCGGACGGCTCATTCGGCAACCAGTATTCGCAATATCTCGTCTGGAAAGAGATCGCGGAGGGGGAGGCGGAATGGGCAGTCTTCCTCGAGGATGACATGCAACTGCTGGTCGACCCGGCGCACGTCCTGCTGCACATGGCGCTACCCGAGGATTGGGACATCATCTTCGCTAATCCCCGCCTCGATCTCTCGACCAGGCTGGCCGATGCGCCGAGCGGCTTTTTCCTCACCCCAATGGAGGAGGCGATGGTGCTGCATGCGCAGTTCTCGCCGAGCAAACGGGGTTATGGCGCCGATTGCTACCTGCTCTCGCGCAAGGGCGCGGCGAAGCTGGTGGCGCTGATGGAGAGCGAGGGGATAAGGCGGGTCGGGACGGACTGGTTCCTGCATATCCATTCCATCCCCCGCGGGGCGCTGGGCCGGTTCAAGGAAGGCAGCGTAGTCCGCCACATGCTGGAAAGCCGTTTCGCCCAGCCCTGGTATCGTGAGGATGTGCTGAAGGCCTATGTGCTGAGCCCCAATCTGGCCACGGGGATGAGCATGGGGGTTACCCGTCAGTCCAGGCTCTGATCCTCGCCCTCGTCTTCCTGGGGCCGGGTGGCGTCCAGGGCACCCTGCAGCATATAGGCGGCGGCGGCGGCATCCACGACCTCGGCGCGGCGGGCGCGGGTGAGGTCGGCCTCCTGGATCAGCATCCGATTCACGGCGCTGGAAGATAGGCGCTCGTCCCATAGGGCGGCGGGCAGGCCGGTTGCTTCGCTGATGGCCATGGCCCAGTCCTTCGCCGCCTGGGCGGCAGGGCCGAAGCTGCCATCGAGCCCGAGCGGCAGGCCGACGACGAGGCCGCCCACCTCCAGTTTCCGGGCAATGGCGTTGATTTCCGCCGCATTGGCGCCGAGTTTGGCCCGCTTGAGCACGCTATGGGGCGAGGCGAGCATGAGCAGGACGTCGGTGACCGCGACGCCGATCTGCTTCTTGCCGGGGTCGAGCCCCAGCAGCCGGTGATGGCGCGGCAGGGCGGCTCGGAGATCGGTCAGGTTGAACAGGGGCATGCGGGGCTTTATGGTCCGCCCTGCCTCCCGCCGCAACGCGGCGTTCGGGGGCGCTTTCGCATACTCAGGAAAAGAACCGGAACACGAGATGTCGCTCGATACGGCCACTGTCCGGCGTGTCGCCTCCCTTGCCCGTCTCAGGGTCGAGGAAGCCGAGCTGCCGCGACTGCAATCCGAACTCAACGGTATTCTGGGCTGGATCGAGCAACTCCAGGCGGTCGATACCCAAGGCGTGGAGCCGCTCGCCGGGGGTGGCCAGCTCGCGCTGCGCATGCGCGAGGACAAGGTCACCGATGGCGGCGTGACCGATGCCGTTCTCTCCAATGCCCCCGACCGTGAAGGCGAGTTCTTCGCCGTGCCGAAGGTTGTCGAATGAAACCGACCGATTTTACGCTAGCTGGCGCCAAGGCGGCGCTGGATGAGCGCGCGATCAGCTCCGTCGAGCTGACCAAAGCCTTCGTTGACGCCATCGAGGCGCTCAACCCGCGTCTCAATGCCTATATCACCACGACGCCGGAACTCGCGCTGGAGCAGGCGAAAAAGGCCGATGAGCGCATCGCGGCTGGGACGGCCGGTCCGCTCGAGGGTCTGCCGATCGCCATCAAGGACCTTTTCGCCACCAAGGGCGTGAAGACCACGGCGGCGAGCAAGATCCTGGGCAATTTCGTCCCGCCCTATGAGAGCACCGTGACCTCGAACCTGCTGCGCGATGGCGCGGTGTTCCTGGGCAAGGCCAATCTCGACGAATTCGCCATGGGCTCTTCCAACGGCACTTCGGCCTTCGGCGGCGTCGAGAACCCGTGGAAGCGGGCGGGCGAGCCCGATACCAAGCTGGTGCCGGGCGGCTCCTCGGGCGGTTCGGCCGCGGCGGTTGCCGCGCGCCTGGCGCTTGGCGCGACCGCGACCGATACGGGCGGCTCCATCCGCCAGCCGGCCGCTTTCTGCGGCATCGCGGGCATCAAGCCGACCTATGGTCGCTGCTCGCGCTGGGGCGTGGTGGCTTATGCCTCTTCGCTCGACCAGGCGGGGCCGGTTGCGCGCACCGTCGAGGATTGTGCGCTGCTGCTCGGCTCCATGGCCGGGTTCGACCCGAAGGATTCGACCAGCGCCGATATGGCGGTGCCCGATTTCGCCGCTGCCGTCGTGCGTGGGGTGAAGGGGCTGCGGATCGGCATTCCGAAGGAATACCGGATCGACGGCATGCCCGCCGAGATCGAGGCGCTGTGGCAGACCGGCATGGCCATGCTGAAGGAGGCGGGGGCCACCCTCGTCGATATCAGCCTGCCGCACACGAAATACGCGCTGCCGACCTATTACATCGTCGCGCCGGCCGAGGCTTCCTCGAATCTCGCCCGTTACGACGGCGTGCGCTACGGCCTGCGCGTCGCGGAGAAGGACAGCGACCTCAACGATCTCTATGAGCGCACGCGCGCGGCCGGTTTCGGCTCCGAGGTGCAGCGCCGTATCATGATCGGCACTTATGTTCTCTCCGCCGGTTATTACGACGCCTATTACGTGAAGGCGCAGCAGGTCCGGGCGCTGATCAAGCGCGACTTCGACCAGGCCTGGGCGCATTGCGATGCGATCCTGACGCCCGCGACGCCGTCGGCGGCTTTCGCCGAGGGCGAGAATGCGGATGACCCGATCGCGATGTATCTGAACGACGTTTTCACCGTCACGGCGAACCTCGCGGGCATTCCGGGCCTTTCCGTTCCGGCCGGCCTCGACAAGCAGGGGCTGCCGCTGGGCCTGCAGGTGCTGGGCAAGCCCTTCGACGAAGAGACCGTCTTCGCGGTCGGCGGCGCCATCGAGCGCGCCGCCAATTTCACCGCTGTGCCGAGCGTGAGGGGCTGACGATGACCTATACCATCGAGGGCGAAACCGGCCCCTGGGAGCTGGTGATCGGGCTTGAGGTGCATGCCCAGGTCGTGAGCCAGGCCAAGCTCTTCTCGGGCTCGGCCACGGCGTTCGGCGCCGAGCCGAACAGCCAGGTGAGCTTCGTTGACGCGGCCTTCCCCGGCATGCTGCCGGTGATCAACCGCGAATGCGTGGCGCAGGCCGTTCGCACGGGGCTCGGGCTCAATGCGAAGGTGAACCTGTGGTCGCGCTTCGACCGCAAGAACTACTTCTACGCCGATCTGCCGCAGGGCTATCAGATCAGCCAGTTCGCTTTCCCGATCATCGGGGAGGGCAAGATCGACGTCGAGTTGTCGGATGGCAGCACGAAGACGATCGGCATCACGCGCCTGCATCTGGAACAGGATGCGGGCAAGTCGATGCATGACCAGCATCCGGCGAAGTCCTTCATCGACCTCAACCGGTCGGGTATCGCGCTCATGGAGATTGTCTCCGAGCCCGATATGCGCTCGCCGGAAGAGGCGGGGGCCTATCTCACCAAGCTGCGCCAGATCCTGCGCTATCTCGGGACCTGCGACGGCAACATGGAAGAAGGCTCCATGCGCGCCGATGTGAACGTCTCCGTCCGCAAGGCGGGCGAGAAGTTCCGCACGCGCTGCGAGGTGAAGAACGTCAACTCCATCCGCTTCGTCATGCAGGCGGTCGAGGCCGAGGCGCGGCGCCAGATCGAGGTCTGGGAGTCGGGTGGCGAGGTGAAGCAGGAGACGCGGCTGTTCGATACGAACCGCGGCGTTACCCGCTCCATGCGCTCGAAGGAAGATGCGCATGACTACCGCTACTTCCCCGACCCGGATCTTCCCCCACTGGTCTTCGAGCAGGCCTGGGTGGATGAGCTGAAGGCCGCGCTGCCTGAACTGCCGGATGCGCGCCGCGCCCGCTACGTGAACGACTATGGGCTCACGCCCTATGACGCTCATGTGCTGGTGCTGGAGAAGGAGACAGCCGTCTTCTACGAGGCGCTCGCCAAGGGCCGCGATGCCAAGATGGCGGCGAACTGGCTGATGGGCGACTTCTTCGCCGCCCTGAATCGCACCGGCCGCACCATCTCGGACCCGCCGGTGAGCGTCGAGAATTTCGGTGCGCTGCTGGACCTGATCGCGGACAAGACGCTGTCGGGCAAGCTGGCCAAGGAAGTCTTCGAGATCATGATCGAGACCGGCGATGCGCCGGGCACGATCGTCGAGAAGCGCGGGTTGCGTCAGGTGACGGATACGGGCGCGATCGAGAAGGTCGTAGACGATGTTCTCGCCAAGAACGCCGACAAGGTCGCCGAGTACAAGTCCGGCAAGGACAAGCTCTTCGGCTTTTTCGTCGGCCAGACCATGAAGGCCATGCAGGGCAAGGGTAATCCGGCCCTGGTCAATGACGTGATCAAGGCTAAGCTCGACGCCTGATCCGGCCTGATGATTTGAGAAGGGCGCGGCGCCGCGATGGTGCTGCGCCCTTTTTTCTTGTTCGCGGCGCGGCGCCCGGTCCAGGCGCGGCACGACGCTTGCTGAGCCCGCCGGCAATAAACCGGGATAAGAGGCTTTATCATGAATCGTCGCCAATTCCTCGCCGCCACGGCAGGGCTTGCTGCCTCCGGGCTTTCCGCCCCGCGCCTGGCCCATGCTGACGACAATCGCATTCTCCGTTTTGTGCCCTACGCCGATGTCGCGGTGATCGACCCCATCTGGACGACCGCCTATTCCACGCGCACCCATGCCTTGATGGTGTTCGATACGCTCTACGGCTATGACGAGCAGTTCCAGCCGCAGCCGCAGATGGCGGCGGGCCATAGCGTTGAGGATGACGGCAAGATCTGGCGTATCACGTTGCGCCCGGGCCTCAAGTTCCATGACGGCACGCCGGTTCTCGCGAAGGACTGCGTCGCGAGCCTGCTGCGCTGGGGCCGGCGCGACGCCTTCGGCCAGTCGCTGATCGCCGCCGCGGACGAAATTTCGGCGCCTGACGACAAGACCATCCTTTTCCGCATGAAGCGGCCTTTCCCGCTGCTGCTGGCGGCTCTCGGCCGACCCAGCTCGCTTATCCCCGTGATCATGCCGGAACGGCTGGCGAAGACCGATGCCTTCACCCAGGTTCCAGAAGCGATCGGCAGCGGGCCTTTCAAATTCGTCCCCGGTGAGCGCGTGCCGGGTGCGCGCGTCGTCTATGAGCGTTTCGCCGATTACGTGCCGCGCGAGGAGAAGCCGAGCTTCACCGCCGGCGGGCGCGTGGTGCATTTCGATCGTGTGGAATTCAACGTGATCGGCGATGCGGCGACGGCGGCGGCCGCGCTGCAATCCGGTGCGGTGGACTGGGTCGAGCAGCCGATGATCGATCTGCTGCCGACACTCCGCCGCAACCGCGACATCGTGGTGGAGGTGAAGGACCCGACGGGCATGATCGGGCACCTGCGCTTCAATCATTTGCATCCGCCCTTCAACAACGTCGCCATTCGGCGCGTGGTGCAGAAGGCCATCAGCCAGACCGATTGCATGACGGCCGTGGCCGGTTCGGATAAGTCGCTCTGGTCCGACCGCGTCGGCACCTTCACGCCCGGCCTGCCCATGGCCAGCGATGTGGGCCTCGAGGCGCTGGGCAAGGCGGAGCCTGATTATGCCGCGCTGAAGAAGGAACTCATCGAGGCCGGCTACAAGGGCGAGAAGGTGGTGATGCTGGCGGGCGCCGATGTGCCGCGCATCAGCGCCGTCTGCGAAGTGACCGCCGAGGCGCTGCGCCAGATCGGCATGGTGATCGACTATGTGCCCGCCGATTGGGGCACCGTGATCCAGCGTATCACCAATCGCCGCCCGATCGACCAGGGTGGGTGGAACCTCTACTGCACTTATTGGTCGGGCCTGGATCTCGCGACGCCGGCGAGCCACACGCCACTGCGCGCCAATGGCGAACGGGCGCCGACCGGCTGGCCCGACAGCCCCGCGCTCGAGGCCCTGCGTGACGGCTGGCTGGCCGCGCCCGATCTCGCGGCCCAGCAGGCGCTGGCGAAGGATATCCAGAGGCAGGCCCTGCAGGACGTGCCCTATGTCTCGCTGGGGCAGTTCAAGCAGCCCATCGCCTATCGCCGTAACCTGACGGGCATGATGACGGGCGTGCCGGTCATGACGAACCTGCGGAAGGTCTGAGCCGCGCCCGACCTGACTGGACTGCGCGATGGCCTGGTGCCAGCCTGCGTTCAACCGAATGCAGGAGGGCCCCATGGCCATCGAGCTCCATACCTGGAATACCCCCAACGGCCGGAAGATCAGCATCGCGCTGGAAGAGATGGGCCTCGCCTATACGGTGAAGACCGTCGATATCGGCAAGGGCGAGCAGTTCGACCCGGCCTTCCTGGCTTTTTCGCCCAATAACCGTATCCCCGCGATCATCGACCCCGAGGGGCCGGACGGTAAGCCGATCACGGTTTTCGAATCGGGCGCCATCCTGATCTACCTCGCTGAGAAGAGCGGCCGATTCCTGCCCAAGGATTTGCGGGGCAAGGTGCCGGTGCTGGAATGGCTGATGTGGCAGATGGGCGGCTTCGGCCCCATGCCCGGCCAGGTTCATCATTTCCTCATGCAGCCCGAGGGTCCGGCCCGTGCCTATGGCCTCGAGCGCTATGGCAAGGAGACGCGGCGGCTTTATGGCGTGCTGGATAAGCGACTGAAAGGGCGTGATTTCGTGGCGACAGAGGGCGAGCCGAGCATCGCCGATTTCGCCATTCTGGGCTGGGCCTGGCGCCATGAGAGGCACCTCGTGGACTTCGCCGACTTCCCGGAAGTGGGCCGCTGGTACGCTACCATGATGGCACGGCCGGGAGTTCGGAAGGGCTTCGAGGTCGCGCTTTCCTGATCTGAGGCGGAATGGTCTGCCTTTTTGTGGAGAGGGCGTTTGACGTCCTCCCCATCGGCCTGTAATACCCACCCCGCAACGCCGTGTTGACTTTCCACTCCTGCGGAGGGGTGGCCGAGTGGCCGAAGGCGGCGGTTTGCTAAACCGTTATACGAGTAAAATCGTATCGTGGGTTCGAATCCCATCCCCTCCGCCATTTCAGACCGCCTCTGGGCACGCCAATCGCCGCCGTTTGCCGCCCTTGACCAGCAATAAGCGTCTTTAGCAGCTCCGTTTTCGATCCCATGATGCGGATTGCGTCGTCTGCGACCTCGACGCGCTGTGCCAGAGCGCGCAGGTGATCCCGCCGATAGCCGCCCTCGTGACCGCGAATGCGCTCCCGTGCGCGGCGCGCAAACCCTTCGATCATTGCGGGGCTAAGGGCACGGTGCCCGGGGCTTTCGAGCAGGGCCTGCGCCCGATCGGCGTCGGCCCGCGCCTGATCGCGGATCACCTTGAGGCCGGCAATACGCTCCTTGAGCGCCGGATCATCCAGATCGGCCACACCCGCCTCGATGGCGTCATAGAGCCGCTTGAGGCGCGATTCCGATTCGGTCGCTTGCCGTTGTAATGAGGCGATATGTTCGCGGCGGCGCTCTGCCTGATCCTCGCGACGGCCGAGAATGCTGCCAAGCAGCTTCTCCAGACGCTCGGGGTCAAGCAAGCGATCCTCGATATGGTTGACCACCATATCATCGAGCTTGTCCATGGGGATCGCGCGGCCCTTGCAGCCGGTCTCGCCCTGCCGCGCCTTGATCGAGCACGCATAGTAGCGGTAGCGGCCGCTCTTGCCGGTGCGGATGGTCATGGCTCCGCCGCAATTGCCGCAATAGCAGATGCCGGTCAGCAAGGTCGGCCCGATCACCACGCGAGCGGGCAGTTCCGTCTTGGGGTTGCGCGCCTGCAAAAGAGATTGAACGGCATCGAAGGTCTCCCGCTCGATGATGGCAGGCACCGGGACGATGACGATTTCGCCGGGGGAGCGTGGGTCGTTGTGCTTGCTGCGCTTGCCCCACTCATGTTCGCCGATATAGGTGCGGCGGGTCAGGACACGGTGGACCTGGCCGATGCCCCAGCGGCCGCCATCGCGGGTGAAGATGCCCTTGGCGTTCAGATGCTTGACGATGGCCTTGACGCCCATCTGGCCACTGTCGCCCTGACCTTCCAGAGCGAGCCGATAGATCAGACGGATCGTGTCGGCGTGCAGCGGGTCGATTTCCAGCTTCTTCTTGGTCTTGGCCCCGCGATGTTCGGCGGCGGCGATCCGGTAGCCGATCGGCGGCAAAGAACCATTCCAGAAGCCCTGCCGTGCATTCTCCTTCAGGGCGCGCGTGACGTGCTTGCCGTTCTCCTTGGACTGGTATTCGTCGAACAGCGCCATGATCCGCCGCATCATATCGTGGATCGGATCGTCCCCCAACTCCTGCGTGATGGAAACGAGCCGCACGTCATTCTTGGCGAGCTTGCGATAGTAATATTCCATGTCGAAAGCATCGCGGAAGAAGCGCGAGAAGCTGTGAACCAGCACCACGTCGAACGGCGCGGGCTTCGACGTGCCAGCCTCTATCATCCGCTGGAACTCCGGGCGGCGGTCGTTGGTCGCCGTGTTGCCCGGCTCCACGAAGATTTCGACAAGCTGATAGCCGCGCGCCGCGCACCAGGCTTCGCCCTGTTTGCGCTGGTCCGGGATCGACACGTCATGTTCGGCCTGCCGGGCGGTCGAGACGCGCAGGTAAAGGGCAGCCCGCAGGGCGACGTTGGGAGATTGTGCGTTCATTTGCTGGTTCCTTTCGACTTGCGCCGCTCGATCAGGGGCAAGACCAGTTCCACGCGATCATGAACGACCTGGGGGACCAGCTTGCGGCCCTTGCCCTTTTCCATGCGAACAAGGCCGTAGCCGGCCATAGCCTTGAGGGTCCTGGATAGGTTGGATTTTGCGCGGCCGGTGATCTGCGCCAGTTCCTCCACCGATTCCGGCTCATGCTGATGGATGATGCGAAGCAACTCGCAATTGCTGGGCGACAGGAACTTGGCAAAGGACATGGTGGACGCGAACCAGACGGTCGGATCGCCGCGCGCTGGCTTTTCCTCGCCTCTGGCGATCCGCATGGTGCGGGCCTTCATTTCATCGGGTTCGGCGATCCCGACCTTGAGTGTCGTCATGGCGTAGCTCGATCATCAGTTATGGCTTTTTATTATCATACAGCGATAACTTTTTCAAGCCTTCTGGCAGGTCGAGCGAGCCGAACATCTCGTCGAAAACATCGGCGAACCAGCGCTCGAACACCTGAATCTCGGCCTCGGTGATCGGCACCTCATCGGGCCAGTCGTCGATGACGGGCAGCTTCTCCACGTCGAAGACATGAGACGCACCGCCGCGCGGCGGGCTGATGCGGGGCGCGGGATCGTCGTCATAGTCGTAAAGATCGTCGGGGAGCGTTCCGGGCGCCGGCTGTTTTGGACGGCCCCGTTGGGCGCGGCGGTGCTCTGCGCACATGGTATCCTCCGTGTTTCGCGGGTTGCCTCCGGCGCGCTAAGGCCCCGGAATTAGGCGAAGCATGGAGGAGGATCGGCGGTCTGTAGCGTGCCGCATTTGCGCCTGTGCGCTCGCGGCACCCCCGTCGTAACGGATCAGGTCGCCTGCCGCCGCGCCTTGGCGAAGCCGCGATCCGTGGCGATGAACCGCTCCAGCATCGGCACGATCAGTCTGGCAGGCTCGATGTGCGCACCGCCATCGGCTAACAGAGCGCCGTAGTCGATGAGGTCGCGGTAGAGCTGCGCGGGCAGTTCCACCGTCACCTTCACCGGCTTGTCGTCGGCCAGGGGACCGAGTTTCAGCTTCGCCATGGTCAGTTCCTGTAGGGTTCGAGGACCAAATCCCGCGTCACAATGACCCTGACCGGGAAGCCCGGCCGGATGGTCAGCGTCGGCGCGACCTGCAACTGGCGCTGCACGATCTGCTGGCCCGCCCGATTGATGGTGTCCTGCGCTCCGTCGCGGATGGCGCGGATCAGCCGGTCCTCGTCGTCGGTCGCCAGTTCCGTTCCGATGCCGAGTAGCGTGGACAGCCCGGCCGCCTTCATCAGATCCCACCAGTGATAATCGACGCCATCCTCAAGCCCGGCATAGCCGGAGGCGTCCGCGCCGGGCTGGCGCTTCAGCACGATGGAGCGGCCGTTTGGCAGGATCAGGCGGTTCCACACCAGCAACACCCTGCGCTGTCCGAAGGTCACGCCGGCGTCGTATTGGCCGATGATGCGCGTTCCCTGCGGGATCAGGAGCAGGCTGCCGGTCGGGCTGTCATAGACATTCTCCGTCACCTGCGCGGTGATCTGGCCGGGCAGATCGGAACGGATGCCGGTAATCATCGCGGCCGGGATCACAGCCCCAGCCTGAAGGATGTAGGGCGATGCCGGAGCCATGATGCGGTCCAGGGCGACGGTCTGCCGGTCCACCGGACCATTGAGGAAGGCGGTATGCCTGTCCTGCGTGCCGGTCGCGCCGGGCTGGCCGTTGAGGCCAAGGCCGGCGAGGCTCGGGCTTGCTGCTCCCGATCCTGGTGCAGTCTGGAAAAAGACGCGGCTGACGCGCGCGGCTTCTTCTTCGGCAAGACGGCGTTCCTCGGCAGGATCGCGAGCGGGCGTGGCCATTGCGGGCGGCGTGACGGGCTGGCCCCGGTTCTGCGCGTCGAGGATCGGACCGCCAAGATCGCCGGGCAAGGCCGGCCCCAGGACGGGTCCGGTATAGTCGCGCGGCAGGCCCGACAGTCCGTCCGCCGTGGGGCGGTTCTCAGTCGAGTAAAGTTCTTCGCCGCTGCCGCTCATGTCACGGGTCTGGAGTGCATAGATCAGCGCCCCGCCGATCCCAAACAGCGCGACGGCTCCGAAGCCAGCCAACATCTTGCGGGACAGACGAGTGACGCGCGGCGGTTCGGCACGCAGCCGCATGGGTGCGGTGGTGTCCGCTGCGGCTTCTACAAGGGTCGTTTCTTCGGTCATGACGGGGATTCTCCGGTCGCCTTTGCCGGCTGTGCAGCCTGCCGTTGCTCGATGCGGACGATCCTGACCGTCTGCTGGCGATCACCGCTGCCAAGGCGCAATTCGGCCGCGCCGAACAGGCGGTCCACGATCAGGATGTTCTGATGGATGCGGCTGTTGACGATCTGGGTCTCGCCATCGGAGCCGATGACGAAGATCGGCGGCATCTCGCCCTGCACGATGCCACGCGGGAAGACGACATAGACGCGGCGGCCATCGTCAAAGACGGAGATAGGCTTCCAGGGTGGATTATCGCCGGTCAGGCCATAGCGATAGTTGCGCGCTGCCTCGGCCGGGATGACGGGTGCTGCCGGAACGGTCTGGCGCTGTCCTCCCGGCTGCGCCGGATAGGCCCAGGCGACGGACGGCATGTAGAGGGCTTCGCGGGCGCGCAGCTCGATCATATAGGTGCGACGGTCTGTCGTCACGACCAGGTTTGTCGCGATGTCCGGCCGCGTCGGCTTGACAAGGATATGGACGCGGCGCGTCGTGCCCGATCCGCTCTCGGTGTCGCCGATGATCCAGCGGGCGGTATCGCCTGCCGCAATTGGTCCCGCGCCGGTCAGGCTCTCGCCCGGCTCCAGCGCGATAGTGGTGATCTGTCCCGGTGCGGCATAGACCTGATAGAGCGCGCCTTCGCTCCACGGATAAATCTGGATGGCGTTGTAGTAGCCCTCGCGGCGCGGCTCGACGCGCGCGGCGGCGTTGGCGTTCTCGACACGGCCCGCCGGTGTTCCGGCAGCGGTGCCGCCGCGCGAAACCGTCCATGCGGGCGGCGTGTGCAAAGGCCGGGGCCGGTCATCGGTGACGGCGGCTTGCACGACAGGCAGCGACGGCACATCGGCATCGTAGCTGAATTGCGGCACCTTGTTGGTTGCGCAGCCGGCAAGCATGGTGGCGGAGAGGAGCAAAGCCGGAAGGCCGGATTTACGGAAAGCCGGAAACGCGGCTTTGCGGAATGTCGTGCGGGTCATTGGCTCATCTCCCGCGACCATGAGATTGCATTGACGTAGATGCCGAGCGGATTGGCGCGCAGACGCTCGGCGTCGCGCGGCGTCTGGATCACGATGGTCAGGATCGCGGTCCAGCGTTCGGTCGTGGAAAGCTGGCCGTTTTCATAGTGACGTTCGGTCCAGGCGACGCGGAAGCTATCGTTCGACGCCCGAATGACGCTGGACACCTCGACAGCGACCTGTTGCCGGCCGACCTTCGTGAACGGGTTGTTGCTGCGCGCATAGTCATTGAGGGCGGCCGCGCCGCGATCCGTGGTCCACTCATAAGCCCTGAGCCAGTTCTGGCGGACGATGATGGCGTCTGCCGGGATCGCGCGGACCTGTTCGATGAAGCGGCCGAGATGGAATGCGATCTGCGGATCGGTCGGCCGATAATCGGCAACGGCCGCCGCGACGGTCTGCGCCTGGCCGAGCTTATCGACCTGCACCACCCAGGGCACCACGGTCCCGCGCGCCGATTGCCAGACAAGGGCGGCGGCAAAACCGGCCGACAGGATCAGCGAGCCGAAGGCCATGTATCGCCAGTTCTTCGCCTGAACGCGGGCGGAGCCAATGCGTTCGTCCCATGCCTGCGCCGCCTTCTGATAGGGCGTCTCGGGTTCGGGGGATTTGCCGTAGTGGGTTGCGGGTCGCTTGAAGATGCTCATGAGCGGTCACTTTCGGAGAGATTGACGGAAGAGCCGCCACCGTGGCTGTCGCCGGAGCGCACGGCATGTGCGGCCATGGTGGCGCCGTGGTTGACGGCCTGGGATCGCTGCATCCGCTGCGCCCAGGCCGGGGGACTGCCAGCGGGGGAAGATGCTGCTGCGGCTGCGGGAGATGCGCTGGCCCCTCCGACCGTGCCTGCGGTGGATGAGCCGCCCGTCACGCCAAAGGCTGCGCGTGCGCCATCGGAGAAGCTGGATTTGACGCTTTCCGATGCTTTGGAGGCCGCGCGCTTCAGGGGGGAGACGGCGGCGGAGCCTGCGGCGCGGGCAACCCCGCCAAGGCCGGATGCGACTCCTGCCGCGCCCGACTGGCCGAGCGAACCCATGCTGTAGGCTGCGGAAGCCCCGCCTGCGGCGGTTGCGCCGCCGCGAACCGCCGCGGCTCCACCGGACAGAGCGGCGGCGCCTCCCTTGACGGCGAGACCGGCCGCACCGCCTGCGGCAAGGGCTGCACCGCCAACGGCAAGGCCGGTGCCAACGGCCGCGCCCGCGCCAAGCTGCGGGCCGCCCGAAACGAGGCCGGATGCGATGCCAGGTCCGAAGATGCCAAGACCGAGGAGTGAGAGCGCGGCAAGGACAATCGCCATCGCATCATCAATGGTCGGCGTCACGCCGCCGAAGCCTGCGGTGAACTGCGAGAACAGCGTCGAGCCAATGCCGATGATGACGGCCAGGACCAAGACCTTGATGCCGGACGAGACGACATTGCCAAGCACGCGCTCGGCCATGAAGGCCGTCTTGCCGAACAAGCCGAAGGGGATCAGGACGAACCCCGCCAGGGTGGTCAGCTTGAACTCAATCAGCGTCACGAAAAGCTGGATCGCCAGAATGAAGAAGGCGAGCAGCACCAGCGCCCAGGCGAACATCAGGCAGGCGATCTGGATGAAGTTCTCGAAAAACGACCAATAGCCCATCAGGTCGGAAATGGAGTCGAGCAGCGGACGGCCTGCGTCGAGGCCGGTCTGCGCCACCTTGCCGGGACGCATCAGGTCGGCGGCGGAAAAGCTGGTGCCGGAGGCTTTCAGGCCGAGACCGGCGAAGCTCTCGAAGACGATGCGCGCCAGGTTGTTCCAGTTGGAAATGATGTAGGCGAACGCGCCGACGAACAGGGTTTTCTTGACCAGCCGGGCGATGATGTCGTCATCAGCGCCCCAGCTCCAGAACAGGGCGGCGAGCGTCACGTCGATGACGATCAGCGTGGTGGCGATAAAGCCGACCTCGCCGCCGAGCAGGCCAAACCCGCTGTCGATGTAGGAGGTGAATACGCCGAGGAAGTTGTCGATGACGCCGGTGCCGCCCATGGTTCATTGCCCCCCGTTCTGATGCGGGGCGGCGGGCACCGGCGTCCGGCCGAGAAACCTGTCGCGGTTCTCGGCCCAGATGGCGAGGCAGCCGGGATCGCTCGCGGCCGCTTCACCAAGACGCTGGCAATCGCGCAGGCTCTGGCGCAGCGGATCGACAGGACGCTGTAGCTCCGGCGCGGGCCTGCCGCGCGGCGGCTCGTCCTGCCGGGTCATCTCGATCACCGTGGCGGTGATGGCGATGGCCACGAATATGATCGCGCCCAGCCGTGCCAGCATTTTGCCGTCCATGTCGCGCCCCTCCAGTCCGGTCAGTTGTTGCCGTTGCCGAACATCTGCGCGTTACCGGGCTGGTAGCCCGATCCTGGCGTGAGAAAGCGTTCACGCTGGACGCGGCCCTGTTCGGCGGCGGTGGCGCGTTCGGCTTCGATCAGCGCCTCTGAACGGCCATTGGAGGACATCAGCGCGATCAGGTCGGAAAGCTGCTGCGACTGGAGCGCGAGAAGCTGATTGCCGGCCTGCGTGGCCTGCAATGCCCCGGTCGCGTTCTGACTCTGGCCAACCAGCTCCGACATCTGCGTGCGGTTGGTGTCGATATTGCCGACGACGCCGGCCTGCACCCGCATGGCGTCCTGCAAGCCGCCGACCGTGTTCTGCCAGCGGGATCGCGCGTCGGCGACAAGCTTGCCATCGGTCGCCGAGAGCGAGACGTTGCCATATTGGGTCTGGAAGATCTGATCGACCTTCTGCACGTCGAAGGCGATGTTCTGCGCCTGGCTCAAAAGCTGCTGCGTGCGCTGGACGTTCTGCTGGAGTTGCTGAAGCGAGGAATATGGCAGGCTCGCCAGATTCTTCGCCTGATTGATAAGCATCTGCGCTTCGTTCTGAAGCGAGGTGATCTGGTTGTTGATCTGTTGCAGCGTGCGCGCAGCGGTGAGCAGATTCTGGGCGTAGTTGCTCGGGTCATAGACGATGCGGCCGAATTGCGCGTGGGCCGGGCTGGTCAGCATGGGCGACAGCGCGAGCGGCGCTGCCATCATGGTTGCGGCCATGAACATGGCGCGAGAGCGGGAACGGCGAATGGTCATGATTGGGACTCCTTTTCGGTCTGGGGGATGAGATTGGTAAGATCGGGGATTAGGTCGGCCGCCCAATCGACGCCGCGCAGGCGCAGCCAGGCGGCAAGGAAGCCGTCGCGGCCGTGTTCTGCGACAAGCCCGGCGATGCGTTTGTGGTCGGATTTCGCGGATGCAGTGCAGAGCGCCAGTCCGACTTCGGACAGGCCCAGCTCGAACAGGCGATTTCCCCTGCGGCTCTGGCAGTAATAATCCCGCTTGGGCGTGGCCCGCGCGAGGATTTCGATCTGGCGGTCATTGAGGCCGAAGCGCCGATAGATGGCGGTAATCTGCGGTTCGATGGCGCGTTCGTTCGGCAGAAGCAGCCGCGTCGGGCAGCTTTCGATGATGGCGGGCGCGATAGTGCTGCCGTCGATGTCCGACAGGCTTTGCGTGGCGAAGATGACGCTGGCGTTCTTCTTGCGCAGCGTCTTCAGCCATTCGCGGAGCTGGTTGGCGAATCCCTCGTCGTCCAGCGCCAACCAGCCCTCGTCGATGATGAGCAGCGTCGGCCGTCCGTCGAGCCGGTCGCCGATCCGATGGAACAGGTAGGCGAGCACGGCCGGGGCCGCGCCGATCCCGACCAGCCCCTCGATCTCGAACGCCTGCACATCCGCCGAACCGAGATGTTCGGTCTCGGCATCGAGCAACCGGCCATAGGCACCGCCGATGCAGTAAGGCCGCAATGCCTGTTTCAGATCGTTGGATTGGAGCAGCACCGTCAGGCCGGTGATGGTGCGTTCCCCGACCGGCGCGGACGCCAACGAGTTCAGCGCCGTCCAGATATATTCCTTGGTCTCCGGCGTTACCGGCACACCCTCGCGGCCGAGAATGGCGGCGATCCAGTCGGCAGCCCAGGCGCGCTCATAGGCATCGTCGATGCGGGCGAGCGGCTGGAGCGAGACGGACGCTTCATCCCCTTCGGTCAGCCCGCCGCCCAGGTCATGCCAGTCGCCGCCCATGGCGAGTGACGCGGCGCGGATCGAGCCGCCGAAGTCGAACGCGAAGACCTGAGCATCGGCATAACGGCGGAACTGCAAGGCCATGAGCGCGAGCAGCACGGATTTGCCCGCGCCGGTCGGGCCGACGACGAGGGTGTGGCCGACATCGCCGACGTGAAGGGAAAACCGGAACGGGGTCGAGCCTTCGGTCTTGCCGAAGAACAGCGGGGGCGCGCTGAAATGCTCGTCCCGTTCCGGCCCCGCCCACACCGCCGATAGCGGGATCATGTGGGCGAGATTGAGCGTCGAGATGGGCGGCTGGCGGACATTCGCGTAGGCGTGTCCGGGGATCGAACCGAGCCAGGCATCGACGGCGTTGACGGTCTCGGGCATCGCGGTGAAGTCGCGGCCCTGAATAATCTTTTCCGCGAGGCGGAGCTTTTCGTCGGCAATGCGCGGATCGGCATCCCAGACGGTGATGGTGGCCGTGACATAGGCCATGCCGGCGACATCGGCGCCAAGTTCCTGCAACGCCATATCGGCATCGAGAGCCTTGTTGGCCGCATCCGTGTCCACCAAGGCACTTGCCTCGTTGGTCATGACTTCCTTGAGGATCGCGGCGATGGACTTGCGCTTGGCGAACCATTGCCGCCTGATCTTCGTCAACAGCCGGGTCGCATCCGTCTTGTCCATGAGGATAGCGCGGGTGCTCCAGCGATAAGGAAACGGCAGCCGGTTCATTTCATCGAGCAGACCGGGCGTGGTCGCGGTCGGGAAACCGATGATGGTCAGCACGCGCAGATGCTGGTCGCCCAAGCGCGGCTCCAGCCCGCCGGTCAGCGGCTGGTCGGCAAGCAGCGCGTCGAGGTGCATCGGCACCTCCGGCACGCGCACGCGATGGCGATTGGTCGAGATGGTGGAATGGAGGTAGGTCAGCGTGCCCGCGTCATCGAGCCAGCGGCATTCCGGCATGAAGCCGTCGAGCAGTGCCAGCACGCGGTCGGTGCGGTCGATGAAGCCGCGCAGCAATTCCCATGGATCGACGCCGGATTGCCCGCGGCCTTCATAGAGCCAGGTTTCCGCGCGGGCGGCGTCCTCGACAGGCGGCAGCCAGAGAAAGGTCAGGAAATAGCCCGATACGAAATGCGCGCCTGCCTCCTCGAAACCGGCCTTGCGCTCGGCGTCGAGCAAAGCGGATGCGGATTCGGGAAATTGGCTGTCGGGATAGGTCGCCGCTTCGCTGCGCTGCGCCTCGACGAAAATGCTCCAGCCGGAACCGAGACGGCGCACGGCATTGTTGATCCGGCTGGCGACGGCGACCAGTTCGGCGGCGACGGCGGAATCCAGATCCGGCCCGCGAAACTTCGCCGTCCTCTGGAAACTTCCGTCCTTGTTCAGCACGACGCCGGAGCCGACCAGCGCAGCCCAGGGCAGGAAATCCGCGAGACGGCTTGCGGTGCGGCGGTATTCGGCAAGGTTCATCATGGCCGCGCCCTCACACCGACAGATGACCGGGCACGCGCAGATGCCTGCGACCTACCTCGACAAAGAGCGGATCGCGCTTGGCAGCCCAGACGGCGGCGAAATGGCCGACGGCCCAGATGGCGAGGCCGACCAGCCAGAGGCGCAGGCCGAGGCCGACAGCGCCGGCGAGCGTTCCGTTCATGATCGCGATGGAGCGCGGAGCGCCGCCGAGCAGGATATGCTCGGTCAGCGCCCTGTGGACCGGGATCGAAAATCCCGGCACCGCGTCGAGTTGTTCGAGGCCGCCCGCCATCAGACGAGCGCCCCGCCGCCGAACGAGAAGAACGACAGGAAGAAGCTCGATGCCGCGAATGCGATGGACAGACCGAACACGATCTGGATCAGGCGGCGGAAACCGCCCGACGTATCGCCGAAAGCCAGCGCGAGGCCCGTGGCGATGATGACGATCACGGCGATGATCTTGGCGACCGGCCCCTCAATGGACTGAAGGATGGATTGCAGGGGCGCTTCCCACGGCATCGACGAACCGGACGCATGAGCGGCCGGGGCGAGCATCAAGCTGATGGAAACGGTGGCGGCTGCGGTCGCCATGGTGCGGCAGCCGCGCGAAAGCGTGCGGATCATGAAGGGTCTCCTTTTGGGGTGGTTGCCGAAGTGATGGGATGCGTGATGCGGTAGTCGCCGTCCGGCCCCAGCCCCTCGACGCGGGCGAGTTCGGCCAGCCGACGCCCGGAACCGCGCCCGGACAGGACGGCAACAAGGTCGATTGTCTCGGCGATCAGCGCGCGCGGGACCGTGATGACGGCTTCCTGAATGAGCTGTTCGAGACGGCGCAGCGCGCCGATGCCGGAACCGGCATGGATGGTCCCGATGCCGCCGGGATGGCCAGTGCCCCAGGCTTTGAGCAGGTCGAGGGCTTCGGACCCGCGCACCTCGCCGATGGAAATACGATCGGGGCGCAGGCGCAGCGAGGAGCGGACCAGATCGGAAAGCGTGGCGACGCCGTCCTTGGTGCGCATGGCCACGAGGTTGGGCGCGGCGCATTGCAGCTCGCGCGTGTCCTCGATGATGACGACGCGATCCTGCGTCTTCGCCACCTCGGCGAGCAGCGCGTTGGTCAGGGTGGTTTTGCCAGTGCTGGTGCCGCCCGCGACGAGGATGTTGGCACGCGATGCGACGGCCGCACGTAGCGTCGCAGCCTCATCAGCGGTCATGATGCCGGCCGCCACATAGTCGTTGAGCGTGAACACCGCGACGGCAGGCTTGCGGATGGCGAAGGCCGGTGCGGCGACGACGGGCGGCAATAGCCCTTCAAAGCGCTCGCCGCTCTCCGGTAGCTCGGCGGAGACGCGCGGGGATCGGGCGTGAACCTCTGCGCCCACATGGTGGGCGACGAGGCGGATGATGCGCTCGCCGTCTTCCGGCGATAGCCGCTCGCCAGTATCGGCCAGCCCCTCAGACAGCCGATCTATCCAGATGCGGCCATCCGGGTTCAGCATGACTTCGACGATGCTGGCGTCTTCCAGAAACCGGGCAATGGACGCCCCAAGCGCCGTGCGCAGCATTCGAGCGCCGCGCGCAATCGCTTCCGGTTTCTGATGATGTGCAGTCATGTCGGCCCCATTTCTGGCGGGGCGTGACAGACGGACCCCGCAACGGGGTTGATTAAAAGAGCCTGAAATCAGGCCGATTCAACAAGTATCTAGGGGGATGCGGTGATCGGCGGCCATCGGCGGCAAATAGGATGGGTTGAAAATCTAAGCAGCGCCGCCATCGACCTCGGTCTGATCTTGCGTCGGACTGTCGTGAAGCGAATCCATATCGCGCGACAACTCTTTCAGGAACCTGTCTCCGGTCGCCAGCCTGCGACCGAGATTCTGCATGAAGCCCTCGAACCGCTCGTTCCCCTTGGTCCGTGCGGACTGCTTGGCGCTGTCGGGCAACGGCGGGGTCATCGTCAGCCAGAAGTGGACGAACAAGGAAAGGGTCTCGCCGAGCACGGCGAGATCTTGGTCCAGCGTGCCGATCTGCCTGCCGATCTTGTCCAGGCGGCGCGACATGGCCGCTTCCAGCCGATCCGATGTGTCGCCGGACAGGAAGGATGCGACCGCCGCCTCGACGATAGCGGACTTCGAGACCTGCCGACGTAGCGACAGTGCCTCGACCTGTTTGAGCAGTTCCGGGTCGAAATAGACATTCATGCGGGTGCGCGTCGTCATGGGCGGCCTCTCAAAGCTCTATGCCGTCATCGGGGTTCATCGACGCCTGCCGGGCGATCATCCGCATCCGCGAGCGCAGCGCGCGGGCCTTGGCCGCGTCCACGTCCGGCTCGTCGTCCAGAATGTCGAACTCCTGGGCGGGCGTTGGTGGCGGCGGGATGATCTCCTCATGCTCGGGCAATTCCGGCTCGCGGCGGATACCGGCATTGTCGGGATCGCCCTCGGCCCTGCTGGCAGCGCTGTTTGCTGGCTTGTTCGCCGCCACGATGACGCGGCTCGTCCAGTCGTCGGTCGCCGGCTTCGTCGCCAGGATGGAGGGCAACTCGGGCGGCGGCAGGATGCGCTCCTGCAATCGTGCGTCCTCGAAATACCGGGCCTTCTTCGCCCGGACCGGTGGCGTTCCCGCGACCATGACAATTTCGTCTGTGGGCGGAAGCTGCATGATCTCGCCGGGCGTCAGCAGCGGCCGCGCGGTCTCCTGCCGCGAGACCATCAGATGCCCGAGCCAAGGCGCGAGCCTGTGGCCGGCATAGTTGGTGGAATCGCGCATCTCGGTAGCGGTGCCGAGCGAGTCGGACACGCGCTTGGCGGTGCGTTCGTCGTTCGTAGCGAAGGCGACGCGCACATGGCAGTTGTCGAGGATGCTGTTGTTCGGCCCGTAAGCACGCTCGATCTGATTGAGGCTCTGGGCGATCAAGAAGGACTTGAGGCCGTATCCGGCCATGAAAGCGAGCGCAGACTCAAAGAAATCGAGCCTGCCCAATGCCGGAAACTCGTCCAGCATCATGAGCAGGCGATGCCGCTTACCGGATAGCGTCAGTTCCTCGGTCAGCCTGCGGCCGATCTGGTTGAGGATGAGCCGGATCAGCGGTTTCGTCCGGTTTATGTCGGATGGTGGCACGACGAGATAGAGGCTGACCGGCTGGCGGCTGCCGACCAGATCGGCGATGCGCCAGTCGCAACGGTCCGTGACGCGCGCCACGACCGGATCGCGGTAAAGGCCGAGGAACGACATGGCGGTGGACAGCACGCCCGACCGCTCATTCTCGCTCTTGTTCAGCAGTTCGCGCGCCGACGAGGCGATGACGGGATGAACGCCGGCTTCGCCTAGGTGCGGTGTGTCCATCATCGCGCGCAAGGTCGCCTCGACGGGGCGGCGCGGATCGGACAGGAAGTTGGCGACGCCGGACAGGGTTTTGTCCTTCTCGGCATAGAGGACGTGAAGGATCGCGCCGACCAGCAGGCTGTGGCTGGTCTTTTCCCAATGATTGCGCTTGTCGAGCGAGCCTTCGGGATCGACGAGAATATCCGCGATGTTCTGCACGTCGCGGACTTCCCATTCGCCCTGCCGCACTTCCAGCAGCGGGTTATAAGCCGACGACTTCGCGTTGGTCGGATCGAACAATAGGACACGACCGTGCCGGGAACGAAAGCCCGCCGTCAGCGTCCAGTTCTCCCCTTTGATGTCGTGGACAATGCAGCTTCCCGGCCAGGTCAGCAGCGTCGGCACCACAAGGCCGACGCCTTTGCCCGACCTCGTGGGGGCGAAGCATAGGACGTGCTCCGGTCCGTCATGGCGCAGATAGTCACGGTCGTATCGGCCGAGCAGGACGCCATCGGGGCCGAGCAGCCCTGCGCTGCGGATTTCCCTGTCCTCGGCCCATCGCGCCGAACCATAGGTCGCGACGTTACGGGCTTCGCGCGCCGGGATGATCGACATGAGGATGGCGGCGGCAATGGCGAGGATACCGCCGGACGTGGCGATGGCCGCGCCCTCCATGAAGATCGCGGGCGCATAGGCGTCGAACGAAAACCACCACCAGAAGAAGGCGGGCGGATGGTAGAACGGCCAACCGGCCAGATCGAACCACGGGCTTCCGAGCTGGGGCTGAAAGCCGAGCCGGAAGGCCACCCATTGCGTTGCGGCCCATGTCATCACCACAACAATGGTGAAGACGGCGGCGATTTGCCCCCAGAGTATCCGGCCTCCGCGCATACAGGCTCCAATCTGCAAAATTGATGAAGCCGATCAGAGAATGGGCTATTTTGAGCGAAGCAACAGCAAAAGCATGGCCGTAGGGCTGCCGGATACTATCGGCGGCAAATCGGACGGTTGGCGGCGGCACTATTCCGGCACCGCCAGGGTGAATTACCGCGAATCAGGTTTCGGGCGTGAGCGGCCCATTTTCGTCGCCAGGGTGAGCAGGTTCAAAAGTGCGGGATCGCGGTTTCGCGGCGACCAGACGGCCGAAAACGGGATTGGTTCCGTCTCGTCGCGGATCGGCAGGAACGTAACGTTCGCAGTGTTGGCGACTGTGCTGTCCTCAGCGAAAACCGAAATGCCATGTCCTGCCGCAATCATCGACAGGAGCGCGCTGCGGCCCACATCGAAGCGCTGGATAACGGGTGTCAGCCATCTCCCCGCCGCTCGCGCAACGATCAGGTCATGAGCCTGCGGTCCGGTTCCGCCATGGCGCACGAGGAAGGTTTCTTCTGCGAGCTGCCGCCATTCTACATCGAGCCGCTTAACCAATGAGTGCTTCGCCGGCAGCGCGACCACTAAGCGGTCGCGCCAGATAATGCGGGAATTGAGGTCGGGGAGTTCATATGCACCAGCCATGAAGGCGAGATCGAGCTTGCCTTCACGCACCATGGATTGCGCGTTTCTTGCAGTGCCTTCGGTGATATGCAGGCGGACGCTGGGATATTCATCGTGAAACCGTTCCAGCAGCCGGTCGAGAAAACAGCCCGCCGTGAGAGCGTGAACGCCGACGCGCAATTCGCCTTCCTCGCCTTCGGCTCGCATCCCTGCATCTTTGATCGCCCTGTCGAGGATATCCATCGCGTCATGGACCTGATCGACGAAGCGGCGACCGGCTTCCGTCAATCGAACGCCGCGCGTGTTGCGGTCGAACAAAGCGACGCCAAGATCTAACTCCAGCGCCCTGATGCGGGCGCTGACGCTCGACTGGCTGGTGCCGAGCGCCTGTGCTGCGCGATAAAAGCTGAGATGTTCTGCTACGGCGAGCGTATGAATCAGCGCTGCCATAGGGATGCGCGGCCCCCGCCATGCTGGCATCCCCTGTTGACGATCAACCGTTGAGGCCGACCGCCGTCGCATCCGCTCAATCGCTCATCTCCAAGTCGCATGACTTCGCAGGCAAGCTTTGAATGAATTGCCATGCTGTTCGGCCAGATCGCGAGCCACGCTGCATCGCCCATTCGAGCGCGCGGCGTCTCAATTCATCCGGCTCCCATGCGAAACCGAGATGTTCAGCATAACTGAGAACCATGTCGAGATAGCCATCTTGATCGACATTATGGAATCCGAGCCACAAGCCAAAGCGATCCGAAAGCGATACCTTTTCTTCGACCGCTTCGCCGGGGTTGATGGCCGTCGCCTGCTCATTCTCGATCATGTCGCGGGCGAGCAAATGCCGCCGGTTGGACGTGGCGTAGAAGATCACATTCTCCGGTCGCCCGGCGATTCCGCCATCAAGGACCGCCTTTAGCGATTTGTAGGCGGCATCCCCTGTGTCGAATGAAAGATCGTCGCAGAACAGGATGAAGCGCCGCTCCTTGGTCGCTTCGAGAAATGCCAGCAATTCAGGGAGCGTGCCAACATCCTCGCGTGGGATTTCAATCAGCGCGACAGGAGTATCTGCTTTGGAAAACTCTTGATTCACGGCGGCATGGACCGCCTTGACTAAGGATGATTTGCCTGTGCCGCGTGCGCCCCATAGCAAGGCGTTATTCGCAGGCTCTCCAAGCGCAAAGCGCCTCGTGTTGTCGAGCAGGATTTCTCGCTGGCTGTCCACCCGTTTGAGCAGGTCAATGTCAATCCTTGAAATGCGTGTGACAGGTTTCAGCCGCCTCTCCGCTGCGAACCACAAATACCCCTCCGCTATCTTCTCAAGGCCCGACAAGTGACCGGGCGGCGTGAGACGTTCCAACGCTTCCGCAATCCTAAGCAGAACGTCTCGGTTGCCATACTCAGCACGAACATCTTCCATTTTCATCAATCCACAATCTCAGGAACGATATCGGGCGCGCCCCGCAGGGGACGCCGGAACATTTCGGCGCAGGCCACGCCTGCCAAGGCAATGCCGCCACCGATCACATGGTAGGCCCGGACAGGCTCTCCGAGCAGGATGATGGCGCCAATCGCCGTCAGAACCGGCAACAGATACATGAAAAGCGCGCAGCGGTTCGGCCCAAGAATATGAACGCCACGGACCCAAAAAAACGGGAGCACAACCGATGCAAGACCACCGGCATAGGCGATCAGCGGCAACGTCTCGGCGTTCAGCGAGCGCATCGGCGCGGGTGTCGCCAGAAAGGCGGGGAACATGATCGCTAGGGCGCAAAGCGCCTGCATGTAAGTGGACTGCCAACCGGTGACGGGCGGATTCCAGCGCTTCAGCAACACGCCATAAAGCGCATAGACGATAGCCGCGAAGAACATCAGCGGATCACCGAGATGCACGCCGTTCCGCAGCAGCGCGGCGGGATCGCCGGAGCTGATTAGATAGACGAGGCCGACAAGCGACAAGACGCCTCCGCCAACCATCCCTATTGTGGGGGTGTCTTTCAGCAAGACGGCGCTCAATGCCACGGTGAGCAAGGGCGTCAGAGCCGTGAACACCGCCATGTTCGTCGCCGTCGTTGTTTCGGCGGCCAGATATGAGAGGCTCTGGAACAGGCACATGGCCAGAAAGCCGAGAATCACGAACTGGCCAAGACAAAGCCAGATGACGGATCGGTTTCGCCATGCAGGAACGGCTACGAACGTGCTCATGAGCAGCACCGCAAGTAAAAGGCGATAGAAGGTGATCGCCTCCGGCCCAATCGTATGAGCCGACATTCTGGAGACGATCACATTTCCCGACCATAAGACGATGGCGAGGAAGGGGTAGAGATAAGCGAATTTGCCGTTCATATCCGTAATCTTGTGTTGTTGCTTATCTCACGACTACCATGTCGCGATACGGTCCGTATTGCTCCGCTCTGACAGATACTGTAGAGTTTGGGACATCATGGATGATCTCACTCGCAAGCATCTTCAATTTCACGACACGCCTCGCGCCATGGTGGCTATGGAGGTCGATTATCCCGATGGCGCGACGACTGGCTGGCACGCCCATCCGCGTGATCAGCTTCTCTATGCAATAGAGGGCGTCATGATCGTGCGGTCAGCCGAGGGATTCTGGATCGTGCCGCCAAGCCGTGCGCTGTGGTTGGCAGCCGGGTTAGAGCACGAAGTGAAGATGTCGGGTCAGGTAAAGATCAGGACAGTCTTTATCGATACGACAACTATCAAACACCTTCCGGAAAAGAGTTGCGTCATTGAGATTTCGCCGCTGCTACGCGAACTCATCGTCGCGGCGGTTTGTGTCCCGCTCGACTATCATGAGGGCAGCCGGGATGATCGGCTCATGCGGTTGCTTGCCGACGAAGTTCGCGTATCGGATGTGCTTGCGCTACATCTTCCCTTGCCGGCCGATCCTCGCATCAAGCGCGTCTGCGAGGAAATCTCCGCTCATCCCGCCGACACCTCAACCGCGGATGATTGGGCGGCGCGGTTAGGTGTAACGGCAAAAACCGTGCATAGGCTCTTCGCCAAGGAAACGGGCATGACCTTCGCGCAATGGCGCGAACAGGCGCGACTCTTGTTCGCGCTTCAGAGATTGGCGGGTGGCGAGCGCGTCATTGATGTGGCGTTCGATTGCGGATACGCTAGCCAAAGCGCCTTCACTGCCATGTTTCGACGCCATTTCGGCGTTCCGCCATCATCATTCTATCGTTAGGCCAAAGGCGATTTGCGATTTTTGCCAGGATGGGCCATCCTTTCCCGCTGCCGCCCCAGCGATCGCGATACCGATCCGCCTTGTACGATGCCTACAACCTTGCGGCCAAAGTTACGGTCGATGAGCGGCTGTTTCCGAGCTGCACGCGTGCCATGGTGCTTGGGCCAGGCAAGTGGCCAATGCCTCGCCCCAGCGAATGTATGACTCAGCTCAGCTCTCACACACCTCGGCCACTATACCCTTGGTGAGTTGGATCAACTGCTCCGTTGTCGTCTGGAATGCGTGCATCGGAGACCCTGCCGCCGCCCAAAGTGGATCAAGCGAAAGCAGTTCGCGATCGATGACGGTCGTGACCCGGCAGTCATGACCGATGGGGGCGACACCGCCGACGGCAAACCCAGTCTTGCCCTGGACCCATGCGGCATCGGCGGTCTTTACCGGCTGACCGACAGCGGCAGAGACCTTGTTCCGATCGATACGATGAGCGCCAGACGCAACGACAAGGATCACATTCTCGCCGGATCGGAATACGATCGACTTGGCGATCTGCTCGACGGAGCAGCCAACTGCCGCCGCCGCATCGGCCGCGCTATGCGTGCCAGCCGGAAATTCCGCGATGCTGTCCTCATGACCGGAGGCGAGCAACGCCTCCCGCACCTTGCCGACCATATCCATATTGGTTCCTTTCTCGCTGATATCATCGCTGTGTCTCTGATTGGCTATCGATCAGGTGTTGTTGGCGGCGCTCAGAATTGCCCGGACGGATGCTGTGGCGATGTCGCGATCAATGCCCGCACCGAACACGACCTGCCCCTCAGTTGTCCGGCATTCGACATAGGCTGCCGCATGCGCCTTTGTACCGTGTCCGATGGCATGCTCCTGATAATCTACGACATCGAGTGACGGACCGCCCGCCACCTCGAGCGCTGCGACGCTTCCGGAGATCAGGCCGTTTCCGCGCCCCGAGAGCGAACGAACCTCACCGTCAATAGCGATACGGCCCACGAACATCCGCTGGCCGACGGGGCCGGTCTGCTCGTAATCCACCAGCACGAAGCGATCGGACGGGCGCGGCAAATAGCGGCTTTCGAAGCACTGCCAGATGTCGGCAGTGTTTAACTCGCGGCCAATGTCATCGGCCAGCTTTTGCACATGCGCGCTGAAATCGGCCTGCATGCGCTTGGGCAGCTTCAGTCCCTTGTCCTGCTCAAGCACCCAGGCGACGCCACCCTTGCCGGACTGCGAATTGACGCGGATGACGGCCTCGTAAGTTTCTCCGATATCCGCCGGATCGATCGGCAGATAGGGCATCTCCCAAAAACCATCGTTGCGCTGCTCGTGCGCGGCAAAGCCCTTACGGATGGCGTCCTGATGCGAGCCGGAAAAGGCGGTATGCACAAGTTCGCCCGCATAGGGATGCCGGGGATGGATGGGCAGGTCGGTGCAATGCTCGACCGTGCGGACAACCTCGCGCATTGCCGGGAAGGAAAGACCGGGATCGATCCCCTGTGTGTAGAGGTTCAATGCCAGTGTCACGAGATCGACGTTTCCGGTTCGCTCGCCATTGCCGAACAGGCAACCCTCGACACGATCCGCACCGGCGAGCAGGGCCTGCTCGGCCGCAGCGACTCCGGTCCCTCTGTCATTGTGGGGGTGCAAGCTGATGACGATGGAATCCCGCCGCGAGATATTGCGGCAGAACCACTCGATCTGATCGGCGTAGATGTTCGGCATCGCGACCTCAACCGTCGCAGGCAGGTTCAAGATCGCTGGCCGCTCCGGCGACGGCTGCCACACGTCGAGCACGCGTTCGCAGATTTCCAACGCAAAATCCGGTTCCGTGAAGCAGAAGGTCTCGGGTGAATACTCGAAGGTCCAGTCCGTGTCGGGATGCTTCAGGCTTTCTTCCAGCATCGCCGTGACGCCGGTGACGGCCAGATCGACAATCTCGTGTCGCTCCATCCCGAAAACCACGCGGCGGAACAGAGGCGCGGTCGCGTTGTAGAGGTGGACGATGGCGCGACGCGCGCCCTCCAGCGACTCGAACGTCCGGGCGATCAGGTCAGTTCGTGATTGGGTCAGAACCTGAATCGTCACGTCATCGGGGATTTTATCCTCCTTGATCAGCCAGCGAACGAAATCGAATTCAGTCTGCGATGCCGAGGGAAACGCAACCTCGATTTCCTTGAAGCCGATCGCGACGAGCATGTCGTAGAAGCGCTGCTTGCGCTCGACCCCCATCGGATTGGCCAGCGCCTGATTGCCATCGCGCAAGTCGGTGGACAGCCAGCGGGGCGCCGCGACGAGACGCCGGGACGGCCATTGCCGATCCGGCAGGTCGATAGGCGTAATGAAAGGACGATATTTGGTATCCGGGTTTTTCAGCATGATGGATTTCCGTTGCGCGCGGGGAAGATCAAAGCGGGCACGGCTACATACGGCCGCCAGGCTGCCGTCAGTCCTGGCGACCGCCTGTAAGTCGTAGCGCAACGGAAAGAAGCCGAACTTGGTGAGCCCCATGCAGGGCACAGGTGCTCAGTCCGCCCGCGTCAATAGCCGCCGGCGCCGCAATGAGCGGCTTGGCATGGCAGATGATGCGGGCGACGGAAAACACGGGACTTAAAGAAACCTCTCCTAGAGTGACCCCTACCTTAACCCTTCCGTCGGTGATAATCTCGCGGCAGGAGATCAATGATCGTCGCGAAAGGATCAGATCGGGCAATGCATGTGCAGGCTTTCACAAGTCATATTGCCGTCGTCAGCCAGGATGCGCACCGCTTCGCTAGCACCCGCCATGCTCATCCGCAGGCGCAGCTTATCTATGCGATCAGCGGCGTCGTCTCTGTGACGACGGCCGATGGGACCTGGGTTGTGCCGTCGAGTCGCGCGGTCTGGGTGCCCGCTGGGGTCGAGCACGACACGAGAAGTCATTCCACCGTGCAGTTCCGCGCGCTGTTGATCGATACTGCGGAGGTGAAGGACTTACCCGTCGTTTGCACAGCAATGGAAGTCACGCCACTGCTGCGCGAACTGATCTTGCGGCTTGCCGCACTTGTCGATGCTCCCAAAAACGCGGAACTCAGTCGCGCCGTCACCCAACTCCTGCTTTTGGAATTGTCGCTCCTTCCAGTTGAACCGCTGAGCCTACCCATCCCCCAACATGCACGGCTTGCGCGCTTCTGCGCACAGATACGCAGCGACCCCACGCGCGCCGTCTCTCTAGCGGAAGCCGCAGGGGCCCTTCACATGAGTCGGTCAAGCTTCATGCGGCTGTTCCAGCGCGAAACAGGGCTGAGCTTTGCCCATTGGCGACAGCAGGCTCGCTTGTTGCATGCACTACCGCTTCTGGCGGAAGGGCAGTCGATTTTGAATGTAGCGCTTGCATGCGGATATGACAGTCCAAGCGCCTTTTCCGCTATGTTCCGGCGTTCGCTCGGCAGATCGCCAAGCGCGTATTTTGCAGGCGAATCCCCCAGGTGACCGTGCAAGCGTAGCGATGGGAACAATCTTGCCCCGAAAAAGTGGGCGGAGCCATCATCGAACCACCCCGCATGAGGCCGACAACGTCGCGGGCGAGTTGGCGGTCGATGACCGGGCGCCAACGGGACAGGAGTGAATTCGTGCGCCTTTCCACGATGGCGAACTTGCCGCTGACGATTTCACCGTCCGCCGCCGCTCGGAATGGCAGGCCCTTGATTGCTAGTCGCCCTCCGCCAGATGTGGCCGCGCCGACGATTGCCCTGCGCTTTGCGAGAATATTACACGGGTATTATTGACCTGATATTTTTTACCGGGTAATAAGAATCGTCAAACCTTAGTGCTAAGCGCGTGTCTAATCCTCTCTCGAAACCTTGCACGGCCTTTGATGGCCAACGGCGGCTGTTGTCTGGCCCGCTGATCGAAGTGGCTCTTGCCGTCAAAGCGGCAACAGAAAAAGATCCTTCGATCACGATCCTCGTCTTCGACGACATGACAGGCCGCGTCATCGACCTGGATTTTCGCGGCACGAAGGCTGACGTTATCGAGAGGCTTTCCCGACCGCCTCAGACATTCCCTGGACGCTATCGGCCCCGATCAAACGAGGTGTCCGAACCACCGAAAGATGAGATTTCTGAACCGAGAGGTCGGGGACGGCCAAAATTGGGAGTCGTCTCGCGCGAGGTGACGCTGCTGCCGAGGCATTGGGAATGGCTGGCCTCTCAGCCAGGTGGCGCATCCGCCGTTCTGAGACGGCTGGTAGAAGAGGCGCGTCGGAACGGCGGGACGCGACAGCAGCGACGGACCGCCCAGGAAGCCGCCTATCAGTTCATGCAGGCAATCGCCGGTGATCTACCCGGTTTTGAGGAGGCGACCCGCGCGCTCTTTGCTGATGATCGCACGAGGTTGGAGCATTGCATTGCCGCCTGGCCGGAAGACGTCCGGTTCCATACCCTGCATCTGGCTTTCGACCGGAAGGATCATTCGAGCGACAAAGTTGGTAGTGGAAAGGAAGCGCCGTGACATCGTCAACAAAGTATCTCGAACCAACGCAGAACGCGGGCAGACTTTTCGTGCAGCGCGGTGTCGAAGGTAGCATTGTCATGCTAAACCTGATGAGGTTTCGGGAGATTGCAGACTACACAGCCCATCCAGAACTCGCGCCCGCTTTGCCGATCAGCGGCGCGGAAGCTTTCGATCGATATGTCCAGCACACGCTGCCGTTCCTGCGCGAAAGCGGCGGCGAACTTCTATTTCTCGGCGCTGGCGGTCCCTTCCTGATCGGTCCTGAGGACGAGACGTGGGACATGGCGATGCTGGTTCGCCAAAGCAGCGTCGCGTCCTTTCTCGCCTTCGCCAGCCATGAGGCTTACCTCGCCGGGATCGGACACCGCACGGCGGCGGTCGAGGACTCGCGCCTTCTTCCACTGCTGAACTCCAGCCTCCCGCTTGCTACGGACGGGCCGCGACCATGAAAGCAGTACAAGCCAACGGCGTTGAACTCGCCTATGACAGCTTCGGCGACGAAGCCAACGACGCGATCCTTCTGATCGCCGGGTTGGGCACGCAAATGATCCGATGGACGGCTCCATTCTGCGAAAAACTGGCGGCGTACGGCTACCGCGTAATCCGGTTCGACAACCGTGATGCAGGCTGTTCGACACATTTCAGCCAATGCGCTCCACCGGATTTCGCGGCGCTGGCGGCTACGCTCATGGCCGGACGACGTCCGGATGTTCCGTATACCCTTTACGACATGGCTGCGGACACGATCAGCCTGCTCGATGTTCTCGCCATTGATCGCGCACACGTCGTCGGTCGGTCGATGGGGGGCATGGTCGCGCAGATCATGGCAAGCGAGCATCCCGAGCGGGTTCTGTCCCTGACCTCGATCATGTCGAGTACGGGCAATCCAGAGCTTCCGCAGGCCGCGCCCGACGTGATGGCGATGATGACGCGCCCCGCACCCGATCCCTTCTCCGACGAGCCGGTATTTCTGGCGCAGACCATCGCCTTCGCGCAACGCATCTCCGGGTCTCGATTCCCGGTCGACGCTGAGGCTCATGGTATCCTTGTTCTGGACGAAATCCGGCGCGCGTACGACCCTAGCGGCGCCGCGCGACAGATCGCGGCGATGGCCGTCGCTGGAGACCGTCGTTCGCGGTTGGCGACCATCATGGCTCCGACGCTCGTCGTGCATGGGACAGACGATCCTCTCATTCTCCCGGTCTGCGGCAAGGATACCGCCACTTCGATCCCAAATGCCGAACTCATGTTGATCGACGGCATGGGCCATGACTTACCGCCTGCGTTGTATCAGACGATCGTGGAGGCCATTGACCGAACGGCTCGGCGAGCCTCACGTTGAATGCTTCCCCTAATGCTCAGAGCGCCAACCCCCTCTGCCGTCCCAACTGCCACGATACCGATCCGCCCTGCACGATGCCCATCACCTCGCGGCCAAGCTGGTGGTCGATCACAGGCCGCCAGGGGACAAGGGAGAACTCGTGGCTCTGCTCGATGATGGCGAACTTGCCGCTCGATAGCTGCACGGTGCCGGTGAACTTGCCGCTGATCTTCTCGCCGTCCGCCGCCGCCCGGAATGGCATCGCCTTGCTCTCCGCCATCTCTGCACCGACGCGGGCGACCTCGCGCTCGCGGAGTGTGGCAAGAAGGCTGCGCCGGTAAAAGATGCGGCCGTCCCGCGCTCGGGTGGCGTCGCCCTGTTCGATATGATGCTCGCGGCGCTGGTCCATGGCGTCGCGCACCTGTTGCCCGAAACCGGCCGGAGCAAGATCCGATGCGTCAGGCGTAACCAGTCGCTGGTCGAGCCAGGTCGCGCCATCGGACCCGATCTGGGTTTTCAGATCGAAAGTTGCGATGACGCGAATGCTGGCCTGCCGGTTCCGGCCTGCATCATAGGCGGCGGCTCTGTTCTCGAAATCCTCTGGGATGCGCCATTGATCGGCGTCGATCCGCTCGACGATCCTGGCGCAGCGCAGCGCCTCCAGTCGCCGGACATGAGCATCGACGAAACCCTCATAGTCGCCGCCCGGAACGCGGCCGTCGAACTTGGCCTGCTCCAGATGGCGGCTCGGCCGGTAGATGCCGTCCTCGGCGATAGCGGCAATAGCGCGGTCGGATGGCCGCTGCGCCGTGTCGGCCGGGCCGATCTCGATGACGCTGCCGATCCGCGCATCCTCGACGCGGGCCGGGTCGATACCCGGAACGTGATGCGTCCGGCCGTCGATGCCGTCCACCACGACGGTCAGATTCTCGCCCATCTCATCAGTGAGATATTTGTCCACGACGCGGCCGACGATGGGCGTCTCGGGCGCGGCATCATGAAGCTGGAACGTCATCGGATCGCGCTCCAGCCCATCGGCCTTCAACGCCTTGTGCATATTGCGAATGATGTCGCCGCGCTCGCCCAACTCGCGCAAGGTCGGCTCCATCCGCTCGCTCAATTCCCAGACGCCCGGCGCATGTTCCGTGGCGAGGCCCATCATCTCCAGTTTGGCGAGACGGCGCAGGCGCAGCGTCCGGTCGAACTGGCGGCGCGGATCGTCGGGTTCATGGCGCAGGTCGATGAAGCGCTCATCGGCTTCCTCCGCCATCGCCCGGTCGATGCGGGTGAAGCGGTCCTGGTCGATCTCGGCGGACAGCTTGCGGGTCTGCTCGATCTCGGTGACGGGACCAAGCTCCAGCGTGGTCAACTCACTCGCCCGCTCGCGGATGCCGTTGGCAAGATAGTCGCCGTTGATGACCAGATTCTCGCCCAGATCATCCTTGCCCCGGACGATGACATGAACATGCGGATGCCCGGTGTTGTGATGATTGACCGCGACCCAATCGAGTTTCGTGCCAAGGTCGGCCTCGATGCGGCTCATGAGGTCGCGGGTATGCGCGGTTAGGTCCGTCAGGTCCGCGCCGTCTTCCGGCGAGACGATGAACCGAAACTGGTGCCGATCGTCCTTGCCGCGATCGAGGAAAGCGTCGCCATCGGCGCGCTCCTCGTTGGCGGAATAGAGCTGGCCGCGCTCGCCGTCGCGCGAGGTTCCGTCGCGCTGGATGTAGCGCAGATGGGCGGCGGCCTTGCCGTTCTTTCCGGCCTGCTGGACATAGCGGGTTTTCACGACCACACGGCGCATTCCCGGCGTGCTGTGCCTCCAGCCGCCGGACAAGGTGCGGGCACGAACGAACGACGCGCCGCGTCCACGCTTGAGGCCCGGCCCGCTGCTCCCCCCCGATGCCTTGCCGCCCTTGGTGGCGGCTGACGATCTGGAGCGTGGCGAGGATGATGAGGATGACCGCGACGGGCTGTTGCTGTGCTGGCGCGCGAGCTTCTTCGCCTGAGTTAGAAAGCTCTTGGCCTTCCCCAGCTTCGGCGTGTCGGATCGGATGCGACCGGGCTTGGGCCGGAAGCGGTTCTCGTCGTCGGCGCTCATGGCTGCGCCTCAGGCCAAAATCGTGGAAAATCGGGCGTTCGGCGGCCATGGTGCCGGTCAAAACCCAGCAAAGCCAAGGCGTTGCGCAAAATCACGGCTCGCACCGTCCAAAAACAGGGTGCCGCTCGCGGCTCCCCTAACCAGTGTGCAGACAACAACAATTTCAGAAATCCGGCCAGCGTAGTGCCGGTTTCCTTTATCTTGCCCTCCCTTCCTGCCTTCTCTTCTGCCCTTCCTGCCGGGATTCCAGACAGGAAGAATCCTGCCTGGCTGAACACCGGAATGGATCGCGCCGAGCGCGGGAATGCGACCTTCATGGCGCACCCCCGTCGTCGGCGCGGGCCACGAAAATGCTGCCGGTCGGCGGCTCCGTATCGGCGGCCTCGCGCACCGGAACGGTCGCGCGGATGTCGCCGGATTGCGCTTCGGATGACGGCGCGGCGGCAGTCCGCATGTCGGTCGAGCGCGTGACGAAGAGCGGAGCCGCGCGCCAGTCGGGCGGTGGCGGCGGCGCTGGTGCGGGTGTTTCACTCCCGGCCGAGCCGCCCAGAACCGGCGCAAGCGCGGCGACATAGGCGCGCGTCTCGGCGGGCAAGGCGCGACCTGTCGTGCGATGTTCGTCGTACCGGCCGGGACCGGCATTGTAGGCCGCGAGCATCGCGGCGACATTGCCATAGCGGTCCCACATTTCGCGCAGATAAGCCGCGCCCGCCATGATGTTGTCGCGTGGATCGTAGGGATCGCGACCGAGGCCATGACGGACGCGCAGGCCCGCCCAGGTGTCGGGCATGACCTGCATCAATCCCATCGCTCCGGCCGACGAAATCACGCGCACATCGCCCGCGCTCTCGGCGCGCAGTACGGCGCGAATCCAATGTTCGGGAACGCCGAAACGGTGCGAGGCTTCGGTGACGAAGCCGGCATAGGGATCGGCGGGATTGGCGCGCGTGACGGGTGCGGCCTGCGCCGATACGGCGACCGGACAGGCTGCGACCGCGAGCACGCCAGCCAGCAGGAGACCGGCATATCGCGCGATCTCCCTGCCTCCATTCGACCTCCAGCCTGCCAGCGTGCTCGCTGCGGTCAAGGGCAAGGCGCGAGCGCCGGCCAGAGGCCGCCCTTGACCTTCGCTGCGCGCGCCGGCCGTCCGGTGGCCGAGCGGGACGACGGGATGAGACGGCCTTTCCGCGAACAACGGGATGAGGGTTTTGAACGCGGGGATGACGCGATAGCGCATGGCTTTCAGTCCCGCCCGCCGCGCGGCTTCGGGCGGCTCCAGTGCAGCGACCAGGCGGTCTTGTCGTTACTGTTCTGGAAGAGGTTGGCGCGGATCGGCTGGGGCAAGGCGGGATCGTCGATCACCAGCGAAATGTAGTCGCCGGCCTTTTCGCCGACTTCCTTCCAGCCCGCGCCGACCTCCGGGCCATCTTCGGCCCCGTGAAGGACGCGGTAGGCGGGCGCGTTCTCCGCGTCCGAGGGTTCGGCGGGAACGATGGTCAGTTCGCGGTAAAGGGTGAGCGTATGAACACGGCCCACGAAGGTTTCGTTTTCGGCGGTGAATTGACCGATCTGGGGCATGACAGTCTCCTTGGCGGTGAGGTTGAAAAGGCCATCGGCGGGCACCGCTCCCGCTGATGGGAAAGCGGTCATTGCGTCGGAGCACGCCATTCGTAGCGGCCGTTGCCTTCCTCATCGGTCCAGAGCGGCAGCGCCCGGCCGATGACGGAACTTGCGGGGATGGGTCCGAAGTAACGGCCGTCCAGGCTGTCGCGGACCTCCCAATTCATCAGGAAGATTTCGCCGTCGCCGATGACGCGGCAGCCCTGCCAGACCGGCAGATCGCGCCCGATCCGGTCGCGATCCAGCGCTTCGCCCATCTCCACGCCATCGACGGTGATCGTGCGACCGCTGCGGCAAACCCGTTGCCCAGGAAGGCCAAGGACGCGCTTGAGGAGCGGCACGCCGCGCCCGACATAACCACGCTCGACCATGAAGGCGGAAAGCGGTTCGGGCGGCATGATTGTGACCAGCTCGGGCACCTCGATCCGCTCGGCCGGTTCGACGGTGTAGAAGCCGATGGGTGCGCTCGCGGTCGCGTTCCAGATCAGTTTCGTGGGCGTCGGGATGAACGCCGCGACAGCGACGCCCATCGCCGCGAAATACGTCACCATGACGTAGCCGAACCGCGTCATGGCTCGATCCTCTGCCGTCCGATCCACGCGGCATGGCGCTCGGGCGTGTAGGCGCTCGGCTCCAGGCCGGCGGTCAGGCGGTTGTGGACGTGCCGCCAGTAGTCGGGCGACACGTCGGCCGGATCGAGGCCGAGCGCTTCCACGGCGTCGATGGCGGCAAGCGCGCGCTGCACCTTCGCCCAGCTATCGAGGCGCAGCAGGATGTCGCCGCCGGGGCGGACGAAGGGCAGCGTCTGGAACGGCTCGCCGCGGCCGATGGCGCGCACGATGTCGATGCGGGAAATCACCGTGCCGTGCTCGCCGGCCGCCCAGCGGACGAAGGCGAAGATGCTCTCCGGCGCGAAGCCGACGAGGCTGCGGCGACGGTCGAGTATCTGTTCGTAGCTCTTGCGGCCGAACCGTATCCAGCGCTCGACCTTGCGCTTGTCGAAGGTCAGTTCGACCAACGTGGTGAAGGGCGCGGGTCCGTCTGGTAGCGGACGGCCGTGCAAGCGGCGGGCCGCGTTGCCGGTCATATCGGATCTCCTTCGACGGATGGAAATTCGAGCGCGAGCAGGTCGCGCAGCATGTCGGTGACGGTGATGCCGCGCCGGAAAGCCGCGACCTTGATGCGGCCGCGCAGCTCGGGCGTGATGTCGATCGTCAGGCGGGCGGTGAACGCTTCGCCAGCGGCGTTGCCGGTCGGCGTTGTGTCGGCAGCCTTGATCCAGCTATCGGGATTGCCCGGCCGGGACGCGAAGCCGGGCTTGCGGGTGCGTCCGGTCATGGCGCGGACCTCCCGATGCCGATGCTGTCGATCTCGGCGGCAAGCGCGGCGATTTCGTGCGTGGCCCGGCTGTCGGCGTCGATCTCGGATGCGAGCCGGCCGGATTGCGCAGCGTCGGCGAAGACGACGCGCTGGCCGATGGTCGTGGCGAGCAAGGGCGGATCGTGGTCGGCCAGCGTCTCGGCCGTCTCGCGGGCGATGATGGTGCGCGCACCGCATCGGTTGAGGACGAAGCGGGCGGCCAGCTCTGGCCGGTAGATGCGCGCTTCGTTGAGAAGCGCCAGCATCTCGGCCGAGGCCCATCCGTCGAAGGGGGATGGCTGCACCGGGATCAGCACTAGGTCGGCGGCAAGCAGCGCCGAGCGCATCAGAGCGGCGACGCGGGGTGGCCCGTCTATGACGACGTGATCGGCGTCACGGGCCAGCACCGGGGCCTCGCGATGCAAGGTGTCACGGGCCAGGCCGATGGTGCTGAACAGCCTTGGCAGCCCCTCATGGCTGCGTGTCTGCGACCAGTCGAGCGCGGAGCCTTGCGGATCGGCGTCGATCAGGATGACACGCTGGCCGCGCTGCGCCCAGGCTCCGGCGAGATGCAGCGCCAGCGTGGTCTTGCCGACGCCGCCCTTTTGATTGAGGAGCGCGACGATCATGGCGCACCTCGTCGGGCGAAACCGGCACTGGCACCGGCACCACGGATCGCGTGTGCGCGCGTCAAAGAAGAAGAGTTAGATTCTTTGTTAGATTCTTCTATAGAGTCGGGCGCGAGATTTGCGCCTAATGTCCCGATACTGCGTGCGCCTAATGTCCCGATAGGATTCACATGGTTATCCACAGGCACTGTGGATAGATTTTCGGGAAGAAAACGCAGCAGTTCGCGCCCGTCCTCCCATTCGCTCTTGAGCAGGTAGCCAGGCAGAGATTGACGTGCCGCGATCCTGCGCAGGTCGAGCGCAAAATCGGATGGCCGCGCCGCGCTGCCGGATTTCTGGTGAAGGTGGGAGACCTCGAACGCCCAGCCCTCGGGCTGGCGTCCAGCGTGCTTGCGAGCGACGCGATAGAGCCAGCGTTCGATGCCGCCAGTCAGCCGGAAATAGGCCGGGTCGATGGTGAGGACCAGCGAACGGTCGATGACGCTGTTGTAGAACCACTCGGGCAGGACGAACTCCATGCCCTCGACGCGCCCGGTGTGCGTCGTCATTTCCTCCCACTCGTTGATCCATGAGAATTGCCGCCGCCGCCAATGCTTGCCGTTGCGGATGGTCGTAGCGATGACGGTGGATTGCAGCCGCGCGAGCGCGGCCTTGAGCAGTAGATATTCGCGATTGCCGGTGGCCCGCCCGATCGAGCGCAGAAGCTGATAGGGCATGAAGCGGAAGAAGCGCGACGTGGGGATGCCGATGTTCTCGGCTGCCACGATCTGCGAGGCGGCCCAGATCAGCACATCGGCATCCCAGATCGTCGCCATGCCATGTTCGGGCATGGCGAACACCTGCACCTCGACATCGGCGGCCCTGTAGAGGATCGGCGTGGTGCGCGGCCGCTTCGCCAGCGAGAAGAACGGCCGCTCCATCAAATCGCGCTGGTCGCGCGGCGTGGCGTCGCCCGTCGCCACCACGAAGGGGTCCAGGCGGGTGCGCTCGCTATCCTCGGTCTGCTGTGGGGGTCTGGGATCGTCGTCGCGCAGCATTTACAGCTCGTCCCGCTCTTGCGGCGTCAGCGGACGCGCGGGAAAGACCGTGCCGGCGTTTTCGTCGCGGGTGGATTTGCGGGTGCCGATGGCGCTCCACGCTTCCAGATCGCGGACGGCGTAGAGGACGCGACCGCCGATCTTGCGGTAGGTCGGGCCGGTGCCATAGGTGCGATGCTTCTCAAGGGTGCGGATGGACAAGCCGAGGAAGCGCGCGGCTTCCTGTGTGCGCAGCAGGCGCGGCGGCAGGTCCGGGTTACGAATGGCCATGGGGGATCACCTCGGAGTTCGTCAGACAGGCGGCTGTCGAAGCGACAGCGGGCTGTGGCGGACGATGGCGAGGGATCGGCGGCCTGTAGCGTGCCGCAGTTGCGTCTATGCGCTGGCGGCACCCCCCTGACGGCTGATAGCCAGCCGGAAAAGGCGAGAGATTTCAGCGTTTCACCGCCCGTTGCGCGGAAAATGTCAAGACAATCGCGCGCGGGTCGGCTAAGGGTGGAAGCAGAGCAGACGCGCTGCTCCGGGGCGTCGAAACCCCTCACGAACGGTTGGTGCCGGCCGTTACGGCACCACACTCCTTGACCTATGGTCGGGGAGCCTGTGGCGTATACAACAGGCTTTCCGAGCTAAAGGCCATGGGGCCGTTTTCGTGACGGTTTCGAACTCCCCGATCACCAGGAGTCAGAGAGTTTTATCTGCGGGGGCGCACCGCAGGCACTCTTCTGAGGAAAGGGGAATGACGATGCGGGTTCCCGTCGAACTTGATCCCGATGTGGATGACGTAGCGCCGACAGGCGACGAAATTACCACCTATGACGAGCGGCATTTCGTGACCTATCTGCGGCTTCTCGACGCCAAGGCCGAGGACGCCGACTGGAAGGAAGTCGCGCAAATCGTGCTGCACCGCGATCCGGTTGCGGAAGAATTGCGCAGCTATCGGTGCTGGCAAAGCCATCTCGAACGTGCGCAATGGCTCTCGCGCGAAGGCTACAAACGGATATTGGAACAGGCTGCGGCCAATAAGGCGTAGTCGTTCGTTCTGTATGACGTTTGCTGTGCGGACGGGAGGTATTCAGGCAGCCAGGATTGAGCCAATAGCTAAGAAGGAAACATGATGGGTCGCTTTGACGGAAAGACGGTGCTGGTCACGGGCGGAAGCAGCGGCATGGGTCTCGCCGGGGCGAAGCGCATCATTTCCGAAGGGGGACAGGTCATCGTGACCGGGTTGAACGAAGCGAGGTTGCAAGCGGCACAAACGGAGTTGGGTCAAGGGGCCACCGTCATACGCAACGATGCGGCCGATCCTCTGGCCGCCCTTGCACTCGCGGCAGACGTGAGAAAGCTGTTCCCACTGAACGGGCTTTGGCTGAATGCCGCCTTCGCGACACTCGCTGCACCGGAAGAAATCGACGCGGCATCCTTCGACGCAATGATGGCGGCGAATGTGCGAGGCCCCATGCTTCAACTTGCGCAGCTTTCGGAGTTTCTGGCGCCAGGGGCCTCGGTGGTCCTCACGTCATCCAGCTCAACCTACGAAGGTGCTGCGGCGACGAGCCTTTATGCGGCGACCAAGGGAGCAGTTGTCGCCATGGCCAGGTCATGGGCGACGGCGCTTGCCCCGCGCGGCATCCGCGTGAATGTTCTTGTTCCCGGCCCGATCGAAACGAATTTCCGTCACTTCCTTCCTGATGAGGCACGATCGGGCTTTGAACAGTTCGTGGTGGATCAGGTGCCGCTCGGCAGAGCCGGAACGGCGGCGGAAGCGGCAGCCGTCGCGCTTTTCCTTCTGTCGGACGATGCGTCCTATGTCACCGGCAGCCAATACGCCGTAGATGGCGGCCTCATCATGCACTGAATGACGGCCGGAGCCGGGCCGTGCTCTCCTACAGGCTGTCTCACTTCTGCTGTGACTTGACCGGATAGTGCAGCAACAGCCTATATCCACCGCGCATCATCCTGATGCCGTGGGCGACGAGGCGGCGCGACTTGTTCTTGGCTGGATCGCCCTCAAAATCCTCCTTCGTGCCGCGAAAGCCGAGCAGGACTTCGGCGATGACGCGGTAGCTCTCACCGCGCAGGCGGGCGTCGAGCGCGCGCAGCGACAGGATATGCCATTCCCGGAGCTGGTCGGGCAGGACGCCGATGGGCGGGCCAGGCCGACGCCGTGTGAGGGATCGCCAGAGACGACGCGCGGCATGGACGCGAAGCTCCAGAAAAGAATCCATCGGCAAGGTCACGGCATAGAAGGCGGCGGCGTCGGGCACCGCGTCCGGCAACCAGAACTGGTGCGCGATGTCGCCCACCTGCCAGACGCCATGCCAGCCATCGGCCGCGCGGCGCAGATCGAGACCGTCGAGATGGGCGAGAGCGACCAGCGGCTCGGTTTCTGTCACCTCCTGTTCGACAGGCGACAGCATGACCGCCTGTGGCTGAAGGCGCGGAGACCAAAATGGGGGCTGACGATCAGGCGATGCGTCGGGGTCGCTTGGGAAATCGCAACCCCCAGCGCTGCGCGAACCGCTCCAATTGCCTCGCGCCGGGTTGCCCGGTCAGGCCAATAGCCTGAAAATCATGGCGATACTCTTCGTTGCGACGAAGATACTCCCAGGCGAAACCGGCGGCGGGCAGGTTCTCGGTGTGCTTGTAGGCCGCCGGAGCACGCCAATCGATGCTAAGCATGGCGTCATCTCCCAATTTCGGGCTGCGCAGGACAGGCCCGAATTGGAAGCCTGCGGGATTTCGGGAGGTAACTGTAGCTAGGCCAACGATATAACTGATGCTGCTAACTCGATCAATTCCTTGGTTATTTTTGTCTTAACAGTGCTTACCTTGATTCGCGAGCCGGGCGCAGCCCGGCGAGCGGCGGCCGTGCCCCGGCATGGCCGCGCCGCCGATCCGCTGAGCCAGATCGGCGAAAAATCGAGCAATCTGAAAGTCGGAAAAGCGGAAATCCGTAGAGCCGGTTTCCCGGCTCTACGGATTGGCGGTCATCGGGTCTTGAGGCGCTGCATGCCTTCGGCCAGCGTCCAGAGCGCGCGATTGAGGGTCACATTCTGGTCAATGCCGTTGATGGGACGGGTCTGGCTGCGCCGGATGCGGCCTTCGGCGTTGCGCTTCTGGCCCTGCAGACCGCCGCGTATCATGTTCTCCTGAATGGTGTTGTAGGTCATCCAAAGACTTTGCCCGACATCCTCGCGGCGGCGCGGCTGGATGATCTGATCCGGGCGGATCGGGCTTTCCTCCTCGCCATAGCGGGCGACAAGGCTCGCCTCGGCCAGAACGCGGCGCTCATCTTCACCAAGCTGGATTTCCTTCATGGTTTCGCTGGCGTCGATCAGCCGGGGGAAGTCCTCCGCGACTGTATAGACGCCTTCGATAATGTCATGCTGGATATTGCCCTTATGGGGAACGCGCACGTCCTCAAACCGCTCGCCCGCCACAAGGCTGTTGGTGCAGACGAAACGCAACATCCCGGCAAACATCTGGTAGCTGCTGGTTCCGTCATGCGAATTGACGATGATGACTTCCGCCGCCTCCGGCTTGCCGATGCCGTCATCCCGGCGCAGGCGCAGCATATGCTTGGCGTGGCCGTGGCGGCTGCCGTCGCGCGGAACGGACTGGACGGCGAAGAACGGGAACCATCCTTCCCGGCGCAACCCCTCCACGATGTCGATGGTAGGGACATAGACATACCGCTCCGACCGGCTGTCATGGGCCTCTCCGGCGAAGATGGACGGGACGTGCCGATAGAGCGCCTCGTTGTCGAGCGCTTCGCGCCCGCTGATCTGATGGCTGTTGCGGCCGAACCGGGTGGCAAGGTGATGATAGGTCATGATCTTGATCCTTATGGGTCTGGGTTGGAGCGCAGCGCTGCGCTGCAACCCTGGCCGTCGCCGAGACCGGGGGGTGCAAGGCGCAAGGGCGGACGGGCGGAGGGGGATCACCCGGCCTGCACAAGCGGATCGAAGTCATGACGAAGGTGCGAGAGCACATATCCGCGCGGAAGGCTGGGGATACCGCCCGGCCGCCCTTGTGCCGCGCCAGGGGGCAGCGCCCCCAAGCAACCGGCCTGGCCAGAGCGAAGCGGCGGCCGGGGAGAAGATCTGATCGGGATACGCAAAGCCTGAAAACCGGAAAGCCGTGTATCCTGATCTCCTTGTTTCCTGAAAGGCGGCGGACATGAGCAAAAAGAAGCCCCGCTCGGCTGAGCGGGGCAGTTCGGGGAGCCGGTCCTAGTCGGCGTTGCGGCGGGACCAGATGAGGTTGTGGGACTGTCCGTCCTCGGCTTCGACCAGGCTGGCGTAGATCGGTGCGGGGAAGCTCGGATCGTCCAGTTTGACGGAGAGGTATTCGCGCTGCGTCTCGCGGGCGGTCTTCTTCCAGGCCGCGCCGAACTCGGTGGCGCCGGCGAAGATGCGGAAGTCGGGGCCGCGCTCGCTGTCGCCCTCGCTGGGGACGAACTTGGCCTTGACGTTGAGGGTCAGGGTCTTGACCGCGCCGGTGAAGCCCGCGCCATTCTCGTTCTGGGTGAAGGTGCCGATGGTCGCCATTCTCGTATTCCTTTTCCTGTCGGGCCGCGCCATTGCGACCTCGATGGTGGTCGTGAGACCGGGGACGATCGGCCCCGCACCCCTCGGGGCTGGAACATCGTGAAAGGCGGCCGGCGACGGCTTTTTTGCTTCGCGATGCAAAGCCGAAGGCGGCGGAAAAAAGCTGGCGACGGGCGTTGCGGGAAGACGAGCGAGGCGAAGCCGATCTTCGGTCAGACCGTGCCAATCGAGGACGCGGATGGAGCGCCCGTTTCAGGAAATTGTGGGAATACGGCAAATGGCGGCCGTCCTGCGCCGCGCCGGAATCGGGGACGCTGTGCTGGTTGCATTGGCTGCGGTCTTTTCTGCCCTGACCGTCAAGGCCAGTTCGTATGATGCCAGAGGGGTGTTTGCGGGCGAGGCTTCGTCTGATCTCCGCCGGTGTTGGCGTGCCCGGTGTGGCCGGAAGACCACTTGCGGGGCGGCATGCACTTCCGCGCCGAGCGGATGATCCGCCCGCCCGTCGAAGCCGAGGACGGAAAGCCCTACCTCGTGAGTCTGCCGTGGCGACCCATGACCGGCCCCGTGAGACTGCCTCGCCAGCCGGATGGGGCTTGCCGCGAAGTGTCCGCCGCCACTCTTGCGTTATGGGATTAAAGCCGAATGGCGGAAACGCGCCCTGGCGTGGTTCCGGCGCAGCCGAAAGCCCGGCCCGAAGGGCAACGCCATCAAACGGTATCTATCGTCGCAAATCATGTCGCAGGTTCTCCGCCACTGTTGACAAAGATATGCGAAGCGGAAACCTCTACTTTTTCCTCGGCAGGCTGGTCCGTTACGGGTTTCAGGACTTCTGCGACAAAGCCGCCGTATCGATACGGTCTATCAGCGCCGAAGCGGTCGGCCACCAAATATCAAGATTGAGCAAATCCAAGTGCCGCAAACCCGGCAAAACTGTCAGGGAAACCCGCTCTGCGGCCTGCGGATATTTTTCCGAAAGAGCCGCCTTGAACCGCGTAACTCCATCCAGAGGAATGTGATTATCGAACTCACACGAAATGAAGTTCAGGGCAGGCCCGCGCGCATAGTGATCCAGATGGGTCAAAGGGTCGAGCTGGTCATAGAAGAACTGCGCATACAGGTCCGGTTCGCCGTGGGGCAGCAGTTTCCTGGCGTCCATGACATCGTGCATTCCCGGCCGCTTCCAATCCGGTGTTGAGCCAACCGCAACGACATTGGAAATCCGGGAATCGAGGCCAGCGGCGGCGACCGCAATATCGCCGCCCATGGATAGACCGCTTACAGATACGGACGGGGCGAGATCGAACTCGGCAAGCGCCCAGATACATCAAGCGTGGTTTGCCCAAGGATCGGCCACATGTTCCGGCAAAAATTCCCGAACACGCGGGCGGTGAGCTGATCCCGACTTTCATGGCCACGTTCACCTTGCTGCCATGTATCCATGCCGATTGCCACGAAACCCTTTTCGGCCAGATGGTCGAGCACCGGCTTCGTATCCTCTTTCGCCTGCCCAAATGCCGGCAGGTGAAGGAATAACCTTTGGACCCGTTCCTTGGGCTTACTGATAATAATCGGAATGCCGTCAGGTGCTAAGGAAGCCATATTCTACAAAAACCTGTTTCGCTTAACTCTCTTTTCGGAACCGGGCACTGCCCTGATTTCAATGTCCGGTCGCCCAAGGGTCGATGATCTGGACACCCGCCGCCTTGAAGGCGCTGGCGTCACGAGTGGCGACCGCGAAACCATGAGCGGTGGCGATGGCCGCGATGTAGCCGTCCGGCGTCGGAAAGCCCTTGCCAGCATTGCGCGCCGCAACGGCAAGGTCGGCATAGCGGCGGGCGGCGTCGGTATCGAAGGGCAGGATTCGGCCGTCGAACAGGGCGAGCATCCCGTCGAGCGTGGCGGCGAGCTTCTGCTTGCGCCGCCCGTCCGGCAGCGCGCCGATGCCGAACAGCAGTTCCGCGACGGTGACGCTGGAGAGATAGAGGGTTTCGGCGGCTTGCTCGTCCAGCCAGTCGCGCACGGCGGGAGCCGGCTCCGGTTTCATCGCCTCGGAAACGACATTGGTGTCGAGGACGATCATTCAAAGCTCATGGGCGTGGCGGGCGTCCGGTCGCGGCCCTGTTCCAGCGCCTCGAAATCGGCGTTGGTCAGTCCGGCATCCCGGCTCAAGGCCGACAGTGCGGAGCCGATGCGGATGCGATTGGCGGGGCGAACCGCCGCTTCCAGAATGTCGCGCATTTCTGCCTCGGCGCTACGGCCATGATGGGCCGCGCGCACCTTGAGGGCGCGGTGGGTTTCTTCGGACAGGTTGCGAATGGTGACGGCGGGCATTTGATAGCACCTCCCAGAACTCGATGGCTGTGCTATCAATATAGTCGAAACGCTATCGCGCAGCAAGGTGCGGCCCTGCGCAAGCCGATATTCCCGGAAAGGATGTTCTTCCTTGAACAAAGGTCTTGTCGTGATCTCAGGCTGTTCCGGTGGGGGCAAATCCACCCTGTTGGCCGAATTGAAAGCGCGCGGCCATGGCATAGTCGAAGAGCCGGGCCGTCGGATCATCAGCGAGGAAAATCGCTTCGGGCGGCAAGGCGCTTCCGTGGGACGATCTGGCGGCGTTTCTACGCCGCGCTATAGACATGGCGGTAGCCGACAGGGCGGCGGCGATGACCCATGCGGGATGGGTGTTTTTCGACCGGGGCCTCGTGGACGCTGCCTCCGCCCTGTAAGCGCTGACAGGTGAGCCGGTCCTGCGCCGTCTTTGCATCACGCACCGCTACCATCCGCGCATCTTCATGGCGCCACCGTGGCCGGAAATCTATGTGACCGACGCGGATCGCAAGCACGGCTTCGATGCAGCCGTCGCGGAATATGATCGTTTGATGGAGGCTTTTCCGGCCTTGGGCTATGAGGTGATCGCACTGCCGAAGACGACGACAGTGCAGCGGGCGGACTTCCTGCTCGCGTGTCTCGATGATGCTAACGAGACAGATTGACTGTCGAAGTGGCCAGCCGCATCCATGCGGACACGCCGACAAATCCGCCGCCGGCAATGCAGAAGATTTGCCGCCAGATGTCGGATGGCACGGCTTCCTTGGTGACGCCATGGACCAGCGCATAGCCCGCAACGGCGGCGGGTGCGGCGAAGATCAGCGCCACGATCAGGCGGATGATCGGGATGCGGATCGTCTCGAACAGCACCGCCAGGACACCGAACGCAACGCCAGCGGAAAACAGGCCGACCAGCCCCGCGCCGATCAGGCCCGCGCCGGTCTCGTAGGCGAATTGTGCTGCGGCCAGCCCGACGAAAAAGGGCAGCGCATAGACGGCGAGATTGTAGGCGAGGACGCAGAGAAGCGTGACCAGCGCAACGCTCATGAACATGACGGCGACCATGATCTTTCACCCTTGCTGACGGCACCGCCTTTCGTGCAATCGCCATGATGGCCGCTGCACGTTCCGATATGTGCCGATGTGTTCCTGTTCTGTCGAGGTCATCCGGCCGCGCGGGGAAGCCGCGCGGCCGGATTTTTCCGGTTGGAAGGCCGGGACCGCTGATGCGATCCCGGCCCGTCCTTCATTCCGCCGCCACGGCGAAAGGTTCATCCTCCATGGCAGGGGCTTCCGGCTGCTCGTCCACCGCCAGCCATGCAGGCCGCCCGGTGCGCAGGATCGGCGGGAGCCATCCGGTTCCTGCCAGAAGCTGTTCGGCAGCTTCCGCCATTTCCGGCTTCTTCTTGTCCGCGATCTGCGCGGCGGCTTCGTCGCTGACGGCCTCCCGCACGGCGGCGAGGATATGGGCCTTGGTGACGCGCCCGAGATAGGCCCGCACGGTCGGCGTCCAGTGTGCCGTCATGTCGAGCGCAACCGCCGTCGCCAGCCTGTCCGCCGTTGCATGGGCGTGGCGCTTGTTCTGTTCCCACGGCAGCTTGAGGGCGTTGACGGTCTGCGCGGCACAATTGGCGAACAGCGCCATGACGCTGGCATGGTCCAGCCCGGCGATGAAGCCCCAAAGCTCGGCCACGTTGCGCGGCATGTCCGCTGCCCATCCGGCATGACGATCCGCCAGCGCCTTCGCCGCTGCTGTGTCCTCGATGCCGTCCGCATGCCCGCCGAGGCTGGCACTGATCGGGCGGATTTCGAGGGCGTGGGCATCCCCGCCGCTGCGATAGAAGGTCTGCGCGGCGAGCGCATGGGTGACGGCGATCAACGCCATGTCCGGTTGCTCGCCAAGGGCGAGACGCAGGGCAAGGGTGCGATGCGCGGTCAGGTCGCGGATGAGCGAGTCCGACAGGGGCTTGCCGTCTTCCTCCGCTTCCTCGTCCTCGGCGTCGAGCGCGGAAACGTGGTTGCCGTCCTCGTCATACTCGCCGTCTTCCCCGATGATCTCGCCATCGCCGTTGACGCGAACGCCGTCGAGGATGGCTTCACCATCCGCGCTTGCTTCTTCTTCCGGTTCCGGGGCCTCGTCCTCGGGCCGGATGAAACCGCGCTCGATCCGGGCTTCCCCATCATGGTTCAGAACCACGAAAACGCCGCTGCGCGTGATCTCGTCAGGATCGTAGGCATAGCGCAGCCCGTCGATGCGCTCAATCTCGGCTTCAAGCTCCGCAAGGCGCTGATCCACTTCGGGCGGCAGGTCTTCATCCGCGTCCTGCCATTCCGCCGACAGGCGCTCAAGTTCCTCCTGCGCGGTGTCGTAGGCGGCGTCCTGTTCCTCGGAAAGCTCCACCGGCTGCGGATAAGTGCGGCGCATGCCGTGCGCGTGGGGCCAGTCGATATAGGCCGAAACCCATTTCCACCCTTCTGCCTCCTGAACCTCGGCGGCGATCCTTTCCAGCTTGTCCAGCGCAAGCCGGTCCAGCAAGGTAGCATCCTCATAGAAGCCGCCGCGATCCTCGGTGAACAGGTCACGGATGATGTTGCCGCCCGCCTCTGTATAGGCTTCTGCGCCCACGAACGCCGCCCGCCGATCCGAAGCCGCGACATTGCTCGCGGTCAGGTCGCGGCGGATGATCCACGGTTCCTTGTTGTGGGAAAGGTTCTCATAAACCTGCTCCTGCCGGTCGTGGTCGTCGGTGATGGCGAACGCCTGCAACTGGTCCATGGTCAGCCCGCCATCGCGGTAAACCCGAATGAGCTTGGGGCTGACGGCTCCAAGGCGAAGCCGCTGCTTCACGACATGCGCGGACTTGCCGAACCGGGCCGCGATTTCCTCCGCGCCCCATCCGCGATTTTCCGAAAGCTCGCGGAAGCGCTCGAACTCGTCGGCGGGGTGAAGGTTCTCGCGGTTGACGTTCTCGTCAAGGCTGATCTCCGCCGCGTCGTTCGCGGTGTCGATGACGCAGCGGATCGGCTCCGTCTTCTTGATCTCCTTGCGTTTGGCGCGCAGAAGCTGCGCCAGCCTGCGGCCTTCTCCGACGCTGACGAGATAGAAGCCGGTCGGTTCCCCGTCCGCGTTCGTTTCCGGCTCCACCACGAGGTTTTGCAGCATCCCCTTGGCGGCGATGCTCGTGGCCTTTCCCTCGATAGACGCCTCGCTATGTGGGGTCTTCCGGGCGTTCTTCGGATGCTTTTTCAGCTTGTTGAGCGGAATGAAAACCGTGTCGCCATGTTCGGGAACGGTGGTGATCTGTGCATTGGTCGTCATGATCTTGATCCTTATGGGTCTGGGTTGGAGCGCAGCGCTGCGCTGCAACCCTGGCCGTCGCCGAGACCGGGGGGTGCAAGGCGCAAGGGCGGACGGGCGGAGGGGGATCACCCGGCCTGCACAAGCGGATCGAAGTCATGACGAAGGTGCGAGAGCACATATCCGCGCGGAAGGCTGGGGATACCGCCCGGCCGCCCTTGTGCCGCGCCAGGGGGCAGCGCCCCCAAGCAACCGGCCCGGCCAGAGCGAAGCGGCGGCCGGGGAGAAGATCTGATCGGGATACGCAAAGCCTGAAAACCGGAAAGCCGTGCATCCCGATTTCCGTATTCCCTGAAAGGCGGCCCGCGCCGAACTCGGTGGCGTCGGCGAAGATGCGGAAGTCGGGGCCGCGCTCGTTATCGCCCTCGGCGGGGACGAACTTGGCCTTGAGTGAGATGGTGTCTTTCCGAGGAGCAGTTTGGCGGCCGCGATGAAGGACTGTCGGAGACCTCGGATACTTCGTATGCTGATTATGGTTGGCTATACGTAGCGGCTGGCTCTACTTCGAAAATATCTCAAAGGCTTCCATGACCCGCGACATAACACTACGATCATTGTTGCGTCTGGGTTCTAAGGAACCCGGTCTCGGCGCCACTGGTGTTTGGCGTTATTTCCCCGCAGCCATTGCTGGCGTCGTCGAGTTTGGATTTTGGAATGGAGCCGGGTCTCATGATCTGCGCCCTCATTTCCATAATGAGATGCAGATTGCGATCATCCTCACCGGCTCCCGCGCGTTTCGCGTCAATGATAGGGTAGTGACGGTGGCGGCCGGTCAAGGAATTTCATTTCCAGCGGGATTGCTGCATACACCGCTCGCAACCCCAGACAGCGAGACCATTTGCCTCAATATCTATCTTGAGGATGAGCGTGCGGCCTCATCTTACGACATATTCAATGCGCATGACATTCCATTGGGCGCTGACACCATCTCTTTGGAAGATGTCCTGCGCTTGACGAACGATGCCTCATCCTGCGGTTCTCAGCGTTCGATTGGAGACGGTAACAGCATCAAACTTAGGGCGGCATTGATAAACAGCGACAAGCGAATCGGTGATATCGCAGCAGATTTCGACCGCAGCCGGGAAGGGTTTAGTCGGCAAGTGACGCGCGAACTTGGTCTGGCACCCCATAGCTTCAGGCTACTTTCACGGCTGAACCATGCTCGACAGTTGCTTCGGGAAGGTCAGCCGATTGCCGCAGTAGCGGCGGACGCGGGATTTTCAGATCAAAGCCATATGACACGGTTATTCCGCCGGACCTTTGGGACAACTCCGGGCCTCTACTGGCGCACCTGACATTCGGGTCACAGACGTTCCAGACAAGCTCTGCCGCCGGCAGATATGCTTCACCCATCGAGAGGTGGAGCATGGATTTCAACACGTCTTTTTTGCTGTTTGCGGCTGGCATTGCGGGCGGTCTTATCAATGCAATCGCCGGTGGCGCGACGCTCATCACATTCCCGGCGATGCTGGCTGCGGGTCTGCCGGCCATAACGGCCAACGCTTCGAATGCTGTCGCAATTTCGCCGGGTCATCTGATCGCGGCTCTTGCTGATCGCGAAAAATTACCGGCCCTGACAAAGCGAACCGTATCGTTGATCGTGATCGCCACCCTCGGCGGCGCGGTCGGGGCGGTCGTGCTACTCCTTCTTCCAGAACGCCTCTTTACCCTGCCAGTGCCCGGATTGATCGCGTTCTCGACTCTGCTGTTTGCTTTCGCGCCGCGCATCCAGAGCTGGACCGGCAGACCACACGGAAGTGTTCTGCCGGGGGGGGGTAGCGCGACGTTTCTAGGAGCCGCCTGCATCTATGGAGGCTTTTTCGGTGCCGGTCTTGGCGTGATCCTGACGGCGGTTCTGTCAATCACTGAACCCAACGATATCCGCGCCATAAAAGCGCTGAAAAATCTGCTCGCAACCTGTGTCGCGTTCGCGGCAACTATCATCTTCATCGCCCAAGGCGCTGTGCGTTGGCCGGAAACGATTGTGATGCTTCTCGGCGCGATTATCGGCGGATACGGCGGCGGCTATTTGATCCGCGTCTTACCAGCGAAATACGTCAGGCAGTTCGTGATTGCCGCGGGAATAGTGATGACCGCGATCTATGCTGAAAAGTATTGGCTCTAGCGTTTTGCATCGAAAAATATGAGGTGACGACTATTCGGGCTTGCAGAAAATCGCCCGGAAAAGCTGTTCCGATCGCTCGATGCCCTCGTCGGTCAACACCACGGATTTCGCCTTGCCGATCGGATTGCTGATGAAGCCCTTCTCATGCAGCCGGTTCATCGCGTCCCAATCGATGCTCTTCCATGATCGGCCGTCTCGGTCGAGTGAAAGGAAGAGCAGCGCAAGGATTGTATCGTCGATTTTGTCTTTGTCGACTTCCATAGCCCCGAAACCCCCAGCGTTCCATGGTGAGTTCCGTCGAACGGAAGGAGACAGCACCATGATGACCGTCGACTTTCATGCCATGGCTATTTTATAGGGTCATGGAGGGCTATGGAGTAGATATAGTTCTCATCGCTATCTCGCATGGCCCGCCAGTTGCCTTTTATTCCTAAAAATCAGAGAGTTGTGATGAGTGGGACCTGCAAACTCCCCTCATGTTTTCTTGCGTGCCGCCCCGTGGAGGAACAACTCCCAGGCTTCCTCGAAATACCGATCCTGCTCCTCCGGCGTCGCGTAGGGCGCCCGCCCGAGCATGGCCTCATTGGCTGGGCCGTAGACGATGCTGTGCAGCAGGTGCCAGGCCAGAGGTAGCGACGGGCCGGCCCGTAGAGCGCCGGCCCGCTGCGCCGCGGCGATGGTCAGCTCCAGTTCCTCCATGATCGGGTCGTTCGCGGGCTGACTCTGGGGTGCAGCGCCGGCCATGATCCCTTCGGTAATGGCGATGCGCCGATGGGCAAGGAGTTCGGGCTCGAGGTTGAGCGTGAGGAAGAGACGCGCCACCTTCCGGAGCCGCGCAAGAGCGTCGATACCCTCGCCGGTGGGCGGAATGTCGCTCTGCAGCCGCGCAAGAACGCGCAGGCGCAAATTCTCCAGCACAGCATGGAACAGTGCGGTCTTGGAGGGGAAGCGCCGATAGAGCGTGTCCTTCCCCGCATTACAGGCCGCCGCCACCTGCTCCATCGAGGTTGCGTTGAAGCCCTGGCTGGTGAAGAGCTGCGCCGCGGCCTCGATCAGGCGGCCGGAAATGTCGGCGGCCTCGCTTTTAGAGGGGCGGCCGGTGCGGGCGCGTGGGGCAGGCTGGTTCGTCATCGGCGCCGCGGCTGGGGCTTTCGGCAAACTCTCTCCATCGTCTCGTTATTCCTCCCGAAAGGGCCGCCGGACAAGCGTCGCCGGCCATGGCCTGTGTCTTCTGCCTTCACGTTTTGCCCTTCCTATGGTCAATATAGAAAAACTGGACGATGCAGTCCCGTTTTCTTATAAATTCGCCCCGAATCGCAATTGATAGTCATTTGCATAACAAGCCCGCGCCCTTCGAGCGGCGCGGAAGGGGCCCAGGATGAGTATGTGGATGCGTGAAGCTGATCTCGCGCGTGGGCGCGTCGCATTGCTGGCTTCGGTCGCCGTGATCTCGGCCTCCGTCGCGGCGCGGGCCCAACAGGCGCCTTCCGTCCTGCCAGAGATCTCGGTGGAAGGCGTTTCGATGGCCTCGGGCGACAGCTATGTCGTCCGGGCTCCAACCACGGCGACGAAATCGGAAGTTCCGGCGGTCGAGACCCCGCAATCGATCAGCACGATCACGCGCCGCCAACTCGACGACCAGAACGCACAGACGGGGCGCGACGCGCTCGCCTATACGCCGGGCGTCCTTGCGGGGATGGAGACGACAAGCCGCTACGACAGCATCTTCATGCGCGGTTTCGGCAGCTTCGGCACCACGACCAATGTCGTCGACTTCCTCGACGGCTTGCGCCTGCCGCGTGGCCAGGCCTTCGCGCTGCCGGCCGTGGATCCTTTCCTGCTCGACAGTATCGACGTTTTGCGTGGCCCGGCGGCGGTTCTTTATGGGCAGGGTAGCCCGGGCGGCCTCGTCAACCAGATCAGCCGCACCCCGAGCCCGCGTTCCTATAACGAGGTGCGGCTCGAGGCGGGCAGCTACAGCCGCCTGCAGGGCGGCCTTACCAGCCAGGGTGCGCTCGATCGGGATGGCGTCTGGCAATACAGCTTCACCGGCATCGGTCGCACGGCCGATACCCGCTATGACGACGTAAAGGAGCAGCGCATCGCCATCGCGCCGGCCCTGGCCTGGCAGCCGACGGCCGATACCAGGCTGACGCTCCAGGGCTTCTACCAGCACGATCCCGAGGGCGGTTATTTCAACTCCATCTACGCGCGCGGCCTCGCGCCGGCATCGCTGCGGAAATACCTGAGCCGGGATCTGAATGTCGGCGATCCTTCCTATGACAGCTACAATCGCGATCAATACGGCATCGGCTATACACTGGAGCATCGCTTCAACGACGCGGTGAGCGCCGTCTCCAAGCTGCGCTATTCGGAGATCGATCTCGACTTCCGCAGCCTGCAGATGGTCGGCCCCGTCAGCGATGCCGGCATCATGCCGCGCCAGGCGCTGCGCTCGATCGAGCATGTCAGCGGCATCGCGGCCGATAATCAGCTGAGGCTCAATTTCGCGACGGGCCCGGTCGATCATAAGGCGCTGGTTGGCGTTGACGTGCAGCATTCGATCAGCACCTGGGAATATCTCGCCGGTGCTGCCTCGCCGCTGGATGTCACCTCGCCGCGCTACGGCGTTTCAGTCGGCCCGCTGGCGAAGTTCATCGACAATCGGCAGACCCTCGAGCAGGCGGGCGTCTATGTGCAGGACCAGCTCAGCCTCGGCGGTTTCCGGCTCCTGCTGGGCGCCCGCCATGACTGGACCGAGCAGAAGACGGAAAACCGCCTTGCTGGCAGCACCAGCGACCAGTCGAGCCAAGCGCCCACTTATCGCGCCGGGCTGCTCTATCGCTTCGAGAATGGCATCGCGCCCTATGTGAGCTACTCGACCTCCTTCGAGCCTACGGTCGGCGTCGATGCGGCAGGCAATCCCTTCCGCCCGACCGAAGGGCGGCAATGGGAGGCCGGCATCAAATACGAGCCGCGCTTCATGCCCGCACTCTTCACCGCTGCCATCTTCGAGATCCAGCAGCGCAATGTACTAACTCCTGGCGCGACGCCGGGCTTCCAGGTGCAGCAGGGCGAAGTGCGGTCCCGCGGCGCGGAGTTCGAAGCGCGCGGCAGGATCATCGGCAATCTGGAGCTGATCGGCAGCCTGACGCTGCTCGAGACGGAGGTGACCCGCTCGACCAATGCCTCGGCCGTGGGCAAGCGGCCACAGGCGACGCCCGACTATTACGGCTCCATCTGGGCCAGCTATGCGATCAGCGACGGCGCGTTCGATGGCCTGACGGTCGGCGCGGGCCTCCGCGTGGTCGGCAGCAGCTATGCCGACGATGCCAATACCGTTCGCGCCGGTGGCTATAGCCTGGTCGATCTGGCCGCACGCTACGATCTGGAGAAGCTGAGCGCCACGATGGCCGGAGCGCAGGCGACGCTCAACGTCACCAATCTCTTCGACAAGACCTACTACGCCAGCTGCAGCTCCAACTACTATTGCCAATACGGCAATGGCGCGCGCGTGCTGGCCGGTCTGCGCTATCGCTGGTGAGGGAGGGTGAGGCGATGACGCTCCCCCGGCGCCGGCTCGCCATCCTGCTCGCGGCACCGCTGCTCGCCCCGGCGGCGGCGCGTTCCGCCAGCAGGGCGCCCCTGCGTGTGACGGATATGCTTGGCCGCAGCATCGAGCTTCCGCAGCCGCCAAGGCGGATCGTGCTGCTCGATGCGCGGGATATCGTCACGATGTCGCTGCTGCATCCCGACCCTTCCAGCCTTGTCATCGGCTGGGCGGGGCCGGAGCTTTTCGACAGCGATATTCTTCGCAGCCAATACGATCGGCAGCCGGGCGGCGGTCGTATTCCCCTCGTCGGCGGCATGGCGGCGGATTCACGGTCGCTGGAAGCGATCCTGACCCTGGCGCCGGATCTCGTGGTGGCGACCGCGCAATCGGCGCCGGAACTGGCCGAGGGCAATCTCGTCCGCCAACTGGCGGCGGCCGGCATCCCCACGGTTTTCAGCAGTGCGGATTCCAATCGCCCGGACGCTGCCGGCGCCCCGGCAGGCCCCATGGATAGCCTGGCGCGAAGCCTGACCCTCTGGGGTGCGCTGCTCGACCGAGAGGCTCAAGCCGAGGCTTTCGCGGGCTTCGTGCAGGAAAAGCTGGCGCGAGTCCGATCCCGGCTTGCCGCCGTCGCGCCGCGGAAGACTTATCTGGAGGTGCAGTCCACTTATGACGATTGCTGCTGGTCCGCCGGCAGCCAGATCTGGGGCGAGTTGCTGGCCATGGCCGGAGGCCGATCGCTCGATGCGGTTTCCGCGCGCTGGTTCGTCAAGCTGCCGGTGGAGCAGCTGATCACCGAGGCGCCGGAGGCCTATATCGCGACCGGCGGCGCCTATGCGCCAGGCATGCGGCCCGCCATCGGCCCCGGCTGCGATCCCCAGCGGGCGCGGGAAGGGCTGCGCCGCCTCTCCGAGCGAACCGGCTTGGCAACGGTGCCCGCCATCCGGGAAGCCCGCGTATACGGCATCTGGACGGGGCTGATCGCGATACGCCCACTTAATCCGCTCTTCGTCGAGGTCGCGGCGAAGTGGCTGCATCCCGAAGCCTGCCGCGATCTCGATCCCGGCGAGACGCTCGATCTCATCAACCGCCGGTTCATGGCAAGGCCACTGGCCGGCCCCCTGTGGGTGAGCCTTTCCTGACCACAGAAAACGAAAAGAACATGCCCCTTTTCCGAGCCCGGACCAGCATTCCCTTCGCCAGGATCGACGACTATCTCGATCCCATTCTCACCTCGCTCGTTGCGCATAATCTCGAATTGCGGACCGAGCCCGGTCACTATGCGGTTGTGTCGCCCTTCGGTGGTACCGGCCATCTGGTGCCGCGTCAGGGCCGGCTGGATATCATGGTCGAGGCACCCTCGGGGCCGCCCTTCAATCGCCTGAAGCATGATCTGACGAGCCTGATCGGTTTCGTTGCTCGGGAAGAGGCCCTGACGATCGACTGGACCGGCGACACCGCCGGCAGCGTCCTGCCGCCCGACCTCCGCATCCTCACGGTGGAACGGGTGCGGGACGTGACGCCCGGCCTGCGCCGCATCACCTTCTCGGGCCATGATCTCGGCCGCTATGCCGTGCCGGACCAGATTCATTGCCGTCTGATCTTCCAGGCGAAGGGGGCAGGGAAGCCCGAATGGCCGCGCCTGGACGACAATGGGCGTGTGGTATGGCCAGGGCGCGGGCAACTCGCCTCGCGCATCTATACGATACGCCGTATCGACGCTGATGCAGGCTGGCTGGATATCGATTTCGTCCTGCATGCCGGGAACGGGCCCGGAATCGGCTGGGTGAGGGCGGCGGCGTCGGGCGACATCGTAGGATTGCTCGGGCCGGCGGCGCATGGGCCGAGCCCGGCCGGCTGGTATCTCCTCGCGGGTGATGAGACGGGGCTGCCCGGCATCGCACGCATCCTTGAGGGGCTGCGCCCCGCGGCTCGGGGCGTGGCGCTGATCGAAACGGCGGGGCGGGCGGAGGAACAGATGCTCGCCCATCCGCCTGGCATCGAGATCCGCTGGCTTCATCGCGATGGCAGGGCGCCCGGCAGCACCCGGCTTCTGGTGGAGGCGGTGCGCGCGCTGGCATTGCCGGATCAACGGGAGGATATCTTCGTCTGGTGCGGGGCGGAGTTCACCGCCTTTCGCGAATTCCGCCGCTATCTATTGAATGAGGCCGGCCTCGCCGCCGCTCAATGCGTCGCATTCTCGCATTGGCGGCAGGGAATGAGCGAGGAGGATATCGCCGCTGCGGGCGCCTCCTCCATCGCGCCCTGATGTGTCATTGCGCCGCCACGCCTTCCATCTGCCGCGACACCAGCCGTGCATAAGCGCCCTGGCGCGTCAGCAAGGCCTCATGGCTGCCGGCTTCGACAACCTTACCCGCCTGCATGACGAGGATAGTGTCGGCATGGCGGATGGTCGACAGGCGATGGGCGACGACGAGCACGGTGCGGGCCCGCATGAGTTCGTCCAGCGCGGCGCGCACCTGCGCCTCGCTGATTGCGTCGAGATGCGAGGTTGCCTCGTCCAGCACGAGGACCGGCGCGTCCTTGAGGAAGGCGCGCGCGATGGCCACGCGTTGCCGTTGGCCTCCCGAGAGTTGCATGCCGCGCTCGCCGACCGGCGTAGCGAGCCCCTGGGGCAGGCTCGCGACGAAGCCTGACAGGGCGGCGCGTTCAATGGCGCGGGCCAGTTCGGCTTCGCTCGCTTCCGGCCGGGCCAGTCGGATATTCGCCTCCAGCGTATCGTTGAAGAGATAGGTGTCCTGCGCCACGAGTGCGATGCGTTGGCGAAGGCCGGCCAGGGTGAGATCCCGCAGGTCATGGCCGTCGAGGGTGATGCGGCCCGATTGCGGATCCCAGAAGCGCAGCAGGAGCATCGCGACGGTGGATTTCCCGGCGCCAGAGGGCCCCACCAGAGCGGCGGTGCGCCCGGCGGGCAGGGTGAGGTCGATACCGTCGAGGGCAGGGCGGCCGCGGCTCGGATAGGTGAAGCTCACCTCTTCGAAGCTGAGGGTCGAGCCGCCTTCCGGCCGCGCCGGCTCGATATGGCCATCGGAGACGCTCGGCGTCTCGCGCTCGACGACGCGCAGCCGCCGTGTGGAGGCGACGGTATCGGCGAGTTGCCGCCCGACCTGCGCGATTTCCGAAACCGGCAGGAAGGCGGCGATAGCGAGCAGCACGAGCATGGGAAGAATGGTCGGCGCGAGGCTGCCATGGGCGGCGAGGAAGGCCCCCGTCGCCGCCACGGCAAGCCCGCCCAGCCCGGTGGCGATCTCCAGCCCGGCGGCGGCATTCGCCTGGTCATGCATCAGGGCTGAACGGCGCGATTGGTAGTCGCTCACGCGGGCCATGAAGTCGTCACGCCGCCGCTCGACGGCGCGGAAGGCGATGAGGTCGCCGAGGCCCTGGATGCTCTCGGCCACATGCGCGCCGAGCCCGCCCAGCGCCGCGCGGCTCTCCGCGCCGAGCCCGTCGATCCGCTTGCGGCCGCGCACCGGCGACAGGGCGGCGAAGAGCAGGAAGGGCAGGAGCGCGATAGCCAACGGCCAGGCGATGCTCGCCAGCACGAACAGCACCGTCGCCGGCACCAGCAGCGCGACAACAGCGGGGGCGACGGTATGCGCGTAGAAATACTCGACCGTCTCGACATCCGTGGTGGCGAGCGAGACGAGGTCACCGGCCCGGCGCCGCATGAGATAGGCCGGCCCCAGGCGATCCAGCCGAGCGAAGAGCGCGATGCGCATATCGGCGAGCAGGCGATAGGCCATGTCATGTGCCCGCCAGCTTTCCAGCCAGTGCAGCAGCCCGGCGACGGGGGCCGCGATGAGCAGCGCGATGGCGAGGCCGAGCGTCGGCTTCCCTTCGCGCAGCGCCGCGATCAGCAGCGCGCCCAGCACGCCCACGCCGATAAAGGCGATCACGCGCCCGATGCCGCAGACGACCGTAAAGGCCAGGGCACCGCGCCATGGCACGATGTAGCGCAGCAGGCTCCAGAGCGTTTCGCGCCAGGAAATGGCCTGCGCTTCGGCGGAGATGTCGGCCGGGGGCGGGGCTGTTTCGGCGGCGGTCTCGGCCGTCGCCGCGGGGCTTTCCAGCCGGTCGGCCCGCGCGGCGCTGGCCTCGGCCGCCTGGGCGCCCATCAGGCGGCGATAGGTGCCGTCGAGCCGCATCAGCTCGGCATGGCTGCCGCTTTCCACGACGCGGCCCTGGTCGAGCACCAGGATGCGGTCAGCGCCGATCACGCTCGAAAGGCGATGGGCGAGGATGAGCGTCGTGCGGCCGAGCATCAGCCGGTCGAGCGCCTGTTGGATGATGGCCTCGTTCTCGGCATCAACGGCGGAGAGGGCTTCGTCGAGGATGAGGATGGGCGCGTCGCGCAGCAGGGCGCGGGCAATGGCGATGCGCTGCCGCTGCCCGCCGGAGAGCCTCGCGCCGCGCTCGCCGATCATCGCGTCATAGCCGCCGGGAAGGGCGAGAATGAAGTCATGCGCATTGGCGGCGCGGCAGGCGGCCTCCAGCTCGGCCCGGCTCGCCTCGGGGCGGCCGAGCCGGAGGTTCTCCGCAATGGTGCCGTGGAAGAGCGTGGCATCCTGCGCGACGATCGCGACATGGGCCATGATGCTGGCCGCATCGAGCGTGGCGACATCCTGGCCGGCGATGGTGATGCGGCCCGCCTGGGGCAGGAACTGGCGCAGCAGCAGGCGCAGGATGGAAGATTTGCCCGCGCCGCTCGGCCCGACAATGCCGATGCGCTCCCCGCCGGCGATGGCGAAGCTCAGCCCATCATGCGCCGCCTGCCGGCCACCGGGATAGGCGAAGCGGATATTCTCGAAGGCGATGGCCGGGGCCTGGCCCTCCGGCAGGACGAGCTGTTGCGCGCCGGGCTGGACCACGGGCGTCGCGTCGAAAATCGCGTGCAGGCCGGCGGCGGCGGATTGCCCCACCATGCCGTTATGCAGCACCGACCGCAGATCGCGCAGCGGGCGGAAGATCTCGGTGCCGGCCATGAGCACGACGAGCAGCGCCTCGATGCTCATCTCGCCACTGGCGACGCGCGTGGCGCCGAGGATCAGAGCCAGCGCCGCGCCGAGGGCCATGCCGGTATCGCTGATGCCGCGAGTCATGACGGAGATGCCGAGCATCTTGAAGGTGCCGTGATAGACGGCGCGGGCGCGGGCAGCGAGCCGCTCGCCGAAAGCCGCACTCTGGCCGAAGGCCTGGAGCGTCGGCAGGCCCTGTACCGCATCGAGGAATTCTGCGCCGAAGGCCTTGAAGGATTGCTGGCGGGCGAGGGCCGCCCGCTTGTCCCAGCTATGCGCCAGGGCGGGCAGCAGGAGGGTGATCAGCGCGGCCGCCAGCAGCACGAGCGCGACCGGCACGTCCCAGAAGGCCATGAAGGCGAAGATCGCGATCGGCGCACAGGCGGCAATGGCGAGTTGCGGCAGGTATTGGCCGAAGAAGGTCTGAAGCTGCTCGATGCCGTCGATCATCGAGAGCATCACGCCACCTGTCCGCTGGTCGGCGAACCAGGCCGGGCCCAGCCCCGCTATTTTCTCGAAGAGCATCACGCGCAGCTTGCTCTGGACGGCGGCGGCGACGTCATGGGCGATATTGGCTCGCTGCCGGTCGAGTAAGGCACGCGCCACGACGGCGATGGCGGCTGCCGCAAGCCAGGGCAGGGCGGCGGAAGGGCCCCGGCCGTCGAAGACGGCGGCGAGGCCGATGCCCAGGAAGGCGAAACGCGCAATCCCGGCGGCGAGGGCCAGGATGCCCAGCAGGGCGCCGAGCACCATGCGGCTGCGGAAACCCGCCGTAAGGCGCCAGAGGCGAAGGTCGAAATACATGGAGGACTCGTTGGCTTTATGTTCCCGCCATCCTGGCGAGCGCTGGCGCGGCGGCGCAAACGCGGATATTTCATGAGCTGTTGAGCTGGATCGAACAGCCATGAGCATTCACCTGCCCTCACTACCGGCGCTTCGCGCCTTCGCCGCCGTGGCGCGGGAGGGCAGTTTCGCCCGCGCGGCGGAGAAGCTGCATATCAGCACCAGTGCGGTGAGCCATCAGATCCGCTCCTTGGAGGAGCAATTGGGCACGCCCTTGCTCACGCGGGCCCGCAACGGAGCGGGGCATAGCCGCACGGCCCCCACGGCGGCGGGGGAGGAGCTGCTCCAGGCGGTCGAGGAGGCGCTGGGGAAGCTGGCGGTGGCCTGCGACGCGATCCGGGAAAAGGCGCGCCAGCCGCGGCGGCGCCTTGTGGTGTCGGCCAATGGCTCCTTCGCCTCGCTCTGGCTGGCGGCCCGGCTCGCGAGCTTCGCGCGCCAGCATCCGAGTGTGGACTGGCTCATGCGCTCGGAGGAATCGCTCCGACCCGACCTCTCGGCGGAGGGTATCGACATCGCCGTGCTGCGCCTCAAGCCCGATGCGATGCTGCCGCAGGACAGGCTGCTTTTCTCCGAGACGCTCTTCCCCGTCTGCAGCCCGGCCCTCGCGGAGGGGCTGACGGCGGAGCAGCTTCCGCGCCTGACCCTGCTCCAGGAAGAAGGGAATAGCCCGGAGCGGGAATGGGCGCGCTGGCTGCCTCTGCTCGGCCATGCCCCCGATGCCTGCCATATCCTGCGCTTCGACCGCTTCAACCAGGCGATCAGCGCGGCCATTGCCGGGGTGGGCATTGCCATTGGGCGCTCGCCGACCATCGATGGCGAGCTGCAGGCGGGCCGCCTCGTGCGCCTCTTCGCGCCCCTTTCCATGCGCTATGACTGGGCCTTCGTGCTGCGGGTGCGGCCGGGGGTGGCGCGCGATCCGCATGTGACCCAGTTGGTGAGCTATCTTCTGGCCGAGGCGGGCAGCAACGGGCGGCGGCCGGCCGAGGAAGAAAGCGGCGTTGACGCAGTGCAGCATGAGCCTTTAAGAACCCGCCAACGACGGGGCAGGCCCTAGAGGCTCTGCCTCCCGGCTGCCGTCCCGCACCCTCGCGTTGGAGCAGCCTGACCCCCATGTCCGTCACTTTCGCCGAACTCGGCCTCGCCGATACCGTGCTGCGCGCCCTGGGCGAGGAAGGCTATGAGCGGCCGACGCCGATCCAGGCGCAATCCATCCCCCTGCTGCTCCAGGGGCGGGATCTGCTGGGCATGGCGCAGACCGGCACGGGCAAGACGGCGGCCTTCGCGCTGCCGCTGCTGCATCGCCTGGCGGCCAACCCGCGGCCTGCGCCGAAGCGTGGCGCGCGCGTGCTCGTCCTGGCGCCGACGCGCGAACTCGTCTCGCAGATCGCGGCGGGCTTCGGCAGCTTCGGGCGCCATATCGGCCCGAGCGTGACGACCGTCTTCGGCGGCGTCGCGCAGATGCACCAGGAGAAGGCGCTGAAGGACGGCGTGGACGTGCTCGTCGCCGCCCCTGGCCGGCTGCTCGACCTGATCGGGCAGGGGCTCTGCGACCTGTCCCAGCTCGAGGCCCTGGTGCTGGACGAGGCTGACCAGATGCTCGACATGGGCTTCGCCAAGTCCATCGAGCGTATCGTCGCGACGCTGCCCGCCGAGCGCCACACGCTGCTCTTCTCGGCCACCATGCCGCGCGCCATCGAGACGCTGGCGCAGAACCTGCTGCGCGAGCCGGAAATGGTCTCCATCGCGCCGCCCTCGACCACGGTGGACCGCATCGAGCAATCGGCGATGTTCGTCGACAGCGCCGACAAGAAGCCCGCGCTGCTGAGCCTGCTCGCCAATCCCGCGATGGATCAGGTGGTGGTCTTCGCGCTGCAGAAGAGCACGGCCAATGAGGTTTGCGCCTTCATCACCGAGGCCGGTTTCACCGCCCAGGCGCTGCATGGCAATAAGAGCCAGGGCCAGCGCGAGCGCGCGCTCGATGCCTTCCGCGCCGGCGAGGTGCGGGTGTTGGTGGCGACCGATATCGCGGCCCGCGGCATCGATGTCGATACCGTCACGCATGTCTTCAATTACGACCTGCCGAACCTGCCCGAGAGCTATGTGCATCGTATCGGCCGCACGGGCCGCGCGGGGCGCAGCGGCTTCGCCGTCACGCTCTGCGATGCCGAGCAGCGCGCTTGGCTGCGTGAGGTTGAGCGCGAGATTGGCCGCACGCTGACCCGCGTGAAGGACCATGCCTGGCATTCCGACGCCGCCGAGAATTCCACCATGCGGCCGCCCGTGTTGGGCGGCGCCGTCTCGACCAAGGTGGTGAAGCCGCAGGAAAAGCGCGAGCGGAAGGTCTGGACCGAGGAAGAGAAGCTGGCCGCCCGCGAAGCCGCCATGGCCGCCAAGAAGGCGGCCTGATCGCGCTTAGCGGAAATCCCGGCTCGACGGCATGCGTTGAATGCCGCGAGAGCTGGGATCGGGGCGGCGGACTTCGTCGGCCCTAGCGAGAGTGGCATCGGCCCAATCGGGCGGCGTCTCAGCCTCGGTGAGGTCACGGAGCAGGTCGGTACGATCGATCAGCCGCTCCGTGACGATATGCACGATGGGAGCAGCGGCCTTCCCATCCTCCCGCTGGATGCGGCCTTCGACGACGAGCAGGCGCGAACCAATCAGCGCCGCGCGGTTCCGGGCGGCGATATCGGACCAGACGACGAGATTGGCGGTGCCGAACTCGTCTTCAAGCGTGATGAAGATGACGCCTTTCGAGGTGCCCGGCCGCTGCCGCATCAGCACGAGCCCACCGAGCCTGATCCGGCTGCCGGGGCGGAGGCCGATAAGGTCGCGCGTATCCTTGCAGCCCAGCGCCTGGAGTTGCGGGCGTAGCAGCGAGAGCGGGTGGCGGCCCAGGGTGAGGCCGGTCGCCGTATAGTCGAGAATGGCGCGCTGGCCCTCGGTTTCGGCATCGAGCAGCGGCTTCGGCTCGGGCAGGATAGGTGGCTCGCCGATGCTGACACCGGAAGAGGCGAGTTGCAGCAGAGGCGGGATGGATTTTTCCACGCCACGCGCCGCCCATAATGCCTCGCGCCGGCTATTGCCGAGGCTGGTGAAGGCATCGGCTTCCGCCAGGGCCTCCATCGCCTTGCGGCCGACATTGGCGCGGCGCACGACCTCCTCGACGGAGGCGAAGGGCGAGCCATTGCCGCTCTGGCGAGCCTTGATGATCGCTGTGGCATCATCCGCGGAAAGCCCGTCGGCGAGGCGCATGCCGAGGCGCAGGGCGAAATCCCCCGCACTGCCTGGCGCGGGTTCGAGCGTGCAGTCCCAGAGCGATGTATTGACGTCGATGGCGCGGACCTCGACACCATGCTTGCGGGCATCGGCGACGATCTGCGCCGGGGCGTAGAAACCCATGGGCTGGGAATTCAGCAGGGCGGCGGCGAAGGCTGTCGGATACCAGCATTTCAACCAACTGCTGACATAGGCGAGATGTGCGAAGGAGGCGGCGTGGCTTTCGGGGAAGCCGTAGGAACCGAAGCCTTCGAGCTGCTTGAAGACGCGCTCCGCCAGTTCGAGGTCATAGCCGCGGCGGACCATGCCATTGACCAGCCGGTCGTGATAGACGCCGATCAAGCCGGTCTGCTTGAAGGTGGCCATGGCGCGGCGGAGCTTGTCGGCCTCGTCGGGCGTGAATTCCGCCGCCACCATGGCGACTTTCATGGCCTGCTCCTGGAAGAGCGGTACCCCGAGCGTGCGCTTCAGCACCTCTTCCAATTCATCCTGCTTGCCGATGCCCGGACCAGGGCGTGGGTAGATAATGGGCTCGATTTTATCGCGGCGGCGCAGATAGGGATGCACCATGTCGCCCTGAATGGGCCCCGGGCGGACGATGGCGACCTGGATGACGAGGTCATAGAATTCCTTCGGCTTCAGTCGCGGCAGCATGTTCATCTGCGCGCGGCTCTCGACCTGGAAGACGCCGACCGTATCGGCTCGCCGGAGCATCTCATAGGTCTTTGGGCAATCGCTGGGCACGCTCTTGAGATCGAGCTGCCGGTGGTGATGCTTGCTCAGCAACTCGAAACCCCGCCTCAATAGCGAGAGCATACCGAGGCCCAGCACATCGACCTTCAGCAGGCCGAGCGCTTCGATATCGTCCTTGTCCCATTCGAGAATGGTGCGGTTATCCATCGCCGCATTGCTGACGACGGCCATTTCGATAAGCGGGCCACGGCTCATGACGAAGCCGCCGACATGGGTTGCGAGATGGCGCGGGAAATTCTTGATTTCCTCGGCGAGGAGCAGCGTCAGGGCGAGGCGGTGATCGGTCCCGTCCAGGCCCTCGCGTTCGGCCAACTCGCCCAGCGTGTCTTCGCGGCCCGGCCCCCAGGCTCCCTTGGCGAGCTTGCTGGTGATGTCTTCCGAAAGGCCCATCGCCTTGCCGACTTCGCGGATGGCGCTGCGCGAACGATAACGGATGACGGTCGCGACGATGGCGGCGCGTTCGCGGCCATAGCGTTCGTAGATATGCTGGATGACCTCTTCCCGCCTCTCATGCTCGAAATCCACGTCGATATCGGGCGGCTCGTTGCGCGAGGCCGAAAGGAAGCGCTCGAAGAGCAGGTCATGCTTGGAGGGGTCGACACCCGTGATTCCCAGCACATAGCAGCATGAACTATTGGCGGCCGAACCGCGGCCCTGGCAGAGGATTTCTTTCGAACGCGCGAAACGGACGATTTCGTCGACTGTGAGAAAATAGGGCGCGTATTCGAGTTGTTCGATCAGTTGCAGCTCGTGGTCGAGCTTGGCCTGGATGTCATCCGGCACACCGCGCGGCCATCGTTCTGCGGCGCCCTTCTTCACGCGATCGACCAGCGTCTCATGTGCTGTGCGCCCCGGTTCCAGGATTTCCTCGGGATACTCATGGCGCAACTGGGAGAGCGAAAAGCCCGATCCCGCCTGCAGGATATCGATGCTCCCTCTCAAGGCCTCGGGATGATCGCGGAAAAGCGCGGCCATCTCGGTGGGGCTCTTGAGGCAGCGCTCGGCATTGGGCTCGGCCGCCCGCCCAAGGGCCTCGACCGTGCGGCCTAGCCGGATGGCGCTCAGCACGTCGGCCAGAGGGCGGCGGGAAGGATGGTGATATCGTACGTCATTCCAGGCCAGCATCCGGGCACCCGCCGCCTCGCTCTGCCGTGCGAGCAAGGCGAGGCGCTCCTCGTCGCGCCCGTCCTGGTAGCAGGCGGCGGCGCAGAAGAACGGCAGGGCAAGCCGTCCACCCAGATCATGCGCGAGCTTTTTCAGATGGGCGCCGAAGGCCTCATGCGGCAGGCGGGGCGGAATCGCGGCCATGCACCAGCCCTGGGCATGGGCCACCATCTCTTCGAACCCGATTTCGCATTGGCCCTTAGGCGCGCGCATGCGGCCGCGGGAGAGGAGGGTGGTCAGCCGGCCATAGCTGTCGCGGTCAGTAGGCCAAGCCAAGTATTCCTGCCCGTCGGTGAGCCGCAGCCTGGTGCCGACGATATAGGGCAGCCCGGATTCCCGCGCGGCCACATGGCCGCGAGCGCTGCCGGCGAGGCTGTTGATGTCGCATATCCCGACCCCGGCATGGCCCAGCTTCTTGGCCGTCGTGACGAGTTCGGCGGGGTGGGAGGCCCCGTCCAGCAGCGAGAAGTTCGAGCGCGGTCCGAGCTCGGCATAGAGCGGGGTCATGGTTCACGCCATTTCCCCATGCAGGAACCAGCGCGGGCTCTGCTCCTTCAGCCGGCAGATCCAGAAGCGCGGGCCTTCGACCGTCTGGACGCGGAAATAATCCCGCCCCGGGCGCCCACCATCCGAGCCCCACCATTCGGGTTCGAGCGTCTCGGGGCCGAGGGCCCGCAGCACGCGATAGAGCGCGCGGCCACGCTGGAAGCTGGCTGGCCGGCCATCGGGGGTGAGCGTGGTCACCGCGAGCGGCACCGGCTCACGCAGGAGGCGAAGGGGACGAATTTCGCGGCCCCAATCCTCTGCTGGCTTCGGCGTGTCGAAAGGCCCGGCGGGGGCGGCGGCATATTCGGGCCAATGGCTATCGAGCGGCAGGGGCCGCGTCACCGCCGCGCGTTGTTCCAGCCGGTCGAGCAATTCGGTGAGGGAGCCGCCGGCCTCGCCCCGCTCGCGCGTCAGCCTGTCCTGCTGCGCGCTCATAGGCTGGGCCATGGTGGCGTCCAGCGTCATCCGGTCGAAGCCCAGGTCGGGTTCCAGCCCGTCGAGCCGGTCTGTGAAAAGGCGGGCGAGATGAGCAGGATGGCGGGAGGCGGCGCCGGTGCCGATGGCGATCCGCTGCACCGTCCGGTCGACGCGGAAGGCTTGCAGCACCAGGCGGCGAGCGCCCTGGCCCGCATCGGCGAGCTGGCGGCAGAGGTCTTCGAGCAGCACCGCCAACACCTGGTCGATGGCGGCGCGCGTGATGATGGGCTCGAGTAGGTTCCGTGCCGCCTGGAAAGCCGGCGGCGGGTAGAGCGGCCGGAAGAGGCGCGGGCGCTCGCCCGTCGCATCGTCCAGGAGATCAAGCAGCGACGCCCCGAAGCGGCGAAGCAGCGGTGCGCGGGGCTGGCGCTGCAAATCCCGCACATATCGCAAGCCGAGGCGGCTCAGGGCGGTGATGGTCGCCTCGGGCACACGGAGCGCATGCAGCAGCAGGGGCGCCATTGCGTCGCGTTCTTGGCCGGGGGGCAGGACGCGTCCACTTTCCCCGCCACGCGCCAGGGCCGCGGCGGTGCCGGGCGAGCCCGCCATGGCGGCCTCCGCATGGAAGCCGCCCTCGCGGAAGCCGCGCAGAACCGCCTCGAGCAATGCGGTCTCGCCACCGAAGAGCGGGTCGGCGCCGGTCGTGTCGAGCAGCAGCCCGTCTCCGCCATCCAACGCGACCAGCGGCGTCCAGCGCAGGCACCAATGGGCCAGCCGTTCCAGCAACTGGGCATCGGCTTCTGGTTCGGCCGGATGAAGCAGGAGGTCGGGGCGGATGGCCTGGGCATCGGCCAGGGCCTGCCCGGGCTCGATGCCGGGCATCGGAATGCAAGCGGTGAGATGCCGCCGACTGCCCGTGGTGGTCCAGATGGCCAGTGGTTGCCCGCGCAGCTTGGGATCGAGCCGCTGCAGGCGGTCGATCGGAAGCAGCGGCAGCCAAAGGGCAAGATATCGCCGGCCGCTCATTGCCGGCGAGCCTGGAGAAGGGGGGCGGTGACCTGCAGCCCGGTCTCCGTCAGGTCGACTTCCCAACTCGCGGGCTGGCCGCCACGGCAGCGGAGCAAGTCCAGCCGCCAGGCGGGGCGCACGGCGGGATGGGGCAGGGAGGTGGCGCGCCAGCGTGTGGTGGCATTGGAAGGGCCCTCGCCGGCATCGGCCTTGCGCAGCAGCAGGCCAAGCCCGCCGCCCGCCTCGGCGGCGAGTTGCAGGCGCCGGGAGGCAGTCATCTCGATGCGATCGAGGCGCAGCAGGCTGCCGCCGATGGCCTGGCAGCGCAGCGCCTCCTCCATGGCCCAGAGCCCGTCTTCCGGCTTGCGATACTGCACGATCAGCAGGCGGGTGGCATCAAGGCCGAAGGCATGCAGCCCGGCCGGGAAAACAGGGTCCGGCTCTGGGGCGATCCAGATGACGGCGCCGCTGGTGCGGCTGAGAATGAGTGCGGCCATGGCGAGGCCCGCACCCGCATCAACCGCTTGGATTTCATGCACTGCGCCATGCGCCAGGCCGCCACCAGGCAAATGCTGGTCGATAGCCTCACAGAGCGAGAGGGTGGTCAGGCTTTCATCCGACGCCCCCCGCTCGATTCTGGCGAGCTGCGCCCGGAGGTCACCGAGAATGGAGGCTGTGGCAGGCATGTGCCGACCCTATGGCGGCATCAGGAACATATCAAGAACATAAAACAGGAACGCAGAAGGTATGTGGATAATTATTCTTTGATTGTCAGGAGACTAGAGCGTGGCCTTGATTTTACGTTGCATCCCGCTCCGCCTGCTGGCTCGCCGCCCATTCCGGCCAGCGATGGGCCGTCACGGGGCTATCCGGCGCATAGGCGAGGCAGGTGCCGACGATGGGCGGCCGGTGGAGCGCTTGGCCCGGCTCGGCGCGCTGGGCGGCCTCTTTCTTACGCCTGATGACGGTCAAGGTCTGGTAGGCGACGGTCGCCATCTGGGCCAGGACCTCGCGCAGATGGGTGCAGCCGTGAACCCCGCCCACCCGTTCGTTCACCGCCCTGTTGAAGCCGGGGCCGATCTTCAGCCCGGCAAGGCGGGCGAAATTGGGCGCGGCGCCTGGGCAGATCGTATAGGGCGTGTAGTCCATCGTGGCTTCGCAGGCCTGAATCACCAGGTCCTGGTCGATCGTCAGGCGGATCCACATGCCATGGACGGGCTCGCCGCTGGGGATCAGGCCGCGATCCATATTCTCGAAATCATAGCTCTTGGTATCGACCAGATGGGCTTCGATGTCGAAAAGCCCGTCCTCGCGCTGATAGCCCCTCAGGTCTATGTCGCGCGAATGGAGCAATTGGCGGTCGGGCGGCGGCGAAAGGGGCATGGGGAGGGTCCGGCCATGATGCGGCGCAACGCGCCCTTTTCATATGGCACGGCACGGCAATGGCTTGAAGCCCGCTGCTTCCAGCGGTGACCGGCGCTCAGCGCATTCCGCATCGCAGCATTTGCGCGCCGCGAGCGGGACTCAGGCGCTTTCGTCGAGCTGGGAGGACGGTTGGGTGGGCACGGCGACGGTGGGCAAAGCAGGGGTCGGCTGGGGGAAGAGCGGCTGGGTCTGGTTGATGGGCGGCTTCTCGGCCTCTTCATCATCCCGATCCGGCAAGGTGCCTTCGGGGAGGCTGCCCGCATCCCCCGAACGGCTCGCCACCTGATAGGAGGCGAGTTCACGCTGCGTGGGGATGGAATTGGCGACCTGGCCGTATCGGTCACGGAACTCGATGACCACCATGCCAAGATCCCCCTCGATCCTCAGGCGGGGATTGGGCGTGGCCGCTGTCGGGGAGGGGGCCTCAGGCGGGGCTGGCATGGCCTCGGCCTTCGGGGCGGGTGTATCGGCCGTCTCCCGCCTGGTCACGGGGGAGACGGAAGAAATCGAGAGATCGCTGGGCATGGCATGACCCTTTCTGTCCCAATAATGAGACAGAAAGATTAACCGGTCGTTAAAGCCTTAGCCGCCCGGCAGCGTGACCTGCTGTTCCTGGCCACGCATGGCCCATCCAGTGGTGCGGCTCTCGATCTTCACCGCGACCGCATACATCAGCACGCCCATGATCCCCGTCACGATCAGGCCGGAGAAGACGAGCGGCACGTCGAAGCGGCTGGAGGCCAGCATCATCAGATGGCCGATGCCCTTATTGGCCGCGACCGTCTCGGCGATGATCGAGCCGACGAAGGCGACCGTGATGGCCACCTTCAGCGAGGCGAAGAAATAGGGCATCGCGCGCGGCAGGCCGACCTTCATGATGATGTCTCGCGGCTTGGCGCCGAGGGCGCGCAGCACGTCCCGCAATTCGGGCTCCACCGTCGCGATGCCGGTCGCGACATTCACCACGATGGGGAAGAAGCTGATCATGAAGGCGGTGATGATGGCCGGCACCGTGCCGATGCCGAACCAAATCACCAGGATGGGCACCACGGCCACTTTCGGCACCGAGTTGAAGCCGATCAGCAGCGGGTAGAGCCCGTGATAGAGCAGCGTGGAACTGCCGATGGCCACACCCAGCGCCAGGCCGAAGATCACGGCGAGGAAGAAGCCGATCAGCGTGGTCATCAGCGTCTGCCAGGAATTGTCCAGCAGCGGCTCCCACCACTTCACCATGCTGAGGAAGATGTCGCTCGGCGTGGGCAGGATGAAGGTCGGCACCGAGAAGGCCCGGCAGAGGATCTCCCAGATCACGAAGGTGCCGATGATGATCAGCCAGGGCAGCATGGCCTGAAGCCGGCGGCGGCGGCGCGCCGCGGCGGTCATGGCGACGATGCGGCGCTGGTTCGCCGTCAGGGGCGGGGCGGCGTCATGCGGCATCGGGGATCTCCTCGCCGCGACGGGCCGCGGCGATATGCTCGCGCAATTCGTGCACGAGCTCCTGGAAGGCGGGGGTATAGGTATCGTCGAGGGTACGCGGGCGGCCGAAAGGCACGGTGCGCTCGGCGATGATTCGCCCCGGCCGGGCGGACATGATCAGCACGCGGTCTGCCAGGAAGACGGCTTCCTTCAGGTCATGCGTCACGAGGATGACGGTGGGCTTAAGCGTCTGGCAGACCGTCTGCAGCTCGAGCCAGAGATCCTCGCGGGTAAAGACGTCGAGCGCGCCGAAAGGCTCGTCCAGCATCAGCAATTGCGGGTCATGGATCAGGGCGCGGCAGAGGCTCGCGCGCTGCTGCATGCCCCCGGAGAGCTGATAGGGGTATTTCTTCTCGAAGCCGCCCAGGCCGACGATCGAGAGCAGGCGGCGGGCCTTGTCGACATATTGCGCGCGCTCGGCGCGGAGCTTGCGGCGATGAGGTTCCACCACCTCGAGCGGCAGCATGACGTTGTCGAGGATGGTGCGCCAGGGCAGCAGCGTGGGGTTCTGGAAGGCCATGCCGGCGATGGCGAGCGGCCTGTCGACCTCATGCCCGGCGACGATGACATTGCCCTCCGTCGCAGGCCAAAGGCCGGTGACGAGGCGCATCAGCGTGCTCTTGCCGCAGCCCGACGGGCCGACGACGGCGATGAACTCGCCCTTGGCGACATTGAGCGTGGCATTGCGCAGGGCGAGCGTGCCCTCCACCCCGCCGTAGCGCATCGCCACGTCCTGAATTTCCACGAAGGGGCGGGCCATCGCGCTCATGCGCGGTACTCCGCCTGGTCTGTCGCCGTCCTGGTCATTGCTGCTCTCCCGTAAGCGGCCCTGGGCGATGCCGGGCGGAAGAGCCGTAGCAAATGGCGAGCCATGGCGCCGGGCGGCTTTCACCCCCTAGCGATCACGCGGGCTTTGGCTATCCGGCGGCCGGGGCGGCTGCCTCAAAGCGTGGCAGCGCGCATCATTTGGCATCACCGATTGGAGAGCGGCGGTTTCGAGAGTTCCAGTCCACGCCGGGGCGGCATGGTCATCAGCGCGACGCCGCAGGCGACGGCGGCGATGCCCATCCAGGCGGAGGAGGCCAGGACCTCCCCGAAGAAGATGACCCCGAAGGCGGCTCCGATGGGCACTCGCAGATAGGCCTGGGCTGTGCCGCCCGCGACGCCGAGCGTGGCCAGGATGCGGAAGTAGAGCACGAAGCCGAGCGCGGTGGAGAAGAGGGCCATCCCCGTCAGGCCCAGGATGGAGGAGAGCGAGGGCTGCATCGTCCAGGGCGCCTCGAAGATGAGCGCGAAGGGCGCGAGCAGGACGGCACCGACCAGCAGCGCCCCCGTGGCGGGAATGAGCGGGTGGCGGCCGGGAAAGGCCGTGCCGACGAAGGCGGAAAGCGCGAAGACGAAGCCCGCCGCCAGGAGGGCGCCCTGCGCCAGGAGATCCTGACCCAACCCGGCCATGGCGGCCGGGCCGATGATGAGCACCACGCCAGCGAAACCCGCGATGACGCCGAGCAGCTTCTGCATGCCCATCCTTCCGCCCATGCCAGGCAGCAGGGCCAGTAGGCAGGCGAAGATGGGCGCTGTCGAAGAGAGAACCGTGGCGAGGGCCGAAGGCACCGTCTGCTGTGCCCAGGCAATCAGCACGAAGGGGACCAAGGAATTGACCAGGGCCAGCACGGCGAAGCGGCCGAGCGAGGCGATATCCAGCGGAAGCTGGAAGCCCTTGAGCATCACGATCGGCAGCAACACCAGCCCCGCGATGAGCATGCGCAGAGTCACGACCGTCATGGGCGGGATGGTTTCAACCGCGAGCTTCATGAAGGCATAGGAGCCAGCCCAGAGCGTCGCGAGCAGCATGAGCAGCGCGATGTCGAAGAGCGGCGGCGAGCGGGTGGGGATGGTCTCGGTCACCATGGCAGCATGGCCCATGGCGCGGCGGGCGGGCAGGGTGGTTTCGGTCTGGCTGCCGCGCTCTTGCGCCTAACCCAGCGCCTCGATCCGCCCCTGGCAGCAGAGGAGGGCATCGACGATCAGCCCCGCGTCGCGCAGGTGGGCCGCCTCGGCGAGGCCCAGGCGCAGGGCGCTATCGACGAGTTCCGGCGGCAGCGGGCCGACATGCGTAGTCACCAGCCGGTCGCCCAGGTCGCTATCGGGGCAGAGATCGCACGCCGGGCTGCGGGTGATGGCCGGGTGTTCGGCATTCACGGCATTGGCGATCATGCTGGCGGCGGCATCGGCCATGGCGGCCGTGGGGGCAAGCACGGTGACGGCCTCGGCGATGCCGAGCGAGAAGGAGCGCCCCGGCCAGCCGCTGGTGGCGACACCACGGATAGGCTGATGCGCCTCGATCACCACACGGCCTTCAGGGCGGGCGGCGGCCAGGTCCCGCACGAGGCCGATGGCGAGGCTCTGGCCGGACGCGAGATGCAGCGCGATGTCGCCGCCATTATTCACATAGGCCCGGGCGAGTTGGTTGCCCTCGAGCATGGCCGAGAGAATGTATTGCGCGACCGAGCCGGCGACGGCGGCCATGGGTGTGATGAAATGCCGGGCCGCATGAGGCCTGCATGCCTCGACCATCAGGCGGGCAACGGGGTGGGTGGGCTCGACTTCCGCCGTCAGGGGCGCGCGCAGCAGCGGCAGTTCCGCGGCCAAGCCAGCGAGCAGCCCGCGCATGGCACGCACGGCCTGCTCCAGGGCGCGTCGGGCATCGGGCCCCTCGGCCTGGCAGATGAGGTCGATAGGGCCTTCGGAAAGATGCAGCCGCCCGCCGGGCAGCCAGGCGATGCCCGGCTCGCTCAAGGCGCCGTCGGCCAGGGGTTCTCGGCGGCGGTGCCCGTGGTGAGGGCTTGTCCATTCTCGGCCAGCACATCCTTGAGCGATGTCACATGCGCCATATGCCCGCCAAGCGCCTCATAGACGTCACGCCGCATGGTGAATTCGATGGGCGCGACCAGGGCGGGGGTCGGCACATGGCCGAAAGCGTGTTTCGGCAGGCGGAGAACATCTGTCATCACGGTGATGCCGCCGCCCGGCCAGACATAGCAGGGCGCGCCGCCCAGGGTGACGCGCACGGCGAGGTCCTTCACGCCCTGGGTCAGGAGCACGGGGTTTTCCGTCACACCCGCGCGCAGCGAGCCACCGGCACCGGCCATGAAGAGGATGGTGGTGAGCGCGGGCTCGCAATTCTCACCGATGCGCTCGACGGTTTTCCGCAGCACCTCGGGCATCGGGGTTGGCTGAGGCTTCAGATCGTCATCGAGGACGACATAGAAGGAATCCTCGCCCGTCGTGGTCGTCATGAGCAGGCGGAGGCCCGGCCAGGCGAGCTTGGGGTCGATGCTTTCGATCACCGAAAGCGGCTCGGTGATGGTGGTGCCGCCCCAGCCGATGCCCGGCTCGGCGACCTGGAAGTAGCGGCCCGGTGTGGAGCGGCGGCCCCGCACACGGATGCCCGCAGGCGGCATGCCGAGGCATTTGCCGGCCTGATGCTCGGAGAGAACGCCGGTGATGTGGTCGTCGATGACAATGACCTCATCGACATGCCCGAACCATTGCTGAGCGAAGATGCCGACTGTGGCGCTGCCGCAGCCCACCCGCATGCGCTTCTCGGGCACGCCATTCACGACAGGCTGGGTGCCTGCCTGGAGCAACACCGTGGCGCCGCCGTCGATGGTGACTTCCACCGCCTCGCGATTGGCCAAGGCCAGCATCGCGGCGCAAGTGGTGCTGCCCTCTTTCTTCGACCCGCCCGTCAGATGGCGAACGCCGCCCAGGGAGAGCATCTGGCTGCCATATTCGGCGGTGGTGACGTGGCCGATCTGCTCGCCATTGACCCGGACGGCGGCCGTCTCATGGCCAAGATGCCGGTCGGTATCGATTTTCACCTTGAGGCCGCAATAGGAGAAGATCCCCTCGGTGACGACCGTGACGGTGTCCACCCCCTCATGCTGGCCGCCCACGATGAAGGGCGCAGGCTTGTAGTCTGGATAGGTGGTGCCGGCGCCGATGGCGGTCACGAAGGTCTCGCCCGGATGCAGCACGTCGCCCGACCAATCCTGTGCGGCTTCGAGGAACGGCACCATCTCGCCGCCGGCTTCGAGCGTGCGGTTGAGCAAGACGAGCGCGTCGGTGCGGACCAATTCGCCATTCTCATTGGCATAGCGCGAGCAGGCGCCGTTGCGGCCGGGGCGGATACGGCAGAGAACGGGGCAGGCGTCGCAACGGACGATGCCATTCTCCTCCTGCGCGCCGAATTTCTGGGTGCTGTCGAGGGCGAGGCTCATGCGCGGGCCTCCTTCAGGGCGGCGAGGATGCGGTGCGGCAGGGCCGGGGCCTTGCGCATCACCGCGCCGGTCGCGTGGCGGATGGCGGAGAAAATGGCGGGGGCGGTCGGCACGAGCGCCGGCTCGCCGATGCCTTTGGCGCCGAAAGGCCCGAGCGGTTCGGGCTTCTCGATCAGCAGGCATGTGATCGGCGGCACATCGCCCATGGAGGGGATGAGATAATCATGCAGGTTTTCGGTGCGGCCGGGGAGATATTCCTCCAGCAGCGCGAGGCCGATGCCCTGGGCGATGCCACCATGGATCTGGCCCTCGACCAGCGTGGGGTTCACCGCCCGGCCCACGTCATGGGCGGCGATGATCTCCCGTAGCGCGATGGTGCCGAGGCCGGTATCGACATCGAGCACCGCCATCTGAGCGGCGAAGCCATAGGAAGCATAGGGAATGCCCTGACCATCGGCATCGAGCGGGACGATGGGCGGGTCGAAGGTCGCGATGCCCTCGAGAACCATGCCCTGGCTGTCGGGGGCGAGGCTCGCCAACTCGACGGGATGGCTGCCGACCCAGAGCCGGGCGCCTTCGAGCCGCAGTGGCGCATCCTGGCCGGCATTGGCGAGGCGCAGCGCGGCCGCCCGGAAGGCCAGGCCCGCATCGTGAGCGGCGCGGCCGCTGACGAAGGTCTGGCGCGAGGCGCTGGTCTTGCCGGCATCGAAAGTGCGGGCCGTGTCGCCGAGTACATAGGAGAAATCGCTGAGCGGCAGGCCGACGGCATCGGCGGCGATCTGTGCCAGGATGGTGTTCGACCCCTGGCCGATATCGACCGCGCCGTTGAAGAAGGTGAGCCGCCCCTCGGCATCCAGCGCGATGCGCATGGTGGAGGGGTTGGACATGCCGGTATTGCCGAACCCATACCACATGCAGGCAATGCCCACCCCGCGGCGCAGGGGGCCGGGCCTGGCATTCGCGGCCTCGGCTTCGGCGAGGGCCTTCTGCCAATGGGGCTCGAGGGCGTCGAGGCAATCGACGAGGCCGACGGAGGGGCCGAGTATCTGCCCCGTGCCGGTGATGTCCCCCGGGCGCAGGGCGTTGAGACGGCGAAAGGCGAGCCGGTCCAGCCCAGCCTTCGAGGCCAGTTCGTCGAACAGTGCCTCCTGGGCAATGGCCGCCTGAGGCACGCCGAAGCCTCGGAAAGCGCCCGAAGGCGGGTTGTTGGTGAAGACGGCGCGGGCGCGGTTGCGAATATTTGGCACGCGGTAAGGCCCGGTGGCATGCACCGGCACCCGCCCTGCGACGGTGGGCCCCCAACTCGCATAAGCGCCCGTATCGAAGACGCCCTCGAAGTTGAAGGCGGTGAGGCGGCCTTCCGCATCGCAGGCAGCGCGGGCCTCGATCTTCGCGGGATGGCGCTTAGTGGAGGAGGCCATGCTTTCCGGCCGCGACCAGGCGCCGCGCACGGGCACGCCGAGCTTATTGGCGGCCACGGCGATCATGGGTTGGATGGAGACGTCGAGCTTGCCGCCGAAACCGCCGCCGCAGGCCGAGGGGATGATGCGCACCCGCTCCGCCGGCAGGCCAAGCACGCGGGAGACCTCGTCGCGGTCCATGTAAGGCGCTTGGGTGCAGGCGAAGACGGTCATGGAGCCATCGGTCTCACGCCGCGCCCAGCCGGCTTCCGGCTCGATATAGGCATGTTCGACGAAGCTCGTTTCCCAATGCCCCATCGCCTCATGTGCGAAGGGGGCCGTTTCCGGCGAGCCCTTGTTCAGTCGGCCGGTGGTCAGGATGTTGTCGGGCCGGAAATCGTGCATGCGCGGCGCGTCGGGGGCCAGCGCATCCTCCGGCTGGCGGAAGGTGGGGAGTATCTCCCACTCGATCGGCAATGCCTCGAAAGGAACCCGCTCGACCGCGAGCCGCTCGCCGACCAGGGCGAACATGGCCTCGCCGCGATAGCGCACGAGCCCATCGGCGAAGACGGGCTGGTCCTTAAGGTCGGGGAAAATGCCGAAGCTGTTCTCGCCCGGCACATCCTCGGCGGTGACGATGTCGAGAATGCCGGGATAGGCGCGGCGCAGGGCAGTGGTATCCCCCAGGGTGAAGCGCGCATGGGCATGGGGACTGCGGATAACGCGCAACCAGAGCGCACCGGCCGGGGCTTCATCGGCGCCATAGATTTCCGTGCCGTCGAGCTTCGGCCCGCCGTCGATGCGGGGGATGCGGCAGCCGAAGGCTTCGCCCGCGGCCGTGATGGCCTGGAGCGGCGGCGCGCCCAGGAAGCGCTTCGCATCGCGAACCGCGTCGATGATCTTAAGATAGCCGGTGCAGCGGCAGAGCACGCCGCCAAGGGCCGTCTCCACCTCCTCCTTGCCGGGTTGGGCATTGGTGCGGAGCAGGGCGAGGGCGGCGAGCAGCATCCCGGGCGTGCAGATGCCGCATTGCGCGGCGCCATGATGGTGGAAGGACGCCTGGAGGGCCGCCCCCCAAGGGTCGGCAGCCAGACCCTCGACCGTGGTGATGGCCGCACCCTCGGCCTGTGCGGCGGGTGTCAGGCAGGCGCAGATGGGCGCGCCGTCCATCAGCACCGTGCAGGCGCCGCAATCGCCGGCATCGCAGCCGCTCTTCGTGCCGGTCGCGCCCATGGTGTCGCGGAGCAGGGCAGAGAGGCGGGTGCCGGCCGGCGACTCGGCGGCGACTTCCGTGCCATTGAGCGCGAAGCGGATCGGCGGCGGGGTCTGGGCGTTCATGCGGCCTCCGTCAGCATCGTCTCGGCCATGGCGGCCAGCAGGCGCCGCAGCAGCGCGGCAGCCGCCTCCCGGCGATAATCGGCGCTAGCCCGCACGTCGTCGATCGGAGCGATGCCGCTCAGATGGTCAGCCGTGACGGCTTCCGCCGCCTCGCCCGGTGCGAGCCCAACCAGATCGGCCTCGAGCGCCGTGAGACGCACCGCTACCGGCGAACAGGCCCCGAGCGCGACACTGGCCTTAATGATACGCCCATTCACCACATCGAGCGTTGCCGCCGCCATGGCGATGGAGATGACGAGGTTGCGCCTGGCCCCGAGCTTCAGGAAGGCGGCGCGCGTGCTGGCAGTGCGGTCCGGCACGAGGATGGCCGTCACCATCTCGCCCGGCCGCAGCGCCGTGCGCCGGTTGCCGAGGATGAACTCGTTCAGGGGCAGGTTACGAGTGCCTGAAAGGCTCGCGCATTCCACCTCGGCCTCCAAGCTCAGCAGCGGCGGCACGCCATCGGCGGCAGGCGAGGCATTGCAGAGATTGCCGGCGATGGTGCCGCGGCTCTGAATCTGAGGGCCGCCAACCTGCCCAGCCGCTTGGCGGAGCCCATCGAAAAAAGCGGGCAGGCTGGCGTCGCGGATGCCCGCCCAGCGGGTGCGAGCGCCGATGCGCCAGACGCCATCGCGCTTTTCGATCCCCTCAAGGCCCGGAATGGCGTCGATATCCAGCGTATCGCCATCGGGCGGCTGGCCCCAGGCGGTGCGGAAGGCCTCGGCCGCGAAAATATCGGTGCCGCCCGCGAAGAGGCGCGGTGGTGTCTCGGCCGCCAGGGCCCTGAGCGCGGCGTCGAGCGACGCCGGGCGAAGCCAGGATCGGGTCATGCGCGCGAAAGCCCCTGCGGGCACCCCTCGGTGGAGGGAAGGGGTGCCATTCGTTGTTATGCTAACGATGCTAGGGCCAGGAGCCCGGCCGTTTCAATGGTAAATCGTCCCGTTTTGGGACTTCGCGGTCAGGCCATCCGGCGGAGCACGGCGAGGGTCCGCAGCTGATCCTCGCGCGAGAGGGGCGACAAGGTGGCCGCCGTCACTGCGCGGGCACGCTCGATCATGCCCGGCATGGCCTCAATGGCGGCTGCCGTCAGCGAGACGCGCTTGAGGCGGGCATCGTCCGGGTCCGAAGCGCGGGTTACCCAGCCCCTCGCTTCCAGCCGTGCCACCACGCCCTTGACCGTCGGGGGGTCCATGGCGATGAGGCGACCGAGATGGTTCTGCGACAAGGCGCCGCGTGTATAGAGCGTCTGGAGCGCCGCGAATTGCATGGCCGTCGGCCCGTCTTCGCCGAAAATGTTCTGGAACAGCGCCAGATGCCGCTGATAGGCACGGCGCAGCAGATGCCCGACCTGCTCCTCGAGAACGTAGTCCGCCGCACCGGTATCGGACTGCGACTGAGGTTCTCTCAAAGGGCGGGATTGACGTTCCAGGCTCATGAAAAATCGTTTCTATGCTTATGATCGTTGCGGCGCTAGGCTTTTCCCAATCATACGGGGAGTTCGAGCATGGCGGTAGAAGCGGCGACCGGCCCGGCCAAAGGGAAGGTTCTGATCCGTAACATTGGCCTCCTCCTGTCCGGGGCCCTTGAGAATCCCATTCTGGAAGCGGATGCCATCCTGGTCGTGGATGGCAAGATCGCAGCCTTCGGCCGTGAGAACCAGCTGCCAGACGCGCCGGAGGCCACGGTAATCGATGCCCGGGGCGGAGCCGTCGCGCCGGGGTTGATCGACAGCCATGTCCATCCCGTCATCGGCGACTGGACTCCCCGGCAGAACCAGATCGGCTGGGTGGAGAGCTTCCTCAATGGCGGCGTCACCACCATGGTCTCTGCCGGTGAGGTCCATTCCCCAGGCAGGCCGCGCGACATCGTCGGGCTCAAGGCGCATGCCATTTTCGCTCAGCGCAGCTTCTTCAACATGCGCCCCGCCGGGGTGAAGATATTGGCCGGCGCGCCGGTGCTCGAGAAGGGCATGGTCGAGAGTGACTTCAAGGAACTGGCCGAGGCGGGCGTGGGTCTGCTGGGCGAGGTCGGGCTGGGCTCGGTGAAGGCGGGCTACGAGGCGAAGGAGATGGTCGCCTGGGCGCGCAAATACGGCATCCAGAGCACCATCCATACCGGCGGCCCGTCGATCCCCGGCTCGGGGCTGATCGACAAGGACACGGTGCTCGAAGCCGATGCCGACATCATCGGCCATATCAATGGCGGCCATACCGCGCTGCCCGAGGGCCATGTCTGCGAATTGTGCGAGCGCTCGTCGCGCGCGATCGAGATCGTGCATAACGGCAATGAGCGTGTGGCCATCGCGGCGGTGAAGGTCGCGAAGGATCTGGGCGTGCTGCATCGGGTCATCCTCGGCACCGACAGCCCCGCCGGCTCCGGCGTACAGCCGCTCGGCATCCTGCGCACCATTTCGATGCTCTCCTCGCTCGGCGGTATTTCCGCCGCCGAGGCGATCTGCCTCGCGACGGGCACCACGGCGCGTATCCGCAATCTCGACGGCGGCTTGATCGAAGTCGGGCGCGCCGCCGATTTCGTTTTTCTCGATCGCGCACAGCATTCGGCGGGGCGGGACATGCTGCATTCCATCGAACTGGGCGATATTCCCGGCATCGGTATGGTGATGATCGATGGCGTCATCCGTTGTGGCCGCAGCCGCAATACGCCACCCGCCGAACGCGTTCCCGAAGTGATGGGGCACTGAGACATGGCCGTTCAGATCAGGAAGATCGTTATTCTTCTCGATGAGACCTTGATGGAGCAGGGCAGGGCCTTGGGCGCGCCGCTGAAGCGCGCCGTCGCCTGCGCCGTGATCAAGAACCCCTTCGCCGGGCGCTATGAGGAGGATCTTTCGCCCCTCATCGAGGCCGGCGCGGAACTGGGCGGCCTGCTCGCCGCCCGTGCGGTAGCGGCCCTCGGTATCGAAGGCGCCCAGGCGGAATCTTATGGCAAGGCCGCGGTGGTGGGTGAGGCGGGGGAGTTGGAACATGCCGCCGCCCTGCTTCACCCCAAGATGGGTGCCCCGGTGCGGGCTGCTCTCGGTGGTGGCGCGGCCTTGATCCCTTCGGCGAAGAAGGCGGGCGGGATCGGCACGGCCATCGACGTGCCGCTCGGGCATAAGGACGCGGCCTTCGTCCGCAGCCATTTCGACGCCATCGAGGCGCGGGTGCCGGATGCGCCCCGTGCCGACGAAATTCTCGTCTGCGTCGCCATTACGGCGGGCGGGCGGCCTTTCCCGCGGATCGGCGGGTTGCAGGTGAGCGAAATCGAGGGGAAGGACGGGTTGCGGTGATGCGGGCCGCGCCTTTGCAATTCCGCCCCGCTTGTCCCATGTGAGGCGGAACAAGGAAGGACCTTCCGCATGAGCCAGCCGCTTTCCACGCCCTTGAATGGGCGTATCGACGTGATTTCCGACGTGGTCTGCCCGTGGTGCTGGGTGGGCAAGCGGCATCTGGCGACGGCGCTGGATATCCTCGCGGCCGAGGGCCTGCATTTCGACGTCGGCTACCGGGCCTTCAGGCTCAATCCCGACATGCCGGAGGGCGGGATGGATCGCGCGGAATATCGCCGTCAGAAATTCGGCTCGGTGGAGCGCGGCAAGGAACTCGATGCGCGCATCACCGGCATCGGCCAGGGTGTGGGGCTGGATTTCCAGTTCGAGCGTATCACCCGCTCGCCAGTCACGCGGGATGCCCATCGCCTGATCGCGCTGGCAGCACCCACGGGGCGGCAACTCGATCTCGTGGAGGCACTTTTCGGGGCCTATTTCCGGGATGGCAAGGATATCGGCGATCGGCAGGTGCTGGCCGACCTCGCCGCCGGGCCTCTCGGCCTCGACCGCGATGCCGTGCTGGAATTCCTGGCGAGCGGGGAAGGGGCCGAGGCAATGGAGGCGGAGGATATGGGTTTCCGCCGCGCCGGTATTTCAGGCGTGCCGAGCTTCCTGCTCGACGGCCATTTGCTGACCTCGGGCGCCGTCCCTGGGGAGGATCTCGCGGCGATGATCAAGCAAGGCGTCGAAATCCTCCGCCAGCGGCGCCTGCAGTCGGCGGCGGGCTGAAACGAAAAAGGGCGGCGCCGAAGCGCCGCCCTTCACGCATCCGGTTCTCGATCAGGCCGAGACCGGCACCTTCACTTCGCTGGTCCAGCCATGGGCGTCGTTGCTCTGGCCATACTGGATGGCGACGATCGCGTCATAGAGCTTCTGAGTCAGCTCGCCGGTCTGGCCATTGCCGATGATGAGCTTCTCGCCCTTGTAGCCCAGCTCGCCCACCGGGGAGACGACGGCCGCCGTGCCCGTGCCCCACATCTCGAGCAGCGTGCCCTTGCGGCCGGCTTCCATCACCTCATCGATGCTGATGCGGCGCTCGGAAACCTTGAGGCCCCAGTCGCGCATGAGCTGGAGGGTGGAGTTGCGCGTCACGCCATCGAGGATGGTGCCGGCCAGCGGCGGAGTGATCACCTCATCGCCGATGCGCATCATGATGTTCATGGTGCCGACTTCGTCGATGTACTTGCGCTCCACGCCATCGAGCCACAGCACCTGCGTGTAGCCGGCGGCCTGCGCCTCCTGCTGCGCCGAAAGCGAAGCGGCGTAATTGGCGGCCGTCTTGGCCTCGCCCAGGCCACCCTGCACGGCGCGCACGTGATTGTCGCTCACCAGGATGCGGACGGGCTTCACGCCCTCCTTGTAATAGGCGCCCACGGGCGAGCAGATCACGAAATAGGTGTAGGTGTGCGAGGGATGCACGCCCAGCATCACATCCGTCGCGATCACCGTCGGGCGGATATAGAGCGAGGTGCCCTGGGTATGCGGCACCCACTCGTTATCGGCCTCCACGATCGCCTCGAAGGAGCGGCGGATGAGGTCCACATCCATCTCGGGGATGCAGAGGGCCTTGCAGGACTTGTTCAGGCGCTCCGCATGGCGCTGGGCGCGGAAGAGGCGGATCTTGCCGTCCTTGCCGCGGAAGGCCTTCAACCCGTCGAACACCGCCTGACCGTAATGGAGCACCTGCGTCGCCGGGTCCATCTCCAGCGGGGCATAGGGCACCACGCGCGGGTCATGCCAGCCCTTACCCTCGGTGTAGTTCATGATGAACATATGATCCGTCATGACCTTGCCGAAGGACAGCGAGGCATCGGCCGGCTTGGGGCGCGGGTTCTGCGTGAGGGTCACGCTGATCTTGGTTTCGTTCTGGAAGCTCATGGTGCCGATGCTCGCAGCTTTGTTGCGTCAGGGCCTATCCTAGCGCAACAGCCGTGCTGTTGCGCCAATGGCGGCTTTACAATCCACCCATGCGCCCAGGTTCTAATAGGTCAGGTTTGCTGACTGTTGCCCTCGGGTGCTGAGGCTCAGCCTCGCTGCAGCAATTCGACGCGCACGCCCTCCGGCCCCTCGATGAAGCCGATCTTCAGGTCCGGCCGCAGTTCCTTGACCTCCATCGCGATCTTCACCCCCTTGGCGCGCATCTCCTCCATGACGGCGCGGATGTCCTTCACGCCGAGGCCGAGATGCTCCAGGCCGCGGAAGGGAGCGGCCGGGGTGCCGGCGGTCCCGGCGTCGACCTCCTCGACGAAGAGCGTATGGCCGGCCACTTCCATGATGATCCGCTTCTTCCCGCTGGCATCGACCACGGCCTTGCGCTCGCCATCGAGGAAGGTGCTGAACCAGGTGGCCAGCGCCTCCGGGTCGGCGGCGCGGAGATGGAGATGGTCATAGGTGAAGCGGCTCATGCCTGGCATCCTTTCTTGGCGCCCCGCCATGGGGGCGCGGGATGGTGAGGGCGCGGGGCAGGGCGGTCAACCGGGCCAGTGCTCATGAGCGGACCAGAGGCTATGGTCCGCGCGATGAACGACCATGCCCTCCCCATCGCCGTGATCGGCGCCGGCCCCGCGGGCCTTTTCGCCGCCGAGCGCCTGACCGAGGCCGGCCATCGCGTGCGGGTTCATGAGCGCATGCCAAGCGTGGCGCGCAAGCTGCTGATGGCCGGGCGCGGCGGGCTGAACCTGACCCATTCGGAAGAGCTCGAGCCCTTCCTGGCCCGCTATGGCGAGGCGCGGCCGTGGCTGGAGGGCGCCATCCGGGCCTTTCCGCCACAGGCACTGCGCGACTGGGCAGAGGGGCTCGGCCAGGAGACCTTCACCGGCTCCAGCGGCCGGGTTTTCCCCCGCGCGATGAAGGCTTCGCCGCTGCTGCGCGCCTGGCTGGCGCGGCTTGCCGGGCTCGGCGTGGAGATCCGCACGCGCGAACGCTTCCTCGGTTGGGATGGCGACGCCCTGCGCTTCGAGACGCCGGCCGGCGAGCGACGGGACGAGGCGGCCGCGGCGATCCTGGCGCTCGGCGGCGCCTCCTGGCCGCGCCTGGGCTCCGACGCGGCCTGGGTGCCGACGCTTGGCCTGCCGATGGAGCCATTCAAGCCGGCGAACATGGGCTTTACCTGCGCCTGGACGCCCTTTTTTCGAGAGAATTTCGCCGGCCAGCCGCTAAAGCGCATTGCCCTCCGCTTCGGCGATCAGCAACGGCGGGGCGAGGCGATGATTACGGCCGAGGGCATCGAGGGCGGTGCCATCTATGCCCTGGCGGCCCCGCTTCGGGAGGCGATCCTGGCGAAGGGCGAAGTGATCCTCATCATCGATCTCCGGCCCGATCTTTCGCTGGAGGCCCTTGCCGAACGGCTCGCGGCTCCGCGCCGGGGGCAGTCGCTCTCGAGCTTCCTGAAGCGCGCGGCCAGCCTGCCGCCGGTTGCCATCGCGCTGCTGCGGGAAGCCGGAGCCCCGCCCGAGGCGGCCGTGGCGCTGGCGGGCCTGATCAAGGAATTCCCCCTGCGGCTCACTGGCCTCGCCCCGATCGAGCGGGCGATTTCCAGCGCGGGCGGTGTTAGGCGGGAGGGTCTGGACGAGCATCTCATGCTGAAGGAGCGGCCCGGCACCTTCCTCGCCGGCGAGATGCTGGATTGGGAAGCGCCGACGGGGGGCTATCTGCTTCAGGCCTGTTTCGCGACGGCCGCCCTCGCCGCCGAGGGCGCAAGCCGATGGGTCACGCGCCGCCAGCTGTGACGCGACAGGAAGGCGGCCCTTGCCTAGACACCGGGCATGAACATTCCGCCCGAACCGCGCGTTGCCATCGTGGCGCTGACATCGGATGACCTTCTCGCGGCGCATGCCCTGCATCTGAGGACGCTGCTTCGCCAGCGGCAGTTCAGGCTGCTGATGGGCCTGTATATTCTCGCGCTGTTGGGCTTCATCTGGTGGAAGACAGAGGATTTAATCGGCCTTCTCGCCACGCTGCTGGCTCTGCCGATCGTCTTCTGGATCCTGCTCAAACTGTGGCGCCGATGGATCGTCTGGCGGGTGCGGCGCCAATTCGCGGATGCCAGGATGATGCGCAGCGAGATTACCTATCACTGGTCGGAAGAGGGCCTTTCCTTCGAGAGCGCCTATGGCACGGGCCATGTGCCCTGGGAGGATTTCCTGGATATCCGACAGGATCAGAGCCAGGCGCTCTTCTACGAGCATCGGTTTGTCTACCGCCTCCTGCCGCTCCGGGCGATGAGCGAGGCCCAGGCGCGCGATCTGCGAACCTGCTGGCAGAAGGCGCGGCAGGGCCAGTAACCTTCGCGGCGGTTGCGCGGCCGGGCAGGGCCGTGGCAGGGATGATGAATGCTGAGCCGTCGTCTTCTGCTCGGCGCCCTTGGTGGCGCCACCCTCACGCCTCTGGCGGGGCCCTTCCTCGGGGCTCATGCCGCGAGCGGAAGCTATGAGGATTTCCTAGCCGGGCTGCGGGAAGAGGCACATCAGGCGGGCATTTCGCGGCTCACCATCTCGCGTTCGCTCTCGAACCTCCGCCCTCTCGACCGGGTGCTCCAGTTGGACCGGCGGCAGCCGGAATTCACCCTCACCTGGGAGCAGTATCGGGACCGCCAGCTCGTCCCTCAGCGAATCGACAAGGGACGCCAATTGGCCGCCGATAACCGGCAATTGCTGGAGCAGATCGGCATCCGGTACCGGGTGTCGCCGCGGGTCATCATGGCGATCTGGGGCATGGAGACCAATTACGGCGCCTTCACCGGCAGCTTCTTCGTGATCGAAGCCTTGGCGACCCTGGCCTGGGACGGCCGGCGATCGGCCTATTTCCGCCAGGAACTCATCGCCGCGCTGCGCATTCTCGATGAGGGCCATGTGACGCCGGAGCGGATGAAAGGCTCTTGGGCCGGAGCGATGGGGCAGCCGCAATTCATGCCGAGCAATTTCAGCAAGCTCGCGGTCGATTTCGACGGCGATGGCCGGCGCGATATTTGGGACGATCGTGGTGATGCGCTGGCCTCCATCGCCAATTACCTGTCCAATAGCGGCTGGCGCGAGCAGGAGCCGTGGGGGCGGGAGGTCATGCTGCCAGCCGGATTCGACCCCGCGCTGGCCAGCCTCGACGTGAAGCGCCCGCTGCGTGACTGGGTGGCGATGGGCGTGCAGACGAACGACGGCACCAGCCTGCAGGGGCTGGACATGGAGGCCTCCATTCTTCAGCCCAGCGGGGCGGGAGGGCAGGCTTTCGCGGTCCATGCCAATTTTGCCGCGATCAGGCGCTATAACCCGTCGACCTATTATGCTCTGGCTGTTGCCATGCTTTCGGACCGGGTGGCTTGATGCGCCGTTATGCTCTTCCGCTTCTTCTCTGCGCGACCCTTGGGCTCGGCCTGAGCGCCTGCCAGCGCCGCCCGCAGGTGCCGGACCAGCCGGTTCGCTACATGCTCGGCGAGCCCTATCAGATGGGCGGCACGTGGTCCTACCCACGAGAGGATTTCGCCCTGGTCGAGACGGGGCTCGCGACCGTCATTCCCGATGCCCGGCCCGGTCGCCGCACCGTCGATAACGAGATCTACGACCCCGGCGCCCTCGTGGCCGCGCACCGCACCTTGCAGCTTCCCGCCGTGGTCCGGGTGACCAATCTCGAGAATGGGACGGAGATCCTGGTCCGGGTCAATGATCGCGGGCCAGCGCAGCCGGGGCGTGTCCTGGCCGTCTCCCGCCGCGCGGCGACGCTGCTCGGCATGCGGGAGGGAAGTGCCACCCGCATCCGGCTTGCGGTCGAGGAAGGGCCGAGCCGGGCCCTGGCGCAGGGCGGCCAATTGCAATCCGACCAACCGCGCCTTCAGGTCGCGACCGCGCCGCGGGGCATGGTCGAGAGTGAGGATCTGGCTCCGCCGCCCGGCGCGCGTGAAGGCGTGCGGCGGGGCGTGACGAGCTCTCGACCGGCCGTCGCCGGGCCAATCGAGGCCGCGCCGGCGGAAGTCGTGCCGCTGCGCTTGCCCGAACAGGTCTGGCAGGGCCCGGCCGGCGGCCCATCGCGCCTCTGGATCGACACCAGCACCTTTACCACCCGCGATGCCGCGCAGCGCTTCGCTGCCCGGCTGCCCGGGGCGCGGATCGAGCCGATCGGCGGCGGCCGCCGCCCCGAATACCGCGTGCGCCGTGGCCCCTATCTCTCGGTGCCTGAGGTCGATCAGGCGCTTGAGCAGACGATGCGCATGGGGGTATCCGAGGCGCGCGTCGTCGTCGACTACTGACGGATGATCGCCCTGCGTTCCGACCGCCTTCTTCGGTGGGCCGGGAGCGGGCCTTGGGCTTATGATTGCGCGCCGGCGCGGGCCGATTCCAGGACCGGCCGATTCTAGGAAGGGAGAGATAGGGATGGCCTATCGCCGCGAATTGCTGGGCGCCGTGGGTGCTGCCATCCTGCTGGGCCAGACGGGCCAAGCCATGGCGCAGCGGGCCGGAGCGCGCCCCACGCCCGCGAGCCGACAGGCCGCGCCGCCGCCCACCTCTCCCGCCACCTCACCGCTCGGGCCGGTGGATACGGTCGCCCGCGAGGTCATCCTGATCGACTTCGATACGGGTGCGGTCCTGCTGGAGAAAAATCCGGACGAGCGGATGACGCCCAGCTCCATGACGAAGCTGATGACGATCTACATCCTCTTCGACATGCTGAAGCAGGGGCGCCTGAAGCTCGACCAGACCCTGCCGGTGAGCGAGAAGGCCTGGAGCACCGGCGGCTCGCGCATGTTCCTCGAGCTGAACAGCAACGTCTCCATCGAGAACCTCATCCGCGGCATCATCATCCAGTCCGGCAACGATGCCTGCGTCGTGGTGGCCGAGGGCATCTCGGGCAGCGAGCAGCAATTCGCCGAGCTGATGAACGAATACGGCCGCCGGATCGGGCTGAAGGACAGCACCTTCCGCAATTCCAACGGCTGGCCCGACCCCGAGCATCGCATGACGGCGCGGGATCTGTCGATCCTGGCGCGCCATATCATCGCGGATTTCCCGCAGTATTACGGCTATTTCTCCGAGCGTTCCTTCCGCTGGAACAACATCAACCAGCAGAACCGCGACCCGCTGCTCGGCAAGGTGGGCGGTGCCGACGGCATGAAGACCGGCCATACCGAGGATGGCGGCTTCGGCCTCGTCGGCACGGTGAAGCGCGGCGACCGCCGCCTCATCCTGGTCGCCAACGGCATGCAGACCAACCGCCAGCGTTCGGAAGAGAGCGAGCGCCTCCTCGAATGGGGTTTCCGCGAGTTCGAGAACGTCACCCTCTTCCGCGCCGCCGACACGGTCGAGGAAGTGCCTGTCTGGCTGGGCGATCGCCCGACGGTGCCGATGGTCGGCGGGCGTGATCTGGTGCTGACCCTGCCGCGCCAGTGGCGCCGGAACATGCAGGTGAAGGTGCGCTATGACGCGCCGCTTCCCGCCCCGGTCGCCAAGGGGCAGGAGATCGGCTTCCTCGATATTTCCGGCCAGGGTGTACCGACGATGTCGCTGCGCCTCATCGCGGGCGCCGATGTCAGCCGTCTGGGTATGATCTCGCGCATCCCGGCGGTGATCGGCCGCTGGGTCAAGGGCGCGTGACGGGGCGCTTCATCACGCTCGAAGGTGGGGAAGGCGCGGGCAAGAGCACGCAGGCACGCCGCCTCGCCGAATGGCTGTCGGCCTCGGGCCTGCCTGTGCTTCGCACGCGCGAGCCGGGTGGGACGCCGGGCGCCGAGGCCATCCGCGAGCTCGCACTGTTCCGCGGGCCTTGGGACCCAGTGGCCGAAGCGATGCTGATGTTCGCGGCCCGCCGCGAGCATGTCGCCAAGATGATCCGGCCGGCCCTCAAGGCGGGGATCTGGGTGGTATGCGACCGTTTCGCCGATTCGACCCTGGCCTATCAGGGCTATGGCCTCGGCCTCGACCATGGCGTTTGGCGCCGGCTGGCCGATCTCGCCCTCGAAGGTCTGACACCCGATCTGACGCTGGTGCTCGACCTGCCGGTCGAGGCGGGTATGGCACGGGCCGAGGCGCGGGGGGCCAATAATCGGTTCGAGATGCTAGGCACGGATTTCCATCAGCGCGTCCGCGACGGCTTCCTGGCTATTGCCGAGGCCGAGCCCGAGCGCTGCGCGGTGATCGACGCGCGCGCCGGGCTCGATGAGGTCTGGTCGGCGATCAGGCACCGCACCGCTCGCCTTATGCCCGCCCTGGCCGAGGCGGCCTGATGAGCCTGCCGCCGGAACCGCGCGCCAATCCTGACCTTTTCGGCCATGAGCATGCCGAGAAGGTGCTGGCCGAGGCCGCGCGCTCGGGCCGCATGCACCATGCCTGGCTGCTGGCAGGCCCTCCGGGCATCGGCAAGGCGACGCTCGCCTATCGCTTCGCCCGCTGGCTGCTGGCGGGCTCCCCCCAGACCGAGGGCGGCCTGAACCTGCCAGCGACCAATGCGACCTTCCGTCGCGTCGCCGCCGCCGGCCATGCGGACCTGCGCGTCCTGGCGCCCAGCGCGGGCGATAAGGGCGTGAAGCAGATCATCCGCGTGGATGACGTGCGCGAAGTGCCGCGTTTCCTCTCCCTGACCTCGGCCGAGGGCGGCCCGCGCGTCGTCGTGGTCGATGGCGTCGAGGCGATGAACCCCGAGGCGCAGAACGCGCTGCTGAAGACGCTGGAGGAGCCGCCGGCCCGCGCCGTGCTGCTCATGGTCACCTCCGCCCCCGACCGGCTGCTGCCGACCATCCGCAGCCGCTGCCGCCGGCTCGACCTCCATGCGCTCGAACCCGCGCTGATGGAGGGGCTGCTCGCGCGCTGGCTGCCGGACCTGCCGGCAGCCCAGCGCCAGACGCTGATCGGCATCGCCGACGGTGCGCCCGGACAGGCCCTTGCTCTGGCGGAGGGCGAGGGGTTGGCATTGCAGGCGGAGGTGGATGGCTTTCTCGCCTCGCTACCGCATCCCGATCCGCGCGCGCTACACGCTCTGGGCGAGATGCTCGCGGCCAAGCGGGATGGCAGTGCGCTGCGCACCTTCCTCGATCTCCTCCGCCGTGCCTTGGCCCAAGGGCTGCGTGAGGCGGGGCGGGGACGCGCGGCGCCCGCATGGCTGGGCACACGCTCCCTTGCCGATTGGGCGGGGCTATGGGAGATGCTGGGTCGGCTCGGCGATGAGACCGAGACGTTGAACCTCGATCGCAAGCAGGCGGTACTGACGGGGCTGAGCCGGCTGGCCATGCGCTGACCGGTCAAGCTCCTCCGGACCGCCGAGAGGATAAGATGACCGCGCGCCGCTGCTACCTCACCACGCCCATCTATTACGTGAACGACCGGCCGCATATCGGCCACGCCTATACCTCGCTCGCGACCGATGTGATGGCGCGCTGGAAGCGCATGGACGGCTATGAGGTCTTCTTCCTCACCGGCACCGATGAGCATGGCCAGAAGGTGGAGAAGGCGGCCCAGGTCGCGGGCGAAGACCCGCAGGCCTTCACCGACCGCGTCAGCATGTCCTTCCGCCATCTGGTCGATGTGATGGGCTTCTCGAACGACGCCTTCATCCGCACGACCGAGCAGCGCCACAAGGACGCCTGCCAGGCCCTGTGGAATCGCCTGGTGGAGAAGGGCGAGATCTATCTCGGCCATTACGAGGGCTGGTACGCGGTGCGCGACGAGGCCTTCTACGGCCCGGATGAGCTCGTGGAGCGCGACGGCCAGAAATTCGCCCCGACCGGCGCCCCCGTCGAATGGGTGCGCGAGCCCTCCTACTTCTTCCGGCTCGGCGCCTGGCAGGAGAAGCTGCTCAGGTTCTATGACGACAATCCGGACTTCATCGCGCCCAATACCCGGCGCAATGAGGTGATTTCCTTCGTGAAATCCGGCCTGACGGATCTCTCCATCTCGCGCACCAGCTTCACCTGGGGCGTGAAGGTGCCGAACGATCCGTCGCACGTCATGTATGTCTGGCTCGATGCGCTGACCAACTACATCACCGCCCTGGGCTATCCGGACGAGAGCACCGAGGCCTGGAAGAAGTTCTGGCCGGCCGATGTGCATTTCGTCGGAAAGGACATCGTTCGCTTCCACGCCATCTATTGGCCCGCCTTTCTGATGGCCGCCGATCTTCCGCCGCCAAAGCGCGTTTTCGCGCATGGCTGGTGGACGAACGAAGGGCAGAAGATCAGCAAGTCGCTGGGCAATGTCATCGACCCGCTGGCGCTCGTATCGCAATACGGGCTCGATCCGGTGCGCTTCTTCATGCTGCGCGAAGTGCCCTTCGGCCAGGATGGTGATTTCTCGAAGCGCGCGCTCTCGGGCCGCCTCAATGAACTCGCCAATGATCTCGGCAATCTCTCTCAGCGCACGCTCTCGCTGATCCAGAAGAATTGCGAGGGCAAGCTCCCGGCTCTGACCGAGCCGACGGCGGCCGATCTCGAACTGCTCGGCCCCATCAGCGAATTGCCGGCCATGATGGGCGACTGCATCGAGCGTCAGGCCTTCCACGAAGGCTTGGAGAAGCTCTGGGTCGTGGTGCGTCTCAGCAATGCCTGGATCGGCCAGCAGGCTCCCTGGGCGCTGAAGAAGACGGATATCGTCCGCATGGCCGCCGTGCTGCGCCATCTGCACACGGCCATCCGCACCATCGCGACGGTGCTGCAGCCCTTTATGCCGACGACCATGGGCAAGATGCTCGATCAGCTCGCCGTGCCCGAGGAACTGCGGGATCTCGCCGGTCTCGCGACGCCGCTGGCCGATGGCATCGCCCTGCCGCCGCCCGAGGTGCTGTTCCAGAAGGTCCAGGACGAGGTCGCCTGAGCGGATGCTGATTGATAGCCATTGCCACCTCGACTATTTCAGCGAGGCGGAAATCGGGGATGTGCTCGCCCGGGCCGAAGCGGCCGGGGTGGGGCGCATGGTCACCATCGGTGTCCGGATGAGCCAGGTGCCGGTCGTGCAGGCGCTCGCCGACCGCTTCCCCAATGTCTGGTGCACGATCGGCGTTCACCCGCAGAGCGTGGGCGAGGCGCCGATCGTCTCGGTCGAGGAACTGATCGCGGCGACCGAGCATCCCCGCGTCATCGGCATCGGCGAGAGCGGGCTCGACTATTTCTACGACAAGGCGCCCCGCGAGGATCAGCAGGAGAGCTTCCGCCGCCATATCCGTGCGAGTCAGAAGACGGGCCTGCCGCTCGTTATCCATGCCCGCGACGCGGATGACGACATCGCCGATATCCTCGAGCAGGAGACGGCGGCGGGCGGGAGCTTCCCCTTCCTTCTGCATTGCTTCAGCAGCGGCCGGCGGCTCTGCGAGCGGGCGCTGGCGCTGGGCGGCTACGTCTCCTTCTCGGGCATCCTCACCTTCCCGAAGTCGGTCGAGTTGCGTGAGATCGCGCTGGATGTGCCGGAGGAGCGGCTGCTGATCGAGACGGATAGCCCTTATCTGGCCCCCGTGCCTTTCCGCGGCAAGCGCAACGAGCCGGGCTATACGGCCTATACCGCCAAGGTGCTGGGCGACGTGCGCGGACTATCGCCTGAGCGCATCGCCGAGGTCACGACCGCCAATTTCTACCGCCTCTTCACCCGCGCCTGATGCCGGGGCGGGTCATCATCCTCGGCTGCGGCGGCTCGGGTGGCGTGCCCCTCATCGGGGGCGGGGATGGGCGCGGCCAATGGGGTGTCTGCGATCCGGCGGAGGCGCGCAATCGGCGCACGCGGTCTTCCATCGTGATCGAGGGCGGGGATGGCCGTCGGCTCCTCGTCGATACCGGGCCTGACCTGCATCGCCAGTTGCTCGATTGCGGGGTCGGGCGGGTGGACGCCATTTTCTACACCCATACCCATGCCGACCACATCATGGGGCTGGATGACGTGCGGGGCCTGAACCGCACGCTGGGCGATGTGCTGCCCGCCTATGGCACGGCCTTCACGCTGGAAGATCTTGAGCGGCGCTTCGAATACGCCTTCAAGCCTTCGACGGCGCCGTCTTTCTTCCGGCCTGCTCTGGCGCCCCATCCGATCCTCCCGGGGGAGGTCTATGAGATGGCCGGCATGGCCGTGCGCGTCTTCCGGCAGGACCATAAGGTGATGGAGACGCTGGGCCTGCGCATGGGCGATTTCGCCTATTCGACCGATGTCGTCGAGATGCCCGAAGAGAGTTTCGCGCAGCTCCAGGGGCTGGATACCTGGATCGTGGACTGCTTCCAGCGCCAGCCGCACCCCGTGCATGCCTGGCTCGAAAGGGTGCTGCTCTGGGTGGAACGCATCAGGCCTCGCCGCACCATCCTGACCCATATGGGCACCGATATGGATTGGGCCTGGATGCATGACCATCTCCCGGCGGGGGTCGAGCCTGCCCATGACGGGATGATCGTCCCGCTGCCGTGAGAACCCCGCCGCGGAGGCCGCGGCGGGAGGATGAGCGTCAGGCCTTCTTGCCCCGCAGCGGGGGCGGCACGACGCCTTCGGGGATCGGGCAAGCGTAGGGCTTACCGCCGGTGCGGCGCTTGTGCTCCGCCTTCGCGGCTGCCAGCAACTCCGGGTCCCGCGCCACTTCCAGCGCCGTCGCGGCCATGGCCTTGGCGGCGAGCATCATGCCGTTATGCGCCAGCTCTTCCTTGCCTTGGGCGACCATCTGCCAAGTGTGGAAGGGCGTGCCGATCGTGTAGCAGGCGCCCCAGGCCTGGACGGTGGGCACGATCCAGCTGACATCGCCCACATCGGTCGAGCCGCCGATGAAGACCGGGCTCGGGTTGAAGGGCAGCACGCCCTCATGCACCAGCGCCTCGGCCATTTCCTCCGGCGCCGCCGCATTGGCGACGGAGGAAGCGATATCCTCCTCGGTGAAGGTCTTGCGGATCTGCTCGGCGAAGGCTCGGCCGCTTTCCGGCATGGAAGGGGCGCCGATGCGTTCCATGCAGCCGGCCAGGGTGCGCTCCAGCACATTGTTGGGCACGATTTCCGAGCAGGCCTTGTCGACCTCGTAGCTCATCTTGGTCTCGGTCATCTGCGCGGCACCGCCCGCAATCGCCACGACGCGCTCGAACAGCTGCAGGGCCTGGGACACCTTGGGCGCGCGGACGAGGTAGAGCAGTTCGGCCGTGCCCTGCACGACATTGGGCGAGGTGCCGCCGGCATCGGTAAAGGCGTAATGCACCCGGCAATCGCTCGGCATGTGCTCGCGGAGGAAGTTCACGCCGATATTCATCAGTTCCGCCGCATCGAGCGCCGAACGGCCGAGATGGGGCGAGCCGGCGGCATGGGAGGGCTTACCGACGAAGCGGAAGTAGCACTGGATATTGGCCAGCGAGGCCACGTGCTGCGCGCCGTTGAAGGCATGGGCATGCCAGGTGATGGCCACGTCCAGTTCATGAAACACGCCCTCGCGCGCCATGAAGGTCTTGCCGGAACCGCCCTCTTCGGCAGGGCAGCCGAAATAGCGGATCGTGGCCGAGGCGCCGCTTTCCTTCAGGGCGTCGCGGGCTGCGACGGCGGCCAGCATGGCGCCGGTGCCCAGCAGGTTATGGCCGCAGCCATGGCCGATGCCGCCTGCCGTGATCGGCATGGGCTCGGCGACGCCCGCCTGCTGGCTGAGGCCGGAAAGCGCATCGAACTCGCCCAGAAAGCCGATGACCGGGCCCTTGGCTCCGCCCTCGGCGGGGCCGACCTTGCTCTCGGCGATGAAGGCGGTCGGGATGCCGGCGATGCCGGCCGTGACCGTGAAGCCCTCGGCCTCGAGCTGCTCGATCTGCGCCTTGGCGGATTGATGCTCGTTGAAGCGAAGCTCCGCGAGGTCCCAGATCTTGTCCGCGAGGGCGGTATAGACGGGCCGTTTGGCCTCCACCCGGGCGTCGAGTTGCTGGAGGTCGATGGGGTCGTTACGCATCGCTGATCCGTCGGTCGCTGCAAAGCCTGGGTATGGCACCATGCCGTCTGGAGGGGGAGCCTGATTTCAACGCATTCCCGCTTTGGGCTGCCCGCTCTTCACGTGGGCGCAAGGGCAGGGTAGGTGAGGAGGAATCGGCCATTTCCGGCGCTTGCCACCCCCAGAGGAAACCCACTCGGGCCATGACCAGCAGCAACGACATTCGCGCGACCTTCCTCGATTACTTCGCCCGCAACGGGCATCAGGTGGTCGAGTCCTCGCCGCTGGTGCCTCGGAACGACCCGACGCTGATGTTCGCGAATTCTGGCATGGTCCAGTTCAAGAACGTCTTCACCGGCCAGGAGAAGCGCCCCTATTCGCGCGCGACCACGGCCCAGAAATGCGTCCGCGCCGGCGGCAAGCATAACGATCTGGACAATGTGGGCTATACCGCCCGCCACCATACCTTCTTCGAAATGCTGGGGAATTTCTCCTTCGGCGACTACTTCAAGGAACAGGCGATCACCCATGCCTGGACCTTGCTGACGAAGGATTTCGCCCTTCCGAAGGAGAAGCTGCTCGTCACCGTCTATCATGAGGACGAGGACGCGGCGGCGCTGTGGAAGAAGATCGCGGGCCTGCCGGAAGACCGGATCATCCGCATCGCGACGAGCGACAATTTCTGGCGCATGGGCGATACCGGCCCCTGCGGCCCCTGCTCGGAAATCTTCTACGATCACGGCCCCCAGATCGCTGGTGGCCCCCCGGGCAGCCCGGATGAGGATGGCGACCGATTCATCGAGATCTGGAACCTCGTGTTCATGCAGTTCCTCGAGGAGCCGGCCGGCACGCGTAACCCGCTGCCTCGCCCCTCGATTGATACCGGCATGGGCCTGGAGCGCTTCGCCGCCATCCTTCAGGGCAAGCACGACAACTACGATACCGACACGCTACGCGCGCTGATCCTGGCCTCGGCCGAGGCGACCGGCCAGGATGCCGACGGGCCGTTCCGCATCAGCCATCGCGTGGTGGCCGACCACCTGCGCGCCGGCGCCTTCCTCATCGCCGATGGCGTGCTGCCTTCGAATGAAGGCCGCGGCTACGTCCTGCGCCGTATTCTGCGCCGTGCCATGCGCCATGCCAGCATGATGGGCGCCAAGGATGCGCTGCTCTATCGCCTGGTGCCCGCCCTGGTGCGCCAGATGGGCGCCGCCTATCCGGAGCTGGTCCGCGCCGAGGCACTGATCGTCGAGACGCTGAAGCTCGAGGAGAACAAGTTCCGCAGCCTGCTTGATCGCGGCCTGGGCCTGCTGGCCGAGGAATCGGGCAAGCTCGGCGAGAAGGGCGTGCTGGCGGGTGAGGTGGCCTTCCGCCTCTACGACACTTTCGGCTTCCCGCTGGACCTGACGCAGGACGCGCTGCGCGGCGAAGGCAAGTCGGTCGATGTGGCAGGCTTCGAGGCCGCCATGGCCGAGCAGAAGAAGCGCGCGCGCGCGGCCTGGGCCGGCTCGGGCGAGGCCGCGACCGAGACGCTGTGGTTCGACCTCAAGGAAAAGATCGGCGCTTCGGAATTCCTCGGTTATTCGACCGAGACGGCCGAGGCCTCGGTTCTGGCGGTCGTCGCCGGTGGCCAGGTGGTCGACAAGGCCGGCCCGGGCACGGAAGTGGCCGTGGTGCTGAACCAGACGCCGTTCTACGCGGAGAGCGGCGGCCAGGTTGGCGATACCGGCGTGATCACCGGCCCGGACGGGCTGACCATCGCGATCCGCGACACGCAGAAGAAGCTCGGCCTCTTCGTGCATCTCGGCACGGTCGAGGGCGGCGAGGTCAAGACCGGCGCGGCCGTGACGGCGACCGTCTCGCATGAGCGCCGCAGCGCCATCCGCGCCCATCACTCCGCGACCCACCTGCTGCACGAGGCGCTGCGCCGCCGCCTGGGCACGCATGTCGCGCAGAAGGGCAGCCTGAACGCGCCGGACCGTCTGCGTTTTGACGTCTCGCAGCCGACGCCGATGACGGCCGAGGATCTCGCCTGGGTCGAGGCCGAGGTGAACAGCCGCATCCGCGAGGATGCCGAGGTAGTCACCCGCCTGATGACGCCGGAGGCCGCCGTTGAGGCGGGCGCCATGGCGCTCTTCGGCGAGAAATATGGCGAGGAAGTCCGCGTGGTTGGCATGGGCTATGATGCCGATGCGGTCGAGAAGCACGGGGTCTATTCGCTCGAGCTCTGCGGCGGCACGCATGTGCGCCGGACGGGCGAGATCGGGCTGTTCAAGATCCTGTCCGAATCCGCCGTTTCGGCCGGTGTCCGCCGCATCGAGGCCGTGACCGGCGCCTCCGCGCTCGCCGTGATCGACGCGACCGAGCAGCGCCTGAACGAGACGGCGGCCGTGCTGAAGGTCTCCGCCGCCGAGGTGCCGGCCCGCGTGGCCGCGCTGCTGGAAGAGCGGAAGAAGTTCGAGCGCGATATCGCCGAACTGCGCAAGAAGCTCGCCACGGGCGGTGCGGCGGCTGAGGTCGAGGAGATCGCCGGCCTGCGCTTTGCCGGCCGTGACCTGGGCGACACCCCGGCGCGCGACCTGAAGGGCATTGCCGAGGCCATCCTGAAGGGCGGCACGGCCGATGTCGTCGCGCTCTTCTCCTCGGCCGAAGGCAAGGCGAGCATCGTCGTGGCCGTCGGCGAGGGCGGCAAGGGCAAGGCCGATGCGGTGGCGCTGGTCCGCGCCGCTTCGGCGGCCGTGGGCGGCAAGGGTGGCGGTGGCCGCCCGGATATGGCCCAGGCCGGTGGCCCGGATGCCGGCAAGGTTGAAGAAGCCCTCGGTGCGATCAAGACCGCTCTGGTCGGCTGATCTCGGACGGGCCGGTCGCGGCCCTTTCGGCTGATTCAAAAAAAGCGGGGGTTTTGCCCCCGCTTTTTTGTTGTCGGCTCAGCCGCCCACGGGTGGGCCCGCTTCCCGCACCAGGGCGATCACGGCCGTCCTGGGCGGCTGGTTCGGCTGGAAGCTCGGCCAGCGCGTGCCTGGGCGGGCATAGGAAGCGCCTGGTTCGGCACCGGGGGTGCGCACCACGGAGAGCACCGTCGTCCGATCCGGCGTGACGGCCGCGCCGCCGACGGCCGCCGCCCGGGGCGCGCCATAGACGGGCAGTGGCACGCCGCGCATGGGCCCCTCGGTTTCGCAGGCATAGAGCGCATCGGGCGCTTGGCCGACGACGCCCTCATGATCTGTGCCGATCCAGAGCCGGCCCTGAGCGTCGCTCGCGATGGTCGAGGGCTTGCTGGGCCAGGCCGTGTCGAGGTTCCAGGCGCCGCGCCCGTACTGACCGCCATTGGCCGGCGAGCCGGCAAGGAAGAGCACGGAAGCAGAGGCCGTCTCGGCGCCATGATCCCCGCCCTGGGGCAGGATCTCGATGACGTGCCCGTCGGGGCTGCCGGCGCGGGGGTTCAGCGCATTGGTATTGCCGGGCTGCCGGGCCGCATTGCCGGCGCAAGCGACATAGAGCGCACCACGGGGCGAGAGTGCCAGGCCCGAGGGCAGGTCGAAGCTGCTGGCGCCGAGGCGCTCGGCGGTAGCGACCGGGTTCAGCAGCGTCTCGGTGGCCTGCGGCAGCGCGAGCCAGCGCAGGCGCAGGCCCTCGAGCTTCGCCACGAAAAGCGTGCCGCTATCGAGCGCATCGGGCGCGGTCGCCGGATCGGCGGAAATGAAGCGGAAGAGGAAGCCGAAGGCGCGGCGGTCGGTCATATAGACCACGGCCTTGCCATCCTTCGTCAGGGCAGCGGCGGCGTCACCATGCGGGAAGCGGCCCAGCGCGGTGCGCTTGATGGGCGTCGATTGCGGGTCGATCGGATCGAGTTCGATCGCCCAGCCGAAGGCGGTGCCGTCCTTGAAGCGCTCGCCGAGGTCACGCAGCCGGCCCAGCCAGTTGCTGGGATCGTCCTCGACCAGAATGAGGCTCGCCCAGGGTGTGGCGCCGCCGCCCGCGATGGCCAGCACACCCTCGACATTATCGGCCACCGCGCCGGCGGCCTGGGCGGGGCCGGAGATGCGGCAAGGCGTGCCGGCATGGAGGCGACGGGATTGGTAGCCGCCATCGACCACGATCCAGCGCCCGCCCTGGCGCTCGACATTGAGCAGCGAGGCGCCTTGCATCCCAGCCGCGACCGCGGGCCGGTCCATCCCGCCGGGGAAGGCCATGGCGGGGTCGACCGTCGGATGCGCCACGGCCAGGATACCGCGCGGCACGCCATCGGCACCAAGCGGCGGGACGACGAGATCGGCGACCCGCGCGTCCCACCCGAACTGGGTGGCAGCACTTTGGGGCGTGGGATTGGCGGGATCGAAGCGCGGGGCATCGAAGGCCACGCGATCGCCCCAGAAAGCCAGGACATCGCGGCGGTAGCCCGGCGCGGTCGTGTCGTCGAGCTTGGTGGCGAGCGGCATGCCCGCCAGGTCCATGGTCGAGATCTGAGCCTTTGCCAGCCGCGGTGCGGCTAGCAGGGCGGCGCCGGCCAAGAGCAGGGCGCGGCGCGAGGCGACGGACATCAAGCCGAGAACTCCTCTTCCTCCTTCACCGGCGGCGGCTGATGCACCGTCACCGGGGGCAGAGCGCCATCGAAGCGTTCGATCTCGACCAGGCAGGATTGCGCGGCCGAGCCCTGGCCCAGGCGCGACGTACCGCAATCCGAGGTCAGGACGTTCGGGTTGCCATGCACACAGAGGCTGTCGGTGGAGCCGGGGATTTCCGGGTTCCACCAGGCGCCGGTGGCCATGGCGACGACCCCCGGACGGATATCGGGCGTGACGGTCACGGCGCCAAGGCAGGCGCCGCGGCTGTTATAAATCTTCACGATATCGCCGCTGATGAGTCCGCGCGCCGCGGCATCCACCTGATTCATCAGGATGCGCTCGCGGCCCTGGATCTTGTCCTCGGCCGCGACCTCCGCCGTGTCGAGCTGGCCATGCAGGCGCGTGGCCGGCTGGAAGGAAAGGAGATGCAGCGGGAACTGCCGGGCGAGCGGCGCGCCCAGATATTCATTGGCCTCGCGCCAAACGGCATGGCCCGGCGCCTCTTCGTAGCCGAAGCCGTCGATGGTCTCGGAGAAGAGCTCGATCTTGCCGGAGGGCGTATTGAGCGGCGCCGCCTCGGGGTTCTCGTTGAAGGCCTCGAAAAGGACGAAGTGCTTCGCGGGCCGCTCGATCTCGATATACCCGTCGGCCCAGAACTGGTCGAAGCTCGGCGTCTCGATGCCCTGGATCTTCGCCGCATTGCGCCAGCGCTCATACATATGGCGCAGCCAGGCGCCTTCGTCGCGCTGCTCGGTGAAGCGGTCGCGATAGCCTAGGCCCTCGGCGATATCGGCGAAGATGTCGTGGTCGTTCCGCGCCTGGCCGACCGGCGGGATGGCCTGATGCATGGCGCGCACGAAGCGGTCGCGCGAGGCGGAGCCGATGTCGTTGCGCTCGAGCGTGGTCGTGGCCGGGAGCACGAAATCGGCGTGGCGGGCGACGGGCGTCCACCAGGGCTCCGTCACCACCACGGTCTCGGTGCGGTTCCAGGCGCGCAGCAGGCGGTTCAGGTCCTGATGGTGGTGGAAGGGATTGCCGCCCGACCACCAGATCATGCGGATATCGGGCAGGGTGATATCGCGCCCATTATACTGGAGGATCTCGCCCGGCCGCTCGAGCAACTCGGTGATCCGCGCGACGGGGATGAAGGAGTTCACCGGGTTGCGGCTGCCGGGCAGGGAGACGCCTGGGAGTTCGACGCGCGGCGTACCGATGCCGTTCATCGAGCCATAGCCGAAGGTGATGCCTTGGCCAGGCTTGCCGATGCCGCCGAGGGCGGCGGCGAGGCCCACCATGGCCCACCACGGCTGCTCACCATGCTCGGAGCGCTGGAGCGACCAGGTGGCGGTCGTCATGGTCGGCTTGGCGGCGGCTTCCCTTGCGAGCGAGGCGATGGTCTCGGCCGGGATCTCGGTGATGGCCGCGGCCCATTCCGGCGTCTTGGCGATGCCGTCGGTCTTGCCCAGCACATAGTCGCGGAGCTTGTCCCAGCCTACGGCATGGGTCGCCAGATAGGCCTCGTCAGCCAGGCCTTCGCTGGCCAGGACATAGAGCATGGCGAAGACGAAGGCCGCGTCGGTGCCCGGGCGGATGGGGATCCACTGGGCGCTGAGGAAGCTCGCGGCGTCGCCGGCGAAGGGGGAGATGTTCACGAAGCGCACGCCGGCGGCCACGGCCTCGCGCATCAGCGGGATATACTCATGGGCGCCGGCGCCCCCGGCCGTGACTAGCCCGTTCTTCAGTGGCAGGCCGCCGAAGCAGAGCATCAGCTTGGTATGCGCGATGATGCTGCGCCATTCCGTCACCGGGCCCTGAATGACGTCGTTCGAGCCCAGGATATGCGGCATCAAGGTCATGCCGGCGCCGTAGGAGTAGTTGGTCACCTGCGTCGTATAACCGCCGCCCAGGCCGAGGAAGCGCTGCAACTGGCTTTTGGCATGGTGGAAGCGGCCGGCGGAGGACCAGCCATAGGAGCCGCCCATGATGGAGGCATGGCCGTGCTCGCTGCGGACGCGGGCCGTCTCCTCGACGAGAAGCTGCGTCGCCTTCTCCCAGGAGACAGGCACGAAAGCCTCGCCGCCGCGGGGCGCGCCGCTGCGCCGACCCTTCAGCCAGCCCTCGCGGATATAGGGGCGGTCGATGCGGGCGGCCGAGTGGACGGCGCTCGGGATGGAGCGGATCAGCGCGGGCGGGGAGGGGTCGCGCGAGAAGGGGCGGACGCCGACGAGGCGATCTCCCTCGACCACGGCGTCGAAGGCGCCCCAATGGGCGGCATGCGGGACGATCTTGTTCACGGCGAGAAACCCTTCACCCGAAGGCTGATGTGCCGAACCAGATGCCACCGCTGCAGCCATATCGCAATAATGAGGTCAGCCCCGGCGCATCAGCGGGGCGGGAACCCTGGCCCGGCGTGGCGTCACAAGGCTAGAAGATCATATTGCCGCTTTCACCAAGGCCCATGCCCATGACCGCCGATACCTTCCGCGCCAATTCCGCCGCCGCGCGCGATGTCGCCTATGCGCTGCATCCCTACACCGACCACGTGGCTCATCGCGAAAACGGCCCGGTCGTCATCACCCATGGCAAGGGCGTGCGCGTCTTTGACGAGACCGGCAAGGAATATATCGACGCTGTCGCCGGCCTCTGGTGCGCCTCGCTCGGCTTCGACAATGAGCGGCTGGTCAAGGCGGCCGAGCAGCAGATGCGCAAGCTGCCCTTCTACCACTCCTTCACCGGCCGCAGCCATGAGCCGATGATCGATCTGTCGGAGATGTTGATCCAGCGCGCGCCGGTGCCGATGAGCAAGGTCTTCCTCGCCAATTCCGGCTCGGAGGCCAATGACAGCGCGCTGAAGATGATCTGGTATTATAATAACGCGATCGGCCGGCCGGAGAAGAAGAAGGTCATCTCCCGCCTCAAGGCCTATCACGGCATCACCATCGGCTCTGGCTCGCTGACGGGGCTGCCGGTGAACCACAAGCTCTTCGACCTGCCGATCCAGGGCATTCTGCATACCCTGACGCCGCATCATTATCACGGCGCACTGCCCGGCGAGAGCGAGGAGGAATTCTCCACCCGCCTGGCGAATGAGCTGGAGGCGCTGATCCTGCGTGAAGGCCCGGAGACGGTCGCCGGCTTCTTCGCCGAGCCGATCATGGGCGCGGGCGGCGTGATCGTGCCGCCGACGGGTTACTTCCCCAAGATCCAGGCCGTGCTGCGCAAATACGACGTGCTGATGGTGGTGGACGAGGTGATTTGCGGCTTCGGCCGCACCGGCAGCTACTGGGGCAGCCAGACGCTGGGCATCGAGCCGGATATCTTGACCTGCGCCAAGGCGCTCTCCTCCGCGTATCTCCCGATCAGTGCTGTGATGATCAATGAGAAGGTCTATCAGGGCTTGGCGGAAGGCAGCCATACCATCGGCACCTGGGGCCATGGCTTCACCTATTCGGGCCATCCGGCGGCCGCTGCCGTCGCACTCGAGACGCTGAAAATTTACGACGAGATGGATATCGGTAGCCTCTCGGCCCGCCTCGGCGCTGTCATGCAGCGCGAGTTGCGCGCGCGCTATACCGACCATCCGTTGGTCGGCGAAGTGCGCGGGACTGGGCTGATCGGCGCCTTCGAACTGGTGCAGGACAAGGCGGCGAAGAAGAACTTCGACCCGGCGCTCAAGGTCGCGCCGCGCCTGATGAAGCATGCGCAGGAGCGTGGCGTCTTCATCCGTATCGCGCCCAATGACAGCATCGCCTTCTCGCCGCCGCTGATCATCAGCGAGGGGGAGATTAAGGAGATGTTCAACCGCGTCGATCAGGCTCTCGAGGTGCTGACGCAGGAACTGCGCCGCGAAGGTTCAGTTTCCGTTTGAGCTTGGACTGCCTCGCTCATTTCTCCAGGAAAGTGAGCGAGGTATTCACCGGACGTTAAGGCAATGATGTGACCCTCGCGGCAAAGAACGCGAGGACCTTAAATGTCACTTTTCACTCGCCTCTCTGTCGGCAAGCGTCTCGGACTTTCGGCGACGATGACTTTGCTTGTCCTGATGGGGTTGACCTTCGTCGTCCGGGAAGAAATGGAGGCGATGACCGCCGCCCAATCCGACATGGGCGTCATCATCGATGCAGAACGCCGGCTAAGCGCCGCCGAACGCCATCTGGAGCAGCTGGAAGTCACTGAAAACGGCCTGATGCTCGCTCAGACCTCGAAAGAGATTGAGGAGCTGATGGCCATCGCGAAGAGAAACATCGGCGAGGCACGGTCCCAGATCGACGGTGCTGCGATTGCCTCGGATGCCGAGCAACTGGGCCTCATCGAGAGCCTGAAACCGGCGATCGGCGATATCCAGACTGCGCTGGACTCCATGGCGGAGCAGCGCAAGCGGCTTTTGGAAGCGCGCGACAACACATTCTACAAGCTCTTCGTGGATTTCGACCAGTCGCTGGACTCGGTGAACAATAACCTCACCTTCGAGACCAGGGATCAGGGCGAAGCGGATGAAGCGCGGTTCCGCCTGAATTCCTTCACCACGGCGGTCAATGAGCTTCGCCTCTCCACGCAGCGCTTCCTGGCCACGGCCGATGCCCAGCAGATCTCGCGTGTTCGCCGGGCGATCGCGCAGCAGCGCGTGCATGGCCGGGGCGTTGCGCAGGGGGCGGGCAGCGAGATGTTGCGCCAGGAAATGACCAAGATGGTCAGCCTTGGCGAGCGTCTGGCGAGTTCCGCCAGCGAGGTGCTGGAGGCCAATAACGCCATGCTGAAGACGGCGCGCGAGGTGCTGAAACCTCAGCGCGAGCGGCTGTGGCAGATGATGTCGGCCACCGAAGCCAAGAGCGGCCAGATGGTGGCTGCCGCGCGCAACCGCACGGAAGTCGCCGTCTCCCAGGCGCAGACTTTCCTGCTGCTGGGCGGCGCCACGGCGGCTTTCCTCTCCCTGATCTCCGCCTGGCTCATCAGCCGCAGCATCACTCGGCCGCTGCACCGCCTGACGAATAGCGTAGAGCAGATCGCGGTCGGCCAAGCGCATGCCGCAGTGCCGGACCAGGACCGTGGCGACGAGATCGGCGTCATCGCGAAGCAGGTCGAGACGCTGCGCCTGACCGTCAATCGGGCCTTCGCCATGAGCCAGATGTTGGAGCAACTGCCCATCGGTGTGATGACCGCGGACCCGACGAAGAATCTCGAAGTTACCTATGCCAACGCCAAGACGCTGTCGGTGATCGGCGCCGTGGCCGAGCATCTGCCGGAAGGCGCCGAGCGGGTGCTGGGGCAGAGCATGGCGACCTTCCATCATGACCCTGAGGAGCAGCGCGAGCTTCTTGGAAATCCGGGCAATCTACCCCATCGCACTGCTACGAAGTTGGGCAACGAGACGCTGGAGCTTTCTTTCTCGGCGATCCGCGATGCGCAAGGAAACTACATCGGGCCCATGCTTGTCCTGAATGTGGTGACCGAGCAGGTTCGCCTGGCCGATACTTTTGAGAAGGATGTGGGCGGCGTCGTCGAGAGCCTGGCCGCCCGTGCCTCGGAAATGCAGGCGGAGACGCGCCGCCTGGCGGTTGCTGCCGAGCAGACCGGGCAGGAGGTCGGGGCGGTTGCCGAGGCCGCCGGCCATGCCAACCGGGAAGTTCAGGCGGTTGCCGCGGCGGCGGAGGAGATGGCGTCCTCCATCGCCGAGATCAGCCGTCGCGTGGCTGAGGCGGCCGATGTGGCGGCTCGGGCAGTGTCGGAGGCGCAGGCGACCGACGGTACGGTTCGCAGCCTTTCCGAAGGCGCGAGCCGGATCGGCGAGGTGGTGCGCCTGATCGGCGATATCGCGGGGCAGACCAACCTCCTGGCGCTCAATGCGACGATCGAGGCCGCGAGGGCTGGCGAGGCCGGCAAGGGCTTTGCCGTCGTGGCCTCGGAGGTGAAGAACCTGGCCGCGCAGACCGCGAAGGCCACCGAGGAGATCGGTGCCCAGATCAGCCAAATGCAGTCCAGCACGCAGCAGGCCGTGGGCGCCATCCAGGCCATCGCCCAGACTGTCGAACGCACCAGCGACATCGCGACCGCCATTGCGGCGGCCGTGGAAGAGCAGGGGGCGACGACCCAGGAAATCGCCCGTTCTGCCGCGCAGGTGGCCGAGAGCACGGGTACCGTCTCGGGCCGTATCGGCGAGGTGAAGCGCGTGGCGGAGGAGACCGGTCGTGCCGTCGGCACGCTTGGTTCCGCCTCCGATAGCCTTTCTTCTCAGGCGGAGACCCTTCGGTCGCAGTCCGGTGGCTTCCTGGCGGCGATCCGGCGCGCCTGAGTAGGCGGGTATGCAGACTGCGCGGTTGCGGTTCACCCGCGACCGCGCAATTTTGCGTCCGTTTTGCATCTCAATACGAAGGAAAATCTCTCATGGGCTACCGGGTCGCGGTCGTCGGCGCCACTGGCAATGTGGGGCGTGAGATGCTCAAAACCCTGGCCGAACGCCAGTTTCCCGCGAGCGAGGTCTTTGCCGTCGCTTCCGGTCGTTCGGCGGGGCAGGAGGTTTCCTTCGGCGAGAAGCAGGTTCTCAAGGTTCATAACCTCGAGAAGTTCGACTTCACGGGCGTCGATATCGGCCTTTTTTCCCCGGGCGCTTCGGTTTCGGCCGTTCACGCCCCGCGTGCGGCGGCTCAGGGCTGCGTCGTGATCGACAATACCAGCCAGTTCCGGATGGACCCGGACGTGCCGCTGGTGGTGCCCGAGGTGAACCCGCATCACCTGGAGAAGTTCAGGAAGCGGAACATCATCGCCAATCCGAACTGCTCGACCATCCAGATGGTCGTCGCGCTGAAGCCGCTGCATAAGCTGGCCAAGATCAAGCGCGTCGTCGTCTCGACCTACCAGTCCGTCTCTGGCGCGGGCAAGGAGGCGATGGACGAGCTCTTCACGCAGACGCGCGGCACTTTCGTCAACGATCCCGCACTGCCGGAGCAGTTCACGAAGCCCATCGCCTTCAACTGCATCCCGCATATCGACAAGTTCATGGATGACGGCGCCACCAAGGAAGAGTGGAAGATGACCGTCGAGACGCGGAAGATCCTGGACCCCGATATCGCCGTCATCGCCACCGCTGTCCGCGTGCCCGTCTTCATCGCGCATGGCGAAGCTGTGCATGTGGAGTTCGAGCGCCCGATCACCGTCGAGCAGGCCCGCAATGCGCTGCGTGATGCCCCGGGCATCATCGTGCACGATAAGCGCGAGGATGGTGGCTATATCACGCAGGTCGAAGCGGCGGGCGAAGATGCGGTTTATGTCTCGCGTCTTCGGCAGGACCCGACGGTACCAAACGGCCTGGCTTTCTGGTGCGTCTCGGACAATCTGCGTAAGGGCGCGGCACTGAACGCCGTTCAGATCGCCGAAGAACTAGTTCGCCAGGGCCTGTTGACCAAGCAGCCGGCCTGAGCGAGGGCCCGCTTTCGCGGGCGCTCGATGGCTGAGGGTCAGGTTGAAAGCGCGGTGCTCGAACTGTTCGAGTGCCGTGCTTTCGGCTTAGCGGTCGAAGAGCCATTTCGGTGAAGCGGCAAAAAGCGGCCGTGTCATTGCACTTCGGCCCTCCATCTCCTCCAAGTCTTATGCAGAACGCTTCGCCATCGTGAGGTGGAGAGGCTCGCATCTTCGTTTTTTCCTTACTATTCCAGGTAGGTGGCAAGTTCTTCCGGCGCACCCTGCGGGAAAACGGCTTTCAGATATTCAAGGAAGGCCGAGACGCGGGCGTTGAGCAGTCGCCGCGTCGGGTAGAGTGCCCAGAGAGCCGTCTCAAATCCCGCCACCTCGCCCCAACTGACCAGCCTGCCGCGGGAAAGATCAGCGCTGGCCAGCGACAAAGGTAGGCAAGCCGCGCCGATCCCTGTGCGTACGGCGTCGCGGACCATGATGAAAGAAGAGAGGCTGAGAACCGGCTTTGCCGTCAGGCGGAGCTTGCCGGCTGGCGTCTCGACCTCCCAGAATTCCGTTCGGACCACTGACCCGCGGATCACGGCAGGCACCGCCTCGCTTCCGACAGGGCGCTGCAAATCGGGGCTTGCGACGACGACCAGTCGATCATGCAGGAAAGCGCGACCAATAAGGCTCTCATCCGGCGGCGGATTGACGCGTATGACGAGGTCGTAGGCCTCTTCGACCATGTCGACCGGTCGATCTTCCGTGGTGATCTCCAACTGAACCTGCGGGTATTTCAATACAAAGCCTGCCGCGATTTTTCCCATCGCCGTCTGGGAGAAGAGGAGCGGCGCGCTGATCCTTAATCGCCCTTTGGGACTATGCCCACCCAAAGAGATAGCCTTTGCCGTTTCATCGAGTTCGGTCAGCAGCGCGGCCGTTCTCTCGAATAAGGCTCGGCCTTCTTCTGTCAGCTTCAGCGTGCGGGCGCCTCGCTCGAAGAGGCGCAGGTCGAGTTGCATCTCCAGTTCAGCCACCCGCCGGGAGAGTGTTGCCTTTGGGCGGCCTGCCGCGCGGGCGGCTTTACCGAACCCGCCATGTCGGGCGACGAGGCTGAAATCGGCAAGGGCGAGGAGATCCATGGTGTTCCATTGATGAGACGGACTGTCCAAATATGCCGTCTATCGGGTCAGGAGTGGATCACTAATTTGGGGACATCACCAAACCCCAATGCGGAGTTTTCACCATGACCATCCTCGTTACAGGCGCCACTGGCCGTGTCGGCCGCCATGTCGTCGAGCACCTTGTCCAGCGCGGCGCTAAGCTCCGCGTGCTCACCCGAGATCCCTCGAAGGCAGAGTTTCCCGCCGATGTCGAAGTCGCTCAAGGAGATCTGCTGGATATCGATGCCCTGCGTCGCGCTTTCAGCGGCGTGCGCACCCTTTTTCTGCTCAATGCTGTGACCGGCGATGAATTCACCCAGGCGATCATCACGCTCAATATTGCCCGGGAGGCGGGCGTGGAGCGGGTCGTCTATCAGTCCGTCTTCGATGCGGAAGGGGCTGTGAACGTGCCGCATTTCGCGGTGAAGTCGGGCGCGGAGCGCATGCTCCAGCAGATGGGCTTCAGCGCCACCATTCTCCGGCCGAGCTATTTCATCGACAATGAGTTGATGATCAAGGACGTGATCCTCAACCATGGCGTCTATCCGATGCCGATCGGCAGTAAGGGCGTGGCGATGGTCGATGCCCGCGATATTGCCGAGGTTGCGGCAATCGAACTGATCCGGCGTGATCAGGCACCCGGCAAGCTTCCGGTCGAAACCATCAACCTGGTCGGGCCCGATACGCTGACGGGGCCGCGGATTGCCGAAATCTGGTCGGAAATCCTTGGCCGCAAGATCATCTATGGCGGCGACGATACGAGCGGCTTCGAACAGAATATGGCCAGCTTCATGCCGAAATGGACGGCCTATGAGATGCGCCTCATGGCCGAGCGCTATGTCAGCGACGGCATGATCCCGGCCGATGGCGACGTCGAGCGCCTGACCGCAATTCTGGGCCGCCCGCTGCATTCCTATCGGGCTTTCGCCGCCGAGATCGTGGCCGGCGCCGCGCCTTGATCAGAGGCTTTACCGCCGTCCGCCGAGATCATCGCGCGAAAAGCCCGCAGCGAGATGATCGATCAGCGCGCGGACGGCGGGCGGGAGGCCGCGCCTCGTCGTGAAGACGAGAAGTACAATCCCTCGCACCCCGCGCCAGGCTGGAAGCACGCGCACGAGTTGCCCTGCTTCCAGCGCCTCACGGCAGACATGATCGGGCAAGATCGCGATGCCGAGGCCATTGATGGCCGCGTCGCGCACGGTCGCCATATCCTCGCAGCCCAGGCGCGGCTGGATGCGGATGATCTCCTTGCGCCCATCTTCCGTCTCCAGATGCCATTCGACATCGTCGGCAACGTCGCTGGTCGCGAGCGCCGGCAAGGCCGCGAGTTGAGCGACGTCACCTACTTGGCCGGCAAGGTGGGGGCTGGCGACGAGGATGCGGGTCGATAGACCGAGCGAACGCATGGTCAGCGCTGCATCTGAATTCAGGCTGCTGCGCACCCGCAATGCCAGGTCTATGCGCTCCTCGATCAGGTCCACGGCCCTGTCGGTCGCCACGAGCTGAAGCCGCACTTTGGGAAAGCGGGTCAGGAAAGAAGAGATCAGGCCGCTGATGGGGGCCACCATGCCCGTGGGGCAACTGAAGCGGATGCGGCCATGGGGCTCGGCCTGCGCCCGGGCGACGAGCGCTTCCGCCTGTTCCGCTTCTGTCATCATGGCGCGGCATCGCTCATAGAAAGCTAGGCCCGTGTCGGTCACGCGGAACCGCCGGCTCGACCTTTCTATCAGCCGCAGGCCCAGTCGCTCCTCAAGGGCAGCGATCCTTCTGCTGAGCTTCGATTTCGGCTCGCGCAGGGCCCGGCCGGCGGCCGCGAAGCCGCCCCGCGCCACGACCTCCGCGAAATAGGCGTAGTCGTTCAGATCGATCCGCATCAGCGTTCCTCCAGTAGAACGCTAGGTGCGAAATTCGCTCGCTACAAGCTTCATCGTTCTCCCTGCATCTATCGAGGCACCGGCGGGCTCCGCCGACGCTTCAAAGGAGAAAGACGATGACGAACAGGTTCAACAATAAGGTCGTGGTGGTTACGGGCGGGTCGAGCGGCATCGGCCTTGCTACGGCAAAAGCCTTCTCGGCCGAAGGCGCTTTCGTGTTCATCACAGGCCGTCGGCAGGAGGCGCTGGATGCGGCCATCAAGCAGATCGGCGGCCGTGTCACGGCGGTGCGCGGCGACATGTCGAAGCTCGCCGATATCGACCGGCTCTATGACACCGTTCAGCAGAAGCATGCGCAAATCGACGTGCTCTTCGCCAATGCGGGCGGCGGCGACATGCTGCCGCTCGGCGCCATTACCGAGGAGCCTATCAGCGGACGTTCGACACCAACGTGAAGGGCACGATCTTCACCGTGCAGAAGCACTCCCGCTGCTGAAGGACGGGGCTTCGATCGTTATGACTGGTTCCACCGCTGGCGTGTCGGGAACGGCCGCGTTCAGTGTCTACGGGGCGAGCAAGGCCGCGGTGCGCAATCTGGCGCGGAGCTGGATCCTTGACCTCAAGGATCGCCATATCCGGGTGAACGCCGTGAGCCCAGGGCCGATCGAGACGACCGGACTGAACGACGTATTCGGCGGCGGAGAGCAGGCGCAGGGCATCAAGGACTTTCTCGCGACCCAGATCCCGGCCGGTCGAGTGGGTAAGCCGGAAGAGATCGCCGAGGCCGTGCTGTTCCTGGCGTCCGACGATGCGAGCTTCATCAACGGCGCCGAACTGTTCGCCGATGGCGGGTTGACCCAGATCTGAGGTTTCAACTGGCGGCTGGAGCCTTGGCGGCGCACCGCCGCTGGGGTTTCCGCGCCCATTAAGGAAGCAGGCCATGATACAGTCCAAGGAATCCGCGGAGCGCATCCGTGAGTTGCTCGACCGGAACCTTCAGGAGGTCTTCGGCGAAGGTGACGACCAGCGGCGCCATGCTGCGGTCGGGGAACTCTGGGCGGAGGATGGGATTCTCTATGCCCCGCCGGGCGCCATCGTCGGACGCGATGCGATCAGCAAATTCGCCGGCGAGCTGAGGGCGACGCACCCGCATTACGTCTACACGCCGCAGGGCAGGTCGCAGGTGCTGCATGACGCGGGGCGGCTGGCATGGGGCTCGGGCCCGCGGGGCGAAAGCCCTGAATATACCGGCTGGGACGTCATCACCGTCCGGGACGGCAAGATCACGGCTCTTTATGTCTTTTTGGACGAGAGCTCCGACGAATTTCGACGGGCTAGTGGGGCTTCATGAGGCTGTAGGGGGGATTTCGCTGCGGCGAGTGAGGGCCACGAAATCCCCCCGTCGCGGACCTAGATCGCGAAATCGGTCGAGACTGATACGCCCCGCCATGCCGCGATAATTTCGGCATCGGCAATGTGCGGGCAATCGCAATTTCGAGGGGCGGATCCACCCGCTGTGCCGCGCCGCCTATCTGGCCTCGCCGCCGCTGGTCGTTGCCTATGCGCTGGCCGGCACCATGCTGCGAGACCTCACGCGGGAGCCGGTCGGAACCGATGCGGAGGGCCGGCCGGTGATGCTAGCCGAGCTCTGGCCGGACGAGGCCGCTGTAGCTGCCGCGGGCGCGGTGCTGACGCCGGCGCTCTATTCCGCCCGAGCCGACACGGCCTTCGATGTGCCGGAGGCTTGGCGCGCCATCTGGGCTCCGACGGGCGCCCGCTTCGCCTGGGAACCAGGGAGCCAGTTCATCCGGCCGCCGCCTTTTGCCCGCGGCGAGATCGGCGAGCCTCTGCTGGCCGGATCGGTAGAAGGCGCGCGCATCCTGGCATTCCTGGGTGACGACATTACGACTGACCATATCTCGCCGATCTCACGCATCCCGGCCGCCTCCAAGGCTGGTGAGTGGCTCCTCGCCCAGGGTGTCGAAGCCAATGCGCTTCAATCCTACAGCGCCCGCCGTGTGAATCATGATGTGATGGCGCGCGGGACCTTTGCCAATCTGCGACTGCGCAATCGACTCACACCTGGTCATGAGGGCGGTGTGACGCGGCCTCTCGCCAGATGGTCCGGTAATGACCATTCACGCGGCCTCCGAACGGCTCAAGCGGGAAGGGCGCCCCATGGTGATCCTGGCCGGGCGGAATTATGGCGCCGGTTCGGCGCGGGACTGGGCCGCCAAGGGCACGCGCATCCTGGGGGTCGCCGCAGTATTCGCCGAGAGTTTCGAGCGCATCCATCGCAGTAACCTGGTCGCGCTGGGCGTGCTGCCGCTGCAATTCGCGCCGGGTGAAGGGGCCGCCACGCTGGGGCTGGAAGGGTTCCAGACCATCTACCGGTTGGATCTGCAAGCGGTGCTGCGGCCGGAGGGACGGCTACAGGCACGGTTCCGTAAGCGGGACGGGACGATAGTCACCGCATGGCTCACCTGCCGGCTGGAGACCGCCGAGGAGGTCGCCGATCTGCGCCGCGGCGGCGTTCTGCCGGCCGTGCTGGAGGACCTGTCTACGGCCAGCCGGCCGGCGGAGGCCTGACCCTATCTAGACCCAAAACACCGCGGCAGGGGGATGGTCCTAGGCGCTGCGGCAAGAAAAATCTAAAGGAGAGAAGTCCGTGACAACACGTCGTTCCCTGTTGATGGCAGCGGGTGGTTTGCCGGCGCTATCCATGCCGATGGTCGCCATCGCGGCGGATTGGTTGCCCAATCGTCCTATCCGGCTGATCGTGCCCTTCGTCCCTGGCGGTGCCACTGACGTCGCCGCTCTCATCCTGGCCGATGCCATCGCCGAACCGCTGCGCCAGCCGATGGTGGTAGAGAACCGCGGCGGTGCGGGCGGCAATATCGGCGGCGAAGCGGTGGCCCGCGCGACGCCCGACGGCTACACGCTGCTGCTGGGCATGGTCGGCCTGCTGACGACCAACCCTTTCCTTTACGAAGATATGGGTTTCAACCCGATGCGCGCATGGATCATATGGCCTTCGAGCTGCGCGACGCGGCGCATATGCACCGCGCCTGCGACATTCTGGGCGGGCAGAAGGTGCCGGTGCTATGGGGGCCGGTGCGCCATGGGCCCGGCCATAATGTGGCGGTCTATCACCGAGATCCCGAGGGGAATGCCATCGAACTGTTCTATGATCTCGACTGCATGACCGACGAGGCGCTGGGTTTCTGGGATCCACGCCCGTGGCACCGGGAGCGGCCGCAACGGCCCAAGGTCTGGGTCGGGCTGCCGCGCGATGTCTGGGGTCTGCCGCGCTCCCAAGCCTTCCTGGAGATGCACCGCCTGCAACTGCCGGCCGGGAAGGAGCGAGCGTCATGTCGAGCCCCGATGCCACCTCCATTCTGGCGCTGGAAGATAGGCGCTTCCGCGCGCTCGAGGCGAACGACCTGGGCACGCTCGACCGGCTGACGGCCGAGGAGCTGCGCCATGTCCATTCCAACGGCACCGTCGAGGACAAGGGCGCCTTCCTCGGTCAGTTGAGAAACGGCACGCGGCGATACCGCGAATATCGCGCTTTGACGCGGGAGGCGCGGCAAGAGGGCGGCTTCACCTTCGTTTTCGGCGAGGCCGCGGTGACGATCGAGCGGACTGGTGCGGGGCCGGAGGAAGCAGCACGGGGTGTCATCGCCACGCGAATGACCTATACGGCGATCTATCGGCACCATCCGATGCCGCAGCTTTTCGCGTGGCATTCGGTCAAGTCGCCGACGCCGCCCAGTCCGTCCCCCGGCCAGCCTTGAGGCGGTGGGCGTCAGAGTCCATCCGTCCCAGGAGTTGCTCGCCATGGCCGCCAGGGCCGCATCGAGGACCGCCACCCCCGTTCTGATCAGCCAGACCGTGCTCGCTCGGCTGCAGGCTGATATCCTCGATGGCCATTACGCGCCGGGATCGCGGCTGCGCTTCTCTGAGTTGCAAAGCGCCTATGATGCCGGCATCGGCACCTTGCGCGAGGCGCTGTCGCATCTGGCCTCGGTGGGGATGGTGGAGGTCGATGCCAACCGCGGCTTCCGTGTCGCGCCGGTCTCGGAAGAAGATCTGCAGGACGTCTCGACCCTGCTCATCGAATTCGAGCAGCGGGCGATCGTCTCCTCGGTCGAGCAGGGCGACGCGGCCTGGGAGGAGGGGGTGGTAGTAGCTTTCCATCGCCTGTCCCAGATCGAATCTCTGCCGCGAGCGGAGCGGATTGAGCGGTTCAACGAATGGGTGACTCTGCACCGGGATTTCCACCACGCATTGGTGGCCGCCTGTCGATCACGCTGGCTGCTGCATATGCGTGGCCTGCTCTATGACCATATGGAGCGCTACCGGCTTCTGTCACAACGCCACCGGCCGCAGGGACCGGGGCGTCTTACCGAACATGCCGCCATCAAGGACGCGGCGCTGGCACGGCGTGGCGAAGAGGCGGCCGAGCTGCTGCGACGGCAACTGCAATGGACGGTGGACAATGTCCGCCACTACGCACCTCAGTTCATCGCCGCCAAGGAATAGCAGGCGACCTGTCGCCATATATTCGAATATATTTCTTCGGCATCTATCGAGGATGGTTGCCTCTGAGGACCGCTTTGCGACGGCTGGCCGCCACTTCGCCACGAGCGGAAAAAGTACCGACAGGGTCTGTGGCAGACTTCCACCGTCGACGCGAGATTCGCAACCGGCTCCAAAACATAGTTTGCCGGCGGGTACTTTCATTAAGCTCGCCGGCACGCAGGGCAACAACGAGATGCTGGAGATCGTACCGAAGGGGGCGATGCATTTCCCGGAGCTGACATTGAAGACATCCTCGCTGACAAGATCAAGAAGCTCGGCATCGCGGTGTGGAAGCGAGACGATCCAACCCGCTTCCCGACCAGCACGGATGCCATGACCGGAAACAAGGCATCAAAGACGTTCGTCTGGCCCGCCAGCGCTTCTAGCTTCTCGCGAATCAAGACCCGCAATCTCGCGCGTGCTTGATTTCGCTGGAGCGCATCGATGACGCAACTCAAGGATCTCGTAATCCAGGCTCATGGCGGTCTCGATCGCTGGCAGCAGTTCAACCAACTCTCCGCCGATCTAGTCCAGGGCGGTGCTCTGTGGACGCTCAAGGGTCACCCTGAGACACTCGCGCGCGCCACTGTGACAGTAGGCCTCAAGGAGGAATGGGCGTCGCATGCACCCTTCGGTGCCGGGGATCGACGCTCCCGCTTCACTCCGGGCCGCGTGGTGATCGAGAACCGCGACGGCACCCCGCTGGAAGAACTGGTCGAACCGCGTGCGAGCTTTGCTGGCCATACGCTGCAAACGCCATGGACCGAGCTCCAGCTCGCCTATTTCGCCGGCTGCGCGATGTGGACATATCTCAACATACCCTTCCTGCTCGCCTGGCCCGGCGTCGAAAGCGAGGAACTGGAGCCCTGGCCGACCCAAGGCGGCGACTGGCGCCGTCTCGCTGTGCGATTTCCCGCAGGAATCGCGACCCACAGCACCGTCCAGACGCTCTATCTCGATGGTGAGGGATTGCTGAAGCGCCACGATTATGATGTCGAGATTTCCGGCAACACGCCCGGCGCGCACCTCATCGAGGAGTATACCGAAGTGTCCGGGATCAAATTACCGACGAAGCGCCGGATCTATGCTCGCCAGCCCGACGGCAGCTTCAGCACCGACCCGCTCGTCGTCTCCATCGATCTCTCGAACATCCGCCTCAGCTAGCCACGGGCGCCGGCTCACTGCGTCGGCACAGCGGGAGATTCATCATGGCCGTAATGATGGCATTTACGTCCTGTCGGCGCGCGCCCTGGCTTGATAGGTCCGAAGCACGTGAGCGCCATTTACTCTCGAGGTGATAAGATCATGAAAGCTATCGGCTTCCGTTCCTCGCTTCCGGTCGGCGATCCGGCTTCCCTCGAGGATGTCGATCTGCCGAAACCGGAACCCACGGGCCGGGATATCCTGGTGCGGATCGACGCCGTATCCGTGAATCCGGTCGACACGAAGATGAGGATGCGGCCTCCGGCTGAACCGGGGTCCTGGAAGGTGCTCGGCTGGGACGCCGCCGGCACGGTCGAGGCGGTCGGGCCTGAGGCGGCCCTGTTCGCGAAGGGTGACACCGTCTTCTACGCCGGTGCGCTCGGTCGGCCGGGGACGAACGCCGAATTCCACCTGGTTGACGAACGGATCGTCGGTCGAAAGCCCGCCTCGCTCAGCTTCGCGGAGGCCGCGGCACTGCCGCTGACCGCCATCACCGCCTGGGAGACCTTGTTCGACCGGCTCGACGTCCGAAAGCCCGTGCCGGGTGCGGCGAACGCTCTCCTCATCATCGGCGGCGCCGGCGGCGTCGGATCGATCACGACGCAGCTCGCCCGCAAGCTCACCGACCTGACGGTCATCACCACGGCTTCGCGGCCCGAGACGGCCGAATGGAGCCGCGGGCTCGGCGCGCATCACGTGATCGACCACACAAAGCCGCTCTCGGCGGAGATCGAGCGGCTGGGGGTCGGCCGGCCCGCTTTCGTCTTTTCGACTACCAACACCGACCAGCACCTTGGCGAAATCGCCGAGCTCATCGCGCCGCAGGGCCGCTTTGCCCTGATCGACGATCCTGCATCGCTCGACGTATCGCCGTTCAAGGCCAAGAGCGTGTCGACGCATTGGGAGTTCATGTTCACGCGCTCGATGTTCGCCACCGCGGACATCGCAGAGCAGGGCGTGCTGCTCAACGAGGTGTCGCGGCTGGTCGATGCCGGAACGCTGAAGACCACCCTCGCCGAGGTCTTCGGCACCATCTCGGCCGAAAACCTGCGCCGCGCCCACGCCCTCATCGAGAGCGGCCGCGCCAAGGGCAAGATCGTGCTCGCCGGCTGGCCAGCGGCTGCAACTTCATGACCCGCTGATAAGGTTGGCAAGAACCATGCGCTCCCCCATCAAGCTCGGCCTGACGGTCGCCGCCTTGCTTGCCCCGGTGATCGCCGTCGGGCTATTCCAGAAGGCTGCGGCCGCAGGCGCCAAGCCGCGGAACGGTCCGGAGATCGTCACCGAAGCCACAACGGATCAGATGGTCTGGAACGCCGTCGTCGAGGATGAACGCCGCATCTTCGTGTCGGGACCCCGCTGGGCAGGCGGCACGGGGCCGCAGCTCGCGCGGATAGCGGGCACAAGGCTCGAGCCCTATCCCGATGCCGGGTGGAATTCCTGGCGGCCAGGCGATGATCCGTCGCGAAAGTTCGTCAACATCAATGCGCTGCATCAAGGGCCCGACGGCACGCTCTGGGCGGTCGACACGGGATCGCCCACGTTTGGCGGCGATCCCCTGCCGAACGCGGCCAAGCTCGTTGCCATCGATCTTGCCTCCGACAAGGTCGTGCGCGTCATCCCGCTGCCGCCGGAGGTCGCGCGAGGCGGCTCTTACGTGGACGACATCCGGTTCAACGGCGCGCACGCCTACCTGACCGACGCCGGCAACCCGGGACTCATTGTCCTGGACCTGGCGACGGGCGCAACCCGCCGGGTGCTCGATGGGCATCCCTCGACGGTCGCGCGTGCCGACCGCCCGATCATCGTCGCAGGCAGGCGCCTGAACGGACCCGACGGCCAGCCGCTCAAGGTCCAGTCCGACCCGCTGGAGCTGAGCCCCGACGGACAGTACCTCTATTACGGGCCGCTCGAGGGACCGTGGTCACGCGTGCCGACACGCCTGCTCGACCGCGCCGACGTCGGACCCGCCACGCTGGCCGCGGCAGTCGAGGCTTTCGCGGACCTGCCACCGATGGGCGGCAGCGTGATGGATACCGCCGGCAACCTCTACTTCTCGGACCTTCGCGACAGTGCGATCCGCAAGCGCTCGCCTGACGGCACGATCGTCACCTTGGCGCGCGATCCCCGGCTCCACTGGGTGGACGCGATGTTTCTGACCGGCGACGGCCGGCTCCTGATGCCTGCGGCCCAGCTCGACCGGGTCGCCGCCTTCAACGGCGGCCGGTCGCGCATCGCATGGCCGGTTGCCTTGTACTCGCTCCGCCTGGACCCGGTGACCGGATCGCCGACGAAGCGGTGAGCCGCCTTGGGCCTGGCCCCGGCTAGAGCACAGCCAGGGGTCCGGCCTCGTTGCGGATCGCCTTCGGAGCCTCGCCATGCACCCGCACGAAGGCGAGCCGCATGCGCTCCCGGTTGGCGAAGCCGGTCTCGCGGGCGATCACTTCGATCGGCAGGCGGCTCTGTTCCAGCATCAGCTTGGCCGCCTCGACCCTGAGCGCTTCGACCGCCTTGGCCGGTGTCGTCCCGGTCTCCGCCCGGAACAGCCGCGTGAACTGGCGGGGACTGAGGGCGGCGGCCTCGGCGAGGTCGTCGATGCTCAGGTTGCGGGTAAGATTCTGGCGGGCGAAGTTGAGCGCCCGCTGGACCCGGTCCTCGTTCGTGCCAAGATCCAGCAGCGTCGAGTGCTGGGACTGCCCGCCGGAACGGCGGTGGTACATCACCATGCTCTTCGCGACCGTTCGTGCCGCCTCGACGCCATGATCGCGCTCGATCAGGCCGACGACCAGGTCGATTCCCGCAGTCATCCCCGCCGACGTCCAGATCGGGCCATCTGCGATGTATATTTTGTCCATATCGACCGTGCAGCTCGGAAACCGCTCCTGCAAGCTCTTGGCGTAGCGCCAGTGCGTCGTCGCGCGCCGGCCGTTCAGCAGCCCTGCGTCCCCCAGGATGAACGCGCCGAGGCAGATGGCCACAACACGGCGCGCGTCACTCGCCGCCTCTCGAAGCAGCCGGACCAGTCCCGGCGAGGATGTGGGAACGTCCATGCCGGACGCGACGATCAGCGTGTCGTAGATCGCGGTATCGAACGCTTCCGTCATCACCTGCATGCCGGATGTGGACGCGACCAGCCCGCCTTCCTCCGAGAGCACGTGCACGTCGTAGAGCTTCTTTCCCGCGTGCTTGTTGGCCACGTCGAACGCGGCCACGGCTCCAAAGCAGATAGGGTGGAAATCCGGACACAGGACGAGCCCGATCTTCATGGTGTCTCCAGCAGGTTTGTCTCTGCAGCCAGGGTAGTTGTTCCTGCCGCGCCCCGCCATGCCCATGGCCGAAATACTGGCATCTGCGTCCTGTCAGCCCTGACGTGCCGCTGGTAGCGACCTGGCGCATCGTCGACGCTGGGACGCCACATGACACTTGAAACCGCAACGACCGAGCATCTCGACGCCGGCGGCATTCGCTACGCCTACCGGCGCCTCGGCCCCGCCACCGGAACGCCGCTGGTCCTCATGCAGCACTTCACCGGAACGATGGACGCCTGGGACCCGGCCGTGGTGAACGCGCTGGCCGAGACGCGACCCCTGATCGTCTTCAACAACCGCGGCATCGGCACCTCCACCGGCGCCACGCCGGACACGGTCGAGCAGATGGCTGCGGACGCCGCGACGTTCATCCGGGCGCTCGGCCTGGCCCAGGTCGATCTCCTCGGCTTCTCGCTGGGCGGCATGCTCGCCCAGGTCCTTGCGGTCGAGCACCCGGCGCTGATCCGCCGGATCATCATTGCCGGCGCAGCGCCGCGCGGCGGCGAGGAGCATCTGCTGGCGGTTGTCGGCGAAGCCTTCGCCGCGGGCGCGCCGGACGTGCGCCTGCCCCTGTTCTTCACGCCCTCCGAGAACAGCCAGCGCGCGGGCCGGGCTTTCGTGGCGCGCGCCACCGCCCGCACGCAGGACCGTGACCCGGACACCGGCGACGATGTCAGCGAGCCTCAGGCCAAGGCGATCATCGGCTGGTGCGCCGCCAAGGACGAGGGCGAAACGACGCTGCGTGCCATCGCTCAGCCAACCCTCATCGTCCATGGCAGCGACGACACGATGTTCCCGAGCATCAACGCCTATACCATGTTCAAGGCCATGCGCGACGCCCAGCTCATCCTCTACCCGGACTCGGGCCACGGCGCGCTCTTCCAGTACCCGGCGACCTTCGTCGCCCACTGCCGAACCTTTCTCGACGCCTGAGGAGACGAAGGATGGGTGATCTTCAGCAGCAGGTGATCGAGGCGCATGGCGGCCTCGAGCGCTTTCGGAGGTTTTCCTCCCTCACCGCCAAGCTCCATCAGTTCGGCATCCTCTGGGATCTCAAGGGCAGGCCCGATACGCTCACCCATGCCGATGTCCGGGTGAACCTCCGGCAGCAGGAGGTTTCCCATGGGCCGTTCCATCCCACGCTTAACCGCTCCCGCTACACCCCCGACGAGGTGACGATCGAGACGCCGGACGGCGATGTGATCGAGCGGCTTTCCCGGCCGCGCGAGAGCTTTGCCGGGTTTGCCATGAAGACCCCTTGGAGCGAGGCGCAGCTCGCCTATTTCGCGGGGTACACGATGTGGACCTATCTCTCCTCACCGTTCATCCTGGCGCAGCCGGGCGTCGTCGCGACAGAGATCGCGCCCTGGTCCGAGCAAGGCGAAACCTGGCGGCGGCTTCGCGTGACCTTCCCCGCCTCGATCGCCACGCACAGCCGGGAGCAGACCTTCCATATCGGTCCGGACGGCCTGATCCGGCGCCACGACTACGAGGTCGAGATCCAGGGCAACAACGCGGCTGCCCGCTATCTGCTCGATCCTGTAACGGTTGAGGGCATCGTGCTGCCTTCCCGGTTCCGGGTCTATCCGCGCAACCCCGACGGTACCCCTGCGCCCGAGCCGCTTATCGTCGGCGTGGACCTTTCGGATTACCACTTCGCGTGACGTTGCTCGCGATGATCCCCCGTATCACTCAAACCCGGTAAAGGAATTGCCGATGCCCATCCTCAAACTGTCCGACGGCACCGAGATCTTCTTCAAGGACTGGGGCCCGAAGACGGCGCAGCCGATCGTCTTCCATCATGGCTGGCCGCTCAGCGCGGACGACTGGGACGCGCAGATGCTGTTCTTCCTGGAGCACGGCTATCGCGTCATCGCGCACGACCGCCGCGGGCACGGGCGCTCGACCCAGACCGATACCGGCAACGACATGGACACGTACGTCTCCGATGTCCTGGCGCTCACCGACCATCTCGATCTCAGGGACGCGGTCCACATCGGCCACTCGACCGGGGGCGGCGAGGCAGCGCGCTATGTCGCCCGCGCCAAGCCGGGCCGCGTGGCAAAGGCAGTGCTGGTCGGCGCGGTACCGCCAATCATGGTGCAGTCCGACAAGAACCCGGACGGAACGCCGATCTCGGTGTTCGACGGCTTCCGCGCGGCGCTCGCCGCCAACCGGGCGCAATTCTACCTCGATGTGGCGAGCGGCCCGTTCTACGGCTTCAACCGGCCGGATGCGAAAGTCCTGCCCGGGACTGTCCAGAACTGGTGGCGCCAGGGCATGAGCGGCGGCGCCAAGGCGCATTACGACTGCATCGCCGTGTTCTCCGAGACCGACTTCACCGAGGACCTGAAGGCGATCGAGGTGCCGTCGCTGGTAATGCATGGCGACGACGATCAGGTTGTGCCGATCGCGGCTTCCGCCGAACTCGCGATCAAGCTGCTGAAGCACGGGGAGCTCAAGGTCTACAAGGGCTACCCGCACGGCATGCTGACGACCCATGCCGATGTGCTCAACCCTGACCTACTCGCCTTCATCAAGGCCTGAGCGAGCCGCCGAAAGGAGAATTCATGGCCAGTTCCACAGGCGTCGCCCTCGTCACCGGGGCATCGGCCGGGATCGGCGCGGTTTATGCCGACCGTCTCGCCAAACGCGGATACGACCTCGTCCTGGTGGCACGCGACCGTGCGCGCATGGCAACCCTAGCCGAGGGGCTGCGCAGCAAAACCGGCGTGGCCATCGAAGTGATTCCCGCCGATCTCACCCTCGAAGGGGACGTCGCCAAGATTGAGCAGCGCCTCGCCGCCGGCGACGTGACGCTGCTCGTCAACAATGCCGGCATGTCGTTGAAAGGCGGTATCCTCGAGAACGGCGCGCCAGAGCTGTCGCGGATCATCGCCCTCAACGTGGCGGCACCGACACGCCTCACCGCAGCGGCGGCGAAAGCCCTTATCGCCCAAGGCGGCGGCGCGATTGTCAATATCTCCTCCGTGCTCGCGCTTGCGCCCGAGATGTTCGAGGGCGTCTATAGCGGCACCAAGGCCTACCTGCTCAACCTCAGCCAAGCGATGGCGGCCCAGCTCAAGGACAAGGGCGTCCATGTCCAGGTCGTGCTCCCCGGCGCGACCCGCACCGAGCTTTGGGAAAAGGCGGGCCGGGACATCAACTCCTTCCCGGATGGCTTCCTGATGGAGGTCAGCGACATGGTCGACGCGGCGCTAGTCGGCTTTGATCAGAGGGAGACGGTCACGATCCCGCCGCTGGCGGACGAAGCACAGTTCATCACGATGCAACAGGCCCGCCTGGCGATGGCGCCGAATCTGTCGAAGAGCGAGGTCGCTGCGCGGTATCGGAGGTAAATCATGATATGACGGAGCCCCAAACGTACCGACGAGGACATCGCCAAGTTACGGCAGCATTTATCGCGCCATCGGCAATGACGCGAGCAATTAGCGGGATGATCGTCCGGTTCGGAGATGGCATGGTCTATCGACTAGTATCGATGACGGGCGATTCGCTTTGGTATCCGTTTCTATCCTATTCTACTCTACAGTACGCTCCCGTCACTCCCACTCAATCGTGCCAGGCGGCTTGCTGGTGATGTCGTAGGTCACACGGTTGATGCCGCGAACCTCGTTCACGATCCGGTTCGAGACCTGGCTCAGGAAGCTCATCTCGAAGGGATAGACATCGGCCGTCATGCCGTCGGTCGAGGTTACGGCCCGGAGGGCGCAGGCCTGGTCATAGGTGCGGCCATCGCCCATCACGCCCACGGTGCGGACGGGCAGCAGCACAGCGAAGGCCTGCCAGATCTTGTCGTAGAGGCCAGCCTTGCGGATTTCCTCCAGGTAGATGCTGTCGACTTTCCGCAGCAGATCGGCCTTCTCCCGCGTCACGTCGCCGGGGATGCGGATGGCGAGGCCAGGGCCGGGGAAGGGGTGGCGGCCCACGATCTCCTCGGGAATACCCAGCTCACGGCCGAGCGCGCGGACCTCGTCCTTGAAGAGCTCGCGCAGCGGCTCGACGAGCTGCATGCGCATATGCGCGGGCAGCCCGCCGACATTGTGGTGCGACTTGATGGTCACCGACGGACCGCCGGTGGCCGAGACGCTCTCGATCACGTCAGGGTAGAGCGTGCCCTGGGCAAGGAAATCGGCGCCCCCGAGCTTCGCCTGCTCTTCCTCGAACACCTCAATGAAGAGGCGGCCGATGATCTTCCGCTTCTGCTCGGGGTCCGTGACGCCCTTGAGCTGGCTCATGAAGAGCTCGGATGCATCACGATGGATCAGCTTGATGTTAAAACGGTCACGGAAGGTCGCAACGACCTGCTCGCTCTCGCCGGCGCGCATCAGACCGTGGTCGACATAGATGCAGGTGAGCTGATCGCCGATCGCCTCATGGATCAGAACCGCGGCCACCGAGCTGTCGACACCGCCGGAGAGGCCGCAGATCACCTTGCCGCTGCCGACCTTGGCGCGGATGCGGGCGATCTCTTCCTGGCGGAAGGCGCCCATCGTCCAGTCGCCGGTGCAGCCGCAGACGAGATGCGTGAAGTTCTTCAGCAGGGCGCCGCCATGGGGCGTGTGGACCACCTCGGGGTGGAACATCGTGCCGTAGAAGTGCTTTTCGTCATTGGCGATGATGGCGAAGGGAGCGCCGGGGCTGGAGGCCACGACGCGGAAGCCTTCCGGCAGCCGCGTGATGCGGTCGCCGTGACTCATCCAGACTTCCTCGCGAGCGCCGGGCGCCCAGACGCCTTTGGTGATGGCGCATTCGCCCGTCACGTCGATGAAGGCGCGGCCGAATTCGCGATCATGGCCGCCTTCGACGAGACCGCCCTGCTGGGTTGCCAGGGTCTGCTGGCCGTAGCAGATGCCCATGATCGGCAGGCCCATGTCGAAGACGCCCTGCGGCGCCCGGGGCGAGCCCTCATCCGTCACGCTGGCGGGGCCGCCCGACAGGATGATGCCCTTGGGCTGGAAGGCGCGGATGCGCTCCATATCCACGGTGAAGGGCCAGATCTCGCAATAGACACCGGTCTCGCGCAGGCGGCGCGCGATCAGCTGCGTCACCTGGCTGCCGAAATCGAGGATGAGGATGCGGTCGTGGAGGACCGGGGCATGGGTCGCGGGGGCGGCGGCGTTCATGCCGGGGGCTTGCACCACAAGACGAGCGTTTGAGCAAGCAATAGCCGCTCATGGCTGCCCTCAAGCCAGCAATGACCTCGCCGGGAGAGGTCCACCAGCAGCCGAATCGGCCGATCCAAATATCTTGGCGGCGGGTGGCGAAGTGGTCATGCTGATGGCCAAACGATACTTCGGGAGGAAAAGACGATGCTCAGCCGCCGCCGCTTCGGCGCGGGACTTATTGCCCTGTCGCCGCTCGCCATGCCCGCCCTGGCGCAGCCCAGCTGGCCCAACCGGACGGTTAGGGTTATCGTGCCTTACCCGCCGGCCGGCTCGACGGATGTGCTCACCCGCATCATATGCGAACAACTCCAGCAGAAGCTCGGCCAAAGCTTCGTGATCGAGAATCGCCCGGGTGCAGGCGGCAATATCGGGATGGACGCGGTGGCGAAATCCACCCCCGACGGCTACACGATCGGCTCAGCCACGATCGGGCATTTCTCGATCAACCAGTACCTTTATAGCCGCATGGCCTGGGACATCGACCGGGACTTCGTGGCCGTGGGCCTGACCTGGGAACTGCCCAATGTCCTGGTCGTGCCCACCCAATATGTGCAGGCTCAGACGCTGCGGGATTTCGTGGCCTGGGCGAGGGAGCGGCCGCGCGGCGTCTCCTTCGGCTCGCCGGGCGTGGGAACGACGCCGCATCTTTCGGGCGAGATTTTTCGTTCCCGTCTGGGGCTGGATGCGACGCATGTGCCCTTCCGCGGCGCGGCGCAGACAATCCCGGCCATGCTCTCAGGCGACGTCACCTTCGCCATCGACAATCTCGCCTCCTATGTCCCGGTGATCCAGGAGGGGCGTATGCGGGCGCTTGCCGTCACCTCCGCCACCCGCTGGCCTTCACTGCCGGACGTGCCGACCATGGCCGAGGCGGGGATGCCGGATTTCGTGGTGACCTCCTGGGCTGCCTTCGTCATGCCCGCCGGCACGCCGCCTGCCATCGTCTCCCGGCTGAACCAGGCGCTGAAAACCGTCGCCGAGGATAGCGCCGTGCAGCAGCGCTTCCTCACCGCCGGCGCCCAGATTCTCTACAGCACGCCCGAAGAGGCCGTGGCGCGAGGGAAGCGCGAGAGACCGATGTGGCAGGAGGCTGTCCGCATTTCGGGAGCGCGGGCGGACTGATCTTGACCGGCATCGGGCGCGGCACGACATCCTCTGGCCCATGGCCAAAGAAACGCTGCGCGCGACGCTGAATTTTCTCCGCGAGGCTGAGAAGCTCAAGGATGTGCTCCGGAACTCCCATACGAGCACCGGCCGGCGCGAAAGCACGGCGGAGCATAGTTGGCGGCTCTGCCTCATGGCGATGGTCTTGGCCGAAGAGTTCCCCGGCCTGGATATGCTCAAGCTCATGAAGATGTGCCTCGTCCACGATCTGGGCGAGGCGCTGCATGGCGATATCCCGGCGACCGATCCGGCGGCGAAGGGCAAGGCGGCCGTGGAGCGCCAGGATCTCTCGATCTTGGTGAAGGATCTGCCCGCAGGCCCGCGGGCCGAGATCCTGTCTCTCTGGGATGAGTACGATGCCGCCTCGAGCCCCGAGGCGCGCATCGCCAAGGGCCTCGACAAGCTCGAGACCATTCTCCAGCACAACCAGGGCTCCAATGCACCCAGCTTCGACCACGCCTTCAACCTGCTCTACGGCCAGGCCTATACGGCCGCGCATCCGGTGCTCGCCGCGATCCGAGAGCTGATCGATGAGGAAACCAGGGCGAAACTCGCGCAGGTCTGACGCGACGTCTTGCGCCTTTGCACGCCCTGCTGAACTCTCTCTCGATCATGCAACTATGGCGAGTTGCCACATTTAGAGCAGTCGTGCCCCGAAATGGCCGCCAGGGTTACCTATCGCCGCCGCATCGTGGCTGTTGTCTGCAGCGTGACGCATGATGCCCGAGGGGCCGCTCGTGTGCCGAATGGGGGACTCCCACCGATGAACGCCCGTGTCGATCGCCCGCAGCCTGGCGCGCCGCTGATGAGCCGGCAGCCGGGTCGTGCTTCCGGTCTGCCGCGCATCACCACGCTGCTGGTCCTGGCTGCTGTTGCCGTCCTTCATGCCGCAGGCTGGTGGGCGCTGAACCGCCCGGCCGCGCTGCCGGATTTCGAAGGGAAGGTGAGGGGCCTCGCCTTCGCGCCCTACCAGCGCGGCCAGAGCGGTGAGGACTCCTCCGATAAATGGCCGAATGCTCAGGAGATCGCCGGAGACCTCCGGCTCGTCGGGCCGATGACGGGGCGCATCCGCACCTATGCCGTGCATAACGGCTTCGAGAATATCCCCGCCCTTGCCGCTCAGAACGCCCCGAACCTGAAGGTCACCCTCGGCTCCTGGCTCGACAAGCGCCAGAACCTGAACGCCGCCGAGCTCGATCGCCTCGTCGCCGCGGCCAACGCCAACCGGAACGTCGACCGCATCCTGGTCGGCAACGAGGCCGTGCTGCGTGGCGACGTCACGCCGGCGCAGATGATCTCCTATATTCGCAGCGTGAAGGGCCGCACGAATAAGCCCGTCTCCACGGCCGAGCCTTGGCATGTCTGGCTTGACCATCCCGAACTCGGCCAGGCTGTCGACTATATCACCATCCACCTGCTGCCCTACTGGGAAGGCCTCTCGGTCGACGACGCGCTGCGTTTCACGCTCGAGAAGTATGACGCTGTCCGCGCCCGCTTCCCCAACAAGCCGATCGTGGTCGGCGAGGTGGGCTGGCCCTCTGATGGCCGCGACATCGGTGCGGCCCGCGCCAGCATCGTGAATCAGGCCGACTTCATGCGCCGCTTCTTCATCGAGGCCCAGAAGCGCAACATCGACTACTTCGTCATGGAAGCCTTCGACCAGCCCTGGAAGGTCTCCTTCGAAGGCCGCGCCGCCGGTCACTGGGGTATGATGGACCTCGACCGTGCGCCGAAATGGTCGCTGACCGGCCCCGTCGAGGAGAACCCGGCTTGGCCGTTCTGGGCCGCCGCCGCCACGCTGGCCGCGCTGATCGCGAGCTACGCCTTCCTCTCGCGCCGCCACGACATCCGCGTGCCGGGCAAGATCCTGATGGCCGCTCTCGCGCAGCTCTTCATCACGGGCATCACGCTCTCCATCCTGCGGATGAGCGGCACCTACCTGTCCTTTGGTGCCGGTGCCGTCTGGGTCGGCCTGCTTGTGGGCCAGCTTCTGCTCCTCGCCGTGCTGCTGTCCGACAGTTTCGAACTGGCTGAGACCGTCTATGGCCGTGTCTTCCGCCGCCGCTTCCCGGCGCTGGCCGCGCCTGCCGGCGTGACGCAGCCCAAGGTCTCGATCCATCTGCCGATCTGCAACGAGCCGCCGGAGATGGTGAAGCTCACCCTCAACGCCCTAGCTGAGCTGGACTATCAGAATCTCGAAGTGCTGGTCGTCGACAACAACACTTCCGACCCGGCCGTGTGGGAGCCGGTGGCCGAGCATTGCGCGCGCCTGGGTTCGCGCTTCCGCTTCTTCCATCTCGGCAAATGGCCTGGCTACAAGGCCGGTGCCCTGAACTTCGCGCTCGCCCAGACCGCGCCGGATGCCGAGATCATCGGTGTCATCGACAGCGACTACCTGGTCAATCGCGACTGGCTGAGCCGCATGGTGCCTTTCTTCAGCAAGCCGGAAGTGGGCTTCACCCAGTCGCCGCAGGACTATCGCGACGGCAATGAGAGCCTCTTCAAGCGCCTCATGTTCTGGGAATATGCCGGCTTCTTCCGCACCGGCATGATCACCCGGAACGAACGCAACGCCATCATCCAGCATGGCACCATGACGCTCATCCGCCGCAGCGCGCTCGATGGCGTGGGCGGCTGGGCCGAGTGGACCATCTGCGAGGATAGCGAGCTCGGCCTGCGCCTGATGAAGCAGGGCTGGGAGGCCGTCTATGTGCCCGACAGCATGGGCCGTGGCGTCATGCCCGACGATTTCGATGCCTATCGCAAGCAGCGCCATCGCTGGGCCATGGGCGCTGTGCAGATCATGAAGGGCCATGCGGCGAGCCTGCTGAACCCGCTCCGCCGTGACCTGACGCTGGCGCAGCGCTTCCACTTCGTCATGGGCTGGGCGCCCTGGCTGGGCGATGCGCTGGGCCTCGTCTTCGTCCTGATGGGCCTGATCTGGTCGGCCGGCCTGATCTTCGCCCCGGTCAGTACCGAATTCCCCATCTGGCTCTTCATGCTGCCGAGCCTCGGCCTCTTCGCCTTCAAGCTCTTCCAGCTTATGAGCCTCTATAAGGCCCGTGTCTCCTGCGGCTTCACCGACCGTCTCGGTGCCGCGCTTGGCGGCCTGTCGCTGACGCATACGATCGGCAAGGCCGTGTGGCAGGGCCTGTGGCGCAAGCGCGCCGCCTTCCATCGCACGCCGAAGATGGCCGATGCGCCCGCTCTTCTGCGCGGCCTGGTGATGGTGCGGGAGGAGGCGGTGCTGCTGGCGCTGCTCTGGGCGGCGGCCATCGGCATCACGATCGTGCATAAGGGCGGCACCTGGGAGGCCATCCTCTGGACGGCCGTGCTGCTTGTGCAGTCCGTGCCTTATATGGCCGCTGTTGCCGTAAGCCTCATTGCCGCGATCCCCGCCAAGGAGAAGGTCAGCCTGCCGGCGCCGTCTCTCATGCGGGGTGGCGCTCCCGCGCTGACGACGGCGCGGGTGGTGGCGCGCAGCCAGGCTACCTAAGCCCTTTATAAAAGATTAACGACGAACCCCCGGCGAGCGATTGCCGGCGGTTTTTCATTAACTAGTTACACAGGCGGGTGAAAAAGACCGGTTTCCTTTAAGGAGGCGTTGTCTAAAAATTAGGTATTAGGTAATCATCTTATTACCGACAGCTTAATGCGTGAGGACCCGATGGCCGATAGCTCCGAACTCGTCGCTTTCCCGCATCAGCCCTCGGACCGGCTGCGCCTCGCGATGCGTCGGCTCGAGACCGCCATGAACGAGCAGGCCGAGGCGGTCGCGGAATTCCGGCGCGCCATGTCGGATCTAAAGGAAGTGGTTCAGGGGCTGCAGGGCAGCGTCGAAGGCTATCAGTCGACCCTCGACCGCACGATGAGCGATTGCCAAGCCGCGCAGGAAGCCGCCGTGAGCGCCGGCCTCACCGCCGACGCCCTGATCGCCCGTTTTCACTGAGCTTCACCCAACGCTGAGCGAGCCCTGACTGTCAGGCTCCCGTTTTCTCTTGCCTGCCCACCCGCCATTGGTCGTAGCGTGACGAAAAATGGGAGGGGCGCGTGCAAGAGCGCATCATGCACGTGATCGTTTCGGATCGCATTGTCGCGGCGATGGACCGGCTAAGCCCGTCCGAGCGCCGTGTCGCCGAAATCGTCACGGCCGATCCTCGTGCAACGATGGAGGGCACGGTCGCGATGCTCGCCCGCGCTGCGGGTGTTTCCGAGCCGACGGTAGTTCGCTTCTGCCGGTCCCTGGGGCTGGAGGGTTTCGGCGAACTGCGCTTAGCCCTGGCGCGGCAGGAGGGGCAGCAGCCCCATCTGCACCGCCGGATCCACGGCAATATGCGGCCGATGAGTGCGGCCGCCGCTGTCTTTGACGGTGCCATGGCCGCCTTGGCCGAGGCGCGGGACAGCCTCGACGGAGAGGCTATCGAGAAGGCTGCACTTGCCCTGATAAGGGCGGAACGCGTCGAGATCTGGGGGTTTGGCGCCTCCGCCACGGTCGCCGCCGACTTGGCTCATAAGCTCTTCAGGGTGTGCCGCGGCGTGGTAGCGCGGGACGATCCGCATATGCAGGCCATGGCGGCGGCGACCATGGATGAGGAAAGTGTCGCCCTATGCGTATCCCATACCGGTCGGACCAGGGCGATCATCACCTCGGCCCGGCAGGCCAGGCTGAGCGGCGCCACCGTCATCGCACTCACGGCCCCGGACTCACCGCTCGCGGAGGAGGCGACGCTGCTGCTTTCGGCGAGGGTCGAGGAAGATACGGAGCTTTACACGCCCATGGTGTCCCGACTGGTGCATCTCACCCTGGGCGATGCACTGGCGGTGGCCATCGGGCTGCTGTCGCCCCCGGTCGCCTCGGTGCGCCTTGGCCGGATCAAGGCTGCACTCAAGCCGTTGAAGATCGAGAAAGGGACGGGAGAGGGCTGACCCTCTCCCGCCATGTTCAGCGTGGCAGCGATAGGAGGCGGTTGACGCCTCGCTCGTCCGTCAGCAGCACTGCCTTGTCGGCCTTGGGCATGCCATCCAGCGCCTCGGCCAGCGTTTCCGCTTCCTCAGCACGCAGCCGCGCGGCCAGCAGGCGCCCATCGATCGGATCGACGCGCGGGCGGCGAGGCGGCGGCAGCATCGCCAGATGGGCGGAGGCGAGCGCCGGATCTTCGCGCAGGGCCCGCACGGCGCAGGGAGGCTCAGCCGGCGCCTCGGCGCGGCGCGCCTCCAGCACCGAGCGCGAGGTCTGCAGGATCTGCGGCGGCGCCGTCTCCTCCGGAATGCGGAGGAAGCCGAGGCGGCGCAGGCCAACGCCGGGGCCACGGGCACCTGTCAGCATCACCAGCAGGATGGAGAGCGCGAGGCCGATCGCGACCGGCGCGGTCCATGCCGCGAGGGCAGGGGAGACGAACCAGGAGGCGACCGCCATGGCGATGCCGAAAGTGGTGTGGAACCAGTAGAGATGCAGCACCTGCCGGAAGGGAATGCTGCCATCGTCGCGCCGCTGCGCCTGCCAGCCGCCGTCCCGCCCGAGCAGGATGCTGAAGACATGCCCGCTCTGCGTCAGCATCGAGACCGGGGCGATGAGGCCGGCGATGATGGTTTCCATCAGCACGCTGATGAAGGAGCGGATAACGCCTCCGCAGCCGCGACGCTCCGGCCCACGCAGCATGGCGGCGAACCAGGCGAGCAGCTTGGGCGCGAGGAGTAGCCCCATCGTCCCGCCAAAGACCCACATGGCGCGCACCGGGTCGATCGACGGCCAGCGGGGGAAGAGGGCAGGCCCCTCCGGGAAGTAGGTCGGCGGGAAAAGGCGCACCTGCAACGAAATCAGCATGCCCGCCAGAAGGAAGAGCAGCCACATCGGTGCTGTGATGTAGGAGCCGATGCCCGTCAGCAGATGGGTGCGGCTAACCCAGTGCAGCCCCTTGGCTGGCAGCACCGCCATATGTTGCAGGTTGCCCTGGCACCAGCGGCGGTCGCGTAGCGCGAGATCGATGAGGGAGGGCGGGCTCTCCTCATAGGAGCCGGTCAGGGTCGGCACCATGTGCATTGCCCAGCCGCCACGCCGCATGAGCGCGGCTTCGACGAAATCATGGCTCAGGATATGCCCGCCGAAGGGCTTCCGGCCACGCAACTCGGGAAGGCCCGCCTGCTCCGCGAAGGCCCGCGTGCGGATCATCGCGTTATGGCCCCAGTAATTCCCCTCGGCGCCATGCCACCAGGCAATGCCATGGGCGATGAGCGGGCCGTAAACGCGGCCGGCGAATTGCTGCATCCGGGCCAGCAGGGAGTGGCCATTGACGATGACCGGGAGGGTCTGGATCAGCCCCACATCCGGATGCCGCTCCATCGCGTCGACCATGCGGGCGAGCGTATCGGCGGCCATGACGCTATCGGCGTCGAGGATGAGGAACTGCTCGTAGAGCCCGCCCCATCGCTCGACCCAATCGGCGATATTGCCGGCCTTCCGGGCGGTGTTCTTCGGACGCCGGCGATAATAGAGGCCTCCGGCCTCCGGATAGCGCCGGCGCATTTCCAGGAATTGGCGCTCTTCGGCGATCCAGACGTCGGGGTCGGTGGTATCGCTCAGGACATAAAGGTCGAACCGATCCCGGATGCCGGCCTCGACCAGGGAAAGATGCACGGCCTCCAGCCCCGCCATGGAGCGGACAGGGTCCTCGTTATAGCAGGGCAGCAGGAGCGCCGTTCGACTTTGCGGGATGGGCATCGGCTGCCGAGGGTCGATTCCGAGCCGCCGTTCTCCGCCGACGAGCAGAGAGAAGAAGCCGGCCAAAGAGCTCGTGAAGGAGAGCGCGATCCAGGCGAAGAGCGGCAGGAAGAGCACCATCATGATGACGGCCAGGACCGTGGGCCGCTCGATATCGAGAACCCGGCCCATCTCATAGGCGCCATAGAAGGTGAGGGCGATAGCCGGGAGGATCACCACGGCCCGGCGAAGCCCTATGTTCGCAGGCGAGGACGGCAGGCGGCCCCGCCAGGAGGGGCGCTCGCGCAGAGATTGCGTGGGCATCGCCAGCGGCGCTTCGGGCGGCAGGGCGGCGCCACCGGGCAGGGCCATCGCGGTGTCTTTCGTCACGCCGTCCATCGATAGATCCAGGTCTCGCTCAGCGGCTGGCCATCAGCGTTCTGCAACTGGGCGCGCAGTTCCACGAGCTTGCTGTTGCCGGGCGTCATCTCGAAATTCAGCCGCCAGCCCTTCGTCTCCGGGTTCGGGTGGACCACGACATTGGCGATCTTGGCGCCCCCGGCTTCCACGACTGCCTTGAGCTCGGTATCGGGCGGGATATCGGCGAGCTTTCCGCCCTGGGCTTCCAGAACGAAGAGACGAGCACCCTGCGTCCAGCCATTGCCCGATGCGGTGGAAACGAGGCGGGCCAGGCCGCCATTGCCGAGGTGCTGCGGCAGCCAATGCAGGCGATAGGTGTAGCGATATTCGCCCTTGGCCTTCAGCGTGTCCTTGGGACGCCAGAAAGCGACGATATTGTCGTGGATTTCGGTCGTCGTCGGAATCTCGACCAGATGCACAGCGCCTTCACCCCAGTCGCCGATCGGCTCGACCCAGAGGCTGGGGCGACGCTCGTAGCGGGCCTCGAGATCGTCGAAATCCGAGAAGCCCCGTGCCCGCTGCATCAGGCCGAAGCCACGCGGGTTGATATCGCCGAGCACAGAGATCTGGAGCTCGCGCGGATTGGCTAGTGGGCGCCAGACCTGCTCGCCGCGGCCCGTCGCCATCATCAGTCCGTCGGAATCATGCACGGCGGGGCGATAATCGTCGAAGCGGTTCCGATTGTTAGCGTTGAACATGAACATGCTGGTCAGAGGCGCGATGCCGGCCGTCGGGATGTCCACGCGCGGGAAGACGGTCGATTCAACGTCGAAGACGGTGTCCTCGCCCGGCTTGATGAAGAAGCGATAGGCTGCGGTGGCGCTTTCGCTATCCAGCAGCGCATGGACGGTGATGCCGTTCATGCCCTCGCGCGGCTTTTCGATCCAGAAGGTGCGGAAGGCGGGGAATTCCTCGCCCGCCGCATCGCCCGTCCGGATGGAGAGACCACGGGCCGAGAGGCCGTAGAGCAAATCCTTGCCGACGGCGCGGAAATAGCTCGCGCCGAGGAAGGCGCAGACTTCGTCGAAATAGTCGGGCCGGTTGATCGGCGCATGCAGGCGGAAGCCGGCGAAGCCCAGATCGGCCGGATCAGGGCGCGTGACGTTCTGGAAGATGAACAGGTCGGGGCTATAGGCAATCGGGCGGGACTTGCCATTCGACACTTCGAAAAGGTCGACGCGGCTCCGGTAGAGGAAGCCACGATGGAAGGCCTGCAACTGAAAGGGCAGGTTTTCGTTTTTCCAGAGAGCGCGCTGAGGATCGAAGCGGATACGACGATATTCGTCGTAGCTCATATCGTTCAGGGCCTTGGGCAGGTCAGTACTGGGGGCGCTGTAGGATTTCTGCGCCAGTTCGCGGGCAATGCGCCGAGGCGTTTCGCCATCGAAGGGCTGTTCGGCCGGCGGTTCTGCCAGGGCGGGTGTAATGCCGGTCAGGGCCGTGCCGGCGGAAATGAAAGTTTGCAGGATGTCACGTCGGAGCACGCGGGCGCCTCCTTGAATCAGCCGGAACGCGGGCGGCTTGGGTTACAGTCTGAGCGGCAACGCTCACGCACCCATGTGGTTGCGCCTTGTGTTGATGGGATGGCGCAGCTGTGTTTCCAGGGAGCTTTCCTGCCTCAAACTTGCCTTAAATCAACAAGTTCCAGTGAGCGAGGAGCACTCAAATGAGAGCAAGCGAGACGAACGAGCGGCAGGAAGCAGCATATTTGGCAGGGTTCATCGGGCGAATGATCCGCGATCTGGCGTCGAACCCCGTCTTTGCCTCGAACCCGCAATGGAAAACTGCGGCTGAGCGCAGCGCCGACGAACTCGTTGGTATTCGGCAAGCCATTCTCGGCGCCGAGCTTTCGCACCCGGCCGCGCAGACAGTGACTCTCGCCGAAGAGCCGAAGTTCATCGGCCCCGAAGACGAAACGCGCGGTGGCCCACAGTCGCCCGTTAAGCCGGCGGTTCAGACAGATGACTAACTTCGCGTGGGAGATGGCGTCCCCTACGGGATTCGAACCCGTGTCGCCGCCGTGAAAGGGCGGTGTCCTAGGCCTCTAGACGAAGGGGACAGGCCTGTTGCTCACCCGGAGGTGTGCTGTGCCGCCCAACTACAACGCTCACTGATTCGCGTCTAGTCTTTGTGTTGCATTTCCTCTGTCGCAACGAAGCGGCTCAGACGATCAGGGGGTCGCCCTGGATTTCGCGAAGCAGCTTCCGGCGGATGGCCTCCACGAAATCGGCGTAATCGGCACAACTCATCACGAAGCAGCCCGGGCCCCCGATCACCTCCGTCTGGTAATGCTCCACGAGGTCGGGCTCCTCGTTCAACACGGCGATGGCGTTGATAGTGATGCCGCCGCTCACCGCCAGGTCCCGCACGGGGCCGGGCAGGCGGCCGATATTGTGCTTGCCGTCACCCGACACATCCATCACGAGCCGCGTCGCTTCGGCGGGGCAGTTTCCGAGCAGGGCGAGCCCAGCCAACATGCCATCCCCGAGCGCGGTCGAGCCGGGCGAGGGCAGGCGAGGGGCATTCTGGATGGCGCTCGCAACCCTTTCCGCCTCTTCCTCGCTACCGATCCGATGCCAGGGGAGTACCACCTCGCGCTCTCCGGGCGAGGACCAGAAAACCATCGCCACGGCGACGCCTTTCTCGGGGCCGGCCAGGCAGGCGGCGCGGATCTCGCCATCCCGGAAAGCCGTCGCGTAGCCGCCGATCATCAGGCCGAATTCGTCATAATCGATGCTCGCCGAGACATCGACGGAAAGGCACAGCGCCAGATCGACCTTCTGCACGTCTCAGCAACTCCTTTCCGGGCAGGACGATCTCGCCTGCCATCCTCTTTCCAACGACGGGCTTTAGGCCGACAAAGCATTGAGGCGCTTCAGCGCCACAGGAGGAAGAACGTGATGATCGAACGCGCTGGCGGCAAGATTCTGGCAAGCGTGACCGACGGTGTCGGCCGGGTGGTATTCAACCAACCCGAGAAGCGTAATGCCATGTCCGTCGAAATGTGGGCTGGCATGGTCGAGAGCCTGGATGCTTTCGAGGCCGACCCTGAGGTTCGCGTCGTCGTGCTGGCGGGCGCAGGGGATAAGGCCTTCGTCTCCGGGGCGGATATCAGCCAGTTCGAGAAGAACCGCGCCGATTTCGATGCGCAGCGCGAATACGACAAGATCACCTCCTCCGGCCGCCGCCGCCTCGCGGCCTTCCCCAAGCCAGTCATCGCCTCGATCCGGGGCTTCTGCCTCGGCGGAGGGCTCGGTATCGCGATGAACACCGATCTCCGAATCGCGGCAGACGATGCGCAGTTCGGCATTCCCGCGGCCAAGCTCGGCATTGCCTATACGATGGACATGGTTTCGCTGCTCACCAGCCTCGTCGGCCCGGCCCATGCGCGCATGATGCTCTACAGCGGCGAGCGCATCGACGCCGCCGAAGCGCAGCGCATCGGTCTCGTCAACCGCACCGTGCCAGTCGAGCAGCTGGAGCAGGTGGTGAACAAGCTCGCCTCGACTCTCGCCGCCAATGCCCCGCTGACGATGCGGGCAGCCAAGCTCACGGTGACGGCAGCAATCACCGATGCTTCGCTTCGGGAGATGGGGGCTGTGGACGAAGCCATCGCCGCATGTTTCGATTCCGAGGATTACCGGGAGGGCCGGCGCGCCTTCATGGAGAAGCGCAAGCCGGACTTCAAAGGGCGCTGAGCATTCCTGTTGCCTAACTTTTGAGCATATGGCGTTGGGCGCTGCAAAGGCGACCGCTGCTGCTATTGGTATTGCTCAAAAATCCGGCTCAGACCCTTGGCATAAGCCGTCGCTCGCATTATCAGGAGCGCGCAAGCCGGTGACAGGGACGGCGCGCGGGAGACGATGCATTAATGGCGGAAATCCGCCCCGGGCGGCGTCGCTATCGTGGCGCCGCCCGCGTCCTCCAGGAAATTTTCCTTTATATAGTCGGACGATTCATACTGGCGCGGGCCCTTCCAGGTCATGCGACAGTGCGATGAGCTGTTGCGTATGCTCATGATACGCCTGGCCGGCCCGTAGCGCCTCGCTCGTGATGGTCTCGATGATCTGGCCGCCCTGCATCACGGCGACTTCCCGGCAGAGATGCGCGACCACGGCCAGGTTATGCGACACCAGGATCGAGGTGATCCGCCGGGCCGCTGAGATATCCGCCAGCAGGTTCAGCACCTCGGCCTGAACCGAGACGTCGAGGGCGCTGGTCGGCTCGTCGAGCAGCAGGATTTCCGGGTCGATGATAAGCGCCCGGGCGATCGCGACGCGCTGACGCTGGCCGCCGGAAAGTTGGTGCGGGAAGCGAAAGCGTGCCGAGGAGGGCAGGGCCACCTCGGCGAGGGCCCTGGCGATCCGGGTATCCGCCTCGCCGATCCCGTGGACGGCGAGGGGTTCGCTGAGAATGCGGTCGACCGTCTGCCTGGGATGAAGGCTACCGTACGGGTCCTGAAAGACCATCTGCACTTGGCGGTAGAAGCGCTTGTCCCGCTTCGCGCCCAGGAGGCGACCATCCACGGTGAGCTTTCCCTCGACCCCCGGGATAAGACCCGCGATCGCTCGCAGCACGGTCGATTTTCCCGAGCCGCTTTCGCCCACGAGGCCGAAGGTGGAGCCGGCGGCTACCTCAAAGGACACGCCCCGGAGGATGTGATTGCCGCCCAGATGAATATGCAGGTCCTGCGCGGTGATCATTGTGGCCTCAGCCAGGCGGGGTCACGGTTCAGGACGGGCAGGCGGTGCTGCCCTTCGTCCAGGCGCGGAAGGCAGGCGAGCAGGCCGCGCGTATAGGCGTGGCGTGCATGGGCCAGATCCTTTGCTGGCAGCACCTCCATCACTTGGCCCGCATACATGACCATGACGCGATCGCAGAAGCGGCTGACCAGGGGCAGGTCGTGGCTGATGAGCATCAGCCCCATGCCACGGGCGGAGACCAGCTCATCGATCAGCCGCAGGATCTCGGTCTGCACGGTGGCATCGAGCGCGCTGGTCGGCTCGTCGGCGATCAGGAGATCGGGTTCGGGCGCCAGCATCATCGCGATCATGACGCGCTGACCCATGCCGCCAGAAACCTCGTGCGGATAGGCGTCATAGACGCGGCGTGGATCGCGGATCTTCACCTGCTCCAGCAAGGAGAAGGCCGCATCGCGCGCCTCGGCCCTGCTGCCCCGCTTATGTGTGGCCCAGGCCTCAGCGATCTGCTGACCGGCCGTCATCACTGGGTTCAGCGAGTATTTCGGGTCCTGCAGGATGAGCCCCATCCGCGCGCCGCGCAGCTTGCGGAAGCGGCGTTCGGGCAGGCCGAGCAGATCCTGGCCATCGAAGCGAAGACTGTCGGCCTGAACCCGTGCCTTGGCCGGCAACAAGCCCATCAGCGCACGGCCGGTGACCGACTTGCCCGAGCCGCTCTCGCCGACGATGCCGAGTTTCTCCCGGCCGAGTGAGAGGGACAGGCCGCGCACGGCCGGGCGCCATTCGCCATGGCTCGGGAAATCGACGCGAAGGTTGCTGATTTCTACGAGAGGGCCGCTCATCGCTGCTTCGGGTCCAGCACGTCCCGCAGCCCGTCGCCGAGCAGGTTGAAGGCGAGGGAGGCGGCGAAGATGGCGATGCCCGGGATCATAGGTACCCACCATTGCTCGAGGATGAAGCGGCGGGCGGAGGCGATCATCGTGCCCCATTCCGGCAGCGGCGGCTGCGCGCCGAGGCCAAGAAAGCCCAGGCCCGCGGCCGTCAGGATGATGGAGGACATGTCGAGCGTCACGCGCACGACGAGCGAGGGCAGGCACATGGGCGCCACATGCCGCAGGATGATGCGCGCGGAGGATGCGCCGGTCATCTTCATCGCGGCGATATAATCGGTGCGCCGGATCGTCATGGTCTCCGCCCGTGCCAAGCGCGCATAGGGCGGCCAGGCCGTCAGCGCGATGGCGATGACCGCGCTTTCCACCCCCGGCTTGAGGGCCGCGACGAAGGCGAGGGCCAGGATCAGTCGCGGAAAGGCCAGGAAGACGTCGGTCACCCGCATCAGCAGCCGATCGACGATGCCGCCGTAATAGCCGGCGATACAGCCGAGGAAGAGGCCGACAGGCGCCACCAGCAGCACGACCGCGACCACCATGCCGAGCGTGATGCGGGCCCCGTAGGCAATTCGCGACCAAACGTCGCGCCCCAGCTCGTCGGTGCCGAGCAGATGCGCGGCGGAGGGCTTGGCAAGGCGGTTTCCGAGGTCCTGCATCCCAGGATCATGCGTGGCGATCAGCGGGGCGAAGAGTGCCACCAGCATCAGCAGCACGGCGATGGCCAGGCCGAAGAGCGCCAGCTTATGCCGGCGGAAGGCGAGCCATGTCTTGTAGCGTTCACCCCAGACGGCTTGGCGGCGCGAGCTGGGCGTATCGGTCAGCAGCCATTGGCGAAGGGACGTCTCGCTCATCGCACGCGCGGGTCCAGCAGCCGGTAGCAGAGATCGGCGAAGAGGTTGAGAATAACGTAAATCAGCCCGACCACCAGCGTCGCGCCCAGCACCGCGTTCATATCGGCGTTCAGCAGCGAGACGGTCAGGTATTGGCCGAGGCCCGGCCAGGAGAAGATGGTTTCCGTCAAGACAGCGCCTTCGAGAAGCCCCGCATAGGTCAGGGTCAGCACCGTGACGAGGGGGACGGAGATGTTGCGGAAGGCATGGCGCCAGATGATCCTCGCGCTGGAGAGGCCCTTGGCCCGGGCGGTGATGACGTATTCGCTGCCCAGTTCCGCCAGCATGAAAGCCCGCGTCATGCGGGCGATATAGGCGAGGCTGAAGAAGGCGAGGATCCCTGCCGGCTGCGCCAGATGCGCGAGCGCGTCCCAGAAGGCGCCCCAGTCATTCGCGATGAGGGCGTCGATGGTCAGGATCCCGGTATGGACGTCGACCATGCCCTCATAGACGATCCCCTGTCGGCCTGGGCCGGGCGCCCAGCCGAGCGTCGCGTAGAAAAGCAGCAGTGACACGAGGCCCAACACGAAGACGGGGAGGGAATGGCCGGCTAGGCAGAAGACGCGGATGGCTTGGTCGATCCAGCTGCCCTGCCGCGTTGCCGCCCAGACGCCGAGCGGAATGCCGATGATCGCCGCCACGATGATGGCGACCGTGGCAAGCTCGAAGGTCGCGGGGAAGAAATTGACGATGTCGGTCGTGACGGGGTTCTGCGTCATCACGCTGCGCCCGAGATCGCCATGCAGAAGCTGGCCGAGGAAGCGCCAGAACTGGATATAGAGCGGCTGGTCGAGCCCCAGTTCCAGCCGGGCGCGGGCCACGACATCCTGCGGCGCGCGGTCGCCCACAATGGCGAGAACAGGGTCGATCGGCATGACCCGGCCGATGAGGAAGGTGACGAGGGCCAGACCGAATAGCGTGATGGGAACGCTCGCCGCTGTCGCGGCGAGCGATTTCAGTCTCTGCACTGAGGATCAGCTCTTGGTGGTTTTGCTGAAACCGGTCTGGTCGCTCATGACGCCGACCACGAAGCCGCTCACCTTGGCGCTGGTCACGGCGTTCTGGATTTCCTGCAGCATGATCACGAAGGGGCTCTGCTGCTGGTGATCCTTTTGCAGGGCCTCGTATATCTCGATGCGCTTCTGGGGATCGGATTCCTTCACCGCCGCCATGGTGCGCTTGGTCAGCTCGGGAATTTCCCAGCTGGCGCGCCAGGCGAGGGTGCGGTTGCGGGCCCCGTCACTATTGTCGGCATTCACACTGAAGGCTTCGGCGTTGCTGTGCGGATCGAAATAGTCGCTGCCCCAGCGAACCATGGCGATCTCATGCTGGCGGGCGCGGGTCTTGGTGATCACCGCGCCCTGTTGGCCGGGCAGCATGCGCAGGCGGACGCCGATCTGCGCCAGATTGGCCTGGATGGCCTGGGCGATATCCGAATAAGGCGCCGAGGAGGTGTAGTCGAAGGATACCTCGAACCCGTCCGGTAGCCCGGCCTTGGCGAGCAGCGCCTTGGCGCCGGCAATGTCCTGCTTGAAGGGCTTGGCCGTCAGCGCGCCGGGCAGGCCCTCGGGCAGGAAGGCCTGATGGACCGCGAAGGTCGTGGGGACGATGTTCTTCTGGATGCCGTCATAGTCCAGCGCCATCTTGATGGCCTGCCGGACCTCGGGCTTGGCCAGATACTGGTTCTTCTGCGACAGCGAGAGATAGAGCAGGTTCGCGCGGCGCTGCGTGATGATCTTGTACTTGTCGTCGCTGCGGATCTGCGTGATCTGGTCGGCGGCCAGATTGCGGACGATATCGAAATCGCCACGGCTCAGGCCGAGCAACTGCGCCGAGGGGTCCGCCACATGGCGGATGATGACGCGGCGGATCTTCGGCTGATTGTAGGAATTGGCATCCAGCATGATGCTGTTGCTCGCCTGCCAGCTCCGCAGTGTATAGGCGCCGCCGCCGGCGGAATTCTGCTTCAGCCAGCCATTGCCGTAGTCGTTATCCTTGGCCTGGGCCTCGACTGCGGCCTTCTCCACGATGCTGCCGACAGCGGCCGAAAGGCAGAAGAGTAGGAAGGTAATGGCGGTCGGCTCGGCCGTCTTCAGCACCACGGTGCTGGCGTCCGGCGCCGTAATCCGCTCGGCCATATTATCCTTGGTGAAGCCGAACTGGTTGATGATGAAGGCCGGGCTCTTGTTCAGGGCCACGACGCGCTGAAAAGAATAGACCACATCCGCCGAGGTGACCGGCTTACCCGAGGCGAAGACCTGGCCGCTCTTCAGCTTGAAGGTGAATTCGGTGCCTTCCTGATTGCCCGTCCAGGTCTCCGCGAGGTCGCCCTCCAGCGTGCCCGGCTTGCCCTCGGTATTGGTGACCAGCTTGCGGTAGACGTTGCCGATCACTTCCCCGCCCGAGAATTCGAAGCTCTCCGCCGGGTCGAGGCCGCTGGCGATGTCGTCGATTTGCATGGCCATGACCAGCACGCCCGGCGGCGTGTCGGCCAGGGCGAGCTTGGCGTAGTTAAGAGACGCAGCGGCTGCCGCGGCGGCCAGCATCGAGCGGCGAGTGAGCATGGTGAGGTCCTCCAGACCGGCGCAGCCTGCCCTCGTCCCCCCTTCTCTTACAAGGGGTGACGAGGCGGATTACCGTGCCCGACGGACGCTCAGTGGCGTTCGTAGAGGAGGCGCGCCCGAATGGTGCCCGGCACTTCGCGGAGATCAGCCAGCACCGCATCCGGGTCCGGCACCTTATCGGCATCCACGACCACGTAGCCGATTTCCGGATCGGTCTGCAGGAACTGGGCGCCGATGTTCAGCTTGTGGTGGCGGAAGGCGTCGTTCAGCGCGGCGAGAACACCCGGCACGTTGCGGTGTACATGCATGAAGCGCGTGCCATGCGGGCGGGCCGGGAGCTGGACCTCGGGGAAGTTGACCGCCCCGAGCGTGGCGCCGGTATCCGAGTAATCGATCAGCTTGCGGGCGACTTCCTCGCCGATCCGCTCCTGGGCCTCTTCCGTCGAGCCACCGATATGCGGCGTCAGGATCACGTTCGGCAGGCCCTGGAGGGGAGAGACGAACTTGTCGCCGTTGCGCTTCGGCTCTTCCGGGAAGACGTCGGCGGCAACACCGCCGATATGGCCGTCACGCACTGCCTCGGCCAGGGCGTCAAGATCAACGACGCGGCCGCGGGCATTATTGATGAGAATCGCGCCCTTCTTCATGGCGGCGATCTCGGCGGCGCCGATCATATTCTCCGTCTCGCGGGTCTCGGGCACGTGGATCGAGACCACATCCGAAGCGGTGAGAAGCTCCGTGAGGGAAGAGACGGGCGAGGCATTGCCATGCGGCAGCTTGGGGATGGTGTCGAAATAGATGACCCGCATTCCGAGCGCCTCCGCGATCACCGAGAGCTGGCTGCCGATATTGCCGTAGCCGACGATGCCCAGCGTCTTGCCGCGCACCTCGAGGCTGCCTTCTGCGGACTTATCCCAGCCACCCTGATGGGCGGAGGCGGAGCGGTCCGGGATCTTGCGCAGCAGCATGACGATCTCGCCGATCACCAATTCGGCTACCGAGCGAGTGTTCGAAAAGGGCGCGTTGAAGACGGGGATGGCGAGCTGCTTGGCGGCCGTCAGATTGACCTGGTTGGTGCCGATGCAGAAGCAGCCGGCGGCGATCAGGCGATCGGCGGCCTGCAGCGCGAATTCATTGAGTTGCGTGCGGCTGCGGATGCCGAGCAGATGCACCCCCTTGATGGCCTCGGCGAGCGCCGCACCCTCCAGCGCGGTCTTCATCCGCGTGATATTCTCATAACCCGCGCGGCGGAACATCTCGACGGCACTGTCAGAGATGCCTTCCAACAGCAGGATGCGGATGCGGTCCTTGGGGAGGGAGATGCGCTCGTTCATGGACGAGGTATGGGGCTAGGCCAGAGACGCGACAAGATCGCCTGAAACATGGCGGGGCTTCGCGGACCGGGGGGATTCCGGCCCGCGCTGTCGCGTCAGTTCCGGGGGAAGCGGAGCGTCGTCGGCGCGTCCGGATTCTGGGCCCTGTGGCGGAGGAGGTGGTCCGCCAGGGTGATGGCCATCATGGCCTCGCCCACCGGCACGGCGCGGATGCCGACGCAGGGGTCATGCCGCCCCTTGGTTACGACCTCGATGGCCTCACCGCGTGTGTTGATCGAGGCCTGGGGCAGCAGGAGCGAGCTGGTCGGCTTCACCGCGAAGCGGAGCACGATGGGCTGGCTCGTGCTGATGCCGCCGAGGATGCCGCCGGCATGATTGGTCTCGAACAGCACTTCGCCACTGGGCCCGGGGCGCATGCGGTCGGCATTCTCGTCGCCGGTGAGGGAGGCGGCGGCGAAGCCATCGCCAATTTCGACACCCTTGACCGCGTTGATGCTCATCATGGCCGAGGCGAGGTCTGCATCCAGCTTGCCGTAAAGCGGCGCGCCGAGCCCGGGCGGCACGCCCTCGGCGACCACCTCGACGACCGCGCCGACCGAGTTGCCGCTCTTGCGAAGCTCGAGGAGCTTGCTTTCCCAGCGCTCGGCCGTGGCGGGATCGGGGCAGAAGAAGGGGTTCTGATCGACCTGATCCCAGTCCCAGGCACCACGATCCACCTCGTCGCCGCCGATGGCCACGAGGGCGCCCCGGATGGTCACGCCCTCGAGCAGCTTGCGGGCGATGGCGCCGGCCGCCACGCGCATCGCGGTTTCGCGCGCCGATGAGCGGCCGCCGCCGCGATAGTCGCGCAGGCCGTATTTGGCCTGATAGGTCAGGTCCGCATGGCCGGGCCGGAAGGTCTCGGCGATGTTGGAATAATCCTTGGACCGCTGATCCTGGTTCTCGATGACCAGGGCGATCGGGGTTCCCGTGGTCCGGCCCTCGAAGACGCCCGAGAGGATGCGGACCTGGTCCGGCTCCTGCCGCTGCGTCACGAATTTGCTCTGACCGGGGCGCCGGCGGTCAAGGAAGGGCTGGATATCGGCTTCGGACAGCGGAATGCTCGGCGGGCAGCCATCGACTACGCAGCCGATGGCGGGGCCGTGGCTCTCGCCCCAGGTCGTCACCCTGAACAGATGCCCGAAGGTATTATGCGACACGTTGGAGCCCGCCTCGAAGCCAGAAATAGAAATAAGTCGGGGCGAAGTACCCCGCTAAGTCAGACCGTGCTGATATCCGGCGCATCGGCGGCCTTCATCCCGACGATGTGGTAGCCGCTATCCACGTGCAGCACCTCGCCCGTGACGCCCGAACCGAGGTCGGAAAGCAGGTAGAGGCCGGAGCCGCCCACGTCTTCCAGCGTCGTGTTGCGCTTCAGCGGCGAGTTGTACTGGTTCCACTTGAGGATATAGCGGAAGTCGCCGATGCCGCTCGCGGCCAGGGTCTTGATCGGGCCGGCGCTGATCGCGTTGACGCGGATGTTCTGGTTGCCCAGGTCGGACGCCATATAGCGCACGCCGGCTTCCAGGGCGGCCTTGGCCACGCCCATGACATTGTAGTTCGGCATGATCCGCTCCGCGCCGAGATAGCTCAGCGTGAGCAGCGAGCCGCCATCCGGCATGATGGCCGAGGCGCGCTGGGCGACGGCGGCGAAGGAATAGGCCGAGATATCCAGCGCCTGGAGAAAGACGTCGCGCGGGGTGTCGACATAGCGGCCGCGCAGATAGTCCTTGTTGGCGAAGCCGATGGCATGCACCAGAAAGTCGATCTTCCCCCACTTTTCCTTGAGGGTGTCGAACAGCGCATCGATGCTCGCGTCATCGCCGACGTCGCAGGGCAGGACCAGGTCACTGCCGATGCTCTCGGCGAGGGGGCGGACGCGCTTTTCAAGCGCCTCACCCATATAGCTGAAGGCCATCTCGCCGCCCTGAGCGGCGACTGCCTGGGCAATGCCCCAGGCGATGGAGCGGTCATTGGCCACGCCCATGATCAGGCCGCGCTTGCCGGCCATGAGTGTGCCTTTGGCGGGGGTCGCAGTATCGGTCATCGGCTCTTCACAGGAGGGGCATGTTGCAGGGCAAAGCGGGTGGTGGCACATGCGCTTTGGCGGGGCAAGAGGCCGCCTCATCTGTGACGCATGTCAATATCGTGGCGGGCCCCTTCGGCCCCGGCCGGCGACCGCATGGCGGAAGGAGTATCGGCGTGAGCGAGGACAATCCCTTTTCCATCTTCCGGGACTGGTTCGACGAAGCCACCCGGAGCGAGATCAATGATCCGAACGGGATGTGCCTCGCGACCTCGACGCCGGATGGCTTCCCGTCGAGCCGCATGGTCCTGATGAAGGATTTCGACGAGAAAGGCTGGGTTTTCTATACGAATCTCCAGAGCCGCAAGGGCGAGGAACTGGCCGCGAATCCGAATGTGGCGCTCCTTTTCCACTGGAAGAGCCTGCGGCGGCAGGTGCGCGTCGAGGGCAGCGTAACGGCTGTGACGAAGGACGAGGCGGACGCCTATTATCAGTCCCGCCCGCGGAACTCCCGCATCGGCGCCTGGGCCAGCAAGCAGTCCCGCCCGCTCGAAGGCCGCTGGGCTCTGGAAAAGCGTGTGGCGGAGTTCACCGCTAAGTTCGGCCTTGGCGAGGTGCCGCGCCCTGATTTCTGGTCCGGCTTCCGGGTCACCCCGCGCCGGATCGAATTCTGGCGCGACATGCCCTTCCGTCTCCACGAACGGCGCATCTTCACCCGTTCCGGCGATGGCTGGACCACCGAGATGCTCTATCCCTGACCGCCGCGGTGACCATCCCCGCAGAGCAGGCGCCGGTCGACCAGTTCCTCAGAGAACTGCTGGGCGCGGCGCCGCTCGAGACGCATATCTCGGCCGTCTATGTGGGGCGCGACCGCGTCTTGAAGCTCAAGAAGGCCGTCGACCTCGGCTTTCTGGACTTCAAGACCCTGGCCGCAAGGGAGCTTTACTGCCGGCGGGAATATGAGCTGAACGCCCCTGCCGCCCCCGGCATTTATCGCGGTGTCTGGCCGGTGACGGAGAGCGACCCAGGTAGGTTCGCGCTTGGCGGACCGGGCCAGGTGCTGGACTGGGTGGTGGAGATGGCGCCGTTGCCCGCCGAGGGCTTCCTCGACGCCATGGCCCAAGGCGGGCGGGTTGACATGGCCGTGGCGGATGCTCTGGGCGATGCCGTCCATGCCCTGCATACCGGCTTGCAGCCTCTTGCCGATGTCGATCCTGTCAAGGCGCTGGCCGGTGTCATCGCGGGCAATCTGAAGGCGGCGGAGGCGGCCGGATTGCCAGGCGAGGAACTCGGCAAGTGGCGCGACGCTATCCAGGCCGCGCATCGGCAGCTTTCGGGCCTGATGCGGGAACGGGCTGCGCAGGGCTTCGTCCGGCGATGCCATGGCGATCTGCATCTGGGCAATCTGGTGATGTGGGAGGGCCGGCCCACGGCCTTTGATGCACTGGAATTCAGTGAGGATTTCGCCCGGATCGACCTGGGCTATGACCTGTCCTTCCTTCTGATGGACTGCGATTGCCGCGTTTCGCGCGCCGTCGCGAACAGGGTGATGAACCGCTACATCGCCCGAAGCGGCGATGTCGGCCTCCTGGCCGCGATGCCTTTCTACCTGTCGATGCGAGCCCTGATCCGGGCGCATTGCGAGGCGAGGGTGGGCAGGGAAGGGCGGTCCTATCTCAAGGCGGCCCTCGATTATCTATCCCCCTTGGCGCCCAGAATCGTCGCAGTAGGCGGTTTGCAGGGAACGGGGAAGACCTGGCTGGCCCGGCAGATCGCGCCCTTGATCGGATGCGCGCCCGGCGCGGTGCATCTCCGCAGCGACGAGATCCGCAAGCGGCTCTGCGGCGTGGCGCCTGAGGAAAAGCTGCCGCCCAAGGGTTATGAACCGGCCATGAGTGCCGAGGTCTATGACGAGCTGAGAAGAATGGCCGCTACAGCCCTTCGGGCCGGACATAGCGTTGTGGTCGACGCGGTCTTCCTGCAGCCGGACCGGCGCGCCGAGATCGAGGTGCTGGCGAGGGAGAACAAGGCCAGATTCGATGGCATCTGGCTCTCTGCTCCGCTGGAAGTACTCGAACAGCGGGTGGCGAACAGGCATGGCGATGCATCCGACGCTGATGTTTCGGTCCTGCGCCAAGCTTCCAAGGCCGATCCGGGGCCGCTATCGCCCTGGAAGGTGATCGATGCAACCGATGGCGTGGCCGGTCGGGCCATGACGGCGCTTGCCTTGATCCCCCCCTCGGCGTGCTAGACTGATCCCGCTACCCGTTACCGCCATGGCGAGCCGTGGCGCCGGCGGCAACGGGGGTATCGCGACTACGTCGCGCCTTGGCATTGTGAGCCCAGGGGCGAAACGAACATCAGGTATTTGGAGAGTGAGTCATGGCATTTCGTCGTCTGCTGCTGCCGCTGACGGGTACCGCCGCTGGTGAGTCGGCGCTCAAAACCGCCCTGATGATCGCCCGGATCTGGAATTCCCACATCCATTGTCTTCATGTGCGCGTCGATGCGCGCGACGTTGCGCCCCTGGCTGGCGAGGGCCTATCGGGTGCGATGATCGAGGAGATGATGGCGGCGACCGAACGCGAGAGCGGTGAGCGTGCCGACCGGGTGCGCGCCCTGTTCGACCGTTTCGCCGCGGCCTCCGGCGTGGTGATCGCCGACAGCCCGGCGACCGCGAATCGCGCCAATGGCGCGACCCTGTCCTTCGCGACCGTCTCCGGGCGCGAGGAGGATATCGTCGCACAGATGTCGCGGCTCTACGACATGGCCGTGGTGCCGCATCCTGAGGCGGGGGAGGATGTCTCTTCCTCCGACGCGCTTCATGCGGTTCTCTTCGATTCGGGCCGGCCGGTGCTGATAGCGCCCCGCGAAGCGCCCGATACCATCGGCTCTCGCGTCTGCGCTGCCTGGAACGGCACGGCTGAGAGCGCCGCGGCCATCGCCGCCGGCTTGCCCTGGATGCACCACGCCGAAGCCGTGCGCGTGCTTTATTCCGACGAGTATCAGCGCCGTGGACCAGGCGTTGAGGGCATTCTCGGCTATCTGCGCTGGCATGAGATCCAGGCTGAGTCGGTTCCCTTCAAGCCTGTCACACGCGAGGTGGGCGCCGGTCTTCTCGGCGCGGCGAGGGACTTCAACGCTGACCTGCTGGTGATGGGTGCCTATAGCCATTCCCGCCTGCGCCAGCTCATCCTGGGCGGCGTGACCCGGCATGTGCTGGAGAATTCCGACATTCCGGTTCTCATGTGCCGGTGAGAGGCTATCGGCGCCGCGCTTGCGGCGCCGATAATCTTTAAATTTCAATTACTAGCTTGCCGAAGTTGCGGCCCTCTAACAGGCCGATGAAGGCGGTTGGCGCATTCTCCAGCCCCTTCACGACATCCTCGCGCCAGCGAAGCTTGCCGGCGTTTATCCAGCCCAGCATCTCGCGTCGGAAGGCACCATAACGGGGCCAGCCGCTATCGCCCACGATGAAGCCTTGGATGCGCAGCCGCTTTCGGACGACCGGACCGAGATTTGGCCCGGCCGGAGCCCCCGAAGCATCGGCACCGGGCGCTTCGTTGTATTGCGCGATCATCCCGCACATGACCATCCGTCCGAAATCGCGGAGACGCGGGAAGACCGCTGCCTGTACGGCCCCGCCGACATTCTCCCAATAGACGTCGATCCCTTCCGGGCAGGCCGCGTCGAGCTGCGAGGCCAAGTCCTCCCGATGGTTGAGGCAAGCGTCGAAGCCCAGTTCCTCTGTCACGAAGTGGCATTTCTCCTTGCCGCCGGCGATGCCTACCACTTTGCAGCCACGCTGCTTGGCGATCTGGCCGACGACCTGGCCCACGGCTCCGGAAGCCGCCGAAACCACCACGGTCTCACCGGGCTTGGGTTGGCCGATATCCTCAAGGCCGACCCAGGCCGTCAGCCCCGGCATACCGAGAACGCCTAGATAGGAGGAGAGGGGCAGGGTGCCGTCATCCTCGATCTTGATCAGCTTCTCTCCCTTAACCGTAGAAAAGCGCTGCCAGCCGCGGCCGTTGAGCACTTTGTCGCCGGCAGCGAAGCCAGGATGGCGAGAGGCGATGACCTCGCCCACGCATTGGCCTTCCATCACGTCGCCGAGTTCCACCGGCGCGGCATAGGACTTCGCCGCCGACATACGGCCGCGCATATAAGGGTCGAGGCTCAGGAAACGGTGCCGGATCAGGACTTCGCCTTCGAGCGGCTCCGGCCTGGAGCCCTCCGCGATGGCGAAATCCGCCGGGCGAGGCGCGCCCTCCGGCCGGCGTTGAAGCAGAACTCGCAGATTGGATTCTGGTGGCATTTCATCCTCCTCATCGCCGCGGCTAAGGCGCTCTTGCCGCGGCTGGCCAGGCGATTGACCTGAGCCTGGGTGCGGAGCACCATCGCGTCTTATTTGGCGGCCGCCCAGGAAAGATTATTTATCATGAGGTTGATTGGCCTCTCGGGATGGAGCGGCGCTGGCAAGACGACGCTTCTGCGCAAACTGATCCCTTGCCTGAATCGAAGGGGGATCACCGTCTCGACGTTGAAGCACGCGCATCACCAATTCGATGTCGATACCCCGGGCAAGGATAGCTATGAGCATCGGGCGGCCGGGGCACAGCAGGTGCTGGTTAGTTCCAAGATGCGATGGGCCCTAATGACTGAATTGCGCGATGCGCCCGAGCCTAGCCTCGCCTTCCTGCTGGGGCAGCTTTCACCGGTTGATCTGGTGGTCGTGGAAGGGTTCAAGCGAGACGGGCATCCGAAGATCGAGGTCCATCGCGGCAGCAACGGCAAGCCGTGGCTCTACCCTGATGATGCGGCCATTGGCGCTATTGCTACTGACGAAATTCCTCCAGACGATGCGCCGCCCCATGCCGCGATCGACGATGTGGAGGCGATCGCCGATCTGGCCCTGAAGCTCGCTGCGCCGGTGGATGCATGGCGCAGCTGAGTGACGATTGCTTCGCGCATGGTCGGGGGCTTCTGACGGTCGAGGAGGCCGGCCGGCTTCTCGAGCAGGGCGTGTTGCCCGTTTCCGAGATGGAGTTAGTGCCCCTTCGCCATGCGAGAGGCAGAGTTCTAGCCGAGGACCTTCTGGCAGGCACGCCTCTTCCCCGATTTACCAACAGCGCGGTCGATGGCTATGCCCTGCGCTTTGACGACCTGCAGGCCGCTGGCGAGGAGGCGCTTACGATCACCGGCCGTGTGGCGGCGGGGGCCGAGAGCGTCGCGCCGCTACCGCTCGGCGCCGCCGCACGCATCTTTACCGGCGCTCCCCTTCCTTCAGGCGCCGATACCGTCCTCATGCAGGAAGATGCACGGGTCTTGGATGGCAAGCTCCTCGTCCCGACTGGTCTTACCCGGGGGCGGAATATCCGCGTGGCGGGCGAAGATTTGCAATCCGGCGCCGTGGCCCTGCGGCAGGGCCGGCTGCTCGATCCGCGTGCCATTGCTCTCGCGGCAGCGCTGGGGCTGTCCTCGTTGAAGGTTCGGCGCCGCTTGAAGATCGGCGTCTTCTCGACTGGGGATGAGTTGGGCGAACCGGGCGATCCCCTGCACGCTGGCCATATCTACGACAGTAACAGGTATATGCTGATCGCCCTGTTGGAGCGCTATCCGGCCGAGATCACCGATCTTGGTATTCTGCCGGATCGGCAGGACGAAACTGAGCGGGCGCTGTGGGATGCAGCGCCCTCATTCGACATGCTGATCACCTCCGGCGGCGTCTCGACAGGGGAGGAGGATCATCTTCGCTCAGCGATCGAAGCTGTCGGCCGATTGGTGTTCTGGCGACTGGCGATCAAGCCTGGCCGGCCTGTGGCGCTCGGGATGATCGGCGAGACGCCGGTGATGGGCTTGCCGGGCAACCCAGCTGCCAGCTTGGTAACCTTCCTGCATTTGGCGCGGCCGATGGTCTTACGGCTGGCCGGTGCCACAAGCTCGCCGCTGCCGCGGATACCGGCCTTGGCTGCTTTCCATTATGCCAAGAAGCCGGGGCGTCAGGAGTATCTCCGCGTCACGCTGGAGGAGGAGAGCGGCGCTATGCGCGCACAGATTTCTCCGAAGGACGGGGCGGCTTTCCTCGCGACCCTGGCGCAGGCGGATGCCCTGGCCGAAATCCCGGGCGATTGCACAACCATCACGCCGGGCTCGCCGCTAAGGGTGATCCCTTTAGGAGAGGTGCTTTAAAGCGGAGTCAGAGGAGATGGCTCTCTTCCCGCTGCTGTTCCGTACTGCTGGCAGGCGCGAAGGGGGCATCGCTTTCCCCGCGATCGTCCAGGCTGCGCCATTCGCGGCCCAACCGCAGGAACCATTCCCAAGGCTCCTCGACGGGCTCCTCCTGTCCCTCCGGCAACAGGGAAAGAATTTCAGATTTGCCGTAGACCAGCACGGTGCGCTTATCCACGCCTCCCACTCGTGAGAGAACAGTCACCTTTTCAACGCTGCTGTTGCGGCAGTTGACGCTGATCACGCCGCCCCTAACGGTGCGTGGTGGGCCGTCGGGGCCGATACTGTATGTTACGCTGACGGGCTGGCTCGGAATGCGAGCCTCGAAAGCCTCGAAAACAAATGGATAGGGTCCAGGCTCCATCCCGGCTCGCCGAAGCAGAAAGGCGTGTATATCGTCTCCTTCCGCAACTTCTCCGGTCACGGGATCTTCCACCTGCCAAAGCCGCCAGAAGCCCAAGGGCGCGGGATCTTCGCCAGGCGATGCGCTAACCATGATATGGCTGATGATCCAGCTCTTGGACTCTGGTGCGTACTGCCCCTCGACGGACGAGACCTCTAGCTGCTTCTGGAGAGGCTGTAACTGCTCGTCGCGCCAAGTAGCGATGACTTGAAACGGACCGGGCTTTTCTCCGAGGGTGGTCGCTAGGTCAGCGGCTTTTTCGGTCGATACCTTAGGCAGCTTGGTATCCCGGCGGATCATGGCGAGCGCGAAACGCAGCACGAACACCGCCGGAAGAACCGTTGTCAGGAAAAGCTCGTAATCCTTCATCGCCTGTTTGCTCCGCAGCACCTGCCGGGAACCCGGCCGGCGCGGTAAGTAGAAGACCGCTTTGCGGTGCTTTGCTCGCCGGCGCAAGCAGCGCTGATGCGCCAGCGCTGGGAAGGCTAGATCATGCCGGTCACAAGATCACGAGTAAAAGGTCATAGTTCCACCCGATAGCCGAGCCCCGCCTCGTCGCCAGGCTGGCCCTTGATCCCCCAGTCATGTCGGGCTGTCTCGATCAGGATGATCTCCACATCCTCGGGCATGATGCCGGTCCGGGCCAGGATTTCATCGTAAAGGACGGTCAGCAGCCGCTTCTTCACCGCCGGGGCTCGGCCTTCGAAGAGCTTGATCTCGATGATCGTGTAACGATCGGTCCGGTCGGCCGGGAAGAGGAAGTCCTCCGGCTCCATCATGATGAAGCGGTGGAAGCGCTTGGCCGAGGGGTAGGCGAGGCACTGCATCACCGCGCGATGAATCGCGTCGGATAGGCTCTGCCTTACCGGCGTGAGGCTCTTCTTGAGGCCGAAAATCGAAACTTGAAGCATCTGTCTCTCCGGGAAGTCTGGCCTCGGGGGACGGAGAGCATGAAAAAAGCGCCGACCGGACCCCGGCGGCGCTGTTGCTGTTCATACGGAATGAAAGCGTGCAGGCACCACCCTATGCGTGGGGGTACCAATAAAATCGACCGTAGAAGGTGAGCGCTTTCATGATGCCCCGACTATGCGCGGGCGGCGAGGGGGCGGCAAGCCCCCTTGCGCAGAGTCGGTTCAGCCCTTGGCGATGGCCACCTGGGCACGGGCGGCGGTCAGCATCAGGCCGCTGTCATTCATGACGGTGGCCAGGCGGAAGCCGCGTTCGAACATCTTTTTAGAATAGGCGCCCGTCATGGTGTGCAGGCCGGCGAACTGCCCGCGCTGCTTGGTCGCCGCCAGCAGGCGATCATAGATAGCCAGGATTTCCGGCTCCTCGCGGTCCTGCTTCGGCTCCATGCCGAGGGTGAGCGAAAGATCGGAGGGGCCGACATAGATGCCGTCGATGCCCGGCACGTCGAGAATGGCGTCAAGATTGTCGAGCGCCTGCTTGGTCTCAATCATCGGCAACACCAGGACATCGGCATTGGCCGCCTTGGTATCGGCCGGGGCGCCATAGAGGCCGGAACGGATCGGGCCGAAGGAACGGTTGCCTTCCGGCCAGTAGCGGCAGGCGGCAACCAGGGCGGCGGCCTGCTCGGGCGTGTTCACCATGGGGCAGATGATGCCCTTGGCGCCGGCATCAAGAACCTTGCCGATGATGCCCGGCTCGTTCCAGGGAACGCGGACCATCGGGGTCACGCCATGGCACTGAATGCCCTGGAAGCAGGCGACGGCGGAGAGATAGTCCTGCACGCCGTGCTGCATGTCGACGGTGATGCTGTCCCAACCGGCCTGCGCCATCACCTCGGCGCTGAAGGAGGAGGGGATCGCCAGCCAGCCGTTCACCGCCGGCTTGTTCGCTGCCCAGAGTTCCTTGACCTTGTTCGCCATCGTTTCCTCGCGACGTTCTGCAATGGCAGCCACGCTAGAGCACCTAGCTCGCATCGCAAGGCCGTTGAACGGAATTATTCGCCTATCGGTACTGCCGAGCGCGTGAATGGCTGGCACCGTCTGGCCATGCGCCAAGCCGCGGCCTAACCTTCGGGCATGACAGAATGGCGCGTTTCTTCAGAGACCGGCCGGCTGCGGGAGGTGCTCGTCTGCCCGCCGGACCATTACCGCTGGATCCCGACGAATTCGATCGTCCGGCGCACCCTGGCCGATGACCGGCAGCGCCCGGCGCTCTCCCATCTGGCCAGCCAGCACGGGCAACTCGTGGCGGCGATGGAACAGGCGGGGGTGAAGGTTCATCGCCTGAACCCGGAGCCGCATCTGCCCTATATGGTCTATACCCGTGACTCGACGGTCACCACGCCATGGGGCTCGCTCCTCTGCCAGCTCGAGCGCCCGCAGCGGCGGGGCGAATATGCTGGGCTGATCGACTTTCACGCCGCCCATGGCAGCGCGTTCTGGCGAAAGAGCTCGGCCGGCACCCTCGAGGGTGGCGATATCCACATCATTCGGCCGGGCCTGGCCTGCATCGGCTATTCCGGTGGCCGAACCGACGAGGCCGGAGCGGAGCAACTGGCCGGTTGGCTGCGCGCCGAAGGCTGGGAATGCCGCATCGAGGCTTTCGACGAGCATTTCCTGCATCTCGACGTGCTGTTCTGCATGGCGGCGCCTACGCTCGCCGTTGCCTGCCACGACGTGCTGCCGGAGGACTTTCTGGCATGGCTCAAGGGCCATGGGATCAGGACCATCGATGTGCCCTACCGGGATGCCATGCAGCTTGGCTGCAATATCCTGGCCCTGGGCGACGAGAAGGTCATCTCCGCCCATGAGAGCAGCGGGCTCAACGCGAAGCTGCGTGCCGAGGGGCTGACGGTTCTCGATCCCGAGCTTTCGCTTTTCACCCAGGGCGGCGGGGGGCCACACTGCCTGACCTGCCCGCTCCTTCGGGACGACTGATCCGCTTGCTCTCTACCTGTTCTCCGCCTAACGCCGGCCTGCCGAGACGCTGAAAGAAACACCGTGATGAATGCCGTTCCCCGCCCCGTCGATGCCGTCATTGCCGCCGCCCGCGAATTCCTGGGGGACCGTATTGGCACTGGCCAGTCTCTCCGCGAGCAGCATAGCCATGGCGAGGGCTCGGCCGCGCCGGGCCTGCCGGATGCCGTGGCCTTCGTCGAGACGACGGAGGAGGTGAGCAAGCTGATGGCCCTCTGCCACCAGCATGGCGTGCCGGTCATTCCCTTCGGCGCCGGCTCCAGCCTGGAGGGCCATGTCTGCGCCGTTCACGGCGGCGTCTCGATCGACCTGACCAAGATGAACGCCATTCTCGACGTCTCGGCCGAGGATATGGACTGCCTGATCGAGCCCGGCGTGTCGCGTCATCAGCTGAATGACTATCTGCGCGATCAGGGCCTGTTCTTCCCGGTCGATCCTGGCGCCCACTGCACCATCGGCGGCATGTGCGCGACTCGCGCTTCCGGCACCAATGCCGTGCGTTACGGCACTATCCGCGAGCAGGTTCTGGGCCTGGAAGTGGTGCTTGCCGATGGCCGCGTGATCCAGACCGGCGGCCGGACCCGCAAGGCCGCCAATGGCTATGACCTGACGCGCCTCTTCATCGGCTCCGAGGGCACGCTGGGCATCATCACCAAAATCCGCATGCGCCTGCATGGCATTCCGGAGGCCACCTCGGCCGCCGTTTGCCAGTTTGCTGATCTTCAGCCTGCCGTCGAAGCGACGATCGCTGTGATGCAGGCGGGCATCCCGGTCTCGCGCATCGAATTGGCCGATGCCGATCAGATGCGGGCTTCCATTGCCTATTCGAAGCTCGAAGGCATGGCGGAGACGCCGACGCTCTTTCTCGAATTCACCGGCAGCCCTTCGAGCGTGAAGGAGCAGGCCGAAGCCGCCGAGGCCATCATGCGCGATTTCGGCGCTACCTCCTTCGCCTGGACGGTGGATGCCGAGGCGCGCGGCAAGCTCTGGAAGGCCCGCCATGACGCCTGGTGGGCTGCCAATGCGATGAAGCCGGGCTGGAAGGGCATGACGACCGACGTCTGCGTGCCCATCTCGAAGCTGGCCGAGGCGGTCGTGGGCGCGAAGAAAATCGCGCTCGAGATGAACCAGCTCACAGCCATCGTCGGCCATGTCGGCGACGGTAACTTCCATTGCGTCATCATTTTTGATCCCACTGATCCCAAGGGCTTGGAGCAGGCCTGGGAGTTGGATCGCCGCATCGTTGCCCTGGGCCTGTCGCTGGGCGGTACCTGCTCCGGCGAGCATGGCGTGGGCGTCGGCAAGCGCGAGTTCCTGGTGCAGGAGCATGGCGTCGAGGCCATGGCCGTGATGCGGAGCCTCAAGGACGCGCTCGACCCCAAGGGCATCATGAACCCCGGTAAGATCTTCGTGAACTGAGGCGGAGGACTGCCGGAGCCGGGAGATGAGAAGCCTCGCCGGAGGCGTGGCGGTGCCGGTATTGGCCATGGCGCTGGGGCATATGCTCTCGAACATGGTCCGTACGCTGCCCGCCATAGCTGCTGACCAGATGGTGGGGGATCTTGCGATCACGCCCGGCCTGCTGGCCGTCATGCTGGGCGCCTTCCAGCTTTCCTTCGCGGCGGGACAACTTCCACTCGGCGTCGCGTTGGATCGATTCGGGGTGCGGCGGACATCCCTAACCCTTTTCGCCATCGTGCTGGCTGGGATTGTTGTCGCGGCGATCACGCCAGGGGCGGCTGGTTTCCTGCTTGCCCAGGTTGTCATGGGCATCGGCTGCTGCGGCATGCTGCTCTGCCCCATTACCTATGCCGCCAAACGCCTTTCCGGCGCGCGTTTCGCGGTGTGGCCGGGGCTTCTGCTCGGGCTGGGCAATTCGGGGATGCTGCTATCGGCCAGCCCGCTGGCCTGGTTGGTGGAGCGCGCGGATTGGCGTGCCGGCTTCTGGGCCTCGGCCTGTTTCGGTGTATTGGCCATGCTGCTGGTGGCGATCCTTCTGAAGGACGACCGCCCGCCTGCGGCGGCGGATCGGCCTCGCTTGGCGGGAGAGGTGGTGCAGGTCGTGCGGATGATGGGAACGCGCAAGCTGCGGGCCCTGATCGTGGTGGCCTTCGTCAGCTTCGCTGGCATGATCGGCGTGCGTGGCCTATGGGGCGGGCCGTGGCTGATGGAAGTGAAGGGCTTGGGGCGGCTCGAAGCGGGCAACATCCTGCTTCTCGCGACGGTCGCCCTGGCTGTGGGGCCGGCGCTGGCCGGCCTGATCGCGCGCCTTTCGCGGAATCATCTTCTGCTGCTCTTCCTCGGCCACGCGCTGTCTGGCGTCACGCTGTTGCTCATCGTGGCCGGTGGGCCGGACGGGTGGGTCTCGAGCCTGTTCGGGATGCCCTCCATGCCGCCGCTATGGGATACAGGGATGCTGCTTCTCTTCGGCATCTTCCAGGGCAGCCAGGCGCTCATCTTCGTCATGACGCGGGCCGGGGTCGCGCCAGAGGAAGCCGGCAAGGCACTGGCAGCGGTGAACTTCTCTTTCTTCGTCGGCGCCGCGGTGTTGCAGATCGCATCGGGCGCGGCGGCGGAACTGGCGGGTCCTGGCGGTGGCATCGCCTTCTTCGGCCTCGCCTTGTCGATTGGTACCGGCCTTGCCGTGCGCTGGCGGTAGAAGCCATGTCATCTCCTTGGCAGTGCGGGCATGATCGAGGCCTGAGTTCGGCGCAGAGGAGAGAGCAGCATGATTCGACGGATTCTGGTTGCGCTTGACGACACGCCCGGTGCCCAGGCCGCCGCCGATGAGGCGATCCGGCTGGCGAGGATGACCGGCGCGGCGCTTGGTGCCGCCCTCGTGCTCGACCTCCCGCATACCAGTGAATTGAATGAGGCCGTGCCTCCAGGGGGGCTCGCTTTTCTGGAGCATCGCAATGAGAGGCTGCGCCGCCTCGTGCTGGAAGAGGCAGAGGGGGCATTGACCGACTTTGCGGCCAGAGTCGGGGACATGCCATTCGATGTGCTGCGCCTTCCCGAGGCGCCGGAGCAGGCTCTGCTGCGAGCCTCAGCTCTCTATGACCTCGTGGTCATCGGTCGCGATGTCACGCTCGGCAGGGAAGAGGTCGATGACGATGCGCTTGCGCCGGTGATCTCCGCTCTGTTGCAGCACGGCGCCAAACCTCTGCTGGTGGTGCCACCGGAGGCTCAGCCGCGGCCGATGGGCTCGATCCTGATCGGCTATGACGGGTCGGTGCCGGCGCAGCGAGCCCTTTCAAGCTTCGCTCTTCTAGGGCTTGCGGGGGAAACCCCAGTGCAGGTGCTTAGCATCGCCTCAAAGAAGGAGGATGCGAGCGCCCTTGCCGCTGAAGCGGTCTCCTTCCTCGCCAGCCACGATATCACTGCTGAGCCAATCGCCCTGGAGGGTGAGCGGCCCATCGACCTACTTTTGGCCGAGGTGGAAGCCATCAAGCCGCGCTTCATGGTCGCCGGTGCCTATGAGGAGAATGGATTGCTCGCCTTGCTGCTGGGCTCCGGGACGCGCAAGCTTCTGGCTGAGGTGACTTGCCCGGTTTTCATCCAGCATTGATCGGGCCTTAGGGAGATGCGCGGCTGAGATGTCGGAAACCATCCTGGACGTTCAGGGCCTGTCCTGCCCACTGCCGGTCCTTAAGGCGAACAAGGTGCTGCGCGGCCTTCCGTCCGGCGCCCGCCTCACCGTTTTCGCGACCGACCCCGCAAGCGTATCGGATTTCGCTGCCTTTTGCCGGGAGACGGGCCATGCCCTGGTCTCCCAGGCCGCCGAGGCTGGCGGCGTCTATCGCTTCGTGATCCGCAAGCGCGAGGAAGCCGCTCCGGCTGCGAAGTCATGAGCGTGCTGCTCCTGACACATCTCGCCTGCCTGCGGCACGATCCAGGGCCCGGCCATCCCGAATCTCCCGAGCGGCTTCGAGCCCTGCTGCGGGCGCTCGATACCGAGGAATTCGCCCTCCTGATCCGGGCCGAGGCGCCTTTGGCGACGCGGGAGCAACTCGGCCGGGTTCATCCCGAAGCGCATATCTCTGCCATGCTCGATGACCGGCCCGGCGAGGGAGAGCGCTTTGCCGTCGACGCCGATACCATCCTGTCCGAGGGCAGTGCCGAGGCGGCGTTGCGGGCGGCCGGTGCCGCGATCGCGGCGGTCGATGCCGTCTGTTCGGGCGAAATACGCCACGCTTTCGCCGCGACGAGGCCGCCGGGGCATCATGCGGAACCAGTGCAGGCAATGGGCTTCTGCCTGTTCTGCAACGCTGCCGTCGCGGCACGCCACGCCCAGGCCGTGCATGGCCTGAAGCGGATCGGCATCGTGGATTTCGATGTCCATCACGGGAACGGCACGCAAGCCTGTTTCGTTGATGACCCGAACGTCTTCTATGGGTCGAGCCACCAATGGCCGCTTTATCCCGGCACGGGGGCGGAAAGCGAGACGGGGGTCGGCAATATCGTCAACGTCGGCCTCCCCCCGGGTGCCGATGGCGCTGCCTTCCGCGCGGCCTGGGCCGACCGGATTCTGCCAGCGCTCGATGTCTTCGCGCCGGAACTGATCATTATCTCCGCCGGCTTCGATGCCCATGCGCGGGACCCGCTGGCCCAAATCCGGGCACGGGAGGCCGATTTCGCCTGGTTGACGCAGGAGCTATGCCTGATCGCGGATCGGCGATGCGCGGGGCGGGTAGTATCCTTGCTTGAAGGCGGCTACGACCTGGACGGGCTCGCCCTGTCGGCTGCCGCCCATCTGCGCGTAATGATGCAACATTAGAGGTTTCTCATGTCAGACAGCCTGCCCGAGATCGCCAGCCTGAGCTTCGAGGCGGCGCTGGCCGAGCTAGAAGGCATCGTGAAGCGCCTCGAGGGCGGCCAGGCCAAGCTGGAAGACGCGATCGCCGATTATGAGCGCGGCGCACTGCTGCGCCGGCACTGCGAAGGCAAGCTCGCCGAGGCGGAAGCCAAGGTTCAGGCCATCGTGGCCGGCAATACGGCCGCTGCGCCCCGCGACCTCGATTGAGGATAAGTTAGATGCTCGCCCAGGCGCTTGCTCAGGCCGCCGCCGAGATCGAGGCGGCGCTCGACCAGTTGTTGCCGCCCGAAGAAGGGGCCGAGGCGCCGCTTTATGCCGCCATGCGCTGGGGCGCCATGGGTGGCGGGAAGAGGATGCGCGGCTTCCTGGTGCTGGAGGGCGCCGCGCTGTTCGGCGTCTCGCGCCAGTCGGCGCTGCGGGTGGCCGCGGCGGTTGAGATGCTGCACGCCTATAGCTTGGTGCATGACGACCTGCCGGCGATGGATAATGACGACCTCCGCCGGGGAAAGCCGACGGTCCATCGGCAATTCGATGAGGCGACGGCCATCCTGGCCGGCGATGCCCTGCAGGCCCATGCTTTCGCTGTAATGACCGCGGAGGCGACGCATGCTGACGGCTGGGTGAGGGCTGAACTCGCCCATGGCCTGGCGACGGCGACGGGGCCCCGTGGCATGTGCGGCGGTCAGATGCTCGACATGCTGGCCGAACGCGGCGAGCCGCTGAGCGAGGCGGCGATCGGCCGGTTGCAGGTGATGAAGACCGGCAGGCTTATCGAATTCTCGGCCGAAGCCGGTGCCATTCTCGGCAAGGCGCCTCCGGCGCTCCGGCAGGCGCTTCTGTCTTATGGCCGCGATGTCGGTGCCGCCTTCCAGATCGCCGACGACATCCTGGACGTCACCGCGACGCCGGAGGAGACGGGTAAGGCGACCGGCAAGGACGCGAGTGCCGGGAAGGCCACCCTCGTCGGCCTGCTGGGGCTGGAACGCGCGCAGGTGCAGGCCAATCTCCTGGCTGAGCAGGCCCGCAAGCATCTCGATGTCTTCGGTCCCCGGGCCGATCTGCTCCGTGAACTAGCCGACTATACAGTGACCCGGAGAAAGTGATGGCCACGCCGCCCGTTACGCCTTTGCTCGACCGTGTGCGCGTGCCGGCCGATCTGCGGAATTTCTCGACCGAACAGCTCAAGCAACTCGCGAGTGAACTGCGCGCGGAGACCATCGACGCCGTCTCGCGCACCGGAGGCCATCTCGGCGCGAGCCTGGGCGTGGTGGAACTGACGGTCGCCATCCATGCGATTTTCGACACGCCTCGCGACCGACTGATCTGGGATGTGGGGCATCAATGCTACCCGCATAAGATCCTTACCGGTCGCCGGGACCGTATCCGTACCTTGCGGCAGGGTGGTGGCCTGTCCGGCTTCACCCGGCGCAGCGAGAGTGAATACGACCCCTTTGGTGCGGCCCATTCCTCGACCTCGATCTCGGCCGGCCTCGGCATGGCCGTCGCGCGGGATCTGAAGGGGGAGGACAAGCGGCAGGTCATCGCCGTGATCGGCGACGGCGCGATGAGCGCCGGCATGGCCTATGAAGCCATGAATAATGCGGGGGCCATGCGCTCCCGTCTGATCGTCGTTCTGAACGACAATGACATGTCCATCGCGCCGCCCGTGGGCGCCATGTCATCCTATCTTTCGCGGCTCATCTCGTCCCGGCCGTTCCTCTCTATACGGGAGACCATGGCGCGGATCGCCCGACGCTTTCCGGGCCCGCTTGAGCGGGCGGCGCGCCGCGCCGACGAGTACGCGCGGGGCCTGCTGACGGGCGGCACGCTCTTCGAGGAACTGGGCTTCTATTATGTCGGTCCGATCGACGGGCATGATCTGGACTACCTTCTGCCAATCCTGCGCAATCTGCGCGATGCGGATGACGCGCACCCCATCCTGCTCCATGTCGTCACGCAGAAGGGCAAGGGCTACGCCCCTGCCGAGGCGGCGCCCGACAAGTATCACGGCGTTCAGAAATTCAATGTGGTGACGGGGGAGCAGGCGAAGGCGCCGCCGGGCCCGCCGAGCTATACCAAGGTCTTCTCCAAGGCGCTCATTGCCGAGGCCGAGGCGGATGACCGTATCGTTGCCATCACGGCCGCCATGCCAGGCGGCACGGGCCTCGATCGCTTCGCGCAGAAGTTTCCCCGCCGGCATTTCGACGTAGGCATCGCCGAGCAGCATGCGGTGACCTTCGCCGCCGGCCTGGCCACCGAGGGCATGAAGCCCTTCTGTGCGATCTACTCGACCTTCCTGCAGCGTGCCTATGACCAGGTCATGCACGACGTCGCCCTCCAGAACCTGCCGGTGCGTTTCGCGCTGGATCGGGCGGGGTTGGTGGGTGCGGATGGCGCGACCCATGCCGGGGCCTATGACGTGGCCTATCTCGGCTGCCTGCCGAACATGGTCCTGATGGCGCCGGCGGATGAGAGCGAACTGGTCCATATGGTCGCCACGGCGGCAGCCTATGACGACGGCCCGATCGCCTTCCGCTATCCGCGTGGGGAGGGGCTTGGCCTACCCTTGCCGGAGAAGGGTGAAGTCCTGGCCATCGGTAAGGGAAGGATGGTGAAGGAGGGCTCGACCATCGCGCTCCTTTCCTATGGGACCCGTCTGGCCGAATGCCTGCGTGCTGCGGATGAACTGTCGGCGCGCGGTTTCTCCTGCACGGTGGCCGATGCACGCTTCGCGAAGCCACTGGATAAGGCGCTTATCGAGCGGCTGGCGCGCGGGCATGAGGTGCTGATCACCATTGAGGAGGGATCGGTCGGCGGCTTCGGTAGCCTTGTCGCCCAGCACCTCGCCTGGAAGGGCCTGCTGGATCACGGCCTCCGCTTCCGCCCGATGTGTCTGCCCGATTCGTATATCGACCACGAGAGCCCCAAGAAGCAGTACGATCAGGCAGGTCTCACAGCTTCCCATATCGTAACGGCAGCCCTAAACGCGCTCGGTCCGGCGAGTGATTCGCGCTCAGCCAGCGCTTAAGGCGGCTTTTCAGGTATTGGGCGCCCGCTTTATTCGATGAATTGGCGGGCTAGTGACGCCGTCTGTGTCCTTTGCGCCACGCACGCCACGATTGAAAGCCACACCCGGCTTTCGCTCTTTCCTTGTCCGAACCGTCTCGTATCTTTGCCGTCACTTGCCGGAGAACGGGCGCCATGTCGGCCGCGACGGTTTCCCAAGTTGCCCAAGGATAGATGCAACGATGAAGTCATCCCTTCGTATCCTGCTGCTGGCCTCCGCTGCGCTCCTGCCGGCGGCCGTGCATGCTCAGCCGGTTAGCGGTTTCTACGTGGGCGCTGGCGCTGGTCTCAACCTCCAGCAGGAAACCAGCGTTGACTCGAAGGGCGTTGGCCTTGCCGGCGTCGCCGGCAACGGCGCCAAGGTGAACTTCGACTCCGGCCTGGGTGCTGTCCTCTCCGCCGGTTATGGCTTCGGTAACGGCCTCCGCGCCGAGATCGAGGGTAGCTACCGCCATAACTGGGTCGATGACGGCCGCCCGGCCCGTGGTCTCGGCCACCGTGGCGCCTCCGGCTACAACTACGGCATCGGCGCCATGGCGAACGTGCTGTATGACTTCGACCTCGGCCTGCCGATGGGCATCACGCCGTATATCGGCGGTGGCGTCGGCTATGCTTGGCTGAACTATCAGGACGTGAAGCTGAAGGGCGTGACCGACACGCTCGATATCTTCGGTTCTGACGGCGCTTTCGCCTATCAGGGCATCGCCGGCCTTTCGCTGCCGATCAGCTCGGTGCCGGGCCTCTCGCTCACCGCCGAGTATCGCTACTTCGCGACCCTCGAGCAGGAGCTGAAGGCGCGCTCCACGACCGACTCCGGCAAGGTGAAGGTTGATTATGCCAACCACTCCGTGCTCATCGGCCTGCGCTACGCCTTCGGCGTGCAGCCCGCTCCGGTTGTCGCTCCGGTCGCCCCGCCGGTCGTGACCCCGGCTCCGGCCCCGGCTCGCACCTACCTGGTGTTCTTCGACTTCGACAGCGCCCAGCTGACGGATCGCGCTCGCCAGATCACTTCGGAAGCCGCCGAGAACAGCAAGCGCGTGCAGGTGACCCGCATCGAGGTCTCCGGCCACGCCGACCGTTCGGGCACGCCGCAGTACAACCAGGCCCTCTCGCTGCGCCGCGCCAACGCGGTTGCCGCCGAGCTGGAGCGCCTGGGCGTGTCGCGCAGCAGCATGTCGATCCAGGCCTTCGGCGAGAGCCGTCCGCTGGTCCCGACAGCGGACGGCGTGCGCGAGCCGCAGAACCGCCGCGTGGAGATCGTTCTGCGCTAATCGCGCAGAGCTTTCGCTCGCAGCAAATGAAAAAGGGCGCCGAAAGGCGCCCTTTTTCGTGCCTCTCTACATGATCTCACGAAATCGAGAGTTTTTGTGGCTAATTTGCCACAGTTTGCATTCCTGTCACGTTTGGCGATGCAGATCGTCCTGTGAGGCTGCAACAAATCAGATAGCGTGACGTTCAGAAACCCGGTCGCGGCAAATGGCCGCGGTAATTAACACTAATGGAGATCGCGATGTCGATGCGTCACGCTCTGCTTGCCGCCACGATGCTTACCCTTCCGGCTGTGGCCGCCGTTTCCGCGCATGCTGAGCAGATCAGCGGCTTTTATGTCGGCGCTGGCGCTGGCCTGAACCTGTCCCGGGACACGGATGTCAGCCCGAGCAGCTACACCGGCGGTGGTGCCGATCTGAGCTTCAAGCCCGGCGTCGCCGCGGTCGTGTCCGCCGGTTGGGGTTTCGGCAACGGTCTCCGCGCTGAAATCGAAGGCAACTATCGTTATAATAACGTCGATGACGGCAATATCCCGGCTTTCGGTTCGCCGGGCCGCGCGAAGGGCCACAACTACAGCTTCGGCGCCATGGCGAACGTGCTGTATGACTTCGATCTCGGCCTGCCGATGGGCATCACGCCGTATATCGGCGGCGGTGTCGGCTATGCCTGGCTGAACTATCAGAGTGTGCGCTTGACCGGCTCGAATCCCTTCAACCGCCTCGACATCGTTGGTTCTGACGGCGCCTTCGCCTATCAGGGCATTGCCGGTATCGCCATGCCGATCACCTCGGTGCCGGGCCTGTCCTTCACGGCCGAATATCGCTACTTTGCGACCCTTGAGCAGAGCCTGAAGGCGAACCGCGTGATTGCCGGCAGCGTCGCGTCGCGTAAGGTGGACGTCGATTACGGCAACCACTCGATCATGATCGGTCTGCGCTACGCCTTCGGCCAGCCGGCTGCTCCGGTGATGGCCCCGGCTCCCGCTCCGGTCGTGACCCCGGCTCCGGCCCCGGCGCGCACCTACCTGGTGTTCTTCGATTTCGACAGCTCGCAGCTGACGGATCGTGCTCGCCAGATCACTTCGGAAGCCGCTCAGAACAGCAAGCGTCAGCAGGTGACCCGTATCGAGGTCTCCGGCCACGCCGACCGTTCGGGCACGCCGCAGTACAACCAGGCCCTCTCGATGCGCCGCGCCAACGCGGTTGCCGCCGAGCTGGAGCGCCTGGGCGTGTCGCGCAGCAGCATGTCGATCCAGGCCTTCGGCGAGAGCCGTCCGCTGGTCCCGACGGCGGACGGCGTGCGCGAGCCGCAGAACCGCCGCGTGGAGATCGTTCTGCGCTAATCCCGCAGAGCCTTCGCTCGCAGCAAATGGGAAAGGGCGCCGAAAGGCCCCCTTTTTCATGACCTCTCGGCCTCGCTTATCCTGTGTGGCATATTGAATGCCCAGCTAGCAGGAGATGGCCGTTGCCTGACACGACCCAACCCGAGACCTCGCCTCGCTCGGCCCTGGCGAAGGCCTCGGCCAAACAGCGGGTCGATCTGCTGCTGGTTGAACGCGGACTTGTCGATAGCCGCAGCCGCGCCCAGGCACTGATTATGGCGGGCAAGGTATTCAGCGGCGATACGCGCATCGACAAGCCGGGCCAGTTGCTGGCCGGCGATCTCCCGCTCGCCGTAAAGGGCCAGGAACACCCCTGGGTCAGCCGGGGCGGTATCAAGCTGGCGCATGGCATTGCGCATTTCGGCTTGGATCCGAAGGACCGCACGGCCATTGATGTCGGGGCTTCGACCGGCGGTTTCACCGATGTCCTGCTGCAGCATGGCGCAAGGAAGGTTTTCGCGGTCGATGTGGGCCACGGCCAGCTGGCCTGGTCCCTGCGCACCGATCCCCGTGTCGTCGTCATGGAGAAGACCAACGCGCGCTACCTCGATGCCACCGTGATCGAGGAGCCCTTGGACTGCCTGGTCTGCGATGCGTCCTTCATCGGGCTGGCGACGGTATTGCCGGCAGCGCTCTCCCTCTGTGTTTCCGGCGCCTGGGCTATTGCGCTGATCAAGCCGCAATTCGAGGCCGGGCCGGGGCAGGTCGGGAAGGGCGGCGTCGTCCGTGACCCGGCAGTGCACCAGGCGGTGTGCGACAAGGTCCGCCATTGGTGGGAGGGGCTCGAGGGTTGGGATGTGCTGGGCATCACCGCGAGCCCCATTACCGGCCCGGAAGGCAACAAGGAGTTCCTCATCGCGGCGCGGAAGCTCTGAGGGCGACTCAAGCATGTAGACAACTGCATACTTTCCCGCGTCGCGCGCCTATGGTCGCCCACGGAAAACGGGCCTAGCCTTCCGACGCCAGGAAAGCCCTCTTCCTCGAAGCCGAGTGCCCATGCCGCCGAGCAGCCGCGAGACTGATCCCCGTATTATCGCCGCGATCGTCGCGAGCGCCTTGTTTATGCAGAATCTCGACGGTTCGGTCGTTGCGACAGCCTTGCCTTCCATGGCGCGCGATCTCGACCAGCCGCCGCTTCACCTCTCGACGGCCATCACCGCCTATCTGGTCGCGCTGACGGTGTTCATCCCGCTGAGCGGCTGGGTGGCGGATAGGTTTGGCGCCAAGCGCGTTTTCATGGCGGCGATTGCCGTCTTCACCTTCGCCTCACTGCTCTGCGGCATGGCCCAAGGGCTTGGTTCCCTCGTGGGCGCCCGGGTGCTTCAGGGGCTCGGCGGGGCCATGATGGTTCCGGTCGGCCGCCTACTGCTCTTGCGGAAGGTCAGGAAGGAAGAACTGCTCTCGGCGACCACCTGGCTGACTATGCCGGCTCTGATCGGGCCCGTCTGTGGCCCTCCTCTGGGTGGGTTTCTGACGGATGCGATTTCCTGGCGCGCCGTCTTCTGGGTGAACCTACCCGTTGGTTTGATCGGGCTGCTGCTGATTTGGCGCTTCATCCCCGATGTGGAGCAGCGGAAGCCTCAGGAGCCCGATTTGCCGGGCATGACCCTGGTCGGCACGGCGCTGACGTTGCTGATGGTCGGCGTCGAGACGGTCGGCCGTGGTCTCTTCCCGCGCTTCGTGCCGGAGACATGCATTGTTCTGGGCGTGGTCATTGGCGCCCTGGCGATCAGGCACTGCCGCCGGGCGATCAATCCGGCTGTCGATCTGGCTCTGCTCTCTATCCCGAGTTTCAGGGCGCCGACGATAGCGGGCTCGATCTTTCGCATGGGAGCCGGCGCGGTCCCCTTTCTTGTGCCGCTGAGCTTGCAGATCGGCTTCGGGGTTTCAGCCTCCCAGAGCGGCATGGTCTCGCTGGCCTCGGCGCTGGGCGCCTTCTGTATGAAGCCGATGACGCGGTTTGCCTTGAGCTGGTTCGCTGTGAAGGACGTGCTCGTCTGGAATACGGTCGTCTCTGCGGTCGTGATGTTGATCTGCGGGTTTTTCGCGCCGGGGTGGCCTATGGCGGCGATCTTCGTCGTGTTGCTTATCGGTGGCCTATCCCGTTCGCTCCAGTTCACCTCAATGAATGCGCTCGCCTTCGCCGATGTGCCACCGGCGAGGCTCTCCGCCGCGACGTCATTCTATGGCACCGCCCAGCAGGCCCCTCAGGCCGTTGGTGTCGCGGTCGCGGCCGGGACGATGCAGTTGATGCTGGCCCTGAATGGGCATGATCAGCCCGCTGGATTCGATTTCACGGTCGCCTTCGCTGTCGCGTCCGTCCTGGTTCTGGCCGGCGCCCCTCTTTTCGCAAGCTTGCCGCGCGATGCTGGAGCCGGGATCGCTTCAGGGCGTGTTGCCCCAAGCAAGCAAGCCTAAGGCGCGCCACGAAAAAAGCGCCCGGTCAGGGGGGTGACCGGGCGCCATTTTCCGATCGGAATGGTCGGGCGAGCCGGCAGGGGAATACCAGTGCTCAACCGCTATCCGGATGTTACCGGATAGCTCATAGATAATACCTTCACCGTGTCCGCAATGCAAAACCATAAGGTTTTCTGCGGGCGAGGAGTAAATTTCTGATCAATCTGCCGCGAGCTTGCCCAGTTCCAGTCCGCTTCGGCGGCTGGCCCATTGAGCTGCTGCCGCCCCAAAGGCATCGAAAAGCCGGCGCGATCGAGAGTCCGTCTGCCAGTCATATTCCGGATGCCACTGGACCCCCATGGCGAAGCCCTTGGCGTCTGTGACGCGCACAGCCTCCACGGTGCCATCCGGGGCCCTCGCTTCGACGGTCAGGCGGGATGCAAGCCTCGCAACGCCCTGATTGTGCAGGGAATTGACCATCACCGGCTTCCCATGACCCGGCAGATCCGCCCAAAGCCGCTGCAGGGTCGAATCCTGGGCGACGTTCACGGCATGCGCCTTACCGGTTCGGGCCTTCGGCAACGCTTGCTCGCTGGGCGTGGAATGGTCCATCCGGCCCGGCAGATCCTGGATCCGTTGGTCGAGCGAGCCGCCAAGGGCGACGTTCAGCTCTTGCATGCCCCGGCAGATGGCGAAGAGAGGAAGACCGATCTCCAACGCCTTCCTGATGAGCGGAAGCGTCGTCTCATCCCTCTCATGGTCTTCCGGCGTGCCGGTGGCATGAGCAGGGCCATCATAATAAGTGGGGCATACGTTCGAGCGGCTGCCGGTCAGCAGCAGGCCATCGAGCCGTGGAAGAATCTCCAAGGAGATGTCTTCCCCAATCGCGGGCAGTGCGACGGGCATTCCGCCGACCGGGCCGCGAACCACTTTGATGTAATGGTCTGACACCGCATGATTCGGCATTCCGAAGACGCCGAAAGCTTTGATGCAGCAGGGGATACCGATCAATGGATGCATGACGGCCTATGCTCGCTCTCTCCTATGACAGGATCAAGGCAAAGCATCACGCCGTCAGCACATGGCAGCTTATTAAGCATGGGCAGGACGCGGAGATTACCGCTTCGTCCCGCCTGCACCGGTGATCCCGGTATGGGACGGCGGATCGGAGGCGGGAAAGCTGTCGGCGATTTCCTTGTCGACCATGCTTTCCGAGCGCCACTCCGCCTCCAACTCCTCGATGGCCTTATGCCAGAAGGCTTCAGCCTCGCCGACGGGCGAGCCCGCGCCTTGCCAGAGCATATAGGCCCTCTCGCGAATCCGCTCCTCGCGTTCCGTGGGTTCCTGCGGCATGGCGACCTCCTCTTCTGCGGGGACGTTTCTGCCGTTTCAACACGCGGGAAAAGCGGGGGTTGCGCTCCGAGGGCCTGTCGATCGCTCAGCCGCGCCCGAGGAAGGGCATCTTGGTCGCCATGATGGTCATGAACTGGATATTGGCATCGAGCGGCAGGCTGGCCATTTGCAGCACCGCCTGACCCACATGCGTCACGTCCATCCGCGGCTCGACCATCATTGCCCCGTGCGGCTGAGGCACGCCCTTGGTCATGCGCTCGGTCATGGGCGTGGCGGCATTGCCAATATCGATCTGGCCGCAAGCGATGTCATAGGGGCGGCCATCGAGGCTGATGGATTTCGTCAGGCCTGTGATGGCGTGCTTGGTTGCGGTATAGGGAGCGCTGCCGACGCGGGGAGCATGGGCGCTGATGGAGCCGTTATTGATGATGCGGCCACCCTGAGGCGATTGCGCCTTCATGAGCCGGAACGCGGCGCGGGCGCAGAGAAAGGCGCCGTTCAGATTGGCGGCGACCACGCCGAACCAATCCTCATCGGTAACTTCTCCGATCTCCCGCGCCGGGCTGCCGCGGCCGGCATTGTTGAAGAGCAGGTCGAGACGACCCCAGGCCTTCTCCACATAAGTGAAAAGTGCATCGACCGAGGCGGGATCGCTGACATCCGCCGTCACGGGCAGGGCATGCGCGGCCGAGGCACCGGCGAGGCTGATCGTCTCCTGCAGCGGTTCCAGGCGTCGGCCCGCCAGAGCGACATGCCAGCCGGCCTCGAGCAGCGCCAGCGCGGCAGCACGGCCGACGCCTGTACCGGCGCCGGTGACGATGGCGGTTTTGAGTGTGGACATGATGTTCCCCCAAAAGAAATTTCGCAGACGTGCCATGGCAGCCTGAGGCAGGGGCGGAGCGCGCGCAACGGGGGGCGCGCCGTTTTTCAGGCCGCGAGCACGGCCGCGCCGCGACCTGTGAGCCCGATGGCGGCGGCATCCCCGGCGGAGAGCGGGGCATCCGTGACGGGCGCGATGACGAAGACCGGGCCGGCCTCGGTATCGATGGTGTATTCCATCACGGCGCCCAGATAAGCGGCCTTGGCGACGGTGCCGTCCAGGGCGGCATCTCGGTGGCCGGCAGGGAGCAAAGCAATGGCCTCGGGCCGGAGCGCGATCTCGGCTTTGCCATCGCCCCTGCCTCGATGCGGCAGGATCAGGCTCGCCTTGCCGAGGGTGACGGTCGCGTGCTTTTCGTCCAGCCGGTTCAACGTGACGGGAAGGCGATTGGCCTCGCCGATAAAGCCCGCGACGAAAGCATTGACCGGCTCATCGTAGAGCGTTCGAGGTTTGCCTTCTTGGGCGATGACGGCATTGTTCATGACGATGATCTTGTCGGATATCGCCAGGGCCTCACTCTGATCATGCGTGACGTAGAGCGCGGTCACGCCCAGGCGTTGCTGAAGTTCCCTGATTTCCTCGCGCATGTGGCGCCGCAGGCGTGCATCGAGATTGGAGAGCGGCTCGTCGAAGAGAAGAACCGACGGTTCCAGCACCAGGGCGCGGGCCACGGCGACACGCTGCTGCTGGCCGCCTGAAAGCTCGGAGGGCAGCCGGGCCTCGAAGCCTGACAGTCCAACCGAGGCAAGCGCCGCGCGCGCCGCATCCTCCGCCTGTTTCTTCGGCTTGCGCGCGACGGTCGGGCCATAGGCGACGTTTTCCAGCACGGTCATATGCGGAAACAGCGCGTAGGACTGGAAGACCATCGACACGTCGCGCTCGGAGGGCGGCAACGTCGACACATTCTGCCCACCGATCAGCACCTGGCCGCTCGTCGGGTATTCCAGCCCGGCCACCATGCGGAGAATGGTGGTTTTCCCGCAGCCCGAGGGGCCGAGCAGGGTGCAGAGCGTGCCGGCGGGAATGGTGAAAGACACGTCGTTCACCGCAACCGCCTGGCCGAAGCGCTTGGTGACGTGCTCGAAGCGGATCTCGGCGGCGCGGGTCATACGGTGGCTCCGGTAGTCGGGGTGGCGGCGACGGCTGGTACGGCGGCGCGGCGCCCGATGCGCCGCTGCCCGATGAAGAGTTGCGCGATGCCCAGAATGGCCAGCATCAGGGCGATGAGCACCACGGCTACCGCGATAGCCAAGCCGTAATCGCCGTTGATAACGCGGTTGACGATGAAGACGGTGGCCAACTCGGTATCGGCGGTGACCAGGAAAATGACGGCGCTGATCGTCGTCATGGAGCGGACGAAGGCGTAGGTGAGCCCCGCGATGATGGCCGGGCGCAGCAGGGGCAGCAGCACGCGACGGAAGGCATCGAGACCACCGCCGCCGAGCGTGTGCGAGGCCTCGTCGAGCGACTTATCGATCTGTGCCATGGCCGCGATACCGGAACGGAGGCCCACCGGCAGGTTACGGAAGATGAAGCAGAGCACGATGATCGCGCCCGTTCCTGCGAGTTCGAGCGGCGGCAGGTTGAAGGCGCGCAGATAGGCGACACCGATCACCGTGCCGGGCACGGCGAAGGAAAGGAGGGTGATAAACTCCAGCCCAGCCCGGCCAGGGAACCGAGTGCGTGTGAAAAGCCAAGCCGCCAGAACGCCGAGGGCTGCCGTGATGGGCGCGGAAATGGCCGAGAGCGTCAGCGTGGTCAGCACGCTGTTCCAAGCGAGGCCCGTCAGATGCAGGCCGCCTTCGCCCCATTCCATGGAGAAAGCCTTCACCATGTGGCGGAAGGTCGGCGTGTAGTCGCGACCCCAGATCTCGACGAAGCCGCCGGCGATGGCGAGCACGTAGAGGAGAATGGTGAGCGCGGCCCAGGGGAGCGCTACACCCAGGCAGAGGCGGCGAATGCCCGGCGGCAGCGGCGGCGCGAGGCCGGCGTCGCCTTTGCCTCCGATGGAGACATAGGATTTCCGCGCCATCAGCCGCTGCTGGATGACGAAGACCAGGCAGGCCATGAGCAGCAGCACGAGGGAGAGCGTCGCGGCTCGCCCTGGATCGGCCTGGGCGCCGACGACGGCGAAGAAAATCTCGGTTGAAAGCACGCCGAAATTGCCGCCCAGCACCACAGCATTGCCGAAATCGGCGATGCTCTCGATGAAGCCAAGCAGGAAGGCATTGGTTAGCCCCGGCCGCAGCAGCGGCAAGGTCACTGTGCGGAAGGTATGCGTCGGGTTGGCGCGCAGCATGGAGGCGGCTTCCTCCAGCGTCGGCGACAGGCCCTCGACCACGCCGATCAGCACTAGGAAGGCGATCGGCGTGAAGGCGAAAAGCTGTGCAATGACGATGCCCGGCGCGCCATAGATCCAGCGGCCCAGCTCGAGCCCGAACCAGTCGGCAGCGAGGTTGGAGACGATGCCGGAGCGCCCGAAAATCAGGATCAGCCCCAGGCCCAGGATGAAAGGCGGGGTGACGATGGGCAGCACGGTCAGCCAACGCAGGCCGCGGCCATAGCCCAGCCGCCCGCGGGTTACGAGCAGAGCGAAGGCGAGACCGAGCGCCGTGGTGCCGAAGGCGACGATCAGCGCGACGAAGACCGTGTTCCAGACCACGCCGCAGCGCGGGCCTCCTACGAGACAGCCGAGGCTCCAGAGCCTGTCGTCGAGTAGCCGCGTCACAGCCGAGAAGGGGGCGAAGAGCCCGTCCGCGCTGCGAAAGGCGTCGGACATCATCGCCGCCAGCGGAAGGAAGGTGAAGAGCAGCACCCCGATGGCAACCGCCATGGCACTGGCCGAGGTGAAGGCATCGCCTCGGAAGGCGCCCCGCCCGGCGAGGCCCGCCGAGAAGACGAGGGCCAATGCGCAGGCCGTGACGGAACCTCCCCAGCCGATGCCGTATTGGCGCTCCTCCATCGGGCCGAAGACGCCCTCGAGCCAAGGCGCGGTCCAGCCACGCACGCCGATGGCTTCGCCCTGCGCGATGAGCAACAGCAACCCGAGCCCGCCGGCCAGGAGGAAAAGGTTAGCTTGCATGCGGCGGGGCAGGGGCATGGCCCCAGCGACTACCGCGAGCAGCGGCGCGAGCACCGCCGGCCAGAGCCACCATCGGCCCTGCGTGAGCGCGAGCCCTGCGGCCGAGCCTGCATCCGGGTCAAAAGCCCAGCCGATTCCGGCCTCTTGGACGACATACCAGCCGTCCTGAAGCAGGTACCAAGGCAGGAGAAGGGCAGCGAAGAGGGCGAGAAGCCCTCCCGCGAGGCCAGCGGCGCGCATGAGGCTCAACGGGCCAGGCTGTTCACCTCACGGTCCCACCGTTCAATCAGCCGGCGGCGTTCCGCGCTCGCGCCATACTTCGCGAAGTCATAGTCGATGAGGCGAATCTGATCCATTTTCGGCGCCTCGGCGGGCACCGGTGTGTTGCGGTTGGACGGGGTCTGGAACTGCTTGGTCTCAGCGCCGATCTGCTGCGCGGCGGGCGTCAGGGCCCAGTCATAGAAGCGGCGAGCGTTCCGCTCATTCCGGGCGCCGCGGATGATAGACATGGAGCCGATCTCATAGCCGGTGCCCTCGCAGGGCACGACATACTGAACCGGGAAGCCGCCCAGGCGCTCCGTCACGGCGTCATGCACGAAGGAGATCGAGACGCCCGTTTCGCCGCGGGCCACTGCCTTGATCGGGCCGGTGCCGCTTCGAGGGTATGAGTTGATGTTGCGATGCAGGCCCTTGAGATATTCGAAGGCCTGATCCTCGCCCATGATCTGCACCATGGTGGCGATCATCACATAGGCCGTACCCGAGGACTGGGGATTGGCCATCTGGATCTCGTTGCGGAAGCGCGGGTCCAGTAGGTCCTTCCAGCAGGCGGGCGCGGCGATGCTGCGGCGGGCGAGCAACTCGCTGTTATAGCCGAAGCCGAGCGCGCCGGCGTAAATGCCGACGGTGCGGAACTTCGATTCGCGCGCCTGCTTCTGCGCCCAGTCGTGCAACTGCGGCAGCATAGGCGATTGGTATTCCGCGCTGAGATTGTCCTCGGCTGCCTGAAGATGCGGATCGCCCGTGCCGCCATACCAGATGTCGCCGCGGGGGTTCTGGGCCTCTGCGCGGATTTGGGCAAGCACCTCGCCACTTCCCTTCTGCGAGACGTTCACGCGGATGCCGGTCTCCTTCGAGAAGGCATTGGCCGCGGCCTGGCACCATTCGACCTGGGCCGAGCAATAGAGGTTCAGTGAACCCTGGGCGGCGGCGGGGCCGGAAGCCAGGGCCGAGAGGCCCATAGCGGTGAGAGCGCCCAAAAGGGCGCGGCGCAGCGTGGTCTTCATTGGTTCCTCCCGGTCGCTTCGTATGAGCGGAGCGGCGCGTTTGTTAGTGCAGGAGGATTGCAATAAAAATGTCACAATTACAATCGGGAGAAGCCGGACGAGCGCGCGTCCGGCTTCGGATTGTCAGAAGGCGACCTTGTCGCCGCCCTTCAGGCTTAGGATCTCGCGGGCTTCATCCGGCGAAGCGATCTGCAAGCCGAGCCCCTCGATGATCTGCCGGACGAGCCGGACCTGCTCGGCATTGCTGGCCGCTAGTTTGCCGGGCCCGCCCCAGAGGCTGTCCTCAAGGCCGACGCGCACATTGCCGCCCATCGCCGCACCCATGGCTGCGATTGGCAGCTGGTTACGGCCAGCGCCGAGCACCGACCACTGGTAGTTGTCACCGAAGAGCCGGTCGGCGGTGCGCTTCATGTGCAGTACGTCATCCGGATGCGCACCGATGCCGCCCTGCAATCCGAAGACGGTTTGGATGAAGAGAGGCGCCTTCACCAGGCCGTGATCGAAGAAGTACTTCAGGTTGTAGAGATGCGCCGTGTCATAGCACTCGAATTCGAAGCGGGTGCCGCTCTCGGCGCATTTCGTAAGGATGTATTCGATATCCGCGAAGCTGTTGCGGAAGATGATGCTTTTGTCCTCGAGGTATTTCCGCTCCCACTCGTACTTGAAATCCTGGAAGCGATTGAGCATGCCGAAGAGGCCGAAATTCATGCTGCCCAGGTTCAGGCTGGCCACTTCCGGCTTATGCGTGGCCGCGGGACGCACACGCTCCTCGATCGTCATGGTCGGCGCACCGCCCGTGGTGATGTTCACCACGGCATCGGTCCGCTGCTTGATGACCTTCAGGAAGGGAAGGAAGGCCTCCGGCGTTTGGTCCGGCCGTCCATCCTCAGGATTGCGGGCATGGAGATGCACGATGGCAGCTCCGGCCTCCGCGGCACCAATGGCCGCGTCCGCAATCTCCTGCGCAGTCACCGGCAGATGAGGAGACATGCTCGGCGTGTGAATGGCGCCTGTCACCGCGCAGGTGATGATGACTTTGCGTGCCATTGGCTTGCTACTCCTCCGATTGGGACTGTTTGTGGGCGCGCAGCGCGGCGAGCCGCTGATCGCGCCATTTCATGCGAGACGGCAGATCCGACTCAGCCTGCCATTGCGCCAGTATCTTCTCGGTCGCTGGCGCCTCGTAGACGCTGGGCGCGGCGGGATCGGCGGCGAGGCGTTTGTAGAAACCCGTGTAGCGGGCACAATAGTCTGGGATGCCACCCGGCGCGTTAAGTTCGATGGTCGCGAAGGGCCCCATGAAGGACCAGCGCAACCCGAGCCCGTCCTTCACCGTCTTATCGAGGTCCTGCGGCGTGACATAGCCCTCGCTGACCAGGCGGAAGGCCTCCGCCAGGAGGGCACCCTGCAAGCGGTTGAGGATGAAGCCTTCCACCTCTTTGAGTACGGCGATAGGAACTTGCCCGATGCCATTATAGATTTGGCGAGCGCGCGTTACGACCTCAGGCGAGGTCCATGGCGCAGGCGAGAGCTCCACAAGCGGGATAAGATGCGGGGGGTTGACCGGATGCGCCACAAGGCAGCGTGCCCGGCCTTTCAACTCCTCTGTGAAGAGCGAGGCGCGGATGGCGGAGGAAGATGAGGCGAGGATGGTCTTGGCCGGCGCCAGGGCATCCATCTCGGCGAAGAGAGCAAGCTTCACCTCCAGGCTTTCTGGCCCGTTCTCCTGCGCGATATCCGCATCCGCCAACGCCTCGGCAAGGCTGCCGGCGGCGCTGATCTGCTTGGCGGCGCCCAGCGGATCGTTGCAGAGACCTTCTCCGGCGAGGCTACCGAGCCCCTCCGCGCAGAGGCCGACGGCGGCCTGAGCGACGCCAGGGGCAGGATCATAGAGGCGCACGGTCCAGCCCGCGCGGGCGAAGATCATGGCCCAGGCGCGGCCGATCAGACCGCTGCCGATAATGGCGACGTTTCCACTCACAGCCAGAGCACCTTTCGACGGAGATCGGCATCGTCACGCAGCACCTTTGCGGCGCCGCTCCAGGTCACGGCCCCGCGTTCCAGCGCCACGACGCTATCGGAAAGGGCCAGAGCCAGATCGAGATTGTGGTCCACAATGATCACCGAGAGAGACTGACGGAGCTTGTCGAACGCTTCGAACAATTCCTCGGTAACGGCCGGCGAAAGACCCTCAAAGGGCTCGTCAAGCAGCAGCAGACGCGTGTCGCCGGTCAGCGCCCGCGCCACAGCCACCATCTGCTGCTCGCCGCCCGAGAGACGGTCTGCTGCTGTGGTCCAACGCTGTTTTAGCCTTGGGAAGAGTTCGAGCAGCCGCTCTTCCTCCCAATGCTGGCCTGCCCCCGTGATGCGCTTGAGGCGCCCGAGGGAGAGATTTTCAGCAACGGTCATACCCGCGAAGAGGCCCCGCCCCTGCGGGACGAAGGCGACGCCTTTCCGCGCGATGACATCGGCGCCGAGCCCGGCGATGGACTCGCCTCCGAGCGTCACGACCGATCCCTCGGCCGGTTTGGCCAGGCCCATGATCGTCTTGAGCATCGTGGACTTGCCGGCACCATTGCGGCCGAGCAGGGCCAGGATTTCACCCTCGTTCAGCTTCAGATCCACGCCCTGGAGAATATGGCTCTTGCCATAGAGTGTGTTGACGCCTTGCATCTCGAGCAGCGGCCTGTCGGTCGCGGCACTCTGGCGTTCCTTGGCAGCGATGGCGGCAGTGCCAGAGCCCAGATAAACCTCCTGCACCCGCGCATCGGTCCGCGCCTGCTCGACACTGCCATCGACCAGCACCTCGCCATCGGCCATGACCGTAACCTGGTCGGCCAGTTGGAAGACGCGGTCGATGTCGTGCTCGACCAGCAGCACCGGCAAGTCGCTCGAAATGCGCTTGATAAGATCGCCAACACGGCCGCGTTCGGCGGCGGCAAGGCCGGCGAGCGGCTCGTCGAGCAGCAGGACGCGCGGCTTCGTCGCGAGCGCGAGGGCCATGTCGAGCAATCGCTGCCCGCCATAGGATAGCGCGCCCGCTTCCGCCTTCTCGATACCCGCAAGGCCCATCCAGCGGAGTAGCTGGGTGGTCTCCTGTTGCACTTCCGTCAGTGAGGCTGCCGACTTCCAGACGCCGAAGCGGGAGGGGTGCCGCGCCTGGACTGCGAGGCGGGCATTCTCCTCGATGCTGAGCGTCGGGAAGAGGTTGGTGATCTGGAAGGAACGCCCCAGCCCAGCCTGGGTGATCTTCTGCGGCTCCAGCCCGGTGATGTCGTTTCCATCGAGCGTGACCTTGCCCTTGTCGGGCGGGAACATGCCTGAGATGAGGTTGAAGGCCGTCGTCTTGCCCGCGCCATTGGGACCGATCAGCGCATGCAGGCTCTTCGCGTGCACATCGAAGGAAACAGTGCGCACCGCGTGGATATTGCCGAAGCTCTTGCCGATATCCTCGACCTTCAGTGCGATGCCCGATGCGGTCGTCGCACCGTTGAAATTGGCGGGCAGGGGGGTCGGCGCCTCGATTTGGCGGTTCGCCATCGAGGCATCCTCGCGCTTCTCCTTGCGGAACGGCCGCATGATCTGCTGCGCCACGCCGACGAGGCCAAGCGGCGAGAAGACGATGAAGGCGACGAACAGTAGGCCGAAGATGAGCAGCCAGTTCGGCGTGTAGATCGAGAGGAATTCGCGGAAGAGAATGTAGAAGAGCGCGCCTAGGGCCGGACCCAGGAAGCTCCGCATCCCACCGATGACGACCATGACCAGCAATTCGCCGGAGAAGGCGATGGAGATCGGATCCGCCGAAGCGAAGCGGTGATTAAAGGCGGAGAGAACGCCCGCCAAGCCCGTCACCGAGGCCGCCAGAACGAAAGCCAGCAGCTTATAACGCCGCGTGTCATAGCCGATGAACTGCGCCCGCTGCTCGTTCTCACGAATGGCGACCAGCACTGTGCCCGCCGGTGCACGATGAAAACGCCAGAGGGCGAAGATCACGCCGAAGCCGACCACGGCGGCCAGCGTGTAATAGGCCATGTCGTCCTGCAGCGCGGGATAGCGGGTAATGCCGCTGAACCCGTTCTCGCCGCCTGTCAGATCGGTCCAGCGGAAGGCGATGGTGAAGAGCATCGCCGTGAAGGCCAGCGTCAGCAGCGAGAAATAGACGCCGCGGCGGCGCAGAATCAGCAGGCCGGCGAGCGTGGAGAGCACCAGGACGATGATGAGCGCGGCAATGGCCGGCAGCACCATGTCGCCCGGAAAATAGTGGCGCTGAATGATGCCGACGGCATAGGCGCCGATACCGAACCAGGCGCCATGGCCGAAGGAGACGAGCCCGGTCGTACCGACCAGCACGTTCAAGCCCATGACCGCGATCGCGTAGATCACGACATCGACGGAGGTGCGCGTCGTCAGCCCGATGAAGGAGGCTGCGAAGGGCAAGATCAGCAGCGCAATGGCGGCGATCAGAAGGGGACGGTAGGTCGTCGCGTTCATGGGCCTACTCGAATTTCACGATGCGCTCGCCGAAGAGCCCGCGCGGGCGCAGCAGCAGGACGAGCAGCATGAGAGCGTAGACGGAAGCCTCGGTGGCCGGCGGGAAGAAATAGGCGGCCAGGCCGCGCACGATGCCGACGATCAAGGCCGCCAGCACCACGCCCCAGAAGGAGCCAAGCCCGCCGATGACGACGACGACGAAGGCGAATGTGAGAATTTCCGCGCCCATGGCCGGGTGCACACCGTTAATCGGCGCGAGCATCACGCCGGCCAAGGCGGCGAGGCCCACGGCGATCATCACCACGGCGCTCATATAGGGCTTCAGCGAAATGCCAAGCGCCGCGACCATGTCAGGGTTCTGTACGCCCGCCCGTACGACGCGGCCGAAGGCGGTGCGACTGAGCAACAGCCAAAGGCCGAGCACGGCCAGCGCTGCGACAGCGAGGATCATCAGGCGGTAGCGGGAATAGATGAAGTCGCCGATGAAGATCTGCCCGCGGAATGTCTCAGGAAGGCCGAACGGCAGTGGCGGCGCGCCATAGATCATCCGCAGCGCCTGTTCGGCGACCATGGCGAGGCCGAAGGTCAGCAGCAGGCTCAGAATAGGGTCGCCGCGATAGAAGCGCCGCAACAGGAAGCGCTCGATCAACAGCCCCAGCAGCGCCACCATAATCGGCGCGACGAGGAAAGCGCCGCCGAAACCGATATGGGGCGCCAGCGTCACCGTCAGATAGGCGCCTATCGCGTAGAAGGCGCCATGCGCGAGGTTGACGATGCCGCCGAGCGAGAAGATCAGCGACAGGCCCAGCGCAATCAGCAGGTAATAGGCGCCTATCAGCAGGCCATTCATGACCTGCTCCAGGATGAAGACGAATTCCACGGGGGGTCTCCCGGCTCGGCCGGGCACGGCTCGCGCGCCCGGCGTCATGCGTCAGGGAAGGAAGGCTCAGCTTGGGAAGGTGCAGACCGCCTCATCGGGCGTGCTGGCCAGCACTTCCAGGCTTTCGTTCGGCCCGGGCAGGGCGGGCGAGGAGGAGAAGAGGTCGTACTGGTTCTTCACCTGCGCCGCCGGGAGGGCTGTGATCGCGTACATCTCCATCATCAGCTGATGGTCGCGGGCGCGATAGTAGCCTTCGCGGGACTTCGAAATGTCGAACTTCGCACCCTTCTCGAGATGCTCGACAATCTTGATCGAGTCGATTGTTTTCGCTTCGTTCATCGACTGCGCCACGACCTTCATCGAGGTGTAGTCGCTCCAGCCCTGGTTTTCCGGCGGCCGGCCATATTTGGCGCGGAAGGCGTCGGCGAATTTCTTGGCGCTCGGCGTCTCGATCAGATGGTGCCAGACCACAGGCCAAGTCCCGAGGAAGTTCCCCTTGCCAGCGCCCCAGGCCAGCGCCGTGTCGAAGCCGAAGCCCGCGACAGGGAAGCTCAGCCCATATTCCGAATATTGCTTGAGGAAATTCGTCACCTGCGCGCCGGCGAGATTGGCGATCACGACATTCGGCCGCGCCTGCCGGATCTTCAGGATGAAGGGCGAGAAGTCCGTCAGGTCGGTCGGCACCAGATCGGCGCCCGCGCTGGTGCCGCCATGAGCGCCGAGATACTTGTCGGCCACCTTCTGCAGGTCATGCCCGAAGGCGTAGTCCGCCGTCAGCGAATAGTATTTCTTCCCGCTGATAAGGCCCTGATCGACCAGCGCCTTGCCGGCCGCCTTCACCATCATCGAGTTCTGAGACTCGGTGTGGAACATGAAGCGCTTGCAGTCGCTGCTGCGGAGCGCATCCGAATTGGCGCCGGTGTTGAAATAGAGGATCTTTTCGCGCTGCACGACCTGGCTGATCGCCAGGGCGGAGGCCGAGTTGATCTCACCGATGATGCAGGCGACCTTGTCCCGCTGCGCGAAGCGTTCGGCCTTGGCCGAGGCCGTCTGCGGGTTGACGCTGTCTTCCATGAGCAGCTCGACCTTGCGGCCGAGAATGCCGCCCGAGGCATTCACCTCTTCAGCCGCGAGCTGCACGGCCTGAACCGCGAACTCACCCAGCGGGCCTAGAAAGCCCGTCCGGGGCACGAGATGCCCGATGCGAATGACATCGGCCTGGCCGTAGGAGATCGCGGGAGCCGCCAGAAGGCCCGCTGTGCCGCCGAGAAGAAGGCGGCGCGATATGTTCGGCGATTGCGCCATTGTTCTTACTCCCTTGGACGAAAGCGGCGGGCATCATTGGCCCTTGCCGTGATCTGTGATCACAGGCAGGCTGGCGCACGAACCTCACTTTGTCCAGCCCCTGAAACGGTCGTCTCGCACCTTGTCCAGTTCACTCGCTCTCTCCGAACTATCGGCCATTCCGCGACGGACCATGGCCGACACCGCCTATGAGGCGATTGCCGATCTTCTAGCTTCGGGCCGGGTGGCGCCGGGTGAGAGGCTTTCCTTGAGAGACATGGCGGAGGCGCTGGGCGTCTCGGTGATGCCGGTGCGCGAAGCGGTAAGCCGCCTGATCGCTGACCAGGCGCTCGAAGTGGCGCCCAATCGCGCCGTGCGGGTCCCGATCATGACGGCCAAGGCCTTCCGGGAGTTGGCCCGCATCCGCGCTGAGGTCGAAGGCTTCGCCGCCGCAGAGGCTGCCTTGCGTCGCGAGGCTGCGGATCTGGATGCGATTGCCGAGGCGGAGGCTGCGTTTCGCCAAGAGGGCTTTCTCAACGAACGCGCCTCCGACCGCGCTGTCCCGCTCAATCGCGATGTGCATTTCGCGATCTATCGCGCTGCCAGAATGCCACTGCTGATGCAGATGATCGGTGGCCTATGGCTCAAGGCGGGTCCGGTCATCAATCTCGATCTCCGGGATTCGCCTGAACGTCTAAACAAGGGCCATGCCAGGGAGTGCCACGCTGCAGCCTGGGCGGCCATTGAGGCGCGCGATCCGGCGGCTGCGCGAGAGGCCATTGCGCGCGACATCACCCTGGCCGCGGATTACATTATCGGACGGGGTGGCCTGCCGTCAGGCTGAACCAGCGTGCGCACGCCAAAGGGGGAAACGATAATGGATATGCAGATTGCCGGCCTTCGGGTCTTGGTGACGGCGGGCGCCAATGGGATTGGACGCGCCGTTGCAGAGGCCTTTCTGCAAGAGGGTGCGCGGGTCTTCGTCTGTGACGTCGATCAGGCGGCGATGGATACGCTGCCCGCCGAGATTGGACGTCTTCATTGCGACGTCTCCGACCGTACCCAGGTCGACCAATTGTTCCGGGCGGCTTTAGGGGCCATGGGTGGTCTGGATTGTCTGGTGAATAACGCTGGCATCGCCGGCCCGACCGGACGGGTTGAAGATATCAACCCTGATGACTGGGATCGCTGCCTGACCATCTGCCTGACGGGCCAGTTCAATTGCGCCAGGCTGGCCGTACCCGCCCTGCGAGAGAGCGATAACCCCTCGATCATCAATATCTCATCCGCAGCCGGCAAAATGGGCTTCGCCCTCAGGGCGCCCTATGCCGCCGCCAAATGGGGCGTCATCGGCTTCACCAAATCCCTTGCCATCGAATTGGGCGAGGCGGGTGTAAGGGTGAATGCCATCCTACCCGGGCTGGTGGCCGGCGATCGGCAGAGGCGGGTGCTGGAGGCCAAGGCCCAGCGCAAGGGCGTCTCCTTCGCCCAGATGGAGGCCGAAGCCTTCGGCTACACCTCCATCAAGGAATACGTGACGCCCCGGCAACTGGCTGACCAGATCATCTTCCTGGCCAGCCCTCGTGGCCGGACAATCTCCGGCCAGGCCATCAGCGTGGATGGCGATACGAGGATGCTCTCCTGAAGCTTGGAGAGCCTTACTGGTTTTGGCGCCGCTGATCCTCCAACTCCATGAAGCGGGGATCGTTGAAGGTGAAGAGCGAGCGGTCGAAACTCATGCCGGTCTGGATGGCGGAGAGGCTGACGCGGGTCTCTCGCCGCTGCTGATCGACCACGACCCACTGGCGCAACTCGATAGGGTCGTCCTGTAGGACCAGCGTGAGGGTGCCTTCGCTCTCGGCGCCACGCATCGCCATGGTGATGCGGATGAAGCCGGCCGAGCGCTCGACATCCCGCACGATGACATCGCCGTTCAGCTGAATGTTCGAGCGAAGCAGGATGCCTAGCGGCGTCGATGAAACCGGCACGATACTGCGCTGCCGCAATTCGCGGTCGTAGTGGAGGAACTGGCCGGAATCGGCCACCAGCAGCAGCGGGACGGGCGGGTCATAGTCGAACCGCATCCGCCCCGGGCGCCATATCATCGCCGTGCCCTCCGCCGAGCCGCCGTTCTGCGCGACCTGCAGGAAGCGCGCCTGAAGGGTGGTCAGCCCGTTCAAGTAGCGTTCGACGCGGCTGATGACGTTCCGGTCCGCATTGCTCAGGGTCTGAGCGCGGGCCATGAAGGGCGATAGGGTCGGCAGCGCCAGCATGCTGGCGGTCAGGGCTCGGCGTAACATGTGCAAGATGTGGCGCCTCCCTCGAGGAAGGGGAAGGGGCTTATGGTGACGCATTGTCTCTCGGTGCGGCATCGTATCTTCACGCGTATGTCATTTAACGCCTCGCTGCCGCTCCAGCGTCGCAAGCGCCCGGAAATCATCGGCTTTTCGGGCTTTGGCGCCGGCCCACTGGTCGTCGCTGCCCGCGACAGGTTTGCGGCGATGTGCCAGGATGCCGCATGCGTCAATTGCTGCTGCTGCGGCACGCCAAGTCATCCTGGGATGACCCGCTGCTATCCGATCACGCCCGGCCGCTGAATGCGCGTGGGCGCCGCGCCGCCTCCGCCATGGCCGAGGCCATGCGTGACCTGGGCATGTCGCCCGATATCGTTCTGGTCTCCTCGGCGCGCCGGACCTTGCAGACCCTTGAGGCTATCTTGCCACTCGACTCTTCGCCCCTGATCGAGCCGATGGATGAGCTCTATCTCGCGCCCTGGGTCAGGCTGAAGGACGTCCTTCGTACCATGCCGGAAACGGCGCGGAGCGTGATGCTGATCGGGCATAATCCTGGCCTCCACGAACTGGCCATGGCCCTTGTCGGTGCCGAGGGCATGGCGCGGGGCGCCGTCTCTCCCTCTGGCCGCGCGGCGCTCAGGCTGGCGGAAGGCTTCCCGACCGGTGCGCTGGCGGAATTCACACTGGCCTCACCCTGGAATGGCTTGAGCGAAGGAGGAGGGCGCCTCGTGCGCTTTCTTCCCCCGGCCGATTTGCCGGAGATGGCGGGATGACTATCGGGAACGATACGACGCCTGTGCTGACGGAAGAGCCTCTTTCGCCTCAGCCTGAAGTGCCGGCCGTGTTCATCGAGTTCGAATTGCCGCAGGCCTCGTTGGCAGGCTTGTGGCGGCATCGGGCGCTAAAGACAAAGCTCGGCCGTCCTAAGAGAAGCGACCTGGAACTGATCTGGTCGGATTCGGCCGATGGCCGCCTCCTGGCGGATGGCTATATGCTCGAGCAGGAGAACGGCGACGAGAAGCGCCTCGTCCCTCTTCTGGGCTCGGGCTTCGGACCCTTCCGCGCAGCCTCGCCTCTGGATGCGAAAGAGGTGGGGGACCTTGCCGATGGCGAGACGCTGCTTCCCCTGGCGGCTTTCGCCGGCGAGAAACGAACGGTATCGGTCTCTTTCGAAGGCAGCCAGGTCGAGCTTGAGCTGCGTGACGGGCTTCTCCGTTCCGTCGCCGCCGAGGCGCCGACTACCCGTCTGCGGTTGAAGGGCGAAACGGGTGGTTGCCTTTCGCTGGCGCGCGCTTTGGCTGCGGATCTACCGATCCTGCCGCCGATCGCCGAAATGGCCGAGGCTGCGAGGGCGCTCGCCCACGCAAGCCCAGCCAGGCCGCGCCGCCGCGGGGCGCCGGATGTGGCCGGCGCCGACCTGATCGGAGACGCGCTGGAACTCGCCGTCGGCCATCTCGCCATGGCGCTGCACGCCCAATCAGCTCTGGCCAAACCCAACAATGGGCCCGAGGGCGCACACCAGATGCGGGTCGCGGCTCGCCGTGCGCGGTCGGTGATAAAGGTCTTTCGGCCTGTGGCCACCTCGCCCCTGCTGGATCAGGTGGATGCGGGCCTGAAGGCCGTGGCCTCGGCTCTGGGCCCCGCGCGGGACTGGGACGTCTTCATCGGCGGCACTCTGGCCGAGACCGGGGCGATTCTTGGCGAGGATAAGCGCTTCACCTCCCTTATACGCGCTGCCGAGAGCAAGCGGGCCGAGGGATATGCCGGACTGGCTAGTGTGCTCGCGGCCCCGGTTTATCGGCATTTGCTGATCGATATGGTGGCGGTGGCGCTGGGCCAGTGGCGCAAGGAAGCCGCGCTGCCGGAAATGGCTGAGGCGCCGCTCGAGCCCTTCGCGGCTGGCATCCTGAGCAAGCGCTGGCGCCGCCTTTCCCGCGACGCCGAGAATATCGATGAGCTTCCTGACGAGGCGCTTCATGAGCTTCGGTTGAAGGGGAAGCGGCTGCGCTATGCGTCGGAGCTTTTCGCTCCTCTATGGCCCGGCAAGTCCACCCGGCATTTCCTGCGGGCCCTATCCGCTCTGCAAGAGGCCCTGGGCATTTCCAACGACACCGCGGTGGCCCGTGGGCTCGTCGCCCAATTGGCGGCTAGGGACGGCGGCAGAGCCTGGGCCTGCGGTGTCGTCGAAGGCTATGCGCTGGCCAGGGGGAGTAAGGCCCGTAAACTGGCAATCAAGGCGTGGCACTATTTCGAGCGCCACGATCCATTCTGGGACGCGCCCTGAGCCCCTGCGCGTGATTTGTCTGGGAATGTGAAATTATACCGCAAGTTCAGCGCTTTGCTTGAAAATTTCAGACGGAAACAATCCGTCATTTCTGGCATTGCATCCCGTTAGCGAGGCGGGTAGGGGTTGGCGTGATGCAACGCCGACGCATCTTCCGCCCCGCAAACTCCCCCCGCCCTTGGCGCGGGGTGATGATGTTGCTCGCTATGATCCTCACTGGCTGGGGAATAGCGGGTCTGGGATTATCGACGCGCCTCTTCGGTTCGGCGCCTGACCAGCAGGACTGGTCGGCGCCCGCGGCTGACGTGCGCGTGGTCGATGGCGAGACCTTGAGGCTGGGTGATCGCGTGGTCCGCCTCTACGGCGTGAACGTCCCAGCCCGGGGCGAGAAATGCGCCGACAGCACCGGCCGCGGCTTCGACTGCGGCGCGGCGGCGGCAGAGCGCCTCTCCATGCTGATCCAGAACCGGGCACTCAACTGTCTTGTGCATGGCCGTGATGCGTTTGGTAGAGCGCTTGGGGTCTGCCAAGCCGGGGAGGTCGCGCTGAACGGCGGGCTCGTTGCTGCGGGCTGGGCTCTCGCCGAAGAGGGCGGCCAGGCTGGATTATTGCTGGTTGAGAAACAGGCCCGTGACGCTGGAAAGGGCCTCTGGGCGGCGGGAATGACCCCGCCTGAGGGCTGGCGTAACAGAAATTAAAGGTCTGAAGACCCGCATGATCGTTCTGCGGCCGTGAGGCTGCCGGATGGACAAGCCGCGCTGCGGAGCAATATCTTGCAGCGCATCATGGCAGGATCGTGGCTCGCCTCGTTCTGCCGTATCGAATGAGGAATCGACGTTCATGAGCGCCACGGGCAAAGGCTCGGTCACAGTTACCCTGGAAGGCTCCAACAAGAGCACTAGCCTGCCGCTTCTGGCGGGTTCCATCGGTCCTGACGTCTTCGATATCCGCAAGCTCTATAACGAGCTCGGCGTTTTCACCTATGATCCCGGTTATGGCGGCACGGCCGCCTGCGAGAGCAAGATCACCTATATCGATGGTGATGCCGGCGTTCTCCTCTATCGTGGCTACCCGATCGAGCAGCTGGCTGAGCAGAGCGACTTCGTCGAGGTCTGCTACCTGCTCCTGAATGGGGAGCTGCCGAGCAAGGCCGAACTGGCCGAGTTCGAGCGTGGCGTCACCCTGCACACCATGCTGCACGAGCAAATTCGCTCGTTTTTCAACGGTTTCCGCCGCGACGCTCACCCGATGGCCATCCTCTGCGGTGTCGTCGGCGCGCTCTCCGCCTTCTATCACGACAGCCTGGACATCAACGATCCGGAGCAGCGCCGCATCGCGGCCTTCCGCCTGATCGCCAAGGTGCCGACCATCGCTGCCTGGGCCTATAAGTACTCGATCGGCCAGCCTTTCGTGTACCCACGCAACGACCTGAAGTACGCGGACAACTTCCTGTACATGCTGCAGGCGGTTCCCTCCGAGGAATACAAGGTCAACCCGATCCTTTCGCGCGCCATGGACCGCATCCTGGTCCTGCATGCGGATCACGAGCAGAACGCCTCCACCTCGACGGTGCGTCTGGCCGGCTCGACGGGCGCCAATCCCTTTGCCTGCATCGCCGCCGGCATCGCCGCGCTCTGGGGGCCCTCGCATGGTGGCGCCAACGAGGCCGTCCTCAAGATGCTGGACGAAATCGGCAGCAAGGAGAACATCCCGGCCTTCATCGAGAAGGTGAAGGACAAGCATTCCGGCGTGAAGCTCATGGGCTTCGGGCACCGCGTCTACAAGAACTTCGACCCGCGGGCGAAGATCATGCAGGCGACCTGCCATGAAGTTCTGGGCGAGTTGGGCATCAAGGACAGCCCGCTGCTCGATATGGCCATGGAGATGGAGCGTATTGCCCTCTCCGATGACTATTTCGTCTCGCGGAAGCTCTACCCGAACGTCGATTTCTACTCGGGCATCATCCTGAAGGCGATGGGCATCCCGACGAGCATGTTCACCGTGCTCTTCGCGGTGGCCCGTACCGTCGGTTGGGTGAGCCAGTGGAAGGAAATGATCGAGGACCCCGGCCAGCGTATCGGCCGTCCCCGCCAGATCTACACCGGCGCCGCCACGCGCGACTACAAGGCGGTCGACGCCCGCTGAGTTCTTTACTCGCGCCGTAGGGCGCGAATCAGTCCCGATGAAGAAGCCCTCGGCCATGCCGAGGGCTTTTTTTCTTGTCTGAAGATGAAAATAATAATCTCAGAAATTACTTTAAATATTTGAAATAAACATCTGTTTATATTTTTGAAAGCGAGAATTTTAAAGATACTTGGCTGTAATTCTAAGTCCAATTACAGGCGTAAGCTTCTGTTAATTTACGATTTCTCTTGATCACAAAAGCGAGAGGCGCATCATGTGTGTGCAGGTTGTAGAACTCCTTCAAGGCACCCCAGATGCGCGAAACGCTCCGAAGCGAACCTTGCCACGTTCAGTTGGACGGCTTGGTCCGTAACCGCCTGCTGCAATGGCCCCAGCGGCCGCCTGGGCATCAGTCGTCGCCTAAACAGCCGGGGATATGGCTTCGCGGCCGTCCGGCAGACCGGGCCTCGAGCGCTAATCCGTTTCTTAAACTGCCGGGCAGCAATCGCCTCCGGACCCTGCCGGACGGGCTCTGGCTGCATTTCGGCACCGATCCGCGTGATCCCTATTGCGACATTCTCTGCATCGAGGCCTGCTCGAGCCTCGCCAATCTTCTCGACAAGCGTTCCCGCTTCGCGCCGACCACGTCGTCTCTCCTGGCCGTCTGCCCGGTAGCCTGGCTGCTGGCGCCGGGTCAGCCGGACGATCCCACTCCACGCTGGAAGCTCATCCAGTTGCTCAAGGCGGAGCCGACCGTGCCACTGACACTGCCTGTCAGGGATATCCGGGTGATCTACGGGCTCAAGAACCGCCATTATATGGGCTTTGCTTCGAGCCAGATGCCCCAGGCGCACGAGTACTTTTGCCCAATGGACGCGTTGACGGCCGAGCGAAGCCACGAAAACCCTGCGATGCAGGCTCTGATCGCCCGGGCCTCCGCCGCGTCGAATTTCATGCTTCTGCCCGACTAGGATGAAACGTCGCCTTCATCGAAACTTCATGCTTCGCCCCTGCCATGCTTGACAGCGGACCGTTACCTAGCGACGACATCTTCCCTGAGGGTCGAATAATGCGCGCATTTTTGCTAGGTATGATCGGGCTGCTGGCGGTGGCAGGGCAGACGGCCGCTCAGGGCGGGGCAGGGGCTCCCTCCGGCAATCTCGTGCTCTATACTAGCCAGCTCGAGCCGGATGCTGCGCAGACCGTGGCGGCCTTCCGGCAGCGCTATCCGGCCGTGACGGTCGAATGGCTGCGTGGCGGCACGAACCAGATCATGCCGCGTATCCGCGCGGAGATCGCCGCGGGCCAGCCGCGTGCGGACGTCCTGTTGCTGGCCGATAGCCTGACCTTCGAAGGCCTCAAGGCCGAGAAGCTGCTGCGGCCGAGCCCCGAAGTCGATATCGCCGGCACGCCTGCGGAACGGCATGATCCGGACAGGACGTATTTCGGCACCAAGCTGTTGACGACGGGCATCGTGATGAACACACGTGCACCCTTCACGCCTCGGCTCTGGTCCGATCTGCTCGACCCGCGCGCCCGGAATCAGGTCGCAATGCCATCGCCGACCGTCTCGGGCGCCGCGGCGATCCATGTTCAGACGCTCGCCCAGAATGCTTCCCTGGGCTGGAACTACTGGACCCGTCTCGCATCCGCCGGTCTTCAGCCTCGTGGCGGCAATGGCGCGGTGATGCAGGCCGTGGCTACGGGCGAGCGCGCCTATGGCATCGTGGTGGACTATCTGCCGATCCGCGAAGCCGCCAAGGGGTCGCCCGTGCGCTTCATCTTCCCTCAGGACGGCGTCTCCGCCATCACCGAGCCCGCCGCTGTCCTGGCTTTCAGCCGCAACCCGACGGCGGCGACAGCCTTCATCAGCTTCCTTCTGTCCAAGGAGGGGCAGGAACTGGCCTCTCGCCAGGGCTTCCTCCCGGCGGACCCGACGGTTGCTCCTCCGGCAGGCTTCCCCGATCCGAAAACGATCAAGGTCATGCCCCTTGATGCCGCGCAGGCCGCGGCTAATGGCGAAGCTGATCTACGGCGCTTCGGTGCGCTGATTGGCCAGTAAATCCAGTATGCGCCGTCCGCCCGGTTACGCCTGGCCCGTTATCCTGTGGCTGCTGCTATTCGGGGCGCTTCCGATGGCGCGCCTTTTGGCCGAGGCGCTGCATCCCGGTGCATTTCACGGGTTGATGGCGGATGCCAGCGCATGGCGGGCGGCGGGCCGGTCGATCGTGCTGGCAGCTTGTTCCACCATGCTCGCGACCGCTATTGCCGCCGTGCTCGCCAGCGCCTTATTCCTGCATTCAATTCCAGCCCGTAGATTACTGATTTTCTTATCGATTTTACCTCTTTTAGTCCCGCCTCAGGTAATGGCTCTCGCCTTTGCCCAGGCAGTGGGACCGTCGTCACCCTTGCTGTTGATGCTGGATATGGCCCCGCCTTTAGGGACGCCCAACCCGATCTATGGGCTGGGCGGCATGGTGCTACTTCTTGGCATCCAGGGCGCGCCACTGGTCATGCTCGCTATCGCCGCACTGCTCCGGCGCCTTCCGGGGGAGGCCGTATTGGCCGCCCAGGGGCTTGGCGCTCATCCAGCCCTCGCGCTGAGGCGTATCGTCTGGCCGCTGCTATGGCCGGGGCTGATGTCCGGCGCCGCGCTGGCCTTTCTTGCTGCCCTGGGCAATTTCGGGATCGCCGCGATGCTGGGTATCCCCGGCCGATATGTCGTTCTGCCGGTACTGATCTGGCAGCGCCTTTCCGGAGCGGGTGTCGCTGGGCTGGGGCAGGCGGCTGCGCTGTCGGTCATGCTCGCCGTGCTGGCTCTGCCGGCGATTTGGGCGCAATCGCGCGCCGCTCGTTCGGCTAGCCTGCCTGAGGGACAGCCCTTCAAGCCGCTGCCCCTGCATCCCGCCGTGTCACTGGTGATCAGCGTCGTGGTTGGCGTATATCTCTTTGTGGTGCTGGGGCTGCCGCTTGTGGCGCTCGTCATCTCAGCGGTCGTGCCGGCTCTTGGCGTGGCTCCGACAGCCTCCAGCATCACCCTGCGACATTTCAGCGAAGCGCTGTTGCCTGGCGCGCAGACGCTGAGCGCGCTGGCGAATTCGTTCTCCCTCGCGGTCCTGGCGGCCATCGTCCTCGCGCTCGCGGCCCTTCCTGTTGCGCTGATGGCCCGCAACAGGGCAGTTCGCCTTGCCATGGGCATGGCCGATCTTACGAACGCGCTGCCCGGGGCCTGCACTGCGATTGCCGCGATCCTGGTCGTGCTGACGGTGCCTGGTGCTAGCGCGCTTTACGGCAGCCTGGCGCTGATTGGGCTGGCTTATCTGGCGAAGTTCCAGTCCCTCGCAGTGCGACCGGTTTCCGTCGCCGCCGCGAGGCTCGATCCAAGGCTCGATGCGGCCGCCGCTTCTCTCGGCGCCGGCTGGTGGCGCCGATTGCGGTCAGTGCATCTGCCGGCCCTGGCGCCTGCCGCCATGGCGGGGGGCGTCCTCGTCGTGCTCTTGGCCGTGAACGAGGTCACCATTTCCTCGTTGCTCCACGGCCCTGGGCAGCAAACGATCGGCGTTCTGGTATTTAATCTGCAGGATAGCGGACAGGCGCCGCTGGCCGCGGCCGTTTCCTGTATCGCCCTGCTGCTGGTGGCCGCGCTGATGGCGTTGGCCACGCTTGCGGCCGGCCGTCTACCAGCCGGCACGCTTCCCTGGAAGCCCTGAGCCGCTAGTTGCGCCGGCGCAGAACCAGCGTGGACCAGTGCCCGAAGTCCAGCCGCTTTTCCAGCACCAAGCCCTGCCGGCGGTGCGCGCCCAGCACCATTCGCACCTGGGTGCCGAGGAGGCCCGCGAGGATCGCCGTACCGTTCGGGTTGAGGTGATCGGCCAGGTCCTTCGCCATGGCGCAAAGCGGACGGGCGAGGATATTGGCGAAGATCAGGTCATAGCGCCCGGCCTTCACGGTGCGATGGCGCCAGCCATCGGCGAGGCGGGCGACGAAAAGGCTGCGCAACTCATTCATCGCCGCATTCTGTTCGGCGACCCGCACCGACCAGGGCTCGATATCGGTGCCCAGCACACGGCGCTTCAGGGTTTTGGCGGCGGCCATGCCGAGGATGCCCGAACCGGTGCCGAGATCGAGGATGCTGCGCGGGCGGCGATGGGCCATGCCCTCGAAGGCGATCAGGCACCCACGTGTCGAACCGTGCTCGCCCGAACCGAAGGCGAGGCCTGCATCCAGCCTCAGCACCGTCTTGCCGAAGGTGACGGGGTTTTCGAGATGCGTCGGGCGGATCACGAAGCGGCCGCCGATCGGCTGCTCAGGAAAGGCCTGCACGGTGCGCGCAAGCCAGCCATCGGCCTCGACCGGAGCCCGCTCCAGAACCGGCTGGTCGATGCCGGCGAGGCCTGCGGCCAGAGCCAGGGCCGCCGCAAGCTCCTCATCATTGGCGCCCTGTTCGCGCACGGCTTCCAGGCGCCAGGTATCGTTCGCCTCGTCGCGGAAATAAGCGACAGTGGAGCAGACGCTTTCCAGCGCCGCCTCGAAGAAGGGCACGGCCTCGTCTTTGAGCCCGTCGATGCTCAGCGTCTCGAGCGGCTCGGCGCGGCGTCGGGAAAGGGAGCCGGGGGCATCCGGGCCGGAAGGGCGCATTGTCAGGCTTTCTCCACAAAGCGATCCAGCACCCGCTTGGTGCCGGCTTTCTCGAAATCGATGTCGAGCTTGTCTTCCTCGACGGCGGTCACGCGCCCATAGCCGAATTTCTGGTGGAAGACCCGCTGCCCGACGGACATGGCATCTGTGCGAGGCGCGCGTTCCTTCACCTCCCAGGCGCCGGCTTCGATAACGCGGGTCTTGCGGGCCATGACCGGGAATTGCAGCCCGGCATTACCGCCCGTCAGCCCGGTGCCGAAGCCGCCGCTCCGCTGGGCGCGGGCGTCGTTAACGCTGCCGCCGACGGTGACGTGATCCGGCGGCAGTTCGTCGATGAAGCGGCTGGGGATGGCCGCCGTCCAATTCGCATAAATCCGGCGATTGGCGGCATGGCTGATGATGCAGCGCCGGCGGGCTCGCGTGATGCCGACATAGGCCAGGCGCCGCTCTTCCTCGAGCGACTTCTCGCCGCCTTCGTCGAGGGCGCGCTGGTTCGGGAACAGGCCCTCTTCCCAGCCGGGTAGGAAGACCACGTCGAATTCCAGCCCCTTTGCAGCATGGAGGGTCATGAGGCTGACGCGCTCGCTCTGAGCATTCTCCTCGTTTTCCATCACCAGCGCGACATGCTCCAGGAAGCCGCCCAGCGTCTCGAATTCGGTGAGCGCGCGCAGCAGTTCCTTGAGGTTGTCGAGCCGCCCCGGGGCCTCGGGCGACTTGTCCTGCTTCCACATCTCCGTGTAGCCGGATTCATCCAGCATGGTGCTGGCCACCACGACATGGCCATCACGCGGCAGGGCTTCGCTCCAGCGCGCGAAGCCCTCCATCAGTTCCTTCAGCGCCTGGCGGGGTTTGGGCCGGAAGGCGTGGGTATTGCAGAGCTGTTCGGCGGCGCGGGCGAGGGGGATGCCCTGTTCGCGGGCGGCGTTGTGCATGGCCTGGATCGCGCCATCGCCCAACCCGCGCTTGGGCGTGTTGACGATCCGCTCGAAGGCCAGGTCATCGGCTGGCTGGTTCAGCACGCGCAGATAGGCCAGCGCGTCGCGGATTTCCTGCCGCTCGTAGAATTTTGCGCCGCCGACCACGCGATAGGGGATGCCGAGCCGGATCAGCCGCTCCTCGAAGGCGCGGGTCTGGAAGCTCGCGCGGACCAGGATGGCGATCTCGCTGGCCGAGATCTTCTGGCGCTGGGCATTCTCGATCTCCTCGCCGACCATCCGGGCTTCCTCCTCGGAATCCCACAGGCTGACAACGCGGACCTTCTCGCCTTCGGCGTCATTTCGGCCTGCACGGAGCGTCTTGCCTAGCCGACCCTGATTCTTAGCGATTAGATGGCTCGCCGCGCCCAGGATCTGCTTGGTGGAGCGGTAATTGCTCTCGAGCCGGACGATGGTCGCGCCCGGGAAATCCTTCTCGAAGCGAAGGATGTTCTCGATCTCGGCGCCGCGCCAGGAATAGATGGATTGATCGTCGTCGCCCACGCAGCAGATATTCTTGTGCCCCTGGGCGAGCAGCCGCAGCCACATGTATTGAACGAGGTTCGTGTCCTGATACTCGTCCACCAGGATGTAGCGGAACCTGCGGTGATAATCCGCTAGAACGTCCGGATGGTTCCGCAGGATTTCCGTGACGTGAAGAATCAGGTCTCCGAAATCGACGGCATTGAGCTGGATGAGCCGAGCCTGATAACCGGCATAGACCGCCTCGGCGCGGTTATTGGCATAGTCGCTGCTCTCGGCCGCGGGAATGCGGCCCGGCGACATGCCGCGATCCTTCCAGCGCTGAATCACCGACATCATGCCATTGGGCGGCCAGCGCTTGAGGTCGATCCCGCCGGCTTCCATCACCTGCTTCAGTAGGCGGGTCTGGTCATCGGCGTCCAGCACCGTGAAGTCCCGTGTCAGACCGACCAACTCCGCATGGCGGCGAAGCATGCGGGCGCAGAGGGCGTGGAAGGTGCCGAGCCATAGGCCTTCGGTTTCCTGGCCCAGGATCGCGCTCACGCGCTCCCGCATCTCGCGCGCCGCCTTGTTCGTGAAGGTCACGGCCAGCACTTGGCTGGGGAAGGCGCGGCGCGACATGAGGATATGGGCGAAGCGGGTCGTCAGCACGCGCGTCTTGCCCGTGCCGGCACCTGCCAGCACCAGCAGCGGCCCATCGACCGTCTCGACGGCGGCGCGCTGCTCCGGATTGAGGCGCGCGAGATAGTCGGTCTCGCTCATTCGACGGTCCAAAGAGGGGGAGGGGCGGGTTTCACCCACTCGATATAGAACGAGAGGCGAACAGGGCCAAGCACAGTGGCGTCAGGCTGCCGTGACAGGGGCATCGTCCAGCCCGGCGAGTGGGACGGCGAGCGGATCGCGCTCGAGCAGCCCAGGATCGTTCTCGCTGAATTTCCCGACGCGCTGTGCCACGGGCCAAAAAGCGAGGGAGGCGTCAGGCGCGGGCCGCATCAGCGACAGCAATTTATCCTGGCTGGCCTCGCTTTCGCCCAGCCAGGCGCCCCATGTGTCTGGGGGCAGAATGACTGGCATCCGGTGATGGATCTGCGCCTGCCGCCCGGCCGATTCTGTGGTGATGATGGTAAAAGTCCTTAGCCATTCGCCATCGGCCTGCTGCCATCCTTCCCAAAGCCCGGCGAGGAACATCGGGCTGCCATCGGCCAGCGCGCAGGCGTAGGGCTGCTTCGCCTGGCCGATGGCGTGCCACTCGTAAAAGCCGTCGGCCGGCACGAGGCACCGACGGCGGGCGAAGGCTTCTTTGAATGAGGGCTTTTGGGCAATGCTGTCGGAGCGCGCATTCATCAGCTTGGCCGCGCCCGAGGCATCCTTGGCCCAGCGCGGCACGAGGCCCCATTTCAGCATATCCAGATGCCGGCTTCCGGTTTGCGGATGGCGGCGCAAAACCGGCGCGGGCTGCGTCGGTGCCAGATTGCATGTGCCGGGAAAATTCGGCAGCCGCTCGGCCACCCGCGCGAAGGCAGCGATCTCGGCGATCGGGCGACGGAGGAAATAGCGTCCACACATGCGGGCAGAATACCGCCCTAGCGTGATTCGGCCAGGAATAGGCCGTCCCGGCCTATTTCGGTTCGCCCGATCCTCGGGTTAAGCCGGCCCCATCGCTTCAGCAGCAAGGAGAATCGGGCATGAGCATCAAGCGTCTCGCCGAAGAGCAGCGTCTTTCGGGGGCCGTCGTCGCCGGCGGCATGATCTGGCTGGCCGGGCAGGTGGCCGATGACAGCTCTCTCGACACGGAAGGGCAAACGGCCGACATCCTGGCACAGATCGACGCGCTGCTGGCGGAAGCCGGCACCACCAAGGCCGCTCTGGTTTCGGTGACTTGCATCCTCACCGATATCAAGGATGCGCCCGCGATGAACCGCGCCTGGGACAAGTGGCTGGATACGGCCAACAAGCCAGCGCGCATGACCATCGAGGGGAAGCTCGTGGACCCGGCCTGGAAAGTCGAGATCACGGGTGTCGCGCTCGCGCCGCGCTGAGAAAGATGAGGGAGCGGCGCCCGCCACCGCTCCTTCTCATCAGAACGGTGCTCCTTACCGTTCGTGCCGGGCTGGCCCTGAATTTTCACTCACTTCTCTCGACCTCGTGAGGCGAGGCGGGCATGCTGCATCCGGGCCATCGTAGTGGCCGGGATGAGCCGCATCGTTGCCCTCCATGTGCCGGGGAATGGGCATGGTTCAGCCTTAATTGCGGGATGATCTGTTTCGGTATGGAGAGGTCTGGGGCGATGTGGTCGGGTAAGCGGGTTCTGGTGACGGGCGGTGCCGGTTTCCTCGGCAGTTCCGTCAGCCATGCGCTTGCTGCCAAGGGGGCGGAGGTCATCGCCCTCGACGCGATGCTGCCCGGCACAGGCGCTAACCGGCACAATCTCGCCGGCTGCGATGTCCGCCTCGTCGAGGGCGACCTGAGGTCGATGGATCTCGCCGAGGTCACCGACGGGATCGACGCGGTCTTCAACATGGCGGCCCAGATCAGCCATGCCGGCAGCCAGGCCGATCCCCTGGATGATCTCTCGATCAACGCGACGGCGCAGTTGCGCCTTATCCTCGCTCTTCGGGTGCGGTCCCCCAAGGCGATCGTGGTCCATGGCTCCACCCGGCAATTCTATGGCCGGCCGCAGGCCTTGCCCGTGCCGGAAAGCCACCCGATTTCGCCGCCCGACGCCAATGGCGTCAGCAAATTCGCGGGCGAGCAGTATTGGATGCTTGAGAACAAGGTCCATTGCCGCCCGGTCGTCAGCCTCCGACTGACCAATTGCTATGGGCCTCGGCTGCGCATCATGGACCATCGCCAGACTTTTCTGGGGATCTGGTTCCGCCGCGTCTTGGAGGGGCAGCCCTTCGAGGTCTGGGGCGGTGCGCAGACGCGAGACCTGGCCTATGCCGATGATGTCGTGGCGGCCTTCATTGCCGCCGCCGAGACGGAAGCGGCCCATGGCAAGGTCTTCAATCTCGGCGGCTCACCGCCGATTTCGCTGAAGGCCCTGGCCGATACGCTCATCGCCGCGAATGGCGGAGAGGGATGTTATATCGAAAAGGAATTCCCCGCCGACCGCGCCGCGATCGACATCGGTTCCTATTATGCTGACGACAGCGCCTTCCGCCGCGTGACAGGCTGGGCCCCGCGGGTGGGCCTCGAGGAGGGTCTGCGCCGCAGCCTCGACTGGTATCGTGAAAGGCTGGCCGATTATGTCTGACTGGGATGACGACGAGAGCTTCGCGCCCTGGGAGAGCGGCATGGCCATTGCCGTGGACGGGGAGGCCTTCAGTGCGACCGTATCCGCGCTGAGGGACCCGCGGCTTGGCTATATCGCCCTGATCCTGGCCGGGCGTTTCTGCCCGAACGGCATCGGTGCCTTTGACCCGGATTGGGCCAGGATGAGCGAGGCCGTGCGCGGTGAATTTCCCGCCTCGCTGTCTTCCCCCAAGGCGTTGCGCCGCCACAGGGCTGCCCTTCTGCACTTCTTCACCGAACTGCCCGACGGGCGCTGGGCGCCGAACCTCAATATCTTTGCCACCCCCGGCCAAGTCGCCGGCTACCATGCCTGAGGACCAAGTGATGAACGCGACCACGACCCTGGTGCCCCAGGCCGACCCCGGGGCGAGCTACAGGGCGCAGAAGGCGGAAATCGATGCCGCCATCCAGCGGGTGCTGGAAAGCGGCTGGTATATCCTAGGCAAGGAAGACGTGGCCTTCGAGCAGGAATTCGCGGCCTGGCTGGGCGCCGGCACGCAGCCTCAGCATGCGGTCGGCTGCGCTAACGGGACGGACGCATTGGTCCTGGCATTGCGCGGCCTGAGGGTCGGCCCCGGCGCGACGGTCGTGACCGTGTCGCACACTGCCGTCGCCACGGTCGCGGCCATCGAGATGGCCGGCGCGACGCCGCTGCTGCTCGACATCGACCCCGATACCTATTGTATGGACCCGGACGAGCTGATCTCGGTGCTCGAGAGCCCGCCACCCGGCCTGCCGCCGATCAAGGCGGTCATCCCCGTCCATCTCTACGGCCAGGCCTGTGATCTGACGCGGATGCTAGCCGCCTGCGATGAGGCTGGCGTGGCGCTGATCGAGGATGTCTCTCAGGCGCATGGCGCCACGCTGGGCGGCCGGAAACTGGGCACCTTCGGAAAAATCGCCTGTTTCAGTCTCTATCCGACGAAGAACCTCGGCGCCCTCGGCGATGCCGGTATTGTCTCGACGACTGACGCGACGCTCGCCGCCGATATTGGCGCCATTCGCCAGTATGGCTGGCGGGAGCGCTATATCAGCGACCTCGTCGGTGTGAATTCGCGCCTCGACGAAATCCAGGCCGCCATTCTGCGGGTCAAGCTGACTGTGCTGGACGCGAATATTGCCCGGCGCCGCCAGATCGCTGCTGCCTATGACGCGGCCCTAGTGGAAAGCGATCTGGTGCCGCCGGCGCGCGTCGATGGTGTCGAGCACGCGTTTCACCAATACGTGCTTCGTAGCCCGAGGCGGGATGAACTTCAGGCCCGGCTTCGGGCCATGGGCGTGGCGACGAGCATCCACTACCCGCTGCCGGTGCATCGCCAGGGCGCCTATGCCGGCCGTATCGCGCTTGGCCCGGCTGGCTGCCAGGAAACCGAGGCAGCGGCGCGCGAAGTCTTCAGCCTGCCGCTTTACCCTGAGATGACCGATTCACAGGTCGCCCAGGTCTGCGCCGCGCTGAAATCGCTCTGAGGCTTAGGTCGCGCGGCGGAAGCTCCATCCGCCGCCTTCCGGCCTTTGCCGCAGGGGCGTCGCCTCGCCCATGTCGAAGGAGAGACGGCCCGGGTTCAGAAGCCCCTGAGGGTCCATCTCCTGTTTGAAGGCACGGTCCCGCTCGCCGAACTTTCGCACATGGAAAGGCTGCCTGCTCAAACGGCCCTCGCGCAACGCGATCCCGTCATGACGGAGAGTCGCGACTAGAGAGGCAGCGGTTTCGGCATCATCACCGGGGGCCAACGGCGAGCCGATCGCAGCGACCTGCCCATCCATCCGGACGATCTCCGCGGCGAGGGGCGAAGGTGTGCCGAAGCGACGCTGCACGCGCAGCAGGTCACCCAACAGATCCTCCGGACCGAAGATGGCGGCCACGCCAGTACGGTTATGCCCGTTGCGCCGCACCTGGTGCAGAACATGGCCCCAGGCAAAGTCGGAGAGGGGTTGCTGGCCGTCGCCCTCCCTGGCCTCCGCGACGACGAGGCCGCCACATTCGGCCACCAGATCTTCGAATGATTCGCGGAATGGCGCGGCGATCATGCAGTTCACTGCCGAATGGCCTTCCTGGATGCGGGCCGGGAAGCCCCGCATCAGCTCCGGCAGCGGCCATTCCAGGAGGGAGATGAGCTTTCTCGGCATCGCGTCCTCATGGCCCAGACGCACGGCGAACTCGGCAGCCGCGTGAAAGCCCGGGAAACCGACGGTGATCTCCTGCCACTCCCAAGCCGGGGCCGTGGGCAGTTCCACCTCGGTAATGATGCCATTCGTGCCTGCTGCCGCCAGGGCGAGGTCGATATCCCGGCCGCGAAGCTCCAAGAGGCGCGGTTCGGCCTCAATGCTCATGACTTGCAGGCCGAGGATATTGCCTCGCTCCGGCAGCATCCCCCAATTGCATGAACCGACCCCGCCGCCGATCCCTCCGGCGATGAAACCGCCAATGGTCGCCTGGGCGCGAAGGGTCGGATATTGCCTCAGTTCCCACCCCGCCGGGAGCAGATGCCGGTCTATCTCGGCCATCCTCGTTCCGGCGAGCACTCGGACGCTGCCGGGCTTTTGCCCGATGAGACCGGCGATTCCCGTCATGTCCAACTGAATGCCGCCTTCCAGCGGAATGGAGGCGCCATCTTCAGCCGTGCGCCCCGCAGCCAGTGTCAGAGGAACCCGATAGCGGAAGGCCAGACTCACGCAGCGGGCCAGCTCATCGGCGTTTCTAGGGCGCAGGACTAGATCGGCGACCTGCTCCTGCGCCCGTCGGCGCAAAGCCTGGTCAGCGGTGAAATACTGCCGAGCGAATTGCCGGATATCATCCGCATCAGCCAGATGCGGGACGGAACCGAGTTCGGCGATCAGGCCGGCAATGGCGTAGGGCGCGTTCATCCAGACCTCCGGCCTGTTTTTCTGCGGCTGACGACGCAAGGCGCGTGCCGGAAAATCTGGCGCTTCTCACGGGCTTTCCGGCAAATTACTGCCGCCATGCTAGGCCACCTGCCCAAAGCGCGTGCGACTGCGCCAGGAGGTGGCCGAATACGGGTTGGCAGGTACGGACACTGAGGGGTATCCAGAGGCCATGCGACGTCGAGATGCCCTTTCTCTGGCCCTGGGCTTGCTGCCCGGCATCAGTGCCGCTCACGCGGCGACAACCATGGCCGGCGTCGGTAGCAATGCCGCGCCTGGAGGCCTTCCCGAAGGCACCGCCGTTGCCTCGCCAAGCTGGGACGCTGTGTTCCGGCTTGCCGATAGGCTGCGCCGTGTGGATGGTGACGGGCTCAACCCCAGCAGCTACGCCATTCCCGCAAGTGAAAGCGCGAGTGCCGATCCAGCCGCTTTCCATGCGGGCGTCTACCGGGCGGCGCATGCCGTGCTGGCCGATCTCGTCCAGGGCGTGGTGCAGGATCAGCCGCATAGGCCCGACATCGTGCGGGATATCGCTGCCGCCAATCTCCCATCCTGGCAAGCTCGGTTGGTAGCATCGCCTGAGCCGGCGGAGATCATCGAACAAGCGTCCAATGCGCCTGAGGGTGCGGCGCTCATCAAGGGCGAGCTCCAGCGCGCGCGTGCGCTCGTGGCGGCGGGCGGCTGGCCCACCATTCCCGTTGGCGGCACGATCGAGCCGGGTAGCGAGGACGCCGTGCGCGTGCCGGCCCTGCGGGCGCGGCTTGCGGCCGAAGACCCCGTGCTGGCCGCCGCCCATAATGGCGGGGCGGTTTACGATACTGTGCTGCTGGAAGCGGTGAAGCGCTGGCAGGCGTCGATGGGACTGGAGATTGATGGCCGCGTCGGCCGCATCAGCCAGGACCTGCTGAACCGCCCGGCCGCCTCGCGGGTCGCGCAACTGCGTGCGGCGCTCGATATGCGCCGTGCCGCACCCTCATATGGGTCTGAGCGCCGCATCGAGGTGAACATCCCGGACTTCACCTTGGTGATGTACGATGGCGGTCAGGCCGTGCTCCGTATGGCGGTGATCGTCGGCAAGCCGGCGCGGGCGACGCCGATGCTGCGCGTCCGGATGACAACCGCGCAATTCAATCCGAAATGGGGCGTTCCCGAGCGGAATGCGCGCGAAGATCTGCTGCCAAAATTTCGCCGCGACCCTCGCGCCATGATGGAGCGTGGCTTCAGAGTCTATGGTCGGGTCGGCGGCGAAACCGTCGAGATCGACCCCATGACCATCGACTGGGCCTCTATTCGCCCGGATCGCTTCCCCTATTTCATTCGGCAGGATGCGGGCGACACCAATGCTCTGGGCAGGATGAAGTTCATCATGCCCAACACGGACGACATCTATATGCATGATACGCCAGATCGTTATCTCTTCCGTAGGCCCGACCGCGCTTTCTCCTCCGGCTGCATTCGGCTCGAGCAGCCGATGGCCCTACTCGAGAAGGTCTTGGAAGGTACGCCCGGCTGGGATCTCGCTCGCGCACAGCAGGCGCTCGATTCCGGCACGACCTCTGCGGTTGCGCTTCGCCGGCCTCTGCCTGTCCGGCTGCATTATTCGACAGTGACGACGGACGGCGGCCGCGTGCGTATTCGGCCCGATATCTATCGTCTCGATGAAGCTTATGCCCGCGCCATGGATGCGCGCTCACTTCGGATGGCAACTCGCTGATGCGTTTCAATGGTCGTTTGCCGCATGCGCCACTTTGCCCGTGCTGTGAGCAGGAGCGTCAGGCCGAGCCTTTGCTCAGCCGCCGCTCCGCTTTGCGCGGCGCGCTTGGGTTAGGTCTAGCCTGTGCCGCTGTAACCCCCGTTTTCGCGCAGGATGGTGCGCCGAGGCGGCTGCGGGCCGAGCGTGTCGGCACCGAGGATTCCTTCGACGGTATTTATTGGCGCGACGGGGCCTATGACCGCGATGCACTCCGCCAATTGGACTGGGTGTTCCGCGACCTTTCCCGGGCTGAAGTGACGCCGATGGATCCACGCCTTTTCGACGTGCTGCACACCGTCGCCCAGCGGCTGGAGAGCACCGAGAGCTATCAGGTCATCAGCGGCTATCGTTCGCCTGAGACCAATGCCGCGAATGCGGCGCGTTCTCGTCGCGTATCGACTGTCAGCCTGCATATGTCCGGCATGGCCTGTGACAGCCGCTTGCCCGGCCGCGACGCCTATGGCTTCGCTCGGCAGGCCGCCCAGATGCAACTCGGTGGCGTCGGCCTATACCGACGCGATTCCTTCGTGCATCTGGACTGCGGGCCGGTGCGTCGCTGGTAGGCCTCAGCGGCTCTCGCGGCCGGCTTCAAGCCTCGCGAGAGCCTCCTGCAGCATGGCTGTCAGCGATTCGATATGCTGTTCCCTGAGAAGATCGATCTTCTCGTGGAGATGCCGGATTTCGGCTTCGGCCCTTAAGTTCACCTCATAATCCGCTCTTGCCCGGCTACGATCGACATCCGATTGCCGGTTCTGGCTCATCATGATGATAGGGGCCGTATAGGCGGCCTGAAATGACAGCAGCAAATTGAGCAGGATGAAGGGATAGGGATCCCAGGCGGACTTCCCGAAGATGGCGTTTCCTACGATCCAGGCAGCGAGAGCGCCGCTTTGGATGATGATGAAGCGCCATGAGCCCACGGTATTAGCGACCGCATCGGCCAGCCTCTCCGCCCTGGATGATGGTGGCAGATGACCCCGGCGTTGCTTTGCGCGGGCGATCGTTGCCCTCAGGTGAGATATCCGGGCCTGACCCTTGCTAGGCGTGGTGTTGCTGGCTGACTTCATGAGCGTCTCCCGAGCGGCGCCCAGATGGTCGAGCTTCGAGGCCGCTCCATGCGCACCATGCGCCCGTGAACGAAAAAAGGCTGCCTCCACGAGGGAGGCAGCCTCTTAAATCATCGCCATGTGGCTTATCAGGCGCGGCCGTAGGTGTCTTCGAAGCGGACGATGTCGTCCTCGCCCAGATAGGCGCCCGACTGCACCTCGATCAGGGTCAGCGGGATCATGCCCGGGTTCTCCATGCGATGCACGCAGCCCAGCGGCAGATAGACCGACTCGTTCTCGCGCAGCAGGATGCGCTCCGCATCCCGCTCCACGATGGCCGTTCCATTCACCACCACCCAATGCTCGGCACGGTGGAAGTGCTTCTGCAGCGAAAGCTTCGCGCCCGGCTTCACCGAGATCTTCTTCACCTGGAAGCGGTCGCCCTGGATAAGGCCCTCATAGTGGCCCCAGGGGCGATACATCCGGCGGTGTTCGGTCGCCTGCTTAATGCCCTTGGCCTTGAGGCGCTCGACGATCTTCTTCACGTTCTGTGAGTGGTCGCGATGCATGGCGAGGATCGCGTCGTCCGTAACGACGATGACCGCATCCTGCAGGCCGACGACCGTGGTCAGCACGCCTTCCGAACGGACCAGGCAGCGCTCCGCGTCGAGTAGTTCGACCGGCCCCTGCGTGGCATTGCCGGCTTCGTCCTTATCGGAGACTTCCCAGAGCGCAGCCCAGGAGCCGACGTCCGACCAGCCGATATCGGCCGGCACGACGGCGGCATGGCTCGTCTTCTCCATGACCGTGTAGTCGATGGAGATATTCGGGGCCGATTCGAACGCGCCTTGATCCAGGCGGACGAAGTCGAGGTCGCGGCTTGAATTTTCGACGGCAGCGCGGGCGGCCGACAGAACTTCTGGGGCAAGGCGTTCCAGTTCGGCCAGCATCGTCGCCGCGGTGCAGACGAACATGCCGGAGTTCCAGAGGTGCTTGCCGCCGGCCACCAGCTTCTCGGCCGCCGCTAGGTCGGGCTTCTCGACGAAGCGGGCCACAGCCTGGGTACCCGGCGCCGCGGCGATTTCCGCCCCGGTTTCGATATAGCCGTAGCCCGTCTCCGGCGCCGTCGCCTTCATGCCGAAGGTGACGATATAGCCGGCCTTGGCGGCCGTGATCGCAGTGCTCAGCGCCGTGGAGAGAGCGGCGGTGTCCTTGATCACGGCGTCGGCGGGCATGATCCACATGATGGCCTGCGGATTCTCCTCATGAACGAGGAGAGCTGCCGCAGCGATGGCGGGCGCGCTGTTGCGAGCCGCCGGCTCCAGCACGATGCGAGGCGCGGTATTGCCAACGGCCCGCAGCTGTTCGGCGACAAGGAAGCGATGGGCTTCATTGCAGATGACCATAGGGGCGGCGAAGCTCGCGCCGCTGGCACGGGACAGGGTTTCCTGCAGCATGGTCTGCGTCGAAACCAGCGGCCAGAACTGCTTCGGATAAGCCTCGCGAGAAAGCGGCCAGAGGCGGGTACCGGACCCACCGCAGAGCACCACGGGAACCGTCGTAGTCACCTCTTTATTGACCATCCAGCTTCAACCCTCTCCGGACAATGATCGCGTCAATATATCGTCATAAAAATAGCCACCTTGAGGGTAACCCAAGGTGGCTAGCGCTTCAATCGAGCGTCTTTTGACAGTTAAGTGTTTAAACTACCCCTGGATGGCCTCGTCCTTGCCCTTGCGGAGCGAGGGAAGAAGCATCGCGCCCAGGGCCAGCGCACAAATCGCCAGCAGTGTAGCACTAATGGGGCGCTCGATGAAGACCGTCGGGCTGCCGCGCGAGAGCAGCATGGCGCGGCGGAGATGCTCTTCCATCATCGGGCCGAGCACGAAGCCGATCAGCAGCGGGGCCGGCTCGCAGCGCAGCTTGCTGA
>JADFCQ010000003.1 GCA_015223225.1 Acetobacteraceae bacterium H6797 | reverse complement strand
CGATATCGGCCTCGGGCGCGCAGATATAGGCGGGCGCGGCCAGGATCGCGCCATCGGCGCCGGCGGCCTTGGCATGCTTCAGATAGGCGATCGTGCCCGCCGTGCTGGTGCCGGTGCAGCCGTAGAAGAACTTCATCTTCCCGGTCTTCATCGCGGCCGTCTTCTCGACGATCTCGCGGCGCTCCTCCGGCGTCAGCATCGACACTTCGCCCGTCGAGCCCATGATCAGCACCGCCGAGGTGCCGCTCTTCTCGTGCCAGTCCAGCAGCGTCCGGAACGCGCCGAAATCGACGCTGCCATCGGCATTGAACGGAGTGATCAGGGCAACGAACGAGCCCTCGATACGCATCTTGGTCATGGGGGATCTCCTGGCCGGCTGACGGCCCTGGGGCGGAGAATGACACGTCCTTGAGCAGGCGTGCAACGAGAATTAAATGATCACTTGAATTGATCAATTGATCAGCAGGCTGCACGAAAAAAGGCCGGTCCCGAAGGGCCGGCCTCGCATGCGGCGTAGCTGGCGTCAGAAGGCTTGGCGCAAGCCCACGAGCTTCTCGATCACCACCACGCCGATGAAGGCGAAGATCACCGAGAGGGTGGCCGCCGCGGCGGCCGTCGGATCGAATTCGTAGGACAGGAAGTCGAACAGCGCCAGCGGCAGCGTATTCCCGCCGATCGGCTTCAGCAGCAGGGAAATGGTGAACATGTCGAAGGAGACGATGAAGGCGAAGAGCGCCCCCGTCATCAGCCCCGGCCGCGCCATGGGCAGGATCACGCGGCGGAAGGTCGTCCAGCCCGCCGCCCCGAGGCTGCCCGAGGCCTCTTCCAGCGCCGGGTCGATCTGCTCCAGCGCCGCGGTGATGGAGATGAAGGCGAAGGGAAAGGCGATGATGATATGGCCGATCTGCAGCCCGGTGAGCGTCTTCCCCAACCCGATGCTGTAGAGGAAGAAAAGCAGGCCGATGGAGGTCAGCAGTTCCGGCAGCAACAGCGGCAGGGTCATCGCCACGCGGAACCAGGCGCCGAGCTTGCGCGAGAGCGCCCGGTGGCAGAGCGCCGCCCCCAGCGCCAGCACCGTGACGCAGACCATGGTGGTCAGCGCCACGCGCAGCGAGAGGGTCAGCGCCTCCATGAAGCTCTGATTGGCCAGGAAGCGCTCGAACCATTTGAGCGAGAGCCCTTGCGGCGGCACGCGCATCAGCTCGCCCGCGGTGAGCGAGGCCGCGACGACGGCCACCAGCGGCACCAGCAGGAAGGCGTAGATCAGCGCCATCAGGGCGCTGCCCGCGATCCGCGCGGGGGAGAAACGGCGGCTCATGCGCGGGTCCTTTCCGCGAGGCGTTGCGTCAGCAGGGTGAAGACCGTGACGAGCGAGAGCGTCGCCACCGCCATCATCACCGCCAGCGCCGCGCCGAAGGGCCAGGCGAAGGAGCCGGTGAGCTGCAGCACCACGACGGCCGGCATCAGCGGGATGGACTGCCCGCCTAGCAGCGCCGGCGTCACATAGGCCGCGACCGAGAGCACGAAAACCAGGATCACCCCCGCCTGCACGCCCGGGAAGCTGAGCGGCAGCGTCACGCGGAAGAAAGTTTCGACCTTGCCCGCGCCCAGCGAGGCCGAGGCGTCATAGAGCGAGAGATTCACGTTCCGCAGCGCATTGGCGATGGGCAGCACCATGAAGGGCGTGAAGACATGGACCAGCGCCATGATCACCACCCCCTGGTTGAAGAGCAGCTTCATCGGCCGGTCGATGATGTCCAGCGCCATGAGCCAGCGGTTCAGCGGCCCATCGACCGCGAGCAGGATCATCCAGCCGAAATTACGGACCAGCACGCCGATGAGCAGCGGCGAGACGATGCAGGCATAGATCACGACATGCCACCGCCCCGAACTGCGCGCGAGATGCAGCGCCAACGGGAAGGAGAGCAGCAGACAGAGGACCGTGATAATCAGCCCGCAGAGCAGCGAATTGCCGAGCGCGCCGAGATAATAGGTGTCGGTCAGCGCCTTGGCGTAATGCGCGACGGTATAGCCATTGCCAAAAGGCGCGCCCGTGGCCCCGCTCGCGCGGAAGCTCATGGTGACCATCTCGACATAGGGCAGCACGAAGAAGACCAGCAGCAGCGCCAGGGCCGGGACGCCGAGCAGGATGCGGGGGAGCTGCCTGCGCGTCACGGCGCGATATCCGGCATGAGCCAGGCATGCTCCAGATCGACCGCCAGATGCACCCCGCCCCGCAGCGCGAGTTCGGCATTGGGGGGCACCATGAGGCGAAGCATGGCGCCATCGGCGAGCGTCGCCTCGATCTGCTGCGCGGCGCCGAGGAAGGCGATGGAGGTGACGGTCGCGGGCAGCGTGTGGCCCGCGATGGCCGTAGGCGCGAGGGAGAGCGCCTCGGGCCGCACCATCAGCACCGCCCTGCCCGTGATGCCCGGCACGCCCGGCACCTCGAGCGAAACCCCGCCGGTCGCGACGCGATAGAGCCCCTCGCCCGGCATGGCCTCGACCGTCGCGGCCAGGAAATTCGCCTCGCCGGTGAAATCCGCCACATAGCGTTCCAGCGGGCGCTGATAGATCTCGCGCGGCGTCGCGAATTGCGCCACGCGGCCTTTCTTCATGACGGCGACACGGTCCGACAGCGCCATGGCCTCGGCCTGATCATGCGTCACGTAGAAGGCCGTGGTCCCGGCGGCCTGCTGCACCTCGCGGATGAGCCAGCGCACTTCATGGCGCAGCCGGGCGTCGAGATTGGCCAGCGGCTCGTCGAGCAGCAACAGCCGGGGGCGGATGACCAGCGCGCGGGCCAGCGCCACGCGCTGTTGCTGGCCGCCCGAGAGCGCCCGCGGCAGGCGATCCTCGAGCCCAGTGAGCTTCACCATGGCCAGCGCCTCGGCCACTCGCGTCTTCTGCTCCGCCTTGGAGACGCGGCGGACGGAAAGGCCGTAGGCGACGTTCTCGAAAACGCTCAGATGCGGGAAGAGCGCGTAATTCTGGAAGACGACGCCGAAATCCCGCTTATGCGACGGGTCCCGCAGCACGGACTGGCCATTGACGCGCACATCGCCGCCATCAGGGTCCATGAAGCCGGCGATGCAGCGGAGCGTGGTTGTCTTGCCGCAGCCCGATGGGCCGAGGAGCGAGACGAGCTCGCCTTCGCGCGCTTCCAGCGTCACGTCGTCGAGGGCGATCGACGTGCCGTATTTCTTGTGGAGGGCCTGGAGTTCGACGTGGGCCATGGGTCTTCCCGATACGCAAAAAGAGTCTGGGGGAAAGCATTCCCCCAGACCCCTACTTCTTTTCTAGCAACTGGTTCGAAGGCTCAGATGGCCTTCGACCACTTTTCGCCCATCTCGCCAACCAGGGTCGAGGCGAGGCTCCAGTCGAAGCGAACGGCCTTGGCCAGGGCTTCCGGCGTGATCGGCAGGTCGGCCGCGATATCAGGCGGCAGGGTGACCTTGTTGTTCACTGGGGCCTGGGCGAATTCGCGGGCCATCAGCAGCTGGATCTCGGGGCTCAGCAGGAAGTCGAGATACTGAACGGCCATGTCCTTCTGCTCGGCCGGCGCGCCGGCGGCGATGGCGAAGGTCTGGTCGAACATCATGATCCCGTCTTCCGGCAGCACGATCTCCACCGGCACGCCGCGCTTCTTCATGCCGGCGACCTCCGAATAGTCGATCGGCGCGATGGCGACCTGGCCCTGCTGCAGCAGCGGGGTCATCTGGCCGGAGAAGGCGACCTGCGGGAAGGGCTTCAGCTCGGCGAACTTGGCAACCGCCGTGTCCACGTCGCCCTGACCCTTACCGAAGAGCTGGCCGGCCATCATCAGCAGCATGATCGCGGCCGAGTTGGTGATGGAATAGAGACCGATCTGGCCCTTGTAGCGGGGGTTCCAGAGGTCTTTCCAACCCTTGGGCGGCACCTTCACCATGTCGGTGCGATAGGCGATGCCGATGGGCGAGATCATCGCCGTGAGCGCCGCGTTGTTCGGGAACTTCGCGATGTCGTTCAGGTCTGCATAGTTCTTGAGCTTCGCCACCGGGATGGGCTCGCAATAGCCCTCGTCGCGCAGGATGACGCTGTAGCGCTCATTGGTCATCAGCATGGGGAAAGGCGGGTTCGCCTTGCCGGCCGTGCGGAAGGCGGTGAGCCAGCCGGTGCCGAGCCCGACATCCAGCCTGGTCTGGATGCCGGTCTGCTGCGTGAACTTGGGCAGGAGCTGGTTGCGCCAGAAGGTCTCCCAACGGCCGCCGTAGGAATTGACCACCAGTGTGCGGCCCTGGGCGAAGGCCGGCATATTGGCGAGAGCGGCGGCGCCGGCCATGCCGGCCAGCAGCCCGCGGCGGGGCATCATCATGGGTTGTCTCGTCCTTCGGTCCGGGAGGGAGGCCTTGAGAGGCTCTAACGTGAAGCGTCGCGGTCGTAGCAAGAACGGGGCCGGTCAGCCGGCCTTCTTCTCGCGGTAGGCATAGTTCTTGTTCAGGCGCTCAAGCAAGTAGTCGCCATACTTCACCGGCGGGTAGCGCGAGGGGTTCTCGGGGGTGACGCAGGTGGGCAGGGTCTCGACCATCGCATCCATGTCCATGTCGAAGAAATACGGGCAGGAGTAGCGGTCGCCGCCCGAGAGGTTCTTCACGCGATGGGGGGTGGACTGCCAGCGGCCATTGGTCCAGCGGCTCAGCATGTCGCCGACATTGACGACGAAGGTGCCGGGGATCGGCGTGGCCTTCAGCCAGGTGCCATCCGCGCGGCGCGCCTCGAGGCCGCCCGACATGTCCTGCACCAGCACGGTGATGAAGCCGTAATCGGTATGCGGGGCGGAGCCGAAGGCGTCATCCGGCGAATCGGGCGCCTGGGGAGGGTAATGCAGCAGGCGGAGGAAGGTGGTCGGCTTCTCGAAATAGGAGAGCAGCGAATCCTTCGGCATGCCCAGCGCCAGGGCGATGGGGCCGAGCAGCTTACGGCAGAAATCCTCCATCGCGGCCTGATAGGCGAGAACCTCGGTGCGGAATTCCGGCAGTTCGGCCGGCCAGGGGGTGGGGCCCTGGAGCGGCAGGCCGTAGCGCGGGTCGCCTTCCGGCACTTCATGCATGAACATGAAGCTCTCGGAGTAATTCGGCTTGGTCACATTGGCGACCGAGGAGGTGCGGATCACCGAGGTATTCGGCGCCATATAGCCGCGATGATACTCGTTCATCGCCACCGCCTTCTTCGCCTCCTCTGGGAGGGCGTGGAAGCGGCGGGAGGCTTCAAAAATGGCCTTATGCTGCTCGGCGGTGATCGGCGTATTCGCGAAATAAGCGAAGCCGATGGTGGAGAAGGCATAGTCGAGCGACTTGGCGATGGCCTTATCGCCCTCCTCCGTCCCGAGCGCCGAGAGATCGACGATCGGCAGGGTTTCGAGCAGGTTGGAAGCAGTGGCTGCCTCGGTCATGGGCATCGGGCTCCTGCCCGAAGGAATTTCCGGGCTTTTGTCGATTGTATCCAATTGAGGGTTCAGAATGCTAGCAACGCTCATGCCAGCCGATCAGGATTCCCTCCCCGCCAGCCTTCCCGCCGCCATCGCGCGGCGCCTGGAGCAGGAGGTGATCACCCTCGTCCATGCCCCCGGCGCCTGGCTGCGGGAGGAAGAGGTGAGCGCGCGTTTCGGCGTGAGCCGCTCTCCCGTGCGGGAGGCGATGCGGGTGATGGAGGCCGATGGGCTGCTGTTGCGGCACCCCCGGCGGGGCACCCAGGTGCCGCCGATGACGCGGGCGGATCTGGACGCGATATCCGCCTGCCGCCTGCCGCTGGAAGGGCTGGCCTCGGCCGGGGCGGCGGCCCATGCCTCACCTTCGGCCATCGCCCGGCTGCGCGAAAAGGCGGCGGCCATGGCGGCGGCGGAAAAAGCGGAGGATGCGGCGGCGGCCTTCGCCGCCAATGTCGCCATCACCGACACGCTGCACGCCGAATGCGGCAATCCGGTGCTGACGCGGCTGCTCTCGGGCCTGGACAAGCTGGCGATGCGCTACCGCTACGCCTCCTACAGGCATCTGCCCGAGGTGCTGCACCAGGCCGTCGAGGCCAATCTCGCTTTGGCCGAAGCCATCGCCAGCCGCGACCCACAGGGTGCGCAGCGACTGACGGAGGGGCTCATCCGCGCAAATTGGGACCGCCTGGCCGCTCTTTTCGAGAGCGGCTGGCAGCCGGGCGACTAGGGCCGATCGACATTCGGCACCGGGACGGGCTGGCGGAAAAGCACCGCCGGACCGAGCCGCAGGCTGAATGGCGGTCCGCCTAGCCCGCCGTAATCCCCGCCTCGCGGATCAGGTCGCCCATCGCCTTGCGCTGGGCGGCGAGGAAGGTGGCGAATTCCGCCGGCGGCGTGCCCATGCCGATGGCGCCCATGGCCTCGAGCCGGGCCTTCACCGTCTCGTCCTTCAGCGCGGTCTGCAACGCCTTGTACCAGGCATCGACCACCTCGGGCGCCATGCCGGCGGGGCCGTAGAAGCCGTTCCACTCGTTCAGTTCGTAGCCCGGGAAGCCCTGCTCCGCGATGGTAGGCAGGTTAGGCAGGGCCGGGATGCGCTTGGCCGTCGTGATGCCCAGCGCCTTCACCTGCCCATCGCGCACCAGCTGGGTCGAGGAGGAGACGGTGCCGAAGACGAAGGCCAGGTTGCCCGCCAGCAGATCCTGCAGGGCGGGGCCGCCGCCGCGATAGGGCACGTGCTCCAGCTCCACATTCGCGCGGCGCAGCAGTTCCACCGCCGCGAGATGGGCCGCCGAGGCATTGCCCGAGGAGCCATAGGCGACCAGGCCGCTCTTGTGGTCCTTCGCCGCCGCCAGGAATTCCGGCAGCGTATTGTAGGGCGACTTGGCGGGCACGATCATCATCTGCGGCAGGACCGTCAGCTGGCTGATCGGCGTGAAGCTCGTATTGTAGTCGAAGGGCACCTTCAGCAGGCTCGGCGTGGCGACGAAGCCCAGCGCGTCGAGCATCACTGTATGCCCATCGGGCGCCGAGCGCGCCACTTCGCCCGCGCCGATCGAGCCGCCGGCACCGCCGCGATTCTCCACCACGACGGTCTGGCCCAGGGCGGCGGAGAGCGGGTTGGTCAGCAGCCGCGCCGTGGTATCGGCGCCGCCGCCGGCGGCATAGGGAACGATCATCCGGATGGTACGGTTGGGCGCCCAGGTCGCGGCACGCGCGATGGCGGGCATGGCCAGGCCGGCGGCCACCGTCGCCAGAAGGGTGCGGCGCGAATGGGTCATGACGTTCCTCGATCCCGTTGTCCTCGCCCTATCCGTAGCATTGCCCTCTAGTCCTGCATAGGAGTAGATGAGTGACGCGATAGCCATGGATGCACTCCTCGTGTTTGCTGGTGCGATGCAAGACGCCCCTTCCCTTCTGCTGGCCGACCCGCCCGATTCTCGCCTGCCGCTGCATCTCCGCCTTCGCGACCAGCTCGCCGCCCGTCTCGCGGCCGGGGAGTGGCCGCCGGGCACGGCGCTCCCGGCAGAATCGAAGCTGGCGCAGGATTATGGCGTCTCCCTCCAGACCATGCGGCGGGCAATAAACCACCTTAGTAATGAAGGATTGGTTGACCGGCACCATGGCCGCGGCACTTTCACCCGCTCGGCCGCCGCGGCGCAGGGGCTGCTGCGCTTCTTCCGCTTCGCCGAGGCCCAGGGCAGTAACCAGGCGCCGGGCAGCCGCATCCTGGCCGCCGAGCGGATACCGATGCCGCCCGAGGCCGCGCGCCGCCTGCGTCGCGAGCCGGGCGAGCCCTGCCTCCGCCTGCGCCGGCATCGCTCCTGGGAGGGGGCGGTCATCCTGGACGAGGTGCTGCATCTGCCCCTGCCCGAGGTCGCGCCGCTGCTGGCCCTCGCGCCGGAAGATTACGAGGCGCTGCTCTATCCCATGATGCAGTCCCGCTGTGGGCTGCTCGTCTCGCGGGCGGAGGACGATATCTCGGTCGGCCGCGCCAGCGCCGAGGAGGCCGAGGCGCTCGGCCTCACGGAGGGCGAGCCGGTCGTCATCGTCGAGCGCACCGCCTATGAGCTGCGCGGCCTGCCGGTGGAAACCCGCCGCGCCGTGGGCCGGGCCGACCGTTTCCGCTACCGCGCCGTCGCCACATGAAAGTCACTGATGCTCATCGACGCACATTTCCACGTCTTCGACCCTGCCTTCCCCCTGCCCGGCAATGACGGCTATGCGCCGCCGGATTTCACCGTCGCCGATTACCTGGCGGCCGCGCGGCCGCTCGGTGTCACGGGCGGGGTGCTGGTCGCGGCCTCGACCCATGGGCTCGATCCGGCGCCGCTGCTGGCCGCGCTGCGGGAGCTGGGGCCGGGCTTCGTCGCCGTGCTCAATGCCGATGAGCGCTTCACCGACGAGGATCTGCGCGGCTTCGCGGCTCAGGGCGTGCGCGGGCTGCGCTACAATCTCTATCGCGGCACCAGCGCGCCGGGCGAGGATCTGCTGGGCATGGCCCGCCGGGCGCGGGATGCCGCGGGGCTGCATGCGCAGATCTATGCCGATCTTTCCGCCCTGCCCGACGCCCAGGGCTGGGCGAGCTTGGGCGAAGGGCTGGTCGTGGACCATCTCGGCATGACGGAGGCGGGCCTGCCCCTGCTGCTCGAGCTTGCGGCGGGCGGGGCGAAGGTGAAGGCCACCGGCTTCGGCCGCGTGGCCCTCGATGTGCCTCGCGCGCTAGAGCGCATCGCCGCCCGCGCGCCCAAGGCCCTCATGTTCGGCACCGACATGCCCTCGACCCGGGCCAAGCGGCCCTTCGAGGCGGGGGATATCGATCTGCTGCGCAAGGTGCTCGGCGAGGATCTCGCCAAGGCCGCCCTGCACGATACCGCCGCGGCCTATTACGGCCTGACGCCGGGAGCCTGAGGCGCGGCCCCAGGCTCCCGGCCATCAGCGGGCCTGGTTCAGGCGGCCCGCACCTGGGCGACGAAGCCGTTGACCTCGCTGGTGAGGCCTTCCGACTGGCGCGAAAGCTCCGTGGCGGCGGACAGGACCTGGGCGGCGGCTGCCCCGGTGTCGTTCGCCCCACGGCTGACCGCGCTGATATTCTGCGACACCGCGCTCGTCGCCTGGGCCGTCTGCTGCACGGTGCGGGCGATCTCGCCCGTCGCCGCCGCCTGCTCCTCCACGGCGGCCGCGATGGTCACCGTGATGTTGCTGACCTCGTCGATCGTGCTGGCGATGCCGTTGATCGCGGCCACGGCCTGCTGCGTCGCGCCTTGGATCTGGTTGATCTGCGCGCTGATCTCCTCCGTGGCCTTGGCGGTCTGCGCGGCGAGGCTCTTCACCTCCGAAGCCACGACCGCGAAGCCCTTGCCCGCCTCCCCGGCCCGCGCCGCTTCGATGGTCGCGTTTAGCGCGAGCAGGTTGGTCTGGCCCGCGATATCCGAGATCAGCCGCACCACGTCGCCGATGCGGTTCGCGCCTTCGGCCAGGGCGCGCACGGTCGAGTCCGTCTGGCGCGCCGTATCGACGGCCTTGCCGGCCACGCCGGAAGCCTGGGTCACCTGGCGGCTGATCTCGCCGATGGAAGCCGTCAGTTCCTCGGCCGCCGAGGCGACCGTGTGGATGCCGCTGCTCGCCTGATCGGCCGCAGCACTGGCCTCGCCCGCCTGCCCGTTGGTCTGCTGCGCCGTGCCGGTCATGGACTTCGCGGTCGCCTCAAGCTCCGTCGAGGCGGAGGAGAGAATGCCCACCATCTGGCCCACGCGCGCCTCGAAGCCACGCACGAGGGTTTCGATATGCGCGCCCCGCTGCTCACGGGCGACACGGGCGGCCTCCTGCTCGGCGGCAAGTTCATCGGCGCGGATCATGTTGTTCTTGAAGACCAGCACGGCGGAGGCCATGCCGCCGATCTCGTCGCCACGGCCCGCGCCGGGGATCGCCACGGCCAGATCCTTCTCGGCCAGGCGCGTCATGGCCCCCGTCATGCCCCGGATCGGGCCGGCGATGCCGCGCACCAGCAGCGCGCCGATCAGCAGGCTCAGCAGTGCGGTGGCGCCGAGGGTCACGGCGATGGCGGTCTGCGCCGCCTCGCCGGTATGGACGCCATCGTTCGCGACGGCCTTCGAGCCGCGGGCCTGATAGTCCAGATTGGCCTGATAGGCGCCACGCAGGGCCGCAAGCTGGTCATTGGCCGGGCCGAAAACGAGTTCGTTGGCCTTGTCCTTCTCACCCGCGCGAGCGAGCGCCACCACCTGCCGAGACAGGGCCAGATAGAGGTTCCATTGCTCGTTCATCGCCTTGGCGAGCTTCGCCTCCTCGGCACCCGTCACCATCGGCGCATAGCGCGTCAGGATGTCCTGGATCGCGGCATGGCCATCGATGATCTGCTTGGCCATCGCCTCCGTCCGGCTGGGCGGGCGGACGAGGATCTGGGATTCGCGGGCGCGGAGCTTCTCGAATTCCGTCGCGAAGGCGCCGACGGTAATGGCGCTCGGCAGCCAATTCTCCGCCACGTCGCGGGCGGTGGCGTTCAGCGCGCTCATCCGCTGGATGGCGAAGCCGCCCAGGAAGATGGTCAGCGCCAGGATCAGCGTGAAGGCGCCGATGATCTTGTTGCGAATGCGGATGTTATCCAGAAAGGCTCTCATTGGCGGCTCCACTGACTGTGCGCCCCAACTAAGCCGGATTTGCTTAAACAAAGCGTAATGCCAAGCTCGTGCTTGGAGCCCCGCCTCCCCGCCAGCGCATCCCTGCCCACCAATGCCTGCGGTGGCATTATGGGCGGCGCTCCACTACATGAGCGCCGCAGCGGGCAAGACGGCCAGCGCCGGTTCGGGTTTGAGGAACCGGCGATCCATCGAGGCCTGCTGGGGTGTGTCGCGGATGGCCGGATAGGGCCAAGGGGCGCGATCACACCCTGCATGGCGCCTCGTGCCGTCCGGGACCTGACTCCCCGGAGGGTCAGCGCGTCTCCCGAATCCCCGACTAGGAACAAGCTTACCGCATGTCATTTTCCTCCCTGCCCGCCCCCCTCCTCTCGGCGCTCACGGCGCGCGGCTATGCCGAACCCACCGCGGTTCAGGCCGCCGTGCTCAATGCCGAGACCGCCGGCCGCGACCTGCTGGTCTCGGCGCAGACGGGTTCGGGCAAGACGGTCGCCTTCGGCCTCGCCATGGCGAACGAGTTGCTCGGCGACAATGAACGCCTGCCCCATGCCGGCGCCCCCCTCGCCCTGATCGTCGCGCCGACCCGCGAGCTGGCGCTGCAGGTGCGTGAGGAGCTGACCTGGCTCTACGCCTCCGCCGGAGGCCGCGTCGCTTCTTGCGTCGGCGGCACCGATCCGGTGCAGGAGCGCCGCGTGCTGAACAGCGGCGCCCATATCGTCGTCGGCACCCCGGGCCGCCTGCGCGACCATATCGAGCGCGGCAACCTGAACCTCTCCAACCTGCGCGTCGCCGTGCTGGACGAGGCCGACGAGATGCTCGACCTCGGCTTCCGCGAGGAGCTGGAGGCCATTCTCGACGCCTCGCCCGCCGAGCAGCGCCGTACCCTGCTCTTCTCGGCGACCGTGCCGCATGCGATCGCGTCGCTCGCCAAGCGCTACCAGCGCGACGCGATGCGCATCGAGGCGACCGCGCGCGGCCAGGCGCATGGCGATATCGAGCATCGCGCCATGCTGATCGTGGGCCAGGATATCGAGCGCTGCGTGGTGAACGCGCTGCGCCTCGAGAACCCGCGCATCGCGATGGTCTTCTGCGCCACCCGCGCCTCCGTGACGCGCCTGCACAGCAACCTGACCGAGCGCGGCTTCACCGCCGTGGCGCTGTCGGGCGAGCTTTCCCAGGCCGAGCGTTCGCGCGCCCTGCAGAACCTGCGTGACGGCCGCGCCCGCGTCTGCGTCGCCACCGACGTCGCCGCCCGCGGCATCGACCTGCCGGATCTCGGCCTGGTCATCCATGCCGAACTGCCTCGCGACCCCGAGACCCTGCTGCACCGTTCGGGCCGTACGGGCCGCGCGGGCCGCAAGGGCATCAGCCTCTTCCTGGTGCCGCATTCGCGTCGCCGCCTCGCCGAGCGCCTGCTCGACGCCGCCCGCGTGCGCGCCGAATGGGTCCAGCCGCCGACCGCCGATGCGGTGCATGCCAAGGATGGCGAGCGCCTCGTGGAGCAGACGGTGGAGATGCTGGCCGAGGAGGCCGCCGAGCGCGACCAGGCCATCGCCCGCGCGCTGCTGGCCGATGAGCGCATGGCCTCGATGACGCAGGAACAGCTGGCGACCGCGCTGATCCGCGTTCTCCGCGCCCCGCTCCCCGCCCCGGAAGAGCTGCTGACGCAGGCCGAGCGCCCGCGCCGCGAATATTCCGTCTCGGGCGAGCCGGCGCCGGCGAATAAGGAAGGCGTCTGGTTCCGCCTCGATGTGGGCCGCGACAGCAACGCCGATCCGCGTTGGCTGCTGCCGCTGCTCTGCCGCCGGGGCGATGTGAGCCGCAAGGAAATCGGCCGCATCCGCATCCAGGACAACGAGACTGTGGTCGAGGTGGCGCCCTACGCCGCCGCGCATTTCGCCGAAGCCATCAACCGCCCGTCCGCGGGCGAGGATGCGCAGGTGGAGATCACCGCGCTCGGCGCCGTGCCGGAAGTGGCGAATACGCCGCGCCCGGCGCCGCGCGACGCCTTCCAGCGCCCGCATCGTGGCGGCCCCCGTCACGACGGTCCGCGTCATGAGGGCCATCGCGGCGACAGCCGCCCGGGCTATTACCCGCCGCGCGGCGAGGTTCGCCAGGGCAATGGCTACGGCAACCGGAAGCGCCAGGGCTACTGAGCCCTTCTGCGACAGGCTGACGGAACAGGGCGGGGCCGCGAGGCACCCGCCCTTCTTCATGGCCGTCGCCATCCCGTGTTGCGAGTTTAATTAATAATGATTCTCATTTTCATTAATCTCATCCGCACCAGCATCACGGGAATTCAGCACCATGCAGACGATCGAGGCGCCAGAAGAGATCTTCGTCGAGGCGCGCGACGCCTTGCCACAGATGGAGGCCGGTCTGCTCTGGGCCATGCGCGCCTGGGCGGTCGGGCTCAGCCGGGGCATCGAGGTCTCGGCCGAGATCCATGCCTTCTTCCGCGATATCGGCGCCCCGCGCGCGGCCCTCTGCCTCGATGACGTCATGCAGCGGCTGAACGAGGGTGCGGCGCGAATGCTGGAAGTGAATTGCGTCTGCCACCCCCGCGTGAGCCGCGACGAGATGGACCTGCTCCTGGCCATGGCGCTGCATCAGGAGGGCCGCGGCCACGAAGCCCAGCCGGTGCTGCGCCGGCTGCTGGAGCCCGCGCATGCCGGGCGGATGGGCGAGGCCCTGGCGCGGCTCGTCGCCCAGCTCAACCGCGCCGGGCTGCGCATGCCGCGCCGGGCGGCGGCCCTGGAGGCGCAGGTGCGGCAGGGCAATATCCTCGCGCTCGCTGGCAAGGCGCCCATCCAGTGCCTCCACTGAGGTCCTGACCTGCGGGCACTGGCGCCTTCCGGCGCCATGCCGGAAGGCGCAGCCGGGCTCAGGCGAGAACCCAATGCCCGATGGAGACCTCGCGCAGCGCCGCATCCGGCGCGGGCGGGGTCGGCTCATAGGAGAGCCGCGTGCGCACCGCCTCGCGATCCGGATCGGGGATCGGGGCGGCGGAAATTAGCGCCCGCGTATAGGGATGCCGCGGATCGGCGAAAACCTGGTCGGTCGGCCCCATCTCCACGATCCGCCCGCGCAGCATCACCGCGACCCGGTGGCAGAGATAGCGCACCATGCCGAGATCATGCGCGATGAAGAGATAGGCCATGCCCATCTGATCCTGCAGATCGAGGAAGAGGTTGATGATCTGCGCCTGGATCGAGACGTCGAGCGCGGTGATGGGCTCGTCCGCGACGATCAGCTTCGGCCCCAGCGCGATGGCGCGCGCGATGCCGATGCGCTGCCGCTGGCCGCCCGAGAATTGATGCGGGAAACGGTCCATGAAGCGCGGGTCGAGCCCCACCTTGCGAAAGAGCTCCGCGACGTGGTCGCGCTGCTCGGCGCGGCTTTTCACCACGCCATGATTGGAGAGCGGCTCGCCGACGCTTTCGCCTACGCGCATGCGCGGGTTGAGCGAGGAATACGGGTCCTGGAAGACGACCTGCAGCTTCTTGCGGACGGGGCGCAGCGCGGGGCCGCGCAGGCCGGTGATCTCCTGCCCCTCGAAGCGCACCTGGCCCTCCGTCGGGTCGTCGAGGCGCAGCACGAGGCGGCCGGTCGTCGATTTTCCCGAGCCGGATTCACCAACGAGGCCAAGCGTCTCGCCCGGCATGATGCTGAAGGAGACGTCGTCCACCGCACGCAGCTTATGCGTCGGCTTGCCGAAGAGGTTCCTCGACATGACGAAGTCGCGCGTCAGGCCATCGACCTGGAGAATGGGGGCGGGCTTCATGCGGCATTCTCCCGGACGGAGCGAAGATCATACCAGGCGGCGACCAGATGGCCGGGCACGCCGCCGGGCGCCTGGGCGAGCGGCGGCGCTTCCGTGAGGCAGCGCTCGGTGGCGTAGGGATTACGCGGCGCGAAAGGATCGCCGGCGGGCGGCCTGAAGAGATCGGGCGGCGAACCGGGAATCTGATGCAGGCGCGGGCGGCGGCCCTGGGCGTCGGGCACCGGGGGCTGGTCGTGATCGGGCAGCGAGCGGAGCAGGCCGTAGGTATAGGCGCTGCGCGTATCCTGGAAGACGGCCCGCGTCGGCCCGCGCTCCATGATGCGCCCGCCATACATGACCTGGATATTGTCGGCGATGCCGGCGACCACGCCCATGTCATGGGTGATCCAGATCATCGCCATGCCGAGTTTCCTTTTCAGGTCTCGCATCAGGTCGAGCACCTGGGCCTGGACCGTGACGTCGAGCGCCGTGGTGGGCTCGTCGGCGATCAGCAGCTTGGGCTCGCAGGCGATGCCGATCGCGATCATCACGCGCTGCCGCATGCCGCCGGAGAATTCGTGCGGATATTGGTCCACGCGCCGGTGCGGGTCGGGGATACCGACGAGATCGAGCAATTCGATCGCGCGTTTCTTCGCCGCCGGGCGGCTGAGCTTCTTGTGGATCACCAGCGTCTCGGTGATCTGCGTCGCGACGCTCAGCACCGGGTTCAGCGAGGTCATCGGGTCCTGGAAGATGATGCCGATCTCGCCGCCGCGGACCTCGCGCAACTCCCTCTCGGAGAGCTTCAGCAGATCCCGCCCGTCGAAGATGGCGCGGCCGCGCAGGATGCGGCCCGGCGGCTTGGGGATGAGGCCCAGCATGGAGAGCACATGCACGCTCTTGCCCGAGCCGCTCTCCCCCACCACGCCGAGAGTCTCGCCCGGCTCCACCGCATAGGACACGCCATTGACCGCATGCACGGAACCCTCGCCGGTATCGAAACGCACGGCGAGGTCATCGACCTCGAGAAGGGGCATCGCACGGCTCCGTGTCAGTCTGGATGAATAATTTGCGAATGATTCTTATTATCGTATATGGGTGGGATGCAACCCCGAGCCGGCATCGCCAGCCGTTTCGATCTCTCCCCTCGGGGCAATCGCTTTGAGACTGGCTTTTCTCCTGCGGGGAAGATAAGAACAATTTAGGAACACTGCCAGTATTGCCCCGAATGGGCCCTTTGAGGGATCGGTACCGCATGGCGACCAGGAAGCAGACCAACCCGATCGAGGTGGCGACGCAGCGCCTCCTCCAGCTGGCCACGCGCGGCGTACAGCCGGGCCGCATGGCGCGGGAGGTGGAATCCATCATCAGCGAATGGCTGGGAGGCGAGAGTGATCCCTTCGCCGTGCGGGAAAGGCTCGACGAGCTTTTCACCCTGCTCGACGCCGGCGTGGCCGATGCGGAGGAGCAGGCCGCCGATGCCGATGCCAGCGAGCCCGCCTTCGTGAAACAGGCGGGGCAGACCCTGGCCGCTCTCGTCGCCTCGCGTGATGCCGCGGCGCGGGCCAGGGCCGGGCTCTGACCGGCGGCAGATTAGCCCTCGCCTTCCGGCGGGGCGAAGGCTAAGGCGCGCTCAGGAATTTCGGCGAGCAGCCATGACAGACGACCCGCAGAGTTCACCGCAGGCAAACGGGCCGATCCGCGTCGTCTACGGCGTCTATCTGCACCCCGCTTCCGACTGGCGGGCCATCATGGCCGGGCAGATCGGCGATCTGCGCGCCTGCGGGCTGCTGGACGCGGCCTCGCTGCATGTCATCGTCACCGACCTGCACGGGACGCCGGGGCTGGAGGCCTTCCTGACTGAGCTCTGCCCGCCGGGGACGACCTTCCGCATCCATCGCGAGAACCGCTACGAATTCTGGGCGCTGCATCACCTCTGGAGCCTGGCTCGGGAAAACCCCGAAGGCGAGGTCGCTTATTTCCATTCCAAGAGCATCAGCCGGGGCATTCAGCGGCGCAGCAAGACGGAACGCACCCTGACGCGGGAGACCTTCCGGCCCTGGCGCGACGTCCTGCCGCTGCTCCGGCGCGGCGGGATCGCCAAGGCCGGCCTCTTCCCCGCCGAGGAAGGCTGGGTGTGGTTCAACTTCTGGTGGGCCAGGGCGGATTACATCGCCCGGCTGCCGGAGCCCGAGCCAAGCACCAACCGCTATACTTTCGAAGCCTGGCTCTCGGGAAAGCTCAGCGCCGACGGGGTGGTGCCGCGCAATGACGCATTCTCGCTCCATGCCTGGTCCTCGCGGCGATACGGGCCGGAGGAGGCCGGGCGCCAGATGCGCCGGCTGGCCAATCGCCGGCTGCTGCGCTGGCGCGGGCTGCGCCGCCTCTTCCTCCGCCTGCGCGGCGAGGGTTAGGCGGCGCGGATCAGGCGGCGCTCAGCGGTCGAGCGCGCTCATGAGCGCGGCGCTGCCGATATTCATCAGCCCCACATCGCTGGGCGCCGTGACGAAGTCGAAGCCGCGGTTCCACATGGCGACGCAATAGTCGATCGACGAGCTGTGCATGCCGACCTTCTTGCCCATCTGATGCGCGGTCTCGCGGATCAGATCGATACGGCCGAGCGTGCCCGGGCTGCCGATATCGGCCATCGGGTCCAGCCCATGGGTCAGGCTGAGATCCGACGGGCCGATATAGACGCCGTCGAGCCCTTCCACGGCGAGGATCTCGGCCAGGTTCTGCATCCCTTCCCGCGTCTCGATCATCGCGAAGACCAGGACGGCGTCATTGGCTTTCTTGAAGTAATCGGGCCCGGCGACGAGCGAGGCCCGCAGGGGGCCAAAGCTGCGCGTGCCCTGGGGCGGGTAGCGGCAGGCCGAGACGAGGGCGCGCGCCTGTTCGGCGGTGTTGATCAGCGGGCAGATGATGCCCATCGCGCCCGCATCGAGCACGGCCATGATGATACCGGGCTCCAGCGAAGGCGGGCGGATGATCGGCGTCACATCGGTCGCGGAAATGGCCTGGAGCATGCCGAGCGCGGAGTCGAAGGAGATCGGGCCGTGCTGCATGTCGATGGTGATGGAATCGAAAGCCTGATGCGCCAAGACCTCGGCCACGAGCGGGCTCGGGAAGCAGCTCCACGCATTGAGCCCCCGCTCGCCCGCTTCCAGCATCCGCTTGAGCTTCGTGCCCTTCATGCCGCTTCCTCCTGTTTCTTCGTCCGTCGGCGACGATATCACAGGCCTTTCGCGGCGGCTCCGCAACCCCTCGCCGCATGAGGAAAGGGGTTGCGGCGCCGGTTCACGCCGCCTTCGCGGCCTCCCGCAGACGGGGCGCGACCTTGGTGCCGAGCAATTCGATGCAATGGAGCATCTTCTCCTGCGGCATCAGCGCCCCGCCATTCATCACCAGGCTGATGCGGTCGATCCCGCCCAGGGCGGCGGCCTCGCGGATGATCTTTGCCGAGACCTCATCCGCATCGCCCACCAGATAGGCGCCGCTCGGGCCGCAGCTGGCCTCGAATTGCGCGCGGCTCGTCGGCGGCCAGCCACGTTCGCGGCCGATGCGGCCGAAATGGTCCTGGTAATAGGGCCAGAGATCGTCCAGCGCCTGCTGCTTCGTATCGGCCAGGAAGCCCACGGCATGCACGCCGACCTCCAGCTTCTCCGGCGCATGGCCCGCGCGGCGCCCGGCCTCGCGATAGAGGTCGATCAGCGGGCGGAACTGCCGGATCTGCCCGCCGATGATCGCGACGACGAGCGGCAGGCCGAGCGTGCCCGCGCGGACGACGGATTCCGGGCTGCCGCCCACGCCGATGCGGATCGGCAGCGGGTTCTGCACCGGGCGCGGATAGACCCCTTGCCCCGTCAGCGGCGGCCGATGCGTGCCCTTCCACTCCACCTCGACATTCTCGCGCACGGCGAGCAGCAGCGAGAGCTTCTCGGAGAAAAGCTTGTCGTAATCGCGAAGATCGTAGCCGAAGAGCGGGTAGGATTCGATGAAGGAGCCCCGCCCGATCACCATCTCGGCCCGGCCGCCCGAAATCAGGTCCACCGTCGCGAATTGCTGGAAGAGGCGGATCGGGTCATCGGAGCTGAGCACGCTCACGGCGCTGCCGAGGCGGATATTCTTCGTCACCGCCGCCGCGGCGGCCAGCAGCGTGGTCGGCGAGGAAGCCACGAAATCGGGGCGATGATGCTCGCCGATCGCATAGACGTCGAGCCCGACCTGATCGGCGAGGCGGACCTCCTCGAGCATCTCGGCCACGCGCGAAGGATCGGGCTTGCCCCAATCCGCCTCGGAAAGATTGGTGGTGAGGAAGGTATCGATGCCGATCTGCATGCGGCGCTTACTCCTGGGCGGCCGGGCGGGATGCCGGCGCCATCATGGCCCGCTATATCGCTGCCATGGGCCCGGCTTTCCAGGCCGGGGCCGGGCGGCGCTGGGCAGGGATGCGCCGGCATCACGCCGGATTGGCCTTTCCAGCCGCGCCCCGGCGGGACAACCTGCCCGCGACGCGTATCGGGAGACGGAACGCCATGAAATACGGAAAGCTGGGCCGCAGCGGCCTCAAGGTCTCGCCCCTGTGCCTCGGCACCATGATGTTCGGCGGCGAGACGCCGGATGCGGAGGCGGGGGAGATCATCGCCTCGGCCCGTGATGCCGGCATCAACTTCATCGACACGGCCGATATGTACAATGCCGGCAATTCCGAGCGGGTGGTCGGCGCCGCGATCAGAAGCGACCGCGACAAATGGGTGCTGGCCAGCAAGGTCTGCAATCCGGCGAGCGACTGGCCCAATCATCGCGGCCTCTCGCGCAAATGGGTGCTGCAGGCGACCGAGGCGAGCCTCACGCGGCTCGGCACCGACTATCTCGACATTCTCTACCTGCACAAGGAAGACCTCGACACGCCGCTGGAGGAGACGGTCGGCGCGCTGGAGGCGCTGATCCGCGCGGGCAAGGTGCGCTATGTGGGCGTGTCGAATTTCCGCTCCTGGCGCGTGGCCAAGCTCTGCCACCTGGCGAAGGAAGCGGGCATCGAGCCGCCCATCGTCACGCAGCCCTATTACAATCTCTTCAACCGCATGCCGGAAGTGGAGCAGATCCCCATGGCCGCGCATTACGGCCTGGGCGTGGTGCCCTATAGCCCGCTGGCGCGCGGGGTGCTGACGGCCAAGTACCGGCCCGGCGCCAAGCCCGATGCCCAGAGCCGCGCCGGGCGGGCCGACAAGCGCATGATGACGACGGAATGGCGCGAGGAATCCCTCATCCTGGCCTCGACAATCGCCGACTACGCCGCCTCGCGCGGCACCACGGCGGCGGTGCTCGCCATCAACTGGGTGCTGGCCAATAAGGCCGTCTCCTCGGTGATCGGCGGGCCGCGCACCATGGCGCATTGGCAGGGCTATCTGGAGGCGCTGAACTACGGCTTCACCGCCCAGGACGAGGCTTTCCTCAGCGGGCTGGTCGTCCCCGGCCATGCCTCGACGCCGGGCTATAACGACCCGGCCTATCCGATCGAAGGCCGCATGGTCTGAGGCGGCATGCGGGGAGGCGCCGCCCTCCCCGCGGCCACCTTACTTCGGCACCGTCGCGGCCATGGAGCTGCGGGCGCCGAACTGCTCGAACCAGGCGGCGAGCTTCGGCCGCGTCGCGCGCCAGCCCAGGTCGCCGAAGCGGAAGTCGAGATAGCCCAGCGCGCAGCCCACGCCGATGGTGCCGATATCGAGCCGCCCGCCGAAGCCCTCCACCTTGGCCTCAAGCGCGTCGAGCCCGGTGCGGACCTTGTCCATCTGCCCGTTCATCCAGCCGTCCCAACGCTTCTCCTCCGGCCGCAGCGTGCTCTCGTAGCGGGCCAGCAGGGCCGCGCTCAGGATACCATCGGCCAGGCTGTGCTCGACAAGCGCCGTCCAGCGCGCGGGGCCCGTGGCGGGGAAGATCTTGCCGCCGCCGGCCAGGCTGTCGAGATATTCGCAGATCACCCGGCTGTCATAGAGCACGGTGCCGTCATCGGCGATGAAGGTCGGCACCTGGCCGAGCGGGTTCTCGGCGATGATGGCCTGGTCACGCGTGACGGGATTGGCGGCGGAGGGCAGATGCTCGATCTCCAGCCCCAGTTCCAGCGCCACGACCGACACTTTCCGCACGAAGGGCGAGCCGCCGGAGAAGAACATTTTCATGGAAGAGTCCTCATCTCTCGTTGAGGCCGATAGCGAAGGATGACGCCGCATCCCCGTCAAGCCGGGCGTCACGGGTTCATGGCTTGACTTCCCGGTCGCGGGGGTTCTGCCTCGCCCCATGCTGTTCCGCTTCTTCGAGAACCTGGTCGATCCCGTGGCGGCCCCTGGCGAGAAAGCCAGCCGCTTCCTGGGCCGCGCCGTGCCCGACTCGCCGCCGCCCAAGGGGCTGCTGGCCTTCTACTGGTACTTCATCAGCCAGGCGCGGCTGCTCTTCTTTCTGCTCTTCCTGGCGGGGATGACGGTGGCGCTGCTCGATGCGCTGATCCCGGTCTTCATCGGCAAGGTCGTGACCCTGCTCGGGCGATACGCCCCCGGCGCCCTCTTCGCCGAGGCCTGGGCCACGCTGCTCGGCATGGCGGCGGTGATGCTGATTGCCCGGCCGGGAGCGATCCTCCTGCAGAACCTCATCGCTCAGCAAGCGATCAACGCGGCCGTCACCAGCCTGATCCGCTGGCAGAGCCATTGGCATGTGGTGCGCCAGGGCTGGTCCTTCTTCCAGGAGGATTTCGCCGGGCGCATCTCCACCCGCGTGATGCAGGCGGGGCCCGCGCTACGGGAGAGCATGGTCCAGGCGGTGACGGCGGTCTGGTACATCCTCGTATATGGCGGCAGCGCGGTGGCCTTCCTGGCCACGATCGACGGGCGCCTGGCCGCGCCCATCCTCGCCTGGTTCGCCGCCTATTGCCTGCTGCTGCGCTTCATCGTGCCCCGCATGCGCGACCGTTCGAAGAAGGCCTCGGAACAGCGGAGCCTCGTCACCGGCCGCATCGTCGACAATTACACCAATATCCTCACGCTCAAGCTCTTCTCCCGGGCCGATCAGGAGGATGCGGCGGTGCGCGAGGGCATCATGGGCCTGACCCAGGCCTTTCGCGGCCAGATGCGGCTCGTCACGCTCAATTCGCTGCTGCTGAGCAGCCTGAACGCGGCGCTGATGGTCTGCATGGCGGCCCTCGCGCTCTGGCTCTGGAATGGCGGGCATATCGCCGCCGGGGCCGTCGCCACCGCCCTGCCCATGGCCTGGCAGCTCTCCAATATCTCGGGCTGGGTGGCCTTCAACGTCGCCGGTATTTTCGAGAATATCGGTGTGGTGCAGGAGGCCACCAACACCATCTCCGTGCCCCGCATTGCGGCCGACCAGGAGGATGCGAAGCCGCTCAAGGTCACCGAAGGGCGCATCACCTTCGAGCATGTCGGCTTCACCTATGCCGGCGCCACCTCGGGCGTGCTGCATGACCTGACGCTGGATATCCGCCCCGGCGAGCGCGTGGGCCTCGTCGGCCATTCCGGCGCGGGCAAGACGACGGCGATGAACCTGCTGCTGCGCTTCTTCTCGCCGCAGCACGGGCGCATCCTGATCGATGGGCAGGATATCGCGAGCGTCACGCAGGAGAGCCTGCGCGGCGCGGTCGGCGTGGTGACGCAGGACACGGCGCTGCTGCACCGCTCCATCCGCGACAATATCCGCTTCGGCCGCCCCGATGCCTCCCAGGCCGAGATCGAGCGCGCCGCCATGCAGGCCGAGGCGCATGACTTCATCCAGGAGGTGCAGGACTGGCGCGGGCGCAAGGGCTATGACGCGCATGTGGGCGAGCGCGGCGTGAAGCTCTCGGGCGGCCAGCGGCAGCGCATCGCCATCGCCCGCGTGCTGCTGAAGGACGCGCCCATCCTCCTGCTCGACGAGGCGACCAGCGCGCTGGACTCGGAAGTCGAGGCCGCGATCCAGCAGCAGCTCGAAGGGCTGATGGCGGGCAAGACCGTCATCGTCATCGCGCACCGCCTCTCGACGCTGGCCAAGATGGACCGCCTGGTGGTGCTCGACCACGGCCGCATCGCCGAGGAGGGCAGCCATGCCGAGCTCCTGGCCCGCGACGGCACCTATGCGAGGCTCTGGAACCGGCAGTCGGGCGGCTTCATCGCGGATTAGGGGGCTGTTGCATAAAGCTGGCGGCTGAGGCTCCCGCCAGAATTTTTCGTGCCGGGGAGGCGGTGACGCCGGCCAAATGCGGGACATTTGGCCAAACCGCCAACGATGCTGGCGCGGAAAAGGCTGCGGGAGCCGACCCGGCAGCTTTATGCAGCAGCCCCCGTCACATTGGCCCTGGCGAGGCCGGCCTGCCCAAAGCAGGATGGCACGCCGGGGCGGGCATGGTTGATGCGGGCCCCACCGATACAGGAGCCACATCATGTCGAGAGCCCAGCCCGGCCGTTTCACGCGCCGCGCCGCCCTTCTTGCCGCCAGCCTTCTCGCGGCCCCGCTCGCCGCGGCCGGGTTCGGCATCGCGCCCGCCCAGGCCCAGTCCCCGCGCGACACGCTGCGCGTCGTGCTGATCGGTGATCTGACGCAGATCGACCCGGTCTTCTCCCAGGCGGCCTTCACGCGCAACCACGGCTTCTTCGTCTATGACCAGCTCCTGGCTTTCGACAGCAAGGGCGAGGTCAAGCCGCAGATGGTGGAGAGCTACACCGTCTCGCCGGACAAGATGAAATACAGCTTCACGCTGCGCGACGGCCTGCTCTTCCATGATGGCCAGGCGGTGCGCGCGGTGGATGCGGTCGCCTCCATCAAGCGCTGGGCGCAGCGCGACGTGGTGGGCAAGGCACTGGCCGCCGCCACGGCCTCGATCGACGTGGTCGACGACAAGACCTTCACCCTCACCCTCGCCCGCCCCTTCGCCCTGGTGCTCGAGGCCCTGGCCCGGCCGACCGGCAGCGCCCTTTTCGTGATGCCCGAGCGCCTGGCCAATACCCCGGCCGGCACTGCCATCACCGACCCGACCGGCTCCGGCCCCTTCACCTTCCGCACCAGCGAATGGCAGGTGGGCAACAAGGCCGTCTATCGCCGCAACCCCGCCTATGGCCCCCGCCCCGAGCCCGCCGACGGGCTGGCCGGCGGCAAGGTGGTGAAGGTGGAAACGGTCGAATGGGTCGCCATGCCCGATCCGGCGACGGCGGCGGCCGCGTTGCAGAGCGGCGAGATCGACTTCATCGAGCAGCCCACGCCCGACGTGCTGCCGACGCTCGAGCGCAACCGCAATGTCCGCACCTTCGTGCTGAACCCCGCGGGCTATCAGCCCTGGCTGCGCATCAACCATCTCCAGCCGCCTTTCAACGATCCGCGCGCCCGCCAGGCGCTGCTCTATGCGATCAACCAGAAGGACGTGCTGGACGGCATGGGCATCCGCCCCTCCGAGCAGATCCCCTATTGCCCGGCCTTCTTCTATTGCGGCACGCCGCTGGAAAGCCGCGCCGGCGCCGTGGGCCTGCGCGAGCCGGATTATGCCAAGGCGCGCGAGCTGCTGCGCGAGGCGGGCTATGACGGCCGCAAGATCCTCTTCATGAACCCGACCGACCTGCCGCTGAACAACAGCGCCACGCTCGTCCTGGCCGATGCCATGCAGAAGATCGGGCTGAACGTCGATGTCGCCGCGATGGATTGGGGCACGGTCACCCAGCGCCGCAACCGCAAGGAAGCGCCCGAGGCCGGCGGCTGGAACCTCTTCGTCACCGTCGCCAATGTGCTCGACGGGCAGAACCCGCTGACCAACTTCTATCTCGCGAGCCCGGGCGAAAGCGGCCTGACCGGCTGGCCCAAGGACGAGACGCTGGAGGCGCTGCGCAAGGCCTGGTGGGAAGAGACCGACGACGCCAAGCGCAAGGCCCTGCTCGACCAGATCCAGGCCCGGGCGACGGAAGTGCTGCCCTATATCCCGACGGCGCAGTTCCGCACCCTCTCGGCCTATCGCAACAATGTGGAAGGGCTGCGGCCGACGACTATCCCGGTCTTCTGGGGTGTGGAGAAGCGGTAGGGGCTTCGGCCGCGAACATAGCTTAAGAATTTGGGGGCTCCGCCCCCAAGCATGGTTTGAGAATTTGGGGGCTCCGCCCCCAAACCCCGGCCGGGGAGGTACGACCTCCCCGGACCCCGCGATCAGTCGGCTTTCGCCTTGCGGCGGAAGGCGAGGTCGACCAGCAGCAGAACCACCGTCAGCACGATCATCATCACCGCCACGGCGGCCATGGTGGGGTCGAGATTTTCGTTGATGCCGTTCCAGATGCGGCGTGGCAGCGTGTAGATCGCGCGGCTGGAAATGAAGAGCACCACCAGCAGCTCATCCCAGGAATGGATGAAGGCGAAAATCGCCCCGCTGACGATCCCCGGCATGATGCGTGGCAGGATCACCCAGCGCAGCGTCTGCGCCAGCGAGGCGCCCATCCCCCGCGCCGCCTGCTCCAACCGCGGATCGAAGGAAGCCAGCGCCGTGGAAACTGTCACTACCACATAGGGAATGCCGGTGACGCCATGGGCCAGCACCACGCCCAGGAAACTGTCCAGCAGCCCCAACTTGCCGAAATAGCGATAGAGGCCGATCGCATAGACGATGGGCGGAATGATGATCGGCAGCAGCATCACCGCGCGGATCAACTCCGTCGAGCGACGCGAAATCCGCCAGCACCCCAGCGCGCAGGCCGTACCCAGCACCACCGCGATGACCGTCGAGGCCAGCCCGATCCCCGCCGATTGCGCGATGGAGGCGAGCCATTCCGGCGAGGTGAAGAGGTTCCGGTAGTATTGCAGGCTCAGCCCATCATGCGGCAGCGAAAGAAAGCGCTGATCGGTGAAGGAAACCGGCAGGACGATGGTGATAGGCAGCAGCAGATAGAGCGCCACCGCCCAGCCGAGCGTATTGCCGAACCAACCCGGCTTGTAGGCTCCGTTCATGCGCCCGCTCCGAACAAGCGCCGCAGATTCACGATCCGCGAGAAGATCGCGAGCGTCACGAGAATGGCGACGATCAACACCGTCGCCATCATCGCGCCGAGGCCCCAGCGCAGCAGGTCGAGGATCTGCAGCTTGATCCACTCCGCGACCATCAGCGTCTTGCCACCACCCAGGATGGCGGGCGTGATGTAGAAGCCGAGCGAGAAAATGAAGACAAGAATGCCCGCCGCAATCAGCCCCGGGCGAGAGAGCGGCAGGAAGATCTTGCTGAACACCGTCCAGCGCGAAGCACCCATGCCGCGCGCGGCGGCGAGCAGGCGCGGGTCGATCTCCTTCATCGCGCCCAGCATCGGCATCACCGCATAGGGCACCATGTAATGCACCATGCCGATGACGATGCCGAGTTCGTTCCAGACCAGCGCGAGCGGCTGCTCGATGACGCCCATCGAGATGAGCCCCTCATTCACCAGCCCCTGGCGGCGCAGCAGCGTCACCCAGGCGAAGGCGCGGACGAGCACGCTGATCCAGAGCGGCAGCAGCACGGCCAGTAGCCACCAGCGCTGCGTCGAGGGCCGCGCCATGGTGATCCGATAGGCCAGCGCATAGCCGAGAAACAGCGAAACCGCTGTGGTGATCACGCAGATCCGCAAGGTCGTCCAGATCACGCGCTGCACGGCTTCGCTGGTGAAGAGCCGCTCGTAATTGTCGAGCCCGACGGAAGGCTCCGTCACGCTGATCACCAGCACCTGGACGATGGGGGCAAGGTAGAGGCCCGTCATCAGCAGCAGTGCCGGCAGGATCAGCATCCACCAGCCGCGCCCGGCGCGCTCCACGCTCGCCTCAGCCATCGGCATCCTCCAGCACGGGCACAGCGGCATCCGCCGACCAGCCCAGGCCCAGCACCATGCCCTCGCTCGGTGCGAAGGGCGCTCTCCAGGCGGGCAGCACGGCGCGGATCTCGCCGAGATCGGCCGTGCGCAGCGTCAGGGAGAAGCCGGAGCCGAGATAGGACCAGGCCGTGACCGTGCCCTCGACGATATTGTCGGCTTCATCGCCTTCGTTCAGCAGCCTGATCTTCTCCGGCCGCAGCGAGAGCAGCACGGAAGAGCCGAGTGGCAGCCGCTCGCCTTCGGGCAGCGCCTGGATCAGCCGCGTGCTGCCCGCCACGATGGCGCACCAGCCGGGGCCGACCTCGCGCACTACGCCGGCGCAGAAATTCGACTTGCCGAGGAAGTCCGCGACGAAGCGCGTGCGCGGCGCCTCATAAAGCGTCGAAGGCGAGCCGTATTGCACGAGCTGCCCATGGTTCAGGATCGCGATGCTGTCCGACAACGACAGCGCCTCCTCCTGATCATGCGTGACATTGATGAAGGTGCGGCCGATGCGGCGATGGAGCAGCTTCAGCTCCTCCTGCAATTCCGCGCGCAGCTTCTTGTCGAGCGCCGATAGCGGCTCGTCGAGCAGCAGCAGCGCCGGGTCGAAAACCAGGGCGCGGGCAAGGGCCACGCGCTGCTGCTGCCCGCCCGAAAGCTGCGAAGGCTTGCGATGCGCGAAACGGTCGAGCTGCACGAGATCGAGCGCCGCCTTCACCTTGGCCTCGCGCTCGGCCTTGCCCATGCCGCGCACATTCAGCGGGAAGGCGACATTCTCCGCGACGGTCATATGCGGGAAGAGCGCATAGCCCTGGAAGACCATGCCGAAATCCCGCTTCTCGGGCGGCAGCGGCGTGATGTCGCGCCCGTCGAGGGCGATGCTGCCTTCGCTGGGCACGACGAAACCCGCGATCATCATCAGGATCGTGGTCTTGCCCGAGCCCGAAGGCCCGAGCAGCGTCAGGAACTCACCGCGCCCCACCGAAAGGGACACGTCCTGCACGGCGGTGAAACTGCCATATCGCCGGGTAATGCCGGTGAGAGTGAGAGCGTGGCCGGCAGGGCGCGGGTCTATCATGAACGATATTCCGGCTGTTCGCGATCGAGCTTGCGCTTCAGGGCCTGCCAGGGGAGCCAGCCCTTGTTGTATTCCTTCTTGCCCTGCTTCACGACGCGCTCGACCATGTCCATCGGCGCGGTGGCGAGCGGCACGCCGGTGCTCTGCGCGGCGATCTGGATTTTGCAGGCCTGCTCGAGATACCACATGTAGTAGAAGGCCTCGGCGACGGTGCGGCCCACCGTCATCAGCCCGTGGTGGCGCAGGATCATGCAGGGCTTGTCGCCCATGTCGCGCACCAGCCGCTCGCGCTCGGAGAGATTATCGTCCGCCGCGACGCCCTCGTATTCATGCATCGCGACCAGGCCATGGAATTCCATGCCCATCTGGTTCAGCGGCAGCAGCCCGCCGGCCTGGGCGGCGACGGCCATGCCCGCGAGCGTATGCGTATGCATCACGCAGGCCGCATCCTCCCGCCCGCGATGCAGCGCGGAATGGATGACGAAACCTGCCGGGTTCACCGGCCAGGTAGTCTGCTGCAGCGGTTCGCCATCGGCATCGACCAGCACGAGGGAGCTGGCGGTGATTTCCTCGAAGAGCAGGCCGTAGGGATTGACGAGGAAGCGATGGCCCTCGCCCGGCACGCGCACCGAGAGATGGGTGTAGACGAGATCCGTCATCCCATAGAGCGCGAGAAGCCTGTAGGCGGCGGCGAGATCCTCGCGCAGCTCCTGCTCCGTCGGCACATGGTCCTTGGCCGGGGGCACGGGGGGAGTGAGCAGCATGGTCAGTAGCCCTTCACCGGGTCATAGACATTGGGCAGCGGCTCGCCCCGCTCATGCGCCTTGATGGCCTCGGCCACATAGCGCGCCCTTTCGGAGCGCGGCGCGAGGGAGGCGACATGCGGCGTCACGATCACCTTCGGATGCGTCCAGAAGGGGCTCGAAGCCGGCAGGGGCTCTTCGCTGAAGACGTCGAGCAGCGCGCCCGCCAGATGGCCGCTGTCGAGTGCCGCGAGAAGATCGGCCTCCACCACATGCTGGCCACGGCCGACATTCACGAATTGCGCGCCTTCCGGCAGCAGCGCCAGGCTCTCGGCATCGATCAGCCCGTTGGTATCGGGCGTCGAAGGCAGCAGGCAGACGAGAATATCGGTCCGCGCCAGAAAGCCCGCGAATTCGCCCTTGCCGGCGAAGGATTCCACGCCCGGGATATCCTTGCGGCTCTGCGACCAGCCGGCGACTTCGAAGCCCACGTCACGCAGCAGCATCGCGGCCTTTTTGCCGAGATTGCCCATGCCCATGATGCCGACGCGGCGCTCGGCGACGGCCGTGCGCTGCTCGATATTGATCCACTTCTTCTCGTTCTGCGCGAGTTGCATCCGCCGCGCGTTGCGCACCAGCGAGAGGCAGGACCAGAGGACGAATTCGGCCATGCGCCGCTCCGTCCCGTCACCGCCCATGCGGACCAGCGGCAGATGGCGCGGCCAGTTCGGGTCACGGACGATATTGTCCACCCCGGCGGCCGAGGAGAAGGTGATCTTCAGATTGGGGAAGGTCGCCAGGCGGCCCGGCTCAGGGTCCCACACCACGACATACTGAACATCCTCCGGCTTCACGCTCGGGTCCGCCCACCAGCGGATATCCAGGCGCGGGTCCGCCGCCTGGAAATGCTTGCGCCAATCCGGGACCAAGGATTCCGGGCCCGACTTCACCAACACGATCACAGCTGAACCATCCGTCTATGCATCAATCGCCATCTTGCGATGCAGCAAGGCTGCCCCGATCGCGCCGGGCTGTCGACCATGCGCGGGAGACCAATCGGGGCGGCGAGCCATCGGACCGCCGCCCGCCTGGGCATCAGCCGGTGATCACGTCCAGATATTCGGCATTGTTGGTCTGATAGTTCTCGCCCCAGTAGATGCCGTTCAGCGGCACCTGCACGCCGACATTGGCCGGGTCGGTCGGGTTGAAGGGCTTGAGCGCCTCCGGCACCATCGCGGCCGCCTTGGGATTGGTCGGCCCATTGCCCATCAGGCCCAGCAGCCCGACCTGCGCCTCGGCATTGCCCATCATGCTGGCGAAGAGCTTCTGCACCATGTCGCCGCCGGGATTGCCCTTGGGGCTGACGAAGATGCCGGCCTGCAGCAGGCCCTGGTTCCAGATGAACTTGATGCGGCCCTTGCTCTCTGCCTGCAGCACCTTGGCGCGCGTGTGCCAGATGCAGCCCATCGAGGCCTCGCCGGTGCGCATGAACTGCTCGCTCTCGGCGCCATTGTTCCAATAGACGGCGCTGCCGCGGATCTCCTTGATCTTGTTCAGGCAGGCGCGGAGATCGAGCGGGTAGAGGTTCTTCGGGTCCTTGCCGAGGGCCATCTGGGCCATGTCGAGCATGACCGTCGCGTCCTTGCGCATCAGGCGCGTGCCCGGGAACTTCTTCAGATCCCAGAAATCGGCCCAGCCCGTCGGCGCCGTGGGGTATTTCGCGCTGTCATAGACCAGCACGGAGCTGAAGGAATAAGGCGCCACCCCGTAGTCCAGCGTGAAGGAGGGGTCGATGGCATCGGCCTTGTTCACGACGGAATAGTCGATCTTGTTCAGCAGCCCGAGCTTGCTGAGCAGGATGGAGGAGGCCGCCGAGCTGTCGCAGAGGTCCCAGGTGGTCTTGCCGCTCTCGACCATGGAGCGGATGCGGCCGGCGGAGGGGCCGGTGCTGTCCTGCGCCACCTTCCAGCCCGGATTGGCCTTCATGAAGGGCTCGCCGTAGAAATTGCCGAAGCCCTGGTTGGCGATGCCGCCCCAGTTGACCATGACCATTTCCTTGGCCGCCTGCGCCTGGGCCTTCCCGGCGAAGGAGGCGAGGCCCATGGCGGCCATGGCGCCGAACAGGGCGCGGCGCGAGATCTCGCCCCGCTTCACCTTCTCCATGGCGAGTTCGAAGGCGTCTTCCTGAAAGCTCTGAACCATCGTCGACCAATTCCCTGTGCTCTTGCGCGGTCGTTGCCGCGGATGGTTTGCTTGCATCCAAGAATCATTCCAGGCTGAGGCGCATCCCTTGAACCATCCGCTTTTCGCCCCCGGCTTCAAGGCCAGCCCCTGGTGGTGGGAGGCCGCGGAGCCCCCGAAACGCGCCAATTCCCCGCCGGACCGGGCGCAGGTTGCGATCATCGGGGGCGGCTATGCCGGGCTCTCGGCGGCGCTCACCCTCTGCCGCCTGGGGCATAAGCCCGTGGTGATCGATGCCGAGCGCATCGGTTGGGGCGCCTCCTCCCGCAATGGCGGCATGGTTTCGGGCGGGCTCAAGATCGCTTCCGAGGGGCTCGAGAAGCGCTATGGCGTGGAACGCGGCCGTGCCATCGTCACAACCGGCGCGGCCTCCATGCCCTTTCTCGAGGAGCTGATCGCGCGGGAAGGCATCGATTGCGACTATGCCCGCGTCGGGCGCTTCGTGGGCGCCTGGACGCCCAAGCATTATGCAGCGATGGAAAAGCGCGCCGATTACCTCAAGCGCATCACCGGCATGCCGACGCGCATGGTGCCACGCGAGCGCCAGCGCGCCGAGGTGCTGGGCAGCGACCGCTATCACGGCGGCATGGCCGTCGATGCGGCGGGCGGGCTGCATCCGGGCAAATACGCACGCGGCCTTGCCGCTGCCGCCGAACGCGCTGGCGCCCTGCTGGTGGACGAGACGCGTGTGACGGGCATCGCTCATGAGGGCAGCGGCTTCCGCATCGCGACCACCCGGGGCGAGATCCGCGCCGATGCCGTGCTGACCGCCACCAATGGCTATTCGCGCGGGCCGGATGGCAGCTCGGCCATGCCATGGCTCGCGAAGCGCATGATCCCGGTCGGCTCGTATATCATCGCCACCGAGGAGCTGGAGCCGGGGCTGATCGACAAGCTCTTCCCCGGCCGCCGCATGGTGGGCGACAGCAAGCGCGTCCTGAACTATTTCCGCCCAGCCCCCGACGGCAAGCGCGTGCTCTGGGGCGGGCGCGCGAGCTTCGGCCCGACGACGCCGGAAGTCGCCGCCCCCGTGCTGCACGGCTTCATGACGGCGGTTTTCCCGGAGCTCGCCAAGGTGAAGCTGACCCATGCCTGGACGGGCAATGTCGCCTTCACCTTCGACTTCCTGCCTCATATCGGCGTGCAGGACGGCATCCATTTCGCCGCCGGCTGCCAGGGCAGCGGCGTCGCCATGGCGAGTTGGCTCGGCCATAACGCGGCGCTGAAAATCGCGGGCGCGGCCAATGAGCCTTTCGCGCTGGACGGCCTGCCCTTCCCCACGGCGCCGGGCTATTCGGGCAATCCCTGGTTCCTGCCCCTGGTCGGCGGTTGGTATCGCTTCCGGGACGCGATCGACCGCATGGCGGCCTGAACCGGAGCGGGGGCAACCCCGCTCCTCCCCTTTCAGCGGCAGTTCATCGCATGCGGCGTCGGGTCATAGCCCGGCAGGCCCGGCACGCCATAGCCGGGGAAGACGACGCGCTCGGCATCATCCTCAGCCGGCGCTTCGCCGAACCACTTCTCTGACAGCTTCACCAGCGTGCCATCCTGCTTCAGGCATTCGATGGCGGCATCGAGCTGGTTGCGCAGTTCCACATTGCCCTTGGCCACCGGAATGGCCCAATGCGACCGCGTCTCGCGCAACACGAGATCGGCCACGAATTGTCGGTTGCGCGAGGCGGCGAATTTAATGGTCGTATTGCCGCCGAGCTGCGCATAGGCACGACCCTGCATGACAGCCATGGTGGCGTCGGTGAAGTTGTCGAGCACCAGCGCGGTGAAGCCGTATTTCGCCGCATTGGCCTGAGCCCAGCCGTCGTAATTGCTGCCCTTGTTCACGGCCAGGACCTTGCCCCGCAGATCCTCGGCGCTCTTCAGCGGCTCGCTGCCGCGGCGGAGACCGAATTGGAGCGCGGTGAAGAGATAGCCCTCGGTGAAGAGCATGCTCTCGGCCCGCTCGGCGGAAGCCGTGACGGGAGCGACGAGAAAGTCATAGCGCCCGGCATTCATCGCCGGGATCAGCCCCGCGAAATTGCCGCTATCGACGGAGACGGGGCGCTTGAGCACTCTGCCGATCTCGGCGGCCAGGTCGATCTGGAACCCCTCCAACCCGCCGCTCAGGCGCACGGAAGCATGGGGCGGGAAATTCGGGTCCACAGCGGAGCGCAGCGGGGTTTGCGCCTGGGCAGGCGCAAGGGCTGCCAGGCCGAGGCAGAGGGTGAAGGCGGCGGCGAGACGGGCGGCGAGCATGGGGTGATCCGCTTTCGGAGGGTTTTTGCCGTGTGCAAAGGCGCCTCCGCCCGTGGTCTCGTTTCTTGACGGCTGCGCCTGGAAAGTCGCGCGGCCGCCGCAATCGGGATCAGGCCATGGCGGGCTGGTTCGCGCGCATGACCTTCATCAGCCGGTGGTCGCCCGAGGTGATCGGCGCATAGCGCGGCGGCTCGCCCGGCCGCTCGCAGCCGGGGATGCATTCGATCAGGGCGTCGTAATTCGGCTGGTGGAAGAAAGCGATCGACAGGCGGCGGCTCGCGGTGCCCGCCGGCGGGTTCACCACGCGATGCAGCGTCGAGACATAGACGTCATTCGACCACTGGGCCATGAGATCGCCGATATTCACGACGAAACTGCCCGGCACATGCGGCACGGCGGCCCATTCGCCGCTCTTGGTCAGCACCTCGAGCCCGCCCGGGGCCGTGTCGGTGAGCAGGATGGTCAGGCAGCCGTAATCGGTATGCTCGCCGGCGCGAAGCTGGCCCGGCGCGGCGGCCACCTCCTGCGCCGGATAATGCAGCGCGCGGATATTGCTGATGTGGCGGTCAACCTTGTCGGCAAACCAGTTCTCCGGCAGGCCGAGCGCGAGCGCGAAGCCGGAAAGCAGCCGGTCGGCCAGGGCGGAAAGCTCACGGTAATAGGCCTCGTAAGCCTCCCGGTAACCGGGCGTCGTGGGCCAGCGATTGGGCGCGAAATGCGCCGCCGCCTCGGGAGCGGTGTGATAAGCATCGGCCGGAACATTCACCGGGCCCATGCTGAAGGCTTCCTTCAGGTCGGCGGCGGCATCGGCGCGGCCGGTGCTGCGCGCCAGGCCCTCGCTGGCCAGCGGGATATAACCGCGGAAACTCGGCGGGCGGCGCTCGATCTCGCGCTTTTTCGCCTCTTCCTCATCGAAAAAGGCCAGGCCGCGATCGCGCACCTGGGCGATCAACTCGGCGGGCACGCCATGGCCGGTGATGCAGAGAAAACCCGTTTCGCGGCAGGCGGCATCGATCTGCTTGGCCACGGCCTGACGCGCCGCGAGGTCACCGGCGAAACCGGAAAGGTCGATGATGGGCACGACAGACATGCGAGGGCTCCACGGTGAAGGGCGGGACAAGTGAAACCGTAATGGAGCCCAGGGCGAAAACGGCGTGCTGCTTTGAACCCAGCTATGAACCTGGGGTTAACGCTTCCCACCCATCCTCTTGTTAAAAATCGCTTCCTTGACGAAGATCATCGCGAAAATCGCCGACAAGGGGCCCGGGCCGTGAATATCCGACAGGTCGAGATCTTCCGCGCCGTGATGCAATCGGGCTCCGTCGCGGGGGCGGCGCGGCTGCTTGCCGTCTCGGCGCCCGCCGTCAGCCGCATGCTGCGCCATACCGAGGATCAGCTCGGCTACCAGCTTTTCGAGCGCCGCGCCGGGCGCCTGTTGCCCACGCCCGAGGCCGAGGCGCTCTGGACCGAGGCTGATGCGGCGCTGGCTGGGCTCCAGCGCGTGGCCGCCCTCGCCTCGGCCCTCGGCGCGGGGGGCGAGGCGGTGCTGCGCGTCGCGGCCAACCCCTCTTTCGGCGCCACGCTGCTGCCCGAGGCCTCGCGCCTCTTCCATCAGGCGAGCCCGCGCGCGCGGCTGGATATCGTGACGACCGAGCATCTCGCCGTGGTGGAGCGCATCGTGCTGCGCCGGGCGGAACTGGGGCTGACGCAATTCGCCGCCAGCCACCCCCTGCTCCGCACGCGCTGCCTCGGCCGTTTCCCGATGTGGCTCGCCCTTCCCGCCAATTCACCACTGGCCGGGAAGGAGGTGGTGCCGCTGGCCGAGGCCGCCGCCGAGCCCCTGATCACCTATGGCGCGAACACCCCCATCGGCGGCGTCGTGGCCGAGCATTTCGCGCGCCACGGTCTGAAGCGCCGCGAGACGGTGACGGTCCGCTACCCGATGATCGCCTGCAATTTCGTCGCGGCGGAGGCGGGCGTGGCTTTCGTCGATGCCTTCATGGCCATGGACAGGGCGCGCCCCGGCCTCGTCTTCCGCCCCATCGAGCCCGCCCCCATGACGGAGCTGCATATGGTCCGCCACGCGGACCGCCCGCTCTCCCAGGCCGCGCGACGCTTCTCGACAGCCGTCGAGAAAGTCGCCGCGACCCGCCTCGGTGCTTAGAAACTGTTTCATCAAGCTGGCGGGTCGGCCCGGGCGGTCTTTTTCCGGCAGTCTTTTCCGCGCCAGCCTCGTTGGCGGCTTGGCCAAATGTCCCGCATTTGGCCAAGCCGCCGGCTCACCGGTGCGGAAAATTCTGGACGGAGCCTCAGCCGCCAGCTTGATGACAGTCTCTTAGCCGAAGAGCGTGTCCCAGAGCAGCTTGAGGTTCAGCACCACGATGAGCCCCGCCACGAACCAGGCCAGCACCGCGAGCCAGCGCGAGACCACGAACTGCCCCATGATGCGCTTGCTGGTCACGAAGGTGATCAGCGGGATCACCGCGAAAGGCAGTTGCATCGACAGGACCACTTGGCTCAGCACCAGGAGTTCCGCCGTGCCGCCCTCGCCATAGAGCGCCGTCACCGCCACCACGGGGATGATGGCAAGGCCGCGGGTCAGCAGCCGCCGCGCCCAATGTGGCAAACGCAGGCGCAGGAAACCCTCCATCACGATCTGCCCAGCGAGCGTCGCCGTGATGGTGGAATTCATGCCCGAGGCGAGCAGCGCGATGGCGAAGAGCGTCGAGGCGATGCCGAGGCCCAGTACGGGCGAGAGCAGCTCATAGGCCTGCTCGATCTCCGCCACTTCCGTGCCCGAGCCGTAAAAGGCGACGGCGGCGAGGATCAGGATCGCCGCATTGACGAAGAGCGCGAGCATGAGCGCGATGGTGCTGTCGGCCACCGCAAAGCCGATCGCCTCGCGCTTGCCCTCCGTCGTGCGGTCGTAATCGCGCGTCTGCACGATGGAGGAGTGGAGATAGAGGTTATGCGGCATCACCGTCGCGCCCAGGATGCCGATGGCGACGTAGAGCATCTCCGGATTGGTCACGATCTCCTTGGAAGGCATGAAGCCTCCGAGGATCGCCGCGACGGGCGGAGCGGCCGCGATGATCTGGATGGCGAAGCAGCCAGCGATGATGATGAGCAGCGCGATGACGAAAGCTTCCAGTGCGCGGAAGCCCCGGCTCATGAGCAGCAGCATGAGGAAGGCGTCGAAAACGGTGATCACCGCGCCCCAGAGCAGCGGGATGCCGAAGAGCAGCTTGAGCGCGATGGCGGTGCCGATCACCTCGGCCAGGTCGCAGGCGATGATGGCCAATTCGCAGGCGAGCCAGAGCATCAGGTTTACGGGTCGGGAAAAGCGCGCCCGGCAGGCCTGGGCCAAGTCCATCCCCGAAGCGATGCCGAGCCGGGCGGAAAGCGCCTGGAGCAGGATCGCCATCAGGTTCGAGAGCATGATGACGGCAAGCAGCGTATAGCCGAATTTCGAGCCGCCGGCGAGGTCGGTCGCCCAATTGCCCGGGTCCATATAGCCGACCGAGACCATGTAGCCCGGCCCGGCGAAGGCCAGCAGCCGCTTCACCCAGAAGCCGCCGCGCGGCACACGGACGGATGCGTTGACTTCAGGCAGGCTCGGCCGCGCCTCGCTATCGCCCGGGGCGCCGGCCCCACGCTTCCACTCGAGATCCACGCTGACATCGCTGTGAGGCATCATCTCGCTCCTGAACACGAGAATGATGAGTGCTGCGGCAAATTATGCAATATGGTATATTACGTATCCCCGGCTTAATTATGCGCCATATGCTCCAGGCCGTAGGCTTGGCAATAACGCGCGCCGCGCCGCGGCCCGTGCTATAAGCCGCACCCGCCCGATTCACAGCCCGGATTCACTGGGCGGCCGATGCCGGAGACTGCACGCTTGTCACCAGCCCGACGCCCCCCGCGCCGCGAAGCTCCCCTCCCCGATGCCGAGGCGCATTCGGAGGGTTTCCGCCAGAGCCGCCGGGCCCGGCGCAGCGCGCTGGTGGAGGATTACGTGGAGCTGATCGCCGACCTTCTCGAGGAGGGGCAAGAGGCGCGGCAGGTGGATATCGCCGCCCGGCTGGGCGTGGCCCAGCCCACCGTCGCCAAGATGCTGGCGCGCCTGGCCGCCGACGGCCTGGTCGCGCGGAAACCCTATCGCGGCGTCTTCCTCACCGAGGCCGGGCGCAAGCTCGCGCGCGAGAACCAGGAGCGGCACCATATCGTGGAGAGCTTCCTTCGCGCGCTCGGCGTGAGCGAGGAGACGGCCCGGATCGACGCCGAGGGCATCGAGCATCACGTGAGCGCCGAGACGTTGGACGCCTTTCGCCGGGCACTCGCCAAGCACGCCTGACGAGATCCCCGATGGGGGCATTCGGGCACGCCGACCTCACGGATAAGATCGGCGTGACAAAATTCACGGAAACTATTCCTCCGGCCCGTTCTTATCAGTTCGCAAGGCCAGAGGAGTCGGCTCACGCCGCATCCGGAAGGGCGTCGTCACGAAAATCGTGACAGCCAGGGGGGCCGGGCTTTCTGCCGCCGTGCCCTGCCCCCCTGCCATGCGGCTCACGCCGCCGCTTTCACCAGATCCGCAGCCTTCTCCCCGATCATGATGCAGGCCGCATTGGTATTGCCCGAGACCACCGTCGGCATGATCGAGGCATCGGCCACGCGTAGGCCTCGCAAGCCGACCACGCGCAGGCGGGGGTCCACCACCGCATTGGCATCGCTCCCCATGCGGCAGGTGCTGGTGGGGTGGAAGATGGTCGCGGCGGTACGGCGCAGATGGCCGAGCAGCGCCTCCTCGCTATCGTCATTCCCGCCCGGCTGCAGTTCCTCCGCGATCCAGGGCGCGAGCGTCCTGCTCCGTGCCACCTGCCGCACCAGACGCAGCCCGGCGAGCATGCAGCGGCGGTCCTTCTCGGCGCTCAGGTAATTCGCGCGGATCACCGGCGGCTTCCGCGGATCGGCATCGCGCAGGGTGATGCTGCCCCGGCTTTCCGGCCGCAACTGGCAGGTGCTGATGGTGAAGGCCGAATAGGGCAGCAGCTTCCCGCCGGGCCGATCGGCCGCATAGGGCACGAAGTGGAATTGCGTGTCGGGCGTTTCGCTCTCGGGCAAGGCGCGGGCGAAGAGCCCCGCCGAGCCCGCGCTGATGGCGAGGAAGCCGCGGCGGAAGAGCGCGTATTCCAGCCCAATCTCCATCCGGCCCCGGAGGCTCGCCATTTTGTCGTTCAGCGTACCGCCCCTGGCCGAGCGGAAGATCATGCGGACCTGGAGATGATCCTGCAGATCGCGCCCCACGCCCGGCAGGTGATGCACCGGCGCGATGCCCAGCGCGGCCAGTTCCTCCGCCGGGCCGATGCCCGAGAGCAGCAGCAGTTGCGGCGAGGCGACGGCACCGCCGCAGAGGATCACCTCCCGCCGCGCCGAGATGGTCAGCGCCTCGCCCTCGCGGCGATAGGCGATGCCGGTCACCTGCCTCTCCTCCATCAGCAGCCGCTCGGCCTGGGCGCCGGTGATCACCAGCAGGTTCGGCCGCCGGCGGGCGGGGCGCAGATAGGCCGTCGCCGCGCTGCATCGCCAGCCCTTCCGGGCCGTGACCTGGAAATGCCCTACCCCCTCCTGGCTGGCGCCGTTGAAATCGGGATTGTAAGGCAGCCCGATCTCCTGTCCCGCCGCGATGAAGGCATCGACCAGCGGGTTACGCATGCCGAGATCGGAGACGGCGAGCGGCCCGCCGGTGCCGTGATGCTCGCTCTCGCCCCGCTCCTGATCCTCGGCCTTGCGGAAATAGGGCAGCACCTCGGCATGGGACCAGCCGGGGCAGCCGAGCTGGCGCCAATGGTCGTAATCCTCGGCCTGGCCGCGCACATAGAGCAGCCCGTTGATGGCCGAGGAGCCGCCCAGCACCCGCCCGCGCGGCCAAGCAATGCGGCGGCCCTCCAATTCGGGCTCGGGCTCGGTCATAAAATTCCAGGACAGCGTGGGGTGCATCATCGTCTTGGCATAGCCGATGGGAATATGCAGCCAGGGGTTGGTCGCCTTCCCGCCCGCTTCCAGCAGCACCACCTTGACCCTCGGGTCTTCCGAGAGCCGGGCGGCGACGGCGCATCCCGCCGAGCCGCCGCCCACCACGACATAATCCGCTTCCTGCGGCAGGTTGCTCATGGCCCCTGCTTCTCCCCTGGCTTTCTTTCGTTACCGAAAGGCTAGAACCGGCGTGCCGGGCCGTCCAGGCTCCCCGGTGACTGGCGGGGCATAACTGGCCGCGCACCCCTGGCCCGTGGCAAAAGGGGTTCAACCGCGGGCGGGATGAGGCTATCCCGCCCCACCATTCGGCCGGGGCGACACCCGCGCGGCCATGATAGAGGATGCCCCAGTCATGAACGCTGACGAGATTTCCCGCCTGCAGACCTATCTGCGCAAGATGTTCGGCAACAACACCCTGACGCTGGTTCCCCCGCCCCGTAAGGGCGGCACTGTCGAGGTGAAGCTGGATGACGAGTTCATCGGCACCGTGCATCGCGACGACGAGGACGGCGACGTCTCCTACGCGGTGCAGATCGCGGTGCTGGCCGAAGACCTGCCGGCCCCGAAGAAGTAAGCCTAAGAAGTAGCCTTCGGATACCGGGCGCGCCCGCCGCGCGCCTGGCTTCACTGCGGGGCCTCGGCGGCGGCGGCCGCGCTCATTCGGGCGCCAGGCGGCCCTCCGGCCCGCCGCCGGGCTTGACGCGAGGCGCGCGCCGCGCTTGGTGCGGGCCATGGCTCCGCCCCCCCTGCTGCACCTCACCGATATCCGCCTCGGCTTCGGCACCACGCCCCTCCTCCAGGGCGCGACGCTGACCCTTTCGCCCGGCGAGCGCATCGCGCTCATCGGCCGCAACGGCTCGGGCAAATCCACCCTGCTCAAGATCGCGGCGGGGCTGGTGCAGGCCGATAGCGGCACCCGCTTCCTCCAGCCCGGCGCGACCATCCGCTACCTGCCGCAGGAGCCGGACCTCTCCGGCCATGCCAATACCCTCGCCTATGTCGAGGCGGGCCTCGCGCCGGGGGATGACCTCTATCGCGCCCGCTACCTGCTCGAGCAGCTCGGCATGACCGGCGAGGAAACGCCCGACCGCCTTTCGGGCGGCGAGGCCCGCCGCGCGGCGCTCGCTCGCACGCTCGCCCCCTCCCCCGACGTGCTGCTGCTGGACGAGCCGACGAACCATCTTGACCTCCCGGCCATCGAATGGCTGCAGGGCGAGCTGAATTCCATGCGCTCCGCCTTCGTGCTCATCAGCCACGACCGGCGCTTCCTCACCGACCTCACCCGCGCCATGGTTTGGCTCGATCGCGGCAATACGCGGCGGCTGGAAGAGGGTTTCGGCCGCTTCGAAAGCTGGCGCGACGAGATCCTGGCCCTGGAAGAGGTCGAGGCGCAGAAGCTCGCCCGCGCCATCGTGCGCGAGGAACATTGGATGCGCTACGGCGTCACCGCGCGGCGCAAGCGCAACGTGCGCCGCGTGGCGGAACTCGCCGCGCTGCGCGAGAAGCGCAAGAGCCGCGTGACGACGCCGGGCCTGGCCAAGATGGAAGTGGCGGAGGGCGAAGGCTCCGGCAGCCTCGTGATCGCGGCCGACAAGATCGCCAAGAGCTTCGGCGAGCGCGCCGTGCTGCGGGAATTCTCCACCCGCATCATGCGCGGGGACCGCGTGGGCATCGTCGGGCCGAACGGCGCCGGCAAGACCACCATGCTCAAGATCCTCACCGGCGAACTCCCCCCCGATACGGGCGAGGTGAAGCTCGGCACCCAGCTTCAGATGCAGAGCCTGGACCAGAGCCGCGCCATGCTCGATCCGGGCAAGACCCTCTCCGATACGCTGACCGAGGGCCGGGGCGACCAGGTTTTCGTCAATGGCCAGCCGCGCCACGTCATCGGCTATATGAAGGACTTCCTCTTCCCGCCCGAGCAGGCGCGCAGCCCCGTCTCGGCGCTATCGGGCGGCGAGCGGGGGCGGTTGATGCTGGCCCGCGCCATGGCCAAGCCCTCCAACCTGCTGGTGCTGGACGAGCCGACCAACGACCTCGACCTCGAGACGCTGGACCTATTGCAGGAAGTGCTGGCCGATTACGCCGGCACGGTCATCGTCATCAGCCATGATCGCGACTTCCTCGACCGCGTCTGCACCTCCGTCATCGCCTATGAGGGCGACGGGCGCTGGCAGGAATATGCGGGCGGCTATTCGGACATGGTGGCCCAGCGCGGCCATGGCGTCCGCGCCCGTGAGAGCGAGGCCGCGCCGGCGGCGACCAAGCCCGCCGCGAGTGCCCCGGCCGCGGCGCCCGCCGCGCCGGGCAAGCGCAAGATGACCTTCAAGGAGCAGCATGCGCTCAAGACGCTGCCCGCGACCATGGAGAAGCTGAACGCCGAGATCGCGAAGCTGCGGGAGATGCTGGCCGCACCCGATCTCTATGCCCGCGACAAGGGCGCCTTCGACCGCTACTCCGCCGGCCTCGCCCAGCGCGAGGAGGCGCTGGCCAAGGCCGAGGAGGAATGGCTGGAGCTGGAGATGCTGCGGGAAGAGCTGGAAGGCTAGCCGCAGCAACTCCCCGCATGGCGGCTCGCGGCATTGACCGCGGGCGCCAGGTCGATGCCCGGGTTGCGGTCGAAGAAGCCGCTCGGCATCAGCTTGAAACCGGTGCGGATGCAGGGCTGCACCGGGAAATCCTCCGGCCGCACCACATGGTGCAGGCCGAATGTGTGCCAGACGACCACATTGGTATTCTCGATCGGGCGGTCCTTCGCGGTGAAGGCCGCGAGGTCGTCCTTACCGTCCGAGTGGTTCATGTATTCGCCCGCCGCGTAGCGCTCCTCGGGGTCGAAAGGCGTCACCCAGAGGTGGTTCTGCACGAATTCCGCGCGCCGCCCCGAGGGCGAATTGCGATGGACGTAAGGCGTCACGCAATGGCTCGGCTCGAGCTTATAGCCGGTCGGGCGGCCAACATGGTTGAGCCGGTTGGGGTTCACGATCTTCCAGTAGCGATGCGTCGCGGGCTCGATCCGCCGGCGGGCGGCAAGCTCCGTCCTCAACACCGTCTCCTCCTCGAAGAACGCATTGCCATAGGGGTTTTCCGGCCCCTCCGGCTCGGCATAGGTGTTGCACTCGACGACGCTGTTGGTGGGCCCGTCGACGGCCATGTCCAGCCGCGCGCAGAAGATGTGCTGGTGGATCTGCCCGGCGACGCCCGGCGAGACCTCCTTCGCGTATTTCCCCGGCTCGCCCGGCAGGCAGGCGACGGTATTGATGATGCCCGTCGCCTTCACCTCGAATTCGATCGTGCCGTCGGTGTGGAAATACCAATAGAGCGCGTATTCGTAATTCCCGACCGTGCAGATGGTCGAGACCACGAGCTTCCGCGCACGGCGCACCTCGGTGCGGTCGGTGCGGAAATCCCAGTGCTTCCAGAGCAGGCCGTTATCCTCCTCATGGATGCAGATGGCGTTCTCGATGGTCATCACATCGCCGCCCATCCCGCCGAGATGCGCGTCGAGATACTGGATGGCGCCGAGGCAGTCGCAGCCGAGCTTCAGGGAGTTGGAGAGCTTGCCCAGCCCGTATTCGCCGATATCGAAGACGTTCTTGCGGTAATGCCCCCGCTCCGGGCTGCCATAGGGCACCACCATCTCGACCAGCGAGGCGCGGTGGATGATGGGCCGCCCGGCATAGCTGATCTCGTGAAGGGTCAGGCTCTCGCGGGCATTGAAGCCGATGCGGAGCGACCATTGGTCCCAGGTCAGCTTGCGGCCTTCCAAGGCGAAGCTCACCCCCTCGGGCTGCACCACATCGAGCGGCTTATAGGGCGAGCGGAGATTGTCGAGGAACTTGGCGTCGTAATTCACTTCCGCCATCGGGATGGGGGTGACGCCGTAATCGTCGACGCGGATGACCTCGCCGGTCTTGAGGTCGATGACGGCATTCAGCCCCTCGATCGGGTGGGCGTAGAAATTCTCGTCCTCGCGCAGGCGCAGCCAGGCGAAGGTATGGCAGAGGTGGCGCCCCTCCTCGCCCGGAATGCCGAAACTGCCGGCCGACCAGGGGTCGACGCAGACCTTGGACATATCTTCGATGCCGCGCTTGCGGCAGGCCTCGATGAAGCGGGCATCGGCCCGGACGAAGCCCTCGATCTCCAGGAACTGTTCGAGCTGGATGATCGGCTTCACACCCGCCACGAAGCGGCAGGTCAGCACCTTGGCCTCGTCGAGCGAGACGGTCAGGCGCCAGACGCCATCGGCGGTCTTATTGAAGAGATTGACGCGGGCCTCACGCGGCAGCGGGGCGCCGGAAGCCAGGGCCTCCTTGGAGGGTTCGAGCAGTTCCACGGTCTCGAAGAGGATGCCGCTCTCGAACAGGCCGGAGCCGCGGATGATGGAGACGATGGCCTGGAATTCGGCGGGGCTCAGCGGGTCCAGCGGATGGGCCGCTCCAGCCCCCTTCTGGGCTGGCTTGGCGCTGCAGCAGGTCGTCGGCACATGATCCATCGTCGCATATCCTCGGCACGGGCGCGCGAAGTGAGGCGCGCCCTCTTCAGGGCCGCGAACCGACAGATTCCCCAGACCGCGCGGCGCCTCTCGGTTACATTCGCGGGCGCTTCTAAGCGCGCCAAGGCTGGACCGGGCGCCCGGTCATGTCGAGAGGCGAAAGGCAGTAAAACCAGCGTTATATTAATGCAACAACCACACAACCTTCGTCCGTTCCGTGCGTTTATGGCGGCATTAAGGCAACGCATCCCCCCACGGAGCCTCACAATGTTGCAGTTGAAACTCGTCCTGCCGGCCATGCTGGTCGTCGTCGCCATCTGCCTGGCGGTGGAACTCCTGAGCCTCGGTACCGGGCAGGAGTGGCTGATCAGCTCGCTCTAAGGCGGCTCAGCCGTTCACTAAAGGCAGCGGCCATGACGGCCGCTCAGCCTCGCGAGGCGCCGCGACCGTAAAAGGCGGCGCGGGCCTCGATACATTAAAAGCAGCGGGCCCTCAGGCCACGCCGCTGGTCAGCAGATCGTGCAGATGGAGGATGCCGGCCAGACGCCCGTCCTCGAGCACGAAGAGGCTGGTGATCCGCTTCTCGTTCATCACCGCCAGCGCTTCCTGGGCCAGGCTTTCGGGCGCGATGCTCAGCGGCTTGCGCGTCATGATCTCGCCCACCGGACGATCCACGAAGGCACTCTTGAAGGCGCGGCGCACGTCGCCGTCGGTGACGACACCCACCATGCCGCCGTCCGCCCCCAGGACCGCCGTCACGCCGAAGCGCTTGCCCGACATTTCCACGATGGCCTCGGAGAGCATGGCGCGCTCCGGCACGGTCGGGATTTCGGCGCCCTTGTGCATCAGGTCCCGCACCTTCTTCAGCTGCGAGCCGAGCTTGCCGCCGGGGTGATACTGGCGGAAATCCTGGGCCGTGAAGCCGCGTGCCGAGAGGAGCGCCACGGCCAGGGCATCGCCCATGGCAAGCTGCATGGTCGTCGACGTGGTCGGGGCCAGCCCGTTGGGGCAGGCCTCGGCCATGCGGGGCAGGATGAGGGGAACGTCCGCCGCGCGGCCGAGCGCGCTCTCCGCCCCCGCCGTGATGGCGATCAGCGTCACGCCGAAGCGGCGGGTATAGGCGATGATATCGGCCAGTTCCGGCGCCTCGCCCGACCAGGAAAGGGCCAGGACGGTATCGGCCCGGCTGACCATGCCGAGGTCGCCATGGCTGGCCTCGCCCGGATGGACGAAATAGGCCGGCGTGCCGGTCGAGGCCAGGGTTGCGGCGATCTTGCGCCCCACATGGCCGGACTTGCCCATGCCGGTGACGATCACGCGCCCGCCCTTGGCCTCCAGGCCCTGGATGGCGGCGATGGCCTGCTCGAAACGCGCGCCCAGCGGCTCGCCCGCCAGGGCCTCGCGCAGGGCGGCGAGGCCCTGCACCTCGACCTCGAGCGTGCGGACGCCCGCGCCGCGAATGCTCTCGCTCATGCGCGCTCGCCCTTCAGCATCTCACGGGCGCGGCTCAGGTCATCGGCGGTATCCACGCCGAGCGGCACCTCGGCCACTTCGATCGCGTCGATGCGCATGCCGTCTTCCAGCGCGCGCAGCTGCTCCAGCTTCTCGCGCTGTTCCAGCGGCGAGGGCGGCAGGCTGATGAAGCGCGCCAGCGCCGCCCGGCGCCAAGCATAGAGGCCGATATGGTGAAAGAGCGGCCCCTCGCCCCAGGGCGCCGTGGCGCGGGTGAAATAGAGGCAGCGGAAGCGGCCCTCGCCGAGCGGCGAGCCCACCATCTTCACCACGGAAGAGGCCGTCTTCTCCTCCTCATGGGTGATCTCGGCGACGGGGGTGCCGATATCGACCGTGCGATCCCGCAGCAGCTCCATCGTGGCGCGGATGGTATGCGGCGTGAGCGTCGGCAGGTCGCCCTGCACGTTGATCACCGCGTCATAGAGCCCATCCGGGTCGAGCCGGGTCAGCCCCTCGAAAATGCGGTCGGAGCCGGAGGGATGGCCCACCTTGGTCATCACCGCCTGGCCGCCCACGGCGCGGACGGCCTCGGCGATCTCGTCAGTATCGGTCGCGACCACGACCGGGGCCACATCGGCCTCCATCGCCCGGCGCCAGACCTTCACCACCATGGGCTCGCCGGCGATATCGGCGAGCGCCTTGCCCGGCAGGCGCGTGGAGGCCATGCGGGCGGGGATCATCAGGATGGGGTTCATGCCGAGGCGCTCGCCGCATGGGCCTGGGCCTTGCACAGCCCGTCGATGGCGAAGAGATCGCGCATCAGGGCCTCGAACTGGCTGAGGGGGACCATGTTCGGCCCATCCGACGGCGCCTTGTCCGGGTTCTCATGCGTCTCGATGAAGAGGCCGGCCACGCCCACGGCCACGGCGGCGCGCGCCAGGACGGGGACAAATTCGCGCTGCCCGCCCGAGGAGCCGCCCATGCCGCCCGGCTGCTGCACCGAATGGGTCGCGTCGAAAATCACCGGCGCGCCGGTGCGGGCCATGATGGGCAGGCCGCGGAAATCGGAGACCAGCGTGTTGTAGCCGAAGCTGGTGCCCCGATCGGTCACCAGCACCTGCGGATTGCCCGCATCGACCAGCTTGTCGACCACATTGGCCATGTCCCAGGGCGCGAGGAACTGGCCCTTCTTCACGTTCACGGCCTTGCCGGTCGCAGCCGCGGCCAGCAGCAGATCCGTCTGGCGGCAGAGGAAGGCCGGGATCTGGAGGATATCGACCGCCTCGGCCACGGGGGCGCATTGGTGGGCGTCATGCACGTCGGTGATGACCGGCAGGCCCAGCGTCTCGCGAATCTCGGCGAAGATCGGCAGCGACTTCTCCAGGCCCAGGCCGCGCTGGGCCTTGCCCGAGGTGCGGTTCGCCTTGTCGAAGGAGGTCTTGTAGACGAGGCCGAAGCCCACCCGCGCCGCGATTTCCTTCAGCGCCGCGGCCGTCTCCAGCGCATGGGCCCGGCTTTCGAGCTGGCAGGGACCGGCGATGACACTGACCGGCAGGTGATTGCCGAAGGCCACCGAGCCGACCTTGAGTTCAGAAAGAGGTGCAGCCATTGCGCGTCCCACTCCGGATGGCCGGAGTCACGCCCCGGCCGGCAATTCAGGTCGGGAGCTTTTGCAGCGCCCCCGGCCCAAATGGAAGTGTCTGACCGCGATTACCAGCCCTGTGCGCGCAGGGGTCAGCCGCGCTTCACGTTCCAGAAAACGGGCACCCCATGCAGCATGCCCTTCAGCTCGGCCTTATAGGCCGTGAGCTGGGCCACCTGGCCGAGGGGCATATAGGGCAGGTCCTGGAAGGCCTGGCTCTGGAGCTTACGGGCGATGGCCTGCTGCTCCGAGAGGCCGGGGGCGGCGAGCCACTCGCCGCGCAGCGTCTCGATGGCCGGGCTCTCGCACCAGCCGTAGAGGCTGCTCTTGCCGTCGCCGCGCAGATTGGCATGCACGGCCGGGCTGCCGAGATCGACGCCCGTATTCATCACCACATATCCGCCCCAACCTCCCTGGGCGACCGGCTCCTTCTTGTTGCGGCGCTGGAGCAGCGTGCCCCAGTCCATGCTCACCTCATCGACCGTCATGCCCGCGCGGCGCAGGGCATCGGCCACCACGGAGCCGCCGATGGCATTCGCCTGGAGGTCGCCAGGCAGCATGATCATGAAGGGCTCGCCCTTGTAGCCCGCCGCCTCCAGCGCCTTCTTCGCCGCCGCCGGATCGCCCTTCAGCGCCTCCATGCCCGCGTCATTGGCCATGGCGGTGCCGGGGCAGAAGAAGCCCACGCCGTCCTTCCACAGGCTGGCATCGGTGCCGGCCATGGCCATCACCACGTCCTTCTGGTTGAGCGCCATGAACATGGCGCGGCGGATGGCGGGATTGGCCGTGGGGCCCTGGAGGTGGTTGATCCGCATCGAGACCATGTAGCCCGACGGGTCCAGCGGCTCGATGGTGAAGCCCCGGCCGCGGCGGAGCAGCGGCAGCATGTCGTTGCTCGGCAATTCCCACCAATCGACCTCGCCGGCCTGAAGCGCGCCGGCGGCGGTGGCCGCGTCGGCGATCACCTTCCACTCGATCCGGTCGAAATGCGCGACCTTCGGCCCCGCCGTGCCCTCGGCCTTGCCGCCCTCGCGCGGCTTGTAGCCCGCGAAACGCTCATAGGCCACGCGATCGCCCGAGACGCGCTCGGCCGGCAGGAAGCGGAAGGGGCCGGAGCCGACGACCTCGGTGAAGGCCTTGTCCACCGGCGTATTGGCGATGCGCTCGGGCATCATGGCGCAGACCACGCCGGGCGTCTTGCCCAGGGCGAAGGGCAGCAGCGGGAAGGGCTTGCTCAGGCGGAAGACGATGCGGCGGTCATCGGGGGCGGAAAGCTCGTCGGTCACGGCCATCAGCGCGCGGCCCAGATCGTCCTTCTGGCCCCAGCGGCGGATGGAGGCCACGCAGTCCCGCGCCAGCACCTTCTGCCCATCATGGAAAAGCAGGCCCTCGCGCAGCGTGAGCACCCAGCGGCGGCCGTCATCCTCCGTGGTGAAGCCCTCCACCATCTGCGGCTGGGGGTTCATCGCCTCGTCCTGGCCGAAGAGCGTGTCGTAGACGAGATAGGCGTGATTGCGCGTGACGTAGACGTTCGACACGATGGGGTCGAGCACCGCCAGATCGGCATGCGGGATGAAGCGCAGCGTCCGGCTGCCCTGGGCCAGGCCGAGCCTCGGCATGGCGAGGCTGGCCGCCGAGGCGGCACCCAGGGCGAAGAGGTGGCGGCGCTGCATGGCGTGGGCTCCGGTGATGGACGTGAGGCGGGCGAAACTATCGGCCGAAGAACACCGGCTGGGCCGGTTTCTGTCAATCATGTTTCATCTTCACGGCCCGATCCTCGCTCTGTAATAAAATACTCAACACCGCCCTGGAGCTGCCATGACCGCCTTCCCCACTCGCCGAGATGCGCCCTTCGTGCCGGGCGAGACGGCGATGTTCTTCGTCGACATGCAGCGCATCTGGTGCGAGCGCGGGCTCGACCCGGCGCATGCGGGGCAGGATTTCTCCTATTACCATGACCGGCTCGACGGCCTGGTGGTGCCCAACCAGCGCAAGCTGCTGGAGGCCGCGCGGGCGGCGAAGGTGGAGGTGATGCACACCATCATCGAAAGCCTGACCAGCCATGGCCGCGACCGCTCGCTGGACCATAAGCTTTCCGACATGCATGTACCGAAGGGCGCGCCCGAGGGCCGCGTGATCCCGGCACTGGAGCCGCTGCCGGACGAAATCGTGCTGCCCAAGACCTCCTCGGGCGTCTTCAACTCCACCAATATCGACTATGTGCTGCGGAACCTCGGCATCCGCTATCTCGTCATCGCCGGGGTGGTGACGGACCAATGCGTGGACATGGCCGTGCGCGATGCCGCCGACCGCGGCTACATGGTCACCCTCATCGACGATGCCTGCGCCACCTATAGCGATGAGCGCCACCGCGCGGCCGTGAAGGCCTTCGGCGGCTATTGCTGGGTGACCGATACCGCGACCGTGCTCGCGCGCTTCAAGGAGATGGCCGCATGAGCGCCGAACTCGCGACCTGCCTGACGACCGACCTCGTCGCCATCACCCGGGGCCGCAGCTTCCCGGCCGAGGCACTGGCGGGCTATCTCAAGCGCGGCACCGGCTGGGTGCCGGCCAATATGGCGCTGACACCCTTCGACCTCATCGCCGAGGACAATCCCTGGGGCTCGGCCGGCGACCTGCGGCTGCTGCCGGACGAGGCGACGCGCATCCGCCTGCCGAATTTCGGCCTCTCGCCGCTGCATCTCTACTTCTCCGACATCACCGAGCTGGACGGCACCCCTTGGGAATGTTGCCCGCGCACGCTGCTGAAGCGGGCGGTGGCGCAGCTCCAGGCGGAGACGGGGCTGAGCGTGCTCTCCACCTTCGAGCACGAATTCCAGATCCTGGGCGCCAACTGGCCCGCCGCCCCAGCCTTCTCCCTCGCCGCCATGCGCCACGCCGACCCGTTTGGGCCAGACCTCATGGCACTCATGGCCGAGGCGGGGCTGGAGCCGGAGATGTTCCTGCCCGAATACGGCCAGGACCAGTTCGAGGTGACGATGCGCCCGGCCGATCCGCTGACGGCGGCCGACCGCTCCATCGCCATGCGCCTGCTGGTGAAGGAACTGGCGGCGCAGCGCGGCTGGCAGGCGAGCTTCGCGCCCAAGACGGCGGCCGAAGGCGTGGGCAATGGCGTGCATATCCATCTCAGCCTGCGCGACGCCGAGGGCAACCCCGCGATGCGCGATGAGAGCCGCCCCGGCGCGCTCTCCGAGAAGGCCGGGCAATTCTGCGCGGGCATCGTGCGGCATATGCCGGGACTGATGGCCCTGACGGCGCCGAGCCCCATCTCCTACCTCCGCCTGCAGCCGCATCATTGGAGCGCGGCCTATGCCTGCCTTGGCGAGTGCAACCGTGAGGCGGGGCTGCGCATCTGCCCCATTGCCACGCTGGGCGGCGGCGATGCGGCCAAGCAGATGAATGTGGAATTCCGCGCGACCGATGCGACGGCCAATGCCTATCTGGCGCTGGCCGGGCTGATCATGGCCGGGCTCGCGGGCATTCGCGAAGGGCTCGCCCAGCCGCCGCTAGTGAACAAGGACCCGTCCGAATTCCCCGAGGCCGAATTGAACGCCATGGGCGTCCGCCGCCTGCCGGCCGATCTGCCCGCCGCCATGGCCGCATTCGAGGCCGATGCCATGCTCGGCGCCTGGCTGCCGAAGACGCTCAAGAACTGCCTCTTCTCGGTGAAGCGCAAGGAGATGTCGCTGGTCGAGGAGCTGGATGCCGAGGGGCTCTGCGCCCGCTACAAGGCCATCTATTGATGCCGCTACTGCAACCGGGCGAGCCTCCGGCCTTCACGGCCGAGAATCTCGCCGGCCGCTCGCCCTGCCTGCTGCTCTGCGAACATGCCTCGAACCGCATTCCCCGCGCGCTGGGCGATCTCGGCCTGCCGCCGGGCGAGATCGAGCGGCATATCGGCCGGGATATCGGCGCGCTCGTCATGGCCCGCGCCCTCTCGCGCCATCTGGACGCGGCGCTGTTCAGCACAGGCTATTCGCGGCTGGTGATCGACTGCAACCGCCCCCTCTCCCGCCCCGGCTCCATCCCGGAGATCAGCGAGGAGACGGTCGTGCCCGGCAATCTCGGCCTTTCGGCCGCCGATCGCGCGGCGCGGCAGAACGAGCTGTTCCACCCCTTCCATGACGCGGTGACGGCGCATCTCGACGCGACGCCCGCGCGGCGCTGCGTGATCGGCGTGCATAGTTTCACGCCCTCCTATCGCGGCGTGTCGCGGCCTTGGGAGGCGGGGTTCCTCTATGCCTCCGCCGGCCGTTTCGCCGCGCCGATGATGGAAGGGCTCCGCGCGCAGGGTTTCACCGTGGGCGACAACGAGCCTTATGTCATCGACGCCGATGACTATACCGTGCCCGTGCATGGCGAGGCACGCGGCCTGCCCTCGCTGCTGATCGAGATCCGGCAGGACCTCATCGCCCATGATGCCGCCGCCCTCGACTGGGCCCGGCGCCTCGCGCCGCTCATCGCGCGCGCCATCGCCAGCGTGACGGAAGATGCCTGATGAGCATAGAAGAAAAGCTCCGCGACGCCGTGGCGGCCGATGCCGATTGGCTGGTGGCGATGCTGACGCGCCTCGTGCGCATCCCCAGCGTGAACCCCAAATTCGAACGTGATCCGGCGCTCAATAACGAGCCCGAGGTTCAAGACGTCATCGAGGCCGAGTTAAAGACGCTGGGTTTTTCGACCAGCCGCCAGCACCCCTTCCCCGGCCGCCCGAACCTCATCGGCGTGCTGCCCGGCACGCAGGGAAAGAGCCTCGCGCTTTGCGGCCATGTCGATGTCGTGCCTGTCGGCGACATCGAGAAATGGAACTACGAGCCCTTCGGCGCGCAGATCGCGGAGGGAAAAATGTTCGGCCGCGGCACGGGCGATATGAAGGCCGGCCTCGCCGCCTGCCTCGCCGCCTGCCGCGCGATCAGGAAGCTCGGCATCCCCCTCGAAGGCCGGCTCGAATTCCACGCCGTGGTCGATGAGGAAGCCGGCGGCTTCGGCGCCATGGAGGCCGCGAAGCGCGAGCCCAAGCCCAGCGCCGTGCTGGTCGCCGAGGGCAGCGCCAATGCGCTCCGCCCCTGGGCCGGCGGCCTCGACTGGGTGCGCGTCACCGTACGAGGCCGCAACGGCCATTCCTCGCGCCGCTTCGCCTCGATCTATCCCTCCGAAGCGGCCGATACCGTGCCGGTGAAGAGCGTCAACGCCATGGAACTCGGCGCGCGCCTGCTCGCCGCCGTGCAGGCGCTGGAAGCCCGCTGGGGCCGCGAGAAGCGCTTTCCTCATATGCCCGCGGGCATGAACACCATCTCGCCCGGCATGATGATCGCGGGTGTGGGCATGGGCGCGGATGGGCTCCCGACCGTGCTCAACAATCCCGGCATCGTGCCCGATACCTGCGTTCTGGATTTCGACCTGAAATTCCTGCCGCATGAGGACCCGGCGACCATTCGCCGCGACTTCGAAGACGCCATCGCGCGTTTCGCGGCCACCGACCCCTGGCTGGTGAAGAATCCGCCGCGCGTGGAGTGGGATCTCTACGGCCTGCACTTCCCGCCCGTGAACACGCCCATCGACCACCCGCTGGTGACGGCGCTGCGCGGCGCGCGCGAGGCGGCGGGGCTGCCGGTGCGGCTCGAGGGCATGCTGGGCGTGACCGATGCGGCGCATTACGCGGCGCAGGGCATCCCGGGCGTGGTCTATGGCCCGCTCGGCGCCAATGCGCATGGGCCGGACGAATATGTCGATCTGGCGAGCCTCGTTGAGGCCGCGCAGGTGATCGCGGCGGCCATCTACCGCCATTGCGGCTGAGGGCTTTCAGAAGCGCCTGATCGGCACTTTCTCGACATGCATCCATTCGGGCCGGCCGAAGAGATGCTCGATGAGCACGATCACGAGGCAGATCGCGACCACGGCCAGGATCAGCTTCATCCGCTTCGGCGAGGGCGGGTTGCGCCACCACATCGCCAGACGGATCAGCAGCCGGCTCAGATCCATCCTATTCGCCCAGGATGCGCCGGATATCGGGTTCGAGACCCGCGCCGAGAATGGCATAGCCGAGCCAGGTGAGATGGAGCCTGTCGGGCGACATCTGCTCCGAGAGCACGCCCTGGCCGTCGAGCAGCATCGGGCCGGGATTGGCGAAGAAGACCGTGCTGTTATCGGCGCAGCCTGCGAGCAGGGCATTGACCTGCGCGATCACCGGCCGCGCGGGCTCGCTCGCATCGGCGCCGCGCGGCAGCACGCCGACCAGCAGCACGCGGCTCGTGGGCGATTGACGGCGGATCTGCCGCACTACCTCGGCGATGCCGGTGGCGACATCCTCGGGCTTGGCACCCGGCCAGATATTGTTGGTGCCGAGCAGCAGTACGACGAGTTGCGGCTTCAGCGTGCGCCCCAGAGGCGCGCGCGGCAGGCGCCAGAGCATGCCCATCGTATTGTCGCTGCGCACGCCCATGTTGAAGGCGCCGCGATGGCCGTAGAAATGCTGGTAAAGATTGGGCGGCCAGCTTTCCGTGATGGAATCGCCCAGGAAGAGCAGCCGCGTGCGCGAGAAATTGGCGCCGGCCATCTGCTGTTCGAGCTGGTTGTTCCGCGCCACCCATTGCGGCTCGGTGAAGGCGGCGGGGATGGCCTCCCGCGGCGGCGGCTGGCGGAGCGGCAGGCCGGGGCAGGCCTCGGCCGCCAGGGCCGCCTGCCCCGACACTGCCAGAACCACGCCCGCCAGGGCTCCCAGAAGGCGCTTCGTCTCGATCCGCAGGCGCATCACGGCTCCATCAGGGAGAGGATGAAAGGGGGCTGAACCTGTAGCGCGCATAGAGCAGCCCGGCCCCTTCGTTCCACACACCGCTCTTGATGTAGCGGCCCGAGAGGCCGAGCGTGAGTTGCTGCGTCAGGTCATATTCGATGGCGGCGTTGAGGCCAGCGACCACCGCCGTCTTCTCCTGCCCGGCATAGCTGCTCGTCTCCCCGCTCGCCTCCAGGGCGGCCTGCATGGCCGCGTCGGTCGGGAAATAGGGGCTCGAGGATTCGCGGAACCGCTGCACGCCGAGCGAGCCGCCGAGCTTCGTCTCCCAATCGCCCCAGCGCTGGCGCCATTGTAGCGAGCCGACCGCCGCCAGCGAGGATTGCGGGCTGAAATAGCCGCCCTGGCCATAGGTGTAGTAGCGCAGGTTCTTGTCGAAGGCGGCGTAGCGGAGATCGAGGCCGAGGATCAGGTCCTGATCGTCGGTCTTGATGAGGTTGTGGTTGAAGCCCACCCCGATTTCGCGGCCGGTATTGGACGCGACATTCTGCCCACGCAGCATCGACCAGCTTCCGCCGGCATACCACGTGGTCTTGCCCGTCTGGAGTTCGAGCTGGCCCCGGAAACTCGTGCGCATCACGCCGCCCCAGGTGCGGCCGCTCTCCTCGTCGCGCGCGCCGGCGTAGGAGAGGACGCTGTCGGTGATGGCCCGGCGGTCGGCGGCGAGGCGCAGGCGGAGCTGGTCGGTCAGCGAGGGTGCGATCTCGATGCCGCCGGCGAAGTTGGTCTGTCGGAAGCCGATCGGCGTCGTGCCCGCATCGCCCAGCACCTGACCGAGGAAGGTGCCCGTGTTGTAGTTCACATAGCCCAGTTGGAGCCCGACGCCCGTGGCGCGGGTTGAATCGCGATTGGCCGGGGTGGCGCCGGTCAGCGGGTTGGTGCCGAATTCGCCGGCCCCTTCCCCCTTCATGCTGCCCGCATCGAGCGTCACGGGCGTCACGCGGCCATAGATGCGGCCGCCGAGGCCGGGCATGGGGGCCGAGGCTTCCAGCGGCAGCGAGGCCTCCGTCAGCCGCCCCGTGCCCGCCGTGCCGCTATGCGCGCGCAGGCTGCCGGTAGCCGCGAAGCGGATTTCGGATTCTTCCTTGAGCGCCTTGCGTTCCCGCACGATCTCATCGACCAGCGGGTCGCTCGTGCCCACGCCGCCGAGCCGCGTCGCCGAGAGGCTGGAGACGAGCTGGGGCGAGACGGGCTCGCCCTTCGCGCGCTGCTCGGCCGCCTTGGCCCGGGCGGCTTCCTCCACGCCGCGCCAGGCGGTGCTGAAATCGCCGCGGGCCCGGGCAAGCTGCGCGCTGAGGAGGATGAGCTGGGGGTCCTCCGGCTTGCGCAGCCGGGCCTGCTCCGTCATCGCCTGGGCGGTGCGATAGTCGCCCTGGGCCATGGCGGCGTAGACCACCACCATCCGGGCTTCCATATTCTCCGGATCGCGCGCCAGAAGCTCCTCGCCTATGCGCCGGGCCTCGCGGGGATGGCCAGCGGCGAGTTGCAGCCGCGCATTGGCCGCGATCACCGAGGCATTGCCGGGCATCGACTGCTGCAAGGGGGCGAGCCTGGCCTGGGCGGCGACATAGTCGCCCCGCGCGGAAAGGCGCTCGGCCTGCATGATCGTTTCGCCGGTGCGCAGCGCCTTGAGCTGGCGCCGCTCCTCGTCGGTGAGGCGCGATTCATCGAGCCGCTCGCCGAGCAGCTTATAGGCGGCCTCCGGCTCCTTGGCCCGCATCAGGGCGCCGGCGAGCTGGATGATCGGCGCGGGGCTCCAATAGGGGTTGGCGGCCATGGCGGCACTGGCGGCGGCGCGGGCGGCGGCGCCCTGCTCCAGCCGGCCCAGCGCCTGCACCGCCTCGCTCGCGCCCAGCCCGCTGCCATCCCGGCGCGCGGCGAGGGCCACGAGCGGGCCGACGCCCTGGGCGGGATAGTTGCGCGCGAAACCCTCGAGCCGCTCGGCCTCGGCCTTGATGCGTTCGGTATTCAACAGGCGCGACATGTCGGAGGAGCGCAGGCGCACGGGCACGCGCTCGAGCGCCTGGGCCGCCTCGGCATGGCGCTCGTCGCCGGAAGCGATCAGGGCGGCGGCATAGAGCGCATCCGGGCTGCCCATATCGAGCAGCCCTTGCTCCACCTGCCGCCGGCCGGCGAGGTCGCCCTGGTCCTTCAGCAGCCGGGCCTGGTCGAGGCGGATCCAGGGGCTGCTCGGATCGGCCTGCTGCGCCTCGCGCAGCAGCGAGAGCGCCTTGGCCGGGTCGCTCTCTTTGCCCGCCTCTTCCTGCAACCGCGCGGCGACGACGCTGGTGGTGCCGGACCAGGGGGTGAGCCCGGTCTGCTGACGGAGGGTATCGGCCTCGGCGATGCGGTTCTGCCGCTGCAACACGTCATAGAGGCCGGAAAGCGCCTCCTGCATGTTCGGGCGGAGGGCCAGGGCCTCGCGATAGCGCGCCTCGGCGGTCGGCAGGTCATTGCGGCGCAGCGCGACCTGGGCCAGCACCACGAGGCCTTGCAGTCGCTCGCCATCGTTGTTGCTCTTGGCCGCGCGCCGGGCGAGGCCATCGGCGCGTTCGAGATCGTCCCGCTGCAGGGCGCGGCGGGCGAGAAGCGAGGGGCTTTGCGGAATGGCGGCCGCCACGGAGGGCCCGCCCAGCAATTCCTCACGCCGTTCGGGCGCGAGGCGGATCGCCTCCTGGATCAGCGCGGTGGCCTCGGCATTGCGGCCCTGCTGCTTGCGCACCGCCGCCAGGGCGACGATGGCCTCCGTATCCTGCGGCTTCATCTGCCGCGCCTGCTGGAAGTTCCGCTCGGCGGTGGCCATGTCGCCGGCATTGAAGGCGCCATAGCCCGCGAGCAGCACGCGCTGCGCCTCGTCCGGCAGGCTGCGGCGGAATTCCTCGCGCTTGGCCTCCAGCTCCGGATCGCTCGGGAATTGCGACAGGTAGCTGTTCAGCATGTCCTGCCCGTCGAAGGTCGGGCCCAGCCAGGTGAGCGCGAGGCGCCAGGAGCGGCGCGCCTGCTCGGCCACTTCCGGCTGGCGGGTGAGCGCGCGGAGTCGCTCCATCCCTTCCGTCCGCGCCAATTCGCGATAGGTCATGACCTCGGCGACGGCGAGCTGGAGCTGATAGTCGTTGGGCGAGGCGGCCGAGAGGCGGCGCAGCACCGGCAGGGCCTCGCGATAGCCGAGGATGCCGGTGCTCGCGAGCGTCCGGTAATATTCGAGGGCCAGGGAATCCGGCACCGGGCCATTGCCGAAGGCGGCCTTGTAGCGGGCCACGGCCTCATCCGCCTTGCCGGCGGCGGCGAGGCTGCGGGCCTCGCGCAGCACGGCCGGGTCCATGGCGGCGGCGCGCAGGGCGGAATCGAGCCGGGGAAGTTGCGGGTCGTTGGGCGAGACGGCGACGAGGCGCGCACGATAGTCCTGCATTGCCGCACGGTCGCCCAATTGCGCGGCGACGTCGAAGGCGGCGGCCAGGGCCTGGGGATGCTGCGGGTAGGATTGCAGCATCGTCTCGACGGTGCGCATCGCGCGGTCGGGCTGCTGCTGCGCGCGCCAAAAAGCGATCTGCCGGAGCAGCACGGCGAGCGCCTGCGGCACTTCGGCCGTGCTGGCGGCCTGGACGGGCGCCTGCGCAGCGATGGCCGGGGGAGCTTCCGCCGGGGCTGGAGGCGCGGCGACGGGTTCAGGCGCGGCCGCTGCCGGATCGCCCGGCAGGGCCGGGGGCGGCGGCGGAGGTTGCGTCTGGGCCTGGGCGCCGTTCAGCGCCATGCACCAGGGCAATACGATGGGCAAGGCAATGGCCCATCGCAATGCGAAGCGATGTGTCACGGCTGCCAGCGCAGCGTGCGGTCACGCGTGACGAAGGCCAGCGGCTCGCCGCCGGGCTGCATCAGCCAGATGCTGTACATGCCGCCCGCCTCGACGCCCTTGAGGTCGAAGACCGGCGCGCTGCGCCCGCCACAGGAGGCGAGAAGCTGGGCCGTCACCGGATTGACGCTGCGGGCGGAAGCCTTGCCCGGCGCCACGCCCTGGAAGACCGCCTGCTTGCCCGGCTCCAGCATCAGGCTGCCATCGGCGCAGCCGGGGATGGCGTTGTAGAAGGCGAGCCGTGCGCGGTTCTGGTTGAAGGCAGTGTCGTCCTGCACCGGCAGCGCGGCCAGGGTGCCGCCCGGCCCGGGCTGGATCAGGATGGTGTTGAAGCTGCCCGGCTCGATGGTCAGGCTCGCACGGCCCGTGGCGGTGCCGGCGGCGAGTTCCACCCGCAGCTGACGGCCGGCGACCTTCTCGACCACCGCGAAACCGCCGACGCGATCCTCCGGCGCAGTGCCCATGCGGCGCTCGGCCAGGAAGTCCGGCTTCACCGTCACCTCAGCGCCCAGCGTGTTCACGAAGCGCAGATAGGCCGAGCCCGGCGGCGGCACCGGCTCATACAGGATCTGCTGCGCCATGGCGGGGGCCGCGAAGGCCCCCAGCACGGTCAGGGATGCGGCGAGCGCGAGGCGGCGGAGGGCGCGCATCAGCCGACGGCCTTCTTCACGTCGTCGAGGAACTGGCGCGGCGGCATGGCATTGGTGCCCCAGATCCCGGCCTGGTCGGGCATGAATTCCGGGTCCGTCTCGCGGAAGGTCCAGACCAGGGCCTTGGGCCGCTGGCGGCGGAAGGGCTCGCTCTGCAGATAGGTGAGCAGCGTCTTGTAGGGGCCGTAGCGGTGGATTTTCCACGACAGCGCCACCGGGCGGTTCAGCGTATGCGACAGCACGTTCGCGAAGCCGTATTTCGGCTGCATATAGCTGTTGCCGACGACGACGACATCGGCCGTGTCATCGTCGAGCAGCGAGGCCTGGCCGGCAGAGACCACCGGGCGCACCCAAAATTGCTGTGGCGGATAAGCTTCCTGCTGCGCGGCGGGCAGAAGCTCGGCGAGGTCGTTCTGCTCCTGCGTGAAGAGCTGCGGCTGGCCGAATTGCACGCCCGGGCGGGTGCTGGCCGGCAGGCGGAACTTTCCCTGCATGGCCTTGGCGACCTCAAGCGCGCAGACCTCGGCGCCGAAGGCCGTCCAATGGGTATCGGCCTTGATGTAGAGAAGCTGCTGCGGATAGGCCTTCTTCGCCGCGGCCATGGCGGCGGCGAGATCCGGGACGAGCGCGCTCTTCGCCAGTTCCTGCATCGTCTGCCCATAACGCTTCTCGGCATCGGGGCCGGGGCGGAAGTCATTGGGCAGGAATTCAGGATAGAGCCGCGCCTTGATGGGCGTGAGCGCGATGGCGAGGTCGATGCCGCCGGCCTTCAGGATACCGGCCGCCTGCTGGATGAGGGCAGCGCCCTGGCGCATGCGTGCGGCGTCGAAGCGGCGGACGTCGTCCCAGGCGGGGAAGAGCCAGCCATCGCTGCCGATGACGGCACTATTGACCACGGCGGCGCGGGCTCGCGTCACACTCATAGTCGAGGCCGCGACCAAACCAGCCAGGGCTGCGCGGCGACCGATCTTGTTCATTCCCACACTCATCGTGTTACAGTTTCTGAGATTAGACGATAAATTTTGACCATACCACTGGCCGTGCCCTTGGCTTGGACGATCATGCCGCTCATCGCCAGCTTCCGAGAAAGACTTTTTCCTCGTCGGAGGGCGGCTGCGTCATCACGCGTTCGGGCATTTCCCAGATGATCAGTTTCGGCGGCGCCTCGCGGAAGGTGGCGCCGGCCAGATAGCGTGCCGCGGCACGGTGAAAGCCGCCGCCGAGTTGCGCGGCATTGGTCACCTCGGCGCCCAGCGCCTCTTGGAGGCGGCCGTGGAAATTGGCGTTCAGCGAATAGGAGGAGCCGAGCAGTGCCACCGGCACGGCCGGCGTCTCGTCCAGCAGCCCGCCGCCTCCGCCGCCCGCCGGGGCCGCTTCTGCCTCCGTGGTCTCGAGACGCTGGCGATCGGGCGCGGGGCGCAGCGCGGGCGGGACGATATCGAGCCCCATGAGGCGGATGAGGTCGCCCGGCCCGTCGCTCGGGCTGGCGGCGGCCGTGGTGCGGAAGGCGCGCGGCTCCAGCCCGGGCGTGAGGCGCTTCGCGGCCTCCGCCACGGCCTTGGCCGCGGCCGCGGCGCCCTCCTGGCTCCAATGCGTGTCGGTGCGATACCAGGCCGCGCCATCCTGATTGGCGGCCGTGAGCACGGGGGCGAGGTTCACGACCGGCACGAGCGTTTTCGCGAAACCGTCGAGCAGCGCCGCGAGCCGCCCTTCTGATTGTGCCGAATAGGGAATGCCGCAACGATGGGCGGCCTCGATCCGCGCCTTGTCCGGCACCAGGGCGACCAGCAGGGCGATGCCCTGGCTCGCCAGCTTCTCGCGCACCCGTTCCACGACGGCGATGCGCTCGGCCATGGCGGCTTCCGGCGCGGGCCAGGGGCGGAGTTCCTCGGTCAGGAAGAGCCAGCCGTCGCAGCCCGCCCTCACCTGCGGCCCGGCCGAGCCGAACAACTCCCAGCGCAAAGCCGATCCGGTGCCGCGCAGCACCGGATCGGCCGGGAGCGCATGGGCCATGGCGTGGTTCACCGCACCGGCGAGCCGGCCATCCAGCAGCGCCTCGATGGAGAGCGATTGGCGCAGCTTCTCGCGCGTCTCGGGCGTGGAGAGCGCCTGCACGCCCTCCCAGAAGCCCCAGCCCAGCAGCGCGATGGTCGCCACAGCCTGGAGCCGATGGGCCTGGAGGCGGAAGCGGGAGGTCTTCTCGTCCATGGCGCCCTCAGAACTGGAAATAGAGGAAGGGCACGGCCGCGCGGCTGTAGAGCAGCACGAGGCTCAGCAGGAAGCCGAGGAAGGGCAGCACCGCCCAGCCCGCGCGCCAGAGCGGGCCATGGGCCTCGGGTGGGCGGCCGAAGCCGGTCCAGCGCGAAAGCAGCGGCAGATAGACGAAGCCCAGCGCGATGGGCAGGCACCACCATTGGTCGGGCGTGATCTGCCAGGCGAGCCCGTCGGAAAGGCCGGTGCCGTTCAGCCCGATCAGGCCCTTGTACATCGCGAAGGCGCCATGGATGTCGGTGGCGCGGAAGGTCACCCAGCCGAGCGCCACGGCCAGGAGCAGGATCGGATTGGCGAGCCAATAGGGCATGGGCCCGAAACCCGCCCGGCTCCAGGCGCGATGGACGGCGAGCATGCCGCCATGCCAGGCGCCCCAGAGCAGGAAGGTCCAGTTCGCGCCGTGCCAGAAGCCGCCGATGACCATGGTGAGGAAGAGGTTCACATAGGTCCGGATGGGGCCGGCGCGGCTGCCGCCGAGGGGAATGTAGAGATAGTCGCGCAGGAAGCGGCCGAGCGTCATGTGCCAGCGCTGCCAGAATTCCTGGATATTCCCGGAGAGATAGGGGTTGTTAAAATTCTCCGGGAAATGAAAGCCGCACATCAGGGCGAGGCCAATCGCCATGGCCGAATAGCCGGCGAAATCGAAATAGAGCTGCAGCGTATAGGCCAGCATGCCCGTCCAGGCATCGAGCAGCGTGGGCGAGGGCAGATGGAAGGCGGCCTCCACCACGGGGCTCAGCGTATCGCCGAGCGCGACCTTCATGACGAAGCCGATCATGAAGCGCCGCGCGCCCTCCCCGAAAAGGGCGAGGCTGTGCTCGCGATGCTTGAGATCCTTCTCGATCTCGGCATAGCGCACGATGGGGCCGGCGATGAGCTGGCTGAAGATCGCCTTATAGGCGGCGTAATTCACGAAGCTGCGGCTGACCGGCACATCGCCGCGCCAAAGGTCGATCAGGTAGCTGACCGATTGCAGCACGTAGAAGGATAGGCCGATCGGCAGGATGATCTCGCTCCAGCCGACCGTGGTGAGGCCGAAGGCCACCATCATGTCGTTGAAGGCGCCGACACCGAAATTCGCGTATTTGAAATAGGCGAGGACGGAAAGATTGCCGACCAGTCCCATCACCAGCAGCCGGGTACCGACCTTCGTCTTCGGCCCCTTCGCATCCATCAGCCGGGCGGTGAAGAAGGTGAAGACCGTGACGGCCATCAGCAGGGCCAGGAAGTCCAGCCGCCACCATCCGTAGAAGAGCCAGGAGAGCAGCAGGACGGGCCAGTTGCGCCACTTCGCGGGCACGAGGAAGTAAGCCGTGAAATAGATCGGCAGAAACAGGAACACGAACTCGAACGACGCGAAGATCATGAACCGGCCACCTATCACGCAGGTGGGAGGTTAACCAGACGAATCATCTTTAAACCGGGCGAATGTGTGATTTTTTGGATGAATTCGCGCGGAAACCGTCATTTTGGCGCTGCAGCACTCGCGACGGTTGCAGGGACCCGCTCCGAATTACGGTAGCGGAATAGAACGGTCCCGTCGATGAAGGCGCGCCCTGAAGCGCGCCCCGAATTTCAACGGCGCGATTCGACCAGCACGCCCTCGCGCTTGAGCGCCGCCACTTCCTCTTCGGTGAAGCCATGCCGCGCCAGCACGCTCTCGCCATGCTCGTTGAAGGCCGGCGGCACGGCACGCGCGCCACCCGGCGTGCGGGAGAGCTTGATCGGCGTGTTCAGCGCACGGAAAGGCCCGATCTGGGCGACCATCTCGCGATGCGCCGTATGAGGCGCCTGCATTGCCTCGTCGACGAACATCACCGGCCCGGCGGGCAGGCCGGCGCGCAGCATGCGGTCGCAAAGCTCGTGCCCATCCTCATCAGCCAGCCGCGCCTCCAGCACCGCCGTCAGCGCCTCGCGGTTCTCCACGCGCTTACCGTTGCTGCTGAAGCGCTCATCGGCGGGCAGGGAGTCGAGCCCCAGGAAAGCGCAGAACTTGCGGAAGGCGGGCTCATTGCCGGCGGCCACGAAAATCTCGCAGGTCCGGGTGCGGAACTTCGAATAGGGCGAGATATTCGGATGCGGATTGCCCGTCGCCTTTGGCTGCTTCCCATTGAGGAAGTAGTTCGGCGCCTGCGGATGCAGCAGGGCCATGCCGCAGTCATGCAGCGTCATGTCGCAATACTGGCCGCGGCCCGAACGCTCGCGCTCCTGCAGCGCCATGAGGATGGCGATGGCGGAATAGAGGCCCGTCGCCAGATCGACGATGGGCGTGCCCATGCGGATCGGGCCCGTGGAAGGGTCGCCATTGATCGACATCAGGCCGACCATCGCCTGGATGATCGCGTCATAGCCCGGCAGCGCGCCCAGCGGCCCATCGGCACCGAAGCCCGAGACGCGGCAATGGATCAGCCGGGGGAATTTCTCCGACAGCGTGTCATAGCCCATGCCCCATTTCTCCATGGAGCCCGGCTTGTAATTCTCGATGAGCACATCGGCGCCTTCGAGCAGGCGCATCAGCACCGCGCGGCCCTCGGGCTTCGACAGGTCGAGCGCCAGGGACTGCTTGTTGCGGTTCACGCCGAGATAGTAGCTGGCGGCCTTGTTGCCGTCGGTCTGCTCCAGGAAGGGAGGGCCCCATTCGCGCACTTCGTCGCCCTGCGGCGGCTCGATCTTGATCACCTCGGCGCCGTGGTCGGAGAGGATCATGGTGCAATAGGGGCCACCCAGCACGCGGGTGAGGTCGATGACCTTCAGCCCCGCGAGAGCGCCGGCGGACTTGGCGAGGCCGACGGTGTCAGAAGCGGTTTCAGCCTGCGGAATGGCATCATTCATGCCGCTAGTTTCCTCTCGAAGATACGCGCGCAGAAGTCAGGATAGGTCTCGAACATTTCGTCGCAGACCGGGCCGCGGAGCAAGGCGAGTTCGGCCTCGCTCGGCGGGGGCGTTTGGGGAAGCTCGGCCGGTTCGTCGTAATCGAAGCCGGTCGCCTCGCGGATGCTGGCCGCCGTTTCGCCCGCATGGGCGCTTTCGAGCGTGAAGCGGCCGCGCGCCGGGTCGAAGCGGAAGATGGCCTTGCCCGTGACCAGCGCCTGGGCCGTGCCGCGCCGGAAGACGCCGGGGGGCGAGAGGCCGGGGGCGGAGATATTGTCCACGCGCGGCACCAGCACCCGGGGCGAATGCTCCTCGCGGAAGAGGATGGTGCGGGGCGTCATGAAATACATATAGGCACTGCCGAAACTGCCCGGGAAGCGCGCCTCCAGCCCCGGCCATTCGCCGGTGCCGATGAGATTGATATTCGCCTGGCCGTCGATCTGACCGCCGCCGAGGAAGAAGAGGTCGAGCCGCCCCTGCCCGGTCAGGTCGAAGAGCTCGCGCGTGCCCTCGGTGAAGGGATTGCCATTGGGCTTGTGCAGCAGCGAGAGCCGCACGGGATGGCCCATTTTCTTCACCAGCCAGCAGGCCGCGGCCGGAATCGGCGAGGCAGCACCCGCCGCGATATGCCGCACGGGCGGGGCCGAAGGGTCCAGGATCAGCCGGGCGACGGCGCTGGCCAGCATTTCCTCATGCTTGGCGGGGCTCATGCGGCGGCACTCGCGGCGGCGCCTTGGGCGAAGACTTCGCGATGGAGCCACTCCTTGAAGCCCGCCTCGGACCTGGCCATGCGGGCGTATTCGGCGACATAGGCAGGGTCGGCGCCATATTGGTCGAGCAGCGCCACCGGATGCGCGCCGCGCTCGGCGATGGCGACGTCATCCACATAGGTCGCGCTGATGGTGCCGGGGGCCAGGCGCTCATCCTCCAGGAAATTGCCCTCCACCACGCGCTCGACGGTGACGATGGTGCGGCGACTGGCATGGGCGATGGTCGCGCATTCGCGGCGGCGGCCGAGCCAGACATTGCCCTCGCTATCGGCCATCACGGCGTGGAAGGCGGCGATATCGGGCTGCAGCGCCGGCAGCAGCACGATCGGATCCTCTCCCTCGGCGGCGAAGGGATTGGGCATGACTTTCCAGTCCGGCCGGTGCGCCAGCACGTCGCTGCCGATCAAGCCCCGCAGCGGGATGAAGGGCACGCCCTTCTCGGCGGCCTGGAGCATGGTGTGCATCGCGGGGCAGGTGGCATCGCGCAGCGTGATGCGGCCTTCGCGCACGGCGGCGGTGAAGCGCGGCGCGAAACCCGCCTCGCCCAGCGAGCAGGCGCTGGTCTGCAAATCCGTGACGCAGCCGGCGCCGATCAGGATTTCGGTGGCGAAGCCGGAGACGGGCACGCCCACCAGCCGCAGCCCCTTGGCGCCGCGCCGGATCAGCGCCTTGGCCAGCGCGACCGAAGGCAGCGAATTATCGGGCGGCAGGGCGAGCATGGCGCCATCGGGCACCGAGGCGGCCAGGGCCTCCAGGCTGAGCGTGGGCATAGCGTCTCCTCCATCGCTTTTGCCCCAACCTAGGCCGCAATGGCGCGGGTGCGAAGACCAGTCGGTCAGCGGGGCGGTTCAATATTGGCGCGATATTGACGCGCGGTGGATTAGCGGCTGCCCTGAGATGGCCCAGCTTGCCGATCTGGGTGGCTTCCCTGGAGACGGCACGCATGGTCCCGCCACGGCCCCGGCGCTCGCGCGGAGAGGAGAGGTTCCGGATGGAGATGCTGACGCTCGAGACCCCGCGCCTAATCCTCCGCCCCTGGCGCGAGGCGGACCGCCCGGCCTTCGCCGCGATGAATGCGGACCCGGCCGTGATGGAGCATTTCCCGCAGCCGCTGAGCCGCGAGGAATCCGACGGGTTCATGGACCGGATCATGGCCCATTTCGATCGGCTCGGCTGGGGCTTCTGGGCCGTGGAGCGGCGGGATAGCGGCGCATTGGCCGGGCTTTGCGGCCTCGCCCAGATCCCCTGGGAGACCCTGCCCTGGGACCATCGGCGCCATCCCGTGGTCGAGATCGGCTGGCGCCTGGGGCAGGCGCATCAGCGCCAGGGCTTCGCCGAGGAGGCCGCCAGGGCCGCGCTGTCCGGAGGTTTCGGGCCGCTGGGGATGGAGGAGATCGTCGCCTTCACCATCCCCGAAAATCTCCGCTCCTGGGGGCTGATGGAGCGGCTGGGCATGCGGCGGGAGGGGCATTTCGAGCATCCGCGCCTGCCGCTGGGGCACAAGATGCGGCGCCACCTGCTCTATGCGCTAACCCGGCGCGACTGGCTGAACGGCGCGGCCTGAAAACGCGAACACCCGGCCCTTGCGGGGCCGGGTGTTCGTCATCTCAGCCTGGGAGGCCCTGGCGCCTCAGCGGCGCCACCAGCCACGGCGGGCGGGTGCCTCGCCATTGCCTTCGCCGATCACCTTCGGCTGCACCACGGGGCCGGCCACCGGCTCGCTGGCAGCGGGCTCCGGCTCGGGCGCGGCCTCGGGGGCCGGAGCCTCCGGGGCGGGCGTTTCGGCAGGGGCTTCAGCGACGATGGGCTCGACCTTGACGGGCTCGATCACCACCGGCTCCACCACAGCCGCGGGCTGCGCCGGGGCGACAGGCTCGACGGGGGCCTGAACCGGGGCAGCGGCAACCGGCGCAGCAGGACGGCGCGCGGCCTCCTCGGCGGCTTCCTCGGCCTTGGCCATGGCGTCGAAAATGTCGTCCAGCGTGCCCGCGAAGGGGTCGGCGGGCGTCGGGCCGGCATAGCGCGGCGCCGGCTGGCGCGGCGCCTGGGGCGGGCGCTGCTCGCGGAGTTCCCTGGGCTCGCGGGCAACCTGCTCGCCATCGAAGCGGCCGCCACGGCCGCGCTGATTGCGGCGATCGCGGTTGCGACGATAGAGCGCGGCCTCGCTTTCGGCGCTCGGCGCACCGGCGGGGATTTCCTCCACCGGCTCGGCCGTCTCCTGCGGGGCGGGTGCCGCTTCCGACGCCGCCTCGGCTTCGGTCACGCCGGCAGGCGCTTCCTCACCCTCGTCCTCGCCTTCGGCATCGCCCTCGTCACCCTCGACGCCCTCGGCACCGGCCTGCGGCGTGCCATCCTCGCGGCGGCCACCACGGCGGCGACGGCGGCGGCGGCGGCGGCGGCCTTCGCCATTCTCGCCCTCGCCCTCACCATTGCCATTCGCCTCGGGGCGGCGCTCGGCCTTGGCCTCGCCTTCCGGCGCTTCCACGGCCTCGGCTTCGAGCATCGGGCGGGCGGCGCGCGGCGCTTCCTCGGCTTCGGGCTCGTAGCTCATGCGCAGCGCGTTGGACGGCGCGGGCTCCTCGCCCTGCACGCGGGCCTTGGTCTTCTCGATGCGGAAGGCCGCACCGCTCATCGCCTCGGAAGGCTCGAAGATCACGGCCAGGCCGTAGCGGGCCTCGATGGCCTGCAGGCGCTCGCGCTTGCGGTTGAGGATATGCAGCGCCAGGTCATGCGCGACATGCACCGTGATCTCGGAAGCGCGGCGGCGGGCGCCCTCCTCCTCGATCGCGCGGATGACCTGCAGCGCCGCCGAGTCTGGCGAGCGGACGATGCCGCGGCCCTGGCAATGCGGGCAGGTCATGAAGGAGTGCTCGGTCACGCTCGGGCGAAGCCGCTGACGGCTCATCTCGAGCAGGCCGAAATGGCTGATGCGGCCCACCTGGATGCGCGCGCGGTCGTCCTTCAGCGCTTCCTTCAGGCGGCGCTCGACCTGGGCATCGTTCTTCGACGATTCCATGTCGATGAAGTCGATGACGATCAGGCCGGCCATGTCGCGCAGGCGAAGCTGGCGGGCGATCTCGTCCGCGGCCTCGCAATTGGTGCGCAGCGCCGTGTCCTCGATATGGCGATCGCGCGTCGCGCGGCCCGAGTTCACGTCGATGGCGACCAGCGCTTCCGTCTGGTTGATGACGATATAGCCGCCGGACTTCAGCTGCACGACCGGCGACATCATCGCATCGAGCTGCGCCTCGACACCGTAGCGCGCGAAGAGCGGCTGGGCATTGTCGCGATAGAGGCGGATCTTCTTCTCATGCTGCGGCATGAGCATGCGCATGAAGTCGCGCGCATGCTGCCAGGCCTCGTCGCCCTCGATCTGGATCTCCTCGACATCGCGGCCGTAGACGTCGCGGATCGAGCGCTTGATGAGATCGGCTTCTTCATAGACCAGCGCGGGCGCGGTGGATTCCATGGTGCGCTCGCGAATGTCGTCCCACAGGCGCAGGAGATATTCGCAGTCGCGGCGGATCTCGGGCTTCGGCCGCTGCGCGCCCGCGGTGCGGACGATCAGGCTCATGCCGTTCGGCAGGTTCAGCTCGTCGATCACCTCGCGAAGGCGCTTGCGATCGTTCACCGAGGTGATCTTGCGCGAGACGCCGCCGCCACGCGGGCTGTTCGGCATCAGCACGGAGAAGCGGCCGGCCAGCGAGATATAGGTGGTCAGCGCGGCGCCCTTGTTGCCGCGCTCTTCCTTCACGACCTGGACCAGCATGATCTGCCGGCGGCGGATCACTTCCTGGATCTTGTAGTGACGCAGGAAGCGCGGCGGGATGCGGGCCTGGCGCTCGTCGTCGCGGTCGTCGCGCTCTTCGCGGCCACGGCCGCCCAGCGTCTCCGGCGGCGGCTCCAGCGCGTCGATCTGCTCCGTGGTGGCGCTCACCACCTCGTCGCTCATCGACATGGCGACGGTCTTCTTGGCGCGCGGCGCACGCTTGGGCTTGGCGGGCGCCTCCTCGGCGGCCTCGGCTTCAGGCGCAGGCTCGGCGGCCTTCTTCGCGCGGGGCGCGCGCTTCGGCTTGGCCGGCGCTTCCTCGGCGGCGGGCTCAGCGGCAGGCGCGGCCTTCTTGGCGCGAGTGGCGCGCTTCGGCTTCGCGGGGGCCTCCTCGGCCGCCTCGTCCACGACCGAGGCGGGCGCCTCGACGGCGGCGGCGGCGACGGGCTCCGGCTCGACCGGGGCGGCGGGCTCGGCCGGGGCGATGGCTTCCTCGGCGATGCAGCCCTCGGTCTCCGGCGGCGGCTCGGCGGCGGCGGCCAGGAGCTGCGCGGCGGCGAAGGCCTCGGCCTCCTCATCGGCCTCGCGGGTCGCGGCGAAAGCGGCGTTCAGCGCGGCCTCGATCCCTTCCGGGTCATTGGCATCCAGCGCATCGGCGGCCTGTTCCAGCGCCGAGACCACATTCTTCACGGCCTTCTCGGAAGGCGCGTCCTCGTCCTCATCGTCGTAATCGCGCGCTTCGGCGGCCTGCATCTCGAGCAGGCGCTGACGGTCCGCGACGGGGATCTGGTAGTAGTCGGGATGGATTTCGCTGAAGGCGAGGAAGCCGTGCCGGTTGCCGCCGTATTCGACGAAGGCGGCCTGCAGGCTCGGCTCCACCCGCACCACCTTGGCGAGGTAGATATTGCCCTTCAGCGGGCGCTTGTTCTGGGTCTCGAGGTCAAAATCCTCGAGGCGGTTGCCGTCCAGCACCACGACCCGGGTTTCTTCCGGGTGCGATGCATCGATCAGCATCTTCTTGGTCATCGGAGACGATACTCCGCGCCAGGGCGGCTCTAAGCCGGCCGCCGGCGCAAAACGGGGTGGTCGGGTCCGAGGTCGATCCGATATCGGCGTCCAGCTGGGTGATGGCACGAGGGCTCACAGCCATGCGGCGACGATCAGTCCTATCTCTCGGGGGCCTGGCTGATCGGGCGCATTGCCCTGCTCGCCGGCCCTGGTGGGCTCCCCGCGCTATGCCCTGGATGGTCCCGTGCCTGGCTTTCGCCAGCGGCACGGACGCGGACCGACCGACAGGTCGCGGATCGCGGCACCATGCCGCGCCTCGCGACGGCGATATCGACGGTGCGGTCGAGGGGCCTCCGGCGGAACCCAGGTCCCGCCCCGGGAGAACCCAGAGCGACCGAACCCATGCCAGAGGGGCCGAGAGCGTGGCCACGGCGACGGGATGAACACGCCAAAGCAACAAGGCTTCGACCGCCAGGCCCGCCCCGGTTGCGCGCCTTCGCGACACCCGAAACCGCCACCGGCGAGATCAACTGCCAGGGCGAGTCACAATAGGGCCCGATTCCCTGAACCACAAGGCCCCGTTCATTGCAGGCTCAAGCTGATCTGTCACAGAAGGAAAAATTGCCAAGTGACGGGAAAATCATGGTAAATGCGCGCGACTCATCGCGGCGCCTTCCAGCCTGGAGCAAAGAAACGGCATGTATTCCCCCTTTTCCAGACGCGGCATGCTTCTGCTCGGACTGGCGGGGCTGCTGCCGGCCGTGGCGGAGGCCCGCGCGACCGAGGTGGACATGACGCTCTTCCGCAGCGGCAATATGCGGCTGCGGCTCCCTGTGCCCGGCTCGGGCCGCTTCCACCTCTCCGCCCGCACGGGGCCCAATCGGCTGCTGCTGAGCCTGCCCGACGGCTGGGCCGGCCCGGCGCGGCAGAACGGCAAGGGCATGGTGCGCGGCATGCGCTGGCTCGCGCGGCAGAAGCTGATGGTCTTCGACCTGGCCCGCGCCATCGCCCAGCCGCGTGCGACGCAATCGGCCGGCCAGCTCACCATCGAATTCGCCCCCGGCACGCCCGCCGCCTTCGCCGCCTTCGCGGGCGAGGACAAGACCATCGCGGCCAGCGGCGCGCCCACGGGCGGCCCGCGCAGCCTGCCGCTCGTGGTGCTGGACCCCGGCCATGGCGGGAAGGATCCGGGCACGATCGGCAAGACCGGCACCTATGAGAAGCGCATCACCCTCGCCGCTGGGCTGGAACTGAAGCGGCAGCTGGAGGCGGGCGGGCGTTGTCGCGTCGCTATGACGCGCGGGCGGGACTTTTTCGTGCCCCTCGACGGGCGGGTGGATTTCGCCCGCAAGCGCCAGGCGGCCCTCTTCATCTCGCTCCATGCCGATAGCGCCCCCGGCGCGCGCGGCGCGAGCGTCTATACGCTCAACGACCGCGCCTCGGACGCGCTCTCGGCCGCCCTCGCCCGGCGCGAGAACGATGCCGACCGCAAGGGCGGGCTGAACATCCCCGAGGCGAGCCCGGAAGTGCAGCGCATCCTCATCAGCCTCGTGCGGCAGGAGACCCGGCAGGGCTCGGCGCGGCTCGCGAGCCTGGCGGTGAATTCGCTCGGCCAGTCGGTGCGCTTGCTGCCCAATACCCATCGCGAGGCGGCCTTCGCCGTGCTCAAGGCGCCGGATATCCCCAGCATGCTGGTCGAGATGGGCTTCCTGAGCGATGCGACCGACGAGGCGCTGCTGAAGCAGCCGGGCCACCGGGCCAAGGTCTGCACGGCGCTCACCCAGGCCGTGCATAACTGGCTGGCGCGGCAGGAAGCGGGCGTCGGCGCCACCGGCTGAGCGGGTTATCCCCGCCACGAAGAGCCTGTGGATAAGACTGTGCGAAACTTGCGCGCGGTCACTGAGTCCCAACCTGAGGCGCTACGGCCAACCCCTTGTAAGCGGGCTATTTTTCAGGGCGCCGAGCCCTGTGGAGAAACGCCTCAGGCAGTAGTGGAGCGATCTAACGTGCTGAAAACCCCGGACTTTCTGCCCCAGCCACCTCAGCAGCCCCTGGAATCAGTCACTTGAGCTGAGGCTGCCGGTGGATAGATGGTGGAAAACCCGCCTTAGCCTGTTGATGATTCTTTTTCGGAACGTTCAGTCTCTTCCGAAGGCAGCAGCGAGGCCAACCGGGCCAGGCCGCGATCGCGCACGCCCATGGCGGCAAGGCCTTCCACGGTGTTCAGCAGATAGTCCCGGTTCAGCCCCATCACGCCTTCGCCCCGTGCGATCACGGCGGCGATCTCCTTGGGCGTCAGGTCCGGACAGAAGGAGGGATTGTCCCGCGCGGCGATATAGGCGACGGCGCGCCTCACGCCCTCACCCGGCGGGGCATCGAGCAGCCGCACGGGCACGAGGCGGCGCACATAGACGCCGCCCAGCATCTCCCGCTCGTCGAGATAGGCCATGGCAACGCCCGCCTCGGCCGCCGGCACCCGGAAGACGGCGCCCCGGCAGGCCCCCCCCCCTTCTGCAAGCCCAGCACCAGCCCCGGCCTTTCCGGCGTGCCGCGATAATGCCGCGACCAGATGCAAAACCGCCGATGGAAACCGCGCAGCAGCGCCGGATGGCGGCTGGCATGGGCGAAACCGGGCTTCCAGATCAGCGAGCCATAACCGAAGACGTAGAGATGGCCATCCGCGTCCAGCAGCGGGGCCAGTTCCTCCTCGGGCATGGGCGGATGTGAATAGGGCGTCATGTTCCCCGCCTCGCACCTCGGGGCGGCTGGCGCTATACCCTCGCTCCAGATGAGCGCAAAGACCCACCCCCGCCCCTCTTCCCCCCGCCCCTCCTCGCGGCGCGGCTTCCGTCTGGCCCTGGTCGCCCTGGCCGCCATCGTGCTGTTGGGCATCGGCCATACGCTGCTCTGGCGCTGGATGGGCAATCAGCTCGAAGCCGGGCTCCGATCCTGGACCGAGGCGCGACGCGCCCAGGGATGGGAAGTCGATTACGGCACGCCCGTCCGCGGCGGCTGGCCGCTGGCGGCCACGCTCACCCTGCCGAACCTGCATCTGGTCGGCGGCGGCACGGCAGTCCCGGGCGGGATAGACTGGCAGGCGGGCGCCGTCACGCTGCGGGTCGGCCTGCCGCATGTGCAGACGCTGATCATCGACCTGCCCGATCCCCAGCGCCTCGGCACCCATCTGGGCGACCTTTCCTTCGCCGCCGAGCGGCTGGAAGGGCGGGTGACGATGGTCTCCGGCATTCCGCCGCGCGAGGCCGAGATCATCGCCGAAGGCCTGCGCGTCGGCACGGCCAGCGGCGCGCTGACCGTCCGCAGCCTGAACGCGACGGTGGATAGCCGCAGCACCGCGACCGAGTCGGAAGCGGCGGTGATGCTCAAGGCCCATGCCGAGGACGCCCAGTTGCCGCAGCCCTCGCCGCTGGGCCAGACGGTGCAGAGCGTCGATCTCGAAGCGGCCCTCACCGGCCCTACCCCGCCGGGCCGCCAGCCGCGCGAACGTGCCGCCGCCTGGCGGGATAGCGGCGGCACGCTGGAACTGCGCTCGCTGACCATGCATTGGGGCCAGCTCGGCCTCAGCGGCGCGGCCACCATGGCGCTGGACGGCAACCTGCAGCCCATGGGCGCCGGCACCCTGCGCCTAACGGGCGCCGAGGCGCTCGTCGATGCCCTGGCCAGCACGGGGACCATCGACCCGCGCAATGCCGGGCTGGTGAAGGCCATGCTCTCCCTGGTGACGACCAAGCCCGCCGATGGCGGCGCGCCGCAGGTGGAACTGCCCCTCACCCTCGAACGGCAGCGCCTCTCGGCCGCCCGCATCCCCTTGATGAAGATGCCGGCGATCGACTGGCCGACGGAGCCCGTCGGGCCGTAAGGCCAATCGACATTCAGCACCGGGGAGGGCTGGCGAGGGATTTTGCGCCCCTGATGGTGGTGTGAGCGCGGCCGATACCCTGTCGTATCGGCAAGCGAGCACCGCCGTCAGGGGCGCAAAAGCACCGCCAGACCGACCCGCAGGCTGAAGGTCGTTTGGCCCTGGTCAGCCTTTCGCGAGAATGGCCTCGACCACGGCCTGCACTTCCAGCGCCTCGCGCAGCGTCGCGAGGCCCTGGTTGCCGTCACCGCGCGCGAGGGCGGCGAGCTTGGTGAGCTGATCGCGCAGCACCATCGGGCGCATCTTTTCCTGCGGCAGCGCGTCGGGCGCCGTGGCCCAGCCGCCGGCTTCCAGCTTCTCGGCCAGGGACCAGTTGGAAAGGCGGATCGCACCGGCCTCGCCGGTCAGCGCCCAGCGATTCTCGTCCTCGCGCTCGGTCTGGCCGACCATGCCCTTGAGCGTCACGGGCAGGCCGCCGGCGGTGAGCGTCGCGGTCATGGCCTGTTCCGCCAGGCCCTCCCCCGCCCAGGTGACGCTGGCGGTGCCGAGCGCCAACTCGCCCAGCATGCGGCGGGTGAGGAAGAGGAAATGCGAGACCACCTCGCGCGTGAAGCCGCCTTCCTCGCGGCGCGCGAGCCAGCCTGACGCCGCGTGCTGCCAGCCACGCGGCCAGGTGGCGAAACCCACCTCGATCTCCAATGCGCGTGGCGTGCCGACCGCCCCCGCCTCGCGCCAGGCCGCGAGTTGCCGCACCGCGGGCGAGGAGGCCATGGGGAAATTCACCGCCGCCCGATGCCCGGCCGCTTCGGCGCGCGCGACGAAAGCGCTGGCCTGTTCGAGATCGACCGCGAGGGGCTTCTCCAGGAACACGGCCTTGCCCGCCGCGAAGGCCGCATCGGCCAGTGGCAGATGCAGGCGCGGCGGGGTCGCGATATAGGTGACGTCCGTGGCCGCGATGACCGCTTCCGCCGAGCCCAGCATCGGCACGCCGGGCGCGATCTCGGCCAAGCGCCTCGCGGCCTCGGGCGAGGGGTCGAAGACGGCAGCGGGGACGATCACGGCCGGATCATGCGCCAGCGCGGCGCGCAGCAGCCGCTCGCCCATGATGCCGAAGCCGATCAGGCCGAGGCGGACGGGTGTGGTCGTGGACATGGGGCGGCTCCTCGATAAAGCAGGGCGCGGGCATAGGCGATTCACGGCGCATTAACCAGTCGCTGCCATGCTGCGCCCATGAGCAGCCCCAGCCCCGCAGACCCGATCGCACTTGCCGAGCGCCGCCTCGCCTGGGTGGACCGGCGGCAGAAGGTGCTGGCCCAGAATGTCGCCAATGCGGATACGCCCGGCTATCGCGCGCGGGACGTCACGCCCTTCCAGCAGGTTCTGGCCCGCAGCGGCGCGCCGGAACTGGCGGTGACCAATCCGGCGCATCTGGCGCCCCCCGGCGGCGCAGGCCCGCGGGCGCGGGAGGATCGCGCGCTCATCGAGATTTCGCCCGATGGCAACGGCGTGTCGCTCGACACCCAGGCGCTGAAAGTCGCCGAGAACGATCAGGCGCATGCCCTGGCCATCGGCCTCTACAAACGCTTCCAGGCCATGTTCCGCACCGCCCTCGGGCAGCAGTCGTAAGAGGTCGCCATGGATATCGATCGCGCCTTGAGAATTTCGGCGGCGGGCATGCAGGCGCAATCGTCGCGGCTGCGTGTCGTGGCCGAAAATCTCGCGAATAAGGACAGCACGGGCAATGCGCCCGGCGCCGACCCCTACCGCCGCAAGACCATCACCTTCGGCAATTCCATGGACCGCGCGCTCGGCGCCGAGACGGTCAATGTTCGCCGCATCGGGCGCGACAATGGCGAGTTGCCCCGGCGCTTCGACCCGACCAACCCCGCGGCCGATGCGGATGGCTATGTGAAGACGCCCAATGTCGACAGCATGGTGGAGATGATGGACATGCGCGAGGCCCAGCGTTCCTACAACGCCAATCTCGCGGTGCTGGAAACCTCCCGCACCATGCTGACGCGCGCCATTGAGGCGCTGCGCTGATGGTCGCCTCCCTCACGCCTGCGCTGGCCGCGGCCGCCTATGGCGGTGTCGCGAAGACCGGAGGCGGGGTCAACGAAGTCTCCGGCGGCAGCGATTTCGGTGCGGCCTTGCAGCGCGCCTTCACCCAGGCGGTGGAAACGGGGCGCGAGGCCGATAGCACGGCCAGCGCCGCCATGACCGGCCAGACGGGCATCACGGAAGCGGTCCTCGCCGTCTCCAAGGCGGAGCTGACGCTGCAAACGGCCGTGGCGATGCGGGACAAGGTGGTCTCCGCCTATCAGGAAGTGATGCGCATGCCGATCTGAGGCGCCGGAACGGCGCCTGTCGGCCGGCCAAAAGGGCTCGGTGAGATGCAGGAAGATGCGGTCGTCGCCTCGGTCCGCGAGGCATTATGGGTGAGTTTGCAGGTGGGCGGGCCCTTGCTGCTCGCTATCCTGGGCGTGGGCCTTGTCATCTCGCTGTTGCAGGCGCTGACGCAGATCCAGGAATCGGCCCTCGCTTTCCTGCCCAAGCTGCTCGTCACCGGCGCGGCGCTGCTGCTGCTCGGGCCTTTCATGGTCGAGACGTTGCGGCATTACACGGCCGGGCTCTTCGACCGGATGATCACCCTCGGCGGCGCGCCCTGATGGATGAGGCGGCCCTTCTCGCCGCGCTGCCGCTGCTGGCCTTCCAGGCCGTGGTGATTTTCGCGCGGATGGGGGCGGCGGTGATGCTGCTGCCCGGCATCGGCGAGGCGGAATTGCCTGCGCCCGTCAGGCTCGGCATCGGGGTCGGCTTCGTGCCCGTCCTGCTGCCGGTTCTTGGCGACAGTCTCCCCACCGTGCCGGATGCGCTGCCCGACATCGCGCGTCTGCTGCTGGTGGAAATCGGCATCGGCATCTGGATCGGCTCGCTCGCGCGCGTCGCGATGCTGGGCCTTTCCATCGCCGCGCAATTCATCGCCGGTGCCATGGGCCTAACCTCTGCCCTGGTGCAGGACCCGGCGCTGGGCCAGGGCGGCACGGCGCTGTCGCGGCTCATCGGGCTGGCGGCGGTCGTGATGGTGATGACGACGGGGCTGCATCACCTGGCCATCGCCGCCATGGCGGAGAGCTATGCCGTGCTACCGGCGGGGCTCGGCTTTCCCGCCGAGGAAGTCGCGCAGAGCATCGTGGCCGCCGGTGCGGATAACCTCGGCCTCGCGCTGCGGCTCTCGGCGCCCTTCCTGGTCGGCGCGGTCATCGCCAATGTCGGGCTCGGGCTGCTGGCGCGGCTCGCACCGCAGATCCAGGTCTATTTCGTCGCGGTGCCGGGGCAGGTCCTGGCGGGGATCGCCTTGCTGGCGCTGCTGATGCCGGCCTTCATGGGTGTCGCCATGCCGGCCATCCAGGCGAGCTTCAGCGCCCTGCCCGGCGCGCATTGAGCCATGGCGGAGGAAGGCGGCAGCGGCGGCGACGCGGAAGACAAAACGGAAGCCCCATCGCAAAGGCGCCTCGACAAGGCGCATGAGGAGGGGCAGTTCCCGATGTCGCGCGAGGCGGTGGGTTTCGCCGTGCTCGGCCTCGCCATGCTCGGCACTTTCGCCGCCCTGCCCACGCTGATCGAGCCGCTGCTGCGAGATCTGCGCGGCATTCTCGCGCGGTCGAGCGAACTCGAGCCCTTCGGCGCGCTGCGGGCGCTGGCCTTGCCGAGCTTCATCGCCATCGCGCCCGTCATGGCGCTCGCGGGTTTCGGCGCCATCGCGGCCACCTTCGCGCAGAGCAAGGGCCATGTCTCGGCGAAGGGCATCACGCCGCAACTCAGCAAGCTTTCGCCCCTAGCCGGCATCAAGCGCATCATCGGCAAGGAAGCGCTGATCGAATTCCTCAAGACCCTGGCCAAGCTCACCGTGGTCGGGCTCGCACTCTGGCAGTCGCTGAACGACCCCGCGCTGCTGGAAGCCGTGATGCAGATGCCCATCGGCGCCCTGCCGGGCGTGCTGATGCGGGAGTCACGCCATCTCGTCACGGCCGCTCTCGTCGCCTTCGCCGTCATCGCGGCGCTCGACCTGCTCTGGGTGCGTTTCCAGCACCATCAGCGCCTGCGCATGAGCCGGCATGACCAGAAGGAGGAAATGAAGGAGAGCGAGGGCGACCCGCATGTGAAGGGCAAGCAGAAGCAGATCCGCATGAGCCGTGCGCGCAAGCGCATGATGGCCGCGGTGCCCAAGGCGACGGTGGTGATCACCAACCCGACGCATTACGCCGTGGCGCTTTCCTACGAAGGCGGCAATGTCGCGCCGCGCATCGTGGCGAAGGGCGTGGATGCGGTGGCCGCGCGCATCCGCGCCCTCGCCGAAGAGCATGGCGTGCCGCTCGTGCCCAATCCGCCGCTGGCCCGCGCCCTCTACAAATTCGAGATTGATACCGACATTCCGCCCGAGCATTACCAAGCGGTCGCGGAGATCATCGCCTTCGTCTGGCGCCTGAAGGGCCGGGCCGCCGGGCAGGCTGGATAAGGCCACCGGTAACGCCGGAATAATTGGCGCCCCGCTGCGCTCGCCTGATAGGCTTCGCCATGGGTTGGATGAGGATGATATAAGACAAAATTCTGCCGTGAATTTTCAGAGATCACGATTTATTTCGTGTCTATCGGCGTGCCGCCACCTATTCTGCTGCATGAAGCATGAGGAGGGTTCCATGGCCGACACCATCAATCCCCGGCTCACGAGGCGCGGCAGCATCGCCGCGGCCGGCGTGCTCACCGGCGCGGCGCTTTTCGGCGGCCGCGCCCGTGCCCAGAGCGCGAGCCAGTTGCTCAACGTCTCCTATGACCCCACGCGCGAATTCTATCGCGCCTTCAACGCCCTCTTCACCGAGCAATGGAAACGGCAGACGGGCAAGACGCTCCGCGCCAATGCCTCCCATGGCGGTTCCGGCGCCCAGGCTCGCGCGGTGATCGACGGGCTGCAGGCCGATGTCGTCACCCTCGCACTCGCCTATGACATCGACGCCATCGCCCAGCGCGGGCTGATCGCCCCCGATTGGCAGAGCCGCCTGCCCGACAATAGCTCGCCCTATACCAGCACCATCGTCTTCCTCGTGCGGAAGGGAAATCCGAAGCAGATCCGCGACTGGGGCGACCTCACCAAACAGGGCGTCGCGGTCATCACGCCCAATCCCAAAACCTCGGGCGGCGCGCGTTGGAACTACCTCGCCGCCTGGGCCTGGGCCCTGCGCCAGCCCGGCGGGGGCGAGGCCAAGGCGCGCGACTATATCACCGCGCTGTTCCGCAACGTGCCGGTGCTCGATACCGGCGCGCGGGGCTCCACCACCACCTTCGCGCAGCGCGATCAGGGCGACGTACTGCTCGCCTGGGAGAACGAGGCGCATCTCGCCTTCGAGGAATTCGGCCGCGACAAGTTCGAGATCGTCTATCCCGCCTTCTCGATCCTCGCCGAACCGCCTGTCGCGGTCGTGGACCGGAATGTAGATCGGCGCGGCACGCGCGAGGCGGCCGAGGCCTATCTCAAGCTGCTCTACACGCCCGAGGCGCAGGCCCTGGCGGCAAAGCATTTCTACCGCCCGCGCGACAAGGCCGCGCTGGAGGCCGCGAAAGATCGCTTTCCCCGGCTCGAACTGATCACCATCGATGACCCGGTCTTCGGCGGCTGGGCCAAGGCGCAGAAGACGCATTTCGACGATGGCGGCACTTTCGACGCCCTCTACAAGCCTGGAAAATGACGGCGGGGGCGAGGCTCTTCCCTGCCCGGCGCGATGCGCTGCCGGGCTTCGGCCTCAGCCTGGGGCTGACGCTTTTCTGGCTGACCGCGATCGTGCTCATCCCGCTCGGCGCCCTGGTCGCGAGGCCATGGGAGCTGGGTGTCGCGGGGGTGTTTCATTCGCTGGCCGATCCGCGCGTGCTCGCGGCGCTGAGGCTCTCCTTCCTCGGCGCGCTCGCGGCATCGGCCATCAATGTGCCGCTGGGGCTCGCGGCGGCCTGGGTGTTGGTGCGCTATGATTTTCTGGGCCGGCGCCTGCTCGATGCGATGGTCGACCTGCCCTTCGCCTTGCCCACAGCCGTCGCCGGCCTGGCGCTGACCGCGCTCTATGCGAGCAATGGCTGGGTCGGCGCGCCGCTCGCGGCGCTGGGCATCAAGGTGGCCTATACGCCGCTCGGGGTGATGGTCGCGATGAGCTTCGTGGGTCTGCCCTTCATCATCCGCACCGTGGAGCCCGTGCTGCGGGACCTGCCGACCGATGCCGAGGAGGCCGCCGCCACGCTGGGCGCCACGCGCGGGCAGATCGTCCGCCGTGTCGTGCTGCCGGCGCTGGCACCGGCGACACTAGCAGGCTTCACCATGGCCTCGGCGCGGGCCATCGGGGAATATGGCAGCGTGATCTTCATCGCGGGCAATATGCCCATGGTCAGCGAGATCGCGCCGTTGCTCATCGTCGTGCGGCTCGAGCAGTTCGATTATGCAGGTGCTGCCGCGGTCGGGCTCGCGATGCTTTCCCTCTCCTTCCTGCTGCTGCTCGGCCTGCATCTGGCCGCGCGCTTCTGGCGGCGCGCATGAGCCCGGCGCGCGACGGTCCTTGGGCACCGCGGCTGCTGATCCTGCTGGTGGTGCTCGTGCTCGGGCTGTTTCTGCTGCTGCCGCTGATCGCCGTCTTCACCGAGGCGCTGCGGCGCGGGCTTGGCCCCGCGATTGCCGCACTGGCGGACGAGGATGCGCAATCGGCGATCAGGCTCACGCTGCTGGTCGCGGCCGTTGCCGTGCCGGTGAATACCATCGGCGGCATCGCGGGCGCCTGGTGCATCGCGAAGTTCTGCTTTCGCGGGCGAGGCCTGCTGATCGCGCTGATCGAACTGCCCTTCTCGGTCTCGCCGGTGATTTCGGGCCTGGTCTGGGTGCTGCTTTTCGGCGCCCAGGGTTGGCTCGGCCCCTGGCTGGAGGCGCGGGATGTGCAGATCATCTTCGCGCTACCCGGCCTGGTGCTGGCCACCGTCTTCGTGACCTTCCCCTTCGTGGCGCGCACGCTCATCCCGCTCATGATCGAGCAGGGGCGCGAGGCGGAGGAAGCGGCGGCGACGCTCGGCGCCTCGGGCTGGCAGACCTTCATGCGGGTGACGCTGCCCGATATCCGCTGGGCGCTGCTTTCCGGCGTCCTGCTCTGCAATGCCCGGGCGATGGGCGAATTCGGCGCCGTCGCCGTCGTGTCGGGCCGTATCCGGGGCGAGACCAATACCATGCCGTTGCATGTCGAGATCCTCTACAACGAGTATCAGTTCGTCGGCGCCTTCGCGGTCGCGGCCCTGCTCGCGCTGCTGGCGCTGGTCACGCTGGGCGCCAAGGTTCTGCTGGAACGGCGCACCGGCCGCAGGGTGATGGCATGAGTCTCGAGATCGAGGGCGTCAGCCGGCGGTTTTCCGAGGCGCAGGCGCTGCGGCAGGTCTCGCTCTCGGTGCGGCGGGGGGAATTCGTGGCGCTGCTCGGCCCATCCGGCTCGGGCAAGACGACGCTGCTGCGCCTCCTCGCCGGGCTGGACTTTCCCGATGAGGGCCGGCTGCTGCTCGATGGGCGCGACCTGGCGCCGGTGCCGGCGCGTGCGCGGGGCATCGGCTTCGTCTTCCAGAGCTACGCGCTGTTCCGCCATATGACGGTGTTCGAGAATGTCGCCTTCGGGCTGCGGGTTCGCCCGCGCGGCCATCGCCCCGGCGAAAAGGCGATCAGCGAGCGCGTGAATGGGCTGCTCGAGAGGATGCAGATCGGCGATTTGGGGCGACGTTATCCGGACCAGATCTCGGGGGGGCAGCGGCAGCGTGTGGCCCTCGCCCGCGCGCTGGCCATCGAGCCGCGTCTGCTGCTGCTCGACGAGCCTTTCGGCGCGCTGGATGCCGAGGTGCGGCAATCCCTCCGCCGCTGGCTCAGGACGCTGCATGACGAGATGGGGCTGACCAGCCTCTTCGTGACGCATGACCAGGAGGAGGCGATGGCCATGGCCGATCGCGTCGCCATCATGCGCGAGGGGCGGATCGTGCAGGCCGATACGCCCATGGCGCTGCTGGAACGCCCCGCCGATGCCTTCGTGGCACGCTTCCTGGGGCTGGGACGGGAGTTTCCGGCCGTGCTGGGGGCCGAGGGACTGCGGCTGGAAGGGTTCGAGGGGGTGGTGCCGGCGGAGAGGGTTGCCTTGGCCGATGGCGCCCGCCCTGGGCCCGTCCTGGCCTTCCTGGGGCCGCAGGATTGGGCGGTGGAGCCGGGCGGCGAGGGCGTCCTGCGCCATATCCGCCGCGATGGGCAGCGGGACCTGCTGGAGATCGAGGCGGGCGGGCGGCTGATCGAGGCCGAGGCGCCGGCGGGGCGTTTCTCGCCGGGGGCGGAGCTGAGGCTCATCCCCTTGGCGGCACGGGTCTTTTGCGTATAACGGCCGCTGCCCTCCCGAGGAGTTTCGCGTGCCGCCCCAGGATGACGACGACGATGACGAGGGCGGTCTGCCCCCCGGCATCCCGCCCGGCACGCCCTTCTACATGACCCCCGCGGGCCATGCTGCCCTGACCGGAGAGCTACGCCAGCTCTGGACGGAGGAGCGGCCGAAGGTGGTCGAGATCGTCTCCTGGGCCGCCTCGCTCGGCGACCGGAGCGAGAATGCCGATTACCAATACGGCAAGCGCCGGCTGCGCGAGATTGACCGGCGGGTGCGCTTCCTGCGCAAGCGGCTGGAAAAGGCCCAGGTGGTGGACCCGGCAGCCCAGACCAAGCGCGACCAGGTGTTTTTCGGCGCGACCGTGACCTATGCCCGCGAGGATGACAGCGAGACGACGGTGACCATCGTCGGCATGGAAGAGGCCGATGCCGATAAGGGGCTGATTTCCTGGGTTTCGCCCGTCGCGCGCTGCCTGTTGGGGATGCGGGTGGGCGATCTGAAGAAGCTTCGCCTGCCGCAAGGGGTGGAGGAGATCGAGGTGGTGGCTATCCGCTACCCGTGACCTGACCGGGGGCGAATCGGATGCAGTCGGGGGCTTCCCCCGCAGCGCATGGCGGGCTAAAGGGAGGGCGCTGGACCCGTAGCTCAGCTGGATAGAGCGTTGCCCTCCGAAGGCAAGGCTAAGTCAAGTGCGTTGTGGGTGAAGGCGAAGAAAATCGAGGAAAACCAAGCGATTGGCGGAACTCGAAGGAAACAGGAAAACTGCTTCCGTGGTCACGGAAGCACCGCGGAAGCAAACTGAAGGGAGTGTGTAGAGTACGAACGGCGACGATCGGCAGAGCCTTTGGCCCACTCCGTTTGCATCCGTTCGATTGTTGGATTCGTGATTGACCCTGCTCGGTCGCGGACACTATCTGAATGTCAATGCACCCGTAGCTCAGCTGGATAGAGTGTCGGCCTCCGAAGCCGAAGGTCACAGGTTCGAATCCTGTCGGGTGCGCCACTCCCTAAAATCTGCTTTGGATGCGAACGCCGCGCGATCCGGCGAGCCGCGTAAGTCGCCATGAAGCGAGCCTTCTCCTGCTGCAAGCTGACGAACGACATCGACCGAGCCAGTGCGGCTCGATGTACGACCGAGTTTAAGCGCAAGCGATCAAGCCTCGCCAAGTGAACCCTGCATAGTGGAGGCAACGTCGGAGACGCCAGCTTGGCGCAAAGTGTGCGACGATGCCATGCGATGCTCGTCGCTAGCCACGCCAACGTAGGTGATCGACGAGAAGAGTGAACGCCGGCGAATTCTGCCGTCGGCTAGGGTAATAAAGGTGATAGCCTGGAAAGGGCGGGCACCAGTCTTCAAGCACGCGGACAAGACGTCCTTCGGCGATCAGATCCTGCACAGTGTCATTGGGAAGGCAGACCAGTCCACCGCCTTGCAGTCCGGTGTCGATAATCATCGGCACGTCGTTGCAGATGAACTGGCCCTGGACCCGGACATTCAGCGGGCGGCCATCCTTCTCGAACTCCCAGGAATAGAGATCGCCCTTTGTCGGCAGGCGCAAGTTGATGCAGTTGTGTCGCATCAGGTCGTGCGGCGTTTCAGGCTTTCCGTATTTCTTGAAATAGCCCGGCGAACCGACCACCATCATTTCCAGATCGGGGGAGATGCGGACCGCGATCATGTCCTTTTCGACCTGTTCGCCCAGGCGTATGCCCGCGTCAAAGCCTTCGCCGACGATGTCGGACAGCTTCTGGTCGATCGAGACCTCGATGTGAAGGTCGGGATACTCCGCCATCAAGCCGCGTACGACCGGCATGAGGATGGTATCGGCGGCGCTGCGGGTGGACGTAATGCGGATCGTGCCTGCCGGCTTTCCGCGCAGTTCATCGAGGGAATCGAGACTGCGGCGAATGTCCTCGAAGGCGGGCTTCAGTGTCACCAGCAGCTTGGCTCCAGCCTCGGTCACGGAAATGTTGCGTGTCGTCCGGGCGAGCAGGCGCAGGCCCAGCCGCTCTTCCAGCCGGCTCACGGTGTAGCTGAGCGCCGACTGCGAGGTGCCCATGCGAGCCGCCGCCCGTGTGAAACTTCCTTCTTCCGCGACTACGACGAAGGCGGCGAGATCTCCGTACTCGTTCCGATGCATATATAAAAATCCAGTATAGAGGCTTGCGCAATTTAGCTCCTAATCAAGGCAATCCACTAGGGCTAAATTCCCCATAAGCGCTTGAACGGGAATGGTGCCTCTCGCTGGCGCCTCCTGGAGGCACAAGGCCAGATCTTCCAGCTACCCAAACTGGTTCGATGGAGAAAACCGATGAACAGACCTCGTATTATTTGTCACATGCTGACCGCGCTCGATGGCAAGATCACCGGCCCGTACATGGATACTGGCGCGATCAAGGGACCGGCGGAGGCATACGAGCGCACGAACAGCCTTTATCATCCGCAAGCATGGCTTTGCGGCCGGGTGACGACGGACGAGAACTTCACGCACTACAGGAAGCCCGCTCTCGATGAGAACGCGCCGCCGGTGCCTGACGGCGATTATGTCGCGGTTAAGGGCGCCGAGATGCATTACGTCTCGGTGGATGCGTCGGGAAGAATCGGCTGGGAAACGAATACGCTCGAATACAAGGACCGTCCGCCTGCCCATATTATCGAGGTGCTGAGCGAGAAGGCGAGCAACGCCTATCGAGATTTCCTGCGAAAAAAAGGAATATCCTACATCATCGCCGGGAAGGAGCAGCTCGACTGCAAGGTTGCGGCCGAGAAGTTGAAAGCATTGTTCAATATCGACACGCTGATGTTGTCCGGCGGCGGCTTCATCAACTGGTCGTTTCTGCAAGCCGGGCTCGTCGACGAACTCAGCCTCGTGATCGCACCGCTTGCCGACGGTGAGAACGACACGGTGACGCTGTTCGAGAAGTCGGCCCACTTGTCGGCCAGCGCGCCGGTGGAGTTCGCGCTGAAGAGCGTTGAGAAGGCCGAAGGCGACAGTATCTGGCTGCGCTACAGCGTGAAGAACAGGCTTTGAATCGGAACGGTTGACCGGCGAGCGCGACGCCTCGGACGGCAGAGGCGTGCAACTCCCGACAAGGGGGCAAGCCCATGTCAGGCCTGACTTATGAATAAGCCATATAGAGCCATTCAGTATTTAGCGTCTAATCACAGGAATGGCTCCGCACTATGATTCAATGCAGTGCGAAGAACCGTGCGTTGGATACTTCGCTCATTCCCGTGAAAGGACACGTACATGAAAATCACCAAGGCAGGATCTGCTGCCTCCGCCAAAGGCCCGGCAGAGTATTTCACCGGCTCGGTCCGCGTCGATGCGCCGTTCAGCGGAAGCGGCAATCTCAGCGCCGCGACCGTGACGTTCGAGCCGGGCGCCCGCACGGCATGGCACACCCACCCCCTCGGACAGACGCTGCTCGTGGTTGCGGGCCTTGGCCGCGTCCAGCGCGAAGGCGGTCCGGTCGAGGAAATCCGTCCCGGCGACATCGTCTGGTTCGAACCTGGCGAGAAGCACTGGCATGGCGCTTCGCCGGAAGTCGCGATGAGCCACGTCGCCATCGCCGAAGCTCTCGACGGCAAGGCCGTCGACTGGATGGAGCAGGTCACGGACGAGGATTATCGCGGCTCGAAGTGAGCCGCCACGAGGGAGCGCGGATTGCCATGGAATCTTCACGGCGAACATTCCTGATCGGCGGCATGCTGGTCTGGGCAACCGTCGCCTGCGGGCAGCCCGCGCCGTCCGGCCGGCGTATCCTGACGGCCTGCTTTTCCCGAACCGGGAACACGAGGCGAGTTGCGGATCATATTCATCGCCTCGTCGGCGGCGACCGCTTCGACATCGTCCCGTCGACCGCCTATCCGGCCGACTACGAGGCGACGGTCGAGCAGGCCAGACAGGAGCGGGCGCGGGATTACCATCCGCCACTGCGCGAAACGATGGCCGCGCTCGGCACATATGACATCGTGCTGCTCGGTCATCCGATCTGGGCGATGACGCTGCCGCCGGTCATGCGGACCTTCCTTTCCGGCCACGACCTTTCCAGCAAGACCGTCGCGCCGTTTTGCAGCCACAAGGGTTACGGGCGCGGCGAGAGCGCGGCCGTGATCGCGAAGATGGCGCCACGCGCAAGGCTGCTCGACGGCTTCGACATCGAAGGCGAGGACGCCGACACGGCCGGGCCGGCTGTCGAGCGTTGGCTGCGCACGATCGATCTGATCCGTGCGTGACAATTCATGGATCTCGAAAGGAAAGAACACATGCAAAAGCGTGGACTCGGAAAAAGCGGCCTTCGCGGTGCTTGCCCCTGGGGCGGGGCCAACTTTTGCACAAGGAGTAACTGACATGACCCAGGACTGGGACAAGACCTTTCCGAAAAGCGATGCCGTCAACCATCGCAAAGTGACCTACAGGAACCGTGTCGGTATCGACATCGTCGCCGACATGTACAGCCCGAAGACCGCGAGTGCCGATGCGCCCGGAGCCGCTCTCGTCGTTGGCCATCCCTATGGCGGAGTGAAGGAGCAGACCGCCGGTTTCTACGCACAGTCCATGGCGGAGCGCGGCTTCATCACACTGGCTTTCGATGCCTCTTTTGGCGGCGAGAGCGGTGGCGAACCGCGACGCATCTCTTCGCCCGAGATATTCGCTGAAGATTTCAGCGCCTCCGTCGATTTCCTCGGCGTCCAGCCCGAGGTCGATCGCAACCGGATCGGCGTCATCGGCGTCTGCGGCTCCGGCGGGTTTTCCCTCGCGGCGGCAGAAATCGATCCGCGCATCAAGGCGCTTGCCACCATCAGCATGTACGACATTGGCGGCATGGTCCGCGAAGGTTTTGGCAAGAGCCAGACCGAGAAGGAATATCGCGCGATGCTCGAAGCGGTCGGTGAGCAGCGTTGGGCCGAGGCCGCGGGAGCGGAGGTGAAGATGGCCGGAGGCGCGCCAACAGAAGTCACCGACGACATGCCGCGCATCTTCCGCGAGTTCCACGACTACTACCATACGCCGCGCGGTCAGCACCCGAGGACACCGACCTCCTTCTCGATGACCAGCAACGCGACCATGTCGAGCGCGCGTCCGTTCGAAAACCTCGGGCTGGTTTCGCCGCGGCCCCTGCTGTTCGTGGCGGGCTCCGAAGCGGAGTCCCGGTATTTCAGCGAGGACGCCTATAGAGAAGCATCGGAGCCGAAGGAGCTGCACATCGTTCCGGGTGCGACCCATGTCGATCTCTATGACAGGGCCAGCCTGATCCCCTGGGACAAGCTGCAATCCTTTTTCACCACGAACCTGGCGGCCTGAGGGGCTCAGAGTCGCCTTCTACTCCGACTGGCCGCAGCGCGACCCTGCAATTTTGCGTCCAGCAGGATCACCCTCACACAAAAACGGGCCATTTGAATCAGGCCGACCGGATCGAAGGAGAACAAAAATGCTGGCAACTATTCTCTACGGAGCAGGCGACGTACGCTGCGAGGAGGTCGCCGAGCCGAAGATATTGCACCCGACCGACGCCATCATCCGCCTGTCGGCCTCCTGCATCTGCGGCTCCGATCTCTGGCCGTACCGGGGTCTGAACGACGTCACCTCGCCTCTGCACATGGGTCACGAATATTGCGGCATCGTCGAGGAAGTGGGGAGCGCCGTCGCTACTGTCCGGCCTGGACAGTTTGTCGTTGGCTCCTTCTGCCTGTCCGACAATACCTGCCCGCATTGCCGCTTCGGCTTCCAGTCCTCCTGCGAAAAGCGTGAGTTCATGACCGGCGCGCAAGCGCCGCTGGCACGCGTGCCGCTCGCCGACGGCACCCTGGTTGCAACCGAGGAGATTCCCTCCGACGATCTGATCCCGAGCCTCTTGGCGGCCTCGGATGTGCTCGGCACTGGCTGGTATGCGGCGGACGCCGCGCGCGTGCGGCCTGGCTCGACGGTGGCCGTCGTAGGCGACGGCGCGGTCGGCCTCATGGGGGTCCTTGCAGCCAAACAGATGGGCGCTGCGCGGATCATCGCGATGAGCCGTCACAAGACGCGCCAGAACCTCGCCCTCGAATTCGGCGCGACCGACATCGTCTCGGAGCGTGGAGATCGGGGCGTGGCCCGGATCAAGGATCTGACGCAGGGCATCGGCGCCGATGCCGTTCTTGAGTGTGTCGGTACGAAAGAATCGATGACACAGGCGATTCAAAGCGCCCGCCCCGGTGCCATGATCGGCTATGTCGGCGTCCCGCACGGTGTCGAGCTCGACGGACAATCGCTGTTCTTCTCGCAGACCGGGATGCTCGGCGGTCCGGCTCCGGTGCGCCGGTTCCTGCCGCATCTGATGGAACTCGTGCTCGAGCGTAAGATCAATCCAGGCAAGGTCTTCGATCTGGAACTTCCCCTTGCTGACGTGGCTGAAGGCTACAAGGCCATGGACGAACGCCGCGCGATCAAGACACTGCTGCGCGTCTGAACAGGCCGCTTCCTGATGGCCGCTCACGCACGATAGCGAAGCCCGTCCACCAGCAACTCGAAAGCCGCCGACGCCTGTCGGCGGCTTGGGTAATAGAGATGATAACCTGGGAAAGGCGGACACCAGTCCTCCAGCACGCGAATCAAGCGTTTCTGTCGGACCAGTTCTTCGACCTGATCGTCGGGCAGACATATCAGTCCAAGGCCATTCAGGGCCGCTTCAACGATCATGGGGGCGTCGTTGCCTATGAACTGGCCTTCAACCCGGACATGCAACGCGCGTCCGTCCTTTTCGAGTTCCCATGCATAGAGACCGCCGGATGTCTGGAGCCTCAGATTGATGCATGAATGTCCGACCAGATCGTGTGGTGTTGAAGGTACGGAACAGCGTTCAAAATAATCCGGCGATCCGACGACGGCCATCCGCATCTCGGGACCAATCCTTACCGCGATCATATCCTTCTCAACCTGCTCGCCCAGGCGCACGCCGGCATCGAAACGCTCTCCCACGATGTCGGTCAGCCTGTGATCAATGGATATCTCGATCTTGATGTCCGGATGCTCGCGCATAATCCGTGTTGCGACCGGTAGCAGGATGTTCAGAGCCGGGTTGCGGCTCGACGTCACCCGGATCGTGCCGGCGGGCTTGCGTCGCAATTCACTGATCGCCTCGATCCGGCGCTGGATATCGTTGAATGCCGGACGCAGGGTCTCGGCCAGTTGCTCTCCGGCTTGGGTCGGAGCGACATTGCGCGTCGTGCGGGTCAGCAGCCGTACGCCCATCCGCTCTTCCAGCCGTCGAACGGTGTGGCTGAGGGACGATTGCGACGTTCCGAGCCTGACGGCCGCGCGGGTAAAACTTCGCTCCTCGGCGACGACGAGAAACGCCGACAAATCCCCCAGTTCGTCCCGCTTCACTTATGAATCTCCGACATAATCCCATTCGGGATTTAGTACCTAATCCTCAACAGTCAATCGGATTATATTTTCGTCAAGCTCAGACGATTTGCGCCTGCTGGGGAAAGGAAAGCTCATGGAAAAAGAAAATAAGCCGGCGTCTTTACTTGTAAGTCGGCGCACCCTGCTCGGAACCGCGGCTTTCGTGCTCCTGCCCGGTAGTGGGATGCTGGCAGGCTGCGGCATGGCAAGCGCGCAAGCGCAGACCTTCACCAACAGTATCGGCATTGAGTTCGTGCAGATTCCGGCCGGAACCTTCCTGATGGGATCTCCCGACAGCGACGCTGATGCGCGAGATTTCGAGAAGCCCCAGCACGAAGTAAGGATCAGCCGTCCGTTCTGGCTCGCCCGCTTCGAAGTCACCCAAGCGCAGTGGGAAGCCGTGCTGAAAGAAAATCCCTATGTTCGAGACCGCTCGAATCCCTATTACAACCTGCCGGGCATGCGGGACCGGATTACGCGGCCGAACCATCCAGCGACCGTTTCCTGGAACGACGCGCAAGAGTTCATTGCCGCATTGAACAAGCAGGAAGGCGGCGCCCATTACAGGCTTCCGACCGAAGCCGAATGGGAATACGCCGCGCGCGCAGGCACCACGACCCGCTATTCCTTCGGCGACGATGATCGCGATCTCGAACGTCACGCATGGTACGGCGGCAACTTCCAGACGGGTGGGCATCACCCTGTCGGCACCAAGGAACCCAATCACTGGGGCCTGCACGATATGCACGGCAACGTATGGGAGTGGGTGCAGGACCGGTATGATCCGGCCTACTACGCCCGTAGTCCGGCAACCGATCCGCAAGGTCCTGAAACAGGGCGGGAGCGGGTCGTACGCGGCGGGAGCTGGCATGCGACAGCAACGAGCTGGCGCAGCGCATTCCGGCGCGATTATGACGCGGATTACCGTGGCATTAGCATCGGCTTTCGTCTTCTGAGGGAAGTTGATTGATGCGATGCGGAGAACAAGCCCGCTTTCCGGGGCCTTCGCCAATCTATCCGGCATCACGCTCCCCGCGGAGCACACTGGTCGCGCAGGGCGGGTGCGACGGTCAGGTGAAAGGCCATCTCGCGGCGAACCTCAACGTGGGGAACGACCGTGTGGTCCTGATCGACGTGCTGACCCAGATCCTGCCCTGCTGAACGGCGTCGCTGCGGTCAACGAGATCGCCCCGGGCTGAAGCGGACAATGTAACAAGGAGATGAACATGACCCAATCGGGCGGAATTCTTCTAGTGATCGGCGCGACGGGCAGCATCGGCCGCCCGGTCGTGAGCGAAGCACTGCGGCAGGGCTGGCGGGTCCGCGCCCTGGTGCGCAACGCCGATCGTGCCCGCAAGTCGCTTCCGGACGAAGTGGAGCTCGTCGTTGGCGACGTGACGAAGCCGGAAACGCTGGGGCGGGCCGTTGAAGACATCGACGCCGTGGTGCTGACGGTGAACGCCGACGGTCAGGGCAAGGCGGCGTCGGAAGCAGTTTATTATGCTGGCGTTCGCGACCTCCTGGCAGCCATTGGACCGCATCAGGTTCGCATCGCCTTGATGACCACGATCGGCGTCACCGAGCGCAAAGGCAGCTATAACCGCTCCAACGAAGGCCATGACTGGAAGCGCCGCGCCGAGCGTTTGGTGCGGGCGAGCGGTCAGCGCTACACGATCGTTCGTCCGGGATGGTTCGATTACAATGGTCGTGACGAGCAAAAGATCGTCATGCTTCAGGGTGATAAGCGCCAGACTGGCACCCCCGCAGACGGCGGCATTGCGCGCAGGCAGATCGCGCGCGTGCTGGTGGACAGCCTTTCCAGCGAGGCGGCGGACCGCAAGACATTCGAGCTGATCGCCGAACGCGGCGTCGAGCAGTCCGATCTCGATCCGGTCTTTGCGGCGCTCGATGCCGACCCGATGGGCAGTCTCGATGCGGTGCGCGATATGGACAATCAGCCGCTGGCACAGGAACCGGAACGGGTGCGGGCCGACCTCGATGCCCTGCGCGCGCATGCACTGTGAGCCAGCGACGCCGGCGATGCGAGACGTTGTGGCGATAAGCGAAGTGCGGCGCAGCTCGTTTGAGCCGCAGTATCAATTAACTCAAGAACAATAAGGAATTCATGATGACTGAAGTTGTTGTCGTTATTGGACCTGGCTCCATCGGTCAGGCCATCGCAAGGCGCGTGGGCGCTGGCAAACATGTGTTGCTTGCCGACCTGCGTCAGGAAAATGCCGATGCCGCCGCAAAGGTGATGAGCGAGGCCGGATTCGAGGTCAGCTCGACCTTGGTGGACATCTCGCAGCGCGAGTCGATCCACGCCCTCGTCGAGAAGGCTACCTCGATCGGCGAAGTCACCGGCCTCATCCATGCGGCGGGTGTTTCGCCCTCGCAGGCCACGCCCGAGATGATCCTCCATGTCGATCTTTACGGCACCGCCGTCATCCTTGAGGAATTCGGCAACATCATCGCAAAGGGTGGCGCCGGGGTCGTGATCGCCTCCCAGTCGGGGCATCGCCTCGGCGCGTTGAGCGACGAACACAACAAGGCTCTGGCGACGACCCCGGCCGAGGAGCTTCTGTCTCTCGATTTCCTTCAGCCTGATCGGGTGACAGACACCCTCAACGCCTATCAGCTTTCCAAGCGCGGCAATTCGCTGCGGGTGATGGCCGAAGCTGTTCGCTGGGGCAAGCGCGGCGCACGGATCAATACGATCAGCCCTGGGATTATCATCACGCCTCTTGCCAAGGATGAGCTGACCGGCCCTCGCGGTGAAGGCTACCGCCGCATGATCGACCTGTGCCCGGTGGGACGGGCGGGCACGCCAGATGAGGTCGGAACGGTAGGCGCACTTCTGATGGGGACTGAAGGCGCTTTCATCACCGGTAGCGACTTCCTCATGGATGGCGGAGTCACGGCTTCCTACTTCTACGGTGAACTCTCCCCAAAGTGAGACTGCTCAATGGCGTCGGCGCCGCGGAGCCACACCGCAACACGTTATTTTTTCATCGAGACGACACAGGTTAATCACGTGCTGAACCGGATGCATCTTCGACCGCGTGGCGAAGCCATTGGACGATTCTACCGCTCGGCTAAGTGAAGCCGGTGAACTCAGGCGGTGTTATTGGCGCTGTCCCCTCCGGTCACGTCGTAGGTGGCGCCCGAAACCATGTAGGCGTCGTCGCTGGCAAGGAAGACGACGGCCGGCGCAATGGATTCCGGCGGAAGCCAGGGCACGCCGAGCGGGGATTTGGCGGTGAGCTTTTGCTTGGCTTCGGCTTCCAGCTTCTCCAGCGGTTCGGAATTGCTGAGGTCGTCGACCGCCTGCGCGTAGCGCTGCCGATGGCGCGTGAGTGGCGTGTCGATCAGGCCGGGGATGACCGCGTTCACCGTGATTCCATATTGTCCGAGTTCGAGGGCCGCGGACTTCATCAGGCCGATGATACCCCATTTCGAGGCTGAGTATGCCGCCCCGTATTTCGTCCCGTGCTGTCCTTGCGTTGACGACGTGACGATGATGCGACCACTGCCGTTCTTGACGAGATAAGGCGCGACGGCGCGAATGGCGTTGCAGGTGCCATTGAGATTGACGTCGATCTGGTCGTGCCAGTCAGCATCCTCCATTTCCAGGATCGGCTTGAAAGCCTGGATGCCGGCGTTGGCGAAGAGGATGTCAATCTTGCCGAAGGCCTCGGCCGTCCACGCCGCTGCTTCACGCAAGGCCGCCATATCGCGCTGATCGAGCTGTCGCGCGCGCCATCTTCCACCTGCGGCTTCCACCAACCGGCCCGTTTCGTCCAGCTCCTCGCGGGTGGCAGGCTCGACCTCCAGCGTGCTGCTGACCGGGCCCGCGATGTCGATGCCGACCACCGTTGCGCCCTCGCGCCCAAAAGCCACGGCTGTTGCCCGGCCGATACCGCGCGCGGCTCCGGTGACGATGGCGATTTTCCCCTCAAGGCGCTTTGATGACATTGTGCTTCTCCCTTCCTCGCTTCCCGTGATCGTGTGCTGCGAGGAAACCGCGGCTCTGCAACGCTGCGCACTCACCAAGGTTGGTTGGCCGGTCCGACGGTGAATTCGCTGATTGTCGTATCGTCGGGCTGGTCGATCGCGAAGGCGACAACACTAGCGATCCGATCCGGTGAAATCCCGTATGTATCGTAGGTCTCTTTCATCGACGCGGCTGCCCCTTTATCGGTGATCGTGCCGAGCAGTTCCGTGTTGATCGCGGCTGGATAGATGGTCGCGGTGCGGATGTTTGTTTTTTCCATGGCGGATTCCATGCGGAGAACTTCCATAAAATCGCGCACGAACCACTTCGTCCCACCATAGACGGCGCCGTTCGGGTACGGCTTCAGGCCCGCAACCGATGACGTCGCGATGACGTGCCCCGACTTCTGCGCGATAAACACCGGCAATACGGCGGCCACTCCGTTCAGGACGCCCTTGATGTTCACGTCGACCATCCGATGCCACTCGTCGGTCTTCAGCGCAGAGACGGGAGAACTGGGCATCAGGCCGGCGTTCAGAAAAATAACATCGACGCGTCCGAATTTTTCCTTGGCCAGATTTACGATGGCGTCATTCTCAGACTGCTTGGTTACGTCCAGTTCCTGATAGATGGCCTCGCCGCCACTTTTCTGGATTTCGTCGACAATCTGCTCGAGTTTGTCGGTGCGCCGCGCACCGAGCACGACTTTCGCGCCCTTGCTTGCAAGCAACTTGGCAGCTGCCTCGCCGATGCCGGATGACGCGCCGGTGATGATGATGACTTTATCTTTGATCATAGCGAACTCTTTATGGTGGGGTTGTCGCACCGGCTCTCCGGAAGCGGTTCATTCCCGGACATTCAATGTCGCCAGTGCCTGGGTCAGCGCCGTGCGAGCGCGGTCAGCGCCAGCGGTGTCGCCCCATTTCTCCAACTCTTGGATGAACTGGCGCAGTTGGGCCGGGCTGAGACCAACTCTGATGCTGGCCGCCATATGCGAACTCAATTGTGATTCCACGCCGGGCGTAGCGGCGAGCGCACCAACGGTCGCCAACTCGCGGCTTTGCCAGTCGAGATTGTCGCGCTCAAAGATGTCGCCGAAGAGATGGGTTTGAAGAAATTGGTTGATGACCGGCGCGAAGTCAAAGAGCGGCCCTGCTACCGGCGCGCCCGAGATCTTCGTCTGATTGGCCGTGCCGATCGCGCGCAGCTCATCGCCGATGGGGACGGCTTTGCTGGGCTCGCGTCCGGGCGCATCCTGAATGCCGCGCTGCTTGCGTGCCTCCACCACCTTCATCAGTTCGCCCAGCGCGTTCAGACTGCGCGGGAAGCCGACGTAGGCGTAAAGCTGGACAAGGATTTCCTTAGCCTCATTGATCGTCAGGCCGGCGTCCAATCCCCGGTTTAGGGCGGCATTGAGCTTGGGAATGTCGCTCACAGCCATGGAGGCAGCGATCAGCGGGATGGCCTGCTGCTTGGCGGACAGCGTCTGAGAGGCTGCTTGATTGTTGCTCATAGCTTGGGGCTCCGAAGCGGATTGCTGCGCGTGGGCCGGGGTTAGCGCCAGGCCGAGAGCCAGCGCGAGGACAGTTATGCCTGCACCAACCCGGCGATGATCAACGCGCATTGTATTGCTCATCAGTCACCTTCTCTAACCAAACGACGTTGACGCCATCGAGCGCCTCCTGGATCGCAATATGAGTCATGGCGGTGGTCGGCGTAGCCCCATGCCAGTGCTTGTGCCCAGGTGGGCACCAGATGACATCGCCGGCGCGGATCTCAACGATCGGCTCGCCTTCGCACTGGGTCCAGCCGCAGCCAGCCGTGACGATCAGCGTCTGTCCCAACGGATGGGTGTGCCAGGCCGAACGCGCGCCGGGCTCGAAAGTGACGGCCGCGCACGACACGCGCGCGGGTTCGGGCGGGCTGTTCAACGGGTCGATGCGGACCGTGCCGGTGAAATATTGCTCCGGTCCGACCTGAGAGGGCTGCGATCCAGCGCGCATTAGCTTCATGGCAAATCTCCTTTGAGCCTTGAACGATTGAAGCGGTGGTCATTGCAGTCGACCGCCTTGGGCGAACGCGCCGCAGCCGTCAGTGAACGGTGAAACCGCCGTCCACTGGCAGCGCCACGCCGATGACAAAGCTCGCGCCCGGGCTGCACAGCCAGAGCACGGTCTGCGCAATTTCGTCTGCTCGACCAAGGCGACCGATCGGCTGAAGCTTCAGGAATTCGTCCATCGCTTCCTTCTGCGTTTCGAGCATGTCGGCGACCATCGGGGTTTCGATCACGCCAGGGCAGATCGCATTGATGCGCACGCCGCGCGGCGCATATTCGACCGCGGCGCTGCGCGTCAGGCCGATGACTCCATGCTTGGACGCATGATAGGCGGCGCGCTCTGGCAGACCGACCAGGCCGCCAAGTGAGGAGCAATTGACGATCGCGCCAGAGCCTTGGCGGCGCATCTGCTTCAGCTCATGCTTCATGCAGGTCCAGACGCCGCGTAGGTTGACCGCGTTCACGCGATCGAAGTCCGCTGCCGTTTCATCGGCGGCGTCGGTCGGCGGGACCTGAATGCCGGCATTGTTATAGGCCATGTCGAGCCGCCCGAACTCGGCGACGGTGCGTTCGACCATAGCGGCGGCCTGCGCTTCGTCCGAGACGTCGCAGACAACGCCGATCGCACGATGGCCGGCGTCGGTGAGCGCCTTCGCCGTCTTTGCGACATCCTCTTCATTGTGGGCGCTGACGACAACCGCGGCGCCAGCTTCGGCAAAGGCCCATGCGGTTGCGAGGCCCATGCCGGACGTGCCGCCGGTGACGAGCGCTACCTGGCCCGAAAAGTCATAAGTCGGATTCATCGTTTCTCTCCAATATTCAGTGGGACAGCGACGCGCTGTCGATGACGAAGCGGTATCTGACGTCGCCGCGCTTCATGCGCTCGAAGGCGGTTTCGATTTCCTGGATGCGGATCATCTCTATGTCGGAGACGATCCCGTGCTCGGCGCAGAAATCGAGCATCTCCTGGGTCTCGGCGATGCCGCCGATCAGGGTGCCGGCGATGGATCGGCGTCCGGCGATCAGATTGCCCACACTGGGACTCGGATGCGGATGCTCGGGGTTGCCGACCAGCGCCAGCGTGCCGTCGATCGTGAGGAGCGCGGTGTAGGCGTCGAGGTCGTGCGAATGGGCTACCGTATCGAGAATCAAGTCGAAGCTATTTGCGTGCGCCGCCATCTCGTTGGTATTGCGCGAGACGACGACCGCGTCGGCACCGAGCGCCAGCGCATCATCTCGCTTAGCCTCGGATGTGGTGAAGGCGACGACATGCGCACCCAGCGCATGGGCCAGCTTGATTCCCATATGGCCAAGGCCGCCGATCCCGACAATGCCGACCTTCTTGCCGGGTCCTGCCCCCCAATGCCGAAGCGGCGACCAGGTTGTGATGCCGGCGCAAAGCAGGGGTGCCACGGCAGCCAATTGTTCCTTGGAATGACGGACTTTAAGCACGAACGTGTCATCGACCACGATCTTCTGCGAATAACCTCCGAGGGTGTGACCGGGCGGATCGGAAATAGGACTGTTGTAGGTGAAGGTCGTGCCGTTCTCACAGAATTGCTCCAGGCCCTGCTCGCAAGGATGGCAATGCTGGCAGCTATCGACCATGCAGCCGACGCCGACCGTGTCGCCGATCGCAAAACGGCTCACCTCTTCACCGACCGCGGCGACATGTCCGACGATCTCGTGTCCAGGGATGCAGGGGTAGAGCGTCCCGGCCCATTCGCTGCGGACCTGGTGCAGGTCGGAATGACAGACGCCGCAATAGAGAATGTCTATGACCACGTCGTGCGCTCCAGGCTGGCGACGCTCGATGTTCATCGGTTCCAGCGGCCTGTCGCCGGCCGTCGCGCCATAGGCTTTGATGGCCATGAGCGAAGATCCTTTTGCTATTCGTGAGCAGCAACCGATGCTGCTGACCTCAATTAGCAATTAGGAGCGGCCCGGATTAGCCGGGTTGTATTTGATGCGATGTTGCGCGTCGCTCATCATTGGGAGCGATGGCCTAGAGGCCGAGAGGCTTCATCTCGCGAATATGGTCGATCAGCAATCTCAGCCCCGTGGGAAGCTGTCGTCTGCTCGAATAGTACATGTAGAAACCGGTTCCCGGCGAAGCCCAGTCCTCAAGCACGAACCTGGCCTTGCCCTCCTCGACCAGGGGCGCAAGCAAGGGTTCGGGACCATACATCAGGCCGGCGCCGCCCAAGAGCAGGCTGACGATGATCCGGCTATCGTCCAGCAGCAGCGAACCCGTCGGCGTGATCTCCAGTGTTTCGCCTTCTCGTTCAAATTCCCAGCGATAGACACTGTCGTCTCCGATACGGAAGCGAAGGCAACGGTGCTCGAGCAAATCTTCCGGATGCGACGGAGTTCCAAAGCGGTCGAGATAATCGGGCGATCCCGCCACGATCCACCGAATGTCCGCCGAAAGGCGTTGGGTGATCATGTCTTCGGGAACGGTGCCGCCGAAGCGGATGCCCGCGTCGAAACCGCTGTCGATCACGTCGATCATCTGATTGGTGACGGCGATGTCGATTTCTACGTCCGGATAGCGATCCACGAAGCTTGGCAACACCGGCCCGAGCAGGAGGCTGGCTGCGTCGCTCGGCACGTTCAGCCGGACGCGTCCCATCGGGGCGTCGCGGAAGCGATTAAGGCGCTCGGCGGCTTCGCCGATCTCGTCAAATGGCCCGGCGATCGCGGCCTGCAACTCTTCTCCGGCGGCCGTAAGGGTGACGCTTCGGTTGGTTCGATTGACGAGACGAACGCCGAGCCGGTCTTCCAATCCCTTGAGCGAATGGCTGAGCGCGGATGCGCTGACGCCGATCTCCAGCCCCGCCCGACGGAAGTTGCGATGCCTCGCAATAGCGAGGAAATAAGCAAAGTCTGCAAGATCCGATCGGTTAGGAAGCATGGCACGAACCTTGCCGATTTGCCTTCATGGGTTCAATGCCAAAGACCGCTCTCACTGGCTGGCTCGATATTGCGCATCGCTGACGGGCTCCATCCAGTCCACATTGGATCCATCGACGGTCTCGGTAATTGCCAGGTGCGTCATTGCGGTGGTCGCCGTAGCCCCGTGCCAATGTTTGACCCCGGACGGCGCGTATATTGTATCCCCCTTGCAGATGCGGGTTACGGGACCGCCTTCCTCTTGCGTCCAACCGCAGCCCTCGGTGACGACAAGGATCTGGCCAGCGGGATGGGTATGCCAGTTGCTGCGCGCCCCCGGCTGAAACGCGACCTCCCCCAAAGAGGTGCGCCCCGGAGATTGGGGGTCGACGATGGGCCGAACGCTGACGTCGCCGGTGAAGCGCCCGGCTGGGCCTGGACCAGCCGGCTTGGATTCAGCGCGGATCACCTCTTGGGATGGGGCGCGATTTTGCTGCGCGACCGCCGTCGAACCCGCTAGCGCAATCAGCACAGCGACGGTGAAGGTGATTGGTTTTTCAATATTTCCGGTCATAAGCATTCACCATTCAATATACTACCGGGCGCAAGGGCTGCGCTGATCTATCTAAGACCATAACGCATTTGCGTACCGTTCAGTTGATGCGTGTAGCTCAACGCCGTGTTGGTCTCTGCTCATGATGCGGGAACGGGCCCACCCGCTGGCGCGATGAACGGACCTTTATCATAGCGAGCGCCGGCTTTGGCCCCAACCGCTTGCGAACGGCAGAGCACAATGCGCCGGTCTTGAATCCTGCTCATCGCCGCATGCAATGCGAGCTGTCTATTGGGGGCGCCATCTATTCCGTAAAATACCTGCTGATCGACTTTGCCGCAGGCCGTCGGAGTTAATCCGACGCCACTTGCATCTTGAGATCAAAAGAAAGGAAAGGTCATGTCCAGTGCACAGCTATCGAGCCGCCGCGGCTTCTTGTCCGCGGGCGCAACCGTGGGGGCGCTGATGTGCGCTTCTCCCTCCGTCTCGGCAGCGGCAGGCGCCGTCAGCGCGGGACAGGCGTCCGCCCCTGGGGCCCGATCGACAGGTGAAATGAGTCTGCCCATCCTGACCCGCCGCCGCACGCTCGGCACCGGACAGTATAGCATGGAGGTATCCGCGCTCGGTTTCGGCGTGATGGGGATGAACTATAATCGCGGACCGCATCCGGACCGCGCGGAGTTGATCGCGCTCCTGCACCAAGCCGCCGAAAGAGGCGTGACCCTTTTCGACACTGCGCAGGTCTATGGGCCGCTCATCAACGAGGAACTCGCCGGGGAGGGCCTTTATCCCTACCGCGATCGCGTAAGCGTCACGACCAAGTTCGGACACCGCATCGTCGACGGAAAATATTTCGAGGGAGAGCTGGACAGCAGCCCCGCGAACATCCGTCGCGTTGCCGAAGAATCGCTCCAGCGGCTTCGGGTCGACGCCATCGATCTCTTCTACCAGCATCGTCTCGACCCCGCGGTGCCGATCGAAGATGTTGCGGGAACGGTCCGCGATCTGATCCGCGAGGGCAAGGTGAAGCGCTTCGGTCTGTGTGAGGTCGGGGCGCAGACGATCCGCCGCGCTCACGCCGTTCAGCCCGTCACCGCCGTGCAGAGCGAATATCATTTGATGTGGCGCGAGCAGGAGAAGGAAGTGTTCCCGGTGCTGCAGGAACTGGGAATCGGCTTTGTGCCCTACAGCCCGCTCAATCGGGGATTCCTCGGTGGCGGCATCACCGAATACACCCGCTTCGACTCGGGGAACGACAATCGTAATACGTTGCCGCGCTTCACTCCCGAAGCGATCCGGGCCAACCTTGCGATCGTCGAGGTGCTGAACGCCTTCGGGCGGACCCGCGGCATGACATCAGCGCAGGTTGCTCTCGCGTGGATGATGGCCAAGCAGCCGTGGATCGTGCCGATCCCAGGCACGACGAAGCTCGCCCACCTCGACGAAAACATCCGTACCGCGGATCTGACGCTGACTCCCGCAGAGGTTCAGGAGCTGGAAAGCAACGTCTCTCGCGTTCGGATCGTCGGCGATCGCTATCCGGCTTCGCAGCAGAGGCAGGTCGAGGGCGGGTAGGACGCTTACCCGAGTAGCCCCTGTCAGAATCTCGAAGGACAATTGGTGTGGCTTGGTCTTCAGATGAACTGGCGAAGATCGTCGAAGCCGACGATCTCAAGATTGCGCCGCTTCGCGACGATGGCGTTACCTATGGCACCCCCACCTGGATCTGGTGCGTCGCCGTCGACGGAGCGCTCTATGTGCGCGCCTATAACGGCCGCGCTTCGCGCTGGTATCAGGCGGCCTCGCGCGAACGCGGGGGCCGGATACACGCCGCCGGGATGGTGCGAGAGGTTCGCTTCGAGCTTGTCGAGGGAGAGATCCTCGACCGCATCGATGAGGCTTATCGGACGAAGTATCGTGGCAGCCAATATCTGGAACCCTTGGTCAGCGCTCGTGCGCGCGCCGCATGCGTGAAAATCGTCCCCGTGGAGGACGAATGATGATCGCCGCATCCAGCAAGAGGGCTGAAGGAAGCGCCATGTCTATTCTAAAAAGTTCATTGATCGGTGCGGCGATGCTGATGGCGTCGCCTGCATTCGCCCAGGTCCCGAATCCGCCGGGTGTGGCGCAGGGCATCAACACGGTTGGATCGCAGCCCGTCACATTCAGCAATGGCGATGTGCGGATGGCCGGCAATCTCTATCTGCCGCCCGATTACGACAGCAGCCGCAAATATCCCGCGATCGTCGTTGCCCACCCGTGGGGCGGTGTAAAGGAGCAGACCTCCGGCCTCTATGCTCAGCAACTGGCGCAGCGCGGTTTCATCACGCTCGCGTTTGACGCCTCGCATTATGGCGAGAGCGGCGGCGAGCCCCATGATCTGGAAGATCCAGCCGACCGCGTGCAGGATATCCGCAGCGCCGTGGGGTATCTGGCCAGCCTGCCGCAGGTCGATGCGAACCGCATCGGCGCCGTTGGTGTGTGCGCAGGCGGCGGCTATACGCTGCACGAGGCCCAGACCGATCTGCGCGTGAAAGCGGTGGCCGGCGTGGTCGCCTACGACATCGGCGAAGCGACCCGCACCGGCATTGATGGCGCGCCCGTATCGGCCGAGGACCGCCAGAAGCTGCTGCAGGGCGTCGCTGAACAACTGAACAAGGAAGCGGCCGGCGCCCCCCTGCTGGTGCAGCAACTGCTCCCATCACGAGACCAGGTGAATGCCAGTACCGACAACTTCACTCGTGAGGCGGTGGATTACTACCTGACTCCGCGCGGCGCGCATCCGAACGCCCGCAACCGCTTCGTCGTCACAAGTCCTGGCCTGCACATCGCGTACTACCCGCTGGAGCATATGGAGCTGATTTCGCCGCGGCCGGTGCTGCTGATTGCGGGCGAGCGAGCCGAGACGCGCAGGTTCAGCGAAGCCGCGTATGCCAAGGCCCAACAGCCCAAGGAACTGCTGATCATCCCTGGCGCCTCGCACTTCGACCTCTACGACAAACCTCAGTACGTGACGCCTGCCGTGGACAAGATGGCCGAGTTCTTCGGCAAGTACCTGTAGCAACGTATGGCAGGGAGCCACTGACATGAGGTCACTGCTCATCGCCTTGTGCATCCAGGCGCTGTCGACAGTATGTGCGGCTCCGGCGGTCCTGGCTCAAGACTCGGCCGGCTCCGTCCGCATCCAGGACACGACGCCCCGCGACTGGTCGATGCAAGTAGTGAGCGACGATCTGGACTATCCCTGGGACATCGCGCGTACCGGCGACCGCCTTCTGCTGACCGAGAAAGCCGGCAATATCGTGGTGATCGAGAATGGCCGGCAGCAGCGCCATACGCTCCAGACTTCCGACCCCATCGTGAACGAAGGAGGCGGCGGGCTGCTGGGCATGGCGCTGTCCCGCGACTTCTCGCAAAGCGGTGTCGCCTACTTCTATCATTCGTACCGTTCTGGCACCGGCCTGACCAATAAGGTCATCCAGGCGCGGTTCGACGACAACGCCTGGCGCGAAACGCGCGTGCTGCTGGCCGGCATTCCGGGGCACCGGCTCTACAATGGCGGAGCCATCGCCATCGGCCCGGACGGGCATCTTTATGTGACTACCGGTTGGACGGCCAACCGCGACTGGCCGCAAGATCCGGCTAACCTCGCTGGCAAGGTGCTGCGCATGACGCTGGACGGTCAGGCACCGCAGGACAATCCCTTCCCTGGCTCGCTGGTCTATTCCTATGGGCACCGTAATCCGCAGGGGTTGGCGTGGAATCCGGCTGGCGAGTTGGTGGTGGTCGAACATGGCGAGGCCGGGCATGACGAGATCAATCGGATCAAACCGGGAGGGAACTACGGCTGGCCATTAGCGCAAGGCGCTGAGCAGCGAGATGGGATGGAGCCGGCGTGGATTGAATCTGGCCGCAGCACCTGGGCTCCAGCAGGCGCAGCGTTCTTGGACAACGAACTGCTGGTCGCGGCGCTCGGGGCACGAGGGCTTTTTGTCGTGGACGAACGCGCCAAGGCGCTCAAGCTGGTGTTCAGCTCCGGCGACCGTATCCGGGACGTGTTGCCGGTAGGACGCGATCTATACGTGATCACGACCAATCGTTCGCCAAGGGCGGAAGGCCCTTCAAATGACCGATTACTGCGGCTGTCGCTGGCCCGATGAGCAGCCGAGGTGTCTTCAGATGAATCGCAGAGATTTGCTGGCAGCGGCAATCACGACTCCCGCGGCGCTCTCTGTGGCTCGCGCCCAAACGCTGTCGTCCGACGACTATCGTCAGATACAGGCTGGACGGGATGAACCAATTCTGGAGCCGGACCTTCCAATCATCGACGCGCACCATCACCTGTTCGACCGTCCCGGCCTACGTTACATGATCGACGACTATCTGACGGACACGCGCGCCGGACATCGTGTGATCGCCTCAGTGTATGTGGAGACCTCGGCCTTCGCGCGAACCGATGGCCCCGAAGTTTTAAGGCCCTTGGGCGAAATCGAATTTGCCAATGGCATCGGCGCGATGTGCGACAGCGGCCGCTACGGCTGCCGCGTGTGCGCCGCCATCGTAGGTCACGCCGATCTGCGGCTTGGAGACGAGGTGGCCGCGTTGCTTGACCGTGCATTGGAACGCGCGCCCGATCGGTTTCGGGGCGTGCGGCAAGTTACCATCGAGCACCCCTCACGGGCACCTTACCGCTTTATTCCAACCCGGCCACCAACCGGAGTGATGAAAAGCCCGGGCTTCCGCCCTGCCTTTGCCCATCTTGCCAAGCGAGCGCTGAGCTTCGACGCGGCGATATTCCATCATCAGTTGCCGGACGTGATCGACTTAGCGGATGCATTTCCCGACACGACGATCGTGCTGAACCACTGCGGTCATGCAATGGCGATGGACTTGGATGCATCGGCGCGGGAACAGATTTTCCGAGAGTATAGGCATCTGATGATCGAGGCCGGCCGGCGCCCGAACATCTACTGCAAGGTGGGCGGCCTGGGCATGCCCTTCTGGGGCTTTCAATTCGAGGAACGTCGAGACCCCGTCGGCTACCGGGAACTGGCGGCAGCCTGGCGACCCTATGTAGAAGTCACAATTGAGGCGTTTGGCCCTAACCGCTGCATGATGGAAAGCAATTATCCGCCTGATGGACGGTCGGCGGGTTTCGTCCCGCTTTGGAATGCGCTCAAGGCGATCGCGCAGGCAGCCTCGGCAGATGAGAAGGCCGCGCTGTTTCACGGCACCGCCGCCAAAGTGTACCGCATCCCCATGGCCGATCAGGAGCCTTCACAGAGGGCCAAGCCATGAAGCTCGTGATGCTCGGCGTGCCTTCTCGACGAATTGCGATTGCGAAGGTCGAGGCGCTTTCGCTGCGGCGCGAGCGCGGAAGCTACGTGGCCTCGAGTAGAGCGACATGCGATGGGCCTAGCGCTCCGCGCCGACCATGGAGTTCGTTATTGTTGAGGTGAACTTAAAACCACATGTATTTTATACCCGCTAATCTAAATGGTTCGCGGGTTGTAAAAATTATCGGTGGGCGGATTTGGCTGATGGTCCGACCGGATTTGTAAGGATGCGGAGCACGACAATGACCGCGATGTCGGAACGATATCAGCGCTGCCAACAAACGAGCGGTCTTCCGCCGAACGAGGACTTTCCTCGGCGGGGAAGCGCGAAGACTCAGTAGCCGGGGGAAACGGCTATGCGACGGCGCGTGTCCAAAAAACCGGACTTTCGACGGGCGCTGTCGATGCGAGACGGGTTTGACCAACCGACGAGGCGATTCGCAGGGCTTGGCGCGCCCGTCGCGCGAGACGAAGTTTGGTTGAGTGTGTAACGATGGCCGTGGAAAGAACCCACGCCATCGAGCTTCGACATCTGCGCTATTTCGTGGCCGCGGCGGAACATGGCAGCTTCCGTAAAGCCAGCGCCGACACAGGGATTCAGCACTCAGCAATCAGCCGCCGCATTCGAGATCTCGAACATCGGCTGGGCACCCCATTGTTTCTTCGTCATAGCGGAGGCGTTTGCCTGACGTTCGCGGGCCAACGGTTCCTTCGGCGAGCACGTCAAATCCTGCGAAACTTCGGGGATGGCGCCGAGGAAATCGCCTCTATCAAGCGCTCGGAGTTTGGCCGCGTCAGGATCGGGATTTTTTCTTCGATCGCCTCGGGCTTTCTCGCGGAACTGCTCGGCCGCTATGCTGATCTCCATCCCAAGGTGCAGGTCGATCTGATCGAGGACAATCCGGCGGATCAGGTCGCGGCTATTCGTCGAATGCAACTGGATGCCGCCTTCTTGACGGGTGAGCGCACCTGGCAGGATTGCGAAATGCTCCCGCTTTGGTCGGAACGTGTGTTTGCCGTGCTTCCCACAGATCACCTGTTGGCTGGGCGCGACGAGATAGAATGGGCGCACCTTTCCGAAGAAAGCTTCATCATCAACGAGGCCGGACCCGGTCAGGAGATTCATGACTATCTGGTGCAGCGCCTCGCTGCGTTCGGCTATCATCCTCAGATTCGCGTGCATCACATCGGCAGGGAAAATCTTCTGCCGCTCGTGGCGTTGAATCGGGGGTTGACGGTCGTCAGCGAGGCGATGACGGCGGCGCTCTTTCCAGGTGTCGCGTATCGGCCGATCATCGGTGAGGTTCTGCCCTTCAGCGCCGTGTGGTCTCTGAAGACGACAATCCAGCCCTCAGGCAGCTTCTTGACCTGGCGCGTTCAATGTCCAGCCTGCGCGACGCAGACGTCGTCACGCGCCCCGTGTCGCAGATTGACGTGAGCGCCGGGCCTTCGCAAAGCCGCGATCGGTTGCAATGAAGCGTTCCAGCATTGGGACAATCAGCTTCATCGGCTCCCTGACCGGCTGGCCCGTTTCACGGGCCAGTACATCGGCGTAGGCGACCAGGTCGCGATGCAGCGCCGCCGGCAACTCCACGGTCGTCCTAACGGGCTTCTCGTCGACGATCGGACCGAGCTTCAATTTACTCATATCAGCCTCCATAAGGTTCGAGGACGAGATCGCGGGTGACGATGACGCGCACCGGAAAGCCGGGCCGGATCGTCAGAGTCGGCGTCACTTGGAGTTGTCGACGGACGATCTGCTGGCCGGCGTCGTTGATGGTGTCCTGGCCGCCATCACGAATTGCGCGCATGAGGCGGTCTTCGTCGCTGACCGCGAGTTCCGCGCCGACGGCCAGCAAGGTCGAGAGGCCGGCGGCCTTGGCGAGATCCCACCAGTGATAGTCCACGCCGTCCTGCAGACCGGCATAGCCCTGCGGATCAGCTCCGGGCTGGCGTTCGAGGACGATGGATCGTCCATTGGGGAAGATCAGGCGGCTCCAGACGAGCAGGACGCGCTTCTGGCCGAATTGAACGCTGTTGTCATACTGGCCGACGAGTCGTGTGCCCTGCGGCACGATGAGGATGCGACCAGTCGGGCTATCGTAGATATTCTCGGTCACTTGGGCCGTGATCTGCCCAGGGAGGTCGGACCGGATGCCGGTGATGAGCGCGGCAGAGATAACCGATCCGGCTTGAAGGACATAGGGTGATGCCGGCGCCATGACCCGGTCGCCTGCTACCGTGCGCCGGTCAACAGGTGCGTTGAGGAAGGCCAGTTGACGATCCTGGGCGGTGGCGACGCCCGGCTGCGCGCCGGCGCCGAGGCCCGGCAGACCGGGTGTGTCGAGGCCTGCGGGGGCGGTAGCCGCGGTAGGACCATTCTGGAAGAAGACTCGGCTGGTGCGAGCCGCTTCGATCTCCGCGAGACGACGCTGCTCTTCCGGATCGACCTGCGGCGCGGCCATCGTGGGAGCAACGACCGGTTGGCCGCGATTCTGCGCGTCGAGGATTGGGCGTCCAAGATCGCCAGGCAGCGCCGGCCCGAGAACCGGGCCGGTGTAGTCGCGGGGCAGCCCGGCCAGACCATCGGCCGTCGAACGGTTCTCAGTCGAGTAGAGTTCCTCGTTGCTGCCGCCGCCATCCCTTGTCTGAAGCGCATAGATAAGCGCGCCGCCAATGCCGATGCTGACGACGACGCTCGCGGTCGCCAGGACCTTACGGGACAGGCGTGTGACGCGGGGCGGCTCGGCGCGCAGGCGCATAGGCGCGCCGGACTCGGCCGGCGCCGCCGAGAGATTCTCCGGCTGTTGGTTGTTGGTGTCGTTGTCGATCATGATGCGGGCCTCCCGTCAGTACGGACGATCCTGACGGTCTGCTGACGATCGCCGCTTCCAAGGCGCAGTTCGGCTGCGCCGAAGATGCGGTCGACGATCAGGATGTTCTGGTAGATTCGGCTGTTGACGATTTGCGGTTCGCCGTCGGAGCCGATGACGAAGATCGGCGGCATCTCGCCTTGGACGATGCCGCGCGGGAATTCGACGTAGACGCGTCGTCCATCGTCGTAGATCGAGACCGGACGCCAAGGCGGCGTGTCGCCTGTCAGGCCATAGCGATAGTTGCGCGCAGCCACGGCAGGAATGACGGGCGTCGCCGGCACGTTCGCGCGTTGGCTGGCTGGAGGCTCGGGATAGGCCCATGCCACGGCGGGCATGTAGGGGTTCGTGCCCGCGCGCAGCTCGATCATGTAGACGCGCCTATCGGTCGTGATGACGAGATTGGTCGTGATGTCGGTCCTGCTCGGCTTCACGAGCACATGGACGCGACGGGTCACACCCGAACCGCTCTCGGTGTCGCCAATAATCCAGCGGGCCGTATCACCGGCGGCGATGGGACCTGCGCCGGTGAGGCTTTCACCCGGCTCGAGCGCGATGTTCGTGATCTGCCCGGGCGCGGCATAGACCTGATAGAGGGCTCCTTCGCTCCAAGGATAGATCTGGATGGAGTTGTAATAGCCCTCCCGCCGTGGCTGGACGCGCGCCGCGGCGTTGGCGTTCTCGACGCGGCCGGTCGGCGTGTTGGCGGAACTGCCGCCCCTGGCAGGGGTCCAGGCCGGAGGCGTATGCAACGGACGTGGGCGCTGATCCGTGACGACGACCGGCACGGCCGGAAGTGGCGGAACACTGCTGTCATAGCTGATCTGCGGGGGTCTTGGCGCCGTGGCGCAACCCGCGAGGACGGTTGCGGAAAGCAGCACAGCCGCAAAGGCGGATTTACGGAAAGCAGGGAATTCGGACCTGCGGAAAGACGGGTTCATGGGGTCATCTCCCGCGACCAGGAAATTGCGTTGACATAAATCCCCAGCGGATTGGCGCGCAGGCGATCGGCGTCCCGCGGCGTCTGGATCACGATCGTCAGGATCGCGGTCCAGCGTTCGGTCACGGCAAGCTGGCCATTCTCGTAGTGCTTCTCCGTCCAGGCGACGCGGAACGAATCCGGAGATGCGCGGATGACGCTGGAGACCTCGACGGCGACTTGGCGTCGGCCAACTTTGGTGAAGGGGTCGTTGGCGCGGGCGTAGTCGTTGAGGGCTGCCGCGCCGCGATCGGTCGTCCATTCATAAGCTCGCAGCCAGTTCTGCCGGACGATGATTGCGTCGGCCGGAATGGAGCGGACCTGCTCGATGAAGCGACCAAGATGCCAGGCGATCTGCGGATCGGTAGGGCGATAGTCGGCAGTCGCGGGCGCGACGGATTGGGCCTGGCCCAGGCGGTCGACCTGAACGACCCACGGCACGACCGTTCCGCGGGCAGACTGCCAAACCAATGCGGCGGCAAATCCGGCCGAGAGGATCAGTGACCCGAAGGCCATATAGCGCCAGTTCTTGGCCTGGACACGGGCCGAGCCGATGCGCTCGTCCCAGACTTGCGCGGCCTTCTGATAGGGCGTGACGGGTTCGGGTGTCTTGCCATAGTGGGCGGCGGGTCGCTTGAAAAAGCTCATGAGCGGTCACTTTCAGAAAGATTGATGGAGGAGCCCCCGCCGTGGCTGTCGCCTGAGCGAACGGCGTGTGCTGCGAGGGTGGCGCCGTGTCCGAGAGAGCGATGGCGCTGCATGCGCTTGGCCCAATCCGGCGGGCCGTCTCGAGCCGCCGAGGCGGGAGAAGAACCGGACGCGTCGGCCGAGCCGCCGATGGTGCCCATCGTCGATGTGCCGCCGGTGGCGCCGAAGCCCGCCTTCGCGCCATCGGAGAAGCTGGACTTCATGCTTTCGGCGGCGCGCGAGGTAGCGCGCTTCAGCGGCGAGACCGTTGCAGCCCCGGCGGCGCGGGCGACACCACCGAGGCCCGAGGCGACTCCTGCGGCGCCAGACTGACCGAGCGAGCCGAGGCTGTAGGCGGCGGCTGCGCCACCGGCAGCCGATGCGCCGCCACGCATCGCGGCGGCTCCGCCCGACATGGCGGCCGCGCCTCCCTTCACGGCAAGACCAGCGGCGCCTCCGGCGGCGAGCGCCGCGCCGCCGACGGCAAGACCCGTTCCAACGACAGCGCCGGCTCCGAGCTGAGGCCCGCCACTGACGAGGCCTGCCGCTATCCCCGGGCCGAAGATGCCAAGGCCGAGAAGGGAAAGAGCCGCGAGGACGACGGCCATGGCGTCGTCGATGGTCGGCGTCGCGCCGCCGAAACCTGCCGTAAAGCGGCTGAACAGGGTCGAGCCGATGCCGACGATGACGGCAAGAACGAGAACCTTGATACCGCTCGATACGACGTTGCCGAGAACGCGTTCGGCCATGAATGCGGTCTTGCCAAAGAGACCAAAGGGAATGAGGACGAAACCAGCGAGCGTCGTCAGTTTGAATTCGATCAGCGTGACGAAGAGCTGGATGGCGAGGATGAAGAAGGCGAGGATCACCAGCGCCCAGGCGAAGAGCAGGCAGGCGATCTGGATGAAATTCTCGAAGAAGCTGATCCAACCCATCAGGTCGGAGATGGATTCCAGCAGCGGCCGCGCCGCATCGAGGCCCGTCTGCGCGACCTTGCCGGGCCGCATGAGATCCTGTGCGGTGAAGCCGGTGCCGGAGGCTTTGAGGCCGAGCCCGGCGAAAGAGTCGAAAATGATCTTAGCGAGATTGTTCCAGTTGCCGATGAGGTAGGCGAAGATCCCGACGAACAGCGTTTTCTTGACCAGTCTCGCAATGATGTCGTCGTCGGCGCTCCACGACCAGAACAGCGCCGCGAGCGTGACATCGATGACGATCAGGGTGGTGGCGATGAACGCCACTTCGCCGCCGAGCAGTCCGAAGCCGCTGTTGATGTAGGAGGTGAAGACCTCGAGGAAATTGTCGATGACGCCGGCGCCGCCCATGGTTCAGCGTCCTTCTGCTGACGGAGAGGCAGGAGCTGCCGGTCGGCCGAGGAAACGGTCGCGGGTTTCGGCCCAGACGCGCATGCAGTCGGGATCGCTGGCCGCGGCCTGACCGAGCTGCTGGCATCGACGTTGGCCGTCGCGAAGGGGATCGCGCACAGGTTCGACGAGGCGCACCGGATTGGGCTCCGGCGTGCGCTCCGTCCTGGTCATCTCGATCGCCGTCGCCGTGATGGCGACGGCGACGAAGACGACAGCGCCCAACCGGGCCAGCATCTTGCCGTCCATGATGGGGTCCTCAGTTTCCGTTACCGAACATCTGGGCGTTGCCCGGCTGGTAGCCGGAGCCGGGCGTGAGGAATCGGCGGCGCTGTTCACGGCCCTGCTCCGCGGCCGCCGCACGTTCGGCCTCGGTGAGGGCTTGGGCGCGGCCGTTGGCGGCGCCGACTGCGGTGAGATCGGCGAGCTGCTGGGCGAGGAGCGCGAGAAGTTGGTTGCCGGCCTGCGTCGCCTGCAGCGCGCCGGTCGCGCCCTGACTCTGATCGACCAACGCCGACATCTGCGCGCGGTTGGTGTCGATATTGCCGACCACGCCTGCCTGCACCCGCATGGCGTCCTGAAGTCCGCCCACCGTGTTCTGCCAACGGGAGCGTGCGCCGTTGACGAGCTCGGCGTCGGACGCGGTGAGCGAGGCCTTCCCGTATTGCTGCTGAAACATCTGGTCGATGTTCTGGACGTCGTAGGCGATGTTCTGTGCCTGCCGCAGGAGCTGCTGCGTGCGTTGGACGTTTTGCTGGAGTTGCTGGAGCGACGAGTACGGCAGGCTGGCGAGATTGCGCGCCTGGTTGATGAGGCCCTGCGCTTCGTTCTGCAGCGAACGAATCTGATTGTTGATCTGTTCGAGCGAACGCGCTGCCGTCAGGACATTCTGGGCGTAGTTGGTGGGGTCATAGACCACCCACTGCGCGGCGGCCGGGGTCGAGAGCATGGGCGAGACCGCGAGCGGCGTCGCCAGCATGGTCGCCGCGAGCATGAGCGCGCGCCGGGGGGAACGAAAGGTCTTCATAGTCAAGCCTCCTTCTCGGGCTGCTGGGGGATGAGGTTGGTGAGATCGGGGATGAGGTCCGCGGCCCATTCGGCGCCGCGCTGGCGCAGCCAGGCGGCCAGGAAGCCGTCGTGGCCGTGCTCGGCGACGGTGCGGGCGATCAGCGCCTGGTCGGTCTTGGAAGACGCGGCCGCGAGCGCGAGGCCGACTTCGGACAGGCCCAACTCGAAGAGGCGGTTTCCCCTGCGGCTCTGGCAGTAGTAGTCGCGCTTGGGCGCCGCCCTGGCCAAGATCTCAATCTGTCTGTCATTGAGACCAAATCGGCGGTAGATCGCCGTGATCTGCGGTTCGATCGCGCGCTCGTTCGGCAACAGCAGCCGTGTCGGACAGCTCTCGATGATCGCGGGGGCGATGCCGCTGTTGTCGATGTCGGACAGCGACTGGGTGGCGAAGATGACGCTGGCGTTCTTTTTGCGCAGCGTCTTCAGCCATTCGCGGAGCTGGCCAGCGAAGGCATCGTCGTCGAGCGCCAGCCAGCCCTCATCGATGATGAGCATGGTCGGCGAGCCGTCGAGGCGGTCTCCGATGCGGTGAAAGAGATAGGAGAGAACGGCCGGGGCAGCGCCGGTCCCGACCAGGCCCTCGATCTCGAAGGCCTGCACCGAGGCCGAGCCGAGACGCTCGATTTCCGCATCCAGCAAACGACCGTAGGGACCGCCGACGCAATACGGACGCAGCGCCTGCTTCAGGTCGTTGGATTGTAGAAGGACCGTGAGGCCGGTGATCGTCCGTTCTTCGACAGGGGCTGACGCGAGAGAGGTCAGCGCCGACCAGACATGTTCCTTGACTTCGGGCGTGATCGTCACGCCTTCACGGGTCAGGATGGAGACCAGCCAGTCGGCAGCCCAGGCGCGTTCGGGTGTATCGTGAACGCGGGCAAGCGGCTGTAGCGAAACCGAGGAGTCGAGGCCTTCGGACAGGTTGCCGCCCAGATCGTGCCAGTCACCGCCCGTCGCGAGGGCGGCGGTCCGGATGGAGCCGCCGAAGTCGAAGGCGAAGACCTGGGAGCCGGCGTAGCGACGGAACTGCAAGGCCATGATGGCCAGCAGGACGGACTTGCCGGCGCCGGTCGGACCGACGACGAGGGTGTGGCCCACATCGCCGACATGAAGGGAAAGCCGGAACGGGGTCGAGCCTTCGGTCTTGCCGAAGAGCAGTGGGGGCCCTGCAAAATGCTCGTCCCGTTCCGGTCCCGCCCACACCGCCGAGAGCGGAATGATGTGAGCGAGATTGAGCGTCGATATCGGAGGCTGACGCACATTGGCGTAGACATGGCCCGGCAGTGTGCCGAGCCAGGCATCGACGGCGTTGATGGTTTCGGTCATGCAGGTGAAGTCGCGGCCCTGGATGACCTTCTCGACGAGCCGCAGCTTTTCGCTGGCGAGGCGCGGATCATCGTCCCAGACGGTGATGGTCGCGGTGACATAGGTCTGACCGGCGAAGTCGGCGCCCAGCTCCTGGAGGGCGAGATCAGCGTCCGCCGCCTTGTTGGCGGCATCGGTATCAACGAGCGCGGAGGCTTCGTTGGTCATCACTTCCTTGAGGATCGCCGCGATCGACTTGCGCTTGGCGAACCACTGGCGGCGGATCTTGGTCAGCAGCTTGGTGGCGTCGGTCTTGTCGAGCAGGATCGCGCGGGTCGACCAGCGATAAGGAAAGGCAAGACGGTTGAGGTCGTCGAGGATGCCAGGCGTGGTCGCGGTCGGAAATCCCACGATGGTCAGGACGCGCAGGTGAGACACGCCGAGGCGTGGTTCGAGCCCGCCGGTCAGGGATTGATCGGCGAGCAGCGCGTCGAGGTAGATCGGGGTTTCGGGGACACGGACGCGATGGCGCTTCGTCGAGACCGTTGAATGCAGGTAGGTCAGCGTCTCGGCGCTATCGAGCCACGCGCATTCGGGCATGAAGCCGTCAAGCAGCCCCACGACGCGATCGGTGCGGTCCATGAAAGTCTTGAGAACTTCATGCGGATCGACGCCGCTGTGTTCGCGCCCCTCGTAAAGCCAGGCTTCGGTACGTGCGGCGTCCTCGGCCGGTGGCAGATAGGCGATTGTGAGGAAGTAGCTCGATACGAAATGGCTGCCCGCTTCTTCGAAATCGGCCTTGCGTTCGGCGTCGAGCAGCGCGGACGCCGCGTCCGGAAAGAAATCCGATGGATAGTGCGAGGCCTCGTAGCGTTGCGCCTCCACGAAGATCGCCCAGCCGGAGCCAAGGCGACGAAAGGCGTTGTTGAGGCGGCCAGCGACAGCCACCAGCTCGGCGGCGACGGCGGAATCGAGATCAGGTCCACGGAAGCGTGCGGTGCGTTGGAACGAGCCGTCCTTGTTGAGGACGACACCTTCTTCGACGAGGGCCACCCAAGGCAGGTAGTCGGCAAGGCGCGTGCCGGTGCGGCGGTATTCGGCGAGGTTCATCATCGCGATGACTCCGTCAGACGGACAGATGGCCGGGAATGCGCAGGTGCCTGCGCCCCACCTCGACGAAGAGCGGGTCGCGCTTGGCCGCCCAGACCGCGACGAAGTGGCCGATCGCCCAAATGGCGAGGCCGACCAGCCAGAGGCGCAGGCCGAGGCCCACGGCACCGGCCAGCGTGCCGTTCATGATCGCGATCGAGCGCGGGGCGCCGCCGAGCATGATGTGCTCGGTCAGCGCCCTGTGGACGGGAACCGTGAAGCCCGGCACCTCGGCGAGCTGTTCGAGACCGGCAGTCATCAGATCACCGCCCCGCCGCCGAACGAGAAGAAGGACAGGAAGAAGCTCGATGCGGCGAAGGCGATCGACAGGCCGAAAACGATCTGGATGAGACGGCGGAATCCGCCGGAGGTGTCGCCGAATGCCAGGGTGAGGCCGGTTACGATGATGATGATGACGGCGATGATCTTCGCCACCGGCCCCTCGATCGATTGGAGGATGGATTGCAACGGCGCTTCCCACGGCATCGACGAGCCGGAGGCGTGGGCGGCCTGGGTGAAAAGCACGCTGATGGAAACAGCGGCGGCGGCGGTCGCCATGGTGTGGCAGCCGCGCGCGAGGGTGCGGATCATGTGTCGTCTCCTATGTTTGATGTGGCGGGGGTGATGCGGTAGTCGCCGTCGGCGCCGAGGCCTTCGACACGGGCGAGTTCGGCGAGCCGGCGCGCGGAGCCGCGGCCGGACAGGACGGCGACAAGGTCGATGGTCTCGGCGATCAGGGCGCGCGGGACGGTGACGACGGCTTCCTGAATGAGCTGCTCGAGGCGGCGCAGCGCGCCGATGCCCGTGCCGGCGTGGATGGTGCCGATGCCGCCGGGGTGGCCGGTGCCCCAGGCTTTAAGGAGATCGAGGGCTTCTGACCCGCGCACCTCGCCGATGGGGATGCGGTCGGGGCGCAAGCGCAGCGACGAGCGGACAAGATCGGAGAGCGTCGCCACGCCGTCCTTCGTCCGCATGGCAACGAGGTTCGGCGCGGCGCATTGCAGCTCGCGCGTGTCCTCGATGATGACGACGCGATCAGCGCCCTTCGCCACCTCGGCGAGCAGTGCGTTGGTCAGCGTGGTCTTGCCGGTGCTGGTGCCGCCCGCAACGAGGATGTTGGCGCGGGACGCGACGGCTCCGCGTAGCGTCACGGCTTGGTCGGCGGTCATAATGCCCGCCGCCACGTAGTCCTCGAGGGTGAACACCGCGACGGCCGGCTTGCGGATGGCGAAGGCTGGTCCAGGCACGACGGGCGGCAACAAGCCTTCAAACCGCTCCCCTGTTTCCGGCAACTCGGCCGAGACGCGTGGGGCGCGGGGATGAACTTCGACGCCGACATGGTGTGCGACGAGGCGAACGATGCGTTCGCCATCGGCCGGAGTGAGCGTTTCGCCGGTGTCGGCAAGACCTTCGGAGAGGCGATCAACCCAGACGCGGCCGTCCGGGTTCAGCATCACTTCGATGATGGATGGGTCGTCCAGGAACCGCGTGATGGCGGCGCCGAGGGCTGTGCGCAGCATGCGCGAACTGCGTGTGCGCCCTTCTGTATTGTCATGTATCGCCGCCATCTTGTCCCCGCTCTGGCTGGGAACAATTCAGACGGTCCCCGGACGGGGATGATTAAAAGAGCCCGAAATCAGACCCCTTCAACAATATTCGGGAGTAGTAGTAGCGTGGCGCGCAAATACAGGAGATCGGCGGGTTTGCAGGCGCAATGGCCTCGCCATCTTCTCGCCGCGAGCAAGCTCGATTCGGTCCCGGTTGATCGCGACCAGGAAACTATCGTAGTCGGATGCACGGAGCTGTGTGAGCATAATCGCGGAGCCTCCCAGAGGGCGGCATCGACCGGACCGGCGGTCGTCCCACGAACCATCCCGCCCAGAATTATTAAGCAGCGCTTAAAGACCCATCCGGATATGGGCCTCTAATCACGGAATAGGTTCTGCTCTATCTTCCTCGACAAAACAAAATGTCGAGAAGGATAGGCGTCTTGTGTTCACGCAAACGGTTCGTCGCACCAATGTTGGCGGCGGTGGCAATGCTTGCCTCCGCGAGTGCAATGGCTGATCCGATGGCTAAATCAGAGCCTCTGGTCATTCAGGAGCAAGGAAGCTTCGCGGTCGGCGGGACCGTTGTGAGGACGCCCGGCACCTACAACAACAACAACCCGACCTCTGAGGGGCAGAGTTTCCACGGGGATCATCTCTACGCCTTCTATCAAATCCCGCAGAATCCCAAGCCGCTGCCCATCGTCATGCTGCATGGCGCGTACCAATCGGGGCGCAGTTGGGAAACCACGCCGGACGGCCGAGAGGGTTTCCAGACGATCTTCCTGCGTCGTGGCTTCCCCGTCTATGTCGTCGACCAGCCAAGGCGGGGTCGGGCTGGCAATAGCACCGTCGCCATGACGGTCGAGCCGACGCCATTTGATCAGCTCTTCTTCGATCAATTCCGGATCGGCAAGTGGCCGAACTACTTCGACAACGTCCAGTTCGACCGGAAGCCGGAGACGCTGGACCAATTCCTCCGTTCGGTCACGCCGAATACCGGCGCTTACGATGCCGGCGTGATCTCGGACGCCATGGCGGCGCTGTTCGACAAGACTGGCCCGGGTGTCCTGTTCTCGCATTCGCAGGCTGGCGGACCCGGCTGGCTGACAGCGATCAAGAGCCAGAATGTCAGGGGGATCGTAGCCCTCGAACCAGGCAGCGGGTTCATCTTCCCCGAAGGGGAGTTGCCTGCAGCGATGCCAAGCGCTGCCGGCACGCTGACGCCGGAGGCAGTGCCGCTGGCGGATTTCGAGAAGCTGATCCGCATCCCGATCATCATCTACTACGGCGACAATTTTCCGACGGAGCCGACCGCAGAGCGCGGCCAGGACAACTGGCGAGTGCGGCTGGCGATGGCCAGGCTGTGGGTGGACGCCATCAACAAACACGGCGGTGACGCCCAGCTCGTGCATCTGCCGGAGATCGGTATCCGTGGCGGCACGCACTTCCTGATGTCCGACCTGAACAACATCGAGATCGCGGACCAGATATCGAAGTTCCTCACTGAGAAGAAGCTGGACTGACGCGCCGCGCGCGGCCTCTCGCGACGTCGTGCGCGCCCATCATCCGCAGCGACAGAAAAGGAGACCGAAATGAGCGATCAAATCATCAACCAGAGACGGCGCGAGTTCCTTGGAGCCTCCGCGCTCATTCTATCAAGTGCAGTCATAGGAGTTCCAGCAATGGCCAACGCAGCAGAGACCAAGATCAAAGGATTTACCCCCGTCTATCGGGGAGCGATCACGCAAAATGAGGCGGGCAAGGTCAATGTCCACCCGGTCACGTACAAGCTCCACGGCCTGGATATTGCTGCCAACGTCTACACTCCGGCGAACTACGATCCGCAGAAGAAATATCCCGCGATCGTCGTCGCCCACCCGAATGGCGGCGTGAAGGAACAGACCGCGGGCCTCTATGCCCAGCGCCTGGCGGAACAGGGCTTTATCACGATCGCAATGGATGCCTCCTACCAGGGCGCGAGCGGTGGCGAGCCGCGCAGCGTGGACAAGCCCCAATTCCGCATCGAGGACATTCACGGCGCGGCAGACTTCATCACGCAGTATCCGGGCGTCGACACCGCGCGTCTGGGCCTGTTCGGCATTTGCGGCGGCGGCGGATACTCGCTGGCGGCGGCGAAGAGCGACAAGCGCTTCAAGTCGGTCGCGACGCTCAGCATGTTCAATTCAGGGCGCGTTCGCCGTAACGGCTTCGAGGATTCGCAGCTCGATACGATTCAGGAGCGCTTGCGGCAGGCTTCGGCCGCCCGCGCCCAGGAAGTCGCCGGGGGGACGATTCTCTATTCCGGCGACGCCGACATGACGGATGCCCAGATCGCTGCGCTGCCGTTCGAGATGTATCGGGAGGGATACGAGTATTATTGGCGCACGCACGCGCACGAAGGCTCGACCTTCAAATACACCACGAGCAGCTTGCTCGACCTGATGCGCTGGGACGCCACTGACGAGATCGCGCTGATCGACCAGCCGTTACTGATGATCGCCGGGGGCAAGGCCGACAGCCTTTACATGACCGAGGACGCCTTCTCCAAGGCCACGGGAACGACGGACAAGGAACTGTTCAAGATCGAGGGTGCGAGCCACATCCGGACCTATTGGGTTCCCGAATATGTCGAAGCTGCGATGGGCAAGCTCGCGCCGTTCTTCTCCCGGACCCTCGTTTCCTGACCACTCGCGACATGGCGCTCAGGTTTCGACCTGGGCGCCATGCCTTTTCCGCCACGTCGAGGAGTGACGCATTGAAAAAGCTCACCAGAAACCTGTTCGTTGCTGCAAGCCTCGTCCTTACCGGAGGAGTTTCCACCATGGCCAACGCCCAAAGCGAGACCCCCGCCGCGTCCGAAGCGGCTCCGGAGCAGTCGCGTGCGCGCCCCTCAGGCCCGCTTCAGCAAAGACTGGTTCCGGGGATGGCCAAGTACACCGACGAGGTGCTCTTTGGCGAGATATGGCCCGGCGAGGGGCTTTCGCCGCGCGACCGCAGCCTTGCCGTTATCTCGGTCCTTATCGCCACCAACAAGCCGGCGCAGCTTCGCGGCCATCTCGGTCGCGCGTTGAACAATGGCGTCACGCCGATGGAAGCATCGGGCGTTCTTACCCACCTTGCCATCTACTCGGGCTGGCCGAATGCGGTCTCGGCGCTCGAAGTGTATGATGGGGTCTATACTGAACGGAACATCGACTTCGCTACACTGCAAGCCGAGCTTCAACGGCTTTCTCCTGCATCTTCGGATGCCGAGGCGGCAGAGGCAGTAACCGCTCAATTTGGAGCTGTGGCGCCTAAGTTCGCCGATCTTACCAATCGGGTTGTTTTCGGCGACCTTTGGACCAGGTCCGACCTCAGCGTCCGTGACCGTAGCCTTGTCACAATCGCCGCCCTTACCGCCACCGGCGACATCGACCTGCTGGAGCCGTATCTGCGCCGCGGCGTGCAAGCCGGGCTCACCCGCGATGAGATCGCGGAGGCCCTGACGCACATCGCCTTCTATGCGGGCTGGGGGAAGGCCACCAGGGCTCTGACGGTCGTAACCCAGACCTTGGGCGGCTGACCGATCTCAGCCTTCAGAAACCACGCCAGCCCGAAAGGACCAGCGCTCGTGACGAAAACCCTTGCCGGAGTTGCACTGCTTATGACCCTTGCTACGCCAGCCTATGCAGATACCGAAGTCGTCGTCACCCGCGCCGGTTCACAGCCCTCCTCCACGGGGGCGGCCGAGAACTTCACCGGCGCCGTCCGGGTTGACGACCGCTTCAAGGGAAGCGGTGAGGCTCGGATTAGCGGTGCGACCGTCACCTTCGAGCCGGGCGCGCGCACGGCCTGGCACACGCATCCGCTGGGCCAAACGCTCATCGTGACGTCGGGTGTGGGTCGCGTTCAGCATTGGGGCGGCCCGGTACAGGAGATCCGACCTGGCGATACCGTCTGGATTCCGCCCGGCGTGAAGCACTGGCATGGCGCGAGCCCTACTGTCGGCATGAGCCATATCGCCTTCTCCGAAGCGCTGGACGGCAAGACCGTCGACTGGATGGAGCAGGTGTCCGACGAGCAGTACGGACGCTGATCTCGACGCGAACCGAAGCACACGCCAGGGCGCTCGCATCGCGGCCTGCCGAACCCAATCGAAAAAGCGAGCATGCCCTTGAAGCGAATTACAACGACCCTTGCGTTAAGCGCCCTGGCCGCCGTCGCTGTCTCCGCGATCGGATGGCAGGTGCGCGCTGAAACCAACCGCGTCCAGTTTCCCAATCTCGAGGAGCTGGTTCATTACACGACCGTCAGGCGCGGCAATGTGATGGAGCACATCATGACCACGCCTGCGGCCATGGAGGCAGTCAAGAACGGGCAACCGATTCCGGCAGGCACCCATTTCGTGCTGGTGGACCATCGCGACGGCGAACTCTATCGCTACTTCGTCATGCAGAAGGGCGAGAATTGGGGCGCGGACTATGACGCAAGCCGCCGCACCGCCGACTGGCAGTTCCAATGGTTCTGGCCGGACAAGTCGATCAACATGAGTGAGAACACTGCGCGCTGTCAGTCGTGCCATCGCAGCCAGCAGGGCAGCGACTATCTCTTCACGGCCTATCGCATTCCCCGCTTCAGCGGCACGCCCGTCGAATGAGTGGGGAGATCTGACGTTTGAGCCCGATTTTCCTGTCTCGGCTGGTTTTCGACCTCATCGCAGCCGGTCTCTTGCTGTTCGGCCTTTCCTATTGGTGGCTCGGCAACGTCGCGCATGAAGTGGCCGGGACCGCCATGTTCCTGCTCCTCATCGCGCATAACGTCTTCAATCGGCGATGGTACGGCACGATCGCAAAAGGCGCCCGCGAGCCGCGCAGCCTGTTCAACATCGTGGTGACGTTCCTGCTGATGCTGGCGATGCTGGCGCTTCTCGTCACCAGTGTGCTCATTTCGAATGCGCTGTCGGGGGTCATATCCCCCTATGCCGGCTTCACCGTGCGGCAGATTCATACGCTCGCGGCCTACTGGGTGCTGGTGATCGTCTCCGTCCATCTCGGCCTGCGCTGGCCGATGATCATGGGCGTGGCGCGCAAACTTACGGGGATCACGAAGCCGAATGCTGTGAGGACAGCCTTGCTCCGCGTGATAGCGATCGCCATCGCGATACATGGCGTATGGAGTTCGTTCGAGCTGGCGGTCGGCACAAAGCTGTCCATGCAGATGACGCTTGACTGGTGGAACTTCGAGGAATCCGTCGCGGGCTTTTTCATCCACTGTCTTGCGATTGCTGGGCTCTATATGTGCCTGACCTACTACGCGATGAAGTGGCTTCAAGCGCGGAAGCGCAGGCCCAGATCAGCCGCCGCGGTAGCGGAGAATGTCCACCAGTAGGGCCAGCGCCGGCGACTGTTGCCGTCGGCTCGGATAGTAGAGGTGATAGCCGGGAAAATAGGGGCACCAATCTTCCAGAACCCGCACCAGCCGACCTTTGGCGATATGCGGGAGGGCTTGATCTTCAGGCATATAGGCAACACCGAGTCCGTCCAGCGCCGAGGAGAGGCGCATGCTCAGACTGTTGAAGACGAGCTGTCCTTCACCCCGAACTTTGACCTCCCGCCCTTCTTTCGAGAGGCCCCAGGTGAACACCCCGCCATAGGTCGGCAAACGGATATTGATACATTTGTGCGCGGTGAGATCCTGAGGCGTTTCCGGGCGGGGATGTCGCTTGAAATAGTCCGGCGAGGCGACAACGGCCATGCGCATTTCCGGTCCGATGGGCACGGCGATCATGTCCTTGGCGACCTGCTCACCCATGCGAACGCCTGCGTCATAGCCCTCTGCAACAATGTCGGTCAGGCCATAGTCGATAATGATTTCGACGTTGATATCGGGATGATCTGGAAGAAACCGCTTGAGAGCGGGTTGCAGCACCGAGATGGCGGGATGTTCTCCAGCCGTGATCCTGACGGTTCCGGCGGGCTTGTCGCGCAGTTCGCTCAACGCGGCGAGTTCCGCCTCGATTTCGTCAAAGCGCGGCGTGATGGTTCGCAAGAGGCGTTCGCCAGCTTCGGTCGGCGCGACGCTGCGCGTGGTGCGGGTCAGGAGCCGTATCCCCAGCCGTTCCTCGAGATTGCGGACGGTCTGGCTCAGTGCCGATGGTGACACGCGAAGCTTCGCGGCGGCGCGCGTAAAGCTCCGTTCGCGTGCGACGGCCCCGAATGCGGCAAGGTCGTTGAGATTTTCCATTTCGATTTGTTAGCCCACCTGAAAAGCTCATACGAATTATAGCATCTTATCGCATGCTTCGGCAGGCCCTAAGTTTCCGGTCATGAGCTTTGGAAGCTGGGCAGCTACATCCGGCGACCAAGATTCAGGTCCTCGCTGGCCGATTGGTTAGCCCGGCCGAAAGAAAGAGACATTATGACCAGCAATATTCCCGCCGTGACGCTGAACAATGGTGTGCAGATGCCCAGTCTGGGCTTCGGCGTCTTCCAGGTGCCCGACCCTGCGGAATGCGAACGCAGCGTTCGCGACGCCATCGACGTCGGCTATCGGCTTCTCGACACCGCGACCTCCTATGGCAATGAAGAGGCCGTTGGTGCGGCGATCAAAGCGCACGGGATCGACCGCAGCGAGCTGTTCGTCACGACGAAGCTCTGGGTCGAGGACGCGAGCTATGAAGGTGCGAAAGCCGCCTTCGAGCGCTCGATCAACAAGCTGCAACTCGACTATCTCGATCTCTGGTTGATCCATCAGCCCTATGGCGACGTATACGGCGCCTGGCGGGCGATGGAGGAGTTGCACCGCGCCGGGCGTATTCGCGCCATCGGCGTCAGCAACTTCTACCCCGACCGCTTGGTGGATTTCGTGCTTCACAACGGGACCTGCCCTGCGGTGAACCAGATCGAGATTCATCCTTTCCACCAGCAAGACGATGCGCAGAAGATCCTGAAGGAATACAAGGTTCAGCCCGAAGCGTGGGGGCCGTTCGCCGAGGGCAAGAACGGGCTCTTCTCCAACGACGTGCTCCAGTCCATCGCCCGGAAGCACGGGAAGAGTATCGCGCAGGTCGTGCTGCGTTGGCTGAACCAGCGCGGGATCGTCGCCATTCCGAAGTCGGTGCGCAAGGAACGCATGGCCGAGAACTTCGCGATCTTCGATTTCCAGCTCGATGACGCAGACCTCGCCAAGATCGCGACGCTCGACCAGAAGACCAGCAGTTTCTTCGATCATCGCGATCCCGAGAAGGTGAAGTGGCTCGGCACTCGCAAGCTTTGAGTTGATGGGTCACTGAGACCAAAGGAGACGGCTGTCCGCTTTCCACGGCAGGCGGACGCGCGAACACCATGTTCAAGTTCAAGTTCGACGCCATTGGGACATCCTGGGAGATCGATACGCCTCGGCCTCTTTCTGCGTCGGTGCGACAGGCGATTCTGGGGCGTATCGAGAGCTTCGACTCCGTCTATTCCCGGTTTCGATCGGACTCCCTTGTCGCGCGGATCGCCGCCGCCGATAGCGGCGGGAGCTTCCAGTTCCCCGACGACGCGCCAGCGCTGTTCGAGCTTTACGACAGGCTGCATGCGGCGACGTCGGGTGCGGTCGATCCGCTGATCGGTCGAGACCTCGAACTGCTCGGCTATGATCGACGCTATTCCCTGACGCATGATCCGATCGCGATCGCGCGGCATTCCGACCAGCGGCCGAACTGGGCGACGGATGTCGAGAGGCGTGATTCCGTCATCGTCACGCAGCGTCCGTTGGTGATCGATGTCGGTGCGGCGGGCAAAGGATATCTGGTCGATATCGTCGCGGGATTGCTCCGCGATGAAGGCGTCGATGCCTTCGTCGTGGATGGCAGCGGTGATCTCATTCACGCCGGATCGGAAATGCTCGACGTTGGACTGGAGCACCCATCGGACCCCAGCCTCGCGATCGGCGTAGCACGGCTCAAGGGACGCGCCCTGTGCGCCTCGGCGTCGAACAGGCGTGCTTGGGGAGACTTTCACCACGTCGTCGATGGGCGCACGGGTGTTCCCGTCAGCGACGTTATCGCGACGTGGGTGGCCGCGAACGATGCCTTGACCGCCGATGGTTTGGCGACGGCGCTGTTCTTCACGCAAGCCGAAGATCTCGCCGCATCGTTCGACTTTTCGTGCGTCCGGATGTTCGCAGATGGCCGTGCGGAGATTTCCGCCAACTTCGATGGAGAGCTGTTCACCTGAGAAAGGATATCGACATGGACAAGCAGAGAAAGAGGCGCCTGTTGGGTGCATTACCCGCCGCTTTGGTTTTGGCGGCGATCTGGGGCTCGGAAGCTGCCGCCCAGGGAACTTTCGCGCAGCGTCGAGGCGGCAGTGACGCGATCACCGAAAGTCGCTACGCCGATGGCGTCTATACCGCCACGGGCCAATATGGCGGAGCGCCATCGTTCATCACGGCGACCGTGACGTTGAAAGACGGCATCATAACCGACGTCGTGGTTACGACGCATGCCACCGTTCCAACGTCGCTCGACTTTCAGCGACGCTTCGCCGCCGCAGTACCGGCAGTGGTGGTGGGCAAGCCTATTGATCAGTTGCGGGTTGGCAAGCTCGCCGGATCAAGCGGCACGCCGGAAGGCTTCAACGCCGCCCTACAACAGATCAGAGACAAGGCCAGGCGGTAACGAGAATGATTGCATTCTCCTTGCACTCCGTCTGGCTGGTCATGTCCCTGTTTTCTGCATCCTTCGTCGCATTGGCGGGAGAGATCGAGGTGGCATATCCCAATCACAGGCTCGATACGGCGCGAAATAAAGCTGCGCTCGCGGCGCAGTTTGGCCATCTCGGTCCTGACGATACAATCGGGGCTCTCCTGAACCATCCAGCCTTCAGCGGGCATTCCCATTTGCTGATGCCGTGGACCGACCGCGCCTACGACGAGGCAATGCCACTGAGCGATTTTAGGAGCCTTCTTCCTTATCATAGCCATGTCGATCCCGGCGCGGTCGTCGCCGGCCTGAATCACATGATCGACGATGTGAACAATGGCAGGCCGGTCTTCTACAATATCTATACTGAAGCGCAGAAACGAGCCGATCCGACAAAAGACCAGACGGGGTTATTCTTCTTTCGGGGCACGCCCGGCGCGCCTTTCGCAATCATTTCGCCTGGCGGCGGATTTTCGTATGTCGGGTCTGTCCACGAGGGATTTCCTTACGCGGTCGATATCGCCGGCCAGGGCTACAACGCCTTCGTCATCAAGTATCGAGTGGGCCTTGGCGGGCGCGCGGCCACGGAGGATCTGGCCGCGGCGATTTCGACCATCTTTAGGAACGCGAGCGCTCTCGGCGTCGACACCCGCGATTACTCGCTGTGGGGCAGTTCGGCAGGCGCGAGGATGGCTGCGGCGATCGGGTCCCACGGCGTCGCGGCGTTCGGAGGCGCGGATCTCCCCAAGCCCGCTGCCCTCGTGATGGCTTACACCGCGCATTCGGACACCGCTCCCGGTGAACCGCCCACTTTCGTCGTTGTGGGTGAGCAAGACGGCATCGCACCGCCTTCCGTCATGGAGCGACGCGTGGCGGCGCTGCGACGGGCGGGAACGGAGGTGGAGTACCACAAGTACAAAGGCCTTGGGCACGGTTTCGGACCGGGCATAGGCACGAGCGCCGAGGGATGGATCGCCGACGCGACGCGGTTCTGGGAAAAATTCATCAAGATCAGTCAGAGGCAGTAGCGAGAATGGTGATGAATGAAGCTCAACTCACCTTGCTCATCGTCGGCGCGACCGGCAGCATCGGACGTTTTGTGGTCGCTGCCGCACTCGAACACGGATTTGCCGTGCGGGCTCTTGTTCGCGACGCGCATCGTGGGAAGGCGTTTCCGCCGGAAGTGGACGTCGTGGTCGGCGACCTGACTCGCGCCGAAACGCTTTCTAAGGCCGTCGCCGGGATCGACGCTGTCGTGTTTACCCAAGGAACCTACGGCAATCCGAGCGGGGCGGAGGCCGTTGACTATGGCGGCGTGCGCAACGTGCTTGTCGCGCTTCAGGGACACAAGGCGCGCATCGCGCTTATGACGGCGATCGGCGCCACCGACCGCAAAGGTTCACACGATTGGAAGCGACGCGCCGAGCGCCTCGTGCGCGCCAGTGGTCTGCCCTATACGATCGTTCGGCCTGCCTGGTTCGACTACAACGAGGCCGATCAGAACCGGCTGGTGATGCTGCAGGGCGATAAGCCTCTGGCTGGCAATCCGAGTGACGGCGTGATTGCACGGCGTCAGATCGCCGAGGTGTTGGTTCGCAGCCTGTCGTCGGAGGCCGCCTTGGGAAAGACCTTCGAACTGCACAGCGAAAGAGGGCCAGAGCAGACGGATTTCGATCCTGTCTTCGCCCCGCTTCAAGCCGATCCTCCAGACGCGCTGGATGGCGCGCGCGACTTGCCGAATATGCCCCTCGATAGTGAGCCGGCGCGGATCGTGGCGGACTTGGAAAACATCAGGACGGGATTTGAACGACGGGCGTAGAGCCTTTGCCCTGCTACTTGTTAGTCCTGCTTAACGGCTCATGCCGATAATGCCTGCTAATCAACATAGTTGAGGGAGCCTACATTGGCGTCACGTCCGGCGATGCTGGAAAGACCTGACCAATGAAAGCTATCCGATGACATTCGACCGCGCTCCGCGGTCTGCCAGCCCCAACACGATTCTTGGCGTTGTGCTGACCGCCTATCTGATGATCCTGCTCGATCTTTCCATTGTCTACACGGGCATGCCGGAGATCGGCAAAACGATGAATATGAGCCCCGTGATGCAGACCTGGGTTCAGAACGCCTACCTGCTCTGCTTCGGCGGGTTCCTTCTGCTTTCTGCCCGGCTTGGCGACACGTTCGGCCGCCGGCGAGTTCTGCAGATCGGCGTCGTGCTGTTTACGCTCGCGTCCCTAGTCATCGGCATTTCTCAATCGCCCTACGAGCTGATCGCGGCCCGGGCCGTCCAAGGGCTCGGGGCATCGATCCTAGCGCCGAGCGTGCTGGCCATCATCTCGACCACCTTTTCCGAAGGTGCTGAGCGCACTCGCGCATTGGCCTGGTATTCGGTCGTCGCCGGTGCGGGCGCGAGCCTCGGCCTGGTGCTCGGCGGAATCTTCGCAGGCCTGTTGTCCTGGCGGATCGGCTTTCTGGTGAACATTCCGATCGGCATCGCCTTGGTATTCGCCGTTGCGCGTTACATTCCAGAAAATGCGCCCACGAGAGGCAAGTTCGACCTGATGGGAGCTATCACGTCGACCGTGGGCGTTGGGCTGCTGGTCTATGGACTGGTCAACGCCGCTGAAGCCGGGTGGCTTGACCCGATCACGCTTACGGCTTTGGTGCTCTCGGTCGCAGTCCTCGGGCTTTTCCTGTGGCATGAAAGCCGAGTCGACGTTCCGGTCCTGCCGCTACGCCTCTTGCGCAGCCGCGAACGCTCCGCCGCCTATCTGGCGCGGATGCTCTATGTCGGCTCAATCGTTTCGTTCTTCTTCTTCGGGACGCAGCTTATGCAGCGCGTACTGGGCTATTCGGCGTTTCAGGCCGGGCTGGGCTTTCTGCCCATGACGGCGGTTCAATTCGCCGCCGCGATGGCCATTCCTCGCGTCACTCGCGCAATCGGCGGGGTTCCGATGCTTATGGGGTCGTTGCTTCTCATCAGCGTCGGGCTGCTTTGGTTGGCGAATGCGGGCGCCGACGCATCATTCTGGCAGCTCGCCCTGCCGATGGTGGTCATCGGCATCGGCAATGGCGCCGCCATGGCGCCCCTGACCACGTCCGGCGTGCGTGGCGTGGAAGGCCGGGACCAGGGCGCGGCCTCGGGGCTCGTCAATGTCGCCCACCAGCTCGGCGGCTCCATCGGTCTCAGCGTGCTGATCGTTGTCTTCGCCGCCAATACCAATCCCCAACTGACCGGTGCGGCGCTGATGAGTCATCAGGTGAGCGCGGTCTTCATCGGCGCCGCAGTCATGAACCTGCTCGCCCTTGTCCTGACCGCGATTTTCATTCTGCCAGCCAATCGGAAGAATGAACGGCCATGCGGCGCGGCAGCTTTGGCCGGTCCCGCGGAATGAGTGCAATATCGATCATCGCGCGGCCGGGCTGCTACCATGGTGATCTAATTGCGCAGAACATTGAGAAGATTTGCTGGACCAACGTCACCTATTCAGAGGCTGGTATGTCGTCCGATACTTCCTGCCTAAGCTTTGGTCCGCTCGCCAGCCGTCGACCCAGCGCGGTTATGAACGCCTCATAGCGCTCTCCGGCCTTGGCGCGCGCCGCCTGGGCTGCCGGCTCTGGCAGCGCCGGCGTCGTGGCCAACCAGAACTTGATGAACACAGCCAGAGTTTCCACCGAGATCCCGACATCGCGCTCCATACGCGTCAATCGACGGTCGAGCTGATCGAGGCGCTTTGCAACGACGGCCTCACGCCGCTCGGCATCATCCGGTGAAAGGAAGGATGCGATCGCGGCCTCCGCAATCATCGACTGCGATTGCTCCCGGCGCGCGGCATAGTCGGTGAACAGCGTCATAACCTCGGGGTCGAGGTACACCGTGACCTTCACCTTTTTCTTTCGTCCGACCAAGACTCCTACAGCTCCATGCCGTCATTGGGGTCGAGCGATACCTGACGGGCGACCCCCTGCATGAGGCGGGTCATGCGGCGGTTCTGCGCTGCTTCTTCATCTGGCTCTTCGGGAAGGTCGAACTCGAATTCGTTTTCGATCGGAGCCTTCTTCTCCTGGAGTGCCGTGCGATTCAGCTCGGGCTGATGTCGGCGTTCGGATTCGGTCGGATCTTCATCGGATGGAATGGATGCGGCAACCGCGTCGATCGACTCGGAGCGCGTCGGGACCGGCAGACCGCTCCAGTCGTCCGCGCGCCCCTGCGCGGGCTTGACCAGCGCGGGCGGTGAGAGGATGCGCTCCTTGAAGCGGCTGTCCTCATAGTATCGGGCCTTCTTCGCGCGGATCGGCGGCGTCCCGGCGACCATGACGATTTCGTCGGTGGGCGGGAGCTGCATGACTTCTCCAGGGGTCATCAACTGGCGGGCGGTTTCCGAGCGCGACACCATCAGATGGCCGAGCCATGGCGAGAGCCGGTGCCCCGCATAGTTCTTCATGGCCTTCATTTCGGTCGCGGTCCCCAAGGCGTCGGAAACGCGCTTGGCGGTGCGCTCGTCGTTCGTGGCGAAGCTGACGCGCACATGGCAGTTATCGAGGATTGAATTATTCGGGCCGTAGGCCTTCTCGATCTGGTTCAGCGACTGGGCGATGAGGAAGCTCTTGAGCCCGTACCCCGCCATGAAGGCCAGCGCCGACTCGAAGAAATCGAGGCGACCCAGAGCCGGAAACTCGTCAAGCATCAGCAATAGCCGGTGACGCCCTGCCTTGGCCTGCAGATCCTCGGTCAGGCGCCGGCCGACCTGATTGAGGATCAGGCGGATCAGCGGCTTGGTGCGGTTGATGTCGGAAGGCGGCACGACGAGGTAGAGGGTGGTCGGCCGCTTTCCTTCCACCATGTCGGTGATCCGCCAGTCGCAGCGCCGTGTCACCTCGGCCACGACCGGATCGCGATAGAGGCCGAGGAAGGACATGGCGGTGGACAGCACGCCGGAGCGTTCGTTGTCCGACTTATTCAGCAGCTCGCGCGCCGCGCTGGCGATCACGGGATGGGGTCCCGCCTCGCCGAGATGAGCGGTCTTCATCATGGCGGCGAGCGTCGATTCGATCGGCCGCCGCGGATCGGAGAGGAAGGCGGCGACGCCGGCGAGCGTCTTGTCATCCTCAGCGTAGAGGACATGCAGGATGGCGCCGACAAGCAGCGCGTGGCTAGTCTTCTCCCAGTGGTTCCGCTTCTCCAGCGAGCCTTCCGGATCGACCAGGATGTCGGCGATATTTTGCACGTCGCGGACCTCCCACTCGCCGCGGCGCACCTCGAGCAAGGGATTGTAGGCCGACGACTTCGGATTAGTCGGATCGAACAGCAATACGCGGCCGTGCCTGGCACGGAAGCCACCGGTGAGCTGCCAGTTTTCTCCCTTGATGTCGTGGACGATCGCTGATCCCGGCCAGGTCAGAAGCGAGGGTACGACAAGGCCGACGCCCTTGCCGGATCGCGTCGGGGCAAAGCACAGCACATGCTCGGGTCCATCGTGCCGCAGATATTCGTGGTCGTAGCGGCCGAGCACGACGCCGTCGGGTCCAAGCAATCCGGCCGCTTTGACCTCGGCTATCTCAGCCCAACGAGCGGAACCGTAGGTCGCGACATTCTTCGCCTCCCGGGCCCGGCGTACGGACATGGCGATGGCGACGGCGATGGCGATGAAACCGCCCGACGCGGCGATGATCCCGCCTGTGGCGAACACCTCCGGCGCATAGGCGTCGTAGAAGTACCACCACCAGAAGAGCGCGGGCGGGTAGTAAATTGGCCAGCCCGCCAGCTCGAACCAGGGTTCGCCGAGTTGCGCCTGAAAGCCGAGCCGCCAGGCCGTCCATTGCGTCGCCGTCCAGGTCGTCACCACGATGATGGTGAAGACGACAGCAATCTGACCCCAAAGGACCTGGCCTCCACGCATACTGGCTCCAATCGACGAATGAGATGGAGCCGTTCAGAGAGTAGCCAAACACGGGACAAGCAACAGGAAAGATGCAGGCGAAGTACAGCCGAAAACTGTGGCGCGCACATAGGACGGTTTTGCCCGGCGGACTCCCTCCTCGATCCGGCTAGAGGCCGAGCCCCCGCTTCCGGCCGAAGCTCCAATCGACGCCGCCATCATTGCGGGCGACCCCCGAGACATGACGGCCAAGCTGCTTCTCGAGCGAAGGACTCCAGGGCACGAGCTGGAAGCCGAGACCGTCGTCGATCATGGCGAAGCGGCCGGAGGCGAGCGTAAGGCGCTGGCGATAGGCGCCGGCGATAAATTCGCCATTCGAGGCTGGCTTGTGCGGCAATCCCGTCGCCGCCGCGAGCTTGTTAGCGACCGTATCCAGTTCGCGGCGGCGCAGGGTTTCGATCAGGTTCCGGGCGAAGACGATCCGCTGTCCCTGCCGATCGGCCAGCCCTTGCCCGACCAGATGATTGGCGCGCCGGTCGAGCGCGTCGCGGACCTCGGCGCCGAAGCCGCCATCGGAGAGCGAGGCAGGCTCGCGCGCGATGGCCTGCCGGTCGAGCCAGGTGCTGCCGGACGCCGTGATCTGGTTGGTGAGGTCGAGATCGGAACGCACGGCGATCGCGACGCGGCGTTCGCCCTGCGCGTCTTCGAACCTGCGCAACTCGACGATCGAACCCGGAGCGCTGTCGCCGGCGGCGTCGAGGTGGGGCAGCTTGATGTGGTGAGTTCGCCCGTCGACGCCATCGACTACGGCGTAGGCCGTACCCTTTAGCTCATCATCCAGCCCGCGCTCGACCAGGCGACCGATGATAGGCACGTCGAGGCTTTCAGCGGCGATGACATAGTCGGCCGAACCGCGCTCGATGCCGCGCTTGGTCAGGGCGCGATGCATGCGCTTGATGATGTCGCCGCGCTCGCCGAGTTCGCGCAGGACCGACTCGGCCTCGGGTTTGATGAACCATTGTGAATGGCCGACCTGTCCAGCGACGCCGAGGACTTCGAGCGTGCGCAGCCGACCGACCTTCAGCGCGTGGAATTCGTCCGGCGTCTGATCGGCGCGCGGCGCGAGATCGATGATGCCGGTCTTGCCCGCGTCGCGGACAAGCTGCCGGTCGAGCTGCGTCCAGCGCTCGGTCTCTATTTGTCGTTCGAGCGTGCGGCGGATATCCAGATCGGTGCGCGGCCCCAGCTCCTGGGTGATGAGTTCGCGCGCCCGGTCGCGCATCCCCTCCTTGATGTAGTCGCGGGAGATAACGAGGTCCTGGCCGTCATCACGGACGCCGCGCACGATCAGGTGGACGTGAGGATGCTCGGTGTTCCAGTGGTCGACGGCGACCCAGTCGAGCCGCGTGCCGAGATCCTTTTCCATCTGGCCGACCAGGTCGCTGGTGAAGGATCGAAGATCCGACATCTCCAGCGCGTCGTCCGGCGAGACAATGAAACGGAAATGATGCCGGTCGTCCTCGCAACGCTCGGCGAAGGCGCGGCCGTCCGCTTCCCCATCACCCGGGCCAAAAAGCCGGGCCTTCTCTCCGTCACGGGTCACACCGTCCCGGCGCAGATAGTCGAGGTGGGTGCCGAGCGGCGCCGATCGCGCCGAGTGCCGCACGACGCGGGCCTTGATGACGGCGCCGCGCGTGCGGGCGGTGATGAGCCTGTTGGCCTGGATCGAGGCGCGCTGGCCGCGTCCGAACCGCGAGCGGTTGCCGGAGACGACGCGGCCTGAACGCGACACGCCGCCGCCGGCCTTCTTGGCGGCTGCGAGCGCCTGGGCGATGAAGGGGCGAGCCGACTGTGCGCGGGTCGAGCGAATGCGGCCAGGACGGACACGGAATTCGTGCTCATCGGCCATGGCGCAGCCCTGCACGGTGCGAAAAATCGCGCAGACATAGCGGGTTACGGGTTCGACGCACGGCGCGCGAAAACCCGGCACGGTGCGTTACGCGTCCAAAAATGCAGCAAAAACAACCAACCGACCGTAGCGCACCGTGCGCCCTTTTATCCTGCCATCGTGCGGTTGTTGTGCCTGTCTCCCTCCTTCGCGCCCTCCAGGACACGCTGGAGCCCGATCCGGTGCGAATGCGAAGCCGCGCCATCATTGCAGGTCTCCGGTATCATCGCGGGCAAGAACGATGGGCGCTGCCTGCGATCCTCCGTCGCCATCCGGTGCAGCCGGAAGGGACGAGCGGCTGTCGAGTGAGTGGCCGCCGAATGGTGTCCCGACGGCAGAACGAGCGTCGGCGGATCGCGTGACGAACAGCGGGGCCTCGCGCCAATCGGGCGGCGGAGGTGCGGCAGCGGGCGCGCCTCTCGACGGCGCTGCGGAGCCGAGCTGAGGGGCGAGAAGAGCGACATAGGCGCGGGTTTCGGCGGGTAGCGCACGCCCTGTCGCGAGGTGCTCGTCGTAGCGGCCGGGTCCTGCATTGTAGGCCGCGAGCATGGCCGGGATCGTGCCGTAGCGATCATACATCTCGCGCAGATAGGCCGTTCCCGCGAGGATGTTGTCGCGCGGGTCGTAAGGATTGCGACCGAGCCGATAGCGCACGCGAAGCCCCGTCCATGTGTCGGGCATCACCTGCATCAGTCCCATGGCTCCGGCCGAAGAGATCGCGCGCACGTCGCCTGCGCTTTCGGCGCGCTTGACGGCGATGATCCACGCTTCGGGAATGCCGAAGCGCTGCGAGGCTTCGGTGACGTAACCGGCGTGCGGATCGACGGATGCCGTGCGCGCCGGTGGCGAGGTTTGCGCGCGAACGGGCAACGCCGCGTTCGCTGTCAGCATCAGGCCGGAAAGGAGAAGGAGGACGGCGCGCTGCATGGCGTCAGTCCTTTGCGTCGCGCTTGGACGGACGGCTCCAGTGCAGGGACCAGGCCGAACCGGCGTCGTTGTCACGGAAGAGATTGGCGCGGATCGGATGAGGGAAAGCGGGATCGTCTATGACAAGCGCGACGTATTCGCCGGCGCGTTCGCCGGTGCGCATCCAGCCCGCGCCGACTTCTGGACCTTCGTCACCACCCTGGTGGACGCGGAAGTCCGGCGCGTTCTCCGTCTCGGACGGTTCGGCCGGGATGATGGCGAGATCGCAGGCGAGCGTCAGCGTGTGAACCTGCCCGGTGAAGCCGTTGGCTTCGCGAGTGAACATACCGATTTGCATGGGAAGTCTCCTTGGTTGCGGGTGGGAAAAAATGGAAGCAATCAGCGCGTCGGTGCGCGCCAGACGAAGCGGCCGTCGCCGTCTTCGTCGGTCCAGACGGGCGTCGCGCGGCCGATCACGGCGGTGTCGGCAAGCGGACCGAAGTAGCGCCCATCAAGGCTGTCAGCCGCGTCCGGATTCATGAGGAAGATTTCACCGGCCACGAGCCGTCGGCAGCCTTGCCAGATTGGCAGCTCGCGGCCGATGCGGTCGCGATCGCGGGCTTCGCCGAGCGTCACGTTATCGACGGTGATCGCCATGCCGGTGCGACAGACGCGCTGTCCCGGCAGCGCCATCACGCGCTTCAGCAGCGGCACATCGGGACCAATGTAGCCGCGCCGGACCATGAAACCGGCGAGCGGTTCGGGTGGCATGACCGCGACCAGATCGGTGACTTCGAGCTGATGGGAAGGCGCGATGCTGTAGAGTCCGACCGGGACGCTGGGCGTGACGTTCCAGACCAGCTTCGTGGATGTCGGCATGACGATGGCGAGCGCCACGCCGAGCGTGGCGAGGGCCGTGACTTTGACATAGCCGGAGCGGGTCATCCTTCGATTTCCCGCCGCTTGAGCCATGCCAGATGGCGCTCGGCCGTGTATGGACGCGGTGCGTGACCGGCCTGTGCCCGATGAGCGACGTGACGCCAATGGTCCGGCGCGACGTCGCAGGCATCGACGCCGAGCGCTTCGATGGCGTCGATGTGCCGAAGCACGTCCTCGACCTTCGGCCAGCCCTCAACCTTCAGCAGGACTTCGCCGCCAGGGCGCACGAAGGGAACCGTCTGATAGGCCTCGCCCGGCACGATCGCGCGCAGAATGTCGATGCGTGAAATGATGGTGCCGTAGTCGTTGGCGGCCCAGCGGACGAAGGCGAAGATGGCGTTTGGCTGGAAGCCGACGACACGCCGACGGCGGTCGAGAATCTGTTCGTGCGCTTGGCGACCGAACCTGATCCAGTATTCGATCTTCTTTTCCACCCACGTCAGTTCGACATGGGTCATGTCTTCGTGGGGGTGCGCAGGCGGCATCGGACCGCCGCGCACGCGGGAGGCCGCGATGTCGGTCATGAGGGGGCTCCGTCTGTTGGAGGAAATTCGCGCTCGAGCAGCGTGCGCAGCATGTCGGCGACGGTGACGCCGCGCTGGAAGGCGGCGATCTTGATGCGGCCGCGCAGATCCGGCGTGATGTCGATAGTCAGCCGAGCGATGAAGCTGGACGCGGCGGGATCGCGAGGCGGTGTGTCGGCCGCCTTGATCCATTGCTCGGCGTCGGCGGGGCGCGTGGCGAAGCCGCGTCGCGATGTGCGCTCGCTCATGCGCCTGCCCTCCCTGCGCGGAGGCGGCTGATTTCGTTCACGAGCGCCGCCACCTCGCGGGCTGCCGTCGCCGCGTCGTCTAGCTCGCAGACGAGGCGGCCGGTCTGCGCCGCCGATGCGAAGGCGATGCGCTGTCCGATGGTCGTGGCGAGCACCGGCGGATCGTGATCGGCCAGCGTCTCGGCGGTCTCACGCGCCAGGACGGTGCGCGCACCGCAGCGGTTGAGAACGAAGCGCGCCAGAAGATCTGGCCGGTAGATGCGCGCTTCCGCGAGGAGCGCGAGCATTTCGGCCGACGCCCATCCGTCGAGCGGCGAAGGCTGCACAGGGATCAGAACGAGATCGGCCGCGAGGAGTGCTGAGCGCATCAGCGCGGCGACTCGTGGCGGGCCGTCGATCACCACATGATCGACATCGCGCGCCAGTTCGGGAGCCTCGCGGTGCAGCGTGTCGCGCGCCAGGCCGACGACGCCGAAGAGGCGCGGAAGGCCCTCGCGGCTGCGCTGCTGCGACCAGTCGAGCGCGGACCCTTGCGGGTCGGCGTCGATGACTGTGACGCGCTTTCCGCGACTGGCCAGCTCGCCAGCGAGGCTGAGGGCGAGCGTCGTCTTTCCCACGCCGCCCTTCTGATTGAGAAATGCGATGATCATCGCACGCCTCCCGAGCGTCCTTGGATGGGGCGCTGGCCGGTCTTGGGGTGATCGTCGAAGAGTTTTGTCTGGGCGCTGTTGGGCGGAGTCGCTCTGCGATCCGACGATGCAGAGCTGAGGTTGCGCGCCGTCGCCCGGATGAGGTTTTCCACATCGCGCGCGCGCTCTTCAGAGTTAGATTCTTGGTTAGACTCTAAGTTAAGGGGCCGATTTCGGCTTTTATTTCGGTGCGTTAGACCCTGTTTGGGTTCCTGATAGCACGAGCCCAGGGTTCCCGATGGCACGATAGTGCGGGTTCCAGATAGCACGACCCCATCCACAGGTTTTCCACACGGGGGATGAGGCTCGAAGGCGAGGAGGACGCGACCGCCGATCTCCACTTCCAGAAAGAGGGCGTAGCCGGGGAGCGGCTGGCGACGGACGATATCGCGCAGCTCAAAGGCGAAGCGCTTGAACGGCGAGAGGCTGCCCGACTTCTGATGAAGATGACGCAGATCGAAACGCCACCCGGTCCGCTGGCGGCCGCCGTGCTTGCGCACCAGGCGATAGAGCCAACGGTCGAGGCCGCCGGTCAGATCGAAATAGGCGCGGTCGATGGTCAGGACGAGCGCGTCATCGAGCACGGCCTTGTAGAACCAGTCGGGGACGATCAGTTCGATTCCGTCGGGGCGGCCGTTGCCGTCGGTGCGCTCCTGCCACTCATTGATCCAGGAGAAGCGATGGCGGCGTCCTTCGGCCGGTTGTCGGATCGAGGTGGAAACGGTGGTCGACTGGAGGCGGTCGAGCGCGGCCTTGAGCCGTTGGTAGTCGCGCAAGCTGGTGCCGCGGCCGACATAGGTAAGAATCTCGTAGGGAGTGGCGGCCATCAGGCGCGATGTGCGCAGCCCGGCGTCACGCGCCTCGACGATCTGGCTCGCCGCCCAGATCAGGATGTCCGCGTCCCAAATGGTCGCCATGCCATGATCGGGCACCGCTTCCACGCGGATCGCGACGTCGCCGGCGGCGAAGTCGATGGGCGCGATGCGATGGGATTTGGAAAGAGAGAAGAAGGGATAGGCCATGAGATCCTGCGCGTCTCTTGGCGCGAAGTCGCCAGGGAGCGCCCGAAACAGGTCGAGCTGTCCGCGCTCCGATGGGTGACGACGTCGCACCGCCATGAACGGACCGGGCGCGATCAGCGTGCGAGGCGACCGACGGGCTGGCCCGTCGATGGCGTCTGGCGTTTGGCAGGAAGGACCGAACCGCGCGGGTCGGAGGTCGAGGTAACGGCGCCACGGTCGGCCCAGGTTTCAAGGTCGTCGACGGAATAGACGACGCGGCCGCCGAGCTTTCGATAGGCCGGCCCTGTGCCGTAGGTGCGGTGCTTCTCCAGCGTGCGGGCCGAAAGGCTGAGGAATTCTGCGGCTTCCTTGGTCCGCAGGAAGCGTGGCGGCAGAACGGCGGTATCAGGTCGCATGGATCGGGCCTCCGTGGTGTTGCGGGAAGCCGCTGCGGTTCAGCGGCGAACAACGACCACGGTGGCGAAGGAAGGGCGACGGGAGGGATGAGGAACTTGCGGAGCTAAATTCCTCACCCCTCAGGGCGCTCACGAGCGACGGCGGTGACGAAGCATATTGAGATAGCCGCCGTTGATGGCGTCGAGGCCGCCTTTGACCAGGCCGATCACCGAGGCGCGTAGAGGCGAGGTCTTCCACGACTCGGCCGAAATGCGCGGCTTGCCGTAAATCGCTATGGCGATTTCGCGGTAGCTCGCGCCGTTCATACGACCGTCGGCCGCCTGGATCATGCGGCGAAGACGATGGCGTTGCTGCTGCGTCATCCGCGTATCGGGCGGTGGCTTTTGACCGCGAAGGTTGCGCCAGAGGCGCGTTAGCGTCTCGATGCGGCCGAGCATATCGGCATCGAGCGGGATCATTGCGACGACGGGTTTTGTCGGGTCGCTGCCGGGCATCATAAGAATCTGAAGGGGAGAATCGCCGCCGTGGAGGGTGAGCTTTCCTTCAGGGGTGTCGCGGCCGGGATCGAGCGAATTAAGCGGAGGCGCGTCCCCGAGCGACAGATGATCGGGAGCCGGCGCCAGCGTGAGAACGGAAGGAACGACGGCGGGCGACCAAAGGACGGATTGTCTCAGAGCGGACAAGCCCGGCCGTGCGGGGAAATCGCAACCCCCACTGCTGTTGTGCTTCCAAAGGCAGCGGGTCAGCCACGTCCGTCTCTTCCAGGATCTGGCGATAGCTTCGTTGGTAGGGTTCGTGTCGCCGGAGGCACTCCCACGCGAGCCCTTCGATCGCAAGCCGATCGAAGTAATCGTAAGTGCGTGTTTCTCTCCAACGAGAAGTATCGGGCCTCATATTCAACCCCCGCCCTGGATTGCGCAAGTCGAGCGAGAATTGATTCCCGCGCATGGAGGTTGTGGGAAGCCAGAGAGGCGTCACCACGCGGTGCCGCAGCGGCACCACAATGGCGACGATCACCCTTCCACGCCAGTCAGTTACAGGCTTCGCGCAGAAGCAGCCGATAGCCGGTCTGCGTCATCCAGCGCGCGCGCTCAAGATGACTGTCATGGACACGGCGGGCGCGCTCCGGTTCGCGGCGCGGGTCGATACCGAATAGTATTTCGACGGCTTCCCGCCAGTCCGCACCGTCGGCGGTCGCATCGAGCAGGCGCATATAGAGCTTGATATGCGACCTGTCGTAGGCGGTCAGCTCCTGGCCGGAAGGCGGGTCATCCTCGAAGGGATCAACCATGGCGTCGCTCGCTCAACTTGAGCCCATTCGCTTGCTGGATTTCGTGCGGGATGAAGCTTTCTCGGGAAACGACGAATGCGGGATCAGCGCAAGCTCTTTGCTGCAACCGGTCACATCTTTCGATTTCCGCGATCACCAACGAGCAGCACTCCATGTCCTCGGTCAGTAGACAGGAGAACGATGCCTGCTGCTTCAAGCGCCCTGCGAACCTGATCGCGCGTGGTCTCGTACACCTCGAGTCCGCTTTCGGATTCGAGGCGCTTGAGCGCGGTCAGCGATACCTGGGCCTTGTCAGCGAGCGTCTCCTGTGTCCAACCCAGCAACGCGCGTGCGGCCCGTGACTGTCGGGCGGTGATCATGCATGATCACCTCCCATCAGGGCCAATACGCACTCCAGAACTACGACTAAAATAGTCGTTCTTGGTCGCGGCGTCACCAGAAATGAGCATCGGCGGCGCCGGTACGCGACTCGGACTACCGTTTGATGACGCTGGTGATTCGGTCAAAACGAGGTGGTGGCCCCGGCCTTTCGGCCGGGGCCCTGTCCGCCTCAGTCGGTGCGGCGACCGTTGGGGCGGGACCAGATGAGGGAGAAGGTGTCACCGTCCTCGTCGTCGAAGAGGTTGGCGTAGATTGGGGCGTTGAAGCTCGGATCGTCGAGCTTGAGGCCCAGATAGTCGCGGCCCTCGTTGGAGCGCTTGGACCAGGCGGCGCCGATCTCGGCTCGGCCGACCAGGACCCGGTGGCTGGGGGCGTTCTCGCCGCTGGCGCGCAGGTCGGGGACGATGCGGACGTTCTTGGCCTGGACGCTGAGGGTGACGATGTCGCCGGTGTACTCGTTCGAGGCGGTCTTCTTGAAGGTGCCGATGGTGGCCATTGTAGGTCTCCGTATCCATTTCCGAGCCCGCACCATTGCGGCCTCGATGGCGATCGGCAGGCCGGAGGTGAGCGACGACACATCGCTTGCGACCGGAGCGCAGCGGAGGATGGCGCAGGCGCGACTTTGTTGTTTCGCGAGGAATGACGGCGCAGCCGGCAGGGGAAGAAAGTCGGGACGCGCCGTTGTGGCATAGGCGCTCGAGGCGCAGCCGTCCTTCGGCCAGATCAGGCCATTGAAGAGGCCGTTTGGAGCGGTCGCTGAATGGGCGGAACTCGGAGACCCTGGCCACCCGCATCCGCCAAAGACCCGCTGGACGTCACCGACTTCATTGCCTCGTTCCGGGCCATCGCATGCAACTTCTGTCCCAGACGCCAACAGCAGGATCGCACCGCTGGCCGGAGATCGTCGGCCCGTCGCTATGGCCGCTGCCTCTCCACCCGCTCAATATGCGACCGTCTTGCGGGGACTCGCCTTGGCGCTCCGTGCGTTCGCCCGCTCTGAGCCGGCCCTCACGACGCGAAGGGGATATCCGTCTCAGTTTGGAGCCGCTTAAGGCCCTCCGCATCAGACGCGAGACAGTTGGCCCGCCGAAGGATCGGGGGCCGCCATGCCGGTGATCCGTGCGAAGGCGGTCACACCGACAGCGATAGCTCCAATGATCGAGAATACGAGCTGCCAGGTCTCGGACGGCATAGTGTGCTTGACGACGCCATGGGCGGCATGGAACCCAGCGATCACCGCAGGCGCGACAAAGGCGATGGCGATGAGGAGCCGCGCCCAGATCGGACGCACGGTGGCGAGCAGGAACTGACCGACGCCGAAGGTCAGACCAGCCACGACGAAGCCGATGATAATCGCGCCGAGCCAGCCAGCGCCTGAGCCATATGCCCACATGCCGAGGCTCACGCCCGCGAAGAACGGGAGCGCATAGACGGCTAACGTGAAGAGCAGCCAGCAGAGGAAGCCGATGGCGGCGAAACTGAGAAGGATGCCAAGGAAGATCATGGTGGTTCTCCGTGAGAATGGTCTGACGGTCGCGCCTCCACCACCACCACGGCGCCGCACGATTCTAGCAGGGAATGGCGCCGTCGGGGAGCGGAAACCGATCGGTGCCCGCTTCGGCCGAACGGCCGTCGCCCCGTCATGGGGCGAACGGATCGATCTCGCTGACGATCTCGGTTTCATCGCCGTCGAACTCGTTGGCGGTCGTGACCGAGAGGGTGCCGTCGCCGGCGCGGAAGATGACGATGACGGCCATCAGGGTGGTGGCGAGGCTGAAGGCGTAGGCGTGCGCGTCGGGGAAGGACATTGCTCCGGCTCCTGTTTGAGCGGAGGACCATCCCCCGCTGACAGGCGCCCGAAGTGTCCGGCCGGGAGCCGCAATCACCGCGCAGGCGCAGCCGGAGCGGCGGCACGCGTCTCGCGTAGTCCGACCCTTTACGGGTTGATGGCGTCAGGCCCGCGGCCGGACCAAGGATCAGCGCAATGGATCGCGGGGTGTGGTCGTCTTCGCTTCAGGAGCCGTGGGCGTCCTGGCGCGCATGATCGAAGACCGCTTGAGCGAGTTCACGCACAATGTCGCAGGCATCATCCGCAAATCCCGCCGGCCATGCTCGCGGACCCCCGCGCTGAAATCCGCCGCGCTGGAAATACGGATGAAGCTGATCGACAACGAGTGCGAGCCGGGATGGCAGATCCAGACCGGCGCGTTCGGCGTATCGGGCCGCCCGATCGAGGTTGTGACCGATCTGCGCACGGTTCCAGGCGTCGGTGCTTGCGGTGCGGAGCAGATGAGATTTGAGCAACAACTCGGTGGCGATGGCGATCGCGTGAAGGGCTAGGCTATCGGCGCGTTTCCCGGCCGCCCAGGCAGCGCAGTCGAGTTGAGACATGGCGTCCGCCGGAACGTCTCGGACAGATGAAGGTCCGGCGCGAAGTCATCGGGGAATGGTATTAGGTCCGGCATCGCGCCAAGATGCCAAAATAACAAAAATATCCAACCCGATTACTTCGCCTGTTTTGCATTGATTTACACGAGGCATGAGCGGACTTCAGACCGTCACGCATGTCGACTTCGGTCGAGAGCGAACAGCCAAGGGCGGCGCTTACGCGCCGCCCGATCCGAAACGATAGACCGGAATGCCCAGCTTGCGGGCCTTGTCGGCGAGATTGTCCTGAATGCCGGTGCCGGGGAAGATCACGACGCCGATCGGCATGATGGTCAGCATCTGATCGTTGCGCTTGAAGGGCGCGGCCTTGCCGTGCTTCGTCCAGTCGGGCTTGAAGGCGACTTGCGGCACCTTGCGGGTGTCGGCCCAGCGGGCGGCGATCTTCTCGGCGCCTTTGGGCGTACCGCCGTGCATCAGCACCATGTCGGGGTGCTTGGCGTGGATCTGGTCAAGCTTGGCCCAGATGGCCTGGTGGTCCGTGGTGTCGCCGCCGGAGAAGGCGATCTTCGGCCCGGTCGGAACCAGCACCTCGGTTTCCGCGCGACGCTTGGCGGCGAGGAAGTCGCGGCTGTCGATCATCGCAGCGGTGAGATGGCGATGGTTGACCCGTGATCCGGTCCGGGGCGACCACGGCGAGCCCGTGACGCGAAGGTAATGCTCGGCGGCGCTTTCGCGGAAGACTTCCATGCTGTCGCGGCGTTCGACCAGGCTCTTGCCCATGTCGATCAGGTTCTCAAGCTGCAGCGACTTGACCTCGGAGCCGTCCTGTTCGCGCTGGAGACGTTTCTGGCCCTGTTCGTTGTCGTCGAGCGTGTCTTCGATGCGGCTGACGGCGCGGTGGAACATATTGACGGTCGACCAGAGCAGTTCGTTGAGGTCGTGATCGAGGCTGGTGTCGGCCAGGGTGGCGATGAGGGCGTCGAAGATATCTGCGACGGCTCCCTCGATGACGCGGTCTTCCGGGACCGGGCGGGGATCGGGTTCGTCCTCGGAGGGGCGATAGCCGTAGAGCTGGAGTTCCTGCAGCATGTCGTCGGTGGGAGACGAGTCGTGGTGCGGTTCGAAGTCGTCGTGCTCGTTCATGGGATGCTCCGTCGGTTGGACCGCGACCGTCGCGGCCTTCATGGCGACGAAGCCGTCGGGCGGGTCGGCCCTGCACCCGGAGCAAGGCGCAGGGCCGAAGCGTCAGCGGAGGATGGCGGAGGCCGGCGATTTTGTTTCGCGATGGAAAGGCGCGGCACGCGCCGCCGGAAAATCGTCGGCCGCAGCCATTGCCGATCCGGCCCGGCTGACGGCCGATCGCCCTCTCGAAGGCCGAGGCGCGGTCCCTCTGACGGGTCCAGCAGCCAGCGAGCAAGGCGGCGCCGGGCCGCCTCGCTTCCAGATACCGGCTATGCTGCGACCGCCATGAAGCGGGCGACGTCCTGGGGGGCGAGCTGCACGCGGATTCCTGACCGGAGCGCTTCCAGGCCGAGCAGGCGCAGATCTTCGTTGCAGTCCCCGAGCGCCGGCGAGAGCACGATCGCTTCAATCCCGGCCGCATTAGCACGTTCGATCAGGTTGTCCCGCGCGCCGTCTCCTGCCGGATCGTTGTCGCGGACGATGTAGAGCCTGCGAAGCGTCGACGGGAACAGGATGGCGGCAAGGTGCGCCGCCGAGAGCGCGGGCGCGATCGCCATGTCGGGCACGACCTGACGCAGCGACAGCATGGTTTCGATGCCTTCGCCTGCCGCCATCACGTCGCCCGGCACGCCGATGCGGACCGCATGACCGAGCAGATCGCCCATCGCCTTGCGCTGGGTGTCGATCGGCGCCTTGTCGGAGCCGTCGGGGGAGAGCCAAGTGCGGTGGGCTCCCGTGATCGTGCCGTCCAGATCGGTGACGGCGGCGATCATCGCCGGCCAGGTTTCGGTGGGGCCATCGTCGTCGGGACGGTAGTAGCACCTCGGATGGAAACGCAGGCTGGAGGTCCCGTGCAAAGCCGTAATCCCGCGTTTGCGGAGATACGTTTCCACGATGGTGCCCGCGATCGGCTGCGACATGGCGAAGAGGCGGCGCGCCGCCTCGGACGATCCCGAGGGGGCTGGCGCTCGCCCCTGTCGCGACGGCGCTGGTCCTGGTTCGGGTTGCGGCATGCTAAGGAAGCTGCGCGCCTCTTCGACGACATCGGTGAAGTCGATCAGGCCGAGCGATTCCCGGATCACGTCGAGCAGGTCGCCATGCTCGCCGGTGGCCGCATCGTTCCATTTGCCCGCTGGTCCCTTCGGCGTGTCACGGAGCCGCACGAACATCGAGCGGCCCTTGGCGTTGCGAACATCGCCAACCTGCCAATAGCCGCCCTGACGGCGACCGTTGGAAAGGTAGTGGCGGCAGACCGCCTCGGCCTGCCGGCCGAGACGGTGCGCCAGATCGGAGGCGTCGATCCGTGCCATCATGCCGCCTCCCGCTCGGAGATGCGCGTCAGCGGATAGGTTTCGAGCAGCTTTCCGAGGATGGCCGGCCCGGTGGCGTCGACGGGCACGAAGAAGCGCAACTTCCACGAGATGATCTCGCTATACAGCCTGTAGCTCCGCAGCCGGTCGCGCATCGCGTCCGTGAATCCGGAGAGTTCGATGCGGTTCGCGCCCATGACGCGGGCCCGGCGAAGCTGAAGGCCTTCGGCAAGGTCGAGGATGGTGCGGCCGTCGATCAGCGCCGCGTAGGCGTCCTCCGCGCCGAGGTTGGTCGCGCCGGTCGAGGCGGCGTTGGCGGCCCAGGCCGGTGAGACGCGTCGGCCGATGATGCGTTCGCCGTCATCGGTCTGAAGGCGATAGACGCGCGTCGACTCGTTGGGCAGGCGCTTCCACACGGGCAATAGCAGGCCGCTGACCATATGGATCGTGTTCTCGGTGAAGGCCGGGACCTCCGACACCTCGCGCTGCCAGATGGCGGCGAAGGTTTCGCGATCGGTCTCCTGCCAATGGCTGTCGGCCATCATCTTCAACGAGACGTGGTGCTGCTCCATCGGCCGGATCAACCGCACGCGCCGTTCGATCTCGCCGTCGTCGAGCATGAGCGACGGCGCAGGAATTTGCACAGCGGCTCGGCCAGAGCGCTCATTCACGAGCAGCCGGGCGTGCGGATCGTCCAGCCAGGCCAGCGCGGTCTCCGTCGACGTCGGCCGATTGCGGCGGCGTTCGATGAGGCTGAGAAGACGCGCTTCCGCACCCGTCGCAGGATGGGTGTAGATGGTGGTCCGCTCGGTGACGACGAAGCTCTCCGCCGTCAGCGTTTCCAGGCCGACGTCATAGACGCCACTGGCGATCGCGCCCGCCACCTTCGCCTCGAGCAGCATTTCGAAGGCGGTGAACAAGATGCCCTGCAGCTCGATGGTGAGGGCGAGCAACCGGTTGAGGAAGGTGGTGATCGGCGGCAACTCATCCTTGATGCCGTTGGCGTCCATCAGTTTCAGGCCGGTGGCGTCCTCGAAACGCCGGAGCGAGCAGCCTTCGATCTTGCCGCGCACGATCTGGAGATAGAGCTGGCGAAGGGCATCGCGCGCGTAACTCGATTCCAGATTGTCCTCAGGCCGGAACAGGCCCTGTCCGCCGGTCTGGCGCTGGCCGCGCGTGATCGCGCCCAGCGTATCGAGGCGGCGGGCGATGGTGGAGAGGAAGCGCTTTTCCGCCTTCACGTCCGTGGCGATCGGCCGGAACAGCGGCGGTTGGGCCTGGTTGGTGCGGTTCGTCCTGCCGAGGCCCTGGATGGCGGCGTCGGCTTTCCAGCCTGGCTCCAGCAGGTAGTGAACGCGCAGGCGCTGGTTCCGGGCTGAGAGTTCGGCGTGATAGCTACGGCCGGTGCCGCCCGCGTCCGAGAAGACGAGAATGCGCTTCTGATCGTCCATGAAGGCGCTGGTCTCGGCGAGGTTCGCCGATGGCGCGCGGTTCTCGACCACGAGACGATGGCCCTTGCGCACGATGCGCCGCGATCGGCCCGTCACCTCCGCGACCATCTCCGTGCCGAAACGCTGGACGATCTGATCGAGCGCGCCGGGCACCGGCGGGAGCGAAGCGAGCCGTTCGATCAGGTCGTTGCGGCGGGCGACCGCCTCCCTGCTCTCGACAGGCTGGCCATCCCGATAGACGGGACGCGACGACAGATTGCCCTCCGAGTCGGTGAAGGGCTCGTAGAGCTGCACCGGGAAGGAATGGGCGAGATAGTCCAGGACATATTCCCGCGGCGTGATATCCACGCGCACGTCATTCCATTCCTCGGTCGGGATCTCCGCCAGCCGACGTTCCATCAAGGCTTCGCCGGTCGACACGATCTGAATTACGGCGGCATGGCCCGCATTGAGATCGCCTTCGATCGAACGGATCAGCGTCGGCGTTTTCATCGACGTGAGCAGATGGCCGAAGAAGCGCTGCTTGGCGGATTCGAACGCCGAGCGGGCGGCGGACTTTGCCTGCTTGTTCAGCGTGCCGTCGCTGCCGGTGATGTTGGCGGCCTGCATCGCCGCATCGAGATTGTTATGGATGACGGCGAAGGCCCCGGCGTAGGCGTCATAGATGGCCCGCTGTTCGTCGGTGAGCTGGTGTTCGATCAGCTCGTATTCGACACCGTCATAGGAGAGCGACCGGGCGGTGTAGAGGCCGAGCGAACGCAGATCGCGGGCGAGGACCTCCATGGCCGCCACGCCGCCGTCCTCGATGGCTTCGACGAATTCGGCGCGGGTGGCGAAGGGAAAATCCTCCCCGCCCCAGAGGCCGAGCCGCTGGGCATAGGCGAGATTGTGGACCGTGGTGGCGCCGGTAGCGGACACATAGGTCACGCGCGCATTCGGCAGAGCGTGCTGGAGGCGCAAGCCTGCGCGGCCCTGCTGCGAGGCGGCGACGTCGCCGCGTTCACCCTTGCCGCCGGCGGCGTTCTGCATGGCGTGCGCCTCGTCGAAGATGATGGCTCCATCGAAATCGGAGCCCAACCAATCGACGATCTGCCGGACGCGCGAAACCTTCTCGCCGCGATCGTCGGAGCGTAGCGTGGCGTAGGTCGTAAATAGGACGCCTTCCGACAGGGTGATGGGCTTGCCCTGCGGGAAGCGCGAGAGCGGCGTGACCAGCAGCCGTTCCATGCCGAGCGCCGACCAGTCGCGCTGGGCGTCCTCGATCAGCTTGTCGGATTTCGAGACCCAGACCGCCTTGCGGCGACCCCGTAGCCAGTTGTCGAGGATGATGCCCGCTGACTGGCGGCCCTTGCCGGCGCCGGTCCCGTCGCCGAGCATATATCCGCGCCGGAAGCGCACGGCATTCTCGGCGTCGGGTGGAGCAGCTTTGACGAGATCGAAGGTCTCATCGACCGTCCATGCCCCGGCGAGGAAATCGGAATGGGCTTCGCCAGCGAAGATGACCGTTTCGAGCTGGGCGTCCGAGAGAAGATCGCAGATGTTCGCCGGCAGCATCGGCCGATAGCTCGGCTTGGGCGGCGCGATGCTGGCCATGGCCGCCGACTGCACGAGCTTGGTCGGATGCGCCTTTGCGCCGGGAATATGGATCGACTGCAATCCGTATTGTTCGTAGATCGCATCGGTGAGGCGCGCACCCTCGGGCGGCATCCAGTCGATGGTTTCATAGGCGAGTTCGACGCTCTCCGGCTCGATGGCGAGCGATGCGGCCGGGCGAGCGACCGAGGCGCGCGCGAGATAGCCGCGCACGGTACGCGGCGTAGTGGCCGGGCTGACAGGCGGACTTGGCGGCGTCGCCATCGCGAGACGCGCTGGGACCTGGGCCTCGATCCAGCCAAGCAATGTCGCAGCGTCGGGGGCAACGCCTGCCGAAGTTGGGAACGTGGTCGGATCGTCCGCCGGGAGCTTGTCGATGACGGTCAGCCGGGTTTCGATCGTCGTGCCATGGCGGGCGTAGACCGAGCCGTCGATCGCGGCGGTGAAGACGACGCGGCCACGCTCCTGAAGCCGCTTGAACGAGTCGGTCCAGGCGGGGATCTCGGGCCCGAAGTTCGCGCCGGTGATGGCGACCAGTCGGCCGCCGTTGGCGAGACGCGCCAAGGCCGAGGCGACATGGCGATAGGCGGCATCAGCCATGCGGCCGGAGACGTGCACCATGGCCGAGAACGGCGGGTTCATGATGACTGTGGTGGGCGCGGCGGTCGCCGGGAGATGATCGTCGATCTGGGCCGCGTCGAAACGCGAGACCGCCACGTCCGGGAAGAGAGCGGCGAGCAGATCGGCGCGCGCCTCGGACAGCTCGTTGAGGAGAAGTTCGCCGCCGCTGATCTGGGCGAGAATGGCGAGCAGCCCGGTGCCGGCGGAAGGTTCCAGCACGATGTCGCCCGGCGCGACGGCGGCCGCGGTCACGGCGGCGAGGGCAAGCGGGGTCGGCGTCGAGAATTGCTGCATCGCCTGGCTTTCCTCGGAGCGACGCGTATGCGTCGGGAGGAGGCCGGCGATTTTCGAGAGGGCGGAAAGTCGTGCTGCCGGAGATGCGGCTTTACGGAAAAGCGCCTTGCCGTATTTGCGCAGGAACAGGACGGTCGCCGCCTCGCAGGCGTCGTAGGCTGTCTTCCAGGTCCAGGCGCCGGTCGTATCGGATGTGCCGAACGCCTGCTCCATCGCGCCGCGCAGCGCTGCGGCGTCGATGCGTTCGCCGCGCTCCAGGTGAACGAGAAGGCGCTGCGCCGCGCCAAAGACGGCGGCCGCTGGTGCGGAAACGGGAACGGCGGGAAGGGATACGGCGGCGTCTGCCGCCGCCGATGTTAAAGCCAGGGTCATGGGAAATGCCTCGGGAGAGCAGAACGGGGAAGCCCGTGCGGCGCTCTCTCTCAACCGCCCGGACTCGTCCCGTTCCGGCGACCCTCTCCCTCTCAGGGGGCTCGCAATGGATGACATGAAAAAAGCGCCCAGCCGCGAAGGCTGGACGCTTGGGCATCAACCGAACCGGCGACCGGCCTCGGTGAAGGTGTAGTCGTTGGCGACGATGGATTCGTCGATCGCCTCATCCGAGGTCAGATGCTCATATTCGCGTTCGAGCTGGCGATAGAGCCACCGGGCGAGATCGCGCAGCGCCTCGATGACGGCGTCTTCCGCGCCGTCGGTCATGGGCTGCCAGGTCGGGCTGTCGCGGTCGACGGAAACCGACATGCAGTATTCGTGGTAGTAGTGTCCCCGGTGGGCGGTTTCGGCGCGGAGCTGGAAGAAATTGCGCTGCTGCACAGCCTGAAGCGCGTCGGCGATGCGGTGAAGGGCTTCGTCCTGCGGAGCATAGTCGCGCAAAGCCTTCGGCGCGCCCTTGCGATAGCGATAATAAGCCTCGAAACAGGCGCCGTCGCCCTGGCTCCAGAAGCCGCGAAACCAGATGCGAGGCTCCTGGCGGCTGCCGCCGCCATAGCGTCGGACCGGCCGGGTCTTGAAGGACAGGCCGAGAATCTCGCCGATGCGGACAAAATCGTCATAGATGATCTCGTGCCAATCGTGCTCGAAGCCGACTTCGCGATACCATGACCGGGCTTTCTCCTTGGCGGAGTCGGAGAGTTCGCCCAGCCGATAGACAGTGGTTTCGATGATCTCAGGCATTGGGATCACCTCCGTCGAGCACGTCGGCGAGCCAGCCGCTGGTATAGGTCCACGCCACGGTCTCGCCGGTGGCCAGGTCGAGCACATGCGCACCGCCGCCGAAGGCGTCGACGCGCGGCCTCGAGCAGGTGTTGGCGTACTGGAAGCCCCAGCGCCCGGTCAGCCCGAACGCGACGGCGCAGCGTTTCACGAACTGGATCAGGCGCTCGGGATCGCCGGTGACGTCGTCGCGCATCCAGAGCCTGGTCCCGCCGTGCTCAGGCTGGATCGAGAGAAGAAACCCCTCGGACGGCGGCTCTTCCGATGCGCCCTCTTCCGAGAGCGTGTTGTAGAGGTCGAGTGCGCGTGCGGCGTTGTCGGGGGTGCCGACATCGAGCAGGCAGGAGAAATGCGTGAAAAAGTCGGCCATGGCAGGCTCCTGAAACGACAAAGCCCGGCGCAAGGCCGGGCTGATTGAAGGCATGGGACGAGGTCAGGCGGCCTGCGGCAGCCGGAGAAGGTCGGCGGCGGTCTCGCGCCAGAGGGGGTCGACGAGACGCGCTTCGAGGCGGGAGGCTTGGAAGCGCAGGTCGCGGGCCGATCGATGATCGCCGCGGCCGGACGCCGCGAAGGCCATGCCGCGTATCCGGCTGGCCTCGGTGACGATGCGCCGGGCTTCGCTGTCGCTCGCGACGGGAAACTGCCAGAGGATGATGCCGGCGCGAATTTCGCCGGCGAGCACCAGGCCGAGAGCATTGTCCTGAATGACGATTAGCCTCGTCTGGAAATGCAGCGTGTCGTCCTGGCCGATACGGATGTCGCCGCGCGAGACGCGCATTGCGGCAAGGGTCATGGCCTCTTCGGGGGACGCCGCGTCGCCGAGCGGGATGCTGCGGTCACGGCAATCGGCCTCGGCGGCCCCGGCGTAGCTGATCGTGCCGTGGCAGGAGACACGCAGCGGGAGTTTCTGCGCACGGTGAAGTCGGGGAAGCACCTGTTCGGCGAGAATCTGGCCGATCGGGACGAAGGCGTCATGGCTGGCATGGGTCATCGGGAATACTCCGCGACGGGCGGCGGAGGCCTCTCCTCCACCTGCTATCCCGTCACGGCCGACCGGCCCGAACTCTCCCTCTCATTGCCGCGCCGAAGCCGATCCGGTCAGTAGCCGAAGGACCAGGAGGGCCAGGTCTGACCGTCGTCGGAGGCCGTGACGGCCTCGGCCAGATAGGTCGCGTCCCCTTCGACCACGGCGGGATCGCGCACCGGGGTTTCGTCGATCACGGTGACGCGGGTGACAAGGCCGTCATCCACCTCGACATGGACGGGCACGAGATACTGGAACACGACGCGGCGCGTCGTGGGCGGGTTGATGACGGGCATGATGATCTCCACGAAGAAATGCGGGGAGCGGCCTGACCGCTCCCCGTTGTGGTGTTCACTCGGCTGCGGCCATGACGGTTTCCTCGTCATCGGCATCGGCGCCGTCGTCATCCTCGCCATCATCGGCGAGGAAGTCCGGCAGCGCCGTGTCATCGCCGCCATCCGCCTGCGCCTCGGCATCGTTGGCCTGTTCGCCATCGAGCGAGGCGAGCCGCAGCGGCTCGGGCAACCAGCCGGTGTCGGCCAGCAGGCGCTCGGCTTCCTTGGCCATATCGCCCTTCTTCAGGTGGTCGATGAGCTGCGCCGCCCGCTCGCCGGCGCCTTCGCGAACGGCTTCGAGAATGCGCGGCTTGGTGACGCGGCCGAGATAGTTGCCCACGGTCGGCCGCCAGCCCGCCGCCACCATGTCGAGGCCGGTTTCGCGAGCGAGCCGATCCGCCTGCGCCATCCGCACGTCGAGGCCATGGCGGCTGACGCCCGAACCGGAATGCGGATTCGGCCGCTCGAAGAGCGCGTTGACGCCATAGCTCACGCACAAGGCCAGCAGGTCCATACGCGTGCCGTCATCGAGATGGGTGAGCCAATCCCAGAGGGCCTGGTCGTCGGCCGGGACATGGTCGCCCCAGCGTTCATGCCGCTCGTTCACGGCCCGGGCGGCGTCGCTCTCCTTCAGCTCGTCGGACTGAGCCGGAAAGAAGATGTGCCGGACACTGGCCTCGAGGCAGCCCGTCGGCGCGGTGTGCCGGAAGGTGTCGCTGACCAGCTTGTGCAGCAACATGGTCATGGCGACCCGCGGATTTTCCGCCACGGCATTGCGCAGCGCCACCGTGCGATGGGCCGTCAGCTCGATCACGAGGCGTTCGGGCAAGGGCTTGAGGCTGTCGTCCTCGTCCTCCTCGGGCTCGGCGGGCCGGCCTCCGATGGTGATGACGGCGCGCTGGACAGCGGGCGCATCGCCGCCATCGGCGTCGGTCTGATCGTCGTCGCCGCCGCATTCAACAGGCGCCTCGTCCTCAGGCCGCACATAGCCCCGCTCGACCAGCAGCGAGCCGTCGCTGTCGAGACTGACGAAAACGCCGGCGACGCGGATATCGGCAGGATCGTAGGTGACGGGCCGCCCTTCGAAAGCGTCCAGGGCCTGCTCGATCTCGCCCAGGCGCTGATCGATCTCGTCGGGCAACTCGTCGGCCTCGGAATATTCTTCCTCGATCCGGTCATACTCGGCTCGCAACGCTTCACGCGTGGCGCGCTCCTCATCGGTGAGATCGACGATCGTGCCCGAGAGTTCGCGAAGGCCATGATCGTGGCCGTAGGGGAAGCTCATGGCCACATCGACCCATTTCCAACCCTCGGCGGCGATTTCGTCGGCGCAGGTCTTGAGCTTCTCGGCGACGAGCCGATCGAGCAGAACGGGGTCCTGCAGCCAGCCGCCGTCGTCGTCCTGGAACAGGTCGCGCAGGATGCAGCCGCCTGCGGCCTGGTAGGCGTCGATACCGACGAACACTGCGCGCTTGTCGGAGGCGCGGACCGTGGTCTCGGTCAGCATGCGGCGGATCTGATAGGGTTCCTTCGACCAGCTATGGCTGATCGCTTCCCACACCTGCTCCTGACGCGCATGGTCTTCCGAGATCGAGAAGGCCATGAGCTGTTCGAGGGTCATGCCATCCTCGGTATAGACGTCGAGAAGCGTGGGCGAGACCGTGACCAACCGCAGGCGCTGCTTCACCACCTGGACCGGAACGAAGAACGCGGCGGCGATGGCCTCGTCGGTCATGCCCTTGTCGCGCATGGCCTGGAAGGCCCGGAACTGATCGAGCGGATGCAACGGCGCACGCTCGATATTCTCGGCCAGCGACACCTCGTCGATCAGCACATCGGCGTTGGAGTCGGAGACGACGCAGGGGACCGGCGCGGTCTTAGCCAGGCGCTTCTGCTTCACGAGCAGTTCGAGCGCGCGATAGCGGCGGCCGCCGGCGGGGACCTCGAACATGCCGGTCTCCGTACCTTCGGCGTTCACCACGGGTCGGACGTGAAGGCTCTGGATGAGACCGCGGCGGACGATCGATTCGGCCAGCTCGTCGATGGAGACACCGGCCTTCACTCGCCGGACGTTGGACTGGCTCAGCACCAGCTTGTTGAAAGGAATGTCGCGCGAGGACGACAGGGTGATCTTCTGAACGGCAGTAGCCATCGGGATTTACTCCGCGACGGGCGGCCGAAAGCCTCTCTCTCGGCCTCCAACCCGTCACGAAAATCCCGTTCCCCCTCTCACTCTCTCACGCGGGATCGCGGCCTGGCTGTGATCATGAGTAGACCCGCATCGCGTCCCGGAAACAGTCAACGCCGGAAGGCACGCTCATGAACCCAGCCGTCGTTGGTCAGGATAACGGCCGCCGCAGCGTCGATGGACGGCGCGGAGTCCCGCTGGAGCTGCGGAAAGGCCGCGAGCATGGCGGCGTTCTTGGCCCATGCGGGAAGGTCCGCGAGGTGGTAGCGATAGCTGACCCGCGACGCCTTCACGCCCATGGCGTCGGCGGGCTCGGTGAACTGGACGATTTCGTCGACCGTGGGTCTGCCGTAGCAGAAGCGTTGCTGGGGCGCGGTGATCGCGGTCCGCGCGCCGGCTTCCGAGAGCGCGTTGCGACCATCTGGCGTGAGATCGTAGGCGCGCACCGGCATGTCGGAGACGTCATTCGCCCACAGGCCGCTTCTCACCTTGATCGTGGTGTCGCTGACGCTCATCAGACCGGCCGCGACCAAAGCATCGAAGGGCGCGCGTTGGCGCTCCTGCGTCTGCCGCTGGATGTCGGAGGTCGTGGGCGCTGCGGAGACATAGCGCGGAAAGTCCGGTTGACCGCCGCCTTCGGGGCGTTCGGGACTGGCCGGAATCGAAAGGCAAGGCGGATTCTGCGAGATATAGGCGTCGACCGCCGTCTTGAAATTGCCCTTGCTGGCCGCCTTCGGATCAGAGCAGCCCGAAAGAGCGATGACCGCCACGCCAAGAAAGACCGCATGCCGCATGAACTATCTCCCAGTTGAACCTGAGATAGCTATCAAGCCAAGGCGGTGATTTCCATTGGAAGAGCCTGACGCCCATTCTCCGGGCTTCGACCAAAGCGACTGCGCAGGATGGGCAGGACCGAAATCCTATGGCATAGGGCGAGGGTCGCTTTCGGCTTGAACACCGGAGCGATCGCATCATGCGTTTGAACGCTGGGCCTCCGACCATGTCGGGCGGCCCACGGAATAGAAGACCCATCAGCGTCGGGCTTGCTCGGCGTGGGAAATACGTGGGGCGTGGTTCCCAGTGTTCACACGTGTTCAACCGTCCCGGCGCCAGGGCGCCAAGACGGTGGGGGAATGCTTATGGATACTGTGGTCACTGACCAGAATGAGAAGAATAATCGTCGCTGGCATGAGCAGATTCGCTGGCCCTGGCGCATGCGCCGCCATCGGATCACGCCGACGGAACGAGCCCTGATCGGAGCGCAAGGCAAAGCGCTCACCATGCTCCTGACCGCCCTGCAGGCGCGCGGTCATCTCAATGTGGAGGAGTTCGCCGACACGCTCGGCATCTTCAGCGTCGTCGTGGCCGAGGATAACAAACTCGAAGGCGACATCCTGGCGGTGTGGGCCGGGACGATGAAGGAAAGCCTGTAATTGCGTGAAAGCGCATAGCCGTAAAGTCGGCTTCACGCCTCCACGCATTTGCACGTCAATCACCGCCGGGGCGTGACCGCGCGGCCTGGTAGAGAATGCGCTCCGCGATCCGAATGCTCCCCGCCTGACGGGCGGCTTCCGCCCACACGGAGAGCGGAAAATCCCCGGTGAAGAGGATGTCCCGTTCAATCCCCATGCCGAACGGCAGGCGGAGCGATGACATCTCCTCCAGCGAGAAGGAGCCTAGCTCGGGCTCGCCGAGATCGGCCAAGCCGAAGAGCGTGTCGCCATCCTCGTCCAGTTCGGTGGCGAGCCAGACGCCTTCGCCCAGAGGATTGAAGAATTTAACGACTGGCACATGGTCGGCGTCGCGCTGACGTCCGTTGTTGATCAGCCGCTCACGCAGCTCGTCGGTCAGGAGGATCATGCCGCCCTCCTGTCGAATTCCGCGCTGCCTGCCTTGGCTTCGGCATCGGGAAGATGCCCGAGCAACCAGTCGGCGGCCTTACTGGCCTGGCTGGCGGCCCTGACGATCGCGCGATTATCCTCGCGCAGGACTTCGAGCCAGGACCCGATGTAGTCGGCGTGACGAACGGTCGGGATGATGCCGAGCGAAGCGCAGCAGAAGGCCGCGTTCATCTCCGCGACCAGTTCCTCGAACGCGTATTTCTTGCTGCCGAAGGAGCCGGAGAAATCGCGGCCGAGGCGAGAGGCATGACCTGTGGCGTGGCCCAGCTCATGAAGCGCCGTCCGATGCCAGTTGATAGGCTCGAAGTAGGCCTGCGGAGGCGGCACCTGCACATAGTCGTGCGCCGGAACGTAGTAGGCGCGATCCCCACCGATGCGAAAGTCGATCCCGGTCGCTGCGATCAACGCTTCGACGGTCGGCTCTATCAGACCCGGAGGGGGCGGCGGTGCTTCGACGGCGACGGTGTCCGGCAGACCCTCGCACTGCGCGGCGTTGAAGACCGTGAACCGCTTCAGAAAGGGAATGGCGGCCGCCTCTTCGCCGGTCTCACGCGCGCGACGCTTTTCATCGTCAGGCACGAAACGGTCGGCGTAGACGACGGTCGTGCCGTGCTCGCCTTTTCGGACATTTCCACCGAGCGCGAGCGCCTGGCGGAAGGTCAGCCAATGCTGGGACGGAAATCCATGCTGGATCACCGCGCCCCAGAGTATCAGGACGTTGATGCCCGAATACTGGCGGGACGTCGCCGCGTTCCTCGGCATGGCGAGCGGCGCCTTGGCCGCGGCCGTGCCCCAGGGCTGAACCCATGGGAGCCGGCCGTTCTCCAGCTCAGCGATGATCCGGTTGGTGATGTCGTCGTAAAGGTTGGTGCGATTGCCGCCGCCTCGCGCGGCGCGGTCTGTTCTGGCCATCGGGATGACTCCGCGACGGGCGCCGGGAGCCTCTCTCCCAGCCCTCAACCCGTCACGGAAAACACGCCCGCACTCTCACTCTCGGGGCGTTGCGGGGCAGGCTGTGCAAAAACGCGAACGCCAGTGACGGCAGATCGCCAGATTGTACCGGCGCAAAGGCGCCGTTCAGCCCCGTGCCATCAGCGTTCGTACTCCGAAGGCGTTTGAGGCACGGATAAGGTTGAAGGCGAGATTTAGGCGGTGACACTCACCCGTTCGACCTCGACAGTGATGTGGGAGAGTTCGTGTATTTCCGCGAGGCGAGCCTTGTAGTCCGACGGTTCGCGGGGAGCGCTCGACACCAGCGATATGATGGCGGCATGGTGTCCTGGCCCGACCTGCCAGACGTGCAGGTCTGCGATCCGGTCGGCGTCTGTTTCCAGCGCCTCGCGGATTTCCGCGGGCAGATCCTCGTCATCGGGAAGCCGATCCAGCAGGACGGCGCCGGAATCGCGGATCAACCCCCAGGACCAGCGCGCAATCACCAGCGCACCGACGACGCCCATGAGCGGATCGGCCCAGAGCCAGCCATAGCTGCGTCCGGCCAGCAATGCCGCGATGGCCAGGATCGAGGTCAGCGCATCCGCCAGAACATGCAGATAGGCGGCGCGGAGATTGTTGTCGCGTGCATGCTCATGGTGGTCATGATCGTGGTCGTGTGCATGATGGTGCCCATGGTGATGATGGGAATCATCGTCGCGAAGCAGCCAAGCGCAGACAAGGTTAACCACCAGCCCCACCACCGCGACGGCGATCGCCTGCCCGAAGCTGATCTCGACCGGATTGGCCAGCCGCATAAGGCTCTCCCAGCCGATCAGCAGCGCGATCAGGGCAAGGACGACGGCGCTGGCAAAGCCCCCAAGATCGCCGAGCTTGCCGGTGCCGAAGGTGAAGCGGCGATCATCGGCGTGGCGGCGCGCGTAGAGGTAGGTCAGCGCGGTAATCAGCATCGCGCCGGCATGGGTGGACATGTGCCAGCCATCGGCCACCAGCGCCATCGAGCCATAGACCGTACCCGCGACGATCTCGACGACCATCATCGACGCGGTCAGGGCGATGACCAGCCAAACCCTATATTCGTTCCGTCGGTGGTCGCGTCCGAGGAAGTTGTGATCGTGGGTATGCGTTGAGATGTCGACTGCGGACATGTGACTTGGCTCCCGCCGGCGTTCCGGCTTACTTCATGTAGGTTCGGAGGACTTCAATCAGTTCTTCGCCGCCCTGCTTGCGGTCGGCGTCGGTTTCGGCATGAAGCACATGCTCGCGCAGATGATCCTCCATCACCTCGGCAGTCAGCCCGCTCATTGCGCCGCGGGCAGAGGCGAGCTGGCGCAGGATTTCGCCGCAGGGTTTGTCGGCCTCAAGCGCGCGCTCGATCCCCTCGATCTGGCCTTTCAGGCGGCGCACTCGCGCAATCAGCTTCTCTTTGTCGCGGATGGTGTGAGACATGGCGGTGGCTAACCTCTGCTTCCTATAGTATAGGGGACTATACTATAGGAGGCGGGATTGGTGAAGCCATGGAGTGGACCGAAGACCGGATCGAATGGGTCGCCGACGGCAAGCCGGTCACGGTCGGACTAACGCGCGCCGGTACTGGTTCGGGCATGCTGATGCTGCCCGCGCTCAGCTCGATCTCCACGCGCGAAGAGATGCGTCCATTGCAGGAAAGGTTGGTCGGGCAATACGCGACGGTTGCGATCGACTGGCCTGGTTTCGGGAGGCTGCCGCGGCCGAAGGTGGATTGGCGGCCGGGCCTCTATCGGGATTTCCTGCGCTTCGTGCTGACCGAGGTCATCCGGCCCGAGATTACGGTCGCGGCGGGCCATGCCACCGGCTACGTGCTGGCGCAGGCCGCGGCCGATCCCGATAGCACCGGCCGCCTCGTCCTGCTGTCGCCAACCTGGCGCGGCCCGTTGCCGACCATGGCAGGAAAGCGGATGGGCCTGTTCCGGGCGCTTGCCAAGGGCGTCGACCTGCCGGTTGCAGGTGCGGCCTTCTATCGGCTCAACGTCAACGGGCCGGTCATCGGTATGATGGCGCGCGGCCATGTCTATACTGACCCCGCATGGCTGACAGGTGACAGGATGGCGGCAAAGCGCATCGTCACCGAAGCGTCGGGAGCGCGGTATGCATCGTTCCGCTTCGTCACGGGGGAACTCGATCCGTTCCCGACCCGAGAGGCCTGGCTTGGCGCCGCGAGCAACATTCCGGGCAATATCTCTATGCTCTATGCGGAAAGCACGCCCCGCAAGTCCAAGGCCGAGATGGCAATACTCGCCAGCCTGGAAAATGTCAGCGCCACCGTTTTGCCGGGAGGTAAGCTGTCATTCTACGAAGAGTATCCCGACGATACGGCAAAGGCGCTTCTGAGCGCACTGGCGTAGATGTGAGCGGGTTTGGCGGCGTTTTTGCACAGCCTGGGGGTGTCCCCGCAGAAGGGGTCGGCCGAGACTTCGGCTCGGTCGCAGGGGAAGGCTTTCCCCTCAATATCCGCTCTGACGCTTCCGGGGCGACGAGCTATTGCGCAAGCGCGCTATCGTCACCCAGACAGAGATGGTGGCGGATACGTTCGGCGATCCGCTGCGGATTATATGGTTTCGGGATCGGACCCTCATCGCACAGCGCGGCCGCCACTTCCGTCGCGCTAATGCCTCCCGAGGTGAGGATGATACGGATTTCTGGTCGGTTCTCTCTAATCCATTGCGCCAGACCAAGCCCGTTCATGCGGCCCGGCATTTGAATGTCTGAGAAGACCAGTGCGACGGGAACGCCGGTTTCGAGGACCGCTCTCGCTTCGTCGGCTGAGGCGACGTCGACGATATGCCAGCCGCAATCCGCCAGTGAGTCAGAAATGTTTAGTCGGATGAGGTAGTCGTCTTCCACGACAAGAATGGTCGGGAATGCAGGAGAAGAAGAATTCACATCGGCATCCTCACGCAGTTCTCAGGTGCGGCGAGCTGTAAATCATCTTTTAGAACGACTATAATAGTCGCGTTAAGCTTGTGACTGCAACGACTGCAACGCCCCGTCAGGCAGGCTGGTTCCTGTCGAAGCAAGGGAGCGGCCCAACCCGGAGCCCATTCCGGGCGGCGCGCAGCGGAAGGAGAAACGCCGTTCCGCGCGGACATCAGCGGCTTTCGCAGGGCTTCTTCAGCAAGCTTTTGCGAGGCTGCGGTAGTTAAATCGACATTTACTAATCAACCACACCAAAATTTCATCTGTGGGCGACCATTATAGTCGCCTGACAAACTAGGCTGGGTGAGGTTTGTGATTTGCTTCGGATCGAGAATGGAATTCTTCGGCTAATCGCAAACGGAACCTCCGTGGAAGAGACAGCCGCTCATCTCTGCTCCGAAGTGGAAAACCGGCTTCCTAGCTTGGTTTGTGCGGTGATGGCCATCGATGCCACAGGGGCACTATATTCACTTGCCGCGCCGAGCCTCCCGGCGGATTTCGCCAGGTCAATCGTCGGCGTCGTGTTTGGAGAGAGCACCGCTCTTGCCGGCGCGGCCTTCCCGGGCGATGCGCCCATTGTTGTGTCCGACATCACCCGCGACGTGCGGTGGGCGGGGCTGACTGCGGAAGCCGCCGCCTTGGGTTTCCAAGCCTGCTGGTTGTCGCCGATCATGGGGGAGCATGGCGAGTTCATCGGGGTGCTCGTGCTGCATAGCAGGGAGCCACGCTCGCCTTCGGAGTCTGAGACGGCGCTGATCGCTGTCTGCCGGGAGCTGTGCGAAATCGCGCTTCGTCGCCATGAGCAGGCCAGCGATCGAGAGCGCCGCACCAATATCGACGGGTTGACCCGCCTTCCCAACCGAGCGGCATTTGATGCCAAGCTGGCGCGCCTGCGGTGCGACACGCCCGGATCATGGGCGCTCTTCGTGCTCGACCTGGACAATCTCAAGTCGGTGAATGACTCGCTCGGCCACAAAGCCGGTGACGATCTGATCCGGGCCGCGGGCGAGCGGCTCGCGGGCGCGATGGCGCCGGATGTCGCCTATCGTCTCGGCGGAGACGAGTTTGCAGTGATCATCGAACGGCCGGAGGTGCTGCGCGACCTCGATGCGGCGGCGATGGAGATCTTCACGGCGCTGGAAGCAGCGGTCGAGTGCGACGGCCATTCCATCATTCCTGCCGCGAGCATCGGCGGCGCGGTCTTCACCGCGGGGGACGAGTGCGCCGCCACCGTCTATCAGAACGCCGATTTCGCCTTGTACCACGCCAAGGAGACGGGTCGGGGCGGATTTGTTCGATATTGGCCGGGCCTCGGCAGTCGGATCAACCATCGCCGCCGCGCGATCCGCGAGGTCGGCTCGGCGCTCGCCGATCATCGGATCGAAGCCTTTTATCAGCCGGTCGTTCGCCTCGACTCGCGAAAGATCATCGGCGTTGAGGCGCTCTGCCGCTTGCGGACACCATCAGGGGAGTTGGTTGCTGCCCGCAGTTTCCGCGACGCCACGACGGATGCGAAGGTCGCAACCGAGCTGACCGAGCGAATGTTGTCTCTCGTGGCGAAGGACATGCACGATTGGCACGAAGCGGGCCTTCCTTTCATGCAGGTCGGCGTGAACGTCTCGGCCGCCGATTTCTACATGGGCGATGTCGTGCGGAAGCTGGAGAACAGCTTCGGCTTGATGGAGGTGCCGTTGACCTGCCTCGTGCTCGAAGTGAACGAGGACACGTCGATCGGGCGCGGGGACAAGGTCGTCGCCCGGCAGATCGAACGTCTGCGTCACCATGGCGTTCAGGTGGCCCTGGATGACTTCGGCACCGGATATGCCTCGCTAACGCATCTGCTTCGGGTGCCGGTCGATGAGGTCAAGATCGATCGATCCTTCATCGCGCGTCTGTGGCCGGATGATCCCAGCATGGCGATCGTCCAGGGGCTGATCGACATCGCCCGCCAGCTCAACATCCGGGTCGTGGCGGAAGGCGTGGAAACCGAAGTGCAGGCGAGCCAGCTCTGGAGCATGGGGTGCGCGTATGGGCAAGGTTTCGATTTCTCGCGCCCCGTTGATCGGAACGCGATGTGTGACCTGCTGCGCCGGCACGGAATGGGCGTGTCCGGCTCCATCGCTATGGCCAGCCCGGGCATGATGGGCACCGCCTCTCCTAAGCTTCCTCTTAAACGGCGCGCAGGAATGCGATGACGCGAGTGCCGGCGAGATCGCCCGTTCGGCAAAGGCTGCAACCCCGTTCCGGGCCCGATTGCGACCTCCTACCGGGCGAACGGCGGTTGTCTAGCCGCAGGCCGCGCGAACAATCTTGCCCGTTCTGGGATCGGTCTCGATCGTCACCCGCTCCTGACGATAATCCATCGTTACACCCTGGCCGGGGGCGATTTGGCGAACGATGGATGCGCCGGTCATCTGCCTGGCCTGCTCGTCCGTCAACCGGTTCTTACCCGTCAACGCCTCGGCCGCGTCAGGGCGGCATATCCCCGGAGTAGCGCTGCTCGCAACCCGGCCGGCGTCCGTCTGGCACGCGGCGATGGTTGTAGCGGCGAGCGCAAGCGTAGCGGCGGAAATCAATTTCGTTTTCATAACCAATCAGTCCTTTGATCTATCGCCCTGCAACATAGCGACGATTTTCTTGGCCGTGACTTTGGCCGAGAAGGGATTTTGTCCGGTAATCAAACGTCCATCCGCTACGGCATAGGGCAGAAACGGCAAGAGCGCTTTTTGATACAAAGCGCCTCTCCGCTTCATCTCCTTCTCGGCATTGTACGGCACCTTGCGCGCAACACCTGCGACCACCTCTTCTGTCCAAGCGAAGCCGGTGACGCGCTTGCCTGCAACCAGCGGAGTTCCGTCGCCCAGCGTGATGTTGAGCAGGCCGCAATAGCCATGGCAGACCGAAGAAACGATGCCGCCCCGATCCCAGACGGCGAGAGCGAGTTCCTGCAAGCCGGCGTCGTCGGGAAAGTCCCACATCACTGCATGGCCTCCGGTGAAATAGATCACGTCGAACTGCGACGCGTCGATTTCGTCCGGCCGTGCCGTCCGGGACAGAAGCGCCATGCGCGCGGGATCGTTCAGCCACGCCCTGGCGGAGGCGTCGAGCAGCGGCCATTTCAGAGCGCGCGGCTCCAGCGGCGACTTTCCGCCCCTGGGGCTGACGATGCGCTGCTCATATCCGTTCGCTTCGAAGATATCGTAGGCGTGCGTCAATTCCGAAAGCCACAGCCCGGTCGGCTCTCCCGGATCGGCATAGTGGGAAACGTTGGTGACGACGTGAAGGATTCGCCTTGTCATTATAAGTGGCACCACCCTTTGGGATCGAACGCCCTGAGCGGTGTCGGCATATTGAGGACGATCTGCCCGTCCTTGACGACATCCATGCGGACAATTCTGCCCACGCCCAATCCGCCGAGAAGCTGGCTCATCGGCCCGCCATGTCTGGTCAGTTCGACGCCCTTGGGAAGCATCTGCTCCGCATAGCTCAGGATGTTGTTCTGGACCCTGGTCTGATGCCACGCCCCGTCGATCAGGTTGAGCATGTTCGTCGTATTGATCCGCGACTGTGACGGCACGTCATGTAGTGCCGGCAGCGGGGCTTTCAGCGTCAGGTCGGGCGTGCCGTCGGCCGCGGCGATGCTCGCCCTGACGTCCTCGCCGATGCTGACATCGATCCCGGCCAGCCATTTGGGCAGTTGATAGCCCTGAACACCGCGCACGCGCGCGATCTCGGTCGTGACCGGTAGGGCCAACACATGCCCGAAGACGCTGCGCCGCCGCAGGGAGTCGATCAGTTCCAGCGTATGCAGTCCGCGCGCGCCGGGTCGGCGCACGACGACGGCGATCGAAACTTCGTTGTACGGGTCATTGTCGGCAATCAGATAGGAGAAGAAGGTCAGCGCCACCAAGCCACGGCCGGGCAGCGCGCGCAGAGGCTCCAGCGGCTGCGGCAGCATCGCGCGCAGCTTCGCCACGGGGGCCAGATGCAGAAGCTGGACGCTGCACATACGATAGAAGAAGTTAGGCGCCCAGACCTGCCCGACGCGTGAATCCACCTTCTGCTTGGGTATCCGGCGGAAGAAGTCGATGTTTCCTACGGCCGGATCGCGCGCCACCTCGTCCAGATCCGGGTTCATGCGAAAGCGGTCGTAATAGCCGCCTTCGGGCACTTTCACCCGTTCCGAACCAAACTCGACCTCGACGAAACGCTCACTCATGCTGTTGGCCTTCCCCATCTCTCGTGGGGTGGCCAGAAAGCCTGCCTGCGAGACGGACAAAACTTGTAACCCTAAACCTCACTTTAATGTCAATCGTGATCGCCTGAATCGCCTGCCGCCAGGCCCAGCAGGTTGAAAACCCGCTTCTTATTGTCCGTGCATACGATTCCTTCGGGCCGGTTTTCGATGCCATCGATGACGGCAAGAAGCTGGGCCTTGTTCTGTGCCAGCTGCGCTTGCAGACCGTCGATCTCGGCGACCTTCTCTCTCAATGCCACCACCAGCTCTGCGTGCCGCCAACCATGCGAGCCCGCAGGCATCAGGTAGCGGATTTGATCGAGCGTGAAGCCGGCGCGCTGCGCGCTGGTGATGATCCCGAGCAGCGTGACGGCTTCGGGCGGGTAACGACGATAGCCGTTGGGGCCCCGCTCGATGGTTCCGATCAGGCCGGCCGCCTCGTAGAAGCGGATCTTGGATGCGTTGAGCCCAGTGAGCTTGGCCAATTCCCCGATTTTCATAGGCGATCCGATCCGTCTTGACCTTCAACGGAACTTTAAGGTTATGGTCGGGTTTCGGTCAAGCGAAGCTGTGCGGCCCAGAGGGCGGTGAATCGCCCAGTCACCACGCGCGAACATCGAGGAGAGATTTATGGCTTACGTCACCACAAAGGACGGCGTTGAAATCTTCTACAAAGATTGGGGTCCGCAAGGCGCGCCGGTGATCTTCTTTCACCATGGCTGGCCGCTGAGTTCCGACGATTGGGATGCGCAGATGCTGTTCTTCGTCAACCAGGGCCTGCGCGTCGTCGCGCACGATCGGCGCGGCCACGGCCGCTCCCAGCAGGTGTGGGAGGGGCACGACATGGACCATTATGCCGATGACGTCGCCGCGGTCGTCGACCATCTCGGCGTTCAGGGCGCGGTACATGTCGGCCACTCGACGGGTGGCGGCGAGGTCGTCCGCTACATCGCGCGGCACGGTGAGGACCGCGTCGCGAAGGCGGTCCTGGTCAGCGCCGTGCCGCCCCTCATGGTCAAGACCGAGAGCAATCCCGACGGAACGCCGAAGGAGGTGTTCGACGACTTTCAGGCGCAGCTCGCGGCGAACCGCGCAAAATTCTATCACGACGTGCCGTCAGGACCGTTCTACGGCTACAATCGCCTGCTCACCAAGGCGTCGGAGCCGGTCATTCTGAACTGGTGGCGGCAAGGTATGATGGGAAGCGCCAAGGCACATTACGACGGCATCGTCGCCTTCTCGCAAACCGACTTCACCGCCGATCTGCAGGGCATCTCGATCCCGGTCCTGGTCATCCACGGGGATGACGATCAGGTTGTTCCCTACAAAGCATCGGGACCGCGCTCGGCCGAACTGGTGCAGAACGGTACGCTCAAGACCTACGAAGGTGCGCCCCACGGCATCCCCACCACGCACGCCGACGAGCTGAACGCCGACCTCCTGGCGTTCGTACAGGGCTGACGGCGCTGATCTCCAAACTTCTCGGCCTGCTCTGAGCGGCGGTCCGGAGCATCAATCCGTCAGGACATCATCCTATGCAGACTATTCTTGGCGCATCCGGTCAGATCGGTCACGAACTCGCCGTTCATCTCAAGCGCGACTTTACCGACGACATCCGTCTGGTGAGCAGGAATCCGAAGAAGGTCAACGAGAGCGACCAGCTTCACAAGGCGAACCTGCTCGATGCCGAAGAAACGAAGCGCGCGGTCGAGGGATCGGAGATCGTCTATCTGACTGCCGGGCTGCCGATGGATACGAAGCTCTGGGTCGAGCAATGGCCGGTCATCATGAGGAATGTGATCGATGCCTGCGCCCGTCATGGAGCGCGACTGGTGTTCTTTGACAACACCTACATGTATCCACAGACCGCCGAGCCGCAGACCGAAGACACCGAGTTCCGGCCCTTTGGCGAGAAGGGGCGAGTTCGTGCGGCGATCGCAGAGGATTTGCTCACCGCGATGGAGCAAGAGCGTCTGACCGCGATGATTTGCCGGGCGCCGGAGTTCTACGGCCCGGGCAAGACGCAGAGCATCACCAACAGCGCCATTATCGAGCCCCTGGCGCAAGGCAGGGCGGCGCGTGTTTTCCTGCGCGACGACACCTTGCGCAGCCTGATCTACACGCCGGACGCGAGCCGGGCGATGGCGCTGCTGGGCAACACGCCCGACGCCTACGGCCAGACCTGGCATCTGCCCTGCGACGACGATCGGTTGACCTATCGCGCGTTCATTCATCTGGCTGCGGAGCAATTCGGCGCCCAACCTCGATACCGGGTGCTCAAGCGCTGGCAGTTGCGACTGGCGGGCCTGTTCAGCAGCACCGTTCGCGATGCCGCTGAACTGCTACCGCGCTACGCGGTGGACAACATCTTCGTCTCGGACAAATTCAAGGCGCGGTTTCCGGACTTCCCGGTCACGACGTTCGCGCGAGGGTTAGCCGCCATCCGAGACCAGCGTTGCGTCGCGAAGACTAGTTCGGCTGTCATGTGACGGCGGCTGCGCACGACCCAGGCCCTTTTGGCGGTGATCGACCTGCCGCACAAATCCTAGAGACTGTCCAAAAACTCCCTCGGCGATTCCAGAGGATAGGCGGCTATGGTAAGATTTGCCATGGCGCATCTTTCTAGAACAGACCGTGCGCAATTGCTGCTTCTGCCAGAAGCAGTCGGAGATTATGTGGGGCCGGACAACCCGGTCCGCTTCATCGAGGTCTTCGTTGCTGGCCTCGATCTTGCCGCCGCCGGCTTCGAGCGGGTTGAGGCTAAGGATACCGGCCGGCGGGGCTTCGATCCCGCCGATCTGCTCAAGTTGTACACATACGGCTATGTCAACCGCGTTCGGTCGAGCCGGCGGCTGGAGGCGGAATGCCATCGCAACATCTGCGCCCGCGACCTCTCACACTGTTTGCAAGTCACGCAGCCGGAACTGTGACCACCCCGGAAGCGATTAGGGCCTGCAACGATTCATGGACCGCCTCAAGGCTCGTATAGCGGGGCTGATAGCCTAGCCGTTGGCGGCTTTTTTCGATCGAGTGGCAAGAGCTTCGGATAATGTGTCCGCGCGTGTTTTCGGCATATTCCCTAAGGTCGAGAATCCATTCCTCAAAGGGCTTGTAGCTGATGCGCGGTTCTTTTCCGAACCACCGATAGACCGCTTCAGCGTAGCCCTTCAACGTGACCGCCTGCCCCGAAACCGTGTTGAAGACCTCGCCAATGGACGCGGCGCGATTGTCGATCGCACATATGATCCATTGCGCCACATCGTCCGCATGGACGTGATGGACCATTTCAAGGCCCAAGTTCGGCAGCACCAGTTCGTCGCCACGAGCAATCAGAGAGAAGGTTTCCGGGTTCGCATTGCCTTGCGGCGTGATCGGGTTCCAGCCTTCACCGACGATATGGCCGGGGCGGAAGCAGGTTGCCGGGAAGCCCGATAGGCGCGCCTCCCGCATAAGCCACGCTTCGCTTTCGGCCTTGCCCTTCCCATAGACGTCTATGGGGGCCGTCGGGTCATTTTCGGTTGACGGGATTGAGGTTAGGCCGCCGTAAACCCATATCGAGCTGCAAAACAGATAGTGTTCGACCTTGCCGCGCAGGGCTTCAACGATTTGCTGCGTGCTGGACAGGTCGAAAGCGATCATGTCCACGACGATATCGGGCCGCAGGTCGGCAATTTTCTTCCCGAACTGCCCGCCTTTTTCTTCGGCCGTGCGGTCGAGGGATACGTTTTCGATTTCGTTCCAAGCATAGTGCGGCCGGTAGGGCTTCGCCGCGCCGCGACTGACATTCACAACGTCATGCCCGCGCTCAACGAGGGTCGGAACCAAGTAGCTGCCGACATGACCACTTCCACCTATGACAACAATGCGTGACATTCATTTTCCTACGTTGGTCGCAAAAATCCCCGAAACCTGCGAAACTCTATCGTAATCGCGTCGCCTCTCGAAGCAGAATGGCGGCGAAGGCGGTTAGCCCCTGACGGGCGACGGCGTCGATGAACTCGTCGGCGGTCGGCAGCGACTTCCGGAGGTTGTGTCGGGCGCGCGCTGCGCTGTCGATCACCGCGTCTGGGAATAACGCATGCAGAGCCATCATGAAGGCATCCGGCGAGATGCAAACAATGCCATGGGATTGAAGGCTCGACGTCGGGAAATCCTTCAAGTTCCAAGTCACGATGACGGAGGCCTGGCCGGCGATTGCAGCGGCGAGGACATGCCGATCATCGGGATCGGGGAGGTCCAGGCCGGGGATCAGAGCGTGATAGTCGATGACATTGGCCTCTGGCAGGACAGTCATCATCTTGTCGCGGGTCGCCTCGAGGCGCTCGCGCGAAACGCCCTTCGCGTTGGCGATCAGGTTGCGTATCCATTCCTCATGGATGTCTTCCGTCCAGCGCGCATCGAATAGACCGTCGAAGGCGGCCTGGATCAGGACATTGCGGAGATGGAAGGGATAGAGGACGCAGGCATCGAGGACCGCGACGGGCGGTTTAGAGGCCATGATTGTTGACGAGATCCTCGGTGTCCTCGGCCAGCGCTTCGAGTGCCTTCTGACGCACGTCGAGCTTGGCCTTCAGCGCCAGAACGTCCTTCAGAGAAGCGCGGCGATGCTTGCCGACATAACGGAATGGCAGCTCGCCCCGATCCATCCGCAAGACAACCAACGGCCGGGAGATGCCGAGGATTTCGGACGCGTCCGTCGGGCTCAACTCCTGATCCTCGGTGAGCACCGCCACGCGCTCGCCGCTCCGCAGATGACCAAGCAGGGTCTCGACGGCATCGGCCGCTGCGGGCGGAAGCGCGACGGTCTGATCTTCCCCGTCCCGGCGGCGGACACGCAACTCGAAGCGGTCGCCCGCCCCCAGCTTGGGGAGGGCGGGCACCTTCTTGCGGTCTCGATCCGAAAGACCGGCGAACTTGACGATGTGGCTGGCCATAGCGGTTTTCTCCTGCCGCCCAATATAGGCGACAGGAGAGCTAACTGCAATAACTGAAAGTGAGGGGGTGGTGGCGCTATGCGGCAAGACGGTCCTCCTGCGAAGGGCTGTCCTGATCCCGGTCGGCGTCGCTAACAGCAGCCTTTTCAAGGAAGCGCGCGAGCGCGACCTTCCGCGAATCCCGATCAAGCGCGTAGGCCGTCTGCTTGAACGCGACGCCATCAAGCAGGCCCTGAATGTAGCCGGAAATCGTGTCGGCAGCCATGATAAGGGCGGTGTCGAGCGTGTGTATGTACTTACTCGTAACCGAGCCCTTGGAGTGCCCGACCAGCGCGGCGATCGTGACTTCAGTGAAGCCGAGATCGTTGGCGATGCTGGCGAAGCTGTGACGCAGGACGTGCGGCGTCACGTCGGCCAACGGGCTGTCCCTGAAAATCTGTCTCCAGTGGTTGGGGAAGCCGCCGAAGGCGTTGTCCTCGCCTTGGCCAGGGAAGACATAGCTGCCCGTCGCAGTCTTGCGGCGTTCCTCCAAATACTCGACCACGGGAAGGCCGATGGGGCGAATGGAGGCGCCCTCCTTGCTGTCCTTCAGGCGCATGCAGCTCGCATCGGTGTCCGCCTCGGTCCACATGAGGCCGATCATCTCGCTCCGGCGACAGCCGGTGAGCGCGATCTGGCGGATGATATCTACCGTCATCTCGTACTTGGGATTATCGCTCGCCACCCGCAGCATCTCGCCGAGAGTGCGGTACTCGGCTTCGGTGAGACGACGGTCGCGCACATTGTCCTTGGGCTTGCGGATGCCGTGCGCGGGATTGGAGGTGATTATCCCGGCCTCCATGGCGTAGGTGAGAATGCCGCCGAGGAGACCAACGGTTCGCGTGGCCGTACCGGCGCCGCCTTTCACGATGGCCTTGCCACGCAGCTTCTTGGTCTTGACCGACACCGCCGTCTTGCCGGCCATGACGTCCTTGAGCACTTTCGCGATGTCGGCTTTGACCAGATCCTTGACTCGACGGCTGCCGATCAGCGGGATGATGTGCCGATGAATTCGACCGACGTCGCTGACGATGGTGCCCGCCTTCTTGGGACGGCCGCCCTTCCCAAGGATGAGACCCGCTTCGAGGTCCTTGAGATACATCGTGCATAGCTCTTTGACGGTGATCGCCTGATGGTCGAGCTGACGCTCCTCGGACGGATTGTCACCTTGGGCCACGCGGCCGAGCTGGATCTTCGCTTCCTGCCGCGCTGTCTCCGCTGTCCAGATGCCATGCAGACCGATCGTGAAGCGACGGGTTCGACCAGCGGCTCGATATTGGATAAGGTAGCTGCGTTTGCCGGACGCGAAGATGCGAAGACCGAAGCCGGGCAGTTCGTCGTCCCAGATGAAATAGTCCTTCTCGCGGACAGCGGCAGCGTCTACGACGCGTTTCGTCAGCTTCGCCATTATCCGTTCTCCCCTTGAAAGAGAGGCTGCTTCCACGGAAGCACCACGGAAGCACCCGGCAGAAAGTCAGAGTGAGGTTTCGGATATGGATTTCGGCGGAGAAAGCTGGATTGTCCAGCGGTTTCAATAGGTTGTAGTAGCATAGCGTGTCCTGGCGTGCATTTAGGATAGGCAGGACAAATTGCTCCGAAGGCAAAGGCCGATGGTTCGAATCCATTCGGGTCCGCCAACCCCCTGTTTTCAGTAAATTATAGCCTCTTGCCTCAGGCGTCCGCTTGCTGGATCGCGCCGTGGAACGCATTTCTTCGCAATGCGCCGAGGGTTCATCCCCGCGTGTGCGGGGAACACTTCCTGGCCCCGCGAAGCGACATCTCTCCAACCGGTTCATCCCCACGCGTGTGGGGAACACAGGCTGATCAGGAACGGCCCCAGCACCTCGCGCGGTTCATCCCCGCGCGTGCGGGGAACACATCTGGTCATCACCTACACGGCTGGATACGCCCGGTTCATCCCCGCGCGTGCGGGGAACACGCGCTGTCCTGCCGCAGACCTGGGAGTATCGTCGGTTCATCCCCGCGCGTGCGGGGAACACGATGAGAGTTAGTTCCTGCGCAGGCAAATGAACGGTTCATCCCCGCGCGTGCGGGGAACACATCTCCCGGCCGGTGAACCAGATGAACGGCTGCGGTTCATCCCCGCGCGTGCGGGGAACACCCGGCCCGCACTGCCTGGGATTTCGCGCAGGGCGGTTCATCCCCGCGCGTGCGGGGAACACGCGGTTGCGGGTGTTGGCACCGCTGTCGCGGGCGGTTCATCCCCGCGCGTGCGGGGAACACATGGCCATTGCCCACGCCTCCCAAGTGGGCGCCGGTTCATCCCCGCGCGTGCGGGGAACACTGATTGTCATCGAGGTAGATATCCCCGATGGACGGTTCATCCCCGCGCGTGCGGGAAACACTTCTGAGGCTGGCCTTCAGGCCAATGCAAGTTCGGTTCATCCCCGCGCGTGCGGGGAACACTTCGCCAGTCGCATCAAGACCGCTGAGGCTGGCGGTTCATCCCCGCGCGTGCGGGGAACACAGTCCTATCAGGAGCAGCTCAAGCAATGGGGCCGGTTCATCCCCGCGCGTGCGGGGAACACTGGGAGGGCAATCCCGCCGGGCCCGCCAAGTCCGGTTCATCCCCGCGCGTGCGGGGAACACCAGTTTGGCTAACCTGCCAGGCTGAGCTTGTTCGGTTCATCCCCGCGCGTGCGGGGAACACTCGGGGCGGTAGCGTTCGAGGAACCAGATGACCGGTTCATCCCCGCGCGTGCGGGGAACACGCGTTCGTCGTCACTTGCGACGGCGCCGGAAACGGTTCATCCCCGCGCGTGCGGGGAACACTCACCATCGTCGGCAAGCAGGATCTCCCCGGCCGGTTCATCCCCGCGCGTGCGGGGAACACCGCTTGAGTGTCGCGAATGCCTCGGAACGCGCCGGTTCATCCCCGCGCGTGCGGGGAACACTCCCACATCGATGGCCACTTGTCCGGATGCGGCGGTTCATCCCCGCGCGTGCGGGGAACACTTCCTCCTCGAAAACTACGGTCTCACCGCTGCCGGTTCATCCCCGCGCGTGCGGGGAACACACCAGGTTCATGAGCGGGTTGGCCAGCCCCAGCGGTTCATCCCCGCGCGTGCGGGGAACACATCTGCTGGGCGGTGAGGGAGCGATGCCCGTCCGGTTCATCCCCGCGCGTGCGGGGAACACGCAAAATACTGCTCAATAACATCAGCCAGCACCGGTTCATCCCCGCGCGTGCGGGGAACACCGCGCCACCCAGGTCGGCACCGCGCAGGTTCGCGGTTCATCCCCGCGCGTGCGGGGAACACGGCCACCTCGCTCGCGCCAATGAAGCCTCGGCGGGTTCATCCCCGCGCGTGCGGGGAACACCCGCCAACCCGATCATCCGCCAGGGCGACGTTCGGTTCATCCCCGCGCGTGCGGGGAACACATCAGCCGCCGACTCTCGATGGAATCACCGGCCGGTTCATCCCCGCGCGTGCGGGGAACACCCAGTTGCGCGAGCAGCCCAGCCGCTCGCAGGCGGTTCATCCCCGCGCGTGCGGGGAACACGGATCGGCCACGAGGCCGCGCTGGATCTCCGACGGTTCATCCCCGCGCGTGCGGGGAACACGGATGTGGCATATGGCGCTGCCGGTAATCACCCGGTTCATCCCCGCGCGTGCGGGGAACACGAGCGCCGCGCGCGGGGCCGCATTATGCAGGACGGTTCATCCCCGCGCGTGCGGGGAACACTCGCGGCGCCACTCTCGGTGGGCCTGCCAGACCGGTTCATCCCCGCGCGTGCGGGGAACACCCCCAACGGGCCCGCGCCTCAAGGGCAACAGCCGGTTCATCCCCGCGCGTGCGGGGAACACATGATCGCCGAGTTCGGCGTCTGCACCGTTGCCGGTTCATCCCCGCGCGTGCGGGGAACACCGTTCCATGCAATCGGCCAGATCCTGCATGATCGGTTCATCCCCGCGCGTGCGGGGAACACATCTTCTCGATGCCGGGCTCGGTCTGCGCGATCGGTTCATCCCCGCGCGTGCGGGGAACACAGCGCTTCGACTTCGAAGGCCAAGCCGTGGAGCGGTTCATCCCCGCGCGTGCGGGGAACACAGGTTCACGTCACCTGACCAGTCGCGGAGCATCGGTTCATCCCCGCGCGTGCGGGGAACACCTGAGCCATAGACCTCCGCAACCTCCGCAAGACGGTTCATCCCCGCGCGTGCGGGGAACACTCTTCCCGGAACCGACTGTAAACTAACCCTTATTCGACTATCAAAGAACCTACCGAAATTCCGCCCCCTCAACGCCCCCGCCTGCGGGTGGGAAGGCTTGCCGGTCCAGGGGCCGAAGGCAAGGCGGCATCGGGGCCGAAAGCAACCAGGCGAAATCCGTCGAAGTCCACCGGCACACGCCTGCTTTTGCCGCAGGTATCGAACTCGAACCCCGCATCGTTGGGCGCAGCCCAGGCGATGACGGCGTTACCCTCCTCGATATACGCGCAGACCTGCCCCCAGATCATCTCCCGCACGCGCCGCCCGTAGTTGCCGATATAGACGCCCGCGCGCACCTCCAGCAGCCAGACGGCCAAACGCCCGCGCAATCGCGGCGGGGCGTTTTCAACCACGATGACCAGCATCGCCCAATCCTTCGGGGTTGGCGATCGCGACGGGCATGGCCTCCGGCGGCGCCTCGGGCATCGGCAGGCCTCCTGAAGCCAGCACCTCCTCGATCAACGGGATCAGCTTGCCCAAGGTCCCATGCCGCCGGAATGCATCGCGGCAGACGTGGCGCACCGCCGCCACGGGGTCGCCCACGAGCCGCCCGTCGAGCGGTCGGTCATGCTCAACCGCCGCCACCACGCGAAAGGCTTCGGGCACCACCGTTTCGAATTTCACGAGATCGGCAATGTCATAGACGAAGCTCTGCGGCTTGCCCGTATGCAGGAAGCCGATGGCCGGCGCATAGCCCGCCGCCAGGATCGCCGCTTCGGTGATGCCATAGAGCGCCGCCGTGGCGGCCGAGAGGCAGCGGTTGATCAGATCGGCCCCGCCCCAGTCGTCAGGGTCGTAATGCCGCCCGTCCCACCGCAGACGGTGCCGCTGCGCGAGAAGCCGGTACATCTCGCGGACACGCACGCCCTCGATGCCCCGCAACTGCTCGACCGAGCGCCGCTGCGGCGCCTCCTCACCGAAGCGCAGCGCATACATCTTGCGCACCACACGCAGCCGCGTCTCCTCATCGAGCGCCAGGCGTGCCTGAAGCAGGAGACGGTCAGCCCTGGCTCCACCAGGCTGACCGGCGGCGTAAAGCCGCACGCCCGCCTCCCCGACCCAAATCAGCAAGGTGCCGGCGCGGGCCGCCAAGGCGACCGCCGCGTGGCTGACGCGGGTGCCCGGCTCCAGCATCAGGCAGACGAGGCCGCCGACCGGGATATGCGTACGGATGCCGCTTTCGTCGACCATGACGAAGGCGCCATCCAGCACATCGAGCCGCCCCTTCTCGACGAAGAGGATCGAGGCGCGCTCGCGGATCGGCAGAGGGCGCGGCGGCGGCAGACCGGGGATCGGGCGCTCGCTCACCTGGCCCGCCTAGAGCGCGCGACGAATGAGCATCAACCCGAAACCGAAGCCCCTCGCCCGGCCGAAGCCATTCACCTGCGCCGCGAGAAAGGCCACGGGATCGGTTATGCGGAGGAGGCCGGAAAAGTCCATCACACCGAGTATGGCCGGCGCCGCCCTGCCAGGGCGCGGCAGTCGCAGCCGGTCATAGCCATCGACCACCGGCGGCGCGGCGAGTTCGAAACCATGCGCCTTGCCCTGTCGGGCGAGCCAGGCGGCGCCCGCCTGCTGCATGGCATCGAACCGCGCCTCGGCCCGCGCACCAGACGGAATACCGTGCAGCGCGTCCATCACCACGTCATGGCGCTTGCCGCGCTGGCCGGGGCCTTCGCTGCGGGAGATGACCGGATTGGCGCGCAGGATGAAGTTCAGCCTGTCGCCTTCGGCGAGGCTCGGCTCATAGGGCTTGCTCTCCACCTGCAGCAACGGGTGCTCGGGCGCGGGCGGCTCGGGCGAGAGGAGGATGAAGCGCCCCTCCCCTTCGTCGCGCCAAAGAAAGTCCCGCCGCCGATCGGCGTCTCCGGCGAAGAGCGACCACACGAGACGATGCCCGGCCGAGGCGCGATCGCCCTTCGTTTCCGGCAGCAAGAGCCGGGCGAGGGATTCGATGGAGGCGTCACGCTTGAGGCGTGCACGGGAGAGATAAAGCGCGCTCATGCGCCCTCCTCGAAACCGAGAATGGCCTCGCGGCGCAGGTCGAACTGCCAGGCACGGCGCAAGCGGGGCTGATCGCGGCGCGTCTCGATACGATGGGCATGCGCCGGCGCGCCCTCCGCATCCATGGCGATGAACTTCGGCTCCTCAGCCAAAGCAAGCCATGCGGCGAAGCCAGCCTCGGGGCCTGTGGCGAAGCGGGCGCGCAGAGCAGCGGGGGCGTCGGGCGCCTCCTCATCGACCCTCGGCGCGAGCGGCAGGCCGAGCGGGCAGGACTTGCGGCCGAGATAGGTCGTGAAGCCTGGCGCCTGCATCGCCTCGGCCAGTTCCGACAGCGACCAGCGCGGCGAAGCGCCTCGCGCCCAGAGGGCGGCGAGATGCCACGCGCCCGTGCGATAGTCGCGCCGTGAGAGGATGGTGTTCAGCTGGTGCTTGGGTACGGCGAGTTCCTCCGCTCGCGTGGCGTGGCGCGTCTTGCGGCTGGCGGAGGGCACCTCGGCGGTATGGAAGTCAGCGAAGGGTTTGCCGGCGGCAACGCAGAGCAGTGCAAGGCCATAATCGGCAGCCAGAGCGGCCTGGGCTGCGTCATCCTCGCGCTCCAGGCCGAGGCAGGCGCCGACGAGGCCTAGCACCGCGGAGCGCCCCGGCCGGCTCCAGCTTTCGCGCCGCTCGCCCACCGCCGGCGCGCCGAAGGACGCCATGGGTGCGATGAGCGCGAAGGTGAGAAAGGCCGGCATGATCAGCCGCCGATGAAATCGAGGACGGCGCGCAGGCTGCCCTCCTTGCCGACATGCATCACCGCGGCGGGCTCGGGCTCACCATCGTTGTAAGCCTTGTCGATGGCGTCGCGGAAATCGACGAGTGCCTCGACGGAGGCCGCCATCAGATCCTCGCCCTTCACCGGCCTGGCGAAGGCCCCGGCGAGCGTGCGGGGCTGGCGGTCACCCTTCTCGGCGAGGATATAGCCCGCGCGGCCATGTGCGGCGAAGCTGTTCTGCTTGCCGCGAGGGGCGGTCGTCGCCGCCGCCTCGATCAGGGCCCGCACGGCCGTTTTCGCAAGCACGCTGTCGCCGCCGAGATTTTTCGCGAGCAGCGCCGTGTCGATACACAGGTAGAGATAGAAGACGCCCGAGCCGAAAGCGGCTTCACCGAGGAAGCCCGCGCCGGCATCCTCCGCGCTCGTCTTCAGGTCGTCGACGGCGGTGTAGTAGTCGTCCTCGACGACGACCTTATGCGTCGTGATGGCATGCGCCACCTGGGCGGCGGCCTCGCGGTTATAATCGGGGTCATCGGCCAGCATGCGGCCGAAAAGCGCGATATCGGCGGCAGTGTCGGCCGTGCGCAGGAGGCCGGCCTTCTTCGCTTCGATCTTCTCGCCGGCCAGCGCCTTGTCGGCGAGTTCGAGCGCGGCGGCCTTTTCCTCCGGCGCGATGAAGGCGAGCTGCTCGATGCGCGCGCCCTCGGGCTTGATCTTGCCGAAGACGCCAGCGATGTCGCGCGCCGTGGCCAGTGCCTTATCCGCGGCCATGCCCTTGCCGGTCAGATAGGTCAGCACTTCCTCGCCAAGGCGCTGCGTGCGCTGGCCCATATGGTCGGCGAGCGCCGCGGCGAAAACCGGCGAAGTACGCCAGGCGCGCTTGAGCGCCTGCGAAGAAAGGCGCAGCCGGGTCACGCCGCCCACCACCGCCGTTTTCGGCCGGCCGGTATCGTCGCGGTTGAGGTTCGCGGGCGGGAAGAAGGTCAGCAGATGAAGTTGAATGAAGCGGCTCATGCGGCGGTTTCCTTGGCCTGGGCTTGCGGCGCCTCGGCATTCCAATAGCGATAGGTCCAGGTGACGCGGGTCCTCTCCGACCAGTAGAGGAGCGCCCTGGCGAGGTCTTCGACATTCGCCTTGCCGTCCATCAGCGCGATCAGGCGGCGGAAGGCGGTCAGCAGTTCCTCCTCCCCGTCGGCTTCCATCAGGCGACGGAAACGGAGTGGCTTGAGCACCGCCGTCTCTGGCTTGTCTGGGCTTTCAGGGCCGACAAAGCGGGCGACCCACTCTGAGCTTTCCTCACGCACGTGGCTCAGCAGGGCGGCGAGAAGGGCGACCTTCGACAGTTCGAATTCCGACTGACCACCACAGCGCCGGAAGAGATCGAAGGTGGCAGGCTCGCGCATCGCCTCCGCGACGGTGCCGCAACGGCGCAGCCGGGCGAGTGCGGCACGATCCTTACTGCGCGGGCCGGCATCGCCGCCCTGCAAGTCACGCCACCACTGGGCGGCGGCAGATGGAGACAGGCTCATGCGGCTTTCCCCTTCTTGGCTTTCGTCTTCCCGCTCTCGGGCGCAGGCATGTCGAGCAGGCTGAACAATGCCGCACCTGCCTTACCGTAGCCGCGCAATGTGAAGACGAGGTTGCGCTTGGCCTGGCTGATGCGTTGCGCCACCGTGCCGCCACTCAGCGGATCGAGCGGCGCGGCCTCGTCGAAGAGTTGCAGGGCGACGTTACGCAAACTGTCGAGCCAGCGGGCAAAGTCCGGTTTGGCGCCCCCCGCCTGCGCGCCGAGCAGCGCATAGAAATCCGCCTCCGTCCCGGCCCAGAAGCGTTCGCGCAGCGTGGCGAACAGCTCGGCATCCAGCTTCACCGTCGCACCCGCGCTGAAGAGCGCGCCGCGCACCGCCTGACGCAAGGCATTCGCCACCTCCTGCGCGCTGCCGATCAGCCTGTCGGCGAGTTCTTCCTGCGCCTCGCGATCGGCCGCGCGGTGCAGCGGCATCTCAGCCTCGACGAAGCCGCGGGCCTTCATATTGTCCATGTCGAAGCCCGCGACGAGCAGGCGCGTATGCGCCGGATAGCGGGAGCCTCGATAGGCGCGCCACAGCGCCACACTCGGTGCCGGATAGCGCAGGTCGTCCTTCGTATTGGCGACGAGGCCGAGCCAATGCCGATAGCCGATGCCGCCCGGCTGCGGATGCACCGGCAGAACCTCGCTATCGGGCTTCACGCGATACTGCGGCGTCAAAGCGTGTTCTTTCCCCCACTGAGCGTAATTCGCGCCGCGCGGGCGCTGCCGCCATCCGGTGACCACGACCTCGTCCGTCTGCCCCGTCAGGTCACAAACGCCAGGCTTGGCCTCGAACTCGAGCCGGATGCGGCGCGGCATGCCCCACCAGCATTGCAACGGATGCGCGTTGTCGCCCGGCACGACCGTGCGGCTGCCCTCCGAGGTGATGGTGGGCGCGAGCCAGGGGAAGATGCGCGGCAGGTCGGCAGCAACAGGCCTCTCGCCGGTCGGCACATTGGCCCAGAGCACCGCCCATAGCGTCGGGTCGGCGCCGGGCAGCACGAGCGTGATCATCGGCCCGCCGCCACGAAGGCCCGTGCGGTTGCCCGCGCCGCCGGCCGGGGCCCAGGACTGGAACGTATAGAGCGCCATCGCCGCCGTGGCGCGGGAAAGGCGCTGAGCGATGCCGCGGCGGACGAGCAGATCGGTATTCTTCTTCACCGTGCTATCGCCCGGCGCCTCGATCAGCAGCCGCTCGACAGGTTCGCTATCGGCGACGAGGCCTTCCATATCCTGAAGGAAGCGTGGGCCGGGGCCATCGAGGTCGAAAGCATGCGCGATGGGGACGAAGGCCTCATCGAGCGCCTCAGGCGAAGGCGGCGCCTCCATCCAGGCAGCCCAGACTTCCTCGTCCTCGGGCGGACAGGCGGTGCGGAGCAGGCCGATGAGAAATTCATGCGCCGCGATGCGGAAATCGGCGCGGGGCCAGTCGAAGGCGATGATGGGGTCGGTCGCGTGCGCCTCAGCGATCTGTGCGGGGCGGATCAGTCCGGGACCGGAGCGGCGAAGGACGGGGAGCCAGGGGTCGCGAATAAGGTTAAGCGACATCAGCACTCCTTGCATGTGGACAACATGCTGAGACGATTCTATCTATACTGAGCCTGCGGTCCCTTAAGAGGGACCAGCAAGCCCAATAATTGGATCATGCGGAGCTATAGCCCCGCAAACTCATCTTCTGCGGAGCATGAACCACATGCTGCGCCTCCTTTCATTAGTTGAGCGTTTTGGGTGCCCGATGGTGTGGAAGCTGCGGGCACCCTCATTGCGCTTTCACCACAAATCTCGATTCAGTGCAAGATTTCTTCCTTCGGCTAGCCAACTTACGTAGATCTCAAAATCACCCCAACGGTACTGATATCCCCGCTATGCAGGGAACTAGAACGTCGCGGACTACAGCCTGCGGCTGGCCAACGGTTCATCCCGCCGAGGCAGGTTTCAGCAAAATCAACCCTTTAGAAGGATCGTATTGCGCTTCAACCACTACCCCTTTCTCATCCTCCGCCGCAAGCAGCCAGCCTTCCCCTTCCGGCTCCAAAACGGCCAGTAGCACGTCAGGCGCGTCCCGCAGCCATTTGCCCCAGCTTTCACGCACGGCCAGCGCCTCGTCAGCCAGCTTCGCCGGCAACGGGCATGCGGCGATGCGGCGGCGGGAGACGCTGATCTCGGAGAGAGACCAGGCCTGCCGCGTCTCCTCGGCCCGTGCATAAGGCATGATCCGCCCATCGCACAGAACGGCCAGGCGAAGCGTCACGCGCGGATCGTCCTGCAGGCGCGTGGGCGTCACTGTGTCCGGCCGCCAATCGCCGGAATCGAGTGCATAGCCCTTCTGCCACTCTAGCACCTGCTGCCGGGCATATCCGCCGGCGGCACGGTCATTTCCCTCGGCCTTATCAGCGGCTTTGGCCAGAGCCGCCGGCACTTCGCCCTCGGCGGCCTCCTCGATGAGCGCACGAAGATCCGCCGGCGCGCAAAGGCTGCTGCGCCCGAACAGCGCCCGTGCGCCGCGCCAGAGCAGAGCCGGATCGCGATAGACCGCCGCCGTACCGGGCAGGAGCGCCCTCACCCAGTCGACCCCCGGCACCGCCACGGGTTCGGGCGAGACGATGAGCAGTTCCGGCGCCGGCAGCGGCCTCCCTGCCCTGTCGCGATGCCGCCAGAGACGGCCCGCGCGCTGGATCAGCAGGTCCATGGGTGCGAGATCCGTTATTTCTACATCAAAATCAATATCGAGGCTTTCTTGAACCACGGGACTGGCAAGCAGGATGCAGGCCCGCTCCTCGCCCGCGCTCTCCTTGCCGAAACGGCGCAACACCTCGGCCTCGATTGCCAGCCTGTCCTGAATCGCGAAGCGTGCGTGGAAGACGAGCGGTTCGATCCCCGCCTCATGCAGCATGTCAGCCGCGGCCAGCACGTCATCGACGGTGTTGCGGATCCAGACGGCAGCGGCGCCGATCGCCTGCGCATGGCGCAGTTCGGCAATCGCCGCCGTCGCGTCGGGCAGACGCCGCACAGGCAGGTCACGCACCAACCCCGGGCGCACGGCGCAAGGCTCCTCGCGCAGGCCCTCGGCGCTGGCGAGAGTCGCGAGCGGATAGGCAGTCGCCGTCGGCACGGGCGGATGCGTGATACCCAGGCCCTGCATGAAGGCGGCCGTCAGGCTGGCGCGCTTCTTCAGCGGCAAGGTCGCGGAAAGCAGGATCGCCGAGCCGCCGAGGGCGGCGTGGAAGCGCAGCAGGGTCTGCACTTCCTGGTCCATATAGGGGTCGAAGGCATGGGCCTCGTCGATGATCAGCACTTTGCCGGCAAGGCCGCGCAGGCGAAGCGCCGCATGGCGCACGGGCAGGATGCCGAAGAGCGCCTGATCGATCGTCCCCACGCCGACCTGGGCGAGCAAGGCGCGCCGCCGGTCCTCGGCCAGCCAGGCGCTGCATTGTGCCTCGGAAGGCTCATCGCCCGCCTCGGCGCCGGGCGGCAGGGGTGGCGCGGCGGGGTCGGGCAGGATGGTCTCGCGGAAGGCCTGCGAGAGGCCCGCGCGGCCATGAGCGAGCACGAGCGAAGGGGTTTGGTCCTGCACGAAGAAGCGGCGATAGGCCTCGCTCAGGCGATCATACATGGCATTGGCAGTCGCCATAGTCGGCAGCGCGACGAAGAGGCCCTCGGCGCGGCCCGCCGCCATCAGGCGATGCGCCAGGACGAGCGCGGCTTCGGTCTTGCCGCTGCCGGTCAGATCCTCGATCACGGTGAGGCTCGGGCCTGGTGGCAAAGGCACGCTCTCGGCCCAGGCCTGGAGCGGCGATGGCGCGCTGATGGCCGGGAAGAGCGTATTCAGCCCCCCATCGGGCGCAATGGCGGCAGGCAACACATTGGCTTCAGCCACCGCCCGGCGTGCCTGACGGCAGGCGCGCTGCCAATAGGCTTCAGGGCTGCCGAACTCATCGGGCGAAACATAGGGAAACCAGGACTCGCGGGAACCGATCCAGTCCGCCAGCGTGACAAGGCCCGCCAAGTGCCATCCCAGCGCCCGTGCTTCCTTCTCGGAGGGCAAGTGCCATGGCTCGGGGTGGAACAAGGCGCGCAACTGCGCGACGAGTGCATGGCCCGCGCGGCGGCAGTCGTCACAGAGGATGTCCCGGCCCGGGGGCCGGCCCAGACTATCGACCGGTTTGCCGTGATGGCCCGCCAGGGCTAGCCAGACCGGCAGACGCCGCGGCCTTCCACCGAGCAGCAATTCCTCCCAGAGATCGACCAGTTCCGATTCGAACCAATGCAGGCCCAGGGCGTCATGCCGCGGCGGTGCGGAGGGCCGACGCGAGGGGAACGACCCGAGCAGAGGTTCCGGCCAAGCTTCGGGTGCGAGCGCCTGGAAGCTCCGCGAGACCTTGCCGATGTCATGCAGCGCGATGAGGAACAACAGTGTCGAGCGCGGGATAACGGCGAGCATCGGATGCGGCAGATGCTCGGCCACAGCGGCAACATCGAGGAGATGAGCCAGCAGGGGATGCGTCTTGGCGCCGTTGGTCGCCATGGGGCGCGCTTTTCCCCATAGGCCGAGGAGATGCGGAGAATTCACGGACCGGTCCCAAAGATTTTCATTACGATTCGGCATATAGATGACCATCTTCTCCGGAACAGCCGCAAGAAGGCGCCCTCCAATGACCTCCCCGCGCAGCTCAGGGGCTGCCATGCGCCTCTCGGCATCAAGACTGCCTTTCATTCTTCTGAGGGAAGGCCTATCTATGGAGGGCCAGCTTTCGCGCTCTTCCGGTTCACATCGCGTGAAGAGCCTGCCCGCCAGGCGGAAGGTTGATCGGACGCACTATCCAGCGCGCCCGCCTGCAATGGAGCAGATCGCTGCGAATTCGGCGCTCAGATCGCCTCAAATCCCTGCTGGCCGCCTTGCCTTGACATAGGCTTTTTCGCCTCGCCTTCCCCGATCCGTAGCATGGCCTAGGGTCATGCGCGGCATGTCGGCCGAGCCTGAACCAGGCAGCGGATCGGCTTTTGTAACGAGGTTATAGCAAATCAGGATGCATAGCATGAACCACGATGACTTCCAGGCCCGCCGGGCAGCGTCTGACGTCGCCCGCAAGGCGATGATCCAGCGTTTTCGAGCCCAGCCCGGCCCGAATGATCCCGTGGTGCAGGAACGTCTCGCCGCCCAGCGCGCCGTCGCCGAGGCGCGAGAGAAGCGCCAGGCCGAGCGCCTCGCCGCGCGGGCGGCGCAAGCCGCTGCTGAAGCCGCCGAAGCAAAGCGGCTTGAAGCGGAGCGAGCGGCTCGCAAGGCCGAAGAGGAGCGCCTCGCAGCCGAAGCCGCGCGCCAGCAGCTCGAGGCCGAGCGCGAGCTTGCGGCCGCGGCCGTGGAGCAGGCGGAACGGGCGGCTCGCCTCGACAGCGACAAGAAGGCCCGCGCTCTGGCGCTGGCTGCCGAGCAGAAGGCGATGCGCGATCAGCGCTATGCCGCGCGGAAAGCACGCCGCAAGTAATCAGGTCGCGTTCCTGCCTACGAAATTCGGCTCGGCATCTTCCCCGCGCGGGTTGGGAAGATGCCGTTAGTACGTAATCGCTGGCTGCTACCAAGGTGCTTCGCTGCGCGCCGGGAAATTCTCAATGCCAGACAGGCAGGGAAGATTCGCGACAGCCTGCTTCGGCACAGCGAAGCAGGCCGCCTGCGCCATCACAACGTGATCTTCCCCGTCGCGATCACCTTCGCCCAGCGATGCAATTCCTCCCGCATGATATCGCCCGTCTGCTTCGCGGAGACCGGCTTCACCATGATGCCCTGCTGCATCAGACGCTGCCCGATATCGGGGGATTCCACCGCCGCCATCATCGCCGCCTCCAGCTTGCCCACCACGACCGCGCTGGTATTGGTCGGCGCCAGCAGGCCATAGATCGAGGAGACCTCGAAATCCGGTAGCCCTGCTTCGGCCGAGGTCGGCACGGAAGGCGCGGCCGGGCTGCGCTCGCGCGTGGCAATGGCAAGGATGCGCAGGCCAGCGCCGTTCTGCATCGCGTTCGGCAGCGTCGCGAACATCAGATCCACCTGCCCCGCCATGAGATCGGCCATGGCGGGCGCGCCGCCGCGATAAGGCACGTGCATCATTTTCGCGCCGGTCTGCATCGAGAAAAGCTCGGCGGCCAGATGCTCGGTGGAGCCATTCCCCGAAGAAGCGTAATTCAGCTCGCCCGGCTTGGAACGCGCCAGCGCGATCAGCTCAGCGAGGGAATTGACCCCGAGCTTGCCATTCACGACGACGACGATGGGCACCGCGCCGATAATGCCCACGGGGGCGAAGTCGGTCTCGAAATTGACGTTGAGATTATTGCCCGGCAGGCCGGCGAGCATGGCGAAGCTGGTGAGCGGCGCCATCATCAGCGTATAGCCATCGGCGGGCGAGCGCGCGACGGTCTGCGCGCCGATCGCACCCGAAGCGCCGGTCCGGTTCTCCACCACGACCGACTGGCCGAGCCGCGAGCCCATGCCCTGGCCGACCAGCCGCCCGACGATATCCACGGCCCCGCCGGGAGAGAAGGGCACGACGAGCTTGATCGGCTGGCTCGGAAAGCTCTGCGCCATCGCGCCGCCGGCCGTCAGGCCGAGGCTCGCACCCAGGCCGGCGCCGAGGGCGATGAAACCACGCCGGCCGAGGCCCTGTTTCGGAAATCCCATCTATTTTCTCTCATCTCTCGTGAAGCCAAGTCTGGCACGCGCCACGTGCCGGCATTCCCTTGCAGTCCCGAAATCCGGGCGGCTTATGCCGCCTCTGATGATTGGCGAGCCCCCTGCCGGCCCGCCACGGGGTTCGATAAGCGCCCTCAGGCGCGCTTGCGGTCGAGCACCAGGCCCGAAGTTTCCAGATCCCAGCAGCCAAAAGTCTCTCGCGACAATTCCATCTTACGGATGCGCTGCGTCGGCGTGCGGGGAAAATCCTCCACGAAATCGACGAAGCGTGGCAGTTGGAAATAGGGAAGCCGCGGCGCGCACCAGCGCAGCAGTTCCTCGGGCGCCAGAGCCGTGCCGGCCGCGCGACGGACGAAGATCTTGATCTCATCTTCGCCGAGCGCGCTCGGCACGCCGATCAGCGCCACTTCCTCGATCGAAGGATGATCGAGCAGCACGCGCTCCACCTCCCAGGCCGAGATATTGATGCCGCGACGGCGGATGGAATCCTTCGCGCGGCCAGCGAAGAAGAAGTCGCCCTCCTCGTCCCGGCGCGCCAGGTCGCCGGTGCGGAACCAGCCGTCGCGCATCGCCTCCTCATTCGCCTTGGGATTGCGGAAATAGCCGAGGAAGCCGAGCGCCGGGTCACGCGCGCGGAAGCAAAGCTCGCCGACCTCGCCCGGCGGCAGCGGACGGCCCTCGGCATCGGCGACCATGGCCTCGTACCAGGAAAGCGGGCGGCCGATGGCGCCGACCTTCCCGGTGAGGTTCACGGTGCAGAAGGTGATGAGCTCGGAAAGCCCATAGCCTTCGCGCATCGTCACGCCGAAACGCTCTTCCACCGGGCGCCACAGCTCGGCAGGGCAACCGCCGCCCCAGGCGATGCTCACGCCATGGCTGCGATCGTCAGGCCCCTCGGGCTGCTTCAGCACCATGGGCAGAACGCTGCCAAGGTAATGCACCCGCGCCGCGCCATGCTGCTTCGCCTGCTGCCAGAAGCGCGAGGCGGAGAAGCGCTCCACCATGCCGAGTTGCAGCTTGCCGAGCACGGCGGCGATCAGCACCGCGACGCCCGCACCGTGATGCATCGCTTCCCAGAAGAGCAGCGTCTCGCCCGGCTGCGCCTCGGTCAGGCGCAGGATCGCCATGGGCCCGGCCCGCAGCGTGCGGTCGGATTTCAGCACGCCCTTGGGCGCACCCGTGGTGCCCGAGCTGGGCGTGATGGCGATGATATCGTCCGGCCCCGGCGCCACCGGCGGCGGGGCCGCATCGTGATGGGCCAGCAGCCCCGCGAAACCATCCGCCTCGCCGCCGCGCCAGACCAGCGCCTTCAGCGGCCGCGCCGCCAGCACCGGCGCCAGCGCCTCGGCATAATCGGCATCGGCGATGAGCGCATCGACGGCGAAAGTCTCGAAAGGATAGGCCAGCGAGGGGCCTACCAGGCTCACATTGATCGGCACCCGCACGAGGCCGACCTTGGCCAGCGCGAAGATGCTGATGATGTGGTCCGGATGGCTCGGCAGCATCAGCGCCACGCGGTCGCCCGGCTTCAGCCCCATGGCCAGCAGCCCGTTGGCGACGCGGTTCACCGCCTCGTTCAGCGCGCCGAAACGCCAGACCTTTTCGCCGAAACTGCAGTAGATGCGGTCAGGATCGCTCAGCGCCTGGGCATCCATCGCCGTACGCAGCGTGGTATCCGGCACCGGCGGCATGGCGACCGATGGCATGGTATCAGCCGACATCGAAGGACACCCCCTGCGCCAGCGGCAGGCGCCGGCCGTAATTGATGGTGTTCGTAGCGCGGCGCATATAGGCCTTCCAGGCATCGGAGCCGCTTTCGCGCCCGCCGCCCGTCTCCTTCTCGCCGCCGAAAGCGCCGCCGATCTCGGCGCCCGAGGGCCCGATATTCACATTGGCGATGCCGCAATCCGAGCCGCTGGCGGAGAGGAAACGCTCCGCCTCGCGCAGATCATTGGTGAAAATGGAAGAGGAAAGGCCCTGCGGCACATCGTTATGCAGCGCAATGGCTTCCTCGACCGTGCGATAGCGCAGCACGTAGAGAATGGGCGCGAAGGTCTCGTGCCGAACGATTTCGCTCTGCGTCGGCATTTCGGCGATGGCGGGGCGGCGATAGATGCCGCCCGGGCCTTCGACGGCCTCGCCGCCCGTCACGACACCACCCTCGGCGCGGGCGGCCTCGAGCGCGCGATCCATCGCCGCCCCCGCCGCCGGGTCGATCAGCGGGCCGATCAGCGTGCTCGCCTCGCGCGGATCGCCGATCGAGACGGAAGCATAGGCGCGCTTGAGCGCGGGCAGCAGTGCATCGGCGACGCTTTCATGCACGATCAGGCGCCGCAACGTGGTGCAGCGCTGGCCCGCCGTGCCCATGGCTGCGAAGGCGACGGCGCGGAGAACGATGTCGAGATCGGCCGAAGGCGCTACGATGGCCGCGTTATTGCCGCCGAGTTCGAGAATGGAGCGGCCGAAACGCTCGGCCACGCGCGGCGCCACGGCGCGGCCCATCGCGGTCGAGCCGGTGGCCGAGAGAACGGGCACGAGCGGGCTGTCCACCAGCATCTCGCCGAGCACGCGGCCGCCGAGCAGCAGCGGGCAGAGCCCCTCGGGCAGGTCGCCGAAACGCACCGCCGCGCGGCCGAAAAGCGCCTGCACGGCGAGCGCGGTGAGCGGCGTCTTCTCCGAGGGCTTCCAGACCACGGCATCGCCGCAGACCAGCGCGAGCGCGGCGTTCCAGGCCCAGACCGCGACGGGAAAATTGAAGGCGGTGATGACACCGACGACGCCGGCGGGGTGCCAGGTCTCCATCATCCGGTGCTCGGCGCGCTCGGTGGCGATGGTCAGGCCGTAGAGCTGGCGCGAGAGGCCGGTGGCGAAGTCGCAGATGTCGATCATCTCCTGCACTTCGCCCAGGCCCTCGGAGAGGATCTTGCCGGCCTCGAGCGTGACGAGGAGGCCGAGATCGGCCTTGGCCGCGCGCAGCTCCTCGCCCAGCAGGCGGATCAGCTCGCCACGGCGGGGGCCCGGCACCTCGCGCCAGAGGCGCCAGGCCTCATGCGCACGGGCAATGGCGGCCGCGGCCTCGGCGGGGCTGGTTTCCACGACCTGCGCCAGGCTCTCGCCCGTGATGGGCGAGCGCGCGGGCAGGCTGCCGCCCGTGATGGCAGCGGCGGGAACGCCGAGCCGCCCGAGCAGCGCGACGGCCTCATCCCTGCAGGAGGCCATGAGGGCGGCACTCACGCGGCGGCATCCTTGGCGGCCTTGCGGCGGGCGCGCTCGGCGAGGAAGAGCTCCATCATCCGCGCCGGCTCGCCCGTGCCATAGGCCTCGCGCTGATTGCGCACGCCGGCGGCGAGGCAGTCGCGGAAACCGGCCTCCGTCACTTCGCGGAAGCGCGCCTTGTTCAGGCGCATCGCGACGGGTGGCTTGGCGGCGAGTTCGGCCGCGAGGGCCAGCGCCGCGGGCAGCACCTCGGCGGGCGGCACGATGCGGTTGATCAGCCCGATCGACTGGGCCTCGGCGGCATCCATCATCCGCCCGGTCAGCGTCAGGTCGATGGTGCGGGCCAGGCCGATCATCTCGCGCATGATCCAGGGGCCGGTCGTGCTGGCGATGCCGGAATTGATCTCCGGCTGGCCCATCGTCACGCCCGCATGGCCGATGCGGATATCGCCCAGCAGCGCGACCTGGAAGGCCGAGCCCGCCGCCGTACCGTTCAGCGCGACGACCAGGGGCTTGGAGAGCGAGCGGATGCGGTCATAGAGCCGCTCCCATTCGCCGATCCAGAGCTCGGCGCGGTCGGGGTCGAAGGTCTTGGTCTCGTTGAGATCCTGTCCGGCACCGAAGGCGCGTTCGCCGGCGCCGGTGAGCACGATGGCGCGCACCGTCTCATCCGCCTCGGCGGCATCGAGCAGCTCGACCAGCAGCGAGCGCATCGGCGCGTGCCAGGCGTTGAGCACCTCGGGGCGGTTGAGCGTGAGGATCGCGACGGCGCCTTGCTGCTCGCGAAGGATGAAGGGGGCGGTCATGAGCTTCCCTTTATATCGTCTATCGATATTTAGTATTGTTTTTATATCGTGCCGCCGCCGCGCCCGGCCGTCAACGATCATCGCGGGGCATCAAAACGATTTTCGGGTGGCCCCGAGGCGGCAGTCCCGCCTAGCGGCAGGCTCGGGCGGCGGCGATGACGGCCGGCACCAGCGTTTGCAGGGCCTCTTCGCGGCTGAAGCGGCTTGCCAGGGCGGAGAGATTGACGGCACCCACCGGCCGCCCCTGCGGGTCCAGCACGGGGGCGGAAATGGAGAGGCTATCCTGGTCGAAAGCCTTGGTCGTCATCGAATAGCCCTGCCCCCGCACCTGGGCGAGTAGGGCGCGGAAACTGGCGAAGTCGGGCGAGGCCGCGCGGGCGCGGGCGGTCGTGCTGGCGGCGGCGAAGGCGCGGGCCATGGCCTCTTCCGGCGCATGCGCCAGCATGACCTGGCCCGAGGAGGCCGAAATGGCCTCGAAGCGCATCCCCGGCATCAGCGTCACCGCCGTCAGATGCGGGCTCGGCATATTCTCGACGATCACGATCTCCGTCTCGAGCAACTCGGCCCAGGAGACGCATTCGCCGGTGCGGCGGTTGAGGTCCAGCAGCGCATGCTGCGCGCGTTGCAGGACGGAGCGGCCACCGAGATAGCCGCGATAGAGGCCGAGCACCTTCGGCCCCAGCGAATAGCGCTTGTTGTCGGGGTTGCGCGCCAGATAGCCGAGGTGATGCAGCGTATAGACGAAACGCTGCACCGCGCTGCGCCCGATCGAGGCGCGGGCCATGATGTCGGTGAGCGAGAGTTCCTGCCGCGCATTCTCGAAGAGTTCGAGCACGACCATGGCGCGCTCGATCGCATTAACGAAGAGGCGTTCGTCGATATCCGCCGAGGGAGATTTCGGGTCCTGGGGTTGTTCCTGCATCTGCCTGCCTGACTGCGCCACCGCTCTGTTAGGCCGGATCGGGCTCAACCTCCACCCCGCCCTCAGCGGCCCTGGAAAACCGGCTTCCGCTTCTCGGCGAAGGCGCGAGTGCCCTCCCGGTAATCCTCGCTGGCATCGGCGAGGGCTGCAAGCGCCTCCACCTCCTCCGCCACGGCAGCAACGCGCCCCAACATGGCGGCGTCGCAGGTGAGCTTGGCGGCGGCGACGGAGAGCGGCGCGGCATCGAGCATGGGCGCGACGAAATCCCGCGCCGCGGCCACCGCATCCGGGCCGATGGCCGAGACGAGGCCGCAGGCCGCCGCTTCCGCCGCGCCGATGAAGGCGCCGCTATAGAGCATGCGGCGCGCCGTGGTGACGCCGGCCGCGGCGATGAGGAGCTGCGTGCTCTCGGCGGGATAGACCAGGCCGAGCTTGGCCGGCGGCACGGCGAAACGCGCCGTCTCGTCGGCGACGCGGAAATCGCAGCGCAGCGCCAGCGTGCAGCCGCCGCCCACACAGGGCCCGCTGATGGCCGCGATCACCGGCACCATCATGGCCGAGACGGCCTCGTAGCAGGCCATGATATGGTCCCAGTAGATTTTCCGCGCCGCCGGATCGTCCCGCGTCGCGGCGAAGGCGCCGATATCATCCCCGGCGCAGAAGGCCCCGCCGGCCCCGGTCAGGATCACGCCGCGCAGCCCCGGCTCGGCCGCCAGGGCGCGGAAGTTCCGCTCGAGATCCGCCCAGGCCTGGCCATCGAGCGCATTGCGCCGTGCCGGGCGGTTGATCGTCACGCGCGCGAGGCGGGGTTCGAGCCAGTCGAGGATGATGTCGGACATGAAGCTCCTACGGGGCGCGAGTTATATTGATGAACAATAACTGGTATTGAATATGTGCCACCAGGCGCGCCGCCCCGTCAATCAACGCCTAGAGGCGCCCAGGATAGATACGGTGCATGATCCAGATGCATCCTATCGATTTGACGGGGAATTGCGCCTCGCCATTATCGCGCGCTGGTTTCCGCCCCTTCCCTCGGGCATGGCGGTCTCCCTCCAGGCTTCACCAAAATAACAGGAACTTCTCCCATGTCCGGCCATGCCCTGACGCGCAGGCATCTCCTTGCCGGCGGCGCTTCGCTTGCCCTCGCCGCCGGTGCGGCGCGCGCGCAGCCCCGCCCCTCCTCCCAGGATCTGACGCAGCTTTCCGCGACCGAAGCCGGGCGCCTGATGCGCGCCCGTCAGATCAGCCCCGTCGAACTGACCGAGGCCTATCTCGCCCGGATCGAGAAGGTCGATGCGCGGCTGGGCAGCTTCATCCATGTGGCGGCCCCCGAGGCTCGGGCGGCGGCGAAGCAGGCGGAGCGCGAATTGCTCGCCGGGCAGGATCGCGGCCCGATGCATGGCATCCCCTTCGGCGTGAAGGATCTGTTCTTCACCGGCGACATCCCGACCACCAATAATTCGCGCGTCGACCTCAGCCGCTATGCCGGCGTGCGCTCTGCCGCCGTCGAGCGGATGCAGAACGCGGGCGCTGTACTGCTCGGCAAAATGGACACGGGCGAGTTCGCGACTGGCACTGTCAAGCTCTATGGTGACCTGCCGCACCCCCTCGCCCGCAACCCGTGGGACCTGGCGCGTTTCGCCGGCGGTTCCTCCACCGGGCCCGGCGCGGGCGTGGGCGGGCGCACGGTGCTGATCGGCGTGGGTTCCGACACGGGCGGTTCCGTCCGCCTGCCGGCCGCGGCCTGCGGTGGGCAGGGGCTGAAGCCCACCTATGGCCGCATCAGCCGCTATGGCGCGCTGGAGAATACCTGGTCGCGCGACACGGTCGGGCCCATCGCTTGGCATGTCGCCGATTGCGGCCTCGCGCTCCAGGCCATGTCGGGCTTCGACCAGCGGGACCCGATGTCGGCCGAAGTGCCGCCCTTCGCCTTCAACCCGGAGGCACCGAGGAGCCTCGCCGGCCTTCGCATCGGCGTGGTGCGGCGCGACGGCGCCGAATGGGTCAAGATCTCGCCCGATGTCGCGGCCGGGCTCGAGCGCTGCGAGGCCGCGCTGCGCGATCAGGGGGCCATGCTCGTCCCCGTCAACCTGCCGCAATCCCTCGCCACCTACGGCAAGGTCGCGGGCGTGATCGGCGGCGTGGAATTCTACATCTCCAATATCGACCTGATCTCGCCGGATCCGAGCCGCGTCGGCCAGGGCATTCGCGACAGGCTCCCGCGCGCCACCAGCACCAACGTGCTCGACTATGCCCGCGCGGTGAAGCAGGCGGCGGAACTCTCGGCGGAGATGGAAGCCTTCCTGCGCGGCATGGATGCGCTCTTCCTCCCCGGCACCTTCCACGTCGCCGGGCGGTTCGATCCGCCGGCCGAGGTCGCGGCCTTCATGCTGGAGAATGCGATGGTGCCCGCGAGCATCACAGGCCACCCGGCCCTCGCGCTGCGCAGCGGCTTCAACGCCCAGGGCCTGCCGACGAGTGTGCAGTTCATGGCCAAGCACTATGACGAGGCGATGCTGCTGCGCCTCGGCATGGCGCTGGAGCCGCTGCTGGACGGGCCCGGCCCGCGCCGCCTGCCCACCGCGCTCGAAAGCTGAGAGGCAGGCTTAGGCCTCGATAACCGGCATGGCCGCGACGATCCGCGCGATCGTCGCGCGCAGCCAGGCAAGGCCAGGGTCGCTATCCATCGCCTGGAGCCAGCAGAGGTCCAGCGAATGCATCCGGGGCGGCAAGGGCAGCGGGCGGATCGCCAGTTGCTTCGGCCCCAGCGCCCTCGTGGTGCTGAGCGGCAGGGTCGCGATCAGGTCGGTCGCGACCACGAGTTGCAAGGCCGCGGTGAAATGCGGGACCACCACCGCGACATGCCGGCGGAGGCCGCGCTCTTCCAGCGCCTCGTCGATCCAGCCCTTGCGCGTTGGATAGGACGAGACCTTGACATGATTGAGCCCGGCGAAGGCGGCGAGGTCGAAGGGCTTCGCCGCCGCCTCATGCCCGGCCGCGAGCACGCAGACCTGCGGCTCCTCCACCAGCCGCTCCACGCGCAGACGCGCGGGCAAGGGCCCGATCTGGCCGATGGCGAGGTCGATCTTCCCGTCATCCAGCAATTCCGGCAGCCCGCCCTGGCCGGGGCTGGTCGCGCGCGGCAGATGCGTGACTTCCAGGCTCACCAGGGGCGCCTGCTCACGCAGCGCGCGCACGAGGTCGGGCAGCAGCGTCGTCGAGACCAGGTCATTCATACCGACGCGGAAATGCCGGCGCGTCTCGGCCGGGTCGAAGGCCGCGGGCTCCGCCACGGCCTGCTGCACGAGGTCCAGCGCCTGACGCACCGAGGCCGCCAGCGCCTGGCAGCGCGCGGTCGGCACCAGGCCGTTCGGGCCGCGCAGGAAAAGCTCATCCTCGAACGTCGCGCGCAACCGGCCCAGCGCATGGCTCATCGCCGGCTGCGAGAGGCCGATGCTCTGCCCCGCCCGCGTGATATGGCGGGCCTGAAACAGCGCATCCAGCGCCTTGAGCAGGTTGAGGTCGAGGCTGAGCAGGCTGCGCGGCGGCCGGCGATTATCCATGGCATGCATGGTCCCGATGATAATCATCGATTTGACGGTGAACCAAGCATGACAGGAAATGAGCTCCCGCCCGCTTCTCGCCCTTGGAGACCCGCATGCTGGTCCGTTCGCTTACTCTCGCCGCCTGCCTGCTCGCCACCCAGGTGCGGGCGGAGGATCTGACGATCGGCATGGCCGGCGCCGTCACCTCGATGGACCCGCATTTTCATAATGCCTCGCCGAACAACAGCCTCGCGATGCAGATTTTCGACCGGCTGGTCGAGCGCGGCCCCGACGGGCAGTTGCGCCCTGGCCTCGCGGAAAGCTGGGCGCCGATCGGCGAGACGGCCTGGGAATTCAAGCTCCGCTCCGGCGTGACCTGGCATGACGGCAAGCCGCTGACGGGCGATGACGTCGCCTTCAGCCTCACCCGTGCCCGCAGCGTGCCGAACAGCCCCGGCGGCTTCGGCGGCTTCCTGCGCAATATCGGGGCGGTGACGGAAATCAGCCCCCTCCTGCTGCGCATCGAAACCAAGGCGCCCTCGCCGGGCCTGCCGGGCGATCTCGCCAATGTCGCCATCGTCTCCCGCCATGTGGGCGAAGGCGCGACCACGGCCGATTACAACAGCGGCAAGGCGGCGATCGGCACCGGCGCCTATCGCCTGCTGCGCTTCAACCCCGGTGAGCGCGTGGAACTCGCCCGCAATCCCGGCTGGTGGAACGGCAGCCCGGCCTGGGAGAAGGCGACCTATCGCATGATGCCCAATGCCGCGAGCCGCACCGCCGCCCTGCTCTCGCGCGACGTGGACATGATCGAGATGCCCGGCGCGGCCGATCTTCCGCGCCTGCGGCAGACGGCGGGTGTGCGCGTCGTCAGCGGCGCGGGGCTGCGGGTGATCTACCTCGCGCCCTCCAGCAAGCCGCAACTGCCCAACCCCGCCTTCGCCACCGCCGCCGATGGCAGCCCCCTGCCCGCCAATCCGCTGGCCAAGCGCGAAGTGCGCCAGGCGCTCTCCGTCGCGATCAACCGCCAGGCGCTGGTCGAGCGCGTCATGGAAGGCACGGCGACCGCGACGGCGCAGATTCTGCCCGCCGGCACTTTCTCCTACGACGCTACTCTTCGCGTCCCGGCCCCCGCACCCGATGAGGCGCGGGCGCTGCTGAAGCAGGCGGGCTTCCCGGACGGTTTCCGCCTCACGCTGCATGTGCCCTCGGACCGCTACCCGAACGCGCCCGCCATCGGCCAGGCCATCGCCCAGATGTGGACGCGCATAGGCGTGCGCACCACGCTCGTCTCCCTGCCCTGGAGCGCCTATTCCGCGCAGAACGGCAGTTTCGCCATCTCGCTCGTGGGCTTGGGCAACGCGACCTTCGATGCGACCTCCATGCTGGTCAACGTCCTCGGCACGCGCGATCCGTCGCGCGGCACCGGCGCGTCGAACGACATGGGCTACAGCAACCCGGCGCTCGATGCGCTGACCGCCCGCGCGGCCTCCACCTTCGATCCGCCGGCCCGCGAGGCGCTGTTGATCGAGGCGACGCGACAGGCAATGGGCGATGGCGCCATCATCCCGCTCTACCACCAGAGCAACACCTGGGCGCTGCGCGAGGGGCTGGACTACACGCCCCGCGTCGATGAGCGGACGCTCGCCAAAGACGTTCGCGCGGCACGGCCCTGAGCCCGGCGCAGCGCCTGACAAAGAACCCGGCACGGAAAAGGATATTGCACGATGACGATTTCATCGGAGGGCGCGCGCGTGCCCGGTGCGCAATGGGATTTCGTCGATCCGGCCCTCGCGGGGTTCGACGCCGCGCGACTGGCGGCGGTCGATGCCCATCTCGCCACGCTGCCGACCACCTCGCTCATGGTCGTGAAGGGCGCGCAAGGCGTGCATCGCTATGGCGATATCGCGGAGGTCAGCTACCTCGCCTCCGCGCGCAAGAGCGTCATGTCGATGCTCTACGGCCCCTATGTCGCGGCCGGTAAGATCGACCTCGATCTCACGATGGAGGCTTTGGGCATCGACGATGTCGAAGGCCTGCTGCCGATCGAACGCCAGGCGCGGCTGCGCGATATCCTGACCAGCCGCTCCGGCGTCTATTACCCCGCCGGCAGCCCCGGCGGCGACGAAACCGCCATCCCGCCGCGCGGCTCGCAGCAGCCGGGCACCTACTTTCATTACAATAACTGGGATTTCAACGTCGCGGGCGCCGTCTTCGAGCAGCTCACGGGCATTGCGGTGCATGACGCACTGGAGCAGGTTTTCGCCCGCCCGCTGGGCTTCGAGGATTTCGACCGCTCGCGCCAGCGCATGCTCGGCTATCCCGACAAGTCGCGCTTCCTCGCCTATCACATGTTCCTCTCGGCGCGGGACATGGCGCGCCTCGGCCTTCTCGCGCTGCGCGAAGGCGATTGGGGCGGGCAGCGGATCATCCCCGCCGAATGGATGCGCGAGAGCACGCGCACCCATGTCCGCGCCGAGGAGATGCACGGCCGCTTCCATGCCGGCCATTCCGGCTATGGCTATTACTGGTGGACGCCGCGCGACGAAGGGCGGCCGGAATGGAAGGGCTCCTTCCTCGCCTCGGGCCATTTCGGACAATTCATCCTGGTGCTGCCGGCGGTCGATATGGTGATCGTGCATCGGCGCGCGGTGAGCGATGCCAAGGCCATGGCGCGCAACAGCGGCGCGGACCGGCGCGAGGAGCCCGCCGTCTCCTCCGGCCAGTTCCTGAAGATCGCGGAGATGATCCTGGCCGCGCGCCAGGGCGCCTAGCCCCGGCTTTTTGACGCGGGGGAGCCAGCGCCTTAGATTGCGTGCCTGTCATGTTGGCACGTGTATCCTGGCCGCTGGCCTGGCCCCGTCAGGAGGCCCCCTCGAGCTTCCGGCCCGCATGAGCTGGCACCCGCCCGTCTCGCTCGCGGCCCGGCTGCCGATGCTAGCCGGCCTGGCCATCCTCCTCACCGGGCTCGGCACCGCGCATCTCACCATGATCTTCATGGGCCGGGAGGCGGATCGGCAGACCGAGGCCATGGCCGACGTCTATCTCGACAGCCTCTCGCTCGCCGCCGTGCAGGCCCTGGAGAATGACGACATCCCCACGCTCCAGCAGGCGCTGGAACGGGCCCTGGGCTTCCAGGTGGGGGTGGTGGACCGGATCATCGCTGTCGGCCAGCCCGACGGCACCATCCTGGCCCGCGCGGGTGCCGCGGATGATGACCCGCCCATGGCGCGAGGGGAGCTGGGCAGCGTCTGGGAGCCTCGCGAGGGCGGCCGCGTGGCCTGGGCCCAGCGCGAGGTGGTGCAGGAAGGCCGGGTCGTGGCCCTGGCCGCCGTGGAACTGGCCTTTCCGGATGTGGTGGAGCGGCTGAACGGGCTGCGCCTCGGCCTCAGTCTCGCCAGCCTGGGCCTGGCCGGGCTGGCGGCCCTAATCGCCACGGGCATAGCCCGGCGGGTGATGCGGCCGGTGCTCTCCGTTGCCAATGCGCTGGAGCAGATGGCCCCAGCCCGCCCGCCGCCGGCCGGGCCGCGCAGCGAGGCCGCTCGCCTCCAGGCCGCGCTTGAGACCATGCTGGCCCATCTGCGAGAGCGCGAGGCCCTGGCCGCCCGCCTCGCCGAGCGCGAGAAGGTCGCCGTGCTGGGCAGGCTCGCCGCGACGGTCGCGCATGAGGTGCGCAACCCGCTCGCCGGCATGCTCAACGCCCTCGATACCATCAGGCATTTCGGCAAGGACGAGGCCGTGCGCCTGCGAGCGCTCGACCTTCTGGAGCGCGGGCTGCTGCAGATCGAGACCGTGGTGAAGACCACTTTGGCGACACAGCGCCCACCCGCCGAGGCACGGCCCCTCACCGCCGCCGATCTCGACGATCTCAAGACGCTCGTGCTGCCTGAGGCCCGGCGCCGGGGCGTGGCGCTGGAGTGGCAGGTGGCGCTGGAGCCGCCCTTTCCCACCGATGCGGTGCAGCTGCGCCAGATCGTGCTGAACCTGCTGCTGAACGCCATCGCGGCCACGGCGCCGGGCGGCCAGGTGCGGCTCAGCGCCAGCCGCCGCGGGGCGCGGCTCAGAATCGAGGTGGAGGACGAGGGCGGCGGCCTGCCCGCCGCCGAGGCCGCCCGCCTCAGCGGCGCGCCAGCAGGGGCAGCGAGCGGGGCGGCGGGCGACGGGCTGGGGCTCGAGGTCGCGGCCCGGCTCGTGGCGGCGCTGGATGGGCGCATCAGCCTGCTTCCGCGCCAGGGGGGCAGCGGCATCCGCATCGAGGTCCCCAGCCTGCGGGAGGAAGCGTCATGACCCATTCCATCCTGCTGATCGAGGATGATGCCGTGCTCGGCGCCTCCCTGGTGCAGCGGCTCGACCTCGAAGGCGTGAAGAGCTGGTGGGCGCGGAGCCTGGCCGAAGGCGAGGCGCTGCTGCGCCGGCACCGCCCCTCGCTCATCGTCTGCGACATCCGCCTGCCCGATGGCAGCGGGGAAGATCTGCTGCTGCGCCTCATGCCCGAGATCGGCGGCACGCCCATCGTCGTCGTCACCGCCTATGGCGATGTCGGCCAGGCGGTGCGGCTGCTGCGGGCGGGGGCGGACGATTATCTCGAAAAGCCCTTTCCGCCTCAGCGCCTGCTGGAGAAGCTCAGAAGCCTCGCCAGCCCCACGCCCGTCGTCCCGCCGGAACCGGCGGAGGCCGGCTGGCATTCCCCCGCCATGCGCCGCCTGGCCGCCCAGCTCGAACGCCTGGCGCAGGTCGAGACGCCGGTTCTTCTGACGGGGGAGAGCGGCGTCGGCAAGGAAGTCGCAGCGCGGCGGCTCCATGCGCTCGGCCCCAACCCCGACAGCCCTTTCGTGGCGGTGAACTGCGCCGCCATCCCGGCCGATCTCATGGAAAGCGAGGTTTTCGGCCATGAGCGCGGCGCCTTCACCGGGGCGCTGCAACGCCACCAGGGTTTTGCGGAACGCGCGGGCGACGGCACGCTCTTTCTCGATGAAATCGGCGAACTCGCCCCGGCGCTCCAGGCCAAGCTGCTGCGGCTGCTGCAGGAGCGGCGCTTTACCCGCGTCGGCGGGCGGCATGAAATGGCGCTGCGGGCCCGCATCGTCGCCGCCACCAATGTCGATCTGGGCAGCCGCATCGCCGGAGGTGATTTCCGCGAGGATCTCTACTACCGCCTGGCCGTGGTGGAGCTGACGCTGCCGCCGCTGCGCGAGAGGCCGGAGGATCTGCGGGATCTGGCGCCCGCCTTCCTCGCGCATTTCGCCCATGCCCTGGGGCGGCCGGGCATGAGCTTCACCCCCGAGGCGCTCGAGGCGCTGATGGCGCATGAATGGCCCGGCAATGTGCGCGAGCTGCGCAACCGGATCGAGCGCGCCGTGGTGCTCGCCGAGCAGCCGGCCATTACCGCCGAGGATCTCTTTCCCGGCCGGGAGGCGCCGCCCTCCTTCCCCGTCTCGCTGGCGGAAGCGCGGGAGATGGCCGAGCGCGACCACATCCGGCGCGTCCTGGCCCGCTGCGGCGGCCGGGTGGCGGAGGCGGCCCAGGCCCTCGGCATCTCCCGCACGACCATGTGGGAGCGGATGCGGCGCCTGGGCGTGGAAAGCTGACGTTCGGAAATCCGGACGCCGACGCTTCCGCATGTCCGGACGGCCGGACAGGTACCGGTGCGCGCCCATAATAAGCCCTGCATTTTCAGCTAGTTAAAAATAGCCCGCCTCTGGCAACGCCTTTGCAGAAGGCCCCGGCCATGCGCCCCGCCCGTCGGCGAGGGGCGCGTCAAACATCTCGGCTGGGAGTGTCTCGTTTGAGAGGATTGAAAGACTATACCGACATCATGGGTGGCCTGCTGCTCATGGCGGCCGGCACCTGGTTCATGCTGCACGCCATGGAATACAGCATGGGCACCTTGCGGCGCATGGGGCCGGGCTATTTTCCCATGATGATCGGCGGGCTCGTCATCCTGTTCGGCGTGCTGGTGCTGATCCCGGCGATGCTGCGCGCCGGTGACATGCCCAAGCCCGAATGGCGGCCCTTCGTGACCATCTGCGCCTCCGTGCTGGCCTTCGCGCTGACGGTGGAACGCTTCGGCCTTGTGCCGGCGACCTTCGCGCTCACCATCCTCGCCGCCTTCGCCGAACCCGGCTTCCGTCCGCTGCGCCTCGTGCTGCTCGGCCTGGGCCTTTCGGGCATCGGCGTTCTCGTCTTCACGCAGGGTCTGGGCATTCCCATTCCCGCCTTCCGGTGGCCTGACTGATGGATATGCTTTCCAATCTCGCGCTGGGTTTCGGCGAAGCCTTCGCTTTCCAGAACCTGCTCTACTGCTTTTTCGGCGTCTTCCTCGGCACCTTCATCGGGGTGCTGCCGGGCATCGGGCCGCTGGCCACCATCTCGATGCTGCTGCCGCTGACCTTCCATGTGCCGCCCACGGCCGCCCTGGTGATGCTCGCGGGCATCTATTACGGCGCGCAATACGGTGGCTCCACGGCATCGATCCTGCTGAACCTGCCGGGCACGCCGGCCGCCGCGGTCATCTGCCTCGACGGCTACCCGATGTCTAAACAGGGCCGCGCGGGCGTCGCGCTGTTCATGACGACCATCGCCTCCTTCGTCGGCAGCACGATCGGCATCCTCATCCTCACCGCCTTCTCGCCCACGCTCGCGGGCGTGGCGTTGGCCTTCGGCCCGGCGGACTACTTCTCGATGATGCTGCTCGGCCTCGTCGCCGCGGCGGCGCTGGCGCAGGGCTCGCCCGCCAAGGGCATCGCCATGGTGCTGGTGGGGCTCGCGCTCGGCATGGTGGGCACCGATGTGCAGACCGGCCAGCAGCGCTACACCTTCGGCATTCCGCATATCGCCGACGGCTTCAACCTCGTCGCCGTCGCCATGGGCCTCTTCGGCGTTTCCGAAGTGGTGACCAGCATCATGCGCATGCGGGGCGTCAGCAAGCAGAAGCAGGAAGCCATCACGCTGCGCTCCATGATGCCCAAGCGCGATGACGTGAAACAGTCCTGGCGCGCGATGCTGCGCGGCAGCGGCGTGGGCTCCTTCTTCGGCACGCTTCCGGGCGCCGGCACCACCATCGCGGCCTTCATCGCCTATGCCGTGGAGAAGCGCGTGGCGAAGAAGCCCGAGCGCTTCGGCCATGGCGCCATCGAAGGCATCAGCGCGCCTGAATCGGCGAGCAACGCCTCCGCGCAGACCGCCTTCATCCCCACCCTCACGCTCGGCATTCCGGGCGATGCGGTAATGGCGCTGATGCTGGGCGCGATGATCATCCAGGGCATCCAGCCGGGCCCCAACCTCGTCAACGAACATCCCTCGCTCTTCTGGGGCCTCGTCGCGAGTTTCTGGATCGGCAACGTGATGCTGCTGGTGCTGAACATCCCGATGATCGGGCTCTGGGTGCGCATGCTGCGCATTCCCTACGCCATCCTCTATCCGGCGATCCTGCTCTTCATCTGCATCGGCGTCTTCAGCGTGAACAACAGCGCTTTCGACGTTCTGCTGGTGATGATCTTCGGCGTGGTCGGCTATGTCATGACCCTGCTGAAATTCGAGCCGGCGCCGCTGATCCTGGGCTTCATCCTCGGCCCGCTGATGGAGGAGCACCTGCGCCGCGCGCTGCTGCTTTCCCGAGGCGATCCGGCGATCTTCCTCGACAGGCCGATCAGCGCCTCCTTCCTCGCGGTCACCATGGCTCTGCTCGCCTGGTCGACCTTCAGCATGGTCCGGCAGACGCGCGCGCAGCGCCGTCTCGCGCAGGCCTGAACCGGAGGCGGGGCCATGAGCCCCGCCTTCCCCGAAAGGATCGCATGCAGGAACGCTTTCTTCCCGCTTTCCTCGCCTGGGTCGAGGCGTATCAGGACTGGGCGGGCATCGCCGTCTTCCTCCTCGCCTTCACCGAATCCCTGCCCATCATCGGCTTCGTGATCCCCGGTTCGGCGCTGATTTTCGGTGCGGGGCTGCTCGTGGCGGCCGAGACGCTGCCCGCGACACCCGTGCTGATCGGTGCCTGCCTCGGCGCGGCGCTGGGCGATACCACCGGCTATCTCATGGCGCGTTCTCTGGGCGGCCCGATCGTGCGGCGCTGTCTGCCCAAGCGCTACCGCCGCCTCTATGCCCGCGCGCTGCTCGGGTTCAGACGCTGGGGCTGGTGGGCCGTCTTCGGCAGCCGTTTCTTCGCGCCGCTGCGGGCCTTCGTGCCAGTCGTCGCCGGCCTTTCCGGCATGAGCCATGCCCGCTTTCAGAGCGCCAATATCCCCTCCGCGCTCGTCTGGGCGCCGATCATCCTCCTGCCGGGCCCGCTTTTCGGCTGGGCGATGGACTGGGTGGGCGACTGGCGGCTGCTGTTCCGGGCCATGGCCGCGGACTGATACGACACAGGCGGCTCAGCCATGAGCGAGCCTTATACGGCCGCACGCGATGGCCGATCCATACATTGAAGCGGCCGGCGCGGCGCCATACCTATCCGGTCCATGGCACAGAAGAAAATCGGCTTCCTCTCCTTCGGACATTGGACGCCCTCCCCCCAATCGCAGACGCGCTCGGCCGCCGACGTGCTGCTGCAATCCATCGAACTCGCGGAAGCCGCGGAAGCCCTGGGCGCCGACGGGGCTTATTACCGCGTGCATCACTTCGCGCGGCAGCTCAGCTCGCCCTTCCCGCTGCTCGCGGCGGTGGGCGCGCGCACGAAGCGCATCGAGATCGGCACCGGCGTGATCGACATGCGCTACGAGAACCCGCTCTACATGGCCGAGGCCGCGAGTGCCGCGGATTTCATCGCCGGCGAAAGGCTCCAGCTCGGCATCAGCCGCGGCTCGCCCGAGCAGGTGATCGACGGCTGGCGCTATTTCGGCTTCCAGCCGCTGGAAGGCGAGAGCGATGCCGATATGGGCCGCCGCCATACCGAGACGCTGCTGGAGCTGCTGAAGGGCAAGGGCTTCGCCCAGCCGAACCCGCGCCCCATGTTCCCCAACCCGCCGGGCCTGCTGCGCCTGGAGCCGCTGTCGGAGGGGTTGCGGGACCGCCTCTGGTGGGGCGCGGGCTCGAACGCCACGGCCGTCTGGGCCGCGAAGCTCGGCATGAACCTGCAAAGCTCCACGCTGAAAGATGACGAGACGGGCGAGCCCTTCCACATCCAGCAGGCCAAGCAGATCCGCGCCTATCGCGAGGCCTGGAAGGAAGCCGGCCATACGCGCGAGCCGCGCGTCTCCGTCAGCCGCAGCATCTTTGCGCTGGTGAACGACATGGACCGCGCCTATTTCGGCCGCAGCGGCGAAGGCTCGGATTCCATCGGCTTCATCAGCGAAAAGACCCGCGCGATCTTCGGCCGCAGCTATGCCGCCGAGCCTGAGGTGCTGGTGAAGCAGCTTGCGGAGGACGAGGCCATTGCCGAGGCCGATACCCTGCTGCTGACCGTGCCGAACCAGCTGGGCGTGGCCTATAACGCCCATGTCATGGAGGCGATCCTGACGCAGGTGGCACCCGCGCTGGGCTGGCGCTAACCGACGCGAACGCGCCGCTCGGGCACCGGCAGCCCGAGCGTGTCGCGCAAGGTGGTGCCGGGATATTCCTCGCGGAACAGCCCGCGCCGCTGAAGTTCCGGAATCACCAGATCCACGAAAGTCTCGAGCGAGCGCGGCAGCACGGGCATGCCGACATTGAAGCCGTCGCAGGCGCCCGAGCGGAACCAATCCTCCATCTCATCGGCCACCTGGCGGTAGCTGCCCTTGAAGACGACATGCCCCGCCGAGGGGATGATCATCTGGTACAGCTCGCGGATGGTCAGCTTGCGTTCCTTCGCGAGCTTGTCGATGGCGGCGCGATAGCTGGTCATGCCCAGCACCTCCGCCGAGAGATCGGGCAGCGGCCCATCGATGTCATAGCCCGAGAGATCGGCCCGGCAGAATTTCGACAGTGACCGCACGCCCACTTCCGGCGGAATGAGCGACTGCAATTCCTCGTAGAGCTCATCGGCCTCCGACGCGGTTTCGCCGGTATAGACGGTGAGGCCCGGGAGGATCCGCGTATGCGCCGGATTACGCCCGTGCCGCGCCACGCGGGATTTCAGGTCGGCGTAGAAGGCCTGCGCATCTTCCTTGGTGAGCGCGATGGAGAAGATGAGGTCGGCATGTTTCGCCGCCAATTCCCGCCCGGGCTCGGATTGCCCCGCCGCCGACAGCACCGGATAGCCCTGCGGCAGCCTCGCGACATTCAGCGGCCCCTGCACCGAGAAGTGCTTGCCGACATGGTCCAGCCGTTGAACCTTGGCGGGGTCTAGGAAGCGGCCCGTGGCCTTGTCTTCCAGGAAGGCATCCTCGGCCCAGCTATCCCATAGCCCCTTGCAGACGGTGACGAATTCATCGGCCCGCTCATAGCGTTCGGCGCGGGGCACATGCGTCGAGCGGCCGAAATTGACCGCGTCGCCCTCGTAATTGCCGGTCACGATATTCCAGCAGGCGCGGCCATGGCTCAGATGGTCGAGCGAGCCGAAGCGGCGGGCGAGCAGATAGGGCTCGTCATAGGTCGTCACCGCCGTGGCGAAGAGGCCGATATGCTTCGTGTGCTGGGAAATGGCCGCGAAGATCATCAGCGGGTCATAGGTCGAGGGCCGGTCGGTATTGGTATTGGCGACGAACATCACCTCGTCATCCATCGCGCGCACCGCGTTACCGTCGGCGAGGAAGAGCATGTCGAACTTGCCACGCTCGGCGAGCTTCGCCATCTCGATGAAGACATCGAGTTGCATGGTGGTGCGCGGCCAGGAATCCGGGTGCCGCCAGCCCGCCAGATGGCTGCCGATCGGGAAAAGGCTCGTCATCAGATGCATCATGCGCCCATCAGCTCCCCGGCGGTGCCGTCACGAATTGTTACATAGGCCGCCATCACATGCCTTTGCGATGACGTGAATCGGACATAATTGATGGCCATATACGGGTTCAGGTTCAGCATAGGAGCTGCCGCCATGAACATTCGCAAGATCGGCCTTCTCGCCGCGGTGCCGGCCGTTGGCCTCACCCTCGCCGTCGCGCCGATCCAGGCGCAGGCGCAGCCTCGCTATTATGACCGTGGGTATGATCGCGGCTACCACCACGGCCGTGGTGGCGGTGACGCCGTCGGCGCGGCCATCGTCGGCGGTATCCTGGGCCTCGCCGCCGGTGCCGCCATCGCCGGCAGCCTGGCGCCTGCCCCGGTCTATGAGGCCCCGCCGCCGGTCGCCTATGCGCCGCCGCCCCCGGTGGTTTATGCGCCGCCTCCGCCGCCGGCCTATTACGCCCCGCCGCCGCCGGTGGTCTACGCGCCGCCGCCGCGCCCCGACTATTATGTCGCGACGCCCGTCTATGAAGGCCGCCCGCGCTGGTAGTCACTGCCGCTCAGGCAGCGCCGGGCCCTCGCCCAGCGCCCTGATGCCGTCTCAGTAGAGCATTTCGACCTGGCCGGCCTCCACGGCGTCGGCCAGGGCCGCCAGCGTCGGGAAGTGATAATCCGGCTTCGTATAGGCGGCCTCCAGCGTGCCGCCGGTGCCCTTCATGCCCTGCCGCCGCTCGATCCAGCAGACCGTATAGCCAAGCTGCCGCGCGACGCCGATGTCGTGATACTGGCTCTGCGCGACGTGCAGTAGATCGCCCAGCTCGAACCCGTCGCGTGAGAGGCGCCCGCGCGCGAAGGCGAAATACTTCGGGTCCGGCTTCTCGCAGAGCGCCTCATCGACGGTCACGGTATCGTCGAAGGGATGGTCGAGCGTCTTTTCCATCAGCTTGAGCGACCAGCGCTGGGCATTGGTCATGGCGACGAGCTTGAAGTGCTTCTTCAGCCGCTTCAGCGCCTCGACCGAGTCCGGAAAAGCCGGCCAATGCTCGATGGATTCCGCGAAACCGCGCGCCAGCTTCGGATCGTCCGGCAGGCCGAGCTCCGGCACCATCTCGTGATAGACGCGCTCCAGATCATCCGGAAAGCGCTTCGGCTTGGCATTGCCGCGAATGCGGCGATAGGCGGCGAGGAAGGTCTCGTCGTCGAACTTCGCGGCCGCTTCCGGGCAGGCGGCACGGATGTAATTGATCATCCCTGCCTCGAAATCGATCAGCGTCCCGACGACGTCGAAGGTCAGCACCTTGGGCAGGCGTTTGGCCATTGATGAAGTCCCCTGTTCTGCGCCCGCTCATGAAAAGGCCGGCGGAACGATGCTAGGGGGCAGATGCGCCGCGTGACAGCCGATCTCGCGCGGCCAGGCCGCAAGCCCTGCTGTGCCGGGGGCAGAATTCAGCATGATCTGCGCCGGGCCCCCATCATGACGCCTGTTGCCGCCGCGCAGCCGGGTTCAGGATGCTGCCTGTCGGGGGAGAACACCCCGCCCAGAACAGGAAGCTTTCATGTCGACCCTGAAGCCAAAGTTCATCACCTTCGACTGCTACGGCACGCTGACGCGGTTCCAGATGGGCGAACTGAGCCGCGAGATTCTCGCGGGCCAGCTCGAGCCGGCGGCCATCGAGGCCTTCATCAAGGATTTCACCGCCTATCGCCTCGATGAGGTGCTGGGGCCCTGGAAGCCCTATTCCGAGGTGATCGTGAATGCCTGGGAGCGGACCTGCCGGAAATACAAGGTGCCGTTCAAGCGCACGGACGGGCTTCGCTTCTACCACGCCGTCCCGACCTGGACGCCGCATGAGGATGTGCCGATCGGCCTGTCGAAGGCGGCGAAGGAATTCCCGCTCGTGGGGCTCTCGAATGCCTCGAACGACCAGATCATGACCAATGTCGGCATGTATGGGGCGCCCTTCCATGCCGTCTACACCGCGCAGATGGCGCAGGCCTATAAGCCGCGCATGCAGGCGTTCGAGTATATGTTCGATATGCTCGGCTGCAATCCGGAGGACGTGCTGCACGTCTCTTCCTCGCTGCGCTACGACCTGCAGACGGCCTATGATATGCGCATCGGCGCGCGTTGCCACGTCCAGCGCGGGCATGAGCCGACGAACATGTTCTACGTGACGCACACCATCAAGGATATCAGCGGCCTGCCGGGCCTGCTGGGTCTCTGACAAGAGGGCGGGGCGCCAAGGCCCCGCCTCTCCCGCTCAGGCCTTGGCCGAGGCCAAGGCCTGGCCGAGCATCCCGATCGCCTCTTCCAGAAGCGCGTCGCTTGTGACCAGCGGCGCGAGGAAGCGGATGACGTTGCGATGCACGCCGCATTTGATGATCAGCAGCCCCGCCTCGCGCGCCGCGTCGATGATCCGCTGCGCCATATCGGCATCGGGCTTCTTCGAGCCCCTGTCTGCGACGATCTCGATCGCGCACATGAAGCCGGTGCAGCGCACCTCGCCGATGGCAGCGTGCTTGCCCGCCAGTTCCTCCAGCGCCGCCTGCAGGCGCTTGCTCAGGCGCTCGCCGGCCTCCAGCAGCCCATCCTTCTCGAAAATATCGAGCACCGCGAGCGCCGCCGCGCAGCCGAGACCGTTGCCACCATAGGTGCCGCCGAGGCCGCCGGGCGTCGGCGCCTCCATCATCGCCGCCTTGCCGATCACGCCCGAAATGGGCAGGCCACCGGCGAGGCTCTTCGCCACCGTCACCAGGTCCGGCTTGATGCCGCTATGCTGGAAGGCGAACATCGTGCCGGTGCGGCCGAAGCCGGACTGGATCTCGTCGCAGATCAGAACGATGCCGTGCTTGTCGCAGATCGCGCGCAGGGCCTGCATGAAGGGCGCGGGCGCGGGCAGGAAGCCGCCATCGCCCTGAACCGGCTCCAGCAGGATGGCCGCCACGCGCTCCGGCGCCACTTCCGTCGCGAAGAGATTCTCGATGGCAGCAAGGGAATCCGCGACCTCGACCCCGCGATACGGGTTCGGGAAGGGCACGTGATAGACCTCGGAGGCGAAGGGGCCGAAATTCTGCTTATAAGGCGCGCTCATGCCCGTCAGCGTCGTGCCCAGCAGCGTGCGGCCATGGAAGGCGCCGGAGAAGGCGATGACGCCCTGGCGATTGGTGAAGCCGCGCGCGATCTTCACCGCATTTTCCACCGCCTCGGCACCCGAGGTGAAGAAGGCGCTCTTATACTCGCCCTCATCGCCGACCAGCGCATTGAGCCGCCGCGCCAATTCGATATAGGGCGGATAGGCCGCGACCTGAAACGCCGCATGGGTGATGAGGCCCAGTTGCTTCGTCACCGCCTCGACCACGCGCGGGTGGTTATGCCCGACATTCATCACGCCGATGCCGCCGACGAAGTCGATATAGCGCCGCCCGTCGACATCCCACACCTCGGCGCCCTGGGCGCGTTCGAGCACCAGCGGATGCGCGGTCAGCACGCCGCGGGGGATGTGGCGCTGGCGCTCTTCCAGCAGGCGCGTGGTATTGTCGCGATTGTCGAGCATGGGCTTCCTCACTCAATGCAGCCGCCGCGAGGCTATAGCAGAGCCCCCAGCCGGATCGGCGGCAATTGGCACCCAGGCGGAACAAGCTGCGCTTTCGCAGGGGTAGGGGCAGCAGAATCCGCTTTCGAAAGCGGGGCTTGCTTTCCGATCAAATGAGAGAAATATTCTCTTTTATGAGAGAAAACCTCGATGCCCGGATCGGACGCCGCCTGGCCAGCCTGCGGGAGGCGGGTGGGCTTTCGCTCGATGCCCTGGCGGCGCAGAGCGGCATCAGCCGCGCCACGCTCTCCCGCATCGAACGGGGCGAGACGAGCCCCACCGCCAATATGCTCGGTGCGCTCTGCGCCGTTTTCAACACCACATTGTCGCAGCTCATGCTGGCGGCCGAGGGCGCGCCCCCTGCCCTGCTCCGTCGCGCCGAACAGCCCTTCTGGCAGGATGCCGAGACCGGCTTCGCCCGCCGCAGCGTCTCCCCGCCCACGCCCGGCTATCGGGGCGAGATGCTGGAGAACAGCCTGCCCGCCGGCACCGTCATCACCTATCCCGGCCCTCCCATTCCAGGGCAGGAGCATCACCTCTGGCTCATGGAGGGCGCCCTGGCGCTGACCATCGAGGGCAGCCGGCATGAGCTGGGGCCGGGGGATTGCCTGCGCTGGCGCCTTTTCGGCAGCTCGCGCTTCGAAAGCCTCGGCCCCGGCCCGGCCCGCTATGTCCTCGCCCTCGTGCAGCCCTGAAGGAGCGCCCATGCCATTCATCGAGGAACTCTCCCCCGAGGCCGCGGAAGCGGAACGCGGCGCCCTGGCCGCCATCCTCAAGGCCAGCGTCGAGGCCGGGGCGAGCGTCAGCTTCCTGCTGCCCTTCTCCCATGAGGCCGCCGCCGGTTTCTGGGATGGCGTGATCGCCCAGATGCGCGCCGGACAGCGCCGGCTGCTGGTGGCGCGCGCCGCCCCCGGCGGGCCGGTGCTGGGCACGGTGAACCTGGCGCTGATCGGCATTCCCAATCAGCCGCATCGCGCCGAGGTCAGCAAGCTGCTGGTGCATCCCGAAGCGCGGCGGCAGGGCATCGCGCGGGCGCTGATGCTGGCGGTGGAAGATCTGGCGCGCGAGGCCGGCCGCAGCCTGCTCTGCCTCGACACGCGCCAGGGCGATGCGGCGGAGCCACTCTATGGCTCGCTGGGTTATGTCTTCCTCGGCGCCATCCCGGGCTTCGCCATCCCGCCCCATGGCGGCAAGGCGGAGGCGGCGAGCTTCTTCTACAAGCAGCTCTAGGGCCGCTCGCCATCCAGCCTGCGGGCGAGTCTGGCGGTGCTCAGTGTCGATCGGACCTAGCCCAGCAGCCGCTCGCGCGGGATGCTGAGATGGATCACGGCGCCCTCGGGCTGCCAATCCCACTCGATGCGCCCGCCGAGCTGGCCCTGCACCGTGGCCTGCGTGAGGAAGCGGCCGAAGCCCTGCCGGATGGGCGCCCCTTCCAGTTCCGGGCCGCCGCGCTCCCGCCAGGTGAGGGTGAAATCTTCCCCCTCGAAGGCAGTCTCGACCAGCACATAGCCATGCGGCACCGAGAGGCCGCCGTATTTGGCGGCGTTCGTCGCGAATTCATGCAGCAGCAGCGCGAAGGCCGTGACGGAGCTTGCCGCCAGCGGCGGGTCCTCCCCCTGCAGGCTGATGCGGTTGCTCGGCATGCCGTGGTCATAGGCGGCGAAGACGGCCTGCATCAGCTCGCGCAGGGTCGTGGGCATCTGCACAGCGCGCGTGGTGCCCGGCAGCGGCATCGTCAGGTCATGCGCCCGCGCCAGCGCGCCGAGCCGCGCCTGCATCGCCAGGCCCAGCGCCTGGGCACTTTCGGCATAGGGCAGGCTGAGCGAGATCATGCCGCTCACCAGCGAGAAGAGGTTCTTCACGCGGTGATTCATCTCCCGCATCAGCAGCCGCTGGCCCTCCTCGGCGCGGCGGCGATCGGTGATGTCGCGCGCGATCTTGGAGGCGCCGACGATAACGCCCCACGCGTCTCGCACCGGCGAGACCGAGAGCGAGATCTCCACCAGCGAGCCATCCTTCCGCCGGCGCGTGGTCTCGTAATGCGAGATGGCCTCGCCGCGCCGGATGCGGGCGAGGATCGAGGGCTCCTCATCCGGCATGTCGGGCGGGATGAGCATGGTCACCGACCGGCCCACCGCCTCGGCCGCGCTATAGCCGAAGAGTCGCTCGGCCCCCTTGTTCCAGGTGGTGATGGTGCTGGTGAGGTCCTTGGTCAGGATCGCGTCGTCGGAGGATTCCACAATGGCGGCCAGATGCTGCATCGCCTGAACATGCCGCTGCCGGTCGCTGCCATCGGCCTCGATCAGGGGCGAAGGACCGAAGCTCGCGAGCAACCCGGCCACTTGGCCCTGTGCATCACGCCAAGCGGTGAAGGAGACGCGCAGCCACTGCCAATTGCCATTGCCCAGGGCGAAACAGGCCTCACGCGCCGGAGGCGCCTCGCCGGCCCTGATCAGCGCCAGGGCCTCGTCATTTCCGCCCCAGCGGGAGGCAATATTGCAAAGCTCGCGGTCGTCGGGGGCCAGCAGCCGCGCGGCACGATTGGCGAAGCGCAGCCTGCCATCCGGTCGGAAGAGGCAGAGCCCGTGCGGAAGCCCATCCAAAACGGCGACCGCTGGGATGTCATCTTCCGGAGAATAGGGTTGCGCGTCGGGCATCGGCCTTTCGGCACTCAACTTCGTCAGCTTCGGTCAGGTATTATTAGCACCAACCAATTGGAAACTGAGCGGTTTTCCCAGACCGGGAGGAAACACGCGCTAAAGTAGGTTAATCGGCACCTTGAAATATGCGGTGCCATTGGACTCCGCTTTGGGCATCTCGCCCGCGCGCATATTCACCTGGATGGACGGGATGATCAGCCGCGGCATGGCCAGGGTTGCGTCCCTGGCCTCGCGCATCGCCACAAACTGTTCCTCCGTCACGCCATCGGCGACGTGGATGTTATGCGCCCGCTCCTCCGCCACCGTGGTTTCCCAGCGGATCTCGCGGCCATTGGGGCCGTAGTCGTGGCACATGAAGAGCCGCGTCTCGGGCGGGAGCGCCAGGACGCGGCGGATGGAGCGATAGAGCTGCCGCGCGTCGCCACCCGGAAAATCCGCCCGCGCCGTGCCGCCATCGGGCATGAAGAGCGTATCGCCCACGAAGGCCGCGTCGCCCATCAGATGCGTCATGCAGGCGGGGGTATGGCCGGGCGTATGCATCGTCCGGGCCTCGAGCCCGCCGATGGTGTAGCTGTCGCCCTCGGTGAAGAGGCGGTCGAACTGGCTGCCGTCGCGGCGGAATTCGGTGCCTTCGTTGAAGACCTTGCCGAAGACGTCCTGCACCGTGGTGATCTGCTCGCCGATGCCGATCTTCCCGCCGAGATGGCCCTGGATATAGGGCGCGGCGGAGAGATGGTCGGCATGCACATGCGTCTCGATCAGCCATTCGCAGCGCATCTGGCGCTGCTGCACGAAGGCGATGATGGCATCGGCCGCGCTGTAGCTGATGCGCCCGGCGGCATAGTCGAAATCGAGCACGGAATCGATCACCGCGCAGGCGGGCGAACCCGGATCCTTCACCACATAGCTGATGGTATTGCTTGCGGGATCAAAGAAGGGGGTGACTTCAGGGCGGATGGCCATGGCGTCCTCCATGCGGGCTCGGGCGGCGAGAATGCCACCGGGCGGCGGCATGGCGAAGCGAATTCGCGGGGCTCCTTAGCCCGCGCCCTCGCCCTCCGGCCGCGTCGCGGCGCGCACCTTCTGCTCCGGCAGCGGGATGAAATCCTTCTCGTCATCGGCGACCTTGCCGAAGCGCCCGGCCTTCCAATCCGCCTTGGCCTGTTCCAGGCGCTCGCGGCTGGAGGAGACGAAATTCCAGAAGATATGGCGGGGACCGTCCATCACCGCACCGCCGAGCATCAGCAGCCGCGCGCCCTTCGGCCCGGCCTTGAGCGCGAGCTTGTCCCCGGCGCGGAAGACCAGCATCCGCCCGGGCTCGAAGCGGTCATCGGCCAGTGTCACGTCGCCTTCCAGCAGATAGGCGCCCCGCTCCTCATGCTGCTCCGGCAGCGGGATGACGGCGCCGGGCGAGAGCAGCACATCGGCATAGAAAAGCGGCGAGGAGACTTCGACCGGCGCCTTCAGCCCCCAGGCCTCGCCCGCGATGAGCCGCAGCGTGACACCCTGGTCGCGCACCAGAGGCAGGCTGGTCGCCTCGTGATGGACGAAGCTCGGCGCGACCTCCTCCTTGTCCTTGGGCAGGGCCACCCAGGACTGGATACCGTAGAGCGGGTTGCGATGCCCACGCAGCGCCTGGTCCGTCCGCTCGGAATGCGCGATGCCGGAGCCCGCCGTCATCCAGTTCACGTCACCCGGCAGGATGGACTGGCGCGAGCCGACGCTGTCGCGATGCATGATCGAGCCGTCGAAGAGATAGGTGACGGTGGAGAGCCCGATATGCGGGTGCGGCCGCACGTCTAGCCCCGTGCCGGTGAGGAACTCGCCCGGCCCGATCTGGTCGAAGAAAATAAAGGGCCCGATCATCTGCCGCTCGCGGGCGGGCAGCGCGCGGCGCACCTCGAAATTGCCGATATCATGCGCGCGCGGCAGCAGCTGCAGTTCCACCGCGCCGGGGATCACCGGGGGGCATTCTGGGTCTTCGCTCGGCAGCCAGCTCATGAGGGTTCTCCGCGCTTCTCGGCGGCACAATGCCCCAGAGCGGCCGCGGAGGGAACTAAACCGGGATGAGGCCGCCCAGCGCCCGGTCGGCCGGCTCGACGCTGGCGGCAAGGCCGGCGGCCACGCCTTCCCGATCGGCCTGGTCGCGGTTCTGGCTGAGCTTCTTCTTGCCGTCGATCCGCGTGATCTCCAGCCGCAGCCCGACGATGCCGCGCATATGGGCGCGGATGAATTCCGGCGGCGCGTCGCTCACCTTCCACGGCACGGCCTGCCCGGCCTCGTATCGCGTGGTCAGGCGGGTGACGATATCGAGGAGGCGGTCGGCATCCTCGAAGAATTCCACCGTGCCATAGGCGTGCACCGTGACGTAATTCCAGGTCGGGACGACCTTGTGATGCGCCGCCTTGGCCGCATACCAGTTGGGGCTGACATAGGCCTCGGGCCCCTGGAAGATCACCATGGCCTGCCCGAGCACCGGCGTCTTCCATTGCGGATTCGCCTTGGCCAAGTGGCCGTAGAGCGTGCCATGCGGCCCCTCGTCCTCGGCGAGGATGAGCGGCAGCGGCGTCGCCATCAGCCCCTCGGCCGTCGCGGTGACGAGGCTCGGCAGGCGCGTCTCGCGCATCATGGCGGCAAGCGCGGCCGGGTCATCTTCGCGGAAGGCGGGCGGGGTATACATGGCGAGGCTCCTGTCAGCCTGCACGCTAGTCAAGAATTGGCTGGGTTGGACCGTCCAATTTCAGAAATCCAGCCAGACCAATCCACCCGGTCGGCGCTAAGGCGTCCAGGGCTGCGGCTGCGTCTTCTCGTTGATGTAGAGCGGGTGCTTGGGCGTGCCGTCGAGCGAGAGCTCCAGCACATGCAGCTGGATGCCGGCCGCCGTCAGCATCTTCGCGACTTCCAGCCCCCGCGCGCGCAGTGGCGGGATCTTGGGCTTGCCCCAGGCGCAGACGACGACCGAGGCCTCGCGCGCCATGGCCAGCAGGGCCGCGTCATTCCCCGGCCCCACCGGGTCCGGCACTTCCATCAGGCGCATCTGGTCGGTACAGCGATAAGCGAAGGTATTGCCGACCAGCAGGCTGCCATAGCCCCATTTCCGCGCGAAACGCCCGCATTTCGCCACCGAGGGGTCATCGAATTTCGGGATGGCCGTGCTCGGGTTCATCATCAGGAACATGGCCACGGGCTTCGCCGCATCCCAGCGGCGAAGCAGGCGGTAGCGGTAGCAATCGCCCGGCCCGTCGAACACCGCGCTGCCCTCCGTCCCCGGCGGCAGGGCAAGCAGGCGCTTGCCCCCCGGATCATGCGCGGCGACTGACTTGGCAGCGGAAAGATCGGTCATGGATCAGAGAAGTTCCTTCTGCGCCTCGTTAAGCGCGGTAGCGAAGCGGCGGCCCATCTCCACGATCTCGGTCTCGGTGATGATGAGCGGCGGGCAGAAGGCCAGGCGGTCGCCTATGGCGCGGATGATCAGCCCGTTCTCCTCGGCCTTCTTCTGCACCAACGCCCCCGCCTTGCGCGCAGCGGGGAAAGGCACGCGGCCGTTCTTGTCCTGCATCAGCTCGATGCCGGCGATCAGGCCCACGCCACGCACATCGCCCACCAGCGGATGCCCCGCGAAGCCCTTGAGCGTGGCGAGGAAGGCCGGCGAGACGGCGCGGACATGGCTGACGATGTCCCGCTCCTCGTAGATCTTCAGCGTTTCGATCGCCACGGCGCAGGCCACGGGATGGCCGCCATAGGTATAGCCATGGCCGAGCGAGCCATGCTTGCGGCTGCCCTCGACCAGCGCCTCATGGATGCGGTCGGAGATCAGCAGCGCCGAGATAGGCTGGTAGGAGGCCGAGAGCTGCTTGGCGCAGGAGAGCATGTCCGGTTCGATGCCATAGGTCTGGCTGCCCCACATATTGCCCGTGCGACCGAACCCGCAGATGACCTCATCGACGACGAAGAGGATATCGTGCTTCTTGAGGATGGGCTGGATCAACTCGAAATAGCCCTCGGGCGGCGTCAGCGCGCCGCCGCCGCCCTGCACGGGCTCGGCGAAGAAGGCCGCGATGGTCTCGCCGCCCTCCTTCTCGATCAGGGCCTCCAGCTCGGCGGCCATGCGGGCGGAGAACTGCCGCTCCGTCTCGCCTTCCCGGCCCTCGCGGTAGAAATTCGGGTTGGAGATATGCAGGAAGCGGTCGCCATAGGGCAGGTCGAAATCGGCCTGCATATGCGGCTGGCCCGAGAGCGAGGCCGTGGCGACCGTATTGCCGTGATAGCCGCGGATACGGCCGATGACCTTCTTCTTCTGCGGCCGGCCGATGATGTTGTTGTAGTACCAGACCAGCTTCAGCGCGGCGTCGTTGCATTCCGAGCCGGAGCACTGGAAGAGCGCGTGGTTCAGCCCCGGCGGCGCGATGGCGGTCAGCCGTTCCGCCAACTCGGCCGAGGGCTCATGCCCCTTGCCCCAGAAGGTATGGTAATAGGGCAGCTTCAGCATCTGCTGATAGGCCGCTTCGGCGAGCCGCTTCTCCGAGAAGCCCAGCGAGGAACACCAGAGGCCCGCCATGGCCTCGATGTAATTCTTGCCTTGGGTATCGAAGACGAAGACGCCGTCGCCTTTCTCCATCAGCACCGGGCCCGTCTTCGCGAAAGCGTCGAGGTCGGTCTGCTGATGAACGAAATGCGCCTTGTCGGCCTCGTAGAGATGGTTCGCGCGCATCGAGCCTGCCTGTCCGAATTGTAAATGTCTGACTTCTGCGTGACTGTTTTTCTGGGGGAGGCGTCAGCGCGCCTCCTTCATGGTGCGGACGACGGGACTCGAACCCGTACTCCCGAATGGGAACCAGATTTTAAGTCTGCTGCGTCTACCAATTCCGCCACGTCCACCTGGATATCGCTTTGCCATAGGCGCCGCCACATGGCGAGAGGGCTGGCGCTCTTGTCGACAATGCCGCGAGCGTGGAGACTGCGCGCCGACGCCGCCCCGCTCCTTGGCGCGGCCTTGGAGGAAATTCCCATGACCATCGGCTTCCGGATCCTGCCCCGCAAGCGTCAGGTCGACGCCGCCACCGTCGAGGCCTTCCGCGGCCTGCCCGTCGCCAATGTCTCCGACAGCATGTGGCGCATGACGGCCGGCGGCGCGGCGCTGCAGATGATGCATCGCTCCGGCCCCATGTCCGGCCCCGCCCTGACCGTGAAGACCCGCCCGGGCGACAACCTGATGGTGCATAAGGCGCTTGACCTGGCCGCGCCGGGCGATGTCGTGGTCGTGGATGCGGGCGGTGACCTCACCAATGCCATCATCGGCGAGCTCATGCTGGCCCATGCGCGCAAGCGCGGCCTCGGCGGCATCGTGATCTATGGCGCGATCCGCGATTCGGCCGCCATCGCGGAGCAGGATTTCCCCGTCTTCGCCGCCGGTGTCACGCATCGCGGCCCCTATAAGGACGGCCCGGGCGAGATCAACGTGCCCATCGCCATCGAGGGCATGGTGATCGAGCCGGGTGACCTCGTGATCGGCGACGAGGATGGCCTGCTCTGCGTGCCCTTCGACCAGACCGCGAGCGTGCTGAAGGCCACCCAGGCCAAGAACGCCGCCGAGGTGAAGCAGATGGCCGATATCGAGGCCGGCACCAGCGACCGCGCCTGGGTCGATGCCGCCCTGGCCAAGAACGGCTGCGAAATCGTCAGCTGAACCGCTTGCCGCCGGGTTCAGCCCGGCGGCTCGCCCGCCATGGCCGCGATCCGGGCCGCGAAGGCCTCCGGCGTCTGGCAGACCGTGAGCCGCGGCGCCGGATCGGCCATGAAGCGGTAATAGCCGCGCGAATAGGCCATCTGCGTCTCCGACCCCCGCATATGCAGCACCGTCAGCCGCGAGCCCGAGAACATCGCGCAATGATGCGCGCCGCCGCCCTGCACGGAAATGAAGTTCCATGAGCGCGCATAGAGGCGATTCTTGAAATCGTTCATGTCGTCGAGGCCGGTCGCCGATCGGTTCTTCTCGAAAAGTGCGTCGAATTCCAGAACCTCGGGATAGCGCTCCAGCAGCGCGCGGTCCTCGAGCGGCTGGATGGCGATGGCATCGCGGCTGAAGCCCTCCGGCAGGGGCGACATGCCGTGGCGGACATAGACGATGCGGTAGAGCGGGCCGAGCGTGTCGAAAATCATCCGCAGCTGCTCGACCGTGAGGAAATTCATCGGCCAGCGGTCCCATTCCACATTGTATTTGTTGTGGAGGATGAGAAGCGGCTTTCCTTCCAGCCCCAGCGTGTCGCTCAGCGGGCGGGCGGCGAATTTGCGCCGCAGATCGGGGTAGCGATGCCAGGGATGCGGCAGCGGGCCCTCGTAGCGATGCTCGCGGATCACGGGCAGCCAGGGCATCCAGAATTCGCGTCGCACGGGCGCGATGACGCGCCGCCCCTTGTCGCGATAGATGACCTTCTTGCAGTCCAGATCGTCATAATAGCAGTTCATGCCGCGATACGTGGCGATCCGACGGTCGCGCAGCAGGCCGCGCTCCGAAAGCCAGGTCACGAAGGGTAGGAAGAGCACCAGTTCCGCCCCGAACTCGCCCCGATATTCGAGCAGTTCGGGTAGATCCGGCGGCGTATCGGCATCGGTCACGCGATTACCCGGTTCTGAGCGGGCTGTAATGTAACCAGCCCGCCGCGCCGGTCAAACAAATGCCGGTCCGAGCCTCCGCTTAGGGGTCAAGATCCCGGAGACAGGCGAAGTCATGCCCCGGCCCGGCGGCCCGGCGCGCGGGCACGGCCTCGGCGCAGGCTGGCAGCGCCCAAGGGCAGCGGGTGCGGAAGACGCAGCCCGAAGGCGGGTTGGCCGGGCTCGGCGGGTCGCCCTTCAGCAGGATGCGTGTGCGGCGCTTGCCCGGATCGAGGCTCGGCGCGGCCGAGAGCAGCGCGCGGGTATAGGGATGGCGGGGATTGGCGAAAACCTCCTCCACCGGCCCCTCCTCCATCACCCGGCCGAGATAGAGCACGATCACCCGGTCGCAGAGGCTCCGCACCACGGGCAGGTCATGGCTGATGAAGAGCAGCGCCAAGCCCAGCCGGTTGCGCAGATCGGCCAGCAGCGCCAGCACCTGCGCCTGGACCGAGACGTCCAGCGCCGAGACGGGCTCGTCCGCGACGAGGAAATCCGGCTTCACCGCCAGCGCGCGGGCAATGCCGACGCGCTGCCGCTGGCCGCCCGAGAATTCATGCGGGTAGCGGTCGGCGTGGGCGGTCGGCAGGCCGACCTGGCCCAGCAGCGCCTTGACCATCTCCCGCGCCTCGTCGCCCTGGGCGATGCCATGGATGACCAGGCCGTCGGCGATCTGGTCGCCCACCTTCCGGCGCGGATCGAGGCTCGAATAGGGGTCTTGGAAGACGAGCTGCATCCGGCGGCGCAGGCGGCGGGCGTGGTCGCCATGGGCGGCGCCCACCTTCTGGCCATCGAGCTTGATCTCGCCGCTCGTGACGGGGATGAGGCCGAGCATCAGTCGCCCGATGGTGCTCTTGCCCGAGCCGCTCTCGCCCACCAGCCCAACGGCCTCGCCGCGCGCGACGCTGATGGAGACGTCGTTCACCGCCTGGACCGGCCTGCCGCGCCCGAACCAGCCGCGGCCGCCGAAATGCTTGGAGAGGTTATGGGCCTCGATCAGCGGGATCATGCCTGGGCCTCCGTCACGGGGCGTGGGGCGAGCCGGCCCTCCAGGTCCCGCCAGCGCATGCAGCGCGTCTGGCGGCCCTCGTCGAGCGTCTCCAATTCGGGATGGTCGGCCTCGCAGGCCGGCGCGCGATGCTGGCAGCGAGGCGCGAAAGCGCAGCCCTTAGGCAGCAGATGCGGCAGCGGCACCGTGCCGGGAATGCCCTCGGGCAGCGAGCCGTCCTCGGGCGGGGCGCTGCGCAGCAGGGCGGCCGTATAGGGATGCAGCGGATTGGCGAAAAGCTCGCCCACCCGCCCCTGCTCCACCACCTCGCCCGCATACATGACGATGACGCGGTCGGCGATCTCGGCCACCACCGGCAGCGAATGGGTGATGAAGACGAGGCCCATGCCGCTTTCGCGCTTCAACTCGTCGAGCAGTTCCAGCACCTGGGCCTGGATGGTCACGTCGAGCGCCGTGGTCGGCTCGTCGGCGATCAGCAGCTTCGGATTGTTCGCGATGGCCATGGCGATCATCGCGCGCTGGCGCATGCCGCCCGACATTTCGTGCGGATAGACCTTCACCCGCTGCTCAGGCGCCGGAATTCCGACCTTGGCGAGCAGCTTCACCGCCTCGGCCATCGCCGCCTTCTCGCTCATGGGGCGATGGGCGCGGATGATCTCGGTGATCTGGTCGCCGATACGATGGGCGGGGTTCAGGCTCGAGAGCGGGTCCTGAAAGATCATGGCCATGGAGCCGCCGCGCAGCTTGCGCAACTCGGGCTCCGGCAGGCGCAGCACATCCCGCCCGCCGAAATAGGCGGCGCCCGAGGTAGGCTCGGCCACACCCGGCAGCAGGCCGAGCACGGCAAGGCCGGTCAGCGACTTGCCCGAGCCGCTCTCGCCCACGATGGCGAGGGTCTCGCCCTCATAGACTTCCCACGAAACGCCACGCACGGGCTGGATGCGCCCGGCCGGGGTGTCGATGCCGATGGAGACGTCGCGCACCGCCAGCACCGGCTCCTTGCCGCTGCGCTGCGGCAGCAGGCCCGGCAGCAAATCGGGCAGAAGGCGCAGGCCACGCTTGCGGGGCGGCACGCCATGCGGGTCCACCGCGTCGCGCAGCGCGTCGCAGAGGGCGTTCATGGCGAGGATGGTCAGCGTGAGCGCCAGGCAGGGCCAGAGCAGCAGCAGCGGCGCCTGGGCCATGGTGGAGCGCGCGGCGCCGATCATCAGGCCCCAAGAAGGCGCGGGCGGCACCACGCCGAGGCCGAGGAAGGAGAGGCCGCTTTCCAACACCACCGCCGAGGCCATGGAGAGGCTGAACTGCACCAGCACCGGCCCGCCGATATTGGGCAGCACCGTCCGCAGCATGATGCGCGCCGGGGCCGCGCCCAGCGCGTGCTGCGCCTCGACGTAATCCTGCGCGCGCACGGTGAGCACGCCCGCATAGGCCACGCGCACGAAGCCCGGCAGATAGACCAGCGCGAGGACGGGGATGAGCGTGGAGGCCCCCGGCCCCAGCAGCGTGACCACCAGCAGCGCCAGCAGCAGCGGCGGGAAGCAGAGCACCACATCCATCGCGCGCACGGTGATGATCTCGGTAAAGCCGCGCAGGAAGCCGCCCAGCACCCCGAGCGCCGTGCCGATGATGCAGGCCGCCAGGGAGGAGAAGAAGGCCACCATGAGCGAGGCCCTGGCGCCCCAGAGCAGGCGCGAGAGCACGTCGCGGCCGACCTCGTCCTGCCCCAGCCAATGGCTCGCGCTGAAACCGGCAAGGCGATTTGCCACGTCGATGCGCACCGGGTCGGGCAGCGGCAGGAAGGGCGTGATCAGTGCCGCGAAGGCGATGAGCCCGACGGCGGCGACGGGGAATGGCGAAAGGCGCTTCACGAGTTGCGCACCCGCGGATCGAGGGCAGCGTAGATCAGGTCCATGACGAGGTTGAGCGCCACGAAGAGCACGGAAATCACCAGGATCACGCCCTCCACCATCGGATAGTCGCGCGCGTTGACGGAATCGACCAGCAGGCCCGAGAGGCCCGGGTAGTTGAAGACGAACTCAACCAGCACCGTGCCGCCCAGCAGCGAGCCCAGATGCAGGCCCAGCACGGTGACGACGGGGATGAGCGCATTGCGCAGGATATGCCGCACCACGATGCGGCGGGGTGCCACGCCCTTGGCCTTGGCCGTGCGCACATAGTCCTTGAGCATGACGTCGAGCACCGAGGCGCGCGTCATGCGCATCACGATGGCGGCGAGGCCGACGCCGATCGAGACGGCGGGCATCATCAGCAGGGTGAAATGCCGCACCGGGTCGGTCGCCAGCGGCACATAGCCGCCCGCCGGCACCAGGCGCAGCCATTGCGCGAAGACCAGCACCAGCACCGTGCCGATGACGAAGACCGGCACCGACAGCGCGAGGCCCGAGACGGCCGAGGCCAGCCTGTCGAAGAGGCCGCCGCGCCGCAGCGCCGCTGCCACCCCGGCCGGGATGCCGATGAGGATGGAAATCACCGCCGCCGCGCCGATCAGTTCCAGCGTGCGCGGCAGGCGGATGAGGATCTCGTCAGCCACCGGCGCCTCGTCACGCAGCGAGATGCCGAGATAGCCGGTCGCGAGATGGCCCAGATTCTGGACGTATTGCTGCCAGAAAGGCACGTCGAGCCCAAGCTGCTCGCGCACCATGGCCACCGTCGCCGGGTCAGGGGAGATGCCGCCCTGGGTGAGCAGCAGCTCCGCAGGGTCACCCGGCACCATGCGGATGGCGAGGAAGACGATCGTGATGACGACCCAGATCAGCAGGATCGCCGTGCCCACACGTTTGAGGATCCATGGCATGGGCTCGCTCCTCTTCCATCCGCCAAAGTTACCCGATCAGTTCAGGCCATACACATCCCGTGCCATTTCGGCCGTGATACGCTTTTCGGCGATATCACGCCGCACCTGCTCCGGCGAGCGGCCGGAAGGCGGGCCATAGCCGCCGGCGCCCGGCGTGATGACCTCGACGATATCGCCGGCCTTCATCAGCCCGGCGCCCTTCACCACCGGCGCGCCGGTCTGGTTGAAGCCGCCCTTGCCGCCCTCGAGCCCGCCCTTGAGTCCCCAGGGCGCCGAGCGCAGGCGCGAGCCGTCGAGCCGGATGCGGCATTCGTCCTCGGCCCGATAGACGCGGCGCAGGCCCATGCCGCCCCGATAGGTGCCCGCGCCGCCCGAGCCATCGACCAGCTCGTAGCGCAGCAGCGTCAGCGGGTATTCCAGTTCCAGCGCCTCGACCGGCAGGTTGGAGGTATTGGTCATGTGGACGTGCACGCCGTCCAGCCCGTCCTTGTTGTAGCGCGCGCCGGAACCGCCGCCGATGGTCTCGAGATAGACCCAGAGCGAGCCGTCTTTCTGCGTGCCGCTGAAAGTGGCGGAGAAGCAGGCGCCATTGGTCGCCGCCATGACCTTCTCCGGCACCACGTCCGAAAGCGCCCTGTGGATCAGGTCCACCACGCGCTGGCAGGGGGCGAGGCGGCCGTTGACCGCGGCCGGATGCACGCAATTCACCACGCTGCCGGGGCGCGCCGTGACGGTAAGCGGGCGGGCGAGGCCGGCATTGGGCAGGATGGTCGGGTCCACGACAGTCTTGACGGCGTAATAGACCGTCGAGAGCAGCGCGGTATAGACCATGTTGATGCCCGCACGGGCCTGGTCCGGCGCCTGGAAGTCCAGCGCCATCTCATCCCCTTTCACCACGATGGTGCAGGAGAATTCCATCTGCCCGTCGATCTCCGGATTGTCGAAGAAATCCTGGGCCGTATAGGTGCCGTCCGGAATGAGCGCGATGCCCGCCCGCATCTTGCGCTCGGCGTAATCCTGCAACGCATCGCCCGCGGCGAGAACGACCTCGCGCCCATATTTCGCGCAAAGCGCCTGCATCCGCTGCACACCGAGGCGGTTGGCCGCCATCTGGGCGCGAAGATCCGACAGGCGCTCGCGCGGCACCTGGCAGTTCAGCAGGATCATCTCCTGCACGTCCTTCTGCAACTCGCCGGCCTTGTAGAGGCGCACAGGCGGGATGCGGAGGCCTTCCTGGTAGATATGCGCATGGCCGCGATCGGCGAAATCGGCATGGTGCGCCGTGTTCACCGCCCAGGCGACGATGACGCCATCGGCGAAGATCGGCTCGGCCAGCACGAGGTCGGGCAGATGCGTGCCGCCGCCCTCGTAGGCGTCATTACCGACGAAGACGTCGCCCGGCCGCATCTCCGCGACGGGGTGGCGCTTCATGATATGCGGGATGATGCCGATGAAGGAGCCGAGATGCATCGGAATATGCTCGGCCTGGCAGAGTGTATTCCCCTTCGTGTCGAACAGCGCCGTGGAGCAGTCGCGCCGCTCCTTGATGTTCGTCGAATAGGAGGCGCGCACCAGGGCCTCGCCCATTTCCTCCGTGATGGAGGAAAGGGCCGAGCCGATGACCTCGACGGTGATGGGATCGACCGAGACGGTCGTGGTCTTGAGAGCGGCGCTCATGCCACGAACTCCGCGATGATGTTCATGAAGGGCTCGACCGTCGCCACCATGCCGGGCAGCAGCACCGTGGTGCTGTCCATCTGCTCGATGATCGCGGGGCCGCTGATCTTGTTGCCGGATTTCAGCACGGCACGATCATAGATCGGGCAGGAGACCCAGCCATTGGCCTCCGGCATCCAGACGTCGCGCGAGCCGATGATGGCATGAGAGGCATCCGGCCCCGCATCGGGCTGCGGCTGGAAGCGCGCCTTGGCGACGAGGCCAGTGGCTTCGACGCGGAAGGTGACGAGCTGCACCGGCTCGCCCTCGGCCACGAAGCCGTATTGGCGCTTATGGGCTTCGGCGAAACCCTCGGCCAGCGCGGCCAGCGAGGCTTCCGTCACCGGGCCTTCCGGCAGCGCGACCGAGAGCTCGTAATTCTGGCCCTGGTAGCGCATGTCGACAGTGCGCGCGGTCTTCTTCGCGGCGCCCTCGATGCCCTCTTCCTCAAACCAATGCTCGGCCTGCACGGCGAGGCCGGCGAAGGCTTCCTCGATGACGGGAATGGCCGCCTTGTCGAGGAGGGTGAGCTTGGTGGAGGCGAAATCGGCGCGCAGATCGGTCAGCAGCAGGCCCATGGCGCAGAGAATGCCCGGGTTGCGCGGAATGAGGATGCGCTTGATCTCCAGCTCCTTCGCGAGCCGCGCCGCATGCAGCGGGCCGGCGCCGCCGAAGGCGACGAGCGTGTAGTCGCGCGGATCATGCCCGCGCTGCACGGAGATGACGCGAATGGCGCGCGCCATATTCGCGGTGACGACGGAGATGATGCCCTGCGCCGTCGCCATCACATCCATGCCGAGCTTGTCGGCGATGCGGCCGATGGCGGCCTTGGCGAGATCCTGCCGCACTTCCATGCGGCCGCCGAGCAGATGCGTCGGGTTCAACGTCTGGAGCACGACATTGGCGTCGGTCGTCGCGGGCTCGTCATTGCCCTTGTCGTAGCAGACCGGGCCCGGGAAGGCGCCGCAGCTGCGCGGGCCGACCTTGAGCAGGCCGCCATTATCGACATAGGCGATGGAACCGCCGCCGGCACCCACGGTGTGGATGTCGAGCATCGGCGCCTTGATCGGGTAGCCATGCACGATGGCCTCGCCCGTCAGCCGGCACTGGCCGCCCTTGAGCAGCGCGACATCGGTGCTGGTGCCGCCCATGTCGAAGGTGATGAGGTCGGGGATGCCGACCATCTTGCCGATTTCCTGCGCCGCGACCACGCCGGTCGAAGGGCCGGAAAGCACGGTGCGCACCGGCAGGCGCGCGGCCTGCTCGAAACCGATGACGCCGCCATTGGATTGCGTCAGATGCGGCGTCGTGGTCAGGCCCAGCTCGGCCAGGCGGTTCGCGAGGCGGCGGATATAGCCCTGCATGACGGGGCCGAGATAGGCATTCACCACCGCCGTCGAGAGGCGCTCGTATTCGCGGAATTCGGGCGCCACTTCGCTGCCAGTGCAGAGGAAGGCTTCCGGGAATTCCTCGGTGATGATGCGGCGCGCGATCGCCTCATGCTCGGGGCGGACGAAGCCGTAAAGGAAGCTCACGGCAACGGCCTTCACATCCGCGGCCTTCAGCGCCCGGGCGGCCTCGCGCACCGCATCCTCGTCCAGCACCGTCTCGACGGAGCCGTCGTGGCGGATGCGCTCCGGCACTTCGAGGCGCAGGTCACGCGCGACGAGAAGCTCGGGCTTGTCGGCCTGGAGATCGTAGAGATCGGGGCGCTTCTGGCGGCCGATCTCGAGCAGGTCACGGAAGCCGTCGGTCGTGATCAGGCCCGTCTTCACGCCGCGATGCTGGATCAGCGCGTTCGTGCCGACCGTGGTGCCATGGCCGAAATAGCCGATGCTCGCGGGCTCGGCGCCCACATTGCCGATGCCTTCGGAGACGCCCTGCGAGATGCCGCGCGACGGGTCATCCGGCGTGGAGGAAACCTTCCACACCTCGACCTGCCCCGTCACATCCTCGAACAGGCAGATATCGCAAAAGGTTCCGCCGGAATCGACGCCAATACGCCAAGCCATCAGCCACACTCCCCCAGGCGCGCGGGCATGCCACGCGTTACGGTGTAGCCCGGCGCCGCCTTCGCGATACGCCGGGCGCATCATTCGTTCCGCGGCCCTGTATGCCGCGAAACGGAAGCCTCACGTCACGCCCCTGGTTCAGCCCAGGATGCGCCATGCCCGAATGCGCCGTGGTAACCGCACACATCCGCGGCGAAGCCTGCGCCAGCGCGCAGGGCCGCGTCCAGTGGCAGTTCTCTGCATATGGACATAAGAAATGCTGATATGAACCCGTCGCCCGCCCCGAGCGTGTCCACCACATTCGCGGGCAGCGCGGGCTGCTTCAGAAGCTCGCCGCCGGCGAGCCCGAGCGCACCTTCGGCACCGCGCGTCGCGACGACATAACGCGGCCCTTTCGAGGCGCAGTCACGCATCAGCGCGATGCATGCCGCTTCATCGAGCTTGGGCGCGGAGAAGAAGGCGACGTCGATCCAGGGCAGAACCTCGTCGAAGCGTTTCGCCGTCCAGCGCTCGGAAAAATCATAGCTCAGCATCGGCGGCAGCGCCGCGATGCGCGGCAGTTCCGCATCCAGCTCGCTATAGATGCTGGTATGAACCAGGTCGAAACCCGAGATATAATCGAGATCGTCCGTGATTGGGCCGTAATCGCCGCGCACGCCGGGAATGGAGCCAATGAAATAGCGATCCGGCCCGCGATGGCCGATCCGCGCCCGCGCATTCGCCCCCGCGACACGGCGTATATGCGAAAGGCCGATACCCTCCGCGCTCAACGCCTCAAAGAGAAGGTCGCCCGCCTCATCATTCCCGAGGCAGCCGAGATAATCCGCGCTCGCGCCGAGCCGTTTCGTCAGGATCGCGACATTGACGGCATTACCGCCGGGATATTGCACGCCACGATCGACATAGGTGTCGACCGTGTTATCGCCGAGGCCCAGGAGTTTGACGACCATGGCAGCGTGCTCCCCTTCTCAGGCGATCAGTAATCGCCCTTCCACATGTAGCGGCGGGTGGTGAGCGGCTGGCCATGCCAGACGGAGAGCTTCACTGAGATGCGCTTCAGCGCGGCCTGCAACACATAGGGTGCGACGATGCCGCGGATTTCCGGGTCCACCCCCGGCATCGCGTAATCCTTGCTGTCATAGATCATCAGCCGCTCGGTATGCTGGCAGGAGAATTTCACCACGCGTTCCATCAGCGGGCGCGACGGATCCTCTCCCAGCAGCAGGATCATCGGCAGGTTGCGATCCACCACCTCGAAGGGGCCATGGAAGAATTCGGCGGCCTCGATGGTATTGCTGTGCATCCACAGCATCTCCATCAGGATGCAGACGCCGAAGACATAGGCCGTGGTGAAGCAGGGGCCGGAGGCGACGTGATAGAGGATGCGGTCATCCTTGTAGATCCGCGCCTCTTCGCTCGACCGCGCCTCGTTCTGCAGCGCAGCCTCGGTCGCCGCCACCGGCAGCGCCTTGAGCGAGGAGAGCAGCTTCTCCGCCAGCGGCCATTCGTCCTTCGCCGCCATCACGCCGCCGACGAGCGCCTGCATCAGCATGAACATGGCCGTGAAGGTCTCGGGCGTCTCGCCCGTGGTGAAGCAGCGCGGCACCAGGCCGAAGAGCGGCTTGTCGTCCCGCATGGAGAAGCCCACCACCTGGCAGGGCTTGCCCTTCAGCCATTCGGCGGCCGCCACCGTCTCCTTGGTCGTGCCGGATTTGGAGGCGATCAGCACCAGCGTGCGCGCATCGAGTCGCTTCGGGTTCTGCGCCATCAATTCGGAGGGGTAGTAGCGCCGCACCTCGATGGAGGGGCTGAAATGCTCGATCCAGTACTGGATGCCGAGCATGGCGCGATTGGCGGAACCATGGGCGACCATGACGATGCGGTCGATGCCGGGCGCCAGTTCGCGCCCCAGCGCCATCGCCTCATCCAGCTGGGAAACCGTGCGCTCCAGGCTCTGAATGATGCCCTTCGCGTCATAGGGTGTCGCCATCGGTCGCCTGATCCCTGATTTCTTGCTCTAATTGGTATATACCAGCGACTACACCAAAGACAAGCCAGTTGCCATGCGATAGGCTACCAACCATGTCGAACGAGCCAGCGACCAAGACCGCCGAAACCGGGCATGAGCAGGAGGCCGCCCCTACCCGTCCGCCGCGCCGCGTGCCGGTGCATCTGGCCATCCGGCAATATATCCAGGACCTCATCGCCTCCCCCGACTACGCCCCCGGTGACCGCGTGCCCTCCGAGCGTGCCCTGGCCGAACAGCTTGGCGCTAACCGGATGACGGTGCGCAAGGCCATCGAGGGGCTCGTCGCCGCCGGGGTTCTCGAACGCGACAGCACCAGCGGCACGCGCATCGCCATGCCCCGCGTCACCCGCCCCGCCGGCACGCGCACCGGCCAGGGCGTCGGCCGCGTCATCGCCGATGGCGGCGGCGTGCCAGGCCATAAGCTGCTGCATTTCGAACAGGGCCATGCCTCGCCCCGCGTCGCCGAGCGGCTCCAGATTCCGCAGGGCACGGAGCTTGTGGTCTTCCGCCGGCTCTGGAGCGTGAACGGCACGCCCTTCTGCATCGAGACGAGCCACGTTCCCGCCGCCCTGGTCCCCGATCTCGCCATCGAGGATCTGCTGCGGGAGGAGACCCAGTCCTTCTACGCCATGCTCAAGGCCCGCTACGGCATCCATGCCGGCCATGCCGAGCGCGTGATTTCCGCCGGGCCCGTCCAGGCCATGGAAGGCCGGCTGCTCGATCTGAAGCCCGGCGCCTCGGCGCTGCTGCTCGACCTGCTGATCCGCGACCAGAGCGGGAGGCCGGTGGAATATGTCCGCTCGGTCAATCACCCGCAGCTCGTCGTGTTCAAGACCGCCTCGACAGACCTGCCGGTCTAGGGCGCCCATTCGAAAGAGACGCAAGATGTCGCCACCCGTCGATTATCTCCGCCCCGATGAGACATTGCCCGAGAGGGTGGATGTGGTGGTGATCGGAGGCGGGATCATTGGCGTCTCCACCGCTCTCTTCCTCTCCCAGCGGGGCCTCAAGGTCGCCATCTGCGAGAAGGGCGTGATCGGCGGCGAGCAGTCGAGCCGCAACTGGGGCTGGGTGCGCGTCATGGGGCGCGATCCGGCCGAAATCCCCCTCTCGGTCGAAAGCCAGCGGCTCTGGGCCCAGATGGAGAAGATCACCGGCCGCGACGTGGGCTATCGGGAATCCGGCATCATCTATCTCTGCGATACCGACAAGCAGGTGGCCGCCTATGAGGAATGGCTGCAGCATGCGGAAAAATGGCAGATCGGCTCCCGCCTGCTGAGCCAGGCGGAAATCGCCGAGAAACTGCCCAATGCCTCCCGCCAATTCGCCGGCGCGCTCTATACGGAGAACGATGCCCGCGCAGAACCGCGCCATGCCTGCCCGGCCATCGCCGAAGCCGCCCGCGCCCTGGGTGCGACCATCCATACCGATTGCGCCGTGCGCGGGCTGGACCGAACGGGCGGCGCCGTCTCGGGCGTCATCACCGAGAAGGGGCGCATCGCCTGCTCCACCGTGGTGCTGGCCTCCGGCGCCTGGACGCGGCTTTTCGTCGGCAATATGGGGCTCGATTTCCCGCAGCTGAAGGCGAAGGGCACGGTGCTGCGCACCACCCCCGTCAGCGGCCTGCCCGAGATGGCCGTCGGCGCCTCGGATTTCGCGTTCCGCAAGCGGCTCGACGGCGGCTATTCCATCGCCCATCGCGGCGCGACGGTGGCCGATATCACGCCCGACACTTTCCGCCTCTTTTTCGACTTCCTGCCCGCCCTCTTCAAGGAACGCGCGGCGCTGAAGCTGCGGCTCGGCCGCCGCTTCTTCGAGGAATGGAGCACGCGGCGAAGCTGGAGCCTGGACGAACAGACACCCTTCGAGGCCATCCGCCGGCTGGACCCGGTGCCCGACAGCGCGATCGTCGATGAGGGGCTCCGCAACCTCATGGCCGCCTTCCCGGATTTCCGGAAGGTCCAGGTCGCGGAGCGCTGGGCGGGCTATATCGACACGACGCCTGATGCCGTCCCCGTCATGGGCCCGGTGCCGGGCGTGCCGGGGCTGATCATGGCCAGCGGCTTCTCCGGCCATGGCTTCGGCATCGGCCCGGGCGCGGGGCGGCTCGTGGCCGATATCGTTACCGGCGATCCGCCGCTGGTCGATCCGCACCCCTATCGCTACGACCGGTTCAAGCGCACCGCGAAAGCCGCCTAAGAGGGCAGATCAAGGCGCCGCGAGATTCATTGCGGCGCCGGCAATGTTTCGGGCAGGCTGCGCCCTCCTGCCCGGAGATCGCGATGCGCCGTCGGACCCTGCTGGCTCTCCCCTCCCTCCTGCTGCCGGCGGCGGCGAGGGCGCAGGCGAGGCCCGCGGTCGATACGCTGCTCGTGCTCGCCATGGATGCTTCGGGCAGCATCACGCCCGATGAATTCGCCCTGCAGCGCGACGGCATGGCCGAGGCCATCACCGCGCCCGCTGTGCTCTCCACCATCGCCGCCAAGCCCAACGGCGCCATTGCGGTGGCCGTGGTGGAATGGGGCGCACCGGGCGGGGCCATGACGGTCGTGAACTGGCACCGCATCGATGGCGCCGCCTCGGCCAATATCGCCGCTGAGGCCATGCGCAACGCGCCCCGTTCGCTCCAGAGCTGGAATGCCATCGGCGACGGCATCACCCATGCCACGCGGCTCATCGCCGAAGCGCCCTTCACCAGCGAGGACCGCGTCATCGACGTCGCGGGCGATGCTCCGGATATGCGCAGCGAGACCCCGGCCGCCGTGGCGCGTGATGCCGCCGTCGCCGCGGGCATCACCGTCAATGGCCTGGCCATCCTCAGCGGCTATGGGCGCGACGAAGCCTTCCAGGCCCGGCTGCGCGAAGAGGTGCTGGGCGGCCCCGGCGCCTTCCTCATGACCGCCGATAGCCGCATGGATTTTGCCCGCGCGCTCCGCGCCAAGCTGGTGCGCGAGATCGCGGGGATGGGCGGCCGCCAGTTCGCCTGATCCGCCCTCGCCCTCTGGCCCGCGCTTTGCACGCCGTTCCGCCCGAGCAGATGCAGGACGGATGAATGAGCGACAGCACCATCGCCGATATCGCCCGCTGGCACGGGATCGACCCGCCCAACGACCTCGCGCAGCGCACCCTCGCCGATCTGGCCGGCACGGCCGCCGAGGTCGCCACGCTGCGGGGCCGCATGGCCTTCGAGGACGAGCCCTCGGGCTTCACCCTCGCCCTGGCGGCCCTCGCCGCCCCCGTCGCGCCGCCCGCCCCGGTGCCCCCGCCCTCGCCGGTGGAAACCGACCCGGCGCTGATGTCGATGACGGAAGTCGCCGATGCCTTCGCTCGGGGCGAGATGACGGCCGAGAGCATCGCCGCCGCCTGCCTCGCCCGCATCGCGGCCCATGCCGAGGGGCTCAACTGCGTCACCCGGCTCGAGGCCGAGCGCGCCCTGGCCGATGCCCGCGCGCTGGACCAGGCGCGGTCGCGCGGCGAGGCCACCGGCCCCCTCGCCGGCAGCTTCATGATGCACAAGGACATGTATTACCGCGCCGGCCAGGTCACCGGCTGCGGCAGCAAGATCCGGCGCGACTATGTGCCCGAGGTGACGGCCACCGTCCTCGCCCGGCTGGACGAGGCGGGCGCGATCGACGCCGGCACGCTGCATATGGCCGAATTCGCCCAGAACCCGACCGGCCATAACGCGCATTGGGGCGATTGCCGCAACCCCTGGAACCACGACTATTGCACCGGCGGCTCCTCTTCCGGCTCCGGCTCGGCGGTGGGCGGGCGGCTGGTGCATGCGGCTCTGGGCTCGGATACGGGTGGCTCCATCCGCCTGCCCGCCGCTATGTGCGGCGTGACGGGGCTGAAGCCCACACAGACGCGGGTGTCGCGCTTCGGGGTGATGCCGCTCTCCTTCTCCTGCGATAATGTCGGTCCCCTCGCCCGCAGCGCGCGGGACTGCGCCCGCTTCCTCGACGTGATCGCGGGGCGGGACCCGCTGGACGCCACCAGCGCGCCCCAGCCGGCCGGCGGCTATGAGGCGGCCCTCGGCGGCAGCCTCGCGGGCCTGCGCATCTCCGTGCCGCAGAATGGCTTTCTCGACGACCTGCCCGCCGACGTTCTCGCCGCCTTCCAGGCCGCGCTCGACACCATGGCGGCGGCCGGGGCCACCGTCACGCCCGTCGCCCTGCCCTCGCATGGGCCGATCCAGGCGGCGGTCTCCCTCGTCTCCCGCGTCGAATCGGCGACCATCCATGCCACCTGGATGCGCGAAAGGCCGCAGGATTACGGCCGCGGCCTCTCGGCCCGCATCTATGGCGGCTATGCTGTCCCAGGCCGGGCCTATGTCGACGCCCTGGCGCTGCGCGCCCCGCTGCTGCGCCAATTCGTGGCCGAGGCCCTCACCGGCTACGACCTCGTTGCGACGCCCAGCCTGCGCGACCGCACGCCCACCCGCGCCGAGACGGATATCGAGGCCAATCCTGAGACCTGGTCACGGCATAACACCGTCTCGCTCAATACGCGGCCCTTCAATTATCTCGGCCTGCCGGTGGTCAGCATTCCCTGCGGCTTCGATGCCAATGGCATGCCCGTGGGGCTGCAACTCGCCGCCCGGCCCTTCGGCGAGGCCCAGGCGTTGGCCGCCGCCGATGCCTTCCAGCGCATTACCGACTGGCATCAGAAGATACCGGCCGCGTATCGCCCCTGAGCGAGCGAGGCACCGCTTCGGCTCAAGTCGGAGGCAGCTCCTGCCCGCAAGCCATGCAATGCAGGCTTGCACCTCACGCAAAGGCGCGGCATGTCATGGGGGCACCCCTTGCCGCGCCGCGGGAACCGCGCAAGGCTCTGAGAAGCGGGAGTCTTGAGTGATGAAAGGGAGCCTGTGAGCAGCCGCGCCACCCCTGCCTTCGATGAGATGCTGGTCCCTTCGGGCGGTATCCGAGACCCCTATGCCGTTATTTCCCGTTGGATCGAGGAAGCCGGTCCCGAAGCCCTGGCGCAGAAGCGGGCCGAGGCGGAACTGCTCTTCCGGCGCATCGGCATCACCTTCGCCGTCTATACCGAGGGCGGCGATCCGGAGCGGCTTATCCCCTTCGACGTCATCCCGCGCATCCTCTCGAAGCAGGAATGGGAGAGCCTCTCCAAGGGGCTGGAGCAGCGCGTCCGCGCGCTCAACGCCTTCCTGACCGATATCTACAGCGAGCAGCGCATCCTCAAGGCCGGCATCATTCCCAGCGCCCTCGTGCTGGAGAATGAGGGCTATCTGCCGGTGATGAAGGATTTCGTCCCACCGGGCGGGGTCTATACGGTGATTTCCGGCATCGACCTTGTCCGCACCGACGCCGACCAGTTCTACGTGCTGGAGGATAATTGCCGCACGCCTTCCGGCGTCTCCTACATGCTGGAGAATCGCGAGGCGATGCTGCGCCTCTTCCCCGGCCTCTGCGCCTCGCATCGCCTGGCCCCGGTGAACCAATATCCGGAAGAGCTGCTGGAGACGCTGAAATCCATCGCCCCCGCCAGCGCCGGGCCGAACCCGACCATCGTGGTGCTCACCCCGGGCCAGTATAACAGCGCCTATTACGAACACTCCTTCCTCGCCGACGAGATGGGCATCGAGCTGGTCGAGGGGCCGGACCTCTTCGTCGAGGACAAGGTGGTCTATATGCGCACCACCGCCGGGCCGAAGCGGGTGGATGTGATCTATCGCCGTATCGACGATGACTTCCTCGATCCGGAAGTCTTCCGCGAGGACAGCCTCGTCGGCGTGCCGGGCATCATGGCGGCCTATAAGGCGGGCAATGTCGCGCTCGCCAATGCGCCGGGCACGGGTGTGGCCGATGACAAGGCCGTCTATCCCTATGTGCCCGAGATGGTGCGCTTCTACCTGAACGAGGAGCCCATCCTCGCCAACGTGCCCACCTATATGTGCGAGCGCGACGAGGACCGGGACTATGTCCTGGCCCATCTCGAGGAACTGGTGGTGAAGCTGGCCCGCGGTTCGGGCGGCTACGGCATGCTCGTCGGCCCGCATAGCACGGCCGAGCAGCGCGCCGATTTCGCCGAGCGCATCAGGGCCAAGCCGGGCGATTACATCGCCCAGCCGACGCTCGCCCTCTCCACCGTGCCCACGCTCAGCGAGAAGGGCATCAGCCCGCGCCATGTGGATCTGCGGCCCTTCATCCTCTTCGGCAAGGAGGTGCGGATGGTGCCGGGCGGCCTCACCCGCGTCGCCCTGCGCGAGGGCTCGCTGGTGGTGAATTCCAGCCAGGGCGGCGGCACCAAGGATACCTGGGTGCTCGAGAGCGGCCAGGGCCAGTCCCAGAGCCAGTCATCGTCTGGTGGCCAATCCTCGCAGTCGCAGTCCCAGAAGGGTTGAGCCGATGCTGAGCCGTACCGCCGACAGCCTCTTCTGGCTCGGCCGCTATACCGAACGCGCCGGCAATGTCGCCCGTGGCATCGGGGCCAGCCTGCGCATGGCGAGCATCGCCGCCCCGCTCGGCACCGATGGGGATGAATGGCGCGCCCTCCTCGTCGCCACCGGCACCGATCCGGGCTTCCGCCTGAAATACGACGCCGCGACCCAGGAAGCGGCCGTGCATTGGCTGACGCTGGATGCGGAGAACCCCTCCTCCATCGTCTCCTGCATCGAGGCCGCGCGCCGCAACGGCCGCGCCGTGCGCACCGCGCTGACCGCCGATATGTGGGAAGCCATCAACGACACCTGGAACGAGGCGCGGCGGCTCGACCGCGACAGCATCCGGGGCGATCGCCTGCCGGGCTTCCTGGACTGGGTGAAGGGCCGGACGATGCTCTTCAACGGCTCCACCACCGATACCATGCTGCGGGACGATGCCTGGCGCTTCCTGCATCTCGGCACCATGCTGGAGCGCGCCGACAATACGGCCCGCCTGCTCGACGTGCGTCACGCGGCCTTCGACCCCGCCCAGACGCCCGATGCCCATGTCACGGCGCAGTGGCAGGCGGTGCTGCGCTCGGTCTCGGCGCTCAGGGCCTATCAGTACGTGAACCGCGCCCGGCTGGAACCGACGCTGATCATCGACCTGATGGTCAATCGCGTGGAACTGCCCCGCTCCCTCCTGTCCTGCTACGCAAGGGTGGACGAGAACCTGGCGGCCATCGCGGCCTATACCGGCCGCCGCGGCCCCTGCCATGACATCGCGACCAGCCTGCATGCGACGGTGCGGGACACGCCGGCCGCCGGCATCCTCGCCACCGGGCTGCATGACTTCCTGACCGGGCTGATCGACCGGAACATCGAGTTGGGTGCCGAGATCGGCAAGCTCTACCTCTCGGGCTGAAGCTTTGCTGGCGCGGGAGGGGCGGCGATGATAGAGAAGGCTCACGCCTCCGTGACAGCCAGGCCGAAGGCCCGGCGCCGGAGCTGCCCGCCCCCCCTCTCCCCGCCTCTCGTCAGCCCTCCCGGAGCCGCCGGCATGGCGCCTTCTGTTTCCGCCTCCGTTCATTATGACGCCTTCCTCGATCCCGCGCCGCTCGACCGCGCAAAGGAGGACCCTGTGACCTATTGCGTCGGCCTCTTCCTCCAGGATGGGCTCGTCATGCTCTCCGACACGCGCACCAATGCGGGTGTCGACAACATCTCGACCTTCTCGAAGATGTATACCGCGACCGTGCCCGGCGAGCGGATGCTCTGCATGCTCTCGGCTGGCAACCTCGCCATCACCCAGGGCGTCTGGAACCGGCTGCAGGAGGGCGTGCAGCTCGGCACGGAGCGGCATACGCTGCTCACCGTCCCCAGCATGTTCCGCGCGGCCCAGCTCGTGGGGGCCGCCATCCGGGCGGTCTATGAGGCCGATGGCCCCACGCTCCAGGCGCAGGGCGTGGGCTTCGATGTCTCGATCATGCTCGGCGGGCAGATCTCGGGCGGACCGACGCGGCTCTACCTCGTCTATGCGGCCGGGAACTTCATCGAGGCGACGCCCGACACGCCCTTCCTGCAGATCGGCGAGCATAAATACGGCAAGCCCATCCTCGACCGCGCGCTGAAATTCGACACGCCGCTGGTCGATGGCACCAAGCTCTGCCTGGTGAGCATGGACAGCACGCTGCGCTCCAACCTCACCGTGGGCATGCCGCTCGATCTGCTGGTCTATCGCGAGGGCAGCCATGCCATCGGCCTGCAGAAGCGCATCACCGAGGAAGACACCTTCTTCGCCTCCATCCGCGAGGGCTGGTCGGCCGCGCTGCGCGATGCCTATCGGGCGCTGCCCTCGCCCGATTGGCTCGACGTCGCCGATACCAACTGAAACATCCCGGACGGAAACCCGCTTCCTCCATTTCGCGTTGCCCGCGCATGAGGCTGCCCTCACAGGGGCGGCCGTCAGGAGGAAGTGATATGACCACCATTGCCCGCCGCCAGACCTTCGCGGCCCTCGGCGCCGTCATCGCCACCGGCGCGCTGACCGCCGCTCCCTTCGCCAATCAGGCCCAGGCCGCCACGGCCGCCGACCTCGATCGCGACTCCCAGCAGGCCCTGCAGCGGCTCTATCGCATCAATGAGACCGCGCGCCGGATTGGGCAGAGCGCGAAGGCCACCCTGATCTTTCCCTCCATCATCAAGGCCGGCCTCGTCTTCGGCGGTGCCTATGGCGAAGGCGAGCTGATCGTCGATGGCAAGGTCGATGGCTATTACAACTCCGTCTCGGCCTCCTGGGGCCTGCAGGCGGGCGCGCAGTCCTATTCCTATGCCGTCTTCCTGATGACGGATTCGGCGCTGCGCTACATCCACGAGACCAGCGGCCTCGAGATCGGCACCGGCCCCACCGTCGTCGTCGCCGACGAGGGCGTGGCCCGCAACCTCACCAGCTCCACGCTGAAGGATGATGCCTATGCCTTCATCTTCGGCCAGGAAGGGCTGATGGCCAGCCTCTCCATCGAGGGCACCAAGATCACCAAGATCAAGCGCTGAACGGAGCGGGGCAGGCAGGCGCCTGCCCCCCCTTTCAGAACCGGTAGCGGAACCCGGCCGATATGAAATCCGCCCCATTGGTCGAGCCCTGGATCAGGCCAAACATCCCCGACCGGTGATGAAGCTTGAAGAAGGTCTCGTACTGAGGCGCCGAGGGCAGCGCGAAGGTCAGCTCCAAGGCGAAGTAGTTGAGCCAATGCGCCTCGCGCCCGTCTTTTGAAATCTCCTGCGGCGAGAGCTTGTTCACATAGGACGGGCCCAGCAGCGAGACACCCAGTGTCGTCCGCAGGACGTCATTCCAGGGAAACTTCGTGACGCGGGCGACGAGCGCCAGAGAGGCCTCGACGCTGTCGTTATCGCCGAAGCGCCGCCCCACCCCGCCTTCCAGTTCCAGATCCAGCCAGGTCGTCAGCCGCGCCAGACGCCGCAGATAGGTCACGTAGACGAGCTGGATATCGTCGGTCTTGGTGTCCTGGGGCGAGAAGACGATATCGGTGAAGACGTCGGGCGAGTAGACGCCGGCATAGATGGCGATGCCGTTCTTCCTGTCCCGCTCCTCATAATCCCCCGCATGGGCACTGGTATAAAACAGAGCACCCAGAAGGGTGACGGCCAGAGTTTTTATTATCTTCCTCATTGATCCCCTACGTTTCTTCGTCGGGTATCAGAGTGAGTAGTAAAATTCCTCTTTAGTGGAAATTTCTACTTCTATACTCACTCCTTATAGTCAATATATTTAAAATAAAGGCGCTATAATTACTTAATACTATCGTTCCCGAAAACGTGAGCTTCGCCGCAAGCATGCAAAAAGGGCCGGGGATCGCTCCCCGGCCCTTTCCATCCTTCCCGCTGAGGAAAGCTCAGCCGAAATAGGTCTCTTCGAGCGTCATGGTGGAATTGAAGGTCAGCGCGCCGGGCATATTGGAGAAGCCCATCACGTCCTTCGTCATGGCATAGCCCTGCTGGCGCCAGGCGAGGCCGACGAGAGGTGCCACTTCGAGCGCCTCGGTCTCCAACTCCGCGTAGATAGCCTTGCGCTTCTCGAAATCGGACTCCGCGCGGCCCTTGGCGAAGAGCTCGTGGATCTTGGGCGTCGGCAGGTTCGCGCTGCGCGATACGGCAGCGCCCAGATCGCCATCCAGCAGCGAGGCCAGGCCGTCCGGATCGTTGCTGTCGGCCGTCGTGCCCATCACCGCGAAATCATACTGGCCGCGGGTGCCGAGCTGCACGCGCGTCGCCCAGTCAGGCATGTTCAGCGTCACCTGGATGCCGACCTCGGCCAGATGCTGCTGCACCACCTCGGCGGTGGATTTGTGCATGCCGTATTGCGCGGTGGAAAGCAGGGTGCACTGGAAGCCGTTCGGCACGCCGGCTTCCTTCAGGAGCGCCTTGGCCTTGTCCGGGTCATAGTTCCAGGTCTTGGCGCGCTGCTCGCTGTAGAAGGGCGTGCCAGGCGTGAAGGGCACGCCTTCCAGCGCCGAGCCTCGGCCGAAGAAGGCAGCGTTGACGATTTCCTGCCGGCGGATCGCATGGGCGGCCGCGCGGCGCACCTTGGCATCCTTGAAGGGCCCGCGGCCATTGAAGGCGAGGCCCATGAAGGGCCCGTCGACATTGGCGAGCTTCAGGCGCGGATCGGCCTCGAGCGAGGCCATGGACTGCCAGGGGACGTATTCGATGAGATCGACGTCGCCGGCCTGGAGTGCTGCCACGCGGGCATTCTCGTCGGCATAGGCGATCATCTTGATGCCCTTCAGCTTCGGGAAGCCGGGGCGATAGAATTTCTCATTGGCCGCGAGTTCGACGGAAACGCCGCGCTCGGTAGCCTTCAGCGTGAAGGGCCCGGCGCCCACGGGCGTCTGGCCGGGGCCCACCGTGTCCTTGCTGATGACGTTCAGGAAGGGGCCGCAGACCCAGAGCGGGAAAGTCGCGACGGGCTGCTTCAGCGTGATGATGACGGTGCGCGGGTCGGGCGTCTCGATCTTCTCGACCACCTGCATATCCGTGCGCAGATAGGCGCCGACGCGCTCCGCGACCACCTGCTCGAAGGACCACTTCACGTCCTCCGCCGTCACGGGCTTGCCGTTATGGAAGGTCGCCTGGCGGAGCTTGAAGGTCCAGACGGTGGAATCCTTGTGCTCGTAGCTCTCGGCCAGTTCCGTGCGGATTTCGCCCTTCGCGTCATAGGAGAGCAGGCCGCGATAGATCAGCAGCTTCACCGCCAGAGCAGCCGTACCGGTATGCTGCCAGGGGTGGAGGTTGGGCGGATAGCTCGACAAGCCGAAAGTCAGCATGCCCGGCGTGCGGGCCGCACGCGCGGCGCGGGGCATATAGGGCAGTGCAGCAGCAGCGGCACCGGCGGCGATCAGGCCGCGGCGACGGATCAACATGACAAGTCTCCCATTCACATTCCCTGTGAGGATGAGAGTGGACCGTTTGATCGGCTCCCGGCAAGCGAAACTGGTATAGTCCAAGCGGGAGATTTCACCGTCCGCTTGGTATCGCCTCATCAGGACGTGAGCGCCGCGAGCGACATGATCAGCCTGAAGAGGCCAGGTCGGCCCCGCTTCAGGTGATCTTGCCGTCCTTCAGCGTCACCACCCGGTCCATCCGGGAGGCGAGTTCGGGGTTATGCGTCGCGATGAGCGCGGCAAGCCCCCTGCCCCGCACCGCCGTCAGCAGTTCGGTGAAGACGCGGTCGCTGGTGCCGACGTCGAGATTGCCGGTGGGCTCGTCGGCCAGGAGCAGCTTGGGCTCGTTCGCCAGGGCGCGGGCGATGGCGACGCGCTGCTGCTCGCCACCCGAAAGGCGGCCCGGGCGATGATGCTCGCGGCCCTGCAGGCCGAAGCCGCCCAGCAATTCCTTGGCCCGCGCCGAAGCCTTAGCCCGCGCGACGCCCGCCATCATCTGCGGCAGCACCACATTCTCCTCCGCCGTGAATTCCGGCAGGAGGTGATGGAACTGGTAGACGAAGCCGATCTCGGAGCGGCGCAGCGCGGTGCGCTCCTTGTCGGAAAGCTTGCCCGCGGCCTTGCCCCCGATGAAGACCTCGCCGCCATCCGGCCGCTCGAGCAGCCCCGCCAGATGCAGCAGGGTGGATTTGCCGGTGCCCGACGGCGCGACGAGGGCCACGATCTCGCCCGGCGCGATTTCCAGCTCGGCGCCACGCAGCACGGGCAGTTCGCCCGCTTCCGTCCGGTAGCGCCGCTCGACGGCGGCCAGGCGCAGCATGGCACTACTCATTGCGAAGCGCCTCCACCGGGTCGATCCGCGCGGCACGCCAGGAGGGGTAGATCGTCGCCAGGAGCGAGAGCACCAGGCCCATGATCACCACCTGCGCCACCTCATGCGGGTCCACCACCGCCGGCAGGCGGGTGAGGAAATAGACCTCGGGGCTGAAGAGTTCCGTGCCGGTCAGCGACTGCAGGAATTGGCGGATATGTTCGATATTCGCGCAGAAGACGATGCCGATCAGAAAGCCCGTCAGCGTGCCGACCACGCCCACGCTCGCCCCGCAAAGCAGGAAGATCCGCAGGATCGAGCCGCTGGTCGCGCCCATGGTGCGGAGAACGGCGATGTCCCGCCCCTTGTCCTTCACCAGCATGATCAGCGAGGAGACGATATTGAAGGCCGCGACCAGGATGATGAGCGTGAGGATGAGGAACATCACGTTCCGCTCCACCTGAACGGCGGCGAAGAAGGAGGAATTCGAGGCCTGCCAGTCGATGATGCGCAGCGGCACACCCCGCAGCGCATTGGCGATCTCGTTCGTCACCTGCCGCACGCGATCCGGGTTCTGGACGAAGACCTCGATCTGCGTCGCCGCGTCGCGCTGCTGGAAGAAGACCTGGGCAGCCTCGAGCGGCAGGAAGACGAAGGTCGAGTCGTATTCGTTCATCCCCGCTTCGAAGAGGGCGATGACCTTGAACGTCTTGAGCCGCGGCACCGTGCCCATCACCGTGGCCCGGCCCTGCGGCGAGACGAGGGTGATGTTGTCGCCCACGCCGATCCGCATTTTCTGCGCCAGGCGCGTGCCGATGATGGCGACGTCCTCGCCCTTGAACTGCGCGAGGCTGCCGGCGCGGATATTGTCGGCGAGCAAGGGCTTGGAGGCGAAATCCTCCGGCCGGATGCCGCGGGCGAGGCCACCCGAGGCGCCGCCGGCATCGGAGGTCAGCAGCACCTGGCCCTCGACGATGGGCGTCGCAGAGACCACGCCTGGCAGGCCGCGCACCCGCGCCGCGATACTGTCGAAATCCCGCAGCGAGCCGTCCACGGCATAGATGCCGAGATGGCCGTTGAGCCCCAGGATGCGGCCCAGCAATTCCTGCCGGAAGCCGTTCATCACGCTCATCACGATGATCAGCGTCGCGACACCCAGCGCGATACCGACCAGCGAGAAAATGGCGATGACGGAGACGAAGCGTTCGCCCTTTCGCGCCCGCAGGTAGCGAAAGGCGACCGCGCGCTCGAAAGGTCCGAACATGCGCTTACTCAGTTCCCCTTGATGCGCGAAAGGGCATCGTCGAAGGAAAGCTCGACCCGCTCGCCGGTTGCGCGGCGCTTCAGCTCGACGATGCCATTGGCGGCACCGCGCGGGCCGATGATCGCCTGCCAGGGCAGGCCCATCAGGTCGGCATCGGCGAATTTGGCACCGGCGCGGTCGGCGCGGTCATCGAGCAGCGCTTCGCCACCCATGGCGGCATAGAGCTTCTCGGAGAGCGCGTCGGTCGCGGCATCGCCCGGCTTGAGGTTGATGATCGAGACGGCCCAGGGAGCCACCGCGTCGGGCCACTTGATGCCGGCCTCGTCGTGGTTCGCCTCGATGATGGCGCCCAGCAGGCGGGAGACGCCGATGCCGTAGCTGCCCATTTCCGGCGTCACGGTCGAGCCGTCCGGCCCCGTCACGGTCAGGCCCATGGCCGCCGAATACTTGGTGCCGAAATGGAAGATATGCCCCACCTCAATGCCTCGCGCGGAAACCTGCTGCTCGGCCGGGATGGCGTTCCAGGCGGCCTCGTCATGCATCTCGTCGGTCGCGGCGTAGCGGCTGGTCCAGAAATCGACGATGGGCGAGAGATCGCCATTATAGTCGGGCGTCTCGGCCAGGGCGTCATAGGCCAGCAGGTCGCGATGCAGATAGACCTGGCTTTCGCCCGTCTCGGCCAGGATGATGAATTCGTGGCTCAGCTTGCCGCCGATCGGGCCGGTATCGGCCTGCATCGGGATGGCCTTGAGCCCCATCCGCGCGAAGGTGCGCAGGTAGGAGACGAACATCTGGCGATAGGAGTGCACCGAGGCCTCCTTCGTCAGGTCGAAGGAATAGCCGTCCTTCATGAGGAATTCGCGGCCGCGCATCACGCCGAAGCGGGGGCGCACCTCGTCACGGAACTTCCACTGGATGTGGTAGAGGTTGCGCGGCAGGTCACGGTAGGACTTGGCGTAGGACTTGAAGATGTCCGTCACCATTTCCTCGTTGGTCGGCCCGTAGAGCATCTCGCGCTCATGGCGGTCGGTGATGCGGAGCATCTCCTTGCCGTAGTCGTCATAGCGGCCCGACTCACGCCAGAGCTCGGCCGACTGGATGGTCGGCATCAGGATTTCCTGGGCGCCCGTGCGGTCCTGCTCTTCGCGGACGATCTGGCCGACCTTCTGCAGCACCCGGTAACCGGCTGGCAGCCAGGCATAGATGCCCGCCGAGGTCTGGCGGATCATGCCGGCGCGCAGCATGAGGCGGTGGGACGCGATCTGCGCCTCCGCCGGGGTTTCCTTGAGCGTGGGCAGGAAGGCGCGAGAGAGGCGCAAGGCGAGGCTCCCCGGAAAATGTCGGAACGTGGAAGAGCGCGAGAAACCGCGCGCCCGATGGCTGTGTTCCTAACACAAGACTGCCGCGCTGCATCCCCCGCAGACGCGAGCGAAACGGCATGACTTTTTCTTATGAGCTCATGCCATTTTCATGCTGCAACGCAATAAACTGTCGCCTGCAACCCAGCCATGACAATTTTCGCGAAGATATTGACCTCGATCAGGCCAAAAACGCTTGGCTACCGGAGTCGCCCGGACTAAAAAAGAAGGGCCGCAACCCGAAGGATCGCGGCCCAAGTTTAGGGAGGAAACGCCAGTCACACGGCAGGAAGAGGACCAGCCCTCTTCCTGAAAATGATGGTGAACTGGGCAGCCCGGACGGACAATGCGAAAGCAGCCGTCTGAATGGCAAAAAAACAGTCTCAAACTCAACCATTGAACAAGAAAAAGGCAGCAGCAGGGCAGACCCCCGCTAGCTGCCTATTTTTCTGGCATCGCGAGCCAGCCGGAACGAAAGCTCAGCCAGTCGCTGTGGATAAGCGCGATCACGCCGGCGGAGATCACGGCGGCGACCAGCGTGGTGATGAGAATCTTCCGGCCCAGATCGGGCCTCTGCGGCGTGCCGCGCCAGCCGCCCGTTTCGGGGTCGGCCTCGGTCCCCGGGCGCGTGCCCAGCGGCAGGATGGCGAAGAGGGTCAGCCACCAGACCAGGGCGAAGGTGACGAAGCCCGTGAACCAGGACATGCCCTTTCCATCCTCCCCGATAGTATAAGGGCCGGCTCCAGCGGAACCGGCCCCGATCGTCAGACGCGCAGCAGGTGAACCTCGACGGAGGGCCGCTTGCGCAGCTTCTTCCCCACCGATTTCCGCAGGATGCCGCGAACGGCCTCGCGCAGCATATCGTCCTCCCGGCGCACGATGACGGGCAGGTCGCCCACCGCGCGGCCGAGATCCACGGCGATCTGCGCCGGCTCGTTATCGCCATTCTCGAAGAGGCCCGGAGCCGAGAGCTGGGGCTGGCCCAGCACCTTCCCGCCCTGGTCGACCGCGAGCGAGGCGATGACCACACCGTTGAAGAGCATCCGCTTGCGGGCCGCGAGCAACCCGCCCTCCATCGGCAGCAGCCGGTCGCCATCGATGGCCAGCTTGCCGACCGGCACGCTTTCCACGATGTCGGGCTTGCCGGGCGCGAGGCTCAGCACGTCGCCATCCTCGACCAGCACGGGCGTGGCGCCCAGGCTGCGCGCGAGGGCGGCGTGCTCGGTCAGGTGCCGCCATTCGCCATGCACGGGCACGGCGTATTTCGGCTTCACCAGGCTATAGAGGCGCTTCAGCTCGTCCCGCGCCGGATGGCCGGAGACATGCACCATATGGTCATCGGCCGTCATGATGCGGGCGCCGCGGCGGGAAAGGTCATCCTGCATCTTCAGGATGGCCCGCTCGTTGCCGGGGATCATGCGCGAGGAGAAGATGATCGTATCCCCCTCGCCCAGCGCGATCGACGGATGGGTATCGGCCGCGATCTTCGCCATGGCCGAGCGCGGCTCGCCCTGGCTGCCGGTGCAGATGATGACCAGCTCGTTATCGGGGACGAAAGCGGCCTCTTCCTCGGGCACGAATTCTGGCGCCTCGGTGAGATAGCCACATTCCCGCGCCGCCGCCTCGGCATTGCGCAGGCTGCGCCCGAAGAGCGCCACCCGCCGGCCGGCCGCCTGGGCGGCGACGGCGATGGATTCCACCCGCGCCAGGTTGGTCGCGAAGCAGGTAACGGCGATACGACCCTTCAGCTGGCGGAGCAGCGCCGTCAGACTGCGGCGGACCTCGCCCTCGCTGCCCGAATGTCCCTCGACCATCACATTGGTCGAGTCGCAGATCATGGCCAGCACGCCCTCTTCGCCGAGCTTGGCGAAGGCGGCCTCATCGGCCGGTTCGCCGATCAGCGGATCGGGGTCGAGCTTCCAGTCGCCGGTATGCAGCACCGTGCCGTAGCGCGTGCGGATGACCAGGGATTGCGCTTCCGGCACCGAATGGGTGACGCGGATGAACTGCAGGTCGAAGCTTTCCACCTGGAACCGCCCGCCGAGCGGGATCGTGTGGAGCTTCACCTCGTTCAGCAGCCCGGCTTCCGCCAGCTTGCGGCGCAGGACGGCGACGACGAAGGGGCTGCCATAGACCGGGCAGCGCAATTGGCGCCATAGCGCGGCCACGGCCCCGATATGGTCCTCATGCGCATGGGTGATGACGAGGCCGGCCAGCCTGTCGCGCCTTTCGGCGAGCCAGGCGGGGTCGGGCACCATCACCTCGACTTCAGGGTGCTCGGCCCCCCCGAAGCCGATGCCACAGTCGATGGCCAGCAGGGCGCCATCGTAGCGATAGACGTTGAGATTGAGGCCGATCTCGCCCGTCCCGCCCAGCGGGATAAAGGCGAAATCGCCGGATGTTACATTCATTCGTGTTCTATCTTCAGGTTGTCGCGTGTTGTTCGTTGAAAGATGGGGGTTGGGTTTCGCGCCGCCAACAGGCGCAGTCCGTCGAGCGTCAGGTCCGGGTCGATCGTTTCGATCACCAGGGTTCCTTCCGCGAAAAGCGGGGCGAGGCCACCGGTTGCGATCACCTTGAGGGGCGCTCCGTATTCGGCCTTGATGCGGCTGACGATGCCCTCCACCAAGCCGACATAGCCCCAGAAAATGCCCGATTGCATGGCCGGCACGGTCGAGCGGCCGATGACCGATTGCGGGCGCCCGATACCGATGCGCGGCAGGCGGGCTGCGGCGCGGTGCAGCGCCTCGATCGAGAGATTGATGCCAGGTGCGATGACGCCACCGAGATAAGCCCCGTCATGATCCACCACGTCGAAGGTGGTCGCGGTGCCGAAATCGATCACCACCAGGGGCCCTTTATAATGGTGATGCGAGGCAAGAGAATTCAACAACCTGTCGGCGCCAACCTCGCCGGGCTGATCCACGCGGATCGGGAAGCCCCAGTTGAGCGGCGCGCGGGCGATCAGGGGCTCGGCGCTGAAATAGTCGCGGCAGAGGCGGCGGAGATTATAGAGCGCCGCCGGCACCACCGTGCCGATCACGCAGGACTGGATGGCCTCGGGGCGGATGCCGCTGTGCTGGAGCAGGGTCAGCAGCCAGACGGCATATTCGTCGCTCGTGCGATCAGGCCGCGTGGCGATGCGCCAGCGGCCGAGCCATTCGTTTCCGTCATGTACCGCGAAGACCACATTGGTGTTCCCCGCGTCGATCGCCATCAGCATGGTTTGTTACCGCGTTTCCCCAGGAGTGACATCATGCCGCCACTTCGCCGGTGATGAAGGCCCTTTGGCCCCCTTCCGTCTCGAGCAGCAGCCGCCCATCCGCGGCCAGCCCGGCGAAACGGCCCTGGACAAGGCCACCCGGCTGCCGCAGCGTGAGCCATGCGCCCCGTTCCGGCCCTCGTTGGAGCCAGGCGTTTCGCACCGCATCAAAGCCTTCGGATTGACGCCGCGCGCGCCAATGGTCAATGGCCGTGAGCAGCAAGGGGGATACCTCCGCCGGCATGGGTGCCCTGCCCGACTCGCGGAGGATGCTCGTCGTGGCCCTGTCGGGCAGGTCCGGCGCGATGGCGAGGTTGATGCCGATGCCGAAGCCGATCCAGGCGATCTCACCCTCGGGCGTCGCCGCCGCCTCGGTCAGGATGCCGACCAGCTTCGCGCCATCGACCAGCACGTCATTGGGCCATTTGAGCTTCAGCCGCGACGGATCGGGCAGATAGGGCTCCAGCGCGGACGCGACCGCGACGGCGGCCAGCAGTGCCCATTCCTGCAGATAGCGCATCGGCTCGCCGGGGCGGATCAGCATCGACTGGTAGAGATTGCCGATGGGCGAGCGCCAGGGCCGGCCGAGCTGGCCCCTGCCCGCCACCTGCTGCCCCGCGCGGATCGCCAGCCGCTCCGGCTCCCCCGCCTCGGCCTTCTCGCGCAGGAGATCGGCCGTGCTGGGCAGGGTCTCGAACGAAAGAAGGCGCCAGCCGGGAGCGGCTGGCACCTCCATCATCAGTCCGGCAACATCCGAAGCGGCGATGATGCTCACCCCATCAGGGCCGAGACGGCGGCCTGGGCCGCGGCCAGCATCGGCGCCGGGAAGAGGAAGAAGGCCGCGGTGAAGAGGCCCGTGCCGGCCAGCACCACCGAGAGGCTCACCGGGCGCGGGTCGAGCGCGCCCGTCGCCGGGTCGAAATACATCACCTTGATGATGCGCAGGTAGTAATAGGCCGAGACCACCGAGGCCAGCACGCCCACGATGGCCAGCAGCAGGAAGCCGCTCTCCATCGCCGCCTTGATGACGAAGAACTTCCCGAAGAAGCCCGAAAGCGGCGGAATGCCGGCCATGGAGAACATGAAGATCGTCATGGCCAGGGCCATGGCCGGGTCGGTCTTGCCCAGGCCCGCGACATCCTCCACGCCCTCGACCGCCCGGCCGTTGCGGCGCATGGCGATGAGCACGGCGAAGGCGCCGATATTCATGAACAGGTAGATGGCCATGTAGATCAGCGTGCCGCGCAGCCCGCTCTCGGAGCCGGAGGCGAGGCCCATCAGTGCGTAGCCGATATGGCCGATCGAGGAATAGGCCATCAGGCGCTTGATGTTGCGCTGGCCGATGGCGGCAAGCGAACCCAGGATCATCGAGGCCAGCGAGGCCAGGATGAGCACCTGCTGCCACTGCGCCACCAGTTCCGCGAAGGGGCCGTAGAGCACCCGGCCCAGCAGGGCGACGGCGGCGACCTTCGGGGCCGAGGCGAAGAAGGCCGTCACCGGGGTCGGCGCGCCTTCGTAGACGTCGGGCGTCCACATGTGGAAGGGCACGGCCGAGACCTTGAAGGCCAGGCCCGCCAGCACGAAGACCAGGCCGATCACGATGCCGATCGGCGCGCCCTCGGCGCCCGTGATGGCATCGGCGATGCGGTCGAAGCTCGTGGAACCGGCGAAGCCATAGACCAGCGAGGAGCCGTAGAGCAGCAGGCCGGAGGCCAGCGCGCCGAGCACGAAATACTTAAGGCCGGCTTCGACCGAGCGCTCGCTGTCGCGGTTGAAGGCCGCGATCACGTAGAGCGAGAGCGAGAGCAGTTCGAGGCCCATATAGAGCGTCATGAGATCATTGGCCGAGACCATGAGCATCATGCCGACCGTGCTGAAGAGGATCAGCAGCGGGAACTCGAAGCGGGCCAGGCCCTCCTTCACGTTCCAGTCGAGGGACATCAGCAGGCCGAAGGCCGCGCCGGCGATGATCAGCAGCTTGGCGAAGCCCGAGAAGGCATCGGCCACATACTGGCCATGGAAGGCGACGCCCTCGGGCTGGCCGATCACCAGCACGGCCGCGAGGAGAAGCCCGCCCAGCGTGCCCATGGCGACTCCGAAGGTCGTGTCGCGCTTCGGCACGACGCCGGCGACCACCAGGATCAGCCCGCAAAGCGCGAGGGCGAGTTCCGGAAGAACGAGAGTCCAGTTCATCAAGTGCGTCACATCCCGGCGGCCAGGCGCGGCAGGGCGAGAGCGGCTTCATGCCGCTCCACCAGGGCCACCACCGAGGCGTCCATGAAGGAAAGGAAGGAGGAAGGATAGATGCCCATCCAGAGCGTGAGCAGGACGAGCGGGGCGAAGAGCGCGTATTCGCGCGGGGAAAGATCGAGCAGCGCCCGCAAATCCTGCCGCGTGATGCGGCTGAAGATCACGCGGCGGTAGAGGAAGAGCATATAGACGGCGCCCAGCACCATGCCCGTGGCGGCGCCCACCGCGACCAGCGGATTGGCCTTCCAGGCGCCCATGATGACCATGAACTCGCCCGGGAAGCCCGCCGTGCCCGGCAGGGCGATGGAGGACATGGTGAAGAGCATGAAGATCACCGCATAGCCCGGCATGATCTTCGCGACGCCGCCGTAGCGGTCGATCTCGCGGCTGTGCACGCGGTCATAGAGCACGCCGACGCAGAGGAAGAGCGCGCCCGAGACCACGCCATGCGAGAGCATCTGGAAGATCGCGCCCGAGATGCCCTGGTGGTTGAAGGTGAAGACGCCGATCGTGACGATGCCCATATGGGCGACCGAAGAATAGGCGATCAGCTTCTTCATGTCCCGCTGGGCGAAGGCGACCAGCGAGGTATAGACCACCGCGACCACTGAGAGCGCGAAGACGAAGGGCGCGAAATCGACCGAGGCCTGGGGCAGCAGCGGAATGGAGAAGCGCAGGAAGCCATAGGCCCCCATCTTCAGCAGCACGCCTGCCAGGATGACGGAGCCCGCGGTCGGGGCCTCCACATGCGCATCCGGCAGCCAGGTATGGACCGGCCACATCGGCACCTTCACCGCGAAGGAGGCGAAGAAGGCCAGGAAGAACCAGAGCTGCAGCGATTCCGGGATATGATGCTCGAAAAGCATCGGGATGTCGGTCGTGCCGGCGCTCGTCCAGATGGCGAGGACGGCCAGCAGCATCAGCACCGAGCCGAGCAGCGTGTAGAGGAAGAGCTTATAGGCCGCATAGACGCGGCGCGGCCCGCCCCAGACCCCGATGATGAGGAACATCGGGATCAGCACGCCTTCGAAGAAAATGTAGAAGATCATCATGTCCAGCGCGCAGAACATGCCGACCATCATGGTCTCGAGGACCAGGAAGGCGACCATGTATTCCCGCACGCGGATCTGCACCGCATCCCAGGCCGAGATGATGCAGACGGGGGTGAGCAGCGTGGAAAGCAGGATGAACAGCACCGAGATGCCGTCCACGCCCATGTGGTAGCCGATGCCCAGATCGGGCACCCAGGCGAATTGCTCCACGAACTGGAATTCGGCGGTTCCCTTGTCGAAGCGGAACCAGAGGATGACCGAGAGGCCGAAAGTGATCAGGCTCGTCCAGAGGGCGGCCCAGCGGGCATTCGTGGCGACGGTCTTCTCGTCGCCACGAATGAAGAGAATAACGACGGCCCCCGCCAGCGGCAGAAATGTCAGCAACGACAGAAGCGGGAAGCCGGCGGCATTCATCGGGCAACTCCAAGAATGAAGAGGCTGACGAAAATCACGAGGCCGATGATCATGGTGAAGGCGTAGCTGGCCATGCGGCCGGTCTGGAGCTTCGCAGCCCCGCGCGCGGCTTCCACCGTGATGGCGGCCGCCCCGTTGGGCAGGCCGTCGATGATCTTCACGTCGCCCACCTGCCACAGCGCCATGGCGAGGCGGCGGGCGGGGCGGACGAAGATCGCGTCATAGAGCTCGTCGAAATACCACTTGTTCAGCAGGAAGAGGTACACGGCCCGGAAGGTGCCGGCGAGCTTCGCCGGCAGGCCCGGGGAGACCATGTACATCACATAGGCCAGGCCGATGCCGAGCAGGCCGACGATGGTTGGCAGTACCGGCACCCAGCCCGGAACCTCGTGCATGGCGTGCATCACGTGGTTCTCGGCCGAATTGACGATGGAGCCGTTCCAGAAGGCTTCCCAGCCATGGCCGATGAAATAGGGCGCGAAGACCGCGCCGGTCAGGACCGCGCCCAGGCCGAGAACGGCCAACGGCACGGTCATGACCGCCGGGCTCTCGTGCACATGCTCCATCACGTGATGGTCGGCGCGCGGCTTGCCGTGGAAGGTCAGGATGATCAGGCGCCAGGAGTAGAAGGCGGTCAGGAAGGCCGCGATCACGCCCATGACGAAGGCATAGGTGCCCGGGCCCGAATGGGCGGCGAAGGCGGCCTCCAACACGGCATCCTTGGAGTAGTAGCCGGCGAAGAAAGGCATGCCGGCCAGCGCCAGGGAGCCGATCCAGAACATGGCGTAGGTGAAGGGGATCTTCTTCCAGATCCCGCCCATCTTGCGGATGTCCTGCTCGTCGGACATGGCGTGGATCACCGAGCCGGCCGACAGGAAGAGCAGCGCCTTGAAGAAGGCATGGGTGAAGAGGTGGAAGATCGCCACCTGATACGCGCCCACGCCGATCGCCATGAACATGTAGCCGAGCTGCGAGCAGGTCGAATAGGCGATGACGCGCTTGATGTCGTTTTGCACGCAGCCGATGGTCGCGGCGAAAAGCGCGGTCGAGGCGCCGACGATGGCGACGATGGCCAGCGCGACCGGCGCGTATTCCAGCACCGGCGACATGCGCGCCATCAGGAAGACGCCCGCCGTGACCAGCGTGGCCGCATGGATCAGCGCGGAAACCGGCGTGGGGCCTTCCATGGCGTCCGGCAGCCAGGTGTGGAAGCCGAGCTGGGCCGACTTGCCACAGGCGCCGAGGAAGAGCAGCACGCCGATGACCTCGAGCGCGGGCATGCCCATGAAGGTGACCTGCGCGGCCTGGGCCACGCCCGAGAAGATGCCGTCGAACTCGACCGTCCCGAAGGTCCAGAAGGTCAGGGCCACGCCGAGCATGAAGAAGAAGTCGCCGACGCGGTTGACGATGAAGGCCTTCAGCGCCGCGCGGTTCGCGCTCTCCTTCTCGTACCAGTAGCCGATGAGCAGATAGCTCGCGAGGCCGATGCCCTCCCAGCCGAAGAAGAGCTGGAGCAGGTTATCGGAGGTCACCAGCATGAGCATCATGAAGGTGAAGAGCGACAGGTAGGAGAAGAAACGCGGGATGGTCGCGTCGTGGGACATATAGCCCATGGAGTAGAGATGGATCATCGCCGAGGCGAGGGTGACCATGCCCACCATGACGGCGGCCAGCGTGTCGTAGCGGAGCGACCAGGAAACCTGGAGCCCGCCCACGTCGATCCAGGTGAAGATCGGCACGGTCACGGCCTGGTGCTCGAAGCCCACCGCCACGAAGGAGGCGATGCCGCAGACCGCGGCGAGCATCATGCAGGCGACGGTGGCCAACATGGACAGCCGGTCGCCGATCAGCCGGCCGAAGAGACCGGCGATCAGACAACCGAGCAGAGGGAGGAAAACGGCGCCAATGAGCATGGCTTATCCCCTCAGGGTCGAGATGTCCTCGACCTCGATGCTGCCACGGTTGCGGAAATAGATCACCAGAATTGCGAGGCCGATGGCCGCCTCGGCCGCCGCGACGGTAAGCACCATCATGGCGAAGATCTGGCCCGTCAGGTCCTGCAGGAAGGACGAGAAGGCGACGAAATTCAGGTTCACCGCGAGGAGGATCAGCTCGACCGACATCAGGATGACGATCACGTTCTTCCGGTTCAGGAAGATGCCGAAGACGCCCAGCACGAAAAGGATCGCGCCGACGGTGAGATAATGGCCGAGGCCGATGGTCATCATCAGTGCCCCTCCCCCTGGTGGCTCAGTTCCTTGGGCTTCGGCGCTTCTTCCTCGATGGGGCGCTCGATGCCGATCTGCTTGATACCAGCGCCGATGGGAATGTTGCGCAGCGAAACCGACCCGCTCCGGGCCAGCTGGCGTTCAATATTCTGTCGCTTCGTGCCCGGGCGGGAGCGCAGCGTGAGCACGATCGCGCCCATCATGGCCACGAGCAGGATCAGCGAGGCGATCTGGAAGAGCAGGATGTTCTCGGTATAGAGCAGGCGGCCGATGGCCACCGTGTTCGATACATCGGTCGGGATCGGGTTCAGCCGCAGCGCATCGACCTGCGGCCCGGCCTGCCAGGCGCCCAGGATCATCAGCAGCTCGGCGAAGAGCACGGCGCCGATGGCCGCCCCCACCGGGGCATAGCGCTGGAAGCCTTCCCTCATCTGCGCGAAGTCGATGTCGAGCATCATCACGACGAAGAGGAACAGCACCGCGACCGCGCCGACATAGACGATGACCAGGATCATCGCCAGGAACTCGGCCCCGGCGATCAGGAAGAGCGCCGCCGCGTTGAAGAAGGCCAGGATCAGGAAGAGGACGGAATGGACCGGGTTGCGCCCGCTGACGACCATCACCGAGGAGGCGATGAGCACGGCGGCGAAAGCGTAGAAGGCGATCGCGGTGATCATGCTGCGCGCCCCTTCCGCCGGTTCATGGGCATGGAAACCATTATCAGGCCTCGCTCAACGATAGGGCGCATCGAGTTCGAGCCGCTTGCTGATCTCGGCTTCCCAGCGGTCACCGTTCGCGAGCAGCTTCTCCTTGTTGTAGTAGAGTTCCTCGCGGGTCTCGGTCGCGAATTCGAGGTTCGGCCCCTCGACGATCGCATCCACCGGGCAGGCCTCTTCGCAGAGGCCGCAATAGATGCATTTCACCATGTCGATGTCATAGCGGATCGTGCGGCGGGAGCCGTCGGCACGGGGCTCGGCCTCGATGGTGATGGCCTGGGCGGGGCAGACGGCCTCGCAGAGCTTGCAGGCGATGCAGCGCTCTTCCCCATTGGGATAGCGGCGCAGCGCGTGCTCGCCCTTGAAGCGCGGCGAAATGGGCGACTTCTCGTGCGGATAGTCGATCGTCGCCTTGGGCCGGAAGAAGTGCTGGAGCGTGAGCGCCATGCCGGACACGAGTTCCGACAGGATGAAGCTGCGCGCGAAACGGTCGAGAGTGAGCATATGTCCTTCCCCTTGCGCGTCAGACCGGCAGCCAGCCGGCGAGCTTCAGCACGAAGGCCGTGAGCACGAGCCAGACCAGCGAGAGCGGCAGGAAGACCTTCCAACCCAGGCGCATCAGCTGGTCATAGCGGTAACGGGGCACGGTGGCGCGCACCCAGATGAAGACGAAGAGCAGCAGGAAGACCTTGAGCGCGAACCAGATCGGGCCCGGGATCCAGGTGAACGGCGCGATATCGACCGGCGGGAGCCAGCCACCCAGGAAGAGGATGGTGGTCAGCGACGACATCAGCATCATGTTCGCGTATTCGCCCAGGAAGAACAGGGCGTAGGTCATGGACGAATATTCGACCATGAAGCCCGCCACCAGTTCCGACTCGCCTTCGGGAATGTCGAAGGGGGCGCGGTTGGTCTCGGCGAGCGTCGAGATGAAGAACATGATGAACATCGGGAAGAGCGGAATGGCGAACCACACCGTGCTCTGCGCCCGGACGATTTCGGACAAATTGAGCGAGCCCACGCAAAGCAGCACGCAGACGATGATGAAGCCCATCGAGACTTCGTAGGACACCATCTGCGCCGCCGAGCGGAGCGCGCCGAGGAAGGCGTATTTCGAGTTCGACGCCCAGCCCGCGATGATGATGCCGTAGACACCCAGCGAGCTGATGGCGAAGAGATAGAGCACGCCCACGTTGATATCGGCGATGGCCCAGCCGTCATTCACCGGGATGACCGCCCAGGCGATCATGGCCAGCACGAAGGTGAGCATCGGGGCCATGATGAAGAGCACCTTATTCGCGCCCGTGGGCACGATGGTCTCTTTCATCAGCATCTTCAGCGCGTCGGCGAAGGGCTGCAGCAGGCCGAAGGGGCCGACGACATTCGGCCCCTTGCGCATCTGCATCGAGCCCATGACCCGGCGCTCGGCCCAGGTCGTATAGGCGACGCAGATCAGCACCGGCACCAGCAGGGCCAGGGTCTGCGCCACCGTGAGGGCCAGGATCCCGATGGGAGAGGCCAGGAACGCGTCCATCGGGGTTACTCCGCCGCCAGCGCCGGCGCGGGCGGGAGATAGGTCCGCGCGCACTGGGCCATGGTGTCAGAGGCACGGCTGATCACATCGGCCTGCCAGTAATTGCGGATCGGCAGCACGAAGGCGCCGGCGGCCAGCGCCGAGGCATCGCCCGAGGGCGCCCCTTCGGCGACGGCCGGGACCACCGCATCGATCTGCGCGAAAGCCGGGTTCACCTCGGCCATCCGCGCCCGCACGCCCACGATGGTGTCATAGGGCAGCGAGAGGCCGAGCTGGCCGGCGGCGGCGCGCAGGATCTTCCAGTCCTCCCGCGCCTCGCCGGGCGGGAACATGGCCGGGAAGGCGCGCTGCACGCGGCCCTCGGTATTCACCCAGGTGCCTTCCTTCTCGACATAGGCGGCACCGGGCAGGATCACATCGGCCCGGGCAGCGCCGCGGTCGCCGTGATGGCCTTGATACACCACGAAGGTCGAGGGGGCGATGAGCGAGGTGTCGAAACCGTCCGCACCCAGCAGCCAGAGCGCGTCCACGCCGCCGCCGAGCATGCCCGCGAGGGGCTTGCCCCCCTCGCCCGGCAGGAAGCCCAGCTCGAGCGCGCCGACCTGGCCGCCGAAGAGATGCAGCAGGTTGAAGCCGTTCCAGGCCGGGGTGAGCGCGCCGGCCTTGCCGGCCAGGGCCCAGGCGGCGGCCAGGATCGCGGCGCCGTCCATCCGCGCGAGCGCGCCACGCCCGAGCAGGATCATCGGGCGCTCGGCCTTGGCCAGGATCTCGGCGAAGGGATGCGCGCCATTGAGGATGGCGCCCAGCAGTTCCGCCCCGTCGCCCAGATGCTCGGCCTGGTAGGTCAGGTCCTGCGGCATGGGGCCGACGACCGCGACCGGGAAGCCGCCCATGAGGCTGCGCTTGCGGATGCGGGCGTTGATCACCGGCGCTTCCTGGCGCGGATTACTGCCGATGATCAGCAGCGCATCGGCCTGTTCGATGCCGGCGATGGTCGAGTTGAAGCGCCAGAAGGCCGGGTTGGCGCCGTCGATGGCCGCACCGTCCTGGCGGCAGTCCATATTGGCGCTGCCGAGGGCGGCCATCAGGTCCTTCAGCACCATGACCGATTCGGCATCGGCGAGATCACCCGCCACGGCGCCGATACGGTCGGGCGAGAGGCCCTTCAGCTTGGAGGCGATGACCGCGAAGGCCTCGGTCCAGCTCGCGGGCTGGAGCTTGCCGTCCTTCTTCACCCAGGGGCGGTCGAGGCGCTTGCGCTTCAGGCCGTCGAAGGAGAAGCGGCCGCGATCGGCCATCCATTCCTCGTTCACCGCGTCGTTCACGCGCGGCAGGATGCGCAGCACCTCGGGCCCGCGGGTATCGATGCGGATATTGGCGCCCGTGGCGTCCAGCGCGTCGATGCTGTCGGTCTTCTTCAGCTCCCACGGCCGGGCGACGAAGGCATAGGGCCGGCTGGTGAGCGCGCCGACGGGGCAGATGTCGATCAGGTTGCCGGAAAGCTCCGTGGTCAGGGCCTTCTCGACATAGGTCGTGATCTCGACATTCTCGCCGCGATTGACCGCGCCCAGTTCCGACACGCCCGCCACCTCGGTGGAGAAGCGGATGCAGCGGGTGCACTGGATGCAGCGGGTCATGACCGTCTTGATCAGCGGACCCATATACTTGTCTTTGACCGCCCGCTTCTCTTCGCGATAGCGCCCGCCCTGGCCGCCGAAGGCGGCGGCCTGGTCCTGCAGGTCACATTCGCCGCCCTGATCGCAGATCGGGCAGTCGAGCGGATGGTTGATGAGCAGCAGCTCCATCACGCTCCGGCGGGCGTGGCGGACCTTTTCGGTATCGGTGAAGACGACCATGCCGTCCATGACCGGATAGGCGCAGGAAGCGACCGGCTTGGGCGCCTTCTCCACCTCGACCAGGCACATGCGGCAATTGCCGGCGACTGACAGCCGCTCATGGTAGCAGAAGCGGGGGATTTCCTTGCCCGCCGCCTCGCAGGCCTGCATCACCGTGGCCCCGTTGGGGACCTCGACCTCGATGCCGTCGACGGTAACCTTCGCCATCTGGGCTTACTCCGCCGCCATCTTCGGGGTGGCCACGCTCGCCGCCTTATACTGGCGGATGCGCTCTTCCATCAGCGGCCGGAAGTGCCGGATCAGGCCCTGCACCGGCCACACGCCGCCATCGGCCAGCGCGCAGATGGTGTTGCCCTCGATCTGCCGCGTCACGCTCTCCAGCACGTCGATCTCCTCGATCTCCGCATTGCCGGTGACCATCCGGTCCATCAGGCGCTTCTGCCAGCCCATGCCTTCGCGGCAGGGGGTGCACTGGCCGCAGGTCTCGTGCTTGTAGAAGGCCGCGAGCCGGGCGATGGCCTTGATGACGTCGGTGGACTTGTCCATCACGATCACCGCCGCCGTGCCGAGGCCCGAGCGATGCTCGCGCAGCGCGTCGAAATCCATCAGCACGTCGTCGCAGATATGCTTGGGCAGCAGCGGCGTGGACGAGCCGCCGGGGATGACGCAGAGCAGGTTGTCCCAGCCCCCGCGCACGCCGCCGGCATGGCGCTCGATGAGTTCCCGCATGGGGATGCTCATCTCCTCCTCGACATTGCAGGGATTGTTCACATGCCCCTGGATGCAGAAGACCTTGGTGCCCGAATTCTTCGGCCGCCCGAAGGAGGAGAACCAGCTCGCGCCACGGCGCAGGATGGTCGGCGTGACGGAGATGGTCTCGCAGTTATTGACCGTGGTCGGGCAGCCATAGAGGCCCACCGCCGCCGGGAAAGGCGGCTTGAGGCGGGGCTTGCCCATCTTGCCCTCGAGGCTCTCGATCAGCGCCGTCTCCTCGCCGCAGACATAGGCGCCGGCGCCGCGATGGAGATAGACGTCGAAATCATAGCCCGAGCCGGCGGCGTTCTTGCCGATCAGCCCCGCGTCATAGGCCTCGTCGATCGCGGCCTGGAGCGTGACGTATTCGTTGTAATACTCGCCGCGGATATAGATGTAGGCCGCGACCGCGCCCATCGCGAAGCCGGCCAGCAGCGCGCCTTCGACCAGGTGGTGCGGGTCATGGCGGATGATGTCGCGGTCCTTGCAGGTGCCGGGCTCGGATTCGTCACAATTGATGACGAGGTAGCTCGGGCGCCCGTCCGGCGAGGCCTTGGGCATGAAGGACCACTTCATGCCCGTGGGGAAGCCCGCGCCGCCACGGCCGCGCAAGCCGGACTGCTTCATCTCCTCGATGATCCAGTCGCGGCCCTTGGCGATGATGCTCGCCGTGCCGTCCCAGCAGCCGCGCTTGATCGCGGCCTGAAGGTTCCAGGGCTGCGCGCCGTAGAGATTGGTGAAGATGCGGTCCTTGTCGCTCAGCGCCATGGTCTCACTCCTTCTTTTCGGCGCCGGGGGCGGCATCGCCCTCCGCGGCGGCCTCAGCCGGCGGACGCTCGGCCATGGGCACGTATTCCGGCACCTCGGTCAGCGCGATGGGGCCGCCCATCGGCGCGCTGTTCAGGCGCCCGATAGTGCTGCCGCGCGCCGGCCGCTCGCCGCGCTTGAGGGCCTCGATGATCTGGACCGTGCGGTCGTAATCGAGATCCTCGTAGTAATCGTCGTCGACCTGCAGGATCGGCGCGTTCACGCAGGCGCCAAGGCATTCCACCTCGGTCATGGTGAAGAGGCCGTCATCGCTGGTCTGGCCGAAGCCGGGCACCTTCGCCACGTCCTTGCAGGCGCGCGTCACCTCGTCGGAGCCGCGCAGCATGCAGGGGGTGGTGCCGCAGACCTGGAGGTGGAACTTCCCGATCGGCTTCAGATTGTACATGAAATAGAAGCTGGCCACCTCGTAGACGCGGATCGGCGCGATGCCGAGGCGGGCCGCGATCACGTCCATGGCGATGCGGGGCACCCAGGCGCTGCCGGTCAGGCGGCCCATCTGGCGCTGCGCGACATAGAGCAGCGGCATCACGGCCGAGGCCTTGCGGGCCTCCGGATAGCGCGCCAGCGCCTTGGCGACTTCCTTCTCGCTCTCCTCGTCGAAGGCGAATTCGGTCGGTTCGGGAATATTCAGGCTCACCGGTCAATCTCCCCGAACACGATGTCGAGGCTGCCGATCACCGAGACGGCGTCGGCCAGCATATGGCCCTTGGAAAGGACCTCCATGGCTTGCAGATGCGCATAGGCGGGCGAGCGTATCTTGCAGCGATAAGGGCGGTTGGTGCCGTCGGCGACCAGATAGACGCCGAACTCGCCCTTGGGCGCCTCGACGGCCGTATAGGTCTCGCCCTCAGGCACGTGGTAGCCCTCGGTATAGAGCTTGAAGTGATGGATGAGCGCCTCCATCGAGCGCTTCATCTCGGCCCGCTTCGGCGGCGCGATCTTGTTGTCCTGGACCTTGATGGGCCCCGGCTTCATCTGCGCCAGGCACTGGCGGATGATCTTCAGGCTCTCGCGCATTTCGAGCATGCGCACGAGGTAGCGGTCATAGCAGTCGCCATGACGGCCCACGGGCACGTCGAATTCCATGCGGTCATAGACGTCATAGGGCTGCTGGCGGCGCAGGTCCCAGCCCACGCCCGAGGCGCGCAGGCAGGGGCCGGAGAAGCCCCAGGCGATGGCCTGCTCGGCCGTCATCACGCCGATATCGACCGAGCGCTGCTTGAAGATGCGGTTCTCGTTGAGCAGGCGCTCCAGGGCGTCCAGCTTCTCGGGGAAGGCATCGGCCCAGGCGGCGATCGCGCGGTCGAGGCCGGCCGGCATGTCCTTCGCGACGCCGCCGGGGCGGATGTAATTCGCGTGGTAATGCGAGCCGCTGACCGCCTCGTAGAACTCGAGCAGCTTTTCGCGTTCCTCATAGCCCCAGAGGGCCGGCGTGGTCGCGCCGAGGTCGAGCGCGAAGCTCGTGGTGTTCAGGAGGTGGTTCAGGATGCGGGTGATCTCGGCGAAGAGCACGCGGATATACTGCGCGCGCTCCGGCACCTCGATGCCCAGCAGCTTCTCGGTGGCCAGCGCGAAGCAATGCTCCTGCGCCATGGGCGAGACATAGTCCAGGCGGTCGAAATAAGGGACGGCCTGGATATAGGACTTGTACTCGATCAGCTTCTCGGTGCCGCGATGCAGCAGGCCGATATGCGGATCGGCGCGCTCCACGACCTCGCCCTTCATCTCGAGGATGAGGCGGAGCACGCCGTGGGCGGCCGGATGCTGCGGGCCGAGATTGATCGTATGGCTGTCGACCTCGACGGTGCGCGTGGTCGCGGCCGGGGTATCGGTCGTCATCACGCCGCCGGCCGGGCTCTGCGCGGCGGGCTTTTCGGGCATGAGGGGCTGCTCGCTCACGGCTTGTTCCCCTGCTCGATCCGGTTGAGATGAACCTTTTCGTCGCCCGGCAGCGTCGTCATCGCCTCCCAGGGCGAGAGGAAGTCGAAATTGCGGAAATCCTGCACCAGCTTCACCGGCTCATAGACCACCTGGCCGCGGGCATTGTCGTAGCGGACCTCGACATGGCCGGTCAGCGGGAAGTCCTTGCGGAGCGGATGGCCCTCGAAACCGTAATCGGTCAGCAGGCGGCGGAGGTCGGTCTGGCCGGCGAAGACGATGCCGAACATGTCCCACACCTCCCGCTCGTACCAGGTGGCGCTTGGCCAGAGGCCCGCGACACTGTCGACCGGCAGGACCTCATTGGTCGAGACGATCACTCGTATGCGGTGATTATGGGTGAGCGAAAGCAGGTTATAGACCACATCGAACCGCTCCGGGCGGCTCGGATAGTCCACGGCCGTGATGTCCATGCACTGCTCGAAAGCCAGGCGCGGATCATCGCGGAGGGCGCGCATGGTCGGCAGCAGGGCCTCGCGCTTGAGCGTGAGCACCAGCTCCTTGCCGCGCAGGATGGCGTAGTCGGCGTTCACGCCGAGCGGGGCCGCGGCCAGCGCCGCCTTGCCGAGGTCTTCCAGGGTATCAGCCACGCAGGATCGTCCCCGTCCGCCGGATTTTCTTCTGCAGCTGCATGATGCCGTAGACCAGCGCCTCCGCCGTGGGCGGGCAGCCGGGCACATAGACATCGACCGGCACGATCCGGTCGCAGCCGCGGACCACAGAATAGCTATAGTGGTAATAGCCGCCGCCATTGGCGCAGGAGCCCATGCTGATCACCCAGCGGGGCTCGCTCATCTGGTCATAGACCTTGCGGAGCGCGGGGGCCATCTTGTTGGTCAGGGTGCCGGCCACGATCATCACGTCCGACTGGCGGGGCGAGCCGCGCGGGATGATGCCGAAGCGGTCGAGGTCGTAGCGCGCCATATAGGCGTGGATCATCGGCACCGCGCAGCAGGCCAGGCCGAAGGTCATCGGCCAGAGGCTGCCCGTGCGGGCCCAGTTCACCACCTTGTCGATATTGGCGACGACGAACCCCTTCTCCTCGATCTCGCCCGTCACGGCCTTGATCACGCTGTCCTGCGCCGCGCCGGGCGGGAGGGCCTGACTGTTCCAGGCGACGTCGGTCGCTTCACTGCTGCCGCTCATGCCCTCACTCCCAATCCAGGGCGCCCTTGCGCCACTCATAGACGAAGCCCACCGTCAGCACGCCCAGGAAGCCCATCATGGACAGGAAACCGAGCCAGCCGATCTGCCCGAGGGAAATCGCCCAGGGGAAGAGGAATGCCACTTCGAGGTCGAAGATGATGAAGAGAATGGCGACCAGGTAGAACCGAACGTCGAAGCGCTGGCGCGTATCCTCGAAGGGCTCGAAGCCGCATTCATAGGTCGACAGCTTTTCGGCATTGGGCTTCTGACGGGCCGCCAGAAAGGAGCCCCCGACCATGGCGATGGAGATTCCCGCCGCGATGGCGAGAAAGACCAGGATGGGGACGTATTCGGCTAGCAGGGCCTGGTTCATGGCACCTCTCGCTCCCAAGAAGGCCGCACCGGAGAGAGGGCTGGCGCGGGGATACTCTCACGCCGCGCGGATACCGCAACGCAACGCCCTTGGACAATACGCCCCAGGCAGAATCTTCGCCATAGGGAGCCCTGCGTGGGGACCATATCTTCTGTCCATATATTCGGATTTGCCGCTTTGACCGGACGCAAAGCCGAAGGGACGAAAATAAAAACGCCGTCCGAAGCACGAAGCTTCGGACGGCGTTTTTATTTGCACCTGGCGCGAGTGACGGGGCTCGAACCCGCGACCTCCGGCGTGACAGGCCGGCGCTCTAACCGACTGAGCTACACCCGCTTGCCTGGCGTGAGCGGGGGTATATGGCCCCCTCGAAGGAGTGTCAATGGGCGCTGACGGATTCGAACCGCCGACATCCTGTGTGTAAAACAGGGGCTCTACCGCTGAGCTAAGCGCCCATATCAGCCACTTCCGCGGTTTTCCCGCGGTTCGTTAATAGAACAGATCGCGCTCCGGCGGAATGCAGGAAGCACAAAACCCGATGTAATGATCAGCTATGCATTTTTGAGGGAGCAACTGCATTGTATTCCCCTCCGGATGCATGAAGCCGTAACGAAAAAAGCCGGCGTCACCGCCGGCTTTTCTCAAGCTGATTCGCGCTGAGGCGAGATCAGTTCACCGAATCCTTCAGCGCCTTGCCGGGCTTGAAGCGGACCGAGGTGGTCGCGGGGATTTCGATCTCCTCGCCGGTGCGCGGGTTGCGGCCCGTGCCGGCCTTGCGCTTGCTGGTCGAGAAGGTGCCGAAGCCGACCAGGCGAACCTCATGGCTGTTCTTGAGAGCGGCGGTCACCGCCTCGAACACGGCGTCGATCACCTCGCCGGTCTTGGCCTTAGGCAGCTCGGCCTTCTCGGCCACCACCGAAATCAGGTCCTGCTTGTTCATGCTGAATTCCTTAAAGCTGCCAGAGTGTCGGATTGAGCCCCGCCAAGGGGGCTGGACGGCCGCGACTGTAGGTTGCGGGATTCTTTGGCGTCAACGCCGCTTGCCCCGATTCGCCCTAGTTATCCGCCGCTTTCCGCGAGTTTGACCGCGCTGTGGCCCGCCGACTCGCACCATTGCGGCAACGGCGTTCCGGAATGCATGACAGGGGCCTTCCCCTTGCGATCCAGGCATGCGCCGAGGCGGCAGGGGCCCGGGCAAAGAAAAAGCCACGGGGCGAATCGCCCCGTGGCTTCATCGGTATCAGATGACCGTCAGCCGATCAGTGCGGCAGGACCGCGCTGGAGCTGGGCGGCACGGCCGGAGTCGGCGCGGGCTCCTCGGGCTCGACCCAGTTGATCGGCTCGGGGCGGCGCACCAGGGCCTGGCTGATTACCTCGTCCACATGCGCGACGGGGATGATCTTGATCGCCTTCTTCACGTTATCCGGGATGTCGGCGAGGTCCTTCTCGTTATCCTTGGGGATGAAGGCCGTGGTGATGCCCGCGCGCAGCGCGGCCAGCAGCTTTTCCTTCAAGCCCCCGATCGGCAGCACGCGGCCGCGCAGGGTGATCTCGCCTGTCATGGCGACATCCTTGCGCACCGGGATGCCGGTCAGGATCGAGACGATGCTCGTCGCCATCGCGATACCGGCCGACGGACCATCCTTCGGCGTCGCGCCTTCCGGCACGTGCAGGTGGATGTCCCGCTTCTCGAAGAGGGTCGGCTTGATGCCGAAGCTCACCGAGCGGCTGCGGACATAGGAGAGCGCGGCGGAGACGCTTTCCTGCATCACGTCGCCCAGCTTGCCCGTGTGCTTCACGCTGCCCTTGCCCGGCAGCAGCACCGACTCGATCGTCAGGATCTCGCCGCCCACCTCGGTCCAGGCCAGGCCGGTGACCACGCCCACCATGTCCTCCGCCTCGGCCTCGCCATAGCGGAACTTCTTCACGCCGGCGTATTTCTCGAGGTTCTTGGCGGTGATCGCCACCTTCTTGGCCTTCTTCGAGACGATCTCGCGCACGGCCTTACGGGCCAGGGTGCCGATCTCGCGCTCGAGGTTACGAACGCCGGCCTCACGGGTGTAGTAGCGGATCAGGTCGCGGATCGCGTCTTCCGACAGGCTCCACTCCCCTTCCTTCAGCCCGTTCGCCTCGCTCACCTTGTTGATCAGGTGGCGCTTGGCGATCTCGACCTTCTCATCCTCGGTGTAGCCGGGGATGCGGATGATCTCCATGCGGTCCAGCAGCGGCTGCGGCATGCGCAGGCTATTGGCCGTGGTGATGAACATCACGTCCGACAGGTCGTAATCGACCTCGAGATAGTGGTCGGCGAAGGTGCCGTTCTGCTCAGGATCGAGCACCTCGAGCAGCGCGCTCGAGGGGTCGCCCCGCCAATCGGCGCCCAGCTTGTCGATCTCGTCGAGCAGGAAGAGCGGATTGGAGGTCTTCGCCTTCTTCATGCCCTGGATGACCTTGCCCGGCATGGAGCCGATATAGGTCCGCCGGTGGCCGCGCACCTCGGCCTCGTCCCGCACGCCGCCGAGCGACATGCGCACGAAGTTACGGCCGGTGGCCTTGGCGATGGACTTGCCGAGCGAGGTCTTACCCACGCCGGGCGGGCCGACGAGGCAGAGGATGGGGCCGCGGATCTTCGAGGAGCGGGACTGGACCGCCAGATACTCGATGATGCGTTCCTTGACCTTCTCCAGGCCGTAATGGTCGGTGTCGAGCACCGCCTCGGCCTTGTTCAGGTCATTCTTGACCTTCGACTTCTTCTTCCAGGGGATGGAGAGAATCCAGTCGAGGTAGTTCCGCACCACCGTCGCCTCGGCGCTCATCGGCGACATGGAACGGAGCTTCTTCAGCTCGGCCATGGCCTTGTCATGCGCCTCGGGCGAGAGCTTGGTCGCCTTGATCTTGGCTTCGAGCTCGGCGGCTTCGTCCTTGCCTTCCTCGCCCTCGCCCAGCTCCTTCTGGATCGCCTTGAGCTGCTCGTTCAGGTAGTACTCGCGCTGCGTCTTCTCCATCTGCCGCTTCACGCGGTTCCGGATGCGCTTCTCGACCTGAAGGACGCCGATCTCGCTTTCCATGTGCTGGAAGACGCGCTCCAGGCGCGCGGAAACAGATTCCGTCTCCAGCAGCTCCTGCTTCTCGGCGATCTTGAGCGTCAGATGGCTCGCAACGGTATCGGCCAGCTTGGCGGCGTCCTCGATCTGATTGATCGAGACCAGCACCTCGGGAGCGATCTTCTTGTTGAGCTTGATATACTGCTCGAACTGGCTGACGACGCTGCGCGATAGGGCCTCCAGCTCACGCGAATCGGGAGTTTCCTCTTCGATCGCCGTGGCGAAAGCCTCGAAATACTCGTCGACTTCCTTGAATTCGCTGATGCGCGCACGGCGGCCGCCCTCGACCAGCACCTTCACGGTATTGTCGGGCAGCTTGAGCAGCTGGAGCACCGTCGAGACGGTGCCGACCTCGTAGAGGTCCTTCGCCGTAGGGTCGTCCTGCGCGGCATTCTTCTGCGCGACCAGGAGGATCTGCTTATCCTCCTTCATCACCGCTTCCAGCGCGCGCACGGACTTCTCGCGACCGACGAAGAGCGGGACGATCATATGCGGGAAGACGACAATATCGCGCAGCGGGAGAATGGGAAGCGGCTCGCCGCGAATGGTCTCGACCGGTTTATCCGCCATTGGGGACCTCACATTGGACAGTCGGCGGGGGCCCGCCCGCCATCGGCACGGGCCCCGGCGCCACGGGGTTGTGATGAAGATGGCCCCTCACCACACCCCCCGCAACCCCGGGGGCCTACTATGGGAGAGGCCCGCCTGGCACATGGCATGAGCACATGGGCCGGCGGGCGTTTCCCGTCAGGCCGAAGTCTGCTCCGCCGGGCGTTCACCATAGATGAACAGCGGCGTCGCACGGCCCTCGGCCACTTCGCGGTTGACGACGACCTCTTCCACGTCGTCGAGCCCCGGCAGGTCGAACATGGTGGAGAGCAGGATGCCCTCCATGATCGACCGCAGGCCGCGCGCACCCGTCTTGCGCTGGATGGCCCGGTTGGCCACCGACTTCAGCGCGTCCTCGGTGAAGGTGAGCTTGGTCGCCTCCATCTCGAACAGGCGCTGATACTGCTTGATCAGGGCGTTCTTGGGCTTAGTCAGGATTTCGATGAGGGCCTTCTCATCGAGATCCTCGAGCGTGGCCACGACCGGCAGACGGCCGATGAATTCGGGGATGAGCCCGAACTTCAGCAGATCTTCCGGCTCCACCTCGCGCAGGATCGCCCCGGTGCGGCGCTCGTCCGGCCCGCGGACATCGGCGCCGAAGCCGATGCCGGAGCCCTTCACGCCGCGGCTGGCGATGATCTTCTCCAGCCCGGCGAAAGCGCCGCCGACGATGAAGAGGATGTTCGAGGTATCGACCTGCAGGAATTCCTGCTGCGGATGCTTGCGCCCGCCCTGCGGCGGCACGGAGGCGACGGTGCCTTCCATGATCTTCAGCAGCGCCTGCTGCACGCCCTCGCCGCTCACATCACGGGTGATGGAGGGGTTATCGGACTTGCGGCTGATCTTGTCGACCTCGTCAATATAAACGATGCCGCGCTGGGCCCGCTCGACGTTGTAATCCGCGGCCTGCAGGAGCTTGAGGATGATGTTTTCCACATCCTCGCCGACATAGCCGGCCTCCGTCAGGGTGGTCGCATCGGCCATGGTGAAGGGCACGTCGAGGATGCGGGCCAGGGTCTGCGCGAGCAGCGTCTTGCCCGAGCCCGTGGGCCCGACCAGCATGATGTTGGACTTCGCGATCTCCACCTCGCCGCCCTTGGCCCCATGGGCCAGGCGCTTGTAGTGGTTATGCACGGCCACCGAAAGAACTCGCTTCGCGTGTTCCTGCCCGATGACGTAATCGTCCAAAACCTTGCAGATTTCCTTCGGGGTCGGCACGCCGTCCCGAGACTTCACGAGATGCGTCTTGTGCTCTTCACGGATGATATCCATGCAGAGTTCGACGCATTCGTCGCAGATGAACACCGTCGGCCCGGCAATGAGCTTCCGGACCTCGTGCTGGGACTTGCCGCAGAACGAGCAATACAAGGTGTTCTTTGAATCGCCGGATTTACTCATGACCACTCCTCGTCCGCAGCGGCCCTTGGGCGCCACCTGGGACTGTAGCCCCGCTGTCATGCGGGGGAAAGGACGACGCGCAGGCCCAGAGCAAACGGGAGGCGCGCAAAGCGACAACCCTGCCCTGGGCCCGCGCCGCCATCACGCTTTGTTCTCCGCCACGGGCAGGCCGCTCGGGCGCTTGTTGACGACCTCGTCGATCAGGCCGAAAGCCTTGGCCTCGTCGGCGGACATATAGCTGTCGCGCTCGAGCTTGGCCTCGATGGCCTCCATCGTCTGGCCGGTATGATCGACATAGATCTGGTTCAGCCGCTTGCGCAGCGTCAGAATTTCCCGGGCCTGGATTTCGATATCCGTGGCCTGGCCCTGCGCGCCGCCCGAGGGCTGATGCACCATGATGCGGCTATTCGGCAGGGCGAATCGCTTGCCCTTCTCGCCGGCGGTCAGCAGCAGGCTGCCCATGGAGGCGGCCATGCCGATGCAGACGGTCGAAACCGGCGCCCGGATATACTGCATGGTGTCATACATCGCGAGGCCGGCCGAAACGACGCCGCCCGGGCTATTGATGTAGAAAGCGATGTCCTTATTGGGGTTCTCGCTCTCCAGGAACAGCAGCTGGGCACAAATCAGCGACGAAACCTGGTCATAGACCTGGCCGGTCAAGAAAATGATCCGCTCCTTCAGCAGGCGCGAATAAATATCAAACGACCGTTCACCCCGCGCCGTCTGCTCGATGACCATCGGCACCAGGGTGTTCTGGAAGACTTCAATTGGATCGCGGTCCCGCAGCATCCTCGTATCCTTTCCGCCGCTGGTGACAGCGGGCTCAACCTTGGGGACCAGTGCAGGCCATCGGCCCTTGCCCAACCGGTTCCCCCACCGGCAGGCCTGGACGGGATTCGGCCCCGTCCGTGGCAGACTAGCCGCCCAGGGTTAACATGGGGCAGCTTTCGCCGATGAAAAAGAGGGGCAGATACGCTTCCCGCCCCTGAAACGGATGCGGGGCCGGCATATGCCGGCCCCGCCCCAAGCACGAGTAATGGCCGACCCGAGGGGCGGCCTGCTCAATCAAGCGGCCGAAAGCGTGGCCAGCTCTTCCGGCGTCACGGTCTTGTCGGTGACCTTGGCCAGTTCGAGCATGAAATCGACGACCTTCTCTTCGAAGATCGGGGCGCGGAGGCTTTCCTGCGCCTGCGGGTTCTTCTCGAAGAAGTCCAGAACCTGCTTGAACTGGTCGCGATACTTCATCGCTTCCTGGAAGGCGGCGCGGCGGAGTTCTTCCGGCGTCACCTGGATATTGTTGGTGCGGCCGATCTCCGACAGCAGCAGGCCCAGGCGGATGCGACGCTCGGCGATGGCGCGGTAGTCGGCCTTCAGCGTCTCCTCGTCCTTGCCCTTGTCGTCCTCGTCGAGATTGCCGGCTTTCAGGTCGGCCTCGACGCGCTGCCAGATCTGCTCGAACTCGCCATCGACCATGCCCTGCGGCACGGGGAAGTCGGCCTTGGCGGCCAGGGCGTCGAGCAGGGCGCGCTTCACCTTCATGCGCGACAGGCCGTCATATTCGCGCTGGAGGGAGGTCTTGATCTCCTCGCGGAGCTTCTCGACGCTCTCCATGCCGACGGACTTGGCGAATTCGTCGTCGATCGGGGCGTCGACCGGGGCCTTGAGGGCCTTGGCGACGATCTCGAACTTCGCGTCCTTGCCGGCCAGCTCAGCCGCGCCGTATTCGGCCGGGAACTTGACGTCGATCACCTTGGTCTCGCCGGCCTTCATGCCCTCGAGCTGCTCGGTGAAGCCCGGGATGAAGCCTTCGCCAGCCACTTCGATCTGCATGTCCTGGGCCTTGCCGCCCTCGAACTCGACGCCGTCGATGCTGCCCGTGAAGTCGCAGACCAGCACGTCGCCCTTGGCGGCGGCGCGGTCCTCGGTCACGTCCTCGAGCTTGCGGTTACGGGCGGCGATCTTGGTCAGCGTGCCCTCGATCTCGGATTCGGCGGGCTCGGCCTTCGGGCGCTCCAGCTCGATCGCGGCGAAATCGGGGACGGCGATCTCGGGCAGGACTTCGAGGTCGATCTTGAATTCCAGATCGGAACCCTCGTCGAACTTCACCACCTCGATCTTCGGCTGCAGGGCCGGGCGGAGGCCGCGGTCGGCCATCAGCTTCGAGACGGCGCCCTGGACCTGCTCGTCCAGCACTTCCGACATGATGGCAGCGGCATAGCGCTGCTTCACGATGGCCATCGGCACCTTGCCGGGGCGGAAGCCCGGCATCTTAAGGTCCTTGGCCACCTCGGCGAGCCGCTTGTCGCGGCCGGTAGCGATCTGATCGGCCGACACCGTCACGGCATAGCCGCGCTTCAGACCCTCGTTCGCGAGCTCGGTCACCTGCATCGTTGGAAGTCCATCCTTAGAGATCGAGAAAAAACAACTACTTGCTTGACCCTTGGTGCGGGCGGAGGGACTTGAACCCCCACGGCTTGCGCCACTGGAACCTAAATCCAGCGTGTCTACCAATTCCACCACGCCCGCGGGGCCTGGGTTTGGCACCGTGAGCCGGGGCCTTTAGCGCAGGCCGCGCCGCTTTCCAAGCCACCCCGCGCGCGTAACAGCCCAGCAAAGCCCTCGGGTGGGCTTGTTCGGGGGCGCGGGGGGCCGCAAGAAGAGGCAGCAGAACCGCAGGCCGGGCAGAATCCATGAGCAGCGCCGATACCATCCCCCCTTCCCCCATGGCCGGCCTTCGCCCCCGGGTCGCCGGGCTGCAGCCCAATCTCATCGCCGCCGTGGCCGATCTGGGCCGTGAGGACCCGGCGGTGATCAAGCTCTGGATCGGCGAGGGTGATCTCGCGACGCCCGGCTTCGTGGCCGATGCGGCCGATGCCGCCGTCCGGGCCGGGCATACGCGTTATACCTATGCGCTGGGCCTGCCGAAGCTGCGCGAGGCGCTTTCCGCCTATCACCAGCGGCATTGGAACGTGGAGGTCGCCCCTTCCCGCTTCACCATCACGACCGGCGGCATGAACGCCATCATGCAGGCCATCCAGGCCATCGTGGAGCCGGGCGAGGAAGTCATCATCCCCGGCCCCGCCTGGCCGAACCTCGCCGAGACGGTGCGGATCGCCGGGGCCGAGCCGGTCACCGTGCCCTTTCGGCGTGCGGGCGACGGCAGCTTCAGCCTGGATCTCGGCGATATCGAGGCCGCCATCACGCCCCGCACGCGGATGATCGCCATCAACTCGCCCTCCAACCCGACCGGCTGGGTCATGCCCTCCGCCCAGATGGAGCAGCTGCGGGACCTGGTGCGCGCCAAGGGGCTCTGGCTGATCTCGGACGAGGTCTACAACCACTTCTGCTACGGCAATGCGATCGCGCCCTCCTTCCTGCAGGTCTGCACGCCGGATGACCGGCTGATCATCACCAATACCTTCTCGAAGAACTGGGCGATGACCGGCTGGCGAGCGGGCTGGATGATCTTTCCCGAGGGGCTGGCGCCGGTTTTCGACAATCTCTCGCAGTACAACACCACCTCCATCCCCACCTTCATCCAGCATGCCTGCATCGAGGCGCTGGAGAAGGGCGACGGCTTCATCCGCCAGATGGTCTCGCGCTGCGCCGAAAGCCGGCAGATCGTCTGCGAGGGCCTGGCCGCCCTGCCGGGTATCACGCTCCGGGCGCCGGAGGGTTCCTTCTACGTCATGTTCTCGGTCGAGGGCGTGACGGACAGCCTGGCCTTCGCCATCGAATTGCTGAAGGAGGCCAAGGTGGGCCTCGCGCCGGGGGCGGCTTTCGGCCCGGATGGCGAGGGGCAGCTCCGCCTCTGCTTCGCCATCTCGCCCGAGCTGGCGCGGGAGGCGGTGGCGCGGCTGAGCCGCTTCTTCCTCGCACGTGCAGCAAAGAAAGCCTGAACTTCCCTGACTTTCGCCGGCTTTCGGGGCTTCTGCCGCGGCCCCGCCTGACCCTATGCTCCCCCGGAGGAACGTCTCTGGAGAGCGGGGTCGCGATGAACGCCACGCCTGGAACCACCCTGCCGGCCACGCCTATCGGCGGGGCCCGCCATGTCGAGCTGCTGCATGCGCTGGAGCGCAAGCTGCTCTGGCTCTCGGCCTGGATGATCCATCACGCCAACCATATCCGCCCCAATCGCGACGGGCTGAAGGTCGGCGGGCATCAGGCCAGTTCGGCCTCGGTCATCTCGATCCTCACCGCGCTCTATGCCGATATCCTCCGCCCGCAGGACCGGGTGGCGGTGAAGCCCCATGCCGGGCCGGTCTTCCACGCGCTGAACTACCTGCTCGGGCGGCAGGACCGCGAGAAGCTCGCCACCCTGCGCCAGTTCGGCGGCATCCAGCCCTATCCGAGCCGGGTGAAGGACGGGGCGGAGGTCGATTTCTCGACCGGTTCCGTGGGCCTGGGCGTGGCGCTGACCAGCTTTTCCTCGCTGGTGCAGGACTATGTGCATCTGCACGGCCTGGCGCGGGAAGGCATGCCGCGCGGGCGGCATGTGGCCATCGTGGGCGATGCCGAGTTGGACGAGGGCAATATCTACGAAGCCCTGCTCGAAGGCTGGAAACACGATATCCGCGATGTCTGGTGGGTGGTCGATTACAACCGCCAGAGCCTCGATTCCGTAGTGCCGGACCGGCTTTTCGGCCGCATCGAGGGCCTGTTCCGCGATATGGGCTGGAATGTCGTCACCCTCAAATACGGGCGGAAGCTGGAAGCGGCTTTCGCCCGGCCCGATGGCGAGCATCTCCGCCGCTGGATCGACGATTGCCCCAACAGCCTCTACGCGGCCCTGACCTTCCAGGGCGGCGCGGCCTGGCGCAACGCGGTGCTAGCCGAGCTAGGCCGGGTGGAGGGCATCCGCGCCATCATCGACCCGCTTTCGGATGACGAGCTGAGCGCGCTGATGACCAATCTCGGCGGCCATGACATCGAGACGCTCACGGAGGCTTTCCGCGCCCAGGATGCCGAGGGCGACCAGCCCACCTGCTTCATCGCCTATACGACCAAGGGCATGGGCCTGCCCTTCGCCGGGCATAAGGACAATCATGCCGGGCTGATGACCAAGGAGCAGATGGCCGAGTTCAAGGCGCTGATGAATATCCGTGACGGCCATGAATGGGACCGCTTCGAGGGGCTGGATTTCTCCGAATCGGAAATGCAGGCCTTTCTCGACAGCCTGCCCTTCGCGCAGAAGCTGGCGCCCGAGGGTCGAAGCCTCGCCGCGCCCGCCGTGCCGGTGCCCAAGGCCTTCCCCGTGCCGAAGGTGCCGGAGGGGCGGAAGCTCTCCACCCAGGCGGCTTTCGGGGAAATTCTCGCCGAGGTGGGGCGCGGCCAGGGGGAGATGGGGCCGCTCGCCCAGCGCATCGTCACGACCAGCCCGGACGTGACCGTCTCGACCAATCTCGGCCCCTGGGTGAACCGGCGCGGGATTTTCGACCGGCACAAGAAGAACGATGTCTTCCGCGACGCCAAGCTCGCCTCGGCGCAGCGCTGGGGCATGTCGCCCGAGGGGCAGCATGTGGAACTGGGCATCGCGGAGCAGAACCTCTTCCTGGTTCTCGCCGCGCTGGGCCTCGCGGATCGGCTGCATGGCGCGCGGCTGCTGCCGATCGGGACGGTCTATGACCCCTTCGTCAATCGTGGCCTCGATGCGCTGATCTATGCCTGTTACCAGGATGCGCGCTTCATGCTGGTCAGCACGCCCTCGGGCCTGACCCTGGCGCCGGAGGGCGGGCAGCATCAGAGCGTCAATACCCCGCTGATCGGCATGGCGCAGGACCGGCTGGCGAGTTTCGAGCCCGCCTATGCCGACGAGCTGGCCGTGTTGATGCGCTGGGGGCTCGAGCATATGCAGAAGCCCGATGGCTCGGCCGTCTGGCTGCGGCTGTCCACCCGCGCGATGGTGCAGCCGAAGCGGGAGCTGAATGCTGAAGGGGTGATCGCCGGCGGTTATTGGGCCGTGCCGCCCGCGCCGGGGGCCAGGATCGCCCTTGCCTATCAGGGGGCTGTGGCGCCGGAAGCGGAGGAGGCCTTCGCCCAGCTTCGCGAGGAGGAGCCGGGCGCGGGGCTGCTGGCCATTACGAGTGCGGACCGGCTGCATGCCGATTGGCTCGCGGCCCGGCGCGGCATCCGCCAGGGACAGGCGCGGCGCAAGAGCCATATCGAGACGCTGCTGGCACCCCTCGCCCCCGATGCGGCCCTGGTGAGCGTGCTGGATGGGCATCCGGCCGCCCATGCCTGGATGGGCGCGGTGCGCGGCCAGCGCGTGGTGCCGCTGGGCGTGGACCGTTTCGGGCAGGCGGGCGATATCCCCGACCTCTATCGCGCCTATGGGCTGGATGTGGATGCTATTCTCGACGCCTGCGCCGAGGCGCTGCTGCCGCCAACGTGACGGGGCCGACAAAGGAAAAGGCGGCCGCCCTGGGGGCAGCCGCCTTTTTCATGCTTGGGCTCCGGGCTTTCCCCGGCCCGGATCAGCCGTTGATGGCGCCGACCGGGGCCGTGCCGCCGGCCGCGGCCGAGGGGGCCTCATTCGCGGGCACCCAGATGATCTCGGCGCTCTCGCCGCTACCGACCGTCACCGGCACCAGGTTCTGGCGGGGCGCCTGGCTCTGGGCGTTGGCGCCGTAGACGGCCTTGGTGTCGCCGTTCAGCTGCTTCTGGTCGGCGACCACGCCACCGCCCAGAACGTTGTGGCGCAGCGCGTCGGGGCCGTAATCGACCACCGCCGTCTCGGCATGGCCGGTCGTGATCGGATAGCTGCGCTCGCCCAGGTCACGGGCAAAGGCGCCGTTCGAGACAAGGGCACCACCGGCGATCAGGGCGGCGGCGGCAAGGGTGCGGATCATGGACATTGTTCTAGTTCCTGTTCGTTGCCCCTGAGGGGCTTGGGTTTCGGTTGGCGGCGATCAGCGCCGTCGTTGACCCGTATTTGCTCCCTGGAAGCGTTCAGTCCCATTCTCGAACTGCGTTCCATCCCCATGCGCCAATGCATGGGCCCGCCCGGCGCAGGCCAGCAATGCGGAAGGCGAAGCCTCAGCCTTCCGCGAGCAGCCCCCGCCGTCGCAGCAGCACCAGCCCCGCGCAGGCGAGCAAGGTGAAAACGGCGCCGGTCAGGAAGGTCGCCGTCGAGCCGATGCCATCCCAGAGCAGTGCGGCGAGCACGCTGGCCACCAGCAGCGCGAGGCCCGTCAGCAGGTTCAGCATCCCGAAGGCCGTGCCGCGCAATTCGGGCGGGGCCGCATCGGCGACCAGAGTGGCGATCAGCCCCTGGCTGCAGCCCATATGCAGGCCCCAGAGCACGAGGCCTAGGCTCAGCACGACGAGATTGGGCGCGAAGGCCAGCACCAGATCGGCCGCGACCAGCAGCAGCAGCCCGATGACGAGCAGCGCGCTGCGATCCATCCGGTCGGAGATGACGCCGACGGGATAGGAGGAGAGCGAATAGGCCACGCTCATCACCACCAGCACCAGCGGCGTCAGATGCAGCGCGAGCCCGAATTCCTGAGCCCGCAGCAACAGAAAAGCCTCACTGAACCGCGCGAGGGTGAAAACGCCCGCCACCGCGACCACCGCCCAGTAGCGCCGCCCGAGCCGCGCGAGATCGGCGCGGTTCAGCGGCAGCCTCGCCGGTTTGGCGGCCGCCTGCCGGGGCGGCTCGCGCACGAAGCAGAGCAGCACGATGACGGAGAGAAAGCCCGGGATCACCGCGATCCAGAACACCGCCTGGAAGTTATCGGCCAGCATCCACATGAAGCCGATCGCGAGAAGCGGCCCCATGAAAGCGCCGATGGTATCGAGGGTTTGGCGCAATCCGAAGGCAGCGCCGCGCAATTCCTTCGGCGCGATATCGGCCACCAGCGCATCGCGCGGGGCGCCGCGGATGCCCTTGCCCACGCGGTCGATGAAGCGCGCGGCGACGAGCCATTCAAGCACCGGCATCAGCGGAAAAATCGGCTTGGTGATGGCGCCGAGCCCATAGCCGATCACGGCGAGCAGCTTGCGCTTGCCGAGCCAATCGCTGATGGCGCCCGAGAAGATCTTCACGATGGCGGCGGTGGCTTCAGCGATGCCCTCGATGATGCCCACGGCCAGAACCGAGGTGCCGAGCACGGCCACCATGTAGATGGGGAGCAGCGCATGGATCATCTCGGAGGAGACGTCCATCAGCAGGCTGACGAAGCCCAGCGCCCAGATGCCGCCGGGAATGCGCGCCCGCCGAGGCGCCGCCTGATCCGCTTCAGCCGCCATGCGCAGCCCCCCTTCGCTCACCTTGCGGCGGCTATCAGAAGGGGGCTGGCCTGTCTATCGAAGCGGCGGCTGTCTCAGCCGTAGGGATGAACGTGCCCGCGCACCGGGCCATAGGGCCCATCGCAGCCGCAGGGCACGCCCGGCGGGGCACCCGGAGGCGGCAGGCAGGTGACGGTCGGCGGCGGCGGATAGCCCGGCATGGGCGGCAGGCGCGCCACGCAGCGCAAAGGCGGCGGGGGCGGCGGCACGCGATGGTAGCCGGGCGGCGGATAGGGCGGCGGCGGGCCCGGCGGCGGCGGGTAATAGGGCTGGGCGATTGCTCCGGCGGAGGCCGAAACCAGCGTGGCCAGGGCGAAGAAAGCGAGACGCATGGAGCCTCCCCAAGGAAACGCGGAACGGCCAGGGGGCCGTTCCTTAGTCTTTCCGTGCTTTGGGGCTTAAATGCGTCTCGCCGATGGCGGTTTCAGCCGAGTTCGCGCTCCACCATCGAGGCGAGATAGGAGGCGCCGATGGGCAGCAGCTTGTCGTTGAAATCATAGAGCGGGTTATGGACGGAGATGACCGGCCGCCCCTCCTCCTTCGTGCCGAAGAGGATATAGGCGCCCGGCACCTTCTCGAGCATGAAGGCGAAATCCTCGCCCGCAAGAATGGGCGGCGGGTTGCGCACCACCCCCGCCTCGCCCAGCACGGCCGCCGCCCCCTGATGCGCACGCTCGGTCTCCTCGGGCGTGTTGATCGTGGGCGGATAGGCGCGGCGATACTCGATCTCGGCGGTGGCGCCATAGGCCTGGGCGGCATTGGTGGCGGCTTCGCGGAAAAGCGGCTCCACCTGGTCGCGCACCGAGGTCTTCAGCGTGCGGACGGAGCCGCGCAACTCGACCGTCTCGGGGATCACGATATCCGAGGTGCCGCCATGGATCTGGCCGATGCTGACGATGGCGGATTCAAGCGCGTCGATGCGGCGCGACGGCAGCGCATTCAGCGCCGCGACCACGGCGGCGGAAGCGGCGACGGTGTCGATGCCGCGATGCGGCTGCGCGCCATGGCTCGACTTGCCGCGGATGACGACGGAGAAATAGTCGATCGCGGCCAGGGCCGTGCCGTCATGCACCCAGGCCTTGCCGAGTTCGAGATGCGGCTCGTTGTGAATGCCGTAGATGGCATCGCAGGGGAATTTCTCGAAGAGCCCGTCATCCATCATGGCCTTGGCGCCCGCGAGCCCCTCTTCCGCCGGCTGGAAGATGAGGTTCACGGTGCCGGCGAAATCGCGCGTCTCGGCCAGGACCTTGGCGGCGCCGAGCAGCATCGCCGTGTGCCCGTCATGGCCGCAGGCATGCATGCGGTTCGCGGTCTGCGAGGCATGGGGCAGGCCGGTGGCCTCGGTCATGGGCAGGGCGTCCATATCGGCGCGCAGCCCGATGGCGCGGTTGCCGCCCGTCGCGGCCTTGCGGCCTCGGATCACGCCCACGACGCCCGTGCCGCCGAGGCCGCGATGCACCTCGATGCCCCAGCTTTCGAGCAATTCGGCCACCTTGGCGCTGGTGCGGTGCTCCTCGAAGCCCAGTTCGGGATGGGCGTGAAAATCCCGCCGCCAGGCGGTCATCTCGGGGTGGAGGGCGTCAAGGCGGTCGCGCAGGCTCATCGGGTTCTCCGGGCTGGTGAGGGGGCAGCTTCCACCCAGCGGGCCGATTGGGCAATCAGAGCCCGGCCATTTTCCCCGCCCGCGTCGCCACCACCGAGGCCACGCTCTGGGCGAAGGCTTCCGCGAGCGGCGTGGGGCTGACGTCGAAAGGCCGGAAAAGCGCGAGATCATAGGCCAGGCGCGGCGAGACGAGCCGCACCGCCATGCCGCGCGAGGCCAGCAGATCGCCCGTGAAAGGATCGAGGATCGAGGCGCCGACACCTTGCGCCACGGCCCGCGCGGCCATGGCGGCATTGCTCGCCACCATGCGGATGCGCGGCGTAACCCGCGCGGCCTGGAAGGCCGAGGCGATGCGCAACGGGAAGACGCCATCCCCGCCGAAGCTGACGAAAGCCTCGCCCTCGAGATCCTCCAGCGCGATGCGCCGGCGGGCGGCGAGCGGATGCCCGGACGGCAGGGCGCAGACGGCATCGAGCCCGGGCAGATGCGTCACCTCCACGCCCGGCGTGGCCGCGGCATCGGCAGCGACATCGGCCGCGAAGCCGATATCGGCCTCCCCGCGCGCGACAAGACCGGCCACGGTGCGGGCCGTGGCATTGACGATCCTGACGCTGTCACGCGGGAACTTCCGAAGCAGCTCGGCCAGGACGCCGGGCAGCAACTGCAGCGAGAGGCTCGCGCCCGCGGCGATGCGCAATTGCCCGGCGCGGGAGGCGCGCAAGCCGCGCGCCGTCTCCATCACCTCGTCCAGCGTCGCGACATGGCGCTCCACCGCCGCTTGCAGATGCCGCCCCTCATGCGTCACGACCAGCCGCCCGTTCCGCCGCTCGAAGAGCGAGAGGCCGAGCCCCGCCTCCAGATCCCGGATCAGGCGGCTGGCGGCGGGCTGGGTGATGTTAAGCAGCTTCGCCCCGGCCGACATGCCGCCGGCGAGGAGAACGGCGCGGAAGGCCTCGAGCTGGCGCGTGTTCGGGCGGTGCATGGTCTATAGCAGAATATGATGACTCCATTATTTTATCGACTTTGATGTGATGGTTTCAAGTCGATAGCGTGGCACTCGTCGTCAAGACGCAACCATCTGCCCGCGAGACCCTTCCCATGAACCGTCACGACCGCCTGCGCGCCGCCCTGCAAGGCGGCACCCCCGACCGCGTGCCGGTGAGTGCCTGGGGCCACTGGTATTTGCGCGAGATGTCGGCGGAGGATTTCTCCGACGTCATGGTCGAATTCCAGCAAAGGTATGACTGGGATTTCTGCAAGCTGCATGCGCGGGCGAGCTATCATGCCGAGGGTTTCGGCTTCCGCCATCGCCCCTCCACCGATGCGGGCATCGTGCATGAGACGCTGCATACCCCGATCTCGACGCCCGAGGACTGGCGCAAGCTGCGCCCGCTGCCGCTCAGCACCCCCGCCCTGGCGGAGCAGCTCCAGGCGATCGACCTCGTCAAGCGCAAGCTCGGCGACCAGATTCCCGTCATCATGACGGTCTTCCTGCCGCTCGACATCGCCTACAAGCTCTTGGACAAGAACGGCTCCCTGCTCGCCGAGCATATCAAGGCGGATGAGGAGGCGGTGAAGCACGCGCTCGGCGTCTTCACCGAAACCTTCGTGCCCTTCATCGAGGAAATCGTGAAGCGCGGCGTGGACGGCATCTATTTCTCGACGAAATGGGCCAATGCGCATCGCCTGACCGAGCCGCATTACCGCAGCCTGGCCCGCCCCTTCGACCTCATGATGATCGAGGCCGCGAAATCCCTGCCCTGCAACCTGCTGCATCTCTGCGAGGACGGCATCTATCTCGACGCCCTCTCGGATTATCCGGTCGCGGGCTTCCATTGGGAGTCGCAGACCAAGGGCAATCCCTCGCCGGGCATGGGGTTGAAGCGCCTGCCGAAGGGCGCGGGTGTGGCGGGCGGCGTCGACCCCTGGACGCTCGCCCATGGCACGCCGGCCGAGGTCCGCATGAAGGCGCGGGATGCCATCCGCCAGACCGAAGGGCGCAATTTCATCCTCGGCCCCGGCTGCTCGATCATGACAGCCGCGACGCCGCAGGTAAATCTGCAGGCGCTGCGCGACGCGGCCGAACTCTGAGGAGCAGGACATGAACGAAAAGGTCACTTTCGGCCGCCGCGCGCTGGGCCTCGGCCTGGCGGGCCTGGCCCTCGCCCGCCCCGCGCTCGCGCAGGGCAACTGGCCCACGCGGCCCATCCGCTGGGTGGTGCCTTTCGCGCCGGGCGGCAATATCGACGTGATGGCCCGGCTCTATTCCGAGGGACTCTCGCGCGAACTCGGCCAGGCCGTTGTGGTGGAGAACCGTGCGGGGGCCGCGGGCAGCCTGGGCGCCGATTTCGTCGCCAAGGCCACGCCCGATGGCTACACGATCCTGATGGGCTCGGCGGTGAATGCGATCAATGTCGGGCTCTACAAGAACCTGACCTTCGACTTCGTGAAGGATCTCGCGCCGATCTCCCTGCTCTACAGCGTGCCGAGCGCGCTGCTGGTGCGGCCGGATTCACCGGCCAAGACCGTCGCCGATCTCGTCGCCATGGCGAAGGCCAAGCCGGGTGCGCTGAATTACGGTTCGGCGGGCAGCGGTTCGGGCATGCATCTCTCCTCCGTGCTCTTCGCCCAGGCGGCGGGGATCGACGTGACGCATGTACCCTATCGCGGCGCCGCTCCGGCGCAGCAGGACCTGATGGGCGGGCGCATCGACTTCATCTTCGACAATATGTCGACGGCCCAGCAGCTCGTGAAGGATGGCCAGCTCCGCGCGCTGGGCGTCACCTCCTCCACCCGCGCGCCGCAGCTGCCGGATGTGCCGACCATGGCGGAGGCGGGCGTGCCGGTGGATCTGATGATCTGGGGCGGCGCCTTCGCCCCGGCCGCCACCCCGGCGCCGATTCTCGATCGCTTCTCGGAGGCCTTCCGGAAGATCAGCACCGACCCGACGCTGGCCGCGCGGCTCACGACGCTCGGCAGCAGCTCGACCGTCGAGGATCGCGCGAGCTTCGCCCGCTTCGTGCCGGCGGAGACCGCCCGGCTGGTGCAGCTGGTGAAGCTCTCGGGCGCCAGCGTGGACTGATGCCTTTCGGGCCGCCGGGTCAGCCCGCGGCCCTGGGCTTGCCCGAGACGCCGCAAAGCGCCAGGGCGCCGATGGCCGAAAGCCCCGCCGCCAGCGCGGGCATGCCGCCCGGGCCGAGCCATTCGATGGCGAAGGCGAAGAGGGCGGGTGCCGTGGCCATCAGCAGCATGATCGGCGCGCTGATGCGCCCGGCCAGCGTGCCGTAGCGCGCCGGCCCCCAGATTTCGAGCGGCACCGCCGCGCGGGCGACCGACATGATGCCCGTCGTGACCCCGAGCGCCAGCATGCAGGCGCCCAGCATCCATCCTGGGCTTTCGTGGGGCGCCAGATAGGCCAGCCCCATGGCGGGCACCACCAGCGCGCAGCCGAAGCGCGCATTGACCAGCGCGGGCAGGCGGCCGAAGGCGAGTTCGAGAACCCGCGTGCCCACCTGCGCCACGCCGATCAGCGCCGAGAGCTTCACCGCCTGGGCCGCATCCGCGCCGAAATGCCCGAGCACGGCGATGAGATGCAGGCTGATGCCCGAAGAGGCCGCCATATGCAGCGAGAAGCCGAGCGAGATCAGGAACTGATCGCGGTCGAAACGCGGCACCTCAGCCAGGGCCGGCCGTGGCGCGCCCACCTCCACCTGTCGGGCTTCCTTCGGGCGGCGCGGCACCATGGCGTAGATCGGCAGGCAGATGGCGCATTGCAGGGCGGCCAGGACGAAGCAGCAGCCGCGCCAGCCGAGGGCGTCGATCAGCGCCTGCGTGCCGAGCCAGGCGACGGAGACGGAAAGCCCCGCGAGCAACATCAGCACCGTCATCAGCCGCTTCGCCGCGCCGCCCGCGAATTGCGCGAGGGCCGTTAGCGCCGCCTGGGTGAGGCCCATGGAAGTGCCGATGCCGGTGACGAGCCAGGAAAGCACCAGCACGGCGAGATTGGGCGCGGCGCCCTGCAGCACCAGGCCGAGCGCGATGAAGAGGCAGCTCAGCATCAGCACCGGCCGGGCGCCGTGCCGGTCCATCCAACGCCCGATCACGGGGGCCAGCAGCGCGGTGAGCACGAAGGTCACAGCGGCGCCGGTGAAGGGCACCGTGATGGGCAGGCCGAGCCCTTCGGCCATCGGGGCCGAAAGGGTGGCGGGCAGATAATAGGTGACGCCCCAGGCGACGATCTGGGCGATGCCGAGGCTGATGGCGAGGCCGAGCCCCGGCATCGCAAGCCCCGGCAGGGCCATCACGCGGCGGCCAACAGAATCACGCCCAGGGAGATCAGCCCGATGGCCGCGATCTTCTGCGCGCCCAGCGCCTCGCCGAAGGCGAGATAGCCGATGATGGCGATGATGACGTAGCTCGCCGCCGTGCAGGGCAGCGCGACGCTCATCGGGATTTTCCGCAGTGCCACGATGTAGAGCATCGCCGCACCGCCATAGAGGCCGAGGCCGATGATGGTCTGCGGGCGGAAGAGCTGCTGGATGAAGGTGCCGGCCGCCTCGCCGGTCGCCCCGGCCTTGAGCAGCACCTGGCCGAGCAGCGAGGTGCAGATCGCGGCCGCCAGGACGAGCCAGTGGAACATCAGCCTTCCCCGGCCCTGGCTTCGGCAGACTTCTCCTCAGCGGCGGGCCCAACGACCTCGCGCACCACGCCCTGCGGCTTGCCATTGGCCGAGAGGAAGGCGCGGCCGACATATTCGCCCATGACGCCGAGGATCATGAACTGCACGCCGGCGACGAGCAGCGTCACCGTCATCATCGAGGCCCAGCCGGAAGGCGTGCCGCGTGTCAGCGCCTCGGCCACCACGAAACAGGCCGCGATGAGCCCCAGCACGCCCATGGCGACACCGGCGAAGACCGCGAGGCGCAGGGGGGCGACGGAGAAATTCGTAGCGAGGTTCAGCCAGAGGCGGATCAGGCGGCGCATCGTATAGTTCGAGCGCCCCTCGGCCCGCGCGAGGTGCTTCACCTCGATACTGTCGAGCCGCTGCGTCACCTGCATCAGCAGCCCGTCGATATAGGGATAGGGGCCGGCATAGCGGGCGACGTTGCGCACCGCGAGCGCGCTCATGCAGCGGAAGGAGGAAAGGTAGAGGCCCTTCGGCTTGTCGATCAGCCAATCCGCGACCTTATTGGCGAAATAGCTGCCCAGGTTGCGCCAGCCCTCGTGCTCCTTCTTGGCATAGCGCGTGTAGACCACGTCGAAATTGCCGAGCCGGGCGTGATCGTAGAGCTTGATGACCTCCTCGGGGGGGTTCTGCAGGTCATCGTCCATGGTGATGACATAGGCGCCGCGCGCGTGGCGGAGGCCGGTCATGACCGCGTTGTGCTCGCCGAAATTCCGAGCATGCTCGATATAGGTCAGCGGCACCGTCGCGCTGCGCTGCAGGGCGCGGCAGACATCGCCGGAATTGTCCGGGCTGCCGTCATTGACCAGGATGATCTCGAGCCCGCCCTCCGGCCTCAGCTTCGAGAGCGCCTCCACCAGCAGGCCCACCGTGGCCGCCCCGCGATAGACCGGCACGACGATCGAGAGCCCCACCGCCGGCGGCGGCGCCGAATTGGGCTGGAAGGCGGGCAGCGTCATGGCCGGGGGGGGTCCTTATGGCCCTAGGAGGAGGTGGAGCTTGGAGGGGGCAGCGCCTCATGCTCCGGGCGCCGCGCCGTTAGGAGGATCGAGCCTCCGAAGGGCAGGCGCAGCCCGGCATGGGCCATGGCTCTTTCGGCCTGGGTCACGGCATGGAGGCTGCGATCGAGCCAGGGCGCGAAATGCTGCACGTCGCTGCCCGACATCTCGCCCCGCGCCAGCACCTTTCGCTGCAGCGCCATGAGCGGGAAGAGCAGCCCGTTCCAGTAGCGGCCCCGCACCTCGGCGAAGCCAGCGCCCCGCAGCAGGCGGCGGGCGCCCGAGACGGTGAAGCGGCGGTCGTTATGGACGCGCTCGTCATGGGTGGAGCGCATCCATGCATAGGCCGGAAGGTTGAGCAGCAGCATCCCGCCCGGCCGCAGCACGCGCCGGAGTTCCGCCAGGGCCAGGGAAGGATCGACGGCGCGATGGCTCAGCACGTCGAGGCTGACCACGGCATCGAAGCTCGCCTCCGCGAAAGGCAGGGCGTTGATGCTGCCCGAAGTGACCGCCGCGCCGGATTTCAACGCCGCGCGGGCGGCGGCGGCGGCGTTGTATTCCAGCCCCGCCCGCGCCATCGAGGGCGCCATCATCCCCAGGCGCCGCAGGAAGCCGCCCGTGCCGCAGCCGGCATCGAGCACCCGCGCGCCCAGCCAGAGCGGGTCGCTCAGCATGTCGAGGACACGGGCATGCAGGGCGCGATACCACCACATATTGTCCTCGACCGCGTCCATCAGGGCGTATTCGACGGGTTCCACGCGTATCTTCTGGCAGCGGAGCATGGCAACGGCAAGGCAGCCGAAGCCGTTCTTATGACGTAATCCACATCCATGTTGGAATTGCGATACGCGCGCCTTGCGGCGAGTATGCGCGCCTCGCCCCGAGGGGCCCGAACAGCAGCGATTCACGCCCACCGATGACAGAACTTTCCCGGCCGACGGCCAGTGACGCGCCCGAGGCGACCCGCACGGGGCCAGCCAGCGGCTCCGGTCCTGCGCCGGCACGACGGGCGGGGCTGCTCGTGGCCGGCAAGGCGCGGTTCTTCCGCCTGGCGGCACTGCTTCCCGCCCTGGCCTATCTCCTGGTGGTGCTCTCCCCGCCGCTGAACCACGACGTCTCGGCCGTGCTAAACTTCTCCGAACGCTGGCTGGCGGGGGAGGATCTCTATACCGACCTCATCGACGTCAATCCGCCGCTGATCTTCGTGCTCAACCTGCTACCGGCCTGGATCGCGGATCACACCCCGCTCGACGGCCCGCGCGCGCTCCAACTCTGCCTGTTGGCGCTCGCGGGCGTGGTCTGGGCCATGTCGGCGCGGATCAGGCGGGGACGGAACGAGGGGCCGGTGGAAGCGGCGGTGCTCTCGGCCGTGGTGCCGCTCTATCTCGTCATCGCGGGCTACGATTTCGGCCAGCGCGAGCACATCATGGCCTGCGCCGCCCTGCCCTATTTCCTGCTCGCCGCCCGGCGGGTGGAGGGGCAGCCGACGCGCTGGCCGCTGCTGCTGAGCAGCACGATCCTGGCCGGGCTCGGCTTCGCGCTGAAGCCGCATTTCCTCGCCATTCCCGCCTTCGTCGAACTGGTCGTGCTGCTCGAGCGACAGCGCCTGGCGGGGCATGGCGTCTCCCGCCTCGAAACGCTGGCGCGCAGCATCGTGGACCCGGTGCCCTGGCTGCTGGCGGCGGTCTGGGCGGCCTATCTGGCCAGCATCTTCATCTTCTTCGACGACTATTTCGGCTACGTCGTGCCGCTCGTCTGGGATTATTACCTCGACAACGGCAATCTCAACCGCTTCTCCGTCCTGGTCTCGGACGATATGGGGCCGATGGTGCTGCTCATGCTGGTCCTGGTGCCGGCGAGCCTGCGCCTGAGGGCCGGGGCGCTCTCGCGCATCCTCGCCGCGGCCCTGCTCGGCGCCTTCCTCTCCGCCTGGGTGCAGCACAAGGGCTGGACCTATCACGTCCTGCCCATGCTGATGATCGGCACGCTCCTGGCCTGCGTCCTGGCCGCGCGTTTCGCCGACGATGCCCTGCCCCCGGCGCGCGGGCGGCTGAGCGCACCGCTGCTCGGCCTCGCGGCGGCGGCCATGGTCGCGGTCTATGGCGTGCGCGGCGGCGAGGCGCCCTGGCGCGAGATCGGCTGGGACGGCAGCCGGGCGGAGCGTCTGACGGAAATGCTCCAGCAGGAAGCCTATGGCGAGCGGCTGCTGGTGCTCTCGCCCGATATCTTCCCCGTCTATCCCGCGATCAACTACGCCACGGCGCAATCGACGCTGCGCACCATGAATCTCTGGCTGCTGGAAGGCACCAACCGCACCTGCCCCGCCAATGGCGCGCGCTATCACGAGACCTGGGAGATGAGCCGCGCGGAATTCTTCGTCTACCGCACGGTGGCCGAGGATTTCGCCGAGGCGCCGCCCGCGGCCGTGCTCGTCTCGACCAATCCCGGCATACCGTGGTGCGGCAAGGAATTCGACTTCATCGAATATTTCAGCCGCCACCCGCTATTCGCCGACACCTGGACGCGCTACCGACTCAAAGGAGAGATAGAAGGCTATAAGCTCTACGTCCGGGAGGATTGATGGCGTTCGAGGAATATGTCGGCCGTAGCGAGACCCGCGGCGACCGCATCGACCACCGTCTCGTCGAGGGCCTCGCGGCCACGCTCGGCCAGGCCCCGCCCGAGGGAGACCTGCCGCCGCTGTGGCACTGGATGCTCTTCCAGGACTGGCGGCCGCCCTCGGGCCTCGGCGAAGACGGCCATCCGAAGCGCGGCGGGTTCCTCCCGCCCGTGCATGACCTTCCCCGGCGCATGTGGGCCGGCGGGCGCGTGACCTTCCACCCCGCCGGGCTGCGCGCGGGCGAGGAAGTGAGCCGGACCAGCACCATCCTCAAGATTTCCGAGAAGACCGGCGGCTCCGGCCGGCTCGTCTTCGTCACCGTCCAGCATGAGACGAGCGGGCCGCGCGGCCTCGCGGTGAGCGAGGAGCAGGACATCGTCTATCGCGGCACCGAGGGGGCGGCGGTGCGTGCGGCCGAGCCCGCCGACTACTGGCCCAATGCCACCAGCCGCGAGGTGATGCCCGATGCGCTCACCCTCTTCCGCTACTCGGCGCTGACCGGCAACGGCCACCGCATCCATTACGACTATCCCTATGTCACGCAGGTCGAGGGCTATCCCGGCCTCGTGGTGCATGGGCCGCTTCAGGCCACCTGGCTCGCCTGGCACGCGCTCGGCATGGCCGGGCCCGGCGAGAGGCTCGCGCAATTCGCCTATCGCGGCCGCCGGCCGGCCATCGGGGGCCGCGCGCTGACCCTGCTCGGCCGGCGCGAGGGGGCGCGCATCCTGCTCGAAACGCGCGACGATACCGGGGCGACCTGCCAGATGGCCGAGGCCGACCTTGCCTGAGCGACAATGCCGCGCGGCGCCGGCGGGCGCCGCGTGGAGCAGCCGATGAGCGCGCCCCCCGCCTTCCGCGCCGAGGCGCCGGATGCGCTGAAGGGCATCGCGATCGTCGCCTTCGGCTATGCCATCATCACGATCGCCGATGCTTCCGTGAAATGGGTGCTGCCCGAGGTCGGGGTCAGCGCCGCCATCGTCTGGCGCGGGCTGGTGGGAGCCATCGCCCTGGCCATCGTGCTGCGCGGGCGCAGCCTCGTGCCGCGCCGGCCCTGGCTCGTCATCGCCCGCAGCCTGCTGCATTGCCTCTGCACCGGCATCTGGTTCTTCGTCTGGATGAAGGGCATGCGCCTTGCCGATTCCTATGCGATCGGCGCGGGCGTGCCGTTGATGGTGACGCTGCTCGCCATTCCGCTGCTCAAGGAGCAGGTGGGCTGGCGGCGCTGGACGAGCACGGCGGTGGGTTTCGCGGGCGTGCTCTTCATGCTGCAGCCCGGCGGCGATCTGTGGAACTGGTACGCGCTGCTGATGCTCTTCGGGGTCTGCGCCCTGGCGCTCTCCCGTGTGCTGACGCGCATCCTGGCCATGACCGACAAGCCTTCGACCATCACCTTCTGGCTGATGCTCATGCATGTCCCGGTGGGGCTGGCGCTGATGCCGGTCATGCCGGCGGGCAATTTCTTTCCCGGCATCGGGACGGTGCTGATCCTTATCGGGCTCGGCGTGGTGACGGGCCTCGCCCATGTCTCCTTCGCCCGCGCCTTCGGCCTGGCCCCGGCCTCGGTGCTGGCGCCTTTCGAGTATTCGACGCTGATCTGGGGCCTGATCATCGGGTTGGTGATCTGGGGCGAGGTGCCGGCCTGGACGACGCTTGCGGGTGCCACCGTGGTGGTGGGCGCGGGGCTCTATAACCTCCATCGCGAGAGGGTGCGGCGCGCCGAGGCCCGCGCCGGAGGGAAGCCCTGATGCCGCTCCGACACGATATCCGGCGCGGTGCCGCCTGCATGTTCGGCGCCACGCTGCTCTTCGCGGTGATGGGGGCCATCGCGAAGTCGCTGATGGAGCATTTCTCCTTCCTCGAGGTGATGTTCTTCCGCTCCTCGCTCTCGCTGCCCATCGTGCTCGCCGTCGCGCTGCGCAACCGGGTGACGCTGCGGACGCGGCGCTTCAAGGGCCATTTCCTCCGCGCCTGCACCGGCGTGCTGGGCATGACCTGCGGCTTCTACACCCTGCTCGTCCTGCCGCTCGCGGAGCAGACGGCCATCGGCTATACTGGCCCGCTCTTCGTGACCATTCTCTCGATCTTCTTCCTGCGCGAGGCGGTGGGTTTCCATCGCTGGGCGGCCGTGCTGGGCGGCTTCTTCGGCGTGCTCATCATCGCCTTCGGCAAGGGGGGCGGCGGTGACATGGCGCAGGCCCTGCCCATCCTCGGCATCGCGGTCGGCCTCGGCGGCGGGCTGTGCAGCGCGGTCACGACGCTGCTGGTGCGGGACCTGTCGGGCACGGAGAGCAGCTCGACCATCGTACTCTGGCAGGCGATCCTGATGAGCAGCATCCTGGCCTGCATCGTCCCCTTCGTCTGGACCACGCCGACGCTCGCGCAGTTCGGGCTCATGCTGGTGATGGGGCTGATCGGCGGCCTCGCGCAGGTGCTGCTGACGGAGGCCTATGCCTCAGCGCAGGTCTCAGCCATCGGGCCCTATTCCTATACCGGACTGATCTGGGCTGGCGGGCTCGGCTGGATGCTCTGGGGCGAGGTGCCGGGCTTCGCGATGATCGCGGGCTCCCTGCTGATCGTCGCGGCGGGTCTCTATATTCTCCATCGGGAATTGCTGCACCAGCGGAGGCGCGCATGAGCCTGACCTTCATCACCGAGGACGATCAGGCGCCGGGCCAGGTCACCGAGATCGCGCCCGGGGTGCGGCGGCTGCTCTGCGGCAATCCGGGGCCCTTCACCGGAAAAGGCACCAATACCTGGATCATCGGCGAAGGCGAGGTCGCGATCCTCGATCCCGGCCCGGTGGACGAGGCGCATCTGGCAGCGATCCTGAAGGCGGTCCAGGGCGAGCGGATCAGCCATATTCTGGTCTCGCACACGCATCGGGACCACTCGCCCGGCGTCGCGGCGCTCAGGGCCGCGACCCGCGCGCCGAGCCTGGGCTTCGGCCCGCATCTCACCCCGCCCGATCAGGGTGGCGAAGGCGGCGACCATGACTTCCTGCCCGACCAGCCGCTGCATGACGGCGCGCTGATCGAGGGGCGGGGCTGGCGGCTGCGCGCACTGCATACGCCGGGCCATTGCGCGAACCATCTCTGCTTCGCGCTCGAAGGCACGGGCATGCTTTTCTCGGCCGACCACGTCATGTCCTGGTCGACCACGGTGGTCAGCCCGCCCGATGGCGACATGGCCGATTACATGGGCTCGCTCGACAAGCTGCTGGCCGTGAAGGAGGACAGGCTCTACCTGCCCGGCCATGGCGCCCCCCTGCCCGAGCCGCGCGGCTTCGTGGAGGGGCTGAAGGCGCATCGCCTGGCACGGGAGGCCCGCGTGCTGGAGGCCCTGGCCGCCCATCCCGGCGGCACGGCGCTGGATCTGGTGCGGCCGGTCTATGGCCCGGGCCTGGCCGAGAAGCTGGTGCCGGCCGCCGCCCGCAGCCTGCTCGCCCATCTCATCAAGCTGGAGAGCGAGGGCCACGCCATCAGCGAGCGCGGCCACTGGCGGGCGGTGTGAGCCCTAGAGACTGTTTCATAAAGCTGGCGGCTGAGGCTCCGGCCAGAATTTTCCGTGCCAGAGAGGCGGCGGAGCAGGCCAAATGCGGGACATTTGGCCAAACCGCCAACGATACTGGCGCGGAAAAGGCTGCCGAAGCCGACCCGCCAGCTTTATGAAACAGTCTCTTACTCCCCGCTGCTGCGGCGGGGCCTGACGAAGAGCGCCATGAGCGCGAGGATGATCACCAGCCAGAGCGGCGAGCCGTCGAAAAGGCGCGCATTGCCGTAAGGCAGCCAGACGAGGCCCGCCAGCAGCACGAGGATGAGGATCAGCCGGAACATGGCCGCCTTATCTCAGATGGCTGTCGAAAAAGTCCAGGCTGCGCTTCTCGGAAAGCAGGGTATCCGCCTCGCTATAGACCTCGCGCTCCTCGCAGGCGAAGCCATGCCCGGCGCCGGGATAGACGAAGACCTGCACGCCCGGCTGCGCCTGGCGGATCAGCTCGACGTCGCTGAGGGGGATGCCCTTGTCCAGCTCGCCGAAATGCAGCTGCACCGGGCAATGCGGCACCTCGTCGCGCGTGCCGGCGATGCCGCCGCCGTAATAGCCGACGGCGGCCTTGAACTGCTTCGACCGGGTCGCGCCCCACCAGGCGACGGTGCCGCCCCAACAATAGCCGATGATGCCCTTGGCGGCGCCGGGCGGCAGCGCGGCGGCGGCGGCCTCGACATCGAGCATCACCGCCTCGTCGGAAATGGCGGCGCGCAGGTCACGGCCGCGCTTCACGTCATCGGGCGTGTAGCCGAGTTCGGCGCCCAGCTCGACGCGGTCGAAGAGCGCGGGGCAGATCACCGCGAAGCCCAGGCTGGCGTAATGGTCGGAGACCCGCCGCATATGCCGGTTCACGCCGAAGATCTCCTGGATGATCACCAGCGCGCGGGGCGCCGTCTCGGGCCCGGCGACATAGGCACTGAAGCGATGGCCATCCGCGGCGGTGAGCGCAATATCGGGCATGGGCGTCTCCTGTTTCCCGGGTTATCCTGGGCTCATGGCGGAGATCGTCAACCTCAACCGCGCCCGCAAGGCGCGGGACCGCGAGGCCGAAAAGGCCCAGGCGGCGGCCAATCGCGTGGCTTTCGGCCGCGATAAGGCCGCCCGCGCACGTGACCGCGAGGAGAGCGAGAAGCGCGCGGCGCTGCTCGACGGGGCGCGGCGCGAAGAGACGCCGGGACCGGGGAAGCCTTCCGACGGTTAGCGCTTTCTCAGGGGCGGGATGCCAGGGTGCGTGGCATTGCCACGGCGCCGATGCGCCGTGCCCGGCCTCGGCACCGATGGGCGGCAGGCGCTGGCCTTCCGGCAAGCCGCTTGAAACGGCAAAGGCCCCGCTCCTGCCGGAATGGGGCCTTTTTCGTGAGGAAGGCAGGGCCGATCAGGCCTTCTTCGCGGCCTCGATACCCTTGGTGATGAGGGCTGCGGCCTCTTCGGCATTGCCCCACTTCGTCACCTTCACCCACTTGCCGGGCTCCAGGTCCTTATAGCGGGCGAAGAAGTGCTCGATCTGGTCGCGGACGATCTGCGGCAGCTGGTCCGTGCTCGTCACGCCCTTGTAGAGCGGGTGGATCTTGTCGTGCGGGACGCAGACAATCTTCTCGTCCTGGCCGCTTTCGTCTTCCATGTTCAGCACGCCGATGGGGCGCACGCGGATGACGCAGCCCGGCACGACCGGGGCCGGCAGCAGGATGAGCACGTCGGTCGGGTCGCCGTCATCGGCCAGCGTGCCGGGGACGAAGCCATAGGCGGCCGGATAGGCCATCGGCGTGAACAGGAAACGGTCGACGACGATCGCGCCGCTGTCCTTGTCCAGCTCGTACTTCACCTGGCTGCCCTGGGGGATTTCCACCACGACATTGATGTCGTAGGGCGGCTCCTTACCGGTCGAAATATTCGAGACGTCCATCTGCTGGTCCTGTCGTGCTGAAAACAAGCTCAGCGCGTCTAGCAGCCGAGCGGGCGCCGGGCAACGCAGGGCCGCGCGAACTTGGCATCAAAGGCCGTTTTCTCGCATTGGGTGATTTCACAAGGCTCCGTGAGCCTCTAAAAGCGCTTCACCCTGGGCTTGTAGCTCAATGGTTAGAGCGGGCCGCTCATAACGGCTTGGTTGCGGGTTCGAGTCCTGCCAGGCCCAGGGTTTTGGCCACCGCCTCATCGGCCACCGCCGTCAGCGCCTGGCGCAGGCGCCCCTCCCCATCCTCGCCCTCGATGTTGCAGAAGGGCGTGCCCACGACTGCGATGCAGCGGGCGAAAGGCAGCGGGATCACCATTTTGTCCCAGCTGCCGAGGCGGAAGGATTGCCGCGCATGGGCCGCGCAGGGCACCACAGGGGCGCCGGTGAAGGAGGCGATGCGGCAGGCGCCATCCGCCGAGCCGCGGCGCGGGCCGCGAGGCCCATCCGGTACCACGACCACCACGCTGCCCGACCGGATCGCGCCGATGAGCGTGCGCGCCGCCGCCCGCGCGCCGTTGGAGGAACTGCCGTCGATGGTGCTCAGGCCGAAGCGCCCGAGCAGTCGGCCGATCATCTGCCCGTCACGGCTGCGCGAGACCAGAACGCGGGCCGGGCGCCGGATCGCGCCCTGCGGGGCGCGCTGCCAGAGTGCCGTCCAGGCCATGGGCATGAGGGGCAGGCATTCATGCCAAAAGGCGATGATGAAGCCTTCCCGGCGGGCCAGGAGAGGCTCGAGATTCTCGCCGCCCAGGATGGCCCAGCGGGCCGTGCGGTCGCAGAGAGTGAGATAGACGCCGAGCATCTGCGCCAGAAAGCCGCTGCGCGAGACGGCCTTGAACCAGCGCGACAGGGCGCGCATGACCGGGGAACGCTTGATCACTCTCGCCTCGCTTCCAAAGGCGACAAGAGCATCCGTCGCGTTCGAGCCCCTGCTTACACCCCGACCGGGTCAGATGGTTAAGTCATAATGTATCATCTGACCGTATATCCGCTTGCGTATCGAGGTCTTGCTTGCTTCTGGGCGCGCGGAAGCCCATAGTTAAGGGGTCAACCTCGCTTGGTTCGGCTTGCTCTCCCAGCTCATGATCGAGCGCCGAGCCCGAAGTCCGCATCCGTTCGAATTTGATCCGCCGGGGCATCGCTGCCTGGGCGGCTTTTTGCATTTCCAAGGAATTTCTACCATGTCTCAGGGTACCGTTAAGTGGTTCAACGCCACCAAGGGCTATGGCTTCATCCAGCCGGAAGACGGCAGCGCCGATGCTTTCGTGCATATCTCGGAAGTGCAGCGCGCCGGCATGACCGAGCTGCGTGAAGGCGACAAGCTCGGCTACGAGCTGACCCGCGGCGACCGCGGCAAAGTTTCGGCGACGAACCTGCGCAAGGCCTGATCCCGGCCGGAGGCGATTCGTCGCCTCCTTCGCCTTCCTCATCGTCAAGAAAGGCCAGGCGCATCATGGGATTGAAGACGAGACATCGTCACACCGTCGGGCAGCTTATCGAGCTGGTTCCGAGCCGACTTGCCCCCAAGGGCCGCGCGGGCCTCTATGAGGTCACCCGCCTGATGCCCAATGACGGGCCGGACCCCGAATACCGGGTCAAGCGACGCCAGGACGGCCAGGAGCAGGTCGTGCAGGAAAGCCAGCTTCGTCTGGCACCGGAAGGCACCGCATGAATACGAAAACGGCGAAGCCCGCAAAGCTCCCCGAGCCCGAACCGGGCACGGAAGAGGAAATCGCCTATCTGGCGAAGCGCCACCGCGTCTCGGCCGCCATCATCCGCGAAATCATCCGCAGCATCGGTTCGAGCGAACGCAGCGCGGTGGAGCGGGAGATCAAGCGGGGCCGCAGCCGGCGCTGACCACGCCGGCCTGACATATCCGGCCGCTGCGGCGGCCTGACATCTCCAGGCGAGCGGACATAAAAAACGCCGGTGAAAACCGGCGTTTTTTAAAGCCCCTGGCGCACCCGAAAGGATTCGAACCTCTGACCCCCAGATTCGTAGTCTGGTGCTCTATCCAGCTGAGCTACGGGTGCATCGCCGGGGTGAGAGGCTTTTAGCTGCGGTCGGTTGGCGCCGCAACTCCTCATCTGACAAAAAGCGATGTCTTTTTCGATGGGCTGCTACTCACCTCACGCGCCGCGACTAGAACGGTGAGACAAAGCAATAAAAAAGGCATGGCGCCTTTAGGGCCATGCCTACTTCATCCGATGAATACCGTGGCGCACCCGAGAAGATTCGAACTCCTAACCCCCAGATCCGTAGTCTAGTGCTCTATCCAGTTGAGCTACGGGTGCAGGCTCGCGGTTCGGGCGGTTTAGCCAGGGGTCCGCCGGGTCGCAAGGGCTGAATCGGCTCATTACGCTTTTGCGACACCGGGCCTTTCAGACCAGCTTGAGCCACAGCCCGAGGCGCCAGATCGGCCCGATCAGCAGGTTGCAGAGGATGACGCGGACGAGGTGGAAGCCGAGCACCAGCGGCACCGCCAGTTCCAGCGCCTTGGCCGTGATGGTCATCTCCGGCATCCCGCCCGGTGCCATGCCGAGAATGGCCGCCGCCACCGGCAGGCCGAAGGCCCAGCCGAGCCCGATGGCCAGCAGGGTGAGCAGCACGCAGAGCACGAGGCTTGAGAGCAGCGAGGCGATGGCCAGCCGCCGCGAGCTGAGCAGGAATTTCCGCGTCAGCCGCACGCCGGGGGAAGCGCCCATGCCGAGCTGCGCCGCATCGACCAGCCAGACGGGCACGCCCGAGGGCAGGATGTCGAAGGCGGAGAGGATGATGGCGAAGACGCAGGGCCCCAGCATCCAGGGATTGGCCAGGCCGAAGCGGCTGACGCCATAGGCCAGCGCACCGCCCAGGGCGACCAACGCGGCGAGCCCCGGCAGATGCACTTCCGGGCGCGGGATCACGAAGGTCGAATCGACCGTATGCGGCACCACCCAGACGAGCAGCGGCGGGAAGATCAGCACCACGCAGACCATGCGCAGCGTCTGCGCCAGCGTCACCGCCGGCACCGAGGCCCCGGCCTCATGCGCCAGCACCGCCATGACCGTGACACCGCCCGGCACGGCGGAGAAATAGCCCGTCTTCGCATCGGTGCTGGCGAGATGCATGAAGATCCGGGCCACGACGAGGCCGGACATGATGGTGAGCACACCGGCCACCACCAGGGCAGGCAGCGCGCCCGCCACGGCGGCCAGAACGGGGCCCGAGAAGGTCTGCCCCAGGCCGAGCCCCAGGACCACGAGCGAGGCCTGGCGGATGCCCTTGGGCACCGCCACCTCATGGCTCCAGGCCAGGGCCGCGACGGCCACCATGGGCCCGATCATCCAGGGCAGCGGGATATGGGCGTAGCTGGCGATGAAGCCGCCGATCAGGGCGGCGAGGAGGGTCCGCGCCTGGAGAGCCCAGGCCGGCATCAGGCCGGCTCGCCCGCGACCGGCTCGAACCCCATGCTGCGGATAAAATCGGCGATCTCGGCCGAGGCGGCGGCCACGGCCTTCTCGTCGAGCCCCTTGGCGACCAGCGCCACGCCATTCCCGCTCGGCCGGTAATAGGGATAGGAGCCGATATCGAGCGTGGGATATTTCGCCTGGATAGCCGAGAGCCCCTCGGCGATCCGCCCTTCGAGCAGCCCGCCCGCATGAACGGTGGCCGAGGTGACGGGCACGCCATGGGTCAGCGTCGGCAGCAGCGTGTCGAACATGGCCTGCATGATGCGCGGCACGCCGGCCATCACATGGACATTGCCGATCGAGAAGCCGGGCGCGACGGAGACCGCGTTCTCGATCAGGCTCGCGCCGCGCGGCATGGTCGCCATCCGTTGGCGAGCGGCGTTGAACTCGGCCGGCGGGTTCTGCGCGGCATAATGCTTCGCCATCTTCTCCCAGGCGACGGGATGCGGCTCCCAGGGCACGCCGAAGGCGGCGGCGACGCATTCGCTGGTGATGTCGTCATGGGTCGGGCCGATGCCGCCCGTGGTGAAGACATGGTCGAACTTGGCGCGGACCTCGTTCACCGTGCCGATGATCACCTCGCGGATATCGGGGATGACCCGCACCTCGGCCAGGGTGATGCCCCTGGCCGAGCAGCGCTTGGCGATGAAGTTCAGGTTCGCGTCCTGCGTCCGGCCCGAAAGCACCTCATTGCCGATGATCAGGAGGCAGGCCGTGGGATTCTTGCTCATGGATCGCGTTTCCGGACACAGGTGGTCGAAGGGGTGTTGCGCGCGATCATGCACCCCCTGCCCGACGCTTGGGAGAGGGGGCTAGAGAAAGTCCCGCAGCAGGGCGACGAGGGGCTTGTCGGCCGGCGGCATCGGATAGTCGCCGAATTTCTGCGGGCGGACCCAGGCCAGGGCCTGCCCTTCGCGCGGCGTGACATGGCCCTGCCAGCGGCGGCAGAGATAGAGCGGCATGAGCAGGTGGAACTTCTCGAAGCCCTGGCTCGCGAAGGTGAAGGGCGCGAGGCAGGCTTCGGAGACATCGATGCCCAGCTCCTCCTTCAACTCGCGGATCAGCGCCTGCTCCGGCGTCTCGCCCGGATCGACCTTGCCGCCGGGGAATTCCCAGAGGCCGGCCAGGGGCTTGCCCTCGGGGCGGCGGGCGAAGAGCACGCGGCCGTCGCTGTCGATCAGGGCGCAGGCGGCGACGAGGAGGATGGGCTTCTGCCCCTCGGCCAAGGGCGCATCCTGCGCGACGGGCACACTGCTCTCGCCGAACAGGTCCCGCCGGTCGGCCTCGAAGAGGCGCACGGGCATGGAGCCGCCGCGCGAGAGGAAGTCGCGCTCCCCTTCCCCCACCTCGCGCATGCCGATCCGGGTCAGCACGGCGGCGGAGCGGGCATTGTCGGTCAGGGCCGAGGCAACGACCTGGTCGATATCGAGATTGGCCAGCGCCCAGCGCGCCAGGCGCCCGGCGGCCTCGGTGGCGATGCCCTGGCCCCAGAAGCGGCGGCCGACCCAATAGCCCAGCTCGGCCTGGCGGCGGCCCTTGTCGAGGGTGAGGCCGACGCAGCCGATGAGCGTCTCGTCGCCATGCTCATGGCCGGTGATGGCCAGGTGCCATGCCTCGCCCGCCTCAATGCGCCCGGCGGTATCGGCGATCCATTCATCGGCGAGGCTGCGCGCATAGGGGAAGGGCACGCGGGCGAGATTCTTCGCCACCTCCCAATCGTTCACCAGCCGATGCAGGGCGGGTGCGTCCTTGGGAAGCAGAGGCCGGAGCGTGAGGCGCTCGGTCTTGAGCGGCGCGAAGCCGGTCAGGGAAAATCCGGTCAGGGAATCGGTCACGGGTGGGGGGGAAGCCCGGGCTGTTCTCGTTACACCCTTGTGGGACCATGCGGGCCGGGCGGGCGTCAAGCCCGATGGCGCCCTCCCGCCGCGGCATCGCGCTTGCAATCCCCCCGGATCGTAATATGTCGGCCGCTGACGCCGAAGGAGAGGGTGCCAGGCATGTCCAACGCGACGGAGCGGGCCTATCAGGTCATCCGCGATCGCATCATGGATGGCAGCTTCGCGCCCGGCGCGCCGCTGCGGGAGGAGATGCTCGCCGCCGAAATCGGCGTGAGCCGCACCCCCATCCGCGACGCGCTGCGCCGGCTGCTGGCCGATGGGCTGGTGGAAAGCACCAGAAATTACGGCACTTTCGTCACCGAGATCACCTGGGACGACCTGCAGGAGGTCTACCAGCTCCGCACCATGCTGGAGGGCTTCGCGGCGCAGCGGGCGGCGACCCGCATCACGCCCGAGGAACTGGCGGAGCTGGAGCGGATCACCGGCCTGATGGAGGCGCTGGAAGGCGAGGTCGGGGAAGAGGAAATCGCGAGTTTCAGCGCGCTGAACCGCGATTTTCACACCGTGATCGTCCGTGCCGCCCATTCCCGGCATCTCGAGAGCATGCTCGGCCGGGTCTTCCAGGTGCCGCTGGTGCTGCTGAAGCAGTACCGGATGCATGAATGGGTGAATATCAGCCGCTCCAACCGGCAGCATCGCGAGATCATCGACGCGCTGCGGGCCCGGAACCCGGAATGGGCGGGGCTGCTGGTGGCGGCGCATCTCAATTCAACCCGCCCGGCCAGCCTCTTGCAGGAGCTGGAGAAGCGTCAGGCCATTGTGCACAATGACAAGGCGCAGGACGACTGACTGCCGCCTCTTCGGGCAGCATGCTGTGTTAAAACCGCCCTGGCCCCGAGATTAAAAATCGATCGGCGTCATTTTGCGCTGGCGGCCGATCATCTTTGTGCACAATGATGCGCCTCAACGAAACGTTGCCAGGGGCTTCGCAGGGTGCAGTTCGACATTGCCGCCGCGGCGTCATGCAATCGCTTGCGCGATCATAGCAGGCCCGAAGGGCCGCGCGCATGATTTATCTGCAGCAGGCCATCAACGGGCTGATGCTGGGGGGTCTCTATGCCCTGGTCGCGGTCGGCTTTACCTTCGTCATCGGCATCCTGAATTTCCTGAATTTCAGCATCCCCGGCATTTTTATGCTCGGCGGCATCCTGAGCTGGGCCTTCATGGTGCAGTACCACCTGCCCTGGTGGGCCGCCGTGCCGCTGGCCCTGGCGGCAGGCGTGCTGGCCTCGCTGCTGGTGGAGCGCTTCACCTATCGCTACATGCGCAGCCGCTTCGGCGATGCGACGGAACACGCGATCCCGCTCGTCAGCTCCATGGGCTTCCTGCTGCTCTTCCAGGGGCTGGTGCAGATCCAGTGGGGGGCGGATATGCACAATTTCCCCTCCCCCTGGCCCGATAGCAGCTTCCGCCTGGGCGGGTTGCTCATCAGCGTGCCGCAGCTCGTCAGCCTCGCCCTGGCGCTGGTGCTGGTTTTCGGCCTGACGGTGCTGCTCAAGCGCAGCTCGCTCGGCCGCTCGCTCCGCGCCGTTGCCGAGAGCCCGGATACGGCACAGCTGCTGGGGATCGACCTGCCGAAGCTGGTGCCGGCGGTCTTCATCGTGGCCGGGCTGCTCTCCTCCCTCGCCGGCGTGCTCTTCGCGCTGAACTACCTCCAGGTCTCGCCAGTGATGGGCGACGAGATCGCCTCCTTCGCCATGGCGGCGATGGTGATCGGCGGGCTCGGCAATGTCTGGGGCGCCATCGTGGGCGGGCTGCTGCTGGGCCTGCTCGAGGTCATGACCGTGTTTCTCTTCGGCGCGAAGATGATCAAGCTGACTGTCTGGGGTGTGCTCTTCCTGCTGATCATGATCCGGCCGCAAGGGATTTTCGGCCTTGTCTCCGTCGGCAAGGGGAAGTTCTGATGAGCGGCTATCTCGCGGGCATCGTCGCCGTTTTCTCGATTAACCTGCTGCTGGCCTATTCGGTCTTCCTGCCAGCGGCGGCGGGGATGCTGAACCTGGGTGCGGCGGGCTTCATGGCCGTCGGCGCCTATACCAGCGCCTGGCTCGATGCCGAGATGGGCTGGCCACTGCCGCTCTGCATCCTGGCCGCCACGGCAGCGAGCCTCGTGGTGGGCGCGCTGGTCGCCATTCCGCTGCTGCGCACGCGCGGCGTTTACATGGTGCTGGCGACGCTGGCCTTCGGCGAGATCGTCGCCGGCATCCTCATTAATCTCGATGCGGTGGGCGGTGCGGCGGGCTATCCCGTGACCTCCTTCGTCGAGACGCCGATCGTGGCGGCTGCCGCGGCGATCGGGATGCTGCTGGTCATCTACCTGCTCTCGACGCGCTTCGGCCTGGCCATGCGCTCCATCCATGACGACGAGCAGGCCACGGCGCTCTTCGGTATCAATGTGCGCAAGGTGAAGGTCATCGCCTTCGGCATCGGGGCGGGTTTCGGCGGCCTCGCGGGCGCGCTTTACGGCCATCACTACAACTATATCGAGGTGGCCAATTTCAACCTGATGCTCAGCACCTATACGCTGCTCTATGTGCTGATCGGCGGCACGCAGACGGCTTTCGGGCCGCTGGTGGGTGCCGCGATCTTCTCGCTGCTGCCCGAGGTGCTGCGCGGCAGCGAGCATTGGCGCTTCGTGATCTTCGCCGTGATGATCATCGCCGTCATGGCGCTGCGCCCCGAGGGCGTGGTGACGCGGCACGGGCTCGCGCGGCTCTTCGGGCGGAGGGCAGCGCGATGAGCCTGCTTTTACTCGAGAATGTCTCGAAATCCTTCGGTGGGCTCAAGGTCATCCAGGATTTCAACCTCGAGGTGCCGCGCGGCGCGCGCATCGGGCTGATCGGGCCCAATGGCGCGGGCAAGACGACGATCTTCAACCTCATCACCGGCGTCTACCCGCTCACCACGGGGCGGATCGTGATGGATGGCGTGGATATCTCGGCTTTGCCGGATTGGCGGCGCGCCCGCCACGGCATGGCGCGCAGCTTCCAGAACATCCGCCTGATGCCGCATCTCTCGGCGGTCGAGAATATCATGCTTGGCCAGCACCTGCGGGCGCGGCGCTGGTGGGACCAGATTTCACCGCTCGGCCTGATGCCGCGCAACCGCTGGCGGCGTGATGCGCTGGCTGCCCTCGAAGGCGCCGGGCTCGGGCATTACGCGCAGTCGCTGGTCTATAACCTTCCCTACGGCGTGCAGAAGCGGCTCGAATTGCTGCGGGCTTCCGTCGCGGGGGCCAGGCTGCTGATGCTGGACGAACCGGCGGCCGGGCTGAACCCGACCGAGCGGGAAGAGCTGATCGCCAGCATCGAAACCATCTGCGGCGATAGCGTGAGCCTGCTCGTCGTCGAGCATGACATGGGCTTCGTGCGCCGCCTCTGCGAACGCGTGGTGGTGCTGAATTTCGGCCAGAAGATCGCCGAGGGCACGCCGGCCGAGGTGCAACGCGACCCGCAGGTTCTCGAAGCCTATCTCGGATCGGGGACCAGTCATGCAGCTTGAGGTCAACGACCTGCGCGTCCGCTACGGGCGCACCCAGGCGGTGCAGGGCGTTTCGCTCAGCGTGGCGCCGGGCGAGATCGTCGCCGTGCTCGGCGCCAATGGGGCGGGCAAATCCTCGCTGCTCAAGGCCATCCTGGGCACGGTGAAGGCCGAGGGTGGCAGCGTACGCTTTAAGGGGCAGGAGATGCTCGGCACGCCCGTCTCGCGGCGCATCCGCGACGGATTGGTTCTGGTGCCGGAGGGGCGGCGCATCCTGGTGAGCATGACGGTGCATGAGAACCTGCTTCTCGGCGCCGGGCTGCGGCAGGATCGCGAGACGCTGCCGCGCGAGATCGACGCCATCTACGACCGCTTCTCCAATCTCGCCGCGCGGCGGGACATGCAGGCGGCCGTGCTATCGGGCGGCGAGCAGCAGATGCTGGCCATCGGCCGCGCCATGCTCGCCAAGCCCGAGTTGATGATGCTGGACGAGCCTTCGCTTGGGCTTTCCCCGCTGCTCGTCGGCCGCGTCTTCGATCTGCTCCGCGAGTTGAACGGCCAGGGCATGTCGATCCTGCTGGTCGAGCAGAATACGCATAAGACGCTGGAACTCGCCACGCGCGGCCATGTGCTCGAACTGGGGCGCATGGTGATGCAGGGCAGCGCATCCGAACTTCTGGCCGATGAAGGCCTGCAACGCGCCTATCTCGGCGCCGGCTAAAGGAGACGAAATCATGCTCATGAACCGTCGAACCCTCGGTGCCGGCCTGGCGGCCCTGGCACTGCCCGCGATCCGCAACAGCGCGCTGGCCGCCGCTGATGAGCTCGTGATGGGCTTTTCCTATGTCGCCACCGGCCCGCTGCAGACACTGCTGATCACCAACAAGGTGCCGGTCGCCATGGCGATCGACGAGATCAACGCGGCCGGTGGCGTGAACGGCAAGAAGCTGCGCGTCTCGACCTTCGACACCGCCGGCGACCCGCGCCAGGCGCAGGTGGCGGCGCGGCGCTTCGCCGAGGATGACGGCGCGCTCTGCATCATCGGCCCGGCCTCCTCCGGCGAATGCCGCGTGGCCTTCCCGGCCGGCGAGCGCCTGGGCATCGTCCAGTGCAGCAATTCGGCAACGGCGCCGGGCATCACGGACAAGATGAATTTCGCCTTCCGCAATACCTCGGACGAGCTGACGCAGTTCCGCCGCCTGCTGAAGGTGCTGAGGGCCCGCAACATGCCGGCCGAGAATGCCGCCATCATCTATGCGACGGACGAGTTCATCTCGAAGACGCTGGGCGAAGGCGTCTATCCCGCCGCCTTCAAGGAAGCGGGCATTCCCGTGGTGAAGACGGTGGGCTTCCCGATCCAGGCCTTCGACGTTTCCGCGCAGGTGGCCGAGCTGATGCGCAACCCGACCGACCTCGTCGCCCTCGGCGGCACGATCGAGCCGGCGGTGAAGGTGCTGAAGGAAATGCGCCGCCAGGGCCATAAGGGCCGCATGATCGGCAGCGGCGTGATGTCGGACCCGACGCTGCCCGAGAAGATCGGCGCCGAGGGCGATGGCACGCTCTATCCGAGCTTCTTCTACGCCGGGCTCAACGACCGCACGAAGCGCTTCACCGAACGCTTCGCCGAATTGACCAAGCAGGCCGGCATGACGCGCACCAGCCCGCATCACACCGACGCCGCCATCTACGACATCGTCCATATCTTCGCCGAAGCCATGCGCCGCACCAAGGCGACGGGCGAGCCGGGCAAGCTCGCCGCCGAGCGCATCGCCATCCGCGATGAGATGAAGAAGATGGAAGCCTGGAATTTCGAGGGTGTTCTCGGCCGCACCTGGTTCTACCCCGATGGCGCGGCACGCCTGCCGGCGCATGTCATCGAAGTGCGCGATGGCAAGCTTCAACTCCTCGATTCGCTCTACGAGGGCTGATCGGTGGATCTGACGCGCCTCGGCCCGGAAGCCGGCGCCCGCTGCCTCGTGCTCGGAGGCTGCGGCGGCATCGGCCGCGCCTATGTGAGCGGGCTGCTGGCGGCTTCCGCCCGGGTCGCGGTGCTGGATCTGCCGGCCTCGATCGAGGCCTTCCCGGTGCCGGAAGGCGTCGAGGGCGTGGCGGTGGACGCGACGGACGAGGCCGCGCTGGGGAGCGCCATCGGCAGGATCGGCGAAAGCTGGGGCGGCATCGACGTCTTTGCCTTCCTCACCGGCATGAACGTCACCCGGCGGCCGCTCGCCGAAATGCCGATGAGCGATATCCGCAAGGTGCTGGAGATCAATCTGATCTCCGCCTTCACCGCGACGCAGGCGGCGCTGCCCTATCTGAAGCGGTCGGCCAATGCCTCGGCGGTCTATGTCGCCTCGGGCCTGCATGCTTTCGTCGAGCCGGGCTTCTCCGCCTATAGCGCCTCGAAGGGCGGGCTCGTCTCGCTCATGAAGGTCGTGGCGAAGGAGGGCGCGCCGCATCTGCGCGCCAATGCCGTCGCGCCCGGCGCGGTGGATACCGCCTTCCTGACCGGCGGCCTCGGCCATGGCGGGCAGGAAGGCGAGCCCGGTGCCTTTCTCAAGCAGTTCGGCACGGAAAAGGCCGGGCAGCTTCTCTCTTCCATTCCCCTCGGGCGCATTGCCGAGCCGGATGATGTCGCGGGGCCGATGCTGTTTCTGAGCGGCCCCGCTTCCCGCTATCTCACGGGTCAGGTGATCTATGTGAATGGCGGGAGATTCGCGCCCTAGCCTTTGACGTCTTCGTCATATTCAAGAGGAAAGTTCATTCCCGTGTCTCAGGACCTCGCCTCTCCCGCCGTGACCAAGGCGCCCGGCACCGCTCCCGTGCTCGTGGTGGGCGCTGGGCCTGTAGGCCTCGTGGCCGCCGCGGCGCTTGCGGATGCCAATATCCCCGTCGTCATTTTCGAGGCCGAGCGCGACCTGCCCGATGGTCTGCGCGCCTCGACCTTCCATCCGCCGACGCTGGACATGCTGGACCGCTTCGGCCTCTCTTCCATCCTGATCGAGCAGGGCCTCATTTGCCCCGAATGGCAGTTCCGCGACCGCCGCGACGGGCCTGTCGCGACTTTCGATCTCTCGCTGCTGGAAGGCGAGACGGCGCATCCCTATCGCCTGCAATGCGAGCAGTGGCGCCTGACGCGCCTGCTGCGCGACCGGCTCGCGACCAATCCCGACGTGCGCTTCGTCTATGACGCGCGCGCGGTGGACACGAAGCAGGACGAGAACGGCGCCGAGCTGACCATCGAGCGGCCCGACGGCTCGCGCGAGACCTTCGCGGGCTCCTGGATCATCGGCGCCGATGGCGCGCGCAGCGCCGTGCGCAAGTCGGTCGGCATCGAATTCGCAGGCCAGACCATCCCGGAACTCTACCTGACCTGCTCGACGACCTTCCAATACCAGGACGTCATGCCGGATCTCACCAATATCGCCTATATTTCCGACCCGACGGAATGGTTCGTGCTGCTGCGCACCACGAAGCTGTGGCGCCTGCTGCTGCCGACCGATCCGAACGAGCCGGAAGACGTGATGCTCTCCGACAAGCGCATCCAGTCGCGCATGCAGGAAGTGCTGCCCAAGGCCGGCGATTATGAGATCTGCCACCGCACCGCCTATCGCGTGCATGAGCGCGTCGCGGCCAAATACGTCGCGGGGCGCGTTCTGCTGGCCGGCGATGCGGCGCATGTGAACAATCCGCTGGGCGGCATGGGCATGAATGGCGGCATCCATGATGCCTTCAATCTCGCCGAGAAGCTCACCAAGGTTTGGAATGGCGCCGACCCGGCGCTGCTCGGCCGCTATGAGCGCCAGCGCCGCAAGGTGGCGCTCGATGTGGTGCAGCAGCAGGCCCTGCGCAATCGCGCGACGCTCAATCAGCGGGATCCGGAAGTTCGCCGTGCCTCGCTCGACGATTTGCGCGCCACGGCGGCCGATCCGGTGCGGCACAAGGATTACCTGATGCGCAGCTCGATGATCGCTTCCCTGCGCGCCCTGGACGAGGTCGCTTGAGGAAAGGATGAGCCGGTGACGCAAGCGCGTCGGCGGGCGGTTTCCTACCGCCCGCCCGGATCTGCCGGATCAGTTCGCCGAGGCACCGGAAGCCGCGATCACGTCGCGATACTTCGCCGTCTCGGCGCGCATGAAGGCCGCGTATTCCTGACGCGACGAGCTGCGCGGAATGGAGCCGAGATCCGTGAGCTTCTTGCTCACCTCCGGGTCCGCGATGGCGGCGACGGTGGCCTTGTTGAGGGCGTCGAGAATATTCTCGGGCACCTTCGCCGGCGTCACCACGCCGAACCAGCCGGTCGAGGTGATGTCGACACCCGCCTGCTGCAGCGTCGGCACATCGGGGAAGGCCGCGAGGCGCTGGGTGCCGGTGACGGCGAGTGCACGCATCTTCCCCGCGCGCACCATCTCGGCCACGGCGGAGACGGACTGGAAGAGAACCTGCGTGCGCCCCTCGATCAGGTCGGTATTGAGCTGGCCGGAATTCGTATAGGGCACATGCTGCATCTCGACGCCGGTGACGAGGCCGAATTGCGCGCCCGCCAGGTGCTGCGAGGAGCCTGCGCCGACGGAGCCGTAGGAGACGAGGCCCTGCTTCTTGGCATAGTCGATGAATTCTTTGACGTTGCTGACCGGCATGCTCATGGGCACGACCATGATGTTCGGCACCAGCACCATCAGGCTCACCGCCTCGAAATCCTTTTCAGGATCGAAGGGCATGCTCTTGTAGATCCACTTGTTCACCGCATTGGCGGCGATGGAGCCAAGGCCGATCGTGTAGCCATCCGGCGCCGACTGCGCCACGACGGTCATGCCGATATTCGTGCCTGCGCCGGGGCGGTTGTCGATCACGATAGTCTGGCCGATGAGCGAGCTCACCTTGTCCATCACGATGCGCGCGGTGACGTCGCCCGCACCGCCGGCCGGGCCGGGATTGACGAAGCGGATCGGGCGCGACGGCCAGGCAGGCTGCGCGCTGACGATGCTGGGCATGGCGAGTGTCGAAAGAGCCGCGGCAAAGGAACGTCGGCTGAGTCTGAGCATGGTGATGACTCCGGCGGTTTAACCTGTGACGGCGTGGGAAAGTGGCAGCGAGACCTTGATACGTCTCTGTCATTTTCTCATGATTTCCACGATTCTTGATGAACAACAAGGAGTTTTATCGATGAGAGACGCTCAAGGTTGGCGCGCGAAGTTCGGTGTGATGGGCCCCTCCACCAACACGATCGTTCAGCCCGATTTCGACGACATGCGCCCCTGGGGCGTGACCAATCACTACAGCCGGATCTTCACGCCGAACGCGAAGGCCATCAGCAATGAGAGCTTCCGCGCGGGCGCCGAAGTCATTGCCGGCAATACGCTCGATGCCGTGCGCAGCGTCATGACCTGCGAGCCGACGCATCTCGTCATGGGCATGTCCGCCGTCACCTTCTTCGACGGCGTGAAGGGTGCGGATCGCTTCGTGAAAGAAGTCGAGGAGGAATCCGGCCTCAAGATCAGCGTCGGCAGCCATGCCTGCACGGCCGCCCTTCATCGTTATGGCGGCATCAGGAACATCGCGGTGATCTCGCCCTATTGGCCGGCGATGAATATCGAGGTGCGCCGCTACTTTGGCGATATGGGCTTCAATGTCGTGCGCGACGTCGCGCTGCAATGCACTTCCTGGATCGCCATCGCCGAGGTTACCACCAAGCGTCTTCGCGACACGCTGATGGAACTCGACGGCGACGATATCGACGCCATCGTCCAGGTCGGCACGAATCTCTCGATGATCCGCTTCGCCGAGGCCGCGGAAATCTGGCTCGGCAAGCCCGTCATCGCGATCAATACCGCGACCTATTGGCACGCCCTGCGCACCAACGGCATCGAGGACAAGAAGCCGGGCTTCGGCCGCCTCATGTCGGAATTCTGAGCATGAGCGAACTCGATATCTACAAGCGCCAGGGCATGGGCGCCTCGGTGGGCATGGGCCGCGCGCCCGCGCTCATCATCGTCGACTTTGTCGTGGGATTCACCGATCCCGCGCATTTCGGCGGTGGCAACATCAAGGAGGCGATCGGCAAGACCGTTCATCTTCTCGCCCATGCGCGCAAGAAGGGATGGCCCGTCGCGCATACCCGCGTGGTCTATGCCGATGACGCTTCCGATGCGGGTGGCTTCACGCGCAAGGCGCCCAGCCTGCTCAAGCTGACGGAGACGAGCCCGCTCAGCCAGATCGTGCCGGAATTGCAGCCCGCATCAGGCGAGTTCGTGATCCGCAAGCGCAATGCCTCCGCCTTCTTCGGCACGGAGCTGGCCGGTTGGCTGCAATGGCGCGGCGCGGATACGGCGCTGATCACCGGCTGCACCACCTCGGGCTGCGTGCGCGCCTCGGTCGTCGATTCCATCTCGCATAACTTCCGCACCATCGTCGTGACGGATTGCGTGGGCGATCGCGCCATGGGCCCGCATGAGGCGAGCCTCTTCGACATGGGCCAGAAATACGCCGACCTGATGAGCAGCGAAGAGATCATGGCCGGCTGATACCGCGCCGGGGAGGATGGCTATGCAATTCACCATTGGCGACGCCCGCGTCGACGTCATCGCCGACATCGAGTGCTTCGCCCTGCCGGCGAAGCGCTTCATGCCGACGGCGAGCCTGGAGGCGCTCCTGCCGCATCGCGAGATGCTGGAGCCCGACCACGTCGATTTCGAGCAGGACACCATCCTCATCGGCGTGCAGGCCCTCCTGCTGCGCGTGGCGGGCCGCAACATCCTCGTCGATACATGCGTCGGCGAGGAGAAGCCGCGCCCCGCACGGCCCGAATGGCACGCCCGGCGGGCGAGCGGTTTTCTCGAGAAGCTCGCCGCCCTCGGCCTCGCACCGGAGGATATCGACACCGTCTTCTGCACCCATCTCCATGCCGACCACGTGGGCTGGAATACCCGCCTGATCGACGGGCGCTGGGTGCCGACCTTTCCGCGTGCCCGTTATCTCATGGGCAAGGTAGAGCTGGAGCATTGGCTCGCGCGGCAGGCGGAGAATCCCGGCGTCAATCACGCCTCTTTCGCCGACAGCGTGCAGCCGCTGCTGGAGGCGAAGCTCGTCGATACCGTCATCGACGGCCAGGAGATCGCCCCTGGCGTGACGCTGCTCCCCCTGCCCGGCCATTCGCCGGGGCAGATGGGCCTGCGCGTCACGCGGCAGGGCGAGAGGGCCGTTTTCTGTGGGGATGCGATCCACTCGCCGGTGCAGATCCTGCGCCCCGAATGGTCGAGCGCCTTCTGCAGCGACGGGGCCGAGGCCATACGCACGCGGCTTTCCCTGCTGGAATGCGCGGCGGAGGAAAATCTGCTGCTGGTGCCCGCTCATTTCCGCGGCTGCGGCTGCGCGCGCGTGCGGAAGGCAGGGGAGGAGTTCAGGCCGCTCTTCGGCGCCTGAAGGGGTGCTCACGCCCGGCCGCAAGGGCCGGGCGTGGCGTCACGGCTAGGAGCGGTAGGAGCCGTTGATGTCGATGTAGCCGTGGGTCAGGTCGCAGGTCCAGGCGCGGCCCTTGCCCTTGCCCAGGCCGATATCGACCGTGATCTCGATCTCGCGGCCCTTCATATGGGCCACCACCGGCGTCTCGTCATAGCCCGGCACCACGCCGCCATTGCGCGCCATCCAGGTGCCGCCCACGGCGATGGAGAGCAGATCCCGCTCCGCCGGCTCGCCGGATTTGCCGACGGCCATGACGATACGGCCCCAATTCGCGTCCTCGCCCGCGATCGCCGTCTTCACCAGGGGCGAATTGGCGATGGCCATGGCGATCTTCTGCGCCGAGCGATTGGTCGTCGCGCCCGTCACGTCGATGCGGACGAATTTCTGCGCCCCCTCGCCGTCCCGCACGACCTGCAGCGCCAGATCGAGCAGCAGCTCGTTCAGCGCGCGGGTGAAGTCCTTCAGGATGGGGCCGCCCTCGGCCGGCACGCGGCTGTGCTTCACCTGGCCGGTCGCGAAGACCAGCACGGTATCCGAGGTGGAAGTGTCGCTATCGACCGTGGTGCGGTTGAAGGAAGCGTCCACACCCTTCTTCAGGATGGCCTGCAGCGCGGCCGCCGGGATCTTGGCGTCGGTCGCGATGAAGCAGAGCATCGTGGCCATATCCGGCGCCACCATGCCCGAGCCCTTGGCGATGCCCGTGATGGTCACGGTCGTGCCGTTGATCTCGGCGGTGCGGGTGCAGCCCTTGGGGAAGGTATCGGTGGTCATGATGCCGCGGGCGGCATCGGCCCAGCCATCGGCCTCCAGCTTCTTGTGCAGGCCCGGCAGCGCCTTGGTCAGCTTCTCATGCGGCAGCACCTCGCCGATCACGCCGGTCGAGGCGACGAAGACCTCCTTGGGCTTGCAACCCAGAAGCTCTGCCGCTGCCTGCGCCGTCGCTGCCACGGCGTCGCGCCCGGCCTGGCCGGTGAAGACATTGGCATTGCCAGCATTGATCACCATGGCCCGCGCCTTGCCGCCCTTGAGCGAGGAGCGGCACCAGTCGATCGGGGCGCCCGGGCACTTGTTGCGGGTGAAAACGCCCGCGACGGTCGTGCCGGGGGCGAATTCCATCAGCGTCAGGTCCGTACGGCCCTTGTAGCGGATGCCCGCCTCCGCCGAGCCGAGGGTGACGCCCGCGATCGGGGGCAGCGCCGGCATCTCGATGGCGAGCGGCGAAAGAGGGATCTTACCAGCCATAATTCGTGGTCCGTGAAGCGTGGATCGGTGTTGCGGAGATCAGCGGCGCGCCGGGGCCGGCGGCGAGGCCGGGGCGGGCGGCTGGGCGCCGTTGAGCAGGCTGCCGGGCGCGGGCGGGGTAGCGCCGCCGACCGGCGAACCATCGAGGTTGAAGCGCTGGACCTGGGCGGTCGCCTTGGCGCGCTCCACCACCTGGCCCACGGCCTCTTCCAGCATCGCGGAGCGGAGCTGGTCGCGCACCTCTTCATAGCGCGGCGGCGGGGCCGTGCGGCGCTCCTCCACCTTGATGATGTGCCAGCCGAAGGGCGACTGAACGGGGGCGGCGCTGATCTCGCCCGGCTTCAGGGCGAAGGCGGCATTGGCGAATTCCGGCACCATGTCGCCCTTCTTGAAGAAGCCCAAGTCGCCGCCGTTGCTGGCGCCGGGGTCAGCGGAGCGGCGCTTGGCGATATCAGCGAAATTCGCGCCGGGGCGGCGCACCTCGGCCAGAACCTGCTTCGCCTCGGCCTCGCTGGCGACGAGGATGTGGCGGGCATGCACCTCCTCCTCGGGCGGGCGATTGGCGATGTCGCGGTCATAGCGGGCCTTCACCGCATCCTCGGTCACCATCGGCAGCACCTCGCGCTGCACCATGGCCTGCTGCAGCTCCTGCTCCTCGGCGCGCTGGATGCGGCGGCGAACCTCCTCATCCTTGTCCAGCCCCTGGCGGCGCGCCTGGGCGACGAGCGCCTTCTGGGCGATCAGCTGGTCCAGGATCATGGGCAGCAGCACCTGCGGGGGCGTGCTGCGGAGCTGGTCAGGCAGGGTATCGGCCGCTTCCACCAGATCGGAGAGGCGAATCTCATCGCCATCGACCTTGGCCACGACGGGATTGGGCGCGCCGGGGGCAAGGCCGGCGGCGGGCGCAGGGGCGGCGGCGGGCGGCGGGGTGCCCTGGGCCAGGGCCGGGCCCGCCAGGGCGAGGAGCGTCAGAACGATATGGGCGCGGCGCATGACTAGCCTTGTCTGGCCAGGGCGCGCAGGCCCTGGCCTGTTGTTTGGCGAACATCCAGCCGCGGCGGGCACGGGACCCGGCCGGGCTTGCTCTCGGCCGCGGACAATGGAGGAAGCCAGGGGGCGGGACAAGCGCCACGGCCCTCCGCTCGCGGCAGCGTGGCAGAATACCTTGATTCTCGCCCCGCCTTCGTTGACCCTTTCCCCTCCCCGCCCTATCTGTGCGCCGACGTCTTTCGCCGCCGTCCGTCCCGGATGGCGCGGCCGCGCCCTTTCGCCAGCGGAAGGGGGCGGTGCCCGGAGAACCCGATACATATGTTCGCTCGCCTCGCCCGCGCCATTTTCGGCACCTCCAACGACCGCGCCCTGAAGCGCTATCAGGCGCGCGTGCCCGCCGTGAATGCGCTCGAGCCCAAGATGGCCGCGCTGTCGGACGAGGAACTGGCGAACCAGACCGTCCTGTTCCGCGAGCGCCTGGCCAAGGGCGAATCGCTGGATGACCTGCTGCCGGAAGCCTTCGCGACCGTCCGCGAGGCCTCCAAGCGCGTGCTGGGGATGCGCCATTTCGACGTGCAGCTCATCGGCGGCATGGTGCTGCATGACGGCCGCATCGCCGAGATGAAGACCGGCGAAGGCAAGACCCTGGTGGCCACCGCCGCCGTCTATTTGAACGCCCTCTCAGGCAAGGGCGTGCATGTGGTGACGGTGAATGACTACCTCGCCAGCCGCGACGCCGACCAGATGGGCCGCCTCTACGGCTTCCTGGGCCTGACCACCGGCAAGATCGTCTACGGCCTGACCGACGAGGAGCGCCGCGAGGCCTATGCCTGCGACGTGACCTACGGCACGAATAACGAATTCGGCTTCGACTACCTCCGCGACAACATGAAGTATCGCCTGGAGGAGATGGTCCAGCGCGAGTTCAACTACGCGATCGTGGACGAGGTGGACTCCATCCTGGTCGATGAGGCGCGCACCCCGCTCATCATCTCCGGCCCCTCCGAGGATAGCTCGGGCCTCTACCAGGGCGTGGACGAGGTGGTGAAGGTCATCGCGGCCGAGCCTTCGAATTACGAGAAGGACGAGAAGCAGCGCACCGTGAACCTCACCGAGGAGGGCACGGAGGCGCTGGAGCAGGCGCTGCGCGCGGCGGGCCTGCTGACCGAGGGCGGGCTCTACGACATCGAGAACGTCACCCTCGTCCATCACGCCCAGCAGTCGCTGCGCGCGCATGTCCTGTTCAACCGCGATGTCGATTACATCGTGCGGCAGGACAAGGTCGTCATCATCGACGAATTCACCGGCCGCATGATGGAAGGCCGCCGGTATTCGGACGGCTTGCATCAGGCGCTGGAAGCCAAGGAACACGTCACGGTTCAACCCGAGAACCAGACGCTGGCCTCCATTACCTTCCAGAACTACTTCCGCCTCTATCCGAAACTATCCGGCATGACCGGCACGGCCGCGACCGAGGCGGATGAATTCGCTGAGATCTACAAGCTCGAGGTGGTCGAGATCCCGACCAACCTGCCGGTGGCGCGTATCGATTCGGATGACGAGGTCTACCGCTCCGCCAAGGAGAAGTATGACGCCGTCATCGCCCTGATCGAGCAGGCGCGCGCCAAGGGCCAGCCGACCCTCGTGGGCACGACGAGCATCGAGAAATCCGAGCTGATTTCCGAGCTGCTGCGCCAGAAGGGCGTGCCGCATCAGGTGCTCAATGCCCGCCACCACGAGAGCGAGGCGAGCATCATCGGCCAGGCCGGCCGCCCGGGCTCTGTCACCATCGCGACCAACATGGCCGGCCGTGGCACCGACATCAAACTCGGCGGCAATGCCGACATGATGGCCTCCGCCGCCCTAGGCGGCATCACCGAGGGGCCGGAATACGAGGCGGCCCTGGCGGCGGCCAAGGAAGAGGTCGCGATCGGGCAGGTGAAGGCGAAGGAGGCCGGCGGCCTGCTCGTCATCGGCACCGAGCGCCATGAGAGCCGCCGCATCGATAACCAGCTCCGTGGCCGCTCCGGCCGTCAGGGCGATCCGGGTGCCAGCCGCTTCTTCCTCTCGCTGGAAGACGACCTAATGCGCATCTTCGGCAGCGACCGCATGGGCGGGATGCTGCAGAAGCTCGGCCTCAAGGAAGGCGAGGCCATCATCCACCCCTGGATCAACAAGGCGCTGGAGAAGGCCCAGAAGAAGGTCGAGGCGCGCAATTTCGACACGCGCAAGAACCTCCTCAAATACGACGACGTCATGAACGACCAGCGCCGCGAGGTTTATGCGCAGCGCAAGTCCTTCATGAAGGCGGCCGACGTGGCCGAGACCATCACCGAGATGCGCCGCGAGACCGTCGAGCGCCTCGTCGCCCGCGGCATCCCGGAAAATGCCTATCCGGACCAGTGGGACGTGCAGACCCTGCATGACCGCGTGAACCAGATCTTCGGCCTCGACCTACCGGTCATCGACTGGGCGAAGGAAGAGGGCATCGACGAGGTGGCGGTGCGCGAGCGCATCCAGGATGCCGTCGACCAGGCCTATGCCGCCAAGGCCGCCAATATCGGCCCCGAGCTGATGCGCGTGGTGGAGAAGAGCCTGCTGCTCCAGGTTTTCGACCAAGTGTGGAAGGAGCATCTCCTCGCGCTAGACCATCTCCGCCAGGGCATCAGCCTGCGCGCCTATGGCCAGCGCGACCCGCTGAACGAGTACAAGTCCGAGGCCTTCGTGCTCTTCAACGGCATGCTCGAGGATCTGCGCGAGCGGGTGACGAGCCTGCTGATGCGCATCGAGCTGCGCAATGATGCGCCGCCCCCGATGCCCGAGCCGGTCAGCTTCCTCGATGCCCGCCACCCGGCGCCGGAGGATGCGATGCTGGCCGAGCATCTCGACAATCCGGCCGCCAGCATGGGCGTGGCCTATGCCGATGCCGCGCCGCGCCCCATGGCCGAGGCGGTGGACCCGAACGACCCCGCCACCTGGAGCGGCACCCCGCGCAACGCCCCCTGCCCCTGCGGCTCGGGCAAGAAATACAAGCACTGCCACGGCAAGGTCTGACGGGGCACGGCATCAGGATCGGGAAAGAGGGTAAGATGGAAATCTTACCCTTTTTTCATATTCAACGACCGAATTGTCTCATAGGGTAACCGATAGCGGCGCCAAGACCGCGACCGAGGAAATGACCCCACCGGCAAAAACCGGATGGACTGATCCGACACCTAAGGGGCTGGCCTTGTGCCGGCCTTTTCACGTTTCAGCCCCTTACCCCGGGAAATCTCCATGGCTATTCAGCGCCGCCTCCTGCTCGGCTCCGGCCTCGCAGCGCCCTTCATCAACAGCGGCATCGCCGCCGCCCAGCAGACCCGCCCCATCGTGATGGTCGTGCCCTATGCCCCTGGGGGCGGCACCGATCTCACCGCCCGCGAATTCGCCCAGGGGCTGAGCGAGGCGCTCGGCCAGACCGTGGTGGTGGAGAATCGCGGCGGCGCGGCCGGCCATATCGGCTCGGTGGGCGTGGCGCGCTCGCGCCCCGATGGCACGACGCTGCTCTTCGCCGTCTCGACCAATCTGGTCGTGAACCCGCATCTGCAGAAGAGCGACAATTTCGACCTGGTCAACGCCCTGGCCCCGGTGGCGCAGGTGACCTCCTATCAATACGTGCTGGTGATCGACCCGCGCCTGCCGGTGAAGAACCTGCAGGAGCTGATCGCCTATGCGCGTGCCCGCAAGCCGGGTGAGCTGACCTATTCCTCCGGCGGCGTCGGCAATGCCAACCATCTCGCCGGTGTCCTCTTCTCCGAGGCCACCAAGATCGAGATGGAGCATGTGCCCTATCGCGGCACGGGCCCGGCGCTGCTCGACGTGGTGGCGGGGCGCATCACCATGAACTTCTCTTCGCCCCCGCCCGCCATTCAGCTCGCCAAGGAAGGCCGCCTGCGGGCGCTGGCCGTCACGGGTGACCACCGCATGGGCGCGATCCCCGATGTGCCGACGCTCATCGAGGGCGGCCTGCCGGGCGTGACCATCACCGGCTGGCACGGCATTTTCGCCCCCGCCGGCACGCCGAAGGGTGAGCTGGACCGGCTGGAGGCCGCCGCGCGCAAGGCCGCTGCCGAGCCGCGCTTCGCCGGCCGCCTCGAACAGGATGGGCTGGAGCCCGCGCCGGTTCGGCCGCGCGACGTCTTCTACACCGCCGTCCGGGAGGAGAATGCCTTCTGGGGCCGCAAGATCCGCGAGCTCGACATCAAGCTGGAGTAGGTATGGAAAAGGCCCGCGCCAATGGCGGCGGGCCTTTTTTGGACGCTCAGGCGGCGCTGCGGCCGATCTCTTCGCAGCCTCGCTCGCGACCTGGGCTCTGCGGTGCGCGCGCCTCTCAGCCGACAGCATCACGCCCAGGGCCACGAGCTTTCTCGGGCGCTCAGGCTGGCCACATCTCCACCGCCGCGGACTCTTTCCGTCGAAGGCTCAGCCGGCGCTGCGGCCGACCACGCGCTCGATCTCCGCCCGCACCAGCCGCTCGACCATGGGCGGCAGATTGGTATTGAGCCAGTCCTTCAGCAGCGGGCGAATTTCCTCGCGCACCACATCCTCGATGCTTGGGCCGCCGCGATAGACGCTGGCGCTGCGCTCCGCCGCAACGGTGCGCATGAGCTGCGAGACGGCAGCCGTGGCCGCCGCCGCCGCCGTGGCACCCAGGAGCGCCTCGGAGACCTCGGCCGTGCTGGTCTTTACCGGCTCGGGTTCCGGGGGCATCTCGACAGGCAGGGCCACCGGTATCGGCATGGGCACGGGTGTCGACTCGACATCGGCGGCCTGAGCCACGGGCTGCACGGTTGCGGGCGCCGGCGCCGGCTCATCGAAGAGCGCGGCGATATCGGCGGCCGACATGGGCTCGCTCGCGGCCTTGGGGGCCTCGGCTGCGGCCAGGGTATCGGCGGTGGTCTTGGCCTCGGTCGTGGAGGGCACCATCATCTCCTCGGTCAGGATCAGCGGACCCTCCGACGTCTGAGCGGCTTCAGGCACTGTGGCAGCCCCGCTGGCGGGCGCAGTCTCATCCTCGTTCAGGATGCGACGGATGGAGGCGAGAATATCCTCCATCGTCGGGTCAGCCGCTGGGGCCTTGCCGCCTGCCGAAGCCGAAACCGCCGTCATAATCCTCAGTTCCTCCCGGGCGAGGCGCTGGCATAGTCGCCGAGCCCAGCCCAGCGATCGCGCACCGCGGTGTAATAGGCCTCGACGTTATAGGTCTGCACCGGCAGGGCCAGATCCTTCGCCGTGAGGCGGCCGACAGCCTGGGTCAGCGAGTAGCTGGCCGTCACAAGGTTCGACAGAGCCTGCACGAGGCTGACACGGGCATTGAGCAGTTCCTGCTCCTGGTTCAGCACATCGAGCGTGGTGCGGCTGCCGACCACGGCCTCGCGCTGCACGCCATCGAGGGCGATCTCGGCGGCGCGGATCTGCGAGCGGGTGCTCTCGACCTGGGCGCGGGCGGCCTGCAGCGTCTCCCAAGCCTGGGTCGCCTGCTGCGCGGCGGCACGGCGCTGATCATCGACCACCTGGCGCAGGCGCACCGCATCCTGCCGCGCCTGACGCACGGCCGAGTGCTCTGCACCGCCCTGGTAGATGGGCACCTGCACGGAGGCCGTTATGGACTGGCCCGTAAGGCGGCTATGCGGCGTAGTCGGATTGTCGTTGCGGAAGACCTGGCCCTGGAGATTGGCCTGGGGCAGCAGGGCCGCCATCTGCACATCGACATATTGGCGCGCCGCGGCCTCATCGAAGAGGGCAGCGACCACGGCGGGGTTATTGGCCGCCGCCGTCTGCGCCGCCTCGGTGGCGCTATTCACGGGCGGCCGGAGCGGCTGCGGCGCAACGAGGTTTTGCGGCGCCACACCAACGAGGCGTTGGAAGGTCGCGCGGCTCGTCTGAAGATTGCCCTCGGCGCTGGCGCGGCTGGAGCGGGCGCCGGCGAGGCGCGATTCCGCCTGGGCCACGTCGGTGCGGGTGATCTCGCCCACACGGAAGCGCTCGTTGGTCGCATCGAGCTGGCGCTGCAGAACCTGGATATTGTTGATATTGAGCCGCAGCGTTTCCTGGTCGCGGATCACGGTGGCATAGGCCGTGACGGTGTCTTGAAACACCTGCTGCTCTGTGCCGAGTAGGCGGGCACGCTGGGCGAAGACCTGGTTCTCAGCGCGGCGGGTCGAGGCGACGGTGCGGCCGCCGCGATAGAGCGGCTGCGTGACGGTGGCATTGCCGCTGAGGGGCGAGCGGGAATAGTCGCTCTGCACGCCTTGGCCGAGGGCCGAACTGAACTGACGGTAATTCGAATCGGTGTAGCCTGCACTGCCGTTCAACACGACGCTCGGGCGCCAGCCGGACAGGGCCTGTGGCACGTTTTCGTCGACCACACGCAGCTGTGCGCGAGCCGTTTGAAGCGTCGGGTTGTTGTTATAGGCCATGGAGAGCGCTTCGGTGAGCGTCTGGGCATGGGCGGAAGTAGCGAGGGCGACGACCGGCCCTAGGCCGAGCATCAGGGCGGCGAGCTTGGCACGATGGCGCGGCATCAGCTGCATATCTCCTGTTCGGCGCGGGTCACGGTGCGAGAGTCATGGACACTCCGCACCTCCCGGCGACCGGTTGGAATAGATTGCCCCAGGCCCGTCATAGGTCTGGAGCCTTAAGAGACTCATAAAGACCGGCTGGTGCCGGGCCTCAAAGGCTGAAGCTTGGAACGCGAAGGAACGCAGACAATAGCGGGGCCGAAAGATCGAAGGCCTCTGTGACCGTCAAGCCACCACCGAGGCGATGCCCGATGATCGCGGAGGGCACGCGGCCCGGCTGGCGGCGCACGGCGACAAGGCGCCCGCCCTCCGCGATCTGTCCCACCAGCGCCGCCGGAATGGCCTCCACCATGCCCTCGATGAGGACGAGATCATAAGGCGCGCCATCGGCGTGCCCTTCGGTCAGCGGCCCTTGCGCCAGGGTGACGCCCATCTCGGGGAATTTCGCCAACATGCCGCGAGCCATGGCCAAGAGGCCGGCATCGCTCTCCAGCGCCGTCACCACGGCCCCCATCCGGGCGAGGACGACGGCGCCGTAGCCGGTATTGGCGCCCACCAGCAGAACCTTCTCGCCGGGCTTCACATCGGCAAGCTGCACCAGACGCGCGAAGGTCATCGGCTTGGCCAAGGCGCGGCCGTCGATCAGCGGGACATCCGCATCGGCATAGGCGCGCGCGGCGAAGGCAGCCGGCACGAAATCCTCGCGCGGCAGCTCATGCATCGCCTCCAGGAGGCGGCCATTGGTGACCTTGTTCGGCCGGAGCTGGCCATCGACCATCCACTTACGGGTTGCGGCCCAATCCATCACGCCTGCTCCAATTCAAGTCGGTTGCGACGCTTATAAATCCGCCCCCGCGCAGGGCCAAGCAGCAAGGCATGGCCGCGAGGCCGCCCCAGCCACGGGAAAACGGGAAGCCTGGCGCCACTGCCCCTCGCCTGCCGCATGGCCGCCCAGAATGCCCGCCGCGCCATCGGGTGCTTGACCGCACCGCCATTGCGACCCATACAGCGCGCCCGGAGCACGGTGACCCGAAAGGGATGCCGCGACTCCCGGGTGGTCCGGTGGCCGAGTGGTCAGGCAAGGGTCTGCAAAACCCTCTACAGCGGTTCGATTCCGCTCCGGACCTCCAGTTCTTCTCGCGGGGTAGCGATCCAAGAACTGGATCGAAACAATGCGAAAAGGGGCTTTTCTTGGCGCCTCAAACTGCTTAGAAGGCGCCTCACCGCTGATCCCTGATAGCTCAGTTGGTAGAGCAAGCGACTGTTAATCGCTCGGTCGTAGGTTCGAGTCCTACTCAGGGAGCCAATCAAAACCCGGCAAGACTTCGGTCTCGCCGGGTTTTTTGTTGTCCGTCTCGTTGGAGGATCTAGAAGGGAGTGCGCCCCGCCTCCCGCCGCTCAGGCGTCGTGGGTGACGCCGCGGGCGAAGCGATAGGCCGGCAGCGATTCGGCGATGTCGAGCAGCAGGCCCGTGCCCGCCAGCCCCTTCGCCTCGGCGGCCAGCGCCAAGCGAAGTGTCATCACCGATTCGGCCGGCACCAGCACCGACCAGCTCTGCCGCCCCGCCTGCCCGGCCCCTTCCTGCCCCGCCGGCCGCTCGCGCGATCCCGCCTTGCTCAGCGCAGAGAGCGCGCCCTCGACCCGCGCCGCGATCACGCCGCGCCGAGCCTGGCGCGCCGCTTCCTGCGCGGCGGCAAGCCGACCGAGCTTGGCCTTGTCGACGGCCCCGCTCTCCATCCGCGCCAACCCCGGATCGCGCGCGGCGAGCCAGGCACCGTGGGATTGGGCATTCTCGACCAGCGTCACCACCCATTCCTCGCAGCCCGCCACATCCTCCAGCGCGCGCTCGAAGGCCGTCTCGCGCTGGGAGAGCCAAGCGTGGAGCGGTGCCGCGGCGGGGAAGACGAGGCCGCAGGGCAAGGGGATGCAGGCGCCGAGCTTGGAAACGGCGGCGCAGACCTCGCGGTGCCGGGCCAAGGCCTCCTCCCGCGTCTCTTCCTCGGGCGCGTGGTCGATGCCGACCAGCGCCGCGATCCGCCGCCCCGGCACGAGCCGCAGCCCAGCAAGGCGCGACGGGAGCCGGAAATCCAGCGGCAGCAGGGCGTGAACCTCCAGGCTCTGCCCCTCAGAAGCAGAAGGGGACATACCGCGTCTCGGCCTGGACGACCCTTCTCTCGCGCGGCGGCGGCGCGGCATGCAGCGCCTGGAAACGCGCCAGGGCGCCGGGCAGCACCGCATCGGCCGGGCAGATGCAGAGCGGGCCATTCACCACCGCCATCCAATCCTGCTCGGCCAGCGGGTCACCCAGCAATTCGCCTGCCGTGACCACATCACGCCCAATGGCGCGGGCAAGGCGGGAGAGCAGGGTGAAGCCGGCCGAATCGGCGCTGAGCGCCTCGCTCCAGAGGATCACTGCGCCATCGGGGCGAATCCGGCGCCCGATCGTCGCCAGCCGCTCCACGACACTGCCGGTGGTGATGGAATCGAGCCTTGTGGCGCCCAGGCGAAGGCGGCCGCGATGGCCCTCATCGACCAGATGCACGGCGCTGACCGGCCCCACCTCATCGAGCGCCTCGAGGATCTGGGCCAGACCGTCCCGCCCCGGTTCCAGCATGACCACCGAGACGCCCGGATGGGCGCCGAGCGCCAGTTCCTGCCAGCCCCGCACCCTCGGGTCGATGACCAGAAGCTGGCGTTTGTGAAACGGCGGAACCATGCAGAGCCTCCTGCTGCTGACGAGCTCGGAGGCATCATCGCTACGGAGTCATGAATCCTTTGTTGACGCCGAAGGGATTGGCGCGGGCGCCCTCAATCGGGCCGGGCGCCGACGCGGCGGATCACGGTGGCCCAGCGCTCCGCATCGGCGAGGATCACGGCCCGCAGCGCCTCCGGCTCTTCCTCCTGCGGCTCGACGCCGAGAGAGGCCAGTCGCTGGGCGGTCTCGGGCTGGCGCTGGGCACGGCGCGCGGCCTCGTTCAGCCTGGCCGCGACGGCCGGGTCGCTGCCCGGCGGCAGGACGAGGCCGTGCCAGCCCGTGGCCGCGATGCCGGTGAGCCCCGCCTCGGCCAGGGTCGGCGTCTCATCCAGGGCGGGGCTGCGCGTCTCGCCGCTGACGAAGAGGCCGCGAAGCCGCCCGTCGCGGACATGGTCAGTGATGGCGCCGATATTGATCAGCACGCCCTGGAGGTGGCCGCCCAGCAGGTCATTCACCGCGAGCGCGCCGCCGCGATAGGGCACATGCGTCCAACGCGTCTCGCTCGATTGCTGGATCACCTCGCCCAGGAGATGCGCGAGGCTGCCATTGCCCGGCGTGCCCACGGCCGCGCCGTCCTTGCGGGCGATCTCGAGCCAGTCGCCGAAGGTCCTGGCCGGGTGGTCGGCCTTCACCACGAAAGCCTGCGGCACCTTCACCGAGCGCAGCACCGGCACGAAGCCCAGCGGGTCATAGCCCAGGCGGGAATAGAGGCCGGCATTGATGGAGAGCGTGTCGGACCCGGCGAGCAGCGTATAGCCGTCCGGCTTCGCCTTGGCCGCGGCCTCATAGCCGATATTGGAGCCGCCGCCCGGCAGGTTCTCGACCTGCACGGTCTGGCCGATCACCTCCGAAATGCCCCTGGCGTAAAGCCGGGCCACCACATCCTGGCTGCCGCCGGCGGCGACGGGAACGATGAGGCGCAGCGGCCGCTCGGCCGGCCAGGCCTGGGCGGCGGCGCGACGGGTGGGGAGCAGCGGCAGGGCGAGAGTGGCGGCGCCGAGAAAGGCGCGGCGGGAGACGGTCATGGGGGCGATCCGGGCAGCGGGGGGACGGGGTCAGGCGAAGGCGCGGTCGTCGCCCGAGTGACATCGGGACCCGTGACGCGATGCGCCGCCCGGGAGCAGAGCGCGCAGCGCCTCGGCACCCCGGCGATGGCAGAAATCGCCGAAACTCTCGCCGAAGCCGCGCTCGCGCTTCCAGGCCGCGAGGATCGGCGCCAGATCGCGCGCCACATCGGCCGTCTCGGCGATGGGGAAGCAGAGGCGCATGCCGCCGAAATCGCCGCCGAGATGCAGCAGATGCCGGCCCTCGGCGCCGGGCGTGAGCACGATATCCCCGGCGAGCGGGCGGTCGGCGAAGCGCAGCGCGATGCGCTCATCGGCCAGGCCGAGGCGTTCGAGGTGGAGTTCCACCGCCTCGATAACGGGTTCATGGCGCGGCTCGGCCGTGGCCCAGCGGCGCAGGGGCGAGAGCGCGGCGGCCAGGCGCACGCCATGCTCGCGCAGCAGCGCCTCGATCGCCGGGCGTGACGCCTCCGGCAGGTCGGCGAGGAGGAGATGACGCTGCGGGGTGACGATGGGGCTGGCGCCGAATCGCGCGACGAGGATGCGGAGCGCCGTGGCGAGCTTGGCTTCACCATCCTCGATCAGGCCGCCGGCGATGGGCAGGCCGAGCCAGGCAAGGCCATCGCCCTGGGCGTGCCACCCGAGAAGCTCCGGCAGGCGCAGCGGCAGGCGCGAGCCCGGTCCGGCGAGGACGCGCCCGAAAAGCGCCGATAGACGCACCAGCAGCCAGGGCAGGCCCCGCGCTTCGATCATCGGCCCGATCCCGCCGTGAGCACGGGCGAGACGCAGCATGGTGCACAGCAGTTCCGGCGCCTCCCCGGCGCCGATGCGGCAGAGCGGCTGCGCGAGACGGCCTTCGCCACCGCCCGCCACCACCTGCCAGCCGCGGATCTCGGCGGCTTCGACCAGGGCGATGAAGCCGAGATCGGCACCCAGCACATCGGCCGTGTTATCCGCCGGCAGGATCAGGGCGACGCGCGGGGCGCTCTCGGGGCTTTCCTCGCCCTCAGCCAGAAGCGCGGCGAGGCGGGCGGCCTCTTCGTGCAATTGCCGATGCGGGAGATCGGCGCGCGGCGCGGGCGTGACCGAGACCTGGCGCCCGGCTTGGCCGGCCAAGCCGAAATTCACGCGCAGCGCCGTGTTTATCGAGAGGCGATTGCTCGCAGCATTATGCGTTTCTTCAACGTGGATCTCGATACCCTGCTCGGCCGTCAGGCGCAGCGAGGCACCACCATGGCGGCGGGAAAGTGCGTCGAGCGAGAGATACTGCCCGGCCGTGAACCGCCCGGCGAACGGGTGGAGGCGCACCAGGAAGCCCTCATTTTCAATGGATTGCACGGCGGTGAAGCGCGAATCCAGGAATCCTGCCGCAAGACCTTCCTTGGCCTGCGACGATATCCCGACCGGATTTGGCTTGGGCAGCGACATGACTTCCCGCGTGGCGTGCTTCGCCACGAGGGATAGCATATTCACGCTAACGATCAACGTGATTTACGACGAAACTTTCACCCCATCGTTAAATGGGGCGATCAGTGCCCCAGTTCGGCGAGAAATTCCTCCAGCGCCGCGTTGAAGTCGGCCGGGCGTTCGAAATAGGCGGAATGGCCGGCCTCGGGGAATTCCAGATGCCGCGCCTTGGGCATGAGCCCCGCCATGATCGGCGCCACCGGCGAGGGGAAGACCACATCCTCGGCCCCGGTGAGCCAGAGCGTCGGCGTCTCGATCCGCGAGAGGAGCGAGGGGGGCTTGTCGCGCCCGCCGAAGAGCTTCTGCCGCATCGCGCTCTTGTCGAGCGTGACGCTCAGCTCATCCACGGCACGGTAGAGGAAATGCATGGCGGGCTGTTCCATCGCGCCGCGCTTGCCGACGGCGGGATGGACGCCCATTGCCTGGTTCTCGGCCGAAAGCGGCTCGATCTTCGCCTGCCAGGCCGCGAGCGCCGCCTGACCGGCCGGGTCGAGCTGGCGCGGGTCGATGGCGCCGGAAGTGGCGGAGAGCACCAGCCCCTTCAGCCGGCCGGGATGGGCGAGGGCGAAGTCGATCCCCGTCCAGCCGCCCATGGACTGGCCGATGAAGACCGGGGCGTCGAGATGCAGCCCATCCAGCAGGGCGGCGAGGTCGGCGGCGAATTCCGCCGGGTCCGGCCCTTCGAAAGGCGCGGTCGAGGGGGCGAAGCCGCGATGGCTGAAGGTCACGCAGGTATAGCGCCCGGCGAAATGCCCGACCTGCTGCCACCAGGAGAGATGATTGCCGCCGAGCCCATGGGCGAAGACCAGCACGGGGCCCTTCCCCGTCACCTCATAATAGACCCGGCAATCGGGCCGCTCGATGAAGCCCTTGGCGCGAGGGACGCTGCCGCCGGGCAGGGCGAGGGGGAAGAAGGTCGTCATGGTCGCTCCGCAATGCAGCCCGAGGGGTGAACCAGGGGGCTCTTTCGCATCAGGCTGCGACCATCAACCGGCACTGTCCAGGGGGGCTTCCAGGAGAGAGAGGGCATGGCGCAGCGCACCGATAGGGTCCCTCCCCTCCCCGCTGGCGACGAGGCCGCGATGGCCCGCCTCGGCAATCCAGTAGCGAGCGCCGGGGATCAGGGCGGATTCGACCGTGACCAGCCCGTCATTGGGGCCATGGCCGTGGCGCTCGATCCAGGCGGCCAGGGGGCGATAGCGGCGATCGGGCCCGCGCCGCTCCTCCGGCAGGATGGAGGCGACGGTGACCACGGGCACGCTCGCCACCAGGGCGGCGATACCCTCGGCATGATCGGCCATCCAGGCCGCGCGGCTGGCGCAGGTCAGGTCGATCAGCCCCGCCCCATCGCCAATGCCGAGCCATTGGCCAAGGCGCCGCGCGGCGCCATGCAGTGGCGGGCGGGCGATGAGAAGATCGGCGATGGGGGAGCCACCGAAGGGGGATTGAAAGGCGATGAACCCCTCGCAGCGGGCCGCGGCGGCCGGGCGGAGCAGCGCCTCCAGCGTCTCGAGCCCACCTTTGCTATGAGCGATGATCGTGGCCGGGGCCTCGCACAGCGCCGCCTCGATGGCATCGGCATTGACGCAGATGGCCGCCCCGCTCTGGCAGGGCATGATCTCGACCGCCGCGCCCTGCGCCTTCAGCCACTCAGCCTGAGAGTGCATGTAATCCACGCCCAGGCGCCGCATGGCGCGGTAAAGTTCGCCGGCCAGGCCGGGGGCCAGCAGAAAGCGGCGCCCGGCGAGGCTCGTCATCTCAGCCGCCGGCGACCCATTCGCCCTGGCGAAGCACCGGCTCGGCCGTGCCGTCGGGGAGAAGCCCATCGACGTCGATCCGGCCGGAGCCGATCATCCAGTCGATATGGATGAGGCTCTTGTTGCCACCCTTGGCCGTGACCTCTTCCTCGGTGAGCGAGGCACCGTTGATGAAGCACTTCTGGTAGCACTGGCCGAGCGCGATGTGGCAGGCCGCGTTCTCGTCATAGAGGGTGTTGTAGAAGAGCAGCCCGCTCGCCGAGATGGGCGAGGAATGGGTCACGATCGAGACCTCGCCGAGCCGGGCCGCGCCCTCGTCGGTTTCCAGCACGCGCTTGAGCACATCGGCGCCGGTGCGGGCATCGGCCTCGGCGATCCGGCCGGCCTCAAAGCGGACCTTGATGTCCTGAATCAGCGTGCCTTGGTAGGAGAGCGGCTTGGTGCTGCTGACGAAGCCCTCCACCCGGTCCTTATGCGGCGTGGTGAAGACCTCTTCGGTCGGGATATTGGCGTTGCACTGCACGCCATTCTTGGCGACCGTCGCGCCGCCAGCCCATTCATGGTCATCGGCCAGGCCGACCTTCAGATCCGTGCCCGGCCCCTTGAAATGGAGCGCCGAATAGCGGCGGGTATTCAGGTAGGTTGCGCGGCTGTGCAGCGTCTCGTCATGCTGCTTCCAGGCCGCGATCGGGTCCGGCGTATCCACGCGGGAGGCAGCGAAAATCGCGTCCCACAGCTTCGCCACCGCTTCCTCCTCCGCCAGATCGGGGAAGACGGCCTTGGCCCAGGCCGGGGTGGCGGCGGAGACGATGGTCCAGTTGATGTCAAAGCCCACGATATGCTGCATGGCCGGCAGATAGGCCTTGCTGCGGGCCCGATTGGCGCGGGCGACCTTCGCCGGGTCCTGCTCGGAGAGCAGGTTCGGGTTGTCGCCCGAAATGGCGAGCCGGGCCGCACCCGACTTATAGGCGGCGGCCATGCCGTCGAAGAGCCAGGCCGGGGCGGCGTCGAAGGTCTCGTCGCGGGCGAAGCGATAGCGCGCGAGCGTGGATTCATCATCGGCGAAGATGGTCGTGACGATGCTGGCGCCGGCCTTATAGGCGTGTTCGGTGATGCGGCGGGCCAGCGGCAACGCCTCGATGGGCGCCGTCATGACCAGCTCCTGCCCGGGCTTGAGCCCGAGGCCGACATGCACCGCGACCTGGGCCAGACGGTCCAGTCGCTCGGCGTGGGAAAGCTTGGGAAGGATCGCGTTCATGCCGGGGAGAATAAGCCCGGCCCGAGGCCCCTGGGAAGCCGCGCGCCGGGAGACGGAAGGTGCCCCCCCCAGCCCATTGCGCCCGGCCCCGAAAAGCCCATGTGGAATGGACGGCCCGATGGGCGGAAAAGCTGGGATCCAGGCAATGGCCTGATTTCACCGCGCTTTTTCCGACCTGCCGGACCCGTCGGAATTTTTTCGTGGTGCAGTGCGATAAATCACTTGCATACGAACTAACTCCGGGGTACATAGACTTCAGCGAATGCGGCATTGCCGAGTTCGCTCTTTCTTGGACGTTTCCTCCCTAAACTTGGCGGCACCTTCGGGTTGCCGCCTTTTTTTTGCCCTGCGCGTGGCGGTGCAAAACGCCCGAAAGAGATTAAAGTTTAAAAATCACATAAAGTTTTTATTTAATTTCGAAGAAGTAATATGAAATTGTTTCTTTATAGAAATTCAATAAATAAATATGTAATCTTGCCGGGCAAATCACTTTATTGAACATCCCGCGTTAATCGAACTTTTTAGTATAGGAAATCTCAATTCGCTAATGATTGCTCTATGGTGCAGTGCACCTTTGCATAGAGGAGCGCCATTCATTAACGTCCGAGGCAGAGCAGTTGGCGAGGCTCACCGAAGCGGCTTCGCCAGCACATGATCTAGACCTCCGAGACAGGAGTCTGCCGATGAAGGCGTATGGTTACGCTGCCACCAAGCCAGCACGTATCGTTGGCAAGATCTGGTCGGAGGGTATGAAGAACCTCCGGAAGGGAAATCCAGATCTCTTCCCCCTCAACCTCGAATTTTCCATGCTGCCCAACATACAGTCGGCGGCAGATAAGCTGGGCAGCGAGGCCGACGTCAAGGTTCTGCTCTGCAAGCCGGCGGCCCCAACCAAGCGGCTGGGCGCCTTCATGCCGGCCGGCGGCCCCGATATCGAGGGCCCATCCAAGATGCTGGGCGTGAGCAATGTCGCTGCGCTGCCGCGGCTGCCGAACCCCGCGAGCTTCGCGCTCCAGACTCCCGCGGGCTTCAAGGAGAGCTTCCGCGCAGGCGAGCATAAGGGAAAAAGCCGTCGCATCGCCGTGCTGCTCTCCCCTCTGCGCTTCACCAACGAGCCGTCGCAGCAGCGCTTCGTCAGCTACCATGACTTCGTGAAGTGGGAGCTATCGAGCTATCTCGACGACAATGTGACGAACTTCAACGTACATATCCTGAGTTGGGCAGATACGCCCGATGCCGAATATGACGCGCAGGATCTGTCCCTCCGCATCCGTCGGACCCATAGCACCTATCTTCACAAGATCGAAAAATACGACGAACTCGCGTCGATGGTTTCGAACGCCCATCGCTTCATTACGGACGATCGGAACTTGGCCCTTCTGGCACGCGGCCTAGGCAAACAGGTCGCCTTCCTGTCCGACAGCTACGCCTCGGAAGATCCGGACGCAGCCCTGCTGGGGCCAGGCTATCTCGAGCCCTACACCTTCTGCGCCGAAACGCTGCGCCGTCGCTTCGAGGCACTGAACGACTGGAAGGTCGACCCGAAGCTCGTCGAGGCGAACAAGAAAGCCGCCAGCGCGATCTTCGCCAGCGCCAGCAAAATCTTCGCCTGCTGAGGAGAACACGATGAGCAAAGTCATCTGCCTGGGCTATTTCGGCCGCGGCAATTCCGGCGACGAAGCATTCAAGCTCGCTCATGAATGGCTTTTCGGCGCGGAGAACATCGAGCTCCGGAGTTCCCAACTAAAGCCAGAGGACATCAAGGGCCGCCCCGTGATCCTGGGTGGAGGAGATGTCGTCGCTCCTTTCTTCCTGGATTGGATCCCGAGAGGCACACCTTTCTCGATGGTCGGCGTGGGCCTCAAGTATGAGGAGGCCTCCATCCGCGCCCTTCGTGAGCATGGCGACGATCTGCAGCACGCCTGGTACCGCAACCGCATCGACGTGGACCTGACCCGCGCGGCAGGGATGAAGAGCGATTATGTGCCCGACATCGTGTTCAGCCTGCGCCATCACGACGAAGAACTGCCGGCGCATATCCTGGACAAGGTCGTGCATAAGGGCGGGAAGCCCACGGCAATCGTGTGCCTCACGGACCACTATAACAGCCGATACGAAATCCAGGACCCGCGGCTATGCGCCTATCTCGAGTATATGAAATGGGAAATGGCTGCCGCTCTGGATCACCTCTCCCGCTACATGCACGTCGTCTTCTTCCCACTATCGGTTTATGCGAATCATCAGGACGCTCGGATTCATTTCGAGGTGGCGCGCCGCATGAAGAACCGGTCGCAGGTCGTCGAAATTCGCGAGGAGCTGACGCCAGGCCAAGCCATCAGCGTCTTCCGCAAGGCAGAGCATGTTTTTTCGATGAAACTGCATGGCAATATCTACGGCCTGCTGACGGAGCGCGCCTGCGTCAACATCGGTACGGGCCGTAAGCATCAGAAGCTCTTCGAGGAGGGAGGCCTGAAAGATCTCTCGCTTGATCCGTTTAGCTTCACGAAGGATCGCTTCCTGGCTGCCGTGGCGAATTCGGTCACGCCGAATGCGCGGCAACGCGTAGCCGATCTGGCTCTCTCCAGTTACGAGGAACTGGTGAAGTTCCGGAAGACCATCCAGAGTTACGTCGGCCTCGAGGCGGGCGCCCCGGAAGGGACTCTGGAAATTGCCGGCAGCGACGGCGGCCGCCGCCGCCGCTGATTTTCGACCCCAGCGAGCGCCGCCCACCCCTGCGGGTGGGCGCGCCTTGTTTGCATAATAATAATCTATATTGGACACAGATTAATTCGATATAAAAACAAATTGGCAGTCCAGTTACGAAACGCCTCGCAACAGTTTAACAATAGAACGGCAGCTATAGTGAAACATGCCGCCCCAAAGAAAATGTGAGTACCGGATACACCTCTGTATTTGTTGAAAATTTCCACAAAAAGCAGCACTTGCCGGTAACCGCAGCGGCCATTATCTTTATTCTGGCGAAGCCAGTATGGGCCTCGATAACGGTTGCCGGAGACCAAACGTGAAACGTATCAAGTTCGTTGGATGGTATGGACGGGGTAACTGCGGCGACGAAGCGTTTAAAGACGTGCATCGCCTTCTCTTTCCAGGCCAGGACTTGGAATGGGTCACAGATGTGGACGCAGAGCCTTCCGACGACGATGAGGCCGTCTATGTTTTGGGTGGCGGTGACGTCTTTCTCCCCTATTACCTGCGCTCCATTCCGAAGAACCGGAAGTTCTTCGTCTATGGCGTTGGCCTCGGCTCTCCTGACCAGGTGCAGGCGATCGTGGCCGAGAAAGATCGCATCAAGGGCATCTGGCTCCGAAACGAAGGCGACGTGGCCATCCTCCGTGAGCAGGGCGTCAACAATGCGCGCTTCACGCCGGACATCGTCTTCAACCTGCGTCCCGAAGTCGAGAAGCTCGCGCCCTCGATGCAGCCGAAGCTGTTGAAGAAGCGCAAGAGCCTGGCGCTGATCGTCTCGAACACGGCCACGCAGGCCTCGGCGCGCAACGGCAACTTCATTGAGTATTTCTATGCGCAGTACATGCGCCTCATGCTGGCCGTGGTCACCGACGAATTGGCCAAGTTCTACGATATCTACGGCATTCCCTTCTCCACCGACCGTAACGACTACGACCTCGGCTATCTCTACGACGTCGTCGGCAACATGAAGCAGCAGGCCTCGGTGAAGGTCTTCGACGAGCCGCTGACGCCGCTAGAAGTCGGCGCGCTGATCGCGAATATGGACTTGGTCGTGAGCATGAAGTTCCACGGCCTCGTCTTCGCCGCGGCGGCGGGCGTTCCCTTCGTGAATATCGGCCTCACGCGAAAGACGAAGCTGATCTGCGACCAGCTCGATTTCACGAATCTCGGCGTGCAGCCTTACTCCTTCGCCTACGAAACGATGATGGGCGCAGTGAAGCGGGCTGAGACACCCGAAACGCGTTCGGCCCTCGATGAGCGTCGCAACCGGATGTATGAGCTGGCCGCCTCGGAAGCTGACGTTTTCGTGAAGATGGTGACTGAGGCGATGCATGATCCTGCCTCAATGAAAATCTAACTCAGGTCTTGGTCAGCACCGAAGATTTACCCAACGCAAGTTATGCCGCATGAGACGGTTGAGGCTAGGCCGACGGCTTTAGGGAGTTTATAGTACTGTCGGTTTAATCGGCAGCGAAGGCCTGTGAATGTCGTATACCATTCCCATTCTCGGCTACTATGGTCACAACAATGCTGGCGACGAGGCTTTTCGCCTCGCATTTTCTTCCGCGCTTTCAAATCGCCCGCATCGTTTCGTGAAGAGTTTCGAGCCCGGTGTCAGCGTTCCCGCCGCCGTCTTCGGCGGCGGAGCGATTTTCAATCATTACTTCGTTCGCCATCTGACCCAGGTCGAGAATATCTACGCCATGGGTTGTTCGCTGCCCTACGGCGCCGGCGATATCAAACTGATGGACCCGCTCAAGGATCGCCTGCGTTGCCTTTATCTGCGCAGCAAGCGGGACGTCGAAGTCGCTCGCGAGGCCGGTTACGAGGCGGAGTTCACGCCGGACATTGTCTTCAGCCTCTCGCCCACTAGTCAGATGACGCTGGACAAGCTCATCTCTCTCGCGATCCTGCCGCCCATCGGCTTTTCGCGCGAGCGCCGCAAGCTCTTCGTCTTCCTCTCGCACGATTACTGGGTGCGTTACGGCAAAGACAATATCAAGCGTTTCGAGAAGATCCACATGCTCAAGGAGCGTCTGGCCAAGGTTCTCGACGTTGCCGTCAATACCTATGATGTCATCATCCCTTCGCTCAGCGTCTGGCACTCCGCCCGAGATTATGTGTTCGCTGCCGACGTGCTCAAGCTGATGCATCATCGTGAACGCGTCTGCCTGATCGAACGTTATGTTGAGCCTGCCGACCTGATCTCGGTCATGTCCCGTACTCAGGGCGCCGTAGTCAGCATGAAGTATCACGGGCTCGTCTTCGGCATGATGAACGGCATGTTGGCGATCAATCTTGGCAGTACGCGCAAGACGGTGGATCTGATGGCCGATGCCGGGCTTTCCGATCTGACCTATGAGGGCCACCAGCACTCCGACAAGTTACTGGATCTGCTCCAGCGTGATCGCGATGCGGCGCTACAGAGCAAGATCGCTGGCGTTGCTGCCGAATGGAAGGCGGAGGCGAAGGCTTGTCTGGGCCGCATGGCCAAGCAGGTTCTGGCGGATACGAGCGCGATCACGGCAGTGTAACCCCGCCATGGAAGCCTTCGTCAGTCGATTGCCGTATTGAGCCCCGCCGCCGAGTGAGTAGGGTCGCGGCGGGTTCAGGAGAATAAGATGAAAGACATGAAGGTTGGCCTGTTCTTCGATGGACAGAAGAGCGACCATTCCTACACCGTCTTTGCTCTCAGGAGCGCTCTTCTCAAGACGAACCTCGTCTCTGAGTGCCTTGAAGTGACGCCTTATCAGGAAGCCGGGCATATCGCCTTCCGCGAGGCGCTCTCCGCTTCCTTCATGGCCTTCGACGGCATCTGTCTCGATCTCGAGTTCGGCCGCGTTCCCGGCTGCACCTCGATGCTCTTCGCGCTCGATGGCTCTCTCGGCCTCAATGCCCGGGAATGGACGGAAGCCGAGTTGGATCATGCGGCGCAGATCGGCCGTATCGTGGCTTTCGATCTTCGCCCCTGGTCCTTCTTCCGCGGCGTCCTGAACCGGGAGGTGGCGCTCCTGCCCGCGCCGCTGCCCCATTTCGCGAGCATCCCCATCACTAACCGTTCGCGCGTTGTCGTCATCGTCAACAGCAAGACGCTGGCCGACCACTATCTCGACGGCATCACACAAAGCATCCGCGCGATCCGGCCGAATATCGAGATCAGCGTGATCCAGAACCTCCATACCGCGCCCGCGCCGCAGAGCGCCTGGATGGACGGGAACCTGCTGCGCGCCGATGCCCATCTTCATATCGGCCATCCGCCCGAGGCCATCTCCGCTGGCCGGCTGATCGACAGCATGAACATGCGCGCGCCCTGCATCGTCTTCGATGACGCGCTGGCCCAGGCCGACAGCGGCATCGCCCTGCCCTGGCGCACGCCGCAATATCTGAACGACATCAACATCGTCCGCTCGTCCTCCATGGCCTCGCTCGGCCCGGTCATCAAGGCCGTGCTGCTAGACAAGGCCTGGTCGCAGAATCTGGTGCGCAATGCGACGCGCGAGGTCGATGCCTATCAGACGCAGTTCCAGAAACTGTTCGTCGAGCCTCTGATGGCCAGCCGCACGTCCTGGCGCGAGGCCAACTGACCATGATCTCTCTCCTGATTGGCCGATCCTCGCGGAAGGGTTCGTTCGATGCGTAAGATCGCCTGGCTCACCCCCCTCGGGCCCTATTCCGACATCGGCGCGCATTCCCTCTGCATCGTCGATGCGATGCATCGCCGCGCGCCGGAATACGATGCCGACGTCGCCCTTTTCGTGCAGCCCAACGGCCCGACCTATCGCTCGGCCGCGCCGCGCTTCATGCTGGACGACAATTTCGACCCCGAGTTGCTGTCGATGTTCGACGTGAACATCCTGAATATCGGCAACAACCAGGAAAACCACTACCACATCAACAAGATCGCCCTCGAACGGGGCGGCGTGATCGTGGTGCATGACATGGTCATGCAGCATTACCTGGCCTGGATGATCTTCGAGAAGGCGCGCAAGCCCGGCCGCTATGTCGAGATGATGGCCGAGCACTACGGCGTCACGGCGCTCGAACTGCTCGAGAATGCCCGCATCACGCTGAACGACCGCACCACGCGCTACGCGCCCTGGGATACGCCCTACGCCTCCAGCTTTCCGCTGCTGGAGCCCTTCCTGGCCAAGGCGCAGGCGATCATCGTGCATTCACAATTCGCGGCCGATTTCGTCGCGACCATCAGCGATCGCCCGCAGCTGAAGCTCTTCCTCCCTTCGGACAAGAAGCCCGCCGCTCCGCGCGTCGGCCGCCAGCCGGAAGACCCGATCAATTTCGGTGTCGTCGGCCATATCGGCACGGCCAAGCACATCCATTACTGCATCGAGGCTTTCCGCGATTCACCCGCGTTGCAGGCCAATGCGCGGCTGATGATCGTAGGCGGCGCGAGCGGCCGTGAGTATGTCGATCACCTGCAGCTTCTCGTGAAGGAAGCGGGGCTCGACCATCTCATCAGCTTCCATCTGAACGTGACCGAGCAGGAGCTTTTCCGGCTCAAGTCGCAGACCGACGTCTTCGTCAACGTCCGCTATCCGAATACGGAAAGCGCATCGGGCTCGCTCGCCGAGCAGCTCGCCTGCGGTGCGCCCGTCATCGTCTATGACAGCGGCTGCTACAGCGAGATGCCGGAGGACACGGTCTATAAGATCCATGACCTCGCGACCTCCGACGCGCTCCGCGCCGCCATGGAGCATCTGGCGCTCGATGCCGAGGCGCGCACGCAATTCGCCGAGGCCGCGCTCCGCTACGGGCAGGCGCGCACGGCCGATGCCTATGCCTGCCAGTTCCTCGATTTCGTCAGCGACGCCGGCTACAAGGAGCGCGTGGCCCTGCCGGTCCAGTCCGGCGAATACGGCCCGCTCAACTGGCTGAAGCCGACGATGGGCAATATGCTGCCCGAGCAGCCGACGCCGCCCTGGTTCGTGCATCCCGGCAATGGCCTGCGTTTCAGCGGCCTGAACAAGCTGCGGGGCGTGGAGCTGATCCAGTATCTCAGCCTGGCGGTTTTCCAGCAGAGCTTCTCGCCGCAGGGCCGGCTCAAGGCCGCGGCCATCCTGCGCGGCCAGCCGCGTTCGCGCATTCCCCTCGCCTTCGGCCGCATCCAGTTCTTCCATCTGCGCTGCAAGACGGAGATGGGCATCCTGCTCGGCGAGTTGGATTTCGAGAACGATCCGCTGGCCATCAGCGTCATCGCGGCCCTGCAGCCCGAGCTCTTCGTTCATATCTGCTATCGCGCCATTCTCGGCCGCGTGCCGGGGCCGGACGAGGTGGAGCGCTGCGTGCGCGACGACGTGCAGAGCCGGCCGACGGACTTCATCCACGGCATGCTGGGCAGCGAGGAATTCCAGCAGCGCCGCCTGCCGCGCGACCTCATCGGCAACCTCTTCGGCATGGCCTCGCAGATCGATACGCTGCAGCCGCGCCAGACGGCGCCCACGGCCATCCTCGGCGCCGAGCCGCTGTCGGTCGCCGACCTGGCCGAAAAGGGCATCTTCGTCGAAGGCTGGCATGACGTGGAGATGGAGGGCATCTGGTCTTCCACCCCCCGCTCGACGCTGTATTTCGGCGTGGCGCCGGATATGCAGGCCAATGCCGTCCTGCAGCTCTCCGTCCGGGTCGCCTCCACCGAGTGGCTGGGCCCGCAGACCATCACCATCACCATGAACGACGAGATCGTGGCGACGCATTTCGTCACCAACAATGATCGCTTCACGATGGAGATCCCGCTGGCGAGCGTGGATACCTCGAATGTCGTGATGTCGCTCGGCGTGACCAAGACGATCCGCATCGCCGACTATGTGCTGAACGGCGATCTGCGCGACCTGGGCGTCTTCATCTTCGAGATGAAGCTGAAAACCGAATGACCGGCCGGGCCCGGGGCTTTTACTCAAGCCGCAGGCCCGTTTAAGTCAGGCTTTCTCAAATCGACCCCGGAAATATATTTCGAATTACCTTTGCGCCACGCAGCTTCTATTATGCGGCCCCGATGAGGTTGAATAAGCCCGCCCCGCCTTGTTCGGCGGCAGGCGGCGGAGAGGGCCAGCATGTCGAAGAACCCGGTAAAGATCATCCGCACCAAGCGGTTCGGTGACGATCGCGGCTGGTTCACCGAGACCTGGAATCGCGAGAAATTCGCCGCCGCTGGCATCGATACCGACTTCGTCCAGGACAACCACTCCCTCTCCCGCCTGCCCGGCACCCTGCGCGGCCTGCATTTCCAGCTGCCGCCCTTTGCCCAGCACAAGCTGGTGCGCTGCGTGCGGGGGCGGATTTTCGACGTGGCGGTGGATGTCCGGAAGGGCTCGCCCACCTATGGCAAATGGCAGGGCTGCACCCTCTCGGCCGATAGCGGCGAGCAGCTTTTCGTGCCCGTCGGCTTCGCCCATGGCTTCGTGACGCTCGAGCCCGATACCGAGGTCGTCTACAAGGTCTCCGCGCGCTATGCGCCGGAATGCGACAGCGGCATCCGCTGGGACGACCCGGATGTGAACGTCGTCTGGCCCCTGCCCTTCTCCAGCCCGACCCTCTCGGGCAAGGATACCAGCCTGCCGCGCCTGAAGGACTTCAACAGCCCCTTCGAGTATGACGGCACCCCCCTGGAGGCGCTGAGCGCCGCCATCGTGCCCTGAGGAGCCGCGCCCGATGGAAAACCGCCCCCTGAAGATCCTGGTCACCGGCGGTGCCGGCTTCATCGGCTCGGCCCTGGTGCGCCGGCTGATCCAGGAGAGCCCGCATAGCGTGCTCAACCTCGACAAGCTGACCTATGCCGGCACGCTGACCTCGCTGGAGCCCGTCTCCCGGTCGCGGCGCTACAGTTTCGTCCAGGGCGATATCTGCGACGCGGCGCTGCTGGCCGATCTCTTCCCGCGCTTTGACCCCGACGTGGTCTGCCATCTGGCGGCCGAAAGCCATGTGGATCGTTCGATCGACGGGCCCGGCGCCTTCATCCAGACCAATGTCGTCGGCACTTTCACCATGCTCCAGGCGGCCCTGAAGCATTGGCGCGAGCTGTCGGCGGACCGGCAGGAAAGCTTCCGCTTCCATCATATCTCCACCGACGAGGTCTATGGCTCGCTGGGCGACGAGGGGCTCTTCACCGAGACGACGCCCTATGATCCGCGCTCGCCCTATTCGGCTTCCAAGGCCGGGTCGGACCATCTCGTCAGCGCCTGGCACCATACCTATGGCCTGCCGACGCTGATCACCAATTGCTCGAACAATTACGGCCCCTACCACTTCCCCGAGAAGCTGATCCCGCTGGTGATCATCAAGGCGCTCGATGGCGCGCCCCTGCCGGTCTATGGCCAGGGGCTGAACGTGCGCGACTGGCTCTTCGTCGAGGACCATGCCCGCGCGTTGCAGACCGTCTTCGAGAAGGGCGTACCGGGCGAGACCTATAATGTCGGCGGCAATGCGGAGCGGCGGAATATCGAGGTGGTCCAGGCCATCTGCGCCCTGCTGGACGAAGTCCGCCCCCGCCATGACGGCCGCTCCTATGCCGAGCAGATCACCTATGTCGCTGACCGCCCCGGCCACGACATGCGCTACGCGATCGACGCCACAAAACTGAAGAACGAACTCGGCTGGGAGCCGAAGGAGAGCTTCGAGACGGGCATCCGCCGCACCGTCACCTGGTATCTCGAGAACGAGGCTTGGTGGCGCGGCATCGCCCAGCGCAGCTATGCCGGGCAGCGCCTGGGCCTGGCGGGCTGAGCATGGCCGATATCCTCGTCACCGGCGGCGCTGGGCAGGTCGGGCTGGAGTTGCTGGCCCATGCCTGGCCGCAGGGCGTCACGCTCCACGCGCCCAGCCGCGCGGAGCTGGACATCACGAAGCCCGAAAGCGTGGCGGCCGTCATGGCGAGCCGCCATTGGGCGGCGGTGATCAACCCGGCAGCCTATACCGCCGTGGACAAGGCCGAGAGCGAGATCGGCGAGGCCTTCGCCATCAATGCCCTAGGCCCCGCCCTGCTGGCCCAGGCGACCAAGGCGGCCGGTATCCCGCTGGTCCATGTCTCAACCGATTATGTCTTCGACGGCAGCGGCACCCGGCCCTATCTCCCCGGTGACGCCATCGCGCCCATCGGCGTCTATGGCGCCAGCAAGGCGGCGGGCGAGCTGGCGGTGCGGAGCGGCAATCCCCGCTCTGTCGTGCTTCGCACGGCCTGGGTGGTGAGCCCGCATCGCGCCAATTTCGCCAAGACCATGCTCCGCCTCGGCGCGACGCGGGACAGTCTGGGCGTGGTGGCCGACCAGCATGGCAGCCCGACCAGCGCAACCGATATCGCGGCGGCGCTCGCCGCCATCACCCAACACCTGCTGGCCGATGCCGAGGCACCCACGGGCATCTATCACTTCACCAATGCCGGGCAGACCACCTGGCACGGCTTCGCCGCGCATATCTTCGCCCGCGCCGCCGCCGCCAGGCTCAAGACGCCCGCGGTGAAGGCCATCGCGACCAGCGATTACCCGACCCCCGCCCGCCGCCCCGCCTATTCCGTGCTCGATACCGCGAGCCTGACACGGGATTTCGGCATCGCGCCCCGCCCCTGGCAGGAAGCGACCGGCGAGACCATCGACGCTCTCATCCAGGCCTCCAACTCATCCGCCGAAGGGTCACGCAGCGCATGAAGGGCATCGTTCTGGCCGGCGGTTCCGGCACCCGGCTCCACCCCGCGACGCTGGCGGTGAACAAGCAGCTGCTGCCCGTCTATGACAAGCCGATGGTCTATTACCCGATCTCGGTGCTGATGCTGGCGGGCATCAAGGAAATCCTGGTGATCTCCTCGCCGGAATACATGGAGAATTACAAGCGCCTGCTGGGCGATGGCAGCCAATACGGCATCAGCTTCTCCTATGCCGTGCAGCCGAGCCCCGACGGGCTGGCACAGGCCTTCGTCATCGGGCGGGATTTCGTGGGCGATGACAGCGTCGCCCTCGTGCTGGGCGACAATATCTTCTACGGCGACGGCATGTCCGCGATGCTGCGCCAGGCCCGCGAGCGCAAGGATTGCGCGACCGTCTTCGCCTATTACGTCGAGGACCCGGAGCGCTATGGCGTGGTGGAATTCGACAAGACGGGCAAGGCCCTCTCCATCGTCGAAAAGCCGCCCCAGCCGCGCTCCAACTGGGCGGTTACCGGCCTCTATTTCTACGACAATACCGTGCTGGACATCGCGGCCGACATTAAGCCCTCCGCCCGGGGCGAGCTGGAGATCACCGACGTCAATCAGCGGTATCTGGAGGATGGCAGGCTGCATGTGGAGCGGCTGGGCCGCGGCTATGCCTGGCTCGATACCGGCACGCATGACAGCCTGCTCGATGCGGGCGAATTCGTCCGCGCCATCCAGCAGCGCCAGGGCCTGCCGATCGCCTGCCTGGAAGAAATCGCCTTCATCAACGGCTTCATCGACGTGCAGCAGCTCGAGGCGCGGGGCAAACTCTTCGCCAAGACCTCCTATGGCCAGTATCTGCTGCGCCTCGCCAAGCAGGAAGGCTACCCCTGAGGGGCTGCCGCCGACGCGCCCGAGGGGCAGGCCAGCCATGCCCGCCCCCGGCTTTGTTTGACCTTTTCCCGGCCGGGCGTTAGGCGCTCGGGAACCCCCGGGAAATGGAGCCCATGTTCAGCCTCGTCTTCAGCCGCCGCTATGCCATGGCGCATCGCCTGATCGCGGGCCTGTCCGAAAAATGCGCCATTCCCCACGGCCATAACGAGATCGTCACGGTCACGCTGCGGGCGACGGAGCCGGGGCCGCTCGACGGCGGGGCCAATATGGTGGAGCCCTTCGAGCGGGCGAAGGCCGTGTGGCACCGCTGGATCGACCAGCGGGTGGACCATTCCCTGCATCTCTCGGCCGATGACCCGCTGATCGGCTGGTTCGCCGAGCGCGAGCCGCATCGGCTGGACCGCATCCTCGTCACGCCCGGCGACCCGACGACCGAGGTGCTGGCGCTGTGCATGATGAGCAAGCTCAATGCCTTCCTCGCCGCCGATGGCGGGCGCCTGGCCTGCGCGGCCATCCGCATCGAGGAGACGCCGACCAATACCGTGACTTTCGAGGGCGACCCGGCGGCCTATCTCCCGCCGGTGGCCGAGGCGCGGCCCTGGTGGCTGCGGGCCGATATGAGCATCAGCGACCTGCTGCTGGAGACCGCGCGATGAGCTATGCGGTGAAGGAGATTTTCTACACCCTGCAAGGCGAAGGCGCGCAGGCTGGGCGGCCGGCGGTCTTCTGCCGTTTCGCGGGCTGCAATCTCTGGTCGGGCCGGGAGGAAGACCGCGCCACGGCCGTCTGCCAGTTCTGCGACACCGATTTCGTCGGCACCGACGGCACCGCCGGCGGCCGCTACCGGGATGCGGCGGCCCTGGCGCAGGCCATCGCCGCGCATTGGCCGGCCGCCATGCCGCAGGGCCGCCCCTTCGTGGTCTGCACCGGGGGCGAGCCGCTGCTGCAGCTCGATGAAGCGCTGATCGAGGCGCTGCATGAGCGCGGCTTCGAGGTGGCGGTCGAGACCAACGGTACCATCGCCCCCGCCCCGGCAGGGCTCGACTGGATCTGCGTGAGCCCCAAGGCCGGATCGGTGCTGAAGCTGACCGAAGGGGATGAGCTGAAGCTGGTCGTGCCGCAGGCGGGCATCGAGATCGAGGCGATGGAGAAGCTGGGCTTCAGCCGCTTCTCGCTTCAGCCGATGGATGGGCCGGATGCTGCGGCCAATACGCAATTCGCGCTGGAAACCTGCCTGAAGCGGCCGCAATGGCAGCTCAGCCTCCAGACTCATAAGCTGCTGAACATCCGCTGAGGGCGGCGAAAGGCGCTTTCGTGGGCGCCGGGGAAATGCCCAGCCGACGGCCCTCAGCCCGTGACGGGTTCGGTGAAGATCACCGCGTAATTCCGCAGCGGATAGGGCTTGCCCTGGCGCCGCCCGTAGCGTCGATCGGTGAAGGTGAAAAGCGCCGTCGCGTCGTCGCTGTCGGTCAGGTTCCCAAAGGGGTTGGTGCGTTGGATCAGCGCCGGCATGCCCAGGGTGAAGTTGCCGCGCATCTGCTTTGCATCGCCGCTGACCACGGTAGTGCCGCCATCGAGCCGCATTTCTTTCACCAGCATCACCGCGCTGCCCTGGGCCTGTTGGCGCAGGAAGAATGCGCCCTCGTTCAGGAGCGGCGTGAAGGTGGCCTGGATGTCGCCCTGGAAGACCAGATCGGCCTTGCCATCGGCCGCCTTGCGTTGCGCTGCCACGGGCGCCGGCGTGGTGCCGACTTGGCTCGACCAGGCATAGCGGATGATGGCCGGCTTGCCTGCTTCCAGCGGCGTGTCTGGGGAGAGTTCCAGGCGCACCGTATCTGGCCCCATGATGATTACGCGGGTGATGTCGCGACGCGCGCCGGTATTGTCCCGCGTGCCGAGCCAGACGCCGAAGCCGTAATCCTCGGCCATGGGCAGGTTCTCGGTCTCCCACCGTAGCGGCGGGCGCGGCACATGGAAGCGCAGCGTCACCTGGGTGGGCGAATCCCGCCGCACCTCTATGGGCTGGAGCGGCTTCCAGGCCTCGCCGCCCATGATGCGCAACATGACCTTGCCCGCTTGCTCGCCCAGCCAGCGCTGGCCGTCGGCGGTCAGGTGGCTGACCGTGAGGCGTCTGATCCCAGCGGAATTGAAGGCGGAGGGCACGTAGTAGGCCGGGCCGGTGACGAAAATGCCTTGCCCCTGTCCGGCCGCATCGAGCTGCGCCATGCCGGCCCAGTCGTTCCGGACCTGGGTGATGAGCATCGGCGGCGGCCGATTCTGGCCTGAGACCGTCATCGCCCCCTTCGCCCAGCCGGCATAGGCCTCCTTGAGCGCCTTGGCATAGGCGCTGCGGAACTCCATCCAGGGCAGGACCGCACCGCCGGGGCCGATGCGGCCCCTGCCCTCATTCTCGCCCTGCATGAAATAGAAGGCGAAGACGCCATAGCTCCAGCCATGGGACTGCGCCTCCTGCCGGGCGCGCTTGAGGTCGTCGCCGAAGGTCGCCTCGAAGCCGCCTGGGCCCGGCCTCGGGTTATTGGGGTTGGTCTGCTCGTCGCGAGAATCCAACTCGGCGAGGAAGCTGCCGCCCCGATGCGGATAGCTTGCGAGGAAGAACGGCGGCGACTTGGCGGGGTCGGTATGGGCCGCGCTCGACAGGGCAGCCTTCACGTGGCTGGTGAAGCCCGAGGCGGCCGTCTCCGTCCCCACCTGGGCCGTGCCCTCGGTGAGCGGGACGAAGCGAAAACCCTCGGCGGCCCTGTTTTGGGGATCGGCCGGATGATCGTTCCCTCGCCAGGTCCGCAGGCCGCGGGCGAAGCGCAAGCTGCCGTAGCCCGGGTCGGTCTGTGTTACGGCGGGGCGCGCGTCGCCGCCGCCGGCATTGGACTGGCCGAGCAGTACCAGATGCAGAAGCTGCGGCAGGGCCGGTGTGCCTTGGGCGAAAGCAGGCGGGTTCCGAAAAGCCAGGGCCGTCGTGGCCAGCAGCAGGAAGGAACGGCGGGAGGTCACGAACGGGCTCGTCACGCTCTTCCTCTCGAACAAGGTCATGTGGCTGAAGGATATGGCGCCTGCGCCGACCGACGAAAGCAGGCGGGCGCGCACATCTGCTCAATCGCGCTTAAGCCCTGCGTCATGTCATGGATAAGAAAGCATGTCAGACCGCCTATAATGCACCGTTAAGTAAAAAATCTTCTCTGTTCCACTGATAAGGCAGACAGTTCTAAACAGTCGATTCATTCGTTTGAACTGATTCATCAAACCTTAAAATCACTGAAACCCTCGCCTTGAGCCGCAGTGCTAAGCGTCCCGCGCCGCAACAATGTTGCAGATTTTTACAGCGATAGGGCGAAGCGATGCGAATTTCCGTCTTGGCGTTTCTTTTGGCGGGCACGTGCCTGTCGCCGCTTGCGGCTCATGCCCAGAGTCCGGCCGTCAATTACACGAACAGCTCGACGCCCGGCGCGGGCGCGACGGTCGCGGGCACGCTGGATTCCTACCTCGACCTGATGGTCAACAATCCGGCGGTGATGACGCAGAATATCCAGACCGTCATCGAGATGACGCGCAACCGCACGGAAGCGCAGACGGTCGCCGCCATCACCACCGACCGCATCGGCCAGCAGTACAATGTGATGAACGGGCTGGGCGTGCTGACCTCGATGTTCCTGACGGGCTCGGGCGCTTCGGCCAGCGGCACCACGCCGCAGAGCCTGACGCAGACCAGCTTCGTCACGCCGACACTGGCCGACTATGTCGCCAACATCAACTACATGAACAACGCCTCCTACGGCAGCACCACCTTCGGCAACGGCAGCGCGACGCCGCTGGCCTCGGCGGTGAATTTCATCGAGAACATCGCCCGTCTGAATACCTCGAGCGAGCCATCGAAGCGCATCTTCGACCGCTATATGGGCGCCAACCCGGCCATCGATCCGCTGGACCCGCGATATCAGAACTATTCGGCCGCGACCGGCTCCGGCCGGCTGCAGCTGACCACCGCCGATACCGCGAATTTCGTGGTGCCGTCCTATCTCTCGAATTTCGAGGTGCCCGCGGTCTACGGCACCGTCGATAATTGGGTGAAGGGCTTCACGGTCACCCAGGCGATGATCGACGCCAATGGCGGTTCGCCGCTCGTCATCCCCAATATCGGCACCTATGCGGCTGACGGCACCTTCACGCCCTATACCTTCACGGTCGGCGAATACGTCCCCGGCATCGGCACCGCGCCCCGCCCCTATCGCTTGAGCGACGAGGTCAATATTCCGACGCTGCTGATGCAGCGGATCAACGGCACCAATCCCTATGCCGATGGCGGCTTCCCCAGCGGCCATACCAACCTGGCCAATTTCCAGGCGCTCAGCGTTGCCTTCCTGGTGCCGGAGCAGATGCAGAGCCTGCTCGCCCGCGCCTCGGAACTCGGCGAGAACCGCATCCTGGCCGGCATGCATTCCCCGCTCGACGTGATGGGCGGCCGCATCCTCTCCACCGCCCTAGTGGCGAACAACGTCTATCAGGCGCTGTATGACGCCAACGGCAACCGCCTGGACTGGACCAACCCGGCCAATACCACGGCCTATGCCGTCTATAAGGCCTATACCGAGACCCAGGCCTATCTCGCCGCCGCCTGCGGCACCGCGACCGTCGCCGCCTGCGTCGCCCAGGGCGGCAATGGCACCAGCGCCGCCTATGGCACCTATGCCCAGAACCGCGCCGACCACATCCGCCGCCTGACCTATGACTTCCAGCCGGTGGGCGAGAATGTGCCGATGACGGCGGCCGAGGTCCCGGTGCAGGCGCAGGTCCTGCTGCTGACGCGCCTGCCCTATCTCACCGATCAGCAGCGCCTCGAAGTGCTGGCCAGCACCGCGCTTCATTCCGGCTATCCGCTGGCCACGGGCAATACCTATGACGGCTGGGGCCGGATCGACCTCTTCTCGGCCGCCAACGGCTATGGCGCCTTCGCCAACAACGTCTCCATCACCATGGATGCCAGCCAGGGCGGCTATAACGCGGCCGATACCTGGCTGAACGATATCGGCGGCACCGGCGGCCTCACGCTCAACGGCACGGGCAAGCTCTCCCTCGCCGGCGCCAATACCTATACCGGCCCGACCATCGTCAATGGCGGCACGCTCTCCATCGACGGCTCCATCACCTCCGACGTCACGGTCAATAACGGCGGCACGCTGCGCGGCGTCGGCGTGATCGGCGGGGCGACGACGGTGGCAAGCGGCGGCCGCCTCGCGCCGGGCAACAGCCCCGGCACGCTCAACTTCACCGCCCCCGTCACCCTGGCCGATGGCTCGACCACCGAGATCGATATCGACGGCACCGGCACGGGCAATGGCGCGGGCAATTACAGCCGCATCATCGTCAGCGGCGCGGGCAACAGCTTCACCGCCAATGGCACGCTCGAGCCGCTGCTGCGCGGCATCACCGGCAGCGCCAGCAACAGCTTCACCCCGGGCATCGGCCAGCAATTCACCATCATCGCCGCCGAGGGCGGTCTGCTCGGCAGCTATGACAGCCTGACCCAGCCGACGGGCCTCGCGAGCGGCACGCGCTTCGACACGATCTATGGCGCGAATACGCTCACCCTGGCCGTGACGCCGACGGCTTATGCCGGGTTCAATGCCGGCCAGACGGCCAATCAGCGCGCCGTGGCCACGGCCCTGGACGCCATGCGCCCGACGGCCGGCGTGCGGCCGGGCGCGGGCCTGGCGGGCGTCTATAACGGCCTCTACACGCTCTCGGCCCAGGCCATCCCGGTCGCGCTCGATCAGCTCGCGCCTTCCGCCTATGGCACCGCGCTGCTCAGCGCGCGTGACGCCTGGTACCTGACCGATGGCGCCATCAACCGCGCCCTGGAAGCCCGCCGGGGCATCAATGGCGGCAATGACGCCGCCATGACCTCGATCGGCAAGGGCACGAATCTCTGGGTGACGGGCCTCAGCCAGCTCTCCTCGGTGAATACGACGAGCGAGGCCCCCGGCTTCACCCGCACGCTGGGCGGCTTCGCCGCGGGTATCGACCGGACCATCGCGCCGGGCCTCACCCTCGGCCTCGCCACCAGCTACACCACGGAGAATGTGAAGGCGCGCAATGGGGCGAAGCTGAATGGCGACCTGATGCAGATCCGCCTCTATGGCGGGCTGCGCGAGGGCATCGCCTTCCTCGATGGCCAGATCGGCCTCGGCTACAACGAGGGCAGCATGCGCCGCAGCCAGATCGGCTACGAGGGGCGGAACAAGGGCGACGTGGACGGCTTGCTCTTCGGCGGCCAGATCCGCGGCGGCCTGAGCTTCGATCTCGACGGTCTGCGGCTGGAGCCGAGCCTCGCGCTGCAGGGCGTGCAGGTGAAGCGCGACGGCATGCGCGAGACCGGCGCGGGTGCCGCGCAGTCCATCGAGGCCGGCCGTCTCGACAGCCTGCAGAGCGTGCTGGCGCTGCGCGCCGAGCGGCGCTTCGCCCTGGGTGGCGGCCAGGTGCTGGTGCCTTCGGCCCATATCGGCTGGTCGCATGAGATGGCCGATACGCGGGCCCGGACCACGGCCAATTTCGTGGGCGCGCCGGCCGTCGGCTTCTCGGCGCAGAGCATCTCGACCGGCCGCGATGCGGCGCTCTTCGGCCTCCGGGCGGAATACGAGACGGGTTCGGCCTTCACCCTCTTCGCCGGCTATGACGCTGCCGCGACCGACCAGACGGTGGCGCACAGCTTCTCGGCCGGCCTGCGGATGAGCTGGTAATCACGGCGGGCGGCGGGCGTGTGACGCGCCCGCCGCCCGGCTTCAGGTGCGGGGCTCGCCAATGCCCCGCACCCAGGGGCGCGCCAGCGCGTCCCTCTCGGCGAAGGCCGCGATGGCAGAGGCGTGGCTCAAGGTCAGGTCCAGGTCGTTCCAGCCATTGAGCAGCTTGGTGCGCCAGACGGGATCGATCGCGAAGGGCATGCTGCGCTCGCCCGCCCGCAATTCCTGCCGGTTTAGATCGACGGTGATGCTCCGCTCGCCTTCCGCGAGCCAGGCGAGCAGCCACTCCGCCTCCTCCTCGCCGATGCGGGCGGGCAGCAGGCCGTTGTTGACGGCATTGCTCGCGAAGATATCGCCGAAGCTAGGCGCCAGCACGCAGCGGAAGCCGCCATCCACCAGCGCGTAGACGGCCGCCTCACGCGAGGAGCCGGAACCGAAATTGCGCCGTGCCACCAGCACCTCCGCTCCCGCGCGGCCGGGCGCGTCCAGCGGCGAATCGGGGCGCGTCTCGCCCTTCTCGTCGAAGCGCAGGTCATGCAGCAGGAAGCGGCCATAGCCCGCGCTGCGGGGCTGCTTCATGAAGCGGGCGGGGATGATCTGGTCGGTATCGACATTCGCCAGCGGCAGCGGGCAGGCGAGCGCGGTCAGGGTGTTAAAGGGGCGCATCAGAGCCGCCCCTCCAGCATCGGGCGGACATCGGCGAGATGGCCCGCGACGGCCGCCGCGGCGACCATGGCCGGGGACATCAGATGCGTCCGCGCGCCCTTGCCCTGCCGGCCCTTGAAATTGCGGTTGGTGGTGGAGGCGCAGCGCTCGCCGGCCGGCACCAGATCGCCATTCATGCCGACGCACATGGAGCAGCCGGAATCGGCCCATTCGAGCCCGGCATCGCGGAAGATGCGGTCGAGCCCCTCCTGCTCCGCCTGCTGCTTGACCAGCGAGGAACCGGGCGAGACCAGGCCCGGCACCTTCGCCCGCCGCCCCGCCAGCACCGCCGCGGCCGAGCGCAGATCCTCGATACGGGCATTGGTGCAGGAACCGATGAAGACGCGGTCCACAGCGACGCTTTCCAGCTTCTGGCCGGGGGCGAGACCCATATAGTCCAGCGCGTCGCGGATCTGCGCGGCCCTGCCGGGCTCGGCCGAGGCAGGGTCTGGGATGGTCGCGGTGACGGGCAAGGCATCCTCCGGGCTTACGCCCCAGGTGACGGTCGGGGCGATCTCATCGCCCGCGATCACCACCTCGCGGTCGAATTCGGCATCGGCATCGCTGGGCAGGGCGAGCCAGGCCTCGGCGGCGCGGTCGAAGTCACTGCCCTGCGGCGCCATGGGCCGGCCACGCAGGAAGGCGAGCGTGGTCTCGTCGGGTGCCACCTGGCCGCAGCGGGCACCGCTTTCGATGGCGAGATTGCAGAGGGTGAGCCGCCCTTCCATCGAGAGCGCGCGCACGGCGCTGCCGGCATATTCCACCGCATGGCCCTGGGCACCGTCGGCGCCGATCCGCGCGATGATGGAGAGCGCCATGTCCTTGGCCGAGACGCCCGGCGCCAGCTTGCCCTCGACGCGGACGCGCATCCGCCTCGGCCGCTTCTGCCAGATGGTCTGCGTCATGAAGACGTGCGCGACCTCCGAGGCCCCAATGCCGAAGGCGAGCGCCCCGAGCGCGCCATGGGTGGAGGTATGGCTATCGCCGCAGACCACGGTGAGGCCGGGCAGCGTGAAGCCCTGCTCGGGGCCGACGACATGCACGATACCCTGCCGCGCGTCCTGCAGCCCGATCAGCCGCGTGCCGTGCAGCCGCGCATTGGCCTCGAGCTTGGCGACCATGCCGGCGATGCCCTCATCGGCGATGGCGCGGCCGGGCGAACGGGTCGGCACGTAATGGTCAGCGACGCCGATGCTCAGCCCCGGCTCGGCTACCTTGGCGCCGCGCGCGGCGAGCTGGGCGAAGGCGTGATGCGAGCCCTCATGGAAGAAATGGCGGTCGATCCAGATGAGGCTCTGCCCATCCTCGCGGGTGAGGACGACATGCGCATCCCAGACCTTGTCGAACAGCGTGCGCGCCATCGTTCCTCCCGATCACCCGGCCGGCTGCCGGTTCGCGTCCTGAGCCATGCCGTCACGATGGCGCAGGAAAGTGATTGACGCAATCCTGCTGTCTTGTAGCCTAGACAGCATCCGGTCTGGAAAACCAGACAGCAATAAGACAGGAGGCTCATCCGCTTGGAAGGCGCCGTCGAACCCTTCAAGGCCCGCCGCACCTATCTGGTGCTGCGCGACCGTATCGCCAACGGGGCGATCGCGGCCGGTTCGCGCCTGCCGGGGGAGCCGGATCTCGCCGCCGAGCACAGCGTCTCGCGCGTCACCATCCGCCGGGCGCTGGATCAGCTCGCGCAGGAAGGGCTGGTGGAGCGGCGGCCGGGCGTGGGCACCTTCGTGCTCGGGCCTGGGCTCATCGCGCCCACGGTCGTCGATTTCTCGGATGTCTTCACGCATCTCAAGGAAATGGGGCGGCGGACCGAGGTTCGTCTGCTGGCCTTCGGCTATGTCGTACCGCCTGCCGCTATTGCGGAGGCGCTCGGCCTGGCGCCGGGCGACCGCAGCCAGCGCGCCGTGCGCGTGCGCCAGATGGCCGGCGCGCCCTTCTCCTATCTGACGACGCATGTGCCCGAGCGCGTGGGGCTGACTTATTCCGAAGCCGAGATGGCGACGCTGCCGCTGCTTTCCCTGCTCGAACGCTCGGGCGTGAAGGTGGCGCGGGCGCGGCAGTCGATCGGCGCGACGTTGGCCGGCCCCGAGGCAGCCCAGGCGCTGCAACTCGAGATCGGCGCCCCGCTGCTCTCCCTCACCCGGCTGGTGGAGGATGAAGAGGGCCGGCCTGTCGAGCATCTGCACGCGCTCTACCGGCCCGACCGCTTCGCTTTCGAGATGCAACTCCAACGCACGGGGGCCGATGGCGCCCGACGCTGGAGCCCGCTGCCGCCCCAGGCGGCGGCCCATACAGAAGAAAACGCCGCACCCCGTAAGGCAAAAAACAGGAAGGCTTCAACATGACGATGCACCGCACCGCGCTGCCGCGCCGCACTCTTCTCGGCGCCGGCGCCTTTCTGCCGATGCTCGCCGCCCCTGCCGTGCTGCGCGCGCAGCCGGCCGCGGTGAAGATCGGCATTCTCCAGCCGCTGACCGGCGCCCTGGCGCAGGATGGCGATCTCGGCCGCCTCGGCGCCACGCTGGCCGCCGAAGCCGTCAATGCGGCGGGCGGCATCAAGTCGCTCGGCGGGGCGAAGATCGAGCTGGTCATCGCCGATGCGCGCTCCAACCCCGAAGCCGCGGTGCAGGAAGTCGAGAAGCTGCAGGCCGAGGGCGTGGCCGCCATCGTCGGCGGCTTCGCGAGCCCGATCTGCCTCGCCGCCTCCCAGGCCGCCTCGCGCTATGACCTGCCCTATATCGTCGATGTGGGCGTCGCGGATCAGATCGTCTCGCGCGGCCTGACCAATACTTTCCGCTTCTCGCCTGGCTTCGGTACGGTGACGAAGTCAGCGCTGGAAAATCTCGTCCGCCTCAACGATGCCGCCGGCAAGCCCTGCCGCACGGTGGTGCTGGTGCATGAGGATGGGCTTTTCGGCTCGGGCATGGCCAAGCTGATGCAGACGGAACTGCCGAAGCTCGGCTTCGAGGTGCTGGAGACCATCCCGCATCCGACGCCGGCGCGCGACATGTCGAATATCGCGCTGCGCATCCGCTCGCTGAACCCCGACCTCGTGATTCCGTCGAGCTATTATGGCGAGTTCGTGCTTCTCGCGCGCACCATGCGCCAGCAGCGCATCCGTCCGAAGGGCATCTATGCCGTGCTGAACGGCGCCGCCTCCAACTACCGCTTCGTGAAGGAGTTCGCCGAGGCGGCCGAGAACGTGATGGACTGCAACCACTGGCACGACCCGCGCAATGCCGAGGCCATCGCGCTGAAGCGGAAGGTCGAGGGCGACAACCGCCTCTGGGCCTATAACGTGCCGCTGAACTATTCCTGCGTGAAGCTCGCCGCCGATGCGATTGACCGCGCGGGAGCCGCGGATCGCGGCAAGATCATCGCGGCGCTCGCGGCTTCGGACTTCAAGGGCCATATCATGCCATATACTGAGACGAAGTTCGTCAATGGCCAGAACCAGGGCGCGGCGCCGGTGAACACGCAGGTTCAGGGCGGCGACATCAAGGTGATCTTCCCCGAGAGCTTCGCCGACGCGAAGCCCGTCTTCCCCGTCAAGGGCTGAACAGCGGCTCATGTACTCTCCGACCATCGTGGCCGAGGCCATGGTGAACGGGCTGATGACCGGGGCGATCTATGCCCTGGTCGCGCTCGGCCTCACCCTCGTCTATGGCGTGCTGCATATCGTGAACTTCGCGCATGGCGCGCTGCTCACCTGCGCCATGTTCGCCGTGCTCGGCATGGAGCAGTTCCTCGGCATCGGCCCCTATGAGTCGATCCTGCCGCTGGCGGCGCTCTTCTTCCTGCTGGGCTATGCCTTGCAGCGCCTGGTGATCGAGCCCTCGAGCCATGGCGAAGATCGCAATACGCTGCTGGTGACGCTGGGCATCTCGATCGTCATCGAGAATGCGCTGCTCGCGGCCTTCCGCTCCGACACGCGCAGTCTCGGCGGCGATATGGGCTTCGACGTGGTCGAGCTTGGGCCCATGCTGCTCTCCAAGCCGCGCCTCGTGGGCTTCGTGGTCGCGCTCATCGTCACGGCGCTGCTCTGGCTGCTGTTGGCGCGCACCGATACGGGCAAGGCCATTCGCGCGGTGGCGAAGGAACGCTTCGGCGCGCAGCTTTGCGGCATCAATCCGAAGCATGTCTATGCGGTGACTTTCGGCCTCGGCTGCGCCTGCCTCGCCGTCGCCGCCTGCCTGCTGCTGCCGACCTTCTACGTCAATCCGCGCGTGGGGAATGCTTTCGTGCTCGTCGCCTTCACCATCGTGGTGCTGGGCGGCATGGGCTCGGTCATGGGCGCAATGGTCGGCGGGCTCGTCATCGGCGTGGTCGAAAGCCTGGGCGGATTGCTGCTCGGCGAAAGCCTCGGCCAGCTCGGCATCTTCCTGATCTTCATCCTCGTGCTGCTGTTCCGCCCCACGGGCCTGTTCGGAGCCCGGGCATGAAGCCGCGTGACCTCATCCCCATCGTTCTGCTGCTGGGCGCGCTGGCGCTGACGCCGCTCTTCGCGGGCAACCTGCTGCTGAACTTCCTCGTCTCCGCGCTGATCATCGCGCTGGGTGCGCAGGGCTGGAACCTGCTTGGCGGCTATGGCGGCCAGCTTTCCTTCGGCCATGCGGCGCTCTTCGGCACGGGTGCCTATGCCACGGCCATCCTCCAGACGAAGCTCGGACTCAATGCCTGGCTGGCCTTCGCCTGCGGCATCGCGCTGGCCGCTCTGGTGGGCTGGATCATCGGCTTCCTGAGCTTCCGCGCGAAGCTTCGCGGCTCCTATTTCGCGCTGGTGACACTCGCTTTCGCGGAGGTGCTGCGCATCCTGGCCAACGCGCTGGACTTCACGGGGGGTGCCGCCGGCATCCTCGTCAAGCTAGCGCCGGCTTTCTCGAACATGCAATTCGCCAGCCGCGCCGGCTATCTCTGGCTGGTGCTGGCCTGCATTCTCGTCGTGGCGCTGCTCACGCTCTGGATCGACCGGAGCCGCTTCGGTGCGCATCTTGTCGCCGTGCGCGAGAATGAGGATGCCGCCCGCGCCCTCGGCGTGGACGTGCTCGCGACGAAGCTGCGCGCCATCGCGCTCTCGGGCGCCATCGCAGGTGCTGCAGGAGGTTTCTATACGCAGAACTTCCTCTATCTGGACGCCAACATCGCCTACGGCACCTGGATTTCGGTCGAGCTTCTGATCGCCTCGATCGTGGGTGGCCTCGGCACGGTGCTCGGCCCGATCGTCGGCGCACTGGCGCTGCATGGCATGGGCGAAATCACAAAGGGCCTTCTAGGCTGGCTCACGGGCATCGATCTTGTGCTCTTCGGCGTCATCCTGATCATCGCCGTGGCCTTCGTACCCTCGGGCCTGGTCGGCGCCTTCCGGCGCCTGAAGCAGGGGGCGGCATGAGCCTGCTTCAGGTGGATGGCATCAGCAAACGCTTCGGCGGGCTGCTGGCCGTGGATAATGCTTCGCTGAGCGTCCCACAGGGCTCCATCACGGGCCTCATCGGGCCGAATGGCGCGGGGAAGACGACGCTTTTCGCCCTCGCCTCGGGTTTTCTCCCGCCCACATCCGGCCGGGTGACCTTCGCCGACGAGGACGTGACGCAGGAGGAGCCGCATCTGCGTGCACGCCGTGGCATCGCGCGTACTTTCCAGATCGTGCAACCCTTCCAGGGCCTTACGGTGCGCGAGAACATCGCCGTTGGCGCCTACCTTCGGAACAAGTCGCGCGATGCCGCGCTGGCAAAAGCCGAGACGGTGGCGCAGACTGTCGGTCTCGCCCCGCTGCTCGATCGGCCTGCGGCCGCGCTCACCGTTGCCGGCCGCAAGCGGCTCGAACTGGCCCGTGCGCTGGCGACGGAGCCGCGGCTGCTGCTGCTCGACGAGGTTCTCGCCGGGCTCAACCCCTCCGAGGTGCGAGACATTCTGCCGGTTCTCCAGCAGATTCGGAGAAGCGGCGTGACGATCCTGATGATCGAGCATGTCATGCAGGCGGTCATGAACCTTTGCGACCATGTCTATGTCCTCGCCCAGGGACGGATGATCGCCGAAGGTGCGCCACGTGTGGTCTGCAATGACCCGGCGGTCATCGAGGCCTATCTCGGCCATGGCGCAGCCGCGCGCATCCGCGCCGAAGGAGGCGAGCATGCTTGAGATCAGTGGCCTTCGCGCCGGCTATGGCGCCGTCGAGGTCCTGCGCGGGATCGACATGGTGGTGGGCGCGGGCGAGATCGTTGCCGTACTCGGCGCCAATGGTGTCGGCAAGACGACGCTGAACAAAGTTCTCTCCGGCGTCATCCCGGCGCGGGAGGGCGAGATTGTCTTTGACGGCAAGAGGATCGACCGCGCGCAGCCGGATGCCATCGTCGATGCCGGCCTGATCCATGTGCCGGAGGGCCGCAAGATTTTCCCCACCATGAGCGTGCGGGAGAATCTGGAGCTCGGCAGCTATCGCCGGGGCAAGCCGCGCCGGGCGCGTAATCTAGAGCGCGTCTTCGCCACCTTCCCGCGCCTGCTGGAGCGCAGCGGACAGGCGGCGGGCACCCTGTCGGGCGGCGAACAGCAGATGCTCGCAATCGGCCGAGGCATGATGGCCGAACCGCGGCTCCTCATTCTCGACGAGCCCTCGCTCGGGCTCTCGCCCTTGCTGGTCGAGGAGATGTTCAATCTCATTCTCCAGCTCAACGCCGAGGGGCTTCCTATCCTGCTGGTGGAGCAGAATGTGGTTCAGTCGCTCGATATCGCCTCCCGCGCCTATATCCTGGAGAACGGGCTTTTCGCTCTCTCCGGCACAGCGGCGGAGGTCCGGGAAGATCCGGAACTTCGACGTGCATATCTTGGTATGTGAGGGCGCCATGAAGTTTCTCTCCCTCGCCATCCGACGCCCAGCGCGCATCTTCTCTCTCCTGGCGGCACCGCCGCGGAGCCATTCATGACAAGCCTGAAGCAGCAACTTGCCGGCGAGGGGGCAATCCTCGCGCCCGGCATCTATGACGCGTTGAGCGCGAGTATCGCGACGGGAGCGGGCTTTTCCGCGCTCTATGTCTCCGGTGCGGCCATTGCCTATACGCGCCTCGGCCGGCCTGATATCGGCTTGGTCTCAATGACGGAAGTCGCTGATACCATAGGCACCATCAGCGACCGCGTGCGAACGCCTCTGATCGTCGATGCCGATAATGGCTATGGTAATGCGCTCAATGTGCAGCGCACCGTGCGGTTGTTCGAACGCGCCGGCGCCAGCGCGATTCAGCTCGAAGACCAGACCATGCCCAAGCGCTGCGGGCATCTACAAGGCAAGTCGGTGATCACCGCCGGCGAGATGGCCGGGAAGGTGAAGGCGGCGGTGGATGCCCGCCGCAGCGAGAACACGCTGATCATCGCCCGAACCGATGCCGTCGCCGTTGAGGGCATGGAGAGCGCCTTGGATCGTGCGCGCCTCTACGCCGAAGCCGGCGCGGATGTGCTTTTCGTTGAAGCGCCACGCTCGCTCGATCAGCTTTCGTACATCACCAAGGAGCTGTCGGGCACTCGCCCGCTGCTGGCCAATATGGTGGAAGGCGGCGAGACGCCGATTTCCTCCGCGCAGATGCTCGGGGACATGGGCTTCAAGCTCGTGATCTTCCCCGGCGGTATCGTCAGGGCGCTCGCCCATGCGGCACGGGACTACTACGCCTCACTGGCGAAGCATGGGAGCAACGCGCCCTTCAGCAATCGCATGTTCGACTTCAACGGTCTGAACGCCCTGATCGGCACGCCCGAAATGCTGGCCCTGGGTGAAACCTACGCAAAATTCGAAGGAAAGGAGGATGCGGCGTGAGCGGCATCGATCCCGTTACCCTCGCGATCCTGAAAGGCCGCCTCGAGCAGATCGCGGATGAGATGGACGCGACGCTCTATCGCTCGGCCTTCAATCCGATCATCGCCGAAGCACGCGATGCCTGCCACGGCTTCTACCATGCCGAGACGGGCGAGACGCTGGTTCAGGGTGCGAATGGCCTGCCGATTTTCGTCGGCGCCATGGCCTTCGCCGTGAAGGCCGTTATCGACAAGGTCGCAACATCGGGCGGCGTGAAGCCCGGCGACACCTTCATCTTCAACGATCCTTATGACGGCGGCACGCATCTCAATGACTTCCGCCTGGTGCGGCCAATCTTCCGCGAGGGCCGGCTCTTCTGCTGGATGGCGTCGGTCGGCCACTGGTTGGATATCGGCGGTAATGTGCCGGGCGGGTACAATCCCAAGGCCACCGAGAGCTTCCAGGAAGGCGTACGCTTCCCGCCCGTGAAGCTCTTCTCCGAGGGCCGCATCAATCAGGATCTGCTGGATATCCTCGCGGCGAATTCCCGCGTACCGGCATCCAATTGGGGCGACCTCAACGGCCAGCTCAATGCGTTGGACCTCGGCGAACGTCGCTTCTCCGAACTGCTGTCGGAGTATGGCGAGGCGACGGTGCAGGAGGCCTTCAGTGCCTTCTCCGATCGCGCCGAGGCGCTGATGCGCGCCGCTATTCGCAGTCTACCGGACGGGCATTATGCCTTCGAGGATGTGCTCGATAATGACGGCATCTCCGATGAGATGCTGACCATCGCGCTCGACCTCACCATCGCCGGCGACACCATGTCGCTCGACTTCGGGCGCTCTTCACCGCCGGTGCAGGGGCCGGTGAATATCGCGCGCTCCACCGCCATCGCCGCCTGTTACGTCGCGTTGAAGCATGTCTTCACCGAGGTTCCGGCCAATGCGGGCTGCCTGCGTCCCATCAGCTTCAACGTGCCGGAAACGACCCTGCTCGGCGCCACCGCGCCGCGCCCGGTCGCTGGCTATACGGAGACGATCCTCCGGCTGATCGGCGTGATATTCGGCGCCCTGGCCAAGGCCGATCCTTCCCGCGCCATGGCCGCGCCCTTCGGCACCATCAACGCGCTCTCGCTCGCCGGCCATCGCGCCGATGGGTCGCGCTGGGTGATGTTCTCCTTCTTCGGCGGCGGCCTCGGCGGCAATCCCGAAAGCGACGGGCTCAACCACGCGAATAATCCGATTTCGACGGCGACCATTCCGCCGGTCGAAATTCTCGAAGCGGCCTATCCCGTTCTCTTTCGCCAATGGGCGCTGCGCCCGGATTCCGGCGGCATCGGCGAGCACCGCGGCGGCCTCGGTGCGGTCTACGAGATCGAGCCCCTCACCGATGCGCGCGTCTCGCTTCTTGGCGAGCGCGGGAAGGCCGCGCCCTTCGGCGTTTCCGGCGGTGGCGAGGCGGCGCTCAATCGCTTCACCTGGCAGGACGAGAACGGCGAGCACAACCCGCCGATGGTCTCGAAGATCACCGATATTTCCTTGAAAGCCGGCCAGAGTCTCCGGCTCGAGACCCCCGGCGGCGGCGGTTGGGGTGATCCGGCAAAGCGCGATCCTCAGGCGGCGGCGCGCGATATCCGCCTTGGCTATGTGAGCACGGAGTCCGTCCGATGAGCGCGACCATCGTTGGTGTCGATGTCGGCGGCACTTTCACCGATCTTTTCTGCTTCGACGAGGCTGCTGGGCACTTCCGCACCGCCAAGGTGCCGTCGAACCGTGGTGATGAGGCTGTCGGCTTCCTTGAGGGTTTGAAGACCTTTGGGCCCGTGGCGCAACTAGCCTCCGTCGTGCATGGCACCACGGTCGGTACCAATGCGCTGCTGGAGCGCAAAGGGGGGAAAGTCGGTCTCATCACCACGCGCGGCTTCCGCGATGTGCTGGAGATGCGGCGCCGCGACCGTCTGCGCACCTGGGGCCTCTGGGGTGACTTCGTTCCCGTTGTCGATCGCGACATGCGGCTCGAAGTCGGGGAACGCACGCTCTCGGACGGCACGATCCGCGAGGCGGTCGATCCAGACGAGGTGCGCGCCGCGGTACTCGCGCTGAAGCAGATGGGCGCCGAGGCGCTAGCCATCGTTTTCATCAATGCCTACGCCAACCCGGCGAATGAGCGTGCCGCACTCGAAGCAGCTCGCGACGCCTGGGGTGAGACGGGGATCGCCTGCTCGACGCAGATCTTGCCTGAGATTCGTGAGTTCGAACGTACCTCCACCACGGCGCTCAATGCCTATCTCCAGCCCGTCGTCGGCAGCTATCTCGGCAAGCTCGACGAGGCCCTACAAGGCGAGGGCTTCACCGGAAAGTTCCATATCGTGCAGTCGAATGGCGGCGTGATGTCGACCGAGACGGCGCGGCGCCTTCCCGTGCGCACGGCGCTTTCCGGCCCTGCGGCGGGTGTGATCGCGGCGGCGGCCATCGCGCGCGAAGCTGGCTACCCAGATGTCATCACCGGCGATCTCGGTGGCACCTCTTTCGACGTCTCGCTCGTCGTCGATGGCGGCACCGCGCTCGCCGCGCAGACGACCATCGACTTCGGCATGGTCATCCGCACGCCGATGATCGAGATCAGCACGATCGGCGCCGGCGGCGGCTCCATCGCGCATGTCGATACGGGCGGGCTTCTGCAGGTTGGACCGGAAAGCGCGGGCTCGCGCCCTGGCCCGGTCTGCTACGGCCAGGGCAATACGCGCCCCACATTGACCGATGCGAATGTGGTGCTCGGCCGCATCAATGCGGAGCGCCCTATCGGCGGCAAGCTGGCGCGCCTCGATGTGGAGGCTGCGAAAGCCGCGATCCTCGAGCATGTCGGCAAGCCGCTAGGCCTCGATGCCATGGCCGCGGCAGAGGCCATCCTGCGCGTCGCCAATGCGCGCATGGCAGGCGCCATCCGCCTCGTCTCCATCGAGCGTGGGCATGATCCTTCGCGCTTCGCTCTCGTGCCTTTCGGCGGCGGCGGCGCGCTGCATACCGGCGCGCTGATCCGCGAAGTCGGGCTCAAGGCGGCACTGGTGCCGCGCTATCCCGGCGTCACCTCCGCGCTCGGCTGCGTCATCGCCGATATCAGGCATGACCAGGTCCAGACCGTGAACCTCACGCTGGAGGCGATGGACGAAGCGGCGCTGGACGCGCGCATGGTCGCCGAGGCGGCAGCGGCCCGCGCTGTTGTGGAAGCGGCAGGCCTCGCTGTCGAGCGTATCGACATCGTCTTCGAGCTGGACATGCATTACGCCGGCCAGACCCATACGGTCGCCGTCCCGCTGCCTCTGGTGGTGACGGGCGAGACGACGGGGCTCAGCCGCGACATCGTTCGCCAGGCTTTCGAAAGCGCCTATCAGCGTAGCTTCTCGCGCCTGCTGCCGGGGCTCGGCGTGCGCATCGTCAATCTGCGCACGGCCGCCATCGGACGCCGCCCGCGTTTCGATCTCGGCCTGCTCTCGCCAGGCGCCGGCGCCAGCATGGAAGCGGCGCAGCGCGGCACGCGGCCCGTCTGGTTCGAAGGCGCATGGCATGAGGCGGCGATCTATGCGCGGCTCGAACTCCCTGTCGGCGCTGACATTCCCGGCCCGGCTATTCTTGAGCAGCCCGATGCGACGACGGTGATCGACCCCGGCCTGACGGCGCGGGTGGATCGGCTCGGCAACGTCATCGTGGAGCGCAATGCATGAGCGACGAGATCATCCCGATCGCCGAAACCGCTTTGCTGATCGTCGATCTGCAGAACGATTTCATCCATCCCGACGGTGCCTATGCGCGCGGCGGCCAGGCGAATGCGGCCATCGGCGCGCTACCCGGCAAGCTGAAGCCGCTCGCCGACGCGCTGCGCGCCAAGGGCGGCTGGATCGCCTCCACACATTTCACCCTGGTGCCGGGCAAGGGCGGCGAGCCGATGATTTCGCCGCATCTGAAAGCTCTCCGCCCTTTTCTGCGAAAGGGCGATTTCATGCCCGGTGGCTGGGGGCATCAGTTGGTGGACGCGCTTCAGCCTGCGGATCTCAGCGTCGAGAAGGTCGCCTATTCCGCTTTCTACATGACGCGGCTCGAATGGATGCTGCGCAAGGCCGGTATCCGAAAGCTAATCGTCGGTGGCATCGTCACCAATGGCGGCGTGGCCTCCACGGTGCGGGATGCGCATGTGCGCGATATCGAGGTTTCGGTTCTTTCCGATGGCTGCGCGGCTTTCTCGAAGGAGGTGCACGAGACGGCCATCGACGCCCTGCGCCCCGTCGCCCGCGTGACCACCATCGCCGAGACCCTGGCGGAGGTCACGGCCGCATGAAGGTTCTTCCCGCTGAAGGCGTCGCTTTCGACGTCACCATGCCCACCGTCATCATCGGCGCGGGCGCGGCGGGGCTCACCGCCGCGCTGGCCCTGCGCGATGCCGGGCAGGACGTGTTGGTGCTGGAGCGCGACCCTGTGCCGCGCGGCTCCACGGCGCTTTCCGCGGGCCTCATCCCCGCGGCCGGTACGCGCTGGCAGAAGGCCGCCAGCATCGAGGACAGCGCCGACACATTCGCTGCCGACATCATGGCCAAAGCCAGCAATGAGCCCGACGCCGCCATGGTCTCCGCCATCGCGGGCCGTATCGGCGGCGTGCTCGAATGGCTCGCCGACAAGCACGGGCTCGACTTCTCCGTCATCACCGATTTCCGCTATCCCGGCCACAGCGCCTGCCGCATGCACGGCCTGCCCAGCCGCTCCGGCGAGGAACTGGTGAACCGGCTTCGCGAGGCTGCGGAAAAGGCCGGTGCCGATATTCTCTGCGACGCGCAAGTCACCGCCCTCTTCGCCGAAAGCGACGGTAAAATCAGGGGCCTTGACTTCCGGCGCCCTGATGGCAGCGAGGAGCGCCTGGGCTGCGAGGCGCTGATCCTGGCCTGCAATGGCTATGGCGGAAACCCGGCCCTCGTCGAGCGATATGTGCCGCAACTCGCCAAGGCGCTGTATTTCGGTCATGCGGGCAATCAGGGTGAGGCGCTGCTCTGGGGTGAGGCCCTGGGTGCGGCCACGCGGCATCTTTCCGGCCATCAGGGCCATGGCTCGGTCGCGCATCCCATCGGCATCCTGATTTCATGGGCGACGATGACCGAGGGTGGCTTTCAGGTGAATGTCGAAGGCCGCCGCTTTTCCGACGAGAGCCACGGCTATTCCGAGCAGGCCGCGAAGGTCTTGCAGCAGCCTGACGGCATCGCATGGAGCGTTTTCGACGAGCGCATCGCCAGCATCGCGCGCCAGTTCGAGGATTTTCGCCAGGCGGAGGCCGCGGGCGTCATCGTCAGTGCCGAGGATGTCGCGGGCCTCGCGCGTGTCACGAAACTGCCGGAGACCGCTCTTGCTGAAACCTTCGCCGAGGTCGAGGCGCTGAAGCGCGAAGGCGCAACGGATGATTTCGGCCGGGCCTTCGCAAGCGTGCCGCCGCTCCAGCCGCCCTATCGTGCCGTGCGCGTCACCGGCGCGCTTTTCCATACCCAGGGCGGGCTCGTGGTGAACCCTCAGGCGCGCGTGCTGCGGCCTGACGGCACGGCCTTTCCCAATCTCTTCGCGGCCGGTGGCGCGGCCTGCGGCGTCTCGGGCAGCCGGGCGGAGGGCTATCTCTCGGGCAATGGCCTGCTGACGGCCGTGGCGCTCGGCCATATGGCGGGAGAGGCGGCCGCGGGCTAGGCCGCCGTCTCCTCCTCCGCTTCGCCCGAGCGCGAAAATTCCGTCCGATAGAGGAAGCTGGCGGCGGGGTGCCAGCTATAGGACATGATGAGCATACCCTGCCGCGTCAGATAGCGGCGATGCATACAGACGCCGACAGCATGCGGCGCCTCGCCGAGCGCCCGGGCCGCGCGTGGCGGGAGAGTGCCGGCCGTGACTTCCTGCACCACACGCTCGATCTTCTCGCCGCTGCGGCTCTCGAGATGGGCGTAGAGCGGCCCGCGCACCGCATACAGTTCGGGCACCAGCCAACCGAATCGGGCAGGCATATACGAAACGATATAGGCGATGGGCCGGCGGGAGGCGATGTCACTGCGCAGGCTGTCCAGGCGCAGCCAATCGCCCTCGGCATCGCGGCCCAGATCGGGGCGTGGCGGCGGCGTGGGTTCGTCGTCGCGCACCGAAAGAATCTCGGAATGCGTGTCCACGGCCATCTGATAGAGGTCGCTCACCTGGCGGATGGTATGGACGAAGACGCTGGGCGGTGAGGCCGTCAGAACCATCGTGCCGGACTTCTGCCGGCGGCTGAGCAGCCCCTCCTCCACCAGCCGACGCAGCGCCTCGCGCAACGTATAGCGGCTGACCTCGAATTCGATGCAGAGCGCGGCCTCCGTCGGCAGATGGCTGCCGACGGGGTAGCGTCCGAGGCGAATGCGATCGCGCAGGATGTCTCGAATCTGCTGATAGCGGGGCGGCACGCCAGGCGCCGCAAGCTTCAGCACATTTGCACTTTTTCTGCTCATTCGGCCGATAAATTCGTCATACGGCGCGGGACCCCTACGGCCTTTGACTCTGTTTTAGGCACTTGACGGGATATCGGAAAGCCGTTTTGGATTTGTCCGGACATTATTTCGTGTTCCGTTCTTCGCGACAGCCGGAGTGCCCGATGGATCAACCGATGGCCTCACAAACGCCGAGCAGCGACGCAGTTGCCGAGCAGGCGAACCTCGCGGAGGCCTTCGCCAGCCACGTGCTCGAGGCACGCTACGAGGCGCTGACAGAGGATGCGGTCGGCCAGGCAAAGGTCTTCATTCTCGACACGCTGGGCGTCGGCATCGCGGGTTCCACCGCCTTCGCCGCCGACAAGGTGATCGCGGCCGGCAGGAGCTGGGGCGCGGGCGCGCAGGCGACGCTCTGGGGGCGGTCGGAGCAAGTGCCCGCCGGCATCGCCGCCATGGCCAATGCCTTCCAGGTGCATTGCCAGGAATATGACTGCGTGCATGAAGGCGCGGTGCTCCATCCGCTGGCGACGCTGCTGCCCGCTGCCATCGCCTTCGCCGAGCGCAAGGGCGGCATTTCCGGCCGCGACCTGCTGGTTGCCTGCGCGGTAGGCGTGAATGTCTCAGCCGGGCTGGGCGTCGCCTCCCGCGCGGCCATGCGCTTTTTCCGCCCGGCGACGGCCGGCGGCTTCGGCGCCACGGCGGCGGTCGGACGGTTGATGGGCCTGTCGCACGCCACGCTCGTTCAGGCTTTCGGCCTGCAATATGCCCAGACCAGCGGCACGCTGCAGCCGCATGGCGAGGGCAGCGCCGCGCTGCCACTCCAGGTGGGCTTCAACAGCCGCGCCAGCCTTCAGAGCTGCGATCTCGCGGCGCAGGGCATGCCCGGCATGCTCGGCACTTTCGAAGGCCCCTACGGCTATTTCCCTTTGCAGGAGGGGCAGTGGGACCTGGCCGAGACGCGCGCGGCACTCGGGCGTCGCTGGATGATCGCCGAACTCAGCCACAAGCCTTACCCCGCCGGCCGCGCCACGCATGGCGGTGTGGAGGGGCTGATGCAGCTGATGCAGGGTCTGACGCCGGATATGGTGGAGAGCGTCGTCATCACCGGCCCGCCCGTCACCGCGCGCCTCTGCTCGCGTCCAGACGTGCCTTCGCCCAGTTCAAATTATGCGCAGCTCTGCATGGCTTTCGTCGGCGCCAAGGTGATCCAGCACGGCTTCATCGACCTCGCGCATTATCGCGGCGCGGAACTGACGGACCCGGTGACGCATGAGATCGCCAAGCGCATCCGCATGGTCTCCGATGGCGGCAGCGATCCCAACGCGCTCGTGCCGATCAGCGTCGAACTACGGCTGAAGAACGGCGAGCTGCGCCAGTGGCGTTGCGAGCAGATGCTCGCGAGCCCGTCGCGCCGCCTCACGCGCGAGCAGCATCTGACGAAGTTCCGCCGCTGCTGGGAATTCGCAGCCGAGCCGCTGGGCGAGGAAGCGCGGGAGAAGCTGATCGCCATGGTCGACGATCTGGAGACGCTCGGCGACCTGCGTGACCTGACCGCCCTGCTGCGGCCGAAGACGAATTAAACACCTTACCGGCCGCCGGGCCGGCAGCGTCAAGGAGGGTTGAGTGCGCAAGGTTCTAACCGGGCTGGCAACAGCCGCAATTTTTTCCGCCGCAATGCAAACGATGGCGCATGCCCAGGGCGCGGCCCCCGCGCCGATCAAGCAGCTGCTCTACCTGGCCGAGGACGTGCCGGCGGGGCTCGACTATGACGGCCCGGCCGTCACGGTGAATACCTCGCAATTCGGGTTCATCAACATGATGGACACGCTCATCGACTATCCGCTCTCCGGTGCCAGCCAGGACGGTATCCGCACGCTGGATTTCAGCCGCTTCGAGGGCAGGCTCGCCGAAAGCTGGAGCTACGATCAGTCCAGCCTCACCTGGACCCTCAAGCTGCGCCAGGGCGTGAAGAGCTGCGCGGGCAATACCTTCACCGCCGATGACGTGATCTACACCCTCGCGCGCGGCAAATCGGTGAGCGGCACGGCGCCGATCAACTGGTTCCTCGCCAGCCTGGCCTCCATCAAGGGCTTCGACCGCTCCGTCTTTACCGGCGGCAGCCGCGAACTTGGCGATGCCGTCGAGAAAGTCGACGACTACACCATCCGCATCAAGCAATCGACCGAGAACAGCCTCTTCCTCACGGTGCTCACCGTGTACTCGATGGCGCCCTTCGACAGCGTCGAGATGAGGAAGCACGCGACGGCCGAGGACCCCTGGAGCCACACCTACGCCAATACGGTGAACGCGGCGGGCTTCGGCCCCTATTGCCTCGAGCGCTGGGTGAAGGACGACGAATTCGTCCTGCGCGCCAACCCGGATTATTACCGCGGCAAGCCGGATATCGACCGCGTGGTGATCAAGCGCGTGCCGCAAAGCGCGAACCGCGTGCTCGCCATGCGTGCCGGCCAGGCGCAGCTCACCCAGCGCCTCGCCGCGCGGGAATTCCAGAACCTTTCGACGGCGCGCGGCGTGCGGGTTGCGGGCATCTTCGGCAATGAGACGCTGGTGCTCGGCCTGAACTGGCGCAGCCCGCCCTTCGACAATCCGAAGCTGCGCCAGGCCATCGCCTATGCGATGCCTTACGAGCAGCTTTCCCGCATCGGCTATGCCGGCGCGGCACGCCAGTGGAACGCGCATTTCCCTGATTCGCTCGCCGGTTTCGTGAAGCCGGAGCAGCAGTATCCGCGCGATCTCACCCGCGCCCGCGCGCTGCTGGCCGAAGCCGGCTTCCCCGAAGGCCGGGGGCTCGAGCGCTATGCCGATGCCTTCCATCTCGCCTTCACCGCCGAGCGCGAATCCTATCTCGGCCCCATCGCCACGGCCATCAAGGCCGCGCTCGGCGATATCGGCATCCAGGTGCAGATCGACCCGATGCCGCAGACTCAGTTCGCCGATCGGCGGATGGTGAAGAAGGACCTGGCGATGTTCATCTCGGATACCGAGAAGCCGGTGGGCCCCGATGTCGTCTATGCCACGCGCCTCTACTTCGTCTCCCCCGAGGCAGGCGGCGTCAACAACATCACCAACTACTCCAATCCGGAACTCGACCGCCTCTTCACCGCGGCGCAGACCCAGCCGGACCCGGCGCAGCGCGCCCCGCTCGTCGCGCAGATCCAGAACCTGCTGCAGAACCAGCTCGCCTGGGTGCCATTGCTCGAGACGCGGACGCAATGGGCCTTTTCCGACAAGCTCTCGGGCCTGACCTGGCATCCGGACAACTCGCTTCGCCTCTTCGAACTGAAACTGGAACGGTGAGGCGCGCATGACCGGCTTCGTCTCCCGGCGCCTCGGCACCGCGCTGTTGCAACTCGTCGGACTGGCGCTGGTGGTGTTCTTCGCCATCCGCCTGCTGCCGGCCGATCCTGTGGCGCGGCTGGTGGGGCAAAACGCCTCACGCGAGGCCTATCTCGCCTCGCAACAGGCGCTGGGGCTGGACCGGCCGGTCATGACGCAATTCGCCGCCTATATCGGCGTGCTGCCGGGCTCCTCCGGTCTGTTGCAGGGGGATTTCGGCAAGTCCTGGGTCACGGGCGAGCCCGTCGCGAAAGAGATCGCGCGGGCCCTGCCGGTGACGCTGGAGCTGATCACCATCTCCTTCGTGCTGGCCTTCCTCATCTCCGTGCCGCTGGGCATGCTCTGCGCGCTGAAGCCGGGCGGTGCGGCCGATAAGGCGACCTTCGGCTACAGCCTCTTCGCGGGGTCGCAGCCGGAATTCTGGTGGGGCCTGCTCTTCATCTATTTCTTCTTCGCCATCCTCGGCTGGGCACCCGCCCCGCTCGGGCGGCTCGATCCGCTTTCCACCGCCCCGGCGGCCATCACCGGCTTCATCACCATCGACAGCCTGCTCACGGGCAATATGGAAGCCTTCCGAGATGGCGTGCATCACCTGATGCTGCCGGTGCTCACCAAGGTCTTCGTGCTCTCCGGCCCCATCGTGAAGATGGTGCGCCAGAATATGGTGCGCGTGCTGGCCTCGGATTACGTGCTCTTCGGCCGCGCCTCCGGCCTCACACCGGGGCGCATCGCGCGCATGGCGCTGAAGAACGCGCTGGCCCCGGCACTCACGCTGCTTGGCGTGCTCTACGGCTACATTCTGGGCGGTGCGGTGCTGATCGAGACGGTTTTCTCTCTGCCCGGCATCGGCAGCTATGCCGTGCGCTCCGTCCTCGCCTTCGACTATCCGGCGATCCAGGCCGTGGTGCTGGTGATCGCAGCCGTCTCGCTCTTCGTCTATCTCGCGCTGGACATCGTCCATGCGCTGCTCGACCCGAGGCTCGCCTCGTGAGCGGCGCCGTCATCACCGCTGAGACTGCGCCCGTCATCGTGCGCAAGCAGCGCGACCCGCTGTTCACATTGGGCTGCATCATCGTCGCGCTGTCGCTGCTGCTGATGGTGATCGGGCCCTGGATCGCGCCCTATGACGTCGGCCGCCCGACGGACGATATCGCCGTGCCGCCGCCCGCGCTCTCCGAAGTGCCGGGGCTGCTCTATGCGGTGATCACCGGCGCCCCGCACGAGCCGATCCATTGGTTCGGCACGGATACGGCGGGGCTCGACATCTTCTCGCGCGTCATCGCCGCGCCGCGCACGGATGTGGCCATCGCACTCGGCGCCAATCTGGCCTCCCTCGTGCTCGGCAGCCTGCTCGGCCTGCTCGCGGGCACGGCGCGGCCATGGGTCGGCGCGCTGGTAATGCGCCTGTCGGATCTCGTGCAGGCCTTCCCCGTCTTCATCACGGGCATGATCCTGGTGACGCTCGCGGGGCGCAGCTTCACCACCATCGTCTTCACCCTCGCGCTGCTCTACACGCCGATCTATGTGCGCCTGACGCGCGCGGAGGTGCTGACACAGCGCCATCGCGGCTTCGTCGATGCCGCGCGCGCGCTGGGCAAAGGCGAGGCCTTCATCGCGCTCCGCCATGTGCTGCCGAATGCGCTGGCGCCCGCTCTGATCCAGGCTTCCGTCACCGTCGGCTTCGCCATTCTCATGACGGCTGGCCTTTCCTTCGTCGGCGCCGGCGTGCGCCCGCCGGCACCCGAATGGGGGCTGATGATCGCGGCGGGGGCGGATCAGATCATCCAGGGCGAATGGTGGCCTTCGGTCTTCCCCGGCCTGGCCATTTCGCTCACCGTCTTCGGCTATGCCTGTTTCGGCAATGGGCTGGAGCGCCGCCATGCGCGCTGAACCCCTGCTCTCCGTCCGCGGCCTCAGCGTCGGCTTTCCGGGCAGCACGGCGGTCGACAAGGTCGATCTCGACGTCATGCCCGGCGAGATCCTGGGCCTGACCGGCGATTCAGGCGCGGGCAAGTCCACCCTTGGCCTCGCGCTGCTTGGCCTGACACGCCCGCCCGGGCGCATCACCGGCGGCAGCGTGACGCTGGAAGGGACGGATCTGCTGAGCCTCCCCGAAGAGGAGTTGCGCAAGCGCCGGGGCAGCCGCATCGGGCTCATCGTGCAGAACCCGCGCGGCGCCCTCTCTCCGCTGCACACGGTCGGCGGCCAGATCGGCGGCGTGCTGCGCGCGCATCTGCCGCTCAGCCGCAAGAGCGCCTGGCAGCGCGCGATCGAGCTGCTGCGCGGCCTGGGCCTCAATGATCCGGCGCGGCGTGCGGAGGCCTATCCGCATGAAATCAGCGGCGGCATGGCGCAGCGCGTACTCATCGCCATGGCGCTCGGCGCCGGGCCGCGCCTGCTGGTGGCCGATGAGCCGACCAGCGGGCTCGACGTCACCATCCAGGCGCAGTTCCTCGACGAATTGGCCCGCGCCGCGCGGGCGGCGCAATCGGCCGTGCTGCTCATGACGCAGGATCTCGGCATCATCGCCAATTACTGCGACCGCGTCGCGGTGATGCAACAGGGGCGGGTGCTGGCACCCATGCCGGTGCGGGATTTCTTCGCAGCGCCGCCCGACGATTACAGCCGCACCCTGCTCTCCCTCCGCCGCGAGGCCCCGCCCACGCCGCCGGCTGAGGAGAAGCCTCTCCTGGTCGCGAGGGATCTCTCCAAGCGCTTCACCCTGCGCGGCTCGGGCAAGGTGCTGCAGGCGGTGGACCGGGTGGCGCTGACACTGCATCACGGCGAGACGCTCGGTCTCGTCGGCGAGAGCGGCTCGGGCAAGACCACCGTTGGCCGCTGCCTGCTGCGGCTCGTGGAGCCCAGCGGCGGCAGTATCGAATTCGAAGGGCGCGATCTGGTCGGGCTCAAGCCCGCCGAATTGCGGCGGCTGCGCAAGCGGGTGCAGATCGTCTTCCAGGACCCGCTGGACGCGCTCGACCCGCGCTGGACCGCCGCCGAAATTCTCGGCGAGGCGCTGGAGAAGCGCGACCCCGCCCGCGTGACGGAGCTGTTCTCCCTCGTGGGCCTGCCGCCGCAGACCGCGAAGCTGCATCCGCGTTCGCTCTCCGCCGGCGCGCAGCAGCGGCTCTCCATCGCCCGCGCCATCGCCGCCGAGCCTGCGCTCATCGTGCTTGACGAGCCGACCTCGGCGCTCACGCCGCTCGCGCGCGTCGGCATCGTGCGGCTGCTGCGCGATCTGCAGCAGAAGCTCGGCACGGCCTATCTTTTCATCTCGCATGATCTCAACACGGTCGAACAGCTCAGCCACCGCGTGGCCGTGATGTATCTCGGCCAGATCGTGGAGCAGGGTAGCCGCGAGCAGATTTTCGAGGCGCCGCGCCATCCCTATGCCCGCGCCCTGCTCTCGGCCCATCTGGCGCCGGACCCGGCGCGCCGCCGCATCGATCGCGCGCCGGAAGCGGCACTGGCCGGGGAAATCCCGAGCCCCGTCGATCTGCCGCGCGGCTGCTACCTCGCCGGACGCTGCCCGCAGGCGCGCGACGCTTGCCGCACCACCCCGCAAGACCTGCTCACCCTGCCCGATGGCCGCGCCCTGCGCTGCGGCCCGGAAGCGCAGCGAGCGATGACGACCGCATCGACCATGATCGCCGGAGGAGTCCTCACATGAGCCTGAACCGACGTACCTTATTCCAGGCCGGCGCCGCCGGTCTCGGTATGATCGCCGCCCCGCATATCGCCGGTGCCGCCGAGCGCGTGCTGACCGTGGCGCTGCCGAACAATCCGAGCACGCTCGACCCGATCCAGATCTCCAATCACGACGCGATGGCGATCACCAATACGGTCTTCGAGAACCTGCTCGAGACCGATCTCGAGGGCAATGTCGTGCCCTGCCTCGCGCGCGCCATGCCCACCATCTCCGATGACGCCCTGCGCTTCACCTTCGACCTGCGCGACGACGTCGTCTTCCATAACGGCCAGAAGTTCAGCGCCGAGGACGTGAAATACTCCTACGAGTATATGCTGGACCCGAAGAACCGCTCCGTCCGCCGCAGCCTCTTCTCGCCCATCGAGCGCATCGAGATCGAGAACCCGACGCGCATCACCTTCCTGCTCAAGCATCCCTACCGGCCTTGGCTGCAATACATGCAGAAGTTCATGGCCGTCTTCCCCAAGGGCTCGCGCGAGGCGGTGGGCGACGATGCCTTCAAGAGCGCGCCCGTGGGGCTCGGTACCGGACCCGGCATTTTCGTCGAATGGCAGCCCGATACGCAGCTCGTGCTGAAGCGCAACCCCAACTACTGGCGCAAGGGCAAGCCCGCCTGGGATCGCGTGGTGGCGCAGATCGTGCCGGAAGATGCCACGCGCCTGGCTTATCTGATGACGGGGCAGACGCAGATCATCAGCGCCCCGCCGCCGCGCGATTTCGAGAAGCTGAAGACGCAGCCTGGCATCAAGACGGGCAGCCGCGTCGCGCTCGGCGGCATGTGGTTCATGCAGACCAACACGAAGCGCGCGCCCTTCGACGATGTGAATTTCCGCAAGGCCGTCTCCTGCGCCATCGACCGCAAGGCCATCGCGCGCGACGTGCTCTACGGCCTGCTCGACGCCACCGCCACCCCGGCCCCGACCGCCACGAGCTATTACAACGCCGCCGCCGATGCCGCGATCGGCTACAACCCGGCCCGCGCGAAGGACTATCTCGCCAAGTCCAAATACGCCGAAAAGCCTTCCTTCGAACTGCTCGTGCCTTCCATCCCCTATCTCTTCGATGCGAAGGACAGCGCGGTCGTGATGCAGTCGCAGCTTGCGGCCGTCGGCATCGATATGAAGATCACGCTGATGGAGCAGCCGCAGATCCTGACGCGCGCCATCGCGGGCACGCAGGTCGCCTCGCTGATGCCGCTGATGGCCCCGGCAGACCCGACCTTCATCATCCAGATCTGCTACACGGCCAATCAGATCATGTCGAAATCCTCGGGCTATACCAACCCGGCGCTGGATGCGGCGATCCAGGAGAGCTACCGCTACACCGACGCGGCGCGGCTCGACCCGGTGCTGAAGCGCATCCAGGACATCCTGGTCGAGGATTGCCCGAATATCTGGCTCGGCTTCGTCGGTATCGCCAATGCCTGGCGCGATGAGGTGAAGGGCTTCGCGCCCAATTCCGGCCTCTCGCTGCAACTGCGCGACGTGACGCTGGGCTGATGAGCGCGCTGCTCAACCGACTGCTGGGCTCGCTCGGCGTGCTGGTCGCGGTGAGCCTCGTGCTCTTCGCGCTCATCCACGCCAACCCGGTCTCCCCGGCGCGCGTCGTGCTCGGCAACGATGCCTCGGAAGAGGATATCGCCGCCTTCGACGCGGAGCACGGGCTCGACAGGCCGGTGGCAGCGCAATATCTCGCCTGGGCGGGGGCGGCCCTGCGCGGCGATTTCGGCCGCTCCCTGGTCGATGACACCTCCATCAGCCGCACCATCGCGCAGACCATGCCGGTGACGCTGGAACTCGTCATCTGGGCCTTCCTCATCGCGCTGCTCGTGGCTCTGCCGCTGGGTGTCATTTCGGCGCTCTACGAGGATCGCTGGATCGACCATGTCGCAAGGGCGCTCGCGACCATCGGCGTCTCCATCCCCGGCTTCTGGCTGGGGCTGATGCTGATCGCCTGGGGCGCGGTCGGGCTCGGCTGGTTCCCGGCTGGCGGCTATGTCTCCTGGCAGCAAGGCGCCTGGCCGCATTTGCGCGCCATGGTGCTGCCCTCCCTCGCGCTCGGCCTCTATTACGTCGCCATCATCAGCCGCATGATGCGCTCGGCCATGGGCGATGTGATGATGGCCGAACATGTGCGCGTTTCCCGCGCCATGGGGCTCGGCCGCGGGCGGTTGATGCTCTACGCGCTACGCAACGCGCTGCCGCCGGTCATCACCGTCTCGGCCATGTCATTCGGCTATATGTTCGGCTGGGCCTTGATCGTCGAACAGGTCTTCACCCTGCCCGGCATGTCGCGCGCGCTGCTGAACGCCATCTTCCGCCGGGATTATATCGTGATCCTCGACGTGGTGCTGATCATCACCGCCATCTTCCTCCTGGCCAATCTGCTGGCCGATGCGCTGCATCGCCTCGTCGATCCGAGGGTCGCGGAATGAGCGCCTTCATGGCCCTTCTGCGCCGCCCGGCGGGAGCCGCCGGCTTCGTCATCGTGCTGGCAGCCGGTCTCGCCGCGCTGCTGGCCCCCTGGCTCGCGCCCTATGATCCGCTCGCGGTCGACCTCACGCGCAAGCTGGCGCCCCCCTCGGCCGTGCATTGGCTCGGCACCGACAGCACCGGGCGCGACGTGTTGAGCCGCCTGCTCTGGGGCGCCCGCCCCTCGCTCGCGGTCGGCCTGCTCGCGGTCGCCATCGGCGGGCTCGGCGGCGTGGCGCTCGGCGTCACCTCCGCCATGGCGCGCGACTGGTGGGAGCAGCTCGCGATGCGCAGCATGGACGGGCTCGCCTCCATTCCCATGCTGATCTGGGCCATCGCCATCGTCGGCATCATCGGCGTCGGCCCGGTGCAGCTTGGCCCCCTCACCTTCCCGAACGAGGCGAAGATCGTGCTGCTAATCGGCGTGCTCTACATGCCGCCCCTCGCCCGCGTGGCCTATGGCGGCGCGCTGCTGGAGGCGCGCGCGGATTACGTGCAGGCGCGGCGGCTTCAGGGCGCACGCGGCGTCTCCATCATGCTGGGCGACGTGCTGCCGAACTGCCTCTCGCCCGTCGTGGTGCAGGCCACGCTGCTGGTCGCGGTCGGCATCGTCGTCGAGGCCTCGCTTTCCTTCGTCGGCCTCGGCGTGGAGCCTCCCTTCCCGAGTTGGGGCGGCATGCTGGCCGATGCGCGGCGCGCCATCTTCTCGGGTGAGTGGTGGACCTATGTTTTCCCCGGCATCGCCATCTCCGTCACCGTGATCGGCTTCAACCTGCTCGGCGATGCGCTGCGCGACACGCTCGACCCGCGCAAGGCGGCGGGCGCGGGCAAGGTGGTGGCCTGACATGGCGCTGCTCGAAATCGACGATCTGCATGTGGGCTTCCCCGTCGCCGGCGGGCGCGTGGTGGAAGTGGTGCGCGGCCTCACCCTCCGCCTCGATGCCGGACAGGCGATGGGCCTCGTGGGCGAAAGCGGCTCGGGCAAGAGCCAGACGGCGCTCGCCATCATGGGCCTGCTGCGCAAGCCGCTCCGCATCACGCGCGGCAGCATCAGGCTCGACGGCCAGGAACTGACCAAGGCACCGGAGGAGGCACTGCGGCGGCTGCGCGGCGGGGCCATGTCCATCGTGTTCCAGGATGCGATGTCGGGGCTCAATCCCGTCTTCCCCATCGGCACCCAGCTGATGGACGTATTGCGCACCCATCGCGGCCTGAGCGGCCAGGCGGCGCGCGATGCGGCGGTGGAAGCGCTGGAAATGGTCGGCATCCGCGAGGCCTCCGCGCGGCTGCGGCAATATCCGCATCAATTCTCCGGCGGCATGCGCCAGCGCGTGCTCATCGCCATGGCCATCGCTTGCCGGCCGAAGCTGCTCATCGCCGACGAGCCCACCACGGCGCTCGACGTCACGGTGCAGGCGCAGATCGTCGCCTTGCTGCACGAGTTGCGGAACAAGCTCGGCCTCGCGCTGCTCTTCATCACGCATAATCTCGACCTCATGGCCGAGATCTGCGACCGCGCCATCGTTCTCTATGGCGGGCGGATGATGGAGGAGGCGCCCATCGACCCGCTTTTCGACGCGCCGATGCACCCCTATGGCCGCGCGCTGCTCGATTGCGTGCCCCGCCTCGCCGATACGCCCGGCGCACTGCACCCGATCGAGGGCGCCGCCCCCATGCCCGGCCGCCTCGGCGAAGCCTGCCCCTTCGCGCCCCGCTGCGGCGAGAGCCTGCCACGCTGCACCGAGCAGGCGCCGCCGGAGCTGGTTTTCGGCCCCCGCCGCGCCGCCTGCTGGAGGCTCGTGCCATGAGCGAACCGGTGCTGGTGCTCGAGCGCCTGAACAAGCGCTACGAGCTGGAAAAGCGCCCCCTCGCCCGGCTCATGGGCCGCCGTCGCCCGCTGCTCGCGGTGAAGGATGTCAGCCTGGAGGTGCCGCGCGGGCAGATCACCGGCCTCGTGGGCGAGAGCGGCTGCGGCAAGTCCACCCTGGCGCGCATGATGCTGCGGCTGGAGGAGCCCACGAGCGGCCGCGTCCTGCTCGGCGGCACGGACCTCACCGCGCTGCATGGCGCGGCCCTGAGGCGGGAGCGGCGGCGGATGCAGATGGTCTTCCAGGATGCCGGCGGCTCGCTCAACCCGCGCAAGAACGCGCGCAAGCTGCTCTCCGAGGCGCTGGCCCTGGCGGGCGACCCGCCCGAGGCCCTTGCCGACCGGGCCGTGGCACTGATGCGCCAGGTGGGGCTCGATCCCGCGCTGCTCGGCCGTTACCCGCATGAGCTTTCGGGCGGGCAGAAGCAGCGCCTGGCCATCGCCCGCGCCCTGGCCATGCAGCCGGAGCTTCTGGTGGCCGACGAGCCCGTCTCGGCGCTCGACGTCTCGCTCCAGGCGCAGATCATGCGGCTGCTGATGGAACTGCGCGACAGTCTCGGCCTCACCATGGTCTTCATCAGCCACGATCTCGCGCTGGTGCATCATCTCTGCGCGCATGTGGCGGTGATGAGCGCGGGCGAGATCGTTGAGCGCGGCCACCCGCGCGAGGTGCTGCGCGACCCGCAGCATCCCTATACCCGGCGGCTGCTCGCCGCCGTGCCGCGCGGCCGCCATGCCGTGCGCCCCTCTCTGGAACAGGCGGAACCATGACAGACAGCCTCGGCTGGCGGCGCACCTTCGGCGTGCTGGTGCCTTCGACCAATACCTCGGTGCAGCCGGAATTCGACGCCATGCGGCCGCACGGCGTCACCAACCACATCAGCCGCATCCGCATCCCCAATATCCCGCTCGCCAGCGACGAGGATTTCGGACGGCTGATCGAGCTGATCGTCGAGGCGCAAGACGAGGCGTTGGAAAGCGTGCTTTCCTGCGAGCCGGACCAGATCGTGCTCGGCATTTCCGCAGAAACCTTCTGGGATGGCGCGGCCGCGAGCAATGACCTCAAGAAGCGGCTCGAGGACAAGTCGGGCCTGCCCGTCACCATGGGCGCCGATGCCTGCCACGCGGCCCTCGCCGCGCTGGGTGCGAAGCGCATCGGCGTGATCACCCCCTATTTCCCCATCGGCGACCGCAACGTGGCGCGCTTCTTCGAGGAGAGCGGCATCGCCGTGCCGCGCATCCGCGGCCTCTCCTGCCCGAGCCCCGTGGCCATCGCCCGGGTGCCTGCGCAGGAACTCGTGGAGGCCGTCCGCGCCGTGGATGGCGACGATGTGGATGCCATCGTCCAGGTCGGCACGAATCTCGCTTTCGCCGCCACGGCCCCGCAGCTCGAAACCTGGCTCGGCAAGCCCGTGATCGCGATCAATACCGCGATCTATTGGCACGCCCTGCGCAGCGCCGGGCTCACCGACGCCATCGACGGCTTCGGCCCCCTTCTGGCCCGGCACTGAGCCGGCGCCGATCGTAACTCAGAGGAGAGACAGATGGATCTCGGCGTCTTCATCCCCATCGGCAGCAACGGCTGGCTGATTTCCAAGACCTCCCCGCGCTACAAGCCGAGCTTCGAGCTTAACCGCGACGTGACGCAGAAGGCGGAGAAATACGGCTTCGACTTCGCCCTCTCCATGATCAAGCTGCGCGGCTTCGGCGGCGAGAGCGAGTTCTGGGATCATGCGCTGGAGAGCTTCACCCTGATGTCGGCCCTCGCCGCCGTCACCAGCAAGATCCAGCTCTTCGCCTCCACCGCCGTGCTCACCCTGCCGCCCGCCATCGTGGCGCGCATGGTCTCCACCATCGACAGCGTGGCGCCCGGCCGCATCGGCGTGAACATCGTCTCCGGCTGGCAGGAGGCGGAATACAGCCAGATGGGCCTCTGGCCCGGCAAGGAGCACTACGCCAAGCGCTACCAGTATTGCAGCGAATATATGCAGGTGATGAAGGACCTCTGGGAGACCGGGCACTCCAACCTGCAAGGCGAGTACTTCAAGATGACGGATTGCGTGCTGAGCCCGCGGCCCGAGAAGAAGGTGCCGATCGTCGCCGCCGGGCAGAGCGATGCGGGCGTCGCCTTCGCCGCCAAATACGCCGACTACAACTTCTGCCTCGGCACGGGCGTCAATACGCCGACCGCCTTCGCGCCTTCCATCTCCCGCCTGGTCGAAGCCGCGAAGAAGGAGGGGCGCGACGTCGGCTCCTACGTTCTCTTCATGGTCATCGCCGATGAGACCGACGAAGCCGCGCAGGCCAAGTGGGAACTCTACAAGGAGGGCAAGGACATGGATGCCCTCTCCTGGCTCGGCGTGCAGGCGGGCAATGACGACAAGGCCGACCTCAACTCCACCGCCAAGACCATGCTCAACCCCGTCTCCATGGTGAACATGAACATGGGCACGCTGGTGGGCTCCTATGCCTCCGTCGCGCGCATGATGGATGAGATGGAGGGCATTCCGGGCCTGAAGGGCGTGATGCTGTGCTTCGACGACTTCATCAAGGGCATGGATGACTTCGGCACGAAGATCCAGCCGCTGATGAAGAGCCGGGCGCATGTTATGGCCTCGGCCTGACGCCCACTCGGCCGCGCCCCTTACGACGGAGAGCAGAACCATGAGCGACCTCGACATCTACCGCCATCAGGGTTTCGCCACGCCCATGGGGCTCGGCCAGGCACCCGCCGTGCTGATCATCGACTTCGTGCACGGCTTCACCGACCCGGACCATTTCGGCGGCGGCAATATCGGCCCGGCGATCGAGCGGACGGTGGAACTGCTGGCCCTGGCCCGGGCGCGGGGCTGGCCGGTGGCGCATACGCGCGTCGTCTATGCCGATGACGGCAGCGATGGCGGGCCCTTCGCCCTGAAGGTGCCCGCCCTGCTGACGCTGACGGAGACGAGCCCGCTCAGCCAGATCGTGCCCGAACTGACGCCCGTGGCGGGCGAGGCGGTGTTTCGCAAGCAGCATGCGAGCGCCTTTTTCGGCACGGGCCTCGCGCCCTGGATGGCCAGCCGGCGCGTGGATACCGTGCTGGTCGCGGGCTGCACCACCTCGGGCTGCGTGCGGGCCAGCGTGATCGACGCCTCGGCCCATGGCCTGCGCCCCATCGTGGTGACCGATTGCGTGGGCGACCGCGCGCTCGGCCCGCATGAGGCGAACCTCTTCGACATGGGCCAGAAATACGCCGACCTCATGGACCTCGACGCCCTCCGCGAGGCCGTGAGCCGCAACGCCGCGCCAGGCTGAAGGCTCGGGCTGGCGGCGCGTTGGCGAGCCTCAAGCCTTCAGAAAGCTTCCTGGCCGCCCCGTTTCTCATGGCCGGGCGGCGGACAGGCCGAGGCGGCGGTCGGCCTCTCGCCAGCGGCTTTGCCTACGGCCTGGCCAAGCGGGCCGCCCGGCGGTCGAGCACGATGGCGATCAGTTCCGAGAGGCCGGCGATGGCGCCGATGCCCCACACCGTGCCGCTGCCTACCACTCCGGCCCCCATTGCGCTGCCGAGAGAGAAGCCGAGATACATGGTGGAGGTATTGAGCGCGAGGGCGATGGAGGCCTGGGCAGGCGTACCGGCCGCGATCAGCCGCGCCATCTGCGCCGGGAAGAAGGACCAGACGCTGAAGCCCCATACCGCGATGCCGGCGAGCACAGGCACCAAGGCCAGAGCCGGCGGCAGCGCCGTGGCCGCCGACAGGGCGAAGAAGGACGTGCCCAGCAGCGCCAACGAGGCCATCACCACTTTATTGGCGCCGAAGCGGTCGTTCAGCATGCCGCCCGTGATCACGCCGATGGCGGCGAAGCCACCCCAGAGGGAGACGGTGGCGCCAATCCCAGCCGATCCGAAGCCCAGCACCGCGTCGAGATAGGGCGCGATGAAGGGATAGGCCGTATAGGCCCCGACCGACCAGAACAAGGTCACCGCGAGCAGCCGCAACACCGCCGACTGGCGAATGATTGCAAGCCGCTCGCCCAACCCCGCGACCGTGCTGCCGGATCCGGCATCGCGCCGCACCCCCGTCAGGATGCCGCCCATGGCGACGACGCCCATCGCCGCCACGGCCAGAAAGGTGGCGCGCCAGCCGAAGGCGTGCCCCACCATGGCGCCGAGAGGCAGGCCGAGTGCAATGGCCAGCGTCATGCCGCCGCTGACGATGGCCAGCGCCCGGCCGCGCTTCTCCGCCCCGACAAGGCTGCCGGCCAGCGCGTTGGCGCTGGGCGCATAGAGCCCGGCGGCCACCGCCATCAGCACCCGCGCGCCCATCAACGTCCAGAAGCCGGCGGAGAAGGCGGCAACGAGGTTGCCGGCGGTGAACAGCGCCATGGCCAGCAGCAGCGTATCGCGCCGCCGCAGGTGCCCGGTCAGCACCGTGGCAAGCGGCGAGCTGACCGCCAGTACCAGGGTGAAGACCACCACCAGCATGGCCACCGCCGACAGCCCGATTCCGAATTCGTTGGCCATGACCGGCAGCAGCGGGGCGATCATGAAGCCCTCGGTGCCGATGGCGAAGGTGCCGAGCGCGAGAAACGCGGGCGGCAGCAGGGATCCGTCCGTCGCGCGCGGCGCGGCAACGGTGCAAAGCGTATCAGGCATGGTTCGGGTTCAGCTCCATCCCGCCGGCCCCATCGGGCCGGCGGGCGGCCTGGAGGTCAGACCGGAATGGGGTTGGCGATTATCGCGGCGTTGAAGTCGTTGATCAGCTTGTGCTCGCCGGCGCCAGGATTGTCGCGGATCGCGCTGATGGCATCGACGACGATTTCCTCGGCATCCCCGGCCAGCTTCTGCATCGTCTCGGCGATGAAGGCGTCGAGCGGCATGGCGCGCGGATCGCCGCTCTTGCGGATCAGGTCGGTATCCACCCAGGGCGGCGCGATTTCCTGCACCGATACCGAGGTCTCGCGCAGCATGAAGCGCTGCGAGAGGGTGAAGGAATGCAGCGCCGCCTTGCTGGCCGAATAGACCGCATTCCCCGCCAGCGGCAGATAGGCCAGCACCGAGGTATTGTTGATGATGGTGGCGCGCGGCTGGGCCTTCAGATGCTCGATCAGCGCCGAGGTCATGCGGATCGGGCCCAGCAGGTTGGTCTGCAGGATCGCCTGGCTGACCGCATCGTCCAGCGGCTTCGACGGATCGTCGAAGGGCATGATGCCGGCATTGTTGATGAGCACGTTGAGCTTGGGGAACTCCCGCACCAGCCGGTCGGCGACGGCCGCGATGCTCCGGGGGTCGGCGATGTCGAGCTCGATGCCGACCATGCCCGGATTGGCGGCGGCCACCTCATCCAGCAGCGCGCGGCGGCGGCCGGCGATGATCACCTGATTGCCCAGGCCATGAAAGGCCTCGGCCAGGGCGCGCCCAATACCGGAGGTGGCGCCAGTGATGAAGATGGTGTTGTCGGTGAGTTGCATGGTTCGTGGTCCTGGAATGGGGTGCGGATCAGGCGGCGGCGACGCGGTAGCGCGCGGCCGGCTCAGCTCTGGAAAGGTTGGGCAGCATCGCCTGGCGGGCGGCTTCGTAGGCGGCCCATTGGGCCGCATCGGGCAGCGCGGGGATGGTCACCAGTTCCCCCGCGTCCAGCCCCGCCAGCGCGGCATCCACCATGGCGGTGGCAGGCATGACGATCTCGCCCGGCAGATGCTCGACCGGTGTGCCGGCGATGCCCCAGAAATCGGTCGCCGTGGCCCCCGGCAGCACGGCCTGGATGCGCAGACCCTTCTCCGCCAGCTCATGATGCAGGGACTGGCTGAAGGCCAGCACGAAGGACTTCGCCCCGCCATAGACGCCGTTCAGCACCTCGGGCCCGATGGCGACGATGGACGAGATATTGACGATGGTGCCACGGCCCCGCGCCGCGAAGGCCGGAGCGGCCGCGTAGGTCAGGCGCATCAGCGCCGTCACGTCGAGGTCGATCATCCGCTCCATGGCATCGACATTGGAGGAAAGCAGCGGAGCAGTGGCGCCGACACCCGCATTGTTGACCAGCATGGTGATGCTGGCATCGGTCGCCAGCAGCCGCTCGGTCGCACGGAGGTCGGCCTTGTCGGAAAGGTCGGCGGCGACGACCTCGACCGAGCGGCCGGTGCGGTCGGCGAGTTGCGAGGCGAGGGCCGTGAGCTTGCCGCGATTGCGCGCCACCAGGATGAGATCATGGCCGCGGGCGGCCAGCCGATCGGCGTAGATCGCGCCGATGCCCGAGGAGGCGCCGGTGATGAGAGCCGTGCCGAGAGGGGAGAGGGTCATGGGTCGAGGTCCTGTCTGCTTCGTCTGGAGCGGCATTGGCGCCCTCCGGTGTGACGACAGGATTAGAAGTTCTGGCGCTTGTCCTAAATGTCGTATATCCCTCGTTTCAGGACATAGGAGCGCCGTCATGCGTATCGGCTTCGTCATTTACCCCGGCTTCCAGATGATGAGCCTGGCGGCCGGATCGGTCTTCGAATTCGCCAATCTCTGCGCGGACAAGACGGTCTATGAAGTGGCCACCGTCTCGGAGCATGGCGGCCCGGTGCGCAGTTCCACCGGCATGGCTGTGGACAGCCTCCCCTTCGCCGGACAGGAGTTCGACACCATTCTGGTGGGCGGCGGCGTCGAAAGGCCACGGCCAAGCCCAGGGCTATGCGCCTGGATCGCGAGCCGCCTGCCGGCCACACGGCGCCTGGGCTCGATCTGCACTGGCGCTTTCGTACTCGCCGAAGCCGGCGTGCTGGACGGGCGCCGGGCCACGACCCATTGGCTGGTGGCGCGGGAGCTGGGCACGGATTTCCCCGCAGTTCAGGTCGAGGAAGACCGGATCTTCATCGTCGACGGCGCGGTCTGGAGTTCGGCCGGCATGACCGCGGGCGTCGACCTCGCGCTGGCCATGGTGGAAAAGGATCTCGGCAGCGACATCGCGCGCTCGGTTGCCCGGAAGCTGGTGATGTACCATCGGCGCGGCGGCGGGCAGACCCAGCATTCGGAGTTGCTGGAGATGACCGCCAAGTCCGACCGTATCGAGGCGGCGCTGACCTATGCACGGCGCAACCTGACGGCCGAACTCTCAGTGGAAGACTTGGCCGGCGCCGCAGCCCTCAGCCCGCGCCAGTTCAGCCGGGCCTTCCGGGCCGAAACCGGACAGTCACCCGCCAAGGCCGTGGCGCAACTGAGGCTGGAGGCGGCGCGCCTGATGTTGGAACAGACGCTTCACCCCATCGAGATCATCGCGCGCGAAAGCGGCTTCGCCGATCCGGAACGGATGCGCCGTGCCTTCCTCCGTGCCTTCGGCCAGCCGCCCCAGGCCTTGAGACGAACGGCCCGCACCGCGGTGTGACGCGGGGAGAGCGGTGGCGCCCCAGTTCAGCGGGCCTCCGCCCCCCCCCGGCCCGGGGGCGGGACATCGCGGAAGTTTGGAACGGCAACCGCGCGCTCGGCCCGCATGAGGCGAACCTCTTCGACATGGGCCAGAAATACGCTGACCTCATGGAACTCGACGCCCTCCGCGAGGCCGTGAGCCGCAACGCCCCGCCAGGCTGAGGGCTCGGGGCTGAGGGCTCAGGCTGCGGCGCTGTTCCAGGGCATCAGCCGCAGCAGTTTGGCGAGGCCACAGGTCCCCGAGACGCCGGCGAAGACCAGCCCGGCGCCCACGAAGGCGGAAATCCCATAGAACCAGGGCGAGACCATCGCGCCCAGCAGCACGCCGATCAGCACCAACGAGCCGGCGGTGATCTGCACCTGCCGCATCATCTCGAGCGGCGGGCGGCGATCCTGGGCCACGGGCAGCCCGGCGCGCTTCCAGGCGTCGAGCCCGCCTTCGAGGATATAGGCCTCGCCCTGCCCGGCCTTGGCGGCGAGCCGCGCGGCATTCCCCTGCGTGCGGGCGCCGGAGCGGCAGTGAAACAGGATCGGCCTGCCCTCGGATGCCGTTACATCCGCCTGGTCGAGGCGCGAAAGCGGCAGGTTCCTGGCGCCGGGGATGCGCTCGCGCGCGTGTTCGTCCGGCTCGCGGATATCCAGCAGCACCGCGCCCTCGCGCAGTAGCCGCGCCGCTTCGGCGGGGGTGATCGTCTTCAGCATCGTCGTGTCCCTTCTTCCCGCGTCAGCCCGCGGGCGGGCAATAGAGGTCGCGAAGCACCTGGAGCAGCCGGGCGGCCTTGGGGTCGGCGAGCCGGTAGAAGACGGCCTGGGATTCCTTGCGCGTCGCCACCAGCCCTTCCTCGCGCAGCAAGGCGAGATGCTGTGACAGCGCGGGCTGGGAGAGGCCCACCGCCTCCGCCAGCGCGCCGACCATCATCTCGCCCTCGCCGGCGAGATGGCAGAGCATGAGCAGGCGGCGCTCATTGGCGAGCAGACGCAGCATCCGCGCCGCCTCCGCCGCCTTTTCCTCCAGCGCCGTGATATCGGCGGCAGCCTCTGTCATGGCCATCAGGGATGGCTCCAATATATAAGTATCATCTTAATTAGAATGTTCTTATATACCCGTCAAGCTCGAACGTCGGACGGCCCTGAGCCGCCGGCATCCCCGCCCTACCCGCCCCGGGGGGCTCGCCGCTGCTGGCACGGCGCTTGCTCATCAAGTTCCAAATCAAGAACCAAGTTCGCAATGATGAACAGGAGCCTTCATGTCTCAGCCTCTTAAGCCGACCCGGCGGCAGATTCTGGGCACGGCCGGTGCGCTCACCATCGGCCTCGCCCTTCCCGCCCGCGCCGCGGGCGGTTCCATGGTCTCCACCGTCTTCGGCGGTGTCTGGGAGAAAGCCTATCGCGCCGCGATCGTCGATCGCTTCGAGCGGGAGACGGGCGCGAATGTTGCTCTCAAATTGGGCAACTCTGCCGAGTGGCTCACCAATGCGGTCGTCAATCGTAACCGCCCCGAGATCGACCTGCTCCTCCTGCCCTATCCCGACAGCATCCGCGCCGTGATGCAGGGCGTCGGGCAGAAGATCACGCCCGAGCAGGTGCCCAATATCAACCAGATCCACCCTGTCTGGTACGAGCAGTACAAGCAGGAGGCCGTCGGGCTCGACTACGCCTCCTACGGCATCGCCTATCGGACCGACCTCGTCGCCAAGCCCCCCGAATCCTGGGCGGATCTGTGGGATGCGAGCCTGCGCGGCAAGGTGACCATCCCCGATATCGGCGCCTGGGGCAGCTGGGAGATGCTGGTCGTCGCCGCCCGCCAGCGTGGCGGCAGCGAGAGCAATCTCGACCCGGCCTTCGCGGCGCTGAAGGCGCTCAAGCCCAATATCCGCCGCTTCTACACCGGCTCGACCGACGCGATGCAGATGCTGGACGCCGGCGAAGTCTCGGTCGTGGGCATGACGACCAATATCCCGCCCTATGCGCTGATCGACGCGGGCAAGCCGGTGAAGTTCGTCTTCCCCAAGGATGGCGCGATGGTCGGCATGGTCTCCTACCATGTCGCCAAGAACACCAAGAACGCCGAGCTCTGCCACCGCTTCATCAACCACGCGATCAGCCGCGAGAGCCAGGAAGCCTTCTGCAACGCGGTCATCGCGGGCCCGGTGCATAAGGAGGCGCAGCTCAGCGGCAAGGCCGCCGAACGCGTGCCGCCGCTCGACCGGCTGCAGCTTTTCGACTGGTTCAAGGTGGTGCCGCAGATGTCGGAACTGACCGAGCGGTGGAATATGGAAGTCGCCGGCTGATGACTGCCTTTTCACTGCCCGACCCGGCCTCCACCGCGCTGCTGGTCATCGACCCGCTGCCCGGCGCGCTCGGGGAGGTTGCCGAGCCCTGCGCCGCCCTACTAGAGGCGGCGCGCCAGGCCGGGCTGCTCGTGCTCTTCCTCTCGCCTGAGGCCGCGCGCGGGCAGGCCGATTTCGCCCCCGGCTTCGCCTGCGCCACGGCCCCCAATGAAGCCCCGGTGCGCACCGGGGCGGCCGGACCTTTCGGCGCGACCGATCTGGGGCTGATCCTGCGCTCCAACGGCGTGCGGAGCCTCGTCCTCGCCGGTGCCAACCGCGCCCATTTCGTGACCTGCGCGGCGCGGGACGCCGCCGCGCGCGGCTATGCCGTGATCGAGGCAGCCGGCTGCCTTGCCGGGCCCGCCTGCGGCGCCGCGCAGATCCCGGGCGCCACGCTGACCGCCGCCTGGGCCGCGACCGCCCCCGGCCCCCGGCATTGGCAGGCGGAGGTGAAGCACGCCCGCCTGCGCCGCAGCCTGGAGGAACGTGTCGCCCCCGGCCGCGCGGCCCTGGTGCTGATCGACGTGCAGAACGATTTCTGCGCCCCGGATGGCGCGACCGGGCGGCGGCAGGAAGCCATGCCACTCGTGCACTCCGCCGTGCCGCGCATCCAGCAGTTGCTCGGCGCGGCCCGCGCGGCGGGCGTGGATGTCGTGCATGTCCGCGCGGAATACGGCCCGCTCTTCCGCAGCCCCGGCTCGCCCTATCGCTTTCCCAGCACGCAGACGCGCGAAGGCGCGGTCTGGAGCGCCTCGGCGGCCGATATTTCCGAGCACGCGCGCTTCGCCCCGGATGCGGTCGAGGTTTGCCTCACCGGGCAATGGGGCGGCGAGTTCCTCGACGGTTTCGGCCCCCTGCCGGGCGAGACGGTCATCACCAAGCACCGCTACAGCGCCTTCATCGACACGCCCCTCGAAGCGACCCTGCGCGCCAAGGGGATCGAGACGGTGATCCTCGCAGGCGTGACGACCAATTGCTGCGTCGAGAGCACCGCGCGCGACGCCTCGATGCTGGATTTCTACCTCGTCGTCGCCGAAGACGGCGTCGGCACCAAGGATCTCGTGCGAGACCTGCACGCGGCCTCGCTGGAACAGATCCGCACTTATTTCGGCCGGGTCGATCCTGTCGCGCGCATCATCGAAGCCTGGCGGGGCAGCGCGAGGCAGGCGGCATGAGCCAGTCGGTGACGGCCGCCATGCCGGCCGACCCCATCGCGCGGCCCCGGCGGCCGGGCATGGACGCGGGCTGGCTGCTGTTGCCGGCGGCGCTGCTGCTGCTGTTCGGCCTCTTCCTGCCGCTGGCCAATCTGCTCGCGCTGAGCCTGAACGCGCCCGAGCCGGGCGTGATCAGCCCCAGCACCGACTTCACCTTTCGCAACTACCTGCGCTTCTTCAGCACCGGCTTCTATGCCGCGACCTTGTGGAAGACGCTGTGGATGTCGGCACTGACGACGGCGATCACCGCCGTGCTCGGCATGATCCTCGCGCTCTCGATCTGGCGCGCCCCGGCGCGCTGGCGCAGCCTGCTGGTGCTGATCGTCCTTGCCCCGCTGCTCGTCAGCATCGTGGCGCGCACCTATGGCTGGATGATCGTCCTGGGCGACAAGGGCGCGCTGAACACGCTGCTGCTCGGCCTCGGGCTGATCGATCAGCCGCTGAGCATGATGTACACGCCGGGCGCGGTGCTGGTCGGGCTCGTGCATGTCTTCCTGCCCTTCATGGTGCTCGCGCTGCTCGGCGCGCTCGACCGCATCGAGGCCGCCCTGCCCGAAGCGGCGCTGACGCTGGGCGCGGGCCGCTTCGCGACCTTCCGCCACGTCATCCTGCCCCTGGCCGTGCCGGGGCTCTCGGGCGGCTGCGCCATCGTCTTCAGCCTGGCCATGTCCTCCTATGTGACGCCGGCGCTGATGGGCGGCAGCCGGGCGGGCGTGCTGACCACCTTCATCTACCAGCAGTTCTCCGTGACGCTGAACTGGCAGTTCGGCGCGGCCCTCGTGGGCATCCTCCTCGCCGTCACGCTGCTCGTGCTCGGTGCCATCATCGGCCTCGCGGGCTGGTACACGCGCGGCTGGGCCAATCGCAGCGGGAGGAACGCATGACGCGCCTGATCGACCGCACCATCGCAGCGCTGCTCTATGCCTTCCTGCTGGCGCCGCTCGTCTTCGTGCTCATCGTCTCGGTCAATGGCGGCTCGGTGCCGAGCTTTCCGCCGCGGGACCTTTCGCTGCGCTGGTATGGCGAGGCGCTGCACTCGCGCGCCTTCATGGACGGGCTAGTGACGAGCCTCTGGCTCGCCCTGGCCGCAAGCGCGATCGCAACGCCGATCGGCACCATGGCCGCCTTCGGCATCGCGCGCGGGCGCTTCGCCGGCAAGGCCTTCCTGGAGGCGCTCTTCCTCTCGCCGCTGATCGTGCCGGGCATCGTCATCGGCATCGCGGCCCTGGTCTGGCTCGCGGCGCTTGATATTCGCGAGGCCTGGTTCCGCCTCGTGCTCGGCCATGCGCTGATCGTGCTGCCCTATTCGGTGCGGACCGTTCTCGCCTCGCTCGCGCGCTTCGATGCCTCGCTGGAAGAGGCGGCGCTCGTCTTCGGCGCCTCGCGCCGGCAGGTGCTGCTGCATGTGACCTTGCCGCTGCTGCGGCAGAGCATCGCGGCCGGCGCCATCTTCGCCTTCATTCTCTCCTTCGACGACGTCTCGGTGTCGCTCTTCCTCACGGATGCCCATACCTCGACGCTGCCGATGGCGATCATGTCCTACATGCAATACAACTTCGACCCGTCGATCGCCGCCATCTCGGCGATGATCATCCTCGCGACCATGGGCGGCGCCCTGGCGATCGAGAGGCTCTACGGGTTGAAGCGCTTCCTGGGGAGCTGAGCCGATGGCCTCCGTGCAACTCGATCACATCCGAAAGACCCATGGCGGCACGCCGGCCGTGCACGATCTCAGCCTCGAGATCGAGGCCGGGCGCTTCCTTACGCTGCTCGGCCCTTCAGGATGCGGCAAGAGCAGCACGCTGCGCATCGTCGCGGGCCTCTCGCAGCCCGATGCGGGGCGCGTGCTGATCGGCGGCCGCGACGTCACGCGCTTGGGGCCGCAGCAGCGCAATATCGGCATGGTCTTCCAGAGCTTGGCGCTCTTCCCCCATATGAGCGTCGCCGCCAACGTCGCCTTCGGGCTCAAGATGCGCGGCGTCGGCGCGGCCGAGCAGAAGGCGCGTGCGCAACGCGCGCTCGAGCTGGTGCATCTGGGCGGCTTCGGCGAGCGATATCCGCATCAGCTCTCCGGCGGGCAGCAGCAGCGCGTGGCCCTCGCCCGCGCCCTCGTCGTCGAGCCGAACATCCTCATCCTCGACGAGCCTTTCGGCGCGCTCGACCGCAAGCTGCGCGAAGCGATGCAGACCGAGCTCTATCGCATCACCCGCGAACTCGGCATCACCACGCTCTTCGTCACGCATGACCAGGAAGAAGCGCTGATGCTGAGCGACCGGATCGCGGTGATGAATGCCGGCCGGATCGAGCAGCTGGGCAGCCCGGCGGAACTCTACGAGCATCCCCGCACGCGCTTCGTTGCCGAGTTCATGGGCCTGGCCAATTTCATGCAGGCGCGCGTGCTGCATGATGGGGGCGCCACCATGCTCGACATCATGGGCCATCGCTGCCCGGCGCCCACCCCGCTGCCGGCGGAGATGATGGAAGTGCCGATCGCGCTGCGGCCCGAGCGCCTGGCCTTGAGCGACAGCCAGCCCGGCGAACCGGATGGCGCGCTGGCCGGGGAGGTGACCCAGGCCATCTATCAGGGCGGTGCCTCGAGCTACACCATCCGCCTGGCCGGCGGCGCCCTGCTCGCCGCGCGCGAGGCCGCCGACGGCGCCTTCGCCGGGCCGCGCTTCGCCGTGGGCGCGCCGGTCTGGGCCCGATGCCAGCCCGGCGCCGTGCATGTGCTGAAGGGCTAGGCGGCGGTGCGGAACGGCCCCCGATAGCCCAGCCGGCCCGCCGCCTCGCCCTGCGCCGCGCGCAGGGCGGCCTCGATCTGCCCCAGCCGTTCCGCCTCCAGCCGCGCCGTCGGTAGCGCCACGGAGAGCGCCGCGATGGCTCGGCCGCCGTGGTCGAAAAGCGGCAGGGCGAGCGAGGCCACATCTTCCACATAGCCCTCGCGCCGGGCGAGCGCGCCAGCCGCCACCCGCGGCAATTCGGCCAGGATCGCCGTGCGCGCCGGGGGATCGGCGATCTCGCGCGACACCACCATCGGCCAGGTCGCCGGATCTCGGAACGCCAGCAAGGCCAGGCCGCTTGCCGTCGCCGTTAGGCCGACGCGCTCGCCAAGGGCCATGGTATAGGTCAGCCGGCGCTGGCAGATCTCGCGCCAGAGCACGACGGCCTCATCTTCCTCGCCTACGACCAGAAAACAGCTTTCATCCAGCTCAGTCACCAGCCGGCTTAGGATCGGCTGCGTGACCTGCACGATATCCTGCTCGGCCAGATAGCGCCCCGCTATGCCGAGGATGCGCGAGCCGAGGGAGAAGGTGCGGCTTTCGGGGTCCCTGCGCAGGTAATGCGCCTCGACCAGCGTCTCGAGCAGCTGGGTCGTCGTGCTTTTCGGGATGCCGAGCTGCGTGGCGATCTGCGTGTGCTTGATGCGCCGCGCGGCAGCGACGGCCTCGATGATATCGAGGGCACGGCTGGCTGCCCGGACGGTACGCGCTGGGGAGGAAGGATCAGACATGATGCCTTCCTAGAACAGAACCCGCCGGGGGAACATCGACACCGAGGATGCTCCGCGACCGCCTAGCAAGGTAGGACGCTCGGCCGCCGGGACGCAGCCAAGGACTGTTCGGAACACCGCAGTTCACTAACCGGACGAGAGAAATTATGCGGAGGATAAATGGAGCGGGCGAAGGGATTCGAACCCTCGACCCCAACCTTGGCAAGGTTGTGCTCTACCCCTGAGCTACGCCCGCGCTCCTGCGGGTTCGGCATTGCTGCCGACAGGCAATTCCGGACTGGAGCGGGCGAAGGGATTCGAACCCTCGACCCCAACCTTGGCAAGGTTGTGCTCTACCCCTGAGCTACGCCCGCGCGCCCCGTCCGGAGTGGCGGCCTTTTGTCATGACTGCGGGGGGCGTGCAAGTCCCTCCCGACACAAAACGGCCATTCTTCCACATGTGGAAGCAAAGGGGAGCGATGCGCGGCGTGAATGGCAAGCAAAAGGCCCCGCTCCGCGGGGAGCGAGGCCTTCCGAAACCTGGCGGGAACGGCCGCTCAGCCGATGGCGCCGGCGATCCATTCCTTGAGCTGGCTCTTCGGCATGGCGCCCACCTTGGTGCTCACCGGCTTACCGTCCTTGAAGAGGATCATGGTCGGAATGCCGCGCACCGCATAATCGTTCGGAACGACGGGATTCGCGTCCACATCCACCTTCGCGATGGTCAGCTTGCCCTCGTATTCCTTGGCGATCTCGTCCAGAATCGGCGCCACCATGCGGCAGGGGCCGCACCACTCGGCCCAGAAATCGACCAGCACGGGGCCCGGGGCCTCGATCACATCGGTCGCGAAGGTCTCGTCGGTGACGGCCTTGGTCAATTCACTCATCGGGGGATTCCCTATCGGGTTGTTGGCCTGAAGGTCGTGTCGCGAGGGCCCCAGGTCAAGCACGGCGTGAAAGTCATGTCCGCCGCGCATGGATTCCGGCGTCTTCCCGCTCAGAAAGCGGTGGGCAGATGCCGGTCCAGCAGCTCGGGCGGCAGCGGCATCACCTGTCCGCTCCAGGTCCAGACCAGCCAGGCCTCGACCCGCCGCTCCGGGTAGAGCTTGCCGATCAGCGCGCGATAAGCGGCCATCTGGCGGAGGTAGAGCGGCGCCACGGCCTCGGGCGTGGTCGGCGGGGGCCGGTTGGTCTTGTAATCGGCCACGATCACCCGGTCAGGCAGGATCACCACGCGGTCCACCTGGCCCAGGATGCGCCGCCCGCCCAAGGTGCCCGCGATCGGCGCCTCGACCAGCGATCCTTCGCCGAAGACGGGCGCCAGCGCGGGCAATTCCAGGATGGCCATGACCTCGCGCAGCGTCTCGGCCTGGGTCGCGGCATCAAGCGCCTGGCCCGGCCGGGCCAGGAAGCGCCGCGCCGCCTCCTCGCGCTGCGCCACCGGCAGTTCCGGCAGGTGCTGGAGCAGGGAATGGATCAGCAGGCCGCGGCGGAACCGTTCGCCGCGAGGGTCGGGCGCCACGCCATGGGCCGAGGGGCTCGGCGTCTGGTTCTCGCCCGGCAGATGGCTGGGGGCCAGCGGGTCATCCCCGCTCTCGGTCGCGGCGGGGCGGCGGGCCCAGTCCGGCAGGGCGGAGGCGGCGCGGGCATAGGCGGGCAGGTCATCCTCCCGCTGTGCTGCGCCCTCGGCCTGGGGGGTGACGTAGCGGCGCAGCACGCCGTCGCGGAAGCCCGCCGGGTCGCCGCCGAAGCGGGTCGGGTCGAAGGGCGTCTCGATCACGCCCGGCAGGCGGGAGAAGCCATCGGCGATGAGGTCGTACCAATTGCCCTCGCGCGGCTGCTTGCGCTTGAACCAGCCGCAGATCAGCAGCCGGTCCTCCGCGCGGGTCAGCGCGACATAGAGCAGGCGGTGGGATTCCTCCGCCTCCGCCTCGGCATCCCGGCTCTTCACCTCGGTCAGGGCGCGGGCGGCATAGCCATCGGCGCGAGGCGCCCAGAGCGGCACTTCCGGCTCGCCCTTCACCCAGCGCAGGCCGGATTCCGGCGGGGCCCCGCCCATGGTGTCGGGCAGGATGACGATGGGCGCCTGAAGGCCCTTGGCGCCATGCACCGTCATAATGCGCACGAGATTGGCCCCCGCCTCCGCCTCGCGCTTCACCTCCGCCCCGCCCTGGCGGAGATGGTGCAGGAAACCCTGCAGGCTCGGCGGATGTCGGCCCTCATAGTCGAGGGCGGCGGAAAGCAGCTCGTCCAGCGCATCGGCGGCGTCGGGGCCAAGCCGGGCCAGAAGCCGGGCGCGGCCCGACAGCCCGTCGAGCGTGAATTCGTTCAGAATGGTCGAGATCAGCTCGTGCGGCCCGATACGGTCGGTCTTGGCCGCGAGCCCCGCCAGCAGGTCCGCCGCCCGGCCGATGGGCGTTTCGGCGCCGCGATGCTGAGCCAGGGCGAAATAGACGCTCGCCTGCCGGGCATGGGCGAGTTCGAATAGCGCCTCCTCGTCGAGCCCGAGCAGGGGGGATTTCAGCACGGCGGCGAGGGTGAGGTCGTCCTCCGGCAGCAGCAGCACGTCGCACAGCGCCAGCACGTCCTGCACGGCGAGCTGATCGACCAGCGCGATGCGGTCCGCACCGCCCACCGGAATGCCGCGCTGCTTCAGGGCGCGGACGAGCGGCGCCATGATGCCCGCGCGCTTCCTGACCAGCACCAGGATGTCGCCCGGCCGCACGGGGCGGCCCTCGGGCTGGACCTTGCCTCTCTCGCGGCGGCTCGGCAGGCGCTCATGGGCCAGCATATGGGCGATGCGGGCGGCCAGGGCATTGGCCAGCCGCTCGGCGGGGCCCTTAGCGTCCTGCGGCGTCTCGGGGGGCGCCCAGGCGGGGGGCTCCTCGGGCTCGTCCTCGCTGATGGGGGGCCAGAGCTCCACCTCGCCCGCCTGGCCGTCGCGATCGGGCAGGTGATGCAGCGGCGGATCGCTCGGCTCCACCACGCCGCGCCGCGCCGCCTCGCCCGCGAAGACCGCATCGACCAGCGAGAGCACGGCCGGAACCGAGCGGAAGGAGACGCGCAGCCGGACGGGGCGGAAGCCCGCCTCTGCCTCCTTCGTCTCGCGCGACACGCGGCCGCGCTCGCGATGGAAGCCCGCCGCATCGGCGCCCTGGAAGCGGTAGATGGATTGCTTGACGTCGCCCACGGCGAAGACGGTGCGGCCCTCTTCCCGTGCGCCCTCGCCGGCGAAGAATTCGCTGGTCAGCGCGCCGACAATGCCCCATTGCGCCGGGTTGCTGTCCTGCGCCTCGTCGAGCAGCACATGGTCGAGCCCGCCATCGAGCTTGAAGAGCACCCAGGCGCTGCCCGGGTCATGCAGCAGCAGCCGCGCCTTCTCGATCAGGTCGTCGTAATCGAGCATACCGCGCTGCTCCTTCGCGGCCTTATAGCGCGTGAGCACCGGGGCGCCGACGGCAAGCAGGGCGGCCGTCGCGGCGAAGAGCCGGGCGGCGGCGCGCTTCGCCTCGACCTCCTGCACCCGCTCGGCCTCGCCCAGCATGATGGTGCAGATCTCGTCGTAGCTGGCGGCGATGCGCTTGTCCTTGGTGCAGAGCGTCTTGCGGATATTGCCTTCCTTGGTGAGGAAGATGCTCGCCCATTCCTCCCAGCGCGCGGCCCGCCCCGCCATCGGCTGGCCGAGCCAGCCGGCCATGGCATCGGCATTGCGCTGATCGGTCTTCTCGTTGCCGCTGCTGCCCAGAAGCCGGGCGGCGCGCAGCAGCGTCGCCTCCTCGCGCGGCTTGCAGGCGGCCTCGATGACGCTCTCCTCGTCCTCGCCCGGCTCCAGGTCGAGCACGGCGGCGATCTCGGCGAGCAGCGGCGCGAGCCCCCGTTGCAGCGCCGCGCCGAGGCGCACGCGCTCGGTCGTCAGCGCGCGGACCAGCTTGGCGAAACGCTCGGGCGGCACGAGGCCCGCGAGGCGGCGCAGCGCCGCGCGGTCGAGCCCGCCGGCCAGCACGGCCTCGCGTGCCGAGGCGAGAAGGGCATTGGCCTCCTGGTCCTCCACCACGCCGAATTGCGGCGCGAGCCCGGCCTCGAGCGGGAAGCCGCGCAACAGCGCCTGGCAGAAGGCATGGATGGTGGAGATGCGCATCCCGCCCGGATGTTCAAGCACCTTGAGGAAGAGCGTGCGGGCGGCGGCCAGATCCTCGTGGCGCGGCGGGCGCTCGGTCAGCGCGCCGATCTGCCGCGCCAATTCGGCATCCTCCGCCACGGCCCAGACGCCCAGCGCGCGGTTGAGGCGCGTGGCCATCTCGGCCGCCGCGGCGCGGGTGAAGGTGAGGCAGAGGATGCGCCCCGGCGAGACGCCGGCCAGCAACAGGCGCAGCACCCGGTCGGTGAGCAGCTTGGTCTTGCCCGAACCGGCCGAGGCCTCCACCCAGGCGGAGACGGCGGGGTCCGAGGCCAGGCCCTGGTCCTGCTGGGCCTGTTGGCGCGGGGTGAGGGCGAGGCTCATGCCCCCTCCTCCGGCTCGGTCGTCCATTCCGCAAGGCGGGAGAGATGGTCGAAATCGATGCCGCGCGGCGCGCGGGCGGGGTGTGGCCGCGCCGGGAAGGCGGCCATGCCGAGCAGATAGGTATCGGCCAATTCACCGACCTTCTCGCGGGCGAGGTCGAGCAGGTCCACGCCATCCTTGGTCACGGCATCGACCATGGCGATCTTGCCCGCCTCCTCGCCGCCCGAGAGGCTCCAATAGGAAAGCTTGGTGACCACGCTGCCGCCCGGAATGCCGGGGAAGCCGCCGAGCTGGAGCATCGCGCCTTCCATCGGCAATTGCGGCGCCGTGCCGTCGAGCATCTCGCGCTGGGAAGGGGTGGTGCCGGTCTTGTAGTCGATCACACGCCAGGCGCCGGTCGCGATCTGGTCCAGCCGGTCGGCGCGGGCTTCGAGTTCCACGTCCCCGCCCTCGCGCCGCATGGTCAGCTTGCCGGTGATCTCGGCATGGAGCGCCAGCAGCCCGCCATTCTGCCGCAGCAGCGCCTCCTGCTCGATGACGAAGGCGCCGATATTCTCCAGGCGCGGCGCCCAGAAGGCTGCGATGCCCGGCCGGGGTGCGCTTTTCGCGAGCGCCGCCTCGCTGGCCGCCGCCCAATGCGCGCGGGCGGCTTCCTCGCCGGGCCAGCCCAAGCCGATGGCCTTGAGGAAAGCCGCGATGGCGTCATGGACCAGTTCGCCGTAATCGGCCGCGCCCACATCGGCATCCAGCGGGTCGATGGGCCGCAGGCGCAGGATGCGGCGGGCGTAGAAGGCGTAGGGGTCGGCGATGAGCGTCGCCGTGTCGGAGACCGTGAGCCGCGCGGGGCGGCTCTTGAGCGGCGGGCGGGGCGAGGGGCGGCTGGTGGGCGTGACGCGCTCGGGCTGGTCGAGGGCCGCGGCCCAGCCGGCGGCGGGCGAGGCCGGCAGGCCGCCGATCCCCTGCCCTTCCAGGAAAGTGTCGAGCCGCGTCAGCCAGCGGGCCTGAACGCTCGGCGCGCCGCCCCGCCGCGCGGCGGTGGAGAGGACCACCTCGCCGCAGCCGGCCGCGAGATAGAAGAAATCGGCGGCCACGCGGCCGATGCGCGTCTCGGGTTCCGGCAGGCCGAAATCGGCGCGCATCGGGCGGCTCATCCAGGGGCCGGGATCGGTCGCCTGGGGCCAGATGGTCTCCTCAAGCGCGCCGAGGATGACGCGGTCGAAGCATTGCAGGCGCGCCTCGAGCAAGCCGAGCACCGCGATGCGCGGATGGGGCGCCGCCTCCTTGTTCCGCACGGCGCGCACGGAAGGGGCCAGCGGGCCTTCCATCATGGCCTCGAACAGCGCGGGCCAAGCGGCGGGGGAGATGGGCGGCAGGCCGTCCAGCGCGGCGGTGAGGCTCGCGATATGGGTCGCGAGGGTCTCGCCTTCGTCGTTTGCGTAGAGGCGAAGCCCGCCGGGCTCGCCGGGCGTCGCGGCCAGGGCTTCGGCGGCGGTAAGATGCGCCTCCATGAGCTGCGCGGGGGTGCGGTTCGGCGCATTGGGCAGGCTCGCGAAACCGTCCAGCGCGCGGGCCAGCGCCTCGACAAGGGCGATGAGGGCGGGCGCCGGGCGCTCGCCCATGGCCGCGCGCAGGCCCTCGATGCCGGGCGCCGGGCGCGGGCCGCGCAGGGCGCGGAGTTCCAGGGCGCGGACGCCGGTGAGCCAGTCGGCGCGCTCCAGCCCGCCCGAGGCCATGGGGTGTTTCAGCAGGGCCAGCAGCGGCACCGGCGCGAGGTCATCCGCCACGGCCCGGCAGAGCAGGCGCAGGAAGGCGCCGGCGGGGGTCTGGGAAAGCGGCTCGCCGGCCGAGTCATCGGCCGTGACGCCGTGGCGCGACAGTTCCGCCGAGACGCGGCGGGCGAGGTCGCGATCGGGGGTGACGAGAGCCGCGCTGGTGCCGGGCGTCTCGATCGCCTCGCGGAGGGTGAGCGCGATGGCCGAGGCCTCGGCCTGGGCATCCGGCGCGGTGAGGCGCGAGAGGCCGCCGAGCGCCCTCTCCCAGCGATGCCGCTCGCGCACGCGCCAAGCGGCGATGCCCTCGGCGGGGCGCAGGGCGCGGGCGATCAGCCCGGCGCGGTCCTCCCCCATCGAGGGAAGCTCGGCGGCGAGATCGGCGGGCAGGAAATCGCGCAGGTCGCGGGGCTTCACGCCGAGCGAGCGGAGGATGCGCGCCTGCCCGGCCAGGGGATGGGTCGGGCTTTCCAGAATGGCCTGCCAGAGGGCGGGGTCTTCCGTATCGGGCATGCCTTGGAAGACCACGGCGCCTTTCGGCATCTGGGCGATCACGCCCATCAGCGTGACGGCGCCTGGAATGGTGCCGCCCGCGCCGATGCCCGCGGCGATGACCGGGTCCTGTGGCGGGTCGCGCTCCCAGGCCTCGGCGCGGGCCTTCAGCGCGGCGACGCGGCGGGGGCCGATATCCATCAGCCCGGCCTCGTCGAGCCAGGTATTCCAGGCGGAGATGACGCCCTCGAGGAAGGTGAGCGTGATCTGCCAATGGATCGCGAGGCGCTCGGGCACCAGATCGGGCAGATGCACCGGGTCGGCGCCTTCCAGCGCCATCTCGTCCATGAGCTTCGCGAGTTCGGAGGCGAGGCGCCAGGCCTGCTCGGGCGTGCCGGGGCCGCCATGGCGGCGCGGCAGGCGCATGACCATGGCGGTGAGCGCGGCCTGACGGCGGGCCGGCGAGACAGCGGGCGGCAGGTCGAGCAGGCCGGGCAGCGCGAGTTCGTCGGCATCCTCCACCGAGAGGCCCGCCAGCGCCGAGAAGCGCGGCAGCAGCATCCCCCGCCCGCCGGCCCGCGCCAGGAAGGCTTTGCCGAGCCCACGCGCGGCGCGCTGGGTGGGGAGGAAGATGGTGGTGCGCGACAGGGCCGCCGGATCGTCAGGGTCCGTGCGCGCCAGCACCCCCGCCGCCAGCCCTTCCAGGAAGGGCATATGCGCGGAGATGGCGAAGAACCCGCCTTCGGAGAAGGAGGGCTTGCCCATGCCCCGGCTCAGAACAGCGGGCGGGTGAGGCCGGTGGCGAGCGCCGCCTCGGCCACCACCAGATCGCGCGGGGTGGAGAGATGGAACCAGGCTCCGTCATGCACGACGGAAAAGAGGCGCTCCGCCTCCATGGCCTTGTCCCAGAGCAGGTTCATCGAGAAGGGCCCCTCCGGCGCGTCCTTGAACAGGCGCGGATGCACGATCTGGATGCCGCCGAAGAGGTAGGGCACCATCTCGCGCTCCTTTGGGCGGCGGGGGCGGCCCATCGGGTCGAGCATGAAATCGCCGCGGCCCACCTCGCCCGGCACGGCGGCGGTGCGGATCACCAGCAGCAGCGCATCCATCGAGGCATCGTCGAAGCGGCTGGCCAGGGCCTGGATGGTCGAGCGCGGGCCGTCGAGCCAATAGGCGTCGCCATTCACGATCAGGAAGGGATCATTGCCGAGCAGCGGCAGGGCGTTCTTCACGCCGCCGCCCGTCTCCAGCAGCACATCCTCGCGGATCAGCGTGGTATGCGGCTTCTCGCGGCGGTCGAGAATGGCGGCGACCTGGTCGGGGAACCAATGCGCGTTGACCACGACTTCCTCGATGCCCGCTTCCTCGATCCGGTCGAGCGCGTGTTCCATCAGGGGCTTGCCGGCCAGGCTGAGCAGCGGCTTGGGCATGTCGGCCGTGAGCGGCCGCATCCGCGTGCCGAGGCCGGCAGCGAGGAGCATGGCATGGGTCAGAACGGTCACGCGGCGGCATCCTCAGGCGGGTTGCATCGGCGCGCGGGAGGGATATGCGCGTCGAGGAAAGTGGCGAGCGGTGCTGCGGCCGGGTGGCCGAGCGACCGGGCGAGCAACGACCAGCAGAGCGGGCCGAAGCGCAGATAGGCGGGCTTGTTGTCTCGCCGGGCCAGCCTTGTCCAGTGGGTCGCGACGCGGAGATGCCGCTGCGCGCCCATGGCTGCCATCGCCGCCCGGAAGGCCTCCGGGTCCAGCTCCGGGCGGAGGGAGAGGTAATGCGCGATCGTCGCCTCGCGGATGGCATCGGGCACCGGGCGGCGGGCGTCTTCCACCAGGCTCACGAGGTCATAGGCCGGGTGGCCGATGCCGGCATCCTGGAAATCGATGACGCCCAGCCCTCCTTCGGGAAGCGGCACGAGATTGGCCGGGAAGAAGTCGCGATGGACGAAGCAATGGGCGCCGAGGAAGGGCGCGACCATGGCCTCGACCGCGTCGTAGAATGCCTCGCGCAGGGCGGGCGTGGGCGCGCTGCCGAACATGGCGGGCCACCACCAGTCCAGCACCGTGCGCCCCGCGATCTCGCCCATCAGACGACCTTCCCAGGGCGGGAGGAAGGCCGGGGGCGGCAGTTTCTGGATCGCGGCCAGGGCCTCGGCGGCGGCGAGATAAAGCGGCAGGGGCTCATCGCCCGCATCCAGGCGCTGGGCCATGGTGACGGGGCCTAGATCCTCCACCAGCAGGAAATTCGCGGGCAGATCCTCGGCCAGCAGGCGCGGCACGCGGGCCGGGCCGCCGGCCAGATGGGCGCGGATGTCACGGAATTTTCTCAGATCCGCCTCGCCGTCCAGCCCCACGGCCGAGGCCCCTCGCCCATCGACCAGCAGCGCGGGCTCGGGGCCGCCGGTCAGGCGGGTATAGCGGCGGTGGCCCGCATCGCCGGGCAGCGTGTGGCGCGCGGCGCGGGCGAAACCATGGGCGGCCAGGAAGGCCTCGGCGGCGGGGTCGAGGCTCATGGGAAGCCCTCCGTGAGCGCGGCGAGCCGGTCGGGCCAGCCTTCGAGCGTCAGGAAGCGGGCCTCGTCATCGGCCGGGTCGGGCGCGAGGCGCAGGCCGAGGGCATCGGCGGGCCTCAGGTCCTCCAGCCGCTCGGGCCATTCCACCAGGGCGACGCCATCGGCCACTTCCTCCCACCCCAGTTCGAAAAGGTCATCGGGGCCGGAGAGGCGGTAAAGGTCGAAATGCCAGGCCTGGAAGCGCGGCAGCTCGTATTGCTGGACGAGCGTGAAGGTCGGCGACGGCACTTCCAGCCGCGGATCGCCCGCCGCCGCGCGCAGAAAGGCGCGGGAAAAGGCGCTCTTGCCCGCGCCCAGCGGCCCGTCGAGCAGCAGCGCATCGCCGGGCCGGGCCAGGGAGGCGGCGCGGGCGGCGAGTGCCTCGGTCGCGGCGAGGTCGGCCAGGCGAATCGTGGTGGGCATGGGCGGAGGATGCCCGGAGCGGGCATGGGCGGACAAGCGCGCGGTGGAAAATGCCGAATCCTTGCCGAGCACGGCATCCTGTACTGCGATACGCGGGCCAGTCTTGGCGGCGAGATAGCGGGAGACGAGTCCATTGCCAGCCTATGCCTTGCGCGCGATGCAGCAGGAGGATCTTCCGGCCGCCCATGGGCTTTCCAGCGCCGTGGGCTGGCCGCACCGGCTGGAGGATTGGGCCTTCAACTTCAGCCTCGGCCTCGGCTTCGTGGTGGAGGAGGAAGGGCGCGTGCTGGGCACCATCCTGGGCTGGCCCTTCGGCACGGGTGCTACCATCGGGCTGGTGATCGTGGCCGAGGAGGCGCAGGGGCGCGGCTTCGGACGGATGCTGACGGAGCGGATGATGGCTGCCCTGGGCGATGGCTGCCTCATGCTGAACGCGACCGTCCCCGGCCGCCCGCTCTATGCGAAGTTGGGCTTTACCGAGACGGGCCGGCGGATCGAGCAGCATCAGGGCACGCCCTTCTCCGTCGGCCTCGTGCCGCCCCCGCCCGGCGACAGGCTGCGGCCCCTGGGGCGGTCCGATGCCGGGGCGCTGGCGGCGCTGGACCGGCAGGCGACGGGGCTCGACCGGCGGGCGCTGCTTGAGGCCCTGCTCGAGGTTTCCGAAGGCGTGGTGCTGGACCGCGGCGGCGAGGCGGTGGGCTTCGCGCTGATGCGCCGATTCGGGCGCGGCCATGTGGTCGGCCCGGTCATCGCCCCCGATGCCGAGGCGGCCAAGGTGCTGATCGGCTATTGGCTGGGCTATCGCTCCGACCAGTTCATTCGCGTCGATGTGCAGGATGACAGCGGGCTCGGCCCCTGGCTCGATACGCTGGGGCTTTCCAATGTGGGCTCGGTCGTGTCCATGATTCGCGGCACGGCGCCGGACCGCCCTGGCCCGGCCCAGCGCTTCGCCCTCACCAACCAGGCCCTCGGCTGACCGTCGGAGACTGACCATGACCTTCATCATCAAGACGGATGCCGAGCGCAGCCCCATCTGGTCCCGCCTTTTCGCCGAGAAAATGCCGGAGCAGCCCTTCGCCCTCTGGCGGGATGACCTGGCGGGCGAGCACGTGCGCTTCCTCGCTACCTGGGTTCCGCCGAAGGACCTGGCGACGCGCTTTCCCAAGCTGGAAATCCTCTTCTCGACCGGCGCGGGGGTGGACCAGATCGACTTCTCCATCCTGCCGCCGGGCTTGCGCGTGGTGCGGATGGTCGAGCCCGGCATCAGCGGGGGGATGAGCGAATTCGTCACCCTCCAGGTGCTCGCCCTGCACCGGGACCTGCCGACCTATCGCGCGCAGCAGGCCGAGGGCCTCTGGAAGGCCAAGCGCGTCTGGCCGGCGAGTGCCCGGCGCGTCGGCATTCTCGGCATGGGCGAGTTGGGGCAGTCGGTGCTGAAGACGCTGCAGGGATTCGGCTTCCAGCTTTCCGCCTGGAGCCGCAGCCCGCGCGAGGTTGAGGGTGTGGCGTGTTTCGCCGGGCGGGAGAGCCTGCCGGCGTTCCTCTCGAACCTCGACATTCTCGTCTGCCTCATCCCGCTGACCCCCGAGACGAGGGGTATCCTGAACAAGGAGCTTTTCGCCATGCTGCCGAAGGGCGCGAGCCTGGTGAATGTCGGCCGCGGGCAGCATATGGTGCAGGAAGACCTCATCGCGGCGCTGGACAGCGGGCAGCTCGCCCATGCCATGCTCGACGTGACGACGCCCGAGCCCCTGCCTTCGGATCACCCGTTCTGGAGCCATCCGAAAATCTGGATCACCCCGCATATCGCGACCATGACCCAGCCCGAAACGGCGGCCGAGCATGTGATGGACACGCTGCGCCGCTACGCTCGGGGCGAGGCGCTGCGCGGCGAGGTCGACCGCAGCAAGGGGTATTGATGATCACGCCGCTGCCCAAGCTCGACCGGATCGACCTGCGCATCCTCTCGCATCTGCAGAAGAACGGCCGCATCACCAATGTGGACCTGGCCGAGGCGGTCGGCCTTTCGGCCAGCCCCTGCCTGATGCGGGTGAAGCGGCTGGAGAAGGCGGGCTATATCACCGGCTATGGCGCGCATATCGCCATGCAGAAGCTGGGCGATACGCTGACGGTCTATACCGAGGTGACGCTCGCCGACCACCGCAGCCGGGACTTCTCGCGTTTCGAGGCGGCGATCCGGGCGGTGGACGAGGTGGTGGAATGCCATCTCGTCAGCGGCGGTTATGATTATCTGCTGCGGTTCCTGACGCGCAGCATCCAGCATTACCAGGACACGATTGAATATCTGCTGGGGCAGAATATCGGGATCGAGAAGTATTTCTCCTATGTGGTGATCAAGACGGTCTTCACGAAGAACCATCATCCGCTGGAGAGTTTTTTCAGAGTGCAGGGCTAGGCAGCCTGCCCCTGCTTTCTGCCTGTTGCTCGCGTCGCTCCTCCTTGCATCCTGCGCAACATCGGTCACCGGGATGGATAAGCGAGCGGATGATACCAGGGCAGCTCTGGCGGGCTCGCTGGGATGCACCGATTGGTGGGTTCGCGAAAACCTAACCGGCTGCCTTTCGCCCCGCACGCAGGGTTCCGCAACGCTCACACGGTCGGCGTCGGGCACGACGGAGACCGTGGAAATGACAGTCCTCGTTCAGAAATCGCCTGTCGATCCAGGGCAGGAAGCGACCAGCACGCACGCCGTGAAGCAAATCGCGACGGTGTTGCTGCCGGGCTGGAACGGCGGAACCTGGCTGGACGCTGCTTTGCAGGCGGCCAAGACACGAGGCGCTGATCGGAGAACGAAGATCGGCGAGGTGACCGTGCTGGTGCGGGCCGTGCAACCCGCCGATCTGCCGCATCAATATGCCACTGTCGTCTTCACGACGCGCCCCTCTCTTAAGGAGTGGGACTAAGAGCAGGCAGCGGTTTCGTAAGCTTGGCCATTCCCGCTTTCTTGACGCTGAGGCCACGCATCTCGGGGGCAAATCGCACGTTCCTCCCATGCGCCAATAGGGCGTTTGAAATGGGAGTCGGCGCCATGCGCCTTCTGATCCTGCTTCTGGTGATCTACGGCGTCGTCAGCTGAGCCTCAGCCCAGCCTGAACCGCGCGCTCACGACCGGGTCTTCGGAAACCGCCTGCCGAAGGGCGAGCGCGCCGGCCTCGGTCGCGGCAAGGGTCCGCACTTCGGTGAACCAGGGCGCCGAGCCTTTGGCCCGGGCCAGGAAGAGGCGGTCCAGCGCCACAGCTGCCCCGCTTCTCGGCTGGCAGCAGGCGCAACCGATGGGGTGGGCGGTGGGCACGGGCGTGGCGAAACGCTCGACCCAGGCGGCTTCGGGCGGGGTGGGCGCCCCATCCTCGGCGAGCCAGACCGCGCCTTTCGCGGGGCTGGCATCCAGCAGAACGGGGGTGCGGGCGTCGAGGGACCAAGCCATATGCTGGACATAAAGAAGTCTTTATGTCATTTGCAAGGCCCATGGAAACCCTGCTCACCCAATTGCGCGCCGTTGCCGAGCCCACCCGGCTCCGGCTGCTCGCGCTTTGCGCGCGCGGGGCTTTCTGCGTGACCGATCTCTGCGCCATTCTCGGCCAGTCCCAGCCGCGCCTCTCGCGCCATCTCAAGCTCATGGTGGAGGCCGGGCTGCTCGTCCGCCTGCCCGAGGGCGCGAATGTCTATTTCCAGATCCCGCATGACGGGCTGCTGCCGCGCCAGGTCCTGGCCCAACTGCCGGATGACGACCCGACGCTGGCCGCCGACCGCCGCGCCGCGGCCCGGCTGGCCGCCGAGCGTGCCCGCACCGCCTCGGACGCCTTCATCCGCGAGGGTGCCGATTGGGACGAGATGCGCGCGCTGGATCTCCCGGCCCAGGCCATCGAGGCGGCACTGCTGGAGCAATTGCCGGGCCATGTCGGCCGGCTGCTCGATATCGGCACCGGCACCGGCAGGCTGCTGGAACTGGTCGCCGATCGGGTGAATTCCGCCCTGGGCGTGGATGCCAGCCGCGACATGCTGGCCCTCGCCCGCGCGCGCCTGGCCGAGCGCGGCCTCGCGGGCCGTTGCACCGTGCGGCAAGCCGATATGTATCGCCTGCCGCTGGCCGATGGCGCCTTCGATGCCGTCGCGCTGCAGATGGTGCTGCATTATGCCGAGGACCCGGAGGCGGCGCTGACCGAGGCGGCCCGCGTGCTGGCGCCTGAGGGCGTGCTGCTCATCGCCGATTTCGCGCCGCATGGGCGCGAGGAACTCGTCGCGAAACACGCCCATCGCTGGCCGGGCTTCGCCGATGCGGATATCGCCCGCTGGCTCGGCCATGCCGGTTGCGCCCTGGGCCAGCCCATCGAAATTCCGGGTGCCCTGCCCGTCCGTCTCTGGTCCGCGCGCCGCGTGGCCCAGCCCGTTTCAGTGACCGCCTGAAGAACGAGAATACGCCATGTCCCGCCCCCATCTCCTGCAAGCCCTGCGCGACCGCGTTCTGCTCTGCGACGGCGGCATGGGCAGCCGTGTTCAGGCGCTCACCCTCGATGTCGAGAAGGACTATTGGGGCAAGGAGAACTGCACCGACGTGCTGGTGCTCTCGCGGCCTGACCTCGTGCGCGAAATCCATCGCGGCTATTACGAGGCCGGGGCCGATATGGTTCTGACGAACACTTTCGGCGCCTCGCCCATCACGCTCGGCGAATTCGACATCTCCGACCGTGCCTTCGAGATCAACAAGAACGCGGTGGAACTCGCGCGCGAGGCGGCCGAGACTTTCTCGGACGGGCGCCATCGCTATGTGATCGGCGATATCGGCCCCGGCACCAAGCTGCCGAGCCTGGGGCATATCGATTACGACACGCTGGAAGCCGCGCTCTTCCTTCAGTGCCAGGGGCTGATCGCGGGCGGCGCCGACGCACTGCTGACCGAGACGAACCAGGACACGCTCTTCATCAAGGCCGCCGTGAACGCCGCCAAGCGCGCGATCAAGGAAGCCGGCGTCGATATCCCCATTTTCGTGCAGGTGACGGTGGAAACGACGGGCACGCTGCTCGTCGGCCCCGATATCCATGCGGCCTCCACCGTGGTCGATGCCCTCGATGTGCCGTTGATGGGCCTGAACTGCGCGACCGGCCCGCAGGAAATGGCGGAGCATGTCCGCTTCCTCTCGCAGAACTGGCGCGGGCTGATCTCGGTGCAGCCCAATGCCGGCCTGCCGGAGCTGGTCGATGGCAAGACGCATTATCCGCTGGCGCCGGCCGAGATGGCGAGCTGGATGGAGCGTTTCGTCACCGAGGATGGCGTGAACCTCATCGGCGGCTGCTGCGGCACCTCGACGCCGCATATCCAGGCGCTGGACGAGATGCTGCGCCGGGTGGGCGGCGGCTATCGCCCCACGCCCGTCGCGCGCAAGCCCGTCTGGATCCCCTCCGTCGCCTCGCTCTACGGCGCCGTCTCGCTGCGGCAGGAGAATGCCTATTTCTCCATCGGCGAGCGCTGCAACGCCAATGGCTCTAAGGCCTGGCGCGAGCGGCAGGCGGCCCATGACTGGGACGGCTGCGTCGCCATCGGCCGCGAGCAGGTGGGCGAAGGCTCCAACTCGCTCGACGTCTGCACCGCCTTCGTCGGCCGCGACGAAATGGCCGAGATGAACGAGGTGATCACGCGCTTCACCAGCAGCGTGAACGCGCCCCTCGTGATCGACAGCACCGAGACGCCGGTGATCGAGAGCGCGCTGAAGCTGCATGGCGGCAAGCCCATCATTAACTCGATCAATTTCGAGGATGGCGAAGGCCATGCGACCGATCGCATGATCCTGGCCAAAAAATTTGGCGCGGCGGTCATCGCGCTCACCATCGACGAAGTGGGCATGGCGAAGACCGCGGAGGACAAGCTCCGCATCGCCGCGCGGCTGGTGGATTTCGCCTGCAACAAGCATGGCCTGCCGCAGAGCGACCTGATGATCGACCCGCTCACCTTCACCATCGCGACCGGCAATGAGGATGACCGCAAGCTCGGCCTCTGGACGCTCGAAGGCATCAAGATGATCCGGGAGCAATTCCCGGATATTCAGATCATTCTCGGCCTGTCGAACATCTCCTTCGGCCTCAATCCGGCCGCGCGGCATGTTCTGAACTCCGTCTTCCTCGATCACGCGGTCAAGGCCGGCATGACGGGCGCCATCGTGCATGTCAGCAAGATCAAGCCGCTGCATCTCATCCCCCCCGAGGAGGTGAAGGTCGCGGAAGACCTGATCTTCGATCGCCGTTCGGAAGGCTATGACCCGCTCCAGAAGATGCTGGAGATTTTCGCCGGACGTAAGGCCGCAGACCAGGGGGCGAAGAAGCGCGCCGAGACGCCGGAAGGCCGCCTGAAGGACCGCATCGTCGACGGCGACCGCAAGGGCATCGAGGAAGACCTCCAGGGCGCGATGGACAATGGCCTGACGCCGCTCGAGATCATCAATACCGTGCTGCTCGACGGCATGAAGGTGGTGGGCGAGCTTTTCGGCTCGGGCAAGATGCAGCTGCCGTTCGTGCTGCAATCGGCCGAGACCATGAAGACGGCCGTGGCCTGGCTCGAGCCCCATATGGAGCGCGTCGAGGGGCAGGAGAAGGGCATCATCGTCCTCGCCACGGTGAAGGGCGACGTGCATGACATCGGCAAGAACCTCGTCGACATCATCCTGACCAATAACGGTTACAAGGTCATCAATCTCGGCATCAAGGTGCCCATCGCCGACATGATCTCGGCGGTGAAGGAGCATAAGGCCAATGCCATCGGCATGTCGGGCCTGCTCGTGAAATCGACCGTCGTGATGCGCGAGAATCTCGAGGAGATGCACCGCATCGGGCTCGATGTGCCGGTGCTGCTGGGCGGCGCGGCGCTGACGCGCAACTATGTCGAGGACGATTGCGTGCGCGCCTATGCGGGTGGCGAGCAGACCGGCCGCGTGGCCTATGCCCGCGATGCCTTCGACGGGCTGCATCTGATGGACAAGGTGGTCGGCAACAGCTTCGACGACTTCCTCTCCGCCCTGCAGGCGCGGCGCAAGGGCAAGTCCCGCAATGAGCGCGCCCTGCCCGGTCAGACCGAGCAGCGCGGCTATGGGCCGGTAGATGCCGGCTATGCCGAGGAGCGCCGCCGCCGCCTGACGGCCGATGAGCCCGTGCCAGTGCCGCCCTTCTGGGGCCCGCGCGTGGTCAATGCCGATCCGCGCGCCATCGTGCCCTTCATCAACGAGCGCAGCCTCTTCCAGTTCCAATGGGGCTTCCGCAAGCAGGGCCGTTCGCTGGACGATTTCATGGGCTGGGCGCGGCAGGAGCTTCGCCCCGTGCTCAAGCGCATGCTGGCGCTCACCGAGCAGGAGAAGATCCTCTCGCCCCAGGCCATCTACGGCTATTGGAAATGCGCGGGCCAGGGCAATGACCTGGTGATCTTCGACGAGGATGGCAGGACGGAGCTCTGGCGCGTCACCCTGCCCCGCCAGCCGAAGCAGGATGGCGATTGCATCGCGGATTTCGTGCGCGACATCAATGACGGCCCCGAGAAGCGCGACGTGATCGGGCTGCAGGTCGTCACCGTCGGGCAGAAGGCGAGCGATGTCGCCCGCGAGTGGTTCGAGGGCAATCGCTACCAGGATTACCTCTATCTGCATGGCCTCTCGGTCGAAATGGCCGAGGGCATGGCGGAATACGTCCATAAGCGCATCCGTGCCGAGCTGGGCTATGCCGGCGAGGATGAGCGCGACATGGAGAAGATGCTGCAGCAGGGCTATCGCGGCGGCCGCTATTCCTTCGGCTATCCGGCCTGCCCGCGGCTGGAGGATCAGGTGGGGCTGCTGAAGCTGCTGGATGCCGAGCGTATCGGCGTCTCGATCAGCGACGAGTGGCAGCTGCATCCGGAGCAGTCCACCAGCGCCATCGTGCTGCATCACCCGCGCGCAAAATACTTCTCGGTTTGACCTCGGCGGGGTAGAGGCCAGTGGGCGGACCGGTGCCATGGCGCCGGCCCGCGCCTGACGACGACCGAGACGGGAAGCCATGGCCCAAGCGCGTGACATCATCGTGACCCGTGACATCGTGACACCGGCGAGCCGAGGGCGCCCGGCATGACCAATGTCGCGGTCCGGATCGCGGGCGGCAGCGTCATCGTCGCCCTCAGCGTGCTGGCGCTGAAGGCGGGGGCCTGGTGGCTCACGGGCAGCGTCGCACTGATGGCCGATGCGCTGGAAAGCGTGGTGAACGTGGCTGCCGCTTTCGCGGCGCTGCTGGCCATTCGCCTCTCCATCCAGCCGGCCGATGAGAACCACCCCTACGGCCATGCCAAGGCCGAGTATTTCTCGGCCGTGCTCGAGGGCGCGCTGATCATCGTGGCCGCCCTGCTCATCATGAAGGAGAGCTGGGACGCCTTCCTGGCCCCGCGCGCGCCGGAACAGGCGAGCGTCGGCCTGCTGATCTCGGCGGCGGCCACGGGGCTGAACGGGCTCTGGTCGGCCTATCTCTTCCGCAAGGGCCGCGCCCTGCGCTCCCCTGCCCTGGTGGCCGATGCGCGGCATCTGCTCTCGGATGTGGTGACCTCGATCGGCGTGCTGGTGGGCGTCGGCATCGTGGCCCTCACCGGCATCCTGTGGTTCGACCCGCTGCTGGCGGCGCTGACGGCCGCGAATATTCTCTTCTCCGGCTATGGGCTGGTGCGCGAGAGCGTGGGCGGGCTGATGGACGAGGCGGTGGCGCCCGATCTGCTGAACCGCATCCGCAGCCTCGTTTCCGACAATGCCGAGGGCGCCATCGAGGCGCATGACCTGCGCACGCGCCATGCCGGGCGCTACACCTTCGTGGAATTCCACCTCGTGGTGCCGGCGGATATGACGGTCGAGGCCGCGCATAGCATCTGCGACCGGATCGAGGCGGCGCTCAAGGCCGAGTTGGGTGCCGCGGTGATCACCATCCATGTCGAGCCGGAAGGCAAGGCGAAGCACAAGGGCGTGCTCGTCCTGTGACGCCGGAGGGCGCCTGGCGCCTGCCACCACCACGGCGGGGCGCGAGGTGGTGGCTGATCCCGGCGCTGTTGGCGAGCGTGACGGCGCATCTGGGCGGCATGGGCTGGCTGTTGTGGCAGCCGGCGCCGGGCCTGCCGGAGGCGGGTGAGGCGCGGAGCGTGGAGATGCGGTGGCAGGAGTGGGCCGCCGAGGAGACGGCGGCCGCGGAAACCGCGCCGGAGGCCGCGAGCGTGCCTGATGAGGTGCCATCATCTGTGGTGGAGATTCCGGCGGCGAGCGAGGAGGCGGTGGAAGTCGCCCTGCCGCTCCCGCCCGCCCCGCCGCGCGCCGTGACCTCGGCCACAGCGGAGGCCCGGCCACTGCCTGCCGCAACGCCATCCGAATCCAGTGCCAGCCAAGCCATCGCCGCGGCCGCACCGGCGGCTCGACTGGAGGCTACGACCATCCCTCGCCCGCCTGCCCCTAACCCGAGCCCAGCCCTTGCCGCCGCCGCTCCCGAGGCTCAACGACAGCCCGCCATCACCCAGCAGCGGCCCAGTAGCAGCCCGCGCCAAGTCCTCGCGCCAGTCCCTGCGGAGGCTCGGCAGGAGACCTTGCGCCAGCCCGCCCCGAACACGAGTCAGGCCGCCGCCACGGGGACATCGATCGCTCCTCGCCTATCCGCCCCCGGGCCACTCCAAGCCGATCAGGCGCCTGCCCCGGCCGGCGAGGCACGTCTCGCGGCCCTGCGGACCCCGGAATGCCTCGTGCCGGTGACCTATCCTGAGCAAGCGCGAGAGGCTGGCTGGGCCGGGCGGGTGCTGCTCAAGATGCGCGTCTCGAATGACGGCCGCACCGTCTTCGTCGAGGTGCAGGAAAGCAGCGGTTGGGCGGTGCTGGACGAGGCCGCCCGCCTCGCCGCCAAACGCTGCCGCTTCGAGCCCGCGCTGCGCGACGGCCGCGCGGTCTGGAGCACCGTGCGCCTGCCCATCACCTTCACGCTGTGAGCTTGAAGCCCCGGCAAGCCGCGCCATCATCTGAGCCGTGACACGCTATCCGCCGCCGAGGCTCATCGGCTCCGCCATCTATCGCGGCTCGACTTATGGGCCGAAACATCCGCTGGCCATTCCCCGCGTGCCGCCGATGCTCGATCTCTGCGAGGCGCTGGGCTGGATCGAGCCCGAGCATTACATCGACAGCCCGCAGGCGAGTGTGGAGCAGCTCACCCGCTTCCACACGCCCGACTATATCGCCGCCCTGATGCGGGTCGAGACAGCCCAGGCCGTGAGCGAGGCGGAGCGCGCGCGGCACCATCTCGGCGCTCATGGCAACCCGATCTATCGCGAGGTCTTCCGCCGCCCGGCGACCGGGGCGGGCGGGATGATCCTGGCCGCCAGGCTGACGGCGGAGGAAGGCGGTGTGGTCCATGTGCCGGGCGGCGGCACGCATCACGGCATGCCCGATCGCGCGGCCGGCTTCTGCTATCTGAACGATACAGTGCTGGGGCTGCTCGCCTGGCTCGATCTCGGTCTGACACGGCTGCTCTATGTCGATATCGACGCGCATCACGGCGATGGCGTGCAGGATGCCTTCCATGACGATGACCGCGTCCTGACCGTCTCGGTGCATGAGGCCAATCGCTGGCCCTTTACCGGCGCGCTCGATGACCGGGCGGGCGGCATGGCGCGGAACATCCCCGTGCCGACCGGCTTCAACGACAGCGAGATGGCGCATGTGCTGCACCACGCCATCCTGCCGCTGGCCGAGCGCTTCCGGCCCGAGGGCATCATGCTCCAATGCGGGGCGGATGCGCTGGAAGAAGACCCATTGGCGCGGCTTTCCCTATCCAACAATGCCCATCGCGCCGTGGCCCTGGCCCTCCGGGAGATCGCGCCGCGGCTGATCGTGACAGGCGGCGGGGGCTATAATCCCTGGACGGTCGCGCGCTGCTGGGCCGGGGTCTGGGGTACGCTGAACGATTTCCCCCTGCCGCCACGCCTGCCGCCGCGCGCGGAGGCGGTGCTGCGCGGCCTGAGCTTCAGCCGGGCCGCCGGGCGCCATCCGCCAGAGCATTGGTTCACCACCATCGCCGACGCTCCAAGGGATGGGCCTGTGCGGGCGGAAATCAGGCAAGCCTGCGAGGCCGTCTTGCGCTAAGTTGCGGCCACAACATTTTGTCAAACTCGCCCGGATGACATCGCGGCCGCGCCGGATGCTACATTCGCCCGCAATACCGTCCCCCTCGGACGGGCAGGTCGCTCATGAAGAACATCCTCATCATCAAGCTCGGCGCGCTGGGCGATTTCGTTCACGCCTTCCATGCTTTCGAGGCGCTGCGCCAGCATCATGCCAAGGACAGGCTGACGCTGCTGACCACGCCGCCCTTCCGCGCCATGGCCGAGCGCAGCGGCTGGTTCGATCAGGTGATCGCCCTGGATCGCCGGCCCTGGTGGGACGTGCTGGCGCTGCTGCGCACCCGCAAGGCCCTGCGCGGCTATGACTTCGTCTATGACCTGCAGACGTCGAGCCGTAGCGCCCGCTATTTCCGCCTCGCCGGCCGTCCGCCCTGGAACGGCATCGCGCCCGGCTGCTCGCATCCGCATGACGCGCCCAACCGCCGCCAGTTGCATAGCGTGGACCGGCTGAAGGAGCAGATCCGCGTGGCGGGCGTCACCGACTTCCCGCCGCCCCGCCATGACTGGCTGCTGGAGGAGCGCGGCCTCGCGCCCGACACGCCCTATGCGCTGCTGATGCCCGGCGGCGCGGGCGTGGGCGCGGTGAAGCGCTGGCCGGCGGAGAATTACGCCGCCCTCGCCGCCGCGCTGATGGAGCGCGGGCTGCGGCCGGTGATCATCGGCGGCAAGGCCGAGGAAAGTGCGGCCGCCGCCATTCTCGCCGCCTGCCCGGAGGCGCTGGATCTCACGATGAAAACCAGCTTCTTCGATATCGCGACGCTCGCGGCGGGTGCCAGGCTGCTGGTGGGCAACGATACCGGGCCGATGCATCTCGCCGCCTGCATGGGCCCGCCGGCCATCGCCCTTTTCTCGGCGGCCGGCGTCCCCGCCAAACACGCCCCGCGCGGCCCCGCCGGGGAATGGAGCACGGTGATCCAGGAAGCCGATCTGAAGAACCTCCCGGTCGCCAAGGTGCTCGAAACGGTCGAGACGCTATTGGCCGCGACCTCGGTGAGCCTGAACCCAATCCAGGCGGGTTGAGTTCAGGCCGGGCGATTTAAGCCACGAGGGTCGCGTAATCGTTGCGGCCCTCGGTGAGGCCCCAGGATTTCATCCAGGCGTAGGTATGGTTGAAGCGCTCCGCATCCACGGGGCGCGAGGGCGCGTAATGGACGAAGTGGTCCGCGAGCTCCTCCGGCTTCAGCCGGTCCTTCACGGGCTGGACGATATAATGCTTGTAGCGCGCGAAATCGGCGGTGATCAGCGCGGCGGCCTCGTCCACCGCGCGGGTATAGGCGGCGACGGCCTCGGGCGGCAGATCGGGCGAGATCACCTGCGAGCCGCGATAGAAGATCGTGCCGATGAGATGGGCGCCTTCCTTCAGCAGCAGGCTGATATAGGGCTCCATCACCATCGCCACGCGAACCTTGCCGGATTTCAGCGCTTCATAGCGGGCGAGCGGCGAGCCCTCATGCGTCAGCACGATCTCGTCGCGTTCGAGCGCGCCTTCGAGGAATTGCAGCGCAGTGTAATGCGAACCCGTGCGGTCGTTGATGGCGACAGGCACTTTCACGAGGTCACGCGGTTCGCGCAGCGCTGAATCGAAGGTCACCAGCGCCTGGGCCGCAACGGCGGGACGGAGCGAGGCCACCACGCTGCGCCGGCGCCCGCGCTCGGAACGGTCGAAGCCGGCCCATTCGCAGAGATTATAGGCGCTGGCGCCGCCGCTCTCGAACAGCGCCTCCTTCTGCCGGACGAAGGCGTCGTCGGAGGAGATATTGGCGTCATAGGCGCCGGCGAAGGCGACATCGAGCCCTTCCTTCTCGAAGAGCCCATGCTCCAGCGCGACGTGGATGGGCAGGTCGAAGACGGGGCTATTGGGCGCGATGCGCAGCACGGGGCGGGATGCTGTCTCGGACATGACGATCTCCTGGTTCGATGACGGGAGACTAGGACCGGCAAAACAGCACATCAACCTCGTAAAATAATAATTAGACTCTTTTTATGTGTTGATTCTCAAGAGCGCCGTCCCGATGGTGTCTGGCAACATGCCGCATTCCGGAAGCTGCCCATGACCTTCCTTCATCGCCGCGCGCTGCTGGCGGCAACGGCCGCGCTGCCGCTGGCGCCTCGCTTTGCCAGGGCCGAAAATTCCTGGCCGAACAAGCTTTTGCGCATCATCACGCCCTTCCCCGCCGGCGCCACGAGCGACAGCGCGGCACGGGCCATCGCGCAAATTCTCTCCCAGAAATACAAACAGCCCGTGGTGGTGGAGAACCGCCCGGGCGCCGGCGGCGGTATCGGGGCGCAGCAGGCGCTGGCGGCGCAGCCCGATGGCCATACGCTGCTCCTGGTGAACAATTCCGTGTTGACCATGGTTCCACGAATTTCACAGGTTAAATTTGACCCCGTGAAGGATTTCGAGCCGGTCGCTTTCCTGGGGGAGAGCTACAACCTCCTCGCCCTCAACCGCGGCCTGCCGGTGACCGATCTGCCGGGTTTCGTGGCCCTCGCCAGGCAGAAGCCCGGCGCGCTGGTCTATGCCTCGCCAGGTGTCGGCTCCTATGGCCATGTGGCCGGCGCCCTGTTGCAGCAGCGGCTGGGCATCGAGCTGCTGCACGCGCCCTTCAACGGCATCGTGCCCGCCATCAATGCGGTGCTGGCGGGCGATGCCCATGCGGTGATGGGGCCGAACACCGTCTCCTTCGTGCAGTCCGGCCAGTTGCGAGGCGCCGTGGTGATCGGCGAACACCGCTGGCCGGACGTGCCCGAAGTGCCGACCCTGCCCGAGGCCGGCGTGGAACACTGGCCGCTGGACTATTGGTACGCCGTGGTCGCGCCGGCCGGCGTGCCGCTGGATATACGCCAGAGACTGAACGCGGATTTCGCCGAGGCCAGCCGGCTTCCCCAGGTGCGGCAATTGCTCGAGCGCGTGGGGCTGCGGCCGGTGGAGCTCTCGGTGGACCTGATCGGGCAGCGCATCGCCACGGATTGGCGGGCGGTGGGCGAAGCGATGAAGCTGGTCGAAATCGGTTGAGGCTACCAATCCCGCGCGGGATCGGCCCGCCAGGGCGCCGCTATCCAGGCCCGGGCCCGGCGGGGGCCGTGCTTCGTGGTGACCGTCAGCGGAGTGAGCCGATAGCCGGGGCCCTCATAGGCCTTCAGACGTGCCAGGGCAGCCGGCGTCGGGCGCAGCAGCGCGCCTTTCACGGCGGCCTTCCGCTTTCCCGCCAGCAGCGTCGGATAGGGCGTGCCGCGCAGGAAAACGCGGCGGAAGCCCCGCGCCTTGGCCGGCAGCAGGCGCCGCGCCAGGCGCGGATCGCCCGATTGGCGCGCCAGCACCCGCGGATCGAGCAAGGTGCCGTAGAGGAAAAGGGGCAGCATGGCGCCATCCTGCCCCCGGCGCTGTGAGGCGCCAAGGCCGGTCGGCGGATTGCCCAGGGCTGCCATATCAGCCATCCTGATCCTCAAGAGAAACGTCCCTTGGCGAAATGCGCCAGCCATGCTCCGCGCCAGGGGCGCTCCTCGCCCATATTGCGCGAAGGATCGCTGCCGATGACCGCTGCCCCCCTCCACTCCCCCGACGCGCTGCGCGCCTTCGGCACCGCCCTGCTGGAAAAGGCGGGCATGGAGGCCGAGAAGGCCGCCACGGTCTCGCGCCTGCTGGTGGAGGCGGACCTGATGGGCCACACCACCCATGGCCTGGGCCTGCTGCCGCGCTATCTGGACGAGCTGGAGCAGGGGCTGCTGGCCAAGAGCGGCGAGCCCGAGGTCATCAGCGACCGCGGCGCCTGCGTGGCCTGGAACGGCAAGCGACTCTCGGGCCTCTGGCTCACGGAGAAGGCCATCGATATCGGCCTGGAACGCGTGAAGACCTATGGCACGGTGAGTTTCGCCATTCGCGAGAGCCACCACATCGCCTGCCTCGCGGTCTATCTGCCGCGCGTGACCGAGGCGGGCTGCATGGCCATCATCGCGACCTCCGCACCCGGCACGGCGAGCGTGGCGCCCTATGGCGGCATCAAGCCGGTCTATTCGCCCGACCCGATCGCGGCCGGTTTCCCCACCAAGGGCGATCCGGTGATGATTGACATCTCCGCCTCCATCACCACCAACAACATGGCCGCGCGCATGCAGCGCGAGGGCAAGAAATACGAGCATGACTGGCTGATGGATGCCGAGGGCAACCCCTCGAACGACCCGGCCGTGCTGACCCAGGGCGGCTCCATCCTGCCCGCCGGCGGCTTCGATCATGGGCAGAAGGGCTATGGCTGGGCGCTGCTGACCGAGGCCCTCACCCAGGGCCTGCCGGGCTATGGCCGCGTGGACAAGCCGGGCAAGGGCATGCTGGGCGGCGTCTTCATCCAGGTGATCGACCCCGACGCTTTCGGCGGCAAGGAGGCCTTCGTGCGCCAGACGGACCACCTGGCCGAACTCTGCCGCACCAACCCGCCACGCAAGGGCTTCGACAGCGTGCGCCTGCCGGGCGGCAAGGCCTCGGTCGCCAAGCGCAAGGCCATCGCGGCCAATGCCGTGCCGCTGCATGACGGCATCATCGACAACCTCCGCCCGTGGGCGGAGAAGCTGGGCGTCGCCATGCCCGGCTGACGCCCTGCTTGCTTCACGTCCAAGGAAACAAAAAAATGTCCGACACCGCGACGAAGATCGACCATTCGGCCAAGCGCCTCTGCGGCCCGGTGATCCGCCTGCATCCGCGCGACAATGTCGTCGTCGCGCGGGTCAGGATCGAGCCCGGCACGCCCATTCCCTCCGAGGGCGTCACCAGCCTCAATCTCGTGCCGCCTGGCTACAAGCTCGCGACGCGCGACATTAAGGCGGGTGAGGAGATCCGCAAGTTCAACGTGGTCATCGGCTTCGCGGCGCAGGACACGCCGGCCGGGACGATGCTGCATGGGCATAATATCGCCTTTCGCGAATTCGACCGCGACTATGCCCATGCGACGGACTACCAGCCGGTCAACAAGCTGCCGCCCTCGGAGCAGGCCACCTTCCAGGGCATCGTGCGGCCCAATGGGCAGGTGGCGACGCGGAACTATATCGGCATCCTTTCAACCGTGAATTGCTCTGCAACGGTCGTGAACGGCATCGCCGACCACTTCAAGCATGGCGGGCTCGACGCCTTCCCCAATGTCGATGGCGTCATCGCCTTAGCGCATCAGCTCGGCTGCGGCATGGAGCTCTCGGGCGAGCCGATGGCGCTGCTGCGGCGGACGCTGGGCGGCTACGCGCGGCATCCGAACCTCGCGGCGGTGCTGGTGGTCGGCCTGGGCTGCGAGCGCAACCAGATCGGCGCGCTGCTGGAAGACCAGAAGCTCGGCACCGGGCCCAAGCTGCGCACCTTTACCATGCAGGAAGTCGGTGGCACGCGGAAAACCATCGAGGCCGGCGTCGCGGCCGTGAAGGAGTTGCTGCCGGAGGTGAATGACATCCGTCGCGAGACGGTGCCGGCGAGCCATATCACCGTGGGGCTGCAATGCGGCGGGTCGGATAGTTTTTCTTCCATCACCGCGAACCCTGCGCTGGGCCATGCGATGGATATTCTCGTGCGCCATGGCGGCACGGCGATCCTCTCGGAGACGCCGGAAATCTATGGCGTCGAGCACACGCTGACGCGCCGCGCGGCCAGTGTGGCCGTGGGCGAGAAGCTGATCGAGCGCATCCGCTGGTGGAAGGACGTCTATGCCGCCGGGCGCGATACGCAGATCAACGGCGTGGTCAGCCCCGGCAACCAGGCGGGCGGGCTCGCGAATATCTTCGAGAAGTCGCTCGGCAGTTCGATGAAGGGGGGCACGGGGCCGCTGATGGAAGTCTACCGATACGCCGAGCCGGTGACGACGAAGGGCTTCGTCTTCATGGACAGCCCCGGCTATGACCCCGTTTCGGCAACGGGCCAAGTGGCGGGCGGCGCGAATGTCATCGCCTTCACCACGGGGCGTGGATCGATGTTCGGCTGCAAGCCGGTGCCCTCGCTGAAACTGGCGACAAATACGCCAATGTTCCAGCGCCTTGAGGAAGACATGGATATCAATTGCGGAGAGATCCTCGATGGCACCTCAAGTCTCGAAGAAATGGGCCAGCGGATCTTCGAGTTGATCTTGCGCACCGCCTCGGGAGAGCGCAGCAAGAGCGAGCTGCTCGGCGTGGGCGGCTATGAATTCGTGCCCTGGCAGATCGGCATCATGGGCTAGCGCGGGAGATCGGGTGTGAGCGGCAGGGAACTTCGCGCTGGGCAGTGCCATTGCGGCACCGTGCGTTTCGAGGTTGAGCTCAGCGAGGGTTTCGACACCATCCGCCGCTGCACCTGTTCCTATTGCCGGATGCGCGGCGCTGTCGTCGCCATGGCGGAGATGGGCGGGGTCAAGATCCTGCAAGGCGAGGAAGCCCTGACCACCTATCGCTTCCATACCGGCACGGCGCAGCATTTCTTCTGCTCACGCTGCGGCATCTATACGCATCACCAGCGGCGCTCGAACACAAAGCTCTATGCGGTGAATGTGGCCTGCCTTGACGGCGTGAGCCCTTTCGACTTCCCCGAAGTGCCCGTCATGGATGGCGTCAACCACACCAATGACACGGGCCCGCCGACGCGGCGAGCCGGCACGCTGCACTTCATGCCAGCGGAGTAAGTCGCGGAGATAAAAAAAGGCCGGGATCGCTCCCGGCCTTTTCGCATCAGGCGCCGACGATCACCGAACCGCCGAATTTCGCATCGACGAATTCCTTCACCGACGGATCGGCATAGCCCGCGGCGAGGGCCTTGGCCCAGGGGGCGTCCTTGTCCTTGGCGCGGACGACGACGAGGCAGGTATAGACGCTGTCGGCCGTCTCGGCGATCAGCCCGTCCTTGATCGGGTTCAGCCCGGCGGGGACGGCGTAATTCCCGGTGATGGCGGCGGCATCGACGTCATCCAGCGCGCGGGAGATGGTCGCGGCTTCCAGCTCCACCACGCGCAGGCGCTTCGGGTTCTCGACGATATCGGCAACCGTCGCGCGATAATCCACGCCCGGGGTCAGCTTGATCACGCCGGCCTGGGCGAAGAGCAGCAGGGCGCGGCCGCCGTTGGTGGGGTCGTTCGGAATGGCGATGCGGGCGCCGTTCGGCAGGTCCTTCAGCGCCTTCACCTTCTTGCTGAAGACGGCCATGACGGTCAGCACCGTCTTGCCGACGGCGACGAAGTCATAGCCGCGCTGGGCCTTCTGGGCCTCCAGGAAGGGCAGGTGCTGATAGACGTTGATGTCGATATCACCCGATTGCAGCGCGGCATTCGGCTGGATGAAGTCACCGAACTCGGTGATCTTCAGCACCAGGCCCTTGGGGGCCACGGCATCGCGCACCTTCTCGAGCACCTGGGCATGCACGCCCGAGGTCACGCCCACGCGGAGCGGGCGCGCGGCGGTGCCGATCTCGCCGGACTGGGCGAAGGCGGGGCGGAGGATGGCCGGCGCCGCCAGGGCGCCGAGGAGGATGGAACGGCGAAGCATGTGGAAACTCCTCAGACGTCAGAAGGCAGGAACCACGGCACCCTGGAAGGTGTCGCGCACGAAGGTCTTGATCTCATCGTTCTGATAGGCAGCGAGCAGGCGCTTGGCCCAAGGGGCATTCTCGTTGCCCTGCTTCACGGCGATGAGATTGGCGTAGGGGCTGTCGGCGCTCTCGATGGCGATGGCGTCGCGCACGGGGTTGAGGCCGGCCGGAATGGCGTAGTTGGTATTGACCGTCGCGGCCTCGACCTCGTCGAGCGCGCGGGGGAGCTGCGCCGCTTCGAGTTCCACGATGCGCAGGCGCTTCGGGTTCTCGGTGATATCGGCGACGGTGGCGCGGAAATCGGCGCCCGGCGTCAGCTTGAAGGCGCCATTGGCCGCGAGCAGCAGCAGCGCGCGGCCGCCATTGGTCGGGTCGTTCGGAATGGCGATACGGCCGCCATTGGGAATGTCCGCCACGGCCTTGTGCCGCTTGGAATAGAGCCCCATCGGGAAAACCAGCGTCTTGCCGATGGCGACCAGCGGCAGCTTGCGGTCGCGCACCGTCTGGTCGAGGAAGGGCTGATGCTGGAAGGAATTGGCGTCGAGATCGCCGGCCGCGAGCGCCGCGTTGGGCGTGATATAATCGGTGAACTCGGTGACGCGGAGCACGAGACCGTCGCGCGCGGCGATCTCCTTCACCTTCTCCAGCACCTGGGAATGAGGGCCGGCGGTCGCGCCGATGCGCAGCGGGCGGGCGGCGGTGCCGATCTCGGCATTCTGCGCGAAGGCCAGGGAGGGTGTGGCGAGGGCTGCGCCGAGCACCAGGCGGCGGGAAATGCTGGTCATCTTATCTTCCCCTTTTCGTTTCTTTGAGCCGTGTTCGTGTTCTTCAGGCGCGGCGGGCGCGCCGGACGAGGAAATCCCCAAGCGATTGCAGCCCCTGCACCACGATGATGAGGATGACCACGACGGTCGCCATCACCTCGGGCATGAAGCGCTGATAGCCAAAGCGGATGCCGAGATCGCCGAGCCCGCCGCCGCCGATGGCGCCCGCCATGGCGGAGAAGGAAACGAGCGAGACCAGCGTGACCGTGATCGCGGCCAGAAGGCCCGGCAGCGCCTCGGGCACCAGCACCTTCGTCAGGATCTGCAGCCGCGAGGCGCCCATGGCGCGCGCGGCCTCGATCACGCCGCGATCCACTTCCTGGAAGGCCGTCTCGAAGAGCCGGGCGATGAAGGCCGTGGCCGCCAGCGCGAGCGGGACGATCGCCGCCCCCGTGCCGATCGAGGTGCCCGCCACGAAACGGGTGAAGGGCACGATGGCGACCATCAGGATGATGAAGGGCGTGGAGCGCACCGCATTCACCAGCAGGCCAATGGGCCGGTTGAGCCAGCCATTGGGCGCGAGCCCACCCTTGGAGGTGGTGTAGAGCGCGAGCGCGATGGGCAGGCCGAAGAGAATGGCGATGGCCGCCGAACCGCCGACCATGGCCGCGGTTTCCCAGGCGGCATCGATCAGCAGGTCCTGCAAGGTGGGGGTCAGCCAGGGCAGCATGTCAGTGGCCCTCCTCGCTCAGCGCGCTTTCGGCGATATCGGTGACGGTGAGCCCCAGCTCGCGCAGATAGGCGATGGCCGAGGCGATGGCGACGGGCTGGCCATAGGCGGCGAGTGCCATGAGCCCATAGGGACGGCCGGAAATCTCGTCGATGCGGCCGGAGACGATGTTGAGATCCACCGTGAAGCGGCGCGAGACGTCGCTGATCACGGCGCGCGTCGCGGCGGGGCCGGCGAAGAGCACCTGGAGCAGGCGCCGCTCCTCCCCCACATCCGGCGGCGGAAGAGCCGCGACGGTGCCGGGCGGCACGGCGCGGCCGATGACCTCGGCGACGAAGCGGCGGGTCGTCGGATGCGCGGGCTGGGTGAAGACGTCGAAGACCGTGCCGGTCTCGATCACGGCGCCGGCTTCCATGACGGCCACGCGATCGCAGATTTCCTTCACCACGGCCATTTCATGCGTGATGAGCAGCACCGTGAGGTCCAGCCGGTCGCGCAGGTCACGGATCAGGCGGAGGATTTCCTGCGTCGTCTCCGGATCGAGCGCGGAGGTGGCCTCGTCGCAGAGTAGGATCTTCGGCTCGCTGGCCAGCGCCCGCGCGATGCCCACGCGCTGCTTCTGCCCGCCCGAAAGCTGGGCCGGATAGGCGTCCCGCTTGGCCTCGAGCCCGACCAGCGGCAGCAGCGCCTCCACCCGGCGCTTCCGCTCGGCCGCGGGCACGCCCGCGATCTCCAGCGGGAAGGCGATATTCTCCGCCACCGTGCGGGAGGAGAGCAGGTTGAAATGCTGGAAGACCATGCCGATCCGCTGCCGCGCCGCGCGCAACGAAGCATCATCCAGGCCCAGCATCTTCTGGCCCAGCACCGTCACCTCCCCGCTATCGGGGCGTTCCAGCAGGTTCACGGTGCGGATGAGGGTGGACTTGCCGGCGCCGGAGCGGCCGACGATGCCGAAAATCTCCCCCGGCGCGACGTCGAGCGAGACGCCCGCGAGGGCGAGCGTCTCCGCGCCGCGCCCGGTGAAACGGCGGGTCAGGTTCTCGAGACGGATGGCGGGCGTCAGGCTGCCGGCCCCGTGCGTATCGGTCATGATCAGAAAATCCCGGCGGAAGCGGAAAGCCGCGAAGGGCGGCGGTTCAGAGCGGCAGGCTGGTACACATCATCACGCGCATCGCGGTCCTCCAATCATGGCGGATGACCCACGAAGCGCGGCTGGCACGGCCGCGGCTTCCTGGCGCTTTTAGCACTTGATCACGCGGCGCAAGCTGCATCCGTCAAATCCCCGCGGCAATTCACGTCACACGGACGGGAATTACAAGAATATCACTAAGGAATATTCCCGGCGCGGTCAACTTGTCGCTGCGGCATCGCAGCACCAGGATGGACGCATGGACACCTATTCGAGCGGCGCCATCGTCATCGGCGCGGGCATGGCGGGCGCTTCCGCCGCCGCCTTTCTCTCCGCCACGCGCAAGGTCGCGCTGCTGGAGGCGGAGGAAACGGCGGGCTACCACACGACCGGCCGTTCGGCCGCGATCTGGCTGCTGAATTACGGGCCCCAGGACGTGCGCGCGCTTTCCGCTGCTTCCCGCCCCTTCTTCGAGGCGCCGCCGCCCGGCTTCACCGATGCGCCGCTGATGAGTTCGCGCGAGATTCTCTTCCTGGCGCCTTCCGATGAGCCGGAGGCGCTGCATCAGCTTCTGCTGACGGGCGAAGGGCTGGAGGAGATCAGCGTCGCCCGGGCGCGGGAGATGATCCCGGCGATCCGCGAGGGCTATGCGGTGGGCGCGGCCGTCGAGCGCGGTGGCGTCGACATGGAAGTGGCGGCTTTGCACCAGGGCTTCCTGCGTCAGGTGAAATTGGCGGGCGGCACGGTGGCGCTGCGCCATCGCGCGGGGCGGGTCTGGCGCGAGAAGGGCCTCTGGCACGCCGAGACCAGTGCCGGCGCCGTTTTCACCGCCCCCGTGATCGTCAATGCGGCCGGTGCCTGGGGCGACGAGGTGGCACTGGCGGCGGGGGTGAGCCCGCTCGGCCTGGTGCCCAAACGCCGCACCGCCGTGATCATCGACCCGGCGCCCTTCGACTGCGCCGGCTGGCCGATGGTGGAGGGCGTGGGCCAGTCGGAATGGTATGCCCGCGCGGAGGCGCGGCGGAAGCTGATGGTCTCCCCGGTCGACGAGACCCCCTCCGCCCCTTGCGACGCGCAGCCGGACGAGTTGGACATCGCCATCGCGGTCGATCGCTTCACGCGGGCGATGGATATCGAGGTGCGGCGGGTGGAGCATAGCTGGGCCGGGCTCCGGACCTTCACGCCCGATGGCAGCCTCGCGCTCGGCGCGGGCAGCGAGCCGGGCTTCTACTGGTCCTGCGGCCAGGGCGGCTACGGTATCCAGACCGGGCCCGCCGCCGGCCGGCTGGTCGCCGATCTCATCGAAGGGCGGGAGCCCGAAGATGCGCTGAAGGCAATTCTCCCGCTTGTCGATCCCGCGCGCTTTGCGAAGCTTTCCGCATGAGCACGACCACCCTCCCGACCTTCGCCGATGTCGAGGCCGCCGCCGCCCGCATCGCGCCCCATATCGTCCGCACGCCCATGCTGCGGAACCCGCTGCTGGACAGGCTGACCGGCGGCACCATCGTGGTGAAGCCCGAGCCGCTGCAGCGCACCGGCAGCTTCAAGCTCCGCGGCGCCACCAATGCCGCGCTGAAGCTCGGCGAGGCGGTACGCCAGGGCGGCGTGGTGACGCATTCCTCGGGCAATCACGGCCAGGCCCTGGCCTGCGCCGCAGCCCTGGTGGGAATGAAGGCGACCATCGCCATGCCGAGCGATGCCCCCGCCATCAAGGTGGAGAGCACGAAGCGCTGGGGCGCCGAGATCGTGCCCTTCGACCGCCATGGCGTGGATCGCGAGCAACTCGCCGCCCAGCTCGCGGCCGAGCGCGGCGCAACCATCATCCCGCCCTTCGACCATCCGGACGTGATCGCGGGCCAGGGCACGCTGGCGCTGGAACTGCTGGCCGATGCCAAGGCCGCCGGGCTCACGCTCGATGCGCTGGCCGTCTGCACCGGCGGCGGCGGGCTGATCGGCGGCTGTGCGCTGGCCGTCGAAGGCGCCTCGCCCGGCACGGCTGTCTGGGCCGTGGAGCCGGAGGGCTGGGACGATTACGGCCGCTCGCTGCGCGCGGGCCATATCATCGCCAATGACGGCAAGGGGCTCGGGCTCTGCGACAGCCTGCTTTCGAAGCAGCCGGGCAATCTCACTTTCGCGATCAATCAACCGCGCCTCGCCGGCGGCGTTTATGTGACGCCCGATGAGGTTTTCGCCGCCATGCGCTTCGCTTTCGAGAATCTCAAGATCGTCGCCGAGCCCGGCGGTTCCGTGGCTCTCGCCGCCCTGCTCGCGGGTAAGGTCGATGCCAAGGGCAAGACGGTCGGCATCGTCATCAGCGGCGGAAATGTGGACCCGGCGACCTTCGCCAAGGCCTTCGCCTGATGTTCACCGCCCTTCGCCGCCGGCCCAGCCTGATCGCGGGCATTGTCGCGGGGCTGCTGGTGGGTGGAGGGGCGGCCCTTTTCGGCACGCTGCCTTCCACGGCCGTGCTGCTGGGCTGGTGTGCGTTGGCCGTGGTGCATATGGCGCCGCTCGCCTGGATGTTGCAGCGGTCCACGCCGGCGCGGCTGAAGAAGCGCGCGGAGGATCTGGATGACGGGCAATGGGGCGTGATGCTGGCCTCGCTGGCCGCCTGCATCGCTTCCATCCTCGCAGTGGTCTGGCATCTGCGTGTCGCGCATCAGCAGAATGACGTCAGCCTGGCCATGCTCGGCATCCTCACCATCCTGCTCTCATGGCTGCTGGTGCATGTTCTCTTCGCCGGGCATTACTGCCACGAATATTGGCAGAATGGCGGGGGCATCGACTTCCCCGGCGACGAGAAGGAAGCGCCGGATTTCCTCGAATTCATGTATTTCTCGCTGACGATCGGCATGACCTTCCAGGTCTCCGACGTCACCACGACCAATCGCGGAACGCGGCGGCTGGTGAGCCTGCATGGCGCGATCTCCTTCCTTTTCAACGCCGTCATCCTGGCCTGCACGGTGAATATGGCGAGCCAGTATCTCGACTGAGACGGGGCTTTCTTGCGCTGGATCAACGCGGGGCTCACGGGCTTGCGGCTAGCCTGATCGCATCATTGGGATGAGGATGGCATCATGGCTGAGAAGGTTGGCATCGTGGGCGTGGGGCAAGTCGGCGCAGCGGCGGGCTTCTTGCTGGCCGGCACGCCTGGCGTCGCCGAAATCGTGCTGGTCGATCTCGACCGGGCGCGGGCGGAAGGCGAGGCCGCCGATATCGCCCATGCCGCCGCTTTCGGCCATGCGCCCGTGGTGCGCGCGGGCGGCTATGCGGCGCTCGCCGGGGCGGCCGTGGTCGTCATCACCGCGGGCGTGAGCCTTAAGCCGGGGCAGACGCGGCTGGATCTGCTGGCGAGCAATGTCGCGGTCGTGGCCAAGGTGATCGCCGAGGTGGTGGCGCATGCGCCGGAGGCCGTTCTGCTTTTCGCGACCAATCCGGTCGATGTCATGCCCATGGTCGCTGCGCGGCAATTCGGGGTGCCGCCCTCGCGCGCCATCGGCACCGGCTGCGCCCTCGACAGCGCCCGCTTCCGCGACAGGCTGGCGCGGCATCTCGGCATCGGACCGGGCGCGGTGCATGCGCATGTGCTGGGCGAGCATGGCGATTCCGAAGTGCTGGTCTGGTCCGCCGCGCAGGTGGGCGGGCTTCCCCTGCTGCGCTTCGCCGAGATCATCGGACAGCCCATTGCCCCCGCGACGATGGAGGAGATCAGCCGGGACGTTCGGCGCTCCGCCTATCGCATCAAGGAGGGCAAGGGCGTCTCGAATTACGGCATCGCGGGCTGCATCGCCCGGCTGACCAAGGCCATCGTCAATGACGAGCAGGTCGTCTTCTCCATTTCCACGCCGATGGAATCGCTGCTCGGCGTGCAGGAAACCTGCGTGTCCCTGCCCCATATCCTTGGCCGCCGCGGCGCCTCCGCCCCGTTTCTGCCGCCGCTCGACGCAGCGGAGGAAGCGGCGCTGAAGCACTCTGCTGGCATCATCTCCGAGGCGGCGAGCTTCGCCCTCGCCTCGCTCGACCATCACTGAGGAATTCACCATGACGCATCCGCTGACCGTCGCTGCCCTCTATGCCGAACGCAAGGCCAAGCAGGAGGAGGCGATGCGCGAGGCGCAGCAGGCCAGGGCCGAGGAGAACCGACTGCATGACGAGGAGCATCTCCTCTTCCTCAATCGCAAGCTGACCGACGACGACAAGGCCGATATTGACAAGAAGATCCGCAACGGCTTCCGCTGGCGCGAGCGCGAGGCGCAGATCTTCACTTTCCCTTCCGACTATTGCCCCGACGAAGGCCGGCGCATCAACCACGCCCTGCCGGGCTGGGAGCAGCAGCTCGTCGGCTATGCGGGCGAAATCTATCGCTATTGGGAAAGCGAGTTGAAGCCCGGCGGCTTCGGCTTCAACGCGCGCATCGTGAATTTCCAGGACGGCATGCCGGGTGATGTGGGCCTCTTCATCACCTGGCCGGACGACCTCGCCTATGGCGAGTGACGCCCTCGCCTTTCGAGCGGCAGCAGCAGCGCCGAGTGGTCGAGATCGCCTTCATGGGCGAGAAGATCCCGGAAGAGGCTCGCCGTCAGATCGGTGAAGGGCAGTGCCCCGATGTGGAGCTTGTCAGCCGTATCAAGGGCATTGTCGAGATCCTTCAGATGCGTGACGGAGCGGCCGCGTGTGGTGAAATCCCGCTCGGCCATGCGCAGCGCATGCAGTTCGAGAATGCGGCTCTCCGCGAAGCCGCCCCGCAGCGCCTCGCGCAGCTTCGCGGGGTCGGCGCCGCCGGCGACGGCGAGCATCATGGCCTCGGCCACCGCACCGATGGTGCCGGCGACGATGATCTGGTTGGCGAGTTTCGCGAGCTGCCCCGCGCCATGCGGCCCGACCAGCACGGGGCGGCCCATGGCGCGCAGCACGGGCTCGGCCTTGGCGAAAGCTGCGGCCTCGCCGCCCGCCATGATGGCCAGCGAGCCAGCCTCGGCGCCCGTCGTGCCGCCCGAGACCGGCGCGTCGATGTGATGCACGCCGCGGGCCTCCAGCCGCGCCGCATGATCCTGCGCCTCGGCGGGTTTGATCGAGGACATGTCGGCAAGGATGGCGCCGGGCTTCAGCGCCTCAGCCACGCCCGAGCCGAAGAGCACCTGCTCCACCACAGGGCCGTTCTCGAGCATGGTAATGACGAGATCCGCCCCCTGCACGGCCTTGGCGGCGTCTTGCTCGACCGTGGCGGCCAGGGCGGCGAAGGGCTCAGCCTTGGCGGCGCTGCGGTTCCAGACGGTGAGGGCGAATCCGGCCTTGAGCAGGTTGCGCGCCATCGGCGCGCCCATCAGGCCGAGGCCCAGGAATGCGATCTTCATGCGTCGGCTCCGGCAGCAAGGGGAATGTCGAGGCGATAGGTGCGGATGGCATTGTCGTGGAACAGCGCGAGCTGGTCGTTCCAGGGCAGATCGGCCACCGATTGGCGGAAGCCGTCGAAGATGGTCTCGAAACTGCCGCAGAGCCCATCGACCGGGAAATTCGAGGCGAACATGCAGCGCGCCACGCCAAATATCTCGATGGTGTCGCGGATGATGCCGATATTCTCCTCGATGCGCCACGGCCGGCCCGCAAGTCCGAGGCCGGAGATCTTCACCCTTGCCTGCGGCGCCTCCGCCAAGCGCCGCATGGCCGCACGCCAGCCGGCTAGGCCTTCCGGCGAGCGGTCGCTCGGCAGGCCGGTATGATTGAGAACCAGCATGGTGTCGGGAAAAGCCGAGATAAGGTCGGCGGCCTCGCCGAGATGCCACCATGGCGTCTGCAATTCGAAATGCAGGCCGAGCGGTGCGAGACGGGCATAGCCCTCGCGCCATGTCGGCTCGCTCATCGAGCCTTTCTCGCCCGTACCCGGTCCGCGGGTGGCGCGCGGCTTGTGCCGCACGCCTTTCACCAGCGGGAGCGCCGCCTGTTCCTCGAGAACCTGGGCGACATCGGCGCGATCGAGCCAGGCCTGCGCGACATGCCCCGCCGGGCGCCCGGTACGGGCGGCGAGATCGGCCATCCAGCGGCTTTCGCCCGTCGGGTCATCCGGGTTCCATTCGCCTTCCATGGTGACGCTGGCGACGATGCGGTGATGGCTGGTCAACGCGTCATAATCGGGCGGCAGGAAATCCTTCCCGCACATAGCACTGTAATCGCCATAGCGGAAAGGGATAGGCGCATGCGAGGGGTTCAGCCAGGGATGGTCGTTGCGTGTCGGCGCCCAGAAATGGTGATGGGCGTCGATGATCGGCAGGTCCCGCATCTCAGGCTCGCGACAGTCCGAGTTCGCGCAGCAGCGTGGCGGAGGATTCGCCGAAGGTCTTGATATAGGCCTTGAACTCCTCCGGCGTATCCCAGACCGGGACGATACCCCGATCCTTCGTCACGGTCTGCACTTCAGGGCGGGCATGCGCGCGCTTCGCCAACTCGATGATGCGTTCGCGCGCGGACGGGTTGAGCTTCGGCGGCGCAACGAGGGAGAACCAATTGGCATAGGTCCAGTTCAGGCCCAGTTCCTTCAGCGTCGGCACATCGGGGAAAGTCGCCATGCGCTCATCGGCCATGACGGCCAGCACGCGCACCTGCCCGGCCTCGACCAGCGGCCGCGCCTCGATGGGCGATCCGGTGAAGACGCTGATGCCACCTGCGGCGAGATCCTGAAGCGCGGGCGCGCCACCGATGCTCGGCACCCAGCGGATGCGGTCGGCTTCCATGCCCAGCGCCTTGGTCATGCCCGCCGCCGCGAGATGCCATGAGCCGCCGGTGGAAACACCCGAGCCGGTATATTGGCCCTTGCGGCCCTCCTTCAGTCCGGCGACGAAGCTCGGCCAATCCTTCCACGGGCCGTTCGCCTTCACCATAACGCCCGCGGGGATGGAGGCGATGCGCGAGATCAGCTCGAAACTGTCGGGCCCGATATCGGAGAGGCCCAGCGCCTTGAAATTCACGAATTCCGAGGTGCCGCACCCGATCGTATAGCCATCGGGCTGCGCGTTGGAGATGCTGGAATGGCCGACGATGCCATTGCCACCGGTGCGGTTCACCACATTCACGGGCTGGCCGACCTCGCGCTCGAACCCCATGGTGAAAATGCGCGTGACAGTATCGGCACCGCCCCCCGCCGCCCAGGGCACCACCATGGTCACCGGCCGGTTCGGCCAGGCCGGCTGCGCCAGCGCGGCGCGCCCGATGAGAGCCGGCAGGGCGAGCATGCCCCCTAGGCGGGCAAGGCCACGACGTGTGATCATTCCCAATTCCCTCCACGAATGGCGCGTTGTTTTTGGTGCACCTTGTTTAGCCGCGAGGCCGTCGAAGCCTCGCGGGATATCAGGAAGCCGTCATGGCTGGCCCATCGCGCCGCTGGCGATGCTTGCGGACCACCAGGCTCAGCACCGGCCAGAGCAGGAAGGCGATGCCGAGGCAGGCGAGCGAGCCGACCAGCGTATTGGACCAGAAAATGCCGAAGGAGCCATGGCTGATGATCATGGACTGGCGGAAGGCATCCTCGGCCTTGTCGCCGATGACCATGGCGAGCACCAGCGGTGCGATGGGATAGTCGAGCTTCTTCATTCCCCAGCCCGCAATGCCGAAAGCCAGCATCAGCCAGAGATCGAAGCCCGCGCTGGCCACGCTCCAGGCGCTGATCGCGCAGACCACGACGATGAGCGGCGCGACGATGGTGAAAGGCAGCTTCAGGATCGAGGCGAAGAGCGGTACTGTCGCCAGCACCAGGATCACCGCGACCACGTTCGAGACATACATCGAAGAGATCATGCCCCAGACGAAATCCTTCTGCTCGATGAAGAGCATGGGGCCTGGGTTCAAGCCCCAGATCATCAGCCCGCCTAGCATCACGGCGGCCGTCGCGGAGCCCGGAATGCCGAGGGCCAGCATGGGCAGCATGGCGGCGGTGCCGGCGGCATGGTCGGCCGTCTCGGGCGAGACCACGCCTTCCGGCGCGCCGCGGCCGAAGCGCTCGGGGTTGCGCGAGAAGCGGCGCGCGATGCCGTAGGACATGAAGGAGGCCGCCGTGGGCCCGCCGGGTGTGATGCCCATCCAGATGCCGATTGCCGCCGAGCGCAGCAGCGAAACCCAATAGCGCGGCAGGGCGCAGATCGCGCGCAGCACGCCGCGCAACGAGAGGCGCCCATCGACGCCGCGGAATTCCAGCGTCTCCTCCATGGTCAGCAGCAGCTCGCCGATGCCGAAAAGCCCGATGACGACGACGAGGAAGCTTACGCCGCGGATCAGTTCCGGCATGTCATAGGTCAGGCGCATGCCGCCGGAAACGATATCCATGCCCACCGTCGCCAGCGCGAAGCCGGCGCAGATTGAGACGATGGTCTTGGCCGGCTTCCCGCCGCCGAAAGCGACGAAGGAGGCAAAGGCGAGGAAATAGACTGCGAAGTATTCGGGCGGCGCGAATTTCAGCGCGAAGCGCGTCACGAAGCCCGAGAGCAGCGTGATGATCACCACACCGACCAGCGCGCCGAACCCGGCCGAGAGAAAGGCAGTCGTCAGCGCCTCGGTCGCGCGGCCCTGCTTGGCCATAGGATGGCCGTCGAAAGTCGTCGCCACCGAGGAAGGCTCGCCGGGAATATTGAACAGGATCGAGGTGGTGGAGCCGCCGAAGAGCGCGCCCCAATAGGTGCTCGTCAGCAGGATGATGGCCGAGACCGGGTCCATGCTGAAGGTCAGCGGCAGCAGCAGCGTCACGCCATTGGGCGCGCCGAGGCCCGGCAGCACGCCGACCAGGATGCCGAGCAGCACGCCGCCGAGCATGAGGGCGATATGCTGGAAGGTAAGCGCGACGGAGAAGCCGTGCATCAGGGCTTCGATATTTTCCATGGCCCGTCTCCTAGTAGATGCCGAAGAAGGCTTCGATCGGCCCCTTCGGCAGAGGCAGGGCGAACCAGTATTCGAAGGCCACGAAGCTGAAGGCGACGGCGGCGATGGCGGTAAACAGCGCCGCCTTCCAGCCATGGCCCTGCCAGATCAGCATCGCCGCGAGATAGAGCGCCATCGCGACATAGATGCCGAGCGGCATGATCAGCGCGACGAAGACGATGATCGGGATGCCGAAACGGGCGACCCGAAGGGCGGAGGCTTTGTCGAGCACCGTCTCCAGCGTCAGGCCGCGCCGCGCGCGGACGGCCTGGAGCATGATGAAGGCCCCTGTGGCCATCACGATCGCGCCGAGCCAGAAGGGCAGCGTGCCCGCCTGCGGCCCATCCTCCGCCCATCCCACCGGGTGCTCCAGCGCGCCGAGCACCACCGTCAGGCCGAAGCCCATGACGAACAGCGCGCCGACCAGCTCGAGCCCGAAGCGGGAGAGCAGCTTCCCCTCGCCATCCTGCATGACCGTTGCCTCCCGCTTCGCTTTTCCTCAGTTCACCAGCCAGCCTTCCTCGCGGAAGAGTTCACGCGAGCTCTTCTCCTCGCGCTCCATCATCGCGCTCAGCTCGGCGGCCGGCACGAAGCGCGCGGTCTGCGAGGTGCGCTCGATGAATTCCTTCCATTCCGGCGTCTCCGACACCTTGCGGAAAACCTCGCTCCAGAAAGCCTGCGCGCCGGGCGGCACATTGCCGGGCAGGAAGATGGTGCGCGGCATGCGATATTCGGCGATGGGAATGCCCTGTTCCTGGCAGGTCGGCAGGTCGCCCCAGCCCATCGTCTCGGTCACGCGCGGGCCGGCCGGCAGGCGCTGCGGCGCGAAGACGCAGAGCGGGCGCACCTGGCCGCCGCGCCAGCCGCCGATGCTCTCGGAAGGATTGTTCACATTGGACTGGATATGGCCACCGGCGAGCTGCACGCCCGCCTCGCCGCCCGAGCGATAGGGAATATAGGTCCAGCGCACGCCGGTTGCCTTTTCGATCATGCGCACCAGCGTCTGATCGGTATCCTTCGACTGCGCGCCGCCCATGCGGAACTCGCCCGGAGGTGCCGCGCGCATCGCCTTCATGTAATCGGCCGCGGTCTCGTAAGGGGAATCGGCTTTCACCCAGAGCAGGAACTCGTCGAAGGCCATGGCGGCGACGGGGGTGAGATCGGTGTACTTCCAAGCGACTTTCGCGACCAGCGGCAGCAGCCACGCATTGTTTGTGCCGAAGATCAGCTTATGCGGATCGCGCTCGGCCATGCGGGTATAGACGAAGCCTTCCGCCCCCGAGCCGCCGCCCTTGTTGGAGACGGTCACGGCCGTCGGCACGAGGTCGTATTTCTGGATGATGGCCTGAACCGTGCGGGCGAAAGTATCGGTGCCGCCGCCAGGGCCTGAGGCCGCGACGAATTCCACCGGCTTCGTCGGCTTCCAGGCGGGCTGCGCCATGGCCGTGCCGGCGAAGGCCAACCCCAGGCTGGCGGCGACGGCCGTGATGATCTTGCGCATCTCTGCTTCTCCTCTCTTGGACGGTGATGCCGCGTCCCTCTTCGGGGATTCCTCATGCGGCGCTCGTGAACTTCAGGCCGCCATGGCGGCGCGGACCTCCTTCAGGCTATGCGCGCCCTCGGGCCGGGCGCGGCGCCGGGCCGCACCCATCTTGGCCGCGAGCAGCAGCGCATTGCGCGTCGCACCCGGATTGGCGATGCCCTTGCCCGCGATATCATAGGCCGTGCCATGGGCCGGCGTGCAGATGGGGAAGGGAAAGCCGCCCAGCATGGTCACGCCCGCGTCGAAGCCGATGAGCTTCATCGCGATCTGGCCCTGGTCGTGATACATCGTGAGCACGGCATCGAAGTCGCCGCGCTGGGCACGAACGAAGACGGTATCGGCCGGGAAAGGCCCATCGCAGCCGAGGCCGAGGCGCTTCGCCTCCTCCACCGCCGGGCCGATCGTGTCGATCTCCTCCCGCCCAAAATTGCCACCGTCGCCCGCATGGGGGTTGAGCCCGGCGACCGCGATGCGCGGCTGGGCGATGCCCGAGGCGCGGAGCGCATCCTCCGTCAGGCGCAGATTGTCGATGATGGTCTCGCGCGTGAGCAGGGCGGAGACGTCCTTCAGCGGCACATGCGAGGTGACGCGGGCGTTCCAGAGGCCCTCGAGGATGTTGAACTCCTTCGCGACGCCGTCGAAGCCGATGAAATTCGCGGTGAAGGAGATCTCGTCGTCATAATGCGGCACATGCAGCCGCATCGCCGCCTTGTTGAAGGGCGTGAAGGAGACGGCATCGGCCAGGCCCTTCTGCGCCAGGGCCAGGGCATGCCGGAAATTCTCGGCGGCGAAGCGGCCGCCCGCCAGGCTGATCTCGCCCCGCCGGATGGCGCCCAGCTCGGCATGGGCGAGGTCAATGAAGACGGGCTTGGCAAGATCGGCCGGCAGCGGCTCCTCCGGCCCGATCTGCCGCAGATCGAGGCTCACCTTGGCGAGGCGGGCGCCCTCGTCCAGCACGCGACGGTCGCCGATGACGATATAGCCCGCCGCGGCCAGCACCTGCGGATCGGCGAGCACGCGCGCGGCCAATTCGGGGCTGATGCCGCTGGGGTCGCCCATGGCGAGGGCAATGACGGGCCTGTCGGCGGCTTGGCTGCTCATTGGTGTCGTTTCCCGCATCGGCCACCCTTTGGGCGGCACCGTTGTTCATTGTTTTGTGGACTGTATGCAGTTATGACGCAAGAGGCTTCGCCTTGGCGAGCCGAATGTTGCATAACAACCCGGCATAACCGGTTCACCCATGACAAGCACAGACACGGCCACGGGCCCAGCCCTTCTCGAGGAACCCTTCCCCATCGCGCGGCAGACGCTGCACGAGCAGGTGGCGACCCGGCTTCGCGATATGGTGACCGACGGGCGGCTCTCGCCCGGGCAGCGCATCAATGAGGTGGCGCTCGGCGCCACGCTCGGCGTCTCCCGCACGCCGCTGCGCGAGGCGTTGAAGACGCTGGCCGGCGAGGGGCTGGTGGAACTGGTGCCCGCCCGGGGTGCCGTGGTCCGCAGCTTCACACTGAAGGATGTAGCGGACGGGATGGAGGTACTGAAGGTGCTGGAGCAGACGGCCGGCCGCCGCGCCTGCGCCGAGGCTTCCGATGCCGAGATCGGCAGGGTGCTCGCCCTGCACGAGGCCATGCGCGAGCGCTATGCCGTGCGGGACCGCCTGCCCTATTTCAAGCTGAACCAGGCGATCCATAGCGCCATCGTCGCGCTCTCGGGCAATCTCACCCTCATCCGCATGCATGAGATGCTGCAGGCCCAGATGAAGCGCATCCGCTTCATCGGCCATGAGGGGCCGGAGAAATGGGCCGCCGCCATGGCCGAACACGAGGAGATGGCGGAAGCCCTGCGCAACCGCGATGGCGAGGCGCTGGCCGATGTGCTGGGCCGCCATCACGACAAGGGCTGCACCCGCATCGCCGATTCGGTTTCTCAGCAGAGCAGCCGGGCCGCCGTCTAGCTCGGTCGAGGGCGGCTCCCATCCTGGAGATGAGCTGGCGTTAATCGCCCACCGCATTGGCAAGGCAGCCCGTGGCTTGAGCAAACCGGTCACGGATCGCCCCATGCCTGCCCCGAGCCCCCCTTGCGCCATTCTTCGGACGCCGCCGATAGTGCGATCAGGGAATGAGCTTGGGAGATAAGATGATGATGAACCGCCGCAGCATGCTGCTCGCCGGCGCCGCTGGCGCTGCCGCCGGCCTCGTGGGTCGCGATGCCGCCGCGCAGGCGCGCTGGCAGATGGCCACCGCCTATCCGGACGGCAATTTCCACACCCAGAACATCGCCAAATTCATCGAGGATGTTCAGAAGGCCTCGGGTGGCAAGGTCAATATCCAGCTTCACAGCAATGCCGCGCTGCTGAAGATGCCCGAGATCCGCCGTGGCGTGCAGACCGGCCAGGTCCAGCTGGGCGAGATCCTGCTCTCGGCCTATGGCAATGAAGACCCGTTCTTCGAGGTCGACGGTATTCCGCAGCTGGTGACGAACCACGAGCAGGCGAAGAAGCTCGCTGACCTGTCCCGCCCCTATATCGAGGCGCGGCTGCAAAAGACCGGCGCGTCGCTGCTCTATATGACGCCCTGGCCCCCCTCGGGCTTCTATACCAATGATCCGGTCACGAGCCTCGACTACTTCAAGGGCAAGAAGCTCCGCACCTTCTCGGCGCTGACCAACCGCTTCGCCAATCTGATCGGCGCGACGCCGACTCTGGTGCAGCAGGCCGAGGTGCCGCAGGCCTTCGCCACGGGCGTCGTGAACGCCATGGTCACCTCCGCCGCGACCGGCGTGGACGTGCAGGCCTGGGACTTCTGCAAGTTCTTCACGCCCATCGGCTTCACCTTCACAAAGAACGCCATCATCGTCCGCTCGCGCGATTTCGAAGCCCTGCCGGCTGAGGTGAAGACCGCCATCCGCACTGCCGCCGCCAACGCCGAGACCCGCGGCTGGGAGATGAGCAAGCAGCAGATGATCGATCGCGAAGCCGCGCTGGGTGCCAAGGGCATGACGGTGCAGCAGCCTTCCGCGGCGGTGATGGAAGCCCTCGCCAAGATCGGCGACACCATGACGCAGGAATGGATCGCCAAGGCCGGCGAGGACGGCAAGAAGCTGATCGACGCCTACAAGGCCTGATCCGACGGCCCGGTACCAATGGTGCCGGGCCCCGCCAACTGGCCGGATGCGGTGCCGCCGGAGGCGCACCGAGCCGGGACATCCGGACCAGCACGTCGTCAGAGGCCAAGACCTCTATCTTTCTCCGACAGGATATCCTGGATGGTCATGCTACGTCGTGCGCTCAATGCGCTATATCTGGCGGGAGGCATCGCCGGTGCCTTCTGCCTCGCGGCCGTTGCCGTCATCATCGTGGTCCAGATCGCGGGGCGCGAAACCGGCCGGGAAGTGCCCGGGGCTGATGACCTCACGGCCTTCGCCGTCGCCGCCTCCGCCCTGTTGCCGCTGGCCTATTCCTTCCGCCATGGCGCGCATATCCGCGTGGACCTGATCATCGGGCATGTCAGGGGCCGCGCGCGCTTCGTGATGGAGGCGCTGGCGCTCGTCGTCGCCGCCGCGCTCTGCATCGTCTTCGCCTATGCGATGCTCGATCTCGGGACGGACTCCCTCGAATTCGACGACGTGTCGCAGGGATCGGTGGCCTGGAAGCTCTGGTGGCCGCAACTGGCCTGCGGCCTCGGCGTCGCCGTCTTCGCCATTTCCCTGATCGACGACCTGGTGGTGCATCTCGCCGGAGGCACGCCCTCCTATCGCGTGGCGGCTGAAAAATCGGCGCTCGAGCGTGCCGCGGAGGAAGTGTGATGGATTTCGGTCAGATCGAAGCAGGCGGGCTGCTGCTCGTCCTGCTCTTCCTCTTCCTCGGGATGGGCGTCTGGATCGGCCTGTCGCTGATGCTGGTGGGCTTCTGCGGCGTGGTCGTGCTGCCCTGGCTGATCCCGTCCATGCCGACCTTCCCGGTGGAGAAGGTCATGGGCACGGCCATCTGGCAGTCCATGGCCTCCTGGACCCTGGCGGCCCTGCCGCTTTTCGTCTGGATGGGTGAAATCCTCTTCCGTACGAAATTGTCGGAGGACATGTTCCGTGGCCTCTCGCCCTGGGTGCAGCGGCTGCCTGGGCGGCTGATGCATGTGAACGTCATCGGCTGCGGCATTTTCGCCGCCGTCTCGGGCTCCTCCGCGGCCACGGCGGCGACCATCGGCAAGATGGCGCTGCCGGCCCTCACCTCCCGTGGCTATCACGGGCCCATGGCCATCGGCTCGCTGGCGGGCGCCGGCACGCTCGGCCTGCTCATCCCGCCTTCCATCGTCATGATCGTCTATGGCGTCGCGGCCGAAGTCTCGATCGTGCGGCTGTTCATGGCGGGCATCATCCCCGGCATCATGCTGATGGTGCTCTTCAGCGGCTATATCGCCATCTGGTCGATGCTGAACCCGAAGCTGACGCCGCCGCGCGACCCGCCGATGCCGCTGGGGAAGATGATCCGCGAAAGCGGCCAACTCATCCCCGTGGTGTTGCTGATCGCCTTCGTGATGGGCAGCATCTATCTCGGCTGGGCCACGGCGACGGAGGCGGCGGTCTTCGGCGTGATCGGCGCGCTCATCCTCTCCGCCTGGGGCCGGACGCTCACCTGGAAGTCCTTCACCGAAAGCCTGATGGGTGCCACGCGGCTCTCCTGCATGATCAACCTGATCCTGGCGGGCGCGGCCTTCCTGACGCAGGCCATGGCCTATTCGGGCATCCCCGCCGCCATGGCGAGCTGGGTGGGGTCGCAGGGTTTCAGCCCTTATATGATCATTCTCGTGCTGACGGTGATCTACCTGATCCTGGGCTGCTTCATCGACGGCATCAGCATGATCGTGCTGACCGCCAGCGTGGTGATGCCGATCATCCAGGCGACGGGGTTCGACCTGGTCTGGTTCGGCATCTTCATCGTGCTGGTGGTGGAACTGGCGCAGATCACGCCGCCGGTCGGCTTCAACCTCTTCGTGCTGCAGGGGCTGACCGACAAGGACATCTTCACGGTGGCCAAGCACACACTGCCGTTCTTCTTCCTGATGCTGGCGGCAGTGGCGATCGTCACGGTGTTTCCCGCCATCGTGACCTGGCTGCCCACGACTATGCTGGCCCGCTAGGCCCCGGCGCTTGGGGGCGGATCGCCACCGGGCATCGAAACAGGAAAGGCCCGCCGGATTGCTCCGGCGGGCCTTTTTCTTGGCCGACGCGGCGGTCAGACCGTCGCGACGTCGCTATGCTTGGCGTGCAGCACCTTGTCGAGCTTCTCCTTGTTCAGCTCGCCCTCCCAGCGGCTGACGGCCACGCAGGCCACGCCATTGCCGATGAGGTTGGTCAGCGCGCGGCATTCGCTCATGAACTTGTCGATGCCGATCAGCACCGCCAGCGCCGCGATGGGAATGTCGGGGATGACCGAGAGCGTCGCGGCCAGGGTGATGAAGCCCGCGCCGGTCACGCCCGAGGCGCCCTTCGAGGTCAGCATCGCGACCAGGAGGATGGTCAGTTCCTGGGTCAGCGTCAGCTCCGTGTTCGTGGCATAGGCCAGGAACATGGTCGCCAGCGTCATGTAGATATTCGTACCGTCGAGGTTGAAGGAGTAACCCAGCGGCACCGTGAGGCCGACGACCTTCGGCGAAGCGCCCAGGCGCTCCATCTTGCGCATCAGCTGCGGCAGCACGCTCTCCGAGGAGGAGGTGCCGAGCACGATGAGCAGTTCCTCGCGGATGTAGTTGATGAAGCGGAAGATCGAGAAGCCGCAGAAACGCGCGATGGCGCCCAGCACCACCACCACGAAGAGGAAGGAGGTGATGTAGAAGGTCGCGACCAGCTCGGCGAGATTGGCCAGCGAGCGCACGCCATAGGCGCCGATCGTGAAGGCCATGGCGCCGAAGGCGCCGATCGGGGCGGCCATCACCACGATCTTCACCACGCCGAAGAAGATCGCCGCCATGGTGTCGAGCACCTTCACGGTGGGCTCACGAAGGCGGTCCGGCAGGGCGTTGATGGCGAAGCCGGTGATCACGGCCAGGAAGAGCACCTGCAGCAGATCGCCATTCACGAAGGCGCCGAAGAAGGTGTCGGGGATGATCGCCATCAGATGCGCCACGACGCTGTCGCGCTGGGCCTGGTTGACGAAGCCCTGGATGACCTTGCTGTCGAGCGCCGCCGGGTCGATGTTGAAGCCGGAGCCCGTCTGGAACACCTTGGCGACGACGAGGCCGATCACCAGCGCGAAGGTGGAAACCACCTCGAAATAGACGATCGCCTTCAGGCCGACGCGGCCGACGCTGCTGGCCTCGCGCACGCTGGAAATGCCATGCACGATGGTCAGGAAGACGACCGGGGCGATAACCAGCTTGATCAGCTTCACGAAAGCGTCGCCCAGCGGCTTCATGGCAGCGCCGGTCTGGGGATAGAAAGCACCGAGCAGAATGCCGATCACAATGGCGATCAGCACCTGAACGTAGAGCAGCGATAGCGCGCGTTTGAGCATGGACGTTCTCGGTTTGCGGCATAAAGGACACGCCTCCCCACGCTGGCCCAATCCGGCATGGGCAAGGTGGATCGACGTCGGGTTCGGTCATGGGAGCGGTTCGGCCGCTACGCCTTGAGTTTAACTTGCACGTTCCTGTCGGCGCGCCGACGCATTGACATAAGCCGCTGTATGCCGGTGCGTCCAGACCTCCGAGATCATAGACCTGTTCGGTATCGACATGGCCGTGCTGCGTGGTGCACTGCGGAAAAACCTCCGCGAGCGGGGCGGCAACCGGGCCGCGCGGCATGGCGTTATGCCCCGGAGGCGGTCTAGCCTGTGACGCGAGGGAGGGCCGCCCTTCAGCGCGACCGCGCCCCACCCGGGCCGAGAAGGCCGGACCGAGCAGGAGAGAGCCGTGCCACTGAAACCCATCTCCAATATTGGCCTGAAGCAGCCCAACTGGGTCAGCGAGTTCAAGGCCTTCATCATGCGGGGCAGCGTCATCGACCTCGCCGTCGGTATAGTCGTCGGCGCAGCCTTCACCGCCATCGTTTCTTCGCTCGTCGAAGATCTGATCAATCCCATCATCGGCCTGCTGATCGGCGGGGTCGATTTCTCCAACGTCTTCGTCGTGCTGTCGGGAGAGCGCCTGCCCTCGCTGGAGGCCACGCGCCAGTCCGGCGCCGCGGTGCTCGCGATCGGCAAGTTCATCAACGCGATCATCAAGTTCCTGATCGTTGCCCTGGCCATTTTCTGGCTGCTGCAGTTCCTGACGAAGCTGCATCTGCGCGAGGTGAAGAAGGCCTCGGGCCCCAGCGCCACGGAAAAGCTGCTCGCCGATATCCTCGAGGAGCTGAAGGCGCAGCGTAAGGAAAGCCCGGCCGCGCCGCCGCCGAGCCCGCAGCCGCCGCCGATTGAATGAAGGATTTTTAATAAAAAGGCGCCGGTTCCATACAGGAACCGGCGCTTTTTTCGTCGGGCGGCGGGGACTATCCGGCGGTCGCGACGAATTCCCGCAGGCTCTCCGCTTCCAGCTCCGCCTGCTCGATCCGCGCCTTCACCAGATCGCCGATCGAGACCAGCCCGACGAGCCCGCCCTTGCCGTCCACCACCGGCAGGTGACGGATGCGCTGCCCCGTCATCACGCTCAGGGCATGGATGACGCTGTCCCCCGGACGCACGGTATAGAGCTGGCGCGTCATCAGATGGGCGGCGGAGCAATCGAGCGCCTTCACCCCTTCCCGCGCCACGGCGCGCACGATGTCGCGCTCGCTGATGATGCCGTGCACATGGCCTTCGGTATCGCGCACGAGGGCCGCGCCGATCCGGTAGCGGGAGAGGATGGCGGCCACCGCCGCGATATCCATCTCGGGCGCGACGGCGATGACGTCGCTCCCCTTGTGTTGCAGAATCCTGGCCACATTCATTGGGTCGCTTCCCTTCTTCTTTTCGGGAGGCCGACGGCTACCGGAGAGGGCACCGACGCACCCACCACCTTATTTGGCAGGCCCATGGTGCCGGATTTGATGGAACAAAAGCAATGCAGCCGGTGTGCACCGCATATAAGCGCGGCGGCCTCAGAGCGCGACGACGCCACCGGCCAACTGCGTCTCCACCAGCTCCGCGAAACGGCCCCTGAGGGCGACGAGGCTGCGGAAATCGCCCCGCTCCACCACCCTACCCTGCTCGAAAACCAGGATTTCATCGGCTTCCCGCACGGTGGAGAGGCGATGGGCGATGATGAAGGTCGTCCGCCCCGACATCAGCGCCTTGAGCGCCTTCTGCACCCGCGCCTCGGTTGCGGCATCGAGCGCGCTGGTCGCCTCGTCCAGGATCAGGATGGGCGGGTTCTTCAACAAAGCGCGCGCGATGGCCAGGCGCTGCTTCTGCCCGCCGGATAGCGAAGTGCCGCGCTCGCCCACCATCGTGTCATAGCCCTCCGGCTGGCGGGTGATGAAGTCATGCGCCTCGGCCTGGCGGCAGGCTTCCTCCAGCTCGGCCTGGGTCGCGTCCGGCTTCCCGACGAGCAGGTTCTCCCGGATCGTCCGATTGAAGAGCATGCTGTCCTGGAAGACCACGCCGATATGCCGCCGCAGATCGTCGAGGGAGATCTCCCGCAGGTCGTGCCCGTCGATGGTGATCCGGCCCTCCACCGGGTCCCATAGCCGCTGGAGCAGGGCCATGGCCGTGGTCTTGCCCGCGCCGGTATGGCCCACCAGCGCCACGCTGCGGCCCGGCTCGGCGGTGAAGCTCACCCCGTCGAGGATGCGCGGCCCGCGGGGATAGGCGAAGCCAACATTCTCGAAGGCGACCAGCCCCGCCGCCGCCGGCAGGGGCACGGGCTTCGCGGCATCGGGCACGCTGCTGCGCGCCTCCAGCACGTCGAACAGCTCCTCCAGCGCCGGAAGCTGGAAGACGAGGCGGGAGACGAAGCCCACCGCGCCCTCGATCCGCCCGATCAACAGCGTGGCGAGGCCCATGAAGGAGACGATCTCGCCGACGCTCGCCAGGCCCTGCAGATGCAGCCAGGTGCCGAGGACGAAAATGGCGATGACGCAGATGGTGCTGGCCGAGCGCGTCATGACGGAGACCACTGCCCACCAATTCAGCACCGGAAACTGATGGTCGAGCACCTGCCGCGCGATATCGCCGAAGAGCCGCGCCTCGGCCGCCAGCCGGGCGAAGGATTGCACGATGACGACATTGGCCAGCGTATCCTGCGCATTGCCCGCGAGCTGGGTATGCAGCGCCTCGACCTTGCCCTGCGCCACATGCGTCCGCGCCACGACGAAGGCCGAGATGGCCGTCGAGATCGCCACCAGCGCGATGAGCAGCAGCCCCAGCCGCCAGTTCAGGATCAGCGTCATCGGCAGCAGCACGATGGCGGCGAGGAAGGTGGTCAGATGTTCCCGGAAGAAGGAGAGCCAGAGGTAGAAGAGGTTGTCCGACCCGACCAGCATCACCTTCATCAGCCGGCCGGATTGCGTATCGCCATGGAAGGCGGGCGGCAGGGCCAGGACGTGCTGGAAATAGCGATGCATCACCGCCAGACGGTTGCGATGCGCCATGCGGTCAGCCATCAGGCTCACCGCCACGTTGCAGAGAATGCCCGCGAGCCCCACCGCCGCCCAGAGCCCGAGCAGCGAGAGGGTGTTCGAGACCAGTTCCTCATGCCCGAGCCGGCCCGAGGCCGAGAGCAGGTCCACCACCCGGCCGAAGAGCACCGGCTCCATGAATTGCAGCCCCGCCAGCGCCAGGGCGCCGAAGAGCAGAAAGAAGGCCACGCCCCGGTCGGGCGCCAGCAGCCTGAGCACCCGGGCATAAGTCCTGAAGAAGCGCATGGCCGGCCTCACCCTCTTCCCACCCCCGATTAGAAAGGGGCCACTGATCGCTTGCACAAGAGCACGCGATTGCGGCACGAACAGGACAGGGACAAACACCAGGCGCCAAAGGCGCCGCAGCGGGCCGCAGATGCCCGCGCGGGAGGAAATGACATGCACGAGACGTCGATGCGTCGCCGCGCCCTGCTGGGTGCGGGCGGCGGTTTCGCCCTGCTTGGCGCGGGCCTCGCTTTGCCCGCGCTGCTGCCTTCCATCGCCCGGGCCCAGGGCAGCGCCAATTGGCCGACCCGGCCGGTGCGCTTCGTGGTGCCCTTCACACCCGCCGGCACCACCGACATCGCCGCGCGCATTCTCGGCGAGCGGCTCAATGCCCGGCTGGGCCAGCCCTTCCCCATTGAGAACCGCGCGGGCGCGGGCGGGAATATCGGCAGCGAGCTGGTCGCGAAGGGGGAGGCCGATGGCTACACCATCCTGATGCAAACCATCTCCTCGGGCGCCATCAACTACCAGCTCTATGGCGCCAAGATGCCCTACAGGCCGGAGGAGCTGGCGAATATCGGCCTGCTCATCCGTGTTCCCAACGTGATCTTCGTCAACAAGGACCTGCCGGTCCGCAACCTCAAGGAACTGGTGGCCTATGCCAAGGCCCATCCCGGCCAGCTCAACTTCGGCTCCTCCGGCGCGGGCACCTCGCTGCATATGACGGGCGAATTGCTCAAGCTCGAGGCGAAGATCGACATCACCCACGTCCCCTTCCGCGGCGCCGGGCCGATGATGGCCGAGGTCATGGCCGGGCGGGTGCAGATGGGCGTGGACAACCTCCCCTCCGTTATCGGCCATCTGCGCGAGGGGCGCCTGCGCGCCATGGCGGTCACGACCAGGAGCCGCTCCCCGGCCCTCTCCGAGGTGCCGACCACGGCCGAGGAAGGCTTCCCCGGCGTGGAGGCCACGGCCTGGTTCGGCGTGCAGGCCCAGGGCCGCACGCCCAAGCCCATCGTCGACAAGCTCGGCCGCGAGATCGACGCCGTGGTGAAGGAGCCCGAGACCTGGGCAAAGCTCGCAGACCTCGGCGGCATGAAGCCCGAGCTGACGCCCGATGGCGGCACCTCGCCCGAAGGCTTCGACCGCTTCGTCAAAGCTGAGATCGAGAAATGGTCGGCGATCGTGAAGCGCTCCGGCGCCACGGTGGACTAGGGCCGATCGAGGTTGCGCGGGGCGGCAAAGCGCGTCTAACTGAGCCTCAGATAAAACTGAGGAACTCCGGAATGACGCATATCACGCGGCGCCTCGCGCTCGCCGCCGCTGGCCTTCTTGCGGCCCCAGCTGTTCTCCGCGCCCAGGGCGCCTATCCGAACCGGCCGATCCGCCTCATCGTCCCCTTCCCCGGCGGCGGCTCCACCGATCTGACCGCCCGGATCATCGCCGAGCGCATCTCGAGCGTGCTGGGCCAGCCTGTCGTCGTGGACAACCGCCCCGGCGCGGGCGGCAATATCGGCGCCGATGTCGTCGCCAAGTCCGAGCCCGACGGGCATACGCTGCTGATGTGCACGATCGGCACCGCGACCATCAACCAGTTCCTCTATTCCCGCATGCCCTTCGACGCGCAGAAGGACCTGACGGCCGTGGCCATGGTCAATCTGGTGACCAACGGCATCGTGGCCAGCCCGAACGTGAAGGCGAAGAACGTCCAGGAGCTGATCGCCCTGGCCAAGGAGCGCAAGGGCGAGCTGACCTTCGCCACCCCGGGCAACGGCACTTCCGGCCATCTGACCGGCGAGTATTTCAAGGCCCGCACCGGCGCCGAGCTGACCCACGTGCCCTATCGCGGCACGGGCTCCCTCCTGCCGGACCTGATGTCGAACCGCGTCGATCTCTCCATCGACAACCTGCCGACCTACCTGCCCTATCTGCGCGAGGGGAAGGTCCGGCTCATCGCGGTGACGAGCAAGGCGCGCTGGGCGCCGATGCCGGATGTGCCGACGGTGATCGAGGGCGGGATTCCCGATTTCGAATCCGTCGCCTGGTTCGGCCTCCAGGCGCCGTCCAAGACGCCGCGGCCCATCATCGAGAAGCTGAGCAGCACCATCGGCGAGCAGATGAAGGACCAGGCCCTGCTCTCCCGCCTGCGCGAGGCGGGGACGGACCCGAATTTCCTCGGCTCGGCCGACTTCGCCAAGTTCATCCAAAGCGAGGACGTGAAGTGGCGCGAGGTGGTCCGCGTCTCGGGCGCCAAGCTGGACTGAGTGCCTTCGGGCCCGTGCCGCCAGGCGGTGCGGGCCCTTTTCGTCTCGTCACGATTCCGTCTTGAGCCCGGCGCCGGGCCGCTGCTAACGTGAATTGCTCTTTGGCACCACAAAGTTCATCAAGCCAAAGACGACTCACAAGGAAGAGCTGCCGGTGGAACCATTTCCGCTCATCGATCTGCGTGGCGACGCCGAGACCAGGGGCCGCAGCTACGGCCGGCAGGCGAGCGCGCGCATCCATCGCAGCATCGGCCATTACGCCGCCCAGCTCGGGGCCGGCGGCCATTCCGCGGAGCGCATCCGTGGCTGGGCGCGGGAATTCGTGCCCCATATCGAGGCTTTCGCGCCGGATTACGTGGCCGAGATGCGCGGCATCGCCGAGGGCGCCAATGCGCCTTTCGAGGATATCGTCCTCATTAATTGCCGCACCGAGGTGCTGCAGCTCGGCAAGCGCGCCGAAGTGGCGCGGAAGGACCCGGATGGCTGCACCGGCATCGTCCTCCTCCCCTCCGTCACCGATGACGGGCTGCTGGTCCATGGCCAGAACTGGGACTGGAAGAAGGAGTGTGCCGAAACCGGCGTGGTGCTCCGCATCCGCCAGGAGCATGGGCCGGATATGCTCACCTTCGTCGAGGCCGGCGGGCTCGCGCGGGCGGGGCTGAACGAAGCGGGCATCGCCATCACCGCCAACTACCTTGAGAGCGACCGCGATTATCGCAAGCTCGGCGTGCCGCTCGCGCTGCTGCGCCGCAAGGTGCTGGAGCAGGAATACGTCGCCCGCGCCTTCCACGCCGTCTATACCACGCCCAAATCCGGCTCGAACAATATCATCGTCAGCCAGGCCGGCGGCGTCGCCATCGATTTCGAATGCGCGCCCGACGAGAGCTTCCAGATCCATGCGACGGACGGGATGATCGTGCATGCCAATCACTGGCAGAGCCCTGTCGCGCTCTCGAAGCTCAAGGATACGGGCATCGTGAACACGCCCGACAGCCTCTATCGCGACATGCGCGTGCGCGAGCTGCTGGAGAAGCAGCGCGGCAGCCTGGGCATCGAGGCAGCCCGCAGCGCGCTTTTCGACGATTACCAGACGCCGCATTCCGTCTGCCGGCCGCCGCGCGTCAATTCGGGCGGCAATCTTTCCGCAACCGTCGCGATGCTGCTGATGAAGCCCGCGCTCGGCCTGCTGGAGGTTTGCCCGCTGCCGGCGCTGAACCGGAGCTTCACCCGCTATACCCTCGCCGATACGCCCGCCGAGCAGGCCGCCTGATGCGCGCCGCCCGCGCGAGCGCCGAATAGGGCGCGCCGCCGATGTCTATCGCCTATGCCTTGAAACGCCTGCTCATGGCGCTTCCCACGCTGCTGCTCGTGGCCATCGCCGTCTTCGTCCTCATGCGCCTCGTGCCGGGCGATCCGGCGCAGCTCATGCTGGGCGATACGGCCGATCCCGAACAGCTCGCGGCCCTGCGCAAGACCATGGGGCTCGACCAGCCCCTGCCCATGCAGTTCCTCACCTGGCTCGGCCATGCGCTGCGGGGCGATCTCGGGCGCGCCATCTCCAATGACGAGGTGGTGCTGCCGCTGATCCTGGACCGCTTCCAGGTCACGGCCGCGATCGTGCTGGTGGCCGTGGCGCTGGCCGGGCTCATCGCCGTGCCGCTCGGCACCATCGCCGCCTGGAAGCAGGACAAGGGCATCGACGTCGCCGTCGTCGCAGGCGCCACCTTGCTTCTTTCCATCCCGAGCTTCTGGCTCGGCCTGCTGATGCTGCTCTTCTTCGGGCTGAAGCTCGGCTGGGTGCCGGTCGTCGGCTATGTCACCTTCGCCGAGAATCCCTGGCAGGCGGTGACCTATATCATCCTGCCCATCGTCACCCTCGCGCTGATCGAGACGGGCGTGCTGACGCGCATGGCCCGCAGCGCCGCCATCGACGTGCTGCGGCTGGAATACGTGGCCCATGCGCGCTCCAAGGGCCTCTCGGAATTCAAGGTGCTGGGCAAGCATGTGCTGCCCAATGCCTTCGCGCCGACGCTGACGCTGATGGGCCTCGTGCTCGGCAATCTTCTGGGCGGCATCGCGGTGATCGAGACGGTCTTCACCCTGCCCGGGCTCGGCCGCCTGCTGGTCGATGGCATCTATGCCCGCGACTATCCGGTCGTGCAGGGCGTCATGCTTTTCATCGCCACAATCTACGTTCTTGTGAATCTGGTGGTGGACCTGCTCTATCCCCTCTTCGACCCCCGCGTGACGGCCGAATGATGAAGCTGCGTCTGAACGCCCTGCTCGGCGGCGTGCTCGTCGCCGGCATCCTCGCCATGGCCCTGCTCTCCACGGTCTGGACGCCCTTCAACCCCTTGCAGGTCAATCTGCGCGCCAGGCTACGGCCGCCGGGCGATCTCTATTTCCTCGGCACCGACGAGGTGGGCCGGGACGTGCTGAGCCGGCTGATGGCGGGCGCCGGCACCTCCTGCCTCGTCGCGCTGCTGACCGTGGCGGTGGCCATCCTGCTCGGCTGTGCCATCGGCCTCATCGCGGGCTTCGCGCGCGGCTGGGTCGATCGGCTGCTGATGCTGGTGAATGACGCGCTGCTCGCCTTCCCCGGCATCCTGCTCGGGCTCGGCCTGCTGGCCGTGCTGGGCGCCAGCCAATGGGGCATCGTGGCCGCGCTGGGCCTCGCCTATACGCCCACCATGGCCCGCATCGTGCGCGGCGCGGTGCTTTCCATCCGCGAACGGGAATTCGTGGAAGCCTCGCGCTCCATCGGCAATTCCGAGCTCTACACCATGTGGCGCCATGTACTGCCGAGCGCCATCTCGCCGGTGATCGTGCTGGCGACCTCAATGTTCGGCTGGGCCATCCTGGCGGAAAGCGCGCTGAGCTTCCTTGGCCTGGGCGTGCCGCCGCCGGCGCCCACCTGGGGCAATATGCTCGCCGCCGCCCGCCCCTATCTCGACAGCGCGGCCTGGCTTGGCATCGCGCCCGGCGCCTGCATCGCGCTCACGCTGCTGGGCGTCAACCTGCTGGGCGACGCGCTGCGCGACTGGCTCGATCCGCGGAGAATGGGCCGATGACGCCTTTCCTGGCCATCGAGGGGCTTCGCGTCGGCGCCTCGAACTTTCAGGCCGTGCGCGACATCTCTTTCGCCATCGCGCCGGGCGAAATCCTGGCATTGGTGGGCGAATCCGGCTCAGGCAAGACGGCGACCGGCCGCGCCATTCTCGGCCTGCTGCCGCCGGGGCTGGAGCGGCAGGCGGGGCGAATATTGCTCGATGGCGAGGATATCGCCGCCGCCACGCCCCGGCGCCTGCGGGAATTGCGCGGCGGCACCATCGGCATGGTCTTTCAGGAGCCGATGGTCTCGCTCAACCCCGCGCTCAGTATCGGCGCCCAACTTGGCGAAGCTCTGGCCCTGCACAGCGATCTCAGCGAGGCGGAATGTCGCGAACGATGCATCGCCATGCTCCGCCGCGTGCAGATCCCCGACCCCGAGGGCTGCCTCAAGGCCTTCCCGCATGAATTCTCCGGCGGCATGCGCCAGCGCCTGATGCTGGCCGCCGTCATGCTGCCCAAGCCGCGCCTGCTCATCGCCGATGAGCCGACCACGGCGCTCGACAATCTCGTGCAGGCCGAGATCCTCGACCTCATGGTCGAACTGGCGCGGGACAATGGCACGGCGGTGCTGCTGGTGACGCATAATCTCGGCCTCGTCGCTCGCTATGCCGACCGCGCCGTCGTCATGCGCCTCGGCGAGATCGTCGAGGAAGGCCAGGCGCGGCAATTGCTCACGGCGCCGCAGCATCCTTATACGCGCGCCCTGGTCGATGCCATGCCGGTGCGCGGCACCCGCCCGCCGCGCCCGCCCGCGCCGCCGCTGCTGGAGGCGAAGCGCCTCACGGTCGATTATCCCGGCCGCCGCCGCTTCCTCCGCCGCCTGCCGGGCAAGCGCGCGGTGGATGGGGTGGACCTCGCCATCGCGCCGGGCGAAACCGTCGCCCTCGTCGGCGGCAGCGGCTCGGGCAAGACGACGCTGGGCCGCGCCATGCTGCGCCTCGTGAAGAGCGGCGGCGAACTGCTCTATGAGGGCAAGCCCGTCGCCGGCCCCCATGCACGCCGCTTCCGCCTCGACTGCCAGATCGTCTTCCAGGACCCCTATTCCTCGCTCGATCCGCGCATGCGCATCGGCGAGATCGTGGCCGAGCCGCTGCGCCATACCGATCTTAGCCGATCGGCGAAGATGCAGCGGGTGAAAGAGACTTTCGAGGCCGTGGGCCTGCCCGGCATGGACGAGCGCTTCCCGCATCAGCTCTCGGGCGGGCAGCGCCAGCGCGTCGCCATCGCCCGCGCCATCGTGCGGCATCCGGCGCTCGTGGTGGCGGATGAGCCCGTCAGCGCGCTCGACATGACGGTGCAGAAGCAGATCCTCTCGCTGATCCGCCGCCTGCAGGAGGAGCGGGGCTTCGCCTGCCTCTTCATCTCGCATGATCTCGGCGCCGTCGCCGAAGTCGCCGACCGCGTGGTGGTGATGCAGAACGGCAGGATCGTGGAGGAAGGCAGCCGGGACGATATTTTCGACCGCCCGCGCCATGCCTATACCAAGGACCTGCTGGACGCGACGCCGACCATCACGGGTTAGGCTCAACCGCCGGGCATCACTTTCAGCGCGGAGGCATCGGTCAGATGCCGCCGCATGAGCTGCGAGGCCTTCTCGCGCTGCCCGGCGGAGAGCGCATCGAGAATTTCCAGATGCTCGCGGGATGAAACCTCCACGCGCCCCGGCCCCAGGCGCCATGCATAGTTCAGCAGCATGCGCACCCGGTTCTGCTGCGCGATGGCGGCGGCGAAGAAGCGATTGCCGGAAGCCTCCGCCAGGCCGAGATGGAAGGAGGCATTGGTCTCGTAGAATTCCACCGCATGATCGGGCGACCAGGGCCGGTCCAGAAAGCGCTGGTGCTGCGCCCGCATCCGCGCCTCGAAACCCGGCGGCAGGGCGAAGCCCGGCTCCAGCAGCGCCGCGGGCTCGATCAACAGGCGGAAGCGATAAGAGGCCGCTCGATCCTCCACCGAATCGATCCCCGCGATGAAGCGCCAGCCATGGCCACGATTGCGCGTCACCACCCCGGCCTCGGAAAGCTGGCGCAGCGCATGGGCGACCGTGGTGCGGCCGGTGCCGAATTGCTGCGCGAGCTGCCGCTCCGACACTTCGTCGGGCAGCGTGCCGTCGCGCCTGCCATGCGCGATGCCGATCAGCAGCCGCGCGGTGCTCGTCTCCTCCCCGCCCGCGAGGCTCGAGACGTCGAGCCCCAGGTCACGGATGCGCACGGCCCGGCCATCGGTTTCCAGCACGCCCATATCTTCCAGCAGCGCCACCGCGCCATTGACCGGCGTGCGGGAGACGCCCAGCGCCTCGGCCAGCGCGGCGCGGCTCACCCGCTCGCCCGCCCCGGCCTGTCGGCCGCGCAGCAGGTCGATGATGCTGCGCGCCAGGTCACGCTGGAGGGGGCTCGCCTCGGCTTTGGTCGCCGGGCTGTCGCTGGGCTGCATGGGTGCCAAATTCTTCGCTGGTGACCGGCCTTGGGGCAGCGACGCGCCACCCTTCCCGCAAAACTGCTTTGGGATGCCGATCCGCGCAAGCTTCGGCTACAGGAAGAGGGCTAGCGCCTCTTCCTCCAGCCCATAGGCGGCCTTGATGCGCCAGCCGGAAAGCACCTCGCCCGGCGGGCCCTTGGCCGTCACCCGCCCGGCCTCGATCAGCACCACCTGATCGGCATAGCGGGCGGCGAGGCGCAGGTCATGCAGCACGCAGATCACGCCGCCGCCGGCCCGGGCGAATTGCCAGGCGGCCTTGAGCGCCTTGACCTGATGCGCCGGGTCCAGCCCCGTCACCGGCTCGTCCAGCAGCAGCCAGCGGGCGCCTTCCGGCCCTGTCGCCGCCTCGAGCTGCACCATGGCGCGGGCGAGCTGCACCCGCTGCTGCTCGCCGCCCGAGAGCGCCGTGACGGGGCGTTCGGCCAGCTCCAGCAGGTCGTAGCGGGCCAGGGCCTCATCCACCAGCAGCGCATCACGCCGCGCCGTGGTGAGGCCGCGATGAGGTGCCCGGCCCAGCGCGATGGCCTCATGCACGCGGAAGGGAAAGGCGATGCGCGCGCCCTGCGTCACCACTGCCCGGCGGCGCGCCAGAGCGCCGGCGCCGAGCCGGGCCAGGGGCGCGCCATCCAGCAGCGCCTGCCCGGCGAAGGGCGGCATCTCGCCCGAGAGCACCGCCATGGCGCTGCTCTTGCCCGCGCCATTGGGGCCGATGATGGCCATCACCTCGCCGGGCCGGGCCTGGAAGGCCACCTCCTGCAGCACCATCCGGCCGCCCCGCTTGAGGCTGACGCGATCGAGCCCGAGCGTCATGCGATCCCCCCGCGCTTGGCCCGCAGCAGGAGCCAGAAGAAGAAGGGCACGCCCACCAGCGCGGTGACCACGCCGAGCGGCAATTCGGCAGGCACCACCGCGATCCGCGCCACGATATCGGCAATGACCAGCATGGCGCCGCCCAACAGCGCCGCACCGGGCAGCACGGTGCGATGATCCGGCCCCACCAGCAGCCGCACCAGATGCGGCGCCACGAGGCCCACGAAGCCCACCATGCCCGCGCTCGCCACCGCCGCCGCCACCGCGACGGCGGCCGAGGCCGAGACGATGCGCGTGATCCGCACCGGGTCCGCCCCCAGATGCCGGGCCTCGCCCTCGCCCAGCGCCAGCAGGTTCAGTGCCCGCGCCTGGCTCAGCAGCGCAAGGGCGGCGCCCCCCGCCAGCAGCACGGCCGGCAGCACCGCGACCCAACCGGCGCCGCCGAGGCTGCCGAGCGTCCAGAAGGTGAGGCTGCGGAGCTGCTCATCCGTCGCGATGAAGCTCAGCCAGCCGATCGCGGCCCCGGCCAGGGCATTGAGCGCCACGCCCGCCAGCAGCATCACCGGCACCACTACGCGCCCCTCATGCCGCGCGAGGAGATAGACCACGGCCGTCGCGCCCAGCCCGCCGCCGAAGGCCGCCAGCGGTAGCGCCCAGGGCCGCAGCGGCGAGCTCATAGCGATGAGGGCGGGCGGGCCGATGACGATCACCACCGCCGCCGCCAGCGCCGCCCCGGCCGAGACGCCGATGAGCCCGGGATCGGCCAGCGGATTGCGGAACATGCCCTGCATCGCCGCCCCCGCCAGCGCAAGCGAGGCGCCCACCACCAGCCCTAGCAGCACGCGCGGTGCCCGGATGGCGCTGAAGACCTGCACATGCAGCGGATCGACCGCCGTGGGCGCCACGAGGCCGAGCTTCATGCCGATAATGGCCAGCACCTCGCCCGGCGGGATGGCGAGCGCGCCGATCCCAAGCCCGGCAATGGCGGCAGCCAGGGCGAGCGCCCCCGCGAGGCCGAGCAGCAACGCCCTCTCCCGCCCGCGCCGGCGGGCCAGGGCAAGGCCACGGGGCAGGCTGCCCGCCGTCACGCTCACGCCCTGATCCGGCGCGAGAAGTCCAGAATGGCTTCCGGCAGGCGCGGGGTGAATTGCAGGTGGTAGCCGCCCTCGAGCACCGCGAGGCGCTTGTCGCGCCCGGCGGGCGTCACGGCCAAAGCGGGCTGCGCCAGCAGCGCCTCGGCACCGCCCGGCCCGGCCACCGTATGCTCCATGACCACGACGACCTCCGGCGCGATGGAAGCGGCGGCTTCCGGCGTCAGGATCTTATAGCCCTCGGCGGCGCCGAAAGCGTTCACGCCGCCTGCCAGGCCGATCAGCGCATCGGCCGCCGTATCGCGCCCCGCCGCCATCAGCCGCCCACCCTGGTTGGAGAGGACGAAGAGGCAGCGCGGATGCCTCGGCTGGGCCTTCACCTCGGCCTCGGCGGCGGCCAGGGCCTTGCTCAAACGGTCGTCCAGCGCCTGGGCGGCCGCGCCCGCATCCAGCGCCTGGCCGATGAGGCGCACCTTATGCAGCAGGTCTTCAGGGCTGCGGGAGCTTTCCGTATGCACCACCGGCACGCCCGCCGCCCGGAGTTGCCGCAGCACGTTCGGCGGCCCCGCATCCCCGCCCGCGATGATCGCGCTCGGCCGCAGCGTCAGGATGGCCTCCGCGCCCAGGGAGCGCAGATAGCCAACCTTCGGCAGCGGATCGACCAGCGCGGGCGGGTAGAGGCTGGTGGTATCCACGGCCACGATCTTTTCGCCGAAGCCCAACTCCACCAGGATCTCGGTCACGTCGCCACCGAGCGACAGCAGCCGCTCGGCATTGCCGAGGGTGACGGCCTGCCCGTCGAGATCGGTGACCGTGCCCGCCCGGGCGCCACCCGCCATGGGCAGGCCCGCGGCAGCGGCGAGCAGGAAGCGGCGGGAGATCATGGCCATGGCCCTCCTCAGAACTTCACCTGGGTGGAGACATAGAAGGTGCGGCCCTGGCCCGTGCCGATGGTGCTGAGGAAGGGCGTATAGGCCGTGTCGAAAAGATTGGTGACCCGCGTGTTGAGATCGACATTCTCGGTGAGCTTGTAGGTGGCGTAGAGGCCCACGAGGTCATAGGCCTTACCGCTCTGCGCCACGTCGCCCGCAAAGGTCGCGGCCTTGCCGTCCGAGACATGATCGAAGCGCCCGCCCATGGTCAGCCGGCGCTCGAAGGCGCGGAAGCCGGCATTGAGCGAATAGACCTGGTCCGGCAGATACTGGCTTGCCCCGACGCCCGGCTGCTGCGTGGGAAGGTCGTTATCTATCTGCGTAAAGGTCACGCCGCCGAAGGCGAAGCCGGCATCGTAATTGGCCTCGACCTCCCAGCCGCTCACATGGGTGGTGCCGGGGATGTTCTGATATTGGAAGACGCGGCCGACAGCACGGGCGGCGATGTAGTCCTCAACGTCCTTGTTGAAGTAGTTCACCCGCATGGTCAGCGAGTCATGGGGCATCAGCAGGTCGGCCCGGTTCACGTTCACACCGGCCTCCCAGCCCTGCGACTGTTCGGGCTTCAGGAAGGGGTTCGGAATGAAGCCTTGCGTTTGGCCGCCGGGATGGTCGCCGCCGAGCATGGTCTCCTGCAACGAGGGGGCCCGCATGGAGCGACCCCAGCTCACATAGGGCTGCAGCCACGGCGTCACGTTGAGCGCAAGGGTGAATTTCGGATCGAAGGAGCTATCGTCCTGATCGACGGAATAGGCGCCTTGTGAATCGCTCAGCACACCCTTGCCGTCGATCGTGTAGCGGTTGAAGCGCAGGCCCGCGATGAAATCGACGATGCCGTAGCGGAAGGTGTTGTTGGTGAAGACGCCGAGCGTGGAAGCCTCGCCGCTGCCGGGGTTCACACCGCCGTTATGCGCCTTCACGTCATCATGAAAATATTCCAGGCCATTGCTGCTGAGCAGCGTCCAAGAGCCCAGATAAAAACGAGAATCATTCGCAATATCGAAGCCGACGCCATTATCCTGGATGGTGCGGCCCACATACGGGGGAGCGCCGCTTATCCCGGCCGTGTACTTCATGTTCAGGATATTGGCACGGGCATTGATGTGCAGGTCGATCAGGTCGCTGCCCGGATTGTAGCGATAGCCCAGGTTGAAGGTCTTGTTATTGACCGTCTGGTAATAGGAATTCGCGGCGAAATCGTTGTCGTAGAAGACGCCGCCGAGGTTGATCGAGTGGATGCCGTTGGTCCAGGTGCCCTTGATCAGGCCCGAGATCAGATCCTGCCCCGAATGGGGCACGCTATTGCCGTAGCCGTCATGGTAATTGTCGGAATTCCGCCGGCTGATCGCGCCCGCGATGCCGAACTGGTCGATGCGCACGCCGCCCGCCAGCATCTCCTGGAAGCCGACGCCATTGCTGCCCCAGCTGAGCCGCGCGAGGCCGCCCACGGTCTTGCCCGGGTCCACGATGTCATCAACGCCAAGCGTGCGGAAATTCGCCGAACCCGCGAGCCCGCCGCCGCCGAGCCCCGTGACCTCGCCACGGGAAATGTCGATCCCGGCCAGCAGCATCGGGTCGATATAGGTGAAGCCCGCGGCCTCGTGCCCGGTGAAGCGGAAGCTCTGGCGCACGCCGTCGATCATCATATTGACGCGGCCCTGGCCCTCGAAGCCGCGGATATTCACCGCGACGCCCGGCTGCTGCGCCGTCTGCCGCGTGAAGACGCCGGCCATGCTGCGCAGCGTGTCGTCGAGCTTCGGCCCCTGCTCGTTCAGCAGGCGGTTGCGATCGACGGTCGAGACATTCTGCCCCGGCGCGTTTTCCTGGACCTCGATGGTGCCGAGTTGCGGCGTGGCGGGCGCCGGCTGGGCCATCGCCGCCGAGGACAAGGCGGCAAGAACCACGCTCATGGCGGAACTCGCCATGAGACGACGCGGGAAGGACCTCATGGGACTGAACCTTTCGGGAGGCGTAATTTTTCGGTCTATGTCGCAATTGATAATTAGTCTCAACTGAGTCGGCAATGCCTAATCATACGTTGCCTCATCATGCCGTGAGGCCTGCCGGATTGACCCTCCCGGCCGCAGGCCGTCTAGTGGCTGGGCCGCCGGATGAACCCCCGGCCCCAGAACCTTCCCGGGATCAGCGCCATGCTCGAACTTCGCCGCAGCCATCGCCCTCTCATCATGGGCCAGAGCGGCGCCGTGGCGTCGAACCATCCTTTCGCGACCCAGGCCGGCCTCGATGCACTGCGGGCGGGCGGCAATGCCGCCGATGCGGCCGTGGCGGTCGCCATCACCCTGGGCGTGGCCGAGCCGATGATGTCCGGCCTGGGCGGGGATGGGTTCTACAATCTATGGCTGGCCGCCGAGGGCCGTGGCCGGGTCTATAACGGCAGCGGCAGCGCCCCGGCGGCGGCCGACCCCGCCCGCTATGCCGGTTCGGGCATGCCGCCCGACGGCGCCGGCGCGGCCTCCACCCCCGGCTCCCTGGGCGCCCTGGCCGCGATGCATGCCGCCCATGGCCGCCTGCCCTGGGCCAGCCTCTTCCGCACCGCCATCGCGCTGGCCGCGGAGGGCCTGCCGGTGACGCAGAACTACCGCCGCTACGCCAAGATGAGCCTCGGCCGTTTGCGGAAGGACGCGCTGGCCACCGCCACCTATCTGCACGAGGGCGATGTACCGGCCGTGGGCCATCTCATCCGCCAGATCGCCCTTGCCCGCACGCTCGAGGAAGTGGCCCATGGCGGCTACGAGGCCTTCTATCGCGGCGCCCTTGCCCGCCGCCTCGCCGCCGCCACGCAGGGCCGGGGCGGCATCATCGCCGAGGCCGATCTCGCCGGTTTCGAGGCCGAGATGCAGGCCCCCGTCGGCATCACCTACCGCGGCTACGACATTTTGCAGACACCGCCCAATTCCATGGGCTTCGTGCTGCTGCAGGAGTTGAAGATCGTCGAGCGCTTCGACCTCGCCTCGCTCGGCCACAATTCCGCCGACGCCATCCACATCCAGGTCGAGGCCAAGAAGCGCGCCTTCCGCGACCGCGAGCGCTATGCGACCGACCCGCGCTTCGCCGAGGTGCCGCTGGAGCACATCCTTTCGGAGACCCATGCGGATGCCATGGCCGATGATATCGACCTGCATCGCGCGAGCGAGGTGCCGCTTACCCTGCCCGCGCCGAATGAGGGCAATACCACCTATTTCTGCATCGTCGATGCCGAGGGCAATGCCGTCTCGGCCATCCAGAGCATCAACAACCCCTTCGGCTCCGGCGTGGTGGCGGGCGAGACGGGCATCCTGCTCAACAACCGCATGACCACCTGGCACCTCGGCAGCCATCCCAATGCGCTAAAGCCGGGCAAGCGGGTGCGGCACACGATGAACGCGCCCATGATCCTGAAGGATGGCAAGCCCTGGGGGGTGGTCGGCACGCCGGGCGCCGACAATCAGGTGCAGGTCAATCTCCAGGCCATCACCGCGCTGATCGACTTCAACCTCGACCCGCAGGCCGTGGTGGAAGCCCCGCGCTGGTTCAGCAGCCAGCCCGGCCAGGAGGCCAATTGGCCCCATGGCGGCAACGACGCGCTGACCATCGAGGAGGATGTCGGCGAGGCGACGCTGGCCCGCCTGACGGCCAAGGGCCACCATCTCCAGCGCCAGGGCCATATCGAGGGCACCTGCAGCCTGGAATGCATCCGCGTGCTCGAGAATGGCGTGCGCGCGGCGGGCTCCGATCCGCGGCGCGACGGCTGGGCCGGCGCCTACTGAGGCGGCGCGTCAGGCGTCCGGGCCCAGGGCGAAGCGCATCGCCCTGCCGATGGCCGGCGCGATGACGGAGCCGTGGTTCTCGCCCGGGAATTCCAGATAGTCCGAGGGCAGGCCCGCCGCCGTCAGCCGCTCGGTGAGCGCCCTGGCCCGGGCCTGCATCGCCGAACGGCGCATACGCTCCCGCCGCTCTTCCGAAAGCCCCGGCGCGTCCGGGCTTTCATCGCCCCCCACCGGCACCAGCAGCCCGATGCGCGAGAGCAACTCGCGGGGCTGAGCCAGGAGATGCGGCTCCTCCTTCAGCAGCACGCCTTCCTGCCACCAGATCGAGGGGCTCGCCGCAATCATGCGGCGGAAGGTGCCGGGGCGGCTGAAGAGCGCGTGCAGCACGAAAAGCCCGCCATAGGAATGGCCGAAAATCGCGTAGCGATCACGATCGATGACGAAACGCTGCTCCAGCGCCGGCTTCAATTCCTCCTCGATGAAGGCCAGGAAAGCATCGGCGCCGCCCGTGCCCGCCGGGGCATTAGGGCCGGGCAGCGTATAGTCCCGCGCCCGCGCATCGCCATCATGCACGCCATCCTTGATGCCGGAGAGGCCGACGATGATCGCGGGCTTCACGCGCGTCACCTCCACCCGGCGCTCCTGCGCACGGAGCGAGGCGACGGCGATGGGAAAGCTCGTTTGCCCATCGAGCAGGATCATCACCGGGAAGCCGCCCGGCGGTGGCTCCCCATCGGGCCAGGCGACCTGCACGAGCTGCGCACGAGAGGGGTCGCCACCCGGCTCCATCACCCAAGCGACGCTGCGCGAGAGCGAAGCCGGCTCTTGCTCCGCCGCCCAGGCAGCGCCGGCCGCACTCATGGCCGCGAAGGCCATGGCGCCCAAAGACGCACGCCGCGTCATCACCAGCCGCTCACGCTGGAGGGAGGGCAGGCTTGGCGGCTGCCGAACGGATTGGCGGTCTTGCACGGCACCTTGCGCCCCTTCATCTCACGCGCGGCATCATAAGGCGCCGCATGCCGTGCCGTGAAGGCGCCCCGCCGGTTACATGGTTACATCCTGTGAAACCGAAACCACAATTCGGCCGTGACGTTGCCTTCAAGCCGCCTCAAGCAGAGCGCTTGATCCTGGCATCGTGACATGGAGAGGAGGCCCAGATGCGCTTCCAGAAGCCAATTCGTCGTCTCGCTACCCGCGCTCTCCTGCTGGCAGCCGTGGGTGCCGGCCTCGCGGGCTGCGTGGCCTATCCGGCCCCGGGCTATTACGGGGGCTATTACGGCCCCCGCTATTATGGCCCGCCGGTCTATTACGCGCCGCATTACGGCTATTATCGCCGTTGGTAGGCGCGCGGTATCAGGCGAGGCCCGGCACCGTCTCGCGGAGCCTCTCGAAGGCTGCGCGAAGCCCCGCCCCGCCTGCTCCCGGCACCCGGTGCATGGCGAAGAGCTTCGATTTCACGAAGAAGCGCCAATGCACCGGGAGCGCTGAGAGGATTTCGGTGAGCGCCGCGTAAGACTCGCGGCACCAAACCGCCTCATAGGCACGGCGCTCGGGGCCGAGATCGAAATGCTCGCCCGTGAGCGCATCCTTCATCGCCTGGCGCCGCGCCATGGTCGCCGCCTCGTCCAGCACCCCGCCCGCTATTACCACGCCATATTCCTCGGCCGCGCCTTCGGGCGTGACATAGCCGCGCTCGACATCCTGCAGCACCAGTTCCACCGGCCGCTCATGCGCAGGCCCACGGCCGCCGCCGCCGGGCGAATGGATGTGCAGCAGATCGCCCGGCTCCATCGTCGCGAGATCGGCGACGCCCAGATGCTTCTCATTCGGCCGGCCGGGATTGAGCATGAAATCCGAGGGCTTGCCCGGCTGCCCGCCCAGGATGCCCCAGGGCCGGAAGCGGCAGCGGTCGCGGTTGCGCGCCGTGATGCGGGTATTGGGCGCGAAAACGCGGAATTCCATCACCGTCGCGAGGCCGCCGCGCCAGCGCCCGGCGCCGCCGGAATCGGGCAATAGACCGTAACGGACCATCTCGATGGGCACTTCGCTTTCGGTGATCTCGATCGGCGTATTCTTCAGATAGGCGCCATCGGCCCCGGAGCCATTGGTGCCGTCGCGATGCGGCATACCACCCGCACCGCCGACCACGGGGTTGATGGCCGCCAGCACGGTGCGCTTGGTGCGATTGTCCGTCGTCATGATGTTCATGATCGAACTGGTGCCGGCCGGCGCCGCCGGCATCCGCTCCGGTATCGCCATGCCGAAGGCGCCGAAGATCAGGCTGCGCAACCGCGCGCAGGTGAGGCTGCGCATGCCCACGGCGGCAGGAAAGGTCGGGTTCAGCACCGTCCCTTCCGGGGCGATGCAGGTGAAGGGCCGCACCAGGCCGATATTCAGCAGGATCTGCGGGTTCAGCGTGCAGAGCACGTAATAAACGCCGACCAGCAGCAGCGTGTGATGGGGATTGCTGCCCGTGGGCACGTTCAGCGCAGAAGTCAGCTGCGGGTCGCTGCCGGTGAAGTCGAGCGTCGCGCTATCGCCCTTGATGGTGAGCGTCAGCGCGAGGCGGCAAGGATTTCCATTGGCCGAATCCTCGTCGTTGTAATCGGAGAAGAAGTAGGTGCCGTCGGGCATGGAGCGAAGCAGCTCCCGCGCCTGGTGTTCGGCGTAATTCTGCAGGCCCTTCACGCCTTCGATGAAGGCATCGGCACCGAACTTTTCAACCATGGCGCGCACCTTACGCTCGCCGGTATTGAGCGCGCCGATGAAAGCCTTGAAGTCGCCGAGGTTCTGCTCGGGCTTGCGGACATTGGTCATCATGACCCGCATCAGCTGCTCGTTCATCACGCCCTTCTCGTAGATTTTCATCGGTGGGAAGCGAATCCCCTCCTGATGAATCTCCGTGAGCGTGCGGGAGAGCGAGGCCGGCACGGCACCGCCCATGTCGGTATTGTGGATATGGCCGCAGGCGAAGCAGAGTAGCCGCCCCTCGTGGAAGATCGGCTTCCACATATGCAGGTCCGGCGCATGGGTCGCGAGGAAGCCGCTATAAGGATCGTTGGTGAAGCCCACATCGCCCGGCTCATAGCCGTCGATCATGCCGATGGCCTTGCCGTAGTTGAGGCCAGGATACCAGGTGGCGCCCAGATCCATCGGCACCGCGAAAACCCCGCCCGTGGCATCGACGAGCTGCACCGTGAAGTCTTCCGTCTCCTTAACGAAAGTCGAATGCGCCGTGCGGTAGAGCGTATAGGCCATATTCTCCGCCGCCGCGCGGGCGTGATTGGCGAAGACCTGGAGCGTGACCTTGTCCATCTGTCTTCTTCCTCTTAGGCGGCGGTGAGGTGAAGGTTGCCGAAGGCATCGACCGTGGCATCGAAGCCGCCGGGGATGCAGACGGTGGTATCTTCCTGCGCGACTACGGCAGGCCCGGCGAAGCGATGCCCGTGGCGGAGATTGTCGCGCCAATAGAGCGGCATCTTTCTGACGGCGCCATCGAGAAAGGCTGCGATTTCCTTCTCGGGGACCGGCATACCTTCGACCTTTTCCTGCGCGCCGAAGCTGGGTGCGGGCGTGGTGCCGGAGACGACGAGGCGCAGGTTGACGAGTTGCACCGCCGCCTTCTCATCGGCGAAATCGTAGATTTCCTCATGCCGACGATGGAAGGCATCGGCGAGGGCGACGAGATTGCCACTCTCGATCCAGTGGCCCTCGAGCACTGTCTCGATCTCGAAGGATTGGCCGTGATAGCGTAGATCGGCCGTGACTTTCTCGAACGCAGGGCCCGTGAATCCCTGGTCCTCCCGCAGCCACTTGCGGCCCTTCTCGCGCAGATCGGCCAGCGCGCTCTTGAGCGCAGGCAGGCTGGCCTCGTCGAAATCGCAGAAGAGCGTACGGATGAAGTCGTTCTTAACATCCGCGATGAGGCCGCCCAGGGCGCTGACCACGCCGGGTCGGCGCGGGATCATCACTTTCTCCATGCCCAGTTCGCGCGCGAGCAGGCAGCCCATCATCGGGCCCGCGCCGCCGAAGGGCAGCATGGTGAATTCGCGCGCATCGACGCCATAGCGTGCGACGAGCTTATTCACCTCGGCGAACATCGAGGAAATGCTGACCTGGATGATGGCTTCCGCCGTCTGCTGCAAGCCGCGCCCGAGTTTCTCCGCAAGCTCGCCCACCACCTTCTCGGCCTTGGCGCGATCCATCGCGACGGCCTTATAGGCGATGGGCGTATGGCCGAGAAAGCCCAGCACGGCCATGGCATCGGTGATGGTCGCCCGCTCGCCGCCACGGCCGTAGCAGGCCGGGCCAGGCGTCGAGCCCGCGCTTTCCGGCCCCACCTTGAGCATGCCGAAACCATCCACGCTAGCGATGGAGCCGCCGCCATCGCCGATCGAGGTGACGGAAACGCTCGGCACGTGCAGAGGAAAGTCGCCGATCACCTCGCCCGTGCCATATTGCGGCTGGCCATCGATGATGAGGGCCACATCGGCGCTGGTGCCGCCAATATCGAGCGTCAGCGCCCTCTCAACCCCCGCCTGCCGCGACAGGAAGGCCGCGCCCATCACACCCGAGGCCGTGCCGGAAAGCAGCATGCCGACGCAAGAGGTACGCCCCTCCTCGATTCCCATGATGCCACCATTGGATTTGGTGATCATGGGGGGCGCCGTCACACCCTGCCTCCGCAGGGCCTCGCCGAGGCGGATGAGGTAATTGTCGACGCGCGGATGGACGTAGCCGTTCAGGATCACGGTCGTCGTGCGCTCATATTCGCGGATCACCGGCCAGATTTCCGCCGAGCAGAAGACAAACATCTCCGGGAGCGCCGCCTTGATCGCCGCCTTGGCCGCCAGTTCGTGACTCTCGTTGCGGTAACTGTGGAGGAAGGAGAGGATGATGCCCTCCGCACCCCGCGCCTTGGCCTTGCGCGCGGCTTCGACGGCACCGGCCTCGTCCAGCGGTTCAGCCTCGCTGCCATCGGCAAGGATGCGGCCCTTCACGCCGAAGATGCGGTCGCGCGGAATGAGCTGCTCAGGCCTTGCGCAGAATAGCGTGTACATATCCGGCATCCGCAGCCGGGCCATCTCGATCACATCCTCGAAGCCCGCATTGGTGATGAGGCCGAGCGGCGCACCCTTGCGCTGGATGACGGTATTGATGCCCACCGTCGTACCATGCACGAAAGCCGTGACGTCGCCGGGCGCCATGCCGTGGCGCTCCTGCAGGATGGCAACGCCCTCCATCACCTCCCGCCCCGGTTCGTTGGGGGTGGTGAGAACCTTCAGCGTGTGCATCTGCTGCGAACTGTCGTCCAGCGCGCAGAAATCGATGAAGGTGCCGCCGATATCAACGCCGATGCGCCACGTCATGCCAAGCCAGTCCCGATGCTGTCGTCCCACGCATCTTCCTGGCCGCCCTTGCCCCCGTCCAAGACGGATATGGGCGAGGCGAATAAGCCCTCCTTATGGATATGGCTTGAGCGTTCCCCGTGGCGTGGGCGAGGCGGCATAGAGCGCCAAAGCACGTCGGATTTCCCCGCGCAGCAGCTCCTGGTTACGCGAAAGAGGCCGCCGCGTGCTGACGAGGATGGAAATGGGCAGCGATACGACCGGCCTGAAGGGCCGTGGCACCACGCCAGGGAACCCGCCCCATGGAATGAGGCCATCGACCAAAGCGATGCCGATCCCCTGCTGCACGAAGGAGAGCGCGATGATGGAGGAATCGATCTCCACTTGCGGCCGCATCCTCGCCCCTTCCCGCGCGAAGGCCTGCTCCAGCCGCGCACCCGGCAGGCTGTCGCCGCGATAGGAAATCAGCGTCTCGCCCGCGAGATCGCCGATGCCCACGACATCCTTGCGCGCCAGTGGATGCTCCACCGGCAAGAGGCAGATCACCTCCGTCTGTCCAATGGGCTCGGCCTCAACCAAGGCACGGGGCGAATCGTTCAGCGCCACACCTAGATCCACCTCGCCCCGATCCAGCTTCTCGATCAGCGTCTCCACCGGCACGACATAGGAGACGAGCCTCATGCCAGGGCAGGTGGCGCGAAAGGTCTGCAAGGCGGCGGGAATGAAGGAAAGGGCCGGCGGAGCGGAAGTCGCAAGGCGCACCGAACCGGCCTTACCCTGGCGGAGATCCGTCGCGAAACGCCGAAAGGAATCGATGTCGTGATGCAGCCGCTCGGCCTCAGGAAAAAGCTGCACGGCCTCCGGCGTCGGCACCAGCCGCCCACCCAGGCGCTGGAAAAGCTTGTAGCCCAGCTGATCCTCGGCATGGAGCAGCAATTGGCTCAGAGCAGGCTGGGAGACGTTGAGCATCTGTGCGGCGCCGGTCAACGTGCCGCAACGCATGATGGTGCGGAATACCTCGATCTGCCGCGCGTTCATGCCCGCCTCCTGCCAGCCCATAGGTCCGGGTTATGAAAGCAGGTCGAATGGCAATTGGACAGTGCCGACGCGTGGGCGAAAGCTGCAATCGGATAGCAGGGTCTGGGCGATGGCTGGTTTGTTTCAGCGAGTGGACGAGACGGCGCGCAATGCCCTCTCCATCATGGTCGACGGGCAGCCCGTCGCGGCGCTCGAGGGCGATACGCTGCTCACCGCCATCCTCACTAACGGCCAGCGCCTGCGGCTCAGCGAATTCGGCGATGGCGCGCGAGCCGGCTTCTGCCTGATGGGCGCCTGCCAGGATTGCTGGGTCTGGACCGAAGCGGGAGAACGGCTGCGCGCCTGTTCCACCACCGTCGCCGAAGGCATGAAGATCGTGACGGGAGAAGCGCCGTGGCCGTGACCGCGCAAAGGATCATCGTGATCGGCGCCGGCCCCGCCGGCACACGCGCCGCCGCGCGGCTGGTGGAAGCCGGCCTACGCCCCATCGTCATCGACGAAGGCGAGCGACAGGGCGGGCAGATCTATCGCCGCCAGCCGCCGCATTTCACCCGCCCGCCGGAGAAGCTCTACGGTTCCGAAGCGCCCAAGGCCGTCGCCCTGCATCGCGACTTCGAGGCGCTGCGCGAGAAGATCGACTATCGGCCGAATACTCTCGCCTGGGGCGCCAAGCCCGGCATGCTCATGACCGTGACAGGCGATGAAGCGCGGGAAGTGCCTTACGACGCCCTCATCATCGCCAGCGGCGCCACCGATCGCGTCATGCCCATGCCGGGCTGGACGGTGCCGGGCGTCTATACCCTCGGCGCCGCGCAGATCGCACTCAAGGCCCAGGCCTGCGCCATTGGGGCCGCGCCGATTTTCACCGGCACCGGCCCGCTGCTCTACCTCGTCGCCTGGCAATATATGAAGGCGGGCGTGAAGGTCCGCGCGGTGCTCGATACCAGCCCCTTCTCGCTGCGCCTCAAGGCCCTGCGATATCTCGCCGCGCGGCCCGAGGTGCTGCGCCATGGCATGGGCTATACCGCCGACCTCAAGCGCGCCGGCGTGCAGATGGCCAACGGCATCACGCCGCTCGAGGTCATGGCGCATGATGGCCGCGTGGCGGGCCTGCGCTGGCGTGATGCCGCCGGGCGCGAGCAGAGCACCGAGGGCGATGCCGTCGGCTTCGGCTATGGCCTGCGCTCGGAAACTCAGATCGCCGACCTGCTCAAATGCGACTTCGCCTTCGACTCCATCGCGAAGCAATGGCTGCCGGTCGTCGACTCTGACGGTCGCAGCAGCAAGAAGGGCGTCTATCTCGCCGGGGATGGCGCCATGGTTCGCGGCGCCGATGCGGCCGAGATGGCCGGCCGCCTCGCCGCCTGCGCGGCCCTCCTCGATATGGGCCTGAGCATCCCTGCCGCTGAGATCGAGAAACTCCGCGCGCAACTCGCGCCGATGGGTAAGTTCCGCCAGGGCCTGGAGATGGCTTTCCCCTGGCCAGGGCACCAAGCGGCCAGCCTGCCCGACAGCACCATCATCTGCCGCTGCGAGAAGGTCACGGCCGGCGATATCCGCCATGCCGCCAAGGATCTCGATACGCCCGAGGTCAACCGCACGAAGCAGCTCGTCCGCCCCGGCATGGGGCGTTGCCAGGGCCGGATGTGCGGCCTCGCCGCCGCCGAGGTGCTGGCCGCGGCGCGCGGCGTGCCGGCGGAACAGGTGGGCCGCCTGCGCGGCGCCGCGCCGATCAAGCCGCTGCCCATCGGTGCCCGCCTGGTGGAGAGCGCGTGATGGTCGAGAACAAGGCGGATGTCGTCATCGTCGGCGGCGGCCTCATGGGCGCCGCGACGGCTTTCTTCCTGCGCCAGCGCGGCCTCTCCGCCATCCTGCTGGAGCGCGATCTGGTGGGCCAGGGCGCGACCAATGCGAGCTTCGGCAATATCCGCCGCCAGGGCCGTTTCCTGAAGCAGCTCCCGCTCGCGAACCGCTCCCGCCGGCTCTGGGGCGATCTCAACCGCCTACTAGGGGAGGATGCCGAATTCCTTGCCAGCGGCCATATCCGTGTCGCCTTCAGGGAAGAAGACGCGGCGACGCTCGAGCAATACAAGGAGGACAGCGCGCCCTACGGCCTGCATCTTGAGATGATGCGCGGCAATGCCATGCGCTCGCGCTTCCCCTTCCTCTCCCCCGAGGCGCTGATGGTGAGCTATTCGCCCCATGACGGCCATGCGAACCCGCGCCTCGCCGCCCCCGCCTTTGGTCGCGCCGCCGCGCGGGCCGGGGCGCGGGTGATCGAGAATGCGGAAGTCCTCGGCATTATCAAGGACGGTGTCGATTTCGTCGTCGAGACCAAGGGCAAGGGCAACTTCCGCGCGCCCATGGTGCAGGTCTCGGCCGGTGCCTGGGGCCGGGCTATCGCCAGGGCGCTCGGCGAGGACGTGCCGCTCGTCGCCCGCGCACCGCAGATGGCTGTGACCGAGCCCATGCCCTATCGCATCGAGCCGGTCATGGGCCTGCATAGCAGCCTGCCCGGCGAGGGCGTCTATCTCCGCCAGGTCAAGCGCGGCAATATCGTCTTCGGCGGCGGCAATCGCAGCTTCGCCGATCTCGTCACGAAGCGTGCCAATCTCGACCCGGCGAATACGCTCAAGCAGTTGCCGCATGTCGCCCGCCTCCTGCCGCCCACGGCGAAGTTGCGCGTGATCCGCACCTGGGGCGGCGTCGAGGGCTATATCGCCGATGACATCCCCATCATGGGCGAAAGCGGCCGGCAGGCAGGGCTCTTCTATGCCTTCGGCTTCTGCGGCCACGGCTTCCAGCTCGGCCCCGGCGTGGGTGCGACCATGGCCGAGCTGATCGCGACGGGCCAGCCCGGCGTCGAGATCGAGCCTTTCAGCATCAGGCGTTTCGCGAATGGCTTCGAGGAGCCCCCGGCCGCCGACAAGCCGCATCACGAATAAGCGGCACGAGACAGGCACCGGGCCGCCTGCGCCAAGGCCCGGCAATGAACACGGCTCCAAACAATCATCAGGCTTCACTGGAGACTGTCTCATGACCAAGCTGACGCGCCGCGCGGCGCTGGCTTTGCCCTTGGCGCTCGCCACCCCTTCGCTCTCCCGAGCCCAGAGCCGCTGGCCCAGCCAGCCGGTGCGCATCGTGGTGCCCTTCGGCGCCGGCGGCGGCACCGACGTGACCATCCGCCTCATGGCGCCGAAAATGTCGACCTTCCTCGGCCAGCCCGTCGTGGTCGAGAACCGCCCCGGCGCGGGCAGCACGCTGGGCACGGATTACGTGGTGCGTTCCCCGCCCGATGGCTCGGTCTTCGTGCATGCGACGCTGTCTTCCACCGGCATTGCCAAGGTCATGTACAAGAACCTGCCCTATGATCCGATCAAGGATCTGGCCGCCGTCGCGCCCACCGTCTTCGTGCCGCTGGTGCTCGCCGTCTCCACCAAGGGCTGGCCGCCGGGCGTCGATATCCGCACCGCCGCCGATCTCATCAAGGTGCTGAAGGCCAATCCTGGGAAGTTCCAGTTCGGCCATAACGGCATCGGCGCTTCAGGCCATCTCGCGAGCCAGAATTTCGCGACGAAGATCGGCGCCGAGGTGGTGAACGTGCCATATCGCAGCGGCGCCGAGACCATCACCGCCCTGGTGAAGGGCGAAATCCAGTACATGCACGACATCACAGGCCTGCTGAAGCCCTTCATGGAATCCGGCGAGGTCCGCTGCCTCTTTGTCACCTCCGATGAACGCTCCGCCGTCATGCCCAGCGTGCCGACCTGGAAGGAGGCCGGCGTGCCGCAGTACCAGGCCTATTCCTGGTTCGGCCTCTTCGGCCCGGCGGCGACGCCCGACCATATCCGCAACCGCATGAACGCCGCCGTCGAGGATGCGCTGGCCGATCCCGAGATCGCGAAGCGCCTGGCCGATATGGGCACCCCGCCCATGCCCGGCTACAGCCCCCAGCAATTCGCCGATTACGTGGCGAAGGAGACGGAGATCTGGGGCCCGCTGGTCCGCGCTTCCGGCGCCGTTCAGGACTGAGCGCCCCGCCCGCCGCCGCAGATAATTCTGCGGCGGCCGCCCCGGATGGGCTTTTCCCGCTGCGGCTCCCGAGTAACCTGCGGCCCATAAACCCGGCCCAGCCGCCGCAAAGGATAAGCCATGTCATTCCGCAGCCGCCTCAAGAACCCGGCCCTCTTCATCGAAGCCGCCCTGGTGGGCGGGGAGTGGCTCGCCACCGGCCCGGGCGGTGAGCGCCTTGAGGTGCGGAACCCCTCCACCGGCGAGGTCATCGGCCATGTCCCGGCGCTTTCCGCCGCGCAGGTGACGGAAGCGGTCGAAGCCGCCGAGCAGTCCTGGCCCGCCTGGCGCGCCCTGCCCGCCGCCGCCCGCGCCACGCTGCTGGAGAAATGGCATGACGCGATGCTCGCCAATGCCGATGACCTGGCCCTGATCATGACGATGGAGCAGGGCAAGCCGCTGGCCGAGGCCAAGGGCGAGATCGGCTATGGCGCCACCTTCGTGAAGTGGTTCGCCGAGGAAGCCCGCCGCATGCGCGGCGACACCATCCCGGCCCCCACCGCCGATCGCCGCATCCTGGTGCTGAAGCAGCCCGTCGGTGTCTCGGCGGCCATCACGCCCTGGAACTTCCCCAATGCGATGATCACCCGCAAGGCCGCCCCCGCCTTCGCGGCCGGTTGCCCCATCGTGATCAAGCCCTCGGAACTCACGCCCTTCTCGGCCCTGGCCATCGCCAAGCTCGCGCTGGATGTGGGCTTCCCGCCTGGCGTCATCTCCGTCGTCACCGGCCTGCCGAGCGAGGTGGGCGGCGTGCTCACCGGGCATACGGCCGTCCGCAAGCTCTCCTTCACCGGCTCCACCGGCGTCGGCCGCCTGCTGATGAAGCAATGCGCCGACACGGTGAAGCGCCTGAGCTTCGAACTGGGCGGCAACGCGCCCTTCATCGTCTTCGACGATGCCGATCTCGATGCCGCCATCGCCGGCGTCATGGCCAGCAAGTTCCGCAATGCCGGCCAGACCTGCGTCTGCGCCAATCGCATCCTCGTCCAGGCCGGCATCCATGACCGCTTCGTGGAGCGGCTCGCCGGCGCCATCGCCGCGCTGAAGGTCGGCGACGGGCTCGAGGCGGGGGTGACGCTCGGCCCCCTCATCAACGACGCCGCCGTGGGCAAGGTCCTTGCCCATACCGAGGATGCGCTCTCGCATGGCGCCAAGGCCGTGATCGGCGGCAAGGCCCATGAGCGCGGCGGGCGCTTCGTGCAGCCGACGCTGGTGACGGGTGCGACGCTCGACATGCGCTTCGCCCAGGAAGAGACCTTCGGCCCCCTCGCCCCCATCTTCAAATTCGGCGAGGAGAAGGAGGCGATCGAGATCGCGAACGGCACGCCCTATGGCCTGGCCTCCTATTTCTACACCGAGGATCTCCGCCGTTCCTGGCGCGTGGCCGAGGCGCTGGAATTCGGCATGGTCGGGCTGAATACCGGCTCCGTCTCGATGGAATGCGCCCCCTTCGGCGGCATCAAGCAATCGGGCCTGGGCCGCGAGGGTTCGCATCTCGGGATCGACGAATATCTCGAGGCCAAGTCCTTCCATATCGGCGGCCTGGACTGAACGCTTTCCCGGGCGTGAACGACAGCACCCCTTCCCTGTCTTGACCTGGGCGCCGCCCCGACGCGTGATGCGCGGGGCGGCTTCCTGTTCCGGCTGCCCCCAGGGAAGGAGTCGCGATGCCATCGGATGCCGGCCGCCGGGCCCAGTTCATTGCCCTCGGCCTGCTGGGCTGCATCGCCTTCATCAATGCCATGGGCGCGGTGATCGTCTTCCCCCTCGCCCCCTTCATGGCGCGGGACCTGGGCGTGCCGGCGCATGAGGCCGCGCTGACCAGCACCACCTTCACCCTCGCCGCCGCCGTGGGCGGGCTGGTGGGCGCCATTTTCCTCGGCGGCTACAGCCGGCGCGTCAGCCTGGTAACGTCCCTCGCCGGGCTCGGCATCGGCACGCTCGGGGGCGCGGTGGCGCCGAATTTCGAGAGCCTGCTGCTGATGCGGGCGCTGGCGGGCTTCTGCTCCGGGCCGCTGATGGCGACGCTGACGGCCACCGCAGCGGAATCCGTCGCGGAATCGCAGCGCAACCGCGCCATCAGCGTGATCATCGGCACTTATGGCCTCGCGCTCGTCATGGGCCTGCCCTTTGCCCTGCTGCTGACGGAATGGGGCGGCTGGCGGCTGCCCTTCCTGGCCATGGCGGGGCTCTGCCTCGCGGCGCTCATCCCCGCCTGGCCCGTTTTCGCGCCCCGGCCCGGCGCGCCGCCGCTCGGGCGGGTGGGCGTGGCCTCGCTGCTGCGTCAGCTCAGGCGCGGGGAGAGCCTGACGGGGCTCGGCCTCATCGCCGCCGCCTCCTTCGCCTCGCTGCTGCTCTCGCCGCATATCAGCGCCTATGCGCTGCATAATCTCGGCATCAGCGAAAGCGGGCTACGGGTCGTCTATCTCATCGGCGGCGGGCTCGGCCTGCTCACCACCCGCATCACCGGCACGGTGATGGACCGTGTCTCCCCCTTCCAGGCCTCGGTCGGCGTGGCGGTGGTCATGACGCTGGTTCTCGCCCCGGCCTTCTGGCTCAGCCATGGCGTGACGATGGCCATCGTGATGCTGGGCCTGGTTCTCGCGGTGCAGCTCGCGCGCAGCACCGTCGCCCAGGCCAGCGCGAGCCGGGTGCCGGAGCCGGCCGACCGCATCAGCTACCAATGCCTCGCCGCGGCAAGCACCAGCCTCTTCCAGGCCGTGGGCGGCGCCTTCTCGGCCGCCGCCCTCAGAGAGGCGCCCTCCGGCCGGCTGGTGGGCGTGGAATGGCTCGCGGGGCTGAGCATCCTCCTCGCCTGGCTCGCGCCGGTGCTGGTGGCGCTGCTGGACAGGCAGCTCGCCCGAAGGCGAGCCGCCTGACGCGGCTCAGAGCCGACGCTCGCTCAGCGGCGGGAGGAAGCTGTCATTGTAGATGGCTTCCACCTTCAGCTTCGGCGCCATGCCATAGGCCTCCTCCACCGTGGTCAGCGCCTTCTGGAAGCGCGCCATATCCGGCACGGAGAGCCCGTTCGCCTGCACATGCGGCGACATGACCTGCTGGTCCATGCAGAGCTTCTGCCGCTCGGTCTCGATCGCCACATCCGTCAGCGGCTCCACCTTCTTGAGCGCGGCGATGCTCTCGTCCTGGTGGCTATAGGCATAGGTGAGCGAGCGGAAGAGCGCCTTCAGCCCGCGCCGCACCGTCTCCGGGTTCCGCTCGAGGAAGGTCCGCGTCGTCACGTAGCAGGTGCCGAGCAGGTCCAGCCCATAGTCGCGGTAATACATGATCCGCTGCTGCGAGAGGTCCATCCCCAAGGCCTTGAGCGAGAGGCCCGAGGAGGTGACGGCGCCCGTGATGCCATCGGCGCGCTTCTGCACCAGCATCGGCTCGCGCAATTCGGGGCTGACGGTCATCCAGTTGATCTTGCTGGCATCGATGCCCGCCGCCTTGGCGAAGGCCGGGAAGAGCTGGCGCCCCGCATCGGATTCCGGCGCGGCGAGGGTCTTGCCCTCCAGGTCCTTCGGCGTGCGGATGGGCCCATCGGCTCGCACCGTCGCGCAGAGCAGGGAGCGGTCGCCCCAGACGCCCACGATCACGAGCCCCGCATTGGGGTTCTCGGCCATGAACTTGATGACGGGATTGATATCGGCCTGGCCCATTTCATAGGCACCGGCCGCGATATCCACCGGCACGCGGCCCGAGCCGAAGCCGCGATCGATGGTCGCCTCCACCCCTGCCTCGCGGAAGAAGCCCTTCTCCAGCCCCATGGTGGCATAGGCATTCGGGCCCTGCTTGGCCCAGTCGAGCGTGAATTTCAGCCTCGGCATCGCCTGGGCGCGAAGCACGCCGGGCATGGCCAGCGTGCCGGCCAGACCCGCGCCGGCCATCATCAGGCCACGGCGTGAAGGGGTGATGAGCATGGTCGTCGCCTCTCCTGAGGGTAAGGATTTCTCCACCACAGCAAGAAAGGCACCAGCGGAAAGGGAGGCTCAGCCGCCCTTTCGCGCCACGGCCGCTCATTCAACAGGCGGAAAGACCACCAGAAGTGCCGCCAAACTGCCCATGGCGATGATGGTGGAGAGCAGGATGGTCGCCCCCGCCCGCTCCGTCCCGGCCGAATAGCGCCGGGCGAGGAAGAAGGCATTGGCCCCCGTGGGCAGCGCCGCCGTCATCACCGCGACGGCGAGTGCGAGGGGCGGCAGCCCCACCCAGGCGCAGAGCGCCCAGATCAGCGCCGGCATCAGCGCCAGTTTCAGCGCCGCGCAGAGCAGCGCCCCGGGCCATTCCCGCCGCGCGTCGAAGCCGAGCAGCGTGCCGCCCAGGCAGAACAGCGCGACGGGCGGCCCCGCATGGCCCAGCATGTCCAGCAGGCGCCGCACCATGGTCGGCACCGGCAGGCCCACATAATAGACGATGGCCCCGGCGAAGACCGCCATGACGATGGGGTTGCAGACCAGCGCCACCACCATGTTCTTCATCAGCGGGAGGAGATTGCGGCGCGAGCCCATGGAAAGCTCGCTGAGCAGCATGGTCAGCGGCAGCAGGATGAGCGAATGCAGCGCCATGATCGAGAGCAGCTGCGAAAGCCCGGCCGAACCATAGGCCGCCGTGATCAGCGGCACGCCGATCATGCCGATATTGCCGAAAGTGGCATTGAGGGCGAAGACGCCCGATTCCGCCAGCCGCGCCTTGAGCAGCCAGCACGAGAGCACCACGGCCAGGAAATAGATGGTCAGGCAGCCCGCGAAGAAGGCCGGCGCGATGGGGCCGCCGCTCGGATGCGGGGTGGTCGCGTTGTTGAAGAGCAGGGCCGGAATGCCGAGGCCGAAGGCGAAGCCGCTTAGCGCCTTCAGCCCCTCGTCGCTGACCCAGCGGCGCCGGGCGAAGAGATAGCCAATTCCGATGAGGGCGAAGATGGGCCCCATCACGTTCAACAAGACAATCATGGTCGGCCTTCGGCGGTCGGCAGCTCGCGCCGAGCGGGCCGGAGGCAGCGTCATTCCATGCGGGAAAAGATCGCCCCAACGGCCTGTTCGGCTTGATGGTGGCGGACGATCCCTGAGCCGATAAGCCTAAAATGTCAGGCCGCGTCAACCGTTCATCTCGGCCTCGCAGGCCACGGCGCCCCGCCGAAGGCACCTATGGCCCCTCGAACCCCGTCAGGCCATGGCAGGCTGGCGGGGGCGGTGTTCCTCGGAGCGCAACCAGCGCAGGAGCAGGTCCATGTCGCCATCCAGCACGCCATCGGCCACGCGGCGGCCGACCGAGGCGCCGAACTTGTAGCCATGCCCCGAACAGGGCGAGACCACCAGCGCCTTGCCCTTGGGGTGGCTGTAGAAGCGATGATCCTCAGTGAATGTATAGGCGCAGGTCACCACCCGCTTCACCTTGTACTCCTGCACCCGGGCAATCGGCGCGACGAAGAGGTCCCGCAGCAGCTCGCCCTCGCCGGGGGCGGCGATGCGGTCGGCATCCGGGTCCTGCGCCAGGCGCTTGTTCACCCCGGCCGCGAATTTCAGCTCCGTCCCGCCCGCCGGCGGCAGGATATAGCCGACGACATTGCCGCCCACATTCTGCACGGCCGGCGAGGTATCCCAGGCGGCCTTCAGATCATCCGGCGGATCGAGATAGACGGCCGCCGTGCGGCAGATGGTCAGCGTCCCGGCCAGTTCCGGGAAAAGCTTCAGCACCCAGGCCCCGGCCGTCACAACGACCTTGTCGAAGACGGCCTCCTCGCCGCCCTCGACCACGACCTTCCCGGCCGCGGCATCCACCGCCGTCACGCGGGTCTCGGGTCGCAACAGGGCGCCGTTCTCGTTCAGCCAGCGCGCGATGCTCGCGCCGATCTTCTGGCAGAGCAGCGCGCCGCCCTCGGCCATGTAATGCACGCGCCGGACACGATTGGGGTCGATATAAGGATAACGCTCGGCCGCCTCCTGCGGCGACCAGGTCTCGAAGGAAAAGCCGCCGCGCTTCAGGCTGCTCGCGAAACGGGACCCGCCATCATTGGGAAACTGGTTGAAGGCCAGCACACCGCGCCCGGCGTAGTGGCACTCGCCCAGATCCTCCCAAAGCTCGTCCCAGGCCTCCAGCGCCTCGGTGATGAGGCGGGAATAGCCGTCGTCATCGCCATAGGCCCGGCGCATCAGCCGGTGCTGGTCGCCCGAGGCCGAGAGGGGATTGGGGATCGGCCCCTGCTCGAACAGGGTGACATCCACGCCCCGCTTGGTGAGCGACCAGGCCGTGGTGAGGCCGGCGATGCCGGCGCCGACGATGGCAACTTTCATTCTCGTCCTTCCAGCCCGCTCACTGCAGGTTGCTGCGCGGGTCGAGCGCGTCGCGCACGCCATCGCCCACGAAATTGAAGCTGGCCACCGCCAGGGTGATCATCACCCCAGGCAGAATGGCGAGCCAAGGCGCCGTCGTGAGATATTGCTGCGCCTTCTCGAGCATGTTCCCCCAGCTCGCGACCGGCGGCTGGATGCCGTAGCCCAGATAGCTGACATAGCTTTCGAGCAGGATACCGCGGGCCACGATGAGCGTCGCGGCCACGATGATCGGCGCCGCCGCATTCGGCACCAATTCGCGGAACATGATCCGCAGATTGCTCGACCCGCCGCAGATCGCCGCCGCCGTGAAATCGCGCTCCTTCAGCGCGCGGATCTGCCCCTGCGTCACCCGCGCCACCTCCATCCAGGCGGTGAGCGCGATGATGAGCGTGATGCTCGACAGGCTCGGCTCGATGAGCGCGGCGAGGGTCAGCAGCAGGAAGATGGTGGGGAAGCACAGCACCGCATCGACCACGCGCATCATCGCATCGCCCGCCAGCCCACCATAGAAACCCGCGAGCGTGCCGACCACCACGCCCACGGCCAGCGCAATGACCATGGCGACGAAGCCGACGGAGAGCGAGATGCGCCCGGCCATCAGCAACCGCGCCAATTGGTCCCGCCCCAGCTCATCCGTGCCCAGGATATGCGGGCCCATGAAGGGCGCCTGGAAGCGGTTACGCATATCGAGCTGGAACTGGTCATAGGGCACGATGCTCGGCCCGATGGCACAGGCCAGGACGAGAAAGATGATGATGCAGGCGCCGGCGACAGCCAGCTTGTGCTTCATGAACCGCGCCAGCGTCGGGTAGCGCGGCGGCTTCGTCGTCTTGATGGGGCCGAAGAGGCTATCCTCGGAGGTGATATCGGACATGGCGCGCCTCAGCTCAGCCTGATCCGCGGATCAGCCACTACATAGAGGATATCGGCGATCAGGCTGCCCAGGATCACCAGCATCGCGGTGAACATCAGCAGCCCCATCACGACCGGATAATCGCGATAGGAAATGGAATCGAGAAAGAGGCGCCCCATGCCGGGCCAGGTGAAGACCGTCTCCGTCACCAGCGCACCGCTCAACAGCGTCGGCAATTCCAGCCCCGCCAGCGTGATCATCGGCAGCAGCGCATTCCGCATGACGTGCCGGATGAGAACGATGCTGTTCGACAGGCCCTTCGCCCGCGCCGTGCGCACGTAATCCTGGCTTACCACCTCCAGAATCGAGGAGCGCATGAAACGGCTCCAGATCGCGACGGTGACGAAGCCCAGCACCATGGCCGGCCCGATGAGGTGATGGACGAAGCTCGCGAAGGAATCATCTCCTACGGGTGCCATGTTCCCTGGCGGCAGCCATTGGAGCTTGATCGAGAAGACATAGATGACGACGAGGCCGAACCAGAATGTCGGGATGGAGAGCGCCACCATCGCGCCCACCGTCACGAACTGGTCGAAGAAGGAATAGCGCCGCACCGCGCTGACCACGCCGATCAGCACGCCAAGCACCACGGAGATGAAGGTCGCCGTGATCATCAGCCGCAAGGTGGCGCCGAGGCGCGAGACGATGACGTTCAGCACCGGGCTGTCATCGCGATAGGAGCGGCCCCAATCGCCGGTGATGAGCCCGCCGACCCATTCGAGATATTGCACGGGCAACGGCCGATCCAGGCCCATCTGCGTCGCGAGGCGTTTCAGATCCTCATCGCTCATGCCGGGGGTATTGGCGAATTGCGAGAGCGGCCCGCCAGGCACCAGATGGAGCATGGCGAAGCCGATCATGGAGACGAGCCAGAGCAATACCAGGCCCTGGCCCAGCCGCCGGACGATATAGGCGGTCATCTGGACCTCAAACCCGCCCCGGCGTCACGAAGCCCAATACCAGGCCGACATATTCCAGCAATTATGCCGATAATTCACATTGGGCTCGAAGCCGAGGAGATTGGCCTTGGTGCCTTCGCCCATATTGGTCTGATGCAGCGGCAGGAAGGGAAGATCGTCGCGTACCAGTTCCTGCACGCGGGCATAGGCCTTCTTCCGCTCCGCGCGGTCGAGCATGGCGGCGGCCTGCGGCAGCAGCTTGTCCACTTCCGCACTGGTATATTGCATCTGGTTCGCGCCGGAACCCGCCTTCGCGGGAATGGCCCAGCTGCCGAGCCGGTCGCTCACATCCGGGTCCCCGGCGACGGGATAGATCGCGCCGACGATCGTCGAATCGAATTGGCTGAAGCGCCAGAAATCGCCCCACATGACGGCGGCGGGGAAATTCTTGATCGACATCTCCACGCCGAGCGGCAGCCAGCTCTGCTGCAGGAACTGCTGCATCTGCTCGCGAAGATGGCTGCCCGTCACGGTCGAGATGGAGAAGCTGAGGCGCACGCCGCCCTTCTCGCGGATGCCGCCACGGCCGGGCTTCCAGCCGGCCTTGTCGAGCAGCGCCATGGCGCCCTTCACATCGTATTTGTGCACCGGCAGGTCGGGCTTATAGGCCCAGTTCTCCGCCGGCAGATAGCTCTCGGTCGCGAAGTTCGAGTCATAGAAGAGGTCGCGATTGATGGTGGCCTTGTCCATCGCCATGTAGAGCGCCTGGCGCACTTCCTTCTCGCGGAACTGCGGCTGGCCGTTATTCAGCGTGACGCTGGTGAGATAGGCGGTCGGCGAGATGATGAGCTTCACGCTCCGCGTCGCGCGCACTTCATCGAAGTTATCGGGCGTGATGCCCGTGCCCACCACGGCATCCACCGCGCCCGCGATGAACTGCGTCTTCAGCACGGTGAGGTCGGGCACGTATTTGAAGATCACGCGCTCCACATAAGGCCCAGTGCCATGATAATTGGGATTGGCATCGACGCGGATATAGTCGCCCGGCCGGCGCTCGCCCCATTTGAACGCACCGGTGCCGATGGGCGCAGAATTAAACGGCGCCGTGCGGAAATCCGTGATGCCGTCGAAAGCGTGCTTCGGCACGATCATCATCCAGCTCAGGATCGAGAAATAGGGCGCGTAGAAGCGCTCCATCTTCCAGGTCAGCTCCGTCGGGCTGACCACGGTGATGTCGCGGACGAGATCATGCCCGCTCCGGCTCATAGCCGGGAATTCCTTGTTCCGCAGCAGGCCGAGCGTGAACTTCACGTCCTCGGCGGTGAAGGGCTTGCCGTCATGCCACTGCACGCCGGGCTTGAGCTTGATGCGCCAGGAAAGCCCATCTCCCGACAGCCCGCCATTCTGCACCGAGGGCACCTCGGTCGCGAGATCCGGCACGAGGTCGCCATTGGGCGCCACGTACCAAAGTGCGTTGAACATATTTAGGTGGACGGCTTCATCCGTCTCGATCCGCGCCATCAGCGGGTTGAACCGCGTCGGCTCCTGCGAGAGGCCGACGACGATCTGCCCCTTGCGCCCCTGCGGCGGGCGCGGCGTCTGCGCGCGGGCGGCAGTGGCGCTACCGAGGCCGATGAGGGCTGCGGCTGAAAGACCCATCAGGCCACGGCGCGGCATGGCCAGTCCTGAATCGGACAAGCCAAAGCCTTTGGGGGAACGATGCTCAGTCATCGACAGCCTCTCCAAATCGGTCAGCGTATCCCTGTCGGCCAGGCATGTTTCATCGCCGGCTCATTTGTGGGTTACTGTCGGAGAGGTTGATCCGGCTTGTCCAGCCCTTTGCGGCGATGCCGCACATAAATGCGGGTTATGCATCCTGCCGTTAAATTCATAACCCGTTCTTATGCGAACCATCGTTTTCCTTCTTGGACAGAGGCCGCAACAGGTTTTCAACTAGCCGATACGCATCTTCCGCGCCGCGCTGTTGAAGGACCATGCCATGTCACCTCCGGTCGACCGCATTCCCAGCGACGAGAAACTCCCGGCGCGGGCGGATGTGGTCATCATCGGCGGCGGCATCATCGGCGTCTGCACCGCGCTGGAGCTCGCGCGAAAGGGGCTCAGCGTCGCCATCGTCGAGAAGGGCCATGTCGCCGCCGAGCAGTCGAGCCGCAACTGGGGCTGGTGCCGCGTACATGGCCGCGCCATTCCCGATCTGCCACTCTCCACAACCAGCCTTCGCCTCTGGAGCGGCATGGACAAGGCCATCGGCCGCGCCACAGGCTTCACCCATTGCGGCATGCTCGCCGTGCTGCATGATGAGAGCGAGTTGGCCTTCTGGGATGATTGGTTCGAGCAGGCCCGCCCCTTCCAGATGGATGGCCGCGTCCTCACCCGCGAGGAACTGCGCGCCCTCGTGCCGGAAGCCACCGGCGCCGATTGGGTTGCTGGCGTCTATTCCCCCAGCGACGGCCGCGCCGAGCCGCTGAAGGCCGCCCCCGCCATCGCCGAGGGCGCGCGCGACAGGGGCGTCACCATTCACCAGAACTGCGCGGCCCGCGGCCTCGAGACCACGGGCGGCCGCGTCTCCGCCGTCGTCACCGAGAAGGGCACCATCCGCACCAGCGCGGCCCTCTGCGCGGGCGGCGCCTGGGCCTCGATGTTCTGCCGCCATCACGGCATCCCCTTCCCCCAGGCCGGCGTGCATGCCACTGCCTGGCGCACCGAGAAGGGGCCGAACATTACCGATGGCGGCATCAATGACGGCATCTACGCCCTGCGGCGCCGCGACGATGGCGGCTATACCATCGCCCATGGCGGCGCCGGACGTGTCGACATCACGCCGCAGAGCCTTCGCTATGCGCCCCGCTTCCTCAAGCTCTTCCTCAAGCGCCGGAAGAAGCTCACCTTCGGCATCGGCAGCAGCTTCTTCAACGGGCCCGAAAGCTGGGCGACATGGCGCAATGAAGAGATCTCGCCCTTCGAGAAAATGCGCGTCTATGATCCGGCACCGAGCACGAAGCTCATCGAGAAGGGTATGGAATTCCTCCGCCGCGACTATCCGGTGATGAAGGACGTGAAAGTCGCCGATAGCTGGGGCGGATTCATCGATTCCACGCCGGATTCCCGCCCCGTCATCTCGCCCATCGCGAGCCTGCCGGGCTTCTATCTCGCCGCTGGATTCAGCGGCCTTGGCTTCGGCATGGGGCCTGCCGCGGGCCGCCTCGCCGCCGATCTCATCGCCAATGACGTGCCCATCATCGACCCTACGCCCTACCGCCACGCCCGCTTCACCGACGGGACGAGGATGGACCCCAGCGCCCGCCTCGGCTGACGAGGCCCCGGCACAAAAAAGGCGGAGGGAAGCCCCTCCGCCTTTCTCGTTTCAGGCCGCTCGCCTCACTCGGCGGCGTGGCGCTGCAGCGGCGCCACCTTGCCGCCCACGGCCATGGTGATCAGCCGCTCGATGAGCAGCACGATCGCCGGGGTGACCATGGCGATATACATGTTGTCGATGCCATAGGGATTATCGAGCAGGTACCAGGCCGTCGTGGACACGGCCGAGAGGATCAGGCCCAGCGTCGCGCCGCGATTGCTCTGGAAGAAGGGCAGGTAGAAGCCCATCACCGCGACGACCGAGATCGAGAGCCGCAGCGCCCGGGTGAAGAAGGAGAGCTTCAGGATCTCGGGCACGAAGAAGACGAAGATCAGCGGCGCGAAGCCGATGATCAGCGAAATCCAGCGCGTTGCCATGAACTCCTTCTCCGGCGAAGGCTTCGCGTAGGGTGCGTAGAAATCCTTCACGATGAGCGAGGCGATGGCGAGCGCCACGGTGCTGACCGAGACGAAGACCGAAGCGACGAGCGAGACCGTCACCAGCCCGGCAAGCCAGGGGTTCATCGCCTGCATGAACATCGGCAGCGCATAGAGGCTATTGGCGTTGGGCTCGAGGAACTTCGCGGCCACACCGATCAGCCCGAGCGCGATGCCCAGCGGCAGGCAGAGCGCGGCGGCATAGAAGGTCGAGCGCTGCGCATCGCCGGCCGTCTTATTGGCGGAGATGGCCTGCACAATGAACTGCGTGGAGAAAATCGCGCCCACTGTGCCGATGACCCATGCGAAGATGGTCGGCACGCTGATCTTGCCGGTGACGGAGAAATAGTAGTCCGGCATGGTATCGACCATCGGCTTGATGCCGCCGGTCATATAGAGCGCGAAGCCCAGGATAAGGGCGATGCCCACCACCTTCACCGCGCTATGCAGGATGGTGACGTAGGCAACGCCCTTGAGCCCACCGAAGACGTAGTAGAAGGTCGAGACAATGGCGATGATGAACATGCCGATCGTGAGATTGACCTTCAGCACCGTCGAAAGCGCCGCGGCACCGCTGACGTAATTGCCGACATTCACCAGCAGCAGCGCATAGATCATGATGAGCGACACGGTGAGCTTCGTCGCCCGCCCGAATTTCTGCTCGATGGCGCCTGAGATGGTGAACTGGCCCGAGGCATAGAGCCGCTTTACGAAAAAGAGCCCGTAGAGCAGGAAGCCGATCGCGGCGCCGATCACCGACCAGGAGGCACCGAGGCCGGCATTGAAGGCCTCCTGCGACGTGCCCACGGTCGACTTGGCGCCGATGAATTCCGACATCAGCAGCACGCCGATGACGGCGGCCGGCATGGAGCGCGAGGCGACCATGAACTGGTCGCTGTTCTTGCTCCGCAGCTTCAGGGTCAGCCAGGATGTGAAGGCGATATAGGCGATGATGATGACGACGATGAGCGCACTATCGCCCGTATCGAACTGATGCATCTTGGACTCCGTCTTGCGCCATGCCAGGCGCGGCGGCCTGACATTCCCTTAGCAAAGTTCGGATAGCGAACTTTTGTTCTATAATCTGTCGTATCTGTAAGGGCGCATAAAAGCGGACGTCAACACCCGTCAGGGCACGATGAGGTGAAGAGTCGGAAAGCTTTCGGCGCGCGAAAGCGGCGCTGCGTTTCGCTGCATCGCAGCAGAACGCAATTTTCCTCCTAGTTTGGCTTATTACGGCGCCGTTCACCGCTAGAAGCGGCGCGGAGGTTTCCGCTTAGGAAAACTCAGCAGCGGCTAGGCCATTGGCCCGCAGCAACTCGTCGCCCAGCCGCCGCATCTGCTCTGCCAAGCTCAGTTCGGCATGGGCGCCGGCCTCCACCGCCTCGAAGAGCTTGTGCTTGAGGTAGTGCCGCCAGCTCACGGGCTGTCGGGCAAGGAAGGCCGTCAGCAGCGCATAGCGTTCGGGCGACCACACTGCCTCGAAAGCCTCGCGCGAGGCTCCCATGTCGAAAGCGGCAGCAGGCGGCCTCGGTCCGGCGCGCAAAGCGGCCGTGGCGGCGTCGTCGACCGCACCATCGGCAATGACGACGCCATATTGCGCCCTCGCCGCCTCGGCCGAGACGAAGCCGCAGCGCACATCCCGCAGCACCAGCCCCACCGCGCGGGTGAAGGGGTCGCCATAGCCGCCCGCGCCCGGCCCGACGACGCGGACGATGTCATGCGGCGCGCATTTCATGAGATCGGTATTGCCGAAGCTCTCCACCTCTCCGCTCGCCGCCCGGCGTTCGAAGAAGGATGTCGCACCGGCCTTGCCGCCCTGCGCGCCCCAGGAGGCGAAGACAGAGCGGTTGCGATTGCGCGCCGTCACCACCGTCCCCGGCGAGAAAACCTGAAATTCCATCACGGCCGCGAGCCCGCCGCGGAACTTCCCTGCCCCCGCCGTATCCGGCTGCAAGCCATAGCGTAGGAACCGGATCGGCACCTCGGCTTCGTTGATCTCGACAGGCGTATTCTTCAGGAAGGCCTGCGCGCCGCCAGCACCCTCCGGCCCATCCGAGACCGGCGTGCCACCGCCGCCACCGCCGACCGCGCCGAGCGAGGCCATCACCGTCCGCCCATCACGGCCCACGGTCCGCACATTCATGATGGCATTCCCGCCCGGCGAGGTCGCGGGCAGACGATCCGGCAGGGCCTGGAGAAAGGCGCCGAAGGTGACGATCTGCGTCATCATGCAGGTGAGCGAGCGCATGCCCACCGCCGCCGGTGCCTCGCAATTCACGATGGTACCCTGCGGCAGCACCGCGCGCGCCGGCCTCAGCGTGCCGGCATTGAGCAGCAGCTTCGGATTGAGCGTGTAGAGCACATAGGTGAGCCCGACCATGACGATTGGGTGCCGCTCATGCCCGCCCGTCGGCATGTTCAGCGCGGAGGCCACCTGCGGGTCGCTGCCGGTATAATCCAGTTCGACCTCATCCCCCTTGACCCGCAGCGTCATCGCGATGCGGCAGGGCTTGCCGCCTTCGCCATCCTCATCGGCGAAATCGGCGAAGAAATACTCCCCATCGGGAATCTCGCGAATGACCGCGCGCGCCTGCGCCTCCGCGTAATCGAGAATACTCTCGATCCCAGAAGAGAAATTCTCGAAGCCGAAGCGCGCGATGATCTCCTGCACCTTCCGCTCGCCGATATTCACCGAGGCGATCTGCGCATTGAGATCGCCCCAATTCTGCGACGGCGCACGCACATTGAGGCGCAGAATCCCCGCCACGTCCTCATTCAGCACGCCGCGCTTGAAGAATTTGAGCGGCGGCACGCGAATGCCCTCCTGCTCGATCTCCGTGAGCGAGCGCGAGAGCGAAGCGGGCACGGCGCCGCCCACATCGGTATTGTGGATATGCCCGACGACGAAACAGGCAATCTTTCCCTCATGGAATACCGGCTTCCAAATATGGATATCCGGCGTATGCGTCGCGACATGGCCGCTATAGGGGTCATTGGTGATGCAGATATCGCCTTCCTCATAGGAATCGATCATCCGCAGCACCGGCCCATAATCGATGCCGCTATACCAGGGCGCGCCGAAGGAGCGCGGCGATGCCACCGCCAGGCCCTCCGGCGTGAGCAGCGTGCAGGAGAAGTCCTCCGTTTCCTTCACGAAGGTCGAATGCGCCGTGCGCATCAGGGTGAAAGCCATCGCATCCACCGCCGCGGCGCAATGGTCGGCGAGAATCTGCAGGCTGCGCCCATCGATTGCCATGGTCTTCAGCCCTCAACCGGCGAGATGACGAGATTGCCGAATTCATCGACGACAACACCGAACCCCGCCGGAATGCAGGTCGTGGTATCGGCCTGCGCCACGATGGCGGGCGAGGCGAAGGCATGCCCGGCGCGGAGATCGGCGCGGCGATAGAGCGGCACCTCCATATGCACGCCATCGAGCCAGCAGGTCACGCGCCGCTCCGGCTCTACGGGCCCCTCGGCCACCGCCGCGCGCTGCATCACCGGCTTGGGCGTCTCCCCGGCGATGATGAGCCGCAGCGCGATGAGCTGGACGGCACCCTTCCTGTCCGCATGGCCGAAAAGCTTCTCATGCTGCGTGTGGAAGGCCGAGGTAATCGCCGCGAGATCGCCCTTTTCGAGCCACTCCACTTCCAATGGCGTGTCGATCTCATGCGACTGCCCGCGATAGCGCATCTCCGCCGAGGCAAGCAGCACCGCCGGCCCCTCGAATTTCTGCACTTCCCGCAGCCAGGCCATGGCCTCGCTTCGCATCGCGCCGATCGCCGAGGCCAGCGCCTGTTCAACGCCGGTCCTCAATTCCGCATAGATCGTGCGGATGAAATCGTTCTTGAGATCGGCGACCAACCCGCCCATGGCGCTCAAGACACCCGGCGCCACCGGCACGACCACCGATTTGAGCTTCAGCTCCCGCGCCAGGAAGCAGGCGAGCATCGGCCCCGCCCCGCCGAACGCCAGCAGCGAGAAATCGCGTGGGTCGATCCCGAAGCGCGAGATGAGCCCGCTCGTATCAGTATACATGCCGGAAATGGCGAGATCTATGATACTGCCAGCGGTTTCCTCGACGCTTGCGCCCAGCTTCTCCGCCAGCGCCCCCACCGCCGCCAGCGCTTTGGCGCGGTCCAGCGTCACCGCATTATAACCCAGGTCGCTATGCCCGATGAGGCCGCAGACGGCGACGGCATCGGTGATGGTTGCCCGCGTCCCGCCCTTGCCGTAGCAGGCCGGGCCGGGTGTCGAGCCCGCGCTTTCAGGCCCCACCTTCAAGACACCGAAATCATCCACCGTCGCGATGGAACCACCGCCCTGCCCGATCGAGGTCACCGAGACGGAAGGAATATGGATCTGGAAATCGCCGATGATCTCGCCCGTGCCGTATTCCGCCTTGCCATCGATGATGACGGCCACATCCGCGCTCGTCCCGCCGATATCCAGGCTCAGCAGCTTGGGCAAGCCGCAGGCCTTGGCGACGAAGCCCGCGCCGATCACACCGGAAGCCGTGCCGGAGAGGATCATCTGCACGCATTCCGCCCGCGCCTGCGCCGCCCCCATCACGCCGCCATTGGATTTAGTGATGCGCAGATCGGAACCCACGCCCAGCCGCTTCAGCGTCTCCTCGAAGGAGGTGAGGTAATGCGCAACGCGCGGCTGTACATAGCCGCTGATGCTCGCCGTCATCGTGCGCTCATATTCGCGGATGATCGGCCAGATGCCGCTCGAGCGGAACACCGGCAGGCCCGGCGCCATGGCCTCGACCAGCGCGACCACCTGCTCCTCATGCGCCGAGTTCCGATAGGCATGCAGCAGAGAAACGACGATCCCCTCCGCGCCCGCCGCTTTCGCCGCCGCCACGGCCGCGGCCACGCTCGCCTCCGACACGGGCATCACCACGCCGCCCTCCGCATCGATGCGCTCCTCGATGCCGAAGACGCGGTCGCGCGGCACCAGCGGCTCCGGCCGACGCGAGAAGAGATTGTGATAGGTCGGTATTTTCAGCCGCGCGAGTTCGAGCACGTCCTCGAAGTTCCGCGTCGTGAAGAGGGCGAGCTTCAGCCCGTTGCGCTGGATCACGGTGTTGATGCCGACCGTGGTCCCATGGGTGAAATAGGTAATGGCGGATGGCTTGATGCCATGCCGCTCCTCGAGAAGCTTGAGCCCCATGACGATCTCCGCCCCCGGCGCGTCAGGCCGCGAGAAGACCTTGAGCGTCGTGAGGCTGAAATCCTCCTCGTTCAGCACGGCGAAATCCGTGAAGGAACCACCAACATCGACGCCGACACGGTAGCTCATGCCCATTCTCCGCCATGTAGCACAGGGAATGTCGGAAGGGTCGTCGCCGCCATGGTCTTCGCCTCGGGTATCGCAGCCTTGGCTTGCCACGCCGCCGCGCCGCGCCGCCAATGACTTCTGAACCGCCGGCTCTAACCGCGGGTTATCGCCCCGCCGGACCCTCGGCCGCGATCACCGCCTGCACGTCGCGCGAGAATTCCCTCACGAAGCGCGCCATGGGCCGGGCGCCATTGGTCACCAGCGTCAGGCTCATCAGCACCTTGGGCTCGAAGGGCCGCGCCACGATGCCAGGGAAGGCGTGCCAGGGCGTCAGCCCGTCCACCAGCGCCACGCCGAGCCCAGCCTGAACCAGCGGCAGCACGGAAATCGAGGCGGAAATCTCGGTCTTCACCTGCCGCACACGGCCTGCCTGCTCGAAAGCCTGGTCCAGCGGCGCCGCCACATCGGCATGCGAGGGGTAGGAAATGAGCCGGTCCGCCGCGATATCCGCCGGTGTCACGCTCTCCCGCCCGGCGAGGCGATGATCCGCCCGCATCACCACCATCACCGGCGCGGCCTTCAGCAGTTCCTCCCGCACCATGGGCACTCGCAGGGCGGAGAGGGTCAGGCCCAGATCCACCTCGCCCACCAGGATCTTCTCGCTCAATTCCTCGGCCGACAGCGTCCGCAGCACCACCTTCACATCCGGGTTCCGGTTCTGGAAGCGCAGCAGCGCGCCCGGGAGAATGGAAAAGGTCGGCGGCGAGCTGGCCCCCACTCGCAGCAGCCCCACCTTCCGCTCCCTGATGCGCACGGCCAGATCGCGTATCACCTCGAACTCGCGGAAAACCCTGTCCGCATCGGCGAAGAGCAATTGTGCCTCCGCCGTGGGCACCAGCCGGCCGCCGATGCGATCGAAGAGCGCATAGCCGAGCTGGCTCTCGAAATGGCGCAGGATCTTGCTCACCGCCGGCTGCGAGACATGCAGCGCCTCCGCCGCGGCGGTCAGCGAACCGCTGCGCATGATGGCGCGAAATATCTCGAGCTGACGGACATTCATGAGGCACGGTCTCCAGCGATGCCCGATATAACCGCCGGTTCTGGCCGCTCGACAAGAAGCGATTGGACCGCGGACCGTTCTGGCCCCGATCCTGCTTGCCGGAATGGGGCATCAAAGGCGGATGGCGAGAGTGGCTCAGGTCATGACGATGCGAAGCTGCGCCCCATGAGCGCGCCCTTCCCCATGCTCGCCTTCGAGCGCGGTATTTTCAGCCGCCCGCACGGCGCCTATGCCATCAGCACCGATCGCGCGCGGCTCGACTTTCCCGCCATCCATCGCTTCCTGAGCGAGGAGGCCCCTTGGTCTCTCAATATCGAGGCCGGGCTCCTGCACCGCGCCATCGCGGGCTCCCTCCCCTTCGCCGCCTATGACGCCTCGGGCGCGCTCGCGGGCTTCTGCCGCGTCGTCACCGATGGCGCCTGTTTCGCCTATCTGCGCGACGTCTTCGTGCTTCCCCACCATCGCGGCCAAGGGCTCGGCCGTGCCCTGGCCCGCGCGGCGCTGGAACACCCCGATCTCGCGACCGTCCGGAACTGGATGCTGGCCACCGCCGACGCTCACGGCGTGTATGCCGCGCTCGGCTTCGCTCCCCTGGCCGCCCCAGGCAATTACATGCAGCGCCGCCGCGCGGCAGAGCCCCAAGCCCCTCACCACAAGGACACTGCCGCATGACCAAGCGAAGCCGCCGCCTGCCGGCATTACTCCTCGGCCTCGCCGCTCTCGCGGCCACCCCCGCCGGCGCACAGACCCTCACCATGGGCGTCAGCGCGGCCCCCAGCTCCGTCGATCCGCATTTCCACAACGGCACCTCGAACCAGACGCTGACCTACCAGCTCTTCGACACGCTTTTCGAGCGCCAGCCGGATACGAGCCTCACCCCCGCCCTGGCCGCGAGCTGGAAGCCCATCGGCGACACCGTCTGGGAAATCCGGCTCCGCCCCGGCGTCATCTTCACCGACGGCCATCCCTTCACCGCCGAGGATGTCGCCTTCACCATCAAGCGCGTGCCCGAGGTGCCCAATGCCACGGCGCGCTATATCGGCTCCGTCCGCAGCATCGACAGGGTCGAGATCGTCGATCCGCTCACGCTCCATATCCACACCAAGGGCCCCTCGCCCTTCCTGCCGGTGGATCTCTCCAATGTCGCCATCGTCTCGCGCCATATCGGCGAAACGGCCACCACGGAGGATTACAACAGCGGCAAGGCCGCCATCGGCACCGGCCCCTACCGCCTCGTGAGCTATCGCGCGAGCGACCAGGTGGAGCTGGCGCGGAACGACAATTGGTGGGGCCGCCGCCCGGATTGGGAGAAGGTGACCATCCGCTTCCTGCCCAATACCGGCGGCCGCACCGCCGCCCTGCTTTCCGGCAGCGTGGACCTCATCGACACGCCCTCACCGAACGACCTGCCGAATTTCGAGAAGGATGACCGTTTCCGCGTCTGGCAGCATCCGGGCATGCGGCTGGTCTACCTGGCGCCGAACCTGCAATCCGACGCCCTGCCCATGGCCACCGATAATGACGGCAAGCCACTCGCCACCAATCCGCTGAAGGACCTGCGGGTGCGCGAGGCGCTCTCTATCGCCATCAATCGCGATGGCCTCGCGCGGCGCATCATGCAGGGCACGGCCATCCCGAACGGCCAGTTCGTCCCGCCCGGCGCCTATTCCTACGCGCCCCAGGCTCCGGTGCCGGCCTATGACCCCGCCCGGGCGCGCAGGCTGCTGGCCGAGGCCGGCTATCCCAACGGCTTCCGCGTCGTCCTGCCGCTCACCAACAATACCCGGCCGACCGACCCCACCACCGGCCAGGCCATCGCCCAGATGTGGACGCAGATCGGCGTGCAGACCACAGTGGAAGCCATGCCGCTCGCTGCCTATTCGCCCCGCGCGGCGCGGATGGAATTTCCCTTCTCGCTCTTCGGCTGGGGCGCGGCGGGCCATTCCGGCCATCCGCTGGTCAATGTCGTGAATACCAATGACCGGGAGAAGCTCACCGGCTCCTTCAACCGCTCGGGCTATTCCAACCCCGCGCTGGATGAACTGACGGCCAGGGCCCTCGCCACCATGGACGACAAGCAGCGCGAGAGCCTGCTGCAGGAGGCGGTCGGCATGGCGATGAAAGATGTCTCCATCATCCCGCTCTACCAGCTCACCAATTTCTGGGTGACGCGGAAAGGCGTCGCCTATCGCGCCAGCGCGCAGGACTATACCCAGGCCAAGGAAGCGACGCTGGAGAAATAGCGAAGGGGGCGTTTCCGCCCCCTTCGCATCACGCTCGAATTTTAGCGCAGCCGCTCAGTTCGGCAGCGCATAGGCGATCACGTAATCGCCGCGATCGGGCGACTGGCGGGCACCGCCGGCCGAGATCACGATATACTGCTTGCCCGTGCGGGGAGACTTGTAGGTCATCGGCCCACCCTGGCTGCCCACCGGCAGGCGGCCCTTCCAGATTTCCTCGCCCGTGCCGGAATTGAAGGCGCGTAGATAATAGTCCTGCACACCGGCGATGAAGACGAGGCCGCCCTGGGTGGCCAGCGTGCCGCCCAGCGTCGGCATGCCGATGGGGATCGGCAGGCCCATCTTGATCCCCATCGGGCCGGTCTCCTCGACCGTGCCGACCGGCACCTGCCAAGCGATCTGCCGCGTCTTCATATCCACCGCCGTCAGCGTGCCGAAGGGCGGCGCCTGGCAGGGGATGCCGAGCGGGGAGAGGAAGCGGTTCTTGTCGACGGCATAAGGCGTGCCCTTCATCGGCACGAGGCCCATGACGGTGTTCGGCGCCTCGCTGCCATCGCTATGGACATTGCTCGGCGCCGAGGCCTGCATCCGGCTCCAGAGGCCGAGGCGCATGTCGTTGAGGAAGACATAGCCCGCATTCGGATCGACCGAGACGCCGCCCCAGTTCATGCCGCCGAGCGAACCCGGGAAGCTGAGCGAGAGCGTCGTATCCGGCACGGTATAGAGCCCGTCATAGCGCATCGACTTGAAGGCGATGCGGCAGATGAGCTGGTCGAAAGGCGTCGCACCCCACATATCCGCTTCCGTCAGCGTCTGCGCGCCGATCTGCGGCATACCCACCGAGCGTGGCTGCGTCGGCGAATAGGGCTCGTTCGGGATATTGCCCGGCTTCACCGGCACTTCCCGCACTTCCGTCAGCGGCTGGCCCGTCGCACGGTCGAGCACATAGATCTGCCCGGCCTTGGTGCCGAAGACCAGCGCCGGCACCTTGCTGCCATCGGGCTTCGGGAAGTCGATGAAGCTCGGCTGCATCGGCACGTCGAAATCCCAGAGGTCATTATGAACCGTCTGGTAATGCCACTTCTCGCGGCCCGTGGTCGCATCCAGCGCGAGCATCGAGGCGCCGTACTTGTGGTCGAGCGGGGTGCGCGGCACGCCGTAGATATCGACCGAGGAGCTGCCCACCGGCATGAAAACCGTGTTCGAGGCCGGGTCATAGGACATCGGCGCCCAAACATTCGGCGTGGAACGCGTGTAGGTCTGCCCCTCCGGCGGCAGGCCGGTGATGGCGGGATTGCCCGGATCGAAGGCCCAGCGCAGCTCGCCCGTGATCACGTCGAAGCCGCGCATCACGCCGCCCGGCATATCGACCTGCACGTTATCGGCCACGCGGCCGCCGACCACGACCGTCGTCCCCGCCATCGTCGGCGGCGAAGTCAGCTGGTACATCGGGTCCGGCGCGCCACCGAGGCCCTGCTTCAGGTCCACCATGCCGTTCGTGCCGAAATCGGTGCAGAAGGCGCCCGTATCGGCATCGATGGCATAGAGCTTGGCATCGATGGAATTCATCAGGATGCGGCGCTGACAGGCCGCATCCGGCGCCAGGTTCACCGGCGTCACCGGCGTCGAATCCGGCACCGTCGGCTGCTGCAGCGCGGCCGTCGCGTCGAAATAGGCCAGGCCCCGGCAACGCAGCCAGACGGCCGAGCGGGCATTGATCTCGCGCTTCCAGATTTCCTTGCCGGTATCGGCATCGAGCGCGATGACATTGTTATGCGGCGTGCAGAGGAAGACCTTGTCGCCCACCTGCAACGGCGTCAGCTGATCCTCGGCACCGCCGCCGCCGGGGCTGATGGGCGTATCGCCGGTGCGATAGGTCCAGGCGACCTGAAGCTGGCCGACATTGCCGCGGTTGATCTGGTCCAGCGCCGCGAAGCGGCTGCCGCCCGGCGTATTGCCATAGGCTTCCCAGTTCTTCTGCTCGCTGCCGGCGGCAACGGGCGTCAGCGCCGGGCCGGGGCCCTGCGCCACCACCGGCGCATGCGGCACGAACATGCCCGCGAAACCGGCCGCCGAGGCGATGGCCAGCAGCGCCGCCATGGCGAAGGAGGGGATGCGGGCGGGCGACTTGCCCACCGCGCGGCGCAGCAGCGGGAAGGAGGCCGCCACCACCACCGCGCCCACGCCCATGGCGAGCAGGCGCGAGATCAGCGGCCAGAAGGCGAAGCCCACCTCCCAGATCGCCCAGGCGACGGTGGCCAGGAAGACCAGGCCGAAGAGCAGCCCACCGCTCGGCTTGCGCCGGATGATCTGCACGCCCGAGAGGATGAGCGCCAGGCCGGCCAGCAGGAAGTACCAGCTGCCGCCGAGGGTGACGAGCTTCCCGCCCCCCACGGCGAAAGCCAGGCCCGCCAGGGCGATGACCAGGCCCAGGATGAAGAGCCATAGCTTGGCGAGGCCGCCGATCGCCCTTGGCGCTGCGTCTGTGTGACTGCTCATGGGTAATTCATTCCGCTTTCCGCAGGAGAAGCGGCCCAAACTGGGGCCACCGCCCAATAAATGCGAATCATTATTAACTGAAGAGTGTATGGTCTTGTGTTCTACCCAGTTGGTTCAAACGTCAAGGCTAGGGTCCCGTCACGATAGCTCGCGCTGAAGCTGCCGTTCCGGCCAATTCCGGCCCAGCCCTGGCCACGGATGGCCAGGGATCTGTCCTTTATTTAACCGTCCAGGTAATTACGCTATCCGGGCCATCGGTTGGCCTGTCAGGTGCGCCGCGCGATGATCCCGTCCACGGTGCGGCAGGCCGCCACCACCGCCAGAAGCAGGATGCCCAACTCGATCATCCCCACCGGCGTCAGCGTATAGCCGCCTGCCTGGAGCCGCTCGGGCAGATACTGGAGATAGGGCTCGACATCCGGCAAGCGCGGCAGCGCCGCCACGATGCGGATCAACCCCCACCAGAGCGCGCCCAGCAGCAGCAGCACCGGCGCCACCTCTTCCGCCACGGCCTGGGCGAAATTGAGCACGAAGCTGATGATGCCCCAGAAGACGATCCAGAGGCCGCGCAGCAGCCAGGGCATCTGCCGGCGCGGCGCCGTCCGCTCTTCGCGGATCATTCTATCGTCCTGGGGGGCCGAAAAACCGGACATGCTGCTCTCCTTTGGCGCCAGGGAGCAGGCTTAGAGCGCCTGCGGCGTGGCGGGAACCGGCGAAAACACGCTGTTACGCACAATACACCGCCATGGCACGTCATGGGCCATCGCCAGGCGTTCTCAAACTCATTGCCAGAACAAAAAGGCAACGGTAAAACCTTCTGGCTTCCCAACGGCGAATGTTCTTGTTATGTTCCAGTTAACGAGACCAGTTCCGCCGCAGGAGGCCGTTACGATGCTTGAGAATAGCCCCGCTTCGCCGCCCGCCCCGCCTAGCTGGATGGTGCCTTCCCTCTGGCGCGGCATGATCGCGGCCCGCGACGCCGCCATCGCCCATGGCGCCACCGAAGCCGCCGCCCTCCTGGCCGCCCGGCGCGATGCCGAAGCCCATGCCTTCGCCCTTCCCCCCGCGCAGCTCGAGGAAGCCATGGCCATCCTGGCCGGCACCCGCCCCACAGCGCTGCATCTCGAAGCGACGTCGCTTTCCCCCGCCCCCCGGGAAACCGTCGTCGCCGCCCTCAGCCGCGCCCTGCGGCTGACCCCGCGCCGCCGCCCCCGGCTGCTGCGCTCCCGCGAAAGGGCCACCCGCGACTCCGCCGAATGGATCGCGGATCAGCTGGCCCGCTCGAACCTGGTGATCGTCAGCCTCTCCGAGGATCGCCAGCGCCTCTCTGCCTGACCGCCTCCCCCTCCTCTACCTTTAACCCCCGGGCGGCCTCCCCCAAGGCCGCCTCCCCCCGAATGGCGGGCGCTTTCCCCGAAGCGCCCGCCATTCCGTTTTGCAGCCACACAGAAAACCCTTTGCGGCGACGGCCGCTGGCGCCATCGTGAGCGTGAGGACACGCCCTGAGCAGGCAGACCCAGGTTTTCTGAAGGCCAAGCCAATGCTGAGGACAATCGGCAACAGGCTCGTCACGATCGTCCCGAGTCTCATCGGGGTGATCGTGGTGAGCTTTCTGCTCACGCGCGTGCTGCCCGGCGATACGGCAACCTATTTCGCCGGCCCCACCGCCACCCCCCAGGCCATCGCGCAGATCCGCGCCGAGCTGGGGCTCGACAAGAGCCTGCCCGAGCAATTCGCCCGCTATGTGGCCGATCTCGCGCGCGGCGACCTCGGCAATTCCCTCACCACCGGCCAGCCGGTGCTGACCGAAATCGCCCAGCGCCTGCCCGCCTCGGCCGAGCTGACCCTCACGGGCCTGCTACTCGCCATGGCGGTGGCCATCCCGCTCGGCGTGCTGGCGGCGGTGAAGCAGGGCTCGCTCATCGACCATGCCTGCCGCATCCTCACCACCGCCGGGGTCTCGCTGCCGGTCTTCTTCACCGGGCTGCTCTTCGTCTATGTCTTCTATTTCCAGCTCGGCTGGTCCCCGGCGCCGCTCGGGCGGCTCGACGCCTTCGCCTCGGCCCCGCCGGCCGTCACCGGCTTCTACCTGATCGACGCGGCCATCGCTCGCGATGGCGAGACCTTCATGGCCGCCCTCAGCCAGCTCATCCTGCCCGCCGTCACGCTCGCGGTCTTCGCCCTGGCGCCGCTCGCGCGCATCACCCGCGCCTCGATGCTGGCCGTGCTGGCCTCGGATTTCGTGCGCACGGCCACGGCCAATGGCCTTTCCTCCCGCCGCGTCATCATCACCTATGCCTTCCGCAACGCGCTGCTGCCGGTGATCACCACGCTCGGCATGGTCTTCTCCTTCCTCCTTGGCGCCAATGTGCTGGTCGAGAAGGTCTTCGCCTGGCCCGGCATCGGCTCCTACGCGATCGAGGCCCTCATCGCCTCGGATTTCGCGCCGGTGCAGGGCTTCGTGCTGACCATGGCGATCCTCTACGTGCTGCTGAACCTCGCCATCGACCTGCTCTACGGCGTCATCGATCCGCGCGTGGGAATGGAAGCATGAGCGACATGACCATCGAGGCACCGCCTTCCACCGGCCTCGTCGCCGGCCTCCGCCATGCGAGGCATGTGATCACGGAGAACCCCGTCACCGGCTTCGCCTTCCTGCTCTTCGCCCTGCTGCTGCTGGCGGCAGTCTTCGGCCCCTGGATCGTCCCGCACGACCCGCAGGCGAGCAACACCATGTCCGCCCTACAGCCGCCCTCGGCCACCTATTGGTTCGGCACCGACCAGCTCGGCCGCGATATCTTCTCCCGCGTCGTGGTCGCCACCCGGCTCGACATGACGGTGGCCATCGCCTCCGTCGCGCTGGTCTTCGCCCTCGGCGGGCTCGCGGGCGTGGCGGCGGGCTATTTCGGCGGCTGGACGGATCGCATCGTCGGCCGCATCGCCGATACCATCATGGCCTTTCCGCTTTTCGTCCTCGCCATGGGCATCGTCGCCGCACTCGGCAATACGGTGACGAATATCGTCATCGCCACCGCCATCATCAACTTCCCCCTCTATGCCCGCCTCGCCCGCACCGAGGCCAATGTCCGCCGCAATGCGGGCTTCGTCATGGCCGCGCGGCTCACGGGCAATAGCGAATGGCGCATCCTGCTCGGCCAGATCCTGCCCAATATCATGCCGCTCATGGCCGTGCAGATGTCGCTCACCATGGGCTATGCGATCCTCAATGCCGCCGGCCTCTCCTTCATCGGCCTCGGCGTGCGCCCGCCCACCCCCGAATGGGGCATCATGGTCGCGGAAGGCGCGGGCTTCATCGTCTCCGGCGAATGGTGGATCGCGCTTTTCCCCGGCCTCGCCCTCATGCTCGCCGTCTTCTGCTTCAACCTGATGGGCGACGGTCTGCGCGACATCGTCGATCCGCAGCGGCGCACGTGAGGAGAGACAGATGAGCGAGACCATCCCACTCCTCGACATTCGCGATCTCACCATCGAATTCGCCACGCGCCGCGGCAAGGTGCAGGCGGTGAAGCAGGTGAACATCTCGCTGACCAAGGGCGAGACCATCGGTATCGTCGGCGAATCCGGCTCGGGAAAATCCGTTACCTCCTACGCCGTGATGCGCATCCTGGACCGAGCGGGCCGCATCGCCTCCGGCTCCATCACCTTCGGCGGCATGGATATCGGCAAGGCAGGTGACGGCGCGATGCGGGATCTGCGCGGCCGCGAAATGTCGATGATCTTCCAGAACCCGCGCGCCGCGCTGAACCCCATCCGCAAGGTCGGGCGCCAGATCGAGGACGTGCTCATCCAGCACGCCCTCGCGACGCGCGCCACGGCGAAGGAAAAGGCCATCGATGCGCTCAAGCAGGTGCGCATCGCCCGCCCTGAGGAGCGCTACCACGCCTATCCTTTCGAGCTTTCCGGCGGCATGTGCCAGCGCATCGTCATCGCCCTCGCCCTCGCCTGCCGCCCGCAACTGCTCATCGCCGACGAGCCCACCACCGGCCTCGACGTCACCACTCAGAAGGCGGTGATGGACCTGGTCGTGGAGCTCACGCGTGAGCGGAACATGTCCACCATCCTCATCACCCATGACCTCGGCCTGGCCGCCGCCTATTGCGATAAGGTCGTGGTGATGGAGAAGGGCCATGTGGTCGAAACCGCTGCCGCCACCGAGATCTTCGCCAATCCGCAGCATCCCTATACGGTGAAGCTGATGCGGGCCACGCCCCGCCCCGGCCAGACCCTGCGCGGCCTTCTCCCCGAGGCCCTGGCCGCCGCCGCCGGCCCTGCGCCGGAACCAGCGCAGCCCGACCTCGTGGGCACACCGCTGCTGCGCGTCGAGAATCTCGTGAAGGAATATCCACGCCAGGGCGGCAGCATGCTCGGCAAGCTGCTCGGCCGTGCACCGAGCGAGGCCCCTTTCCGCGCCGTGGACGGCATTTCCTTCAGCGTTCATCGCGGAGAAAGCGTCGGCCTCGTCGGTGAATCGGGGTGCGGCAAGTCCACCACCTCCATGATGGTCATGCGCCTGCTCGACCCGACGAGCGGCCGCATCACCTTCGATGGCGAGGAAATCTCCGCGATCCCGTCGAAGAACTTCGCCACCCTGCCGCAGCGCAAGCGCATCCAGATGGTCTTCCAGGACCCGACGGACAGCCTCAACCCGCGCTTCACCGCCGCCCGCGCCATCGCAGACCCGCTCTACCGCCTCGCGGGCATAGGCCGGGAAGAGGAAGTCCGCGCCCGCACCGAGGAACTCGCCGAACTCGTCGGCCTGCCCCGCAATCTGCTCGACCGCTTTCCGCACCAGCTTTCGGGCGGCCAGAAGGCCCGCGTCGGCATCGCCCGCGCCATCGCGCTCAACCCCGACCTCGTCATTCTCGACGAGCCCACGGCGGCGCTGGACGTCTCGGTCCAGGCCGTCGTCCTGAACCTGTTGCAGGACCTGAAGGCGCGGCTGGGGATGAGCTATCTCTTCGTCAGCCACGACCTGCATGTCGTGCGCCTGCTCTGCGACCGGGTGATCGTCATGCGGCAGGGCGCCATCGTGGAGGAAGGCACGGCCGAACAGGTGCTGGAGAACCCGGCGGCGGATTATACGCGGCAGTTGATCGCCGCCATTCCGCATCCGCCGTGAAGGGGGCTTTGCCCCCTTGACCCCCACCAAAGGCCTGAGGCCTTTGGAAACCCATTACTTGGTAATCGCGGTGCAGGGGGTCGTACCCCCTGCCCGGGGAGTTTGAGGGGGCGCAGCCCCCTCAAGGACAGGGTCGAGTTTGAGGGGGCAGAGCCCCCTCAAGCGCTTACCGCCGCGCGCCCGCCGCCTGCATCACCGTCTCCAGCCCCGCCGTCGCCGAGAAGCGCGGGAAGCCGCCGGCCGCCAGGGCCTCGAGGCTCGGGGAAGGCAGGCCCAGCCGGCTCGCATAGATCCAGGAATAGGCCAGCACGCGCTGCACATAGGCCCGCGTCTCGTTCACCGGAATGCTCTCGATGAAGAGGAACGGGTCGCCCTGGTGCCGCGCACCGGGGAGCCAACGCGAGAGATTGCCCGGCCCATTATTATAAGCCGCCAGCACCCGGATCAGATCGTCGCCCACGCTGTCGAGCGAGGAGAGATGCAGCAGGTAGCGCTGCGCCAGTTCCAGCGACAGCGCCGGGTCGTTCAGCCGCCGCGCGCCCTTGCTGGTGCGCAGGCTGCGGTCGCCCAACACATAGGAGGCCGTCGCGGGCATGATCTGCATCAGCCCCCGCGCCCCGGCACCCGAGACGGCGCGCTCGTTGAAATTCGATTCCTGCCGGGCGATCGCATAGAGCACCGCCGGGTCGATCCGGTAGCCGCCCTGCGGCATCAGCGGCGGCAGCGGGAAGCGCGCGAAGTCGCGCGGACGGCCATCGGCATCCTGCACCACCGTCGCGAGCTGGGAGGCCAGCTCCGTCATTCCCGACTGGGTCGAAACCGCCAGCATGGCCCGGAGCATGCCCGGATTGCCGCGCGCCACGCTGTAGAGGCGGCGAAGCTCGGCCTCGGCGCGGTCGCGCTGGCCGATCTGCAGCAGCGCCAGGGCGCGCCAGCCACCGGCCGTCTCGGCCAGGGCCGCGGCCTCGGCCGCCCCCGGCACCTCGCGCTCCCAGGCGAAACCGGGGGCGAGGCCGAGCAGGCGGCGGGCGACGAGCCCGTAGAAGGTGCGCGGCTCCTGCGAGGCCTGGAGCATCCAGGGCAGGTAGAGGCGCGGCTGACGGGCATGGATCGCGGCCCGCGCCGTCCAGAAGGCGGCGGCGGCGCGGAGCGCCGGGGTGCCGGAATCCGCCCGGGCCGAGGCCTCGAAATGGCGCATCGCCACGTCGTAGCGGCCAAGGCCCCAGGCCGCGAGCCCGGCCACGAAGCTCGGATGCGCCTCGTTCGGGGCGCGCTGGGCGGCATCGGCGGCGAGGCGCCAGGCCTCCTCGTCACGGCCCTGATGGAACAGGGCGAGCGCCACCTCGCCCTGGAGCACGGCGGCATAGGCCGGCTCGGCCTTGCCCTTGGCAATCGCCGCCATGGCGCCGGCGACGTCGCCATCATAGGCGCGGTCGCGCACCGCGCGGTCCAGCGAGGCCTGGCGGCGCCAGGGGCGGGCGCCGTTGTCGCGCTCTTCCGGCACATCCTCGTCGCCCTGTGCCAGGCTCTCGCCTTCGGAGACGCTGGGCACGGCGGCGGCCGGAGCCTTGCTCTGGAGCAGGGCCTGGATGCTGGGCGCATCCGGATTGTCGGGATTCTCGTTGATCCAGGCGATCAGCTCGGCCGCCGTGGGGTTCGCATGCCCATGGCCACCGCGCAGCCAGCGATCAGCCAGCACATGGCCCATCAGGCGGCGGTCTTCGAGGCGCTCCGTCTCACGGATGGCGGCGGTGATCTCGCCCCGGGCCTGATAGTCGAAGATCCGACGCAGGCGGACGGCATCGGACGGCGCGAGGGGTTGCGGCATGCCGGCGAGGGCAGGTGCCGCATTGGGTCTGGGAATGCTGAGTGCCGTCTCTTGCGGGGCGGCAGCTTCGGCGGCGGTCTCTCCGGCCCCTTGCGCGGAAGCCGGGGCCTGAACCCCGAACATCAGCGTCGCTGCCAGGCACGCGGCTTTCAGCGTGGTCTGTCGGCGAAGGGCCATGGTGGCGATCGCAGTCATGGCCGGATGGCGTTAGCGGCAGGCGCCCCCGTCAGCAATGCGTAAAATCCGCGCTGCGGTGCAAAATTTGCGTAAACACAAAGATTTCAGAGAGTTCCGCACGGATGCACGAGAGCGAAAAAGGTTACTTCACCTTCGCGGCATCATCGATACGCTGCCTCAACAGAAGCAGGTCGTGCCAGGCATCGCGCTTGGAGGCCGGATTCCGCAACAGATAGGCCGGGTGCAGCGTGGGCAGGGCCGGGATTTCGCCCAGCGGGGTCGCGGCCTTATGCCACCGTCCGCGCAGCCGCGTAATACCCTCCTTCGCCCGCAGCACGCCCTTCGCGGCCACCCCGCCGAGCAGCACGATCAGGCGCGGCTGCACCAGCTCGATATGCCGCAGCAGGAAGGGCATGAAGAGCGCGATCTCCGCCTCGGTCGGCGTGCGGTTCCCCGGCGGCCGCCAGGGCAGGATATTGGTGATGGTGAAGGCGTCCTTCGGGTCGGCCGCATCGCGGGCGATGCCGATGGAGGCCAACATCCGGTCCAGCAACTGGCCAGAAACGCCGACGAAGGGCCGGCCGAGCCTGTCCTCATCGGCCCCCGGTGCCTCGCCGATCAGCATCAGCCCCGACTCGGGCTGGCCATCGGCGAAGACGAGATTGGTCGCCGTCTCCCGCAGCGGGCTGCCCTCGAAGCCGCGAATGGCCTCCTTGAGCGCGTCCAGGCTGTCCGCCTGGGCGGCCAAGGCCTCGGCCTGGGTCAAATTCGGCGTGAAGGGCTCGGCGACGGAAGCGAGCAGCGCCGGCTTGGCGGGCGCCTGGCGCTGGGCATCGGGGCGCAGGGCTTGGGCGCCGGCTGGTTCCGGCACCACGGCCTGGGCCGCCGCCTCGGCGGCCGCGCGCGCGGCATCGAGCGCGGCAAAGCGATCGACGGGCGCTTCCAACAGCGCCTCGTCGGCTCCCCACTCGTATTGCAGCCGGAGGGCTGCCGCCAATTCGTCCAGGCCGGCCTGATCCATGGCCTCATGGTATCGGGCCTGACCCTTCCAAACGCAACGTCCCGCTTCACGGGCCGTTAGGCCCCGAGGGAGGCTGCGAGCCGTCGCGTAAAACGCAACGGCATGCCATTCCTGCCCCGGCCCTTGGAAATCTTGCATTTCCGGGTCTTTCACCCCGCCATGGCGCGGGTTAAAGGCAAGTCGCGACGCCGGGATGATCCAGCCAGGAGAGGGTAGCCAGATGTCCGAACGCGAAAGCATGGAATTCGATGTGCTGATCGTCGGCGGCGGCCCTTCGGGCTTGGCCGCCGCGATCCGCCTCAAGCAACTCTCGCCCGATGCCTCGGTCTGCCTGGTCGAGAAGGGCGGCGAGATCGGCGCGCATATCCTCTCGGGCGCCGTGCTCGAGCCGCGCGCGCTGGATGAGCTGATCCCCGATTGGCGCGACGATCCCCCGGCGCTGGCCACCCCGGCCGCCGAGGACAAGTTCATGTATCTGACGGAGAAGGGCGGCTACCAGCTGCCGACCCCGCCGCAGATGAACAACCACGGCAATTACATCGTCAGCCTCGGCAATGTCTGCCGCTGGCTCGGTGCCAAGGCCGAGACGCTGGGCGTCGAGATCTATCCGGGCTTCGCCGCCTCGGAGAGCATCATCGAGGATGGCGTGGTCAAGGGCGTCGTCGCCGGCGTCATGGGCATCACCCGCGAAGGCGAGGAAGGCCCGAACTTCCAGCCCGGCATGGAGCTGCGCGCCCGCTACACCCTCTTCTCCGAGGGCTGCCGCGGCTCGCTGACCAAGAAGCTGGAGCAGACCTTCCATCTCCGCGAGGGCGTCGATACCCAGACCTACGGCCTGGGCATCAAGGAGCTGTGGCAGGTTCCCAAGGAGAACCACAAGCCCGGCACCATCTGGCATTCCACCGGCTGGCCGCTGAAGACGGATACCTATGGCGGCTCCTTCCTCTACCATCTGGGTGAGGACCTGATCTCGATCGGCTTCGTGGTGGGGCTGGACTATCCGAACCCCTGGCTCTCCCCCTTCGAGGAGTTCCAGCGCTTCAAGACCCACCCGATGGTCCGCGCCATGCTCGAGGGCGGCAAGCGCATCGCCTATGGCGCCCGCGCGCTGAACGAGGGCGGGCTGCAATCCATCCCCAAGCTGGTCTTCCCCGGCGGCATGCTGATCGGCTGCACGGCGGGCTTCCTGAACGTGCCGAAGATCAAGGGCACGCATACGGCGATGAAGACCGGCATGCTGGCCGCCGAGGCCGTGGTCGCGGCGCTGGCCGACGAGAACGCCCCCGCCCAGCTCGACAGCTATTCGGATGCGGTGAAGAACAGCTGGGTCTGGGAAGAGCTGAACAGCGTCCGCAACATCCGCCCCGGCTTCGCCAAGTTCGGCTTCGTCGGCGGCATGCTCAACGCGGCGCTCGAGACCTATATCACCCGCGGCAAGTCGCCCTGGACGCTCAAGCACCACGCCGACCACAGCTCGCTGAAGAAGGCGAGCGAGGCGGAGAAGATTGTCTATCCCAAGCCCGACGGTAAGCTGACCTTCGACCGGCTCTCCTCCGTCTTCCTCTCGAATACCAATCACGAGGAAGACCAGCCGACGCATCTCAAGCTGCGCGACAGCGCGCGCTGGCTGCCGATCAACTGGGAGCAGTTCGCCGCGCCCGAGAGCCGCTACTGCCCCGCCGGCGTCTACGAGGCCGTGGGGGTCGAGGAAGGCAAGCCGCGCCTGGTCATCAACGGCCAGAACTGCGTCCATTGCAAAACCTGCGACATCAAGGACCCGACGCAGAATATCGACTGGTGCACGCCCGAGGGTGGCGGCGGGCCGAACTATATCGGCGGCATGTGACGCGACGAGGCCGGGCCCCAAGCCCGGCCTTTTTCGTTATGGCCCCGCCGAGGCCGCGACTTCAGGCTGTCCCGCCAGCCATTCGCGGAAGGCGGCCATGGCCTGGCTCTCCTTCCGCGATTTCAGCCGGGTGAGCCAATAGGCCCCCAGCGTCACCTCCGGCTCGAAGGGCCGCACCAGCCGGCCAAGGGCGATATCGCGCTCGAACATCCTGGCCGGCAGCAGCGCCACGCCCGCGCCCTGCACCGCCGCTTCCGCCATGGTCAGCGAGGAATCGAAGACGAAGCCCCGTACCGCCGGCGCCACGAGGTCGAGCGCCGCGAACCAGCGCGGCCATTCGTCCTGCCGGTAGGAACGCAGCAGCGCCTCCCGCAGCAGATCCGCCGGCTGCCGCAGGCGCCGGGCCAGGGCAGGCGCGCAGAGCGGGGCCAGGGGCGCGGTGAAGAGCCGCATCGCCTCCGTCCCATGCCAGGCGCCGTCGCCGAAGCGAATCGCGAGGTCCAGCCCCTCGCCCGCCAGATCGACGCGGTTGTTGTTGGTCATCACCCGCAGGTCGACGAAGGGGTGCGCCGCGCGGAATTGCGGCAGCCGCCCGATCAGCCAGCCCGTGACGAAGGTGCCCACCGCGCCCAGGGTCAGCACCTCGCGCAGCCGCCCGCCCTCGAAGCGGTCCATGGTCGCGGAAATTCGTCGGAACGCGTCGGTGAGCACCGGCAGCAGCGCCTCGCCCTCCGCCGTCAGCGCCAGCCCGCGCGGCAGGCGGCGGAAGAGCGGCACGCCCAGGATATCCTCCAGGCTCTTCACCTGCTGGCTCACCGCCGCCTGGCTTACATGCAGTTCCAACCCCGCCCGGGTGAAGCTGAGATGCCGGGCCGCGACCTCGAAGGCGCGCAGGGCATTGAGGGGAAGATGGGAGAGGCTCACGGCCAGACCCATTAGTTTATCTTGGGTTTCCCGCAAAGAACCATCGTTTGCCGCAGGGGGCCGCGCCGCTCATCTTCCGGCTGTCACACGGAGAAACATCATGATCGGCAAACGCCCCCTCCTCGCCCTGGCGGCGCTTTCCCTGGCCACGACCCGCAGCCGTGCTTATGCCGCCGATGGCTTCGCCGCCCTGCCCGCCCGCTTCGCGCGGATCGAGGCCGAGCGCGGCGGCCGCCTGGGCGTGGCCGTGCTCGATACCGCCACGGGCCGCCGCGCGCTCTATCGCGCCGAGGAACGCTTCCCTTTCTCCAGCACCTATAAGCTGATCGCCGCGGCGGCCGTGCTCTCGCGCGTCGATGCGGGGCGGGAGAAGCTGGAGCGCGAGATCCCCATCCAACGCGAGAGCCTCGTCACCTATTCCCCCGTGACGGAGAAGCGGGCGGGCGGGCGCATGAGCCTCGCGGAAATCTGCGAGGCGGCGATCACGCTTTCGGACAATACCGCCGGCAATATCCTCTTCGACGCCATGGACGGGCCCGAAGGCCTCACCGCCTGGATGCGCGAGCAGGGCGACGGCGTGAGCCGGCTGGATCGCCGCGAAACCGCGCTGAACGAGGCCCGCCCCGGCGATGCGCGGGACACGACCACGCCCGCCGCCATGCTCGGCCATCTCGAGCGGCTGACGCAGGGCGACGCGCTTTCCGCCGCGAGCCGCCGCAGCCTCATCGGCTGGCTCCAAGCGAACCGGACAGGCGACGCCCGCCTCAAGGCCCGCCTGCCCGCTGGATGGCGCGCGGGCGAGAAGACGGGCACCAGCGCTTTCAGCACCAGCAGCGACGTGGGCCTGCTCTGGCCGCCCGACGGCGCGGCGCCGATCCTGGTCGCGGCCTATCTGACCGAAGGCAGCGCCGATGGCGCCATCCGCGAGGCCGCCCTGGCCGATATAGGCGCGGCCATCGCGCAGGCGGCGGGCTGATCGGCCATGGACCCGATCAACGCCATCCTGGTCGGGGCGACGGCGTCGGTCGCGGGGTGCTGCGCCGGCCTGGCGTGTCGCGGATGATGGACGGGCTCACAGGCATGGCGCTCATCGGCTTCGGCCTGCGCCTCGCCCTGGCACCGCGCGGCCCCTGAAACAGAGGCCCTCAGAAAAAAAGCGCGATCACCGCCTCAACCACCGTCGCCCCGCCGATCGGGGCGATGAGCAGCAGCAGGGCATTGGCGGCGATGACCCAGACCAGCGCTTTCTGCGCCGCCGGTGTCAGGCGAGGCGTCGCGGGCTCTTCCCGCCAGGGGCCGTTGCCGTCGAGATCCACGAACATCGCCTGTCTCCTCCGACCGAGACCTGAGCCTGCCCCAGTCACATGGGCAGGCTCAAGCATTCGGCAATCCGCGCCTAGGCCGCCGCGCGACGGAAGGCGCTCATGAAGCGGCCGAGGCGGCCCGGGGAAGCAACGGCCGCAGCCTCGGCGGCCGCCACCCTTGGCGCTTCCACCGTCAGGAAAAGCGCCCGCTCCGCCTGCCGCCGGGCCTGAAGGCCGGGCAGAACGCGCCCGCCCGCCATGACCCATTTAGGAAACTCATCCGCCGCCTCGTCCATGGCGCCCTCATTGAGGCGCCGGAGCAGGGTGGAGGCCTTCAGCCGCCCCGCGCCGAGATTATAGACGAAGGAACAGAGCGCCCCGTATTGGCCGGGCGTGAGCGGCACGCCCACGAGCCGCCGCACCGATGCCCCGGCCATCGCCAGGTCCCGCGCCAGCAGGCTCTCGCCCTGCTCGGGGGTGACGGGCTCGCTCGCCGGCGTCACCGCCTTTCCGTCGAGCCCGCGCGTGCTGCCCCAGCCCAGCGTCCAAACGCCGGCGGGGCAGAGATAGGGCGCCGCGCGCCCGTCGCTCAGGGCGCGGGCCCAGCCCTCGAAGCGCTTCACCAGCGCCAGGGTCTCGGCGTTCACGTCGGAGATGAGGGGCTCAGCCAATGGGAGACCCCTTCCGGCGCAGGCTGCGATCGACGAACCAGAAGCCCAGGATGGAGGAGAAGAGGGCCATATCCGTCTCGCTGTAGATGCGCAGGAAGGCGCTCGCGAGATCGCCGCTATGCCAGGAGGCGGCGACCACGGAGCCCTTGTTGGCCATGTAGAAGAGCACCAGCAGATAGGTGACGATCGGCCGCACCGAGGCCGAGAGCGAGGCGACCCAGCCGCCCGCGGCCTGCGCCTCGCTGGCCTGGGCCTGCACGCCGGCCTGCACGGCCGAGAGTTCCTGGCCCGCATATTGATAGGCGTTGACGAGGCCGAGTTCCTTCAGCCGGCGCTCGTCGGCGCGCTCGGCGAGGTCGCCCTGAAGGGCCGTCATGTCATGCTCATGTTCTCTTTCGCGCTGCTTTTCGCGCGCGTCGAGAATCGCCTGCCCGAGGCGAAAAGCGCCGCCGAGCAGGCTGCCCAGAAGGGTTTCGAGACCTGGAAACATGGTTGGGGGGAGGCTCCTTGCTGCCCAGGAGAGGGAGCAGGAATAAAAGAACAAAATAGGAACATTTGCAAGCTAAAATTCCTATCAGAAAGCGAGATTTCCCTTCCCTCCGGCAACCAGTGTCCTATATCGGCCTGTTGTGAGGGCTGCTTTTTTCGCAGTGCACAAAAACATCACCCTCTTGTACGGATTTGGCATGAGCGCTTCAGACGATCAGCCCCCGCCGCAGAGCAGCGACCTCTCTCACCTTTTCGAGGGTCATCAGCGATTCAGGCGCACCCGGTGGCGCCAGCAGCGCAGCCGCTTCACCCGCCTCGCGCGGGAGGGCCAGGCGCCGCATAGCTGCGTCATCGCCTGCTGCGACAGCCGCGTGACGCCCGAGGTGGTTTTCGATGCCGGGCCCGGCGAGCTTTTCGTCGGCCGCTCCATCGCCAATCTCGTCCCGGTCTATACGCCCGACGGCAATACGCACGGCACCTCCGCCGCGCTCGAATACGCGGTCACGGCGCTGGGCGTCTCCAATGTCGTCATCCTCGGCCACTCCCGCTGCGGCGGGATCCGTGCCCTGGTGGATTTCGTGCCCGAGACCCAGGGCGGCGACTTCATCGGCCCCTGGATGGCCATCGCCGTGGAGGCGCGCAACCGCGCCTTCGCCAAGGCGGCCAATCCGGAGGATCGCGACGAGGTAGCCCGGCTCTGCGAGAAGGAGAGCCTTCAGCTCTCGCTCGACAATCTCATGACCTTCCCCTGGATCAAGGCGGCGGTCGAATCGGGCAAGCTGACGCTGGCCGGGCTCTATTACGACGTCGACAAGGGCACACTGACAGAGGTGGGCCGCCTCCCGGCCGCCGATGGGGCGAAAACCGCCGCCTGAGAGGCTGCCCAGGAGCTACCTGGGAAGACCTGGGGCCCGGCATTGACGGCCGGGCCGCCCTGGGGCTTCTAGGCGGCATGATTACCGGAAAAGCCCTCCTGGCCGGCGTGCTCGGCTGGCCCGTCTCCCATTCCCGCTCGCCCCGGCTGCATGGCCACTGGCTCGCGCGCTATGGGATCGACGGCGCCTATGTGCCGCTGCCGGTGGAGCCCGCGAATTTTCCCGCCGCCGTGCGCGGGCTGGTGGCGCTGGGCTTCCGCGGCGCCAATGTGACCATCCCCCATAAGGAAGCCGCCTTCGCCCTCTGTGACATCGTGGAAGCCAGCGCGAAACGCGCCGGGGCCGTGAACACCATGGTCTTCAAGGACGGCAAGATCACCGGCAGCAATACCGACGGCTGGGGCTATTGCGAATCCCTCCGCGAGCAGGCGCCCGGCTGGCGCGCCGATGCGGGCCCGGCCGTGCTGCTGGGTGCGGGCGGCGCGGCGCGGGCCATCGCCGCCCGGCTGTTGGATGAAGGCTGCCCCCGGCTCGTCCTGGTCAATCGCAACACCGCCCGCGCCGAGGCCCTGGCGCGGGACCTCGGCGGCCCCATCGAGGTGGCCGAGACAGCGCCGCTGGCCGAGGCCGCCCTGCTGGTGAACACGACCAGCCTGGGCATGAGCGGCCAGCCCCCGCTCGAGATCGACCTCGCCCCCCTGCCCGCCCATGCCGTGGTCTCCGACATCGTCTATGTGCCGATGGAAACGCCGCTTCTCGCCGCCGCCCGCGCGCGCGGGCTCGTGGCCGTGGATGGGCTCGGCATGCTGCTGCATCAGGCCCGCCCCGGCTTCTCCGCCTGGTTCGGCACCGACCCTGCCGTCGATGCCGAGCTGCGGGATTTCGTGGCGAGCGACATTCCGAAGCGATAGGCCCCATGATCGTCCTCGGCCTCACCGGCGGGATCGGCATGGGCAAGTCCACCGCCGCCGCGATGTTCCGCCGCCTCGGCGTGCCGGTCTTCGACGCCGATGCGGCGGTGCATCGCCTCCAGGCCAAGGGTGGCGAGGCCGTGGCACCCATCGAGGCCGCCTTTCCCGGCAGCACGCGCGATGGCCGGGTGGATCGCGAGGCGTTGCGGCGGCTGGTGCTCGGCAATCCCCAGGCGCTGAAGCGGCTGGAGGGCATCGTGCATCCCCTGGTCCGCCGGGCGGAGGCGCGGTTCCTGGCGCGGCATCGGCGCGCGGGCAAGCGCGTGGTGCTGCTCGACATTCCGCTGCTCTTCGAGACCATGCCGCGGGTGCCCCCGCCGGCCCTGCGCCGCCCGCGCCGCGGCAAGGCCCGGCGCTTCGACCGCATCGTCACCGTCTCGGCTCCCGCCGAGGTCCAGCGCCGCCGGGTGCTGAGCCGCCCAGGCATGACGGAGGAGCGCCTGGCCGCCATCCGCGCGCGCCAGACGCCCGATGCCGTCAAGCGCCGCCTGGCGGATCATGTGATCGGCACCGGCCTCAACCGACACACCACCCAGGCGGCCATCAGGCGGCTGATGCTCGATCTCACCCGATGACTTTTCCCGCTGCATCGCGCACCCTGCGGCCCGGCACCTGAGAGCCAGGAATCATGACTCGCGCACTCGTTTTCGACACGGAAACCACTGGCCTGGAGCCCTTCAAGGGCGACCGCGTGATCGAGATCGCGGCGATCGAGCTCGTGAATCTCATGCCCACGGGCGAGAAGTATCACGTGCTGATCGACCCCGAGCGGGACATCCCCGAGGAGGCCACGCGCGTCCATGGCATGACGCGCGAGATGCTGGCGGGGAAGCCGAAATTCGCGGAAGTGATCAAGGGCTTCCTCGACTTCATCGGCAATGATCCGCTGATCGCCCATAACGCGCCCTTCGACTTCGGATTCATGGATGCCGAATTCGACCGCTGCGGCGTGCCCCGCCTGCCGCGCAGCCGCATGATCGACACGCTCGAACTGGCGAAGAAGCGCTTCCCCGGCCTGCCCAACAGCCTCGACGCGCTTTGCCGCCGCTTCGGTATCGATAACTCGATGCGCACCTCGCATAACGCGCTGCTCGACGTGCTGCTGCTCGGGCAGGTCTATCTGGAGCTGATGGGCGGCCGGCAGCCGGGGCTCATGCTGGCCGCCAATGCCGGCGGCGGCGCGTCGAACGGGCCGGTCATCGCCACGGTCCAGGGCCTCACCCGCCCGCGCACGCCCCGCCCCATCGTCCCGAGTGCCGCCGAACTCGAAGCCCATGCCGCCTTCCTGAAAAAAATTAAGGAACCGCTCTGGGAAACGCTGGAAAAGCCGGCGGATAGCGAATTGGCGCCTGCCGCAACGGCCTGAACGCCAGCTTCGCACCATCGCTGACAGAATCGAAAGGCGCGCCGACCGGCGTGCCTTTTTCGTTTTGTTAACGCATCGCCGGCCATGCTTCGCACACCCAACCGCCGGATGATTGACAATCCCACAGACATCCTTATCAACTCATCGGACAAGTTCCGTCCAATCGAACAAGCGTCTCTTCCAAGAGAGTCGCCCGAGGAAACATCCGTGTCGCTGATCGACGATCTCTCCGCCCTCATTGGCGCCCGCAACGTCATCGGCCCGGATGGGGATGTTGAGCCCTATGTCGTCGATTGGCGCGGCCGCTATCATGGCCGCGCGGATGCGGTGGTGAAGCCCGGCTCGCCGGAGGAAGTGGCGGCGGTCGTCCGCTACTGCGCTGAAAACAAGATCGCCCTCGTGCCCCAGGGCGGCAATACCGGCATGTGCGGCGCCGCCACGCCGATGGAGGAGGGCCGCAAGGCCATCGTGCTCCGCCTCGACCGGCTGAACCGCATCCGCTCCATCAGCCCGCTCGGGGATTCCATCAGCGTCGATGCCGGCTGCATCCTGCAGACGGTGCAGCAGGCCGCCGAGGAGGCCGGGCGCCTCTTCCCGCTGAGTCTGGGTGCGGAGGGCAGTTGTCAAATCGGCGGCAACTTGTCCACCAACGCGGGCGGCACAGCCGTCCTGCGCTACGGCACCATGCGCGAACTCTGCCTCGGGCTCGAAGTGGTGCTGCCCGACGGCACGCTGCTCGACGGCATGACGGCGCTGCGCAAGGACAGCACGGGCATCGATACCAAGCAGCTCTTCCTCGGCGCCGAGGGCACGCTGGGCATCATTACCGGCGCGGTGCTGAAGCTCTTCCCCCGCCCGCGCAAGCGCGCCGTGGCGCTGGCCATGGCGCCTTCCATCGAGGCCGTCTGCTCGCTGCTCGCCATCGCCCGCGGCGCGATCGGCGACCGCATCAGTAGCTTCGAGGCCATGTCGAAGCCGCAGGTCGAGATCATCAAGAAGCATGTGCCCGACGTGGGCATCCCCTTCGAGTTGACCCTGCCCTGGTATGCGCTGATCGAACTGTCGGACACGCTGGAAAGCACCGATCTCGACGGCGCGCTCGAAGCCCTGCTCGGCGAGGGCCTGGAGAAGGGCCTGATCGAGGATGCCATCCTCGCCTCCAGCGAAGCCCAGGCCGAGAGCCTCTGGCGCATCCGCCACTCGGTCTCCGAGGCGGGCAAGAAGGAGGGCTATGTCGTCTCCCACGACAGCGCCGTGCCGCTCGCCGCCGTGGCCGATTTCGTGACCCGCGCGGAAGAGCGCATCGCCTCGGTGGACGCGGAAGCCCTGGTGGTGATGCATGGCCATATCGGCGACGGCAATATGCATGTGCTGGGCATCATCAACCGCGACGGCACCGACAGCGCCGAGAACGTCAAGAAGCGCGCCGCGGCCATCAGCCTCGCCGTCGATGACGTCACCATGGAACTCGGCGGCGCCATCAGCGCCGAGCATGGCATCGGCATCACCAATCGCGAGCGGCTCGGCCGCGTCGCCAATCCGGCCGAGATCGCCCTCATGCGCCGCATCAAGGCGCTGATGGACCCGCTCGACATCATGAACCCCGGCAAGGTGCTGCCCGTCGCCTGAAGCACCGCCTCACGACGTCCATCGAAGGAAATACCAATGAATACGACCCGCCGCACCCTGCTGGGCTCCAGCCTCGCCCTGCCCTTCATTGCGCGTGACGCCTTCGCGCAGGGCGCCTATCCGAACGCCCCGATCCGCATGATCGTGCCCTTCGCGGCCGGCGGCACGGCCGATATCTTCGCCCGCTTCGTCGCCGAGCACCTGCGCACCAGCCTGGGCCGCCCCGTGGTGGTCGAGAATGTCGGCGGCGCCGGCGGCATGGTCGGCATCACGCAGCTCGCCCGCGCCAATCCCGACGGCTACACGATCGGCCTGGCCTCGACCTCGTCGCTCGCCATCAACCCGATCCTCTCCAAGGCCACCATCACTTATAAGGTCGAGGATCTGGCGCCGATCTCGCAAATCGCGACCGTGCCGAACGTGCTGGCCGTGAACCCGGGCAAGATCCCGGCGAAGACGGTGCCGGAGCTGATCGCCTATCTGAAGTCCAAGCCCGACCAGGTCACCTACGGCTCCGCCGGTGTCGGCACCAGCCAGCATCTCGCGGCCGAGCTGTTCCAGCAGATGGCCGGCGTCAGCATGGTGCATGTGCCCTATCGCGGCTCGAGCCAGATGGTGCCCGACCTGCTCTCCGGCACCGTCGAGCTGACCTTCGACAACGTCCCGCTGATCCTGCCCTATGCGAAGGAAGGCAAGCTGCGCTTCCTGGCCACGGCGACGCCGCAGCGCGCGGATTTCGACAAGAACCTGCCCGCCGTCAGCGAGTTCCTGCCGGGCTTCGAGGCGACCGCCTGGCACGGCTTCCTGGCCCCGGCCAAGACGCCCAAGCCGATCATCGAGACACTGTCGAAGTCCATCCAGGAAATGATGGCCATGCCCGCCACGAAGGAACGCTTCGCGGAACTGGGCGCCACGGCCGTCGTCTCCACCGCCGATGATTTCGCGACGAAGATCGCCGTCGAGACCAAGCGCTGGCAAGACGTGATCGAGGCGCGGGGGATCAAGCTGGAAGGGTGAAATGAAGGGGGCTTTGCCCCCTTTACCCCCACCAAAGGCCTGAGGCCTTTGGAAATCCATTACCTGGTAATCGCGGTGCAGGGGGTCGTACCCCCTGCCGGGGTGTTTGAGGGGCAGAGCCCCTCAAGGCCTGCCCTCAGAGCGACAGATCGAGCAGCCGCCCTTCGAAAAGCCGGTCCCGCGAGCCCACCAGATGCTCGCGCATCAGCTTCTCCGCCGTCGCCGCATCGCCGCCCTTGATGGCCGCGCAGATCGCCGCATGCTCCTCATACACCCCGCGCAGCGCGGGCGCCGGGCCCAGCAGCGAGAGGCCATGGAGCTTCATCCCCACGGCGATATGGTCCTTCAGCGCCGCCATGGAGGCGCTGAAATAGTGGTTGTTCGAGGCCTCGGCGACGGCGAGATGGAAGGCGAAATCGGCATCCTCGCGATGCTTCTGCCGGTCCGTCGCATCGGCCAGCAGGCCTAGCGCCGTCTCGATCGCCTCGATGGCGGCGGGGTTGCGGCGCCTCGCGGCGAGAGAGGCCGCCCCCGGCTCCAGCTCGATGCGGAATTCGTAGCAGCGCTGGATATCGGCAATGGTCTCGACCGGCGCGAAGCCCAGCGCCCGGCGCTCGACCACCGCCTTCACGAAACTCCCCGCCCCCTGCCGCGACTGGATCAGCCCCGCCTTGCGCAGCCGCTCCAAAGCGGCGCGAACGATCGGGCGCGACACGTCGAAGCGCGCGGCGAGGTCATGCTCGCTCGGCAGGCGCGTATCGGCGGGGAATTCCCCGCCCATGATCCCGGCCAGAAGCTGCTCATGCACGCTATCCACCAGGGTGGGCGGGCGCAGCCGGGCGATCATGCGGGAATCGCGACCCGAGATGTTGTTCTGGGGCGTTGTCATTATTGACAGGTTGTCACGACCCGGGGTGCAGATGTCAAGCAGCCGCAGCCCCGCAAAGGCCAGAAAAACGCCGATAGCGGCCAGGTGACCGCCCGCCCGAGCCCAACAACTTGACAACAAATCGCCAGGCAAGCATGGTCCGCCGCGACGGGGGCAGCCCCGTTCACGGGAAACGACAGGCATGACCGCGCTGAGATTGATCGCCGATGACCTCACCGGGGCGCTGGACGCCGCCGCGCAGTTCGTCGGGCTCGGGGGCGCCATTCATTGCCTCTGGGGCGAGGCCGCCCTCGCCGCCGACCCCAAAACCCTCCCGCTCCGTGCCACGCTGGATGCCTCGACCCGCGAGGGCAGCGCCGAGACGGCCGCCGAGCGCGCCGCCGCCATGGCGCCCGCCCTGTCCGGCCTCGCCTTCCGCAAGCTCGACAGCCTGCTGCGCGGGCATGAGGCGGTGGAAATCGCGGCCACCTTCAAAGCCGGGAGTCTGCCCCACGCCATCATCGCCCCCGCCTTCCCCGCCCAGGGGCGCGCCACGCGCGGCGGCCGCCAGTTCTTCCTGCGCGATGGCGAATGGCATGACACGGGCGTGGATCTCGCCGCCCGCCTCGGCGCGCTGGGCATCCCCGTCACGCTGGCCAAGCCCGGCGACAAGGCGCCCGATGGCGTCTCGCTCTGGGATGCGGAGACCGAGGCCGATCTCGCCGCCATCGTCGAGGCCGGCCGCTCCTTGCCCGGCGCGGTGCTCTGGTGCGGCACCGCCGGGCTCGCGGGCGCGCTGGCCGGCAGCCCGCCGCCGAAGCCGGACCTGCCGGGCCCCGTCCTCGGCCTTTTCGGCACCGATCATCCGGTGACGACGGCCCAGCTCGCCGCCGCGGGCCCCGCCCTGCTGCGCCTGCCCGAACATGCGGCCGACAAGCCCGCGCGCATCACGGCCCATCTGGAGCGCCATGGTGCCGCGATGGTGGTGGCCGACCTGCCGCCCGGCCTGCCCCGCGCCGAGGCCGCCGCCCGGATCGAGGCCTGCCTCGCCGCCGCCATCGAGGGCCTGCCCCGCCCCGGCACGCTGGTCGTGGCGGGCGGCGAGACGCTGCGCGGCCTCGCGGACTATCTCGGCGCCGCGTCGCTCGCCGTCGATGGCCAGCTTCTCCCCGGCGTTCCCACCTCGCGCCTCGTCGGCGGGCGGTGGGACGGTGTCCGGGTCGTCTCGAAATCCGGTGCCTTCGGTGCCATTACCCTGCTGCGCGACCTCGCCGCGCCAACCTCGTCGGAGGCCATGCCATGAGCCAGAAGCCCGTCCTCGCCATCACCATGGGTGACCCCGCCGGCATCGGCCCGGAGATCATCGTCAAGGCCGCCCATCAGCTTGCCCCGCGCCTCGCCGCCGGTGAGTTCAAGCTGCTGGTCATCGGCCATGCCTCGGCCCTGAAGCGCGCCCAGGCCCAGATGGGCCTGCCGGTGGAATTCGCGCCCACCACGGCCGAGGGCGAGTTCCCCACGCTCGGCATCCTCCCCGCCGGCGAGGAGAAGGCCCCGGTCGAGCTGGGCGTCATCGCCCCCGAGGCCGGCCGCTTCTCCTATCTGGCGATCGAGCAGGCCGTGAAGCTCGCGATGAGCAACCGCATCCAGGGCATCGTCACCGCGCCGCTGAACAAGGAAGCCCTGAACCTCGCGGGCTATCACTATTCGGGCCATACCGACATGCTGGCCGAGCTGACGGGTGCGAAGGGCTCCGTCATGATGCTCGCCCACGGCAATATGCGCGTGAGCCACATCACCACCCATATCGCCCTGCAGGACGTGCCCAAGAAGCTGACGCCGGAGCGCATCCGCTACGTCGTGGGCCTCACCCAGCAGGCGCTGCTGAATATGGGCATCGAGAAGCCCCGCATCGCCCTGGCGGCCCTGAACCCGCATGCGGGCGAAGGCGGCCTCTTCGGCCGGCAGGATATCGAGATCACCGCGCCGACCATCGAGGCGATGAACAAGGAGGGCTACAACCTCTTCGGCCCCGTCCCCGGCGATACCGTCTTCGTGAAGCTCCGTGCCGGGCAGTATGACGCCGTGGTCGCCATGTATCACGACCAGGGCCATATCCCGGTCAAGCTGCTCGGCTTCCACGTGAACCCCGAGACCGGCAAGTGGGACGCGCTCTCGGGCGTGAACATCACCCTCGGCCTGCCAGTGATCCGCACCTCGGTCGATCACGGCACGGCCTTCGACATCGCCGGCAAGGGCATCGCGAGCGAAACCAGCCTCATCGAGGCGATCGACTATGCCATGCAGCTTTCGGGCGGCGGTACGAAGCACTGACCCAAACTCACCGTGAGCGCGCCTGATTTCGGGCGTGCTCATGGTTTGCGCGCGAAATAACGCCCTGTAACACTGGGGAATGACCCAGACAGGTGACCGGCGCCCCATCGCCGCGCGCAATCTCAAGGCCAGCGCCGCCATCGCCGATTGGCTGATCCGGCGCGAGGCCTCGCCCAACGGCATTTCCATCGCGGGCATGGTGGCGGGGCTGCTCGCGGGCCTGGCCTTCGCCGCCACGGCCTGGACGGCGCCCCCCCTCTCCAATCTGCTCTGGCTGCTCGGCGCGCTCTTCGTGCTGCTGCGCCTGCTGGCCAATATGTTCGACGGCATGGTGGCCGTGGGGCGCGGCATCACCTCCCCGGTGGGCGAGCTTTATAACGAGGTGCCCGACCGCGTGTCGGATACGGCCGTGCTGATCGGCCTCGGCATCGCTGCCGGCTCTCCCGCCTGGGGCATGGCCGCTTCGCTGGCCGCCGTGGCGACGGCCTATATCCGGGCCGTCGGCAAGGGCGCTGGGGCGTATAGCGATTTCTCCGGCCCCATGGCGAAGCAGCAGCGCATGGCGCTCTCCATCGCGCTCGGGGTCTGGTCGGGCTTCACGCCGCCTTCCTGGTCCTTCTGGGGCGCCTGGAACCTGGCGCTGGTGGTGCTGGTGGTCATCACGCTGCTCTCGGCCTTCACCGCGCTGCGCCGCCTGATGCGCGTCGCGGCCGCCCTGCAGCAGGGAGGGCGCCGCTGATGGAAACCGCCTTCGCCAGCCCCGTCACCGTCGGCATCGTCGCGGCGGCGGCGGGCGTGCTGCTCGTCGCGGGCCTCGTCATCGGCGGCATGACCGTGCTGGGGCGCGGCACGCCGGAATTCCGCCGGGAACTCTGGCTGCGCTACGGCTCCTGGCTGGTGCTGCTGCCGCTGATGTTCGGCCCCGTGCTCGCGGGCCGGGTCTGGACCATCGGCGCCGTCACCATCCTCTCCTTGCTCTGCCTCAGCGAATTCGCCCGCGCCACGGGCCTGTTCCGGGAGTATCTGACGAGCGCCACCGTCGCGCTCGGCATCCTCGCCGTGAATTTCGCGGCGCTCGACCATTGGTACGGCTTCTATGTCGCGCTCTGGCCGCTGACGGTTGTGGTGATCCTCGTCGCGACCATCCCGTCGGACCGGCCGGGCGGCTATATCCAGCGCAACGGGCTCGCGATCTTCGCCTTCATGCTGCTGGGCGTGGGCCTCTCGCATCTCGGCTATATGGCCAATGAGCCGGGCTACCGGCCGCTGGTGCTGATGCTGCTCTCGGCCGTCGCGCTGAATGACGTGGCGGCCTTCACCTTCGGTAAGCTCATCGGCGGGCCGAAGCTGTTGCCGCATACGAGCCCGAACAAGACCATCTCGGGCGCAGTCGGCGCGCTCGTCACCACCACGGCGCTGGTCGCCTTCATCGGCTCCAAGATCTTCGTAGGCGCGTCGATGGCGAACCCGGTCTGGCTGATCGTGATGGGCATGATCGTCAGCATCGCGGGCCAGTGCGGAGACCTGATGCTCTCCTCCATCAAGCGCGATCTCGGCATCAAGGACATGGGCGCGGCCCTGCCCGGCCATGGCGGCATCATGGACCGGTTCAACTCGATGCTGCTGGTGGCACCGGCCATCTTCCACCTCGTCGGCTATTTCGTCGGCTTCGGGCTGACGCAGCCGACGCGCGTGATCACCGGGGGCTGAGCCGATGAAATGGGAGCTTCGGCCGGGGCGCGATGTGGAGCTTTCGCCGCTCGCGCGGCTGCGCAGCCATCAGCGCGAGGTCGGCTTCCGGGGCGCCCTGGTGCAGCGGGCCTGGCGCGGGCTGGTGCGGCGCTATCTTCGCTGGTTCCACAAGCTCGAAGTGGTGGGCGCGGAAAACCTGCCGGCCGAACCGCCCTTCGTGATGGTCGCCAACCATGCCAGCCATCTCGATGCGCTGACGCTGGGGGCGGTGCTGAAAGGCCGGGCCGCGCGCTGCGCCTTTTCGCTGGCGGCGGGCGATACGTTCTTCACCTCGACGCGCAGCTCGGCCTTCGCGGCGCTGGCGATCAACGCGCTGCCGGTCTGGCGGAAGAAGACGAGCGCGGGCGATCTCAACACCTTCCGCACGCGGCTGGCGGAGGATGGCTTGGTCTTCATCCTCTTCCCCGAGGGCACGCGGACGCGCAGCGGGGAGATGGGACGGTTCCTGCCCGGTATCGGCGCGATGGTGGCGGGCTCGCCGGTGCCGGTGGTGCCTTGCTATCTCGAGGGCGCCTATGAGGCCTGGCCCGCGACCGCCAAATTCCCCAAGCCCGGCCGCCTGCGGCTGGTGATCGGCGCGCCCTTGGATTTTTCCGAGACGCCGAATGACAAGTCGGGCTGGCTGGCGGTTGCAAGCACCACCGAAGCCGCCGTACGCAGCCTCAAGTAGCCAGAAAAAAGATGGGGCCCGGGGAATTCCTTCCCCGGACTTTTTCTAGATCGCTATCGCATAAGCCGGCCTGCGCGGGTCCGCCGCCGCGCTGATCAGCCCGGTTTTCGGCTCGGTCCTCACCAGTTCCACGCAGCCCGCCACGGAAGTCCAGTCCGGCCAATCCGCGATGACATGGCCCTTGGCCGCCAGGGCCGCCTTGGTCTCGGCCGGGATGCGCCCCTCCAGCGAGAGGCGCCCCGGGAAATAGTCATGCGGCGAGGAGGAGGAGGGAAAGGCATAGGTGGCGACACGCGGCGCCTCGATGGCCGCCTGCGGTTCCATGCCGAAATGCAGCAGGTTCAGCAGCACCTGGAGCATGGCCTGGGGCTGCACGTCATTGCCCGGCGTGCCGAAGGGCATGACGCCGCCATCGGCCAGTTCGATCAGCGCGGGGCTCGGCGTCAGGCGCGGGCGCTTGCCGGGCGCGTAACCAGCGGGATGCGCGGGATCGACCCGGTTCTGCGAACCGCGGCCCGAGACCATGAGCCCCGTGCCCGGCACGAGCGGCCCGGTCCAGGACCCGTCGGAGGGCGTGGCGGAGACGGCATTGCCCCAGCGATCGACCACGGCGACATAGGAGGTTCCAGCCTCGATCGGCGGCTCGAATTCCTTCGAGGCCTCGGGGTTCGCATTCTCGCCCAGGCCGATGAGGCGCTCCGGCATGCCGGGATGCGCGCGCTCGCGGTCGATGCCCGCCACGCGCCGCGCGATATGCGCGGGGGAGAGCATTTCCTCCAACGGCACTTTCACGAAATCCGGGTCGCCGACATGGTATTCGCGATCCGCGAAGGCCGCCTTCAGGCATTCGGCGAGCAGGTGCAGATACGCGGGCGAGTTATGCGCGAGCCCGTCGAGCCCTGCCTTCTCCACCAGCAGCAGCGCCTCGGCCAGCACCGGCCCCTGGCACCAGGCGCCGCAGGTATAGAGCGTGTGGCCGCGCCATACCGTCGCCGTCGGCGCCAGGATGGACGAGCGATAGGCCGCCATGTCCTCCATGGTCAGATAGCCGCCCTCGCGCGCCTGGAAGGCCGTGATCTCGCGCGCCAGGTCGCCCTTGTAGAAGGCATCCCGCGCCGCCTGGAGCCCCGCCTCGCGGCCCTTATGGGCGGCGGCTTTCTCCTGATCGATCATATGGGCGATGCTCTTCGCCAGATCGGCCTGCACGAATTTCTCGCCCACCTTGGGCGGCGCGCCGCCGGGCAGGAAGACGGCGGCATTCTGCGGCCAGCGCTGATAGCCCTTGAGGTTCTTCGCGATATTGGCGGCGAGCAGCTGATAGGTCGCGAAGCCCTCGCCCGCGAAGCGCATGGCGGGCGTCGCGATATCGGCGAAGCTCATGGTGCCATGGCGGGCGAGCGCGCTGATCCAGGCATCGGGGGCGGCGGGCACCACGGTGCGCAACACGCCCGGCGGCATCTTGCCCTCGTATTTCTCCCTGAAGAGATCACGCGGGATGCTTTTCGGCCATGGCCCGAGCCCGGCGATGGTCTCGATGCTGCCATCGGCGAGGCGGATCACGATGGGCGCCACGCCTGCGATGCTGACGATGTCGGGCTGCAGCACACCGAGCGCGAAACCGGCGGCGCAGGCGGCATCCACCGCATTGCCGCCCGCCTCGAGAATGGCGAAACCCGCCGCGGAGGCGAGGTAATGGCCGGCGGAAATCGCATGCCGCGTGCCGGCGATGGTGGGACGTGTCGGGTTCATCTGCGCGTTTCCCCTGCGGCGCTCAATCGAGCTTCGCGCCGGATTTCTGGACGATCTCCCGCCATTTCGGGATCTCGGTCTTCATGAAGTCGCGGAATTCCTCGGCGCTCGAATTCATCGGCAGCATGCCCGAGCGCAGGATGGCCTGCTTGAAACTCTCGCTGGTGGTGACCTTGCGGATATCGCCGCTGATTTTCGCGACCAGCGCGGGCGCCATGCCCGCAGGCCCCGCGAAGCCGAGCCAACCGCTCGCCTCATAGGCGGGGTAGCCCGCCTCGGCGAAGCTCGGCACGCCGGGCAGCAGCGGGTCCGCCGTGCGGCCCGTGGAGGCGAGGGCGCGAAGCTGGCCGCCGCTTATCCCGGGCAGGACCGAATTGATGGTGAGGAAGCTGAGATCCACCTCCCCGGCCAGCAGCGCCGTGACGGCGGGCGGCGAGCCGCGATAGGGCACATGCACCAGTTCGACCCCGGCGCTCATCGTATAGAGCTCGCCCGCCATATGGGTGGAACTCCCGCTGCCGGCGGAGGCCCAGGTCAGGTGCCCCGGCCGGTCCTTCGCCGCCTTGGTGACGTCGGCGACGTTCTTGAAGGGCGAATCCGCCCGCACCACCAGGGCGCAGTCATTGGAGCAGCCGAGGCCGAGCGGGGTGAAGGAGGTGGCCGGGTCGTAGGGCACGCTCGGCATCAGCGCCGGCGAGATCGCCATGGAGGAGGAGTTGATGACGCCGAGGACATAGCCGTCGGCCGGTGCTTTCGCGATGGCGTCGGAGCCGATGGTGCCGCCCGCGCCGACGCGGTTCTCCACGACCACGCCCTGCCCCCAGATCTCGCTCAGGCCCTGGGCGACGACGCGGCCCAGGATGTCCTGCCCGGCTCCGGCGGCGGCCGGGACGATCATGCGCACGGGATGGGTCGGGAAGGCCGCCCGGGCGCGGACCAGGCGCGGCATGGCCAAAGCGGTGGCGAAAGCGAGACAATGGCGGCGGGTCAGCAAGCTCCGCGGGACGTTCATGTGGGCTGCCTTGCAAACGGTCGTTTTCGAAGGCCGGCGACATCGGACCCGTTTTTCGTTGCCTTCGCCTCGGGGCGAAGGGGCCGGATCTTCGAGCATGACGTCACAAAGAAAGCGGCCTGACCAGCCGCTCTCCGAAAGATTCCCGATGCTGTCAGCGATATTTTTATCCGGAACGGTGTCTCGTTGCAGCCGCTGCAACGTCAGAGACGCGCCAGCACATCCTCCACCGCGCCCGCGAGGCGGTCGACCATCATCACCGCTTCGTCCTCGCTGCTGATATAGGGCGGCGAGAGGATCACGTGGTCGCCCCGCTTGCCGTCGATGGTGCCGCCCATCGGGTAGCAGGCGAGGCCGCGTTCGAGGGCGGCGTATTTGACCCGCTCGTTCACGGCCAGGGCAGGGTCGAAGACGGTCTTGCCCGCGCGGTCCTGCACCAGCTCGATCGCCCAGAAGAGGCCGCGTCCGCGAATGTCGCCGACATGGCGGTGATTGCCGAAGCGCTCATGCAGCAGCGCCTCCATCTGCTCGCCCCGCGCGCGGACATTGGCGAGCAGCCCGTCGCGCTCGATCACCTGCTGCACGGCCAGCGCCGCCGCGCAGGCCACGGGATGCGCCTGATAGGTATGGCCGTGCTTGAAGGTGCCGGAGCCGTCGCGCAGCGCCTTCACCACCTTCTCCCCGGCCAGGATGCCGCCGATGGGCTGGTAGCCGCCGCCGAGCCCCTTGGCGATGGCCTGGATATCGGGCGAGACGCCCTCCTGTTCCCAGGCATGGAGCGTGCCGGTGCGGCCCATGCCGCTCATCACCTCATCGAGGATCAGCAGCGCGCCGTAGCGGTCGCAGACCTCTCGCATGGCCTTGAAATAGCCCGGCAGGGCGGTGGCGCAGCCGAGCGTCGCCCCCACCACCGTCTCGGCGCAGAAGGCCATGACCTTGTCGCGGCCCAGGCGCATGAATTCGTCTTCCAGCTCCTCGGCGAGGCGCTCGACGTAATCGGCATCGCTCTCCCCATCGCGCTGGTCGCGATAGGGGTAGCAGGGTGAGACATGGCTGAAGGCATCGGCCAGCAGCGGCGCATAGGGCTCACGCCGCGCCGCATTGCCGCCCAGCGCCAGGGCGCCGAGCGTATTGCCGTGATAGCTCTGCCGGCGCGCGATCACCTTAGTGCGCTCCGGCTGGCCGATCTCGAGGAAATACTGCCGCGCCAGCTTGAGCGCCGCCTCCATGGCCTCGGAGCCGGAGGAGACGAAATAGGCATGGCTCAGCCCGCCCGGCTTGTGCCCCACCAGCTCCTCGGCCAGTTCCTCGGCCGGTTCGCAGGAGAAGAGGCTCGTATGGGCGTAGCAGAGCTTGTCCACCTGCGCCTTGATGGCCTCGATCACCACCGGATGGCCATGGCCGAGGCAGGCGACGGCGGCGCCGCCGGACCCGTCGATGATCTCCCGCCCCCGCGCGTCCCGCAGCCAGATGCCCTGCCCGCCCACGGCCAGGGGCGGATCCTTGCGCAGCATGCGATGGATGATCTGGCTCACGGCGATCCTCTTCGAACTGGACGCCGCATGCTGGGGCAGCGGGGCCAGGGGCGCAACGGCCGCTAGGCCTCCAACCGCGCGAGATGCGCGACCAGCAGCCCCAGGAATGCCTCGACTTTCGGCAGGCGGGAGAGGCCGGTGGGATAGACCGCCCAGACATCCGCCTCCTGGCAATGGCCGGGCAGCACGCGCTCCAGCCGCCCGGCGCGCAGATTCTCGGCCACGTCCCAGAAGGAGCGCAGCACGATACCGTGCCCATCCAGCGCCCATTGATGCGCCATCTCGCCGAGATTGGTGGAGAGCGAGCCCCGCACCCGCACCGCCTCCACCCCTTCCGGCCCTTCCAGCCGCCAGGTTCCCACCGGCTGGTCCCGCTCGCGGATGACGAGGCAGCGGTGCCGCGTGAGGTCCGCGAGGCGCAGCGGCCGCCCATGCGCCGCCAGATAGGCCGGCGCGGCGCAGAGCACACGGCGATTGGCGGCGAGGCGGCGGGCATGCAGATGCGGTTCCCGCGTGCCGCCGATGCGGATATCCACGTCGATTCCCTCGGCCGCCGGGTCCACCGGTCGGTCCAGCGCCTCCAGCCGCACCTCCACCTCCGGGTGCCGGGCGGCGAAGTCGGAAAGCACGGGCGCGACGTGATTGCGCCCGAAGCCGGAACTGGCGCTCACCCGCAGCAGGCCGCGCAGGGCGCCGCCGGGGGCCAGTTCCTGCGCCATGTCGCTCGCCGCGGCGAGGAGATGCTGCGCCCACCGGAAGGCCGTCTCCCCCGCCTCGGTCAGCGACAGGCGCCGCGTGGTGCGCCGCATCAGCACCACCCCGAGCCGCGCCTCCAGCAGCGAGAGCCGCTTGCTTACCGCCGAGGGCGAGAGGCCAAGCTCCGTCGCGGCCCGCCCCATGCTCCCGGCATGGATCACCGTCACGAAAAGCCGGAGGTCGTCGAGATCGAGGAGATTATGCACGATCAGTCATGAATGGCGTTCCATCGAGCGCCATTCTGCACGCTTTCCACTGGGTCTAGAAGCGGCTCATACAGTTGGAAGGAACGGACCCATGGCCCGCTACAAGATCGCGACCATCGCAGGCGACGGCATCGGCAAGGAGGTGGTGCCCGAAGGCATCCGCGTGCTCGAGGCCGCCGCGGCCAAATTCGGCATCGAATTCGACTGGGACGAGCTGCCCTGGAGCTGCGACTATTACCTCAAGCACGGCCGCATGATGCCGGAGGACGGGCTGGCGCAGATCAAGCACCATGACGCCGTCTTCCTCGGCGCGGTGGGCTTCCCCGGCGTGCCGGACCATATCTCGCTCTGGGGCCTGCTGATCGCCATCCGCCGGGGCTTTCAGCAATATGCCAATATCCGCCCCGTGCGCCTGATGCCGGGCATCGAATCCCCGCTGCGCAACCGCGTGCCGGGCGATATCGACTTCCTGGTGGTGCGCGAGAACAACGAGGGTGAATACTCGGCCTCGGGCGGCATCAGCTTCGAGGATACGCCGGAAGAGGTCGTAATCCAGAACAGCGTTTTCACCCGGCGCGGGGTGGACCGCATTCTCCGCCATGCTTTCGAAATCGCGAAGACGCGCAAGGCCCGGACGGTGACCTCGGCCACCAAGTCCAACGGCATCTCCATCTCGATGCCCTACTGGGACAAGCGCTTCCAGGAAATGGCCGCCCAGTATCCGGACGTGAAGACCAACCAGTTCCATATCGACATCCTGGCCGCGCATTTCGTGCGCTACCCGGAGCGGTTCGACGTGGTGGTGGCCTCCAATCTCTTCGGCGATATCCTGTCGGATCTGGGCCCGGCCTGCACCGGCACGATCGCCATCGCCCCCTCGGCCAATCTGAATCCCGAGCGGGACTTTCCGTCGATGTTCGAGCCCGTGCATGGCTCGGCGCCGGATATCTATGGGCGGAAAATCGCGAACCCCATCGGCCAGATCTGGTCCGGCGCGATGATGCTGGAGCATCTGGGGCATAAGGAAGCCGGCGAGGCCGTGGTCCGCGCCATCGAGACGGTGCTCAAGGAAGGGCCCCGCACGCCCGATATTGGCGGCACGGCCTCGACCGAGGAAATGGGCAAGGCCATCGCCAGCGCCGTCTGAGCACTGAAAGGGCGGCGCCTCTTGCGGCGCCGTCGCCTCAGTGCGCCTGGCTCAATGCACCAGGGCGGGCATCATCGAGTGTTCGCGGATGGCCGCGACAGCCAGGCCCATATCCGGGGCCTCGCCGATCTTGGTGCCATCGGCCGCGTAGATCGCGATCCCCTCGTGCCCATCCTGCATCTCGGGGCGCATATAGGCGATCTGGTCGGCCCCGAAGCGGGCCCAATCGGCAGGGCTCAGCTTGCTCAGGACGTCCCGCACATTGGCGGTATTGGAAGCGTCGTTCATCAGAACCTCCGCATGGTAACCGCGTCTGCCCTTAAAAGGCGCGGGCGCGGTAAAGGGTTTCGTGAGGCCTCAGCGCCGTGGCGGCAGGCCGTCGAAAATGGGGGCCGCGGCGGGCCGGGCACCCCGGGCATCGATGGGGATGGTCTTCACCCTCACCTCGGGCTGCGGGCGCCGCAGTTCCACATGCAGCAGCCCGTTATCCAGCCAAGCCCCCTCGATTATGATCCCCTCCGCGAGCACGAAGGCCCGCTGGAACTGCCGGGAGGCGATGCCCCGGTGGAGGAAGACCCGCCCCTCCTGCTCCTCGCGCTGCCGGCCGCGAATGACGAGCTGCGTATCCTCGTGGGTGACCTGCAGGTCCTCCATGGAGAAACCCGCGACCGCGAGGGTGATGCGCAGCCGGTTCTCGCCCGTCTGCTCGATATTGTAGGGGGGATAGCCCTCGGCATTCTTCTGCACCCGGTCGAGCATCTGCTCGAGGTGGTCGAAGCCCAGGAAAAGCGGGGAACCGAAAGGCGAAGGGCGTGACATGTCTCTCATCGTCTCCTCTGTCGCGAGCGAGAACCGCGCCCGGGCCCGAAGCACCCTGGCGCCCCCTCAATTTCGTGGGACTGCACGGCCATTGCAAGGGGGGGCGCGCACCGCTACATGCCCGGCCTCATGAGCGCGCCCGACGATACCTCCTCCAACGAAACCTCCCCTCAGGCGGCCGAGCGGATCGACCCTGCCCTGCTGCTACCCATCGTGATCGCCCCCTCGGCGATCCTGAAGGCCAAGGCCAAGCCCGTCGGCCCCGGCGACGAGGATACGGTGCGCGCGCTCGCGCCCAAGATGCTGGCCACCATGTACAAGGCCCCCGGCATCGGCCTGGCCGCGCCGCAGGTGAATGTGGGCCTGCGCATGGTCGTGGTGGATATCCAGAAGGCAGGCAGCCCCGGCCCGCTCGTGATGATCAACCCCGAGGTGGTCAGCGTGAGCCAGGAGCTGAACACCTATGAGGAAGGCTGCCTCTCGCTGCCGGAGCAATTCGCCGAGGTGACGCGCCCGGCCGTGGTCACGGTGCGCTACCAGGACCTGAGCGGGAAGAAGGAGCAGCTCACGGCCGACGGCCTGCTCGCCACCTGCATCCAGCACGAGATAGACCACCTGAACGGCGTGCTCTTCGTCGACCATCTCTCGGCGCTCAAGCGCAACATGATCATGCGCAAGCTCGCCAAGGAGCAGAAGCGGAAGGACTGACGGCCATGACCCGCCTGCGCATCGCCTTCATGGGCAGCCCCGATTTCTCCGTGGGCGCGCTCAGGGCCCTGCATGAGGCGGGGCATGAGATCCTCGCCGTCTACTGCCAGCCGCCCCGCCCGGCCGGCCGTGGGCAGAAAGAAACGCCCTGCCCCGTGCATCGCGCGGCCCTCGAACTGGGCCTCGAAGTCCGCACCCCCGCGCGCGTGAAGAAGGACGTGGCGCAGCACGAAGCCTTCCGGGCGCTGGACCTCGATGTGGCCGTCGTGGCCGCCTATGGCCTCATCCTGCCGCCCGCGATGCTCGACGCGCCCCGGCGCGGCTGCCTGAACATCCATGCCTCCCTCCTGCCCCGCTGGCGCGGCGCGGGCCCGATCCAGGCCGCGATCCTCGCAGGCGATACCGAAAGCGGCGTGACCATCATGCGGATGGAGGAAGGGCTGGATACGGGCCCCATGCTGCTCAAGGGCAGCACCCCCATCACCGCGACCACCACCACGCCGGAGCTGCATGACGCCCTGGCGAAAATCGGCGCGGAGCTGATCCTCAAGGCGCTGGACGAGCAGCCGGAAGCCGTGCCGCAGCCGGAGGACGGCGTCACCTACGCCCCCAAGCTCGCCAAGGAGGACGGCCGGATCGACTGGACGCAGAGCGCCGCCCGGATCGACCGCCAGATCCGCGCGCTCAACCCCTGGCCCGGCACCTTCTTCACCCGCGAGGGGGAGAATATCCGCGTCCTGGCCGCCGAACCCGCCGACGGCAGCGGCGCGCCGAGTAATGGCACTCCGGGCACGGTGCTGGACGACAAGGCCCTGATCGCGACGGGCGAGGGTGCGATCCGCCTCACCCGTCTCCAGCGCCCCGGCAAGGGCCCCATGGCCGCCGGTGACTTCCTGCGCGGCTACAGGCTGCCCGCCGGCGACGTGCTGTGATCATCGAGCACGGCCCGGCCGAGGGCCTGCATCGCTACGTCCTGCAGGTGGAATATGATGGCACGCCCTTCGTGGGCTGGCAGCGGCAGGATGTCGGCATCTCGATCCAGCAGGTGCTGGAAGAGGCCGCCGCCAAGCTGAACCACGGGGAAATCCCCCTGGTTCAGGCCGCGGGCCGCACCGATGCGGGCGTGCATGCCATCGGCCAGGTGGTGCATATCGACATCGCGATGGAGCTCAAGCCCGAGCGCGTCCGCGAGGCCATCAACTTCCATTCCCGCCCGCATCCGGTGAGCGTGGTGAAGGCCGCCCGCGCGCCGGAGGGCTTCTCGGCCCGTTTCTCCGCCATCGGCCGCGCCTATCGCTATCGCATCCTGAACCGCCGCGCCCGCCCGGCGATGGATATCGGCCGCGTCTGGCACCTGCCCATCCCGCTCGACGCCGATGCCATGCATCGCGCGGCCCAGACCCTGCTCGGCAAGCATGATTTCTCGGCCTATCGCGCCGCCTCCTGCCAGGCCAAGAACCCCTGGCGCACGCTCGACCGACTGGATGTCTTCCGCGAGGGCGATGAGGTGGTAATGATCGCCGAGGCGCGCTCCTTCCTGCATCACCAGGTGCGGAACCTCATCGGCACGCTGGCCCAGGTGGGCCTGGGGCGACAGGCCGAGACCTGGCCCCGGGCCGTGCTCGATGGCCGCGATCGCGGCAAGGCCGGGCAGACCGCCCCGGCGGAGGGGCTGGTGTTTACGCGGGTGGTTTATCCCGAAAGGATCGACTGGGAGTAGCCTGGGGGCGCTGCCCCCAGACCCCCGCCGGGGTGGTGTGACCACCCCGGGCCCCGCAATCCGTGATGGGTTTCCAAAGGCCTCAGGCCTTTGGTGGGAGGGCCCGGGAGGGCAAAGCCCTCTCGGATGTTCCGCACCGCGGGCGAGGCATCACGATTCCGGAACACCCCCACCCTTGCGCCTTGCCCCCCGCGCAACGCCTGCCGCAAGCTCCCGGACAGAAGAAAACGTCCAGGAAGTCACGCAATGCCGCTCGATCAACGAAGCGCATTCTCCAGCCTCGACCCGCTGCTGAACCCGCGTTCCGTCGCCATCATCGGCGCTTCCGACGAGCCGCTGCGCATCGGCGGGCGGCCCATTTCCTATATGCTCAAGCAGAGTTTCGCCGGCCCCATCCTGCCGGTGAACCCGAAGCGCGAGACGGTGCAGGGGCTCAAGGCCTACCCCTCCGTCGCCGCCCTGCCCGAGACGCCCGATGTCGCCATCGTCGCCGTGCCGGGGGCCCATGCGCTCCAGGCCATCGACGAGCTGGGTGCACGCGGCTGCCGCGCGGCCATCGTCTTCACCGCCGGCTTCGCCGAGGTAGATGAGCAAGGCGCCGAGGCGCAGGACCAGCTCGTCGCGGCGGCCCGCCGCCACGGCATGCGCATGCTGGGGCCGAATTGCCTGGGCGTGTTCAATGCCGATATCGGCTTCTACCCGATCTTCTCCTCCTCCTTCGAGAATGGCTGGCCGCTCAAGGGCCGCATCGGCATCGCCAGCCAGTCCGGCGCCTATGGCACGCATCTCTTCTCCGCCTCGCGCGACCGCGGCATCGGCACGCCGCTGCTGGTGACGACGGGCAATGAGGCCGAGGTGGCGCTGGGCGACGTGCTGGGCTGGATGGCCGGGCATGACGGTATCGACGTGATCATGGCCTATGCCGAGGGCATCCGCGAAAGCGAGCGCTTCATCGCGGCGCTCGATCTCGCCCGGCGCAACCGCAAGCCGGTGGTGATGATGAAGGTCGGCCGCTCGGCGCTTGGTTCCGAAGCCGCCAAATCCCACACGGCCTCCATCGCGGGCGACGATGCCGTGACGGATGCCGTGCTGCGCGAATTCGGCGTCTATCGCGCGCGCACCACGGAGGAGCTGATCGACGTCGCCTATGCGGCGCAGAAGCGCATCTTCCCGGTGAAGAACACGCTCGGCATCGTCACCGTCTCGGGCGGCGCCGGCGTGCTGGTCTCCGATGCCGCCGAGGCCGCGAACCTGCCCATGCCGCCCATGCCCGTCGAGGCGCAGGAAAAGCTCAAGGCGCTCATTCCCTTCTGCAATCCGCGCAACCCGGTGGATTGCACCGCCCAGATCTTCAACGACATGAGCATGGTGGGGAAATTCGCCGGCTCCATGGTGGAGGATGGCGGCTATAGCAGTGTGCTCGCCTTCTTCACCCAGGTGGGCGCCTCGCCCTCGGTCGCGCCCGCGCTGCGGCGGGAACTCACGGCCGTTATGGCGAAGCACCCCGACCGCCTCTGGGTGCTCTCCGTTCTCGCACCCACCGAGCGCATCCGCGAATACGAGGCCGATGGCTTCCTCAATTTCGAGGACCCGGCCCGCGCCGTGGTCGCCATCGAGGCCATGGGCCATTTCGGCCGCGCCTTCGCCGCCGCCGAAGCGGGTGCCGCCCCGGTGAAGCTCCCGGCCGTCGCCCTCCCCGCCACGACGCCGAGCGAGGCGGAGGCCAAGGCGCTTCTCGCCGAAGCCGGCATTCCCGCCGTGCCGGAAAAGGCCTGCAAGACAGCGGAGGAAGCGGTGGCCGCCGCCAAGGCCATGGGCTTCCCCGTGGTCGGCAAAATCCTCTCGCCCGATATTCTTCACAAATCCGAAATCGGCGGCGTGCTGCTCGATCTCACCGACGAGGCCGCCGTCCGCGCCGCCTTCGACACGCTGATGGAGCGCGGCCGCACGCGCGCGCCCGGCGCCAGGCTCGAGGGCGTGCTCATCGCCAAGCAGATCAAGGGCGCGGTGGAGATGGCCTTCGGCGTGCTGCGCGACCCGGTCTTCGGCCCGGTCGCCATGGTCGGCCTGGGCGGCATTTTCATCGAGGTGCTGAAGGACGTGGCCTTCCGCCGCTGCCCCTTCGACGCGCCCACCGCCGAGGCCATGATCCGCTCGCTCAAAGGCTTTCCGCTGCTCGACGGCGCTCGTGGCAAGCCCAAGGCCGATCTCGCTTCCCTGGCCCAGGCGCTGTCCAACCTCTCCGCCTTCGCGGCTGCCGCCGGGGAGAAGCTGGCGAGCGTGGATATCAACCCCGTCATGGTCCTGCCCCAGGGCCAGGGCTGCTTCGCGGCCGATGCCGTCATCGAACTCGCCGGGAGCGGGCACTGATGGCGATCGACTACGAGAGGCTGCTGCACTGGCCGATCCCTGAAATCCGCCAGCGCCTGACGAAGCGCGACACCATGCTCTACGCCTTCTCGGTGGGCCTGGGGCAGGACCCGATGGACGAGGCGCAGCTTCGCTTCGTCTATGAGAAGCAGCTCCTGGCCCTGCCCTCCATGGCCGTGGTCATGGGCTACCCCGGCTTCTGGCTCGGCGATCCGGCGACGGGGGTGGATGCGGTCCGGCTCGTGCATGGCGAGCAATCGGTGATCCTGCATCGGCCCCTGCCGGTCGAAGGCGAGATCATCGGCCGCTCCCGCGTCACCCAGCTCATCGATCGGGGCGAGGGCAAGGGCGCGCTGCTTTATACCGAGCGCGAGATCACCGAGGCGGCGACGGGCGAAAAGCTCGCCACCGTCTGGCAATCCACCTTCCTACGCGGCGATGGCGGCTTCGGCGGCCCGCCGGCCACGCCCAAGGCGCCGCATCCCGAGCCCGACCGCGCGCCGGACGTCACCGTGGAACTCGCCACCCGGCCAGAACAGGCCATCATCTACCGCCTGAATGGCGACATGAACCCGTTGCATATCGACCCCGGCATCGGCGCCAAGGCGGGCTTCCCGCGCCCCATCCTGCACGGGCTCTGCACCTATGGCGTGGTCTGCCATGCGCTGCTCAAGGCCCTTTGCGATTATGACCCGGCCCGATTCGGCCGGCTGGATCTGCGATTCTCCTCCCCCGTCTTTCCGGGCGAGACCATCCGCACCGAGATCTGGCACGAGGAGGGCGGCGCCGCTTTCCGGGCCCGAGCGGTGGAGCGCGACAAGGTGGTGGTCAGCAACGGGCTGTTCAGATTTGCCTAAATTCTCGCCATAGCGGCCCCGGCAGGGCAATCGCGCGGTGTTCTACTATAATACCGCCCAAACATTGCCCAGCCGGCGCGACCAGAACTGATGAAATCAAAAAAAGCTGTCGCTCGCGCAAGATATTTCAGATTTCAGTCATCTCTGTGTGCTGTAGACTTCAGCACAATGTCCGCCCAAGAGCTTTTCTTGCTGTTGATCGGCCTGACCTCGCTGGGCGGTATTTTACTGCTCATCATCGGGCTGACGAGCCGTTCCCCCACGCTCAACTGGTGGGGCGTGGCCTATCTCGTCGGCACGCTCGGCCTCGGGCTGATCGCCTGGCAGCGGCTGGGATGGATCGGCTATGGCTTCGGCGGCTGCATCCTGCTCAGCGCCTTCGGCATCATGGCCGCGGGGCTGAGAGTCCTCTCGAACAAGCGCCCCGTGCCGCTCTGGCTCGCGATCCCGCCCCTGCTCTGGGCCATCGGCAGCCTCCCCGCCTGGCAGGCGGGGCCGGTGGAGAGGATGATCGTCTTCGGCATCGTGGCCGCCGGCTCCATGGCCCAGATCGCCTGGGAGCTGATCAGCATCCGCGACCGCCCAGCCGCCCGCGTGCCGATGATCGCGGTGACCATCCTGCATCTGGGCTTCTACCTCTCGCGCTCCCTCGGCCTCGCCATGGACCCTTCGCCGCAGAGCGGGGTCTTCTGGCTCTACGCGACCTCGATCGAGGCCATCGCCTTCATCTTCTGCGACACGCTGCTCTTCACCAGCCTCGTCCGAGCCCGGCATGAGCGGTTGCTGCGCACGGAGGCTGATACCGACTTCCTCACCGGCGTGCTCAATCGCGGCGGCTTCACCAAGGCCGCGCAGGACCGTCTTCTCACGGGCGGCGGGGCGCTGCTGCTGCTCGACGTGGATTACTTCAAGGGCCTCAACGACAGCTTGGGCCATGCCGCGGGCGATGCCGTGCTGCGCGAACTCGGCCGCATCTGCCGCGACAGCATCCGCGAGGAGGATCTGGTGGGGCGGCTGGGCGGGGACGAGTTCGTCATCCTGCTGAGCGGCAGGGCGCCCGATGCGCAAGCCGTGGCCAAGCGCATCCGGGAAGAATTCCGCCAGGCCTGCCGCGCCTATGACGACGGCATCGCGGTGAGCATCGGCATCAGCCTCTGCACCGATGAGCGGTGCTCGCTCGAGGCGCTGCTGGAACGGGCGGATATCCAGCTCTATCGCGCGAAGACGGAACGCCCGGCCGCCACGCCGGCCAGGAGTTCCGCCGTCTGAGGCCGCTCAGCCGAAGACGATGCCCGTCTGCTCGACGACGTTCTTGATCACCTGCCGCTCTTCCACAAGGCGTTTGGCGAAGGCGGCCGCATCGGCCCGGGTCGGCTCGCTCCCGATCTTGGCCAGGCGCTCGCGCACCGTCGCATCGGTCGCCACCTTGCCCCAGGCCTCCTGCGCGCGGCGGATGATCTCGGGCGGCGTGCCGCTGCGGACGAAGACGCCGCACCAGCTCGTCAGGTCGATGCCCGGATAGCTCTCGGCCATGGCTTGCAGGTTCTTGTCGCCCTTGCGCTCCGCCGAGGTCACCGCGATCAGCCGCGCCTTGCCCGATTCCACCACCGGCGCCATGGAGTTGAAGCTGAGGATGCCGGCCTGCAGGCTGCCGCCCGCCATGTCCCGCGCCACTTCCGCGCCGCCGCGATAGGGGACGTGCTCGAGCTTGATCCCGGCCTTCATGGCCAGGAGAGCGCCCGCGAGATGACCGACGCTGCCCACGCCCGGCGTGCCGTAATTGAGCCCGTCGGGCATGGCCTTCACCGCCGCGACGAAGCTCGGCACATCCTTCACGCCGGGCATGGAGGTGGCGGCGGCCAGCACATAGGGCTGCTCGGCGACCTGGCCCACGGGCACGAGGTCGGTCTCATAGCTGAAGGGCAGCGTCTTGTTGGCCAGCGGCACGATGAGAAAGGAGGCCGCGTCGAAGAGCATCGTATAGCCATCGGGCGCCGAACGGGCGACCTCGCCGGCCGCGATGGCCCCGCCCGCCCCACCGCGATTCTCGACCACGATGCTCTGCCCCAGCGCCTCGGAGACCAGCGGCACCATGAGCCGGGCGATGGTGTCGGACTGCCCGCCGGGGGCGAAGGCGACGATGAGGCGGATGGGCTTGTTGGGCCAGGCCCCCTGCGCATGGACCGCCGGGGCGGCCAGGGGAAGAACCAGAGGGGTGGCGAGCCCGGCCATGCCGGCCAGGGTGAGGCGACGCGTGATCATTCTTGGCGTTCCCGTTCTTGTTTCGCTCAGCGTCGCGCCTCTCCCCGCGCTTCGCAAGCCCCATTGCCCCCCATTGCTAGCCGGCCCGCCACGCGGCATGACAGGGCAAGAACGGAGGATGCCGCCATGACCGACGATCCGGTGCAGACCTGGATTCCCGCGACTTTCTATCGCGGCGGCACGAGCAAGGGCCTCTTCTTCCATGAGCGGGACCTGCCGAAGGATCGCGCGGCGCGCGACGCCTTCTTCCTCGCCGCCATCGGCTCGCCCGACCCTTACGGGCGGCAGCTCGACGGCATGGGCGGCGGCATTTCCTCCCTCTCAAAGGCGGTGATCATCGGCCCGCCGACCCGGCCGGATGCCGATGTGGACTACACCTTCATCCAGCTCGCCGTGGACAAGCCCATCGCCGACTGGAAGGGCAATTGCGGCAATCTCTCCTCCGCCGTCGGCCCCTTCGCCGTGGACGAGGGGCTGGTGAAGCCCGAGGGCGATGAGGCGCTGGTCCGCATCCATCAGGTGAATACCGGCAAAATCATCCATTCGCGCTTCCCGCTGGTGCAGGGCCGGGCGGCGGTCGCGGGCGATTACGCGATCGACGGCGTTTCGGGCACGGGCGCGCGCATCCGGCTCGACTTCCTCTCCCCCGGCGGGGCGGCGACCAAGGGGCTGCTGCCGACGGGCCGCGTGGTGGACGTCATCAACGTGCCCGACCCGCCGCATCCCTATTCGGGGCGCTTCGAGGTCTCGATGGTCGATGCGGCGACGCCCGTGGTCTGGGTGGAGGCCAGTGCGCTCGACCTGCGCGGCACCGAGGGCCCCGACGAGATCGAGGCGCGGCCGGGCCTCATGCCGCTGCTCGACAAGATCCGCCGCCTGGCGGGGGTGAAGATGGGCCTCGCCGCTACCCCGGAGGAAGTGCCGCTCGCCATCCCGCGCGTGGCCCTCCTCGCCGCCCCCGCGCCCTTCACCGCGCTGGATGGCAGCAGCCGCTGGGGCGACAGCCATGAGATCGCGACGCGCATGGTCTCGATGGAGCGGCTGCACAAGGCGGTGCCGCTGACCGGCGCGCTCTGCCTCGGCGTGGCCTGCTGCATCCCCGGCACCATCGCCCACCGCCTCTCGCGCGATCCGGCGACGCCCGGGGAAATCCGCGTGGCCCATCCCTCGGGCACGCTCTCGGTTGGCGCGCAGCTACGCCGCGAGGGGAAGGAATGGATCGCCGACAGCGCCGTGGTCTATCGCACCGCCCGGCGGCTCATGCGCGGCGAGGTGGCCGCGGTCCTCCATCCGGCCGGCCGAGGCATCGACTCATAATTTCGATTTCGTTATAAGATCGCCTGCCCGCACAAGAAGGGGAGGCGTCGATGCTGCGGCCGCTCGGGCTCGCTCTGATCTGCGGGATCGGCTTCGCCGCGCTCCCGGCGCAGGCCCAGACTTCCGGCTGCGCCGCCATCCAGGACCGGAACGCCCGGCTCGACTGCTATGACCGCGCCCCGCGCGCGGCGAGTCCTCCGCCGCGCTATTCGGCCCCGGCCCAGCAGGGCTGCACCCGCGCCAGCCCCTGCATCGGGCCGCGCGGGGGCGTCTATTACATCACCCCATCGGGCAATAAGCGCTACCTGCCGCGCTGAAGAAGGGCCTTAGCCCTCCTCCTCCAGACGGTCGATATCCTCGTCCGAGAAGCCGAAATGATGCCCGATCTCATGGATCAGCACGTTGCGGACGAGGCGGAACAGATCCTCCCCCGTCTCGATCCACTCGATCAGGATCGGCTCGCGGAAGAGGTAGATCATGTCCGGCTGCTGCGGCGCGTCGGAGAAGGATTTCTCCGTCAGCGGCACGCCGCGATAGAGCCCCGTCAGCTCCCAGGGATGCTCAAGGTCCATCTCGGCCAGGATCTCGTCGTCGGGGATATCCTCCACGACGATGGCCGTGCCCTTGAGATGCAGCCTAAGCGCCTGCGGAATGGCGGAGAGGGCCGCTTCGGCCATCTCCATGATATCCTCGGCGGAGGGCGGGGTATGGAAGACGAACGTCATGCGCCACACCAACGCCCGCCCCGGCCGGGCGTCAAGCGCCCCGAGGCCGGCGAGGCCGTTAAAGCCGCATGAAACTCAGGAGACGCCGCATGATCTTACCGTTGGACGACGAGACCCGCGCCCGCCTCCCCTCGCGCCTGCCCTCCTGGCGGATCGAGCCGGGGCGGGATGCGCTGCGGCGCGATTTCACCTTTCCCGATTTCAGCGCGGCCTGGGCCTTCATGAGCCGCGTGGCGCTGCTGGCCGAGAAGCACAACCATCATCCGGACTGGTCTAACAGCTGGAACCGCGTCTCCATCAGCCTCACCACGCATGAGGCCAAGGGGCTCTCGGCGCGGGATGTGGCTTTGGCGCAAGCCATCGATGCGATCGCCGGATGAGCCCCCGGCGCGCTTGACGAAAGCCGCGGCTTCGGGCTCAGGTCCAGCCATGCAAGGCCAGGTTCACTGTCTGTCTCCCGCTCCCGCGTGCCGCGCCATGAGGGCAGGCTCGCTGCGCCGCCTCCTGTCGCTCACCCTGGCCATCGGCCTCGCCTTGCCGCTTACCCCGGCCTGGGGCCAGAGCAGCCTTGGGGGCGCCCAGGGCTCCGTCCCGCCGCCCCGGCCGCCATCCGCTGCGACCCCGCCCGCCAGCACGCCCCCCGCCCAGGCCAGGCCCTCCGGCACGGCCCAGGCGACGCCGCCGGGCAGCCCGCCCCAGACCCTCAAGCCGCCCGCCGCGACGCGCACACCCGTCGCCGAGCCGCGCAGCGTCACCCGCAGCGTGACCCGCGCCGCGCCGACCAATAAGCCCGCGACTCCGGCGGCCCGTGGCGAGCACCCGGCGGCCTCGGCGCCGAAGCCGCCCGGTACCGCCGCGCAGACGCCCGCCAATCGCCGCCCGGCCGCCGCTGCGGGGGCTGCCGCAGTCGGGGCCGCCGCCCTGGGTGCGGCCGCCGTCACGGTGCCGCCCGCCGCCGCCGTGCCCGCCGCGCCGAGCGAGCCGCCGCCGCCCTCCATCGGGCCCAATACCGGCCTGCCCCTGCCCCGCTTCGCCGCCCTGCGCTCGGACGAGGTGAATATGCGCGCCGGCCCCGGCACGCGCTTCCCCATCGAATGGACCTATCAGCGCCGCGACCTGCCGGTGGAGATCACCCGCGAATTCCAGGAATGGCGCCGCATCCGCGACATGGACGGCACCGAGGGCTGGGTTCATCAGGCGACGCTCGCCGGGCGCCGCACCTTCATGGTGCGTGGCCTGCCCGGCAGCGAGGTGATCCTCCGCCGCGACGCCTCGGCTGATAGCGCCGCCGTGGCCCGCATGCGCCCGGGCGTGGTCGGCCGTATCCGCTCCTGCGCCGCCCGCGCCGAATGGTGCGAGGCGCAGGTCAGCGACCATCGCGGCTATGTCCGCCGCAGCGATATCTGGGGCATCATGCCGGATGAGGCGGTGAACTAGGCCCGGGCGGGCGGCGCTCGGCGCCCCGCTTAACCGGCGATAGGGACGACGATTCTCGGCCTGGGCCGAAATAGCCCCGAGCGAGGAAGGCCAAGCCCCCTCGCCCGGCCCATCAATCGACCACGCCCGCGACGGCCAGCACGGCCGCGAGGCCGGCGGACATGCCGCGGATGCTCGCCGTCGGCTCCACGTCGATCCATTCCTCCAGCGAGTGCTCGCGCCCGCCGCTGCCGCCCGAGCCGATCTGGATCGCCGGGATGCCCAGGCTCATGCCGATATTCGCATCCGTCGAGGAAGCCGCCGGCCGTGCCTCGTAGCCATGCGCCTTGATCGCCGCACGCGAGAGCGTCACCAACTCGCTCTCCAGCGAGGTATTGCCCGCCGGACGGTCGCCGATCGTGGTCAGCGTGTAGGAGATCAGGCCCGCATCCACGTCCCGCGCCGCATTCTCGGCCTGCGTGGCCTCCTCCAGGATCTCCAGGAAGCGCGCGTGCAGCTTCTCGAGTTCCGCCGGCGCCTCGGAACGGAGGTCCACCTCCATCCAGACGTCATTGGGGATGGCGTTCACGCTCGTCCCGCCGCCCAGCACGCTCACCGAATAAGTGGTCTTGGGCTGCTTCGGCACCTCGACCTCGCCCAGCAGCGCGATGGCCTTGGCCATGGCGAAGGAGGGCGAGACGCGGCCGAAGGCCCCATAGGAATGGCCGCCGGGGCCCTTGAAGGCGACGCGATAGCGCTTGGAGCCGACGCCGGTGACGGTCATGCGGTCCATCGTCGTGCCGTCGATGGAGAAGAAGGCGTCGATTTTCCCCTTATACTTCCCCTGGGTGAAGAGGTGGCGCATGCCGCGCAAATCGCCGAGCCCTTCCTCGCCCACATCGCCAACGAAGAGAATGTCGCTGCGGGTGCGGATGCCGGCCGCGTCCATCGCGCGCATATAGGCCAGCAGCACGGCCAGGCTGCGCGTATCGTCGCCCACGCCCGGCGCGAAGAGCTTGGTGCCTTCGCGGCGCACCTTCACATCGGTGCCGGCGGGAAAAACCGTGTCGAGATGGGCGGCGACCACCATGAGGCTACCATTGCCCGCGCCCCGGCGCAGGCCCATCACATTGCCGATCTCGTCCTGCTCGACATCCTCGAGCCCATGGGCGCGCAGCATCTCGAGATAGGCGGCCGCCCGCTTCTCCTCGCCGAAGGGCGGGGCGGGAATTTCGGTCAGGGTGATGATGTCCTCGACCGTGCGGTCGTGCTCGGCGGCCAGCGTCGCCACGGCCTTGCGGAAGGCCGGCGATTCGATCAGGCCGGCCACCGTTTCTTCGGTCGTCATCGGGGATTCGCTCCACTCGTCATTCGCGCGGCAGGGGAGAATGCCGGGGGTGAACGGTCAAGCCCACCGGCCCGTCAAATCATCCCGCCATGCGCGTGAAGACCGGGCTGTCCCCCTCATAGGTCCGCACATCGCTGTAATCGTAGGAGCCGTAGGGCATCCCGATTTCCTCGATATTGGCGATGCGGATGCCGCCCTCGGCGCGGAGCCGCTTGAGGCTGTAATAGAGCGCGTTCTGGTCGATCCACCACATCTGCAGGGCGGAGCGCACCGCCGCATCGAGATGCCCGGCCATGTCCTCGGCGATGATATCGGCCGCGCGGCGCCCGGCGGGCGTATCGGCCACCGCCAGATAGGCCGCGTTCACCTGCCCCCAGGGATGCATATGCGGGTGGCGGAAGACGCGGCGCGAGGCGCGCGTGGCACTGCCCATGGCACGGGTGCGCTCGTAATAGCGCATCACGAGATCCGCCTCGGCGATCCGCGGATCGGCGAACATCGGGCTCACCGCCGAGCGGAAGGTGATGTCGATATCCGTGACGAGAACGCGGCTGGCCACGCGCTCCAAAAAATGCGGCAGATGCAGGAAGCGCATGCTGGCGAAATAGGCCGGCAGTTTCTGCGGCGCCGTCTCGAAAGAGGCGCTGATGTCGCCCATGCGCTTGCGCATCGTGGCGAGCATCTCGAGGCAGGCATCGTCGGGATCGGCGATATGGAAATGCAGCCGGATATCGTCGCCCGTGGCGCGCAGCGTGCGCGCATAGGTGCGGGCGAAGCGCTTGAAGAAGCGGGAATCGGCGCAGCAGAGCACGGCGCGCGGTGCCTTCGGCGCTTCCTCGAAGGTCAGTTCGGTGCTGGTGAAGAGCGAAGGCTTGGGCAGGTCCGGCAGGGTCGCGAAGAAGCTCGTTGCCCCGCTCTCGCCAAGCGAGAGGCCGAGGTCGAGCAACTGGCGGTATTCGGCCTCTGTCTTCGCCTCATCGCCCTCGATGAAGGCCACCGTCGCGCGCAGCATGAAGGCGGCGGTATCGGTCCTGCCCTCGACGAGGCCGGTGCAGAGGCGGTTGACCATCTCGCGCCACGCCGCATCGCGCCAATAGGCGACGCGCAGGGCCAGCAACTGCAGCACGCGATAGACCTGCGAGGCGCTCAGCCCCTGCTCGCTCCGCAGCAGCGTGCAGAACCGCTCCACCACCGCCTCGCGCACCGGCTCCAGCGCATCCTCGGCGACGTGGAAGAGCTTCTCCGTCTGGGCGAGCGAGAGCAGCGCATCAAATTCCGTGCGGCCCACATAGGGCAGGACGGGGTCGAGGAAGCGGCCCGCATCCATGCCCGGATAGGTCGAGAGATGGACGCCGATGGCGAGCCGCGTCTCCTGCCGCATCTGCTCCGGCGCGCTGTTCTCATCATCCAGCAGCCGCGACAGCCGCGCCAGCGCGGCGGTACTCAGCGAGCGGTCCGGCCCCTGGTGCAGCGCGCGGCGCAGGATGATGCTGAGGTCATTCCAGGCGCCGACATTCTGCTCGGCATTGTCGAGGGCGAGATCCAGCGCCTCGGCGACGCGGTTGCGCAGCAGGAGGGCAATGGCCCGCAGCCGCGCCCGGTCCACCTCGACCAGCGCGACGCTGCCCAGTTCCTCCACCGCGCTCGCGAAACGCTCCACGGTGCCGGCGACGTTGACGGTATCCTTGCCGAAAAGCTCGCGCTGGCTGCGCTGCAGGAGGCGGAAGGCGAATTGCATCGCCGCTTCCGTGAGCTCCGGCTTACGTTCCGCCGCCGCCCTCAGGCTCTCCACCGCGGCGATCGGGTCGCCCAGCGCGAGATCCACCTTGGGGCGGAGCATGAGGATATGCCCGAGCCCGTCCTCGATCTCCACGCCCGTCAGGCCCAGCGCCTCATCGAGCTGCCGGCGCACTTCGGCGAGCGCCGCTCTCTGCGGCGAGCGCACCTTATGGCTGTCCAGCACCTCTTCCGCGCGCAGGATGAGCGCACGCACCGGATCCCGCTCCGTCGCCATGGCCGTCATGGATCAGCTCAGCGCCGCCCGCTCCTTGCCCGCCCGCGAATCGTCCAGGTGAACCGCGCGGACGCTGTGCTGGAAGGTAATGGCCTTCACCGAGGGCTCGTCGAAGAGGCTGTTGGTGGAGAGCGGCGTGCCGCTGACGGGGAAGGCCTCCGCCAGATCATCGAAGCTGTTCGTCACCGGCTCCCAATACTTGTCGATGGCCTCGATCAGCCCCTCCCAGTCGGTCTCCTGGGCGCGGGGCGTCGAGAAGGCAGTGATCTTCTTGCGGCCGATGCCGGCATAGAGATCGGCCAGGCGCAGGTCGAGCGTGTCATTCCCATCGGTGCCGATCGTCACGACGCCCGTGCCCATATTGGGTGAGAAATAGAGGCAGGGGATACCGTAGCACTCGGCGATGACCATGCCGTGCAAGCTGGTCGACACGATGCGCTTGCAGCGGCGGATCTCCTGGATCTTGTCCTCCAGCCCCTCGGTGCTGATGGCGGTGAGCGTATTGATGATGCGCACCTTGCCCGCGAGGGCCTCCGGGATGCGGTAGCGCACCAGGTTCGGCGCGGGGCCGGTATCGAGCGCGCGGCTCTCCATTTCGGAGAGGTGGATGATCACGCCCAGTTCCACATCCTGCTTCACCGGCTTGCTGAAGAAGCGCGGCAGGAGGAAGACCGGGTCGCCATAGGGCACGGCGCGCTTCGTCAGATCCTCGCCCAGGCGGGCGGCGGTCAGCGGGCCGCGCGTGGCATGGACGACGAGCTTGGTATCGGCCGGCGGCGCCCAGGGGGTGGGCGGTTTCGCGCTGGGGTTGCTCCAGGGGCTCATGCCGGTGCCCCAGAAATGCACCTCGCCGCCCTCGAAGCCATGGCCGATGGTACCCACGCAGGCCATGCGGATATTGTCGGACTTCATCGGCCGGCGGACGATGGGCATACCGCACATGGCCGCGACCATGACGGGGCTCAGGGCGTCGCCGAAGTTCAGATAGTCCTGCTTCTCGGTCGCGCCGGCCCAACCCAGGGGCACTTCCCCGTATTGCTCGGCATAAAGAGCCAGGGTGTTGGTTTTTCGGCCCATCGCCAGCAATCCTCGACTGATACCAAAAGGCGGCGCGGCACCCATGCCGCCCGCCGGCAACCTCAAACTCACCATGCGCGCATTTGGTTGACCGCGCGTGAAGACGGCCTGACCGTCTCCTATCCGGTATTTCATACCGTGCCGCCAGCCGCTGGGGCAATCCAAGCAGCAAGCCCCCTTGGCGATCGCCCCCTTCCCGCTTTCGCCCCGGGCGCTTGGCCGGTATGGTCCGCCACCTTCTGACGGACCCTGGCTCGATGGTTGCTTACCCGCACCGGCACCTCCTCGCCCTCGAAGGGCTGGAGCCGCCCTATATCGCCGATCTCCTTGATCTGGCGGAATCCTATGCCCTTCTCAACCGCTCGGGGAAAACCCAGCGGGACCTGCTGAAGGGCCGGACGCTGATCAATCTCTTCTTCGAAGACAGCACCCGGACCCGCACCAGTTTCGAATTGGCAGGCAAGCGACTTGGCGCGGATGTGATCAACATGTCCGTCTCCAACTCCTCGGTGAACAAGGGCGAGACGCTGCTCGACACGGCCTCGACCCTGAACGCCATGCATTGCGACCTGCTGGTCGTACGCCATGCCCAGTCCGGCGCCCCCTCGCTCCTGGCCCAGAAGGTGGATGCGGCGGTGATCAATGCCGGCGACGGCACGCATGAGCACCCGACCCAGGCCCTGCTCGATGCGCTGACCATCCGCCGCCACAAGGGCACGCTGGAGAACCTCGTGGTCGCGATCTGCGGCGACGTGCTGCATTCCCGCGTGGCCCGGAGCAATATCCACCTGCTGCTGGCCATGAATTGCCGCGTCCGCGTCGTCGGCCCGCCCACGCTCATGCCCTCGGATATTCAGGAACTGGGCGTCGAAGTCTTCCACGACATGAAATCCGGCCTGAAGGACGCCGATGTCGTCATGATGCTGCGGCTGCAGAAGGAGCGCATGGTGGGCGGGCTCATCCCCTCCTCGCGCGAATATTTCCGCTTCTACGGTCTGGACCAGGCCAAGCTCGCCTGGGCCAAGCCGGATGCCATCGTCATGCATCCCGGCCCCATGAACCGCGGCATCGAGATCGACAGCGCGGTGGCCGATGACCCGGTCCGCTCGGTGATCGGCGAGCAGGTGGAGATGGGCGTGGCCGTCCGCATGGCCGTGCTCGACATTCTTTCGCGCAACCAGCGCCGCAACGCCCGGGGCTGAGACCATGACGACCCTCTTCATCGAGAATGCCCGCCTGCTCGACCCGGCGACCGGGCTCGACACCATCGGCAGCCTGATCGCCGCCGACGGGCTGATCGCCGATCTCGGCCCCGGCCTCACCGCCCCCGAAGGGGCCATGGTGGTCGATGGCACGGGCCTCTGCCTCGCCCCCGGCCTGATCGACATGCGCGCCTATATCGGCGAGCCGGGCGGCGAGCATCGCGAGACCATCGAATCGGCCGCCATCGCGGCGGCGGCGGGCGGCATCACCACGCTCTGCGCCCTGCCCGATACCGAGCCCGCGCTCGACGATGCCGCGCTGATCCATTTCATCGCCCGGCGCGGCGAGCAGACCGGCAGCCTCACCATCCTGCCCTATGGCGCCGCCACCAAGCGCTGCGAGGGCAAGGAACTGGCCGAGTTCGGCCTGTTGCAGGAAGCCGGCGCCGTGGCCTTCACCGACGGCGCCAAGGTGATCTCGAGCGCGCGCATCATGCGCCTCGCCCTTTCCTATGCCCGCGCCTTCGGCTGCTTCGTGCTGCAGCATCCCGAGGATGCCTCGCTGGCCGGCACCGGCTCGGCCACCGAAGGCGAGCTGGCGACGCGCATGGGCCTGCCGGGCATTCCGGCGGCGGCCGAATCCATCCAGATCGCGCGCGACATCGCGCTGGCCAAGCTCACCAAGGGCCATGTGCATTTCGCCCATGTCTCGACCGGCGCCGGGCTCGCGCTGATCCGCCAGGCCAAGGCCGAGGGCATCAAGGTCACCTGCGATACCGCCCCGCCCTATTTCGACCTGAACGAGACGGCGATCGGCGATTTCCGCACCTATGCCAAGCTCTCCCCCCCGCTCCGGCGCGAGGAGGACAGGCTGGCCGTGGTCGCGGCGCTGGCCGATGGCACGATCGACGCCATCGCCTCCGACCACGAGCCCCGCGATGCCGATGACAAGCGCCTGCCCTTCGCCCAGGCCGAGGCCGGCGGCGCGGGCCTCGCCACGCTGCTAGGCATCACCCTCGCCCAGGTCCATTCCGGCAATCTGCCGCTGCTCGACGCGCTGGCGCTCATAACGAGCAAGCCCGCCGCCCTGCTCGGCCTGCCCGCCGGCCGCCTGGCCAAGCGCGCGCCCGCCGATCTCGTGCTCTTCCACCTCACCCGCGCCTGGAAGGTCGAGGCCGGCAAGCTTCCCGGCAAGGCGCAGAATTCGCCCTTCGATGGCCGCGCCCTCGAGGGCAAGGTGATGGGCACCTTCAAGGCCGGCCGCCGGGTCTTCGGCGCATGATCTGGGTTCTCGCGGCCCTGCTGGGCTATGCGCTGGGCTCGGTGCCCTATGGCCTGCTGCTGACGCGCGCCGCGGGCCTTGGCGATGTCCGGCAGATCGGCAGCGGCTCCATCGGGGCCACCAATGTGCTGCGGACGGGCCGTAAGGGCCTCGCCGCCGGCACCCTGGCGCTGGATCTGCTCAAGGGCCTCGCCGCCGTGCTGCTGGCCGGCTGGCTCTGGGGGCGCGATGCCGGGCTGGTGGCCGGTTTCGCCTCCATGGTCGGGCATATCTTCCCGGTCTGGCTGCGCTTCAAAGGCGGCAAGGGCGTCGCCACGGCGGCGGGGGTGCTGCTGGCCGCCTCCTGGTGGCTGGCGCTGCTCTGCGCGGCCGTCTGGCTCGCCACGGCCTTCATCACGCGCATCTCCTCGGCCTCCGCGCTGATGGCCTGCGCCGCCGCGCCCCTTATCGCGGCCATCGCGGGCGACTGGTCGCTCGCGGGCTTCGCCATGGCCCTTGCGCTGCTGGTGGCCTGGCGGCACGAGGCCAATATCAAGCGCCTGATCGCGGGCACCGAGCCGAAGATCGGCAAGAAGTAAGCCCGCGTTAACGACAAGCGGGTGACATTCCGGGCAGGGCAAAAGGCCCTCCCGGAGCCTGCGATGACTTTTTCGGAATCCCTCGCCCGCCTCCGCCTGCTCCGCACGGAGGGCGTCGGCAACCAGACCTGGCAGCGGCTGATGCACCATTTCGGCTCGGCCGAGGCCGCGCTCGCCTCCTGGGCGCGAATCGCGGCCCGGGGCGGGGTGGCGGAAAAGCCCTGCGAGGCGGAAAAGGCTGAGCGGGAGATGGAAGCGCTCCATCGGCTCGGCGGCCGCTTCCTCTTCATCGGTGATGCGGATTACCCGGAGCTTCTTGCCGAATCCCCCGACGCGCCCGCCGGCTTCGCACTGCTGGGCGATCCGCGCCTGCTGCGCAGCCGGCAGGTGGGCATGGTGGGCGCGCGCAATGCCTCGGCGGCCGGGCGCCGCGTGGCGGAGGAGATCAGCGAGGGGCTCTGCCGCGCCGGCATCACCATCACCAGCGGCCTCGCCCGCGGCATCGACGCCGCCGCCCATCAGGCCGCGATCCGCGCAGGGCGGACGGTCGCCGTCATCCCCGGCGGGCTCGACCGGCCCTATCCGCTGGAGCATCGCGCGCTCCAGCAGGCCATCGCGGAAGGGGGCGCCGTGCTGGCCGAGGCACCGCTCGGTACCGCGCCCATCGCCCGGCACTTTCCCAAGCGCAACCGCATCATCGCCGGGCTCTCGCTCGGCGTGGTGGTGGTCGAGGCCGCCGAAAAGTCGGGGACGCTCATCACCGCACGCATGGCGCTGGAGGCCAATCGCGCGATTTACGCCGTGCCCGGCAGCCCGCTGGACCCTCGCTGCCGCGGCTCAAATAATCTCCTGCGCCAGGGCGCCTATCTGACTGAAACGGCAGCCGATATTCTCGACAATCTGCCCGAGGGCCCGTCCAATGCGCCGCTGTTCAGGCCCGCTTCACGGGCTGTACAGGCCCTGCCGCCGGCGCCTGCCGCCAATACCCGCCCGCCCTCAGAATTACTTGATCTGATCGGCGCGAATCCGGTTGTGGTTGACGAAGTGCTGCGCCGCTGCCACCTCTCGCCAGCCATGCTGCAGGCAAGCCTGGCCGATCTCGAACTTCAGGGGTTGGTCGAGTCCCTGCCGGGCAACCGCGTCGTCCGGCGCGGTTTGTAGTGCTGAACAAGGCTGTGAAGTCCTGCCATGACCGACGTTGTCGTCGTTGAGTCGCCGGCCAAGGCGAAGACCATCAACAAGTATCTCGGCAACGGCTTCACCGTTCTGGCCTCCTTCGGCCATGTCCGCGATCTGCCGCCCAAGGATGGCTCCGTCCGCCCGGACGAGGATTTCGCCATGGACTGGACGAGCGAGGATCGCGGCGAGAAGCAGGTCGCGGCCATCGCCAAGGCCGTCAAGGGCGCCCGCCGCCTGTATCTCGCCACCGACCCGGATCGCGAAGGCGAGGCCATCTCCTGGCATGTGAAGGAGATGCTGGAGCAGAAGCGCCTGCTGAAGGGCGTCGAGGTCCATCGCATCACCTTCAACGAGATCACCAAGCGCGCCGTGCAATACGCGGTCGAGCATCCCCGCGATCTCGACCTGCCGCTGATCGAGGCCTATCTGGCCCGCCGCGCGCTGGATTATCTGGTGGGCTTCACCCTTTCCCCCGTGCTCTGGCGCAAGCTGCCGGGCAGCCGCTCGGCCGGCCGCGTGCAATCCGTGGCACTCCGGCTGGTCTGCGAGCGCGAAGCCGAGATCGAGGCTTTCAAGCCGCGCGAGTACTGGACGGTCGATAGCCGATTCGCGACCCCGCTCGGCGCGCCCTTCACCGCCCGGCTGACGCATCTCGACGGCAAGAAGCTCGAGCAATTCGACCTGCCCGACGAGGCCAGCGCCATGCGCGCCAAGGCCGCCGTGGAGGCCGGTTCCTTCACCGTCACCTCGGTCGAGAAGAAGCGCGTCCGCCGCAATCCGCCGGCGCCCTTCACCACCTCGACGCTGCAGCAGGAATCGAGCCGCAAGCTCGGCTTCGGCGCGCAGCACACGATGCGCCTCGCCCAGGGCCTCTACGAGGGCGTGGATATCGGCGGCGAGACGGTCGGCCTCATCACCTATATGCGTACCGACGGCGTCCAGATGTCCCGCGAGGCCATCCATGCCATCCGTGACCATGTGAAGGGCGATTTCGGCGCCGACTACCTGCCGCCCGCGCCGCGCGAGTATTCGACCAAGGCGAAGAACGCGCAGGAGGCCCACGAGGCCATCCGCCCCACCGACGTCACCCGCACGCCGGAGCAAGTCGCCCGTTACCTGAACCCCGAGCAGCGCCGGCTCTACGAACTGGTCTGGAAGCGCGCCGTGGCCAGCCAGATGGCCTCCGCCGAGCTGGACCAGACGGGCGTAGACATCACCACCCCCGATGGCCGCACCCGCCTGCGCGCCACCGGCTCCGTCATCGCTTTCGACGGCTTCCTCAAGCTCTATCGCGAAGACCGGGATGACCCGGTGGCCGAGGATGACGAGGATGGCCGCACCCTGCCGCCGATGCGGGAGAAGAACCCGCTGAAGCGCGGCGAGGTGAAGGCCGAGCAGCATTTCACCCAGCCGCCGCCGCGCTATTCGGAGGCGAGCCTGGTAAAGAAGATGGAGGAGCTCGGCATCGGCCGCCCCTCCACCTATGCCTCGGTGCTCCAGACCCTGCAGGACCGCAACTACGTCCGCCTGGACAAGAAGCGCTTCATCCCGGAGGACCGCGGCCGGCTGGTGACGGCCTTTCTCGTCTCCTTCTTCGAGAAATATGTCGATACCGGCTTCACCGCCGGGCTCGAGGAGCAGCTCGACGACATTTCGGGCGGCCGCGCCGATTGGCGCGCCGTGATGCGCGCCTTCTGGGCCGATTTCCGTGCCGCCGTGGATGCCACCGCCGATCTCAAGATCAGCGACGTCATCGACGTGCTGGACGAGGAGCTGGGCCGGCATTTCTTCCCTACCCCCGCCGATGGCGGCGATCCGCGCCTCTGCCCGAATTGCCATTCGGGCCGGCTCGGCCTGCGCCTCGGCCGGACGGGCGCCTTCATTGGCTGCTCCAACTACCCCGATTGCCGCTACACGCGCCCCCTCGCCGTCTCGGGCGCCGAGAACGAGGCCGATAGCGCGCTCGCGGGCGGGATGAAGGAGCTGGGCGCCGACCCCTCCACGGGCCTGCCCATCACCGTGCGGCGCGGCCCCTACGGCCTCTACGCGCAGCTCGGCGAGGCGGGGACGGATGAGAAGGGCAAGCCCACCAAGCCCAAGCGCGCCAGCCTGCCGCGCGGGATGGACCCGGAGACGCTGACGCTGGAACGCGCCATCGCGCTGCTCTCCATGCCGCGCCTTGTGGGCATCCATCCCGAGACGGGCGAGGAGATCCGCGCCAATCTCGGCCGCTTCGGGCCCTATGTGAGCATGGGCGCGCTGTCCAAGTCCCTCGACAAGGACGATGACGTGCTCTCCCTCGGCCTCAACCGTGCCATCGCGCTGCTGGCCGATGCCAAGCCGCGCGGGCTGACGGTCGGCACGCATCCGGAGGATGGCGCGCCGGTCGAGGTGCGGCGCGGGCGCTTCGGGCCCTTCCTCCTGCATGGGAACATGGTCGCCAACCTGCCCCGCGGGGTGGAGATGGAGGCCGTGACGCTCGACCAGGCAGTGGCCCTGCTCAAGGAGAAGGGCAAACCGCTGAAGCCGAAGCCCGGCGCCAAGGGCAAGAAGGCCCCGGCGAAGAAGGCGGCCAGCACCGAGACGGCGGAGAAGAAACCCGCTGCGAAGAAGGCGGCGACCGCCAAGACGACGACGAAGGCACCGGCCAAGAAGGCCGCCGCCAAGACCACAGCGAAGGCGCCTGCCAAGAAGGCTGCGGCCCCCAAGGCCAAGCCGGCGGCGAAGAAGGCCTGACCGGGATGAGCGGCGAGGGCCCCGAAGCCCCCGCCGGCAACCGGCGGGACCGTCGCAAGGCGCTGTCTCTGCGCAAGGCGGCGGCCGGGCCGCGCGCCAGCGCCAAAAGGCGCAACGCGGCCCTGCCCGACCAGCCCGCGGCCCTGCCGACCAAGGAGGAGATCCGCGCCTTCCTGCGCGAGGCCTCCGGCAAGATCGGCAAGAGCGAGATTTCCCGCCATTTCGGCCTCTCGACCGAGCAGCGCCCGGCGCTTCGCCTGCTGCTGGCCGAGTTGAAGGAAGAGGGCGGCCTCACCCCCGCCGGGAAGAAGAGCTTCCGCCACCCCACCCGTCTGCCCGAAATGGCGGTCGTGGAAATGGTCGGCACCGACCCTGACGGCGATCCGATCGCCCGTCCCGTGGGGCTCGAGACCAGCCCGCGCACCATCGTCTATATGCATCCCGAGCGGCGCGGGCAGCCGGCGCTCGCGCCCGGCGAGCGCGTGCTGGCCCGGCTCCGCCACATGGGCGGCGACAAATACGAGGGCCGCACGGTCAAGCGGATCGGGGGTGCGGCGTCCGGCCGGGTGCTGGGCGTTTTCGAGGATGGCCGGCTGATCCCGACCGACAAGCGCCAGAAGGCCGATTGGGTCATCCCCAAGGGCGACGAGAATGGCGCCGTCACGGGCGATATCGTGCTGGCCGAGCCCCTGCCCCATCACGGCCTCGGCCTGCGCCCCGCCCGCGTGGTGGAGAAGATCGGGCGGATGGGCGAACCGCGCTCCATCTCCGTGCTCTGCATCCATGCCCATGGCATCCCCGAAGCCTTCCCCGAGGAGGCCCTCCAGGAGGCCGAAAAGGCGCGGGGCGTCTCGGAAGAGGGGCGGGAGGATCTGCGCGCCCTGCCGCTCATCACCATCGATGGCGAGGATGCGCGGGATTTCGACGATGCCGTGCATGCCGAGCCCGATGGAGAGGGCTGGAAGGTCACCGTCGCCATTGCCGATGTGGCGCATTACGTCCGCCCCGGCTCGGCGCTCGACAAGGAGGCCTGGAAGCGCGGCAACTCGGTCTATTTCCCCGATCGCGTCGTGCCCATGCTGCCCGAGGCCCTGTCCAACGGCTGGTGCAGCCTGCGGCCGAAGGAGGATCGGGGCTGCCTTTTCGTCGAGATGTGGTTCGACAAGGCCGGCACCAAGCATCGCCACCGCTTCGGCCGCGGCATCATGCGCTCCGCCGCCCGCCTCACCTATGACGAGCTGCAGGAGGCCCGGAACAACGGCACCGATGCCGGGCTCGACGAAGGCCATGTCGCGCGGCTCTACGGCGCCTTCGAGACGCTCTTCGCCGCCCGGCAGAAGCGCGGCACGCTGGAGCTCGACATTCCCGAGCGCCGGGTGAAGCTCAATGCCGAGGGCGAGGTGGGCTCGATTCTCCCCCGCGAGCGCTTCGAGTCGCACCGGCTGATCGAGGAATTCATGGTCGCCGCGAATGTCTGCGCGGCCGAGGAACTGGAGCGCCTGTCCCAGCCCTGCGTCTACCGCATCCATGACCGCCCCTCGGATGAGAAGCTGGAGGGGCTGCGCCAGTTCCTGGAAGGTATGGAAATTTCCTTGCCGCCCAGCAATCACCTCCATCCGCGCGACTTCGCGGCGATATTGGAGAAGGTGAAGGGCACGCCGGAGGAGAAACTGGTCCACGAAACGGTGCTGCGCGGCCAGTCACAGGCAGAATACAGCCAGGACAATATCGGCCATTTCGGCCTCGCCCTCGCGCGCTACGCCCATTTCACCAGCCCCATCCGCCGCTATGCCGATCTGATGATCCATCGGGCGCTGATCCGGGGCCTGAAACTGGGCCCGGACGGCATCACGGAGGGCGAAGCCTCGGGCCTTCCGGACACGGCGGAACACATTACACAAACGGAACGCAGGGCTGCTTCGGCCGAGCGCGATGCGGTAGAAAGATACCTTGCGTCATATATGTCGCACCGTGTCGGCAACACCTTCGAGGCCCGGATTTCGGGCGTGACACGCTTCGGCCTGTTCGTCACGGTGGAGGAGAACGGGGCCAGCGGAATAGTGCCGCTCGCCTCACTACCGGACGACCAATGGCTGCAAGAGGAAGCGCCCCGCCGCTTGGTCGGGCGCAGGACAGGACTGGTGTTTCCACTCGGCCAGGGGGTCGAGGTGCGCTTGGCAGAAGCCACGCCACATACCGGCGGCATGGTTTTTCATCTGATGCAGGGCCTGCCCGCGCCGAAAGGGCGCGCGAGCCGGACGCGCACGCGCTGACGGGCCGTCCGCTGCTGCGGCGGCTGGCGTTCTGCCTGCTGCTCCTCCTGCCGCTCCTGGCGCTGACGCATCGGGCCCGCGCGCAGGACAGCTTTCCGCGCGGCGGCGTGCAGGCGGTGCTCGAAACCGCACTGACCACCATCGAGCAGCGCCACCTGGAAAAGACCGACCCGGCCGAACTCGCCCTCTGGGCGCTTCGCGGCCTCGCCGTGCTCGACCCGCGGCTGGTCGCCGAGGAAAGGGGCGGCGTGCTGCGCCTCGTGACGCCGGAACGGGTCGTGGGGCAGGAGAGCCTGGCGAAGGGCGCGCCCAATGCCATCGCCTCGCTCTTCGAGGCCGGCTGGACGGCCTCCCCCGCCCTTCGCCGGGCCGGGGCGGAGCGCATGCTGCATTCCGCCTTCGACGAGCTGTTCAACCATCTCGACCCCTACAGCCGCTATGTGAGCGCCGAGGAGGCCGCGCAGGCGCGCGAGCGGCGCGTGGGCCAGAGTGGGCTCGGCCTGCGCCTCGCGGCCGGGCGGCGCGACGCGGTGCTGATCGCTTTCGTGGACCCTATCGGCCCCGCCGCCCAGGCGGGCCTCGTGGAGGGCGATATTCTCCTCGCGATCGACGGCGTGCCGGTCGATGCGAAGGATCTGAACCTGGCCGCCTCCCTCCTGGAAGGCCCCACGGGCAGCGAAGCGCTGCTGAGTGTCCAGCGCGGGCGGTCGCGGCGGCAGGTGGTGCTGTCGCGCCGGCCCATTCCGCCCGAGAGCCTCAAGGTCGATCATGTCGACGGGCTGCTCTGGATGCGCATCAGCACCTTCTCGAGCGAGACGGGCGCCGAGGTGGCCAATGCCCTGCGCGCGGCCTTCTATGCGGGCAATCCGCCGCCCGGCGGCACGGTGCCGAGCGGCGTGGTGCTGGATCTGCGCGGCAACCGGGGCGGCGTGCTCTCCCAGGCGGCCAGCGTGGCCGATGCCTTCCTGCCGGGCGGCGTGATTATCCGCACCGATGGGCGGCACCCGGGCGCCCGGCGCGTCTGGCGCGCGGATGGCATCGACCTGAGCGTCGGCGCGCGGCTGGTGGTGCTGGTCGATGGCCGCTCCGCCTCCTCGGCCGAGATCGTGGCCACCGCCCTGGCCGATGCCCGCCGCGCCGTGGTGGTGGGCAGCGCGACGCTGGGCAAGGGGCTCATCCAGGTGCTGCAGCCGCTGCCCAATGGGGCGGATCTGCTGGTCTCTTGGTCGCAGGTGATCTCGGCCACGGGCTGGCCGCTGCAGGGGCTGGGGGTGATCCCGTCCGTCTGCACCAGCCTGGGCGAGGCGCGGCTTACCGAGACGCTGGCGGCCCTGAACCAGGGGCGGAACCCGATGGCGCCGGTGATCGCCCGGCTGCGCCAGGCGCGGGTGCCGGTGCCGGCGAGCGAGGTCGCGGCGCTGCGCAACGCCTGCCCGCCCGCCGAGGGCCGCGAGGCGGACCGCACGGCCGCCCTGGCCCTGCTGAGCCAGCCACAAGCCTATGAGGCGGCGCTGTATAGATAGTCGGCGCGCCGCCGACCGTCAGACGGTGACGACGAGATGCCGCGCGATTGGCGAGAACCACATGCAAGGGCGAAGCACGATCGCCCCTTGCAGGCGCCGCTCGCTCTCTGGAATGTCGTTCGAGTCAATTACCCGTCGCTCGGCACCGGGCCGCAGCACGGCGAACTGGCACTTACCGTGATGGTCTAGCAGGCGCGAGGCCTGGGTAACATCGTCCGGGTTGAGCGGGAAACTGCCATCATGCAGGCAGAGATAGGTCGGCTCGGCCCAAGACGAGAAGACAGCCTTGCCCGTCTCCGCTACTCGCCACTGAGCCGTCCCGATCTCCTTCTGCGTGTACTCGACCGGCGCCTTATCCTCGAAGAAAGGAGTCGGCGTTGTGTAGGTCATCACGTCGACGGCCCGGCAGGCCTCATACGGGACCACGAGCTTGGCAGCTTTCGCCAATTGCTTACGCGGGAAGGCCGCCTTTAGCGCTTCCCGGTCGATGGTTGAGCCTCGCAGGCGGGCATTGGCGATCCATTGATGGACAGGCTCGTCCACGCCCATGGCTTGCTTCTGCGGTTCCTTGGTCGTCGAATACCAATCGTCGAACTTCCAGCGCCACCAACCGTCCTTCGTGCTACTGATCCAGAGGTTAGGCTTTCCCAGAGATTCTGCGAAGATCAGCCCATGGAGCGACTGCGAGACGACCACTTCGGCATTAAGTATCTGCTGAACGGGCTTCAGCGTATTGTCCATCATGTCGACAACGCAGACATCCTGCCGTCCGCGCAAGCGCTGCACCCATTCCTTGTTGAAATCACTATGGTGGGGCACCACGGCGACGGTATATTTAATAGTCCGGTCAAGCTTCCGTTGAGCCACGACCTCGTCGATGAAGACACCAGGGTCGCCCATGGGAAGGTCCGGCTTTTCGAAGCCCTGCTTCGCGAGCCACTGGAGAGTTCCCTTGCCACGGATGGCGTGCACCTGCTCCGGGGGCAGCGGCGGAAGCTTACTCTTGGGATCCAACACTCCCGACCCCCAAATATGGGAGTTCTTGTTTGACATATGAAAAATACTACCGATCCCCATGAGATGGGTGACGTTCTGGTTCGAATATACGGGCTGCACGCCGAAGATACTCTGCAGAATATCCGCAGTGATTCCGTCGCCGTTGTTCCGCTTCCAGTTCCAAAACTGGTAGGGGATCATTTCCATATGAAATTCCGCCAATTGCAATGATCCGAGTAACCAGCGAGCTGGAAACCAGCTGCTGATCTTGCCTCCACGCATGTGCACTCTATCATGCGTTCAGGAAAGAGAAAGTTTTCGCATAAAGAAAATGCAGAAGGTCTACATATCACGAATTTTTTATGGAAGCTGAATTGGCACTTCCAAATCTATTATTTTACTTATGGTATCTCTTTGCACCAAACAATTTTTGGAAGAAATTAACAGAGACCGCCCCAATAACCTCTTCAAAAACCAACAAGAGCAAATATTATTTTTAATTTTAAAATAGAATATATAATATTTTCGTTGCAGAAAAGGTAAGATTGCGCTCTAGAGGCTTCGTTTTCTCTCAGGCCTAAACTTGCCATCATTGCCCGGACTTGCGAAAATTTCCCGCCGGCTTGCTCCGGTCCCCTCACAGCGCGCCGCCCGGCACTCGCTGACGCCGATCCCCCTTTTAAGGAGGAAGACTTGTTTGCATTCATGATCATGACGTCGGCGAGGTTCGAGAATGTCCGCCGAATGATGCGGTGGATCTACCGCCCCGAGAATTTCTACGTCATCTCAATCGACCTGCTGGCGAATTCGAGCATGTCGGAAGAGGATCTTCAGGCACTCGACAAGCCCAATATCAAGATCGTCCGTCCCTGCCCCGTGACCTGGGGCGGGATCAGCCAAGTGACCAGCCTCTTCAATGGCATGCGCACCGCGACCGAAATGGGCCAGTGGCGCTATTTCATCAACCTCAGCGACACCGATGTGCCCATCAAGTCGCTGTCGGCCATCAGCGCACAGCTTGATCAATACGCTCAGCAGGGAAAACTCAATTTCGTCCGCTCCTGGGGCATGACCACGACTCCCAAGATGGTAGAGATGAAGCCGAGCGCCCCACCCGAGCTCGAAGAAATGATGGCCATGCGGCCGGACGTCAAATTCCTCGTCCATCGGCAATTGGCCAATATGTTCTCCTCCTCGAAATCCAGCCCGGTGATGGAGATAAAGTGGCGCGTCTCCCTGCATGTCACGGATGTGAGCTATCAGAAGACGCTGATCGTCCGGCCGCTATTTCGCGAAGAAGCTATCGGACGGATGAAGTTCTTTGCCCGTCATCGCCCGCATTTCGGCAAGATGTGGTCCATTCTCCATCGCGATACCTGTGAATGGATGCTGAATTACGAGCAGCTTCCGGAATTCTTCCTGCAATTCGGCGGGACTTTCTGCCCCGACGAGAGCATGCTGCACACGCTGCTCAATAGCGAAGACAATCCGCATCGCGACACGATCATGGCCAATGCCTTCCGATTCAATAAGGCATCCCCCATCGCGATCAATGATCACGTCCTGCCCAAGCTTCAGGCGAGCGAGGACTTTTTCGCCCGGAAGTTGAGCCAGAAGCAAACCACCAAGCTGGAAGCCTGGCTGGACAAGCTGGCCGCGCAGTAGGCCGGCCTGCATTAAGGGCACCGGCTCGCTAACCAGGGCCGGGCCTGACAGGACGGGTACTACTCAACTATGGCCAATGCGGCCTTCGGGCACGAGCCCGCACTAGATGGCGTCGACCGGCTTGCCGGCGATGACGCGCATCAGCTCGCCCGCATCGCGCGGGTCCATCTGGCCGAGCACCTCGAAAAGCTCTGTCGCGACCACGCAGCCCCGCTCGGGCGGCAGCTGGTCCAGCTCGAAGAAGCGCTCGATATCGGCCGGGTCATAGCCCAGGTCGCGATATTTCGCGTGGAACCGCTCCCCCATGCCCTTGCTCACCTCGGCGGGGGCCACGGGCGGGGCGGGGTTGCGGCTGGCGGCGCCGATGATATCGGCCTTCATGTCCAGCTCCGCCTGGCGCAACTCGGGCGGCAGATCGTTCAGCACGAAGGCCGGGCGGCCCATCAGATAGTCCATGCAGGCGGTGGGCTTGCCCTTCAGGGCGGCCAGGGCACGGCGCATATGGCCGATCATGCGCATCATGGCGTCATCGGGCGCCTTCATCATCAGCGCCTCGAAATACTGGCCCACGAAAGAGGCGCCGAGGGCGCGCATGGCGCCCGGCCGCTTATTCGGCGCGGCGGGCTTCACCTGCTGGTCATAGGCCTCCCGGAAATGGTCGGCGGCCTTGGGGTCGACCTCCAGGATGGTCACGAAGAGCTGCTGCTGCCGGAGGTGCTGCAGGAGGATATCGGCCTCGTGCCGCGCCTTGAAGGAATCGAGCGCCATGCCCCCGCCCTGGCCGAAGATGACGACCGGCAGGATAAGCACCGGCACGCGCCAGAAGGACTGCCCGAGCCGCTTGACGAAGGGATAGGCCAGCGCCGCCCCGATGGCCCCCGCAAGGCCCCAGGCCAGCAGATAGGCCCAGGTTTCGTGCCAGACGAGCAGGGAAATCAGCCAGTCCATCATCACTCCTGGGGATTGCGAACCACCGGGCGTGACTAGGCCCCGCCTCGCCCCCGATCAACGCGCGGTATGGCGAGGCGGGATCATTTTTGCTCCAGCCGCACCGTCACGCCGGCTGCGGCACCGCTCGGCGATTGGCCAGCCAGAAGGCGACTAGGATGATGCCGAGCCCGCTCGCCGCCAGCGTCGCCAACGTGCCCACGAGCCCCTGGCCGAAGCCGAAGACCACCGGCCCCAGCGACTGGCCCATGAAGAAGGAGAAGGCATGCAGCGCCACGGCCGAGCCGCGGGCGGTGGGCGCCACCTCCGTCACCCGGGTCTGGATGGAATTGTGCATCATGAAGAAGCCAAGGCCGAGCACCAGGCAGGCGCCGGCCACCAGCACCGTCGCCGGCATGGTCGCGACGCCGAGCAGGCCGATGGCCAGCAGCACGCCGCCCACGCGAATCATATTCGCATTGCCCAGGCGCCGGACCAGCACCGGCGCCAGCAGCCCATAGCCCACGCCGCCGATGCCGAAGGCCGCGATGGAGAAGCCCGCCTCGGCCACGCCGCCCAGCCCACGCCGGGTAAGTTCCTCGGCCAGATGCGGGAAGAAGCCATAGACCAGCCCGCCCTCGACGAAGACGCCGATATAGCAGGCCTGGGCCAGCGGATTGGCGATGATCATCCGGTAGCGCCGCAGCGCGAGGGAGAGGTCGAAGGTGCCGCGCGGCTCGCTGCTGCCCCGCGTGCCGAGCTTCAGCACCACCAGCGCCAGGAAGGCCGCCGCGGCGCAGAGCCCGACCACGCCGCGCCAGCCGATATAGGGCGCGAGCACCCCCGCCAGCGCGCCGCCGCTGATCTGCCCGATAATGGCGAAGACCAGCAGCCGGCTCATCGCCACCTGGCGGAAGGCGATCGGCACGCGGTCGCCGAAAATGGCCAGCATCAGCGGGATGGTGCCGCCCGCCGCCACGCCCGAGAGCAGGCGCGCGATGAACATCGTCTCGACCGTGGGCGCCAGGGCGCAGGCCAGCAGCGCGATGGTCAGGGCCGTGAGGCAGATGGCGATGATGCGCTGCTTGCCCAGCGCATCGCCCACCGGGCCCAGCACGGGCTGCACCAGGGCGTAAGGCAGGGCGAAGGCACTTGCGAGAAGGGCGACGGTCTCGGGCCGAACCAGGAATTCCGCGCTGAGCGCCGGCACCAGGGGGTCGAGAACGCGGGTGGCGAGGGAGGCGGAGAGCGCACCGAGGCCGAGGGTGAAGACCAGCCGCATCGCGCCGCGCTGGTCAGTGATGACGGTATCATTCATTTCCCGTCATGCTGCGCTGGCTCCGGGGCGCCGTCGAGAGGCGCCCCAGGCCTGTTTCGTTACTTTTAGCCCACGCGCTCAGCCGACGCGGTTGTCGATCAGCTCGTTCACCACGGTCGGGTCGGCCAGCGTCGAGGTATCGCCGAGGCTGTCGGTCTCATTGGCCGCGATCTTGCGCAGGATGCGGCGCATGATCTTGCCCGAGCGGGTCTTGGGCAGGCCCGGCGCCCATTGGATGGCGTCGGGCGAGGCGATGGGGCCGATTTCCTTGCGCACCCAGGCCACCAGCTCCTGCCGCAGCGCATCGGTCGGCTCCACGCCGGCCTTGAGCGTCACATAGGCGTAGATGCCCTGGCCCTTGATCTCATGCGGCATGCCCACGACGGCGGCTTCGGCCACGTCATGATGGGCGACGAGCGCGCTTTCGATCTCCGCGGTGCCCATGCGATGGCCGGAGACGTTCAGCACGTCATCCACGCGGCCGGTGATCCAGTAATAGCCATCCTCGTCCCGCCGGGCGCCGTCGCCGGTGAAATAGGCGCCCTTGAAGGTGGAGAAATAGGTCTGGATGAAGCGCTCATGGTCGCGAAAGACGGTGCGCATCTGGCCGGGCCAGCTATCGGTGATGATGAGATTGCCCTCGGTGGCCCCCTCCAGCACCTTGCCGTCGCCATCGACCAGGGCGGGAAAGACGCCGGGCAGCGGCAGGGTGGCCGAGCCGGGCTTCTGATCCACCGCGCCGGGCAGCGGCGAGATGAGGATGCCGCCCGTCTCCGTCTGCCACCAGGTATCCACGATGGGGCAGCGCTCGTCGCCCACCACGCGGTAATACCAGAGCCAGGCTTCCGGATTGATGGGCTCGCCCACCGAGCCGAGGATGCGGATGGACTTGCGCGACCACTTCTTCACCGGCTCGTCGCCGTCGCGCATCAGGGCGCGGATGGCGGTCGGCGCGGTGTAGAAGATGTTCACCTGGTGCTTGTCGACCACCTGCCAGAAGCGGTCATTGGCCGGGTAATTGGGCACGCCCTCGAACATCAGGCTCGTCGCGCCATTCGCGAGGGGGCCGTAGACGATGTAGCTATGGCCGGTCACCCAGCCCACATCGGCCGTGCACCAATAGATCTCGCCCGGGCGATAATCGAAGACCAGTTCATGGGTGAAGCTGGTCCAGACCATATAGCCGCCGGTCGTATGCAGCACACCCTTCGGCTTACCCGTGGAACCGGAGGTGTAGAGGATGAAGAGCGGGTCTTCCGCATTCATCGGCTCGGGCTCGCAGACGGGCGAGGCATCGGCGCAGACCTCGTGCCACCAATGGTCGCGCCCATGGGTCATGGGCACCTTGCCGTCGGTATTGCGGGCAACGATGACGGTCTTCACCGTGGGGCAGGTTTTCAGCGCCTCGTCGGCATTGGTCTTGAGCGCCACCTTGCGGCCGCCGCGGCGGCCCTCATCGGCCGTGAGCAGAACGGTGGATTCGCAATCCTGGATGCGCGTCGCAAGGCTGTCGGGGGAGAAGCCGCCGAAGACGACGGAATGTACGGCCCCGATCCGGGCGCAGGCCAGCATGGCCACCGCCGCCTCGACGATCATGGGCAGGTAGATGGTGACGCGGTCGCCCTTCTTCACGCCATGCGCCTTCATGGCATTGGCGAGGCGGCAGACCTTCTCGAGCAACTCCCGATAGGTGATCTTCAGGCTCTGGTTCGGATCATCGCCCTCCCAGATCAGCGCCACGCGGTCGCCATTGCCTGCCTCGACATGGCGGTCGAGGCAGGAGACGGAGGCGTTCAGCACGCCATCCTCGAACCACTTGATGCTCACATCGCCGGTGAAGCTGGTGTTCTTGATGATGGTCGGCGGCTTGATCCAGGCAATGCGCCCCGCCTCCTTGGACCAGAAGGCCTCGGGATCGGCCTTGGCGGCGGCGATCATGGCGGCATAGGCCTTGGTATCGACCTTGGCCGCGATCTCGGGTTTCACCTTGATCAGGGTCTCGTGCGACATTTTCATTCCCTCCCCAGGGTGCACAGTCATCCATTCTGACTGTCGATATGGCCCTTCCCGCCGCCGCTTCGCAAGCGGTGGCTGGTTAAGAAGGGCGGGAGGAGGGTGTCAGCGGATCTTCAAGCGGTCCGGGATGGGAAGGCCCAGGCGTTGCGGCACGCGCCAGACCTCGCGGATGGTCTGCACTGTGACGAAGCCCGTCGCGATGTAATTGGGCAGGGCCCGCTCATGATCGGCCGTGCAAGTATTCACCGTGACGGCGGCCGTCGCCTCGGCCCAGGCGGTATCGACCGCGGCGCGCAGGAAGGGGCCGCCCAGGCCCTTGCCGATGGCATGAGGCATGAGGCCGAAATAGGAGAGGTTCACCACCCCGCCCGGCCGCCGCTCCAGCTCGAAAAAGCCGGCCGGCTCGCCGCCCTGGTAGAGGACATGGACGGAAATGGCCGGGTCGGCCAGGGTCGCGGCCAGATCGGCATCGCTCACCGTGCGGCGGAGCCACCAGACATAGTCCTGGCCCACGGTGGCGTAGAGATAGCGATAGAAGCCGACGGTGCAGCGCGCGACGCGCTGGATGCTCACCCCTTCGGGAAGGGGCCGCGCCGGCTTATCGGGCCGGCGCGCCATGCGCAGGAAGGTGACGTCCACCGCGATGGTGGTCGCGGGCTCATCCCGCGGCACCAGCGTCAGATTGGCCATCCCCCGCTCCCCGGATCAGTTGTCGAGGAAGCTGCGCAGCTTGCGGCTGCGGCTCGGGTGCTTGAGCTTGCGCAGCGCCTTCGCCTCGATCTGGCGGATGCGCTCGCGGGTCACGTTGAACTGCTGGCCGACCTCTTCCAGCGTGTGGTCGGTGTTCATGCCGATGCCGAAGCGCATGCGCAGAACACGCTCCTCACGCGGGGTGAGGCTGGAGAGCACGCGCGTGGTCGCCTCGCGCAGGTTGGACTGGATGGCGGCATCCAGCGGGATAACCGCCGCCTTGTCCTCGATGAAGTCGCCGAGGTGGCTGTCTTCCTCGTCGCCGATCGGCGTTTCGAGGGAGATCGGCTCCTTCGCGATCTTCAGGACCTTGCGGACCTTCTCCAGCGGCATGCCGAGCTTCTCGGCCAGTTCCTCGGGCTGAGGCTCGCGGCCGATCTCATGCAGCATCTGGCGGCTGGTGCGGACCAGCTTGTTGATCGTCTCGATCATATGGACCGGGATGCGGATGGTCCGCGCCTGGTCGGCGATCGAGCGGGTGATCGCCTGGCGGATCCACCAGGTCGCATAGGTCGAGAACTTGTAGCCGCGCCGGTATTCGAACTTATCGACCGCCTTCATCAGGCCGATATTGCCTTCCTGGATGAGGTCCAAGAACTGCAGGCCGCGGTTCGTGTATTTCTTGGCGATGGAGATCACGAGGCGCAGATTGGCCTCGATCATCTCCTTCTTCGCCTGCGTCATGTCACGCTCGCCGCGCGAGACAGTGAGATAGACGCGCTTGTATTCCAGCACCGGCAGGCCGGTCTCGGTCGTGGCGGCGGCGATATTGCCGCGGATCACCTCGACCTCGTCACGGCGGGTCGTGACGAAGTTGATCCAGGCCTTGCCCTTCAGCTTCGCGAGGCGGTCGAACCAGGCGGGGTCCGCCTCATTGCCGCGCCACTGCTCCAGGAACTCGTCGCGCTTGACCTTGCAGCTCTCGGCGATGCGGAGAACCTGGCCCTCGAGGCCGGTAATGCGGCGGTTGATGCCCTTGAGCTGATCGACCAGTTCCTCGATGCGGCTGTTGTGGAGATGCACCTTCTCCACCAGCGCGACCAGTTCGAGGCGCTGCTTTTCATAGGCCTTCTCGTCGCGGGCGGTGAAATCCTCACCATTCGCATAGGCCTCCATGCGCTTGGCCTGCATCTTCTGCAGCTTCGCATAGGTGGCCTCGATGGCCTCGAAGGCTTCGAGCGCCTCGGGCTTCAGCTTCTCCTCGAGGGCGGAGAGCGACAGACCGATGCCCTCGCCTTCCTCGCCTTCCTCGAATTCCTCTTCGGCCGGGGCGCCCACATCGGGATTGTCGGCATTGGCCGTCGCTTCGAGGTCGATCACGTCGCGGAGGAGCATCTTCCCCTCCTTGATCGCCTCATGCCAGCCGATGATGGCGCGGAAGGTCAGCGGGCTCTCGCAGAGGCCGCCGATCATCATGTCGCGGCCGGCCTCGATACGCTTGGCGATGGCGATTTCGCCCTCGCGCGAGAGCAGCTCGACCGAGCCCATCTCGCGGAGATACATGCGGACGGGGTCGTCGGTACGGCCGAGGCTTTCCTCGTCGACGTTACCGCCGGACTCCTCGTCCTCGTCCTCGTCCTTCTTCTCGGCCTTGGCGGGCGCCTGCTCGCCGTCCTCCTGCTCCTCGTTCTCGACAACGTTGATGCCCAGCTCGGAGAGCATGGCCATCGTGTCCTCGATCATCTCGGAGGAAACCTGCTCGGAGGGCAGGGCGGCGTTCAGCTCGTCATAGGTGACATAGCCGCGCTCCTTGCCTCGGGCGACGAGCTTCTTCACCTGCGCCGAAAGCGTGTCGAGCAGCGCGCCCTCCACCACCTCGTCGCGGCTCTCCACCGTCTCCGTGCCGTTCGCGACCTTGGTTGCCATGCCGATCCGCTCCGTCGAACGCCTTGAAGCGCCCGGTAAACCGCCGGACGCCTGCGTGAAACACAGTCTCTACTCTAAGGGGCCAGTCGTCTCGACCTCGCCGCGCAGCCAGGCATTATGGGCCATTTTCAGCCCCATCAAGCGCTGTTGTGCAGCAGGGTCGTTCGATTCGGCCAATTCCCGAACCGCCTCGGCGATATCTGCCCGCAATCCTTCCTCCCCCCGTAGGAAGCCGAAGAAATGCCACCACCCGTCCAGTGCCTCGCTCGGTTGAGCATCGGCGCGGGAGGCTGCCGGCAGGCCCGGCCCTCGCAAAACCCAGGCGAGAGCGTCGCCGGCCCCAGACGCTTGCAAGTGGGCGACTAGCGCCTCTGAGTCAAGCCGTTCCGCCATGGACAACCATGCGAAAATAGTGGTCCGGAGTTGCGACACATGCCCGGAAGGCAGGTCCAGCGTCCCGAAAGCCTCCTCCACCTCCTGCAGAAGCCAGGGATGGGCGATGAGGATGGCCATCAGGCAGCGGGCTTGTTCCAACCGGGTCGCATCGGCGACGATATGGGGTCGGGGCTGCGGGCTTGCCACGGGGCGGAAGCCGAATTTATCGCGACCGCCGGCGGCGCCGAAGCCGCCACCTGGGCCGCCCTTGAAGCCGCCCCCGAAACCGCCGCCGAATTTGGGCCCGAAGCCGTTATCGGGCCGCCGGCGGGAGGCGAAGAAGCGGTCGAGCAGCCAGCCGCGAAGCTCGGCGCTCATCCCCTTGTCCTCGACCGCCCCGGCCAGTTCCATCAGGCGCTTCTTCAGCGCCGCGCGATCGGCGGGGCCGTCACCCGGATGGGCCGCGACGGCCATGTCGTAGAGCACCGCCTCGATCGGGCGCTTGGCGTTCAGCACCGCCTCGAAAGCCGCCGCCCCGCTCTTCTTCACGAGCGTATCGGGGTCTTCCCCCTTGGGCAGGGTGGCGAAGGCCAGTCGATGTTCGGGCGAAAGCGCCTTCAGCGCCACCTCCGCCGCCCGCGAGGCCGCCCGGCCCCCCGCATCGTCGCCGTCGAAGCAGAGGATGGGCTCGGGGGTCAGGCGCCAGAGCTCGGCGAGCTGCTCCTCCGTCAGCGCCGTGCCGAGGGGCGCGAGCGCGCCGCCGAACCCCGCCTGGTGCAGCGCGATCACGTCCATATAGCCTTCGACCGCCACCACGGGCTGGCCCTTGAAGGCCGCCTCGCGGGCCAGGTCGAGCGCGTAGAGGTTCCGCCGCTTGGAGAAGAGCGGCGTCTCGGGGCTGTTGACGTATTTTGGCTGCCCATCGCCCAGGATGCGCCCGCCGAAGGCGATGATGCGCCCCCGCCGGTCCTTGATGGGGAACATGACGCGGTTGAAGAAGAGGTCGCTCGCCGGTTCGCCAGGGCCGCGCGGCTCCCGCAGCAGGCCGACTTCGAGCAGCTGCTCCTCGGTGATGCCGGTGCCCTTGAGATCGGCCATCAGGGTGCCGCGCCCCTGCCCGGCCCAGCCGAGGCCGAATTTCTCGATCGTCTCCTCGGTCAGACCACGGCGGCGCAGATAGTCCAGCGCCGGGCGCCCTTCGGGCTGGCGCAGGCGCCGGCGGAAGGTTTCGGCGGCCGCGACCATGACGGCGTGCAGGTCCTTCGCGCGGGCCTCGCGGGCGGATTGCTCCCGGCTCGGCTTGGGCACTTCGAGCCCGGCCTCGCCCGCCAGCCGCTCCACCGCCTCGGGGAAGCTCGACCCCTCGGATTGCATGACGAAGGCGATGGCATCGCCATGCGCGCCGCAGCCGAAGCAGTGGTAGTGGTCGTCATAGACGTAGAAGGACGGCGTCTTCTCGCCATGGAAGGGACAGCAGCCCTTCCAGTTCCGCCCCGACTTGGTCAGCCGCGTCTTCCGCCCGATCAGCGACGAGAGCGGCGTGCGGACCCTCAGCTCGTCGAGAAAATTGGGCGGCAGGGACATCGGGCTGCAAAGGGTCCGTCATCGAGGCGTGGACAGGGAAGCGGCGGCTCGGACCTCGCTGACTACACCGCCATGCCCGCCCGCCACAACCATTCAGAACCGTCATCCCTCCGAAACGAGAAGGCGGCACGGAAGCCGAAAGTCGAGCTTCTCGGGAGTCGGATGGCGGATTCCACTATAATGCGCGATTCTCTCCGATGATCATTATTCGATGCCGAAGCGCGCCGCAGCCCCCAGCCGGGGTAGAGCGATTCAACCGGTGGTTATCCTCGCCCCACCCCCGCACAGCGCTCCGCCAGGCGCGCCGGGCGTCTGTTAATGCAGCCCGACCTGCCCTAAGACCGATGGCAATGCCGCCGCCGGGGCGGCGGGCTTAGGGTGCTGGAGTGAGCGGGCCATGGACATCTATTTCGTCACCGTCGTCGTCCTGTCGGTCGGCGCCTTCATCCATAGCCGCTGCTCGATTCCTGAGTTGCGGCCTAGCAACGAAGCGGCCAGCACGGCCTGGAAATACCTCGCGAAGCTCGCCTTCATCGCCTGGCTCGGCATGCTCGTCTGGGGCGTGATGGAAAAGCCCTGGACCTCGCCGCTCGCCGCCGTGATGGGTTCGCTGGCCGCCAATGCGCTCATCGCCAGCCGCGGGCCGCGCCCCTTCTGGCCCGGCCTGTCGATGCTCTTTTGCGTGATCGGCGTTTTTCTAGCCGTCTGGTTGATGACCGGTCAGCAAGGATTCTGACACACTCCCGGCAATCAACCGGGAGAATAGACGCCCATGCCCTTGTCGACCTTCAAGCTCGAGCACCGTAAGGCGAATGGCTGCACCCTTCGTCTCCGCCGGGCGGGTGAAGGGCCGCCTCTGCTGATGCTGCACGGCAATCCGCAGACGCATATGATGTGGCATCTCGTCGCGCCGATCCTGGCGAAGAAATATACCGTCATCTGCCCCGACCTTCGCGGCTACGGCTTCTCGGGTAAACCGCCGGTCAGCGCGGATCACGCCGCCTATTCCAAGCGCGAAATGGCCGCCGACATGGTCGCCCTCATGCGCGAGCTGGGTTTCGAGCGCTTCAACCTCGTCGCGCATGATCGCGGCGCGCGGGTCTCGCACCGGCTGGCGCTGGATTTCCCCGAGGCTGTCGAAAAACTCTGCCTCATGGATATCGTGCCGACGATCGAGCATTTCGAACGCACGGACATGGATTTCGCCCTGGGCTATTACCATTGGTTCTTCCTCGCCCAGCCGCATCCCAAGCCCGAGACCATGATCCTCCAGAACACGGAGAGCTGGTTCGACATCCAGACCTCCCGCGAGCCGAAGGACAGGGGTTTCTTCCACCCGCTGGCCCGGGCCGATTATCTGGCGGCCCTGCGCGAGCCGGGCACCATCGCGGCCATCTGCGAGGATTATCGCGCCGCCGCCACCATCGACCTCGTGCATGACCGGGAAAGCCGCGAGGCCGGCAAGAAGATCGCCTGCCCGCTGCTCGTCCTCTGGGGTGCGAAAGGCAAGATCGGCCGCTGGTATGAGCCACTCGACATCTGGCGGCGTTACGCCTCGGGGCCGGTGAGCGGCGGGCCGGTCAATAGCGGCCATTACCTCGCCGAAGAGGCCCCCGAGGAAGTGCTCGCGGCGGTGCAGCCCTTCCTGGAGGGCGCAGAGGCGAGGTCAATCGACGCCCGGGAAGGGTCGGCGATGTCACACCTTTGAGGATGGCGCGAGTACGGCCGATACCGTCGGGTATCGGCAAGCGAGGGGCCCCGTCGGCGGCGGATCGGCGCCAGAGCCGTTTCCGTTCGCCTTGGCTCACTGCAACGTCTCTAGACAGCTGTTTTTGCGTGCATCTTCACCCGATCAGATGATTCCATCCGATCGGGATCCGCTCTAGACTAGGATATGCAGGTCGGTATCGCCGGTGCGGGCGCCGGCGGCCGTCAGCATGGCATGCACCTGGCCGCGATGATGCGTCTGATGGTTGAACATATGCGTCACCACCTTCGCACGCGGCATAGTCATCGCCTTGCCCGCGGAGGCGCTCGTCCAGGTCAGGTCGCCTTCCAAGGCGCGGGGCGTGATTTCGGCCGCCCAGAGCGCCAGCCGGGCATCCGTGTCCTGCCGCAGAGTGGCGAGGCTCTCGAAATCGGCGGCCATGCCGCTCGTGCCGGGAAAGGAGGCCGCCGGGGCGGCCCAGCCCGCCAGGCGCGACATCCAGATGATGTCGGCCCAGAGGAGATGGCTCAGCGTCGCCTCGATGGAGCCGAAGAAGGCGCCGCGCTCGCGCTGCCGCTCGGTTTCGCCCAGCGCGCCGGCGGCTTCATACAAACGCTTGTTCATTTCGGCGTTATAGGCCGCCATCATGCGGCACCAGTCGCCCGTGATCATCTCTTTCCTCCCCTTCGCCTTGGCCGCCCGCCAGGATGCGACGGCGCCAGGACCGCGGGCAACGACCATGAGGCATATTCGTTAACGGCGTGATGCGTGCCCGGCTCCCTCGGCCGCGCCTCCCGCCCATCCGGAAAGGAGGCTGCCCGTGCCGAACCTCATCGCTCGCCTGAAGCGATGGCTTGGTGTCAGGCTTCCGCCGGAGGCGAATTACGCCTTCTTCGCCGAGAACCTGGCCGATGTGATCATCCATGTCGGCCCCGATTTCCGGGCGCGCTACGTCTCGCCCTCCAGCCTGGCGGTGCTGGGCTGGCGGCCGGAGGAACTGGTCAGGCTCGGCCCGGATGAGGTGATCCATCCAGAGGATCTCCCCAGGATCGCCGAGTCAACACGGCAGGCGCTGGAGGGCGTCGCCCACCCTCCCACCGAGCTGCTGCGGTTCAAGCGCAAGGACGGCAGGTTTCTCTGGGTCGAAGGCAATGCCCGTGCGGCGATCGATCCTGCGACGGGTCAGCGCACCCTGCTTCTTACTCTGCGGGATGCGACGGAAAGGCGGGCCCGCGAGGAGGCGCTGCTGCGCCAGGCCATGACCGATGGGCTCACCGGCCTGTCCAATCGCCGCGCCTTCGACGCCGCCCTCGCCGAGGAATGGCAGCGCACGCTGCGCGACGGGGCGCAGCTTTCGCTGATGCTAATCGATGTCGATCATTTCAAGGATTTTAACGATCTCTACGGCCATCAGGTGGGTGACGACTGCCTGCGCGCCGTGGCGCGGGCCATCGGCGGCGCGGTGCGGCGGCCGGGCGATCTCGCGGCGCGCTACGGCGGCGAGGAAATGGCCGTGGTGCTGCCCGGCGCCGATCTGGAGGGCGCGACCAAGGTGGCCGAAGGGCTTCGCGAGGCGGTGCTGGCGCTGCGCCTGCCCCATGCGCGCAATCCGGAAGGCGGGCACTGCGTCAGCGTCAGCATCGGCGTCGCCACCGCGCTGCGCCGCCTGGGCGGAACGATGCGCATGCCTGAATCGCTCATCAATGCGGCGGACATGGCGCTCTACAAATCCAAGCGCAACGGCCGCAATCGCGTGACGGGAACGATGGTGCTGGCCCCCGACGATAGCGGGGCGTGATTTGGGCCCATGCCCGGCCGGGGCTAGGCTCTCCGGCGAAGAACTGACGAGGCTGCCCGATGAACACGCCCGAACCGTTTGCCGATCCGCTTTCCTGGGGCCACGGCCCGCGCCTTTTCGAGATTTTCCTCGAACCCACCTGCCCCTTTTCCGTCCGCGCCTTCAACAAGCTCGACGCGCTGCTCGAGGCGGCAGGGCCGCAGAAGATCACCGTGCGGCTCTGGATGCAGTCCCAGCCCTGGCACATGTTCTCGCCCGTGGTGACGCGCTGCGTCCTCGCGGCCTCGATGCTGCCGGGCGGGAAGGAGAATGCGAAGAAGGTGCTCGCCGTCGTGGGCGCGCATCGCGAGGAATTCGAATTCGAGAAGCATTGCCGGGGCCCGAACATGGAGGCGACGCCCAACAGCATCATCGCCGGGATCGAGAATTACAGCGGCCTAAGCCTCGACCGCGCATTTGAATTCCCCGCGCTCGTCGCCGAGATCAAGCGGCACGCGAAATACGCCCGGCAGAACGGCATCCATGTCTCGCCGACCTTCATGATCGACGGGCTGATCCAGAACGACATCGGCAGCGGCGACCCGGTGGAGAGCTGGGCCGCGAAGCTGCTGGGCTAGAGCCGTTTCCGTTCGCCTCGGCTCACCGCAACGTCTCTAGGCGATTGTTTTCGCGAGCATCTTAACCCGACCGGATAATTCCATCCGATCGGGATCTGCTCTAGACCTGCTTGAAGTAGAAAACCGCCTCGCCGGCCTTGCCCGCGCTATCCAGCGCGAGGCCGGGGATGCGCCCGGCCTCTTGCCAGCCCAGGCTGCGATAGAGCCCCTCCCCCGCATCGCCCGCGCGGGTATCGAGGGTGAGGAGCTTGCGGCCGATGCCGCGCGCGGCCTGTTCGGCGCGCTCCAGCAGCGCGCGGCCGATGCCGCGGCGGCGGAAATCCGGGTGCACCACCAGCGTCGCGACCTTGGCGCGATGCGGCTGGGTCTGCGGCATGGCGAGGTCGAGCTGCACCGTGCCCACGAGCTGCCCTTCCCACCAGGCGCCCAGCAGCAGCTTATGCCCCATGGCGACCTCGGCCGAGGATTGGTGCCAACAGGCCCGCGCCTTTTCCGGCGCCAGCGGCGGCAGGTAGGAGAGCGAGGCCCCGGCGCCGACACTGGCGACGAGGATGCTCGCCAGCAGCCGCTCGGCGCTCGCCGCCGCCGCCGCGTCCAGCGCCTCGACCACCAGGCCCTTCAGCGGCTTGGCATAGCGGAATTCGAGGGATTTCGAGATGTCGTCGAGGATGCGGATGGAGCCCGCGCGCACATAGGAGCGCTTTTCGTAGAAATGATGCGCAGCGGTGAAGCGCGTATCGGTCCAGAGCACGATGCGCTCGGCCCCATGCTCGCGCGCATAATCCTCCGCGCCGCCAAGCAGCCTATGCGCGAGGCCGGAGCCGCGCTCGGAGGACTGGACATACATCTTGCAGATTTCCCAGGCGCGGTCTGAGCCCAGGGGCCGGGTGGCGACCATGCCGGTCATGGCGCCCTCGCGCTCGGCGACCCAAAGCATGCCGCCAGCCTCGCGGAAATAGGTGGCCAGCGCGCGCAACTCGGGCAGTTCGGCATCCACGTCGAGGATGCAGCCGGGATATTCCGACCAGCAATCGCCGATAATTCGGATGAAGCCCGCCTCATCCTCGTCCCGGCCAGGGCGGATCAGCGGAGCGGTCATCGGCATCATCCTCATTCACGACAAAAGGCCGGCACGACAAAAGGCCGGGCGAAACGCACCCGGCCTTCGCTAACATGATCTTTCGCGGGCCGGGAGAACACCCCCGCCCCGCGCAGGTCAGCCTCAGACCAGGGAGTTGCAGAATTCCTGGATGCGGCGGCAGGCTTCCTTCAGGTCTTCCGTGCCGGTCGCGTAGCTGATGCGGATATAAGGGCTCATGCCATAGGCGCTGCCCTGCACGGTCGCGACATGCTTCTCGCTCAGCAGGGCGAGGGCGAAATCGGCATCCGTCTCGATCTTCACGCCGCCGGGCGTGGTCTTGCCCAGGCAGCCGGCGATGTTCGGGTAGACGTAGAAGGCGCCTTCCGGCTTGTGGCACTGCACGCCGGGGCAGCTCTTCAGGGCCTCGACGACGATGTCGCGGCGCTGGCGATAGATCTCGGCGCGCTCCTTCACCAAGTCCTGCGGGCCATCCAGCGCGGCGGCGACGGCGGCCTGCGCCATGCCGTTGATGCCCGAGGTCAGCTGGCCCTGCATGTTCACCATGGCCTTTATCAGCTGCTTCGGGCCACCGCAGAAGCCGACGCGAAAGCCGGTCATGGCATAGGTCTTGGACGCGCCGTTGACCGTCAGCACACGGTCCTTCAGGCGGGGCTCGACCTCGGCGATCGTGCAGAATTCGAAGCCGTCATAGACCATGTGCTCATACATGTCGTCCGTGAGGATCCAGACATGCGGGTGCTTCAGCATGACTTCCGCGAGCGCCTTCATCTCCTCGCGCGAGCAGGCCGCGCCGGAGGGGTTGTTCGGGAAGTTCAGGATCAGCCACTTGGTCTTGGGCGTGATGGCCGCGTCCAGATCCTCGGCGCGCAGCTTGAAGCCGTTATTCTGCGGGCAGTTCACGAATTTCGGTACGCCGCCGGCCAGCTTGGCCATGTCGCCATAGCTGATCCAATACGGGGCGGGGATCACCACCTCGTCGCCCTCGTCGACCGTCGCGAGCAGGGCGTCCATGATGATCTGCTTGCCGCCATTCGCGACCATGATCTCGTCCAGCGCGTAGTCGAGGTTGTTGTCGCGCTTGAACTTGCGCTGGACCGCTTCCTTGAGCGGCTTCACGCCATCCTGCGGGGTGTATTTCGTCTCGCCCCGCAGTGCGGCCTGGTGCATGGCCTCGATGGCATGGGGCGGCGCGGAGAAATCGGGCTCGCCGACGGTCAGGCTGATGACCTTATGGCCCTGGGCGGTCAGCTCCCGCGCGCGGTTGGTCATGGCGACCGAGGCGGCAACGGAAACAACCTTGAGGCGTTCGGCGAGGGCGGGCGCGGACATTAGCGGAGTTTCTCCAAGGAACGTGCCAGGAAACGGCGCGGCAGCCTAGGAGCCCGCCCAGGCCGCGCCAACCCCCACCTGACATTTTACGGTCATGATATTGACCGGAGAGCAATTCCGTCGCGCCAGAAGGAACGTTCCGGGCCGGTGACGTCCGGCCCTAGACGGATCAGAAGAAAGCCTCCGGCTTCTCGATCGGCCGACGCTCCTGCCAGGCCAGCATGACGCGCACGACGCGGATCACGAACCAGACCCAGAACAGGGGCAGCAGCACGAAGCCGATCAGGATGAAGGTGAGCAGCCAGCCCACGAAACCCAAGATCAGCCCGATCCAGAAGGTGCGGATCGCGTAGGTGAAATGCGAGGCATAGATCGTGCCCGCCGCATCGGCCCGCTTGAAATAGGCGATCACCACGCCGGCGATGGAGGCGATGCCGGTGAAAAGCCCGGCCACATAGAGCAGGTGGATGACGAGCGTGAGGTTCCGCAGCGACTCCTCCTTCGAGGGCGGGGAATAGCCGGGGGCCAGATTGGGATAGTTCTCGCTCATCTCGCTCCTGCTTTCACGCGGCATGGGTTAACGCTTTGTCATGAGGGAACGATGGGGATGGTGACGGGTTGCATCAAGAGCAACGCCGCCACCAGCCGCGGTCGAGATGGAAATGGTCCCGATGCGCCGCATTGTAGTCGGGGCCCAGCACGGCGCTGAACCATCGGCAGGCGCCGTCCCTGACATCCGCGAGGAAGGCGCCGTTCTCCCCACTGCCCCAGTCCCGCGGCAGGGCGATGTCGCGGCCATTGGCCAGGGTGAAGCCCTGCACATCCAGCGCATTGGCGGTGGCATGCTGGCTGCGGCGGGCATTCTCGCGGCCATAGACGTTGCGGCAGGCGTAGGAGCCGAGATGCCGCACCCGCTCCACCCGCTGGCCGAAATGGGCCTGGGCGGCGGGCTGGAGGCTGTGGCGCTCGAACATGAGGAAGGCGACCGCGAGCGGGCAGGTCACCATGGGGCGGTTGGGCGAGAAGCTCACCGTCTCGCCCTTTAGGCGCAGCACATTGGACAGCGGGCAGGCCTCGGCCGAGGGCCGGTCCGGCAGGCGATCGGCCGTCATGCCCGAGGCCTCGAACACGGCCTGGCAGAGGCTCGGCTGGTTGTTGAGCCGGTGGATCTTGAGGCGGGTGACGATATTCGGCTCGGCCCGGATATCGAGCGGGGCCATCGGGTCCCACTCGGGGGGCGGCTTCCACCAGCCGGCCATATAGCCCCCCACGCCCAGCAGCGGCGCGGCGAGGAGAAGCAGGAGGATGAGGCGTCGGATCACCCCATGGAAATGGGGGCGATCCGCCGCCTCGCCAGAGCTTACCTTACGGGCGTTTCATCTTGTTGCGAAACGGAGGCGGGGCGCTCGTAGAGCACATCCACGCCGACTTCGCCGATCTTCACGAAGCCCTTGCGCTCGTAGAAGCGGGCCGCCGGGCTTTCGCGCAGCACTTCGAGCCAGCAAGGCAGGTCTGGCCGCTCGGCCAGCAGCGCGTCGAGCACCGCCGAACCGAAGCCGCGGCCCTGCAAGGCGGGCTCGAGGTAGAAATAGTGGATCTCGTAGCGTTCGCGGCCGTCGACCACATTGGCCCAGGCGCCCACGGTGCCGGCCCAGGGCTCGACCCCGGGCGACTCGATCACCCGCAACTGGCCGGTGGCATAGGCCTCGCCGATGCGCTGGCGGCGGAGGGCCGGGTTCCACCGGCCCAACCGCTCCAGATGCGGCTGCATGGTCCGCACCGAGAGGTCCAGCACCGCCTCGAACTCCTCCGGCCGCGCGGGCCGGAAGGAGAAAAGCGGCGCCGCAGTCACGTCAGGCATATTACTTCAGATTGGCGCAGAAACGCTGGATGCGCGTGCAGGCTTCCGTCAGCAGCGCGTCCGAGGTGGCGTAGCTGATGCGGAAATGACCGGGGAACATGAAGGCCGAGCCGTGCACGGCGGCCACACCCTCTTCCTCCAGCAGCGCGGTGACGAAAGCCTCGTCATCCACGATCTTCACGCCGCCCTTGCTGGTCTTGCCCAGGCAGCCCGTGACGGAGGGGAAGACGTAGAAGGCGCCGTCCGGCGTCGGGCAATGCAGGCCCACGGCCTTGTTCAGCATGCCCACCACCAGGTCGCGGCGGCGCTCATAGACCACGCGCATGGCCTCGACGCTGTCCTGCGGGCCGTTCAGCGCCTCGACGGCGGCGGCCTGGGAGACGGAGGAGGTATTGGAGGTGGACTGGCTCTGCAGCTTGTCCATCGCCTTGGCGAGCTGCAGCGGCGCGCCCGCGAAGCCGATGCGCCAGCCGGTCATCGCCCAGGCCTTGGAGCAGCCGTTCATGGTGACGACGCGGTCCTTCAGGCGCGGCTCGACGGCGGCGATGGTCGAGGCCTTGAAGCCGCCATAGACCAGCTTCTCGTAGATGTCGTCGGTGAAGACCCAGACATTCGGGTGGCGCAGCAGCACCTCGGCCAGGCCCTTCAGCTCGGCGGCGGTATAGGCCGCGCCCGTCGGGTTGGACGGGTTGTTGAGCATGAGCCACTTGGTCTTGGGCGTGATGGCGCTCTCGAGCTGCTCCGGCGTCATCTTGAAGCCCTGGTTCGGGCCGGCCGGAACGATGACGGGCTTGCCGTCGGCGAGCGCCACGATGTCCGGGTAGGAGACCCAGCACGGCGCGGGGATGATCACCTCGTCACCGGCATTGATGGTGGCCAGCATGGCGTTGAAGATTACCTGCTTGCCGCCCGTCGAGACGACTATCTGCTCCGGCGCGTATTCCAGCCCGTGCTCGCGCTTGAAATAGGCCGCCGCCGCCTCACGGAGGGCCTTGGTGCCCGAGACGTCCGTATAGCGCGTCTCACCGGCCATGATGGCCTTGACCGCCGCCTGCTTGATGTTGTCGGGCGTGTCGAAATCTGGCTCGCCGGCCGAGAGGCTGATCACGTCCTTGCCGGCCGCCTTCATGGCGCGCGCCTTGGAGGAGATGGCGATGGTCTGAGAGGGCGAGACGCGGTCGAGGCGTTCGGCGATCAGGGTCATGGGTGAGAAGCCGTCCAGAGAATTGACGGGCGCGGACGCTAAGCCAGATCAGCCCGGGGTGGAACCGGGCTGTGGCGGGAGGCTGGGTTGCTTCGCCCGTAACAGGCGGCCCCTACCCCGCCCGGCGGGCCAGCCGACCGGCGGGCGCCGGGGCGCGCAGGCCGCGTGCCAGGCGATGGGCCGGCTGCTCGACGAAGCGGTTCATGGCGGCCGCCACCGGCAGCGAGAGCGGAATGGCCAGGGCCGCCACCAGATAGGGCAGATCGGCATCGCGCAGCAGATGAGTCAGCGCCAGCAGCACCGGCATATGCACCAGATAGAGGCTGAAGGAGACCCGGCCGAGCCAGAGCAGCGCCGGCTGGCGCAGCCAGGCCGCGAAGGCGCCCCCGCGCTGGGCCATCATGATCAGCAGCACCGAAGCGGCGATCACGCCGTAATCCGAGGCTGCCGCCATCATCACGAGCACGGCGATGCCGGCGGCGAGGTTCTGGCCGTGATCCAGCCGGGGCGCGGCTTTCCACAGCGCCAGGGCCGCACCGGCCGCGAAGGCGGGCAGGAAGCCCGCGCTGGCCGCGAAAGTCTCGCCCAGATTCTCGCCGAGCGAGACCTGGCCCTCCGGCATGCCCGCCATCCGGGCAATGCCCGCGCCGATCAGCGAAACGGCCAACAGGAGCGCCAGCCGGCCCCGGAAGAGCAGGGCGAAGGGCAGTAGCAGCGCGATGCGCCATTCATGCACCAGCGACCAGAGCACCGGGTTGAGCTGGAACCCGTCGCCCGAACTCAGCAGCAGCGCCTGCTGGGCCAGGGCGGAAAGGCTCCACATCTCGCTCCAGGCCGCGCCGACGACGATATGGGGCGCGCCCTCGGGCAGCGGGGCCCGCCAGAAAGCCGCCTGCAAGAGGGCGGAGAGCAGCAGCGAGGCCAGCACCGGCAGGCCGAGACGCACCGCCCGCTGGGCCGCGTAATGCCCCCAGCCGGGCAGGCTCAGCACGCTGCCGGGGTGCTTGTCCTCCTGCGCCGCCAGGGCCCGGGTGAGCACGAAGCCGGATAGCACGAAGAAGAAGACCACCGCCTGGCGGCCCATGGAGATCGGGCGCAGGGGGGTCTCCGTCAGCAGCCAGTCCAGGGCGTCGGGCAGGTCCGGGAGGGTGAGATAGGCGTGGTGCAGCACCACGATGAAAGCGGCGATGCCGCGCAGGGCATCCAACTCGGCCAGCCGGCCATTCGAGGTCGCATGCGGGCGCGATACGGGCGTCGGCAATGGGCTGGGCGTGGTGGAAGGCAAGGTCATCGGCTCCCGGTTCGTCCTGGGCCAGGGCGCCGGGGCAACTCCTGGCCGTGCCACCCCGACCGCCTCTCGGGCGGCATCAGGGGCGATCTGGCGATGGCGACGGGCGTATCCCGCCGCGTGACCATGCAACCCGGCGGGTATGGCGAGGTTGTGGCGCGGCCGTTCAAAGGCTTGCGAGAGGGCTCGTGCCTGTCAGGACTGCTATCCTGAAACGCCCGCCATCAGCCCCGCCTCCGAGAGGGGCGCCACACCCCAGGCCTGGCGCCCATGCTGCCCGTGCTAGCGGGTAATCCCCGTATGGCCGAGGGAATAGCGCCCAGGCAGCGGCCAGACGGTCAGGCCATGCGGCTCCATGCCCACCGCGATCTTCCGCACCGCGCCCGTGGTGGTGTCGATGGCATAGACCTCGTCATCGAAGCGGCCGGAGAGCCAGAGCGTCTTCCCGTCGAGGCTCACATTGCCCATGTCGGGGCTGCCGCCGCCGGGGATGGGCCAGGTCGCCACCACGCGCTTCGTGGCGAAATCCAGCACCGAGACGCTGCCCGGCCCGTTGCGGCGGCCATGCACGCGATGGCTGCCGCGATTGGCGATATAGAGCTTCGTCCCGTCGCGGCTCGGATAGAGGCCATGGGTGCCGACGCCCGTCTGGACATAGCCCGTCTCGAGGAAGCGGTCGCCATCCACCACGAAGACGCCATCGGCCATCATATCGGCCACATAGAAGGTGCGGCCATCGGGGGCGGCGCGGATATCCTGCGGCATGCCGCCCTTGGAGAGCTTGAGATAGCCGAGCACCTTGCGCTCCATCACATCGACCTTGGCGAGCATGCCGCCGAATTCGCAGGTAAAGATCGCGTAGCGCCCATCGGCCGAGTAATCGGCGTGGTTGATGCCCTTGCATTCGGGCACGTCCAGCGAGGCCTGGAGTTCCATCGTCTGCGGATCACGGAAATCCAGGCGCTTATGGGCCTCGGCCACCACGATGGCGGATTTGCCGTCGGGCGTGAAATACATGTTGTAGGGGTCATCGACCGGGATGGACTCGCCCGGCTTACCCGTCGTCGGGTCGATGGGCGTCAGGCTGCCATCGGGCTTGCCCTCGGCGTTATTGGTCACCCAGAGCGTCCGCATGTCCCAGGAGGGCACCACATGCTGGGGCTCACGGCCGACGGGGAAGCGATCGACCACCTTCATCGTCGTCGGGTCGATCACATAGACGTCCTTCGACCGCAGGTTCGGCACGTAGATGCGCGGGAGGTCGTTCCGCAGGGCCGGGGCGACGCCGGGGCCACGCACCTCGCTGTAGATGTCGCGCGGGTCGATCACCGGGGGCATGCCGGGCACGGTCTGAACCGCCGCCGGGGCGGCCGGGGTCGCCGGGGCGGGCGCTGACGCGGCAGGCGCGGGCACGGCGGGCCCGGGCGCGGCGGGTGCAGGCTGGGGCGCGCGGGCGGCCGGCGCCGGGCGGGCGGGCATGTCCATTCCCGGCATGGAGGATTGCTGCGCCCAGGCCGGCAAGGCGGCGCCCAGCAGCGCGAGGGCGGGCAGCAGGCGGCGGGCGGTGGAGAAAGGCATCATGAACTATCCCAGGTCTCGGCGGCAGGCGGGCGAGCTTGGCCGGACTGCCGGCCGCTGGCTTTGAGGTAACGCGGTGGCGCGGAAAAAAACTAGCGCCGGGGAGCGGTAGAGGCGCGGATGGCCGCAACCGTCTGGCTGACGATGGCTTCCGTCCCGATCCGGCCCAGTTCGGCCGTGGCGGGGCGCGGATCGCCGCCATAGACGCCATCGGCCACCCCCGGCTTGGGGGCGGCGCGAAGCGCCTGCTCGCGCACCAGGCCCCGCGCGGTGGCCATGGTCAGCGCGGTATCCATCAGGTCGGCATGGGTGCCGATATCGGCGCCGAGGCCGCGGGCACGGAGCGCGGGGGCGAAGGCCGTCTCGATCGCGGTGTAATAGGCCGCGACGTAATGCGCGCGCATGGGCTTACCCGCCCATTGCCGGTTCAGCGCCTCGGCCACGCGCTTCAGGTTCGACTGATAGCCGCCATGATCGCCGATCAGCACGATATCGGTGAAGCCATGGGCGGCGAAGCTCTCGGCCGCACCCTGGACCATCTTCTCGAAGGCATCGGCCGGGATGCTGATCGTGCCCGGAAAGCGCATATGGTTGCTGGGCGGGTTGGTGCTGCCCTCGGGCACATAGGCGATGACGGGGGCGACCAGCGCATTGCCCAGCTCCCGCGCGATCCGCGCCGAGAGCACCTGCGCCCGGGCATTATGCTTGCCCACTGCGATATAGGGCCCGCTCTGCTCCGTGCCGCCCACCGGGATGATGATGGTGGTGCGCCCGGCATGGGTGGCGTCGCGCACCTCGGTCCAGGTCATCTGGCCGAGTTCAACTGGCGGCTCCTCGGCCAAAGCCGGCATGGAGAAGGACAGGGCGAGGAGGATTGGCAGCATGAGGCGCATGCCGGCCTTCTTATGCCCTCCCCGCCCCGGGCGCAGCTTACGGGAGGATCATGTTCCCGCGCGCAACGATCACTCCCGCCGCGCCCGGCTCATGAGCCAGAGCGCCAAGCCCGCCGCGATCACCGCCAGGCCGAGGATGATGGCCGCCAGCGCATTGACCTGCGGCGTGAGGCCGAGCCGCAGCGCGGAGAAGACCACCATGGGCAGCGTCGTGCCCGAGGGGCCCGAGACGAAGGAGGCCACCACCACGTCATCGAGCGAGAGCGTGAAGGCCAGCAGCCAGCCCGCCACCACCGAGGGCAGCATCAGCGGCAGGGTCACGGTGCGGAAGGCGGCGAGCGGCGTGGCCCCAAGGTCCCGCGCCGCTTCCTCCAGCGCGGGCTCCAGCCCCGCGAGCCGCGCCTGCACCACCACGGCGACATAGGCCGAGGCCATGGTCGCATGGGCCAGCAGCACGGTGAAGGCGCCCCGGCCCTCCGGCCAGCCCGTCAGCCCCTCCAGCAGCACGAAGAGCAGCAGCAGGGAGAGGCCCGTTACCACCTCGGGCAGCACCAGCGGCGCGCCGGCGAGCAGGCCGAAAATCGCCCTTCCCCGGAAAGGCCCCATCCGCGCCAGCACGAAGCCGATGGCCCCGCCCAGCACCGCCGCGATGCTCGCTGCCCCGGCCGCAATGCGGAAGGATAGCAGTGCGGCGGCCACCATCCGCTCATCCTCGGCTAGCGCCCTGAACCAGCGCAGCGAGAAGCCGCCCCATTGGAAGGGAATGCGCTCGGCCGAGAAGGCATAGCCCACCAGCAGCAGCACCGGCAGCCAGAGGAAGGCGAGCCCCGCCCAGAGCGCCCAGCGCGAGAAGCCCGCCTTCACGATTTCCTCTCCACCCGCTGGAAGAGCAGGATCGGCCCGATCAGCAGCGCCAGCAGCGCGACCGCCAGCGAGGAGGCCACCGGCCAGTCGCGGTTCTGGAAGAATTCCTGGAACAGCACGCGCCCGATCAGCGTCGCCTCCGGCGGGCCGAGCAGTTCCGGGATCACGTATTCCCCCACCGCCGGGATGAAGACCAGCAGGAAGGCCGCGACGGCCCCCGGCGCCGCGACCGGCAGCGTCACCGACCAGAAGACCCGCGCGGGCGTGGCGCCGAGATCGGCCGCCGCCTCCTCCACCGCCAGATCCCGCTTCGAGAGCGCGGCATAGAGCGGCAGCACGGCGAAGGGCAGATAGGCATGCACCATGCCGATCATCAGCGCGGGCCAGGAATAGAGCAGCGGCAGTGGCGCCTCGATGAGCCCGAGCGAGATGAGCGTGCCGTTGATCCAGCCGCTGTCCCGCAATAGCCCGATCCAGGCGCCCATCCGCAGCAGGAAGCCCGTCCAGAACGGCAGGAGCACCAGCATCAGCACCGCCGGCTGCCAGCGCGCCGGCAGGGCGCAGAGCCCGAGCGCCATGGGCAGGCCCAGCATGAGGCAGAGCAGCCCGCAGGCGCCCGCCACCAGCAAGGACTGCACCAGGGCATCGAGATAGAAGGGGTCGCCGAAGACGAGGCTCAGATTGTCCCAGACCGGCGCGAGGACGAGCCCGCCCTCCCAGCGCAGGAAGGGCTCCACGGGCGGCACGCTCTCCGCCGGGCCCGAGATCGCGATGCCCAGCACCACGACCAGCGGCAGCGCGACGAAAGCCACCATCCAGAGCCAGGGTGGCGCGATGACGAGCAACTTCTTCATTGTTTTTTGCCCTCAGGCGCCGGGCGCCCGCATCCGCGGGCTTGGCTTTCGCGCCACTTGGCGCGGGCCGCAGAAGCGGCCTCGGCGCTATGCGCCGTTCTCTTGCCCTCAAACGCCGGGCGCGGCCATCCGGCCGCTTGGCTTCCGCCGGACTGCCGGCGGGCCGCAGAAGCGGCCTCGGCGCTGTGCGCCGTTGTTTTCTTGCCCTCAAACGCCGGGCGCGGCCATCCGGCCGCTTGGCTTCCGCCGGACTGCCGGCGGGCCGCAGAAGCGGCCTCGGCGCTGTGCGCCGGGGTATCGGCGAAGGCCATCACGGCGCGACCGGCACCACGTCATCCGGGTCCCAGGCGAGGGTCACGCTGGCGCCGCGTTCGGGCGGAGCGCCGTCCTCTTCCGCATGGGCCACACGCAGCACCGCGCCGCCCGCCATGCGCACCAGCAGCAGGCTGTCATCGCCCCGGAAGGCAACATCCTCCACCAGGCCAAGCGCGACGTTATCGCCCGACAAAGCCCCACCGGGCGCCACGCGAATGCGCTCTGCGCGGATCGCCGCATGGCCCGCAAGCGGCGTCTCGGCGCGCAGCGTGCCCCCCAGCGCCGGGCATTCCATCCGCCCATCCGGCAGCGGCCGGCCTTCCAGCAGATTCGCCGCGCCGAGGAATTCCGCCACGAAGCGCGTCGCCGGCCGGTCATAGACCTCGCGCGGCGCGCCCACCTGCACGAGCCGCCCCTTGTCGAGCAGCGCCACACGATCGGCCAGCGCCATGGCCTCGTCCTGGTCATGCGTGACCATCACGAAGGCCGCGCCCGTCGCGCGCTGCAACGCCCGCAGCTCGAAACCCGTCTTCTCGCGCAGATTGGCGTCGAGCGCCGTCAGCGGCTCGTCGAGCAGCAGCAGCCGCGGGCGCTTCACCAGCGAGCGGGCCAGCGCCACGCGCTGCTTCTGCCCGCCCGAGAGCTTGTCCGGCCGCCGCGCCTCGAATCCCGTCAGATGCACCAGCGCCAGCGCCTCGCCCACGCGCCGCCCGATCTCCTCCCGCGCCACGCCCTCGCGCCGCAGCCCATAGGCCACATTGTCGAAGACGCTCAGATGCGGAAACAGCGCATAGGATTGGAACATCATGTTGAGCGGCCGCTTATGCGGCGGCACGCCCGTCAGGTCCGCGCCATCGAGCAGGATGCGCCCCGCATCGGCCGCCTCGAACCCCGCGACCAGGCGCAGCAGCGTCGATTTGCCGGAGCCCGAACCGCCGAGCAGCGCCAGGAACTCCCCCGGCGCCACCTCGAGATCCAGCCCATCCAGCGCCACATGCCCGGCGAAACGCTTGACCAGGCCTTCAACCTTCAGCAGCGACACGCCGATCAGCGCCCCGCCTTGAAGCGGCTCCAGCTCCGCGAACGCGCACGCTCCACCGTCGCCGTCAGGGCCGTGGTAGTGAACATCCGCTCGATCTGCACCTGCGAGGGATAGACATTGGTGTCGAAGCGCACCGCCTCCTCCACCATCGGACGGCTGGCCGGCACACCGTTCGGGTAGCGCGTGTGGTTGGTGATATCGGCCATGATCTTCGGCTGCAGGATATAGTTGATAAAGGCCATCGCCGCTTCCGGATGTGGCGCATCGGCGGGAATGGCCATCATGTCGAACCAGAGCTGCGCGCCTTCCTTAGGCGCGATATAGCTGATCTTGACACCCTTCCCCGCCTCCTCGGCGCGGCCGGCGGCCTGGATCACGTCGCCCGAATAGGTCAGCGCCACGCAATATTCGCCGGTCGCGAGCGCATCGAGGATATTGCTGCTCGCCGTGATGGCGCGCACCGAAGGGCGGATCGCCAGCAGCGCCTGTTCGGCCGCGCGCAGATCGCCCGCATCGGCGCTGTTCGGGTCCTTCCCCAGCCAGCGCAGCACGGAGGGCAGCACGTCGATGCCGCTATCCATGATGGCGATGCCGCAGCGCGCGAGGCGGCGCGCATTCTCGGGCTTCATCAGCAGATCGAGGCTGTCGGTCGGCGCATCGGGCGCATAGCGCGCGACGAGATCGGGCCGGATCGCGAGGCCCACCGTGCCCCAGAGATAGATGGCGCCGAATTTGTTCCCCGGATCTGAGGTCTCGACGCGGTTGAGCAGCGTCGCATCCTGATTGCCCCAATTCGGGATCTTAGAACGGTCGAGCGGCATGAGCGCGCCCGAGCGCACCAGCCGCGAGAAGGTCGGCTCGCTGGTCGGCACGATGATGTCGTAGCCCGAGCGCCCGGCGGAGAGCTTGCCCTCCAGGGTCTCGAGGCTGTCATAGACGTCGTAGCGCACGCGGATGCCCGTCTCCTGCGTGAAACGCGCGACGGCGTAAGGATCGATGTAATCCGACCAGTTGTAGACGTTCAGCACCTTCTCCGCGTCTTGCGCCCTTTCCTGGGCACGCGCGGGCTCGCTGCCGCCCAGAAGCCCGGGCAGGAGAGTGGCGACGAGCCCTCCGAACAGAAGGGCGGCGAGACGATGCTTCATGCCGGACACTCCCAAGGCGAAACGTTTGATGGATGCGCCGGAGCCTAGAGCAGTTTGCGGGTCTGTTAAATCGGCACAAGACCGCGCGAATAGAGGAATAAATGTCGCTTTGCCAGCAATGTAGGATTTTTTTCTTGACAATGTGAACGCCGTCCGGTAGCCAGAGCCCATCAACGGGTGACTTGCGTCCGAAGCCCGGCCCGCACCCGCCAGACCCCATCTTTCCCGCCGCGACCTCGCGCCTTCTCCCCCCGGAAGGCGCGGGCTTTCGCGCGCGCCGAGCGCAGGAGCCCGCATGCCCTTCAACCTTCGCGGCCTGGCGGCCCTTGTCGCCAGCGACAGTGTCACCCTCTGGTTCTACACCACGAGCGACACGCGGGCCGCCGTGCTCGCCAGCGGCTATTTCAGCCCCGTCGCCGACCGGCTGCAGCAGGGCCATATCATCATCTGCCAGACGGCCGATGCTCTCACCTTCCTGCCCGTGCGCGCCAATGGCGAAGTCGGCAACGGGCTGGTGCTCGATGCCTATGCCGCGCCCATCCGCCTCACCACGGGCGCCAATCACGTCGCCAATTCGACCATGACGGCCCTGCCGGTCTCGCGCACGCTCGTCCTTGCAGCGATTGGCGCGGGCATCACGGCCGGGCGCGAAATCCCCGTCTCGGCGACCGTCACGGGCGCGGTCGGCAGCGTCAGCTTTACGCTGATCGATCCCAACGGCGCCACGGTCGATACCAAGGTCTCCATCCCCGTCAACGGCATCGCCAATTCGAGCTTCACCGCGCCGGCGGCGGGCAATGGCTATCGCATCCGCGCCGCCGATACCGACGAGCCGGCGGCGACGATGCTCTCGCCCAGCTTCCTCATCAACAACCCCTTCTCCCTGCTGACGCAGACAGGCTCGAACGTGCTGACCGAGAGCGGCGTCCAACTGCTGCTTTGAGCCTCGCCACCCTCATGCGGAGCCCTCGCCCCGGCGCCCCCGCGCGCGCCGGCGAGGCCCATCTTGTTCAATTCGCCAGACAGGACACCCCCGATGCCCGACGCGAAGATCAGCGAACTGCCTGCCGTCTCCAACCTCTCAGATAGCGACATCACCCCCTTCGTGCAGGGCAGCGGCACCGCCGCGGAAACCCGGCGGGCGACGCTCTCCTCCCTCCGCGCCGGCGTGCTGGCCGAGCGGACCATTCATGTCCGTGACTACGGCGCCGTGGGCAATGGCACCACCGACGACACCGCCGCCATCCAGGCCGCGATCGACGCGGCGGCGGCCAGCACCAACGGCATCGGCGTCGTGCTGCTCGGGCCCAAGCGCTATCTCATCGACAGTGCCGAGCTGATCATCAAGGCCGGCGTCACGCTGCGCGGCCAGGGCGATCCGGGCGGCTGGCGCATCAACGTCAATTACAGTGCCGTGCCTTACGCGCTCATCGTCAACCCGGCCTATACGATCCGCCTGCGCCGGAACTCGACGCTCGAGAATTGTGCCATCCTCCGCAAGGGCATGACGACGCCCACCAGCGTCCGCACGGGCCTCGATGCCGTCAAGGCTTTCGCCGGCACCGGCGTCTGCATGGGCGACGGCACCACGGGCAGCAGCGGCACCAATGGCACCGACAGCTCGCTCCGCCGCCTCCTGATCCTGGGCTTCGAAACCGGCATCCGCTGCGCCGGCTCCAGCCGCGTCCGCATCTCCGACATCACGGGCGATTGCACCAACGGGCTCTGGCTGGGCAATAACTACGATATCTCCCATATCCAGCGCGTGAACTGGCACCCGCTCGTCACCACCGGCATGAGCTGGACGGGCACGAGCTATACGCTCACCAATGTTACCAACAACGGCAACGGCCTTTTCCGCGTCACGACTTCCTCGGCCCATGCGCTGCAGACGGGCGATATCGTGAACGTCTACGGCGTCACCGGCGCCACGGCCGCGAATGGCCGCTGGATCGCGACCGTGATCGACGCCACGACCATCGATCTCCAGGGCAGCACGGCGAGCGGCACCTATCTGGCGGGCGGCGTCATCAGCCCGCATACCAATCGCCGCACCGGCATCGGCTTCTATATCCTCGATGCCGATATGCCGAAATTCGTCAGCTGCTTCGAATACGGCCATGACATCGGCTGGTACCTCGATACGGGCGCCCATGCCGTGCAGCTGATCAATTGCGGCTGCGACAATAACGGCGCCATCGGTGATACCGCCTCCATCGGCGTCGTCATCAATGGCGGCTCCTCGCGCACGAAATGGTATGGCGGCTTCTGGGCCGCGAAGGGCAAGGCGCTCGTCGTCAACAGCACCACGGCCGACCAGCACGAGATCTCGGGCGTCATGCTGACGGCGGGCGGCACGGGGCGCTCCGTCGAGGTGCAGAACGGCGCCGTCACGCTCAATGCATGCGATATCTACGGCGAAGTCTATATGGGCGCCAATTCGCGCATCTGCCAGATCATCGGCTGCGACACCAAAAGCGCGAGTTTCTCGGGCGAAACGCCGGCCGCCGCGCAGCGCCTGGTCATGGCCGGCAATCGCGTCGCCTTCAATGGCGGCACGCAGCGCGTGGTCGCCGGCACGGTGGAACTCACCGCGATCGACGGCAATGGCGCCCTCGCGACGCGCCTGTCCGCACGCTCCGATGGGCCCGTCGCCATCCATCGTCGCGCATCCGGCACCGGCGCGCAGCTCCGCTTGCATGGCGGCGCCGACACGGTTTTCGGCAGTGTGAGCGTCACGGGCAATGACATCGTCCTCGCGGGCGAGGCGGGGGTGAATGCCAATCCGGCCTTCATCTTCGGCGGCACCGCCATGACTCAGCCGCTTTCGATGCGCCTGCGCCGCACCTCGGCGAGCCCGGCCGCGAATGACCGCCTGGGCCAGCTCGAACTCGCGGGCAATAACAGCGCCGCGACGGAGACCACCTTCGCCCGCGTCACCGGCATCGCCGAGACGGTGACGAGCGGTGCAGAAGCGGGCGCGGTCATCGTCGAGACGCGCTCGGGCGGCACCATCGCCGAGCGGATGCGCATCGCCTCCTCCGGCACCGTGACGCTCACCGGCCCGCTCGTGCTTCCGGCCGACCCTTCCGCATCCTTGCAGGCGGCGACGAAGCAGTATGTCGACAACCAGTTCACCGGCCGCGCCATCGCGAGCCTCACGCTCAGCGCGGCGACCGCGCTCACCCTGGCCGCGCATAACAACCGCCTGCTCGTCGCCAATAGCGGCGCGAGCCTGTCCATCGACTGGAGCGCCACCGGCAATGGCTTCTCCTGCATGATCTACAACCGGACCTCGAGCGACCTCGCCATCACCATGAGCAATTTCTCGGCGACCACGCCCGCCAATCCCGACGGGATGACGAAGATCCGCGCCGGCGGCCTCGCCAGCCTCATCGCCATCAGCCCCGATGGCGGGACCACGAAGCTGCTGCTGCTCACCGGCGCGGGGGCTGCCTGATGTTGCATCACGCCGCTTTCCGGGCCCTTGGCGAAAGCCAAGGCCGTCTCCTGGCTATGCCCGGCGCCATCGGCGCGGGCGTGATCTTCGCACGCGCCAGCGCGGCTAGTTTCCCGACAGCAAATGGCCGAATGGCCGAAGCAGCAGCCGATACGGCTCGTTTCTCCGGCGGCGCACAACGCCTGTTACTCGAAGGCATGCGCACCAATCTTCTTTCGGCTGCCCGCAGCGTCGGCGGCACGGGCTGGGCCCTCACCCGGCTCACTGCCGCCCCCTCCATCGGCACGGGGCCAGACGGCGCCGTCGGCAGCGCCATCACCCTGACCGAAACGGAAGATGTCGGTGCTCACTATACCGCCCACGCCGCAACCTTCACCATCGTCGCCGACAGCACCTATGCCTTCACGGCCTTCGTGCGCCCCGGCACCTGCACCAATGTGCAGATCGTCGGCACCTCGAACAATTTCGGCACTGGGGGATTCGCCAATTTCGTGCTGACGGGCGCGGGGAGCCTGGGCTCGAGCGGCGCCGCTGTCGTCAGGGCGAGCATCACGGCCCTGGCCTCGGGATGGTATGTGTTGGAAGCGGTGATGACTGCTTCCACATCTGGTGCGGGCGTGAATCCCTTCATCCTCGCGCTCGGCAGCTCTGGCACCAACGCTCGCCTGCCTTCCTACGCAGGCACGGCGAAAACCGTCGATGTGGCATGGGCGCAGCTGGAACGCGCGTCCTTTGCCTCGACTATCATTCTGCCGCCGGCCGGCAGCCCCTCTCAGGCGACGCGCGCGGCCGATACGTTGAGTGCGGCGGCAAGCGGCTTTTTCCCCAATGCCGCCGGAACGCTCTTGCTATCGGTCTTGCTCCCGCAGCAGGCGGCAAGTGATGACCAAGTCCTCGCGCAGATCGACAATGGCAGCGACAATAGCCGTGTCCGGCTGCGCAATCCCGCAGGTGGCGCCACGCTGGTCGCCGATGTCGTAAGCGGCGGCAGCACCACGGCGAGCCTGACGCTCGGCAGCATAACGGCAGGCACTGCATTCAGGATCGCTCTCGCCTGGGACGGCACCGGCATCGCCGGAGTTCTGAGCGGCGGTGCAGCGCAAAGCGTGAGCAGCACGCTGCCCACTGGCCTGACGACGCTGCGCCTGGGCAATGGCGCTGCGAGCACCAGCGGCCTGTTCGGCACCGTGATCGCAGCCCGCTGCCTGGCCGTGCGCGCCCCGACGGCGGGGCTCGCAGGGCTGGCCGGCAGCCTTCAGCTCTCTTGAGGATCCGATGACAAGCTGGACCTATAGCTATCACCGCTTCGCCAGCCGCACGGAGGCCGAAGCCGCGGTAGCGGCTCTCGCGCGAGACGGCTTCTCCATCGACGTGATCGGGCCTCTCGCCGAAGAGGCCGATTCCGCGAATTGGCACGTCAATCTCGCCCGATGTGGCGATGCCCAGTTGCCCGACGCCTGGCAGGCAAGCGCCATTCAGCCCAGCACCCCCTGCCGCGTCTTCGCCTGACACCATCATCGTTAAAGGAAAATACCATGGCCACTCTCACAACCTATGCGCGTGATATGCTCTCCCGCGCCCTTTGCGGCCGCGCGCCGGCGCTGCCCGCCGCCCTCTATCTCGGCCTCGGCACCGGCGGCTCGGATTCCGCCGGCCTCACCGGCGAGCCCAACGGCTCCGGCTATGCGCGCCAGCGCGTCGTCTTCACCGGCACGGGCGCGCAGCGCAATGCCGAGAACCTGCGCTGGGCCTTCTCGGCCGGCGTCGGCACGCTCACGCATTGCGGCCTTTTCGACGCGGCCACGGGCGGCAATGCGCTCACCTTCGGGCCGATGGACGCCGCCGCGGTCGTTTCGGGCCCGGGCACCGTCACCATCGCGGCCAGCGGCTTCACAATGTCGGCCGATTGATCTGGATCAAGACAGGATCAGCGAGGATCACTTGAGATAACGCATCGCTTCGCCCTATCATGGGGCAAAGTTAAGGTGGGATAGATCAGTGAATCCTTTCGACGTCGTGCGCCATCCCCCGCTGGTCGCCGGGCGCACGGTGTGCGAAACCTGTGGGTCCCGCATTGCCGGCATGTGCAAGCCGCTGGATGCCGCCGTCCTCGACGACGTCGCCTCCGACAGTGAACATACCGACCTTCCCGCGCGCGGCACGCTCTTCCGCGAGGGCGATCCCGCCAAGCGCGTCTATACGCTCATCGACGGCGTGGCGAAGCTCACCCGCCTGCTGCCCGACGGCAAGCAGCAGGTGGTGGGTTTCCGCTTCGCCGGCGATCTGCTGGGCTTCACCACCCGCAACACCTATCCTTTCGACGCCGAGATGCTGACCCCCTCGCGGGTCTGCAAGCTCGAGCGCCCGAAGCTCGACGAGCTGCTCAAGCGCCACCCGCTGCTGGAGCGCCGCTTCCTCGATCTCTGCGTCCAGGAACTCGGCAGCACGCAGGAGCAGCTGGTGGCCGTCGGCCGCCTGCCGGCCGATTGCCGCGTCGCGACCTTCCTTCTCCTCCTCGACAATGCGCATCGCATCCGCGGCCTGCCGCTGAAGACGCTGGCCATGCCCATGACCCGCGCCGATATCGCCGATTATCTCGGCCTGACGCTCGAGACGGTCAGCCGCACCTTCACCGCCTTCCGCAAGCGCGGCCTGATCCGCGAGCCGGGCCACGGCCAGGTGGAATTGCTCGACCATGAGGGGCTGCAATCCCTCGCCGAGGGTGATACCGAGCACTGATGCCCGACCAGGACGACAAGCCCGCCGAGACGGCGCCCGAACGCCCGGCCCATGGCCGCGTGACGCCCGCGGCCCAGGCCGCCGCCGCCGAGCGCGAGGCCCGGCTCGCCGCCGCCCTCCGCGCCAATCTGCACCGCCGCAAGGCCCAGGCCCGTGCCCGGCGCGAGGACGGCGAGCCCGAATAGCGCCGCCTTCCGCCGCCTGGCGCCCGCGCCGGCACCCACGGCCCCGTCCATGGCCGAGTGCGGCGCACCCCAGCCCCGCGAGGCGGCCCGCTTGCCCCCACCTCCCCCTTTCGGCTAATCCCGCGCTTCCCGTCTCGCCTGGAAGTACGCCCCCATGCCCATCATGCCCGATACCTGGATCCGCCAGATGGCGACCGAGCGCGGCATGATCGAGCCCTTCGTCGAGAGCCAGCGCCGCGAGGGCGTGATCAGCTACGGCGTCTCCTCCTATGGCTACGACGCCCGCTGTTCGGACCATTTCAAGGTCTTCACCAATGTCGACAGCGCGATCGTCGACCCGAAGAAGTTCGATGAGACCTCCTTTGTGGACCGTCGCGGCCCCGTCTGCATCATCCCGCCCAATTCCTTCGCGCTGACCAATACGGTCGAGTATTTCCGCATCCCGCGCGATGTGCTGGTCATCTGCCTGGGCAAGTCCACCTATGCCCGCTGCGGTATCATCGTGAATGTCACGCCCCTGGAGCCCGAATGGGAAGGCCAGGTCACGATCGAGATCAGCAACACCACCCCGCTGCCCGCCCGCATCTATGCCAATGAGGGCATCTGCCAGTTCCTCTTCCTCAAGGGCGAAGCCCCGCCGGAAGTGAGCTATGCTGACCGCAAAGGCAAATACATGGGCCAGCGCGGCGTTTCCCTCCCCCGCCTCTGACATGATCAAGCCCTCCCCCCGGGCGCGAGCGAAGGACGACTAGACATGGACCGCATCCGCATCCGTGGGGGCCGCGCGCTCAATGGGTCGATCCCCATCAGCGGCGCGAAGAATGCCGGCCTGCCCCTCATGGCGGCCGCCCTGCTGACCGACCAGCCCCTGACGCTGACCAATGCCCCGGACTTGGCCGATATCGCCACCATGTCCGGCCTGCTCCGCCAGCACGGCCTGTCGCTCGAGCATGACAAGACGGCCCGCACCATCACCATGAGCGGCGCCGCGACCAATCTCGAGGCGCCCTACGACCTCGTGCGCAAGATGCGCGCCTCCATCCTGGTGCTCGGCCCGCTCCTGGCCCGCTACGGCCAGGCCCGCGTCTCCCTGCCCGGCGGCTGCGCTATCGGCACTCGCCCCGTCGACCTCCACCTCAAGGGGCTGGAGCAGATGGGCGCCGAGATCAATCTCGAAGCCGGCTATATCGACGCTAAGGCCCCCAAGGGCGGCCTCAAGGGCGCGAAGATCTACTTCAACCAGGTCTCCGTCGGCGCCACCGAGAACCTGCTCATCGCCGCGACCCTGGCCGATGGCGTGACCGAGCTGGTCAATGCCGCCCGCGAGCCCGAGATCACCGACCTCGCCCATTGCCTCATCGCCATGGGCGCCAAGATCGAAGGCGTGGGCACCGACCGGCTGCGCATCGAGGGCGTCTCCTCCCTCCATGCCGCGACCCATCCCGTGGTGCCCGACCGCATCGAGGCCGGCACCTTCGCCTGCGCCGCGGCCATCACCGGCGGCTCGGTGCTGCTGGAAGGGGCCAAGCTCGAGCATCTGGGCGCCGTCATCCGCGTGCTGCGCGAGGCGGGCGTGGCGGTCGAGCAGGAGGAGGGCGGCCTGCGCGTCTCCCGCCTCAACGGGCTGCATGGCGTCGATGTCATGACCGAGCCCTTCCCCGGCTTCGCGACCGATATGCAGGCCCAGTTCATGGCCCTCATGGCGGTCGCCGAAGGCGCTTCGATGATCACCGAGACGATCTTCGAGAACCGCTTCATGCATGTCCCCGAGCTGAACCGCATGGGCGCGAATATCAACGCCCACGGCTCCTCGGCCATCGTGCGCGGCGTGAAGAAGCTCTCCGGCGCCCCCGTCATGGCGACCGACCTGCGCGCCTCGGTCTCCCTCATCATCGCGGGCCTCGCCGCCGGCGGGGAGACGATCGTGAACCGCGTCTACCACCTCGATCGCGGCTATGAGCGCATCGAGCAGAAACTGTCGGCCGTCGGCGCCGACATCGAACGTATTCCAGGTTGACATGGAATTGCCGCGCTGAAGGTGCTAAATCCCGTCATGGACCAGTTGCACGCGAACGGGGCCGCACCGGCGGCCCAGACCGATACCCCGCTCATCCTCGCCCTGCCCAAGGGGCGCATCCTCTCCGAGCTGGGCCCGCTGCTGCGACATACGGGCATCGCCCCCGCCGCCGATTTCCATGACGAGGACAGCCGCCGGCTGCGCTTCGAGACCAACCATCCCGGGCTCGACGTCGTGCGGGTCCGCCCCTTTGATGTCGCCACCTTCGTCGCCCATGGCGGTGCCCATATCGGCATCTGCGGCGGCGATGTGCTGATGGAATTCGACTACGCCGAGATCTATGCCCCGCTCGACCTGGGCATTGGCCGCTGCCGCGTCTCGGTCGCGGAGCCGAAGGAAATCGCGGGCCAGGAAGACCCGACCCGCTGGTCGCGCATCTCGGTGGCGACCAAATACCCGAACATCGCCCAGCGCCATTACGCCGCCCGCGGCATCCAGGCCGAGGTGGTGCATCTGAACGGCGCGATGGAACTCGCCCCCTCGCTCGGCCTCTCCCGCGTGATCGTGGACCTGGTGCAGACCGGCTCCACCCTCAAGGCGAACGGCCTGGTCGAGACGGATGTGATCGCCACCATCACCTCCCGCCTCATCGTCAACCGCACGGCGCTCAAGACCCGGCCCGAGGAAATCGGCGGCTGGATCGCCCGCTTCCGCGCGGCCCTGGAAGCCATCTCGGCATGATCCGCCTTTCCACGACCGAACCCGGCTTCGAGGCCGGGTTCGCGGCGCTGCTCGACCAGGCGCGCGAGACCACCAACCGCGTCGATGCCGCCGTCTCGGCCATCATCGCCGAGGTGAAGGCGCGCGGCGATGCCGCCCTGGTCGATTACACCGCCCGTTTCGACCGCTGGACGCCCGCCGATGCCAAGGCGCTCCGCGTGACCGAGGCCGAGATCGAGCAGGCCATCGCCGGCTGCGACCCCGAGCTTCTCGCCGCGCTGGACCTCGCCGCGACCCGCATCGAGGCTTTCCATCGCGCCCAGATGCCCGCCGATATCGCCCTGCCGGAAGGCAATGGCATGGTGCTCGGCATGCGCTGGGGGGCCGTGGATGCCGTGGGCCTCTACGTTCCCGGCGGCAAGGCGGCCTATCCCTCCTCGGTGCTGATGAATGCCATGCCCGCCAAGGTCGCGGGCGTGAAGCGCGTGGCCATCGCCGTGCCGACGCCGGATGGGGAGCTGAACGCCCTCGTCCTGGCCGCCGCGCATCGGGCGGGCGTGTCCGAAATCTACCGCATCGGCGGCGCCCAGGCCGTGGCCGCCTTCGCCTGGGGCACCGAGAGCATCCCCCCGGTCGACAAGGTCACCGGCCCGGGCAATGCCTATGTCGCCGAGGCCAAGCGCCAGGTTTTCGGCCGCGTCGGCATCGACAGCATCGCCGGCCCCTCGGAAGTGGTCGTCATCGCCGATGCGGGGCAGGACCCGGCGCTGATCGCCATGGATCTGCTGGCCCAGGCCGAGCATGACGAAAGCGCCCAGTCCATCCTCATCACCGACAGCGCCGCCATGGCCGATGCCGTGGCCGCCCAGGTGGAAAAGGCGCTCGCAACCCTCCCCCGCGCCGCCATCGCGGGCGAGAGCTGGCGGCAGAACGGCGCGATCCTGCTGGTGCGAGACCTCGACGAGGCCGCCGCCCTGACCGACCGCCTGGCCCCCGAGCATCTGGAACTGATGGTGGCCGACCCGGCCGGGCTGTTCCGCAAGATCCGCCATGCCGGCGCCGCCTTCCTCGGGAATTACTGCCCCGAGGCGCTGGGCGACTATGTCGCGGGCCCGAACCACGTGCTGCCCACCGGCCGCACGGCGCGTTTCGCCTCCGGCCTCTCGGTCTTCGACTTCCTCAAGCGCACCACCTGGATTCAGGGCAGCGCCCAGGGCATTCGCGCCATCGGCCCCGCCGCCGTGAAGCTCGCCGAGGCGGAAGGGCTCCAGGCCCATGGCCGCAGCGTGGCCCTCCGCCTGCGCGATTAGGCGCCAAGAGATCGCCCGGGCAGCGCGCTCGCCGCCGCCCTCGGCCGTCGCCTCGCGCTCTACCGGCGCGAGGCCCTCACCGCCTGAGCGATCAGGAAAGATCGGCCAGGAAGCGCCGCAGATCCTCCGCATAGAAGCCGGCATTGCCGGTGGTGCCGTGGCCCGAGGTCTTCTCGCTGGCCGGGATCAGCAGCAGGCGGGCGTTCGGAATGCGACGGAGCGACGCCTCCATCAGCCCCGTCTCCGGCGGGTTGCGCTCGTCATCGGCGGCATTGATGGCCAGCACCCGCGCCTTGATCGCTTCCAGCTTCCCGCTCGGGTCGAAGTCGCTCGAGGATTCCCACTGGTAGATGAAGTCATTGGCATCGGCCGGTGGCGGGGCCGCGAGCCGGGCCTGGACGAGCTTGTCGCCCGCCGCGGCCGTCGGCGCATTGGCCTGGTAGTTCAGCGTGCCGCCGCTGGTGCCGATCGAGAAGAAGACATTGGCCATCCGCAGCGTGGCGGGCTGGGTGGTGTAATTGCCGCCGTTATAGGACGGATCCTGCTTGATCAGCTCGATCTGCAGCCGGCGCATGATCCAGTTCCGCCCGCCCATGGCGATGGGGGTCGAGGCCATGGGCACGATCGCATCCATGAAGCCCGAATACTGGATGCCCCATAGCCAGGCATGCATGCCGCCCATGGAGTTGCCGATCACGAGGCGGAGGTGCTTCACGCCCAGCCCCTCGGTCACCAGCCGGTACTGGGCCAGCACCATGTCGTCGTAATTATACTGCGGGAAGGCGGCCTTCATCCCGTCCGAGGGCTTGGACGAACGGCCCGCGCCCAGGGCGTCGGGGATGATGATGTAATAGCGGCTGGCATCGAGCGGCTGGCCGGGGCCGAAAAGCTGGCCTGCGAAAGCCGGCGTCAGCATGCTCCGCGCCGAGCCCGCCGTGCCGTGCAGCACGAGCACGGGAATGCCCGTGGGCGCGCCGACCGTCGTATAGGCCAGCTTCAGCTCCGGCAGGACCTGCCCGGTATGAAAGCGGAAATCCTTGGCGACCCAGGTGCCGTCGACCGGCTGGGGCGCATCGGCGGCCAGGGCGGCCTGCCCGGCGGCGAGAGTGACCGCCGCGGTGGCGGCACCGAGCATGGCGGCGCGGCGCCCCATGGAAAAATCGCTCATCACGTCCTCCCTCCGCCGGTTAAGGCCAGCGGTTCCGATTGAATGTTCCAAACGGTACATAGCTACGCGCCGACCGTCGGCGGCGTCAACGGGCGGCCAGGCTGGCTTGGAGTCAGGCCGGCTTGTGGAAGACCCGCCGCTTGCCCTTCTTGCGCACCACCAGGCCGATGGAGGTCACGGTGATGCCCTGCTGCTCGAGCTTCAGATGCGGCAGCGCATAGGGCGGCAGATCCACATGCGCGTCCAGTTCCTCGAAACCCGGATGCAGGTTGAGCGGCCAGACCTCATGCCCCGCCGCGGTGAGGCGGGAATAGAGCGCCTCGATATCCTTCCGGCGGAAGATGGAGAGATGCTTCCGCTCCATGGTCCGGTCATTGGAATCGAGGTTGAACTCGGTCGTATGGATGGCGAGCCCGCCCGGCCGCAGCGTGCCGAGGCTGTTCTCGACGAATTCCAGCCCGTGCCTGATCGACCCGAGATGCTCGAAGCAGCAGGCCGACCAGCAGAAGTCGAAATCATCCAGGTCGGGCGGAATGGCATTCATATCGATGGGCCGGAAACTCACCAGCTTGTCGAAGACCGGGCGGCGGACGAGCTTCTTGCGATAGAGCTGCTCCACCGACTGGCTGTGCTGCCCTGTCTCCGTCCAGCCCGAACCCGCCTCGATATCAACGGGCGCGTCGGTCGCCAGCACCTTCACGCCCCGCGCGGCGAAGAGGGAGGGCAGCGGCTCCAGCCCGGTGCCGAAGCCCAGGCCCTTCACCCCGCGTCGCAGCAGCCCGTCCTTCTCCAGCACCGCGAGGATGAAGACGAATTCCCAGAGTTTCCGATGCCGGTTTGGCTGCGTCTTGAGCGCCTCGCACCAGGCCTCATAGGTAGGCTCGTCGAATTGCCCGGCGGTGCAGAGCTGTGAGACGGGGTCGATCAGGCTCGGCGGCTCGAAACGCCAGGGAATGGCCGGGTCCGAAGGCGGCTGAAGCAGGAAGAGCGGCATACGATAGGGGCCCGGCGGGCGGATCGCCCCGGGCAGCCCGGCGAGATGGGCCGCCAGCGCCTTTGCATTGCCCAATTGCCGATAGCGCTCGATTTCGCCCGGCGTGACCACCTCATGGCCGAGAAAGAGGCGGCAGAGCAGCTTGACGGCCTCGTCATCCAGCCCGTCCGGCGCCTTCTGGGGCGCCTCCGCCTGCGCGGCGGGCTTCTCTCCGCCCGCAAGCCGCTTCATGAAACCAGAGAGCATGGTCCTGACCCGATCCGAGATGCGCGCATGCCACCGCTAACGCTTTCCCTGGCCGGTGTCACGTCTCTGCCACCCTCTCCCGAAATGCATCCCAGCCCCCGCCCACATCTCCTTGACCTAGGCGCCCCGCGCCATCATGTTCCCGCCGCGTTTCCACTGAGAACCGTGGCCCTTTGCGCTCGCCCATATGGCAGCCCCGCCATGGTCGATTGAAAAGAGGCCTGATGTCTAAAGAAGACATGATCGAGTTCAGCGGCCAGGTCGTTGAACTTCTCCCCAATGCGATGTTCCGCGTGAAGCTCGACAACGACCACATCGTGCTCGCCCATACCTCCGGCAAGATGCGCAAGAACCGCATCCGCGTGCTGGCCGGCGACCGTGTGAACGTTGAAATGACGCCCTATGACCTGACCAAGGGCCGCATCACCTTCCGCTTCAAGTAAGCCAGCCTTGTCGGAACGGCCGCGCCTCGTCCTCGCTTCCGCGAGCCCCCGGCGCGTTGACCTTCTCGCTCGCCTGGGCATCACCCCCGATGCGGTGATCCCGGCCGATATCGACGAGACCCCGAAGAAAGCCGAGCTTCCGCGCCAGCTGGCCGGCCGCCTCTCGCAGGAGAAGGCGCGCGCCGTCGCCGCTCAGGCGCCAGACGCGCTGGTGCTCGCCGCCGATACGGTGGTGGGCGTGGGCCGCCGCATCCTGCCCAAGGCCGAGACGGAGCAGCAGGCGCGAGACTGCCTCGCCCTCATCTCCGGCCGCCGCCACCGCGTCTATACCGGCGTGGCGCTGGCGACCCCGCAGGGCAAGCTGATGACCCGGCTGGTCGAGACGCAGGTGACCTTCCAGCGCCTGACCCAGCAGCAGATCGACGCCTACATCGCCACCGGCGAATGGCAGGGCAAGGCGGGCGGCTATGCCATCCAGCAGCGGGCCGAGGCATTTGTCCGTTTCCTGTCGGGCAGCAGCTCCAATGTGGTGGGCCTGCCGCTTTTCGAGACCACGCAGCTCCTGCGCGGCATCGGATGGCTGACGCCCTGATCCTGGCCGCGGCCTCGCCGGGCGAGGTCCGCACCGCGCTTCTCCTCGACGACCGCCTCGAATCCGCCTGGGTCGAGCGCCCCGCCCGGCCGGACGGGGTGGGAGACCTGCTGCGCGGCCGCGTCTCGGCCGTGGCCCCCGCCATGGCCGGGGCCTTCGTCACCCTGCCGGGCGGCGAGACGGGCTTCCTGCCCGAATCCGAGGCCGGCCCAGAGAAGAAGCCCATCGCCAAGGCGGTGAGCGAGGGCCAGGCCATCGCGCTCCGCGTCACGCGCGGCGCCCAGGGCGGCAAGGGCCCGCGCCTCTCCGCGAGGCTCTCGGAGGCCGAAGCGGCCCTTATCGCCGCCCTGCCCGGCCGCGAGCCCGCCCTGGCGGCGCGCGGCCCCATCGCCGCGCTGCGCCTCGCCCGGCAGCATCCTGACGCCCTGGTCGAGACCGACGCGCCCGCGCTCGCCGCCACCCTCCGCGCGGCCCTGGTCCATGACCGCGTGGCGCTGCGAACGCGCGTCACGTTGCCGGAGGAATTCGATGCCCTGGCCGAGCCCGAGGTGCCCCTGCCCGGCGGCGGCCGGCTGACCATCCACCCCACCCCCGCGCTGACGGCCATCGACACCGATGCGGGCAGTACGGCCGGCGGGCGCGACGCCACGGCCCATCAGCGCCTGAACGAGCTGGCCCTGGCCGAGGCGGCGCGGCAGATCCGCCTCAGAAATCTCGCCGGCGCCATCCTCATCGATATCGCGGGCATGCCCATCAAGGCCCGCCAGAGCCTGCTGCCCGCGCTCAAGAAGGCCCTGGCCGCCGACCCCCTCACACGGCTGGTGGGCGTCACCGGGCTCGGGCTCTTCGAATTGCAGCGCAGCCGCATCCATCCGCCGTTGCATGAGGTGCTGGGCCTGCCCATCTCCCCCCTCACCCACGGCCTGCGGGCGCTCCGCCTCGCGGCCGCCGAATCGGCGGCATCGCCCTCGGCCCGCCTGCGGCTCCGCGCCCATCCCCGCGTGGTCGCCGCCCTTCGCGACTGGCCGGGCGCGCTGGAGGGCTATGCCGCCGCCGCCACCCACCCCCTGCGGCTCGAGGCCGACCCCTCGATCGCGCCGGGCGAAGAGAGCCTGCATCATGACGCCTGAAAAACCCGCCCGCCCCGCGCCGAAATGCCCGGTTTGCGGCCGTCCTTCCGTGGCCGAGGCCAAGCCCTTCTGCTCCGATCGCTGCCGCCAGGTCGATCTCGGCCGATGGCTGACCGAGAGCTACGTGGTGCCCGGCCCGCCGCCCGGAAATGATGACGATGCGGAAGATTGATTGAAGGGCTGGACAGCCCCCCAGCCAGCCGCTAAATGCCGGGGCCTCACCAACGGCCGACGGCAACGCCGCCCGGTTCGCAATGGGCCCAGATAGCTCAGTTGGTAGAGCATGCGACTGAAAATCGCAGTGTCGCTGGTTCGATTCCGGCTCTGGGCACCATTTCCTCACTTCAAAAGCCGGCTTCCGCGAGACCGCTTCGCGGTCCCCCCACAAAAGCCCCCCTCATATGCGGCTTTGTTGAGGCACATCTTGTCTGCGAACGGTGCCATCAGGATCGACTCCGCCCGCCCTGTGCCTCGGTGGCAATCCTTGCTGGCCTGTAGGAAGTGCGCCTCTTTGCCTTAGTTTTCCCTATAAGAAGCGGCATCCGGCCAGGGCCAGCAAACGCTGTGGTCAACAACCGGTTCGCGATATGCCCACTCCACTGCTGCCGCCAAACTTCACGGCGGGCTAGTCGGGTCACAGCGTCACCAAATACCTACTGCGAGTATCAACCGGCGTACCGACATATTCCGGGTCGCTCACCCCGATCAGCCACACCAGGAGCCGACACGCAAGGTGCCTCATCTCCAGAGGCAAATTGCCGAATGATCCTCTTTTGACCGCCGAAAAGCCAAGCATGTCCTCGTCGAGTATAGCTTCATGAATGGCACTATTTCGAAGCGCGGAAAGCTCTGAAGCCGGCCGCTTGCCTGGCTCGAACTGCACAATGGCCCAGGCCGGAACCGGGACATCGCTTTGTTCGCACATCCACTGGATGCGCCTAGCATGGCTTAAATCTTTGTCGGGAGGATACGCTCTGCTGAATACGGCGAAGCAGGCATCAAGAGCCGTATAGGCCAACGATATCTGCTCGAAAGACAGTAGATCCGGCTTTTGGGCTAGGTAGTAAGCATGAACCGCGGCGCACCATCCCTTGGCTGCTTTCGAGCCAAATTGCTCCCAGAATGCCACGCCTAGCCCTATGGACCGCCCAATAGTCACGTGGTGCGTCACCATGTCAGTCAGCGTGTGGGTTTCGATGGGTGTCGCATCTAGGAAGCCAGCCTCGTAGTGAGAGAGCCTCATGCCCGCAAAGAGCGATATTACCCAGACCAGGAATTCGAGCCTTGCCTTGTCCCCTTTACTACAATGAAGGGTATGTGTTCGAGGTAGTCCGAAAACTCTTCGGCTGATCATCCGGTCCCGGTTGATTGGGGCGAAAGCCCAACCCCGACTCACATAGCGCGAGGCCGTGACAGCCTTAATCGTCTTGTCCAAGCCTGGCAGCGTCTCCAGCGAGACGTCTCCAGCGTTAAAGCTCAGATCGATCGGCAGATAGCCAAAGTCGAGCGCGGCTGGCCCGGCATGGATGGCGGCATCGACGACCTCGCTGCTCATGGCCACAGCTTGCATTGCCGGCCGGCCATTCGCCAAGCGGAACCAACCTCACCGCGCCAATCTCCCCTTCCATGTCAGAAGTTTCAGGATCGCGCATCAGGTCGCTCCATACCGTCCGCGTGAAGGTGGCGTCAGAGGCCGCGGCGATGCCCCCGGCCATCAACCAGGTCCCGGAAGGAGAAAATCGATGTCCACCCGCAGCACCACCACCCGCTTCGCCCTTCTCGCCGCCGGCTGGATCGCCGCCGCCGGCGTCGCCGCCCCGGTCCTCTCGCAGACGGCCTTCGCCCAGACCGACAGCACCCCCTCGGCCGTGACGGCTCCCGCCCCCACCTCGCCGCCGGCCGTCGCCACCGCGCCGATGCATGTCCATCCGCATCACGCCGTCCGCGTCGCCGCCCGCGTGCCGACCGGCCCCGCGCTCTCCCTGCTCCAGGAAGCCGATACGGCGCTCCAGGCCAAAAAGTTCTCCGAGGCGCGCGACAAGCTGGAACAGGCGGAGACGAGCCTGCTGAATGACCGCAGCCGCGGCGAGCATGGCTTCGCCCAGGTGGTCAGCGACGTCGCCTCCGCCCGCAACGCGCTCGGCAACCGCAACCCCGAAGCCGCCCGCCTCGCGATCGGTCAGGCGATCAGCAAGCTCAACACCCACTCGATCTGAGCCCCAGGTCTGAACAGGTGAGAACTGTGACGGGGCGGGCTGACCGCCCCGCCACCGGGCTGCTAAGCTCGGCCCGGACAGACGAGACGAGAGACGCCCGCCCGATGCGCATCCTGGTGATCGAGGACGACGCCGCCACCGCCGATTACGTCGCCAAGGGCCTGCGCGAGGCCGGGCACGTGGTCGAGGTCGCGCGGGACGGGAAGGACGGGCTGTTTCTCGCACTGAGCGAAACCTTCGACGCCATCATCAGCGATCGCATGCTGCCCGGCCCGGACGGGCTATCCATCCTCCGCGCGCTGCGCGCCTCGGGCAAGACGGTGCCGGTGCTGATGCTCACCGCGCTGGGCGAGGTCGATGCCCGCGTCGAGGGGCTCGATGCCGGGGCGAATGACTATCTGGTCAAGCCCTTCGCCTTCAGCGAACTCCGCGCCCGGCTCGATGCCATGACGCGCCAGCCCGCCACGGCGGGCGAGCCCACGGTGCTACGTGTCGAGGATCTGGAGATGGATCTGCTCAAGCGCACCGTCCGCCGCGCCGGCAAGCTGGTGGAGCTGCTGCCCACCGAATGGCGCCTGCTCGAATACATGATGCGCCGCCCCGGCCAGGTGCTGACGCGCACCATGCTGCTCGAGCATGTGTGGGACTTCAATTTCGACCCCACGACCAATGTGGTCGATGTGCATGTGAGCCGCCTGCGCCAGAAGATCGAGCATGGCTTCGACGGCCCGCCGGTGCTGCAGACCGTGCGCGGCGCGGGCTATGCGCTTGGCCGCCGGGTCTGACCGCCGCTGGTGGCAGAGGCTCTGGCCCCGCAGCCTTCCGCTGCGGGTGGGCGCGAGCGTGGCCATCGTCGTGCTCGTCACCTCGGCGGGCGGGCTGGGCGTCGCCTATACCAGCTCGGTCGCGCTGCTGCGCAGCCAGCTCGATGCCGCCATCCAGGCCCAGGCCCAGGCGCTGCTCGACGAATACCAGGTTTTCGGCCCGGATGGGCTGAGGGCGGCGGTACAGGCGCAGTCGCTGCGCGGCGGGCCGGAAGGCTTCGCGCTGCGGCTCCGGCAGCCGGGCGAGCGGCCCGTCTATGCCGGCAGGCCCTTCGACGCGCCGCCGAGCCGCCCGGGCGTGTTCAACATTCCCCTGCCCGGCGGCGAGCGCCAGGCGCTGCGGGCGCTGGGCATCCTGCTGCCCGATGGGAGCGAGCTGGTGGTCGCGGCCGATCTCGGCCGGTCCCAGGCCATCGCGCGCGGGCTGGCCATCATCTTCTTCCTGACGGGGGTGGTGACGGCGGTGCTCGCGGTGGTCGCGGGGCTAATTCTCGCGCGGCGGATGGAGAAGCGCCTCGCCGGCCTCTCCCAGGCGGCGCTGGCGGTGATGGATGGCGACCTCACCCGCCGCCTGCCGCAATCGGGCTCGGATGACGAGCTGGATCGGCTGACGGCCACCACCAACGAAATGCTCGGCCGGATCGAGGGGCTGATGTCCGCCCTGCGGCAGGTGACGAACGACATCGCGCATGACCTGCGCGGGCCGCTCACGCGCGTCCGGCAGCGGCTGGAGGGCGCGCTCGCCGCCCCGCGCGAGGCCGAGGCCGATACGGCCGCGTTGGAAGCGGCGCTCGAGGAATTGGACGGCGTGCTCTCCACCTTCGCCGCACTGCTGCGCATCGCGCAGGTCGAGGGCGGGGTGCGGCGCTCGGCCTTCGTACCGCTCGATCTCTCCGCCCTGGCCGAAGGCATGGCCGAGATCTACGGCCCCGTCGCGGAGGAGGCCGGTGGCGCGCTGCGCAGCGAGATCGCGCCGGGTGTCACCATGCAGGGCGATGCGGCGCTGCTGCGGCAGCTCGTCACCAACCTGATCGAGAATGCCATCGCCCATGGCGGGCCGGGCGTGGGCATCACGCTCCGCGTGAAGCCCGGGCCGGTGCTGGAAGTGGCCGATACGGGGCCGGGCGTGCCGGAGGCCGAGCGCGAGAAGGTGCTGGGCCGCTTCTATCGCCTCGATCGCAGCCGCCACACGCCCGGCACCGGGCTTGGCCTCGCCCTGGTTGCCGCCGCGGCGCGGCTGCATGGCGGCACGGTGAGCCTGGCCGATGCCCGGCCCGGCGCCACCCCGCCCGGCCTGCTGGTGCGGGTGGAATTCTGACGCTCCGCGTCGGGTGAGCTTCTGACGCTCCGCGTCGGGTGAACTTTTGACGCTCCGCGTCGGGTGAACTTTTGACGCTCCGCGTCGGGTGAACTTTTGACGCTCCGCGTCGGGTCAAACTCCGGCGCTCCCGGCGGCGCTCATCAGGGACGCTTCGCCCGTACCCCATCGCCACACCGGCGGGCGTGATCCGCGCCCTACACCCGCTCCAATTCTGACACGAGTTTCATGGTCGCCCCGGCAGGGCCTCCATTGGCCGCCACGCAATCTCCTCCTCAGCCGCGGGAAGCCGCGCCGCATTTTCGAGGAGACCATCCCATGACCGATACTTCCTCCCGCCGCCGGCGCGCCGGCCTCGCCATGGTGCTGCTGGCCGGCACCTCGCTCGGCGGCCTGGGCTTCTGGGCCGGCGACAAGGCTCATGCCGGTGACGCCACCCCCGCCATCGTCGCCCCGGCCGTGAGCCCCGCCAATTCCGGCTTCGCCGATCTGGTCGAGAAGGTCCGCCCGGCGGTGGTGACCATCACCACGACCGAACCCGCCAAGCAGAATGACGATGACAGCCCCTTCCCCTTCACCGCGCCGCAGCGCCGGGGCGTGATGCACGCGCTGGGCTCGGGCTTCATCATCGATAGCGAAGGCCATATCGTCACCAACAACCACGTCGTCGACGGCGCCACTTCGGTGAAGGTCACGCTCGATGACGGGCGGGAGATGACGGCGAAGGTGATCGGCCGCGATCCGCGCACCGATCTCGCGCTCATCCAGGTGAAGGCCGATAAGCCGCTGCCCTTCCTCAGCCTGGGCGATTCCAACAAGCCGCGCCCGGGCGACTGGGTGGTGGCCGTCGGCAATCCCTTCGGCCTGGGCGGCACGGTGACGGCGGGCGTGCTGTCGGCGCGCGGCCGCGACATCGGCCAGGGCCCCTATGACGACTTCCTGCAGATCGACGCGCCCATCAACCGCGGCAATTCCGGCGGCCCGCTCTTCTCGCAGGATGGCAAGGTCATCGGCGTGAATACGGCGATCTTCTCGCCCTCGGGCGGCTCGGTGGGCATCGGCTTCGCTATTCCCTCGAACATGGTGAAGGAGGTGGTCGCGCAGATCGAGGCCAATGGCCATGTGGAGCGCGGCTTCCTCGGCGCCACCACCCAGGGCATCAGCCCCTCGATGCAGCAGGCCCTGAACCTGCCGGGCCATGACGGCGCGCTGATCGACGAGGTGAATGACGACAGCCCCGCCGCCCGCGCCGGGCTCCAGGCCGGTGACGTCGTGGTCTCCCTCAACGGCCAGCCGGTGAAGGACCAGCGGACCTTCGCCCGCAGCATCGGCGCCCTGCCGCCGGGCAGCGACATCACGCTCGGCGTGGTGCGCGACGGCGCGCAGCGGGAGCTGCATGCGAAGCTCGACACCCTGCGCGACGGCCAGCCGCAGCAGGCCGATGCCGATGATCAGACCGAGGGCGGCCGCATCGGGCTGGCCCTGGCGCCGATCGACGGCATGGTGCGGCAGCAGCTGCATATCGGCGCCGATGTGCGGGGCGCGGTGGTCGCCGCCGTGCAGGATGACAGCCCCGCCGCCCATGCCGGCCTCCGCCCCGGCGACGTGATCACCTCGGTCGGCAATCACCGCGTGGCTGGGCCGGAAGAGGCGGTGCGCGCCATCCGCCAGGCGCGGCACAACCCGAATACGGCCGTCGCGCTGCGCATCCTGCGCGATGGGCACAACGTGTTCGTGGCGGTGGGCGGCCCTTCCGACCAGGGCTAACCTGCCACGGGAGAAGCGGCCCCCGCCCCCCTCCTCGGGCCGCTTCTTAGAGGCTGTTCCGTCAAGCTGGCGGCTGAGGCTCCCGCCAGGATTTTCCGCGCCAGGGAGGCGGCGGCTTGGCCAAATGCGGGGCATTTGGCCAAGCCGCCAACGATGCTGGCGCGGAAAAGACTGCGGGAGCCGACCCGCCAGCTTGATGGAACAGCCTCTCAAGGGCCCAGCCGAATCCCCCGGCTGGGCCCTTTCCGCGTCTGCTCAACGCGCGAAGGCCTGGGCGAAGAAGGCGGTGATCTCGCGCGTGGGCCCGTCGCCGGGCGTGCCGATGCCCTGGTTCAACGAGCGATGGGAGCTGTCTCGCACCGGCACGACCGCCGCCGTGGTGCCCGCCCCGCGCAGGGCCTCGGCGAAGCGGTTGGACTGGCCGCAGGAATCGTCGCGCCGCTCGGCGATGCAATGGAGCAGGAAGCGCCCGCCATTGGGCGCCGCCGCATGGGCGATGGGCGAGCGGCGCCATTGCTGCGCGCGATCTTCCCCGAAAGCCTTGAGATAGAGCCGCCGCAACATGCGCCCGGCACTGGCGATCTGGGTGGGCACGTCATAGCCCGCGCCATCGAGCAGCGAGATGGCCTTGATGGAAGCCAGCGGCCAGCCCGCCCCCGCCGCGTAGCGCGGATCGGTCGCCACCAGGGCCGCCAGATGGGCACCCGCCGAATGGCCCATCAGCGCCACCCGATCGGGGTCGAAGCCGAGCCTCCCCGCCTCGCGCCGGAGCAGGCCGATGGCGGCGGCCACGTCCTCCGCCTCCTGCGCCACAGTTGCCTCGGGCACGAGGCGGTAGTTCAGCGTGGCGAAGGCATAGCCCTGGCCGGTGAACCAGCCCGCCTTGGCGCCCGTGCCCCTCTCCAGATCGCCCGTCCGCCAGCCACCGCCATGGATGAAGACGACCAGCGGCGGGCGGGCGCTGCCCGAGGCGGCCGAGGGGCGATGGAATTCCAGCCGCTGCAGCGGATCGGGCCCATAGGCGAGTGTGACCGGCTGGGCGGCCACCGGTATCGTCCAGAGGCAGAGGAGGAAGGCGAGAAGGCGGGCCATGGGATATCTCCGTCACGTCCCTGCTGATACGCCCGCCCCGCGCGGCACCCCTCGCACCCGGCCCATCACAGGCGCTTGAGCCCGGCCCCGGCGGAATCTGCGGAATCTTCTGCCGCGCGGGGGCCACGCTTCCGTGGAATGCGCCACGAAACCGCGCCCTGCCCCCTGGCCTGCCCCGCCCCTTTCCCCCAGCATGGGGAATCGAGGCTTCAACCCGGCAAAGGGCGATTGTCACCATGCATGTGCAAGTCGAGGCGGTCGGAGGGGGCGATGCGCTGCCGCAAGCGGCCGATGTCGTCATCATCGGCGGCGGCATCGTCGGCATCTCGGCCGCTTTCGCGCTGGCCAAGCGCGGCGTCAGCGTCGCGCTCGTCGAGAAGGGCGTGATCGGCGGCGAGCAGTCCAGCCGCAACTGGGGCTGGTGCCGCCAGATGAACCGCGACCTGCGCGAGTTGGAACTGTCCCAGCGCAGCATGGCCATCTGGGACAGCATGGCCGCCGAGACGGGTGAGCCCCTGGGCTTCCGCCGCACCGGCCTCGTCTATGCCACGCGCAATCCGCAGGACGTCGCGGCCTGGGAGAAATGGGGCGAGAGCGCCAGGCCCTATCAGGTCGATACCCGCATCCTCACCGCCCAGCAGGTGCGCGAGATGGTGCCCGCCATGCAGGGCGATGTGGTGGGCGGCGTCTTCTCCCCCACCGATGGCCAGGCCGAGCCCGCCCTCGCAGCCCCGGGCATCGCGCGCGGCGCCCGGCGTCTGGGCGCGCATATCATCGAGAAATGCGCGGCGCGCGGGCTGGAGATGACGGGCGGCCGTGTCTCGGGCGTCGTCACCGAGCGGGGCACCATCAAGGCGCAATCGGTCATCTGCGCGGGCGGCGCCTGGGCCTCGCTCTTCATGCGCTATCACGGGGTGGAGTTTCCCCAGGCCAGCGTCCGCGCCACGGCCTTCCGCACCACGCCCGCCCGCGCGCTCGTCTCGGGCGGCTTCCTCGGCACGGGCTTCGCGCTGCGCGCCCGCGACGACGGCTCCTTCACCGTGGGGCTTTCGGGCCGCGGGCGGCTGGAGATCACGCCGCAGGGCCTGCGCTACGCGAAGCTCTTCTGGCCCACCTTCCAGGCCCGGCGCGCGGGGCTGACGCTGGGTGTCGGCAGTTCCTTCTTCTCGGGGCCGGAAGCCTTCGCCAACTGGTCGCTCGACAAGGCCACGCCCTTCGAGAAGCACCGCACGCTCGATCCGGGGCCGCAGATGTCGCTGGTGAACGAGGCGCTCGGCTATATCAACGAGACCTTCCCGGCGCTGAAGGGCATCGGCATGGCGCGCGGCTGGGGTGGGGTGATCGATTCCACGCCCGATGCGGTGCCGGTGATCTCGGCGCTCGACAAGCTGCCGGGCGTGTTTCTCGCCGCCGGCTTCTCGGGGCATGGCTTCGGCATCGGGCCGGGGGCGGGGCAGCTCGTGGCGGAAATGGCCATCGGGGCGCCGACCATCGTCGATCCGGCGGCCTTCAGGCTGAGCCGGTTCTTCGATGGGTCGGCGGTGAACAAGCCGGGGATGATCTGAAGGGAGGGGGCTTTGCCCCCTTGCCCCCCACCAAAGGCCTGAGGCCTTTGGAAACCCGTTACTTGGCCCGCATGCGGCGGGCCAGGGCTTCGCCGATCATCACGCAGGTGAAGTGCAGATTGGCGCGGCAATCGGTCGGCATGATCGAGGCATCGGCCACGCGCAGGCCCTGGACGCCGCGCACCTTCAGCTCCGGGTCCACCACGCCGCGCGGGTCTTCATAGGCACTCATGCGGCAGGTGCCGGCGGCATGCTGGATATCGGAGGCCTGTTCCAGCATCAGCTGGTTCAGCGCCGCGTCGGGCAATCTCGCCGCCTCGGCCCAGAGCACGCCGGAATCGCCCACCGTCACCGGCTCGCGCAGGATGCCCGCCAGGGAAGGCCGCGCGAGGATCGGCACCAGGCGGCGGACACCGTCGCGCATGCGGGCGAGGTCGCGCTCGTCATCGAGCATGTTCTCGTCCACCACCGGATTGGCGAAGGGGTCGGCGGAGGTCAGGCGCACCTCGCCCTTCGAATGCGCGTCATAGACGGAGACGCCGATGGCGCCGTTCGCGGTCGGGCCGCCATTGGGCCCGCCGATGCCGCGATGGTTGAAGGCGATCATGATCATGTCGCGTTCGCTGCCGCCGGGCAGGCCGGAGGAATAGGTCAGGCAGCAATTGGTGTGGCGGGCATCGGGGTCCTTCGCCGCATGGGCGGCGTCGAGGCCGAGGCTCGCGCGGAGCAGCGGATGGTCCATCAGCCCCTGCCCGACCGCCGGCAGGTCCTTCAGCACCTCGATGCCGAGGGCCTTGAGCTGAGCCGCCGGGCCGATGCCGGAGCGCATGAGGATGGTCGGGCTATGGATGGCGCCCGCGCAGAGCACCACCTCGCGGGCGGGCACCACCTGCCACTCGCCCTGGCCGAAGCGGACGCGCACGCCCGTGGCCCGGCCATTCTCGATCACCACGCGATCGACATGCGCCTCGCCCCGGATTTCGAGATTGGAGCGGCCGCGCGCGGGCTCCAGATAGCCGTCATTGGTGGTGACGCGCTGACCGTTGCGGCTGTTGATGGGATAGATCGAGACGCCCTCGCCCGTGGGCGCGTTGAGGTCGGGCTTCCAGGCATAGCCCTCGGCCAGGGCGGCCTCGCGGAAGGCGCGGTCCACTTCGCCCCAGCTCTCGATGGGGGCGCGATAGACCGGGAGCGGCCCGCCCCCGCCGTTATCCTCGATGCGGTCGAAGAGCGGCATGACATCCTCGGCCGCCCAGCCCTCGCAGCCCAGTTCGGCCCAGGCATCGAAAGCGGCGGGCACGCCGCGGATGGCGATCTGGGCATTCACGGTCGAGGAGCCGCCCATGGTCTTGCCGCGCCAGTAGAAGCGGGGCGGCTGGGCCTTGGTGCGGCGGGTCTCCAGGCCCGGCCATTGCCATTCGGCCTGATGCGCCGGGTCATGCATGAAGGGCTGGATATTGGCGCTGCGCAGCGCATGCGGCGCCTCGGCCGAGCGCCAGTCGCGCCCCGCCTCCAGCAGCAGCACGCGGCGCCCGGCATCCTCCGACAGGCGCGCGGCGAGCGGCGCTCCGGCGGAACCGGCGCCGACCACGATCACATCATACATCCCCAACCCCCTGGTCATTCTTCTTCCCGACCTACAACGGGAGGCGCCACCCGGAAAGCCACCCAGCCGGAGGGTCGATCAACGGGCCATTCCAGGCGCCGATCCGGGCGCCAATCCGGGCGCCGGAATCCGAGGGGCCGACGTGCCACCGGCCGCAGGGCCAAAATCCAAAGGGCAGGCAACCTCGGGCGCCATGATGCGCTCACGCGAATGCGCGGCGATTTCCGCGTGGGTTTTCGCGCCGGGGCCCGTAACCCTGGTGGAGACCGCCGGATGAACAGCCTTGCCCTATTCTCGCCGCGCCGGGGCGCGATGAGCCTGACGACACCTCTCGGAACCGCCATGCCGCCGCTGCTGGAGCGCGACCGACCCGCCGCCCATGACGAGACGCTCATGCTCTGGGCGGCCGGCGGCGACAGGCTGGCCTTCGACGAGATCGTCGGGCGGCATCTCGCGCGCGTGCATGCCATCGCCCAGCGCATCGTCAACGACGGTGCCCAGGCGGAGGATCTGGCGCAGGAGACCTTCCTGCGCGCCTGGCAGAAGGCCGCCCGCTTCGATGCCGAACGGGGCGAACTGGGCGCCTGGCTCAACCGCATCGTGACCAACCTCGCCCTCGACGCCCTACGCCGCCAGCGGCCCGGCGCGCCCATCGAGGCGGCGATGGGCCTGCCCGACCCGGCGGAGGGCCCGGAGGTCGGCCTGGCCCTGGCCCAGCGCGAGACGCGGCTCACCGCCGCCATGGCGGAACTGCCGGCGCGGCAGCGGGCGGCCATCGCCCTCGTCTACGACCAAGGCCTTTCCGGCGCCGAGGCGGCCGAGATGCTCGCCGTCTCCACCCGCGCGCTGGAAGGGCTGCTGCGCCGGGCCCGGCGGCTGCTGGGCGCCCGGCTGCGGGGAGACCAGCCATGAACGAAGCCCGTTTCGCCCAATTGCTCGAGATCTACGGCGCCGTCCCCGATCGCTGGCCTGCGGCCGATCGCGCGGCCGCCCTCGCTCTGGTCGTCCGCTCGTCCCGCGCGGCGGGAATGCTGGCCGAGGCCGCCGCGCTGGACCGCGCCATCGAGGCCAGCCGCTCGCCGGTGGCACCGGAGGCCCTGGCGCGCCTGCGCCATCGCATCGCGGCCGATGTGGCGCGCCTGCCTGCGCCTCGGCCGCGCCCGAGGCTGTTCGGCGCCCTCGCCCGGCTGGAACCCTTCGCACCGGCCGGCGTTGGCGCCCTGGCGGTGCTCGCCGTCGGCTTCGCCTGGATCATCTGGGGCTCTCCCGATCAGGACTTCGTCATGAATGGCCCGCAAACGCTCACCCTGTTGGGGAGCCTGCTGTGACCCGCTTCTTCCACCGCAAACTCGGCACCGCGATTTTCGGCGCCTCGCTCGCGCTCAACGTCGTGCTGGCCGCCTGGATCGTGACCCATCCGAAGGACCGAGGCCCGCCGAGCATCTCCAAGCTGCAGGCCAGGATGATCGCTGAAATGCCCGCCGCCGACCGGCCCGCCTTCCAGGCGGCGCTGGAGGCCGAGCAGCCGCGCTTCCTGCCCGCCTTCCGCGAGATGCAGCTCGCCCGCGCGCGGGTGGATAGCGCCATCGCCGCCCAGCCCTTCAGCCCCGATGCCCTGCGGGAGGCCCTGCGGAGCATGAACCGTCAATGGACCGCCGCCTCGGACCTCTTCGGTGAGGCGATGATTCAGGGCCTCTCGAAAGTCTCGCCCGAAGGCCGCCGCGCCTTCGCGCAACGCCTGCCCAAGGAAAGCGATTGAGCATGCCGTCTCTCGACCGCCGGGCCACGCTGGCCGGGCTGCTGGCGCTCGCGGCCTGCGGGCCGAAGATCGAGCCCGCGAGTTCCGGCCTGACGCTGCCCGCGCGCTTTTCCGAAAGCCAGGCGCCGGCGAATTGGCCCGATGTGGGCTGGTGGAAGGGCTTCGGCTCGCCCGAGCTCGACGCGCTGATGGACAAGGCCAATACGGGCAACTTCGACATCGCCCAGGCCATCGCGCGCATCCGCCAGGCCGATGCCCAGCTGCGCATCTCCGGCGCCTCGCTGCTGCCCACGATCTCCGTCGGTGCCGATAACAGCCGCAGCCGAAGCAGCACCGCCGGGCGCACCTTCACCCAGAGCAGCCACAGCGCCACCGCCTCGGCGAGCTATGAGGTGGATTTCTGGGGCAAGAACCGCTCCACCGCCGAAAGCGCCCGGCAGAGCCTGCGCTATGCGCAATTCGATGCCGAGACGGTGCGGCTGACGCAATTGGCGACGGTCGCCAATACCTATTTCGAGATCCTGGAAGCCGAGGCGGAACTCGCCGTGCAGCGGCAGAATCTGGAAGCCGCGCGGCGCATTCTCGCCGTGCTGCGCGCCCAGCTCGCCGCCGGCACGGCGACGGGGCTCGACGTGGTGCAGCAGGAAACCACCGTCGCGCAGACCGATGCGCAGATCCCCACGCTGGAGCAGACGGCGGCGCAGGGCCGGAACACGCTCGCGGTGCTGCTGGGCGAGGCGCCGGAGAATATCGTCATCACCGGCGGCAGCTTCGACACGCTGATGGTGCCGCATGCCTCGCCGGGCCTGCCGAGCGAACTGATCGCGCGGCGGCCGGATGTCTGGGCCGCCGAGGCGCAGCTCGCGGCCTCCAATGCCGATGTCGCCGCCGCGCGCGCCGCCCTGTTGCCGAGCGTGACGCTCTCCGCCGAGGCGGGCTGGAGTGCCGCGGCGCTGAGCGCGCTCTTCACGCCGGCCGCCGGCATCTGGTCGCTGGCCTCCTCCGTAACGCAGACCGTTTTCGACGGCGGGGCGCTGCGCGGGCAGGTGGCGCTCTCCCGCGCCCAGGCGGAGGAGCTGCTCTACGCCTATCGCTCCGCGATCATGACGGCGCTGAAGGAGGTGGAGAATGCCATTATCGGCCTTCGCCAGAGCGAAGAGCAGGAGCGGCGGCTGCGCATCGCCGTCGATCGCGCCGAGCGGGCCTATGCCATCGCGGAGGCGCAGCTCCGAGGCGGCACGGTGACGCTCACCACGGTGCTGCAGACGCAGCAGACGCTTTTTTCCGCGCGCCTCAGCCTGGTGCAGGCGCGGCTGACGACGCTCGAAGCGGCGGTGACACTTTTCAGGGTTCTCGGCGGTGGCTGGCGATAATTCCCGCGGCGAGGCCGCAGAAAGCAATACTGCCGGCGCAGCCGCGCAGACCGAGCAGCATGACATGGTCGCGAAGCAGGAACGGACGGGTATGAGCGAAGCACCGAAGCGGCGTGGGGGCTGGCTCGGCTGGCTGATCGTGATCCTGATCGTCGCGGCCGGCGCCTGGTGGCTCTTCGGCCGCGAGACGAAGCAGCAGGCGAGGCCGCCGCAGAGCGCGACACCCGTGACCGTCGCCGCCGCCGCGAAGCAGGACGTGCCGCTGACGGTCGACGCGCTCGGCACCGTCGCCGCCACCAACAGCATCACCGTGCGCAGCCAGGTGACGGGGACGCTGACGCAGATCCTCTTCACCGAAGGCCAGGAGGTGAAAGCCGGCGATGTGCTGGCGCGGATCGATGACCGCAGCTATCGCGCCGCCCTCGACAGCGCCATCGCGAAGCAGGCCTATGACGAGGCGCAGCTCGAGAATGCACGGGTGGACCTTCGCCGTTATCAGACCCTGGTGCGCAGCCAGGGTGTGACGCAGCAGAGCGTCGATACACAGCGCGCCCAGGTCGCCATGTATGAGGCGCAGGTGCGGCAGGATATCGCCTCGGTGGATAGCGCGCGCGTCGATCTCGACCACACCACGATCCGCTCGCCCATCGACGGGCGGGTGGGCATTCGCGCGGTGGATGCGGGCAATCTCGTCAGCAGCACCGATACCGACGGCATCGTCACCATCAGCCAGCTTCGCCCTATCGTCGTGACTTTCTCCCTACCGCAGCAGGATCTGCCGCGCGTGAAGGCCGCGCAGGCGGCGGGGCCCGTGCCGGTGCGGACGGTGCCGGATGCGGGCGCCACCGACCAGACGGTGCGCGAGGGGCGGATCAGCACCATCGACAACAGCATCGATTCCACCACCGGCACCATCAAGGTGAAATCGAGCTTCCCCAATGATGATGCGGCGCTCTGGCCGGGCGCCTTCATCAATGTCCGCGTGCAGCTCGAAATACGGCGGAACGTGCTGACGGTGCCCATCGTCGCGATTCAGCGCGGGCCCGATGGCGCCTTCGTCTTCGTCGTCAAGCAGGACAATACGATCGAGAAGCGCGTGGTGAAGATCAGCGTGCAGACGGCCGAACTCGCGGTGATCGGCGAAGGGCTGAACGAGGGCGAGCGCGTTGTCACCTCGGGCGCGCTCCGGCTCACGCCCGGCAGCAAGGTGTCGGTGAGCGGGCAATAGGCGATGAACATCTCCGCCCCCTTCATCGCGCGGCCGGTGGCGACGACGCTGCTGGCCATCGCGCTCTTCCTGGTGGGCCTGCTGGGCTATTCCCGGCTCGAAGTCTCGGCCCTGCCGGATGTGGATTTCCCGACCATCGAGGTGACGACGCAGCTTCCCGGCGCCTCGCCCGATACGGCCGCGATGCTGCTGACGGCGCCGCTGGAACGGCAATTCGCGCAGATCTCCGGCCTCTCCACCATGTCCTCGACGAGCGGTCCGGGGGTGAGCGGCATCACGCTGCAATTCGATCTCGACAAGAACATCGACGATGCCGCGCAGGATGTTCAGGCGGCGATCAATGCAGCCAATGCCACGCTGCCGCAGAACCTGCCCTACCCGCCCACCTATTCCAAGGTGAACCCGGCCGACCCGGCGATCATCACCCTCGCGCTGACCAGCGACACGCTGCCGGTCTATCGGCTGAGCGAGAGCGCCGATACACTGATCGCGCAGAAGCTGAGCCAGGTTTCGGGAGTAGGGCGCGTGACGGTGCAGGGCAATATGCGCCCCTCCGTGCGGCTGCGGCTCGATCCGGAGCGGCTCGCCGCCTATGGGATCGATATCGATGCGGCGCGCACGGCCATTGCGGCGGCGAATGTGAATTCCGCCAAGGGCTCCTTCGACGGCGCACGCCAAGGCTCGACCATCATGGCCAATGACCAGATGGGCTCGGCGGCGGATTACGCCAATCTCGTCATCGCCTGGAAGAACGGCGCGGCGGTGAGGCTGCGCGACGTGGGCGAGGCGGTCGAGGCGCTGGAGAATGATCGCAACGGCGCCTGGTACAATGGCACGCCGGCGGTGCTGGTCGATGTACAGCGGCAGCCGGGGGCCAATATCGTCGATACGGTCGAGAGCATCCGCGCGCGTCTGCCGGAGATCCAGGCCGCGATCCCGGCGGGCATCAAGCTCCAGGTCGTGGCCGACCGCACCGAGACCATCCGCGCGAGCGTGCATGAGGTGCAGTTCACCCTGGTGCTCTCCATCGCCCTCGTGGTGGGCGTGATCTTCCTCTTCCTGCCGACCGCGCGGGCGACCATCGTGCCGGCCGTCTCGCTGCCGCTCTCCATCATCGCGACTTTCGCGGTGATGTATGTGATGGGCTATTCGCTCGACAATCTCTCGCTCATGGCGCTGACCATCGCGACGGGCTTCGTGGTCGACGATGCCATCGTGATGATCGAGAATATCGTGCGCCTCATCGAGAAGGGGGAGAGGCCGCTCAAGGCCGCTTTCGAGGGCGCGAAGCAGATCGGCTTCACCATCGTCTCGCTCACCGTCTCGCTCATCGCCGTCTTCATCCCGCTGCTCTTCATGTCGGGCGTGGTGGGCCGTCTCTTCCGGGAATTCGCGGAGACGCTGACGGCCGCCGTGCTGGTCTCCATGCTCGTCTCGCTGACGCTCACGCCGATGATGTGCGCGCTGCTGCTGCGGAGCACGGAGGAGGACAAGCCCGGCCGCATCGCCCGCGCCTCTGAGCGCATCTTCGACCGTTTCCGCGACGGCTATGCCTCCATGCTGCGTTGGACCATGGCGCATCATGCGCTGACGCTGGCCGTCGCGGGCCTCACGCTGCTGGCCACCGTCGCGATTTATGTGGTGGCGCCGAAGGGCTTTCTGCCGGCGCAGGATACCGGCATGATCCAGATCACCACCGAAGGCCCGCAGGATGCCTCCTTCGCGCGGATGAACGAGTTGCAGGCGAAGGTCGCCGAGATCGTCAGCGCGGACCCGGCGGTGGTCTCCGTCATGTCCATCACCGGCAGCGGCACGGTCAATCCCACGACCAATGCCGGGCGCATCACCGCCGTGCTCAAGGCGCGCGACGAACGGGACGGCGCCCAGGCGGTGATCGCGCGGCTAAAGCCGAAGCTGGCGGAAGTGCCGGGCATGATCTCCTGGCCCGTCGCGGTGCAGGATATCCAGATCAGCGCGCGGCTTTCGGCCACGCAATACCAGTACACGCTCACCGATAGCGACGGCGCCACGCTTTCCGCCTGGATGCCGAAGCTGCTGGACGCGCTCGGAAAGCTTCCGGAGATTCGCGACGTCTCCTCCGATCAGCGCGAGGACGGCGTGCGCATCATGGTCGAGGTGGATCGCGACAAGGCGACGCGGCTGGGCGTGACCATGTCGGCCATCGACAGCGCGCTCTACAGCGCCTTCGGCCAGCGGCAGATCAGCACCATCTACGCCCAGAGCAATCAGTATCGCGTGGTGCTGGAAGCGGGCGGACGGATGAAGGGCGATGCGACGGCGCTCGGCCGCTTGCGCATCGCGGCCGGCAGCACGTCCAGCGCCAGCTCGAGCAATTCCAGTACCTCCAGCACGAGTTCCAGCAGCAGCACGAGCCCGACGGCGCTGGTGCCGCTCGCCGAGATCGCGCGTATCACCACCACGACCGGGCCGATGGTCGTCACGCGCGAGAAGCAGTTCCCTTCGGCCACCATCAGCTTCAATACCGCCGATGGCGTCTCGCTCGGCGAGGCCGTCGATGCCATCGGCAAGGTCGAGCGCGAGATCGGCATGCCCGCCAGCATGGCCGGGCGCTTCACGGGCGATGTGGCGGAGTTCAACAGTTCCGTCGCGAACATGCCCTTCCTGATCCTCGCCGCCGTGGTGGTGATCTATATCGTGCTGGGCATTCTCTACGAGAGTCTGGTCCACCCGCTGACCATCCTCTCCACCCTGCCCTCGGCCGGGATCGGGGCCCTGCTGGCGCTGGAACTTTTCGGGCTGGATCTCTCCGTCGTCGCGCTGATCGGCATCATCCTGCTGATGGGCATCGTGAAGAAGAATGCGATCATGATGATCGACTTCGCGCTCGAGGCGCAGCGCGAACAGGGCATGACGCCGCGCGAGGCCATCTACCAGGCCTGCCTGCTGCGCTTCCGCCCGATCATGATGACGACGCTCGCGGCCCTGCTCGGCGCCGTGCCGCTGGTGGTGAGCCAGGGCATGGGCTCCGAGCTGCGCATCCCGCTCGGCGTCTCCATCATCGGCGGGCTGCTGCTGAGCCAGGTCGTGACGCTCTTCACCACGCCCGCCATCTATCTCGCGATGGAGGATCTGCGCGCCCGCTACTGGCGCGGCGGAGCCGAGACGGCGCGGGCGCACTGAGCCATGTCGGTCCCCTTCATCCGGCGACCGGTGGCGACCCTGCTGCTGGCGCTCGGCCTCTGCCTCGCCGGGCTGGTGGCTCTGCGCGACCTGCCCGTCTCGGCGCTGCCCAGCGTCGATATGCCGACGATCATGATTTCCGTGAGCCAGCCCGGCGCCGCCCCCGAGACCATGGCGGCGACGGTCGCGGCCCCGCTCGAACGACGTATCGGCGAGATCGCGGGGCTGACGGAGCTGACCTCCACCTCGACCCAGGGCAGCACCTCCATCGTCGCGCAATTCGATCTGTCGCGCAGCGTGAACTCGGCCGCGCGCGACGTGCAGGCGGCCGTCAGCTCCGCCCGCGCCGATCTGCCGACGCTGCCGAATTCACCCACGGTCAGGAAGCTGAATCCGGCGGATATGCCGGTGATGATCCTGAGCATGACCTCGCCGAACATGAGCCCGAGCCAGGTCTATGACGTGGCCGATACCACCGTGGCACCGCGTCTGAGCCAGGTGCGCGGCGTGGCCTCGGTGCAGGCCATGGGGGCGGATCAGCCGGCCATCCGCGTCGCGGTGAACCCTTCGGCCGCAGCGGCCGCCGGCGTCTCGATGGAGGATATCCGCACCGCCATCACCAACGGCAATGTCACCCAGGCCATCGGGTCCATCGACGGGCGGCATCAGGTCGGCATCATCCAGGTGAATGACGGGCTCAACAGCGTCGACGATTACGGCCGCCTCGCGATCAAGACGGCCGATGGCGCGATCATGCATCTTTCCTCGATCGCGAGCGTCACCGCCGGCAGCCGCTCGTCGCGCCAGGGTGCGTGGTATGACAACAAGCCCGGCGTCGTCATGCTGGTCTTCAAGCAGTCGGATGCGAATGTCATCGAGGTGGCCGATGGCGTGAAGGCCATGCTGCCGCAACTGCGCGAATTCCTCCCCGGCGAGATGACGCTCGGCGTGCTCACCGACCGCTCCGGCACCATCCGCGCGAGCGTGGAGGAGGTGGAATTCACGCTGCTCTTCACCACCGGCCTCGTGATCATGGTGGTGAGCCTTTTCCTCCGTCGGCTCGGGCAGGTGCTGGCGGCCAGCGCCGCCGTGCCGCTCTCGCTGCTCGGCACGCTCGCCGTCATGTGGTTCCTCGGCTATTCGCTAAACAATCTCTCGCTCATGGCGCTGACAATCTCGGTCGGCTTCGTCGTCGACGATGCCATCGTGATGATCGAGAATATCTCCCGCATGCGCGAGCGCGGTATGTCGCGCATCCAGGCGGCGCTGGAGGGGGCGAAGGGCATTGGCTTCACCGTCATCTCCATCACCCTCTCGCTGCTCGCGGTCTTCATCCCGCTGCTAGCCATGCCGGGGCTGGTGGGGCGGCTGTTCCGCGAGTTCTCGGTGACGCTCGCGGTGGCCGTGGCGCTCTCCGCCGTGGTGTCGCTGACGCTGACGCCGATGATGGCGGCGCATATGGGCCGCGAGACGGGGGAGCGCCCGCAGGGCCGCTTCGGCCGCGCCTTCGAGCGCATGCTCGACCGCATCATCGAAGGCTATATGCGCAGCCTGAAAGTCGTGCTGCGCTTTCCGAAGAGCATGCTGCTCTTCAACCTCGCCCTCGTCGTGCTCACCGGCTATCTCTACGTCGTCGTACCGAAGGGCTTCTTCCCCGACCAGGATACGGGCCTGCTCGGCGGCGCCAGCCAGGCCGCGCCCGATACGTCCTATGCCCGCATGGCCGCGTTGCAGCAGCAGGCGGTGGATATCATCCTGAAAGACCCGGCGGTGGCCGGCGTCGGCTCCTCGGTCGGCTCCAGCTTCATGGGCGGCGGCACCAGCAGCGGCACCTTCTTCGTCGAGCTCAAGCCGCGCGACGAGCGCGATGTTTCCGCGCAGCAGGTGATCGAGCGGCTGCGCATGCCGCTGTCGGAAATCCCCGGCGTGAACATCTTCCTCCGCGCCATGCAGGATCTGATGGTGGGCGGCCGCACCGGCAATGCACAGTTCCAATACACGCTGCTGGGCGACGACGTCACCGAACTTTCGAACTGGACGCGCAAACTCGTCGAGAAGCTGCGCACCGTGCCGCAACTCGCCGATGTCTCCTCCGATCAGGAAGACCCCGGCTTCGTCGAGAAGCTCATCATCGACCGCGATGTGGCCAAGCGGCTGGGCGTGTCCGTGACGGATATCAGCAATACGCTGAACGACTCATTCTCGCAGCGCCAGGTCTCGACCATGTATCGCTCGAACAATCAGTACAAGGTGGTGCTGGAAGTCTCGCGTGATCTGCAATCGGACGCCACGCAGTTGCAGCGCATTTTCGTCAGCGGCACCGATGGCGCGCAGATCCCGCTCTCGCGCCTCGTCACCGTGGAGCATACCACCGCCTCGCCGCGCATCGCGCATCAGTCGCAGATGCCGGCCATGACCATCGCCTATAACCTCCGCCCCGGCGTGGCGCTGGGCGATGCGGCAAGCTTGATCCAGCAGGCGCAACTCGATATCGGCATGCCGGCCAATATCCGCGGCGCCGCGGCGGGCACGGCGGCACAGCAGCAGAGCTTCACGAGCAGCGTGCCGATCCTGCTCCTGGCCGCGATCATCTCGATCTATATCGTCATGGGCGTGCTCTATGAGAGCTACATCCATCCGCTCACCATTCTCTCCACCCTGCCCACGGCCGGCGTCGGCGCGCTGGTGGCGCTGATCGTGACGGGGCAGCAGCTTTCCATCGTCTCCGTCATCGCCATTATCCTCCTGATGGGTATCGTGAAGAAGAACGCGATCATGCTCGTGGATTTCGCGCTTCAGCATGAGCGGCAGGAGAAGGCGGATAGTCTGGAATCCATCCTGGCCGGCTGCCGGGACCGTTTCCGTCCCATCCTGATGACGACCCTCGCGGCGCTCTTCGGCGCCGTGCCGCTGGCGGTCGGCGTGGGGGATGGCGCGGAGCTGCGCCAGCCGCTGGGCATCGCCATCATCGGCGGTCTGCTGCTCTCGCAATTGCTGACGCTCTACACCACGCCCGTCGTCTATCTCCAACTCGACCGGCTGCGCTGGCGCGGGCGGCGGCCGGAAAGCGCACCGGCTCAGGGCTCGGCGGCGTGATAGGTGCCCTCGGCGACGACCTCGGCGAGCACGTCGCGGATGAGCCTGCCGAGATGGTCATGCAGGGGCGTGGGTGCCCCGCCGCGCCGCCGCGCGAGGGCGAGGGTGGAGATCAGCGGCGGGCGGCCGATCGGCAGGTAGCGTAGCCGCCCGGCGCTGACATCCTGGTGCACGGCGGCATAGGTCAGCACCGTGGCGCCCATGCCCTCCCCGATCAGCGCCTTGGTCATGGCCACGCTATCCACCTCGATGATGGGCTGCAGCGTCTCGCCGCCACGGGCGGTGGCATTGTCGAGCAGCAGGCGATTGGTATGCGGATAGCTGGGCAGGATCAGCGGGACCCGCCGCAGATCGCGCAGCGTCACCATGCCCTGATGCGGCAGGCCCCAATCGTCGAAGCGCCGCAGGTCGGGCGGCAGGAGCAGCACGACGCGCTCGGTGGAAAGCGGCTCGAAGAGCAGTTCCGGCAGGCGGGGCGGGTTATGCACCACGGCGAGATCCAGCCGCTCATCCATCACCCATTCGACCAGCGAACTGCCCACGCCCTCGCGCAGCCTGAGCCGCGCGCCGGGAAAATCCTCGCGGAAGCGGCGCATCAGAGGCGGGGCGAGCAGCGTGCCCGTCGCGGGCGGCATGCCGAGCGTCACCTCCCCCGCCGGGCCGGGCGAGGCGGCGCGCAACACGGCCTCGGTCTCGCGCAATTGCTGGAAGACGGCCTCCGCCCGGCCGAGCAGCAGCGCCCCGGCCTGGGTCAGTTCCACGCCCCGCGCCCGGCGGATCAGTAGCGTGACGCCAAGCTCCTGTTCCAGCTTACGAATTTGCCGGCTGAGCGCGGGCTGCGCGACGTTGAGCGAGGCCGCTGCGCGCGTCACCCCGCCGAGCTGGGCGACGGAGAGGAAATAGCGGAGGGCGCGGAGGTCCATGCCTTATCCATACCTTTTCGGCATGGAAACCCATAGAGCGATAATTTTGGTGCCGTGGCTCCGGCCGGGCTAAGTCTGGGGGAGAGGAAACAAAGGGAAAGCGGCATGGCTTGGATCGAGGCCAATGGGCTCTCGCTCCGCTACGAGATCGAGGGAGGCGGCCCGAGCCTGGTGCTGATCCATGAGATCGGCGGCAGTCTGACGAGTTGGGATCGCGTGATGCCTGCGCTCGGCCGGCGCTTCACGGTGCTGCGGCTGGATCAGCGCGGGGCCGGGCTGTCGGAGAAGGTGCGCGCGCCCTATGGCGTCGATGCCCTGGCCGATGACCTCGCGGCGCTGGTGGAGCAGATGGACCTGCCCGGGCCTTTCCATGTGATGGGCGCGGCCGTTGGTGCGGCGGTCGCCGTGCGCTTCGCCTCGCGGCGGCCCGTGGCTTCGCTGGCGCTGCTGGCCCCTGCCCTGGATATGCCGGAGACGCGTTCGGCCTTCATGCGCGAGCGTGCGGCGCGGGCCATGGCGGAAGGGCTGCGGCCCATCCTGCCCATCACGCTCGATCGCGCCTGGCCCGAGGCGACGCGCGGCAGCGATGCCTATGCGGCCTATCGCGCCCATTACCTGGCCAATGATCCGCATGGCTTCGCCTATGCCAATCTTGCGCTGCTGGGCGAGGATCTGCGGCCGGAAGCCGCGCGGCTCGACTGCCCCATGATGCTGGTGGGCGGCACGATGGATGCCGTGCGGCCGCCCGAGGCGGTGCGCGCCACGGCCGCCGCCCTTCCCCGAGCGGGGCTCGCCTTCATCGAGGCGGGGCATTTCATGGCGGCCGAGGCGCCCGAGGCGCTGCTCGCCGCGATCAGGCCCTTCCATGACCGCCTGCTGAACCAAGAAAAGAGGAAAGCGTCCTGATGGCCCGTTTGCGTGAGATTCCCGAAAGCGAGATGGACGAGGCGCAGCGTGCCGCCGTGGCCGAGGCCGTCTCGGGCGTGCGGGGGCGCATTCCCGCCCCGATGCGCGCCTGGATCGCGAGCCCCGAACTCGCCAGCCGGGCGCAGAAGCTCGGCGAATTCCTGCGCTACGGCACGGCGCTGGGCCCGCGCCTCTCCGAACTCGCCATCCTGGTGACGGCCCGCGCCTGGACCAGCCAATACGAGTGGTTCATCCACGAAAAAGCCGCGCGCGAGGCCGGCCTCGACGAGCGCATCATCGAGGCCGTGGCCGCGCGCCGCACCCCCAGCTTCAGCGACGAGAAGGAGCGGGTCGTCTACGAGGTCGCCCTGACGCTTCATGCCGAGCGGCGCCTGCCGGACGCGCTGTACGACGAGGCGAAGCACCTTCTCGGCGAAAGGCCGCTCGCCGAACTCATTGGCGTGCTCGGCTACTACACGCTCGTGTCCATGACGCTGAACGTCTTCGAGATCGGGGTGCCAGCCGAGACGCCCGATCCGCTCGCGCCCTGATCTTTCATAATAACAAAGGAAACTCCGATATGACCGCCATCAATCGCCGCATGCTGCTGGGCAGCGCGGGTGCTCTCCTGGCCGCCGGCACGCTGCCGGCCCGCGCGCAATCCTGGCCGGACCGCCCTATCCGCCTCGTGGTGCCCTTCCCCGCCGGCGGGCCCAATGACGTCATCGCCCGCGTGGTGGGGCAGAAAATGTCAAGCATTCTCGGCCAGCCCGTGGTGGTGGAGAACCGCTCCGGCGGCGGCGGCGTGCTCGGCACGGATAACGTCGCCAAGTCCAATGCCGATGGCTACACGATCGGCGTGACGAGTGCCGGTGCGCTCTCGATCGCCAGCAGCCTGATGCCGAACATTCCTTATGACAGCTTAAAGGATCTCGCGCCGGTCACGCTGGTGGCGACGGTGCCGGAGCTGCTGGTGATCAACCCCAAGGTGCCGACGAATAATCTGCGCGAGCTGGTGGAATACGCGAAGAAGAACCCGGGCAAGCTGAACTTCGCTTCCTCCGGCAGCGGCAGCGTGCCGCATCTGGCGGGTGAGCAGCTGCGCTTCGCGGCCGATATCGAGATCATCCATGTGCCCTATCGCGGCGCGGCCCCGGCAGTGACCGACCTCATCGCGGGCCAGGTGCAGATGATGTTCGCCGACCTGCCGGTGCTGATGCCGCATGTGCAGTCGGGCGCGCTGAAGGCCATCGCCCTGGGGAGTGCCAAGCGCGCCGCGCTGCTGCCGAATGTGCAGACCACCGCCGAGGCGGGCTTCCCGGCGGTGCAGGCCGATAACTGGTATGGCATGGTCGCGCCGGGCCGCACGCCCGAGCCCGTGCTGACCAAGCTGCGCGATGCGACCTCGGCTGCCCTGGCCGATCCGCAGGTGCAGCAGACGCTGCGCGAGCAGGGCGCGACGGCGGTGGGCAATTCGCCGGCAGAATTCGCGACCTATATCCGCAGCGAGGCCGTGAAGTGGGGCGATATCGTGAAGAAGTCAGGCGCGACGCTGGATTGATGAGCGGCGGGATCGACCTCCGCTGGCGGCCCCTGGCCACCGGCGAAACCGCGCAAGGGCTGGTCTATGCGGCGCTTGCCGATGGCCAGCGCATCGAATGGCAGGGGCCCTCGGGCCTCGCCTATCGGCTGCTGCAATGGATCGGCGCCGAGGCGCCCGATACGCCTTTTCTCTACACCGTGGAGACGGGCGTAGACCCGGCCGACGAGGCCGAACTCATGGCCTGGTACGAGCAAGATCATCTGCCGCGCCTCGCGGCCGTGCCGGGCGTGGTCGCGGCGGCGCGCTACCGGCTGATCGAGGGCGAAGCGCCGTGCTATCTGGCCGCCTATTGGCTGACGGCGCCCGAGGTTTTCGAAAGCCCCGCCTGGCTCGAGGCGCGCAAGACCGACTGGACGGCGCGGATGCGCCCCTGCTTCCGCCACCCGCGCCGGACCATGCGGCGCCTGGAGACGAGTGCATGACCCATCTGACCGCCAATGGCATCCGCATGCGTTATCGCCTGGAGGGGGAGAGCGGCCCCTGGCTGGTCTTCAGCAATTCGCTGGGCTGTTCGCTGGAAATGTGGGACGCGCAGGCCGAGGTGCTGAAGGGCCGCTACCGGCTGCTGCGCTATGACACGCGGGGCCATGGCGGCACCCAGGCGACGCGCGGCGCCTATGATTTCGATCTGCTGGCCGACGATCTCCTGGCGCTGATGAATGAAATCGGCGTCGAGAAGGCGGTTCTCGTAGGGCTCTCGATGGGCGGCATGCTGGCGCAGGTGGCGGCCCTGAAGGCGCCGGAGCGCTTCGCCGGGCTGGTGCTCTGCGACACGACGAGCCGCTATGGGCCGGAGGTCGCCGATTTCTGGGCCAATCGCGTGCGGCTGGCGCTGACGGAAGGGCTGGCCGGCATTGCCGAGACGACGCCCTCGCGCTGGTTCACCCCCGGCTATGGGGAGCGGCACCCTGAGATCGTGGCGCATTACCAGGCCATGCTGCGCGCGACCGACCCGTTGGGCTATGCCGGCTGCTGCGGCGCCATTCCGCGCATCGACGTGACGGATCGGCTTGATGAACTGCCGATGCCCGCGCGGGTGATCGTGGGCGCGCAGGACCCCTCGACCACGCCGGACCATGCCCGCCGGATCGTCGCGGCCTATACGGGCGCGGATCTGGTGGTGCTAGAGGATGCCGCGCATCTCTCCAATGTCGAGCAGCCCGAAGCCTTCACGGCGGCTGTGGAAGAATTTCTGGAGCGGGTCGGGAATTGGTGAGTGATGGGCGCGTCCTGAAGTTCTGAGGCAGGCGCTAGAGTCTTCCTGTCCTATGCGGCCGCATGGCAGGCGACCAGCCCGCCGCGAACAGCGCGCAGCGCGGGCCTTTCGCGCCGGCAAACAGGCGTGGCGAGCGGGCAGCGGGGGTGGAAGCCGCAGCCCTCGGGCGGGGCCAGCGGGTTCACCATCTCGCCGCCCACGATCTGCCGCTCCGCGCCCGGCCGATGCGGGTCCGGCAGCGCGGCCAGCAGGGCGGCGGTATAGGGATGGCGCGGGGTGGCGAAGAGTTCCTCCGCCTCGGCTAGCTCGACCAGACGGCCGCCATAGACCACCCCCACCCTGTCGCTCACCTGCCGCACCACGGCGAGGTTGTGGCTGATGAAGAGATAGGTCAGCCCCAGCTCACGCTGCAGACGGCCCATCAGGTTGATGATCTGGGCCTGCACCGAGACGTCGAGCGCGCTGGTCGGCTCGTCGCAGACCAGGAAATCGGGGTTCGAGGCCAGAGCACGGGCGATGGAGATGCGCTGCCGTTGGCCGCCGCTGAATTCATGCGGGTATTTCTCGGCATCCTCGGCCGCAAGCCCCACAGCGGCCAGAAGTTCCGCCACCCGTTCGCGCAGCGCCGCCCGGTTCGCGCAGAGCCGGTAGAGGCGCAGCGGCTCGGCGATGATGGCCCCGGCGCGCCAGCGCGGGTTGAGGCTCGCGTAAGGGTCCTGGAAGATCATCTGCAGGCGGCGGCGCTGCGCGGGGTTCCGCAGCACCTCATCGAGCGCCAGGCCGTCGAAGAGCACGCGCCCCGCCTCGGCCCGGTGCAGCCCCACCGCCAGGCGGGCGAGCGTGCTCTTGCCCGAGCCGCTCTCGCCGACCAGCGCGAGCGTGGTGCCGCGCGGAATGGCGAGCGACACCCCATCCACCGCGCGCAGCACGCGCCGCCCCTCGCCAGAGACGAGGCGACGGAGCAGCGGGGCGGAGAGATCGAAGCGCTTTTCCACCGACTGCAACTCGAGCATCGGCGTTGCGCCGGCGCCGCGCAGCAGCGTGTCCTCGACGGAAAAGGCGCGCTCAACCATGGACATGCTCGATCGGTTCCCAGCAGGCGGCCTGGCTCTCGCCGGGCATGAGAGGCGGGCGCTCTGCGGTGCAGTGCGGCAGGGCGCGGGCGCAGCGCGGATGGAAGGCACAGCCGGCCGGAATGGCCGCCAAGCGCGGCATGGCGCCCTCGATCTGCGGCAGCTGCGGCAGCCGCCGATCCACGGGCGGGATGGAGGCCATCAGCCCCGCCGCATAAGGGTGCCGTGGCCGCTGCGTGAGGGCGCCGACGGGCCCCACCTCCGCGAGGCGGCCGGCATAGAGCACGGCGACGCGGTCGCAGGCTTCGGCGATGACGCCCATGTCGTGCGTCACGAGCAGGATGGCCGTGCCCTTCTCCCGCGCCAGGCGGCGCAGCAGGGCGATGATCTGCGCCTGGACGGAGACGTCGAGCGCCGTGGTCGGCTCGTCGGCGATCACCAGGCGCGGCCCCGCGCAGAGGGCGAGCGCGATGACGATCCGCTGACGCATGCCGCCGGAGAATTCATGCGGATAGCTCTCCAGCCGCGGCTCGGGCGCGGGAATGCCGACCTCGACGAGCCAGCGCAGCGCCTCCGCCCGCGCCTCGGCGCGTGAGAGCGGGCGATGGGCCCGCAGTGTCTCCATCAACTGCTCGCCAATGGTGAAAAGCGGATCGAGCGTCGTCATCGGGTCCTGGAAAATGGCCCCGATCCGCGCGCCGCGCAGATGCCGCATGGCGGCGGGCGGCAGGTTGTCGATCCGCTCGCCCTCGAGCCGGATCTCGCCAGCGGCGATGCGCGCGGGAGAGGGCAGCAGGCCCGTGACGCTTGCGCCCAGCATGGATTTGCCCGCGCCGGACTCCCCGATCAGGCCCATGATCTCGCCCGGGCGGATCGAGAGGCTGACATCGTCGAGCGCGACGAGCCGGGCATGGCGCGTCGGCACCTCGACGCGGAGATGGCTGATTTCCAACAGCGCCGACATCAGCGCAGCCTCGGGTTCAGCGCATCGCGCAGCCAGTCGCCCAGCAGGTTCACCGCGAGGACGAGCAGCACGAGCAGGCAGGCCGGCAGCAGCAAAATCCACCACTCGCCGCTGAAGAGGAAATCATTGCCGAGCCTGATCAGCGTGCCGAGCGAGGGGCGCGAGGCGGGCACGCCGACGCCCAGGAAGGAGAGCGTCGCCTCGGCGATGATGGCGAAGCCGAGGTTCAGCGTCGCGATGACGAAGACGGGGCCGAGAACATTGGGCAGCAGATGCCGCGTCAGGATCGTCAGGCGCGGCACACCGATGAGCCGCGCGGCCTGGACGTACTCCTTGTCGCGCTCGACGAGGGTCGAGGCGCGGACGGTGCGCGCGAAATGCGGCCAGTTGCTGAGCCCCACCGCGAGAATGACGATGGGCAGCGCGAGTTCCTCATGCAGCGCGGGCGGCAGGGCGGCGCGAATGACGCCGTCGATCAGCAGCGCGACGAGAATGGAGGGGAAGGTGAGCTGGATATCCGCCAGGCGCATCAGCAGCGCATCGGCCAGACCGCCGAGATAGCCCGCGCAGAGCCCCGCCGCGATGCCCAGCAGCGCCGAGAGCGCGACCGCGCCGAGGCCGACGGCGAGGGAGAGGCGCAGGCCGAAGAGCATGGCCGAGAGCATGTCCCGCCCCTGCCCGTCCGTGCCAAGGGGAAAGCGCGCCTCGCCCTCGCCGCTCCAGGCCGGTGGGTGGAAAGCATCGGTGAGTTGGATGGCGGCCAGGTCGAACGGATCATGCGGCGCGATCCAGGGCGCGAGGGCGGCTCCCGCCAGCAGCAGCGCGAGCAGCGCCGCAGCGAAGACCGCCGCGGGCGTGCGCGTGAAGTCGTAGAGCAGGTCTGAGCGCAGCGCCTTCATCGCCGCCCTCCCGCCACGCCGCGCGCCGGGCGCAACCGCGGATCGACGAGATAATAGAGCAGATCGACGACGAGATTGATCAGCACGAAAACCAGTGCCGTCAGCAGCAGATAGGCCGACATGACCGGAATATCGGCCACCGTCACGCTCTGGATGAAGAGCAGGCCGAGGCCCGGCCATTGGAAGACCGTCTCCGTCACGATGGAAAAGGCGATGATGGAGCCGAGCTGCAACCCCGCGATGGTGATGACCGGCACGAGGATGTTGCGCAGCGCGTGGACGCCGTTGATCGACATCGCGCCGAGGCCGCGCGCGCGGGCGAATTTGATCATGTCGCTGCGCAGCACGTCGAGCATCTCGGCGCGCACCAGGCGCATGATCATCGTGAGCTGGTAGAGGCCGAGCGTCACCGCCGGCAGGATCAGCGATTTCAGGCCGGAGAGCGTGAAGAGCCCGCTTTGCCAGAAGCCGATCGCCACCGTCTCCCCCCGCCCGAAACTCGGCAGCCAGCCGAGCAGGACGGAGAAGCACAGGATCAGCAGAATGCCGATCAGGAAGCCCGGCAGCGAGACGCCGACGAGGCCGAGCAGAAGGAAAAGACGGCTGCTCAAGGCCCGGGGCCGGAGGGCCGCGAGAATGCCCATCGGGATGCCCAGCGCCAGCGCGAAGAGCGCCGCGGCGAGGGCGAGCTCGAGCGTCGCCGGAGCGCGCTCGGCCAGCAGGGCCGAGACGGGGCGCGAGAGCCGGTAGGAGAGGCCGAATTCGCCCTGCGCGGCATTGGCGATGAAATGTAGGAACTGAACAGGGAAGGAGCGGTCGAGCCCCAGATCATGCACCAGTGCCGCGCGCTGCGCGGGCGTGAAATCGGTGCCCAGCATGATCGTCACCGGATCGCCCAGGAAGGCGAACATGGCGAAAGCGATGAAGGCAACGGCGAACATCACGGGCAGGGCCTGCAGTAATCGTCCGGCGATGAAAAGGGGCATGAAGGCTCCAGTCAGCGGGCCGGGCGCCGCAACGCCCGGCCCTGCGCGCTCACTTGACGGTCACGAAGCGCAGATCGATGCGCGTATCGGGGCGCAGCACGAGATCGACGCCCTGGCGGGTGCCCACCGCCTGGGTGAGCTGGTAGAGCGGCAGGTAGACCATCTCGCGACGCTCGATCGCATTGGCCTGGCCGATCAGCTCCCGCCGCGCGCCCATGTCCATCTCGGTGGCGATGCGGCCGACGAGACCGTCGAATTCCGCGTTCGACCAGCCGGTCGCGTTCCAGGAGCCATTGCCGCCGGCCTTGGTCTGCATCGTGTTCCACAGGATGTGGTGCGCATCGAAAGTCGGGGCGTACCAGGCCATCAGGTAGAAGCGCGTGTCGCCGCCGGTGATGCGCGGGAAGAAGCGCGCGCGGGATTCGGGCCGCGCGGCGACGCGAATGCCGATGCGCGCGAGCATCGGCGGGATCGCGGTGCAGACGGCTTCGTCCTGCGGATATTGGTCGTTGGTGCAGTCGAGCGTCACGTCGAAACCCGCCTGCTGGCCCGCCTCGGCCATCAGGCGCTTGGCTTTTTCGATGTCGGGCGCAGGATGTTCGGCCATGCCGGGCGCGAAACCCTCGACGCCGCGCGGGATCATCGCGCCCGCCGGCAATGCGGCCCCGCGCATGACGACGCGCTGCAGCGCCGCCGCGTCGATCGCGGCATACATCGCCTGGCGCACGCGCGGATCGGCGAAGGGATGGCCGTCCTTCTGATTGAGGCCGAGGAACATCACCGCCGGGCGCGGCCCGCGCACCACCTTGAAGGCGCTGTTGGCCGAAACCTGAGCGGCTGCCTGCTCCGGCACGGGGTTGATGAGATCGGCCCCGCCCGAGAGCAGCGCGGCGAGGCGCGTGGCGTCCGCGCCGATCGGCGTGAAGGTCGCCTCGGTGATGTCGTTCTCGGGCTTGTCCCACCAGCGCGGGTTGCGCTCGAGCTTCGCCGCCTGGCCGGCCTCGTAGGCGACGAGGCTGTAGGGCCCGGTGCCGTTGGCGTGGCGCGTCGCGAAATTCTCGGTGCCGAGCGCGCGGGTCGGCGTATAGGGCTGCGTCGCCCCATGCGCCTCGGACCAGCTCCTGCTCATGATGTAGAAGTTCGCGATCTCGGCGAGCAGGATCGGGTTGGGCTGCTGCGTGACGATGTCGAAGGTTTTCTCGTCCACGGCCTCGATCCGCGCGATCGAGCGCACGGCCGGGCGCGCGTCCGACGTCTCGGCCTGCGCACGGCGGAGCGAGAAGACGACGTCCTCCACGCTCAGCGGCGAGCCGTCCTGGAAGACGACGCCCTGGCGCAGCGTGAAGCGCCAGCGCGTGGGCTCGACCAGCGTCCAGCCCGTCGCGAGGCCGGGCTCGAAGCCCATGTTCCTGTCGCGCCGCACGAGCGCTTCATAGACGTTCATGATGACGCCGAGCGTGTTCGTCTCGGTCGTTCCATGCGGGTCGAAGGTCTGCACCGCCACGGCCTGGGCGATGGTGAGGCTACGGGCGGAGGCGCCATCGCCGATGGCGAGGCCGCCGGCCAGGATGGCCAGCGCCGCAAGGCGGGAGAAACGGGGCATGAAGCATCGGTTCCTTCTCGTCACAGGATGGTGCCGCCATCGGCTGTTATTTCCTGGCCGGTGATGTTTCCGGCCGCCTCGCCGAGGAGAAAGCGCACGATGCCGGCGATCTCCTCGGGCGTGCTCAGACGGCGCAAGGCGCCGCCCATTCGTTCGGTATAGGCCGCGACCACCTCGGCCTCGGCGACGCCCATGCGCGCCGCCTCGTCGCGCCACAGGCCGCGCATGCGCTCCACGGCGATGGGGCCGGGCATGACGAGATTGACCGTCACGCCATGCGCGCCCGCCTCGATGGCGGCCGAGCGGTGCAGCCCGCGCAGCGCCCATTTCGAGGCGCTGTAGCCCGCCCGTCCCGGCCTGCCGCGCAAGCCGTGCGTGCCGCCGATGGTCACCACCCGCCCCCCGCCGCGCGCATACATCGCGGGCAGTGCGGCACTCAGCGTGACGAAACAGGCACGGAGATTGACGGCCATGACGGCATCGAATTCCGCCACGCTGATTTCACCGATGGGCTTGCCCAAGGGGCCCGTGATGCCGGCGGCATTGACCAGCGCGTCGATCTGCCCGCCCGACCAGGCGAGGCCGGCCTGCATGGCAGCTTCCGTCGCCGCCGCATCGGCAAGGTCCGCCTCAGCGAAATGCCAGTCGGTATCGAGCGACTCGCCGATCGCCTCGATGGCGGCGCGGTTCCGCCCGAGCATCACCAGCCGGTATCCCTCGCCGGCCAGCATCCTGGCGATGCTGGCGCCCGTGCCGGAACCCGCGCCGGTGAGGAAAGCGACGGGGCGGTTCACGACATCGCCTGGGCGAAATAACGCGATTTAAGCTGGCTCTGGCTCTCGAAGATGGAGCCGGGCGCGCGGGTGGGGAAAGGCTGGCGGATCGTCACCGGCGCGCAGCGCACCGCGGGGCCGCCCTGGCCCGCGACCATACGGCTCATGTATTCGTCCCACTCCACACCGTAGAAGAGCGGGAAGGCGTCGGCGGCGGCGAATTCCATGAACATCATCCGCCGCATCCGCCCGCTGCGATTGGGCGCGGAGCCGTGGATCGCCATCGGGTGATGCAGCGAGATGGTGCCCGCCGGGCCGGTCAGCGCGACGGCTTTGGAAAGGTCGATACCGTCGCGCTCGATATCGATGGCGCCGACGAAATAGCCGTCCTCATCATGATGCTCGAGCAGCGGGCCCTTATGGCTGCCGGGCACGACCATGAGCGGGCCGTTCTCGGGCCCGCAATCGTCGAGCATGATGGCGGCGATGCACATGTCCATATTCGTGTGCGGCGCGAAGGCCCAATCCTGGTGCCACTCGATGGGGCTTCCGCCATCGCCGGCCTTGGTGTTGATCTTGCTGTGGCTGAGCCGAATGTCCGGCCCCACCAGCTTGGTGACCATGTCGATCACCAGCTTGCTCTTCGCGAAATCGAAGAACACGGGGTCCGCCCGATGCGGCTTCTTGATGCGCCGGATGCGCGGCACGTCGCGCGTGTGCCCGGGGTCGAGCTCCAGCACCTCGTCGGAAGCATCCAGCCCGCGCGCGGTTTCCATCAGCCGGTCCGTCGCCTGCTGCATCGCCCGCAGCAGATCGGGCGGCACGAGCCCTTCGATCCGCGCGAATCCCTGCTCGCGATAGGACGTGGCATGCCGTTCCATATCAGCGTCGATCATGGTTCAACCTCCTTGCATTAATTCAAAAAGATTCAGATATTATCTACATCTTCGTCTTTTCATGTCGGCGTAAATGGTTTCCATTCCCTCTCGAAGACGAGAGAGGACGACACCCCTATGCCGAGCTTGAAAACCACCCGCCGAAGCCTGCTGCCGCTCGCCGCGGCGCTGGCCCTGCCTGCCGTCGCCCGCGCCGCGAGCTGGAGCCCGGACCGCCCCGTGCGGATCATCATTCCCTTCGCCCCTGGCGGCGCCTCGGACGTTCTCGCGCGCAGCGCGGCCGAACGCCTGACGGTCACGCTCGGCCAGCCGGTGATCGTGGAAGCGCGGCCCGGTGCCGGCGGCAATCTCGGCGCGGAGGTTGCCGCGCGCGCCACGCCCGATGGCCACACGATTTTCTTCGGCGGCATGTCCAGCAACGCGATCAACCAGTCGCTCTACAGCAAGCTCGGTTTCGATCCGGCGAAGGATCTCGCGCCCATCGGCATGTTCATCGGCATCGCCAATGCGCTGCTGATCAACCCGGGCAAGCACAACTTCGCCGATATGAGCAGCCTGATCGCCGAGGCGCGCGCCAATCCGGGCAAGCTCGCCTATGGCTCCAACGGCGCGGGCTCCGTCACGCATCTCACCATGGCGCTGCTCTGCCAGGCGGCCGGCATCGAGCTGCTGCACGTGCCCTATCGCGGTTCCGCGCCCGCCGCGATCGGGCTGATGGGCGGCGAGATCGCCATGATGTTCGACGGCGCGCCGAGTGCCACGCAGCAGGTGCGCGCGGGCACGCTCAAGGCGCTCGGCGTCAGCACCGCGCAGCGCATCGACGCGCTGCCCGACGTGCCCGCCATCGCCGAAGCCGTTCCGGGCTTCGACGTGCCTTCCTGGTACGCGATGTTCGCGCCCAGCGGCACGCCGCAGCCCGCCCTCGCCCGCTGGCGGCAGGAACTGGCCGCTCTCTGCGTAGACCCGGCCTTCACGGCCATGCTGGCGCGCAACGCCGCGCGCTACATGGCCATCGAGGGCGAGGCGATGGAGCCTTTCCTCGTCACCGAACGCGCGCGCTGGGCCGTCGCGGTGCGCGAGAGCGGCGCGAAGGTGGATTGAGCCATGCAGCCCCCCTTTCCCGAGGAACCGCGCGCCCTGCGCGCGGCCTTCCGCGAGGGTTGGTCCCCGCGCAGCACCGTGCGGCTCGCGCCGGGCCGCGTGCAGGCCAATCTCGTCGTGCTGCCGGCCGAGGCCGCGCTGGAATTCGCCGCCTTCTGCCAGCGCAACCCGCGCGCCTGCCCGGTTCTGGCCATGGGCGCGCCGGGCCAGCGGCTGATGCCCGCCATGGGCGAGGATTTCGACGTGGCGACCGACCTGCCGCGCTATCGCGTCTGGCGCGACGGCGTCCCGGCCGAGGAGCCGCTGCGCATCGACGATCTCTGGCGGGAGGATCTCGTCGCCTTCCTGCTCGGCTGCTCCTATTCCTTCGAATGGGCGCTGGGCGAGGCCGGGCTCGTGCTGCGCCACTGGGCGCTGGGCACCAACCCGCCGATCTATCGCACCAATATCGACTGCGCCCCCGCCGGGCGCTTCAGCGGCGCGCTGATCGTCTCCATGCGCCCCATGCGGCCGGATGACGCGATCCGCGCGGTGCAGATCACCAGCCGCTTTCCCCGCGTCCACGGCGCGCCCGTGCATCTCGGCCTGCCGGAACTCATCGGCGTCGATCTCGACAAGCGCGATGGCGGCGATCCGCTGCCGCTCGAGGCCGACGAATTGCCCGTCTTCTGGGCCTGCGGCGTAACGCCGGAAAGCGCGCTGCGAGCGGCCAAACTGCCTTTCGCCATCACGCATTATCCCGGCGCCATGGCCGTGACCGACCTGTTCAACGCCGACCTGGCGGATTGAGCGCGGCTCAGGCGAGGCCATCATCGGCCTCCGCCTGGATCGCGGCTGCGGCGCGCGCCTTGGGCGAGCCCCAGCCGCCGCCGCCGGGCAGGTCCAGCACCAGCCGCTCGCCGGCTGGCACCACTTGCAGTCCCTTGGCTGCGAGCGGCAGGCCGCTGCCCAGCCGCACGGCGCCCGCGGCACCCGCCGCCCCGCCAGCGGTTCCTGGCGCGGGGTTCTCGCAGCGCTCGAACATGGCCAGCACCGCGAAGGGCTCGCTTGGGTCGAGCGCTGCCACTTCCACGCTTTGCCCGTGCCCGCCGCGATATTCGCCCGCGCCGCCTGAGCCGGGCCGCAGTTCCTTGCGCCAGACGACGACGGGCGCGCCCGCCTCCAGCACCTCGACCGGCATGGCCCGCACGCCGGCGGGAAAGGCCGTGCCGTCGAGCCCGTCCATCCCCGGCCGGGCACCGGTGCCGCCGCTGTTGAAGAAGACGGCCTCATAGGCCCGTCGCCCGGCGCGCCCGGCCGCATCCACCACTTCCGGCCCGCCGCGCAGCTGCACCGTCCAGAGCACGGAGGAACCGGCCGCCGGCACACGATCCGGCATGGCCTGGCCGAGGCAGGCGAAGACCGCATCGGGCAGGAACTGGCCCACCACATGCCGCGCCGCGACGGGCGCGGGGTCTTCGGCATTGAGCACCGAGCCCCGCGGCGCAGTCACCTCAATGGCGGCCAGCGAGCCCGCGTTATTGGGTACGTCCGGCGCCACGGCAGCCTTGAGGCCGAAGGCGGCATAGGCGCGCGTATAGGGCAGCACGACGTTCACGCCGCGCGGCACGGCGGCCGAACTCCCCGCGAAATCGATCAGCGCCCGCCCCTCGCCCAGCGTCACCTTGCAAGCCAGCTCGATCGGGCGCCCGGCAATGCCATCGAGCCGCGTCAGGCTGCGCCAGCTTCCCTGCGGCAGGGCGCCGATGGCCGCCTCCATCGCCCGGCGGGAACGGGCGATGATCTCCTCGCCCACCGCCGCAAGATCGGCGAGGCCACTCCCCGCCAGCATGGCCGAGAGCGCCCGCGCCGAGGCGGCATTGGCCGCGCAATAGGAGCGGATATCGCCCTCCACCTCGAAGGGCCTGCGCACATTGGCGCGCAGGATGGCGAGGAGCGTCTCGTCGAAACCCTCGGCACGGGCGAGGCGCAGGATGGGCAGGCGCAGCCCTTCCTCGAAGATGCTCCGCCCGTCCGGCCCCTGCCCCAGCCCGCCGATATCGACCTGATGGCAGGCACAGGCGAAGAGCGCGACGCAGCGCCCCTCATGGAAGGCGGGGGTGACGACGGTGATGTCATGCAGATGCCCCGAGGTCAGCCAGGGGTCGTTGCTGATGAAATGGTCGCCATCGCGCATGCCGGCGACGGGATAGGCGGCGAGGAAATGGCGGATGCTCTCCGCCATCGAATTCACATGCCCCGGCGTGCCCGTCACCGCCTGGGCCAGCATGCGGCCTTCGGGGTCGAAAATGCCGGCGGAGAGATCTCCCGCCTCGCGCACCGTGGTGGAGAAGGCCGTGCGCAGCAGGGCCTGGGCCTGCTCCTCGGCGAGGGCGATCAGGCGGTCCCAGGCGAGCTGTGTAGCGAGGTCGGCAAGGGTCGTCATGCCGCCAGCTCCTTCCCGGCCGCCGCGCCGAGGGCGATGACCAGCGCCCCGTCGGGCGCGACGGTGACGGTGCAGCCGGGGGGCACGACGGTCGTCGTCTCCTCCTCCACAATCAGGGCGGGGCCTTCGGCCAGGGCGCCGGGGCCGAGGGCGGCGCGGGCATGGATGCCCCAGGCGGCGGCGCGGCCCGTATCGGCATCGTGGACCAGGCGCGTGCGGGCCGGCGCGGCCAGGCGCGTCACCGGCATGGCGGCCGAGGCCTGGATGTCGGGCTCAGGCCCCTCGATGGTCACGGCGATGCCGACCATCTCCACCGCGACGCCCGGGATGGGGCTGCCATATTGCGCGCGATAGGCCTCGCGAAAGGCGGCTTCGATCGCCTCTGGCGCCACCGAGGCGAGAGCCACCGTCAGTTCCTGGCCCTGGCCGCGATAACGGAGTTGGGCGCTGCGACGCTCGGTCAGCGGCGAGCCAGGGGGAAGCGAGGGCGCCACCACGGCCCGCGCTTCCTCGGCGAGCGCTGCAAAGGCCGCTTCGAGCCCGGCGGCATCCATCGCCCGCACCGCGCCCGTCAGGCCCCTCACGGCCTCATAGGAAGGCTTGGCCCAGAGGAAGCCGAGCGCGGAGCCAACCCCGGCCCCGGCGGGGATGATTACGCGCGCCACGCCGAGCTGATGCGCCAGCCGGGCCGCGTGCAGCGGCGCCGCGCCGCCGAAGGCGATCAGCGTGCGCTCGGCGAGGCCTGCGCCGCGCTCCGCCGCATGCACCCGCGCGGCGGCGGCCATGGCGGCTTCGACCACGGCCGTCACCGCCCCGGCCAGGATCTCGGCCGGGCGGGCAGGGTCCAGCCGGGCCATGGACCGGCGCGCGGCGACAGTGTCCAGCGCCATGCGCCCGCCGGCGAAGGCCGCGGCATCGAGCCGGCCGAGCAGCAGATTGGCGTCGCTCACCGTCGGCGCCTCGCCGCCGCGCCCGAAACAGGCCGGGCCGGGCTCGGAACCCGCGCTTTCGGGCCCGACGCGCAGCCGGCCCAGCGTATCGACGCGCGCGATGGAACCGCCGCCCGCGCCGATCTCCACCAATTCCACCACAGGCACGCGCACCGGCATGCCGCTGCCCTTGGCGAAGCGATAGGCACGGTCGACCTCGAAAACCCGGTCGGTGCGCGGCACGCCCTGTTCCAGCAGGCAGAGCTTAGCCGTCGTGCCGCCCATGTCGAAGGCGAGCGCCTGCCCGATCCCCGCCGCCCGGGCCAGCCGCGCGGCGAAGACCGCGCCCCCGGCCGGGCCGCTTTCGAGCAGGCGCACGGGGAAGCGGCAGGCCGTCTCCACCGTCGCGAGCCCGCCCGAGGAGAGCATCAGCAGCATCGGCGCCGCGATGCCGAGCCGCGCCAGCCCCTCTTCCAGCCGCCGCAGATAGGCCGAGACGATGGGCTGCACATAGGCATTGGCGACCGTCGTGCAGAAACGCTCGTATTCGCGGATCTCGGGGCTCACCTCGGAGGAGAGGCTGACCGGCAGGCCCGGCGCGAGGCGCGCGAGCAGGTCGCGCGTGCGGCGCTCATGCGCCGGATTGGCATAGGCGTGCAGATAGCCGACCGCGATGCTCTCGCAGCCTGCGGCGAGCAGCGCCTCGGCCTGCGCGGCGACCGCCGCCTCGTCGAGCGGGGCGAGTTCCGCACCCGCTGCGCTCATCCGACCGCCCACCGGCAGGCGCCAGCGGCGCGGCACAAGGGGGGCGGGCTTGCGGTAGAAGAGATCGTATTGCGCCGCGCGGCTCTCATTGCCGGTCGCGAGCACGTCGCGGAAACCCTCGGTCGTGAGGAAGGCCGTGCGCGCGCCGCGCCGCTCGATCAGCGCATTGGTCGCGAGCGTCGTGCCATGTACGAGCCGGCTCACCTGGCCCGGCACCGCCCCCGCCTCGGCGAGCAGCATCGGCACGCCCGCGAGCACGGCCTGCTCGGGGGCCGCGGGTGTGGTCGGCAGTTTCAGCGTCCGGCGCAGCAGGCCCTCGGGCCGACGCCATTCGAGCGCGAAATCCGTGAAGGTGCCGCCGATATCGATGCCCAGGGAAAGCGAGGGCGAGAGAGGGGCGGCGAGGCTCATGCGTCCCATCCCGGCTGGGTGCGGTCGAGCAGGCGCAGCAGGGCGGGCCATTCGCGATGGCCCACGGGCAGGAAATCCCGCCGATGGTCGAGCGTGCCCTGGTTCTGCTCGAAGGCTGCGCGGTCGCGCACGGGCGGCGGCGGCATGACGAGCGCCTCGGCCTGGCGCGCGCCGAGCATGAGCTGCGAGCGGCAGGCCTGTTCGAGATAATAGAGGCGGATGAAGGCCGCGGCCGCATCGGCGCCGACGGCGAGCGTGCCGTGGTTCCGCAGCAGCATCACGAGATTGTCCGGCCCGAGATCCTGCGCGATGGCGATGCCGAGCCCGCCCGCCCGCGCCGCGCCGTCATAGTCGTGATAGCCGGTGAGCCCATGGAATTTCAGCGCCCATTGGCTGAGGGGCAGCAAACCCTCTGGCAGGGCGCCGACGGCGATGCCCGCATGGGTATGGGCATGGATCGCCGCGCCCACTTCGGGCCGCGCGCGATGCACCGCGCCGTGGATGACGATGGCCGTCTTGTTCAGCGGCCAGCCATTGCCCGGGTCGGTGATGTTGCCGTCCGCATCGACCTCCACGGCGTCGCCGGGGCGGACCTCGTGCAGCATCATGCCATAGGGGTTCAGCAGGTAATGGCCGGGCTTGCCGGGCACGAGCACGGAGAGATGGGTCGAGGTGATGTCGTCCATCCCGAAATGCGCCATCAGCCGGCAGATCGCGGCGAGATCCCGCCGTGCGGCGGCGACGCCCGCGCGCTCTTCGAGGTGCAGCTCAGCAACCATGGCAAGGTCCTTCCGGGCGCATCCGGCCCGGCGCGTGAGGGCGCCGGCTCATGCCGGCACCGTGGAGAAGACGGCGCGGCCGCCCTGCCAGACGCCGCGCACGCGCTGCAGCGCGTCGGGGGCCAGGAGCGGATCGCCATCGACGAGCAGCAGATCGGCGCGCAGGCCGGGCGCGAGGGTGCCGCGATCGGCCAGGCCCAGGATCGTCGCCGCCATGCCGGTGGCGGCGGCAAGCGCGGTGGCGACGGGCGCGCCAAGCCGGACGAGTTGGGCGACGTCATCGCCGAAGCGGCCGTGCATATTGTCCGCCCCCAGCCCGAGGCGCAGGCCGCGCGCGAGGGCGCGGGGCACGGCGGCGGCCATGGCGGCCCCGACACGGGCGAGGCGGGCCGCGACATCGGGGCTGCGCGCGGCGGCGAGCGGAATGCCATCCGGCCGCAGGAAGCGGCCCGGCGTCAGCACCCAGGCGGTGCCATTGGCGGCAAGCGCATCGACCGCCGCTTCGTCGAGGAGCGCGCCATGTTCGAGCGTATCGGCCCCCGCCTCGGCCGCGGCGGCGACGGCGGGGCCGCCCTGCGCCGCGACCGCGACGCGCAGGCCGAGCGCGTGCGCCGCCGCGACGGCTTCGCGCAGAAGCGCAGGGGTATAGGCAGCCTCCGTAGGCCCGAGGCCGCTGCCGTTGATGCCGCCGGTCGCGACCAGCTTCACCCAGCCATGGCCCGTGGCGGCCGCCTCTTCGATCGCGGCCCGAATGGCGGATGGGCTATCCAGCCCGCCGGTCGGCCGCTGCTGATGGCTGCCGCTCGGGGCGATGGGCGCACCGGCCGTGATCAGCGCCGGGCCGGAGAGGCGCCCTTCGCGCTGCTCGGCGGAAAGGGCGGCATCGAGCCCCTGCCCCTCGCCCATGACGCGCTGCGTGGTCACGCCCGAGAGCAGGTCTCGCCGCATGTGCCGCGCTGCCGTGTCGCGCCGCAGCGCCTGGTCGGGCGAGAACATCTGCTGCATCGGCGACGGCCGGTCGGGGTCGACGGAAAGATAGTCGTGCAGGTCGATCAGCCCCGGCAGCAGCGTGCAGCCGGGCGGCAGCGCCAGCGGCTCGGCCCCCTCGGGCGGCTCGGTGCCGGGCGGCAGGAGGGCCGCGATGCGCGCGCCCTCGAGCAGCAGCCGCGTGTCCCCGGGCAGCGCCGTGCCGTCGCCATCCAGCATGCGGTCGGGGGCCAGGAGCAGCATGGGCGGCTTATTGCGCCGCGAGGGAAAGGGCGGCGGGCGCTGCGTCCAGGCCCAGCAGCATGGCGGGGTGACGCTTCGCCAGATGGTCGATCTCGCCAGCGGAAAAGCCGTGCAGGGCCAGGATGCGCAGCCACATGCGCATGCCCTCGATGGGGTGCGCATTGTCATGCTGCCCGAGGTCGGAAGCGATGAAGCAGCGCTCCACGCCCAGCGCCTTGATCGTGTCGGTCAGCTTGCGCGGGCTCTGCTGCTGGCGGTTCGGCATCGTCGGGTTGATGCAGAACTCGAACTTGATGCCGAGATCGGCCAGGGCCTTGAGGTCCTCCAGCGGCCAGTCGGTCGCGTGCCAGCCGACATGGGTCTGGACCAGCTTTTCGTAGCCGATACGCCGTGCCTCACGGGCGACGGCATAGACCTCATCGAGCGCGATATGGCCCGTGCCGGTCACCATATCGGCCGCCTTGGCGAGGGCGAGGATTTCGGCGACCTCAGGCTTCAGCGCGCCCTGGGCGTCGATGAGGCGGATGCCTTCCACCGGAACCTGCGCCAACGCGCCGGCGCGCTGGCCGAGCCAGGGATAAGTGGGCATGCCGAAATGGTCGAAATGGTGCTGGGCATGCACGGTGGGCAACCACATCACCTTGGCGCCGAAGCCGATCGCCGTGCGTACCGCCTCCGGGTTCAGGCCGCCGATGCTGTGGTTGAGCACGATGGAGCCGAAGAGCTCGATGCCGGGCACCACGCGGCGGACCAGTTCGACACGGTCGGCATTCGGCACGTAGATGCTCTTGAGCACGAGGCCGCGATAGCCGGCGGCGCGCGCCTGTTCAGCGGCCTCGAGATCGTCCAAAGGCCGGTCGAAGAGGCAGGGCATCGTGTGGAGATGCATGTCGATCACGCCCTGGAGCAGGTCGGCATCGGCGCGGGAGAAGGAGAAGGACATCGCGGGCAAGCTCCTGGAGCATTCTTGCCGCCCCTTGTCGCGCCCAAGGGATGATGCAACCAATGTAGGTGTGGGCATCGAGTGATAGCCAAAGCGCATCACAGGACCCGTGCATCACCGCCTGCCGCCCGAAATCGCGCCACGTCGCTTCTGTCCTGAGCAGATCGCCATGAACCTGCAACGACTTCGCTCATTTCTGACGGTCTGCGAGACGGGAGGCTTCCGGCGGGCGGCCGATTTGCTCGGCCTCTCGCAGCCGGCGCTGACGCGGCAGATCCAGGTGCTCGAGGCGGAGATGGGGGCGCGGCTTTTCCATCGCGACCGCCAGCCGGTGGCGCTCACCGAGGCGGGGCGTTTCGTCGCGGAGCAGGCCGGGCGGCTGTTGGGTGAGGCCGCTTTTCTGCGTCAGGAGGCCCAGCGGCTTGATGGGGGACGGGACCCGACATTGCGAATCGGAGTGCTGCAGTCTTTGCTCGAGGGTGTGTTCTCGGCCGCCCTGATCGGTTGGCGGCGTGATTGGCCGCGCGTGCCGCTCCGCGTGATGGGCTTTCGGTCGTCGCAGATCATGACGGAAGTGATCGACGGGCGGCAGCATCTTGGCCTGATTGGCGAGGTGCCGACCGATCCACGGCTAGTCTGGAAGCCGCTATTGGAAGACCCTTATGTCGCTGTGCTGCCGCCGCAGCATGCCTTGGCGGCGCAGCCTCGTGTGTCGCTGGCGGCGCTTGCGATGGAGGGAATGGTTCTGCCGCCGCCGGGCTTCGGCCTGCGCGATACGGTGGACCTTGCCTTCGGGGCGGAGGGACTCTCCCCGCGCGTGACGGCGGAGTTGGAGGGAATCGGGGCGATCCTCGCCCTGGTTAGGGCTGGATTGGGGCCGAGTCTGCTGCCCTTCTCGGCCGTGAACCACATTGGGGGACTGGAGATCAAGCCGCTGGCTGGTCAGGCGCCTCAGCGGAGCATCGGCGCCATTTGGCATGCTGGGAGACCGCCGGATCCGGCGGCGGATGCGCTGCTGAGCTCGGTTTCTTATGCAGCGGCGCGGCCCTAGGGCCCGCGTCCTTTGGGCGTGTAGGGCGCGCTTTTCGTGCTGTCGCGCTCTGGTCGCCTGAACGCGTTTGCCCCTCTCGGCGAATGCTGAGAGGGTTTGGTGTGGGTGGGTGTTGTTTTGGGATGCGGGGACAGGATTTGAACCTGTGACCTTCAGGTTATGAGCCTGACGAGCTACCGGGCTGCTCCACCCCGCGGAGGTGATGTATCTCTAGCATCCGGCCTGGCGGCCCGGCGGCGACCTA
>JADFCQ010000002.1 GCA_015223225.1 Acetobacteraceae bacterium H6797 | reverse complement strand
GCCTGCTGCCGCTGCTGCATTTCACCTATTCGGCGATCAACCCGGTGGCGGTGAAGTCGCTGATGAAGGCCGTGGGCCTGCCGGCTGGTGACCTGCGCCGCCCGCTCAAGGGCCTCGCGCCGGATCACCTCGCCCGCGGCATCGAGGTCGTCCGCAAGCTCGGCCTCGACAAGCAGTATGGCTGGAAGCTGCCCTCGGCCTCCCTGCCCATGGCCGCCGAGTAATGGATCTCGGCCTTGCGGGCCGTCGCGCCATCGTCTGCGGCGGCAGCCGCGGCATGGGGCGCGCCACGGCCCTGATGCTGGCCAAGGAGGGCGTCGATGTTCTCATCGTCGCCCGCAACCCGGCCACCCTCGCCGAAGCCGCCGATGCGATCGGCGCCGAGGCGGGGCGGCCGGTCGCCTGGCTGTCGACCGACCTCACCAGCGAGGCGGGCCGTGCGAAGGTCTTCGAGGCCTGCGCCGAGCCCGATATCCTCATCAATAATGGCGACGGCATGCCGCCGGGCGACTTCCGTGAATGGACGGATGCCGATTGGCACCGCGCCATCGACATGATGATGCTCGCCCCCATCGGCATGATCCGCCTCTGCGTGGATGGCATGATGGCGCGCGGCTTCGGCCGCATCGTCAATATCGTCTCCCGCAGCGTGAAGATCCCGCAGCTCGAAATGGGCATGTCCAACGGCGCCCGCTCGGGCCTGGTGGGCTTCGTCGCGGGCCTCGCGCGGCAGACGGTCGCCAAGGGTGTGACGGTGAACAACGTCCTGCCCGGCATCATCGATACCGATGCGCAGCGCCACCATATCCTCGGCATGCTCGAAATGACGGGCAAGAGCTTCGAACAGCTCTGGGCCGAGCGCGAGGCCGCGAATCCGGCCAAGCGCTACGGCCGCGCCGAGGAAGTGGCCGCCGCCATCGCCTATTTCTGCTCGGTCAATGCCGGCTTCGTCACGGGTCAGAATCTGCTCGTCGACGGTGGCCAGTATCCAGGCACCTATTGACGCCAGGGTGGCGCGCCGCGAGGTGCGCCATTCATGCGCCGATTAATCGTTAATTAAATAAATAACGCCCAAGATATCCCCATCGGGGAAAGTCCTGGCTATAAGGGCGCCGCTCGAACGGAACCCATCCACGCCTGACCGCTTTGATACAGAGGCAATTCACGATGAGCTTCACCCGCCGCTCCCTCCTCGCCGCGCCGGCCGCCGCCGCGCTCCTGCCGCTGGCGCGCCCGGCCCTGGCGCAATCCTGGCCCGACCGGCCCGTCACGCTGATCGTGCCCTATCCGCCCGGCGGTGCCGTGGACGGTGTGGCGCGCATGCTGGCGCAGGAGCTTTCCGAGAAGCTCAAGGCCAATGTCGTGGTCGATAACCGCGCGGGCGGCGCCGGCGGTTCGGTCGGCGTGGGCCAGGTGATGCGCTCGCGCGGCGACGGCTACACGCTGCTCTTCAATGCCTCGATCCATGTCGTGCAGCCGCTGATCAACAAGAACGTCACCTATGATCCGGTGAACGACTTCACCCATATCGGCCTCGTCGCCGACGGGCCGCTCATCGTCTCGACCTCGCCCAACGTGCCGGCCAAGACGCTCAAGGAATTCTTCGACCTCGTGAAGAAGGATCCGGCGAAGTACAATTTCTGCACCTCGGGCTATGGCTCGGCCGGGCATCTGGCCGTCGAGCAGCTCAAGATCATGGCGGGCGTGGATAACGAGGTCATCACCTATCGCGGTGCCGGCCCGGCCCTGACCGATCTCGCGGGCGGTACGGTGCAGTTGATGGCCGATCCCTTCCTCTCCTCGCTGCCGCTGGTGAAGGGCGGGCAGATCAAGGCCCTGGCCGTGACCAGCAAGGAGCGTTCGCCGCTCGCCCCCGAGATCCCCACGGTGGCCGAGAGCGGCATGGAGCCCTTCGACATCGCCTCCTGGTATGCCGTCTGGGCGCCGAAGGACATGCCGGCCGCCCTGCAGGCGACCATCGCCGGCAACGTCAACGCGGTCGTGCGGTCCGACAGCTTCAAGAACCGCCTCGCACCGCTGGGCTTCGTGCCCAAGGCCAGCACGCCGGAGGAGCTGAAGGCCTTCGTGATCTCCGAGACCGCGCGCTACAAGAAGATCGTCGAGACGGCGAAGATCAGCGTCGAGTAATGACGCCATCAGCGTGAAAGCGGCGCCGGGCCCCTGGCCGGGCGCCGCTTTTTCGCGTCTGATCACCCGAAGCAGACAAGGGTGATACAGAATGCTGATGGATGTGCGGCCCGGCGTGTTTTCCCGGCGGGACCCCGAGGGCGATGCCCCGGTTCTATTCGAAATCCCCCGCAGCGGCGCGGAATACCCGCGCGACTTCCGCTCCATCGCCGCGCTGACCGACCTTCAGCGTTCGATCTCGATGTATGTCGAGGAAGTCTATGCCGGCGTGGTCGAGAAGGGCGCGACCTGGCTCTACGCCCATTTCCCCAATGTCTATATCGACCCGAACCGGCATGAGCTGGATATCGACCCGGCCCAGCTCGATGGCGACTGGCCCGAGGAGCTTCAGCCCGGCCCCAAGACCAAGGCCGGCATGGGCCTCATTCCCACCATCTGCGCCGGCACCAAGCCGCTCTATGACGCGCCGCTGCCGGTGGCCGAGGTGCAGAAGCGGCTCAGCACCTATTACTGGCCCTATCATGACGAGGTGAAGCGGCTGCTGGCGGCATTCCATGCCCAGCATGGCGTCGCCTATCACCTGAGCTGCCATTCCATGCCCGCGCTGGGCGCCAATGGCGAGCGGCGCTCGGATTTCGACCTGGGTGACCGTAACGGCACCACCTGCTCGCCCGAACTGGTGGAGCTGATCGGCAGCACGCTGAAGGGCTTCGGTTACAAGGTCACCTCCAACGCCCATTTCATCGGCGCGGAATCCGTGCGCAAGCACGGCAACCCCACGGGCGGCATCCATAGCCTCCAGATCGAGATGAACCGCGGCCTCTACATGGACGAGGCGGCCCGCACCCGCCTGCCGCGCCTGGCGGAGGTGCGGGAGCATCTGGCGGCGGTGGCCGAGAAGGTCGTCGAGTTCTCCAAGGCGCGCTGAAACAGAAAGGGCGGGGATTTCTCCCCGCCCTTTCAGCATTCCAGCGGTGAAGCGGCTCAGCCGCCCTTGCCGCCCACGGCCTGGCGAAGGCCCACCGCGCGCTCCAGCACCATGACCAGGAGCAGCGTGAAGACGATCATCAGCACCGAGATCGAGGCCACCAGCGGGTCCGTCCTCGCTTCCACGTAATGGAAGAGGGCGACCGGCAGGGTGTTGAGGTTCGGCCCCACGATGAAGAGCGTGATCACTACCTCGTCGAAGGAGACGAGGAAGACGATGGCCGCCGCCGCGATCACGCCCGGCGCCATCAGCGGCAGGGTGATGCGGAAGAAGACCGAGAGCGCCGGCGCGCCGAGGCTCGAGGCCGCTTCCTCGACCGAGGCGGGCAGGGTGCCCAGCGCCGTGTTCAGCACGCGCAGCGCATAGGGGATGGTCACCAGCAGATGCGCCAGGATCAGCCCCGGCCAGCTGCCGATCAGCCCGTGGCCGACGAAGATGATGAGCACCGCGAGGCCCAGCACGATGGTCGGCAGCAGCAGCGGCATGGAGAGCAGCGCCAGGATGGCCTCGCGCCCCGGAAAATTGCCGCGCCCGATGGCCACCGCCGCCGGCAGCGCGATGGCCAGCGACAGCACGGTGACGATCGCGGCCAGGATCAGGCTGTTCTGCAGCGCCGCGCCCATTTCCGGCTGGTTGAGCAGCGCCGTGTACCAGCGGAAGCTCCAGCCCGAGGGCGGCCAGGAAATGCTGGTATCCGCCGAGAAGGAAAGCGGGAAGACCAGCAGCACCGGGGCCAGCAGGAAGAGGAAAAGAATGGCGACGATAAGCCCGAAGACATAGCGCCCAGGTCCGGAGCGGATCATGCGATGGCCCTCTCGGCGGCACGGGCGATGCGCCCGTAAACCATGATGGCAGCGCCGAAGACGACAAGCGTGACGAGCGAGAGCGCCGCGGCCAGCGGCCAGTTCAGCGTCACGATCGCCTGGTCGTAGATCTCGGTCGCCAGCAGCAGCACGCGGCCGCCGCCTAGCAGCTTCGGCGTGATGAAGCTCGAGACCGTCAGCACGAAGGTCAGCAGGCAGCCCAGCAGCACGCCCGGCAGGGTGAGCGGCAGGACGATGCGCCAGAAGACCGTCATCGGCGGGGCGCCGAGGCTGGCGGCCGCCTCCTCCAGCGTATGGTTCAGCTTACCGAAGCCCGCCAGCAGCGACATGATCATGTAGGGCATCATGATCTCGACGAGGCCGATCACCACGCCGGTCGTGTTGAAGACGAGGCGCGGCGGCTCGAAGCCCAGGGAGCGCATGATGCTGGGCACGAAGCCCGCATCGCCCAGCAGCGCGAGCCAGCCATAGGTACGCACCACCGCCGAGATCAGCAGGGGCGAGATGCAGGCCACGACCAGCATGTTGCGCCAGCGCGCGTCGACCCGGTGAACGAAGAAGGCGACGGGATAGGAGCAGATGAGCGCCCCGATCGTGATCATCACCGACATTTGGACCGAGCGGAGCAGGATCTCGAGATAGAAGTCGTCTTCCCAGAGAAGCTGCCAGGTGCTGATGCTGAAGACCTCGCCGATGCCGCCGCCCGGCAGGCCTTCCCGGAAGGAAAGCCCGGCCAGGTTCAGCATCGGCCAGAGGAAGGTCACGAGATTGACCGCCACCGCCGGGATCACCAGCAGCGGGAGGAGGCCGATGCGGGAATTCACGCGCCACCTCCGGCGGGGAAGACCAGCGTGTCCTCCTGGCGCCAGGCGAGCAGCACGCTCTCGCCGAGCGCGGGCGGGCGGCCACCGGCGAAGGTATGCTGCTCCACCGTCAGGATGGCGGGGCCGACCTTGACCTCCAGCGTCAGCAGGTCGCCGACGAAGGTGCTGCGGGTGACTTCGCCGCGCGCGACGTTCCAGCCTTCGCCTTCCGGCGTGGCATCCACGACGCGCATGCGATGCGGGCGGACCATCATGGTGACGGGGCCATTCGCCACCTGGCCGGCGGCGAGCAGGGAAAGGTCACCCAGCTGGACGAGGCCATCGGGCCCCTGCGTCGCGGCGACGCGGTTTACGCGGCCGACGAAGCCCGCGACGAACTCGTTCGAGGGGCGCTCATAGATCTCGTAGGGCGTGCCGAGCTGCTCCAGCACGCCGAGGCGCATGACGGCGATACGGTCGCAGATGGCGAGCGCCTCGGCCTGGTCATGGGTGACGAAGACGGCCGTGATGCCCAGGCGCTGCTGGATGTCGCGGATCTCGTTGCGCATCTCCTCGCGGAGATTGGCATCGAGATTCGAGAGCGGCTCGTCAAGCAGTAGGATCGAGGGCTCGATCACCAGGGCGCGGGCCAGGGCCACGCGCTGCTGCTGGCCGCCCGAAAGCTCGCGCGGCTTGCGGCCGCCGAAGGCGCCGAGGCGGACCATGTCCAGCGCCCGCTTCACGCGGGTCTCGCGCTCGGCCTTGGGCACCTTGCGCATCTCGAGGCCGAAGGAGAGGTTCTCGGCCACCGTCATATGCGGGAAGAGGGCGTAGTTCTGGAAAACGATGCCCATGTCGCGCTTATGCGGCGGAAGCTGCGTGACTTCACGCCCGCCGACCACGATGCGCCCCTCGGTCGCCGGCATGAGGCCGCCGATCATCCGGAGTGTCGTGGTCTTGCCGCAGCCCGAGGGGCCGAGCAGGCCGATCAGCTCGCCCTTGCCCACGGAGATCGACAGGGACTGCACCGCACGGGAAGCGCCGAAGCGCTTCTCCAGGCCGTCCAGCACGAGATGCGGCGCCGTCTCCGGCGCTGCCTTGGTGTTTACGCTCATCTAGTCTCTCAGGTGCGAGTGAGGATGCGACGGCGCCATTGGTCGTTCAGGCGGTCGCGGAACTTGGCCACTTCCAGCCAGTCCACCGCAAGCATCTTCTCCATGCGGGCGGGGGAGGCGGCCGTCGCGGACAGGGCCGCGTCGGAGACCTTCGCCTTGGTATTCACCGGGGCGTAGAACATGCGCTCGGTGAAGGCGGCCTGGGCTTCGGCCGAAAGGGCATACTTGATGAAGGCCTTGGCCGCATCGGTCTGCGGCGCGCCCTTCACCAGGCCCAGGGTGTTGATCTGGAAGAGCGAACCCTCATCCGGCAGCGCCGCGCCGAGCTTGCCCTCGGACTGGCGGCTGTAGAGCTGGCCGCGGGCGTTCCAGCCCACGCCGAGCTGCGCCTGGCCGTTGATGATGAAGGTGAAGGCGTCGGGCTTCGGCTCCCAGCTCAGCACGCCCGGCGCGAGGTCGGACATGGCCTGCACGCCCTTCTCGAACTGCCGGTAGTCGGTGCCGCCGAAGAGACGGTTGGCGATCAGCGTCATGCCGATGCCGACGATGTCCGGCGCGCCGCCCATGGCGATCTTGCCCTTGTAGGCAGGGTCCCACAGGGTCTTCCACGAGGTGGGGGCGGGCTTGACGGCCTGGGGCGAATAGAGCAGCGAGAGGCTGTCGAAGGTCACGCCGACGGGGTTCACGCCCGGGGCGAAGGCCTGGGGGGAGAGCTCGTCGAGGACGGGGAACTCGTCCTTGGTGATGGGGGCGAAAAGGCCCTCATCGGTGCCTGCCTTGCCGATCGTGATGTCGAAAATCGCGACGTCGATCTGCGGGGCGGCCTTCTGGGCGCGGATCAGGCCGAGGGTCTGGGCCGAATTCGGCGTCGCGTAGTAGTTCACCTTGATGCCGGTGGCCTTGGTGAAAGGCTCCACGACGGCGGCGACGTAATTCTCCTGGAAGATGCCGCTATAGCCCGCGAAGGTGATGCTCTTTTCCTGCGCGAAAGAATGCCGGGCGAGGAAGGGCGAGGCCAGCAGGCCGCCCAGGGCGCCTCCGGCAAGCTGCCGGCGTGTAATCGTCATATTCGTCTCTCCTTAGCTAAGCCTGTCCCTGTGCGCCGCGGTGCCCGCCCTTGAAAGATACCCCGAAAGATATCTCTGTGGGCTGCCCTATGGGCTTCGGGCGGCCCCGTGCGGTTCTGCTGCCGCAAGCCGCCCATCCCTAGCGTTCTCGTGAGCGTCCGTCACCCCGGCCGCGCGTTCAAACACGAAATCCGTGTCTAGGCTGATCAGCTTTTATTGTCGCCCGCATTCCCGCGAGGAAGCGCACGAAAAAGACAGCGAATTACACGCCGGGGAAGATTGTCTGCATGTAATTCAGGCCTCTTGACGAAAGATAAGGCGGTATCGTGGCTACCCGCCCTTCCTAAACCAAATCTTTACAGAGCCGTCGTCACTGTCGCTGCGCTGCACAATGGAATGGCCTTGTTCGACGGCGGTTTTCGGTACATTTCGCAGCGGTTCGTCACCCTGGAGCCAGACGCATAGAATTTGGCCGTTTTTCAGCCTGTCCAAGGCAAGACGCGTCCTCACGAATGTCATGGGGCAAGTCTCCGCCCGGATATCCAGAAGGCTGTCCGTGATGACTTCGTGTGTTCTATCGGACATTTGCGATCTTCGCCTTTCTGTTGACATAAGCGTATTGCGAATCGCGATGCGGGCTACCTATATTGGGTAAAGGTCATCGGCAAGGAAGCATCGTCCATGACAGAGAATACGTCCCCGGCTGATCTTCTGGGGCTGACCGCTGAAATCGTCGCCGCGCATGTCTCGAACAATGCGGTGCCGATGGGTGATTTGCCGAGCCTGATCCAGGAAGTGCATCGCGCGCTCGCCGGTCTCGGTGCGCCGCCGCCCGCTCCCCCGCCCGTCGTGGCGCCGCCGCCGGTCGAGAAGCCGCAGCCGGCCGTGTCGATCAAGAAGTCCATCACGCCGGATTATCTGGTCTGCCTCGAGGACGGGAAGAAGCTCAAGATGCTCAAGCGGCATCTGAAGGCCGCCTATGACATGACCCCCGAGCAATATCGCGAGCGCTGGGGCCTGCCCGCCGATTACCCGATGGTCGCGCCGAATTACGCGGAGCGCCGCTCGGAACTGGCCAAGCAGATCGGCCTGGGCACAAAACCCCGCGTTGGCGGCGAGTAATGAACTCCTGATGCAGGATGGGCTTGCCGTCCTGCCTCAGGTTGGCTACGCCCGCGTTTGATGCAGTCACGCTCTCACCCCCTTGATGCCGCCGCGTCGCCCACCGGCGCCGATCCTTCCAGGATCGAGCGCCTGTGCGTCGAGCGTGGCCTGAAGATGACCGGCCAGCGCCGGCTCATCGCCCGCGTGCTGTCCGAAGCCGAAGACCACCCCGATGTGGAGGAGCTGTATCGTCGCGCCATCGCGCTCGATAACCGCATCTCCATCGCCACCGTCTATCGCACCGTGCGCCTCCTCGAGGAAAAAGGCATCCTCGAGCGCCACGATTTCGGCGGCGGCCGTGCTCGCTACGAGCCGACCGAACACGGCCCGCACCACCACCTGATCGATATCGACAGCGGCAAGGTCATCGAATTCTCCGACGAGGATTTCGAGGCCTTGGCGCGCTCCATCGCGGCCAAGCTGGGCTTCGTGCTGGTCGGCCACCGCCTGGAGCTCTTCGGCAAGCGCAAGGCCGCGGAGCCTGAGACTCCCGCGCCGCCCGGTGCCCGCCGTGGCAGGACAGGCGCGTGACGTCGCGGCTGACTGAGACCGGCCTTGACCGGGGTGGCGATGCCGGCTTCGGCGAGATCAGGTCTTCCAACCTCGGCGTACTGATCGGCCCCGGCCCGGAATGGACCGATGCCGCCCAGGCCCTGCGCTACAAGGTCTTCTACGAGGAAATGGGCGCGGCCCCCGATGCCGCCACGCTCGCGACCAAGCGGGACGTGGACGTCTTCGACAGCGTCGCAGACCATCTCCTCGTCGTGGACCATGATCTGGGCGAGGGGCCGGAGAGCATCGTCGGCACCTACCGGCTGATCCGTCGGCAGGCCGCCGATCGCATCGGCCGCTTCTACAGCGCCAGCGAATACGACCTGACCGACCTGCTGAATTTCCCCGGCCAGGTTCTGGAGCTGGGCCGTTCCTGCGTGGATGAGCGTTATCGCAACAAGGCCGCGATGCAGCTGCTCTGGCAGGGCATCGCCGCTTATGTGACGAAGCATCAGATCGACATCATGTTCGGCTGCGCCTCGCTGCCCGGCACGGATCTCGACGCCCTGGCGGTGCCGCTCACCTATCTCCACGCCAATCACCTGGCGCCCAAGGGCCTCCGCCCCCGTGCGATTCCCGAGCGTTTCACCGAGATGCGCCGGATGGACCCGGAGGCTTTCGACGCCAAGCGGGCGCTGGCCGGCCTGCCGCCGCTCATCAAGGGCTATCTGCGCCTGGGCGGTTTCGTGGGCGATGGCGCCGTGGTCGATGACCAGTTCAACACCACCGACGTCTGCATCGTGGTGAAGAGCGACCTGATCACCGACAAATACGCCAAGCATTACGAGCGCAAGCTCGCCTCGACGGATTGAGGGGCGGAAGAGGGAAGGGCGCCCGCCCCTCCCTCTCCGGTCACTCGACCTCGATTTTCAGCGGCCCCGCCACCTTCGTCCAGCGCTCGAGGTCATCCTTGAGCAACTGCCCGAACTCGGCCGGCCCGGCGCCATTGGCCGTGGCACCGAGCCCGGCGAGGCGGCTCGCCACCAGCTCCGTCTTCAGCGCCTTTCCGAATTCCTGCTGCCAGCGGGCGATGACGGGCGCGGGCGTATGGGCGGGCGCGGCGAGGCCCGTCCAGATGCTGGCCTCGAAGCCCGGCACGCCGCCCTCGATCATGGTCGGCACATCGGGCAGGGCGGGGAAGCGCGTCGCCGAGGTCACGGCCAGAACCTTCAGAGCCCCGCCCGAGAAGCCCAGCACGGAAGGCACGGAGACGAACATCAGCGCGATGCGCCCGGCCAGCAGATCGTTGAAGGCGCCAGCCGCGCCGCGATAGGGCACATGCTCGACATTCAGGCCCAGCTGCGCCTTCAGATCCTCCATGATGAGATGCGTATTGGTGCCGATGCCGGTGCTGGCATAGGGCAGGGACGGGCCCGGCTGTTTCGCCCGGGCGATCAGGGCCTGGAGGCTGTCGATGCCGAGCTGGGGCGCGACCAGCAGCGCCACGGGGCTGTCCACCAGATGCATGATGGGCGCGAAGGAATTGATCGGGTCATAGGAGAGCTTCCGCCCGATCGCCTTGGCGATGGTGAGCTGCCCGGCCGTGGCGAGGAAGAGGGTATGGCCATCGGGGGCCGCCGTCGCCACCGCCTCGGCGCCGAGCAGCCCGCCGGCGCCCGCCCGATTCTCCACCACCACCTGCTGCCCCACCAGGGGCGAGACGGCCTGGGCGAGAAGGCGGCCCATCACGTCCTGAGAGCCGCCGGGGGCGAAGGGAACAATGAGCCGCACCGGCCGCTCCGGGCTCCAGCTTCCCTGGGCCTGGCCGGTCCTGGCCAGCATCAGGGGCGAGGTCATGAGGGCGGCCGCCAGGGCACGTCTGCGAAGCATGATCGGCATGAATAATCCCAGACTGATCGCGTAAGCCTATTTCACCAAACTGGCGGCTCGGCTCCCCTCGTCTTTTTCTTCGCAGCCTCTTCTACGCCAACGATGTTGGCACGGGGAATCCTGGCGGGAGCCTCAGCCTCCAACCCGATGAAACAGCCTCTTACCGTGGCGGCATTACCGCCATGGCGAAACATTTTAATTTTTCACGCGTATAACCCTCACATGTCATCCATTCATCGCGCCGGTGTCATTGCGGCGTTGCGAAGGGGGCGCTAACTGCCGCCATGATGCCTCTCGCTGCCGCACGAGCCTCCCAGCCAGCCCAGGGCTCAAACCCGGGGCCCAGCAATGACGGGTCCGATTCCGGCCCCGCCTCGATGGGCAGCTCGCGCGCGCCCAGCCGGTCACGCGGCAAGCCGCTGCGCTTCCGCCCGGCGCTGCCGGGGCAGTTCTTCGGCGACATCATGAACGACCGGCCCGAGGGCGGGCAGCTCCGGGCCATCCGCCGCCTGGTGCTGGTGGTGCTCTGGACGCTGATGCTCCTGCCGGTGCAACTCGTGCTGATCCGCCTGCCGGGCCGGGCCAAGCATCGCCTGGTGCGCTTCTACCACGCGGGCGTTTGCCGGCTGATCGGCATGAAGGTGCAGGTGGTGGGCGAGGTGAGCGAGGCGCGGCCGACGCTCTTCGTCTCCAACCATTCCTCCTGGCTCGACATCATCGTGCTCGGCTCGGTGCTGGAGGCGGCCTTCGTCTCCAAGGCCGAGGTCAATGCCTGGCCGGGAATCGGCCTGCTGGCGCGGCTTTCGCACACCGTCTTCGTCAGCCGCAGCCGCGGCTCCACGGGCAAGGAGGCCGATGCCATGCGCAGCCGCCTCGCCCAGGGCGACAGCCTGATCCTCTTCCCCGAAGGCACGAGCAACGATGGCGGCCGCGTGCTGCCCTTCCGCTCCTCCTTCCTGGCCGTGTCCGATGCCGTCCAGGCCGTGCAGCCGGTGAGCCTGGTCTATGACCGCCTCGCCAATCTGCCCGCCTGCCGCCGCGACCGCCCGCTTTTCGCCTGGTATGGCGATATGGACATCGCGAGCCATTTCTGGCGCCTCGCGCGCCGGCCCAGCGGCCGCGCCACCGTCCTGCTGCATCACCCCGTCACGCCGGGGGCCTTCGCCAATCGGAAGCAGCTGACCGAGGCCACCGCCTCGGTGGTCGCCGATGGTGCTGCGCTGCTGCGGCAGAACAGGGCACCGCAGCCCCTCTTCGTGACGATGCCTGCCGCGCGCGACGCTTGACCTCGGGGGGCGAAATTGGCGCCAATAGGCGCATGGAGCGTCCCTCACACGGCCGAGTCGCTTGACCGCGGGCCATATGAACCGCATCTCCCTCCCGCGATGCCGCCCCCGTTGGGCCGGCACGGTAGGGTTCTTGACGGCATGAGCGACGTGACCACCCCCCGCAAGCGGCTCTTCATCCGCACCTGGGGCTGCCAGATGAATGTGTATGACAGCACCCGCATGGCGGATGTGCTGGCGCCGCTCGGTTACGCACCCACCGAGCAGCAGGAGGAGGCCGACATGGTCATCCTCAATACCTGCCATATCCGCGAGAAGGCGTCGGAGAAGGTCTTTTCCGACCTCGGGCGCCTGCGCGAGCTGAAGCAGGAGAAGGCCAAGGCCGGCCAGCAGATGGTCGTCGCCGTCGCGGGCTGCGTCGCCCAGGCCGAGGGTGCGGAGATCACCCGCCGCGCCCCCTGGGTCGATATCGTCATGGGGCCGCAGACCTATCATCGCCTGCCGGAAATGGTCGCCCGCGCCTCGCGCGCCGCCGGCGCCCAGATCGACACCGATTTCCCGGTGGATCAGAAATTCGACCATCTGCCGGAAGTCAGCGCCGAGCAGGGGCCTATCGCCTTCCTCACCATCCAGGAAGGCTGCGATAAATTCTGCTCCTTCTGCGTCGTTCCCTATACGCGCGGGGCTGAATATTCGCGCCCCGTCGCCCATATCCTGGCGGAGGCCAAGCGGATGGTCGCCGGCGGGACCCGGGAGATCGCGCTGCTCGGCCAGAATGTGAACGCGTATCACGGCGAGGCGCCGGACGGCTCCACCTGGGGCCTGGCACGGCTGCTCTATGAACTGGCCGAAATCCCCGGCCTCGCCCGGCTGCGCTACACCACCAGCCACCCGCGGGACATGGATGACGCGCTGATCCAGGCCCATGGCAAGATCCCCTCGCTGATGCCCTTCCTGCACCTGCCGGTGCAGTCGGGCTCGGACAGGGTGCTCCAGGCCATGAATCGCGGCCACAAGGCCGATGCCTTCCGCCGCATCGCGGAGAAGCTGCGCGAGGCACGGCCGGATCTCGCCTTGTCCTCGGATTTCATCGTCGGCCATCCCGGCGAGAAGGAGCAGGACCACCAGGAGACCATGTCCCTCGTGCGGGATGTCGGCTTCGCCCTGGCCTATTCCTTCAAGTATTCGGCGCGGCCCGGCACGCCGGCCGCCGGCCAGCCCTTCCAGGTCCCCGAGGCCGAGAAGGATGCGCGGCTCGCCGAGTTGCAGGCCCTGCTGCGGCAGCAGCAGGACGAGTTCAACCGGAGCGTGGTCGGCCGCGAGATCGACCTGCTCGTCACCGGCCCGGGGCGCCACCCGGGGCAGATCGCGGGGCGCTCGCCCTGGCTGCAGCCGGTTCACGTGATGGCGCCGGGGTTCACGCCTGAACCCGGGACCATGCTGCGGGTTCGCCTTGCCGAGGCCTTCCCGAATTCCTTGTCCGCCACCCTGTTGTCCGAGGAGTTAGCCTGCGCTTGAGCCCACCTCCCGCCATCGCGGTCGGCCACGACCCCCGCTCCGTCTCCCTGCCCACGCTGCGTGACCAGAAGTCCACGCGTGCGGTGACCCTGCAATTCGACGACAACGCCCTGCTGGCGCTGCTCTATGGCGAGCATGACCGGCATCTGGCGCAGATCGAGCAGCGATCCGGGGTCCGATTGACGAGCAGAGGGAACCGGGTCTCGATCGTCGGCGAGGAAGAGGGCGCGCGGGTGGCCGAGCTCGCGCTGAAGGCGCTGTGGAAGCGCCTCGGCCGCGGGGAGCCCGTGGGTATCGCTGAAGTGGAAGCCGCCTTGCGCCTGGCCGAGAAGAAGAACACCGATACGGATGCCGGGCCGGAGCCCCGCCTGCCGCTGGCCGACCTGCCCGCGATCCGCACCCGCAAGGGGGCCATCGCGCCGCGCAGCCACGCCCAGGCCGGCTATATGGACCAGCTCCAGCGCCATGAGATGGTCTTCGGCATCGGCCCCGCCGGCACGGGCAAGACCTATCTGGCCGTGGCGCAGGGCGTGGCCCTGCTCATGGCCGGGCAGGTGGACCGCATCGTGCTCTCCCGCCCGGCCGTCGAGGCGGGCGAGCGGCTGGGCTTCCTGCCGGGCGACATGAAGGAGAAGGTCGATCCCTATCTCCGCCCGCTCTATGATGCCCTGCATGACATGATGCCGGCCGATCAGGTCGCCCGCCGCATCACCTCGGGCGAGATCGAGATCGCGCCCCTGGCCTTCATGCGCGGCCGCACCCTGGCCCATGCCTATTGCATCCTGGACGAGGCGCAGAACACCACGCCCGCCCAGATCAAGATGTTCCTCACCCGCATGGGCGAGGGCAGCCGCATGGTCGTCACCGGCGATCCGAGCCAGGTGGACCTGCCGCCGGGCCATAAATCCGGCCTGGTCGAGGCGCTTCAGATCCTGAAGGGCGTCGAGGGCATCGGCTTCACCTATTTCAACGACAAGGACGTGGTGCGCCATCCGCTGGTCGGGCGGATTGTGGCGGCCTATTCCAAGGTCGAGGGCTCGGGCGGCCTGGCTTCGGGCGGCGCGGGCTCCAGCCGGGCAGGCCAGGGTGCACGATAATTCACGCTGACTTCTCCTCGCATCTGCTATGGGGGAAGACGTTCGTTGCAACGCCACCGGGGAACGGGTCCCCGGGGCAGGAAGGAGCATGATGGAACCGGGAAGTAGTTTGCCCGGTCATTCCGTGGGAATGGCCGGGCCTGAGTGGGGCGCTGCGCCGTGGATGGACGCCGAGGGCGATGACGGGATCGAAGTGATCCTCGAATCCACCGCCTGGCGCGCCGCCGTGCCGCGCGCCGAGGATTGGGTTCGCCGGGCCGTGAATGCCGCGCTTGATGAAGCGGGCATGGATGGCGCGGTCACGGTGCTTCTCTCCGACAACCGTTCGGTCAAGGGCCTCAACGGCCGGCACCGCGGCAAGGTGAAGCCCACCAATGTCCTCTCCTTCCCGAGTGCTGTGCCGGGCCAATTGGGTGACATCGCGCTGGCTTTCGGCGTGGTGAAGCGCGAGGCGCGCCAGGGCCAGCGGCGCATCGCCGTGCATCTGGCGCATCTCGTGGCTCATGGGACGCTGCATCTCTGCGGCTATGACCATATCCAGGCCGGGGATGCCCGCCGCATGGAGCAGGCGGAGGCGCGCATCATGTGCCGCCTCGGCCTGCCCAACCCGTGGCGAGGTGTCTCGTGAGCGACGATACCCGACAGCCTTTCCTGCGCCGCCTGCACCGCCTGCTCGGCAAGCCGGAGCGCGAGAGCGTCCGCCATCAGGTCGAGGCGCTGGTTGAAGGCCATGAGGAACCCTCCGAGGAGGGCGGCGAGCCCGGGCTCGACGTGCAGGAGCGGGCGCTGCTCGCCAATGTGCTCAAGCTCCGTGGCAAGACGGCCAGCGACGTGATGGTGCCCCGCGCCGATATCGTCGCGATCGAGGAAAGCCTCACGCTGGAACAGGCCATCCGCCTCATCCAGCGCGAGGGCCATTCGCGCCTGCCCGTCTATCGCGAGCAGCTCGATGAAATCGTCGGCATGGTCCATATCAAGGACGTCTTCGCCGCCGTGGGCCGCGACGCGCCTTTCTCGCTGAGCGCCGTGCTGCGCAAGCCGCTCTTCATCGTGCCCTCGGTGCCGGTGCTGGACCTGCTGCTGCAGATGCGCCAAGCCCGCATGCACCTCGCCCTCGTCATCGACGAATATGGCGGCGTGGACGGGCTCGTGACCATCGAGGACGTGGTGGAGACCATCGTCGGCGATATCAGCGACGAGCATGACGAGGATAACGCGCCACGCATCATCGAACGCCCCGACGGGACGATCGACCTCGATGCGCGCACGCCGGTCGAGTTCTTCGAATCCAAGGTCGGCCCGCTGCTGACCGACGAGGAGAGGGGGCAGGATATCGACACGGTGGGCGGCCTCGTCTTTACCCTGGCCGGCCGCGTGCCGGCGAAGGGCGAGCTGGTGTCCCATTCCTCGGGCCTCGAATTCCGGGTTCTGGAAGCCGATGCCCGCCGCATCAGGCGCTTGCGCGTGAAGCGCCCGGCCGTGGCGACCCAAGCCGCGGCCTGACCTTGCGGCCTCCCCGAAAGGGAGGCAGGAGGGGGCTGCAACGCCCCCTCGCGAGGAGCACCGCCTCAGCATGTTCTCATTCTTCCGCAGCCTGCCCGCCCGTCTTGCGACGCGGCAGGGTTGGCGGGCCCTCGTCTCGGCCTTCGGGCTGGGCGCCATCTCGGCCCTTGCCCTGCCGCCGGTCCATCTCGTGCCGGTGCTGCTGCTGACGGTGCCGGGCCTGCTGATCCTGCTGGGATCGGCGGGTAGCTGGAAGCGGGCTGCCCTGCTCGGCTTCTGCTGGGGCTGGGGCTATCACGTCGCGGGCCTCTACTGGATCACCGAGGCGCTCTTCACCGATATCGGCACCTGGTGGTGGCTGGTTCCCATCGCGGTGCCGGCGATCGGCCTGCCGCTGGCGGCCTTCATGGTGCCCGTCGCCGTCCTCGCCTGGTGGCTGCAGCCGGGCTGGCCGCGCTGGCTGGGCCTCGCCTCGGCCTGGGTGCTCTCGGACATGGCCCGGGGCGTGCTCTTCACCGGCTTTCCCTGGAACCTGCCGGGCTCGGTCTGGGCCTTCGACGCCTTGCCCATGCAGGGGGCGGCGCTGGTGGGCGTGCATGGGCTGAGCCTGATCACGTTGCTGCTCGTCGGCCTGCCGATGCTGGGCCGGAGGGCCATGCTCGGCGGCGTCGCCGCCCTCGCGGCGCTAGGCGGCTACGGCTTCTTCCGCCTCTCCGCCGAGGAGCCGGCGCCGAAGCCGGTCACGCTCGTCTTGGCACAGGGCAATATCGCGCAGGAGGCCAAGTGGCGCGAGGAAGCGCGCTGGCCGATTTTCCAGAGCTATCTCGACCTGACGCGCCAGGGAATCGACGCGGCGCTGACGGAAAGCCCTCCCGGCAATCGCATCGTGGTGGTCTGGCCGGAGACGGCCTCGCCCTTCCTCCTGGCCAATGACCTCGATGCGCGGCGCTTCGTGGCCGATGGGCTGCGGACGGGCGATGAGAACCGGCCCGCGATCCTGCTGGGCGGCAGCGTGCGCGCGGAATGGGGGCCGGAGGGGCAATTGACCACGGCCTATAACAGCCTCGTCGCCGTAAATGACCAGGCCGAGGTGCTTGGCGTCTACGATAAGGCGCATCTGGTGCCCTTCGGGGAATATATGCCGCTGCGGGGACTTATTCCTCTGCGGCTGGTCCAGGGCGGGGTGGATTTCAGTTCGGGGCCGGGACAGGTCGTCATGACGCTGCCTGGCCTGCCGGGTTTTCGACCGCTGATTTGTTATGAAATCATCTTTCCCGGCGAGGTTGTGGGGTCACAGCGGCCTGAATGGATGCTAAACGTAACGAATGACGCTTGGTTCGGGACATCTGCCGGGCCTTATCAACACCTTGCCGCCGCCCGGATGCGTGCGGTCGAGCAGGGGCTTCCCGTCGCGCGCGCGGCCCAGACTGGCATCTCCGCCATCTATGATGGCAGGGGGCGCTGGGTGGCGGGTCTCGGCCTTGGTGTTAAGGGGTTGGTAATCTCTTCCTTGCCGAGCCCTTTACCTCCTACGGTTTTCTCCAAGACCGGTTCATGGCCCGTCCTGATTTTCGCCGTAATCTCGCTGGGTGCTCTGGTTGTGCTCCGGCGAACTGCCTCTATCTTGCGCAATCGTGAAATGTATTAAAAAAGAGAATTCTCGAAAGAGTTGACGAAAAGTTTCTGCGCTCGTATTTACGATCTCAAGATAGCGGCGTTCGTGTAACGATTGCCGCTCTCGGTCGAGAGGGGCTGCGAGAATCGCCCAACCCCGCGACGATCAGCGGAGGTTCCGTTATGCCGAGCGATGAGGCGTTTGAACGCGCCGATAAGGAACATCGTCCCAGCCCCATCGACGTCCATGTCGGGAGCCGGGTGCGGTTGCGACGCACTCTTCTCGGCATGAGCCAGGAGCGGCTGGGCGACGCGCTCAAGCTCACCTTCCAGCAGGTCCAGAAATACGAGCGCGGCGTGAACCGCATCGGCGCGAGCCGCCTCTTCGACCTCGCCCGCGTGCTGGACGTGCCCATAGGCTTCTTCTTCGACGACATGCCCGATACCATGGGCGGCGGCGGCCAGGCCCGCATCCGGCTGACCGGCTTCGCCGAGCAGCAGGAAGGCTTCGAGGACGATACGCTGCATAAGCGCGAGACGCTGGAACTGGTCCGCGCCTATTACCGGATCAACGACCCTTCCGTGCGCAAGCGCGTCTTCGAACTCATCAAGAGCCTCGCCCCGGGCGAATGAAGGTCCTCAATCGAAGCGCTCGGCCGCATAGGGTTCGAGGCTGCGATTGACCGGCCTGCCCAGCATCGCGGGGGCGAGAAGTTCGGCCGTGGCTGGCGCGCCCGTCACCCCGAGATGCCCATGCCCGAAGGCGAACCACAGGCCCGGCAGGCGTTTCGCGGGGCCGATTACCGGGACCGAATCCGGCAGGCAGGGCCGATGGCCCATCCAGAAATCCTGCACCCCCTCCAGGCTCACCGCCGGCAGCGTCTGCCGCGCATGATCCGGCAGGATGGCGGCGCGGGCCGGTGTGGGAGGGCGTTCGAGCCCGCCGAATTCCACCGTGCCCGCCACGCGAATGCCGCCCGCCATGGGCGTGAGGAAGACCTTCTTGTCCACCGGCACCAGGATGCGGCTGAGCGAGATGCCCGGCCGCGGCAGCATGACGTGATAGCCCCGCTGCGTCTCGAGCGGGATGCGATAGCCCAGCGGCGCGGCGAGCCGGGCTGAATAGGCCCCCGCGGCCAGGGCCAGCTCGTCGCATTCATGGCTGCCTTGGTCGGTCAGCACGCCCGTCACTCGGCCGCCGCTGACGGTGATGGCCTCGACCGTCTCGCGCAGCAGCACACCGCCCGACCGCTGGAAAGCCGCCGCGATCGCCAGGCAATAGGCATGCGGATCGAAGCAATGGGCGTGATGCGGCATGAATCGCCCGATGCGATAGGCGGGGCCGACTTCCGGCTCCAGGGCCAGGATGCCCTCGCGGTCCAGCGGCTCGACGACGGCGCCGTATTCCTTGCGGAGCGCCCAGCTGCTCTCGTCCTTCGCGAGCTGCGCCTCGTCGCGATAGAGGTAGAGATGGCCATTGGCCTTGATCAGCTCCGGCGCGCCCACCTCGGCGGCGAGGGCGCGATGCTGTTCGAGGGCCAGCGTATGCAGCCCGGCGAGCGCCTCCGAAATCGCCGGGATGCGCTCGGGCTTGCTGGCCGCGATGAAGCGCAGGAACCAGGGCAGGGCCTTCAGCCCATAGAGCGGCGGCACACGGAGCGGTGCCGCCGGGTCGAGCAGCATGCCCGGCACCTGCTTCACGATGCCCGGCATCCCGACGGGAAGCACCGAACTGGAGCTGATCGCCCCCGCATTGCCGAAGCTCGCCCCTTCGCCGGGCGGCGCGCGATCCAGCACCGTGACGGCCGCGCCCTCCCGCAGCAGCCGCCAGGCGAGCGCCAGGCCCACCAGCCCTGCGCCGACGACGATGATGCGGGGCTGGGCGGATGCGGACATGCGGCGGCCTTCCTTAGGGAGACCGCCAGCCTGCACCGGCCTGTGCCTCATGGCCAGCCGCGGGGTGCCAGTCATGCGGGCCCCGCATCGCCGCCTCGCGAGGGTTCGGGCTTTCGGCGCGGGGGCGAAAACAGGATGGTGATGCCGGGCCACGCCCCCCCAACGGGGCGCATTCGCTTCTGGAAGGGAGCTTTCTGATGGCGCAAGCCAATCCCAAGCCCGGACTCCGTCCGGCGAATCCGCAATTCTCCTCGGGCCCCTGCGCCAAGCGCCCGGGCTGGACCTTGGAGGCCCTCTCGGGCGCCTTCCTCGGCCGCAGCCATCGCGCGAAAGAGCCCAAGGCGCGGATCGAGGAGGTCATCACCCTCTCGAAATCCGTGCTCGGCATGCCGGAGGGCTGGCGCCTCGGCATCGTGCCGGCGTCGGATACCGGCGCGGTCGAGATGGCGCTCTGGTCGATGCTCGGCCCGCGCGGGGTGGATGTGCTGGTCTGGGAAAGCTTCTCCGGCGAATGGGCGACCGACATCACGACGCAGCTCAAGCTGCCGGATGTTCGCCAGATCAAGGCACCCTATGGCGAGCTGCCGGATCTGAGCCAGGTCGATGGCAAGCGCGACCTCGTCTTCGTCTGGAATGGCACGACCAGCGGCGTGCGCCTGCCCAATGCCGATTTCATCCCCGATGACCGCGAGGGCCTGGCCATCTGCGACGCGACCAGCGCCGCCTTCGCCATGGACCTGCCGTGGGACAAGCTCGATGTCGTCACCTGGTCCTGGCAGAAGGTGCTGGGCGGCGAGGCGGCGCATGGCATGCTGGCTCTCTCGCCCCGCGCCGTGGAGCGGCTGGAAAGCTTCGACAGCGGCCGTCCCCTGCCCAAGATCTTCCGCCTGACCAAGGGCGGGAAGCTTATCGAGGGCATCTTCAAGGGCGATACGATCAACACTCCCTCGCTGCTCTGCGTCGAGGATGCGATCGACGGGCTGCGCTGGGCCGAGAGCGTCGGCGGGCTCAAGGGGCTGATCGCACGCTCGGAGGGCAATCTGGCCGCCATCAGCCGCTGGATCGACGGGGGTGCGGGCTACGGCTTCCTCGCGAGCCGGCCGGAAATCCGCTCCTGCACCTCCATTTGCCTGCTGGTGACCGCGCCCTGGTTCAAGGCGCTGCCGGAGGGGGATCAGGCAACGGCGGCGAAGAAAATCGCCGCGCTGCTGGAAAAGGAGGGCGTCGCGCTCGACGCCGCCTCCTATCGCGATGCGCCCCCGGGCCTGCGCCTCTGGGGCGGCGCCACGGTCGAGACCGCCAATATCGAGGCGCTGCTGCCCTGGCTCGACTGGGCGCTGGCTGAGGTCGCGGCGGGGTACTGACCATGGCGCCCCGTGTCCTGATCGCGGAACGGCTCTCCCCCTCGGCGGTGGCCCTCTTCCGCGAGCGGGGCATCGAGGCGGAGGTGCGGGTCGGTCTCGGCCCGGCCGAATTGCGGGCCGTCATCGGCGGCTATGATGGCCTCGCGATCCGCAGCGGCACCAAGGTGACGCGCGAATTGCTCGAGGCAGCGCCGCGGCTGCGCGTCGTGGGCCGCGCGGGCATCGGGATCGACAATATCGATCTGACGAGCGCCACCGCGCGCGGCGTCGTGGTGATGAACACGCCCTATGGCAATGCCATCACCACGGCCGAGCATGCCATCGCCATGCTCTTCGCCCTGGCGCGGCAATTGCCGCTGGCGAGCCAATCCACCAAGGCGGGGCATTGGGAAAAGCATCGCTTCCTCGGCGTCGAGGTGACGGGAAAGGTGCTGGGCCTCATCGGCTGCGGCAATGTGGGCGCCATCGTCGCGGACCGCGCCAATGGGCTGAAGATGCGCGTGATCGCGGCCGACCCCTATCTCACCGAGAAGCGGGCGGTGGAATTGGGGGTGGAGAAGGTCGATCTCGCGTCGCTCCTGGCGCGGGCCGATTTCATCTCGCTCCATACGCCGCTTACGGCCGAGACGCGCGACATCCTCTCGCGCGAGGCGATTTTCGCGACCAAGCCGGGGGTGAGGATCATCAACTGCTCCCGTGGCGGGCTGATCGACGAGGCGGCGCTCTACGAGGCGATCAAGGCGGGGCATGTGGCCGGCGCCGGGCTCGACGTCTTCGAGACGGAACCCGCGACGGAAAGCCCGCTTTTCGCGCTGGAACAGGTGGTCTGCACCCCGCATCTGGGCGCGGCCACGGCCGAGGCGCAGGAGAAGGTCGCGCAGCAGATCGCGGCGCAGATGGCCGATTTCCTCCTCGCCGGCACGGTCGAGAATGCGCTGAACATGCCGAACGTGACGGCCGAGGAAGCGCCGCGCCTCAAGCCCTATATGACGCTCTGCCGGTTGCTGGGCTCGCTGCTGGGGCAGATCGTGGCCGCACGGCCGGCAGGCGAGCGGGCCGCGATCAGCGGAATCGAACTCGCCTATGAGGGCCAGGCCGCCGCGCTGAACCACAAGCCGCTCACCGCCGCCGCCCTCGCGGGCGCGCTGGCGCCGCTTTTCGGCGCGGTGAATATGGTCAATGCCCCCGTCATCGCCCGGGAGCGGGGCATCGAACTGGCCGAGACGGTGGTGGAAAGGGCCGGTGACTACGCCACCCAGGTTCGGCTCACAATTATGACCGGCGAAGGCCGCCATAGCGCGGCGGGCACGCTTTTCGCGGGCGGTAAGCCGAGGCTGGTCGAGCTGCAAGGCATCGGCATGGAGGCGGAATTTGCGCCGTATATGCTGGCCGTCTCGAACCAGGACAGGCCGGGCTTCATCGGTCGATTCGGCTCCCTCCTGGCCGAGGCGGGGGTGAATATCGCGACCTTCCATCTCGGCCGTGCCTTGCGCGGCGGCGATGCGCTCTGCCTCGTGGCGCTGGATGGCGAAGTGCCCGAGCGAGTTCTGGCCGAGGTGAGGGCACTGCCGCTGGTCATTCAGGCGATACCGTTGGCTTTCTGACAAAGCCTTACGTCTCGGGCCTTGAAAGCGCCGCCCGATCCGGGAAGTCTTAGTTCGAGCTTGCGTGCCGCGACCGGAGCGCCGAATGGAGCATAAGACGAAAGACTCGGTTGTGCCGGCGCCCTCGACGACTTCGCCGGCTTCGAAAGCCGAGCCCGCGCCTCCACCACCCGCTCAGACCGGCGGGCGAGGGCGCCTCCTGCGCATCGGCGCCGGGGTGCTGGCGCTCGCGGTGGCGCTGCTCTTTCTCTATGACCGCTTCTTCACCGTCTCGGCCGGGAATGCCGTGCTGAGCGGCGCGCCCTTCACCCTCCGCGCCCCGATCGAAGGCACGCTGGATGCCAATGAGCGCCTGCCCGGCGCCTTGATGGAGCAGGGCCAGAGCTTCGGCCGCATCGTGAACGAGCGGTTGGACGATAGCCGCCACGCCGAGCTTTCCACCAATATCATCGTGGCCGAAGGCGAGCTTTCGGCCATCGCCCAGCGCCTCGCGGGCGTCAACGGCCAGCTGGAGGCGATGCAGCGCAGCGGCGGCGCCTTTCGCGATGCTCGCGCGGCGCAATTGCAGGAGCGGCTGAAGGAGAGCGAGGCGACGCTCAAGGCCGCCCAGGCCCGGCTGCGCGAGGCCGAACAGGCGGTCGCCCGCAGCGATGGCCTTCTGCGTGCGGGGCTGACGACGCGCGTGGCGGCCGAGAATTTCCGGCGCGACCTGGCGATGGCACGGGTGGAACTGCGCACCGTGGCCGAGCGGCATAGCGCGGTAGTGGCGGAAGAGCAGGGGGCGCAGGCCGGCATCTTCACCGCCGATAGCGCCACCGACCGCTCCATCACCCAGCAGACCGAGGATCGGCTGAAGCTCAACCAGATCGAGCTTCAGGCGCTGCAATCGGAGAAGCAGGCGCGGCTCGCGGCCATGAGGGCGCAATTGCAGCGCGAGCAGCAGCGCATCGGCCGGCTGCGCGACGCGGCGCTGATGGTGCCGGCGCGGGGCCGGATGGTGCGGCTCCGGGCGCAGAATGGCGAATTCCTGCGCCAGGGCCAGGATATTGCCGATTTCATCGAATGCGGCCGGCCCATCGTCACGGCCGAACTCGATGAACGCGCCTTCCGCGCGCTGCGGCTCGGCCAGCAGGCCGTCTTCACCGCGGCGGGCGAGAAGGAGGAGCACCGGGGCACGGTGATGCAGCTCCTGCCGCCGATGTTGAGCCCGGCCGAAACGCGCGGCACCTTCCTCGTGGTGGTGCGGGTCGATCCGCTCAACCTCGCCTCCTCCTGCGAGGTCGGGCGCGTCGGCACGCTGCGCTTCCGGTAGCGGCGATGGGCGATCTGGCGACCTCCTTCGCGCCGGTTCTGCTGATCCTGGCAGCGGGATTCCTTATTCTGCCGCAAGTCCGGCCCGATAACCGCATCGTCCGTTTCATCGGCGCCTGGCTCACCGTGCTGCTGCTGGTGCGCTATCTCTATTGGCGCGTCACGGAGACGCTGCCGGTTTTCGACCTTTCCTTCGAGAGCCTCACCTCCTGGGGCTTCTTCGCCGTGGAAGCCTCGAGTTCCTTCGCGGGGCTGCTGCTGCTGCATGTGCTCTCGCGCACGACGGACCGCAGCCAGGAAGCCACCGATCATCCGGTGCAGGGCTTTCCCGGCGGCCCGCCGCTGATCGACGTCGTCATCCCCACCTATAACGAGCAGAAGGAAATCCTCCGCCGCACCATCGTCGGCGCTCTGGCGCAGGATTATCCGCGCTTCCGCGTCTGGGTGCTGGATGACGGGCGCCGGCCCTGGCTTGCCGAAATGTCGGAGAAACTCGGGGCGGGCTATCGCACTCGGGGCGACAACAAACACGGCAAGGCGGGCAATATGAACGCCACCATCAACTGGCTTCATACCCTGCCGGAGCCGCCCGACGTCATTGCCGTGCTCGACGCCGATTTCGTGCCGACGCCCGCCTTCCTCTCTCGCGCCTGCGCGCTGATGCATGACGAGAAGGTCGGCGTGGTGCAGACGCCGCAGCATTTCTTCAACCCCGACCCGATCCAGCTCAATCTTGGCGCCGCGGCCATCGTGCCCGACGAGCAGCGCTTCTTCTTCGACGTGATCCTGTCCTCGAAAGACGCGCATGGCACCGCCTTTTCCTGCGGCACCTCGGCGCTGGTGCGGGCCTCCTGCCTGAAGCTCATCGGCGGCTTCCCGACCGAGAGTGTGACGGAGGATCTGCTGCTCTCCATCAAGCTCAAGGGGCTGGGCTATCGGACGGTCTATCTGAACGAGCCGCTGACCGTGGGCCTCGCGCCCGAGGGCCTGCAGGAATACCTGACGCAGCGCGGCCGCTGGTGCCTCGGCACCATGCAGATCGTGCGCACGCCCTGGGGGCCTTTCGGCAAAGCGCCCACGCCGCTGCTGATGCGGCTGCATACGCTGGATACGGTGCTCTTCTGGACGGTAGGCGCGCTGATTCGCGTGCTCTGCATCCTGGTCCCGATCCTCTATTGGTGGTGTGGGCTGGTGGTGATGCGGGCCGATCTCGCCGGCATCGTGGAGAATCTCGGCCCCTATTGGGTCTGCTGCGTCACCTTCCTGGGCTGGGTGAGCCGCGGGACGAATGTGCCCGTCCTGGCCGAGGCCATGGCGCTATTGGTCTGCCGCGAGTCACTGCGGGCCAGCGCGATCGGGCTTTTCGGCTCGCGGAACCAGAAGTTCAAGGTGACGGCCAAGGGCGCGATGCGCGACGAGACGGTGGTGCAATGGTCGCTCGTCTCCTGGTTCCTCGCGGCCGCCGGGCTGACGCTGGGCGGTCTCCTGCTCGGCGTGCTGCGGGGCCCCATGGCGGGAACTTCGCCCGAGGTCGAGACCATGAACCTCTTCTGGAGCCTCTATAACGTCATCACCCTCGCGGTCGCTTCGCTGATGTGCATCGAGCGGCCGCGCTTCCGGCGGGAGGAACGCTTCGTCGCCGATGAGGCCGCCGAGATGGATTGGGAAGGTGGCCGGGCGCCGGTGCGGATCACCGATATTTCGCTGATCGGCTGCCGCGTCGCGCTGCCGCCGGGGCTAGGGCTTGGCCGTGGCGCGCAGGTGCGGCTTGACTTGGCCGGGGTGGGGCCAGTGCAGGGGGAAATCCGACGGGTACAGCATGATAGTGGGCATGTGGCCTTCGACCCGTCTCCCGACCAGCAGGTCGCGATGATACGAAAACTATTCTCCGGTGTTTACGTTCGGTCGGTCGCCCGGCTGAGCCCGTGGCGCCTCGCCCGCATCCTCATGCAGCGGGCTTTCGAATAGCGCGCCGCCGCCGGGAGAAAAGCATGCGTCAGGCTCAGGTCCACCGTATCCCCGCCGCCGGGCCCGACGATGTCTCGGGCATCGAGGCGCTGATCGCGGGCGGGCGGCTCAATCCGGCCTCCATCGTCGCGATCATCGGCAAGACGGAGGGCAATGGCTGCGTGAACGACTTCTCGCGCGGCTATGCGGCCCAGTCGCTCGGGCTGATGCTGGAGCGGCATCTGGCGCCGGAAGCGGCCAGGCAGGTCTGCCTCGTGATGTCAGGTGGGACGGAAGGCGGGATGAGCCCGCATTGGATCGTCTTTACCCGGGCTGAGGTGCCGGGGCTGGAAGGCGGGCCTTCGCTCGCGATCGGCCGGGCGCATACGCCGGACCTGCCGCCCGAGGGGCTGGGTCGAATGGCGCAGGTGCGAATGGTGGCCGAAGGCGTCGAGGCCGCGATGCGCGATGCCGGGATCAGCGACCATGCGGATGTGCATTTCGTGCAGGTGAAATGCCCGCTCCTGACCTCCACCCGCGTGGCGGCGGCGGAAGCGAGGGGGGAGACGGTCGCGGTCAAGGATACGCTGCGCTCCATGGGCTATTCGCGCGGCGCCTCGGCCCTGGGCGTGGCCCTGGCGCTAGGCGAGGTGCAGGCCGAGCAATTAAGCGACGAGGCCATTTGCCGCGACTGGTCCCTGGCCTCGAGCGTGGCCTCTTGCTCGGCGGGGATCGAATTGCTGGGCCATGAGATCGTGCTGATGGGCGTGGGGCCCGATTGGGGCGGGCCGCTGACCATCGAGCATGGCGTGATGACCGATGCCATCGATATCGAGCCGGTGCGCGCCGCGCTGATGCGGGCGGGGCTGTCGCCGATGGGACAACTCGGTGGGACGGAGCGGCTGAAGATGATGGCGCTGCTGGGCAAGGCCGAAGCCTCGCCCGACGGCAAGCTGCGCGGGCTACGGCATACGATGCTGGATGACAGCGATATCTCTTCGACCCGCCATGCGCGCGGCTTCGTCGCGGGCGCCTTGGCAGGGCTGATCGGCCATGCCGAGATCTATGTCTCCGGCGGTGCCGAGCACCAGGGCCCCCCCGGCGGCGGCCCCGTCGCCGTCATTGTGAGCAAGTAGCTGGGCGGCCCGAGGAGGTCATACCTCCCCGGCCGGGGTATGGGGGCGGCGCCCCATAGTCCATCAGTATTCGAGCAGATTGTCCCTGAGTTGCTCGAAGGCGTATTTCTTCCGCACCAGCCCGCGCGCCTGAAGCGCCGGTAGCAGCCCGTCGGTGACTTCGGCGACGGTGCGGCGGCTGACATTGGGCATGGAGAAGAGGAAGCCGTCGCCGCCGACTTCCTGCATCGCCTCTTCCATCTGCGAGGCGATGGCATCGGGCGTGCCCAGCAACTCGACGCAGAGCGAGGTGCTGTTCCACTCCGCCATCGCCTCGCGCAGGGTCTTGTTGCCGGCCTTCTTCTTGAACTCGTCCAGGCTCTGCTGATGGCCGTTGGTGGTCAGCTCGCCGATCGGCTTGTCGAGATCCATGGTGGAGAAGTCGATATTCAGCGTCTTGCCGAAATGGGCGAGGCGCTCATGCAGACGCTCGGCGGCGCGGGCGGCCTTGCGGGCCTTCTTCATCTCGGCCTCTTCCATGGTTTCGCCGATGATCGGGTCCACGAGGAAGAGCAGCTTGATGTGGTCGGGGTTGCGGCCGAGGGCCTTGGCCCGCGCGCGGACATCGTCGCGATAGGCCTTCATGCCCGCGATGCCCTTCACCGAGGTGACGATGGTATCGGCATGGCCGGCCGCGAATTGCCGCCCGCGCGGCGAGCCGCCGGCCTGGGCGATGACGGGCTGGCCCTGGGGCGCGGGGCCGGAATTGAGCGGGCCGCGCACCTTGTACCACTTGCCCTCGAAATCGACGCTATGGACCTTGGACGGATCGGCGAAAACGCCGGTCTGGTTGTCGGCGACGAGCGCGCCCGGCTCCCAGGAGGCCCAGAGCTTCTTGACCACGTCGATATATTCGTCGGCCATGTCGTAGCGCAGGTCATGGTCCGGCATGCCGGGCAGGCCGAAATTGCGCGCGGCATAGTCGGAACTGCCGGTGACCATGTTCCAGCCGATGCGCCCGGCCGAAACCTGGTCCAGTGTCGCGACGAGGCGGGCGAGGAGATAGGGCGGATAGGCGAAGGTGCCGAAGGTGGGGACGATGCCGATGCGCTTCGTCACCTGCGTCATCAGCGCGGCCACGACCGACGGGTCCTGCCGGGGTACGGAGAGGGCGGCGTTGAGATAGATGCCGCGGCCGTTGAAGCTCTCGCCGATATAGGAACTATCCTCGATCAGGATGTAGTCGAAGCCGACGCGCTCGAGATTCTGCGCCATCTCCATGAAGAAGCGCGGCTGCATCCAATCCGTGCCGATATTGCCCGTCCAGGGCTCGCCCCAGGCCTGCACGCTCGAACCCTGCAGGAACCACCCCAGGTGAAATTTTGTCGCCATCGCATCCGCTCCGCACCGATAGAGGCGGCAGGGTTGCGCCCATGGGCGGGGATGCCAAGCCGGGTCGCGGAATGAAATCGCCGCTTCCAGCCCTGTAATGCCCGGCTTTTATGCAGTCAGGCCGAGGCTTGCGCGATGAAGCCCCTCTCGCCGACGACCTTGTCGCGCCCGGCATTCTTCGCGGCGTAGAGACGGGCATCGGCCATGTCGAGAAGATGGCCCAGCGTCTGCCCATCGGCAGGGGAGGTGGCGACGCCGATGCTCACCGTCACCCGAAGCGCGGCCGCCTCGGGTGGCAGGCCATCTAGGGGGAGGGAGGAGACGGCCGCGCGCAGCTTCGCCGCCACGGCGAGCGCCCGCTCATGCTCCAGCCCGGGCAGGAAGGCCGCGAATTCCTCGCCGCCATAGCGGATCACTTGGCGGGGGCCGCCCAGCACACCCGCCAGCGCCTCGGCCACTTGGCGCAGCACGGCATCGCCGGCGGGATGGCCGAAGCGGTCGTTGATGGATTTGAAATGGTCGATGTCGAGCAGCACCAGGCTTAGCGGCTTGCCATGGCTCGCATCCTCCATCCCCTGCCGGCCCAGGAGATCGAACTGGCCGCGATGGAGCACGCCGGTTAGCGCATCGCGATCCGAAGCGGCGGCGAGTTGCTCGTAGCGTTGGCGATAGGTGAGCACGTCGAAAATATCGCCGAGCTGGCGCGAACTGCGCTTCACCAGTGTCGCCGCCGGTTCGCAGCGGCGGAGGTAAAAGCTGAGGATCGCGGCGCAGAGCGCGGCGACGGCGAGCTTGCCGAGCCAGCCCGCCAGCGCGGCCGACCAGGGCAGGCCGATGGTGAGCCGGAGCGCGCTGAAGAAGGCGAGTTGGTCGAAGCTCAGCACGATCGCCGCCGTGACCCAGAGGCGCAGCGCGAGGGACATCGTGAAGCTGCGGCTGATCTTCTCGTAGAGCAGGATGGCCAGGATGCAGTCGATGAAGAGCAGCGTGGTGCCCCAGAGCATCAGCCAGCCCATCTGGTCCAGCATCTCGAAGGCCGGGGCGGGGCCGAATTCGGCCAGCCAATGCCAGCGGATGATGAAGGCCAGGGCGAACATCAGGATATTGCCCGCGAAGAGCCCATAGACCGCCTGCCGCGCCGAGCCCGCATCCTGCACGATATAGACCATGAGGATCATCATCAGCTTGCCGGTGAAGAGCACCACCGAACCGGGCGAGAGCGCCAGGCCATAGGGCAGGCTGACGAAGACCGTCGCCGCGAGCCAGGTTTCGAGGAAATGCAGGCTGCCGAGCGCGCAGAGGAAGGTGCCGATGCCCAGGAATTCGCGCATCCGGAACAGCAGGAGCAGCAGCCCGAGATAGGCGCAAAGCTCGAGCGAGAGCAGGCCGGCCTGCCAGGAAAGGGTGGAGACGGTGCTCACGTCGGAGACTGCCCCGCATGCCGGAGCGGCCTGGAAAAGAAACGGGACATCAAACTGCGCGCTTCCGGCTGGCCTCTATCGGGCCTTCGCTGATCGGGAGGCGAAATTAGCAGCTATGCCTCACGATTTCGCGCGCTTTGTTGAGGTCTGTCGATTTTTCTTAATGTCCCTTCACCAGGGCTGGCCCAGCAGGGTGGCGGGCAGTTCGATCCGCGCGAGTGTGCCGCCCGCCTCCCCGGCTTCCAGCGTCAGCCGCCCGCCGTGAAGCTCCACATAGGCCCGCGCTAGCGGAAGGCCGAGACCTGCGCCGCCCGTGCGGCGGGCGAGCCCTGCATCGAGCTGGGTGAAGGGCTCGAAAACCCGCTCCCGCTCCTCGGGCGGCACGCCGGGGCCCTGGTCGCTCACCTCGATACAGAGGGCGCCCGCCTCGTTGCAGGCGGCGCGCAGCGAGACCTCGCCCTCGCTGGGCGAGAATTTCACCGCATTGGTCAGGAGGTTCACGACCGCCTGGCGGAGCTTCACCGGGTCCGCCTGCACCACCGGCAGCTTCTCGGCCACCTCGACCCGCAGCGCGATCTGCCGCGCGTCGGCCGGGCCCCGCGCCATGGCCAGGGCATCGCGCAACAGGGGCTCGACGCTCAGGGGGCGGGATTCCAGGGTCAGCGTGCCGATATCTACCCTGGCCTGCTCCAGCACATCGTTGAACACGTCGAGCAGATGGCGCCCGGCCTGGCCCACATGCTCTGCGAATTCAGCCCGCTGCTCGGGTGGGAGGTTCGGCTCCCGCAGCAGGCCCGCGAAGCCGATGATGGCATTGAGCGGCGTGCGCAGCTCATGGCCCATATTGGCGAGGAAGAGGGCCTTGGCGCGGTTCGCGGCCTCGGCGCGCTCCTTCTCCTTCTCCAGCCGTTCGACCGCGGCGGCGCGGCGGCCAGCCTCGATGGCCAGGGCCGCGAGATCCGAGAGGGAGGCGAGGAAGGCGCGCTCATCGGCCGGCCAGCGGCGCGGAGTGCCATAATGCAGCACCGCCAGCAGCCCCTGGAGGGTGGTGCCGATGAAAATGGGCGCGCAAGCCAGGGCACCCAGGCCGAGGGAAGCGATGCTGTCGAGATAGGGCAACAGTCGCTGGTCGGCCAGGGCATCGTCGCTGCCGAGGCTGCGATACCGGGCGATGAAATCGGCGAGGTCCGGCGGCAGTTCCAGCGAGGCGAGCATATCGCGCTGCTTCACGGCCGTCTCGGGCGCGCGGCCGGTCACCGTCTCGGCGGCCCGTTCCAGCCGGGCGCCTTTCTCGTCGATCAGCCAGATCAGGGCATGGCTGAGGCCAGTGGCGGCGAGCGTGGCGCGGGTGATGGCCTGGAGCGCATGCGGCACGTCGCCGCTCTCGATCGCCGCTTCCACCGTTGCCATGCGCAGTGCATTGCCCTGGCGGCGGAGGCGAATGTTCCGCTCCTCCTGCGCGATCTCGGCCATGCGGCGCAGCGAGATATCCTCCATCACCACGACGGCCCCCGCGATCTCCCCGGCCTCGTCCCGCAGCGGCGCCGAGGAGATGGCGACGGGGATGCGCGTGCCGTCCTTGCGGCGGCGGATGGTCTCGAAGCCCTGAAGCCGCTCGCCCTGCATGATGCGCTCGGTGAGCATCATGCCCTCCGCGACGTGCTCCGGCCCGCAATGGGGGCCGAAGCGGCCGATGACCTCGTCCTCCCGCCAGCCGAAGACGCGCTCGGCCGCCTGGTTCCAGCCTCTCAGCGTGCCATCGGCGGCGACGACGATGAGGGGCAGTGGGGCCGCGGAAAGCACGGCACGGAGATGCGTGATCAGTTCGCCGCGCTCGGCATGGAGCCGCTCGATGGTCTCGTTCTGCGCCATGGCCTCGCCCGCCATGGCGGCGAGATCAATCAGCCCCTGCCGCTGCACGGGCGAGAGCGGCGTCTGGCGCGGCTTCGTGTCCCCGATCCCCAGGGAGGCGAGGCGCAGGCCGGTGCGTGAGAAAATGGGGACCGTGGCGTAATAGCGGGTGAAGGGCGGCCCGCAGACGATCGGGCTCTCACGCGCCACGGGATGCTCATGGGTATCGAGAATCTCGATAAGCTCGCCCTCTTTCTCGGCGAGATAGCAGAGCCCCTGTCCGCGAGGGATGGCCTCCCGCGGCATGTTGAAGGTCGAGACGGGCCAGATGCGATCCGCGTCGATCATGGTCAGCGCGGCGCTTTCCGCCTCGCAGAGTGTGGCGGCGAGGCGGGTGATCCGGTCGAAGCGTTCCTCCCGCTGAGCATCCAGCAGGCGAAGGGCGCGGACGGCGGCCAGCCTTTCGGGTTCCCGCTCGGCCGCGTCTCCGCTAGCTGGCTTATCGACGATCTCCACCACCTTCCCGTCCACCTCCTCGTCGCCCGGTCGTTTCGATAAAGCTGAGGATTGGTCCCCTGGTCTTAAAAAACGGCGAAGATAGAGCTTGGTTCAACGGCAGCCTTCACGCACGGACAAGTTCTTCCAATGGCCAGCGCGGGCGCGGGGCATGGCCGACCTCATCCGTCAGGCCGGCGCGCAGCCGCTCCAGACCGGCCCAGGCGATCATGACCGCATTATCGGTGCAGAGTCGAATCGGTGGTGCGATCAGCGGCACGCGGCGCGAGGCGGCAACCCTGGTCAGCGCCGCCCGCACGCCCTGATTGGCCGCCACACCGCCCGCGACGACCAGCGCCGTGGCGCCGGGCAGCATGGCCAGGGCATGGGCGGCGCGATCGGCGAGCGTCGCGGTCACGGAGGCCTGGAAACTGGCGGCGATATCGGCCTTGCCCTGCTCCCGCGCCTCGCCCTCTTCCGGCAGCCGGGCCACGGCCTGGGCTACGGCTGTCTTGAGGCCGGAGAAGGAGAAATCGCAGCCCTCACGCCCGATCATCGGACGGGGCAGGGGGACGCGGCCCGCGACGCCCTTGGCCGCCAGCCGCTCCAGATGCGGGCCGCCGGGCCAGGGCAGGCCGAGCAGCTTGGCGGATTTGTCGAAAGCCTCGCCCACCGCGTCATCCAGCGTGCCGCCGAGCTTGCGATACCGGCCGAGCCCCTCGACGGCCACGCATTGGCAATGCCCGCCGGAGAGCAGCAGCAGCAGATAGGGAAAGGCCACGCCGCCCTCGACCAGCCCCGGCAGGCGGGCGGTGAGCGCATGGCCCTCGAGATGGTTCACCGCGACGAAAGGCAGGTTCCGCGCCATGGCGATGCCCTTGCCGACGCCCGCCGCCACGATCAGCCCCCCGATCAGCCCCGGGCCGGAGGTCGCGGCCACGCCGCCGAGTTCCTGCCAGGAAACGCCGGCGCGGGACAGGACCTGCTCGGCCAGATGCGGCAGATGCGCGAGGTGGGAACGCGCGGCGATCTCGGGCACCACGCCGCCATAGGGCGCGTGCTCCTCCTCCTGGCTCAGGACCGCCTCGGCCAGGATCGTCCCATCGGGCGCGAGGAGGGCTGCGGCAGTTTCGTCACAGCTCGCTTCCAGTCCCAAAACGGGGCCCTGCTTCGACATCACACACATTCCCTTAATCAGGCTGCGGTTCTATGACGCGGCCATGTCCCTCGACCACCCCTCTCACGCCCCTCGACCCTCTTTGGGCGTGAAGCCCCACGCGCAGCGCGGCCTGCCTTTGCGCGTTGGCACCCGCGGTTCGCCGCTGGCACTGTGGCAGACGCGGGAATTCCTCAGCCTGGTCACGCATTTCTGCCCGATCCTGCGGAATATCAAGGCTTTCGAGGAGCATGTCATCTCCACCTCGGGCGACCGCATCCAGGACAAGCGGCTGGCCGAGATCGGGGGGAAGGGGCTTTTCGCTAAGGAGATCCACGAGCAGCTGCTCGATGGGCGGATTGATTTCGCGGTCCATAGCCTGAAGGATCTCGAGACGGAACTGCCGCCGGGCATCGTCCTGGCCTGCACCCTCAAGCGCGAGGATGCGCGGGACGCGCTGGTGATCGGCGGGCTCGAGGGCGAGGTTGACCCGGCCGACCCCTTCGCCGCGCTGCCGAGCGGCGCCCTCATCGGTACGGCCAGCATGCGCCGCCAGGCTCAACTGCTGCATGCGCGGCCGGACCTCAAGGTCGGCATGATCCGCGGCAATGTGCAGACCCGCCTTTCCCGGGTGGAGAGCGGCGAGTTCAAGGCCACGCTGCTGGCCCTGGCCGGGCTGAAGCGGCTTGAGCTGGATGGCCGCGCCGCCGTTGTGATCGATGCGGAAAGCATGGTCCCGGCCGCCTGCCAGGGCATCATCGGCGTGACCTGCCGGGCCGAGGATAGCGAATTGCATGAGCTGCTGGGTGGCATCGAGGACCGGGAGGCGCGAGCCGTCTCGCGGGCCGAGCGCGCTTTGCTCGCGGCGCTGGACGGCTCCTGCCGCACGCCGATCGGCGGTTATGCCCGGTTGCTGCCTAATGGCGAGCTGCGGCTGACGGGCCTGGTCGCACGGCCGGACGGCTCTTTCCTGCTCAAGCGCGGGCTGCACGGGCCGGCGACGGAGGCGGAGGCGCTGGGCCGCGAGCTCGGCCTCAGCCTGCGCGCGGATAGCCCGGCGGATATCTTCATCAGCTGAGGCGGGTCAGGTAATCCGCTCGAGCTCAGCATCCTCGAGCGTGCCGGGCACGATGGTCAGCGGCACCCGCAGCCGGGCGCCATGACGGCTGACCAGGGCCGAGATGAGCGGACCAGGGCCGCCCGAGCCCGCCGCACTCGCCAGGACCAGGATGGAAATGCGCGGATCCTCGTCGAGCAGGGCCAGGAGCTGGTCGCGCGGATCGCCCTCGCGGATCAGCAGGATGGGCATGCCGCCGGTGATTTCCTGCACCTCGGCGGCGAGGCCGGAGAGCATGCTCTCGGCTTCCTGCCGCCGCTCCTCCTGCATCATCACGCCCACGCCGGCCCATTCGACCAGGCCGACCGGCTCCACCACGCGGAGCAGGGCGATGCGGCCGCCGCTGTTCCTGGCGCGGAGTGCCGCATAGCGCAGCGCGATGCTGCGCTCGGGGCTGTCGTCCACGACGACGAGGAAAACGCGGTCGCGCTTGGTCTGGGTGCTGTCGCTCATCACCCGCGAGATTACCGCAGCCCCGCGCCCCATGCCAGCATGAGGCTCAGCCCCGGCGGAAGACGATGCTGCCGAGCCAGCCGGCCAGGGCCGCGGCGATGACGCAGACGAGGCCGTAGATCGCGCCCTGATCATGGGCGAGATCGTTGATCCGCGCCGCCGTGCCGGCCCTTTCGACCCGGAGCGGGATTTCCTGCCGCGCCACGATCCGCCCCTCGCGCACGAGCAGGACGGCGATGTGATAATCGCCCGGCGCCACCGTGGCGGGCACGGGGACGCGGGCGTGGAAGAGGCGGTTGCCCGTGATTTCGACGGGGGTTTCCTCATCGCTCCAGAGGTCGGCCGCGGTCTTGAGATCGACCAGCGCCTGGCGGAATTCCGGGTCGACCGCTTGGGTCGTGCGGAGGGGAAGGTTTTCCAGGCCGATATGCGCCGCCTGGCGCTGCGGCGCGGGGAGCATCAGCGCGGCCGGGCGTGTGCCCGCCACGGCGTAGAAGCTCGGCACCGCATTGAAACGGGCGGAGGGGCCGTTGATCCAGAGGCCGAGGACGTTGATTTTCCGCCGCACCACCAGCGGCTGCGGCGGCCCCTCTGCCAGGATCAGGATTTCGTCATGCCCGATGCCGAGCGTGCGGTCTGTCGAGCCGAAGACGAGGATCTCGGTGCCGGAAAAGCCCGTGGTGATCTCGACGCGGCTCTGCGACAGCTCGGCGACGAGCGAGGCCTGCGGAACCGGGGGCGGGGCGGGCGCCGCTGGCGGGGCGGCGGTGGCCTGGGCGGCGGCGGATTGCGCGACGGCCTCGCCCTTCGGCAGGGCGCAAGCCAGCAGGGCCGCGAGGCAGAGGGCGAAGCGGGCGGCCATCAATGCACGAGGCTCATGGTGAACATGTGCTCGGGGGTGCGGATGATGTCGTAGAGCAGCCCGCCCGCGACCAGCAGCACGAGCAGGCCCAGGAGGGCGCGGGTTTCCTCGCCACGCAGCTTGGTGCCCATGGCCGCGCCGAATTGCGCGCCCGAGACGCCGCCGACGAGCAGCAAAAGCGTGAGCACGATATCCACGCTGCCGGTCTGGACCGATTGCAGGAAGGTGACGTTGGCGGAGACGAAGACGACCTGGAACAGGCTGGTGCCGATGACCACGGCCGTGGGCATGCCCAGCAGGTAGATCATCGCCGGCACCAGCATGAAGCCGCCGCCCACGCCCATCACCGCCGAGAGCACGCCGATGCCGAAACCGACCAACGCCGGCGGTACCACGGAAATATAGAGGCGGGACTTGCGGAAGCGCAGCTTGAAGGGCAGGCCGTGCATCCAGAAATGCTCGTGCAGCCTGGCCGCCGAGCCGGTGCGGCGGCGGCGCAGCAGGGCGGTGACGGATTCACGCACCATCAGGATGCCGACCGAGCCCAGCACGACGATATAGAAGAGGGCGACGACCAGATCGACCTGCCCCCATTTTCGCAGCAGCGCGAAGAACTGCACGCCCGCGAAGGAGCCAAGAAAGCCGCCGACCAGGAGGACGCCCCCCATGGTGACGTCGACATTGCCGCGCCTCCAATGCGTGATGAGGCCCGAGACGGAGGAACCGAGCGTCTGATTGGCGCCCGAGGCCACCGCGACCGCCGGCGGGATGCCGACGAGGATGAGCAGCGGCGTCATCAGGAAGCCGCCGCCGACACCGAAGAGCCCAGAAAGCCACCCCACCCCAAAGCCGATGCCCAGGAGAAGGAGGGCATCGACCGACATTTCGGCGATCGGCAGGTACACCTGCATGGCTGGGCGGCACCCTGTGTCTGTTATCAGATCAAAACGAATGGACGAGCATCATTCAGCACACGCCGACGGATGGGGGCCGACATGCGTCACACGAAACAGGCCCATCCACGGGCGCCTGAGAGGGCGTTCCGTGGTGGTAGGAATCCGGTTTGAACCGGCCTTCCGCTTCCGACAAGGGACAATCGGAATGCGGCATCTCGATGGCCGCATGGCTGATTTGCGACGCAACATCGAAACTTAGGAGCCATGCACAAGCCGTGGAGAGCGAAAAAAGCCCCGCGTTTTTCGCGGGGCTATCTTCTGCTGCGGTCAGATGATGAAATGGTCTGCGGTGAGTTCGGCGATGGTGACGTTGTTGATGGTGACCTGATTATTGCCGGCGAGGGTGAGGATGACGTTGCCGCCGCTCTGCGTCATGGCGGCCTGGACGGCGGCGAAATCGGCATAATGCACGGCGGTGACGTCGATCATGTCGTGGTCGGTGCCGACGGCCTCGAAGTCGGTGATGACGTCCTTCCCCTCGGCGCGGATGAAGACGAACGTGTCCTTGCCCGCGCCGCCGGTCAGCACGTCGCTGCCGAAGCCGCCGATGATGCGGTCATTGCCATCACCGCCATAGATGATGTCATTGCCGGCATCGCCCGCGAGAGTGTCGTGGCCCGCACCGCCGTCGATGGTGTCGCGGCCATTGCCGCCGCGAATGTAGTCGTTGCCGGTGCCGCCATAGAGGCGATCATTGCCGTCATCGCCGGAGATGATGTCGTCGCCGCCTTCGCCGTCGATGACGTCATTGCCCTCGTTGCCGAAGAGCCGGTCATTGCCGGTGCCGCCGAGGATCTTGTCGTCGCCCAGGCCGCCGGTGGCGATGTCGTCGCCGGCATTGCCGCGGAGCACGTCATCGCCGGCGCCGCCGCGCAGGGTGTCGTTGCCGGCGCCGCCGGCCAGGACGTCGTCGCCGGCATCGCCGAAGAGGGTGTCGTCGCCATCGCCGCCGAAGATGACGTCATTGCCGTCGCCGCCGAGGATGCGGTCATTGCCGCCACGGCCCTCGATATAGTCATCGCCGCCACGGCCGCGGATGCCATCGGCGAATTCGGTGCCGTAGAGCGTGTCGATCAGGTCGGTGCCCGAGCGCCAGCCATCCAGCGTGGCGTCCGGGGTGAGGGAGATGAGGGAGACCTGGTCATCGCCGGCGAAGGTGATGCCGGCATCGCGGAAGGCGTTGATCTGCTCGCGGGTGAGGCTGACGACGTTGTCGGTCAGGTCGATCTGGGTGACGCCCGCCTGGCCGAGGGCCGCGATGGCCACGGCATCCAACGTCATGATGCTCCGGCCGCGCTCGCCGACCAGAAGGTAGCCGTCGAGATTCGCGGCTGAAATGTCGGGCAGATTGCCGCCCAGGCCCTGATACTGGGCGAGGCTGATGTGAACCGTCACGTCGCTCGCGGAGATGAAGCTGACGCCATAAGCAATCAACGCTTCGGCCTGAGAGAGCGCGAGATAGCCGCTGCCGCTGTCTAGTGACAGCTTACTGATGCCTTGAGCCTGGAGAAACTGGAAGCTCTCGCCGTTCAGGAACGAGAGCGTAACCACGTCAGTCTCGAAGATGACGTTGCTCGCGCTGGAGAAAGTGATTCCAGAAGAGTAGAAATAGTTAAAGGTTTCGCCAGTCAGCACCAGCGGGCCCGCGTCGCTAAGGGCCACCTGCGACACGCCGGCGAAGTGAAGCTCCGTGACCTGGTCACCATCCAGGGCGGCGATGGTGGCGGCGGAATCGCTCAGAACGATCTGGGGATAGGCGTTCGTGACGGCGAAGATTTGGGCCGGATCGGCATCGGCGAGTTCCAGCGCCTGGCTGGCCGTGAGGGTCAGCACGCCGGTCGAGGGGCCGTTGAACTTGACCTCGAGCGAGCCGCTATCGGTCAGACCGCCGTCACTGAGCGTGTAGCCGATGGTGGCGGTGAAGGAATCCTCATCACCGAGCAGTGCCCCGGTATAGATCGCCGTCAGCGTGCCATCGGCGGCCTGAAGGAGCACGACATCGCTGCTGCTCACGCTGTCGACCAGCAGCGTGAGGTCGCTCACGGCGGTGTCGGCGTCGCTCCCCAGCTCGGCCTTGGCGATCTCGATGGCATGGGAAGCATCGCCCGACTTGCGGGGCTCGTCGGTGACGACCGGAGCCGTATTTAGGTCCGAGTCGAGAATCGCGTAGGTTTCAGTGTCACCGGCAAAGGTGAGAACGATGTCGCCATTGACGGGATTTACATAGATGTTGGAGAGGCCGTCACTGATGAGCGTCACGGTCGTGAGTGGTTCAAAAATAAGGCCGTTTCCGTCGACGATGATATAAGAAAAGGTTTCGTCATCAGGATTTGTGATTCCGAACAAATAGAGCGTGTTATCTCCTGCTCCGATCACTGATGTGAAGAATTTAGCATCGGAGGTAAAATTGACTCCGGAAGTTGATCCAATATCTATAACCAGATTTGTATCTGTGACCCGGACATCGTAAAGAGCAATTCCATCCGTCCAAATGCTAATGAACACGGATGAGTTGAGTGGGAAATTATAGTTCTGTCCGCTCCATGTATCGATCAGGGTTTGGTTCAGAGTGAGTTGTGTATAATCACTCAGATCGGGCTGTGTCGGGGAGGTGGAATAGGTGTAGTCGACCGGCGCTGCCATTTTATCTGTCCCTGACGCGCCGCCCGGCCCTGTGCCTGAGTTTTCAGCGCGAGTTGGGCTCCAGATGACGCGAGACTGGTAAAGGCTCCGTTTCTTTCCCGACAAAAGGACACAAAAAACCGGCCATCCCGAAGGATGACCGGCCTTTCCTGACAATCCTGGCCTTCAGCGGCGCGGCAGGAAGCCCACCATCCGCTCGACCTCATCGGCGATCGGGTCCGCGATGCTGGAGGCGCGATCGGCGCCCTTGCGCAGGAGCAGGTCCAGCGCGTTGGGGTCAGTCAGCAGGTGCTGCATGCGCTTCTGGATCGGCTCCAGATGCGAGACCAGCGCGTCGGTCAACACGCCCTTGAAGCTGCCGAAGCCCTGGCCGCCATGCTCGCGCAGCACGCCTTCCGGCGTGGTGCCGGTGATGGCGGCGAGAATGCCGACGAGGTTCCGCGCCTCCGGCCGGCCCTCCAGGCCCGAGACATGCTCGGGCAGGGGTTCCGGGTCGGTCTTGGCGCGCTTGATCTTGTTCGCGATCGTATCGGCATCGTCGGTGAGGTTGATGCGCGACTGGTCCGAAGGGTCGGACTTGCTCATTTTCTTCGTGCCGTCGCGCAGGCTCATCACGCGCGCGGCCACGCCCTGGATCAGCGCCTCGACCTGGGGGAAATAGTCCACGCCATAATCGTGGTTGAACTTCTGGGCGATGTCGTTGGTGAGTTCCAGATGCTGCTTCTGGTCATCGCCCACGGGCACCTTGGTCGCCTTGTAGACCAGGATGTCGGCGGCCATCAGCGCGGGATAGATGAAGAGCCCGGCCGAGACGTTCTCGCGGTCCTTGCCGGCCTTGTCCTTGAACTGCGTCATGCGGTTGAGCCAGCCCATCCGCACCACGTTGTTGAAGATCCAGGCCAGGCGGTGATGCGCATGGACGTGGCTCTGCACGAAGAGGGTGCAGCGGTCGGGGTCGATGCCGCAGGCGATCAGGGCCGCGGCCATCTCGCGCGTCTGCCGGCGCAGCACCTCGGGCTCCTGGAAGACCGCCGTGATGGCGTGCAGGTCCACCACGCAGAAGAGGCATTCGTGGTCGTCCTGCATCGGCACCCAATTGCGGATGGCGCCGAGGTAGTTGCCGAGGGTGGGGATGCCGGAGGGCTGGATGCCCGAGAGGACGCGTTGCATGCCTGGCTGTTTCGGGCCTGGCGGGCGGGGCGTCAAGCGGTTCGGCGCTGGCGCCAGCCTTGCGTCAGGCGGTCCACCAGGCCGCTGGCCGCCACCTGCAGGATTTTGACGGCGCTCGTCACGGCCAGGATGGTGCAGGCCATGGCCGCCGCCGCGCTGGCCTGCCCGGCCTCGTCCATCTGCAGCACCGCGACGGAGGCCGGCTTGGTGCCGGGGCCGTAAAGGAAGATCACGGCGCTCACCGTCGTCATGGCGTTCACGAAAAGATAGACCGCGATATCCAGGATGGCCGGCAGGCAGATGGGCAGCGTGACCAGCCCGAAGGTGCGCCAGAGCGGCACCTTGAGGCTGGCCCCCACGGCCTCGAATTCCGGGTCGAGCCGCCGTATCGCGGTCGAGGCGGTGAGATGCGCCACGCTGTAGAAATGCGTCACGCAGTTAAGCATCAGGAGGGCCAAGCTTCCGTAGAGGAGGTTCAGCGGATTGGCCGGATGGTTGAAGAAGAGGATATAGCCCAGGCCCAGCACCAGGCCGGGAATGGCCAGCGGCAGGGTCGCGATCAGCGAGAGAAGGGGCCTGAGCCGGCTGCCCGCCGGGCCCCGTTCGATCGCATAGGCGATGATGAAGACGACCGGCGTGCCCAGCAGCGCCGCCCCCGTGGCCAGGCGGAGCGAGGTCCAGACCGCGCCCCAGCCATCGGCATCGAAACGGGCGAAGTCATAGCTCTCGAAGGTCAGCTCCAGGTTCCATGGCCAGTAGCGGACCAGGCTGCCCCAGAAGGCGACGCCCGTGATCGCGAGAAGCAGCCCCGCGATGGCGGCGCAGGCGAGGAAGAGCGGCACATCCCGCGCCGGGCGGGGGCGCGGGGTCAGCGGCACGGCGCGGCCGGAGAGCGTGCCGGTGCGGCGCCGGCGGGTCCAGCTCTCGGCCAGGAAGGCGGCGAAGGCGGGCAGGAGCAGGGCCAGCCCGACCGTCGCGCCCATATTCACGTCCTGCAGCCCGACCACCTGCTTGTAGACATCGGTGGCCAGCACGTCGAACTGCCCGCCGATCACCTTGGGAATGCCGAAATCCGTCACCACCAGGGCGAAGACCACCATGGCCGCCGCCACCAGCCCATAGCCCGCGCTGGGCAGAGTGATGGTGGCGAAGCGCCGCCAGGGCCCGGCCTTGAGCACATCGGCCGCTTCGTAGAGCCGGGCATCGGCATGGGAGAGCGCCACGCCGAGAATGAGCGCGGCATGGGGGAAGGTATAGAAGCACTGGGCGATGACGATACCGCCTGGCCCATAGATGCTGCCGCCCAGAAGCAGCGGTTTGAGCAGGCCCTGATTGCCGAAGAGATAGATCAGCGCGAGGGCCGGCAGCAGCGAGGGGGCGAGGATCGGCACCAGCATCACCGCCCGGAAGAAGCGCTTGCCCGGAATATGCGCACGCGTGAGCGCATAGGCCTGGATGAAGGCGAGAGGGACGACGATCAGCACCGTCACCGCGCCGGTCCAGACGCTGTTCCAGACCGAACGCGCCAGAGCCGGGCTTTCCAGCAAGGCGATGATATTGGCGAGGCCGGTGAAATCCCCCTCCATATCCTGCATCGCCCGCCCGAGGATCAGTGCCACGGGGGCCAGGAAGGCGATGGCCAGGAAGGCCAGGCCCAGCCAGCGCAGCAGGATCAGCAGCCGCTCATCGGCGGAGAGAAGCGGGCCGCGCCGGGTGGCGGTGGGGCTGAGATCACTCATAGCGGGAAGAGGATGAGGCGCTCGGCGGGCAGCGCCACGCTCAGCGCCGCGCCGGGATAAGCGTCGAGGGAGCGGACTTCGTCGGGGCTGGCATCAGCCTCGAGATCGAGCCGGCCATTCTCCAGCGTGAGTCGGCAGACGGGGCCGAGATATTCGAGTGCCGTCACCTGCATGCTCATGAAGCCCCGGCGGCGCTCCGCATCGGGCCCCAGGATCACGTCCTCCGGGCGGAGGAAGACGCGCAGCGCCGTGCCGTCTTTCAGCCCGGTCGCGGCGGGGATGCGATGGCCGGTCGTCGCGCGCAGGCTATCGCCTTCCACCACGGCCTCGAAATCCGAGGAACGGCCGATGAAATCGGCGATGAAGGCGCTGGCGGGGCGGCGATAGATCTCCTCAGGCGTGCCCATCTGCTCGACCCGGCCATTGCTCATCACGAGGATGCGGTCGGCCACGCTCATCGCCTCCTCCTGGTCATGGGTGACCATGATGGTGGTGATGCCGAGCCGCCGCTGGAGGGAGCGCAATTCCTGCCGCAGGATCTGCCGCACCACGGCATCAAGCGAGGAGAGCGGCTCGTCGAGCAGCAGCAGATTGGGCTCGGGCGCCAGGGCGCGGGCCAGGGCTACGCGCTGTTGCTGCCCGCCGGAAATCTCGGCGGGGTACTTATGCGCATGGCTGGCGAGGCTCACGAGGTCGAGCAACTCATGCACCCGGTCCTCCCGCCGCGCCTTGGGCCATTCGCGGCCATGCAGCCCGTAGGCGATGTTCTGCGCGACGGTGAGGTTCGGGAAAAGCGCGTAGGATTGGAAGACGATGCCGAAATCGCGCTGCGCCGGCGGCAGATAGGTGATGTCGCGCCCACCCTGGTCGATGCGCCCCGCGCTCGCCTGGTCGAGCCCCGCGATGGCGCGGAGCAGCGTGGTCTTGCCGCAGCCGGAGGGGCCCAGGAAGCAGACGAACTCGCCCGCATTCACCGTGAGGCTGACATCGCGCAGCGCCTCGAAACGGCCGAAGCGCTTATGGAGGTGCCGCACTGTGAGATAGGGCTCGCCCGGGATGACGGGGCCGCCGCTGCGGGCGGCGATCAGGCGGGTGCCGAGGCCGAGTGCCATCCTATCGCCCCCGCGCCGGCCGGCCGTCGAAACGGCGCATCCATTCGCGGATGATGGCGTCTCGATCATTGGCGATGGCGCGATAATCGAGCGCCACGAGGCGCTGCGAAAATTCCGGCGGATAATTCGGCACCGAGGGCGCGATTCCGGGCAGGGCGAGCAGGGCGTAGAACCGGCCGTATTCCGCCATGGCGACGGGGCCGACAGCGAAATCCGCGAGCCGCCGCGCCGCCGACGGATGGGGTGCCCCCCGCGGGATCGCGACCGCTTCGAGATCATAGCCGACGCCATCGCTGGGCACGACGATATCGAGCGGCCCGCCCTGGTTCCTCAGCGTCACGGCGCGCATGTCGAAGCTGAGGCCGATCGCGTATTCGCCGCGGGCCGCATTGTTGCAGGGCGCGCTGCCGGAATGGCTGTAGACGGCGATATTGGCGTCCAGCCGATCCATGTAATCCCACGCGGCTTGCGGGCCCATGCCGCTCATCCAGCCCGCGATGGTGAGGAAGCCGGTGCCGGAGGAGGCGGGGTTGGGCATGGCGATCAGGCCGCGATAGGCGGGCTTGAGCAGATCAGCCCAGGTCTCCGGCCGGGGCAGGCCGAGGCGCGAGGCGAGGATGGTGTTGAAGCAGATGGCGGCGACGAAAGCGTCCATGCCCGCCCAGGTCATGGGGCGGCGTTCGGAGCGCATATTGGGCCGCAGCGCGGCGGCGCCGACGGGGGTATAGCCCTCCAGCATGCCGAGCTTCTCCATTTGCAGCATGGAGAAAACCGAAAGCCCCCAGATGAGGTCGGCGCGCGGATTCTGGCGCTCGGCGATGAGGCGGGCGGTGATGATGCCGGTGGAATCCCGCACCCAGGCGATGTCGATATCCTTCAGCGCCGCCTCGGCGGCGGCCTTGAGCGGGGCGAGCTGCTCGTTCTCCAGCGCCGTGTAGACCACGAGCTTGGTGCGGGACGCGCCGGGCGTCTGGGCGGCGGTCTGAGCACCCGCCAGGGTCGTCAGCATTAGAAGGGCGGCTGCGGCGAGCGGCAGGCGGCGCATGGGGATAGTCCGTTCCGGCGGGCGGTTCGGGCGCATCCCTAGACGCGATCGATGACGTCTTGGCGTCGGTTTTATTGCCGAATGAAGTCAAGAACGGTGTCGGCGCTGGATGGATGCCGAAATCCAGGGTAACCAAACGTCACCTTTCCGCCTCCTTCTCGCCCCCTTTTCGCGCCAGCAGGGTCTGGCAAGCTCGGACGGATGAAGATCGTGACCATGACCCCCACTCTCGTCATCCATGGCGGTGCCGGCACCATCACCGCCCAGGAAATGACCCCGGCCAAGGAAGCCGCCTATCGCGCCGGGCTGGCCGCCGCACTCGAGGCGGGGCGGGCCGTGCTCATGGGCGGCGGGACGGCTTTCGCGGCGGTGATGGCGGCCGTGGAGACGCTGGAGGATGACCCGCTCTTCAATGCCGGCCGCGGCGCGACGTTGACCCGCAACGGCACGGCGGAGCTCGATGCCTCGATCATGGACGGCGCCACCGGCCGTGCTGGCGCCGTCGCGGGAGTGACGCGGGTGCGCAATCCGGTGAAGGCCGCCGCCGCCGTGATGCGCGCCACGCCGCATCTGCTGCTGATCGGCCCGGCCGCCGATGACTTCGCGGCCGGGCAGGGGCTGGAAATGGTCGAGCCGGCCTATTTCATCACGCCCCATCGCCAGGCCCAGCTGGAGGAGGCGATCCGGACGCAGCGCATCGCGCTCGACCATGACGTGCGGCTGCCCGAAAAGTCGCGCATGGGCACGGTGGGTGCGGTCGCGATCGATGCCCAGGGGCATCTGGCCGCCGCGACCTCCACGGGCGGCATGACGAACAAGATGAACGGCCGCGTCGGCGATACCCCGCTGATCGGCGCCGGCACCTGGGCCGAGGACGAGACCTGCGCCGTTTCATGCACCGGCAAGGGCGAGGCCTTCATCCGTTGTGCTGCGGCGCATCAGGTGGCCTCCCTCATCCGCTATCGCGGCATGACGGCCCAGGAAGCCGCTGAGGAAGTGGCGCTGCGCCTCGTGCCGGCGCAGGAGGGCAGCGGCGGGCTCATCGTGGTCGATGCGCAGGGCGGGGTCGGCATGGCCTTCGGCACTTCGGGCATGTATCGCGGCGTGGTGCGCGGCAGGGGGCCGGTGGAAACGGCGATCTATCGCTGATGTAACGCCATCCGGTCTTCGCAAGCCGCGCCGAGGCGTGTTTCTTGCTTCGCCAAAACGCATCGAATTGATCGGATGGATTGCGCATGCCCTCTCTGCCCCGCGTTCTCTTCTACCCCGTGCTGCAAGGCGTCCGCCTGCCGCGCATCGCCGAGATGGGCGAGCTGCGCGAATTGCCCGGCGGCCCCTCGACCATCGGCACGCTGAGCGAGGCGGAGCGGGGCGCGATCGAAATTCTCGTCACCAATGCCGGGCTCGGCTGCGATGCGAGCGTCATTGCCCAGCTTCCGGCCCTGCGGCGCGTGATCTCGACCGGCGCCGGGCTCGACAAGCATGACCAGGCGGCCATGGCCGCGCGCGGCATCACCCTGCGCCCCATCGGCGAGGCCGTGACGGATGACGTGGCGGACCTGACCCTGGCCCTCACGCTCATGACCGCGCGCTCTCTCGTCCGCGCCGATGCCTTCGCGCGCAGCGAATGGAAGACCAAGCGCTGGGCACCGGGCCGCAGCCTGGTGGGCGCGACCATGGGCATCGCGGGCATTTCGGGCCGCATCGGCAAGGCCATCGCGGCGCGCGCCGAGGCCTTCAAGATGAAGGTCGTGGGCCTCCACCGCGCCTCGGCCGAAGGGCTGGGCTATGAGCTGCTGCCGGACCTCAAGGCCCTGGCCGCCGTCTCGGATTTCCTCGTCCTGGCGCTGCCGGGCGGGGCGGGGATGAAGCACCTGATCGGCAAGGCGGAGCTTGAGGCGCTGGGCGCCGAGGGCACGCTGATCAATATCGGGCGCGGCACGCTGGTCGATACCGAGGCGCTGATCGAGGCCCTGGAGAAGGGCGTGATCGCGGCAGCCGGGCTCGATGTGGTGGAAGGCGAGCCGGGCGTGCCGGAGCGGCTCGCGGCCCTGCCGAATGTGGTGCTGACGCCGCATATCGGCGCCGCGACCTGGGGCGCGCGCACGCGGGGTGCCGCCATCGCCGAAGGCGAGGTTCTGGCCGCGCTGGGCGTGACCGAGCCGGTCTGAGGTGCGGGCCGGCCGTGGGGCCGGCCCTCAGGGTGTTCAGCCCGCCTTCGGCAGAAGGCGGCTGTTTTCCTCGGCCCAGTCGAAATAGGCCTTGCGGGCGGCGTTATAGACCGGGCCCGGCTGGAGATTGCGCGCGCCGAAGCGCGTGCAGGGCGTCACCTTGGCGAAATTGCCGACCGAGAAAATCTCGTCCGCATCGTCCAGCTCCTCGGGCTTCACCGAGCGTTCCTCGACCTGATAGCCCGCGTTGCGCAGCAGCTCGAGCACCCGCAGGCGGGTGATGCCTGCCAGGAAGGTGTTGTTCGGCTTGGGCGTGAAGACCACGCCATTCTTCACCGCGATGACGTTGGAGGTGGCGAATTCGGCCACATTGCCCTCGAAATCGAGCAGGATAGCGTTGTCGAAGCCCTTTTCTTTGGCCTCGGCGACGGCGCGCGAGGAATTGGGGTAGAGCGCCGAGGCCTTGGCATCGGTGGGCGCCATATTCGGCGCCGGGCGGCGCTGCGAGACGTGGCAGGCCGAGAAGCCCGTCGGCGGCGGCAGCGGGGCGTCATAGACGGCCAGGATGAAGGTGGTGCTGCTCGGGTCGGGGAAGGCGGCGCCCAGGCCCTTGCGGATGAAGAACATCGGGCGGATGTAGAGTTCCGCCTCGGCGCCCATCTTGCGCACGGCCTCGCGGCACAGGCCCTCGATTTCCTCGGCGGTGATCTTCGGGTCCATGCCCATGTTGCGGGCGGAGCGGACGGCACGCTGGCAATGGCGGTCGAGATCGGGGACCAAGCCCTTGATGGCGCGGGCGCCGTCGAAAATCACCGAGCCGAGCCAGAAAGCATGGTCCATGGGGCCGAGAACCTTCGGCTCCTCGTCATACCACTTGCCTTCGAACCAATACACGCCAGCCATGGACCTATCCTCACGTCACGAAACGATCCCCGGAGCTTACTCCTGGGAGAACGGACGGGAAGGGGGCTCGGGAGAAGTTCTGGCCCGCGTTACTCTCGGCGCAGGAAGCCGTCCACCAGGCGGTCGGCCCAGCCCTGGCTACGGAAATCGCGCTTGAGGGCCGCCTCGTCGTAATCCTCGCGCAGCCAGTCCAGGAAGGGCTTGGGCGCGCGGCGGTAATGGGCGGCATAGAGGGCGAAGAATGCGTCCAGGATGCCCGTCCTGGCCTGCTTCACATGGCCATGGGCGAGGGTGAGCTGCTTCATCGCCTCTTCCACCGGCCGGCCCTGCAGCAGGAGCCAGAGCGCCGCGATGAGCCCGGTGCGGTCGGCGCCGGACTTGCAGTGGATGAGGATGGGCTCCTGCGCCGTCTTCAGGATCTCGACGAGGCGCAGGATGCGGTCCTTATGGGGCGCGCCGCGGCTCTCGAAGGGCGCGTCGATCTGGACGATGCCGACCTTGCGCGCAGCTTCCCGCCCCAGCACGTCCGAGCCGCAATCGGGCCGCTCGCCGCGCAGATTGATGATGGTGCGGATGCCGAAGCGCTTCACCGCGCTCTCCACCTGCCACGGTAGAGGGTGGTTGGAGCGATAGAGCCGCCCCGGCGCGACAACGCCCCAGTTGCGCCAGACGGTGCGCAGGATGGCGTGATCGACGAAGAGGCTGTTCAGCCAGAGACGGGAGCGGGACATGGCGGGCCGGGAAGTAGGGGTTCCGGCCCGCCACGCCAAGGGGCAATCGCGGCGGTGCTGGCCGTCAGGCGGCGCGCACCTCCGTCACGAAGCTCGTCACCTCGCCGGTCAGCTGCTCGGACTGGCGGGAAAGTTCCGAGGCCGCCGAGAGCACCTGAGAGGCCGCGGCGCCGGTATCATTGGCGCCCCGGCTGACCGAGCCGATATTCTGCGTGACCGCCGAGGTGGCCTGGGCCGTCTGCTGCACCGTACGCGCGATCTCGCCCGTCGCCGCCGCCTGCTGCTCCACGGCGGCCGCGATGGTCACCGTGATGCTGCTCACCTCGTCGATGGTGCTTGCGATGCCGTTGATCGCGGCCACCGCCTGCTGCGTCGCGGCCTGGATCTGGTTGATCTGGGCGCCGATTTCCTCGGTGGCCTTGGCCGTCTGGGCAGCGAGGCTCTTCACCTCCGAGGCCACGACCGCGAAGCCCTTGCCCGCCTCACCGGCCCGCGCCGCCTCGATGGTCGCGTTCAGCGCGAGCAGGTTGGTCTGGCCTGCGATGGAGTTGATGAGGCCCACGACCTCACCGATGCGGTTCGCGCCTTCGGCAAGGGCACGCACCGTCGCGTCCGTCTGGCGGGCATTATCCACGGCCTTGCCGGCCACGCCCGAGGCCTGGCTGACTTGGCGGCTGATCTCACCGATCGAGGCCGTCAGCTCCTCCGCCGCCGAGGCGACGGTATGGATGCCGCTCGCGGCCTGTTCGGCGGCGGAGGCGACTTCGCCCGCCTGACCATTGGTCTGCTGCGCCGTGGTGGACATGGCGCGCGCCGTGGCCTCCAGCTCCGTCGAGGCGGAGGAGAGCACGCCGACCATCTGGCCCACCCGGCTCTCGAACTGCCTCACCAGCCCTTCGAGATGCTGGCCGCGCTTCTCGCGGGAGGCGCGGGCCGCTTCCTGCTCGGCGGCGAGCTTGTCGGCCAGGACCATATTGTCCTTGAAGACCTTCACCGCGCCGGCCATGCCGCCGATCTCGTCGCCACGGCCCGTGCCGGGGATCTCGACCGTCATGTCCTTCCTGGCGAGGCGCTCCATCGCGCCCGTCATCGCCATGATGGGGCTGGAGATGCCGCGCACCAGGGCGAGGCCCACGAGTGCGCAGATCAGCGCCGTCAGGGCGAGCGCGCCGCCGATCCAGAGCCGGGCGGATTGGCCGAGTTCCACGCCGTTATTGGCAACCTGGCGGCCGCCGGCCATCTGGAAGTTGCGCACCGCCTGGATCGCCGCGCGGACCTTGCCGAGCTGCTCATTGGCGGGGCCGAATTCCAGGTCATAGGCCAGCTTCATGTCATTCGCGCGGCCCGCCGCGGCGATGCGCCTGGCCAGGTCGGCATAGGCCGCCCAGGTCGTCTCGACCGTGGCGGCGAGCTTCTTCTCCTCGCCATCCTCGACCATCGTCACATAGGTCCGGATCGCCTTGTCGACGAGGCCGATGCTGTCCTCGACGAGCTTGGCGCGCGGCTCCACCCGGTCCGGCGGCGCGATGATGAGTTGCGACTCACGGGCGCGCAGCTTTTCGAACTCGCCGTTGAGATCGCCGAGCACATGCGCGGAGGGCAGCCAGTTATAGGCCACGTCACGCGCGGATTCCGTCACCTCGCCGAGGCGGGTGATGGAGAAGGCGCCGAGCATGCCGGCGACAGCAAGGACCATGGCGAAGGCCGCTATGATCTTGCTGCGGATCTTGAGGTTCTGAACGAGGTTTCGCATGGGCTTCTTCCGAAGGGACACTGCGGGAAGCCTATCGGCGAGAGTTTAACGAAGCGTGTTCCCGCGCGGTCTTGCCATCCAGCATCCGGGCCCCCAGCCTTGGGGCATGACAGGAGAAACAGGCATGGCCTTCAATACCGCCGCCGCCTTCAAGGGCGCCTTCGCGGGCAAGCGCGTGCTGGTCGCAGGCGGCAGCAGGGGTATCGGGCGCTCCATCGCCCTGGCTTTCGCGGCGGGCGGGGCCGATGTGGCACTCTGCGCGCGCGGGGCGGATTCCCTCGCTTCGGCGGCGGCCGAGATCGAGGCGCTGGGCGTCCGCGCCCATACCACCTCGCTCGATCTGGGCGAGGGCCCGGCGGTGATCGACTGGGTGGGCAAGGCGGCGGGCTTCCTCGGCGGCGTCGATGTGCTGGTCAACAACGCCTCGGGTTTCGGCTCCATTGACGATGAGGCGGGCTGGGCCCTCGGCCTCTCTGTCGATGTCATGGCCACCGTGCGCGCGAGCCGCGCCGCGCTGGATTTCCTGGAGAATTCGAAAGGCTGCATCCTCAATATCAGCTCGATCTCGGGGCTGAAGCCCTCCGTCCGCAGCCCCGCCTATGCCGCGGTGAAGGCGCTGCTGATCAACTACACCTCGAGCCAGGCCGCGATGTATGCGAATAAGGGCATCCGGGTGAATGCCATCGCGCCCGGCTCCATCGAGTTTCCCGGCGGCTCCTGGGAAAAGCGCAAAAGCGACAATGCGCCGCTCTACAACAAGGTGCTGGGCTCCATCCCCTTCGGCCGGCTCGGCCATCCCGAGGAAATCGCCTCGGCGGCGCTCTTCCTCTGCTCCCCGCTCGCGAGCTGGGTGACGGGGCAGACGCTCGTCGTCGATGGCGGCCAGATGCTGGGGGCCTGAGAGGATGAGCGACGCTTCCAGCCTCGACCGCTTCGTCACCGCCCAGGCGCCGGTCATCGCGACCGTGCTGGAGGAGTTGCGGGCGGGGCGGAAGCGAACGCATTGGATGTGGTTCATCTTCCCGCAGCTACGCGGCCTCGGCATTTCCTCGACGGCGCAATTCTACGGGCTCGAGGGCCTGGGCGAGGCGGAGGATTACGCCGCCCATCCCGTGCTGGGCCCACGCCTGCTCGATTGCACGCGTGCCGTGCTGGATTGCGGCGAGCCCTCGCTGCACGCGATTTTCGGCTCGCCGGACGATATGAAATTCCGCTCCTGCATGACGCTTTTCGACATCGTCACGCCGGGCGGCCCCTATGACGCCGCGCTCGAGAAGTTCTGCGGCGGCGAAAGGGACAAACGGACGCTGGAGCTGCTGCGCTAGCCAGGCTGAAGCTCCAGCCGCGCCTCGCAAAGCTCCTCATCCTCCGGCAGGCGGCGGATGGTGAAGCCGAGCGAGCGCATGAAGGCCAGCATGGGCGCGTTATCGGCCAGCACTTGGCCGGCCATATGCGTGAGGCCCTGCGCGCGGCCCCAGTCGATGAGCCGGCGCATGAGATGGCTGCCGAGCCCCTGGCCCTTCCAGTCCGGGTCCACCACAACGGCGAATTCGCCGCCCGCCGAGCCGGGTTCCAGCACCAGCCGCGCGGTGCCGGCGGTGCGGTCGGGCTCGCCCGGCACGCTCTCCACGGCGATGAAGGCCATCTCGCGCTCGTAGTCGATCTGCGTCAGGCGCGCGATCTGTTCTGGCGAAAGTTCGCGGATCTGGCTGAAGAAACGCCAGCGCACATCCTCGGGGCGCAACCTCGCGAAAGCGGCGGCCTGGGCCTCGGCATCCTCGGGACGGATCGGGCGGACGAGCAGGCGCGCGCCGTTCTTCGCCACCCAGGGCTGGGCCAGCTCGGCCGGATAGGGCGGGATGGAGAGCGAAGCGCGCTCGCCCGCCGGCCGCAGCTCCATGATGGCATCCAGCGCCAGCACGCCCCGCGCATCGGCCAGCAGCGGATTGACGATGCTGCTGGCGATTTCAGGAAAATCGATCGCCAACTGCGAGAGGCGCACCAGCGTATCGGCGATGGCGAGGAGATCGACGGCCGGCCAGTCGCGATAGCCCTCCAGCAGCCTGAGCAGCCGCGAGCGGCGGATGATGCCGGTGGCCAGGGCACGGTTCAGCGGCGGAAGCTCGATGGACTCGTCCTGGTTCAGCCCCGGAAAGGTCCCGCCACGACCGAAGCCGATATAGGGGCCGAACATTGGGTCATCATCGAGCCGAAGGCGCAGCTCATGTCCCCTGCCGGCCATGCGCTGGACGAGAAAACCGTCGAGCCTCGCCTCGGGGCGTTCGCGCCCCAGCCGCGCGGCCATGGTCTCGGCCGCCTCCAGCACCTCGGCCGGGCTGCGCAGGCTGAGCGTGACGCCGCCCACCTCTGTCTTGCGCGGCAGGTCGGGCGAGAGGAGCTTCACCGCGACGGGATAGCTCAGCCGGTCGGCCGCCGTGGCCGCTTCCTCGGGCGTGCGGGCCGTCTCGCCCTGGATGGTCGGCACGCCATAGGCGGCGAAGACGGCCAGCGCCTCCGCCTCGCTCAGCTTCAGCCGGCCCTCGGCGCGGACATGGGCGAAAATCCGCGTGACGGCGGCGCGATCCGGCGCAAGGGCCAGCACCTCGCGGGAAGGAAGCTCGGCGGCGGTGGCGCGGTTCCGCCGGTCCTGCGCCAGATGCAGAGCGCCACGGATGGCGGCCTCGGGCGTGGCGAAAACGGCCGTGCCGGCCTCGGCGAGAAGCCTGCGCTGCGGCCCTGCGGTCGCCTGGCCGAGCCAACCCACCAGCACCGGCGCGCCCCTCGTGGCCTTGGCGGCTGCGATGACGGTCTGCGCCGCCAACCCGCCATTCTCACGCGGAATGGGCGCATGCAGGGCGACCACCGTGTCGATCTCGGCCAGGGCGGCCAGCGCCACCGCGGCCTCGCCCAGCCGGGTGCTGCTGCCCGGCGGCAGGATCATCGGGTTGGTCCGGGGGAATTCCGGCGGCAGGGCGACGGCCAGCGCGGCGCGGCTCGGCTCCGACAGGGTCGCGAGGCGCCCGCCGCCCTTCACCAGCGCATCGGCGGCGAGCTGGGCGGGGGCGGTGCCATTGGCGACGATGGCCACCCGATCGCCCCGCAGCGCCTCGGTCCCGGCGGGGCGGGTGGGGCGGCGCACAGTGCGGCTGCGGCCCAGCGTCTCGGCGGCGGCCAGCAGATCCTCCAGCCCATCGACGGTGAGCACACCCGCGCGGCGCAGGGCCGCGATCATCACCGCCTCGGCCGAGCCGCCGTCATCATCGATGCGCCCGCCAGGGCGGATGGCGACGACGGGGCGGGTGCGAGCCGTCGCGCGGGCGGCCGAGATGAAGAGGCGCCGGTTGCGGATGCGGCGGATATCGAGCAGCACCGCGCCGGTCCCGGCATCCCGCGCCAGCCAGTCGAGCGTCGGCGCGAAGCCGAGATTGGCATTGCCGCCGATGCCGATGATGTGGCTGAAGCCCACCGCCTCGGCCTCGGCCCAATCCAGCACCGCGCGCGCGAGGGCGGCGGATTGGCTGACCAGCGCGAGCCGGCCCTTACGCGGCGGCAGATGCGCGAGGCTGGCATTCAGCCCGATCGATGGCACGCAGAGGCCAAAACTGCCCTGGCCCAGCACGCGCAGCCCGGTGCGGGCGATCATCCCGGCGAGATCCGGCGCCGAGCCCGGCACGATGCCCGAGCGGCAGCCCCGTGCGGCCAGCGCCGCCATGGCGGGCTCCAGCGCCTCGGGCGCGAGGTTCAGCACCGCGAGGTCGATGCCCGGCGGCAGTTCGTCGATATCGCCGAGCGGGGTGAAGCCCGGCGCTTCCATGCCGATGATGTAGCAGGGGCCCTTGAACCCGCCCTCGGCGATATTCGCGGCGAGGACTGCGCTCATATCCAACGCCGGATCGGCGAGAAGCACGAGGCTTTCCGGGCGGAAGAGCGCCGTCTCGCGGAAGCCGGGGTCGCGCCGGGGCGTGAGGGTGACTGGCAGGGCCATCGCCCAGGCAACCTGCCCCTTGCTGGCGCCCTGTTCAACGGCCAGTTCGGCAGGGTGGGGTTGCGAAAGGGCCCTGACCACGCTGGACTGAGCCCGAACGAGATCAAGGAACCGCCATGCCCCCGCTTTCCCCGCAGGACGTCACCTGGGACCCGGAGATGCTCGCCTTCACCCGGCGGATGGACCAGGTGGCCAAGGGCATGCCGCCGATCGTCATGGAAAAGCCCTTCGACAAGGCCCGGGCCCTGAACGAGGCGCTGAACCTGCCGCTTTCCCAGGGCGGGCCGGTCATGGCCGAGAGCCGCGACGTCTGGGTGCTGGTGCGCGGGCGGCGGATGCAGTGCCGGCTGCATATCCCGCAAGGCGCGCAGGGGCCGGTGCCGGTGCTGATCTATGTCCATGGCGGCGGCTGGGTCTGGGCCAGCATCGATACGCATGACCGGCTGATGCGCGAATATGCCGCGGCCTCGGGCTTCGCCGTGCTGGGGCCGGATTACGCGCTTTCGCCCGAGGCCGTCTTCCCCCAGGCCATCGAGGAGACGGCCGGGATCGTCCGCTGGGTGAAGGAGGAGGGCGCCTCGCTCGGCTTCGATACCGAGCGCGTCATCCTGGGCGGCGACTCCGCCGGGGCGAACCTGGCGCTCGGGGCGACGCTGTTGCTGCAGGAGACGGACCCTGCGCTTCGCCTTTCGGGCCTGCTGCTGAATTACGGCGTGTTCGACGCCGATCTCGAGACGCCGAGCTATCGCGATTATGAGACGGGCTTCGGCCTCACCCGCGAGCGGATGAGCTTCTATTGGGAGGCCTATTGCCCGCGCCCGGCGGACCGGCTGAACCCCATTGCTTCGCCGCTCCGGGCCTCGACCGAGGCGCTTTCGCGGCTGCCGCCGACACTGCTGCACATCGCCCAGCTCGATGTGCTGGCGAGCGAGAACCACGCCATGGCCGCGCGGTTCGAGGCGGCGGGCGTGGCCCTGACGAAGGAGCTCTTCCCGGGCACGACGCATGGCTTCCTGCGCGCGCAGGAGGAGGTCGGCGCCGCCCGGCGCTCGGCGACGCAGGCGGGGGCCTGGATGAAGGGGCTCTTCGCCTAGAGCCGGTTCCGTCGGCCCGCGAGGCCGCTCAGCCCTTCAGCAGCGGCCGCAATTCCGCCTGGGCGCGCAGGAGGTGCGGCAGCGCCTGGTTGAGCAGGCGCTCCGGCGTGGCGCGGGCAGCCTGCATGCCGAGATTCAGCGCGGCGACGACATTGCCGCCGGCATCGATCACCGGCACGGCGAGCGAAACCAGCCCGTGGTCCAGCTCCTGCTCCACCACGGAATAGCCCTGTTCGGCAACGCGGCCGATTTCCTCCAGCACCGCCTCCGGATCGGTGAGCGTGAAGGGCGTGCGGCGGGGCAGGGGCTTGGCGCGCAGCAGCGCCCCGGCCTCGGCGCTCGGCATGGCCGCGAGCAGCACACGGCCCATCGAGGTGCAGAAGGCCGGCAGGCGGGCGCCCACGCGGAGATCCACCGCGATCACCCGCTCGGCTGAGGCCGCCCGGGCGATGTAGAGGATCTCGTCATCCTCCAGCACCGCCGCCGAGCAGCTTTCGTTCAGCGTGGCGCTCACCCGGTCGAGCACCGGCTGGATCAGCTGCGGCAGGGCGCTTTCCGAGAGATAGGCATAGCCCAGCCGCAGCACGCGGGGCGCGAGGCGATAGGCCTTCCCGTCCGAGCGGGCGTAATGCAGCCGCTCCAGCGTCAGCAGGCAGCGGCGGGCGGCGGCGCGGGAGAGGCCGGTGAGGGCGGCGACCTCGGAGACGGTCAGCGCCCCCTTGCCGTCGAAGCACTCGATGACGGCGAGGCCCTTCTCCAGCACCAGCATATGGTCGCGATCGGGCTTGGTGGCGGTGTCCATGCTGCATTGTGCGGATATCGCACAATGCAGGCAAGGCCGCCCGCGCGGCTCAGGCCACCTTCAGCGCCTGGAGGAAGCCGCTGAGGCTTTCGCGCATCCTGTCGCTCTGCCCGGTGATCTCCTGCGCGAGGCGCAGCACGTTATTCGCCGAGCGGCCCGAGGATTCCGCGCCGCGGCTGACGCCCTCGATATTCTCCGCCACGTCACGCGAACCGAGCGCCGCCGCGCTGACATTCCGCGCGATTTCCTGCGTGGTGGAGCGCTGCTGCTCCACGGCGGCGGCGATGGCCTGGGTGATGTCGTCCATGTCGCGGATCATCGTGCCGATGCCGTCGATGGTTTCGGCGGTGGCATTGGTCGCGGATTGGATCGAGGCGATCTGTCCCGCGATTTCCTCCGTCGCCTTCGCCGTCTGCGCAGCGAGCGCCTTCACCTCGCTGGCGACGACGGCGAAGCCCTTGCCGGCATCGCCCGCACGCGCGGCCTCGATGGTCGCGTTCAGCGCCAGGAGATTGGTCTGCTTCGCGATTCCGCTGATCAGGCCGATGACTTCGCCGATGCGCTGCGCGGCCCCGATCAGCTCCTCCATCGAGCGGTTGGTCTCGCGCGCCGACTCGCTCGCCTGCCGCGCGGCGGTGGCCGTGCGCGAGACTTGGCCCGAGACTTCGCCAATGGCGGCCGACAATTCCTCGGTGGCACCGGCGACGCCGTTCACATTCTCAGACGCGATGCGCGAGCCTTCCGTCGCGGCGGCCAACTGCCGGTTGGTATCGTCCACCGCGCCGCTCATGCCCTGGGCTGCGGCCTGCACGCTGCGCGCATTGCCGGCCACGGCATCCATCGCCGAGACCACTTCTTGCTCGAAGCGGCTTGAGAGATCGCTCAGGCGACGTTCGTAGCTGGCCTTGTTCTCCTCGATATAGATCGAGATCGCGAGTTCCATGTCCAGCAGCAGCACGCGGCTCATCACCGCGATGAGGGCCGCCGTCTTCCTGCGCGCGGCCGCGCCGCCGAAGCGGCTGTCATGGAAGCCGCAGGCCAGGCCGGAGAGGCGGCCGAGAATGAAGCCGTAGCCACCCAGATACCAGCGCGGCTCCAGCCCGATGCGGCTATGCGCGAGGCCTATCGCGCGCACCGAGGTGGCGTAATCCTCATCGAATTGCGCCGTGAAGAGGCGGAGCCAATGGGTAAGCTGGGCACTCGCCGCATGCTCACGCGCGGCGGGGCTTTTGAAGAGCGAGTTCGGGCCGGGGAAATGGGCGAGGTGGTTGTAGAAATCCGTCAGGATGCCCGGCAGCGCCTCTTTCAGGGCGGGCTGAAAGCCGGCCAGCAGCTTGCGGCCCTCGTCATCGATCTCGAGAAAGGAAAGGCGCTCGCGAAAGTCGATCCGGGCAGTCATGGCTGTCTAGCTTCCTCATCTGATCCGACGATGAGAGCGCATGAGGGTAAAGGTTTCGCTAAAGAGTCACTGGGTAACAGTTTTCCGCCTCCCCGGCTGCGATGCCCCCGATGCGATGGGAAAGTGACGCGGCGGGGAGTATCTGGCAGAATGGGATGGGGATTCAGGGGACTTGCGGTACTTGGCTCAGCCTTTACCTGAGCATCGGCCGTCCGCATGCGGGGGGCGCGGCCTGCGCCGCTGGCCTTGGGCCGGCTTGGCGCTGCTCTGCCTCGCCTTTCAACCCGCGCTCGCCCAGGCACCCACGCGCGAGAGCCTGCGCGCCGCCGAAGCCCGCGCCCAGGCCGAGCGTCAGGCCGCCGATCTGAGCCGCGAAGCGCGCGAAGCCGCCCAGGCCGCCGAAGAGGATGCCGCCGAACAGCGTGTGAAGGCCGCCCAGGCCGCGGCCGAGGCGCAGCAGGCGCTGGAAGCTGCGACCGAGCGCGTCGTGGCCGCCGAAGCCGCGCGTGCTGCCGCCGAGGATGAGGCCAAGCGCCGTGCCGATGCGCTGGCGCCGCTCCTGCCGGTGATGCGGCGCCTTTCCCTCTGGCCCGCTGAGACGCTGCTCGCGCTGCCCGCGCCGCCCGAGGATGCGCTGCGCGGCACGCTTGTTCTGCGCAGCCTGGGCCGAAAGCTCCAGCGCGAGGGCGAGGCCCTGCGCGAGGCCGAGGCCAAGGCCGAAGCCCTGCGCGCCCAGGCCGATGCGGAGCGCGGGCGCCTCGCCGACGCGCGGGCTTCCGCGAGCCGCGCTGTCGCTCTTCTTGAACAGGAACTGGCCGAGGCCCGCGCCCGGCGCCAGCAGGCGAGGGCAGGGGAAGTCGAGGCCAATCGGCGCGCCGAGGCCGCGATCTCCCGCGCGGGCGACCTCAAGGAGGCGCTGGACCGGCTCGAACGCGCCCAGGCCCGGGCGGCGGCCGAGGCACGGCGCCGCGAATTGGCGGAGGCGCGCCGCCGCCAGGAGGAGGAAGCCCGCCGCCGCGACTCGCAGGCCCAGGCGCAAGCCCAGGCCGAGCGCACGCCGCAGCCCGAGCCGGTGATCGCCCAGCCGCGCGTGACCCGCGAGGGCCGCGCCGCGCCCGTCGCAGGCCGCATCCTGCGCGATTGGGGCGACGATACGAGTGCCGGCCCCTCGCGCGGCCTGACCTATGCGGCGCTGCCGGGCGCGCGCGTCGTCTCGCCCTGCACGGGCCGGACGGCCTTCGCCGGCACTTTCCGCTCCTATGGCCAGTTGCTGATCGTCGATTGCGGCGGCGGTTACCACTTCGTGCTCGCGGGACTCGACCGGCTCGATGCCTCCACGGGCCAGCGGGTGCTGGCGGGGGAGCCGGTGGGGCTTCTCGACGGCGATGGCAGCGGAAAGGCGACGCTTTACGTGGAATTGCGCCGGAATGGTCAACCCGTCGACCCGAAAGGGTGGTATGGCGGGCGTAGCTGACGGGAGGCCGCTTCGTGGGGCGAACGAGAGCCTATGTTACGGAGTCTGGGGTTGACGCCTCCGCTCCGGCTGACAAGTTGAAGATGCGCTGCCCCTGCGGATAGCGTTAGAACAGTGGGAATCTTCCTGCCTTTAATGGTTTGGAGACGTCTTTGGGTGAAGATCGTCCGGCAGAACACCGGCGGAGCAGGAGCATCACGCGCATGACGCGCAAGATCGGCAAATTCGCTGGCATTGGCGCGGCTTTCGCCGCCGGACTGATCGTTGGCCCCCTCGTCGCCGCCTGGGCGCAGGATTCGGGCCGTTCCGACACCTATCGGATGCTCAATCTCTTCACCGACGTCTTCGAGCGCGTCCGCGCCGATTACGTTGAGCCGATCAACGACCGCGACGCGATCGAGAATGCCATCAACGGCATGCTCCAGGGCCTCGACCCGCATAGCAGCTACATGAACGCGCGCAATTTCCGCGACATGCAGGTGCAGACCCGCGGCGAATTCGGCGGCCTCGGCATCGAGGTGACGCAGGAAGGCGGCTATATCAAGGTCATCTCGCCCATCGACGATACGCCGGCCGCCAAGGCGGGCGTGAAGCCGGGCGACCTCATCACCCACCTGAACGGCAATTCCGTGCAGGGGCTGACGCTGCAGGAAGCCGTCGAGCAGATGCGCGGCGAGCGCGGCTCGACCATCAAGATCACCATCCGGCGCGAGGGCGAGCAGAAGCCCATCGACCTGAGCCTGACCCGCGACGTAATCCGCCCGCAAGTGGTCCGCTTCCGGCTCGAGGGCAATGACGTGGCCTATGTCCGCGTCACCTCTTTCAACGAGCAGACCGATGCGGGCCTGCGCCGGGCGATCAGTGAGATGCGCCGCCAGGCCGGGAACACGCTGAAGGGCGTCATCCTCGACCTGCGCAACAATCCGGGCGGGCTGCTCGACCAGGCCGTGCAGGTGTCGGATGACTTCCTGGAGCAGGGCGAGATCGTCTCGACCCGCGCCCGCCGCCCCGAGGATTCGCAGCGCTGGAACGCCAAGCCGGGCGATATCACCGGCGGCCTCCCGGTCGTGGTGCTGATCAATGCGGGCTCGGCCTCGGCCAGCGAGATCGTGGCCGGCGCGCTGCAGGATCATCGCCGCGCGGTGCTGATGGGCCAGAAATCCTTCGGCAAGGGCTCGGTGCAGACCGTCATGCCGCTGCCGGGCAATGGCGCCATCCGCCTGACCACGGCGCGTTACTACACGCCGTCGGGCCGCTCGATCCAGGCGACAGGTATCGAGCCAGATATCGAGGTGCAGGCGACGCGCACCGATGCGAGCAATGCTTCGGCCCAGCGTGATCGCGAGGCCGATCTTCGCCGCTCGCTCCGCCATGAGGATACGGCGCGCGTGCCGACGCCGCCGCTGCCGCCGCTGAACCTGCCGGCCGGTATCCGCGAGAAGGTACAGTCCCAGCCGGCCGAGGGGGCGCCTGCCTTCGACCCGACCAAGCCGGAGACGGATTTCCAGCTCCAGCAGGCGCTCGGCTTCCTGCGTGACTGGGCCTCGGCCCAGCCCGCGCAGCGCCGCGCTGCCCAGTAGCGGCCAAGGGCGGGCAGAACACCGATGCGCGCTCCGCCCGGGGGGTGGCGAGCCCTCTGGGCTTTCTGGTTGATTGTCGGGCTTGGCCTGGCCGGGGGCGGCATCGCCCTCGACCGGCTCGGCCCACCGCCCCAACCGGCGGCTGCCAGTCAATCTCAGTCAGCGGCGGTTGGCGAGGCGAGCCAGTCGGTGGCGTCCGCTCAACCGAACCCGTCGGCGATGAGCGGTCAGCCGGCCGTCGCCGGGCAGCCGGGTTCGGCGACGGACCAGCCGTCCGAGCCTGCTTCGGCGACCCAACCTTCTGCTGAACCGCCGGCCCGCATCGAGCAGGCCGAGGCGCCGCGAGCCCCTGCCTCTGCCGAACCGCCCGCCGCGCCCCAGGCCGTGGCACCGGCCCCGCCGGCCCCTGTCGCCGCCCCCCCGCTGCCCGACGCGCCGACCCCGCCGCCCTTGCCCGCGCGCGCCGTCATCCAGCCCGACCGCCCCATCGCGCCGCCAGATCCGGCCTTGCAAGAGGCAGGACGCTATGGCCCGTTGCCCCGCGTCGGCCCCGATGGCCGTACGCCCGTCCGTGCCTATTCCCGCGCTTTCGACCGAAGCGATACGCGCCCGCGCATCGGCATCGTGATGGGCGGCATGGGTCTGTCCGAGAGCTTTTCCGACGAGGCGATCCGCCGCCTGCCCGGCGCCGTCGGCCTTGCCTTCAGCCCCTATGCCAGCCGCAATGACGGGCTGCTGGACCGTGCGCGCGCCCGTGGGATGGAGCTGCTTTCGGCCCTCCCGCTGGAGCCCGCGGGCTATCCCATCAACGACCCGGGCGAATGGGCGCTGCTCACCGGCATCTCGCCCGAGCAGAATATCGACCGGCTCGACTGGACGCTCTCGCGCCTGCAAGGGCAGGTGGGCGCCGTCGGAGCCCTGGGCGCCATGCGCGGCGAGCGCTTCGCCGCCGTGCCCGACCTGATCGGGCTGGTGCAGGACCATCTCCGCTCGCGCGGGCTGCTTTATATCGACCCGCGCCCCGGCGCCGGAAACCCCGAACGGGCCTGGGGCCGCGGTGTGGATGTGGTGATCGATGAGCCGGCAACGCGCGGCGAGATCGACCGTCGCCTCGCCGAGTTGGAGCGCATCGCGCGCGACAAGGGCTCGGCCCTGGGCATAGCCGCCGATCCGGCGCCCGTCACCGTGGAGCGGCTCACCAGTTGGGCCTCGACCCTGGCGGAGCGCGGCCTGGTTCTCGCGCCCGTTTCCGTCATGATCCGCCGCCCTGAAGGCCAGCCCCGATGAGTGACCTGCCCTATCGCCCGAATGTGGGCGTCGTTCTCTTCAATGATCGCGGCGAGGTTTTCATCGCCCGCCGCGCGCCGCAGCCCGGCCGGCCCGATACCGGCGCGGGGGCCTGGCAGCTTCCCCAAGGCGGCATGGATGAGGGCGAGGAGCCGCGTGAGGCGGTGATGCGCGAGTTGGAGGAGGAGATCGGCACCGACAAGGCCGAGATCATCGCCGAGCTCGATGAATGGCTCACTTACGACCTACCGCCGGAACTGATCGGCAAGGCCTTCAAGGGCAAGTATCGCGGGCAGAAGCAGCGCTGGTTCGCCCTGCGCTTCACGGGCGTCGATAGCGACATCCGCCTCGATGTCGATGAGCCGCCGGAATTCGACGCCTGGCGCTGGGCTTCGCTGGAGGAGCTGCCGGGCCTCGCCGTGGGCTTCAAGCGCCCGATCTACGAGCGCATCGCCGAGGCTTTCAAGCCGGTCTCCGAGATGTTCTAACGACGGAGGCTGCCGGATGGTTCCGGCAGGCCTCTTGCGTACCGGCACCTTAGAGGCTTGGCCGAATCTCCCCGCCTTGGCCGGTTATTCCGGGCTTGGCCGACGGGTGCCTCCACCTTCTGGCGTGGATATCCCCTCGGAAACGCATCGCGAGCGCGATGCCCGCTCCGCCCGGCTAGATTGGCGGAATGTCGATGCCGAGACGTCGCCTACAAGCCACTCAGTGCCGCGTCTTCTCGCCCAGGCCCTGTTCGGCGGTGCCCAGCGCATCGGCGAGGCGGACATTTGCGCTGCCTGGCCGGGCGGGCTTGCTCTGGGTCGTGGCATCGGGGCCCCAGCCGGTCAGCACCAGCAGGCGGAAGCTCACGCGGTAGCCGTCCTCCGCCTCGGGCATCATGGCCAGCGCGGCGGGGAAGAGGTCGCGCGGCGGGATGCGACTGTCCCGCGCCAACACGGCATTGCCTTCGCCAGCCGCCCGCAGGTCCCGCAGCAGGGCGAGGGGGGAGCGGTAGCGGAGGTCGATATCCTCCCCATCGGCCACCGGCAGGGCGAAGCCCGCGCGTTGCAGCAGCCCGGCGCCGTCGCGCAGTTCCGGAAAGGGCGAGACACGGGGCGAGACGCCGCCGCGCAGGCCGGATTCGGCGCTTTGCAGCGCCTCGCGCAGCTCGGTCAGCGTCGGCAGGCCGGGCAGCGAGGCGAGGAAGAGCCCGTCGGGCTTCAGCGCCTTGCGGATCTGTACCAGCGCGCCCGGCAGGTCGTTTACCCAATGCAGCGAGAGGCTCGCCACCACCAGGTCGAAGCTACCATCGGCGAAGGGGAGCCATTCCTCGTCGCCCACCAGTGGCAGGCCACCGCCGCGCTGTGCCATGGCCGGGGCGAGGTCCATGGAGGTGACGAAGGGGATGCCGCGCGCCTTCAGCAGGGGTGCGACGAAGCCGCGCCCACCGATATCAAGCGCGCAGGTGAAGCGATGGGTGGTGTCGTCCAGCCGGTCGATCAGCCGCTCGGCCGCGTCCTCGAGAATGGGCGCCACCCGATCCACCGTCGCGGCCGCGCGGCTGCGGCGCAGGCGCAGGAGGCGGCGGTCGAAAATCCGCATCGGCTCGGACATGATCGGAACTCCATTCGGCCCGGAGAGGGCGGCCTGCGGTGCAGATGCGCCTTGCCGGGGGTCAGGGCAAGGGCGGGGCAAGTCTCGCGAGACCTGGGCGAGCGCGAGCATGGCCGTTACAAGGGACGGCGAAGGAGCCCGAATGCCGCTTTCCCCGCCCATTCTTGATGCCGATTGCGGCCGTGATGCTTCTCCGAAGCCTCGGTGAGCCCGGCCCGTTGCGCCGGCTGGCGGAGGCGGCCTGGCGAGGTGCGATCGACGCTCTGCTGCCGCCGCATTGCCTGAGCTGCGACGCGCCGGTGAGCGTCCAGGGTTCGCAATGCGAGGCCTGCTGGAGCCAGCTGAGCCTCGTCGCGGCCCCCATCTGCCATTGCTGCGGCCTGCCGCTCGCGCCCGATGGGCCGGCGGTGAGCGAGGGCGGGTTGCTCTTCTGCGTCGATTGCCTTGCCCGGCCCAGGCCCTTCACCAGGGCGCGGGCGGCCTATGTCTACGGGCCGGGGGCGAAGCAGCTCGTCCTGCCGCTGAAATACAATGACCGCACGGAGCTGGCCCCCTGGCTCGCCCAACGCATGGCGGCGGCGGCGCCGGAGCTTCTGGCCGAATGCGACATCATCCTGCCCGTGCCGCTGCATCGCTCGCGGCTGCTCGCCCGCCGCTATAACCAGGCGGCGTTGCTGGCCAAGCGCCTGGCCGCGATCTCGCGCAAGCCCTGGGCGCCGGACTGGCTGCTGCGCCCGCATAAGACGCCGCCGCTGCAGGATCTGCGGGCGGGCGAGCGCCGTTCCGTCGTCAGGGGCGCCTTCGCGCTCGGCGCCAGGGCGCGGCCCGAGGGGCTTCGGGCGCTGCTGGTGGATGACGTGCTGACATCCGGCGCCACCGCCGAAGCCTGCGCCGATCTCCTGCTTGAAGCCGGTGCGGTGCAGGTGGATCTGCTGACCATTGCTCGCACGCCGCCTAAAGAGAGGGATCGCTCTCCTGTGTGATTTATAAAAACACCGCGTGTTCAGCCGGTCGTTAATAATTGAAACATGCGGAATGTGGTTTAGTGGGTTCACCCTGGGTCGCACATCAACAGTGAACTTGATGTAATTATTTCTTGCTGCTGGAGAACGAAATGGTCGCCCATCAGACCGACCGCCCTGTGATATTCGTGGGCTCATGGGGAGATTACGGGAAGCTTTTCGCTCTTCAGGCCGATCGCACGAAATTCGAGCCTCTTTTCTTCGTCCCGTCGGAGGAAATCAGGAAAAGCGGGCTACTGCGAATCTTGAGAGGGCCGGCGACGGTCTTCTGCTATCGGCGCATTATCGAACGGCAATTGGCTCGCTATCCCGAGGGGCTTTTCCTCTTCGGCGAGCGTATCGAGGGGCTGCGCTATCTGGCGCGCTACCGGCCGCGCCAGGCCATCGCCGTGGTACTACGTAATCCGATGGTCGATCAGATGGCCCTGCTGGAGCCGCTGCGGGCAGTGATGGCGGCGGGCTTTCCTGTGCTTTCCTTCGACCGGGAGGATTGCGACCGCTACGGCTTCACCTTCTACCCGCAATATATCGCCCCCGTTCTGCCGCTTCCCCTGCCGGAGCCGGTCGTGGATTTCTCCTTCCTCGGGCAGGACAAGGGGCGGCGCCCCGTCGTCGAGGGGCTGCGTGACAAGCTAGCCGAGAAGGGCTTCACCGCCTCCATCCGCTTCGCCGGCGGCCATGGCAAGAAGTGCGGCTTCTTCGCCAAGCTGATGCGGAAGGACATGAAGAAGGGCAAGCTCTCCTACGAGGGCTACCTGCGGGAGATCCTTTCCGCCCGCTGCGTGATCGATATCGTGCAGAAGGGCCAGCACGGCCTCACGCTCCGCCCGCTGGAGGCCATGCTCTATGGCCGCAAGCTGCTCACCAACAGCCGCTCCGTGCGGGAGGAGCGGCTCTTCCATCCGGATAATGTCTTCGTGCTGGACGAATCCGGCAGCCTGGAGGGGATCGAGGCTTTCATGGCCGCCCCGCTGGCCCAGGCCAGCGAGGAGACCAAGGCCTATTACTCGGTCGATACCCTCATCGAAACGGCGCTCTCGGCCTGCGAGGCGCGCCGCCCGTAGGGGGCTGGCGCCTCAGCGTGCCAGCAGGCTCTTGCCAGTCATGGCCGCGGGCTTGGCCAGGCCCATGAGGTCGAGCAGCGTGGGCGCGATATCGGCCAGGCGGCCTTCGCCCAGGCTGCTGCCGGCGGGCGCGCCGAAGACCAGGGCGGGCACCACGTTGGTCGTATGGGCGGTATGGGGGCCGCCCGTCACCGGGTCCTTCATCAGCTCGGCATTGCCATGGTCGGCGGTGACGAAAAGCGCGCCGCCGACGGACTGGATGGCCTGCACGATGCGCGAGAGCCCGGCATCCACCGCCTCGCATGCCTTGATCGCGGCCTCGAGCGAGCCGGTATGGCCCACCATGTCGGCATTGGCGAAGTTCAGCACGATCAGGTCGTATTTCTTCGAGGCGATGGCTTCGACCGCCTTCTGCGCCAGTTCCGGCGCCGACATTTCCGGCTGCAGGTCATAGGTCGCGACCTTGGGGGAGGGGACCATGACACGGTCCTCGCCGGGATAGGGGGTCTCGACGCCGCCGTTGAAGAAATAGGTGACGTGCGGATATTTCTCCGTCTCCGCCATGCGCAGCTGCGTCTTCCCGGCGGCCGAAACGGCGGCGCCGAGGATGTCGTCCATGGAATTCTGCGGGAAGAGCGCGGAAAGGAAGGGCGCGAGGGCCTTCGAATACTCCGTCATGCTCGCGGCGGCGACGAGCTTGGGCATCGGCCCGCGCTCATAGCCGGTGAAGCCCGGGTCGAGGATCGCGGCCATGATCTGGCGGACGCGGTCGGCGCGGAAATTGAAGCAGAGCAGCCCGTCGCCATCCTTCATGCCCTGGTAGTCATCGCCGATGACGGCGGCGGGCACGAATTCGTCGGATTTGCCCGCCGCATGCGCGACGGCGATGGCCTCGGCGGGGGTTGCCTTGCGGGGCGCCTCGGCCGCGACGATGCATTTCACCGCCTGGGAGACGCGCTCCCAGCGATTGTCGCGGTCCATGGCGAAGTAGCGGCCGCAGACGGTGACGATCTTCGCCCCCTCGGGCAACTCGGCCTGGAATTTCTCGACGAAGCCGCGCGCGGAATCCGGCGCCGTATCGCGCCCATCGGTCCAGGCATGGATGGCGACGGGGATGCCGGCCGCGCGGAAGACCTTGGCCAGGGCGATCGCGTGGTCCTGGTGGCTATGCACACCGCCGGGCGAGAGCAGGCCCATGAGATGCAGCGTGCCGCCGGACTTCTTCAGCGCCTCGATGGCCTTGGTGACGGCCGGGAGCCTGCCGATGGACCCGTCCTCGATGGCGGTGCCGATTCGGGGCAGGTCCTGCATCACGACGCGGCCGGCGCCGATATTGAGATGGCCCACCTCGGAATTGCCCATCTGCCCCTTGGGCAGGCCCACATCCAGGCCAGAGGTATGGAGGAAGTTATGCGGCTGCCCGGCCCAGAGCTTGTCGAAGCAGGGCGTATTGGCCAGCAGCACCGCATTGTCGGCCTTGTCCGTGCGCCACCCCCAGCCATCGAGAATCACGAGCATGACGGGGCGCGGGGTGGACATGGGCGGAACTCCTGAACTTGGACATGGGTATCATAGGCCAGCCGAGGCGGCAGGCCAGCCACCCGCCGGTCAAATGCCCCCGAGGGAAATCATCCGAGGGAGGTCATCCGAGCCAGGCGATTCAGAGCAGCCGGAAGAAGCGCAGCACGGCCAGCACCCCGCCGATGGAGAGGCCGACGAGGATGAGGGCGAGCCAGATGCCCCAGGGCTGGTCCACGCCCGGCAGGCCGCCGACATTCATGCCGAAAATGCCCGTGACGACGCTGGCGGGCAGCATGGCCGCCGACAGCACGGAGAGCATGAAGAGGCGCCGGTTGGTTTCCTCCGCCACGCGGGTCGCATGCCCGTCCTGGGCGACGCGGGCGCGGTCCTGCAGCGATTCCAGCGCCGAGCGGGCCTGGCAAAGCCGCCTCGCCTCGCGCCAGAAGCCCGAGGCATCGGCGAGCCAGGGCGGCGGGTCGTCGCTCATCTCGTCCAGCGCCTCGGCGATGGGCGTGAAGCGCCGGGTCAGGCGCAGCACGTCGCGCCGAATGCTGGTGAGCTGGCCGCGATCGGGGATATGGCGCGGGCGGAGCAGCGCATCCTCGATATGGGTCAGCTGAGTGGCCAGCGCCTGCCGGCCCCGCATGAGATCATCGGCGATGAGGCGCAGCAGCGCGCCGAGCAGGGCCTGGACACTGCCCGCTGGCGGGAGGCGGCCATCGGGTGCGGCCTCGGCATAGAGCCGCACGGCGCGGAGCGGATGGCGACGGGCCGTTACGAGCAGGCCAGGCCGCATGGCGAGATGCAGCATGCCGAGCGTATCCGGCTCATGGCCGGGGGCATCGGCATGGAAATCGGGGATGGCGCCGAAGAGGATGCCTTCGGCCTCCTCGAGGTGGATATGGTCATCCCCCTCCAGCAGCGCGGCCAGGGCGGGGCCGGAAAGGCCGGGGATCTTGCGCAGGAAGGCCTGGGCGCCAGTATCGACGAGGTCGAAATGCAGCCAGAGCGGCGGGCGCGTCTCGGCGGCGAGCAGGGCGGGGATTTCTTCCGCCTGGAGGCGGCGAGGCGCCTCGCCGACGGAGGGCAGGGCCAGGGCGAAGATCAGGCCGCGGCAAGGTTGGTCTGCGATGGGCATGGCGCAACCTACAACGCGGTAAATGACCCTTCGATGCCAGATGGATTACAGGATCGGTAGCGGAATGTCCTGAAAGCCATCCGGCGGGAGGGGAGGATCGCTCCTCCCCAAGCCCGTATCAGTCCAGGCTGGCGCCGGATTCCTCGACCAGCGCCTTCCAGACCTTCTCCTGGTCCTTAAGATAGGCGTCATAGGCGGCCGGGGAGGCGTCGACGACGGTGGTGAAGCCGTTGGGCTCCATCTTGCTGCGGAACTCGTCGGTATCGACGATCTTCACGATGGCGTCGTGCAGCTTGGCGATGCGGTCGGCGGGCGTGCCGGCCGGCACGTTGATGCCGTACCAGGACTGCATGTCGATGCCGCTGCCCGGCAGCAGCTCCTTCATGCCCGGCACGTCCTTCAGCTCGGGCGCATAGGTCACGCGCTCGGCCGAGGCGGCGGCCAGGACGCGCAGGCGGCCTTCGCGGACATTGCTCATGGCCAGCGGGATGACGTCGAACATCAGGTCGATATTGCCGGCCAGCAGGTCCTGCAGGGCGGGGGCGCCGCCGCGATAGGGAACATGGGTGATGTCCACGCCCGCGACCTTGTTCACCTTCGCCATGGTCAGGTGGCTGATGGTGCCCGTGCCCGAGGAGCCCATGGTGAGCTTGCCCGGGTCCTTCTTCGCGGCCGCGATGACGTCCTGGAACGTCTTGTAGGGGCTGTTGGCATTGACCGTCATGAAGACGGTGCCGGTCGTCACGCGCGTCACGCCCGCGAGGTCCGTGATCGGGTCGATCGGCATGGAGCGCTTGTAGAGGAACTTGTTGGCGGCGAGGATGCTGGCCGAGGCGAGCACCATCGTATGCCCGTCCTTCTCCGCGCGGGCCGCTTCGGCCGTGCCGATATTGCCGCCGGCGCCGCCGCGATTGTCGACGATCACTTGCTGGCCCAGCACCGGGGCGAGCGCCTGGGCGATGAGGCGGCCGGTCATGTCCACGGAACCGCCGGGCGCATAGGGCACCACCATGCGGAGCGTGCGGCTGGGATAGGCGGACTGGGCGCGCAGAAGGCCGGGCATGGCGAGCAGGCCGGCCGAGCCGGCGGCCGCGGCGAGCAGGGTGCGGCGATGAATGGTCATGATATGGGGCTCCGGCGTTGAATTCGCCGCCTTCTGCCATCCCGGCCCTCCCGCAGGAAGGCGTCGGCGGGCGACCCTGCTATAACGGCGCCGGGCAGGAAAGGTTAAGGAAGGTTCAGCCTTTCCATGCTTCAGCCAGAAGCCTGTAGCTCTCGCGCCGGGCCATGGGGTCGTGGCAGGCCGTCAGAACCGCGACTTCCTGCACCCCCAGCTTGCCACCGAGCGCCTTGAGCTTCGCCGCGACCTGGCCCGGATCGCCCACGATGGCGCGCTCGCGGATGCGTTCGATCCGCGCGAGTTCCGCCTCGGAATAGGCATGGGCCTCGGCCGCCTCGACGCTCGGCAGGGGCGCGTAGACGCCACGGTCCCGCCCCAGGCGCCAGAGTTCGCGGGAGCGGAAGAGGCGCCAGGCCTCGGCCTCGGTCGCGGCCGTCAGGGCGAAGACGGTGATGGAGGCATGTGGCGCGGCCAGGCGCCCGGCCTCGGCGCGGAAACTGGCGCGATAGGTCTCCATTGCCTCCTCGGCGCCGCGCCCGTCGGTAATGAAATAGGCATAGCCATAGGGCAGGCCGAGATAGCCGGCGAGTTGGGCGCCAAAATCGGAACTGCCGAGCATCCAAACCTCGGGCCTGGTCTCGACGGCCGGATTGGCAACGACGCTGCGGAAAGGGTGGTTCTCGGGCAGGCCTTCGCCCAGCCAGCCGAGCAGTTCCATCACCGATTGCGGGAAGCGCTCGGCGGATTCATTGGCATTGGGGTTGAGCGCGAAGGCGGTGCGCCCGTCGCTGCCCGGCGCCCGGCCGAGCCCGAGATCGATCCGCCCCGGCGCGATGGCCTCCAGCGCACGGAACTGCTCGGCGATTTTCAGGGGTGAGTAGTGCGGCAGCATGATGCCGGCCGAGCCCACGCGGATGCGCCCGGTGGTGGCCGCGATGGCCGAGATCAGGATCTCGGGCGCGGATCCGGCATTGGAGGCGGTGTTGTGATGCTCCGCGACCCAATAGCGCTCATAGCCCCAGTCCTCGGCCAGCTTCGCCAGCGCGAGGGTTTCGCGAATGGCTTCGCCCGGGCCGCGGCCCTCGGCAACGGTGGATTGATCGAGGATGGAGAGCTTCATGGCCCGAGATTAGACGCGGGCCATGATGGCGCAACCTCGGGCCGGTCGACAATGTCGATCAGCTTTCGGCTTTGATGCTTTCCAGCACGCGCATGAGGTGGCCGTTATGCTCGAAAGTATCGGCATCGGTCATGCCGATATCGCCGAGCACGGCGCGCGAGGCGTGGTTGGTATCCCGCGCCACGGCGATGATGCGCAACAGACCCGCCTGATGGCCGAAGGCCAGGGCGGCGCGGGCGGCCTCGCGGGCATAGCCCTTGCCCCGGCAATGCGGCCAGAGCGCGAAGCGCAGCGCGACGCCGCGCCCGTCCGGCCGTTCCATCAGCCCGACGATGCCGAGGAAATCGCCCGTGCTTTGCTCGATCACCACCCAGGTGCCATAGCCGCGCACCTTCCAGAAGGAGATGTCGTCGGCCAGTTCCTCCGCCGTGCGGGCGGGGGTCCGGGTGCCGTGGAGCATGATGCCGAAAGCGGCCTCGTCGCCCTTCAGCCGCACGAGGTCCGGCAGGTGCTCCGGCGCCACGGGGGCGAGGAGCAGCCGCTCGGTCCGGATGGTCCAATGCGGCGGATACGCCTCGCTCACGGCCGAGGGGCCTTCCCTGCGTCCCTTGCCGTCATGGGGATGACGATCTTCCGGCCGCCGCGCGCGCCTGTCAGCGCGCGAGCGGGCGATACTTGATGCGATGGGGCTGGTCGGCCGCGGCGCCGAGTCGACGTCGCTTATCCTCTTCATAGGCCTGGAAGTTACCCTCGAACCACTCGACATGGCTGTCGCCCTCGAAAGCGAGGATGTGGGTCGCGAGACGGTCCAGGAACCAGCGATCGTGCGAGATGATGACGGCGCAGCCGGCAAAATCCTGCAGGGCCTCTTCCAGCGCGCGCAGCGTATCGACGTCGAGATCGTTCGTCGGTTCGTCGAGCAGCAGGACGTTGTGCGGGTCCTTCAGCATCTTGGCGAGGTGAACGCGGTTGCGCTCACCGCCCGAGAGCACGCCGACGGGCTTCTGCTGGTCACCGCCCTTGAAGTTGAAGGCGGCGGCATAGGCACGGCTCGGCACCGTGCGCTTGCCCATGGTGATGAGTTCCTGCCCGTCGGAGATTTCCTGCCAGACGGTGCGCTTGTCATCGAGGCTGTCGCGGCTCTGGTCGACATAGCCCAGCTGGACGCTGTCACCGATGGTCAGGGTGCCGGCATCCGGCTTTTCCTGGCCGGTGATCATCTTGAACAGCGTGGACTTGCCGGCGCCGTTCGGCCCGATGACGCCCACGATACCGCCCGGCGGCAGCTTGAACGACAGGTTGTCGATCAGCATGCGGTCGCCGAAGCCCTTGGAGATGCCGTCCGCGACGATGACGGTATTGCCCAGGCGCGGCGCAGGCGGGATCTGGATCTCGGTCGGGTCCGGAGCCTTCTCCTGGCTCTTGGCCAGCAGCTCCTCATAGGCCTGGATACGGGCCTTGCTCTTCGACTGGCGGGCAGCTGGCGAACGGCCGATCCACTCCTGCTCCTCGGCGAGCTGGCGCTGGCGGGTGCTCTCTTCCTTCTCTTCCTGGGCGAGGCGCTTGCGCTTCTTGTCCAGGTAGGCGGAGTAGTTGCCCTCGTAGGGAATGCCGCGGCCGCGATCGACCTCGAGAATCCAATTCGTGACGTTGTCGAGGAAGTAGCGATCGTGCGTGACGATCAGCACCGCGCCTTCCCAGTTGCGCAGCGTCTTCTCCAGCCAGCTCACGCTTTCGGCGTCGAGGTGGTTGGTCGGTTCGTCGAGCAGCAGCAGGTCGGGCTTCTCGAGCAGCAGCTTGCACAATGCCACACGGCGGCGCTCACCGCCCGACAGATGCGTCACGGCGCTATCGGCCGGCGGGCAGCGGAGGGCGTCGAGGGCGATATCGATGCGGCGATCGACCTCCCAGCCGTCGGCGGCGTCGATCTTCTCCTGAAGCTCGGCCTGCTCGGCGAGAAGGGCATTCATCTCATCGTCGGTCATCTCCTCGCCGAACTTCATCGAAATCTCGTTGAAGCGGTCGAGTTGCCTGGAGAGTTCCACGAAAGCGTCGCGGACGTTCTCACCGACGGTCTTGTTCGGGTCGAGCTGCGGCTCCTGCGGCAGATAGCCGACCTTGGCGCCCTCGGCCGCCCAGGCTTCGCCGCCGAATTCCTTGTCGATGCCCGCCATGATACGCATCAGCGTGGACTTACCGGCGCCGTTCGGGCCGAGCACGCCGATCTTGGCGGTGGGCAGGAAGGAGAGCGTGATGCCTTTGAAGATCTCTCGCCCGCCCGGATAGGACTTGGTGAGGTCTTTCATCACATAGACATACTGATAGGCGGCCATGCTGCGTCCTCATCAAACCGGCGGGCGCGCGGTTTTACGGGTCACAGCCCCATAGAGCAATGCACCATGGGGTATGGCTGCGTCTTAATGCGCTGGGGTGAGCCGCAGGAAAGCGCGGCTCAGGCGCCGCGTAATTCCCCATGGTCATGGTGGTGGTGCCCGGCCTGGGAGCCCTGATGCTCGGCCGCTTCAGCCTCGGAAAGGGCCGAGCGGGCCTCGATCCAGCTCCAGATACCGAGCGTCGTCGCCAGCACGCCCCAGGTGGCGTTGTAGTTCATCACCGCCACGATGCCCGCCGCGACGGCCGCCACGCGCACCGCGAAGGGGGCGCTGCGGCCCGGCGCCAGGAAGGCCCAGAGGCCGAGCAGCATTGCGCCGATGCCCCAGAGGCCCCAATGCTGCATCCACATCAGCCAGGCGCGCGGCTGGCAGGGCCAGGGGGCGTCCGCAGCGATGCAGACCGACCCCCATCGAAGCGGTTCCACGCCCAGATGACGGTAGAGAAGCATGCCCCCCGTCACGAGGGCGATCGCCAGGATGCCGATGAGATCTTGCTTGCGCATAGGCAATTGTCTCACTCGTCTTGATGGCGGCATAAAGGCAGGGATGTGGCGCTTATGCCTTGTCTTGACAGCCATGCGCCCGCAGCCCAGGCGAGGTGCTTTCCGCCGCCGTATATCTCGCCCGATGACCGCCCCCGCCGCCCAGACCGATTCTTCTCCCCCTCGCGGCTGGCTGCAGCCCGCTACCGCCGGGCTCCTGGCCGCCATCGTCGGCTTTGCCAGCTCCTTCGCCGTTGTTCTGCAAGGGTTTTCGGCGGTGGGCGCAAGCCATGCCGAAGCGGCTTCCGGCCTGCTGGCGCTCTGTATCGTGAACGGGCTCCTGGGCGCGTGGCTGAGCTGGTCGAAGCGCCTTCCGATCAGCATCGCCTGGTCCACGCCCGGTGCGGCCCTGCTGGTCGCGAGCGGCATGCCGGAGGGCGGCTTTCCCGTGGCGGTGGGCGCCTTCCTGGTCACGGCGCTGCTCATCGTGGCGGCGGGACTCTTCCGGCCGCTGGCCCGCGCGGTGGAGGCGATTCCCATGCCGCTCGCGGCCGCCATGCTGGGCGGGGTGCTGCTCGAGCTTTGCCTCGCCCCGCTGCGGGCGGTGGGCGCCATGCCCCAGCTCGCGCTGCCGGTGGTCATCGCCTGGGCGCTCGGCTGGCGCTTCGCCAGGCTCTATGCGGTGCCCATCGCTGTCGTGGTGGCGGCGGCGATGATCGTGATCTCCACGCCACTGCCGCAGGGCGCCTTCAGCGGCGCCTGGCCGCAGCCGGTGCTGGTGGTGCCTGAATTCACCACGGCGGGGCTGATCGGTATCGCGCTGCCGCTCTTCCTCGTCACCATGGCCTCGCAGAACCTGCCGGGCCTCGCGGTGCTGCGGGCCAATGGCTATTACCCCTTGGTCGGGCCGATTTTCGTCGCGACCGGCATCGGCAGCGCCGTGATCTCGGCCTTCGGCGGGCATTCGGTAAACCTCGCCGCCATCACCGCGGCCCTCTGCGCAAGCCCGGAGGCGCATCCCAACCCGCATCGCCGCTGGATCGCCACGGTGGTCGCGGGGGGCACCTATATCGTGTTGGGTCTCTTCGCGGGCGTCGCCGCCGCCTTCATCGCGGCCGCCCCGCCGCTGCTGATCCAGGCCGTGGCCGGGCTCGCGCTGCTCGGCAGCCTGGGCGGCGCGCTGGCCGCAGCACTCAATGCGGAGGCGACGCGGCTTCCGGCGGTGCTGACCTTCGTCACCACGGCTTCGGGCCTCTCGCTCTTCGGGATCGGCGCGGCCTTCTGGGGCCTGATCGCCGGGGGCGCGCTCATGGCGCTGGAGAGCACGAAGCGCGCCTGAAGAAAAAAGGCGCTGCCCGGAGGCAGCGCCCTTTCGTCTCAGACCATCGTGGTCGGGACGGCGTCGGCCACCGAGGTGATGCCGCCGTGCTTGCCCGACCAGGAGACGGGGTCCTCGAGGAACTTGCGGACTTCCTTCAGCGCCTCTTCCGAGAAATAGGGCCGCTCGCGGCAGACCTCGAGCACGTCCCACCAGGTGCAGAGGTGCAGCAGGCTGAGGTTGATGTCCTTCAGCTTGTCCGCGCCGCCGGGGAAGACGCCGTAGAAGAAGACGACGAAGGTATGGTCGCAGATGGCGCCGGCCTCGCGCAGCGCCTGGGCGAAGCGGATCTTGGAGGCACCGTCGGTCGTCAGGTCCTCGACCAGCAGGGTCTTCTTGCCTTCGGGAACATCGCCCTCGATCTGCGCGTTACGGCCGAAGCCCTTCGGCTTCTTGCGGACGTAGGACATCGGCGCGTTCATGCGGTCCGCGATCCAGGCCGCGAAGGGAATGCCCGCCGTCTCGCCGCCGGCCACCGCCTCGATGGTCTCGAAGCCGACATGCCGGTTGATCTTCTCGACCGCGAGGTCGCAGATGCGGTTGCGCGCGCGCGGGAAAAAAATGATCTTGCGGCAGTCGATATAGACCGGGCTCTTCCAGCCCGAGGTGAAGGTATAGGGCTCCTCGGGACGGAAATTGACCGCCTTGATCTCAAGAAGGATGCGCGCGGTGGTCAGCGCGGCATCGCGATCCCAATCGGAAGCGTGTGTGACGGCCATGGCAATGTCCCTGGTGCAGCGGGGGGATGTGATGTGGCGCCTTGGTAGCCGCGAGATGATGGCACGTCCATGACGAAGGGCGGGAAGGAGACGCGCGTGCTGGTGCTGGCGGACCCTCGGGCGGGTACGGCGGCGCAGGCGTTGGGCATCGCGGAGCGGCTGGGCGTGCCTTTCGAGGTGCTGCCGCTGGAATGGGGGGCGGGTGCGCGCATTCCCTGGCCCTGGCCGAGCCTGCTGGGCCTGACGCCCGCCGCGCGGGCCCGCGTCAGGGCGGCCGGCAAGCCCGATCTGGTCATCGCGGCTGGCCGGCGTGCGGCGCCGGTCGCGCGCTGGTTCGGGCGGCGGGGCGCGCGGCTGGTGCAGGCCATGCGCCCCGGCTTCGGGGCCTCGGCATTCGATCTGCTGGTCCTGCCGCGCCATGACGAGGCCGGGGAGGGCCAGAATGTCATCACCATTCTCGGTGCCACGCATCGCCTCTCGCCCGCGCGGCTCGCGAAGGGGCGTGAAGCCTGGGCCGCCGAACTCGGTGCGCTGCCCGGCCCGCGCATCGCCATGCTGGTGGGCGGGGCGGTGAAGGGCGAGCCGATGAGCGAGGCGGCGATCCGCGCCATGGCCGAGGGCGCCATCGCGCTGGCGGGGCAGGGCGATGGGCCGGGCAGCATCATGGCGACGACCAGCCGCCGCACGGGCGAGGCGGCGACGAAGCTGCTCGCGGACGCGCTGGCGGCGGCCCCGCTCGGCGGCTACCGGCTTTTCCGCTGGGGCGATGCGGGCCCCAATCCCTATGACGGCTTTCTCGCCTGGGCGGATGCCATCGTGGTGACGGGCGAGTCCGTCTCCATGCTTTCCGAGGCCGTGGCGGCGGGCGTGCCCGTCTTCATCGCGCCGGCGGGGGGGGGCAGGCGTCATGCGCGGCTGGTGCAGGGGCTGATCGAGGCCGGGCGGGCGCGGATGCTCGGCAGCGCCGAGGGCCTGCCCGCGCCCCTTCCGCCGCTGGACGAGAGCGGCCGGGTGGCGACCCAGATCATTACACGCGGCTGGCTGGGTTGAGCGCCCTCCGGCGCTATCGCCGGTCTCGCCCGCCGGTCTCGGTTGAATTTTCCCCGCAGTGAACGACAATGACCGGGATTCGCGGTGTAACATGGCGCCGTTGGGTCATTGCTCTCTGGCTTGCGCTCTGGGGGGAGTGTGGCGATGGTCGGTCGGCGCGTCGCGCTGGGTGGATTGGCGGTTGCCGGCATGGCCGCGGCCATGCCTTCCGTCATGCCCATGGCGCTCGCGCAGCCGGCCCCTCGCACCCCGCGCGTCGTCTTCATCAACCCGGGGCGCGCCGGCGAAGGCTTTTGGGACGACGTGTCCACGGCCATGCGCGCGGCGGCCGATCAGCTCGGCTTCCTGCTCGAGATCCGCATGGCCGAGCGCGATCGCAGCCGCCTGAGGGCCATGGCGATCGCTGCCGCGCAGGAGCAGCCGGCGCCCGATGCGCTGCTGCTGGTCAATGAGGAGCAGACCGCGGTGCCGGCGCTGGAGGCGGCGGTGCAACGCGGCCTGCCGACCATGCTGCTGATCAACGAGTTGAGCGGCGATGACCTGGCGCGGGTCGGCCCGCCTCGCCGGGCGGGCGATAGTTTCATCGGCAGCCTCTCGCCGGCCAATCGCACGGCGGGGCGCCGGATGACCGAGGCCCTGCTGGACGCCGCCCGGAAGAACAACCTGCGCGCGGCGGATGGCCGCATCCATCTGCTGGCGCTCGGCGGCGAATTGGGCACCATCGCCGGGATGGAGCGCAGCCGGGGCATGTACGATGCCGTCGCGGCGGCGAATGACGTCATCCTCGACCGGCATCTTCTCGCCGGCTGGCAGCAGGGCGAGGCGCGGCTGCTCACCCGCCGCTATCTCGACTGGGCCATCCGCGCCGCGATCCGCCCCACCGCCGTCTGGGCGGCGAATGACCCGATGGCCCTCGGCGCCATGGAGGCTTTCGAGGAAGCCGGCCGGCGCCCGGGCAAGGAGGCGGTCTTCGCAGGTCTCAACTGGTCGGCCGAGGCGCTGCGGGCGGTGGGCGAGGGGCGCCTGTTGCTGAGCGAGGGCGGGCATCTGCTCGGCGGCGCCTGGGCGCTGGTGATGCTGCGGGACTGGTTCGACGGCTTCGATTTCACCCTCGATGGCGATGCCTCGCTGCAATTCGACCTCAGCCCGATCGACGCGGCGAGCCTGAGCTATTGCTGGTCGGTCATCGGGGAAAGGCGCTGGCAGGGGCTCGATTTCCGCCGCTTCACCCGAGGCGAGCGGCGGCGGGGCGGCGATATGCGGCAGGCTTACGATTTCTCCCTGCCCGCCATCCTGGCGTCGGCGAAGGGCGCGGGCTGATGCGCAGCGAACCGCTAGCCGCCGAAGTCAGCCTCGCCTCCTTCATCCGGAGCCGCCTGCTGACCGTGCTCTTTCCGCTGCTGCTCGGCGTGTCCGGGTTCTGCGCGGCGGGGGGCGGCGCCTGGCAGTTCTTCGACGTGCAGGCGGAGATCCGGGATCGGACGCGCGCCGTCATGCCCGGCATCGCGACCTCGGTGGTCGAGCCGCTCTGGTCCTTCCGCTACGAGCAGGTGGGGCGCGTGCTCGAAGGGCTGACTCGCAACCCCGACGTGCTCGCCGCCACGGTCTTCGACGAGCTGGGCCACCCCATCGCGACTATCGGCAGGGCGCCGGAGGAAGGCAGCGGCATCACGCCGCTGCGGCAGGTGATCAACCGCCTTCCCGATAGCGGCTTCGCGCGGCCGTCCGAGGGCGAGGAACGCACCCAGATGGCGGGCAGCCTGCTGATCTGGCCGAACCCCGCCCGCGCTTGGGCGGAGGCGCGGAACGATTTCATCAGCATTTTCCTTTTCATCTCCTTCTCCGGCCTGATCGTGCTGGGCGTGGTGCGGCTGCTGCTCGGCCGCCTGCTGCGCCAGCCGCTGAACCAGATGCTGGCCAAGCTGCGCTCCGGCGAGGATGGGGGCGAAGCGCTGCCCGCCGTCTGGCGCTCGCTGGGCGAGGTGGGGGAGATCGCCGCGCTGCTCGGCAGCCGCCAGGCTGAGCGCAAGGACAATGAGCGCGCCCTGCGGGAGGCGCATACGCGGCTGAACCGCATCTATAACGGCACCCCCGTACTGCTTCATTCGGTGGACCGGCACGGCAGCCTGCTCGGTGTCAACGACCACTGGCTCGCCGCCACGGGCTATGAGCGGCTGGCGGTGCTGGGCCGGCCCTTCGCCTCGCTGCTCACCCCGCAGAGCGCCCGGCGCTACCGGGAGGAGATCCTCCCCCGCCTGCTGGAGACGGGGCGGACGCCGGAAGCACGTATCCAGTTGGTCCGCGCCGATGGTCGTGTGATGGAGCTGCTGCTCTCCGAGATGCTGGATCGCAGCGGCACGGCGGGGCTGCCGGTCTCCCTCTCCGTGATGACCGATATCTCGCCGCTGCAGATCGCCGAGCGGCAGCTCGAGCGCGCGGCGCAGACCGACCAGCTCACCGGGCTGCTGAACCGTGTGGGCTTCATGAGCGCCGCCACGGCCATGCTTGAGGGCGGGATGCACCAGGGCGAGGAAGCCCTGCTGCTGCAGATCAATTTCGACCGTTTCAAGTGGGTCAACGACACCCACGGCATGGCGGTGGGCGACCGCGTGCTGAGCATCCTCGCCGAGCGCATCTCGCAGGTGGCGGGGGAGGAGGCGGTTTCCGCCCGGCTCTCGGGCGATGAATTCGCCATTCTCCTGCGCGTCGGCCCGCGGACCGCGGAGCGGCTGGAGAATATTCGCGCCGTGACGACCGAGCCGGTCTTCCTGCCGGGCTTGCGGCTGGATCTCGCGGCCTCGATCGGCCTTGCCCGCTACCCCGCCGACGGTATCACGCTCGATACGCTACTAGGAGCGGCCGATCTCGCCATGCTGGTGGCCAAGCGCGAGGGGCGGCATAAGCTGGTGGCCTTCGGCGCCGCCCATGCCCGGGCGCAGCGCCAGCGGCAGAGCCTGCGCCGCAAGGTGCAGTCGGCGCTGGAGAACGAGCGCTTCGACATTCATGTCCAGCCCGTGATCCGCGTCACCGACGGCGCTGTCACCGGGGCGGAGGTGCTGGCCCGGATGCATGGGCCGGAGGGGGAGAGTATCTCTCCCGCCGAGTTCATCCCCGCCGCCGAGGAATCGGGACAGATCGTCGCGCTCGGCCGCTACGTGATGGAACGCGCCCTGGCGGCGCTGCCGGGCCTGGTCGAAGCCTCGGGCAATCCGGATTTCTCCCTGGCGATCAATCTCTCCGCCGGCCAGGTCTCGGAGGAACTGCCGGATGAGGTGGCCGCGATGGTCGCCCGGCATGGGGTGGAGCCGCGCCAGATCGTCCTGGAGATTACCGAGACGGCTCTGTTCGCCGATGAGGCGCGCGCGGAGGAGGTGCTGGCGGCGCTCGCCTCGCGCGGCTTCCGCTTCGCGCTCGACGATTTCGGCTCGGGCCATTCCTCGGTGGGCTATCTCACCCGGCTGCCGGTGCATCTGGTCAAGATCGAGCGCGGCTTCACCGCCACGCTGGGCCATGCCGAGAGCCCGGCGGAATGCCGCAGGCGGGCCATCGTCCGCGCCGTGGTCGCCCTCTCGCAGGAGCTGAACCTGCCCGTGGTGGCCGAGGGCGTCGAGACCCAGGCGGAACTGGCGGCGGTGCGGGAACTGGGCATCCCCCTGGTGCAGGGCTATCTCTTCGCCCGCCCCATGCCCGTTGAGATGGCGCGGGAGTGGATGGCCGCGCGGCATAAGGCCGTGGTCGAGGCGACGGGGCTCAGCTGAGCCTTACCCGAGGCTTGGGGGGGCTTCGGCAAAATCCCGCCCGCCCCGGCTTGCCCGCCGCGCCGCGAGGGGCCAACGTCGCGCCTCCATGATCGGTTGGGAGTATCGTCCATCGTGAGCCAAGCTCCATCGCGCAAGCATCGCATCGCCGTGGTTCCAGGTGATGGGATCGGGAAGGAGACGGTGCCGGAGGGCCTGCGTGTGCTCGATGCCGCCGCCCGTCGCTTCGGCTTCGATCTGGAGCTGAAGCATTACGACTGGTCCTGCGAGACCTATAAGCAGACGGGCAAGATGATGCCCGATGACGGCATCGACCAGCTTCGCGAGAGCGACAGCATCTTCCTCGGTGCCGTGGGCTGGCCGGGCGTGCCCGACCATATCTCGCTCTGGGGCCTGCTGATCCCCATCCGCCGCGAATTCGACCAATATGTGAGCCTGCGCCCCTGCAAGCTCATGCCGGGGGCCAAGACGCCGCTGGCCAATCGCGGGCCGGAGGATATCGATTTCTACGTCGTCCGCGAGAATACCGAGGGCGAATATTCCTCCGTCGGCGGCCGGATGTTCGCGGGCACCGATCGCGAATTCGTCTCCCAGCAATCTGTGCTGACGCGCAAGGGCACGGACCGCATCATCCGCTACGCTTTCGAACTGGCCCGCACCCGCCCGCGCAAGAAAGTGACGAGTGCGACCAAGTCCAACGGCATCACCTTCACGATGCCCTATTGGGACGAGCGTTTCGCCGCCATCGCGGCGGAATACCCTGACGTGACGACCGACCAGTTCCATATCGACATCCTCTGCGCCCATTTCGTGCAGCATCCGGACTGGTTCGACGTGGTGGTGGGCTCGAACCTCTTCGGGGATATCCTTTCCGATCTCGGGCCGGCCGTGGCGGGCTCCATCGGCATCGCGCCCTCGGCCAATATCAACCCCGAGAAGGCCCATCCCTCGATGTTCGAGCCGGTGCATGGCTCGGCGCCGGATATCGCGGGCAAGTGGATCTGCAACCCGATCGGGCAGATCTGGTCCGGCGCGCTGATGCTGGAGCATCTGGGCGAGAAGGAAGCGGCCGATTCCATCCTCCGCGCCATCGAGAAGCACCTCTCCGAAGGCGGCCCCCGTACGCGCGACATGGGCGGCCAGGCGGGGACGGTGGATGTGGGCAAGGCCCTGGCCGAAGCGGTCGCGAACGGCGCCTAATACCGTTCAGGCGGGTGGGTTGCGCCACCCGCCGCCTTGCGTTGCGGCAAGAACCGGCCATCGCCGCTTGAACCAGGGGCTGGTTGCGGATAAAACTAGGCTTGTTGAGTTGCGAAGAATTCTCAAATGCCCGAGAATTCTCGCGTGAGGAGGTACGGATGGGCGTGGACTTCAGCCATATCACCCGCCGTTGCGAACGGGCCGTGGTTACGGCCTATCGCGAGCTGCGTGATGGCGGGACCGAGGATCTGAACGCCTTCATGTCCTGCACCGCCCTCTATCGGATTCATCACCCCGAGGCTTCGGTGAGCGAGGCTCGCCGCCTCGTGGCCGAGTGGATCGACCATCACGTGGTGCGCGGCGATACCGGCCCGACCGACGGCTGCGAATGCCCGTGAAGGGCGGCTTCAGGGCCTGAAGGGCTCTTGAGCGTTTAAAAGGCGGGTTTCCCCGCCTTTTTTCATGCCCGGACGGCAGCGACGGGGCTTAGAGCCCCGCCAGCGCCTCTTTGACGCGCGCCACCACACCGGCCCAGTCGCCCGGCTTCTCCTGGCGGAACAGGCGGTGCTGCGGGTACCAGCGGCTGGTCTCGCGCCCATGCATCCAGCGCCAGTCCGAACCGGCGGGCACCATCAGCCAGGTCGGCTTGCCCATGCTGCCGGCGAGATGGCCCACGCTGCTATCGGCCGCGATCACCAGGTCCAGCCCATCGATCACGGCGGCCGTCTCAGCGAAATCCGTCAGCCCGTCGCCGGCCTGGAAAACGTGTTCCATGCCCGAGAGCGCGGGCACGTCAGAGGCCCGGATCTCCTTCTGGAGGCTGATCCAGCAGGCCGGATGCTCCACCAGCGGCAGCAGGGCCGCGAGGGGAATGGAGCGGAAGAGGTCGTTGCGGAAACTCGGATTGCCGCTCCAGACCAGCCCGATGCGAGGCCCTGGCAGGTCGTCCGGCAGGATGGCGGCCCAGCGCCGCGCCCGCTCCGGATCGGCCTTGAGCAGCGCGGGCGGGGGAACGGTGTCGAGCGTGGTGCCGAAGGCCAAGGGCAGGCTCATCAGCGGGCAGTGATAGTCGAATTCGGCCGGAACGGTGCCTTCCTCGATCACATCCACCGCCGGTGACCATTGCGTCAGGAGCGGCAGCAGCGGCGCGGGGGTGGCGAGGATGACGCGGGCGCCTCTCGCGGCCAGCAGCGGGGCATAGCGGCTCAGATGCAGGGCATCGCCGATTCCCTGCTCGTGATGGATGAAGACCGTCCGGCCCTCAACCGGCTCGGCCCCCGTCCAGAACGGCTGGGGGAAGCTGCGATGGCCGACGGCATCGCGCTTGCGCTTCCGGGCCTCGAAGAGCCGCCAGCCTTCCTCGAACTGGCCGAGGGAGATCAGGGCGCAGGCCTTGCCGAATGCCGCATCGGCGTCGTCCGGGCGAGCGGCGAGGGCGCGGTCATGGCTCTCCATGGCGGCCTCGTGCCGGCCGAGGGCCATCAGGGCATTGGCGCGGTTCGAGAGGGCGGTGGCATCGGCGGGCGCGAGGGCCAGGGCCTGGTCGAAACAGGCCAGCGCCTCCTCGAAGCGGCCCATCTCGTGCAGGATATTGCCCTTGATGTTCAGCAATTCGGGCGTCCCGGCCTCGGCGAGCTGCGCCAGGGCCTCGTCGCGGCGGCGGAGGTCCACGAGGGTCATGGCCCGGTTGCCGCGCGCCCCGGCATGGGTGGGGTCGATGGCCAGGGCGCGGTCATAGCCTTCGAGCGCCTCTTCCGCCGCGCCCTTGTCGCGCAGCGCATTGGCCCGGTTGAACTGGGCCTTGAGCGAGCGGGGCTGGAGCTGCAGGACGGCCTCGAACCGCTCCACCGCCGCATCGAAGGCACCGGCCCGGTGCAGGATATTGCCGAGCGAGAGATGGGCGTCGGCGAAGCGCGGATCGAGGCGGACGGCCTCGGCATAGGCGGCCCCGGCATCGCGCGGGCGGCCAATCGCCTCGAGCATCAGGCCGCGATTGTGATGCGCCTCGGCAAGCTCCGGCGCGCGGGCGATCACCTTGTCATAGGCGGCCAGCGCCTCGGCATGCTGGCCGAGGGCGGCCAGGGCCACGCCGCGGTTCAGGGCCGCTTCGATATTGGCCGGCTGCAGCACCAGTGCTTTGCCGAAATGCGGCAGGGCCTCGCGAGCACGGCCGAGATCGAGCAGGACATTGCCGAGCGCCGTCTGCGCCTCGGTGGCACTGGGATTGGCGGCGACGGAGCGGGCGAGGAAATCCAGCGCCTCCTGCGTCCGGCCCAGCAGCATGGCGGCATGGCCGCGCAGATAGAGAAGCTGCCCGTCGCGCGGCTTGGCGGGGAGGAGGATGTCGTAGCCCCGGATGGCCTCGGCGAAATGCCCGGCGCGATGGAGGGCGACGGCCTTTTCCAGCACCGCGCTGGCCGAGGGACTGACGGGGGGCGGTTTCGGCAAGGGAGGCTTCCTTCGGCTCGGCCCCGCCGTCTTACGGCGGGGCGGGCAGGGCCTCAAGCCTAGCGGTTCTCGGGCAGCGTGAAGATCTGGCCGGGGAAGATGAGGGCCGGATCGCGGATCTGGTCGCGATTGGCGGCGAAGATGACCGTGTAGCGGATGCCGCGCCCATAGGTCTCGCGCGCGATGCGCCAGAGGTTATTGCCCGGCTGGATCACGACGCGATCGGCCCGTGCCGCCGCGGCGGGGAGGGTATCGCGCTGGAAGGGCAGCTCGAGACGGGCGACCACGCGGCCGCCTTCGCCGATCTGATCCAGGCGCAGCCGGTGGCGGCCGGGCTCGGGAACGGGCGAGGGCGAGAGCATCCAGCGGCCATCGGCGCCCGAAGTGACGTCGCCGGTATGCTGGTCGTCGACATAGCTGCGGACGGTGGCACCCGCCGGGGCGGTGCCGAGGAAGCGCATCGCGCCCTTGTCGTCGTAATCGATCACGTCGAGGCCCAGCGCGCTGCCGGCGGCGGTGCCCGCGGGGCGGGCCGACTGCAGCACGCGGGGGGCGGCGTTCTGCGGCATCAGCACGGCGACGGGCGGCGCATTGCCGGTGCCGGCCACGGCGGGCGAGGGCTCCGGCACGACGACGAGCACGGTATCGGGCCCCTGAACCTCGCGGCCGGCCTGATCCTTCGACTTGAGCGTCAGCTCATGGGCGCCGGGGGGCAGCGCGGCTTCGGGCAGGATGGTCCATTCGCCGCGTCCGTCGCTGCGGGCGGTGCCGAGGGGGCGGCCGGTGGCGAAGAGCGTGACCTCGGCGCGCGGAGTGGCGCGGCCGGCGGTGACGACATTGCCGCCCCGGCCGACACGGACGACGTCGAAGCGGGGGGCCTCGGCGGCGGCATCGGGCGTGGTGGCGGCGGCAGGCGGGGTGGTCGCCTGGGCCTGCGCGGGGGGGCTGGCGGCGGTGGTCGGGGCAGCCGGGCGCGGGGCGGCGCCTGAGGGGGCATTGGCCTGAGCCTGGCCGGGCGCGCGGGGGGCGGCCTGGTTGGCGGCCTGGCCCCGCGTCGCAGGCGACGGCGTGCCTGGGGAGGGCGAAGTGGGGGCGGCAGCCTGGCCGGTGGCCTGTGGCGTGGCCGGCTGCTGAGCGGGGGGCTGCTGGCCGGAGAGGGGCGGCGCCGCCTGCTGTTGGGGGGCGGCCTGGGGCGAGGCGGCGGCGGTGACGGGGCGTGTTCCCTCACCCGCCGGGCTGGGGGCGCCGGGCGGCAGGGCGAACCAGCCGGCCACGAGCAGCGCGGCCAGGGCGATACCGCCGAGCAGGTATTTGCGGGTGGGGGAGGAAACCGTCATGCGCGCGTAACTAGGCAGGTCTCGCACAAGTGAGCAAGGGCGAGCAGGGGCCCCCCCGGTTGAAGTTTCCCCGCTGTGACACCAAGGCGGCAACGGGAGCCCTCATGGCGGCGCCTTCGTTGCAGCCTCGGCCCGCCTTCGGGCATGCTCGGTGGGAGAGCCCATCAGGAGCGAGCATGACGGCGACGGCGCGGGTGAAGGTCTGGGATATCTGGGTGCGGCTTTTCCACTGGGCGCTCGTTGCCCTGCTCGGCCTGATGTGGTGGACGGCCGAGACGGGGCGGATGGACCTGCATGTCACGCTCGGCCTGGCCATGTTCGGCCTGCTGGTCTTCCGCATCGTCTGGGGGATCGTGGGCTCAGGCTCGGCGCGATTCTCAGATTTCGTGCGCTCGCCCGTCGCGGCGGTGGTCTATCTCGCGCAGGCGGGCCGGAAGCAGCGCGATGTGGAGATGGGCCATAACGCGGCTGGTGGGCTGATGGTGCTGCTCCTCCTGCTGCTGCTCGTCATCCAGGTCGGCACGGGGCTCGTCGCGGATGATGGCGTTTTCACGAAGGGGCCGCTGGCCGGTTTCGTGCCCGGCTGGCTGAGCGAGGAGGCGACGAGCTTCCACGGGCTGAACTTCAACCTCATCCTCGGCGCCGCCGGGCTGCATATCCTCGCCGTGCTGGTCTATCTGCTGGTGAAGCGGCAGAACCTGATCGGCCCCATGATCACGGGGCGGAAGACGGTCCCGGCCAGCATCGCAAGCCAGGCGCCCCGCATTGCCTCCTTCTGGCGCGGGGCCGGGGTGGCGGTGGTGGCGGCGCTGGCCGCCTGGGGCCTCGGGCGCCTCTGAGCCCTACACATGGAAGGGTTGCGGCATGGAGGGATGGGGTAACGTTTCGCGCGGGCGGACCCCCATGCTAAGGGGCTGCCATGAAAAACGCCGAGACTCCCATCGCGGGTACCACGATTGCCTTGGGTGCCGACCATGCCGGTGTCGTCCTGAAGGATTCCCTCCGCGACTGGCTGCGTGACGCCGGTTACCCGGTGCTGGACATGGGCACCGATGGCTCGGCGAGCGTGGATTACCCGGATTTCGCCGGTCAGGTCGCCGCCGCCATCGCCGATGGCCGCGCCACTTTCGGCGTGCTGGTCTGCGGCACCGGCATCGGCATGCAGATCGCGGCCAACCGCAACCCCGCCGTCCGCGCGACGGTGCTGCACAATACGACGGAAGCGCGCCTGACGCGGGCGCATAACGACGCGAATGTCGCCTGCTTCGGCGCCCGGACCACGGGCGAGGAGACGGTGCGCGACGCGCTGTCGGCCTTCCTGGCCACCGAATACGAAGGCGGCCGCCATGCCCGCCGCGTGGCCAAGCTTTCCCCGACCGCCAGCAAGGAGTGAGGCGATGAACGAGCAGAGCCCCGCCAGCATCGCCAGCCGCTTTTTCGGCGCTTCCCTCGCCGAGGCGGACCCTGAAATCTTCGAGTCCATCGGCCAGGAGCTGGTCCGCCAGCAGGACGGCATCGAGCTGATCGCGAGCGAGAACATCGTCTCCCGCGCCGTGCTCGAGGCCCAGGGCTCGGTGCTGACCAATAAGTACGCGGAAGGCTATCCCGGCCGCCGCTACTATGGCGGCTGCGAATTCGTCGACGTCGCCGAGACGCTGGCGATCGAGCGTGCCAAGAAGCTCTTCGGCGCCCAGTTCGCCAATGTGCAGCCGCATTCGGGCGCCCAGGCGAACCAGGCCGTCTTTTTCGCCCTGATGCAGCCGGGCGATACTTTCATGGGCCTCGACCTCGCCGCCGGCGGGCACCTGACCCATGGCGCCGCAGCCAACCAGTCGGGCAAGTGGTTCAAGGTCGCTCCCTATACGGTGCGCCGCGAGGACCAGCTCATCGACATGGATGAGGTGGCCCGGATCGCCCGCGAATCGAAGCCCAAGGTGATCGTGGCCGGCGGTTCCGCCTATGCCCGCTTCTGGGACTTCGCCCGCTTCCGCGAGATCGCGGATGAGGTGGGCGCCTATTTCATGGTCGACATGGCCCATTTCGCCGGCCTCGTGGCCGGCGGCGCGCATCCCTCGCCGGTGCCGCATGCGCATGTGGTCACCACCACGACGCATAAGACGCTGCGCGGCCCGCGCGGCGGCATGATCCTCACGAATGACGAGGCGCTGGCCAAGAAGATCAACTCCGCGGTCTTCCCCGGCCTGCAGGGCGGCCCGCTGATGCATGTCATCGCCGCCAAGGCCGTGGCTTTCGGCGAGGCGCTGCGCCCCGAGTTCCGCGCCTATGCCAAGCAGGTGGTGGCCAATGCCGCCGCCCTGTCGGACAGCCTGAAGGGCCAGGGCTTCGGCATCGTCACCGGCGGCACCGACAACCACCTCATGCTGGTGGACCTGCGGCCGAAGAACCTGACGGGCAAGCTGGCCGAGGCCGCGCTGAACCGCGCGCATCTCACCTGCAACAAGAACGCCATTCCCTTCGACCCCGAGAAGCCGATGGTCACCTCCGGCGTGCGCCTGGGCTCGCCCGCCGGCACGACGCGCGGCTTCGGTGAGGCGGAGTTCCGCGAGATCGGCGCGCTGATCGGCCAGGTTCTGGCCGGGCTGTCGCAGGCGAATTCGCCGGAAGGCAATGCGGCGGTCGAGGCGGAGGTGAAGGCCAAGGTGCTCGACCTCTGCAACCGCTTCCCCATCTATCGCGCTTGAGGTAACCCCGAAGGGGAAGCGACGAAAAGGGTGGCTGGATGCGGTGTCCGTTCTGCGGCAGCGAAGATACCCAGGTGAAGGACAGCCGCCCCGCGGATGACGGGGCCGCCATCCGACGCCGGCGTTTCTGCGCCGCCTGCGGCAACCGCTTCACCACTTTCGAGCGCGTTCAGCTCCGGGATCTGGTGGTCGTCAAATCCGACGGCCGCCGGATGCCTTTCGATCGCGAAAAGCTCGTCCGCTCCATCAGCGTCGCCCTGCGCAAGCGCTCGGTGGACGAGGACAGGCTGGAGCGGATCGTCAACGGCATCCAGCGCCGGCTCGAGCTGGAAAACGAATCCGAGGTCACCACCCATCGCATCGGCGAGGTGGTAATGGAGACCTTGAAGGACGTGGACGAGGTTGCCTATGTGCGCTTCGCCTCCGTCTACCGGAACTTCCGGGAAGCGAAGGACTTCCAGGCCTTCCTCGGCTCCATGGACAATGACAACTGACCCATCTCGCTAGCCCGGGCCGGGATTCCCGGGTGCACGGACCCTGCCTCGTGACCGACGATACCGCGCCCATGCGCGCCGCTCTTTCCCTCGCGCGCCGGGGCCTCGGCAATACCTGGCCCAATCCCGCGGTCGGCTGCGTGATCATGCGCGATGGCCTCGTCGTCGGCCGTGGCTGGACCCAGCCGGGCGGGCGGCCCCATGCCGAGACGGAGGCGCTCCGCCGGGCGGGCGAGGCGGCGCGCGGGGCGACGGTCTATGTCACGCTCGAACCCTGCAGCCATTGGGGGCGCACCCCGCCCTGTTCCCAGGCCCTGATCCAGGCCGGCGTCGCCCGCGTGGTGATCGCGACGCGTGATCCCGATCCGCGCGTCGATGGCCGCGGCATCGCCCAGCTTCGCGCCGCCGGGATCGAGGTGGTCGAGGGCATGCTGGAGGCGGAGGCGCGAGAGCAGATCGCGGGTTTCGCCAGCCGCAACGAGCGCGGGCGGCCGCTGACCCTGCTGAAGCTCGCCACCTCGCTCGATGGCCGCATCGCGACCGGCACCGGCGAAAGCCAGTGGATCACCGGCCCCGAGGCGCGGCGCCGGGGGCATGAGCTGCGCGGGCAATATGACGCGGTGATGGTCGGTGCGGGCACGGCCCTGGCCGATGATCCGGACCTCACCTGCCGCCTGCCGGGCTATGCGCCGGTGCCGACCGTGCGGGTCGTTGCCGATTCGCGCCTGCGCCTGCCGCTGACGGCCCGGATGCTGGGCAATGCCGCCGAGGCGCCCGTCTGGGTGCTGACGCGGCCCGGGCATCCCGCCGAGAAGCTCGAGGCCCTTCGCGCGGCCGGGGCCGAGGTGGTGGAACTGCCGGCGAGTGAGGAAGGGCAGGGGCTCGATCCGGGCGCCATGCTGCGCGCCCTGGCGGAGCGGGGCATCACCCGGCTGATGATCGAGGGCGGCGCGAGCCTCGCCGCGAGCCTCTTGCGGGCGGATCTGGTGGACCGGCTGGCCTGGTTCCATGCCCCTGTCGCGATCGGCGCCGAGGGCCGGGCCGGGCTCGACGAGATGGGTATCACGCGCCTGGCCTCCGCCCCGCGCTTCACTTTGCTTTCCGAAGAGGCCCTCGGGCCTGACCGGTTGCTGATGCTGCAACGCGCGTGACCGTCTGGTCAGCTTGCGGCGCACAATACTGACATGAAAGGCCAAGCGCCCTCTTGCCATCCGGGCCGCGAAAGCCCAATCCAGATGGCCGAAACGAGTGGCCTCAGGGCCGCCCAGGAACTCGCCTCCCGCCATTGGCCCCCAGGCCGGCGAGGGGTTATGGATGGAGCTTCGGGCCGAATGTTTACCGGCATCATCACCGCCCAGGGCACGGTGCGGCAGGTTACGCCCATCGGCGGCGGCCAGGATATGCGCATGGTGATCGCGACCCCCGCGGGCTGGCTGGAGGGTGCGGCGATCGGCGCCTCCATTGCCTGTTCGGGCTGCTGCCTGACCGCGATCAGCTACCAGGGCGACGCTTTCACCGTCGAAGCCTCGGCCGAGACCCTGTCCAAGACCACGCTGGGCGGCTGGGGCGAGGGCAAGAAGATCAACCTCGAGCGCGCGCTGAAGCTGGGCGACGAACTGGGCGGCCATGTGGTCTCGGGCCATGTGGACGGGCTCGGCAAGCTCGAGGGCGTGCGGCAGGAGAACGGCTCGCTGCGGCTGACCTTCTCCGTCGGCAAGGAACTGGCCCGCTTCATCGCGGCCAAGGGCTCGGTGACCATCGACGGTGTCTCGCTGACGGTGAACGAGACGGAAGGCGAGACTTTCGGGGTCAATATCATTCCCCACACCGCCGAAGTGACCACGCTCGGCGCGCTCAAGCCCGGCGATGCGGTGCATATCGAGATCGACATGCTGGCGCGCTACGTCGCCCGGCTCAGGGAGTATGGAGCATGAGCACGGTGACCACCCAGCGCACCAGCTTTTCCGAATTCATCAGCCCGACCGAGGAGCTTCTGGAAGAGGCGCGTTCGGGCCGGATGTTCATCCTCGTTGATGACGAGGACCGCGAGAACGAGGGCGACCTCGTCATTCCCGCCCAGTTCGCGACGCCCGATGCCATCAACTTCATGGCCCGCTTCGCGCGCGGCCTGATATGCCTCGCCATGACGCGCCCGCGCGTGGAGCAGCTCGGCCTGCCGCTGATGGCCCAGAGCAACGGCACGCGCCACCAGACGGCCTTCACCGTCTCCATCGAGGCGCGGGACGGCGTCACGACCGGCATTTCCGCCGCCGACCGTGCACGGACCGTGGCGGTCGCGATCAATCCGGAACTGGGCCGCGAGCATATCGTCACGCCCGGCCACGTCTTCCCGCTGGTGGCGCGCGAGGGCGGCACGCTGGTCCGCGCCGGGCATACCGAAGCGGCGGTGGATTTCGCCCGGCTCGCCGGGCTAAACCCGGCGGGCGTGATCTGCGAGATCATGAACGAGGACGGCACCATGGCCCGCATGCCGGACCTGGTGGCCTTCGCCCAGCATCACGGGCTGAAGCTCGGCACCATCGCGGACCTCATCGCCCATCGCCGCCGGACGGAAAAGCTCGTCCATCGTGTCGAGGAAGGCACGCTGAACCTGCCGGTCGGCGGGGATTGGCGGGCAATCGTCTATAATACCTCGATGATGCCGGGCGAGCATCTGGCGTTGGTGAAGGGCAATCTCGGCGGTTCGGGCCCGGCGCTGGTGCGCGTCCATTCCGTCAATCTCTTCACCGATATCATTGCTGGCCAAGCCGACCGCGACCTGCATGGCGCGATGCGCATGATCGAGCAGGCCGGGCGGGGTGCGGTGGTGCTGCTGCGCGACATGCGGCCCGATACCCTGGCCAGCCAGATCAGGCGCGGGCGCGAGCTGAAGAGCGGGCTGGGCTTCGCCGGCCCCACCATGCCGCCCGAGCTGCGCGACTACGGCATCGGTGCCCAGATTCTGGTCGATCTGGGCGTGAAGGAGCTGGTTCTGCTATCGGACCACCCCAAGCCGCTCGTCGGCTTCGAGGGTTATGGCATGACGGTGGTGGATACGCTGCCGATCGAGCCGCCCGCGAAGGCAGGCGGCAAGACCGAGGGTTGATGATGACGAGTTTCCGCCAATGAGCACGGCCGACCAGCCCGAGCGCGGCCAGGCCGCGCTGCCCGGCCCGGCGCCGCGCATCCTGGTGATCCAGGCGCCCTATTACGCCGATGTGGTCGGCGGCATGCTGAAGGGCGCGCGGGAGACCCTCGCGCCCCTCAACGCCGAGGTCGAAGTTGTTGATGTCGCTGGTGCTTTCGAGCTGCCGGCCGCGCTGCGCATGGCCCTGAAATCGGGCCGCAAGCATGACGGCTACCTGCTGCTCGGCTGCGTCGTGAAGGGCGAGACCGACCATTACGACTTCATCTGCGACGCCGTCTGCCAGGGTGTCATGAACGTCTCGGCCGAGACGGGCGTGCCGCTGGGCTTCGGCCTGCTGACGGTCGAGAATCTCGAGCAGGCGCTCGCCCGCTCGGCCGATGACCGCCACAACAAGGGCGGCGAATCGGCCCATGCGTTGGTGCGGCAGATCGCCATCGCCCGTGAATGGGGTGTTACCTCGTGAGCGGCGAGGGCAAGGGCACGCCGGCGAACAAGCCGCGCACGCGCACCCAGTCCCGCGCGGCGGCCGTGCAGGCGCTGTTCCAGTCCGAGGCTTCGGGCGAGAATCCGGAGACGGTGATCGACCAGTTCGTGCGCCATCGCCTCGGTGAGCAGCCGCGCCTGGAAGGTTTCGACGACGGGCAGATCCCGCAGGCCGATGTGCCGCTCTTCACGAATATCGTTCGTGGCGCGGCGAAGAATGGCGCGAAGCTCGATGCCATCATCGGCGAGCATCTGGCGGCGAATTGGCCACTGGAGCGGCTCGATCCGGTGCTGCGCGCCCTGCTGCGCGCCGCGGCCGCCGAGCTGTCGATGGGCAAGGACCCGCCGGCGCGCGTCGTGATCAACGAGTATCTCGACATCGCCCATGGCTTCCTCGCCGAGGACGGTCCGCGCTTCGCCAATGGCGTGCTCGACGCCCTGGCCCGCCATCTGCGCGGCGCGGAGTTCACCGGGCAGGCGCGCTGAGCATGATCGCCCGAGGCGCAGCCGCGGGCGTGAATCATGCGAACAGGAGCTTTGCATGATCGCCCGAGGCGCAGCCGAGGGCGTGAATCATCCGAGCCAAGGGTAGTCCGCCCATGACATTGCCGCCCGAATTCGCTCTGATCGGGCGGTACTTCCTCCCCCTTGCCGGGCCCGGCGCGCTGGGCCTCAAGGATGACGCGGCGCTGCTGGACCCGCCTAAGGGCCGGCAACTCGTGGTGGCCGCCGATGCCATGGTCGCGGGCGTGCATTTTCTGCCCGATGACCCGCCCGAGACCGTCGGACGCAAGCTGCTGCGGACAAATCTCTCCGATCTGGCCGCCATGGGCGCCACGCCTCTGGCCTATCTGATGACCACGGCCCTGCCCAAGCCCATGCCGCATGAGTGGCTGGCGGGCTTCGTCGCGGGGCTGGCGGAGGATCAGAAGCTTTTCGGCCTGCATGTGCTGGGGGGCGATACCGTCTCCATTCCCGGCCCGATTTCCCTGTCGCTGACCATCATCGGCCATGTGGCGCCAGGGGCGGCGGTGCAGCGCGTCGGCGCGCGGCCGGGGGACGATCTCTGGGTTTCGGGCACCATCGGCGATGGCGCTCTGGGCCTCGCGGTGCTGCAGGGCAAGCTGCCCGCCGATGCGGAGGGCCATCTCGCGAGCCGCTATCGCCTGCCGCAGCCGCGCCTCGCGCTGGGGCAGGGGCTGGCGGGCCTCGCGCGGGCCATGATGGATGTCTCCGACGGGCTGGTTCAGGACCTTGGGCATCTCTGCCGTGCGGGCGACCTTTCCGGGGTGATCGAACTGCCCGCCGTGCCGCTCTCGCCCGCCGCCGAGGCGCTGGCCGCCGCCGATCCCGCGCTGCTGCCCTCGCTGATCGTGGGCGGGGATGACTACGAACTGCTTTTCGCCGCCGACCCGGCCGATCGCGCCGCCATCGAGGCGCTGGGCGCCGCGACGGGCACGCGCGTTACCCGGATCGGCCATTTCACCGCCGGCGAGGCCGCCGTCACGGTGCGGGATGCGACGGGGCGGCCCATCGAATTGCCACGCCCAGGTTGGAGCCATTTCTGAATGACCGTCACCACGGCCGATGCCGAGCTCGCCACGGCCAAGCGCAATGTCTGGCTGCTCTTCCTCTGCCAGGCGCTGATGAGCGCGGCGGTTGTCGGTCAGGTGGCGATGAGCGCCCTCATCGGCCACAGCCTGGCGGGCAATAAGGCGCTCGCCACCCTGCCCATGGCTTTGCAGATGACGGCGACCATGGCGGCCTCGATCCCGGCCGGCATCATCTTCCCGCGGTTCGGGCGCCGGGCGGGGTTCTTCATGGGCGCCGTCGCCTCGCTGCTCGGCAGCCTGATTTTCGCCGCCGGCGTCTGGCAGGCGGATTTCACGCTCTACTGCATTGGCGCGCTGCCGGCGGGGCTCGGCTTCGGCATTTCGCAGCATTATCGCTTTGCTGCCTCGGAAGTGGCCCCGCCCAGCTATCGGCCGCGCGCCATCGCCCTCGTCATGGCGGGCGGCGTGCTGGCGGCGATTTTCGGGCCGGAGCTGGTAAAGAACAGCAAGGACCTCTTCGCGCCCTTCCTCTTCCTCGGCACCTATCTGGCCCTGGCCTGCCTACCGGTGATCTGCATGCTGATCCTGACCGTGGTGGGCCTGCCGCCCGCGCCGCCGCGCCCTAAAGTCGCGGTGCCGATGCGCGAGATCATGCGTCGGCCGGCCTTCCTCACCGCCGCGATCACGGCGGCGGCGGCCTATGGCACGATGAACCTCGTGATGACCTCGACGCCCATCGAGATGATGCTCTGCGGCTTCGACGTCGCGGATTCCTCGACGGTGATCCAGCTCCATGCCATCGCCATGTTCGCACCCGGCTTCTTCATGGGCCGGCTGATCGCGCGCTATGGCGCGCGGCGGGTGATCAAGGCGGGCATCGCGGCCAATATCCTCTGCGTCATCGTCGCGCTGGCGGGGGAGCAGTTCACGCATTTCTCCCTCGCGCTGATCCTGCTCGGGCTGGGCTGGAACGCGATGTTCACCGGCGCCACCAGCCTGCTCGCCGAGAGCCACACTTCGGAGGAGCGGGTGAAGGCGCAGGCGGCGAATGACCTCATCGTCTTCGGCACGGTCGGGCTCTCGGCCTTCGGCTCCGGCGCCATCCATGCGCTCGGCGGCTGGGCGGCGCTGACGCTCGTCCTAGTGCCCGCCATGGCCGTGGCGGGCTGGATGATCATGCGGCCGGCCCGGGCCTTCCAGCCGGCATGAGCCCGGTCTTCGGCTTCTTCGCCTGGTCCGCCCGGCAGGGAAGCTGGTTGCTGGCGGGCGGCATTTTCCTGGGCCTCCTGGTGCCGCCGCTGGCCGCGGCGATGCGCGACGTGGTGACGCCGACCGTCGCACTGCTCATGACGCTGGTGCTGCTGCGGGTCGATCCGGTGCAGCTTCTGGCGCATCTGCGGCGGCCGGTGATGATTCTCGCCCTCACGGGGTGGACGTTGCTCGTCTCGCCGCTCATCGCCTGGACGGTGGTCTCGGCGCTGGGGCCGCACGGCCCGCTCGGGGCGGCGGTGGTCATCATGGCCACGGGCTGCGCGGCCACTTCCTCGCCCGCCTTCGCGCGGCTGGTGGGGCTGGATGGCGAGATCGCGCTGGTCGTGGCGCTGCTTTCCACCCTGCTCGTGCCCTTCACCGCGCCGCCCCTCGCGCTCGGGCTGCTGGGGATCGACCTTTCCATCTCCATGGGCGCGCTCATGGGCCGGCTCGCGCTGGTGGTGCTGCTGCCGCTGCTGTTCTCGGTGGTGATCCGGCTGCTGGCCGGGCAGGCGCGGCTGCATCGTGTCGGGCCCGCGGTGGATGGGGCGGTGGTCTGGCTCGTGGTGCTCTACGGCTTCGGCGTGATGGATGGCATGCTGGCCGAGGCCATGGCCGCGCCGCTCTGGGTGCTGGGCGGGGTGGCGCTGGCCTTCGCCGCCAGTGCCGCGCTCAACCTCACCACGGCGCTGGCCTTCTGGCCGGCGGGCAAGCGCGTGGCGCTCTCGGCGGGGCTGCTCTCGGGCAATCGTAACATGGCGCTCTATCTTGCCGTGCTGCCGGCCACGACCGACCATCGCATCCTGCTCTTCTTCGCGCTCTGCCAGTTCCCGCTCTTCCTCAGCCCGCTCTTGCTGAAGCCCGCCTACGCAGCCCTGGCCCGGCCCGCGCGTTCTTGACCCGTGCGCCCCGCGTTGGGGCAGCATTGGGGATGCATGCTGCGGCGCGGCAATCTAGGGTCTGTGCATGACGAGCATCGCGCGCTTCGGGCGCATCGCCTGGTTCCTGCTGCGCCATACGGTGATCGGGCTGATGTCGCATGACGCTTTCAGCCGGGCGGCGGCCATCTCCTTCTATACCGTCGGCTCGCTCGCGCCGCTGCTCAGCATCGCCATCGCCATCTCCGGGGTGGCCTTCGGGCAGGAGGCGGCGCGGGACGCCATTCTCGATCAACTCGGCGGCGTGCTGGGCCCCGACGGCCGCGCTCTGCTGGCGGGGGCGATGCGCTCGGCAGCGGATCCGTTCAACGGCAGGATCGCGGCGCTGATCGGCGGTATCGGCCTGCTGATAACCGCGAGTGGTGTCTTCGCCGAGATCCAGGGTGGGCTGAACCGCATCTGGGGCGAAGCGCCGAAACTTAATATCTGGCGGATGCTGGGCGTGCGGGCACTGGGCCTCGCCCTGGTCGCGACACTCGGGCTGCTGATGAGCATTTCGCTGCTTATCAGCGCCGCCCTGGCCGCGCTCAGCCAGCGGCTGAACGAGCAAATCCCGGGCACGGCGCTGCTGGCGAGCCTGCTCAATCTGGGCCTGTCGCTCGTGCTGCTAAGCGCGCTTTTCGCGGCCATCTACAAGCTGCTGCCCGATAATGGGCCGAAGCGCTGGCGTTATGTCTTCTCGGGGGCGGCGCTGACGGCGCTGCTGCTCACGCTGGGCAAGTCGCTCATCGCGACGCATATCGGCTCGAGCGGCGCCTCGTCGGCCTATGGCCCGGCGAGCGCGCTCATGGCCCTGCTGCTCTGGACCTATTATGCGGCGGCCATCGTGCTAGCCGGGGCGGAGTTCACCCGCTCGGTGGAGCAATTGCACGAGCGGGGCCGGCGGCTGAAAGAGGCATCGGAGGAGACTCCCGATCGGATGCAAGCAGCGGATCAGGCGGCGATGCTCAACAGAACGAACGGTTGAGAGACGGTTTTATCGAGCTGGCGGTTGAGGGAGCAGGCCCAATGCGGGGCATTTGAGGCAAGCCGCCAGCGATGCCGGCGCGGAAAAGGTGGCTAAGAAAAGGCCGCCTGGCCGGCCCGCTAGCTTAATGAAACAGTCTCCTAAGCCCTGCGAACGGCCAGCACGGTGATGTCGTCGGCCTGGGGCGCGCCCTTCACGAAGGCCGAGACGGTCTCCAGCGCCGCCGCCACCACGGCATCCGGTGGCGCCGTAGGAGCCGCGGCGAGGCGGTGATGGACGGGGTCGCGGCCGAGGAAATGGCCCGAAGCACCCTCCGCCTCCGTCACGCCGTCGCTGAAAAGGAAGAGCGCTTCCCCCGGCGCAAGGGCAATCGGGTCCGAGCGATAGGTGAATTCCTCCAGCGCGCCCATGGGCGGCTGGCGGGTGTAGGGGCCGAAGACGCGGCAGCCCGCCGCACTCAGCAGCAGCGGCGCCTCATGGCCCGCGATGCAGATGCGGCCTTCGCCGCTATCGGCATCGATAATGGCCAGGGCGATGGTCACGAAGGTCTGGCTCTCGTTCTCCCGCGCCAAGTCGTCATTGGCATGGGTGACGATCTCAGCCGGGTCGGGCAGGCGGCCGGCTTCCACGATGAGGCGGGAGGCCGCGCGGATGAGGCCGACGCTGCGCGCCATGGTCAGCCCGGCCGGGGCGCCCTTGCCGGCGACATCGGCGACGGTGACGAGCAGGTGCCGATCGCCGACGCGGAAGGCGTCATAGAGATCGCCGCCCACCTGCTTGGCGGGGATCATCTCGGCAGCCAGGGTGAGCCCGGCAGGAGCGATGGCGGTAAAGTCGCGCGGCACGAGGGAAAGCTGGGCGAGGCGGGCGCTTTCCAACTCGGTTTCCAGGGCGGCGAGGCGCTGGTCCGCGAGGTCCCGCAGCCGCTTCTTTTCCAGTACGGCGGCGAGGCGCGCGCGGAGCAAAGGCGGGTCGAAGCTCTTGGGGAGGTAGTCCTCCGCGCCGAGTTCGATGCAGCGGACGATCTTCTCCATCTCGGTCAGGGCCGAGATGACGATCACGGGCGGCGCGGCGCCGCGCGCGGCATGGAGCTGTTCCAGCACGCCGATGCCGTCCAACTCCGGCATTTCCAGGTCGAGCAGCACCACGTCGAAGCGCCCGGCCTCGATGGCGGCGAGGCCCTGGCGGCCGTCATCGGCGGTGGAGACATTCTCATAGCCGAGTTCCGCCAGCCGCCGCTTCAGCACCAGCCGGTTGAAGGAACTGTCGTCGACGACGAGGATCGAGACGGCCTCGCTCATCGGCCGGCCGCCATGTTCTCGCTCGCCATGCTCTCGACGGTATGGCGTGTCTCGGCCGCGAGGCGCGAGAGATCGATCATGGTCACGGTGATTTCCTCCGCGGCGGTGGCATTGGACTGGCCGATGCGGCTGAGCACCGTGACGCGTTCGTTGATGTCGGTGACCGTCGCCTGCTGCTGTTCCATGGCGACGGCGATGGTGCCGGCGAGGCGGGCGCTCTCGCCGACGAGGCGCTCGAGCTCGTCCATCGCCTCGCCCAGGGAGGCGGCGGTGCCGCTGCCCTCGCGGGTGCGGCGCCCGGCGATCTCGACGACATCGGCGATTTCCTGCGCGAGGCTCTCGGATGAGGCGGCGAGTGCCCGCACCTCCTCGGCCACCACGGCGAGGCCGCGCCCATGCTCGCCCGCGCGCGCCGCCTCGATGGCGGCGTTGATGGCGAGGATATTGGTCTGGGTCGCGATCTTGGCGATGGTACCGGCGATGCGGGTGACGCGCTCGGTATCCTCGCCGACGGCGTCGACGAGGTCGATCAGGTTGCGCAGCTTGAGCAGATTGTCGGTCAGCAGCGTCTTGGCTTCCTCGGCGCGGTCGGCCGCCTCGCCGGTCGAGCGGCTCACGTCGCGCACCGCATCGGCCGACTGAGCCAGGGCATCGCCCACCTGCCGCAATTCGGAAAGCTGGGTCATGGCGCCGTCATTGACCTGCCCGATGGCATCGGACGCCTGGGTGGTGGCGACGGCGGTGCGGCGGGCATTCTCCAGCGCCTTCTCGGCGAGATTGGCCGAGGCGAGGAGATTGTCGCGGAAGACCACCACGGCGCGGGCCATTTCGCCCACTTGGTCCGAGCGCTCGATACCGGGGATCTCGACCTCGGCCTTGCCGCGCGCCACGCGGTCCATCGCGCCGGCCACGCGGCTGATGGGGCGGGCGATGAGGCGGACGAGCACGAACCAGATGAGCCCGCAGCCCAGCAGGCCGACGATGCCTGCGCCGATCACCACGCGCCGACCCTGCTCGGTGAGCGCATGGGCCCTTCCGAGCGTCGCCTCGTTCCGCGCCTTCAGCACCCGTCGGGCGGCGCTGGCGAAGCGGTTGAAGGCCGTCATGGAATCGAGCCATTCCTCATGCAGCGGCCCGAAGCGGGCGCGGTCGCGCGCGGTGAAGCTCTGGCGCACCTGCTCGATGAAATCAGGCATGCGGGCGGCCATGTCGCGCGCGCCGCCGAGGGTGATGGGGTCGATCTCCTCCCCGAGCTGGCTCTGCACCTGCTGGAAGGATTCCGTCACCTGCAGCCCGTTGCGCACCATGCGGCCGGCGGCGGGGCCGGGCTGGAGCACGCCCGCGATGACGGAGGCGAAGGCGGCGGAGAAATCGGCGACGTCGGAGGCGAAGTTATCGACCGCGTCATCGGCCTGGCGATCGCGCACCGCGAGCTGGTCGATGAGCTGGGATTGGCGGTTGCCCACGATCATCGCCGTGCTGGTCAGCAGCCCGACCACCACGAGCATGAGCAGGGCGATGAGCCCCGCCCGCGTGCCGATGCGGCCGAGCCAGGCGCCGAGGCCTGAAGGCGGGCGCCGCGGGCCGCCGCGCAGGGAGCGGGAGAGCGTGTCGCCCTCGGACGGGGAGGCGGGCGCCGTGCCGGGCGCGATGGCCGGCTCCTCGGCGGGGGCGCTCCTGGCTGCGGCTGCCTTCGCCTCCATCGACGCTCACCCTTTCCGCTTGCTGGCCCCCGTTGGAGTCATCCGGGCTTCGTCCTGAGAGCCTATCGCAGAATCGGAACGACCGGAAGCGGCGGCCGCCACAGGCGGCGGGGCGCCGGGCAGGCGGCGCGGGGTGCGGCGGAGGGAGGCCATGCCCTCGGCCTTCAGCGCCGTTTCGTTGGTCGTCGGCAGGTCGAAGAAATCGCGGGTGAGGGCGTAGCCCGTGCCGCCCATGCGCCCGACCGCGTCGATCAGGGCCGGGTCGACATGCAGCCGGTCATTCACCGCATCGGCGCGGATATGGGCGTGGACGACCTCGCCCAGGATGATGTCGCGGGAATCCCGGATATCCAGGAAGGAGTGCAGGCGGCATTCCAGCGCGGCTGGGGCCAGGGCGATGCGGGGGGAGGCCACGGCCTTGCCCGGCGCGGTCTCGAGCCCGGCGATGGCCAGCTCGTCCACGCCGTGGTCGAAATCCACCGCCGTCGCCACCATGGCCTCCGCCAGGGCTTCGGAGACGATATTGACCGTGAAGACGCCGGTATCGCGGATGTTCCTTGCCGTGTCCTTGGAACTTCCATCGGCGCGGTATTCGACGCCGAGCGCGACGATCGCGGGATCGGCCGAGAGGCAGTTGAAGAAGCTGTAGGGCCCCGCATTGACCCGCCCCTGCTTGTCCACGGTCGTCACCCAGGCGATGGGGCGGGGGACGACGGTGCCGATCAGGATCTTGTAGCGATCGCGCGGGGCCAGGGCGGCGAAGTCGAAATCACGGGTCTCGAAGGTCACGGAATCAGCCTGCTGCAACGGTGGCGCAGCATCGCAGGCCGGGGGCCGCCTGCCCAGACCTGCATTGGGCGTGGGCCAGCCATCGCGCGTGAGGGGAGAAGCGGGGCCCGGGCCGGCTTGAAAACGCACCGCCGAATGGGTAAGTAGCCTGGTAATTAATAGCACGCTAATTATACGAGAACCTTATGTCTCCTTCCCCCATCGCCGCGCGCCAGACCTTCCTCACCGACCTCTCCGTGGCGGGCCGGAAGCTGCGCACGCTGTTTGACGGGAAGATGAAGGAGCGGGGCCTGACGCTCTCCCGCGCCCGCGCGTTGCTCCACCTCTCGACCTGTGAGGCGGTGAGCCAGACCGAACTGGCCTCCGTGCTGGATATCGAGCAGCCGACACTCGTGCGGCTGCTCGACGGGCTGGAGAAGCAAGGGCTGATCGAACGCAAGGCCGTGGATGGGGACAGGCGGGCCAAGCAGATCTGCCTGACCGACAAGTCCCAGCAGCAGGTCGCGGAGATCCAGGAGATCGTGGACCAGATGCGCGAGACGCTGCTCACCGACATGACGGAAGAGGAGCTGACGGTCGCCGGCCGGGTGCTGAACCTGCTCATCCGCCGTATCGAGACGACGGCGGAACCCACGCGATGAGCGGCGCCACGACACCTGCCGCACCCGCCGCCGCGGCCAGCCCGCCCGGCGTGCCGAACCTCACGCTCTGGCGCAGCCTCGCCTGCATCCTGGCTTCGGGCCTGCTCTGGACGACGCAGGGCCTGGGCCTGAACCTCACGGCGGCCAATACCTATCAGTTGCAGGGCACGCTGGGCGTGTCGCTGAACGAGGCCAATTGGCTGATCGCGGCCTATATGGCGCCCAATGTCAGCCTGACCATCGTGCTGACCAAGATCCGCACGCAATTCGGCCTCAGGCGCTTCGCCGAGATCAGCCTGATCCTCTTCGCCATCGCCTCGGTGCTGAATATCTTCGTCAACGGCCTGCATTCGGCCGTGGCGGTGCGCTTCCTCTCGGGCATCGCGGCCTCGCCGATTTCGACGCTCGGCTTCCTCTATATGCTCGACGCCTTCCCGCAGGCGAAGAAGCTGACCTGGGGGCTGAGCCTGGCGCTGACCTTCACCGCCGTCACGCCTTTCCTTGCGCGCGTCATCTCCCCGCCGCTGCTCGACATCGGGCAATGGACGCAGCTCTACAAGATGGAGCTGGGCCTCGCGCTGATGTCGCTCGCCACCGTCTTCCTGCTGCCGCTCGCCCCGGTGCCGCATGCGAAGGTGATCGAGAAGCTCGACTTCATCACCTATCCGCTGATCGCCATCGGCTTCGGCGCGCTGGCCATCGTCATGTCGCTCGGCCGGCTCTACTGGTGGCTGGAGGCGCCCTGGCTCGGCGTGCTGCTCGCGGTGTTCTGCGTCACCATCGCCATCGCGGCGGCCATCGAGATCAGGCGTGAGAACCCGCTGATGAATGTGCGCTGGCTCTTCAGCCCCGAGATCCTGCATCTCGCCTTCGTGCTGCTGGGTTTCCGCATTCTTCTCGCCGAGCAGACCTCGGGCATCGTCGGCTATTTCACGCAGATCGGCCTGCTGAACGAACAGTCGCACGATCTCTACCTCGTCGCGATCGGCGTTTCCGTGCTGGGCGGCCTGCTCTGCGGCGCGACCATGACGCCGGCGCGCGTGCCGCTCTTCCATGCCGTCGCCTTGCTTTGCATCGCCATCGGCTCCTTCCTCGACGGGCAGATGACCAATCTGACGCGGCCGGATGACATGATGCTAGGCCAGGGCCTCATCGCCTTCGGCGGCGCCATCTTCCTGCCCACGGCCATGCTGCGGGGGCTGCTCGCCACGCTCAAGCAGGGCACGCAATTCCTGACGAGCTTCATCCTCGTCTTCCTCTTCACGCAGAGCCTTGGCGGGCTGATGGGCTCGGCGCTCTTCAGCACCGTGGTCGTGCTGCGGGAGAAGCTTCATTCCAGCTATATCGTCGAACATCTGAAGATGACCGACCCGATCGTGGCGGACCGCGTACACCAGCTCGCCGGCAGCTATGGCCATGTGCTGACCGACCAGACCACGCTCAATGCCGAAGGTGCCGCGCTGCTCGGCCAGATCGCGACGCGCGAGGCCTATGTGCTGGCCTATAACGACGCTTTCCAGCTCTGTGGCCTCCTGGCCCTGATCTCCCTCTTCTTCCTCATCCTCCACACCGTCTGGGACAAGCTCCGGGCCATGTCGGCCGCACGCCGTTCCGCCGAAGCTTCCTGAACACGGGCAAGACCAATGAAAATCGCCACTCACCTCCTCCGCAGCATCGTCATCGTCTGCATCGGCATCCTGGGCGCGGGCATCGTGCTCTGGGCCTGGCAGCTGCCGCCTTTCGATCGTGGCGCGGAGACCACCGACAACGCCTATGTGCGCGGCCAGGTGACGACCATCAGCCCGCAGCTTGCCGGCTATGTCACCGAGGTCGCGGTGCAGGATTTCCAGGTGGTCAAGCAGGGCCAGCTGCTGGTCAAGATCGATGACCGCATCTACGAGCAGCGCGTGCGCCAGGCCGAGGCGGCGCTCGCGACGCAGAAGGCCAATCTCGACAATCTGGAGCAGACCCGCCGCTCCGCCGAGGCGCGCATCCCTTCCGCCGAGGCGCAGGTGGAAAGTGCCAAGACGGCGCTGGCCACGGCCGAGGCGAGCGAGCATCGCGTCGAGGCCCTGCTCTCGCGCGGCATCTCGACGCAGAGCGCCGCGGATCAGGCGCGCTCCTCGGTCGCCCAGGCGCGTAGCACCTTGCAGCAGGCCGAGACGGCGCTGGCCGTCGCGCAGCAGGACCTGGCTTCGATCACCGTCAACCGCCGCTCGCTCGAGGCCGCGGTGCAGAATGCCGATGCCGCCCTGCGCCTCGCGCAGATCGACCTGCAGAACACCCGCATCCTCGCCCCGCGCGACGGCAAGCTGGGCGAGATCGGCGTGCGGCTCGGCCAATATGTCGCGGCCGGCACGCAGCTCGCCGCGCTGGTGCCTGACCGCGTCTGGGTCGTCGCGAACTTCAAGGAAAACCAGATCAACGGCATGTATATCGGCCAGCCGGTTAGCTTCACCGTCGATGCGCTGAACCACGCGCGGCTGACGGGGAGGATCGAGGAATTCTCGCCCGCCACGGGCTCGGAATTCAGCGTCATCAAAGCCGATAACGCGACGGGCAATTTCACCAAGGTCGCGCAGCGGCTGCCGGTGCGGATCGCGATCGACCCCGATCAGCCCTTGGCGCATGACATCGTGCCCGGCCTCTCAGTCGTCGTCAGCGTGCGACCCGAGGTGGGCCGGGGCGATGCGGCGGCGGCCGAGACCGGCTGGGGCCACAGCGTGCCGGCGCGCTGATCAGCCGAGGATCGCCACGCATTCGATTTCCAGCAGGAAATCGGGCACTGGCAGGGCCAGGACGACGGAGGTGGTCCTGGCCGGATAAGGCGCGGGGCCGAAGAAATCGGCATAGAGCCGGTTCATCTCGGCCACGTCCTCCGGACGCGTCAGCAGCACGTTGCATTTGACGACCGTGTCGCGCGAGGCGCCGGAGAGGCGCAGCACCTCGTCGAGATTGGCGAGAACCTGCTTCATCTGCGCGCTGAAATCGCCCTTCGCCAGGCCGCCCTGCGCGTCATAAGGCGCGACGCCGGACACATAGAGCGTCTCTCCCGCCTTCACCGCCAGCGAGAGCGGGGGATAGTGCCGGGCCTCGGGCGGCGGGGCGATATGTTCGATATTCATCACGTCCTCCATGGTTGCCGATGCGATCATGGCACGATCCGGCGGCTTGCATGAGGCCCCGCCGCGTCGCAGGCTTCCCGAAAATCGGCCTTCACGACCTGGGATGACCACATGACGCGTATCGACAGCGACGCCTTCCTGCGCGACCTCAACGAGTTGCGGCAGATCGGCAAGTTCAGGACCGGCGTTCACCGGCCCACCTATTCGCCGCAGGATATGGAATCCCGCCGCTGGCTGATGGAGAAGCTGCGCGAATGCGGGCTGGAGCCTTCCATCGACGGCATCGGCAATGTCTATGGCCGGCATAAGGGGCCTGGGCCGCATCTGCTGGTCGGCAGCCATATCGAGAGCCAGAACGAGGCCGGCTGGCTCGATGGCGCGCTGGGCGTGATGGCGGGCGTGGCGCTGGCGCGGGCCGGCCTGCCCGTCGATGTCTGCGCCTTCGCCGATGAGGAGGGGCATTTCGAGGGCGGCTTCCTCGGCAGCCGATCGATCATCGGCGAATTGGCCGAGGACGAGATCGACCGCAGCCGCAGCCGCAATGACGGCCAGCCGCTGCGCGAGGCGCTGGCCGATGCGGGCCTCGCCGGCCTGCCGCGGATGCAGCTCGAGCCCGGACGCCACAAGGGCTTCTACGAGATGCATATCGAGCAGGGCACGCAGCTTGAGAGCCTGGGCCTGCGCATCGGCGTCGTCACCGGCATCGTCGCCATCTGGCAGTGGCATCTGAAATTCATCGGCCAGCAGGATCATGCGGGCGGCACCACCATGGCCGAGCGGCGCGATGCGGGGCTGTCGGCGGTGCGGTTGCTCGCGAAGATCGATGAGGAGTTCTGGAAGTTCTGCGGACCGCGCTCGACCTTCACCACCGGGCGCATCTCGCTCTTCCCCGGCGCGCCGAGCATCATTCCCGGCACGGCAGAGGTGCTCTTCCAGTTCCGCGATATCGAGATCCCGGTTCTCGAACGCATGGAGGCCGCGCTGCGCGCCATGGTGCAGGACAGCAACCGGCGCGAGAAATGCCCTGCCACACTCACCCAGATGGCCCGCGCCACGCCCGCGCTCTGCGACCCCGCGATGATGGGCGCGCTGCGCGATGCGGCGGCGGCGCTGGCGCCGGGCGCCTGGCAGGAAATGCCCTCGGGCGCGGGGCATGATGCGCAGTATATCGCGAAGAAAATGCCGGTCTCGATGCTCTTCGTCCCCTCCATCGGCGGCATCAGTCATCATTGGAGCGAGGATACGAAGGAGGAGGACCTGGCGCTGGGCATCCAGGTGCTCGGGAAGGCGGCGGAGACGTTTTTGGGGAAGTGAGGTGTGGGGCGCTGCCCCGCGCTCGAGAGCGCCTGGTGAAGAAGCGGGGCGCCGCCCCGCACCCGGCCGGGGAGGTGCGACCTCCCCGGACCCTGCGATCAGTGGGCGAGAACTTTTGAGACTGTATCGAGGAAGTAGTCGGCATCGCTGCGGGAGAAGCAGAGCGGAGGGCGTATCTTTAGCGTCGCGCCGTGTTTGCCGGCGGCGCCGATGAGAATGCCGGCCTTCTTCATCTCGTTGATCGCATGCGTCGCCAGTGGGGCATCGGGCGCACCGCTTGCCGGATCGACGAAATCCAGGCCGATGAAGAGGCCCGCGCCGCGCACCTCACCGATGCGCTCGGCCTTCAGCCCGCGCAATTGCTCGATGAAGTAGGTGCCGACCGTGCGGGCATTCTCGATCAGGCCTTCCTCCTCGATCACGCCCAGCACCGCCAGCCCCGCCGCGGCGGCGACAGGATTGCCGCCGAAAGTGTTGAAATAGCCAGTCTCCTCGCAGAAGCGCGCCAGGAAATCGGGGCGCGTGACCACGCCGCCCATCGGGAAGCCATTGCCCATCGGCTTGCCCATGGTGACGATATCCGGTACCAGCCCATGCCGCGCGAAGCCCCATAGTCCATGGCCGGTGCGGCCGAAGCCGGGTTGCACCTCATCGGCGATGAAGAGCCCGCCGGCATCTCGCACCGCCTGCACCGCGTCCTGCAGGAAGCCCGGCGGATCGGCATAGATACCGTCGCTGGAGAAAATGGAATCCACGATCAGCACGGCGGTCTTGATGCCCTGCGCTTCGAGATCGGCCATGGCGGCCTTCACGGCGGCGGCGAAAGCGGGGCCGGGGGCCTCGCCCGAAGGCGCGGGGACGCTGCGCACGAAGCCCGCCGGCTTCCGCCGCTTGAGGGCCGAGGGCGAGATCTCCGTCACCAGCGCCGTATTGCCGTGATAGGCGGTCTCCGTGACGATGAAGCCCTCCGCGCCGGTGACGCAGCGGGCGATGCGCAGCGCGAGGTCATTGCTCTCGCTGCCCGTGCAGGTCATCACCAAGTTCGAAAGCGGCGTGGGAAAGGTCGAGAGCAGCCGCTCGGCATAGGCTTCCACCACCCGGTTCAGATAGCGGGTATGGATGTTCAGCACCGCGGCCTGCTTGGCGATGGCCTCGACCACACGCGGATGGCAATGGCCGACGGAAGGAACGTTGTTATAGACGTCGAGATAACGCCGCCCCTGCCTGTCGACCATGTAGCAGCCCTGGGCGCTGACCATCTCGATCGGCTGCTCGTAGAACAGCACCGAGGAGGCGCCGAAGGTGGCTGCGCGCTTGTCGAGCCTTTCGGCGAGTTCGACGGGCATATCAGCGGATTTGCGCGGGTCGAAGCGGTTGAGGTCGAGAATTTCCGTCTTGCCCGACATCACCGCGTCTCCGCCAGGAAGCGCTCCGCCAGCGCCACCGTGCCGGCCGTATAGGCAGCTCCCATGGATTGGGCGGTGGGCGTCTCGGCATGCGAGGCGATCCAGGCGGTGAGCTGCATGCGGCGGAGCATCACGAACATGGGCAGCGCGGCCTCCTGCGCGGCATCGAAGGGGGCGATGCTCCGATAGCCTTCGAGCCAGGCGGCCATGAGTTCCGGCAGGAAGGGCTCATGCTCCATGAAGCTGACGGCGGCGGCGAAGTCATAGGCGAACCAGCAGAAGCCGCAGTCGTCGAAATCGATGACGCCAAGCCGATCGCCATCCACCAGCAGGTTCGCGGTGCGCATGTCGCAATGCACGAGGCCGAAGCGGTCGGGGCCATAGCCATAGGCCGCCGTGCGCTTCTCCAACTCGGCATGGGCGCGTTCCAGAATGGCCTTGCCCTCGTCGGTGAGGCCCGGCGCCTCGCGCCAATCGCCCCAATGGGCGGAGGCGCCGATGATGTGGTCAAAATCCCACAATTTTCGGGTGAAGCCCTCGGGCCGTGTCCAGCCCTGGCTATGGGCATGCAGGCGCGCATTCACCGCGCCGAGCGTGCGGAACCAGGCGGGGAGGTTGCTCTCCGCATCGGGCTCCCGCCCCGGCATGAATTCGAAGGCGACGGCATGGCGCAGGGTGTCGCCATCGGAGAAACGCTGCAGCAGCGTGCCATCCTTGGCCGCGACGATGCCGGGCGTCGCCACGATGCCGCTCTGGCTGAGCGACTGGATCCAGGCGAGTTCGGACAGGATTTCGGCTTCGCTGTGATAGTCCGGGCGATGAACGCGGATGATCATCTTCCCCGCGCTCTTGCTGGAGACGCGGAAGGTCGCGTTCTCCGAAATCGTCAGCAGTTCGACTTGGGCGTCATCGGTGGCTCCCCAGACGGGAAGCTTGGCGCGCAGCCCGGCGGCAAGCCGGTCCAGGAACGGCTGGTCATAAATCATCGTCATGTCTCTCGTCTGATCTAGTCACGCATCGCCGGAATGGGGCGGCGAAGAAGGCTCATGCTGCCTGTTGCTTATAGGCGCGCCAGCCGCCGAAAGCCGTGATCTCTGGCGCGGCTTCGACACCTGCGGCTTCGCAGAGGAAGCCGGTGACGATGGCGCCATCCTCCAGCGTCACGCGGCCGAAGCCGAGCGGCGCCGGCACCTGCGCCAACAGGGCGCCGATGGAGGCCGTAGGCAGGGCCCAAACCTCGCCCGCGATGGCCGCGCCGCCATCGGCCACGCGCACCATGCCGGGGCGGCCGCCGAGATCGTAGAAGCGATAGCTCGGCGCCGTCCTGGCCTCGCTCAACAGCCGCCCGCCCTTTTCCACCACCTGCCAATTCAGCGGCAGCCCCTGCATATGCGCGCCGACGCAGAAGAGCGCGGTCTCACCCGGCAGCAATCCCGGCGCGGGCGGTGCAGGTGGCGTCGCGACGCCCGTGGCGCCCATCGGCAGCCCGGCCGCCGCATACAGGGCCGCGCCGAGCCCGCCCAGACGACGCTCCTCCCAGGCGGGGGCGAGCAGCGTGACGCCGAAGGGCACGCCATCTCCCCGGAAGCCGGCAGGCACCGCGAGCCCTGAGAGGTCGCAGAGATTCACGAAATTGGTATAGGTGCCGAGGCGGCTATTGGCCGCGATGGGCTCGGCGGCAAGTTGCGCGAGGGTCGGCACGCCCGGCGCGGTCGGCACCAGCAGCAGATCGGCCTCGGCGAAAATCGCCCGCGCCAGCACCCGCGCCTCGGCGACGGCGTGGAAATCGTCGAAGGCATCGACGGTGAGCCGCGTCAGCCCGCCCTCGACGATGCTGCGGGTGACGGGATGCATGATCTCCGGGCGTTGCGTCACCACCTCGCGCAGGGCCGAGGTGCGTTCCGCCACCCAGGCGCCGTCATAGAGCCGCGTCGCGACCTTCAGCAGCGGCGCGATATCCACGCGATGCGTGACCGCGCCCAGCGCCTCCGCGCGCTTCAGGGCTGCGTCGAAGAGTGCTGCATCGTCGGGCGTGTCGAAAAGAAGCTGCTCCTCCAGCGGCACCGCCAGGCGCCAGGAGGCGCGCGGCACCGGGGCGGGCGACCAGCCGGGCGGCGGGGGGCGGGAATAGGGGTCGCTCGGCTCCGGCCCCGCCATCACGGCGAGTACCTCGGCCGCATCCTCGACGGTGAGCGCGAAGACGGAGATGAGATCGATCGAGCGGCAGGCAGGCACCATGCCCTTGCTGGGCGTGGCGCCCACGGTCGATTTCAGCCCCACGATATTCTGGCACATCGCCGGCACGCGCCCCGACCCCGCCGTATCGGTGCCGAGCGAGAAGGTGGCGAAGCCCGCCGAGACCGCCGTGGCCGAGCCCGAGGAGGAGCCGCCCGGGATACGATCGGCCACGACCGCATTGCGTGGCGTGCCATAGGGGGAGCGCGTGCCGTTCAGCCCCGTCGCGAACTGGTCGAGATTGACCTTGCCCAGCATCAGCGCGCCAGCCTCGATGAGCCGGGCCACGGCCGTCGCATGCTCGCTGGGCGTATAGGCGAAGCCGGGGCAGGCGGCGGTCGTGGGCAGGCCCGCGACGTCGATATTGTCCTTCACCACGAAGGGGATGCCGTAGAGCGGCTTGCCCTCCGGCCCCGCCGCCATCAGCGCCTCGGCCTGGGCCAGCAGCGCGGCTTCGGGCAGTTGGTGGAGGAAGAGCGCCGGGTCGGCATAGGCGACGATCCTGGCCAGAACCTCCTGCGCGAGCGCCACCGGGCTGCCCCCTTCGGCATAATAGCGGGCTAGGACCGGGCGGGTCAGGGCTGCGGGCAGGCTCATCGGGCGGTCCCCTATGGTCTCACCCGGCCAGAGTCAGGCCGCCGCCCTCGGCCCGCAAGCCTCATCCGCCGGCTTTCCACCGCCCCGCGCCGGGCTTTTGCCCAGGGCTGGGGCGGTCGGCGGGGCAGGGCGCCCAGCTCTTGGTCAGGCCGGCTTGATCAACCGGATCGGCGAGCCCGCCAGGAAGGCTTCCACCGCCTCGACCGCGCCTTCGAAATAGGCCCGGTAATTCTCCTCGGTGACATAGCCCAGATGGGGCGTCAGCAGGGTGTGCGGCGCGTCGAGCAGGGGGTGATCGTCCGGCAGCGGCTCCTGGTCATAGACGTCGAGCCCCGCGCCGCCGATCCGGCCGAGCTTCAGCGCATCGATCAGCGCCTCCTGATCCACCAGCGGGCCGCGGCTCGTGTTGATGAGCAGAGCGTCGGATTTCATCAGCGCGATCTGATCCGCGCCGATCATGCCGCGCGAGCGGTCGGAGAGCACGACATGGAGCGTGACGACATCGGAGGTCGATAGCAGCTCGTCGCGCTCCACCCGCGCGACGCCCACCTCGGCGGCCCTTTCGGCGGTGAGGTTCGGGCTCCAGGCCACCACCTCCATGCCGAAAGCCTGGCCCACTTTTGCGACCTTGCCGCCGAGATTGCCCAGGCCGATCACGCCGAGCCGCCGGCCTTCGAGCCCGCGCCCGATCACCGTCTGCCAGCCGCGAGCGCGGAGCGAATCCTGCTGCGCGGGGATGTCGCGCATCAGGCCAATGATCAGGCCCCAGGTGAGATCGACCGTGGGAGCCCCGAAAGAGGGCGTGCCGGAGAAGACGATGCCTTTCTCCGCGCAATAGGCCGCGTCGATGGCCCGGTTCCGGCCGCCGGCGGTGATGAGGAGCTTCAGATTGGGCAGCTTCTCCAGCAGCGAGCGCGGCATCGGGCTCCGCTCACGGATGGCGAAGACCATGTCGAAAGCCTGGAGCCTTTCGGCGAGGGCATCGGGATCGGCCAAGTGATCGCGGAAGACGGTGATCTCGACCTTGCCCGTCAGCCGTTCCCAGGGGCCGGCGGCGAGGCTCGCGCCCTGGAAGTCATCGAGAATGGCGAGTTTGAAAGGGGGTGCCATGGAACATTCCTCAGGACAGTTGCCGCCAGCATGGCCCCGGAGCGCGGCCCCGCAAAGCCGCCTCCGGATGAAAGCCGCATCTCGCCGCCTGCGTCAGGCCGTGACGAGAAGCGGCGCGAGCTTGAGGCGGAAGGAGTCGGGGATGGGCTGGGGCTGCTTCTGCGTCGCGCGATCCACATAGACGTGAATGAAATGGCCGACGGCGCTGGCCTCCGCCTCGTCCTCGCGGAAGATGCCGATCTCGTATCGCACGGAACTGGTGCCGACTCGGCCGACGCGCAGCCCGGCCGTCACGAGGTCCGGAAAGCGGATCGGCGCGCGGAAGCGGCAGAGCGTCTCGACCACCACGCCGATCAGCGGCGAGGTATTGAGGTCCAACTCGCCCGTCTGGAGCAGGAAGCGCGCCACGACGGTATCGAAGTAATTGTAATAGACCACGTTATTCACATGGCCATAGGCGTCGTTATCGGCCCAACGGGTCGGGATTTCCAGGAACCACCGATAGTCCGCGCGTGTCTCGATCACTCTGTCCGCCACGTCTCGCCCTTCTCAGTCGCCCAGGAAGGATAAGGCGGCCCGGCGCAGGGCGGGAGAGGGGGCGGATGACGGAAAGATGTCATGAAATCAGTGTTTCCCCCGGAACACCGCTTCGCCCTGCGGCCCGGCCCGGCTATAGGAGGGGTGAAGAATTCCTCAACCGGCCGTTGCGCGGCCCTTCATCGAACAGGATACCAACGCCCATCATGTCGGCAGCGTCGCAGCCACGGCTGGAGCCCTTTCGCCTGCGGGGCGCGAATTTCAACCTGCTGGTGCTCCGTCTGCTCGACCCGAGGCCGGAGATGGTCGTGCCGGCGATCGGTGACCAGTTCCGACGCGCCCCCGGCTTCCTACGCAACGCCCCGATCGTGATCGGGCTGGACGACCTCCAGGTTGGGCCGCATGAAATGGATTTCGCAGGCCTGATCAATGGCTTGCGCGAGTTTGCCATCATGCCGATCGGCACCACGGGCGGCTCGCCCGAGATGCGTGCGGCGGCCACCGCGGTGGGCCTGCCGCCGCTCCGCGCCGTGGGCGAGGCGGAGCCGCCGCCGGAATTCACCCGCGAAGCGGCCGAGCCCGCCGTCCCCAGCGCCCCCCCAGTTCCGGCCGGGCATCAGCGGCCGACCATGGTGATCGACCAGTCGGTCCGCGCCGGCCAGCGCATCTGGGCGGAAGGGGCGGATGTCATCATCAACGGCACCGTCAATCCGGGCGCCGAGGTCATCGCCGACGGGCATGTGCATATTTATGGCGCGCTGCGCGGCCGGGCCATCGCGGGCGGGGCGGATAATCTCGACGCCCGCGTTTTCGCATTGAATTTCGACCCGGAGCTGGTTTCCATCGCCGGCTATTACGCGGTGCGCGAGGGACTCGGGGCGGCGCCGATCGGCAAGCCCACCCAGGTCCGTCTCATCGGCGAGAGCATGCGCTTCGACCGTATGGGTTGAGGCGATTTCGTGACAGAATACCATCCAATACCAAGTCCACAGGAGGGTCTCCCCCAATGGCGCAAGTGATCGTGGTGACCTCGGGCAAGGGTGGCGTGGGGAAGACCACGACGTCGGCCGCCTTCTCGACCGGGCTGGCGCAGAGCGGCAAGAAGGTCGTGGTCATCGACTTCGACGTGGGCTTGCGCAATCTCGACCTGATCATGGGCGTCGAGCGCCGCGTGGTCTTCGACATCGTCAACGTGATCTCCGGCGAGGCGAAGCTCTCCCAGGCGCTGATCCGCGACAAGCGCGTCGAGACCCTCTCGATTCTCCCCGCCAGCCAGACCCGTGACAAGGACGCGCTGACCAAGGAAGGCGTCGCCAAGATCATCGAGGAGCTGTCGAAGGAATTCGACTACATCATCTGCGACAGCCCGGCCGGCATCGAGAAGGGCGCGCTGCTCGCGCTCTATTTCGCCGACCAGGCGCTGATCGTCACCAATCCGGAAGTCTCCTCCGTTCGCGACAGCGACCGCATCCTGGGCGTGCTCCAGTCCAAGTCGAAGCGCGCCGAGGAAAAGAAGGAGCCGGTGAAGGAACATCTCGTCGTGACCCGCTATGACGCCGCGCGCGTCGAGAAGGGCGAGATGCTGAAGCTCGAGGATATCCAGGAAATCCTGGCCATCCCGCTCCTGGGCGTGATCCCCGAGAGCGAGAGCGTGCTGCGCGCGTCCAATACCGGCAACCCGGTGATCCTGGACGAGGTCTCCAATGCCGGCGTCGCCTATAAGGATGCGGTGGCTCGTTTCCTGGGTGACGAACGGCCCATGAAGTTCATCGATGCGGAGAAGAAGGGCTTCTTCTCGCGCCTCTTCGGGGGGAGGGCCGCATGAGCTGGCTCGACGTCTTTCGCGGAACCCGGAAGCCGGACACCACGGCTGTCCAGGCCAAGGAACGGCTTCAGATCGTGCTCGCGCATGAGCGAATCGGGCGTGGCGGCGATGATTTCCTGCCGAAGCTCCAGCAGGAGCTGCTGGCGGTCATCACCCGCTATGTCTCGATCGACCCGGGCCGGGTGAACGTCTCGCTCGATCGGGGGTCAGATCTTTCTACCCTGGCGATAGAGGTGGAACTGCCGGGGCCGAAAGGTCTGTCCAAGGCCTCCTGAATTTCCAATGGCGGTGAACAATTAAGAACACCGCCATTTAACCAGCCCATGCCATAGTAGTCCCGCTATACCTGCGAAGGGCCTTATCGGGCTGGAATGTTTGGAAAGCTGAATCTTCTCGGCCTCAGGGCAAGGCTATTAGTGCTGGTCACCCTGCCGGCACTACTCGTCGGCATCCTCGTGGCGGTCGGTGGTGTCTATCTGCTGGAACGGCACGCCAGTCAGCATCTTGAAAGGCTGACGCAGCGGACGACTTTCGGCGTCCTTTCGGTCATGCAGAGTATAGGGCTGCGGATAGGGGCCGAGGCTTCCGCCTATGCTCAGTTCCCCGCGATGCGCGATGGGGCGCAGGAGCCCGAGGCCCTGCTGCGGCAGATTTCCGCGTTGCTCGATGAGAGAGGCAGCGACCTTTCGGAGCTGCTTTTTTTCGATGATCGGGGCGAGGTCCTGGCCCGCTTGCCCCGACTTCCCGGCCTGCAGCCGGGCCGGCCCTCGTTCCAGCTCCTGGCGCCGCAGCCAGATGGCACGCGGCGTGCCGTGCTCGCCCGGACACCGTTCAGCGCCCTGGAGCTCCTCGTCGCCGCGCCCGTGCGGAACCAGGCCGGCGAGTTGCGGGGCTATCTCGCCTTCGGCCGGCTGCTCGACAACGGCTTCGCCCACGATATCTCGCAGCGTGTGAGCGCCGAGATCGCCTTCACCAGTTCTGAAGGGCTGGTGGGGGTGAGCAATAGCGGGCTTCTGGCCGAGCTGACGCCCGATTGGTGGGCCCAGGCCGAGGATCTCGGCGATGACTCCTCGTCGGAGCCCGTCATTCTCGACGGCCGGCGCTATAGTGTGCTGGTGCGAGAGTTCATCGCCGCCGACGGCCGCCCGCAAGGCAGTGTCGTGATTTTCGCCCGGTCGGAGAGCTGGCAGATCGCGCTTTCTGAGGCGATCTGGCTGCTCATCGGGCTTTGCCTGGCGGTGCTGGCGGTGGCGCTATTCGTGGCGGTGACGATCGGCACGCGCATGGTCCGGCCACTGGTCGCCATGACGGCCTCGCTGCGCGCCATGGCCGATGGCCAACAGCCGGGGGAATTGCCGCCTTTGCCGCCCGGCAGCTCCTCCGAATTGCGCAACCTGGCCCATGCGGTTGAGACCTTCAAACGGGCCAGCGAGGAGCGCGCGCTACTGGCGCGCCAGCTCAATTTCCTCGCCTCGCATGATCCGCTGACCGATCTGCCCAACCGCGCCCTTTTCCAGGACAGGCTGGAGCAGGCCTTGGCCATGGCCCAGCGCGAAGGGCAAGGCATGGCCCTGCTGGTTCTGGATATCACGCATTTTCAGGAAGTTAATGAGATCCATGGCCATGCCGTCGGGGATGAGTTGCTGCGGCAGATGAGCCGCCGCCTCTCCGATGCCCTGCGCCAGAGCGATACGCTAGCCCGCCTCGGTGCGGATGAATTCGCCATCATCGCGCCCCGCACCAACCAGGGCGAGGCCGTCGAGGCGCTGGTGGAGCGGCTGCTCGACGTGACCGCGGCGCCCTTCATCATCAAGGGTCGGGCGCTACAGGTCTCGGTCTTCATCGGTGCAGCGCTCTCGGACGTGCTGGGCACGACCACCCCCGCGACCTTGCTGCGCGAGGCCGATGCCGCGCTTCGGCAGGCCAAGGCCGAGGGGCAGGGGAAGCTGCATTTCTACGACCCGGCGCTCAACAAGCGGCTGGTGGAACGCCGCGCCCTGGAGCGCGACCTGCGGGAGACGGTGGAGCGCGGCGGGTTCACGCTCGTCTTCCAGCCGCAGGTGGCCACGGCCGATCGGCGTCTGTTGGGGGCTGAGGCGCTGCTGCGCTGGCGCCATCCGCAGCATGGCATGGTGCCGCCCGATCTCTTCATTCCACTGGCGGAGGAGAGCGGGCTTATCGTGCCCATCGGCGAGTGGGTGCTGCGCGAGGCCTGCCGCACGGCTGCCGGCTGGCCAGATCTCAGTATCGCTGTCAATGTCTCCGCGACTCAGTTGCGGGATGCGCAATTCGTCGTCCTGGTGGAATCGGTCCTGGAAGAGACGGGCCTGCCCGCCCATCGGCTGGAGCTCGAGATTACCGAGGGCGTCATGCCCGAGCATTCGAGCGAGACCATCGGCACGCTGAACCGGCTGCGCCGCCTGGGCGTGAAGCTCGCGATGGATGACTTCGGCACGGGTTATTCTTCGCTCGCCAATCTACGCCGCCTGCCGATCGACAAGATGAAGCTCGACCGCTCCTTCGTGCGCCATTCGCTTGAGGACCCTTCGGCCGCGGCGCTGGTCCGCGCGGTGATGAGCATCGGCCAGGCCTTGGGCATCCAGACCAATGCCGAGGGCGTGGAGGAGGAGGCGCAGTTCGAATTCCTGCGCTCCCTCGGCTGCCACGAGGTGCAGGGCTTCTTCATCAGCCGGCCACTGCCGGCGAGGGAATTCGAGGCGGCCTTCCTGCCGGATCTCCGCCAGACGCGCTGAGGCCTCGACCGTCTGACATGAAAAAGGCCGGCGGAAGAGCTTCCGCCGGCCTTTGCTTATTCAGGGAGATGACACTCAGTCGCGCGAGGCGACGCGCTTGACCGGGGGAGCAAGGGGCTTCTGCGCCGTGGAGCGGGCGGCAACCGCGACCGGGCGGCCGCCATCGCCCTGCTCGATCTGCCGGCGCGGCGTCGGGCGGGCGAGGGTGGCGGTGCGCAGGCTGCTCTGGCTGGCGCTCGCCGTCTGCCGGTGGGTGGTGCTGGCCTGGGCAACGTTGCGCTGGGCCGGACGCTGCGTGGTCGCCCGGGCCGCCGTGGTGGTCCGGCCGGTGCGCGCAGGCTGGCGCGAGGCCTGGGCGGTGCCGCGCGACCGGGCGGCCGGCACGCGGGCGGCGACCGTGGTGGAGCGGGCATGGCGCGTGGCCGCCTCGGCACGGCCGAGCAGCGGCGCCGCGCGGCTCGCCATGACGGGCGCCTCGTCGATCTGAACGCCGCTACGCGAGAAGGCCGAATCGAGCAGCGCGGCCGCATGCCGGTCCCGCTCGACCCAGGAGGAGCCGCCGAACACCGCCGCGATCATGCGGACCCGCTCGCCATTCGGCTTGGACCGCACGGCGCTGGTGACGATGTTGAAGCCGCTCGCATTGATGAAGCCGGTCTTGATGCCGTCCGCACCCTCGTAGCTGTCCAGCATCCGGTTATGGCTGCGAAGGTTGATGCCCATCACCTTGGTGCGAACGGTCGAGAAATAGCCGTAGCGCTCCGGGAAATCATGGATCAGGCGGCGCCCGAGAGTCGCCATGTCCCGCGCCGTGGTCATCTGGTCCGGGTTGGGCAGGCCGGAAGCGTTGCGGAAGGTCGTGTTGCTCATACCGAGCGCCCGGGCCTTCATGGTCATGACCTGGGCGAAGCGCTCTTCCGAGCCGCCGCCGAGCGTCTCGCCAAGCAGGGCGGCGACGTCATTGGCCGATTTGGTGATGACCGCGAGGATCGCGCCTTCCACTGTGATGCCGGTGCCGGGCGGCAGGCCCAGCTTCGACGGCGGCATCTCGGAGGCGCTGTCCGTCATGATGAGGCGCTGGCCGAGCGAAAGCCTGCCGTCCCGCAGGGCCTCGAAGGTCAGGTAAAGCGTCATCATCTTGGTGAGCGAGGCCGGATAGCGCGGTGCGTCCGGGTTCATGGCCGTCATGACCGTGCCATTCGCGTCGGTGACGACGGCCGAATAGCGTTCGCTGCCGATCTGTGCCTGGGCCTTACCGCCAGCAAGCACGAAGCCCACCACGATGCCAAGCGCGGTGGCCAGGCGCCCAAAGGCGCGAAGTGTGAGCATGCCATCTCCCCCGAAAGGCAGCGCGGACCGCCCCCCAGCGATCCACAACCACCCCAAACTATCGTCAGCGACTTCCCCTGTCCACGGCAAGGACCGTCGGACGGACGGGAAAGAACATAAACCGCCAATGGTTTACGCGGCGTTATTAACGACGCTTGTGACCCGAAGTTCCACAAGCTTTACGGTAGGCGTTTATGACCGTCGCGAGATAATTTTGTGCGCTGCAAAAAAGTCTTGCGCGAGCGAAGCAAACTATGGCTAAAGACGGCTCATGTTGCGATGCAGCATGCGGGAAAGGGCCACCAGCGGCCGGTTTCCAGCTGCTGGCATGGCGACCTCGAAACGATCAACGCGCATCCGCGAGTATATGGAGGATTTAGGACATGGCGACTGAACCGAAAGTGGCCCGTATCGCGACCGAAGCGGCTGCCACCGGCGCCGTCCAGGCCAAGAAGGCGATGGAAGAGGGCACGTTCCAGGCCAAGAAGATGATGGACGACACGACCAGCCAGGTCCGCGCGGCCGTGGAGAAGGGCGTCGCCCAGGCCACCAAGGCCACCGAGAGCATGTTCAAGGCCGCCGAAGAGGCCGTCGAATTCAACAAGGGCAATGTTGAGACCGTCACCAAGGTGACGCAACTCTACGTCGCTGGCGTGCAGGACCTCGGCAAGCAGGCGATGGCCCTGTTCCAGGCCTATTCGGAGCAGGCCATGGAGAATGCCAAGGCCTTCGCCACGGTGAAGAGCGTCAAGGAAGCGGCCGACCTCCAGGTGAGCCTCTCCAAGACCGTCATGGAGAAGAGCATGGCCGACGCGGCCAAGTTCCAGGAAGCGACCTTCAAGCTCGCCGAGCAGATCGCGGCCCCCGTCGCCGCCCGCATGACGCTGGCCTTCGAGAAGGCCACCAAGCCGATCGCGGCCTGAACGATGCCCGCGCGGGTGGCAGCCATGCCCCCGCCGGACCTCTTGAGAACCGCCGCCGCGATGCCCAGGTATCGCGGCGAGGGCGCTGAGCCCGGCACTGTCCTCATGATCCGGCCCTTCTGGGGCGGGAGATGCGGGCAGGCCGGGTTTCTTGCGTTTTCCACGGATGAATCAGCGCCTTCCTCTTCACCTTCAGGCCGGCTAACCGATATCCTCCTTCAGAGGCGGGTTCGTTGCCCGCCTGAATTAGGATCGTAGACCCCACGACGACCATGAGCGATCAGGACAAAATCCCCTTCGATGGGGGGCCTAATGACGGCAAGGGGGGCGAAGGTCCAACCACGGGTGTCGTGGTCAAGACGCGGCCGCGTACCCGCAAGCCGGCGATGTACAAAGTGCTGATGCTGAACGACGACTACACGCCCATGGAGTTCGTCGTCCACGTTCTCGAGCGCTTCTTTCAGAAGACAAGGGACGAGGCGACGCGCATCATGCTGCATGTGCACCGGCGCGGTGTCGGCGTGTGCGGAGTCTTCACCTACGAGGTCGCGGAGACCAAGGTGACGCAGGTGATGGACCTCGCACGGCAGAATCAGCATCCGCTGCAATGCACGATTGAGAAGGAATAAGTCGTTACAGTTAGGGGACTCGTACTCCGGACGATGACGACCCAAGTAGCGTTAGAGTGAAGAGTTCCGGCAACGGAGCCCCGGCCGGGTGAGGGCGCGGGGTTCGGAGAAAGGAGCGTCCCGACCATGCTGTCTCGCAATCTCGAACAGACGCTCCATCGCGCACTGGCGCTCGCGAATGACCGCAAGCACGAATACGCGACCCTAGAGCATCTGCTACTCGCATTGGCCGACGATACCGATGCCATGACCGTCCTTCGCGCCTGCGGCGTCGAAGTGGAGCGGCTCAAGCGCGATCTCGGCGAATTCCTCGACAAGGACCTCGCGGGCCTGGTCACCGAACGAACCGGTGATCCGAAGCCGACCGCGGGTTTCCAGCGCGTCGTCCAACGCGCGGCCATCCATGTCCAGTCCTCCGGGCGGGACGAGGTGACGGGCGCCAATGTCCTCGTCGCGCTGTTCAGCGAACGTGAGAGCCACGCCGTCTACTTCCTGCAGTTGCAGGACATGACGCGGCTCGACGCGGTGAATTTCATCAGCCACGGCATCGCCAAGGCTCCCGGCCGCAGCGCGCCCCGCCCCGTCCAGGGCTCGTCGCAGCAGCCGGAGGAGCCGGAGAAGGAAGAGCGCCCCGCCGCCGGCCGCAAGGGCCAGGACGCGCTTTCCACCTATTGCGTCAACCTCAACAAGAAGGCGCAGTCGGGCAAGATCGACCCGCTCATCGGCCGCGACAGCGAGATCGAGCGCACGATCCAGATCCTCTGCCGCCGCACGAAGAACAATCCGCTCTTCGTGGGCGACCCCGGCGTCGGCAAGACGGCCATCGCCGAGGGCCTGGCCAAGCGCATCATCGAGGGCGACGTGCCGGAGGTCCTGGCCAAGTCGACCATCTATGCGCTCGACATGGGCAGCCTGCTGGCCGGCACGCGCTACCGCGGCGATTTCGAGGAGCGTCTGAAGGCCGTGGTGACGGAGCTGGAAGCCCAGCCCGGCGCCGTGCTCTTCATCGACGAGATCCATACCGTGATCGGCGCGGGTGCGACCTCGGGCGGTGCGATGGATGCCTCGAACCTGCTGAAGCCGGCGCTCGCCCAGGGCACGCTGCGCTGCATGGGGTCCACGACCTACAAGGAATATCGCACCTATTTCGAGAAGGACCGGGCGCTCGTCCGGCGCTTCCAGAAGATCGACGTCAATGAGCCGACGGTTGAGGATGCGATCAAGATCCTCCAGGGTCTGAAGATCAACTACGAGAAGCACCACAAGGTGAAGTACACGCCGGAAGCCATCCGCGCCGCGGTGGAGCTCTCGGCCAAGTACATTCATGACCGCAAGCTGCCGGACAAGGCGATCGACGTGATCGACGAGGTCGGCGCCTCGCGGATGCTTCTGCCCGAGAACAAGCGCAAGAAGACCGTCACGCTGAAGGACGTGGAGGAGATCGTGGCGAAGATCGCCCGTATCCCACCCAAGAGCGTCAGCGCCGACGACAAGGAAGTGCTCCGCACCCTGGAGCGCGACCTGAAGAACATGGTCTTCGGCCAGGATAAGGCGATCGAGGCTCTTTCGGCCGCGATCAAGCTCTCCCGCGCCGGCTTGCGCGATCCGGAAAAGCCGATCGGCAACTACCTCTTCTCCGGCCCCACGGGCGTCGGCAAGACGGAGGTGGCCCGCCAGCTGGCCAAGACGCTGGGCATCGAGCTGATCCGCTTCGACATGTCGGAATATATGGAGCGCCACTCCATCAGCCGGCTCATCGGCGCGCCCCCGGGCTATGTGGGTTTCGACCAGGGCGGCTTGCTGACCGACAGCATCGACCAGCACCCCCATTCGGTGCTGCTGCTTGATGAGATCGAGAAGGCGCATCAGGATCTCTACAATATCCTGCTGCAGGTGATGGACCACGGGAAGCTGACCGACCACAACGGCAAGACGGTCGATTTCCGCAACGTCATCCTGATCATGACCACCAATGCGGGCGCGGCCGAGATGGCCAAGCCGACCATCGGCTTCGGCCGTGAGCAGCGGGTGGGCGAGGATGAGGATGCGGTGAAGCGGCTCTTCACGCCGGAATTCCGCAACCGCCTGGATGCGATCGTGCCCTTCGCCGGCCTGCAGCCGGAGGTCGTGGGCCGCGTGGTCGACAAGTTCGTCATGCAGCTCGAGGCCCAGCTCGCCGACCGCAACGTGACGATCGAGCTTTCCTCGGCCGCTCGCGAATGGCTCGCCGAGAAGGGCTACGAGCCGCTTTACGGCGCCCGCCCCCTGGGTCGCGTGATCCAGGAATACATCAAGAAGCCGCTGGCCGAGGAACTGCTCTTCGGCAAGCTGGCCAAAGGTGGGGCGGTGAAGGTCGGGCTGAAGGACGACGCGCTGACCTTCGACTATATCGAGGCGGCCCCGCCGGCCCTGCCGCGCCCCGAAGAGGGCGATGGCGGGGAGCCGGAGAAGGAGCCGGAAATCGTCGAGTAGCCTGCTGCTGACGAAGCGTTAACCCGGAAGGGGCGATGATGCGGCCATGCGCCGCGCATCGCCCCTTTTTCTATTGCTGCTTCTGCTCTGGCTCCCGCCCGCCAGGGCCGAGACGCCCGCCTGCCGCCCCGCGATGGAGGGCATGGTGAGTTGCATGGCGGAGAAGCTCTGCGTCTGCGGCTATGAGCGCGGCGGCACCATGTCAGGTCGGCCGGAGGGCTGGCGTTGGGATTGCGGCGCGCTTCGCCCGGCCTGTGGCGCCGCGACGCGGCTGGAGCCGCAGCCGTCGCAGCCGCTGCCGCCGCTGCAGCTGACGCCCTCGTGGCGTCACTAGGGTGCGGCTACGGCCTGTGTTGGTTCGATTTAATATCGAAAATAGATGACAGTCTCGTCACCCGGCGTGATAGCCTCGTTTTTGTATGAGCGAGGCTTCAGACGGTATCGCGAAGACTGAAAGCGCCCGTCCGGCAGGGCGGCCGCTGCGATTCGGGCTCGCGCTGCTCTGCGTCACGCTCGCCTTGCCGGTCCTGCTCGTGCTCATCGGCCTGCTCTACGGCCATTGGCTGGATGTGCAGGCCCGGCTGCGTGGCGAGGCCACCGATCAGGCCCAGGCCGTCGGCTTCGCGATCGATCAGGAAATCGCGGGACTTTCCGCGCTGCTCGATCTGATGGTCGAGGCGAATGGGCCACCCGGCGAGCCCGACATCCAGGCGTTCGCAAGCGGTGTCCGTGCCTCGCTCGACAGGCTCGGTGTCGGACTGCGCGTGGATGATGGCGAGGGGCGCAATCTGCTCTCGCTCGGGCCGGAGGCTCCTCCACTGCGGCTCGACGAAAGGCGGCGCGCCGTCTCCGACCTCGTCATGGGCAGCGCGGGCCAGATGGCGCTGATTTCGCGCGAGTTGCGCCGGGCCGCTGCGCCACCGCTGGTCTTTACCCTGGTGCTGCCCGTCAAGCGGCTGCGCGACATGGTGCGGGCGCTCGACCTGCCCAATACTTGGCGCGCCATGCTGATCGACGGGGACGGGCATATCGCCAATCTCAGCGGCGGCATCGGCAATACCGATCGCTGGCGGCCGCCGGAGGAGCGGCTGCTCCGGCTCAGCGGCGCGGGCGGCGCGTTCAACGCGCGGTCGGCCTTGGGCGAGCGTCTGCTGGTCGGCTATCATCGCTCCTCCGTGGGGTGGCGTGTGGCGGTTTCCCTGCCGGCGTCGGAGATTGAGGGGCCGCTGCTGCGGCAGATGCTCTGGCTCTCGGCCGGCGTGATGCTGTTGATGCTGCTCGCCTTCGCCCTGGCCTGGCGCCTCGCGCGGCATATCGCCCGGGCCGGGCGGGCGCTGGTTGGGGCCGCCGAGCGCCTGGTCGCCGACGAGCCCATCGGCAGCCTGCCGCCCGAGGCGCCGTGCGAATTCGCTGCCGTCGCGCAGGCCCTGGGCAAGGCGCAGCAGTCGCTGCAGACCCGGCGAGCGGAGATCCTCGAGAACGAGATGCGCCAGCGCCGCGCCGTGGCGGCGGGCAAGATCGGCACCTGGGAGTTGGATCTACGCACGGGTAAGCTGACCGGCTCGGCGGGGCGCGAGGCGCTTTACGGGCGAGGGCCAGGCGAGATTTCCTCCGGCGAGAAATTCATGAGCGTGGTCCATCCAGAGGATTGGGAGATCACCAGCCGGGCGCTGGAAGAGGCCCGAAACCCGATCGGCACCGGGCATTACGCGCTGGAATTCCGCGTGATATGGCCCGATGGGCAGATCCGTTGGCTGCGCAGCCAGGGCGCGCCGGTCGAGACCGACCAGAGCGGCACTGTGCTCAAGCTGGCCGGCGTCATCATGGACGTCACCGCGCAGAAGGAGGCCGCCGAACGCGAACGGCTGCTGGCGGGCGAGCTCGATCATCGCGCGCGGAACATCCTCGCCGTGGTGCAGTCCATCGTGCGGATGACGCGGCATCAGGACCCACGGCATTTCGCCGAAGTGGTCGAGGGCAGGATCGCGGCGCTGGGCCGGGCGCATACGCTGCTCTCGCGCGAGCGTTGGCAGGGCGCCGATCTCCGGCAGCTCGTGACGGATGAACTGGCGCCTTATCTGGAAAGCGGCCGGGTGCGGCTCGACGGCCCGGCCCTGCCGATCATGGCCGTCGCCGTGCAGCCTCTGGCGATGGTGGTGCATGAGCTGGCGACCAATGCGGTCAAGCACGGGGCACTTTCCATGCCCAGCGGCAAGGTTTTCCTGCGCTGGGAGGTGAGGGGGAGCGAGTTGCATCTGATCTGGCGCGAGACGGGCGGCCCCGCGCTGGCCGGCACGCCGCCCCAGGGCTCGGGCTTCGGCGCCAAGCTCATCAACGCGACCCTGCGCGGCCAGCTCGCGGGCAGGATCGAGTGGCTCTGGCTGCCGGAAGGGCTGGAATGCCGGCTCGCCATGCCCGCCGCGCGGGCGATGCGGCGGCTAAGCATGGGGTTGCCGCAGCTCGAGGCCGAGGCAGTGCAGGCCTCGCTGGTGGCGGATATTCCGCGCTTCACCGGCTGCCGCGTGCTGATCGCCGAGGACGAGGCGCCGGTTGCGCTGGAACTGGAGAACAGCCTGCGTGACCTCGGCTGCGAGGTGGTCGGCCCGGCCGCCACGCTGGAGGCGGCCTCGCGCCTCGCGGCCGGCGAGCCGGTGGATATTGCGGTGCTCGACGTCAATCTCGGCGGTCAGGCCTCGTTCCCCGTGGCCGACCTGCTGCTGAGCAAGAACGTCCCGGTGATTTTCGCGACGGGCTACAGCGATCTGAAAGGGCGGGAGGCGGGGGAGAGGACGATCCTGCTGCGCAAGCCACTGGATCGCGGGGCCTTGGAGGCGGCCCTGGCCCGGCTGCTCGCAACCGGGCCATGCCAGGCCCCGCGGCCTTCCCCGCCCCAGGAGCAGACCCGGGAGGGGGAAGACGGCCGCAGGGCCGGCTGATCAGGGAACTTCCGCGACGGCGAGCGCGGTGAGGTTGACGATGCCGCGCGCGGTGACGCTCGGCGTCAGCACATGGATCGGCTTGGCCATGCCGAGGAGGATGGGGCCGACCTGGAGGCCGTCGGCCGCCGCCTTCACGAGGTTCAGCGCGATATTCGCCGCATCCACGCTCGGCATCACCAGCAGGTTCGCCTGGCCTTCCAGCGTGCTGTCCGGCACCTCGCGGGCGCGGATGGCAGGGATCAGCGCCGCATCGGCATGCATCTCGCCATCCACCTCGAGTTCCGGCGCCCTCTCGCGCAGCAGGGCCAAGGCCTTGCGCATGCGCTTGGCACTCGGCGCATCGGAGGCGCCGAAGGAGGAGTGGGAGAGCAGTGCGACTTTCGCCGTGAGGCCGAAATGCTTCATGTGATCGGCGGCGAGCAGCGTCATCTCCGCGATCTGCTCCGGCGTCGGCTCCACCACGAGGTGGGTATCGGCCATGAACAGGATGCCGTTGGTCAGGATCAGCGCGGAGAGGGCATAGGCGCGAGTAACGTCGGGCGCGAGGCCGATGACGTCATTGGCCTGATACCAATGCCGCAGCCAGGCGCCGGAACCGCCGACGATGGCCGCATCCACCATGCCCGCTTCGAGCAGCATGGCGGTGGCCGAGGTCGGGCGGGTGCGCAGATGGCGCTCGGCGGCGTCCGGCGGGGTGCCGCGGCGGCCGAGCTTGCGCTGAAAGGTCTCCAGCAGCGGGCCGAAGACCGCCGTATCCTGCGCCGGGTCGAGGATCTGCACCGACTCGTTGAAGTCCATGCGCAGGCCCATCTCGCGGGCCTTCTGCATGATGACCTCGCGGCGGCCGACCAGCACGGGCTCGGCGATATTGTCGTCGATTACCGTCTGCACGGCGCGCAGGACGCGCGCATCCTCGCCATCGCCATAGGCGACCTTGCGGAGCTTGCGCTTCGCGAGTTCGAAGACGGGGCGCATCAGGTTGCCCGAGCGGAAGACGAAACGCTCCAACTCGGTCTTATAGGCGTCCCAATCCTCGATGGGGCGGCGCGCGACGCCGCTGGCCGCCGCCGCGCGGGCGACCGCCGGGGCGACTTCCAGGATCAGGCGTGGATCGAAGGGCTTCGGAATGATGTATTCGGGGCCGAAGACCGGGGCCTGGCCGCCATAGGCGGCGGCGACCACTTCCGAGGCCTCGATGCGGGCGAGGCGCGCGATGGCCTCGACGGCGGCGATCTTCATCTCCTCGTTGATGGTCGTCGCGCGCGCGTCGAGGGCACCACGGAAGATGAAGGGGAAGCAGAGGACGTTGTTGACCTGGTTCGGGTAATCCGTGCGGCCCGTTGCCACGATCGCGTCGGGGCGCGCGGCGCGGACGGCCTCGGGCAGGATCTCCGGCTCGGGATTGGCCAGGGCCAGGATCAGCGGCTTCGGCGCCAGCAGCGGCAGCCACTCGGCCTTGAGCACGCGCGGCGCGGAGAGGCCGAGGAAGACATCGGCACCCGGCAGCGCGTCCTGCAGCGTGCGCGCCTCGGTCGCCTGGGCGTAGCGCGACTTGTAGGGGTCCATCAGCTCGGTGCGGCCTTCATAGACCACGCCTTTGATGTCGCAGACGGTGATGTTCTCGCGCTGGGCGCCCATCGAGACCAGCAGGTCTAGGCAGGCGAGAGCGGCGGCGCCGGCGCCGGAGACGACGAACTTCGCCTCGCTCAGCTCCTTGCCCTGCACGAGCAGGCCATTGCGGACGGCGGCGGCGACGATGATGGCGGTGCCGTGCTGGTCGTCATGGAAGACCGGGATCGCCATGCGCTCGCGCAGGGCCTTCTCGATCTCGAAACACTCCGGCGCCTTAATATCCTCAAGATTGATGGCACCGAAGGACGGCTCCAGCGCGGAGACGACATCGACGAATTTTTCGGGGTTCAGCTCGTCGACCTCGATATCGACCGAATCGATACCCGCGAATTTCTTGAAAAGGACGGCCTTGCCTTCCATCACCGGCTTCGAGGCCAGCGCGCCGATGGCGCCGAGGCCGAGCACGGCGGTGCCGTTCGTGATGACCGCGACCATGTTGCCACGGGTCGTCATGTCATAGGCGGCGTCGGGATCGGCCACGATCGCCTCGCAGGCGGCGGCGACGCCCGGCGAATAGGCCAGGCCAAGGTCGCGCTGCGTCGCCATGCGCTTGGTGGGTTCGACGCTCAGCTTCCCGGGCCGCGGCAGGCGGTGGTAGTCGAGTGCGGCTTTGCGGAAATCGTCGTCCATCTGGAACTCCTCTACCCTCGACCATGGGCGAGGGCTCGGACGGCATCAAGCCTGCCCGGGGCGATCCTAGATAGCGCGAGAACGTATGGCTGGGTCGCTACGGGAGGGCCTTAGCTTAGCCCTCGAAAGAATTGGTGCGGCCAAGAAGATTCGAACTTCCACGGGGTTGCCCCCACTAGCACCTCAAGCTAGCGCGTCTACCATTCCGCCATGGCCGCATCCGGAAGATGATCTCTTGGATCACCGTCCAGGCCGCGGCATGTAGCGCATGATTTTGAACCATGCAACGCCCTAAGAAGTAGAAATGCAGCCGGAACTTTTGGACGACCGAAACCCCTTTCGCCCAGATGCCCTCGAGTGGCGGATCAGCGAGGGGCTGGTCGATTATCCCAGCGCCTTGGCCGAAATGCAGGCGCGGGTGGAGGCCATCCGCGCCGGGCAGGCGGGGGAATGCGTCTGGCTGCTGGAGCATCCGCCGACCTACACGGCGGGGACTTCGGCGAATCGCGCCGATCTCGTCGAGGCCCGTTTTCCCGTCTTCGATGCCGGGCGCGGCGGGCAATGGACCTATCACGGGCCGGGCCAGCGAATCGGCTATGTCATGCTCGACCTGACGCAGCGCGGGCGGGACGTGCGGCATTACGTGCACCAGCTCGAGGAATGGCTGATCCGTACCCTCGAGCGATTCGAGGTTCGGGGCGAGAGGCGCGAGGGGCGGGTCGGCATCTGGGTGACGGACCCTGTGAGCGGGCGCGAGGACAAGATCGCCGCCATCGGCGTGCGCGTGACGCGCTGGGTCACCTGGCACGGCATCGCGCTCAATGTGGAGCCGGAATTGTCCCATTTCGAGGGAATCGTGCCCTGCGGCATCCGCGAGCATGGCGTGACCAGCCTGCTCAAGCTCGGCCTGCCGGTGACAATGGCCGATGTCGATGCCGCGCTAATGGAGACCTGGCCGGCGATTTTCTGAGCCGGTATGCGCCGCGGGAGAGCAAATCCCGATCGGATGGAATCATCGACCGGGCGAAGATGATCGCGAAAACAACCGTCTGGAGACGCTGCCGTGAACCAAGGCAAACGGAAACGGCTCTAGCCGAGGGTAATGCCCCGGCCGTCGCGCAGCGCCTCGAGCTCCTCGAGGCGCTCGCGCATGTCCCGCCCGCGATGCTCCAGCAGGCAGGCGAGGAGCGCCTCGATCTGCGCCAGGGCGGGGATCATCGTGTCATAGGGCGAATCCGCCGCGACCGGGGCGGTGAAGACAAGCTGAGCCAGCTCCGCCACCGGCGACTTATAGGGGTCGGTGAAAAGCACCAGCTTGGCGCCGCGGGCGGCCGCCTGGCGGGCGAAATCCACAACATCGGCCTGATAGCGGCGATAATCGAAGACCAGCAGCAGATCCTGCTTGTCGATATCGATCAGCGCATCGACCAGTTCCGCCGCCGTGCCGTCGAGATGACGGACATTCGGCCGCAGCTGGCGCAGATGCGTGTGGAAAATGCCGGCGAGGTAGCGGCTGAACCGCCCGCCCAGGAGAGTGACGCGCAGCTTGCGATCCGCCAGAAGGGCGGCGGCGCGGGTATAGGTGATCTCGCTCTCCCGCTGCCGGGCCTCGGCCAGGCTCGCTTCTACGGAACGCAGATAGGTGCCGGCCGTGCCACCCGGGGCGCGGGCTTCCATCATCAGCAGGGGTGAATGGAGCCGGGCCTCGACCTCCTGCAGCAAAGCACGCTGGAATTCGGGATAGCCCCCGGCGAAGCCGAGCTTGGCGACGAAGCGCACCACGGTCGGGTCGCTAACCCCGGCGCGGCGGGCGAGGCTCGCCACCGTGCCGAGGCCCGCGACCGGATATTCCTGCAGCAGGGCCTGGGCGACGCGCGCCTCGGCCGGGGTCAGCTCGGCCTCCCGCATGCGGAGCAGGTCGGCGAGGCGAGGGGCGGTGCTGGACATGCCTCGGGGCCTCCTGGTGAAGCCCCTTTCAGCCATCATGGGCCGGCCCATGCAAGAGCCGGCCCATGCTATCGGTGCAGCGTCACTCGGCGCTGATCTTGTTGTCGCGGATGATCTTGCCCAGGCGCGCAGCCTCGCCCGTCAGATAGGCCATGGCTTCGGCCGGGGTATCGCCACCGGCCACGGCGCCGGCGGTGATCATCTTCTGCTTCAGTTCCTCATTGGCGAGGGCCTGGCGGAAGGCGTCATGCAGCTTGCTGATGACGTCGGGCGGCGTGCCGGCCGGGGCGACGATCACGGCGCGGGGCGAGAGCTCGAAGCCCGTGAGCCCCGCCTCGGTCATGGTCGGCACGTCGGGCAACTGCACGGCGCGGGCGCCGCCCGTCACGCCGAGGGCCTTCACCTTGCCCTCGCGGATCTGCGGCAGGGCGGAGGCGACGGTGTCGAAGTAGAAGTCCACGCGGCCGGCCATCACGTCGGTCAGCGCCGCGGCGCCGGAGCGGTAGGGCACGTTCACCATCTCGGCGCCCGAGGCCATGCGCAGCGTCTCGGCCGCGAGGTGGTTGGATGAGCCGGCGCCGGGCGAGGCATAGGAGAGGCCCTGGGCCGTGCTCTTCGCCTTGGCGATGAGTTCCTGCACGTTGGAGACGCCCAGGTCATTCCGCACGACCAGCACGAGGGGCAGGTCGGCCATGGTGATGACCGGCGCGAAATCCTTCGCCGCCTCGAAGGGCGCCTTGGCGTAGAGCGACTGCGCGGTGACGCAGATGGGCGGGCAGACGGCGAGCGTATAGCCATCCGGCCGCGCCTGGGTGAGAGCCTGAATGCCCACCACGCCGCCGCCGCCTGCGCGGTTCTCCACGATCACGGACTGGCCGAGGGTGCGGCTCGCGGCATCGGCGGTGAGGCGGCTGACCACGTCGGTGCCGCCGCCCGGGCCGAAGGGCACCAGCAGGCGGATGGGGCGGTCGGGAAAGGTCTGGGCCCAGGCGTTGGCGGCGCCGAGGGCACCAAGCGTGGAAAGCGTGAGGCCGAGGGCGAGACGACGGAAGGAGGTTTTCATGGTCGGGGGTTCCAGCGCGAAGAAATTGCCGCTCGGCTCTCCGGCCCGGGGCTTGGCCCCTGTCGCGGCTTTGCATGCCACCGCCCTCGCGGGCGGCGGCGGTTGAGACTATGCCGCCCGGGCGGGCAGCGGGGTTGAAAGATCGCGGCCTGCCGGATGGCCATGCAGGACCGCTTCGGCCACGAGCCGCCCCGTGCCGGCCGCGAAGGTCCAGCCCAGGGGACCATGCCCTGTATTGGTGAAGAGGCCGTTGATGGCGGTGGCGCCCAGCACCGGATAGCCCGTGGGCGTCACGGCGCGCAGGCCGGTCCAGGGCTTCAGCGCGCCCTCGGGAAGGGCACGGAGCGCGGGGAGCAGGGCCTCGGCATCGCGGCGGATCATCGACGTGCGCGCCGTGTTCAGCACCGTGTCGAAGCCGTTGAACTCCGCGCTGCCCGCGATGCGCAGCCGGCTGCCGAGAGGCGTGAGCGCGATCTTGCGATGCATGTCCACGATCGGCAGGCGCGGCCGGGTGCGGAGCGGGGCCATCTCGCCGCTGAGCGAATAGCCCTTCACCGGATAGATCGGCAGGCGCAGGCCGAGCGGGCCGAGCAGCCGAAGGGATTGGGCGGCGGCGGCCACGACCAGCGTCTCGACCGGGCGGCGGCCGCCGGGGCCGATCAGGGCCGAGACGCGGCCGGCCTTGGTCTCCAGCTGCTCGATCTCCACGCCATATTCGAAGACGACGCCCATGGCGGCGAGGCGATTGGCGAGGTTGCGGCAGAAGAGATGGGCGTCGCCGCTCTCGTCATCCGGGAAATGAATGCCCGCGATGGGGCGGGTATCGGCCTCGGCCAAAGCGGGTTCGAGCGCGAGGAGCGCCGCCTCGTCCAGCACGGTGAAGCGCAGGCCATGGGGGGCCAGCATGCCGGCGATGGCGCGGGCGGCGTCGAGGCTTTGCTCGTCGCGGAAGATCTGCAACGTGCCGAGGGCGGAGCGGGCATAATCGATGCCCGCCTCGGCGACGAGGGCGCGGTGCTGCTCCAGGCTGTAGAGGCCGAGGGCGAGGTTGCGCCTCGCATTGGCCTCATAGCGCGCGGCCTTGGATTCCAAGGCGAAGCGGGTGCCCCAGCGCATCATTCCCGGCAGGGCCGTGGGCCGCACCAGCATGGGCGAATCCGCCTTGCCCAGGGTGGAGAGTGCGTATTGCAGCACGCCGGGCGCGTTCCAGGGATTGGCCTGGCTCGGCGTGAGCATGCCGCCATTGGCGAAGCTGGTACCGAGCCCGGCGCCCGCCGCGCGCTCCAGCACGCGGACATCCGCCCCCTCGCGGCGCAGGAACCAGGCGGTGCAGAGCCCCGCGAGGCCCGCACCGAGGATGGTGATTTCGCCCATGCTCAGCCCCAGTCGTAGAAGCCGGGCACTTCGGCGATCGGCCGGGCGGCGGCCAGCGCCTCCAGATCCGGCACCGGGCGGCGGAGGGCGGCGTCATTCGCGAAGGCGGCTTCGATGGCGGCGGCCACGCGCAGCACCAGAGCATCGCCGCCGCGCGGGCCGACGATCTGCAGGCCGAAGGGCATGCCAAGCTCGTCCACGCCCATGGGCAGGCTGATGGCAGGATGGCCGGCCAGCGTCGGGGCATAGGCCATGGCGAGCCAGTGGAAATAGGAGCGCGTCGGCTGGCCGTCGATCTCGGCCGGATAGCTCTCGGCCCAGGGGCGTGGGCTCAGCGTGATGGCGGGCGCGATGATGATGTCGTGCTTAGTGAAGAATTGCTGCCAGGCGCGGTAGATCTTCGTCTGGGTGCTGCCGGCGCGGGCATAGTCGGAGAGGGTATAGCCGAGCCCCTCCTCCACATTGGCGCGCACGAGCGGGCCGAGCATTTCGGGCCGGGTCCGGTAATTGCCCTCATGCATGCTGAGGAACATCGCGGCCCGCAGCACGGCGAAAGTGTCGTCGGCGCCGGTGCAGTCGGGCGTCGCTTCCTCGGCCGCGGCGAAGAGGGGCGCCACGGCGGCGGCGCGGGTGCGGAAGACGCGGCGGATATGCCGCTCGGTCGGCGCGAAGCCGAAATCCTCGGTGACGGCGACGCGCAGGCCCTTCAGCGCCTCGGGCGCGCATGGGAAATAGCGCGAGGGCACGCCGCGCACGGCCTCGCCCGGCAGGCTATAGGCCAGCGGGTCCCGCGCATCGTCGCTTGCCATGACGGAGAGCATCAGGGCCGTATCGGCCACGTCGCGGGCCATGGGGCCATTGGTGGAGATGCTGGACCAGCCCTGGCCGCGCTTCTCATTGGGCACCAGGCCGTAGGAGGGGCGGAGGCCCACGATGCCGTTGAAGGCGGCCGGGTTGCGGAGCGAGCCGCCCGTGTCCGAGCCCGAGGCCAGCGGCACCATGCCGCAGGCCAGGGCCACGCCCGAGCCGCCCGACGAACCGGCGGCGGACTTGGTCAGGTCGAAGGGATTGGCGGTGATGCCATTGACCGGGTTGCGGCTATTCGCGCCCGCCGCCCATTCCGGCGTATTGGTCTTGCCGACGATCACCGCGCCCGCCGCGCGCAGGCGCGCCACCGGGCCGACATCGGCGGTGGGCACGTGGTCGCGGAACATCGGGCTGCCATAGGTGGTTCGGAGTCCGGCGGTGTCCTCGGTATCCTTGATCGCGATGGGCAGGCCGTGCAGGGCGGGCAGTTCCTCCCCGCGCATGACCTTGGCCTCGGCCTCCTTGGCGGCCTTGCGGGCACCGGCCTCGTCCAGCGTGATCACGGCATTCACCGCCGGGTTCACCCGCGCGATGCGGGCGAGGCAGCTTTCCAGGATCTCGACGGGGGAGAGAGACTTGTCGCGAATGCGGCGGGTAAGCTCCGTCGCGGGAAGGTCGCAAATGTCCGACACGGCACCGATCCGTTCAAAGAGGCGGGGTGCCGCTAGGGCATTTTAGCGGATCGGTCAAATTTTTTCCGAATGAGTGAAACTTCGCTGAATTTGCAAAGGCGGCGGGCGGTGTTTAGCCTCCGGCCGCAATGAATGCCGACGATAACCCTCCCGACCCCGGCTTGCCACGCCTGGGGGATTGCCTGCGCGCCGTGCGGCGGGCGCGCGGGCTGACGCTGAAGCAGGTGGAGGAGGCGACCGGCCTCGCGCTCTCGACGCTCTCCAAGGTCGAGAACCACCAGATGTCCCTGACCTATGACAAGATGCTCCAGCTCTGCCGGGGCCTGGGGATGGATATCGCGGCGCTGCTGGGCGCCGCCGCCGCGCCGCCCGCGCCGCTGGTGACGGCCCGGCGCAGCATCAGCCGGGCGGGCGATGGGCAGCGGGTCTCGACCGCGCATTACGACTATCTCTATCAGTTCGGGGATCTGACCGGGAAAAGGATGGTCCCGATCATGGCCGAGGTGCGGGCGCGGTCACTGGCGGAATTCGGGCCGCTGATCCGCCATTCGGGCGAGGAGTATTTCCTCGTGCTCGAGGGCCGGGTCCTACTGCATACGGAATTCTATGCGCCGGAAGTGCTCTCGGCGGGCGAGGGCGTCTATCTCGACAGCAATATGGGCCATGCCTACCTCACCGCCGACGAGACGCCCGCCCGAGGCATCTGCGTCTGCACGGGTGAGGGGAGCGACCTGGCCGAAAGGCTGATGGCGGCGAGCGCGCCTCAAGGCGCGGGAGCAGCAAGCGCCCCTCGGGGCGCGGGGGCGACGGCAGGGAAGTGACCCTCCCCGCCGTCGGTGTGGTTAGGCCCGCCGGCGCGCCAGCAGCCCCCAGGCCTTCGGCCCGACCAGGGCGACGAAGGCGATGATGAGGATGCCGAGCGAGACCGGACGGGTGAGGAAGGTCGTCCAATCGCCCTGGCTGATGGTCAGCGCCTGGCGCATCGCCTGTTCCGCCATGGGGCCGAGGATCATGCCGATGACCACGGGCGCCGTGGGGAAGTCGAAGTGCCGCATGAACATCGCCACGATGCCGATCGTGTACAGCAGCACGAGATCGACGACGGAGTTGGAGATGCCGTAGGTGCCGATGGTCGCGAAGACCAGGATGCCCGCATAGAGCTGCGGCGTCGGGATCTTCAGGATCTTGGCCCAGAGCCCGACCAGCGGCAGGTTCAGCACCACCAGCATGATATTGGCGATGTATAGCGAGGCGATGAGCGTCCAGACCAGTTCGGCCTGCGTCGTGAAGAGCAGCGGGCCCGGCTGGATGCCATACGACTGGAAGGCGGAGAGCATGATCGCCGCCGTCGCCGAGGTCGGCAGGCCGAGGGTGAGCATGGGCACGAGAATGCCTGCCGCCGCGGCGTTATTCGCGGCCTCCGGCCCGGCCACGCCCTCGATGGCGCCGACGGTGCCGAATTCCTTCTGATGCTCCGGCTTGGCGAGCTTCTTCTCCGCGTAGTAGCTGAGCATGGTCGGCATCTCGGTGCCGCCGGCGGGCATGACGCCGAAGGGGAAGCCCAGGCCCGCGCCGCGAATCCAAGGCCAGAAGCTGCGCTTCCAGTCGGATTTGCTCATCATGATGCTGCCGACCGGCAGAACCTCCTGCTTGCCCGCCACATGACGCCACGCGAGATGCAGCGTCTCGCCCACCGCGAAGAGGGCGACGGCGACGAGCACGACATTCACGCCATCGAGCAGTTCGACGACGCCGAATGTCATGCGTGGCTGGCCCGTCTGCAGGTCGATTCCGATCATGCCCAGCATGAGCCCGAAGGCCAGCGAGGTGAGGCCGCGCAGCGCCGAGCCGCCGAGCACGGCCGAGACGGTGACGAAGCAGAGCACCATGAGCGAGAAATACTCGGCCGGGCCGAGTTGCAGCGCGAGTTCCACGACGACCGGGCCGAGGAAGCTGATACCCAGCGTGCCGATGGTGCCGGCGACGAAGCTGCCGATGGCCGCCGTCGCGAGGGCAGGGCCGGCGCGGCCGTGCCGGGCCATTTTGGCGCCCTCGAGGCTCGTGATGATGGAGCCCGATTCCCCAGGCGTATTCAGCAGGATCGAGGTCGTCGAGCCGCCATACATCGCGCCGTAGAAAACGCCGCAGAAGAGGATGAAGGCGCCCGTGGCGCTCACCTGGAAGGTGATGGGCAGCAGCAGGGCGATGGTCAGCGCGGGGCCGATGCCGGGCAGCACGCCGATCGCGGTGCCGAGGAAGCAGCCCAGCAGCGCCCAGCCCAGATTGGTGAGGCTGAGCGCATTGCCGAAGCCGAGGGAGAGGCCGGAGAAGACATCCATCAGAACAGGCCCTCCAGAATACCGGCGCCGATATTCACGCCCAGCGCCTTGTCGAAGCCGATGAAGGCGAGAAGGGTGACGACGAGGCCGATGATGAGGTCGCGCAGCGGGTTGCGGCTGCCGAAGCCGGCGGCGACGAGGACGAATTGCGCCGTCGCCGCGATGACGAAGCCCAGCGGCTCGATCAGCACCAAGTTCACCACCAGCCCGGCGCCCACGAGGATGAGCGCACGCCAATTGGTCGGCGGCGCCTCGACCACCTCGGGGATATCGGCCGTCCAGCCGCCGCGCAGCGCGTGCAGCGTGAGGCCGATGCCGAGCACGGCCATGAAAGCCGTGACGAGATAAGGCACGAATTTGGGCCCGACCTGCGCATAGACCGGCGAGGTGGGGATGGCCGCCGCCTGCCAACCGACGAGCGCGGCCAGCGCCAGTACAAAGAGCCCGACCAATAGATCCGGCCGCGAGACGCCTCTTGCCTGCATGTCTTTCCCGCTTTGATCGACGAGGAATTGTTCAGAAGTAAACAGCGATAAAAAAGCTGAGGATGAAAAAGGCCGGCCCTCGATGCGGCCGGCCTTCCCTCAGCGCGCCCCCGCTTCAGGCGAGGCCGATTTCCTTCAGCACCGTCTCAGTAGAGGCGATATCCTTGGCGAGATATTCCTCGAAGGCGGTGCCGGTCATGAAGGCATCGTCCCATTCACGCGTCGTCAGCAACTCCTTCCAGGCGGGAAGGGCGTGCAGCGCGGTCATGAGATCGGTCAGCGCCTGGCGCGCCTCGGGCTTCACGCCCGGGGCGGCGAAGACGCCGCGCCAATTGGCCGTGACCACGTCGAGGCCGGATTCCTTCAGAGTGGGCAGGTTAGGGTCGGAGCGCTTTTCGCCCGTGGTGGCCAGGGCGCGCAGACGGCCCGCCTTAACCTGCTCGGAGAATTCCGACATGCCGGAGATGCCGGCCTTCACCTGCGCGCCGAGCAGCGCCGCCTGGGCCGGCCCGCCGCCCGCGAAGGCGACATAGGAGGCCTCCTTGGCCGAGCGGCCGAGGGCGCGGAGCATGAGGCCGAGCGTGATGTGGTCGGTGCCGCCCGCCGAGCCGCCGCCGATGGCGACCGAGCCCGGATTGGCCTTCAGCGCGTCCAGCAGGTCCTTGATCGTCTTGAAGTCTGAGGAGGCGGGGACGACGATGACACCGACTTCCTCGGTCAGCCGTGCGACGGGAACGACGTCTTTGATCGTGACGGGGGATTTGTTGGTCAGGCCCGCGCCGACCATGACGCTGCCGCCGATCATGATGCTGTCGGCGCGGCCGCGGCGCTGGGCCACGAAGCGTGGCAGCCCAACCATGCCGCCGGCGCCGCCGACATTCTCGAACTGGAAGGTGCTGACCAGCCCGGCCGGGCGCGCGACCTGCTCGATGGCGCGGCCCAGACCGTCCCAGCCGCCGCCGGGGCCCGCCGGGATGAAGACGTTGAGGCTGGCGATTTTCTGCTGGGCCTGCGCGGCACGGCCCGCCAGGAGAGGCGCGGCCAGGGTGGCGGCGCCCGCGATGAGCCATTGACGGCGATTCATAAAGTTTCCTTCCCCTTCAATCGAGGGTTTCGACGGGCCGAGGTTATGTAAGCCGCCGGGCTTGTGCAAATCTTACCTCCGTGTTGCCTTCCTGAGCCCGCTTGGCTCTCTTCAAAGATTGCGGCGCCGTAGGGTTTGTAACGATCACGCCATGGCCTGATCGTCATCGGGGCGGAGATTGACCGCGAGCATGGCTTGGCGCCACAAAACCCGGAAGACCCCGAGATTAACGACTGCGGAACGGGAGACGACATGCGGTCCTGGCCAGTAATCATGATGGCGTGCCTAGGCCTTATGGGCATGGGCGAGGCCCTCGCCCAAGGCGCGCCGAAGGCCCCGGCGGCCGCCTCCCCACCCGCGGTGGTCCAGCCTCCCTCACCGCCGGCCGTCCGCCCGCCCGCCGATCGCGAGGCGATGGTGCAGAACGAAACCGGCATCGCGATGCGTGAACTTTATGTCATGCCGAGCGGTTCCGCCGATCCCGGCCCCGATCGCCTGGGGGCCGACACGCTCCCGGCCGGCGCCTCGCTGCGAATCCGCCTTGGCCGTCAGCGCGGGTGCAACTTCGACTTCCGCGCCGTTCTCGCCGATGGCTCCACGCAGGAGCGCCAGCGGATCGACCTTTGCCGCGTGACGCGCGTGGTGATGGGCGACCCGACGGCGCCCGTGCGCGAATTCGAGATCGCCAACGATACCGATCTTTCCGTGCGCGAACTCTATGTCTTCCCCCCCGGCTCGTCGGAGCGTGGGCCGGACCGGCTGGGTGCCGACATGATCGGCGCCGGTGCGCGCTTCAAGCTCAGCCTGGGCCGGACGCGCGATTGCGTCGTCACCGTGCGCGCCATCTATGAGGATGACAGCACCGAGGATCGCGAGCGGGTGAATATCTGCACCCAGCGCGTGGTCGGCTTCGGCGATGCTAGCATCCCGATGCGTCAGGTGACGGTCGAGAATGGCGGCACCGACACCATCCGCTATCTCTACGCGATTCCCTCGACTGGCCAGACGGGGGGCGAGACCAATTGGCGCGGCGACCGCCTGGGCAGCGACGTGATCGAGGCCGGGCAGAGCTTCACCATGCGCATCCGCAGCGCCAGTTGCCGCATCGACGTCCGCGCCACCTATGGCGACGATCAGGCGGAGGAAAAGCGCGGCGTCGATATCTGCCAGACGCCCCGCGTGCGCTTCGACGGGTCGGACATTCCCCGCCTGCCGACGCGCGAAGTGGTGCTGCTGAACCGGCACGATTCCGAGATCGAGCAGCTCTATGTCTCGCCCGCCAATGAGAGCGACTGGGGCCCGGACCGGCTCGATGACGAGGTGCTCGCCCGTGGCGGCCGCCGCAGCGTCACGCTGCAGGCCGATTGCCAGGTCGATATCCGCATCGTCTTCCCCAATGGTTCGGCCGAGGAGCGCCGCGGCATCAATGTCTGCCAGCTCGGCACCGTGACGCTGCGCCGCGGCTGGACGCTGTCCAACCAGGTGGAGGATGGCGGCCCGGCCGACCCGAGCGCCCCGCCCGCCCAGGGCAGCGTGCGCCTGCGCAATGCGGCGGGCGTGCCGATGGTGGAGCTTTACACGCCGTCCGCCAGTAAGTCGGGCGAGGCGAGCCCGCGCGGCGATGACCGCCTGGGCGCGACCGTGCTCGGCGCCGGCGAGGTGCTGGACCTGATGCCGCCCGAAGGTGGGGGCTGCATCGTCGACCTCACCGCCATTTTCCGTGACGGCCAGACGGCGACCCGCCCTGGCTTCGATCTCTGCGCCGGTACCGAGGTGAGCCTCCCATGAGCTTTCGTCAGACTTTGCTAGGGTCTCTGTTCGGCCTGGGCGCCGCCCTCTCCGCCACCCTTTTCGGGGGTGTGGCGGCTGCCCAGCCGGCCCAGCCCCCGGCGGCCACCACGCCCGCGCCCGCGGCCACCCCGGCGGCGCCGGCCGGCATGGGTAGCGGCATCGCCACCGGCGTGCGAGGCGCCTGGGTCAAGGGCAGCTGCGCGGCGCCGGAGGCGGTGCTCTACATCACGCCGCGCTCCTCGGCCTTCCTGCCGCAGGATGGGGATGTGAAGGTGCAGCGCTTCGTCGGCCTCCGCGAGGCCGGCGGCTGGACTATCGCCACGGCGCGCGGGGCCGAGGCGCCGCGCAGCATGATGAAGCTCGACGGCAATAACCTCTCGACCGCCGAACCAGGCCCGAAGCTGCGCGACGACGCCATTCCCGGCGATACGCCCGTCGTCTCCTGGCAGCGGTGTCCGAGCCTGCCCGCGAGCTTCATGCTGGCCCATGGCGAAGGCCTCGCGGCCCTCGGCGCGCTGGAGCGGCTGGAGGATGGCTGCGGCGTCGCGGGGCGCGACATGCGGAGCTGCATCGAAACCATCGTGGCGGTGGCCGATGTCTCCGGCGACAAGCTGCTGAGCCCGGCGGAACTGGCCCGGCTGATGCGCGGCCTCGCCTGGGTCATCACGGCGCAGGAAGACGGCTCGACCCCCTCGATGGGCGCTGCCATCGGCGGCGGCATGCTGGGCGGCGTGCTGGCGGCGCGGCTGATGGTGGAGAGCTACGACTACGACGGCGACGGCAAGCTCTCCCGCACCGAGCTCGGCCAGGACCGCGTGGCCCTGCCGGACGGCACGGGCAGCGCCACCGGCTCGCCGCTGCGCACCGAGGGCCTGGCCGATGGCGCGAGCCTGCTGCGCGGCCTGCTCGACACCATCATGGGCAGCGGGAACGACGAATAGCCCGCCTGTCCCTTAGCGTTCCCGCGCTTCGGCCTATTGCTTGCTGAAGCGCGGGGCGGCGCCCGTATCCTTCTCCGAAGGCTGAAGGGCGCCCCATTCCGTCAGGAGCGGGCCATTGCCGCTGCGCGTGAGACGCAGGAGTTCCTGGCCGGGGCGGTAGACCGCCGTGCCGTATTGGTTGACCAGCTTGCCATTCGTGTAGCTGTGGAAGCGTATCCAGAGGTGGGTGGCATCGGCCGCGACCTCGCAGCGGATATGCTCGTCGCTCTGATAGCCGGTGATGTCGATCCGGCAGTCTGTCACGCCGGTGCCGACGGTCAGCTTGTAATCGACGAAAATGGCGATGCCGCCGGCATTCCGGCCGCCGGGCCATTCATAGGCATATTGGCCGACCCAGGGCCGTTGCGCGGGGTTCTCCTGCGGCGGGGTCAGGGCGTAAGCCTGGCCCGCGAGCCCGGCCGATGCCGCCAGGGCGATCAGGGCGCGTCGCGCTGTCATGGTCGCTTTCCTCCTTCTCTTTCGGCGGGAAAGCATGACGGCCCGGCCATGGTTGCAGCCGTTCGCGAAGGCGTCAGCGGCTGGCGGCATCCAGCAGGCGGAGCAGGCGCACCTCCTCGAGATCCAGCTCCCGCGCCATGCCGAGCACCATCTCATCCGGCAGGCTATGGGCCTCGTGATGCTGCAGCATCGCCCGGCGGCCCTCGCGCAGGGCATGGAGCCGGATCTGCAGGCGGGATTGCAACTCGGCCCCCGAGGCGCCACCGGCGAAGCCGTGATAGACGCGGTCGATATCGCGGTATTCCGGCAGCAGATCGGCGGCGATCACGCCGTCCAGCTCATCCTCGGTGCGCTTGCGCACGGCCTCGAGCTGGGCACGGGCGAGGACGCGGCGGAGGTCGGCCTCCTCGGCCCGGGCCACGCTGGTTCGCCCGCGCGCGAGGCCGAGCCGGCGGATCACCCATTCGAGCGAGGTGCCCTGCACCACGAGCGTCGCGAGGATGGCGCAGAAGGCCAGGAAGATCAGCAGGTCGCGATAGGGCACGTCGAGCGGCAGGGCCAGCGCGGCGGCGAGGCTGACCACGCCGCGCATCCCCGCCCAGCCCACGACGATGAGCGGCTTCGCGCTGGGCAGGGCCGATTTTACTCCGAAGCGCGGGAAGATGAGCGGCGGCAGCAGGGCGGCGGGAAAGAGCCAGAGGAAACGCACGGCGACCAGGGCCAGCGAGACGGCGAGCGCAAGCCCCGCCAGCTCATAGACGAACCAGCCGCTCAGCCGCGAGAGGATGGTGTTGAGCTGCAACCCGACCAGGATGAAGACGAGGCTGGTCAGCACGAATTCCACGAAGGACCAGACGGCCCCGGCCTCGATCCGCGTATGGGCGGTGGAAATGGCGTGGCGGTGCCGGCCCATCATGATGCCGAGCGTCACGACGGCGATGACGCCCGAGACATGCAGCTTCTCCGCCACCATGAAGACGGCGAAGCCGACGAGGAAGGAGAGGGCGATCTCGATCGAGGAATCATGCACCCGCCGGTTGATCCAGGCGGCCGCCCTGGCCGCCGCGAGGCCGATAGCGATGCCGCCCGCGCCCACCAGCAGGAAGCTGCCCGCGGCCTCGCCGAAGGAGAAGCCGCCGGCCATGAAGGCTGAGATGGAGAAGCGATAGAGCACGAGCGCCGTCGCGTCGTTCAGCAGGCTCTCGCCCTCCAGCACCGTGACGATGCGTCGGGGGATGGGCAGACGGGAGAGCACGCTCGCCGCCGCTACGGCATCGGGCGGGGCGATGATGGCGCCGAAGGCCAGGGCCACCGTGAAGGGCAGGTCCGGGATCAGCCAATGCATCAGCAGGCCGATGCAGAAGGCCGAGAAGATCACGGCGCCCACGGCGAGCAGCAGGATGGCGCGGATATCGGCCTTGAAGGCCTTGAGATCGGTGCGGAAGGCGCTCGCCTGGAGCAGCGGCGGCAGGAAGAGCGCCAGCGCCAGTTCCGGATCGAGCGTGACGGAGGGCATGCCGGGAATGAAGGCCAGGCCCATGCCGCCGACCACGAACATCACCGCGGGCGGGATTTTCGTGCGCCGCGCCAGCACCGCGAAGATGAGGCAGGCGGCAAGCAGCGCCAGAACGGCTTCGAGCAAGGTCATCGTTCTATCCCGTCCGGGCGAGGCGAGCGCCGGGCGGCACCCGGCAAGCTCCTCCTGTCAGGCTATCGTGGCGGCTTGATGGCCGCTTCGCCGCCCCGCGTGAAGGCTGTCAGCCGTGAAGGATTGTTTCTATCTGCCGCAATGCATGCCGCAGCCTGTTGCAGGCGCGGGTGGCGTCCACGGCCAGGAAGCGCGCGTGGTCCGTTCCCGGCGCGGCCTTCGCCCAGGCGCGGACGGCGGCCAGGATCGGCCAGGCGGGAAGCGGCAGGGCCGGGTCGTGCAGGAAACGGTCACCCTCGGTCATGTTGAGCGTGACCAGGGGGCGCGTGGCGGCGAGGATGGCGCTGTCGGACAGCCCGGCCGGCATTCCCCGCGCCGAGAGCGCCCGCGCCGCATCGTCCAGCGCGCGGGCGGGCGGGAAGGCGAGAAAGTCGGTCAGTTCCTTGCGCAGCGCCGTCACCGCCGCCAGGGGCTCGACCGGCAGGGTCTCGTCGGCCAGCAGGTGCCAGAGCGTGCGGACATAGACGCGCGTGTCGCGGATGAGGAAGCCCTCGTCGATCTTGTCGATCGTGTCCTCGGGCGTGTGCCACCACCAGCCGAGCGGGTTGCGCATCTTGGGCGGGCCGAAGGTCTCGGTGCCAGGCACCTGGCTGCTGACGCCGCAGAACATCGAAGGGATGCCGATGCCCCAGAAGGACTGGTCGCCATTGCGGCCCGGTCGGCGGCCCTCATGGCGCTGGCCGGTCTCGTCGGCGATGGCGCGGGTGGCGAGCGCGGTGAGTTCGGGCGTGGTGCCGGCATGGGTCATGACCGTCGCGCCGATGCCGCCGGTCGAGTCGACATTCACATGCGCGATGCAGCGGCGCTCCAACTCGTCCCAATGCTGGTCGGCATACCAGGCGGAGCCGGAATAGCGCCCATGGGAATGGCCCGACCAGAAGCATAGGCGCAGGCCCCGCTTCCAGGCGGGTTGCTCGGCGGCCAGCACGCGCGCGGCTTCCAGCATGGTGGCATTGGCCGTGCCGTTATCCATCACGCCGTAATACCAGGTGTCGTGATGGCCGCTGAAGAGCACGAAGGGCGCTTCCGGCTCGCCGAGTTCCGCTTCCAGGATCGGCGTTTGGCGCCAGCCGGTATCGACCTCGGCACGGAGCACGACGCGCGGCGCCTCGCCGGCCTTCAGCCGGGCGCGCAGGGCTTCGCCATCGGCCTGGGAGATGGTGCAGACGACGGTCGTGGGCAGGTCCGCCAGGGTGGTGACGCCCGGATTGCCCCAGACGGGCGAGATGCACATCTCATGCAGATGGCTCTGCGGGCTGATATGGAGCTGGCCCGCGGCGCCGGCTTCCGAGGCGCGGGTGGCCACGGCCGGGCTCGCGATGCCCTCGATGAGGACGATCTTGCCCCGCAGATCCTTGCCCGCGAAATCGGCCGGGGTGCCGTCGCCGAGATCGACCAGCTCGCCCGTCAGCCCGTCGAGCGGCGAGGAGCGGGAGAAGGATTGGGTGATGGCCTTGAGCGGCGCGTCATCGACCAGGACGGAAGCCAGGCCGGGGATGCTGATATAGGCCTCATGACTCAGCAGCCGGGTGCGGTAGCCGAAGCTTTCCATCTGCGCCTGGAGATAGCGGAAGCTCTCCAGCTCTTCCGGCGTGCCGGAATACTTCTCGCGCAGCGCGAATTCGCGGGTGTGGCGCATCAGCGCCTCGCCGCTGACCGCGGCGCAAAGGGCTTCTATGGGCATGGCCCGGCGAGGCTAACACCCCGCCGGGCCATCGGATAGCCGAGCCGCCCAGTTAATGGCCTATTGCTGTTGGGCGGGTTTCTGGCCCTTCGCGTCATCCACCAACTCGAACCACATGGCGTTGAGCACGGCGAAGGCGGCGGCGAGGGGGAGGCCGAGAAGCCAGGCGAAATACCACATCGTCTCGTTTCCTTTTATCGGTTCAGTAGACGCTCTCGCCGCCTTCGCGGATCGTCTTCTCGTCGACCTTGCCCCACATGACCTTATAGACCCAGGCCGTGTAGAGCAGGATCAGCGGCAGGAAGATCACCGTCGAAACCAGCATGATGAAGAGCGTCATGTGCGAGGAGGAACTGTCCCAGACCGTCAGGCTCGCACGCGGGTCGATCGAGGAGGGCAGGATCATCGGGAACATCGACACGCCGACGCTGCTGATGATGCCGAAGACCGAGAGCTTGCTCGAGAGCAGCGTCATGACCTCGCGGCGGGAACGCAGCCCGATCAGCGCGCCCAGGGCACCGATGAAGCCCAGCGCCGGGGCGAGCAACAGGATCGGATGGGCCTGGTAATTGGCGAACCAGGCGCCCGGGGCGGTGGCGACCGTCTTGAGCAGCGGATTGGCCGGGCCGTCGGTCACGATGGGGCTCGTGATGACATAGCCATCGACGAAGGCCCAGAGCAGCACGCCGCCGAGGGCGTAGAGCACAATCACCAGCAACGCCGCGACCGTGCCGTAGCCGCGGGCGCGATCGGCCACGGGGCCGGCGGCCTTGAGCGCGAGCCAGGCGCCGCCGTGCATCACCAGCATCGCGACCGAGACCAGGCCGCAGAGCAGGGCGAAGGGGTTCAGCAGCCCGAAGAAGCTGCCGTCATAGAAGATGCGCAGATCGGCATCGAGGCGGAAGGGCACGCCCTGCAGGACATTGCCCACGGCCACGCCGAAGATCAGCGCCGGCACGAAGCCGCCGACGAAGAGCGCCCAGTCCCACCGGCTGCGCCACTCGGGTTCCTCGCGCTTCGAGCGATACTTGAAGGCCACGGGGCGCAGGATCAGCGCGGCGAGGACGACGAACATCGCGAGATAGAAGCCCGAGAAGCTGACGGCGTAGAGCGGGGGCCAGGCGGCGAAGATCGCGCCGCCACCCAGGATGAGCCACACCTGGTTTCCCTCCCAGGTCGGCCCCACGCAGTTGATGGTCACGCGGCGCTCCACATCCGTCCTGGCGACGAAGGGGAGCAGGGCGCCCACGCCGAGGTCGAAACCATCGGTCGCGGCGAAGCCGATGAGCAGCACACCGAGCAGCACCCACCAGATCAGGCGCAGCGTGGTGTAGTCGAGGAGTTCATGCAGGATCATGATGGCTCACTCCGCCGCCACGGGAGCAAAGGCGGGAGCAGGGGTTGGGGAGGAGGCGAGGTCGGGCTGCGGGCCCTTCTTGATCGCCTTGATCATGAGCTTCATCTCGATCACCGCGAGCGTGCTGTAGAAGAGGACGAAGCCCGCGATGGTGATCAGCAGATCGGTGATGCCCAGCGAGGAGACGGCCGCGGCCGTGGGCAGCACGCCCTCGATGATCCAGGGCTGGCGGCCGAATTCCGCGACGAACCAGCCGCATTCGATCGCGATCCAGGGCGCGGGGATGGCCCAGACGGCCAGGCGCAGCAGCCAGGGATAGGCATCGAGCTTGCGGACGGTCGAGAGGTAGAAGAAGACGACCATCAGCACGATCATCAGCATGCCGAGGCCGACCATGATGCGGAAGGTCCAGAACAGGGGTGCGACCTGCGGCACCGTGTCCCAGGCGGCCTTGGCGATCTGCTCGGGCGTCGCCTGGCGCGGGTCGTCGAGATAGCGCTTCAGCAGCAGGGCATAGCCGAGATTGCCGCCGTTATCCTCGAAGGCGGCCTTGGCATCGGCCGGCGCATTGGCGAGCGAGCCGGCGGCGCGGATCTTCTGCAGCGCATCGAAGGCGATGATGCCGGAGCGGATGCGGTTCTCGGCGCTGGCGACCAGCTCGTTGATGCCGGGTACCTGGTCGGTCAGGGAGCGCGTCGCGATCAGGCCCATCACGGCGGGGATCTTGATGGCGTAATGCGTCTCGCGATCCGTCTGGCTCGGCAGGCCGATGGCGGTGAAGGCGGCGGGGGCGGGTTCCGTCTCCCACATGGCCTCGATGGCGGCGAGCTTCATCTTCTGATGCTCGCTGGCGAGATAGCCGCTTTCGTCACCCAGCACGACCACCGAGAGCGAGGCGGCGAGGCCGAAGGAGGCGGCGACCGTCATGGAACGCTTGGCCAGGTCGATATGCCGGCCCTTGAGCAGATACCAGGCCGAGATGCCGAGCACGAAGAAGGCGGCCGTGGCATAGCCCGCCGAGACGGTATGCACGAACTTGGCCTGTGCGACGGGGTTGAAGATCACGTCGAAGAAGTTCGTGACTTCCATGCGCATCGTCGCGGGGTTGAACGCCGAGCCCACCGGGTTCTGCATCCAGCCGTTGGCGACGAGAATCCACAGTGCCGAGAGGTTCGTGCCCAGCGCCGTCAGCCAGGTGACCATCAGGTGCTGGCGCGGGCGCAGCCTGTCCCAGCCGAAGAAGAAGAGGCCCACGAAGGTGGCTTCGAGGAAGAAGGCCATCAGCCCTTCGATCGCCAGCGGGGCGCCGAAGATGTCGCCGACATAGTGGCTGTAATAGCTCCAGTTCATGCCGAACTGGAATTCCATGGTCAGGCCGGTGGCGACACCGAGCACAAAGTTGATGCCGAAGAGCGTGCCCCAGAATTTCGTCATCTGCCGCCAGATGGTCCGGCCGGTCATGACATAGACCGTCTCCATGATGGCGAGCATGATCGAGAGGCCGAGGGTCAGCGGCACGAAGAGGAAGTGATAGAGGGCTGTCAGCGCGAATTGCAGGCGTGACAAGGAGACGACGTCGATTTCCATGCCATGTCGACCGGCGGGCGGGCCGGTCCTCCTTGGGGGTGGCTGGAGCATGATCCGTGCTGATCGTGCTCCATGGATTCAGTCCGAGCGGAGCGAGGCGAGGAGGGCGTGGTAGCCGGGCTCGCCCCTGCGGTGGGTGGCGGTGATCTTTCCTTCGGTCAGCACGATCAGTCGGTCGGCGGCTTCGGCTTCGCGCCTGACATGCGTTGAGGTGACAATGGACTTTTCCCCGGCGAGCGCCTTGATCTGCCGCAACACCGCGCGAGCAAGCGGGCCATCGAGCCCTTCCGTCGGCTCGTCGAGCAGCCACAGCGGCGCGTCGCGCAGCAGCATGCGCGCGAGGGCCAGGCGCCGGCGTTGCCCGCCGGAGAGGCCGAGCCCACTTTCGCCGAGCTGCGTGTCGAGCCCCTGAGGCAGGGTACGGAAAGTTTCGGCAAGGCCCGCGCTTTCCAGCGCGCGCCAGAGCCGCGCGTCATCGGCGTCGGGGTCGGCGAGGAGAAGATTGGCGCGCAGGCTTTCCTGGAAGAGATGCGTCGCCTGGCTGAGCCGCGCATGGCGCAGCGATTCGACGTGGCCGCGCATGGGCTCGATCTCGCCCGCGATGAGCGCGAGCAGCGTGCTCTTGCCCGCGCCGCTGGAGCCGATGATGGCGACATGCTCGCCCGTGCGAACTGTGAGCGAAATGTCGCGCAATACGGCGCGGCCCTCGTGGCCAGCCGTGGCCCGGTCGAGTCGAAGCGCGATGCCTTCCTCCGGCTCGGCCGGTGCGGCGGGCGCGGGCTGCGGCGCGAGGCGCGGGGCGAGGCGGCGCGCGGCGAGGCGCGTGCGGCCGAGTTCCAGTGCACCACGCTTCAGCGCGCCGAAGGGCTCGAAAGCGGCGAGGGTGATGAGCAGTGCGAAGGCCGCCTGCGGCGCGTTCAGCACATCCTCATGCACCAGAAGCGCCGCGCCCATCAGCACACCCGCCAAAGCGAGGCTGGCCGTGCCGCCGAGCATCAGCCCCGCGCGCGTCTCGGTGCGATGGAGCGCGGCCTCGGCTTCGGCGAGGCGCGCCTCGGCGGCGAGAAGGGACCGGTGCTGTGCGGGCAGCCGGCCGGCCAGGGCGAGTTCCGTCTGGCCCGCGACGAGGTCGATGCTGCGCGCACGGAGCGCCTCGGTGGCGAGGCCCTTGCGCCGCGCTTCCGCCTGGCCGCGCCGCGCGGCCCAGAGCGGCAGCGCGATCGCGAGGGCCAGCATCAGTGCTGCGAGGCCGAGGCCGAGCGCCGGATGCAGCAGCCCGAGGGCGAACCCGGCGATCAGGATCGCGCCAAGGACCGTGACGGCGGGAACCAGCAGCCGCAGGTAGAGATTGTCGAGCGCGTCGACATCGCCGGTGAGGCGGAAGAGCAGCCGGGCCGGGCGGGCGAGCAGCCCGCGCGCCGCACCGGGTGTCGCCCAGCCGCGCAGCAGCCGCTCGCGAAGGGCGGCGAGAATGGCCAGCGTCGCATCATGCGTCGTCACCCGCTCGCCATAGCGCGCGGCGGTGCGGCCGAGCGCCAGGGCGCGGATGCCCGCGGAGGGGCTGAAGACGTCGAAGGCCATGGCCGTCGCGGCCGAGAGCCCCGCGATGCCCGTCGCGGTGATGAACCAGCCGGAAAGGCCGAGCAGCAGCATGCCCGCGAGCGTGGTGAGTGCCGCGAGCAGCAAGCCCAGCAGCAACAGGCGGCGCGGCCCGGCGAGGAAGAGGCCGATGATGGGGCGGAAGCTGCTCATGCGACGAGCTCCGGCTGGCGCGCCGCTTCGGGCGTGCCGAGATGAATGACGCGGTCCATGCGCGCGGCCAGCGCCGGATCATGCGTTGCGACCAGCAGGCCGCGGCCTTCGGCCAGGGTGAGCAGCGCGCTCGTCACGGCCTCGGCGCTGGCGCGGTCGAGATGGGCGGTGGGCTCGTCGGCCAGGATCAGCCGCGCTTCGGGATGGGCGAGGGCGCGGGCGATGGCCAGGCGCAGCGCCTGGCCGCCGGAAAGCCCCGCACCGGCCTCGCCCATTGCTTCCTGCTGGCGCAAGGCAAGTTCGGGCAGCGCGGCATGGGCGAGGGCTTCGGCTGTCGCCGCCGCGCCGATACCTGGGCGGCCGAGCGAGACATTGGCGCGGAGGGAGCCTGCGAAGAAATGCGGCTGCTGGCCGATCCAGGCGAGGCGGGCGCGATGCGCCGCCGCCGTTTCCTCGCCGAGCGCGACACCATCGAGCGCGATCACGCCCTCGGCCGGGGCGAGCCCGGCGACGAGGCCGAGCAGCGTGCTCTTGCCCGAGCCGCTTGGCCCCAGAAGGGCGACGCGCTCGCCGGGCTGGAGGCGCAGGGAAAAATCCTCGAAGACCGGCGCCTCGGCGCCCGCATGGGTGAAGCGCAGATGCTCGATGGTCAGCGCGGGCGTGGTCGCCGGGGCGGGCGCGGGCTCATCCAGCGCACCGGGCAGGGGCAGGCCGGGCTCGGCGAGGTTCCGCAGCGCCTGCAGCCCCGCCTGGCCCGCCGCGCGATCATGCCAGGCGGCGGCGAGGTCGCGCAGCGGCTCGAAGAAGGCGGGGGCGAGCAGCAGCACGAAAAGCCCTTCGCCGAGCGTCATCGGGCTGCCCCAATGGCCGATCTCGATCGGGCCGAGCAGGGTGAAGCCGATCTGCACCGCGACCAGCGCGACGCCGAGGGCCGCGAAAAGTTCCAAGACAGCAGAAGAAAGAAAGGCGATGCGCAGCACGGCCATGGTGCGTTCACGCAGGTTCTCGGCCTGGGCGCGGAGCCCGGTCGCGAGACGGTCGGTCGCCTCGAAGGCGCGGATGGTCTCGAGCCCGCGCAGCCGATCGAGCAGAAAGGCGTTCATCCCGCCCAGCTCCACCATTCGCGCCTCGCTAGCCTCCTTCGCCTTCATGCCGATCAGCGCCATGAAGACGGGGATGAGCGGGCCCGCGATGAAGAGGATCAGCGCCGAGAGCCAGGAGACCGGCAGCACCGCCAGCAGGATCAGCGGGGGCAGCAGCGCGGTGCGAAACTGCGCGGGGGTGTAGCGCAGCCAATAGGGCATCAGCGCCTCGGCCTGTTCGGCGATGACGCTCGAGGCGAGGCCGGAGGCGGGGCGGGCGGTATCGAGCGGGGAGCGCGTGGCCAGCGCCGTCGCGGCCTCGGCCCGGAGCGCCGTGAGCCGCGCGCGGGCGGCGCGGAAGACCATGCGGCCGCCGAAGCCGTCGAGCCAGGCGCGCAGCAGGCCGAGGGCCAGCACGCCGAGAGCCAAGGGCGCGATATCCCGCCACGGTTCGCTCTGCCCGCCCGCGAGGCGCGAGACCGCGAGCGCGATCAGCCCGGCCTGCGGCAGCCATAGCGTCGCCGCCAGGGCCTGAACGAGGGCACCGCGCCGGGGCGGGTCCGGCTGGCGCTTGGAAGACTTGGTGACGCGCATCTTGGCCTGCATGGCTGCTGATACTGGTCGATTAGACCCCGCTGCCCCTCACGCGCCTTGATCTGGCGCAATATCGGGAAAACCGGGCGGCGTTATCTCGCCGATGAGGAACCGCCGGGGTCTTGATCCGCGCCGCGCTTGCGGCGAGGGAGCGCGAAGGAAACCAGTTTGTCCTTCGTCTCGAGCAGGCGCGTGACCTTGGCGCCGAGAGCGAGGAGATTGGCGAGGCGTTCGGTCTCGAGCTGCCGCACGTCGTCGTACCAATTCGTCAATTGCTCGATGAGCCCGTGCATCTCGCCCATCCGTGCCTGGGCGAAGCGTTCGGCCTCGCTGTCGGGCTTCTGCATGAGGAGTTCGCGGAGCACCGAGAGGGTCGGGTCCACCTCGCGCTTCTTCCGCTCCTCGGCGAGGGTCCGCAGGATCTGCCAGACGTCGCTCGGGGTGGTGAAGAAATCCCGCCGGTCATTCGGGATGTGGCGGAGGAGGACGAGGTTCCAAGCCTGCAACTCGCGAATGCCCATGGAGACATTGGAGCGCGAGACGCCGAGCGCCTCGACGATCTGCTCCGCGCAGAGCGGCTCGGGGGAGACATAGAGCAGGGCGTAGATCTGCCCTACCGTCCGGTTGATGCCCCAGCGGCTGCCCATCTCGCCGAAATGGAGCACGAAGGACTGGACGAGCGGGGGCAGGTTCATGGGCGAATTCCGGAAATTTCAGTAATTTCTGAAATTACAGTATGGCCCTTTTTGATCCCAGGCAAGAACGGAGTGGCCCGCTTGCATCCGCACCCTTCGCATGGCGGGCCCGCGGCCCAATATGAGGCGGCGAGAGCGGCCCCGTCGGGCCGTGGGCATTCGAGAAGGAGGCACCGGATGGACGGGGCTCAGAAGACCTATCCCTTCACCCTGAGCGACGCCGAATGGCGCGAGAAGCTGACGCCCGACCAGTATATGGTGATGCGCCGCCATGCGACCGAGCGGCCCGGCAGCTGCGCCCTGCTGCATGAGAAGCGCCAGGGCACCTTCACCTGCGCGGGTTGCGGCCAGCCGCTCTTCGTCTCGGGCAAGAAATTCGAGAGCGGCACCGGTTGGCCCAGCTTCGACACGCCGGTCGAAGGTGCGGTGGAGACCACGACCGATCGCAGCCACGGCATGGTGCGCACCGAGGTGCATTGCGCCACCTGCGGCAGCCATCTGGGCCACGTCTTCCCCGATGGGCCGCCGCCCACGCATCTGCGCTACTGCATCAATGGCATTGCGATGAATTTCGAACCGGCGGCCTGATCGCGCGCCGTTGAGTGCCTTTTCGTAACGGGATATCCTGGCAAGGCGCCGCCCAGGGCCGCGACTCGGCGGCCCTGGGCGCCCTCCGGAGAGCCCGATGCAGCCACAGATTTCCGTCAGCCGTGTCTATGGCGATGCCCTGAGGGGCGTGAAGGCGCGGGCGGGGTTCTGGTTGCTCAGCGCCGTTCTCCTCTCCATCGTAGGGGCCTTGTCCGTGCGGGTCGGCGTGACGCCGCCGCGCGTCGTTCCCACCGTCCAGGCCGCGACGGGCGTTGCACCGCCGGCGGATGCGGGGATCGAGCTGGCCCACTTCGTCCTTCAGGTTCTGGTGCCCTGTTTCATCGGCGTGGTGATGCTGCGCCTGACCATCGCCTCCCTGGAAGGGGAGCGCATGGGCCTCTGGCTCGCCCTGCGCCAGTCGCTGATGAGGGCGCTGCCGCTCGCCGTGCTGGCGATGATCATCGCTGTCTTCTGCGGCGTCGGCTTCGCGCTGCTGCTGGTGCCGGGCATCATGCTCTGGTGCCGCTGGGCCATCGCCTGGCCTGCGCTGACGGCGGAAGGCGGCTCGCCCGTTACGGCGCTCCGTCGCAGCGCGACGCTGACCAAGGGCCACCGTTGGGACGTGTTCTTCGTCTATCTGCTGCAGGCGGTCTTTTTCTTCATGGCGGGCCTTGTGACCGTCCTGGGCATCACGGTGCTCCTGGCCGAGACCTATGATCGCTGGGGCTTCCTGGTCTGGATGGCGGCCGCCGTGGTGTCGCTCGTGCTGGGCTATGTCGGGGTGATCATGGCCATCGTCTCGACCTCCGCCTCGCTCTACGTCAACCTGAAGCGGATCGCGGCCTGAGCTTACTTCGCTGGACTGAGCGGCGCGGCCGGCTCCGGCAGCGCGTCCTGAGCGGCTGACGGCTTCTGGAATGCCTCGTTCCGCTCTAGGCTCTCGGTGATGATGAGAGACGCCTTGCCCATCCCCCGTTCCACGGCCGCCACATGGCCGTGAAGCCCGCCCGCGCGACGCGCCCCCGTGTGATCCGCCAGGATGCGGGCCAGCAGGAAACGCCCGGCCGCATCCTCGCCGCCGCTCTCGAGGCCTTTGCCGAGCGCGGCTTCGACGGCGCCTCGCTGAAGGAGATCACGGACCGCGCCGGGGCCAATATCGCCGCGGTGAACTACCATTTCCGCTCGAAGGACCAGCTCATCCGCCAGGTGCTGGATCGCTTCCTCGGCGAGATCAACCAGGGGCGGCTGGCGGCGCTGGAGGCCTGCATGGCGGCCGCCGGCCCGGAGGGGCCGACGATCGAAAGCCTGGTCGAGGCCCTGATCCGCCCCATGGTCAGCCTCAGCCGGGACAAACGGGACGGGCGCGCCATCGTCCGCCTGCTGCTTCAAGTCCGCGCTTTGCCGCGCGCCGTCACGAATTCCATCGTCGCCTCGCAGTTCGACCCGGTCCATGCCCGCTTCATCGAGGCGCTGAACCAGGCCGCGCCGGGGCTCAGCCGCGATGACGTGATTTGGCGCTACGACTTCGCCCGTGGTGCGATGATGCATATCCTGGCGGATCTCGACCCGGCGATGCACCGGCTGGTTGACCTCTCGCCGAGCATCGCCGAGGCTGACGACGAGGCCGTGATCAGCCACCTCGTTACCTTCATCGCCGCCGGATTCCGGGCGCCGCCCGCCCGTTAGGGCGCCTTGCTCGTGCCAGATGTCAGCGATGGAGAGGGAAGGGCGCATAATAGCAACAACCTAGGGCTGATTAACCCGGTCGTGCAATCACCACTTCAATCAATCATTTGAGCGCGCAACGCCGAACCGACCGGTTCGTTTCTTCACGCTTGCGCGAGCGATCAGCTTTCCGCCCCCGCATTCCCGAGGGCGACGGATTTGACGAGCGCCCAGACTGCCGTGCCCGGCGCGAGGGCGAGGCGCTCGGCGGCATCTCGCGTCACGCGCGAGAGCAGCGGGCTCTCGCCGACCCGAAGCCGCAGCATGACCGCATGAGGCCCGGCTGGCTCCAGCGCCTCGATCGTGGCGGGAAGGATGTTCCGGACGGAGATATCCGCTGGGCGGGCGAGGGCGATGGAAACGTCCCTCGCCCTGACGCGCACCCGGAGACGGCTGCCGGGGGTGGCATCAGGCGGCGGTGGCACCAGCAATTCGCCGCCGGGAAAGAGCAGGCGGCTCAGCCCCTCGCCCGGCAGGCCGGGGGCCAGTTTGCAGGTGAGCACTGCGCCCGCGTCGTTCCGGCCCGCCAGTAGAGGCAGGTCGGTGCGGGCCGACAGCGCCTCCAGACTGCCGCTGGCCAGGACGCGGCCATTTTCCATCAGCACCAGCGTGTCGGCGAGCTGATCCACCTCGTCGAGCGCATGGGTGACGTAGAGCAGCGGGATGTTCAGCCGGTCCCGCAGGCGGGAGAGGAAGGGCAGCACCTCGGCCTTCCGCCCGGCATCCAGCGCCGCAAGGGGCTCGTCCATCAGCAGGAGCCTCGGCCTGGAGAGCAGAGCGCGGCCGAGGGCCACGCGCTGCTTCTCCCCGCCCGAGAGCGAGGCGGGGCGGCGGGTGAGAAGATGGGCGATGCCGAGAAGGGAGACCACTTCCTCGAAGCCCGGCCCCTCGGAATCGCGCGGGGCGCGGCGCAGGCCGTAGCGGAGGTTCGTCTCCACCGAGAGATGCGGGAAGAGGCGGCTTTCCTGGAAGACCATGCCGAAGCGCCGCTTCTCGGGCGGCAGCATGATGCGGCGGCCGGCGTCGAACATGACCTGGCCATCGAGCGAGAGATGCCCCGCATCGGGCCGCAGCAGCCCGGCCACGCCCGCGAGAATGGTGGATTTGCCGCAGCCGGAGGGGCCGAAAATCACCGTCACCCCCGGCGTGGGCGCCTGGATGGCGGCGTCGAGGGTAAAGCCCGGGAAGGCGTGGCGGAAGGCGAGGTCGAGCATCAGCGGGCGGTCCGGCCCAGCAACACCTGCATTCGCCGCCCCGCCGCCTCGGCCAGAAGCAGGCCGGCAATGGCAAGCGCGAAGGAAATGGCGGCGAGCTTGGCCGCCGTCGCCTCGCCGCCCGGCGTCTGGGTCGCGGCATAGATGGCCAGCGGCAGGGTCTGCGTCTGGCCGGGGATATTGGAGGCGAAGGTGATCACCGCGCCGAATTCGCCCAGCCCCGCCGCGAAGGCGGTGATGGCGCCGGAGAGAATGCCCGGCGCGATGAGGGGGAGGGTGATGGTCACGAAGCGGTCGATCGGCCCAGCGCCCAGCGTGCGGGCCGCCGCTTCCAGGCCGCGATCCACGCCGTCGATGCTCAGCCACACCGCCCGGACGATGAGGGGGAAGGACATGACGGCCGTGGCCAGCGAGGCACCGCTGGTATTGAAGACGAGGCGGATGCCGAACCAGTCATTCAGCAGGCTGCCGATGGGCCCCCGCACGCCGAAGGTGACGAGCAGCAACCACCCCACCACGACGGGCGGCATGACAAGCGGCAGATGCACAAAAGCGTCGAGCAGCGCCTGGCCGGGAAAGCGGTAGCGCGCCAGCAGCCAGGCGACCAGCACCGCGGGCGGCAGGCCGAAGATCACCGCGCGCAGCGCCACGGCGAGGCTGAGGCGCACCGCCTGCCATTCCTCCGGCGTCAGCCAGGCCGCGGCTCCGGTCAGCCAATCCATCAGGGGCGATTGGCCGAGAAGCCGAATTTCTCGAAGGTGGCGCGGGCCTCTTCGCCGGTGAGGAAGACGAAGAGCGCCTTGGCCTCGTCGTTACCGGCGGCGCGGCGCGTCAGCGCGAAGGGGTAGGTGACGGGCGGGTGGCTCTCGGCGGGGAAGGTGCCGATCACCTTCACGCCCTTCGAGAGAGCGGCATCGGTGCCATAGACGATGCCGAGCGGCGCCTCGCCGCGCTCCACCAGCAGCAGGCCGGAGCGGACATTGTCAGTGCGGGCGAGGCGGGGGGAGACCTTTTCCCATTGGCCCATCCAGGTGAGCGCGGCCTGGGCGTATTTGCCGACGGGCACGTTGGAAGGATCGCCCACCGCGATGCGGCCATCGGGCCCGGCGAGGGCCAGAATGTCGGTCTCGCGCGTGATGGTGAGCGCGGGGCCGGGCCGGTCAGCGGGGGCGATGAGCACGAGGCTGTTCGCGAGCGGGCTCACCCGCGTCTCCTTGACCATCAAGCCGCGCTGCTCGGCGTAATCCATCCAGGGCTCGTCGGCGGAGGCGAAGATATCGGCCGGCGCGCCCTGTTCCATCTGCCGGGCAAGGGCCGAGGAGGCGGCGAAGGAGAAGCGGGGCATGGGATGGCCCTTGGCGACCCAGGCGGCGCCGAGGGCCTTCATCGCATCGGTCAGGCTGGCGGCGGCGAAGACCACGGGCGGCTCGGCCTGGGCGAAGGCGGGGGGCGCGGTCAGGGCGGCCGCGAAGCTCGCGAGCAAGAGACGGCGGCGCATGACGGAAGCTCCCTTCGCTATTCCTAAACGGGTATAGCGAGCGGTAAGAGCCCCGGCAAGGCGGCGGCTCATGGATCGATTCGTGAAGGAATCGGCGCCGCTTTGCCTTGCGGCGGCTACCGCCCCCGATACAGGCTCTTGATCTTGACATTCGTCTGCCCAATCTAGCCCCGGCCATGCCACTATCTCCCCAAGCCATCCCGCCCGCATCGGGCAGCCCCATCCCTCATCACCACGGCCCTGACGCTCTCGACTGGGGGCTGCTTCGCGCCTTCGTCGCGGTGATGCGGGTCGGCAGCCTCTCGGCCGCCGCCGTGCAGATGGGCGTGACGCAGCCGACCGTCGGGCGGCAGATCCGGGCCCTCGAGCAACAGGTGGGCGAGTCGCTCTTCGACCGCGTGCCGCAGGGGCTGAAGCCCACCGCCCGCGCCATGGCGCTGTTCGACTATGCCAATGCGCTGGAACAGGCCGCCGCCGCCCTCGCGGGCGCCATCGCCGAACGGCCCGAGGCGCTCTCGGGCCCGGTGCGGGTGACGGCCTCGGAATCCTTCGGCGTGCAGGTGCTGCCGCCGCTGCTGCGCGACCTGGCCGAGGCCAATCCGGGGCTGGAGCTGGAATTCAGCCTCAGCAACAAGGTGCAGAACCTGCTGCGGCGCGACGCGGATATTGCCATCCGCTACCTGCGGCCCGAACAGCCGGACCTCATCGCCCGCCGCGTCGGCCGCATGGAATTGGGCCTCTTCGCCCATCCCGATTACGTCGCGGCCAAGGGCATGCCCGAGACGTTGAACGATCTGCTGAGCCATCGGCTGATCGGGCCCGACAAGGACGAATACGGCTTCCGCCTCTTCTCCAATCGCGGGTTGAACGTGCGGCCGCAGGATCTCGCGCTGCGCACCGACAGCCTCATGGCCCAGGAAGCGGCGGTGCGCGCGGGCTTCGGCGTGGGCGTGATGCAGATGGCCGGCGCGCTCAAGGGCGAGAGGCTGGTGCGGCTGCTGCCCGAGGCTTTCGCGCCGAGCCTTTCCGTCTGGATCGTCGGCCATCCCGGCGTGCATCAGCCGGGGCGTTTCCGCACGGCCTATACCTTCCTCTCGAATACGCTGCAGAAGGAATTGCTGCGCATCCATGCCGAGGCGGTGAAGGTCTTCGGCCCGAGCGAGGCGACGACCTTCGGCGGTTGAGCCTCCGCCCGCGCCTTGGGGGCCTTGAGCCCCCGGGGTGAATTGGTGAGAATGACCCGAGCCCGCGCGATGTGCCGCGCGGTGCGAGCAGGAACACGGGTCCCGCCGTCTCGCCCTTGCGCTGCCGGAGAGGCCGTTGAGGGATCGAGGCGATGACGCGACGCAGGCTTCTTAACGGAGTGATGGGCCTTTTCCTGGGACTGGGGGCCGTGATGGGCGGCCTCTCGTCGCCGGCGATGGCACAGGCCCAAGTCGTGCCCGAGGCGCGCGCGGCGCTGCCCGAGGTGGTGCGCCAGGCGGGCGTGCTGAAGATCGCGACCTCCTATCAGTGGCCGCCCTTCGCCTCCCTGGGCAGCGACGGCAAGCCCGATGGCATCGATATCCGGCTGATGACGCTGCTGGCCGCCAAGCTCGGGCTCACGCCGCAATTCGACGACATCAAGTTTCCCTCCATCGTCCCCGGCGTTTCCAGCGGGCGCTATGATGCGGGCGTCAACCAGATCGGGATCACGGCGGAGCGGCAGAAGGTCGTGAATTTCGTGCCCTATTTCAATTCGGGCTACGGACTGCTGGTGCGCAAGCAGGATGCGGCGCTCGACATCAATGACCTCTGCGGCAAGACGCTGGTGCTGACGCGCGGCTCGGCGCAGGTGGCGGTGGCCGAGAAGCTCTCGGCCGATTGCGTCACGGCGGGGAAGAAGGAGATCAGCTTCCTCTTCTTCCCGAACAGCGCCGATACCTATCTGGCGCTTTCCAACGGGCGCGGCGACGGCTTCCTCACCGCGCGCGCCTCGGGGCTCGAGATCGCCAAGGGGAATGACAAGCTCACCATGACCTCGGGCATGCTGCCCAATATGATGTCGATCTCCGGCATCGTCGTGGCGCAGAACAACAAGCCCCTGCAGGATGCGCTGCGCCTGGCGCTGGAAAGTGCGGCGGCCGATGGCAGCTACCAGGAGATCATGGCCGATTTCGCCGTGCCCGAAGGCGCGCTGAGCGTCGAGCAGATCCGCAACCCGCCGGCGCCCTGACATGGCCGGGAAAGCGCCGGTGATCCTGCCGGCCCCGAATATGGGGCGGTGGTTCGGCCTCGCGCTCGTCGGGCTGGCGGGGGCCTGGATCGTCTATCAGATCCTGGCCAATCCCGGTTTCCAATGGGCGACCGTCGGCCGCTACATGCTGCATCCCGAGGTGCTGGGCGGCGTGCTGATGACCATCCAGCTCACGGCGCTGGTGATGGTGATCGGCACGGCGATCGGCATCGTCATCGCGCTCATGCGGCTTTCGCGCGATCCGGTGCTGCCCTTCTGCGCCCATGCCTTCGTGTGGTTCTTCCGCGGCGTGCCGGTGATGGTGCAGCTGGTCTTCTGGTACAATCTCGCTTCGCTCTTTCCCGAGCTGCAACTGGGTATTCCTTTCGGTGGGCCGAAATTCTGGGAGATTTCCAGCACGGTCGCGATTTCCTCCTTCACCGCCGCCATGCTGGGGCTCGGGCTGAACGAGGCGGCCTATATGGCCGAGATCACGCGCGCGGGCATCCTTTCGGTCGATCACGGGCAGACGGAGGCCTCCAAGGCGCTGGGCCACAGGCCGATGCAGACCTTCTTCGTCGTGGTGCTGCCGCAGGCCATGAAGGCCATCGTGCCGCCGACGGGTAACCAGGTGATCGGGATGCTGAAATATACCTCGATCGCGAGCGTGGTGGCGCTGCATGAGCTGATGAACGCGGCGGAGAATATCTATTCCCGCACTTTCGAGACCATTCCGCTGCTGATCGTCGCAGCGCTCTGGTATCTGATCATGGTGAGCGTGCTCTCGGTCGTGCAGTATTTCATCGAGCGGCATTACGCCAAGGGCTCCGAGCGATACGCGGCGGATTTGGGCTGATGGAAGCCTTCGTCCGCATCACGGAAGTCTGGAAGACGCGCGGCCGCAACGTGGTGCTCAAGGGCGTCGATATGGAGGCCGGGAAGGGGCAGGTCGTCTGCCTGCTCGGGCCTTCCGGCGCGGGGAAGAGCACGCTGCTTCGCTGCATCAATGCGCTGGAGAGCTGCGACAAGGGCATCATCCATGTCGATGGCGTCGCCATCGGGGCCGAGGAGAAGGGCGGCGCCTGGTATCGCATGGGCGAGCGGGCGCTGAGCGCGCAGCGGGCCGAGATCGGCATGGTCTTTCAGAACTTCAACCTCTTCCCGCATATGACGGTGCTGCGGAACATCACCGACGCGCCCATGCGTGTGCGCGGCGAAACGCGCGCGGTGGCCGAGGCCCATGCGCGGGAGTTGCTGGCGCGGGTGGGGCTGTCGGAGAAGGAGGGCGCCTATCCCAAGCAGCTTTCCGGCGGCCAGCAGCAGCGCATCGCCATCGCGCGGGCATTGGCCATGCGGCCGAAGCTGATGCTCTTCGACGAGCCCACCTCGGCGCTCGACCCGCATCTGGTGGGCGAGGTGCTGGAGGTGATCCGCGGCCTCGCCGCCTCGGGCATGACGATGATTATTGTGACCCATGAGGTGCAATTCGCCCGCGAGATCGCCGACCGGGTGGCGGTGATGGTCGATGGTGTCATCGCGGAATACGGGCCGCCGGGCGAGGTGCTGGCTCGGCCGAACGACCCGCGCGTGCGCTCCTTCCTTTCACGCGCGCTGCGCGAGCCGGAGATGCAGCCGTGAGCGAATGGCTGATGGTGGTCGATCTGCAACCGGCCTTTTCGCATCCGGACAGCCCCTGGTTCACGCCTTCGCTCGGCAATGTCTCGCAGCGCATCGCGAAGCTGGTGCCGCTCTATGGCGAGCGGGTGGTCTTCACGCGCTTCGTGCCGCCCGCGCAGCCGAGCGGGAGCTGGGTGCCCTATTACGAAAAATGGCCCTTCGCGCTGGAGAAGTCGGCTGATTGGCTCTGGGACGTCGACGAGCCTTGGCGCGGTCGGAAGAGCATCGCGAGCCATACGTTCGGCAAATGGACGCCCGAGGCCATCGCGCTTCTCGGCCCCGAGCCGCGCGTGACCATCTGCGGCGTCTCGACCGATTGCTGCGTGCTGGCGACGGTCTTCGCCGCCGTGGATGGTGGGGCGCAGGTGCGGCTGGTCGAGGATGGCTGCGCGGCCAAGACGCAGAAGGCGCATGAGCAGGCCATGGCCATGATGGCCTCCCGCGCGCCGCAATTGACGGTGGTGACGGTCGCCGACGAGATCGCGCGGCTCGGAGGAAAGACGCCATGATGCATCTCGGCCTGCTCGTGCTCGGCGCGGGCAATCACGTCGCCGGCTGGCGCATGCCGGATGCGGAGTTCGGCTCCGAGAATTTCCCCCTGCTGCGCCATCTGGCGCAATCGGCGGAGCGCGCGAAATTCGACCTCGTCTTCTTCGCCGATGCCGTCAATACGGGGCTCGATGCGCATCCGGGCATGATGGTGCGGCTGGAGCCGATCACCCTGCTGTCGGCGCTCTCCATGTGCACGAGCCGCATCGGCCTCGCGGCCACCGCCTCCACCACCTATACCGAGCCCTATAACCTCGCCCGGATGATGGCCTCGCTCGATCATCTGAGCCAGGGCCGCGCGGGCTGGAATGTGGTGACGGGCTCGAGCCCCGATGCGGCCGCGAATTTCAGCCGCGACAAACACCCGCCCCATGCCGAACGCTATGCCATGGCCGCCGAGTATCTCGACGTGGTCAAGGGCCTCTGGGATTCCTGGGAGGAGGGCGCCATCGTCGGCGACAAGGCGAGCGGCACCTTCGCGGACCCTTCCAAGCTGCATGTGCTGAACCACGAGGGCCGCTATTACAAGGTGAAGGGGCCGCTCAATATCACCCGCCCGCCGCAGGGCTATCCGGTGATCTTCCAGGCGGGCGCTTCGGATACGGGGCGGGATCTGGCGGCGGCGACGGCCGAGGTGGTCTTCACCGTGCAGCAGGACATGGCGGAATCAGCCGCTTTCATCCGTGATCTGCAGGAGCGCTGCGTCGCCAAGGGGCGGGCGCGCGATGCGATCAAGGTGATGCCCGGTGTCTGCGTCGTGGTGGGCGAGAGCCTGGAGGATGCCAAGGCCAAGATCGCGCAACTCGCCGAACTGGCCGACCCGGTCCAGGCCATGCGCGTGCTCTCGGACCGGGTGGGGCATGACCTCTCGGCCTATCCGCTCGACGGGCCGGTGCCGGAACTGCCGCCCTCGGGGATGATGCAGGGCCATGCGGTGATCCTCACCGCCATCGCCAAGCGGCACAACATGACCATCCGCGAGCTGCGGGATTTCACCGCCGCCAGCTCCGGCCATCGCGTCGTGATGGGCACGCCGGAGATGATCGCCGATGACCTGGAGAGCTGGTATCGCGCCGGCGCCGCCCATGGCTTCATCGTCAAGACCACGCATTACCCTGCGCCCTTCGACGAGTTCGTCGAGAAGGTGGTGCCTATTCTCGTGGCGCGCGGGTTGTTCCGTGCGGAGTATGAGGGGGTGACGCTGCGGGAGCATCTGGGGCTGGCGCGGCCGCCGCATCCTGCCAAGCGGGCATAAAAAGGGGCCTCGCGGCCCCTTTTTCTTGGTCAACCCGCGAAGGGGTCGGTCACCATGATGGTGTCGTCGCGCTCCGGGCTCGTGGAGAGCAGGGCGACCGGCGCCTCCACCAGTTCCTCGATGCGGCGGACATACTTGATGGCGGTGGCCGGCAGCTGGGCCCAGCTGCGCGCGCCCTTGGTGGACTGCGTCCAGCCTTCGAGCACTTCGTAGATCGGCTCGGCCTTGGCCTGGGCCGCGAGGCCGGCCGGCAGGCGGCGGAAGACTTCGCCGTCGATGCGATAGCCGGTGCAGATCTTCAGCTCGGGAATGCCGTCCAGCACATCGAGCTTGGTCAGCGTCAGGCCCTGCACACCGCCGACCTTCACCGCCTGGCGCACCAGGGCGGCATCGAACCAGCCGCAGCGGCGGGGGCGGCCCGTCACGGTGCCGAATTCACGGCCGCGCTCGCCGATGCCCTTGCCGATCTCGTCGAAAAGCTCGGTGGGGAAGGGGCCGGAGCCGACGCGCGTCGTATAGGCCTTGGCGATGCCCAGCACGGTGCCGATGAAATGCGGGCCCACGCCCGCGCCGGCGGCGGCATTGCCGGCAACGGTGTTGGAGCTGGTCACATAGGGATAGGTGCCGTGGTCGACGTCAAGCATCACCGCCTGGGCGCCCTCGAACATCACGCGCTTATTCTCGTGGCGCGCCTCGTCCAGCCGCTCCCACACGGCTTCGGCATAGGGCAGCAGCTTCGGCGCGAGGCCCAGCAGGCGGTCCAGCAGCTCCTGCTTGTCGAAGGGCTCGGCGCCGAGGCCCTTGAGCAGGGTGTTGTGGTGCAGCAGCAGCTCGTCGAGCTTGTGCGACAGCGTCTCGGGCTCGGCCAGGTCGCAGAGGCGGATGGCGCGGCGGGCCACCTTGTCCTCATAGGCGGGGCCGATGCCACGGCCGGTGGTGCCGATCGCATGCTTGCCGCGGGCCACTTCGCGCGCCTTGTCGAGCGCGGAATGCAGCGGGAGGATCAGCGGCACGTTCTCGGCGATGCGCAGGTTATGCGGGCCGACATCCAGGCCCTGCTCGCGGACGCGGCTGATCTCGTTGAAGAGCGCCTCCGGGTCGAGCACCACGCCATTGCCGATGATGCCCATCTTGCCGCGCACGAGGCCCGAAGGCAGCAGCGAGAGCTTGTAGGTCTGGTTGCCCACCACCAGCGTATGGCCGGCATTATGGCCGCCTTGGAAACGCACGACGATATCGGCCCGGCTCGCGAGCCAGTCGACGATCTTACCCTTACCCTCGTCGCCCCACTGGGCGCCGATAATGGCGACATTGGCCATGGTTCAAGCCTTCTCTGTGAAAAGGGTGGGCTCACCGTCACGCAGCAGGTGGGTGCAACGGAGGCGGGCGGGCGTGTCCTCGGCGGACAGCGCGGCAAGGGTGATCCAGCCCTGCTCGCGCAGTCTGGCGGCCAGCGCGGCATCGGTGCCGGCGGGCAGGAAGAGGCGGGGCAGCGGCTCGGCCTTGGGGGCGGCGCGCATGATGGCCTCGGGATAGAGGGAGAGGCCCGTCGCGGGCTCCTCGCCATTCACGTAGCGGCCGCCGCGGGCCAACTCGCCCTGGGGTCCGTAGATCGTGAAGGCGACGCCCGTGTGATAGCGGAAGCCGCGGAACTCCACCGGGTCCAGCGTGATGCGCAGCTTCGGCGCGCGGGCGCGGATGGCGGCGATCACGGCGGCGGCGTTATCGGCGATGGCGCGGGCGGCGGGCGGCAGGGCTGCGGCGGCCAGGGCGGCCAGCGCGCCGTCGGCGGGGCCGGCGGCATCGAGAAGCGTGGTCAGGAAATTGGCCGGCGGGCCCGCTTCCTCGGCCGCCGCGCGCACCTCGGCGGCGTCCTTGCGGTCCAGCGCACGGGCCAGGCGGTGGCGCAGCGCGCCATCCACCCCGGCGGCATCCAGCAGGGTCGGCGCCATGGTGGGGAGCTGGATGTCGAGGCTCGGATCGGCGATGCCGGCGCGGGCCAGGGCCTCCACGCCGAGCACGGCCACCTCGGCATCGGCCTCGGGGCTGTCGGGGCCGATGATCTCGATGCCCGCCTGGGGAAGCTGGCGCTCGGGGGCGAGCTGACTGCCGCGCACGCGCAGCACCTGGCCGGCATAGGAGAGGCGGAGCGGGCGGGGGGTATTGGCCAGGCGGGTCGCGGCGATGCGGGCCACCTGCGGCGTGGTATCGGCCCGCAGGCCCATCATCCGCTGGCTCACCGGGTCCATGATGCGGAAGGTCTGGTCCGCCACGGCGGCGCCGGAGCCGGCGAGGAGCGAATCCTCGAACTCGAGCAGCGGCGGCTTGACCCGCTCATAGCCATGGCGCGCGAAGACGCCGAGAACGGCCTCGACCAGCGCGGCCTCGCGCTCGGCCTCGGGCGGCAGCAGATCGGCGAGCCCTGCGGGGAGCAGGGCCGGGTTCGGCAGGTCGTCGGTCATCTCGGTGCGGTGGTGTGGCAGGCCGCGCGCGCGGGCGCAATCCCGCAGGCGCGCAAGGCGCACCTCCGCAACACGCGCGACTGGCGCGGGCGGTCAGCCCGGCATCAGCCGTGAGCGCCGGATTTCTGGAAGAAACTGCGCCCGGCCGGGGCGGGGCGAGGGAGGGCGGGGGCGACGGCCTCGACGGCCTCGGGCGCCTCCAGGGCGGGCGCCATGGCGGCCGGGGCCGTTGCGGCGGTGGGGCGCGCCTCGGCGCCGGCGTCATAGAGTCGCTGCGCCGCCTGCACCTCGCCGATATGCGCCTCCGCCCAGAGGCGGATGCCGTCCACCGTCTGCGCCAGGGTGCGGCCCAGCGGGGTGATGGAATATTCGACCGTCACCGGCACGGTGGCGATGGCCTTGCGATGGACCAGCCCGTCGCGCTCCAGGCTCTTGAGCGTCTGGGAGAGCACCTTCTGCGAGAGGCCCTCGATATGCCGCCGCAGCTCGTTGAACCGTAGCGTCCGCTCCGCCAGCAGGCCCAGCAGCAGCACGGCCCATTTATCGGCGATCCGGTCCAGCACCAGCCGGGTGGGGCAGTTCGCGGCATAGGTATTGGGCATATTCGCGATGCTGTTCATGGTTTCCGCCTGGTGACCAGATGAGAGGAAAGTGCCTTCTTTACGGGGTTTACCGGCTTTGCCATCTGGTTTCCATCAGAAACCTGCTTTGAGGTAGAGACCATGAAAGTCGCTCTCATCGGCGCCACCGGCCAGGCCGGTTCCCGCCTACTCACCGAGCTTGCCTCGCGCGGGCATGAGGTGACGGCCATTGCCCGCGACATTTCCAAGGTGCCGGCGCTGAAGGGCGTGACGGCGGTGAAGGGCGATGTCTTCGACGGTGCGGGCCTGGCGAAGATCCTGGCCGGGCACGATGCCGTGATCAGCAGCGTGCATTTCTCGGCGAGCGACCCGAAGGTGCTGATCGAGGCCGTGAAAGCCGCCGGAGTGCCGCGCTACCTGGTGGTCGGCGGCGCGGGCAGCCTGGAAGTGGCGCCGGGCCTGAAGCTCTATGACGCGCCGAACTTCCCCGAGATCTATCTGAAGGAAGCCAAGGCCGGCGGCGCCTTCCTGGACCTGCTGAAGGCCGAGCCGGCGCTGGACTGGACCTTCCTCTCCCCCTCCGCGATGTTCATCCCCGGCGAGCGCACCGGCAAGTTCCGCCTGGGCAAGGATCAGCTCCTGAGCAGCGAGGCCGGCAGCAGCATCTCCTTCGAGGATTATGCCATCGCGATGGTCGATGAGCTTGAGAAGCCCGCCCATCGCCGCGCGCGCTTCACCGTCGGTTACTGAGCCGCCGCCGATCGGCGTTGAGATCGGGCGCGAAGCTGCGCTACCTCCTTGCTTGGGGCCATGCCCGGCCCCCAAGCAAAAGGACGCCGCCTCGTGCAGGATCTCGATGCCCAATGCCGCGCCGTCCTGACGCAATTGCGCCAGGAAGGCCGGTATCGCGAATTCACCCCGCTGGCCCGGCAGGACCGCGACTTTCCCTATTGCCGCGTGACCCGGGGCGGGGAGGAGGGCAGGGCGGTCCTCTGGTCCTCCAACGATTATCTCGGCATGGGCGCCTCCGACGTCCTGGCCCAGGCGGCCATCGAGGCCATCGAGCAGCACGGCGTGGGCGCGGGCGGGACGCGGAATATCTCGGGCACCACGCCCTATCACGTGGCGCTGGAGCGGGAATTGGCCTCCCTGCATGGCAAGGAGGCCGCGCTGATCTTCACCTCCGGCTATGTGGCCAATGCCGGGGCGCTCTCGACGCTGCTGACGAGTTTCGGCGGCAATTGGCACGTCTTCTCCGATGCCAAGAACCATGCCTCGATGATCGAGGGCATGCGCCATGCCAAGGGCGCCAAGCGCAGCATCTTCCGCCATAACGACCCGGCTCATCTGGCGGAACTGCTGGCCGCGGCACCGGCCGATGAGCGCAAGCTGGTCGCCTTCGAATCCGTCTATTCCATGGATGGGGATTTCGCGCCCATCGAGGCCATCGTGGACGTGGCCCGCCGCCATGGCGCGGTGACCTATCTGGACGAGGTGCATGCCGTGGGCATGTATGGCCCGACGGGCGCGGGCGTCGCGGAGCGGGATGGGCAGGCCCAGCGGATCGACATCATCCAGGGCACGCTGGCCAAGGCCTTCGGCGCCCATGGCGGCTATATCGCGGCTTCGGCGGCGGTGGTCGATTTCATCCGCTCGACCTGCCCCGATTTCATTTTCACCACGGCCATCGCCCCGCCCGTGGCGGCGGCGGCCCTGGCCAGCATCCGCTATCTCCGGGGCCCCGGGGGTGTCGCGCTGCGTGAGCGGCACCAGGCCTCTGCGGCGCGGGTCAAGGCCGCACTGGCCGAGGCGGGCCTGCCCGTGATCCCGACGCCCACGCATATCGTCCCGGTCCATATCGGCGATGCGGCCCGCTGCCGGGAGGTGTCCCGCCGGCTTTGGGAGGAGCACGGGATCTACGCCACGCCGATCAACTACCCGACCGTGCCGCGCGGCGAGGAGCGGCTGCGCCTCACGCCCGGCCCGCTTCATGACGAAAATCTCGTGAAGGCGCTGGTTCTTGCGCTGGATCAAGTTCTGAACGGCAAGGGCGAGGCTAGGGTCGCGATGATCGAGGAAGGGGTGAGCGCCTAGCTCCCCCGAGGGGAGTTCTGCCGATGTATCGTGATCGCCTGCGCATGCCCGCTCTTTGGGGCAAGGTCACCACCCCGGAGCAGGCGGCGCTGCTGTTCCGCGACGGCATGGTGGTGGGCATGAGCGGCTTCACCCGGGCGGGCGATGCCAAGGAAGTGCCCGTGGCGCTGGCCGAAAGGGCGGGCATCGACCCGCTGAAGATCACCCTGCTAACCGGCGCCTCGCTGGGCAATGATATCGACCGCATCCTCTCCGATGCCGGCGTCATCGCCCGGCGGATGCCCTTCCAGGTGGATACGGCGCTGCGGCGGCATATCAACCAGGGCGAGGTGATGTTCATCGACCAGCATCTCTCCGAGACGGTGGAGATGCTGCGCTCCCGCCAGCTCGGCCCGATCGATCTGGCGGTGGTCGAGGCCACCGCCATCACCGAGGAAGGGCATATCGTGCCCACGACATCGGTGGGCAATTCGGCCAGCTTCGCGATCCTGGCCGAGAAGATCATCGTCGAGATCAACCTGAACCATCCCCTGGCGCTGGAGGGGCTGCACGACATCTATATCCCGACCTATCGCCCGCATCGCGACCCCATCCCCGTGATGGCAGCCAATAGCCGCATCGGGCTGCCGGCCATCCCCATCGATCCGGGCAAGATCGCAGCCATCGTCGTCACCGAGAAATACGACAGCACGGCGAGGATCGAGGCGCCGGATGCCGAGACCTCGGCCATCGCGGGCCATCTCTCGGACCTCTTCCTGCATGAGGTACGCAAGGGGCGGATGGGGCTCGGGCTGCAGCCCATCCAGTCCGGCATCGGCGCTATCGCCAATGCGGTGCTCACCGGCTTCGTCGAGAGCCGTTTCCACGGGTTGAGCATGTATTCGGAAGTGCTGCAGGACAGTTGCTTCGAACTGTTCGAGGCGGGGAAGCTGAACTTCGCCTCCGGCTGCTCCATCACCGTCTCGGGGGAATGGTATGAGCGCGCGATCCTCGGCATCGAGAAGTACAAGCCGCGCCTCATCATGCGGCCTCAGGAAATCTCGAACCATCCCGAGGTGATCCGCCGCCTGGGCGTGCTCGCCATCAACACCGCGCTCGAATGCGATATCTATGGGAACGTGAATTCGACCCATGTGAACGGCACGCATATGATGAACGGCATCGGCGGCTCGGGCGATTTCGCGCGCAACGCGCATATGGCGATTTTCGTGACCAAATCCCTCGCCAAGGGCGGCAATATCTCCTCCATCGTGCCGATGGTGCCGCATGTGGACCATAACGAGCATGATGTGGATATCGTCGTCACCGAATGTGGCCTCGCCGACCTGCGCGGGTTGGCGCCGCGCGAGCGGGCGGAGAGCATCATCCGCAATTGCGCCCATCCCAGCTTCCGCGATGCCCTGCTGGACTACTACCGTTCAGCCTTGAAGCGCGGCGGCCAGACGCCGCATCTGCTGGAGGAGGCCTTCGCCTGGCATCTGCGCGCCCAACGGACGGGCTCGATGCGGCCGGAGAAGCTGGCCGCCGCATAGGCGAGGGCCTATCCTGCGGCCATGAACGACACCGATGCCCGCCATCTCCGCCGCGCCTTCGCCCTCGCCCAGCAGGCGCGGGACCGGGGCGATCGCCCCTTCGCCGCCATCGTGATCGCGGGTGATGGAACGGTACTCACGGAAGGCATGTCCACCCAGGGCAGCAGCGGCGACGGCACCCTCGCGCATTCCGAGATGAATGCCTGCCAGGCCGTGGTGAAGGCCGGCATCCCCCGCGAGGTGCTGGCGGGGGCGACCATCTATTCCTCCGGCGAGCCCTGCGCCATGTGTTCGGCGGCCATTTTCTACACCGGGATCGGGCGGTCGGTTTACGGCCTCTCCAACGATGCGGTCCTCGCGCTGCGCAATGCGACGCCCGCCACGGCGGGTCTGTCGCTCTCCTGCCGGGCGGTCATGGCGAGCGCCGCCAACCCGCCCGTGGTCGAGGGCCCGTGCCTGGAGGAGGAGGCGGCGGTGCCGCACCGGGGCTATTGGCCGGCCCCCTGACGGCGCTCCAACCATGACCTTTCCTTGACAGGGGGGCGGGTTTTTGGTCCTGAGGCGGCAGTTCCAAGGGAGCCTCCCCATCATGCTGATCACCCGCCGTTCCGCCCTCCTGGGCGCTGCCGCCCTTGGCGGCGCGAGCCTCGCCGCCGGCCGCCCCGCCCGCGCCAAGGACTGGACCTCGATCAAGGTCGCGACCGAGGGCTCCTATGCCCCCTATAACGCGACCTCCCCGAGCGGCCAGCTGATCGGCTTCGAGCCGGAGCTGCTGGTCGAGCTGTCGAAGAAAATGGGCATTCCCGCCAGCATGCAGGCGGTGGAGTGGAACGGCATGATCGCCGGCCTGACCGACGGCAAGTATGACGCGATCATGGACGCCGTCTCCATCACGCCCAAGCGCGAGGAGGTCATCGCCTTCTCGCTGCCCTATGCGAACAGCCCCTCGACCTTCCTGACCATGAAGGGCTCCTCGCTCGAGAAGCTCCCGGGCCAGGGCGAGCGCATCCTCCTCGGCGAGGAAGCCAAGTTCCGCGCCGCGCTGGACGCGATCAAGCCGCTGCTCCAGGGCAAGACGGTGGGCGTGCAGGTCTCGACCATCCAGGCCGACTTCCTGAACACCTATCTCAAGGACGTGGTGACGATCCGCACCTATCCGACCAGCCCCGAATCCCTGCTCGACCTCAAGGCCGGCCGCGTGGACGTGGTGCTGGCCTCGGGCGCGAATATGTATGCCGCCGCCAAGCGCTCGCGCGGCGAGCAGGTGCTGACGGGCTTCGCCTTCACCGGCGGGCTGCTGGGCCGCGGCTCGGCCGTGGGCCTGCGCAAGTCCGACCCGGAACTGAAGGAGAAGTTCGACGCCGCGCTCAAGGCCGTCCATGCCGAGGGCACGCTGACGAAGCTCATCATGAAGCATTTCGAATACGACATCACCCCGGTCGGCGTGTACTGAGCCGGAGCAACGGGCGGTGATGACTTGGGATGACCTGGCCCTGATCGGCTTCGGGCCGGAGGGCTGGGGCATGGCGCTGCTGCGGGCGGCTTGGATGACGGTGGCCGTCTCCGCGCTCGCCTTCCTGGGCGGCTCCGTGCTGGGCACGCTCTCGGCCTGGGCGAAGACGGCGGGCAACCGGCCGCTCCGCTGGCTGGCCGAGGGCTATACCATCCTGCTCCGGGGCATCCCCGACCTGTTGGTGATCTATCTCTTCTATTTCGGCGGGCGGCAGGTGGCCGCGGCCGTGGCCAAGGCCATGGGCTTCGACGGCCCGGTCGATATCAGCGGCTTCCTGGCCGGCGTGCTGGCCATCGCGCTCATCTCCGGCGCGGGCCAGGGCGAGGTGCTGCGCGGCGCCTATCACGCCATTCCGCGCGGGGAGCTGGAGGCGGCGAAGGTGGTGGGCATGGGCCGCTGGCTGATGTTCCGCCGCATCATCTTCCCCCAGGCGCTGCGCACGGCGCTGCCGGGCATGGGCAATCAGTGGCAATCGGTGATCAAGGAATCCGCGCTGGTTTCCGTCACGGGCCTGGTGGAAACGCTGCGCCAAGTGAATATCGCCGCCGGTTCCACGGAACTGCCCTTCTTCTTCTTCGGTGTCGGGCTTTGCATCTATCTCGCCATCACCAGCGTCTCGGGCCTGCTGTTCCGCGCGGCGGAGGCATGGTCGATGCGCGGGCAGCCGGGCGCGCGGGCGAGGGGCTGAGCCATGGATTTCCCCTTCCTCCTCGACACCTTCCTCAAGCTGCTCGCGGGCATTCCGCTGACGCTGCAACTCGCCGCAGGCTCCGTCGCGGGCGGTGCGGTGCTGGCGCTGCTGCTGGTGGCGCTGCGGCAAACCTCGCGGCCCGGCGCCTGGATCGCGGATTTCTACATCTTCGTCTTCCGCGGCACGCCGCTGCTCGTGCAGCTCTTCATGATCTATTACGGGCTTGGCCAATTCGCGACGGTGCGGGAAAGCGTCTTCTGGCCCTTCCTGCGCGAGCCCTATTTCTGCGCGCTGCTGGCGCTCATGCTCTGCGATGCCGCCTATGCCGCCGAGATCCTGCGCGGCGGGCTTAAGGCCGTGCCGCAGGGCGCGATCGAGGCGGCGCGCGTCGCCGGCATGGGGCGCTTGACCATGGCGCGGCGCATCGTCCTGCCGCTGGCCATCCGCCAGGCGCTGCCGGCCTATGGCAATGAGATCATCTCCATGACGCGCTCGACGGCGCTGTGCAGCACCATCACCTTGATGGAAGTCACGGGCGTCGCGCGGGCGATCATCGCGGATACTTTCCGGCCCTTCGAGGTCTTCCTCTGTGCCGCTGTCATCTATCTCGGGCTCACCTTCATCATCTCGCGGCTCATCTGGGCCTTCGAGCGGTGGCTGACGCCCTATCGCGTGAAGGAAGCGGCATGAGCACCGCGATCGGCGACACCGTCATCGGCCTCCGGGGCCTCCGCAAGCGCTTCGGCCAGAACGAGGTGCTGAAGGGCATCGACCTCGAGGCGAAGGATGGCGAGGTCATCGCCATCATCGGCGCCTCCGGCTCGGGCAAGAGCACGCTGCTGCGCTGCATCCCCTTCCTGGAGACGCCCGATGCCGGGCAGGTGCAGGTGGCGGGCGATGTGGTGACGTTGAGCGGCGGGCCGCTCGCCCGGGCCGATCGGGCCAGGGTGCAGCGGATGCGGCAGTCGCTGGGCTTCGTCTTCCAGAGCTTCAATCTCTGGTCGCATATGACGGTGCTGCAGAATGTCATCGAGGCGCCAGTGCATGTGCAGGGCCGTGACCGCAAGGATTGCGTGGCCGAGGCCGAGGTGCTGCTCGAGAAGGTTGGGCTTGCCGAAAAGCGCGATGCCTGGCCGAGCCAGCTCTCGGGCGGCCAGCAGCAGCGCGTCGCCATCGCCCGCGCGCTCGCCATGCGCCCCCGCGCGCTGCTTTTCGACGAGCCGACCAGCGCGCTCGATCCGGAACTGGTAGGCGAGGTGCTGCGGGTGATCCGCGGCCTCGCCGAAGAGGGCCGGACCATGCTGATTGTCACCCATGAGATGAATTTCGCCCGCGACGTCTCGACGCGCGGCATTTTCCTTCACCAGGGCGTGGTGGAGGAGGAGGGGCCGCCGGCCCAGGTCTTCACCGACCCGATCTCCGACCGCACCCGCCGCTTCGTCACGAGCCATCTGAACCGCACATGATGACCACTATCCTCGACGGCGGCATGGGCCGCCTGCTCGCCCGCATGGGCGCGCCGTTCAAGCAGCCGGAATGGTCCGCGCTGGCGCTGATGGAGGCGCCGGAGACGGTGCTCGAAGCCCATCGGCAATATATCGCGGCCGGCGCCGGGGTGATCACCACCAATGCCTATGCCGTGGTGCCTTTCCATGTGGGCGAAGAGGTCTTCGCGCGCGATGGCGCCCGGCTGATCGGCCTCGCCGCCCGCCTCGCGCGCCAGGCGGCCGACGAGGTGCCGGGCACGGTCGTCGCGGGTTCGCTGCCGCCGCTCTTCGGCTCCTACCGCCCCGATCTCTTCGACGCCGCCCGCGCGCCCGACCTGCTGAAGGTGCTGGTGGAGGAGCAGGCGCCCTATGTGGACCTCTTCCTCGCCGAGACCACCAGTTCCATCGCCGAAGCCACCGCCGCCGCGACGGCGATGAAGGCCACCGGCAAGCCGCTCTGGGTCTCCTTCACCATCGAGGATGACGACCCGGCCCGCCCGACCGCGAAGCTCCGCTCCGGCGAGCCGGTGGCCGAGGCGGCGCTGGCCATGAAGGCGCTGGGCGCCGAGGCGGTGCTGTTCAATTGCAGCCAGCCTGAGGTGATGGGGGCTGCCATCGATGCCGCCACGGCCGCGCTGGCGGGCTCGGGCATCCGCGTCGGCGTCTATGCCAATGCCTTCCCGCCGCGCGGGGGCGGGAGCGAAGCCAATGCAGGACTTTCCAGGCTGCGCGTCGATCTTGGCGAAGAGGCCTATTGCGCCTGCGCCATCGACTGGCGCCGCCGTGGCGCCAGCATCATCGGCGGCTGCTGCGGCATCTTCCCCGAGCAGATCGCGGCGGTGAAGAAGGCTATCGGCTAGGGAAGCCGGGGCCTCCGCCAATCCCACCCCCGCCGGGCATGCCGCCGGGCGAGAGGAAGGGGCCGGGCGAATTCGGCACGGGCTCCAGCCCCGGCTGCATTCCCCCGCCGCCTTGAAGCGGCGCCCCGCCCATGGGGCGCGCACCGCCCGGCATGCGGCCCGTGCGGCCGGCGCGATCCCGGCCCGCATCGCCATGGCCGCCCATCCGCCCGGCGCCGCCGAAGCCGTCCATCGCCCGCATCCCCGGTGCCTGGCCGGGATTGCGCAGGTCGGTGGCCGAGAAGCCGCCATTGGCCTGCCTCCGCGCATCGAGCACCGCGCGACGTGTCATGCCCGGTGCATAGGGGCCATTGGCCGCTGCGCGGAACTCGCCCGTGCCGAGCCCCATCCAGCCCGCACCGATGGTGATGTAGGATTCGACCACCAGCCGCTCCGTCTCCGGCGGGAAAAGCTCGGCCGGGTCGCTGAGCAGCAGGTCGGGGCCGATGCTGTCGATGACGATGGCCTCGCCCGTGGCATGGGCCAGCGCCTCGACGGCCTGCCCCGCCCGGAACCCGGCCGCGAGGCCCGGCGTAAGACGCAGCGCGCCGAGGCGAAGCCCGTCGCCATCCCGCCGCAGCACGCCATGGATGGTGATCGGCCCCGGCTGGCGGCGGTCGATGCGCGTGGCCAGGATGCGGCCGTCGGGCTGCTGCAGCCCGCTCACCGCGGCCCAATCGCCCGGCTGCAGCACCATCTCGCCCGCCATGCCCGGCGCGAAGCGGATCTCCTGCCCCGCGACCCTCAAGCCTTCCTGGCCGCGAAGCTGCTCGACGGGGCCGGAAACCTCGTATCGCGTCTCGATCCGCCGGGCGCGGAGCGTATCGGCCGAGCCGCCGGCCTCGATGATCACCAGCTGCCCGACGCGCGGGCCTGGGGGCAGGCCATGGGCGGGGGCGGGCGGGAGGAGCGATGGATCGTATTCCACCTCCAGCCCGTTCACGCAGATGCTGGCGAAGCCGGTGATGACGCCGATGATGCCCGTGCCACCGATGCCGCGATCGCCTTCGGCGGAAATCCCGGTACCGCCGATGCCCCGGTCGGCGAGTTGCGCATTCGCGGGCGGCCCGCCATCGGGGCCGATGCGGCACATGCCCGGCTGGTCGGCCACGGGCTCGTTCTTCGGCGGCGGGGGCGTGGCGGTGCAGGCCGCTAGGGCGAGGGCCAGGAGCAGCGCGAGAGAGCGGCGCATCAGGTGCGCCCCTCGCGCGGTTCATCCTCGGCATAGAGATAGACGCCGAGATTGACGCGCCGCGTCGGGGTGCCCGGCGGCGCCTCGCCCTCGGCCTCGAGCAGGGCCAGCACCTCGCGGTTGATCTCGACCAGCATGCGCTGGGCGGCCGCGCGGCCGATCTCCTCCATCCTCGCCGCGACGGTGGGCGACAGGCGGTCGTAATGCACGGCGCGGTCGAGGAAAGGCGGCACCTCACTGGCGAGATTGGCCGTGGCGGCGGCCATGTGGTCGTGCAGATTGCGGGTGAAATAATAGAGCTGCTCGTCGCTGCCCTGGCGCGGCAGGAAGGCCTGCGCGTTCAGCACCACCCGCTCCTCGGCATCGAGCGAGACGATGCCCTGGCTCAGCCAATCGTCCAGCACGGTGCGGGGGCGGAGGTCGGTCGTGACGGTGGCGACGAGCTGCTCGAAGGACGGCGCGCCATCGGCGGCGGCACGGGGCAGGGGGAGCGGCCCGCCGGCGGCATCCGTATAGGCGGGCTTGCCGAGCCAGCGGGCGATGATCTGGCTGCTCAGCGTCACCACGGGCGGGATTTCCGGCGCCTCGCCGGCGCTCTCCCGCAGGCGGCGGATCTCCTTGCGATGCACGCCCGTCAGCAGGCTCAGGCGGCTATCGGTGCGGGCGCCCGGCTCGGGCAGCAATTGCGCGGCCTGCTCCACGTAAAGCCCCCGCACCAGGTCGGCGAAGACCGGGTAGGTCAGCCCGCCCTTGATCAGCAGCCGCAGCAGGGGCCGCAGCAGCCGGGCAAGGGGGCGCAACAGGGCGGAGGCGGGGGGCGTATGCGCGGTCAAGGTCGCTGGCTTGGGTTGTTACTGGCGTCCTAGCACGCGCTGCGTGGGAAAACAGCCCACGTTAACCGTTGACGTGGGATTTTTTCCCACTCATAAGCATCGCATGCATATCGCCAAGCCCGCTCCGGCAGGAGACCCGCTCCCGATGCAGCTTCTACCTCCCGAGGCCGCCTCTCCGTCGGAGGCGCTGAGCCTGCGGCAGTTGCGGCACCATGTCGGCAATACCTGGCAGCGCCTGCTCTGCGAGGTTGCCATCGCGGCTGAAGCGGGGGAGAGCGAGGAGACGCGGCGCATCGCGCGGCAGATCGACCAGCGCATCCGCGCGGCGGTGAATGTCGCGGACCTGCTCTTCGGCTTCACCGTCGCACCGGGGCCCTTCGCGGACCGGCTGGAGCGGCTCTGCCGGCATACCGTGGCCGCGCAGGCCAACGCGGTTCAGCAGATCGCGCTCGACATCGACGTCCGGCGCGACTGCCCGGGCGAGATCGCCATGCCGGTGCTGCGCGTGGCGCAGGAGATGGTGGCCAATGCGGTGAAGCACGGGATGCATGACCGTATCCGTGGCCGCATCCGCGTGGAATTCGTCGAGCGCGCCTCGCTGGGCCTCATCCTGCGCGTCTCGGACGATGGCTGGGGCCTCGGCCGCAGCCCGGGGCAGGGCGAGGGCACCATGCTCATGCGGGCGCTGGCCAATGATATCGGCGGCACGCTCGGGCTGAAGCGGGATGCCGGGCTCACCACAGCGAGCCTGACGATCCCGCTTCCCAGAGCCTAGCCCCTGCCGAAGAGGCCGTGGAAGCGGCCGAGGAAATTCCGCAGGCGGTCGCTTTGCGGATTGTCGAAGACCTCGGCCGGCGAGCCCGCCTGGGCGACGCGCCCGCCATCCATGAAGACGACGTGATGCGAGACTTCGCGCACGAAGAGCATCTCGTGGCTGACGACCAGCATCGTCATCCCTGATTCCGCCAGCGCCTTCATCACGCCCAGCACCTCGGCGACCAGCTCGGGGTCGAGCGCGCTGGTCACCTCGTCGAAAAGCAAGAGGCGCGGCTCCATCGCCACCGCGCGGGCCATGGCGACACGCTGCTGCTGCCCGCCCGAGAGCTGGTAGGGGTAATGCCCCCGGCGTTGCGACAGGCCGACCTTGCCGAGCCAGTGGCCCGCGATCTCCCGCGCCTCGGCCTTGCTCTTGCCCAGGACTTTCGTGAGGCCCAGCATGACATTCTCTTCCGCCGTCAGATGCGGGAAGAGGTTGAACTGCTGGAAGACCATGCCGATCCGCGCCCGCTGCGCCGAGACCTTCGCCTCGCTCAGCCGCTTGCGCTGGCCATTCTCGACGCGATAGCCGATCGGCTCGCCATCGAGCAGGATATCGCCGGCGTCGTGCTCTTCGAGCATGTTCACGCAGCGCAGGAAGGTCGTCTTGCCGGAGCCCGAGGCGCCGATGAGGGAGACGACCTGGCCCTGGCGCATTTCGAGATCGATGCCCTTCAGCACCTCGACGCCGCCGAAGCTCTTATGCACGTCGATCGCGCGGAGAAGAACCTGTTCCGTCATTGATGGCTCCTCAATAGCGCAGGTAGGAGAAGCGCCGCTCGAGCAGCGCGCCCAGCTGGGCGATGGCGAAATTGATGATGAGATAAAGCAGGCCGGCGAAGAGATAGAAGTCGATGATCATGTAGTTGCGCGCCGTGATCTGCTGGGTGGCGAGCAGCAGCTCCACCACGCCGATGACCGAGAGCAGCGTCGTGCCCTTTACGATCTCCAGCCCCGTATTCACCCAGGGCGGCAGCACGCGGCGGATGGCCTGCGGCAGGATCACGTACCAGACGCGCTTGGGGAAGGTGAGGCCGATGGCCTCGGCCGCTTCCATCTGCCCGGCGGGGACGGATTCCATCGCGCCGCGGATCGTCTCCGCGATATGCGCCGTGGCGAAGGCCGAGAGCGCGATGACGCCCGCCCAATAGGCCGGCACGTTAATGCCGAAAAGCGAAAGCCCATAATAGGTGAAGAGGATCAGCACCAGCACGGGAATGCCGCGCAGAAAGTCGACATAGAGCCGCGCGAGGAAGCGCAGCGGCTTCCAGCCATAGGCCAGCACTACGCCCATCACCGTTCCCGCGAAGGTCGCGATGAGAATGGTGATGAAGGAGCTGGAGAGGGTGGCGGAAAGCCCCTGCCAGATGGCCCAGCGCGATTGCCAGGCCTCGAAGGTGAAGGTGCCGGGTTCGAGCGTGAAGAAATCCATCGGCGCCTCCTCAGCGGATCGAGGCGTAGCGGCGTTCGATTTGCCGCAATGCGATGGCGAGCATCCAGGCCGTCGCGAGATAGAGCGCGCTGGCCGTCAGCCAGACCTCCATGACGCGGAAGGTATTGGCGTTGATCTGCCGCGCCGTGAAGGTGAGTTCCGGAATGGCGATGGCGGCGGCCAGCGACGTGTCCTTGAAGAGGGAGATCAGGTTGTTGCTGATGGCCGGCAGGGTGATGCGGAACATCACCGGCAGCACCACCCAGCGCTGCCGCTGCCAGGGCCGCATGCCGATGGCCTTGGCCGCCTCGATATACTGCTTCGGGATGGAGGCGAGGCCCGCGCGGAACACCTCGCTCATATAGGCGCCGGCATAGAGCGAGAGCGTCAGGACGAAGCTCTGCGTCTTGTCCATGAAGTAGATGCCGAATTCGGGCAGGCCGAAATAGATGAAGAAGATCAGCAGTAGAAGCGGCGTGCAGCGGATCAGCTCCACATAGGCCCAGACGGGCCAGGAGAGCCATTTATGCCGCGAGAGCCGGCCATAGGCGGCGATGAGGCCGATGACGCTGCCGATGAGCAGTGAGACCACCGCCAGGCTCAGCCCGAGGCCCAGGGCGGTGAGGAACTTGTCCCAATTGCGGGCGATGACGCCCCAGTCGAAGTGATAATCGATCATCCGGCCTCGCCATGCCGTGGAAAAGGTCAGGGAGGGCCTGAGCCCTCCCTGATGGCATCACGAGAATTCGGCGGGGTAGCCGATCTTCGGCGTCGCCAGCTCGATACCGAACCACTTCTTGTAGGAGGCGGCGAAATAGTCGAAATCGACGCCCATCATCGCCTCCTTGTAGACGGTGTTGACCCAGTTCAGCCAGATCGGGTCGCCCGGCTTCACGGCGGAGGCGTAGGAATTCGGCATCCAGCCATAGCCGCCATCGACGAAGCGGCCCGGCGTCTGCTGCATCAGCCAGCGCGCGGCGGACTGGTCGGCGAGATAGGCATCGACGCGGCGGGCATTGAGCGCCTGCAGCGTGGCATCGGGGCTCTCGAAGGCGTCGATCTTCGCCTGCGGCAGCGCCTTACGGATCCATTCCTCGAGGAAGACGTTCTGCATGCCGCCGACGGTGGCCGCGGCACCGGCAGCCTTCACCTCCTCGAAATTCTTGTACTTGCCGCCGCGGGCGAGCAGCAGCAGCGTCACGCCCTCGCGATAATAGGGAATGGTGAATTCGACCTGCTGGGCGCGGCCGGCGGTGACCGTCATCCATTGCACCACGATGTCCACCTTGTCGGTGACCAGCGAGGGCACGCGAGCATCGGAGCCCTGGATGACGAATTCGACCTTCTCGGGGTCATCGAACAGGTTCTTGGCCAGGAGGCGGGCGAGGTCGATATCCATGCCCTGGAGCTTCCCGTCCGCACCCTGGAAGTGCCAGGGCGGGTTGGTGCTGCCGGTGCCGACGATGAGCTTGCCGCGCTCCTTGATGAGCTGCAGGCGGCTCTTGCCGGCGGCCTGGGCCTGGGCCGGCTGCGAAGCCAGGAGGGCCGCGCCGCCCAGGGCAGCGCCGGCCGCGCCGATGCTGAACAGGTTGCGCCGCGCCTTGTCGGGCGACGTATCGTCCTTTTGAGTCATTGCTCTATCCCCTCGTGAACCCAGACCATGCCTCTCCCGGCACGATTCGGAAGCAGATCAGCAAGAAACGGAGCGCATGTCACGTTGCTTCCGCGTTCGGTCCGATCCGGGGAGGCGGCAGTGCCTGGGTTGACAATCCGGCGCCGCTGCCGCTCTAGAATCCTGCGTCGGCCCCTCCCGTTTTTGTGAGTGGGCCTTGAGAGGCTAGACAGTCGATGCAGTATTCCCCGGCCGAGCCGAAGAAGATCCTCGTTACCGGCGGTGCGGGCTTCCTCGGGTCGCATCTTTGCGAAATCCTGCTCAAGCAGGGTCACGAGGTGCTCTGCGTCGACAATTACTTCACCGGAAACCGGCGGAACATCGCGGGCCTGCTCGACAACCGCATGTTCGAGGCCATGCGCCACGACGTGACCTTCCCGCTCTATGTCGAGGTCGATGAGATCTATAATCTCGCCTGCCCGGCCTCCCCGGTGCATTACCAGTTCGACCCGGTGCAGACGACCAAGACCAGCGTGGTGGGCACCATCAACATGCTGGGCCTGGCCAAGCGGACGCGGGCCAAGATGTTCCAGGCCTCGACCAGCGAGGTCTATGGCGACCCGGTGGTGCACCCGCAGCCCGAGAGCTACTGGGGAAATGTGAACCCGATCGGCCCCCGCTCCTGCTACGACGAGGGCAAACGCTGCGCCGAGGCACTGTGCTTCGACTATGAGCGCCAGCACCGGGTGCGCATCAAGGTCGCCCGCATCTTCAATACTTACGGCCCGCGGATGCATCCGGACGATGGCCGGGTGGTGTCGAACTTCATCGTGCAGGCGCTGCGCGGCGAGCCGATTACCCTCTATGGCGACGGGAGCCAGACGCGCTCCTTCTGTTATGTGGACGATCTGGTGGAGGCCTTCGTGCGCATGATGGAAGACACGCCGGATGATTTCACTGGGCCGATGAATATCGGCAATCCGGCGGAATTCTCCATCGGCGAACTGGCCGAGATTGTGCTGGAAATGACGGGCTCGAAGAGCCGCATCGAATTCCGCCCCCTGCCGGCCGATGACCCGCGCCAGCGCCAGCCGGATATCAGCCTCGCCCGCGAAACCATCGGCTGGGAGCCGAAGGTCGCGCTTCGCGACGGGCTGAAGGAGACGATCGCCTATTTCCGCCACCTGCTGAACGAATAGGTCAGGCGGCAGCTTTTGCCGGGCGGCGGCAGGCCCTGCCGCCCGAGGGCAGGTCCGGCCTGCCGAGGCCGGCGGTAAGATACTGATTTCACTGATATAGCCCCTGGCCCGCGCCTTGCGACAGGGACCGCGAGCCTGGCACCCGACAGTCGGGGCCAGCTTTCGGAGCGTGGCATGGGCAATATCGGGCGACAGAAAGGCGCGGGCAGAAAGCCCCGTTGCACGCCCATGCCGCTCCCGGGGCGGAGGGGCGCATGACGAGCCTCTCCGGCGCGACCAGCATCGCGAGCCTGACCAAGACGGCGATCGCGAGCCTCACCGCCACGCAGATTGCGGGGCTGACCACGGCCGAGATCGCGGAATTCTCGGTCACGCAATTCGCCGCCTTCTCGACCACGCAGGTCGCGGCGCTCAGCACGACGCAGATCGCCGTCATTTCCGTCGCGCAACTCGGCTTCAGCGCGACGCAGCTTGCGGTGCTGAACGGCGCGCAGATCGACGCCTTCGGGCAGGACGAGATCGCGGCACTGACGGCGGCGCAGATCAAGGGTCTGACGCCCAGTGCCATCGCGGCGCTGGACAAGACGGATTTCGGCTCGCTCTCCGCTACGCAGATCGGGGCGATGAGCAGCACCCAGGTCGCGGCGATGACGAGCACGCAGGTCGCCTCGCTCACGACGGCGCAGATCGGCGGCCTCAATGCCGGCGCTGTCGCGGCGCTCAAGGCGACGCAGCTTGCCGCCCTTTCCCCGCAGCAGCTCGCTTCCTTCGCCACGGCGCAGCTTCGCGCCCTGACCGCGACGGGGGTGGCCGCTTTCGATGCCTCGCAGCTTGCGGCGCTGTCCGCGACGCAGATCGGCTCTCTCTCGACGGGCGGCATCTCGGGCCTGACGCGCACGCAGATGGCGGCCCTTAGTCAGATGCAACTTTCAGGCCTTTCCCAGTCGCAGATAGGGGCCTTGAGCGACGCGGCGGTGGATGGCCTTTCCGCCGCGCAGGTCCAGTCGCTGACGGCGACGCAACTCGGCGGTTTGAGCGCCGCCAATCTCCGAGGTTTTGACGACAACCAGCTTGCGGCGCTCACAGGCGCGCAGTTGGGCTCCCTCACGGCGACCCAGATCAGGGCCTTCAACAACAGCCAGATCGCCGCCTTGACGTCTACCCAGTTCGCTGGCCTGACCAGCACCGGCATCGGTCAATTGGCGACGACGCAGGTGGCGGCGCTTTCGGAGACGCGGCTCGCGGCGCTGGAGACGACGCAGCTTGCGGGCTTTGCGGCAAGCCAGATCGCGCTACTCTCCAGCGCGCAGTTCAGCGCGCTGACAAATACGCAGCTCGCCACGCTGAACGCGACGCAGCTTCGCGGGTTGTCGATGACGGCGCTTGCCGCGCTCGATACCACGCAGGTCGCGGCCCTCAGCACCTCGCAGATCGCCTCGCTCAGCACCACAAGCCTGGTGGGGCTCACGGCCACGCAGCTCAGCGCGCTAGATGCCGCGCAACTCGCCGCTTTCACCAGGCTCCAGGTCGGTGCCTGGTCCACCACGACCATCGAGGCCTTGAGCGCAACGAAGCTCGCCGCGCTGACCGCCACGCAGCTTGGCGGCTTCTCGGCGGGCGACCTCGCGGCGCTGAGCCAGACGCAGCTCGCCGCCCTGAGGGAGAGCCAGATTGCGAGCCTTGCGCCTACCCAGGTCCAGGGGCTGAGCGCCGAGCAATTTTCGGCTTTGAGCAACACGCAGTTCGCGGCGCTGACGGTGACGGCCATCGGTGGGCTCACCACCTCGCAGATCGACGCCCTGCCGGATGAGCGGCTGGCGGCACTGACCGCGACTCAGCTTTCAGGGCTGGCCTATACGCAGATGTCGCGGCTCGATGCCGATGCCATCGGCGCGCTGACCACGGCGCAGCTTGCCGCCTTGGCGACCACTCAGCTTCGCGGCCTCTCCAGCACCGCCATCGGCGCTCTGGCCGCGACGCAGCTTGCCGCTCTCTCAGCCGAGCAGATTCCCTTTCTTTCCAGCGCTGGCCTGCTGGGAATGAGCGACACGCAACTGGCGGCGCTCAATACGACCCAGCGCGCGGCCCTGACCTCGACGCAGATCGGCGCGCTGACGACCACGGCGCTTGCCGGCCTGAGCACCACGGCGCTGGCCAGCCTGACGACCACGCAGATCGCCGGTCTGAGCGCCACGGACCTGCAGTCGCTCGGCACCAGCGCCATGCAGGCTCTCTCGACGACGCAGCTTGCCAGCCTGAGCGGCGCTCAGATCAAAGGCTTCGACGAGTATCAGCTTGCCCTGCTGACGACCTCGCAGCTCGCCGCCCTGAGTGCGACGGAACTCTCGGCGCTGACGACCACACAGGTCGCCGCGCTGAGCACGACGCAAATCGCCTCGCTGACCACGACGCAGCTGCGCGGCCTGACGCCCGCCGAGATGTCGGCACTGACCGAGGCGCAGTTGCAGTCGCTCAGCGACACGCAACTTGCCATCTTCAACACCACCCAGCTGCGCGGCCTTACCAGCACGAGCGTCACGGGTCTCACGCCGACGCAGATCGCCGCCCTCGCCACCACGCAGATCGCGGCCCTGACGAGCACCGCGATCAGCGGCCTGGACGAAACCCGTTTCGCGGCCTTGACCGCAGCGCAGATCGGTGCGCTGACGCAGACGCAGGTGGCCGGCCTCGCTGAGGCTGCGATCGAGATGCTGAGCCCCGCCTTGCTGCAGGCGATGAGCACGACACAGCTCGCCGGCTTCTCCGCCGCCGACCTGGCCAGGCTCAGCACAACGCAGGTTGCGGCGCTGACCACGACCCAGCTTTCGACGCTCAGCACCGGACAGTTGCGCGGGTTGCTCGACACGCAATTCGCGGCGATGAGCGCCTCTCAATTCGCGAGCCTTACCTCGACCGGCATTGGTGCGCTGACCACCGGCCAGATCACGCAGCTTTTGACGACGCAGATTTCGGCGCTTACCGCCACACAGATGCGCGGCATCGCCTCGACACAGCTTGCAGCCCTGACCGAGGAGCAGGTCGCGGCTCTGGGCACCAGCCAGCTTTCGTTGCTTAGCACGACGCAGGTGAAGGGCATCGACGAAGATGCCATGGCGGCGCTGAGCCTCGAGCAGCTTGCCACTCTCTCCACGAGCCAAATCTCGGCCCTCGCCAATCGCGCCATCCAGGGCCTCACTGAAAGCCAGGTCGTCGCGCTCTCGGCGGCGCAGCTGAAGGCGCTGACTCAGACGCAGATCGGCGCCTTCACCAGCACGGCCGTCGATGTGCTGACGACGACGGCGCTTTCCTCTCTGAGCACGACACAGCTTTCGGGCCTGAGCGCGACCAATCTCGGCCGCCTGACGACCAGCCAACTCGCCGTCCTGAGCACGGAGCAGATCGGCGCCCTCGGCACGAGCGGCATCACGGGCCTTGCCGAAACGCAGATCGCGGCGTTGAGCGACGCTCAGCTCGCGGCCCTGCGCTCCACGGCCATCGGCGCGCTGACGACCACACAAGTCGCCATGCTAAGCGCCACGCAGATCGCGTCCCTGAGCGCGACGCAGCTGCGCGGCCTGGCGAGCGGCGATCTCGCGATCCTCGGCACCGAGCAGATCCGCGCTCTGAGCACCACGCAGATCGCGTTGCTGAGCACGACGCAGATCCGCGGCCTGCTCTCGACGGGCGTCGAGGCGCTGACGGCAACCCAGATCGGCGCCTTCAGCACCAGCCAGATCGCTGCGCTTTCCATGACCGGCATGGGGGGAATGAGCGAGACCCAACTCGCCGGGCTGAAGACCACGCAACTCGCGGCCCTGACCTCGACGCAATTCGCAGCCCTGACGGCCACGGCCATCGAGGCCTTGAGCACGACCGCGCTCGCCTCGCTCACCACCACGCAATTCTCCGGCCTGACGGCGACGGATATCGCGGCGCTGGAACTGACCGAACTCGCGGCGCTCAGCACGACGCAGCTTTCCAGCCTGACCGCGGCCCAGGTGCGCGGCCTCGCGCAGACGCAGATCGCCTGGCTGAGCGGCAGCGGCCTCGCCGCCATCACCTCGACCGAATTGGCGGCGCTGACCACGACGCAGATCGGCATGTTCGACGGCACCCAGCTCGCCGCGCTCAGCACGACGCAGCTCAAGGGCCTGACCTCCACCTCGATCGGCCGGCTGACGGCAGACCAGTTGAAGTCACTGAGCACGACTCAGCTTTCCTCGCTCAGCACCACGCAGATCGGTGGGCTTATCGATACCCAGGTGGAGGCCTTGGCGGTCTCCCAGATCGCCTCGCTCTCCGCCGCCCGCATCGCCTCGCTGAGCGCCACCGGCGCGAGTGGCCTTTCAGCCGCCCAGCTCGCTGCGATGAACAGCATTCAGTTCGCTGCCCTGACCTCGACGCAGATCGATGCGCTCACCACGACCGCGATCGCGGGCATCTCGCCCGAGGCCATCGGAAGGCTCAGCACGACGCAGATCGCCGGCCTCAGCGCCGAAGATCTCGAAAGCCTCTCCACCGACCAGCTCGCCGCACTGACCACGACGCAGATCGCCTCCCTGCCGGCCACTGGCATCATCGGCCTTGCCGAGACGCAATTGGCGGCGTTCAGCGGCACGCAGCTCGCGGCCCTGACCTCGACCGAGATCGGCGCGCTCACCGTCACACAGATCGGCGCGCTTTCCGCCTCGCAGCTGGCCGCGCTGAGCACCAACCAGATCCGTGGCCTCGGCGCGGCCGCCATCGGCGCGCTGGATACGAGCCAGATCAAGGCGCTCAGCACCGCGCAGGTCTCGGCCCTGACCGGTACGGCGCTGGCGGGGCTGCAGGGCAGCCAGATCGCCGAATTCAGCCTGGGTCAGCTCGGCGTTCTCAACGCGACGCAGATCGGGAGCCTTCAGTCGGACACCATCGAGGGCATGACCCTGACGGGCATCACGGCGCTGAGCACCACGCAGCTCGCGGCGATGTCCTCCACGCAGATCCGTGGTCTGAACGAGAACCAGATCGGGGCGCTCTCCATCGCGCAACTCCGTAGCCTCTCGACCACGGCCATGAGCGGGCTTGCCGATACCCAGCTCGAATCCCTCAACGTGACGCAGCTCGCGACGCTCTCCTCCACGCAACTTGGTGCCATTCGTGCCGCCGAGATCGCCGGTTTCGACGAGACGCAGATCGCCGCATTGAATGCCACGCAGCTTTCCGGCCTGAGCGCCACCCAGATGCTCGGCCTAGCCGAGACGCAGGTGGCCGCGCTGAGCGCCACGCAGCTCGCCGCGCTGAACATTACGCAGCTTCGCGCCCTCGCCGGCGAGCAGGTCGATGCGCTGAACGTCACGCAGATCGCGCAGATGTCGACGACGGCGCTCAGGGCCCTGAGCGCCTCGGGCATTGCCGGGCTGAGCGAGGCCCAGGTCGCGGCCCTGTCGCGCACGCAGATCGAGGCCTTGGCGACGACGCAGATCGCCTCACTCTCCGAATTCGGCCTTGCCGGTCTCTCAGCGGAGGCCGTGGCCTGGCTTGCCACGACGCAGATCGGCGCGCTCTCCGCCGCGCAACTGTCGATGCTTGCCGAGACGCAGATCGCCGCGCTGAGCGATGCGCAGATCGGCCAGATCGGCAGCGAGGCCATCGCGGGCCTGCTCGATACCCAGCTCGGCGCGATGAGCGCGTCGCAGCTGCAGGCGCTGAAGGTCACGCAGATCGCGGCCCTCTCGGCCAATGCGATCGAGGGGCTGGAGCTCGCCGATATCGCGCTACTCAGCACGACGCAGGTCGGCGCGCTCTCGCAGACCCAGCTTGGCGCATTGTCCGAGGCACAGATCGGCGCGATGGGCGCCACGCAGCTGGCGCGGCTCTCCACGACGCAGATGGGCTGGCTCAATCTCGATGCGGTCGCCTCGCTCAGCACAACGGCCATCGCCGCGCTGAGCATCGGGCAGCTTCGCGGCCTCAGCAGCGCCCAGCTCGGCGCGCTGACCACGACGCAGATGGCGGCGCTGAGCACGGCGCAGCTCTCGTCCTTCGGCACCGCCGCCATGGCGGCGCTGGCCGATACCCAGGTGGCCACGCTCTCCGCCACGCAAATGGCGAGCCTGCGCGCGACACAGCTCGAGGCCGTCTCCACCGCTGCCATTCGCGGCCTGACGACGTCACAGATCGTGGCCCTGTCCGACACGCAGCTTGCGGCGCTCACCTCCTCGCAGGTCGGGGCCCTGCGCGCCGAGCAGGTCGCGGGCCTGAGCACGACGGAGATCACGGCGCTGTCGGTCACGCAGATGCGCGGCTTCAGCGAAACCGGTGTCGCGGCGCTCAGCACCGCGCAACTGGCGGCGCTCTCCACCACCTCGCTGCGCGCGCTGAGCAGCGGTGGCCTCGGCGGGTTGAGCGAGACGCAATTCGCCGCCCTGGCGACGACGCAGCGCGAGGCCCTGACCTCGACGCAGATCGGCGCGCTTTCCACCGAGACCATCGCCGGCCTCGGCGCGACGGAGGTGATGGCCCTTACCACGACGCAGCTTCGCGGGCTCGCCGCCACGCAGCTCGCGGCGATGAGCACGGAGGATCTGCAGGTGCTGACCGCGTCGCAGATCGACGCCATCGCGACCGCCGCCATCGCGGGCCTCAAGGAGAGCCAGGCCGCCGCTCTTGCCGTCACACAACTGGCCGTCTTCTCCGCGACCGACATGCGCGCTCTCTCGCTCAGCGCCGTGGCGGGGCTCAGCGCGGCGCAGCTCGCGGGTCTTTCCGAGGGCCAGTTCAACGCCCTGACCACGACGCAGCTCGGCGCCATCGCCACCCAGGCCGTCAAGGGCCTTTCCACCACCAGCATCGCGGCGTTGAGCACAAGCCAGTTGAACGCACTGACGTCGACGCAATATGGCGCGCTCAGCCAGGCGCAATTCGACGCGCTTTCGACGACGCAGCTTTCCTCGCTCGTCGCTGAGGATGTCTCGGGCCTGACCTCGACGCATCTCTCAAGTCTAGGCGCCGGTGCCATCGCCGCGCTGACGACGACGCAGATTGCAGCCCTCTCGGCGACGGGCATTTCGGGCCTGACCGCCACGCATATCGATGCCTTCAACGGCACGCAGCTTTCGGCGCTGACCAGCACCGCCATCGCGCATCTCTCCACTAGCGCCATCGCCGGGCTGAGCACGACGGATATCGCCGCCCTTAGCGTCACCCAGTTCCGCGGCCTCTCCGCGACGGGCGTGGCCTCCCTCACCACCTCGCAGCTCGCGAGCCTGACGACGACGCAGATCGGGCTGCTGACCGCGACCGGCCTCGGCGGCCTTACCTCCACCCAGCTTGGCGCCCTGACCACGACGCAGATCGGCAGTCTGAGTGCTGCGCAGATCCGCTCGCTTTCCGCCCTGGCCATGACGGGCCTGAACGAGGCGCAGATCGACCAGCTTACGCTGACGCAGATCGCCGGCCTCAGCTCGACGCAGATCGGCGCGCTGACCACCACGGCCATCGGCTGGCTGGAGACGACGGACCTGCAGGCGCTCAGCACGGAGCAGCTTCTGGGCCTGGTCAGGATGCAGCTTCGCGCGCTCAGCGAGGAACAGCTCGCCGCGCTCTCGACCACGCAGATCGCGAGCCTGAATTCGAGCCAGATCGGCGCCCTGACGACGACGGAACTGGGCCAGCTCTCCGAGGCACAATTCGCCGTGCTGAGCGCCGCGCAATTCGCCGGCATCTCGGCCGCCACCTTCAACAGCATGCCGGCCACGCTGCTGAGCGAGATCTACCCCGTGCAGTTCAGCCAGCTGACGACGACGACCATGTCGCAGCTTTCCTCCACCATGCTGGCAGGGCTGACGGCGACGCAGCTCGAATCCTTCAATGGCGAGCAGATCGCGGCGCTGAATGCCGACCAACTCGCGCAGCTTTCCGAGGCGCAGCGCGGGGCGCTCGAGATCGCAGTCGCCTGAGGCGCGCTCATGATGCCTTAACCAATTGATGGTCTGCTGTCGGTGGTTTCCCCATCGAGCACGCCCCAGAAGGGGCAAGGCTCCAGAATGGATAGGTCTGATGGGCATGAATGGCGCCGAACCCGGCAGTCTGGGCGTGCTGGGCCTCATCAAATCGGTCGAGGCGCGGTTGCAGCGCGGCGACGGGCCGGGCGCGCGGGCGCTCTATGCCGATTGGGTGGCGAGCCATGAGGGCGATCCACTGCTGCACGCCATTCTCTTCAATCAGTCGGTCCTGCTTTCCGATGCGGGGGATGTGGAGGGGGCCACGGCGGCGCTGGAGCGGGCGGTCGCGCTCAACCCCAATTTCATGCCCGCCCATATCAATCTCGGCCGGCTTCGGGAGAGGGCGGGGGAGCCGGCCCGCGCCGTGCAGCAATGGTATGAGGCGCTGGGCCGGCTCGCACCGGTGCAGGGCTCGGCCATCACCTACAAGATCACGGCGCTGAACCAGGTCGCCCGCGTCATGGAAGGCGCGGGGCAGGATGAAGCGGCGGAGGACATGCTCCGCCAGAGCCTCGATCTCGACCCGCATCAGCGCGAAGCGGCGCAGCATTTTCTGGCGCTGCGGCAGCGGCAATGCGAATGGCCGGTTGTCACGCCCTGGGAGCGGGTGAGCCGGCCGATGCTGATGGCCGGCATGTCGCCGCTCTCCATCGCCGCCTATACCGACGACCCGATGCTGCATCTCGCCACGGCCTGGCATTACAACAAGACCGATGTGGGCGCCCCTGTCGCGCCGCTCATCGGCACGCATTGGGCGTCGAAGCGCGGCGGGCCGCTGCGCGTCGGCTATCTTTCCTCAGACCTCCGCGAGCATGCGGTCGGCCATCTGATGGCCGAGGTGCCCGCGCTGCATGATCGCGGCAAGGTGGAGGTCTTCGCCTATTATTCAGGCCCGCCCGTGAAGGATGACGCCTTGCAGGCGCGCTATAAGGCGAGCGTCGATCACTGGGCCGATCTCACCGGCATGGACGATGCCGCGGCCGCGCGCCGCATCGCCGATGACGGCATTCAGATCCTGGTCGATGTGAACGGCTATACCCGCGAGGGGCGGACCAAGCTGCTCGCCCTGCGGCCCGCCCCGGTCATCGTCAATTGGCTCGGCTTTCCGGGCAGCATGGGCAGCCCCTACCACCAGTATATCATCGCCGATGACTGGATCATCCCGCCCTCGCACGAGATCTACTACTCCGAGAAGGTGCTGCGCCTGCCTTGCTACCAGCCGAATGACCGGCAGCGCGCCGTGGCTTCTGAACCGCCGACACGCCAGGCGGTGGGGCTGCCGGAAGCGGGGACGGTCTTCTGCTGCTTCAATGGCGTGCATAAGATCACGCGTTTCACCTTCGAGCGCTGGCTGATCATTCTCGGCCGCGTGCCGGGTAGCGTGCTCTGGCTGCTGAGCGCCACGCCCGCGACGGAGGAGCGCCTGCGCGCCCATGCGCAGCATCGAGGTATCGACCCCGCGCGTCTGGTCTTCGCGCCGAAAATGGCCAATGCGGCACATCTCGCACGCTATGCGCTGGCGGATCTCTTCCTCGATACGGCGCCCTATGGTGCCCATACCACGGCGTCGGACGCGCTATGGATGGGGGTGCCGGTGCTGACCCTCGATGGCCGCGGCTTCGCCAGCCGGGTCTGCGGCAGCCTCGTCCGGGCGGCGGGCATGCCGGAGATGATCTGCGCCTCGGCCGAGGAATATATCGACCGCGCCGTGGCGCTGGGCCGCGACAGGGCGGCGCTGCTCGGCTATCGCGAGCGGCTGCTGGCCGGGCGCGCCGATTGCCTGCTCTTCGACACGCCCCTGCTGGTCCGGCGCCTGGAGGATCTCTATGCTGGGATCTGGGCCGATGCCGAGGCAGGGCGATTGCCCTTGCCGGACCTCACCAATCTCGACACCTATTTCGAGATCGGCTGCGCGGCTGATCACGAGGCCATGGAAGTGCAGGTCATGGCCGATTACGAGGGATGGTGGCGCGGCATGCTCGAGCAGCGGCAGGCCTGGCGCCCCATCGGGCCGGACGGGCGCTTCATGCGCCCGCCCGCTCACTCCTCCCGCAGCAGGACGGCGAAGGGCAAGCCCTCGCAGCCCGCCTCGCGCAAGACGTCACGCCAGCGGCCGGAAAGCGCCGGCAAAGGCGGAGCCTCCGCCGCCGTCACCCGCGTCGGCACCATGACGAGCAGTCGCCCTTCGCCGCGCATGAAGCCGAGCCAGCCGCCTTCTCCTTCCGGCACGGTCAGCGGCTCGTAGCCGGTGAAGAGTGCGGGCCGCTCATGCCGCAGCGTGAGCAGCGCCTGCGTAACGTGCTGCTTCACCGCGCCATGCTCGTCCTCCGCCAGGGGCGGCAGGGCTGCCTCCAGCGCTGCGCGCCGGGCGGCATAATCGACGGGCCGGCGGTTATCCGGATCGACGAGGGAGAAATCCCACCATTCGGTGCCCTGATAGATATCGGGCACGCCGGGCATGGTCAGCTGAAGGATGGTCTGCGCCAGCGCATTGAGCCGCGTCGGCAGGGCCATGCGGCTATGCTGGAGGGCGATCTCCTCGCGGAAGCCGGCGGCCTCCGGCGCCTCCAGCAAGGCGGTGGCGAAGGCCAGGGTAGGCTCCTCATAATCCGCCTTCTGGTCCTCCCAGCGGGTGTGGCGCTTCGCCTCGCGCATGGCCTTGGTCAGATAGGTCCGCAGCCGCTCGGCATCGATCGGCCAGGCGCCAAGGATGGTCTGATAGATGAGCCATTCATCGGCCGCATCCGGCGCGCCATCGCGGCGCAGCGGCGCATTCATGGCCGACCATCGGCTGTATTGCGCGATCCAGCCCCCAGGGTCGAGCGAGAGCAGATTGAGCCGCGCGCGCGTTTCCGGCCCACGCTTGGTGTCATGCGTGGCAAGCGGCGTGATGTCGCAGGCGCCGGCCTTGCCCCGCGCTTCGCAAAGCGCGTGAAACTCGGCGATGCCGCGCCCGGCCGCTTCGATCTCTCCCCCTACCTCGTTCACCGAGGTCAAGGCCACAGCGCGATAGAATTCGGTATCCTCCAGCCCCTTGGCCATCATCGGGCCGCTGAGCTGCTGGAAGCGCCGGCGCAGTGCGGCATGGGCCGGCTCGTCGCCGGTGAGGATATGGCGCGAAATGGCGCGCGCCGCTTCGCCCGCCCAGGGGTCCAGATCGGCCACGGCCGCTTCTGTCATGCCCGCCCAGAGGGCCTCATCGGCGGCATTGACGGGCAGGGTGCGGATATAGCTGCGATAGACCGGGCAATGCGCGATCAGGGCGGCCAGGGCGCGGCGGATGGAGGCCGGGCCGAATTCCTGCCCCTTCTCCGTCGCCAGCGCCTGCTGCGTGATGGCCGTGAGCTGCGCCAGTTCCGGTTCGAAGCTCTCCGCCAGCATCTGCCGCTTGGCGGCGCGCAGTCGCTCGCCGGGCTCGCCGGGCACCCAGCCGCGTTCGCGCAGGTGCTGCGACAGCGCGGCATAGCCCTTCGGCGCGACGAAGAGCCCGTTGATCGCGTTCAGCCGCTCATAGCCCGAGGTGCCGTTGATCGGCCAATCGCTGCGGATTTCCTCGCCATGCCCGAGGATTTTCTCCACCACGATCAGCGCCTCGGGCCCGGCGGCAACGCGCAGGCGGCGGCAATAGCCCGCCGGGTCGGCCAGCCCGTCGATATGGTCGATCCGCAGCCCGTCGATCAGCTCCTCGCGCAGCAGGCTGAGCGGCAGATGATGCACCAGCGCGAAGACCTCAGGCTGCTCGACACGCACACCGACCAGCTCGGTGATGTTGAAGAAGCGCCGCCAGGAGAGCGCCTCGCCGCCGCTGCGCCAATGGGCGGGGCGCCAATGCTGCTGCTCCAGCAAGGCGGCGACATCCTCCCGCGCCAGCACCGCGCGAAGCCCCTCCTGCTGCGTGGCGTCGAGATCCCGCAGCGCGAGGCGGGCGGCGCTGAAATCGGCCGGTGTCGGATGACTCCAGACCCGCTCCGCCTGGGCCAGCCCGGCGAGGCCGAGCAGGCGGGCGGTATCCTCCGGGCGGATCGGCCAGGCATGGGCGCCGTCATAGGCGCTGATGGTGATCCAGCCGCGCTCGGCATCGAGATCGAGCTTCAGCGCGCCCTGGGCGAGGCTATTGGCCAGCGTATCGCCCAGCACGGGCAGCAGCACCTTCGGATGCGCGTCCCAGTCGATGTCGAAAATATCGGCCGCCGGCCCGCGGCGCCCGGCCGAGAGCGCCGCCATCCAGCAGGCATTATCGGCATGGGTCGCCATGTGGTTCGGCACGATGTCGATCAGCAGGCCCAGCCCCTCGCGCTTCAGCGCGGCCGAGAGGCGGCGGAAGCCTTCTTCCCCGCCCAGTTCAGGGTTGAAGCTGGTCGGGTCGGTGACGTCATAGCCATGGGTCGAGCCCGGCCGCGCCGTGAAGATCGGCGAGGCATAGACATGGCTGATGCCGAGGTTCGCGAGATAGGGTGCGATGGCCGCCGCATCGTCGAAGGTGAAGCCGGCATGGAACTGAAGGCGATAGGTCGCGCGCCAGGAGCCCGGCATCAGGCGCTCTCCGCCCAGGCCATGGCCGACCAGGGGCCGAGCCGCGCCTCGCTGCCCTGCTCGCCGATCTCGCCGAGCGAGATGGCATCGGCGGGCGGCATTGGCAGGGTGACGGTGCCCTCGGCAGCATTGAGCGCGAGGCACAGCGTGCCCGCCTCGAAGCGCCAGCGCAGCAGCAGCGCATCGCCGTGCCGCTCCAGGGCCGCACCGCGATAGGGTGTCGCGAGCAACGGCCAGACGAGATGCCGCCGCGCCTCGACAAGCGCGCGGAAGGGCGCCACGGCCTCGGCGGTGAGCGCCTCGCGCGGCAGGATGGCGCTGGTGAAAGTCTCCTCGGCCAGCGGGTCCGGCAGGTTCTCACCGCCGCCCGCGAAGAAGGCCGAGAACTCCTCGGCCCGTCCCTTTCGCACGGCCTCGGCGAGATCGCCCTGGAAATCGCAGAAGAAGGGGAAGGGCGTCTCAAGCCCGACCTCCTCGCCCTGGAAGATCATGGGCACCGCGGGGCTGAGCAGCAGGATGAACCGCAGCAGCGCCAGCCGCTCGGCCGGCAGGTTGCCTGCCAGGCGGTCACCGAGTGGGCGATTGCCGATCTGGTCGTGGTTCTGCGCGAAATTCACGAAGGCCTCGGGCGGCAGATGGGCCGAAACCTCACCGCGCGGCGTGCCGCCTCGATGGGCCGATGCTTCGCCCTGATAGATGAAGCCCTCGGTCAGCGCCCGGGCGAGGGAGGCGACGGGATCATCGGCATAATCGCTGTAATAGCCGGCCTTCTCGCCCGTGGTGACGACATGGAAGGCGTGATGCGCGTCGTCGTTCCACTGCGCCGTATAAAAGCGCGGCTTGCCGGCCTCGTCGCGGGCCAGCCAGCGGGCGGCGTTATTGTCGTTTTCCAGCACCAGCCAGGCATCGGGCTTCACAGCGCGGCAGGCGGCGGCGATCTCTTCCAGCAGCCGGTCGCCGCCAGGCTGCATGAAGGCATGCACGGCGTCGAAACGCAGCCCGTCGAAATCGTATTCCTTCAGCCACATCACGGCATTCTCGACGAAGAAATGCCGCACCAGCGGATTGTCGAGGTCGATGGCCGCGCCCCAGGGCGTCTTATGCGCCTCGGTGAAGAAGGCGCCCGCATAGGCGGGGAGGAAGTTCCCCTCCGGCCCGAAATGGTTATAGACCACGTCGAGCATCACGCCGAGCCCGCGTTCATGCGCGGCATCGACTAACGCGCGCAGGGCGGCGGGCGAGCCATAGGCCTCATCGGGCGCGAAGGGCAGCACACCGTCATAGCCCCAGTTGCGCTTGCCCGCGAAATCCGCGACCGGCATCAACTCGATCGCCGTGATCCCAGCCGCGACGTAGTGATCGAGGAGCGCCTCGATCCCTGCGTAATCGCCTGTGACGGAGACGGTCCCGACATGCAACTCCGCGAGCACCACCTCATGCCAGGGGCGGGGAGGCAGGGGCTGTCGCGGCTCCGGCAGCGGCGCGGGCACCACGCTCCAGCCGAAGACATCGCCATCCTGCTGGCGGGAGGCCGGGTCGGGCACCTCCAGATCGCCGATGACGAAGCGATAGCGCTGCCCGGGCCCGGCATCGGCCACGAAGAGGTCGAAGAAGCCATTGGCGGCCAGGCCCATCGGCCTCGGCGCCTCGCCGGGCAGGCTCAGCGAGACGGCCTGGGCATCCGGCGCCCAAAGACGGAACAGCACGCCGCCGGTCTGCACCTGCGGCCCGAAGAGAGGGGTAATCATTCAGCGCTGCTCCCAGACGATCAGGGAGCGGCCCTCCATCGTATAGGTATCGCCGGAGCCGCGCTTCTCGCCCTCCGCGTTTCCTGCCGTGTCGAGCACCGCTTCCCATTTGCGGCGGCCATCCTTGGGCAGGACGAAATCCACGCCGTGATGGGCCGCGTTGAGCATGATCAGCATCGCCGGCTCCCGTGCCACCGTGGGCGCGAGACGCACGGTGAGGCATTTCACATGCGGCGTGTTCCATTCCGCTTCGGTCATCCGCTCGCCATTGGCGGCGAACCAGACGACGTCGGGCTGCCCGCGCTCATTGCGCGCCCCGGTCAGGAAGGCCGGGCGGGCGAGGGCGCTGCGGCTCTTGCGCAGGGTGGCGAGGCGGGAGACGAAATCGGTCAGGGCCTCGTCATGCCTGTCCCAATCGATCCAGCCGATCTCGTTATCCTGGCAATAGGCGTTATTGTTGCCGCCCTGGGAATTGCCGATCTCGTCGCCGGCCAGCAGCATCGGCACGCCTTGGGAGAGGAAGAGCGTGGCGAGCAGGTTGCGCTTCTGCCGGGCGCGGCGGTCGAGCACCTCGGCATCGTCGGTCTCGCCTTCGACGCCGCAATTCCAGCTCTTGTTGTCGTCGTGGCCGTCGCGATTGTCCTCGCCATTGGCCTCGTTGTGCTTCTCGTTATAGGAGACGAGGTCGTTGAGCGTGAAACCGTCATGTGCGGTGATGAAGTTCACGCTCGACCACGGCCGCCGGCGCCCCTCGCTGAAGAGGTCGGAGGAAGCGGCGAAGCGCGAGGCGAAGGCGGGCAACATGCCGTCGCCGCCGACCCAGAATTCACGCACCACGTCGCGATAGTCGCCATTCCACTCCGAGAAGCCGGCAGGGAAATTGCCGAGCTGATAGCCGCCCGGCCCCACATCCCAGGGCTCGGCGATCAGCTTGCGTGCGCCCAGCACAGGGTCCTGCAGCATGGCATTGAAAATGGCATGGCCGGGGTCGAAGCCGTTGGGGCGGCGGCCCAGCGTGGTCGCGAGATCGAAGCGGAAGCCGTCCACGCCATAGATGGTCGACCAGAGGCGCAGGCTGTCCATGATCATCTGCAGCACGCGCGGATGATTGGTGTTCAGCGCGTTCCCGCAGCCGGTGAAGTCGTCATAATAGCGCGGCTGGCCGGGCAGGAGATGGTAATAGCTGGCATTGTCGATGCCGCGCCAGGACAGCGTCGGGCCGAGATGGTTGCCTTCGCAGGTGTGGTTATAGACCACGTCGAGGATCACCTCGATGCCCGCCTGATGCAGCCGGTCCACCGCGATGGCGATCTCCTCCAGCCCGCCATTGCCGAGATAGCGCGGCTCGGGCGCGAAGAAGGAGAGGGTGTTGTAGCCCCAGTAATTCGCCAGCCCCTTGTCGAGCAGGTAGCGATCCTGGGTAAAGGCCTGCACCGGCAGCAATTCGAGCGCGGTAACGCCAAGCTTGACCAGATGATCCACCATGGCCGGCGAGCCCAGGGCAGCGAAGGTGCCGCGCACTTCCTCGGGCACGAAAGGGTGGCGCATCGTCAGCCCGCGCACATGGCCTTCGTAGATGACGGTGCGTGGCCAGGAGCTGTTGGGCTTGGTCGTCGCCGTCAATGGCATGTTGGGAATGACACGGGCCTTCGGCATGAAGGCGGCGCTGTCGCGCTCGTCCATGATCAGGTCGGCATCGTCGCCCGCGCCGATCTGATAGGCATGCAGCGCGTCATCCCACTTGATTTCGCCGACGAGACGGCGGGCATAGGGGTCGAGCAGGAGCTTGTTCGGGTTGAAGCGATGCCCGGCTTCCGGCGCCCAGGGGCCATGCACACGCCAGCCATAGACCTGGCCGCGGCCAATGCCTGGGAGGTGGCAATGCCAGACGCCGTTGGTGCATTCGCTGAGTGCGATGCGTTCTTCTTCCTTCTCGCCCCGGCTATCGAAGAGGCAGAGTTCCACACCTTCTGCATGGTCGGAGAAAATGGCGAAATTGGTGCCCCGCTCGGTCGTCGAGGCGCCCATCGGGAAGGGCGACCCCGGCTCCATGCGCCTCATAGGGCATTCACCGCGCGCAGCATCGGGGTGCTTGAGCGGCCATGGCGGTCGGGCTCGATCCCGGCCACTGTGCGGTAGAGGTTCTCGTATTCTTCTGCGGGGCCGGCCCAGTCGAACTGGAGCCCCATCGCGGCGCGGCGCATGGCTTCGAACTTGTCCTTGTCGCGATAGGTGGTGAAGGCACGGTCGATGGCATGCATGAAGGCCAGCGGACCGAAGGGGGAGAAAAGGAAGCCCGTCTCGCCATCGACGATCGTGTCGGCGAGGCCGCCGGTCGCATGGGCGATGGGCAGGGCGCCGTAACGCTGGGCCTGCATCTGCGTCAGGCCGCAGGGCTCGAAGCGCGAGGGCATGAGGTAGAAGTCGCTGGCCGCGAGCACGCGATGGGCCATCGGCTCGTTATAGCCGCTCATCAGCGAGAGCGCGCCGCGATGGCGCCGCACGAGGCGCAGCAGCATCGCCTCGACCGCCGGCTCGCCCGTGCCGAGAATGGCGATCTGCCCGCCCCGGTTTACGATGGCCTCGGCGCATTCCGCGACCAGGTCGATACCCTTCTGATGCACAAGCCGCGAGGTCATGCCGAAGAGCGGGCCGTTGGAGGGGCGGAGGCAGAGGCTGGTGCGCAGCCGGTCGGCGATGCGGCGCTTCACCGCGAGGCGGTTGGCGTCATAGGGCTCGAGCAGATAGCCGTCATGCGCCGGGTCCCACCCCTCGTCGAGGCCGTTGATGATGCCGGTGAGCCGCCCCGCCTCGGCGAGGCCGCGCGTCAGGCCCCAGAGCCCGCCGCCCAGTTCGGGCGTGGTGATCTCCCGCGCATAGGTCGGGCTCACGGTCGTCACGTGGTCGGCGTAGAAGAGCCCGGCCTTGAGGAAGCCGATCTGGCCGTGGAACTCCACGCCCTCGATGCCGAAAGCCGCCTCGGGGATGCCGAGGGCCGCACGGCGATGGGCGGGGAAGAGGCCCTGATGGGCGAGGTTATGGATGGTCAGCACGCTGCGCGCCGGGATGCCCTGCCAGCGCAGATAGGCCGGGGCCAGGGCGGCGGGCCAGTCATGGCAATGCAGCAGGCGCGGCGTCCAGTCATGCCCCGGCAGGCCGCGCGCCATGGCGGCGGCGGCCAGCGCCAGACGGGCGAAGCGCAGGTCGTTATCCGGCCAGTCATGCCCTTCCGGCGTGAGGTAGGGCGTGCCCGGGCGCTGATAGAGGGAAGGGGCGAGGACAGGGTAGACGATCAGCCCGTCCGGGGTACGCATCTGCCCGATGAGGCAGGGTTCGATACCGGCATGGCCGGGAAGAGCGGCGACGATCTGGATCGGCAGACCTGCTTCCAGCACTTCCGGGAGTGCCGGAAGCATCACCCTGACATCGAGACCGCGCCGGCGTAAGGCACGCGGCAAGCTCGCCGCGACATCAGCCAATCCGCCGGCCTTCGCGAAGTCAGCGAACTCGCTGGTGACGAAGAGCACTGCCATTGGGACACCCGATGATACAGGTGCCCCCCGTCTTCCGCCTTCGAAAGCCCGGCACCCGTATCGTTAAAACGCGGTGCACAAAGGGGGGTTGCCACGTTCACGACACAATTCGTGCCGGAAAAATCGAGGATTAACCTATGTTAGCGCGTGGCCGGCGCAGAATTTTGCTGCGGCTGCGCAATACCGCCGCGGGGCTGGGTGGCGGGCGCGGCGCCAGGCGTGGTGCCGGGGTTCGGCCGGGGGGCCGTGGTCTGCGGCTGTTCGGGCCTGGAGGGCGTGTCGAAGCGCGGCGGATTGACCAGGTCCGGCGGGGGCAGGGCGGTGCCGCGGCCACCGGGCGGGCCGGAATTGTCGAAATTCTGGGCCATGGCGGGGCCGGCCGCGAGCGGCAGGGCGGCGGCGAGCGCCAGGAGAAGGGCGTGGGGGCGCGAAGAAAGGGTCATGCATCGCCCCTAGACCCTTGCCGCGCCCGGCGCCAGCCTTCCTTCGCCCCGGCCGGGTCCGCGAAGGAGCCATGCAAGCGGTAAAACCGCGCCATCTCGGCCTTCCGCCTTGCCTATCCACCCGGCCGGAGGCATGTTCCGCGCCCTCAATACCGGCCGTGCGCCCATCCTGGCGCCGCTCGCCCGACTACCCGCCCCTCCTGCCTGGAGGGCGATCGCCAAAGGACCGACCATGAGCGTCAAGGATGTGAAGAAGGTCGTTCTCGCCTATTCCGGCGGGCTCGACACCAGCGTGATCCTGAAGTGGCTCCAGACCACCTATAAGTGCGAGGTGGTTACCTTCACCGCCGATCTGGGCCAGGGCGAGGAGCTTGGTCCGGCCCGCGACAAGGCGCTGCTGCTCGGGATCAAGGAAGAGAACATCTTCATCGACGACCTGCGCGAGGAATTCGTGCGGGATTTCGTCTTCCCGATGTTCCGCGCCAATGCCCTCTATGAGGGCTGCTACCTGCTCGGCACCTCAATCGCCCGTCCGCTGATCGCCAAGCGCCAGATCGAGATCGCCGAGAAGGTCGGCGCCGATGCCGTCTCCCATGGCGCGACCGGCAAGGGCAACGACCAGGTCCGCTTCGAGATCGGCTACTACTCGCTCAAGCCGGACGTGAAGGTCATCGCCCCCTGGCGCGAGTGGGACCTGACGAGCCGCACCAAGCTGCTCGAATTCGCCGAGGCGAACCAGATCCCCATCGCCAAGGACAAGCGCGGCGAGGCTCCGTTCTCGGTCGATGCCAACCTCCTGCACAGCTCCTCCGAGGGCAAGATCCTGGAAGAGCCCTGGGATGCGCCGGATGAGATCGTGTGGCAGCGCACGATCAGCCCCGAGAACGCGCCCGACAAGGCGACCGAGATCACCATCGAGTTCGAGCGCGGCGACGCGGTCGGCATCAATGGCGAGCGCCTCTCGCCGGCGACGCTGCTGACCAAGCTGAACCAGCTCGGCAAGGAGAACGGCATCGGCCGCCTCGACCTCGTCGAGAACCGCTTCGTCGGCATGAAGTCGCGCGGCTGCTACGAGACGCCCGGCGGCACGATCCTGCACACGGCGCACCGCGCCATCGAGAGCATCACGCTCGACCGCGAGGCCGCGCACCTCAAGGACAGCCTGATGCCGCGCTACTCGGAGATCATCTATAACGGCTTCTGGTTCAGCCCGGAGCGCCGGATGATCCAGACGCTGGTCGACGAGAGCCAGAAGAGCGTTACCGGCACAGTCCGTCTCAAGCTCTACAAGGGCAATACGATCGTCACCGGCCGCCAGTCGCCCAACAGCCTCTACTCGATGAAGCACGTGACCTTCGAGGAAGACCAGGGCGCCTACGACCAGTTCGACGCGCAGGGCTTCATCAAGCTCAACGCGCTGCGCCTGCGCCTCGGCGCCATGGCCGGCCGCAAGGGCGGCGCGCTCTGATCTGAACAGGCAGGGCGCCGCGAAAGCGCCCTGCCTCTCTTCGCGCCCTGCTAGGCGCGGCGCGTTCCGGCCAGGAAAATCTCCACGGAACGCCGGGCCCGGGCGCTCACCTCCTCATCCGGTATCTCTTCCCGCATCCCGGCCTGGATCTCGTGATGGAAGGCGCCGATCGCCATGCCCATGAGAAGGTGCGAGGCCTCGCGCGGCGGGCCGAACTCGTATTGCCCGCTTTCGCCCAGGTCGCGCAGGTAGATTTCCAGCGCAAATTCCGTGATCTGAGACCATTCCGCCTGCGCCATGCGCATCAGGGCCGGATTGCGCGTGTATTCGCCCAGCACCATCCGCTCCACGGCGATGTGATGAGGTGCCAGGATATATCGTGCGGCGCGGCAGACGAAATCCGCCAGGGCCTCCTCGGGGGGCAATGTATCGGAGATTTTCAGCGACAGGATCGCCTTCTTGCCCCGGCTCAGGACGCCGAAGAAGAGTTCCTCCTTCGAGGCGAAGGCCTTGTAGATCGTCTTCTTCGAGCAGCCGGCCGCTTTGGCGATGGCATCCATCGTGGCCACCTGGAAGCCGTTCTCCAGAAACACCGCCTCGGCCGCATTGAGCAGCCGCTCGCGATTGTCCTGACCCTCGGCCGATCCGGCGGGCATGGTCGCGGAGAAGGGGGCGGAATCTGCGGTCACTGACTTCCTTCCTGTTGGCGCTGCCGAAGCAGGCTGTGTAACTTTTCGTACCAAGACAATGGGGTCAGGCTTGCAAATCCGCCCCGCCATTCCCTCATTGCTGCGGCGCAGCGTGTGACTTGACGTTTACGTGGAAACTAATCAGTTTCCGGTCAACAGGCAATGATGCCAGAATCAGGAAGCCTAAGATGACGCAGATTGACCCGCGCTCCGGACGGGACAAGCCTCTGGTGGCGCGCCGGCTGGCCGGCATGCTCGCCCTCGGCCTGACGGGGCTGAGCCTTGTCGCCTGCGACGAGCAAAAGGCCCAGGCGCAGGGCCAGCCTCCACAGGCTCCCCCGCCGCAGGTGGTCGCGCTCACCCTGAAGCAGCAGCCCGTCACGCTGACGACCGTTCTCCCCGGCCGCGTGACCGCCTTCGAGACCGCCGAGGTCCGCCCGCAGGTCAATGGCGTGCTCCGCGAGCGGCTCTTCGAGCAGGGCGCGCTGGTGCAGGCCGGCCAGAAGCTCTTCCAGATCGACCCGGCGCCCTATCGCGCCGAACTCGCCTCCGCCCAGGCCTCGCTCGCCAAGGCCGAGGCGACCCTGGCTTCCGCGCGGCTGACGGTGAACAAGTATCGCCCCCTCGTCGCGCAGAACGCGGTCAGCCGGCTCGACTACGACAATGCCGTCGCCACGCAGAAGCAGGCCGAGGCCGATGTCGCCTCCGCCAAGGCGGCGGTGGATACGGCGCAGATCAACCTCGACTACACCACGCTCTCGGCGCCCATCACCGGCCGCGCCAGCCGCGCCAACCTGACCGTCGGCGCCCTCGTCACCTCGGGGCAGACCCAGGCGCTCGTCACCATCACCCGCCTCGACCCGATCTATGTCGACGTGACTCAGCCCTCGACCACCCTGCTGCGCCTGCGCCGCGAGATGGAGGCCGGGCGCCTGCGCCGCACCGATGACGGCAAGGCCGAAGTGCGCCTGACGCTCGAGGACGGCACGGAATATCCCCTGGCCGGCAAGCTGCAATTCTCCGAGGTCACGGTCGATAGCGGCACGGGCGCCGTGACGCTGCGCGCCGAATTCCCGAACCCGAACGGGACGCTCATGCCCGGCATGTTCGTCCGCGAGCGGATCGAGGAGGGCGTCGCTCAGAACGCGCTGCTGGTGCCGCAGCTGGGCGTGACGCGCAACGTGAAGGGCCAGCCGGTCGCCATGGTGGTGCAGGCCGACGGCACCGTCGCGCAGCGCATGCTCGATATCGGCCACGCCGTTGGCAATAAATGGCTGGTCAATGGCGGCTTCCAGCAGGGCGACCGCCTGATCGTCGACGGCCTCCAGCGCGTCGCCCCCGGCGCCAAGCCGCAGGTGACCGAGATGACGCCCGAGGATTTCGACCGCAAGCAGCAGGAGGGTGCCCAAGGGGCCGCCGCCTCGGCCCGCGCGAACGTCGGAGGCTGAGGACCAGCCATGTCGCGCTTTTTCATCGTCCGCCCGGTCTTCGCCTGGGTGGTGGCCATCGTGATCATGCTGGGCGGCCTGATCGCGGTGAATTCGCTCCCCATCGCGCAATATCCGACCATCGCGCCCCCCGCGATCCAGATCACCGCCTCCTATGCCGGCGCCTCGGCCGAGACGCTGCAGAACACGGTCGTCCAGCCGATCGAGCAGCAGATGAGCGGCCTCGACGGGCTGATCTACTTCTCCTCGACGAGCAACCGTGACGGCACGGCGACCATGACCCTCACCTTCGCCCAGGGCGTGGACCCGGACGTGGCGCAGGTGCAGGTGCAGAACAAGCTCTCCCTCGCGACGCCGCGCCTGCCGCAGACCGTGCAGCAGGCCGGCATTCGCGTGGCGAAGGCGACCAACAACTTCCTGCTCGTCATGGCCTTCACCTCCTCGGATGAGAGCCTGACGAGCAATGACGTCGCCGATTTCATCGCCTCCAATATCCAGGACGCGATCAGCCGCACGCCCGGCGTCGGCGACTACCAGCTCTTCGGCGCCCAGTATGCCATGCGCATCTGGCTCGATCCCGAGAAGCTCGTCGCCTATAGCCTGATGCCCTCCGACGTCACCGCCGCCATAACCTCGCAGAACGTGCAGGTGGCCAGCGGCGAGCTCGGCGCGCGGCCTTCCAAGCCCGGCTACGGCATTTCGGCGACCATCATCGGCCCGTCCTACCTCCAAACGCCCGAGCAGTTCGGCAATATCCTGATCAAGGTGAATGCCGACGGCTCGCAGCTGCGCTTGAAAGACATCGCCAAGGTCGAGCTGGATGCCCAGGGCTTCTCCATCAGCTCGAAGTATAACGGCCGCGCCACGGCCGGCCTGGGCGTGAAGCTCGCCCCGGGCGGCAATGCGATGGATACGGCCGATGCCGTCCGCGCGACCATCGAGCGCCTAAAGCCCTCCTTCCCGCCGGGAATGGAAGTGGCCTATCCCTATGACACCACCCCCTTCGTCCGTCTCTCCATCCATGAGGTGGTCAAGACGCTGATCGAGGCGATGGTGCTCGTCTTCCTGGTGATGCTGCTCTTCCTGCAGAATATCCGGGCGACGCTCATCCCGACGCTGGCTGTGCCGGTCGTGCTGCTCGGCACCTTCGGCATCCTCGCGCTCGCGGGCTACTCCATCAACACGCTGACCATGTTCGGCATGGTGCTGGCCATCGGCCTGCTCGTCGACGACGCCATCGTCGTGGTCGAGAATGTCGAGCGCGTGATGGAGACTTCGGACATGTCGCCGCTCGAGGCGACGCGCGTGTCAATGGACCAGATCTCCGGCGCCCTCGTCGGCATCGGCCTGGTGCTCTCGGCCGTGTTCCTGCCGATGTTCTTCTTCGGCGGCTCGGCGGGCGTCATCTATCGTCAGTTCGCGCTGACCATCGTCTCCGCCATGTCGCTCTCCGTCATGGTCGCGTTGGTCTTCACCCCGGCGCTCTGCGCCACCATCCTCAAGCGCCCCAAGGGTCATGGCACGCAGAAGCGCGGCTTCTTCGGCTGGTTCAATCGCGGCTTCGACCGGATGACCAAGGGCTATGGCGCCGGCGTCGGCGGGATCACGAAGCGCCCGCTGCGGCTGATGATCGTCTATCTCCTGCTCGTGGGCGGCATGGGCTTCTTCTACACGAAGCTGCCTTCCTCCTTCCTGCCGGAAGAGGATCAGGGCCTGATGCTCATGCAGGTGACGACGCCGGTCGGCTCCACCGCCGAGGCCACGCAGCGTGCCCTCGACGACGTGACGACCTATCTGCGCCACGACGAGCAGCGCGATGTCGATGCCGTCTTCGCCATCAACGGCTTCAGCTTCGCCGGCCGTGGCCAGAACATGGGCCTGATCTTCGTGCGGCTGAAGGACTGGTCCCTCCGCAAGGAGGCCGGCCAGGCGGCCTCGGCCATCGCCGGGCGCACCATGCAGCGTTTCGGCGGCTATGCGGGGGCGCAGGTCTTCGCCTTCATCCCGCCCTCGGTGCCTGAACTCGGCAATGCCTCGGGCTTCGACATGTATCTCGTCGATCAGGCGGGGCGCGGCCAGCAGGCGCTGATGGGCGCCATGGGGCAGCTCCTGAGCGCGGCCCAGAAGAGCAATCTCGTGGTCGCCGTCCGCCCCAATACGCAGCTTGCCGAGCCGCAGCTCAATCTCGACATCGACTGGGAGAAGGCCCGCGCCCTCGGGCTCGATACCAGCGACGTGACGGGCACGCTGGCGGCTGCCTTCGGCGGCAGCTACGTCAACGACTTCGTGGATCGTGGCCGCGTCAAGCGCGTCTACCTCCAGGGCAATGACGAATCGCGCCTGACGCCGGAGGATCTCGGCCGCTGGTACGTGCGCAACAGCGCGGGGAATATGGTGTCGCTCAACACCTTCATCTCCTCGCATTGGACGCTCGGTTCGGCCCAGCTCTCGCGCTACAACGGCACGCTGGCCGTCGAGATCCTGGGTGCCGCCGCGCCCGGCCGCAGCACCGGCGAGGCCATGGCGGAGATGGAGAAGCTCGCGAGCCAGCTGCCGCCCGGCTTCTCGGTGCAGTGGACCGGCCTTTCCTATCAGGAACGGGCGGCCGGCTCGCAGGCCATGGCGCTTTATGCCTTCTCGCTGATCGTGGTCTTCCTCTGCCTGGCCGCGCTCTATGAGAGCTGGGCCATCCCGATCGCGGTCATGCTCGTGGTGCCGCTCGGCATCCTGGGCGTCGTGCTCGCCACCTTCGGGCGCGGCCTCGGCAATGACGTCTACTTCCAGGTCGGCCTGCTCACCACGGTGGGTCTGACGGCGAAGAACGCCATTCTGATCGTTGAATTCGCCAAGGAGCATTTCGAGCAGGGTGAGAACCTCTTCGAATCCGCGCTCCATGCGGCGAAGGAGCGCCTGCGCCCGATCCTGATGACCTCGATGGCCTTCGTGCTCGGCGTCGTGCCGCTGGCGATCTCCACCGGCGCGGGTGCCGGCGGCCGTGTCGCGATCGGCACGGGCATCGTCGGCGGCGTCGCTGCGGGCACGCTCCTGGCGATCTTCTTCGTGCCGCTCTTCTTCGTCCTCGTGCTCAGGCTCTTCCGCACCAAGCGGCTGAGCGAGCGGCATGCGGAGCCCACCAATAGCGCGGCCCCGGCGCAAGCCGGCGCGGAGCATTGACCATGATGCGACTTCCGATCGGGCTGACCTTCTCGGCGATGCTGCTCTCGGGCTGCTCGCTGATCCCGGACTATTCCCGTCCGGCGGCCCCGGTGCCGGCCTCCTTCCCCACGGGCGGTGCCTATGGCACCCCCGCCACCGGCGAGCGCGCGGCCGATGCCATCGGCTGGAAAGAATTCTTCCTCGACCCGGGCATGCGCCGCGCGATCGAGATCGCGCTGGCCAATAACCGCGATCTGCGCGTCTCGACGCTCCAGGTCGCGGAGGCGGAGGCGACCTATCGCGTCCAGCGCGGCGATCTCTTCCCGAGCATCGGCGGCACCGGTACCGTCACCTACCAGCAGACCCCGCTGGACCTGACGAGTGCAGGTCGCGTCGGCCCGAGCGTCACCTCCCGCACCTGGCAGGCGACGCTGGGCTTCACCTCCTGGGAACTGGATCTCTTCGGCCGCGTGCGCAGCCTCACGCGTTCGGCCTTCGAGAGCTATCTCCAAGCAGAGGAAACCCGGCGCGCGGCGCAGATCACCCTCGTCTCGCAGGTGGCCGATGCCTATCTGACGCTGCTGGCGGATCGTGAGCTTCTCGACCTCGCCCGGCAGACCCTGGCGAGCCGCGAGCAGACCTATCGCCTGACCGACGCCTCCGTCCGCGGCGGTACGGCCACCACGCTGACCCTCCGCCAGGCCCAGGCCCAGGCGGAGACGGCGCGCGCGGACGTGGCGCAATATACCCGTCTCGTTGCGCAGGACGAGAATGCGCTGGCCCTGCTGCTCGGCCAGCCGCTCCCGCCCGATCTGCTGACGGCGGGGGATATGGATGCGCCGCTCATGCTGGCCGATGTGCCTTCGGGCCTCTCCTCGGAGGTGCTGCTGCGGCGGCCCGACGTGGTGGCGGCCGAACACGGGCTGAAATCGGCCAATGCCAATATCGGAGCGGCGCGGGCGGCCTTCTTCCCGTCCATCTCGCTGACCAGCGGCATCGGCACTTCGGGCCCGGCGCTGTCGCGGCTGTTCCAGCCCCATTCGGGCGCCTGGAGCTTCGCGCCGACGATCAATATCCCGATTTTCTCGGGGGGCGCGAACCAGGCCAATCTCGACCTGGCGAAGGTGCGCACGAATATCCAGGTCGCGACCTATGAGAAGACCGTGCAGACGGCTTTCCGGGAAGTGGCCGATGCCCTGGCCGCGCGCGGCACCTATGGGGACCAGATCAAGGCGCAGGAGGCACTGACCGCCGCCTATGCCGACAGCTATCGCCTATCCGAGGCGCGTTTCCGCTCGGGCGTGGACAGCTATCTCGAAACGCTCGACGCGCAGCGCAGCCTCTATTCCGCGCAGCAGTCCCTGATCACGCTCCGGCGGGAGCGGCTGGCGAATCTGATCACCCTCTACAAGGTGCTGGGCGGCGGCGTGAACTAGGCTGACCGACCGTCGGCCTGCGGGCCGGCCCGGCGAAAAACTCCCTCGTCGGCCCGGCCCGATGCCGAAGGTCGGTCAGCCGGAACCGGGCGCGCGGCTTTTCGGCGCCGCCTGCCCGTGGCAGCCTTGTCAGGCGCGAGAGTCGCGCAGGATCAAGGCTGGGAAGATCGAATGTCCGAACCGCTGACCTTGGAGGTGTTCTACGGCATCTCCAGCCCCTGGGCCTATCTCGGCGCCAGGCGTGCCCAGTCCATCGCGCAGAAGCATGGCGCGCAATTCATTCTCCGCCCCATTCGCGTCATCGAAGCCAATGGCGGCATCCCGCTGCGCACCCGGCATCAGGCGCGACAGGACTATCATGCGCTCGAACTGGAGCGCTGGCGGGACTTCCTCGGCAAGCCGCTGAACCTGAAGCCGAAATTCTACCCCTGCCGCACCATCGAGATCGCCGCCAAGGCCGTGATCGCCGTGAAGCAGGCGGGGCTGGACGCCGCACCCTTCTCCTTCGCTGTGCAGCGCGCGCTCTGGGCCGAGGACCGGGACATCGCCGATATTCAGACGCTTCGCGATATCGCCCTGGCCACCATCGGCGATGCCGGCCCGCCCCTGGTGCAGGCGGAAGCGTCGCCCGAGGTCGAGGCCGAATGGAAGGGCAACCTGGCCGAGGCCGAGAAGCTGGGCATTTTCGGCACCCCCACCTATGTCGTGAAGGGCGAGCTTTTCTGGGGTCAGGACCGGCTCGATTTCGTGGATCGTGCTCTGGAGCGCCATGCGCTGATCGGTCACTGATCGGGCAAAATTTTGACTGTTCGGTCATTCCCGCCTCGGCCAAGATAGGCCGATGTCCGAACCTGCCTATGCCCCGCCTGTTTCCGAAGTGCCTATCCATGACGTCGCCATCATCGGTGGCGGCGTCGTGGGCTGCGCCCTGTTCCGCGCCTTCGCCCTCGCGGGGCTCGATACGCTGCTGATCGAGCGCGATGCGGACCTGCTGGCCGGGGCAAGCAAGGCCAATAGCGCCATTCTCCACACGGGCTTCGACGCGCCGCCGGGCAGCCTGGAGCATCGCTGCGTGGTGGCGGGCCATGCGGCCTATACGGCGCTGCATGAGCGGCTGGGGCTGAAGCTGCTGCCGACCACGGCGATTCTGGCGGCCTGGACCGAGGCCGATCTCGAAAAGCTCCCCGGCATCCTCGCCACGGCGCATCAGAACGGCGTGCATGACGTCCGTGCGCTGACGGCCGACGAGGTCCGCGCCCGCGAGCCGCATCTCGCGCCCGATGTGAAGGGCGGGCTGCTGGTGCCGGGCGAGGGTGTGATCGATCCCTGGTCGGCGCCCCATGCCTATGCGCTGCAGGCCCTGCTGAATGGCGGCGCGCTGCTCCGCGGGGCGAATGTCACGGGCGGCGAGCGGGAAGGGGGCGTCTGGCGCCTCGCGACCAGCAAGGGTGAACGGCGGGCGAGGGTGGTGATCAATGCCGCGGGGCTGCAGGGCGATATCGTCGAGGCCATCGCCCGGCCGTCACCCTTCGAGATCCGGCCACGCAAGGGCCAATTCGTGGTGATGGACAAAACGGCCGCCCGCCTGGCGAGCGCCATCATCCTCCCCGTGCCGAACGAGCGCACCAAGGGCGTGGTGATCTGCCGCACCGCCTTCGGTAACCTGCTGGTGGGCCCGACGGCCGAGGAGACGCCGGAGCGCGTCATTCCCACCGTCGAGCAGGAGATGCTCGAAGGGCTGCTGGCCCAGGGGCGGCGCATGATACCCGCACTGGCCGATGAGCCGGTGACGGCGCTCTATGCCGGGCTGCGCCCCGCCACGCAGTTCAAGGATTATCAGGTCGAGGCCATCGCGGATCAGGGTTGGATCACGGTGGGCGGCATCCGCTCCACGGGCCTGACGGGCAGCCTCGGCATCGCCGATCATGTGCTGGGGCTCTATGAGGAGCGTTTCGGCGCGCTGAAGCCCATCGCCGAGCCGGTCTGGCCGATGATGCCTAATTTGACGGAGGAATTTCCACGCCCCTGGCAGGAGGATGGCCGCAGCAGCATCGTCTGCCATTGCGAGATGGTCACTGAGGCCGAAATCCGCGCCGCCCTCACCGGCCCGATGCCGGCGGGCAATATCGGCGGCCTCAAGCGCCGCACGCGCTGCATGATGGGCCGCTGTCAGGGCTTCTACTGCACCCGCCGGGTGATGGAGATCGCGGCGCCCGCCTTGCCCGGCCTCGTCGCGAAAATCGGGGGCCACGCCGATGCATGACGTGTTGATCATCGGTGCCGGCCCCGCCGGGCTCACCGCCGCCCGCAGCCTGCGCGAGGCGGGGGTGAAGGACATTCTCGTCGTCGAGCGCACCCCCACGCCGGGCGGCCTGCCGCGCTTCGCGGGCCATCTCGGCTGGGGGATGCTGGATAGGCAGCGGCTCTGGACCGGGCCCGTCTATGCGCGAAAGCTGGCCGAGGCGGCGGGCGTGCCAATCATGACCGATACCACCGTCACGGCCCTGCTGCCGGGCGGCGGCGTCATGCTCAGCACCCGGCACGGCATGGAGGAGCGCCGGGCGAAGCGCGTGCTGCTCGCGACCGGCATCCGCGAGATGCCGCGCAGCGCGCGCCTTCTCTCCGGCAGCCGCCCCTGGGGCGTGATGAGCACGGGCGCCTTTCAGGAACTGGTCATGGCGGGTGGCGTGGTGCCTTTCCGGCGCCCGGTGGTGCTGGGGACGGAGCTTGTCAGCTTCTCGGCCCTGCTCACGGCGCGGCATGGGAAGATCAAGCCAGTCGCGATGATCGAGGAAGCCCCCCGCATCACCGCGCGCCAGCCGGCCGACCTGCTCACCCGCACGCTTCTCGGCGTGCCGGTGCTGACGGGCACGCGGCTGCTGCGCATCGAGGGGAAGGAGCGCGTGACGGGCGTGGTGGTCGAGCGCGGGGGCAGGGAGGAGCATATCTCCTGCGATGGCGTCATCGTCTCCGGCAAATTCGTCCCCGAGGCGGCGCTGCTGCGAGTGAGCCATCTCGCGGTGGATCAGGCCACGGGCGGCCCGGCGATCGACAATTTCGGCCGCTGCTCGGACCCCGCCTTCTTCGCCTCCGGCAACCTGCGCCGGCCGGTGGAGCATTCGGGCGCGGTGGCGCTCGAGGCGCGGCGCACGGCGGGGTTCATCCACCAGTCGCTGGCGGGCGCTCTGCCTGAGGCGCCGCTCGCCATCGCGCCGGGCGGCAAGCTCCGCTGGGTGACGCCGCAGCGCGCGAGCCCCGTGGGCGAGACGCTGCGTTTCGAAGCCCGGGCCGAGCGGGCGAAGCGCGGCATGCTGCGCGTGCTGGCCGATGGCAAGGTCGTGCAGGAGAAGCCGGTGAGCGCGCTGCCCGAGCGGCGCATCACCATCGAGGTTCCGTGCCGCCGCCTTCGTGCGGCGAGGCAGATTGAGGTGAGGCTCGACTGATGCGTATTCTCGCCATCGACCAGGGCACGACCTCCTCCAAGGCTTTCTGGTGGGAGGATGGGCGCTTCGCTGAAGCCGGGCGCCGGGTGCATCGCCAGATCCGCCCGCAGCCCGGCTGGGTGGAGCATGATGCGGAGGAACTGGCCCGGCATGTGACGGAACTGGCCGCGCTGGCCGGGCAGGGCGACGAGATCGCGCTGGCCAATCAGGGCGAGACGGTCCTGGCCTGGGATGCCGAGACGTTGCGCCCGCTGCACCATGCCCTGGTCTGGCAGGACGAGCGCACCAGCGATTCCATGCCGGCGCTGCGCGCGGCGGGGCTGGAGGCGCTGACGCTCGCTATCGCCCGCCTGCCGCTGGACCCGTATTTCGCCGCGACCCGGCTGCGCTGGCTGCTCGACAATGCCGATGGCGCCAGGGAACTTCTGAAGGCGGGGCGTCTGCGCCTCGGCACCAGCGATACCTTTCTTCGCGCGCGGCTGACGGGGGTGGCGATGACCGATATCGCCACCGCCTCGCGCACCAGCCTGATGGACGTCACGACGGGACAATGGGATACGCGGCTTTGCGAGGGCTTCGGCGTGCCGGTCGAATGCCTGCCGCCCATCGGCCCCTGCACGGGCGATTTCGGCACCACGCCCAAGGGGGCGCGGCTGACGGCGGCCATCGTGGATCAGCAGGCGGCGCTGTTCGGCCAGGGCTGCCGCGCGGCGGGCGAGATGAAGATCACCTTCGGCACCGGCGCCTTCGCGCTGGGCGTGCTGGGCGCATTGCCCTCCGAAGGCGGCCGCGCCGATGGGCTGCTGCCCACGCTCGGCTGGCAGATCGGCGGCCAGGCGCCGGTTCATGCGCTGGATGGCGGCATTCTCACCGCGGGTGCGGCGATCGAATGGCTGGGCGAGATCGGATTGCTTCCGGACCATGCCGCGCTGGATGATTTCGAGGGGCCGAGCGCGCTGGAGCGCGGCATCGTCTTCATCCCCGCCCAGGCCGGGCTCGGCGCCCCGCACTGGGACCGCTCGGCGCGCGGGCTATGGATCGGGATGGATCTCGCCACTTCGGCGGCCGATCTGCGCCGCGCGGTGCTGGAAGGCATCGCGATGCGCGCGGCGGAGCTGGTGGCGGCCTTCCGCTCCGCGATGGGCGGCGTCTCGCGCATCGCCATCGATGGCGGGCTGACGCGCAGCGGCTATTTCCGGCAGTTCCTCGCCGATGCGGTGGGCGCGCCGATCATGGTCTCGCGCGAGGCGGATATGACGGCGCTCGGCCTCGCGCATCTCTGCCTCGCCGCCCGGGGCGAGGTGCCGCCGATGGGCGGCTTCGACGAGGCGCTGCCCAATGCGCTGCTGCCACCGGCCCTGCATGCGCGCTTCGCCGAGGCGGTCAGGCGCAGCCGGGGATGGGCCTGAGCTTGCGCGAGGGCTCGGCGGGCGTCACAGAAGAGGCTGCTTCGAGGAAACCCCCATGCGCGTGACCGATCGCCGCGACCGCATCGTCGAATTGCTGCTGGAGCATCAGCGCCTCTCGGTGGAGGAACTGGCGCAGCGGCTTGAGACCTCGCAGGAAACCATCCGGCGCGATCTGACGGCGCTGCATGAGCAGAACCGGCTGCGGAAATACCACGGCGGCGCGGCGCTGCCCGATAGCGTGGGCGAGGGCGCGTTCCGGCTGCGGATGGTGGAGCAGCTCGAGGCCAAGCGCGCCATCGCGCGGCGGGCGGCGGGGCTTTTCGCGCCGGGGGATACGCTCTTCATCGACACCGGCTCGACGACCATCGCTTTCGCGGGCGAATTGGCGCAGCGGACGGGGCTGACGGTGATCACGAATGCGGTGGGCATCGCGCAGTTGATGACGCGGGGCGGGGGCAACCAAGTGTTTCTGCTCGGCGGCGAACACCGGCATGAGGCGGGCGAGAATGTGGGCCCGATGGTGCTGCGGCAGATCGCGGAGTTCCGCCCGGCGCATGCGGTGCTGACGGTCGGCGCGCTTCTCCCTCAGGGTCCGGCAGATTTCGACGTCGCGGAGGCCGAGATCGCCCGGGCAATGATCGCGCAGGCCGAGAGCGTAACTTTGCTGGCGGATTCGACGAAGTTCTCGCGCCAGGCGCTCTTCCCGCTCTGCGAAATGTCCCGCGTGACGCGCCTCGTGACCGACAAGGCCCCTGTGGGCTCTCTTGCGGCCGCTCTGGATGCCGCCGGGGTGGAACTGGTCCTGGCCCCCGGCGCCCATTAGCCAGGAGAAAGATGGGATCGACGTATACGTCGATGGGGGAATTCCTTCCCCCGGAGTTTTCTCAAGCCCGCTTCACATTCCAGAAGGTCGCGAAGCCCGGCAGCACGCCCTCGATGGAGGAGCGGAAGGCCGTCGGCTGGATATACTGGCCGAAGGGCAGGTAGGGCGCGTCGACGGTGAGCGCCTGCTTCTGGATATCGCCCGCGATCTTCTTCTGGGCCGCCAGATCGGGTGCGGCGAACCAGTCGTTGCGCAGGCTCTCCAGCTTCTCGCTGGTCGGCCAGCCGAAGAAGGAGCCGTTGCCGCGCAGCATGAGATGGCCGGCGGGGTCCAGATGGTCCATACCGCCCCAGGAGGAGCAGTAGCAGCTCCAGCCGCCCTTGTCGGTGCTCTCGCGGTTCGAGCGGCGCTGGATGACGGTGCCCCAGTCGACCGCCTGGTAATCCACGTTCAGGCCCACGCGGCGCATCATGTCGGCCGCGACGTCGCAGGCATTCTTGACGTTCGGCACGTCCTGCCCGGCGAGCATGACGACCTTCTCGCCGTTATAGCCGGCCGCCTTGATGGCTTCCTTGACTTTGTCGAGGTCGCGCGGGCCGGTGATGACCTCCAGGCCCTCGGTATTGGCCATGGGAGTATTGGGGCAGAAGACGCCGACGCCCGTGTTGTAGAGCTTCGGGTTGTCGCCGACCTGGGCCTCCATGAAATCCTTCTGCACGATCGCGCCCATCAGCGCGCGGCGGATGGCGGGATTGTCGAAGGGCTTGGAGAGGGTGTTCATCCGCATGGTGGGGATGAGGCCGGTGGGGTCGGTGATCTCGACGCGCACGCTATTGCCGCGCTGGAGCATCGGCAGCAGGTCATGCAGGGGGTATTCCCACCAATCGGCCTCACCGCTGCGCAGCGCGCCGGCGGCCGTCGCGGGGTCGGGCACCACATTCCATTCCACGCGGTCGAAATGCACGACCTTGGCGCCGCCGGTCCAACCCGGGGCACCTTCGCGCGGCTTGTAGCCGGCGAATTTCTCATAGACCACGCGGGCGCCGGCGACGCGCTCATCCGCCTTGAAGCGGAAGGGGCCGGAGCCGACCATCTCGGTGATCTGGGTGAAGGCGTCGGTCTTGGCCAGGCGCTCGGGCATGATGGCGCACATCAGCGAAGGCGCCTTGCCCAGCGCATTGGGCAGGAGCGGGAAGGGTGCCTTCAGCTTGAAAACGATGGTCTTGTCATCGGCGGCCGAAAGCTCGTCGGTCACGGCCATCAGCGCCTGGCCGAAGGCGTCGCGCTTGCCCCAGCGCTGGATGGAGGCGACGCAGTCCTTCGCCGTTACCTTCTCGCCGTCATGGAAAACGAGGCCCTCGCGCAGCGTGATCTTCCAGGTCTTGCCGTCATTCTCCGAGACCGCGCCCTCGGCCATCTGCGGCACGGGGCGCAGGTTGGCGTCCATCCCGAAGAGCGTGTCGAAGACCATATAGGCGTGGTTGCGGGTGACGTAGGCCGTGGTCCAGATCGGGTCGAGCACCGCCAGATCGGCCTGCGGGATGAATTTCAGCACCCGCTGGCCCTGCGCGGCGACGAGCGAGGGCATGGCGACGGCGCCCGCGAGCGCGCCCGTGGCCTGGAGGAAATGGCGGCGGTTCATTCTTAGACCTCATCCTGTATCGGCTTGGCCGCGGGGGCGGCCTAGCCGGGGGGACGCTATGGCAGTAATTGCCGTTTGGTCAATCTAAACTGTGGATTTGGTCAAATTGGGTGCCCCAAGTCCTCGGCCGCCCATGGCTTCCGCAACCTGCCCGTTTTGGCGGCGATCCTGGTTTGGAAGGGCGTGATGCGCGTGTTCCGGCCTCTCGACGATGCGCCGAGGCTCCCGCAGGCTCGGGCTTGTCCATCGCGGGGGATCAGGCATGGCGCAGCGCCGGATGAAACTCGTCGCCTATCTGAAGACCGGCCCGACCGCGAGCCTGCCCGGCGGCTGGCGGCACCCGGCGGCGGATCTGGACGACATCTTCTCCCCGGCCGCTACGAGTATCTGGCCAAGGTGCTCGAACACGCGATGTTCGACGGCTGCTTCTTCGCCGACACTTTCGGCATCCCGGACATCCATCGCGGCAGTTTCGCGACCTATGTCGAGAAGGGCGGCCAGATCAGCTATCTCGACCCGATGATGGTCCTGCCGCTGATGGCGCGCGCGACGAAGCATCTGGGCCTGGGCGCGACCCTCTCGACGACCTTCCAGCACCCTTATCTGATCGCGCGGATGCTCTCCTCGCTCGATCATCTGAGCGGCGGGCGCGCGGCCTGGAATATCGTGACCTCGGCGACCGAACTCGAGGCGCGGAATTTCGGCCTCGATGCCCTCCCGCCCAAGGAGACGCGCTACGACCAGGCCGACGAGGTTCTCGAAGCCTGTTGCGCGCTCTGGAGTTCCTGGGACGAAGACGCGCTCGTGCTCGATCGCGAGGCGGGCTATTTCGCCGATCCCGCCAAGGTGCATTACGCGAATTATGAGGGCCGATACGTCCGCACGCGCGGCCCGCTGGCCATGCCGCGCAGCCCGCAGGGGCGGCCGGTCTTCCTCCAGGCCGGTGCCTCGGAGCGCGGGCGGCAATTCGCGGCGCGCTGGGCCGAGGCGGTCTTCGCCTCGAATAACGACAAGGCGAACAGCATCGCCTTCTATGACGACATCAAGGCCCGGGTGGTCGCCGCCGGCCGGGCGCCGGGCGACTGCCTCATCCTGCCCTCCATCGGCATCGTGGTGGGAGAGACGGAATCCATCGCCAGGGAGAAGGCGGAATACCTGCATTCGCTGGCCGACCCCGAAATCGTGCTGGCCACCAATTCGGCCATGCTCGGCGCCGATCTCAGCAAGCACAAGGATACGGCCTCGCTCGCCGCCGCCCAGGGCAATCAGGGCATCAAGGGTTCGCAGGACCGCGTGGTGCAGATGATGAAATCCGAAGGCATCTCCTTCGCCGAGGCCGCGCGCCGCCCTCGCGGCCTGGTGGTCGGCACGCCTTCGAGCGTCGCCGACCAGATGCAGGAGCTTTTCGAGGCGGGGGGCTGCGACGGCTTCATCCTTTGGCCCACCGTTTCGCCGCTCATGTTCGAGGAATTCGCCCGGATGGTCACGCCGGAGCTGCAGCGGCGCGGATTGCTCCGCACCGCCTATTCCGGCACCACCATGCGCGAGAACCTGCGCGACTGAGGTTCAGGCCAGGGCGGCATTTTCCAATTGTGCCCCCAGGCCCGCACCGGCCTCGGCGATGAGCTCATAGGAGCGCAGGCGCTTCTGGTGGTCGTAGACATCAGAGACGATCATCAGCTCGTCCGCCCCCGTCTCCTTCACCAGCGAGGCCATGCCCGCCCGCACCGTCTCGACCGAACCATGGATCGAGCAGCCGAGCATGCGCATCACCTGCGCCTTTTCCATCGGCGACCAATAGGTCTCGATATCCTCGATGGGCGGCTTGCTGAGCCCCCGCGCACCACGGAAAATGCCGGTGAAGGACATGAGCTGCGTGGTGGCCAGGCGCCGCGCCTCCTCGTCCGTCTCGGCGGCGACGATATTCACGCCCACCATCGCGTGCGGCTTATCGAGATATTCCGAGGGCTTGAACCGCTCGCGATATATGCGCATCGCGTTGAAGAGATCGTCGGGCGCGAAATGCGAGGCGAAGCCATAGGGCAGGCCCAGCTCCGCCGCGAGCTGCGCGCCATAGGTGCTGGAGCCGAGGATCCAGATCGGCACTTCGGTGCCCGGCGCCGGGATGGCCTGCACGCGCATGCCCGTCTGATCCTTGGAGAAATAGGCCTGCAGCTCCATCACGTCATTGGGGAAGCGGTCGCTATTGTCGAGCGAGCGGCGCAGCGCGCGGACGGTATATTGATCCGTCCCCGGCGCACGGCCGAGGCCGAGGTCGATGCGGCCGGGGTAGAGATGGGCCAGCGTGCCGAATTGCTCGGCAATCACCATCGGCGCGTGGTTCGGCAGCATGATGCCGCCCGCGCCGACGCGGATCTTGCTGGTGCCCGCCGCGATATGGCCGATGACCACCGAGGTGGCCGCACTGGCGATGCCGGGCATATTGTGGTGTTCGGCCACCCAGAAACGCTCGTAGCCCCAGTTTTCCGCGTGCGCTGCGAGGTCGCGGGCATTGTCGAGCGCGATACGGGGGGAGCCCGTGTCCGTGACACGGACGAGATCGAGGATCGAAAGTTTGGTCATGGAGATACTCCTTGCCCTCCGATGTGGGAAGGCAGGCGCGGCATTGCTACCTTGCGCGCTATCGCTTCAGACGATGAAGCCCTGGAGCGTCTCCAGCCGGTCGGCCTCGGCCGCGGGCTTGTCGGTGCGGATGCGCAGGATGCGGGGGAAGCGCATCGCCACCCCCGAGCGATGCCGCCCGCTGGCCTGAACGGCGTCGAAGGCCACTTCCAGCACGAGCTGCTTCTCCACCTCGCGCACCGGGCCGAAGCGGGCGGTCGTGTTGTTCCTGATCCAGCGATCAAGCCAGAGCAGTTCCTGGTCGGTATAGCCGGAATAGGCCTTGCCCACCGGCACCAGCAGCGGCGCGCCATCCTCCCCCTCGGTCCAGGCGCCGAAAGTGTAGTCGGAATAGAAAGATGAGCGTTTGCCATGCCCGCGCTGGGCATACATGAGCACGCAATCGGCGGTGAGGGGCGCGCGCTTGGCCTTCCACCACAGGCCCGTCACGCGGCCGGCGACATAGGGGCTATCCGCGCGCTTGAGCATCAGCCCCTCGACCGAGGCGTCGCGCGCGCCTTTCTGAAGCTCGCGCAGTTCCTCCGGCGTCTCGAAGGGCACGAGGGGCGAGAGATCCATCCGGTTGGGCCTCAGCCGCGCCATCCAGGCCTCCAGCCGCGCGCGGCGCTCGATGAAGGGCAAGGCGCGCAGATCCTCCTCGCCATCGAAGAGCATGTCATAGGCCCGCAGCCAGCCCGGATGCTCGCGCATCAGCTTGGGGCTCACGCTCTTTCGGTTCAGCCGCTGCTGCAGGTCGGAGAATGGCGCGACCACGCCGTCATGCAGCACCAGAAGTTCGCCATCCAGCACGGCGGGCGGCAGTTCCGAGAGGGCGGCGGCGACGTCGGGGAAGGCATTGGCCACATCCTCGCCCGTGCGGGACCAGAGGCGCGGCCCGCCCTTGCCGAGCGCCACCTGGGCGCGGATGCCGTCCCATTTCCACTCCGCCCGCCAGGCATCGGGCGTGATCGAGGGCCAGCCCTCATCGGGCAGGGGATGCGCGAGCATCATCGGCCGGAAGACCAGCGCATCGCCCGTCTCGGGCCGTGCCGTCCGCCCATCGAGCCAGGCGAAAAGCGGCTCATAGGGCGGCGCGAGCCCGTGCCAGACCTCCTCGATCTCTTCGACCGGCTGCTTGCTCCATTGCGCCAGGGCCACGCGGGCCAGCCGGCCCGAGACGCCCACCCGCAACCCGCCCGTGACGAGCTTGAGCAAGGCGAAGCGCGCGCCGGGGTTCAGCCCGTCGAGCCAGCGGGCCACGAGATCGGGCAAGGCGGCGCGGGGCGTGGTCTCCAGCCCTTCCACCACCTCCATCAGCGTGAGTTCCGCATTGGGGGTGCTACCGGGCGCGGGTTCGGGCCAGATGAGCGAGACGGTCTCGGCCAGGTCGCCCACATAGTCGTAGGAGAGGGCGAAGAGCACTGGGTCCGTCCTGCTCGCCGCCAGGTCGCGGATCATGGCGGGCTTGGCGCCGCGCAGGGCCAACTCGCCCGTCAGCGCCGCCAGGCCGATGCCGCGCTCCGGGTCCGGCGTGGTCTCGAACCAATGCTCGATCAGCGCGAGCTTGGCATTGCGGCCGGGGGAGAAGACGAGCCGCTCCAGCAGATCGGCGAAGGTGGTGAGGCTCATGCCGCCGCGGGCTCCTCATCCTCGCCTTCGCCAAGCCCGATCAGCGCCAGGGCCCGGCCCTGGATGCCGCGCTGGGCCAAAGCGTGGATCAGCGCATCGTCCCGGCCATGGGTGATCCAGACCTCGGGGGCGCCCACCTCGTCGATCGTGGCATTGAGGGCGGGCCAGTCCACATGGTCGGAGATGATGAGCGGCAGTTCCACGCCGCCTTGCCTGGCCCGCTGGCGCACCCGCATCCAGCCGCTGGCCGCCGCCGTGAGCGGCTCGGCAAGGCGCCGCGCCCAGGCGGTGGCGAGAGACGAGGGCGGGGCCAGAACCACCTCGCCCCCCAGCCCGCCGCCGCTGCCCCGCGCCGCCGGCGGCACCGGCCGCAACTCACCGAGCGGCACGCCATGCGCCTCGTAAAGTGAACAGAGCGTCTGGAGCGCGCCATGGAGATAGACGGGCCTGTCCCAGCCCGCCTGACGCAAAAGTGCGATCAGTCGCTGCGCCTTGCCGAGCGCATAGGCCCCCACGACATGCGCCCGCTCGGGGAAAAGCTCGAGCGAGGCCAGGAGGCGGGCGATCTCACCCTCCGGCGCCGGATGGCGGAAGACGGGCAGGGCGAAGGTCGCCTCGGTGACGAAAACGTCGCAGGGCACCACCTCGAAAGGGGCGCAGGTCGGGTCCGGCTGGCGCTTGTAGTCGCCCGAGGCGACGAAGCGGCCGCCACCATACTCCAACACCACCTGCGCGGAACCGAGCACATGCCCGGCAGGCACGAGCCGAAGCGAAACGCCGCCCAGACCAATGGTCTGGCCATAGGGGAGGGCCTGGAAGCTGGTGCCGCCCTCGCCGAAACGGGCCTTCATGATGGCGACCGTTTCGGGCGTCGCCAGCACCGCGCCATGGCCCGCGCGGGCATGGTCGGCATGGCCATGAGTAATCACTGCCCGCTCCACGGGCCTCACCGGGTCGATGTAGAACCCGCCTGGGATGCAATACAGCCCCTCGGGTTTAGCAGCGATCCAGCGCGTGGGGTGATTAAGCTCGGCCATACAATGTCAGGTTTGTCGCGGGATGCGGAAGGTCAAGACGTGACAGAAATCACGCAAATGTGATCGAAATTAGCCCGGTGAAGGGCTTGTGATCCGCGCAAGAGGCGCTTTGGGGTTTACTTGCTCACTTAGCCGATGGTAGCGGAACCCGCATGACTTCCGCGTTCCGCCAGTCGATGCCCCCGCATCGGCGACGTCCCGCGGGCTCCTCGCCTTCGATGCAGCGTGGTGCCTTTCCTGTGAGGGCCTCGGTCAAGCGCCCTCACACCACCCCGACCCGGCGCATGGTTGCGTATGGTCTGATCGGCGGGCTGATGCTCGCCACGCCTTCTGTCGCTCGTGCCGGGGTCGATGACCTCGACGAATCGGCCCGCATCGCCGCCGAAACCGCAAATGGGCAAAGCCCCGCCGATCCTCGCGCGGCCTGCCTGATCGCCGCGCGCGATGCGGAAGCCGCGAACCACCTGCCGCATGGCCTGTTGGTCTCCATCGCGCTCGCCGAATCCGGCCTGCACGCGAATGCGCTGAATATCGGTGGTCGTTCCTATTATCCGGAGACCAAGGCCGAGGCACGCCGCCTCCTGGCTAATGGCCGCCGGACCGGCCAGTCCCTGATGGCCGGTTGCGTCCAGGTCAATGCCCGGGTTCACGCCCGCAGCAGCGACTGGCCGCTCGATCCGCGCACCGCCACCATGTGGGCCGCGGCCAAGCTGCGCCGTCACTACGAACAGACGGGCAATTGGGAAAAGGCCATCCGCCGCTGGAACGGCGGTTCGCCTCGTGTGGCGACCACCCTGGTCTGCCGTGTCCGCGCGAAGCTCGACGTGGTGGCGCCGGATGAGAACGTCCTGGACAACGCCGCTTGCGGCGGTTTCTCCATCGCCCGGGTCCGGCGCGATGGGGCGGCGCTCCTGGAACTCGCGGAGGCCGCCGACCGCTGATACGGGCGGCAACGCGGAACGCATGAACGGCTCTTCCAGGCGACTGGAAGGGCCTTTCTCGTTTTCGGGCCCTGCTGTTCCTGCGGAGATGGATTTCCGTTAAAGCCGGTGATGAGCATGGGATCGGACGGGGCTTGATGACGGAACGGGCGGATATCGCGGCGCAGGGCATGTCGCTGGAGGAGGCGGGCGCGCTGGCGGAAGCGGCGCTGCGCCGCGCCGGCGCGGATGCGGCGATGGCCCGTCTCAGCGCCGAGGCCCTGGTGGCGGCCGAAGCCGCCGGCCTCGCCAGCCACGGCCTCTCCCGCGTGCCCCAGTATTGCGACTTCCTGCGCCTCGGCCGGGCCGAGGGCGCCGCCGAGCCCCGCATCCTCGCCCGGCATGGCGCGACGGCGCTGATCGATGCCGGCAATGGCCTGGCCTTCCCGGCGCTGGACCTCGCCCGGCGCTTGGCGGCGGAACTGGCGGCCGCCCAGGGCGTCGCCTTCGTCGGCGTCACCCGCAGCCATCACGGCGGCGCGCTCGGCCTCGCCGTCGAGGCGCTGGCCGAAGAGGGGCTGGTGGCCATCGCCTTCAGCAATTCCCCCGCCGCCATGGCCGTGCCCGGCGGCCGCCGGGCGCTCATGGGCACCAACCCGGTAGCTGCCGCCTTTCCCCGTGCGGTCGATCCGCCGCTGGTGATCGACCTCGCGCTTTCCGCCGTGGCGCGGGGCAAGATCATGAACGCGGCCAAGGCGGGCGAGCCCATCCCCCTCGGCTGGGCGACCGATGCCGCCGGCGAACCCACGACCGATGCCAAGGCCGCGCTGGCGGGCAATATGGCCCCGCTCGGCGGCGACAAGGGCGCGCTGCTGGCCCTGGTGGTCGAGTTGCTCTGCTGCGCGCTGACCGGCGCTGCCTTCGGCTTCGAGGCCGATAGTTTCTTCACCCAGCATGGCAACCAGCCCAGCCTCGGCCAGGCGCTGCTCGTGATCGACCCCGGCCGCCTCGCGGGGCGCGAGGCTTTCCTGGAGCGGGTCGAGACCATGGTGGAGGCCATGCTGAGCGAGCCCGGCGTGCGCCTTCCCGGTTCCCGGCGGCGGGATCTCCGGGCGCGGGCCGAGCGCGACGGCCTGGTCATCCCCCCGGCCTTGCTGCGCCAGATCGAGGAGCTTGCGGCATGAGCGACGCGAAACCGGCCCCCATGCTTTCCTTCGGCGAGATGCTACCGCCCGTGACGCTGCGCGCGATGCAAAATCCGCGCTACGTCCTTTCCAGTGCCGCCGGGCGCTGGGTGATGCTGGCCTTCCTGCCCTCGGTGGCCCATCCCGGCGCCGAGGCCCTGGCCCAGGCGCTCGGCCCCCGTCGTGGCCGCTTCAACGATGACGATGCCGCCCTGTTCATCATCTCCGCCAATGCGGAGGATGAGGCCGCCGGCCGGCTGAAGGACCAGCTTCCCGGCATCCGCGTGCTTTGGGACGATGCTGGGGAGGGCGCCCGCGCCTGCCGCGTGAACCCCGCCGAGGGCGGGCTCATCCTGCTGGACCCTCTGCTGCGCGTCTTCACCAGCCTGCCGCTGGCCCGGGCGGAAGAGATGATGAGCCTCTTCGCCGGCCTGCCCGCGCCTGGGCTGCATGCGGGGATGGAAATCCCGGCCCCCGTGCTCGTCCTGCCCCGCGTCTTCGAGCCCGCGCTCTGCCGCCACCTCATTGCGCTCTATGAGAAGGAGGGCGGCCAGCCCTCCGGCTTCATGCGCGAGATCGACGGCAAGACGAAGCTCGTGCTCGACAATACCCATAAGCGGCGCGCCGATATGAGCATCAGCGACCCGCAGCTTCTGGCCGGCATCCGGGGCCGGCTCGCGGCCCGGCTGCTTCCCGCGCTCAAGGCTGCCTTTCAATTCGAGGCGACGCGCATCGAGCGTTATATCGTCGCCTGCTATGACGCGGCCGAGGGCGGGCATTTCCGCGCCCATCGCGACAATACCACCAAGGGCACCGCCCACCGCCGCTTCGCGGTGACGATGAACCTCAATGCTGAGGATTTCTCGGGCGGCGAGTTGTGGTTCCCCGAATTCGGACCCCGCCGCTACAGGGCGCCGACCGGCGGCGCGGTCGTCTTCTCCTGCTCGCTGCTGCATGAGGCGACGCCGGTGACGGCCGGGTGCCGCTATGCCTTCCTGCCCTTCCTCTATGACGAGGCGGGGGCGAAGATCCGCGAGGCCAATAAGCAGTTCCTCGATGCCGGCACGCCCATGCCGGGCGGAGAAACGCCTTGGGTCGCATGAGTCCCCCGCCGCGAGGCCCGCGGCCTCCGCAGCAGCAGCCCCGCACGCAGCAGGTGGCGCCGCGCCCGAAGCAGCCGGATTTCGACAAGGTCTGCGGTGTCGCGGCCGTGCAGGCGGTTTTCGCCTGCCGGCCGGAAGCGGTGCAGCGGCTTTTCTACCTCCCCGCGCGGCGCGAGGTGGCGGGCCCGCTCTGCGCCAGGCTGGCGAAGCTGCGCCGGGTCTATCGCGAGGTGGGGCCGGAGGAATTGGGCAAGATCGCCGCCACCCCGCATCACGGCGGGATCGTCGCCATCGTCACGCCCCGCGCCTTGCCGGAGCTGCCAATGCCGCCCGGCCCGGTGCTGGAGCAGCTCCGCGCGGCGGGGCCGCTGCTGCCGGTGCTGGATGCGGTGGGCAATCCGCATAATCTCGGCGCCATCGCGCGCTCGGCGGCTTTCTTCGGTGCGCGGGCGATGATCCTCTCCGGTGATCCGCGCCAGGCCGGGCTTTCGGATGCCGCCGCGCGCACCAGCGAGGGCGGGCTGGAATACCTCTCGCTCCATCGCGCGCCCGACCTGCCGGCGGCGCTCCGGGCGCTGGCCCCGGCCTTCCTCACCGTTGCCGCCGTCGCGGAAGGCGGCGTGCCGCCCGAGGCCCTGCCGCGGGACAGGCCCATCGCTCTGGTGCTGGGCAATGAGGAAATCGGGCTGGATGCCGCGACGGTCGATGCCTGCGCGGCCAAGGTCACGCTGCCGGGCAGCGGGGCGGTGCAGAGCCTGAATGTCTCGGTCGCCGCCGCCGTGCTGATCCATGCGCTGAGCCGGCGCTGAAGCCTATCAAATCGGCGCTGCCCCGGTGAGCCGGGCAACCAAACCGGTGGTGTGAACTTTATATTCAAAGAGCGTGTGCAGACTTGTTCGCGCGGCCGGTGGGCGCTTCTTTGGCGCTCGCCTCCGCGCGGCAGGCGTGGCTATCCTGCGACGGTGGCCCGCTCGCCCCCTGGCTAAGAGGCGGGGGCGAGAGGCGATGGATAGAGGATGGGTGACGGCAGGATGACGCGACGCGAAATTCCGATGGCGCCGGATGGGCGCGAGACCTCCAATGCGGGCCATCGCGGGATGGATGTCGCGGCGCTTCGCGAAGATATCCTGGAGAAGCTCACCTATCAGGTAGGCAAGAGCCGCGTCGCCGCGACCGATAGCGACTGGTTCGTCGCCACCACCCTCGCGGTGCGCGATCGCATCATGGATCGCTGGCTGCCCAATATGCGCGAGGCTTATGAGACGGGGGCGAAGCAGGTCTATTACCTTTCGCTCGAATTCCTCATCGGCCGCCTGCTTTTCGACACGCTCAACAATCTGCGCCTGACCGATACGGTGCGCGAGGCGCTGGCCGAGCTGGGCGTCGATCTCGAGAAGCTGCGCGATGCCGAGCCCGATGCGGCGCTCGGCAATGGTGGCCTCGGCCGTCTCGCCGCCTGCTTCATGGAGAGCATGGCGACGCTCTCCATTCCCGCTTTCGGTTATGGTATCCGCTACGACCATGGCCTGTTCCGGCAGGTGGTGAAGCAGGGCTGGCAGCAGGAATATCCCGAGCGTTGGCTGGCCTTCGGCAATCCTTGGGAATTCGCCCGGCCGAGTTCGCGCTACGACATCAGCTTCGGCGGCTCGGTGGAAGCCGTGCCGATTTCCGACGTGATGATGCGCCATGTCTGGCACCCGGCCGAGACCGTGGAGGCCGTGGCCTATGACATCCCGATGGTCGGCTGGCGCGGCAAGCATGTGAACACGCTGCGCCTCTGGGCCGCGCGCGCGCCGGACCCGCTGCGCCTCGAAGCCTTCAACAAGGGCGACCATATTGGTGCGCTGATCGATCAGGTTCGTGCCGAGGCCATCTCGAAGGTTCTCTACCCGTCGGACGAGACGCCGGCAGGGCAGGAACTGCGCCTGCGTCAGGAATATTTCTTCGCCGCCGCCTCGTTGCAGGATCTCGTCCAGCGCCATCTGCGCGTCTATGGCGATCTCCGCACGCTGTCGGACAAGGTCTCGATCCAGCTCAACGATACGCATCCGTCGATCGCCATTCCCGAGCTGATGCGCATCCTGATCGATCTGCATCACATCCCCTGGGAAGATTCCTGGGAGATCACGCGCAAGACCTTCTCCTACACCAATCACACGCTGCTGCCGGAGGCGCTCGAAACCTGGCCGGTGCCGCTGATGGAGCGGCTGCTGCCGCGCCATATGCAGATCATCTATCTGATCAATGCCCTGCATCTCGATGCCGTCCGCGAGGCCAGCCCTGGCGACGACCGGCTGCTCTCCTCCGTCTCGCTCATCGACGAGTATCATGGCCGCCGCGTGCGCATGGGCACCATGGCTTTCGTGGGATCACATAAGATCAACGGTGTCTCGGCCCTGCATACCGATCTGATGAAGATCACGGTCTTCCGCGACCTGCACAATCTTTTCCCTGACCGCATCAACAACAAGACCAACGGCATCACCTTCCGCCGTTGGCTGCAGCAATCCAATCCGGGCCTGACGAAGCTCCTCGTGGATGCCGTCGGCCCCGAGGTGCTGGACGACGAGAAGGCGCTGGAACGGCTCAAGCCGCTCGCCAATGATCCGGCGCTGCAGGAGCGTTTCACCGCCGTGAAACGCGCCAACAAGGAAGCGCTGGCGCGGCTGATCCGCGAGCGGCTCGACCTTCGCGTCGATCCCTCCGCGCTTTTTGACGTGCAGATCAAGCGCATGCACGAATACAAGCGCCAGCTTCTCAACGTGCTCGAAACCATCGCGCTCTATAACGCGATCCGCGCCCAGCCTACGCGGGACTGGCAACCGCGCGTGAAGATTTTCGCGGGCAAGGCGGCGGCGAGCTATCACACGGCGAAGCTCATCATCAAGCTGATGAACGACGTGGCGCGCGTGGTGAATTCCGACCCGGTGGTGCGCAACCGCCTCAAGGTCGTCTTCCTGCCGAATTACAACGTCTCGCTCGCCGAGGTGATCATCCCCGCCGCCGATCTCTCCGAGCAGATCTCGACGGCGGGCATGGAAGCCTCCGGCACCGGCAATATGAAATTCGCGCTCAACGGCGCGCTGACCATCGGCACGCTGGACGGCGCGAATGTTGAGATCCGTGAGAAGGTCGGCGACGAGAATATCTTCATCTTCGGCCTCACCGCCGCCGAGGTGGAGGATATCCGCCGCCGCGGCTATGACCCGATGAGCGCCATCAACGCTTCCGACACTCTGCAGGAAGTGCTTGAGGCGGTGGAGAACGGCGTCTTCTCGCCCGACGAGACCGACCGTTTCCGCGGCCTGATCCATGGCCTGCGACATCACGACCATTTCCTCGTCACCGCCGATTTCGACAGCTACTACGCCACGCAACGTGCCGTGGCGCAGCGCTGGTCGGATAAGAAAGGTTGGACCTATTCCGCGATGATCAATACCGCGAGCGTCGGCTGGTTCTCCTCGGACCGGACCATTTCCGAATATGCACGTGATATCTGGAACGTGCCGGTGAAGCCGCCAGTTTGAGCGAGATGGTGACCCGGCAGGATTGGCGCGCCGCAGCGTCCGATATCGAGGCGGTGATCGGGGCGAGGCATGGCGATCCTTTCGCCCTGCTGGGTCCGCATCAGGTCAAGGAAGGTGTGGTGGTGCGGAGTTTCGTGCCCCATGCCGAAACGCTTGAGGTTCTCTCTCCGCAGGGCAAGGTGCTGGCCCGGCTGGAGCGCCGGCATGATGCCGGCTTCTTCGAGGGGCTGGTGCCAGGCCTCGCCTGGCCCGCGCGCTACAGGCTCCGCGCCGCCAATGCGAGCGCGAGCTGGGAATTGCACGACCCCTACGCCTTCGGCACCGTGCTCGGCCCGCTCGATGACTATCTCCTACTCGAAGGCACGCATCGCCGCCTCTATGACCGGCTCGGCGCCCACCCGGGGGTGCAGGATGATGTGAAGGGCGTGCGGTTCGCCGTCTGGGCGCCGCATGCCCGCCGCGTCTCGGTCGTGGGCGATTTCAATGCCTGGGATGGTCGCCGCCACCAGATGCGCAAGCGCATCGATTCCGGTATATGGGAGATTTTCGCCCCCGATATCGGCGAAGGCACCACCTACAAATACGAGATCGTCAGCCAGGACGGCCGCTTGCTGCCGCTCAAGGCCGATCCGGTGGGTTTCGCGGCCGAGTTGCGCCCTTCCACGGCCTCCGTTGTGGCCGAGACGCATTTCCCGCCCAGCCCGAGCCCCGCCCTGCCGGGGCCTGCGCGGCAGGCGCCGATCTCCATCCACGAAGTGCATCTCGGCTCATGGAAGCGCCATCCTTCCGGCCGTTTCCTAACCTATGACGAACTGGCCGATGAGTTGATCCCCTATACGGTCGAGATGGGCTATACCCATCTTCAGCTCCTGCCGGTGACCGAGCATCCGCTCGATGATTCCTGGGGCTATCAGCCGATCGGGCTTTTCGCCCCCACGCGCCGCTTCGGTGAGCCCGCCGGTTTCGCCCGCTTCGTCGACAAGGCGCATCAGGCGGGCCTCGGCGTCATTCTCGATTGGGTGCCGGCGCATTTCCCCGTCGATGTCCATGGGCTCGCACAGTTCGATGGCACGGCGCTTTACGAGCATCCCGATCCGCGCCGCGGTTTCCATCCTGACTGGAACACGGCCATCTACGATTTCGGCAAGGCCGAGGTCTCGGCCTTCCTGGTTTCCAGCGCGCTCTACTGGTTCGAGCGTTTCCATGTCGACGGACTGCGCGTGGATGCCGTGGCCTCCATGCTGCACCTCAACTACTCGCGCCCCGATGGGCAATGGCTGCCCAATCCCGATGGTTCCTCGGAGAACCGCGACGCCGAGCGTTTCCTCCAGGCCGTGAACCAGGCCGTGCACGAGGCTTTCCCCCAGGCGCTGATGATCGCCGAGGAAAGCACAACCTGGCCCGGCGTCACCCGCCCGGTGCGGGAGGGCGGGCTCGGCTTCGACTTCAAGTGGAACATGGGCTGGATGAACGACACGCTGCGCTACCTGTCGCTCAACCCCGTCCATCGCCAATGGCATCATGACCTGATGACTTTCGGCCTGACCTATGCCTGGTCCGAGGCTTTCGTCCTGCCCTATTCGCATGACGAGGTGGTGCATGGGAAAGCCTCCATGCTCGCCAAGATGGGCGGGGACGAATGGCAGCGCTTCGCCGGCCTGCGCGCCACCTATGGCTGGATGTGGGGCCAGCCGGGCAAGAAGCTGCTCTTCATGGGCCAGGAATTCGGCCAATGGCGGGAGTGGAACTTCCGCCAGGGGCTCGACTGGTTCCTGCGCGAGGATGGGCGGCACGAGGGCATCCGCCATCTGGTGAAGGACCTCAACGCGCTCTATCGCGCCATGCCGGCGCTCCATCGCGGCGATGACCGGCCCGAGGGCTTCAGCTGGATCGTGGTGGACGACAAGGCGCAATCCGTCTTCGCCTGGCTCCGCCATGACCCCGCGGGCGAGGCGCCGCCCGTCGCGTGCCTCTGCAACTTCACCCCCGTGCCCCGCGAGGGCTACCGCATCGGCCTGCCGCATGCCGGCGAGTGGCGTGAGGTACTTAATACCGATGCGGCACTCTATGGCGGCAGCGGGCTGGGTAACCTTGGCGCCGTCATGGCCGAGCCCGTGCCTTCCCACGGCTATCCCGCCTCGGCCGTGGTCACGGTGCCGCCGATGGCCGCGTTGTTTTTATCGCCCGCCCCCGGTGAAGAGCGGTCGAAGTCCTGATAATGTCGCGCTGCAGCAACAGCGTGCGGAGGAATCGGTCATGAGGCAGGAAGTTCTCACCAATGCACCGCTGGCGCGGACCGCCATGGCCTATGTCCTGGCCGGCGGTCGTGGAAGCCGGCTGATGGAACTCACCGACAAGCGCGCTAAGCCCGCCGTCTATTTCGGCGGCAAGAGCCGGATCATCGATTTCGCGCTTTCTAATGCGCTGAATTCCGGCATCCGCCGCGTGGCCGTCGCGACGCAATACAAGGCGCATAGCCTCATCCGGCATCTGCAGCGCGGCTGGAACTTCCTCCGCCCCGAGCGCAACGAGAGCTTCGACATCCTCCCCGCCAGCCAGCGCGTCTCGGAAGAGCACTGGTATCGCGGCACGGCCGATGCTGTGTACCAGAATATCGACATCATCCTGGATGCCGCGCCGCGCCATATCGTGCTGCTGGCCGGTGATCATATCTACAAGATGGATTACGAGCCCATGCTCGTGCAGCACGTGGAGCAGGGGGCAGACGTCACCGTCGCCTGCTTCGCCGTGCCGCGCGAGGAGGCGGCGGCCTTCGGTGTGCTCCATGTGGACCCGAGCAGCCGCATCGTCGATTTCATCGAGAAGTCGCCGAACCCGCCCGGCATCCCGGGCCGCCCGCATCTGTCCTTGGCCAGCATGGGCATCTATGTCTTCGACACGGAATTCCTGGTCGAGCAGCTGCGGCGCGATGCGGCGGACCCGCTCTCCAGCCGCGATTTCGGCAAGGACCTGATCCCCTATATCGTCAAGAACGGCAAGGCGATCGCCCATCGCTTCGAGGCCTCCTGCGTCCGCTCCTCCGCCGAGGCCGCGCCCTATTGGCGCGATGTGGGAACGCTGGATGCCTATTGGGAAGCGAATATCGACCTCACCGACATCATCCCGCAGCTCGATCTCTTCGACCGGGACTGGCCGATCTGGACGGACTCGCAGGTGACGCCGCCGGCGAAATTCGTGCATGACCTTGATGGCCGCCGCGGGGAGGCCATCTCCTCCCTCGTCTCGGGCGGCTGCATCGTCTCCGGTGCCTCGGTGAAGCGGAGCCTGCTCTTCACCGGCTCGCATCTGCATTCCTACGCCATGACGGATGGCGCGGTGCTGATGCCGCAGGTCGATGTCGGGCGCGGCGCGCGGCTGACCAATGTGATCGTGGATCGCGGCGTGAAGATTCCGCCCGGCCTCGTGGTCGGCGAGGACCCTGAACTCGATGCCGCGCGCTTCCGCCGCACCGAGAAGGGCATCTGCCTCATCACCCAGCCGATGATCGACAGGCTGTCAGCGTGACCGCTCCCGCCTCGAAGCCGGCGGCCGTGAAGCCGCTGCGTGTTCTCGCGGTCGCCTCCGAGGTCTATCCGCTCATCAAGACCGGCGGGCTCGCCGATGTGGTCGGCGCGCTGCCGGGTGCTCTCGCCGCGCAGAAAATCAAGGTCACCACGCTGGTGCCGGGCTATCCGGCCATCATGCAGGCCCTGCAGCGCCCGCGCGCCGTGCATGTTTTCGAGGACCTGTTCGGCGCCCCGGCGCGGCTGCTCTCCGCCAAGGCCGGCGGGCTCGACCTGCTGGTGATCGATGCCGCGCATCTCTACAACCGGCCAGGCAATCCCTATAACGCGCCGCATGGTGGCGAATGGGGCGACAATGCCCAGCGCTTCGCCGCCCTCGGCATGATCGGCGCCATGGTCGGGCGCGGCATCGGCAAGGTCGCGGCTTTCGACCTCGTCCATGCCCATGACTGGCATGCGGGGCTCACGCCCGCCTATATGCGCTTCGGCCCGCCCGGCGCGCCGCCCTGCGTCTTCACCATCCACAACCTCGCCTTCCAGGGGAAGTTTCCCCTCGAACTCGCGCCGAGGCTCGGTCTGCCGCCCGAGGCCGTCTCCATCGACGGCGTCGAATATTACGGCACGCTCGGCTTCCTGAAGGCCGGGCTCCAATGCGCGGATTGGGTCACCACCGTCTCGCCCAGCTATGCCGCCGAAATCCGCATGGCCGACCATGGCATGGGGCTCGACGGTCTGCTGCGCCATCGCGAGGCGACGGTCACGGGCATCCTGAATGGCATCGACGACGATGTCTGGAATCCCGAGACCGACGAGATGATCCCGATGCGTTACACGGCCCAGAGCGTGGCCAAGCGCGCGGAGAACAAGCGGGCGCTGCAGGAGCGGCTGGGCCTGGAGCCCGATCCGGAGGCGCTGGTCTTCGGCGCGGTCAGCCGCCTCACTTGGCAGAAGGGCTTCGACCTGCTGCTCGGCGCCATGCCGAAGCTGCTCGCCCAGGGCGCCCAGCTCGCCATGCTCGGCGGCGGCGATCCGGAGATCGAGAACGGCTTCCGCCGCGCCGCCGCCTTCAATCCCGGCCGGGTGGGCGTGACGATCGGCTATGACGAGAGCCTCGCGCATCTGGTGCAGGCGGGTTCCGATGCCATTGTCCTGCCCTCGCGCTTCGAGCCCTGCGGCCTCACCCAGCTCTGCGCGCTGCGCTATGGGGCGCTGCCGCTGGTCGCGCATGTCGGCGGGCTGGCCGATACGGTGATCGACGCCAATGAGGCCGCGCTCTCCATGGGCGCGGGCACGGGCTTCATCTTCAGCCCCGTCACGGTGCAGATGCTGGAGGCCGCCATCGAGCGCTGCGCCAGGCTCTGGCAGGATAAGGCAAACTGGCGGAAGGTGCAGGCCAATGCGCTCTCCTCCGACGTTTCCTGGCGGCGCCCGGCGGCGCAATACGCGGCGCTCTTCCGCCGTCTGACAGCGGCATGACGGGCGCGGTCGGCGAGGGCAGGGCGGAGCCGCTCGGCGTTTCGCTGGCACCGGGCGGCGTGAATGCCGCTTTCCCCTCGGGGGCGGCCAGCGCCGTCGAATTCTGCATCTTCGACGATGCCGACAATGAAATCGCGCGGCATCGCCTGCCGGGCCGCACCGGGGATGTCTTCCACGGCTTCATCCCTGGCATCGGCGAAGGCACGCGCTACGGGCTGCGCGTGCATGGCGCCTGGGCGCCCGATGAGGGTCATCGCTGCAACCCCGCCAAGCTGCTGGTGGACCCATGGGCGCGGGGCCTCGACCGGCCCTTCGCGCTCGATCCGCTGCAATTCGACACGGGCGACGAGCCGGACCCGCGAGATAGCGCGCCGACCATGCCCAAGGGCATCGTCCTGCCCATGCCCGCCCTCGCACCTCCCGCGCCCCGTGTGCGGCGCGAGGGCGAGGTCATCTACGAGCTTCATATCCGCGGCTTCTCGAAGCTGAACGAGGCGCTGCCGGAGAACCTGCGCGGCACCTTTGCCGGCCTCGCCCATCCTGCCTCCATCGACTATCTGCGCAAGCTCGGCGTCACGCTGGTCGAGATCATGCCCGCCATGGCCTGGTGCGACGAGCGCCACCTGCCACCGCTCGGCCTGTCGAATTACTGGGGCTACAACCCCATCGCCTTCCTGGCGCCCGATCCGCGCCTGGCCCCCGGCGGCTGGCCGGAAGTGCGCGAAGCGGTCGAGGCGCTGCGGGAGGCGGGCATCGGCACCCTGCTCGATGTCGTGCTGAACCATAGCGGCGAGAGCGACGAACTGGGCCCGACGCTCAGCCTGCGCGGGCTGGACAATGCGGGCTTCTACCGCCTGCTGCCGGAGAACAGGCGGCTCTACGTGAATGATGCAGGCTGCGGCAATGTGCTGGCGGCCGAGCGGCCGATGGTGCTGCGGCTGATGATGGATGCGCTGCGCCAATGGGTGCTCGCGGGCGGCGTCGACGGCTTCCGCTTCGACCTCGCCACCACCATCGCCCGCCGCGATACGGGCTTCGATCGCGAGGCGCCGCTCCTCGCCGCCATCGCGCAGGACCCGCTGCTGCGCGAGCGGATCATGATCGCCGAACCCTGGGATCTCGGCTGGGGCGGCTATCAACTCGGCGCCTTTCCCGCCGGCTGGGGCGAATGGAACGACCGCTTCCGCGACACTACCCGCCGCTTCTGGCGGGGCGATGGCGGCATGCTGGGCGAGATGGCCACGCGCCTCGCGGGCTCCGCCGATATCTTCGCCCGGCCTGGGCGGCGGCTCGATGACAGCGTGAATTACGTCACCGCGCATGACGGCTTCACCCTGGCCGATCTCGTCGCCTATGAGCAGAAGCGAAACCACGCCAATGGCGAGCAGAACCACGATGGCACGGATGACAACAAATCCTGGAACAACGGCGCCGAGGGGCCGAGCGACGATCCGCTGATCCTCGAGCGCCGTGCCGCCGATGCCCGGGCGCTGCTCGCCACGCTGATCCTCGCGCGCGGCACGCCGATGCTCACCATGGGCGATGAGGCCGGGCGCGGGCAGGGCGGCAACAACAATGCCTATGCGCAGGACAATGCGGGCAGTTGGCTCGACTGGTCCGCGCTCGATCATGAAAGGCTCGCCTTCACCAGCGGGCTGATCGCGCTCCGTGCCGCGCATCCGGCGCTCTCCTCGCCCCTGCCGCTGACGGGCGCGCTGGACGATAGCGGTCTGCCCGATGCGCAATGGCTGCGCGCCGATGGCCAGCCGATGGAAGAGGGCCACTGGCACGACCATGAGCGCCGCAGCCTTGTGCTCGCGCTGTATCGGGCGGGCAGCCGCGTGGTGCTGGCGCTGAATGCCGGGCGCGAGGGCCTGCACCTCACGCTGCCGAACGCGCGGCCGGGCCATGAATGGCATCTCTGCCTCGACAGCCAGGCGGGTTTCGCTGGGCAGAAGCCGTTGGAGGGCGTGCCCGTCCTGCCGCCACGCGGCGTGGTGCTTTTCGCCGAGGCCAAGCTCGACGAGGCCGCGCGCCAGCGCCATGCCTCCGGCTTCACGCTCACGCGCCTCGCCAGCGCCGCCGGCATCGCGGGCGAGTGGTGGGAGGTGGACGGCACCCGGCATGAGGTGCCGCCCGACACCAAGCGGATCATCCTCGGCGCCATGGGCTTCGCCGCCGGTTCCGAAGGCGAGGCACGGGATTCCCTCGCGCGGCTCGCGCAGGAACGCGATGCGCGGCCCATGGCCGCCACTATCCCGGGCCGCGAGGGCCAGCCGCTGGCGGTGACGCTCGCGGGCCCGCTGGCGGAGCCCCGCGCGCTGGGCTTCACGCTGACCATGGAGGATGGCGAGACGCGGCCCCTCGCGCTCGGCGCCGAAGAGGGCGAATTCTCCAACTTCGCCGATGCCGAGGGCCATCTTCGCCCGCGCCGCCGCGTCGCCCTGCCCGCCCTGCCGCGCGGCCGCCATCGCCTGCGTTGCGAGGCGACGGGCTGCGAGGCCTGGCTCATCATCGCCCCGCCCTCGGCTCATCTGCCGCCGCGCCTCACCAATGGGCAGCGCGCCTTCGGCGTCACGGCGCAGCTCTATGCCATGCGCCGCACGGGCGACGACCAGGGCATCGGCGATTTCACCACGCTCCGCCGCCTGGGCGAGAGTTCGGCGCGGGAAGGGGCGGCGGTGCTGGGCATCAACCCCATCCACGCGCTGCATCCCACGGCGCGGAACCGGGCGAGCCCCTATCACCCCTCGGACCGGCTCTTCCTGGAGCCGCTCTATATCGATCTCGCCACGCTACCGGAGCCGCTCGGCCCGAAACTCGCGCTGACGCCGCCCGCGCCGTCGGATCTGGTGGATTACCCCGCCGTCTGGGCCCTCAAGCGCGCCGCGCTGGCCGAGGCATACCGGCGTTTTCTGGCCCTGCCGACCGAGGCGCCGCTGCGCACCGAGGAAGCCGCCTTCCGTGCCCGCGAGGGCGAGACGCTGGCCGATTTCTGCGCCTTCACAGCCATTGCCGAGGCGCGGGGCGAGGCCGATTGGCGCCAATGGCCCGCGGCCCTGCGCCAGCCCGGCGCCGAGGCCCGCGCGGCCTTCCCGGAGGGCGCCGGGTTCCACGCCTTCCTGCAATGGCTCGCCGACCGGCAGCTCGCCGAGGCGGCCTCCGGGTCAGGCCTCTCGATCGGCTTCTATCGCGACCTCGCCGTGGGCTGCGCGCCCGATGGCGCCGAGGCCTGGCGCAACCAGGGCGGGCTGCTGGCCGGGCTCTCGGTCGGCGCGCCGCCCGATCCCTTCTCGGCCGAGGGGCAGATCTGGAACCTGCCCGCGCCCAACCCGATGGTCGCGAGCGCCGAGGGCCATTCTGTCTTCTCGCGGCTGCTGGCGGCCAATATGCGCCACGCGGGCGCGCTCAGGATCGACCACGTGCTGGCCCTAAGCCGCCTCTTCCTCGTGCCCGAGGGGGCCAAGGGCTCAGACGGCGCCTATCTGGCCTATCCCTTCCAGGAGATGATCGCCGCCGCCAGCCTGGAGAGCGACCGCGCGGGCTGCCTGCTGGTAGGCGAGGATCTCGGCACCGTCCCGCCCGGTATCGGCGAGGCGCTTCAGGGCGAGGGGCTGCTCTCCTATCGGGTGCTCTGGTTCGAGCGCCGGGGCGAGGGCTTCCTCCCGCCCGCCGAATGGCCCGCCAAGGCCGCCGCCTGCGTCGCGACGCATGACCTGCCGACGCTCGCCGGCTGGTGGGAGGGCGCCGATATCGCCGAACGCGCCACGCTGGGCCTCGCGGGCGGCGAGGGCGCCATGGAGGGGCGGCAGGCGGAGAAGCGGCAATTGCTCGAGGCGCTGGAAAGCCAGGGCCTCCTCCCGCCCGATGCCGATCCGGCGGGGCCACTGACGCCCGCCATCATGGCCGCGATCCATCGCTATGTCGCGCAGACCCCCTCGCTCCTGGCCCTGGTGCAGGCGGAGGATCTGGTGGGCGAGCGCGTGGCGGTGAACCTGCCCGGCACGGATAACGAGCGCCCGAATTGGCGCCGCCGTGTCGAGACGCCGGTGGAGTCCCTGGCCGAAAGCGACCTGGCGCGTGCCGTGATGGCTGCCTTCCGCCACGAGGGGCGCTGAAGCCCCTCAGGCGATGCGGCGTACCGAGGGGCCGCGCGCGTGCTTGATGCGGTAGAGCGCCGCATCGGCGACGTTGATGGCCTCGTCGATGCCCGCGGCGTCGCGCGGCACGATGGCCATGCCGATGCTGCAGCCGAGCGTCATGCGGCCGAGGCTGGTTTCCATGCCCTGGCTCAGCATCGCCTGGAAGCGCGCCGCCACGCCATTGGCGGCCGTCTCGGCCTTGTCGGCCGGGCCGAGCAGGCAGAGCACGAATTCGTCGCCGCCCGTCCGCACCGCGCAATCGCCCTGGCGCAGATTGGCCTGCAGCCAATGCCCGATCGCGACCAGCACGGCATCGCCGGCGGCATGGCCGTATTTGTCGTTGATGGGCTTGAAGCCGTCGAGATCGAGCGCCAGCAGCGCGGATTCCTTCTCGGCGGCCGGATTGGCCTCCCGCCAAGTGGCGAAACCGGCGCGGTTGAGCAGGCCGGTCAGCGGATCGCGATAGGCGGCATCGCGCAGCTTGGTCAGCGTGGCGGCGATATTGTCGAGTTCCGCCACCGCGTCGCTATCGCCGGAGCCCTGGTTGATCGCCCGCAGCGCGCGGCCGAAGCGGCTCACCTGCCAGCCCGCGAGCAACCCGCCGCCGATGCCGATGGCGATGGTACCGAGGGCGAGCCAGACCGACAGAGTCCAGAGCGGGGCGAGGATGGCGGTGGCATCGCGGCGGACCAGCACCGTCCAGCCCAGGCCGGGATGTTCGGGCGTGCCCTGGGTATGGGCGAAGCCGGTCAGGGTCTTGCCATCGGCCTCCTCGATCCATCCGGCGGCACTCCCGGCCGGGGCGGCGGTCACGCCCGGCTTGCCGCGCTCGCCCTCATCGCCCAGCAGCACGACATTGTCCTTGCTGAGGATGGCGATGGAAGGCGCCTCCCGCGAGGGAGCGAGGCGGAGCATCTCCTGCCGCAGGGTCTCGGCCCAGCGCCAGTTGAGATGCCCGGCGACCACGCCTTTCACCCGGCCATCGCTGCCCCTCACCGGGGCGGCGGCATCGACGAAATAAGCATTCTCGCCGCCCTCATCGGCCGGGAGGAGCCGGGCCAGCAGCACGGCGGGATGCACGTCGCCGAGATAGAGCCCGCGCAGCCCGCCGCCGAACCAGGGCCGCGCGGAGACATCGACGCCTTCCAGCAGCCTGCCCGTCGCGGCGATGACGCGGCCATCGGTGCCGGTGAAGCCGATCCAGGAGAATTCGGGCGAGCGCGTCTTCAGGTCTTCCAGAAGCTGGCGCGCATTGTCGCGATCGGGCGGCTCCTGCTGGAAGACGGAGAAACGGGCGAGCAGCGAGACGTCCTTGGCCCAGTTCTGCAGGCCGGTATCCATTCTCTCCGCCATCAGGCTGGCCGTGGTCTGCAGCCGGGTGCCGTTCTCCTCGAGCAATTCCTCGCGCTGGTTCACCACGATGAGGGCCGAGAGGCCGCCCGCGACGAGCAGGCAGACCGAGCCGGCGAGCACGGTGGCGCGAAGGCGGGAGAGGAAATGGGGGCGGGCTCTACCCGCGCGTCCGACAGCCACCGTCATATGTTTCTCATGGGAGGAGGGCGACCCCTAGTAGCACCGGTCAAGCGCCGGGCCGGGGTTTGGATTTGCGCAATTACGTATGATGGAAATCGCCCTGGTCCAGAGAATTCTGCCCCTTTCATGGCAGCCCCCCGCCTTGGTGCGGGGCGGGGGATCAGCCGATGGAGACGGGCGTTGCGGGGTCGAAAACTTCTCCGGTGCTGCCATCGGCAATGCCGCGATCCGTGACATGCGGGCCGGCATTGCAGGCCAGGGCCGCGCCCATCAGCCGGGCGAATTGCCGGTAGGGGGGCTGCCAGGCGACGACCTGATTCGCCGCCTCCCGCAGGGCCGCGAAATTCGCCGCCGTCTCCTCGGGCGGCGTGGTCGCGACGAGGCCGGCGACGGGCAGGGGGAAGAGGGCGATCACCCGCCCGCTCTTCGCCACCGCCATGCCGCCGCCGCAGGCGATCAGCGCATTGGCGGCGGCCGCCATATCCGCCGGGTCCCGCCCCAGCACGAGCAGGTTGTGGCTGTCATGGGCCACGGTGCTGGCGATGGCGCCCGTCACCTGCCCCCATCCCTCGACCAGCGCCGGGCGCGGCGTGGCATCGGCGCGGCCGTGGCGATGGATGACCGTCAGCAGCGAGAGCCCGTCCGGGATGCTGGCGACGCCGTTCTCCACGGTCACATCCACCTCGCTCCAGCTCATGAAGCGCGCGCCGTTCACGCAGCGCAGCCGCGCCTTGCCCGTCGCGACGCCTTTCGGCCGCAGCAGGAAATCGCCCGGCGCGAGGGGCGAGAGGCGCACCGTATCGGTCGGCATGCCTTCGAGCTTGCGGGGCAGGGGCTCGACCATGCGTCCGCCCTCGGCAGCGAGGCGGCCTTCAACATAGACGCGTTCCACCACCACGCCCTGAAGGTCCGACAGCACCACGATCTCGGCGAGGCGGCCGGGGCCGAGCAGGCCGATATCGTCCCGCTTCAGCCGCATCGCGGGATGCAGCGTGGCGAGGCGGATGGCCGTGATGGGCGAGACGCCGCGCGCGATGACGCGGGCGATGGTGTCGCGCAGCCCGCCCTTGGCCAGAAGCTCATCGGGCAGGATGTCGTCGGTGCAGAGCACGAGGTTGGGCGGCAGCATCGGCAGGGCCGAAAGCGCGGCCAGCACGCCGGGCAGCACATAGTCATGGCTGCCGCGCAGCTCGACCGTCAGCCCCGCGCGCAGCTTCTCGATGAAATCCTGCGGCCCGACGATCTCATGGTCCGAGGTGACGCCCGCGCTGGCGTAAGCCGCGAGATCCTGCCCCACGAAGCCGCGCGCATGGCCGTTGACGTTCTTGCCGCTCGCGATGCCGGCGCCGACGATGCCCTGCATATGCGGCGTGCCTTTGAGCACGCCCGGCATATCCATGACTTCCGCCACGCCATGCACATCGGGCCAGGAGAGCATCTCGGCCATTTCCGCCGGGCCGATATCGGCCCCCGCGATCTCCAGCCCCGGCGCGGAAGGCACGCAGGAGGGGGCGGCGACCAGAACGCGCAGCGGAAGGTCCTTCCCCGCGTCGATGGCGAAGCGCACGCCGGGCAGCCCGAGCACATTGGCCAGCTCATGCGGGTCCCACACCGTGGTCAGCGTGCCATGGGGCACGACCGAGGCGGCGTAATCGACGGGCAGCATCGAGCTGCTCTCGAAATGCAGGTGGCTGTCGATGAAGCCGGGGCAGAGGAAGCGACCGGTAAGGTCATGCACCTCCGCCGCATCGCCGCGCGTGCCGGGCGGATGGACCGAGGCGATGAGCCCGCCCACGCAGCCGATATCGGCCTGGCGCAACTCGCCCGTCGCGACATCGACGAGCGTGCCGCCGGTCAGCAGCAGGTCGAAAGGTTCGAGCCCGCGCGCGGCACGAACGGCACGCGCCCGGATGGTGGCATCGACGCTGCCACCCGCGACCGGCGGCCAGGCGGCCATCAGTTGCCCACCCTCCGGACGCGTCAATTTCCCGTCCTCCGGACGCGTCAATTTCCCGTCCTCCGGACGGAGGTCGCCAGCGTCATCTCATCCGTGCGCGCCTCATAGGAGAGGCCCTTGCGCATGGCCCAGGTATTCACCTGGAAATAGAGCGGGATGATCGCCTGCTGCTCCAGGATGGCCTTGCGCGTCGCCTCGCTGGAGAGGCGGGCGCGCTCGGCATCGTCCATGGTCACGCGCGTGCGCATGATCAGCGCATCGAGTTCCGCATTGCTGAAACGGCCGCGGTTCTGCGAGCCCATGCCGCGGGCGCGGTCGAAGCTGTGGATCTGCGATTCCAACATCCCCAGCACTTCGGGATTGGGCGAGAAGCCGGTCAGGTTCACCGAATACTTCAGCTGCGCCGCCTCCGAGAGCCAGGGCCCGCGCGGCTTGGTCTCGACCGTCGCGTTCAGGCCGAGCCGCGTCCACATCTGGGCGATGGCCTGCACCACCTTCTCATCATTCGGGTAGCGATCGTTCGGGCCGTTCACCTGCACGGAGAAGCCGTTCGGGAACCCTGCCTCGGCGAGAAGCTTGCGCGCGCCCTCGAGGTCGAAGGGCTCGGCCTTCTGCAAGTCGGGCGTGGTGCCGAAATAGCCGGCGGGTGCGAGGTCATTGCTCGCCACCGCCTGGCCCTGCATCACGCGCTGGACAAGGGCGTCGCGATTGATGGCCTTGGAGAGCGCCCGGCGCACGCGCGGGTCACGCAGCGGGTTGGGGATGGGCTTGCCATCCCGGCCGGTGACGTAAGGGGACTGCTCGCGATCGCTGTCGAGGGTGAGGAAGATCAGCCGGTTCGACGGGCTTTCCGCCACGGCGAAATTCGTCTCCTTGCGCAGCCGCTCGAATTCGTCGGTCGGCACCACCTCGATCAGGTCCACATCGCCCGAACGCAGCGCGGCGACGCGCGAGCCGGAATTGGCGATGGGGCGGAATTCGACGCGGGCGAAAGCGGGCTTCGGGCCCTGGAACCCGTCATAGCGCTCCATCACCGCGACGCCGCCCGGCTGCCAGGAGACGTAGCGATAGGGGCCGGTGCCGACCATGCCCTTGCCGCTGTTGAAATCCGAGGTGCTGAGCCCCTCCGCCGCATGTTTGGCGAGGATCATCACCATGGAGAGGTAATTCGCCATCAGTGGCGTCGGCTCATGGGTGCGGATGAGCAGGGTATGCGCATCCACCTGCTCCACGGCCTTGATGGGGCGCGTGTAAGTGTTCAGCGAGGAAGGCGAATTCGGCACGTCACCGGCGCGGGAGAGGGTGAAGGCCACATCCTCGACGGTGACGGGCGTGCCGTCCTGGAAGCGCACATCGGGGTTGAGCTTGATCTCCCAGGTCAGCGGATCGACCACGCGCCAGGAGGTCGCGATGGCGGGGCGAAGCTGCTGCGTCGCGTCCTGCTCCATCAGCGGCTGGAAGAAATGCCGGGCATAGGCGTAGTTCGTGATGACCGAGGCGAAATGCGGGTCGATGCTGGTCGGCCCGCCCTCGACCGCGATGCGCATCGTATCGGCCGGCTGGGCCTGGGCGGTTGCGCCCATGGGGGCGGCCAGCAGAGCGGCGAGCGGGAGGGTGGCGAGGAGGGTCTGGCGCAGCATGGCGGGCCTCGTGAGCCGGAAAGGCCCCGGCGCCTGATCGGCGAAGGGTTTGCCGGCGTGTTCTGGATGGATCGCCCCCAACGTGACATGCTCCGCCGCCCCGAGCAACGCGACCGCGAGCCCATGCCGACACCGGACGACCTTCTCCCCTTCAAGCCCGCCATGACCGCCTGGCGGCGCGATTTCCATGCCCATCCGGAACTCGGCTTCGAGGAGGAGCGCACGTCCGCCATCGTGCGGGCACATCTGGAAAGCCTCGGCATTCCCTATGAGGCGGGCATCGCGAAGACGGGCGTGGTCGGCTCCATCACCGGCACCAAGGGCGGCGCGGGTGGCAACCGGGCGATCGGGCTGCGCGCCGATATGGATGCCCTGGCCATGCCGGAACTGACCGGCGCGCCCTATGCCTCGACCGTGCCCGGGAAAATGCATGCCTGCGGCCATGACGGGCATACGGCCATGCTCATGGGCGCCGCGAGTTGGCTGGCCGCGAACCGGGAGCGTTTCGCCGGCACCGTCCACCTCATCTTCCAGCCCGCCGAGGAGTCACGCGGCGGGGCGGGGGTGATGGTGAAGGAGGGGCTCTTCGAGCGCTTCCCCGGCGATGCCGTCTATGGGCTGCACAACCTGCCGGGGCTGCCGCTGGGCACCATCGCCGTGCCCAAGGGGCCGGTGCTGGCGAGTTCCGACACCTGGGAAGTGCGCTTCATCGGCCGCGGCACGCATGGCGCCAAGCCGCATCTCGGCACGGATGCAACGCTGGCCGCCGCGAGCTTCATCACCAGCCTGCACAGCATCGTCGCCCGCAACCTCGACCCGCTGCAGACTGGCGTGGTGAGTGTGGGGCATATGGCGGCGGGCAATCCGCTGGCGCCGAATGTCATTCCCGGCGAGGTGTTTCTCAGCGGCACCGCCCGCGCCCTCAATGCCGCCACGCGCGACATGCAGGAGGAGCGGATCATCGCCCTCGCCCATGGTGCCGCCGCCACCCATGATGTGCTGGCCGAGCCGCGCTACATCCGCCGCCTCGGCCCCACGGTGAACCACGCGGCCCAGGCGCGCATCGCCTATGAGGCGGCCGTGGCCACCATGGGCGAGGCGCTGGCCCGCGACGACCACCCGCCCATCACCGCGGGCGAGGATTTCTCCGACATGCTGGCCGCCCGCCCCGGCGCCTATGGCTGGCTCGGCACCGGCGCGCCCGCCCATCCCGAGGGCGTGCACCACAACTCGCATTTCGACTTCAATGACGAGGCGCTGATCCATGGCGCGGCCTGGTGGTGTGGCCTCGTCGAGAGAGAGCTCGGCTGATGCCCATCCCCGTTATCATCGATTGCGACCCCGGCACGGATGACGCGCTGGCCCTCTTCCTGGCCCTCGGCTCGCCCGAGTTGGACGTGCGGATGGTGACCGTGGCGGGCGGCAATGTCGGCCTCGCCCAGACCCTGCCCAATGCGCGCGCCATCGTGGGCGTGACGGGAAAGAAGGTGCCGGTGATCGCGGGTGCCGACCGGCCGCTGCTGGGCGCCTTCCGCTCCGAGACGGCGGTGCATGGCACGGATGGGCTCGGCGGCGTGCGCCTGCCGGAAGGCCCGCCGGCCGCGCCCGGCATCGCGGCGGACGCGATCCGCGCGGCCCTGCGGGAGGCGCCGCCCGAGGGGCTGACCCTGATCGGCCTCGGCCCTGCGACCAACCTGGCGCTGGCCCTGGCGACGGAGCCGGCGCTGGTCGAGAAGGTCGCGCGGATCGTGCTGATGACGGGCGCCTGGGGGGAGGGAAATTTCTCCGCCTCGGCCGAATTCAACGCGATGAGCGACCCCGAGGGCCTGGCCGTGCTGCTCGCCTGCGGTCGGCCGGTGACGCTGGTGACGCTCGACCTGACGGCCCAGGCGCTGGTGACCGCCGAGATCATCGAGAAGCTGCGCCAGGGCGAGGGCGAATGCCGCAAGGTGGCCTGCGACATTCTCGCGGGCATCCCCATGTCCCGCCGCTTCGGCAATAAGGCCTATCCGCTGCACGACCCCTGCGCCATCGCCTGGCTGGTGGCGCCGGAACTCTTCACCAATCGCGACTGCCATGTGGTGGTGGAGTGCGGCGTCGGGCCGGGTAGGGGGCGGACGCATGTGGACCGCTGGGACCGGCTGAAGCAGCCGGCCAATGCGACCGTGGCCGAGACGATTGATGCGGCTAGGTTTTTTGAGGTGCTGGATAAGGCGCTGGGGCGACTCGAGTAGAATCAGGAACGTGAAGCTATCCTTTCAACCTGCTCTGGCATTGAGAGAGATTTATCTCCATTTTCTCTGCGATCTCGGGATGAGTGTTGAGAAATGATCGACCTGGAAAATGCGCTTGCATTCTCAGTTTTTGAAAATAAAGGCGTCTACGCACTTCTATTAGGCTCGGGAGTTTCGCGCGCTGCCCAAATTCCTACGGGGTGGGAGGTGACGCTAGATTTGATTAGGCGAATAGGAACAATAGAGCAGGCTGGAGAACAATCGGATTGGGCTGACTGGTACCGGCAAAAAACCGGCAAAGAACCAGATTACTCTGAAATATTGGATATTTTAGCTAAATCACCGGACGAACGACGATCTATAATTCACAATTATATAGAGCCTAGTGATGATGATATCGAGAACGGTAGAAAAATTCCAACTAAAGCTCACGAAGCAATCGCTTGGCTAGTCCGGGAAGGCTTTGTCAAGATTATATTGACGACAAATTTTGATCGCCTAATGGAGAATTTCACTAAGAAAATTAGGTGTCGAACCAACAGTAATTCGGTCAGACGACGATCTTCAAGGGGCGCTTCCTTTTGTGCATAGTAAATGTTTTATTGTTAAGTTACATGGAGATTATTTAGATAGTCGCATAAAAAACACAAACGAAGAGCTCGATAATTATTCGGATTCAATGAATAAGCTCCTTGATCGTATCCTGGATGAGTATGGTTTAATTGCCTGTGGTTGGTCGGGTGACTGGGATTTGGCGCTCAGATCTGCACTGAAGAGAGCGCCAAATCGTCGATATCCGTTTTATTGGGCCTGTAGAGGACCTTTATCTCGCGTGGGCGAAGATTTGCTGAATCTTCGGCGTGGGAATGTTGTGCCAATTACGGATGCTGATAATTTTTTTGGCACGCTTCAGCGACGTGTGGAAACACTGATTGCTACGCGCCGCCCCAACGTCCAGAGCGTGGAATTGCTCATCGGGTCGGCGAAGCGATACTTGTCTCGCTCAGAATATAGAATTCAATTGGCAGATTTATTAAAAGAAGAATACTCAACCCTTATAAGAAAATTAAGTGATGCTTCGTTTGATTTAGGGCAGCAGTGGTCTGTGGATAATTTTAGGCGGCGCGTGACCGGGTATGAAGCTGCGGTTGAGCCTTTGGCTCGCCTCTTTGCCGTGATGGGCCGTTGGGGCGATGGTGGGGAATTTTCTTTAGTAAGGGAGATCATTGGCGCTGAGAGTCGTCATGAATCGGTCAGCGGTACAGTTGTTTGGTTGCATATGAGAAGATACCCGGCCGTTTTATTGCTATATGCATACGGATTGGGTTTGATTAACGCAAAGCGGTATGACGTTTTGTTTCGCCTATTTTCGCATTTAGTTCGAGATAATCGTATGAATTTTGTCCCTCTCGTCGGCCAAATTATGCTTGGCGCCTGGGAGGGTGGTGATAATAAAATTTGGCAAAATTTAGAAGGTTTGGATCGCAGGAAGGTGCCCCTGAGCGATCATTTATTTGAAGTGACATCAAAATGGAAAAAAGAATATTTGATAAGCGAAAAAGACTTTGAGATAGATTTTGCATTTTTTGAATTATTGAGGGCATTGTCGTACATATCGGCAAATAACAATAAGGAAGATTTGGATCTTACACTTTCAAATCGGGGGACAAGAAATTTTGTTTGGGCTCCCGTTGGTCGTCTTGTGTGGGATACTGATGGCCGCGCAGTTGTATTTTCTCTGTTGGAAACGACTGAAATAAAGAAAAATATTTTGGCTGCAGGTTTTGCCGGGGGAGATGAAGCGTTTTTGTCACAATCGATAGAGAGTTTTCGTCGTCTTTTAGACGAGATGCGCTGGATTTAGTCGGTTTGAATGCAGCTCTATTAAGTGCGACCCGCGAAAATAAGGTGCTGTACGAAGTTGGGAGGGACGCTTCGCGCGCCCCACCCATTCCCTCAGTTCGACACGCCGCTCAACCGCAGCGCATCCCGGATCGTGAAGAACAGATCCGTCTGATCCGTCAGCCCCGTCACATTGGCCGCGCGCCGGCCATAGGCCGCGATGCGCAGCTGCGTGCCGGTATGCTCCTGCGAGTCACCCTCGCTCGTCGCGTAATTCACCGCCATCACCGAGCCATCATGCGTCCGCAGCGCCTGGCTCAGGCCGGGCGAGGGGCCATCCATGGGGATGATCTGGCTCGTATGCGCATGGTCGGCGGTGACGATCACCAGCGTATCCGTCCGGCCCTTGGCGAAGGCCAGCGCCACCTGCACCGCCTCGTCCAGGTCCACCGTCTCGCCGATCTGGCCGCAGGGATTGGCCGCATGGTCCTGCTTGTCGATCGAGGCGCCCTCGACCTGCAGGAAGAAGCCGCGCTCATTGCCCTGGAGCAGTTCGATGGCCTTGGTGGTCATCTGCGCGAGCGTCGGGGTCGAGGCCGGGCGGTTCTGGTTCACCTGGCAGGTCACGGGCTCGGCCTGGGCGCCATGGGGCGTCGCCTTGGGGCCGTTCCAGCGCACCGGCATGTTCCCCGGCGCGAAGAGGCCCAGCAGCGGTGCCTGCTGATTTGCCGAGGTCACGGCATTCAGCGCCTCCAGGCTCTCGACGATGCGGTAACCGCGGGCCTCGGCCTGGGCACGAAGCGTCTGGCCGCGATATTCACCGGCCGTCGCCTGTTCGGCGAAGCTCGCCGCACCGCCGCCCAGCGTCACATCGGCCCGGGCCGCGATCAGCTGCTCGGTGATGGAGCCCGCACCGCCATTCTCCAGCGCGTTGGTCGGGCAGGAGCGGGTGGTGGAGCTGGGCGCATAGCAGCGGCGGCCCGTGACATGCGCGACAAGCACGGCCGGCGTCGCATCCTGCAGCTCGGCGGTCGAGACATTGCCCGTCGCGACGCCCGCGGCCTTGGCCAGTTCGACCAGCGTGCGCTGCGGCCGGCCCTGGATGTCGACGCTGATGGCGCCGTTATAGGTCTTGGTGCCGGTCGCCCAGGCGCTGCCCGAGGCGGCGCTGTCGGCGACGTAATCGGGCTTACCGGTCTGCCGGTTCAGGGAATAATGGGTGTATTGGCCGGTGATCGGCAGGGCGTCGATGCCGGGGAAGAAGCCGCCGGCGCCCCGGGCATAGTTGCGGGCCAGGGTGATCTCGGAATCGCCCATGCCGTCGCCGATCAGCAGGATGACGTTCCGCACCGGGCCGTTGGAGAGCGAGGCGCGCAGGGCCTCCGTCATCTCCCCGCTCACGCGGCGGGCGCCGCCATGCTCGCTGAGCGTGCCCTGGGCCGGGCGCTGAAGCAGCTGCTCGGCCGTCATTTCCTGGCCCTGGCCGGGCAGGGCGGCGGCGGTCATCAGGATCGCGGCGGTGGCCAGCAGACGGGCCTTGGTGAAGGGGCGCATGGGAATCTCCTCTCGGAAAAGCGCTGTTCCCAGCGACCTATCGGCTTGCCTGCCGCGCCTCCGTCTCGGTTCTGTGACATTGTCGATAAGCTACGGGAATTTAATATTATTCCCCGCACGGATGGCCGCCGGGCCCCGTGACACGAGGCGGCGAAGCCTCCCGTCCGGCGCAGCCCTGCCTCTCACTGTGCCCCGGGCGGCCCGGAACGCTTGCCGAGCGCGCGGTTTTGGGCCATATCGCGCCTGCCTCGCGATCCGGCCTGCCCGGATGGCGGGGTAATTCACACGCGGTGCGCCCTTCGGTCCCTCTCACGAGGTCGGCGGGTCCGGTCCTCCACTAAGGAGGTCTCAGCGCCGCGGAGGAATGAACCGGACTGACCTTGAAGGAAGAGGATTGCCCCCATGGCGATGCCTGAAGTTACCCTGCGCGGCCTGCTCGAGGCCGGTGTCCATTTCGGCCACCACACCCGCCGCTGGAACCCGAAGATGGCGCCGTTCATCTTCGGCGTGCGCAACCAGGTCCATATCCTGGACCTGCAGCAGACCGTTCCGATGATGGACCGCGCGCTGCGCGCCATCCGTGACGTCGTCGCCGCCGGCGGCCGCGTGCTCTTCGTGGGCACCAAGAAGGCCGCTGCCGACTATGTCGCCGAGAGCGCGGCTCGCTGCGGCCAGTATTACGTGAACCATCGTTGGCTCGGCGGCATGCTGACCAACTGGAAGACCATCACGGGCTCGATCAAGCGCCTGAAGCAGATGGAAGAGCGTCTTGGCGGCGACACGGTCGGCCTGACCAAGAAGGAAGTCCTGATGCTGACGCGCGAGAAGGAGAAGCTCGATCGCGCTCTCGGCGGCATCAAGGAGATGGGCGGCCTCCCCGACATCATCGTCGTCATCGACACGGTGAAGGAGAAGCTGGCGATCGAGGAAGCCAACAAGCTGGGCATCCCCGTCGTCGCCGTCTGCGACTCCAACGCCGATCCCTCGGGCATCGCCTATCCGATCCCGGGCAATGACGACGCCATCCGCGCCATCAACCTCTACTGCGACATGGTCGCCGCCGCCGTCCTCGACGGCATCAGCGCCGAGATGCAGGCTTCGGGCGTCGACCTGGGTGCTTCCGAGGAACTGGTCGGCGAAGAGCTGCCGGCTGAGGAAGGCGCTGCCGAGGAGCCGGCCGCTCAGGCCTGATCCCGGTCGTCGGCGGGAAATGTTTTTCCCGCCGGGCCTTTCGGGTTTCTGTCACGGGAACCCGTCTTGACATGAGGATGGGCGCGGCCGAATGGCTCGCGCCATCCTGCTTGATACGAACCCGATCGGGAGTGCCTACCGATGGCCGAAATCACCGCTGCCCTCGTGCGCGAGCTTCGCGAGAAGACCGGCGCCGGCATGATGGACTGCAAGAAGGCGCTGGTTGAGACCAACGGCGTCATGGACGATGCCGTTGACTGGCTGCGCAAGAAGGGCCTTTCGGCCGCCGCCAAGAAGTCCGGCCGCGTCGCCGCCGAGGGCCTGATCGCCGTCGCCTCCGGCCCGAACCGCGCATCGATGGTCGAGGTCAATGCCGAGACCGACTTCGTTGCCCGCAACGAGCTGTTCCAGAATTTCTGCGCCGAGGTTGCGAGCCTGGCCCTCTCCGTCGGCGACGACATCGAGGCCCTGAAGGCTGCCACCTACCCGGGCACGACCAAGACCGTCCAGGACCAGCTGACGCATCTGATCGCCACGATCGGCGAGAACATGTCGATCCGCCGCGCCAAGGTTCTCTCGGTCACCTCGGGCACCGTCGCCACCTATGTCCACTCGGCCGTGAAGCCGGGCCTGGGCAAGATCGGCTGCCTCGCCGCCCTGCAGGCCTCCTCCGAGATCGACGCCCTGGAGGCCCTCGGCCGCCAGATCGGCATGCATATCGCCGCCGCCCGCCCCGAGGCGCTCGACGTCTCCGTGGTGGACCCTTCGGCCCTCGAGCGCGAGAAGGCCGTCCTCTCCGAGCAGGCCCGCGCTTCGGGCAAGCCGGAAGCCATCATCGAGAAGATGGTCGAGGGCCGCATCCGCAAGTACTACGAGGAAGTGGTGCTGCTGGAGCAGGTCTGGGTGCATGACGGCGAGAGCCGCGTGAAGGCCGTCGTGAAGAAGGCCGGCGCCGAGCTGACGGGCTTCGCCCGCTTCCAGCTGGGCGAAGGCATCGAGAAGCAGGCTTCCGACTTCGCGGCCGAAGTGGCCGCGACCGCCGGCGTCAAGGCCTGAGCCTAGAGACTGACGAGGCGGTGCGTGAGGGCAACCTCGCGCGCCGCCTCGGCTTATTGCCCAGACCGCATCGCGCCGCCTATGCTGCGCGCGGTCTGTGACCACTGAACCGCCAGACACCGGAAAAATCAGCGCATGGCCTCCCCCATCTACAAGCGCGTCCTCCTCAAGGTTTCCGGCGAGGCGTTGATGGGGACGAGAGACTACGGTCTCGATACCAATACCGTCCGTGCCATCGCCGAAGACATCAAGGGCGTGCGCGACCTCGGCGTCGAGGTCTGCCTGGTGATCGGCGGCGGTAACATCTTCCGCGGCGTCTCCGGCGCCGCCTCTGGCATGGACCGCGCCCAGGCCGACAGCATGGGCATGCTGGCCACCGTCATGAACGCCCTGGCGATGCAGAACGCCCTCGAGAAGATCGGCGTCAGCACGCGGGTGCAGTCCGCCTTCGAGATGGCCAGCGTCTGCGAGCCCTTCATCCGCCGCCGCGCCGTGCGTCACATGGAGAAGGGCCGCGTGGTGATCTTCGCCGGCGGCACGGGCAACCCCTTCTTCACGACCGACACCGCCGCCGCCCTCCGCGCCGCGGAAATGGGCTGCGATGCGCTGCTGAAGGGCACCCAGGTCGACGGCATCTACGATAGCGATCCGCGCAAGAACAAGGGCGCCGAGCGCTACGAGACGCTGACCTATCTCGACATCCTCGCCCGTGACCTCGCCGTCATGGATGCCGCCGCGATCAGCCTCGCGCGCGAGAACAAGCTGCCGATCATCGTCTTCAATATCCACGAGAAGGGTGCCTTCACCTCGGTGATGCAGGGCAAGGGCCCCTTCACGACCGTGGTGGAACAGTAGGAAGGCCTTTCGTCATGCCCGCCGATATCGCCGCGCTGAAGAGCGACCTCTCCCGCCGCATGGACGGCGCTCTCGAGACGCTGAAGAAGGAATTCTCCGGCCTGCGCACCGGCCGCGCCTCGCCCGCGCTGCTGGAGCCGATCCGCGTCGAGGCCTATGGCTCGAACCAGCCGCTGAGCCAGGTCGCCAATGTCTCGGTCTCCGGCCCCTCGATGCTTTCCGTGCAGGTGTGGGACAAGTCGGTCACCAAGGCCGTCGAGGTCGCCATCCGCGACTCCGGCCTCGGCCTGAACCCGCAGGCCGAGGGCACCGTAATCCGTGTGCCGCTGCCGCCGCTGACCACCGAGCGCCGTAACGAGCTGGCCAAGACCGCCGCCAAGTATGCCGAGGCCGCGAAGGTGGCCGCGCGCGGCGTGCGCCGCGACGGCATGGAGACGATCAAGGGCTGGGAAAAGAAGTCCGAGGTCGGCAAGGACGATGCCGCCAAGTGGTCCGACGAGGTGCAGAAGCTGACCGACGCCACCATCAAGGCGATCGACGCGGCCCTGGCCGAGAAGGAAAAGGACATCAAGACCGTCTGACGTCCTAGCCAGGCAGGCCGCTTGTCGTGACCCCTTCTGCAGAGCCCCTCAGCACAGCGGCCTCGAGCACGGCCCCCGCCAACGGGGCAGGGGTGCCGCGGCATGTCGGCATCATCATGGACGGCAACCGCCGCTGGGCGCAGGCACGGGGCCTGCCCCGCGCCCTGGGCCACAAGGCCGGGGCCGAGGCGGTGCGCCGCGCCGTCACGGCCGCGGCGGAATCGGGCGTGGAATGGCTCACCATCTTCGCCTTCTCCTCGGAAAATTGGCGCCGCCCGGCGGAGGAGGTGAGGGATCTCACCGGCCTCATGCGCCTCTATCTCCGCAACGAGGTCGGCAGCTTCGTCCGTGACGGCATCCGCCTGAGGGTGATGGGCGATCGCGAGCGCTTCGGCCCCGATATCGTCTCCTCCATCGCCGATGCCGAGAGCCGCACGGCCCGCGGCACCCGCCTGAACCTGACCGTCGCGCTCTCCTACGGCTCCCGCGCCGAGATCGCCGCCGCGACCAGGGCCATCGCCCGGAAGGCCGCCATGGGCGAGGTCGATCCTGCCGCCATCGACGAAGAGATGGTCGCGCGCCACCTCTTCACCGCCCAGATGCCGGACCCGGACCTGATCATCCGCACCTCGGGCGAGCAGCGCCTGTCGAATTTCCTCCTCTGGCAATCGGCCTATGCCGAGTTCGTCTTCATGGACGTGCTCTGGCCCGATTTCGACGCCGCGCATTTCGCCGAGGCCCTCGGCATCTTCCAAGGCCGGGAGCGGCGCTACGGCGTCAGCGCCGGCTGATGAGCGATACGAAGCCCGTCAGCCGCTGGCCCGATCTCCGCAAGCGCTTCCTCTCCGCCGCCATCCTGGCGCCGCTCGCCGTCACCTGCATCTGGTTCGGCGCCGAGCCCTGGACGGCGATGATGGCGGTCGCCGTCGCGCTGCTGAGCTGGGAATGGGTGCGCCTGAGCGGCCAGCGCACGCGCACCGCCCCGGGCGTCGCCGTGCCGGCCGTGGTGCTGCTCGCCTGCGCCCTGGCGGTGGCCGAGCAGCCGCGCCTCGGGCTCATCATCCTGCTGCTGGGCTTCGTCGCCACCTATATCTGGGCGCGTCTGCCCGATGTGGTGGTCGGGCCGCCTGTCCGCGCGCTGCGGCTCGCCTTCGGCATTCTCTATATCGGCTTTGCGGGCCTGGCCCTGATCGTGCTGCGGCATGACAGCGAGGCGGGGCGCTCGAATGTCGTCTTCCTCTTCTGCGTCGTCTGGGCGAGCGATATCGGCGCCTATCTCGCCGGCCGCCTCTTCGGCGGGCCGAAGCTCTGGCCGGCCGTCTCGCCGAACAAGACCTGGTCGGGCGCCATCGGCGGCGTGGTGAGCGTCATCCTGGTCGGTATGCTGGTCTCGGAACTGCTGGTGCCGGGCTCGCTGCCGCGTGCCGCGGCCATCGCCGTGCTGCTGGGCATCGCGACCCAGATCGGCGACCTTCTGGAATCGGCCATGAAGCGCCGCTTCAACGTGAAGGACAGCTCGCGGTTGATCCCCGGCCATGGCGGCCTGCTGGACCGGCTGGACGGGCTGATGATCGCCGCCCCGGTCGCGGCGCTGATCGCCATGTGGCGCGGTGTCGGCGTGCCGCTCTGGTGGTGAGGGCATGAAGCGCGTCACCATCCTCGGCGCCACGGGCTCCGTGGGGCGCAGCACCGCCGCCCTGATCGAGGCGGCGGCGCCGGGCGCCTTCGAGGTGGAGGCGCTGGTCGCCGGGCGCGATGCCGAAGGGCTCGCCGCCATGGCCCGCAAGCTAGGTGCCCGCCGCGCGGTGCTGGCCGATCCCCAGGCCTATGGCGCCCTGGCCCAGGCGCTCGCCGGCAGCGGCATCGAGGCGGCTGCCGGGTCGCAGGCGGTGCTGGATGCCGCCGCCATCCCCGTGGACTGGACCATGGCGGCCATCGTGGGTGCGGCCGGGCTTGGCCCGGTGCTCGCGGCGCTCTCCCATGGCGGCACGCTGGCTTTGGCCAATAAGGAGGCGCTGGTCTGCGCAGCCCCCATCGTTTTCGCGGCCGCCAAGGCCTCGGGTGCGAGAATCCTCACGGTCGATTCCGAGCATAATGCGATCTTCCAGGTGCTTGAGGCGCGCGATCCCGCGGCTATCGCCAAGATCATCATCACCGCCTCGGGCGGCCCCTTCCGCATGGCGAGCATGGCCGAAATGGCCGCCGCCACGCCCGAAATGGCCGTGCGCCACCCCGTCTGGTCCATGGGTGCCAAGATCAGCGTCGATTCCGCCACGATGATGAATAAGGGGCTGGAGCTGATCGAGGCCGCGCGGCTCTTCCCGGTCCCCGAAGAGCGGATCGAGGTGCTGGTGCATCCGCAATCGGCGGTGCATGGCCTCGTGCAATATGTCGATGGCTCGCTGCTGGCCCAGCTCGGCACGCCCGATATGCGCACCCCCATCGCCCATGCCCTGGCCTGGCCCGAGCGCATGGCGGTGGATGTCGCGCCGCTGGATCTGGCCGCCCTCGGCCGTCTCGAGTTCTTTCCGCCCGATACGAAGCGTTTCCCCGCCCTGCGCCTGGCCCGCGAGGCCTTGCGGGCGGGGGAGGGCGCCACAACCATTCTCAATGCCGCGAACGAGGTGGCGGTCTCCGCCTTCCTCGAACGGCGCCTGTCCTTCCTGGGAATCGCCTCGGTCGTCGAGGCGGTGCTGCAGGAGATGGGTTCGCCGGCGGTCGATGGCCTGGAAGCGGTGCTGGGGCTCGATGAAGCCGCCCGCGTCACCGCTTCCCGTCAGGTTCTCGCTCGCGCCGCCTGAAAACCGGCACGGGCTCGCGTATATAGGGCTGGGCCGGGGCGCTTCGTGCCGCGCCCGAGAGATGGAGACTTCGCTTGGACTTCCTGCCCGCCTTTCCCCGCGCCGTTCTGGCCTTCGTGGTCGTGCTCGGCGTGCTGGTCTTCATCCATGAGCTTGGCCATTACCTCGCCGCCCGCTGGCGGAAGGTGCATGTGGAGGCCTTCGCCATCGGCTTCGGCAAGCCGCTGGTGAAATGGACCGACAAGCTCGGCACCGAATGGCGCATCGGCTGGCTGCCCCTGGGCGGCTATGTGAAGCTGCATGGCCAGGAGGGCCCCGATGACGCGACGGAGGAGCAGAAGGCCGCCTGGATCCAGGGGCGCACCTTCCATGAGAAGCGGGTGAAGGACCGCGCCATCGTGGTCGCCGCCGGGCCCTTCGCGAATTTCCTGCTTGCCGCCGTTTTCTTCGCGGGCCTGTTCATGGCGGTCGGCCAGCCGGTCAGCAACACGCAGATCGGCCGCGTCGTGGAGGATTCCGCCGCCGCGCGCGCGGGCATGCAGGTCGGCGACCGGATCGTGGCGCTGGATGGCCAGCCGGTCACCCGCTTCACCGAGATCCAGCAATATATCCAGCCCCGCGCCGGCCAGCCCGTGACGGTGAAGCTGAAGCGCGATGGGCGTGACCTCGACGTGGTCGCGACGCCGGTTGCCGCCGCCGGCAGCACCAATGGCCTGCTCGGCGTCTCCGGCGGGATGACCTATGAGAAGCTGAACCCCTTCAGTGCCGTCGTCGCCGGCGTGTCCTATACGGGCGACATCGCCTGGCAGACCCTGGCGGGCGTCTGGCAGATGATCTCCGGCCAGCGTGGGACAGAGGAACTGGGCGGGCCGCTGCGCATCGCCGAGATGTCGGGCCAGGTGGCGGAGATGGGCATCGCCAGCCTCATCACCTTCATGGCCATCCTCTCGGTCAATCTGGGCCTGATCAATCTTTTCCCCATTCCGGTGCTGGATGGCGGGCATCTGGTCTTCTACGCCTTGGAGGCCATTCGCGGCCGCCCGCTGCCGCCGCGTGCCGTGGAATACGGCTTCCGCATCGGCTTCGCCCTGCTGGTGTCGCTCTTCCTCTTCTCGACTTGGAATGACATCGCCCATGGCGCCGTCGGGCGCTGGGTCATGGGCCTCGTCAGCTAGCGAGGCGCCGGGCCCGCCCCGGCGTTTCGTAACGCAGGCCAACCGGGGCTTGCACCCTCCCGCCGCTTGCACCATCGTTGCGCGAGTGGGGCTGAATCGAACGAACTGGGGTCAAGGGCAGCGCGCCATTCACGGGCGCGCTCCCGCCGCGTCGACACCTCCCAATAGGCAATGAGGAGCCAATGGGCAGTGAGGGGCCGAGGCGATGAATATCCTGAATACCGCTGATCGTCGGGCCCTTCCGCCAGGACTTCTCCGTCACGCCGCCGGGGAGGCGGCATGAGCCGCCTCGCGCAGCGCATCGCCCTGCTCGCACGCCCATCCCGGCGCATCACCGGAGATGGTCTATGGCGTGGACGACCGCGTGCCCTCCGGCGTGCTGCTCGGCATGGGCCTTCAGCACGCGGCCCTGGCCATGGTCTTCGCCATCTATGCCGCGATCTTCAGCCAATCCATCGGGCTGAGCCCCGCCCAGGCTGCCGCCTATGTCAGCGGCACCGTGCTCGTCATGGGCCTCTCGACCATCATCCAGGCCATTCCTTGGCGCTTCGGCGCGGGGCTGACGATGGTGACCATCCCCGGCAGCGGCCGTATGACGATCCAGATCGCGATCGCTATGCATTACGGCCTCGCCGCCGTCATGGGGGCGACCATCGTCGCGGGCTTGCTCACCATTCTCGTCGCCCGGGTCATCCCCCGGCTACGGCCGATTTTCCCGCCCGAGGTCATCGGTGTGGTGCTGATCATGATGGGGCTGAGCCTCGTCACGGGCGGCGTCTCACGCAGCGTTGGCATTTCCGCCTCGATCCACGACCTCTCCTTCACCGCGAGCGCCATCGCGCTGGCGACCATCGCCGTCATGGTCGGGCTCGCCATCTGGGGCTCGGCCGCGCTGCGCCGCGTGGCCATGCTCGCGGGCATCCTCATCGGCACGGCGCTGGCGGCGGCAACGGGCTCGCTCTCGGCGGGCGCGATCCTGGAGATGGATGTCTTCGCGCTGCCCGTGCTCGGCTTCCATCTGCCCTGGCCGGAATTCCACCCCGCGCCGATCCTCATCATGGTCGTCTCGCAATTCATGACCATGATGGACCAGATGGGCAGCGCGATGACGCTGGACCGCATGACGGACGCGAAATGGCGGCGGGCCGATATGGGGCTGATTTCCCGCGCGCTGACCGGCCTCGGCCTCTCCACCTTCCTTTTCGGCGCGACGGGCACGCTCTCGGGCGGCTCCTCCTCGGCGCATATCGGCCTGGTCCATGCTTCGGGCGTCGCGGCCTGGCGCGTCGGGCTGGTGGCGGGCATCGCCCTGGCCGTGGCCAGCTTCTTCCCGCCGCTGGCCGGGCTGCTGGTGGTCATCCCCACGCCGGTCGTGGGCGGTATCCTGATCTATGCGGCGGCCTATATGATCAGCTCGGGCATCGAGATGATCATGTCCCGCCTGATGACGGGCCGGCGCAGCTTCACCGTGGGCCTGGCCATTGTCATGGGCGCGGCTGTGATGCTGGTGCCGGAGCTGGGACGCAGCGCGCCGGTCTGGCTGCAGGGCATCGCGCAATCGGGCCTCACGGTGGGCGCGCTGACGGCCATTCTGCTGAATGCCATCTTCCGCATCGGCATCAAGCGCGAACGGCGCTACCGGCTGCCCGAGGCCCATGAGGGCCGGCAGGCCGCCGAACGCATCGAGCTTTGCGGGCGGGAATGGGCGCTGCGGGCCGATACGGTTGCGCGCGCGGGCCATGCGGTGGGCGAGGCGCTGGAGGCCCTGCGCGAGGCGGGCGTCACGGGCCCCATCACGCTCCGGACCAGCTTCGACGAATTCAATCTCGTCACGACCCTGGCCTATACCGGCAAGGCGCTCCGGATCGGGCAGGAGCAGGTGAGCGTCACCGATGCCCTGCTGGAAGACAGCGACGACGATATCGACGCCACCATGCGCCGCGTCTCAGCCGCGCTGATCCGGCGCCTGGCCGATGAGGTGAGGGGCGCGCAGCGCGGCCCCATGGCCGAGGTCACGCTCGTCTTCCATCATTGAAAGAGTGCCGCGGCCTCCAGCCAGCCGCGCACCTCGTTCAGGTCTTTCGCCACGCCGACGCAGAGCGCCTCGATCTCGGGCGTGGGCGCCAGCATGTCGGGCACCATCACCGTCATGGTGCCGGCCGCGGCGGCCGAGCGGACGCCGTTATGGGAATCCTCCATCGCCAGGCAATCGGCCGGCGGCAGGCCGAGCCGGGCGGCGGCGGTCAGATAGGGGTCGGGCGCGGGCTTGCTGCGGGCATAATCGCCGAAGGCCACGATGGCGTCGAAACGCCCGGTCAGCCCATGCGCCTTGAGGTGATGCGCCACCTTCTCCGGATAGCCCGATGTGGCGATGGCGCAGGGCAGGTGCAGGCGCGCGGCGAGGTCGAGCAATGCCACCACCCCGGGTTTCATCTCCATCTCGGGCGAGATGGCGTTGAAATGCGCGAGCCAGGCGGCGCGGAAACGATCGATGGGGAAATCCGGCCCGAATTCCTCGAAGAGGATCTCCCGGATGCGCGGCCACGGGCAGCCCAGCATGCGCCGGAACAGCGCCTCCGTGGTCTCGAACCCCGTCTCGATCCCGGCGCTGATGAGGGAGCGGAGATAGAGGATTTCAGTGTCGAAGAGCAGCCCGTCCATGTCGAAAATCAGGGCGGCGGGCTTTCGCGGCAGCATCTTCTCGTCTCTCCGGCGGCAAGGGCCGGTCATAGCCCCGCCGCAAGGCCATGAGAGCGCCGTTTCGCGCAGGGCAGCCCGCCACCCCCTTGCGGTGCCCCGCTCGATTGACCCGGGGCCGCGCCATACCTAGGTTGCCGCCATGTCAGACCGCCTGCGCATCGCGCTCGCCCAGATCAATCCGCATGAGGGCCAGATCCTGGCCAATGCGGACCGTATCCGCCGTGCCCGCGCCGAAGGTGCCGCGCTGGGCGCGGAACTGGTGGTGACGCCGGAATTCTCCATCGCCGGCTACCCGCCCGAAGACCTCGTGCTGAAGCCGAGCTTCGTCGAGCGCTGCGTGGAGGCCATCGAGGCGCTGGCCGCCGAGACGGGTGATGGCGGGCCGGGCCTCGTGGTGGGCGGCCCCTGGCGCGATGGCGGCAAGCTCTACAACGCGCTCTATGTGCTCGATGGCGGCAAGATCCAGGCCCGCCGCGCCAAGCACGAGTTGCCGAATTACGGCGTCTTCGACGACAAGCGCGTCTTCGATGCCGGCCCGGCGCCGGGCCCGGTGAATTTCCGCGGCGTGCGCCTCGGGCTGATGGTCTGCGAGGATTGGTGGTTCCCCGCCGTCTCCGAGACCTTGGCCGAGAGCGGGGCCGAGATCCTCATCTCCATCAACGGCTCCCCCTTCGAGGCGGGCAAGCCCGCGCGGCGTATCGATCTCGCGGTTGGACGCGTGGTGGAGACGGGGCTGCCCTTCGTCTTCCTGAACCAGATCTGCGGCCAGGACGAACTGGTCTTCGAGGGCGCGAGCTTCGTGCTCAATGGCGACCGCTCGCTGGCCGTGCAGATGCCCTTCTTCACCGAGGCCGTCACCCTGACGGAATGGAACTGCCAGGGCGGCGAATGGGTCTGCGCCCCCCAGACGCTCACCCCGCCGCTCTCGGCCGAGGAGGAAATCTGGCAGGCCATGATGCTCGGCCTGCGGGATTACGTGAACAAGAACCGCTTCCCCGGCATCGTGCTCGGCCTCTCGGGCGGCATCGACAGCGCCATCTCGGCCGCCTGCGCGGTGGATGCGCTGGGCGCGGACCGCGTGCGCGCGGTGATGATGCCCTCGCCCTATACGAGCCAGGAGAGCCTGGAAGATGCGGCCGAATGCGCCCGCCTTCTCGGCATCCGCTATGACATCGTGCCCATCGGCCCGGCGATGGACGCCTTCAGCGGGATGCTGGCGCCGGTCTTCGGCAATCGCGAGCCGGACATCACCGAGGAGAACATCCAGTCCCGCTCGCGCGGCCTGACGCTGATGGCGCTCTCCAACAAGTTCGGCGACATGCTGCTCACCACGGGCAACAAGTCCGAGATGTCGGTCGGCTATGCCACGCTCTATGGCGACATGTGCGGCGGCTATTCGGTGCTGAAGGACCTCTATAAGACGACGGTCTTCGCGCTCTGCCGCTGGCGCAACCGGAACAAGCCCGCCGGCGCCCTGGGCCCCGATGGGTTGGTGATGCCCGATCGCGTCATCACCAAGCCCCCCTCGGCCGAGCTGAAGCCCAACCAGACCGACCAGGACACGCTCCCGCCCTACGAGGTTCTCGACGCCATCCTGGAAGGGCTGGTCGAGGATGAACTGGACGTCGATGCGCTGGTCGCAAAGGGCCATGAGCGTGCCACGGTGCTTCGGGTCTGGCGCCTGCTGGACCGGGCGGAATACAAGCGGCGTCAGGCGCCCCCGGGCGTGAAGCTCGGCCGCCGCGCTTTCGGCCGTGACCGCCGCTATCCCCTCACCAATGGCTATACGGGACTGATCTCCTGACCTCCGATTCTGATTCCGGCGACAACGCCCCCCGCGTCTCCGCTCTGCTCAGCGCCCCCGAAGGGCTCGAGGTCGCCATTCGCGACCTCTCCGGCGGCAATGGGGAGGAGCCGGTGGAGACCATTCGCGGCTTCTCCTCCATCGACCATGCCAATGCCTTCGCCCGCCGCTATGTGCGCGACAGCATCGAGCGCTGCCGCAGCCGCGGCATGAGCGCGGAGGAAGTGCTCGCCGCCTGGTTCAATTTCGGCGAGGACGCGCTGGTCGAGGGCGCTGGCGAGCATGCCTGGAACAGCGGCACCACCATCAAGGACTTCGCCGCCCAGAAGGCGACGGACCCTGAGGAGCGCAATTGGCGCGCCCTCGATCCGCGCCGAGACGGCGATGACGAGGATGAGGACGAAGACGGCGAGGCCGCCGGCAATGCCGATGACGATGAGGATGACGAGGCGTGAGCAACCGTAAGTTCCGCTTCGCGCCCAGCCCGACCGGCTATCTTCATGTCGGCAATGCCCGCGTCGCCATCGCGAATTGGCTGCTGGCGCGGCAGGTGGGGGGCGAGTTCGTCCTGCGCCTCGACGATACCGATATCGAGCGTTCCAAGCCCGAATACGCCGTCGCCATCGAGGAAGACCTCCGCTGGCTCGGCCTGGACTGGGACAGTTCCTTCCGCCAGACCGAGCGGCTGCAGCGCTATGAGCTTTCGGCCGAGCATCTGAAGGAGACCGGCCGCCTCTACCCCTGCTTCGAGAGCGAGGAAGAGCTGGCCTTCAAGCGCGAGCGCCGCCGCCGCGAGGGCAAGCCGCCGCTCTATGACCGCGAGGCGCTCCGCATGACGCCGGAGCAGATCGAGAAGGCCATCGCCAACGGCAAGACGCCCTATTGGCGCTTCAAGCTCTCGCCCCGCATCGTCGAGTGGGAAGATGGCGTGCTGGGCCGCCGCACGGTCAAGCTCACCGCCATCTCGGACCCGGTGCTGATCCGCGCCGACGGCTCCTTCCTCTATACCTTCACCTCGGTGGTCGATGACCTCGAGACCGGGATCACCGACGTGATCCGCGGCGAGGACCACGTCACCAATACCGGCGTGCAGCTCGATATTTTCGAGGCGCTCGGCGGCCTCCCCAAGCGTCTGCGCTTCGGCCATCTGCCGCTGCTGACCGACGCTGACGGCGGCCAGCTCTCCAAGCGCCTGGGCACGATGGGCCTCCGTCAGCTCCGCCGGGACGGCATGGAGCCGGCCTCCATCACCGGCTATCTTGCAGCCCTCGGCTCGTCGAAGGACCCGGTGGCCGCCGCGCCGAAGGATATGGTCGAGACCTATTCCCTCGCCGCCGTCTCCAAGAGCGCCGCCCGTTTCGACCCGAAGCAGCTCCTGGCGCTCAACCGCCGCTATCTCCACGCGCTGCCTTTCGAGGCGGTGAAGGAGAAGCTGCCGGAAGGGGCGGACGAGGCCTTCTGGCTCGCCATCCGCGGCAATCTCGATCTGCTGACGGAAGCAAGCCACTGGTTTGACGCCGCGCGGGGCCATATCATGCCCGTGGAGCAGCCCGAGGAGCGCGACTTCCTGAAAGTCGCCCTCGAGACCCTGCCCATGGAGCCTTGGAACGATGACACCTGGTCTGCCTGGAGCGGCGCACTCGGTCAGCGGACGTCCCGCAAGGGCAAGGCGCTGTTCCTGCCGCTGCGCCGCGCGCTGACCGGGGAAGATCACGGCCCCGACCTCAAGACCTTCCTGCCGCTGATCGGCCGCGAACGCGCGGCCTCGCGGCTCACCCAGTCGATGGGCTGAAGACCATGGATTTCCAGTTCCACAACGCCCTCACGCGCGGCAAGGAAGCCTTCGCGCCGCGCGATCCGTCGCATCTGCGCATGTATGTCTGCGGCCCCACGGTCTATGACCTGGCCCATCTCGGCAATGCGCGCCCCGTCGTCGTCTTCGACGTGCTGGCCCGGCTGCTGCGCCGCGAATTCCCGCGCGTCACCTATGTCCGCAACATCACGGACGTGGATGACAAGATCAACGCGCGCTCGCGCGAAAGCGGGGAGCCGATCTCGGCCATCACCGCCCGCACGACGGCCGATTTCCACCGCGACATGGCTGCCCTCGGCACCCTGCCGCCGGATGTGGAGCCGACCGCGACCGGGCATATCGCCGAGATGATCGCGCTGATCGAGAAGCTCATCGCCAATGGCCATGCCTATGCGGCCGAGGGCCATGTGCTGTTCAGCGTGCCGTCCTTCGGGGAATACGGGAAGCTCTCGGGCCGTTCGCCGGAGGATCTGCTCGCCGGCGCCCGCATCGACGTCGCGCCCTATAAGCGCGATGCCGGCGATTTTGTGCTCTGGAAGCCCTCGGACGATACCACGCCGGGCTGGAACAGCCCCTGGGGCTATGGCCGCCCGGGCTGGCATATCGAATGCTCCGCCATGGCCTGGAAGCATCTGGGCGAGGAATTCGACATCCATGGCGGCGGGCATGACCTGATCTTCCCGCATCATGAGAACGAGGTGGCGCAGTCGGTCTGCGCCTTCCCCGGCACCGGCTATGCGCGCTTCTGGCTGCATAACGGCATGCTGCTGGTGGATGGCGAGAAGATGTCGAAGTCGCTGGGGAATTTCCTCACCGTCCGCGACATCCTGGCGCGCGGCCCCTGGGCGGGCGAGGCCTTCCGCCTCCTGCTGCTCAAGACGCATTACCGCCAGGCGCTCGACTTCTCCTATGAGCGCCTCGACGAGGCCAAGGCCGAGTTGGACGACTACTACGCCTTCCTCTCGCGCGGCATTGCCGCCGAAGAGGGCGAGGAGAGCAAGGCCCTGGCCGCCTGGGTGCTGGAGCCTCTGGCCGATGATCTCAACACCCCCCTGGCGCTCGCCCGCCTGCGCGACGTGCTGACGCTGGGCAATGTGGCCGCCATCGGCGGTTCCGCCACGGCCGCGCTCTCGCGCCTCGGCCGCAGCGAGGCGCCGACGGCCGGGCAGGTGGTCGCCGCCATTGCCGAGGCCGCCTCGGTGTTGGGCCTGCCGGCCGCCGATCCGAAGGTGTGGCGCCAGGGTGGCGCGGATGATGCGGCCGAGATCGAGGCCGCCATTGAGGCCCGCATCGCCGCCCGCAAGGCGCGGAACTGGGCCGAGGCCGACCGCATCCGCGACGACCTGATCGCCAAGGGCATCCTGCTCGAGGACGGGCCCAAGGGCACGACTTGGCGCCGGGCCTGACCTGACGGGGCAGGGAGGCGCCGCCTCCCCGGCCTCTGAACATCCGGAAGCGACCCGGCGCCGGCCTGCTGCGTAAGCACCTACCGGTCATCCGGGAGACTGTGAAAAGGAGGCGAGAGCCTCCTTTTTTCATGCCTGGGCTGCAGGGAGCGACTCATGCTTGAGAATCCCCTCCGGGGGGATAGGATAGGCCGCATGAGCCATCAGACCTTCATGCCCCGGTTGATCCAGCGGCTGAAACGTGCCGAGGGTCATCTGCGTGGGATCATCACTCTCGCCGAAGGCGACGCGCCCTGCCTCAAGCTCGCCCAGCAGCTCCATGCCGTGGAGCGCGCGGTGGCCGAGGCCAAGCGCATGATCATCCTCGACCATATCGAGCATTGCCTCGAAGGCGCGGCCAAAGGCGAGGGCGAAGGCGCCCGCGAGGCCACCGAGCAGTTCCGCACCATCATCAAGCACCTGTAAGGGAGAGGCGCCGTGGGTGACTTCGCCTCCATGCTCGGCCAGGGCGGCCTCACCCCCTGGCTCTACCTGCCCATCGCGCTGGGCATCGGCGCGCTGCACGCCATGGAGCCCGGCCACGGCAAGTCCATGATGGCGGGCTTCATCGTGGCCACGCGCGGCACGCCGGGGCAGGCGCTGCTGCTGGGCCTCTCGGCCGCCATCGCGCATTCCCTCGTGGTCTGGGCCATCGTGCTGGTGGGCCTCTGGCTGGGACGCGAGGTGTTGCCGGAGGCGATCATGCCCTGGCTCGGCCTCGCCTCGGGCCTGCTGGCGCTGGCCGTCGCCGCCTGGATGGGCTGGCGCCAGTGGCGCGGCCATGGCCATGAGCACAGCTTCCATGCGGAGGCGGACCATGGGCATGGAGACGGTCATGGTCACGACCACCACGACCATCAGCATGGCCACAGTCATGGGCACGATCACCATCACGACGGGCATGGCCATTCGCATAGCCACAGCATCCGCGTCCCCGAGCGTCCGACCACGGGGCAGGTGATCGTCTTCGGCTTCTCAGGCGGTCTCGTGCCATGCCCGGCGACACTCGGCGTGCTGGCGCTCTGCCTCAATGCCGGCGTCTACGGCCTCGGCATCGCGACCGTCGGCGCCTTCAGCCTGGGCCTCGCGCTGGTCCTGGTCGGCGTGGGCCTGCTCGCCTCCTGGGGCATGGGCGCCGCGCGCTCCCGCTTCCCGGCCCTCGAACGCTGGGCGGAGCGTGCGCCCTGGGTCTCGGTCGGCATCATCGCCGCGACCGGGCTCTGGACCATTCTCCACGGCTGGGCCCGGCTGATCTGAGGCGGAAAAAGCCGCTTGCCTTCCCATGATGGCAAGCGGCCAAAGCCCGGGCGTCAACGAAAGCCAGAGGTGCCTCGATGCGCTCCGCCCTGCCGATCCTCTTCCTGCTCGCTTCGACGCTGCCCGTGGCGGCCCAACACGCCGGTCATGCCATGCCTTCCCCGCCACCCTCGGCTGCCGCATCGCCCTCCACGCAGGAATTCCAGGCGGCCAACCAGCGGATGCATCAGGGGATGAACATTCCCTATACCGGCGATGCCGATCGCGACTTCGCCGCCGGCATGATCCCCCATCACCAGGGCGCCATCGACATGGCCCGCATCGAGCTGAAATACGGCAAGGACCCCGCGATGCGGCAGCTCGCCGAGGCGATCATCGCCGCGCAGGAGAAGGAAATCGCCGAGCTTCAGGCCTTCCTCGCCAAGCGGCGCTGATCAGGCCCGCCCTTTCCGGTCATTCCGCGCGGGGGCTATCTGCTCTATGTCGGGCGCCTGATGTCTGACGCGTGGAAGAACCCTCTATGACCGGCCGCAAGAATGGCGGTGCCGACCTGGTACCGCCGCCGGGTGAATCGCCCATCATCGTGCTCGTGCGGCCCCAGATGGCCGTGAATATCGGCACCACGGCCCGCGCCATGGCCAATGGCGGGCTCTTTCACCTCCGCATCGTGGACCCGCGCGACGGCTGGCCGCAGGAGGCCGCGATCCGCGCCTCCTCGGGCGCCGACCGGATTCTCGAAGCCGCGCAGATCTTCCCTGACGTTGCCTCGGCGGTGGCCGATTGCCATCGCGTCTTCGCGACCTGCCCGCGCAAGCGCCATATCGTCATCCCCAAGCGCACAGCCCGCGCGGCGGCGGAGGATCTGCGCGCCATCAATGCCGAGGGGCATCGCGTGGCCGTGCTCTTCGGCCCCGAACGCGCGGGGCTGGAGAATGACGACGTCGCCTGCGCCGATACCCTGGTGCAATACCCGCTGAACCCCGCCCATTGCAGCCTGAACCTGGCCCAGGCGGTGATGATCCTCGCCTATGAGTGGTGGAACGTCACCGAGCAGACGCCGCCGCGCCAGCTTCAGACCAATGAGACGCGCGTGGCGACCAAGGGCGAGCTGGAAGGCTTCCTGGGGCGCCTCGTCTCCGAGCTGGATGCCTGCGGCTTCCTCGACAATCAGCCCAAGCGGCCCGGCATGGTGCGCAACCTGCGCCACTGGTTCCAGCGCGGCGAGGTGACGGAGCAGGAGCTTCGCACCCTGCATGGCGTGGTGACCGAACTCTCGCGCGGCCGCATGGCCCGCGGCCGCCCGGCCCAGGATGCCGCGCCGCCCTGGTCCGAAGACTAGGTTAGGCCACGAAGGATAGCCGCCCGCCGCCCGCCAGCATGGCGAGCCGTGCGCGGACGGCGGGCAGGGCGCTTTCCTCCAGCCCCAACAGGCGCAGAATGCCGGGGGCCAGTTCGGCCTCGGTGCTTCGCGGGCTGAGGCGCAGCAGATGCCGCGCCGCCGCCTCGATCTCGGCGGGCGGCAGCAGGGCCGGATGGCGCAGATGCGCCGCCGCCGCGCGACGGTCCCGCGGCTCCACCGGCCGATCCTCGATCGACCAGAAATTCCCCTCCTCCCGCGCCCCGTGCAGCTGCCGGGCGAGCATTAGCGCCTGAACCACGGCCTGGCCCTCCGCCCCGTTCAGCGCCGCGCCGCCGCGCGCGAGGCGTAGGCGCTCGGCGATGGCCTCGCCATGGATGGGCTGCTCCACCCGGATGATCTCCATCACCAGCCCGGCGAGACTTGCGAAGGGCACCTGCGTCAGTTCCGCCCCCGGCGGCAGGGCGGGGGCGGCTTCGCGATAGGCCTCGGCGAGGCCGATATCCATCGGCACAGGCGCCGTGGGCGCGGCGGCCGGCGCGGCGCCGAGGGCGGCGAATAGCCGCTGCCGCTCGGCCTCAGGCTGGGCCAGCCAAGACAGATGCCAGGCGCGATGCAGCCGCCAGCCCATGCCCTCCAGCGCGGCGGGCAGGCCGATATCGCGGTCCCGCGCCGAGCCGAGCCGGGCCCAGTCCGGCCCGTCGGTCGCGATGCCGAGTTGCGCACCCTCCGGCTTCATAGCAGCGACGTCGATGAAGGCGCCGGCCTGGCCCACGCGGGTGCGGGCCTCGAGCCCGGCGGCACTCACTGCATCCGCGATCATCCGGCCCAGCGGCACCACCTCGCCATTCTGGCCGGGGATGCTGACGCTGCCCTGCTCGGCGACGGTGAGGAAGGTCTTGAGCGCCTCCACGCCGCGGCCGGTCGCGCGGTTGAGGTCGATATCGGCGGCGGCGAAGGAGGAGAAGACGGTCATCCGCCGCTTCGCCCGCGTGATCAGCACGTTGAGTCGCCGCTCGCCGCCCTGGGAGGAGAGCGGGCCGAAGCGCATGGCGAAACGCCCATCGGCATCGGGGCCATAGCCGATGGAGATGAACATCACGTCGCGCTCGTCGCCCTGCACATTCTCCAGGTTCTTCACGAAGAAGGGCTCGTGCGGATGGGCCGTGAAGAAGGGCTCGGAATAGGGCGCGGAGGCGCGCACCTCTTCCAGCGCATCCAGGATCGCGTCGCGCTGGCGCAGCGAGAAGGCGGCGACGCCGAGGCTCTCGCCCGGATTGCTGCGCGCGTGGTTCACGATGGCCCAGGCGATGGCCTGCGCCTCGCTTCGGTTCACGCCCGCGCCCTCGTAGCGGCCCTGCACCCGCATCAGCGAAAGACCGAGGGAGGGCGAGCGCGGCGCCGGGCTCGGCAGCACCACGAGGCGGCCTTCGTAGAATTCGGCATTGCTGGTGGCGATGAGGCTCTCGTGCCGGCTGCGATAATGCCAGCGCAGCATCACGCTCGGCATGCCGCGCGCATTCATCAAGCCGAGGATGCTTTCCACCTCATCGGGCGTGACCAGCGCCTCGTCTTCCTCTTCGCTCTCCGCTTCATCCTCGGCGAGGCGCTGGAAGAAGCGGGTGGGCGGCATCTGCTTGTCGTCGCCGACCACGACGACCTGGCGGGCGCGGCCGATGGCGCCCAGGGCCTCGACCGGCTCCACCTGGCTCGCCTCGTCCATCACCATCAGGTCGAAGGTGGTGCCGGGCGTCATGCCATGCGGCGGGGCGAGAAATTGCGCGACGGAGAGCGGGCTCATCATCGTCACCGGCTTCACCGCGCGCAGCGCCTGGGAGGCGCGGGCGAAGAGGCTGCGCAGCGGGAGAAAGCCGCGCTTTTTGCCCATCTCGGCGCGTAGCAGCGCCATATCGGGCGATTGCTCCAGCGCCTGGGCCACGCGCGCGGCATGGGCGGCGGCGGCCTCGGCCCGGGCCAGGGCGGCGCGGGCGCTGTCGGTCGCGCGGAATTCGGCCACCATCTGCGCGGCCGCCGCGCCGTCGAAGGCGGCGAGCGAGGGGTCGGCCCGGAGCGCGTGGTTGAACAGCGCCTCCTCGATGGCCTGTTCCACCGCATCGGGCACGGCCTCGGGGGTGATGGCGCCGCGTTCCAGCATTTCGGCGAGGCCGCGCAGCGCGGGCGCCTCCATCACCGCCCGCTGCCAGCCGAGCCAGGCGGGCAGCCCGTCGGGCGTGGTGGCCCATTCGGCAAGGCGGTTCGCGATCAGGGGCAGGCTGGGCTTCGCGGTGCCGAAGGCCTGGGAGAAGTCGAGCCCCGTGGCGGCGAGCAGCGCCTCGACGGCCTCATGCGCCTGCTGCCCCACCAGCTGCCGCTGCTTCGAGACGGGGTCTGCCAGAGCGGCCATGGCCTCGGCGCCATTCGCAAGGCGCCAGTCCACCAGGGCCTGCATGGCCTCGGCCGGGCCGTGCCAGAGCGTGCCGAAAGCGGCCATGCCCAGGGCCTCGCCGGCCTTCAGCCGCGCCTGCGCCTGCTGGATAGTGAGCGCCGCATCGATCGCGGGCAGGGGATGCTCCGGCCGGTTCGAGGCCTGGCGGGCGATGCGCTCGGCCGAGCGCCGGGCCGGGCTCAGGAAGGAGAGCATGCCGCGGGGGGCCGCGAGACGCTGCCGGGCCTCGGCCAGCCCCTCCAGCGTCTCCGCGCCGGGCCGCAGCGTGGGCTCCTGCCGGGCCTGGGCGAGGCTCATCACGGCGCGGGCCAGGGCGGCAAGCTGCTCCACCTCCTTCTCCCAGGCCGGATGCTTCACCGTTGCCGCGTCATGCGCCGGCGCGTCGCGGCCGGTGGCGCTGTGGCGCAGGGCGGTGGCGAGGGCCGCCGGGTCCATGGCCGCGAATTCCGGATCGGCCGAGGCGGCGGAGAGGCTCCGCAGCCAGCCGGGCAGGGCGGCCAGGAGCGCATCCTGCTCGATGGGCGTGAGGCGCCGCGTCACCCCGCGCCAGGCGGAGCGCGAGGCGCCCTGGCGGGCCCGCAGCGCCAGTTCGGCCGCGGCGGCGCGGTGGGAGGCGAGGGCGTTCCTGTCCCACAGGGCCGCCGGGAGGGTGAGCGGGGCGGGCGGCTGGTTCCGGGCGCGGCGCTGGGCGAGCTTGCCAATCACCTCCGCCAGCGGCACCCCGGCCTCGCCGATGGTCGCCCCCATTGCCTTGGCATGGCGGTTCAGACGGCCGCGCAGCGCGCCGAGCCGGGTGACGATGGCCTCCCGATGCGGCAGCAGCGCCTGTTCCTGGCTCGGCGGGGCGGGCTCCAGCGCCTCCCGCAGCGAGGCCATGACGGCCTGCCGGCTCACATCGGGGTCGGGCAGGCTCAGCAGGGCGGGGCCGAGGCCGATATTGCGCAGCCGGCGCTCCACCACCTCGATCGCCGCCTGTTTCTCGGCCACGAAGAGCACGGAGCGCCCATCCATCACCGCCTGGGCGATGATCGCGGTGATCACCTGGCTCTTGCCCGTGCCGGGCGGCCCTTGGATGACGAGGCTCTGCCCCCGCCGCACCGCCTCGACCGCCAGCGCCTGGCTGCCGTCGAGAGGCAGGACATGGTCCAGCCGCTCCACCGGGACCAGCGCATCGATATCCTCGCCGAGCGCGAAGGCGGCCGGGGGCGGGCTATCCGTGCCGAGCAATTGCCGCAGCACCGGGTGGTCGAGCAGGCCGGGATTGGTCGCCGGATCGAGGTCTCGCCACATGGGGAAGCGGTCGAAGGCGAAAAGGCCGAGGGCCACCACATCCGGCCGCAGCGTGAAGCCGGGGCGGCCCATCACCGCCTGGGCCACGGCCGCGCCCCAGCTCGCGGGGCTCGCCTCTTCCGGATCAACCGGCGGGATCTCGATGCCGAAGGTGACGCGCAGCTTTTCGATCAGGCAGTCATTGCCCTGGATGCGGCCGCCGGTGGAGCGGAGCCTGAACGGCTGCTCCCGCCCGGCGCGTTCCAGCGCGACGGGGAGGAGCGCGATGGGCGCCAGGCGCTCCTTGTCGGGCGTTGCAGGGTCCCGCCAGGCCAGGGCACCGATGGCGACGAAGAGGCAGGCCGCGCCCGTCTCCTCCCGCACCGTTTTGGCATCGAGCGCGAGATTGCGCAGCCGGCGCTGCAGATCGGCGGCCGGGACGTTGAGCTGCAGGGTATCGGGCTTCGCCGGCATGCCCCCTGCCTCGAGCGACAGGCTGCGCCCCGCCTCCAGCGCGCTGGTGAGCGCGGCGAGATCGGGATTCGCGGCCAGGACCACGCTGCGCGCCCTATTGCCGCGCGGCAGGGCCAGGAGGCGGTTGCGGGTCGAGAGGTCGAGCAGAGCCCGGCGGGCCGAATCCAGATCCATGGCTGTATTCTGCCTTTTCTTCCGCCCCAGCGGAGGCCCAAGAAAGCGCCCCGGCACGGATCATGCGGGCAGGGGAGTGCTGTTGCGACGATATGACGGTGTAACAGTGCAGGGTAGGGGTTGCGGAACCCAGAGAGGAAGGCTAGGAAGCGGCCGCCGGCCCGGAAGGGACGGTTAGAAGGCGCTGCCGTAGCTCAGTGGTAGAGCACTCCCTTGGTAAGGGAGAGGTCGAGAGTTCAATCCTCTCTGGCAGCACCATTCTTTCAAGGGTTTATCTTGAAGAATGGTGCCCCCGCAGCCCGCCGAGCCTCAGCACATCATCTGCACAGGCGCCGCCCTCCGACACATGGCCGGCACAGTCGCATCTCGCCGCTCCCGCCCCCTTTCCACGCTCATCCCCCTGGGCTTTTCTGTCCCTGCGCCCGGCCTGCCGGGTGGAGCGAAAGGGTGACGATGGCGTTCGATGTTCTTCCCGGCCTTGGCCAGCCCGTGCGGCGTCTCGAGGACCCGCGGCTGCTGACCGGCGGTGGCCGATTCACGGCCAATCTCGCCCCGGCCGGGATGCTTCACGCACTTTTCCTGCGCTCGCCTTATGCCCATGCGCGAATCACCGCCATCCGCACCGAGGCGGCGCTGGCGATGCCGGGCGTGGTCGCCATCCTCACCGGGGCGGATATCGCCCATCTCGGCCATAACCCGGCCATCACCGAAATCCGCGACCGCGAGGGCCGGCGCCATATCGAGCCGAAGCGCCTGCCCATGGCGCAGGGCCTGGCGCGCCATCTGGGCGAGATCGTCGCCATGGTCGTCGCTGAGAGCCTCAATGCCGCGCGGGATGCGCTGGAGGCGATCGAGGCCGATTACGACAGCCTCCCCGCCGTGACCGATGGCGCCGCCGCGCTGCTGCCGGGCGCGCCGCTGGTGCATGAGGAGGCGCCCGGCAATCTGCTCTGCGACTGGCATAAGGGCGATGCGGCTGCCACCGAGGCGGCCTTCGCCAAGGCCGCGCATGTGGTGAAGGTGAAGCACCGTTCGGCCCGCCTGCTGGCGGGCTATATGGAGACACGCTCCGCCCTCGCGGAATGGGATGAGGCGGCGCAGCGCATGACGCTGACCACGCCTTCCCAGGGCGTGCATGTGCTGCACAGGCTGCTCTGCGACAATATCCTGCACCTCCCTCGCGAGGCACTGCGGGTCGTCACGCCCGATGTCGGCGGCGGTTTCGGCCCGAAGTTGCCGCCTTATCCCGAACAGGCGCTGGTCTGCTTCGCCGCCATGCGGCTGAAGCGCGCGGTGGGATGGGTGCAGGAGCGCAGCGAGCATCACCTCGCCGATACCCATGCGCGAGACCTGCTGGCCGAGGCCTCGCTCGCCCTCGATGCCGATGGCCGTTTCCTGGCGCTGAAGATCGAGGCCGTCGCGAATTTTGGCGCCTATGTCTCGACGGTTAACCCCACCATCCCGACCACCGGCATGGCGAAGGTGATGACGAGCCTCTACGACATCCCGGCCGCCCATATCGCCATGCGCTGCGCCTTCACCCATACGGCGCCGGTCGATGCCGTGCGCGGCGCGGGCAAGCCCGAGGCGCTGGTGCTGATCGAGCGGCTGGTGGACGAGGCCGCGCGCCTTTTGGGGCAGGACGCTGCCGAATTGCGCCGCCGGAACCTCATCCCGCGCGACGCTTTCCCTTATCGCACAGCGCTCGGCTACGAATACGACAGCGGCAATTACGAGGCGCTTCTCGACGGGCTGCTGGCCCAGGCCGATGCGGCGGGCTTCGAGCAGCGGCGCGTCGCCTCGGCCGCGCGGGGCCTGCGCCGGGGCAGAGGCTTCGCCTGCCATCTCCACGGCTCGGGCGGCTGGGGCGATGAGACCTCGCTAGTCTCCGTCCTGCCCGATGGCGGCATCGAGGCGCGCACCGGCACGCAGAGCCAGGGGCAGGGCCATGCCACCGCCTATGCCCAGGTGCTCTCCGCCGCTTTCGGCGTGCCGGTGGAGAAGGTGCGCATCATCCAGGGCGATAGCGACAGCATCCCACGGGGCGGTGGGACGGGCGGCTCCTCCTCCACCATCATCTCCGGCACGACGTTGAAACGCGCCGCCGACGTGGCCATCGAACAGGGAAGGGAAGACGCCGCCGAGTTGCTGGAAGCGGCACCCGTCGATATCGAATGGCGTGATGGCTTTTACGAAATCGCCGGCACCGATCGCCGCGTGAGCCTCGCCGATGTCGCTGCCCATCGGGGCGGGCTCGAAGGCCGCGCCGATTTCGCCGATCAGGTGGCGACCTGGCCTGCCGGCATCTTCCTCTGCGAAGTGGAGGTGGACGCGGAGACGGGGCAGGTGACGATCGACCGGCTGAATGCCGCGATCGATGTCGGCCGCGTGGTGAACCCCGTGCTGCTCGCGGGCCAGTTCCATGGCGGCACCGCGGCGGGCATCGGCCAGGCCCTGATGGAAGAGGCGCGCTACGACGACGACGGCCAGCTCCTGACCGTCACGCTCATGGACTATGCCATGCCTCGCGCCGCCGATACGCCGAGCTTCGGCCATGTGGTGCTGAACACGCCCTCGCCGAATAATTTCCTCGGCATCAAGGGCATGGGGGAATTGCCGACCAATGGCGCGCCCGCCGCCGTCGCCAATGCGGTGATCGACGCGCTCGCCGCCGAGGGCGTCACGCATATCGACCTGCCGCTGACGCCGCAGCGCGTCTGGCAGGCGCTCAGATCGGTGGGATGATGGTGGGACGGGCCGCAACCCGTCCCACAGACGTCACGGCCGGGTCTGGCCGGTGCCGATGACCTTGTAGCGATAGGTGCAGAGCTGCTCGAGCCCGACCGGGCCGCGCGCATGCATCCGGCCCGTCGCGATGCCGATCTCGGCGCCGAAGCCGAATTCCCCGCCGTCGCAGAATTGCGTCGAGGCATTCCAGAGCCCCACGGCAGAGGAAAGCCCGTCGAGGAAACGCTCGGCCACCGCGGCATCCTCGGTGACGATCGCATCGGTATGCTCGCTGCCGAAGCGGTGGATATGGGCCAGCGCGGCCTCCACCCCATCGACCACGGCGATGGAGAGAATGGCATCGAGCCATTCCGTGCCGAAATCCGCCTCGGTGGCGGGCTTGAGCCCCGGCACGATGGCCTGGGCACGCTCATCGGCGCGGAAGTCGCAGCCCAGCGCGGTGAGATCGGCAACCAGCGCGGGCAGCAGTTCCGGTGCTACGGCCGCGTCGATCAGCAGCGTCTCGGTGGAGCCGCAGACGCCGGTGCGGCGCATCTTGGCATTGGCCAGCACGCTGCGCGCCATCTCGGGGTCGGCGGCGGCGTGGATATAGGTGTGGTTGAGCCCCTCGGCATGGGCCAGCACCGGCACGCGCGCCTCTTCCATCACGCGCGTGACCAGCCCCTTACCGCCGCGCGGGATGATGAGGTCGATCAGCCCCGCCGCCTTGAGCATGGCGCCGACGAAGGCACGGTCGGTGGTGGGCGCGATCTGCACCGCCGCTTCCGGCAGGCCGGCGGCGCGCAGGCCCTCGACCATGCAGCCATGGATGGCCGCGACGGAACGCGCGCTATCCGAGCCGCCGCGCAGGATCACCGCCGAGCCCGCCTTGAGGCAGAGGGCGGCGGCATCGGCCGCGACATTCGGGCGGCTCTCGAAAATCATGCCGATCACGCCGATGGGCTGGGCCACGCGGCGGATGACGAGGCCATTGGGCCTGTCCCATTCGCTGAGCACGCGGCCGACGGGGTCGGGCAGTGCCGCGACTTCCTCCAGCCCCTTGGCCATGGCCTCGACCCGCGCGGGCGTGAGCGTCAGCCGGTCACGGAAGGAGGAGGAGAGGCCCTGGGCGGCCGCGAGGTCTTCCGCATTGGCGGCGATGATCTCATTCGCCCGGGCGCGGAGGGCGGCGGCGGCGGCTTTCAGGGCAGCGTCCTTCGACGGTCGGCCGGCCTGCGCAAGCTCGGCCGAGGCCGTGCGGGCGGCACGGGCGGCGGTCTGCAACAGGGTCGTGGCGTCGTCGATAAGGGCGTTCATCTCTCTCTGTCCTGGTGAACAGCTTCCGATGTAGCGGCTTGCCCCAGTGGTTAAAAGATGTCGGGCGGCGAAATGGCCGGCGCCCTCAGCCACCCAGCCAAGCGAAAAGATGCGCGGCGGGCGGCCAGGCCTCCATCACGGCGTCGCGCCAGACCCAGGCGCCGGCGGCACCGCCCGCCAGCAGCGCGAGAGACGCCGCCCAGGAGAACCAGAGCGCGCCGCCGCTTGAGGCGGGCTCGGGCGGTGGCGGTGGGGCAAGCATGGCCTCGCGATCGGCCGCGCTGTGGAAGGAGGCCTCCTCGCCGTCATCCTCCTCGGCCCCTGGCGGAAGCTCCGGCTCGGGCGGGCTGGAATCGGCCGTCGCGGCGGTCTCGGGCGCGGCTTCAGTGCCCGATCCGGCACCGGGCACCCATTCATGCGCGCAGCGGGCGCAGCGCAGGCTGCGGGTGCCGCCGGCCAGGAGATGGTCGGGGATGTCGTAGAGGGCGGCACAATGGGGGCATTCAACGCGCATGGGAGCAGGATACCGCGAAGGGAGGGTGGGCGAGAACCGGCTCATCGAGTCGGCCCAACCCAGGGTTGCTTACAATAGGGCGGGTGGCGCGGGGCGCGCGGTCATGGCACATGACAGGGCATGGTGAGGTTCAGCGCGGTCGGTCTTTCCTATCCGGCGCCCGAGGGCGGGCGCGGGCATACGGTGCTGCGCGATCTCTCCTTCGAACTGCCCCCGGGCAGCTTCACCTGGCTGCTCGGCCCTTCGGGTGCGGGCAAATCCTCGGTGCTGAAGCTGATGCATGCCGGGCTGCGCCCCACGAGCGGCGAGGTGGAGGTGCTGGGCATGCGCCTGTCCACCGCGCGGCGAAGCGCCCTGCCGGCCCTGCGGCGGCGCATCGGCGTGGTCTTCCAGGATTTCCGCCTGCTGCCCTATCTCAGCACCTTCGACAATGTCGCCCTGCCGCTGCGCCTGATCGGCCGCGCCGAGGCCTCGCTGCGGCCGGACGTGATGGAGATGCTGCGCTGGGTGGGGCTCGAAGGGCGGGAGGAGACGCCGCCGCTCCAGCTCTCGGGCGGCGAGCAGCAGCGCGTTTCCATCGCCCGCGCGGTGATCACGCGGCCCGAATTGCTCATCGCCGACGAGCCGACCGGCAATCTCGATCTCGACCAGTCCCACCGCCTCATCGCCCTGCTGCGGGAGATGAACCGCCTTGGCACGACCGTCATGGTCGCGACCCATAGCATCGACCTCGTCGAGGCCTGGCCGGCGCCCGCGATCACCCTCGAACACGGCCGCCTCGTCTCCGGGCGGGAGGATTGGCCCCCCATGCTCGCCGACCCCGCCTATCCGGGCGAGGGCGACGAATATTGGGAAGAGGAAGGGCAGGACGGCCATGGCTGACCGCCGCCTCCGCGTGCCGCGCAAGGCGCGTGACCCGCTCGGCCTGCGCCGCGCGCTGCCGCCCCGGCTGCTGCCGCTGCTCGTGGGCGCCATGGCCCTGCTCGCGGCACTGGGCGCGGCCGGTGAGAAGGGGGCCGCAGCCCTTGCCGCCCGCTGGCAGGCCGGCGCCGCCGCCGTGACGCTGACGCTCCCGGACGGGATCGACGCGCCCCATACCGCCGAGGCGCTGCGCCAGTTGCGGGCCCGGCCGGAAGTGGCGGAGGCCAATCTCATGGCGCCCGAGCGCCTGGCCGAGTTGCTTCGCCCCTGGCTCGGTGCGCATAGCGCGCTCTCTCTGCCGGGCGTGGTAGAGTTGCGGCTCTCCAGCCTGCCCGACAATCCTGACAGTTTCGCGGAGGAGCTTGAGGCGCTGGTGCCAGGCGCCGAGGTGGAGGCGCATGGCGTCTGGGTCTCCCGCCTCGTGGCGCTGGCGCGCAGTGTGCAAGCCATGGCCTTCCTGGTGCTGGTGCTCGTGGTGGGCGTTGCCGCCGCCGTCGTCACCGTCGCGACGCGGGCGGGGCTTGCCGCGCGGCGCGAGGCCATCGCGCTGCTGCATGACCTGGGCGCGACCCGCGGGGACATCGCCGGCCGTTTCGCCCGCCGCGCCGGGCTGCTCGCCGGGGTGGGCGCATTGCTGGGCTCCATCCTGGCCCTGCCGGCGCTCTGGATGCTGACGGGCATGGCCATGCCCGCTTCGGCGGTGCAGATCCGCCTCGCCGCCCTGCCGGTCGCGGCGCTGATCGGCCAGCCTTTCGCGGCGGCACTGATCGGCTGGGTGACCGCGCAGGTCACGGTCCGGGCCTGGCTCCGCCGACTGCCATGATCGGCTTCCTCCGCAGAGTGAGGTGGCGGCGGGTGATCCTCTCGGCGCTGCTGGTGGTATCGCTGGGCGCTGCCGGCATCGGCGGCGGCTTCCTCTGGTTCCTGCGCCTCGCGCATCAGCCCGCCGCAGCTTTCGAGCCCCCGACCGAGGGGCTGGGCATCGCGGTGCTGACCGGCGGGCCTGACCGGGTCGAGACCGGGCTGCGGCTGCTCGCCGAGGGTAAGGGCGAACGGCTCATCATCTCGGGTGTTCGCCGGGGTGCGGACCTGCCGGTGCTCGCCCGGCTGGCGGGCCTGGATCACGGCCCGCTCGCCTCACGCACGCATCTGGGCCATGCGGCGGCCACCACGCATGGCAATGCGGTGGAGATCGCCGCCTGGGCCAAGGCCTGGAACCTGACGCGCCTGCGGGTCGTCACCGCCTGGTTCCATATGCCGCGCGCGCTGGTCGAGCTGCGCCGGGCCATGCCCGAGGCCGAACTGCTGCCGGAACCGGTCGCGCAGGACGAGCCGGTACGCGCGAATCTTCTCTTTCGCGAATATACAAAGTTCCTCGGCGCAGGCCTCGGCCTGGCAACCGTGGTGCCCGCGCGCGAGGAGGCGCGAACTCGTTGATCTTTTTGCGCTCTCTGCTCTTCAACGCGATCTTCTTCAGCTTCACCGCGGTGACGATGATCGTCATCCTGCCTTTCGGCCTGGTTAACGCGGGCTTCGTCCGCCCCGCCGCCGGCTATTGGGCCCGGGCGGTGGTCTGGCTGCTGCGGGCGATCTGCGGCATCCGCCTCGTGGTCGAGGGGCGGCAGAACCTGCCCGCCGGGCCTTGCGTGATCGCTTCCAAGCATCAATCGGCCTTCGACACCATCATCTGGTTCGCGCTGGTGCCGGGCTGCACCTACGTGCTGAAGCAGGAGCTGATGCGCATCCCGCTCTACGGCATGCTGGCGCGGCGGATGGAGATGATCCCGGTCGATCGCGCGGGCGGCGGCTCGGCGCTGAAGGCCATGGTGCGCGCCAGCATGGCGGCGCTGCGCAAGGGGCGGCAGATCATCATTTTCCCCGAGGGCACGCGGGTCGATCCTGGCCAGACGGGCCGCTACCAGCCCGGCGTCGTGGCCATAGCCCACTCGATGAAGGGCGCGCCTGTCATCCCTGTAGCGACCAATAGCGGCACCTGCTGGGGCCGCCGGATGCTCCACAAGCCGCCGGGCACCATCGCGCTCGAGATCCTCCCCGCGCTACCGACCGGCTTGACCAAGGCCGAATTCATGGCCCGGCTCGAAGGTGCGATCGAGCCTGCGACCAAGCGGCTGGAAGATCGCTTCCCCGCTCAGGCCTGAGCGGGGAGGAGGCGCGCAGCCAGGGCCAGTAGCGCCTCGTCCGAACCCGGCGCGCCGAGGAAGGCGATGCCGAGCGGCAGGCCATCGACCTCGGCCAGCGGCAGCACCAGTTGCGGCAGGCCGAGAAAGCCGCCGGGGCAGGTCTGGCTCACCACGCGGGTGTTATGGACCGCCATCTCGCTTCGCCGCAGCCCGGCGGGCGGGGCGGGGAAGGGCGTCGCGGGAAAGGCGTAGAGGCGGCGGCCGTCCTGGAACATCGCCGGGATCTCCGCTTTGCGAGCGGCGCGGAAGGCGCGGGCAGGGGCCAGCACCGCCTCAGTCTGGCTCGCGCCGCGCATGAAGGAATTGGCCACTTCCCAGGTGAAGCGCGGGTTGGTTCGGTCGATCCAATCCTTGAAGCTGGCCCAGGCCTCGGCCGATTGCAGCGGGCCGTGATGGGCGAACCAGCCCGGCGCGGGGCCTTCCATGGAGAGCGGACCGCTGCCGCTTTCCGGCAGGAGCGCCGAGAGGCGGGGCCAGAGCGCGTCGAAAGCCTCGGTCACCGCCGGGTCGCAGGCGGCGATCATATCCTCGGCACGCCAGAGAGTGGTGGGCGCCTCCGGGGCGGGATGCGGGTCGAGCAGGAGCTTCCCCGCCGCTTCGAGCAGGGCCCCGTCGCGGGCGAACCAGCCCAGCGTGTCGAAACTCGGCGCTTGGGGGATGACGCCGGCGAAAGGCACGCGGCCATGGGTCGGGCGGAAGCCAGGGATGCCGCAGAAGCTCGCGGGCACGCGGACCGAGCCGCCCGTATCCGTCCCGAGCGCGATATCGGCGAGCCCGGCCGCGACGGCCACCGCCGAGCCGGAGGAGGAGCCGCCCGGCACGCGCCCGGGCGCACGGGGGTTCGCGGGCATGCCTTCCTGGCTCGTCTCGCCGAAAATGCCGCGCGAGAGCTCGTCAGTGTGGGTCTTGCCGACGAAGCGCGCGCCCGCCCCGAGAAGGCGGGCGACGACCTCGGCATCCTGCGAGGCCGGCTCCTTGCCGCGTGCCCAGTCGGGATTGCCGCCCCGAGTGACATGGCCGGCGACTTCGATCAGGTCCTTCACCGCGAGTCTGGCGCCGGCGAGGGGCCCACCGGGCAGGGCGGGGCCCGGTGCCACGCGCGAGACGAAGGCGCCGTAACGGTCATCATCCATGGCTCTCGCATCCTCGTCGGCTGGCGGGCGATACCGCATCGCAGCGTGATCGGGCGGGATTGTCCAGTCCGGCCGCGCCGGCCCCGCTGAGGCAAGCCGTCAACTTGACAGGCCGACGCCCCTACTGCCGCGAATCGGCGCCTGCTTAGCCCACCGAAGTGTGGCCTTGGGTGCATTGCGGAAAAATCCGGCCTCGCGAGCGCGCTTCAGGCCGGGTTTCATCCGCATGGCAGGCATAATCCGCGTGCCTGCCACTCCCAATCGACGGGTCGCCTCAACCGTGCCGTGCAGAGAGGTGGCATGGATAGCTAAGCATATGAGAAAGAATGATTATTTCGCCATTTCGCAGGTGTCGCGAATGAGAACGATTCTCGCTTGGGCGGAAAGGTGTCATCTTAATCCACGAATGGCACGGAGAGCGAATTGACGCTTTGCCGCAGGGCACCATAGAAGTCCCTGAGCAATGTTCAGAGCCGGCGGTTCGTCCGGCCCCTCAGGTACCGGAGCGTTCATTCATGGCGGTCTCCCACGACGCGCGCGATGCCACCTATATCGGCCGTAAGACCGACGGGTCGCCCGTGCAGCGGCCCATGTCGCCGCATCTGCAAGCCTACGACATGATGCAGATCACCTCGGCGATGTCGATCAGCCACCGCATCACGGGCGTCGCCTGGTCGGGCGGCATCCTTCTGCTGGTCTGGTGGCTGGTGGCCGCCGCCTCCGGCCCCTCGGCCTTCGCCTGGGTCCAGTGGTTCATGAGTTCCTTCCTCGGCGTGATCGTGCTTCTCGGCATGACCGGCGCGGCCTGGTACCACACGCTGAACGGCATCCGTCACCTGGCCTGGGACGCTGGCTTCGGCTTCGACCTGCCGGCCACCTATCGCTCCGGCCGCCTCACCCTGATCGCCACCGTCGCCCTGACGGCCGTGACCTGGGCCGCCGCGCTGATCGTGTGGCTGTGAGCTGAACGGGGAAGAGAGCATCATGAGCAACAACAACCCCCGCGTCACCCGCATGGAGAGCCCGCTGGCTCGCGTCCGTGGCCTGGGAACCGCCCGCAGCGGCACGCACCACTGGCTGGGCATGCGCATCACCTCGATCGCGCTGCTGCCGCTGACCATCTGGTTCGTCATCTCCGCCATCTCGCTGATGGGCGCGAGCTACGAGACGACCATCGCCTGGATCGGCCACCCCGTGAACGCGGTGCTGATGCTGGCGCTGATCGCGATGACCTTCCACCACATGATGAACGGCCTTCAGGAAGTGGTGGACGACTATGTTCGCCCCGAAGGCCGCCGCATGGCGGTGAACCTGCTGATCCGCGCCATCTGCTGGCTGCTGGGCCTCTCGGCCGCGCTGGCCGTGCTCCGGATCGCCATCTGATCGATGAAGGCCCTTTGCCGCTCCCTCCTCGGCGGCATGGGGTTGAGCGACCTTCCGGGATTTATCCCGGGCCTGGACTTAACCGGCGGCGGGCAGGGCGAGGGACGCTCCGCCGCGGCCAAGAATGAATGAGACGGTGAGATGAACGCGATCACCATGCCCTCTTCCGGCGCCTACCGCGTCGTTGATCATACCTACGACGTCGTCGTCGTCGGCGCCGGCGGCGCCGGCCTGCGCGCGACCTTCGGCATGGGGGCCGCGGGGCTCAAGACGGCCTGCATCACCAAGGTCTTCCCCACCCGCTCGCATACCGTGGCCGCCCAGGGCGGCGTCGGCGCCGCGCTCGGCAATATGGGCGAGGACGACTGGCGCTGGCACATGTACGACACCGTGAAGGGGTCGGACTGGCTGGGTGACCAGGACGCGATCGAATACATGTGCCGCGAGGCCGTGCCCTCGATCATCGAACTCGAGCATTTCGGCGTGCCCTTCTCGCGCACCGAGGACGGCAAGATCTATCAGCGGCCCTTCGGCGGCCACATGCAGAACTACGGCAAGACCCCGGCCATGCGCGCCTGCGCCGCGGCCGACCGCACGGGCCATGCCATTCTGCACACGCTGTATCAGCAGTCGCTGAAGCATAACTGCGAATTCTTCGTCGAGTATTTCGCTCTCGACCTCATCATGGACGACGAAGGCGCCTGCCGCGGCGTGATGGCCTGGTGCCTGGAGGATGGCTCGATCCATCGCTTCCGCGCCCAGACCGTCGTCATGGCGACCGGCGGCTATGGCCGCGCCTATTTCTCCTGCACCTCGGCCCATACCTGCACCGGCGACGGCGGCGGCATGGTGCTGCGCGCCGGCCTGCCCCTGCAGGACAATGAGTTCGTGCAGTTCCACCCGACGGGCATCTACGGCTCGGGCTGCCTCGTGACCGAGGGCGCCCGCGGCGAGGGCGGCTACCTGACCAATTCCGAGGGCGAGCGCTTCATGGAGCGCTATGCCCCGACGGCAAAGGACCTGGCGTCGCGCGACGTCGTCTCCCGCGCCATGTCGATGGAAATCCGTGAAGGCCGCGGCGTCGGCCCGCTCAAGGATCATATCCACCTGCATCTGGAGCATCTCGGCGCGGAGCTGCTGCATGAGCGCCTGCCGGGCATCTCCGAGACCGCGAAGATCTTCGCGGGCGTGGATGTCACGAAGGAGCCCATCCCGATGCTCCCGACCGTGCACTACAACATGGGCGGCATCCCGACGAACATCCATTGCGAGGTGCTCGCCGCGACCAATGCCGACCAGGACAAGGTCGTCCCCGGCCTGATGGCCGTGGGCGAGGCCGCCTCGGTTTCCGTGCATGGCGCGAACCGCCTGGGCACCAACTCGCTGCTCGACCTCGTGGTCTTCGGCCGTGCCGCCGCGCTGCGCGCCGCCGAGACGATCAAGCCGGGCGCGACCCAGGCCCCGCTGCCGCCCAAGGCCGGCGAGCTGGCGCTGGATCGCCTGGACCGCGTGCGCCACTCGAAGGGCAGCACCTCGGTCTCCGAGCTGCGCCTGAACATGCAGCGCACCATGCAGGCCCATGCGGCGGTGTTCCGCACCTCCGAGCTGCTCAAGGAAGGCTGCGAGAAGATGTCGAAGGTGGCCGCCGGCTACAGCGACATCCGCGTCAAGGATCGCAGCCTGATCTGGAACAGCGACCTCATGGAGGCGATGGAGCTGGACAACCTGATCGGCAACGCGCTGACCACGGTCTATGGCGGCGAGGCCCGCAAGGAGAGCCGCGGCGCCCATGCCCAGGAAGACTACCCGGAGCGCGACGACGTCAACTGGATGAAGCACACGCTCGCCCGGGTGAACGACAAGTATGAAGTGTCGCTCGACTATCGCGACGTGAAGATGCGGACCCTCACCAACGAGGTCTCCGTCTTCCCGCCGAAGCCGCGCGTTTACTGAGAAAGGCGGGAAATCCAACCATGGCTACTTTCACGCTTCCCCGTAACTCGAAGATCGGCGTCGGCGAGACCTTCAAGGCCGAGCCGGGTGCGACGAACGTCAAGTCCTTCAAGATCTATCGCTGGGATCCGGACACGGGCGAGAACCCGCGTTACGACACCTACGAGATCGATCTCGACAAGTGCGGCCCGATGGTTCTGGACGCGCTCATCAAGATCAAGAACGAGATCGACACCTCGCTCACCTTCCGCCGCTCCTGCCGCGAAGGCATCTGCGGTTCCTGCTCGATGAATATCGACGGGCTCAACACGCTCGCCTGCCTCAAGCCGATCGAGGATGTGAAGGGCGACGTGCGCATCAACCCGCTGCCGCATATGCCGGTGGTGAAGGACCTGGTGCCTGACCTGTCGCAGATCTACGCGCAGCTCCGCTCGATCGAGCCCTGGCTGAAGTCCGACACGGCCCCGCCGCCGGATGGCGAGCGCCTCCAGTCCAAGGAGGAGCGCGCGAAGCTCGACGGTCTGTGGGAGTGCATCCTGTGCTTCTGCTGCTCGACCTCCTGCCCGAGCTACTGGTGGAACGGCGACCGCTACCTCGGCCCAGCCGTGCTGCTGCAGGCCTATCGCTGGATCGCCGATAGCCGCGACGAGGCGACCGGCGAGCGTCTGGACGCGCTGGAGGATCCGTTCCGCCTCTATCGCTGCCACACGATCATGAACTGCACCCGGACCTGCCCGAAGGGGCTGAACCCGGCCGAGGCCATCGGCAACATCAAGCAGATGATGGTCGAGCGCCAGGGCTGAGCCCGGGCGAGAAATCGGCCAAAGAAAAAGGGGGCTTCGGCCCCCTTTTTTCATGCGCTATTGCCAACGGGCGCGTCACGCATAGGGCCTGACGGCCTCTTCCAGCCCCGCGATGGCCTGCCCCAGCGCCGCCGTCATGGCCGCCGCCTGATCGGCCGCCCGCTCGCCCGGCGGCAGGGGCGCGCGGCCGCGCGGCGTGGCCTGCATCAGCACCTTGCCGCCCAGCGCGGCCTCCTGGACCAGCACGGCCGCAATCCCGGCACGCGCCTCGCCCCGTGGCGTATCGGCGATCAGCTCCGAGAGCTCGATCTCCAGCACCAGGTCATAGTTCGCTCGGGTGCCGGGGGAGACGATGCCCGCGAAAATCCCCGCGTCGCCGAGCCAGCGGCGGACTGCCTCCTCGGCCGCATCGGCGGGGGGCGAGGCCCATTCGGCATAATAGTCGGCCTTCTCCGTCCCATCCGGACGCAGGCTCCGCAGCCCGCGCTGATCCAGGCCAGGTGCCGCCCGCATCATGCGAATCAGCAGCACCTTGCCGCGTGCCGGAGCGGGCATGGCGCTCGCACGGCGCGGCAGGAGCGGGAAGCGGCTCGTCTCCACATAGGGCCGCTCCGGGATCACCGAGCAGGCGCCGAGCGCCGGCAGGGCCAGGGCGAGGGTCAGGAACTGGCGGCGGTTCTGGGTCATGCCGGGCCTCAACGCTGGGCCGGCGCCGGGGGCGGGGCGCCGAAAATGGTCTGGGAGGGCGAGCGCCGCATGGTCTCGGCCACGTCGCGCAGGCTGGCCGCTGTCGCCCGCAAATCCCGCAGGATGGGCGTGAGGTCGGCGTTCAGATCGGTTGTCGTGGTCCGCGCCGCGCGCACGGCCTGCTCCAGGCTCTGGATGGCCGCCGGCAGCCGCGCCATGCTCGCCGAGCCATTGGCCAGCATGGCCTTCATCTCGCGGCTGTCGATCAGGGCGCGGGCATCGGCGGCGGTGCCGCGCAGCTCGGCCATCAGCCCCGGGATATCGGCCTGCTCCATCTGCTCGCGCAGGCTGTTCATGGTGAGCGCGGCGGCGCCGAGCGTGCGGCCCGCATCGCCCTCGGGCGAGATCTGGTGGCGCAGATCCTTCACCAGCCCGGCGATATCGGCGAGCAGCTCCTCCAACGGCACCTGCTCGATGCGGCGCAGGATATTCTCCGCCGCGTCCTGCACCTGCGCCACGGTTGAGGGCATGGAGGGGATCACGGGATAGCGCGGCTCCCATGGCGTATTGGGCATCGGATATCGCCGAGGGTCGGAGAAATCCATTTCCAGATAAGAGACGCCGGTGATGCCCTGGCTCGAGAGCCGCACGCGCAGGCCCTGCTGCACCACGCGCTGGATATTATCGGGCATGTCGCCCACCCGGCGCTTGTCGATGCCGAAGCGCACATAGACGCCCTGGAATTCCGAGGGCACCGTCGTATCGTCCGGCGGCGGATAGGCCACCGCGACAAGGCCCACCTCCGTCACCCGCCCGATCTGCACGCCGCGATAGCGCACCGCCGCGCCGACATCGAGCCCCTGGACGGATTCCCGCAGATAGGTCTCGTAGAAGCTGTTCGTCCCCCGATCCCGATCCGAGGTCAGGAAGAGCACGAATCCGACCCCGAGCGCGATCGCGGCCAGGATGAGCACGCCCACACGGGCGTAGAGGGAGCGGGCGGCGTTCATGCGGGTTCGGCCTCGCGGCGGAAGAAAGCGCGGACGGTGGGATGGGTGGCTTCGTCGCGAAGCCGGCGGGGGTCGCCCTCGGCGATCATGCCCTGGGCCTGTTTGTCGAGCATGATGCAGCGGTCCCCGATGGCCAGGATGCTTTGCAATTCATGGGTGACGACCACGAAAGTCGTCCCGAGGTCATGCGCCAGGTCCTTGATGAGCTTGTCGAGCCCGGCGGAGGTGATGGGGTCGAGCCCGGCGGAAGGCTCGTCGAGGAAGAGCAGCGGCGGATCGAGCGCCATGGCGCGGGCGATGCCGGCGCGCTTGGCCATGCCGCCGGAGATTTCGGCGGGCAGCCGGTCGGCGGCATCCGAAAGCCCCACCAGGCCGAGCTTCACCCGCGCCACCTGCTCCCGCGCCGGGCGGGGCAGAGCGGTATGGGCCTCGAGCGGGAGCATGACATTCTCGAGCAGCGTCATGGAGCCGAAGAGAGCGCCGGATTGCCACATGACGCCGAGGGAGCGCAGCAGCCGCAGCCGCTCGCCGCGGTCGGGATTGATGCCGTCGATGCCGAGCAACTCGATCGTGCCCGCCGTGGGCTGGTAGAGCCCGACCATCAGCTTCAGCAGCGTGGATTTGCCGCAGCCCGAACCACCGAGAATGACGAAGACTTCGCCGCGCGCGACGTCAAAGCTCACATCCTTGAAGAGGGTGCGGCTGCCGAAGCCCATGGCCACGTCGCGGACCTTGATGACCGTCTCCGTCGCCATGCTCAGATGCCCAGCCGGAAGAAGAGCACGGCGAAGAGCCCGTCGAGCAGCACGATGGAGACGATGCCGCCCACGACCGCCGCCGTCGCCGCATCGCCCACCGCGCGCGGGCCGCGCCCGGCATTGAGCCCCGCCCTGCAGCCGATGCCGGCGATGGCCAGGCCGAAGACCGCCGCCTTGAACAGCCCGCCCAGCAGGTCGTTCAGCCCGATCGCCGCCGAGAGTTGGCTGATGGTGGTATTGATGGTGAAGCCGAGCCCGGCCATCACCAGCCCCATGCCTACCAACCCTGCGAGGTCCATCAGCAGGGCGAGCACCGGCATGACGAGGGTTGCTGCCAGCAGCCTTGGGAAGACCAGCATGGCCATGGGATCGATGCCCATGATCCTGAGCGCATCCACCTCCTCATTGACGGTCATGGTGCCGATTTCCGCCGCATAGGCCGAACCGGTGCGCCCTGCGAGGATGACGGCGGCGAGAAGCGGCCCCAGTTCGCGCAGCAGAGAAATGCCGACCAGCCGGGGGATGAAGATCTCGGCGCCGTATTGCCGCATCGCCCAGGAGGATTGGAAGGCGAGGATGATGCCGATCAGCACGCCGAGCAGCATGGTGAGGGGGAAGGCCCGGGTGCCGGCCTCGTCGAGATGGCGCAGCGCGTCGTTCAGCCGGATGCGATAGGGGCGCAGGATCTGGCCGGCCGAGGTGACGGCGGCCTCGCCGATGAAGGCCGCCGAGGCCAGCCGCTCACGCGCGATGCTCACGCCCCAGGCGCCGAGCCCTTGCACGAAGGGGAGGGGCTTGGGCGGCGGCGCGGGACGCGGCGCCTCGAGCGCCTTGCGGGTGCGGGCCAGGACGGCCTCCACGGGCGGGGCAGCGCCCTCGACCGGTGCGGCCCCTGCCGCGCTCAGCACGAGGGCGGCGCCGCTGGTATCCAGCAGCGTCAGCCGCGAGAGATCGACCGCCGCGATGCCGCCATCCCGATGGGCGAGCGACATGGCGCGGTGCCACAGCCGGCCCGACGCCTCCGCGTTCAGCGCGCCGGTGAAGAGAAGGCGCCGAGCGCCGCCCTCTTCCCGCAGATCGACCTCGGCTTCTTCCATGGGAGTGGAAACTGGCAAGTTTCCATCATTCTGGCTAGGGGTTTCCTGGGATGTCCGCCCCGGAAGGCGGCCGTTCCCGTCATATAAGGTAATTGTGACGAAAAATGCGGGCCCCTCCCGCTAAAGATCGCAAATCTCTCTTGCGAATCACCCATTGGATTCGATTCTTTGTAAGAAATTCTCGAGCTCTTCCGAGACCCTCCGATTTGCCCTTGTAAAGCCAAGGAAGAATCATAGGTGGGCTCTTAAGTTTTCGACTGACACGGCCTCCGCTTTCGTCTATGGGGCCGCATCTTTGAGGAAAGGCCTAATATGTCGAAAAAGTTCCTGACCGACGTCATCCAGGAAGCCACGGAGCTTTCCGGCGTCGCCTCCAACGCGCTGGCCGCCACGATCATCGAGGCGATCAAGAACGAGATCGTCAATAACGGTCGCTTCACGATCCCCGATTTCGGCGCCTTCATCGTGAAGGAGACGCCGAAGCGCTCAGCGCTGAACCCGCGCACGGGTGAGAAGGTCGCCGTCAAGGCCGGCGCCACCGTTCGCTTCAAGGCGAGCCCGGCGCTGAAGGAAGGCGCCCTGGCCGGCCTCAAGAAGGCGAAGCGCAAGGCGAAGAAGGCCTGAGGCCTTCGCGCATCGGCGCTCGGGAAAGGCGGCTTCGGCCGCCTTTTTCTTTGGTCCGCCTTTTTCATCGTCAGGCCGTGACGGATTGAAACTGCCGGGCGGGGCTTTCACATAGGGGGCAACGGCGTCTCGCACGCCTTCCCCCTCGGGGCCTGGCCCCCGTCAGAAAGTCCCATCGTCATGAGCAAGCCCCGCAGGCTGCATCTCGGCGCCTTCATGCGCCCGACGACCATCCATACCGGCGCCTGGCGCTATCCCGGCGCCTGGCCGGATTCCAACTTCAATTTCCAGCACTATGTCCGGCTGATCCAGACGCTGGAGCGCGGGAAGTTCGATGCCTTCTTCATGGCCGACCATCTCGCGCTGCTGAACATGCCGATCGAGTCACTGCGCCGCAGCCATACCGTCAGTTCCTTCGACCCGCTGACGCTGCTGCCCGCGCTCGCGGCCGTGACGGAGAAGATCGGCCTGATCGCCACGGCCTCGACGACCTATAACGACCCTTATCACATCGCCCGGAAATTCGCCTCGCTGGACCATATCAGCGGCGGCCGTGCGGGATGGAACATCGTTACCACCTCCAATCCCGATGCGGCGCTGAATTTCGGCCATGACGCGCATATGGCCCATGGCGAGCGCTATGCCCGCGCCCGCGAGTTCTTCGACGTCGTCACCGGACTTTGGGATGGCTGGGCGGATGACGCGATTATCCGCGATGTCGAAAGCGGCATTTTCTTCGACCCCAGCCGGGTGAAGGCGCTCGACCATGTCGGCCCCGAGCTTTCGGTAAAGGGCCCGCTGAACGTGGCACGGCCGATCCAGGGCTGGCCGGTCATCGTGCAGGCTGGGGCCTCGGAGGCCGGAAAGCAGCTTGCCGCCGAGACGGCCGAGGCTGTTTTCGCCAGCACGCGCACCATCGAGGATGGCAAGGCGCTCTATGCCGATATCAAGGGCCGGATGCCGGCGTTGGGGCGCGACCCCGACCATCTGAAGATCCTGCCCGGCTGCATGACCATCGTGGCCGACAGCCTGGAGGAGGCGAAGGCGAAGCGCGCCCTGCTCGACAGCCTCGTGCATTATGAGAGCGCGATCGGCTCTCTCTCGTCGCAGCTTGGCGTCGATGCCTCGGCTTTCGACCCCGACGGCCCGCTGCCCGAGCTTCCCGAGACGAACCAGAGCAAGAGCGGCCAGGCGCGCATCGTCGCGCTGGCGAAGAGCGAGAATCTGACGGTGCGGCAATTGGCGCAGCGCGTCGGCGGCTATGCCGGCCTCTGCCTGATGGGCACGCCCGCGATGATCGCCGATGAGATGCAGCGCTGGCTGGAAGAGGAAGCCTGCGACGGCTTCAACATCATGTTCCCCTATCTGCCGGAGGGGATGGATGATTTCGTCGACCGCGTGGTGCCCGAACTCCAGGCGCGCGGCATCTACCGCCTGGACTACGAAGGCACCACCCTTCGCGACCACCTGGGCCTGCCCAAGCCCAAGAACCAATTCTTCGATTGATGCAGGTGCAGGAGGCTCAGCCTCCTGCCGGATGGGTCTGGGAAGGCAGAGCCTTCCCAGTTCCCCTCAGTAAAGAACCCGCGCCGCCTCCGCACTGACGAAGCCTTCGGCCACATCCCGCGCCACCGCCGCCCGATCCCGCTTTTTCGGATCGCCATGGCCGCCGCCGCCGGAGGTTTCGATGCGCACGATATCGCCCTGGCGCAGCGGAATCCCCGAGACTTTCGAATTCAGGCTGCTGCGGCTGCCGTCCGGGCGGATGACGGTGGTGCGGCTGAGCGAGCCCTCCTTGCCGCCTTCCAGCCCATAGGGCGGGATGCGGAAGCGCTCGAAATTGGTGCTGAGGCGGCCTTCATCGGCCGTCAGGCGCCATTCGCGCACCAGGCCCAGCCCGCCGCGATGCTCGCCGGCGCCGCCGCTATCCTGCACGAGGCCATAGGTCTCGAACATGACCGGGTAGCGGGCCTCGACCATCTCGATCGGCGCGTTGGTGTTGTTATGCAACCCGCAGGAGAGGGCCGAGGCGCCATCGCCCTTGGCATGACCGCCCCAGCCGCCGACCTCGATGTCGAAATAGACCTGGCGGCGGCCGTCCGGGCGCTGGGTGGAGAGCGCATAGACATAGGAGATGGCGTAATAGGCCGCCGGGATGCGCTCGGGCATGAAGCGGGCGAGGGCGCCGAAAACGGCCGTGGCGATGCGATGGTTCACCACCATGCGCCCGGCGACGGGAGCCGGGAACTGGGCATTCACCACGCTGCCCTCGGGCAGCACGACCGAGATGGGCCGGTAGCAGCCCGAATTGGCCGGGATTTCGCCGCCGAGCGCCGCCAGCAGCGCGTAATAGACGGCCGAGCTGGTCATGGCGGGCGTGTTGTTCACCGGGCCGGGCACCTGGGGGGAGGAGCCGGCGAAGTCGATGGTGATGGCATCGCCCTTCTTGGTGACGGTGACTTCCAGGCGGATGGGCGTGTCGGACTGGCCGTCGTCATCGACCATCTCGACGAAATGGCCGGTGCCGTCGGGCAGCTTCTCCAGCGCCGCGCGCACCATGCGCTCGGAGCCTTCCTGGATCTGGCGCATAGCGGCGGCGAGATTGTCCGCGCCGTATTTATCCGCGATGCGCGCGACGGCCTTGGCGCCGATGCCCAGCGCCGCGATCTGGGCATTGAGGTCGCCGCGCGTCTCGTCCGGCTGGCGGACGTTGTGCAGCAGCATCTCGAACATGCCCTCGTTCAGCACGCCCTTGGTGGCGAGGCGCAGCGGCGGGATGCGGATGCCTTCGTGGAAAACCTCGGTGGCGCCTGCATAATAGGAGCCCGCCGCGCCGCCGCCGACATCGACATGGTGGCAGAGCGTGCCGACGATGGCCACGCGCTTGCCGTCCACGAAGACAGGCCGGAAGGTCTGGATATCGGGCAGGTGCTGGCCGCCCGAATAGGGGTCATTGGTGACGATGACGTCGCCATCCTGCCAATCCTCGAGCGGGATGAAGCGGTCGAGGATGGTGCGCAGGCAGTCCGACATCGAGTTCAGATGCACGGGGATGCGCGCCGATTGCGCGACATTATTGCCCTCGGCATCGAAGACGGCGGTGGAGAAGTCCAGGATCTCGCGCACCACGGTCGAGCGGCTGGTGCGCCAGATGGTGAGGCTCATCTCCTCGGCGGCCGTGACCAGCGCGTTGCGGATGACTTCCTGGCGAACAGGATCGATGCGGGCAGGGTCGATGCGGGTCATGGCATTCACTCCTTCACGCGCTCGGCGATGAGGGAACCCTCGGGGCGGGCATAGGCGACCCAGCCGGCGGGGATGTAGCTGGAGGTATAGGCTTCTTCGACCACGGCCGGGCCGGCGAGCGGGGTGGCGCCGCGCGGCGGCACGGCCTCGCGGCGGAGGATGCTCGCCTGCTGCCAGGCGCCATTGGCAAGAACCGGGCGGGTGGTCGCCGCGGGGATTGTGTCGGGCGCTGTGGGGGGCGCTTCCTCGGGCTTGTCGAGCACGCCGCGCGCGGTGAGGCGCAGGGTGACGACCTCGACGCCCGCCTTGCGGTCCTCATAAGAGAAACGCTGGCGGTGGATGGCGTGGAAGCCTTCCGCGAGAGCCGCGAGACCGTCGGCGGAGAAATCAGTCGCAACCATGGCGACAGGCAGTTCGAAAGCCTGGCCCTGGTAGCGGCAATCGACCGACCATTCGAGGCTGCGGGAGGCCGCGGGCACGCCATCCTCATCCAGCAGCGAGGCAGCCTGCTCGGTCATGCGTGCGGCATGGGCGGCCAGGGCCTCGCCCGCCTCGGCGAGCGGGGCGATATGGGTCGCGGCCAGATCATGCGTGATGTCCGAACCCAGGATGCCCCAGGCCGACAGGGTCGAGGCATGGGGCGGGAAAATCACCTTCGCGATGCCCAACTCATCGGCCACGTCGCAGGCATGCACGCCGCCCGCGCCGCCGAAGGAAAGCAGGGCGAAATCCGCCGGGTCCAGCCCCTTCTCGAAGAGCGAGAGGCGGATGGCGCCCGCGAGATTGGCGTTGGTGATGGCGATGACGCCCTCAGCCACGGCTTCGGTCGAAAGGCCGAGCGGCGCGGCGAGGCTCTGCGCGGCGCCTTCGGCCAGCGCGCGGTCGAGCGGCATCTTGCCGTCGAGGAAGCTCGCGCCATCGAGGCGGCCGAGCAGCAGATTGGCGTCCGTCACCGTCAGCTGCGTGCCGCCGCGCCGGTAGCAGGCCGGGCCCGGCTGGGCGCCCGCGCTATGCGGGCCGATGCGAAGGCGGCCGCCCTCGTCGATCCAGGCGATGGAGCCGCCGCCGGCGCCGATGGTGCGCATCTCGACCATGGGCAGGCGCACGGGCAGGCCGTCGATCTCGCCCTCGGCGATCATCGCGACCTGGCCTTCATGCACGACCGAGACGTCGAAGCTGGTGCCGCCCATATCGACGGCGACGAGGTTCGGCTCGCTCAGCGTGGCCGAGAGCCGACGTGCGGCGGCCGCACCGCCCGAGGGGCCGGAGAGCAGCAGCCGCGCCGGCTCGCGCCCCGCCTTGGCCAAGCCCGCGACGCCCGAGTTGGACTGCACGAGATAGACCTTGGCCGGGAGCTTCTCCTCGGCGATGCGCTTCTCGAGTTTCTCGATATAGCCGGCGACGATGGGCACCAGCAGAGCGTTCAGCACCGTCGTCGACAGCCGCTCGTATTCGCGCAGTTCCGGGCTGATGTCGGAGGAAAGCGAGAGCGCAACGCCCGGCAGTTCCTCGGCCAGGATTGCGGCCGCGCGCTGCTCGTGGCTCGGATTGGCGTAGGCATGCAGCAGGCAGAGCGCCACGGCCTTCACGCCCGCCTCGCGCAGCTTCGCGGCCACGGCGCGGACGCTCGCCTCATCCAGCGGCTTCTCGACGCCGCCGTCATAGCGCATGCGCTCGGAGACGCCGAGGCAGAGGCTGCGGCGCACCAGCGGCGGCAGCGGATCGGCGGTGAGCGCATAGACGTCCTTGCGCCCATGGCGGCCGATCTGCAGCAGATCCTCGAAGCCCGCCGTCGTCACCACGGCGCCCAGCGGCAGCTTGCGCTCGAGCACAGCATTGGTCGCGATGGTGGTGCCATGCAGGATCTGGCGCACCGCCTCGATGGGGAAGCCGAAGCGCTCGGCGGCGCCCTTGATGCCGGTCAGCAGGCCGATGGAGGGGTCGGCGGGGGTGCTTGGGGTCTTGAACTGATAGACCTCGCCCGTCGCGCTATCGAAGATTTCAAGATCGGTGAAAGTGCCGCCGATATCGACCGCGACGCGCACCTCGCGCGCCGCCTCCTGGCTCTGCTGCTGCATCGGAAATCCCAGTTGTAAGCCTCGTCACGCGGCCGGTGAGAAGGCCGCGTCATGGCGCCGATGCTGCGCGCGGAACGGGGGAGGCGACAAACGACAAATGCCCATCGGGCCGGATAGGCGATCCTTATCGGTTGACGGGCTCAACTTGGGGGGCGTTTGCTGTTCCCAATATAAAACAATGGGGAAACTTCCATGTCTGTGACCCGTCGTATGGCCGTCGCCCTGGCCGGGGCAGGGGCCGGCGCCCTGCTGGCGCGCCCGCTCCTCGCGCAGCAGAGCGCCTGGCCCGACAAGCCCATTACGCTCGTCGTGCCCTTCCTGCCGGGCGGCTCCACCGATATCGCGGCCCGCCTGCTCGCCGAGGGGATGAGCCCGCTGCTCGGCGCCCAGGGCCGCGTGATCGTCGAGAACCGCGCCGGTGCAGGGGGCTCCGTGGGTGCCGAGGCGGTGAAGCAGCGCGCCCCCGATGGCTATACGCTACTGCTCGCCACCGCCTCCTCCCATGGCAGCAACCCCGCCGCCCTGCCGCAGACCACGCGCTACGATCCGGTCGAGGATTTCTCGTCCATTGCCATCGTCGGCGGCGGCCCGCTGGTCGTGGTGGTGCCAGGCAATTCGCGGGAGAAGACCTTCGCCGAACTGCTCGCCTTCATCCGCGAGAATCCCGGCCGGGCAAGCTGGGCCACCTCGGGCGCCGGCGGCATCGGCCATCTGACGGGCGAATACATGAAGGTCGCGGCCGGCGGGCTGATCGCCGAGCATGTGCCTTATCGCGGCGGCTCCGCCGTGATGGAGGCCCTGGCGAAGGGCGAGGTGAATTACAGCCTCGAAGTCCTGGCCTCGGCCGCGCCGCATCTGCGCGACGGCTATTCGCGCGGCCTGGCCGTGACCAGCATCGCCCGCCACCCGCTCTTCCCCGAAATTCCCACGCTCGACGAAAGCGGGCTCAAGGGCTTCGAGGTGACGACCTGGAACGTGCTGCTGGGGCCGAAGGGCCTGCCCGCGCCGGTGGTCGAGAGGCTCAACACCGCCGCCAACAAGGTGCTGAACGACCCGGCCTATCGCGCCAAGCTGGCCACCGCCGGGGTGGATGCCGATGGTGCCAGCACGCCAGCGAGCACCCGCGCCTTCCTCACCGCCGAGGTGGCCAAATTCCGCGACATCGTGACCAAGGCGAATCTCAAGCTCGGAGGTTGACGTAACGGAAGCATTCAGCCCTGGACCAGCCGGGGCCTGCTCGCCTATGCGGTATCGAAGAGTGAAGACGCCATCATGAAGTTTTCCACCCCTCCTGCCGATGCCCTGGCGCAACCGGGCCGGGCGAGCCTGACTGTCACCGATGAGGGCCTGGGCGAGAACAGGCCCGTCACGCTGCATACCTATCGTGCCGCGGGCTTCGCGCCCGATGGCACGGTGGTCTTCGTCATGCCGGGGATGCGGCGCGACGGCGACAATTATCGGGACTACTGGGTGGAGGCGGCCGATCGCTACAAGCTGATGATCGTCGCCTTCGCCTTTCCGACGGAGGGCTTTCCGGGCGGCGAGGGCTATAACCAGGGCGGCGTCTTCGACCCGGAGGGCCGGCTGACGCAGCCCGCCGCCTGGGCTTTCGGCCTGCCGCTGCGGGTGCTGGCCGCGTTGCGCGAGGCGGGGGTGCTGGAGGGGGCGAAGGCGCGCCTCTTCGGCCATTCCGCCGGTGGGCAATTCGTGGAACGGCTGCTCTGCAGCATGAGCCCGGTGCCCTTCGAGGCCGTCGCTGCCGCCAATCCCGGCTGGTACAGCCTGCCGAAGCTCGAACTCCCTTATCCCGAAGGCATGGGCGGCGTCGGCCTGCGCGAGGGCGACGTGCTGCGCCTTCTCGCCACGCCGCTGACCCTGATGCTGGGCGAGGAGGACAAGCACGCCGAAGGCGAGGGCATCGCGACGGGCGAGGCCGCCGAGCGGCAGGGCGCGAACCGCTATGAGCGGGGGCAGAATTTCTTCGCCCAGGGCCAGAAGGCGGCGAAGGAGCGCGGGCTCGACTGCGCCTGGAAGCTCCAGAGCGTGCCCGGCATCGGCCATGACGGCCGGGCCATGTCGCGCGCCTGCGCGGCGCTTTGGTTCGCGGGCAGCATCCCCGCCGCCTCAGTGCTGCGGGCCGGCGGCAACGGCCGGCCCGCGCCTTAGAGACTTCTTCCTGAAACCGCCCGTTCCTGACGGCACCCCGAGCGCGGTGCCGTCCACGGTCGGGCAGTCATCGCACCCGCGTCACCCGAGGCAGGCGGCCGCCAGCTTCTCGAAGGCCTTGGCCCGATGGCTGATCTCGTGCTTCAGCGCCGGATCCATTTCCGCGAAGGTCTGGCCCGGGGCTTCGGCGGGTTCGAAAATCGGGTCGTAGCCGAAGCCGTTCTCGCCGCGCGGCGGCCAGACCCATTGGCCATGGCATTCGCCGAGGAAGCCTTCGACATGGCCGTCGGGCCAGGCGAGGACGAGCGCGCAGGAGAACCAGGCATCGCGATCGGGCGCATGGCGGGCGAGCTTCTCCACCTTGGCCATGGCCATCGCATAGTCGCGCCCGCCCTCGGGCCGTTGCGCCCAATCGGCGGTATAGACGCCTGGCGCGCCATCGAGCGCCGCGACGGAGAAGCCGCTGTCATCGGCGAGCGCCGGCATATTCGCCGCCCGCGCGGCGGCCAGGGCCTTGATGGTGGCATTTCCGATGAAGCTCGTCTCGGTCTCCTCGGGCTCAGCCAGGCCGAGCTCCTTCGCCGAGACGATCTCGATGCCGTATTCGGCGAGAAGGGCGGCATTCTCCCGCACCTTGCCCGCGTTATGGCTCGCCATGACGACGCGGCTGCCGCGCGGCAGCTTGCGCGGCGACTCCACCGTGACCTCGCCGCTCACAGGCCGAGCGCCTTGCGCTGCGCCTCGAAGAGGCTCTGCGTGCCCTGCTTGGCGAGCGCCATGAGCGCCAGCAGCTCGCTTTCCTGGAAAGGCGTCTGCTCGGCCGTGCCCTGCACCTCGACGATGCCGCCATCGGCGGTCAGGACGAAATTGGCATCGGCCTGGGCGTTGGAATCCTCGGCATAGTCGAGGTCCAGCACCGGCACGCCCTCATAGAGGCCGCAGGAGACGGCCGCGACCTGCGTGCGCAGCGGCACGGCCGAGAGCACGCGCTTGTCGACGCAATGCCGGAGCGCGAGATGCAGCGCCACATAGGCGCCCGTGATGGAGGCGCAGCGCGTGCCGCCATCGGCATTGATCACGTCGCAATCGAGCAGGACGGACATCTCACCCATCGCCGCGCGATCGGTGATGGCGCGCAGCGAGCGGCCGATGAGGCGCTGGATTTCCTGGGTGCGGCCCGACTGCTTGCCACGGGCCGCCTCGCGGTCGCCGCGGGTATGGGTGGCGCGGGGCAACATGCCGTATTCGGCCGTGACCCAGCCTTCACCCTTGCCGCGCATGAAAGGGGGAACCTTGGCCTCGACGGAGGCGGTGCAGAGCACCTCGGTTCCCCCCATGCGGATCAGGCACGAGCCTTCGGCGTGGCGGGCGAGCCCGAGTTCGATGCTGACGGCGCGGAGCTGGTCGGCGGCGCGACCTGAAGGACGCATGGCTGGGCGGTCTCCTGGGTGGAAGGCGGCATCAACCCCGCCTGACCCTGACCTGTCAACGCGCTGCCCGCCCCGATCGGCGTCGCGCCGAGCCAGAGGGTGAGTGCTGCCGCCCAGGGGCCACTCATCGGAATGCTTGCCATCGGTCGGATTCTCCTCCGCCTGTGCAATTGCGCCTCGGAGCGGAAAACCGGTATCGGCCCCCGTCCTTGAGGGCATTTGGCCTGAGACCCGTGGCGAGATGATGGCAGCAATGCAACCAGATGTTGCCAATCGCCACTCAATACCGCGCGGCACCCCTCTCCATGGTCAGGAAGGTTGACGCTCTCGCGGCCATTGCCTAACTTTTCAGCATGGTATCGAAAGGGATCGGCATCGCCCGCGAATGGTCAGGCATTCCATGAGGAACGACGGCTTCCGGAAAAGCCTGAGCCAAGGAGGCGCAGCACGATGAACTTCACGCCGACATCCGGCCTGGGCGCCGGCTTCCAGCACAGCGCCCTCGGCGGGCTAGACGGCCGCAGCGCCGCCATCCTCCGCCAGATCGTGGAACTCTATGTCGAGACCGGCGAGCCCGTCGGTTCGCGGACCATCTCCCGCCGCCTGCCGCTCGCGCTCTCGCCCGCCACCATCCGCAATGCCATGGCCGATCTCGAGGAGGCCGGCCTGCTCTATGCCCCGCATACCTCGGCCGGCCGCTTGCCGACCGAGCGCGGGCTCAGGCTCTTCGTGGATGGCATGCTGGAATTCGGCGACCTCTCCGAGGATGAGCGGGAGGCCATCGCCATCCGCTGCGCCGCCTCGGGCCGCAGCCTGCAGGATACGCTGGCCGAGGCCGGGCAGATGCTCTCGGGCCTCGCCGGTGCCGCCGGCCTCGTGGTCGCGCCCAAGAACGAGGCGCCGGTCCGCCATATCGAATTCGTCGCCCTCGGCCCGGGCCGCGCCCTGGTGGTGCTGGTGACGGAGAATGGCCAGGTCGAGAATCGGGTCATCGAAGTGCCGCCGGGCCTGCCGCCCTCGGCCCTGGTCCAGGCCAGCAACTACCTCAACGCCCGCCTTTCCGGCCGCACGCTCGACGATACGCGCAAGGCCGTCGAGGACGAGATGGCGAGCAACCGCACCGCGCTCGATGCCCTGACCAACCAGGTCGTCTCCGCGGGCCTCGCCACCTGGTCGGGCTCGGGCGCGGGCTCGGGCGGCAGCCTGATCCTGCGTGGCCAGTCCCGCCTGCTGCAGAATCTCGATCAGACGCAGCATCTGGTGCAGATCCAGGCCCTGTTCGACCGGCTGGAGACGCAGGAGACCATGCTCCGCCTGCTCGACCTCGCGCAGCGGGGGCAGGGGGTGCAGATCTTCATCGGCGCCGAGAGCGGGCTTTTCGACACGACCGGGCTTTCCATGGTCGTGGCGCCGTTCAAGAACGGCCAGGAGAAGATCGTCGGCGCCATCGGCGTGATCGGCCCGACGCGGATCAACTACGGCAAGGTCATTCCCGTGGTCGACTATACCGCGCGCGTCATCGGCCAGCTGCTCGGTTGACCGACGGGCGCCTCGCGCCCACTTTGCCCGCGAATGTGAGCGGAGTTCGAGAGTGTCGGATCAGGCGATGATGGCGGTTCACGGGGCGACCCTCTGCCTCGATACCCATGTGGATATCCCCTGGCCCAATACCCCCGACCCGCACAGCCGGACTTCCCGCCAGGTGGATTACCCCAAGATGCGGGCCGGCGGGCTCAATGCGGTGGTCTTCATCGCCTATACCCAGCAGGGCAAGCGCGACGAGGCCGGCCATGCCGCCGCCGGGGCCAAGGCCGAGGCCATGCTCCGCGCCATTGCCGCGACCGCGGGGCGCGACGGCACCCGGCTCGTCACCAATGCCGATGAATTGGAAGCCGCCTTCGCCGCGAAGGAACTGGCCGTGATGCTCGGCGTCGAGAATGGCTATGCCATGGGGCATGACCTCTCCCGCCTGAAGCTCTGGCGGGACCTAGGGGCCTGCTACGTCACCGTCACCCATGACGGGCATAACGACCTCGCCGATGCCGCGCGCTTCAAGCCGGATCTCGGCGACGCGCCCACCTGCCATGGCGGGTTGTCGGAACTGGGCCGGCAGGCGGTGCGGGAGATGAATCGGGTCGGCCTGATGGTCGATGCCTCGCACACCTCCAAGAGCAGCATGATGCAGGCGGCCGAACTCTCCCGCGCGCCGATCGTCGTCACCCATACCTGCTGCAAGACGCTCTGCGACCATCCGCGCAATATCGACGACGAGCAGATGGACATGCTGCGCCAGGTCGGCGGGTTGATGCAGATCACCGCCGTGCCGGCCTTCGTGCGCGCGCCCGAGGCGCCAGGCCAGCGTTCCCAGGCCACGGTGAAGGACATCGCCGACCATGTGGATTACGCGGTGAACCGCATCGGCCTCGACCATGTCGGCCTGTCGAGCGATTTCGATGGCGGTGGCGGGGTGGAAGGCTGGAAGGACGCCTCCGAGACCGCCAATCTGAGCCTCGAGCTGCTGCGCCGGGGCTATTCCGCCCGCGAACTCGGCCTGCTCTGGTCGGGAAACTTCATGCGCCTGATGCGTATCACCCAGCGGTTGGCGGACTGACGGCTTAACCGCCGCTTCATTCCCTTCCCATTATGGATGGCCCTTCTCCTCGGCGAGGCGGCCATCTATGCGCATTTCCGTTAAGAAATTATCGTTTCATTGCGTGACAAGCGCCTCAAACGTCACGCTTTTTTCACGCGGCGCCGAAACTCCCGCCCCGATCCTGCGTTCTTCCGTCCGTTGGCAATCACGCCATGTGGAGGGAGGGCTACCGGAGTTGATCCCATCATTCTTACGGTCCCGTGACGCCGCGCTTGGCGCCGATGGCTGCTCTGTGACGCTGGCGCGGGTTTTTAAGACCCCCAGGCACTAGATGCTGCCCCTCTTGTGACGAACCTTGTTGGTAACGTCATCTCCCTGAACGACTGCTGCAACAGACCGGTGCTTTAAGCGCCCCGTCTGGAAGTAATGAGATGTATAGCAATCCTTCGCATATGCGCTTCTCGCGCCCGATCGAGTCCAACGGCCGCTTCATCGCGGTCGCCGTCGCAACCGAGAGCGGCTGGCGTGTCGTCCCGGTGGATCCGGCGACCAGCGCCGTCGCCGAGGCCGACTTCACCTCGCAGGCGGAAGCTATCGCCGCCGCGCGTCAGGCGATTTTCTCCCGCCCGGCCGTCCAGCCCCGCTGAGGCACAAACACAGCCTCGCGCGCCCGCAACGAATGGGCGGAGCGAGCGTTGACAGGCACCCCCGGCATGGCCAAGGCTGCTGCCATACCAGGGGGAAAATGCCAAATGGCCGATGCCGACCAGACCAAGAAGAGCTTCCGTCTCCGTAGCCAGCGTTGGTTCGACGACCCGGAAGACCCGGGCATGACGGCGCTCTATGTCGAGCGCATGTTGAATTTCGGCATGACGCGCGGCGAGCTTCAGTCCGGCAAGCCCATCATCGGCATCGCGCAGACCGGCAGCGATATCGCGCCGTGCAATCGCCACCATATCGCCCTCGCCGAGCGCACCAAGGCCGGCATTCGCGCGGCCGGCGGCATCCCTCTCGAATTCCCGGTGCATCCGGTGCAGGAGACGGGCAAGCGCCCGACCGCCGCGCTGGACCGTAACCTGCAGTACCTTTCGCTCGTCGAGATCCTGCACGGCTATCCGCTCGACGGCGTCGTGCTCACCACGGGCTGCGACAAGACCACACCCGCCCTGCTGATGGGCGCGGCGACGATGAACATCCCCGCCATCGTCCTCTCCGGCGGCCCGATGCTCGATGGCCATTACAAGGGCCGTCTGACGGGCTCGGGCACCATCGTCTGGGAAGCCCGCAAGATGCTGGCGGCCGGGCAGCTCGACTATAACGGCTTCATGGAACTCGTGGCCTCCAGCGCCACCAGCGTCGGCCATTGCAACACCATGGGCACGGCGCTCTCCATGAACTCGCTGGCCGAGGCCCTGGGCATGAGCCTGCCCAATTGCGCCTCCATCCCCGCCGCCTATCGCGAGCGCGGCCAGATGGCCTATGCGACCGGCCTGCGCATCGTCGATATGGTCCATGAGAACCTGCGGCCGTCGGACATCATGACGCGCGAGGCTTTCGAGAACACCATCGTGCTCGCCAGCGCCATCGGCGCCAGCACCAATTGCCCGCCGCATCTCATCGCCATCGCCCGCCATATGGGTGTGCCGCTGGATATCGAGGACTGGCAGACGGTCGGCGCGGATATCCCCCTCCTGGTCGATTGCCAGCCCGCCGGCCGCTTCCTCGGCGAGGCCTTCCACCGCGCGGGCGGCGTGCAGGCCGTGCTGCGCGAGCTGCGCGATGCCGGAAAGCTGCATCTCGGCGTGAAGACCGTCTCGGGCCGCACGATGGGCGAGGACCTCGCGCTTTCCGACGAGGTCGATCGCGAAGTCATCCGCGCCTATTCCAAGCCGATGAAGGAGCATGCCGGCTTCTGCGTTCTCTCCGGCAATATCTTCGACAATGCGGTGATGAAGATCTCCGTCATCGACGAGGCCTTCCGCAAGCGCTTCCTCTCCGACCCGGAGGATGTCTTCGAAGGCAAGGTCGTCGTTTTCGAGGGGCCGGAAGATTATCACAACCGCATCGAGGACCCTGACCTCGGCGTGGACGAGAAGACCGTGCTCGTGATCCGCAATTGCGGCCCCGTCGGTTATCCGGGCAGCGCGGAGGTGGTGAACATGCAGCCGCCCGCGAGCCTGATCAAAGCCGGCATCGACAGCCTGCCCACCATGGGCGACGGCCGCCAGTCCGGCACCTCGGCCAGCCCCTCCATCCTGAACGTGACGCCGGAGGCGGCCATCGGCGGCGGCCTCGCGCTGCTCAAGTCGGGTGACCCCATCCGCATCGACCTCAAGAAGCGCAAGGTGGACGTGCTCATCCCCGAGGCGGAGCTGGCCGAGCGCCGCGCCGCCTGGAAGAAGCCCGAACTGCTGAACAAGACGCCGTGGGAGGAAATCTACCGCTCCATGGTCGGCCAGCTCGGCACCGGCGGCTGCCTGGAACCCGCGACGCTCTACCTGAACATCCTCGAGACGCGCGGCGAGAGCCGCCACAACCACTGAGGCTCCCATGGCTGGACGTCTTGCTGGCAAGCGCTGCCTGATCACGGCCGCGGGGCAGGGGATCGGCCGCGCCACCGCGCTCGCCTTCGCGCGGGAGGGCGGCTCGGTGGTCGCGACCGATATCGATGCCTCGAAAATGACCGATCTCGCGGCGGCGGGCATCAGCGCCCAGCGTCTCGACGTGCTGGATGACGGAGCCATCAAGGCCCTCGTCGCCGCCGAGGGCCCCTTCGACGTGCTCTTCAACGGCGCGGGCTTCGTGCATCAGAACACGGCCGAGACCTGCACCGACACGGAATGGGATTTCGCCTTCGCGCTCAATGTCCGCGCGCAGTGGAAGCTCGTCCAGGCGGTGCTGCCCGGCATGCTGGGCAAGGGCCGGGGCTCGATCGTCAATATGTCTTCGGCGGCGAGCCATGTGAAAGGCCCGCCCAACCGCTTCGTCTATACGACGACCAAGGCGGCGGTGGTGGGGCTCACCAAATCGGTCGCGGCCGATTACGTCGCCAAGGGCATCCGCTGTAACTGCATCTGCCCCGGCACCGTCGAGACGCCCTCGCTTGCCGAGCGCATCGCCGCCAATGCGGCCGCGGCCGGCTCGGTGGAGGCTGCCCGCACCGCCTTCGTCTCGCGCCAGGCCATGGGCCGGCTCGGCACGGCGGAGGAGATCGCGGCCCTGGCGCTCTACCTCGCCTCGGACGAAAGTGCCTTCGTCACCGCCCAGGCCGTCGTGATCGACGGTGGCTGGACCAACTGAATTCGACCAAGAGGAACAGTCATGAAGCTTCTGCGCTACGGGCCTGCCGGCCAGGAAAAGCCGGGCCTGCTCGATGCCGAGGGCCGAATTCGCGATCTCTCCGGCGTGGTGCCCGATATCGCCGGCGAGACGATCTCGCCCGAGGGCCTCGCCAAGCTGAAGGCGCTCGATCCGGCGAGCCTGCCGCTGGTCGAGGGTTCGCCGCGCTACGGCGCCTGCGTCGCCGGCATGAAGAATTTCGTCTGCATCGGCCTGAACTATGCCGACCATGCCGCCGAGACCGGCGCGCCCATCCCCAAGGAGCCGATCATCTTCCTCAAGTCCCTCGGCGCCGTGCAGGGGCCGAATGATGATGTCATCATCCCCCAGGGCAGCGTGAAGACCGATTGGGAAGTCGAGCTGGCCGTCATCATCGGCAGCAAGGCGAAGAACGTCTCCGAAGCCGATGCCATGGACTATGTCGCCGGTTACGCCGTCTCCAACGACGTCTCCGAGCGCGAATGGCAGATCGAGCGCGGCGGCACCTGGGACAAGGGCAAGGGCGCCGATACTTTCGGCCCGATCGGCCCCTGGCTCGTCACCAAGGACGAGATCGCCGATCCGCAGGACCTCGCCATGTTCTGCGAGGTGGACGGCCATCGCTACCAGGACGGCTCGACCCGCACGATGATCTTCGGCGTGAAGAAGCTCGTGAGCTACGTCTCTCACTTCATCACTCTGCATCCGGGCGACGTCATCTCCACCGGCACGCCGCCGGGCGTGGGCATGGGCCAGAAGCCGAGCCCGATCTATCTGAAGGCCGGCCAGACCATGCGCCTGGGCATCGCCGGCCTGGGCGAGCAGACGCAGAAGACCGTCTGACGAGACCGGAGGGGCGCCGCCCCTCCGCCTGCTGCGTCACGGCTGATCCCCGCAAGGCGCGCTGGAAATGGCGGGCGAGGCTCGCCATAAGGCCCGGCATGACCGATGCCCTGCCGCTGATCCGCCTGTCGCCCAAGCAAGACCGCCGCGTGAAGAGCGGCCATCCCTGGGCCTTCTCCAACGAGATCGCCATGACGGCCGAGACCAAGGCCCTGCCGGCGGGCTCGGTGGTGCGGCTCGAAGGCGATGATGGCGTCAAGCACGGCGTCTGGCAGTTCAACCCGCATAGCCTGATCGGCGCCCGACGCCTGTCGCGCGACGCGGGCATGGTGGTCGGCCCCGCCTTCTGGCGCGCCCGCTTGGCCGAATGCCTCGCCATCCGCGAAAAGCTCTTCGACATCCCTTATTACCGCCTCGTCCATGCCGAGGCCGATGGGATGCCGGGGCTCGTCATCGACCGCTATAATGACGTCTTCGTCCTCCAGGCGAATACCGCCGGCATGGAGCGCGCGACGCCGGACTTGGTTGCCGGACTGATCGACCTCTTCCAGCCCCGCGCCATCGTCGCCCGGAACGATTCGCCCATCCGCAAGCTCGAAGGGCTGGAGGAGAGCGTCGGCCTGCTCCATGGCGACAGCGCCCGGGCCGAGGTGCGCGAGGGCGGGCTGAGCTTCTCCATCGACCTGCTGGACGGTCAGAAGACCGGCTGGTTCTTCGACCAGCGCGCCAATCGCGCCCTTGTCGCCCGCTTCGCCAAGGGCGGCACCATGCTCGACGCCTTCTGCCATACGGGCGGTTTCGGCCTCGCCGGTGCGGTCGCGGGCGCGACGCAGGTGACGCTGCTCGACCGCAGCGAGAAGGCGCTGGAACTGGCGATGGACACGGCCAAGCGCCATGGGCTGAGGCAGGTTTCGGCTCAGAAGGCCGAGGCGCTGGAGGCCCTGGAGACCATGGCCAATGTAGGCCGCCGCTTCGACGTCGTGGTCGCCGACCCGCCGGCCTTCGCCAAGACCCGGAAGGACCACCCGGCCGCCATGCGCGGCTATGCCAAGCTCGCCCGCCATGCGGCGACGCTGGTGGCCCCCGGCGGCATCCTCTTCATCGCGAGCTGCAGCCACCATGTGGGCGTGGGTGACTTCACCGACGCCGTGGCCGAGGGCCTGGTGCGGGCCCGGCGCGATGGGCGCCTGCTCGCGACCGTGGGGGCGGGGCCCGATCATCCGGTCCATCCGCTGCTGCCGGAGAGCGCCTATCTCAAAGGTCTGCTCCTGCAACTGCCCTGATTCACCGCTCCACCCCTTGACCGAACGGCGCCCGGCCCGCAAAGGGCGCCAATCGAGGCGCTTTGGGAAGAGGATTGCCGCCCATGACCGATAGCAGCAACGGCGATATGGAGAGCCTGGTCCGCGCGCTTCCCTTCCTGAAGCGATATGACGACCAGGTCATCGTCGTGAAGTATGGCGGCCACGCCATGGGCGAGGAATCCGCCGCGCTGCGCTTCGGCCGCGACATCGCCCTGCTGGAGCAGGTGGGCATCAGCCCCGTCGTGGTGCATGGCGGCGGGCCGCAGATCAACGCGATGCTCAAGCGCCTGAACGTGCAGTCGACCTTCGTGAACGGGCTGCGCGTCACCGACGCCCAGATGGTCGATGTGGTCGAGATGGTGCTCGCCGGTTCGGTCAATAAGCAGGTCGCCGCAGCCATCACCCGCGCGGGCGTCATCGCCGTCGGCATTTCGGGCAAGGATGGCGGGCTGATCCGCGCCAAGAAGCTCAGCCGCACCTATCGGGACCCGGAGAGCAATATCGAGAAGGTGCTCGACCTCGGCTTCGTCGGCGAGCCCGAATATGTCGATGCCCAGGTGCTTGAGCTGATGATCGCGGCCGATATCGTGCCCGTCGTGGCCCCGGTGGGCGTCGGCGAGGACGGCCAGACCTATAACATCAATGCCGACACCGCCGCCGGCGCCATTGCCGGCGCCCTCTCGGCCTCGCGCCTGCTGATGCTGACCGACGTGCCGGGCGTGCTCGACCCGGAAAAGAAGCTCATCCCCGAGATGACGGTCGCCGAAGTGCGCGCCGGCATCGAGGCCGGCTGGATCTCGGGCGGCATGATCCCCAAGGTCGAGACCTGCATCTATGCCATCGAGAAGGGCGTGAAGGCGGCGGTGATCGTGGATGGCCGCGTGCCGCATGCGATCCTGCACGAGCTCTTCACCGATGGCGGCGCCGGCACGCTGATCAAGCCCTGACGGGCGCAGCCCCGCGGGCCTGAGGCTCTCAGACCCGCAGGGGCGCCTCGAGCAGCGTCAGCTGCCACGTCATCTCGGCGGGTGTCAGCGGCCATTCGGCGCCGCCCACCTGGCCGAGCGTGCTGCCCGGCGGCAGCCCGGCCAGGGCCACCTGGGCGAATTCCGCCGTCTTTCGCGAAAATCCCGCCTGCCAGCAGAGGCTGACGACCGCCTTGGCGCTGCGCATGGCGATCGCGCGCTGCACGGCGGCCAGCGGGCGCCCTGCCGCCGAGGCCAGCACCGCGGCGCAGGCCGAGGGCTCGCCCTGGCTGAGCGAGCGCAGAAAGCTCGTCTCCGGCCCCTCCGCCTCCATCCGCGCAACAGCCTGCCGCTGCCCCATGCGCTCGCGCAGCGTCTCGGCTAGGTCGGCGTCGATATCGGGGCGCGCCATGAGGGCGGAGAGCAGGTCCTCCGCCACGATTTCCGCCAGCGCCCGCGCGGCCCGGGGCGGGAGGTGCGGGCGGCGCACCAGGGGCGCCTGCCAGGCGACATGCCGCACGGAATTGCTGATCAGCGCATCGAGCGTCGCCTCGCGGATCGCGGCCGAGGGATTACCCAGCAGGGCCGTGACGGCCTCCGGCTCGGCCTTATCCGCGATGGCATCGGCGATGGTCTCGGAAAGGCAGGGGCGGCGGGCGACGGCGCAGAGGGTCTCGGGCGTCGGCGGGTCCGCGAGGAGGGCAAGAAGATCCTCCTCCGTGAGCATGGGCGACAGCCTGATCACCGGTTCGGCGACGGGCATGGCCGTATCCCGCGCGAGGCGGAGGATCAGCTCCTTCGGCGCATCCGGCAGATCCGCCACCGCCTCGGCGATGGCCGCACGCACCTGCACGGCCGTATCACGCACCAGGGTCGATAGCGTCTCCCAGACCATCCGGTGCAGGCGCTCCTGCTGGCCTTGCGGCAGGCCGGGGCAGAGATTGCCGATCTTCCGCGCCAGCGTCTGCCGCACGGCGACATTCTCGTCCCGCGCCAGGATCTGGTCGGCCTGGGCGGGCGTGCCCGGATTGCCCGCGACCGCCTCGCGCACCGGCGCCGCGCTATCGCCCGAGAGGAAGAAGAGCAGCTCGGGCGGCGTGTCGGGGGCGGCGGCGAGCCGGCGGCGCGTCTCGTCATCGCCGGAATGGGCGATCCGCATCGCGGCGGCGGCGTCCTCGGTCAGGGACATTTACGGCGCCTCCATCGGCGGTGCGACGCTCCAGCGCCCGCGCCCCAGGCGTTTCGCGGCATACATGGCCGCATCGGCCCGGGCGAGGAGGCTCGCGGTGCTTTCCGCGATGCCGGGCCGCGCGGCGGCGATGCCGATGGACATGGAAAGCGGCCTGCCATCCGCTCCGATGCCCTCGATATAGCGCTGCCCGATGCGATGGAGCGCCTCGGCCCGCGCGGCCGCCACATCCTCCTCCGCCCCGTCCAGCCAGGCGGCGAATTCATCCCCGCCGAGCCGCCCGACGAGATCCGACGGCCGCACGCCATCCCGCAGCAGGACCGCGATGCGCTTAAGCGCCGCATCTCCGGCCGCATGGCCGAACTGGTCGTTCAGGGGTTTGAAATTGTCGAGGTCCACATAGATCAGCGAGCCGCCGGCGCCCGAGCCGCGCATCATGGCGACGCGGGCGAGGCGCCTTTCCAACTCGGCGACGAAGGCGCGGCGGTTGAGCAGGCCCGTCAGCGGGTCCGTCCCCGCCTCGCGTTCAAGCGCTTCGCGTTCCAGCGCCTGATGCCGCATGCCGCCCAGGATCTCGGCCGCGCGGCGGAGCAGGTCGCTCTCCTCCCCATCGAAATCGCGAGCCCCGGCGGCGCGCCATCCGAGCAGGCCCGCGGGCTGCCCTTGCCCCTGGGCGAGGCCGAAGAAGATCAATGGCTCGCCATGCGGGCCGGGGAAGAGATGATGCGCGAAGCGGTTCACCGCCGCGCTCGCCAGGGCCTTGGCCGGGTCGAAACCCTCCGGCGCCTCGCCGACGATCAGCAGCGGCTGGCCGGCCTTGCGCTCGAGCAGCGCAAGGCCCATGCAGCCCACGCCATCGCAGAAACCCTCCATGACCCGGCGCATGCGCAGGTCGATGAGCTTCTCCTGCCGCGCCGTCTGCATCACCTGGTCGAGCATGGCGGTGCGGCGGAGGGAGGCGGCGGCGTCGAGCGAGGCCTGCTCCTCCGAGGTGATGTCCCGCGCCGTGCCCCGCAGGCCGATGGGCCGGCCGCTCTCGTCATGCAGGGGCGCGAGGCAGAGCGCCACGCAGCACGAACCGCCGCCGCCCCGGCGCAGCCAGACCCGGCGGTCCCGCAGCGGCTGGAAAAGCTGGAAAGGGTCCAGCGCCGGGTCGAGCAGCAGCGAGGAGGCCGGCTGGCCCAGCAGGGAGCAGCCGGTATGGCCTAGTGCCGGATCGGGCGCGATGAAGGTGAACCGGCCCTGGATATCCGTCTCGAAGACGAAGTCGACCGCCATCAACAGCGCATCCCGCCAGCGCTGGCGGGATTCGAGCAGCGCCGCCCGAAGCGCGCCATCGGCGCTCGGCGGGGGCAGGACGGAGGCGGGAGGGGGTTCGGCGCCTTTCATGGGCGCTATTTAACCACCGATGGGATGAAGGCATGGTTACCGCCGCCCCCGACCTCTTGCCGGAGCCGATAAAACGCCGCCCGGCCAGCCTGGCCGATACCCCGTTCACTCCCGGTTGACACTGGGCCGGGGCCTCGCGATACCCGCCCAGACCCTTTCAGAACCTCCAGGACGCCCGATTATGGACCTCGCCGCTCTTTCCAGCCGCATCGAAGCCCTCTGGGAGAATCGCACCGCCGTCACGCCCGCCACCAAGGGCGAGGACCGCGACGCGGTCGAGGCCGCGCTGGAACTGATGGATGCCGGCAAGGCCCGCGTGGCCGAGCCCGTCGCCGGCGGCGGCTGGAAGGTGAACCAGTGGCTGAAGCAGGCCGTGCTGCTCTCCTTCCGTCTGGAGGACAACAAGGTCTCCGAGAACCTGGGCGTCGGCGCCTATGACAAGGTGCCCGTGAAGTGGGAAGGCTGGGGCGAGAACCGCTTCCGCGACGCCGGTTTTCGCGCCGTGCCGGGCGCCGTCGCCCGCCGCTCGGCCTTCATCGCGCCCAATGTCGTGCTGATGCCCTCCTTCGTGAATGCCGGCGCCTATGTGGATAGCGGCACGATGGTCGATACCTGGACCACGGTCGGCTCCTGCGCCCAGATCGGCAAGAACTGCCATCTCTCGGGCGGCGTGGGCATCGGCGGCGTGCTGGAGCCGCTGCAGGCCAACCCGGTCGTCATCGAGGACGATTGCTTCATCGGCGCCCGCTCGGAAGTGGCCGAGGGCGTGATCGTCGAGCGCGGCTCGGTGCTCTCCATGGGCGTCTTCCTGGGCGCCTCCACCAAGATCATCGACCGCGCGACGGGCGAGGTCTTCGTCGGCCGCGTGCCGGCCTATTCGGTGGTCGTGCCGGGCACCATGCCGGGCAAGCCGCTGCCGGACGGCACGCCGGGCCCCTCGCTCTACTGCGCCGTGATCGTGAAGCGCGTCGATGAGCGCACCCGCTCCAAGACCTCGATCAACGAGCTGCTGCGCGACTGATCGCCATGAGCAAGCAGCCGAGCAACCAGGCCGACCTGACCGACCCGCTCCCCATCGCCCAGGCGCTCATCCGCGCGAAAAGCGTGACGCCTGCCGATGACGGGGCCATCGGGGTGGTCGAATCGGCCCTGGAACAGCTCGGCTTCACCTGCACCCGCCTGCGCTTCGGGCCGATCGAGAATCTCTACGCCCGGCGCGGCACCAAAGGCCCGCATCTCTGTTTCGCGGGCCATACCGACGTCGTCCCGCCCGGCGATCTCGCCGGCTGGACGGTCGATCCCTTCGCGGCGGAAATCCGCGACGGGCTGCTGATGGGCCGGGGTGCGACGGACATGAAGGGCGGCGTCGCCGCCTTCATCGCGGCCGTCGCCCAGGCCGGCGAGGTGCCCGGCTCCATCTCCTTCCTCATCACCGGCGATGAGGAGGCCGATGCCGTCGACGGCACCGTGAAGGTGCTGGGTTGGATGGCGGAGCAGGGCGAAATCCCCGACATGGCCCTGGTCGGCGAGCCGACCTCCAAGGCCGAGCTGGGCGATACGATCAAGATCGGCCGCCGCGGCAGCATGAATGCCGCCATCACCATCCACGGCATCCAGGGCCATGCCGCCTATCCGCAGCGGGCCGACAACCCCGTCCACCGGCTCGTGCGCGTGCTGCATGGGCTGACGGCCAAGCCGCTGGACGAGGGGACGGACTGGTTCGAGCCTTCCTCGCTCCAGGTCACGAGTTTCGATGTCGGCAATCCGGCGACCAACGTGATCCCGGGCGTGGCGAAGGCGAAGCTCAACATCCGCTTCAACGACCTTCATACCGGCGCCTCGCTCTCGGCGATGCTGAAGGAGGCGCTGGAGCGCGAAGGCGCCCGCCATGAGCTGGACATCTCCATCTCCGGCGAGAGCTTCGTGACCAAGCCCGGCCCCTATGTCGAGGCGCTGCGCCGGGCGGTTCGGGCCGAGACGGGCAGGGAGCCCGCGCTCGATACCGGCGGCGGCACCTCCGATGCGCGCTTCATCGCCCGCTACTGCCCCGTCGCCGAGCTGGGCGCGGTCGGCACCACGATGCATAAGGCCGACGAATCGACGCCGGTCGAGGAATTGCGCGCCCTGTCGCGCCTTTATGCCCGCGTGATCGGCGAGGTGATGGGAGGCGCGTGACAGAGGGGCTCTTTCAGCGGATCGAGATGATCGGCGGCTTCCACGGCGCCATGCTGCTGGCGCGCGGGAGGCCGGAAGGGGTGCTCTTCTTCGCCAATTCCCCCGCGGCCGCCTGGCGCTCCTGCCTGCTGATGCTGCTGGGCCTGCCTGTCGGGCTGCTGCTGCATCTGCTGCTGGCGACCAGCCTGTCCGGCAGCGGCATCCTAATCCTCCTGGCCGTGCAATGCCTGCGGGGCGTGCTGGGCTGGGCGGCTTTCATGGTGATGAGCGAGCCGCTGGCCGCCATGTGCGGGCGAGGGGCGCTCTGGCCGCGCTTCATCGCGGTGCGGAACTGGCTTTTCCTGCCGCAATGCCTGGCGCTCTACGCGCTGGTCTCGCTGCCTTCTCTCCTGGGCGCGTCCGAGATCCTGCTCCAGGCCACGGGCCTCGTCTGCTGGGGCTATATGATCTGGATGGACTGGTTCGGGACCCGCTGGTCGCTGCAGACCACCGGCCCGCAGGCCGCCGCCTTCGTGATCGCCGATCTGGCGGTGGCGACGCTCGTGGACAATCTCGTCATGGGCAGCTTCGAGCGGTTCATCGCCGGATTCTGAGGGCGCCGCCTCCCGCCCGCCGAGGTGGGGGGAACATATAGTCCAGAGTTATTCGGCGAATCATCACTGATTCGGATCGTGGGGCACCCCCGCGCTTTCGGCATGATGACCTGGGCACGCCATGCGTTACACAGGCCTCCCATGACGCGGTTCGTATTCATCACCGGCGGCGTGGTTTCCTCGCTCGGCAAAGGCATCGCGGCGGCCAGCCTCGGCGCCCTCCTGCAGGCTCGTGGCTACAAGGTCCGCCTGCGCAAGCTAGACCCCTATCTGAACGTCGATCCGGGCACCATGAGCCCGTATCAGCACGGCGAAGTCTTCGTCACCGACGACGGTGCCGAGACCGATCTCGACCTCGGCCATTATGAGCGCTTCACCGGCGTCCATGCGACCAAGGCCGATGCCTTCACCACCGGGCGCATCTATGCCGATGTGCTCGCGAAGGAGCGCCGGGGCGACTATCTCGGCGGGACGGTGCAGGTCATTCCGCATATCACCGACGCCATCAAGGAGCGCGTGGTCGCCGATACCGATGGGCTCGATTTCGTGCTCGTCGAAGTAGGCGGCACGGTCGGCGATATCGAATCGCTGCCCTTCCTCGAGGCCCTGCGCCAGCTTTCCAACGAGCTGGGCCCGACCCGCAGCCTCTTCATGCATCTCACGCTCGTGCCCTATATCCCCTCGGCGGGCGAGCTGAAGACCAAGCCAACGCAGCATTCGGTCAAGGAACTGCTGGGCCTCGGCATCCAGCCGCAGATCCTGCTCTGCCGCTGCGACCGCCCGATCCCCGAGAACGAGCGCCGCAAGATCGCGCTGTTCTGCAACGTGCGCCCCGAGAGCGTCATCCCCGCGCTGGATGCCAGCTCGATCTATGCCGTGCCGTTGCAGTACCACGCCGAAGGGCTGGACCGCGAAGTGCTGCGCCATTTCGGCCTTTCGATCTATGGCGAGCCTGACGTGTCGCGTTGGGAGAACATCGTCGACACGCTCCAGAACCCCGAGGGCGAGGTCACGATCGCGGTCGTCGGCAAGTATACGAACCTGCTCGACGCCTATAAGTCGCTCGCCGAGGCCCTCATCCATGGCGGCATCGCCCATGGCGTGAAGGTCAAGCTCGACTGGGTCGACAGCCAGATCTTCGAGAATGCCGATGGCGCCGTGGCCCGGCTCGAAAACGTCCATGGCATCCTGGTGCCGGGCGGCTTCGGCGAGCGTGGCGCCGAGGGCAAGATCGAGGCCGTGCGCTTCGCCCGTGAGCACAAGGTACCGTTCTTCGGTATCTGCTTCGGCATGCAGATGGCCGTCATCGAGGCGGCGCGCAATCAGGTCGGCCTGACGGGCGCTTCCTCGACCGAATTCGGCCCCTGCGCCGAGCCGGTCGTGGGCCTGATGACCGAATGGGCGCGCGGCAACGCGGTGGAGAAGCGGCTCGAAGGCACTGACCTCGGCGGCACGATGCGCCTGGGCGCCTATCCCGCGAAGCTCGCTGAGGGTTCGCTCGCGCGTGCCGTCTATGGCGATGCCGAGGAGGTGCAGGAGCGTCATCGCCACCGCTACGAGGTGAACGTCTCCTATCGCGAGCGCCTCGAGGAATGCGGCCTGCGCTTCTCGGGCCTCTCGCCCGATGGCGTGCTCCCCGAGATCGTGGAGCGGGCGGACCATCCCTGGTTCATCGGCGTGCAGTATCACCCCGAGCTGAAGTCCAAGCCCTTCGAGCCGCATCCGCTCTTCGCCGGCTTCGTGGGCGCGGCGGTGAAGCAGGCCCGGCTGGTCTGACAGACGGCGCGCGGCGGCCACAACCGCCGCGCGTCTCACGAAAGCGTGACTCACGCATTGCGGTCACGATCACTTGAGCCTACCATCGGCCATCGTCACCAAAAGGGAGACGGGCCTCGTGTGGATGGCCGGACTATTCCAGCGCCGCTGGGGCCGGCGCCCTGCGCCCAAGAAGGGCGGCAGGGGCGCCTATACCCAGCCTGAGGCCGTCGCCACGGGTTTCGCCGAGGATGGCCGCGCCGTCGAATTCGGCCGTGCGCCCCGCCTTTCCGAACTGACGGTCGCGTCCCTTGCCAGCGACAAGCCGATCAAGCTCCCCGAAGGCAGCCCTTTCCCCAGTACTGGGCCGCAGGGCCACCGCGCCCGCATGCGCGAGAAGCTGCTCGAACGCGGGCCGGATGCGCTGGCCGATTACGAGCTGCTGGAGATGCTGCTCTTCCTCGCCTTCAAACAGGGCGATACCAAGCCGCTGGCCAAGGCGCTGATCAATCAATACGGCAGCTTCGCCAATGTGCTTTCCGCCCCTCAGCAGGCCCTGATGGAGACCCGCGGCCTCGGCGAGCACAGCGTTACGGCGATCAAGCTGGTCCAGGCCGCGGCGCTGCGCCTGTCGCGCGCCGAGGTGATGGATCAGCCGGTGCTGAACAATTGGGACAAGCTCGTCACCTATCTCAACGCGGCCGTTTCCCGCGAGAAGGTCGAGCAGTTCCGCATCCTCTTCCTGGATACGAAGAACCGCCTCATCGCCGACGAAGCCCAGGCGAAAGGCACGGTGAACCACACGCCGGTCTATCCGCGCGAGGTGATCAAGCGCGCGCTGGAACTCCATGCGACGGCGCTGATCCTCGTCCATAACCACCCGAGCGGGGACCCGACGCCGAGCAAAGCCGATGTCGAGATGACCATGGCCATTCGCAAGGCGGGCGAGATCTTCTCCGTGGTGGTGCATGACCACCTTATCATCGGCAATGGACGCCACCTCTCCTTCCGCCGAGAGGGGCTTATCTAGACGAAGTTTCGCCCCATCCGGCCCTGTTCAATTATCATCGTTAAGCTTTGGTGATGCCCTTGCCAGCGCCGCGCGGGCAGCTTATCCGCGCTATATCGCAGGTATTAGGGGAACTCCGCATGACCGCCGCTATCGCCGATATCACCGCCCGTGAGGTGCTCGACAGCCGTGGCAACCCGACCGTCGAGGTCGATGTCGTGCTGGAGAGCGGCGCGGAAGGCCGCGCCATCGTGCCCTCCGGCGCCTCCACGGGCGCGCATGAGGCGGTCGAGCTGCGCGACGGCGACAAGTCCCGCTACGGCGGCAAGGGCGTGCTGAAGGCCGTCGCCAATGTCGAGGGCGAGATTTTCGACGCCCTTTCCGGCATGGAGGCGACCGACCAGGTCAAGATCGACGAGATCATGCTGGAACTGGACGGCACGCCGAACAAGTCCCGCCTGGGCGCGAACGCCATCCTCGCCGTCAGCCTCGCGACGGCCAAGGCCGCCGCCCAGCATCACGGCCTGCCGCTCTATCGCTATGTCGGCGGCGCCTATGCCCGCACCCTGCCGGTGCCGATGATGAACATCATCAACGGCGGTCAGCATGCCGATAACCCCATCGACATCCAGGAATTCATGATCATGCCGGTCGCCGCCGGCTCGATCGCGGATGCGGTGCGCATCGGTTCCGAGATTTTCCAGGCGCTGAAGAAGGGCCTGCACGATGCCGGGCACAGCACCAATGTCGGCGACGAGGGCGGCTTCGCGCCGAACCTGAAGTCGGCCGAGGAGGCGCTCTCCTTCATCGCCAAGGCCTGCGAGAAGGCCGGCCACCGCTTCGGCGAGGACGTGATGGTGGCGCTCGACTGCGCCAGCACCGAGTTCTTCAAGGACGGCGTCTACGACATGGAAGGCGAGGGCAAGAAGCTCGATAGCGCCGGCATGGTCGATTACCTCGCCGCCCTCTGCGACAAGTTCCCGATCATCTCGATCGAGGACGGCATGTCCGAGGATGACTGGGCCGGCTGGAAGCTGCTGACCGACAAGCTCGGCGGCAAGGTTCAGCTGGTGGGCGACGATCTCTTCGTCACCAACCCCGAGCGCCTGCGCCAGGGCATCGAGAAGAAGACGGCGAACTCCATCCTCGTGAAGGTCAACCAGATCGGCACGCTGAGCGAGACGCTGGAAGCCGTCGAGATGGCCCATCGCGCCGCCTATACGGCCGTGATGAGCCACCGCTCGGGCGAGAGCGAGGATGCGACCATCGCCGACCTCGCCGTCGCCACCAATTGCGGCCAGATCAAGACCGGCTCGCTCTCGCGCTCGGATCGTCTGGCCAAGTACAACCAGCTCATCCGCATCGAGAAGGAGCTGGGCACGGCGGCGCGCTACGCGGGCCGTTCGATCCTCAAGCGCTGATCGCGGAGGGGGTATCGCCCCCTTCGCCCTTCGCGCCGATCGGTATCGCTTGCGAGGATTGACCTCCCGGCGATCCGCTCGGCGCCCCCTGGACCGACATGACTATTGGCGCGATCCTCGGCTCATGAGCGATCCCGTCCTCTCCCAGGTGCTTGCGAAGCTCGATTCCGAGCGCGCGGCCACCGAAGCCAGCCTCATCGAATGGCTGCGCATCCCCTCCGTCTCCGCCCAGCCCGCGCATGCGCCCGATTGCCGCAAGGCCGGTCAGTGGCTGGTGGACCAGCTCACCGCCATCGGCTTTACCGCCGCCCTTGAAGAGACCGGCGGCCACCCCGTCGTCCGCGCGACCCATCCGGGCCCGGGGCCGGGCGCCAATGTGCCCCGCGTGCTCATCTACGGCCATTACGACGTCCAGCCCGCCGAGCCTTTCGAGCTCTGGCACACGCCGCCCTTCGAGCCCTCCGTGGTCGATGGCCCCCTGGGCAAGCGCGTCGTCGCGCGCGGCGCGGTGGACGACAAGGGCCAATGCGTCACCTGGCTCGCCGCCCTCCGTGCCTGGCACGCGGTGACGGGCGCCCCGCCGCTGCCCATCACCATTCTCGTGGAGGGCGAGGAGGAGGTCGGCTCCGTCAGCCTCGACGGCTACCTCACCCAGAACCGCGACCGCCTGAAGGCCGATATCGCCCTCATCAGCGATACCGGCATGTGGAACGCGACCACGCCCGCCATCAGCACCAGCCTGCGCGGGCTGCTCTATGTGCAGATCGACCTGAAGCAGGCGGTGCGGGACCTTCATTCCGGCATGTTCGGCGGCTCGGCCGGCAATGTGCTCAACACCATGACGAAGGTGTTGGGCGGGCTGCATGACGAGAACGGCCGCATCACCATCCCCCGCTTTTATGACGGCATCCCCGAAGCCTCGCCCGAGGCCCGCGCCGCCCTGGCCGCGCTGGATTTCGACGAGAAGGCCTTCCTCGCCGACCAGGGCCTCTCGGTGCCGGTGGGTGAGAAGGACCGTTCGCCGCTGGAGCGCCTCTGGACCCGCCCGACCGCCGATATCAACGGCATCTGGGGCGGCTATACCGGCGCCGGTTCCAAGACGGTGATCGCCGCCGAGGGCCATGCGAAACTCTCCTTCCGCCTGGTGCCGGGGCAAGACCCTGACGCGATCCTCGCCGGCCTGCGCGAATGGCTCGACAAGCGCCTGCCGGCCGATGCGACCTATGAGATCCAGGTTTTCGGCAAGGCCGTGGGCATCGCGGTGCCGACCGATAGCGACAGCTTCATCGCCGCGCGCGAAGCGCTGACGGATGAGTTCGGCAAGGCGCCGGTCATGGCCGGCTGCGGCGGCTCGATCCCTGTGGTGGACAGTCTGAAGCGCATCCTGGGGCTCGACACGCTGCTGGTCGGCTTTGGCCTGGATGACGACCAGGTCCATAGCCCGAACGAGAAGTTCGAGCTGACCCTTCTGCATGCCGGCGCCCGCGCCCAGGCCCGCCTGATGCACAAACTGGCGGGCGGCTAAGTCATCAGAAAAAGATGATGGGGGTCCAAGGGGGAAGAATTCTTTCTTCCCCCTTTCTTCATTCGGCCGTTTTGACGAGTTCGCTCGCAGCGACCCCCAGCCGCGGATGCACCCAATCCGGCGCCACATCCAGCAGCGGCTCCAGCACGAAGCGCCGCTGATGTGCGCGCGGATGCGGCAGGATCGGGTCGGGCCCGTCGCGCAGGATGCCGTTCACGTCGATCAGGTCGAGGTCCAGCGTGCGCGGCGCGTTCAGATAGGGGCGCACGCGGCCGAAGCGGTTCTCGATCTCCTGGGTCGCGGCCAGCAGCACGGCCGGGTCCACCTCGCCCTCCAGCCGGGCCACGCCATTGACATAGTCGGGCGTGCCGGGGGAGGGGGGCACGGGCGCCGTCTCGTACCAGTGGGAGAGCGCCACGAGCTTCGCGCCGCAGAGCCCGTCGAGCAGGGCCGCCGCGCGCTGCACGGTCTCAAGGGCCGGGGCGCCGTCCGGCCCCGGAAGATTGGCGCCGAGCGCGATCAGGATCATGTCTCGGCGGGTGCCATGCGCGGGGCTTGGGCGCAAGCGCTTCCGGGGCGCCCTGGGTGAGAGCCGCTTCACGCCAAAGCCAATTCACGCGACCGGGCGATTTCGCCCTTTGGCGATCTGCTCTAGACAGGCGCCCATGACCGACGCCGCCGATACCGCGCTGGCCGCGCAATACGAGGCCTATCCCTACCCGCTGCGTGACCCGCGCGACGAGGCCAAGCGCCTCATCGTCGGCAGCCCGAGCCATCTGCGCGAGGTGGATCACTGGATTTTCGGCGCCCGCCGCCCGGCGAGCCAGCCCTTCCGCGCCCTGATGGCCGGCGGCGGCTCGGGCGATGGCACGATGATGCTGGCGCAGCATCTGGCGCGGGCGGGGCGTGAGGCCGAGGTCGTCTGGCTCGACCGTTCCGCCGCGGCGCGGAAGGTGGCCGAGGCGCGGGCCCAGGTGCGGAAGCTGGAGAATATCCGCTTCGTGAACGGCTCGCTGCTCGACCTGCCGGACCCTTCGCTGGGCCAGTTCGACTATATCGACTGCTGCGGCGTGCTCCACCACCTGCCTAACCCGCTGGCGGGGCTGAAGGGGCTGGCGGCCTCGCTCAAGCCGGGCGGCGGCATCGGACTGATGGTCTATGCGCCGCATGGCCGCACGGGCGTGTATATGCTGCAGGATGCGCTGCGCCTGCTGGCCCCCGCCGATCAGCCGCCCGCCGAGCGCGTCGAGATCGCGAAGCGCCTGTGGAAGCAGACGCCCGAGACCGCCTGGCTCAAGAAGAACCCCTGGATCACCGACCATATCCAGGGCGGCGATGCCGGCATCTATGACCTTCTGCTGAACCCGCGCGACGTGGCCTATTCCGTGCCGCAGCTCGTGGCGCTGATCGAGGAGGCCGGGCTCGCGCTCACCTGCCTGGTCGAGCCGCTGCGCTATGACCCGGATATCTACCTGCCCGACCCGCGCCTGCGCACCCGGACGGCGGGGATGTCGCCCGTGGAGCGCGCCGCGCTGGCCGAGGCCATCACCGGCAATATGGGCATCCACATCGCCTATTGCCGCCGCGCCGAGGACCCAGCACCGGCCCCCGCCTGGGACGATCCCGCCTCGGTGCCGGTGCTGCGCGAACTCGACGGCGCCGCCCTGGCCAAGGGCGTGCAGGCCGGGAACGGCGCGCTGCCCGTGGCCTTCGACGGGCTCAAGGTCATGCTGCCCATGCCGCGCCTCGCGGGGGCCATCCTCTCCCGCGTGGATGGCGAGCGCACGATCGGGGCGATCCTCGACGAAGTGGTGGCCGGTGGCGCCAGCCGCGAGCAGGCGGAGCGCGATTTCGCCGCCCTGCGCAAACAGCTCGAGCCGCTGAACCGCCTGCTGCTCGCGGCACCTCGGGGCTGACGGGCAACCCTGCCGCCGGGGCCGCGTTGTCGCACGCCATGCCTGAGATGGATCCCGACCGCGCCATCCTGGTGATTTTCGGCGCTGCCCTGCGGCCCGGCGGGCGGCCGAGCCCGGTGCTTCTCGCGCGGATCAAGGCGGGGCTGGAACTGGGCAAGCGGCTCGACAGCCCGCTCTACCTGCCCACGGGCGGGCAGGGGCCGGAGGGCCCGCCCGAGGCCGAGGCCATGCGCCGCGCCCTGCGCGAGGCCGGGGTGAAGGACGAGGATATCCTGCCCGAACCCACCGCGCGGGATACGCTGGAAAGCGTGGTGGCGGTGCGCCGGCTGCTGGGCAAGCATCGCGGCCCCGTCCATGCCGTGACGAGCGGCTTCCATCTGCCGCGCTGCGTGGTGCTGCTGCGCCTGGCCGGCTTCGACGCCCATGCCGCGCCCCCGCCACCAGCCCCCGCGCGCCGCCGCTGGTGGTGGCGGATGCGCGAGGTGCCGGCGCTGCCTTATGACGCCGCGTTGCTCATCGCGCGGCGTCTGTTCGGCAAGGTCTAGAGCTGGCCCAGATCCGGCTCTAGAGCATGAAATCCGTCCGCCCCAGGCTGATGCTGCCATCGAGCACCAGGGTGAAGTCGGCATCCAGGTCGCTATCGGTATTGCCGCTGATGATGGTCATTCCATCCACCTTCTCGTAGCGGAGCTGGCCGATCCCCGTGAAAGCGCGGGTGCCGATCCAGGAGAAGGCGTCGTCGGCGGTGCCGCTGCCGATCCTGGCGTCGAAATCCGACAGGTCGATGATGTCGCCCTCGGCGCGCGAGAAATCGACGATGACATCGGTGCCGGTCGTGTTGCCCAGATCGCCCTCGTAGAAGAGGAAGGTATCGGCACCGCTGCCGCCGATGAGCTTGTCGAAGCCCGAGCCGCCGATCAGCGTGTCATTCCCCGCGCCGGAGGCGATGATGTCGTTGCCGCCCATCCCGCGCAGGGTGTCATTGCCCAAGCCGCCGAAGAGCACGTCGCCCGCGGTACTGCCGCTCGTGGTAAGCGCGGCGGTGCTGGTGTTGAAGACGAAGTTGCGGCCGGTGAGGTCCGAGATGTCGATGCCCTCGAGCTTGATGCTCTCGCTGGCATAATCGAAGCCCATGGTGATGGTGGTGCTGCCGCTGCTCTCGGAGATCACATGCATCAGCGTGTCGAGATCAGCGACGCCTAGATCGGAAAGGTCGATCTTGTCATAGACCAGATCGAAATCCTTGATGACATCATTGCCGAATTCGCGGTCGTTATAGACGTAGGTGTCGCGCCCCGCCTCGCCGTAGAACGTGTCATTCCCGTTGCCGCCGATCAGCGTGTCATTCCCCGCGCCGGCGATCAGAAGGTCGTTCCCGCCCATGCCGCTCAGTGTATCGGCGGCCAGCCCGCCGAAGATCACATCCCCCGCGGTGCTGCCTGAGGTTTTGAGCGCCGTGCGGGAGGTGTCGAAGATGAAGTCGCCGCTGTTGAGGTCGGAAAGATCGATCCCTTCGAGCGTGATGCTCTCGCTCATGTAGTCGAAGCCCATGGTGATGACGGTATTGCCGCCGCTCTCCGACATCACATGCATCAGGCTCGCGAGGCTGCTGACGCCGAGGTCGGAGAGGTCGATCCTGTCATAGACCAGGTCGAAATCCTTGATGATGTCATTGCCGAATTCGCGGTCGTCATAGACGAAGATATCGCGCCCGACCTCGCCATAGAGCGTGTCATTGCCGTTGCCGCCGATCAGGGTGTCGTTGCCGCTGCCGGCGGCGATCACGTCATTGCCCCCGGCGCCCCGGAGGGTGTCATTGCCCAGGCCACCGAAAATCGCGTCGCCGGCGGTGCTCCCGGTTTTGACGAGGGCGGTGTGGGAAGTGTTGAAGACGAAATTGCCGCTCTTCAGATCATCCGGGTCGATCCCTTCGAGCGTGATGGTCTCGGCGGTGTAGTCATAGCCGAAGGAGATGACCGTATTGCCGCCCGAACTCGTCATGAAATGCGAGAGCGTCGCCAGATTGGCGATGCCCAGGCGGGAGAGGTCGATCTTGTCGTAGGTCAGATCGAAATCCTTGATGATGTCATTGCCGAATTCGCGGGCGTCATAGACGATCGTGTCACGACCGGCGCCGCTATAGAGCGTGTCATTGCCGGTGCCGCCGATCAGGGTATCGTTGCCGCTGCCCGAGGCGAGCACGTCATTGCCCGAGACACCCCGGAGCGTATCGGCGCCCAGCCCGCCGAAGAGCGCATCCCCCGCGCTGGTGCCGGTCTTGCTGGTCGCGTCGCGGGAGGTGTTGAAGGTGAAGTTGCGGTTGGTGAGGTCATCAGGGTCGATGCCGCGCAGCGTGATGCTCTCGCTATTATAGTCGTAGCCGAAGCGGATGATCGTGTCCCCGCCGCTGCTGGTCGCGAAAAGCTTCAGGGTGGCGAGATCGGCGATGCCCAGCGCCGAGACGTCAATCTTGTCATAGACGAGATCGAAATCCTCGATGGTATCGCTGCCGAACTCGCGAGCATTGTAGACGTATGTATCGCGGCCCGCGCCGCCAGTCAGCAAATCATTGCCTGTTCCGCCGATCAGCGTGTCATTGCCGCTATTGCCGAGCAGCGTATCATTACCGGAGAGGCCGTTGATGATGTCGTTTCCACCAAGGCCGTCTATCAGGTCGCTGCCGCTGGTCCCTTGAATATTGTCGTTTCCAGATGTCGCCACGGTCGGGATGCCCTCGCAATGGGTTTATACTGCCATCGGCCCTTATCGTTCTTTCCGCCTGCGTGGTGATCACCGTTGCGGGAATGCGACGGAATGTGACCGCGCCAGAGCGCGCGATTTCGCGAGTGGCGGGGTTGGGTCTATGCTCCACCGGCAGCCTGTCACGGCAGAAAGTCAAAGCCTCATGCCAAGCCTATTCGGTGCCTATCCGCACGCCCGCCCGCGCCGTAACCGCCTCGACGCCAATACGCGCCGCCTCGTCGCGGAAAACTCCCTCGCCGTGAGCGACCTCATCTGGCCGATCTTCATCATGGATGGCGAGAACGCGACAAGCGAAGTCGCCGCCATGCCGGGGCAGATCCGCGTCACCATCGACCGCGTCGTCGATCATGTCGCCCCCGCCGTGGCGCTGGGCATTCCGGCCATCGCGCTTTTTCCCGTGACGCCGCCTGCGAAGAAGGATGCCGAGGGCAGCGAGGCGCTCAACCCCGAGAACCTCATCAACCGTGCTGCCCGCGCGCTCAAGGCCGCCTTCCCGGATGTGCTCCTCGTCGGCGACGTGGCCCTCGATCCCTATACCGATCATGGCCAGGACGGCGTGCTGCGCCCCGGCCCGGGCGGGCATTACGTCGATAACGACGCCTCGCTGAAGCAGCTCGTGGCCCAGGCCGTGGTGCAGGCGGAAGCCGGCATCGACATCATCGCGCCCTCCGACATGATGGATGGCCGCGTCGCCGCCATCCGTGCGGGGCTCGATGCGAAGGGCCTGATCCACACGCGCATCATGTCCTATGCCGCGAAATATGCCTCGGCCTTCTACGGCCCCTTCCGTGACGCGCTGGGCTCCGCCGGCGCGCTGAAGGGCGACAAGAAAACCTATCAGATGGACCCGTCCAATAGCGACGAGGCACTGCGCGAAGTGGCGATGGACCTGGCCGAGGGCGCGGATATGGTCATGGTCAAGCCGGGCATGCCCTATCTCGACATCATCCGCCGCGTGAAGGACGAGTTCTGCGTGCCGACCTTCGCCTATCAGGTTTCGGGCGAATACGCGATGATCATGGCCGCGGTGCAGAATGGCTGGCTCGACCACGACAAGGCCATGATGGAGAGCCTGATGGCTTTCAAGCGCGCCGGCTGCAACGGCGTGCTGACCTATTTCGCCCCCGCCGCCGCGAAACTGCTCAAGGTGAGCTGAACGCATATAGTAGACGAAAATCTATCATCATGACATGTTCCTGCTATCAGGGAGCCTGTCATGATCGCCTTCAACGCCTTCGACATGGCCTGTATCGGCCATATCCAGCAGGGTCTCTGGACCCATCCGCGCGATAGCTCGCTGGGCTATAACCGGCTGGCTCATTGGACCAACCTCGCCCGGACCCTGGAGAAGGGCCTGTTCGACGGGCTTTTCCTGGCCGATGTGCTGGGCATCTATGACGTCTATGGCGGCAATGCCGAGGTGGCTCTGAAAGGCGCGGTGCAGGTGCCGCTGCTCGACCCGGCCATGCTGGTGCCCGCCATGGCGGCGGTGACGCAGCATCTCGGCTTCGGCATCACCTGCAACCTCGCCTATGAGCCGCCCTATCTCTTCGCCCGGCGCATGAGCACGCTCGATCATCTCACCAATGGGCGGATCGGCTGGAACATCGTCACCGGCTATCTCGACAGCGCCGCGCGCGGCATGGGCTTCGACCGGCAGATGGCCCATGACGACCGCTACGACCTTGCCGACGAATATATGGACGCCGTCTACGCCCTCTGGGAGGGCAGTTGGGCCGATGACGCGGTGAAGGCCGACCGCGCGGCCGGGCTCTATGCCGACCCGTCCCGCGTGCGGCCCGCACGCCACCAGGGGCGGCAGTACAAGATCGAGGCGATGCATCTCTGCGAGCCTTCGCCCCAGCGCACACCCGTTCTCTACCAGGCCGGGGCCAGCGACCGGGGCAGGGCCTTCGCCGGGCGCCATGCCGAATGCGTCTTCGTGAATGGCGGCCAGCCAGCGAACGTCGCGCGGCTGGTGGCGGATCTGCGCGCCCGTGCCGGAACCCGGCCGGTGAAGGTCTTCGCCGGGGCCACGCTCATCATCGGCCGCACCGAGGCCGAGGCGCGTGACCTGCTCGAGGATTACCGGCGCCATGCCAGCGTCGAGGGCGCACTCGCTCATGCCTCGGCGAGCCTCGGGATCGACTTCGCCCGCTACGAGATGGACGAGCCCATCGCGACCGGCCCCACGGGCGCCATCCAGTCCAATGTCGAGGCCATGACCCGCGCGGCTGGCACCGGCTGGACGAAGCGGAAGCTCATCGACAGTTTCATCCTCGGCAGCCGCCAGCCGCCCATCGTCGGCGATGCGCGGCAGGTGGCGGATGCGCTGGCGGGCTTCGTGGAAGCGACGGGGGTGGATGGGTTCAACCTCTCCCGCACCGTGATGCCCGAATGCCTCTCGCAGGTGACGGAGTTGCTGATTCCCGAGCTGCAATCGCGCGGCCTGTACAAGACGAGCTACGCCCCCGGCACCTATCGCGAAAAGCTCTTCGCCGCCGGCCCCCGCCTGCCCGAGGCGCACCCCGCCGCCGCCCATCGCTGGTGGTGACGGGTTTCCAAAGGCTTCAGGCCTTTGGCGGGAAGAGTTCGAGAGGGGCGGCGCCCCTCTCGCTTCACCCGACCCGCAACAGTGCCGGCCCGTTCTTCTTCAACCAGGCCTCCGCCGCATCGGTATGCGGTGTGAGCTTGTTCACCTGCGCCCAGAAGCGGTCGGAATGGTTCATCTCGGCGAGATGAGCCAGTTCATGCGCGACCACGTAATCCAGCACCCAGGGCGGCGCCATGACGAGGCGCCAGGAAAAGGCCAGATTGCCGTCGCTGGAGCAGGAACCCCAGCGGCTGGACGTATCCTTCACCCGGATGGCGCGAGGGAAGCGCCCCAGCAGCGGGGCATGGCGCGAGACGGACTCGCTGATGCGCCGCTTGGCCTCGGCGCGAAGGAAATCCGCGACGCGCCGGGGCAGGAAGGCCTCGTCGCCCGCGACCACGATGGCGCCATCCTCGGCGAGCCAGGCGCCCCCCCGCGCCTCGGGCGCATGGCGGATCACATACGGCACACCGCCGAGCGGCAGGGTCGCGCCATCGCGAAAGCGCAGCACGGGCGTCAGGGCCGAGAGCCGCCCCACCACCCAGCGCGCATTGGCCGTGAGCAGCGCGAGCCCCGATTTGCGGCTGCCCCGCGGCGGCAGGGTGATGACGACCTCCGCCGCCCGCGCATCGATGCGCAACGAGACGAGCCGCGCCCGCGCGCTGCGGCGCCAGCGCACCTGCACGTCGCGCGGCTCCTGGAAAGGGCCTGGCTGGAGCTCGATGGTCTCCAGCACGTCCTCCTCGGCGGTGGGAAGCAGGGAGGCCGTGGCCGCTACTCCCCCATCGACAGCAGGGCGCCGGTTTCGCGCGCCTTGTCGAGTTGCTGGAAGAAGAGCCAGCCCATGATCACTAGCCACATCCCGTCGAGCACGAAGGCGCCCAGCAGATGTTCCCAGGCGATACCGCCGCCCGCCATGGCCTGGCGCATGCCCTCGAAGACATGCGAGGCGGGGAGGGCATAGGCGATGATCTGCATGGCATCGGGCAGGATCGAGACGGGGTAGAAAACCGCGCAGAAGGGCGTCAGGCCGAAAAGCACGCTCCAAGCCATGGCCTCCGCCCCCTGACCGTAGCGCAGGATGAGCGAGGTGACGCCCAGCGCCACGGCCCAGCCCATCATCATCAGCGCCGCGAAGAAGAGCACCACGATGGGCCCCATCTCGAACAGCCCGAAGCCATAGAGCAGCCAGGCCAGCGCGATGGCCGGGAGCACGCCCGTGAACATCCTGAGCGCGCTCATGCCGATCAGCGCCGCGACCAGCTCGCCAGGCCGCAAGGGGCTGACGAAGATATGGCCCAGGTTGCGCGACCATATCTCCTCCAGGAAGGAGAGCGCGAAGCCCATCTGGCTCCTCAGCGCCACCTCCCAGAGCAGCACGCCGCCCAGCAGGGCGCCGGCGGCGTAGCTCGCGAGGTTCTGCTGCACCCCGGCCAGATAAGCGGTGATGAAGCCCCAGACCACCATCTGCAGCACGGGCCAGTACATCAGCTCGACCACGCGCGGCCAGGAGCGGCGGTAGAGCGCGAGATGGCGGTAGATCAGGCCCCAGACGCGGCGGCAGGAAGCGCGCAGCATCATGCCGGGGCCTCCAAGGCGAGGGGTTTGCGGTCGCGCGCGATATCGAGGAAGACCTGTTCCAGATCGTCATGCCCGTAGCGCGCGCGGAGCTCTTCCGGGCTGCCGCGATCGACCAGACGGCCGCGCTTGAGCATCAGCACCTGGCCGCAGAGCCGCTCCACCTCGGCCATGTTGTGGCTGGCGAGCAGGATGGAGCAGCCGCTTTCCGCGCGATAACGCTCGAGCCAGCCGCGCACCCAGTCGCCTGTATCGGGGTCGAGGCTCGCGGTGGGCTCGTCGAGCAGCAGCAGGTCTGGCTCGTTGATCAGCGCCTTGGCCAGCGCCACGCGCGTTTTCTGCCCGGCCGAAAGCTGGCCTGCGGGGCGATGTTCGATTTCCTGCAGCTGCAAGGCCTCCAGCAGCGTGTCGATCCGCGCCTCGGCGCGGCGCACGTCGTAGAGATGGGCATAGACGCGCAGGTTTTCACGCACCGTCAGCCGATGGGGCAGGGCGACATAGGGGGATGAGAAATTCATTCGCGCCAGGGCGGCGAAACGGTCGGTCGCCATGTCATGGCCCAGCACCGAGATGCGCCCGGCGCTCGGCTTCAGGATACCGAGCAGCATGCCGATGGTGGTGGTCTTGCCGGCGCCATTGCCGCCCAACAGGGCCCAGGTTTCGCCCTTCGGGACCGCGAAATCCAGATGATCGACGGCCGTGTTGGAGCCGTAGCGCTTGGTCAGCCCTTCGACTCGGATGGCGTAGCGATGTTGCATAACCGCCAGAAGTAGCGGCTGCCCCCCGCTTCTGCCAATAGCCGTGCCGCGCACGAAGGAGTGCGGTTCAGCCCCGCCGGCCGCGCCGCTCCACCGCCCGGCCCTGGAAGATCGACAGGCCCTGCTGCCAGCCCCAGGCGATATCGGTCGTCTTGTCCGCGCCGGTCAGGATCAGATCGAGCCGCGAGGCGAGGTCCCGCAACTGTTCGCCGCTCAACTGCCGGGCGATGGCGCAAGGGAACCTGATGGCCGAGGCGCCCAGCCCCTCCGGCGAAAGCAGGTCGAACATGGCCGGGCCCTGGATATCGAGCCCCAGACGGTAGCCCCGGGTGGCCAGGAACTGCCCCGCCGCCTCCATGGTGGAAGGGTGGGCCAGGATATCCGCCGTCTCGACGAAAACGAGCATCTCGCGCCGGGCGGCCGCCGGCAGCGCGGCATCGAGCCGGAGAAAAATGGGCGAGACGAGGCTGTGCAGGCTGAGCGACAGGCTCCGCGCCTCGACCCGCTGGGCATTGTCCGGCCGCGCCATATCCACGAGCAGCCTTTCATCCAGCCGGCGACGGAGGCGGCGGCGCAGGGCGGGCTGGCTGCGCAATTCCCGGCCGGGGGCCAGGGTCTCGGTGAGTTCGTCCAGCGGCAGGCGCAGATCGGCCGACCAGAATTCGGCGACACCACCCTCGGCCGGCACCCGGCAGATATCCTGGCGCCGTAGGAAGGAGGTGAGATCGGCCGTCGAAAGCGTGCGTTCCAGCCCGGCGAGATCATCGGCCGAAAGCGGTGCCGCGGCCTGGCTCGCGGCCACCGTCACGGCGCCGAAGCCCATCGCCTCCTCCAGCGAGGCCATGACGGCCGCCGCCTCCATGGGGAGCGAGAGGCTGGAGAGGAGATAGCCCATGTCCTCCTCGTCGAAGAGCGTCGCCAGCGAGGCCCGCAGGCTTTCCAGCGGCCGGGCGGGCGGCACGGCGATGGCCGCGACATCGCCATTGGGCAGATCGAAGCGCCTCAGCCGCGCCTCCTGCCCGAGGGGCGCAAGGGCGGCATCGAGCAGCCGGCGGTGATGCGGCTTGCGCAGCCGGGCGGGCAGGCGGGAGAGGTGGAGCCAGAGCACCGTGCGCGAGGCACCGGCCGAAAGGGCCTCCCGCACCAGGCTCGCAAGCTCGGCGGCACCGCCGAGCGGCGCGATGATCGGGGGAGGGGAAAGGGCGAGGCTCATGCGGGGAGATCCAGCGAGGCGGCCAGCAATTCGGGTGAGGCGCAGCCCTCGCGGCCGCGCGCATCGGTCGCACCGGCGCGGGCCATGCAGGCCGCCATGCCGCAGCGGGCCTGATGCGCGCAACGGGCCATGCGGGCGGAGGCGCCGAGCCGCTCCGGCAGGGGCCCACTGATCCGCGCCATGCCCAGCCGGGCGGCGAAGCCGATCGCCTGCGGTTCGTCGCAGCCATCGAGCAGGATGCGGCCGGGCAGGGCCGCGCGCAGCTGCTCCTCCATGCGCAGGAGGCTTGGCGACCAGTCGAGCACCAGCATATCCGCCGCGAGCCTTTCGGCGCGGATGCCCGGCAGCAGCTTGGCCGCGATGCCGGACAGGGCGATGCCCCAGCCCCGCCGGCGCAGCGCCTGCGCGATGCGGCGGAAGCCCGCCTCATCGGCGACCGTCGACACAGGCAGCACCGCGATGACGGGCGGGAAGTCCGATGCGACAGGTGGGGACGCTTCCTGGCCACCCTGGTCCGGGGCGTCGAGAAAGGCATCGGCCGGCAGATCCACCAGCAGAGGCGGCCGCCCGGCGCCGCCGAGCCATTGCCGCATCCGAGCGGCGCTCGCCATGCCCGCCAGACAGCGCCGCGCCAGGACTTCCTGGCAATGCGCCGCGAGATCCGGATCGCCCCCCGCCATCCGCTCGATGGCGGCCGTATCGAGCCGCAGCCGCAGCCCCGCCGGGCGCAGGACGGTATCGGGCCGCAACAGCGTCTCCCGCCGCAGCAATTCCTCGAGCGGCGTCACGGTCAGGCGCGCCTCGACCTTGCGCGGGTCCACCAACTCGGCCGAGGAGGCACGGCCGGCGGGGCTCGCCTTCTCCGACCAGTCCAGCAGATCCGGCGCGTCATGGGGCAGGCTCCAGAGATGCAGGCTGTCCGGCTCGTCGCCGAAGAGGCGCGCCAGCACGGGCCGCAGCCCGGCCAGCCCCTTGGCATCGGCCGAAAGCAGCAGCATTTCCCCGCGATCGGCCTCTAGCAGTGTGCCGCCGCGCGCGATCGCGTCCCGCAGCAGGGCCTTGGCGAGGCGCAGCCGCTGCCCATCCGGCGCCGGTCCGGGCCGCAGCAGCAGCGCAGCGCCCTCCGCCGTATGGCGCAGGGCCGCGAGCGTCGCCGTCATCACGGGCCCCGGCGGCCTGGACACCGCCTCCCGCCCGGCGCGTTGCGCGGGGGGGAATAGCCCGGACAGGTTCTCGATCACCGCCATCGGGAGCACCGCCAAGAGCGCCCAGGCCATCACGCCTGAGCTAAGGTTGCCGAAATCGACGGCGGTAGCGTGGCGCTCCGCCTTCAGGGCGCTATGCTGGCAGACGAATGACTAACAATTCGTCAATCGCGCCCGCGCTACTGCCAGAGGGCCTCCGTGTCTATGCGATCGGCGACGTGCATGGCTGCTCAGGCCTGCTTTTCGCGCTTCATCGCCTGATCGCGCAGGATGCGGCGGCACGGCCCGCTACCCGCATGGTCCTGCTGCATCTGGGCGATTACGTGGATCGTGGGCCGGATAGCGCGGCCGTCATCGCGCGCCTGCTTGGCCCGTCCCCGGTGGCGGGCATGGAATGCGTGAGCCTGCTCGGCAATCACGACGCCATGATGCGCGACGCCCTCGCGCCAGGCGCCAGCGACGCCGCCGTGCGCGCCTGGCTCGCCAATGGCGGGAATGAGACACTCCGCTCCTATGGCGCCTCCGCGCGCGATCGCGGCAGTTGGGGGCGGATTCCCGAGCCGCATCGCCGCTTTCTTGCCGAAAGGCCGCTGATCTGGTCGGCCGGGGGCTATGCCTTCGTCCATGCCGGCCTTCGCCCCGGCCTGCCGCTCGCGGCCCAGACCGAGCAGGACATGCTCTGGATTCGCCAGCCCTTCCTGTCCGCCCGGCCGGAGGCGCTGCCCCTGGTGGTGGTCCATGGCCATACGCCCGCGCTCAGGCCGGAAATCCTGCGCCACCGGATAGGGATCGATACCGGCGCCGTCTATGGCGGCAGCCTGACCTGCCTCGTCCTGGAGGGCGGATGCTACCGCCTTTTATCCGTCGGCGGGCCCGGCTAGCCTCGCGCTCTTTGGCCTGCGCCTTGCCTAAAGGCGGCTCCCTGGGCTACGCCATCGCAAATGGAAGGCCCCGCCTCGGCGGGCGGTGACAACCGCCCGGCTCTCGACATGTCCGAAACCGATCTCGCCGACGCCACGCGGCAGCTCAAGCGCGCCTCCGTCCTGGTGGTCGGCGACGCGATGCTTGACCGCTACGTCTATGGCAGCGTCGGCCGGATCAGCCCCGAGGCGCCCGTGCCCGTGCTCACGGTCGAGCGTGAGGTGGCGATGCCCGGCGGTGCCGGCAATGTCGTGCGCAACCTCACCGCGCTTGGGGCGGCCGTCGCCTTCATCTCCGTGGTGGGTGACGACCAATCCGGTGCCGACCTGACTGGACTCGTGGGCGGCCAGCCCAATGTCGAGCCCTGGCTGCTCGTGCAGGGCGGGCGGGCGACCACGACCAAGACGCGCTTCATTGCCAGCGGCCAACAGATGCTGCGCGCCGATAACGAGATCGCGCGCCCCATCCATCCGCGCCTGGCCGACCGCATGGTGAAGATCGCGAGCGATGCCGTCGCCGCGACCGCAGTGATGGTGCTCTCCGATTATCATAAGGGCGTGCTCTCGCCCGAGGTGACGCCGCGCCTCATCGCTGCCGCCCAGTCCGCCGGCCGCAAGGTCATTGTGGACCCCAAGGGGCGGGATTACGCGCCCTATACCGGTGCCGATCTCGTCACGCCGAACCGCCGCGAATTGCAGGAGGCCACCGGCCTGCCGATCGGGACGGAGGAGGAGATCACCGTCGCCGCCCAGGCGCTGCGCCAGCGCTTCAGCTTCGGCGCGGTGCTGGTGACGCGGAGCGAGGATGGCATGAGCCTCTTCACCGCCGATTCGGTGCATCACCTGCCGGCCCAGGCGCCGGAGGTCTTCGACGTCTCGGGTGCCGGCGACACGGTGGTCGCCGTGGTCGCGGCCGCGCTGGCCTCGGGCCAGTCGCTGCTGACGGGTGCGCGGCTCGCCAATGTCGCGGCGGGAATCGTCGTCGGCAAGGTGGGCACGGCCGTCGCGCGCGATGGCGATATCCTCGAGGCGCTGACTCCCGAGCGTGGCACGCTGCGCAAGGTCATGTCCCGCTCGGCCGTGGTCGAGCAGGTGGAGCGCTGGCGCCGGCGCGGCTGGCGCGTGGGCTTCACCAATGGGTGTTTCGACCTGCTGCATCCCGGCCATGTCCATCTGATCGAGCAATCGCGCTCCTGGTGCGACAGGCTGGTGGTGGGGCTGAATTCCGATGCCAGCGTGAAGCGGCTCAAGGGCCCGGCGCGGCCGATCCAAAGCGAGGCGGCCCGCGCGGCCGTGTTGGCCTCGCTGGGGGCCGTGGATCTGGTCAGTATCTTCGACGAAGACACGCCCATCGAACTGATCAAGCTCGTGAAGCCGGATGTACTGGTGAAAGGCGCCGATTATCGCGTCGATCAGGTGGTGGGCGGCGATCTGGTGCAGGAATGGGGCGGGCAGGTAAAGCTCGCCGAACTACTCCCTGGCAATTCCACTACGGCCACGGTGGCGCGCATCAAGGGCTGATGCGCGACGCTGCTGCAATGACTCGAAAATAAGCAGTCCGCGTTAACCGATCGGCAATAACTACCCTGCGATGGTTGCGACACACCGCAAGATGCGGAGCGCAACTGGGCCCCAAAGGGCCCGAAAATCGAAAGGGGCAGGTCCTATGGCCCTGAACTCCGTCAATACCAACAACGGCGCGATGGTGGCTCTTCAGTCGCTCAATCGCACCAACGACGCTCTGACGGCGACGCAGAAGCGCATCTCCACCGGTCAGCGCGTGGCGGATGCGAAGGATGACGGTGCGGCTTTCGCCGTGGCCCAGTCCGTGCGCGCCGATGTCGCGGGTCTGCAGTCCGCGAACGAGCAGATCGGCGGCACCAAGGGCATTCTGGATACGACGCTCTCCGCGCTGAACAAGGTCAGCACGGCGATGTCCGATATCAAGGGTGTACTGGTGAAGCTCGCCGATGACACCATCAATGCCGATCAGCGCGCGCAATATGAGGCGCAGTACACCGCGATGCGCACGCAGGTGGAGAACTATATTACCGACTCCACCTATAACGGCCGTTCGCTGCTCAGCACGGACACGGCGGCGGGGGGTGGCGACATCTCCACGACCCGCAACGAAGCCGGCACGACCTATACGCTGACGGCCGTCGATGGTGCGACGGACCTGGTGGTTGCCGCGGCGCCCACGGATGCCGCGACGGCGCAGGCCGCTCTGGCCGATGGCGGTGACTTCGACACCATCATGAACAGCATCAGCGACGCGCTGAATACCTTCGGTTCCGACAGCAACTATCTCGATAAGCAGATCAGCTACAATAACGAGAAAATCGACAGCCTCAATTCGGGCCTCGGTGCGCTGGTCGATGCAGATCTCGCCAAGGAATCCGCCAAGCTGCAGTCACTGCAGATTCAGCAGCAGCTCGGCACCCAGGCACTCAGCATCGCCAACCAGGCACCGCAGACCCTGTTGAGCCTGTTCCGTTGATCGCGACGGGGAGGGCGGCGCCGGGTCGCCCTTCCTTCGCGTGCCAAGAAGGCTAGACGAATGTCGACACTGGTCCTTGAACTACGGCAAGGCGATCTCATGGTCGTCAACGGTGCGCCAATCCGCTTTCGCAATCGCGCGCGGATCGAGCTCACTGCCCGTGCCCGCTTTCTTTTCGGCAAGCAGATCATGTCGCCGGAAGCTGCGAGCACCCCTGCGCGGCGCGTGTATTTCGCGCTGCAGACCGCCTATATCGGCGATGAGCACGAGCGCGAGGCAGGGCTTCATCTCGCGCGCGATCTCATCAGCGAATTCCAGGCGGCCACCACCTCGGGCCTCGTGCGCGAATTGCTCGATCGGGCGCTCGCGGCGGCGGAGGCCGATGACTGCTACCAGGCCCTGCGCCTCGCGCGGCGCGTGATGCGGCATGAGGAGGCGGTGCTGGGCTTGCCGCCCTTCCATCAGCCGGGGATGAACGCCGTGGCCGAGGAGCATGACGCATGATCTCCAATGCCGCCCGCGCCTATGGCGCCTCCCGCGCCGGGCTGGACCCGCGCCTGCAGGAAGCCGACGTCTTCCGCCGCGTCTCCGGCGCGCTGCGCCTCTCCCGTGACGATGACGGGCCGCGCCGTGCCCGCGCGCTGGCCGATAATCGCCGGCTCTGGCTCGCCGTCGGCGGTGTCGTCCAGGACCCGACCAATGCTTTGCCGGTGGACCTGCGGGCGCAGATCGCCTCGGTCAGCCATGCGGTGCTGCGCGAGTTGAACGAGCCGCAGCCGGATCTCGATTTCCTCATCGACATCAACGACATGCTCGCCATAGGCCTCAGCAGCCGTCGATGACGAATATCTATGCCGGCCTGACGACGATCTTCGGTATTTCCAATACCGCGACCACGTCGACCGGCAACTATACCGACGCCCTTGCCGCTTTCCGCCGCGCCAAAGCCGATGGCGCGGAAGAGAAGGGCATGGCGGCGGAGGCGAAAGAGGGCGCCAACAAGCTCGCCATCGACCGTTTCAAGACGGCCATCGCCAAGGCCAAGACGGTCGAGGATGCCTTGAAGGATCCGCGGGTCATGGGCTTCCTGCTGCCCGCGCTCGGCCTTGCCGATCAGGTCGGCATGGAAGGCATCGCCCGGAAGGCCCTGGTGAGCGACCCCAGTGCGAAGGGCGGCTTCCTCGAAAAGCTCGGCAGCGATAGCTGGACCAATGCCGCCAAGACACTGAACCTCTTCGAAAAGGGCCTGGACGGGCTCAAGGACGAAAAGGTCCAGCAATCGCTCATCGACGGCTATCTCAAATACCAATGGCGCACGGGCCTGGATGAGACCGCGCCGGGCCTTTCCAAGGCGCTCTATTTCGAGGAACAGGCCGCCTCGATGGGCAGCGTCTACGATGTTCTCGGCAATGCCGTGGTGCGCGAGGTCATCACCGATGCCTATGGGATTCCGAAGGAAATCGCCGTCCAGTCGCTCGAGGCGCAGAGCACCGCCGTGCTGAAGCGCGTGAAGCTCGCCGATCTCAAGGACGAGAAGAAGACCGAGAAGATCGCCGAGCGCTACATCATGAGCCAGGCCGGTACCGCGACGAGCAGTTCCAACAGCCCGACCAGCTACTTGCTCTCCATCCTGGGCTGATCAGGGCCCGCAGCCTTCCTCGCGCCAGATGGTCTCGACCAGTTCCGCAGGCACGTCGCTGCTGGTGAAGACCTGGCCTGGCGCCTTCATCAGAATGAAGCGCAGCTTGCCGTCGCGCACTTTCTTGTCCTTCGCCATGCGGCCCATCAGCGCGCTCAGCGAGAAGCGCCGGTTCAGCTCATGGATGCGCGCGGGCAGGCCGACGGCATGCAGATGCGCCTCCACCCGCTGCGGCAGCGACGAGGGCGCATGGCCCAGCCGCACCGAGAGTTCGGCCGCCAGCCAGAGGCCCAGCCCCACCGCCTCGCCATGAAGCAGGCTGCCGTCATAGCCGCACTCGGCCTCCAGCGCATGGCCGAAGGTATGGCCAAGATTGAGCAGCGCGCGGCCGCCCTCGGGGCTCTCCTCGCGCTCATCGGCGATGACGACGCCCGATTTCAGCCGGCAGGATTCGAGCACGGCATGGCGCAGCGCCTCGCTCCCGCCCGCCACGGCCTGGGCGCCATGCTCCTCGCACCATTCCCAGAGCGGGCCCTGGATCAGCCCGTGCTTGGCCACTTCGGCATAGCCCGCGCGTAGTTCGCGCGGCGCGAGCGTCGCCAGCACGCCGGTATCGGCCAGCACCATCTTGGGCTGGTGGAAGGCGCCGGCGAGGTTTTTGCCCGCCTTGAGATTGATGCCCGTCTTGCCGCCGACCGAACTATCCACCTGCGCCAGCAGGCTGGTCGGAATCTGGACGAAAGGCAGCCCGCGCATGGCGACCGCCGCCGCGAAACCGGCAAGGTCGCCCACCACGCCGCCGCCCAGGGCGACCACGGTGGTCTTCCGATCGGTGCCGGCGGCCAGCATTTCCTCCAGCACGCGCTCGAGCTGGCCGAAGCTCTTGCTGGCCTCGCCCGCGGGCACCACGATCTCGCGGCGAATGGTGATGGCGGCTTCCGCGAGCCCCGCCCGCAGCGTCGGCAGGTGGAAATCCGCGACGGTGCTATCCGTCACCACCACCACCTGGCGCGAGGGCAGCACGGGGGCGAGCAGGCCGCCGGCGCGCGCCAGCAAACCCTCGCCGATGACGATCTCATAGTCCCGCCCGCCACTTAGCTTCACCGGCAGGCGCGCGGGGGGCTGCCAGGCGAGCAGGGCCTCCTCCACGCGGCGCGTCGTGGTCTCGGGGCTCTCGTCGGCGCAATCCACCACGATATCGGCCTCGGCATAGAGTTGGTGGCGAGCGTCGGCGAGGCGCTGCAGCACCTCGCGGGGGTTGGCGTTGACGAACATGGGCCGGTGCTCGCGCCCGGCCACGCGCCGCTCCAGCACGTTCAGCGGGCAGCGCAGCCAGACGGAGATGGCGCCCGAGGTGGCGATGGCCCGCCGGGTCTTGGAATCGGCGAAGGCGCCGCCCCCCGTCGCGAGCACCAGCGGCCCCTCGGAAACGAGGCGGGTGATGACCCGCCGCTCGCCGTCGCGGAAATGCGGCTCCCCGAATCGGGAAAAGATTTCCGTGATCGGGCGGCCGGCGGCGGCCTCGATCTCGGTATCCGCATCGCGGAAGGGCAGGCCGAAACGCTGGGAAAGGCGCTTGCCAATGGCGCTCTTGCCCGCGCCGGGCATGCCGACGAGCACGATGGAACGGGCCTTGCCGCCGAAGCTCGGGGCAGGCTGCGGTTGATCCGCCTGGGGATCGAGGGAAAGGTCTAGGTTGCGCGACACGGTGCCCAAGGGTAGCACAGCCACACGCAAGCGCGAGGGGAGCCCTGCCGGCCTATGTTTCGCCGACCTTTGCTGTTCATCCTTGTCGTGCTGATCCTGGCCGCCGGGATCGGCCTCCTGGCGATTGGCGCCTTCCCGCCGAGCGTCACGCCGAAGCCGGTGGAGCAGGTGCTGCCCAACGAACGCTTCGCGCCGCGCTGAGCCTGGCGGGCCCGGCCACGCCATGAACCGGCATGCCGAAGCCTTCCTCGAAATGCTCGCCGCCGAGCGCGGCGCCGCGCGGAACACCATCCTCGCCTATCAGGCCGATCTGGAAGACCTCGCGGCCTTCCTCTCGTCCAAGGGCGTGGAACTGGGCCAGGCCGATGCCGAGCATCTGCGCGGCTATCTGGCGCAATTGGCCGATCTCGGGCTCTCCGCCCGCACGGCCGCGCGCCGCCTGTCGAGCATCCGGCAGTTCCACCGTTTTCTGGCCAGCGAGGGCATCCGCGCGGATGACCCGACGCAGCTTCTCGACAGCCCGCGCCTGCCCACGAGCCTGCCCAAGGCGCTGAGCGAGGCCGAGATCGAGGCGCTGATCACCGCCGCGGCCACGCTGCCCGGCCGCAAGGGGCCGCTCGCGGCCGCGCTGGTCGAGCTGCTCTATTGCTCGGGGATGCGCGCCTCCGAACTCATCGCCCTGCCGCTCGCAGCCCTTCGGGCCGAGTCGCCGCTCGTGGTGATCAAGGGGAAGGGGGGCAAGGAGCGCCTCGTGCCCATCAGCCAGCGGGCGCGGGACTTGGCGCTGGGGGCGCGGGACCCGTCCAAGCACTCGCGCTGGCTTTTTCCCTCTCGCGCGGCGGCGGGGCATCTGCCCCGCCAATCTATGGGCCTTATCCTCAAGGAAGTCGCGCTGGCCGCCGGCATCGCGCCCGAGCGGGTCTCGCCGCATGTGCTGCGCCATTCCTTCGCCAGCCATCTGCTGGGCCGGGGGGCTGACCTGCGCAGTTTGCAGATGCTGCTCGGCCATGCGGATATCGCGACCACGCAGATCTACACGCGCGTCTTGCAGGAAAGGCTCCGCGAGGTGGTGGAGAAACACCATCCGCTGGCCGATGAGGGAGAAACGGAATGACCAGGCCCACCCGCGCCCATCGCAGCGAATTGGCGGTGCCCGCCTCGCGCCCCGAGCTTTTCGCCAAGGCCGCGGCGGGGCCTGCCGATGCCGTCTTCCTCGACCTGGAGGATGCCGTGGCCTTCGAGGCCAAGGATGCCGCCCGCGCCCAGGCCGTCGCAGCACTCAGCGAGGTGGATTGGGGCCGCAAGACGCTGGCGGTGCGCGTGAACGGGCTCGACAGCCCGTTTTTCTATAAGGACATCATCGCCTTGATCGAGGGCGGCGGCGAGCGGCTCGATGTGATCATGCTGCCCAAGACCAACCGGCCCGAGGACGTTGTCGTGGCCGAGACGCTGATCTCCCAGGTGGAGATGGCCGCCGGGCGTAAGAAGAAGCTGGGCCTCGGCCTGATCATCGAGACGGCCGAGGGCCTGTCGCAGGTGGAGGCCATCGCCAAGGCCAGCCCGCGCAATGAGAGCCTGCATCTGGGCGTGGCCGATCTGGCCGCGAGCCTCGCCATGCGGACCACGGCCATCGGCGGCCCGAACCCCGATTACGCGACCTCCGTGGTGCTCGATCAGTGGCATTACGCCCTGGCCCGTATGATCACCGCCGCCCGCGCCGCCGGGCTTCGCCCCATCGACGGTCCCTATGGCGATTTCCGCGATCCGGAGGGGCTGGACATGGCCTGCCGCCGGGCCCGCGCGCTCGGGGCCGAGGGCAAGATGTGCATCCATCCCGGCCAGGTCGCGACCGCCAATGCCGCTTTCGCCCCCGATCCGGCGGAACTGGAGAAGGCCCGCCGCGTCCTGGCCGCGATGGAGGAAGGGGCCGCCAGCGGCCGAGGCGCCGTCTCGCTCGACGGCCGCATGCTGGACATTGCCTCCATTCGCCAGGCAGAGGGCCTGATCGCCAAGGCGAGGCTCGTCGGGCTGGCGTGATGCGCCGCATTGCGGTAGGGGGACCGCTCATGCACGGCGTCGGCAGGGGGCGGGTCTCCCCTGCCTCACTCTCAGCGCCTGGTTACGATCACGACCCGTAACGGAACCGCGATGCGTCATTTCCTGGATTTCGAGAAGCCGATCGCCGAGCTGGAAGGCAAGATCGAGGAGCTGCGCCGCACCACCGATGCCGGCGGGATCGATGTGGCGGACGAGGTCGGCAAGCTCCAGGACAAGGCCGAGAAGCTGCTCGCCACCACCTATGCCAAGCTCACGCCCTGGCAGAAGGCGCAGGTGGCCCGTCATCCGGAGCGGCCCAAGTGCCTGGCCTATGTCGAGGCGCTGATCGAGGATTTCACGCCGCTGGCCGGTGACCGCGCCTTCGCCGACGATGCTGCCGTGATCGGCGGCATGGGCCGCTTCCGTGGCCGCTCGGTCATGGTGCTGGGCACCGAGAAGGGCATCGATACCGAAAGCCGCGTGAAGCATAATTTCGGCATGGCCCGCCCTGAAGGCTACCGGAAGGCCAAGCGCCTGATGGAACTGGCGAGCCGCTTCGGCATGCCGATCATCTCCTTCGTGGATACGGCTGGCGCCTTCCCGGGCATCGAGGCCGAGGCGCGCGGCCAGGCGGAGGCCATCGCGCGCTCCATCGAGGCCGGGCTCGACGCCCCGGTGCCCTTCGTCGCGACCATTATCGGCGAGGGTGGTTCGGGCGGCGCGATCGCGCTGGCCGCGGCTGACCGCGTGCTGATGCTGGAGCATGCCATCTATTCGGTGATCAGCCCCGAGGGCTGCGCCTCCATCCTCTGGCGCGACGCCGCCATGGCGAGCACCGCCGCCGAGGCGCTGAAGCTCACCGCCGAGGATCTGAAGCGCCTGGCCCTCATAGACGCCGTTATCCCCGAGCCGCTGGGCGGCGCGCATCGCGATGCCGCGGCCACCATGCGCAAGGTGGGCGACAAGATCGAGGAATGCCTCGAGCCGCTGCTGGCGCTCGATGGCGGCACGCTCAAGGCGCGGCGCCGCGAAAAGTTCCTCGAAATGGGCCGTGCCGGCGTCGTCTGACATTCTGTCCCGGCTAGCCGGGGTGGCCCTCGAGCCCCCCATGGCTTAGAGAGAGCGGCCTTGGAGGGTTATCCATGGCCGTAATCTTCGAAATCGCCGTCATTTTCCTGCTGGTCCTGCTGAACGCGGCCTTCGCCATGAGCGAACTCGCGATCGTCTCGGCCAAGCGCGCGAGGCTGCTCGCGCTGCAGAAGCAGGGCAGGGCGGGCGCTTCGACGGCCCTGGCCCTGGCTGAGAACCCAGGCCGCTTCCTGCCCACGGTGCAGGTCGGCATCACGCTGGTCGGCGTTTTCGCCGGCGCTTTCGGCGGCCAGGGCATCGCGCAGCGCATCGGCGGCTGGCTCGAGCAGTTCCCCTCCGTCGCGCCCTATGGCCAGGAAATCGGGCTGTTTCTGGTCGTGCTGATGATCACCTATCTCTCGCTCATCCTGGGCGAGCTGGTGCCGAAGCAGCTCGCGCTCCGGAACCCCGAGGGGGTGGCCATCAAAGTCGCCCCGCCCATGGCCGCGCTGGCGCGCTTCTCCGCGCCCATGGTCTGGCTGCTGAGCAAATCCTCCAATCTCGTGCTGCGGCTCGTGGGCGCTTCCGCCCAGGTGGATCAGTCGGTGACGGAAGAGGAGGTCAAGGCCGTCGTCGCCGAGGGCGCCCAGGCCGGCGCGCTCGAGACCGAGGAGAGGCACATGATCGAGCGCGTGCTGCGCCTGGCCGACAAGCCGGTGCGCGCATTGATGACCCCGCGCAACGAGGTCTCCTGGATCGACCGGGGTGACCCGTCGGAGGAGATTAGCCAGCAGATCCGCGCCGATGGCGTGACGCGCTTCGTCGTGGCCGATGGGCGCATCGACAATGTGCTCGGCGTGGTCGCGGCGAAGGACCTGCTGGACCAGCTCCTTCGCGGCGAGGCGCTTTCCATCCAGGCCGCGCTGCGCCAGCCGATGGTGCTGCCCGACAATCTCTCGGCGCTGGACGCGCTGGAGCGGCTGCGGGTGGACCCGGTGGGCATCGCGCTGGTCATGGACGAATATGGGAGCTTCGAGGGCGTGGTGACGGCCTCGGACCTGCTGGAGGCCATCGTCGGCGAGCTTGGCCCGGCGCTGATCCCCACGCCGGGCCCGGCCGTGCAGCGGCATGATGGCTCTTTGCTCCTCGACGGCATGATGGCCAGCGACGAGTTGAAGGCGCGGCTGGACCTGCCCTCGCTGCCGCGCGAAGGCAGCTATCACACCGTCGCCGGCCTGATGCTGGCGCTGCTGCAGCGGGTGCCGCGCGAGGGCGACCGGATCGTCTGGTCCGGCTGGCGCTTCGAGATCGTGGATATGGACGGGCGCCGGGTGGATAAGGTGCTGGTCGCGCCGGATGACAGCGCGACCGCGACCGACGCGAATTAGGCCGCCGAGGGGGCTTTCGCGGCGAGCAGCCCGCCGGCGATGAGCATGTCGGCGGTCGCCGGGTTGAAGGCGCAGGGCACGTCATACAGCAGCGCGATGCGCAGCAGAGCCTTCACGTCGACATCATGGGGCATGGGCGTCATGGGGTCGGGGAAGAAGATCAGCGCGTTGACCTTCCCTTCGGCTATCATGCCGCCGATCTGTTGGTCGCCGCCGAGCGGGCCGCTCTTCACCGTGGTGATGTCGAGATCGGGGCAGTGCTGGCGCACCACGCCGCCTGTGGTGGCGGTGCAGACCAGGCGATGGCCCTGGAGATGCGCCGCATGGCGCGCGACCCATTCGGCCATGGCGGGCTTCATGCGGTCATGCGCGACGATCGAGATGGTGAGCGGCATCTGAGGCTCCAGCGGTCAGCGATGGCGCCTGCGATACACGCTCCCGGCCTTCGCCGGAAGCGGGCGCAGGTCGGAGGCTGTTTCATCAGGCTGGCGGCTGAGGCGCCGGCCCGCCTGATGAAGCAGCATCTCAATCGAAAGCGCGCAGGAAGAAATCCCGCCCGCCGAAATTTCCCGATTTCAGGGCGAGATGGATGCCGATGGGCGCGGCATAGGTCCAGGGCACGCCGGGGTCGATCTCCTCGCCGATGCGCAGGCTGGTGACGGCCAGGCGCGAGACGACCGCGCCGGAAGTCTCCCCGCCCGCCACCACGAGCTGGCCCACGCCGCGATGGAACATCTCCTCCGCCACATGGGAGAGTGCCCGCTCGATGAGCGCGCCCGCCGCCTCGCGGCCGAGCTTCGCCTGGAGGGCGGCGACCTTCTCGGGCGGGGCCGAGCCCGCGATCACCAGGGGCCGCTCGGTGGAGAGCTTGTCCGCCATCCAGTCGATGGCTTGGCGCGCGAGTTCCTTCGCATCGGGCTTCGCCAGCGCGTCGAGTTCCAGCACCGGCAGGTCGCTGGCGCGGGCATAGCCGATCTGGGCGAGGGTCGCGCGCGAGCAGGAGCCGGCGAGCACGGCCATGAGCCCCTGGCGTGGGGGCAAGGCGCCCGCATCCTCACGCGCGGGCAGCAGCCCGGCACGGCGGAAATTCCCCGGCAGGCCCATGGCCACGCCCGACCCGCCGGTGACCAGCGGATGGGCCGCCACGGCCTCGCCGATGGCCATCAGGTTCTCATCCGTCACCGCGTCGGTGATGGCGTAGCGCCGCCCGGAATCGGCTAGGCGCGACAGGGCGGTGCGGATGGCCCCCGCACCCTGCTGCACCACGGGGAAGGGCACGAGGCCCACGCCGCCCTCGGTCTGCCGCGTCAGCACGCGGAGCAGGTTGGGGTCGGTCATGGGCGTGAGCGGGTGGTTCTCCATCCCGCTCTCGTTGAGCAGCGCATTGCCGACGAAGAGATGGCCCAGATACACCGTCCGACCATTGGCCGGGAAAGCCGGGCAGGCGACGGCCAGCGAGCCGCCGAGCCGCTTCATCAGCGCATCCGCGACGGGGCCGATATTGCCCGCCTCGGTGCTGTCGAAGGTCGAGCAGTATTTGAAGAAGATCTGCTTCGCGCCCATGGCCAGCAGCGCGTCGCAGGCGGCGAGGCTCTCGGCGATCGCCTCCTTCGCGGGGATGGTGCGGGATTTGAGCGCGATGATCACCGCATCCGCCTCGGGCACCGGCCCATGCGGCACGCCGATCACCTGCACCGCCGTCATGCCATGGCGCACGAGCATGGAGGCGAGGTCCGTCGCGCCGGTGAAATCATCGGCGATGCAGCCGAGCAGAGGCATAGTCCTAATCCTGATTACTTGGGCGGCAGCGCCAGGAGATCGGTATGGCCGATCCGGGCCTGGAGCTTGCCGTTGACCGCCTGGCGTTCGCGCGTCTCGGCCCAGGCCTCGATGCGGGCGCTTTCGCGCGGCAGGGCATTCATCGCCGCCTCGGCATGGCCCCAGGCGAGGGTCGCGGCGAATTCGGAATGGCCCGGGCCCGCGACCCAGGGGCTGGCCGCGTGATGCACCTCGTAACCCTGCGCCTTGAAGGCCGCCGTCAGCGCCGCCGTTGCCTGTCGCCCGAGCGCGCGGCCGCCGAAGCCCTTGTCGCGGCCCTGGTCGCGGGTGAAGCCGCCCATCACCAGCCCGTCGAGCGGATGCGGCGGGATGAAGCGCTCGCGGCCATCGACATTCAGCGCGGCATAGAAGGGCAGGCGGCGCGCGGCGCAGGCGGCGGCGATCTTCTCGACCCAGGCGGCCGAGACGAGATCGCAAAGCGCGGTGCAGACCACGGCATCGATATTATGCAGTGGCAGGCTGCCCGGAATGGCGCGCAGATCGGCCTGGAGCCCCTCGATGCGCCAGGTGCCGCGCGGGGAATGCACCAGCAGCGTGCGCTTGCCGGGCCAGGTGGTGTTCCAGCCCACGGCATTGGCGCGGTCGCTGATGGTGACGAAGGCGCGCTCGATCAGCAGCCGGTCGGCATCCACCAGCGTCCAGGCCTGCGACCGCCCGATGAGCGGCCCCATCCAGCGCGCGAGCGAGCCGGTGCCCGCGCCGAGATCCAGCAGGCGGGGCCGGGCGGGGAGCGCATCGGCCAGCATCAGCGCCAGTTCGGGCGAGCGGGCCTGGGCGTCGAAACCCTCGCGCTGGTCCAGCCAGTCGCCGTCGAAAACCTCGGTCACGGGGCGAGCGCCTTCTCGATGACGGTGACGAAGAGCGCCGCGCGATCGTCCCAGCGCGGCAGGCGCTGCCCGGCCTCCCAGGCGGCATCGGCCATCTCGCGGCGCAGGTCCGGATCGGCGATGGGGCGGCGCATGGCACGGGAGAGCACGTTATGGTCGCCCGGCGGGGCGATCACGCCGGCCTGCGGCGGCACCACTTCCGCGATGGCGCCCCCGGCGGTGATGGCGACCGGCAGGCCGCGGGCCAGGGCCTCGGCCGCGGCCATGCCATAGCCTTCCCAATAGGTGGCCAGCGCGAAGAGATCGGCGCCGGCATAACGCTTCTCGAGCTGCGCGTCGGTTTCCTCGCCCGCGAAGGTCACGCGGCCGGTAAGGCCGAGTTCCTCCACCAGGGCTTCGAGCTGGCGCGCATAGACCGGGTCGCGCGGGCTGCCGACGAAGGTCTGGTGCCAGTCCAGGTCGGTGAGCCGGGCGAGGGCGCGCAGCAGCACGTCATGCCCCTTGCGCGGCACCAGCACGGCGACGGTGAGGATCTGCACCACCTCGCTCTTCGAGCCTTCGCTGCGCGGCGCGGGGTCCGTCCCCGGCTCGACGATGGTGACGCGGGCGGGATCGACGGCGAATTCCTCGGTGAGCTGCCGGCCGGTCAGCGGCGAGGTTGCGATCAGCGCCTTCATCGAGGTGAAGAGCGCCTTCTCGCGCGCCTTGAGGGACTCGCGTTCCTCGTCGGTATAGCCCGGCTCCAGCGCCGTCGGGTGATGGATGAGCCCGACCGCGCCGCGCTCCACCAGCTCCTGCGCCCGGCTCGCGAGAGCCGGCAGGCCGAGCCCGTCGATGACCAGCGCGACATCCTTGGGCACGGCATCGAGTGCGGCGAGCGCCGAGGCCTCGGCCGCCGCATCCGGCAGCGGGTGGCGGCCGGTCAGCTCCACCACCTGCACCTCATGGCCGAGGGCGCGGAGCCCGGCGACCACGCGGCGGTCGTAATTGTAGCCGCCGGAGACGATGGTGAAGGGGCCCGGGACGAGGAGCGCGATCTTCATGGCTCAGACCTCGGCTTCATAGGCGGCCCAGGCGAGGGGGCTCTCGCGCAGCAGCACCTTGATGGCGGTGACGCCCTCGCCGCCCTTGCCGAGCTTGCCTTCCTTCAGAGCCGCGACGAGCAGGCCGTGGATATGGAAGCAGAGATATTCGGTCGTGGTGTTCTGCCCGGCGAATTGCGGCAGGGTGTCGAGATTGTTGTAGTCGAAACTGTCGAGGATCTTGCGAAGCTCCACCCGCGCGGCGGCGATATCGACCAGCAGGTTCAGGCGATCGAGCTTCGGCGCGCGGAACTCGGCCTCCACCACGAAAGTCGCGCCATGCACCTTCTGCGCCGGGCCGAATTCCGCCCCCCCGAAGGAATGGGCGATCATCACATGGTCGGCGACGGTGAGGCTGAACATCGTGGGGCGGTCCTCAATAGCGGATAACGGGGCAGAGGGCATTGCCGGCGAGCAGGGCCGGCATGGCCTCGGGGAGTTTCTCGAAGGGCGTCTCGGGGCTCAGCAGCGCATCGTAGCGCGCATCTTCCAGCAGCGAGAGGGCGAGCGCCAGGCGATCGGCATAGGCGCGGCGGCCGCGCATGGCGGGCGAAACGGCGCCTACCTGGGTGGAGAGCAGCTGCAGCCGCTTGCTGTGGAAGCTCTCGCCGAGTGGCAGGGCGACCTGCTTGTCGCCGAACCAGGAAGCTTCGAGAATTCGGCCCTCGAAGGCGGCGCGCGAGAGGGCCAGCCGCAGACCTTCCGGGCTGGCACTGGCATGGATGATGAGTTCCTGCTGCCCGGGAGCCTCTTCAGGCAGGGCGAAGCTTGCGCCCATGGCCTCGGCGATGGCGCGGCGCGAAGGGTCGATATCGCAGACCGTCACCGTCATGCCCGGAACTTTCGCGGCGAGGCTCGCGGCGAGCAGCCCGACCACGCCGGCGCCGATCACCAGCACCTTCTCGCCGAGCGCCGGGCGCGCATCCCAGAGGATATTCACCGCCGTTTCCATATTCGCGCCCAACACGGCGCGGGCGTCGGGCAGGGCATCGGGCACGGGCACGCACATGCCCTCGGGGGCGAGGAAACGGTCCTGGTGCGGATGCAGGCAGAAGACGCGCTTCCCGGCGTGCTTCCCTTCCTCCACCAGCCCCACGGCGGCGTAGCCGTATTTGACGGGATAGGGAAAATCGCCGGCCTGAAGCGGGCATCGCATGGTCGCGTGCTGGTTCTCCGGCACACGGCCCGCGAAGACGAGGCGCTCGGTGCCGCGCGATACGCCGCTGGCCAGGGCGCGGATGAGGCATTGATCCTCCCCGCGCGGCGGCAGGGCTTCGGGGCGGATCTCGCCCTGTCCGGACCCCACGGTCCAGAAGGCGCGGGCCTGGGTCACGGCGCGTCCCCGTCGCAGATGCGCGGGCGGGCGCGGTTCAGCGCGAGGTCGCAGAGCAGGTCATCGCCCACGCGATGCACCTCCCAGCCCGCGCGGATGCCGTCATCGATGCATTGCGCCTCGGGCAGGGCGAAGGCGGGCTTGCCCGAGCCGAGAATGATGGGGGCGACGGTCAGGTGCAGCCGGTCCAGCAACCCCTGGGCGAGGAAGCGGGAGACGGTGATGCCGCCGCCCTCGACGAAAATCCGGGTGATGCCCCGCGCGGCCAGGGCGGCCAACAGGGCGGGGAGCCGGAGCCCGGCCATCTCGCAGCGCGGCAGGCTCAGCACCTCGGCCACGCCATGGGTGGGGCCGCCGGGCCTGTCTTCGGCGCAGGCCAGCAGCGTCGGCGGCCCGCCCGGAGCGAAGACGCGATATTCGGTGCCCAGTCGCCGCTCGGTATCGATCACCACGCGCAGCGGGCTCGGGCCTTCCACCAGCCGGGTGGTCAGCTGCGGATCGTCATGCTTCACCGTGCCGGCGCCCACCACCACGGCGTGGCAGAGAGCGCGCAGCCGGTGGGTATGGAGCATGTCGCCCGGCCCGCCGATCCATTGGCTCTGGCCGTTCCTCGCCGCGATGCGCCCGTCCAGCGTCTGGGCCAGGCGGCCGATGACGATGCAGCCGTCGGGCGCGGTGGGCGGCTCGAAAAGCCGCGCGAAAAGCGAGGTGAGGGGATGCGCGGGCAGGGCCGCCCCCGCGCCGTCGCGCCGGGCGGAGAGCGCCGCCCAGGCGGCCGCCTCGCTATCGTCCATCCCTGCCAAGCGCCTCTCCTTCAGCAGACCGCGCCCTAGTAGACCGGGCCCTAGTAGACTGCGCCCTAGTAGACCGCGACCGGCCCCTGGGCCGCCGCAGCGCGGATCATGGTCTCATAGACCGCCACGCCATGGATCGCCTGCTCCACCGGCAGCGGATAGGCGGGCCCGCCCGCCACGGCGGCGGCGAAGGCGGTGAGTTCCGCCGCCTCGATATCGGTCTTCGGGAATTCCTTCACGAAACCCTCGCCCTCGCGCGGGCGGAAGGTGAGGCGTTCATGATCCACCAGTTCCACCCAGCCCTCGGTGCCATAGAGGGCCACGCGCCAGCAACGCGGCGCCAGGGCGAGCGTTGCGAAGGTGCCGGTGGCGCCCTCCTTGAAGCGGCAGAGCATGGCGGTTGTATCGTCCAGCCCGTTCTCCAGCACACGGGCCTGGGAGATGACGGAAACCTGCCCGATCTCGCCCATCAGGTTGATGAACATGTCGATCATATGAATGCCCATGCCGCCCATGCCGCCGAGCGGGCTCTCGGTCGGGTCCGCGCGCCACATGCCGGGCTTATAGGCCGCAGCCCCCGGGCCGCTGAACTGGCCCTCGACATGCAGCACCGTGCCGAGCTTGCCCGAGGCCTTCATGGCCTTCACCTCGGCCACGGCGGGCAGGAAGCGGCGGTTATGGCCCAGCGCCAGCACCACGCCGGCCGCCTTGCAGGCCGCGACCGCCGCCTCGGCCGAGGCCTTGCTCATGGTGAAGGGCTTCTCGACGAAGACATGCTTGCCCGCCTTGGCGGCGGCGATCACCTGTTCGGCATGCATCTGGTGCGGCGAGGCCAGCACCACGGCCTTCACCTCGGGATCGGCCAGGACGGCGTCATAGCTGTCGAGCAGGCGGATGTTCTTCTCGGCGGCATAGTCGCGCGCCCGCTCCAGGCGGCCGGTCGTGCCGGAGACGAAGGTGATGCCCGCCGAATTCGAGCCCTGCACGCTGTTCACCAGGGTCTGGCCCCAGCGGCCCATGCCCACGATCGCGGCTTTCAACATTCGTCCGTCTCCTGTCCTGTCGCGCGGCACTATAGGCCGCATGGCCGCTGGCGAAAGCCGGTCAGCCCTCGAGATTGCGCTGCATGGTGCTCAGCCGCCTGATGCCCCAGGCGATGGCGAAAAGGCTGAGGAAGGCGCCAAGCATGGTGGGCCAGCGCAGGCCGAACACCTCCCCCAGCGCACCGAGGCCGAGCGCGCCGATGGCCGGGCCGCCGCGGCTGATCAGGCCCCAGAGGCTGATGATCCGCCCGCGCATGGCAGGCGAGGAGGCATGCTGGGCCAATTGCTGCACCGAAATGCCATGGGCCGAGGCGGTTGCCCCGATCAGCACCGCGGCGACCATGCCGACGGCGAAGACATCGGTCGCGACGAAAAGCGCGATGGCGGCCGCCTGGGCCAGGATGGAATAGACCGCGATGCGCGAGGCGCCCGTCACCCGCCCGCGCTGGGCCACGATGAAGCCCGAGACCAGCGCGCCCACCGCGAAACAGCTCGTCAGCAGCGCGAGCGATTCCGCACCCCTTCCGAAGACCCGCTCGACGAAGGGCGGGAGGATCTCCTGCACGCCGCGCAGCAGGATGGCGGTGACGGAGGCGAAGGCCAGCATGGGCCCGAGCCCCGGATGCCGCGCCACATAGACAACGCCCTCGGCCACCTCGCCGAAGAGGCTGTTGCTCGCCTTGTGCCCCTGCCGCGCCTCGGGATCGACCACCAGGAAGAGGCCGGAGATACAGGCGAGCGTATAGGCGATGGCATTGCAGGCGATGGCCGGCACCACGCCATAAAGCGCGATGATGGGCCCCGCGAGGCCTGGGCCGAAGAAGCGCGCCACATTGAAGAGCAGGCTGTTGCAGGCCACCGCCGCCGGCAATTCGCCCTTGGGTACGAGGCCTGGCATCATCGCCTGCCGGGCCGGCTGGGCGAAGCTCGCATTGATGCCGTTGAGGAATTCGAGCGTCAGCAGGATGCCGATATTGATCGCGTCGCAGGCGGTGAGCGTGGCCACCGCCGCGGCCTCCAGCCCGATCAGCGCCTGGGAGAGCATGGTCAGCCGCACCCGGTCTACCCGGTCCGCCACGGCGCCGGCGATGGGGCTGAAGAAGACGGCGGGGACGAGGTCGCAGAAGGCGGCCATCCCGACCCAGAAAGCCGAGCCGGTAAGCTCCCAGGCCAGCCAGGAGACCGCGACGCGGTGCATCCAGAGGCCGGTCCAGGAGACGAGGCTGGCGCTGAAGAAAACCCGCGCGTTGCGGGTCGACAGCGCCCTCCCTATGGCGCCAAAGGCGGGCAGGTCAGGAGCCCCGCGTCCCCGTCACAGGCTGTGGCGCGGGCCGGTTGGCGCGCACGCAATCCTCGGTCTGGCGCTGGAGCGCGAAGCGCTGGCTCAGCACGCCGGTCGAGATGGAGCGGTTCTGGGTGCCGAGCATGCCCTGGCGGCTCTCGGCCTCATCGTCGCGCATCGCCTGGCCCGGGTCCTGCAGGCGCATCACGCGCTCTGCCTCGGCGCGGCAGGCGGCCTCGCGCTGCGCATCGGCAGGATCGCGCGGGCCGGAGGCGCAGGCGCTCAGCAGCGCGAGCAGGGGCAGGGCGAGGGTCAGGCGTTTCATGACGGTGCGACTCCGGCGGAGAGTGAGCGCGAGAATAGACGGCGCATCTGCTTTTCGTCGAACCTCGCGTCTCCGTCGAGCCCATGCTTGGCCGCGGCTTCGAGCAATCTCGGGTCCAGTTCGATGCCGAGCGGGCCGATATCGAAGAGCCCGGCCGCCCAGGGCGCCCGCCCCAGCAACTCCACCAGCGCGAGCAGCCTGAGGCAGAGGGCGACGCCGCCGAGTGTGTCGAGCCCCACGCTGCCATCCACCGAGGCGGCCCAGCAGCAGGCATCCCGGTCGGTGAGCTGGAGCCGGCCCTCGCTCTCCTGCCCAGGCCCCGCGCCGGGCGGAAAAAGGAAGCTTCGCGGCGGCCCCCAGCGATGGGCGCGGGCCGCCTGGGCCGCGCGGCGCCATGCCTCCATCAGCGCATCGGGCGCGACGGGCGGCAGGGCTTCGGGCGGCAGCGGCACGGCATGGGCGATCATGCCTGTCGCGTCCTCACGGGTCGGGATTTGCATCGGAGGGATATGTGCCTGGGCCATGTCCTAGGGAAGGGGCTCTCGATGAGCGGAAAGGGGGGGCCTCCCCCCTCGGCCTTTTCTGCTCTACACCCCGCGCGTGACCGATCTGCCCTCCCTCTCGCAAAGCCTCGCTTCAAAGCCGCGTGTGGCGGCGATTCTGCTCGCCGCAGGGCGTGGCAGCCGCTTCGGCGGGCTGCTTCCCAAGCAATTCGCGCCCCTGCTCGGCCGCCCCGTGCTGCGCCACGCGGCCGAGGCGCTGCTGGCCGAAGGGCTGTGCGAGCGGCTGCTGCCCGTGGCCCCTCCGGGCGAGGAGGCGCGGGTGGCCGAGGTTTTGGCCGGGCTGCCGCATCTGCCGCCGGTGCCGGGCGGCACCACGAGGCAGGAAAGCGTCGCCGCCGGCCTGACCGCCCTGGCGCAGGACCCGCCCGATATCGTGCTGGTGCATGACGGCGCCCGCCCCGTGGTGCCCGCCGGCACCATCGCGAGCCTGATCGCCATGCTGGAAACCCATCCGGGCGCCATCCCGGCCCAGCCCGTCAGCGACACGCTCAAGCGTGGCGAGGGCGGGCTCATCGTGACGACGGTGCCGCGCGACGGGCTCTACCGGGCGCAGACCCCCCAGGCCTTCCGCTTCGCGCCCTTCCTCGAAGCCCATCGCGCGGCGAAGCTGGAGGGGACGGACGATGCCTCCCTCCTGGAGGCGACGGGCCTGCCCGTGGCGCTGGTCCCCGGCAGCGAGCGCAATATCAAGATCACCCGCCCTGAGGATTTTGACCGCGTGACCCAGGACCTGACCGCTCAGATGCTGCCCCGCACCGGCACCGGGTTCGACGTGCACCGCCTGGTCGAGGGCCGGCCGCTGGTGCTTTGCGGCGTCACGGTGCCGCATCCGCTGGGGCTTTCGGGCCATTCGGACGCGGATGTGGGCATCCATGCGCTGTGCGACGCCATCTACGGCGCCCTGGCCGAGGGGGATATCGGCCGCCATTTCCCGCCCAGCGAGGCGGAGTGGAAGGATGCCGACAGTGCCCGCTTTCTGCGCCATGCGGCGGAGCGGATCGCGGCCCGGGGTGCCATTCTCTGCAATCTCGACGTGACGCTGATCTGCGAGCGGCCGAAGATCACGCCCCATGCTCCGGCGATGATCGCCCGGTTGGCCGAGATGCTCGGCGTGCCGGAGAGCCGCGTCTCGGTGAAGGCCACGACCACGGAAAAGCTCGGTTTTACGGGCCGTGGAGAGGGGATCGCCGCTCAGGCGGCAGTCAGCCTGCTGGTGCCGGGCTGATCGCCCCTATCCGCGCCCCTTGACGGAAACGTGGCGCGGAAAACCGGCACCTGTCTCGTACACGCGCCGGTGATAAGCCTGGAATCGCCCAAGCGTGCGGCAACCGCTGCCCTCACGCGTTGCGGCTGCCCGGTTTCAGGACAAGTCTCCGCGTTGCGGTGCGAGAGAATGGCGACTACATTGCCCAAATGATGAGCATGGCCACCCCCCATCGCCAGCCCGAGCAGGCCCATAAGCCCCTGATCGCCCCGATCGACCTCGGCGGCGCGCGGATCGAGGCGCCCGTGATCCTCGCCCCCATGTCGGGCGTGACGGACCTGCCGTTCCGCCGCATGGCCCGCGGCCTCGGGGCCCCCATGGTGGTGAGCGAGATGATCGCCTCCGCCGCCATGGTCCGGGAGAACCGCACCACGCTGAAAATGGCCGAGATCGACGGTTTCGGCGGCCCGGCCTCCGTCCAGCTCGCGGGCTGCGACCCGCAGGTGATGGCCGAGGCGGCGCGCGTGGCGGTCGACAAGGGTGCGGCCATCGTCGACATCAATTTCGGCTGCCCGGTGAAGAAGGTGGCCGTCGGCCAGTCGGCCGGTTCCGCGCTGATGAAGGATGAGGTGCATGCGGCCCGCATCCTCGAGGCGACGGTCAAGGCCGTCTCCGTCCCGGTCACGCTCAAGATGCGCATGGGCTGGGACCATAATTCGTTGAACGCGCCGAACCTCGCGCGCATCGCCGAGGAATGCGGCATCCGCATGGTGACGGTCCATGGCCGCACCCGGCAGATGTTCTACACCGGCGTCGCGGATTGGGCTTTCGTGGCCGGGGTGAAGGCCGCGACGAAGCTGCCCGTCATCGTCAATGGCGACATCCTGGGCCCGGAGGATGCGGCCGAGGCGCTGCGCCTCTCCAATGCCGACGGCGTCATGATCGGCCGTGGCGCCTATGGCCGCCCCTGGCTGATGCGCCAGGTGGCTGAATATCTCCTCACCGGCGTGCTGCCCGATGAGCCAAGCATCGCCGAGCAATATGCGACGCTCATGGCCCATTACGGCGCGATGCTTGAGCATCACGGCCGCGATCCGGGCCTTCGCCTCGCGCGCAAGCATGTCGCCTGGTATTCCAAGGGCCTGCCGGGCTCGGCCGAGTTCCGCGTGAAGATCAACCATGCCGATACGGTCGAGCAGGCGATCGACACCATCCGCGCCTTCTACGAGCCGCTGGTGGAAGCGGGCGTCGAGGCGACGCGGGAGCGTTACAGCGAAGCCGGCCGCGCCGCCCGTTCGGGCGATGACGAGGCGCTCGCCGCATGAGTTCGACGCTCGCCCGCCGGGCGGCCGCCGGGATCGCCAGGGCGTTGCGCCCCTCGGCCCCGGCGCTGGAGGCCTCGGCCATCCTGGGCGCGCTGCCGGTGCCGGTCGTGGTGCTGGATGCGGATAACCGCTTCCGCTTCGCCAATCCGCCGGCCGAGCTCTTCTTCCAGCTTTCCGTTGCCTCGCTGGCGCAGCATACGCTGGGCGATCTGATCCCGACCGACAGCCGCGTCTTCTCGCTGGTCGAGCAGGTGCGGGCGACGGATGCGCCGGTCTCCGACCATGACCTCGTGCTGGAAAGCCCGCGGCTGCATCGCCAGGGCGTCTCGGTGCGCGGCGCGCCGCTGCCCGAACTCTCCGGCGGCGTGGTGCTGACCTTGCAAGACGGCTCGACGGCCCAGAAGCTCGACCGCCAGCTCACCTTCCGGGGTGCCGCGCGCGGGGCTTCCGCCATGGCCGAGATGCTGGCCCATGAGGTGAAGAACCCGCTCTCCGGCATCCGTGGCGCCGCCCAGTTGCTGGAAAGCAGCGCGAGCGAAGGCGACCGCGAGCTTTGCACCCTCATCCAGGACGAGGCGGACCGCATCCGCAATCTCGTCGAGCGGATGGACATGTTCAGCGAGCGGCCGGTGGAATGCGCGCCGGTCAATATCCACGAGGTGCTGGACCATGTCCGCCGCGTGGCAGAGCGGGGCTTCGCCGCGCATATCAATATCCACGAGGATTACGACCCCTCGCTTCCCCCCGTCTGGGGCAATCGGGATCTGCTGATCCAGGTGCTGCTGAACCTCGTGAAGAACGCGGCCGAGGCGGCGCCGCCGGTCGGTGGCGAGATCCATCTGATGACCGCCTATCACCATGGTGTCCGCATCGCCGTGCCGGGCTCGTCCGAGCGCGTCGACCTGCCCTTGCAGATCTCGGTGCGCGACAATGGCGGGGGCATCCCCGACGAGGTCCGCGCCTCGCTCTTCGACCCATTCGTCTCCACCAAGCGTGGGGGGCAGGGGCTCGGCCTCGCCCTCGTCGCGAAGCTGGTGGCCGATCATGGCGCGCTGATCGAATGCGACAGCCGGCCGGGGCGGACCGTCTTCCGCCTTTCCATGCCCATCGCTCCGGCGGTGCCCGTTTCACGACCCTTTCCGATCGACGCATGACCGAACCCCGGACCATCCTGGTCGCCGATGATGATCGCGCGATCCGTACCGTGCTTTCCCAGGCTCTGGGCCGTGCGGGCTATAACGTGCGTGCCACCTCCTCCGCCGCCACGCTCTGGCGCTGGGTGGAGGATGGCGCGGGCGACCTCGTCATCACCGATGTGGTGATGCCGGACGAAAACGGGCTCGATCTCGTCCCGCGCATCAAGCGCGTGCGGCCCGAGCTGCGCGTCGTGGTGATGTCGGCGCAGTCAACTTTCATGACGGCGGTGAAGGCGGCCCAGCGCGGCGCTTTCGAATACCTGCCCAAGCCCTTCGACCTGAAGGAACTGCTGGCCGTCTGCGCCCGCGCGCTCGCCGCGCCGACGGCGGCCGAGGTGCCCGAGGTCGAGGGCGAGGAGGAGAAGCTCCCCCTCGTCGGCCGCAGCCAGGCGATGCAGGAGATCTACCGCTCCGTCGCACGCCTGACGACGACCGACCTCACCGTGATGATCACGGGTGAGAGCGGCACCGGCAAGGAACTCATCGCCCGCGCGCTGCATGATTACGGCAAGCGCCGCACCGGGCCCTTCGTCGCCATCAACATGGCCGCGATCCCGCGCGAACTGATCGAGAGCGAGCTTTTCGGCCATGAGCGCGGCGCCTTCACCGGCGCGCTGGCCCGTGGCGTGGGCCGTTTCGAGCAGGCGGCCGGCGGCACGCTCTTCCTCGACGAGATCGGCGACATGCCGCCGGAGGCGCAGACGCGCCTGCTGCGCGTGCTTCAGGAAGGCGAGTTCACGACCGTCGGCGGCCGTTCGCCCATCAAGGCCAATGTCCGCATCGTGGCGGCGACCCATCGCGATCTGCGCCAAGCCATCCGAGCCGGCCAGTTCCGCGAGGACCTGTTCTACCGCCTCAACGTGGTGCCCATCCGCCTGCCGCCCCTGCGCGAGCGGTTGGAGGACATCCCGCTGCTGGCCCGCCATTTCCTCGACCGCGCCAAGGCCTCCGGCCTGCCCGCCAAGCAGCTCGACAACGAGGCGCTGGAGCGGCTGAAGCAGCATGGCTGGCCGGGCAATGTGCGCGAGCTGGAAAACCTGATGCGTCGCCTCGCGGCCCTCTATCCGCAGGAGATCATCGGCAGCGATGCGGTGAATAACGAGCTTGCCGAGGCCGAACCCGCGATCGAGACCGGCGGCGGCAGCCGCGCGCCCGAGAGCCTGGAGCAGGCGGTGGAGCGGCATATCGCTCACTTCGTCGCCGTCCAGAAGGACGGGCTGCCGGTGCGCGACCTTTATGACCGCGTGCTTGCCGAGGTGGAGCGCCCGCTGCTCCGCCTCGCGCTCTCGGCCACGCGCGGCAACCAGATCAAGGCGGCCGCCATGCTGGGCCTCAACCGCAACACGCTGCGCAAGAAGATCCGGGAGCTTGATCTCCCGGTGGTCCGCGGCCTGAGCTGATGGCGGGCGGTCGCCTCTCGCGCCTGTTCCAGCGGCGCGGCAGGCGGGGCCGTGCCGAAGCCCGCGCCATGCTCGCGGCCGGGCGTGCGCGCCAGAGCTGGGTGCGCCGTATCGCCGATGTGCTGCTCGGGCGCGGCATGACGCTTGGCCTCGCCGTTGCGGCGTTGCTCGCGGGCATCGCGACCTTCGTTCTGCTCTCGGGCGGCAGCCCCATCGGGCCGACCAGCGCGGGGCAGATCGTCGCCATCGTCCTGGTCAATTCGACTGTGCTGCTCCTGCTAGGCGCCTCGCTCGCGGGCCGGCTGGTGCGCGTCTGGGCCGAGCGGCGGCGCGGCTCGGCGGGCTCCAAGCTGCATACGCGGCTCGTGCTGCTCTTCTCCGTGGTTGCCGTCGGGCCCGCGCTCACGGTCGCGATCTTCTCCGCCATTTTCTTCAATACCGGCATCCAGGCCTGGTTCAGCGACCGCGTGCGCAACACGCTGGAGGCGAGCCTGATCGCCTCGCGCGCCTATCTGGAAGAGCATCGGAACAATATCCGCATCGATGCTCTGGCCATGGCCGCCGACCTCAATCGCGCAGCCCAGGTCTTCCTGCCGGATAACGCCCTGGGCTTCGCCCGCGTGCTCGCGACCCATACCTCGCTGCGCGGCCTGACCGACGCGGTGGTCTTCGACCCCGTGCTGGGCAAGGTCGTGGCCCATGCCGGCTTCACCACCGTCGGCGTGCTCGATCCGCCGCCCGCCTGGGCGATGGAACTGGTGCGCTCGGGCGAGGTCGCCGTGCTGCCGGGTGAGTCCGAGGGCCGGGTGAGGGCGCTGGTGGGGCTGGATATCCCGCCCGGGCTCATGCTGCTCATCGGCCGCCCGGTCGACCAGGGCGTGATCGAGCACATGCGGCGAACGGAGCTGGCCTTCCAGGAATATGACCAGCTCGACCGGAACCGATCGGGCTTGCAGATCACCTTCGCGCTGATTTTCGCCATCGCGACGTTGCTGGTGCTGCTGGCCGCGGTGCTGATCGGCCTCGTGCTGGCGAACCAGCTCGCGAGGCCCATCATCCGCCTCATCCATGCGGCCGAACGGGTGCGCGGGGGCGACCTCTCGGTGCGCGTGGTCGAGGGCCTGGCCGATGACGAGGTGGCCAGCCTCTCCCGCGCCTTCAACCGCATGACGAGCCAGCTCGGCGCGCAGCGGGCGGAGCTGATGGAGGCCTATCGCCAGATCGACGAGCGCCGCCGCTTCACCGAGACGGTGCTTTCGGGCGTCTCCGCCGGCGTGATCGGGCTCGATCCCGGCGGGCGCATCAACCTGCCCAATCGCAGTGCCAGCGTGCTGCTGGGCATCGAGCTGGATGCTGCGATCGGCCTGCCGCTCGCCCGGGTGGTGCCGGAATTCGCCCCGCTGATCGAGGCCTTCTCGAGCCACCCCGAAAGGTCTCGCACGGAGCAGATCCCCATCGGGCCGCCGCATAATCGCCGCACCCTGCTCGCCAGGATCGGCGCGGAGCTGCAGCAGGGGCAGCTCGTGGGCCTGGTTCTGACCTTCGACGACATCACCGAATTGCTCTCCGCCCAGCGCAAGGCGGCCTGGGCGGATGTCGCGCGGCGCATCGCCCATGAGATCAAGAACCCGCTGACGCCCATCCAGCTCTCGGCCGAACGGCTGAAGCGGCGCTATCTCAAGCAGATCACCAACGACCCGGACACATTCGTCGCCTGCACCGACACCATTGTGCGGCAGGTCGGCGATATCGGGCGCATGGTCGACGAATTCTCCGCCTTCGCCCGCATGCCGCAGCCGGTGATGCGGGAGGAAAATCTCGCCCAGATCGCCCGCGAGGCACTCGTCCTGCAACGCGACGCCCATCCGGACATTCTCTACGACACACGCTTCGAGGAGGGGCTGCCGCCCATCCAATGCGATCGCCGGCTGCTCGGCCAGGCGCTGACCAACCTGCTGCAGAACGCCGCCGATGCGGTGGCCATGCGGCATCAGGCGGCGCGGGACGCGGCCGAGTCGGCCGGTGAGCCGCCGGCCACGGGCGAGCGCATCGGCACCATCGGCGTGACGGTGAGCAGCGAGGGGGAGGACCTTCACCTGGTGATCGAGGATGATGGTATCGGCCTACCAAAAGGCGAAGATCGCGAAAGGCTGACCGAGCCCTATGTCACTCATAAGCCCAAGGGCACGGGGCTGGGCCTTGCCATCGTGAAGAAGATCATGGAGGACCATGGGGGCCGGCTGATCCTGGAGGATCGGGCGGCGGACGAGTCGGGCCAGACGGGCGCGCGAGCCATCCTGGTTCTCCCACGGCACTTGCCCGACAATGCAGACCAGACTCAAGCAGTCGGTTCGGAAGGAGTGGAGGCCCTGCGGCATGGCGCATGAGATCCTGATCGTCGACGACGAGCCGGACATCCGCGCGCTGATCGAGGGCATCCTCTCGGACGAGGGCTACGAGACGCGCGTCGCCCATAACAGCGACACCGCCATCGCCGCCTTCCGGGCGCGGCGGCCCTCGATGGTCATCCTCGATATCTGGCTCCAGAATTCCAAGCTGGACGGGCTGGGCATCCTCGACACCTTCCATCGGGAGGAGCCGCAGGTGCCGGTCGTGATGATTTCGGGCCACGGCACCATCGAGACCGCTGTGCAGGCGATCCAGCAGGGCGCCTATGACTTCATCGAGAAGCCCTTCAAGTCCGACCGGCTGCTGCTCATCGTTGAGCGCGCGCTGGAGGCCGCCCGGCTCAAGCGCGAGAACAGCGAACTGAAGCTGCGCGCGGGGGCGGAGGTCGAGCTGCTCGGCAATTCCGCGCCCATCTCCCAGCTTCGCTCGGCCATCGAGAAGGTGGCGCCCACCGGCTCGCGCGTGCTGATCACCGGGCCGGCCGGCGCGGGCAAGGAAGTGGCGGCGCGCATGATCCATGCGCGCTCCCGCCGCTCGGACGCGCCTTTCGTCGCCCTGAACTGCGCCACGCTCAATCCAGCGCGGTTCGAGGAGGAGCTTTTCGGCGTCGAGGCCGATGCCGCGAACCAGACCCCGCGCCGGACCGGCGTTCTGGAACGCGCTCATGGCGGCACGCTGCTGCTCGACGAAGTGGCCGATATGCCGCTGGAGACCCAGGGCAAGATCGTCCGCGCCTTGCAGGAGCAGGGTTTCGAGCGCATCGGCGGCGCTCAGCGGGTGAAGGTCGATGTCCGCGTGCTGGCGACGACCAACCGCGATCTCAAGGCCGAGATCACAGCGGGGCGCTTCCGCGAGGATCTCTACTACCGCCTGGCCGTGGTGCCGCTGATCATCCCCGCGCTGCGCGATCGGCGCGAAGACGTGCCGGCGCTCGCCCGCTATTTCCTCGCCCGCTCCGCCGAGGCCTCGGGCATGGCCGCGCGCGAGATCGGCGAGGACGCGATGGCGGCGCTTCAGGCCTATGAATGGCCCGGCAATGTCCGCCAGCTCCGCAACATGATCGACTGGATGCTCATCATGGCCCCCGGCGGGCCCGGTGAGCCCATCCGCGCCGAGATGCTGCCGCCCGAGGTGAATTCCCAGGCGCCGGCCATGCTCAAGCTCGACCGATCGAGCGAGATCATGACCCTGCCGCTGCGCGAGGCGCGGGAACTGTTCGAGCGCCAGTATCTCGAGGCCCAGCTGCTGCGCTTCGGCGGGAATATCAGCCGCACGGCCAATTTCGTGGGCATGGAGCGCAGCGCGCTGCACCGCAAGCTCAAGTTCCTCGGCGTCCATGCCGAGGACAGGGCGCCAGCAGGGGATTAAAGCCGATTTCGTAGAGCAGATTCACGCCGGCGGGCGATTCCGCCCTTCGGCGATCTGTTCTATGCCTCGGGCACCAAGGAGCCCCGAGAGGGGATAGCGAATGTCTCGTATTGCCTATGTGAACGGCGCCTATGTGCCGCAGCGCGATGCCTCCGTGAATATCGAGGACCGTGGCTACCAGTTCGGCGACGGCATCTACGAAGTGGTGCATATCCACAACGGCCGTTTCATCGACGAGAAGCTGCATCTGGACCGGCTGGAGCGCTCGCTCCGCGAGATGGCCCTGCCCATGCCGATGTCCCGCGCCGCGCTGCGCCTGATCATCGCCGAGATGGTGCGCCGGAACCGCATCACCGAGGGCCTGGTCTATATGCAGATCACCCGCGGCGTCGCCCGCCGGGACCATGCCTTCCCGAAGAACCCGGTGCCGCCCGCGCTGGTGATGACGGCCAAGCGCGTGCAGGACTATCCGACCAATGTCGATGCCTGGACCGGGACGGCCATCACCCATCCCGACCTGCGCTGGGACCGCCGCGACATCAAGACCATCAACCTCCTGCCCAATTGCATGGCCCGCCAGGCGGCCCGCGAGAAGGGCGCGATGGAGGCCATTCTCTATGACGATAAGGGCATGGTGACCGAGGGTGCCGCGACCAGCTTCTGGATCGTGGACGAGCATGGCGTAATCCGCTGCCCGCCGCTGGGCCATGCGATCCTGCCCGGCTGCACCCGTGCGGCGCTGCTGGCCGAGCTGGACGGCACGGGCCTCGTCGTCGAGGACCGCGCCTTCAGCCTCGATGAGATGAAGAGGGCGCGCGAAGCCTTCATCACCTCGGCCACCTCCTTCGTGAAGCCCATCGTGAAGATCGACGGCGTGCCGGTGGCCGATGGCAAGGTCGGCCCCGTGGTGCGCCAGCTCTTCGAGATCTTCGCCCGGCACGTCTCGGGCGGGCTGAAGAACGCGGCATGAAGCCCCCCGCGCCCAAGGCCATCGTCTGGGACTGGGACAATACCCTGGTCGATGCCTGGGCGGGGGTTCAGGCGGGGATGAATGCGGCGCTGGCGGCTTTCGGCCTGCCGCTCTGGACGAAGGAAGAGGTCCGGGCCCGCGCCCGCCTCGCCCTCGCCGAAGCCTTCCCGCCGCTTTTCGGCGCGGAATGGGAGCGGGCGCGCACCATCTTCTACGAGGCGGTGCATGCGGACCATCTCAAGGTGCTCACCCCCCTGCCGGGCAGCCTGACGGCCCTGGAGGCGGCCTCCTACCTGCCGCAGGCGGTTGTCTCGAACAAGCAGGGCGGCATTCTCCGCGCCGAATCGGCCCATCTCGGCTGGGACCGATTCTTCGGCGCGGTTGTGGGTGCGGGGGATACGCCGCGCGGCAAACCCGACCCCTCGGCGATTTTTCTCGCCCTCTCGCGGCTCGGCATCGCGCCCGGGCGTGACGTCTGGTTCATCGGCGATACCGGCGTGGATATGCAGGCCGCCCGCGCCGCCGGCTGCTCCGCAATCCTTCTCGGCGACGCCGCGCATGACGGCGGTGTCATGATGCTGCAACCGGACGCCCATTTCGCCGATGGCGAGGAATTGACCAGAGACATCTTGTCCCTTGCCAAAGAGGGTCGGCCTGGCTGATCTTGCGCCCGTCGGGCGGCCGGGTGCTTCCAAGCACCGGGTGCCGTGCCGCGTCATGCCATTTCGGCAGGCGTCGCGATAAACGCGGTGCCAACAACAAGAAGGACCGAGCCCCATGGCCGCCGAGAAGTCCCAGAACGTGCAGGACGTGTTCCTGAATCACGTTCGGAAATCGAAGACCCCCGTGACGATCTTCCTCGTCAATGGCGTGAAGCTGCAGGGGATCATCACCTGGTTCGACAATTTCTCCGTGCTTCTGCGTCGTGACGGGCATACCCAGCTCGTCTACAAGCACGCGATCAGCACCGTGATGCCGGGTGCTCCCATCCTGCTGTTCGACGGTGCCCAGGCCCAGACCGGGGCCACCCCGGCGGCGGGTGGTGCGGCCGGCACCCCGTTGCGTGAGACCACGATGACGCTGCGACGTGAGGTTGATCCTGTCGGTACCTCCGACTGATTCGAAGAGTGAGGGCCGGAACCCACCGGCTCCCGCCAACGACACTGGCCCGGCGCACCGCCCGGGCCAGCCGCGAGAGACGGCTGCCGGGCCCACCCGTGCGGCCGTCGTTCTTCCCTATGAGCGCCCCGCGCGCAGCGATGCCGGGGACCCGGCGCCGCAACGCGCGGCCGAGGCAAGGCTGGCGGAGGCCGTGGGCCTCGCGGCCTCCATCGGGCTCACCATCCTCCACCAGGCGATTTTCCCGCTCCGGCAGCGCCGGCCCAGCACCCTCATGGGCGAGGGGCAGGTCGATATGGTGCGCGAGGAAATCCAGGCGCAATCCATCACGGTCGCCGTGGTCGATGCCTCGCTCACGCCGGTGCAACAGCGCAATCTCGAAAAGGAATGGGGCTGCAAGGTCATCGACCGCACCGGCCTGATCCTGGAGATTTTCGGCGAGCGCGCGCGCACCCGCGAAGGCACGCTGCAGGTCGAGCTGGCGCATCTGGAATACCAGCGCACCCGCCTCGTCCGCTCCTGGACCCATCTTGAGCGTCAGCGTGGTGGCTTCGGCTTCCTCGGCGGCCCTGGCGAAAGCCAGATCGAGATCGACCGCCGCCTCATCGGCGAGCGCATCGTGAAGCTCAAGAAGGAGCTGGAGCAGGTGCGCCGCACGCGCGGCCTGCATCGCGGCGCCCGGGCGCGCGTGCCTTATCCGGTCGTGGCCCTGGTGGGCTATACGAATGCGGGCAAGTCCACGCTCTTCAATGCGCTGACCGGCGCGGAAGTCTACGCGCAAGACCAGCTCTTCGCGACGCTCGACCCGACGATGCGCGCCATCCGCCTCCATAGCGGCCGGATGGTGATCCTCTCCGACACGGTGGGCTTCATCTCCGACCTGCCGACCCAGCTCGTCGAGGCCTTCCGGGCCACGCTCGAGGAGGTCGCGGCGGCGGATATCATCCTGCATGTGCGGGACATCTCCCACCCCGACACCTCCTCCCAGCGGGCGGATGTGCTGGGCGTGCTGCATGACCTCGCCTCCGGCCCCGATGCGCCGCTGGACGAGGCCTGGCAGGGCCGGCTGGTCGAGGTGCTGAACAAGGCGGACCTGCTGGGCGGCATCGGCGCCGTGCCGGTGGATGGCCAGGCCATCGCCGTCTCCGCGCTGACCGGCGAGGGGCTGGACGAGCTGCGGGACCTGCTGGACGAGCGGCTCGCCGCCGGCATGGTCATGGCCAGCTACAACCTCGCCCCGTCCGATGGCGCGGGCATCGCCTGGCTCTACCAGCATGGCGAGGTGCTGGCGCGCGACGATGCGGATGATGCCGTGCATATCACCGTGCGCCTGTCGCCCGCCAATAAAGCCCGCTTCGAGCAGAGGTCCTGATGTCCGTCCGTTTCGACCACCGCCTGGCGAGCGAGATCGCCCATCTGATGCGTGACGCCTCGCGGGCGGAAATCCTGCCCCGCTTCCGGCGCCTCGCGGCGGGGGCGATCCGCACCAAGTCCGGCCCGACGGATCTCGTGACCGATGCCGATGAGGCGGCGGAGCGGGTGATCACCGCCGAGTTGCAGAAGCGCTTCCCCGGCGTGGTCGTGGTCGGCGAGGAGGCCACTGCGGCCGATGAGAGCATCCTCGGTAAGCTGGCGGGCGCGGACTTGGCCTTCGTTGTCGATCCGGTAGACGGCACCGCGAATTTCGCCGCCGGCGTTCCGCTTTTCGGCTGCATGGCCGCTGCCGTGGTGAAGGGCGAGGTGGTCGCGGCCTGGATTCATGACCCGATGGGCGACGACACGGCCATCGCGCTGCGCGGCGAGGGCGCCTGGATCGAGACGCCCACGGGCGAGCGGCGCGAGATGAAGGTGGCAGAGCCCGTGCCGCTGGAGCGCATGATCGCGGCCGTTTCCTGGACCTGGCTCAAAGAGCCGATGCGCTCGCGCGTGACGCAGCGCCTCGCGCGCTTCTCGGGCGGCGTGCATTTCCGCTGCGCCGCGCATGAATATCGCCTGATCGCCACCGGCGGCGCCCATGCGGTGCTCTACAACAAGCTGATGCCCTGGGACCACCTGCCGGGCTGGCTGATCCATCGCGAGGCGGGCGGCTATTCCGCGCGCTTCGACGGCAGCGAGTATAAGCCGGGCATGACGAGCGGCGGCCTCATCTGCGCGCCGGACAAGGCGAGCTGGGATATCCTGCACGCCGCCATTCTCGGCGACTGACGCACCGAAAGCCGGGGGTTAGACCCCGGGCTCGCCATCCGTCTGGATCAGTTGCAGCCGCGCCTTGAAGGCCGCCTTGATATGGGCGCGCGCGGCGGCCTCGGCGCCTGCCTGGTCGCGCCGGGCGATGGCTTCCACGATGGCGCCATGCTCGTCCTGCGCCTCGCCGCCGCGATCGGGCACGTTCAGCGTGGTGCCGGCCAGCAGCGCCAGGGAGAGGCGCATGTTCGACAGCGTCTGCGACAGGAAGCGGTTCCGCGCCGAGAGATGAAGCTGACGATGGAAGGCGCGGTTGCTGGCGGCCAGGGCCTTGGTGTCGTCCAGCATTTCGCGATCGCGCGCCACCATCTCACGCAGCACCTCGATCTCGGTCGGCGTCGCATGCACGGCGGCGAGGCCGGCGGCGGTGCCTTCCAGCACCTCGCGCATGTAATAGAGCTCGGCCATCTGGGTATAATCGAGCCAGGCGACGATGGCGCCGTGATGCGGCTCATGCGCGACGAGGCCCTGCGTCTCCAGCCGTTTCAGCGCCTCGCGGACGGGGGTGCGGCTGATGGAGAAGCGCGCGGCGAGTTCCGTCTCGCGCAGGCGGGTGCCGGGCGGGAGATCGCCGCCTTCGATGGCTTCGAGCAGCAGGTCATAGGCGCTGGCGCCCGTGGACTTGCCGAGCCGCGCGGTCTCTTTGGCGGCCGTCTTCTTCTGCATTGATCGATCCGAGTGAACAGCGTGTGGCCATACAGGCCAAGGCATTTGGATACGGCCGTAAGCAACGGGATGCAAGGGTGCCGCCGCCGGGGCCCTATCCGGCGGAGAAAAGCCTGCGCAGGGCGGCGACTGGGCTGAAACTGGGGCGAGGCTGCTTCTCCGGTCGGGCGAGGCTGACGGGCTCGACTGGCCTTGCGGCCTGCTGGGCCGCAAGCTCCTCCTGCTTCAGCAATTGGGCGCGCACGGCCAGCACCTCCCGCCGGTAGCCGCTCGTCGGGCTGACGCGGGCGAGGGCCAGGTCGCTCAGCGCCAGGCCCCGCTGCAATCGGCCGCGCTGGAGGCAATATCGCGCCATCTCGTTCAGCACGCTGACGGTCTCGCGCTTGATCCCCGTGGTCCGGTAGCGGTCGGGCAGGGGAGCGTCCCGGAAGACTGCGCGGGCGAGGGGCTTCAACTGCTGCGTTTCCATCAGCGCCAGGGCCGAAGGGTGGCCGGAAAAGGGGAATTCGATGAGATGCGCCTCGGGAAAGGCTGGCTTTACCTCGGTCTGGACGTAATGAAGGTCGGCCTTGTCATGCGGATCGAAGACGATGACATGCCGCGCCTTCGGCTGGGCGACCTCGGGCAAGGGCGGGTGGATGACCGCGATATCGGGCAGATGGGCGTCATCGGTCGGGCGGAAGCGCGGGTCGATGGAAATGCGGGGCGAGATGGCCAGGGCCCGGGCGTCGAGCGCCGAGGCGAAGAACAGCGCCGCATAGGCGCCCATGCTGGCGCCATAGGTGTAGCAGCGCGGGAAGCGCGCGCGGATCTCGGCGGTGGCCGCGGCCAGTTCCTCGGGCGAAAGGTCCTGATACCAGTTCTCGCGCCGCTTCTTCACCGCGATGGTGCAGAGGCCGATCCGGGTGAGGAATTGCTGCCCGAATCCCGGTGCCTCGACATCATTCTCCGCCACCGCATTGAAGGTGAAGGCCAGGGCCTTGCCGCCCAGGCTCTCCTCGTCGAGGTCGATCAGCGTGGTGCCATTGTCGAAGAGAACGCGTTTTGACACGGCGCCTGCCTGCCCCTCAGTCTTGCATGGAGGAATTCTGACTAGCATGACAGCTGCCGTCCGGCACGAACACTATGCGGTGCGAGCCACGGCCGGGGCTGCCCCCGCGAGGCAGGAGGTTGCGACTCTCCCGCCCGCCCGGTTAGGGTGCCTGCCGATATGGTGAACAAGGCATGAACGATCTCTTCGGCAAGAGCGACGGCAAGGGCGAGGCCGGCGCCTCCTATTCGGCCAAGGACATCGAGGTTCTGGAGGGGCTCGAGCCCGTCCGGCGCCGGCCTGGCATGTATATCGGCGGCACGGACGAGAATGCCCTGCATCACCTCGCCTCCGAGGTGATCGACAATGCGATGGACGAGGCCGTGGCCGGCCATGCGGACCGCATCGAGGTCACGCTGCAGCCGGGCAACTGGATCATCGTGCGCGACAACGGGCGCGGCATCCCGGTCGATCCGCATCCCAAATTCCCGAAGCTGTCGGCGCTGGAGGTGATCCTCACCACGCTGCATTCGGGCGGCAAGTTCTCGGGCAAGGCCTATGACACCTCGGGCGGCCTGCATGGCGTCGGCTCCTCGGTGGTCAATGCGCTGGCCGAGCGGCTGGATGTGGAGGTGGCGCGCGACCGCACGCTCTTCACCCAGTCCTACGAGCGCGGGAAGCCGGTGACGAAGCTGGTCAATGCCGGGCCCATCCATAACCGGCGCGGGACGACCATCCGCTTCAAGCCGGACCCGGAGATTTTCGGGAACCTCCAGTTCAAGGCGGAGCGGCTGTTCCGCTTCTGCCGCTCCAAGGCCTATCTCTATCGCGGCGTCGAAATCCGCTGGTCCTGCGACCCCTCGCTGGCGCCGGAGGGCATCCCCGCGACGGCCACGCTGCATTTTCCGGGCGGCCTTGCCGACTTCCTGGGTGCGGCGGTGGAGAAGCGTTCGACCGTGGTGCCCGCCCCCTGGACCGGGCAGGCGGATTTCCCCGAGAAGCAGGGCCGCGTGGAATGGGCCATCACCTGGCTCGACCAGGGCGACGGCTTCCAGAACACCTATGCCAATACCATCCCCACGCCGCTCGGCGGCACCCATGAGGCGGGGCTGCGCAATGCGCTGGTGAAGGGCCTGCGCGCCTATGGCGAGCTGAAGAAGGAAAAGCGGGCCGGCAACGTCACCGCCGAGGACGTGCTGGCGGGCATGGCGGGGATGCTCTCCGTCTTCATCCGCGACCCGCAATTCCAGGGTCAGACCAAGGACAAGCTGACCAGCCCCGAGGCTCAGAAACTGGTCGAGGCCGCGCTGCGCGACCAGTTCGATCACTGGCTGGCCGGCGACCCGACCACGGCGAGCAACCTGCTCACCTTCTGTATCGAGCGCGCCGAGGAGCGCATGCGCCGGCGCGAGCAGAAGGACACGCCTCGCAAGAGCGCGACCCGCAAGCTCCGCCTGCCGGGCAAGCTCGCCGATTGCGCCCGCGAGAGCGCGGAGGGGACGGAGCTTTTCCTCGTCGAGGGTGACTCGGCCGGCGGCTCGGCCAAGCAGGCGCGGGATCGTGAGACCCAGGCGGTGCTGCCCCTGCGCGGCAAGATCCTGAACGTGGCGAGCGCCTCGGCCGATAAGCTGCAGCAGAACCAGGAGCTGAAGGACCTCATCGAGGCCCTGGGCTGCGGCGCGGGCAAGAATTTCGACGCGAGCCGCCTGCGCTACGGCCGCGTCGTGATCATGACCGATGCCGATGTGGACGGCGCGCATATCGCCGCCCTGCTCATGACCTTTTTCTATCGGGAACTGCCGGAACTGGTGAAGCAGGGCCGGGTGCATCTTGCCCAGCCGCCGCTCTACCGCCTCTCGCATGGCGGCAAGACCATCTACGCGATGAATGACGCGGAGAAGGACAAGCTGCAGAAGAGTGCCTTTAAGCCGAACCAGAAGGTCGAGGTCAGCCGCTTCAAGGGCCTGGGCGAGATGCCGCCCGCCGCCCTGAAGGAGACGACCATGGACCCGAAGCGGCGCACGCTGCTGAAGGTGGTGCTGCCGAATGAGGAGCGGGCGACGACCTCGGCGCTGATCGAGGACCTGATGGGCCGCAAGCCCGAGCGCCGCTTCGCCTTCATCCAGGAGAATGCGGCGACGCTCGACGTCGAGGAAGTGGACGCCTGATCTGATCTAGCGAGCTGGTGGCGCATTGACCTTCTGCCCGTAGTTGCAGAAGGCGCGCGCCACGCAGCGCCAGCATTCCGGCGCCCGCGCCTTGCAGACATAGCGCCCGTGCAGGATGAGCCAGTGATGCGCATCCCGCAGCAGGTCGGGCGGCACGCGCTTCATCAACTGGTCTTCCACCGCGCGGGGCGTATCGCCCGGCGCCAGGCCCGTGCGGTTGCCCAGGCGGAAGATATGCGTATCGACCGCCATGGCCTCTTCGCCGAAGGCCACGTTCAGCACCACATTGGCCGTCTTCCGCCCCACGCCGGGCAGGGATTCCAGCGCGGCGCGATCGGCCGGCACTTCGCCGCCGAATTTCTCGATCAGCATCTGCGACAGGGCGACGACGTTCTTCGCCTTGCTCTGCCACAGGCCAATGCGCCGGATATGCTCGGCGACGCCCTCGACGCCGAGGGCCACCATCGCCTCGGGCGTGGAGGCGATGGGGAAGAGGGTGCGCGTCGCCTTGTTCACGCTCACATCCGTCGCCTGGGCCGAGAGGGCGACGGCGACCAGCAGCGTATAGGGGCTGGAATATTCCAGCTCGGTCTCGGGTGCCGGGTTGGCGGCGGCCAGCGCCCGGATGAATTCCCCCGCCTGCTTCGCCGACATGCGGCGGCCCCGCCGGGGCTCCAGCGCATTGCCATGATCCGGCCGGGCCGGAAGCGCCTTGGCCCGAGGCTTCGGGCGAGGAGAAGGGGGCGGGGCCGAGGAAGGGGCGGAGTCGTCGGAGGGTGGGCGACGGGGCATGGTGGCATTGGCATAAACCGGAAGCCCGGCGGGCGGAATGGCCCAGCTTGCCTGCCTGTAAGGCAGGGAAGAGGGAGGGTGCCCATCCGATGGTCTGGGATTGTATAACAATCGTCATCCGAGCCCCGCATTGAGGTTGCGCGGCTTCGTCCGCGATGGGATTGTCCGCTCCAATCGAGCCCTGCACGTCGGGCTCTCCGAAGAAGGGAGACTACCATGCGCCGTGTTGTCGCCGCGCTCTGCCTCGTTGCCGGCCTCTCAGGCCCTGCCTTTGCCCAGTCCGGCGAGCCGCTGCGTACCGCCGTGGACGGCACCTTCGCCCCGCATGCCTTCCCGAAGCTGGGCGGCGGCGTCGAGGGCTTCAATATCGACCTCTTCACCGAGGTCGCGCGCCGCATGGGCCGCCCCATCACCATCGACAGCGCCTCCTTCTCGGGCCTGGTGCCGGCGATGAATGCGGGCCGCTACGACTTCCTGGCCGCGCCGGTGACGGTGACGGAAGAGCGCGCCAAGAGCATGCTCTTCACCGAGGGCTATCTCTACACGGCCTTCCAGTTCGGCATTAAGCGCGGCTCGGCTCCCATCAAGAGCCTCGAGGACCTCAAGGGCAAGGTCATCGCCGTGAACAAGGGCAGCGCCTATGACGCCTGGGGTGCCGCCAACGCCGCCAAGTACGGCTTCACGGTGCAGACCTTCGACACCAATCCGGATGCCGTGCAGGCCGTGATGGCCGGCCGCGCCTATGCCGTGCTCGGCGGCAATACCGTGATCCGCTATGCCGCGACGCGCGCGCCGGGCTTCGTGCCCGACTTCGTCATCAAGGAGACCCGCGCGCATTGGGCCGCCCCCTTCCGCCTCGACAATGTCGCCCTGCGCAACCAGGTCGAGGATGCGCTGGAATGCATGAAGAAGGACGGCACCATCGCGAAGCTCTCCGTGAAGTGGTTCGGCATCGAGCCGGCGGCCGACGATGCCGAGAACACCATCTTCCCGGGCTATGGCGTGCCGGGCATGTCGGGCTATGACCCGACCCCGCATGAACTGAAGTGCAACTGAACCGCCCGGGCCCCCGCGGGGCCCGCGCCTGATGGGTGACGGCGGGGGGCGCGGCAGCGTCCCCCGTCTGCTTTTGCCCCTTCTATTTTGACAAGGATTTCCGGCGATGAAGGGTTGGGACGGCTTCGTCTTCTCCTTCCTCAACTCAGAGGTAATGTGGCGATACCTTCCGAAGATCGCGGAAGGCTTCCTGCTGACGGTCTTGCTGGCGGCATTGATCATCGTCTGCGGCCTGGCGCTCGGGCTGCTGCTGGCCGTGCTGCGCGCCTTCGGCATCCGGCCGCTCAACTGGGTGATCATTTTCTTCGTCGACCTGTTCCGGGCCCTGCCACCGCTGGTCATCATCGTCCTGCTCTTCTTCGGCTTGCCGGCGCTGGGGCTGGGCTTCACGGGCTTCCAGGCCACCTGGCTCGCGCTGACCCTGGTGCTCATGGCCTTCTCGGAAGAGATTTTCTGGGCCGGCATCACCGCCGTTCCGCCCGGGCAGTGGGAGGCATCACGCGCCATGGGCATGCGCTTCCTGCCGACCTTCTTCCTCGTGATCCTGCCGCAGGCGGTGCGCATCACCATCCCGCCGCTGACCAACCGCACCATCGCCATCACCAAGGGCACGGCGCTGGGCTCGGTCGTGGGCGTGGCGGAGATCCTGGGTTCGGCGCAATCGGCCGTCGCCTTCTCCTCCAATCCCTCGCCGCTGACGCTGGGCGCCATCGCCTATCTGCTGCTCTTCATCCCTGTCGTGATGCTCGGTCGCTGGATCGAGACCCGCTTCGCCTGGAGGCGCTGAGCGATGGAAGATTTCGTCTTCAACTTCCTCAATTTCGAAATCATCGCGCAGGCCTGGCCAATCCTGCTTCAGGGCCTGGGGCAGACGCTGCTGCTCTCTGTGATGGTCGTGCCGCTCGGCCTCATCGGCGGGCTGACGCTCGCGCTGCTCTCGCGCTCGCCGAACAAGACGGTGCGCGTGCTGACGGCGGGCTGGACGGACCTGTTCCGCGCCCTGCCGCCGCTGGTGCTGCTGATCTTCATCTATGCCGGCCTGCCCTTCGCGGGGATCGAGGTTTCGCCCTGGGGTGCCGTGGCCATCGGCTTCTTCCTCAATACCGGCAGCTATTACGGCGAGGTGCTGCGCGCCGGGCTCGACAGCGTGCCGCGCGGCCAGCCCGAGGCGGCCCGCGCGCTGGGGCTGAAGCCCTGGCAGTCGATGATGCTCGTCGTGCTGCCCCAGGCGGTGCGCAACGTGCTGCCCGACCTCGTCAGCAATACGCTGGAAGTGGTGAAGCTCACCTCGCTGGCCTCCGTCGTGGCCCTGCCGGAACTGCTCTTCCAGGCGCGTCAGGCCCAGGCGGTGACCTATAACGCGACGCCCATTGTGGCGGCAGCGATCGCCTATTTCATCCTGCTTTGGCCGGTGGTCCGCGTCCTGTCGCGGCTTGAGCATCGGGCGATTGCGGGGCGGAAGTAGGGAAAAGTTCCGGGGGAAGGAATTCCCCCGGAGACCCCCATCTTTTTTCTATCGGTTAAAATCCACGCCGTATTCGGCGGACATTTCCAGCAGGGCGTGGATGAGGGTGCCGGCGAAGCCGCGGAAGGCGGCGATTTCGTAGGCGTCATCGGCGATCTGCCAGATCTGTACACCAACATGCGCGATCTGGCTGATCGCCGTCTGGCCGGGGCCGAAGGCGCGCGGATGCAGGTCGATGGCGAGGCCCTTGGCCAGCGCCTCGCGCACGCGCGGGCCCGAAAGGCGCAGCAGCACCCGGCCGTCGGACTGGTCCACGACGCTCGCGAGCCCGTCCAGATCGGCCGTCAGCGCCGCCGCGAAGCCGGGCGTGCCGAGGGCGAGCCACTGCTCCGGCCCGGCCCAGACGAAAGCCTGCCGCGCGCCGCCGACGCGATGCGGCGTCATGGGCAGGCTCAGCCCATAGCCGCGCTCGATGACCGCGACCAGCGCCGCCGCCTGGCCCTTCCGCGCGGCGATGGAGACGAGCGAGAGCCCTTCGACGAGCGCGATGGTAACGCCGGCCGGCCCTTCCTGGATGCCGTGGCGGCCGGTGGGAAGGGTGATGGCCGGGCGGGGGGCGAGCTCAACCATGCAGGCGCTTCCCTTCGGGATCGACAAAGACGGGGGAACAGACCTCGGCCTCGAAATCGAAGCCGCGCAGCGGGTCGGCGACGCGGATGATCTCACCGATCCGCTCAGGGCCGTTCTTCAGAAGGCCGAGGCCGATCCAGTGGCCGAGATTGGGCGAGAAGCAGACCGAGGTCATGAAGCCCTGGTCGTTCGCCGTAGTGGCTTCCTGGCCCTTGGTGATGAAATGCGCGCCGGAATAGAGCCGCTGCGCCTTGTCCACCGGCTTGAAGCCCACGAGCCGCATCCGCGCCGGATCGACCAGCGCGGCGCGCGCGGCCATGGCGCGGCCGATGAAGTCCTTCTTCTTCGAGACCATCTTGCCGAGGCCCAGATCGTAGGCGGTGGTCTGGCCGTTCAGTTCATTGCCCGCCGCATGGCCCTTCTCGACACGCATGACGCCCAGCGCCTCGGTGCCATAGGGCGTCGCACCCGCCGCATGCAGCGCGCGGGCCAGCGCATCGCCGTAGCGTGCCGGGAGCGCGATTTCATAGGCCAGTTCACCGGAGAAGGAGAGGCGGAACAACCGTCCCTCCACCCCGCCGATATGGATCGGCCCGCAGCCCATATAGGGCAGAGCGGCGTCGGAAATATCCTGGCCGGGGTCGAGCAGGGCCTCGATGGTCTTGCGGCTATTCGGCCCCGCGACGGCGATCTGCGCCCATTGCTCGGTGACGGAGGAGAGCTGCACATCCAGCTCCGGCCAATGCCACTGCGCGCAGAGTTCCAGATGCTGCATGACCTTGGCGGCATTCACCGTCGTCGTGGTCATGAGGAAATGGTTCTCTCCGAGCCGCGCCGTGGTGCCGTCATCCATGACGAACCCGTCCTCGCGCAGCATCACGCCGTAGCGCGCGCGGCCGATGGGGAGGTTCTTCCAGGAATTGACATAGACGCGCTCGAGGAAGGTCGCGGCATCCGCACCCTGGATGTCGATCTTCCCGAGGGTGGTGACGTCACAGAAGCCGACATCCTGGCGCACGGCGAGAACTTCGCGGTTCACGGTGGTGAGCCAGTCATTCTCGCCGGGCTGCGGGAAATATTGCGCGCGCATCCAGTAGCCGGCCTCGACGAAGACGGCGCCTTGTTCTTTCGCCCAGTCATGCGTCGGCGTGAGGCGCGTCGGGCGGAATTCCTTGCCGCGATGCGCGCCACCGAGGGCGCCGAGCGAGACGGGCGTATAGGGCGGGCGATAGCGCGTGGTGCCCGTATCGGGGATGCTCTTCTCGGTCAGCTCCGCCATCAGCGCCAGGCCGTTGACCGAGGCGGTCTTGCCCTGGTCGGTCGCCATGCCGAGCGTGGTGTAGCGCTTGAGATGCTCGACGGCGCGGAAGCCTTCGCGATGGGCGAGTTCCACATCGCTTGCGGCCACGTCGTGCTGGAAATCGACTAGCGCCTTGCCCTTGCCGCCCTTCACGCGCCAGAGCGGCGTGATGGCCGTGCTCTCCGGCGGGGTCGAGGGAATGGCGGGAGCGGTGGTCTGGAACCCGGCCTCGGCGGCCGCGCGGGTGCCGAGTTCGGCGCCGGTCGCGAGGCAATCGGCCAGGGCGAAGGCACCATTGGCGGCCCCCGCGACGCTCATGCCGGGCGGCGTCGCGCCGGGCAGGAAGGCGGCGAGCTTCTCGTTCCAGACCGGCTTGCCATTGTGATGCGCCGTGAGATGCACCGAGGGGCTCCAGCCCCCGGACATGGCGAGCAGGTCGCAATCGAAGGCCACCTCGCGCCCGTCGGCCCCCGTCGCGACCACGCCCTTGAGCGCCGTGGAGCCACGCACGCGGGTGATGGCACCGCCGGTGATGAGCCTGGCGCCCGCCGCTTCGGCAATGGCGCGGATTTCCGCTCCCGGCTCAGCGCGGGCATCGACAAGGGCGGCCACGGCCACGCCTGCCGCATGGAGATCGGCCACCGTGCGCGCGGCATCGTCATTATTGGCGAAGACCACGGCCTGCTGGCCGGGCGTGACGCCATAGCGGTTGAGATAGGTCCGCACCGCGCCCGCCAGCATCACGCCGGGGCGGTCGTTATCGCCGAAGACCAGCGGGCGCTCGATGGCACCGGCCGCCAGCACGGTGCGCCGCGCATGGATGCGCCACATGCGTTGGCGCGGCTGGAAGGGCGGCGGAACGGGGAGGTGGTCCGAAACTCTCTCGATGGCAGCTTGCGCACCGTCGAAGACGCCGAAGACGCAGGTGCGGCGCAAGATGCGGCATTCGGGCGCGGCTTCCAACTCAGCCTCGACGGCGCGCAGCCATTCCAGCGCGGGCCTGCCCTCGATGGTCTGGCGCTCGGCCAGCAGGCGTCCGCCGAGCAGGAAATCCTCCTCGCAGAGAATGACGCGGGCACCGGAGCGCGTGGCAGCCAGGGCCGCCATGAGGCCGGTGGCGCCGCCGCCGATGACCAGCACGTCGCAATGCGCGGTGGCCTTCTCGTAGCTGTCCGGGTCATGCCCCTCGGCGGCGCGGCCGAGGCCCGCGGCGCGGCGGATCAGCGGCTCATAGACTTTCTCCCAGAAGGAGGCGGGCCACATGAAGGTCTTGTAGTAGAAGCCGGCAGCGAAAATCGGCGAGAGCAGCGAATTCACCGACATCAGGTCGAAGCGCAGCGAAGGGAAGCGGTTCTGGCTGCGGGCGGTGAGGCCGTCGAAAAGCTCGGCGACGGTCGCGCGGGTATTGGGCTCGCGCCTGTCGCCATCACGCAACTCGACGAGCGCATTGGGCTCCTCCGGCCCGGCGGAAAGGAAGCCGCGCGGGCGGTGATACTTGAAGGAGCGCCCGACGAGGCGGACGTTATTGGCCAGCAGCGCCGAGGCGAGCGTATCGCCCGGATGGCCCTCGTAGGTGCTGCCATCGAAGGAGAAGCGAAGCCGCGTCGAGCGGTCGATCAGGCCGCCATGGGCCAGGCGGGATTTCTGGCTCATGCCGCGCCTCCCTTCATGGCGACATCCCGGGCGAATTCGACGCTGAAAATCTCATGCGTGCGCAGGTCCCGCTCCACCACGAGCCAGGCATGGCAGCCGGCGCTGTGATACCAGAGTTCCCTGAAGCGGCCTGAAGGGTTCTCGCGCAGGTAGACGTAGTCGGCCCATTCGGCCTCGCTCGCCTCGGGGGCGGGGCGGCGCAGTGAGGCGTCGCCCAGATAGGAAAATTCCTCGGGGCCGCGTTCACCGCAGCAGGGGCAGTTGATGCGCATCTCGCGGCGTCCTCAGTGCAGGTTGGGCTGGGCGCCCATGCCTTTTTCATCGACCACCAGGCCCTTGGCGAAGCGGTCGAGGCGCAATTCGCGCGCCACCTCATGCGGCTCGTCGCGCGCGATGAGATGGGCGAAGCAATAGCCGCTGGCGGGCGTGGCCTTGAAGCCGCCGTAGCACCAGCCGGCATTGAGATAGAGGCCCTGGATCGGCGTGTGGTCGATAATGGGCGAGCCATCCATCGACATATCCATCAGCCCGCCCCATTGCCGCAGCAGCCGCACCCGGCCGATACGCGGCATCAGCGCCATGCCTGATTCCAGCACGTCCTCGACCACGGGAAGGTTCCCGCGCTGGGCGTAGGTATTGTAGCCGTCGATATCGCCGCCGAAGACCAGCCCCCCCTTGTCGGATTGGCTGATATAGAAATGCCCGGCGCCGAAAGTAACCACGCCGTCGATGAAAGGCTTGATGCCCTCAGAGACGAAGGCCTGCAGCACATGCGTCTCGATCGGCAGGCGCAACCCGGCCATGGCGGCGACGGTCGAGGAATTGCCGGCGGCGGCCATGGCGATTTTCTTCGCCCGGATCGGGCCGCGCGAGGTCTCCACACCCACGGCGCGGCCATTCTCCAACTTGATGCCCGTGACCTCGCAATGCTGGATGATGTCCACGCCGCGACGGTCGGCCGCGCGGGCATAGCCCCAGGCCACGGCATCATGCCGCACCGTGCCGCCGCGCCGCTGGATCAGCCCGCCTTTGATGGGGAAGCGCGCATTGTCGCGGTCGAGGAAGGGCAACATCTTCTCGACAGCCGCCGCATCCAGCAGTTCCGCATCCACGCCCGCGAGCCGCATGGCATTGCCGCGCCGGGCATAGGCGTCGCGCTGGCCGTCGCTGTGATAGAGGTTCAGCACGCCGCGCTGGCTGACCATGGCATTGTAGTTGATATCCTGCTCCAGCCCTTCCCAGAGCTTCATCGAGAGCTCGTAGAAGGCCGTATTGCCGGGCAGCAGGTAGTTGGAGCGGATGATGGTCGTGTTCCGCCCGATATTGCCCGAGCCGATATAGCCCCGCTCCAGCACCGCGACCCTGGTGACGCCGAAGCGGCTCGCCAGGTAATGCGCGGTGGAGAGGCCATGACCGCCGCCGCCGATGATGACCACGTCATACTCATCCTGGGGCGCCACGTCGCGCCAGGCGGGCTTCCAGCCGCGCTGGCCGTTGAAGGCCTGCGCGATGACGGAAAAGATCGAATATTTATCGGCGAACAAAGGCCAAACCCTCGCGGCACGGTGCCTCGTCAGGGTAGCGCGGCCATGGGCATGAGGAATATAACTTCTGCCTATAGATCACGCCCGGACCCTAAGATGCCGCCGCCGACTATAAGCCTCGCCTTCGACCTGCGCGGGCTCGAGATTTTCCTCGCCGTCTGCGATGCGGGCGGGATGGCCCCGGCCGCGCGGCAATTGGGCCTGACCCAGCCGGCGGTGTCGCAGAGCGTCGCGGAGATGGAGGCGCGGCTCGGCACCAGGCTCTTCGACCGGGCGCTGCGGCCGATTGGGCTGACCACGGCGGGCTCCATCCTGCGCCAGCGGGCGAGCATGCTTTTGGCCGAGGCGCGGCAGATCGGGCCACTGCTGCATCAGGCGGGGCGGGAGAAATTGCCGCTTCTGCGGCTCGGGCTGGTCGATAGCCTGACGCATCGGCTGAGCGCGCCGCTGGCGGCCTTCCTCAAGGATATGGCCGAACAGAGCTCGATCCTCTCCGGCCTCACCGCCAGCCATGCGACGGCGCTGCTGACGCGGCAGCTCGACCTCTTCATCGGCGCCGACGAGCTTCAGGATGTCGAAGGGCTGGAGCGCGAGTTGCTGCATGAGGAGCCCTATATTCTCCTCTGCCCCGAGAACCTCCCGCCGCCCGAACGCCCGGCCGATCTGCTCGTCCTGGCCGAGGCCCTGCCGCTGCTGCGCTTCTCGGCCCGCTCCCTGACGGGTATCGAGATCGAGCGGCATTTGCGGCGGCTGCGGCTCGACATTCCCCGCCGGCAGGAATTCGACACGCCGCAGGCGCTGAACGCGGCGGCCGTGGCGGGGCTCGGCTGGGCCATCACCACGCCGCTCTGCCTCGATGGCGCTGACCTGACGGGAATGAGCCAGCACAGGTTGCCGGGGCCTGCGCTGATGCGGCGGCTGGTGCTGATCGCGCGGGAGAAGGAACTGGGCGGGCTGCCGGGCCGGGTCGCGGCGATTGCGAGGGAGGCGCTGGCAGTGCGGTGAAGGCCTCCCGGGTCCGCCTGCTTCGTTCGATACCCGCGCTTTTGTTGCTGCTGTTATCGGCGGGATTCGGGATGTCACGCGATTTCGGCGCCTTCATGCTGAGCATGATGCTGCTGCCGACGCTGGGCCTCGTGGTGCTGGTCGCGCTCATCATCGCTATCCGCGCCGGACGCCGCGCGCGGGCGGCAATCTGCGTGGCGGCTTTGCTCCTGGCTCCCATGACATATGAACTGTCGCGTCGGTATGCGGACGAGGCGTGGTTCCTGGTCTGGTCCCGCGCCCATGAGGAGATGTTGCGTCAGGCGGAAGGGCGCGACGCTATCATTACCCGTTGGGATCGCTGGGGCACGGCACTGACCGGCGGCAACGATGCCTATCTCATCGCCGACAGCCAGGACCGCAGCATGACGATCGAGGGCGCGGAAGCCTGGCGGCCCCGCATGGAACTCGCTTGCCCGATCGTGGCGACGATGCGCTTGCGGCCAGGGGTCTATCTCGTGGCGACCTATGACTGCCCCCTCGATGCCCCTGCCTTGGCGCCTTGACGATTACCCCTCCCGCACGCGCACCCGGAGTCGATGCCCGTCCGGATCCAGGGCCGTGAAGGTCGTGCCGAACTCCATCGCCACCGGCGCCTGAATGATCTTCAGGCCCTGCGCCACCCACTCGGCATGGCACGCTTCAAGGGCCGCGTCGTCCTCGGCCAGGAAGCAGAGCTCCGTGCCGCCGCCGGTCATCGTGGCGGGCGGGACGACCCCGTCGCGGCGCCAGAGCCCCAGCTTGTGCCCGCCCTCGAAGACGAAGAGCGCGAAGCCGGGCGAGGCCTCGACAGGCTCGCGGCCCAGCAGACGCGTGTAGAAACGGGCGCTGGCTTCGGCATCGGTGACGTAGAGGATGGTCAGGTCGGGTGTGAACATCGGCTTGCTCCTTGTTTGGTGGAGCGAAGCTTCTCACGGGATGCTGACAGTTTTTGTCAGGAGCGTGTAATGCCCTCCTTCTCTCGCCATTCCTTCAGCAGCAACGCGCGGCGGCGCGGATAGCGCTCCTCGCTCGGCTCGGCGGCGATGATCCGGTCGGTGCGGAAGGCGCGGAAATCCTGCCGCAACTCGCACCAGCCCATCAGCAGCCGTACGCGCTCGAACCAGGCCAGGGCAAAGGGCCAGAGCACGCGCTGCGTCTCCTCGCCCTTGGGGTCACGATAGCGGATGATGAGCTTGCGCTCGCTGCGGATCGCCTGGCGCAGTAGCGCGAGATCGGGCTCCGGCGGCACCTCGGGCGCGGGGCCGACGAGAAGGCCCGTCGTGGGCAGTGCTTCCCGAAGATCGCTGGGCAGCACGGCGGCGATCTTGGCCAGCGCATTGCGCGCCGCGTTGGCCAGCCGCGGGTCGGCCCGTTCGGCCACCCAGCGCGAGCCGAGCACCAGCGCCTCCAACTCCTCCTCCGCGAACATCAACGGCGGCAGCATGAAGCCGGGCCGCAGCAGATAGCCGACCCCAGCCTCGCCCAGGATATCGGCGCCCTGGGCCTGAAGCGTCGCGATGTCGCGATAGAGGCTGCGCAGGGAGATTCCCAGCTCGCCGGCCAGCACCTGCCCGCTCACCGGGTGGCGATGCCGGCGGAGGAGCTGGAGGAGTTCGAGCAGGCGGGCGGAGCGCGACATGCGCCCAGCATGATGCCTGCGGCTGCTGACGGAAAGTGGCAGCTACCGCCCGCGCAGCCCCGCCCATAGCCGCCGCAGCGAGAGCGCCAGCCGCTCGCCCGCAGGGGCACCGTCCCGGGCCATGGCGAAATAGGCGGCCGCCTCGGCCTGCTTGTGCCGCGCCAGCAGCAGCCCTTCGCTCGCCGCTTCCTGCCGCAGCAGCGCGCGGTTCTTGCGGCGGACGGCGTCCGTGCCGGGGCCGCTCATCCCATCGAGATGCCGGTCGAAGGCCTGGCGCATGATCAGGTCGTATTTCTTGCGGAAGATCTCGCCGCTCGTCGCCCGGCGCGTGGCGATGACGCTCTTGTCGTGCTGCCGGAAATCGTTGAGCGCCTGGGCATGAAAGGCGATCCGCCCCTGCATGGCGAGCTTCAGCCAGACGAACCAGTCGCCGCAATAGCGGATGGAAGGGTCGGCCTCGCCGCTGGCCAGATAGGCGTCGCGCCGGAAGAGCACCGCGCTGGCATTGGGGATGACGTTGCGATGGAGCAGCAGGCGCTCGGCGAAGCCAGCGCCATCCATGTCGAAGTCGCGGTCATAGAGGCCGGGGGCGAGGGGCTCCGTCCAGCCGCGCCAATCGCCGATCACCTGTCCATCCTTGTCGATGCGGCGGGACTGGCAATAGGCGAGCACGCAGGATGGGTCGGCCTCCAGCTTGGCGACCAAGCTCGGCAGCAATGTGGGCGCGGTGCGGTCGTCGGACTCCGCGAGCCAGATGTAGCGCCCCTTGGCCGCGGCGATGCCCTTCTTCCATTGATGGAAGGTATTGCCTGAATTCTCGCTGTTCAGGATGACGCCGCTGACCTTGGGATGGTCCCGATAGGTGGCGAGGAAGGCAGGGCTCTCGTCGGTCGAGGCATCGTCGAGCAGCAGCACTTCGTAATCCTCGAAGCGCTGAGCGAAGAGGCTGTCCAGCCGTTCGGCGAGATAGGGGCGGTGGTTGTAGTTGGGAACGATCACGGTCACGAGCGGCATGGCCCCTAGAGGCACGCCCCCCGCGCCGATGGCAATGGCTATTTTCGCCGCTGGCTTTCAACCCGGCAGGAAAGCCTCATGCACCGAGGACTGGATGCCGCCGCCGACCACCGGCCCGCCGCCCGCCACATGAATGCGCCCCTCGAGCGCCACGGCGCCCAGCCCGTGCCGTGGCGTGGGCATGGGGGCATGGGACTGCCAGGTATCGGTCGCCGGGTCATAGCTCTCCATCTGGCCATGCACGGTGCCGGTCAGCGTGCCGTTCTCGAAGCGGCCCGTCTCGCCGCCCATGGCATAGAAGCGGCCGTTGACCACCACGAGCCCGTGGCCCGAACGCACGCTGGGCAAGGGAGCGCGCGTCACCCACTGGTCCTGCTCGGGCAGATAGACGTGGTGCAGGCCGGTATTGAACTCGAAGGTGTTGAATCGCCCGCCGATGACATGGATCACGCCGTTATGGGCGACGATGCCCACATGGTCCCGCGCGCCGGGCAGGGCCTTGCGTTGCTCCCAGCGGTCGGTCTGCGGGTCATAGACCTCGTGCCAGCCGATGGAGGCCCGTTCGCGCGCCGGGTCGGCCGCACCGCCGATGATGTGGATCTTGCCGTTCAGCGCCACCACGCCGGCGGCGCCGCGTGCGCGGGTGAGGGGGGCGATGCGCGTCCAACGGTCAGAGGCGACCTCATAGGCGAAGGCGCCGTCATGAGCCGCGCGGTTCTGCTCGGTGAAGCCGCCCAGCGCGTAGATCCGCCCCGCATCGGCCACCACGCCCACATGATTGGCCCCGACCGGGATGGGGGCCGCCTCGCTCCAGCGATCGGCCCGTGGGTCATAGACATGGTGATAGGGCCGGTCGACCCGCTGCTCGGCATAGCCGCCGAGGATATGCATCTTCCCCTCCCAAGCCGTGGCCCAGGCCATCTCGCTGCGGGGCAGGGGAAGCGGCGCCCGGGCCTCCCAACGGCCCGGCGGGCCCGGCGGGGCAGGGCTTTCCAGGCCGCGCTGGGCGAGTTGCTCGGGCGTGAGCGTGACGGGGCCTGGAGCGCGCAGGGCGGTGAGCTGATCGGGCGGCGGCGGGGCGCCGTGATGAGCGTGCTGCGCAAAGGCCGTGCGGCCTCCGGCCAGAAGCAGGGCGCCCGCACCCACAAAGGCTCTTCTCCGCATCGCCCGTTCTCCCGTTTTATCGTTACGGGTTGAAATCGGGTATCCCGCGCGCCGCGTCAAGCATTGGTCACCGCCTGGTGCCGATGACCATGCCGAGGATGACCAGCGCGGCGCCGATCACCTGCGGCAGCGTCACCACCTCGCCCAGCAGGAGCGCCGCCCAGAGCGTGCCGAGGGCGGGGACGAGCGGCGGGAACATGGCCGCCCGCGCCGGCCCGAGGCGGGAGAGGGCGACGGAATAGAGCGCGGTGCCGCCCACTCCCACGACGAGCCCCTGGAAGACGACCTGGATCAGCGCCGCTTCCGGATTGGCGAGAATGGGCGAGATGGATTCCGCCGGCCCCAGCGCCAGCACCTGGATGGGCAGCCAGGGGAGGGAGCCCGCGGTGATGATCGCGGCCCCTCGCAGCCCCGGCACGTTCCAGGCCCGAAGCGCGATGCCGTAGCAGGCCCATTGCACGCCGCTGGCATAGAGGATGAGATCGCCGATCCAGGCGCCGGGCGCGCCCTTCATCAGCCCGGCACCGCCCACCAGCAGCAGCCCGGCCAGGAGAATGGGCAGGCAGAGCAGCACGTTGCGCGAGGGCCTTTCCCGCAGCAGCAGCCAGCCGAGCAGCGGCGCCGCCGTCACCACGCCGCCGGGGTTCAGCACCGCCGCATGGCTCGCGGGGGCGAAGAGCAGGCCGATGGCGGTGAAGAGGAAATAGGGAATGCCGCCCAGCGCCACCAGCAGCGCCACCTGCTTCCAGGAAAGCCCCCCGAGCCCCAGACGCAGCAGCAGCGGCAGGGCGATGAGGCCCGAGACGCCGTAACGGATCAGCGCCAGTTCCGGCAGGCCGAGACCATGCGCGAGCCCATGCCGGGTGGCGACGAAATTGCTGCTGAACATGATCACGGCCAGTACGCCGAAGACCACGGCGGCGCCTTCGCCCGCCGGCCGGACCGGAGCGGTCATGGCAGGGCCCAGAAGCCCCGATGCGCCACCAGGGCCTCCTCCTCCAGCAAGGGGCCGATGACGGCCACCTCGCGCTGCCCGGCGGCGAAGACGGTGCGGCAGGGCAGGTCGAGCGTCAGGTTCTCGGGATGCGGCCCGATCTCCTCTTTCAGCCGATGCTCGGAGAGGCCGTAGACCACGCGCCCGATCCCCGCCCAATAGGTGGCCCCAGCGCACATGGCGCAGGGCTCGGCCGAGGTGACGAGAGTGCAGCGCCGCAGCCGCTCGGCCCCGAAGCGGCGACTCGCCTCGGTGGCGACCAGGCGCTCGGCATGGGCGGTGGCGTCATGCGTGTCGCCGAAGGCATTGCCCGCCTCGATCAGTACCGCGCCCGTTTCATCGGCCAGTAGGGCGGCGAAAGGGTGATTGCCGGCCTTCCGGGCCGCTTCCGCGGCAGCGAAGCAACGGCGGAGCAGGGCGAGGTCCTGTGGTGTGGCATCCGGCATGCGGGCGATGCTGCGCGCCCGCGCGCCATCGGGCAATGCCCGCCGGGCGCGACTGTGCTAGGCTGCGGCCATGGCCGACAGCTTCGTTCACCTCCACGTCCACTCCGCCTATTCACTCAGCGAGGGGGCCATCAAGGCCGACAAGCTCGCCGGCATGGCCAAGGACGCCGGCATGCCGGCCGTGGCCCTGACCGATACGGCCAATTGCTTCGGCGCCCTGGAATTCGCCCAATACTGCTCCGGCAAGGGCGTGCAGCCGATCATGGGCTGCCAACTCGGCCTATCGCGGGCCGAGACCGATGAGCGTGTGGATTTCCAGCGCCTGACGCCCGACCCGCTCGTCGTCCTGGCCATGGACCCGACGGGGCTGAAGAACCTCCAGCGCCTCTCCTCCCTCGGCTATCTGCGCGACGATGCCTCGGGCAAGGCGGCCGTCACGCTCCAGCAGATCGAGGAGAATGCCGAGGGGCTCTTCCTGCTCACCGGCGGCTCGAACGGCCCCATCGCACGGCTTCTGGCCGAAGGGCGGCGGGAGCAGGCCGTCGCCCTGCTCAACCGGCTGAAGGCGGCCTTCCCCAACCGCCTGGCGGTGGAGCTGACCCGCCACGGCACCGATCTCGACAAGGCCGTCGAGCCCGGCCTGCTGGCCCTGGCCGACGATGCCGAACTGCCGATCGTCGCGGCCAATGACGTCTATTTCGCCAAGCCCGAGATGCATGAGGCGCATGATGCGCTGCTCTGCATCGCCGAGGGCCGCACCCTGGCCGAGACGGAGCGCCGCCACGTTTCGCCCGAGGCCTATTTCAAATCGGCCGAGCAGATGCGGGCGCTCTTCGCCGATCTGCCCGAGGCCTGCGACAACACGCTCGCCATCGCGAAGCGCTGCGCCGTCATGGCCGAGACCAAGAAGCCGGAACTGCCGCTCTGCCCGAAGGTGCAGCCGGGCATGACGGAGACCGAGACGGTTTTCGACATGGCGCGCAAGGGGCTCGACCGCCGGCTGGACGCCATGGAGGCGACGCCGGAACAGCGCGCCGAGTATCACAAGCGCCTCGATTACGAACTGGGCATCATCGCCCAGATGGGTTTCTCGGGCTACTTCCTCATCGTCGCCGACTTCATCCAATGGGCGAAGGAACAGGGCATCCCCGTCGGGCCGGGCCGTGGTTCGGGCGCGGGTTCCGTCGCCGCCTGGGCGCTGACCATCACCGACCTGGATCCGATCCGCTTCGGCCTTCTCTTCGAGCGCTTCCTGAACCCCGAGCGCGTCTCGATGCCGGATTTCGACATCGACTTCTGCCAGGACCGGCGCGAAGAGGTCATCGAATACGTCCGCCGCGAATATGGCGCCGACCGTGTGGGCCAGATCATCACCTTCGGTCGTCTCCAGGCCAAGGCCGTGGTGCGCGACGTGGGGCGCGTCATGGGCCTGCCCTTCGGCCAGGTGAACAAGATCGCCGAGCTGATCCCCTTCAACCCGGCCAAGCCCGTCACGCTGCAACAGGCGATCGACGGCGAGCCCCGGCTGCAGGAAATGCGCGACACGGACGAGACCGTCGCGCGCCTGCTCGAAACCGCGCTGCCCCTCGAAGGCCTCTACCGCAACGCCTCGACCCATGCGGCCGGCGTCGTCATCGGCCGCACGCCGCTGATCGACATCGTGCCGCTCTATCGCGATCCGCGCTCGGACTTCCTCGTCACGCAATACTCGATGAAATACGTCGAGAGCGCGTCGCTGGTGAAGTTCGACTTCCTCGGGCTGAAGACCCTCACCGTCATCCAGCGCGCGCTGCAATACCTGAAGGAGCAGGATGTGGAGGTGGATATTGACCACCTCCCGCTCGACGACGCCAAGACCTATCAGATGCTGGCCAAGGGCGACGCGGCCGGCGTGTTCCAGTTCGAAAGCCAGGGCATGCGCGACGTTCTGCGCATGATGAAGCCCGACCGTTTCGAGGATCTCATCGCGGCGGTCGCGCTCTATCGCCCGGGCCCAATGGCCAATATCCCCGCCTATTGCGCCCGCAAGCATGGCGAGCCCTGGGAGGCGCCGCATCCCAAGATGCGTAGCCTCGTGGAAGAAACCTATGGCATCCTGGTCTATCAGGAGCAGGTCATGTCCATCAGCCAGGAACTGGCGGGCTATTCGCTCGGCGGCGCCGACCTGCTGCGCCGCGCCATGGGCAAGAAAATCCGCGCGGAGATGGAGAAGCAGCGCGTCATCTTCTCCGAAGGCGCGGTGAAGAACGGCATCGACCCGGCCAAGGCCGGCGAGATCTTCGACCTGATGGAGCGTTTCGCCGATTACGGCTTCAACAAGTCCCATGCCGCGGCCTATGCGCTCGTCGCCTATCAGACGGCCTGGCTGAAGGCGAATTACCCGGTCGCCTTCATGGCGGCGCTGATGTCGCTCGATCTCGACAAGACCGACAAGCTCGCGAATTGCCTCCAGGAGGCCTCGCGCCTCGGCATCCCCGTCCTGCCGCCCGATGTGAACAAGAGCCGCGCCGAATTCTCGGTGGAGTTCCGGGAGGACGGGAAGGAATGCATCCGCTTCGCCCTCGCCGCCGTGAAGCGCGTGGGCCTGGGCGCGATGAAGGACATGGTGGCCGCCCGCGATGCCGGGAAGCCCTTCAAGAGCCTCGCCGATTTCGCCGGGCGCGTGGACCCCAAGCTGCTCAACAAGATGCAGGTCGAGAACCTGGCCCGCGCCGGCGCCTTCGACAGCCTGGAGCCTAATCGTGCCAAGGTCTTCGCCGGCGCCGAGGTGCTGATGCGCCGCGCCCAGGCGAGTGCGGAGGAGCGGGGCTCGAACCAGATCGGCCTGTTCGGCGGGGGCGGGGGCGACGAACCCCTGCGCCTGCCCAATGTCACGGACTGGCCGACGCTGGAGAAGCTCTCGCAGGAGCAGGAGGCCGTGGGCTTCCACCTCTCGGCGCATCCGCTCGACGAATACAAGCCCGTGCTGCGCAAGCTCGGCGTGACCCCCATCGTGAAGGTGGCGGAGAAGGCCGAGGGCGGCGCGGCGCGCGTGCGTCTCGCCGGTACCGTGGTGAACAGCAAGGAGCGCACCACCAAGACCGGCAGCCGCATGGCCTGGGTGAAGATCACCGACGCTTCCGGCAGCACCGAAGTGACCTGCTTCTCCGAGGTGCTGCTGCGCTCGCGCCAGCATCTCACGGAAGGCACCGCCATCCTGATCACGGCCGAGGCGCGGATGGAGGGCGAGGCGCTGCGCCTGACGGCCTCCGACATCTCGCCGCTGGACGAGGCCGCGCAATCGATCGGCCAGGAGCTTCGCCTCTGGATCGAGAAGGAGGAGGCCGTGCCCCTGGTGCGCGATCTGCTGGAGCGCGAGGGCCGGGGGAAGGGCACGGTCATCATCATCCCGCGCCTCGGCCCCGGCCAGGAGGTGGAACTGGCGCTGCCGGGCCGCTTCAATGTCTCGCCCAGGCTCGCGCAGGCCATGAAGGTGCTGCCGGGAATCGCCCAGGTCGAGGCGGGCTGACAGCGCGCGAGTCGGCGGCTGTGGCGACTCGTCGCGGCGGGGAAGGCCCTGCCATGTTTTTTCGTCGGGTTAGGCGGCTTGGCGGAGAGCGTTCCGGCGCCAGCCATGCCCTCCTCGCAAGTAGTGCAACAGCCGCATGAATCGCGGCGCTGGGGAGAGTTTCGTTTCCCGCCCGCGCCGAAACTCATTGCGCATCTCGCCGTTTGCCTGTGACTGGAAGGCAACAGCCCGGCTTACCGCATCTGGGGTTCGGGCTCGTCAAGCCCTCTATATGTGGTGGAAGCAGGCCCTGCCTTGTGCTTGGATCGGCGCCAAGACGCGGCCCGGCCGCGAGTGTTTTCGAGGAGTTCCGTCGTGTTTGATGCCGTCCAGCTTGAGGGGCACGGTCAGGTCCGTGTCGACCATTCGCGCGACGCCCTTCTGACCGATTTCGGCAAGGCGACCTTGGACGACCGCTACCTGATGCCGGGCGAGAGCTATCAGGACCTCTTCGCCCGCGTCGCCAGCGCCTATGGCGACGATGCGGCCCATTCCCAGCGCATCTACGACTATATTTCCAAGCTCTGGTTCATGCCGGCGACGCCCGTTCTCTCGAATGGCGGCACCACGCGCGGCCTGCCCATCTCATGCTTCCTGAACGAGGCCAATGACAGCCTCGACGGCATCGTCGGCCTCTGGAACGAGAATGTCTGGCTCGCGGCCAAGGGCGGCGGCATTGGCTCCTATTGGGGCAACCTGCGCTCCATCGGCGAGAAAGTGGGCCAGAACGGCAAGACCTCGGGCATCGTCCCCTTCATCCGCGTGATGGACAGCCTGACGCTCGCCATCTCCCAGGGCTCGCTGCGCCGTGGCTCGGCCGCCGTCTACCTGCCGGTCAGCCACCCGGAAATCGAGGAATTCGTGGATATCCGCCGCCCCACCGGTGGCGACCCGAACCGCAAGGCGCTGAACCTGCACCATGGCGTGCTGATCCCCGACGCCTTCATGCGCGCGGTGGAGAATGACGAGGAATGGGCGCTGACCTCCCCCAAGGATGGGCATGTCATCCGCAAGATCTCGGCGCGCGGCCTCTGGATCCGCATCCTCACCGCCCGCATCGAGCAGGGCGAGCCGTATATCGTCTATTCGGACCATGTGAATAACGCCCGCCCCGAGCACCAGAAGCTCGCGGGCCTCGAGGTGAAGACCTCGAACCTCTGCTCCGAGATCACCCTGCCCACCGGCATCGACCAGCATGGCAAGGAGCGAACGGCGGTCTGCTGCCTCTCCTCGCTCAATCTCGAGACCTGGTTCGAGTGGAAGGACGAGGCGCAGTTCATCCCCGACGTGATGCGCTTCCTCGACAATGTGCTGCAGGACTTCATCGACACCGCGCCGGACAGCATGGCCAAGGCCCGCTACAGCGCGATGCGCGAGCGCTCGGTCGGCCTCGGCGTGATGGGCTTCCATTCCTTCCTGCAGCAGCAGAACGTGCCCTTCGAGAGCGTGATCGCGAAGGTGTGGAACAAGCGGATGTTCAAGCACATCCGTGCCCAGGCCGACCTCGCCTCCAAGATGCTCGCCGAGGAGCGCGGGCCCTGCCCGGATGCCGCCGAATACGGCATCATGGAGCGTTTCTCGAACAAGATGGCGATCGCGCCGACGGCCTCGATCTCCATCATCTGCGGCGGCGCCTCGCCGGGCATCGAGCCCGTGGCGGCCAACGTCTACAACCACAAGACGCTCTCGGGCTCCTACATCGTCCGCAACCCGTATCTGAAAAAGGTGCTGGCGAAATACGGACAGGACACGGACGAGGTCTGGACGACGATCACCGTCAACAAGGGCTCGGTCCAGCACCTGGACTTCCTGGACGAGCAGGAGAAGCTGGTCTTCAAGACCGCGATCGAACTGGACCAGCGCTGGGTGATCGAGCATGCGGCCGACCGCACGCCCTTCATCTGCCAGAGCCAGTCGGTGAACCTCTTCCTGCCGGCCAATGTGCATAAGCGCGACCTGCACATGATCCATTACTCGGCATGGAAGAAGGGCGTGAAGTCGCTCTATTACTGCCGTTCGCTCTCCATCCAGCGCGCGGATACGATCAGCGAGAAGGTCGCCGTGCAGCCCACGCTGGAGACCCTGGCGGCGGTGCAGCCGGCCCTGCCGCTGGTCTCGGGCGGCGAGCAGAGCAACAATTACGAGGAATGCCTCGCCTGCCAGTGACGGCCTGGCCTCCGGCCAGGCTGGCCTGGGGCCCAGGCCCTCCCGAAGGCCGGGAGGGCGCGGCGCGGGCTCATGGTCTGCCCGCGCTTTCCCGGCCCCCTTCTTTTCCGGCATAATGCGGCCAAGCCGCGGCCCTTCCGGGGCCGCCCAGGCAGCCGCCTGCCTCTCACTCCCCAGCTTGCAAGGCGCTGACGATGCCCGACGGCCATACTCCCGGCGAACAGCCGGCCCGACTGGACCTTCTGACCGGCAACCCGGTCTACAAGCCCTTCCGCTACCCTTGGGCCTATGACGCCTGGCTGATGCAGCAGCGCGTGCATTGGCTGCCGGAAGAAGTGCCCATGGCAGATGACGTGAAGGATTGGCAGAAGAACCTGTCGGACGTGGAGCGCAACCTCGTCACGCAGATCTTCCGCTTCTTCACGCAGTCGGACGTGGAGGTGAACAACTGCTACATGAAGCACTACAGCCAGGTCTTCAAACCGACTGAAGTGCTCATGATGCTCTCGGCCTTCTCGAATATCGAGACGATCCACATCGCGGCCTATTCGCATCTGCTGGACACTATCGGTATCCCGGAAGCCGAATACGAAGCCTTCCTCAAATACAAGGAGATGAAGGACAAGTTCGACTACATGCAGTCCTTCACGGTGGATTCGAAGAAGGAGATCGCGAAGACGCTCGCGGCCTTCGGCGCCTTCACCGAGGGGCTGCAGCTTTTCGCGTCCTTCGCCATCCTCCTGAACTTCCCGCGCTTCAATAAGATGAAGGGCATGGGCCAGATCGTCACCTGGTCGGTGCGCGACGAGACGCTGCATTGCCTCTCGATCATCCGCCTCTTCCGGACCTTCATCCAGGAGAACCCGGAGATCTGGACGGAGGAGCTGCGCAGCGAGATCACCGAGATCTGCAAGACCATCGTCGAGCACGAGGATGCCTTCATCGACCTCGCCTTCGAGATGGGCGACGTGCAGGGCCTGACCTCGGAGGAGGTGAAGCGCTACATCCGCTTCATCGCCGATCGCCGGCTCCAGCAGCTCGGCATGGACGTGATCTACAATATCGAGAAGAACCCGCTGCCCTGGCTCGACGAGATGCTCAACGCCATCGAGCACACGAATTTCTTCGAGAACCGGGCGACGGAATATTCCAAGGCCAGCACCACCGGCTCCTGGGAAGAGGCCTTCGCCGACGGCGTTTTCGCCACGCCGCAGCCGGAAGGCAGCATCGAGCTGGGCCGATAGGCTCATGAAGCGCGGGATCGGCCTTGCCCTGCTCGGCCTTCTCGCCCTTGCCGGGCTGCTGGCACCGCTGGCCGCCCGCCTTTTCGGGCTCGACCCGCACGAGCCCGATCTCTTCGCCCGTTTCGAGCCGCCCAGCGCGACCCATTGGCTCGGCACGGATGACCTGGGGCGTGACGTGCTGCTCCGCCTCATGGATGGCGCCCGCGTCTCGCTCGGCGTGGGCCTCGCCACCGCGCTGGTCGCCTCCACCATCGGCACCGTGGTCGGCCTCGTCGCCGCTTGGCGCGGCGGCTGGGTGGATGCTGTGCTGATGCGCCTCGCGGACGGTCTCCTGGCCCTGCCGGCGCTGCCCTTGCTGGTGCTGCTGGCCGCCATGGACCCGTCCAAGGTCGGGCTCGACCGCGGGGCGTTGACCACGGACATGATCCGCATCGTGATCATCCTCGCCGGCTTCGGCTGGGTGGGTGTCGCGCGGCTGGCGAGGGCAGGGGCCCTGAGCGTGCTGGCGCGCGACCACGTGCGCGCCGCGCGGGCCCTGGGCGTTTCCGAGGCGCGGCTGCTGCGGCGGCACGTCCTGCCCGCCCTGGCCTCGCCCGTGGCCGTGGCGACGGCGTTGACGGTTGGCGGCGCCATCCTGGCCGAGAGCGTGCTGAGCTTCCTTGGCCTTGGCATCACCCCGCCCGCCGCGAGCTGGGGGAATATGTTGGCCAATGCGCAGGAAATGGTCTTCGCGGCGCCGCTGACGGCACTCTGGCCGGGGCTGGCGATCCTGCTGGCGGTGCTGGGGTGCAATTTGTTGGCGGATAGCACCGGGCGGCGCTGAAGCCGGGGTGGTGTGACCACCCCGGACCCCGCAATCAGTAATGGGTTTCCAAAGGCCTGAGGCCTTTGGCGGATGGGTCCGGGAAGGCAGCGCCTTCCCCGTGTCGCATAGAAAAGGGCCGGAAGGTTCCCCCTCCGGCCTCTCCCAATTCAGTGCCTAAGCCCCGATCAGATGTCGAGCATCAGACGGCGCGGGTCCTCAATGCCTTCCTTCAGGCGCACCAGGAAGGAGACGGCTTCCTTGCCGTCGACGATCCGGTGGTCATAGGAGAGGGCCACATACATCATCGGGCGGATCTCGATCTTGCCGTTCACGACCATCGCCCGCTCCTTGATCGCGTGCATCCCGAGGATGCCCGACTGCGGGGGGTTCAGGATCGGAGTGGACATCATCGAGCCGTAGATGCCGCCATTGGTGATCGTGAAGCTGCCGCCGGCGAGCTCGTCGATTTTGAGCTGGCCGTCACGGGCGCGCTTGCCGAAGCCGTTGATGGCCTTCTCGATGCCGGCGAAGGACAGGTCCTGCGCGTTCTTCAGCACGGGGACGACCAGGCCGTTCGGACCACCGACGGCGATGCCCATGTGGATGAAGTTCTTGTAGATGACGCTGTCGCCTTCGATCTCGGCATTGATCGCCGGGAACTCCTTCAGCGCCGCGATCGAGGCCTTCACGAAGAAGGACATGAAGCCGAGCTTGATGCCGTGCTTCTTTTCGAAGACGTCCTTGTACTCGGCGCGGAGTGCCATCGCTGCGCTCATGTCCACCTCATTGAAGGTGGTGAGCATGGCGGCGGTGTTCTGGGCTTCCTTCAGTCGCTTCGCGATGGTCTGGCGCAGGCGGGTCATCTTCACCCGCTCTTCGCCCGCCTCGAGATTGCGCTGCTTCACCGGGGCCGCGGCGGCGGCCGCCGGGGCGGCGGCAGAAGCCGGGCGGGCCAGGAAGTCGAGCACGTCACCCTTTGTGATGCGGCCGTCCTTGCCGGTGCCACCGACCGAAGCGGCATCGACCTTGTTGTCGGCCATCAGCTTGGCCGCGGCCGGCATCGGCGCATGCTCGCCGCCACCCGGGCGGGAAACGGGGCCGGTCACGGCGCGGGGCGCCTCGACCTTCGGCTCGGCCGGGGCGGCAGCAGCAGGGGCGGCGGCCGGCGCGGCGGGCTTCGGGGCAGCGGCGGCGCCACCGGCGGCGATGGTGCCGAGCACGGCGCCCGGCTCAACCTCGGCGCCTTCCTGGGCCACGATCGCCTCGAGCACGCCAGCAGCCGGCGCGTTCACTTCGACCGTGACCTTGTCGGTCTCCAGCTCGACCAGGGCCTCGTCGGCGGCCACAGCCTCGCCCGCCTTCTTCAGCCAGCGCGCAATGGTCGCGCTGCTCACGCTCTCGCCCAGGGTGGGAACCAGGATATCGGTCATTCTCGTCGCCTTCTTGCCGGATGCGGAGGGGTAGGTGGTGCTGGGCTCGCCGTCAGGCGAGGCCCAGCGCTTCCCGCACCAGGGTCTCCTGTTGCTGCTGATGGATCTTCGCGAGGCCGGTGGCCGGGCTCGCCGCGGCCGCACGGCCGACATAGTTCGGGCGCTTGCCCTTGATGTCGATCTTGCTCAGGGCCTTTTCGATGCGCCGGTCGAGGAAGTTCCAGGCGCCGGCATTCTCCGGCTCCTCCTGGCACCATACGACCTCGGCGTTCTTGTACTTCGCCAGCTCGGCCGAGAGCGACTTCTCCGGGAAGGGATACATCTGCTCGAGGCGCACGATGGCCACGTCCTTCACGCCCTTGTCGCGGCGCTCCTGCAGCAGGTCGTAATAGACCTTGCCGGTGCAGAGCACGACGCGCTTCACCTTAGCGGGCTCGATCGCGTCGATCTCGGGCAGGACAGGGCGGAAGGTGCTGCCCGGGCCGAATTCCGAGAGGCTGCTGACGGCCAGCTTGTGGCGCAGCAGGGACTTCGGCGACATCACGATCAGCGGCTTGCGGTAGTTGCGCTTCATCTGGCGGCGAAGCGCGTGGAAGTAGTTCGCCGGCGTCGTGAAGTTGCAGACCGCCATGTTGTTCTCGGCGCAGAGCTGCAGATAGCGCTCAAGGCGGGCCGAGGAGTGCTCGGGGCCCTGGCCCTCATAGCCATGCGGCAGCAGCATCACCAGGCCGGACATGCGCAGCCACTTCGTCTCGGCGGAGGCGATGAACTGGTCGATCACCACCTGCGCGCCGTTCGCGAAGTCACCGAACTGGCCTTCCCAGAGCACGAGCGTCTTCGGGTCCGCGAGCGAATAGCCGTAGTCGAAGCCCAGAACGCCCATCTCCGAGAGGAGGGAGTTGAAGGCTTCCATCCGCGGCTGGCCCTCGCGGATGTTGTTCAGCGGCATGTACTCGGCCTGCGTCTTCTGGTCGATCAGCACGCAGTGACGATGGCTGAAGGTGCCGCGCTGCACGTCCTCGCCCGACAGGCGGATGCGATGGCCTTCGAGCATCAGCGTGCCGAAGGCGAGCGCCTCGCCGGTCGCCCAGTCAATGCCTTCGCCCGTGTCGATGGACTGCTTCTTGGCCTCAAGCTGGCGCAGGATCTTGCCATTGGCCGTGAAATCGGCCGGCACGCGGGTCAGGGCCGCGCCGACTTCCTTCAGGATATCCTCGGAAACAGCGGTCAGATCCTCGACTTCGGCCTCGTCGCTGCCGGCGGCCTTCAGGCCGGCCCAGTGGCCCTCGAGCCAGTCGGCCTTGTTTGGCTTGAAGCTCGCGGAAGCCTGGAAGGCCTCTTCCAGCTTGGCGTTGAAGTCGTCGAGCATCGCCTTGGCCTCGGCCTCCGTCATCACCTTCTCGGCCACCAGCTTGGCGGCGTACTTGGTGCGGATGGTGGGCGTCTCGCGGATGCGGGCATACATCAGCGGCTGCGTGAAGGCGGGCTCGTCATTCTCGTTATGGCCGTGGCGGCGATAGCAGACGATATCCAGCACCACGTCGGCGCCGAAGGTCATGCGATACTCGGCCGCGACCTGCGAGGCGAAGACGACCGCTTCCGGGTCATCGCCGTTCACATGCAGGATCGGCGCCTGGACCGACTTGGCCACGTCCGTGCCGTAGAGGCCGGAATAGGCATGGGCCGGAACGGTGGTGAAACCGATCTGGTTGTTCGTGATGATATGGACGGTGCCGCCCGTGCGGTAGCCGATGAGCTGGCTCATCGCGAGCGTCTCATAGACCACGCCCTGGCCCGCGAAGGCCGCGTCGCCGTGCAGCAGGATGCCCATGACCGAGCGGCGGCCCTTGGTGTCGCCCGCCATGTCCTGGCGCGCGCGCACCTTGCCGACCACCACGGGGTCCACGACCTCGAGATGCGACGGGTTCGGCTGGAGCGAGAGGTGCACCTTGTTGCCCAGGATCTCGACATCGGTCGAGGTGCCGAGGTGGTACTTCACGTCGCCCGAGCCCTGGATGTCGTCGGGCTTGTAGGAGCCGCCCTTGAACTCGGCGAAAACGTTCACGAAGGGCTTCTTCACGACGTTCACGAGGGTATTCAGGCGGCCGCGATGGGCCATGCCGATCGCGATTTCCTTCACGCCGTTGACGGCAGCGGTCTCGATCACGGCGAGGACGGAGGGGATGGTGGCTTCACCGCCCTCGAGGCCGAAGCGCTTCGTGCCGACGTATTTCTTGGCGCAGAAGGCCTCGAAATGCTCGGCCTCGGTCAGCTGGCCCAGGATCTTCTTCTTGTCCTCGGGCTTGAACTTCGTCGTCCAGGGAGCGCCTTCGAACTTCTGCTGGATCCAGGACTTCTGCTCGGGGTCCTGGATATGCATGAACTCGACGCCGATGGCGCCGCAATAGCTGGCGCGCACGATCGAGATGATCTCGCGCATCGTCGCGCTTTCGCGGCCGAGCACGTTGTCGATGAAGATCGGGCGGTCGAGATCGGCCTCGGTGAAGCCGTAGGTCTTCGGATCCAGCTCAGGATGCGGCTTGGGCACCTGCAGGTGCAGCGGGTCGAGCTGGGCTTCCAGATGGCCGCGCACGCGATAGGCGCGGATGAACATCAGGGCGCGGATGGAGTCGAGCACCTGCTGGCGGCTCGCGGCCGGGTCGGCCTTCGCGGCGGCAGCGGCAGGAGCGGGGGCACCCTTGCCACCCTTGGGTGCCGGCGGCGCTTCGGGCTCGGGCGCGAAGCCGCCGCGCGGGCGGGGGCGCCAGGAGGCACCGGAGGCATCGAGCAGGACGGCCTTGGCGTCTTCGTTCAGGGCTTCGAAAAGCTCGGCGAAGGACGGGTCGACGCTATCGGGTTTCTCGATCCAGCGCGCGTAGAGATCGGCGAGGAAGGCGGCATTGGCCCCCGTCATCACGCTCGCGAGAATGTCCACTCCGGCCATTTGATCCTCCTCACCCGTGCCCTGTCGGGGTCGCGGGCGGCATCATTCGTTCGGTGTCGTCGTAGGTAGGCATGCCAGCACGGCACGCGACATGCGCGACGCCGCCCATTACAGGGCGGCGTCGGTTAACATAGGCGCAACGGGAAGCAAATGGGATGCCGCAAGGATGCGCGGCAGCCGAGGCCACGGCGCATTGTTGCAACATCTGTCGTTGGTACGACCCCATCGCTTCCCTGTCCGATCTCAGCCCTTGACGGCCTTGACCATGGTCGAGCCTAGGGCGGCCGGGCTGTCGGCCACGAAGATGCCGGCGGCGCGCATGGCGTCCATCTTGGCTTCCGCGGTGTCCTTGCCGCCCGAGATAACGGCGCCGGCATGGCCCATGCGGCGGCCCGGAGGGGCGGTCGCACCGGCGATGAAGCCGACGACGGGCTTGTAGTTCTTGGAGCCCGGCTTGTTCTCACGGCCCAGGAAGTCGGCCGCGATGATCTCGGACTGGCCGCCGATCTCGCCGATCATGACGATCTGCTTGGTCTCTTCGTCGGCAAGGAACATCTCCAGGACTTCCTGGAAGTCCGTGCCCTTGACCGGGTCGCCGCCGATGCCGACGCAGGTGGACTGGCCGAGGCCGGCCGCCGTGGTCTGCGCCACCGCCTCATAGGTCAGCGTGCCCGAGCGCGACACGATGCCGACCGAACCACGCTTGTGGATATGGCCGGGCATGATGCCGATCTTGCAGGCTTCCGGGGTGATGACACCCGGGCAGTTCGGGCCGATGAGGCGCGACTTGGAGCCGGAGAGGGCGCGCTTCACCTTCACCATGTCGAGGACGGGGATGCCCTCGGTGATGCAGATGATGAGCGGAACCTCGGCGTCGATCGCCTCCAGGATGGAGTCGGCGGCGAACGGCGGCGGCACGTAGATGACCGAGGCATCGGCGCCCGTGCGCTCGACGCATTCGGCAACGGTGTTGAACACCGGCAGGCCGATATGCGTCTGGCCGCCCTTGCCGGGGGTCACGCCACCGACATAGTTCGTGCCGTAGGCAATGCCCTGCTCGGCGTGGAAGGTACCCTGCGAGCCGGTGAAGCCCTGGGTCATGACCTTCGTGTGCTTGTCGACGAGAATGGCCATGTTCAGGCAGCCTTCTTCACGGCGGCGACGACCTTCTGGGCGGCGTCGGCCAGGTTGTCGGCGGGGATGATCGCCAGGCCGCTCTCGGCCAGGATCTTCTTGCCGAGCTCAACATTCGTGCCCTCGAGGCGCACGACCAGCGGAACCGAGAGGGTCAGCGTCTTGGCCGCCTCGACGATGCCGTTGGCGATCATGTCGCACTTCGCGATGCCGCCGAAGATGTTCACCAGCAGCGCCTTGACGTTGGCGTCCGCGGTGATGATCCGGAAGGCCTCGGTCACGCGGGCCGCGGTCGCGGTGCCGCCGACGTCGAGGAAGTTCGCGGGCGAGGAGCCGTAGAGCTTGATGATGTCCATCGTCGCCATGGCAAGGCCGGCGCCGTTGACCATGCAGCCGATCTCACCGTCGAGCGCGACGTAGTTGAGGTCGTTCTTGACGGCCTCGAGTTCCTTCGGGTCCATCTCCGTGTCGTCGCGGAGGGCCTCGAGCTCCTTGTGGCGGAAGAGCGCGTTGTCGTCGAAGGAGACCTTGGCGTCGAGCGCGATGATCTCACCCGCGCCGGTCACGACCAGCGGGTTGATCTCGACGATCGCCATGTCGAGGTCGGTGAAGGCGTTGTACATCGCCGTCACGAACTTCGTGAACACGCCGATCTGCTTGCCTTCCAGGCCCAGGCCGAAGCCGAGCTTGCGGCACTGCCAGCCCTGGATGCCGGCCGCGGGATCGACGGCGACCTTGAGGATCTTCTCCGGATGGTTCTCGGCGACTTCCTCGATTTCCATGCCGCCCTCGGTGGACGCCATGATGGTGATGCGCGAGGTCTCGCGGTCAACCAGGAGGGAGAGGTACAGCTCGCGCTTAATGTCGCAACCGGCCTCGATATAGACTTGGTTGACGACCTTGCCCTCGGGGCCGGTCTGCTTGGTGATCAGCGTGTGGCCGATCATCGCGGCGGCGTTTTCCTTGGCCGCTTCCGGCTTGACGACGCGCACGCCGCCCTTGCCGTTCGGATCGTCCTTGAAGCGGCCCGCGCCACGCCCACCGGCATGGATCTGGCTCTTCACGACGACGACGGGCCCCGGCAGCTTCTTCGCCGCGGCCTCGGCCTCCTCAGGGGTCTTGGCGACATAGCCGTCGAGCACCGCAACGCCGTAGCGCTTCAGCAGCTCTTTGCCCTGATACTCATGGATATTCATGCGGGTCCCCGCTTTCTGGACTTGGGGGCCGGGAAAACCCGGCTGCCTGCAAAAAAAAGGGCCGGGGCGCGAGCCCCGGCCCGGGGCATCAGACGCCGAGCTTCTTGAAGTCCTCGACGAGCTTCTTCACCGCGTCGCAGGACTTGTCGAAGGCAGCCTTTTCTTCCGGCAGGAACTCGACCTCGACGACCTTCTCGACGCCGCCCGCACCGATCACGACCGGCACGCCGACATAGAAGTCCTTCTGGCCGTATTCGCCGTTCAGCATCACCGCGCAGGGCAGGACGCGCTTCTTGTCCTTGAGATAGGCCTCGGCCATCGCGACGGCCGAAGCGGCCGGGGCGTAGAAGGCGGAGCCACGCTCGAGGAGCTTAACGATCTCGCCGCCGCCATTGGCGGTGCGGTTGACGATCGCGTCGATCTTCTCCTGCGTCGTCCAGCCCATCTTGATCAGGTCGGGGATGGGGATACCGGCGACGGTGGAGTAGCGGGTCAGCGGCACCATGGTGTCGCCATGGCCGCCCAGCACGAAGGCCGTCACGTCCTCGACCGAGACGTTGAATTCCTGGGCCAGGAAGAGGCGGAAGCGGGCGCTGTCGAGCACGCCGGCCATGCCGACGACCTTATTTGCCGGAAGGCCGGACTTCTGCTGCAGCGCCCAGACCATCACGTCGAGGGGGTTGGTGATGCAGATGACGAAGGCGTTCGGGGCATAGGTCTTGATGCCCTCGGCCACCTGGCCCATCACGCCCGCATTCTTCGTCAGAAGGTCGTCGCGGCTCATGCCCGGCATACGCGGGAAGCCGGCCGTGACGATGATGACGTCGGCGCCGGCGATGGCGGAATAGTCCGAACCGCCGCTCATGGCGCTGTCGAAGCCGTCGACCGGGCTCGACTGCATGATGTCGAGCGCCTTGCCGGCGGCGACGCCCCCGAAGACGTCGAACATCACGACGTCGCCGAGTTCCTTGAGGCCGATCAGGTGGGCCAGAGTGCCACCGATATTGCCGGCGCCGATCAGCGCGATCTTGTTGCGGGCCATGACGGTTCCTTTAGGAAGTTTAGCTGGGACAATTAGTCCACGTGCGTGGGCTACCTAACGCGGTCGGGCAAATGCTGCAATGCGGGGCCATACAGCAAAATGGCGGCCACTCCCCCCGGAATGGCCGCCATCTGATGAAAACTGCCTCTCACATAGGCATGCAGCGAGTGACGTCCTCATGCCCGCGGGCCAAAAGGGCCATGGTGCCGGCCGGACAACTGGTCTGCGCCATGGTCATGGCAGGCAAACCACCCTGCCAGGACACCGGCTTGACGGTAGTACCGCACCGGTTGCGAGCACCACGCCGTGTGGCGCAGGTCGCCGAGGCCTGTTGCCTTGTATTCTGCTGCGCGCGAGTCGCCGTCTGGCGGCCCTGACGGGTATTCGCGGCGGCGGCCTTGCTGCTCTTGTTTGAGGCATTCCGTGCCGCCTGGCGCGCCGGTGCGTGCGTCGGCTTAGCACGCTGGGCGCTCACACTTTGCTGAGAGGCACGGTCACGGGCCGAAGCGGCATCGGCGGCCGGCGAAGCGAAGGCCAGCACGGCCGCGATGAGGCCGCCGCCGAGAAGCGGCAGAATACGTCGCATGGTTTTACCCCCTCCTCAAAAACTCAGGTCAGATGCGGCAGGGCCAGATAGTCCTGGCTCTGCATTTCCATCAGGCGCGAGGCGGTGCGCTCGAACATCGCCGCGTTCTCGCCTCGTTCGTAAAGCTGGTCCGGCACCGCATCGGCCGAAGCGATCAGCTTGCAGCGGTGCTCATACATCGCGTCGATCACGGTGATGAAGCGACGCGCCTTGTCGAAATTCTCCGGCCCCAGGCGAGGGACGCCGTCGACGACAATCGTGTGAAAATGGGTGGCCAGGGCCAGGTAGTCGGCCGGGCCGAGCGGCTTGCCGCAGAGTTCGACGAAATCGAAGCGGGCGACGCCGCGCGCCGCCTGCGGCACCTCGACCTTGCGGCCGAGCACCTCGAGCTTCGTCGGCTCGCCATGGGCAACGCCGGTCAGTTCCTCGAAGGCCTTGTCGATCGCGCGCTGGGCCCGGGCATCGGCTGGCGCGTGCCAGGTCGGCAGGCCCTGGATGCGGGCGCGGCGATAGTCGCGGTTGCTGTCCAGGAAGAGGACGTTCACCTGCTTCTTGATCAGCGCGATGAAGGGCAGGAAGGCGTCGCGCCCCGGCTTGCCCTTGAAGAGATCGTCGGGCGCCGTGTTGCTCGTCGCGACGATCACGGTGCCGCGGTTGAACAGGCCCTGGAAAAGCCGGCCCAGGATCATGGCATCGACGATGTCATGCACCTGGAACTCGTCGAAGCAGAGCAGCGCGGCCTCATCGGCAATGGAATCCGCGAGCGGCCCGATGGGGTCGGCCGTATCGCCATGGATCTTCTTCCAGGCGTGGATGCGGCCGTGGCAGTTCTGCATGAACTGGTGGAAGTGGATGCGCTGCTTGCGCGTAACATCGGCCGTGTCGAAAAACAGGTCCATGAGCATGGACTTGCCGCGCCCGACCTCACCGACGAGGTAGAGGCCGATGGGGGCTGGGTTCTGCTCTTCCTCGACCGGCTTGCGGCGGAAGAAACGGCTCAGGAAGCCCTGCTTTTCGGGCTCTTCCTGCGTGGGCTCGTAGCCGCGAAGGCGCCGCCAGAGGTCCTGCAGGGTTTCGGCCGCCATCTCCTGGGCCTGATCGGGGGCGAGCTTCCCCGCCGCGACACGAGCGCGGTAGAGGGGCAGCGGGCCCTCGCCGACAGTCCCGTTCGAAGAAGAGGGATGCGCGGCCAAGGCGGATCCGGCGGGGAGTTGCGCGTCGGGCGATCCGTCCATGGGCAATTCGGATAACCTGATCGCCAGCACCTCGCAACCTGCTGAAATGCGGCGTGAGCGAAAAAGAACGGCCTTCCGGCCCAGGGCGGTAGCCGGGCGACGCATCAGCCCCCGCGCGGGCCGAACTGTGGCAGAAAAGGGGCGGAAGCCCTTGATCCAGCGCATGGATTCGTGGCCCGGCCTTGACCGCGGCATCGCGCCGGTCAGAGTGCGGGCACGCTCGGAGCCTTCATCTTGGACTCGCTTCTTCCCCCGCTGCTGCCCCTCGCGGTCACGGCCCTGGTCAGCTTTGCCGCCGGGCTGGCGCGCGGCTTCTCGGGCTTCGGCTCGGCGATGATCTTCATCCCCGTCGCCGGCGCGGCGCTCGGGCCGCAAATGGCGGCGGTACTGCTGCTGCTGGTCGACAATATCGCCGCCCTGCCGATGATCCGCCCGGCCTGGAAGCTCGCCGCGCGGCGGGAAGTGGCGGTGCTGGTGGCGGGCACGGTGATTGGCACCCCGATCGGGATGCAGCTTCTGCTCCATGCCGATCCGCATGCCCTCCGCTGGGTGATTTCGGTGACGGTCTTCCTGCTGCTCGGCCTGCTGATTTCCGGCTGGCGCTACCGTGGCGCGCCCAGCCGCCCGGTCGCCTTCGCGGTCGGGGCGACCTCAGGCCTCTTCTCGGGCGCGGTGCAGCTCGGCGGCCCGCCGGTCATCGCCTATTGGATGGGGATTTCGGCGCCGGCGGCGCAACTTCGGGCGAATATCGTGCTGTTCTTCGCCTTTTCCAGCCTGGTGGTGACGGCGGTCTTCCTGCTCGGCGGTCTGATCACGCTCAAGGCCATCGTCACGGGCCTCGTGCTTCTCCCTATATATACGGTGGCGGTGCGGCTCGGGATGCGCCTTTTTGGCCTGGCCAGCGAGGCGACCTTCCGCCGCCTCTGCTACGCGCTGATCGCCCTCTCGGCGGTGCTGGGGCTGCCCCTCTGGGACAGCCTCAGGCAATGAGGCTTCATAAAACTTGCGGGTCGGCTCCGGCAGTATTTTCCGCGCCAGCATCGTTGGCGGCTTGGCCAAATGTCGCGCATTTGGCCGGCGCCGCCGCCTCCCTGGCGAGAAAAATCCTGGTCGGAGCCTCAGCCGCCAGCTTTATGAGACAGCCTCTTAGTTATTTGAGGCCGAAGCCGAGGTTCTTCAGCGCCTCGGTCATGCGGTGCCGCCCTGAGAGCGAGCCGGCGCCGGCAAGGCGCTGGAACATGCGGGGCAGCCAACGCACCTCGCCCTGGCCCACGCGGGTCGAGAAATCCAGCATCGCATCATCATAGCGGGCCACGGCCGCGGCTTCCTCGGGGGTGACCTTGTAGGTTTCGCGATGGACCACGGCCGATTGCGGCAGGCGCGGCTTGATGTCGCTCAGCCGCTCCATATCCGGATAGCCGATGCACATGCCGAAAAGGCCCATGGCATTGGGCGGCAGGTTCAGCTCTTCCGAGATCACCTCGGGCTTGCTGCGCAGGGCGCCGATATAGCAGGTGCCGAGCCCGAGCGCCTCGGCGGCCACGACGAGGTTCTGCGCGGCCAGCGCCGCGTCGATCATCGCGACCATGTAGCTCTCGAGATAGTCGATCCCCTCAAGCGTCTGGCCCGCGGCCTCGCCGAGCCGCTGATTGCGCGACAGATCGGCGACCCAGACCAGGAAGAGCGGCGCCGTGTTCAGGAAACCCTGGCGGTTGGAGGCCGCGGCGAGGCGCGACAGGCGCTCGCGATCCTGCACCGTCACCAGGCTCCAGGTCTGGAGATTGGAGGAGGTCGGGGCCGATTGCGCGGCGGCGACCAGCGTCTCGATCAGCCCCTCGGGCAGGGGCTTGTCGGTGAAGGCGCGCACGCTCCGGTGGTTCAACAGATGGGCAACGATGGGGTTGTCGGCGAAGGCGGCGGGCGGCGTGTCCTGGGCCGGATAGCGCGCGGCGAGGGCCGCGCGAGGCGGAAGGGCGTCGGGCATCGAGGATATCTCGCGATGGGCGAGGGCCGGCCGGGGCGGCGGCCCAGTTGGGGCCAAGGCTAAAGGCGAGGCCCGGAGATGTCAGTAGCTTGATTGCGGCACGTGTTTTACCACTTTAAACGTGATTCAGATGTATTATAACGGAAATACCAAGAGGTGAGTGAAATGCCGAAAATCCACGTCCTGCACGAGAATCCACTCTGGCTGCCGCCCTTCGCCGAGGCTTTCGAGAAGCGCGGCCTGCCCTGGACGGAATGGTTCCTCGACGAGTCCGTCTTCGATCTGTCGGAACCCCCGCCGGAAGGCGTGTTTTACAACCGCATGAGCGCCTCGTCGCATACGCGGGACCATCGGCACTCGCCCGAGCTGACGGCGGCCGTGCTCGCCTGGCTCGCGCGCCATGGCCGGAAGGTGGTGAACGGCTCGCCGGCGCTGGATCTCGAGATCAACAAGGCGCGGCAATATGCCGGGCTGGAGAAGGCGGGGGTCACGGTGCCGCGCACCATTCTCGTCGGCGGCAAGACCCGGATCGTCGAGGCGGCGCGCAAGCATTTCGCCGGCCAGCCGGTGATCCTGAAGCCGAACCGCGGCGGCAAGGGGCTGGGCGTGCAGCTTTTCCGCGATCTCGACACGCTCGAAGCCCATGTGAACGGCCCGGATTATATCGCGCCGGTCGATGGGCTTTCGCTGCTGCAGGAATACATCCTGGCGCCGGAGCCCTTCATCACACGGGCTGAGTTCATCGGCGGCCGCTTCCTCTATGCGGTGCGGGTGGATACGAGCGACGGTTTCGAGCTCTGCCCCGCCGAGGCCTGCGCCATCGGTGATGCCGCCTGCCCGGTGGGCCAGGCGCCCCGGAACAAGTTCGAGGTCCTGCCCGGGATCGACGAGGGGCTGAAGCAGAAGCTGGAGAGCTTCCTGGCGGCGGCCAAGGTCGATGTCGCGGGGATCGAGTTCATTACCACGTCCGACGGGCGTATTTTGGTCTATGACGTGAATACGAACACCAATTACAACCCGGAGGCCGAGGCCCGCGCGGGTGTCGCCGGTACGGATCGCTCCGGCCCTGGCGCCTTGGCCGCTTATCTGGAGCGTGAACTGCGCTCCCCGCTGCGCGCCGCTGCGTAACGGGTTTCCAAGGCCTCAGGCCTTTGGCCGGCCGGGGAGTTTGAGGGGGCGGCGCCCCCTCAAGGCGTATCTCGAGTTTGAGGGGGCAGCGCCCCCTCAAGGCCTGTCTTGAGTTTGAGGGGGCAGCGCCCCCTCAGACCGGCTTCAGCGGCTGCGGTTCGCCTTCCGGCAGGGTCACGCCGATCGCATCCCCCGCCTTCACCTCGCCGCCCTCGAGCACGATGGCCATCACGCCTGCCTTGCGGATGAGATTGCCCTCGGCGTCATGGTCGAGCACGGCCTTGGTCAGGCCCTTCTGGTAATTGTCCAACTGCGCGCAGGGATTGCGCAGCCCGGTCAGCTCCACCAGCGCCGTCGCGCCCAGGCGCAGCCGCGTGCCGGTCGGCAGGGCCAGCAGATCCAGGCCCCGCGTCGTGACATTCTCGCCCATGGTGCCGGGCGAGACCGCGAAGCCCTGGGCGACCAGTTCCTCGATCAGCTCGGCATGGATGAGGTGAACCTGACGCAGGTTCGGCACCGTCGGATCACGCGCCACGCGGGAGCGGTGCTTCACCGTCACGCCCATATGCGCGTCGCCCTCGACGCCCAGCCCGGCAAGGAGGGTGATGCTCTCGCAGACCGGCTTGGTGAAGCGATGGGTGGCATCGCGGGCCACGGCGACGACGCTGCTCATGCGGTACCTCCCAAGGGCAGGCGCTCGGCGATGGTGAAGGGCTTGCCGGGGCCGGGCTGGGTGAACAGGGCGAGGGACTTCACCATGCGGGGCATCTCCGCGACGCCGGCGAAATGCGCCTCGGCGGCGGGGCGGATGATGGCCTTCACCTCATCCGGCAGGCGCTTGGTGAGCGTCAGGTGGAACTGGAATTTCTCGAAGACATGGGGATAGCCCCAGCGCATCAGATATTCCCGCTCCCGCTCGCTCAGCCGCTCGGGGCGGCGGCGGGCGATTTCCTCCGGCGTTGCTGGGGCGCGGGCCGGATCGAGCGCTTCCACGCAGGCATCGGCGAAGGCGTAGAGTGCCGGGCAGGGGCCGATCTCGCAAAGGGCGAGAAAGCCCTTGAGGTCGGTCACGGCCAAAGGCGGCAGGGCGAAGGGCTGCGTGCGCGCGGCGAGGTCGGCGGCCAGGGCGCGGGCCTCGGCATAGGGCATGCTGAGCCGGAAAGGCGGCTTCAGCGTGCCGTGGAAACCATAGCCGCGCGCATCGGCGGTGATTTCCGCCATGTCGACGCCCTCGATCGCGGGCTGCGGCAGGCTCGCGCCCGTCTCGGCATCGCGCCCCAGCCATTGGCTGGCCAGGGCGTGAAGCGGATCATCGAGTTCCGGGGCGAAATAGAGGGCGAGGCGCGCGCTCAAGCCACGCGCGCCCCGGCGAGATAGACCTCGCGAACCACCGGTGTGCCCTCGAAGGGTGTGATGCGGACGAGGTCGGCGCGCAGGCCGGTCTTGATCTCGCCGCGGTCGTCCAGATGCAGCATATGCGCGGGCCCGCTCGTGATCATGCCGATGGCCTTGGCCAGGGGCACGCCGAGCTGGTGATGGGCGCGCCAGGCGGCTTCGATCAGGGCAGGGGGCACATAGTCGCTGGCGAAGACATCGACCACGCCGGCCTCGATCAGCTCGGCGGCGGCGACATTGCCCGAATGGCTCCCGCCGCGGACGAGGTTCGGCGCGCCGGCGATCACCGCCATGCCATGCGCATGCGCGGCCTTGGCGGCTTCCATGGAGACGGGGAATTCGCTGATGCGGATGCCGTCGGCGGCATTCTCCGTGATCTCTTCCTCGTTCCAGTCGTCATGGGCGGCGAGCGGGATGCCCCGGCCGTTCATGGCCTCGAGCAGCATGCGGCGCTGGGGCGCGCGCACGCGGCTGCGCTGGTCGAGCAGGCTCTCGATGCGGCGCTCGATCTCCTCCATGGTCATGCCCGAGCGGCGGCGCATGGTGCGGTAGCGGTCGAGGTCGCGATACTGGCCGACGCCGGGGGAGTGATCCATCAGGCTGACCATGCGCAGCAGCGGATGGTTGGCCACCGGCTCGAAAAGCTCCCACATGCCGGGCGCGGGCATTTCGCAGCGGAAGTGGAGGAAGTGGTCCACCTTCAGCAGCCCGGTGCCGGCCAGGGCGTCGAGATCGGCCACGCCGTCATGGAAGGTCTGGATGCGCTCGCTGTCGAAGCCGAGATCGCCGAGGCAGAGCGCGTCGAGCACCGTCGTCACGCCGGCGGCGGCCACCTGGGCATCGTGCGAAAGCATGGCCGAGCGGGAGGGCCAGCGGGCATTGGCGCGGGGCTGGACCTGGCGTTCGAGATTATCGGTATGCACGTCGATCACGCCGGGGATCAGGTAGTCGCCCTGGCAGTCGATCGCGCCCGGAAGCTGGCTCCGGCCCTCGGCGATCTCGGCGATCGCTCCCTGGCGGACGGTGATCGTCCCGTGGATCACGCTATCAGGCAGCACCAGGCGGGCATTGGTGAAGACGGTCTCGGGAATCTGGCTCATTGGCGCATTTTCGCGAGGGATCGTGGCGGAAGAAAGCATGTCGAGGGGCGAATTCATGCGATTGCCATCTGTCGTGATACCGGAAGGACTTCGAAGAGCCGGTCGCAGACCGCGTCCCGCACCTCGTGATCATGGAAGATGCCGATGATGGCCGCGCCGGCGGCCTTGGCCTCGCGGATCATCTCGATCACCACGGCGCGGTTGCCGGCATCGAGGCTGGCGGTCGGCTCGTCGAGCAGCATCACCGGGTAGCGGGGGGCGAAGCCGCGGGCGAGGTTCACGCGCTGCTGCTCGCCGCCGGAGAAGGTCGCGGGCGGGAGGCCGTGCAGCCGCTCGGGCAGGTTGAGGCGGAGCAGCAGGGCCCGGGCGCGCTCGCGGGCCTCGGCGGCGGGAACGCCCTGGCCGGTCAGGCGCTCGGCGACGATGTCGAGCGTGCTGACGCGGGGGATGACGCGCAGGAATTGCGAAACATAGCCGAGCGTGGTGCGGCGTACCTCAATCACCTCGCGCGGATCGGCATTGGCGACATCGACCATCCGGCCCTCGTGCTGCACCAGCACCCGGCCGCCATCGGCGCCGTAATTGCCGTAGAGGCAGCGCATGAGGGTGGACTTGCCCGCGCCCGAGGGGCCGGTGAGCGCCACGGCCTCGCCCGCCGCGACGGCGAGTTCCACATCCTGCAGCACCGGAAGCTGGATGCCGCCCTGGAGATGCAGCCGGAAGGTCTTCTGCAGGCCCTCGGTGCGGAGAAGGATCTTCTGGGTCATGCCGCGAGCACCGAGGTGACGAGAAGCTGGGTATAAGGATGCTGCGGATCGTCCAGCACCCGGTCGGTCAGGCCCTGTTCCACCACCTGGCCATGGCGCATCACGAGGATGCGGTGGGCCAGCAGGCGGGCGGCGGCGATGTCATGCGTGACGAAGAGCACGGCCAGGCCCAGTTCGGCCACGAGGGCGCGGATGAGGTCAAGCAGCTTGGCCTGCACCGAGACATCGAGCCCGCCCGTCGGCTCGTCCATGAAGACGAGGCGCGGATGGGTGACGAGGGTGCGGGCGATCTGCAGCCTCTGCTGCATGCCGCCCGAAAAGGTGCGGGGCATGCTGTCGATGCGGCTCGCGTCGATCTCCACCTTGGTCAGCCATTCGATGGCCGCCTTGCGGATATCGCCGTAATGCCGCGCGCCGACCGACATCAGCCGCTCGCCCACATTGCCGCCGGCGGAGACGCCCATGCGCAGCCCGTCGCGCGGGTTCTGGTGCACATAGCCCCAGTCCGTGCGCATCAGGCGGCGGCGGGCGGCCTCGCTCATCAGCTGGATATCTTCGGTGACGCCATCGGGCCCCGTGTAGAGCACGCTGCCGCTATCGGGCGCCTGGAGGCCCGAGAGGGTGCGCATCAGCGTCGTCTTGCCCGAGCCGGATTCACCGACGATGGCGACGACCTCGCCGGGGTAGATGTCGATGGCGACATCGTCCAGCGCCCGCACCGCGCCGAAGCGCAGGTTGAGGCCGGAGGCGGAGAGAATGGGCCCGCTCATTCCGCGGCCTCCTTATGCGCGGCGGCCTGGCGTTCGCCGCAATAGTCGGTGTCGGAGCAGATGAACATCCGCCCGCCCTTATCGTCGGTGACCAACTCGTCGAGATAACTCGTCCCGCTGCCGCAGAGCGCGCAGCTATGGGGCGCACGGATGGGGCGGAAGGGGTGGTCCTCGAAATCGAGGCTGCGCACGCTGGTATAGGGCGGCACGGCATAGAGCCGCTTCTCGCGCCCCGCGCCGAAGAGTTGCAGCGCCGGCATCATGTCCATCTTCGGATTGTCGAAGGCGGGGATGGGGCTGGGCGACATCAGATAGCGGCCGCCGACCATCACCGGATAGCTGTAGGAGGTCGCGACATGGCCGTGCTTGGCGATATCCTCATAGAGCGTGACATGCATGAGGCCGTAATCGGCCAGCCCATGCATGCGGCGCGTCTCGAGGCGGCTGGTCTCGAGCCGGTAGAGCGGCTCGGGCTGCGGCACCTGGTAGACCAGGATCTGCTGCTCGGTCAGCGGTGTTTCCGGAATGCGGTGCCGCGTCTGCACGATGGTCGCCTCGACCGTGCGCTCGGTCGTCGCCACACCCGCCACGCGGCGGAAGAAGCGGCGGATGGAGACGGCATTGGTGGTGTCGTCGGCGCCCTGGTCGATGACCTTGAGCCGATCCTCCGGCCCCATGATGCTGGCCGTCACCTGGATGCCGCCCGTGCCCCAGCCATAGGGCAGCGGCATTTCGCGTGCGCCGAAGGGCACCTGATGGCCCGGGATGGCCACGGCCTTGAGCAGGCCGCGGCGGATCATCCGCTTCGTGTTCTCGTCCAGATAGGCGAAGTTATAGCCAGGATCAGCGCTCATTCGGCCGCTTCCTTTTGGGCATTGTTCTTCTCGGCCAGCGCGCGCATGGCGCGGACGTTTTCCAGCTCGCTCTGGAAGTCCACGTAATGCGGCAGCTTGAGATGCTCGACGAAGCCAGTCGCCTCGATATTGTCGCAGTGATATAGAACGAATTCCTCGTTCTGCGCCGGCGCGGTGCGTTCCTCGCCCAGCTCTTCCGCACGCAATGCACGGTCGACGAGTGCCATGGACATGGCCTTGCGCTCCGCCTGCCCGAAGGCCAGGCCATAGCCGCGCGTGAATTGCGGCGGCTCGGAGAGCGAGCCCTTGAACTGGTTCACCATCTGGCATTCCGTGACGGTGATGTCGCCGATGCTGACGGGAAAGCCCAACTCCGGCGGCGTCAGGAAAACCTCCGCCTCGCCCATGCGGATCTCGCCGACGAAGGGGTGGTTGTTGCCGTAGCCGCGCTGGGTGGAATAGCCGAGGCTGAGCAGAAAGCCCTCATCGCCGCGCGCCAGGGACTGAAGCCGCGTCGAGCGGTCGGCCGGGAAGGAGAGCGGCTTGCGCGTCAGGTCGCCCGGCTCGGCATCGGAGATATCCTCCCGCGCCATCAGCCCCTCGCGGGCCAGAAGCTCCGTCACGCGCGGCATGGCGTCGTGGCTGGCCTCGGCCTCCGGCGCGGCTTCGATGCCCTTGCCATCGGGGAAGTCGATGAGGCGGTGGGTATAGTCGAAGGTCGGGCCCAGCACCTGGCCGCCCGGCAGATCCTTGTAAGTGGCCGAGACGCGGCGGCGCACCAGCATCGCGCCCGTATCCAGCGGCTCGCTCGCGCCGAAGCGGGCGAGGGTGGTGCGATAGGCGCGGAGCAGGAAGGCCGCCTCGATCAGGTCGCCGCGCGCCTGCCGGATGGCTAGCGCCGCGAGGCCGCGATCGTAGCAGGAGCCTTCCGCCATGACGCGATCGACCGCAAGGCCGAGCTGCTCGGTGATCTGCTCGGGTGTGATCTCGGGGATCGACTGATCGCCGCGACGAGTTTCGGCGAGCCAGGCATGGGCATTGCCGATGGCTTCCTCGCCGCCCTTGACTGCCACATAGGCCATCAGCGCGTCTCCTCGATGCGGGTGGTGCGGGGGATGGCGGCCAGCTTGTCGCCGGCGCAGAGCACGACATCCACGCCGCGCGGGAAGTGCCGCGCGAGCTTGGCGCGGTCGGCGGCGAAGCCCGCCGGCAGGCCCTCGACGGCGAGGCGATGCTCGCGCTCGATGCCCGGCCCGGTCAGCCGCCAGCCGCTGCCCTCGGTGAGGGACTTCACCTGGATGATGATGGTGGCACCGCTTTCGGGGATTTCATCGGTGCCGGCATTCAGCACGGCAAGGCTCGGCGCCTCGCCGGTCGCGATCACGAAGGCGGCCTCGGCGGGCGTTTCCGCCATGGGGCAGCCGGCATGGAAGGCGAGCCATTCATTGGCGGCCGCGCCCGCATCGTGATGCAGCGGCGTCTCGGCATCGAGCAGCGTCAGCGCGGCGCCGGCAGTCGCGATATCCAGGCCCGGGGGGGGGTCGGCCAGGCCGCCGATGGTCTGCACCAGGCCGGGGCGGCTCATGGCGGTCAGCAGGGCCCGGAAGCAGGATTGGGCGCCGAGCACGGGGTCGGCGAAACCGGGGGTGAGGCTCATCGCATGGTCGCCATGGTCAGGAAGTTGACGCGGGTGGCCGCGGCCTTACGGCGCGCCGTCTCGGCGGCCTCGGCCTGTTCGGCGGCCAGCGGCTCGATCACGGCGCGCATCAGGGCGGGGCGGCGGGCCTCGTCCTGCAGCGCGGCATCGAGAAGGGCAGCGAGTTCGGCCTGCTTCTGGTCGCGCCCGGCGATATAGGCATGGCCCACGAGCCCGCCTTCCAGCCGGACGGCGCAGCGGGTCACGGTCATCTCGCCGAGATTGAAGGGGCTGCCATCGCCGCCCGCGCGGCCGCGCAGCATGGCGAGGCCTGTCTCGGGGCCCCGCAGCCGGGCATGGGCGGGCAGGGCGGGGGCATCGGCCAGCCGCGCCTCGATGGCGGCCGCACTGGCGCGGGCCAGAACGGCCATCCAGCGCTGCCGCGCCGCAATTTCAGGGGTGCTGTTCATCCGAATTCCCCGCAGATACCATCAACTTGAAAATTTGTCTGGACGTATAGATGTCCGCTTGAATATCCTGGCGCAACATGCCATCAAACGCCAGTCTCGGAGTTGAACTTTCCATGACTGTTGACCTAAACGGCCCGAATGAGTCGCTGCTGCGCGGTCAGGGCGTTGCGCTCTGGCGCCAGATTGCGCAGGCCATCGAGGCCGATATCGCGGCGGGCCATCTCGCCGCAGGGGTGCGTTTGCCGACCGAGGCTGAGCTTTCCGCGCGCTTCAACGTGAACCGCCACACCGTCCGCCGCGCGATGGAGGATCTGGAAGGGCGCGGCCTGGTCCGCATCGAGCAGGGGCGGGGCTCCTTCGTGGCGGAGGATATGGTCGACTACCACCTCGGCCCGCGCACCCGCTTCTCCGAGCGTATCCGCCAGCAGAACCGCGAGCCGGCCGGGCGCATCATCCGGGTCACTGATGCGCTGGCCGACGCGCAAATGGCCGAGAACCTCCGCATTCGCCCCGGCCGACCGGTGGTGGTGGTGGACCGCCTCGGCATGGTCGATGGCCGTCCGGTGGTGCTCGGCACGCATCATTTCCCCGGTGCCCGCTTCGGCCGGATGCGGGCGCTGCTCGCTGAAGATCCTTCCATCTCCAACGCGCTCGCCGCCTGCGGCGTCTCGGATTACACCCGCGCCTGGACGCGCCTCACCGCCCGCCTGCCCACGGCGGAGGAGGCGGAATTGCTGGAACAAGCCCGTGCCCGCCCGGTTCTTGTCTCCGAAGCCCTCTCGGTCGATCCCGATGGCCTGCCCATCGATTGGGGCGTGGGCCGCTATGCCTCGGGCCGGGTACAGATCGTCGTCGAAGAGTGAATGTCATCGAACCGTCCCTTGAAGGGGCGGCCGAAGTCGGGGCGCATGTCGCCCCTTTCCAGGAGCCTGCCGCCATGACCGCCGTGCCGCCGCCCGCCTCTTCCCATTGGCTGATCGAGGGAGGCCAGGTGCTCACCGATAGCGGCCTTTCCGGCGCCTCGCTGGGCCTCGCCGGCGGGGTGATCGCCACCGGTCCTGGTGCTGGCGCCAAGCGCTTCGACGCGAGCGGCTACTGGGTGCTGCCGGGCATCGTTGATATCCATGGCGATGCGCATGAGCGCCCCTTCCAGCCGCGCCCGGGCATCGACATCGCCCCCCGCCTCGCCCTGCGCGACAGCGCGGCCCAGATGCTGGCGGCGGGCGTCACCACGGCCTTCATGGGCGTGACGCTCTCCTGGGAGCCGGGCCTGCGCTCCATCGAAGCCTGGCGCGCCCTGCTCGCCGCGCTCGATGCGCGCCCGGCCGGTGCGGCACCGGACCTCAAGGTGCATCTGCGCTTCGAGGTGGACAATCTCGCCGCGCTGGACGAGGCCATCGCCGATATCGAGGCCGGGCGCGTTCATCTGCTCGCCTTCAACGACCACACGCCGAGCATCGTGAAGAAGCTGAAGGACGATGTGCAGGCCGGCAAATACGCCGCCCGCGCGGGCGTGAAGATCGCCGAATTCCGCGCCATGGCCGAGGCCGTGATGGAGGGCCGCCACGCGATGCCGGCCGCGCGCGAGAAGCTCGCCATCGCCGCCAGGGCCGCAGGCATTCCCATGGCGAGCCATGACGACGCCACGGTGGAGGAGCGGCTCTTCTTCCGCGATCTTGGCGCCGCCATCTGCGAATTTCCGATGGCCGAGGATGTCGCCGTGGCCGCGCGCGAGGCGGGCGAGGCGGTGGTGATGGGCGCGCCGAATGTGGTGCGCGGCGGCAGCCATATCGGCTGGGCCAGCGCCGCGCCGCTCGCCGAGCGCGGGATCGTCAGCGTGCTGGCTAGCGATTATGTCTGGCCGACGATGATGGAAGCCGCCTTCGTCCTGCTTGAGCGCGGCGTGCTCGACCTGCCGCGCGCCTGGGCACTGATCTCGGCCAATCCGGCCGAGGCATGCGGCCTCGCCGATCGCGGCCGCCTGGCGCCGGGGCTTCGGGGCGATGTGGTCATCGTCGATCCGGCAGCGCGCGCGCCGGTTGCGGTCTTCTGCGCCGGGCGCCTTGCGTGGGTCGCGCCGGAAGGCGCCGCGCGGCTAGTTTAGGCGGTTCTGGAAGACGACGAAGAAGGAAGGCTTATCCAGCGGCGCGGGCAGAACGCGCCCTGAACGGTCGGCCGGAAAGCGGCGCAGGACCACGGCATCGAGCACATTGCCGCCGATGGCCTGCACCACGCCGCCGCCATTCGCGACCACGACGTCGCAATGGAGCGGGCGGAACTGCCCGGTCTCGGCCATCCTGTCGCGCCAGCCGGCCAGGCGCGTGGTATTGGCGCGGTTGGCGCAAATGAGGTCGCCGGGGCGCGGGGCATAGTCCTGTGGATCATGCGGCAGGAAGGGCGCCGTCGCATGATCGTAGGAAGCTGCGTAGAGCAGGCTGTCGATATAGAAGGCATGCGCGGCCGAGGGCGGGAAGGCCGTGTCCGGCACGCCCGCCCGCCCCATCACATAGCTCACGAAGGCGGCCGACCAGGCGGGATAGGCCCAGAGCGAGATGGAGGGCAGGGCGATGGGCGCCGCCGGCTGCGTGCCATAGGCCTGCCCGTCGCTCCCGTCCTCCGACTGATAGGCGAGGCTGGCGATGAGCGCGTCATGCGCCTGCCGGTGCCGCGCGGCGATGGCGCCGCCCTCGGGGACCGATTCCCAATAGGTCAGGATATTCTCGTAATTCTCGGGCGCCGCCTCATGCGGCAGGGCCTCGGGCCAGCCATCCACCGTGAGCCTGCCCCAGCGCTCCCATTCTGTCAGGGCCACCTGCACGATGCGGCCGCGGGTGTCGCTCGCGGCCGTGATGGCGGGGGGCTTGGGCGGGCCGGCACAGGCGGAAAGAACCGTCAAGGCAAGGCCCATGCACAGGCCCGATACGCTACGCCACACTGTCATCTGCCATGCCGTCCTGAAGCGGAGCCCGGCTCGATGAAGTCGCTCGGCCGGGTGAAGATGCTCTGTCAAACAAATGGATGGAGCGGCCTCCAGGCGCCATGGCGAAGGGAGGCCGCTCCAGCGGAATACGGAAGGAAGAATGCCCGGCACTCGCGGCGGTTGCCGAAATGCCGGGCTCGATCGGGCTCAATACTCGTATTCGTAATTGAGCCCGACCCGCTCGCCGGAATCGCCGCCCGTGCTGCTTTCCAGCTTCAGCCTCGGCGTCAGCTCCACCTGCACGCTCGCGCGCGGCGCGCCTTCTGTGCCCTGCTCGACGCCCACATAGACGCCTCGGCCGATATAGGTGCCGGCCTCGACCGAGGGCAGGTTGTTGTTGTTCCGGTTATTGTCGCTGCTCGTCGTATCGCTCGAGGAATTGCCCGAGCCGAGGCCGAGCCGGTCGAGCCCGAGCCGCCGCCCGACGCGGGAGAGAAAGCCGCCTTCGTCGCTATCGGGCAGGGCGCCGGCGAGGCCCGCCAGCCCGGCCGCGAGCTGCGCCAGCTCGATGGCCGAAAGCCTGCTGGTGGAGCGCTGGAAGAGCAGGCGCGCCAATACCTCGTCCTGCGGCAATTCGGGCGAGGAGGAGAAGGTGAGCTTCGGGTCCGTCGCCTGGCCGGTGATGGCGATGTTCAGCACCGTGCCCTGCACCGTGCTGGTCACGAGGAAGTCCAATTCCGGAATGACCGGGCCCGAGAAGCTCACCACGCCACGGCTGAAGGTCAGGCGGCGGTCGAGCAGGTCGAGCTGGCCGCGCCGCATGCGCAGCGCGCCGGTCACGTCGGGCGCCTGGGCCGTGCCCGCCACCTTCAGCGAGCCGCCCATCTCCGCATCCAGCCCGCGCCAGCGGAGATAGACCTGCTGCGGCGCATTGACCTGCAGGTTCAGGATATAGGGCGGCGCCGGCACGGCCACCTTGGGCGGCGGCGCGGGCGGCTGGCCCCTGCGGCGCACCGGGTCGAGCGTCGGGACGGAGGTGCTGGTATTCTCCGGCAGGCGCAGATCCGCGCGCCGGATCGTCACCGTGCCGCCGATGGTAGCACCCCCCGAGAGCGGGCCCGCCACGTTCATATCGGCATCGAGCGTGACACGGCCGAGATCGCCCGCGATGGGCTGGGCGCCCCGCGCGGTGATGCGGATATCGCCCGGCATGCCTTCTGCCCCGGCATCGATCCGCCCACTCGCCTCGATGGTTCCATTGCCCGGCGTGCGGAGGCGGAAGCTGTCGATGGTGACGGTATTGCCGCTCGCGCTCGCGACCCCCTCGATGCCCGTATAGCGGATGCCATAGAGCGGGTTGCGCCAGCTCGCATTGGCGAGCCTCGCCTGGCCGCCCAGCACCGGTGCGCTCACCGTGCCGGTGCCCCGGATATCGAGGCTGAGCGTGCCGGCCATCTGGTCCGCCGTGCCTTGCAGGGCGGGGCGGGAGAGGTTGGCGATATCGGCCTGGGCGGTGAGATTGGCCTCGAGCGGCGAAGTGGCGCTGGTGCCGCGCGGCAGGTTCACCCGCGCATCGGCGCGCAGCACCGAGCCCATGCGGAACTGCGCCGTCGCATTGGCCGCCGCCGTCGTGTAGCGCCCATCGACCGTGAGCGTGCCGGCGGGCAGGTCTTTGGTCTGGGGCAGGTCCACGGTCAGGTTGCGCGCATTCACCCGAACCTGCGCCACGGGCGCTGCGACGGTGCCGCTCACATTGGCCTCCGCATCGACCAGGCCGGCGAAGGCCGGCGTGCCCTCGCCGAGCGGCAGCGCCGAGCGCAGCGCCGCGAGGTCGAGCCCCGCGAGGCTGGCCTTGGCCGAGATGGCCTCGGCGCTGTAGCGGCCCGATAGCCGGATGCTTCCATTGGGCCGGGTCGCGAAGGCGAGGCCGGGCGTCTCGATGGCGCCGTCCTGCCCGATGGTGACGCGGCCCGGCGCGGTCAGGCGCAGGCCGAAGGGATTGGCCGTCAGATCCAGCGCCGCGATCTCCAGCACGCGGCGGGTCGCCTCGCTCAGCAGGCGGGCGCGGGTGGTGAGCTTCGCGTCGCGGCCGTCGGGCAGGCGGCTCTGGCCGTCCAGGGTGAAGGCGATATTCTCCGCCGTGCCATCGGCTGTGGCCTTGGCCGTCAGCGTCTGGCCCGCGACCGTCACGCGCGGCGCGTCGAGCTTGAGCGAGACCTTCTCGGCATCCGAACTCGCATCGAGCACGATGCGCCCGGCCATGGGCTGGCCCGCCAGCTTCGCGAAGGCCGCGAGGTCCGGCACCAGCAGGTGAAGCTGGCCATTGGGCAGCAAGGCGCCGGGCCGGTATTCGCCCTGGCCATTGGCTTCCGCCTCCCCGAAGCGGAGGGCGAGAGAGGCGAGTTTCGCGATGGTGCCGTCCCAACCGCCTTCGGCTTGCAGTCTGAGCGGCAGGTTCTCCACCGTCGATGTGAGGTTCACCTGTGCCTGCGGCGTGGCGGGCAGGCCCGAGAGATGCGCCTGCAGCCCCGTCTGGCCGATGGCGCGGCCCATGGCGGTCAGTCCGGGGCTGTCGAGCTTGAGATCGACGACGGGGCTTTCCAGTGCACCGGTCAGATGCGCCGCGGCCTTGAGCGAGCCGGCCATGGGCGTCTGCATGACCTCGGCCAGCGGGGCCAGGTCGGGCAGATCCAGCGTCACATTGGCATTCAGCTCGGGCATGACCTCGCCCGTGACGCCCAGGGTCACGCGCTGGCCATTGAGGGTGAAGCGCTCGATATGGCCGGGCAAGGAGACATCCGCCTCGACGATAGGCGTCTCGCCCAGCAGCGCCTTGGCCTGGGCGGCGTATTCGGGCGGCAAGGCGAGGCCGGTGGGTGCCAGCCGGGCGATGAGGCGCGGGGAAGTGACGGCGCCCTGGACCTTGGCATCCAGCGCCAGTGCCTCCCAGCCGATGCCGGGCGGCAGCAGTGCTGCCAGCGGCCTGGAGGGGCCGATGGCGGCGGTGAGCGCGATATCCGCCTGCTGCTCGGCGCTCAGCGTGCCATGGGCGGCGATCTTGCCCAGCGGCAGGGTGAGGTCGAGGCGCGGCAGGTCGATCGCGCCCTCCGCCGTGCGGTTCACCGTGACGCCGAAGACGGGCGTGCCGATGGCGCCGCCGATTTTCTCCCGCAGATCGGCGGGCAGGAAGGGGCCCGGCGCGGCATCGCCATCCATGACGAGGCTGACGGCGCCTTCGGGCGACATCCCCACCGTGCCTGACCCCTTGATGCTGGCGGGGCCGGGCGCCGCATCCTCGCCGATGCGGCCGGCGAGGGTGAAGCGGGCACCGGCGGCCGGGCCGTCGAGATCGAGCGTGACATCGACCGGGGCACCGGGAAGGCCGGCGAGCCCGCCGATCACGCCGCCGGCGGGCTCCTGCATCGCCACATGCGCCTTCAGCCGGTCGGCGGAGGGTGCGAGATCAACGGTGACATCGGCCCGGCCCGGCCCATCGAGCCGGGCGGCCTGGATCGTGGCCTGAAGGCCGCTGGCATCGGCGGTTCGGGTATCGAGGCGCAGATTGCCGTCGAGGCTGAAGGCGGCGGGCGCGCCGAGAATGGGCTGCCCCAGCTCGATCCGCCCCGCGGCCAGCCGCTCCAGCGCCACCGTCACGGGCAGGCTGGGCAGGGAGAAGCCGCCCTGGCTCTGCTCTGGCTGCGGCTCTTCCGTGGCGGGCGAGGGCGGTGGCAGGCGGTGGAGCGCCACGCGCGCGGCTTCGACGACCTCGATCCGGAACTGGCGATGGAGCAGGGCGGACCAATCGATCCCGATCCGCGCATCCTGCAATTCGAGCCAGGGCCCGGCATCGGGGTTCTGCGGATCGGCCATGGTGAGCTTCGCCACGCCGATGCGGCCGGGCAGCGGCCCGCTCAGCCCCTCGACCTTCAGGCCCGGCACATACTCGCCCGCCATGCCCGCCAGCTTGGCCTGGCCGGAGGAGGAATTGGCCCAGGTGAAGGCGCCGATCACCACGAGCACCAGCAGAACCGGCACGCCGATGACAAGGAATGCCAGGATGCCAAGAATCCAGCGCCAAACTCGCCTTGGGCGGCGAGGTGGGGTCTCCGTCTCGCTCATGATCAGAAAGCCTGCCCGATACCGATATAAAGTCCGAAGCCGGAATCACCCGGCTGTTCGTTGAGCGGCACCGCCACATCCGCGCGGATGGGGCCGATGCCGGTCGAGTAGCGGACGCCCAGACCCGCGCCCCAGCTCATGCCGGAGGGGGAGGGAAGCCCGCTTTCGGAGACGGCGCCGCCATCGACGAAGGCCGCCATGCCCCAGGGGCCGGAAATCTTCTGCCGCAACTCCACCGAGGTCTCCATCACGGAGAAGCCGCCGATCGGGTCGTCATTCGAATCCCGCGGCCCGATGCGCTGGTAGCCATAGCCGCGCACCGAACCGCCGCCGCCGGCGTAGAAGCGCCGGTCATAGGGCAGGGTGGAATTGTCCGACGTCAGCACCGTGCCCAGCGAGCCGCGCAGCGCCAGGATGGAGCTCTTGTCGCTCGACATGTCGATATAGGTGCTGCCGGTGAGCCGGGCGCGCAGGAAGGGCGTGCTGTCGTCGATATTCCAGGTGGGCGAGAGCAGGGCGGAGGCGCGATAGCCCCGGCTGGGGTCGAGCGGGCTGTCGGTATTGTCCCAGCGGATCGTCCCGTTCAGCCCAACCAGGTGATAGGTGTTGGAAACATCGTTACGGGTAATGCGGCTGATCTCGGCGAAGGGGCCGAGCGAGACGGTCAGATGCTCGGTCAGCGGCCGTTCGACCTGCACCGAGGCGATGACCGCGTCGCGGTCATAGGGGTCGAGCCGTTCGCGCACGCCATAAAGGTCGATGATCAGCTTCTGGTTCTCGCCCATGAACCAGGGCTTGGTGAAGGTGACGCCCAGCTTGCCGTTCATGGTCTCGGAGGGCGAGGAGAAGCCCCCCTCGCCGAGGCGCGAGACCTCGCCATAGATGCGTAGCTTCTCGGCGCCGCCCAGCAGGTTCCGATGCTCCCAATAGGCGCCGAAGGAGGGGCCGTAGCGCGTCTCATAGGCGATGCTGCCGCCGATCGCGCGGCGCGGCCGGTCGCTCACCTCATAGGTGACGGGCAGGGTGCCATCGGCGGCGAGCCGGTCGGCCGCCCGCGCCCGCACGGCGTCGAACACGCCGAGCGCGAGCAGGGCGCGGCGCTTCTCGTCCATGGGCTGGGGTGCCGCGGGCTGGCCGGCGAGGTCGCGCGTGATGGCGCTCGTCAGCGCCGGCTTCACCTGCGTATTCCCGCTCACGACCGGCACGCCGTAGCGCGCGAAGGGGCCGGGGGTGATGAAGAGCCGGGCGGTCAGGCGCTTGGTCGCCGGGTCGATCTCCGCATCCTGGCCGGTCATGGCGGCGAAGGGATGGCCTGAATTCTTCAGCGCCTCCACGGCGGCGGAGGCGGCATCGAGAATGGGCTGGGCGCGGGCCTGGTCGCCGGGCTTGGGCAGCGTCACCCTGCCCTGGACGGAGGCCAGCTCCGCCTCCGCCCCCTCGCCGCGCGGGACGAGGGTGACGCTCTCGACGCGATAGGGCTCGCCCTTATTCGCGGTGATCACCACGGGAATGGGCGGCCCATCGGCCGGGCGGGCCTGGAGCCGGTCGGCGAGGCCGGGCGCCTCGGGGGCCTCGCCCGCGATGGTGATGGTCAGTGTGCCGTCGTAATAGCCCTCGGAGCGGAGCGCGGCCAGCATGCCCTGGGTATCGCGCTGGGCGCGGGCGATGAGGCCGAGCGCCGTGGTGCGCGCGCGGGTGCGGAGCAGGAAGAGCGTGCTCGTTTTCTGCAGCGCGGCCTGCAGCGCCGCGTCGCCGGTATCGGCGATGCTCGGCTCGTAATTGACGGTCGGTTCTTCGGGCGGGTTCGTTTCGCTCGGGCTCGGCGCTGCCTCATCGACGGGCACGGCCGGGGCGGTTTGCGCCCAACTGGCCCAGTCGGGCGTCACCATCAATGCTGCCGCGATGCAGAGCCTCGCTGGCAGGGGATGGAGACGGCGACGCGGGCGTTCTAAGTTACAAGACATGGATATGGATCAAGACCTGTCGGCTACCCTCACGCAGTGGCGCCGGCATCTGCATGCCAACCCCGACCTCACCTTGCATGAAGAGCGCACTGCTGGCTTCGTTGCCGCACGCCTTCGTGAGCTTGGTGTCGATGACATCGTCGAGAAGGTGGGCGGCCATGGTGTCGTCGCCACGATCCGCAAGGGTGGCGGCAATCGCTCCGTCGGCCTCCGCGCGGATATGGACGCGCTGCCGATTCAGGAAACCAATCTCAGCCTTCCCTATGCCTCCACGAATCCGGGCGTGATGCATGCCTGCGGGCATGATGGCCATACCGCCGCCCTGCTGGGCGCGGCCGCCCTGCTTGTGCGGGACGATAGCTGGTCCGGCACGGTGCGCCTCGTGTTCCAGCCCGCCGAGGAGGGCGGGGGCGGGGCCAAGCGAATGATCGCCGATGGGCTTTTCAAACGCTTCCCGATGGACCGCATCTTCGGCTGGCATAATTGGCCGGGGCTCGAGGCCGGGACCATCGCGGTGCATGACAGCGCGGTGATGGCCGCCGGCGCCCGCTTCGAGGTGACTTTCACCGGCCATGCGGGCCATGCCGCCCTGCCGCATCTGACGAAGGACCCTATCGTTGCCGCCGGCCAGTTCATCGTGGCCGCGCAATCGGTGGTGGCCCGCAGCCTGGACCCGCTGGATACCGGCGTGGTGAGCCTCACCATGGTCAATGGCGGCGAGGCACAGAACCAGATCGCCTCCCGTGTCGTGATCAAGGGCACCGCGCGCTTCCTGAAGATGGAGACGGGCGATGCGATCGAGGCGACGCTGCGGCGCATCGTGCAGGGTATCGGCACGAGCTTCGACATCGAGGCGGAACTCGATTGGGGCCTGGGCGTCGCCGTGACGGCCAACCACCCCGCCGAGCGGGACTTGGCGGCGGCGGCTTCGGCCAAGGTCACCAAGGTGCGGCGCGACATGCTGCCGGCCATGACCAGCGAGGATTTCTCCTGGTTCCTGCACGAGGTGCCGGGCGCGTTCGTCTGGATCGGCAATGGTTCGGCCGAAGGCGGGCGGGAACTGCATAACCCGAACTACAATTTCAACGACGAGATCCTGCCCGTGGCCGCCGGCTATCTGGCGGAGACGGCCAAGGCGTCGCTCTCGTCGGACTAACGGGTTTCCAAAGGCCTCAGGCCTTTGGCGGGGGTGAAGGGGGCAGCGCCCCCTTCTAAGCCAACAAACTGTCGGCCGCCGCTCTCGCCGCTTCGGTCACATTCTCCCCCGACAGCATCCGCGCCAATTCCTCGCGGCGTGCCTCCATGGAGAGCGGTTCCACGCGGGTCTCCGCGCGGCCATCCTTCACCGATTTCGCCACGCGCAGATGCGCAGCGCCTCGGGCCGCGACCTGCGGGCTATGCGTGACCACCAGCACCTGGAGCCGGTCCGCGACGCGGGCGAGGCGCTCACCCACCGCCGCCGCCGTGGCGCCACCGATGCCGGAATCCACCTCGTCGAAAACCAGCGTGGGCACCGGCGAGCCGCGCGCGAGCACGACCTTCAGCGCCAGCATGAGGCGCGACAGCTCGCCGCCCGAGGCGATCTTCTCCAACTGCCCCGGCGTCTGGCCCGGATTGGTCGAGACGAGGAAGGTGACACGGTCCATGCCATCCGTGCCCCAGGCCTTCTCGTCGCGGGGCGTGAGGTCGATATGCAGCCGCGCGCGATCGAGCTTCAGCGGCGGCAATTCCTGGGCGACGGCACCCTCGAGCTGGATGGCGGCCGCCTTGCGCGCCGCACTCAGCGCCTTGCCCGCGCCGAGATAGGCCTCACGGGCGGCGCGGGCCTCGCTGGAAAGCTGGGCGACGCGGCCGGTGCCGGCATCGAGGGAGGCGAGGCGGGCCCGTAGCGATTCCAGCAGCGAAGGCAATTCCACCACAGCCACGGCATGTTTCCGGGCGGCGGCGCGGAGGGCGAAAAGCCGCTCCTCCACCAGCTCCAGCCGGCGCGGATCGGCGCCCTGGTCGGCAACGAGGCGTTCGAGCAGGCCCTCGGCCTCGGCCAGCGCATCCTGGGCCGCGGTCAGCGCGGCCAGGGCCGGCTGGGCCTCCTCATTCGGCGCGGGCAGGCGTTCCAGCGCCCGGGCGGCGTTGCGCAGCGCGGCCGCAGGGCCGCCGCCGCCCCGGCGATCGCGTGGCTGAAGCTCGGAAAGGGCGCTGGCGATGGCCTCGGCGCGGCGCTCCCCGGCCTGCATGGCCTGGCGCTCGGCGGCGAGCTGATCCTCCTCGCCCTCCATGGGCGCGAGTTTGGATAGCTCTTCCAGGGCGTGGCGGAGCCATTCCTCGTCGCGCTGCGCCGCCTCGATCGCGGCTTCGGCCTCGGCCAGGGCCTTCTCGGCATTGCGCCAGGCGCGGAAGGCCTCGGCGGTGCGCTGGCGCTCGGATTCCAGGCCGCCGAAAGCATCGAGCAGCCCGGCATGGGAGGCAGGGTCGGCGAGGCCCACCTGATCGTGCTGGCCCTGCACCTCGACCAGCAGCGCACCGAGCCGGCGGAGGAAGCCGGCGGCGACGGGCTCGTCATTCACGAAGGCGCGGGAGCGGCCATCGGCCTGCACCACGCGGCGGACGATGATCTCGTCCTCGGCCGAGACGCCCTGCTCGGCCAGCAGGGCGAAGGCCGGGTGGCCCAGCGCGGGGTGGAAGGCGGCGGTGACGCTGGCCTGATTCTGCCCGCTGCGGACCATGCCCGATTCGGCCCGCGCGCCGAGCGCGAGGCCGAGACTGTCGAGCAGGATGGATTTGCCGGCGCCGGTCTCACCCGTGAGCACGGTGAGGCCGGGGCCGAAATGCAGGTCGAGGCGCTCGATCAGCACCACGTCGCGGATGGCGAGCGACGCTAGCATGGCGGGCGGCCCGGCGCGGCGGTCAGAAGACCGAGTTCCACATGCGCCCGAAGAAGCCGGGACTATTCTCGTCGCGCGGCGCCTGGCCGTTCTCGACGAGCAGGTTGTAGCTGTCCTGGTACCACTCGCTGCCGGGGTAGTTATGGCCGAGAACCGAGGCGGTGCGCTTGGCTTCGTCCGGCAGGCCGAGGGCGAGGTAGATCTCCACCATGCGGTGCAGGGCCTCGGCGGCGTGGTTGGTGTTCTGGTAATTGTCGACCACGTTGCGGAAGCGGCCCAGGGCGGCGCCATAGAGCTTCCGCTTCTGGTAGAATCGGCCGACATCCATCTCTCGGCCGGCGAGATGGTCGCGCGCCAGATCGATCTTCAGCTTGGCGTCGCGGGCATAGGTCGTGTCGGGGAAGCGATCGACCACTTCCTGCAGCACGGTGATGGCGGTGACGCTGGCGGATTGGTCGCGCTGCACGTCGTTGATCTGCTCATAGAAGCAGAGGGCGCGCAGGTAATAGGCATAGGCGATGTCGCGATGGGCCGGGTGCAGCTGGATGAAGTTGTCCAGCCGGCCGATGGCCTCCGGGTAGCGATTGCGCATGTATTCGCCATAGGCGCCCATGAGCTTCGCGTTGGTGGCCCAGGTGGAGAAGGGATGCTCCCGCTCCACGAGGTCGAACAGCTCGACGGCCTGCTGCCAGCGGCGGGCCTGAAGGGCTGCGATGCCGTTGGCATAGAGGGAATCGGCTGTTTCCTGACCGCTGGCGACACGGGCGCGGAGGCCGGCTTGCGTGCCGTCCCAGGCGCGGACGCCGTCATCTCCGCAAGCAGCGAGGCTGAGAGGGAGCAGCAGGAAGAGGCCGAGGTGACGCGGCGCGATGCGACGATGGCTCATGACGGCGCCTCTATATCACGCCTCGGCGGGCGTCGCGAGGGAGGGGCGGCGCGGTTACACGCCGAGACTCGGCCGCCCGGCGGGGCAGCCGGTCACATCCTGCTCAGACCGGCGCGGCGGCGGCAGGGAGGCGGGCGGCGCTGCTGCCGGAGCTCGTCCGCAGCGCGTCGTCCGGGGAGAGGAGGCGCCAGGCCGAACGGTCGGCGAAGAGGGCGCGCAGCAGGCGGTTGTTCAGCGCGTGGCCCGAGCGGAAGCCGCGGAAACGCGCGTTGAGCGGGTTGCCGGCCAGGGCCAGGTCACCCACCACGTCGAGCAGCTTGTGGCGCACGAATTCATCGGCATGGCGCAATCCGCCCGGGTTCACCACCAGCGGGCCATCGACCACCACGGCATTCTCCAGGCTGCCGCCCTGGGCGAGGCCGGCGGCGCGGAGGCGGGTGATGTCGTCCGCCAGGGTGAAGGTGCGCGAGTCGGCCAGGATGTGACGGAAGGTATCGGGCGTGACGCGCAGGTTCATCGACTGGCGGCCGATGGCCGTGTTCGGGAAGTCGATGGTCAGCTCGGCCTCGAAGCCCGGCAGGCTCGCGGGGTGCAACTCAGCCCAGGCGGCACCGGGGCCGGTGCCGTCTTCCACACGAACGGTCTTCAGCACCTCGATCACCGAGCGGGCCACTTGGCTGTTCACCACGCCGGCGCAGTCGATGAGGAAGATGAAGGGCGCGGCCGAACCGTCGAGAATGGGCACTTCCGGGCCATCCACGGCGACGATCGCATCGTCGATGCCGCAGCCGGCCAGGGCCGCCATCACATGCTCCACCGTCCCGAGGCGCGCCTCGGGCATGTCCTCGGCGAAGAGGGCGGTGCAGAGGCGGGTATCGCCGACGCGGTCGAAACGGGCGGGAATATCGATGCCGAGATCGGTGCGGCGGAAGACGATGCCGGTGCCGGCAGCCGCGGGACGCAGGGTGACGGTCGCCCGCCGGCCGGAATGCAGGCCGACGCCGACGCATCCGATGGATGCCTTCAGCGTCCTGCGCCGCCCCGTATCAACCGGAAGGAAACCGTCCATGTCCATCATCCATATCGTAACGAGAAGGCCGAGGGCCGCTTTATGGCTACTGCCTCGGCTGAACTCGTCGGCTAAATCCATCTGGCCGATCACCAAGCCTGCGCCATCGCGGGATGGCCTTATCTCCTGGCGCGATGGAAGGGAACCATTCGGTTTCCGCTTCCAGGGCACTGAAAAACAAGCCTGGCTGGCCTGCTTAGTTGCACTGCGGCAGGCGGAAGGCCAATAAAGCCTTGTTTCTCGATATTTCGCTGTAAGTGACTGAATTTGGCTGCTTTTGATTGCGGCGGAAATAAGGCGGCAATCATGGCGAAACCGATGGGTTTTCGCCTTAATCGCCAGGCGCGGGTCTGGGCTGCCGCAAGCGCGGGTGGCCCCCTTGCATGACGGCGCCGGGAGCGGCAGGAGTCGGGGCCCATCGGTCTTTGACCGGCAGCCTGGCCTGCCGGCTTGCGAAGGTATCGTCCAATGCCCGTCTCCGGCCTGCCTCCCTATGACGAGAACAACATCTTCGCCCGCATCCTGCGCGGCGAGATCCCGGCCCGGAAGGTCTATGAGGACGATTTCGCGCTCGCCTTCCATGACATCGCGCCCAAGGCGCCGGTTCATGTGCTGGTGATCCCCAAGGGGCCCTATGTGAGCATTTCCGATTTCGGCGCCGCCGCCCCGGCCGACTTGGTGGCGGGCTTCTGGAAGGCCGTCTCCTCGGTCGCGACCTCGCTCGGCCTCGACCAGCCTGGCTATCGGGTGCTGGCCAATATGGGCGAGCATGCCGGGCAGGAAGTGCCGCATTTCCACGTTCATCTCCTGGCCGGCAAGCCGCTCGGCCCGATGCTGGCGGATTGATGAGCGAAGCGCCCTCCACCCCTGAGGCCCGCAGCCGCCAGGAAGCCCGCGCCGCCCTCGAGGCGGCCGGAAGGCTGCCGGAGGGCGAGCTGGACCTGGCCGCCGTCGCCCTGCAATGCGCCCGGATCGACCGTCCGGAAGCCGATTGGCGCGCCGCGGCCGCAACCATCTCCGCCCTGACACGGGATCTGCTGGAAGCCGTCGCTGCCGACCCCCAGGCCGATGCGGGCGATCTGGAGCGCCGCCGCCTCGCCATCGCCTCGGTGCTGGAAGGCTTCGCGGGCGATAGCGAAACCTATGACGACCTCGCCAATGCCAATCTCATCGCCGTACTGGCGCGTCGGCGGGGGCTGCCGGTGGCGCTGGGCCTGCTCTGGTTGCATCTGGCCGAGGCGGCGGGCTGGCCGGCGCATGGCATCGATTTCCCCGGCCATTTCCTCATCGCGCTGGAAGGGCCGGGCGGGGCGCTGGTGATCGACCCCTTCCATGGCGGCATCGCGCTCGATGCTCCGGCGCTGCGGCAATTGCTCAAGACCTTCGAGGGTGAGAAGGCGGAGCTTCGCCCCGGCGTGCTGGTGCCGATGGGCAAGCGGGCGGTGCTGCTGCGGCTGCAGACCAATATCAAGCTCCGCCGCCTGGGCGCGGGCGACCTGGAAGGCGCGCTAACCTGCGCCGAGGATATGCTCCGCTTCGCCCCCGAGACGGCGATGCTGTGGCGCGAGACCGGGCTGATGAATGCGCGGCTGGACAGGCTGACGGCGGCGCTGACCAGCCTGGAGCGCTTCCTTGCGTTAGTGCCGGCCGGCGAGGCGGCCGACCGGGTGCGCCACCTCATCGAGGAGCTTCGGCAGAGGCTGAACTGACGCCGATCGCCATTCAGCCTGCGGGTTGGTCTGGCAGTGCTCGCTGGCCGATACAAAGGGTATCGGCTGCGCTCGCACCACCCTCGGGGACGAAAAATCCCCTGCCAGCCCTTCCTGGTGCTGAATGGCGACCGCGCCAAGCCTGTTCCGCGGGTATCGAACGGCCGCATGGCGCCGTCCCGTGACGCCCCCTTGACGTAGGCGGCCGGGCCGCCCAACGGTGCGCCCATGCTGGACAAGACCTTTGCGCCGACGGCTTTCGAGCCGCGCCTTTACGATGGCTGGGAAAAGTCGGGGGCTTTCGCCGCCGATCCGGCCAGCGCGGCCACGCCTTTCACCATCATGATCCCCCCGCCGAATGTCACCGGCAGCCTGCATATCGGTCACGCCCTGACCATGACGCTGCAGGACACGCTGATCCGGTGGCGCCGGATGCAGGGCCGCGACGCCCTGTGGATGCCCGGCACGGATCATGCGGGGATCGCGACGCAGATGGTCGTCGAGCGCCAGCTTGCCGCCCAGGGCAACCAGGACCGTCGCTCGATGGGCCGCAAGGCCTTCACCGATAAGGTGTGGGAATGGAAGGCCGAGTCCGGCGGCACCATCACCCGCCAGCTCCGCCGCCTGGGCGCCAGCCTCGACTGGCCGCGCGAGCGCTTCACGATGGATAACGGGCTTTCGGCCGCCGTGCTGGAAGTTTTCGTGACGCTCCAGAAGCAGGGGCTGATCTATCGCGACAAGCGCTTGGTGAACTGGGACCCCAAGTTCCTCACCGCGATTTCCGACCTCGAGGTCGAGAACCGCGAGATGAAGGGCTCGCTCTGGTATCTGCGCTATCCGGTCGAGGGTCAGCCGGGCCGCTTCCTCACGGTCGCGACCACTCGCCCCGAGACCATGCTGGGCGATACGGCCGTCGCCGTGCACCCGAGCGACGAGCGTTTCGCCGATCTGATCGGCAAGTTCGTGGTGCTGCCGCTGACCGGCCGCCGCATCCCGGTCGTCGCCGACGAATATTCGGACCCGGAGAAGGGCTCCGGCGCGGTGAAGATCACGCCCGCGCATGACTTCAACGACTTCAATGTCGGCAAGCGCCACAACCTCGCCATGCCGAGCGTGCTCGATGCCGAGGCGAAGGTAATGCTGACCGAGATCGAGGGCGAGCTCGCCTTCGTCGAAGGCCTGGCCGACCCGGAATTCGTCCGCGCCCTGGCCGGTATCGACCGTTTCGAGGCGCGCAAGCGTATCGTCGCCGAGTTGGAGCGGCTGGAGCTGGTCGAGAAGATCGAGCCCCACGTGAACCAGGTGCCGCATGGCGACCGTTCGGGCGTGGTGATCGAGCCGCGCCTGACGCTGCAGTGGTATTGCGACGCGGCGACGCTGGCCAAGCCCGCCATCGAGGCGGTGGAGACGGGCAAGACCGAGTTCGTGCCCAAGCAGTTTGAGAACATCTTCTTCAGCTGGATGCGCGACATCCAGCCGTGGTGCATCTCGCGCCAGCTCTGGTGGGGGCATCAGATCCCGGCCTGGTATGCGCCGGACGGCACCTGCTTCGTCGAGAAGTCGGAAGAAGAGGCCTATGCGGCCGCGCGCGAGAAGTTCGGCCCCGATGTGGTGCTGACGCGCGACGAGGACGTGCTGGACACCTGGTTCTCCTCCGCGCTCTGGCCGTTCAGCACGCTGGGCTGGCCGGAGAAGACGCCGGAACTCGACAAGTATTACCCCGGCGACGTGCTGGTGACGGGCTGGGACATCATCTTCTTCTGGGTCGCCCGGATGATGATGATGGGCATCCACTTCATGGGGGATGTGCCTTTCAAGACCGTCTACATCCATGGCCTCGTCCGCGACGAGAAGGGCCAGAAGATGTCGAAGTCCAAGGGCAACGTCATCGACCCGCTGGAACTGATCGAGGGCGTCGGGACCGACGCGCTGCGCTTCACCATCGCCTCGCTGACCACGCCGGGCCGCGACGTGAAGCTGGGCAAGGCGCGCGTGGAGAGCAACCGCGCCTTCGTCACCAAGATCTGGAACGCGGCTCGTTTCGGCGAGATGAACGGCATCGCGCCGCGCCCCGGCTTCGTGCCGGAAAAGGCGCAGACGCCGCTCGCGCGCTGGATTCTCGATGCGGCGAACCAGGCGGTGATCGAGGCGACCAAGGCGCTCGAGGCCTATCGCTTCGACGAATATGCCAGCGCCTGCTATCGCTTCGTCTGGAACACCTATTGCGACTGGTTCCTCGAATTCGCCAAGCCCGTGCTGAACGGGCCGGATGGGCCCGAGAAGGATGAGCTGCGTCAGGCCGGCCAGCATGTGCTGGGTGTGATCCTGCGCCTGCTGCACCCGATCATGCCCTTCGTGACGGAAGAGCTGTGGGACCATTTCGGCTATGGCGCCGAGGGCAGCCTGATCCGCGCCAAGTGGCCGGTGCCCGTCGAGGTGCCGGGTGCCGCCGAGGCGCGGGCCGAGTTGGACTGGGTCGTGGGCCTCATCACCGAGCTGCGCGCCGTTCGTTCGGAAATGAACGTCGCGCCGAGCGTCACGGTGCCGCTGCTGGTGCAGGGCGCTTCGGCTGAGAACCTAGCCCGCGCCGGGCGCTGGATCGAGGCGATCCGTCGCCTCGGCCGTGTGACGGAGGTTCAGGCCGTCGAGGGCGCTTTCCCAGCGGGCGTGATCCAGCTTCTGTATGGCGAGGCCACGCTGGCCTTGCCGCTGGCCGATGTGATCGACTTCGCGGCCGAGCGTGCCCGCCTCGAAAAGGCGCGGGCCACGACCGAGTCCGATAAGAAGAAGATCGAGGCGAAGCTCGGCAATGCCGATTTCGTCGCGCGCGCCAAGGAAGAGGTGGTGGAGGAGAACCGCGAGCGCCTCGCCAATGCCGAAGCCGAAATCGCTCGCCTGACCGCCGCCATCGCCCGCCTGGGCTAATTAGGCGCCAAGTAGCGTCGGTCCAGGGGGCACTGCCCCCTGGCGGGGGTAAAGGGGGCAGCGCCCCCTTTCCTCAAACCGGGTCCCAGGAAAACACATCCGGGCTCCGATCCAGCGGCAGGAAGGCCGCCTTGAGCGCCGGAATGGCGTGTTCGCCGACCAGTTCCGGCGTCCAACCCTCTCCACGATGAATGCCCTTGATCGGCCGCGACTGGCCCATCAGGAAAATCTCGTTGTTTCGCGCCGCGAAGATCTGCCCGTTCACGTCCTTGGCCGCGTCCGAGGCCAGGAAGACGGCGAGCGGCGCGTTCTTCTCCGGCCCCATGGCCTGGAGCTTGGCGACGCGCGCCTTCTGCTCGGGGGTTTCCGAGGGGATGGAGGAGGTCATGCGGCTCCAGGCGAAGGGCGCGATGCAATTGGAACGCACGCCGAAGCGCTGCATGTCGAGCGCGATGGATTTGGAAAGCGCCGTGATGCCGAGCTTGGCCGCCGAGTAATTCGCCTGGCCGAAATTGCCGATCAGCCCCGAGGTCGAGGTCATATGCACGAAGGCGCCGGAATTCTGCTTGCGGAAATGCTCGGCCGCGGCGCGGGAGGTGAAGAAGCTGCCGTTCAGATGCACGTTGATGACGGCCAGCCACTCTTCCGGCGTCATCTTGTGGAAGATCTGGTCGCGCAGGATGCCGGCATTGTTCACCAGGATGTCGACGCGCCCGAAAGCGTCCAGCGCCGACTGGATGATGCGCTGGGCGGAGGCCCATTCGGCCACGCTGTCGGTATTGGTGACGGCGGTGCCGCCGCGCTGCTCGATGATGGCTTTGGTCTGCTCGCCCGGGGTGGCCGAAAGCCCGCCTTCGCCGGTGAGGCTCGCGCCGATATCGTTGATGACGACCTTCGCGCCTTCGAGCGCCATGGCGATGGCGATTTCCCGCCCGATACCGCCGCCGGCCCCGGTGACGATGGCGACCTTGCCTTCGAGAAGCATTGAATTCCTCCGCTTTTTCTTCGCTGAGGGAAGACTAGGCCGGGGAAGGGGGGTATGAAAGGCGGAGCGGGGCGCCATATTCCGGTCCCGCGCCGTTTCGCCCGCCATGCGGAATAAAGCGGTGCGGCGCCGATGCCGGCCATGCCGCTCCGGCAGGGCGCCTTCCTTGACATCAGGGTGCCGAAAGCGCATCTGCCGGAAAGAGGACCGCTGGGGTCCGCTTTAGGGGTAGAGCCGTCGTGCTTCGTTTGTCGAAGCTAACCGATTACGCCGTGGTGGTGCTGATGCGGCTCGATGCCGAAGGGGGCGTGCGCAATGCGCCGGCCCTGGCACAGGCAACGGGCGTGGCCGAGCCGACGGTCTCCAAAGTCCTGAAATTGCTGGCCCATGCCGAGTTGGTCGAAGGTCAGCGCGGGGCGGGCGGGGGCTATCGGCTGACGCGGCCACTGGCGGCGATCCCGGTTTCCGACGTGATCGTGGCCATCGACGGCCCGATCGCCCTCACCGCCTGCGTCGATGGCGCCCAGGGTGGCTGCGAGGCCGAGTGCCTCTGCCAGGTGCGGGGCCAGTGGGATAAGGTGAACGACGCCATCCGGTCGGCCCTCGCCGACATCACCCTGGCCGACCTACGCCCCCCAGGCCAGGGGCTCCGACAATGCGGTGGACATGCCCATGCCGCCGCTCCCGTCACGACTGCACTGCCTGCCGAGTAGGATCCAAAGAAATGCCTGCCGTCGCCGAAACCCTCGATACCGTTCAGAACGTCACCGAAGGCCCGTATAAGTACGGGTTCGAGACGGATATCGAGATGGAGATGGCCCCGAAGGGGCTCAACGAGGACATCGTCCGCTTCATCTCGGCGAAGAAGAACGAGCCGGAATGGCTCCTCGAATGGCGGCTGAAGGCCTTCGCGCTGTGGAAGACCATGGTCGAGCCCAAATGGGCCGCCGTGAACTACCCGCCGATCGACTATCAGGATGCCTATTACTACGCGGCGCCGAAGCAGAAGGCCGGTCCGAAGTCGCTCGACGAGGTCGATCCCGAGCTGCTGCGCACCTATGAGAAGCTCGGCATCCCCCTGAAGGAGCAGGCCATCCTCGCGGGCGTCGAGGGCGCGGGCGAAAGCCCGGCCGAGGGGCGCATGCCGGTCGCGGTCGATGCGGTTTTCGACAGCGTCTCCGTCGCCACCTCCTATAAGGAGCGGCTGGCGAAGGAGGGCATCATCTTCTGCGCCATCTCCGAGGCGGTGCAGGAGCATCCGGAGCTGGTGAAGCAGTATCTCGGCTCGGTGGTGCCGCAGGGCGACAATTTCTTCGCAGCACTCAACAGCGCCGTCTTCACCGATGGCAGCTTCGTCTACATCCCAAAGGGCGTCCGTTGCCCGATGGAGCTGTCCACCTATTTCCGCATCAACGCCAAGAGCACGGGCCAGTTCGAGCGCACGCTGATCATCGCCGACGAGGGCAGCCACGTCTCCTATCTGGAGGGCTGCACCGCGCCGATGCGCGACGAGAACCAGCTGCATGCCGCGGTGGTCGAGCTGGTCGCGCATGACGATGCCACGATCAAGTACAGCACGGTCCAGAACTGGTATCCGGGCGACGAAAACGGCAAGGGCGGCATCTACAACTTCGTCACCAAGCGCGCCGCCTGCCGCGGCAAGCGCTCGAAGGTGAGCTGGACTCAGGTGGAAACCGGTTCCGCGATCACCTGGAAATATCCTTCCTGCCTGCTGATCGGCGAAGAGAGCGTCGGCGAATTTTACAGCGTCGCCATCACGAACAACTATCAGCAGGCCGATACAGGAACAAAAATGTTCCATATCGGCAAGAACACCACCTCGACCATCGTCTCGAAGGGCATCTCGGCCGGGCATGGCCAGAACACCTATCGCGGCCTGGTGCGCATCAGCCCCAAGGCGAGCGGCGCGCGCAACTTCACCCAGTGCGACAGCTTGCTGATCGGCGATCTCTGCGGCGCCCATACGGTGCCCTATATCGAGAACCGCTGCATGAGCGCGAAGGTGGAGCATGAGGCGACAACGAGCCGCATCGCCGAGGACCAGCTCTTCTATTGCCGGCAGCGCGGCCTGTCGCAGGAAGATGCGGTCGGGCTGATCGTGAACGGCTTCTGCCGTGAAGTCCTGAAGGAGCTGCCGATGGAATTCGCCGTCGAGGCTCAGAAGCTGTTGCAGATTTCTCTTGAAGGTTCGGTGGGCTGAGATGAGCGCCATGTTGAAGATCGAAGGGCTGACCGCCGAGGTCGAGGGCAAGGAAATCCTCCGGGGCGTTGATCTCGAGATCAATGCGGGCGAGGTCCATGCCATCATGGGGCCGAACGGCTCGGGCAAGTCGACGCTCTCCTATGTCCTCGCCGGCCGGGAGGGCTATGAAGTGACCGGCGGCTCCGTGACCTTCATGGGCCAGGATCTGCTGGAGATGGAGCCGGAGGAGCGCGCCGTCGCCGGCGTCTTCCTCGCCTTCCAGGCCCCGGTGGAACTGCCCGGCGTCGGCAACGCGACCTTCCTGCGCACCGCGCTCAACGCCGTCCGCAAGGCGCGCGGCGAGAGCGAGCTGGATGCGATGCAGTTCCTCAAGATCGCCCGCGGCGTGATGAAGTCGCTCGGCATGAGCGACGAGATGCTGAAGCGCGGCGTGAATGTCGGCTTCTCGGGCGGCGAGAAGAAGCGCAACGAGATGCTGCAGATGTCGCTGCTGAAGCCGCGCTTCGCCATTCTCGACGAGACGGACAGCGGCCTGGACATCGACGCCCTCCGCCTCGTGGGCGAGACGGTGAAGACGCTGCGCGGCCCGGATTTCTCGGCCCTGGTGATCACCCATTACCAGCGCCTGCTGGACCATATCGTACCCGATCACGTCCATGTTCTCTCCGCTGGCCGCATCGTCCGTTCGGGCGGCGCCGAGCTGGCGAAGGAACTGGAGGAGACGGGCTATGCCTCGGTGAGGGCGGCATGAGCGAGAAGAGCGAAGGCTTCGTCGGCGTCGAGGGTTTCGTCGGCCGGCATGAGGGGCTGAAGGCGCATCTCCCGGGTGCGCAGCTTCCCTGGCTCGCGACCATGCGCGAGCTTTCCGCGGCCTCCTTCCGCCAGCTCGGCTTCCCGACGCAGCGCAACGAGGCGTGGAAATACACCAATCTGAGCGCCATCGCCGCGACCCAGTTCGGCGAGCCGCTGACGCCGGTTTCGGGCGGCCCCGCGCTGCCCGCCGCGCGCGCCGATCGCCGCGCCGTCTTCGTCGATGGCCGCTTCCGGCCGGACCTCTCCACGCTCGACGGTGCGCCCTATCGCGTGGAGAGCCTGGCCGCCGTGCTGCCGGAACTCGAAGGCGTGATCGGCGATCTGGCCCGCCCGGATCGTGAGCCCATGGCCGCGCTGAACACCGCCCTTTTCGAGGATGGGCTGTTCATCGACCTGGCCGAGGGCGTCGAGGGCGGCGAGATCGAGCTGCTGTCCCTCGCACTGGATTACGGCCGCCCGGCCGCCTTCCACCCGCGCCACCTCATCCGTCTGGCGAAGGGCGCGAGCCTGACGCTGATCGAGAGCGCGCAGGGCACCGGCAAATATCTGCACAACCCGGTCTTCGAGATCAGCGTGGCCGAGAAGGCGACGCTGGTGCATGGCCGGTTGCAGCAGGAAAGCCGCGAGGGCTTCCAGCTCGCGACGGTCTATGCCTCCGTCGAGAGCGAAGGCACCTACGACAATTTCGTGCTGAATGCCGGCGGCAAGCTGGTGCGCAACGAGATCCATGTCGGCCTGCTCGGCACCGCCGCCGCCGCCCATCTGAACGGCGTTCAGATGCTGGAGGATGGCCAGCATGCCGACAGCTTCACGGCACTCGACCATGCCGCGCCGAATTGCCCGAGCCGTCAGACCTACAAGAGCGTGCTCTCGGGCCGTTCCAAGGGCGTGTTCCAGGGCAAGATCCTGGTGCGTCAGGCCGCGCAAAAGACCGACGGCTACCAGATGAACCAGGCGCTGCTGCTGAGCGACGAGGCCGAGATCGACAGCAAGCCGCAGCTGGAAATCTACGCCGATGACGTGAAGTGCAGCCATGGCGCGACGGCCGGTGCGCTGGATGAGGATGCGCTCTTCTTCCTCCGCAGCCGCGGTATCCCGCAGGAGCAGGCCCGGGCCATGCTGGTCGAGGCCTTCCTTGTCGAAGCCGTGGAGGTCGTGAACGACCCCAAGCTGCGCGAAGTGGTCGAGGGCATCATCGGCGCATGGCGGCCGAAGCAGCAGGGAGTGGCTGCGTGATGGATGGCACATTGGCAACCGGCTTCGACGTCGAGAAGATCCGCCAGGACTTCCCCATCCTGTCGCAGACCGTTCGCGGCAAGAAGCTCGTCTTCCTCGATAGCGGTGCGAGCGCGCAGAAGCCGCGCGCCGTGATCGACGCGATGACGCGGATGCTCGAGGCCCGTTACGCCAATGTCCATCGCGGCGCCTATTTCCTCTCCGAGGAATCGACCGCCGCCTATGAGGCCGCGCGCATGGCCGTGGCGCGCTTCCTCAATGCGGCGGATGAGCGCGAGATCGTCTTCACGCAGTCCAGCACGGGCGCGATCAACCTCGTCGCCCATAGCTATGGGCGGGGCATCCTGAAGCCCGGCCAGGCGGTGCTGATCAGCGAGATGGAGCACCATGCCAATCTCGTCCCCTGGCAGATGCTGCGGGATGCGCATGGCATCGATCTGCGCGTCGCCCGCGTGACCGATGCGGGCGAGCTCGATCTCGACGATGTCCAGAAGAAGCTGGCCGACGGCAAGGTCGGGCTCTTCGCTGTCACCCATATGTCCAACGTGCTGGGCACGGTGACGCCGGCCGAGCGCTTGGCCGCCATGGCCCATACCAAGGGCGCCAAGCTGCTGCTCGACGGCAGCCAGGCGGCCGTGCATCGTGCGGTGGACGTGCAGGCCCTGGGCTGCGACTTCTACGTCTTCACCGGCCACAAGCTCTATGGCCCGACCGGCATCGGCGTGCTTTGGGCGCGGAAGGAGTTGCTCGATGCCATGCCGCCCTTCCTGGGCGGCGGCGACATGATCGCCGAGGTGACGATCGAGCGTTCCATCTGGGCCCAGCCGCCCGCGCGTTTCGAGGCGGGCACGCCGCCGATCGTGGAGGCCGTGGGCCTGCATGCGGCCATCGACTATGTGACCAAGATCGGCATGAAGGCCATCGAGGCGCATGAGCGCGTGCTGACCGAGCATGCCAGCGCGGCGCTCGCCAAGATCGAGGGCCTCACGGTCTTGGGCAAGGCGCAGGACCGCGGCGGCGTCTTCTCCTTCTCGCTCGACGCCGCCCATGCGCATGATCTCGCAACCCTGCTCGACCGTACGGGCATCGCCGTGCGCTCCGGCCGGCATTGCGCCGAGCCCTTGCACACCCGATTTGGTGTGGAAAGCACGGCGCGTGCCTCCTTCGGTCTCTACACCACGGTCCAGGAAGTCGATTACCTGGCCGAGGCGCTGACCGAGGCGCGCAAGTTTTTCCGATGAAGGATCAGCGTTGATGTTCGACGATCTGCGCGACCTGTATCAGGAAGTCATCCTCGATCACGGCCGCAAGCCGCGCAATTTCCGCCGGCTGGAGAATCCCAGCCTGCAGGCGCGCGGCGACAACCCGATGTGCGGCGATCGCATGCAGCTCGACCTCGCCATGGGGCCGGACGGGCGCATTCTCGATGCGGCCTTCGAAGGCAAGGGCTGCGCGATCTCCATGGCCTCGGCCTCGCTCATGACCGAGACGGTCAAGGGCAAGTCCCCCGAGGAGGCCAAGGCGCTCGGCGCCTGCTTCCGGGACCTCGCGATGAGCGGCACCTGCCCCGATTGCGGCGAGGCCCTGGCCGAGGAGATGGAGCGGCTGCAGGTTCTGGGCGGCGTCGCGGAATATCCCTCGCGGGTGAAATGCGCGACGCTCGCCTGGCACACGCTCAATGCCGCGCTCGAGGGCGGGCAGAAGGAGGCGAGCAGTGAGTGAAGAAACCGCCCACGGCAGCTGGACGCCCGACGGGGAAACGCCGCCCAAGGTCACGGAAGACGCGGTGATCGGCGCCATCGGCACGGTCTATGACCCCGAGATCCCGGTGAATATCTACGAACTCGGCCTCGTCTATTCCTTCGACATCGAGGATGACGGCAAGGTCAAGGTCGAGATGACCCTCACCACGCCGTCCTGCCCCTCCGCGCAGGAACTGCCGAGCCAGGTCGAGGAAGCCATCCGCGCGCTGCCCGGCGTCTCCGACGTCGAGGTGGAGGTGGTCTGGGACCCGCCATGGGACCAGTCCCGCATGAGCGAGGACGCGCGCCTCGCCCTGAATATGTACTGAGCCGATACACGATCGGGGATGACCATGAGCACCACTACCAGCCAGCCCAGCCGTGCCCCCCGCGCTCTGCCGCCGTTGATGCAATTGACGGATGCGGCGGCCGAACGCCTGCGCTCGCTCTATGAGGCGGGTGAGAATGGCAAGCTTCTCCGCATCGCCGTGAAAACCAAGGGCTGCTCGGGCATGGCCTATGACCTGAACTGGGTCGAGGCCGCCGCGCCGACGGATGAGGTGGTGACGGACAAGGACGTCACTGTGCTCGTCGACCGCAAGGCGACGCTCTTCCTCATCGGCACCGTGATGGATTACGAGGTGAAGGCGCTTTCCGCGGGCTTCACCTTCACCAATCCGAACGAGAAGGGCCGCTGCGGCTGCGGCGAGAGCTTTCACGTCTGAGAGACTGTTTCATCAAGCTGGCGGCTCCCGATAGACCACGCCTGACTTCATCACGAAGGCGACCTCGCGCACCGCGCCGATCCGCGCCAGCGGGTCGCCATCCAGCGCCAGGATATCGGCGCTGAGGCCGGGCTCCAGGGCGCCGGTTTCCAGGCCCAGGAGGGCGGCGGCACCGCTGGTGCCCGCGATCAGCGCCTGCTCGGCGCTCATCCCCGCCTCGGCCAGCAATTCCATTTCCATCGCATCCGGCCCTAGGGGCGTGAAGGGCGGGCCGACGAAATCGGTGCCGGCCACGATCCGCGCGCCATGCTTCAGCGCCAGTTGCAGCGAGGCGATCTGCACATCGCGGTGCCGCTGCCAATGCGCGGCGACCGGCGGCGGGGCGCTTTTCGCACGCAACGCGGGCAGGCTCAGCGTCGGCACCAGGGCCGCGCCGCTCCCGGCCAGCATCCGCGCCGTCTCCTCGCCGATGCCGTGCCCGTGCTCGATACTGTCTACGCCCGCCTCCAGCGCCTGACGCACCGCGGCCTCACCGATGGCATGCGTCGCGACGGGCAGGCCGTTGCGATGGGCCTCCTCCACCAGCACCGCCACTTCCCCATCCGAATAGGAAAGCCGCAGCTTCGCCGGGTCGTTCCCCCATTGGCGCAGCGTGTCGGTATGCTCGCCGACCGAACCCCCGATCTTGATGAGGTCCGCCCCCTCGCGGATGCGCTCGCGCACCCGCTTTCGACATTCGTCGATGCCATCGGCGAACATGCCGAGCTGATCCACCCAGTCGCGCGGCCAGATCGCATGGTCCCAGGTGCCGGCGCGGGAGCAGATGAACTCGCCCGCCGCCACCACATGCGGCCCCGCGACATGCCCTTCGCGCACGGCCTTGGCGAGCACGGGCCCCAGCGGCCCGCCCATGCAGCGCACGGCGGTGATGCCGCTCTCGAGCAGCCGGCGCATATCCGCCGCCGCCCGCATGGCGCGATAGGGCAGGGGCCAGGTCCAGAGCCCGGTCGCATCGGCGAGGTCCAGGCCCCAGAGATGCAGATGCGCGTCGATGAAGCCCGGCAGGAAATGGCGCGAGCCCAGATCCACCACCTGCGCGCCTTCCGGCAACGGCCGCTGGCCCTGCCGCCCGACCCAGGCGATACGCCCGGCGGTGACATGAATCTCGGGTGCCGCCAGAATACCGCCCGCCCGGCCGGTCCAGGCCGAAGCGGCGCGCAGCACCTGGGTCGTCTTGGTCATCATCCTCTCCTCAGCCCGCCGATTCTTCGTTGGCAGTTCGTCTTGAAAGCCGTACTCTCCGGTTCGTTAAAACGTCCAGCGCCAAAGGCGCGAACAAGAATCGGAGGAAGAAAAGATGCAGCGCGTCTCGCGTCGCCATGCCCTCATGGGTGCCCTCGGCCTCAGCGGCACCGGCCTGATCGGTTTGCCGGAAGCCCATGCCCAGGCGGCCTACCCCACCCGTCCCGTCGCCGTCATGGTGCCCTTCGCCCCGGGCGGCTCCACCGATTTCGTCGCTCGCCTCCTGGCGCAGGAATTGTCGGCCATGATGGGCGCGCAATTCGTCGTCGACAACAGGGCCGGCGCCAGCGGCACGGTGGGGCAAACCTTCCTCGCCCGCGCGCGGCCCGATGGCTATACGCTGGGCGTGGTGCCCAACGGCACCTTCGCCATGGCCCCCTTCCTCTTCGACAAGCTGCCCTACGACAATGAAAACGGCTTCGCGCCGATCGGCATGCTCGCGACCAATGCCATGTTCATCTGCGTCGAGCCCAAGTCGCCCTACAAGACGCTCGCCGACCTGCTGAACGCGGCGAAGGAGAAGCCGGGCACAATCAGCTATGCCTCGGCCGGCTCCGGCGTCGCGAACCATCTCGGCGTGGAACTGCTGCTCGACATGTCCGGCACCTCCATGCTGCACGTGCCCTATCGTAGCGGCGCCCAGGGCGTGACGGCGGTGATGTCGAAGGAATGCGCGCTTTCCTTCGTCGATTCCGTCACCGCCATCCCTTATCTGAAGTCGGGCGAATTGCGCGCCCTGGCCGTGACCAGCGCCCAGCGCAGCAGCCAGGCGCCGAATGTGCCCACGGTCGCGGAAAGCGGCTTCCCGGGCTATCGCGCCTCGACCGATTTCGGCTTCTTCGCCCCGGCCGGCACCCCGGCGCCGGTCATCACCAAGCTCGCCGAGGCTGCGCGGAAGATCATGCTCTCGGACGCCACCAAGGCGAAGCTCGAGCCGCTCTCGATCGACCCCGTCGGCGGCTCGCCCGAGGAATTCGCCTCCTATGCGGCGGCCGAGCGCGCCAAGTGGGGCGAGCTCATCCGCAAGCGCAACATCAAGCCGGAATGAGCCCCCTCGAAGGGGCTCTCGCCGGCATGAAGGAGGGGCAGGCCATTCTCGGCCTGCTCGCCCGCTTCCAGGCGGGTTTCGCGGTGATGGATCAGGCGGCGCTGCTCGCCTGTTTCGCGCCGGGCGCGGTTTTCATGGGCACCACCATGCCCGCGCCGACCACCGAGCCCGCCGGGATCGCCGCCTATTTCGCCGCCGCGGGCGCGAAGGACATGCCCAAGCGGCTGGAATTCGAGCAGGTCACGGCGATGGAGGTGGGCGAGGGGCTGGTGCTGCTCGCCGGCCAGCAAAGCTTCTGGCGCGATATCGACCGCGAACCGCGCTCCACACCCGCCCGCTTCACCCTCCTGCTACGGCGGGAGACAGAGGCCTGGCGCATCCTCCATTTCCACTCCTCGGCCCGGCCCTGACGGGGCTCAGGCGAGGAGGGATTTCAGCTTCCGAACGGCGGAATCGGGCGTGGTCAGCACGGGCTTGCCCGTCGCCGCCGCGATGGCCTCAGCCGCCCGGGCGAGGCTGAACTGGGCCAGGGCGATCACGTCGCAATCGGCCAATTCGCGCGCCGCTTCGGCCGCCAGCCGGTCATGCGTCGCCGCATCGCCCGCATCCAGCGCCGCGAGCGCCCCCTCGGCGAGGCAGGGGATGACGTCGACGCTGTCGGGGAATTCGGGCGGCATGCTGCTCAGTGTCGGCGCGAAGCTTGCGAGCAGGCCGATGCGCTTTCCGGCCGCGACGGCCTCCTCGATCATCGCCTCATTCGGCTTGAGCACCGGCATGGGCGACAATTCGGCGGCCACCGCCTCGATGCAGGGGCCGAAGGCCGAGCAGGTGAAGAGAATGGCGCGCGCGCCCGTGCCTAGCGCATAGCGCGACAGGGCATGGAAACGCGCCGTCATTGCCTCGGTCAGCGCCCCATCCCGCGCGAGATCGGCCGAGAGGCTGTCATCGAGCAGGTTGAACGGCTCCGCCTCCGGCCAGAGCCGCGCCATCGCCGCCTCGATCGGGGGCGGCGAATGGCGGAGCGCGTGGATCAGGGCGATCCGCAACGCTTCAGCACCGAAGGGAAGTCGCTGCAGTTCGGGAAGGCGATCTCGTTCGGCCCACGGCGCTCGACGCGCAGCAGGTTCGGGTCGCCATCGCAGCCGAAGCCGATATCGAGCGGCAGCCGGGCGCCCTGCTGGCCGGCCGGCACCAGGCGGAACTCCACGCCATTGGGCGTCGCCTGCACGGTCTCGATCAGCCGCTGGCGATAGGCGACGTCGAGCATGCTGGAACGCATGACGACATCCTTGGTGAAGATCACGCTCGGCGAGCCGGTGCAGCTCTGATCGGCCGTATCGCCCGCCGGCATGATCCCACCCGTCCAGGAGCCGAAAAGCCAGGCATGGGGCAGACCCGCCGGCTGCGCCCAGGCGCCGGCCAGCGGCACACCCAGCATCATCGCCAAAAGCCAACGCTTCATGCGCCACGTCCTTCCAAGGTCATACGGGTCAAAGTCACAGGCGCAACTCATAGCAGCGGTGCCAGGCGATGTCAGGCCACGGCCCAGCGAGCGGCCCGGCGGAAGAGCTGGCTTCCGCGTGAACTGGCGGATTGATGATCGAAGAGGGGCATGGGATGCAGGGCCATGATCCGAGCCCTCTATTATCGCGTCCTGGCCCTGGCCGGCCATCCGAAGGCCGAGGCCTGGCTGGCCATCGTCGCCTTCGCGGAGAGCAGCGTCTTCCCCGTGCCGCCCGACGCGATGCTGGTGCCGATGTGCCTCGCGCGCCCGGCCCAGGCCTATCGCTTCGCCGCCATCTGCACCGTGGCGAGCGTGCTGGGCGGGCTGCTGGGCTATGCGATCGGCTATTGGCTCTTCGATGCGCTCGCCATGCCGGTGCTGCGGGCCTATGGCCATGACGATGCCATCGCCCGCTTCACGCAATGGTTCGAGGAATGGGGGGCGGCGGTCATCCTCATCAAGGGCCTGACGCCGATTCCCTATAAGATCGTCACCATCGCGGCGGGGGCGGCCAAGTTCAGCCTGCTGACCTTCTTCATCACCTCCGTCATCACCCGTGGCCTGCGCTTCTTCCTGCTGGCCTGGCTGCTGCAACGGTATGGCATGCCCGTGAGGGTCTTCATCGAGAAGCGGCTGACGCTGATCACCAGCCTCGTCGCGGCGGGACTCGTCGGCGGCTTCCTGCTGCTGCGGCTGCTCTGACGGCCTGGGAGGGCCCCTGGCCTGCCCAAGATGCGGGCAGCGGGGGGCTCCCATGCCAGCCTGTGCTTGCATCCTGGCGCGCGCATGGCTATCTGACCCATTCAGGCAAGTGTCGGGAACTCTGTTATGGCGCGCGTTACCGTCGAAGATTGCATCCTCAAGGTTCCCAACCGGTTCGAGTTGGTGCTGCTGGCCGCCCAGCGGGCGCGCAACATCAGCCGCGGCGAGGAACTGACCGTCGATCGCGACAATGACAAGAACCCCGTCGTCGCCCTGCGCGAAATCGCCGACGAGACGGTGGAACTGCCGGAGCTGGAGCAGGACCTCATCAAGTCCCTGCTGCGCGCGCCGGAGCCGGAGCCCGTGGAGGAAGAGGTGATCGACCTCATCGCCACGGACGAGAACATCTTCGGCGTGATGGACGTCAGCGAAGAGGCTCTGCCGGACGGCGTGGCGGACGATATGTCGGCCGACGATCTCGAAGCCGCCATCGCCGCCGAACTGGGCGGTCGCCGCTGAGCGGCCGGGCCGCCGGATCGCCACGAAGGGAAGGGGGGCGAGGCATCTCCCCCGCTTCTTCCGGCGGTTCGCGGCCCTGGATGACGGCTTTCGCGTCAAAGAACGAATCGAACAGTGCCGGCCGGGCTCATCCGAGGCCGGCCTTTCTCGTTTCCGGGAAGTAAGAGCATGACCGCCCCCGCCGATGGCCCTTTTCCCTTTCCGCGCCCCGTCGGCGCGCCGGAGGGGCTGGGCGCGTCCGGGACGCCGGGCATCGGCTCTCCCAGCCCCGGCGTGGCGCTGGCCCGGCTGGTCTCCTCTTATGACCCCCGGGTCGATCCCGCGATCATCGAGCAGGCCTATGCCGTCGCCGAGGCGGCGCATGCGCCGCAGAAGCGCGAGAATGGCGAGCCCTATATCATCCACCCCGTCGCGGTGGCCGAGATCCTGGCCGGGTACAAGCTCGATGCCGGCAGCATCATCACGGCCCTGCTGCATGACGTGGTGGAGGACACACCCGTCACCCTGGCCGAGATCGAGAAGAAATTCGGCCCCGAAGTCGCCCGTCTGGTGGATGGCGTCACCAAGCTGACGCGGCTCGAACTGCAATCGGAGCGCACCAAGCAGGCGGAAAACCTCCGTAAGCTGGTCATGGCCATGAGCGAGGACATCCGCGTCCTGCTCGTGAAGCTCGCCGACCGCCTGCACAACATGCGCACGCTGCATTACGTGCCCAAGCTCGAGAAGCGGCAGAAGACGGCGCGCGAGACGCTCGAAATCTACGCCCCGCTGGCCGAGCGCATCGGCATGGACGCGCTGAAGACGGAGCTGGAGACGCTCTCCTTCCGCGAGATGCAGCCCGATGCCTACCAGACCATCATGGCGCGCCTCGCCTATCTGCGCGGCCAGGGGCAGGACCTGATCGACGAGATCAAGGCCGATCTCCGCCGCACGGTCGAGGAAGCCGGCACCCAGGTGGAGGACGTGACGGGGCGCGAGAAGTCGCCCTATTCCATCTGGTTGAAAATGCACGAGAAGAAGGTCGAGTTCGAGCAGCTCTCGGACATCATGGCCTTCCGCCTGATCCTGCCCAATGGCGACAAGAACGCCTGCTATGCCGCCCTCGGCGCCGTGCATTCGGCCTATCGCGTCGTTCCGGGCCGCTTCAAGGACTATATCTCGACGCCTAAGCCCAACGGCTATCAGTCGCTCCATACCGGCGTGACGGTGCCCGAGAAGCGCAACGCCAAGATCGAGGTGCAGATCCGCACCGCCGATATGCATGACGTCGCCGAATACGGTGTCGCCGCGCATTGGATCTACAAGCAGGGCAGCGAGGGCGCGCGGGACCGCAAGAAGTTCCCCTGGGTCAAGGACCTGCTGGAAATCCTGGAAAGCGCCGCCGAGCCGCAGGAATTCCTGGAGCATACCAAGCTCGAACTGCATCGCGACCAGGTCTTCTGTTTCACCCCCAAGGGCGACCTCATCGCCCTGCCGCGCGGGGCCACGCCGGTCGATTTCGCCTATCAGGTCCATTCCGCGGTCGGCGACAATTGCGTTGGCGCCAAGATCAATGGCCGCATCGTGCCGCTCCGTCAGCCGATGGAGAATGGCGACCAGGTTGAGATCATCACCGCGCGCGGCGGCTCGCCCAATCCGGCCTGGGAGCGCTTCGTCGTCACCGGCAAGGCGCGGGCCCGCATCCGCCGCTTCGTCCTCGCCCGCCAGCGCGTCGAGCAGCAGGAGCAGGGGCGCAGCGCGCTGGCCCGCATCTTCCGGCAGGAAGGCGTCGAGTTCTCCGAGAAGACCATCGCCCCGGCACTCAAGACGCTGCGGCTGGCCAGCATGGAGGAGGTTTGCGCGGCGGTCGGCGCGGGCCATGTCTCGGCCAAGGACGTGGTCTATGCGGCCTTCCCCGAGCTGCGCGGCCCGCCCCGCACGGCGATGGACGCCGCCCCCTTCGCCCGCGCCCGTGGCAAGCCGGGCCAGACCGTGCCGGTGCGCGGCGGCGATGCCGTGGGCAAGCGCCTGGAAGCGGCGAGCGGCATTACCGGCTTGGTCTCCGGCATGGCGGTGAGCTTCGCCGGCTGCTGCCACCCCGTGCCGGGCGACCGCATCGTGGGCATCGTCTCGACCGGCAAGGGTGTCACGATCCACAAGAACGACTGCCATTCGCTCGAAGCCTTCGCCAATACGCCCGAGCGCTTCATCGACGTGGACTGGGACTATCACGCCCGGAATTCCCATGTCGGCCGGCTCATGGTCATCACGGCCAATGAGGCGACGGCGCTCGCCAGCCTCTCCCAGGCGATCGAGAAGCAGCAGGCCAAGATCCAGAACCTGCGCTTCGTGCATCGCGCGAGCGACTTCGCGGAGCTGCTGGTGGATCTCGAGGTGAACGATACCCGGCACCTGTCCAATGTCGTGGCCGCGCTGCGCGCCTGTTCCGGCATTACCCAAGTGGAACGCGCCCGCTCTTGATGGAGAGGCTGTCACCAGCCCCTTCCTTGACAGGCCCGCCCCCGCCGCGCTTGATCGCGGCGCAACCATGGTTCGGCTCAAGACCCTGACATGACCAAGAAATCTTCCGGTGGCTGGCTCGAAAGCGCCAAGACGATCATCTATGCGGCGCTGATCGCCATCGGCATCCGCTCGGTCGCCTTCGAGCCGTTCAACATCCCCTCGGGCAGCATGATCCCCACGCTGCTGGTGGGGGACTATCTCTTCGTCTCGAAATATTCCTACGGCTACTCGAAGCATTCCTTCCTGTTCAGCCCGGATATCTTCGAGGGCCGCATCTTCGGCCGCCTGCCGGATCGTGGCGACGTCGCGGTCTTCAAGCTCCCGCGCGATGGCAGCACCGACTATATCAAGCGCATCGTGGGCCTGCCGGGCGACCGCATCCAGATGAAGGGCGGCATCCTCTACGTGAACGGCGTGGCCGTGAAGCGCGAGGCGCTCGGGCTCTATACGGTCGAGGGCGATGGCCCGCGCATCACCGTCCGCCGCTTCCGCGAGACGCTGCCCGCCAGCCCCGGCGCGCCGCCCAAGGCGCATGACATCCTCGAAGCGCAGGATGACGGCCCGCTCGACAATACGCCCGAATATCTGGTGCCGCCCGACCATGTCTTCGCCATGGGCGACAATCGCGACAACAGCGCCGATTCCCGCGTCATGAGCCAGGTGGGCTTCATCCCGGTCGAGAATCTCGTGGGCCGGGCCGAATTCCTCTTCTTCTCCATCGACGATACCGCCGTGTGGTGGCAGCCCTGGACCTGGCCTTTCGCCATCCGCTGGTCTCGCCTCTTCCATGGCATCAACTGAGTTCTCGGGATGAAGCAGCCCATCCTTCCCCGGCTGGGCCATGCCTTTGCCAATCAGGCCCTGCTCACCCAGGCGCTGACCCATCGCTCCGCGGCCGACCCCAAGCGGGGGCAGCTCGATTCCAACGAGCGGCTGGAATTCCTGGGCGACCGCGTCCTGGCCCTGATGATCGCCGAATGGCTGTCCGAGCGCTTCCCTGAGGAGCGCGAGGGCGCCCTCGGCAAGCGCCTCTCGGTGCTGGTCTCGGCCGAGACCCTGGCCAAGGTCGGCGAGGCGCTGGACCTGGGCGCCGCCCTTCGCGTGCCGCCCAGCGAAGGCCGCACTGGCCTGCGCGAGCGCGCGACGGTCATCGCCGATGCCACCGAGGCGCTGATCGGCGCGCTCTATCTCGATGCCGGGCTGGAAGCCGCGCGCGCCTTCGTCCGCCGCGAATGGGCGCAGCTCATCGAGGCCGACCTGACGCCGCCCATGTCTGCGAAAAGCAGATTGCAGGAGTGGACTCTGGGCCGTGGTCAGGGCCTGCCGGAATATCGTAATCTCTCCGTCTCCGGCCCCTCGCATGCGCCGGTCTTCCATGTCGCGGTCCGTGTGGGCCAGCGGCAGGCGGAGGCGACGGGGGATTCGAAGCGGGCCGCCGAACAGGCGGCGGCCGAAGCATGGTTGAAGGAATTCGCTCGTGACTAACCTCCCGCCCGACGAGGCGGATGATCACCTCCCGGAAGGGCCGCTCTCCAACAAGAGCCAGCCCACGCCGGACAAGCAGCCCGTCGATATCAGGGACCAGCGTTGCGGCGTCGTCGCTGTGCTCGGTGCCCCGAATGCGGGCAAGTCCACCCTGGTGAACCGCATCGCCGGCGCCAAGGTCTCCATCGTTTCCCCCAAGCCGCAGACCACACGCTTCCGCATCCGCGCGGTGCTGACCGAAGGCCCCGCCCAGGTCGTGCTCACCGACACGCCGGGCATCTTCCGCCCGCGCCGCCGGCTGGACCGCGCCATGGTCGCCGCCGCCTGGGGCGGGGTGCAGGATGCCGATCTGGCGCTGCTCGTGGTCGATGCCCGCGCCGGCATCACCGAGACGCTGGCGGGCATCATTGGGGGCCTCAAGAAGGCCGCCGGCCGCGTGCCGCTCTGGCTCGTGCTGAACAAGACCGACCTGATCCCGCCCGAGCGGCTGCTGCCGCTGACGGCGGAACTGAACCAGCAGCTCACCTTCGCCGAGACCTTCATGGTCAGCGCGGAAAAGGGTTCGGGCGTGGCCAAGCTCCAGCAGATGCTGGCCGCCGCCGTGCCCATGGGCCCCTGGCTCTTCCCGGATGACGACCTGTCGGACCTGCCGGACCGCATGCTCGCCGCCGAGATCGTGCGCGAGCAGATCCTCCGCCAGACCCATCAGGAAGTCCCGCACCACGCCACGGTCGAGACCGAGCAGTGGACGGAGAACCAGGACGGCTCCGTGCGCATCGACTGCACCATCTATGTCGGCCGGGCGAGCCAGAAGGCGATCCTGATCGGCGATGGCGGCACGCGCATCAAGGAAGTCGGCCGCCGCGCCCGTGGCGAGCTGCAGCACCTGCTCGATCGCCGGGTGCATCTCTTCCTGAACGTGAAGGACCGTCCGGGCTGGGACGAGGAGCGGGCGCGCATCCGGGCCATCGGCCTTGAAGACGCCGGCTGACATGCGGCGGGGGAAGGCATTCCCCCGCGCCAACTGACGGCCAGGGGGTTCGGCGATGGATTGGCAGGAGCCCGGCATCATCCTCGCCGCCCGCCCCTATGGCGAGGGCGGGGCCATCGTCACGGTGATGACCGAGAGCCACGGCCTGCATCGCGGCCTCGCGCGGGGCGGCACCTCGCGCAGCCAGGTCTCGCTCTGGCAGCCCGGCAATCTCGCTGAACTGCGCTGGACGGGCCGGCTTTCCGACCAGCTCGGCACTCTCTCGGGCGAGATGGTGCATCCCGCCGCGGCCCTCGCGATGGATGATCCCTTCGCGCTCTCCCTCCTCTCGGCCGCCACGGCCATGGCCCTCGAAGCCCTGCCGGAGCGCGAGCCGCATCCCGCCGTCTTCGGCGCGCTGGTCTCGCTCATCGGCCATCTGGCGGGCGGGGCGGAGGGCGTCATGGCGGATTACTGCCATTTCGAGGCCCTGCTGCTCACCACCCTCGGCTACGGGCTGGACCTCACCTCCTGCGCCGCGACGGGGGCGAGGGAGGGGCTGATCTGGGTCTCTCCCCGCACGGGCCGCGCCGTTTCCGCCGAGGCGGGGGCGCCCTATGCCGACCGGCTGCTGCGCCTGCCGGTCTTCATGCGCGATATCGGCGCGCCCTCCGATGCGCGGGATTGGGCGGCCGCCATGGCGCTCACCGGGCATTTTCTCTCGCGCGATCTCTTCGGCGCCCAGCATCGCGGCATGCCCGAGGCCCGGCAGCGGCTGGCCGACCGCGTCCAGGCGCAAATCGGCGAGGCCCAAATCGGCGAGTCTTGACCCGAGGCGCGCCGCCCCGCTTCATCGCGGTGCAACAACGGGGTGCGCGATGGCGAAGCGGTGGCTCAGGGGCAATATCCTCGACTTCTCCGGCGACCCTTTCCTGAGCGACCGACCGGATGACTGCCTGACGGTTCTTGAAGACGGCATGCTCGCCATCGAGGACGGGCTGATCGCCTGGCTCGGCCCCGCCGCCGAGGCCCGGCCCGCGCCGGGAGAGGAAGTGGCGCATCACCCCGGGGCCCTCATCACGCCGGGGCTGATCGACGCCCATGTGCATTACCCGCAATCGCAGATGATCGGCGCCTTCGGGGAACAGCTCCTCGAATGGCTCGAGACCTATACTTTCCCCACCGAGGCGAAGTTCCGCGATGCCGCCCATTCCCGGCGGGTCGCGGGGCTGTTTCTCGACGAGCTGCTGCGCAACGGCGTCACCACGGCCTGCGTCTATGCCACCTCCTCGGTCGAATCCGTCGATGCCTTCTTCGCCGAGGCCGAAAGCCGCGGCCTGCGTATGGCCGCCGGCAAGGTGCTGATGGACCGCAACGCGCCCGCCGAACTGCTCGACGGGCCCGGCATGGGTATCGAGGAGAGCCGCGCCCTCATCGCCCGCTGGCACGGGCGGGGGCGGCTGCTCTATGCCGTGACGCCCCGTTTCGCGCCGACTTCCAGTCCCGCGCAACTCAAAGCCGCCGGCCGGCTCTGGGCCGAGCACCCGGGCACGCTGATGCAGACCCATCTCTCGGAGAACCTGGCCGAGATAGACTGGGTGCGCTCGCTCTTCCCCGATCGCGCCGATTACCTCGATGTCTACCACCAGGCTGGGCTCACCGGCCGGGGCGCGATCTTCGGCCATGGTGTGCATCTGAGCGAGGCGGAGTTCTGCCGCTGCCATCAGACCGGCTCGGCGCTGGCCCATTGCCCGACGAGCAATCTCTTCCTCGGCAGCGGCTTGTTCCCCCTGCACGAGGCCAAGCGGCGGGACAGGCCGGTCTGCGTCGCCCTCGGCAGCGATATCGGGGCAGGGACCAGCCTTTCGCCGCTCAGGACCATGGGGGAGGCCTATAAGGTCGCGGCCCTGCAAGGGCGCCGCCTGCCGGCCGCCCAGGCCTGGTGGCTGGCGACGCGGGGCGGGGCCGAGGCCATGGGGCTGGAAGACCGGATCGGCCGTATCGCCCTGGGCTATGAAGCCGACCTGGTGGTCTGGGACTTGGCGCCAAACCCCTTCGCCCGGCAGCGCATGGAGGCCGCCCGTAACTGGCCCGAGCGGCTCTTCGTGGCCATGACCCAGGGAGAGGCGCGGCCGTTGGAAGTGCTGATCAGCCGTCCAGCGCCGGGTAGTGCCTGAAGATGCCGTATTCGTTGAAGGGGATGCGCCGGTCGCTCGCCAGATAGGCCGCGACGCGCGGCCGCTGGGCCACCATCTCGGCCAGGGCCGCCACTTTCGGCGCCTTTTCGATCTCCCGCGCCATGGCCTTGGGGAAGGCATAGCTCAGCCCCGAGACGAGCTGAAACAGCGAGAGATCGGCATAGCTGAGCCGGGCGCCGACCAGGAAGCGTGGGCCTTTCGGGTTGCGCGTCAGCACATCCTCGAACCAGGCGAGGTATTTGGGGATGCGCGTCTTGCGGAAATCCGCCGCGCGCTTCACCGCCTCGGCCTTCTGATCCTCGTAATAGAGGCTCGAGGCGATGGGGTGGTGCGTGTCATGCGCCTCAGTGACCATATCGGCGATGGTGAGCTGGATCTGATGCACCCAGAGCCGCCCATTCTCCGATTTCGGCGCGAGCCCGTGCTTGGCGCCCAGATGCAGCAGGATGGCCGAGGTCTGGCCGATCACCAGCTTGCCATCCACGAGGTAGGGCGGGGCGAAGGGCGGCGTGGCCAGCCCGGCAGGGGCCATCTGCTCCATCACGAGCGCCGCGGCGGTCTCCTCGTCGCTATCCTTGGCCACGTCGCGATATTCGGCCCCGGCCTCCTCCAGCGCGAGCCGCACGAACTCGCCACGGCCCTGCAAGCCGGGCCAGTAGTAGAGCGTATAGGCCATGACGGCGCCCTCGATCCGTTCCCATCCAGCGATGGCAGCAGAACGCCCGCCGCCGCCTGGCGGCTGCGGCCTGGCACGGAGTGGTGATGGACCCGGCTCGATGGCCCCGGCTCGACGCCCCTCGGCTTCCGTGAGACTAAATGCCTCAACCGAGGAGGAAACGATGAAGAAAGCGCATTTTCTCGCTGGGGCTTTCCTGATGACCCTCACCGCATTGCCCGTGCTGGCGCAGCAGCAGCAACCGCCGCGCCGGGATGACTTCTTCTGGCTTGGCGAGATCAACAAGGCCAGCGCGGTGATCAACACCGACGAGGGCCTGCTCGACCGCTCGATGACCCCGCGTATCGCCGCCGGGCTGCAGACGGTGCTGCGCAACGGCGATGCGCCCGGGGGCAAGCGGCCGAACCTGGTCATCACCTTCGAGCCTCTGCTGATCGAGGCCGCGGGCGTCGAGGCCACGCTGCTCCATGCCGGGCGCTCCAGCCAGGACATGCTGGCCACCGTCCGCGCCGCCATGATGCGCGACGAGTTGCTGAAGCTCGCCGCCTCGCTGCGCAAGGTGAATGCCACGCTCGCCCGCCTCGCCGAGGCCCATGCCGGGACGATCGTGCCCAACTACACCAACGGCGTGGCCGCCCAGCCCAATAGCTACGGCCATTACCTGCTCGGCCACCTCGCCGGCTTCACCCGTGATGTCGACCGGCTGCACGAGGTCTTTGCCCGCGTCGACCAGTCGCCCATGGGCACGACGGTGCTGAACGGCACGAGCTGGCCGCTGAACCGCGACCGCATGGCGCGCTATCTCGGCTTCCCGCGCACGGTGGAGAATGCCTATGACGCCGCGCAGATCCTGGCCGCCGAAATGCCGGTCGAGGTCGGCTCGGTCGTCACCAGCATCGCGCTGCATGTCGGCAGCTTCGTCGAAGACGTGATGACGCAATATGCCCAGCCGCGCCCCTGGATTCTGCTGCAGGAGGGCGGCGGCAATACCTATGTCTCCAGCGCCATGCCGCAGAAGCGCAATCCGGGCCTGCTGAACAACACGCGCACCGATGCCTCGCGCGTCATCACCCTCGGCCTCGGCCGGGTGATCACCCAGCACAACATCACCCCCGGCATGAGCGACAACAAGGGCACACGGGACAATATGGAGGTGATCACCAGCACCATCCGCATGCTGGATTCCTTCGACAAGGTGCTGAACGCCATGGTCATCAGCCCCGAGCGCGCGCTCGAGGAACTGAACCTCGACTGGACGGCCTCGCAGGAACTGGCCGATGTGCTGATGCGCAAATACAAGCTGCCCTTCCGCGTGGGCCATCACTTCGCCTCCGGCATCGTGGATTACGCCAAGGCCAATGACATCAATCCGAGCGACTTCCCCTATGACCAGGCGCAGCGGATCTATGCCGAGACGGTCCATCACGAGATGAACCAGGCCGATGCGAAGCTGCCGATGAGCGAGGCGGAATTCCGCGCGACGCTCGACCCGGTGGCCATCGTGCGGAACCGCGAGACCGCCGGCGGCCCTCAGCCGGCCGAAATGGCGCGGATGCTGGGCCTCGCCAAGCAGCGCCTGGCCGATGACCAGAGCTGGATCACCGAGCGCCAGAGCCGCATCGATCAGGCCCTGGCCTCGCTGGACGCGGATTTCGCGAAGCTGCTGCCGGCGTCTCGCTGATGGGCGAGCGGCACTCGACCTGCCTCATGCGTTAGCCGGGCCGCTCGTCGTTGCCGCGCTGTTGTAATCGCGGTGGAGAACCCGGTTCTTCCCCGCGGCCTTGGCGCCATACATCAGCGCGTCGGCGGCCGTCAGCGCCTCGTCCACGCTGCTCGGCGGGGCATGGAAGGTGGCGGCCCCGATCGAGGCTGTCACGGCCCAACCCTTGGCCTCCATGGCGCTTATCAGGGTCTGCCGCAGGCGTTCCGCCACGGCTTCGGTATCGAGCCCGTCTCCGTGCAGCACGGCGGCGAATTCGTCGCCGCCCAGGCGGGCGCCGAGGTCGCTGTCGCGCAGGCTGGCATTGAGCGCCTTTCCGACCTCCCGCAGCACCGCGTCGCCGGTAGCATGGCCCTGGCGGTCATTCACCGCCTTGAAGCCGTCGAGGTCGAAATAGAGCAAGCCCAGGCGGCCGCCATCGCGGTGCTGCTGCGCGATCGCCTTGTCGATGGCGTTGAGCAGGGCAGGGCGGTTGGCCAGGCCCGTGAGGCCGTCGGCCATGGCCATCCGATGGATCTCGGCCATGGCGCGGCGCAGTTCGAGCGTCGTCATCACCGCCTCGGCCAAGCGCTCCAGCATCTGGCGCTCGCCCTCGCTCATGCCGCGCGGCCTTTGGTCGAGCACGCAGAGCGTCCCGAGAGCGGCGCCGTCGCGATTGACCAGCGGTGCGCCCGCATAGAAGCGGATATCCGGCGAGCCCAGCACGAGCGGGTTGTCGGCGAAACGCTCATCGAGCCGCGTATCGGGCACCACGAGCGTCTTCTCGGGTTCCAGAATGGCCCAGGCGCAGAAGGAGTGCTCGCGCGGCACCTCGACCACCGGCAGCCCGTGCCGCGCCTTGAACCACTGCCGCTCCGCATCGGTCAGGGAGACGAAGGCGATGGGGCTGCCCGTAAGCTGGGCCGCGAGCCCGGCGAGATTGTCGAATGCGCTCTCGCAGACGCTGTCCAGCACGTCATAGGAGCGGAGCGCGGCGAGCCGCTGTTCTTCCGAGATGGGGAGGGGGGCGGGTGGCATGATGATGCGGCTCTCCGGTGCTCGGAGCGTGGATTTGTCGGCCTGACGCCTTGCCCGGTAACGTAACGGAGCCGGGCCCGGTTGCGCGAGGAAAAGCAGCAACAGAAGGTGCGGGAAGCCGTCCCTCCCGCTCGTGACCCGTCACTTCTTGATCGTCTGGATCACCTCGAACCCCTCGAAGCGCGGGCGGTCGATGGTGGTGGGCTTGCTCTGGCCTGCCCCGGCATGGGCCTTGCGGAACTGCTCCGAGCGGGTCCAGGCCTCGAAATCGGCCTTGGAGGCCCAGATCGTCATCGAGGCATAGAGGATATGGTCCTCCGCCTGCGGCCCCTTGAGCAGGTGGAAGGCCACGAAGCCCTCCAACTCATGCAAATGGCTCTCGCGGGTCAGCCAGGTCTGCTCGAAACGCTCGGCCTCGCTGGGGATCACCTGGAAGCGGTTGGTGGCGATGAACATGGCGTTCTCTCCTCAGGGCTTGGTCCAGCGGCGCAGGAAGGCGTCGGGCTCGGGGCGCATCGGGCGCGTGCGCTCGGCGGTGGGCGTGCCGACCATGATCCAGCCGAGCAGCATGTCGCCCTCCTCGAAGCCCAGGGCCTTCTTCACCTCGGGGTTCTCGAGCCCGGGGGAGGAGGCCCAGAAGGCGCCGAAACCCTGGGCGTCGAGCGCATTGAGGAAGTTCATCACCCCCGCCGCCGCCGAGGCCTGCTGCTCCCAGACCGGGATCTTGAAGCCATGGCGGATGGAGGCGCCGGCCACGATGAAGAGCGGCGCGCGGGAAGGGCGCATACGCTCCTTCTCGATGCGGTCGGGCGGGAAATCGGGGCGGAAGCGCGCCATGGCCTCGGCCAGGAAATCGCCGAAAGCGGCGCGGTCATCGCCCGAGATGGCCACGAAGCGCCAGGGCTTCACGCCCGCATGGTCCGGCGCGCGAAGGGCGGCGGCGACGGCCAGTCTCAGCGCCTCGTCGCTCGGCGCTGGCTCCGTCAGCCGCTGCGGGCCGACCGAGGCGCGGGCGAGCAGGGCGGCGAGGCCGGGCGGAAGCTTGGGAAGGCTATCCGGCAAGGGGAGGCTCCTTAGAATAACGGCACCAGCTTATCGCGAGTGCCTCGCAATCTCAAACTGACGGCAAGCTCGGCCCGGCCTCTCCACCTTCGGATTTGACCGGCCCAGCCCCTGCGCGCTAACCCCTGTTCACTTGAACGAACCGGGAATCACCGCCATGCCGGACGATATCGCCACTCTGCCCGAAGGCGGCAATACCCGCGAGACGCGCCTGGCCCAGGCATTGTCCGAACGCTACCTCGCCTATGCCATGTCCACCATCATGGCGCGCTCGCTGCCGGATGTGCGCGACGGGCTGAAGCCCGTGCATCGCCGCCTGCTCTGGGCCATGAACCAGCTGCGGCTGGACCCGAACGGCGGGTTCAAGAAATGCGCCCGCATCGTCGGTGACGTCATGGGTAAGTATCACCCCCATGGCGACAGCTCGATCTACGAGGCCATGGTGCGCCTCGCGCAGGATTTCGCCGCGCGCTACCCGCTGGTCGAGGGCCAGGGCAATTTCGGCAATATCGACGGCGATAACGCCGCGGCCATGCGCTACACCGAGGCCAAGCTCACCGAGGTGGCCCAGGCGCTGCTGGCCGGCATCGACGCCGATGCGGTCGATTTCCGCCCGACCTATGACGGCGAGGAGCAGGAGCCGCTGGTGCTCCCCGCTGCCTTCCCGAACCTGCTGGCCAATGGCGCGGCCGGCATCGCGGTCGGCATGGCGACCTCCATCCCGCCGCATAATGCCGGCGAGCTCTGCGGCGCGGCGCTGGCGCTCATCAAGAACCCCAATGCCAGCACGGCCGATCTGCTGCAGCATGTCAGCGGGCCGGACTTCCCCACGGGCGGCGTGCTCATGGAGAGCCCGGAGGCCCTGCGCGAGGCTTATGAGACGGGCCGCGGCGGCTTCCGCGTCCGCGCCAAATGGGAAGTGCTGCCGGGCAAGAACGGGACCTATACGATCCTGGTCTCGGAAATCCCCTACCAGGTCCAGAAGTCGCGCCTGATCGAGCAGATCGCGCAGCTGATGGAGGAGAAGAAGCTCCCGCTGCTGGGCGATATCCGCGACGAAAGCACCGATATCGTCCGCGTCATCATCGAGCCCAAGACCCGCGCGGTCGATCCGGCGATGCTGATGGAGACGCTTTTCCGCGCCACCTCGCTGGAAAGCCGCTTCCCGCTCAATATGAACGTGCTGGGGCCGGATCGCACGCCTCGCGTCATGAGCCTGAAGGACGTGCTGCGCCATTGGCTGGACCACCGGCACGAGGTACTCCAGCGCGTGACGAACCATCGCCTGGCGGCGGTGCTGCGGCGGCTCGAGATCCTGGCCGGCTTCCTCATCGTCTACCTGAACCTGGACGAGGTGATCCGCATCATCCGCTATGAGGATGAGCCGAAGCAGGCCCTGATGGCGAGCTTCAGGCTGTCCGAGGTGCAGGCCGAGGCCATCCTCAACATGCGCCTGCGCAGCCTGCGCAAGCTGGAGGAGATGGAAATCCGCCGGGAGCATGACGCGCTCTCGAAGGAGGCCGAATCCCTGCGCGGCCTGCTCGCCGACGAGAAGGCGCGCTGGAAGCAGATCGGCAAGGATATCGAGGCCACCCGCAAGAAATTCGGCTCGGGCGCGCTGGGCGATCGCCGCACGCTGATCGACGGCGAGGCCAAGGCCGTGGTGGTCGACGAGACGGCGCTGATCGAGCGCGAGCCCATTACCGTCATCCTCTCCGAAAAGGGCTGGATCCGCGCCCAGAAGGGCCATCAGCCCGAGGATGCCGAATTCCGCTTCAAGGAGGGCGACAAGCTCGCCATCCGCCTGAATTGCGAGACGACGGACCGGCTCTGCCTCTTCGCCACCAATGGCAAGGCCTATACGATCAAGGCCGACCAGATCCCGCGCGGGCGCGGCGACGGCCAGCCGGTGCGGCTCATGGTGGAGCTGACGAACGAGGATGACGTCGTCACGCTCTTCGTCTGGCGCGAGGGCCAGCGCTACCTGCTGGCCAGCCGGGAAGGGAAGGGCTTCGTCGTGAAGTCCGAAGAACTGCTGGCCGAGAAGCGCACAGGCCGCCAGGTGCTGCTGGTCGATCCGCCGAACGAGGCGGCGCTCTGCATCCCGGCCAATGGCGATACGGTGGCGGTGATCGGCGAGAACCGGAAGCTGCTAGTCTTCCCCCTCGAACAGGTGCCGGAAATGACGCGCGGGCGCGGCGTGGCGCTGCAGGGCTATCGCGATGGCGGCATGGCCGATGCCAAGGTCTTCAACGCGAAGGAAGGCCTGAGCTGGCAGCTCGGCGGCCGCGTGCGGGTCGAGACGGACCTGACCACTTGGCGCGGCAATCGCGCCGGGGCGGGCAAGCAGCCGCCCAACGGCTTCCCCAAGTCCAACCGTTTCAATACCTGACACCGGAATTCCTGGCGCTGAGGCCGCCTCGTCCCAAATAATGCGGGGCGAGGCGGAATAAGCGGCGCGGTTGGGCGTCCATCCCCGCGTAAGGCCCCCATCAGGCCCAGGAGGACCCTCATGCTGATCCGCATTCCCCGTGGCTGGGAGCTGCCCGAAAGCGCCGTGACGCCCGAAGCGGCCGTGATGGGCCGCCGCAAGGGGCTCGGCCTCATCGCCGGCGCCGCCGCGCTCGGCGCCTTCGCCGGGCGGGCCCAGGCCCAGGGCGCGCCCGGCGCCATGGCCGCGCCGCGTAATGCCCGTTTCGAGCCGGGGCGGGACATCACCCCCGAGCGGGACGCGACCACCTACAACAATTTCTACGAGTTCGGCGGCAGCAAGAGCATCTATCCCACCGCCCAGAAAATGCCGGTGCGGCCATGGAAGGTCACCTTCGGCGGCATGGTGGACAATCCCGCCACGCTCGACATCGAGGACATCCTCAAGCGCGTGACGCTTGAGGAGCGCGTGCTGCGCCATCGCTGCGTCGAGGCCTGGGCCATGACTGTGCCCTGGACGGGCTTTCCGCTGAGCGAGCTGGTGAAGATCGCGGGGCCGAAGCCCGAGGCCAAATACGTGGTCTTCGAGACCGCGACGCTGCCCGCCGTAATGCCCGGCCTGCGGCAGAGCTGGTATCCCTGGCCCTATATCGAGGGCTGCACGGTGGAGGAGGCGGCCAATGAACTGGCCTTCGTCGCCGTCGGCATGTACGGCAAGCCGCTGCCGCAGCAGAACGGCGCGCCGCTGCGCGTGCTCTTCCCGTGGAAATACGGGTTCAAGGCGGGCAAGTCGATCGTGAAGGTCACGCTGACCGACAAGCGCCCCAGCACTTTCTGGGAAGGGCTCCAGGCCAGCGAATACGGCTTCTGGGCCAATGTGAACCCGGAGGTGCCGCATCCGCGCTGGAGCCAGGCGCATGAGCGCCTGCTCGGCTCGGGCGACCGCGTGCCGACGAAGATCTTCAACGGCTATGGCGAATTCGTCGCCTCGCTCTACACCAACCTGCAGAACGAGCGGCTCTGGGCCTAGAGGCCGTTTGGCGGGGCTCGGCCGAAGCCCCGCTTAACGATGCGATGGGCGCTCGACTTCGCGGGGCCGCCGGGTTTCGATGCGCCCGCATGGCCAGCGGAGTCGTCGGCCAGAGGAGCAAGAGCATGACCGACACGAAGATTGGCACCGGCGCCGAGGCGACGCCCGGCCAGATGATCACCGTCCATTACACCGGCTGGCTTTATGACCCCGCCAAGCCGGACAATAAGGGCCGCAAGTTCGACAGTTCGCTCGATCGCGGCACGCCCTTCCAGTTCATGCTGGGCGTCGGCCAAGTGATCGGCGGCTGGGACCAGGGCTTCGCCGGCATGAAGGTCGGCGGCCAGCGCACGCTCGTGATTCCGCCTGAGCTGGGCTACGGCAAGCGCGGCGCGGGCAGCGTCATCCCGCCGAACGCCACGCTGCTCTTCGAGGTCGAGCTGCTCGGCGTTGGCTGAGCCGCGCCTGAAGCGCCGCGCGGCTAACGCCTGAAGCGCAGGCCGAGCCCCCGGGAAACCCAATTGGCCTCGATCACGTCGAGGTCGATCAGCCCGGCGGGGTCGGCCTTACGCGGCGCATCGGCGAGCCCCGGCTCGCGTTGGCGGCGCCAGAGTTTCAGCAGCCGCGCGAGTTCCGTCAGCGGCTCGCCGTGATCATCCACCCGAAGGTCGAGATCGGGGAAATCCTCGGTCGTGGTGAGCTGCATCGCCGCCGATTGCCGGCCGCGCTTATCCCCGCCCGCGGCCTCGCCTGCCTGCAGCGCCTGCATCATCCGCTCGGGCAGGGGCAGGTTGCTATTGGCCGCGAAGGCGCCGACCGTATCGGAGAGCACCGCGGGGCCGGCGAGCATATTGCCCGCGACGGAAAAGCCCACCGCCGCATGGTCTCCCGCCCAATCGACGCAATGCTTGCCCGTCCAGGCCGCGCTGCGCCCATGCCGGTCGATGGCATGGATCTGGCGCAGATGCCGGCCCTCATCCTTCTCCAGCGCTGCCTCGATCGCGGCATTTGGCGCGAGGCCGCGCTCCAGCCCGTCGAGCACGGCCGGGCCGAGGTAACGGTTGGTGATGGATTGCGTCGAGACCGCGCCGACCCCGGCCCGCACATGGGGGCAGGAGGCCCCCACGGCGAAATTGCAGGTGGTGACCGCGACGGCGAAAGCGCCCGAGGCGGGATCATGCGCGACGATGGACCAGGTCATGCTGCGGCTCCGAAACCGGCACGACCGTAATCGTTAACCGGGACGGCTGGAATGGCCGTCCCGATGCCGTCCCTAGTTGCCCTTGGCCAGTTTCCGCATCGCGCTGCTGGCGGCGCGCTTGCCCTCGCCAGCGTAATCCTCGTGATAGGTCTCGATTTTCGCCGGATCGTAGAGGTAGTTCACCATGAAGCCGTGGCTCTGGCGGAAGCCGTTATCCGAGGTGTCGCCGCGCCAGTTCACGCGCTCGATTCGCGCGCCGTTGGAGAGGTGGAAATGCCCCACCGGATCGGCGGCGCGCTTCGGGTCGCGCGGCGAGGTTTCCAGCACCAGGTAGCGGGCGCAGAGGCGCGTGAGAGCGCCCGAGGCCAGCATCGCGCGGCGGCGGTCGGCCAGCAGGGCCTGGAAGGCAGCGGCGGGCGTCTCCGCTTCCGGCACGGCCTTCATCACCTCGGCGGCTTCCTCCTCGGTGAGCAGGCCCTCGGGCTTGCTCTTCAGCTGCTCGTCCAGCCAGCGGCGGAAGCCGGGGATGGGCGAGAGCGTCGCGAAGGTCTTGAGGTTGCGGAACTCGTCGGAAAGGAGCTGCACCACCCGCTTGATGAGGAAGTTGCCGAAGGAAATGCCGTCCAGCCCGCGCTGGCAGTTGTTGATGGAGTAGAAAATGGCGGTATCGGCCAGTTTCGGGTCCAGCACCGGGGCCTTCTCGTCCAGCAGTGCCTGCACGCTCGCCGCCATGCCCTGCACCAGCGCGACCTCGACGAAGATCAGCGGCTCGTCGGGCATGCGGGGGTGGAAGAAGGCGTAGCAGCGGCGGTCGGAATCGAGTCGGTTCTTCAGATCGCGCCAGGTGCGTATGCGATGCACGGCTTCGTAGCCGACCAGCTTTTCGAGCAGGATGGCGGGCGAATGCCAGTCGATATGCTTGAGCTCGAGGAAGCCGACATCGAACCAGCTGGCGAGCAGGCCGCGAAGGTCGTTCTCGAGGCCGAGCAGCGTCGCATCCTCGCGCACGAAGCCCAGAAGCTCGGCGCGCAGATCGACGAGGAACTTCATCCCGTCCGGAATGGCGGTGAACTGCGTCAGCAGCTTGAGGCGCGGCGGCTCCAGCGCACGGCGGAGCTTGGCCTGCGCGGCGGCCTGGGCGGCCGGCTCGCTCGCGCCCTGCAGCGCCGCGATGGCGGTGGCAACCGCGGCCGGGTCGGCATCGAAGCTCGCCACCAGCTTGAGGAAGGCCTTCCGGCCAGCCTTGTCGGCCTTGAGATAGGCCTCGGCCAGGCGGGCGGCGCGGGCACGGGCGGAAACCTCGCCCCCCTTGGCCGCGAGGCAATCGCGCATCTGGCCGGCCAGGTCGGTATCGGGCGGGGAATTGGAGACGCTCCCGGCGACATCGCGCCAGAGGCTGCTCATCCGCCGAAGAGCACGATCGAACAATCCGGGTTCGACGACGGCGATATCCGGCATAGTGCTTTTCATCCCTTCCCTCGCGATAGCGGCCCGTGGAGGCGGTGATCGATGCTACCAAGCCCCTGGGACGCCCGCCAGCAATATCGAGAAATATATGGTGAGCGACGAGGGCCGCTCCAAGTGCGGCCACGTTGCGAACGGGCCGGCCCAGAACAGGCCGATAGGTCGGCAACGCGCGAGACTAGCCGCTGTTTCCTGAGTTTTTTCTTACCGTTGGGCTGAGGCCGCCTCGCCCAGCGCGCCGGGCAGGGCCTGGAGCAGATCCTCCGCGATCAGGCCGTGAGCGGGCAGGCTTCGGGCCGCCTGCCCATGCAGCCAGGCCGCCGCCGCGGCCGCCTCGAAAGGCGCCATGCCGCTCGCCAGAAGCCCCGCCGCGAGCCCGGCCAGGACATCGCCTGAACCGGCGGTGGCGAGGCTCGGCGGGGCATTCTCGTTGATCGCGGCACGGCCATCGGGGGCGGCGATCACGGTGTCCGGCCCCTTGAGCAGAACGACGCCGCCGATGGCCTCGGCCGCCGCGCGGGCCGCTGCCAGCCTGTCCTGCCCGATGGGGCCGAAGACGCGGGCGAACTCCCCCGCATGTGGCGTGACGATACTGGCGCCCTTGAGCGCGCCCGGTTGGCCGGCACAGGCGGTCAGGGCCCCCGCATCGGCCACCACTTGGCGCCCGGCGGCGAGGAGGCGGGCGAGGGCGGCGCGCGTCTCCTCATCGGCGGGCAGGCCGGGGCCGAGGAGAAAGGTCTGCCGCCGCTCATCACGAAGTGCCGCGTCCAGGCTGCCTTCCTCCACGATCAGCCCCGGCTCGCCCATACGGAAAACGGCGGCCTCATCAGCGAGGAGCGTGACCAGCCCGGCCCCCGCCCGCCGCGCCGCGCCGGCCGCGAGCCGCGCGGCACCCGGCATGGCGGCGCTGCCCAGCACGGTGACATGGCCGCGCGTGTATTTATGGTCCGCTGCACCCGGCGAAGGCAGGCGCCAGAGCCCCGGCGCATTGGCCCATGTTCGGGGCGCGATCGTCTCCAACACCGAAGCGGGCAGGCCGATATCGGCACAGACCACCTCGCCGCAGAGCGCCCGCCCCGGCATGAGCAGATGCCCCGGCTTGCGGCGGAAGAAGGTCACGGTGAGATCGGCGGCCCGCACGGCGCCCAGCGGCGCGCCATTCCCGCCATCCAGCCCGCTCGGCACATCTACCGCGACGACCGGGCCCTGCGCGGCGGCGAGCACGGCGGCGGCTTCGGGGGCGAGGGGGCGGGTGAGCCCCGCGCCGAACAGCGCATCGACCACCAGGCCCGCGCGTGCGGCCTCGGCCGGGGCGAAGGGCCGCATCGGCCCGTGCCAGCGCGCGGCCATGAGCGCCGCATCGCTGCCCGCGCGGGGCGGCGCCAGGGCAGCGATGCTCACCGGCCAGCCCTCGCGCTCCAGCAGCCGGGCCAGGACATAGCCATCGCCGCCATTATTGCCCGGCCCGGCCAGCACCAGCACGGGGCAGGGGCGCCAGCGACGGCGGATGGCCCGCGCCACGGCCCTGCCGGCCGCCTCCATCAGCTGCGGCCCCGGCGCCCCGGCCAGGGCCGCGAGCCGGTCGGCTTCGCCCATCTCGGCGGGGGTCAGCAGGGCGAGCGCATCGGTCATGCCGCCATCGGTATCGGTCACGGATGGGTTCCGCAACGGCCGAGACCGTTTCGCTGCGGCGCAACAGCCGCTAGCCTCGCCGCAATCAGCCGGGAGTGGGCGCATGGCTTTCGTGATCGCGGTGGCGCAGCGGAAAGGCGGGGCGGGGAAATCGACCGTGGCGGTGACGCTCGCGACGGCCCTGGCGGCCTTGGGCGAGAATGTCACCCTGCTCGATACCGACCCGCAGAAGACCCTCGCGCGCTGGCATGCGCTGCGACAGGGTGCGGCGGCGGCCAATAGCCTCGCTTTCGAGGAGCCCTCGGGCTGGCGCGTGCCGCAGACGGTGGAGAAGCTGCGCAAGCGCCCCGGCTTCGTGGTGATCGACACGCCGCCCCATGCCGATACCGACTCGCGGCTGGGCATCCGCGCCGCCGATCTCGTCCTGCTGCCGCTTCAGCCCTCGCCCGCCGATCTCTGGGCCATGGAGGCGACGCTCGAACTCACGGCGGAGGAGCGGAAGCCCGTGGCCCTACTCTTCAACCGCCAGCCCTCCAGCGGGAAGCTGCGCGATGAGATCGCGGCCGAAATAAGCAAGCGCGGCCTGCCGCTATTGCCTACACCTCTGGGCAACCGCACCGCCTATGCCTCCGCTTTCGCCCTCGGCCTGGGCGTGGTTGAACATGCGCCGCGCGGTTCCGCCGCCGAGGAGGCGCGCGCCTTCGCCCATGCCATCCGCCGTGAAGCGAGCTGACCGATGCACCTGACCCTGCCCGAGCTCGAAACGCCTGATCTGGAAATCCACGAGGGCGAATTCCCCGCGGATGCCGATGCCGTCCGCGCCGGCTTGCGCGCCCATAACGCCCGGGTGGGCGACCCGACCCGCACGCCCCTCTGCCTGTTGAGGCGCGACGAGGCGGGGAAGGTGGTGGGCGGCATCGTCGCCGAGGTCGCGATGCAATGGCTCTATATCGACAAGTTCTGGATCGACGAGAGCCTGCGCGGCCAGGGGCTCGGCACGCGGCTGCTGCGTGCGGCCGAGGAGCGGGCGAAGGAGCTGGGTGCCATCGGCGCGCATCTGCATACGAGCAGCTACCAGGCGCCGGGCTTCTACACCGGCCTCGGCTATGAGCGCATCGGCGCGCTACCGGGGCGCCCGGCGGGGCAGACGCGCTTCTGGTTCGCCCGCCGCTTCGACGGGACGCCTGTCAACGACGGGGACTAGCTCATTCGGCGGTAATGCGCCGTCATGAACTGCGTCCATTCCCCATCCGCGCCCTGGCTATAGGAGGTGAGGGTGCGGTGGCCGGGTTCGACCATGCTGTGCACGTCGCGGAAAAGCGCTGTCCCCTCGCCCATGAAATTGGGCCCCTCGGCTTCCAGGGTCAGCACCTTACCGCTCTCGTCCAGGCTGCCGGCATAGACCCAGAGCGTGCTCATCATCGAGCCGACCCAGGTGCCGACGAAGCCCTGGTCCTTGTCGAAGCCGAGGGTGAGGATGGTGCGGCCGATCTGCCCGCCGGGCATCTCGCCTTCGCCCTGGCCGATCACCCAGTAATCGCCGAGAGCCGCGACGCTCTCCTTGCCGCGGAAAATCTCGTGTGGCTTGTCCGGGCCCATGTAGCAATCCGCCTCATAGGCCCAATCGCCGAGGAACTGGTGCAGCCAGAGATTCTCCGGCCGGGCTTCGCTCTTCACGCTTTCTCCTCCCTTTGCGTCATCCGGTCGGCATAACGCGCGCTTTTCCCCAAGGTCTATCACTGTCGCGTCAGGCCGGGGGAGGCTAGTGAGGAAGGCGCCAGCAGGGAGCCCGCCATGTCGCGCCAGGATTTCGCCGCCGATGCCGCCCAATGCCGCGATGCGGTCATCGAGCTGACGCGCCAGCTCGTCGCCATTTCTTCCCCCAACCCGCCGGGCGAGACGGCGGCGGTGGCCGAGGCAGCGGCGGCGATGATCGAGGCCATCGCGCCCGATGCGGAAGTGGCGCTGCATGAGACGGCGCCGGGCATCGTCAATCTCGTCGCGCGGGTGAAGGGCAGGGCGCCCGGCAACGGCCGCCGCGTGGTCTTCAACGGCCATCTCGATACCTATCCGGTGAACGAGGCCCTGCCCTGGACGGTGGAGCCGCTCGGCGGCGCCCTTGTGGAGGGGCGGCTCTATGGCCGCGGTGCGGCCGATATGAAGGGCGGCATCGCGGCCAGCATGGTCGCCTTCTCCCTGCTCGCGGCCCATGCCCATGCCTGGGCGGGCGAGGCGGTGCTGGCGCTGGCGGGCGATGAGGAGAGCATGGGCCCGCTCGGCACGAAGTGGCTGATGGACAACGTGCCGCATGTGACCGGCGACGCGACCATCATCGGCGATGCCGGCAGCCCCCGCGTGCTGCGCTTCGGCGAGAAGGGCTTCCTCTGGATCGAGATCGAGGCCGCGGGCAAGGCGTCCCACGGCGCGCATGTGCATCTGGGCGAGAATGCCATCGACCGGCTTCGCGCCGCGCTCGACGTGGTGGCCGCGCTGCGCTCCCTGCAGCCGGCGGCGCCCGAGGGCGTGTTGGCGGCGATCGAGGCCTCGAGGCCCATCAGCGAGCCGCTTTCCGGCGAGGGCGAGGCCGAGGTGCTGCGCAGCGTCACGGTGAATATCGGCCGCATCGAGGGCGGCACGTCGACCAATCTCGTTCCCGCCTCCGCCAAGGCCTCGGCCGATATCCGCCTGCCGGTGGGCATGCCTGCCTCTTCGGTGGAAGCGGCGCTGGAGCAGGGGTTGGGCGGGCTGCCGGGTGTCACTTGGCGCGTGCTGCGCCGCTTCGAGTCCAACCATACCGACCCGGCGCATCCCGTGGTGCAGGTGGTGGCCAGGGCGGCGAGCGAGGTGCTGGGCGGGCCTTGTGCGGTGAATATGCGCGTGGGCGGCTCGGATGCGCGCTGGTTCCGCATGGCGGGGCTACCGACCGTCGTCTATGGCCCCACGCCCCATAACATGGGCGGGGCTGACGAATATGTGCTGGTCGAGGAGCTGGAACAGGTCGCCCGCGTGCATGCCCTGGCGGCCTTCGACCTCCTGCAACCGGCCTGACCGTGGTAGACCCACACCATCCGGCGCGGCTGACGCCGAAGGGCCGGCGCGGCTGACGCCGAAGGGAAGGGGAACCGCATGATCGTCACGACCGGTACCATCGTGTTTGTCGTCCTGTTGCTCCTGGCGGTGGTGACCGCCGCCAAGGGCATCCGCACCGTGCCGCAGGGCGAGGTCTGGGCCGTCGAACGCTTCGGCGGCTTCACCCGGCTGTTGCAGCCGGGGCTGAATTTCATCGTGCCCTATTTCGACGCCATCGGCCGCAAGGTGAATGTGCAGGAGCAGGTGCTCGACATTCCCGAACAGGCCGTGATCACCCGCGACAATGCATCGGTCACCGTCGATGGCGTGGTCTATTACCGTGTGATGGACGTGCCCAAGGCCGCCTATCAGGTGCAGAACCTGCAACAGGCCCTGACCGCGATCGCCATGACCAATATCCGCAGCGTGGTGGGCGAGATGGAACTGGATGCGACGCTTTCGGGGCGTGACCGCATCAATTCCTCCCTGCTGACCATTCTCGATGGCGCGACGGATGCCTGGGGCGTGAAGGTCAATCGCGTCGAGATCCGCAAGATCGAGCCGCCCGAGAACCTCATCCGCGCCATGAACCTGCAGATGACGGCCGAGCGTGAGCGCCGCGCCACGGTCGCCCGCGCGGATGGCGAGCGCGAGGCCGCGGTGCGCCGGGCGGAGGGTGAGAAATCCGCCCTGGTCCTGGCCGCGGAGGGCCGCCTCGAGGCCGCGAAGCGCGATGCGGAAGCGCGCGAGCGCCTGGCGGAAGCCGAGGCCGCCGCGACCCGCTCGGTCGCCGAAGCAGCGGCGGGCTCGGGCGCCGATGCCCTGCGCTATTTCATCGCAGATAAATACGTGAAGGCTTTCGAGGGCATGGCCTCGAACCCCTCCTCGCGCCTCGTGGTCGTGCCGATGGAGTCGACCGCCTTGGCGGGCGGCATCACCCAGGCGCTGGAACTGCTGCGCGGGCCGGGGGGCGGCGGCCCCACTCCCTCGCCGCTCACGCCCGTCACCCCGCGCCCGAGCGGCAGCGGCGGCGTCACGGGGCGGCAGGGCAGCAGCGTTCCCAGCACGGGTGCCAATATGGGCGAAAGCAAATGGAACCAGGGCTGATCTGGCTTCTCGGCGGATTTCTGCTTCTGGGCGCCGAACTGGCGCTGCCGGGCGTCTTCCTCGTCTGGGTCGGCCTTGCGGCCGTCCTGACGGGGCTGGTCGTGCTGGCCGCCGATCCCGGCTTCGGGATTGTGACGATCTGTTTCATTGTTTTCCTGATTCTGGGCATTACGGCAGGCATCCGCCTCGGCCGCCACAAGCGGAAAGGCTCGGCCGTGGGGCCGAACGAGCATGGGGCAGGGCTGATCGGCCGCATCGGCACCGTGATCAGCGTCGAGCCCGTCGGGATGCGCGTGCGGCTGGGCGATTCCGACTGGGCCGCCCGCTTCGCGACGGGCAATCTCCTGGCCGCGCCTAAACCCGGCCAGACGGTGCGGGTGGAGACGGTCGAGGGCACCGTCCTGGTCGTTACCCCCGCGCCCTAGGGGCCGTTGGTAAGCGGAATATTGCAGCCGCTGAACATTTCGTCATATTTATCACGAAAGTCGTGAGGTGATGCTTTTCGGACTGATAAGCCCAGGCTAGTGTCCCTCACCTTTGGGAAACATCTTGCTGTTACCCAGACCTGACCTGACGTCCCCCCCGGCGAGGTGATGGCCGCTCGATCATGACGCATTCGGTTCCCCAAGGGCTTCCCTCGCGCCGGCTGGCCGACGCGCTCCAAGGCCGTATGGCCTGGGCCTGCTACGCGCTGGTCGCGCTCGTCACCGTGGTGGTGCTCTTCGCCTCGCTGCGATCGCCCATGAAGGACGACCTGGCCTGGCTGCTCTGGGTGGCCAAGCAGTGGCTCCGGGGCAAGGAACTGTATGTCGATGTCGTCGAGGTCAATCCGCCGCTGATCGTCTGGATCAGTGCCGTGCCGATGATGCTGGCCGAGCTTCTGGGGCTGACGGGCAAGCAGGTCGCGCTGCCGCTTTTCGCCGCCATCATCGTGGGCTCCGCCTGGGTTTCGGCCCGGCTGCTGCGGAGCGTCGATGTGCCGGCGCTGCGCAATCAGCCGTTGGTCTTCGCCGCCATCGCGGTGATGCTGCTGATCCTGCCGGGGCTGGAATTCGGGCAGCGCGAGCATCTGCTCGTCGCCGTCACCCTGCCTTACCTCGCCTATGCGATCCGTGCCGTCATCGGGCCGCGCCCCAGCTTCTGGCCGCTGATGCTGGCCGCCGCCATCGCGGGCATCGCCTGCGGGCTGAAGCCGCGCTACGCCATGGGGCTGGTGGCGGTGGAGATGGTGGTCTTCCTGCATCACCGCTTCCGCCCGCGCCTCGCGCCCTTCATGGCGGCCGCCGTGCTGGGCCTCTATATCGCGGCGATTTTCGCCTTCTACCCGGCCTTCGTGGAGCGCGCGGTGCCGCTGGCGCTGACCCTCTATGGCGGCACCAATACCAGCCTGCCTGACCTCGCCCTGGAAAGCTGGCGCCTGCTGCTTGGCGTCGGCATCTGCATGCTGCTCACCTTCCTGATGCCGCGCGGCGAGAAGGCCGCGGTGGTGATGCAGGTGCTCACCGCCTATGCCATCGCGGCGACGGTCGTGATGTTCCTCGACGGCAAGAACTGGTTCTACCACCGCATCCCGGGCACCGCGGCGGCCATGCTGGCGCTGATCTTCTGGCTCGGCCACGGCATGCTGGCCGTGCGCGCCGCCGGCTTCACCTGGACACGCTGGCGCGCGGGCCTCTTCGCCCTCGCGATGCTCCCGCTCTTCCTCTATGCCGAGAAGACCTCCGAGCGCCTCTATGAGCGCCTGGTCCTGGCCGTGGAGCCGGAACTCTCGACGGAGGTGAAGGTCGAGGCGCTGATCCGCCGCGAGAAGGCCAAGACCTATGTGGCCTTCTCGGAATGGATCGGCCTCGGCTTCCCCGTGGTGAACAATACGGGCGTCACCTGGGCCTCGCGCTTCGACAGCATGTGGGCACTGCGCGGCGAACTCTGGCGCTCGGCGCAGGATGGCCGGCCGCCGGCGGAATACCCCATCCATCAGTGGGTGGCGCGGGACTTCGTGAATGGCTGCCCGGATATCGTCGTGGTCGATGGGCGTGAGGCGATCAATTACCCCGCCGTGCTGGAGCGCAGCGATGCCAGCTTCGCCGCGGCTTGGGAGAAATACCGCCAGATCGCGGCTTTCGACGGGCTGAAGATCTTCCGTCGCCAGGGCGAGGGCTGCGGCCAGGCTCCCATCGCCTCGGCCCCCGCTACCGCCACCCGCTGAGCCGGCTACCTGGGCCGGCCGCCAAGGAACCGCCATACCGGCGCCCGATTATTGTTACAGACGCCCGTTCAAAGCGACATAGCGTCGCTTTGGAGGCGGCCGAAACCGCCCTAGTCTCGCTGTTGCCCAAGCTACAGGAGACAGGGCCATGCTGGACAATTCAAACAAACGGCGCGCTGTTCTGATGGGCGCCCTTGGTGCGATCGGGGCCACGGTTTTCGCCTCGGCCAGTTTCGCCCAGCCGCCTTATCCACCCATGCCGCCGCCCCGCTTCGAGGAGCGGCCGCCGCCGCCCAATGAGCGCCTCTTCTGGGCGGCTGGCCACTGGCATTGGAACGGCCATGCCTATGAGTGGATCCCCGGCCGCTGGGTCGAGCGTCCGCGCCCCGAGGCTGTCTGGGTTCCAGGCGAATGGGTCGCGCGTCGCGGCGCGTGGGTCTGGGTGCCGGCGCATTGGCGCTGAGGCGGCTGGTGCCGGGTGAGGGGATCGAACCCCCGACCTTCGGTTTACAAAACCGCTGCACTACCGCTGTGCTAACCCGGCATCTCGGCCCAGAGATGGTTTGCTTCTTCCAGAAAGCAGCCATCTGATCAAGGCGTTGGCCGACGAAACCGAGGGCGGAACCGTGAGGCGAAACCCTCGGGCTTCGTCGGCCGTTCGCTGGATAGCGGCTTCGCCATGGAGCGCCAAGCCCGTGCGGAAGCCAGAGAGGAGGAAAAGCGATGAACGGTTCGATCGCCCGGCGCGGCCTCATCGGCACGGCCGCGCGGGGCTTGGGTCTCAGTGCGGTGCTGTTGCTGCCGGCCTGCGTGGTCAGGCCCGCGGTGAACTATCCGCCCGTTCCGGCGCCACGCCCCGAGGTGCGCCCGCCGCCGCCTAGTGAGCGTCTGGTCTGGGCGCCCGGCCATTGGCACTGGGATGGCCGGCAATATGAATGGGTGCCCGGCCGTTGGGTCGAGCGTCCGCGCTCCGGCGCTGTCTGGGTGCCGGGCGAATGGGTGGCGCGTGGCGGCCAATGGGTCTGGGTGCCCGCACATTGGCGGTGAGTGCCGCCGGCTGACATGCGGAAAAGGGCGCTGCGAAAGCCGCGCCCTTTTTCACGACCGCCGCTGGCGGTCCCCGATATGCGGCGCGCGGGGCGCGGCCGAGAGCCATTCGGCCACCACTTCCTCGAGCGCCGGGCCGGTGTCATAGGCTTCGAGCGCGCGGTCGCGGAACATGGTGTAGCCGTCGCCGCCGGTGCGCATGAAGTTATTGGTGACGACACGATAGGCCCGGTCGGGCTCGAGCGGGACCTCGCGGCCACCCTTCACCAGCACCGCATCGCGGATGCGCTGGCCGGGCGGGGCGGCGGCGTCGATGGCGAAGCGGATGCCCGCCACCTGAGGATAGCGCCCGGCCGAGGCGGGCAGGGCCGAGACGCCGTTTTCCAGCGCCGCCAGCAATTCCCCGCCGCGCAGCGTCATGATGGCGAGCGTATTGCCGAAGGGCAGCACCGTGAGCACGTCGCCCCAGCGCACCACGCCGCCAGGCAGGGCTGCGCGCAGGCCGCCGGCATTGGTGATGGCCGCATCCGCCCCCGGCACCGCCGCCAGCAGGGCATCGGCCACGAGATTGCCGATGGCGCATTCCCCCACACGGCAGGCCGCATCGGAGAAGGGCCCGCCCACCTGGGCCACGGGCCGCGCGCGCAGCTCGGCCAGCGGCGAGCCGAACTGGGCGATGAGCTGCGCCACCGCCGGGTCCTCGGGGATATCGGGGGTGATGGGCCGCATGCTCGCGGCATGGGCGGCGATATGCCCCCGCTCGTCCAGATCGAGATCCAGCCGTCCCAGCCAGCGCCCGAAGGCCCCGGCCTGGAGGATGCGCACGTCGCGGTCCTGGCCCTCGATGACCAGCGGGTCCGGCCCGATGGCGCCTGGCAGGCCATTGGCCAGGAGCAGGTGGGAATGGCCGCCGACGATGACATCCACCCCCGCCACGTTCTCGGCCATCTGCTGATCCTGCTCCAGGCCGAGATGCGAGAGGAGGATCACCGTCACCGGCCCGCTTTCGGCCGCCCGCATGGAAGCGATGGCGCGCTCGGCGGCGGCCTGGGCATCGGTGAACTTTACCGTCGGGCCGGGGGAGGAGGCGATGGGCGTCGTCTCGGTCGTCAGCCCGATCACGGCGAAGCGCCGCCCGCCGCGCTCGAACATGGCATAGGGCGTCACCCGGTCCTTCAGCAGCGGCTCGGCGGAAAGGTCCAGATTGGCCGACAGGAGCGGGAAGGGGACGCGGGCCGCATAGGCCGCGAGCGTCGCGGGGCCGTTGTCGAATTCATGATTGCCGAGCGCCATGGCATCCGGCCGCGTCAGGCGCTGCACGGCGGCTTCGGTCAGGCCCCGATGGGCAGTGTAATAGAGGCTGCCCATGAACTGGTCGCCGGCATCGAGATAGAGGTTCTCGCGCCCCTCCGCGGCGGCCGCGGCCCGCGCCTCGGCGATTGCGGTGGCCAGGCGCGCGGCCCCGCCCATGCAGGGGCGGTCGGCGCGGCAGACGGCGCCGTTCTCCTGCAGCCCCTCATGCTTGGAATGGAAGTCGTTCATATGGATGAGGGCCACCCGGCCTGCGATCTCGGCCCGCGCCGGGCGGATGAAGGGCGCTGCCAGGGCCGCGCCCAGCAATAGGCGCCGGCGGAAGGGCGGAGTGCCCGGCAGGCTCGGGGTCACGGCGGGATGGTCGGCCATGAAACGCTCCAGTCTCATCATGCAGGCTCCGGCGGGGCGATCCTCCGGCGGCGCGCGCCGCGCCGCAAGGGACGATCGCGGGACATTTCGCCCCCGCGCCCGGGATTTAGCATCGAGATTTAGCATCCAATGGCATACGAAAGGGCGCTCCCCGTCTTGCCCGGCTCGCGCTCCGATGCGATTGTCCGCGCCCTGGCCCGCCGCAAGCCCCCGCCCCCCGGGGTCGCCGCGCGACGCGGGAGTTCATAAGATTCGGACGAGGACCAGCATGGCCAAGATCAAAGTCAAAACCCCTGTCGTCGAGATGGACGGCGATGAGATGACCCGCATCATCTGGGGGTTCATCAAGGACAAGCTGATCCTTCCCTACCTGGACATCGATCTGAAGTATTACGATCTCGGCGTCGAGTATCGCGACCAGACCGATGACCAGGTGACGATCGACGCCGCCAACGCGACCAAGCAGTACGGCGTGGGCGTGAAGTGCGCGACCATCACGCCGGACGAGGCCCGCGTGAAGGAGTTCAACCTGAAGAAGATGTGGAAGTCCCCGAACGGGACGATCCGCAACATCCTCGACGGCACGATCTTCCGCGAGCCGATCATCATCAAGAACGTGCCCCGCCTGGTGCCGCATTGGTCGAAGCCGATCGTCGTCGGCCGCCATGCCTATGGCGACATCTACCGCGCCGTCGAGATGAAGGTGCCCGGCCCCGGCACGGTGAAGATGACCTACACCGCCGCCGACGGCACGGTGCAGGAAATCGGCGAATTCCCCTTCAAGGGCGCGGGCGCTGCGATGATGCAGCACAACCTGAACAGCTCGATCGAAGGTTTCGCGCGCGCTTCCTTCAACTACGGCCTGCAGCGCAACTACTCGGTGTACTTCTCGCACAAGAACACCATCCTCAAGGCCTATGACGGCAACTTCAAGGACATCTTCAAGTCGATCTTCGACGCGGAGTTCAAGGCCGAGTTCGACAAGCGCGGCCTGGTCTACGAAGACCGCCTGATCGACGACATGGTCGCCTCGGCCCTGAAGTGGGAAGGCGGCTATATCTGGGCCTGTAAGAACTATGACGGCGACGTGCAGTCCGACATCGTGGCTCAGGGCTTCGGCTCGCTCGGCCTGATGACCTCGGTCCTGCTCTCCCCGGATGGTAATACGGTCGAATCCGAGGCCGCGCACGGCACGGTGACGCGCCACTATCGCGAGCACCAGAAGGGCCGCGAGACCTCGACCAACCCGATCGCCTCGATCTTCGCCTGGACCCGTGGCCTGGCCTATCGCGGCAAGTTCGACGGCACGCCGGACGTGGTCGATTTCGCCAATGCCCTCGAGCAGGTCTGCATCGAGACGGTGGAAGCCGGCGACATGACCAAGGACCTGGCGCTGCTGATCGACAAGAACCAGCCCTACCTGAACACCCAGGCCTTCCTCGCCAAGCTGGACGAGAACCTGAAGAAGAAGATGGGCTGATCCCGAAAGGGTCATTCCGGAGAGGGGCGGGCACCACGGTGCCCGCTTTTTTTTCGCCCCCATCCGGGTGCATGCTGGCGCCAGGAACAGGCTCTGCAGGTCTCAATGTCTTCTTGGCTCGATTACGTCGCCCTCGCGGTCTTCGCCTTCTGCTGGATCGGCTATTCGACCGTCACCGACCGTGTGCCCTCTATCAGGGCCAAGGCGGTGATCTCGGCGATGGACGAGCACCGGCGGCAATGGATGCGCATGGCGCTCAAGCGCGACAACCGCATCGCCGATATCTCGGCGATCGGCAATCTGATGCATTCCACGAGCTTCCTCGCCAATACCTCGATCTTCATTCTGGGCGCGCTGGTTGCCATGCTGGGCAGCCCCGAGGTCGGGCAGCGGATTTTCGGCGCCGTGCCCTTCGCGGAAGTGCCGGTGGACAGCATCAGCTGGGAGATCCGCATTTTCCTGCTCGTCTTCATTTTCGTCCGCGCCTTCTTCGAACTGACCTGGGCGCTGCGCCAGTTCAACTATGGCTCGACCTGCGTGGGCGGCTTCACCACCGGCGAGGGCGGGCTGCGGCAGGCGGATGTGGCGGCGCGGGTGATCAATCGCGGCGCGCAGCATTTCAACACCGGCCTGCGGGCTTATTACTTCGGCCTCGCCGCCCTGGCCTGGATCGTCCATCCCGTCGCGCTGATGATCGCGAGCGTGGTCGTGCTTTGGGAATTGCACCGCCGCGAATTCCGCTCGGCCGTGCGCGAGGCGCTGGTGGAAAAGACCTTCCGGCCCTTCTGACGGGCTTTCGATCCGAATTAACGCTTTTTCAGAATCGGCCCATGAGGCCGACAGGCGGACCCTGGCACAAGGGCTGTGAGGTGGTGACCCCCCGGCCCCTCTCACCAGAGGACCAGCCTATGATTCGCCACCTGCGACTTCTTCTCGCCGCTTCCGTCCTCGCCCTGCCCATGGCTGCCGCCAGCCTGCCGCAGAAGGCCGAGGCCGCGACGGCCAGCACTACGACGAGCGAGGCTCGTCAGGCCGCGAAGCAGCGCCATGCCGCTGCCCGCCGCGGCCATCGCGCCCATGCCTCGCAGGCGCGTCGTGCGCATCGCCAGCAGGCGCGCGCCACCCGCCCGCATCGCCGCGCGGCCCGCGCCGCCGGCTGATCTTTCGAAGAGTTCGGCGGCAGCCTAATCCCGGCAGGCTGTCGCTGCTCATCCCTCGCGAGGGGGGTGTATGGGCCGGTCAGAGCAATCTGGCCGGCCCTTTTTTTCGTCCGCAGGCCTGGACCTTACTCGTGGCGCAGCGGCCGGCCGAGCAGGCTTTCCACGGCGCTGGGAATGTCATGCGCGCCATCGAGCACGGCGGCGACCGCTTCGACGATGGGCAGTTCCACGCCGCTCGCCCTGGCACGCGCCAGCAGGGCAGGGGCGGTCTTCACCCCCTCCGTGACGCCGACGCGGCTGGCGAGCACGTCCTCCAGGCTCTTGCCCTGGCCGAGTGCCAGGCCGAGGGAGAAATTGCGGCTGCCCGGCCCGGTGCAGGTCAGCAGCAGGTCGCCCATGCCGGAAAGCCCCGCGACCGTCTCGGCCTTGCCGCCGAGGGCGACCGTCAGCCGCGCGATCTCGGCGAGGCCGCGGGTGACGAGGGCGGCCCGCCCGTTCTCCCCGAGCCCCGCGCCGATCACCGCACCGGCCGCGATGGCGATGACGTTCTTCGCCGCCCCGCCCACCTGCGCACCCACCGGGTCATCACCTGCATAGAGGCGGAAGCCGGGGCCGGAGAGCAGCCGCGCCGCCTCCTGCCGCAGGGCCGCGTGATGGCTGGCGATCACGGCGGCGGCGGGCAGGCCCTTGGCCACTTCATGGGCGAAATTCGGCCCTGAGAGCACGCCCGCCGGCTGGCCGGGGCGGATCGCCTCGAGGATTTCGAGCGGCAGGCGCCGCGTGCCCATCTCCATTCCCTTGGCGCAGAGCAGCAGGGGCGGGAGCTTCGCCGGCAGATGCGGCAATTGCTCGGCCAGATGCTGCGTCGGCACCACGATCAGCCCCAGCACCGCGCCATCGAGCGCTTCGTCGAGGCTATGGGTGACTTCTAGCTCCTCCGGCAGGGGCTGGCCCGGCAGGTAGCGCGTGTTCTCGCGCGCGGCCGCGATGGCCTCCGCCCGGGCCGGGTCCCGCGCCCAGAGGCGCACCGGATGGCCCGCCCGATGGGCCGCGATGGCCAGGGCCGTGCCCCAGGCGCCGGCACCCAAAACGGCGATGGGCTTATTCATCGCAAATCCTTTTCACGTCCCAGCCCTGGCCCGGCTCGCCGCGGCCCATGCGGGCGAGAAGCTCGGCCAGGATGGCCTCGGCCTGTTCGGCCCAGCCCCAGGGCGGGTTCACCACGGCGAGGCCGCAGCCATTGAGGCGCCGCGGGTCGGTCGGCTCCCGCAGCCAGAGCTCGGCGGTGAGCACGTCGCGGATTTCGCTATCGGCCAGGGCCTGATGGAAGGCGCGGACCGGGGCGCGATGCTTAATGGGGTACCAGGCTGCGATGACCGCCCCACGCATGCGCTTGTTCACCTGCGCCATGGCGGTGAAGAGCCGCTCGAACTCGCCCGGCTGCTCGAAGGGCGGGTCGATCAGCACGAGGCCGCGCTTTTCGGGGAAAGGGGTGAGCGCCGTCACCGCCTCATAGGCGTCGCGCTGATGCACGGCCACTTGCGGGTCACGGGCGAAGGCGCGGCGGAGGGTCTGGTTATCCTCGGGATGCAGCTCGCAGAGCACGAGCTTGTCCTCGGGCCGCAGTAGGGCGCGGGTGAGGGCGGGCGAGCCAGGATAGCGGGGCGGGCAGCCGAGCTGTTCGATGAGGCCGAGCCAATCGGCCAGGGGGCCTGCTTCGCCGCCGGCCAGCACGCGGGCCAGGCCATCTTGCCACTCGCCGGTGCGGGCGGCCTCGCTGCCTTCGAGGTCATACCAGCCGATGCCGGCATGGGTATCGAGCACGCGGAAAGGCGCGGGCTTGCGGGCGAGGGCGCGGAGCAGGGGCACCAGCAGGGCATGCTTCACGCAATCGGCGAAGTTCCCGGCGTGGAAGGCGTGGCGATAGTTCATGCCGGCGCTTTGCGCGGATTATCGGCCGGAAGCAAGCCCAAGAAGCACGTCACGGTTTGGTAGACGAGAGGGGCAGAACCCCTCCCGTCATCGGGGTCAGTGACCCGCGTTCTCGCCAGAGAAGTCCGGCGCTTCGAGGCCGGAAGCCTCGAGCTGGCGGGCGATATCGGCCTTCAGCCGCTCCAGGCCCTCTTCGCTCTTGGCCTCGGCACGGGCCACCAGCACGGCCTGGGTGTTGGAAGCGCGCAGCAGCCACCAGCCATCCTCGGTCAGCACGCGGACGCCGTCGACGTCCTGCACCTTCGCACCCTCGGCGGCCAGGCGCTCCTTCACCTCGGAGACCACGCCGAACTTGCGCGTGTCGTCGCAGTTGAAGCGCAGCTCCGGCGTGTTGATCACGACGGGCAGGGCCGCGCGCATCTGGCCTAGGCTCTCCTTCGAGCGGGCGACGATGCCCAGCAGGCGGACGCCGGAATAGATGCCGTCGTCGAAGCCGTACCACTTGTCGGCGAAGAAGATATGGCCCGACATCTCGCCCGAAAGCGGCGCCTTGGTCTCGGCCATCTTGGCCTTGATCAGGGAGTGGCCCGTCTTCCACATCAGCGGCGTGCCATTGGCCTTGGCCACTTCGTCGAAGAGCACCTGGCTCGCCTTCACGTCGGCGATGATGGTGCCCTTGGGGAAGCTCTTGAGCACGTCGCGCGCGAGCACGACCAGCAACTGGTCGCCGAAGAGCATGTTGCCCTCGCCATCCACCACGCCGATGCGGTCCGCGTCGCCGTCGAAGGCGATGCCGAGATCGGCGCCCTCGGCCTTCACCCGGGCGATGATCTGCTCGAGGTTCTTGAGAACCGTCGGGTCCGGATGGTGGTTCGGGAAGGTGCCGTCGATCTCGGAATTGATGACGATATGCTTGCCTGGCAGCTTCTTCACGAGGCGCTCGGTGATGGCGCCGCCCGAGCCGTTGCCCGGGTCCCACACCACGGTCAGCTCGCGGGTGCCGCCGTCATAGTCCTGGACCATGCGGTCGATATAGGCCTCGGAGACGTCCACCGCCTCGTCGCTGCCCTCGGTCTTGGCGACGACATCGCCCGTCGCGGCCATGGTGCCGATCTGCTGGATCTGCGGGCCGAAGAAGGGCTTGTTGCCGAGCACCATCTTGAAGCCGTTATAGTCCGGCGGATTGTGGCTGCCCGTCACCATGATGCCGCCATCGGCCTTCAGGTGATAGGCGGCGAAATAGAGCTGCGGCGTGGGGCAGCAGCCGATGCGGAAGACCTTCATGCCCGACTGCTTCAGGCCCTCGACGAGAGCGGCCTCCAGCATCGGGGAGGAGAGGCGGCCGTCATAGCCCACCGCGACGGTCTTCCCGCCCTGGCGCGAGACGATGGAGCCGAAGGCCCGGCCGATGGCGAAGGCATCGTGCTCGGAGAGGGTCTTACCGATGACGCCGCGAATGTCGTATTCGCGCAGCGAGGTCGGGTGGAACTCGTACTTGAAGCTCATGACGCAGTTGTCCCCTCAAATCCGGCCAATGGAAGAGTAGCTGAAGCCGCACTCGCGCATCGCGGCGGGCTCCCAGGCATTGCGAAGATCGACGGCGACCGAGCCCTTCATCGCCGCCTTCAGCTTGCGCGGCGGCAGGGCACGGAATTCGTTCCACTCGGTGAGCAGGACGACCGCATCGGCCTCCTGCGCGGCTTCGAGCGCCGTCTCGGCGAAGAAGACCTCCTGCGGGAGGACCTGCTTCGCGTAATGCGGTTGCGGATCGTAGCCGCGGATCTTGGCCCCGGCCTCGATCAGCTTGGGCACGACGACGAGCGAGGGCGCGTCGCGCATGTCATCCGTCTCGGGCTTGAAGGTCAGGCCCAGCACCGCGACGGTCTTGCCCGCGACGGAACCGCCGCAGGCCGCGATCACACGATCGGCCATGGCCGCCTTGCGCGCCTCGTTGGCCGCGATCGTCTCCTCGACGATGGTGACGGGCGCACCAAGTTCCTGCGCGCTGCGGGCGAGGGCCAGCGTGTCCTTCGGGAAGCAGGAGCCGCCATAGCCCGGGCCGGGATGCAGGAACTTGCGGCCGATGCGGCCATCGAGCCCCATCCCGCGCGCAACATCATGCACGTCGGCCCCAGCCTTCTCGCATAGGTCTGCCATCTGGTTAATGAAGGTGATCTTCACCGCCAGGAAGGCGTTGGAGGCATATTTGATCAGCTCGGCGCTCTCGATCGAGGTAGCCACGATGGGCGTCTCGATCAGGTAGAGCGGGCGGTAGAGCCGCTTGAGCACATTGAGCGCGCGGTCGCTATCCACGCCGATCACCACGCGGTCGGGCCGCATGAAATCGCCAATGGCATTGCCCTCGCGCAGGAATTCCGGGTTGGAGGCGACGTCGATCTCGAGATCGGGCCGGACGCGGCGCACGATCTTCTGGACTTCGCGCCCCGTGCCGACCGGAACGGTCGACTTGGTGACGATCACCAGGGGGCCCTGGGCCGCCTTGGCCACCTGCTCGGCGGCGGCATAGACATAGCTCAGGTCCGCATGGCCGTCGCCGCGCCGCGTGGGCGTGCCGACGGCGAGGAAGACCGCGTCGGCACCGGCCACCGCGGCTTCGAGATCGGTCGTGAAGGTCAGCCTGCCATCGGCGACGTTATCGCCGACAAGCTTCTCCAGTCCCCGCTCGTAGATCGGCATACGGCCCTGCTTCAGCGCCTCGATCTTCTCGGCGGCGACATCCACAACAACCACGTCCGTGCCGAACTCAGCAAAGCAGGCACCAGAGACGAGGCCGACATAGCCGGCCCCGACCATCACGACCTTCATTCAGTCCTCACCGATACTTAGGAAGGAATTCGCGCACCGCGGGCGCCATGTCGGCGCGCTTGAGCGCGAAGGCGATCTGCGCCTCGAGATAGCCGGCCTTGTCGCCGCAATCGAAGCGACGGCCCTCGTAGCGCACACCATGGAAAGGCTGGTGCGGGATGAGCTTGGCCATGGCGTCCGTCAGCTGGACCTCGCCACCCGCGCCACGCTCCATGCGCGCCAGATACTCGATGACCTGCGGCATCAGCACATAGCGGCCGATGACGGTCAGGTTGGACGGCGCGTATTCGACCGGCGGCTTCTCGACGAGGCCCTTGACCGAGACGAGCTTGCCCTTGTCTTCGGCGATATCGAGCACGCCGTAATTCTTCACGCGCTCCATCGGGACTTCCTCGATGGCCACGACATTGCCGCCCGTCTCGTAATAGGCTTCGGCCAGCTGCTGGGTGCAGGGCGTCTCGCAGAGCATCAGGTCATCGGGCAGCAGGATCGCGAAGGGGTCTTCGCCGATGAAGGCCCGGGCGCACCAGATGGCATGGCCGAGGCCCATCGGAACCTGCTGGCGCACCGTGTTGATGCTGCCGGGCGGCAGGGCCTGGCTGCGAAGGCTGGCCAGCACGTCATGCTTGCCGCGCTCCTCGAGGGTGCGCTCGAGTTCGTAGGCGACATCGAAATGTTCGACAATCGCCGTCTTGCCGCGGCCGGTGATGAAGCAGAACTGCTCGATACCGGCGGCGCGCGCCTCTTCCACCGCGTATTGGATGAGCGGCTTGTCGACGACCGGCAGCATTTCCTTCGCCAGAGCCTTGGTGGTCGGGAGGAATCGGGTGCCGAGGCCTGCCACCGGCAGGACGGCTTTTTTCAAGGGCTTCACAACTCGACTAGCCTCCCAATGATGGACCCAGACATCACAGCGCAGATGTGAGGTTGGATTGTGGCAGGAGCAGAAGTGCCACGGCGGCCTCTGTTTCCGCAATCCAGCCGGGCCGTGATTTTTTTGCCTATCCCGGCAAAAACAGACATCGGCCCGGTTGTATCCTCTCTGCGAAGCTCAACCGTAGAAAAACGCGCGGTCGCGCGGGGTGTAACTGCTTCGGCGACAATAATCTCTTCACGATCCCTTTGGCCGGCGCAGCAGCGCGGTTCGGGCGCCGAAGAGCTTAGCGGCCTGCTCCTCCGTGCCGCCCTTGTCGGGATGGACGTCGCGCATCTTGAGGCGATAGGCGCGGCGGACGGCATCGGCATCGGCCGAGGCATCCAGGCCGAGCAGTTCGAGCGCCTCCTCGACGGGCATGGACGGCTCGTTGCTCGGGGGCTCGGCCGCATCCTCCGCGTCTTCATCGGCCTCCCCCTCCGGCGTGGCCGAGATAGTGGCCACGGCACCGGCGGGTGCCACCGCGATGACCGCATTGGCGGGCTTCACAGCCGGGGGCATGCTGATCTTGGCCTTGCTCTTGGCCGGAGCAGCCCCTTCCTTGGCCTCTTCATCCTTGGCGGGCGCTACCGTGGCCACGGCCCCGGCGGGTGCCACCGCGATGACCGCGTTGGCCGGCTTCGCGGCCGGGGGCATGCTGATCTTGGCCGTGTTCTTGGCCGGAGCCGGAGCGACAACCGCGGACTTGGCGGTCAGGGAGTTTTCCCAGCCGCGATGGAAGCGGTCGAGCCAGGCGACGAGCACCGGTAGGCTGTCAGGGTCCTTCTCCTGGCATTCGCCGAAGAGGCTCAGCAGGTCGCCCAGGCTCATCTGGCCCAGTTCACGGCCGGTGAAATAGCCGCTGACGACGGTGCAGGAGACCAGGCCGCGCCGCCGATCGTACTGCGCCTTCAACATGGCCGTCTTGATGACCGAATCGCCCGAGAGGCTGAGCGGCCGGGAACCGGCATCCTTATCCCTGCGGGAAAAGAAGCCGAAAATCGAACCCAGAAGTGCCACGATGACGCTCCCCATAGCGATGGCCGGCACACCCCGGCCCAAGGTCAGAACAAGTACGATGATACCAACCGCCGCCAGAACGGCGAAGACGGCCATTGCCCGCCTGATCTGCGCGGGCGAGAGCCGGGTGAAGCCGTAGCCCAAGCCCAGAAGCAACATCAGGGCCAAGGCGCCGGCCATTATCCAGATCATGACGGTGCCCCCGGGGCGAATTTCCGTGAGGCGAGCGTGGCGATAGGGCTGCGGTGGGTCTTGAGGCGGAAGGGATCATGCACCATACGGCCGCATTATGGGCCCTGGCCCGCCGCGTTGCACCCCCGGCGGCGATCAGGCTTTCTCCAGCAGATTTGTCCCCGTCTCGACAATGAAGCGCCCCTTGTCCTCTCGCCCGGCCCCTGGGCGGGAGACGTAATCGACGGCGCGGTAGATGGTTTCCATCCGCCCGGCGGTCGCTTCATGGAGCGTGTAGCCCCGCCGATTGTTGAAGAAGGCGATATGCGGATTGTGGGCCATCAGCCGCGCCGTGCTGCCCAGCGTCTCGGAACCGTCGCCATTGGAGGTGATGGAACTGGCGATGAACTCGATGCCTACCGCGGCGCTCCGCGGGTCGCGGAAATCCTTGCGCAGCGTGCCGGCCCAGGCGCTGTGCACGTCGCCGGTCAGGACGCAGACATTCTTCACGCCATGCGCGTCGATATGGTCGAAGAGGCGCTGGCGGGCGGCGGGGTAGCCGTCCCATTTATCCATGGCGAAGGCCTCCTCGCTGCCATGGCCATAGTCCCGGCGCATCATCGGCACCTGCTGGGCCAGGACTTTCCAGGTGGCGGGGGAGGCGGTGAGCCGCTCCTTCAGCCAGGCCTCCTGCCGAGGGCCGAGCACCTGCGCCTGAGGATTGGAAACCGCCGCGCAGGGCGCCTTGGTGCCGTCGCCACAGGGCTGGTCGTCGCGATAGGAACGCGTGTCGAGCACGGCGACATCCACCAGCCGGCCATAGCGCAGCGCGCGCCAGGCGGTGATCTCCGGCCCGCGCGGCAGAAGGGCGCGGCGGACGGGGCTGTTCTCGTACCAGGCCTGGAAGGCCGCCTGCTTGCGCAAGGCGAAGATCTCGGGCGGCACCACGATGTGGCTGCGCGTCGTGCCATCCTCCTCGCTGACGCTGCCCGTCCAGTTGTTGTCGACTTCGTGATCGTCGAAGGATGTCAGGAAGGGGTGGGCGGCGTGGGCCGCCGCGAGATCCGGGTCGAGCTTATAGAGCGCGTAGCGATTGCGGTAATCGTCGAGCGAATAGGTCTCGCCGCCTTGATGCCGCCGGGGATGGCCCGATTGCTCGCCGCCTTCATAGATATAGTCGCCATAATGGAAGACGCAGTCGATCTCGGCTTCCTCGGCGATATGGCGCCAGGCGGTGAAATAGCCATGCTCGTAATTCTGGCAGCCGGCGGAGATAAAGCGCATCCGCCCCGGCATGGCGTCCAGCGGTGGCGCGGTGCGGGTGCGGCCGACGCGGCTCACCGCGTCGCCCACGGTGAAGCGATAGAAATAGGGCGTGGCGGGGGCGAGGCCCGAGACCTCCACATGCACCGCATGGCCCAGTTCCGGCCGGGCCAGGGCCGTGCCTTTGCCCGCGATGCGCTGGAAGGTCTCGTCGGCGGCGATTTCCCAATTCACCTCCACGGCCACATGCGGCATGCCACCGCCGGTGAGCGGCTCGGGCGCGAGGCGTGTCCAGATCACCACGCCATCGGGCAGCGGGTCGCCGGAGGCCACGCCAAGGGAGAAGGGATCGCTCGCGAAGCGGGGGGCGGCCCAGAGGCGGCGCGTCGGCGTGGCGAGCGCGGCCAGGGCGGCGGCGGCCAATCCGCCGCGCAGCAACCCGCGGCGGGAAAGGTCGATGATATGGCGGGCAGCCGAGCCGGGCATGGCGAACCTCACGCGAAAGGGGCGGCATTCTGCCCCCGGCGAGGTTACCGCGCGATGATCGCCGCGTGACAGGCCCCGGTCATTAGATGACCATTACCGGTTCAGGCGACGCCCATCTTCTCGGCCGCGCCATTGATGAAGCCGCCCAGCGCCGCGTGGAAGACCGGCTCGTCGAGCAGGAAGGCGTCGTGCCCCTTGTCGGACTTGATCTCGACGAAGGAGACATTGGCCGCCGCCCGGTTCAGCGCGCGGACGATGTCGCGCGACTGGGCGGTGGGGAAGAGCCAGTCGCTGTCGAAGGAGGCGAGGAAGAAGCGCGTCTTCGTGCCCTTGAAGGCCCCGGCCAGGTCGCCGCCATATTCCTTGGCGAGGTCGAAGTAATCCATCGCGCGGGTGATGGTGAGATAGGAATTGGCGTCGAAGCGGTTGACGAAGGTGCTGCCCTGGTAACGCAGGTAGCTCTCCACCTCGAAGACGTCTTCCAGGAAGGTCAGCGCATTGGCGCCGCGCAGCTTGCGGCCGAATTTCCGCGTCAGCGCCTGTTCCGAGAGATAGGTGATATGGGCGACCATGCGGGCGACGGAGAGGCCCTGGGCGGGGATGCGATCCTCCTCCCAATAGCGCCCGCCCTTGTAATCCGGGTCGGAATGGATGGCGGCGCGGCCCACCTCATGGAAGGCAATGTTCTGCGCCGAGTGATAGGCGGCCGTCGCGATCGGGGCGGCGGCGAAGACCATTTCCGGATAGGTCGCGGCCCATTCCAGCACCTGCATGCCGCCCATGGAGCCGCCGATGACGGCCATGAGCTTGGGGATGCCGAGATGGTCGACCAGCATCTTCTGGGCGCGGACCATGTCGCGGATGGTCACGGGCGGGAAATCGACGCCCCAGGGCCGTTCGCTGCCATCGGGCGCCGTGCGCATCTCGCGCGGGCCGGAGGAGCCCATGCAGCCGCCCAGGACATTGGCGCAGATGACGAAGAAGCGGTCGGTGTCGATCTGCTTGCCCGCCCCCACGATATTCGACCACCAGCCGGGCTTGCCGGTCAGCGGATGGGTCTCGGCCACATACTGGTCGCCCGTCAGCGCGTGGCAGACGAGGATGGCATTGTTCCGCGCCGCGTTCAGCGCGCCATAGGTGCGATAGGCGACCCGCATCGGCGCGACCAACTCGCCGCAATCCAGCGTCAGCCCCTGGGGGAAGACGATGTGCTGGTGGTCGATCGCGGGTTGGGGCGGAGGGGCCATGTCCATAACCATCGGATTTAATGCAGTTCGGCCGCCGATCCAACCGGCGCGCGAAGTGGGGCTGGGTGGCGTTCAGAGCGGCAGCAGCCCGTCCATCTTCACCTCGTTCATCACGAAGAAGGTCCGCACCTGGCGGACGCCGGGCATGGCGATCAGCCTTTCGGTGTGCAGGCGGTTGAAGGCCGGAAGATCCTTCACCCGGATCTTCATGAAGTAATCCACCTCGCCGGCCACCAGCACGCATTCCAGCACCTGGTTCATCGCCCGCGCCGCTTCCTCGAAGGCGGCGAAGGTGTCGGGGGTGGAGCGGTCGAGCACGACGCCCACCAGCACGAGCGTGCCCCGCTGCACCGCCTGCGGATCGACTAGCGCATGCACGCCCTTGATGACGCCTTCGTCGAAGAGCCGCCTCGTGTGGTTCCAGCAGGCGGCGGGGCTCAGCCCGACCTCCTTGGCCAGTTCGGCATTGCTCATCCGCCCGTTGCGCTGGAGCAGCCGGAGGATGCGCCGGTCGATCGCGCTCAATTCGCGGGCGGGCGCATTTTCGTTCTGAAGATTCTTCACATAAAAGCCGATTTTGGTGATGGAAAAGATGCCGTGGCTATATTGAGGTAAAGAAGGGGGCGAAAAAAGCCTGAACTTAGAAAGCACATCGCCGCCGGCCTGTCATACCATCCAAGCCGTTGATACAGAACGGGGTTTAACGGTGGCTCTCGATCTAGAAGCAAAGTTTCCGCGCAAGCAGCTGGCCTTCTGGCCCTCGCCCATTCACAAGCTGGAGCGCCTCTCGAAGGAGATCGGCGTCGAGGTCTGGGCGAAGCGCGACGACATCTCCTCCGGCCTCGCCTTCGGCGGGAACAAGGTGCGCAAGCTCGAATGGCTGGCTGCCGATGCCCTCGCCCAGGGCTGCGACACGCTGGTCTCGATCGGCAATATCCAGTCCAACCACACCCGCCAGGTGGCCGCCGTCGCCGCCGTGCTGGGCATGAAGTGCCGTCTGGTGCAGGAGGAATGGACCAAGTGGGAAGACCCGGCCTATGACAAGGTCGGCAATATCCTGCTCTCCCGCCTCATGGGCGCGAAGGCCGTGCTGGAAGGCGAGGGCTATTCCACCGAGGTCAAGCAGACCTGGGAAAACGCGCTCGAGGAAGTGCGCCGCGAGGGTGGCAAGCCCTATGCGATCCCGGCTGGTGCCTCTGACCATCCGCTGGGCGGGCTGGGCTATGTGCATTTCGCCGATGAGGTCGCGGCCCAGGAAGAGCAGATGGGCATCTTCTTCGACACCGTCATCACCGCGACCTGCACGGGTTCGACCCAGGCCGGCATGGTCGTCGGCTTCGGTGCGCAGGACCGCAAGCGCAAGCTCATCGGCATCGACACCGCCTGCGACGAGGACATGACGCGCCGCGCCGTCACCAAGATCGCCCGCGCGACCGCCGATCTGATCGGGCTGAACCGCGAGATCCGCGACGACGAGATCATCATCGACCCGCGCTTCGCCGGCCCCGATTACGGCCTGCCCGATGACGAGACCATCGCGGGCATCCGCATGGCCGCGAGCCTCGAGGCGATGCTCACCGACCCGGTCTATGAGGGCAAGTCCATCGCCGGGCTCATCGCCATGGCGCGGAATGGCGAATTCCCGCCGGGCTCGAAGGTGCTCTATGTGCATCTGGGCGGCGCGCCGGCGCTCAACGCCTATCACAACGCCTTCACGCATTGACCCGCCCGCCGGGCGCCCCTGGGGCGCTCGGCTCAGTAGACCCGCCGGGCGCCCCGCTGGGGTGCGGCCGAGTGGAACTTGTCGGGCGCCCCATCGGGCGCCCGGCCAAACAGAAAACGCCGCAGCACGGCCCGTGACCCTCTCGCATGAGGCGCCTTCATGGGTTGGAAGCAAGACAAGGCCGAGGCGGGGCTCGACTATCTGAAGCCCGCCAGTGCCCGGAGCTATGTCTGCCTGGTCGTCGACCTGGGGCGGATGCCGCGCGCCCATGTCGCAAGGCTCGAGGCGCTCGCGGCGGCCGATGCGCATCTCTGCCTGCTGGGCGTGTCCGAGCCCGAAAGCCTGCGGGCGGCCTGGCAGGGCGGGGCGCTGCGCCGCGTCGCCGAGCGGAGCAAGGCGAAGCATGCGGTGGAGGCGGCACTTGCCCGCCTGCCGCCCCGCTGCCGCCTGCTCATCCTGGGGCTGGAGGGCGAGCGGGTGCCGATCTGGCTCGGCGGCGTGATGGGCCATGCGGTGCAGCCGCTGCTGCTGCCGGTGGATACGACGCCGGAGGGTCTGCCGGCGCTGGTCGAGCCCGGCATCGGCCATTGCCTGCGCGAGGCACTGACGAGCGACCCCGAATTCGCCTATCTGCGTCCTTGACGAATACAGCGAAAGGCCGCGCCGCATGATTTCCACCGCCGGGATGCTCGCCGAGCTTGTGGCCTTCGATACGACCAGCCATCGCTCCAATCTCGCGCTGATCGAACATGCCGCCGCCTTCCTCCGTGCCCAGGGTGCGGCGCATGTGGCGGTGCTGCCGGGGGCCGGAGAGGGCAAGGTCAATCTTCACGCCATCATCGGCCCGATGACGGAGGGTGGGCTCGCGCTCTCGGGCCATGTCGATACCGTCACCACGGAGGGCCAGACCTGGAGCAGCGACCCGCTGCGCCTGCGCCGCGAGAATGGGCGGCTCTACGGGCGTGGCACGACCGATATGAAGGGCTTCGTCGCCAGTTGCCTCGCCGCCGTGCCCGCCATCGCCGCCATGCCGCTCGCCCGGCCGGTGCATCTCTTCCTCACCCATGACGAGGAGGTGGATGCCTCCGGCGCGCGCAGCCTCGTCGAGCGGCTCGGCGAGGCGCCTTGCCGCCCGGCCTTCTGCGTGGTGGGCGAGCCGAGCGGGATGGCGCCGATCGTGGCGCATAAGGGCAAGCTCGTGGTGCGGGGCAGGGCGCGGGGCAAGCCGGGCCACTCGAGCCAGCCGGGGCGCGGGGTGAATGCCCTGCAGGCGGCGGCCGAGGCCATCGCCTGGGTTGCCGCGGAAGCCCGTCGCTTCGCCGCCGAGGGGCCTTTCGACCCGGGCTTCGACCCGCCGCACAGCACCATCCATGCGGGCCTGTTCCGGGCGGGAGAATCATTCTCGATCATCCCGGAACATGCCGAATTCACCATGGAATGGCGCACCATCCCGGAAGATTCGGCCCCCGCCGAGCTGGAGCGGATGCGCGCCCATATCGCCACGGCCATCGAGCCCGCGATGAAGGCCGTGGATCCCTCGACGGGGCTCTGGCTGGAGCCTGCCTGCTGGTATCCGCCCCTGGCCCTGGCCGCCGAGCATCCGCTGCGCGCCATGGTCGCGGCGGCGACGGGGCGGGATGGCGCGGGCAAGGTCAGCTACGCGACCGAGGCGGGGCTTTTCCAGGAGGCGGGCATCGCCGCCATCGTCTGCGGGCCGGGCGATATCGCCCAGGCGCATCAGCCGGATGAATGGATCGCGGAATCGGAACTGGCCGCCTGCGACCAGGCGCTGCTGCGGCTCGTGCGGCAGGTGTGCGTTTCCGCCTGAACTCTCTCCATGCCGGATGGCATGGATGCTGCAAACCCTTCGCGTGGGAGCGCCGGATCGGGCCGATGAGAGCCTGTCCGGTGCGATGTCACGTCTGTCTTTTAGGCAGCCTGCCCCAATGAAGGCCTCGTCATGGCCTGGGCAGGGTTCGGGAGTTCAATAAGTCATGGATCGTCGCAGTTTCCTCGCCACGGCCGGCATGGCGGGCCTTGTCGCGAGCACGGGCCTGTCGCGCCCGGCCTTTTCCCAGGCCGCCTCGCGCACCCTCAAATTCGTCCCGCAGGCCAATCTGGCGAATTTCGACCCGATCTGGGGCACGCAGCTCGTCGTGCGCAATGCCTCGGCCATGGTGTGGGACACGCTGTATGGCGTGGACGAGAAGATCGAGCCGCAGCGCCAGATGATCGAGAGCGAAGAGGTCTCGGCCGATGGCCTCACCTGGACCTTCAAGCTCCGCGAGGGCCTGAAGTGGCACGATAATGAGCCGGTCACGTCCAAGGATTGCGTGGCCAGCCTCACCCGCTGGGCCGTGCGCGACCCGATGGGCCAGATGATCAAGTCGCTCCAGAACGAGCTGGTGGCCGTCGATGACCGCACCTTCAAATGGGTGCTGAAGGCGCCCTATCCCAAGATGCTGCTGGCGCTGGGCAAGACCAATGCGCCCATCTGCTTCATGATGCCGGAGCGCATCGCCAAGACCGATCCCTTCAAGCAGATCACCGAATATGTCGGCTCGGGCCCTTTCCGCTTCGTCGCCAGCGAATGGGTGCCGGGTGCCAAGGCCGTCTTCCAGCGTTTCGACGGCTATGTGCCCCGGCAGGAGGCTCCCTCCTGGCTCGCGGGTGGCAAGAAGGCGATGGTCGAGCGCATCGAATGGGTCGTCATGCCCGACCCCGCGACCTCGGCCGCGGCCCTGCAGAATGGCGAGGTGGATTGGTGGGAGAACCCCATCAACGATCTCATGCCGGTGCTGAAGCGTTCGCGCGACATCGCGACGGGCATTGCCGATCCGCTGGGCAATATCGGCACCTTCCGCATGAACCACCTGCAGAAGCCCTTCAACGACCCGATGGCCCGCCGCGCCGTGCTGCTCGGCCTCGACCAGGAGGATTGCATGATCGCCCTTTGCGGCGACGATCGCAGCCTCTGGAAGCAGATGGGCGGCTTCTTCACCCCGGGCACGCCCTATTACACCGAGGAGGGCGGCGACATCCTCAAGGGCCCGCGCGACATGAACAAGGCGCGGGCGGCGCTCAAGGCCTCGAGCTATGCGGGCGAGCCCGTCGTGATGCTCGTCGCCCAGGACCAGCCCATCACCAAGACCTTCGGCGACGTGACGGCCGAGGCGATGAAGCAGATCGGCTTCAACGTGCAATATGTCGCGACCGACTGGGGCACCGTGGGCACCCGCCGCACCAGCAAGGCGCCGGTTTCCGAGGGCGGCTGGTCGGTCTTCTTCTCCTGGCATGGCGGCGCCGATTGCGTGACGCCCGCGAGCTATAGCGGGCTGCGCGCCCATGGCGACGGCGCGTGGTTCGGCTGGCCGAACGTGCCGGCGGTGGAGAAAGCGCGGAACGACTGGTTCGAGGCGCCGGACGAGGCCGCGGCCAAGGCGGCGATGGGCCGGATGAACGCCGCCGCCGTGGAAGGCGCCGTCTTCGCGCCGACCGGCTTCTTCAAGGGCTTCCAGGCCTGGCGCAAGAACGTGACGGGCGTGGCCTCGGCCCCGCTGCCGCTCTTCTGGGGCGTCTCCAAGGGCTGAGGCGAAGGCTGCCGGCCGGGTGTGCCCCGGCCGGCGGCACTCACAGCGCGCGGCGCTTCAACTGCTGCTCGCGCAGGAAGATGAAGAGCCCGGCGCCGACGATCACGGCGGCCCCGGCGAGGGTCATCGGCCCGACCATTTCGTCGAAGAAAACCCAGCCGAAGAGCATTCCCCAGAGGATCAGCGTATACTGATAGGGCACGACGACCGAGGCGGGCGCGATGCGCAGTGCCTGGTTCACGCTGAGATTGCCCAGCAGCGAGCCGATGCCGAGGAAGAGCATCAGCACGAAATCCACCGGCCCCGGCGGCACCCAGCCCTGGAACCAGACCAGCGCGGCGCCGAAGGTCAGCGCCGCGAGCAGTTGGAAGGTCATCAGCACCGTGCCCGGCGTGCCCGCGAGCTTGCGTGTGCCGATCATGAAACAGGCATAGGTGAAGCTGCCGACGAGCGCGATGAGCGCGCCATGGGAGATCGAATCCGGGCTCGGATGCAGCGCGAGCACCACGCCGCCGAAGCCGATGGCCACCGCCGTCCAGCGCCGCCAGCCCACGCGCTCACCCAGCAGCCAGGGGGAGAGGGCGGTCACATAGATCGGGCCGGCCATGTAGTAAGTCATGACCTCGGCCAGCGGCAGCTCGGTGAGGGCCCAGAAGAAGAGCCCGCTCTCCAGCGAGGAGAAGATCACGCGCAGCAATTGCAGCCCGGGGCGCGGGGCGGTGCGGAAGTTCCGCCAGCCCGTGCGCCAGATGAAGGGCGCCATGGCGCAGAGGCCGGAAATGCTGCGCATGAGCAGCAACTGGCCCACGGCATAGGCGCCGACCAGCCATTTCCCGAGCGCATCGTTGATCGCGAAGAACATCACGCCGAGCAGCATCAGAGCGATGCCGCCCGCGGCCCCGACGGGCACGGCGCGGAGAAGTGCGGACACAGCGTCTATTCCAACCCAACGGCTCTTCTCGCCCGAGATGGGGGGAGCCGTGGCTCAGCAATAGCCAGATGCCGAGGCGCTGGATAGCGCCTCGCGGGCCGGGGCCGAAGTTTCCCGCCAACCTATCATCCACTGCCACGTTTGCGGTCACGGAGGATAATGGGGAGGGCCAGGCCCGTGTTTCGCAAATTCGTCATCAATCCGCCGGTCTTCTTCGGGTCGGTCATCATCATCGGCCTGTTCCTGGCCGTCGGCGTCTTCATGCCTGACCGGGCGGGGGAGCTTTTCGGCGCCCTGCAAGCGGGCATCCTTCATTCCTTCGGCTGGTTCTACCTGCTCGCCGTCGGCATCTTCCTCGCCGCCGTGCTGCTGCTCTGCCTCGGCCGTTATGAGCGGCTGAAGCTCGGGCCGGATGACGCGACGCCGGATTTCCCCTTCGCTTCATGGATTGCGATGCTCTTCGCGGCGGGGATGGGCATCGGGCTGATGTTCTACGCGGTCGGCGAGCCGCTGACGCATTTCATGGCCCCGCCCACCGCCGAGCCGCGCAGCGTGGCGGCGGTGCGCGAGGCCATGACCGTCACTTTCTTCCATTGGGGCATCCATGCCTGGGCCATCTATGCCGTGGTGGGGCTGTCGCTCGCCTATTTCGGCTATCGCTACAACCTGCCGCTGACCATCCGCTCGGGCCTCTATCCGCTGCTGAAGGAGCGGATCAACGGGCCCATCGGCCATGCGGTGGATATCTTCGCCATCGTCGGCACCATGTTCGGCATCGCCACCTCGCTGGGGCTAGGCGTCTCGCAGATCAATGCCGGGCTCAACCATCTCTGGGGCGTGCCGATCGGGGTAGGGGTGCAGATCCCCCTAATCCTGGCCATCACCTTTGTCGCCACGCTCTCGGTGCTCTCGGGGCTCGGCAAGGGCGTGCGCATCCTCTCCGAGGTGAACCTGATCGTCGCGATCCTGCTGATGCTCTTCGTGCTCGCGATGGGGCCGACGGCCGCGCTCTTCCGCGACTTCGTGCAGAATATCGGGCTCTATCTAGACACGCTGGTGCTGCGCACCTTCAACAACTACGCCTATCAGCCCACGCCCTGGATCGATAAGTGGACGCTGTTCTACTGGGCCTGGTGGATTTCCTGGTCGCCCTTCGTCGGCATGTTCATCGCGCGCATCTCGCGCGGGCGGACGGTGCGGGAATTCGTGACGGCGGTTCTCTTCATCCCGGCGGGCTTCACCTTCTTCTGGATGACGGTCTTCGGGAATACGGCGATCTTCCTCGACACCACCGTGGCGGGCGGGAAGCTCGCGGCGGATGTGGTGGCCGATGTCTCGGTCGGGCTTTTCCGCTTCTTCGAGTATCTGCCTTTCTCGAGCGTCACCTCGGTGCTCGCCGTGGTGCTGATCGCGATCTTCTTCGTTACCTCCGCCGATTCAGGCTCACTGGTGGTGGATGCCATCGCTGCGGGCGGCGAGACGGAGACCACGACGGCGCAGCGCATCTTCTGGTGCGCGCTGGAGGCGCTGCTGGCCGCGATCCTGCTCCTGGCGGGCGGGCTCGGCGCGCTGCAATCGGCGACCATCGCCAGCGCGCTGCCCTTCACCTTCGTCATGCTCGCGCTGATCTGGGGCCTGGTGAAGGGGATGAATGCCGACCTCGCGCAGCACGCCGCCTTGCCCGCGAGCCTCGTGGCGCAGCCGGCGGCCGGCCTCACCTGGCAGCGCCGCCTCGCGCTGATCCTGCATGCGCCGAGCGAGAAGGAAGTGCGGCGCTTCATCGAGCAGGAGGTTCGCCCCGCGCTCGAGCAGGTGGCGCAGGAACTGACGCGGCGTGGGCGCGAGACGCATGTGATGGAGGAGGAGAACGGCGCCATCGCCCTGCGCTCGCCCGCCGAAGGGATGCGCGACTTCATCTATGGCGTGATCCCGAGCGGCCAGCGCCTGCCGGCCTTCTCGACCAGCGGCGGCGTCGGCAAGCCGGATTTCCGCTACGAGGCGCGGACCTATTTCTCCAGCGGCGGCCGCGGCTATGACGTGATGGGCATGGGGCGGGAGCAGCTCATCGCCGATATTCTCGTGCAATTCGAGCGCTACCTGATCCTGGTGCAGTCACCCGCCGTGCAACTGGTGCAGGGCGCGCCGGAGCATCAGCCGAAGGCGTGAAGGGAGGGGCCGGGCATGCGCCCGGCCCCTCGTCTATCAATCCGCCTTCAAGTTCGCCTCGCGGATCAGCTTGCCCCAGCGCTCGCGTTCGCTGGTGATATAGGCACCGAACTCTTCCGGCGTGCCTGGCTTGGCCTCGGCGCCCTCGGCGGAGAGACGCTGCTTCAGCGTCGGGTCCTTGAGGATGCGCGCCACTTCCTGGTTCAGCTTCTCGATGATCGGGCGCGGCGTGCCGGTGGGCGCGACCAGGCCGTACCACTGCACGGCCTCGAAACCCGGCAGCCCGCCGCTCTCGGCGATGGTCGGCAGGTCCGGCGCGGCTTCGATGCGGTTCTTTGAAGAGACGCCCAGCGCGCGGAGCAGGCCCGAGCGCACCGGCGGCAGGGCGGGCGGGCCGCCGGTCATGGTCATGTCGAGCTGGCCGGCGACGAGGTCATTCATCATCGGGCCCGTGCCGCGATAGGGCACATGCGTCAGCTCGATCTGCGCCGCCTGGGCGAAGGCCGCGACCGCGATATGCGCCGCCGAACCATTGCCGCCCGAGCCATAGGTGAGTCCGCCGGGCTTCTTCCGCGCAAGGGCGATCAGCTCTCGCGTATTCTCCGCCGGCACCTTCGGGTTCACCACCAGCACATTGGCCACTTCCGCAACCATGACGATGGGGTCGAAGGACTTGGCGATATCGAAGCTCAGGCCCTGATACAGCGTCGGGTTCACGCCCAGCGTGCCGATATGGCCCATCATGATCGTGTATCCGTCGGGCGCCGAGCGGGCGACCATCTCCGAGCCCACCGTGCCGCCGGCGCCGCCGCGATTGTCGATGACGAAGCTCTGCTTCAGATCCTCGGTGAGCTTCTGGGCCACGGCGCGGGCGAGAATGTCGGTCGAGCCGCCGGGGGTGAAGGGCACCACCACGCGCACCGGCTTGTCTGGATAGCCCGCCGCCCAGCCCCGGCTCGCGACCATGATGGCGGGCATGGCGAGGCCAGCCGCGCGGAGCAGCGCGCGGCGCGGCACGCCGAAGGGCGCGACTTGGTCACTCATCTTGTCGTTTCCTCTTCTTTTTCTGTCAGCAGCGCGTTCTCGCGCTGAAGCTCGTCGATCTCGGCCGGGCTGAACCCGGCCTGGGCCAGCAACGCGGGCCCATGCTCGCCCAGGCGGGGGGCCGGGGCGCGGGGCGGCTCGGTGCCGCCGGAGAAGCGGTTGGCGGGGTTGATCGCCCAGGTCTCGCCCTCGCTCGGATGGCGCTCGCGGCGCACGAGGCCCACGGCGGTCAGATGCGGGTCGGTCAGCAGGGTCTCGACCGTGTTGTAGGGCATGGCCGGCACGTCGAGCTTCTCGAAGAGCGCGAGCCATTCGGCCGTCGTCTTCTCCTTCAGCGCCTCGGCGCGGAGGGCGAAATATTCCTTGGTATGGGCGACGCGGGCGGCGACGGTGGCGAAGCGCGGATCGGTCTTGAGTTCCGGCCGGCCGATCGCCTCGAAGAAGCCATGCGCCTGCGCGTCGGTATTGGCCGAGAGGCAGACATAGCCGTCGGCCGTCGCCTGCGGCTTCGCCTCGGGGCTCATGACGCGCGTATCGCCGAATTCGCCAAGCGGGGGCGTGAAGCTCATCGCGCCCAGATGCTCGCGCAGCACGAAGGCCGCCATATTCTCGAACATCGGCACTTCGATTGCCTCGCCGCGCCCAGTGCGCTCGCGGCGATAGAGGGCGAAGCCGATCATCTGCGCCGCGATCAGGCCCGAGACATGGTCGCAGATCAGCGCGGGGGCATAGCGCGGCTGGCCGTTATTGGAGGGCACGAAGCAGCTCGCGAGGCCCGAGACGCCCTGGACCACCGTGTCATAGGCCGGCTTCCCCGCGTAGGGGCCGCCGGAACCGAAGCCGACGATGGAGCAATGGATCAGGCGCGGGAATTGCGCCCGCAGCGTCGCGGCATCCATGCCGAGCCGCTTCAGTGCCTCGGGGCGGATATTGCTGACCAGGATATCGACCGAGCCGGCCAGCCGCGTCAGCGCCGCCCTGGCCGCCGGCAGGCGCAGGTTGAGGCAGATCGAGCGCCGGCCGCGATTGAAGTTCAGGAACTTCCCCGACATGCCCGGATGCCTGCCTTTGCCGCCGAGCTTGCGCAGCAGGTCCCCCTCCGGGCCCTCGACCTTGATGACCTCCGCCCCTTGTTCGGCCAGCACGCCGGTGCAGACGGGGCCGACCACCACCGAGGAAAGATCGAGCACGCGCAGCCCGTGCAGCGGGCCGGTTTGCGTGGGCAGGGCGTCGGTCATGGGGCATACTCCAGGTCGATGCGCAGCAGGGCGGCGCCATCCGTGCCCGCGGCCCAGGCGCGAGCCTTGCCCTCGCCATCGATGGCCGTGCCGCGCAGGCGGAACTGGCGGCCGACGAAAAGCGGGCGGATGGTGCGGACGGCATAGCGGGCAGGGGTTCGGCCGCCGGCTTGGCGGCGGGCGGCTTCGAGCAGCATCAGGCTCGTCAGCCCTCCATTCACCACGAGGGCGGGATAGCCCTCCTCGGTGCGGGCGTAATCCGCGTCGTAATGGATGCGGTGGCCGTTGAAGCAGAGGGCCGAGTAGCGGAAGAGCAGCACCGGGTCAGGCGAGAAGGCCTCGTCCCAGGCAGGTTCGGGCTCGGCGGGCGCCTCGGCCTTCGTTTCCTTCGCGCCGCCTTCCGGCGCGGCCTCGCGATAGGCGATATCCTGCTCCTCCACGGCGACCACGCCGCGCGGGCCGGTCACGGTATGGCGCAGGCCGACGAAGATGAGCTGGCCGCTGCGCCCCGTCTTGGGCGTGATGGAGACGATCTCGGAGCGCCGCTCCAGCGCATCGCCGATCCGCGCGGGCTCGTGGAAGGAGAGCCGCCGCCCGGCCAGCATGCGGCGGGGCAGGGGCACGGGGGGCAGGAACTCGCCCTTGGACGGGTGGCCGTCGGGGCCGAGGGTGGATTGCGGCTGGGCATCGTCGAAGAGAATGGCAATCCAATGCGGCGGGATGGGGCTGCCCGGCGCCAGGTCTATCTCCTGGTCGAGCGTGGCGGCCATGCGGCGCATCAGGGCGGCCGAGACCTCGTCATGCACCGAGCGCGAACGGCCCACCCAGCCGGTGAGGCCCGCTTCCATCCCATCATTCATTGTCAGACGTTTCCTCGAACTCGGCCTCAGGATGCGGCGAGTGTCATTGTGCCGTCCAACGCCTTCTGCGACATTATTGATGCGTCCAGGGCATCAATCACCATGAACACCGCCGGGCTCGAAGCCTTCGTCACCATCGTCCAACTCGGCGGCTTTCGCCGCGCGGCCGAGCGGCTCGGCCTGTCGCAGACGGCGCTGTCCCGCCGCCTGCAGGGGCTGGAGCAGGAGCTGGGCACCGCGCTGCTCGAGCGCACCACCCGCAGCGTGAGTCTCACCCGCGCGGGGGCGACACTGCTGCCCGATGCGGAGCGGCTGTTGCGCGAGCTTTCCCTCTGCCTCGATCGCGCGCGACCGGCGGCGGGCGCCCAGCGCGGGGTGGTGGGCCTCGCCTGCCTACCTACGCTGGCCCATACGCTGCTGCCGCCGATCCTCGCCGAATTCTGCGCCGGCGAGGGGCCGGGCATCCGCCTCTTCGACGCTTCGGCGACCGAGATCGAGGAGGCGCTGCGCGCCGGCAGGGTCGATCTGGCGGTGACGCTGCTCCGTGTTCCCGCCGCCGATCTCGTGGCCGAGCCGCTGTTGACCGAGCCTGTGCTGCTGGTCTGCCCGGAGGCGCATCCGCTGGCCGGGCGCGAGAGCGTCGCCTGGGCGGAACTCCAGGGCCAGCCGCTGATCGCCATCCATCGCCAATCCGGCAATCGCGGGCTGGTGGACAGCGCCGTCGCCACGCTGCCTTTCGCGCTGGAATGGCGGCATGAGGCGCATCACATGGCAAGTGCCGTCAGCATGGTCGAGGCGGGGATCGGCCTGGCCGTGCTGCCGAGCCTGGCGCTGAGGGGCAATCCGGCCCGGGTGCGCGGCGTGCCCTTGCGGGGGCCGGCGGTGGAGCGGCGGCTCGGGCTGCTGCGCCGGCGGGGCGTCGCGCTGCCCGGCGCGGCACAGCGGCTGGAGGCCATGCTGCGGGCCGGGCTGGCCAAGGCGCTATGAGCGGCACAAGGGGCGAAAAAGCACGCCGCCGCGATTCCGTCACAGGCAAGGGGCCATAACGTCCGGGAGGTCATTTCCCCCCGGCGTGATCTGCCTTAAAGAACCCCCAACCGACCATGAATAACGATACTCCCCCCGACCTCTCCACGCTGCGCGCCGAGATCGACCAGATCGACACCGCCCTGCACGATCTCCTGATGCGCCGAGCGGATACCGTCGCGCGGATGGCGAGCGGCCGTGCCAAGGGCAGTGGCCCGACCTTCCGCCCAGGCCGCGAGGCGCAGATCCTGCGCCGCCTCTTCGCGCGCCATCAGGGGCCGATGCCGCGCACGGCCATCCTGCGCTTCTGGCGCGACTTGATCGCGAGCTCGCTGGCCCAGCAGGGCAATTTCCTCGTCGCGACCTATGGGGCCGAGACCGAGGTCTATGCCCGCCAGCATTTCGGCCTTCTGGCGCCGACCCGCATTTACCACACCCCCGCCCGCGCGCTCGGGGCCGTTTCCAGCGGCGAGGCGACGGTCGCGGTGCTGCCCTGGCCGCAGGAAGGCGAGGCGCCGGACATGGCCTGGTGGCCGCAGCTCGATGCGCCGCGGCTGCAGGTGGTCGCGGGCCTGCCCTTCCTCCAGCCGCGGGGCAATACGGCGCCCGAGGCCCTGGTGGTCGGGCCCATGTCGGCCGATGCCTCGGGGAAGGACCGCTCGCTGCTGCGCTTCGAGCATCCGGAAGACTATTCCCGCGCCCGCATTGCAGGTGCGCTTTCCAGCGCTGGCCTCACGCCGCGCCATCTGCTGCAGTTCGCAGGGCCCGTGCCCATGGCGCTGGTCGAGACCGACGGCGCGGTGGAGCCGGATGACCCGCGCCTCGCCCTTCTGCCTTTCGAAAGACTGACCCGCCTCGGTGTCTATGCCGAGCCCGAACCGGAAAGCGACGCCCCATGACCGTTCAGCCCCGCCCCTCGATCCTCTCCATCGAGCCCTATATCGGCGGCGAGTCGAAGATCCCGGGCGTGAACCGGATCATCAAGCTCTCCTCCAACGAGGGCGCCTTCGGTCCGCCGCCTTCGGCGATCGCGGCGATCCAGGGCATGGCGGCCGAGGCGCATCGCTATCCTGACGGCAGCGCCACGGCGCTGCGCGAGGCCATCGGCAAGGCCTTCAAGCTCGACCCGGCGCGCATCGTCACCGGCAATGGCTCGGACGAGATCCTGACCATGCTCATCCTCGCCTATGCCGGCGAGGGGACCGAGGTGGTCATGTCGGCGCATGGTTTCGCCATGTATGACCTGGTGGGCCGCTGGGCCGGCAGCCGCGTCATCAAGGTGCCCGAGAAGAACCTGACGACCGACGTGGACGGCATGATCGCCGCCTGCGGCCCGCGCACGACCATGGTCTTCCTCGCGAACCCGAACAACCCGACCGGCAGCCTGCTCTCGAACGAGGAGATGGTCCGCCTGCGCCAGGGCCTGCGCAAGGACATCATGCTCGTCCTCGACAGCGCCTATGCCGAATATTGCACCGCGCCGGGCTATGACGCGGGCGACAAGCTGGTCGACGCCAATCCCGACAATACGGTGATGACGCGCACCTTCAGCAAGATCTTCGGCCTGGGCGGCATGCGCGTGGGCTGGGCCTATGCCTCCCCCAAGATCATCGACGTGCTGAACCGTGTGCGCGGCCCCTTCAACGTGAATGCGGCGGGCATGGCGGCGGCGATCGGCGCCCTCTCCGAGCAGGGCTGGATCGAGAAGAACGTCGCGCATAACAGCGCCGAGCGCGAGCGCATGAGCGAGGCGCTGTCCAAGGCTGGCTTCAAGATCTGGCCGAGCCACTGCAACTTCTTCCTCTGCGATTTCGGCTCCGTCGAGCGCGCCAAGGCCGCCGATGCGGCGCTGCGCTCGCGCGGGCTGATCGTGCGCGCCATGGGAGGTTATGGCCTCGGCCATACGCTGCGCATCACGGTGGGCACGCAGGAGGAGAACCAGATGGTGATCGACGCGCTCACGGCCTTCGCCGCCAATGGCTGAGTTCCTCTTCGAGCGCCTCTGCATCATCGGGCCGGGCCTCATCGGCTCCTCGATCATGCGGGTGGCGCGTGAGCGGGGCGGGGTGGCGCGGCATATCGTCGCATCCGCCAAGACCCAGGCGACGCTCGACCGCTGCCTGGAACTGGGCATCGCCGACAGCGTCGCGATCGACCCGGCCGAGGCCGTGAAGGGCTGCGACGGCGTCATCCTCTGCATCCCCGTCGGCGCCTATGCCTCGGTCATGGCGCGCATGGCCCCCTCGCTGGAAAAGGGCTGCATCCTTACCGATGCGGGCTCGACCAAGGGCTCCGTGGTGCGTGACCTGACGCCGCTGCTGCCCGAGGGCGTGCATCTGGTGCCCGCCCATCCCATGGCGGGCACCGAGCATTCGGGCCCCGATGCGGGCTTCGCCGAGCTCTTCAAGGGCCGCTTCTGCATCATGACGCCGCTGCCGGGCTCGGACCCGGCCGCCATCGCCAAGGTGCGCGCGCTGTGGGAAGCCGCCGGCTCGATGATCGAGACGCTGGACCCGGTGACGCATGACAAGGTGGTGGCCATCGTCTCCCACCTGCCGCATCTCATCGCCTTCACCATCGTCGGCACCGCCGATGACCTGGCGCAGGAGACACGGGAGGCGGTGCTGAAATTCGCGGCCTCGGGCTTCCGCGACTTCACGCGCATCGCAGCCAGCGACGTGAATATGTGGCGCGACATCTTCCTCAACAATCGGGAGGCGCTGCTGGAGATGCTGGCGCGATTCTCGGAGGACGCCCATGCGCTGGGCCGCGCCGTGCGCTGGGGGGAGGCGGAATTCATCGAGGACCGCATCCGCCGGGGGCGGAAGATCCGCCGCAGCCTGATCGAGATGAAGCAGGCCTGATCAGCGCGGGAGGGGCCAAGCCCCTCCCAGGCTACCGTTCAGCCCCAGAGGTTGTAAAAATCCATCGGACATTTTGACGCAGGTTATTCACTCGTAGACGAGTGATCTCGTCTTGAGAAGTGTCAATTTTGCCCATGCTGCCTCTAGCCGTCTTCGCTTTGCCCAAGGCCTCCGCGCCCGTAGATACCGCTTCAGGGAGGGCAAATCGGAGGATTTTCGCCCATGTCTAATGGCGATGACATCAAGCGTAATGGCCCTACCCGCGCCGGCGTGAACCGCCGCCAGTTGCTCGCCTCGGCCGCCGCGGCCGGCGTCGTGGCCGCGCTCCCGTCCGTGCCGGCCCTTGCCCAGGCCGCCGGCAAGACTGTCGATGTCCTGCTGGTGGGCGGCGGCATCATGAGCGCCACGCTCGGCGTCCTGCTGCATGAGCTGGAGCCGGACTGGAAGATCGAGATGCTGGAGCGTCTCGAGAATGTGGCGCTCGAAAGCTCCAATGGCTGGAACAATGCCGGCACCGGCCACTCCGCCCTGGCCGAGCTGAACTACACGCCCGAGGATTCGAAGGGGAATATCCAGATCGCCCAGGCGGTCCGGATCAACGAATCCTTCCAGATCTCCCGCCAGTTCTGGTCGCATCAGATCGAGGCCGGGGTGCTCAAGAACCCCCGCTCCTTCATCAATTCGACGCCGCATATGAGCTTCGTCTGGGGCGCGGAGAACGTCGCCTATCTCGAGAAGCGACATGCCGCCCTCAAGGCGAGCCCGCTCTTCGCCGGAATGCAGTTCTCGCGTGACCCGAAGAAGATCGCCGAATGGGTGCCGCTGATGATGGAAGGGCGCGAGCCCGGCCAGGAGATCGCCGCCACCTGGGCCCCGCAGGGCACGGACGTCAATTTCGGCGAGATCACCAACCAGTATGTCAGCTTCCTCAAGAGCCAGCCGCAGTTCAACCTGCGCACCTCGGCCGAGGTGCGTGACATCAAGCGCAATGCCGACGGCACCTGGCGCGTCACCTACCAGGACCTGAAGGCCGGCACGTCGCAGACCATCGATACCAAGTTCCTCTTCCTGGGCGCCGGAGGCGGTGCGCTGCACCTGCTGCAGATGTCGGGCATTCCCGAGGGCGACGATTACGCCGGCTTCCCGGTCGGCGGCTCCTTCCTCGTGACGGACAACCCTGCCATCGCCGAGCGCCATCTCGCCAAGGCCTATGGCAAGGCCTCGGTCGGTTCGCCGCCCATGTCGGTGCCGCATCTCGATACGCGCGTGCTGGACGGCAAGCGGGTGATCCTCTTCGGACCCTTCGCGACCTTCTCGACCAAGTTCCTGAAGAACGGCTCGCTCTTCGACCTGCCGGCCTCGGTGACCTTCGAGAATATCTGGCCGATGCTGCGCGTCGGCATCGATGAGTTCGACCTGGTGCAGTATCTCGCCGGGCAGTTGATGATGTCCGATGCCGACCGCCTGGCCGCGCTGCGCGAGTATTTCCCGCAGGCCAAGGCCGAGGATTGGCGCCTGTGGCAGGCTGGCCAGCGCGTGCAGATCATCAAGCGCGATGCCGAAAAGGGCGGCGTGCTGAAGCTCGGCACCGAGATTGTCTCCGCGAAGGACAATTCCATCGCGGCGCTGCTCGGCGCCTCGCCGGGTGCCTCGACCGCCGCGCCGATCATGCTGGACCTGCTGAAGAAGGTCTTCGCCGACAAGCTGGCGACCCCGGCCTGGCAGGAGAAGGTGCGCCGCATCGTGCCGAGCTTCGGCGCCACGCTGAACAGCGACCCCGCGCTCGTCGCCAAGACCTGGGCGACGACGGGCGAGAAGCTGCAACTGGCGATCGCGGCCCCGGAAATCGGCAGCCTGGCCCCGGCTCAGCCCGAGGCCCCGGCCGGCGAGGTTCCCCGCCGCTCCGACATGGCGCTCTGAGCGCCACACCGAGGGCAGAAACGAAAACGGCCGCGAGAGATCGCGGCCGTTTTTGCTTGAGCTGACCTGGTCAGGTCTGGGCGCTTTCGGGCCGGGTTGAATCGGCCCATTCCTTCATGAGCGTGAAGCCCACCGCCAGCAGCACCGGGCCCAGGAAGAGGCCAAGGAAGCCGAAGGCCAGCACGCCGCCCAGAGCGCCGAGAATGGTCAGCAGCAGCGGCAGATCCGCGCCACGGGCGATGAGCCAGGGGCGGATGACGTTGTCGACTGAGGAAATCCCGGCCGCGCCATAGATCAGCATGAAGATGCCCCAGCCCGTCTGCCCCTGGGTGAAGAGCCAGATGGCTGCCGGAATCCAGACCAGCGGCGCACCGACCGGCAGGATCGAGATGACGCCCGCGACCACGCCCAGCAGCACCGCCTGCGGCACACCGGCGATCCAGAGCCCCACGCCCGTCATCAGCCCCTGCGCCACGGCGGTGCCGAGCAGGCCATAGACCACGCCCCGCGTCACATTCGCGACCAGGATGAGCAGGCTATGCCCGCGCGGCCCGGCGATGCGGGCCATGACGGAGGAGGTCGTCTCCGCAATGCGCGCGCCATCCCGGTAGAAGAAGAAGGAGAGCAGGATGGCGAGGCCCAGTTCCGCGAGGCCGGAAAGCACGGCCAGCAGCACGCTGAGCGCCTGCTGCGCGATCACGCCCGCATAGGGCTGGATCAGCGAGGTCACGCCGGAGAAATCCGTCTCCAGGGCCGAGAGCCGCTCGCCGATGAAGGGGCCGACCATGGGCAGGCCCGAGAGCCAGGCGCCGATGCCGGGCAGGCCATTGGTCAACAGGTTCTCGACCGTGTTGCGCAGGCCCTCGATATCCTCGCCCCGCGTCGGCGTGGCCAGCACGAGCGGCACGCCGAGCACCAGCATCTGCACCGCCACCATGATGCCCGCGCCCCATCCCCGCCCGATCCGGAACCTTTCGCAGATCCAGCGGAAGACCGGCCAAGTGCAGAAAGCCAGGATCGCCGCCCAGAGCAGGGCGGAGATGAAGGGCTTCATGACGAAGAAGCAGCCCAGCGCGAGCCCGCCCAGCGCCAGCAGCCCCAGGATGCGGCCGGGGCGGAGCGTATTGCGGGGGTCTAGGGCCTGGATCGGCTGGTCAGGCGTATCCGGGATAATGGCAGGCGGGATCTGGTCCATGGATCAAGGATGCCTCAGCCGCGCGCTGCTTGCATCAGCCCGTGTGGCGCCGCAACAAATCTTGCCTTGCGGCGGGGGGGGGGGGGGGGGGGGGCGGGCCGGAGGCAGCACCCCCGGCCCGGGAACGTCACGACGAGAAGATGAAGTCCTGCTCGGTCAACGAGCTGAGCTGGACGTTGTAGATGATCGCGCTGGCATCGCCGAAATCGACGAAGACGCCGGCATTGATCTGCTTCATCGCGTCCATGGCCGCGTCGAAGCTATGGATGTCGGTGTTGGAGAAGTCGAGCTTATCGACCCCCACCTCGAAATCCATCACCTTGTCGCGGTCGCTGCCCGAGGGCGTGAAGACGAAGGTGTCGGCCCCGGCGCCGCCATAGAGACGGTCGCTGCCGTCGCCGCCGTCGAGCACGTCATTGCCGGCTTGGCCGTAGAGGACGTTGTCGAATTTGTTGCCCGCCAGGTAGTTGTCGAGCGTATTGCCATAGCCGACGCGCAGGCCGGTATCGTGGTCGTCATCGGCATAGCGGAAGATCAGGTCTTCCACATTCGCGGCGAGCTTATAGGTGCCCGTCATCTCGGCGATGACCGTGTCGTGGCCCTGGTCGAGGCTCTCGATCACCTTCGAACTGCTGGACTTGATGTAGTAGTGGTCGTCATCGCCGCCGCCATAGAGGCGGTCCTCGCCGGAGCCGGAATAGAGCGTGTCGTTGCCGGAGCCGCCATAGAGGCGGTCATTGCCGTCATCGCCATAGAGACGGTCATCGCCCGACTCGCCCATCAGGAAGTCGTCGCCGTCATTGCCGTTGATAGTGTCGCCGTCCTCGCCACCATAGACGCGGTCGTTGCCGTTGCCGCCCTCGATGATGTCGGTGCGGTCGCCGCCATAGATCAGGTCGTTGCCGTCATCGCCATACAGCAGGTTGGTGCCGCTGCCGCCATAGATGCGGTCGTCGCCCTCATCGCCGTGGATCACATCGGCATCGTCCTCACCGTAGAGGATGTCGTTGCCGTCGTCGCCGTCGATGATATCGGCCCCGTCACCGCCCTTGATGATGTCGTTGCCCGCTTCGCCCGACAGATAATCGGTGCTGCCGAAACCATAAATGACATCATTGCCCGAGCCGCCGGACATGTCGTCCGGGCCGTCGCCCCCGATGATGCGCTGGTCAGGATCTGCCATTTCATCCACCCTTGGTTGTTGTTTGGGCGGCGTTGAAACGGCCGTCTAACGTTAAGGTTGCCGGTAGTTAAGGCTCACAGCTTCTTGGGTTCAGGGCCCGGCCACAAGGGCGGCGGCGCCGAAAAGCGCGGTTGCGGCCGATGGCATGGCGACCCCGGCCAGCAGAGCCACGAAAAGGTGAAGCCAGAGCGGCGCCGTGATACCCCATGGCCCGATCGCTGCGCCCTCCGTCACGGCCCCGCCGCGCCCCGGCGGGCCGAAACACAGGGCCTGGACGGTCGTGACCATGGCCGCCATGGCGACCAGCAGGCCGAGGGCCAGGGGAGCGAGCAGCCAGGGCACCTCCCGCGCCGCCTGGAGCGCCAGGCCGAATTCCGAGGCGAAGATCGCGAAGGGCGGCAGGCCGGCGATGCCCAGCACCGCCAGCAGCAGGCCCCAGCCCAGGGCGGGGTGGCTCACCGTCAGGCCCGTGATGTCGCTGAGCTTCTGGCTGCCGCGCGAGATGATGGCGCCGCCGAGGCCGAAGAAAATCGCGCTCTTGATCAGCGAATGCCCGGCCATATGCAGCAGCCCGGCCGCATTGCCGATGGGCCCGCCCAGACCGAAGGCGATGGCGGTGAGGCCCATATGCTCGATGCTGCTCCAGGCGAAGAAGCGCCGCGCATCCCGTCGCCGCCAAAGCGAGAAGGCGGCCAGTAGCAGTGAGGCGAGGCCGAGCGCGATCATCAGCGGTCCCGGCGCGATGGCCGCGGGGTTCAGCCCCAGCAGCGCCTTGGCCCGCAGCACGGCATGCAGCGCCGAATTCAGCAGCAAGCCGGAGAGCACGGCCGAAATGGCGATCGGCCCCTCGGCATGGGCATCCGGCAGCCAGCCATGCAGCGGCACCAGCCCCGCCTTGGTGCCGTAGCCGAGGAGCAGGAAAAGGAAGCCCAGCGTCAGCAGCCCCGGATCGGCCTTGGCCATCACCCCCGCCAGCGCGGTGAGCGACAGCACCGCGTCGGGCTCGGCCAGGAGCGGCCGGGCGGCGAGCGCGATGACGATGGTGCCGAAAAGCGCGAGCCCGATGCCCACGCCGCAGAGGATGAAGAACTTCCACGCAGCCTCGACGGCCGCCGGCGTGCGATGCAGCGCCACCATCAGCACCGTCGCGATGGTGGCCAGTTCGATCGCGACCCACATGAGGCCGAGATTATCGGCCAGCAGGGCGAGGTTATTGGCCCCAAGGAAGACCTGGAAAGCGGCATGATAGAGCCGCGAGGCGCGGGAGGTGAAATTCTCTCCGTGGAGCGTCGCGGCCGAGAAAATCGAGGTGGTCAGCCCCACGAAGCCCGCCAGCAGCAGCAGGCCGAGGTTCAGCGCATCGAGATGCAGCCAGCCCGAGACGCCGAGCGGCACCTCGAAAAGCGCGATGGCCAGCAGGAAGCCCAGCGTGCTCACGCCGATATTAGCCAGTGCCGCCCAGCGCGCCCTGGGCAGCAGGGCGAGCAGCACCGCGCCCAGCCAGGGCAGCAGCACGAGGGCGGGCAGGGAAGGGCTCACCGGCGCTCCCCCCGATGGCTTTCCAGGAAGGCCGTATCGACCGAATTGAACCGCTCGCGGATATGGAAGACGAAGACGCCCGCGATCACCGCCATGATCAGCACCAGCCCGGCGGTGGAAAGCTCCACCACCAGCGGCATGCCGGCGACGGAGACGGCGGCCAGGATCAGCCCGTTCTCCAGGCTCATCAGCCCGACGATCTGGCTGATGGCGTTGCGCCGCGTGATCATCATCAGCATCCCCAGCAGCACGACGGACATGGCCAGCGCCAGATCCTCCCGCTGGAGCGCCGTCGGCCCCGCATGGCCGGTGCCGGCGGCGGGCAGGGTGTTCAGCACCGCGAGCCCGACCAGCGCGACGCCCGCGACCATCGAGGGCCCGATGCCCAGCGCGACCTCCACTGTCCGGTGCAGCGAGAGGCGGCGGACGATGCGATGAAGGGCGAGGGGGATCAGCACCGTCTTGGCGATGAGCGCGATGGCGGCGGTCACATAGAGGCTCGCCTGCCCCTGGGCGAAACCCTGCCAGGCGGCGGTCAGCCCCAGCAGCGCGCCCTGGCAGGCCAGCGCATTGATCACCGCCCCGATCCGCCGCTGATAGAGCAGCACGAAGGAAAGCAGCAGCACGCCGCCCCCCAGCAGATGCGCCATGTCATAGGGTAGCTGCCCGAAGCCCATCAGACGCTCCACTAGACTGTGCCGGTCGAGACGAAGAGGAAGATCGCGCCCAGCAGCGCCAGCAGCACCGCCGCGCCGAGGAATTCGGGCACGCGGAAGACGCGCATCTTGGCCATGCCCGTCTCCATCACCGCCAGGGCGAAGGCCAGCAATGCCGTCTTCACGCTCCAGCCGAGGATGCCGATGACCCAGCCGACCGGCGCGATGCCCGCGGGCGCCATGAGATAGGGGAAGAAGAGCGTGCCGATCAGCGTGAGCCAGAGCAGCAGCTTGAGCGCCGCCTGCATCTCCCACAGCGCCAGATGGCGGCCCGAGCTTTCGAGCAGCATGGCCTCATGCACCATGGTGAGTTCCAGATGCGTCGAGGGATTGTCCACCGGCATCCGCGCATTCTCGGCGATGGCGACGGCGAGCATGGAGAGCAGCGCGAGGCCCAGCGTCACGCGCAGGCCGAAACTGCCCTCCTGCAAGGCGCCCGAAATGGCATCGGGATTGGCGCTGCCGGTCAGGATGGCGAAGGCCATGGTGGAGAGCAGCAGCGCAGGCTCGGCCAGCGCGGCGAAGGACATCTCCCGCCCCGCGCCGAGACCGCCGAAGCCGGTGCCGACATCATGACCCACCAGGGCGATCATCACCCGCGCCATGGCCAGCAGCCCGCCGATGACAAGCAGATCACCGGCCGGGGCGAAGATCATGCCATGGGCGAAGCTCGGGACCAGGGCGATGGCGGCCAGCGTGGCGGTCAGGGCCAGATAGGGGCCGCCCTGGCTGATGGCCGAGGCATTCTCGGCGAGCAGCGGGCGCTTCTTCAGCAGCTTGAGGATGTCGCGCCAGGGCTGGAGGATATCCGCCCCCTGGCGGCCCAGCAGCCGCGCCTTAACCTTGCGGATGAGGCCCACGAGAAGCGGCGCCGCGAGCAGCATCAGGGCCAGATGGAGAAGCTGGGTGAGCAGGCCGGCCAGCGGGGTCATCGCCCCTCCATCCAGGCGAGAATGGCGAGCAGCAACACCAGCGCCCCGAAGGCGAGGCTCAGGTAGCGCCGGATGGAAAGGCCGTTCAGCGCCTCGGCCCGGTCGGCCAGCCAGTCCCGCCACGTGAGAAGGCGGGCGAGGGGCGGCTCGCTCGGGTCGGTGAAGCCTGCCTCGAGACGGGCGGGCTCGCGGCTGCCGGGCGGGCTGGTCGTCACCGTCTCGCGCGCCTTCATCAGCCCTTCGCCCAGCATGCGCCGCAGCGGTTGGGCCATGCCCTCGGCCGAGGGCTGGGTCAGCGGGTCACCCAGCGGCAGATGGGGCGGCGGGGCGATGAAGCCGTTATCCCATACGGGCCCGCGCGAGACCGGTAGCGGCGAGCGGCGCCGCACCTGCCAGAGGACGAAGCCGAACGCCCCCGCCATGAGAATGCCGAGCGCGATCGGAGCATAGCGGCTCGCGCCATCGCCCGGCGCCAGCACCAGCGGGCCATTGCGCGGGGAGGGGGCGGCGCCGGTCAGCAGGCGGAGCGCCGGCTCGGCGAGATCGAGCATCGGGCCCGGCAGCAGGCCGAGCGCGAGGCAGAGGGCCGCCCCGGTGAGCATCAGCCCGAGCGCCAGCCGCGCGGCCTCGCTCGCGCCCATGCCGCGCGGCGAGCGAGGGCGGCCGAGGAAGACCACGGCGAAGAAGCGCACCATGGCCGCCGCCCCGAGCGCGACCGAGAGCGCCACCACCGCCGCCGTGGCGGCGACCAGGATCTGGAAAGCGAGATGACCCACGCGCCAGGCGGCGAGCAGGGATTGCAGCAGCATCCATTCGCCCGGGAAGCCCGCCAGCGGGGGCAGGGCGGCGGCGGCCAGGATGGCGGCCAGCATGGCCAGCGCCGTCAGCGGCATGGGATGGATCAACCCGCCCAGCAGGTCCATCCGCCGCGTCCCCGCCGCGTGCAGCACCTCGCCCGCGCCCAGGAAGAGTAGCGTCTTGAAGACGGCATGGGCCAGGACGTGGAGCATCGCCGCCCCGGCCGCGAGGGCCGCCAGCGTGCCCAGATCGGCCGCCCGGAAGGCGGCGGCGAGGCCGAGGGAAAGCGCGATCAGCCCCACATGCTCGATGGTGGAGCAGGCGAGGACAACCTTGGTATCCGTCTCGAGATTGGCCCGCAGCGCGCCGATCAGCGCCGAGCCCGCGCCGAGCACGATCAGCGGCAGGCTCCACCAGAGCGGCTGCGCGGGCCCGCCGAGATCGAGCAGCATCCGCGCCAGCACATAGAGCGCGATTTTCGTCATGCCTGCGGACATCAGGGCCGAGACATGGCTGGGCGCTGCCGGATGGGCCTGCGGCAGCCAGGCATGGAGCGGCACGAGCCCGGCCTTCGAGCCCGCGCCGAGCGTGACCAGCGCCAGCAGCGCCACGGCCTGCCAGCCCTCGGGCGGACGGGCGCGCAGGGCGGCGAAATTCGTGCCCCCCGAACCGGCGGCCAGCAGCACCATGGCGGCCAGCAGGCAGAGCCCGCTGAACCCGGCGAAGATCAGGTATCGCCGCGCCGCCGCCCGATTCTCCTCCTTCTCATGATCGGCCGCGACCAGGAGCCAGGAGGCGAGCGACATCCCCTCGAAGCCGAGCAGCAGGGTGATGCCGTCATCGGCCAGCAGGGTCAGCGCCATGCCCGCGAGGAAATAGGGGAAGGGCATCAGCTCCCGCACCCGCCCCGCGCCGCCATGGGCGATGGCCGCGAGGGAGGAGGCGCCGCCCGTCAGCCCCAGCACGAGGAGGAACCAGGCCGAAAGCGCATCGAGCCGCAGAGAAAGCGGCGACCAGACCGGCCCGATGGGCAGCAGCCAACTCGCCGTGGCTTCCCCGCCGCCGAGCAGCAAGCCGAGTCCGCCCAGGGCGAATCCAGCCGAGGTGATGGTGCAGAGGCCGAGGACGACGATGCCCCCACGGCGCGAGGCCAGCAGGGCGAGCGGCGCCAGCATCAGCGCCAGGATCAGCAATGCGAGCGTCGCGGTCACGGCGCGGCTTCGGGGGTCATGCCTTTGCAGGATAGCAGCCCCTGGCGCCTCGCACAGACTGCTTCTGCTTTCCGGTATTCTCTTCCGGTCACGACACGAGCACTTAACAAGGTGAAACTTTCTGTCGTATTCAAAAGGGGCAAGTTCGCGCTCACGCGACGGCCCCCGGTGACCAAGGCCGGGGATGGATGACCGGAATCGGCACCCGAGGAGACGGATTAATGAAGCGTCGCAACATGCTCGCCGGGAGTGCTTTGGGGGCCACCGCCGCCGCCCTGGCTACTCCGGCCCTCGCGCAATCCATGCCGGAGGTCCGGTGGCGCTGTGCCTCGTCCTTCCCCAAGTCGCTCGACACCATCTATGGCGCGGGCGAGCACGTGGCCAAGCGCGTCGCGGCGCTGACCGACGGCAAGTTCCAGATCCGCGTCTTCGCGGCGGGCGAGCTGGTTCCGGCGCTGGAAGTGGCCAATGCGGTCACCGGCGGCACGGTCGATTGCGGCCATACCGCCTCCTATTACTTCGTCGGCAAGGACCCGACCTTCACCTTCGACGCCACCTGGCCTTTCGGCTTCAACTTCCGCCAGCTCAATGCCTGGATGGAATATGGCGGCGGGCGGAAGGTGCTCGAGGAATTCTTCGCGCCGATGAACATTGTCTCCATCCCCGCCGGCAATACCGGCGCGCAGATGGGCGGCTGGTTCCGCAAGGAGATCAAGTCGGTCGATGACCTCAAGGGCCTGAAGTTCCGCGTCGGCGGCTTTGCGGGCAATGTCCTGGCCAAGCTCGGGGTGGTGCCGCAGCAGATCGCGGGCGGCGACATCTATCCCTCGCTGGAAAAGGGCACGATCGACGCGGCCGAATGGGTCGGCCCCTATGACGACGAGAAGCTCGGCTTCAACCGCGTCGCGCCTTATTACTACTTCCCCGGCTGGTGGGAGGGCGGGCTGAACCTCGCCTTCTACAGCAACAAGCAGAAGTACGACGCGCTGCCGCAGCTCTATAAGGAGGCGCTGGAAAGCGCCTGCCGCGACGCGACCATCGAGACCATCGCCAAGTATGACGTGGTGAACCCGCCCGCACTCCGCCGCCTGGTCGCCGCCGGCGCCCAGCTTCGGCCCTTCCCGCGCGAAGTGCTCCAGGCCTCCTACAAGGCGGCGATGGAACTCTACGACGAGACCTGCGAGAAGAACCCGCTCTTCAAGAAGATCTACGAGCACCAGAAGGCCTTCCGCGAGAGCGAACTGGCCTGGTTCCGCGTGGCCGAGAACCAGTTCGACAGCTTCAACTACCTGATGCATGCCCAGGAACAGCAGCGCCGCTGACCTGAGCCTCGAAACGGGGTCGCAAATAGTGCGGCCCTGCCCTAAAGGGGCGCCGGCATGGCCGGGATGCCGGGCCCCCTTCCACATGCCCAGAGGACGAAGATGCGCGCGCTACTCGGCATCAGCCAGGTGATCGACAGAGTGAACGGGTTCGTCGGCAAGATCGCCGACTGGGCGGTGCTGCTGGCCTGCCTGGTCAGCGCCGGCAACGCGACCGTCCGCTACCTCTTCTCCATCAGCTCCAATGCGTGGCTCGAAGCGCAGTGGTACCTCTTCGCCGTCATCGTCATGCTCGGCGCGGCCTATACGCTGCTGCGGAACGAGCATGTGCGGGTGGACCTGCTCTACGGCAATATGTCGCAGCGCACGCGGCTCTGGGTCGATGTCTTCGGCCTGGTGCTCTTCCTCGGCCCGGCCATGTTCCTCCTGGCCTGGATGACCTGGCCCTTCTTCCTTGACAGCTGGGTGAGGAACGAGACCTCCTCCAATGCCGGCGGCCTGCTGCGCTGGCCGGTGAAGCTCATCCTGCCGGTGGGTTTCGGGCTGATCTTCCTCCAGGGCATCTCGGAGCTGATCAAGCGCATCGCGGCCCTGACCGATGCGAAGATCGAAGGCGTCGAACTGGTCGCCGATTACGAGCGCCCGACGCAATGAGCGCCTCGTTTCTTTGTGCCCTACGCCTTTCACGCCCCCGCCTTTCACGCCCCCGCCTTTCACGCCTCGGCCGGACCCGCTGATCCATGAATATCGACATCATGCCGCCGATCATGTTCGGCGGGCTCGTGGTCTTCCTGCTGCTGGGTTTCCCGGTGGCTTTCTCGCTCGCGGCGGTGGGGCTGTTCTTCGGCTTCATCTCCATCGAGCTGGGCTTCTTCACCACGGCCTATCTCGGCAACCTGCCGCTGCGCGTCTTCGGCATCATGTCGAACGACCTGCTGCTCTCCATCCCCTTCTTCACGCTCATGGGCGCTATCCTGGAGCGATGCGGGCTGGCGGAGGACCTGCTGGACGGCACGGGCAAGCTCTTCGGCAAGGTGCCGGGCGGCCTCGCCTATGCGGTTATCCTGGTCGGCGCCGTGCTGGGCGCCATCACCGGCACCGTAGCGGCCTCGGTCATCGCCATGGGCATGATCTCGCTGCCCATCATGATGCGCTACGGCTATGACATGCGCATCGCGACGGGCGTGATCGCGGCCTCGGGCACTATCACCCAGGTCATCCCGCCCTCGCTGGTGCTGATCATCCTGGGCGACCAGCTCGGCAAGTCGGTCGGCGATATGTATGCCGGCGCGATCGGCCCCTCGATCCTGCAGATCCTGCTCTTCCTGGGCTTCATCGCGGCCGTTTCGATCTTCGCCCCGCACAAGGTGCCGCCGCTGCCGGATGAGGCGCTGACGGAGCGCGGCTGGACGCTGATCTGGCGCGTGGCCAAGGGCATGGTCCCCTCCGTGGTGCTGATCTTCCTCGTGCTCGGCACCATCTTCCTCGGCCTCGCGACGCCGACCGAGGCGGGCGCCATGGGCGCGGTGGGTGCCGCCGTGCTGGCCGTGATCAATGGCCGCTTCACCTGGACGCTGCTCAGACAGGCCATGGAGAATACGATGCGGATCACCGCCATGGTGATCTTCATCCTCGTCGGCTCCACCGTCTTCAGCCTGGTCTTCCAGGGTGTCGATGGCGGCATCTGGATCGAGCATCTGCTCTCGCATCTGCCGGGCGGGCAGGTGGGCTTCCTGATCTTCGTCAATATCTTCGTCTTCTTCCTCGCCTTCTTCCTCGATTTCTTCGAGATCGCCTTCATCATCATCCCGCTGCTGGCGCCCGTGGCCGCCAAGCTGGGGATCGATCTCGTCTGGTTCGGCGTGCTGCTCTGCGTGAACATGCAGACGAGCTTCATGCACCCGCCCTTCGGCTTCGCGCTCTTCTACCTGCGCGGCATCGCGCCGAAGGAAGTGCGGTCGAGCGACATCTACTGGGGTGCGATCCCCTGGGTGGGGCTGCAGCTCATCCTCGTCGCCATCGTGATCTTCTGGCCCGAGAGCGTGACCTATTGGCTCGACAAGGGCACGGGTGTGGACCCGAACAGCGTGCGCATCGAAGTCCCCATGCCCGATATGAGCGAGGATGATTCGCCGCCCGTTAAGTTCTGAGACGGCGGCTCACAGATGGCGCTCGAGCGAGCATGACATTCAGCCAGGCCAGCGTCCTTCTGATCGTGGACATGCAGTGCGCTTTCGATGGTGCACCCTGGCCGCGCCGCTGGAACCGGGCCGTGGACCGCAACGGCCTCGCCCTTCTGACTGCGTGGCGCGATCAGGGCTGGCCGATCATCCATGTCCGGCATGACTCGGTCGAGCCTGGCTCGAGCCTGCGCCCGGGCCTGCCGGGGCATCGCTTCCGCGACGGTTTCGAGCCGCGCGAGGGCGAGGGGCTCGTGGCCAAGAGCGTGAACTCGGCCTTCATCGGTACCGACCTCGACCTGCGGCTGCGGCGCATGGGCGCGCGAGACCTCGTGGTCTTCGGCATCTCCACCGATATGTGCGTCTCGACCACGGTGCGCGTGGGGGCGAATCTGGGCTGGCCGATCACGCTCGTCGCAGATGCCTGCGACTGTTTCGACCTGCCTGACGGGCAGGGCGGCATCATCCCGGCCGAGGCGATCCAGGCCGCGCATCTCGCCACGCTGCGCTATGAGTTCTGCGAGGTGGCGAATACCGCGGCGGTCATCGCGCGGGCTTCGTAACGGACACTCAACGCCCAACGTCGACACGACGGTTCGGAGTCGACGGACATTCTCTCTGTGGTGCTTCGAAAAACGAATAGTGACCCCTGAGGGCTTCTGCCAAAGGGCGAGCAGCAGGCATCCAACGCCCCGCCTACCTCACCACTCCCCGTAGAACACCCCCGCCGCCTTGTGCCGGTCCGTCCGGAGTTCCGCTTCCGCCCAGGTGAGCGTGGTGCGTCGCTTCAGCCCCTGGAACCAGGCCAGCAGGCGCTCCCGCATCTCCTGGCGCACCGCCTCCAGGGAGGGATCGGCGCCGAGGTCGTGCAACTCCTCCGGGTCGGCCTCCAGGTCGAAGAGCATCGGGCGCAGCCCATCGGTCCAATGCACGTATTTCCAGCGTTCCGTCCGCACCATCCAGGCGTGGTGATGGCCGGTCGGGAGCCCGAGCCGTCGGCGCGCGCCGCGGAAGGTCCAGTCCAGTTCCGAGACGGCCATGTCCCGCCACGCCGTCGCCGTGCCGCGCGTGATCGGCAGCAGGGAACGGCCATCCACCAGATGCTCCGCCGGATCGAGGCCGAGTGCTGCGAGAACCGTGGGCACCACATCCACCGCCTCGGCGAAGCGCTCCTCCACGGTGCCGCGCGTGGCATCCGCCTCCGGCGAGGGATCGTAGAGGAGGAAGGGCACGCGCTGGATGCAGTCGTGGAACAGCTCCTTCTCGCCGAGCCAGTGGTCGCCGAGATAGTCCCCATGGTCGGAGCAGAAGACGACGAGCGTGTCTTTCCAGCGCCCCAGCCGTTCCATCGCCTCCCATACCCGGCCGAGATGATGGTCCAACTGCGCGATCAGGCCCTGATAGGCGGGGCGCACGGTGCCGATCGTCTCGTCGCGGGCGAAGTTCCGCGCCACTTCCTCGTTCTGAAACTCGCGCAGCACCGGATGCGCCTCCGGCCCTCGCTCGGACTCGCCGCGCACCACCGGCAGGCAATCCTCCGGCCCGAACATCGCGTGGTAGGGCGCGGGGACGATATAGGGCCAATGCGGCTTCACGAAGGAGAGGTGGAGCACCCAAGGGTTTTCGCCCTGCTCCTCCATGAAGCGGATCCCGACATCGGCGGTATAGGCCGTCTCGCTATGCTCCTCCTTCACGCGGGAGGGGTAGCGGGCGTTGCGCATCTTCCAGCCGGAGCGCGGGCCGTCCGGGCTGTCCACGGCGATGACATAGTCGGTCCAGGGATCGCGGCTGTCATAGCCCTTGGCGCGCAGCCAGTCGGCATAGGCGCTGTCCGGCTCGCCGTGATGGCCGTCGTGGCGGTCCACCAGGGTGAACCAGCCTTCGTCCAGCAGCACCTTCAACTCGCTGGCGCCATCCACTTCCAGCCGCTTCTGCCCGCGGGCGTCCGGGAGCATGTGGGTCTTCCCCGCGAGGGCCAGGGTGCGCCCGGCCTCCCGCAGGTGCCAGCCCAGCGTCACCTCGCCGATCGAGAGCGGCACGCGATTATGCGTGGCCCCGTGGGATGAGACGTAGCGCCCCGTGTAATAGGACATGCGCGAGGGCCCGCAGATGCCGGATTGCACATAGGCCTGGTTGAAGCGCACGCCGAGCGCCGCCAGCGCGTCCATGTTCGGCGTCCGCAGATGCGGGTGCCCGGCGCAGGACATGTGGTCCCAGCGAAGCTGGTCCGCCATCACGAACAGCACGTTGCGAACGGTCATACTGGCTTTCCTGCTAGCTTTCTTGCTTGAACGGACCCGCTTGAACGTACCCGGGCGGCCCGCGACGTTGGTTAGCGAGGGGGGGCACGAGTCCCGGCCGCGCCCTGCCGGCGAAGGGCGCCACTGTCGCCTCGCGAAAGGGATGCCGCCATCCCTGAATTTGCCGGTCACGCAATGCGCATGCACCGCCTGGAGCGGATGAGGACACGGCATCATCCATGCATGATGGCGGCGGGATGTCAAAAGGTCAGTCTATTGACTTAAAGAGCGCGCATGAGGCAACCTGACGGTAATTGCCGGGCCAGAAGGCTCCGGCGCCAAGGGAACGTCGGAGGCAGATCCTGCATGTTGAACGCCATCACGCGCCGCACCGCGCTATCCCTTGTCGGGACGGCCGCCGCGAGCCTCGCAGCGCGGCCCGCCGCCGCGCAGAATGCCCGCACCGGGCGCGCCATCGTCGGCTTCCCGGCCGGCGGCACGGCCGATAGCGTTACCCGCCTCTATGTCGAGCGTCTGCGTGCCAGCGGCATCCAGATGATCGTGGACAACCGCCCCGGCGCCGGCGGGCGCATCGCGCTCGAGACCCTCAAGCCGCTGGCGGCCGATGGCAGCAACCTCGTTCTCACGCCCTCGGGCATGCTCACCATCTACCCGCATCTCTACACGCGGAGCCTGCGCTACGACCCGGTGAAGGACTTCACCCCCGTCACCCCGGTGTGCAAATTCCCCTTCGGCCTCGCCGTCGCCGCACGCCACCCGGCGCGCACGCTGGCCGAGTTCATCGCCTGGGCGAAGACGCGCGAGGCAGTGGATTGGGCCGCACCCGTGCCCGGCTCCGCGCCGCATTTCATGGGCACCGAGCTGGCGCGCCTCGCCGGTATCACCATGAACCACGTCCCTTATCGTGGCTCCGCGCCTGCCGCCACGGATCTGATCGGCGGCACGCTGCAGGCCGTGATCCTGCCGCTTGGCGAGCTGACCGCCTTCCATCGCGGCGGCGAGGCGCGCCTGCTCGCCGTCACCTCCGAAGCCCGCCTGCCGCGCCTGCCGGACGTGCCGACCTTCGCGGAATCCGGCTTCCCCGCGATCACGGGCGAGGAGTGGTACGGCATCTTCCTGCCGGCCGGCGCCCCCGCCGCAACCGTCATCGCGCTGAACCAGGCGCTGGTCGCCGCCGCCGCCACGACCGAGATCCGCGACGCGCTGACCCGCATCGACCTCACACCCTACACCCTCAACCCGGACGACTTCCGCACCCGCATCGCGCAGGAACTGTCCGACTGGGGCCCGATCGTCGCCGCATCCGGCTTCCGGCCCGACGACTGAGGCCCGCCACGACGCGACCGCGGGCCCGGCGCGCCGCCGAGCCCGTCCTGAGCAGACTCCCCGGAGAACGCCGCCATGGACACCGACACCGCCGCCCAACTCGCCGGGCAGTTCGACAGAGACTACAAGTATCGCCCCTGGCCCGAAGGCATCGAGCCCGCGGTGCCCATCGAAGGCTACCCGAACACCTGGACCCACACGCCCGCCCAGCCGCTGATCCGCAAGCCGGTGACGCGCACGGAGGCGACCGGGCCGCTGGATCTCTGGCGCAAGCTGCCCTGCAACGAGAGCAACCTGGCCGCCATCGCGCCGGGCAAGGTCGCGCAGGGCCAGCTCATGCACATGTCCGGCCGCATCCTGGACGAGGACGGGCGGCCCGTGCGTGGCGCCGTGGTGGAGCTATGGCAGGCCAATGCCGCCGGCCGCTACTTTCACCCGATCGACCAGCGCGACGCGCCGCTCGACCCGAACTTCATCGGCAATGGCCGCGTGCGTACGGATGACGAAGGCCGCTACGCCTTCTTCACCATCAAGCCCGGCGCCTACCCCGTGCCGGTGAAGGACACCTGGTGGCGGCCGCCCCATGTGCATTTCTCCATCCTCGGCCCGTCCTCGCTCTCGCGGCTGGTGACGCAGATGTATTTCCCCGGCGACCCGATGAACGAGTGGGACCGCATCCTGAACTCCATCCCCGATCAGGCGGCACGGCAGAGGCTGATCGCGCGCCAGTCGCACCCCGCGCAGGTGGGCGATGGCTGGCTCGGCTTCACGCATGACATCGTGCTGCGCGGCCGCAACGCCACGCCGGAGGCCTGAGCGATGGACAGCCTTCCCCCGAGCTCACAGCACACCATCGGCCCCTTCTTCCCCCGCACCTTCTTCCAGGAGGGCGATAACGACCTGACCCGGATCAACGCCGAGGCCCAACCCACGGCGCGGGGCGAGACGATCCTGATCCGCGGGCGGGTGATGAAGGAGGGCGGCTTCGCCTGCCTCAACATGATCCTGGAGGCCTGGCAGGCCGATGCGGGTGGGCGCTTCAACCACCCGGCCGACCCGGAGCAGCATCTGGCCGACCCGGATTTCCTGGGATGGGGCCGCGCCTGGACGGATGCGGAGGGGCTCTACGAGTTCCGCACCGTGATGCCCGGCGGCTATGACGACCCGGCCGGGCGGCGCGCGCCGCATATCAACCTCACCGTCATGGGTGCGGGGCTGATGCGGCGGGTTCTGGCGACGCTGTTCTTCCCGGATTTCCCGGAGGCCAATGCGGCCGATCCGATGCTGGCCCTCGTGCCGGAAGGGCGGCGCGCGAAGATCGTCGCGGTGCCGGAGGGCGAGGAAGGCGGGGTTCGCGTATTCCGTTTCGACATCCACCTGCGCGGCGGCGCGGAGGAGGAGACGCCCTTCTTCGAGGATTGAGAGAGAGTGAAGCGCGCGTCTGGGCCTCGCGGGCGTCGCGCTCGATCAAATGGTGCGGATGAGCGGCGTAGCCGCGAACCGCACGCGCCTTGGGTTGGCGGGCGGCAAGGCGCCAAACAAAATGGTGCGGGTGGTCGGACTCGAACCGACACTCTGTCGCCAGAAACGGATTTTGAGTCCGTCGCGTCTACCATTCCGCCACACCCGCACGGTGCGCGCTTGCCCGTCGCTATACCGTAGCCGGCGCGGGTTGAACAGGGAGGGCCCTCAGGCTCGCCATGGCCTGGCCGATATCCTCGACGAAATGCCGGTACTCGGCCGCGGCCCGCTCCTCGTCGGGTAGGCGCAGGATATAGCTGGGATGAACTGTGACCCAGCAGAGCGCGCCATCTGCAAGCGGAATGGGCCGCCCGCGCTCCTTCGAGATGGTCACGGCGCGGCCGAGCAGCGAGCGGGCGGCGGTCGCGCCCATGGCCAGCACCAGCTTGGGCCGGACGATGGCCCGCTCCTGATCCACCCACCAGCGGCAGGCCTCGATCTCCCCGGCATTGGGCCGGGCATGGATGCGCTGCTTGCCCCGCGCCTCGTATTTGAAATGCTTCACCGCATTGGTGATGTAGAGCCCCTCGCGCGCCACCCCGGCCTCGGCCATGGCGCGGTCGAAAATCTGCCCGGCGGGGCCGACGAAGGGGCGGCCGGCCTGGTCTTCCTGGTCGCCGGGCTGCTCGCCCACGATCATGACCTCGGCCTCGCGCGGGCCCTCGCCGAAGACGGTCTGCGTCGCGGGCTGCCAGAGCGGGCAGCGGCGGCAGCAGGCGGCTTCCTCGCGCAGCAGATCGAGCGCGGCGGCGCCATTGCGCGCGGGCGCGGCCTGGGCCTGCTCGATCATGCCCAACTCACGCTTGCGGGCGCCGGCGATGAGGCTCGGGACCAGGGCGGTCTCGGGCATGTTCTTCCAGTATTTGCGCGGCATTTCCTTCAGCATCGCGCGGGTCATCAGCCGGGCGGGGTTGAAGATGGCGCTGTAATAGGCCTTCCAGGTCTCTTCGACCGGATCGCCGGCGGGGGCGTCGGCGCGGGTCGCGGGCGGGCCTTCCTGGAGACTTGCGCAATCCCAATGCAGGGTGCCGCGCGGGGTGAGGATCGACCAGCGCATATTGGCGAAGCGGCCGAGGAAGAACTCCGCGTTGTGGCGCAGAATGTGATGCTCGGGCTCGTACCAGGCGATGAAACGCTTTCCGCCATCCTCCTCCTCGATTTCGCGGAAGCGGACGAAGGCGTGCATCTTGTGGATGTCGCGGCGGACGTTCTGCGCCCATTCCTCCGCGCGGCGGAATTGGCGATCGGCGCGGTCGCGCAGCACGAGCGGGTTTTCCACGATGCGCGTCAGCAGCGTGTAGAGCAGCGAGAAACGCTCGGGCTCGGCATGCAGCGCGGCCTGGCTCGCGAGGGTGACGAATTCGCGCGAGACGCGGAGCGTCGAGACGGCGGGCGGTGCTTCTGGCTCGCTGCAGAAAAGGTCGCTCGCCTCGTCGCCCACCTGCCAGATGACCTGGTCGGCCGGCACGCGCTCCATGGCGAGGCCGCGCGCGGCGTTGCGCCAGCCGTCGAAATCATCCTCCGAGGCGAGGCGGATGGTGCGCATGGTCAAGCCGCGAAAAGTTCGAGCTGCTCGCGGCGCGGGGCCACGAGGGGGCGCAACTCGGCGCGGTCGGCGAGGATGGTCGGGCGCCAGTCCTCGGCGATGACGAAGGGGCGGAGCTTCTTCACCGAGACGGTCAGCCGGCCGATATCCTCGAGCCGCAGGCGCCGGCAGCGGCGGGCGTCGAGGATGGAGGCGACGGCTTTCGGACCGAGGCCCGGGATGCGCAGCAGCATCTCGCGCGGCGCGCGGTTCACGTCCACGGGGAAGTGGTCGCGGAATTTCAGCGCCCAGGCCAGTTTTGGGTCCATGTCGAGCGGGAGCATGCCCGTGGCGGGATCGGCGGCGGCGCCGACTTCCTCGGGCTGGTAGCCGTAGAAGCGGATCATCCAATCCGACTGGTAAAGCCGGTGCTCGCGCATCAGCGGCGGGCGCTTGAGCGGCAGCACGGCCGAGGCGTCGGGGATGGGGCTGAAAGCCGAGTAATAGACCCGCTTGAGGTCGAAGCGGCCGTAGAGCGAGGCGGCGCGGGCGACGATATCGCGGTCGGTCGCGGCATCGGCGCCGACGATCATCTGGGTCGATTGGCCCGAGGGCGCGAAAAGGGGGGCGGAGCGGTAGCGCTTTCGGGCATCGGCCCCGTCCTCGATGGCGTGGCGCATGGAACCCATGGCGCCCTCGATGCGGGTTTCGGACTTTTCGGGGGCCAGGCGCTTGAGGCCGCTGGTGGTCGGCAGCTCGACATTGATCGAGACGCGATCGGCGTGGCAGCCCGCTTTTCGGACCAATTCCGGGTCGGCGTCGGGAATGGTCTTGAGATGGATATAGCCGCGGAAATCGTGATCCTCCCGCAGCGAGCGGGCGACCTCGACGATCTGCTCCATCGTGTAGTCGGGCGAGCGGATGATGCCGGAGGAGAGGAAGAGACCCTCGATATAGTTCCGCCCGTAGAAGTCGAGCGTGAGGGCGACGACTTCCTGCGCCGTGAAGCGGGCGCGGCGGACGTTCGAGCTCTTGCGGTTGATGCAGTAGTGGCAGTCGAAGACGCAGCTATTGGTCAGCAGGATCTTGAGCAGCGAGATGCAGCGGCCATCGGGTGCATAGGCGTGGCAGATGCCGCCGCCTTCCATGGTCGAGCCCATCCCCTTGCCGCCGCGGGAATCCCGCTTCTTCGCGCCGGAGGAGGAGCATGAGGCATCGTATTTCGCCGCATCGGCGAGGATGGTCAGTTTTTCGCTGATATCGAGCTGCGCCATCGGACTGCTTCCTGATTGTGGCGGCCGTTAAGAACAAAACAAGAACATTTTGGGCGTGGCCCAGCGCAAAACAGGGCGCGAAACGGGCTGCCGGGAGCCTGCTGCGCGAAAAGCCTGTCATGCCGGAGGGCGTCGCCTCCGGCACTGGTCGGGTGAGGGGAGGGCGATCAGCCCTCGCCGTCATCCTCGCCGGCGGTTTCGCCGGTCATCATGGCATTGGCGACGACACCGGCCTGGGCGCGGACGCGCTGCTCGATGGCATTGGCCATATTGGGATTGTCGCGCAGGAACTGCTTGGCGTTCTCGCGGCCCTGGCCGATGCGCTGGCTGTCGCAGGAGAACCAGGCGCCCGACTTCTCGACCACGCCGGCCTTCACGCCGAGATCGATCAGCTCGCCGACCTTGGAGACGCCCTCGCCATACATGATGTCGAACTCGACCTGCCGGAACGGCGGGGCCATCTTGTTCTTCACCACCTTCACGCGCGTCTGGTTGCCCACGACCTCCTCGCGATCCTTGATCGCGCCGATGCGGCGGATCTCGAGGCGGACCGAGGCGTAGAACTTCAGCGCGTTGCCGCCCGTCGTCGTCTCGGGATTGCCGAACATGACGCCGATCTTGAGGCGGATCTGGTTGAGGAAGATCACCAGCGTGTTCGAGCGGCTGATCGTGCCGGTCAGCTTGCGCAGCGCCTGGGACATGAGGCGGGCATGCAGGCCGACATGGCTGTCGCCCATCTCGCCTTCGAGCTCGGCGCGCGGCACCAGGGCCGCGACCGAGTCGACCACCAGCACGTCCACCGCGCCGGAACGGACCAGCGTATCAGTAATTTCGAGCGCCTGCTCGCCGGCATCCGGCTGGGCGATCAGCAGGTTGTCGATATCGACGCCCAGCTTCTTGGCATAGCCCGGGTCGAGCGCGTGTTCGGCGTCGACGAAGGCGCAGGTGCCGCCCTTCTTTTGGGCTTCCGCGATGGCATGTAGCGCCAGCGTGGTCTTGCCCGAGCTTTCAGGGCCATAGATCTCGATGATGCGGCCCTTGGGGAAGCCGCCGATGCCGAGCGCGATATCCAGGCCGAGGGAGCCCGAGGACACGACCTCGATCTCGCCCTGCTGCGCCTGCTTCGCGCCCATGCGCATGATCGAGCCCTTGCCGAACGCACGCTCGATCTGGCTGAGCGCTGCATCGAGCGCCTTGGTCTTTTCCATTCTGGATACCCTCTCCGGCCTTCACTCAACCGCTGGCTGTAATCTAGAACACGAAAACGTGAGGTTCTGCCAGCCCCGACCCTAGCAGGCCGGAACTTCCTGGCCACAATATCGGCGAACAGGCTCTCTCAGGCAAGAACAAAACGAGATCATCGCCGTTCTCCCTACCGTTCCAGCGCCGCCTTCACCGCTGCGACCAGCTCCGCCGGGGCGAAGGGCTTGGCGAGAAAGGCGATTCCCTCCGCCGAGAGATCGGCGTCGAGCGTGGCTTCGGCATAGCCGCTTACCAGCAGCGCGCGAAGGCCCGGCAGGCGTTCGCGGGCCGCACGAACGAGCGAGAGCCCGTCCATCCCCGGCATGGAGACGTCCGAGACCAGGATGGCGGGGCGCAGGCCGGCATCGATAGCATCCAGCGCCTCCATCGCATCCTCCGCCCCTTCGACGGGCCGCCCGAGCTGGCCGAGGCTGCGGATCGCGAGGCGGAGCAGGGGGGCTTCGTCGTCGATCAGCAGGATGGGGGCGGTGGAATCGGCCTCCGCCGTGGCGCGACCAAGGGCGCCGGGCGGCACGGCCACGGTGCCCGGCTCGGGGTCCGGCGGGCCGGGGTGGCGGGGGAGCCAGAGCGTCATGCGCGTGCCCTGGCCGGGCTCGCTCTGCACCGTCATGACGCCGCCCGACTGCCTCACGATGCCGAGCACGCTGGCGAGGCCCAGACCGGTGCCGCCACGGTCCCGCTTGGTGGTGAAGAAGGGCTCGAAGATGCGCGAGAGCACCTCGGGCGGGATGCCCTGGCCGGTATCGGCCACTTCCAGCGTCACCCAGCGGCCGGGCGGGATGGCGACGCCCGAGACCATCTCCGTGCGCAGCACCGTCGCATGGGCCGTGGTGAGCGAGAGGCAGCCGCCCTGGGGCATGGCATCGCGCGCATTGATGGCGAGGTTGACGATCACCTGGTCGAGCTTCGCCGGGTCGATCCGCACGCAGCGGCCCGGCTCGTCCAGCGCGATCGTCAGCTCGATCCGCCGGCCGAGGACGCGGCGCAGCAGCTCCCCGATATGTTCGACGGCGCTGTTGATGGCGATGACGCGGGGTTCGAGCCGCTGGCGGCGCGCGAAGGCGAGAAGCTGGGCCACGAGGGCGGCCCCGCGGCGGGCGCCGGCCTCCACCTGGGTCAGTTCCGTCGCGATCTCGCCCGAACCGTCCCGCGCGGCGGCGACGGCGCCGAGAATGCCGGTCAGCAGGTTGTTGAAATCATGGGCGATGCCGCCCGCCAGCTCGCCCAGGGCCTGGAGCCGTTCGGCATCCTCGCTGGCCTCGGGCTGGGGTTCAGGCCGGGCGAGGCGCAGCATCAGCAGCCCCTCGCTCACCGGCAGAAGCTGGGCGAGCATCGGCCCGGCAGGCCCAGGCCCGGCGAGAGGAAAGGGCAGGGGCCCGGCCGCCATGTCCGGCCGTTCGACCAGTTCGGCGAAGGCTTCGCGCGCCTCGGGGGAGAAGAGCAGGGCGAGCGGCTCGCCGGGTTCGGGAACGGGGGTGGGCGCACAGAGGCGGTGCAGCGCGGGATTGGCCATCCGCAGCAGCCCCTGCCGGTCCAGCAGGGCAGCGGCTTCGGGCTGGGCCATGAAGGCCGCCTGGTACATCGCCTCATTCGCCGCCGAGCGGGAGCGTCGCAGGCCGGCGAAGAAACCCTCGCTCATCGTCTCTCCTTGATCATCGGCGGTTGATCATGAGGGGAATCGGTTCCCGCGCGATCGCCCTTGGCGTCGGACCCCCATGGCAGGTTATGCTGAAGAGGTGAATATTCTCTCACCGCCCCGGACCCGATTGCAGATCGAGGTCGTCTTCGACCTGGTATGCCCCTGGTGCCGGCTGGGCATCGCCCGGCTTCGGCGGGCGCTGCGCGCGCGGCCCGAGATCCTGGCCGAGATCCGCTGGCGGCCCTTTCTCCTCAACCCCGATATCGGCGCCCATGGCCTGCCGCGGCAGGATTACATGGCGCGGAAATTCGGCGGCGAGGACCGCGCCCGCCGGCTGCATGCGACCATCGCCGAATTGGGCCGGGCCGAGGGGCTCACCTTCAATTTCGAGCGCATCCGCCGGGTACCGCCGAGTCTCGACGCGCATCGCCTGGTCCGCTGGGCCGGGCAGCGGAGCCATGAGGGCGCCGAGGCGGTGGTCGAGGGGATTTTCGAGGCCTATTTCGCCGAGGGGCGGGATATCGGCGAGCGGCTTGTCCTGGCCGCCATCGCCCGCGCGGCGGGGCTGGACGGGGATGCGGCGCTGAGTTTCCTGGCCTCGGGCGCCGAGGCCGAGGCGGTGCATGCCGACAATCTCCGTGCCCATCGGCTGGGCATCAACGGCGTGCCCTGTTTCGTGGTGCAGGAGCGCCATGCCATCGCCGGGGCGCAGGAGCCGGAGGTTCTGGAGCGGCTGCTCGACGTTGCGCTGGCCGAGGAAGGGACTTACTGACGGCCCTCGTCTGACGGAATGTTCATCTGTCACCTTGCGGAGACGGGCGGCGACTGTTCCATTGGGCGCAACCATCGTCCCGAACGAGGAGGCTCACTTGCATCGCCGCTCGCTGTTGACCGGAGCCGCCGCCGGCATTGCCGCCGGCGTCGCTCCGCTTTCCCGCGTCGCCATCGCCCAGCCGGCCCGCAATCGCGTGTTGAAAATGGTGCCGCAGGCGAATCTCACCGCCTTCGACGCGGTCTGGACCACGGCGAACATCACCCGCAACCATGGCTACATGGTGCATGACACGCTCTACGGCACCGACGCCTCCTTCAACATCCGCCCCCAGCTCGCCGAGGGCGCGGTCGAGGAGGATGACGGGCGGAGCGTGACGATCACCCTGCGCGACGGCCCCCGTTTCCATGACGGCGAGAAGGTGCGCGCGGCCGATGCCGTGGCCTCCATCCAGCGCTGGATGAAGCGCAACCCGATCGGGCAGAAGCTGACGAGCTTCGTCGAGGAGGTGGTGGCGCTGGACGACCGCCGCTTCCGCTTCCGCCTCAAGCAGCGCTTCCCCATGCTGCTTTCGGCGCTCGGCACGGTCAGCAACAGCCCCTGCTTCATCATCCCCGAGCGCCTGGCCAAGACCGACGCCTTCACGCAGGTGCGCGACAATACCGGCTGCGGCCCCTTCCGCTTCAAGGCCGACGAGTTCAATTCGGGCAGCCTCGTGGTCTATGAGCGCAACCCGACCTACAGCCCGACGCCGGACGGCACGCCGAGCCTGACCGCCGGGCCGAAGCTGGTGCATTTCGACCGCGTCGAGTGGAACATCATCACCGATGCCGCGACCTCGGCCGCGGCGCTGCAGACGGGCGAGATCGACTGGTTCGAGCAGCCGCCGCCCGAGATCCAGGCGCTGCTCAAGCGCAACCGCCAGATCGCCATCGAGGCGATCGACCCGCTGCCGCTGGTCGGCATCATGCGCTTCAACCACCTGCACGAGCCCTTCAAGGACAAGAAGATCCGCCAGGCGCTGCTCCCCGCAATCAGCCAGGAGGACTACATGTCGGCCATCGTGGGGCCGGAGCCGGATATCTACATGACCGATGTGGGCGTCTTCACGCCCGGCACGCCGCTGGCGAGCGATGTGGGCCTGGAGCCGCTCAAGGGCCCGCGCAGCCTCGACAAGGCCAAGGCGCTGCTCAAGGAGGCCGGCTATACCAACCAGCCCCTGCGCCTGATCGGCCCGACCGATATCCTGGCACCCACGGCCATGACCCAGGTGGGCGCGGATATGCTTCGCCGCCTCGGGATGAACGCCGATATCGCGCTGTCCGACTGGGGCACGGTGGTCACGCGCCGGACGAGCAAGGAACCGGTGGATAAGGGCGGCTGGAGCATGCTCTTTACCTCCTTCTCCTCCTTCGATTTCGTCGATCCGGCCTCGCATGGCCCGCTGCGCGGCAATGGCGCCTCGGCCTGGCCGGGCTGGCCCGACATGCCGCAGCTGGAGAAGCTGCGCGACGACTGGTTCCTGGCGCCGACGCTCGATGCCCAGAAGGCCATCGCGCGCGACATGCAGCGCGTGGTGATGGACGAGCTGCCCTATGTGCCGGTCGGCGCCTACAAGTCCATGACGGCGATCAACAAGAACCTGACGGGCCGCGTGCCCGGCTTTGCCATCATGTGGAATCTGCGCCGGACCTGATCCGGCGGGAGGGCGCGCCCCGTGCTGGCACGGAGCGTGCACAAAGCGGAATCAGACGGGTGCTGGCCTCGGCCGGCGCCCGGTTTGGCTGGTCTGCCGCCCAACTATGCGGCAGGCTGGGCGTCAGGCTGGCGCGCAACAGGGCGAAAGGAGCCTAAAAGGCCCTTGTTTCCGGAACAAAATCCGGACGCTCCGAGGCTTCACACGCGAAAAACATGCTGAGCTACAGGGTTCTGGGAGAACAAATCATGGATCGCAGAAGTTTCCTGAAAGCGTCGGGGGGAGGCATCCTGCTCGGCGGGCTCGGAGGGCTCTCGGCCCCCGCCTATTCGCAAGGCGCCGCCGCGCGCACCCTCAAATTCGTGCCGCAGGCCAATCTGGCGAATTTCGACCCGATCTGGGGCACCCAATACGTCGTGCGCAATGCCTCGGCGATGGTCTGGGACACGCTCTACGGCGTGGACGAGAAGATCGAGCCGCAGCGGCAGATGGTCGAAAGCGAGGAAGTCTCCGCCGATGGCCTGACCTGGACCTTCAAGCTGCGCAGCGGCCTGAAGTTCCATGACGGCGAGCCCGTGCGCGCCAAGGATTGCGTGGCCAGCCTCGCGCGCTGGGCCGTGCGCGACCCGATGGGCCAGATGATCCGCGCGATCCAGCAGGAACTCACCGCGGTCGATGACCGGACCTTCAAATGGGTCCTGAAGTCGCCCTATCCGAAGATGAAGCTGGCGCTGGGCAAGAACAACTCGCCCGTGGCCTTCATGATGCCGGAGCGGATCGCCAAGACCGATCCCTTCTCCCAGATCACCGAATATGTCGGCTCCGGCCCGTTCCGCTTCAAGAAGGAGGAATGGGTGCCGGGGGCGAAGGCCGTCTTCGAGAAATTCGCCGATTACGTGCCGCGGCAGGAAGCGCCCTCGTGGCTCGCCGGCGGCAAGCGCGTGCTGATCGACCGCGTCGAATGGGTCATCATGCCCGACCCGGCGACGGCCGCCGCGGCGTTACAGAACGGCGAGGTGGATTGGTGGGAGAACCCCATCACCGACCTCGTGCCCGTGCTGCGGCGCAACCGGAACATCAATGTCGATATCGCCGACCCGCTCGGCAATGTCGGCTCCTTCCGCATGAACCACCTCCACCCGCCTTTCAACAAGGTGAAGGCCCGCCAGGCGATCCTCGCCGCACTGAGCCAGGAGGATTACATGCGCGCCCTCGTCGGCGACGACGAGAAGCTGTGGAAGGTGATGGGCGGCTATTTCACGCCCGATACGCCGCTCTACACGGAAGAGGGCGGGGCCATCATGAAGGGCCCGCGCAATTACGACCTGGCGAAGCGGCTGCTGGCCGAATCGGGTTATAACAACGAGCCGGTGACGCTCCTCGTCGCGCAGGACCAGCCGATCACGAAATCCTTCGGCGACGTCTCGGCCGATATGATGAAGCGGATCGGCATCAATGTGGATTTCGTCGCGACGGACTGGGGCACCGTGGGTGCCCGCCGCGCGGTGAAGAAGCCGCCCAGCGAAGGGGGGTGGAACGTGTTCCACACCTGGCATGCCGGCGCGGATTGCGTGAATCCCTCCAGCTATACCGCGATGCGCGCCAATGGCGATGCCGCGTGGTTCGGCTGGCCCAAGAGCGACACGATCGAGGCGGCGCGCGACGAATGGTTCGCCGCCTCCACGTTCGACGCGGAGAAAGTCGCGGTGGCCAAGATGAACAAGGCCGCCGTGGATGACGGGATGTGGGCCCCCACGGGCTTCTTCCTGTCCTATCAGGCGTGGCGGAAGAATGTGTCTGGCGTCGTCAAGGCGCCCGTGCCCTTCTTCTGGAACGTCTCGAAGACCTGAGCCGGAGACGTCGGGCCCTGGCGGATCCCGGTCCGCCAGGTATTGCTGTTTCCGATCTAGCTGCGAAGGATTAAGCCGAGCGCCATGTTCGCGTATTTCATCCGCCGAGTGCTGGCCACCATCCCCGTCATGGCGGTGGTCGCTCTCTTCGTTTTCAGCCTGCTCTATCTCGCGCCCGGCGATCCGGCCGCGGTGATCGCGGGCGACCAGGCAACGCCTGAGGACGTGGAACGCATCCGCGCCTCGCTCGGCCTCGACCGGCCCTTCCTCGTCCGCTTCGGCGAATGGGCGTGGCATATCGTCACGGGCGACCTCGGCACTTCGATCTTCACGAACCTGCCCGTCAGCACGATGATCGCGCAGCGTATCGAGCCCACGCTCTCGCTGATGGTGCTCACGCTGTTCATCGCCATCATCATCGCGCTGCCGATGGGTGTGGTCGCCGCCTGGAAGCACGGCACGCTCATCGATCGTGGCGTGATGGCTTTCGCGGTGCTCGGCTTCTCGGTGCCGGTCTTCGTGGTCGGCTATCTTCTCGCCTATTACTTCGCGCTCGAACTCGACTGGCTGCCGGTGCAGGGCTACACGCCCCTCTCGCGCGGCTTCTGGCCCTGGCTGCAGAACCTGATCCTGCCGGCCATCGCGCTGGGCAGCGCCTATATCGCGCTCATCGCCCGCATCACGCGTGCGACGATGCTCGAGGTGCTGCAGCAGGATTACATCCGCACCGCCCGCGCCAAGGGCGTGGCGCAGAAGGGCATCCTCTTCCTGCATGCGCTGAAGAACGCCGCCGTGCCGATCGTGACGGTGATCGGCCTGGGCATCGCGCTGCTGATCGGCGGCGCGGTCATCACGGAGAGCGTCTTCGCCATTCCGGGCCTCGGCCGCCTCACGGTTGATGCCATCCTGCGCCGTGACTATCCGGTCATCCAGGGCGTGGTGCTGCTGTTCAGCTTCGTCTACGTGCTGATCAACCTCGCCATCGACCTTGCCTATACCCTCTTCGACCCGAGGATCCGCTATTGAGCACCGCCGCTCTCAAGCCGGAGGACGTGGCCGCGGCCCAGCCGATGCCCGACATCCTGCCGCCCGTTAAGGCTCGCAAGGGCCTGATCGGTTTCGTTCGTCGCAATCCGACGATGACGCTCGGTCTGGCGATGCTGGTGCTGATCATCGGCGTCGCTGTCTTCGCGCCCTTCCTCTGGACGAAGGACCCGACGGCGCTCGCGCCCGCGATGCGCACCCGCGAGCCCTCCGCCCGCTGGTGGTTCGGCACCGACATGCTCGGCCGCGACGTCTATTCCCGCGTGCTCTACGGCGCGCGCGTCTCGCTGATCGTGGGCTTCGGCGTGGCCTTCTTCGCCTCGATCATCGGCCTCGCCATCGGCCTGGTCTCGGGCTTCGTGCGCTGGGCCGACAGCATCATCATGCGGATCATGGACGGGCTGATGTCCATCCCGTCGATCCTGCTGGCGATCGCGCTGATGGCGCTGACGCGCGGTTCGGTCGGCAACGTGATCCTGGCCATCACGGTGGCGGAAATCCCGCGCGTCTCGCGCCTCGTGCGCGGCGTGGTGCTCTCGCTCCGCGAGCAGCCCTATGTCGAGGCGGCCATCGCCTCGGGCACGCGCACGCCGGTGATCATCTGGCGCCACATCCTGCCCAATACCATCGCGCCCATGACCGTGCAGGCGACCTATATCTGCGCGGCGGCGATGCTCATCGAGGCGGGCCTCTCCTTCATCGGCGCGGGCACGCCGCCGATCATCCCGTCCTGGGGCAATATCATGGCCGAGGGCCGCGCCCTGTGGCAGGTGAAGCCCTATATCGTGTTCTTCCCCGCGATCTTCCTGTCGCTGACGGTGCTCGCGGTCAATCTGGTGGGCGATGGTCTGCGCGACGCTCTCGACCCGCGCATGGCGAAGAAGGTCTGACGCATGGCAAGCAACCAGTCGCCCAGCGGCGAACCCCTCCTGGTCGTCGAGAACCTGCAGACCCATTTCCGCACCCCCGACGGCGTCAACCGCGCCGTCGACGGGCTCTCCTTCCACGTCAATGCCGGCGAGACGGTGGCGATCGTGGGCGAGTCCGGCTGCGGTAAGTCCGTGACCTCCATGTCGATCCTGCGGCTCATCCCCGAGCCGCCGGGCAAGATCGCCGGGCAGATCCGCTTCAATGGGCGGAACCTGCTCGATTTCTCCGACAAGGAGATGCGGGCGATCCGCGGCAACGACATCAGCATGATCTTCCAGGAGCCGATGACCTCGCTTAACCCGGTGCTCACCGTGGGACGGCAGATCGGCGAGACGCTCAGGCTCCACCAGGGCCTGGACAAGAACCAGGCCGAGCAGCGCGCGGTCGAGATGCTGAAGCTCGTCGGCATCCCGGCCCCCGAGAAGCGCGTGCGCGAATATCCGCACCAGCTCTCGGGCGGCATGCGCCAGCGCGTCATGATCGCCATGGCGCTGGCCTGCAACCCGAAGCTGCTGATCGCCGACGAGCCGACCACGGCGCTCGACGTCACCATCCAGGCCCAGATCCTGGACCTGATGCGGGACCTCAAGCATCGCGTCGGGGCGGCCATCGTGCTCATCACGCATGATCTGGGCGTCGTCGCCGAGGTCGCGGAGCGGGTGGTGGTGATGTATGCGGGCCGCAAGGTGGAGGAGGCGCGCGTCGCCGATCTCTTCCGCACCCCGCGCCATCCCTATACGCGCGGCCTGCTCGGCGCGGTGCCGAAGCTCGGCTCCTCGCTCACGGGCGAGAGCACGCGCCTGGCCGAGATCCCCGGCCTGGTGCCGAGCCTGAAGAAGAAGATCGTCGGCTGCGTCTTCGCCAGCCGCTGCACGGAGGCGACCGATCTCTGCCGTGAGGTGGCGCCGGCGCTGGAGGCCAAGGCCCCCGGCCATATCGCCGCCTGCCATTATGCCAAGAAGGATGCGGAGGTGGTGGCAGCATGAGCGCCAGCATGCAGACGACGGTTCAGGCGGGGCGCCCGCTGCTCGAGGTCAATGACCTCAAGAAGCACTTCCCCATCAAGGCCGGCTTCTTCGGCGGCACGACGGGCTATGTCTATGCCGTCGATGGCGTCTCCTTCTCCATCCAGAAGGGCGAGACGCTCTCGCTCGTGGGTGAGTCGGGTTGTGGCAAGTCCACCGTCGGCAAGGCACTGCTGCGCCTGTTCGACATCACGGACGGGCAGGTGGTGCTCGACGGGCAGCGGATCGACGATCTCTCGCTCGGCAAGCTCCGCCCCATGCGCCGCCGCGTGGGCGTGGTCTTCCAGGACCCGTTCTCCTCGCTGAACCCGCGCATGCGGGTGCGCGACCTGCTGGCCGAGCCAATCCGCAATTTCGGCCTGGCCAAGGACAATGCCGATCTCGAGGCGCGGCTCGCCAAGCTCATGGACCTCGTGCGCCTGCCGCGCGATGCCGTGGACCGCTGGCCTCATGAATTCTCGGGCGGGCAGCGGCAGCGCATCTGTATCGCCCGGGCGCTCGCGGGCGAGCCGGAACTGATCATCTGCGACGAGGCCGTCTCGGCCCTCGACGTGTCGGTGAAGGCGCAGATCGTAAACCTGCTGCAGGACCTGCAGAAGGAACTCGGCCTCGCCATGCTGTTCATCAGCCACGATCTGGCGGTGGTCGAGCATATGACGCATCGCGTGGCGGTGATGTATCTGGGCCGCATCGTCGAGATCGCGCCGAAGCGCAGCCTCTTCGCCGCGCCGAAGCACCCCTATACGGAAGCGCTGCTCTCCGCCGTGCCGGTGCCCGAGCCCGGCGCGCAGCGCGAGCGCATCATCCTCAAGGGCGACGTGCCGAGCCCGATCAACCCGCCCAAGGGCTGCCGCTTCCACACGCGCTGCCCCTATGTCTTCGACCGCTGCCGGGTGGAGACGCCCGAACTGCGTTCGACGGGCGGTGCCGAGCATCTGGCCGCCTGCCATCTGCACGATAAGCCGGAGGCGGAGAACCCGCTCGCCCGCAACGTCGCGCTGCTGGCCTAAGCCCATCGGGCAGAACCGGGCCGGGAAGGGCGACCTTCCCGGCCTGTTTTCGATCAGTAATTGAGAATAACTCGCAATATCAAAGCTCACGGTCTCGAAAAGATCGCGCGCCCATCCTTGACGCGGCGGCGCTGGATGCACACCCTCGCACTAACGCGCGGTTCCTTCGCCGCGCGCGCCCGCGGGGGAGGATTATACATGCCCACAGTTTCGCTGACCGTGAATGGCAAGGCCCATACGGTCGAAGTCGAGGGGCGCACGCTTCTCGTCGAATTGCTCCGTGAACAGCTGCGCCTGACCGGCACGCATGTCGGCTGCGACACCAGCCAGTGCGGCGCCTGCGTCGTGCATCTCAATGGCGATAGCGTGAAGTCCTGCACCACCCTGGCCGTGCAGGCCGATGGCGGCGTGGTGACGACCATCGAGGGCCTGGCGGCGGCCGACGGCACGCTGCATCCCATGCAGGAGGCCTTCCGCGAGTATCACGCCCTGCAGTGCGGCTTCTGCACGCCGGGCATGGTGATGAGCGCGATCGACCTGGTGCAGAAGCATCCGGACGGCCTCACCGAGGAGGAGATCCGCGAGGGTCTCGAAGGCAATCTCTGCCGTTGCACCGGCTACCATAACATCGTGAAGGCCATCGCGGCCGCTGCCGAGGTGATGCACGGCAAGCGCAGCGAGATCGCCCGCGCGGCCGAATAGGCCCAGGGCCTGCTACGACGACCCGGGCGCGGCCCCCCGCCGCGTCCGCCATAACAAGCCGGGCCCAATGAAGGCACCGGCCGGGGGACAGGGAAACGCGATCCAGGAGAGCACGGCCATGAATGTCGTCGCCCCGTTCAGCGGCATCGGCGCCAGCGTCAAACGGAAAGAGGATGCCAGATTCCTCGCCGGACGCGGGCAATATACCGACGATTTCGACCGACCCCGGCAGACCCATGCGCATGTCCTGCGCAGCCCGCATCCGCATGCGCGGATCTTGGCCATCGACACGGCGGCGGCTTCGGCCATGCCCGGCGTGGTCGCGGTCTTCACCGGCAAGGATCTCGAGGCGGCCGGGCTCGGCGGCCTTCCCTGCGGCTGGGGGGTGAAAAACAAGGACGGCTCGCCCATGGCCGAGCCCGCCCATCCCGTGCTCGCCATCGGCAAGGTGCGGCATGTGGGCGATCCGGTGGCCGTCGTGATCGCCGAGACGCATGAGCAGGCCAAGGATGCCACCGAGGCCATCAGCGTCGAATACGAGACGCTGCCGGCCGTCTCAACCGTGACGGATGCCATCGCGGCGGGCGCCCCGCTGGTGCATGACGAGGTGGCGGGCAATCTCTGCTTCGATTGGGAGATCGGCGACAAGGCCGCGACCGACGCGGCCTTCGCCCGCGCCGCCCATGTGGTGCCCTTCGACCTCACCAACAACCGCCTCGTGCCCAATGCGATGGAGCCGCGGTCGGCGATCGGCGAATACAACCCTTCCTCGGGCGAATACACGCTCCATACGACAAGCCAGAACCCGCATGTGATCCGGCTGCTGATGGGCGCCTTCGTGCTCAAGCTGCCGGAGCATAAGCTGCGGGTGGTGGCGCCTGATGTGGGCGGCGGCTTCGGCAGCAAGATCTATCACTATGCCGAGGAGGCCATCGTCACCTGGGCCGCGTCGAAAATCGGCCGGCCGGTGAAATGGACGGCGGAGCGGACGGAGAGTTTCCTCTCCGATGCGCATGGCCGCGACCATGTGAGCCATGCCGAACTCGCGCTCGATGCGGAGGGGAATTTCCTCGGCCTGCGGGTGAAGACGCTGGCCAATATGGGCGCCTATCTCTCCACCTTCGCGCCCGCCATCCCGACCTATCTCTACGCGACGCTGCTCGCGGGCGTGTATCGCACGCCGGTCATCCATGTGGAGGTGAAGGCGATCTTCACCCATACCGTGCCGGTCGATGCCTATCGCGGGGCGGGGCGGCCGGAGGCGACCTATCTGCTGGAGCGGCTCGTGGATGTCGCCGCCGGCGCCACGGGTTTCGACCGGATCGAGTTGCGGCGGCGGAACTTCATCCCGACCGATGCCTTCCCCTATCAGACGCCCGTCGCGCTCCAATATGACAGCGGCGATTATTTCTCGACCTTGAGCGAGGCGATGAAAGCCTCGGGCTGGGACGGGTTCGAGCAGCGGCGCGCGGAGGCCCGCGCGAAGGGCAAGCTGCGCGGCATCGGCGTCTCGACCTATCTCGAAGCCTGCGGCATCGCGCCTTCCGCCGTGGCCGGTGCGCTCGGCGCGCGGGCGGGGCTCTATGAGGTCGCGAATATCCGCGTGCATCCGACGGGCAGCGTCACGGTCTTCACCGGCGCGCATAGCCACGGGCAGGGGCATGAGACGACCTTCGCGCAGCTCGTGGCCGACCGGCTCGGGGTGGATTTCGAGAATGTCGATATCGTGCATGGCGATACGGGGAAAATCCCCTTCGGCATGGGCACCTATGGCAGCCGCAGCCTCGCGGTGGGCGGCAGCGCCATGGTCAAGGCGATGGACAAGATCATCGCCAAGGGCAAGAAAATCGCCGCCCATCTGATGGAAGCCGCGGTCGAGGACATCGAGTTCGACAAGGGCACCTTCCGCGTCGCGGGTACGGACCGCACGAAGTCGCTCGTCGATATCTCGATGGCGGCCTATGTGCCGCATAACTATCCTATCGAGGAGCTGGAGCCTGGGCTCGAGGAAACCGCTTTCTATGACCCGAAGAATTTCACCTATCCGGGCGGCTGCCATATCTGCGAGGTCGAGATCGACCCCGATACCGGCCAGGTGCGGGTGGTGAATTTCACCGCCGTCGACGATGTCGGGCGCGTGATCAATCCGATGATCGTGGAAGGCCAGGTGCAGGGCGGCGTCGCGCAGGGCATCGGCCAGGCGCTGCTCGAGAATGCGCTCTATGACGGCAACGGCCAGTTGCTGACCGGCAGTTTCAATGACTATGCCATGCCGCGCGCCAAGGACCTTCCGCCTGTCGGCGTCGCGACGCATACGACGCTTTGCACGCATAATCCGCTCGGCGTGAAGGGCTGCGGCGAGGTGGGGGCCATCGGCTCTCCGCCCGCCGTGATCAATGCCGTGGTGGATGCACTCAAGGAATTTGGCGTGACCCATGTGGACATGCCCGCGACAGCGCCCAAGATCTGGGGCATCATTCAGGCCGGGCGCCCGGCCGTGGCCGCCGAGTAAGCGACCGTAGACGTAGAGGGTTCGGAACCATGTACGATTTCGCTTATCACAAGCCGAGCAGCGTCGCCGAAGCGGTCGCCATTCTCGCGGCCGACCCGGAGGCCAAGCCGATCTCGGGCGGCCAGACCCTGTTGCCTGCGCTGAAGCACCGCCTCAACCGCCCTTCGGCACTCATCGACCTCTCGGGCATCGCCGAGCTGAAGAAGGTGACGCAGGAAGGCAATGAGATCGTCATCGGCGCGATGGTGAAGCACTATGAGGTCGCAACCAATCCGCTGATCAAGGGCGCCATTCCGGCGCTCGCCGCTATGGCTTCGACCATCGGCGACACCCAGGTGCGCAATCGCGGCACGATGGGCGGCAGCTGTGCGAATAACGACCCGGCGGCCGACTACCCGGCCGCGGCCCTGGCCCTCGGCGCGACCTTCGTGACCGACAAGCGCAGCATCCCGGCCGAAGAGTTCTTCCTGGGCATGTTCACCACGGCGCTGGAGCCGGATGAGCTGCTCGTCGCCGTGCGCTTCCCCATTCCGGCCAAGGCCGGTTATGCGAAGATGCGCAATCCGGCGAGCCGCTATTCCATGGCGGGCGTCTTCGTCGCCAAGACGGCGCAGGGCGTGCGCGTCGCGGTGAATGGCGCGGGCTCCTCCGCCTTCCGCCGCCCGGAGGCCGAGGCGGCGCTGGAAGCCAATTGGTCGCCCGAGGCGGTCGCCAATCTCGACCAGGCCGCGGATGATCTGAACAGCGACATCCATGGCAGCGCTGAATATCGCGCGCATCTCGTGAAGGTCATGACCAAGCGCGCGGTGATCGACGCCGGCTGAGCCGCGCCGCTTCATGCAAAGAGAAACCCCCGGGAGGCTACTCCCGGGGGTTTTTCATGGCCTAATGAAGAAAGCGCCCGCGGGGCCGGTGCGGCGGCGGATGATGGTGGCGCCGGTAGTGCCGGTGGCGGCGATGACGCGGCGGGGGCGGCGGCGGCCGGTGGTGATGCGGATAGGGCGCGGGATGCGCCTCCGCTTTCGCCGTGACCAAGGCGACCGGCGCGGCGACCGCGGCGGCGAAGAGACCCAGGAAAAGACGTCGGCGTTCCATTCTATACTCCGTCCTATTCTGACGAAGGCGGCCTCCCGGCTGCCTTTGTTCTATGGAACGGGCGAAATGGGGGCTGGTTGTGAAGAAAATGCGACCTTACCGAGGCGTCATGTATCGAAGCGTGCCGACCTCGACCATTCCCGCTTTTAATTCCGGCGCCTCCATCGCATCTTCCGCGCCGATTTGAATCGGGGGCTGGCGAATGGCGCATGTGGTGGTGATCGGGGCGGGCGTGGTGGGCGCCATGGCGGCGTTGAACGCCCTTTCCGAGGGGTTCGAGGTCAGCATCATGGAGCCCGCGACCCCCGGCGGCGAGCAGGCGGCCTCCTATGGGAATGGCTGCTGGCTCTCGCCCATGTCGGTCATTCCGCCCGCCACGCCCGGCACCTGGAAGAAGGTGCCGCAATTCCTGGCCGACCCGCTGGGCCCGCTCGCGGTGAACTGGCGCTACCTGCCGCGCGCGCTGCCCTGGCTGGCGGGCTATTTGCTGGCGGGCGCCACCGAGGCGCGGGTAATGAAACACGCCGAGGCCATCGCGCCGCTGCTGCGTGGGGCGCCTGCCATCCACAAGGCCATCGCCGATGAGGCCGGGGTGGGGCATCTGATCCATCAGCGCGGGGCGATGTACATCTACCCCAACCGTGCCGCCTTCAAGGCGGAGGCCCTGGCCTGGCGCGTGCGGCGGCGCGTGGGCATCGAATGGCGCGAGATCGAGGCCGAGGAGCTGCGGCAGCGCGAGCCGGATCTCGATCGCCGCTACGGTTTCGGCGTGCTGGTCGAGGCGGCGGGGCATTGCACCGATCCGGGCGGCTATACGGCCGCGCTGGTGGCGCTGGCCGAGGCCAAGGGGGCGAAGCGCATTTCCGCCGCCGCCACGGGCTTCCGCATCGAGGGCGGCCGCCTGAAGGCCGTGCGGAGTTCGGCGGGGGAAGTGCCGGCCGATCGCGCGGTGATCGCCGCCGGCATCCGTTCCAAGCCGCTGGCCAAGCTGGTGGGCGACAATGTGCCGCTGGAGAGCGAGCGCGGCTATCACGCCGTGCTGCTGGGTGATGCGGGCGCTTATCCCCGCACGCCCCTGATGCCCTCCGACGGCAAGATGGGCGTGGTGATGACCGAGGCGGGGCTGCGCGCCTCGGGCCAGGTGGAAATCGCGGGGATCGAGGCCGAGCCGAATTGGAAGCGCGCCGAGATCCTGCGAGACCATCTGCTCTCCAGCTTCCCCGGCCTGCCGCGTGACCTGCCGGCGGATCGCTTCAAGTTCTGGATGGGCCACCGGCCCTCGACCACGGATGGGCTGCCGGTGATCGGTGCCTCGCGCGAATGCGGCGACGTGCTGCATGCCTTCGGCCATGGCCATACCGGCCTGGTGGGCTCGGCCCGCACCGGCCGCGCCATCGGCGCCCTGCTGGCCCGCCGCGCGCCCGAGATCGACCTGCGGCCCTTCAGCGCCGCCCGTTTTTGAGATTCCCGGTCAGAGATACTTCCCGCGCTCCATGATCTCGAGCGTGTATTCCTTGTAGCTCATGCCGAGTTCCTCGGCCCGCTTCAGCCGCGCGAGGGCGATCTCGCGCGGCGGCGTCTTCCAGGCTTTCTTGTGGGCCTTCTTCCAGACATAACCCAGCCAGCCGCCGCCGAGCGGTTCGTCCAGCGGCGGGCCGCCGTTATGGCCGATGCCGGCGGGCGGCTCGTTGTCGTTCACGCAAGCGCCCCCGGCTCGGTCTGCATGAAGACCACGTCGAGCCAGCGGCCGAATTTGATGCCCACCTGATCGAGCTTGCCGACGACGCGGAAGCCGGCCTTCTCATGCAGGCGGATGGAGACCTCGTTCTGCGCGTCGATCACGCCGATCATCACATGCAGCCCGGCCGCCTTGGCGCGTTCGAGCAGTGCCCGCATCATCGCCTTGCCGATGCCCATGCCGCGCGCCGCTTCCGCGACATGCACGGAATGTTCGACCGTCAGGCGATAGCCGGGGAAGGCGCCGCGGAATTCGCCATAGCTGGCATAGCCGAGCACCTCGCCCTGCGCACCGATGGCGACCAGCACGGGGAAGCCCTTGCCTTGGCGATCGGCGAGCCAGGCGGCACGGTTTTCCAGCGTCACGGGATCGTCGAGATAGATCGCGGTCGAGGTCGCGACGATATGGTTGTAGATGACGAGGATGCCCGGCAGATCGGCCGGGGTCGCATCGCGCAGGGTAAAGCTCATGCCAGCGCCTTATGATCGGTAGCGTTAGCTCGCACAGTCCATTATATTGGCGTTCATGTCTACCATGATGGATGAATCCGACAGCACGGCCGATGCTTTCGCCCAAAGTCTGGCCGCTCGGCTGAAGGCGGAGCGGGAAGGGCATGGCTGGTCCATCGCGGAGCTGGCGGAGCGTTCGGGCGTGTCCCGCGCCATGATCAGCCGGGTGGAGCGGGCCGAGGCGAGCCCCACGGCGGCGTTGCTGGGCCGTCTTTCCGGCGCGCTGGGCCTGACCATGTCCGGGCTGCTGGCGCGCGTGGAGGCCGATGCGGCGCTTTCCGCCAGCCGGATGCTGCGTGTGGCAGACCAGCCGCTCTGGCGCGACCCCGGCACCGGCTATCGCCGCCGCGCCCTGACGCCGGGCGGGCTCGACCCGGAGCTGACGCTGGTGGAACTGCCGCCGGGGGCGAAGGTGCCTTTTCCTGCCAGTTCCTACGAGCCGATGCGGGCGCATACGATCTGGCTGATCAGCGGGCGGCTGGATTTCGTCGAGGCGGGGCGCCGGCACCGGATGGAGCCGGGCGATTGTTTCGCGCGGGACCTTTCCCACCCGATGGATTGCGCCTTCGAGAACCCCTCGGATGAAGAAACGGCGACCTATCTGGTCGCCGTCAATCATCGCTAGTCGCGCTTAGCCGCTGGTCAGTGCTCGGCGATCACGCCCGCGCCGAGCCAGTAGATCGCGACGAAGAGGAAGAGCCACACCACGTCGACGAAATGCCAGTACCAGGCGGCGGCCTCGAAGCCGAAATGCCGCTGCGGGCTGAAATGGCCCTTATAGGCACGGTAGAGGCAGACGGCGAGGAAGAGCGTGCCGACGATGACGTGGAAGCCGTGGAAGCCCGTGGCCAGGAAGAAGACCGAGGGATAGACGCCGCCGCCCGCGAAGGGGAAGGGCGCCGCCGCGTATTCCACCACCTGGAAGAAGGTGAAGGAAAAGCCGAGCAGCACCGTCAGCGCCAGGCCCTGCAGCATGCCCTTGCGATCGCCCTCGATCAGGGCGTGATGCGCCCAGGTGACCGTGCAGCCCGAGAGAAGCAGGATCATCGTATTGAGGAAGGGCAGGTGCCAGGGGTCGAAGGTATGGATGCCGGCCGGCGGCCAGATCGCCTTCTCCGCGCCCGAGACGTGTTCGGGATAGAGCGCGAAGTGGAAATAGGCCCAGAAGAAGGCGACGAAGAACATCACCTCCGAGGCGATGAAGAGCATCATCCCGTAGCGCAGGCCGAGGCGGACGACGGCCGTATGCAAGCCGGGTGTACGCGATTCCCGCACCACGTCGCGCCACCAGAGGGCCATGCAGGTGATGATCCAGACGGCGCCGAGGCCCACGACCCAGTGGATGCCGTAATGACCCATCAGGATCAGGCCGAAGACCAGCGTGCCGGCCCCGAAGGCGCCCAGCAGCGGCCATGGCGACGGGTCGACGAGATGATAGGGATGCTTATGGGGAGGCGCGGGGTCGGCGGTCGTTACCGCCGTGCTCGAGCTGGCCATTGCTGATCCTGGACTGTTGGCGCGCCTTGGCGACGCTTCTTGTTCCGCCATCAATCCCTAATTTCGCTGGCCGTTCAAGCGAGAAGCGCCCGAATCCGGCCTTCATCCATGCTCGATGCCGTCACGGCACGGCGATGGCCCCCAGGCCGAGGCGCAGGCAGGCGTGGAGATCGCGCATCGACAGGGCGATGCAGCCTTCCGTCGGCGCGTAATCGGGCCGGGCGACATGGAGGAAGATGGCGCTGCCGCGGCCACGCTGCACCGGCGCGTCATTCCAGCCGAGCACGCCGATGAGGTCATAGACCCCGTCCTCCCGCCATAGCTTCTCGTGCCGGGCGGGGTGGGGCAGGGCGATCTGCGTATTATAGGCGGGGCTCGACGGGTCATCGCACCAGCCGTCGCTGGGCGCGATGGGTTCCAGCCGGAGGTGGCCCGGATTCGGCGGCGGAGCGCCCCGATCGGCGCGATAGAGCAGGCGGCGGAGGGAGAGGAGACCGCGCGGCGTGGCGCCGTCGCCCTCGCTCTTATCCTCGCGGATGCCGCCCTTGCCGATGGCGCAGCGGAAGCGCTCGGCGCCGATGGCGAGAAGGCCCTCGGTGGGAGAGGCGCCGGGAAGGAGGCGGGCGGTGAGCAGGCTCGTCATGATGCGCAGGATAGCGGGCAGGCGGTCGGCGGTCATGCCCGGCTCGGTGCCTTGGCCGCCGGGTCAATGGTGCTCATTTGAATGGTGAATGGGCGCCATCACGCCATCGGCTCTTTCGCGGGCGCGAGATCGGCGCATGATGGGCCCAACCAATCTCTACCGGAGACCTTACAATGGCCGATTCCCTGAGCGCCGAGGCGCTGGACCAGCTCTTCCTCACCGCCCGCACCCAGAACAAGTGGCTGGATACGCCGGTGCCCGACTCGAAGATCCACGAACTCTATGACCTGCTGAAGTTCGGCCCGACCAGCGCCAATGCCAGCCCGGCCCGATTCGTCTTCATCCGGACGCCGGAAGGCAAGGAGAAGCTGAAGCCAGCCCTCTCGTCGGGCAACCTGGCCAAGACCATGAGCGCGCCGGTCACCGCCATCGTCGCCCATGACGCGGCCTTCTATGAGAAGCTGCCGCAGCTCTTCCCGCATGCCGATGCCAAGTCCTGGTTCACCAGCAGCGAGAAGCTGGCCGAAGTGACGGCCTTCCGGAACGGGACGCTGCAGGGCGCCTATCTGATCCTGGCCGCCCGTGCGGTGGGCCTGGATACGGGCGCCATGAGCGGCTTCGACAATGCCAAGGTGGATGAGGCCTTCTTCGCCGGCACGACCTGGAAGTCGAACTTCCTGGTCAATCTCGGCTATGGCGACCCCTCGGGCGTCTTCGAGCGCCTGCCGCGCCTGTCCTTCGACGAGGCGGCGCGCTTCGAGTGATTTGAGGGGCGGAGCGGCTCGCCGCTCCGTAAGTCCGAAGGGCGCCGCCGGTTGTCCGGCGAAAGCCAAGGCCGCGGATGCGGCCGCCCGGCGCCTGAGGGCAAAATAACACGCATAAAAAAGGGGAAGCCGGAAGGCTTCCCCTGCTTTTTATGCCGCGACCATGCTGGCCATCGGGTCCAGCCGGTAGCCGCCGCCCTCGGTGAGGAGGAGGCGGGCCGAGGCCGGATCGGGCTCGATCTTCTGCCGGAGGCGGTAGATATGCGTCTCCAGCGTATGGGTCGTCACCGCGGCGTTATAGCCCCAGACCTCGTTCAGCAGCACCTGGCGCGCCACGGGCTTGCCGCCCGCGCGGTACAGGAACTTCAGAATCGCGGCTTCCTTCTCCGTCAGACGGATCTTCCGGTTGCGCGCCTGTTCGAGCAGGAGCTTGGCCGAAGGGCGGAAGGTATAGGGCCCGATGACGAAAACCGCGTCCTCGCTATTGTCGAAGACTCGGAGCTGGGCGCGCAGGCGCGCCAGCAGCTCGTTCAGCCGGAACGGCTTGGCGATATAGTCATTGGCCCCGGAATCGAGACCCTTGACGATATCGGCTTCCGCATCGGCGCCCGTCAGCATCAGAATCGGCAAGCGGATGCCCTGCCGTCGCAGTTGCGCGCAGAACTCCCGCCCGTCACCATCGGGCAGGCCAAGGTCGAGCAAAACAGCGTCGAACCGGGCATTATCCTCGCCAAGGATACGCTCGGCCTCAGCGATATCGCCCGCTTCCGCAGGCGCGAATTCCCCATCGATCGCCAGCTGTTCCATCAGCGTGGCGCGAAGGGCGGCGTCGTCATCGACGATCAAAATCGGCCGGGGGCCGGACATGCGCACTCCCGCTATATCTTCGGATCGTCCCGGGGGTGGGAAAACCACCGGACCGTCACTAGGTTAAAACCGCCGTGATGCCATGGTGCCCGCGCTATAGCCTCCGGGCAAGTCTGCAAGCGCGGCAGCACAGTCAACGGTTGAACGATCTTGAAGAAATTCGCCCAGTGCTCGCCGATATGTGTTCACGGCGCCGTGGTCCAAAGAAGGCCTCGCCCGTTCTGCGTGGAGAAGAAGGCCTCGCCACCGCCAGAGTTGACAGGTGGGAAGAGCGTCGTCAGCACGGTAGATGGAATGCACAGGAATGGATGGATTGACCCCCCTGGCCTCTGACCAGCCGGCTCCTGGCCAACCGACTTCCGGCCAGCCAGCCCCGACGATTTCCCCTTCGACGGTTGTTCCCTCGATGATTCCTGCTGAAACGCTCCCCGACGCGCGGGCGCTGGCCATGCGTGCGGTCCATCGCGCGGTGAGCGAGCTGCGGCGTGGGACGCCCGTGATGCTGACGCGCCCGGAAGGCGGCCTGATCCTCGCGGCCGCTGAAACGGTTGGTGCGCGAGGGCTCGCCGAGCTGGGTACGGCTGCCCTGTCGCCGCCCGTCCTGCTGCTCGCCCCGGCGCGCGCGGCCGCGCTGCGCCATGCGACGGCGCCTGCGCTCGCCACGCCGGTGGAGGAAGAGGCCGTCGCCATGCTGCTGCCGCGCGCGCTGCTGGCGCCTGAGGCCCTGCGTGCTTTCGCCGATCCGGTGATCGAGGCCCTGCTGCCGCCCTCGGGCGAGACGCGGCTGGCCATGGCGCCCGCCGGGGCGGATGCGGCGCTGAACCTCGCCAAGATCGGCCGGCTGCTGCCGGCCCTGGTCGCGGCGCCCGCCAGCACGGCGGCGCTGGCGCGGCTGGACATCGTCTCGGTCAGCGAGGCCGATGTGCTGGCCTATCCGCTGAGTGCCGCCGCGAGCCTCGCCCGCGTCGCCGAGGCGCGGGTGCCGCTGGAGGATGCGCCGGAGGCTCGGATCGTCGCTTTCCGCGCGGCCGATGGCGGGATCGAGCATCTGGCGATCCTGGTGGGCGACCCGATTGGCTTTGCGGAGAAGGGCGGCGCGCCGCTCGCACGCGCCCATTCCGAATGCTTCACCGGCGATCTCCTGGGCAGTCTGCGCTGCGATTGCGGCCCGCAGCTGCGCGGTGCCATTGCCCGCATGGCGAAGGAGGAGGGCGGCGGCGTGCTGCTCTATCTCGCGCAGGAGGGGCGGGGCATCGGCCTGGTGAATAAGCTCCGCGCCTATACGCTGCAGGATCAGGGGCTTGATACGCTCGATGCCAACCGCGCCCTCGGCTATGGCGCCGACGAGCGCAATTTCATGGTGGCCGCGACCATGCTGGCTGCGCTGAACGTGCCGCGCATCCGCCTGCTGACCAACAACCCCGACAAGGTCGCGGGCCTCGCCGCCTGCGGTGTGGAGGTGGTGGACCGGGTGCAGCACCAATTCGCGGCCAATGGCGTGAACGACGCCTATCTGCAGACCAAGGCGCAGCGTTTCGGCCATCTGCTGGCCTGACCGTCTCCGCTGACCGAATAAGAGAAACGAGAAGGGCGGGCCATCGCTGGCCCGCCCTTCCTGCATTCACGGTCTAAGGACGATCAGACGTCATCGTCCCAGCCAGCGTCGTCGGCGCCGGCATCATAGGCGGCGTCATCCGGATAGGCGTCCTGGCTGCTCGCATCGTCCCACGAGGTCGGCGTCGCGTCCTGGTTCTGCGCGGACTGGTCGGTGCCGCCAGGATTGGTCCAGGGGCTGACCGCTTCCTGGCCGAAGCCGCTGGCGGTGCTCGTCGCGGCCGAGGCAGCCTCGGCGGCGCCGTGATGGCCCGAGAACATGTTCATGAGCATATTGCCCATGACCATGCCGCCCGCGACGCCGGCGGCGGTGGTGAGGGCGGAGCCGAGGAAGCCCGGGCCGCTGCTCTGCATCGGGGCATAGCCCATCGGCGGCTGCACGGGCTGGGGCCGCGGGCTCATCGGCATGGGGCCCGGCTGCGGGCGATTGCCGCCGCCGAACATGCCGCCGAAGAGGCCGCCACGCTGGGGCGCGGCCTGCTGGGCCTGCTGCGCCTGGGCCTGGGCATTCTCGAGCTGCCACTCCAGGTCCTGGATGCGGTTCTGCGCCTGGACGAGGGCATTCTCCTGCACGAAGGCCGTCTGGGTGATGCGGTAGCGCGCTTCTGGATAGCGGGCGAAGAGTTCCGCGATCAGCGCATCGGCCTCCGGATCGACCGGCGGCAGCGGGGGCCGCGACTGGGTCGAGGGCACGCTCGAGCCGCCCCAGGGGGAGGCGGGCCGGGCCTGTGACACGCCGGCGAGGCGTTCCACGAAGGCCGAGATGATGCGACGTTCTTCTTCGGTCATTGACGATGATCTCCAACCCGTCGCCCGCGAATCCCTCCCGGCGGAAATGCGCGGCGACCGGTATCTGGCGACATGGCCTGTTCAAATAAACGATTCAAGTCGGTGAGACGTTTCGTCATGAGGGCTTAGCGCGAGGGCAGGCCGAGCCGGGGCCATTCGATGGCCGGGCAGCGATCCATCACAGCGACGAGCCCCGCTTCGCGGGCCCGGGCGGCGGCGGCTTCATCCACCACGCCGAGCTGCATCCAGACGCTTTTGGCCCCGGCCGCGATGGCCTCGTCCACCGTCGCGCCGGCCTCCTCGCTGCGGCGGAAGATATCGACCATATCGACCGGCCCGACCTCGGCGAGGCTCGCGCGGATGGTCTTGCCATGCACTTCCTGCCCGGCCAGAACCGGGTTCACCGGCACGACGTCGATGCCCTGCGAGAGCAGGAAGCCCATCACGCCGAAGGAGGGGCGGTTGGGCTTGTTGGAGGCGCCGACGAGCGCCACGCGCTTCAGCCCCGTCAGCAACTGGCGGATATCCTGGTCGTTCAGCCCGTCGATCGTCATCAATTCTTACCTTCTTTGCCTCTATCCTGCCTTGTATCGGCCGTGATGGTCCGGAGAATTCGCGCCATGTCGAGATACCCCGCCTATGGCTACAGGGCATTGGCGCTCCTGACGCTGGTTGTCGCCGCCCTGCTGGGCGGGCTTGCCTGGTGGTGGCCAAACCGGCCGCAACTGGCCGATATGGCCATGCCTGGCGGCAAGATCGCCTCGGTCTCCTTCGCGGCCTTCCGCGACGAGCAGTCGCCGCTCAACCATCATTTCCCGACCGAGGCGCAGACGGAGGCGGATCTCGCCCTGATCGCGCCCCGGGTGAGGGCGATCCGCACCTATGCGAGCAGCGAGGGCGGTTTTCCCATCGCGCCGCTGGCGCAGAAGTATGGGCTCGGGCTGTGGCAGGGCGCCTGGCTGGGCAGCAATGCCGCCACCAACGAGCGGGAGCTCAAGGCGCTGATCGAAGCGGCGAACCGCTATCCCGGCACGATCAACCGAGTCATCGTCGGCAATGAAGTGCTGCTGCGGCGGGACCTGCCGGTCGAGAAGCTGGCCGAGGCGTTGGACCGGGTGAAGGCGGCCGTCCGCCAGCCCGTGACCTATGCCGATGTCTGGGAATTCTGGGCCCGGAACCCGCAGCTGGCGCGGCATGTGGATATCGTGACGATCCATCTCCTTCCTTATTGGGAGGATGAACCCGCGAATGTCGAGGTCGCCCTCGCCCATGTGAAGGAGGCCTATGCGCGCATCAAGGCGCTCTTCCCCGACAAGCCGGTGGCGATCGGCGAGGTGGGCTGGCCCTCGATGGGCCGCTGGCGGGAGGATTCAGCGCCATCCCGCGTCAATCAGGCGCGGTTCCTGCGCGCGGTGACGGCCTGGGCGCAGTCGGAAGGCGTGGATTACAATTGGATCGAGGCTTTCGACCAGCGGTGGAAATACAAGAACGAAGGCACGGTCGGCGCGGCCTGGGGCCTCTGGACGACGGACAGGGCGGAGAAATTCCCCCTGACCGGCGCCGTGGTGGAGATGCCGGACTGGCCTCGTTACGCCGTGGCGGGCGGGCTGCTGGGGCTCGTGCTTTTCGGGCTGACGGTTTGGTACTTCCCGGCGGCGATGGGCGTCCGGCTCGCGCTGCTCTCCATGGCACTGGGCCATGCGCTGGCTTTCGCCTGGAGCGGCGGGGTGCCCTACGCGCTCGACGAGTATCTTGGCCTGGCGCTGGCGGGGAACCTGCTGGGGCAGGCGGGGCTCGCGGCCCTGATGCTGCGCTGGACGGGGCTGCGGCTATCGGGCTTGGCTGTGGAGCCGTTGCGGAATGGGGCGCAGGCGACGCGCAACCTGCGGGCCATGCTGCGCCTTGGGCTGGACTGGCGGCGCTGGCGGGATTTCGCCCTCGACGACCTTGCCTTCCTCTTCCTTTGGACGGCCATGGCGCTGCAGGCCATGCTGCTTTTCGACCCGCGCTATCGCGACTTTCCCGTGCCGACCTTCGCCGTGCCGCTGGTGGTGGTTCTGGCGCGCTGGGCCATGGGCGGCCTGCCGCGCGGCACCGGCGGCTGGGCGGAGCTTTGGGCGGGCGGGGCGCTCGCCGCCATGGCGCTGATCAGCGCCGTCCGGGAGCATGTGGTGAATCTCGAGGCCATGACCTGGACGGTCTGCGCCCTGCTGCTGGCCGCGCCGAGCCTCTGGCGTTGCCTGCCGGTGCCGGCCACCACCAGGCGTGCGGTGCAGCCGGCGGCGGAGATGGGCGCAGCGGATTAAGAGGCAGGGGGTTGATTGCGGGCTGAGCAGGCCCATATGCCCACCTAACAGTCCGTTTGCCCGCTGTAAGGGCAATCTTCTTCCGAGTCGCACCGTATTGTCATCGGATTGCGGTCGAAAGACTGGAAACCTCAAGCCAGTTTAGGAACTGTTTAACGCGTACATGCCAGCGTCATGCAGGCGGTCCACGATCATCGAAATCGGCCGTGTCACGAGGGCACGGCCCAAGGAAAAAGTTACAACCACAATGAAGAACACGCAGACCACGACTACCAAGCCGCTCGTTGCCAAGGCCGAGCGCCCCGTTCAGCCCCAGGGGCTGAGCCAGGACGAGATCCGTCGCATCGTGATGGACACGCTCGGCTGAGGCTAGGCTGAACGCCGGCTAGAAAGGCATGGCGCCCGGGCGAAGGATCGCCTGGGTGCTGGTTGCCAGATTGCGGGGGGCCGCGGGCGGCATGACCGGCCGCTCCTGACGCCCCCAGCCTGCGGCCTCGGCGACGAGGCCGTTTTCCATGACGACACGCCCGCGCACGATGGTCGCGACCGGCGCGCCGACGGTTTCGATACCCTCATAGGGCGTGAACCGGCTTTTCTCCGAATGTAGCATCTCGGCCAGGATCGGGGCGCGCTTCGTGACATCGACCACAACCAGATCCGCATCCGCCCCCGGCTGAATGACGCCCTTGCGCCCCGCGAGGCCGAAGGCGCGCGCCGGTGCCGCGCTGGACATGCGGACGTAATCCTCCAGCCGCATCTTCCCCTGATCCACCAGCGTCAGCATGAGGCGCATCGAGGTCTCCACGCCAGGGAAGCCGCAGGCATTGTCCCAGATGCTGTCGCGCTGCTTCTCTTCCATGGCATGGGGCGCGTGGTCGGTCGCGATCATGTCGATCGTGCCGTCGATGAGCGCCTTGAGCAGCGCCTCGCGCTGGGCGCCCTCGCGGATGGGCGGGTTCATGCGGGCGATCTTCGCCTGTTGGCCCGTCAGTTCCTCGGCGGCGAGGAAGAGGAATTGCGGGCAGGTTTCGACCGTCATGGGCACGCCGCGCGCCTTGGCCTCGCGGATCACCGGCACCGAACGGGCGCAGCTTTCATGCACGATATGGATGCGCGCGCCGGTCCATTCCGAGAGGCAGATGGCGCGGCCGAGGCTTTCCAGCGCTACAATATCGGCGCGCGCGCACCAATGGGCGAAATCATCGTCGCGCCCGGCCTCGCGCATGCGGCGCTCGCGCCAGAAGAGCATGGGCGAGTTCTCGGCATGGATGGAGCAGCGCATCCCGAGCCCGGCCAGGATCTCGAACCCTTCCAGCACCGCGCCGTCATTCGGGGCCGGGAGATTGCCCGTCGTATTGCCGAGGAAGAGCTTGAAGCCGATGACGCCGGCCTTGGTCAGCGGCTCGATATTGCCGAGCGTCCGCTCGTCCAGCAGGCCGTAGAGGCCGTAATTCACGTGGGCCTGTTTCTCGGCCGCCGCCTGCTTCTCGGCCAGGGCCTCGAGGCTCCAAGTCGGCGGGTCGGTATTGGGCATGTCGAAGACGGTGGTGACGCCGCCCGCCGCCGCGGCGCGGGTGCCGGTCGTCCAATTCTCCTTCTGCGTCATGCCGGGCTCGCGGATATGCGTATGCACGTCGATGGCGCCGGGCAGGATGAAGCGGCCTTTCGCCTCCAGCACCCGTTTCGCGCGCGGGGCGAGGGAAGGGTGGCCGATGAAGGCGATGAGCCCGTCCTTCACCGCGACATCGGCAGGGAAACGGCCGGTCTCGTTGACCACGGTGCCGCCAGTAATCAGCAGGTCGGCCATGGGCTCCGGCTGGGTATCGGCAGCGGTATCAACTGGGGGCTGGGTCATGCTCGTCTCCGCGCTTTCCGGCGCATTCTGGCCCGCGTCTCCGCCCCTGCCCAGGCCGGCTCGAGGCTGCCGGAAAGCGGCCTTAAGGGGGCTGATCGCGAGGAGGTGAGCTAAAGCTTTGATTCTACCGCGAACTTGAATGAAGCCGTTATTCATGCCACGGCGTCATTCGCTCTAGAATACCGCAATAGGCCGAAGTGCTCGTCCGCAACGAGGAGAAACCATCATGCTGCGCCGCGTCGTCCTCGCCCTGACAATGCTCCTGGGAGCCACACAAGTCTCTCTCGCGCAGGGTAACGACCCGTCCTTCACACTCGTGAACAATACGGGCCGGAACATCATCGAGGTCTATGCCTCGCCGAGCAGCCAGGATGACTGGGGCCGCGACAGGCTGGGCGACGATGTGGTCGCCGCCGGACGGACCTATGCGATCCGCCTGCCGCGCGGCGAATGCACCTATGACATCCGCGTGGTGGTGCAGGGCTCGGATGCCGAGGAGCGGCGCGGCATCAATCTCTGCCGCCGCAACGAGGTGGTCTTCGGCAACCAGTCCGCTTCTTCGGGCGGCAGCGGCAAGGGTGGCGCGCCGGCGGGAGTGGGCCGCCGCGGCAACCCCTCCTTCAATGTCGTCAATCGTGGCAGCCAGGCAATCCGTGAGGTCTATGCTTCGCCCTCGACCGACAATGACTGGGGGCCCGACCGCCTGGGCGACGAGATGGTCCAGCCGGGCAAGTTCTTCGCCGTGCGCCTCGTTGCGGGCGAGTGCCGCTACGACGTGCGCATCGTCTATGAGAACGGCCGTTCGGAGGAACGGCGGGGGGTCGACCTCTGCGCGGTCAGCTCCCTGCCTTTCCCCCGTAACAATAACGACTGATCAGACGACCTGATTACGGAGCGCGGTCTGACCGCGCTCCAGCCTGCCCAGGTTTTCGAGCAGGATATCGATCACTGCGTCCTCGTATTTGCGGGTCTCGCCGCCTGTATGCGGGGTGATGAAGGTATTGGGCAGTTCCCAAAGCTGGCTGCTGGGCGGCAGCGGTTCCTCCACCGTCACGTCCAGCGCAGCGCCCGCGATTCGGCCCGCCGTCATCGCCTCGATCAGCGCATCTTCCTTCACGACCTTGCCGCGCGCGCAATTCACCAGCCAGGCACTCTTCTTCATCAGCGAGAAGGCCTCGGCATCGACCATGTTCTGCGTCTCGGCCGTGAGGGGGCAGGTGAGGGCGATGATATCGGCCTTCGGCAGGACGGATTTGAACTCCGCCATGGTCCGCACTTCATCCGCGCCTTCGGTGCCCGTCGTCACATCGCGCTTCAGTCCGATCACCTTCATGTCGAAGGCTTTGGAGAGGCGGGCGAGGCGGCCGCCGATCTGGCCGAGGCCGACGATGAGGATGGTCTTGCCCGAAAGCTCGTCCTCGCGCGTGGTGAGATCGCCGATCATGCCGCGCCAGTGGCGCTTGGTCTGATTGTCGCGCGCTTCCGGTAGGCGGCGGGCCAGGGCGAGGATCAGCGACATGGCATGTTCGGAAACCGCCCGCGCATTGGCGCCCGAGGCGGAGGCGAGGCGGATGCCATTGACCGAAAGCACCTTCGGATCGTAGCGATCGACGCCCGCGCTGATCGACTGGATATAGCGCAGCTTCGGCATCGAGGCCGCCAGTTCGTTCTCCCACAGGCCCGAGACGACCAGCACATCGACCTGATCCTGGATCGCTTCCAACTCGGCCTTCGACCAGGCCTGCACGGCGTCGTAGCCGCTGTTGCGCAGGGCGAACCGCTCCGCGAAGTGATAGGCGACATGGGCGAAGCAGATTTTGAGCTTTTCCTTGGGCGGCAGCATGGTCATCTCCAGACGTTCACGGCCGCGGAGACTGGGGCTTCGGCAGCCAGAGGGCAAGCCGGGCTGGCCGCCTTTCCGGGCCCGTGGCAGGCTCGACGCCGCTGGATGAATGAGCCGCAGAGAGACGATGATGAGCGAGATCGCCCTGACCGACCCCAATAGCCTGGGCCTCTGCCCGAAGCGCCTCGCGCGGATCGACGCCTGGCGCGACAAGCTGGTGGCGGATGGGAAATTCGCGGGGGCCACCACGCTCGTCTCGCGCCATGGCGAGGTCGCGCATTTCGGCTCCTCGGGCCTGGCCGATATGGCGAGCGGCAGGGCGATGGCGGGCGACACCATCCATCGCTTCTATTCCATGACCAAGCCGCTCACCTCGGTTGCCATCATGATGCTCTACGAGGAGGGGCTGTTTCAGCTCGACGATCCGATCTCGCGCTTCCTGCCCTTCTTCGCGAACCAGCGCGTTGCGGTGGGCGGCGGGCGCGGGAAGATCGATACCGTGCCGGCGATGCGCGACATCACCTTCCGCGATCTGCTGACCCACACCTCGGGCCTGACCTATGGCTTCATGCAGGCCACGCTGGTCGATGCCGCCTATCGCGAGCAGGGCGTGGATTTCCAGACCGCCGAGACCTCGCTGGAGGAAGTGGTGCGCAAGGCGGCGAGCCTGCCGCTGATTGCCCAGCCGGGGGCGGAGTGGAACTATTCCATCTCGACCGATGTGCTCGGCTATCTCGTCGAGGTGATCTCGGGCCGGCCCTTCGAGGAATTCCTGCGCGAGCGGCTCATCCGCCCGCTCGGCATGGTGGATACCGATTTCTTCGTCCATGAGGGCAAGGCGCATCGCTTCGCCTCAAATTACGGGCGCGGGCCGGATGGGACGCTCGCGCTGCTGGACGATGCGGCCACCAGCCGCTTCCTCAAGCCGCGCCGGGTGAATTCCGGTGGCGGCGGCCTCGTCTCCACGGCGGCCGATTATCTGCGCTTCTGCCTGATGATGCTGAACAAGGGCGAGTTGGACGGCACGCGCTATCTCGGCCGCAAGACGGTGGAGCTGATGATGAGCAACCACCTGCGCGGCGATATGGCGGCGATGGGCCAGCCGCGCTGGTCGGAATCCACCGCCGAGGGCATCGGCTTCGGCCTGGGCTTCTCCGTGACGCTCGACCCGGCGCGGGCGCAGATCCTGGGCACGCCCGGCGAATGCGCCTGGGGCGGTGCCGCGAGCACGGCCTTCTGGATCGACCCGGAGGAGGAGATGGCGGTGATCTTCCTCGCGCAGCTCATGCCTTCCTCCGCCTGGCCGGTGCGACGGGAGCTTCGCGTGCTGAGTTACCAGGCGGTCATCGACTAAAATTTCGATCATGTAACGTGAACGTTGACGTCGGCCCGCCCGCCGGGTGATAGTTTCCTGCTATTGCAGCAAATGACGGGCCGGCACTGACCGGCCCGCGACAGGAGACGTTCACGATGACCGGTGCCCCGATGGCGCGCCCCTGGCGGCTGCGCGCCGCCCTGGCTGCCGCCGCAATCGCCATGACCTGCTTCGCTGCGACCGTGTCCAAGGCGCAGGAATGGCGCGGCTGGAACATCCATCCGCCTGATTATCCGGTTTCCAGGGGCATGGAGCGTTTCGGCGAGCTGGTCGCGCAGCGCACCAACAACCGCATCCGGCTCAAGACCTATCACTCCGCCCAGCTCGGCCAGCAGGACGAGGCGATCCAGCAGATGCGGCTGGGCTCCATCGATTTCGCGGAGTTCAACCTCAGCCCGCTGAACAATCTCGCGCCGCTGACACAGGTGCCCACGCTGCCCTTCCTCTTCCGCAGCGTGGAGCATCTGCACACGGTGATGGACGGGCCGGTCGGCGACGAGATCGCCAAGCAGCTCGAAGGCGTCGGGATCGTGCCGCTCGCCTGGTATGATGCGGGTGCGCGCAGCATGTATACGCGCCGGCTGGTGGCGAAGCCGGAAGATCTACGCGGCATGAAGATCCGTGTGCAGACCTCGGATCTCTGGATCGACCTGATCCGCGCGCTCGGCGCCAACCCGACGCCGCTTCCCTTCGGCGAGGTCTATACCAGCCTCCAATCGGGCGTGATCGACGGAGCCGAGAACAACTGGCCCTCTTACGAGAGCACGCGGCATTTCGAGGTGGCGAGGTATTTCGCGACGACCGAGCATTCCAACGTGCCGGAGATCCTCGCCGTGTCGCGGACGCGCTGGCAGCGGCTTTCGGCCGCCGACAAGGAACTGGTGAAGGCCGCGGCGCGTGAAAGCGCGCAGATGCAGCGCCAGCTTTGGGCGGAACGCGAGCGGGTGAGCCGTGAGCGCGTGATCGCCGGCGGCGCGCAGGTGACCGAGATCACCGACAAGGGCCCCTGGCAGGCCGCGATGGCGCCGGTCTATGCCAAATATGCCGCCGACCCCACCGTCGCGAGCCTTGTGCAGCGCATTCGAGAGACGCGGTGACATGACGGGAAAGGCGGGGTGCCCCCGCCTTTCGCTTTCCTTCTCTCGGGCCGGCAAGTGCCGGGCTCGCTTCCTCCTCCTGATGGGAACGGCCGGATGCGACAATTCTCCGCGCTGCTGGATCAACTTGCCCGTCTTGTCATCGTCCTTGCGAGCTGCGCCATGGTGGCGCTCGTGGTCATGACGGGCTGGATGGTCTTCGGGCGATATGTGCTCAACGACACGCCCACCTGGGTGGAACGCGGCGCCACCCTGACCGTGGTGGGGATTGCCCTGCCGGTGGCCGCCGTCGGCGTCCGCGAGCGGTTCCACCTCTCCGTGCTCGGATTCCGCCAGGCGCTGCCGGCGGGGCTGCGGCGCTGGGTGGAGATCGTTGTCGATGCTGTCGTCGGTTTCTTCGGCGCTGCCATGGCCTGGTATTCGATCGAGCTGGTACAGACCTCGATAGGCATCCGTATCCCGCTGATCGGGGTGTCCATGGCTTGGACCTATATGCCGCTCGTCATCTGCGGCGTGCTGATCGCGCTTTTCGCCGTGGAGCAGCTCCTGCTCGCGCTCCGGCGGGAGCATAGCGAGCAGCGCCTCGGCGCCTCGCTGGAGTAGCCGCCATGGAATTCGGCCTCATCCTGATCTTCGTGATCTTCGCGCTCGGCGTCGTGACCGGGCTTCCCGTGGCCTTCACCCTCGGCGTTTCGGCGCTGGTCGGCTTTCTCTATGAGGACATCAACCCCGCCGTCGTCTTCCAGCAGATGACGGCGGGTATGAGCATGTTCTCGCTGCTCGCCATTCCCTTCTTCATCTTCGCCGGCGAGATCATGCTCCATGGCGGCATCGCGCGGCGGCTGATCTCGCTGGCCTCCGCCATGGTGGGCTGGATGCGCGGCGGGCTCGGCATGGTCGATGTCTCCGCGTCGATGCTCTTCGGCGGCATTTCGGGCTCGGCCGTGGCCGATACCTCGGCGCTGGGCACTATCCTCATTCCCGCGATGAAAGATAAGGGCTACGGCACCGATTATGCGGTGAACGTCACCATCTGCGCCTCCATCGCGGGCATCATGATCCCGCCCAGCCACAACATGATCATCTATTCCCTCGCGGCCGGCGGTGGCATCTCGGTCTCGGCCCTGTTCTTCGCCGGTATCGTGCCAGGTGTGATCATGTGTGCGTTGCTCGGCATCGCGGCCTATGCCGTGGCGGTGAAGCGGGGCTACCCCGCCGAGCCTTGGGGTGGGCTGCGCCATGTCTTCCTGACCTTCATCGATGCGCTGCCGGGGCTGATGACGGCGGTCATCATCCTGGGCGGTGTGCTCGGCGGCGTCTTCACCGTTACCGAGAGTGCCGCATTCGGCGCGCTTTGGGCGGTGGCGGTGACGCTGGTCGTCTATCGCGCGCTCACCTGGGAAAGCTTCAAGATCGCCGTTGCCGCCAGCGTGCGGACCACGGCGGTCGTGCTGCTGCTGGTGGGCACGGCCACGGCCTTCGGCTATCTTCTCGCGCTCTATCAATTCGCCGATCTGCTGACCAAGGCCATGCTGTCGGTCAGCGAAAACCCGATCGTCATCCTGCTGCTCATCAACGTGGCCCTGCTGGCGCTCGGCTGCGTGATGGATATGGCGGCGCTGATCCTGATCTGCACGCCCATCTTCCTTCCGGTCGTCACGTCGATCGGGATGGACCCGGTGCAGTTCGGCATGGTGATGATGATGAACCTCGGCCTCGGCCTCACTACCCCGCCCGTGGGGGCGGTTCTGTTCGTCGGTTGCGCCATCGGCAAGGTTCCCATTGAACAGGTGATCAGGACCATCTGGCCCTTCTGGGGCGCGATCCTGGTCGCTCTCGCCTTGACGACCTATTGGCCCGCCATGTCACTTACCTTGCCGCGCCTCCTGCTGGGCTATGGCAGCTGAGCCGAAAACGGAGACTGGTTTAAGATGAGCATTCCTTCGAAGCCTGTCATGATCACCGGCGCGTCCGGTGCGCTCGGCCGGTTGTTGACGCGCGAACTTTCCGCCGCCGGCTGGACGCTGCGGCTGACCGATATCGCGCCTTTTCCGGACCCGCTGCCGGAGAAGGCGAGCTTCCTCCGCTATGACCTCGCGGATGGCGTGGCGGTAATGCGGCAGGCCGAGGGCGTCGGCGCCATCCTGCATTTCGGCGGCTGCTCCGTGGAGCAGCCTTTCGAGGCAGTGATCGGGCCGAATCTCCGCGGGCTCTATCACATCTACGAGGCCGCGCGGCGCGAGAAGGCGCGCGTGATCTTCGCGAGTTCGAACCATTCCATCGGCTTTCACAAGCGGCCGGAAGGCAATGAGGCGAAGCTCGACTACGACTGTGCCTTCCGGCCCGATGGCTATTACGGCCTGTCCAAGGCCTATGGCGAGTTGATGGGGCGCATGTATTGGGACAAGCACGGTATCGAGAACGTCAATCTGCGCATCGGTAGCTGCTTCCCGAAGGTGGTCAACCGCCGGATGCTCTCCACCTGGCTCAGCTATCCTGACCTCGTGCGGCTCTGCCAGGCCGCCGTTACCGCGCCGCGTGCGGGCCATGCGGTGATCTGGGCCTGCTCGAACAATGCCGCCACCTATTGGGGCAAGGACCATCGCGAGCGCATCGGCTGGCAACCGCAGGACAGCGCCGATGGCGCGCGCCCGGAAGTGGAGGGCATCGTTTCCGGCGATCCGGTCGAGGAGCGTTACCAGGGCGGCAGCTACACGTCGATCGAGTATTCCCGCCAGGGCGGCTTCTCCGCCAAGGATGCCTTCGACCTCGACTGAGCCGGGGTGGACACCCGCCTGCTTGGGATTAGGATCGGGCCAGGGGTGCGCCGCACGCCTGGCCTTCCTTATTTCAGCGACGGGCGGAACACGATGTCCTCATCCAAAAGCCTCGATGCCGTCTTCAACCATATCGACGGCCAGCGTGAGGATTTCCTCGCGCGTCTGATCGAATATTGCCGCCATCCGAGCATCAGCGCGGAGAATCTCGGCATCAGGGAGACCGGCGAGCGCCTCGTCGGAATGCTCACCGGGATCGGCCTGGAGACCAGCCTGATCGAGACGGAGAACCACCCGATGGTGGTGGCGCGCTGGGAGAAGGCGCCGGGCAAACCCACTGTCCTGCTCTACGGCCATTACGACGTGCAGCCGCCGGACCCGCTGGACAAATGGGTCTCGCCGCCCTTCGAGCCGACCATTCGCGACGGGCGGCTCTATGCGCGCGGCGTGGGCGACAACAAGGGCCAGCATCTCGCGCAGATTCTCGCCATCGAGAGCCATCTGAAGGTGCATGGCGAGTTGCCCTGCAACGTCATCCTGCTGCTCGAGGGCGAGGAGGAGATCGGCAGCCCGCATATCGCCGGCTTCGTGCGCAAGCATAAGGACAAGCTGAAGGCCGACCTCGCCGTCACCGCCGATGGGCCGCGCCATGCGAGCGGCGCGCCGATGATTAAATACGGCTCGCGCGGCGTGATCTATTTCGAGCTGCGCTGCAAACATGCCAATCGCGACGTGCATTCCGGCGGCTTCGGCGGCGTGGTTCCCAACCCAATCTGGACGCTGGTGCATCTGCTGGCGACGATGAAGAACGAGGCGGGCGAGATTACCATCGACGGTTTCTACGATGATGTGGAACCGCCCTCGCCGGAGGAGATCGAGGCCGCGGCCAATCTGCCGCTCGACCTGCCGAAGGTGATGGAGAGCCTCGGGCTCAAGCGGCTCGATGCGCCGGCCGATCTCGGCTATTTCGACCGGCTCTGCTTCCGCCCGACGCTGACCATCAACGGCTTCCATGGCGGCTATGGCGGGCCGGGCAGCAAGACGGTGCTGCCGCATGAGGCCTTCGTGAAATGCGACATACGCCTCGTTGAAGCGCAGGATACGGCCGATATTCTCCGCAAGGTGCAGGCCCATGTGGCCAAGCATGCGCCGGAGGTGGAGTTCATCGCGGCGGAGAAGGGCATGCTGCCCTCGAAGACGCCGATCGCCTCCCCCTATACGGCACCGCTGCGCCGTGCCTTCGTCGCTGCTCAGGGCGAGGAGGCGCTGCTCTCGCCGGCGGGTTTCGGCAGCCTGCCGGGCTATGTCTTCACCAAGATCCTCGGCATTCCGGCTTTCGTGACGCCCTATGCCAATCCGGACGAGGCGAACCACGCGCCGAACGAGAATCTGGATCTGGAATGCTATCACAACGGCATCCGCACCGGTGCAGCGCTGCTGCATGAGCTGGGGCAGTTCCAGAGGCCCTGAGTTCTGCAAAAGGGCGGGCCCGCAAGGCCCGCCCTTGTCGCGTCAGATCACCAGTTCGATCAGGAAGGGCCCCTCTCGCGCGAAGGATTGCGCCATGAGGTCCCCGCATTGTTCCAGCGTGGTCGCGACCGCGCCTTCCACACCCATGCCGCGCGCGAGGCTCACCCAATCGAGGTTGGGATTGCCGAGATCCATCATATCCATCGCGGTGCGGCCCGGATTGGCGCCCACGCCCTGATACTCGCCGAGCAGGATCGCGTATTTCCGGTTCGAGAGAATGACGGTGGTGACGGGAAGGTTCTCCCGCGCCTGGGTCCAGAGGGACTGTAGCGTATACATGCCCGAGCCATCGGCCTGGAGGTTGATCACCCGCCGATCGCCACCCGCGCCGACGGCCGCACCCGTCGCCATGGGCATGCCGCAGCCGATGGCGCCGCCGGTGATCTGAATCCAGTCATGCATCGGCGCCGCATGCGTCTCGGCGAAGAAGCCGCGGCCGAAGGAGACGCTTTCATCGGCGATGATGGCGCCGTCGGGCATGACGGCGGCCACCGTGCGGGCCAGGCCCTCGGGCGTAGGCGCGCCGCGCGCGATCTCGGGGCGCGGGGCGCGGTCCGGGAGCGGCGCCTGGGGCGCGCCGAGTTCCTGCGCGAGGCCGAGCAGGGCGGCGAGCCCGTCTTCCTCATAGCGCGCCAGAGGATGGAGCTGCGCCGTTTCGGGATAATGCAGGCTCGGCTTGCCCGGATAGGCGAAGAAGCCGACGGGGCCTCGGGAATTGACGAGGATGATGTGTTCGAAGGGTGCCAGCGTCTTGATCGCGGCATCGGCCGGATAGGGCACGCGCTCCAGCGGCACGCAGCCCTGGCCGCGCTCGATGCGGCCGTTGCTCACTTCGGCGAGGATCTTCGCGCCAGTCGCCTGGGCGATGTTCCAGGCGGCGAGCTGCGCATCCTTCCGCAGCGCGCGGCCGCCGAGCAGGATGAGCACGTTCTTCTTCTCGCGCAGCACGCGGGCGATGTCGCGCAGCCGCATCGGGTCCGGCACGGGCGTCGCGGGCACGGGCAGGGCGGCGGCGGGGCCTTCGGCTTCGTTCCAGGCGGTGTCGGCGGGGAGAATGAGCGTCGCGACCTGGCCCGGCGCGGTGCGGGCGGCCTGCACGGCCTGGGCGGCATCGCCCGCCACGCGCTGCGCACTGGTCGCGGTGCGGACCCAGGCGGAGACGCCGCGCGCGAAGCCCTCGGTATCGCCGGTCAGCGGCGCGTCATACTGGCGGTGATAGGTCGCATGGTCGCCGACGACATTCACGATGCCGGAGCGGGCGCGGCGGGCATTGTGCAGATTGGCGAGGCCATTCGCGAGGCCGGGCGCGCAATGGAGCAGCGTCGCCGCCGGCTTCCCGGCCATGCGGTAATAGCCATCCGCCATGCCGGTAACGATGTTTTCCTGCAGGCCCAGGATGCAGCGCATGCCGGGAATCCGGTCCAGCGCCGCGACGAAATGCATCTCGCTGGTACCGGGATTGGCGAAGCAGGTATCGACCCCGCTGGCCAGAAGCGTGTGCACAAGGCTTTCGGCGCCGTTCAAGGCGGTATCCTCCCGTTGTTCTGGCGCGAAGGGTGCGCCGAGGTGGGGAGGGGGTCAATCCGCGCGCGGATGCGCCTTGCGCCAGGTATCGAGCAGGGATTGCGCGTCGACGCTCGTATAGCGCTGCGTGGTGGAAAGGCTGGCATGGCCGAGCAATTCCTGGATCACGCGCAGATCGGCGCCGCCGCCCAGCAGATGCGTCGCGAAGGAATGGCGCAAGGCATGGGCGGAGGTGTGTTCGGGCAGGCCGTTGAGCACGCGATAGTCGTGGATGACTTTTTTGGCGACGCTGGGGTTCAGCCTGTCGCCGCGCGCGCCGATGAAGAGGGGGCCGGCGGGATAGCGGTCGGGGTGCTGGGCTAGCCATTCGCCCAGCGCCTTGTGCACCGCCGGCAGGACGGGGACGAGCCGGGTCTTGTTGCCCTTGCCGGTGATGCGCAGCACGCCGCCGGGCTTCGGCACATCCGACACATTGAGCGAGAGAGCCTCGGCGATGCGCAGCCCGCAGCCGTAGAGCAGGGTGAAGAAGGCGCGGTCCCGCGCGCCGAGCCAGGGCAGGCGCGCCTCGTCGCCGATCTCGCGGGTAAGGGTGCGGGCTTGGCTCGCGGTGAGCGCCTTGGGAACGGGCGGGCGCAGGCGGGGGCCGCGCAGCCCGGCCGTCGCGGTGGGTTTGAGCCCGTGGCGGCGGGCGAGGAAGCGCATGAAGCCGCGCAGCGTGGCCAGCTGCCGTGCCCTGGTCGCGGCCGACATGCCCTCGGACGTGCGATGGGCGAGGAAGCCGCGGATATCGGCCGGGCGCAGCTCGGAGAGCGCCTTGAGGTCGGGCAGGGCGCCGAGATGGCGAGAGAGGAAGGCCAGGAACTGGTCCAGGTCCCGCCGATAGGCCTCGATCGTGTGGCCGGAGGCGCGGCGCTCGCGGGTGAGCCAGCTCAGGAAGGCTTCGCGGGCTTCTTCGCCGGTCATGCCACGGGCTCCGTCAGCGCAGCAGGGCGGCGCCGAGGGCGCGGCCGAGGAAGGCGAGATGGGGCAGGGCGCCGCGCCGGGGCAGGGCGGCTTCGTCCCGCGCGCCGAGGGCCAGGAGAAGCGGCCTGGCGGGCAGGGCGATGCGCAGCAGGGCATCGCGGGCGATGAGTGTGGCGGCCTCGGCATGGATGAGCGGGGCTTCGGTCGGCGTGAGGCGCAGCGTCACTTCCTGGCCGGCGGGGAGGAGGCGGTCGATGGTGCCGGGCGGCAGGGGCGTGAGCGGCGGCGGCGGCGCGCCCTCGGCCGCGAGGGTGATGTGATCGATGCCGAGGAGCGAGGGCCATTCGGCCAGGGCGCATTCCACGGGGTCGGGCGCTGCCACAAGGGCGAGGACGGCGGCCCGGGTGCGGGCGCCGAATCCGGCATCGGCGCGGCCATGGCTGATGGCTTCGGCGAGTTCGGAGGTCAGTGCGCGGGCCTTGGCGCGCTCGTTCTCGAGCATGGCGAGCATGTGATCGGCCAGGCTTTCGCCATGTACGCGGCGCGGGGGCGCAAGGCTGGCATAGAGCGAGGGGCGCTCCGCCAGGAAATCCGGGTTGTCGCGCAGGTAGCGCTCGATCCGCGCCGCCTCGCCATCCTCGATTTCCGTCAGAACCGCCTCCATCGCACCTCGGGATCAGGTCAAACCAGTCGATAGGTTAACGCAGATGGGGCGGCGGAGGAAACTCAACGCCACGACAGGTTTGGAGTGGCGGTCAGGCAGATGGCCCGAAAGGGCGGCCCGCGCTTGAGGGCAGAAACAAACAGAGCGGCCTCAGGCCGCTCTGAGCGCCTGAACGGGCGCCGCCGGCAGTCCGGCGTCAGCCAAGCGGCCGGAGGCCGCGCCCGGCGTTTGAGGGCAAATTACAGAATGCTCTGCCCGGTCTTGGCCCAGTCGGCGAGGAAGGCTTCGAGGCCGCGATCGGTCAGCGGGTGCTTGACCAGCATCTTGATGACATTGGCCGGCAGCGTCGCCACATGCGCACCCATCTTGGCCGCCTCGATCAGGTGGATCGGGTGGCGGACGGAGGCGACGAGCACTTCCGTCGTGATGGCGGGGTAGTTGTTGTAGATGGTCACGACGTCGCTGATGAGCTGCATGCCGTCATGCCCGATATCGTCGAGGCGGCCGACGAAGGGGGAGATGAAGGTGGCGCCCGCCTTGGCGGCCAGCAGGGCCTGGGCGGCGGAGAAGCACAGCGTCACATTGACCTGGGTGCCTTCGGAGGAGAGCGCACGGCAGGTCTTGAGGCCGGCTTCCGTCAGCGGCACCTTCACGGCCACGTTGGAGGCGATGTCGCGGAGGTACTTGCCTTCCGCCATCATCCCCTCGAAATCGGTAGCGGTCACCTCGGCGCTCACCGGGCCCGGGGTGATGGTGCAGATCTCGGCGATGACCTCGGCGATCTTGCGCCCGGACTTGGCGATGAGCGAGGGATTGGTGGTGACGCCATCGACGAGGCCGAGATCGGCCAGGGCGCGGATTTCGGCCACGTCGGCCGTATCGACGAAGAACTTCATGGTAAGGGGCGCTCCGCCGCGCCCGAGGCGCGGAATGTCCGGTGATTTTCCGGCGAAGAGAATAACCCATGCCGCGTGAGGCGAGAAACACCCGCCGTGGGGCGGCAGACATGCAGCCGGGGCTGCTCCCGGAGGCGGAGGGGCGCGCCCGGCGCCGGGTGTTGCTGCCGTTGCCGCTGGCCGGCGCCTATGATTATGCGGTGCCGGCGGGGGAGGAGCCGCCGCCGCTCGGCAGCTTCGTCGTGGTGCCGCTCGGCGGGCGCGACATGCTGGGCGTTGTCTGGGATGGCGAGCCCGATATGGCGCTGGCCGAATCGCGGCTGAAGGAAATCCGGCACGTTCTGCCCGCGCCGCCCATGACGCCGAGCCTGAGGCGCTTCGTGGACTGGGTGGCGGCCTATACGCTCTCCGCGCCGGGTGCGGTGCTGCGCATGACCATCAGCTCGCCCTCCGCGCTGGAGGAGGCGGCGGAGAAGGCCGGCTGGCGGCTTTCCGCGCTCGGCCTCGCCTGCCGGGCGGCGCTGGAGGCGGGGCAGGAGCCCCCCGAAGGCGCGCCGCGCCTCACCCCCGCCCGCCGATCGGCGTTGCTCGCCTTGCCGCCGGGCGAAATCCTCCCCGGCGGCGCCATCGCGGACGCGGCGGGGATTTCCGTGGGCGTGCTGCGGGGGCTCGCGGATAACGGGCTGGTCGAATCCGCGCTCATGCCGCATCGCTCGCCCTTCATCCGGCCGGACCCCGACCATCCGGGCCCAATTTTCGGCCCCGACCAGCAGAAGGCGGCCGAGGCGCTTTGCGCGGCGGTGGCCAAACGTGAATTCGGGGTGACCTTGCTCACCGGCGTGACCGGATCTGGCAAGACGGAGGTCTATCTCGACGCGGTGGCCGAATGCCTGCGCCAGGGCCGCCAGGCGCTGGTCATGCTGCCGGAAATCGCTCTCTCGGCGCAGTGGCTGGGGCGGTTCGAGGCCCGATTCGGCGTCCGCCCCGCGCTCTGGCATTCGGAACTGACCTCGGCGACCCGCCGGGCCACCTGGCGCGCCGTGGCCGCCGGGGAGGCGCCCGTGCTGGTCGGCGCCCGCTCGGCGCTTTTCCTGCCCTATCCCGATCTCGGCCTCATCATCATCGACGAGGAACACGAGACGGCCTTCAAGCAGGAGGAGGGCGTGGTCTATCACGCCCGCGACATGGCCGTGGTCCGCGCGCGGTTTTCCCAGGCCGCCTGCGTGCTTGTCTCGGCCACGCCGAGCCTCGAATCGCGCACCAATGCCGAGACGGGGCGCTATGCGGCCGTGAACCTGCCCAGCCGCCATGGCGCGGCCGGGCTGCCGACCGTCTCGCTGATCGATCTCCGGGCCGATCCGCCGGAGAAGGGCCGCTTCCTCTCGCCGGTGTTGATCGACGAGGTTTCGGCGACCATCGCGCGGGGGGAGCAGGCCATGCTCTTCCTGAACCGGCGGGGCTATGCGCCGCTGACGCTCTGCCGCACCTGCGGCCATCGGCTGCGCTGCCCGAATTGCACCTCCTGGCTGGTCGAGCACCGGGCGCAGCGGCGGCTCCAATGCCACCATTGCGGCCATGCGGAGCCGATTCCCAAGGCCTGCCCGGAATGCGGCACCGAGGACAGCCTGGCCGCCGTGGGCCCCGGCGTGGAGAGGGTGCAGGAGGAGGCCGCGATTCTCTGGCCCGATGCGCGGCGGCTCGTGATGGCCTCCGACACGCTGCCGGGCCCGGGGGCGGCGGCCGAGGCGGCGCGGCGGATCGAGAACCGGGAGATCGACCTCATCATCGGCACCCAGGTCGTCGCCAAGGGCTGGCATTTCTCGCATCTGACCATGGTGGGCGTGGTCGATGCCGATCTGGGCCTCGCGGGCGGGGACCTGCGGGCGGCCGAACGCACGGTGCAGCTCCTGCATCAGGTGGCCGGCCGCGCGGGCCGTGCGGAGGCGCCGGGCAAGGTGCTGCTGCAGAGTTTCTGCCCCGATCACCCCGTCATGCAGGCCCTGGTCGCCGGCGATCTCGACGGGTTCATGGTGGAGGAGGCGGCGGCCCGTCGGCCAGGGCATTGGCCGCCTTTCGGGCGGCTCGCGGCGCTGATCGTGAGCGCGGAGGACGAATTGGCCGCCGATCGCGTGGCGCGGGATCTCGGCCTCGCCGCACCCTCCGTCGAGGGGGTGGAGGTGCTCGGCCCGGCCCCGGCGCCGCTCGCGCTGCTGCGCGGGCGGCACCGCCGGCGGCTGCTGCTCAAGGCGCGCCGGGACGTGCCGGTGCAGCCGGTGCTGCGCGAATGGCTGTCGCGGGTACAGGTGCCCGCACATGTTAAGGTGCAGGTGGATGTGGACCCTGTCGGCTTCCTTTAGGGTGCCGAACTTAAATTCCACAGGACGAGATTAAATCCTCTCCATCTCGTCATGCTGCACCGCACTCTCGCGCAGGGGTGAGACCTTTTGTCCACTAAGGCCGATTGGGTGAAGAAATGGTCATCACTGCCGGTTGCCGCCTTGTGACGGGCTGTGGTAAGCGCCGTTCGCCGACCTGGGAAACCGTCCCGGGTTCGGATTGACAGATCCTGCCCGGATGTAAGTCCAGGCAGGGCGCCGGGAACCAGTAAGCGGGATTGTACGTGGCCTCCGAAGCGATAGCAGCCTCCGCCTCGCAGCATACCCCCAGCCCGACCGGCCTTGCCGAACGGTATGCCCTCGCGCTCCTCTCGATCGCCGATGAAAAGCGGCAGACGGATGGCGGTGCGCTCGACCGTATCGCGGCCGATCTCGACCGTCTCCTGGCCGTCTGGCGCGAGGATGAGGGCTTCCGCGCCTTCATCGCCGATCCGCGCCTCTCGGCCGCCGAGCAGCAGAAGGCCGCCTTCGCCCTGCTCGAGAAGATGGGCATCAGCGGGGAAGTGCGTAACCTCGTGGGCGTGCTGGTGGCCAACCGCCGCCTCGCCGCTCTGCCGTCCGTCGCCGCCGCCTTCGGGGCGCAGCTCGCCGCCCGGCGCGGCCAGCAGTCGGCGACCGTGATCACGGCGCATCCGCTGAACGATACGCAGCGCGCGCAGATCGCGGCGCGGCTGACCGAAGCCGGCTACCCGAGCGTCCAGCTCGCGGAAACCGTCGACCCTGAGATTTTGGGTGGTCTGATCCTCCGGATCGGGTCCCGCCTGTATGATTCATCGATCAAGTCAAAGCTGCAGCGCATGCAGTACGCCATGAAGGGGGCCGCCTGATATGGAGATCCGTCCCGCCGAGATCTCGGAGATCCTGAAGCAGCAGATCGCCGGCTTTGATGCCGACGCTTCCGTTGCCGAGGTCGGCACCGTGCTTACCGTGGGCGACGGCATTGCCCGCGTCTACGGTCTGCAGAACGTCATGGCCGGCGAGATGGTGGAATTCCCCGCCTCTGGCCTCAAGGGCATGGCGCTGAACCTCGAAACCGACAATGTCGGTGTGGTTATCTTCGGCAATGACCGTGGCGTCCGCGAGGGCGACACCGTCCAGCGTACCGGCACCATCGTCGACGTTCCCGTCGGCAAGGGCCTGCTCGGCCGCGTCGTTGACGGCCTCGGCAACCCGATCGACGGCAAGGGCCCGATCGTGGATGCCCAGCGCATGCGCGTCGAGGTGAAGGCTCCGGGCATCATCCCCCGCAAGTCCGTTCACGAGCCGATGCAGACGGGCATCAAGGCGATCGACGCCCTGATCCCCATCGGCCGCGGCCAGCGCGAGCTGATCATTGGCGACCGTCAGACCGGCAAGACGGCGGTGATCGTCGATACGATCATCAACCAGAAGCCGCTGAACCAGGGCGACGACGAGAGCAAGAAGCTCTACTGCATCTACGTCGCCGTGGGCCAGAAGCGCTCCACCGTCGCCCAGCTGGTGAAGCAGCTGGAAGAGAACGGCGCGCTCGAGTACTCGATCGTCGTCGCGGCCACCGCCTCCGACCCGGCCCCCATGCAGTTCCTGGCCCCGTACACGGGCTGCACCATGGGCGAGTATTTCCGGGACAACGGTATGCACGCCGTCATCTTCTACGATGACCTGTCGAAGCAGGCCGTTGCCTATCGTCAGATGTCGCTGCTGCTGCGCCGTCCGCCGGGCCGCGAGGCCTATCCGGGCGACGTTTTCTACCTCCACTCGCGTCTCCTCGAGCGCGCCGCGAAGATGGGCGAGGCCGCCGGCCTCGGCTCGCTGACCGCGCTGCCTGTCATCGAGACGCAGGCGGGCGACGTCTCGGCCTATATCCCGACCAACGTGATCTCGATCACCGACGGGCAGATCTTCCTCGAGACCGAGCTGTTCTATAAGGGCATCCGCCCGGCCGTGAACGTCGGCATCTCGGTCTCGCGCGTCGGCTCCGCCGCGCAGATCAAGGCGATGAAGCAGGTTGCCGGCAAGATCAAGCTGGACCTGGCGCAGTATCGCGAGATGCAGGCCTTCGCCCAGTTCGCTTCGGATCTCGACGCCTCCACCCAGGCCCTCCTGGCCCGTGGCGCGCGCCTGACCGAGCTGCTGAAGCAGCCGCAGTTCCAGCCGGTTCCGGTCGAGGAGCAGGTCGTCGCGATCTTCGCCGGCGTCCGCGGCTACCTGGACAAGGTGCCGGTGAACAAGGTCGGCGAGTTCGAGCGCCGCCTGCTCTCCGATGTGAAGGCCAATGCGCCCGACATCCTAGAGAACATCCGCACGGCCAAGGAGATCAAGAAGGACGTTGAGGCCAAGCTCATCTCCTTCCTTGACGGCTTCGCTGCCTCCTTCGCGGCCTGAGGCGGGATAAGGGGAGCAACCCATGTCCAGCCTCAAGGCACTCCGGGCCCGAATCACCTCGGTGAAGTCGACCCGGAAAATCACGCAGGCGATGAAGATGGTCGCGGCGGCGAAGCTCCGCCGCGCCCAGGCGCAGGCTGAAGCCGCGCGCCCCTACGCCGAGCGGATGTCGGCCATGCTGGGCCGTCTGGGTGCTGCCGTCGCCGGCAGCCCGGACGCGCCGAAGCTGCTGGTCGGCACCGGCAAGGACCAGGTCCACCTGCTGATCGTCGTCACCGCCGATCGCGGCTTGGCCGGCCCCTTCAATACCAATGTCGGGCGCTTCGCCCGCGCCCATGCCCGTGCCCTCGAGGCGCGCGGCAAGACGGTCAAGATCCTCTCGATCGGCCGTAAGGGCGCCACCTATCTGAAGCGTGACCTCGGCAGCCGTTTTGCCGGCGAGGTCTCCTTCATGGGCAAGAAGCGCATCGGCTTCGAGGATGCCGAGGCCATCGCGCTTCAGGTGACCGCGATGCTTGAAGCCGGCGAGATCGACGTCGCGACGCTGATCTTCAACCGCTTCCGCAGTGTGATCGCCCAGGTGCCGACCGAGCAGCAGCTGATCCCGGCCGTCCTTCCGGCCGCCGAGGAAACTGCCCGCCCGGCTTCTGGCGAGCCTGCCGCCCAGTACGAGTATGAGCCGTCGGAAGCCGCGATCCTCGAGACGCTGCTGCCGAAGAATCTGGCCATCCAGATCTATCGCGCCCTGCTCGACAATACGGCCGGCTTCTTCGGCTCGCAGATGAATGCGATGGACAGCGCCACGCGCAATGCGGGCGAAATGATCAACAAGCTCACGCTCACCTACAACCGCACCCGCCAGGCCAATATCACCAGGGAGCTGATCGAAATCATCTCCGGGGCCGAGGCAGTCTGAGGGAATTGGCACGATGAAGAACAACGTTGGCAAAGTCACCCAGGTCCTGGGCGCCGTTGTGGACGTGCAGTTCCCCGAAGAACTGCCGAACATGCTGAACGCGCTGAGCGTTCAGGTGGGCGACCGCACCCTGATCCTCGAGGTTGCGCAGCACCTCGGCGAGCGCACCGTCCGCACCATCGCCATGGACACGACCGATGGTCTGGTCCGCGGTTCCGAGGTGACGGACACGGGCGCCGGCATCTCCGTGCCGGTCGGTGAGAAGACCCTGGGCCGCATCCTGAACGTCATCGGCGAGCCGATCGACGAGCGTGGCCCGGTGGGCGCCGACAAGGCCTACACCATCCACCGCGATGCGCCGGCCTTCGAGGAGCAGGCCACCTCGGCCGAGATCCTGGTCACGGGCATCAAGGTCATCGACCTGCTGGCTCCCTACCTGAAGGGCGGCAAGATCGGCCTCTTCGGCGGCGCCGGCGTGGGCAAGACGGTGACCATCCAAGAGCTGATCAACAACATCGCCAAGGGCCATGGCGGCGTGTCCGTCTTCGCCGGCGTGGGTGAGCGTACCCGCGAGGGTAACGACCTCTACCACGAGATGGTCGATGCGGGCGTCATCAAGCTCAACGACGATGGCTCGACCGACGGCTCCAAGGTGGCCCTGGTCTATGGCCAGATGAACGAGCCGCCGGGCGCCCGCGCCCGCGTCGCCCTGTCGGGCCTCTCGATGGCGGAATACTTCCGCGACGAGCAGGGCCAGGACGTGCTCTTCTTCATCGACAACATCTTCCGCTTCACGCAGGCGGGCGCCGAGGTTTCGGCGCTGCTGGGCCGCATCCCCTCCGCCGTGGGCTATCAGCCGACGCTGGCGACGGATATGGGCGCCCTGCAGGAGCGCATCACCTCGACCAAGAAGGGCTCGATCACCTCGGTTCAGGCCATTTACGTGCCTGCCGACGACCTGACCGACCCGGCGCCGGCCACCTCCTTCGCCCACCTTGACGCCACGACGGTTCTCAACCGCTCGATCGCTGAAATGGGCATCTTCCCGGCCGTCGACCCGCTCGACTCGACCTCGCGTGCGCTCGACCCGCGCGTCGTGGGCGAGGAGCACTATCGCGTCGCCCGTGAAGTCCAGCGCGTGCTGCAGACCTACAAGTCGCTGCAGGACATCATCGCGATCCTGGGCATGGACGAGCTTTCGGAAGAGGACAAGCTGGTCGTGGCGCGCGCGCGCAAGATCCAGCGCTTCCTCTCCCAGCCCTTCCACGTCGCCGAGGTCTTCACCGGCACGCCGGGCGTCTTCTGCAAGCTCGAAGACACGATCCGCTCCTTCGCGGGCATCGTGGCCGGCGAGTATGACCACCTCCCCGAGGCTGCCTTCTACATGGTCGGCAGCATCGAAGAGGCGGTGAAGAAGGCCGAGGGCTTGAAGGCCGCGGCCTGATCGGCCGCGCTTAGGGGAAAACGAGCATGTCCACCTTCACCCTGGAGCTGGTGAGCCCGGAGAAGCTGCTGCTCTCCCGGCCCGTCGAGATGGCGATCATCCCGGCGGCCGAGGGCGAGATGGGCATCCTTCCCGGCCATTCGCCGATGATCGTCGCCCTCACGGGCGGTGTCATCACGGTGCGTGAGAACGGGAAGGATACCGAGAAGCTCTTCGTGATGGGCGGCTTCGCCGAGATCACGCCGAGCCGCGTCACGGTGCTGGCCGATGAGGTCACGCCGGTCGCCGAGGTCTCCAAGGCCACGGCCCAGACGCGCATCGCCGAGGCTGAGGCGGCCTATAACGCTGCCGCCCAGGAAGTGCCCGCGAAGCGCGAGGCGGCGATGGATCGCCTTCTCGCAGCCCGCAAGATGGCCGAGGTTGCCCAGGCGGCCTGAGATCTAGGGGGTGCCTGAGCCGCGAGGTTTCCGGCCCCGCCTGACTATCGGCTTCGCTTGACGCTTGAATTGTGGAACCGCCCACCGAGAATACGGTGGGCGGTTTTGCGTTTATGGGGCGAGTCCCGGATGAAGCATTGGCATATCGACCAGATCGACTGGGCCTCTTTCGATCCCCGCAAGGTCGACCCCGAGATCGTGCCACTGGTGAAGGCGGCCGCGATGGTCGAGAAGAACGGCGCCGATTACACGCTCTATCTGCGCGGCGTCTTCCATGACGATCCGGATTTCAAGGCGGCCGCCGACCATTGGGGCGTCGAGGAGGAGCAACACGGCGATACGCTGGGCCGCTGGGCGGAACTCGCCGATCCGGGCTGGAGCTTCGAGGAGGCCTTCGCGCGCTACCGGGCGGGGTACAAGGTCGACGTCAATGCTGATGCCTCCATCCGAGGGAGCCGGACGGGCGAGCTGATCGCACGCTGCATGGTCGAGATCGGCACCTCCAGCTATTACACGGCCGTGGGCGAGGCGACGGAAGAGCCGGTGCTCAAGGAGATCTGCAAGCTGATCTCGGCCGATGAATACCGGCATTTCAAGCTCTTCTACGACCATATGCGGCGCTACCTGGCGCGCGAAAAGCTCTCCTTCTGGCAGCGGCTGCGGGTTTCGGCCGGGCGGATCGGCGAGTCGGAGGATGACGAACTGGCCTTCGCCTTCCATTGCGGCAACGAGCCCGAGAGCGTGCCCTACAGCCATGACCGCTGCATCGCGGGATATATGGGCCGGGCAATGGGCTATTATCGCTTCCGGCATATCGAGCGGGGCATGGGCATGATGTTCAAGTCGATCGGGTTGACGCCGCGCGGCCGCTTCGCCGATTGGGCGGCCAAGGGCGCCTGGCAACTGCTGCGTTGGCGGGCCGCGCGCTATCGCCGCCAGATCGACGCCATGCCGCCGCTCGGCCAGGCGAGCCCCCAGGGAGCCGCAGCCTGAGCCCGCCGCTGCTGCCGCGCCGGCTCGTGCTGGCTGCCGGTATGGTCGGGCTCGCGGCGGGCAGCAGCGCGCAGGAGCCGGGGCTGGGCGAGATCGCCCGTCAGGCGGGGCGGAGCTTCGGCACGGCCGTTCAGGGTGACTGGCTGGAAAGCCAGGCCGATTACGCGGCGGCCGTCTTGCGGGAGACCACGCTCCTGGTGCCGGAGTACGAAGGGAAATGGGCCGCGATCCAACCGGAGGAGGGCAAGTTCGAGTTCGAGCCCCTCAGCCGGGTCACCCGCTGGGCGGCGGCCAATCGCAAGCAGGTGCGCGGCCACGCGCTGATCTGGCACCAGGCCATGCCGGATTGGCTGGTGGCGGCGCTGGGCGAGGGCGCGAGCCGGGCGCGGGCGCTGATGGAGGCGCATTTCGACCGGGTGCTGGAGACGACGCGCGGCCAGATCCGCGATTGGGACGTGGTGAATGAGGCCGTCGCCAATCCGCGCGGCAGCGATAACCCCCAGGACGATGGCGAATTCCGCGATACGCCCTGGCTGCGCGCGCTCGGCAAGGATTACATCGCGACGGCCTTCCGCTTGGCCCGCGAGCGCGATGCGACGTTGCGGCTCACGCTCAACGATTACGGCGTCGAGGCCGATAGCCCCTGGGCTGATGAGAAGCGGCGGCGCCTCCTTGCCCTGGCGCGGGAACTGGTGGATGCGAAAGTGCCGCTCGACGCGGTGGGCATCCAGGCGCATCTGCAGATGGACCACGCCTTCAGCGCCGAGAAATTCCGCGGCTTCGTGGCTTCTCTGCGGGAGCTGGGGCTCTCCGTCCTGATCACCGAGATGGACGTGCGGGAGCCCTCGAAGCTCTCAGGCGGCATCGCGGCGCGGGACGAGGCGGTGGCACGTTATACGAAGGATTTTCTGGCTGCGGCGATCGATGGCGGGGTCCGCACGATCCTGACCTGGGGGATCACCGACAAGCATAGCTGGCTGGTGACGGATAAGGACGTGGCGCGGAAGGATGGCGCCACGCATCGCGGCCTGCCGCTGGACGATGACTATCGTCGCAAGCCGATGTGGAAGGCTATGGCCGAGGTTTTGGGGAAGGCTTAGGCGCTCTGCCGGAGGGCCACGACGGCCGTGACGGCGACGCAGAAAATGATCACCGCCACGCGCAGGGCCGAGGCGGGCAGGCGCTGGGCCAGGGCGGCGCCTAGATGGCCGCCGATCATCGCCCCGCCCATCATGATCCCGGCCTGGGCCCAGGCGATCTGTCCGGCGGCGATGAAGGCGCCGACGGAGGCCGTCACCATCGCCATGCCGAGCACGATTTTCAGCGCGTTCATGAGCTGCATGTCGCGCAGGCCGAAGCTCGAGAGGCTCGCGACCAGCAGCACGCCGCCCGCCGCGCTGAAGAAGCCCGTCGCGATGCCGACCGCGAATTGCACCGCCGAGCGCCAGCCCAGGACGGAGCCGATGCTGTCCGGCCGCCATTCGCGGGCCATGCGGCCGGCCTTCTGAATCTGCGGGCTCAGGACGAGCATGAGGCAGCCGAGCCCCATCAGCCATGGCACCGCATGCGCCACCGCCTGGCTCGGAATGGCTAGGAGCAGCGTGCCGCCCGCCAGTCCGCCGAGCAGGGCAACCGCGGAAAGAGCCAGCACGGGGCGCCAATAGGGGCGGAGGTGGCCGCGGTAATGCCAGGCGCCGCTCAAAAGCCCGGGCCAGGCGGCGACCGTCGCGGTGGCATTGGCGGTAAGCGGCGGGATGTTGAACAGGAGCAGGGCAGGGAAGGTCACGAGGCTGCCACCGCCGGCGACGGCATTGATGCCGCCCGCGAGAAGCGCGGTCATGCCCAGGATGATCGCTTCGGTGACGCCCATGGCCCGCCGCCCTGTTCGAGGAGAGGCCCTATGCTGCATTGCGAGCCGCACGAAAGGCTTTTTAATGTCGTCAGAAATCCGGAAAATTTAGAAGGAATGGCGGGAGATAGGGACTTTGACCGAAGATAATTTTTTACGGCTTTCGAACCGTCCGGCGACAACCTTTCCGAGGCTTCATCGTTACTCTTTGCGCTAGATGGTTGATTCGACTTGCTCTTGCTCGAATCTGCTGATTCATTGGGCCCAGGTTCGAACGGGAGAGCCCGCCGATGTGGCGGAAATTGAAGCGCCTGCTGAAAGCGGCAGTCCTGCCGACGATCTTCTCGGGCGTGTGCGTCTATTTCGCCTGGCATGCCGTGCATGGTGCGCGCGGCCTCGACGCGCGCGAGGAGCGCCTGGCGCAGATCGCCCAGGCGCGGCAGGAACTCGCCAAGGCCGAGGCGGAGCGCGACGCCATGGAACGCCGTGTGCGAGGCCTCTCCCCTGAATCCATCGACCGCGACCAGCTCGACGAGCGCGCCCGCGCCCTGCTCAACATGATGGGCAAGGACGAGGTCGTGATCCCCTATGGCGACGGCCGCCGCCTCTACTGAACCGCCAGGGCGGCCCTGACCGCCGCACGGGGCAGCATCAGCAGCAGCACCAAAAGCGAGAGCGCGAAGCCGGCGATCGGGAGCCAGATGGCCTGATCGGGGCCAGTGGCGCCCGCGAGCATACCGGCGCCGAGCGCGCCCAGCGGCCGCACCCCGAAGACCGTGACCTGCATCACCGCGCCCACCCGGCCGAGCAGATGCCCCGGCGCCACCGCCTGTCGCAGGCTGGTCTGCATCACCTGCCAGATCATGGGGCCGAAGCCGAGGCTGAGTTGGGTCAGCGTGAGGGCCAGCATGGCCTGTGATGGCGGCAGGCTGGTCGCCGGCCAGAGCAGCAGGGCGCCGAGCAGGGAAAGCGCCGGCCCCGCGATCAGCAGCCAGGGGGCGGCGACCCGCGTCGCGAGCCAGGGTGCGGCCACGGCGCCGAGCAGCAGGCCTGCGCCATAGCCCGCCAAGGCCAGGCCGAGCAGGCGGGGCGAGAGGCCCAGTGGCCCCAGGGCCAGCGGCACGACCATGGCGGCCAGCGCGAAAAAGGCGATGTTCCAGAGCACCGCGCAGGCCGCGATGGCGCGCAGCACCGGCTGGCGCAGCACGAAGGCGCCGCCTTCGACCAATGCCGCTATCGGCTTCTGCCGCTGCCCCTCAGGCGCCGGGAGCGGCGGCAGGCGGCGCGCGGCGAGGGCGGCACAGCAGGCGGCGAGAGCGGCGAGCAGCAGGGCGACTCCAGGCATGCCCCGTTCCGCCAGCCATCCCGCCAGGGGCGCCGCCGAAAGGGTGGCGATGGCGCGGGCCAGTTCCAGCCGGGCATTGGCCTTCTGCAAGCCCGCGCGCGGCACCAGGGAGGGCAGGGCGGCGAAGGCGGTCAGCACCGTGACCACCACGGCGCAGCCCGCGATGAAACTCGCCAGGCCGAGCGGCAGCGCCTGGCCCCGCAGCAGCCAGGCCATGGCGAGCGCCAGCCCGGCAAGAAGTGGCGCGAGGCGCAGGAGGCGCCGGCGGGGAAAGCGGTCGGCGGCGAGGCCGGCCGGAAGGCTCGCCACCAGCCAGGCGGCGCCCTGGGCGGCGACGAGGGCCGCGATGCCCTTCGGACCCAGGCCTAGAGCCATGCCGCCAAGCAGGGGCAGGGCGGCGAGGCAGAGCTGATCGGCCAAGTGAATCCCCGCAACGAGGCTCACCATCCCGTCAGGGCTTTTCGAGAAATGCGTTTGAGTGCTCATGAAGGTCAGGATCGTGCGCATGCACCGCCGCATGCCATCCGGAGATTGCTCTGGCGCGCGAAATGACCCTGATTAACCGAAACGTGGTTAATTTTTATAGTGCATTGCAACATAACGATTTTTGCCGCTGCCATCGCTTGCGGAAATGGGGCTGGCTCGCTTATCTGCGCAGGACAGCCCGGTTTTTCCTTCCGGGCGCTCTCAACATTCATGGTCAGGAGCAGGGCGGATGGTCCAAGGCGCCGATACGGCCCCCACCAAGCGTCGCGGCAAGGCGAAGGAACCCACGGTTCCGCGCGAAACTTTGCTGAAGGCCTATCGCGACATGCTGTTGATCCGCCGCTTCGAAGAGAAGGCGGGCCAGCTTTACGGCATGGGCCTCATCGGCGGCTTCTGCCATCTCTACATCGGCCAGGAAGCCGTTGTGGTCGGCATGCAGCTCTGCCTGAAGGAGGGTGACCAGGTCATCACCTCCTATCGCGACCACGGGCATATGCTCGCCACCGGCATGGAAGCGCGCGGCGTGATGGCCGAGCTGACCGGCCGCATTGGAGGCTACTCCAAGGGCAAGGGCGGCTCGATGCACATGTTCAGCCGCGAGAAGGGCTTCTTCGGCGGCCATGGCATCGTCGGCGCCCAGGTGTCGCTCGGCACGGGCATCGCCTTCGCCAATGCCTATCGCGGCAATGACAATGTCTCGCTAACCTATTACGGCGACGGCGCTGCCAACCAGGGCCAGGTCTTCGAGAGCTACAATCTCGCGGCCCTCATGAAGCTTCCGGTGATCTTCATCATCGAGAACAACAAATACGGCATGGGCACCTCGGCCGAGCGCGCCTCGGCCTCGAAGGACCGCTCGAAGGACGGTTCGCCCTGGAACATCCCTGGCGAGCAGGTCGATGGCATGGACGTGCTGGCCGTCAAGGCGGCCGGCGAGCGTGCCGTGGCCCATTGCCGCGCCGGCAATGGCCCGTACCTCCTCGAGATGCAGACCTATCGCTATCGCGGCCACTCCATGTCGGACCCAGCGAAGTACCGGACCCGCGAGGAAGTGCAGAAGATGCGCGAGCAGCATGACTGCATCGAGAACGTCCGCGCGCTGCTGCTGAAGAACGGCACGACCGAGGACGAGTTGAAGGTGATCGACGACGAGGTGAAGGCCATCGTCGCTGACTCGGCTGAATTCGCCCAGACCTCGCCCGAGCCCGACGAGAGCGAGCTGTGGACCGATATCCTGGTGGAGACGAAGTAAGATGGGCGTTCAGATCCTGATGCCGGCGCTCTCGCCCACCATGACCGAGGGCAAGCTGTCGCGCTGGCTGAAGAAGGAAGGCGACGCGGTGAAGGCCGGCGAGATCATCGCCGAGATCGAGACCGACAAGGCCACGATGGAAGTCGAGGCCGTGGACGAGGGCAAGCTGACCTCGATCCTCGTCGCCGAGGGCACCGAGGGCGTGGCCGTGAACACGCCGATCGCCGAGCTGGATGGCGGTGCTGGCCAGCCCGCCAAGGCCGCGCCCGCCGCCGACGGCCCGAAGGGCGACACGCCCAAGGGTGAGGTCGCTCCGGGCCAGGAGCAGAAGGCGCCGCCCGCACCGGTCGCCGCCGCCCCGGCTGCGCCCGAGAAGGACTGGGGCCCGACCAAGCCCATCACCGTCCGCGAGGCGTTGCGCGATGCCATGGCCGCCGAAATGCGCGCCGACGACAAGGTGTTCCTGCTGGGTGAGGAAGTCGCTCAGTATCAGGGCGCCTATAAGATCAGCCAGGGCCTGCTGGACGAGTTCGGCCCGAAGCGCGTCATCGACACGCCGATCACCGAGCATGGCTTCACGGGCATGGCGGTGGGCGCGGCCTTCACGGGCCTGAAGCCGATCGTCGAGTTCATGACGTTCAACTTCTCGATGCAGGCCATCGACCAGATCATCAACTCGGCGGCCAAGACGCTCTACATGTCCGGCGGCCAGCTGGGCTGCCCGATCGTCTTCCGCGGCCCGAACGGTGCCGCGGCCCGCGTCGCCGCGCAGCACAGCCAGTGCTACGCCTCCTGGTACGCGCATGTGCCGGGCCTGAAGGTGGTCGCGCCCTGGTCGGCGGCTGACGCCAAGGGCCTGCTCCGCGCCGCCATCCGCGATCCGAACCCGGTCGTGTTCCTCGAGAACGAGATCCTCTACGGCCAGACCTTCGACTGCCCGACGGATGAGGATTTCATCCTCCCCATCGGCAAGGCGAAGATCGAGCGCGCGGGCACGGACGTGACCATCGTCGCCTTCTCGATCGAGGTGGGCCTGGCCCTCCAGGCGGCCGAGAAGCTGGCCGAGCAGGGCATTTCGGCCGAGGTCATCAACCTCCGCACGATCCGCCCGCTGGACATCGACACCATCGTGGCCTCGGTGAAGAAGACCAACCGCCTCGTCACCGTCGAGGAAGGCTGGGCCTTCTCCGGCATCGGCGGCGAAGTGGCCATGCAGGTCATCGAGAACGCTTTCGACTATCTCGACGCGCCGCCGGCGCGCGTGGCGGGCCTCGACGTTCCGATGCCCTATGCCGCCAATCTCGAGAAGCTGGCGCTGCCGCGCGTCGATGACGTGGTGAATGCCGCCAAGCGCGTGACCTACAAGTAACCGGCTCGGGCAGGGGAACAGTCACATGGCGACCAATATCCTGATGCCGGCGCTCTCGCCCACCATGACGGAGGGCACGCTCGCGCGCTGGCTGAAGAACGAGGGCGATAAGGTCAAGGCCGGCGACATCATCGCCGAGATCGAGACCGACAAGGCCACGATGGAAGTCGAGGCCGTCGACGAGGGCATCCTCGGCAAGATCCTGGTTCCGGGCGGCACGGCGGCGGTGAAGGTCAATGACCCCATCGCCATCCTGGTCGAGGAAGGCGAGGCGGTTCCTTCGGGCGCCGCCGCGCCGGCGCCGAAGGCGGCTGCCGCCCCGGCCAAGGAAGAGGCTCCCGCCCCCAAGGCCGAGGCGGCGCCCGCCGCGCCGGCCCCCCAGGCGGCCTCCGCTTCCGGCGATCGCGTGTTCGTCTCCCCGCTCGCCCGCCGCATGGCGCAGCAGGCCGGGGTCGAGCTCTCGTCGATCAAGGGCTCCGGCCCGCAGGGCCGCATCGTGAAGAGCGATGTGGAAGCGGCCATCGCCTCGCCGAAGCCGGCCGCTGCCACGCCGAAGGCCGAGGCCGCCGCTCCGGCTGCGGCCCCCGCGCCCAAGGCCGCGCCGGTCGCGATCAACGTGCCGCATACGGCCGTGCCGAATTCCTCGATGCGCAAGGTCATCGCCAAGCGCCTCTCGGAGAGCAAGGCGACGATCCCGCATTTCTACGTCACCATGGATTTCGAGCTCGACGCGCTGCTCAAGCTGCGCGCCGACCTGAATGACCGTGCGCCGAAGAGCAAGGAAGGCAAGCCCGCCTACAAGCTCTCGGTGAACGACCTGGTGATCAAGGCCGTCGCCGCGACGCTGCGCCGCTACCCGAACGTCAACGCCATGTGGACGGATGACGCCATCCTCCAGCTCCATGACGTGGATATCTCGGTCGCCGTGTCGATCCCGGACGGGCTCATCACGCCGATCGTCAAGGGCGCGGACCGCAAGGGCCTGGCGACCATCAGCGAAGAGATGAAGGACCTGGCGGCGCGCGCCAAGTCCGGCAAGCTCAAGCTGGAGGAGTTCCAGGGCGGCAGCTTCTCCATCTCGAACATGGGCATGTTCGGGGTGAAGGACTTCGCGGCCATCGTGAACCCGCCTCAGGCCGGCATCCTGGCGGTTTCCGCCGGCGAGCAGCGGGCCGTGGTGAAGAACGGCGCGCTGACGATCGCCACCGTCATGACCTGCACCCTCTCGGTCGATCACCGCGTCATCGACGGCGCGCTGGCGGCGGAGTTCATGCAGGCCCTGAAGGGCGTGATCGAAGACCCGCTGAGCCTGATGCTCTGATGAGCGCGGCTTTCGCCCTGCGAGCGGCGGTGCCGGCCGATGTGCCGGTGATCCTCCGTCTCGTGCGGGCGCTGGCCGAATACGAGCATCTCGCAGACGAGGCCAAGGGCACGGAGGAACTTTTCCACCGTGCCCTCTTCGGCGAGACGCCCCGCGCGGGCGCCATCATCGCCGAGGTCGACGGCAGTGCCGTCGGCATGTGCGTCTACTACCGCACCTTTTCGACCTTTGCCGCCAAGCACGGGATCTGGGTGGAAGATGTCTTCGTGGAGCCGGCCCATCGGGGCAAGGGCATCGCGCGGGCCATTTTCCGCAAGCTCGCCGCGCAGGTGAAGGAGGAGGGTGGGGCGCGCCTCGAATGGAGCGTGCTCGACTGGAACGAACCCGCCATCGCCGCCTATCGCGCCTTCGGTGCGCGCGGGATGGAGGAATGGACAATCCAACGCGTTGACGGCGAGGCGCTCGACAAGCTCGCCGCTGGAGCCTGAAACCATGGCCGACCAAAGCTTCGACCTGATCATCGTGGGCTCTGGCCCGGGCGGCTACGTGGCCGCGATCCGCGCCGCCCAGCTCAAGATGAGCGTCGCGATCATCGAGCGCGAGAGCCTCGGCGGTATCTGCCTCAACTGGGGCTGCATCCCGACCAAGGCCCTGCTGCGCTCGGCCGAGATCAACCACCTGCTGCACACGCTCGATGCCTATGGCTTCGCGGCCGACAATGTGCGCTTCGACTTCGCCAAGGTGGTGAAGCGCAGCCGCGGCGTCGCGGCCCAGCTTTCGGGCGGCGTGAAGCATCTGCTGAAGAAGAACAAGGTCACCGTGATCGAGGGCGAGGGCAAGCTCGCCGGCACGGGCAAGGTTGCCGTCACGAAGGATGGCAAGACCACGACCTATGGCGCGAAGAACATCATCCTCGCGACCGGCGCCCGCGCGCGCGTCATCCCGGGCATCGAGCCGGATGGCAAGCTGATCTGGTCCTATCGCGAGGCCCTGGTGGCGCCGGCGATGCCCAAGAGCCTGATCGTCATCGGCTCGGGCGCCATCGGCAGCGAATTCGCCTCCTTCTTCCTGAACATGGGCGCCAAGGTCACGCTGATCGAGGCGATGGACCGCATCCTGCCGGTCGAGGACAAGGACATCTCGGCCTTCGTCCATAAGTCCTTCGAGAAGCAGGGCATGACCGTGCTCGCCGATGCGAAGGTGCAGGGCGTGCGCAAGAACGGCGACAGCGTCACCGCCGTCGTCGAGGTGAAGGGCAAGGTCAGCGAGATCACCGCCGATCGCCTGATCTCGGCCGTGGGCATCGTCGGCAATGTCGAGGGCATCGGCCTCGAGGGCACGAAGATCAAGGTCGAGCGCACGCATGTCGTGACCGATGCGATGGGCTTCACCGGCGAGCCAGGCGTCTATGCCATCGGCGACCTGACGGCGCCGCCTTGGCTGGCGCATAAGGCGAGCCATGAGGGCATCATGGTCGTCGAGCATATCGCCGGCCTGCACCCGCATGAGATGGATGTCGGCAATATCCCGGGCTGCACCTATTGCCGTCCGCAGGTGGCCTCCGTGGGCCTGACCGAGGCGAAGGCCAAGGAGAAGGGCCACGAGATCAAGGTCGGCAAGTTCTCCTTCATCGGCAATGGCAAGGCCATCGCGATGGGCGAGCCCGAGGGCTTCATCAAGACCGTCTTCGACGCCAAGACCGGCGAGCTGCTGGGCGCCCATATGGTGGGCCCGGAAGTGACGGAGATGATCCAGGGCTACACCATCGCCCGCACGCTGGAGACGACGGAGGCGGAGCTGATCAACACCGTCTTCCCGCATCCGACCGTGTCGGAGTCGATGCATGAGGCTGTGCTCGATGCTTACGGGCGCATGATCCATCTGTGATGGTGCTCTGTGGGGGCGCTGCCCCCACGCCCCCGCCGGGGTGGTGTGACCACCCCGAACCCCGCAACTAATGCAGGTCCAGGAGGCTCAGCCTCCTGGTGGGATGGTCTGGAAGGGCAAAGCCCTTCCAGCTTCAGGCCTCCAGAAGCCCTTCCGGCAAGCTCTTCAGCACTCCCGCCAGCTGCATTAGCAGCGGCTCCATCGCCGATGTCTTCCGCCAGACCAGTGCGATTTTCCGGCTCGGCTGCGCGTCGCTGAAGCGGAGCAGGTGCAGGCTATCCGGCACGGGCGCCGCGCCATGCACGGCCAGCGCGGGCATCAGCGTCAGCCCAACGCCCGACATCACCATCTGGCGCAGCGTCTCGAGGCTCGTTGCCCGGAATTCGGATTTCTCGCGCGCGCCGGAGAGGTGGCAGACCTCTAGCGCCTGGTCGCGCAGGCAATGCCCGTCTTCCAGCAGCATGAGGTTGAGCTGCGACAGCTCCTCCATGCTCAGGCTGTCGCGGCGCGAGAGCTCATGCCTGCTCGGCACGGCGAGGAAGAAGGGTTCCTCGAAGAGCAACTCGCAGTGAAGCTGGGCGTCATGGACGGGCAGCGCGAGCAGGACGGCGTCGAGCTTGCCCTCGCGCAGGCGCTCCAGCAGCGGGTCGCTCTTCTCCTCGGTGAGCAGCAGCTCAAGCTCCGGGAAACGCTCCCGGATCAGCGGCATGACATGCGGCAGGAGATAGGGCCCCAGCGTCGGGAAGACGCCCAGGCGCACGGTGCCGGATTCGGGGCGGCGGAGGCGGCGCGCGGCCTCCTTCATATGCTGCACCTCATGCATGATGCGCCGCGCGCGGGCGACGGCATCCTGCCCGGCCGGGGTGAGCATCACGTTGCGGGGCGAGCGTTCGAATAGCGTGACCCCCAGCTCTTCTTCCAGCTTGCGGATCTGGGTGGAGAGGGTGGGCTGGCTGACGAGGCACACCTCGGCGGCCCGCCGGAAATTCCGGTGGTCGGCCAAGGCCACGAGATACTGCAGTTCTCGAAGGTTCATGCGCGCTTTCTGGTGGAACGGCGCCCGCCGGAGCGGGCGCCGGGCAGTCAGGCCGCCTTGGCTTCCGCGGCCGAAGCCGAGGGGGCGGAGCTGCGGATCAGGTAGTCGAAGGCGCCGAGGGAGGCCTTGGCCCCTTCGCCGGCTGCGATGATGATCTGCTTATACGGCACGGTCGTGCAATCGCCGGCCGCGAAGACGCCGGGGAGCGAGGTCTGGCCATGGGTGTCCACGATGATCTCGCCGCGCGGGGAGAGATCCAGCGTGCCCTTCAGCCATTCCGTGTTCGGCAGCAGGCCGATCTGCACGAAAATGCCTTCCAGCGGCAGGGTGTGGATATGGCCCGAGACGCGGTCCTCATATTGGAGGCCGTTGACCTTCTGGCCATCGCCCAGCACTTCGGTCGTCTTGGCCGAGACCAGCACCGTGACGTTCGGCAGGCTGCGGAGCTTGCGCTGCAGCACCTCATCGGCGCGGAGCTTGGTGTCGAACTCGAGCAGCGTGACATGGCTGACGATGCCGGCCAGGTCGATCGCCGCTTCGACGCCCGAATTGCCGCCGCCGATCACCGCGACGCGCTTGCCCTTGAAGAGCGGGCCATCGCAATGCGGGCAGTAGGCGACGCCCTTGTTGCGATACTGCTCCTCGCCGGGCACGCCCATCTGGCGCCAGCGGGCGCCGGTGGAGAGCACCACGCTCTTGGCGGTCAGCACGGCGCCGCTTTCGAAAGTGACGGTGAAGAGGCCGTTCTCGCCGTTCAGCTCGGCCGCGCGCTGAAGATTCATGATCTTCACGTCATTTTCGCGAACATGCGTCTCAAGCGCGAGGGCCAGCTTCGGGCCTTCGGTATGCGGCACGGAGATGAAATTCTCGATCGCCATGGTGTCGAGCACCTGGCCGCCGAAACGCTCGGCCGCGACACCCGTGCGGATGCCCTTGCGCGCCGCATAGACGGCCGCCGCCGCACCGGCGGGGCCACCGCCGACGATGAGCATGTCGAAGGTCTTCTCGGCGGAGAGCTTCTTGGCCTCGCGGGCGGCGGCGCCCGTGTCGAGCTTGGCGACGATCTCTTCCACGCCCATCCGGCCCTGACCGAAGACGGCGCCGTTCAGGTAGATGGTCGGCACGGACATGACCTGGCGCTCCTCGACTTCCTTCTGGAAGACGGCGCCATCGATCGCGACGTGCTTGATGCCGGGGTTGAGCACGGCCATCAGGTTCAGTGCCTGCACCACCTCGGGGCAGTTCTGGCAGGACTGGGAGAAATAGGTCTCGAAGACGAAGTCGCCGTCCAGATCCTTCACCTGGTCGAGAAGGGCCTTCTCCAGCTTGGGAGGATGGCCGCCGACCTGCAGGAGGGCGAGGACGAGCGAGGTGAATTCATGGCCCATCGGCAGGCCCGCGAAGCGCAGGCTGATGTCATGGCCGGGGCTGGTCAGCGCGAAAGAAGGGGCGCGCTCGCCATCGTCACGCGTCTCCACGACGGAGATCTTCGCCGACGCCTCCTGAAGATCCTTGAGAAGCGCGAGCATCTCCTTGGACTTGGGGCTGTCGTTGACGGAGGCGGTGATCTGGATGGGACGGACAACCCGCTCCAGATAGGCCTTGAGCTGAGTCTTCAGGGAGGCATCCAGCACGCGTCTTTACTCCGGCTTGAGAGGATCAGGGGAGCGGAGAAGGGGTGGCCGCCTCGCCATCTGGTGGGGGGAGGCGGGGCGGCCGGGCGCTGCGAGGAGGGGGGCAGCACCAGCTTGCGGCCACCCGCCCTCGAAAGGGCGGGCAGCGGTCAGGGATTAGATCTTGCCGACGAGGTCGAGCGACGGGGCCAGCGTGGCCTCACCCTCTTCCCACTTGGCCGGGCAGACTTCGCCCGGATGGGCGGCGACATACTGGGCGGCCTTGATCTTGCGCAGCAGGTCCTTGGCGTTGCGGCCAATGCCCTCGGCGGTGATCTCGACGGCCTGGATCACGCCCTCGGGGTCGACGATGAAGGTGCCGCGATCGGCCAGGCCCTGACCCTCGCGGAGGATCTCGAAGTTGCGGCTGATCTCATGCGTCGGGTCGCCCAGCATGGTGTACTGGATCTTGCCGATGGTCTCCGAGGCGTCGTGCCACGCCTTGTGCACGAAATGCGTGTCGGTCGACACCGAGTAGACCTCGACGTCCAGCTTGCGCAGCTCTTCGTAGTGATCGGCCACGTCGCCCAGCTCGGTCGGGCAGACGAAGGTGAAGTCGGCCGGGTAGAAGAAGAAGACGGCCCAGCTGCCGAGCACGTCTTGCTCAGTCACCTCGATGAACTTGCCCTGCTTGTAGGCCTGGGCCTTGAACGGCTTGATCTTGGTGTTGATGACGGACATGCGATCTCCTGTCTGAACCGTCGCAGCGTCAGGCCACTGCGACCATGCGGTGCAACATATAGACCGCATGCAAATAAACAAAATAGATAGTGTTCGCGCTTTCGATAGATTTTATCAATCATTAAGCGACGAGCTTTGCTGGGGCCTCTTGACCTTGGCGGTGGCGCGGTTACGCCTCGATCCATGTGGTTGCGACGCCTCCTGGCGCTGGTCCTGCTCGGGCCGCCGCTGCTGATCCTGGTCTTCAGCGTGGTGCCCGTGCCGGTCACGCCGCTCATGCTCATCCGCGCCGTTCAGGGGCATGGGATTGCCCATGACTGGGTTTCCTATGACCGAATCGACCCAGCCCTTGCGCGAGCGGTGATCGCGTCGGAGGACAATACGTTCTGCCGCCAGCCCCTCGGCTTCGACTTCCCGGCGCTCTGGGAGCAGATCACCCGCGCCGCCGATGGCGACCGGCCGCGGGGGGCCAGCACCATCACCATGCAGACCGCGAAGAACCTCTTCCTCTGGCCGGGGCGGGACCCGGTGCGGAAGGTGGTGGAGGCCTGGCTGACGCCGCAGGTGGCGCTGCTGCTCTCGAAGAAGCGGGTGCTGGAGGTCTATCTCAACAGCGTGGAATTCGGCCCCGGCATCTATGGCGCCGAGGCGGCGGCGCGGCATTTCTTCAACCGCTCCGCGGCCGAGCTTACCCAGCAGCAGGCCGCCCAACTCGCCGTGGTGCTGCCCAACCCGCTGGAATGGGATGCCGGCCGGCCGAGCGGTTATCTGCAGGGGCGCGCCTCGACCATCCGGCAGCGGATGCAACAACTGGGGCCGCTGCTCGACTGCACCGAGTGATTTTCTGCTCTTCGGAACATGGTTTCATAAATCGCGCCATTCCGGCTTGACGGCGGGGTAGGGCGCGTGTCCCGTCATGGCAACGAAAACCATGCGGAGACACGCGGCGCCATGAGCATCAACGGCCGCGCCTATATCGTCGGTGCCTATGAGCACCCGATGCGCAAGGCGGAAAACAAATCCATCGCGCAGCTCCATGCCGAATGCGCTCTGGGCGCCCTGCGCGATGCCGGGCTGACCAAGGAGGATGTGGACGGCTATTTCTGCGCCGGCGACGCCCCCGGCATGGGCGCCACATCGCTGCTCGACTATATGGGCCTGAACGTGCGCCACGTGGACAGTACCGAGACGGGCGGCTCCTCCTATCTCATTCACGTCTCCCATGCCGCCCAGGCCATCGCCATGGGCAAGTGCAACGTGGCGCTGATCACGCTGGCCGGGCGCCCGCGCTCGGAAGGCATGGCGACGGGCACCACGGCGCGGAGCTGGGGCACGGGCGTGCCGGATGAGCCCTTCGAACTGCCCTATGGCCGCACCATCGCCAATTGCTACGCCATGGTCGCGATGCGGCACATGTACGAATACGGCACCACCAGCGAACAACTCGCCTGGATCAAGGTCGCGGCCTCGCATCATGCACAGCACAATGAGCATGCGATGCTGCGGAAGGTGGTGACGGTGGAGGATGTGGTGAATTCCCCGCTCGTCGCCGATCCGCTGCACCGGCTGGATTGCTGCGTCATCTCCGATGGCGGCGGCGCGCTGATCGTCGCCAAGCCCGAAATCGCGCGTTCCCTCAAGCGCCCGCTCGTCAAGGTGAAGGGCGCGGGCGAGGCGGTGAAGCACCAGAATGGCGGGCGGATCGACCTGACCTATTCCGGCGCCGCCTGGTCGGGCCCGCGCGCCTTCGAGGAGGCAGGGGTTAAGCCCGCGGATATCAAATATGCCTCGATCTATGACAGCTTCACCATCACCGTGCTCCAGCAGATCGAGGATCTCGGCTTCTGCGAGCGCGGGCAGGGCGGCAAATTCGTGTCGGACGGCAATCTCATCAGCGGCGTCGGTCAGCTGCCCTTCAACACCGATGGCGGCGGGCTCTGCAACAACCATCCGGCCAATCGCGGCGGCATCACCAAGGTGATCGAGGCGGTGCGGCAATTGCGCGGGGAGGCCCATCCGGCCGTGCAGGTGAAGAATTGCGATCTCGCCCTCGCGCAGGGCACCGGCGGTAATCTCGGCACGCGCCATGGCAGCGCGACGCTCATCCTGGAGAGGGAGTGACGGCTATGACGACCCCGATCGGCAATCGCAGCCTCAAGGCGCCCGAGATCGACCCCGGCTGCAAGGAAGCCTTCGATGCGATGCGTGAGAAGAAGCTGATCTACGGCTTCTGCCCGGAAAGCGGCTTCGCGCATCACTATCCGCGCCAGACCGACCCTTTCAGCATGAGCGAGGTGATCGAGTTCCGCGAGGCCAGCGGCGAGGGCACGCTCTACAGCTACAGCGTGATGCGGACGAAGGAACCCTATGTGGTGGCCTATGTGACCCTGGCCGAGGGCCCCACCATGCTGACCAATATCGTCGATTGCGACGCGGATGCGCTGAAGGTCGGGCAGAAGGTGAAGCTCGCCTGGGCGCCGACCGATGACGAGACGCTTTTCATGCCGGTTTTCACCCCGGCCTGATTTTTCCAAGACGCAGAAACGAAAAAGGGGCGCCCCGCGAAGGGCGCCCCTTTCTTGTGTCAGCGATACTCAGTGGCCGCCGCGGATGCCTTCGAACATCGCGACGCCATCGGTGCGCTCGCGCATGGCCTTAGCCTGATCCGCCGTCACGGCCGGGGCGGCATTGCCCCAGCTGTTGCGGATATAGGTCGCCACATCGGCCACCTGCTGGTCGTTCAGGCGCCAGCCGAGCGACGGCATGGCCGGCGTGGTCGGCTTGGCATCCGTGCCCACCGCCTGCGCGCCCTGGAGGACGACGCGGAGGATGGCCGTGGGGTCGGCCTGCAGGATGTTCTGGTTATTGGCCAGGCGCGGGAAGATGCCCGGCGCGCCCTGGCCGTTGCCGGCATGGCAGGCGGCGCAGGTGTCGTCATAGATGGCGGCACCGCGCTTCATGCGGTCATCCGTCGCGGCGACGGGCTGGGGAGCGGGGGCGTTGGAGGCGCCGCGCTCCTTCAGATAGGTCGCGATCGCGCGCAGATCGGCTTCCGGCATCTGGCTGGTGGAATACTGCACCACTTCCGCCATCGGGCCGCTGGCCGCGCTGCGGTCGTTGCTGCCGGTCTTCAGGTATTCGACGATCTCGGCAATGGACCAGGAGCCGAGGCCCACGCGGTTATTGGCCGTGATGTCGGGCGCGAACCAGCCCTGCAGATCGCCGCCTTCCAGATGGGCGCCGGACTTGTCGCCGCCCATGAAGTTGCGCGGCGTGTGGCAGAGGCCGCAATGCGCCGGGCCTTCGACGAGGAAGGCGCCGCGATTGTACTCGGCCGACTTGTTCGGGTCCGGCTTGAACTCACCCGGGGTGAAGTTCAGCATGTTCCAACCGATCATCGCCATGCGGATGTTGAAGGGGAAGGGGAGCGTATCCCGGTTCACCGGGTTCCGCACCGCGTCCTGCGCCCGCAGATAGGCATAGATGGCGTCGGTATCCTGACGGCTCATCTTGGCGAAGGCCGTATAGGGGAAGGCCGGGTAGAGATGCATCCCGCCCGGGGCGATGCCCTGGCGCATGGCCTTGTCGAAATCGGCGGCCGACCAGCGGCCGATGCCCGTCTCGTTATCCGGCGTGATGTTCGGCACCGAGATATTGCCGAAGGGCGTCTCGAGCATATGGCCGCCCGAGAGGGACTTGCCGTCGGGGCCGATATGGCAGCCCATGCAGTCGCCCGCGACGGACAACTGCCGGCCGCGCTCGACCTCGGTGAAGTTGTCCGGCTCGGCCCTCGCGCCCGTCGCGGCGAAGAGGCCGGTGGCGAGCATGGTCGCCGCGAAGAAGGACTTGCGCATCATGCGTCCACCAGGGCCTGGCCAGGGTTCTTCAGGTACTGGTTCTTGATGGCGTCAAGCGTCCAGTAGGTCAGTGCGCCGACGGTGCCCGTCGGGTTGTAGCCGGAATTCTGCGGGAAGAGGCAGGCGCCGGTGACGAAGACATTGGGCGCGTCCCAATGCTGGCCGTAGCGGTTGACCACGCCCTTGTCCGGTGTCGAGCTCATCACAGCGCCGCCCGTATTGTGGGTGGTCTGGTAGGGCACGACGTTCCAGGGGCCGGACTTATAGGACTTCACGATGCGCTTCGGGCCCATCGCCTTCATGATCTCCTCCGTCCGGTCGACGATGAAGCGCGACATCTTCAAATCGTTTTCCTTGAAGTCGAAGGTCATGCGCATCAGCGGATTGCCGAAGCGGTCGGTATAGGTCGGGTCGAGGTCCAGATAGACGTCGCGATAGGCCATCGAGCTGCCCTGCGAGCCGACGCCATGCGAATGGCCATAGGCCTCGGCATTCGCCTTCTTCCACTCCGAGCCCCAGCGCGGCGTGCCCGGCGGCACGGTGCGGCCCGCGATCGGGCGGCCATGCGGGGTGTTGCAGTTGATATTGGCGCCGCCGACGAAGCCGAGCTTCGCGTGGTCGAAATTGTCGCCGTTATAGTCGTCGAGCATCATGCCCAGCGAGCCGGCGCCGGCGAAGGGATTGAAATAGGTGTCCTTGTCGAAGAAGCCGGTCACGCCCGCATTGGTTTGATAGGCGTAGTTGCGGCCCAGCGTGCCCTTGCCCGTCACCGGATCGTATTGCGTGCCGAGCTTGGAGAGCATCAGCAGGCGCACGTTGAAGGTGGCATAGGCGCAGACGAGCACGATATCCGCCGGCTGCTCGAACTCGCGGCCCTCGGCATCGACATAGGTGACGCCGCTGGCCATCTTGCCGTCGCGGGTCTTGTTGATCTTCGTGACCTCGCAAAGCGTGCGGGCCTCGAAATTCGTGTGCCGCATCAGCGCCGGGATCACGCAGGTCTGCGGGCTGGACTTGGAGTAGTTGGCGCAGCCGAACCACTCGCAGAAGCCGCAATAGGTGCAGGGCGCGAGGCGCAGGCCATAGGGGTTGGTATAGGCCTCGGAGATATTGGCCGAGGGCAGCGGGAAGGGGTTGAGCCCCAGTTCTTTCGCGGCCTTCTCGAACTTGATCTGCGCGAGGTTCGGCTTCAGCGGCTTGGTCGGGTATTCATCCGAGCGCCAGCCCTCATAGGGATTGCCGCCTTCCTGGATGACGCCCTTGATATTGCCGGCCTTGCCCGAGATGCCGAGGACCTTCTCGAAGAAGTCGTAATGCGGCTCCAGCTCGTCATAGCTGACGGGGTAGTCCTGAATCGTCATGTCTTCGGGAATGAAGCTCTTCCCGTAGCGTTCCTCGTAATGCGAGCGCAGCTTGAAGTCGCTCGGGAAGAAGCGCCAGGTATGGCCGTTCCAGTGCACGCCCGCGCCGCCGACGCCATTGCCCGGCAGGTAGGAGCCGAACTTGCGGATCGGCAGCGCTTCCTGGCTCATGTTGTTACGGGCGGTATCGGTCGTCTGCGCCGGGCGGAGGAAGATGTCCTGCCGGATGGCGTAGCGCAGCTCGTCGGGAGCCGTGCCGATATTGTAGTCGCTGGCCGTATCGCGCCACGGGCCGCGCTCGATGGCGACGACGTCGAGGCCCATCTTGGACAGCTCATAGGCCATGATCGAGCCGGTCCAGCCGAGCCCGACGATGACGACGTCCTTCTTGGGGAGGCGGGTGCTCATACGGGCTTATTCCATTCGGGGCGGCCGGTGATGCCGACGGGCGTCTTGGTATAGGGCTTGCCGGGGTTGGCCAGGACGTCACGGTAGTCATACCGCGTGCCGGGGAAGCCGATCATCTTCCAGGCCACCATGTCCTTGTTCCCGCCATAGACGGGGTCGGCGAAGAAGCCTTCCATGGTGTTCTGCAGCACGAGGTTGAAGAACATCGTGGTGGAGAGCTTGGGCGCCGAGAGGCCGGGCAGGCGGATTTCGCCCTTCTCCATGCCCTGAAGGAGCTTGTCCTGATCCTCGGCGGAGAGCTGCTCGAAGCGCTTGCCGCCGAAGGTGTCGCGGCAATATTGCGCGAGGGCGGCGAGGCCCTGGCGATACTGCTCCCGCGGCGTGAGCGGTGACTGGATGCCCTGAGTCGGCAGCGGCTTATCGGAGAAGGGGCCCTTCATATAGAGCCACTCATAGGTGCCGTAGGGGCCGGCGAGCTGGGCGTCGATGAAGACGGTGCAGCCCGCGTCCTTGCCGCTGGGGCTTAGATCATCGGCGGGGATGAAGCGGCTGACGATGGCATCGAGGGTCGCGACTTCCTCGGGGAGCAGATACCGGTACTGGCCCGGCAGAACCTGCTCCTGGGGATAGACGTCGTTCGGAGACCACGGGAGACGCTTGCTCACGCTGCGCGCGAAGGCCGGCGTGGCGGTGAAGGCGACCAAGGCTGTCGCGGACAGCAATTGGCGGCGGGTGGTGGCGGGCATGACCATCCCTTGACATTGAATCACGCCCTGGCCGGCCAAACGGAACGGGCCTCGCATTTCCAGAAAATGGAAACACGAGGAGCGGCGCTTGATTCGTAACGCCGGAAGAGGGCTTGGTTACAAGCCAACAGAATTTACGGAAGCGGACAAATGGATTTTTGTGACATTCTGTCCACTTGACGATAATTGCAACGAATTCGCATCTCGGTACAGATAATCGAGGGCCATGAATGCAGGGTAAAAAAACCTTAGCAGGCTAACATATGTTGTTAATATTGATTGGGACGGACCTGACGCATTCGTTGCGCCCTATGCGACAACTATCAACTTGCCGCGTGGTCCAGCAAATCCTGCAACTTTACGAGCTGTAGTGTCGAGACATGCGTGGCCTCCAGTAGGACCTTCGGCGCGCAGCCGGCCCTGCGGGCCTCTTCCCAACGCCCGGCGCAGAGGCACCAGCGATCCCCGGGCTTAAGGCCGGGAAAGCCGAATTGAGGCAGGGGCGTGGAGAGGTCATTCCCGACCGAGGCCGAATAGGCGAGGAAATCGGCCGTCAACTCGGCGCAAACGGTGTGCATGCCGTGGTCTTCGGCGCAGGTATTGCAGCTGCCGTCGCGGAAGAAGCCGGTCAGGGGCGCGACCGAACAGGGCAGCAGCGGGCCGCCGAGAACATTCGTGGCCGCCGGCCTGCCGCCGGGCTCGCCACCCCCGCCACCACGGGCGAAGCCATCGGGCATTGGGCGCTCCTCCTCGTTCATGAAGAGATAAGGCGCCGGCGCGCATGAAAAAAGCCCCGCACCGAGGGTGCGGGGCTCGTTCTCGCTCGCGAAGGGCGATCAGGCGGCGGCGCGGATCGCGGCAGCCTTCACATCCTCGGAAACGGCGCCGGCGAAGGTCTCGAAATTCTTCTCGAAGAGACCGACCAGCTTCTTGGCCGTCGCGTCATAGGCCGCCTTGTCGGCCCAGGACTCGCGCGGGTTCAGCACATTCTCGGGGATGCCCGGGACGGACTTCGGCATGGCGAGGCCGAAGAACGGATCGGTCACGAATTCCACCTTGGCCAGCGAGCCATCCAGCGCGGCGCGCAGCAGGGCGCGGGTGTGCTTGATGGACATGCGGCTGCCGACGCCATAGGAGCCGCCCGACCAGCCGGTATTCACCAGCCACACCTGGGCGCCGTCGCGGGCGATCAGCTCAGCGAGCATCTTGCCGTAGACTTCCGGATGGCGCGGGAGGAAGGGGGCGCCGAAGCAGGTGGAGAAGGTGGCCTGCGGCTCCTTGCCCAGGCCCTTCTCGGTGCCGGCGACCTTGGCCGTATAGCCCGACATGAAGTGGTACATCGCCTGGGCCGGGGTCAGCTTGGCGATGGGCGGCAGCACGCCGAAAGCGTCGGCGGTCAGCATCACCACGTTCTTCGGCAGGCCCGCCTGGCCGCCCGGCTGCGTGTTCGGGATGAACTCGATCGGGTAGCAGGAGCGGGTGTTCTCGGTATAGCGGCCGTCCTCGAGGTCCACATGGCCGCGCTCATCGGCGACCACATTCTCGAGCACGGTGCCGAAGCGGTGCGAGGCGTCCCAGATCTGGGGCTCGGCATCCTTCGAGAGCTTGATGACCTTGGCGTAGCAGCCGCCTTCGAAGTTGAAGACGCCCGTATCCGACCAGCCATGCTCGTCGTCGCCGATCAGGGCGCGCTCGGGGTCGCTCGACAGGGTGGTCTTGCCCGTGCCCGAGAGGCCGAAGAAGAGCGCCGTGTCACCCGCCTTGCCGACATTGGCCGAGCAATGCATCGGCAGCACGCCCTTGGCGGGCAGCAGCCAGTTCATGACGGTGAAGATCGACTTCTTGATCTCGCCCGCATAGCTGGTGCCGGCGATGGCGATGATCTTCTGCGCGAAGGAGAGGGCGATCAGGGTGGAGGACTTGCCGCCATCCTCGGCCGGCACGGAGTCCAGCTCCGGGGCGTGCAGGATGGTGTAGTCGGGCGTGAAGTCCTTCAGTTCTTCCACCGGCGGGCGGATGAACATGTTGCGCGCGAACATGGCGTGCCAGGCATTGGTCGTCACCAGGCGCACCTTGATGCGATGGGCCGGATCGGCGCCCGCATAAAGGTCCTGCGTGAAGAGCTCCTCGCGCTCGCCCAGATAGGTGCGGACGCGCTTGGCGAAGACCTCGAACTTCTCGGGCGCCAGCTTCTGGTTGACCTTGCCCCACCAGATTTCCTTGGTGGTGGAGGGCTCGTCGACCACGAACTTGTCGGCGACGGAGCGGCCGGTATGCTGGCCCGTCAGGCCGATGAAGGCGCCATCCGCCGAGAGACGGCCTTCGCCCCGGCGCATCGCATGCGCGATGAGCCCCGGGGCCGTCAGGTTCGCATGAACCATGTTAGCGGAGGTGACGCCGGTACCGGCGAGAACGGCGGAAGCGGTCATTCGATCGCGACTCCAGAAAAAGATGCCCGTGAGCACATTGGCCGAAAGCGAAGCAGCAAGCGGACCAGCCTTGCGGCTGCTATGGCCCAACCATGTGCGTTCTGCACGGCGAGATTATGGCAGCTAAGAAAATTTGGCCAATGGAACTCGTTAGTTACTTTGCGACTTTGCAACTGCGTCGGCCCCGGCCTTCAGCAGCGCGGCCTCGATTTCGTCCGGCCCGTCGAGCGGAGGGTCGAAAGGAAAGCGTAGCACCGTTTCTCCTTGTGAAAGGTCAAATCCGTCGGGATCGAGGGCGGTGAGGCGCCATGCTCCGGCGGCCGGAGCGGAGCCGAAATCGTCATGTTGCGCTGCGATCAAGGCGAGAAGCGGGGCATGGCGCGCGTTCACATGAGCGAGAACGCTGGGCTCGGCGGCGGTGATCGCGGCAACGGCGGCGGGGTCCGGCAGCAGGTCCTGGGGCCGGAAGCGCATCGCCTGGGCGAAGCCGCCGACGAAATGCGCGCCTGAAATGGTGATTTTCCAGAGCGTGAAATCGGTGAATTCTGCATGCAGAGAAGCGTAAGGGTGTCGCGCGAGGAACCTCTGCTTAAATTCCACGACCTGCGCCTCCGGCACCGGCGAGACCTCGCCCAGCAAGGTAACGCGTGGCCTCTTCTGCGGGTTTGGGCCGTCCTGCCTGCCCTCCAGCATGAGCGAGCAGCGCGGTTCCGCCTTCAGGTGCCGGCTATGGGCCGAGAGCGAGGAAAGCCAGAGGAGCGGGGAAAGGTCGGGCGCGGGGCAGGCGGTGACGAGGCTCACGAAGGGCTGGCCCTCGGCGATGGTGGCCAGCGCGCCGGACTTCGCGGCCCGCACCAGACGGCGAGCCTCGACGATCGCCTCTTCCTTCGCCATATCCACCTCGTCCCCGTTTGCGCCACAATGACGCGCCATCAACCACCTATGGCATAGCACGGGCCGGTGCCGACTCGCGCCGCACCCGCTGTGCCAAGACCAAAGGCCGGAGCCGCCGAATGCCGACCATCGCCCTCGTGGATGACGACCGGAACATCCTCACCTCCGTCTCGATGACGCTCGAGCAGGAGGGGTTCACGGTGCGCACCTACACCGATGGCGAGAGCGCGCTGCAGGGGCTTCTGGCCCGGCCGGCCGATCTCGCCGTGCTCGACATCAAGATGCCCCGCATGGACGGGATGGAGCTGCTCCAGCGCCTGCGCCAGCGCACCGCCCTGCCGGTGATCTTCCTCACCAGCAAGGACGACGAGCTGGACGAGCTGATGGGCCTGCGCCTCGGCGCAGATGACTACATCACCAAGCCCTTCTCCCAGCGCCTGCTGCTGGAGCGCATCCGCGCCCTGCTGCGCCGCAACGAGGCGGGCAAGGCCGAGGGCAGCGGCGCCCCGGCCGGCGGCATCATGGCGCGTGGCGACCTGGTGCTGGACGAGACCAAGCATACCTGCCTCTGGAAGGGTCAGCAGGTGCAACTGACCGTCACGGAGTTCCTGCTCGTCAAGGCGCTGGCCGCCCGCCCCGGCATGGTGAAGAACCGCGACCAGCTGATCGACGCCGCCTATGGCGAGAATATCTATGTCGATGACCGCACCATCGACAGCCACGTGAAGCGGGTGCGCAAGAAGTTCCGCGTCGTCGATAACGACTTCAACATGATCGAGACGCTCTACGGCATCGGCTATCGCTACAAGGAAGCCTGATCCATGCCCGATGGCGGCCAGCGGCATACCGAAGAGGAGGAAGCGGGGCTGAGCCGCCCCGTCCGGCGCATGCCGCGCCGCGTCTCCCCGCTGCTCAAGCGCATCCTGCTGCTGAACACGGTGCCGGTCGCGCTGCTGGCCGCCTCGCTGCTCTATCTCGACCAGTATCAGAACGGGCTTCTCGCCGGCGAGGTCGAGGGGCTGCGGACCCAGGCGCGGATCTATGCCGCGGGTATTTCCGAAGCCGCCGTGCGCATCCAGGACGATCGCGCAGTGCTAGTGCCGGAACTGGCCCGGCCGCTGCTGCGCCGTCTGGTGGAGCCCTCGGCCAATACCCAGGCCAAGCTCTTTGACAATTCGGGCCTGCTCGTCGCCGATAGCCGCGTGACGGAGGGGGTGAACGGCGCCATCGTCACCGAGCCGCTGCCCGCCCCGGCCCAGCGCGGCTTCTTCGCCAGCATCGTCGCCGGCGTCTATGACAAGCTGCTCTCGATGATGCCGCGCACCATCCTGGGCGGCTCGCCGAATTCGGAAGTGGTGGTCGATCTCACGCCCGACGCTCCCTCCTTCGACTGGCAGCCGGAACTCGGGCCGGACCGGCGGGAGGAGTTGCGCCTCGCCCTCGATGGCGGCGTGAACCCCTATGTGCGCCGCACGGCCGATAACCGCCTGCTGGTCTCCGTCGCCGAGCCCGCGCGGCGCTCGAACCAGGGCGTGGGCATCGTGCTGCTGACGCGCGAGGCGCGGGAGGTGGATGGGCGCCTCTTCGAGATCCGCGCAAGCGTGCTGGGCCTCTTCTCCATCGCGCTGGTGCTGACGGTGGCGCTCTCGATCTACCTGGCGCGCACCATCGCCTCGCCGATCCTGGGCCTGGCGGCCGCGGCGGCGGCGATGCGCCAGGGCAAGGGCCGCGTGGGCAGTGTGCCGGTGCCGCTGCTGCGGCGCGACGACGAGATCGGCATCCTGGCGCGGGACCTTCAGGCCTCCTCCACGGCGCTCTGGGGCCGCATCGACGCCAATGAGCGTTTCGCGGCCGATGTGGCACACGAGCTGCGCAACCCGCTGACCAGCGTGCGCAGCGCGCTCGAGACGCTCAAGCGCATCGAGAACCCGGAGAACCGCAACCGCCTGCTGACGATCATCGGCGAGGACGTGGTTCGCATGGATCGCCTCATCACCGATATTTCCGATGCCAGCCGCGTGGACGCCGAACTTTCGCGCACGGTCTCGGTGCCGGTGGATGTCGGGCCGATCATCGCGACCCTGGCCGAGCTGAACAACACCACTCGCAAGGATGGCGGGGCGGTGATGGAGCTGGATGCGCCGCCGCAGGGCCTCGTGGTGCGGGGCGTGGAGGGGCGGCTGGTGCAGGTGCTGCGGAACCTGATCGGCAATGCCATCTCCTTCTCGCCCAATGACGGCAAGGTCACCGTCCGCGCGCGGCAGACGGGCGCGATGATCGAGATCGCGGTGGAGGATGAGGGGCCGGGCATTCCCGAAGCCAAGCTCGAGAATATCTTCGACCGCTTCTATTCCGAGCGGCCGCAGGGCGAGCGTTTCGGACAGCATTCCGGCCTGGGCCTCTCGATCTGCCGCCAGATCGTCGAAGGGCTGGGCGGGCGGATCAGCGCCGAGAACCGCCGCAATGCCGAGGGCAAGGTGCTCGGCGCCCGCTTCGTGGTGCGGCTGCCGGTGGATTGAGGGCCTGCCTTACTTCACCGGCCAGACCATCATGATCAGCGGCACGCCCACCAGCAGAACGAGAGCCGAGAGCGGCGCGCCGAGCCTCGCGTAATCGCCGAAGCGATAGCCGCCGGGGCCCATCACCAGCGTGTTGCACTGATGGCCGATCGGGGTGAGGAAGTCGCAGCCCGCGCCGACTGCGACGGCCATGAGGAAGGCTTCGGGCCGGTAGCCGAGCTGATCGGCGAAGGTCGCTGCGATGGGCGCCATCACCAGCACCGTCGCGGCATTGTTGAGGAAGGGCGTGACGGCCATGGCCGCCGCCAGGATAAGCGCCATGGCGCCCCAGGCGGGCAGGCCCGTTGCGATATGCGAGAGCCAGGCGCCGATCAGCTCCGTCCCGCCCGTTTTCTGCAAGGCCTCGCTGACGGGGATGAGGGCGCCGAGCATGACCAGGATCGGCCCTTCGATATTCTCATAGGCCTCGCGCGGGCTGATGGCGCCGGTGATCATCATGAGGCCGCCGGCCGCGAAGAAGGCGACGGCGACGGGCACGAGCCCCAGCGCCGTGGCCCCCATGGCGGCGGCGAGGATGACGATGGGAATGAGCCCCTTGCGCACGCTGCCGAGGCGAATGGTGCGTTCGGCCAGCGGCAGCAGGCCGAGGGTGCGCATCTGCTCCGGCAGGATTTCGAGCGGGCCCTGGACCAGCAGCACATCGCCCGCATGCAGCATCGTCTCGCTGAGCCGCTTCGACAGGCGCTGGCCGGAGCGGGAGATGGCGACGAGATTGACGCCATGATGGGTATGCAGCCCCATCCGCCCGGCGCTCTGGCCGATGACCGGCGAATTGGGCATGACCACGGCTTCGATGATGCCGATCTTGTCGGGCGCCGTCTCGGTGCCGGCGTTGCGCTCGAGGCCGGCCAGGGCCAGTTCACCCGTGACGACGATGCGCTCCAGCGCGTCGGGCTCGCCCCGCATCAGCAGCGTGTCGCCGGCTTCCACGGCCATGTCGGGCAGCGGAGCGGCGAGGCGCTTGCCGCCGCGCAGGATGCCGGTGATGACGGCACCGCCATCGCTGTCGCTGATGATCTCGCCCACCGTGCGGCCCACGCTTTTCGAGGCGAGCGGCACGCTGGCCTCGGTATTGTAGTCGCTGATGTCGATCGCCTCGCCCATGGAGGTGGAGGCGCGGCGATCGCGCGGGATGAGCCGGTAGCCGACCAGCAGGAAGAGCAGGCCGACGACCGAGAGCCCGAGCCCGACCGGCGCATAATCGAACATGCGGAAGGGCTCGCCGCCCATCTGCTCTCGCACGCGGGAGACGATGATATTGGGCGAGGTGCCGACCAGCGTGATCAGCCCGCCGAGCAGCGAGCCGAAGGCCATGGGCATCAGTAGCAGGGAAGGGGAATGGCCCGAGCGCTTGGCCATCTTGAGCGCGGCGGGCATGAGCATGGCCAGCGCGCCGATATTCTTGACCAGCGCGGACAGGAGCGTCACCGAGCCGACCAGCACCGCGAGCTGCCCTTCGACGCGGCTGACGCGCTGAGTGACCCAGCCGAGCGCGCTTTCGATGAGGCCGGATCGCGCGACCGCGGCGCTCACCACCAGGGCGCTGCCGACGATGACCACGATGTCGTCGCTGAAGCCGCTGAAAGCATCTTTCGCATCCACCGTGCCGGCGGCGAGCGAGGCGAGAAGGGCGATGATGGCGACGATGTCGTAGCGGAAGCGCCCCCAGATGAAGAGCAGCATCATGCCGCCGAGAATCAGGAAGGCCAGGATTTGCGGCTGCGTCATGCATCCCTCGCGGCAGGCAGGCAGAGAACGCGCCGCGAGGGATTTCGATGCATGGGCCCTTAGGCGGCGCGGACGCTCCCGAGGAAGCGCTCGACGCGATCATGCAGGGAGCGGCTGGTATGGCCGAGCTCCTCGACGGCATTCTGCATGACGCCGACCGCCGAGCGCGTCTGCACGCTGCCTTCGGCGACGGAGGCCACCGCGCCCGTCACCTCATGCGTGCCCTGAGCCGCGAGCTGAGCACTGCGGGCAATCTCCTGCGTCGCGACGCTCTGCTCTTCCACGGCGGCGGCGATGGCGGCCGAGGCGCCGTCGATGCTGGAAATGCCGGCCGCGATGGCCTGCATCGCCTCGACCGTCCCGGCCGTGGCGCCCTGGATCTCGGAGACGAGGGCGGCAATGCCATCCGTCGCGCGGGCCGTCTCGCTGGCGAGGTTCTTCACCTCATCGGCCACGACGGCGAAGCCCTTGCCGGCCTCGCCCGCGCGGGCCGCCTCGATGGTCGCGTTCAGGGCGAGGAGATTGGTCTGCCCCGCGATGCGGCGGATGAGCGAGACGACCTCGCCGATGCGGTCGGCCGCACTGGTCAGCGTCTGCACGGCCGTGGCGCTGCGCTTCGCCTGGTCCAGCACGCCGCGCGCCTCGGTGGCGGAAGCCTGCACGCGGGCGGCGATCTCGCGGATGGAGGCGCCGAGTTCCTCGGCCGCGGCGGCGACGGTGTTCACATTCTCCATCGCGGCGCCGGCCGAACCGGCGGCGAGGCCGGCCTCGCGCTCGGCTTCCGTCGCCTGGCCCTGGAGCCCTGTCGCGGTGCTGCGGAGCTGGCCGCCGGCCTGGTCGAGCTCCTGCAGTACGGCGGCGATATTGCTCTCGAAATCCTGGCAGAGGCCGGAGACGGTGGAGGCGCGCTCCACTTCCTGGCGCTGGCGGGCGATTTCCGCCTCACGCATCGCCTGCGCCTCGACCGTCGCCTGGCGCTGGGCCTCGAGCGCCTCGCCGAGCTGACGGAATTCGTCATTGGCTGCGGGCAGGGTGAGCGGCGTCGCGAAATCGCCGCCGGCCATCTGCTCCAGAGCCTGGCGAAGCTGGCCGACGGGGCGGGCGAGGCGGCGGCGAACCAGCCAGATCACCCAGAGGCCGAGAGCAAGGCCCATCGCCACCACGCTGATCGCCACGATCACCTCGCGCCAGGCATCCCGCCGGAGGGAGTTCGCATGCTCGCGCGCGGCCTGGAGGGCGCCGGTGCCGATGGCGTTGAGGGCGACATAGGGTGCCGCGCAGCGCTCGTTGAAGGTCGCGACGGGCACGGCCATCTGGGCGCCGTTGGCCTCGACGCGCTGGACCTGCTCGCTCAGCCAGCGCTGCGAAGTCTCGACTTGCGCCTTGGCGGTGGCGACGGCGGACCGCAGCGCCTCCGGCGCGCCGGGGCGGCGCAGCAGGGTGCCCAGCTGCTCGAAGGCCAAGCCGTAACGCGAGCGCAGGCGCTCGATCTCGGCGAGCCCTTCGGCGTTCATGGCCTTGCCGCCGGCGATGACGGCGCGCAGCGGCGCGCATTGTTGGCCATAGGCCGAGCGCGCATCCCACGAAGCCTGCCGGATGGCGATGAGTTCGGCCAGCGTGCCGTCTGTCATCCTCACTTCGGAGGAGATGGCTTCGCTCAACGTGGCGAGGGCGGCGGAGAGGGCGATGCTCGGCGCTGTGACGCCGCCGATCTCTTCCGCGCGGCGCTCGGCCTTCGGCAGTTCCGCCTGGCGGCGGGTTTTCGCATAGGCTTCGTCCATCTGAGCGAGGCGTTGCTTCACGGCCGGTATGGCAGCGCGCTCCGCTTCCGAACGGTCGGGCGCGCCCTCGACGGCAAGGGCCGCATCGCGGATCTGATTGGCGGCGGCGTTGTAGAGCCTGTCCATCTCGGCGACAGGCCGCTCGCCCGTCTGGGCCAGGGTGATCAGTTCGCCACCGGCCGCGCGGATCCGCTGCATGGCGGCGAAAGAGGCCTCGTCGAGCTCCGTGGTCGCCACGGCCCGGTCGGCGATGGCGAGGCCGGATGTCGCATTAAGCAGCATCGAGCCGGTCAGCCCCAGCACGCCCAGGAGGGGTATGGCACAGGCTATGGTCAGAAGAGTGACGACCGAGTGACGTGTTTTCGCCATGGCGACGCGCATTCCTTGAGTGAGCGCGCGCAATTTCCATGGGAAATGTAAAGATTTGGTTGGGGCGGCCGGATTCTGCCGCCCCCGGCTTCAGTCGTCGCGGCCCTTGTTCCGCATCAGGCGGGACTTGTCGCGCTGCCAGTCGCGCTCGGCGATGGCGGCGCGCTTGTCATGCTGTTTCTTGCCCTCGGCGATACCGAGGATGACCTTGGCGCGGCCCTTGTCGTTGAACATGATTTCGAGCGGCACGAGCGTGGTGCCTTCGCGGGTGATCGCGCCCGTCAGCTCCCGCACCTGCTTCTTGTGCAGCAGCAGCTTGCGCGGCCGGCGCGGCTCGAAGCGGGAGACGAAGCTGCCCGCCTGCCATTCCGGGATATAGGTGTTGAACAGCCAGATCTCGCCGTCGCGCTCGCCTGCCCAGGCGTCGGCAAGCGCGGCGCGGCCGGCGCGCAGCGACTTCACCTCGGGCCCCAGCAGCACCACACCCGCTTCCAGCGTCTCGCCGATCTTGTAATCGAAGCGCGCCTTGCGGTTCTGGGCCGCGGTGCCGTGGCTGATGAGCAGGGATTTCTTCTTCGGCTTCGCCATGTCTGTATCAACTCCGAGGGCCCCATATAGGGATGCCCCCGGAGAAAAGCGAGCCGCAGACGATCAGGCCGCCGCGCTCTTCACCACGCCCCACTCCTTGAGCAGGGCGTCGAGGGTCTTGTTGGCGACATCGGTCAGCGGCCAGGCGGCGGGCGGACGGGCCGGGCCGACATCGATGCCGCTCTTGATCAGCGCCGCCTTCACCACGGAGACATTGGTGCCGTTGCCCTCTTCGGCGCGCAGCGCCTCGAAGGTCTCGATCGCCTGGATCTCGGCATTGGCGCGGGCGAATTCACCGGCGGCCAGGGCATCGCGGATCGCGACCGATTTCTCCGGCACCACGTTGATCAGGCCCGAGGTGAAGCCCTTGGTGCCGACGGCGGCCATGGGCGGCGCCCAGGGCTCGGCCAGGCCGCAGACGAAATTCACGCCCGGCCCGACGCGATGGATGGCCTTGGCGAGCGTCATGACATTGGGGGTGGCCCATTTCACGCCCGCGACACCGGGGATGCGGCACAGCGCCTCGATGGCGGGCAGGCCGATGCCGTCATTGCGGAGATAGAGCATGACCGGCAGGCCCTTGGCCGCTTCGGTGACGCGCTGGACATAGGCGACGACGCCGCGCGGGGCCACGAAGGGGTCGGGCGGCTGATGGATCATGATCACCTCGGCGCCATCGGCCTTGGCGCGGGAGGCGAGGTGGCAGGCATCCTTCACGCTGCGGCCCACGCCCGCGATGACCACGGCCTTGCCGTCGATCAGCGCCGGCACCTCGGCCTGCATGCGCTCCGCCTCGGCGATGGTCATGGAATAGAACTCGCCCGTATTGCCGTTGATGGTCAGGCCATCGACTCCGGCGGCGACGCAGCGCGCGATGATGGGCTTCAGCCGCTCCGGCGCCGGGGAATCGCTGGTGTCGAAGGGCGTGACGAGAATGCCTGAAATGCCGGCCAGGGCCTTGGTGATGCGATCGGTCATCGCTGCTTCCTCCAGGTTGATGCTGGTTCTGCCGATGCCGAAGACGGGCCGGGGAACAGCATTGCCAACTGCTATAGCAGATGGCAGGTTGAGGCTGCAACGTCATCATCGGCATCTCACCCATGGACAGCGGGCGCTGACTGCGCTGCCATGGCAGGGTCCAAGCCGAAGCGTCGAATAGAGAGGAAAGCGCCAGCAATGTCCGCCATCCGCAAGAAACCCGAGGAACTCCGCAGCCACCGCTGGTACGGCGTCGATGACCTCCGCGCCTTCGGGCATCGCAGCCGCATGCTGCAGATGGGCTATTCGGAAGAGGATTTCCGCGGCAAGCCCGTGATCGGCATCATCAATACCTGGTCCGACCTCTCGCCCTGCCACGCGCATTTCCGCGTCCGCGCCGAGGAGGTGAAGCGCGGCGTCTGGCAGGCCGGCGGTTTCCCGGTCGAACTGCCCGCCCATCCGGTGACGGAGCAGTATCAGAAGCCGACCTCCATGCTCTATCGCAACATGCTGGCGATGGAGACCGAGGAACTGGCCCGCAGCCATCCCTGCGACGGCCTCATCCTGCTCGGCGGCTGCGACAAGACGCCCCCGGGCCTGACCATGGGCGCGCTTTCGGCCGGGCTGCCCTTCATCATGGTGCCCGCCGGGCCGATGCTTTCGGGCAATTGGCAGGGCAAGAAGCTGGGTTCCGGCTCCGACGTCTGGAAGTATCACGCCGAGCTTCGCGCCGGGAACATCACTCCCGCCCAGTGGAAGGACATGGAGAAGGGCATCGCCCGCTCCTTCGGCACCTGCATGACGGCCGGCACGGCGGCGACGATGATGCTTGCGGTGGAGGCCATGGGTCTGACCCTGCCGGGCGCCTCGGCCATTCCCGCCTCAGACGCCAATCACCCGCGCATGGCCACCGAAGCCGGCCGCCGCATTGTGGAGATGGTCTGGGAAGACCTGACCCCGGCGAAGATGCTGACCCAGGCCAATATCGACAATGCCGTGACGGCGACCATGGCCTTCGGCGGCTCGACCAACGCCATTCCGCATCTCATCGCCATGGCGCGGCGCGGCGGCTTCAAGCTCGATCTCGAGCGTTTCGACGCGCTGAGCCGCCGCGTGCCGCTCGTCGCGAACCTGCGGCCGAATGGCGACACCTTCCTCATGGAGGATTACTTCTACGCTGGCGGCTCCAAGGCGTTCCTCAAGCGCATCGAGCCCTTCCTCGACATGTCGGCGCTCTATGTCACCGGCAAGACCTTCGGCGAGGAACTGGCCGATGCGCAGGTCTATAACGAGGAGATCATTCGCCCGCTCGATCGGCCGTTGCAGGATGAAGGCGGGCTTGCTGTGCTGACCGGCACGCTCGCGCCGCGCGGCGCCGTCATCAAGACCTCGGCGGCCGATCCGAAGCTGTTGCAGCACACCGGCCCGGCCGTGGTCTTCAACGATTATAACGACATGAATGCCCGGCTCGACGACCCGGACCTGAACGTGACGCCCGATAGCGTGCTGGTGCTGCGCCAGGCGGGCCCGCAGGGCGGCCCTGGCTTCCCGGAATGGGGCATGATGCCCATTCCGAAGAAGATCCTGAAGATGGGCGTGCGCGACATGGTGCGCCTCTCCGATGCCCGCATGTCCGGCACTTCCTATGGCACCTGCGTGCTGCATGTGGCACCCGAGAGCCATGTCGGCGGGCCGCTGGCGCTCGTGCAGGATGGTGATCTCATCAAGCTCGATGTCGAGAACCGCAAGCTCGACTTGCTGGTCGACGAGGCGGAGCTGGAGCGCCGCCGCGCCGCCTGGAAGGCGCCCGAGCGCAAGTATACGCGCGGCTGGACCTCGCTCTACCTGGATCACGTGACCCAGGCCGACGAGGGCTGCGACATGGACTTCCTGCATCACGGCGCCCCGACGCCGGAGCCGGAAATTCACTGACCGGGGCGTTCTCGGCGGAGTTGGAGCGGCTGTCCTCCGGGGCAGCCGCTTTTTTTCATGGGCGCGGCGCCCCATGCATCGGCGCATGGGGATGGAACATACTTCGGGAATGGGACTGGGCCGGGTGAGGGGGCAAATACGGGTCAACGACGGCGCTGATCGCCGCCAACAGAAACCCAAGCCCCTCAGGGGCAACGAACAGGAACTAGAACAATGTCCATGATCCGCACCCTTGCCGCCGCCGCCCTGATCGCCGGTGGTGCCCTTGTCTCGAACGGCGCCTTTGCCCGTGACCTGGGCGAGCGCAGCTATCCGATCACGACCGGCCATGCCGAGACGGCGGTGGTCGATTACGGCCCCGACGCGCTGCGCCACAACGTTCTGGGCGGTGGCGTGGTCGCCGACCAGAAGCAGCTGAACGGCGACACCAAGGCCGTCTACGGCGCCAACGCCCAGAGCCAGGCGCCCCGCCAGAACCTGGTGCCGGTGACCGTGGGTAGCGGCGAGAGCGCCGAGATCATCTGGGTGCCGGCCGACCAGGCTCCTTCGGCCGCGGCTGGTGGGACCGCCCCGGTGGGCGCCATCAACGGCTGATCCGGGCCGGGGAAAGCCCGGAGCCCAAGCATGAAAAAGGCGGCTGCCCCCAGGGCGGCCGCCTTTTCTGCGTCTGCGCCAAGCGTGATGACCTATCGGTTCCATAACGATCCATGCGTGCAAGCATGGGGGCCGAACATTTTTCGAGAATGGGAACCGTCGAGGACAGGGCGCAAATACCGGTCAACGACAGCGGCACAGGCCGCTACCCCCAACTCAGCCCCTCGGGGGCAACGAACAGGAATTCGAACGATGTCCATGATCCGCACCCTTGCCGCCGCCGCCCTCATCGCTGGTGGTGCCCTTGCCTCCAACGGCGCCTTCGCCCGTGACCTGGGTGACCGCAGCTACCCCATCACCAGCGGCCATGCCGAAACCGCCGTGGTCGATTACGGCCCGGACGCGCTGACGCATAACGTGCTCGGCGGTGGCGTGGTCGCCGACCAGAAGCAGCTCAACGGCGATACCAAGGCCGTCTACGGCGCCAATGTTCAGAGCCAGGCGCCCCGCCAGAACCTGGTGCCGGTGACGGTGGGTAGTGGCGAGAGCGCCGAGATCATCTGGGTGCCCGCGAATGAGGCCCCCGCGGCTGCCGCCGGCGGCACCGTTCCGGTCGGCGCGATCAACGGCTGAGTTCCACCGGGAAAGCCCGGATGCACAAAAGGCGGCGGCCCCTCGGGGCGGCCGCCTTTGCTTTTTGGGGCGGTTCAGACCGCCATATTGTCCAGCAGCCTGATATCGCCGATCCGCGCCACGGCCAGCAGGCGGCCCGGCCCGGACTTCCAGGGGCCGAGGCTCTCGGGCTCCACGATGGTCACGTAATCGACCGGCATCCCGGCTTCCTCGATGCCGAGCCGTGCGGCCTCCAGCGCCGCCTCGACCGGCGCGCCGGCATGGATCGCCGTCACCGCCTCATGCAGCAGGGCCGGGAATTTCGCGGCCGTGGCGCGCAGCTCGGGCGGGATGCGGCGGTTGCGCGAGGAGAGGGCCAGCCCGTCATCGTCCCGCACGGTGGGAACGGGGATGATTGTCACCGGCAGATCCAGATCGGCCACCACGCGGCGCACTACCTGCACCTGCTGCCAATCCTTCTCGCCGAACATCGCGACATCGGCCTGGGTCTGGCTGAAGAGCTTGGTGCAGACGGTCGCCACGCCCGCGAAATGCCCGGGGCGGATTTCGCCCTCGAAGGGGATGGCGGGGCCTTCGACATGGATGACCGTGGCGCGATCGGGGCCATACATGGTCTCGACCGAGGGCATCCAGACGATATCGGTGCCTGCGGCGCGAAGCTGGGCCAGGTCGCCCGCCTCGTCGCGCGGGTATTTCGCGAGATCCTCGTTCGGGCCGAATTGCAGCGGATTGACGAAGATGGAGACGGCGACGGCATCGGCATGCTTTCGGCCCTCCGTCACCAGCTTGATATGCCCTGCATGCAGCGCGCCCATGGTCGGCACCAGCGCGAGGCGCCGTCCGGCGGCCCGTAGCGCCGCGGTGGCCGCGCGCAGGCTGGCGAGGTCGCGGATGATCTGCATGAGCGGGCGTTCCCCTTTTGATTGGCCCGCCAGCCTGCCCGCCATGATGCGCTGCACCAATATCTCGCGGCGCGGGGCGGTCATGCGGCGCCGGCGCGGGTGAAGGGCGGGGAAGCGGTGCCATGCTGCGCTGCACGATCGCAATGAAAGAGGAAGCGGCCATGACAATCCCGGCTCGCGACGCGCTCGAAACCCTTTGGTCCGGCCTCAGCCTGCCGGCCGATGCACTGCCGAACCTGCTGATCGAGGGAGAGGAGCCCGTGCTGCCTTCCTCCTTCGCCATCGGCACCGCGGCGGCCGTCTCCATTGGCGCGGCGGGGCTGGCGGCGGCGGAAATCTTCGCGCGGCGGGGCGGAGCGCGGCAGGCCGTCGCGATTTCCATGCGCGATGCGGCGATCGAGTTCCGCTCGGAGCGCTACCTGCGCGTGGGCGGCGGCGAGGCGCCGGAATTATGGGACCCGATTGCGGGCCTCTATCCCTGCGGCGATGGCGGCTTCGTGCGGCTGCACACGAATTTCGCGCATCATCGCGCCGGCGTGGTGCGCATCCTCGGCTGCGAGGACACGAAGGAGGCCGTGGCCGAAGCCCTGCTCCGCTGGAAGGCGCTGGATTTCGAGACGGCGGCGAGCGAGGCGGGCATGGTCGTCGCCGCCCTGCGCAGCAAGGCCGAGTGGGACGCGACGCCGCAGGCCCGGGCCCTCGCCGCCGAGCCGCTGATCGCCATCGACCGCATCGGCGATGCCCCACCCACGCCGCTGCCGCCCGGGCGCCGGCCGCTGGAGGGCCTGCGGGTGCTGGAACTGGCGCGCATCATCGCGGGCCCCGTCGCGGGGCGCGTGCTGGCCGCGCATGGGGCGGAGGTGCTGCAGATCAGCGCGCCGCATCTGCCGCAGATCGACACGACGGTGATCGATAACGGCCGTGGCAAGCGCACCGCCCGGCTCGACCTTCGGCACGAGGCCGATCGCGCGCAGCTCAAGGCCCTGGCGGCGAGCGGCGATGTCTTCCTGCAATCCTACCGGCCCGGCGCGCTGGCGGCCCGCGGCTTCGGCGCGGAAGAACTCGCGGCCGAGCGCCCGCCAGCCGCGCCTGGTATCGTCCATGCCTCGCTATCGGCCTATGGGTTCAGCGGGCCCTGGGCGATGAAGCGCGGCTTCGACTCCCTGACGCAGACCACGACCGGCATCAATCGCGACGAGGCGGATGCGGCCGGCCAGGCGACGCCCCGCGCCTTGCCCGCCCAGGCGCTGGACCATGCCGGCGGCACGCTGCTCGCCCTCGGCATCATGGCGGCGCTGCTGCGACGGGCGGAGGAGGGCGGCTCCTGGCGCGTGCGCGTTTCGCTCGCGCGGACCGGCCTCTGGCTTCGGAGCCTCGGGCGGGTGGAGAACGGCTTTTCCGCGCCGGACCCGAAGCTCGAGGATGTCCAGGACCGGATCGAGCAGAGCGAGAGCGGCTATGGCAAGCTCACCGCCGTCCGACATGCGGCGCGGCTGGCTGAGACGCCCGCCTATTGGGACGGCCCGGCCATGCCGCTCGGCAGCCACGCGCCGCAATGGCAATGATTGACCGGGCCCGGGTTGCGTGTATATACCCGTATCATGACGGTTTGCCATTGCACCCACCTAAAGACGGCGAGCCGGAAGATGGCGGCGATCTATGATGCCGCGCTGGTGCCTTTCGGCATCAACATCGCGCAGTTCTCGTTGCTCAGGAACATCGCCCGCCACCAGCCCGTCAGCCTGACGGAATTGGCGCGGGCGCTGGTGCTCGACCGTTCGACCATGGGCCGCAATATCCGCGTGCTGGAGAAGCTCGGCCTCGCCTGGACGGGGCGGGGGGAGGATCAGCGCGAGGCGGCGGTGACGCTGACCGGCAAGGGCCTCGCCGTGCTGCGCGAGGCGGAGCCGGTCTGGCAAGAATGTCAGGACGAGATCGCCTCCCGCATCGGGGCGGACCGAATGCAGATGTTGCGAGAACTCAACGAATTGCTTTGATTTTCATCAACTGAAGCAGGTATCTGCCCGCAATTGGAGAGAGACCATGTCCATGCCCGCAGCGGCGCGTTCCGCCGCACTTCCCGCCTTCTTCGCCAGAAAGGGGGTGCATTACAGCTGGGTGGTGGCGGGCGTGACCTTCCTGACCATGCTGGTCACGGCCGGCGCGGTGGGCGCGCCGGGCGTGCTCATCGGGCCGCTGCAACAGGAATTCGGCTGGTCCACCTCCGATATCTCCTCGGCCTTCGCCATCCGGCTGGTGCTTTTCGGGCTGATGGGGCCCTTCGCCGCGGCCTTCATGAACCGCTTCGGCCTGCGCCGTGTGGCGGCGACGGCGCTGACACTGATCGGTGCCGGCGTCTTCGGCTCCTTCGCCATGACCGAGGTCTGGCAATTGGCGCTGTTCTGGGGCGTGGTCGTGGGCTTCGGCACGGGGCTCACCGCCATGGTGCTGGGGGCAACCGTCGCCACGCGTTGGTTTTCGGCGCGGCGCGGGCTGGTGATCGGGCTGCTCACCGCCAGCACGGCGACGGGGCAGCTCGTCTTCCTGCCGATGCTCGCGAGCCTCACCGAGGCGCTGGGCTGGCGCAGCGCGCTGAGCTTCGTGCTGCTCATGTTGGTCCTGGCCGCCTGCGTGGTGCTGTTGTTAATGCGCGACCGGCCGTCGGATGTCGGGCTCGCGCCCTATGGCGCCGAAGTCTCGCCGCCCGCAGCCGCGGCGCCGGCCAGCTTCTGGGCCATGCTCGCCTCACCGCTCGTCGCGCTGCGGGAGGCTTCGGGCTCGGTGACCTTCTGGGTGCTCTTCGGCACTTTCTTCATCTGTGGGGCGAGCACCAATGGGCTGATTCAGACGCATTTCGTCTCGCTCTGCGGCGATTTCGGCATTGTGCCGGTCGCGGCGGCTGGGATGCTGGCGGTGATCGGTGTTTTCGACTTCGTCGGCACGGTGGGCTCGGGTTGGCTGTCCGACCGCTATGATTCGCGCAAGCTGCTCTTCTGGTATTACGGGCTGCGCGGCCTATCGCTGCTCTACCTGCCCTTTACCTCTTTCAGCTTCTACGAACTCTCGATCTTCGCCATCTTCTACGGGCTCGATTGGGTGGCGACGGTGCCGCCCACCGTGAAGCTCGCGGCCGACCGCTTCGGCGACAAGGCGAACCTGGTCTTCGGCTGGGTCTTCGCCGGGCATCAGCTCGGCGCCGCCTTCGCGGCCTGGGGCGGCGGCTTCAGCCGGACAGCCTATGACAGCTACCTGCCGGCCTTCTTCGTCGCGGGCCTGCTCTGCATCGTCGCCGCGCTCTCGGTGCTGGTCTTCACCGAGAAGCGGCAGCAGCCGGCGCTGGCGGCGGGGAACTGAGGGGCCGCGCCGTCAGACGTCCAGGCCGAAGACCCTGGCCATGGTCGCGGTGGCGCGCAGCCGGGCGAAGCGGATCTTCCGCCGCAGCTTGCTCGGCTGTTTGCGCGGGATCGGGAGGTCGTCCTCGCCCTCGATGATTTCGGGCGGCTGATAGGGCGGCGGCGAGAAGGCGACGGTCTGCGCCACGGCGCGCTCCGTCGCCTCGCCTACGCCCTTCACGCGCAGTAGCAGGGCACGCTCTTCCTCGAAGCGGCGGATAAAGCGGGCGGGCATCCCGTCCTGCTCATCGTTGAAGTCATGGCGATAGAAGTAGTCGAAGCTGCGGGTGCGATGCGGCTGATCGGCCCGGCCGCGCCCCTGCTTCTTCAGCACGAATTCGGCCCAGGACTTGATCATGTAGTGATTGAGCCGGAAGCCGCGCCAATCGACATCGGCCGAGATGCCGGGCTCCCTCAGCGGCAGATCTGCGCCGCTCATCCGAGCATAGCGGAAGCCCTTGGCGATGCGGGGGTGATGCGGGTTCAGGATGCCCCCTCCATAAGCCGCCGTCCGGATGATGGATTTATAGAGCCGGTTGCCATAGGCCATGCGGCTTTCGTCGATATCCTGCGTGGCGCGATGAAGGAACCGCTGGAAGACCGGCTCGCCGGAGGCAGCCCGCAGGCCCGAGGAGCCGAAGATCGCCCAGTTCAGCGCGACCGCGCCGACATCCGCCGGCAGGCCCGCCAGCGTCGCGGGCAGGTCGTCTTCGTCGGTGGCGGGGGCGATGAATTCATCGGCGTCGATCAGCGCGACCCAGTCGAAGCGGCCGGCCGCGCGCTGGAGGATGTGATCATAGGCGTCGAATTGCGGGATCTTGTGCAGCCGGCCCGGAAAGGCGATGCGCCGCACCAGGCGGGCCTTTTGCAGCGCGCGCAAGATCTCGGTCGTCTCGTCGATGCTGTCATTGTCGGCGATGAAGAAATGGGTGACGCCGATCGCACGATGCCACGAAATCCATTCCAGCAGATATGGCGCCTCGTTCTTGACGATTGCACCGACGGCCAGTCTCATCGCATCACCCGTAGAATCCCGTGGCGCGATCATGCCCGGATTTGGCAATGATTCCCAGCTAGCGGCGCCGGCGATCCAGGCCGAAGCGGCGGGCGGCGGCGGCCGTCACGTCGAGCCAGGCGCGGCGCAGTTTCCGCCAAGGCTTCGAGGGTTCCTGGCGCGGGATGGGCGTTTCCTGCTCGCCTTCCAGGCTGGACGGGGGCTGATAAGCGGGAGGGGGCGTGGCGATCAGCTCCTCCAGCGCCTTGCGCGCGATGGCGGCCACGTCGTCCAGGCCCGCCAGCATGGCGCGCTTCTCCGCCTCGAAGCGATGGAGCAGCCACTCGGGGACGCGCTCCTCCTCCTCGTTCAGATCGTGGCGGTGGAAGAACTCGACGCTGCGGGTGAGATGCGGCTGATCCGCGAGGCCGCGGGGGAGTTTCTTGTGGCAGAACTCCGCCCAGGACTTGATGACGTAATGGTTGAGGCGGAAGGGCGCCCATTCGACATCGGCCGAAATGCCGGGCTTCTCCACGGCCAGCGCCGTGCCATTCGCGCGCCGGTACTGATACTCCTGTCGAAGGCGGAAATGATGTGAATTCAGCCGGCGCTCATAGGCTTCCGGCCGCAGAATGGTCTTGTAATGCCGGTTGCCTTCCTCATGCATCGCCGCCCGGCGGGTGAAGCGCGTGAGGATGCTCTCCTCCGTCGCCAGGCGATGACGGGATGAGCCGTACAGCGCCCAGTTCAGCGCGACGGCGCCCGTATCGCCCGGCATGCCGGCGAGCAGTCGAGGCAGGTCATTCTCGGGGCTCGCGGGCAGGATGAATTCATCCGCGTCGATGAAGGCGACCCAATCGAAGCGCCCGGCCGTGCGCTTGCAGATATGGTCATAGGCATCCATCTGCGGGTTCTTGTGCCAGCGGCCGGGGAAGGAGAGCCGCCGGACGAAGCCCGCCCTCTCCAATCCGCGCAGGATCTCGTCCGTGCCGTCGGTGCTGTCGTTATCGGCGATGATGAAATAGGTGAAGCCGATCGCGCGATGCCAGGCGACCCAATCCAGCAGATAGGGCGCCTCGTTCTTGACGATCCCGGCTAGCGCCAGCTTCATCCCATCACCCGCTACGAGCGCAGGCCCGGCGCTTCATGCCCGGTGCGCGCGACATATTCCGTGTAGCCGCCGCCATAGTCATGCACGCCCTGCGGCGTCACCTCCAGCACGCGGTTGGAGAGGGCGCTGAGGAAATGGCGATCGTGCGAGACGAAGAGCATCGTGCCTTCGTATTGCTGCAAGGCGCCGATCAGCATTTCTTTGGTGGCCATGTCGAGGTGGTTCGTCGGCTCGTCGAGCACCAGGAAATTCGGCGGGTCATAGAGCATCAGCGCCATGACGAGCCGCGCCTTCTCGCCCCCCGAGAGCACCTTGCAGCGCTTCTCCACCTCATCGCCCGAGAAGCCGAAGGCGCCGGCGAGGGCGCGCAGCGAGCCCTGGTTGGCGCGGGGGAAGGCATTTTCCATCGCCTCGAAGATGGTGCTGTCGCCATCGAGAAGTTCCATGGCGTGCTGCGCGAAATAGCCCATCTTCACGCTGCCGCCGACGGAGACGGTGCCTTCGTCGGGCTTTGTCGTACCGGTGACGAGCTTGAGCAGCGTGGACTTGCCCGCGCCGTTCACGCCGAGCACGCAGCAGCGTTCCTTGCGGCGCACCAGCACGTCCAGGCCCTCGTAGATCACCTTGTTGCCGTAGCGCTTATGGATGCCCTTGAGGCTGACCACGTCATCACCCGAGCGCGGGGCCGGGGCAAAATCGAAGGCGACGCTCTGGCGGCGCTTCGGCGGCTCCACGCGCTCGATCTTGTCGAGCTTCTTCACCCGGCTCTGCACCTGGGCAGCATGTGAGGCCCGTGCCTTGAAGCGCTCGATGAACTTGATTTCCTTCGCGAGCATCGCCTGTTGGCGTTCGAACTGCGCCTGCTGTTGCTTCTCGTTCATCGCGCGCTGGGCTTCGTAGAATTCGTAATCGCCCGAATAGGTGGTCAGCGTGCCGCCATCGATCTCGATGATCTTGTTGACGATGCGGTTCATGAATTCGCGGTCGTGCGAGGTCATGAGCAGGGCGCCGTCGTAATTCGCCAGGAACTGCTCCAGCCAGATCAGGCTTTCGAGGTCGAGGTGGTTGCTCGGCTCGTCGAGCAGCATGACGTCGGGGCGCATGAGCAGGATGCGGGCGAGGGCCACGCGCATCTTCCAGCCGCCCGAGAGCAGGCCGACATCGCCATCCATCATTTCCTGGCTGAAGCTCAGCCCGTCGAGCACCTCGCGAGCCTTGCTCTCCAGCTCATAGCCGCCCAGCTCGTCGAACCGCGCCTGGACCTCGCCGAAGCGCTCCACCAGGGCGTCCAGCTCGTCGAACCGCTCCGGATCGGCCATCGCGGCTTCCAGTTCGCGCAACTCGGCCGCGATGGTGCTGACATCGCCCGCGCCGTCCATCACCTGGGCTACGGCGCTGCGGCCCGACATCTCGCCCACGTCCTGGCTGAAAAAGCCGATGCTCACGCCGCGCTCGACCAGGACCAGCCCTTCATCGGGAGGCTCTTGGCCGGTGATCATGCGGAAAAGGGTGCTCTTGCCCGCGCCGTTGGGGCCGACGAGGCCGATTTTCTCGCCCTTCTGGAGGGCGGCCGAGGCCTCGATGAAGAGAAGCTGCTGGCCGTTCTGCTTGCTGATGTTATCGAGGCGGATCATGGGCTCTGAAAAAGTCTCGCGGCGGTGTCGGCGCGCTTATGGCACGCCGTGGCCGCGAAATCATGCCCGCATCTATGCAGCCTAGTCGGTCCTGCTGGCCGGAACCTCCCGCTGGGTGATCAGGCGCGCGCTGTTCTGACCGGAGAGGAAGGACCAAAGCCAGCTCCAAGCCACCGCCGCCCTGCTGCGGGTGCCGATGAGGAAGTAGATATGGGCGATGCCCCAGATCCACCAGGCCAGCGCCCCCTTCATCTTCAGGCGGCCGAAGTCGATGACCGCGGCCTTCTGGCCGATGGTGGCGAGATTGCCGAGATGGCGGTAACGGAAGGGGCCGGGCGCGGGCCTGCCAGAAAGCCGCGCTTGCAGAACCTTCGCGACATAGCCGCCCTGCTGCTTCGCCGCCGGGGCGATGCCGGGCACGATCTTGCCCTCGCCGAGGCTGACGGAGGCGGTATCGCCGATGACGAAGACATCGTCATGCCCGGGCACCGTAAGGTCCGGCCTGACGATGGCCCGCCCGGCCCGATCGGCCTCCACGCCGAGCCATTTCGCGGCGGGGGAGGCGGCGACGCCCGCCGCCCAGACCGTCGTGCGGCAGGGGATATGCTCGCCCGCGAGGTCGATACCCTCGCGGGTGATGGCCGTCACGGGCGAGCCGGTCATGACGGTGACGCCCAGCCGCTCCAGGGCCTGCTGGGCATAGGCCGAGAGATCCTCCGGAAAGACCGGCAGCACGCGCTTGCCCGCCTCGATCAGCAGAACCCGCGCCTGGCGCGTGTCGATATGCCGGAATTCCGGCCAGAGCGTCCGCTTGGCCAATTCAGCGATGATGCCGGCCAGTTCGACGCCCGTGGGGCCGCCGCCGACGACGGCGAAGGTCAGCAGGGCCTGGCGCCGGGCCGGATCGGCCTCCAGTTCCGCTTCCTCGAAGGCTAGGAGCAGGCGGCGGCGGATGGTCGTCGCGTCCTCCAGGGCCTTGAGCCCGGGGGCCGCCTGTTCCCATTGGTCATTGCCGAAATAGGAATGCCGCGCCCCGGTCGCGAGCACGAGCGTGTCATAGGCCAGGCGCTGGCCATCCTCGAGCAGCACCTCACGGCTGGCGGCATCGACCCCCGTGACGCGGGCCAGCAGCGTGGTCACGTCCGGCCGCCTGCGGAAGAGGCGGCGGATGGGCCAGGCGATTTCCGAGGTGGGCAGGATCGTCGTCGCGACCTGGTAGAGCAGGGGCTGGAAGAGGTGGTGATTGCGCTGGTCGATCAGGGTGATCCGCGCGTCGGGGTGCCGCAGGTCCCGCGCGAGTTGCAGCCCGCCGAAACCGCCGCCGACGATGACCACGCGATGAGCCGTTCCTGTGGAATTCATATGCCGCCTATCTCTCTCCGGCCATTCTGCCTCTGGCGTGATGTGGCGCCGCGCCGAGGGCTGCGCATCGCCTGTCGATGATTTAATGACGCCGCGCGGCTATCGTATCGGTAGACGCGCATGATCTCGCGTTTTCCTGACCCGCTTCCGCGCTAGACTGCGGCTTGGACCAGAGGAGCCCATCATGACGCTCGCCAGGACGACCTGCTTCGCACTGCTCACCCTCCTCGCGGCCTGCGCCGGCGGTGGGAGCAGGAACGACGCACCGCTGCCTCCCAGTTCCAGCTATGAGGCGCCGCGTGTGAGCGTCGGTGGCTATATGGAGCAATCGGTCGCGATCATGCGCTGACCGGGTGCTCAGGGCTAGTCGACAACCTTCGAGATCAGCGCCTCGTCCATCGGCACCTGGCCGTCGAGCATGAGCATCGCGAGCCCATGTACCAGCGACCAGGCCCTGATGGCCCGGATCTGCGCTTCGCCACCCCGCCGGGCGCTGAGGGCGGCGGCATGGGCCTGGAGCATCTCGCCTGCCTGGGAATGGAGCGGCCCGCGGGCCTTTTCGGGCGCCAGGGCAGGGGAGGCAAAAATCAGCCGGAACAGCGCGGGATTGGCCAGCGCGAAGCGGATATAGGCGCGGCCCGTCGCGGCGAAAGCTTCGGCCCCGCCCACGGCTGCCGCCGCCTCGGCCTGGGCGGCGCCGAGTTGCCGCAGCCCTTCCTGCGCGAGGGCCGTCATCAGCGCGCTTTTGTCGGGGAAGTGGCGATAGACCGAGGTCGCGCTCACACCCACGGCGCGGGCCACTTCCCTGAGCGACAGAGCCTCCGCATCGCGCTCCGCCAGAAGCCGTAGCCCCTTCTCGATCAGGGCGAGGCGCAGGTCGCCGTGGTGATAGGCGCTGCGGGGGATGTTGACGCTGTTATCATCTCTGGCCATAATAACAGTGTAAACATTGGCCAGGCGCCCGAAAAGGCGGTCTTTTCGCCGCGCGGCCGGGAAAGCCTCGCCATGCTTGATCTACTCCTCGCCATCATTCACCACTTGGCGGCCTTCTCACTGCTGGGCCTGCTTTGCGCCCAATTGGTGCTGCTGCATAGCCGGCTCGACAAGCGGGCGGTGAGGCTGCTCGCGCGGCTCGATATCGCCTATGGCATCGTTGCTGCTGCGGTTCTCGCCGCCGGCTTCGCCAGGGCCGCGATGGCGGCGAAGGGGTGGGAGTTCTATGCCACGAGCCTGGCCTTCTGGGCCAAGATCGCGGCTTTCGCGCTTATCGGCCTGCTTTCCATTCTGCCGACGCTGCGCTTCCGGCAATGGCGCCGTGCGGGTGAGCCGGTGCCTGCGACGGAACTCTCCCTCGTGCGCGGCTATGTGACGCTCGAGCTGCTGCTCTTCCCGCTCATCCCGGTTTTCGCGGCCCTCATGGCGCGCGGCTTCTTCTAGCCTGGCATGGGCTGCGCGGCGCAAAGATGCCTGCCCACGAGCGGGACGAAGCGGACATGCAGAAGTTCCTGCTGGCGGTAGTCGAACTGCCCTTCGCGCGTCGTCTTGACCAGCTGCTGATCGCCGTCGGCGGGGCCGAGCGGCATGATGAGCCGGCCGCCGATTGACAGTTGATCGGTGAGAGGCAGCGGCACGCGCTCGGCGCAGGCCGAGACGATGATGACGTCGAAAGGCGCCGCCTCCGGCCAACCGCCGGTGCCATCGTCGCAGCGGATGTGGACATTGCGGAGGCCGAGGTCACGAAGCCGCTTTTCCGCTTTTGAGGCCAGCGAAAAATGCCGTTCCACGGCGAAGACGCATTCCGCGAGCTGGCTCAATAGTGCGGCCGTATAGCCGCTGCCCGCACCGATTTCCAGCACGCGGTCGCTAGGCTTGATCTCGGCTGCTTCGAGCATCAGTGCCGTGACGAGAGGCTGCGACATGGTTTCGCCCTCGCCGATCGGCAGGGCGCGCGCGGCATAGGCTTCGCTCGCGTGTTCAGCGGGCAGGAATGCATCGCGCGGCACTTCTCTCATCGTGACGAGCACGCGGGAATCGCTGATTCCCCTGGCGCGCAGCTGATGCTCGACCATGTCCCGGCGGGCAGCGGTGCCTGCGTCCATCATGTTCCAGCCCTCATCTTGATAAAACGGAAGCAGAGCGCGCTTTCGAACCGCCCGCATTCGCATGCGTTAGCGCCGGCGCCGCCGAGGCGACACGTTTGCGGCATGAGGCGAATAAGGGCGCGCCCCCCTGGCGAAGTCTGAATCCCTCCATAGCTCCCGTCTTTGGAAGAAGGAGAGGAATGATATGTCCATGGTCGTCACCGGCATTCTTCATGAACGCGCCGCCGCCGATCTGCTCGTCGAGCATCTCGTGCAGGAAGCGGGCATTCCGCGTGATCTCATCGAGGTGCATCGCAAGGAAGAGGGGGGCGCCGCTGCGCGTTCGCCGCAGGACGCGTTGAGGAGCGTGGCCGTGCCTTCGGCGCAGCTGGATGCCTTGCCGACCGGCGCGATCCTGGTCGCTGCGCGGATCGAGGCACCGCTCGCGGAAAAGGCACTGTGCCAATACCGCGAGGCGGAGGCAGAGGATATCCGGCAGCTTTCTGCGAAGTGACCGGCTACCGTCGGCGGCCGGTTCTGGCCGCCGGCGGCAGCATCATGGCCTCGAGCCTGACGACAGAATTTGCGTCACTATAATACAGGATCAATAACCTAGGTTATTTCGGGCCATCAGATATCGTAGAGAATTCGTGGTGCATTCACATAGATCAAGCAGCGACTTCAAAGTAACTTCAGCTATGATCACGGATAATATAAGTAACTGATGGGCAGGGGCCGCGTTTATCTCCCATCGAGGCTCGGTAAGCGAGGCTCGCTTCGGCCCTCGAGGCCGTAAAAGGAGGAAGATATGGCTCAGAACCGTGGTTTTGCTGCGATGGACGATCAGAAGCAGCGCGAAATCGCCTCGAAGGGCGGCCAGAGCGTGGCGCCTGAGAACCGTTCCTTCTCGAAGGATCATGAGCTGGCCGCCGAGGCCGGCAGCAAGGGCGGCCAGAACGTGGCCCCCGAAGATCGGTCCTTCTCGAAGGATCATGAACTGGCGGCCGAAGCGGGCCGCAAGGGTGGCCAGAGCGTCGCCCCCGAGGATCGCTCCTTCTCGAAGGACCATGCCCTGGCGGCTGAGGCCGGGCGGAAGGGCGGTTCGGCCAGCCATGGCGGCGGCAACCAGAGCAGCAGCGGCAATCAAGGCGGCGGCAGCTCGGGTGGATCCGGCAGCGGCCATCGCGGCGGTGGTGGCAACTTCGCCGAAGACCGCGAGAAGGCTTCCGAGGCCGGCCGTAAAGGCGGCCAGCATTCGCACGGCGGCGGTGGCAACCGCTGACGTAACTCGCCGGGCGCTTTGAGGCGGCCGGCTTCCATCATCAACCGCGTCCGATGGCGGGCGGCCCATGGCCGTCCGCTTCGGCGCGTTTCGGTGCAGGCGTCCTACGTGAGGAATGTATCCCGCCGTGCATCCTCCGCACTGGCTTCGCAATCGACCCAGCGTGTCAGGCGTCGCTGTAGTCCCCGCTTTTCCTTGCGGGACAGGCGGTCGAGCCATTGCGCCGAGGTTCACGGCCCTGCTGAACCGAAGAGCAGGACCGCGAGGCAACATCTCATACTCGCGTCCTCACACAGCGCGACTAATAGACAAAACCTGTCCTATGAGGACCGGCTAACATCTCTAGAATTAAGGATAGGCGCTGGCTAATTCGCCGAAACCAGCAGAAATCCTGCAAAACTGGCGGACAGGGTGACCGCCATTACAGCATTTCCCGGAATGTCCTGGCGTGCCAGAGCGTGTTCATATCTGACTGATATAATGGGCCCTTTCGTGCATCCGCGTGCCAGGTCGTGTCCCGGGATGTCCCTCAAGCGCCGTCTCTATTGGGGATAGCATCGGGGATAGCTAGGGTTAGGCGGACAGTTCTCGGAGCTTCGAGTCTGCATGCGTAAATCGGCGCAATTAACAGCGCAGGCGGTGCGGCACGCCCGCCACCCGGGAGGCTTTCAGCGCCCGCACCGTATCGGTGATGGCGGGGGGCTTTACCTCCAGCTCACCCCGGTCGGCGGCAAGAGCTGGTTCTTCCGTTATCGCCTCAATGGCCGCGACCGCGAGATGGGTTTGGGCTCAGCCTCCCATGATGGCCGCTCCGGCGGCACCACGCTCGCGGAGGCGCGCGACAAGGCCGCTGAGGCCCGGCGCTTGCTCGCCACAGGCCAGGACCCGCTGGACGCCCGTCAGTCTCAGAAACAGCAGCAAAAGGCCGAGGCAGAGGCTGCCGCCAGGGAGGCAGCCCCTCGAAGCTTCAGGGACGCGGCCGAGGCTTATCTCCTCAGCCGCTCCGATGGCTGGAGCAATCCCAAGCACCGGCAGCAGTGGGAGAACACCCTACGGGGCCTCGCCTATCCTCATCTTGGGCCGCTGGCCTTGCAGCACGTCACCACGGAGGATGTGCTCAAGGTGCTTGAGCCGCTATGGCAGCGCGTCCCTGAGACGGCCTCCCGCCTTCGCGGGCGTATCGAAGCCGTGCTGGATTACGCCGGCGTCCGCGGCTGGCGGGCCGGCGATAATCCCGCCCGGTGGCGAGGCCACCTCTCCGAGGTTCTGGCCCCAAAGGAGCGCGTTCGCCGAACGGAGCACCGCCCGGCTTTGCCCTGGCGCCAGGTGCCGGCTTTCGTCGCTGCCCTGCGACAGCGGGAGGGCGTCGCTGCGCAGGCCTTGCTCTTCACGATCTTGACGGCCGCCAGGACGGGGGAGGTTCGGCTGGCGCGATGGAGCGAGGTCGATCTGGCCAATGGCGTCTGGAGCGTGCCCGCCGCCCGCATGAAGGCGCGTCGTCTGCATCGTGTGCCGCTCCCACCCGAAGCCCTTGCGGTGCTGCATGCCGTGGCGCCACTGCGCCGGGATGACGGGCTGATCTTTCCCGCGCCCTCCCGCGAGGGGGCAGCCCTGTCCGATATGAGCATCTCGGCGGTGATCCGCCGCATGAACGAAGAAGCAGGCGGGGATCTTCCGTTCTGGCGGGATGCCGAGGGCCGGCCCGCGGTGCCGCACGGCTTCAGAAGCTCGTTCAGAGACTGGGCCGGCGAGACGCGCTCCGAACCTCGAGAGGTGATCGAGGCCGCACTTGCACATACGGTCAAAGACAAGGTCGAGGCGGCCTATGCCCGCTCGGACCTACTGAACAAGCGAGAGCCTCTGATGGCTGCCTGGGCAACCTGGTGCCTCGGCGGCACCGATACCAGTGATGCCCCATAGCCTGCGCCGCTCTAGCTCTCGACCCTCCCTCGGGCTCCCTCCTGACCTCAGCCTTCGGCCTCGCCAGCAATCCCTGTGTCGAATGTCGGCGCTGTCTTGCGGCCTAAGCCTTTGATCCAACGGAGCCTTTAGCCCTGATCCCTTTTTTCTAAAACTATAAGAGAAGGGAAGCAGCGTTCCAGCGTTCCAGCGTTACCAAGCCCTTTGTTTTCAAGGCCCTGACTGTGAACGCTGGCGATGATGCTAGCGTTCCAGCGTTCCGCTTTAGCGTTCCGGCGCATAGCTCGGGGATGAGACCTGTATTGGCCGAGTCGATGCTGGCCGTCCTCCCAACCTGGGGCACCGCCTCCCTCGGCAGGGCAATGGGTCCCCCCTGAAGCTCTTCATCACCGGGAGTAATTCGAACCCCGGTTGGAGGGAAATTTTGTCATCCAAAACAATGGGTTGTTGTTCTTGTTCCTGTTTCCAGCTGGGACTTGCTGCCCATCGTTCCGCGAGCGTGGCGCAAGCGGCCGCTTTCGGTCTAATCTCCGCTTTCGCCGCGTGAATTGGACCGCGTGCCATCGCTGGGAAATCGCCTTCATGGCACAATGGGGGAGAACGCGCATCGGTCTTTGAGCGCTTGAAGGAAGCGAGTGATGCTGACCAAGCAGTGCGTGCCCTCCGGCACCCGAAGCTACCCCGCGAATACGAACGGCCCTTTATTGACATCGCTTTCTAGCTCTCGCAGGAGTTCGTGATGCAAAGACGACAGTTCCTCGCCTCGGCCGCAGCCGCCTCGCTTGTGCGCCCGGCGCTCGCTCAGACGACCAGCGTGCTCCGCTTCGTGCCGCAATCGAACCTCAGCTCGCTCGACCCGATCTGGACGACCGCGAATGTCAGCCGCAACCACGGCTACATGATCTATGACACGCTCTACGGTGCCGATCGCGGCTATGCACCGCATCCGCAGCTCGCGGCCGGCCATGTGGTGGAAGATAGCGACCGGCACTGGATCATCACCCTGCGCGAGAACATCCGCTTCCACGACGGCGAGCCGATTCGCGCACGCGATGTGGTGGCGAGCATCCAGCGCTGGGCCAAGCGCAACGCCTTCGGCCAGAAGCTTCTGGCGAGCACCGACGAACTCGTGGCGCTCGACGACCGGCGGCTGCAGTTCCGCCTGAAGAAGCCTTTCCCACTGCTAGTACACGCGCTCTCCTTCGCCGGGCAACCCGCCTTCATCATGCCCGAGCGTGTGGCGCAGACCGACGCCTTCAAGCAGATCGACGACGCGACCGGGTCCGGCCCCTATCGCTTCCTCAAGGACGAGTACAACAACGGCGCGTTCGCGGCCTATGCGCGTTTCGACGGCTACCGCCCCGTTGAGACCGGCACGCCGAGCCTGACCGCCGGGCCCAAGATCGCGCATTTCGAGCGCATCGAATGGCGCATCATCGCCGATGGCGGCACTGCCTCGGCTGCGCTGCAGGCCGGCGAGATCGACTGGTTCGAGATGCCGGAGTATGAGCTGCTTGAGCTTTTCAAGCGCGATCGCAATCTTTCAGTCGAGGTGCTCGACACCGGCGGCAACAACGGGCTGTTGCGCCTCAATCATCTTCACGCGCCCTTCGACAACAAGGCAGTGCGTCAGGCGTTACGCTACGCCGTCAGCCAGGCCGATTTCATGACGGCCAATGCCGGGCCAGATCGCGCTAACTGGCGCGACGACACGGGCGTCTTCACACCCGGCTCGCCCTATGCGAGCGATGTCGGCCTCGAGAGCCTCCGCTCGCCACGCAGCCTCGAGAAGGCGCGCGGCCTACTCAAGGAGGCGGGCTATACCGATCAACTCGTGCGTATTCTCGGGCCGACCGACATCCCCGCTGCATCGGCCTGGAGCCAGGTCGCGGCCGATCTCTTCCGCCGGCTCGGCCTCAACGTGGATTTCGCAACTTCGGACTGGGGCACCGTATTGCAGCGCCGCGGGAGCCAGGAGCCGGTAGAGAAAGGCGGTTGGTCGGCCATCACCTCGGGCTTCTCAAGCTTCGATTTCGCCTCGCCTGCCTCGCACCCGCTCATCCGCGGCAACGGTAAGCAGGGTTGGTTCGGCTGGCCGAGCATTCCGCGCCTCGAGGAGTTGCGCGACGCCTGGTTCGACGCGCCTGATGAGGCGCAGCGCAAGAGTCTGGCGGCCGAGATCCAGCGCGTGGTGATCGACGAGGTCGCCTATATCCCGACCGGAACCTATTTTTTCCGCACGGCGCTTCGGAAGAATTTGACGGGGCGCGTCGAGGGCCTGCCGATCTTCTGGAACATCCGCCGGGCATGACGGCGCCGTGGCCCCCGCGGGGGCCACGGAATCGTCGTTAGTTTGCCACCTCAAGCGCTGCGTACGACGCCTCTCGCGCGCGGCCGGGAATGGCTTCGAGCAACTCGCGCGTATAGGCGGCGCGCGGCGCGCGGAAGAGCGCTGCCGTCTCTCCCTGCTCGACGACCTGGCCATGGCGTAGCACGACGGTGCAATGCGCGATCGCCGAGACGACCGAGAGATCGTGCGAGACCAGTACGTAGCTCACCCCCAGCTCGCGCTGCAGATTGCCTAAAAGATCGAGGATCTGCGCCTGCACGGACACATCGAGCGCCGAGACGGGCTCGTCGAGAAACAGCAACCCGGGCTCGAGCGCGAGCGCTCGGGCGATCGCTACGCGCTGCCTTTGCCCGCCAGACAATTCGCGGGGCAGGCGGTTGAGAAGCGGCTGCGCGAGCCCGACCTGATCCACGAGTTCCCGCGCCCTTGCCTCAAGCACCGCCCGGCGCTTCTCGCCGAAGGAGATCAGCGGCTCGACGATGGATTCGAACACGGTGTAGCGCGGATCGAGTGCCGCGAAGGGGTTCTGCTGCACGAGTTGGATCCGTCGCCGATAGGGCCTGTATCCGTGCCAGCTAAGCGCAGTGAGATCAGTGCCGCCGAACAGCACGCGGCCGGTGGTCGGCTTTTCCAGGCCCAGGGCGATGCGCAGCAGCGTCGTCTTACCCGAGCCGGATTCACCGACGATGGCGAGCGTCTGCCCCGCTGGCACCTGGAAGCTTACGCGTTGCAGGGCCTGCAACCCCTGCGTCGCCGCGCCGCCGAACCAGCGTCCTTGGCCCGGCAGCCGGAAAACCTTGCTGACGGCATCGACTTCGAGGATGACGGGCGGCTTCTCCCCCGGTGCGGACCGCTGCACCGGCACGCGCAGCGCGGCCTCGGCGGCAAGCAGGCGTCGCGTGTAGGGATCGCGCGGCTGGCGTAGCACCGCCTTCGGCTGCCCCGTCTCCACGATCTCGCCCGCCTGCATCACGACGACCCGATCGGCCCTATCAGCGGCCACGCCGAGATCGTGCGTGATGACGAGCATCGCGATGCCGCGCTGCTTCACCAGGTTCTCGAGATGATCGAGAATGCGCCGCTGCACCGTGGCGTCGAGTGCGCTCGTCGGCTCGTCGGCGATGATCAGCTTCGGCCGGCCAGCGAGCGCGATGGCGATCAGCACGCGCTGGCGCATGCCACCGGAGAGCTCGTGCGGATATTGCCGCGCGCGCAGCGCTGGACGATCAAGCCCGACCTGTTCGAGCAGATCGAGCACCTCGGTCTGGAGTGCTGCCCCCTTGAGCGGCAGCGCGCGCGCCACGGCTTCGCCGATCTGCCCGCCAATCGTCATCGTCGGGTTGAGGCTGACCACAGGATCCTGTGGCACGAGCCCGATCAGCGGCCCGCGCAAGCCGCGCCAGGCGGCCTCGCCCGCGCGCGCCATCTCCTCGCCCATGATGCGGATGCTTCCCTGCAGAATCTGCGCATTGTCCGCGAGCAGGCCGATGAGCGCGTTGGCGAGCGTCGACTTGCCGGAGCCCGATTCGCCGACGATGGCCACCACTTCGCCCTCGAACACCCTGAGTGAAGCGCCCTTGAGGGCGGGCACGGCCTCGTGGCCCGAACGATAGCCGATCGAGAGATCCCTGATTTCGACGAGCGGCGTTTGCGCAGTTTCGGTCATCGCCAGGTTTCCTCGAGGGTGCGGGAGATGTGATTGAGCGCGAAGACCGTCAGCGCCACGAAGAAGCCGGGCACGAGCGAAACCCAGGGCGCCGTGATGAGGAAGTTGCGGCCGTTCGCGATCAGTGTTCCCCATTCTGCGGCCGGGGGTGCCGCGCCGTAGCCTAGGAAACTGAGGCCGGAGGCCACGAGAATGGCAACGCCGATATCGAGCGTCGCAAGGACGAGCACCGCGCCTGCCGCATTGGGTAGAATGTGGCTGCGCAGCACCCGCGCCCAGCCCGCGCCGCCAAGCCGTGCCGCCTCGACGTAGGGCAGTGTCTTCACCCGTAGCACCTCGGCCCGCATCGTGCGCGCGAAGCCCGGCAGGATGCCGAAGCCGACGGCGATGGCGACCGGGATGGTGCCGAAGCCGATCGCCGTGACGATTGCGAGCGAGAGCAGCAAGCTCGGCAATGCGAGCAGTACGTCGATTAGCCGCATGATCGCCGCATCGGTGTGTCCGCCGAAGAAGCCAGCGATGAGGCCGAGAGCTGCGCCGCCGGCCAGCGCTAGACCCACGGCCAGCAGCGCCGCTTGCACCGAGAGGCCCGCACCGTAGATGACGCGCGTGTAGAGATCGCGGCCGAGCTCGTCCGTGCCGAACCAATTGGTGAGGCTTGGTGGACGGAGGCGGCTGAGCGGCGCTGTGGCGTAGGGGTCGAGATCGCTCAACAGCCGCGGCGCCGCGGCGGCGAGGAGCACGAAGAGGATAAAGCCGAGCGCCAGCAGGAAGCCCGGGCGGCGGCGCAATGCGCGCAGAGCCTCGCCCCAGCGCCGCCGGCGGGATGAGCGAATAGGCACAGTGTCGGGGATGCCCGCGCCGATGGAGGTGATGCTCATGGCTGCGCCCTTTCAGGCAGCCCGCGCGACCCGCGCAATCCGCGGGTCCAGCAGGGGATAGAGAAGATCGACGATCAGGTTGACGAGCACGAAGGCCGCCGCCGAGATGGTGACGACGCCGAGCACGACGGGCACGTCCTGCCGCAGCACCGCCTCCTGCACCAAGCGGCCGATGCCCACGCGCGTGAAGACCGTCTCCACCAGTACGGCCCCCGAAACGGTGTGCCCGATCTGCAGTCCGATCAGTGTGAGGATCGGCAGGCTCGCATTGCGCAAGACGTGCCGGAACTGGATCTGAGCGCGCCGCAGGCCCTTGGCGCGTGCCGTCGTGATGAAGGGTTCCGCCCAGGTGTCGTCGAAACCGCGCAGCAGCACTTGCGCATAGATCGCCGCACTCGGGATCGAGAGGGTGACGGCCGGCAGAATCAACGAGGCGAACCCGTCATTTCCCGCAGGCGGGAACCAGCCGAGGCTGAAGGCGAATATCTGGATGAATAGCAGACCCATCCAGAAAACCGGCACCGAAATCCCGAGCGCGGGCAGGCGACGCAGCAGGCGCCGCAAGGGCTGCCAGCGCAGCAGCGAGGCGATATAGGCGAAGGTGACGCCGAAGAAGAGCGAGAGGAGCACGGCTAATCCGGCGAGGCGTAGCGTCTGCGGCAGGCGCTCGGAGATCAGCGTGCCGACCGGGCGGCCGCTGGCCAGGGACTGGCCGAAATCGCCCTGCAGGATCTGCCCGAGCAAATGGAGGTATTGGTCCGCCACGCCGCGATCGAGGCCGTAATGGTGCCGTGCCGCGGCGATCTGCGCAGGCGTCATCGTGTCGATATCCATGCCCGATGCCGTCAGCATGATGGCCAAGGCATCGCCCGGCAGCAGGTAGAGGATCGCGTAGGTGATGGTATAGGCGCCCCAGAGCACCATTAGGGCCTGGAGCAGCCGGCCCGTGACGTAACGTGCCATCTCCTTCCTCCTTCGCTCAGGACCGCGCGAGCCAGATGTCGTTGAAGAGCGCGAAGCCTTCCGAGGTCCACTGGAAGCCTTTCACGCGCCGCAGCGCAGCCGCCTGCCATAGACGTTCATAGATAGGAAAAGCGACGTTCTCGTCGATCAGCAGATCCTGAAGCGCGCCATAGGCCTTCGTGCGTTCGGCCGCCGATGTCTGGCGCAGGCCTTCATCGAAGAGTGCCTCGACGCGCGGGCGCACCTCGGGGGGATAGGCGTTGACCGAAAGAGCGGAGCCGTTGGTGTGCCGGGGGTCCAGGATGGTTTGCAGGATGACCGGGTCGGCCCGTGTCATGTAACTCGAATGCAGGTCGTAGCGTCCAGCAGCGACGAAGGTGAGGAATTCGCCGGCCACCAGGATCTGCAGCTTCAGCTCGATGCCCACTTGACGGAGCTGATCCTGGATGAGCACGTCGCCGGGCGTTTCCGCGCCTTGCAAGGGGCGCACCAGCGTCAGGCGTCGGCCATCCTTGTAGCGCCAGCCGCCCGCGCCCACGCGCCAGCCGGCCTCGTCGAGCAGACGCTTGGCGCCTGCGGGGTCGTAGGCGAGTTTGTCGGCCTGCGCGCGAAAGAAGGGCGTCGTCGTGTCGTAGGGGCCTTGCACGGCGGGAAAATCGGCGCTGAAGACGCCGCGCGCGAAGGTCTTCCGGTCGATAGCCTTCTGTAGAGCAGCGCGCACCTTCGGGTCGCTGAGGATCCGGCCCTCCTTCGTGTTCGGATAGAGGTTCAGCGCCGGTCCGGGCAGCGAACGGCTGAAGATCTGCGCCTGTCGGCTCTGGAAGAGCTGCAGTTCGACTTCGGTGAAGGGATTGCGCGGCCAGACGATGTCCACCTGCCCTTGCAGGAACTGGCCGTTGCGTACGTTCTCCTCGGCGACGTAACGGACCTCGATTTTCTCGAGATAGGCCTTGCCGCGATTGCGTGCAGCCGCCGAGGGCCAGGCATAATCTTCGCGCCGGGTGAGCTTGATGCCGACTTCTGGCGTATAGCTTTCGAGCACGAAGGGGCCGGTGCCGATAAGCGCGCCAAGGGAGCGCTCGCGAGCCGTCAGTCGATAGGATTCCGGCGCCAGGATCGCGAGATTCGTCGTCGATGTGGCTTGGAGGAAGCCCGCATTGGGCTCGCTGAGATGCAGGCGGATGCGATGCGGGCCGAGCAGCTCGGCGCGGTCATAGCCGGCCAGGTATGTGCGCCCGAAAACCGCGGGGACGGATTTGATGAATTCCTTGTTGGAATCGAAGGCGATGCGCACCGCCTCAGCCGTGAATGGCGTGCCGTTCGAGAAAGTCACGTCCTCACGGAGCTGGAAGGTGTAAGCGAGCCCGTCTTCGCTGATCTCCCACGCGGTCGCGAGCCATGGAATGATCTCGCCCGTCGAAGGGTCCTGATCGGTGAGCGATTCGACGACATTGCGCAGAATGACGCGATGCTCGAGCCAATAGACCTGGAAAGGATCGAGGCTGACGAGGGTGGTGTTGTCACGATAGAAGGCGATTTTCAGTGTGCCGCCGGGCAGAGGTTGCTCGGTCGGTTGCGCCGCCAGGCTCGGTGTGCTGGCGGCGGCGAGTGCGCCCGTCAGGCCGAGGAGGCTGCGGCGGCTGAGGCGAAGGGAGATGGCGGCATCGATGATCGTCATCTGAATGTCTTTCTCGGGAAGGGCCAGCCGGCGCGTGGCGCAAGGCGCCGATCGGCGGGGCCGGTCTTGATGGGTGTAGAACGGTAAAGGAGGGGGGCTCGCTGGTCCGGAGGCAGTCGGGCCTCAGGCGCTGCGACGACAAGGATTCTGACGTCGGCATCGACAGCGAGCGGCGTACATCATCGCCTGGGATGTCGGGGCGTGGCTCGAGGGGAGCGTGCGATGCGGATGCGGCATTGCGGTCCAGGCGGATCACGCGGCTCCAGGGAGGGCCGCCTCTGTATTTTACGTTAAAATGGGAGTCATTTATAATTCAACCAATTTAATATGGGTAAATGGAGAAATCCCATATGCCGGCTGTTTGAGCATGCAGACGCAGGAGGCCATGGCCGGCCGACGATTTCGCGGCAGCAGCCCCGGCAAGCTAAGAGCTTTTCTTGAGCATCTGCGGCGTCTGAGCGGCAAGATGCGAGGCTGGACCCCGAGGGCTGCTTACGGTGTGAAAAATTCTGCAACGCCGCACCGCCGTTCGGCAGCGGCTTGCTCGTTTTGCAGTTGAGCAGCGAAAGCCCTGCCGCGCCTTCGCTGCGCGCAGCGTCATTCGCGCGCCCGGCGAAACACCTCGTCCATCCGCCAATGCTCGTTGGGAAAGGCGCCTTCCCATTCGTGCCAGCCGGCGTGCCGGCGGAACTCCCCTAGCAAACCCCGCACGGTCTCTGGCGAGACGGGCGCGGGCTTTTCCCAGTCGGGCCCGACATAGAGCGCGTCGGCCTCGCAATGCAGTTCGCAGAGGAAGCAGGTTTGGCAATCGGCTTGGCGCGCGATGACGGGTGGAACGTCTGGCGGTTCGTCGAAGACATTGGCGGGGCAGACGGAGGCGCAGGTGCCGCAACTGGTGCAGCGGTCGGTCAGAAGCAGTTCGATCATCGGGCGACCTCGTATCGGTATGTCGCGGGTGCCGCCTCCGACGCGGTCCAGACGGTTTCAAGCCCGCCGACGCGCAGGCGCCGAGCGAAGGCCGGATCGGCTCCCGGGCGGTCCAGCCGGCGGTGCAGGCCACGGCTTTCCTCGCGGGCGAGGGCGGCGGTGAGGGACCAACGCGCGCTCGCGAGCAAACCCGCCGCCTCGCGCGCCGCGAGGAGTTCAGGGCCCTGGCCTGGCCCGGCATGGTCACGGATCAGAGTCCAGGCCTCTTCCAGCACCGCAAGCGAGCGGCGCAGTCCCTCTCCGGTGCGGAATAGGTTCTTTTCATAGGGCTGCATCTCGCCACGCGCGATGAACCGCGCCGCCCCGAGATCGAGCGATTTCGCGCCTCTTGCTGGCCGCAGCCCGGCTTGGCCGAGCGGCGCGGCGGGCCCGGCCGCCCTCTGCCGCCGCGCCGCGCGCGCCGCCGCCCAGCCTGCCCAATGGCCGGAGGAAAGCGCCCAGGCCGAGTTCTGTGCCCCGCCGCCGGAGGTGGCGCCGGCCACCAGCTCGCGCGTGGCCGCATCGCCCACCGCGTAAAGGCCCGGCACGCCGATGCCGCAATCCTCGTCCGCGATCCTGAGGCCGCCCGTGCCGCGGATCGTCCCGTCCGTGTGCAGCGTGACGGCGAAACGGTCGCGGAAGGGGTCGATGCCGAGGCGATTGAAGACCAGCGGTACGTTGGGCGAGATCGTCGGCAGCCGGGCGCGGATATCCTCGGGCATGCGGTGCAGCGAGCAGGTTACCGGCCCGGCAAGAAGCGCGCGAGCCAGTGCCGGCGTCTGCTCCGGCCCGGGCGGGATGACGAGTTCGCGGCCCTCGGTGTCGTAATAGGTCGCGAAGGCGTAGGACATGGTGCGCGTCATGTTGCTTTGCGCAGGAGCGACGGTATAGGCACCGGTGAATTCCATGCCCGAGAGCGAGGCGCCCGCCTCGGCCCCCATCAGGTAGCCATCCCCGGTATTGTTCCCCGCGCCGAGCAGGCCGGAGAGAAAGCTCGTCCCGCCCGTGGCGAGGATCGTGGCGCCTGACCGAACGCGCCAGGGCGCGTGGCCCCGCCGGCGCTGCAGCCCCTGCGCCCCCGCAATCCGGCCGTCGGGCCGGGCGAGGAGCTCGAGCGCGGGGCAATGGTCGAGAATGGCGACGCCGAGTTCGACGATCTGCGCGCGCAGGGCCCGCATGTATTCCGGCCCGCGCAACCCGCGATACTGCACCACGCCCCGCTCGTCGCGGGGAAAGGGATGGTGGCGCGCGAGCGTCGGAAGACGCTCCCAGGTCAGTGCCACGACGCGGGCCATCCAGTCCGGATCGGCCAAGCCCAGTCCTGTGGCGGCACGGGCCGCTATGGCGGCCGGGCGCGCCTCAGGCGGGTCGGGCGGCACCCACCAATGGCCCGGGCCCGCCCCGGCGGTCACGCCGCTCGTACCGCAGTAGCCTTTGTCGACCAGCACCACCCGTGCCCCGGCCTGGGCCGCTGCCGTCGCCGCCCAGGCACCGGCCATGCCGCCGCCGATGACCAGCACGTCGGTCTCGAGGTCGAGCGTCATGCCGCCACCCCCGCGGCGTGACCCACGCCGAGCCAGGCCAGCAGTTGCGCGCGCATCGCGGCAAGTTCTGCATCTTCCACCCTACGCGGCCTGGGGCGATCGACCCGAAGTTCATGCGCGATGACGCCCTCCTTCATCAGCAGTACCCGATCGGCCAGGAGCAGGGCTTCCTCCACATCATGCGTCACGAGCAGGATGGCGCAGCGGTGTCGCTGCCAGAGTTCGCCGACCAGCGCCTGCGCCTTGAGCCGCGTCAGCGCGTCGAGGGCGCCGAAGGGTTCGTCGAGCAGCATCAGTTCCGGCTCACGCACCAGCGCGCGCGCGAGGGAGGCCCGCTGCGCCTCACCGCCCGACAACACCTTGGGCCAGACCTCGGCGCGATGCGTGAGCCCGACCTCGGCCAGCGCCGCATCGGCACGCGCCCGCTGGCTCTGCCCACGCACTGGCGGCAGGCCGAGCACCACGTTGCGCCAGACGCGCTTCCACGGCATCAGTCTCGGCGCCTGGAAGGCGACGGCGCGGCGCATCGGCACCTCGACCTCGCCTTCGATCTCCTGGTCGAGATCGGCGAGGATGCGGAGCAGCGTGCTCTTGCCGCAGCCGCTCGCGCCGATGAGGGCGACGAATTCACCCGGCGCGATGTCGAGATCCAGCCGGTCGATCACCGCGCGTTCGCCGAAGCGCCGCGTCAGGCCGCGCACGCGCACGGCCGCTTCCCCCGCCCCGCTCATGCGCCAGTGAAGGCTGGCCGCCAGGCGAGCAGCACCTTCTCCAACAACCGCACCACCGCATCGACCGCGAGGCCGAGCAGCGCATAGACGACGAGGCAGACGACGATCACGTCCGTCTGGAAGAATTCTCGCGCATTGCTCATGAGATAACCGATCCCTTCCGTCGCATTCACCTGCTCGCCGAAGACGAGCGCGAGCCAGGAGACGCCGAGCGAATAGCGCAGGCCCACGAGCGCGCTCGGCAGCGCGCCGGGCAGCACAACGTGGAAGACCATCGCCGCGCGCGAGAGACCGAGCGTGCGCCCCGCCTCGATCAGGCTCTGATCCACGTTGCGGATCCCGGCATAGACGTTGAGGTAGAGCGGGAAGGCCGTGGCCAGTGCGATGAGTGCGACTTTCGGTTCCTCGCCGATGCCGAACCAGATGATGAGCAGCGGGATGAGCGCGACGTTGGGGATGGTGCGCAGCATCTGCATGCTGGAGTCGATCAGGTCCTCCCCCAGACGGAACAGACCCGCGAGCACCGCGAGCGCGATGCCGATGCTGCCGCCGATGGCGAGCCCGCTCATCGCCCGGCGCAGGGAGGCGATCATGGCCGCGGGCAATTCGCCCGTCTGCCAGAGGTTTGCCCCCGCGCTCAGCACCGTCGTGGGCCCGGCCAGCACCTCGGCCGGTAGCAGGCCCGTGACCGAAAGGAGATGCCAGACGCCGACGAGCAGCACCGGGCCCGCCAGGCGCCGCAGCCCGCGCGGCACGCCGCGGCGCGCGGCCGAGGCGGGCAGGATGCGCTGGCGCGTCGCGCGCGGACCGGCGGGTGCGCGTGCGGCCGGCGACTGCGCGAGCCCCGCGCCTTCGAGGCGAACCGCCCCGCTCATGCCGGCACCTGCGCGATCGGCAGATCGCGATAGACGTAGCGTGCCCAGTCGATCTCCCCGCTCAGGATGCCCACCGCACGCCAAGTGTCGTAGGTTTCGCGCAAGCGCGCGACGAAGCGGTCGTCGATCGGCACGCGGCGATAGGCCGCGTCATCCTCGTAGAGCAATGCTGCCGTCGCCTCGTCCTGCCGCGTGAAGGCGGCGTACCAGCGGATATGCGCCTCGCGGTTCGCGCGGCTCCAGGCATAGCCGCGATCCAACCGATCGGCGAAATCCGCGATGGCGGCCACCTTGAGCGGGTCCGTCAGCACTTTCTGCGTCGCGCTCAGCACACCGAGGCCGGAGTTGAGCCCAGCCCCGTCGGTGACGACCTGCGCGCCGAGCGTGCCGAGCGCGCGTGCCTTGTAGACGCCCCAGGTGCCCCAGGCATCGATGCTGCCGGCGGAGAAGGCGGCCGAGGCGTCGGCAGGTGTGAGGAAGGCCAGCTTCACCTCGTCGAGTCCGATCCCCGCCTGGCGCAGCGCCGCGACGACGAGATAATGCGCGACGCTGCCGCGCGTGGTCGGCGAGATGGTCCTGCCGCGCAGATCGGCAATCTGGCGAACGGCGCTGCCCTTGGGCGACAGCAGCACGGCGCCCGCGCCGTTGTACCAGCCTGCGACGGCGGCGATGCGCGAGCCGCCGGCGATGGCACTCACGGTAGGGGAATCATTGGCCGAGCCGATGTCGATCGCATCGGCCTTCAGCGCCTCGTGCAGATTGACCGCCGCTGCATGGACGGACCAGTCGATCTTGTAGGGCACGTCCTTGAGCAGACCGGCGGCCTGCAGCTTGCTGCGGGAGGCGCCGGTCTGATCGCCGATGCGCAGCGTGACCTGGGCGAGGTCGGCCGCTCCGGCCTGGCCGGTGCATAGAAGCGTCGAGAGGCCGGCGACTGTGAAGGTGCGGCGGGTGAGAGAGGTCATTTCTGGTCTCCTCGATCGGCGGCGACGGAATGCCGCGCGAGGCGGGCGGCATCGCCAGGCAGTTCCGGATGCCGCCACTCATTCTGCCCGATCCCGACACCGCTGAGGATGGCGCCTAATTTTAGCTTCTTCTTGCTCATGTCTGGTGTTTCCTGCGCTTTATCTCCCGTTGCTCGACCTCCCGCGCACTGGCGAAACGGGCGGCAAGGTCAGGCCAGCGGGTGACGACCTGGCCGGCCCGTCGTCACGGCGGGCCGGCGTTAGGCTCAGTCGAGTAGGTCGGGTTCCTGCTCGACGATCAGTTCCCACAGCGGCTGAAAGCTCAGTACCCCGCCATTGGGCCGGCCAACCTGCCCGGCAGTATGTGCTGCGACATCGTGCGGGATAGGCTGCGGCTTTCCGGCGGCCTCAGCCAGGAGCTGGGCATGCGCGGCGTTATCCATCGAGAGATAGAGCCAAGCGGCTTCTTCCACCGAGGTGCCAGCGGTGAGGAAGCCATGGTTCTTGAGGATTACGGCCTTGTGCGGACCTAGCGCCTCGGCGATGCGCTCGCCCTCGCTGGTGTCGAGCACCACGCCGGTGAAGTCGTCGAACAGCGCATGTCGTTGATAGAAGCGGCAGGAGTCCTGAGTTAGCGGATCGAGTAGGCGTCCAAGCGAGGCCCAGGCTTTGCCGTAGGTCGAATGCGTATGCGCGGCCGCGACGACATCAGGCCTCGCTTTATGGATTGCGGAATGGATGGCGAAGGCCGCGCGGTTGACCGGCTGGTCGCCCTCGATGACCTCGCCGACGTCGTTCACGCGGATGAGATCGGAGACGCGGATGCGGCCGAAATGCCGGCCAAGAGGATTTACCCAGAAAGTGTCGTGAAACTCGGGATCGCGCGCCGTCACATGGCCGGCGAGGCCCTGGTCGAAGCCTTGGCGGGCGAAGAGCCGGAATGTCGCAGCAAGGCGCTGTTTACGATGCAGACGCTCGGCGGCGGCGTCGCGCTCGGCGGGGCCTTCCCGAAGCAGGCTCTTAAAGCTCTGGCCTGGGATGATGGGGGCGATCTGGTTCATGGGCGCTCCGTGTTGGCAGGTCCACCCAATTTAGACTCATTTTTTTTGTGTGAAATGATTTTCCACTATCAAAAACGATAAAAATGTCCTGTGATACCCTAGGAGGGCGGATCGAGCCCAGAAGACAAGCGCGGAGAAAACGCATGAGCGTCGAGTTCATCGGCTACGTCGGCCATTTCAACTCTTCCGAGACGGTGAAGCGCACCGGCCCCGCCGTGGACGTCGCGCATATCGAGGCGGTTGCGAAAGCGCATGAATATGTCGGCTTTGATCGCGCCCTCGTCGCCTTCCATTCCAATTCGGCGGAAAGCATCCTGATCGGACAGCATATCGCCCATATTACGGAGCGGCTCGGGCTGATGATCGCTCATCGCCCTGGGTTCACTGCGCCTACCCTGGCCGCTCGCCAACTCGCGACGCTCGACCAGTTCTCCAAGGGTCGTCTCGCGGTGCACATCATCACCGGTGGCAACGACATCGAACTCGCTCAGGATGGCGACCACCTCACGAAGGACGAGCGCTATGCGCGGACGAGCGAGTATCTGGACATCCTCCGCCGAGAATGGACCTCGGAGAAACCCTTTGACTACGAAGGGAAGTTCTACAAGGTCCTTGGCGGCTATGGTGACGTGAAGCCCTATCGGCCCGAAGGCGTTCCTGTCTTCTTCGGGGGCGCCTCGGCTGCTGCGATCCCCGTTGCGGGGAAGCATGCCGACGTCTATGCGCTCTGGGGCGAGAGCTACGAGCAGGTGCGCGAACTCATTGCACGCATCCGTGCCGCAGCCGCGCCGCACGGGCGTCAGCCACGGTTCAGCCTTTCGCTGCGCCCTGTGCTCGCCGATACGGAAGAGAAGGCCTGGGCGAAGGCCGATGACATTCTCGCCCGCGCCAAAGCCTTGCGCGCGGCTGGCGGTAACGGGCGCTCGCCGCATAATGCACGCAGCGGGGCGAGCGTGACGGCGCCGCCAAACGAAGGCTCGCGCCGCTTGCTCGCTGTCGCCGCGCAGGGCCGGCGGGTGGACAAGTATCTCTGGACGGAAATCGCCGCTCTCACCGGTGCCTCAGGCAACTCGACCGGCCTCGTCGGCACGCCGGACCAGGTCGCTGAGGCTTTGCTGGACTACTATGAGCTCGGCATCAGCACTTTTCTGATCCGCGGCTTCGATCCGCTTATCGACGCCATTCAATATGGGCGCGAGCTGCTGCCGCGCGTGCGCGCGTTGGTCGCGGCGCGCAAGGGCCAGGCCGTGGCGGCCTGAGCCCACGCCGAGGCACGACGCACAGCTCTCCGTTACCCGCACTGTGGAGGTTTAGTCGACCGCATCGCTTCGATGAATTGCGCGAGGCGGTCAGCCCCTTTTTTGTCGGCGTATCCGTTGTCTGACATCGGCGGTTAAGATTTTTGCTCGGCACAGCGCTCAATGCAGCCGTTAAGCCGCTACTCGAAAAACCTAGCGAGGCGCTGACCCGTGAGGAAGCGCATCGCCTTCTGGATGCGTGCTTCGATTTGGAGCGGCACAAAGGCACCGTTCACAAGGTCGCCGAGAATGCTGGGAACCGGATAGGGCGGAGAGTGCTTGAGAGAAGCCTCGGATGGATGTGGCCCGCTTCCGAACCGTCGGCTGGGGCGATGCAATGGCCACAGGTATATTCAGATCCTAAGGCCTTTCGTATCGAACTCGTCCACCGCTTTTCAACCACGCCGTCGCTGTTGCCAGCTCCTCTTCTGTCGCGGCTGATTGGCTGCCTGGACGCACTCGACGATGGGTCCGGCAAAGTGCCTGATCTGCTGATGCCGGAACCACGGCGTGAAAAGGAAAAAGGTTTGAATCCCAAGGAAGCCAGGGAAATCGAAGATTTCCTGCTCGGCTTCATCAGTTGGCGGGAGAGTAAAGGCGTTCTCACGAAAGTGGCACGGGGCGAGGTCGCTGATGGTGTTGGCTTGGGTTCGGACAGCATCCGGGGATGGGTCTCCGACCAAAAGAAGCGTCTGAGTGCTGAGGAGATTCGCGAGTTAAACGACTGGTGCATCCGGAACGGGGACAGAGTGTTTTCACCTCCCAATCCAGAAGGTCTCTACCGTCAATACCGTCGGCTGATGCTGATACCTGACCAGGGAGCGGCAAAGAGAAAAACGAGGAAATAGGCTGAAACCGGCGGAGTGCTAGTTTTCTTCGGCGAAACCTAGCAGGGAACTTTCTGGCACCTGGCAGTGCCATGTGATGAATCGAGAGCCCTCGGCGGCGCGCGGTGTGCCGCCCCATGTCAGAGGGTTCCAATGGCATCGCCAAGTCAGGAAAGTGACCAACTCGCCCGCAAGCGGCCTACGTACGTCCCACCCGATCCTTTCCTGTCGCCAGCCGAGGCTTCGGCCGACTTGGGCATCTCACTTTCGTTTTTTTGCGCGCCGTGCGCGCAGGTCGCTATCCGGCTGCGATCTACGTCACGCGCCGCTGCCCCCGCTGGCGTCGTTCCGCATTGCTGGCGGCGGTGGAGGGCAAGCGGTGATGTCAGCCTCCCTTCGCACCTCGGCTTCCGCAGGGGCTGATCCGCTCGGTATGCGGTCTATGGAGCAGTACTCCCTGGCCTTCGACCTGAACGCTGTGTCTGAGGACGATCCTCTTCGGCGGCTTGCGGCACTGGGATTCGTCTGGCCAGTCGATCCCTTTTTGTGTCGTCCGGAATTCTATGAGCCGTCTGTTCGGCTTGGCAGCGACGAGGTCCTGCCTGATACCGAGTTGACCGACATGCTCCGGCGAGCGCGCCATGCTTGCCTTCAAACGCCCGGCAGCCGTGCCGATGCGTGGCCCGATGGCGCTGGGCGAGATCTGCTGGCCGTTCCCGCCTTTTGGGGAGTGCAAGCGGCTCATGACTTGGCCGGCACGGCTTTGCGCCACCTCGCATTACTCTTCAATTCAGGCACTTATCGGCCCACTGGCTGCGAGAACGCGCTCGCAGCCTTTGCTCTGGGGGACCTGCGGAGCGCGATTGCCTCCCACCGGACACCGCTTTTGAAAGCGCGCGGTCTCGGCCGCGTCACACGGGATGCTGATCAGGCGGCAAATGCCATTGTCACGGTGCTAATGCCTGCCTGGCCCTCTCTCGCCGTTGAGATCGTGCCGCGTGGTTGGGGCCAGCCGTGATCAATATCAGCCTTGCCCACATCGCCAATATCGAGGGCTCGGTCCAGCGCTTTGCCGCAACCTTCGGGCATTTCGAAAAGGCGGATTATCGCCGCACGATCGAACTGCTGACGCAGGGCATGCGGCGGAATTTTCCGAAGTCCGGTGTATCGGCCGCCAAGGTTGCTGAACTGATCGAGACCTTTCGTCGCGAAGCGCTGGCTGCCTATGAACGGCGGGCGGCTGATTCGCCGAAAGAGAGCCGCTAATGCGCGGCGCTCCCTCAGCCCTCCCGCGGAAGATCCCTGAAACAGCAAGCAGGGACAGTGCGCTAATCCACCGGGCAACTGCCGAACAGGCAACTACGGTGCGTGGCGCATCGTCATTCCCGCTCGCGCAGTCGCACGCCGGGGCCGTTACCGTTCTGGTCGATGAAGAGCACGCCCGCAGCTTCAAGAGCCCTGCGAAGATCCCCGACCGTCCTTTCGCGCAGCGTCTCGCCTCTCTCAAATCTCACTACCGTGTCCGGCGAAACCTGCGCAGCCTCTGCGAGGTCCCGGACGCCGATCCCCAGAGCAGCACGCGCCATTTTACACTGAACGGGCCTCATTCGGTATCCTGTACTGATTTGGCTTGCGCGCCTGAACAGAGAGGGCTTATTCCTAACAGTGTTCCGAATTCGGGACAAGAAAACGAAATCGGCCGGAGCAGCGAGGTCCAGTCGCTACCCCGGCCTCACCGCAACCCGCTGAACAAGGATCAGCCGGTCATGGCTAAACACGTCCTTAGCGCATCCGTGACGGATGCGCTGCCCCTCTCGCTCGTCCATCCTTATGCAGCACTTCCCGACGATGCGCCGCTGCTGATCGGCCGCGCCCTCGAGGCGCCCTTGTGGCGCCTGACCGAGGCCGAAGCCGTCGATCTGATCGCGGGCATGTCCCGCGCCGGGCTGCTCCAGCTGGCGGCGCATACTCTGGCGCTCGTGGCCGAGCGCGATGGTCGGCCGGGTTACGAGAACCCGAACCTGAACGCGCTGCTGCTCGCGGCCATCGTCACGAATGGCCTGCTCTTCGCCGGCCCCTGTGCGGTCTTCGGGGAGGGCTAAGCCGTGGCGCAAGACACGATGCGGATGGAGGGTGTCCATTTCGCTTGCACCCCTCCCGCCACCTCCCGCCGCAAGACCTTCGGTGCTGCCCTGGCTGTCCTGGCCAATGTGCCTGCCGCAGTGGCGGCTGCGTCCGTTGTTCCCGAGCCCGATGCCGCGCTGCTGGCGGCGTGCCGGGCCTATCACGATGCCCGTGCTCGTCGTCTGGCATGCAATGCGGCTTCGACCGCTGCCGGCGACGATGACCCCGTGCTCGTCGCCGCGTGGGAACGGGCCTGCGGCGCCGGGGATGCGGCGGCGGATAGAGTTCTGCTGCTGCCGCCTTCCACGCCGCAGGGGCTGGTGGCCAAGGCCCTGACCGTTCAGGCCGTACGGCGCGATGCGCGCCAGCCCGGCGAAGTTTCCGACGATCACGAACACTTCGTCGATGTGCTCTTGGAGGATCTGCTGCGGCTGCTTGCCGGTGCATCGCCCCGGAGGGCGTTGCCATGAGCGGCGGCGCTTCTCAGCACCCCCATGTCAGCCATGGTGCTGCTCTCCCGGCCCAAGACGCGGCCATTGTTCGCGCCAAGGCCGCGCTGCTCGCGCGGATGGCCTTCGCCGAATATGGCGAGGATACCCTGGCGCCGTTGCGGATGGCGGTGTGGCTCAATGGCGTGATGGTGCATCTGGACCGGTCGCTCGGGCTCCTCGGCCCGGTGACGTATCGGCGGGCCCTGCTGGCCCTCTACGCAGAGTCGGCCTGGAGGGAATGGGAACGCCTGCATGAGGCCGCTGCGGCGCCGCGTGGAGGGTTGCACTGATGGCGGCCCTCTCCCGTCGTATGACACTGGCGGCGCTGGCAGCCCCAACGGTGATGCTGACGACCACTCCCGCGCCCGTGGCGGCTACCGCCCAGGCCTGCCCTGTGGCGCGTATGGCTCGGCAGGCCGAGCAAGCCTTGATCGAGTTCGCGGCGGCCTCCGCCCGAAGCCTCTTCGGCGGCGACGAAGCCTTTGCCCGCCTCTCGGCCATCGAGGCGCAAGCCGGTGCCCTGCGCGCCACCTCGCTCGAGGGCGCGCTGTTCCAGATCGGCCTGGCCTTCGCTGATCTGCTGACGCTCGGCGAGGATCTGGGCGTTCAGCTCACCGATCAGCAGAACGCCGCCTTCGATCAGCTCGAACGCTGTCTGTTCTCGGCCGGACAGGCCATGCTCGCGGCGGGGGTGTCGCTGCCCGAGCCGGTGCGGTCCTATTACCTTGCCGAGAACGGCAGCGACCCTTTCCGTCCGCTCGCACCGGCTTCGGCCGATGACGGGAGGCGCTGATGGGCGGCCTTTCTCGACGGGCTGCTCTGGCGGCGCTGGCCCTAGGCCCTGTCCCGGTTGCGGCCGCCACGGCCTTTCATCGCCCGGCTAAGCCTGAGGCCGCCGATGATGGCGCGGAGCATATCGCCAATCGGAGCGCACTCGACGCCGATCGCAGTGACCTCGATGCCGAGGGCAATCCGCTGTGGCGGGCCTACGAGCAAAGCCTCGAGGCTATGGGCCAAGCCCAACCGCAAACCATGGCGGGGGCGCTCGCCCTGGCCCAGGCTGCTGCTCAAGAGGCTCTGACGCCGCAGGGCCGGCAAGACTGGCGCGGGCCTCAAGGCGAATGGGCTGGCGAGGTGGCGAACGCCCTGCTGCGGCTGCGCAGCCAGGGCTCGGCATGAGCACGTCCTTCTCCGGCGCGGAACTGGCTGCGCGGCTGTCGCTGCGACGCTCCTATGGCGGCGCCTGGCGCGGCAACTGCCCGGCCTGCGGCTATGCCGGGACCTTCTCGGTCAAGCAGGAGGGCGGCCGGGCGCTGTGGTGGTGCGCGAGCTGCCAGGATCAGGCGGCGCTCTCCGCCGCCGTGGCCGCCGCCATGGGCGAGGCATGGACCCCGCCGCCCCCGCGCGAGACGAAACGGGAGCTGGCTCACCCGGGGAGCCACACCCAGCGCAAGCAGGCCTGGGCGCGCCAGCTCTGGAATGACGGCCTGCCCATCGCGGGCAGTCCCGCCGAGCGCTACCTCGAGGCGCGGGGCGTGCTCACCGCCTGGCGGGCGTTCCCCATGCCCGCCGAGGGCGAGCAGCTCCGCTTTCACCCCGCGGCCCCGCACCCCGCGACGGGTGGCGAGAGGCTGCCCGCCATGCTCGCCCTGCTGCGCCGGGCCACCGATGGCGAGCCCGTGGCGGTGCATCGGACCTATCTGCGGCCGGATGGCAGCGGCAAGGCCGAGGTGGAGCCCGCCAAGGCCACGCTGGGGCCCGTCGCGGGCGGCGTGGTCATGCTGCACGGCGCCCCTGCCGGCGAGGCTCCCCTGGTCATCGGCGAGGGCATCGAGAGCGCCCTGGCGGCCTCGCTGCTGCTGGGCGCGCCCGCCTGGTCCGCCACGGCCGCCGGCAATCTTGGGGCGCTGGCCCTGCCGCCGCTGCCGGCGCTGAACACCCTGCTGATCGCCGCCGATGCCGACCCGCCCGGCGAGGCCGCGGCCTGGGCCTCGACGCAGCGCTGGCGCGGCGAAGGCCGCAGCGTGCGCATCGCCAAGCCCAACCGGCCCGGAGACGATTTCGCCGATATCGCCGCGAGGCGGCGCAAGGACTGACGCATGAGCGATGACGGTTTCACCGTGAGTGACGGCGCTGCGCCGCCGCCACCCCCGCCGCGCAAAGGCGGCGGCAAGGGTGGTGGTGCTGGCGGAGGCCGTAAGCGAAAGGGAGAGGGTTCATCCTCCCCCGGCCGCGGCGACAATGCCCGCGAGCAGGCCATCGAGGCGGTCATGGCGCTGGCGCCACCGCCGGTCTTTTGGCGGGACACGGCAGGGGCCGCCTATGCCACCATCGTCTTTGACGGCACTACCCGTCGCTATGCCGTGCGGGGCCGTGAGTTCCGCAACCTCGTCCGGCTGATCTATGGCGATGCCTATCCGGTGCCCTCCTCCAAGCCGGGCGGCGCCATGCGGCCGGGTGCGATCCCCGATCAGGCCCTGAACGAGGCTCTGGGGTCTTTCGAGGCCATGGCCCTGCGCGGCGAGGTGCGCAAGCCGCGCGTGCGCCTCTGCTGGGGCGAGAGTGGCACCGTCTATCTCGATCTCGGAGGCGATGACTGGAAGGCCGTAAAGGTCACGGCCAGCGCCTGGACGGTGGTCGGCCACGCGGATGTGCCCTTGATCAGACCATCCAGCATGGGGCCTCTGCCTGTGCCGATGCGCCAGGAGCGCGGCGCGGTGCTGGCGGCGATGGTCGAGCTGCTGAACCTGCGTCCGCCGCAGGAGGGGCAGCCCAATGACGATCTGCGCATGGTGGTGTTCTGGCTCCTGGCCTGCCTCTATCCGGAGGGGCCTTATCCGCTGCTGGCGCTCGATGGCGAGCAGGGCTCGGGCAAGACCACCACCAGCAAGATGCTCCGCCGCCTGGTGGACCCCTCCATCGCCGATGCGCGGGCCATGTCGCGCGACGAGCGGGACCTGGTGGTCGCCGCCCGCGGCTCGCGTGTTCTGGCCTTCGACAATCTCTCGAGCCTCAGCCCCGAAATGGCCGATGCCTTGTGCCGCATCGCGACCGGCGGCGGTTTCAGCGGCCGCTCGCTCTACTCCAATGACGAGGAGTATGTGCTGGAGGTCTGCAATCCGGTCCTGCTGAACGGCATTCCCTCAATGATGTCGCGGCCGGATCTGGCAGACCGCTCCCTGCCGGTGACGCTGCCGCCCATCCCCGATGACAGGCGCAAGCCCGAGGAGGAGGTCTGGAAGGCTTTCGAGGCCGCGCGGCCGGCCATCCTCGGGATGCTGCTGGACGGGGTCGTGGAGGTCCTGCGGCGGCTGCCAGGGCTGACCATCGCCCGGCTGCCCCGCATGGCCGATTTCGCCCGCCTCTGTGCCGCCGCGGCCCCCGCCTTTGGCTGGGAGGCGGATGACGTGCTGGCGACACTGGGCCGCAGCCGAAAGGCCGTGGAAGCGGCGGTCATCGATGGGGATGAGTTCATCCAGGCGCTGCTGGGGATGATCGAGGGCGGCAAGCGCTGGACTGGCACCGCCTCGGAACTGCTGGAGCGGCTGGGCAGCCAAGTCCCGCTGGCGACGAGCAAGCAGCGCAGCTGGCCCGCCAATGCCACGGCGCTGTCGAAGAAGCTCAAGCGCATCATGCCCGTCCTGCGCCGGAACGGGCTGAATGTGGTCATGCCGACGCATGGCGGCCGCGGCGGGCGCATCATCCGGCTGGAGCCCGTCCCCGGCGCCACGCCGCCCGGCGGCGGCCCACCGCCACCGCCTACGTCATGGGGCGGGGATATCTGATGGTGGCGCGCACGCTTGGCCAGGCATCGGGTGGGGAAGATCTCCATCCCCTGCTGGAGCAGGCCGAGGCCGCCGGGGTGGCGCTCTACGTGGAGGACGGCCGCCTGCGCTGGCGCGCAGCCGGGCCGCCGCCGGAGGCGCTGCTGGCCGCGCTGCGGGCTGATCGGGATGCCGTGATGCGGGCGGTGATGGCGCGGAGGGGGCCGGAGGCGTCGACCACGACGATGCAAACACCAAAGCCGGCACCCGATCTGCCTGAGGGCATGCCACGCATCGAGCGGGGCGGCATGACGGCTGAGCGTGTCGCCCGCGCCTATCTAGCGCACCCCATGGCCGTGGTGGAAACACAGCCCGACGGGTGGGTGCAGGTCAGCCTGCCCGATGGGCGCGTGCTCTATGTGGGGCCAGGTGTCGCTAGCCATGGAAGATAACAGACCGGTGCCCGGCACCCTCATATGGGTTCCCATTGCGGTTGAGGGCAGTCCTGAGTTGGCTGCATGCTGGCGGGCAATGAGGCTGGCAATGTCAAAGTTATTTAGGAGTTTACTAAGGTCCACTCGCTGAAATCAGCGCTTAACTGAGTTCGAAGCCCGATCCCGCCCGGCCTGCCAGCCTAGCCGATTTCCCCCTATGGCCCGATATCCCCGCCGATCATCGCACACGACCAATGCGGTGTATCGAACCGCCGATTCCACGCTATTGTCCGGTCTTTCCATTCCCAAGCTGGCAGCGCGACAGTTGCCGACCAGAGCCGGTCGCTCATATCCGCTCTGATGAATCTCTGGTCCTTGACGGAAGCTGCCGATTGAGCAGATCGAAGCGGACGATCCGCACCGTGCAGTAAGAATTGCCGTTCACAACGCTAGTTTCTGATTCCAAAAACTGCCACGGGAGTGGCCTGAGATTGGTTCTAATCTCGTCGGGTACTAAACGCTGCCACCATTTCTCTTGCTGCGGTCGATCCGGCGTCCGCCAGAATGGCGAGGACCGCACGCCCACTGGCGCGTACATCGTTACTCGCATCGGAGAGAGGTTTGAGCAGGACAGCCGCTTTGTTTCCTAACCCGTTATACGACCAAAAGCTCTCATCGGACCCGTGGAGCTGGGTCCAGTGCGTCAGCCACGGCAGAAACCAGCGCACACGCTGATCAGGGTCCATGCGCTCGATGATCTGGATCACGGAATACGCGCCGGCCGGCAGGTGCGCCGTTGCATGCACCCAGCGGTCGACCGCACCGAGCACATCCTCCAGATGGGGCCAGTCCGGCGGCAATGGCGTGTAATAAGGCCCGACGAAACCCGCCGCCCCGGCGCTAAACGGCAGCTGATCGTACAGGCCGCGACGCTTTGGAATCACGTGCTCTAGCATCCAGTCCGCAGCTGGCTGCCAGCTCGACCAGAAGCGGAAGTCAGGTCGCTCGCCGGTTTCCACCAGCGACGTCATCGCACCGTCGAGATACTTGCCCACCAGATCCTCAGGCCGGCCGTGACGGGAAAATCCAAGCAGCGCCTTCCATTCGTCCCCGCCGCCATGGGCGACCGCGAACCGGCCCAGTTCCTTGGCGAGCCCATCACCCCACTCATATGGAAATTGGCGATGGTGCCGATCGGTGTCCTCCGAAGAGGCCCGTGTCCATTCGACGAGCCTGGTCAGATAGGTCGAAAATAGCGCGTGATGCTTGCCGCCATCGGTAAGGCCGGCCCAGTCGAGACCCTTGGTCAAAGCCAGCGCCCGGCCACAGTTGAGGACGCGTTTCGCCGGCACGTTCAGCCGTTGCAGCGGGCGCGTCCATTTGCCGGTCCAGACCCACTTCCAGCTATCGGAAGCGGGAGGCAGCAGCGGCGCACGAACTGGGTGAAAACCGAGAGCCCAGCGCATTGCGCGCCTACGTTCCCTGGTATTTTGGCGCTTCGCCCGGTCGCGCTGCCGGTCGCCGAGCCACCACCAGCCGACGTTGACGACGCAGGAGTCGAGCGCCGCGATGTGCAGTGCCCGGACGAAGTCTGGGCGCGAGGACCATTGCAGCCCTTCAAGCGCGCCCTGGGCGATCGCGTTCACGCGGTGCAGCGTGAGGACGGCGACCTGAGCGTCGAGGGTGGCGCTGGCAGGCCCTCGGCTTGCCAGGCTTGCCAAGCCCCAAGCGGCCAGGACCTGGAAGTCGTCGAACAACATCGCATAATCGTCGACATCCTCGCGTTCGCCCGCCGATGCTCCGAGCAAGAGCCAGTGTTCGATCCAGGCGCGGTGAGTGGCCAGTTCCACTTCGCTCAAATGCCTCGCAGCGACCGCCGCCGTGCCGACGATCGCGTCGCGGCCCAACCTGCGCGCAAGGTCCAGATGAGAATTGCCGGTATCCTCGAGCGCGGCGGCGAGTTGGGTTGCGCGCTCGATCGCGTCGGCAATGGGTATGGCCTGCGATAGGCTTCGTTGTTCGCGGGTGACGCGGATCCAGTTCGCCAGCGCCATGGCCTCGCCGAGTAGGCGGTTGGCCGTGCCCATTGCTTCCATCTCGGGCAGCGCTTCCTCGGGCGGCGAGATGTTGACCTTCAAACCTTGCTCGACTTCTTCGAAGACGAGCCGCCCGGGATCCCCGTCCGATCGGTATCGTTTGATTTGCGCGGTCCGCTCCGCGACAAGCGCCTGGTTATCCAGCTCGTCATCGAAGCTGGCGAGATCATTGGAAGTCCAGGCGAGCCGCGCGGCATCAAAGCGCTGGCGCACCTCGCCGCTGGCCATCAGCTGGAACGGCAGGAGCAGCGCATGGTGGAGGGGACTCCGCTTCATATGGCGCTGATGATTCCGCTCGCTTGCCTGAAAATGGATATTCTCGGCTGAAAACACACCGATCCGGTGCGCTCCCCCTTGATCGTCGATGTGCCGGCGGATGTCATATTCCCAAAGGCGGGGTAGTGCGAGGAAGGGGCCCGCGGAGTCGACGGCGCCTGCCGTGTTCACTTGTTCGCTCACGATCGCGATCAAGGGCGCCGCGGTGGCGACAAGGCCCTGGTCCTGGAGCACCAGATCGATCAGATCGGCAACCGGGCGGCCGGCTTCGGTTTGGCGGCCAAGCCAGTCGTCGAGCGCGAGATAGACCGATCCTAGAACGTTGGATCCAAGAATGCCGCGCGACCATCGATAGACAGGGTCGTCGCCCCATAGCGTGACCTTGCGGTGGCCCAGGTCGATAATAACGGGCCGGGGTCGCCTCTTGTCATCGCATTTGGAACGCCACCGCCAATGCACGCTCGCGCGCCGTTCAAGCGCATGGAGCAGGCGAAGCGCCTGCGCTGAATCCGCTTCGAACAGTTGATCTAGGCCGGCCCGCAAGGCTGAGGAGGGTGACATGCCCTGATTGCTGCCGAGACCGGCTCGGTCATAATTATGCCATTGGAACAGCTCCCTGCCTAACGGACCATCGCGGCGCCCGCGGCGCCGGCGGGGGAGGAACTGGCGCAGGCAAAGGTCGGTCCACGCCTGCGGGAGCTTTGCCGGAACCCTGCCATGCGACTTGATAAGGTCCGTTCGCGGGCCTCCGAGACCCTTTCCGGTCGTGAGGCGCCGCAGATAGGCATCGACCGCCGAGGGCGAGGATTCAACGCATGCGACTAGGGCCTCGCGGAGGCGGTCTTCGACCTTATCCCAGCCGCGACAGTGTTCAATCTTTACCCCGAACGGTTCCCGGCGATCGTCAAAATTCTCAACGTAGCAAGCGTCCTCGATCTCGATCAGCCACGCGAGCACGATCTTGGCAAGGCTCTCGGAAAAGCCATTGGGAATATTCGCCGTGGCCCGCGCGAATATCGCTGCGACCTCGGAGAGCCGCGGCACCAGCTTTCCCGGCCATTCTTGCCAATGCGGCAGTGACCACCGCAGGAAGGGAACCCAGCTCGGGTAGTGGGGTTGCCGCGAATAGGCTGCCATGGTGTAGCGGGTCTCTTCATCCCGGTCCGCGAGCAGAGCAAACATCCGTTCGTCGAGGCGCGTTTCGAAGACGATCAGCGTGTCGAGCACGCGCAATAACAGGCTGGCCTCATCGGCGAGGAGGCTGTCGGACAGACGCGCCAATATCTCGTCGGAGCGTTCCGAATAGAGCGGCGCCGCGAGCACCGCGCGAGCCCAGGCCGGGTCCAGTCCTTTTGCCGCGTCGAGATTGGCCAGCATTTCCCGCCATCCCGCGACGTCACCCTGCTCCAGCAGCAGCTGGGCGCTCAATCTAACGGCGCGGAGCCACCAGAGCGGTTGATCGGCGCCGGCAAGGATCGCCGGGAGTTCCCGGCGCCGGGCATTGAGGTGCCGCGCAAGCAGCCAGTCCTCGTGCACGTCATATACTAGGCGAAATGCATCGCGGTTCGGGAGCTGAAGGACCGTGCCGTCGTCGATCAGCGCCTGCAGCCCGTCTGGATCGATCTCGGATCGGCCGGGGAGCCGGGCTGGCGCCGACACGAGCACTGCTCCTATCTCGGCCAGCGCCCTGCTTCGCCGCGCCTCCCCGGAAGCCCAGGCGTCGGCGATGTCGAGCTCGGTCCAGGTCTCAGCCGGCGGCGTGCCCCGTTTGAGCAGTTCCCGGATCAGGAACAGCGAACGGTTCTGGCGACCCAGGTCGCGCCGCGCCAATAGCGGTGCAAAGCTTGGAAAGGCTTTGGCAAGAAACGCGGCATCAGCATCGGTGATGCCTGCGACGGCGATTGAGGTTCCCGTCTCGGTGATGCCGGCTTCCACAAGCGCGTCCGCCACAAGGTCCCGGTCCTGGTAGGACCGGGCGCTGGTAACGATCCGCCAGCGGCCAGCGTTTTGAGACCCGGCAATCGCGCGAAAGAGATCGAGGACGACCCCACGTCCGGCCGACATCAGCAAGCGATCGGCGCCATCGATCACGCACAGTGCCTCGCCATCGCTGCAGGCCAGGTGGAGCAATTCCGCCGGATTGCTATTGATGCCGAGTTGCGAAAGATGCTGGATGAGGCTGGTCGCGGACACGCGATTGTCTTTGAGCACGATGCGCGGCCCGTCGAATGCCTGCGCGAGCCGTTTTAGGATCGCGGACTTGCCCGTGCCGCCGTCGCCCGTCAGCCGGACTACGCGTGCCTTGGCAAAGGCCTCGCTCGCTCGTTTCCAGCTCTCGGGCCGCTCGATGGTGATCTCGGTCGAGCCAAGCCGCAGCGTGTCGTCGATGCTGGCCAGCGCGGCGTCGCCTGCCATCGCGACCCGCGCAAGGTCATCCTGTGCCGCCGGGGCGTGCTCGGGGTAGAATTGCCGGATGACGGCTTCTTGCTGCGCGATCAGCGCCAGCAGCGATCCCCAGCCCAGGAATTCCACCGGAAACTGCCCGGCAGCCACCCGCGCTTTGCTGACCTTTCGCGCATGCTCTTGCAGCTTTGCGTCGTCGGGGGCGGTGGTGACGAAAATCCACCGGGCCAGCCCCGGCTGAAATTTCTCGGCTTTCACAAGCTCCGCGTCGAACTCGGCCTTGGTGGCAGTGGACCCATATCCGAGATCCTTGCCCTTGCACTGAATTCCGGCCCAGCTGCCCGGCTGGTCCAGGAGCTCCACGGACACATCGACACCATGCTGAGGCTGTCCCCGGCGACCGTTTTTCGAGGCCAGGGAGTTTTTGAAGACGGCTGCAAACAGGGCGCGGCAGAGGTCTTCAAACGTCTCCCAGTTGCGAGGCGGTGCGATTTGCTTGTCTAGAAAATCCACCACATCGCCCACCTGTTAAGGCTAACTTCTTCACATCGGCGCACAGCTTAATCCAGTATGTTTCTGCGAACCATGATTTGCGAACGGTGACCGCGTTAGGCCAAATCGAGGGCTCTAAAGGGCGCTTCGGCATCTTGTCCGATTGCGGGCGTTACTACACGATATCCACCCGCCCGAGGGTGGTAACGGTCCAAGAATGGCGGGGCCGCTTTCGGCACAATATCCGCCGTTCCCAGAGCGTTTCTGATTATCTTCTTCGTCCGGCGCTGCCTGCCACTTTGGCCAAAATGGCCTTTTCGCGAACTATGCCGATACCCCATTATTCCCCCCGATCACCACATGATTTCGTGGGGGGAACGCAGACTAACGATTCAACCCGAAGAGACCGTTAGGGGGTAAGGCGTCTCGCAGCGGGCCGAGAACAAGCGCTCTCCGATAAAGTCGACGAAGACTCTGACTTTCGGCGAGAGGTTACGGTTGGACGGCCAGATCAGGCTGAAATGGCCCGGGGCATCGATGTGGTCGTCCAGCAGTGTGCGAAGCTCACCGTTCGCAAGGGGATCCCGCGCCAGGAAGTCCGGCATGCAGCCGATGCCTAGCCCGGCAATGGTGGCGCCGCGCAGCGCCTCCATATTGTTGCTGGTCAACACCGTGCGTGTACGCAGATCCGGTTCGTCAGCAGGAAGCGTGAGCGGCCAGGCCTGTATCTTGCCGCTATTGGGATAACGAAAGCGGATGCCGAGATGCCCGTCGAGGTCCCGCGGACACTCTGGCATGCCGTGCCGTTCAAGATAGGAGGGCGCGGCGCAGAGCAGCATCTGGAATGGACGCAATGTCCGTGTCATCAGGCGCGAATCTGGCAGTTCGCCACTACGGATCGCAACATCGACGCCCTCGTCTATCAGATCGACGAGACGGTCATTGAAGTCGAGATCGACGTCGATCTCGGGAAAGCGCGTCATGAAGTCCGGCAGGACCGGTAGCAGCAGGTGGTAGCTCACAATTGGGGTGCTGACACGCAGGCGCCCCCGTGGCGCGTCCGTCGTGCGGGCCAACATGGCGCGAGCGTCGTCGAGATCATCGATGATGCGCCGGCAGCGCTCGTGGAAGGCACGGCCCTCTTCGGTCAGCCGTAGGCTGCGCGTGGAGCGTTGGAACAGGCGGACGCCGAGTTGCTGTTCGAGCTTGGTCACGGCCTTGCCAACCGCGGAGGCGGAGAGGCCGAGCATGCGTCCGGCCGCGACGAAACTACCAAGATCGGCGGTTCGGACGAAGGCCATCATGCCGCTGAGCGGGTCCATTTGAGCCCTTGTCTACATAAGGATATTCGAGCGTTCTCTTCCGATAAGATCGGAATATACGGCTCATTGGCAGTAATTCCATCAAGATTATCCTGTTTGGAAAGAATGGCGAGTGCTGGCTGGGTTAGCCGCGCCGCCCGAACAGGGTCTTCGATCTATGACGCAAACCATCCCGCGGCCGAGCGCGGCCGAACAGGCGCTCGTGCTCCTTTCCGTCTGTCTCGCCGCTGCCGCGATGCCGCTGACCTTCACCGGGCCGGCAGTGGCGCTTCCCGCTATCGGTAAAGCGCTGGGCGGCAGCCCGATCGCGCTCAACTGGGTCACCAACGCCTTCATGCTGACGTTCGGTTCGAGCCTGATGGCAGCGGGCGGACTGGCGGATGCTTATGGCCGCAAGCGCGTCTTCCTTGTCGGCGTCGGTGCGTTCGCCCTGTTCTCGCTGGCATTGGCCGTGGCGCCAGACATCCTCTGGTTCGATCTGGGGCGGGCGGCGCAGGGCGTTGCTGCCGCCGCCGCCTTTTCCGGCGGCATGGCGGCGCTCGCGCAGGAGTTCGAGGGGGCTACGCGCATCCGGGCCTTCAGCATCGTCGGGACGAGCTTCGGCGTCGGCCTTGCCTTGGGGCCGATCGCGTCCGGGCTGATGATCGACGCCTTCGGCTGGCGCAGTATCTTTGCGCTCGTGGTCGTTCTTGCAATGCTCGCTCTGGCATTGGGCGCATGCTTCCTAAGGGAGACGCGCGACCCTGCCGCCGCCGGCCTCGACTGGCCGGGCGCGCTCAGCTTCACGTCGGCCCTGGCGCTCTTCACCTATGGCATCCTACTGGCACCCGAGCGCGGTTGGTCCGAACCGACCGTGATCGGTGTGCTGGCGGGATCGGTCGGACTCTTCATCGCTTTCGGCGCGATCGAGCGGCGTGTCATGCGGCCGATGCTCGACCTTACTTTGTTCCGCTACCCCCGGTTCGTCGGGGTGCAACTGCTGGCGGCTGCGCCGGCCTATGCCTTCGTCGTGCTGCTGATCCTGCTGCCGGTGCGCTTCGTCGGCGTCGAGGGCATGAGCGAGATCGCGGCCGGCCGACTGATGATCGCGCTTTCCGGGCCGCTGCTGGTTCTGCCGATCGCGGCTGGACTGCTGACGCGCTGCTTGTCACCGGCGGTGATCTGCGGCGTAGGCCTGCTGATCTGCGCCACCGGGCTCTTCTGGCTGAGCCGGGTGCCGCTCGGGGGCGAGGCAATGGGTGTCGTCCTGCCCATGGCATTGATCGGGGTCGGCATCAGCCTGCCGTGGGAACTGATGGACGGGCTTGCCGTCAGTGTCGTGCCCAAGGAGCGCGCCGGCATGGCGACCGGCATCTTCAGCACGACGCGCGTGGCCGGTGAAGGTGTGGCGCTCGCCGTGGTCAGCGCTGTGCTGTCGGCGCTTACGGCGAAACATCTCGCTGCTGGCGGGCCGGCAGCGCATGCAGGCCCGGCCGCCCAGCGGCTCGTCACTGGCGATATCGGCGGCGCGGCGGCGGCCTTGCCGCAGATGAGCCACGCTAACCTCGTCCAGAGCTACGGAGACGCCTTCGCGACATTGCTCTTGATGCTCTGCGCTACCACAGTCATCACCGCCGTTGTCGTCTTCGCCTTCCTCGGACGCAGGGCAGAACAGGGAACCGAGCCTGGGATGAAGACGGAAGGGCGCCCCTGCACGTCGGAAACCTGACCCGGTTCGCTTCGCCACTGTACGGACGGGCGGTATGCGGTCGGTATCACCGCGACGTTCAGTGTTCCCCACCGCCCGTCTCGCGGGTCACCCGCCAGGCGCTCCTGCTCGCCTCTCTTATGGGGGTGCTGCTCGTCATCGGCGATCCGCGCATGATCCTGCTGATGAACTGGCTCTCCGGCTCCACCTACGCGCTCACCGCCGATGATGCTCGATTGGCCTGGTTGCTCGGGCTTCTGCTTCTGGCCGTCGTTCCGCTGGCCTCGCGCTGGCTTGCCATTCTGCCGTTGGGCGACGGTGTCGGAAGCGCCTTGGGCTTGGGCATCGAGCGCAGCCGCCTGCTGCTGCTTCTCCTGACGGCCGGGCTGACGGCAGTGGCGACCCTGCTGATCGGCCCGCTGAGCTTCGTGGGACTCATGGCCCCGCATCTGGCCCGTCTGCTGGGCTTGGCCCGGCCCATGCCACAGGTTCTGGCCTCGGCGCTCCTGGGCGGCTTCGTCATGGTCCTGGCCGACTGGCTGGGGCGGCAGATCGCCTTCCCCTTGCAATTGCCGGCCGGCCTTGTCGCGAGCCTCCTGGGCGGGGCCTATACGCTCTGGCTGATGCGGCGCTCATGACACTGCCCGTTCTCCAACCGCTGCTCGGCGGCCCACTCGGCCCCTATGCGCGCCGCCTGCTGGCCCCGGATACAACGGGCGAAGCCCCGCCTGGCACCAGACTGCTGGAGCCGGAAACGCTCCGCGCACTCCTCGCCCGCTTCGGCACGCGCTATGGCGATGCACCGGATATTCGTGGCTGCGCCTCCCTCTGGTTCAAGCACCATCTCGCTGCCTGGCTTGTCGGCGGCCTGGCTGTGAACCTGCTGCTTGACCACGAACTTCCTTTGTCGCTCGAGGATATCGCCATTCGTATGGCTGCCGGCGGCGAGACAGAGGCCGTGCATCTGCCCGGCAACGGCAAGCGGCTCGAAGAGCTCGATGCCAACCAACGCTTCGCCGTGCTGACGGAAGGCCATCTCGCGCCACTCATCGGCGTGTTGGCCAAGGTCAGCCGCGCCTCGCCGCGGCTGTTCTGGAGCAATGCCGGCAATCTTTTCGAGAATGTGCTCTGCCAGATCGAGCAGGCCATGCCCGGCGCTCCGGGCCTCACTGCCGCAAGGGCCTTCCTGGCCGTTCGCGACCTTTCCTCCGGCCGCCCCAACCCGCTTTTCGCCCCCATCCGTTACATTGAGCAGGACGGACGCCGGATCAGAAAGCGCAAGGTCTGCTGCCTGCGCTACCTGCTGCCCGGCCTGAACCTGTGCTCGACCTGCCCACTGCCCTCGCTGCCGAGGATTAGCGCGCCATGACCCCACTCTACAGCCTTCGCGATCTCGCCTTTTCGGCAGGCGGGAAGCAAATCCTCTCATCGCTCACGCTCGATATCGGGGCAGGGGGCGTTACCGGCCTGCTCGGCCATAACGGTTCGGGCAAGTCCACGCTGATCAAGCTGCTCGCACGGCAGTTGTCGCCCCAGGGCGGCAGCATCGACTTCCAGGGCCGACCCTTGCAGGCTTGGGGGAAGCGTGAGCTGGCGCGGCTCATCGCCTATCTGCCGCAGCAGCTTGCCAGCGCCGAAGGCATGCTGGTGCGCGAACTTGTCGCGCTGGGGCGTTACCCCTGGCACGGCGCGCTCGGCCGTTTCAGGGAGGCCGATCGCCTCAAGGTTCAGGAAGCCCTTGAGATCACCCACATGACCTCCCTTGCCGATCGAATGGTGGACAGCTTATCCGGCGGCGAAAGGCAGCGTGCGTGGCTGGCCATGACCCTCGCGCAGGATGCGCGCTGCCTATTGCTCGACGAGCCGACCGCCGCGTTGGACATCGCCCATCAGGTGGAAGTTCTCTCGCTCGTGCGTCGGTTGAGCCAGGAGCGTGGCTTGAGCGTCATCGTCGTGTTGCATGACGTCAACATGGCCGCTCGGTATTGCGACGACGTCCTGGCGATGCGGAACGGCGCACTGAAACATCGCGGCGTTCCATCGACGCTCATGGCGAGCTCGGTCCTGCGAGAGATCTACGACGTGAGCATGGATGCGGTCTCAGACTCGCAAGGTCGGGCGGTTGCGTTTCCTTCCTGAAGCTCGAAAGGCAGCGAAAGCGGCACCAAGCGTAATCATCTGAATCACGCCTCTCGATGATGCACAGGGCTCTCCCCAAATGCCGCAGGGGGGGCAGAAATGCCCCGTTCAGGCCCACTTTAGGTCAGCGAAGAAAGTCCCCTCAAAAGGCAAGGCGGCAAAGCTGGCGTTGATCTCGTCGAAGGCCTTGCCGGCGGCGGCCGTGCTGAATCGATCCGGCCTCAGCCAACCCGCCAGCGCCAGCAGCGCGACGATGCCGAGCGGGCTGTCGCTGAAGAAGTTCCATAGGGCGTGAACGCGCCCTGTCCGAATGGCCGCCAGCCCATCGAGCCCCGGTGCGGCGATGACGCGGCGAAGATCGGCCTGCACAGTGCCCGCGGCGACACCCGGCCCGATCGAGATACCGCCGGCCGCTCCGGCCATAGGACGCCCGGTGGCGATGTAAACCTCTGGATCGGCGGTGATGACGTATTCCAGGTTTAAGGCACCGCCCGCCGGGCCGGGAAACAGCGGGGCGCCGATATTTCGCGCACCCAGCAGCGAAAGGTATTCCCCGACGCCCCCACTCCCAGCGGACCAGCAGCAGGCCCAGCGCCCCGCATGCGCATGCAAGAGAACCGTCGGGCCCGGCGGTGCCCCGGCCATACCTGTCGTGACGCCTGCCATATTGCCCGCGATGAAGGTGATGAAGGCCTCGGCCTGTTCCTGGCGGCCGAGCAGCTGCCCCAGCAGCCGGAGGCTCACCTTGGTGTTGCGCAATGGCTGGAGAAAGAAATCGATGAAGACGACCGGCACGCCAGCCTTCTCCAGCGCTGCCAGAATAGCTTGCGTTTCGGCCGAGCTGGCCTGCCAAGCGCTGAAGATGACGAGATCCGGCCCCAGAGCCAAGGCTGCCTCCGCCGAGCCGATCACCGGCAGCCGATCCAACGCGGGAAAGCGATGACGGAAACCGTCGTGCAAGCCGGCGTCGAGATTGCGCAGATTGCCCGCCCATCCTGCCAGCATCGACACCGGATCGGGATGCAGCAGCGAGAGCGTCAAGAGTTGGAAGCCGTCGCCGAGGAGAATGCGGCGCGGGGCGGCTGGGATGGCAACGCGCCGCCCCAGCAGATCCGTCACCTCGGCCGGGAAGGTCGCCTGTGCCCGCGCCATGGCCGGCACGAGCAATGGGGCAGCCAGGAGAGTGCGCCGGGAGATCATCACCAACGATACTTCACCGTCGCAAGCACCGTGCGCCCCATGCCCCAATAGCAGCCGGTCGGTCCGATGCAGCTTGAGACATATTGCTTGTCGAAGAGGTTCAGCGCGCTGACCGTCAGCGAGGTGCCTTCGAGCTTCGGCACGGCCGCGCCCAGGTCGTAACGCAGACTCATGTCGACGAGGCCGACACCTTTGGTGCGATAGGCGTTGTTCACGTCACCATAGGAACCGCCGATGTAGCGGTAGCCGCCGCCAATGCCGAGGCCGGGCAGAACCGTGTCGCGGAAGCGGTAGTCAGCCCAGAGTGCGGCTTGATGATTGGGCGCGAAAGGCAGCTGCTTGCCCACGCGGGCAGGGCTCGAACGCGTCACCTCCGTCTCGGTATAGGCATAGGAAGCGGAGATGTTCAGCCCTTCAGCAATGCTGGTCTTGGCCTCGAACTCGATGCCGCGCGACTCCGCCTCACCCGTCTGGATGCTGGAGCCGTTGCTGGCCGGCGAGAGGACATTCTGCTGCGTGATGTGAAAGGCCGAGAGCGAGGCATAAAGGTTGATGTTCGTCGGCTGATAGCGCAGGCCGGCCTCGTATTGCCTCCCCGTTGAGGGATCGAAGGGCTTGCCGCCAGCATCCGTGCCTGATGTCGGCTGGAAGGATGTCGCGTAGCTGACATAGGGCGCGAAGCCGTTGTCGAAGCGATAGACGAGGCCGATGCGGCCACTGAAGGCGCCGTCATCCTGCTTGATGATGCTCGTCGCGCCGGAGGCGAAGGTATAGTTGTTGGTCTTCGCCTCGGCCCAGTCATAGCGGCCGCCGATCGTCAGGATCCAGCGGTCGTAGCGCAGCTCATCCTGCGCATAGAGGCCTGTCTGGGTGCGGCCCTGGGTGATGCGCGTCGCCTTGGGCGGGCGATGAAGGTGCAGGCCGTAGCTGGGGTTGAAGATGTCGAAGGTCGGGAGAAGGCTGAGCTGGCTTTCCTCATAGACCGTATCCTCCCGCTGCACATCGAGGCCGAGGAGCAGGCGATGCCGCACCGCGCCGGTCGTGAAATCGGCCTGGGCCTGGTTGTCGATGGTGTAGACGTCGGAGATTTCCGGGAAAGCCCAGTAGTAGCGGACGAGATTGCGCGGCGAGTCCATCATATACGCCTGGACGCGCTGGCTATCCGTATCGACGTGGCTGTAGCGGAAGTTCTGGCGGAATTGCCAGACATCGCTCAGGCGCTTCTCGAAAGCATAGCCGAGCATCAGCTGCTCGCTGCGGAATTCGTCATAGCCCGGCTCGCCGAGCGAGCGGTTGCGCGGAATGGTGCCGTTGGGGCTAGGGTAAAGCGTGCCTATCGCCGGCAGGGCCTGCGGCGCGCCGCCGCCGTTGGAATGGATGCGCTGATACTGTGAGAGGAAAGTCAGGCTCGTATCGGCATCCGGCCGCCAGGTGATCGAGGGCGCGATGTAGAAGCGGTCCTCGTCGAGGAAATCGGTCTCGGCATTGCTCGTGCGCGCGAGGCCGGTCAGGCGATAGCTGAAGCGGCCGTCGTCGCCGATGGGGCCCGTGAAGTCGAAGGCGCCCTGGAAGCGGTCATGGCTGCCGGCCTGGAGCGCCACCTCGTTCTGCGGCACGCTTTCGGGCCGGCGGCTTACCATGTTCAGCAACCCGCCGGGCGAGCTTTGGCCATAGAGAGCCGAAGCCGGGCCCTTCAGCATCTCGATGCGCTCGAGCCCGTAGGATTCGATGCGTGGCTGCGCATAGCCGCGTGCGCCGAAGGGGAGGCGGAGCCCGTCGAGATAGCGGATCGGCGGGGTGAAGCCGCGCACCGTCAGCCAGTCATAGCGAAGATCGGTGCCGCCATATTGACTGACGACGCCCGGCGTGTAGCGCAGCGCCTCGGTGACGTTCTCCGAACCCTGCGCCTCCATCTCGGCGCGGGTGACGACATTGATGGCCTGCGGCGTCTCGATGAGGGGCGTATCGGTCTTGCTGCCGACGGCGCTGTCCTCCACGACGAAGCCTTGCGCGGCCCAGCGGCCGCCCTGCGACGCCGTCACGTCCAGCACCGGTAGCTGCGCCGTGTCCGCCGGGGCGGGTGGCAGCACGGTGAGGAGAATGGCGCCGCCCTCTATCCGGCCGCCGAGGCCCGACCCGGTCAGAAGCCGCCGCAGCGCCTCTTCCGCAGCCAGATTGCCCGTCACCCCCGGTGAACGGCGGCCCTCCAGCAGGGCGGCCGAAGCGCTGGCCTGCAAGCCCGTCGCGCGGGAGAATTGCGCAAGCGCGCCGGAAAGCGGCTGGGCCGCGATGGCGAATTGCTGCGTCTGCGCTTCGGCGCCCGTAGCGCCCACCGTCAGCATCAGCGCCGGCACCATGGCCCAGCGCCCACCCCAGAAAGAATTCAACGCTTCTATCCCTCGACACACCCCGGCGCCTGCGACGCCCTCGATGTCTCAGACGGGATGAGCGCAGCCGATCCGACAGGCCCGCGCATAAAAATCTTCACGCAGCTTCGAGACGAGCCAGTAACGGCCCGAAACGCCGCAGCCGGATCGGCAGGGACTGAGTGAGCAGGGTCAGCACGGCCTCCGGCTGCCGAAGCCTGTAGCGGCCGGAGACGCGCAGGCTGCCGGCCACGTCGTCGACCAGAAGAACGCCCGGCATATAGCGCGCCACCTCGGCGGCAACCTCGCGCAGCGGCGCCGCCTCGAAAAGCCGCCAGCCATCTGCGAAGCCTTCCACGGCGTCGCGCTCGGCAAGGCTCAAGTTGCGCGGCCTTCCAGGCCCCGCGTCGCGCCAGGTAACGCCAGTTCCTGCGCTCGCCACCAAGCCATCGGCGGCAGAGGCGCGGCCCTCGATAACGGCCAGGCGCTCTTCCCCGGCATGGCGGCGAAGAGCGAGGACGCTGCCCGGCGCGACTTGCCAACGGCTCCAGCGGCCGCCCAGGGCAATGGCCTCCGCACCACCGGGAAGATCGAGCCGCAAGGCGCCGGCAACGAGCGAGACGCGGCCGGACCCTGGAAGATCCACCGCGCTGGCGGTATCGAGCATCAGCCGCCCGCCGCCGGGCAGCGCAGGCAGGGTGACGATCTCGCCGGGGCCGGTCGAGGCATCAGCCAGGGCACGGCGCAGAGGCGCCCGCCCCATCCAGGCAAGGCCCGCCACCCCCAGCATGGCGCTGCCCGCGCCCATCATCAGCCCGCGCCGTGACGGGCGGGTCGGACGGCCCCGGATGGCCTGGGCGGCTTCGATGAAGGCCGGGTCTTCCCAGAGGGTGCAGTAATGCTCGAGCCGGCGGGCATGGGCCGGATCGGCGCCGCACCAGGCATCCAGGGCGTCGCGCTCGGCCGATGACAGCGGGGCGGCATTCTCGGCCAGCCGTGCGGCCCAGCGCGCTGCCTGTTGTTCCAGATCCTGGTCCTGCTTGCCCACGGCCGCCTGATATCCCACAGCCAGCATGTCAGGGCGAGGCTTCGTGCTCGCCCATCGCCAAGGCGATGCGCTTTAGGGCACGGGCAATGGTTTTCTCGACGGCAGCCGGGCTGGTGCCGTGGCGCTCGGCAATGGCGGCGTAGCTCAACCCGTCGACGCGTGCGGCGATGATCATGGCCTGCTGGGCGGCGGGCAGCGACTGAATGGCGGCGGCAAAGCGGCGCACCCGGTCCCGATGCTCTAGCACCGTGTCCGGCAGGGGCTCCGGGCTTGCCATCTGCTCATCCAGGGCTTCCTGACCGGACGGCCTCCCGGCTGGCCCGCGGAGCCTGTCGACCATGGCATGATGGGCCGCACGCCCAAGATAGGCGCTGGGATTATCGGCCGAGGCCGCGCTGGGGCTGCTGGCGAGGCGCAGGAATGTATCCTGCAGTACGTCCTCCGCACTGGCCTCGCACCCGACCCAGCGTGTCAGTCGTCGCTGTAGTCGCCGCTGTTCCTTGCGGAACAGGCGGTCGAGCCATTGATAGGGGAGAGCCAGATCGTACACGGCTTGATTGTATGAAAATGAGAATTATTTGCAATGTAGCGTTACGATCCAACGCTGCTTTTTTGGCTGTGAGAGAGATCCGCCGGCGATGTGCGGCGCTGCGCGGTCACGCACTTGCTCGCCGGCTCTACCGATGGGCCGGTGATCGCAAAGGTTGCCGACAGAGGAGGGCCAGAAAGATCCGTATGACCGCGGCTGAGACCTCCTGGCAGCGTGAAGGCGAAGCCTTCACGAACGGCTGGGCATGGCGGCGAGCTTCTCCTTCACGCCCTCCAGATGTTTGCGCAGCAATTCCGCCGCCTCTTCCTGAGCGCCGAGTTCCAGCAGGTCGAGAATCTGGAGGTGTTCGATAGCCTGCTGGCGGTATCGGCTGCGATCCGTGAGCGACCGGTAGACCAGGAGGCGCCGGATGCGGTTCACCCGCTTCAGCGTCTCCAGAAAGAACGGGTTGCCGGAGGCGCCGACAATCGCTTCGTGGAAGCGCACGCCACGTTCGTAAAGGGTATCGGCGCTCATCGTCTCGATCCCGCCGTCGAGCAACCGCTCTTCAACGGCGCGGCATCGGGCCAGAACGTCCTTATGCAAGTGATAGCCCGGCTCCAGCAGGCTCGCCGGTTCGATTGCCATCCGCAATCGGTAGCTCTGTTCCAGCGAGGCCGGTGTGGTCAGCACCGCCGAGAAGTTCCAGCCATAGCCGGGGCGCCGCTCTGCCCAGCCCTCGGTGGAGATGCGGCTGAGGAGCTGCGCGAGCTGCCCTCTCGCCAAACCGTAGCGCTCCCGCATGACCTGCTCCGAGACACGGTCGGGCAGCACGCCGTTCAGCCGGTCCTCGGCAATGCGGAAATAGGCGGTGGACACATCGTCGCCGCCCACCTCCTCCCGACAGTCCTCGACATGGTCGGGCGCGTTCCTGGCAACGATGAAGCCACGGCCGGGGTCAGCGGTCAGCAGGCCGCGCTCCGCGAGGAGGCGCATCGCCTGTCCGATGGGGAAGCGTGACACCCCGAGCTGATCGGCGAGCCGCTGCGCGAGCAGGCGGTCTCCCGGCTTCAGGGTGCCGTCTGCCACCAAGGCGGCGATTGTGCCGGCCGCCTCGGTCACCGCGCGTCCTGGCGTCCGTTTCGTTATGTCGCTCACCGGCTTAACCAGAGCCATTTCTCCCTTTCGACTGTCTGACGGGACAGTCTCCGCACCCTTTTCCTTATCCCACATGGCTTTCGCAAGGCTCTCCCGATCAACGGCGCCGGGGTTTCCCGAAGCGAGGGCACCGGCCGGCGGCCACGTTGGCGTGGGCGAAAATCCATTTGCATTTATTGATCAAAAAATGCACGACTCCATCAAGATCAACAAATGGAGGAACGCCGTGGCTATTTTTGCAGCCAGCCGAGAAAGCTTGCCGCTCGCTCAGGCAACTCGGCGGCAACTGTTCTGTGCCGCCGCCGCCGGGATGGGCGCTCTGACACTGGGTCCCATATCGGCAGCGCGAGCCCAGCCCAGCTATCCCGACCGGCCGGTACGGCTGATCGTCCCCTTCGCGCCAGGCGGTGGAGTGGACATCGTGGCGCGCCTCTTGGCCGAGCCGATGCGCATGGCTCTCAGCCCTGGCGGAGCGATACCCCTGGTCATCGAGAACAAGGGTGGCGCGGGCGGCCAGCTCGGGGCGCAGACGGTCGCGCAGGCAACTGCGGACGGCTACACCATCCTACTCGCCTCGGCGGGCGAGATCGCGGCGGCGCCGGCGCTCTACGGCAAGAACCTGCCCTACGATCCTGCCAAGAATCTTATGCCGATCACCCTGGCGACGCGCGTGCCGAACCTCCTCGTGGTCTCCAGTTCCGTGCCTGCCCATACTGCGGCGGAGCTGATCGCGCTGGCTCAGAAAGACCCTGGCGGACTGAGCTATGCCAGCTCCGGCGTAGGCAATCTCCAGCATCTGAACGGCGAATTGTTCAACCGGCTGGCAAAGGTGGACACCATTCATGTCCCCTATCGTGGCACCGGTTCCACCCTCGGCGATGTGGCGGCGGGCCGGGTCAGCATGACCTATGCGGGAGCGCCTGCACTGCTGCCTCTGATCCGTGACGGCAAGGTGCGGCCGATCGGCGTGACATCCCGCAACCGCCTGCCGAGTATGCCCGACGTCCCGGCACTCGCCGAAACGCCGGCTCTAGCCTCGTACGACCTGCCGAATTGGTACGGCCTCTTCGCGCCCGCCGGAACGCCGGCCGCGGTGCTGGAGCGGCTTAACGCGGCCGCCACCCAAGCGCTGCGCGACCCGGCGCTGGTGCGCAAACTGGCGGAGCAGGGTGCCGAGGCAGCACCGATGTCTGCCGAGGAGTTCCGCGCCTTCGTCGCAACCGAAACCGCGAAGCTCAGCCGACTGATCCGCGACGCCGACATCCGGCCCGAGAACTGAGGAGCGCCGCGATGTACACCTTGGACGTGCTCGTGCAGGGCTATCCGGGCAAGAGCGTCTGCCACGGCGGCCTCGGCTGGAGCACCATCGCCCTGCTGCGCGGCGAGGGCCGCGTCATCCTGATCGACGTCGGCGCCTTCGGTATCCGCAAGGAATTGGAGAAGCAGCTCGCTGCCCGCGGCATCTCGGCCGATGACGTCACGGACGTCGTGCTGACCCATGCGCATTACGACCACAGCGTGAACTATACCCTGTTCCCGTCAGCCACCGTCTGGATCGGCCGCGCGGAACTGGAATGGGCGCGCGAGGTGCCCCCGGTTTTCAACCCGCTGCCGGAACTCTACGTGCAGGATATGGCGCGTTCCCCGCGCGTCCGGGTGGTTGACGATGGCGAGCAGTTCCTGCCCGGCCTGACCGCCATCGCCGCCCCGGGCCACACGCCCGGCTGCCTGCTGTTCCGGCTGGAGGCGAGCGAGCCGCCCGTCCTCTTCACCGGTGACGCCGCCAAGAACCGGGCGGAGCTGCTGTCGCTGCGCACCGACATGACCATGGATGTCGATGCCAGCCGCGCCTCGCTCGAAACCGTCTGGCGGCTCTGGCGCGAGACACCGGGGATGCTTGTGGTGCCCGGCCATGACCTGTCCATGCGCCTCGATACCGAGGGCTGCCCCGAATACCTGGGCGAGCGCCGTGCCGCCATCGCCGCCTGGTTTGCCGAAGACCTGTCCCTGACCACCCCCATCGACCTGACCGAGGGCCATCCATGACCGACGCCGTGATCGCCGAGGACCAGCTCCTCGCCCTTGCCACCCGTGCCCTCGTCGCCGGCGGCATGACCGAGCCGGACGCCGCCCCGGTGGCTCGCATCCTGGTACTGGCGGACCTCTTCGGCCTGCGCACCCACGGGGTCAGCCGGGTGGCGCAGTATCTAGGTCGCGTCGACGTCGGCGGCATCGATGCGCGTGCGCCGGTGCGGGCGACGCGCGTGGCGCCGGGCCTTGCCATGGTGGACGGCGCCAATGGCATCGGGCCGCTCGTCGGAATGCGGGCCTTGGAAGCGGCGATGCAATCGGCCCGAGAGGTCGGTATCGGCGCCTCCTTCGCCCGCGCCTCGAACCATTTCGGGCCGATCATGCCTTATGCCCTGATCGCGGCGGAGGAGGGCTTCGTCTCCATCATCGGCACCAATGCCACGACCACCATCGCGCCCTGGGGCGGGCGCGACACGCGGCTGGGCAATAACCCGCTCGGCATCGGCGTGCCGACACCAGGCGGTGACCCCATCCTGCTTGACCTCGCCATGAGCGTGGCGGCCCGTGCCAAGATCCGCCGCGCGCTGAAGGATGGTAGCACCCTGCCCGAGGGCTGGGCCACCGACGCCGAGGGCAAGCCGACCACGGACCCGGCCGCCGCGCTTGCGGGCTTCCTGCTGCCCTTCGGCGGGCATAAGGGCTACGGCCTTGCGTTGATGGTGGACCTGCTGTCGGGACTGCTGTCGGGCGCCTCCTACCTCACGCGCGTAAAGGCCTGGGACAAGGAGCCGGAGGCGCATCAGGACCTTGGGCACTTCTTCATCCTGATCGACACCAAGCGCTTGACGCAGCCGGAGGTGCTGGCCGGCCGGATTGCGGATTTCAAGAACATCATCCGCTCCACGCCAGCCGCGGATGCGTCACGCCCCGTCCGACTGCCCGGCGATCTAGAGTTCGAGATGCTTCGGCGCCAGCGGCGTGAGGGCGTTTCCATCGCCGCCGAGGATCTCGCTGCCTTGGAACAACTGGCGGGACAGATGACGGCATGAGTGGCCGTTCGAGATCAGTCCGAAGAAGGCCGTAATTGCCGTGCTTCGACCGGTGGCGCTGCCGCGGCTAACGCTGACCAGTCTTCCTTGCCGTTGCGATACGCGGGCCGGTTACGCTGAACAGATTTGGCTCAACTCTCGCCGATTTAAAGGTGGTGCGCCGGCTGGAACCCCTTCGGCAGAGAGGCAAAGAAGCAAGCTCCCTGACGAGGAATTCTCCAGACTTTTCTCTCGTGCTCGCCAGCAAGGCAGCGGACAGTGGCATCGGGAGCCCATGCACCGGAATGTATCCATCGCCGAACTAGGCCGTAGACGCCGCCAGGAACTCAAGTCGCCTGTACCCACTTCACGGAGCAGCGAAAAAGTGGCGCATATGCCGATTACCGCAATCGTATTCTATCGCGAGCAACGCCCGGCAATACCCACAAGCCACAGGCCGATATCCCTTACCTGCGAGCTGCTCATATTCGATGAGCCGCGCACACATCTTCAACAGGAGAGCGAGATGTACGACCGCTTGAAGTCCTTTCGTCGCGCGGCCGCCTGCACCGGCTTCGTGGCGAGCCTGCTGGTTGCGAGTTCCGCGATGGCGCAGAGCAAGAACTGCCTCGATACACTTGCCGGCATGCCGGAGATGAGCCGCTTTGTCGGCGTCATCGCGGCCAGCCATGTCGGCGCTGATCTGAGGGAAGTCGGCCCCTTCACAATTCTTGCGCCGACCAATGCGGCGATCGAGGCCGCGCCGCCGTTTCTCGTCGATCGGCTGTTCCCGAAAGAGAGCGACGGGCGCACGGCTGACCCCGTCTTGGCGCCCGCCGCGGTGAATGCCCATATCCTGGCGGGCCGCTACACCTCCACGGCTGTCTCAGTCGGCCAGAGCGTGCAGACGCGCACGCGCGCGGGCAATCTCATCGAAGTGTCGAACCAGAACGGCGCCGTCACCATCGCTGCCGCGGGTGCCGGCGAGGCCAAAGTGGTGAAGAGCGACATCGCCTGCTCGAACGGCGTGATCCATGTGATCGATCACGTGCTGGTTCGCTGACGAATACCGGGCCTCAAGGGTCTCCCGCCGCCCTTGAGGCCCATCATTCTCGATCCCGTCGTGGAAGATTGCGAAGCCCCAGGGTCCTGGCGAATTCCATCGGCGTGCAGCCGAGCTGGTTCTTGAAGCGCCGGGTGAAATGGCTCTGATCCGCGAAGCCGCTGCGAAGCGCGATTTCCGCGAGAGGCAAGGCCCCGCCTCGTATCATTTCCTGAGCACGGCGCAGCCTGGCCTGTTCCAGATAGGCCATCGGGCTGGTGCCGGTCGCTCTCTTGAACAGTCTGAGGAAGTGAAAGCGGCTGACCTCGGCGACGCGAGCGAGGTCGTTCAGGGATAGCGACGCCTCGATATTCTCCTCCATATAGCCGGTCACCCGCTCCACCATGCGGGCATCGAGGCTTTTGGCGCGTGGCGCCTTCTCTCCAGGCCGGGCTGCATTGACCCGGAGAAGGTGGGCGGCCAGCGCGAGAGAGGCTGCCTCGGCGATCAGGCCTTGCGACGGGTGGGCGGCTCGATCCAGCTCGGCCATGAGAAGCCGAGCCAATTGTTCGATGACAGGATCACGCATCTCGAACACCGGCAGGATCTCGGCCTCGTGCCCGCCTCCCATGGCAGCCGCCTCGGCGATCAAGGAGACAGGGCATCGTAGCCGCGCCGTCGTGTTGACGTCGCCTTCCCAGCTCGCGTCCTGGCCGGCCGGGAGCACAAGGCTCATGCCGGGCCGCAGGGCGCTCTCATGTGCTTGGCCTCCCCGGCGCTGCATGACGCGCCCGCTACCTAAGGGGCAGAAGATGACGACGTGATGATCGCGCGGCCTGGTCTGCATGACGGAGTTCGGGAGCGGCGCATGCAGATCGAGCGTCAGGCCGCCCCAGTTTCGGCCTCGGGTCGTCGCGATGGGTCTGTCCGGAAGATCGAGCAGCACGGTTTCGATCGTGGCGAGGCGCTGGCCGTCAGGAGGGTTACGCATGGCGCCGTCTGCCGAGCAGGATGGCGGCCAGGATGTAAGCCAGTGCGAGGCCCCATAGCGCGGTCATCGGCTTTCCCAGAAGGTCGATGGGCGCACCAAGCGAACTGGCTCTGGCGAAACCGTCGATGGCCAAAGTGCTTGGCAGAAGGCGCGCCAGCCAGTTTATGGCGGGCTGAATGGCCTCGGCGGGCCAAGCGAAGCCGGCGAGAAAAAAGAACGGCAGGCCGACGATGCCCAGCACCAGTTGGACCGCCAGCGGGTGGCGCAGCAGCGAGCCCAGCGCCAGCCCCATCGCGCTGACGGCGAGGATGAATGGCAGAGCGATGAGCAGGATGCTGACGACCGAGCCGAGCCTCGGAAGGCCGTAAAGCCAGGGCAGCCCGATGAGATAAAGCGGCACGATCGCCGCCTCCACGATCACATAGGCCAGGAGACGCCCCAGCACGGTGTCGATCGTGCTCTTGGCGGCTGGCTGCCCCGGAAGGGTGGCGAGCAGCCCCACGCCCATCAGGAGCAGCTGCTGAACGATCAGTACGAGAGCCGCGGGCAATACATAGGTCGCGTAGCCGCCCTCCGGATTGAACAGTGGCACGGCGGTGAGCCGCAGCGGATCGGTGCCGGCCATGGCGACGACCGGGTCGATCCCCGTCGCCACGAGCCTCGACGCCGAAACCTCGGCCGCCAGTGCCTTCGTGGCGCCCGTCACGCCGGCCACGATGCGCGAATAGATCAGGAAGTAGCTGGCATCGGCATGTAGCGAGACCGGCGATGGCCTGCCGTGCAGCAGGTCCGCCTCGAACCCTTTCGGAATGAGCAATATGCCATGAACCGTCCGGGACCAGACCGCGCTTTCCGCTGCCGGCAGGTCCGGCGCGAGGATGGCGATGGCGAGATCGGGCGCGGCGGCGATGCGGCGGATCAAGGCCCGGCTGCTGGGGCTGTTATCCTGATCGACCACGGCAATGGGCACATGGCGCAGCGTCTCGCCCAGATAGGGCTGAGGGTAGAGCCCGGCATAAACCACGGCCGCGAGGATCAGCACCGAGAAGACAGGCTTCAGCGACATGATCCGGCGAAGTTCGTGCAGGCAGACGGCGATCATGGCCGTTCGCCCTGGCGCTCGAGTTGCCAACAGACGAGAGCGCTGAGCGCCAAGACGAAGGCTGCGAGAACCAATAGCGGCGGCGTCGAGAAGGCGTGCGGCGTGCCGCGCAATGTCTGATCGATCCTAGCCATCAGATACCAGGTGCCGGGCAGAAGGGCGCCCCAGGCATGGGCGAAGTCATTCATTCCGAGCCTGGGAAAGCTTATGCCCATGAAGCCGAAGGCGGGCGCGGTCAGCAATGTTCCGATGGAGATGGCACGCCCCATCGGCTTGAGCCAGAGCGCCAGCACGACGCCAAGAAGTTGGCAGGCCAAGATGAACAAGAGGGCGGCCAGCAGAAGCAGCGCCGCTTGCCCTCGCAAAGGCAACTCCAGCCAGGAGAAGAGCGCGAGATCGCTGAGCCCCAGCAACAGGAGCAGCAGGAGTGTATAGGGCAGCAGCTTTCCGGCGAGGGCCGGCAACAGCCCGCCGCCAAGACGGCGCAGCACGCGTGCGCGCCAGGGCACTTCGAGGTCGAGCCCCGCGGCATAGGCCGTGCTGATGACCGCCAGGATCTGCAACATGCCCGGCAGCAATGCCGCGAGAAGGAAATGGGCATAGTTCAGCGCCGGATTGAACAGGCCGCTCGTCTGCACGGGGATCGGCGAGAGTGCTGCGGTCGCAATGGGCGTCACTTCGCCTCTCGCGGTGCGGAGGCTCAGGCGAAGCCCCGCCGCCGCCGCCGCCGCCGGGACGGCGGCATTGACGCCGCGCAAGACCAGGTTGCCCGTCGTCATGGTCTGGGCGTTGTAGAAGAAGACCACCTCGGGCTGCCGGCCGGAGAGCGTGTCCTGCTCGAGGCGTCGCGGCAGCAGGAGCAACCCACGCGCTTCGCCGCTGAGAATCATCGCCCTTCCTTCGGCGAGATCCGTGACGCGCCAGGCCACGGCCGTATCGGGCGTGGCATCGACCAGGCGGATGATGCGGCGGGAGAGGTCGCTTCCGTCGAGATCGAGCACCGCGATGGGCAAGCGCGTCGCGAGCCCGGCGGAGAAGATGGCCGTCAGCACGGCCATCAAGGTCAATGGCACGACGGTCAGCACCGTCAGCAAAAGCGGGCGGCGACGAAGCCAGCGTAATTCCCGCCAGAAGACCAGCCAGAAGCCGGCATCACCGGGCCGCACCTTTCGCCTCCCAGCGCGCGATGGCGCTCATCCCTGGCCGGAGCCCCGGCATCGGGGCCAATGGTTCCGCTCGCACCTCGAAACTGCGCAAGTCGAAGTCGCCGGTGGCGCGCGTGGCCCGCCATGTGGCGAATTGCCCCTGCACATTGATCATCGTGACGCGGAGCGGAATCTTCTGCCCGCCGAGAGCCGGGACCGTGACGGTGATGCGGCTGCCGATGACAAGGCCACGCAGCAGGTCTTCACGCAGGTTGAAAGTGATCCAGAGCCGGTCGAGTGCGATCAACGAGACGAGGGGCGCGCCAGGCGAGAAGTTCTCGCCCGGCTCGGCGATCCGGCTCGTCACCTGGCCGTCGATGGGCGAGCGGATGGTCAGTTCGGCAATGTCGGCCTGCCGCTGGCCGAGAGCGGCCTCCGCCTGCCGAAGTTGTGCGGCGGCGAGGGCCCGTTCCTCCGCGCTCGCGCCCGCGATGGCGAGCTGCAGCGTCGCGGCCGCGGCTTCCTGGCGCCGGCGGGCGTTCTCCAGATTGCGGGCTGCCTCGTCCAGCCGGGCCTGCGGCGTGTTGCCTGTACGGATGAGCTGAGCCTGCCGGCCATAGGCGTCGAGGTAGAGGGTGACGTCAGCCTGGGCGGCAGCGACATCGGCCCTGCGCGCGGCGATGGTTTCGGGCCGGGTGCTGCTGACCCTGTCGAAATCGGCCCGGGCTACGGCCACCGCCGCTTCGGCCGCGATCAGCGCGGTCGCGAGTTGCGGGTTTTCGAGTTGGGCGATCACCTGTCTCTGGCGAAGATCGTCGCCGGCTTCAACGGTAATCTCCCGGACACGGCCGGAGACGCGCGGGCTGACATCCACGCGGTCGGCCGATACTTCGCCTTGGACCAGAAGCGGAGGAGGGCGCGTGGCGAACCAAAGGAGCGTGCCGAGGCCGCCGAGGCAAGCCAGCAACAGCAGACGGGGCAGTAGGCGCCGCTTCGTCGCTCCGTTGTCGCCCGTTGCTTTCGGAAGTGCCGGATCGCTCATCGCCTAGTCTTCGCCGCCTGAAGCCTTGCGGATAAGCTAGGCGGCGTCTGGTATCGGGGGGTGTTAAGCATCCCAAAGAAGTGCAAAGCGCAACGTTGTCAGCCGGGCCGGGGCACCCATAGAAAGCAATCACGTTCCATTCCGAGAGAGTGACGATGGCGGATGCCGATGGCGGGGCGGATATTGTCCGCTTCGGGCCCTTCCTCTTTGCGCGACAGCGCCGCGAACTGAGCGAGAATGGCCTGCCTCTGCGTCTCGGCGGCCGCGCGCTCGATCTGTTGGCGGCCCTGCTCGAGCACCCCGGCGAGGTCGTGAGCAAGGCCAGCCTGATGAAGGCGGCTTGGCCCGGCATGCACGTGGTCGAAGCCAATCTCAGCGTTCATATGAGCGCGCTGCGCCGCGCGCTCAGGGACGGGCAGGATCAGGCGCGATACATCATCAACGAGCCCGGCCGTGGGTATCGCTTCGTGGGGGCCATCGACCACACGCCAAACCGGGCGCCTGTCCCCAGCCGATCCACCGCAGCGCCGCGTGGCAATCTGCCCGCGCGGTTGACGACTTTACTAGGGCGCGAAGAGGCATTGGACGCGGTTGCAGCTCATCTGGCCGGGTATCGGCTGGTAACGCTCGTCGGCGTCGGCGGGATCGGCAAGACGGCGCTTGCCCTTGAGGCGGCGAGAAGATTGGCAAGGGACTTCGCCGATGGCGCCTGGTTTGTGAGCCTCGCGGCCTTACAGGATCCGACGCCGATCGCTTCGACCCTTGCCGCCGTTCTCTGCCCGGAGGTGACCGGGCACCCGCTGGCCGCCCTGACGAGCTGGCTGCGCGAGCGGGAGGTTCTGCTCCTTCTCGATAATTGCGAGCATCTTGCCGATGCCGTCGCCGAACTGGTGGCGCGGCTTCTGGCGGCGGCTCAGGGGCTTCGGATCATCGCCACCAGCAGAGAGTCGTTGAGGGTCGAGGGTGAGGTGGTTCAGCAAGTGCCGGGCCTGGCATTTCCGCCTGCGGGTCTGATACTCGGCGCCCATGACGCCTTGGCCTGGCCAGCGATCAGGCTGCTGCATGATCGCGCCGCGGCGCAGGGCGCGGTGGCTTTCGGAGCGATCGAGGCCGAAGCGGCGGCGCGTATCTGCCGTGAACTGGACGGCATGCCGCTCGCCATCGAGTTGGCGGCCGCGCGCGCAGCGACCTTTGGCATCGATGATCTGGTGAAGCGGCTGGATGACCGTTTCCGATTGCTGAACCGCGGCCGCCGCACTGCCGCGCCGCGTCAACGCAGCCTGATCGCGACGTTGGACTGGAGCCATGACCTCCTCAGCACCGCCGAGCAGAAGCTGTTTCGCCGGCTGGGCATTTTCGTCGGCGGCTTCGGGTTGGACGCCGCCTCGAGCGTGGCCAGTGACATCGACGAAGCGGAAATCGCCGATCATCTTGCGGGGTTGGTGATGAAGTCGCTCGTTGTGAGTGACGTTCAAGATGGCAAGAGCCGCTTCCGGCTTCTCGAAACGACGCGGCTTTATGCCTTGGATAAGCTGGAGGAAAGCGGCGAGACCACGCATATCGGTCAGCGTCATGTGGCCTATTTCGCCAGCTTGCTGAACAGGCCTGCCGACAGCGCGACCCTGAGGTTGGAACTCGACAATATCCGCGCGGCCCTGCGTCGTTCCTTCGGTGCCGAGGGTGAACCGACTGTGGCGGTGACGCTGGCAACCGCTGCCGTCCCCCGGTTCCTGGAATTCTCGCTATTGCCTGAAGCGGAGGAATGGGCGAGGCGGGCTCTTGAGGGATTGCAGCCCGAGCAACGCGGCACACAGCGGGAAATGTCGCTGCGCCTAGCACAGGCGGCAGCATCGATTTTCTCGCGCGGCCTTACGGACCAAACCCATGAAGCTTGGCGGCAGACAGCGGCCCTCGCGGAGCGGCTTGGCGAGCCCGAGCAGCATATGACGGCATTACTGGCGTTATGGACTTGTGAATTGCGGACGCCGGATCTGGCGCAAAGCTATCGCCTTGCTCAGCGCTATCAGGATGTCGCCCTTGCCGCCGGCTCGCCATCCGGCGTGCTCACGAGCGGTTGGATGCTGGGGCTGTCGCTGCAGCATCTCGGCCAGTTTCAGCGCGCCGTCGCGCATCTTGAGGCTTTCCTGCCTGCGGAAGACGATGAGACGATGAGACGAGGATGGCCTTCATCCGAACGAGCAGCTTCGACCGGCGCTCGAGCACCCTGGCCATTCTTTCGACGAGCTACGCGATTCAGGGGCATAGCGGCCGCGCCAGGGCGCTGGCTGCACAGGCGGTTCAGGAAGCAGCCGAAATCGGCCAGCCTTTTCCGCTATGCGAAGCGAGCATCTGGACGATTTGTACCAGCCTGTTGATCGGCGAGCCGCCGGAAGGGATTGAAGCCGACGCCGAAAAGCTCGTCGCTTTGGCTGGGGCGAATGGTTGGGTTGCACATGAGGCACTCGGGCGGGCCTGGCTGGCCTTGGCCCGGGCTCGGCAAGGCCGAATGGAGGGCGTGGCCGAAAGCCTGCAGGCGAGCCTGCATGTTTTGAGGCAGGCGCGCTATGGTTCTTTCAACCCATTGATCCTCGCGGAACTCGCCGCGATCTTGAGTGCATCGGGGCGGGTGGCGGAAGCGCTCTCGCTCATTGCCGAGCACCATCAGAAAGACGGCAATCCTGAAATCTGGTGTGGGCCAGAACTGTTACGCCGAGAGGCCGAACTACGCTTGAGCACCAGCGATCAGGAAACCGCCCGGCAATGTCTTCTCCGGGCGCGGCAATGGTCCGAAGCGCAGGGCGCTCGTCTTTGGTTGGATTTTTTGGCGCCGTCCGAAAGCCTGGGAATCGCAAGGGCTTAGAGCATCGCCGGCTTCCATCCTCCCAGGCACTCCAGCCGAACTTCCTCCGGCTGGGGCCTGCTGGTGCTCGATCAGAACTGCGACAGGCCACCGTCCACCACGATCTCGGTGCCCGTAACATAGGCGCTGTCGTCGCTCGCGAGGAACAGCGCGGCACGGGCGACCTCATCGGCCTCGCCGAAACGTTGGAGCGGCACCTGACGCTCCACGCCCTCCGCGAAATTCTTCAGCGCCTGCTCGCTCAGCCCCATCTTGCCGGCGAAGGGGGTGCTGATCGGGCCGGGGCTCACCGCGTTGACCCTGATGCCGCGGGGTGCCAGTTCGGCGCCGAGCGTCCGGGCGAGCGAGCGCACCGCCGCCTTGGTCGCCGAGAGGATGGAGAGGCCGGGCGTGCCCTTGGCATTCAGGAAGGAGGTGGTGAGCACGATGCTGCCGCTCTTGCCCATCAGGGGCACCGCCTTCTGGATGGTGAAGAAGAGGCCCTTGAAATTGAGATCGAACTGCTCGTCGAGCTGTTCCTCAGTCACGGCTTCGAGCGGCGCCGCGCGGCCGAGGCCGGCATTGGCATAGAGAATGTCGATCCGCCCGTAGCGCTGGCGCACTGCCGCGATGATCCGGTCAATCTCGGCCGGGCGGCGCAGGTCTGCCGCGATGGCAAAGCCGTCGTCGCCGAGCATTGTCTCGGCCGCTTTCAGGCGATTCCCGTCGGTGCCGACCACCACGACCTTGGCGCCTTCGCGCCGAAAGAGTTCGGCCGCGGCGAGGCCGATGCCGGACGTGCCCCCGGTGATGAGGGCGATCTTGTCGGTGAGCTTCATGATCATTCTCCTGACCTGCATTCGGTTTGCGAAGTCGGAGCGCGCGTTCCGTGGCTGGAGATATGTCCCGGCCGACCGCGTCTCACAAACGGGATGATCTCGCGCGTCGGAATAGATAATGTTTAGCGCATGCGGTCCCCCGACCACCTCAATGCGCTTCGCGCCGTCGAAGCCGCCGCGCGGCATCAGAGCTTCGCCCTGGCGGCGCAGGAGCTGAACGTAACGCCGGCCGCAATCGGGCAGCTTGTTCGGCGCCTGGAGGAAGCGCTCGGCATCGAGCTTTTCCATCGCGCCCAGTCCGGCCCGGCCCGCCTGATCGCGACCGAGGCGGCAAGGGCGGCGATTCCCGAGCTTCAGGAGGGCTTCGCCCGGCTGGCCGCGGCAATGGATCGGTTGCGATCCGCGCGTAAACGCCGCTCGCTCGTCGTAACGGTATCGTCGGCGTTCGCCGACAAATGGCTGCTGCCACGGCTCGACCGCTTCCGTCGTCGGCATCCGGACTGCGAATTGCAGATCGACACGAGCACGGCGCTCGTCGATTTTGCGACGCGATCCGTCGACGTAGGAATCCGGTACGGCACCGGCGTCTGGCCTGGGCTCGTGGCCTTTCCTTTTGCGCGTGACGCTTTTTTTCCCGTATGCAGCCCGGCGCTGATGGAGGGCGCCTATCCGCTCAAGACTCCGGGCGATCTGCGGCAGCACCAGCTGATTCACGACACGTCCATGGCGCATACGGCCGCCTTCCCTACCTGGCGGGACTGGTTCCAGGCGGCCGGTCTGGAAGCATCCGAAAGCGACAGGGCGCTGCGCATCAACGATTCCGCGGCTGCCTATCGCATGGTGATCGCCGGCAACGGCGTAGCGATGGGCCGGACGACCCTGGTCGAGGACGACATGCGGGAGGGCCGGCTGATCAGCCCCTTCGGCCCGGTGCTGGAGTGCTCACTCGCCTACCATGTGGTCTGTCGGCCATCCGATGTCGAGGATCCGACTATCTCGGCGTTCCGAGGCTGGCTTGCCGAGGAAGCGGCTCAGGCGGCGCGCTGAGGGGTGCTGGAGACCGTCCCGTCCGCCGTTAATAGCCGCCGCCAATACAGAGTAACGATGGTAAAGCTCAGCTCCATGCTCCCACTTGCCTAGAAAGCTCGACGCGAAAGGCCTTACGACAAGCTCCATCCTGGCTGACGCCTGGATACCGGCGCGGCGACGGTAACGCCGCGGGTCGCCCTGGTCCGACGTCATGTCTTCGACGCCTGGCACCCGCACGAAAACGCCTCACCTTCCCGGTTCTGGCTAAGACTTGGGCGATCGCCGGCCGGCTCCGGACTTCTGCCCTGGAAGATCGGCCCATTGACGGCGTCGCCCCGCAGGCCATCGCGCTCTTCTTCGCGCGACCAAGGCGCGAGGATACAACGGACATCTCGCCGGCTTCGCCCGGATCCTGCAGATGGAGCGCCTAGAAGCCCCGGGCGTGGGTTTACGCGTTCTCTCGGAGGACTAGCGGGACTTGGAGACAGCATCTGCAGCTCAGTAATGATGGCGCGTTTGAGCGGGGAGCGGCGAAATTCAGTGCTCAGCGATGGACCAAGCAGGGGGCCGGAACGCTAGAGCGGGCACTGGAACGCTACTTCTGTTAGCTCGCGTTCACATATAAATCATTGAAATCGGGCGATTTGGTAACGCTGGAACGGTGGAACGCTAATCACTCTATACCCCGGCTTCGACACAAGAGCGCGGCTGCGACAGCCCGGCCTCCCGCACCGCCAGCTATAGCTGCTTCATTTTGGGATAGGATTGGGGGTAACGGCACCAAGATCGCCGGAAATTCGCAGAAATCCTGCAAAATTGGCGGACAGGGTGGGATTCGAACCCACGGTAGGCTTCCACCTACGGCGGTTTTCAAGACCGCTGCCTTAAACCACTCGGCCACCTGTCCGTTATAGCGCCGCACAAGAACCGGGACAGGCCATGCGCGCAAGACCCCACAGCGAAATTTTATCCTCTCATTCGGTTTCGGAACGGTCCTGGCTCGCGCTCGTGCCGGCTCTCGGGCTTGGCCTGGCGATCGCCTTTGCCTCTCCCGCCGCGCGGTCTGAGGTCAGCGCCACGGGCGGCGAGACGCCCCTCGTCACCACCCCGCCGGAGCCTCTGCCGCCGCCGCCCGATCCGCAAGGCACTTGGAGCCTTCAGGTCGAAAACGACATCCTTAACGGCACCGACCGCTATTACACCAACGGCCTCCAGCTCTCCTGGCGCTCCCCGTCGGACGATCTCCCGAGTCCGCTCGCCTGGCTGAACCAGCGGCTCGACTTCATCCAGGGCCCTGGCACGCTCCGCTGGGGCCTGGCCCTCGGCCATTCGATATTCACCCCGCAGGACACGCAGCGCCGAAACCCGGACCCGACCGACCGGCCTTATGCCGGGCTGCTCTACGGCGCGGCCTCGATCTCGCGCGAGACGGCGACGACGCTCTCGGTGCTTGAATTGCAGCTCGGCATGGTCGGCCCCTCGGCGCTGGGCGAGCAGGTGCAGAATAACTGGCACCGCTTCATCGGCGTCGATACGGCCAAGGGCTGGGACTATCAGATCAAGGACGAGCCGGTCGGCGCCCTGATCATCGACCGCAAGTGGCGTCTGCCGCTGCTGATGGTGGGCAATGTGGAGCTTGAGGCGCTGCCCTCGGCCAGTGCCAGCCTGGGCAATCTGCAGACCTACGCGGCCGGCGGTGGCCTGATCCGCTTCGGCCAGGGGCTCGATGCCGATTTCGGCCCCGCCCGCATCCGCCCCGCGCTCGCCGGCTCGGCCTTCTTCCAGCCCAAGGAGAACAGCTTCGGCTGGTATATCTTCGCCGGCGCCGAGGGCAGGGCGATCGCGCGCGACATCCTGCTCGACGGCAATACCTGGCGCGACAGCCGCTCGGTCGACAAGCGGCCCCTGGTGGCCGATTTCCAGTTCGGCGCGGCGGTGATTTGGCGCGGCATCCGCTTCTCCTACACGCAGGTCATCCGCACCGAGGAGTTCTACGGCCAGCGCGGCGGCATGCAGGAATTCGGCTCCTTCAGCGTGTCCCTGCGTTTCTGACGCGAGCAGCCCGTAAAACGAAAAGGCGGGGCCCGCGAGGGCTCCGCCTTTTTTCGTGCCCCGTATCAGCCCCGGGGGGAGGGCGCCTTCTCAGCTTTCCTGCGGCAGGCGCGGCAGCCCCTCGGGAGCTCGAGCGGCAATTGCGATGCGCACCGCGACGTTGGCGGCGGCGAGAAGGGCGACGACAGTGAGGAAGATGATATTCGTCATGGGATCGGTCCTTTTTGCCAATCCTCCCTAAGCCTGCCAGTGAGATAGGCCTGGGCAGAGGGCGCTACAAGCAAAATGCTGCATTGCAACATAGCTGTGCGTTTTCGTCATGGATTGGCGGAAAGCAGCGCGAGCGGTAGCGAAGCCCGTTGTCATCACGGCTTCGAGCGGGCAGGGTCATGATGCTGACCATCGGCGGATTTGCTGGAGAAGCCGCATGAACCAAACAGCTGTGGCCCTTTCTTCCGAAGACCTCCATGGCCCCTTCGTTCCGGGCCCTCGCGCGCTCCGGGCCGGCACGCCGGGCGGGCCGCTGACAGGCCTCTCCTTCGCGGTGAAGGATCTATACGACGTCGCCGGCGAGGTGACGGGCTATGGCAATCCCGATTGGGCCCGCACCCATGCCCCGGCGGCCGCGACGGCGCCCGCGGTGCGCGCGCTTCTCCAGGCGGGCGCCGATCTCAAGGGCAAGACCAAGACGGTCGAACTCGCCTATGGGCTGACGGGCGAAAATGTCTGGTACGGCACGCCGACCAATCCCGCAGCCCCCAGCCGCTTCCCCGGCGGCTCCTCCTGTGGGTCGGCGGCGGCGGTGGCTTCGGGGCAGGTGGATTTCGCGCTCGGCTCCGATACCGGCGGCTCGGTGCGCATCCCGGCTTCCTATTGCGGCATCTATGGCATCCGGCCGAGCTGGGGCGCGATCAGCCTCGCCGGCGCCTGCCCGCTCGCGCCCGCCTTCGACACGCCTGGCTGGTTCGCGGGCAAGGCTTCCGTGCTGCGTGAAGTGGGCGAGGTTCTGTTGCCCCCAGGCGTCTCGGGCGGCCTCGGCCCGGTGCTGAAGGTGCAGGAAGCCTGGATGAACGCGCTGCCTTCGACGGCGGCGGCGGTGATGAACGGCCTTGCGGGTGTCGAGAAGCTGCTCGGCCCGGTGCTGACCGTCCAACTCGTCCCCGAGACGCTCGATGCGCTCTATGACCATTTCCGCAGCGCCCAGGCCGAGGAAGCCTGGGCCGCCCTGGGCGACTGGGTGGAGGCCAATAAGCCGGAATTCGGCCCCGGCGTGGGCGATCGCTTCGCCGCGGCCAAGGCCATGCCGGCCGAGAAGGCGGCCGCCGGCCGGGCCTTCCGCAAGCAGTGGCAGGCGCGGATGCGGTCGCTGCTCGCGGGCGGCGCCGTGATGGCGTACCCGACCTCGCCCGTCGTGGCGCCTTTGCTGACGGCCTCCGAATCCGAGCTTCAGGCGGTGAGGGAGCGGACCATGGGCGTGACCGCCATCGCGGGCATGGGCGGGCTCTGCGAGGTCAGCATTCCGGTCGCACAGACCGAGGGCGCGCCGATCGGCCTCTCCCTCGTGGCCGGCCCGGGCCGCGACAGGCAGTTGCTGGCGCTGGCCGAGCAGGTGGCGGGCATTCTGGGCCTGCCCGTTTGAACGGGCGCCTCTGAGCGGGCTGCAACCCATGTCTGCTACCGGGTCGGGGAGGCGATGCGCGCGGCCTCTTGGCGGGCGGCTGGCCGCGTCGTAGGGAAGCATCATGCCGATCCGCGACGCCCAATCCGCCGACATCCCCGCCATCTTGGAAATCTACGCCCATCACGTGGCGACGGGCACCGGCGCCTTCGAGCAGACGGTGCCGGACGAGGCGGAAATGGCGGCCCGGCTCAAGCGCATCCAGGATGCCGGCTGGGCCTGGCTGGTGATGGAGGAGGAGGGCCGCATCCTCGGCTTCGCCTTCTACAGCCAGTTCCGCCCCCATGGCTCCTATCGCCATTCGGCCGAGGATCTCGTCTTCGTCCGGCATGACATCCGGGGCCAGGGCGTGGGCAAGGCGCTGGTCGCGGCACTCCTGGAGCGGGCCGAGGCGGCGGGCTTCCGCCAGGTCTTCGCGATGATCGGCGATTCGGAGAATGTGGGCTCCATCGGCCTGCATCTCTCGCTCGGCTTCAAGCAGGTGGGCATCCTGCGCGCGGCGGGCTTCAAGTTCGGCCGCTGGCTCGATGTGGTGCAGATGCAGCGTTCGCTCGGCCAGGGCGACAAGACGCTCCCCTGATGGAAGCAAACTGATTTAATGCCTGCGGGGGCCTTGCCCCTGCGGCCGCATGGCGCGACCCTTCCGGTCAAGAAAGGCCCGGTCCGAGACGGCCCGGCCAAGAACCGAAGGACTTCGCGTCGATGAGCTCGCTCGCCGCCTATACGCCCAAAACCCACAACACCATCAACTGGACCTTCGCCAAGCCCGGCGCGAAGAGCGCCAAAGGTGTCGTCTCCTCGCAGAGCAAGGCGGCGGCCGAGGCAGGCACGGCTGTGCTGGCGGCGGGCGGCAATGCGGCCGATGCGGCGGTCGCGGCCTGTTTCGCACTCGCCACGGTCGAGCCCTGGAATAGCGGGCTCGGCGGCATCGGCTTCGCCGTGGTGCTCAAGCCGGGCGAGACGGAGGCCAAGGTCGTCGATTTCGGGCCCGTCGCGCCGTCCAAGGCTGATCCGGCCGATTATCCGCTCACCGGCCGCATGAAGCAGGATCTCTTCGCCTGGCCGGAAGTGCAGGGTGACAAGAACATCCATGGCCCGCTCTCCTTCTGCATCCCCTCCTCGGTCGCGGGCTATGACCTGCTGAAGAAGGAGTTCGGCACGGCCCTGCCGCTGGCCGAGGTGATGGCGCCGGCCATCGCGTTAGCCAAGCGCGGCCTGCCGCAGGATTGGTACACGACGCTGAAGGTCGCGGCCTCGGCCTCGGTCCTCCGGCTCTATCCGGAAAGTGCCCGCATCTATCTGCCGAACGGCCTGCCGCCGGTCGCGCCCTATCAGGGCACGCCGGGCTTCTTCCGCCAGGGCAAGCTGGCCGAGACGCTCGAGCATCTCGCCTCGGCCGGGCTCGATGATTTCTATCGCGGCGCCTTCGCGAAGAAGCTGCTGGCCGATCTCCAGGGCGTGGGCAGCGTGATCACGGGCGAGGACCTCGCCAGTTGCCGCGCGACGGTGCGGAACTCGCCCAGCATCGACTGGCGCGGCACGCATAAGATCTTCACCGCCGGCGGCCTCACCGCCGCGCCGACGCTGGAGAAGGTGGTGCAGGGCATGGCGGGCGTCGCGACCGGCGGCGGCACGCCCGATGCGGCTTGGTATGCCGAGCTGTCGAAGGTGATGCGGGATGCCTATGCCGATCGCCTGGCCAATCTCGGCGCCGCCACCCCGCCGCCGGAACCGGCCGAGACCTGCACGACGCATCTCACCGTGGTCGATGGCGACGGCATGCTCGTCTCGGTGACGACCACGCTGCTCTCATCCATGGGCAGCCGCGTGGTGCTGCCCGACACCGGCATCCTGATGAATAACGGCGTGATGTGGTTCGACCCGACGCCGGGCAGCGCCAATGCTATCCGCCCCGGCGCGCGACCGCTGTGCAATATGTGCCCGGTGATCGCCACGCCGGCCGATGGCGGCTGGCCGCGTATCGCGGGCGGTGCCTCGGGCGGGCGGCGCATCCTGGCCAGCGTCTACCAGTTGCTCGCGCTGCAGCTCGATTTCGGGATGGACCCGGAAACGGCGGCGCATGTGCCCCGCATCGACGTCTCCGGTTCGGAATCGACCTCGGCCGACCGGCGCCTTTCGCCCGAAGTGCTGGGCGCGTTGCATGCCGCGGGCCCGGTGGAGGAGGTGGAGCATGGGGTGATCCCCATCAACTTCGCCTGCCCGAACTTCGTCGTGACCGACGGCAAGCAGGCGCATGGATGCAGCGACCTGGTCTCGCCCTGGTCCGCCGCCGTGGGCGTCTGAGAAGTGCGGCGCGGCCTTGGCCGCGCCGGCGACCGGCCACTCGCATCATGTTCTTGAGGAGCCAACGGCGCTTGGCGCCGAGGCCGCTTCTGCGGCCCGCCGGCAATCCGGCGGAAGCCAAGCGCGCGGATGCGCGCGCCCGGCGTCTGAGGGCAAAGAAAACAGCCTGAGCGATCTTTTAGATCGCTCAGGCGTGCCCGGCGCTGCTGGAGAGGAGGAGGGGGTCGACTTTGAGGCGGGCGAGGGCTTCGCGCCACTTGGCCGAGAGGTCGCGCCCGAAGATCAGCGCCTCGTCGGCACCCACGGAGAGCCAGGCATTGCGCTGGATCTCGTCCTCGAGCTGGCCGGGGCCCCAGCCGGCATAGCCCAGCGCCAAGACGCCCTCTCGCGGGCCGCCGCCCTCGGCGAAGGCCTTGAGAATGTCGACACTCGCCGTCAGCGCCAGATCGCCTGCGACGCGGAGCGAGCCCTCGCAGGTCCAGTCGGCGGTGTGCAGCACGAAGCCGCGCCCGCTTTCCACCGGCCCGCCGGAGCAGAGCATGATCTCGCGGCGTGGCGGCACCGGCTCCACGCCGAGCTGCCGGATGAGGTCCTCGAAGCTGATATTGTCGAGCGGCTTGTTCAGCACGATGCCCATCGCGCCGTCGATCGAATGGGCGCAGAGGCAGATGATCGACTGCACGAAACGCTCGTCGCGCATGCCCGGCATGGCGATGAGAATCTGGCCCGACAGATAGCCGTCATCGCGGCTGCCGCCCTGATCGCCGGCGCCCGAGCCCTTGCCCGAGCCGCCGGATGAGCTGCCACCGCGCCTGGGGCCCGAAGTTGTGCTCGCCTCCGGCGTGTGTTCCTCGAAATCGTCGATACGGCGTCCCATAGAGGGGAACATGGCGGCCTGTTGCGGTGCGTGCAAGCGTCGGCGCTGCTTGTCCTGGAATAATCGCGCCGCCGCCCCGCTGCCCCCGTTGACACGGGCCGTGGCTGGCCTGAGATGCGGTGGACTGTCCGAGGGCAGGGCCGATCCCGCCCGCCGCCGGCCAGACCTCGAGAGCCCCCGAAGGAGGTATCCATGACGATCAAAACCGGTGACCACATTCCCTCGGTCAAAATTTTCGAGGCGACGCCGGAAGGCCCGCGCGAGGTGGATGTCGCCGAGCTCTTCAAGGGCAAGACCGTGGTGCTCTTCGGTGTGCCGGGTGCCTTCACGCCGACCTGCTCCGCCAAGCACCTGCCGGGCTTCGTGCTCAATGCCGAGGCGTTGAAGGCCAAGGGTGTGGACCTGATCGCCTGCCTCTCGGTCAACGATGCCTTCGTGATGGCCGCCTGGGGCAAGGACCAGGGCATCACCGGCCAGGTGACGATGCTGGCCGACGGCTCGGGCGCGCTGACCAAGGCGCTGGGCATGGAGCTGGACCTGACGCCGCGCGGCCTCGGCATCCGCAGCCAGCGCTTCGCGCTGATCGCCAAGGACAATGTGGTGACGCATGTCGGCGTCGAGGCGCCGGGCGCTTTCGAGGTCTCCAAGGCCGAGGCGATCCTGGCTCTCCTGTGACCTCGCGTTTCTGTGATGTGAGACTTTTTGTCCAATTGAGAAACGCGGCTTGATCTCGTCGCCACTTTCTGGACAAAATCAGCTTGTCGAGGCCGAACGGGCCAGGCAGGCAGGAAGCAGTCCCTCAAAGAATTAAGAGACGCGGCAGCCCGAACAGGCTGCCGCGCTTTTTTATGCCCAGAAGGCTTCCGAATGTCCTTGCTGCCCATCGTTGGCATGACCTTCCTCAGCTACGTGACCATCGGCCTGCCGCTGGCCGTCCTGCCGGCTTATGTGGCGCAGGATCTGGGCTTCGGGCTGGTCTGGGCCGGTGTCGCGGTCAGCGCGCAATATGTGGCGACGGTGGCGGCGAGGGCGCAGACAGGGCGCGTCACGGACCGATTCGGCGCGCGGCTGGCCGTCACCTGGGGCAATATGGGCACCATTCTGGCGGGCGGGCTGACGCTGCTGGCGCTCTGGGCGAGCGCGGCGCCGCTGCTCAGCCTGGTGCTGCTGCTGGCAGGGCGCCTGGCGCTGGGCTTCGGGGAAAGCTGGGTCAGCACCGGCGCGCTCACCTGGGCGGTGGGGCGCTTCGGCCCGCGCGAGACGGTGCGGATCATCTCCTGGAACGGCATTGCCAGCTATGGCGGAGTCGCCTGCGGGGCGCCGCTTGGGGCTTTCATCGCGGAGGGCTATGGCTTCGAGGGCATTGCGGTGGCGACGGCGGCGCTTGGCTTGCTGGGGCTCGTCATGGCCCGGCTCCAGCGGGATGCGCCGCGCCAGAGCGGGCAGGGGATCGGCTCCTGGCAGGTGCTGCGCCGTGTCGCGCCCTATGGCATCGCGCTGGCCTTCGCGGCCTGCGGCTTCGGCGCGGTCCTCTCCTTCATCGCGCTCTTCTACCAGGGCAAGGGCTGGGGCCATGCGCCCATGGCGCTAAGCGCGCTGGGCTTCGGCTTCATCGCCGTGAGGCTCTTCCTCGCAAATGTGATGACGCGGGTGGAGGCCCTTGCGCTTGTCCAGGCGGCGATCCTGGTCGAGGTGCTGGGCCTCGCGCTGATCTTCTGGGCGCCCGCGCCTTTCTGGGGCGTGGCGGGCGCGGCGCTGATCGGCGCTGGCTTCTCGCCGCTCTTTCCGGCCCTCGGCACCGCGGCCATGAATCGGGCGCCGGTGGAGAATCGGGGCACCGCACTTGGCTTCTACTCTGCTTTTCTCGATGTCTCGCTCTGTATCGCCGGGCCACTTGCGGGAGGGCTGGCAGCGGTGTTTGGTGGTGCCGCGCCCTTCGCCCTGGGCATGGTCACGGGGCTGCTGAGCCTCGCCTTGTGCCGGGGCCTGCGTCGGGCCTCTGGTATGGCGTGAATGTTTGCACGCAAGTGACGGAGAATATTCCGGAAAACTCCAATTCGCGCTCGCGCGATTGCGTGCTTGCGCTCGCGACCGTGCTCCTGTAGCGACAGGATGCTGATGGTCCGCATCCGCGGCCCTGAGGACGCTTGGCTCATTCGCGTGGGGGCGCGGTGAGTCTCACGGCTGACTGTCTTCGAGACGGTTCGTCGCGATCGGTGTTTCTCGTGGCTTCGGGTTTCCGACGGAGAGGCAGGGGAATGACTTCATCTCGTTTCGTGGCGCCCGTTGCGCTGGTTGCCCCGCATGTGGCGACCCGCGGGAGCCGCGCGGTGCAGGGCCGCATGGCCCTGGCATTGGGTCTCGTGGCCCTGCTGGCAGCCTGTGGCAGCCAGCCAAGGAATGTTGCGACCGGTGCCGGCAATAGCAGCGGCATGGTCTGGAACCGCCCCAGCAGCTACAACCCGCCCGGCCCGCCGAGCGATCCTTGGGGACCGTATATCAAGGAAGCTTCCCAGCGCTTCGACGTTCCCGAACGTTGGATCCGCGAGGTTATGCGCCAGGAGAGCGGGGGGCGCACCAGTGCGACCAGCCCGGTCGGTGCCATGGGCTTGATGCAGGTGATGCCCGGCACCTATGCCGAGCTGCGCCAGCGCTACGGTCTGGGGGATGACCCCTACCACCCCTATGACAGCATCATGGCCGGCACGGCCTATATCCGCGAGATGTACGAGCTCTATGGCTCGCCCGGTTATCTCGCCGCCTATAATGCCGGCCCGCGCCGCTTCGAGGACTATCTCTGGAATGGCAAGGGCCTTCCGGCCGAGACGCGCAATTACGTCGCCCGCATCGGGCCGCGCATCGCCGATGCTCATCCGAACCGCCGCGTGGCGCCGGAGATCTATGCCGCCGCCGAGATCCCGCTGAACATTCCGCCTGGCCCGCGCCGGATGGACAGCTCGACTATGCTCGCGCTGCGCGAGCAGCGTGACGCGCTGGACCCGGGCATCAAGGTCGCGCAGCTGCCGCCGGGCCCCGTGGTCCGGATGGACCCGATCCCGGATGGCAGCACGACGAGCCTGGCCTCGGCCGCCCCGGCGCCTGCGCCGGCCCCGGTGCAGATCGCCAGCGCCGGGCCGATCATGGCGCCCGGCGGGGTCGTCCGGATGGACCCGATCCCCGATGGCAGCACCCGCTCGGCCCGCGTGCAGGAGGAGAGCCTCGCGCCGCCGCCCGGCGCCAGCGCCCGCCCCGTGCAGATGGCCGCCGCCGCGATCCCGGCGCCGCCGCCCGCCATGCCCTCGCGGCTTGAATCCGCTTTCGGCTCGGCCAATGCCTCGCAGGGCACGGGCGTCCGCGCGCCTGCGCCGCTCTCGCCGCGCCCCGGCGTGCTGGGCACGGCCAATGCGGCCCCGGGCCGTCTCGTGCCGCCTTCGGCTCCCGAGCCTGTGCAGCTGGCCTCGCGCCAGCCGAGCCGCGGCTTCAGCCTGATCGGGACGGCCCACGCCGATACGCTGCCCGCCGCCGGCGTGCCGCGTTCGGCCACGCCCGTCGCTTCGAGCGGCAGCTGGGCCATCCAGGTCGGTGCCTTCGCGTCGGAGAACCTGGCGCGCAATGCGGCTGGGCAGGCGAAGCAGCAGGTGCCGGTCGCCAGTTCGCGCACCCAGGTGCAGTCGGTGAGCCAGGGCCGCAACAAGCTCTATCGCGCCCGCGTCACCGGGCTGTCGCGGGAATCTGCCCAGGCGGCCTGCGAGAAGCTGCGCTCCCGCGGCGCCTGTATGGTGCTCTCGCCCGACGCTCAGAGCTGAGCGCTAGGCGCTGACAGAAAAAGGGGCTTCGAGCCCCTTTTTTCATGCCCGGATGCCGGGCACCCCAAGCCACCGCCATAACGCGCGCATGAAAAAAGGCGCCCGAAGGCGCCTTTGATCAGGCTGGATTCCGGCCTGTGTCAGGCGGCATCCTCGCGGCGGTCACGCGCGCGGACATAGGCGACGGAGGCATGCTCAGCGCAATAGGGCTTCGCCGTCAGCGCCTCGGCGGTGCAGAAGCGGAAGTCCGAAGTACCGGGCTCGCCGATCGGCCAGCAGCAGCTGCGGGCACCGGCGCGCGGGAAGGTGCGCAGCACCGGGGCGCGGGGCGCAACCGGCGGCGGCGCGGCCACGGGCGGGCGCGGCGGGGTGGCCGGGCTCGCCGCGACGGGGGCCGTCGGGCGGGGCGGCGCGGGCTCGCGTGCTACGGCCGGGGCTGCCGGGCGCGGCGGCGGGGCCATGCGCGGCGCGGGCTGCGGCGGGGCAGCAGCCGCCACGGTCGCGGCCGGGGCTTCGCTCTCCCTGCGGATGGGGCTGGGGCGGGCCGGCAGATTCAACCGGTGCGCTTTACCCACGACCGCATTCTTGGAGACGCCCATGCGTCGCCCGATCTCGGCAGTCGAATGCCCTTCGGCCCAAAGGCCACGAAGAACATCGATCGCCTCCGAGGTCCACTCCATTCTGTGCCTCCACCGCTTTCCGGATACCAGATGAAGTATGCGGGGGAGTGGGTCAGGGGCAAGCTTTGACTCGGGGCCTGCCACAAAAACTTGTGGAAAACCCATGAGTCAACCACCAGGGGTAGCGTTAGCTGCCCTGAATCAGAAGAGCAGACCCTTGCGGAGCATCCCGTGGACGCCCTTTTCGCCGTTGACAGTCTGCGTGACTCGGAAGTCCACCGCGAGGGAGCAGAATTGGTAGGCATCGGCAGCCGAAATATTCGCCCTCTGGGTGATAAAGGCGATCATCTCGCGCAGGGCCTGCTTCATGGCGAGGTCCAGGTCCTCGTTCATGCCCATGGTGATGTAATGGGTCGGCGTCTCAGCCCGGGGGAAGCGCAGCGCGGGCTCCTTGGCGCCGCCCCCCTTCTGGAGCGTGAGGCGGAAATGGCCCGTCAGGCACATTTCCAGCGCATTGATGCAGACCTCGCCATCACCCTGCACGCCATGGCCGTCCCCGGCCGAGAAAAGCGCGCCCGCGGTATGGACGGGGAGGTAGAGGGTCGCCCCTTCGCCCAGTTCCTTATTGTCCATATTGCCGCCATGGGCGCGCGGCTCCTTCGTGCTGATCATGCCCCATTCCTCCGGCGGGGCGACGCCCATCACGCCGAAGAAGGGCGAGAGCGGCAGTGTCAGCCCGCCATTCTCGGGGCCGAAGGGCAGGCGCCCGGTGCGCGCTTCGCGATCGACCGGGATATGGAGCATGCGCTTATAGGGAAAGTCCTCCGGCAGCGTGCCCATCAGGGGGCGGAAGCCGCAGAAGCCCCAATCGGCGCCGAGCTCGATCTTCTCGATATCAACGCGCAGCACGTCGCCGGGCTCGGCACCCTCGACGGCGACGGGGCCGGTCAGGATATGCGGGCCGAGGCGGGGAACGCCGGCGGCATGGATCGCGGCCAGGGCGGGCGGGATGACGAGGCCCATGGAAGCGGGCGGCATGGCCTCCTGCGCCCCGGAGACGCATTGCAGCACCACCAGATCCCCCGAGGCGACGGTCGCCACGGGCGGAAAGCTCGCATCGAAGGCGCCCCAGCGCACGGTCTCGGGGGTGGCGGCGATCGAATGCGTGGCGGGCATGGGCGGACTCCGGCTTGTCAGCCTTCAGTCAAGAATGGCCCGCCCCAGGGGTCAAGCCGTTGCAGGGCCAGACCAGCCGCAGGCGGCCAGCGCGGGGCGCATCGCCTCGGGCGGCTCGGCGGTGGCGGCGAGGGGCGGCGTCAGCGGCAGGGCGATGGCGCGGGCCAGTAGATGCAGCGGCCCGGTGCCGCCGCCATAGAGCGCATCGCCCAGGATCGGCCAGCCCTGCGCGGCGCAATGGACGCGAAGCTGATGCGTGCGCCCCGTCTCGGGCGACAGTTCCAGCCAGGCCATGCCTTCGCCACGGCCGAGCACGCGCCATCGGGTCACGGCGGGCTGGCCCTCGGGATGGATCTCCATGCGCCAGCCGGTCTTGGCCGTGCTGGTCTTGCGCAGCGGCGCGTCGATCAGCCCCTCGTCAGAGAAGGGCACGCCGCGCACCACGGCCCAATAGGTCTTCTTCACCTCGCGCCCGGCGAAAAGCGCGCCGAGTTCGGCCAGCGCCGGCTTGGTGCGGCCGAGCACGAGGCAGCCGGCCGTATCGGCATCGAGCCGATGCGCGGGCTGCGGCAGGTGGCGCTTGCCCTGCTGGAGATGCGGCAGCCAGCTCTCCAGGCTCTCATGCCCCTTGGGGCCGCCATGCACGGGCAGGCCCTGGGGCTTGTCGATGATCAGCACCGTATCGGTCTGCACCAGCACGCGCGCGAGCATCTCGGCGGCGGTGGTAGTGGCAGGGGCGAGACGAGGCGTCGGCGGGGCAGGGCGGGGGCCGCGCGCAAGCTGGGGCACGGGCGCGGAGGCGGCACCGGGGCGGCGCCGGGGCGCGCCCTTTTTCGCCCAGCCGGCGCGGCCGATCCCCGCCGCCATCTCAGCTCGCCAATTCGCGCGAGCGCGCCGTCGCGGCGGCGATGGCCTCTTCCATCAGCTTCGGCCAGGCGGGCTCGGCCATGAGCACGGCGAGCGCCCGCTCGGTCGTGCCTTTGGGGCTGGTGACGGCCTTGCGCAGATCGGCGGCGTCCTGGCTGCTGGCGGCCAGGAGATTGCCGGAGCCGGAGACGGTCGCGCGCGCCATCCGGCGGGCGAGATCTGCCGGGATGCCCTGGCTGATCGCCGCCCGTTCCAGCACCTCGGCCAGGAGGAAGACATAGGCCGGGCCGCCGCCTGAAACGGCCGTCACCGGGTCGATCAGCGCCTCATCCTCCACCCAGGCGACCTCGCCGATGGCGGCGAGCATGGTATCGGCGAGCTTGCGCTGCGCGTCAGAGACGCCCGGGCCCGCGAAGGCGGCGGTGAAGCCCTGGCGGATGGCGGCGGGCGTATTGGGCATGGCGCGCACCACGGCCGCCTCGCCGCCAAGGCCCTGGCGCAGGCCGGCGACGGTCTTGCCCGCCATGATCGAGACGAAGACGGCCGAACCCGCGAAACGCGCGTAATGGGGCAGGGTATTCGGCGCTTCCTGCGGCTTGGTGGCCAGCAGCACGGCGGCGGGGGCGAAGCCGGCGGGGATATGCTCCGGCGAGGCGATGCAGGTCACCTTGCCGGCGGCACCTTCCGGGAGATGCGCATGCGGGTCCACCACCACGCAGTCGCTCAGGCCCAGTTCCAGCCAGCCGGCCAGCATGGCGCCGCCCATCTTCCCGCAACCCACCAGCAGCAGCGGCGGCAAATTCCCGCTCATGTCGCAATCTCCAGCCATCTCGGCCCCTGCATGGACCGGTGCGGGGCGATTGTCACTAGCTCCTTATGGGCTAGGCGGCATCGGTGGAATGTCATTAGATGACGTATCAACGAATGGCGGATCGCCACGATGGATGGGATGGAAGCGATGCGGGCCGGTTTCGGGCCGCTGCTCGCGCAGACGGCGCGGCAATGGCGCCGCGCGGTGGACAGGGCCTTGGAGCCCTTCGGCCTGACCGAGGCGACCTGGCTGCCGCTCATCCATCTCGCCCGCGCGCCGGTGGCGCTGCGGCAGAAGCAGCTCGCCGCGGCGCTGCTCCTCGACAATTCGGCCGTGGTGCGCCTGCTCGACCTGCTGGAGGCCCAGGGGCTGATCGAGCGCCGGGAGGAGGCGAGCGATCGGCGGGCCAAGGCCATCCTGCTCACCGATGCGGGGCGGGAGATGGTGGAGATGGTGGAGGTCGCCGCGCTTCGCGTGCGGGAGGAGGCCCTGGCCGGGGTTTCGGCGGAAGACATGGCCGTCGTGATGCGCGTGCTCGCCCAGGTGCTCGACCATTTCATGCCGCGCGAGGCCGAGCCGGCCGCTGAGGGCCGGGCATGAGCGAGGTGGCGACCGAGGGCCGCAAGGCCCCGCTGTGGCTGCTCGCGCTCATTACCTTCGCCGGCACCCTGGCCATGCATATCTTCGTCCCCGCCCTGCCGGTGGCGGCGCGGGACCTCGGGGCGAGCATGGCCGAGGTCCGCATGACCATCAGCCTCTATATTATCGGCCTCGCTTTCGGGCAGTTGATCTACGGGCCGCTTTCCGACCGCTTCGGCCGGCGGCGCACGCTGATGGGCGGGTTGTTGCTCTATACGGTGGCGGGTTTCGCCGCGCTTTTCGCGCCCGATATCCACTGGCTCATCGTGGCGAGGCTGTTCCAGGCGCTGGGCGGCTGTTCGGGCCTGGTGCTGGGCCGGGCCATCGTGCGGGACACCTCGGCGCCGAACGATGCCGCCCGGCGGCTCGCGCTGATGAACCTGATGGTGGTGCTGGGCCCCGGCGCCGCGCCGATCATCGGCGATGCCCTGGCCACGCATCTCGGCTGGCGCTCCATCTACGTGCTGCTCTGCGGGCTCGGGGTGGCCAATATGCTGCTGGCGCTGAAGATGCTGCCGGAGACGGGCGGTGCCGCGCCGGCGGGTGGCGGGCGCGCCCTGCTGAAGGGCTATCTGGGGCTGATACGCTCCCCGCGCTTTCTGGGCCTCTCGCTAGGCGGGGCCTGTGCGACGACCTCAATGTATGCCTTCGTGGCCTCCGCGCCCTTCATCATCGTGGACCAACTGCACCGGCCCTCGCATGAGGTGGGCTTCGCGCTGGCGACGCTGATCGTGGGCGTTTTCCTCGGCAGCCTGGTGGCCAGCCGGCTCCTGACGCGCATGCCGATGAGCGGGCTGACCGTCGCGGCCAATGCGGCGAGCGTGCTCGCGGCCTTTCTCTTCCTCGGCGCCGCGCTGACGGGGCAATTGACGATCTGGGTGGCGGTCGGGAGCCTGTTTCTCTTCACCCTCGGCGCCGGCACCGCCTCGCCGGCGGCGCTCACCCTGGCGATCGGCGTCAACCCGAAGCTGATCGGCTCGGCCTCGGGCCTCTATGGCTTTGGCCAGATGGCGGTGGGGGCGATCTGCACCACGCTCGCCGGTTTCGGGAATGACCCGGCGCTGGCGGCGGCGCTGGTGCTGGCAGGCTCGGGCATCATCGCCCAGCTCTGCTTCTGGATGGCCCTTCGCCGCTGAGGGACAGCGGCGAAGGGCGCTCGCTCAGGCTTCGCCCTCGCATTCCAGCATGGCGGCCTGGAGCGCCTCGGCAGGCGCCTTGCCGCCCCAGAGCACGAATTGGAAGGCCGGGAAGAAGCGCTCACATTCGGTGATGGCGATATCCACCATATCCTCGAGGCTCTCCGCCGAGGCGCTGGGCGCGCCCCGCAGCAGCACCGAATGGCGGAAGACCAGCACGCCTTCGTCGCTGTCGAGGCCGAAATGGCCGATCCACAGCTTCTCGTTCGCGAGGCTCAGCAATTCATAGAGCTTCTCGCGCCGCCCCGCCGGCACCTTCATGTCGAAGGCGCAGGAGAAGTTCATGGCGCTGATTTCATGCGACCAGGAGAAGTACAGCCCGTAATCGCACCATTTGCCCGGCGCCTCGGCAGCCATCTCGCCATCCGAGCGGCGTTCGAAAGCCCACTCATTGGCGCCCAGGATCTGCTCTATGATGTCGAGCGGGTTGGTGGATTGGTCGCGTTCAAGGCCGATCATTGCGGTCATCGCGGCACCTCCTTACGGGGCGAGCCGGTCGTCACCGAAATCTAGCGGTTTCGGCGATGCTCGAACCCCTAGAGATTGATATCCGGCGGCTGACTCTCGCCGCAAGCCCTTCCGGCGCCGATGGCGGCGCAATTTTGGCGCCGCAGCATCGGGACTCGGGGGATGAGAGGAATGTGATCCCCATCAAGGGGCCTCAGGCCCCCTCAGGAAGAGGGGGCACTGCCTTCACCGGCCACCGGCGGCAGGTGCGGGGCCTCGGAATCGGACTCGGGCTCGCTCTTGGACTTGGCTTCGGCCTTTGCCTTGGATTTGCCGGAGCCGGATTCGCCTCCCGATTCCTTGGGGGCCGATTCCTTGGCCGCCAGCTTCGCCTCGAGGGCCGCGACGCGCTCGGCCAGGGCCTCGGCATCCTCGCGGGCGCGGCGGGCCAGCTCCATCGCGGCATCGAGGTCCTCGCGCTTGGCGAGGTCGAGCCGGGTGATCATCGCCTCGGCCTGGGCGCGGGCCATGGCCTCCATCTCGGTGCGCAGACCCGCGAGTGCGGAGAAGGCGCCGCCCGCCATGCCGGCGATGTCGTCGAAAATCTTGCCCTTGCGGTCCATCACGTTGCTCGCTCTCCATCTGCGCCCTGTGGCGAAGGGCTCCTCGGCTTGCCCGGCGAAGCCAGCCCCGCCTATACCGCGCCACACGACGCGGCAGAAGGGCAGTCCCGGCCCCGATCCGTGGCCTTCCCTACCAGATGGTGATGCTGGCGGGGCACTGGCAGGGGGTTCCATGCTTTTCACGCTGCCTTTTCCCGTTATCGACCCGGTGATCGTCGCCATCGGGCCTTTCGCCATCCGCTGGTACGCGCTGGCCTATATCGCCGGCATCGTGCTCGGCTGGCAGCTGATGCGCCGCCAGGTGCTGCGCGCGCCGCAAGCCTGCACGCCCCTACAGGTGGATGACTATGTTACCTGGGCGACGCTGGGCATCGTGCTGGGCGGCCGGCTGGGCTACGTCATCTTCTACAAGCCCGACCACTATCTGAGCGCGCCCTGGGAGGCCCTCTACCTGTGGGAGGGCGGCATGTCCTTCCATGGCGGCATGGTGGGCGTGATCGTCGCGACCTGGATCTATTGCCGCCAGCAGGGCATCCCCCCACTCGCTTTCGGCGACCGTCTGGCGCCGGTCGTGCCGATCGGCCTGTTCTTCGGGCGTATCGCGAATTTCATCAATGGCGAGCTGTGGGGCCGCGTGTCGGACGTGCCCTGGGCCATGGTCTTCCCCACGGGCGGGCCGGAGCCGCGTCATCCGAGCCAGCTCTATCAGGCGGCGATGGAGGGCGTGATCCTCTTCATCCTGCTCCAGCTTCTGGCGCTCAGCCCGTCCATCCGGGCGCGGCGGGGCCTGCTGACCGGCATCTTCCTGATGGGTTACGGCGTGGCGCGCATCATCGGCGAGTTCTTCCGCCAGCCCGATGCACAGCTCGGCTTCCTGATGGGCGGGGCGACCATGGGGCAGCTTCTCTCGGTGCCGATGGTGCTGGTCGGCCTCTGGCTGGCGCTGCGCGCCAAGCCGGTCGCCGAGGCGCCGGTGGCAGAGAAGGCGTGAGCCCAGGCGCATGAGCATCCAGGCGCGGGCTGAGCGGCTCGACCACTTCATGGCCAGGGCCGCCGATGCCTATTACGCGGGCCGCGACCCTTTCGGCCGCGAGGGGGATTTCACGACCGCGCCCGAGATCAGCCAGTGTTTCGGCGAATGCCTGGGCCTCTGGGCCGCCGTGACCTGGATGAGCATGGGCAGCCCGCGCGAGGTGGTGCTGGCCGAGCTGGGGCCGGGCAGGGGCACGCTCATGGCCGATGCCCTGCGCGCCATCCGGGAGATGGTGCCCGACTTCGCCGCCGCGCTGCGCCTGCATCTCGTCGAGCGCTCGCCTCTGCTACGGCAGGCCCAGGCGGCCAAGCTCGGGGGAGCGGTGGCGGCCTGGCACGGGGATATCGCGGATCTGCCGCCGGGCCCGGCCATCATCCTGGGCAATGAATTCCTCGACGCTCTGCCCATCCGCCAGTTCATCCGCCGTGGCGATGCCTGGATGGAGCGCCATGTGCGCGACGGCGCCTTCGTCGAACTGGCCTCCGAGCCGGGCCTGCCCTTACCCGCCGAGGCGCCGGAAGGTGCGATTGCCGAATATGGCGAGGCGGGCAGGGCGCTCGTCGCCGCGCTGTCGCGGCGGCTGGCCAGCCAGGGCGGGGCCGCACTCTTCCTCGATTACGGGCCGGCCGAAAGCGGGCTGGGCGACAGCCTCCAGGCCGTGCGCCGCCATGAGCCGGTGGACCCGCTTGCCGAGCCCGGCAGCGCCGACATCACCGCCCATGTGGATTTCGCCCGTCTCGCCGCCGCCGCGCGCGAGACCGGGGCCGCCGCCCATGGCCCGCTGCCGCAGGGCCTCTTCCTGCAGAGCCTCGGCCTGACGGCGCGGGCGAGCGCGCTGGCCGCGCTCGATCCACGCCGCGCCGGAGAGCATATCGCGGCTGCCCAGCGCCTCATCCTGCCCGAGGGCATGGGCCGGCTTTTCAAGGCGCTGGCCATTTGTCACCCTGACCTGCCGGCGCCGCCGGGCCTGGAGGCCGCATGACCGTCGAATTCCTCACCGACCCGCTGCTTTCCGGCGTCACCCACGGTTTCTTCACCCGCAATGGCGGCGTGTCGGCGGGGCGTTTCGCCACGCTGAACTGCTCGCTGGGCGGGAAGGACGCGACGGATGCCGTGCTGGAGAACCGCCGCCGCGCGATGGATGCCATGGGCTTCGCCCCGGGCGCGCTCTCCGGGCTGCATCAGGTCCATGGCATCAGCGTGGTCGAGGTGACGGCGCCCATCCCGCCCGATGCGCGGCCCCAGGCCGATGGGCTGGTCAGCCGCGTGCCGGGCCAGGTGCTGGGCATCGTCACGGGCGATTGCGGGCCGGTGCTCTTCGCCGATGCCGAGGCGGGTGTCGCTGGCGCCTGCCATGCCGGCTGGCGTGGCGCGGTGGATGGCGTGATGGAGGCGACCATCGAGGCCATGATCGGCCTCGGCGCGCGGCGGGAGGCCATCGCCGCCGTGCTCGGCCCCTGCATCCGCCAGCCTTCCTACGAAGTCGGGCCCGATATGCGCGATGCCGTGCTGGCGCGGTCCATCGCCGATGCGCGTTTCTTCGCCCCCGGCAAGCGCGAGGATCGCTGGCAATTCGACCTCGCGGGCTATTGCGAGGCGCGGCTCCTCGCGGCCGGCGTGCGCGCGGCCGTGGTCGATGCCGATACTTTGGCCGATGAGGCGCGTTTCTTCAGCCACCGGCGCAATACGCTTGCCATCGCCGCCGGTGCCGCACCGGGGCCGATCGGGCATCAGCTCTCCGCCATCGCCGTTCCGGGTTGAGGTTCCACCCCATGCCCTACATGGTGCAGTTCATGTTCCTGATCATTCTCACTGCCATGGCGGCCTGCGTCCTTGGTTAAGTTCCGTCACCTCGCCCTTCTTTTGCTGCCGCTGATCCTCGCCGGCTGCGAGAATTTCCAACCTTATTGGGGCAAGCCGGGCGGCATGGCGCCACGGCTCACGGCACCCCCTGCCTATCGCCTCGCGGTGCTGACGCCGCCCACCGCCCTTCTGACCGACGAGGCGGCGAAGAGCTTCGCCGAGCAGACGGCCGCGACCCTGGAGGCCTCGGAAGTGCCCGCGGTGACCGACCGGCCGCGCCCCCTCGATTGGCGCCTGCAGATCACCGCCGAGGCCGAGGGCGACAAGGTGACGCCGCGCTACGCCCTGCGCGACCCGGACGACAAGGCGCTCGGCACCATCTCGGGCCAGCCGGTTTCCGCGCGGGACTGGGCTGAGGGGCAGAAGGACGTCCTGAAGCGGATCGCCGAACGGGACGCGCCGCAGATCCTCTCCCTGCTCACCCGCGTCGAGGCGGCGCGCAAGGCCAATGACCCGACGGCGCTGATCGGCAAGCCTTCGCCCAAGATGCGTTTCCCGGGCGTGCGCGGCGCGCCCGGCGACGGCAACCAGCGCCTGACCGAGCGCATGAACGACTTCCTCAGCAAGCAGGGGCTCGTGATCCAGGACCTGGCCGAGGGCGCGCTCTACGGGCTTGAGGGCGAGGTGCATGTCGTGCCGACGGAGAACAATCGTGACCGCGTCGAGATCCAGTGGATCGTCAGCCGCACCGATGGGCATGAGCTGGGCCGGGTGTTGCAGCTGAACGAGGTGCCGCGCGGCTCGCTCGACCGCTTCTGGGGCGATGTCGCCTATGCTGCGGCCGAGGAGGCGGCGGCGGGGGTGCGGCAGGTCATCGCCAATGCCGGCGGCATGCCCCATGCGAACCCGGATTACGATCGGAAGCCGGGCGGAGGCGCCCCAGCGGCTCAGGGCGCTCCGCCTGCCCAGGGTGCTCCACCCGCCGCAACCCCGGCGAGCGCCGCGCCGAGGCCCTGAAACATCCGTGGGCGGAGGCGCGTTTTCCGCCCAAGGATGTTATCCTGATCGCCAACGAACCCTCCCGGAGCGGCCAGACCGCTCGTGCCGCAGGAAGACCCGATGAGCCCGATCGACAATGCCGCGCTGCTGGATGCTTTCTGGGCGGAGGTCGCCGAGACGGGGTGGCGCGGCACGACGATAGAGGGCGTCGCCGCCCGGGCCGGGATCGAACGCGCGGCGCTGCGCGGGCGTTTCCGCTGCCTCTTCGACTTCCTCCGCCTGCACGGCGAGATCGTGGATGAGGGCATGGTCGCGGGCATCACGCCCGACCCGCTATCGACCCCGCGTGACCGCATCTTCGACGCGGTGATGCAGCGGATCGACCGCATGCAGCCCTATCGTGTCGGGCTCACGCGGTTCCTGAGCGAGGTGAAGGGCGACCCCTTCACCGCCCTCGGCCTCGCGGCTCTGCTGCCCGCCTCCATGGCGCGGCTGCTCGACGCGGTGGGCATCGATGTGGGCGGGCCTCTCGGCGCGCTGCGCGTGAAGGGGCTCTGCGCCGTCTGGCTCTATACCGTGAAAGCCTGGCGCGAAGACGAGGGCGCCGATCTCTCCGCCACCATGGCCGCGCTGGACCGCGCCTTGGAGCGCGCCGAGCAATTCGGCCGCAGCCTGCGCCTGCCGCCGGGCGATATCATTGCGGAAAGCGACACTTCTTCACCGTGATGACATCGGCTGGGCTGGAAGAATTCTTTATGCCCGCCGATCACCGGGTTAGAATTAACCAAGCAGGCAGGGCAAACGGTTGTTTGTTTTGATCTGTCACTAAAAATCAAGAGGCCACTCGGGAGACGACGTCATGACAGAGAAAACGGAGACGGACCTGATGGCTTTCCTAGATGAATTCCGCCTTCCCGCCATGCCTGACCTCGAGGCGCTGGCCGCCGCCCAGCGGCGCAATCTGGAGGCCATCTCGGCCGCCAATCGCGTGGCACTCGAAGGTGCTCAGGCGGTCGCGCGGCGGCACATGGAAATCCTGCAGAACTCGATGAACGAGATGACGCAGGTGATGCAAGGCGTTGCCCAGGAAGCCGACCCTCAGGGCAAGGCCGCCAAGCAGGCCGAGTTGATGAAGGCCGCCTATACCAAGGCCGTCACCAACATGAAGGAAATCGCCGACCTCATCCAGAAGTCCAACGGCGAGGCGCTGAACGTGCTCAACCGCCGCTTCGCCGAAGCGATGGACGAGGTTCAGGGCATGGTGAAGAAGAAGTAGCCAAGCAGGCGGGCTGCCTAGATCGGCAGCCGCACCCGGGCGCGCAGCCCGCCCAGCGGGCTGTCGAGCAGGGCGATATCGCCCCCATGGGCCCGCGCGATATCCCGCGCGATGGCCAGGCCCAGCCCCGTGCCGCCGGCCGAGAAGCTGGCGAAGGGCTTGAAAGCCTCCTCACGAGTCTCGGCGGGAATGCCGGGGCCGTCGTCATCCACCAGCACCTGCGCCCATTGCCCGTTCTCGCCGCGCGGCACGGCCTCGACCGTGACGGCGATCGAGCGTGCGTGGCGCCGCGCATTGTCCAGCAGATTGCCCAGGCAGCGCCGCAGCGCATCGCGCCGGAGCGCCAGTGTCAGCGGGCCCTTGCTCTCCAGCGTGAGCGTCGCGCCATCGCGCCGGGCGCGGGAGGCGACGTCGCGCACCAGCTCCGTCAGATCGGCCTCCACGGCCTGCTCCACCACCTCGCCGCGCGCGAAGGCGAGATAGGCGGCGACCATGCGCTCCATCTCCTCCACATCCTCGGTGAGGGCGTGGATATCCTCCTCGTTCGCCTCGTCGCGGGGCAGCATGGTCAGGCCCAGCCGCATCCGGGTCAGCGGCGTTCGCAGGTCGTGGCTGATGCCGGCCAGCATATCCGTCCGCTGCGTGATGAAGCGGCGGATACGGGCCTGCATCTGGTTGAAGGCCGCCGCCGCCTGCCGCACCTCGGCCGCGCCCTCGGGCTTGATCGGCCCCGGATCGCGCCCCATCCCGAAGCTTTCCGCGGCATCGGCCAGCCGCCGGATCGAGCGCACCTGGTTCTTCATGAAGACCGCGGCCACCGCGAAAAGCAGCGCCGAAGAGCCCACCACCCAGATGACGAAGAGATAGAGCGTATTCGCGAAGAGCCGCTTTCGTGGCGCCTCCACATGCAGCACGCCATTGGCCAGCTGCACCCGGATGATCACGCTGCGGCTATCCGACTGCCAGTCCGTGTCGAAGGCCAGCCGCACCCGCTCGCGCAGCGCGCGGTCCAGATCCTCTTCCAGCGGCAGCAAAGGCAGGCTCGCCGGGCGCTGCGCCGTGAGATTGAGCTGCGCGCCCTCCTCGAAGGCCAGGTTGAGATCGAACCGCCAGGCGGCCTCGCGGAAAATCCAGCCGCGCTCATCCTCGGCCGGATGCCGCGTCAGCAGCTCCACCACCATGCCCACATCGCCCGCGACGCCGGCCGCGAGACGCCGCGAAATCACGTCGAGATGGCTGCCGTAGAAAATCTGCAGCGCCACCGCCTGCAACACGATCAGCGGCACCAGCACGATCAACAACGACCGCCCCAACAACCCCCGCGGCATCACCCGCCGCAACCAACTGGTGCTGAGCTTCATGGGATAGGGCGCTCCGCCAGGGGGCTTTGCCCCCCGGCACCCCCCAGCAAGAACCTGAGGTTCTTGCATCTCCCGCTAGTTTGCCGCGAGCGCGGAGGGCAGCGCCTCACCGCGGCTACGCCGGCGAGGCGCTGCCCTCCGCGCTCGCGGCAAGTTCCGGAAGGGCCAGGAAACTCAGTTTCCTGGCGGGGGTCCAGGGGACAGAGTCCCCTGGCGGCGCGCCCCACGCTCATGCGCCCGGCCGCAGCACGTAGCCGCGGTGGCGGATGGTCTGGAGGAAGCGGGGTTCGCGGGGGTCGGGTTCGATCTTGCGGCGCAGGCGGGTGACCTGGACGTCGATGGCGCGTTCGCCGGCCTCGGGCGTGCCCAGGGCTTCGGCGATGGCTTCGCGGGAGAGGATGTCGCCGGCGTGGCGGGCGAGGGCGGCGAGGAGGGCGGCTTCGCCCCCGGTGAGGCGGATATTGCCCTCGGGCCCGCGCAGCTCGCCGCGCTCCGGGTCGAACCAGCGGTGGCCGAGCTGCACGGGGGCGAGGTTGGCGGTGACGCTGACCGGCGGCGTGGCGCGGCGCAGGATGGTGCGGATGCGCAGCGCGAGTTCGCGCGGGTCAAAGGGCTTGCCGAGATAGTCGTCGACGCCGTGCTCGAAGCCGGCCACGCGGTCATCGGGGCCGCCAGCGGCCGTGAGCATGAGGATGGGCACGTTCTGCCCCTCCTGACGCAGCTTCTGGGTCAGGGTGAGGCCCGATTCGCCCGGCATCATGACGTCGAGCACCATGAGGTCGAAGGAGACGGCCGAGAGGGCGTGGCGCGCCTCGGCGGCATCGGAGGCGGTGGTGACGCGGAAGCCCTGTTCGGCGAGGAAGCGCTGGAGAAGGCTGCGCAGCCGGGCATCGTCATCGACGACCAGCAGATGGGCGGCGTCCGCGGTGCTCAACGATTGCCTCCGGTCAGCATCTCGAATGTGGCGCGGGCCTCGGGGCCCATGAGGCCGCGCATGACGCGGCGGAAGCCTTCCACGGCGGCGGGGCCGGCCTCACGATAGGCACGCATGATGGTGTCGCGCTGGCGCTCGAAGAGGCGGCGCTCGAGGGCGGCACCCTTGTCGGCGAGGGTGAGCAGACGCTGGCGGCGGTCGGCCCGGCCGGTGGTCTGGGTGATATAGCCCTCGTCGATCAGCGGCGTGAGCACGCGGCCGAGAGATTGCTTGGTGATGCCGAGAATGCCCAGCAGGTCGCCCACGGTGATGCCGGGGCGGCGGCCCACGTAATGCAGCACGCGGTGATGGGCCCGGCCCATATTCAGCTCGGCGAGGATTTCGTCGGCCCCGGCGGTGAAATCTCGGTAACCGAAAAAGAGCAGATCCTGTGCGAGGCGAAGCTCCTCCTCCCGCAGGAAGAGGAGGTTGCGGCCGGCGGCGGCCTTGCCGTCGGTGGCTTCCATATTCGCCATGCCGGCCGGTTGGGTCAGGTTCGTGGACACGTCTCGTTCCGTCATTTCCTACGGCCGGGCCTGTCGCCCCGGCCGCGCCGTCGCATGGGGCGTTTATGCCATCACGCGCCGCCGGGGCGAACGGGTTCCGGCGCGCGTCGGCGGCATTTTGCCCGGTTTCTCAACGCGCCGCGAGGTTTTACTCAGCGTGTAATTCAGAACGATGGAGCAATTACTTCCGGTTGCCCTGCCATGCCGAAGCACTATGGTCGGCGCTTCTGAACATCGTGGCCGGAGTCGCTCGCATGGATATCGCCGCTCTCGCTTCGGCCGCCCTGATGGGGCTGGTGGAAGGGATCACGGAATTCCTCCCCATTTCCTCTACGGGCCACCTGATCCTCCTTGGCGAGCTGATCGGCTTCGAGGGGCCGCCCGGCAAGGTTTTCGAGGTGGCCATCCAGCTCGGCGCGATCCTGGCGGTGGTGGTGGTCTTCTGGCCGCGGATCATGGACCTGCTGCGCCATATGTGGCGGCCCGGAACCGAGCAGCGTTATTACGCGATGAACATCATCCTGGCCTTCCTGCCCGCGATGGTGCTGGGCGCGACGCTGCATGGGGTCATCACCCGGCTGCTGTTCAATCCCTGGGTCGTCTCCTTCGCGCTGATCATCGGCGGTGTCGCGATCATCCTCATCGAGCGTTTCCGGCCCCGGCCGCAGATCCATCATGTGGCCGAGATCGGGCCCCTGGCGGCGGTGCTTGTGGGCTTCGGCCAGGTCCTGGCGATGATCCCCGGCACGAGCCGCTCGGGGGCGACCATCATCGCGGCCCTGCTGATCGGCGTGGAGCGGCGGGTGGCGGCCGAATTTTCCTTCATGCTCGCCATCCCGACCATGTTGGCCGCCACGGTCTACAGCCTCTTCAAAGCCAGGAGCGAGCTGGATTTCTCGGGGCTGGGCCTCATCGCCGTCGGCTTCGTGGTGGCCTTCGTGGTGGCGCTCATCACGGTGCGGGCGGTGCTGGCGGTGATCTCGCGGATCGGCTTCACGCCCTTCGGCTGGTACCGCATCCTGCTCGGCGGGCTGATGCTGGTGATCCTCTCCATGCGTTGAACGCGGCGCTATTCCCTTGCGGGGGCGCAAGCGCGGGGTCATCTTGAGGCAACCTGCTCCCTAGGGATTTGCGCCGCTGATGCGTCTTTCCGCCTTGCTGCTTCCCGGCCTTCTGCTCTCCCTGGCGCCCTTGCCCTTGCCCTTGGCGGCCCAGGCCTGGAACGAGAACGGCCCGACGCGTGACATCTGGTCGGGCTCGACCAGCCAGTTCGACCGGCTGCGCAGCGTGGAGCTGGAGAATTCCAGCCGCTATATCGACGCCCTGCCGCGCGGCGCCCAGCCCGCGCCCATTCCCATGCTCGACTGGCAGCCCCCGCCGCCCGTAGCGGCCGCGCCCCCGGCGCCGGCTCCGCGCCGTCGCGTGGTGCGCCGCGCCGCGCCGCAGCCCGCCCCGGCCCAGCAGGCGCAGGTGAGCGGCACGGAGACGGTGGTGGATAAGCGCGAGCTGGAGCGGATGCTCGCCGACCGTGAAAGGCTGCTCGATCAGCTCCGCCAGCAACTCGAGATCGACAAGCGCGCGGTGCAGCAGGCCCGGACGATTCAGGGCGGCAGGATCGTGAATAACGGCCCGGTGCTGGGCCAGGGCGCGGGCCAGACACAGTCCCCCGCGCAGGCGCCGGCTCAGCCCCCGATGCCGGGAATGCAGCGGGCGCCCTGATCGGCGCCTAGTCGCTTTCCATGACGCGGCCGGCCCTGTGCCGGCGCAGCAGCCACATGCCGATGGCCGAGGCCAGTACCAGCAGGGCCGCCCCGAGCGCGATCTGCCATTCCCGCGCCACGGCCACGCCATCGCCCAGCATCACGAAAACCACCGTTTGCGGCAGGTAGCCCAGCAGCGAGCCCAGCATGAAGCCGGAGGGCGAGACGCCCGACATGCCGGCCAGCAGGTTCAGCGCGAGGTTATTGCCGATGGGCAGCAGCCGCAGGGCGAGCGTCGCGCCGAAGGTATTCTGGCGCAGCGTCTCGGCCAGGGGGCGGAGGCGATGGCCGAAGCGGCCGGCGAGGCGGCGCTCCGCCCAGCCACGCCCGACCGCGCGGGCCCAGTAGAAGCTCACCGCGCAGCCCAGGCCCTGGGCGATCATGGCGAGCAGCGCGCCGACCCAGGGACCGAAGGCATAGCCGCCGAGGAAGATCACCGCCTGGCGCGGCACGCCCACCGCCGTCGCGATGGTGCCCATGCCGATGAAGAGCGCCTCGCCCCAGAGGCCCTGGCCCTTCACGTCCCGGTCGATCCAATCCGTCCCGACGGCCTCGCTCAGCAGCCGCAGCGCGATGCCGCCGAGGATGAGGCCGATGACCATCACCCCGAGCTTGATCAGCGACTGCCGGCGGCGTGCCGAAGCCTCGGGCCGGGCCGTCATGCGGCGGGCGGCGTGCCCGGCTGGCTCGCGGGCAGCGCAGCGGGGAATTCGACGGGGGTAATGGCGGGGCGCTTCCAGCGGCGCTGGAGCCAGATCACGCCCATGAGGTCCATGAAGCTGACCATCAGCCGGTCCAGCGTGCCGTAATTCGATACGCCGCGCAGGCGGGGGCGGTGGTTCACCGGCTCGCTCACCACGGCGCCGCCCTGGCGGAGGGTCAGCGCCGGGAGGTAGCGGTGCATATGGTCGAAATGCGGCAGGTCGAGAAACAGCGCGCGGGAGAAGACCTTGAGGCCGCAGCCGGTATCGGGCGTCTCGTCATGCAGCAGGGCCACGCGGATGCGGTTGGCGATGCGGCTGGAGATGCGCTTGATCCGCGTGTCCTTGCGCGTGACGCGATGGCCGGCGACCAGCACGGTCTGGCCGCGGGCGGCGCTCTCGGCCTTGGCGCGGGCCCAGAGGGCGGGGATATCGGCCGGGTCGTTCTGCCCGTCGCCATCGAGCGTCGCGATCCAGGGGGCGCGGGCGGCCTTCACACCCGTCACCACGGCCGCGGACTGGCCGCAGGAGCTGGCATGGCGGAGCACGCGGAGCGGGCGGCCAGGTGCCGCGGCGGCCAAGGCCGCGAGCGTGCCATCGGTCGAGCCGTCGTCCACATAGACGATCTCGTGCGGGACGCCGGCCAGGGCCTGGGAAATCTCGTCGATCAGCGGGCCGATATTCGCCTCCTCGTTCCTGACGGGAACGATCACGGCGATTTCCGGAGTGATGGCGGGGGTCTGAGACGCGGCCTGGGTCATGGCACCGGCATAGGGAGCATTGGCGGCCCGTAGCAGGGCAGGGCGCCGCCCGGCAAGCGCCCCTCGGGGGTGAAAGCCATGCGTGCGGCGTCTGGCACCTCCGGGCGGCGGGCGCCAAAGCGGCATTCTGCACCATAGGCCCGGGCCATGATCCGCCGTTATAGTGCGATTATGCCATTCGACAGCACCAAACCGGGCAAGCTTCCCGGCACCGAGGAACGTGATCGCCGCGCCATCGCCTATTGGCTCCTGGCGATCGCGGCGATGATCTGGGTCATGGTCGCCCTGGGCGGCGCGACCCGCCTGACGGGTTCCGGCCTGTCTATCATGGAATGGGCGCCGCTGAGCGGCGCGCTGCCGCCGATGAGCGATGCCGAATGGCAGCGCCTCTACGACATCTACCGCACCATTCCGCAGTACCAGCTCATCAATGCCGGCTTCGGCATCGAGGGCTTCAAGGACATCTTCTGGCTGGAATGGACGCATCGGCTCTGGGGGCGGCTGATCGGCCTGGCCTTCCTGCTGCCCATGCTCTGGTTCTGGCTGCGCGGGCGGGTGCCGGCGGGGCTCAAGCCTCGGCTGGTGCTGCTCTTCCTGCTGGGCGGGGCGCAGGGGGCGGTAGGGTGGTTCATGGTCGCCTCGGGCTTCGAGGCCGACCGCACGGCCGTCTCGCCCTATCGGCTCGTGATCCATCTCGGCCTCGCGCTGCTGCTCTATGGCGTGATTTTCTGGACGGCGCTTTCCCTGCTCAAGCCCGAGCGCAACGGGCCGGCCGAGGCGCGCGGGTTGCGCCGGCTGAGCCATCTGCTCGCCGGGCTCGTGGTGCTGACCATGCTGGCGGGGGGCTTCGTCGCCGGCATCAAGGCGGGGCTCACCTACAACACCTTCCCGCTGATGGACGGCAAGCTCGTGCCCGAGGGCTACGGCATGCTCTCGCCCTGGTGGCAGAACCTGACGGCCAATATCGCGGCGGTACAGTTCAACCATCGCCTGCTGGCCACGCTGACGGCGCTCGGCGCGCTTTCGGCCGTCTGGATCGGGCTCAGCACCCTGCCGAAGGGCCGGGCGCGGCATGCGATCCTCGGGCTCGGCGGCACGGTGGCGCTGCAATACACCATCGGCGTCTTCACGCTGCTGCATGCGGTGCCCGCCTGGCTCGGCACGCTGCATCAGGCCGTGGCGGTGCTGGTGCTGACGGCGGTGCTTTCGACGATCCACGCCCTCCGCGTACCGCGCGGCCGCTGACCATGCCGCGGGAAGACGCCGACGGGGACGCTTATCTGGCCGGCGCCTTCAAGGCGTTGAACCTGCTGCTGCTGGTCTATGATCGCGAGCACAGGCTGGCCTATGTCTCGCCGGCTGTCCTCGCGCATCTGGATCTGCCCGCGACGGCGCTCCCGCTCGGCACCAGCCTGGAGCAGGTCGTGCGGCTTCTCGCCTATCGCGGCTTCTATGGGTCCGGCGACCCCGAAAAGCTCGTGCGCGACGCCTTGTCGATCGACCTCTCGCGCCCGCTCCGGCGGGTGGTGATCGATACCAAAGGCACCTATCTCGACCTGGAGAACGAGCCGCTGCCCGATGGCGGCTTCGTCGCGCGGGCCATTATCATCACCCCCTATATGGCCGCCGCGCGCGCGGCCGAAGCCCGCGCCGCCGCCCTGACCGACATGGTGCAGCGGGTGGAATGCGGTGCCGCGCTCTATGACGAGAAGCGGTGCCTCGTGATGCGCAATGCGGCGCATGATCGGCTGATCGGCCTGCCGCCCGGCGCGGTGCAGGCGGGGATGAGCTTCGACGATCTGCTGCATCTGCTTCGGGTCAGGGGGGAATTCGCGCTCGAGCCCGGCATGCTCGACGATATCTTCGCCCGTGACTTCCAGAGCGCCCCGCAGCGCCTCGTCTATCGCCGGCCCAATGGCATGACGATCCAGGTGCGCAGCCAGCCGGTCGCCGGCGGCGGCTTTCAGATCGAACTGCTCGACATCACCACGGCGACCGAGGTGGAGAACGAGGCCCGCCGCCGCGCGGGGCTGGTCGATGCGGTGCTCGATGCACTGCCCGTTGGCGTCTGCGTCTATGATGCGGAGATGCGCGTCGCGAAGGTGAACCGCGCGCTTTACGACATCATGGCGGGCGCCACGATCGAGATCGGCGAGAAGCTCGACGATCTCCTGCTGCGCCGCCAGCGGGAGGGCGAATTCGACACCCAGGCCATAGCCGATATCCGCGCCGGCCATGACGAGGCGGCCATGGCGGGCGGGCGGGGCGTCACGCTGCGCACCCGCCCGAACGGCACCGTGCTGTCCATCAGCCGCGCGCGCCTGCCCGATGGCGGGCATGTGGCCGTGGTCAGCGATGTCACGGCGCTGCAGCAGGCCGAGACCGAGGCGCGGGAGCGGGCCGAGACGCTTCAGGTGCTGCTCGACAGCCTGCGCCAGGGCATCTGCCTGCTCGACAAGGATGGGCGGCTCATCATCGGCAATGCGCCCGCCAGGGTCATGTCCGGGCTGGGCGATGCGATGGTGCCGGGCAAGACGCTCCAGGAACTGGGCGAAGAGCAGCTGTCCCGCGGCGAGATAGATGATCGGATGAAGGAGATCATCCGCGCCAGCTTCGCGGCCGAGCGCTCCTTCTTCGAGAATTACACCCGCACGCGCCCGGACGGCACGATCCTGGAAGTGCGGACGCGCAAGGTGCCGGGCGGCATGCTGCGCGTCTTCGAGGATGTCACCGAGGAGCGGCGCATCCGGCGGGAACTGGAGGAGGCGAAGGATGCGGCCGAGGAGGCGAGCCATGCCAAGTCGCGCTTCCTCGCCACCATGAGCCATGAATTGCGCACGCCGCTGAACGCGGTGATCGGCTTCTCCGAGGCGCTGCGGCACGAGGTCGGCGAATCAGGCCCATCGGCGGAATACGCCGCCGCGATCGAGGAGGCGGGGCGGCGGCTGCTCTCCATGATCGACAGCATCCTCGAAGTCTCGGGCACCGAGCGCGGCATTCCGCCCGGCCGCGACGCTTTCGATCTGGCCTCGGCACTCCGCGTCATGCTGCGCGGCGTCGCGGCGGAGGCGGAGGCGAAGCATGTGACGACCAGCACGGCGCTGCCCACCCAGCCCATCCGCCTGCTGCTCGATGCGCGGCGTTTCCACCGGATGATCGAGGCGCTGCTGTCCAATGCGGTGAAATTCACCGAGCCGGGCGGCAAGGTCACCATCGCCGCGAGGGCGCTTGAAGGCGGCGGCCTGGCACTCGATGTGAGCGATACGGGCATCGGCATCGCGGAGAAGGACATTCCGCGCGCTTTCGAGCCCTTCACCCAGCTCGATACCGGCAATGCCCGCCACCATGCCGGCACCGGGATGGGGCTATACGTCGCGCGGACCTTGGCGGTGGCCATGGGCTGCGCCATGTCCATGCAGAGCGAGCCCGGCAAGGGCACGACTGTTACCCTGACCATCCCGGCCGCAAGCCTGGTCACGCCCCGCGAAGGAGCCTCGACATGAGCCACGCCACCACACCCGCCGGGGCCATCGCCACGACCGACCGCCTCTTCTTCGAGGGGCTCGACCCCGATGCCGCCTCGCGCCTCGTGCGCGGCGCGCTGGAAGGGGCCGACGATGGCGAGCTGTTTCTCGAGTACCGCGAGAGCGAGGGCATCAGCCTCGATGACGGGCGCATCCGCTCTGCCTCCTTCGACACCTCGCGCGGCTTCGGCCTGCGCGCGGTCAGCGGCGAGGCGGTGGGCTATGCCCATGCGGGCGAGATTTCCGAACAGGCCCTGAAGCGCGCCGCCGAGACGGTGGGCAGCGTGCGCCAGGGCCATGCGGGGAGCATCGACATCGCGCCGCGCTCGACCAATCGCCGGCTCTATGACGATGCGAACCCGCTCCAGGCGATGGATTTCGCGGCCAAGACTGCGCTCCTGGCCGAGATCGACGCCTATGCCCGTGCCAAGGACAGCCGGGTGAAGCAGGTGATGGCCTCCATCACCGGCGAGTGGCAGGCGGTGCGCATCATCCGGGCCGATGGCGTGAACGTCGCCGATCTCCGCCCGCTGGTGCGTTTCAACGTCGCCGTCGTGGTCGAGGTGGATGGCCGGCGCGAGAGCGGCAGCTTCGGCACGGGCGGCCGCCATGGCTATGACCGCGTGTTGAGCGAGGCGCAGTGGAAGGCGGGCGTCGACGAGGCGCTGCGCCAGGCGCTGGTGAACCTCTCTGCCCAGCCGGCGCCGGCGGGCGAGATGGAGGTGGTGCTCGGCCCGGGTTGGCCCGGCATCCTGCTGCATGAAGCCATCGGCCATGGGCTCGAAGGCGATTTCAACCGCAAGCAGACCAGCGCCTTCGCCGGGCTGATGGGCCAGCGTATCGCCGCACCGGGCGTGACGGTGGTGGATGATGGCACCATCCCCGATCGCCGCGGCTCGCTGACCGTCGATGACGAGGGCACGCCCTCCGGCCGCACGGTGCTGATCGAGGATGGTATCCTGACCGGCTTCCTGCAGGACCGGCAGAATGCGCGGCTCATGGGCGTCTCGCCCACGGGCAATGGGCGCCGCCAGTCCTATGCTTATGCGCCCATGCCGCGCATGACCAATACGGTGATGCTCGGCGGCGACAAATCGCCCGAGGAGATCCTGTCGAGCGTGAAGAAGGGACTCTATGCCGTGAATTTCGGCGGCGGACAGGTGGATATCACCTCCGGCAAGTTCGTCTTCAGCGCGGCCGAGGCCTATCTCATCGAGAACGGCAAGATCGGCGCGCCGGTGAAAGGCGCGACGCTGATCGGCAATGGCCCCGACGCGCTGACCAAGGTGCGGATGGTGGGCAATGACCTGGCGCTCGACCCCGGCATCGGTACCTGCGGCAAGCAGGGCCAGGGCGTGCCGGTGGGCGTGGGCCAGCCGACGTTGATGATGGCGGGGCTGACGGTCGGCGGCACCGCCGTATGACGGGGCCGCGCTTGGCCCAGCCTCGTTTGGCCGAGTCTCGTTTGGCCCGGCCTCGTTTGGCCCGGCCCGATGAGGCGGGCGCGGTTAAGGCGCTGGTCGAGGCGGCCTATGCGCAGTGGGTGCCGGTGATCGGCCGGCGCCCGGCGCCGATGGACGATGATTACGCGGCGCTGATCGCGGCGGGCGAGGTCACGGTCTCGGAGGGCGAAAGCGGGCTGCTCGGCGTGCTCGTGCTCGAGGAACGCGAGGGGCGGTTCTGGCTGGAGAATATCGCCGTCTCGCCGGCCGCCGCCGGGACCGGCCTCGGCCGCCGGCTGCTGGATGTCGCCGAGGAAGAGGCGCGTCGGCGCGGCCATGGCGAGATCTGGCTCTTCACCAATGCGCTGATGGCGAAGAATGTCGAGATCTATACCCGGCGCGGCTATGCGGTGGTCGAGCGGCGCCAGGAGAAGGGGTTTGACCGGTTCTATATGAGCAAGGCGCTCGTCTAGAGCCGTTTCCGTTCGCCTTAGCTCACGGCAACGTCTCTAGACGGTTATTTTTGCGCGCATCTTCACCCGATCACATGATTCCATCTGATCGGGATCTGCTCTCGCCGGTCACATAGGCCCGTTCTTCACCGCCGAGGCCCAGAGCGAGGGGTAACGGCGGGGCTCGAAGAGCTGGTAGTGCCACCATTCGAGCGAATAGTGATCCCACCCCGCCGTGGTCATGAGGCCGAGCAGCAAGGCCCGGTTGCGCTGGGCCTCTTTCGAGACATTCGTGCTGCCATGGGCGGAATCGGGCGTCACGGCGTCGAAGCCGGTGCCCATGTCGAGGTCCTGGCTGCTCGCCTCGTCGATCAGCGTGAGATCCACCGCCACGCCGCGCGGATGCAAGCCGCCGAGCCGCGGGTCGGAGACGAAGCGCTTATCCGTCACCGCATTCCACAGCACCCATTGCGCCTCGACGGGGCGGTAGCAGTCGAAGAGCCGGAAGCGATAGCCGAGCCGCGCCGCGAGATCCCGTGCATGAAAGAGCTTGTCCCGCGCTTCGGGCACCAGCATGGCGACGGCGCGGGAGAAGATGGGCGTGCCGGAGAGATTGTCGGCGGTGGCGTAGCGCAGGTCGATGGTGAAGCCATCGGCTTCGGTCAGGGTCACGAGCATGCTGCGGCACTAGCATGGAAGAGCCCAGCCGCAAGCACCTTCCAACGGCTTGGTTTCTGCTCTACGCCCTCGGCATGCGCATACTGACCATCGATGGGGCCCTGGCCCGCTGTTCCGCCGCCCTCTGGCAGGATGGCGCGCTGCTTGCCGAGGCGGTGGTGGATGCCGAGCGAGGCCATCCCTCCACCCTGCCGCCGCTGGTCGAGCGTGTCATGGCCGAGACGGGGGCGAAGGCGCCTGAACTGGATGCGGTGGCTGTCGTGGTCGGGCCGGGGGGCTTCACCGGGTTGCGCGCCGCGCTTTCGTTGGCTGAGGGCCTTGCTCTGGCCGCCGGCATCCCCGCGATCGGCGTGACGACCGGCGAGGCCATGGCGGCGAGCCTGCCCGCGCGGGACCGCGAGGCCTGGATGGTGCTCGATGCCCGGCGCGGCCGTGTGCTGCTGGAGCGCATTCCGCTGGGGACGCTGGCCGCCGCCGAAGCGCCGCTGATGACCACGCCCGAGGCACTGCCGATGCCGGAAGGGCCCGTGCTGCTGCTCGGCGACGCGGCACCCCTGGCCCAGCCGGCGCTGGCGGCGAAGGGGGGCGAGACTGCCATCGCCGGTATCGCGCTGGCGAGCACGGCCGGGATCGCCACGGTCGCCGCCGCGCGGCTCAGGGGGGAGATCGCGCCACGCGGCATCGCGCCGCTCTATGGCGAGCCGCCTTCCATTCGTGGCCCCGGGCCCAAGGCGCCCGCATGAAGCTCGCCGAGCCCGCCGATGCCGCGCTGCTCGCCGCGATCCATGCCGCGAGTTTCGCGCCGCTCGAACGCTGGAGCGACGCTTCCTTCTCCGAATTGCTGGGGATGAACGGCACTCAGGCGCTCGTCTCGGGCGAGGAGGGCTTCGTCATGCTTCGGCTGACGGGCGATGAGGCGGAGATCATCACCCTGGCCGTGCGCCCGGATTTCCGCCGCGCGGGGCTCGGGCGCGCGCTGATGGAGGCAGCGATGCGCGTCGCCGCCATCCAGGGCGGGGCGGTGATGTTCCTCGAAGTCGCGGAGGGCAACGAGGCCGCGCGGAGGCTCTATGCCTCGCTCGGCTTCGAGGAGGTCGGCCGCCGGAAGAACTACTATCCCGACGGCCAAGCCGCGCGCGTGCTGCGGTTCCCGCTGGTTGGCGAGGGCTGAGGCGGCAGTCGCCGCCCGAGGGCGGAGCCCTCAATCTTACCCGAGGGCGGAGCCCTCAATCGCCATAAGCGTCTAGGACGTGGAGGCTATAGGTCCAGGCCGCACCGGCATTGAGCGCGATGGCGACGCCGAGGGCCTCGGCGATCTCCTCCTTGGTCGCCCCCGCCGCCTTGGCCTTGCGGACATGGGCGTCGATGCAGCCCTGGCAGCGCGTAGTCACGGCCACGGCGAGGGCGAGGAATTCGCGGGTCTTGGCATCGAGATGGGTGGTCTTCGCAGCGCCGGCATTCAGCGCCTGGAAGCCCTTCACCATTTCCGGGTGAAGCTGGTTCATCTCCCGCCCGCGCTGGCGGAGCGCGGCGCTATAGCCGTCCCAATCCTCAATGGCGTGGTTAGGTGTCTGGTCGTTCATCGGTTTCCCCTTCCTGCTGGCGGGCGGCTCTCAGGCCCGGCGCATGATGGCGCGGCCAAGCGCGGTCGCCTACCACCACGAGGCGGCGGGCGGGGCTCTTGGCCTCGCTCGCGGGCACGGCGGCCCAGACGGATTTGCTCGCCTCGATCATCACCAGCCCGGCGAGGCGGGGCGCGACGGCCTTGCCCATGCGCTCCCAGAGCCTCGAGCCGCGCATCAGCGGGCGGGGGCCGAAGGGGGGGATATAAAGCGCGGTGTCATGCTGCTCGATGGTGAAGAGCTGGCGCTTCAGCAGGCGGCGGAGCTGGCCCATGGAATAGGGCTGGCCCTGGCCGAAGGGCGTCTTTTCCAGATGCGCCCAGAGCCCGCGCCGGTTGGGCGCGACCACGAGCACCCGCCCGTCATCGGCCAGGACGCGCCAGACCTCGCGCATCATGCGCCGCCCATTCTCCGCCGCTTCCAGACCATGGACGAGCAGGACGCGGTCCATCGAGCGGTCGGGGAAGGGCAGCGTTTCCTCCTCGGCCATCACCATCGGGTGTTGAGCCGGCCAGCGCGTGGCCTCGATCTGGGGCGGGACCAGGGAGAGGCATCGCTGCGCCTCGGCCTGCCAAAGCCCCAGGTAAGGCGCCGTCCAGCCGAGGCCGAGCACATTGCGCCCTCGGAGGTCGGGCCAGATGGCGATAAGCCTTTCCCGCAGCCGGCGGGCGGCAACCAGCCCCATGGCGGAGGCATAGAATTCGGGCAGGCCGTGGACCTCTGGGCTCATGGAGGCGATATAGGCACGGAAACCGCCGTCTGCGATGGAGAACCGTGATGGGTGTGACCGTAACCGCCATTCCTTGCCTGTCGGACAACTACGCCTGGCTGCTGAAGGATGAGGCGACGGGGACCATCGGTCTCTGCGATCCGGGCGAATCGGCCCCGATGATCCCGGCCATCGAGGCCGCGGGCGGCAAGCTCGACTGGATCATCCTGACCCATCACCACGGCGACCATATCGACGGCGTGGCCGACCTCGTGGCCCGCTACGGCGCCAAGGTGGTGGGCGCCACGGCCGACGAGCACCGGCTGCCGAAGCTCGACCAGAAGGTGGTGGAGGGCGATTTCTTCTCCCTGGGCGAGTCCAGGGCGCGGGTGATCGACACGCCGGGCCACACGCGGGGCCATATCGCCTTCTATTTCGCCGATGGCGGGGTGCTGCTCTGCGGCGACACGCTCTTCGCGCTGGGCTGCGGGCGGCTGCTGGAAGGCACGCCGGCGGAGATGTTCCTCTCGCTGACCAAGCTCGCCGCCCTGCCGAGCGAGACGCTGGTTTGCTGCGGCCATGAATACACGCTGAGCAATGCGCGCTACGCCCTGACGGTGGAGCCCGACAATGCCGCCCTGCAGAGCCGCGCCGCCGCCGCCGAGGCGCTGCGGGCCGAGGGCAAGCCGACCGTGCCGGTGACTGTCGGGCAGGAAATGGCGGCCAACCCCTTCCTGCGCGCCAAGGATGTCGACACGCTGGCCCGGATTCGGCTCGGCAAGGACAATTTCCGGGGCTGATGGCCATGGCCCCGCCCTCGATCGACCTCCGCGATCCCTCGATCGACCATCGCGAGATCATCCGCGCGCTGGACCTCCAGCCGCATCCCGAGGGCGGGCATTATCGCGAGATCTGGCGCGACAAGCCCGCCGATGGCGGGCGCGGGGCGGGGACGGCGATCTATTTCCTCCTCGCCGCCGACGAGTTCAGCCATTGGCACCGCGTGGATGCCGCCGAGGCTTGGCATTGGTATGCGGGCGCGCCGCTGGCGCTGACCATGTCGCCTGATGGGCATGATGCGCAGGGCTTCCATCTGGGCCCCGATCTGTCGCGGCATCAGCGGCCCTTCGGCATGGTGCCGCAGGGCTGGTGGCAGACGGCGGTTTCCCTCGGGCACTGGACGCTGGTGGGCTGTACCGTCTCGCCGGCTTTCGACTTCGCCGGGTTCGAGATGGCGCCGCCGGATTGGAAGCCGACGCCGCGCCCGTCCACACGCGGATGAGCGACGCGGCCGCCTGGGATGCGCGCTACGACCATGGCGGCTTCACCTTCGGGGCCACCCCGAACCGCTATCTGGAAAGCCTGACGCCCCGCTTGCGCCCCGGCATGCGGGCCCTGGCGCTGGCCGATGGCGAGGGGCGGAACGGCGTCTGGCTCGCGAAACAGGGCTGCGTGGTGACCTCGGTGGACTGGTCAGAGGTTGGGCTGGAGAAGGCTCGGGCGCTGGCGGCGGAGCAGGGCGTCGCGATGGAGACCGTCGTGGCCGACCTGACGCAATGGGACTGGCCGCGCGGCTCGCTCGATCTCATCGCCTGGATCTACCTGCATATGCCTTCGGCCGAGCGCGCCATCGTCGCGGCGCGCGCCGTCGAGGCCCTGGCGCCGGGCGGCTTGCTGGCGCTCGAATGCTTCTGCCCCGCGCAGCAGGGCCGCCGCAGCGGCGGGCCGCGCGACCCGGACCTCCTGCCGGACGAGGCCTGGCTGCGGCATGCCTTCGCCGAGCTGGAACTGCTGGAATGCCTCACCGGCACGGTGCTGCTAGACGAGGGGCCGAAGCACCAAGGCCAGGCGGAAGTGGTGCGCGGGCTGTTCAGGCGTCGCTAGGGGTCAGGCGTCGCTAGGCTGCTTCAGCGCGCCGCGCAGCACCTCGCGCCCGACCAGCAGCACGCTCACCACCATGGCGCCGATGACAGCCTTGGCGATGGTGCTGACGAGATGGGCATGGTCCACGCGGTCGAGCGACCAGCCCCAATCGCCGAATTGCGCGATCTGGTAGATCCAGAGCGCGGCGGGGATCATGAGGGCGACGAGCAGGATGAAGAGCGCGATGGTCTTGAGGAAGCCGGTCATCTGATTTCCGTTGCGCGATGGCGGGGCTGCTGATGGTCAGTAGCAGCCATGGCCTGTCGGGGCGATGGCCGCTTCGTTACGCTCCGGGCAGAAGCGCACCCCTCAGAAGGACGCCTCGGTGATGCTGCTCGCCCCGGCCTGAATGGCCGCTTCCAGCGCGATGGTCTGCGGCAGGATGCGGCTGAAGAAGAAGCGCGCGGTGTCGAGCTTCTGCGTCTCGCCACGGCGCAGATTGTCGGCCGCCATGCGGAGCCACATCCAGCCGAGCGAGACGAGGGCGAAGAGGCGGAGATAATCGGTCGCCGCGGCACCCGCCTCGGCCGCGTCCTGCGCCGCCTGGAGGCGCGTGGTGGCGTCGCGGAGGCGCAGGAGAGCCTGAGCGAGCGGCGTGGCGAAGGGGCCGGCGCCGGGGAGGGCGGAGACGTCATCCAGCGCCGCCTCGATCAGCGCGAAGAAGCGGCCGGGCAGGGCGCCTTCCTCCATCGCGAGCTTGCGGGTGACGAGGTCCATCGCCTGCACGCCGTTGGTGCCCTCGTAGATCTGCGCGATGCGGGCGTCGCGGACGAATTGCTCCATGCCCCATTCGCGCACATAGCCATGCCCGCCGAAAACCTGCTGCGCGGCGACCGTCGCCTCGAAGCCGAGATCGGTGAAGGCGGCCTTGATGACGGGGGTGAGGAGGGAGACGAGCCCCTCGCTTTGCGCGCGCACGGCGAGTTCGGGGTGGCGTGCGGCCTTCTCCATCTCCAGCGCCACCCAGCCGGCCAGCGCACGCCCGGCCTGGGTGAAGGCGCGGATGGAGAGCAGCATCTTGCGAATGTCGGGATGGACCAGGATAGGGTCGGGGCCCCTGCTGCCGGCCCCACGGCCTTGCAGGCGCTCCCGCGCATAGGCGAGGGCGTTCTGATAGGCGACTTCCGCGATGCCGAGACCCTGGATGCCGACGAAAAGCCGCTCGGCATTCATCATGGTGAACATGGCCGCCAGGCCCTTATGCGCCTCGCCGACCAGCCAGCCGATGGAGCCGTCGTAATTCATTACGCAGGTGGCCGAGCCCTTAATGCCCATCTTGTGTTCGAGGGCGCCGACCCAGAAATTCCGCCCCGTGCTGCCCGGCAGATGCTTCGGCACCAGGAAGAGCGAGATACCCTTCACGCCCGGTGGTGCATCCGGCAGGCGGGCGAGCACGAGATGGATGATATTCTCGGCGAGATCGTGGTCGCCCGCGCTGATGAAGATTTTCGAGCCCGTCACGCGATAGCGGCCATCGCCCAGCGGCTCGGCCTTGGCGCGGAGCAGGCCGAGATCGGTGCCCGCATGGCTTTCGGTGAGCGCCATGGCGCCCATCCAGCGGCCCTCGACCATCTTCGGCAGATACGCTGCCTTGAGCGCGTCATCGGCATGGCGCGCGATGGCCTCGATCGCACCGCGCGTCAGGCCGGGATAGAGGCCGAAGGAGAAATTGGCCCCCGAGAGCATCTCGTCGAAGAAAAGCTGCGCGATGCGGGGCAGGCCCTGGCCGCCCAGTTCCGGCTCATGGGCGAGGCCGGGCCAGCCGCCCTCGACGAAAGCCTTGTAGGCATCGGGAAAGCCGCTGGGGGTGAAGACCTGGCCATTCTCCAGCCGGCAGCCTTCCTCATCGCCGCTGCGGTTCAGCGGCTGGGCGATCTCGGCGGCATAGCGGCCGGCTTCGGCCAGCACGTCCTTCAGCAGGGCGACGGGGGTTTCAGCGCCGCCGGGGAGGCTCGCCAGCACCGCATCGGCATCGAGAATATTCTCGAGCAGATAAGTCATATCGTCGAGCGGGGCCGTGTAGACGGGCATTCTGGACTTCCTCCGTGATTAGTCGTTCTTGGCTTCTTGCGCGATGGCCTGTTCGAGGCGCTGGTTTTCTTCGGCGCGCATTCGGCTCAGTTCGGCGATGGTGTCATCGAGTTCGGCGCGCAGGCGGGCGAGGTCGGCGAGGCGGCGGTCGATCTTCGCGATGCCGTCGCGATGCTGCTGGGCGTTATTGGCCCCCGAACGGTAATGCGAGAGATAATCGGCGATCTCGTCGAGCGAGAATCCGAGGCGCCGGAATTTCTGGATCATCACGAGCCGCGCGCGGTCGCGGTAGTCATAGACCCGCGCGCCGTCCTTGCGGCGGGGCGAGATAAGGCCGCGCTGCTCGTAGAAACGCAGCCCCTGGCTCGTCAGGCCGAAGCTCTGCGCGAGTTCCGAGACGGTCCAGAGCTTTCGCCGGTCCGCCTGCTTGCGCTGCTGATCGAAGGGCGCCGACACCATGGCTGCGAGCTAAAGGGTACTTGAGACCTAAAGTCAACTTTACACCCCTCCTGTACGGCTGTCGCGAGAGGAAGATTGACAGGTTCAAAACTGCCATAGCAGTCTCGTTACGACGAAGCGGAACCTCCCGGGATGGGGTTCTTCGACGCGATGACCAAGGTCCGGCCAACGGGTCAGTCAGCAACTGAGGAAATGAACATGAAAGATTTCACCCGCCGCGGCGTGATCGCCGGCGGCGTCGGCCTCATGGCCCTGTCCAATGGGGCCCTGTCCACCGGCGCACGCGCCCAGGTTCCGGCTCCGCGCAGCCCGCTGACGCTGAACATCATCGATGCCGCTGGCAATCTGGCGCTGACCCAGAAGGCCTTCGAGAGCTATCGGCGTGCCAACCCGAAGCATGTCAGCCGCATGGTCTTCACCAAGGCCCCGGCGCCGGAAGTGCCGGGGAAGATCAAGGCGCAGCAGGAAGCGAACCGCGTCGATATCGACATGGTCATCGTGGGCACGGACGCGCTCTCGGCCGGGCTTGAGATGAACCTCTGGACGGAGCTTTTCCCCGCCAAGGCCTCCTCCCTGCCGGACCTGCAGAAGATCCTGCTCGAACCGGCCTGGCGCATGCAGAGCCTGGCCAAGGGCAAGGGCGTCATCGTCACCTATTACCCCTCCGGCCCGCTGCTGGAATACATGCCCGCCAAGGTCGCCAAGCCGCCCACAACGGCGCAGGAGCTGCTGGATTGGGCGAAGCAGAACCCGAACAAGTTCATCTATGCCCGCCCGGCCAATTCCGGCCCCGGCCGCACCTTCCTGATGGGCCTGCCCTATATCCTCGGCGATTCCGACCCGAAGGACCCGGTCAAGGGCTGGGACAAGACCTGGGCCTATCTCGGCGAACTCGGCAAATACATCGAGTATTACCCGACCGGCACCGGCGTCGTGATGAAGGAGCTGGGCGAGGGCACCCGCGACATGACGGTGAGCACCACGGGCTGGGACATCAACCCGCGCGTGCTCGGCATCGTGCCGAAGGAAGCCAAGGTCCAGACGATCAAGGATTTCCGCTGGGTTGTGGATGCGCATTATCTCGTCATCCCCAAGGGCGTCTCGGATGAACGTCTCGCGGTTCTTCTCGACCTCTCCTCGCATCTCCTGAGCAAGGAGAGCCAGGCTTTTACCTATGACGAGGGCTATTTCTATCCCGGCCCGGCCGTCGCGGGCGTGACGCTCGATATGGCGCCGAAGGAAAGCCAGGACGCGATCCGCGAATTCGGCCGTCCGGAATATGAGAAGCTCATCGCCGACGTGCCGAAGGAACTTCCGCTCGAGGCCGAGCAGCTCGTCCAGGCCTTCCGCCGCTGGGACGAGGAAATCAGCGGGCGCAAGACCCGCTAGCCGATACCTGCTCGCATTCCCTCCAGGCCAGATAACGGAGCATGCTCCATGACCATTCAATCCGCTTCCTTCCGTGAACTGCGCCTCGAGGGGCTGCGACGGGATTTCGGCAATCTCAATGCGCTGAAAGGGCTCGATCTGCGCATCAACAAGGGCGAGTTCATCGCCCTGCTGGGGCCTTCGGGCTGCGGCAAATCGACCGCGCTGAACGTGCTCGCCGGGCTGCTGCCCGCGACCGGCGGCAGCATCTGGCTCGATGACCGCCGCGTCGACACGCTGCGGCCCGAGCAGCGCGGCTTCGGCATGGTCTTCCAATCCTACGCGCTCTTCCCGCATATGACGGTGCGGAAGAATGTCGGCTTCGGGCTGAAGATGCGCGGCGTGCCGCGCGCGGAGATCGCGCGGCGGGTGGAGGAGGCGCTGGCCATCGTGCGCCTTACCGCGCAGGCCGAGAAACTGCCGGGCCAGCTCTCGGGCGGCCAGCAGCAGCGCGTGGCCATCGCGCGCGCCATCGTCATAGAGCCGCCGCTCATCCTCATGGACGAGCCGCTTTCCAACCTCGACGCCAAGCTGCGGCTCGAGATGCGCGCCGATATCCGCCGCATCCATGACCGGCTGGGCTCGACCACCATCTATGTCACGCATGACCAGGAAGAGGCGCTGTCGCTCGCCGACCGCATCGTCGTCATGCGCGAGGGCGAGATCCGCCAGGTCGGTACGCCGGAGGAGCTCTATGCCCGCCCGCTGCATCTCGATGTGGCGGACTTCATGGGCTATCGCAACCGCCTCACCGGCCGCGTGATCGGCCAGCAGGGCGGCCGTGCGACGATCGACCTCGGCGACGGCGCGCTGCTGACCGGCACGATGCGCGAGGACGGCATCGCCCGGCAGGCGGTAATCGCCGTGCGGCCAGATGATCTCGCGACGGCGCCGGCCGGTGTCCCCGGGGTGCCGGCCACGGTGCGGGCCATCGAATATCGCGGGCGTGAGTTCCACGGCCTCGCCTCCGGCCCCGCCGGCATCGAGCTTTTCTTCAAGAGCGAGGAGCCGGTGGCCATCGGCGCGCCGGTGACGCTCGCGGCCGATCCGCAGCGCGCGCTTGTCTTCGCGGCGGAGGCTGCATGACCGCCGCCACCCATCACATGCGGACGCGCAGCCCCGCGGCCCTGCCGCCCTCGCGCCCGGCCGACCGCCCCTCGCTGCGCCAGCGGCTGGCGGCACGCGGGCTGGATGGCTCCACCCTTCTCGTGCTGCCGGCGGTCTTCGTGCTGCTGGCGCTTTTCGTCTACCCCTTCGTCTACGGGCTGATCCTGTCCTTCGAGCCGAAGGTCGGCGGGCTCTTCGCGAATTACGCGAAGTTCTTCTCCGACCCTTATCTCTACGACACGATCTGGACCACGATGCGCCTCGCCGTGCCGGTCACGGTGCTGAACCTGCTGCTCGCCATTCCCATCGCCATGCGCGTGCGGCTGCTGCGGCGGCAGAGGCTGCTGACGACCATTCTCGTGCTGCCCATCACGCTCGGCACGGTGCTCGTCGCGGAAGGCATGCTCTTCTATTTCGGTGCCCAGGGCTGGTTCAGCCGCACGCTGCTGCTGCTGCACATCACCGATGCGCCGCTGAAGCTGACCAATTCCTATGTGGGCGTTTTTCTTTCGTTGCTCATCACGGGTTTTCCCTTCACCTTCCTGCTGACCCTCTCCTACGTGACGGGTATCGACCCGGCTCTGGAGCAGGCGGCGGCGACGCTGGGGGCAGGGCCCGCGCGGCGTTTCGCGCATGTGATGCTGCCGCTGCTGATCCCGGGGCTGCTCATCACCTTCTGCCTTTCCTTCGTGCAGGCCTATTCGGTCTTTCCATCGGCGGTGCTGGTGGGCGAGCCGGGCAAGGTGACGCGTGTGATCTCGATCGCGGCCTATCACGCGGCTTTCGAGGAATATGACTACTCCATGGCCTCAGCCATCGCGATGATCATGGGGGCGACGCAGCTCGCCGTGGTGGTCATGGTGCTGATGGGGCGCCGTTTCTTCTATCGCGGCCCCGTGGCCGGCACGAAGGGCTGACCGCCATGAACCAGAACCCCAGCGTGCTGACGCGCCTCTGGGCCACGGGCCTGTGGCTGCTCGTCGGCTTCTTCATCCTCAATCTGCTCGCGCTGATCGCCTCGGTGGTCACCTCGAGCTTCGGCACCCGCTGGCTCGGCACCTGGCTGCCGGCGGGCTGGACGACGCGGTGGTATTTCTCCGCCTGGGAGGAATTCCAGCTCGGCGACATCCTGACCACCACCTTCCAGGTGGTCTTCGCCGTGGTGGTGCTGGCGGGGCTGATCGGCGTGCCGGCGGCCTATGCCATGGCGCGGCGGGATTTTCCGGGCAAGCGCGTCTTCATGCTGCTCTTCCTGCTGCCGCTGCTGGTGCCGCCGATCACCTACGGCATTCCCATGGCCACGGTGCTCTATCAGGCGGGGCTGGGCGGCAGCATGACGGGCGTGATCCTCGCCAATCTGGTGCCGACGGTGCCCTTCGTCATCCTGGTGATGATCCCCTTCATCGAGCAGGTGGACCCGCGGATCGAGGCGGCGGCGCGCGTCTTCGGCGCCGGCACCTTCAAGCTCTTCGTGCATGTGCTGACGCCCATCCTGCTGCCGGGCGTGCTCGCCGCCCTGTTGCTGGTGCTGGTGCGGACCATCGCGATGTTCGAGCTGACCTTCCTCACCGCGGGGCCGGACAGCCAGACGCTGGTGGTGGCGCTCTATTACTCGGTCTTCGCGGCTGGTGTCCGCGCGACGCAGTCGGTCGATGCCATGGCGGTGATCTATATGGTCACGACGCTGATCTGGCTGCTGATCGCGCTGCGCTTCGTCAGCCCGACGCAGATCGTGGCGCGCTCGAAGCAGCAGAACGCGCATTGAGGAGCGGGGCCGGCCGGGCTCTCGCCCGGTCGGCCGCCTCGCAGCCTCAGACGTTCTCGAGCTTCACGATGGGCGCCTGCACCACCTTCAGCTTCGTCGTGAAGTAGTAGGAGGCGAAGCGCTCGGCCAGGAAGGCGCAGACCCGCGCCTGATAGACGCTGCGCTGACTCAGATCGAGGCTGTCATCCAGCGCCAGGAGCCAAGGGAAAAGCGCGTTGAAATAGCGGTCGAGCGTTTCCTTGGGCGCGACGTAGATATTGAAGGCGTGGAGGCGGTTGCCCTCGATATGGCGCTCGAAGGGCGCCCGGTGCTCCTCCGGCAGCAGCGCGATGGCGGCCTCCAGATCGGCCTCCACATGGGCGTCGCGATACTGCTCCCGCAGCGAATGCGGCCCCTGGGGCAGGGGGATTTTCACCCGGCGGCCGAACAGGCTGAAGCTCAGCTTGCGCTTCTTCAGCATCACGAAGGGCTCAGGGATGATCGCGTCATAGCCCTGCCCGAGCAGGCGGAGCGCCTCCTCCCCGGCCATCGGGTTGAGCAGGCGGGAGAGCGGGGCATCCGGCACCCGGCCGAAATTGAAATAGCGCCGGTAATGCAGGAAGCCGACCACCGTGCCCGCCGGCAGGTTGGGAAAGACGTTTTTCCAGGCCCAGTACTGGCCCGTGAGCTCGCTGAAACATGGATTCCGCGCCGCGATGGAATCCCCTTCGGAATCCCGCATTTCGCCCGGCAGCGTCTCGGTCGAGCCGGTATAGATCATCTGGAAGGGCGGGGCGGTCTCGTAGGGAAGCCGCTTGTGCGAGATCACATAGAAAAGCATCGGGCCTCCGCGAGGGGTCGGAACTGCTCGGACGAACTCATGCTTGAGACCTTCCGCAGGGCCTTGGCCGCGCGGGGATCATCCACGCAGGGCGAAGGGCCGCATGAAGAAGACGGCGCCCCAGCCGAACAACCCGTTCAGCAGCAGGGAGAGCCAGAGCGGCCCCGGCGTGCCGGTGCCGAAGAGGGGCAGGCCGCCGGGGGCGTGGATATACGGCGCCGCGAGCGTGGCCAGCAAGCCCAGGACGAGCCCGGCCGCCAGCTCCGGCACGCGGAGCAGGCGCAGCAGCAGGGCGATCGCGATGCCGTAAAGCCCGGCCCAGATGGTGAGCCAGATCACCGCGGGGGCCTCCATCGGCCCCATCGGCGCGAAGGACCAGGGGGCGACCGGCGTCACCTTGGCCCAGCGATGCAGCAGGAGAAGCGCCCCCTGATGCAACACCAGGAAGGCCGCCGCCCCGCAGGGAAAGCCGATGCCGAGCGCGCGCCGGAGGTGGTTCAGCACCGCCTTCCCCATTTCTCAGATCAGGCGCCGGCGCGCTCGGCGACCAGTTCCTCGAGGCTCGCCTGGACGATGTCCATGCCCTCGTTGAGCAGGCCGTCGCTCGTGGTCAGCGGCGCCAGGTAGCGGATGACGTTGGAGCGGATGCCGCAGGAGAGCAGGATCAGGCCCTTCTCCGCCGCGCGGGCGATCAGCTGCTTGGTGAGTTCCGCATCCGGCTTATTGGCGTCGCCGCCCTGCACCAGTTCCATGGCCACCATGGCGCCGAGCTGGCGGATATCGCCGATGATGCCCGCGAGGCTGTTCTGGCGCTGCATGCCCTTGATGCGGCCGACCAGCAGATTGCCGACCTCATCGGCGCGGGCGCAGAGGTTCTCCTCCTCGATCACGTCGAGCACCGCATTGGCGGCGGCGCAGGCCAGCGGATTGCCGCCATAGGTGCCGCCGAGGCCGCCGGGGTTCGGGGCGTCCATGATGTCGGCGCGGCCCGTCACGGCCGAGAGCGGGAAGCCGCCGGCGAGGGACTTCGCCATGGTCACGAGGTCCGCCTGCACGCCGGCATGTTCGAGGGCGAACATCTTGCCCGTGCGCGCGAAGCCGGTCTGCACCTCGTCCACGATCATGAGGATGCCGTGCTTGTCGCAGATGGCGCGGATGCCCTGCAGCAGCTCCGGCTGGGCCGGGTAGAAGCCGCCTTCGCCCTGCACCGGCTCGATGATCATTGCCGCGATGCGGTTCGGGTCGATATCGGCGCGGAAGAGCGTCTCGATGGCTTCGAGCGACTCGGCCACCGTCTTGCCGTGATAGGCGACGGGGAAGGGCAGGTGGTAGATATCGGCCGGCATCGGGCCGAAGCCGACCTTATAGGGCACGACCTTGCCGGTAAGCGCCATGCCCAGCAGCGTGCGGCCATGGAAGCCGCCGGAGAAGGCGATCACGCCCGGGCGGCCGGTCGCGGCGCGGGCGATCTTCACCGCGTTTTCCACGGCTTCGGCGCCGGTGGTAACGAAGATCGTCTTCCGCGGGCCCTTGGTCGGCGCCATCTGGTTCAGGCGCTCGGCGAGGCGGATGTAGCTCTCGTAGGGGACGACCTGGAAGCTCGTGTGCGAGAAGTTCTCGAGCTGCGCCTGCACGGCGGCCTTCACCTTGGGGTGCAGGTGGCCGGTATTCAGCACGGCGATGCCGGCGGCGAAGTCGATATAGCGCTTGCCCTCGACATCGGTCAGTTCGGCATTCTCGGCCTTGGCAGCATAGACGGGCAACTGGACGGCGACACCGCGCGGCACGGCGGCCTGACGGCGGGCTTCCAGGGCCGCATTGGCCCCCGTCTTGGTATCGCCGGGCTTGGTGGTGGTGGTCATTGCTTTTTCCCTCATACGCGAAGCGGCGGCACGATGCTCCGGCGGCGGGCTGCCAGCAAGCCCCGGCGGCCGCTCCTTGCGGGGTCAGAATGCCACGCAGGCGGGGCCGATCGCCTTTAGGACGCTCTCCTGCGCGAAGCGGGCGCGCCAAGCCTCGGCAACGGGCGTGAGGCGGTCGCGCGCCTGCTCGCCCGTGGCGCCGGGCAGGATCACCACTGCCAGGAGGCTCGACTCGCGGGCAATACGGCCATCGGCGGCCCGCCATTGCCCCTGGCCGCGCAGCAGCGTCAGCCCGTCGGGGAAGGCGGGGGTAAGGGTGGCTGCGACGAAGGCATCGACATCGGCGGGGCTGACTTCGCCGCCGCCCTTCCGGCCCAGGCCCATATAAAGCTCGGCCCGCTGGGCGGCCTGCATGCCGGCCGGGCAGGCGGTGGAAGACCAGGTGGCGCTCGCCCCGACCACGGTGCAGCCGCCCAGGGCCGGGAGGAGAAGGAGAGCGAGAAGGCGTTTCATGCGCCGAGCTTTCCCCGGCCGGCCCGCCGCCGTCCAGCGCCCCGTTCAGCCTTTGGAAAGCAACTTCGCGCCAGAAGAGCGGGGAAGCGGGGCGGAGCAGTATTTTGGCGACGATTACGGCGTCGGGTAGCGTGCCCGGCACGGTTCTGGAAAATCCACAGCCGGGCGATTGGTCGGCGCGGCTGACCCTGTCGGCCGCCGTGCTCGACATCGCCCTGACCGGCGATGCGGCGCGCTTCTTCACCGCCAGCTACGATAGCGCGAGCCGCGTGGTGACCATCGCCCCGGTCGCGGCGCTGGATCGCGAGGCCTGGCCGGCGGGCGATGACCCGGTGCTGACCTTCGGCCTGCAGGTGCAGACCGCGGGCGGCTGGGTGGCACTGGATCAAAGCTGGTCCGTCACGCTCCAGGGCTATGACGACACGCTGCCCTCGAACCTGCGCTTCAGCTCGGGCGGGGTTGTGCTGGAGAGCGACATCGCGGGCGTGATCGGCGAATTGACGGCCGATGACCCCGATAGCGATCAGGCCAACCTGACCTATAGCGTCATCTGGCCCAGCGAGGCTTGGTACGAGATCGTCGATGGCCGCACGCTGAAACTTCGCCAGGGGGTGGACCTGCTGCGCCTCGGCGGCACGGTGCAGACCGTGCTCGTGGAGGTCAGCGACGGGCACAACACCGTCACCATGGCCGTCGATGTGAATGTGCTGGCGGCGACCGGGATCAATACCATCACCGGCACGGCGGGGCCGGATGTCCTGAACCTGACGAAGGCCATTGCCAATGCGGTCGTCGACCTCGGCGATGGCATCGATATCCTCCGGCTGAGCGACAACAACAATTCGCTCACCGTGCTTAATGTCGAGACGCTGCTGGGCGGCGGCGGGCGAGACACGGTGACGCTCGGGGCGGCGGTCGCGGGTATGATGATCGACCTCGGCGCGGGGGCGGACAGCCTGGTGCTGGCCGATGGCGGCAACCGTCTGACGGTGAGCAATGTCGAAACCATCCAGGGCGGCAGCGGTGCCGATGAGGCGACGCTCGGCGCCGCGACCGCCGATGCCATCATCGATCTCGGCGCCGGGGCGGATATCCTGCGCCTCGCCGATGGCGGTAATCGCGTCACGGCCGCGAATGTGGAGACCGTGATCGGCGGGGCGGGGGCGGATGAGGTCTCGCTTGCCCTGCCTGTTTCCGGCGCGAGCGTGGATCTCGGCGCGGGCAACGACATCCTTCGCCTCGCTGACGGCGGCAACCAGCTCGCCGTCTGGAATACCGAGACCATCCTCGGCGGCAGCGGTGCGGATATCGTCACCCTGGGCGGGCCGGTCAGCGGTATCAGCATCGACCTCGGCGCGGGCGTCGATGTGTTGCGGCTCGCGGATGGTGTGAACCGGCTTTTCGTGGTGGGCGTCGAGACGCTTCTAGGCGGCGCGGGGAATGACAGCGTCACGCTCACCGCCCCGGTCACCGGCACCACGGTCGATCTCGGGGCGGGCACGGATACGCTCCGACTGGCCGATGGCGGCAACCAGCTTCGCGTCATTGGCGTCGAGAGCCTGATCGGGGGCTCGGGGGCGGATAGCGTCACGCTTGGCGAGACCGCAAACGGCATCAGCATGGACCTCGGCGCCGGCATCGACACGCTCCGGCTATCGGGCGTCAATAATCAGATCCGGCTCTCGAATGTGGAGACGGTGATCGGCGGCGCGGGCGATGACAGCCTCGTTCTCACCGCGCCGATTTCCGGCGCCAGCTACAATCTCGGGGAAGGGACGGATACGCTGCGCCTCGCGGCCGGCGGCAATCAGATGATGATCCGCGGTGTCGAGGTGCTGATCGGCGGCGGGGGTGATGACAGGATCACGGTCGCGGATGCCGGCACCGCGCTGAACGTCAATCTTGGGGCTGGGAATGACACGCTCATTCTCGCCAATGGGACGAACCGCCTGGTCGCGCGCGGCATCGAGACCATCATCGGTGGCACGGGGGATGATCTCGTCATCCTCGGCGCGGCGCTCAATGGCGGCACGATCAGCCTGGGCGCGGGCAATGACACGCTGCGCCTCGCGACGGCCGGGCTGAATGTTGTCTCGGTCAGCGGCGTCGAAAGCATCATCGGCGGGGCGGGGGTGGACCGCATTACCCTGATGGAGGCCGTCACCGGCGCCTATATCGCGCTCGGGGAGCGTTCCGACAGCCTCACCCTGGCGAATGGCACCAATAGCGTGACGCTGAAGGATGTGGAGACCGTCATGGGCGGCAGCGGGAATGACACCGTCACCCTCACCAGCCCCATCGCCAGCGGCTTCTACGACCTGGGCGGGGGCACGGATGTGCTGCGCCTGGCCAAAGGCGGCAATCGCGTGACGATCGCGAATGTGGAGACGGTGGTCGGCAGCACGGGCGAGGACACGGTCATTCTCGCGGCGCCGACGAGTTCCATGCTCGTGACCCTCGGCGATGGGCTGGACCAGCTCATTCTCGCCAATGGCACCAATATCGTCACGGCCAACTACGTCGAGACCATCACCGGCGGCACCGGCGCCGATACGGTGACGCTGAGCACGGCCGTCATCGGCGGGCGCATCAACCTGGGCGCGGGGAATGACGTGCTGAAGCTGGCCGATGGGCGCAACGAGCTGGTGCTGGCGAATGTGGAGACGGTGATCGGTAATAAGGGCGACGACATCATCACCTTCAGCAGTGGCATCACCGACGGCACGATCAATCTCGGCGCGGGCACGGATGTGCTTCGCCTCGCCGCCGTCAATAACAGCCTCCGCGCCGCCGGGATCGAGACCATCATCGGCGGCAAGGGCGACGATGCGGTCACGCTGACCGAGGCGGCTTCCGGCGCCACGTTCAATCTGGGCGCGGGCACCGATATCCTCATCCTCGCGGCAGGCACCAACAAGCTCACCGCCACGGCCATCGAGACCATTCTGGGCGGCACCGGGGCCGATACGGTGACGCTCGGCGCGGCCCAGACGGGCGCGACCATCGACCTCGGCGGCGGGGCCGATGTCCTGCGCCTCGCGGCGGGCACGAACCAGCTCGTGGTCGCCAACGTGGAGAGCATCGTGGGCGGCAGCGGCGATGACAGCATCACGCTCACCGCCTCCATTACGGGCGCTGTCTTCAAGCTCGGCCTGGGGGATGACGTGCTGCGCCTGGCCGATGGCACGAATGAGATCAGGCTCTCCGATACCGAGACGGTCTATGGCGGGGCGGGCAATGACACGATCACCCTGACCACCGCCCTCTCCGGCGGCAGGATCGACCTCAGCGGGGGCGTTGACGTGCTGCGCCTGGCGAATGGGGCGAATACGATCTGGGTCAGCGGCGCCGAGACCATCATCGGCAATGCCGGGGCAGACCGCATCACCCTCGGCGCCTCGCTGTCGGGCGGGACGGTCAATCTCGGCGCGGGGAATGACAGCCTGGCCCTCGCCAATGGCGGCAATAGCCTGACGGTGACGGGCGTCGAGACGCTGACGGGGGGCAATGGGGCCGACAACATCACCTTCGGGGCCGCCATCCTCGGCGCGATGGTGGATCTCGGCCAGGGCAGCGACCGCCTGGTCCTGGCCGATGGCGCGAATAGCGTGACCATCTCCAATGTGGAGGTGGTCTATGGCGGCAGCGGCGACGACGTCATCACGGCGATGGGCGCGCAGGCCGTCATCATGCGCGGCGGCGCGGGGAACGACACCCTCACGGGCGGGGCGGGGGACGACCAGATCACCGGCGGCGCGGGCATGGACCGGCTGATCGGCGGTGCGGGTGCGGATCGCTTCTTCTATACGGCCATCTCGGATTCAGCAGCCGGGCAGGGGGATACGATCACAGATTTCCGCGCCGACGAGGGTGATCTGCTGGTCTTCTCCGGCCTGCTGCGGGGAGAATTCGCCTATCTAGGCGGGGCGAGTCTGACCGGCAGCGGCCGGAGCGAGGCGATTTATGACAGTGCGAGCGGGTTGCTGAGCCTCGATATCGATGGCGACGGCCGCGCGGACATGACCATCACGCTCAGCGGGGTTGCGGCGGTTGATCTGGATACCGCGAGCTTCCTCTGGCTCTGAGCGGATGACTTGCGTGTGATTCCAAAGGCTTGAAACAGGATTGTCATCATTCTGTCGCGGATCGGCTCCGCGTGCGGCGTATAGGTACAGACAAATCGCGCATCGGGCGGCGGTCTGTCATATAACGTTCATCGAACTGCAATCGTGATGTCTTCGGGCCCGCCTAGAAGGCCCGCAAGCCGGTGGCCAGCCCGCCGGCACCGAAATAAAACACGGAGCATGATGCGGTGAGCAACAGCAACAACGCCCTCGTCGGCCGTCGCGCCCTCGGTGGGCTCGCCCTGGCCCTGGCCGCCTCGACCAGCCTGTCCGGCAAGGCTTTCGCCCAGGGTGTCGCTATCACGGGCGCCGGTGCCAGCTTCCCCAACCCGGTCTATCAGAAGTGGGGTGAGGGCGCGAAGGCCGCCGGCATCCAGCTGAACTACCAGTCGGTCGGCTCGGGCGCCGGCATCAACCAGATCCGCAACCGCACCGTCGATTTCGGCGCTTCCGACGCCCCGCTTTCCGAGCAGCAGCTCCAGGAAGGCAAGCTGATGCAGTTCCCGACGGTGATGGGCTCGGTCGTCGTGATCGTGAACATCCCGGGCGTCGAGACGAACCAGCTCAAGCTGACCGGCGAACTCGTCGCCGACATCTACATGGGCAAGGTCACCAAGTGGAACGACCCGAAGCTCGTCGAGATGAACCGCGGCGTGAACCTGCCGAACCTGGCCATCGCCCCCGTCTATCGCGCTGACGGTTCCGGCACCACCTTCGTCTGGACCTCCTATCTCTCGGCCGTCTCCCCCGAGTTCAAGGAGAAGGTCGGCGCCAATACCTCCGTGAAGTGGCCGGCCGGCGCCGGCGCCCGCGGCAACGAGGGCGTGGCCGGTACGGTGAAGAACGTCCGCGGCGGCATCGGCTATGTCGAATTCGCCTATGCCAAGACCAACAACCTCGTGGTCACGCAGCTGCGCAACAAGGCCGGCCAGTTCGTGAAGCCCTCGACCGAGGCCTTCATGGCCGCCGCAGCCTCGGCCGACTGGTCGGTGCAGACCATGGCGCCGTCCATGATCGACCAGCCGGGCGAGAAGACCTGGCCGATCGTCTCCGCGACCTTCATCCTGCTGCCGACCAACCCGACGGATGCGACGCGCAGCCTGAACGTCACGAAGTTCTTCGACTGGGCCTTCGCCAACGGCAACAAGATGGCCGAGGAGCTGGACTACATCCCGCTGCCGGAGAACGTGCAGAACGCCATCCGCGCCGCCTGGAAGCGCGAGCTGAAGGGTCCGGACGGCCAGCCCGTCGTTCGCTGATCCATTTTCCTGGGCGGTGGCCGGGGTTATAGCCCCGGCCATCACCTTCCTCACACCAAGACGGCGGAGCGGCGACTTGCAGCAGTCAGCCACCATGGCCCCGGGCAATATGCCCCGGCCCGTTACCCGGACAGCACGCGGCACCGGCAATGTCGGCGACCGCGTGTTCGAGTATATGTGCAAGGGCGCCGGCGTGCTGGTGCTGCTGCTGCTCGGCGGCATCATCGTCGAGCTCTTCCTCGGCGGCTGGCCCGTCTTCAAGCAGTTCGGCCTCTCCTTCGTCACCTCGACGGAGTGGGACCCGGTGCAGGAAGTCTTCGGCGCCGGCGTCTCCATCTACGGCACCATCGTCACCGCGATCCTGGCGATCGTGATCGCGGTGCCGGTGGCCTTCGGCATCGCCTTCTTCCTGACCGAGCTGGCGCCGCCCTGGATGCGCCGCCCGGTGGGCACCGCGGTCGAGCTTCTCGCGGCCGTGCCCTCGATCATCTACGGCATGTGGGGCTTCTTCGTGATCGTCCCGATCATGAGCGGCACCGTGCAGCCCTTCGTGATCGACACGCTGGGCGAGATTCCCGTCATCGGCGACCTCTTCCAGGGCCCGCCCTTCGGCACCGGCATCCTGACGGCGGCGATCATCCTCGCCATCATGATCCTGCCCTTCATCGCGGCGACCATGCGCGACGTCTTCACCCAGGTGCCGGGCGTCTACAAGGAAAGCGCCTACGGCCTCGGCTGCACGCGGTGGGAGGTGATGCGCGGCGTCGTCCTGCCCTATACCCGCGTCTCGGTCGTCGGCGGCATCATGCTCGGCCTCGGCCGCGCGCTGGGCGAGACCATGGCCGTCACCTTCGTGATCGGCAACGCGAACCGCATCAGCGCCTCGCTCTTCGGCCCGGGCAATACGATCGCTTCGCTGGTCGCGCTGGAATTCGGCGAGAGCGAAGCGGGCAGCCTGAAGCTCTCGGCGCTGCTGGCGCTCGGCTTCATCCTCTTCGTCATCTCCTTCATCGTGCTGGCGACTTCGCGCTGGCTGCTCCGCTCGCGGCTGAAGGCCTGAACCGATGTCCGCCACCACAACCCAATCCGCCATTCCCGGCCCGCGCAAGGACCTCAAGGTCTCCGCCGCTCTCGGCCGCCGCCGGCACCTGGCTGACGTGATCATCCGCGGCCTCTGCGTCGCGGCTACGGTGATCGGCCTGATCTTCCTGGCCTCGATCCTCTTCACGCTGGTGATGAAGGGCCTGGAGGCGCTGAACCTCTCGCTCTTCACCAATGTCACGGCGCCGCCGGGCTCCAATGGCGGCCTAGCGAACGCGATCGTCGGCAGCCTCATCCAGGTCGCCCTCGGCACGCTGATCGGTACGCCCATCGGCATGTTGGTCGGCACCTATCTCGCCGAATACGCCAATGGCTCGAAGCTGGGGAACCTCGTCCGCTTCGTCTCGGACGTGCTGCTCTCGGCCCCCTCGATCCTGATCGGCCTCTTCATCTACCAGATCGCGGTGCTGCCCTTCGGCGGCTTCTCCGGCTGGGCCGGCGTGCTGGCCCTGGCGGTGATCGTGGTCCCCGTCGTGGTGCGCACCACGGAGGACCAGCTCTCGCTGATCCCCAATACGCTGCGCGAAGCAGTGATCGGCCTCGGCGCGCCGAAGTGGAAGATGGTGGTGCTGGTCTGCTGGCGCTCGGCGCTGTCCGGCATCGCGACCGGCGTGCTGCTGGCCATCGCCCGCATCGCCGGCGAGACGGCGCCGCTGCTCTTCACCTCGCTGGGCAACAACTCCTGGTCGCTGGACATGAGCGCCCCGATGTCGAGCCTGCCGCTGGCCATCTACGCCTATGCCGGTTCGCCCTTCCCCGACTGGATCGCGCTTGCCTGGTCCGGCGCGCTGGTCATCACCCTCGGTGTCCTTGGTTTGAACATCATCGCCCGCGTCTTCCTGCGCGGCAGCAGCAAGTGAGGCAGTCATGAGCGACGTGACGACCGATACGACGAACGACGCCTCCTTCGGCGGCCTGCAGGCCCGTTCCGCGGAGGGGCTTAACGAGACGCGGATCGATATCCGCAACCTCGATTTCTACTACGGTGCCAACAAGGCGCTGAAGGGCATCAACTTCCGCCTCCCGGCCCGCCAGGTGACCGGCATGATCGGCCCTTCCGGCTGCGGCAAGTCCACCCTGCTGCGCGTGCTGAACCGCATGTACAGCCTCTATCCCGGCCAGCGCGCCACGGGCGAGGTGCTGCTCGACGGGGAAAACATCATCGACCCGGCGGTGGACCTGAACGGGCTGCGCGCCAAGATCGGCATGGTCTTCCAGAAGCCCACGCCTTTCCCCATGACCATCCGCGACAACATCGCCTTCGGCATCAAGCTTCACGAGAAGCTCTCCAAGGCCGAGATGGACGAGCGGATCGAATGGGCGCTGACCCGCGCCGCCATCTGGAACGAGGTAAAGGACCGCCTCGACAGCTCGGCCATGGGCCTCTCGGGCGGCCAGCAGCAGCGCCTGTGCATCGCGCGCACCATCGCGGTGCGGCCGGAGGTCATCCTCTTCGACGAGCCGACCTCGGCGCTCGACCCGATCAGCACCCTCAAGATCGAGGAGCTGATCGACGAGCTGAAGCGCGATTTCACCATCGCCATCGTCACGCACAACATGCAGCAGGCGGCGCGCTGCGCCGACCAGGTGGCCTTCTTCTATCTCGGCGAGCTGATCGAATGCGCCCCGGCGGCGCAGCTCTTCACCGCGCCGCGCGAGAAGAAGACCCAGGAATACATCACCGGCCGGTTCGGCTGAGGCGCGAGGAAGAGACGATGCCGCAGGAGCATATCGTGAAGTCTTACGACGACGAGCTGAAGCGCCTTCGCGACCTCGTGGCGCGCATGGGCGGCCTCGCCGAGCGCCAGGTGGCCGATGCGACGGATGCGCTCATCCGCCGCGACGCCGCCATGGCCGCCGAGGTGGTCAGCCGCGATGCCGAGATCGACGCCATGGAGCGCGAGATCGAGATCTTCTGCGTCCGCCTGCTGGCCCTGCGCCAGCCGATGGCGCAGGACCTGCGGCTGATCGTCGGCGCGCTGAAGATCATCCACGGCCTCGAGCGCATCGGCGATTACGCGAAGAACGCCGCCAAGCGCTCGATCGTCATCTCACAGCAGCAGAGCTTCGGCAGCCTCAACGGCTTCAGCCGCATGGCCCGCCTGGTGCAGGAGAACCTGAAGGGCGCGATGGACGCGCTGGTGACGAACGACGCCGCCCGGGCCGAGCAGGTCTGGGGCGCCGACGCGCCGGTGGACGACATCTACAACGGTATCTTCCGCGAGATGCTGACCTTCATGATGGAGGACGCGCGCAACATCACCGTCGCGACGCATCTCCTCTTCATTGCGAAGAACCTCGAGCGGATCGGCGACCACGCCACCAACATCGCCGAGACGGTGCATTACGCCGTGCTGGGCGACGCATTGCCGGACGAGCGGCCCAAGGCCGACTCTTCCTCCTATGCGGTGGTTCGGCCGCAGGCTTGAAACGACTTTCATTGACCAGGGGCGACCGACATGAGGGCGACTACCATGGCTGATGCCTATGCCGGCGCCGCGCGTCCCACCATCCTTGTGGTGGAGGACGAGGCGCCGCTTCTTACCCTGCTGCGTTACAATCTCGAGAAGCAGGGCTTCAATGTCGAGGAAGCCGCCGATGGCCAGGAAGCGCTGATGCGCGTGGCCGAGGCCAAGCCCGATCTCGTGCTGCTCGACTGGATGCTGCCCGCGCTCTCGGGCATCGAAGTCTGCCGCCAGCTTCGCCGCCGCCCGAATACCCGTGACCTGCCGATCATCATGGTCACGGCCCGGACGGAGGACCAGGACTCGGTCCGCGCGCTCGACATGGGCGCCGACGACTACATCACCAAGCCCTTCGTGATGGACAGCCTGCTGGCCCGCATCCGCGCGCTGCTCCGCCGCTCGGCGACGGTGACGGCCAAGGGCACGCTGAGCTACCGCGACCTCACGATGGACCAGGACGCCCATCGCGTCTCGCGCGGCCCCCGCGCGCTGCATCTGGGCCCGACGGAATACCGGCTGCTGGAATTCTTCCTCCAGCATCCCGGCCGCGTCTTCACCCGCGAGCAGCTGCTCGACGCCGTCTGGGGCCGCGACATCCATGTCGAGCCGCGCACGGTCGACGTGCATATCCGCCGCCTGCGCAAGGCGGTGAACGGCGAGGGCGAGATCGACATCATCCGCACGGTCCGCAGCGCCGGCTATGCGCTCGATGCCGAGCAGGGCTGAGGGAAGCAGAGCATGGTCTTCACCACGAGTGACCTCGGCGGTAACGCCCTTCGCGTCGCGCTGACCGGCCGGCTCGATCCGGCGGCGACGGCGGCGATCGAGACGCAGATGACCGCCCAGGTCGTCGGCGCCGGCAAGCCCACGGCCTTCGACCTGACGGGGCTGGAATTCACCGGCTCGCTGGGCATCCGCCTCATCCTCTCCGTCGCGCGGGTGCTGCAGCGGCGCGGGCTGAAGGTGGTGGTCTTCGGCGCGCATGGCGTCGTGGCCGAGGTGCTGAGCACGGTCGGGCTTGACGCGATCCTGCCGGTGCTGCCCGACCAGGCGGCCGCGGAGGCGGCGCTCGCGGCGTGAGCCTCGCGCTCACCGCGCCGGCGACGCAGGAGGGGCTGGCTCTGCTGCGTGACGGGCTGGTCGATTTTCTCGAGGCGGGGCATGCCTCGCCGAAGGTCGTGGGCCGGGCCGAGGTGGTGCTGGAGGAGATCGCGCTCAACGCGCTCGGCCATGGCGGAGCGCGGGAAATGCGGCTCATGGCCGCGATCGAAGGCGAGGGCTGCCGCCTCGTTTTTGAGGATGACGGCGCGGCTTTTGACCCGCTGGCGCCCGAGGTGGCTCCGCTCTCCGGCGCGCTGGAAGATGCGCCCATCGGCGGGCTCGGCCTGCTGCTGGTCCGGCGCCTAGCGGCCGATCTGCGTTACGAATACACGGCCGAGGGCCGGAACAGGCTGACGGTGGCGCTGGCCGCCTAACCCTCTCGTGCCTTGAACCCGAGCGGCGCCGGGCCTATGCCAAGGGAGCACTCTGAATGGAGCTGACACCCTTGCCGGCCAGCCTTCCGCTTCGGCTCGCGCTGCCCTGCCTCGCCTTGCTGACGAGCGCCTGCTCGCGGCCGGTGACGCCGGAGCCAGCCTTGGCCAACCCGCCTTTCTCCGCCGAGAAAGGCGTCGTCTATCTCTTCCCGGGCGTCAATTTCCCCAGCACGGATGTCAGCGTCACCGGCATGACCCGGCTGGCCGAGCGGCTCCGCGCCCAGGGCGTGACCGCGGCCCTCTACAGCCCCGCTAATTGGAGCGCGGCCGCCGACGCGGCCCTCGCCCAGCCGCAGGGCACGCCCATCGCCGTCGCGGGCTATGCGCTGGGCGGCGAGGCGGCGAGCCAATTCGCCGACAAGCTCCGGGGCGCTGGGCTGCCGGTGCAGACGCTGGTCTCCATCGAGGGCTTCACCGCCGAGCCGCTGCCCTGCAACGTCCGCGCGGCCGTGGATATCTTCAGCCGAGACGGGCGCTGGAACCTCGCCACGCGGCTGGAGCCGGGGAAGGGCTATTCCGGCGATCTCCAGCGCATCGATTGGCTGGCACGGCAGGACCAGAAGAATGCCGGCCCTTGGGTCTATACGATGGACCCCAACGCCTTCGGCCTCGCCGAGAAGGCGCTGCTCCAGCAGGGCCGCGTGCGGGAGCAACTGCCCTCCGTCTTCGAGCGCCGCTGCCACATCGGCTAGTTCAATCCTCGATCTTGTCCCTCAGCGTCACCGAGGGCAGGGGCAGGACGAGGATGAAGGCGAGGCTCATGATGATGGCGCTGAGCAGGAAATTCCCGGTCAGCGCCTGGCGATAGGCGGAGGCCACGGCCTCCTGCTGGTCCGGCGTGAAGGCGGAGAGGGCCGAGACGCCCTTTTCCATCAGGGCGGAGAGGTCCATCGTCCCGCCCAGCTTTTCCAGCGCCGCCGTGAGCCGGTCGGTCATGAGGGCGCCGGAGACGGCCACGCCCACGGCGCCACCCAGCGAGCGGAGGAAGCTCATCGCCCCCGTCGCGGCGCCGAGCTGGCTATGGGGCGTGGCATTCTGCACCGCCGTGGTCAGATTGGGCATGCCCATCCCGATGCCGAGCCCGAGCAGGCCCATCGAGATGAGGAAGAAGCCCGGCGCCGCGCCGAGCGTGGCGAAAACCGCGAGGCTGCCGAGGGCGATGGATTCCAGGATCAGGCCCGCCAGGAGGAAGGGCTTGTTCTTACCGATCCGCGAGACGATCCGCCCGCCGATGATCGAGGTGATGACCATGCCCGCGACCTGCGGCAGCAGCATCATGCCCGCATGGGCCGGGTCCATCCCCAGCACGAGCTGGAAATAGAGCGGCAGGAAGACGGTCGAGCCCATCATGGCGAAGGTCATCATGCCGGAGACGATGACGCCCCGCGCGAAGACCGGGTTGCGGAAGAGGGCGAAGCTCACGATCGGCGCCGCCGCCCGCTGCTCGCGGAACCAGAAGGCACCGTAGAGAATGACGGTCGCGGCGGCCAGGGCCATGACCAAGGGCGAGGTCCAGCCCAGGGTGCCGCCCTGGCTTAGCGCCAGCAGAAGCGCGCCCGTGCCGCCCGTCAGCAGCAGCGCGCCGGGCCAGTCGATGGGCTGGTTCTTGGTCGGTGCCTTCTGCGAGGTCAGCCCGATCATCAGCAGCGTGACGGCCAGGATGCCGACGGGGATGTTGATGTAGAACACCCAGCGCCAGGACAGCAGGCTGGTGATCGCCCCGCCCAGCACCGGCCCGATCATGCTCGAGACCGCGAAAGTGCAGGTGAAATAGCCCTGGTAGCGCGGCCTCTCGCGCGGCGAGACGACATCGCCCACCGCCGCCTGCGCCAGCGTCAGCAGCCCGCCCGCGCCGATTCCCTGCAAGGCGCGGAAGGCCACCAGCTCACCCATGCTCTGCGCCAGGCCGCAGAGCGCGGAGCCGGCGAGGAAGATGCTGATGGAGACGAGGAAGAGCCGCCGCCGCCCATACATGTCCGACAGCCGGCCATAGAGCGGCGTGGTCGAGGTCGAGGTCAGCATGAAGGCCGTCACCACCCAGGAGAGGTGAGACATGCCGCCGAGATCGCCCACCATACGGGGCAGGGCGGTATTGACGATATTCTGGTCGAGCGCCGCCAGCATCATGCTGAGCATGGCCCCGCCCATGGCGGCCTTCTGCCCCGGCGTCAGCCCGCGCCGCGGCGGAATCGCGGTGTCGCTCATGAGAAGAGGCGCGGGTCGGTATTCGCGCCGCAGACCAGCACGCCCACCTTCGCCCCCGGCGGCGGGGTGAAGCGGCCCGAGATCAGCGCGGCGAGCGCCGTGGCCCCGCCCGGCTCGGTGAGCAGCCGCGCGCCATCCCACAGGCGGCGGCGGGCTTCGGCGATGGCCTCCTCCGGCACAGTGATCGCCTGGGCCACATGCCGCTGGGCGATGGGGAACATGATCTGGCCGACCTGCCGCGCGCCGAGACTATCGGCCGCGATGCCGCCGACCGGGGCGGGGCTCGGCCGGCCCTCGCGCAATGCGGTCGCAAGGGTGGAGCAGGCCTCTGGCTCGACGCTGATCACTTGGCAGCGCGACTGATACCAGGCGGCGATGCCGCCGATCAGCCCGCCGCCGCCGGTCGCGACGAGGATATGGGTCAGTTCCGGCGCATCGGCCTCGAATTCCAGCCCCACGGTGCCCTGGCCGCAGAGCACCTCCGGCTGGTCATAGGCATGGACGATCCGGGCACCCGTTTCCGCCGCCCGCGCTTCGCTGGCCTGCCGGGCCTCGTCATAGGTGGCGCCGGTCTTCCGCACCGTCGCGCCCTCGGCCGCGATACGGGCGATCTTCGCCTCGCTGGCGAGTTCGGGCACGAAAATCTCCGCCTTGGCGCCGAGCTGCCGCGCCGCCCAGGCCGCCGCCACGCCGTGATTGCCGCCCGAGGCCGCGATTGCGCCGGCAGGGGGCAGGGGGGCCGAAAGCATGGCATTCATGGCCCCGCGCGCCTTGAAGGAGCCGGTCGCCTGGAGGCATTCGAGCTTCAGCGTGAGGGGAATTTCGCTTCCCAAAGCCTCGGCAGGCAGTCGGAGCAGGGGGGTATGATGGATATGAGGCGCAATGCGCGCCGCCGCGTCGCTGATTTTCTCGGGCGTTACGTTATTGTTATCGTTGGTCATGATGCGACGGAAGACTCCATTTTGGCCGAGCATCGCAGCCCATCTGTTGCGCCGCAACCAGCACTCCCTTGGCCCGCTGCCTCAATGCTGCCATAGTCCGCCATCGTGGAGAGGGAGCAATCGCGTCTTCATCGATGATGGTTCATGGAAGCTGTGCGGCCCGGTCGGGCGAAGCGGTTCTTTTCCTTGGCGCTCCGGGCGCCGGAAAGTCCGATCTCGTCCTCCGGCTCATCGACAGGGGTTGGATCCTGGTGGCTGACGACCAGGTCGAGCTGAGCGCCGAGGGCGGTCAGTTGCTCGCCGATTCCCCCATCGCGCTCAGGGGCCTGCTGGAAGTGCGCGGCCTCGGCATCCTGGCCGGGCAGCCGGTGCAGGGCAGGGCGCCGCTCCGTCTCGTGGTCGATTGCCTGCCGCGCGCGGACATCCCCCGCCTGCCGCATCCCGCCCGCTTCGAGTCCCAGGGCATCGCCGTGCCGCGGCTCGCGCTCCATGCGCATGACGCCTCGGCGGGGGTGAAGGTCGAATGCGCTCTGGCGCTCGCGACCGGCCGCCGCCTCTCCCAGGCCGGAGCCTTCGCGGCGTGAGCGGCACCGCTCCCCATAACCCGCCGGGCCGACGTGTCGTCCTCGTGACGGGGCTTTCGGGGGCGGGGAAGGCGTCGATCATGCGGGTGCTGGAGGATCTCGGCTACGAGACCGTCGACAATCCGCCGCTCTCCATTCTGGAAGACCTGATCGCCGATACCGATCTCGGGGCGGGCCCGCTGCTGGCCGCCGGCATCGATTCCCGCACCCGCGGCTTCGCGCCCGAGGGGCTGCTGGCCATGCTGGGCCGGCTCAGAGGGCAGCGAGGGCTCACGCTCGAGCTGGTTTTCGCCACCGCCGACGAGGGCGTGCTGCTCCGTCGTTTCTCCGAAACGCGCCGCCGCCATCCGCTCGCTCCTGGCGGCCCGCTCGGGGCGCGGGTGATCGAGGGCATTCAGCGCGAGGCCGCGCTGCTCGCGCCGCTGCGCGAGGCGGCCGATCTGGTCGTCGATACGTCCGAATTGCCGCTGCCGGACCTGCGCCGCCAGATCGAAAGCCGCTTCGGTGGCCAGGAAGGGACCGGGATGACGATCAGCGTCGTCTCTTTCGCCTATCCCAAGGGCCTGCCGCGCGAGGCGGACCTAGTTTTCGACATGCGCTTCCTGCGCAACCCGCATTACGACCCGGCATTGCGCCCTTTGACCGGCCGGGACGCTGCGGTTGCGCAATTTATTGAATCGGATGGCGATTTCGCCACATTCTGGCAACGCATGACCGCGCTGCTTGATCCGCTGTTGCCTCGCTACGCGGCAGAAGGGAAGAAGTATCTCACCATCGCGGTCGGCTGTACCGGCGGAAAACACCGGTCGGTCCTAGTATCAGAACGACTCGCGCATTATTTATCTGGCCACGGATGGCGGGTTGATCTTTCGCATCGCGAACTCGGCGTGCGTCCCCAGGCGGCAGCCTCGGGCACGAGCACCAAGGGCGATTCCGATACCGCTTCCTCAAAAGGGCTGGAGGCCCTGACACAGACCCCATGATCGGACTTGTCCTGGTCACTCACGGCCGTTTGGCCGAAGAAATGCGCTCCGCCATGGAGCATGTGGTGGGCCCGCAAAAGGCCGTGGCCACCGTCTGCATTGGCCCCGATGACGATATGGAAGGCCGCAGACAGGAAATCCGCGCCCGCATCGAGGAAGTCGAGCAGGGCGACGGCGTCGTGGTGCTGACCGACATGTTTGGCGGCACGCCTTCGAACCTCGCCTCTTCCATGCTGAGCGAGAAGGTCCAGGTGTTGGCGGGCATGAACCTGCCGCTGCTGGTCAAGCTCGCGAAAGTGCGCGGCAGCGAGCGCCTGGCCGCCGCCGTCGAGCATGCGCAGGCCGCCGGCAAGCGCTATATGGGCACCGCGGCCGATCTCTGCACGGCCGTCGCCCAGGCGGTGGCGAATGGAACGCCCGTTCCGGCGCCGGGCTCGCCCCCGCGCCAGGCGATTGACGATTGCATGGCGCGCGCCCAGCTTTTGCGTTGACGCTTGCCGGCCCAGCTGAAGTCCGGGTTGCCCAAATCCGGGATGGGCGTGACGAGAGGGAGGCGCTGAATGTCTGGCGATAGCGGCCTTGCACTGAGCAAGACTGTCACGATCCGCAATAGCCGCGGGCTGCATGCCCGGGCCGCCGCCAAGCTGGTGGGCGTCGCGGAGCGTTTTTCCTGCGCAATGACGGTGTCGCGCGGTAGCCAGACAGTGCCGGCCTGCTCCATCATGGGCCTGATGATGCTCGGTGCCGGAAAGGGCGCCGAAATCGTGATCGAGGCCGATGGATGGGACGCCAGGGAAGCGCTGGATTCGGTAGTCGGCCTCATCGAGGCCGGCTTCCATGAAGACTGAGAAGAACACCGAGAAGACCGAGGCGCCGGCGAAGGCAGCGGAGCGGCGCGCCGTCTCGCGCCGCACGCGCGAGGCTGAGCTGAAGGGCATTCCCGTCAGCCCCGGCATCGCCATCGGTGCCGCCTTCGACACGACCGAGACCGAGGAAGAGACGCCCCGCCGCAGCATCGCCGCCGGCGCGATCGAGGGCGAGAAGCACCGCCTCGCCGATGCCGTCTCCCGCTCGCGCAAGCAGGTCGCCAAGCTCAAGAGCCGCCTCGCCGTCCTGCCCGAGGAGGCGCAGGAGGAGCTGGAGCCGCTGCTCGACGCCTATGCGCTGATGCTGGGCGAAAGCCGCCTGCTGCGCGGCGCCCGGCGCCGCATCGTCGAGGAACTGCTCTCGGCCGAGACGGCGGTGAATGACGAGGCCGAGGCCATTGCTCAGGCGATTCTCGCCGCCAAGGACGACGACAAGCCCGGCCTGAAGCGCCGCGCGGGCGAGGTGCGGGAAATCGCCCGCCGCCTGACGCGCAACCTGACCTCCACGCCCTTCCGCAGCCTCAAGGACGTGCCAGTCGGCTCCATCCTCGTCGCCGAGGAACTGACACCCGCCGATGCGGCGCTGCTGGACCCGTCGCGCATCGCCGGCGTCGCGACCGATGAGGGCGGGGCGGATGGCCATACGGCGATCATGCTCCGCGCCCTCGGTATCCCGAGCGTGCTGGGCTGCACCGGCCTGACCGAGGGCGTCGCGCGTGGCGATGCCATGGTGCTGGACGGTGCTACGGGCCAGGTCGTGCTGCGCCCCGGCCCCGCCGCCCTGGGCAAAGCCCGCGCCGCGCTGGCCGCTCATGCCCGCGAGCGCACCAAGCTCAGCAAGCTGCGCCGCCTGCCTTCGGTGACGCAGGATGCCGAGGAGGTCGAGCTTCAGGCCAATTTGGAAATCCCCGCCGAATTGCCGCTGATCGCCCAGGCCGGAGCTCAGGGTATCGGCCTGCTGCGCACCGAATTCCTCTTCATGAACCGGGAGACGCTGCCCGACGAGGATGACCAGTTCGAGGCCTATGCCCAGGTGGTGGAAGCCATGGCGGGTGACCTCGTGACCATCCGCGTGCTCGATTGGGGCGGCGAGAAGGATATCGAGGCGCTGGCGGAGGGCTTCGAGCCGACGCATGCCGGCACCAACCCCGCGCTCGGCCTGCGCGGCATCCGTATGCTGCTCAAGCGGCCGGAGCTGCTGGAGGCGCAATTCGCCGCCATCCTCCGGGTCGCCGAGAAGGGGCCGGTGCGCATCCTGCTGCCCATGGTGACCATCCCGGAGGAGGTGCGGCAGGCGCGCGAGATTTATGATCGCGTCATCCGCCGTCTGCGCCGCCGGGGCCTGAACCTGCCCGAGAAGCTCCCGCCGCTGGGCGCGATGATCGAGACGCCAGGCGCCGCTCTGGCCGCCGATGCCATCGCGCTGGAGGCCGATTTCTTCGCCATCGGCACGAATGACCTGGCCATGTACACGCTGGCCGTCGATCGGGCGGAGAGCGAGGTGGCGCATCTCTACGATCCGCTGCATCCGGCCGTGCTGCGGCTGATGCAATTCGCTACCGAAGCGGCGCTGCGCATGCGCATGCCCGTCTCGGTCTGCGGCGAAATGGCGGGCAATCCGCGCCTGGTGCCGCTGCTGCTGGGCCTGGGCATCCGCACGCTTTCGATGAATGCGAGCGCCATTCCCCGCGTGAAGCAGGCGGTGCGCTCGCTCAAGATCGATGATTGCGCGCGTTTCGCGCGGCGGGTGATGGAGCAGAGCGACCCCAAGCGCATCCAGGAACTCGTCATGGGGTTCGAAGCGGGCGGCGGGGCCTAGCCGATGGAGGACCCCGGCCTCGACGCCTTGTTCGCCCTGGCCGAGACTGTCCGAGAGCGAGCCCATGCGCCCTATTCGCGCTTTCTCGTCGGTGCCGCCATCGAGGCGGAGACGGGCGAGCGTTTCGTGGGCTGCAATGTCGAGAATATCGCCTATCCCCAGGGCCAATGCGCCGAGGCGGGGGCCATCGCGGCCATGGTCGCGGGCGGCGCGCGGCGCATCCGCCGCATCGTGATCCTGGGCGGGCCGGCGGAGAGCGGGCTGATCCGCTGCGCGCCCTGCGGCGGCTGCCGTCAGCGCATCGCCGAATTCGCCGACAAATCCACCGAGATCTGGTTCGGCCCCGCGCGCTTGGCGCTCACCCGCCACAGTATGGAGGGGCTGCTGCCCGCGGCCTTCGAAAGCCTTGAGTGAGAGCAAGACCCCCTCGGCACCCAAGCCGCCCGTCTCCGGCGGCGGCCTGGCGAAGCGCATTTCCCGGCGGCTGCATGGCGGCAGCGCTTTCGATGGTTTCGAACCGCGCCTGCCGCTCGATCTGCAGGGCTGGAACAGCCAGCACCCGATGCTGACCCGGCTGGTCAAGGAGCTGAAGCCGAAGGTCGTGGTGGATGTGGGCGTCTGGAAAGGCGCTTCGGTCGCGCATTTCTGCAAATGCCTCGAGCGCTTCAAGGTCGATGGCTTCGTCATCGCCGTCGATACCTTCCTCGGCAGCCCGGAACATTGGGACAGGTCGCGCTCCGACGGCGTCTATGAATCGCTCCGCATGGAGCATGGCTGGCCGGGGCTCTACTGGCAGTTCATGAGCAATATCGCCCATCTCGGCTTCCAGGATCGCGTCGTGCCCCTGGCCCAGAGCAGCGAGAACGCGGCCGTTATCCTGCGGCGCCTGGCCCTCGGGATCGACCTCGTCCATATCGACGCCGCCCATGAATACGAGCCCGTCCTGGCCGATGCCCGCCGCTACTGGCCGCTGGTCAATCCCGGCGGGGCGCTGGTGGGCGATGACTTCGGCTGGCGGGGCGTGAAGCGGGCGGCGATGGAATTCTCGGCCGAGATCGGCATCGAGATGGAGGTGCAGGGCGCCAAATGGGTGCTCCGCAAGCCACCGGCCGAAGCGGTCACATAAAGATATCCTTATGTCTCAGCGATGGGGTCTGGCCAAGCCCCGCGCCGCGTGCTAGGCCGCTGCCCGACCAGCAGGAGCAGCATTCATGGCCGACTATATCGTCAAGGACATCAGCCTCGCGGCTTGGGGCCGCAAGGAACTCTCCATGGCCGAGGACGAGATGCCCGGCCTGATGGCGACGCGCGCCGAATACGGCGATAGCAAGCCGCTGAAGGGCGCCCGCATCGCCGGCTGCCTGCACATGACCATCCAGACCGGCGTTCTCATCGAGACGCTGAAGGCGCTCGGCGCCGATGTTCGCTGGTCCTCCTGCAACATCTTCTCGACCCAGGACCATGCCGCGGCCGCCATCGCCGCCGCCGGCACCCCCGTCTTCGCCGTGAAGGGCGAGACACTGGAGGAATACTGGGACTACGTCCGCAAGACGCTCGAATGGGCTGACGGCGGCGAGCCGAACATGCTGCTCGACGACGGCGGCGACATGACCCTCTTCGTCCATTACGGCCTGCGCGCCGAGAAGGGCGACGTGGCCTTCCTCGAGACGGCGAGCAACGAGGAAGAGACCGTCTTCTTCGCCCTGATCAAGAAGACGCTGACCGAGAAGCCGGGCTGGTTCGCCAAGCTCGCCGCCTCCATCAAGGGCGTGTCGGAAGAGACCACGACGGGCGTGCATCGCCTCTACCTGATGGCCAAGGAAGGCAAGCTGCTCTTCCCGGCGATCAACGTGAATGACAGCGTCACCAAGTCGAAGTTCGACAACCTCTATGGCTGCCGTGAGTCGCTGGTGGACGGCATCCGCCGCGGCACCGACGTGATGATGTCGGGCAAGGTCGCCGTGGTCGCGGGCTTCGGCGACGTGGGCAAGGGCTCGGCCGCCTCGCTGCGCAATGCCGGCTGCCGCGTGCTGGTGACGGAGATCGACCCGATCTGCGCGCTCCAGGCCGCGATGGAAGGCTATGAGGTCGTGACGATGGAGCAGGCCGCGCCGCGCGGCGACATCTTCGTCACCGCGACCGGCAATGTGGACGTCATCACGATCGACCACATGCGCGCCATGAAGCACCGCGCGATCGTCTGCAACATCGGCCACTTCGACAGCGAGATCCAGGTCGGCGCGCTGAAGAACCTGAAGTGGGACAATGTGAAGCCGCAGGTCGACGAGGTCGAATTCGCCGACGGCAAGCGCATCATCCTGCTCTCCGAGGGCCGTCTGGTGAACCTGGGCAATGCCACGGGCCACCCGAGCTTCGTGATGTCCGCCTCCTTCACCAACCAGACCTTGGCCCAGATCGAGCTTTGGACCAACCCGGGCAAGTACGAGAAGAAGGTCTATACGCTGCCGAAGCACCTGGACGAGAAGGTGGCCTTCCTCCACCTCGCCAAGGTCGGCGCGACCCTGACGAAGCTGACCGAGAAGCAGGCCGAATACATCGGCGTGCCGCAGCAGGGCCCGTTCAAGCAGGAAATGTATCGCTACTGAGCCGGCTCGACCGAGCCGCAGTGTGCCAGGCCGGGGAGGGCGACCTCCCCGGCCTTTTTCATGCTCACGTCACTGCTATTGCAGCTTTCCCCGATGCCTTGCTATTGCAGGTGTAAGCGACCCGCAAAGTCGGTCGCGCGTCCAGGAAAGGAAGTCTCATGATCACCCGCCGCGCTGCCTTGGCCACACCCTTCTTGCTCGCGGCCGCCCGGCCCGGCTTTGCCCAACATGCCTGGCCCTCGCAGGGGGTTCGCTTCATTGTTCCCTATTCGCCCGGCGGGGCTGCCGATATCGCCGCGCGGCTTCTCTCGGAACAGCTGACGGGCCTATGGAAACAGCCCGTGGTGGTCGAGAACCGCACCGGCGCCAATGGCATCATCGGCGAGGATGTCGTCGCGAAATCCGCCCCCGATGGCTATAACCTGGCTTTCGTCTCGGTGAACCACGCCGTGAATGCGGCGCTCTATAAGACGCCCTTCGACACGGTAAAGGATTTCGCGGCCCTCTCCGTGATCTATTCGGTGCCCCTCGTCCTGGTTGCTGCGCCGGATTTCCCCGCCAAGACGGTGCAGGAACTGGCGGCGATGGTGAAGGCCAAGCCGGGCGAGGTCACCTTCGCCGGCACGGGCGGGGCGGTGCATCTCTCGGCCGAGATGTTCGCCATGCGGGCGGGCGGCACCATGACCCACATTCCCTATCGCGGCAGTACCGCCGCCCATCCGGACCTGCTGGCGCGGCGCGTGGACGTGATGTTCGACACGCTGCCCGCCGTGCTGGGCCATGTGCAGGGCGGCAAGCTGAAGGCCATCGCCGTGACCGCCGCGCAGCGCGTACCGGCGTTGCCCAATGTTCCGACGGTGGCGGAATCGGGCTTTCCGGGCTTCGAGGCCGGTAGCTGGGGCGCGATCCTGGCGCCGGCCGGCATTTCGGGCGAGGTCGCGGCGAAGATCTCCGCCGATGCCGTCGCCCAGCTCAAAGTGCCCTCGGTGAAGGAGCGGTTCGAGACGCTCGGCGCCACCCCGGTTGGCTCCACGCCGGAGCAGGCGCAGAGTTTCGTGCGCGCCGAGGTCGCCAAATGGGGCGATGTCGTCGCCAAGGCAGGGATCGAGAAGCAATAATGACGGATAGCAAGGGGCGGGTGCTCGTCACCCGCCGGGTGCCCGAAGCGGTGGCCGAGCGCGCGCGGCGCGAATTCGACGCGGTGCTGGCCAAGGAGGATCTCGACGCGGCGGGCGCCGTCCGCGCGGCGGAGGAAACTGGCGCCGAGGCGCTCTTCATCGGCCCGAAGTCGCGGCTCGACGCTGCGGCGATCACGGCCCTGCCGGCCTCGGTGAAGATCATCGCCAATTCCTCCGTCGGCTATGACCACATGGATGCGGCGGCGGCCAAGGCGCGGGGCATCATCGTCACCAACACGCCCGACGTGCTGACCGACTGCACCGCCGACCTGGCCTTCATGCTGCTGCTGAACGCCTCGCGCCGCGCCTATGAATATGAGGCGATCATGCGCCAGGGCTGGCGCCAGGGTTTCGGCATGCCGGACATGCTGGGCATCCGCCCGAGCGGAAAGACGCTGGGCATCGTCGGCATGGGCCGCATCGGCCAGGCCGTAGCCCGGCGGGCGAGGGGCTTCGGGATGAAGGTGCTCTACCAGAACCGCCGGCGCCTGCCGGTGGAGCTGGAGGAGGGCGCGGAATTCGTCCCTACGATCGAGGAACTGCTGCCCCGCTCGCAGCTTCTCTCGCTCCATCTCCCGGCCGAGCGTGGCGCTCCGCCGCTGATGGATGCCAAGGCCTTCGCGCTGCTGCCCAAGGGTGCCGTCTTCGTGAATACGGCGCGCGGCTCGGTGGTGGATGAGGAGGCGCTGCTGGCGGCGCTGAAGAGCGGCCATCTCTTCGCCGCCGGGCTCGACGTGTTTCAGAAGGAGCCCGATTTCGACACGCGTTTCGCCGAATTGCCGAACGTCTTCCTCACGCCGCATGTGGCGAGTGCGACGGTCGAGACGCGCGACGCGATGGGCTTCCGCGCGCTCGACAATATCGCCGCGGTCCTCGCCGGAAAGCCGGCGCCGGACCCGGTTTGAACTAGCGCGGCCGGGGCCTCAGCGCCCCGGCTGCAACTCGGCCGGCAGGTTGTCGATATTGCCCCGGCTGCCATCCTGCCGGAACAGGCCGTAGCTATTGTCCCGGGTGACACCCGGCACGTTGAAGGCATTCCAGATGATGACGGCGGGGATCTTGTCCTGTTGCTGCGCAATGGCCGCCGCTGCCGTGGCGAAGCCGGACCTCACGGTCTCATTGCCCCGACGCTCCGGGAAGCCTAACTCGCCCAGTATCAGTTGCTGGCAGGTCCGAAGGAGGCGCGGCAGATCCTGCTGAAGCTGGCCCCGTGTGGCGCTGTTATAGGACGAGTAGGAACAGAGCGGCCGCTGGCCGGCGCGCGCCAGGGTCTCAAAGACGGTCTTGGTGGCGTCGCAACTCGTGACGCATTGCTGCGTGCGTAGATTTGCGACGTTGAATTCAGGGGCATGGGCAATGTTGAAATCCGGGTGTCGGGCCCGGGCTGCCTGCACCACGGCGTCGCGCAGCTTCATCCAGTCGAGGAAATTGGTCAGGCGCCGCTGGATGCCATTGCCATCTTGGCTGTCGCAGGCGCGCGCCTTGCTCGCGTTCCGCATGTAGCCGAAGACAGCACCGCAATAGACCATGTTATCGCCTTCCCAATTGGAAATGACGATCCGGACCGGCCGGCCAGCGAAGCGGCGCTGCAGGATATCGACGGCTTGGCGGAACTCCGTCTCAACCTCGCGAGCGCGGTCGCCATCGACGCCGCGGCTCAGCGCCTCCTGCGAGCCAAACTCATGCAGCGTGATCATCAGCAGTTTGATCCGCTGGTCGTCGAAAACGGGGTCGGCGAGGGCCTTTTCGAGATAACAGCCGATTCGACGAGGCTGACCGCATGAAACCCTGTCGAGGCCCAGTTCACGCAGGGTGCTGCTCGAAACCGTGAAGCGCACCGCCTGAAAGCCCTGATCGAGTAGGAATTTCAGAGATTTATGAAAGCGGTCCGTCCCTTCGGCGCCTTGCAGCATCCCGCCCCAGAGATAGGCGCCAACGATCGGCTTCTCGGCGCGAGCGAAGCCGGATGGAACCATCAGGGTGGCGAGGAGCAATCCGAATAGAGCAGGACGAAGAAGGCGTTTGAAACCGGGCATCATCATCCTCTGTGTCGGGAGAACTGCTCTGCCTATACCCGATAGACGCGCCGGAGGGGTGAAGAAGGGTAACAGCGCATCATTCTTTTGGCTCATGCGCACAGCGCGCAATCTTCGGTGTGTGAAAACGCCTTCTCGCGCAGCGAATTTCAGATTATCTCCCGATAGCGAAACTGATCGAGTTTTCGGGAGAAACGCCAGATGGATCGCCGCGCTCTACTCGGGGCTGTGGGCATGGCCGCGCCTGTCGCGCTCGCCACCCCCGCCCTTGCCCAGTCCCAGCCTGAGATCCGCTGGCGCCTGACCTCCTCCTTCCCGCGCAATCTCGATATTCTTTTCGGGACGGCGGACCATATCGCCCGCCGCGTGGCCCAGCTCACGGACAATAAGTTCCAGATCCGGACCTTCCCGGGTGGCGAGATCGCCCCGCCCTTCGCCGCTCTCGAGGCGGTGCAGCAGGGTTCGGTCGAGTGCTGCCATACGGCCTCCTACTACTATGTCGGCAAGGAGCCGAGCTTCGCCTTCTTCACGGCGCTTCCCTTCGGCCTGACCTCGCGCCAGGCCACGGCCTGGCTGCAATTCGGCGGCGGCAAGGAGCTCGCGGCGGAGCTTTTCGGCGATTACAACGCCGTCTTCTTCTCGGCCGGCGACACGGGCGCGCAGATGGGCGGCTGGTTCCGTAAGGAAGTGAAGTCGCTGGCCGATGTGCAGGGGCTCAAGTTCCGCATTGCCGGCCTCGCGGGCCAGGTCTTCACCAAGATCGGCGCCTCGCCGACCCAGGTGCCGGCCGCCGACATCTATCCCTCGCTGGAGCGCGGCTCGCTCGACGCGGTGGAATTCGTCGGCCCCTATGACGACGAGAAGCTCGGCTTCGTGAAGGTCGCGCCCTATTACTACTATCCCGGCTTCTGGGAGCCCTCGGCGAAGCTGCAGTTCCTCGCGAACAAGGCCGCTTTCGAGGCCCTGCCGGCGGCTTACAAGCTCGCCATCGAGGTTGCCTGCGCCGAGGCCGATCAGGCCATGACGGCCCGCTACGACCACGCGAATCCGCAGGCCATCCGCCGCCTCGTCGCGGCCGGTGCGCAACTCAAGCCCTGGTCGCGCGACATCATGTCGGCCGCCTGGAAGGCCGCGCATGAGCTTTACGACGAGACATCGGCCAAGAACGAGCGCTTCAAGAAGATCTGGGAGTCCTATCGCAAGTATCGCGACGAGGAATTCCTGTGGTTCCGCATCGCCGAGAATTCCTACGACAACTTCGCCTTCACGGCGGCGCAGACGGTTCGCTGAGGCGGGCTTCCAGCGCGAAACGGCCCGGCGGGACAAACCCGCCGGGCTTTTTTTGTGCCCATGCGGTGGTCCAAGCCGAAGGGCCGGATTCGTTAACCTTTCGCTCAACCCTGGCCGCCTAGTCTCACTTCATGAGACATGGCCCGGATCATGCGATGAAGCGATCGCAAGCCGCCCCCACGCATCGGCACGGCCGCGATGCGCGGCGAGAGGCCGATTGGGAAGCCGCCTGGGATGAGTTCGACCGTCGCCAACCCGCCGCCGCGCCATTACCGGCACCTGTGCCAGAGCCCGAGCCGGAGGCGCCGCCAGAGCGGCCACCCGAGGAGCCGCCTGCCAAGCCACGCCGCGGGCTCCTGCGGCGCTATTTGCCGCTGACCGCGCTGCTGCTCGTCTCGGTCGCAGCACCCAGCCTGGCGCTGGTCTATCAGCCGCTGATGGCTGCGCGCGACGTGATGCGCGCCGTGGCGCAGGCGGATGCCGAGGCGCTAGCGGCACGGGTGGATTGGGAAGCGATCCGCCCCGGCCTGCGGGCCGCACTGGTAGCGGAAGGGCGGATGACCCAGGAGAGGGGATTCTCGACCGGCGCGAGAGCCTATCTGGTCGATATGGCTTCGGCCATGACCGCTGCCCTCGAAGACCGGCCCGAGGCCATGGCGGGCCTGCTGCGGAGCCGCGCGGGCGGTGACTGGCAGGGCGGTGAAGGAGACGGGCTTCTGCCCTCGGGCAGTTTGCGCCGGCTTCGGCCAGAGGGCCTCTCCAGCCTGCGTCTCGAACTCGGCCCGAGGGCCGGCGTGGAGCCGGAGACGGCGGGGCTGAGCCTGACGCTCGCGCCGGGGGAGAAGGGCGATGCCTCCTGGCGGATCGTCAGCCTCGAATTCGGAGCGCCCTGAACAGGGCGCTCCGCTGCATTACATGCCCAGCGCGCGGCGGTAGAGGTCGAGCAGCGTCTCGAGCTCTTCCACCTCGGAGGGCTCCCGCTTGCGCAGGCTGATGATCTGACGGATCACCTTCGGCTCGAAACCGGCCGACTTGGCTTCCGCATAGATGTCCTTGATATCGCCGGCGAGCGCCTTGCGCTCCTCTTCCAGGCGCTCGATGCGGTCGATGATAGAGCGCAGGCGGTCGGCAGCGATGCCGCCCACATCGGCGTCTTCCTCGACCCGCTCGCGGTTCGCCTGGGCCGCCATGGCGTCGAAATCGCTCATCTTCAGATCTCCCAGCGGCTGATGCCGCCCCTCGAAACTATGGCCGTTGCTGCCCACCCGCGGCGCGGCGGCGGAGCATACCGGGCGGCGGGGTATAGCGGGCGGCGAGGCCGGGGGCAAACCTTCCCGCCGCACCGCTATCGGTTCAGTGCTTATGCTGCTCGGCGGCGAATTTGGCCTTCTGTTCCGGCGTGGCTTCCTTCTGGTGCTTCGCCTGCCATTCCTTATAGGGCATGCCATAGACGAATTCGCGCGCATCCGGATCGGGGATGGCGATGCCCCTGGCCTCGGCCGCCTCGCGGAACCAGCGGCTGAGGCAGTTCCGGCAGAAGCCGGCGAGGTTCATCAGGTCGATATTCTGCACGTCGCTGCGATCGCGCAGATGCTCCAGCAGCCGGCGGAAGGCGGCGGCCTCCAGCTCGGTGCGGGTCTTCTCGTCCATCTCGGGTAGGCTCATGAGGGTTCTCCTTTGAGGAGGCAGATAGGCGCGCGAGGCGCCTCAGGCCAGAGCAGGTGAGGCCAGAGCGGGCGTCAGGCGAGGCCGGGTAGGAATTTCGCGAGCACCGCATCCATCTGCGCCGGCGCCAGCCAGCGGAAGACGGCCACCACATCCAGCTCCGGCTCCACCCAGGTCACATTGCCGCCCGCGCCAAGGGCGAAATAGCTGCTGCGGGGCAGGGAAGGGTAGCGGCCCGCGCCGTTGAGCCACCAGAGTAGCCCGTAGCTGGCATTCAGCTCGACCGGGGTGAGGGAGGCCCGCACCCAGCCGGCGGGGAGAAGGCGCCGCCCGTCCCAGGCCCCGTCGCCCGCCATGAGCAGGCCGATCCGCGCCTGGTCCTCGGCATGGATGACGAGGCCGCCGCCCCAATGCCCGCCGCCGGAGACGGATTGCATCTTCTGCCCGTCGATCTCGATCCATGAGGTGCGATAGCCCTCCCACCGCCAATCCCGGCTCGCGCCGATCGGGTTCATGATGCGCTCGGCGAAAACCTGGGGCAGGGGCTTGCGGAAGAGATGCAGCAGCCCGAGCGAAAGCGCATTCACGCGGACGTCGTTATATTCCCAATAGGTGCCTGGGGCCTTGAGCGGGCGGGCCATGGCCTTGTCCCGCCCTTCGGCCGCGAGATCCCGCCCGCGATCGATGGCATCGGCCTTGCCGAAGAGCGTGCCTTCCCACTCGCTGGTCTGGGAGAGCAGCATGCGCCAGGTGACAAGGCGGTTGCGCTCGGAGGCGAAGGCTGGGTCGTCCACACTGTCCGAGACGGGCGCGTCGAGGTCCCGGATCAGGCCATCGCCCACCGCGAGGCCCGCAAGCAGCGAGAGATAGGATTTGGCGACCGAGAAGGTCATGTCCTGCTGTCGGGTATCGCCCCAGCGCGCCACGACCTTGCCGCGCTTGAGCACCAGCCCGTTGGGCGCGCCGCGCGGGCTGACGGGGCCGATGATCTCGTTATGCGGCGGCCCCTCGAAATGGCCGCCGACGATATGGGCGGCGATATCGTTGGGGAAAGGGCTCTCGGCGGCGACGGCGGCGGCGACGGCCTCATCGAGGGCGGGGCGCAGGGCTTCGGTCCAGGCGGCGGGGTGCGGGGGCGGCAGGATGCTCATGGCCCAAGCCTGCCCCCAGCCGGACGCGGCGTGAAGGCCCCTACCGGTGAGGGGTGCCGCCACCTATCTCTGCGGCGGAATGACGCGGAAAGGAGCGATAATGGCGCGGCGTGAAGTGGCCCTTCTGGGCGGCGGCTGTTTCTGGTGCCTGGACGCGGTCTATCGCGGGGTGGAGGGCGTGCTCGAATCGGTCTCCGGCTATGCCGGCGGGCATGTCGAGAACCCCACCTATGAGGAGGTCTGCGGCAAGAAGACCGGGCATGTGGAGGTCGTCCAGCTGACCTTCGACCCGGATGTGGTGAGCTATGCGGACCTGCTGCGGATTTTCTTCACCATCCATGACCCGACCAGCATGGACCGGCAGGGTGCGGATGTCGGGCCGCAATACCGCTCGGCGATCTATGCGATGGACGAGAGCCAGGTCGACACGGCCAAGGCCGTGATGAAGGAGGCGGCGGATTGGTGGGATGGGGAGATCGTCACCCATCTGATCCACCCGGCGCCGAAATTCTGGGAGGCGGAGCCGGTCCACCAGAACTATTTCGCCCGTAACCCCTGGGCGGGCTACTGCATGGCGGTCGTGGCGCCGAAGGTGGTGAAGGCCAGGAAGAACTTCTCCCGGCTGATGCGCGCCGCCTGAGCGGCGCGGCTGGTGGCCAGGGCTTTTTTAACCCTGGCTCGTCCGGCTCACGGCCGGCTTTTCGCTGATCTGGTCGAGCAGGGACCACACCTTGTGCGGGTCCATACGGGTCTCCGGATCGTTCAGCAGACGATCCAGCTGCTCCTCGATGCGTTCAAGCTCTGCTTCGCTCATCGGTGGACGCTCCGTCACTGACTACGATTGCTGCAATGCACCAAATGTCGAAACGTTGCACGAAGATTTACAGAGCGTTCACTCACAAACTCGACATTAACGCTGTCTGAAGCGCTGCCTGGCGCGCGGCAGGGTGCGTGGCGCTGCGGAACCGAAGCTCGCCCCCCGGCACGGCATGGGGGCTGGGCAGGCCCATCAGCTCCATCCGCGTGGCGCAGCCGGCGGCGAGGACGGGGGCTGCGGCGGCGGAGGTCATGAAGCGGCGGGCCTCGCCCTCAAGCTCCAACGTCTCGCGCAGGCGGCGCCATTCGTCGCGCTCGAGGTCGTCGATGAACATGGCCAGGATGCCCGGCTGCCGCGGATCGAGCCGGGCGGCGGCGGTGGCCATGCGGCGGGCGGTGGCCTGGGCGATGCTGTTGCCCTGGCCCGCCCAGGCGGCGAGGGCGCAGAGGCTGCCCGCTTCCTCGGCATGGGTGACGGCCAGATGCGCATCCGGCCCGAAGGATTGCCGCAGGTGGCGGGGCAGGTCCTCCGCCGTGGCGCCGGCGATCACCAGGGGATGCAGTCGGAGGAAGGCCTCCTTGCCCCCGCTCGGCTGGCCTTGGAGCAGGGCCATGATGTGGCGATGCAAGTCGGGCAGGCCGCAGGCGCCGCTCATCCCCTCCGGCAGCGTCATGTTCAGCAGGTAGCGGCCGGGATGGGCGGCGAGCCAGCGGCGCAGATCCTGATCGAGCATATCGACCAGGGCGCACCAATTGGCGCGATGGATCGGGCGCCCTTCCTCGGCCGAGAGGCTGCCGCAGACGATGGCGGCACTCGCGCCGCCGCCGGTGATGATCAGGTCCGGCTCGCCTTCATGCTCCAGCCCAGCGAAATGCACCTCGTAGCGCTGGGCGCGATGGCGGGCGGCGATGTGCAGCAGATGGAAGAGCGGCGCCAGCGTATGCCCTGGGGCCAGACCCTCGGCGAGCATGGCCCGCAGCCTCTCGCGCCCGGCCGGGCTCAGCCGGCGGTCGAGCGCCACGGCCTCGGCCGCGAGGCGCAGCACCGCACGCTGGCACTGATCCGGCGCGCCCTCCTGCCGGCGCAGGCGAAGAAGGGTGAGTTCGATCTCCTGCCGCCGGAACGCCGCGCGATCGGCCCGCGCCGGGGAGCCGCTGAGACCCGCCAGATGCCGGATGAGCGCGTCCCATGCGGAGCGGTCGGCCATGCTCATGAAGGCCGCGACGACGGCTTGGTGGCGCGATGCTGGCGGGTATTGCATGGGCAGGCTCGCGTTCGGAGAAGCGTGACGTCTTCTCCTGGAACGAACGAGGCGGCCATTCGGCTTACCTGGCCGGACGACTTATTTGATGCTGGGCCCTGGCGTCTAGGCGCGCAGGCTCTCACGGGCCTGGCGCGCATCCTCCGCGATGGCCGCCTTTAGCGGCTCCAGCCCGTCGAACTTCATATCCGGGCGCAGGAAATGGACGAGCTGGACTTCCAGCTCCTGCCCATAGACATCGTCCTTGAAATCAAAGAGATGGACTTCGAGCCGGGTCTGCGGATCGCCGCCCAGCGTCGGGCGTCGGCCGATATTGGCGACGCCGTCGATCAGCCGGCCATCCGGCAGCCGGACCCGCACGGCATAGACGCCCTGGGCCGGTTCGAGGTGCCGGCCGAGCCAGATATTGGCGGTGGGCCAGCCCAGTTCGCGCCCCAGCCTGTCGCCATGGAACACCTCGCCCCGGATGGCCCAAGGGCGGCCGAGAGCCTGGCTGGCGCGCTCCGGATAGCCGTCCTGCAGGGCGCGGCGGATGCGGGTGGAGGAAATGGGCCCCGCCGCATCGCTCAGCGGCGGCACAACGGAGAGGCCGATGCCCGCCGCCTCGGCCGCAGGCGCCAGTGTGCCGACATCGCCACCGCGGCGGTGGCCATAGGCGAAGTCCGCCCCGCAGGCGAGATGCCGTGCGCCCAGCGCCTCGACGAGGATGAGGCGGAAAAAATCCTCCGCCGTCATCGCCGCCATCTCCGCATCGAAACGCAGCGCATAGACGATGCGAGCCCCGAGGGCCCCCAGCGCGGCGCGCTTGGCGGGCAGGGGGGTGAGGCGGAAGGGTGGGTCCTGCGGGCGGAAATGCTCGCGCGGATGCGGCTCGAAGGTCAGCACCGCGAGCGGCAGTTCGGGCCGGCCGGCATGGGCCGCGCGCAGCACGGCGGCATGGCCGAGATGCACGCCGTCGAAATTGCCGATGGCCACACTCGCCCCCTTGAGCGCGGGCGGAACGGCGCGCCAATCCTCGACGAGTTCGGGCTCGGCCACGGGCAGCGGCGTCATGGGATCAGCGCTGGGCCCGCTCGGCCCATTTCGCCACCGTCGGCGGCGTGAAGGCGGCCAGCTTGTCCAGCGCCTCGGCGGGGCTCGCGGCGAACTGGATCAGCGGGCGGAAATCCTCGCGCAGGAAGCCCTCGGCGACCATGTGGTCGAAAACCTCCCGCTGACGGGACCAGAAGCCGAGCGTATCGAGGAAAACCAGGCCCTTGGGATGGATGCCGAGCTGCGTCCAGGTCAGGGCCTCGACCGCCTCCTCCAGCGTGCCGATGCCGCCGGGCAGAACCAGGAAGCCGTCGGAGAGGTCGGCCATCATCGCCTTGCGGGTATGCATCGTATCGACGACATGCAGCTTGGTGATGGCGCCATGACCCACCTCGCGCCGCATCAGCACTTCCGGGATGATGCCGATCACCTCGGAACCCGCCTGCATCGCGCTATCGGCCGTGATGCCCATCAGCCCCACATGCCCGCCGCCATAGACCAGCCCGAGCCCGCGGGCGGCGAGAAGACGGCCGGTTTCACGAGCGGCCTCGGCATAATCGGGGCGGGTTCCGGCGGCTGAGCCGCAAAAGACGCAGATTCGCTTCATGATGTCAGACTAGGCGCGCTTCCCGCTTTCGGCAAAGACTTGCCGCGGCGCAGCAAACAGCGGCTATTGCCCCCGGCGCTGCGGCACGGCCGTCTCGGTGCCGATGCCGTTGCCGCCGATCATCGTCCATTGGCCGGTCATCGAGCCATCGGGGGCCACGTTGTAGATCGACATGCCCGTCGCATTGCCGACATCGAAGGTGACGGCGAAGGTATTGCCCGAGGTCATGCCGACGCCGATCATCCGCGTCGGCCCGATCAGCCACTGCACCTGCCAGGAGCTGAGGCCGACCTGGGCGAGCATCAACTGGCCCGTATAGGGCGTGCCGTCGCTGCCGGTGCCCGTGACGTCATAGACGCCGGCCTGCTGGGCCATGGCGCCCGGCGCGGAGACGGCGGCGAGAGGCAGGGCCAGGGTCACGGCGAGAAGCGCGGCGCGCATGGATCATCCTTCCAGGCGGGTCATGAAACGGTTCCAGGCCCGCGGACGGGCCCGGAGGTCATAGACCATCGCTGTCGCGGGTGCGCAAGCCGCCGCACCCTTCATGGCCTATTTTACAGTCGCGACGCGGAGCGCGTTGGTCGTGCCTGCGATGCCGAAGGGCACGCCGGCGGTGACCACCACTTCCTCGCCCGATTTCGCCATGCCTTCCGCCTGGGCGGCGCGCAGCGCGCGGCTGACCATGTCACCCATGGTCGTCGGCTCCTGCGCCTGGACGGAATGCACGCCCCAGACCACCGCCATGCGCCGCGCCGTCTCCTCGCTGGCCGTGAGGCCGAGGATAGGGCAGTTCGGCCGCTCGCGCGCCACGCGGCGCGTGGTGGAGCTGGTCTGGGAATAGGTGGCGATCACGCGGGCGCCGATGGTTTCGGCCACCTGGCGGGCGGCGGTCGCGATGGCGCCGGCGGAGTTCTTCTCCGGCTCCGGGCGGGCGAGGTCGGTCAGCTTGCGCCAGCCTTCGTCCTGCTCAACGCGGGTGATGATGCGGTCCATCATATTGACCGCCTCATAGGGATACTGGCCGGCGGCGGTCTCGGCGGAGAGCATCACGGCATCGGCCCCGTCGAAGACGGCCGTCGCGACGTCGGAAGCCTCGGCGCGGGTCGGCGCGGGGGCGGAGATCATGCTCTCCAGCATCTGCGTCGCGACCACCACGGGCAGGCCCCGGCTGCGGGCCGACTTCACGATGCGCTTCTGGATCAGCGGCACTTCCTCGGGCGGGCATTCCACGCCGAGATCGCCGCGCGCCACCATGACGGCATCGGCGAGATCGAGGATGCCGTCGAGATTCTCGACCGCCTGCGGCTTCTCCATCTTCACCATGATCCAGGCGCGGCCGGCGGCGATGGCCTTGGCCTCCGCCACGTCCTCGGGGCGCTGGACGAAGGAGAGGCCGATATATTCGACGCCCTGCTCGAGCACGAAGTCGAGGTCCGCCCGGTCCTTCGCCGTGAGCGCGGGGATGGGCAGGGCGACGTCGGGCACGTTCACGCCCTTGCGGTCCGAGAGCGGGCCGCCGACCAGCACCTCGGTCTCGAGATGGTCGTCGCGCTGGCGCGTCACGCGCAGGCGGAGCTTGCCGTCATCGAGCAGCAGCGTGGTGCCGATGCGGGCGGCCTGGATGATTTCGGGATGCGGCAGCTGCACGCGGCGGACGTCGCCGGGCGTGGGCGAAAGGTCGAGCCGGAAGCTCTGCCCCGCCTGGAGCTGCACGCGGCCGGCCTGGAACTTGCCGACGCGGAGCTTCGGGCCCTGCACGTCGGCCAGGATGCCGATATGGCGGCCGGTCTGCTGTTCCAGCGCGCGGATGGTGGCGATGCGGGCCGCATGGTCCTCATAGGACCCGTGGGAGAAATTCAGGCGGAAGACGTCCGCGCCCGCATGGAAGAGACGGGCGATGATCTCGGGCGAGGAGCTGGCCGGGCCGAGCGTCGCGACGATCTTGGTGCGGCGATGGCGGCGCATCGGCACGCGGGAGGGCGCGCGGGGCAGGCCCTCGGCCCGGGCGAGGCGGGCGGCGGGGATGTCCGGGCGGAGCAGCTCGGGCGGCATGTCCAGCAGGCGGGCAATCTCGATGACGCGCTCTTCGGGAACGCGGCGCCATTGCGAGACGGCGGCGGTGGAGATGCCGAGTTCGGAGGCAATGCGGGTGACCATGCCCCGACGTGCCAGGATTTCTTCAAGGATCGGATCGCGCATGGACGTAAGCTAAGCGGTAATGCTTAAGAAATCCATATCAACTTATGTAACTTACGTTAAATAAGAGTCCGATTAAGTCAAGTGCGATCATCTCGGCGATACCGGCGGCTTCGGTTCCAGGCTAGAAGGAGGGCCTTCGCCAGTCCTGGAATGCCGGGCCGATGAACCTTCGCTTTCTCGAGACCTTCCTCTGGGTTGCCCGGCTGCAGAGCTTCAGCGCGACCGCGGAGCGACTGAACACCACCCAGGCGGCGATATCAAACCGTATCGCGGCGCTGGAGAAGGAACTCGGCATCCGCCTTTTCGACCGGGACCTGCGCTCCGTCCGCCTCACGGCCGAGGGGCGCAACGCGCTGGCAAAGGCGGAGCAGATCGTCCGGCTCACGCAGGAATTCCGCGGCAAGGTTTCGAGCCCGGAGATGCTGCGGGGGCGCATTTCCATCGCGACCATCGACAGCGTGGTCCATGCCTGGTTCCCCGCCTTCATCCGCCGCATCCGCGCGACCTATCCGGCGGTGGAGCTGGATCTGACGGTCGATAACAGCGTGAATATCGCGCTCCAGTTCCAGCAGAGCCAACTCGACCTCGCGCTGATCATGGGGCCGGTCATCGCGCCTCAGGTGGAAAACCTCCTGCTCGGCAGCCTGCCCTGCTCCTGGTATGCGAGCCCGGAGCTGGACCTGCCGGCGGGGCCGCTCAGCATCCGCGATCTGGCCCGCCACCCGATCCTGGCCTTCTCGCGCGGGTCCCAGCCGCATCAGACGGTGATGCAGCAACTCGCAGCGGCCGGGGTGGAGGGCGCGACGGTCTATAACCTCAATTCCATCGCGACCATGACGACGCTGGCCGCCGATGGGCTTGGCGTGACCGCACTGCCGGATATCGCCGTCTCGCCCCAAGGGCTCCTGCGGCGGCTGGAGGTGCGGGAGCCTTTCCCGGCGCTCGATCTCCATGCCGTCTATGTCAGCAACCCGCGCCATGTGCTCGCGAGCACCCTCGCGCTGATGGCGCTGGACGTGGCGCGGGAGCGCCTGGGCCTGCCCGACGCCGCCTGAAGGGTTACTCGGCGTCAGGTTCGAATCGGCAATGATGCGACTCACAAGCCCGTGCCTTAATGAAGGTGGCGGCTGCGTCGCGCGAAGGTGCGGCCATAACATGAGATGCCATTTCAGGGACTGAGATGATGGAGCGATTCTTCGGCCTCGCCGCCGCTGGTACGACACCGCGCATCGAGTTGCTGGCGGGCCTGACCACCTGGCTGACCATGGTCTATATCGTCGTGGTCAACCCCTCCATCATGGCCCAGGCCGGGATCGACCAGGGCGCCGCCTTCGTCGCCACCTGCCTGGCCGCGGCGATCGGCACGGCGCTGATGGGGCTGGTCGCCAACTACCCTATCGCCCTCGCGCCCGGCATGGGGCTGAACGCCTATTTCGCCTTCGCCGTGGTTCTGGGCATGAACGTGCCCTGGCAGACGGCGCTGGGCGCGGTCTTCCTCTCGGGGCTCCTCTTCTTCGCCGTTTCGGTGCTGAAAATCCGCAAATGGCTGGTAAACGGCATTCCCATGTCGCTCAAGCTCGGCATCGCGGCGGGTATCGGCTTCTTCATAGGCATCATCGCGCTGCAGGGGATGGGGCTGGTGGTCGACCATCCCGTCACGCTCGTCACGCTCGGCAAGCTCAACGAGCCCCGGACGCTGCTGGCCTGTATCGGCTTCCTGCTGATCGCGGGGCTCGTCTCGCGCGGGGTGCCGGGGGCGATGCTGATCGGTATTCTCATCACCGCGCTGCTCGGCGTGCCCTTCGGCCTCACCACCTTCCATGGCGTGGTCGCGCTGCCGCCCTCACTGGCGCCGACCTTCCTGCAACTGGATATCGCGGGCGCGCTCTCGCTCGGCATTTTGGGGATCGTCTTCACCTTCTTCCTGGTGGATCTGCTGGACAATACCGGCACGCTCATCGCTACCACCCAGCGGGCGGGGCTCATGGCGAAGGATGGCAGCGTGCCGCGCCTCGGCCGCGCGCTGATGGCCGATAGCGGTGGGGCGATGATGGGCGCCGTGCTCGGCACCTCGACGACGGTGAGCTATATCGAGAGCGCCTCGGGCATTCAGGCCGGCGGCCGTACGGGCATGACGGCGCTGGTGGTCGCAGGGCTTTTCCTGCTGACGCTTTTCTTCTCGCCGCTTGCGACTTCTATCCCCGGCTTCGCCACGGCGCCCGCGCTGCTTTTCGTCGCCTGTCTCATGGCCAGGGCGTTGGAGCATCTGAACTGGCGTGACCCGACGGATTACCTGCCGGCGATCCTGACCGCGCTGATCATGCCGCTGAGCTTCTCGGTGGCGACGGGGCTCGGCATCGGCTTCATCACTTATGCCGTCATCAAGGTCATCGCCGGGCGGGCCCGTGAAGTGCATGGCGCCGTCTGGCTGCTGGCCGCGCTTTCCGTGGTGAAATTCGCGCTGGCTTAGAGACTGTTTCAAAAAGCTGGCGGCTGAGGCTCCAGCCAGAATTTTCCGTGCCAGCGAGGCGGCGGCGCCGGCAAAATGCGGGACATTTGGCCAAGTCGCCAACGATACTGGCGCGGAAAAGGCTGCCGAAGCCGCCCCGCCAGTTTTATGAAACGGTCTCTTAGTCCGTAATCTCGAGGCGGACGCTGCCTCGCAGCGTCTCCCCCGGTCCGAGGCGCGTCATGGCGCCGAAAGGGGCGAGGGCCGGGCGATTGATGACGTCCGGCACGTGGCTCACTGGTTCGAGGCAGATGGCGGGCGCGAAGCCCGGCACGAAGACATGCAGATTCCGCCCCATCGCCCCGTCGGCCGTGAGGCGCATCGGCGGGCGGCCGGGCCAGCGCAGCCAGGCGAGCCCGTCCCAGCCTGCGTGATGGGCATCGCGGCCTATGAACTCCTCGACGCTGCCGCGCATGCCCGTCACCGGCTCCGCCGCGATGGGCAGGACGCGCTCATCCGCCGTGAGCCGATGCGTCGCAGCGAGTTCGAATTGCGTGCCCGGCTCGCGATGGAACCAGGGGTGCCAGCCGATGCCGAAGGGCAGAGGAATGTCGCTCTCGCTGGTCAGGCTCAGATCGAGGCTGAGCGCCTCCTCGGCCAGCGTGACGGCGAGGCGCGCCGCATAGCGATAGGGCGTCTCCGGCGCGGCAAGCCGCTGGGTCAGGACGGCGTGGCCCGGCCCCGCTTCCTTGACCTTCCAGGGCTCGGCGCGCGAGAGGCCGTGGATGGCCGTCCGCTCCGCGACGCGATTGATGGGGAAATTCGCCACCTCGCCCATGCGGCCCTCGTCGAGCCGATTGGTCCAGGGGAGCATGAGGAAGGCGCCGGCGGGGGTCGCGTTGGGGTCTCGCCCCGGCGGCAGCGGGTTCAGGACGGGGAGGCCGCGATGAGCGATGGTCGCGAAGGCGGCGCCCTCTTCGGGCAGTATCTCCGCCCGCCATCCCCCGTTTTCCAGGGTGATCATCAGCCTCTCCCGATCGCGGTCCGGCCGGGTGGCCCCGGCCGGCAGCTCCAGCTAGCTGCGCTGGACGTTCCAGAAGATCGGCAGGCCCTTCAGCACGCCGGTCAGGTTGCGGCGATAGGCCGTGGCCTGGAAATACTGGCCGAGCGGCAGGAAGGGCGCCTCCTGGAAGGCGACTTCCTGCACCTGGCGCGAGACGGCCTGCTGGCCCGCAAGGTCCGGCGCGTCGAACCAGGCCTGGCGCAGGTCCTCGAGCTTGGGGATGGTCGGCCAGCCGAACCAGCCCCGCTCTCCATTGCCGCGCAGGCCCTGCGAGACGCCGGGGTTGAACATGTCGAGCCCGGCCCAGAAGGTGAAGAAGACGGACCAGCCGCCCTTCTCCGGCGCTTCCTTGCTCGCGCGGCGCTGCACGACCGAACCCCAGTCGGTCGCCACGAAATCGACGTTCATGCCGCATTTGGTCAGCATGTCGTTGCCGACCTGGGCGAGGGCGTTGAGCGAGGGGAAATCCGTCGCGCAGAGCACGACGATCTTCTCGCCCTTGTAGCCCGCCTCGGCCAGCGCCTTCTTGACCTTGTCGTAGTCGCGCGGGCTGGTCAGCGCATCCATGCCGACATCCGAAGCCATGGGCGTGCCGGGCGGGAAGAAGCCCACCTTGTCGCGCCAGAGGCTGGTATCGGTGCCGATCACCGACGTCATGTAATCCGACTGGTTCACGGCGCCCATCAGCGCGGCGCGCACCTTCGGGTTGTTGAAGGGCGGGTGCAGGGCATTGAACCGCATCATCGCGCAGAGGCCGGTCGGGTCCGGGATCTCGAGGGTGATGTTGCGGTTGCGGCGAAGCACGGGCTGAAGGTCGCCCGTCGGCTGCTCCCACCAATCCATCTCGCCATTCTGCAGCGCGGCGGCGGCGGTCGAGGCATCGGGCGTCACATGCCACTCGACGCGGTCGAGGAAGACCTTCTTCGGCCCCGCCGTCCAGGTCGTGGTGCCATCGGCGCGGGGCACGTAGCCTGCGAAGCGCTCGTAGACGATGCGGCTGCCGGGCACGCGCTCATTGGGCAGGAAGCGGAAGGGGCCGGAGCCGATCATCTCCTTCACCGCCGTATTGGCATCACCCTTGGCGATGCGCTCGGGCATGATGAAGCAGACCGGCGAGGCGGGCTTGCCCAGCGCATCGAACAGCAGCGGGAAGGCCTTCTTCAGGCGGAAGACGATGGTCTTGTCATCGGTCGCGGAGAGATCGTCGGTCTGGGCCATCAGCACCTGGCCGAGCGCGTCACGCTGCGCCCAGCGGCGGATGGAGGCGACGCAGTCGGCCGCGCGCACCGGCTCGCCGTCATGGAAGCGAAGGCCGTCGCGCAGCTTAATCGTGACGCGCTTGCCGTCTTCCTCGACCGTGTGGCCGGCGGCCATCTGCGGCTGCGGCTTGTAGTCCTCGTCGAAGCCGTAAAGCGTGTCCCAGATCATGTACCCGTGATTGCGGGAGACATAGGCCGTCGTGATGATCGGATCGAGGATCGCGAGATCGCCCTGCGGGATGAACTTCAGGACTTTCGCGCTGGCGCCCTGGGAAAGAGCGGGACGGGTCAGGCCGACGGCACCGGCCGCAGCGGCGCCTGCTAGAAGTTGGCGTCGATACATTGACTTCTCCGGGATCTTTCCAGGCACACAGTTCCTGCCTGAGAACGGATGGAAACCCGCCCGGCACCGGGGCGCAAGGGGGGCAGCGTCTGATTCCGCCCTGCGCGACGTTGCCGTGCCGCTTGATACCGCCGAACTAACGGGCATGATGCCGCGCGAAAAGACACCTGAGGTAATGGGAGATCACATGGCCTGGAACGACCAGCGGGCACGCGGAGCCCTCCGCGCACTCTTCGCCGAGGCAATCCGCGCCGCCGATCCCCGGGCCATTCTTGCCGCCCACCTGCCGGAGAAGCCCAAGGGGCGCGTCGTCGTCGTGGGCGCCGGGAAGTCGGCGGCGGTGATGGCGGCGGCGGTCGAGGCGGCTTGGCCGGATGTGGCGCTCTCCGGCCTCGTCGTGACGCGCTATGGCCATGGCTGCCCAACGACGAAGATCGAGGTGGTCGAGGCCTCGCATCCCGTGCCTGACGCTGCAGGGGCAGAGGCGGCGAAGCGCATCGCGGGCATGGTGCGCGGGCTGAACGAGGACGATCTCGTGTTGGCCCTCATTTCGGGCGGCGGCTCGGCGCTGCTGGCCGCGCCGGCCGAGGGGCTGACGCTTGCGGATAAGCAGGCGGTCAATCGCGCGCTGCTCGCCTGTGGGGCGAATATCAACGAGATGAATGCCGTGCGGCGCCACCTCTCCGCGATCAAGGGCGGGCGGTTGGCGGCGGCGGCGGCCCCGGCGCGAGTGGTGACGCTCGCGATTTCCGACGTGCCGGGCGATGACCCTGCCGTCATCGCCTCGGGCCCCACGGTGCCCGATCCTTCGACCTTCGCCGAGGCGCAGGCCATCATCGCGCGCTATGGCATCAAGGTGCCGGCCGCGGTCGAGGCGCATCTGAAGGCGGCGGCGGATGAGACGCCGAAGCCCGGCGATCCGCGTCTGGCCCGCGCGGAATTCCGCATGATCGCGACGCCCATGATGGCGCTGAAGGCGGCGGCCGAGGCGGCGAAGGGCATGGGGCTCACGCCGCTGATCCTGGGCGATGCGCTGGAGGGCGAGGCAAACCAGCTCGGCCGCGCGCTGGGCGGCATGGCGCTTTCCGCCGCCATGCACGGGCTGCCGGTGGCCGGGCCGGCGGTGTTGCTCTCCGGCGGCGAGACGACGGTGACGATCGGCGATACCGAGCCGGGGCAGGGCGGGCGCAATACGGAGTGCCTGCTCGGCGCCGTGCTGGCCCTGGCCGGGCGCGAAGGGGTCTGGGCCCTGATGGGCGATACGGACGGGATCGACGGCTCGGAGACCAATGCGGGCGCCATCGCGGGGCCCGACACGCTGGCCCGTGCCCGCGCGGCGGGGCTGGATGCGGCGGCCTGCCTGGCCGGGCATGACAGCCACCGCGTCTTCGCCACGCTGGGCGATCTGGTGACGACCGGACCGACGCTGACCAACGTGAACGACTTCCGCGCGATGCTCATCGCGTGAAAGGCAGGGCCTGAAAGCGCGAGGCCCGATGCAATGACGCATCGGGCCTCGTCGATCGGGGAACCCTGTCCGGGTCTCAGGATAAAGCCGGCCTCGATAAGTCACGGGCTGCGAGCCGCGCGAGCATCATCAGCGAGGCGGCATAATAGTCATGCGCGCCACTCACGCTGCCCACATCGGCGCGGCTGAGATCGCCGCCCGCCATGGCGAGGCTCGCCACGGCGCGGATGCCGGAGGTGGCGGCATAGGGCGAGACGGAATCGCCGACGAATTCCGTCCAGGCCGGCATGGCGCGCAGGGAGGGGTCGTTCCAGAAGGCAATTGGGCTCGACACCATGGGCTCCGTCACCAGCCCGCTCCAGACCATGTAGAGCGGCACGCGGATGGCGTCATAGGAGAAGCGCTGCGGGCGGCCGGGCGCGGGCGAGACGCGGCCCACGGCGCGCGGCACCTTCACCCAATCCGCCGGCAGGCCCCAGCGGCCGAAACGGGCGACGCGCTGCAGGTTCAGCCCATCGGTCTGCACCGCGCCCCAGCGGGCGTCGGGCGCCGCACGGGCGAGATCGCGGATGGCGAGCGGCATGTGGTAGGAGGGGTTCACCACCACATAATCCGGGAATTCGAAGCCGAAGGCGCCGGGCAGAAGCACCGTGCGGTCGCCGAGCGGCTTGATCAGCAGGCGGGCCATATCGCGGGCGACGGCGGTGCCGGCGGTGCGATAGGCGGGGTTTTCCCAACGCTGGCCGCCCCGGAGCAGGGACCAGGCGATGAAGGTGTCGCCATCGGTCGCGTTGTTCAGGTCATCGACCGGCATGGGCTGCTGCGGGCGATAGCGCCAGGCGTGCAGATTGTCGGTCGGGCGCTTCATCGCCTGGCGGGTGAAGCTCCAGACGCGTTCGAACGTGTCGCGGTCATTGAAGGATTCGGCCATCAGCATGGCCCAGCCCTGACCTTCCGTATGCGAGACGCCCCCATTGCCGTCATCGACCACGCGGCCCTCGCGCGTGATGAAGCGTTCGCGGAATAGCGCCCATTCGCGGGCGTCGCCCTGTGCGCTCCAGGCCAGTACCGGACGCGACAGGCTCATGGCGGCGGTGCCCCCCAGAAACGCTCCCAAAACCAGGCGTCGAGGCAGTGCCGAAGCCATCTATCGATCTCCATCATGGCCAGCAACAGCATGCTAAGCCGGAGATGCCGATATCGTTTCGCTGAGAAGCGTTTGTTATTGTATGACTTTGTAGAGAGGTTCCGCCCCGCACCGTAAAGCCGTTTGGTGACCGTTCAGGTCACGGAAGGGTCGATGAAGCCTTCCGGGAAACGCAGCTTTGTGGCGGCGAGGGCAGCAGTAAGCGCGCTTTCCCAGGCTTCTTCAAGCGCGTCGACGAAAGCATGGGCCGCGGCTTCCTGACGAAAGAGCGCGAGCCGCTCCCCGTCGCCGCTTTCGACGGCCCAGAGCCCTTCCTGGAACTCGTCTTCGATCACATTGAGGTGCATGCGCCATCTCCCGGATATGGCTTGGCCGCCAAAAAGGCGGCCAGGGCTGGATTGAGGCTTATCCGGCGCCGCAACTCAAGCTCTTCGGGCTTGGCTGTTCAGACACGCGGCTTGGGCGGGCCCTTGGTGCCCGGCTTTCCGCCCGGCCCATAGGGATGGGTCGAGGGGGAGGGAGGGCCGGTATCCTCGACCGGCTCCTGCTTCGGCCGAAGAAGCTTCCATCCGGCCATGAAGCCGGCCGCCGCCAGAATCCAGGCGACGATGGCTCCCGGCAGCGACGTCCCCGGGCCATTGGCCCAGAGCCAGATCCCGGCGAGGCCGAGACCCAGGACGCTTGAAACCAGGAGCCGCCTGTTCATCAGAACTCGCCGCCCGTGTAAGTCTCGCGATGCTGGCGCGGCACGAACTGGCCGGAGCCGGGCTTCGCGGAAACGGTGGTGCCGTCGAAGATGGGCAGGCCGCGCAGGATGGTGGCGGCGACGCGGCCCTTCATGGCCCGGCCATGCCAGGGCGACCAGCGGGCATCCGGGCGGTCCTGAATTGTGGCCTCGTCGAAGACGAAATCGCCCGGCTCGATCACGCAGAAATCGCCGTCGCAGCCGAGGCGGATCGCACCCTTCTTCGGATAGAGGCCATGGAAGCGCGCAGGGCGCTCGGCGCAGTAGCGCGCCATGAACTCGACCGGCAGGCCACGCTCGACCAGCAGCGAGAACATCAGCGGCGCGAAGGTCTGCATGCCGGTGAGGCCGGCGCCGACGGCGAAGATATCGCCCTTGTTGACCTTCTTCTCCCGCTGCCAGGGCGCATGGTCGGTAGAGACATAGGCGATGTCGCCATTCTCCAGCGCCTCCCAGACGCGCTCCACCTCGTCGGCGGTGCGGAACGGGGGGTTACACTTCCCGAAGCCCTCGAGGCGGACGACGTCCTCCTCGGTCATGCAGAGATACTGGATGCAGGTCTCGCCCGAGGCGAGGCCGCCCTCGGCGCGATATTGCGCCGCCTGCTCGAAGCCGCGGGCGATGGAGGAATGGGCCAGATGCGCATGGGCGCCCGTCTCCATCCCGATCTCGAAAATCTCGAGATTGGCCATGCTCTCGGCCAGGGGCGGGCGGGTGCGGCAATGCATGATCGGGTCGGTCTTGCCCTCGGCCTTGGCCTGGGCCGTCAGCTGCATGACCAGCTCTTCGTCCTCGTTATGGACGCCGACCATCAGCCCCGTCTTCGCGATCTCGGCGAAGGCCTGGATCATGGTCGGGTGGTCGATGCGCGGGAAGCGCACCGGGTCATACTCATAGGTGGAGAGCTTGAAGGAGCAGGCGCCGGCATCCGCCAGGGCCGCGATCTCGCCCACGCCGTCATGCTTGGTGATGGTGGCGTAGAGAGCGACGTCCACATGGGCCAGTTTATGCACCGCCTCGACCTTCTCCTTGAAGATCGTGGCATTGGTGATGGGCTTGGGGATGTCATAAGGCATGTCGCAGACGGTGGTCACACCGCCCGCGGCCGCCGAAAGCGTCGCGCCCTCGATGCCGGGGAAGCCCACAGCGCTGCCCGTGTGCATATGGCCGTCGACCAGGCCCGGGAAGACGTAGCGGCCGCGATGGTCGGCGAGGGCCTTGGCGGCGGGGGGCTCACCCTGGCCGATGGCGACGATCTTCTCGTCGGTCACCGCGACCCAGCTGTCGCGGGAAATGCCTTCGGGCAGGACGAGGTCGCCACGGACCACGAGGTCGAAGGAAGCAGTCATCGGCACGGACCTTCAGCAAGCGAGGATTGTTATACAATCCTAGGCGAAACCAGGCCGCTCGACCAGGAGGGAAGCGCGCCGCGGCGGCGCGCCTCCCTCCGGCGCTCACTGGCGTGGTTATTGGCCGCCCAGGACCTGACGCAGCATGGCCGGGTTGACGCGCGGATCGGCCTTGGCCCGCATGGCGATGGCGAATTGCTGCTCGATGTCGGACTGCATCTCCTGCGTCACCTCCGCGCGCACCTGGCCCCGGCCCAGCGGATCATTGGACGGATCATGCGGCACAACGGCGACGAGCTGGGCGACCGCGAAGCCGTCCGGCGTCTCGGCCATGGTCACGTCCTTGTCGGCGAGGCCGAAGATCGGCGCGACCAGCTGGGGCGGGACGGCGGTGCCGGGGGCTGCGTTCTGCGGCGGCTGGCGGGTGATGTTCTCGCGGCGCACGGCCTCGAGCCCGGCTTCCTTCGCGGCGTCGGCCAGCGGCTTGCCGGCTTTCACGGCGGCGAGCAGGGCAGCGGCCTTCACCTCCTGCTCATGGCGGCGCTGATCATTGGTCCAGACGCGGCGGACATCGGCCTCGACCGTCTCGAAGGGCTTGAGCGCGGGCGGGGTGATCTTGGACACCTCGACCGCGATCATCGCGCCGCCCTCGATTTCGTCGAGATGCGGCGGCACGCCCGTAGCGGTGGTGAAGACGCGGCGCAGGATCTCGCTGCGCTGCTGGCCCGAGACGGGGATGGAGACCGGGCGGCCATCGGCGCCGAGGCCATTGGCGTCGATCGTCACCGTCTCGGCGCGCATGCCGAACTGCTTGGCGGCTTCGGCGAGCGTAGCACCACCGGCCAGGGCGTCCTCGATCTTGTTCGAGCGCTCGAAGGCGAGGTCGGAGGCCTTTTCCAGGCCCAGCTCGCGCTGGAGCTGGTCCTTCACCGATTCGAAGCTCGGCGTATTGCCGGCTTCGATCTTGCTCACATGCAGCACATGCCAGCCGAAGGGGCTCTGCACGGGGGCGCTGGTGCCGCCCGCCTCGAGGGAGAAGGCGGCCTCAGCGAGTTCGGGCAGCGGCAGGCCGTTGCGGTCCACGCTGCCGAGCGAGGTCGCCTGGCCGCCGGCTTCCTTGGCCTTGGCCTCGATATCGGCGAAGGCGGTATCGGTCTTCCAGGCGGCGGCGATCTCGCGGGCCTTGGCCTCGTCGCTCACCAGCACCTGCTCGACTTCGCGCTTCTCCGGCTGGCCGAGCTGGCCGCGGCGCTGCTCATAGGCCTCGCGCAGCGCCGCATCGTCCAGCGCCACCTCGGGGAGAAGCAGCTCGGGCGAGAGCACGGCGATGGTAGCCTCGCGATATTCCGGGGCCGAGAAACGGTCCGGGTTGTTCTCGTGGAAGCGGCGGAGCTGCTCATCGGTCGGCGGCGCCGGGTCGGCGGCCGAGAGGAAGGGCAGCTCGACCACATCGGCCGTGCGCTTCTCGTCGCGCCAGGCCAGCAGCGGGTTCACCAGGGCGTCCGGGGCGGCGGCGCCCGCCAGCACGGCGCCGGCCAGCTGCTGGCGCAGCAGGCCGGAGGCGGCGAGGCGCATCACCTCGGCCTCGTTCAGGTCGTTGCTGCGGAGGAAGCTGTCGAACTGCAGGCGCGAGAAGCGGCCGTCCGGCCCATGGAAGGCGGGAATCGCCCAAATATAGTCGCGCACCGCCGTATCGGGCGTCACCAGGCCGAGCCTGACGGCCTCGGCGGAGAAGGCGCGCTCCATGACCAAGCCTTCGACGGCCTGGCTGGCGACCGCCTCCCGCATCTGCGGCGTGACCTCGAAACGAGGGCCGAGCTGGCGCTGGAGCTGGCTAAGCTGGCGGCGGGCGGCCACCTGGGCCTCGGGCAGTTCGATCTTGCCGTCGGTCATGCGGACGACGGCATTATCCTGCCACATATTCCGCACGACGTCCTCGATCCCCCAGATCCCGAAGGAGAGGATGAGGAGGATGAAGAGAACCTTCGAGAACCAGGTGCCGGCGAGGCGGCGAAACGCAGTGATCATGCGGGTCCATAGCCATGAAAGGGCGGCGCGGACCATAGGGAAAAGGGGGGCGGTTGCCAAACCCGCCCCCGGCGGCCAGAAACAATCCAGTTGATTTTGTCGCAGGCCGTCATGGCCGGGCGGCGGGAAGGAGACTGGCATGACCCCGAATGTGCGTCCGCTGATCGCGGGCAATTGGAAGATGCATGGCAGCCTGGCCGAGGCGGCCGCCCTGTCCGGCGCGGTGGCGAGCGGGGCTGCTTCGGCCCCGCCTGCCGCCGATCTGCTGGTCTGCCCGACCTTCCTGCATGTCGCCTCGGTGGCCGCGGCCATGAAGGGCGGCGCGGTGGCCGTGGGCGCGCAGGATTGCCATGCCAATGCCAAGGGCGCGCATACGGGCGATATCTCGGCCGCCATGCTGGCCGATGCGGGCGCCACCTTCGTCATCTTGGGCCATTCCGAGCGCCGCGCCGACCATGGCGAGACCGATGCTGTGGTGAAGGCCAAGACCGAGGCGGCGATCGGCGCGGGCCTAACCCCCATCGTCTGCGTGGGCGAGACCGAGGCCGAGCGCCGTGGCGGGCAGGCCGAATCGGTCGTGGCCGGCCAGCTCGCCGGCTCGCTGCCCGAGGGCTTCGCCGCCGCCGGCGGCGTGATCGCCTATGAGCCGGTCTGGGCCATCGGCACCGGCCTGGTGCCGTCAGAGGCCGATATCGCGGCCATTCACGGCATGATCCGCGAGAAGCTGGTCGCGGCTTTCGGCGAGGCCGGCAAGACGCTGCGCGTGCTCTATGGCGGCTCGGTGAAGCCCAATAACGCCAAGGCGATCCTGGCGCTGCCGAATGTGGACGGCGCCCTGGTGGGCGGCGCGAGCCTCAAGGCGGAGGATTTCCTCGCCATTGCCGCCGCCGCGTAAGGCAATCGGGGCAGGGAAGCGCCCTTCGGGCTTCCCTGCCGCCCTGATCTATTCTAGACGCCACCGATCATGATCACCGTCCTCCTCGTCCTGCACCTCTTCGTCGCCCTGGCGCTCATCGGCGTCGTCCTGCTGCAGCGCAGCGAGGGTGGCGGGCTCGGCATCGGCTCCTCGCAGGGCATGGGCTCCTTCATGTCCGGCCGCGGCACGGCCAATCTGCTCACCCGCACCACCGCGGTTCTTGCCACCATGTTCATGGTGCTCGCCGTGGTCCTGGCGCTGATGACGCGCGGCAGCGGCCAGTCCCGCTCGATCCTGGACATGCAGCCGCCGCCGGTGACCTCCGGTGGGACGTCGGGCGCCCCAGCCGCCACCGGCACGGCCCCCGCGGCGCCGGCCACTCCGGCCCAGCCCTCGGTGCCGACGAACTGATTTCGGCGTCACGCCAAACGAAAAAGCCCGGAACCGCTGGTTCCGGGCTTTTTTAATGGCAGCGGCGCCGGTTCAGGCGGCGGTTATGGCCGCGTTCATGGCCTTCACCCCGGCCGCGGGCCCCTCGGGATGGTTCCAGACGGCGCTGACCACGGCGAGGAAATCGGCCCCCGCGCGCACCAGCGGGGCGCAATTCTCCGGCGTGATGCCGCCGATGGCGACCGAGGGCAGTTCCATCATGGCCGACCACCATTCCAGCACCTCAGGCTCCGCGCGGTGCTCGGCATCCTTGGTTGAACTGGGAAAGAAGGCGCCGAAAGCCACGTAATCGGCCCCGATCTCGCCCGCCTGCATGGCGAGGTGCCGGCTCGCATGGCAGGTGATGCCGAGCATGCCATCCGGCCCCAGCAGCTTGCGCGCGGCGGCGTGGTCGCCATCCTCCTGGCCGAGATGCACCCCGTCGCAGCCCATCTGCACGGCGAGATCGGCGCGGTCATTCATCAGGAAGGCCACTTCGCGGGCCTGGGCGATGGGCCGCAGCACGTCGATCGACCGGCACAGCGCATCGTCATCCACGTCCTTCAGCCGAAGCTGAAGGGCCGCGACATCCCCGGCATCGAGGGCGCGGGCGAGGGTCTCGGCGAAGGCCTTGGGCTCAAGCCGGGGCGGGGTGACGAGATAGAGGCGGCAGGCAGGCTCGGTCATGCCCCGCATGTGCTCCCCCAAGCGGCGTTAGGCAATACGCGGCCGGATGATGGTGACCGAACAGGGCGCCTCGCCCGCGACCGCCGAGGAGACGGAGCCCAAAAGGCGCCGGCGCAGCGCATCGGCCCGGGCGCCGATCACCACATGATCGACCGGGTTCTGGCGGATGAATTCCAGCAGGGCCGAGGCGGGGTTCACCGCCTCCAGCACATGGCAGGTGAGGCGATGATCCGGCAGGCCGAGGGGCGCGCCGAAGGCCCGGAGTTCGACCAGCCGTTGCAGGTGCTTGTTGCGCCCCTGCTCGTCGAGGTCGCTGTCGATGGCCAGGCGGTTCTGCTTGAGCACATTGAGGAAGGCCAGCCGCGCGCCGGGCATGGTCGGCAGCAGGCGCCGCACGGATTCCAGCAGCGCCTCGTTCAGCGCCTGGCTTCGCGGGTCGAGATCCACGGCGACGGCGATGATGGGCGCGGATTCGAGCTGCTGCGAAATCCCCCGCCGCCGGAAGGCGACCTGGGCCTCGGGGTTGAAGCGCCGCCGGGCGGTCTGGGCCCAGCCGTCGCGCTTCAGCTTTCCGGCGCGCACGGTGAGGGTGACGCTTTCGGGGTTCAGCAGGTCGAAGGCGAGTTGCGCGGCGGTGGGATGGCGGCGCTCCGGGTCGACCTCCAGGCAGCGGAGGATGATCTCCTGCAGCCAGGGTGGGCAATCGGGGCGGAGCGCGCGGGGCGGGGCCGGGTCCTGCCAGAGGCGGCGCTTGAGGCCGCTCATGCGCTGCGGATCGCCGAAGGGGCGCGTGCCCGTGGTGAAGAAATAGAGCAGGGCGCCGAGCGCGAAGAGGTCGCTGCGGGGCTCGCTGCGGATGCCCATGACCTGCTCGGGCGCCATATAGGGCGCGGTGCCGTAGGGGAGGCGAAATTCCTCCTCCATCAGATCGGGCAGTTGCTCGTGCCGCGAGAGGCCGAAATCGACCAGCACCGCCTCGCCATTCTCGCGGAAGAGGATATTCGAGGGCTTCACGTCGAGATGCACGACATGCTGGCGATGGAGATCGGCCAGCGCGGTGGCGATGGCGGCGCCGAGATGGGCCACTTCCTCGAAGGGGCGCGGCAGTTCCTGCAGCTTGGGCAGGAGGGAAGAGCCGGGAATACGCTCCATGACGAGATAGGGCTGCACCGCGAAATCGCCGCTCGCGATGAAGCGTGGCACATGTTGGCCCGAGAGGCGGGGCAGGATCATCTGCTCCATCTCGAAGCTGACGATCGCCGCCGGGTCCTCCCCCTCGAAGAGAAGGGGCACCTTCATGAGCAGCGGGCCGGGATGATCCGGATGGGTGACGGACCAGAGCCCCGCCATCCCACCGCGATGCAGCAGCGTGCCGACCGTGAAGCCGTCGATCTCGCTGCCGGCAGCCAGGCGCGGCGCCGCCATGCCCTCAGCGGCCCCTTTCGAGGCGGAGCGCGAGGGATTCCGGCAGTCCGGCGGCCCTGATCTTCTCCGCTGTGGCCTGCACGTCATAAGGCGCGCGCCACCAGGTCATCTCACTGACGCGGGTGTCGAAGATGCCGTAGCAGGCCTGCCGCTCGCCGTCGCGCGGCTGCCCGACCGAACCCAGCACGACCATGTATTGGCGCGGGCGCGGCAGGGGCACGGAGACGCCGGGGACGGGTCGGAAATTCGTCAGCTTCAGCGTGGCCGTGATGCCGAAGAGCCGTGGGACATGGACATGGCCGCAGAAGGAGAGACGGGCAGGGGTCTGCTCCAGCACCTCCCGCGCTTCGTCGGGCATTTCGATATAGCGCCAGGCTTCCGGCTCGGAGGGTTCGGCATGGACGTAGAGCCGGTCATCCTCCTCGGCGGTGAAGGGCAGGCTTGCAAGAAAGGCGCGCTCTGCCTCGCCGAGTTGGGCGGCGCTATAGGCGAGCCCGGCCTGGGCCGCCTCGTTCATGCCGGCGCCCCCATCGGGCCGGAGTACGGCGTCGTCGTGGTTGCCGCGCACCGCGATGGCGCCCTCGGCGACCATGGCCATGACCAGCCGCGTCACGGCGAGAGGGTCGGCATTATAGCCCACGTAATCGCCGAGGAAGACGAAGCGCTCGGCGCCACGACGACGGGCATCCTCAATACAGGCCTGGGTCGCTTCGAGATTGCTGTGCAGATCGGCGAGAAGGGCGATTTTCATGCGGCCGCCCTCAGGGCGCCGAGCAGGGCTGGAGGGGGCGGGGCCTCGCCGGCGGCCCAGGCGGGAAGGGCGGCGGCCAGAGCCGCATCCTCGGCCGCCGCCGCGAGGGCGAGGCCCAGCAGCGCGCCGAATTTGAAGCCATGCCCGGAAAAGCCGCTCATGATCCAGGTGGCGGGCCCGGCCTTTTCGACCAGGAAACGCTCGCCCGGCTCCACGTCGTAATAGCAGGCACGGGCGCCGAGCAGGCGATAGGCCGCCGCGTCGCGGAGCTTGGGGCGGACGAAGGCGAGGATCTCCTCGGCCTCGGCGGCGCTGGCCTCGCGCGGGTCCTCGGCATCGCCCCGGCAACTGAAGCGGTGATCGCCTACTTTGAGCGGCGTGCCCGCGACAGGTGGGACAGCGTAGAAGCCCCCGGTGGGATCGATATCGAGCAGCATCGGCGCCTTGTCCCACGAGGCACGGAGCATGGGCGGCGGCTCCAGATAGACGACCACCTGCCGTGATGCGGTGACGCGGCCGGACAGACCTGGCAGGAGGCGCGGCGCCCAGGGGCCGGCGGCCAGGACCAGCAGATCGGCGCTGCGCTCGCTGTCATCCTCGAGCAGGAGGCGGGCGCGCTCCGGATCGACATCGCGTGCGCGCGCGCGCTCGATGGTGACGCCAATCCTGCCCAGATGGGCCGCGAGCGCCGCCACGATGGGCCGGGCGAGCAGCACGCCGCCGGCGGGGGTATGAAGGATGTCCCGCGTGCCGCCGAGTTCCAGCATCGGGTAGCGGCGGGCGGTTTCCTCTGGCGTCAGGTTCTCGAAGGCGCGGTTCTCGGCGGCCAGGGCGGCGCGGCTATCGGCCAGCCAGCCCGGCCCGCCGGGGCCGAGGGCGAGCACGCCGGTTTCGTGGAGCGGTGCGGTGCCGATCTCGCCGAAAAGCAGCTTCCAGGCGGCATAGGCGTCATCGACCATCCGCATATAGCCGCGCTGGGCGCCATAGGCGTGGCGGATCAGGCGATGGTCGTCGACCGAGGCACCACGGGGGTTCGGCAGCGCATCCTGCTCGATCAGCGTGACCTGCCAGCCCGCGCGGCGAAGCGCCCAGGCGAAGGAAAGGCCCATGATGCCGCCACCCAGCACGAGCGCCCTGGAAGACCTGCCGGGACTCGGGGGCTGGTAAGACATTGGTGACCGTTCCTCGCTCATATTCGCATTACGCGCCCTTGCCGGAACCTTGTGAACCCCGGTCGGCTGGCGCAGGATCGCGCCGTGCCACATAGCAGTTCTGAGGAGCCGCCGAGATGACCAAGATGCGTATCGAGGGCTCGTTCGTTGCCCTGATCACTCCGTTCAATGCCGATGGCAGCGTCGATTTCGGCGCGTTCCGGACGCTGCTGGACTGGCACGAGAAGAACGGCACCTCGGCGGTGCTGATCATGGGCTCGACGGGCGAAGTGTCGATGCTGACGCCGGAGGAGCGCCGCGAGATCGTCGAGAAGACGGCCGCGATGAAGACCGGGAAGATGAAGTTTTTCTACGGCTGCACCGGCACCAGCACGGCGGGCACGATCGCCTATCTGAAGCATGCCAAGGCCGCCGGCGCCGATGGCGCGATCCTGGCCGCGCCCGCCTATATCTGCGCGCCCGAGGCCGATATCG
>JADFCQ010000001.1 GCA_015223225.1 Acetobacteraceae bacterium H6797 | reverse complement strand
ATCAGACATGGCTCTTACACCACACCGAACGCCGACCGCGTATCCCACCCCCGAAGAAGCAGTCCCGCCTTCGTCATCCAGAACTACCTAAAGGCAGCCCTAAACGCGCTTCCAGAAAACCAGATTCGATTTTAAATGATCACTTGCTTAATTACTTTCGAACCCCGTAAGGCCCTATCCTCATTAAGCAACCGCCGCTTCATTGAAGCACTGCGGGGCGGGCTATTTACTTCCCTCTCAGGAAGTCGTCAACCCGTTTTTCGCAGCGCCGCTCTTTTTCGGCCCCGTCGTTTCAGGCCGTGTGGCCGTCCGCTTCGGTGAGGCGGCTTTTATGGGTCACGAGGACTTCCGTAAAGCGTAAAATCACTGTCATAGGGCGGTTCAGTTATGCCCGAAACGCGCAGCTCTTACCCTTGCCGCGAGTCGCACGCATATATCGCGCGCCGAACGGACCGGGCGAGAGCCGCACCCATGCTGGAAGAAGCGGTCAGGAGTCAGCCGATATACCGGCCTTCTTGATCACCACCGCCCATTTCTCGATCTCCCGATTGAGGAAAGTGGCGCATTGCTCGGGCGAGGAAGCGACCACATCCGCCCCTTGTTCCTCGATTTTCGCCTTCACATCCGGGTCGGCCAGCACCTTGGCCATGGCCTGCTGCATCTGCTGCAGGATGGGCTGGGGCGTGCCGGCGCGGCCCAACAGCGCCCACCAGGTCGGCGCCTCGAACTCCCCGAAGCCCTGCTGCGCGAAGGATTTCACCCCCGGCACATGCCGCGTCTCGCCCTTGGTGGTCACACCGAGCGGCCGGAGCACGCCATTGCGGATGTGCTGACTGATGATGACGACGTTCGACATGAAGAGCGGCACATGGCCCGCCACGGCGTCCTGCACGGCCGGCCCGCCCCCGCGATAGGGCACATGCACCAGGGAGAAATTCCCCTCCTGCTGGAGCAGCGTGGTCGAGACATGGGCGAGGCCGCCCACGCCGCTGGTCGCGTAATTCACCGTGTCGGGCGCCCGCTTGGCCGCGGCGATCACGTCGGCGAAGGTGCGATAGGGCGTCGACTGATGCGCGACCATCGCCAGCGGCCCCGTGGCGACCAGCGTGACGGGGGCGAAGGCCTCCATCGTGCGGAAGGGCAGCTTCATCACGCTCTCATTGGTGGCCTGGGTGTCGTAGGCCAGCATCCAGGTATAGCCGTCGGGCGTCGCCCGGGCCGCCTCTCCGGCGCCGATAGCCCCCGAAGCGCCGCCGCGATTCTCGATCACGACCGCCTTACCCAGCACTTCCTGCAGCTTCGGCTGGAAGATGCGGGCGACCGTATCCGTCGAACCGCCGGGGGGCCAGGGAACGATCAGGCGGATCGGCCGGTCCGGCCAATTGCCCTGGGCATGGAGAATGGAGGGCGCGGCAAGGCCCGCTGCCGAAAGGGCCAGGAGGCCGCGGCGTCGCAACAGCATCTTCTATATCCTCCCAGGGCCGTATCTTTGACGGTCCCCGTCATGACGCTTCTTCCGTCGCCTCCCCGCTCATGCGAGGGGCGCGGTTCAGTTCTTGGACGGTCATGACGATGCCAGAGCCCGCGCGCGGGTTCCAACGGGAATATTGCCTCGGTGTGACGCGCCGGACAGGCCGGGCGTCAATGACGCGCAAGTTCGGCCGCCGGGCGCACGCCGCCCGGCTCCCGCCGGAAGGAATCGGCGATATGCCGCGCCAGGGCCTCGGGCACCGGCCCCTGGGCCCGGCGCATCATGGCGATGCCGAATTCGGGAAGGGGCGGCAGCCCATCCTCCGGGCCCAGCAGCCGCAGGCCCGGGGTCAGCGTGGTGCCGAGATCCACCGCGACGGCCAGCCCGGCCAGCACCACGGCATGGGTGCCGACCTGGGAGCTGGAGGTATAGGCGGCACGCCAGGGAATCCCCGCCTCGTCCAGCGCGTCGATCGCCGCCGATTTCCAGACGCATTCATTGGAGGCGCTGGCGAGGGGCAGCGGCAGGCGCCGATGCGGCGTGTGGGTGGCCGAGCCGATCCAGCGCAGCGGGCCCTGCCAGAGCAATTCCCCCGGCGGCATGCCCGGCAGCTCGTTCCCAGCGGAGAAGAGGGTGAGGTCCAGCTCGCCGCGCTGCATCCGCTGGAGCAGTTCCGTCGAGGGCGCGCAGGTCACCTCCACCTCCACGGCCGGATGCGATTCGGCGAATCGCGCCAGGATGGCGGGCAGCCAGATCAGAGCGTAATCGTCGGGGCTGCCGAGATGCACCCGCCCGCTCATCTCGGGGGTGCGGAAGCTGGTGACGATCTCATCATGCATGGCCAGCAGCCGCTTCGCGCGGTCGAGCAGCCAGGCGCCATGCGGCGTGGGCACCAGGCCGCGGCCGTTGCGCGTCAGCAGGGGCTGGCCCAGCACTTCCTCCAGCCGGCGCATCTGCATCGAGACGGCCGATTGCGTCCGCCCCACCCGCGCGGCGGCACGGGTGACAGAGCCGCCCTCGGCGATCAGCACGAAGGCGCGGAGCAGGTCGGGATCGATGCCTTGGGGTAGGGTGAGCATTGCATCATCAATCCAACTGATGATTTCGCTCAAAACAAGGAATTTTTCTTATTCACTGCCATGTCGCATCGTGCAGGCATCGAAACACGGCTCCCAATCATAAGGAAACACGCCGATGTCCGCCTGCACCTCGCCCTCCACCGCCGCGACCCGGGCCGCCCCCGCGCGGACGCATGGGGTCTGGTTCGCCTGGCTGGCGCGGATGGTCCGCACCGTTTCCACTCGCGGCCATCTCGCCGAGATGGATGACCGTATGCTTCGCGATGTCGGCCTCGACCCGATCGAGGCGCGTCGCGAGATGATGCGCAAGCCTTGGGACGTCTGAAGAGGCGTCTCTAATCAGCCTTCCGATGCCGGCTTCGCCACCGCAAGGGCCGGCATCACCGGCTGCGTCGCCGAGATAGGGAGCGATGCCGGGGCAGGCATCGGCACCCGTGCAGGCTGGCGCGCAGGCGCCGGGGCCGTCACGGCCATGCGACGGGCCTCCATCAGCGCCTGGGCGGTTCGCATCAGGCCATGCGCCTCGGCGCGGCGATGGAGCCGGCCCAGCTGCTCCAGCCGATAGCCGCTTTCCAGCACGCGCGGCAGGAAGCGCATCCCACGCTCATCGGCATTGCTCCGGCCGGAATAGATCACCGTCTCGAGCAGGCCCTTGAAATAGTCATCCGTCCGCGACCGCGCCGCCCGCACCTCGGCCCGGAAGGCCACGGGATCGAAGGTACCGGTGCAGAGTTGCACGGCCACCCGGCTCGCGAGCTTCATCCGCGCCAGGAGCGAGACCACCTGATGCCCGCCGAAGGGCACATGGATGGCAGTGACGGGCATGCCCGCCAGCCGATCCACATGGGCGCGGTCCTCGCGGTTGAGCTTGTCGTAGATCACCGTCGTCTGCGCGCCCGGCGGCAAAGCGAGGGTCGGGTGCGGGCGGAGGTTCGGCCAGATATTGGCCCAGCGGAGATCCTGGATCGCACCCATGTCGATGTTGGTCTGCGGGCTGAAGGCCACGATCCGGTCCGCCTCCAGGGCAGTGGCGAATTGCAGGGCCGCATAGCCGCCCATGCTGGCGCCATACGTGGTGCAGTGGCGGAAGCCGTCGCGCAGGCGGCGGATGCGGCGCAGGGCGGCGCGCATCAGGTCGAAGCTGTACCAGTGCTTGCCCTTGGGCAGGACGTAAATGCCGGGAATACCGGCCCGTTCGAAAACCGTCTCGCCGAAGCCCACCGTCGTGTCGCCGGTTTCATCGGGCAGGAAGCCGAAGGAGACGATCACGCGCTCGCCGCGGCTCCGCCCGTTCATGACGATGGCGATGAATTCATCCTCGTAGACGATTTTCCGCATCCGCCCATTCCCCACCGGGCCGCGATGACTTCTTTCATCGCCAGCCCGTCCCTGCCTGAGGTGGCCATCAATTCGATACCGGCATGACTTCCAGCATACAGAATCGAAACCATTTCGGGACGTAACAGTGGATGAACTGTCATTTCAAGCGTTCCGGACAGGGAAAGCGTCGCCTTACATCGAAATGTTACTCCTGTAACAAGCCGCCGGTAGCGGGAGGATGAGTGTCAGCGGGTGACCGTCACGAGCCTCGCGGGCTGCCCCCTCACGACCACCACCACCGCCGCCTGACGGAAGCGCGCCGCAAGCGTCATCGCCCGGCGCGGCGGGCCGGGGATGAGCAAATGGGCCTCCACCCAATCCCGCTGCCACGCCGGGCGGCGCCCCGGCCCGGTGCCGAGCCCCTCGCCCACCGGCCCCGGCACCATGGCCCTGAGCCGCGCCGCCCGATGGGCATTCAGCCGGGGCGCCAGGCGGCGGCTCATCGGGTTCCAGGCCGTCACGATCACGCCCCGCCGCGCGCCAAGCCCGGCCAGCACGGCATCCATGGCCCGCGAGCGGCGGCCAATTCGCGCGATGGCGCCGTTCACCTCATACTCGGCGCGGGAATAGGCCCCGCTATTGGCCGATTCCGTCATGCTCCTTCCCTCCTGGCCGAGCCTCGCATGATCCCTCCCTCGATTCCCGCCTCGGGCAATCTGCTCCATCTCCTCCCCGATGCCTCGGCCGAGGAGATTTTCGAAACGCTGCTCCAGCGCCCCGGCTGCCGGTTGGAGCGCATCACCTCCCATGGCCAGGCGAGCCCGCCGGGTTTTTGGTACGAGCAAAGCTGGGACGAATGGGTGCTGCTCCTCGCCGGCCATGCCCGGATCGACTGGGCGGGGGAGCGAATGATCGAACTGAGGCCCGGCGACAGCCTGCTCATCCCCGCCGACACCCGCCATCGCGTGGACTTCACCACGCCGGACGCGCCGACCGTCTGGCTCGCGCTGCATCTCGGCGAGCCCGGCTAGCTCCAGGAGGGACGGGGTGCCAAGCTGCGGCCAAAGAGCTTCGGCCGAAGGAGGACACGCGATGAACGAGAACACACCGCCCTGGACCCCGAGCCCCCGCTACCCCGACGAGCGCATCCGCGCTCTGCACCCCGAGGGCGAGCGCTTCCGCATCATGAATGCCGTGGTCGAGCGCCTGGCCACCGGGCTGCGCTGGGGCGAAGGGCCCGTCTGGTTCGGCGATCAGCGCAGCCTCTTCTTCTCCGACATTCCCAATAACCGCATCCTCCGCTGGGACGAGGCGACGGGCGAGACCACCATCTTCCGCCAGCCCAGCAACAACGCCAACGGCAACACCCGCGACCCCCAGGGCCGGCTCGTCACCTGCGAGCACCTGACCCGCCGCGTGACCCGCACCGAGTATGACGGCAGCATCACCGTCATCGCCGACCGCTTCGAGGGCAAGCGCTTCAACTCGCCCAACGATGTGGTGGTGAAATCCGACGGCTCCGTCTGGTTCACCGACCCGAGCTTCGGCATCGGCGGCTATTACGAGGGCGAGAAAGCCGAGCAGGAGCTTCCCCACGCCGTCTATCGCGCCGATGGGCGGAGCGGCGCCGTCACCAAGGTCGCCGATGGGATCGACGGGCCGAACGGCCTGGCTTTCTCCCCCGACGAGAGCATCTTTTATATTGTGGAGAGCCGCGGCATCCCCCGCCGCTTCCTGGCCTATGACGTCCAGGGCGACACCCTCGCCAACCGCCGCATCGCCATTCAATGCGCCGAAGGGGAGACGCCGGACGGGTTCCGCATCGATACCGAGGGCAATCTCTGGTGCGGCTGGGGTATGGGCGAGGGGAATGACGGCGTGCGCGTCTTCGCCCCCGATGGCAGGCCGCTGCTGGCCATCGACCTGCCGGAGCGGATCGCCAATGTGGAATTCGGGGGGCGGTTCAGGAACCGGCTCTTTATGGCGGGGTCGCGGGCGCTTTATTCGGTGTTTGTGAACGCTCAGGGCCTGTGACGGGAGGGCGCCGCCCTCCCGTACCCACCCGGCAGGGGACGGCGTCCCCTGCACCCGGCGTTACTGGCGCCCGAAATTCGACACGCCGCGCTGGAAGGCGTCCTGGCGGCCGTCGCGGGTGACTTCCCAAAGCGGGCTGTCGACCGAGAGGCGCTGGCCGCCGTCGCGCACCACGGGGCGGATCATCGCCGTGCCCTGGCTGCGCGTGTCGCTCCCGAAAATCTCCAGCGGGATGCGCACATAGATGCCCTTGTCGAAACTCCCCTCGCCGAAGCGGGAGAAAGGCACGTCGGTGAAGGTCGCGAAGCCGCCGATCTCGATGCCGCTGTCGAAGCGTCGGCCCAGCTCGATCGTGGCGCCCCAGTCGCCCGCCAGGTAGCGCCCGGCCCGCACCACGCCATAGAGGTTCCACCAGGGCAGGTCGGCATAGGCCGAGACATGGCCGGTCGCGACGCGATAGCCCCGGAAGCCGAGCTTCTGGTCGAAATCCCGCTGCTGCACCCAGTTGATATCGGCGCCCAGCGCCCAGCGCTCGCCATGCGGCCGCCACAGCACCTCGCCGGAGACGCCGCCGAACATCGGCTCGAGATAACCGAGGCTCGCCCGTGCGAAGAGGTCGGGCGCGACATTCCACAGCCGCTCACCATAGAGAGCGGGGATCGAGGTTTCGCCCTCCCTGGCATAGCGGCCGTAATCGCTGCGGACATGGGCGAGCTGGGAATCGGAACTCGGGCCATCGGCCAGATTCCCGATCAGCGCACGCTGCACGCTGCCGGCGATGGCGAAGCCCTCGGGCAGGCCGATGCGCAGCCCTGCCTCCACCGCGCCCTGCCAGCGCAGGGTGCGCGACGGGTCGCCGAGCGCGAGCTGCACCTTCGGCTCCAGCCCCCATTGCAGATCCAGCGGCGGGCCAGCGCGCATCCCTTTGGGCAGCAGCCCATCGGCCGCCTCCAGCGTGGCATCGCCATAGGCCTCCTCGAGGCTGCCCTCATGCCGGGCGATGGCCTCGAGCGAGCCGCGCGGGAGAAGGAGCGTCGCGACCTCCCCCCCCGATTGCCACCAGGAGAGACGCAGCATCTCCACCTGCCGGGGCAGGAAAGGCTGCACGGCGCGCAGCACGCGATTCGCCGCCCCGGCCAGGGTCCGCTCCCGGCCATCGGCGAAGGCGATGCGCGCTTCCCCGCCATCGATACCGAAGCCGATAGGGTGGAAACCGGCGGCCTTCAGCGCCGCGAAGACCTTCTCGGCCCGGGCGGCCTCCTCCATCGGCGCGGCCGGGCGCGGCGCGAGCACGGGCAGCGCCGGGCGCGGCAGGCGCGGCGGATGGGCCGGGTTGGCGCGGAAGGAGAGGCGGAAAAGAAAATCCGTCCCATGCACGGCATGGAAGCCCGCATCCATCCATCCATTGGACCATTGCAGCCCGGCATTGAGGCGGGAGGCGGCCCGGCCGCGCAGCCCGTTTGTCACGGCCGGATAGCCGCCGCGCTCGTCGCGGAGATCGTCGCCGGACCATTCGGCCTTGGCGATCAGGCCCTCCAGCTCGCCCCAGGGCGTAGGCACCGGCGGCACACGCCATTCCACGCCGCCGAAGACCGCGGCATCGCGGCCCCGGAAAAAGCCGCTCTGCAAGGTGCCGCCCCGGCCGACGTCGCGCGGGCGCTCGTCGAAGCCGTCGCGGAGCAGGGAGAGCGGGTTACGGAGGTCGCCCCCCGTGCCGAGCCGCCCCCAGCCGAGGCCAAGGGTGAAGTCCAGATCATGCCAGCGCTTGGAGGCGACGAGATATTCCCCGGCATAGAGGCCCGTGCCGATGAGATCCTGCAACCCGATGGCCAGGGCCGGGCGCCACTCATTCTCCTGCATCAGCCGGATCTTGAGGTCGAAGGCGCGGTCGGTGGTCATGCCCTGGCCGATGGTGGCGTTCAGGCGCTCGGTGAGGCGGAAGGTCGTCTCGAGAAATGGCAGAGCCTGGAGGTTCAGGAACCAGAAGCGGCGCTGGTGCCGGATGGAAGCGCCGGTCTCGAGCGTTCCGTCCTCGCGGAAGCGCGCATTGCGCATCTCGATGAGGCCCATGCCACCGAAATCGCTGCCGCTCGCGGCCACGTCCTGAGCCTGGGCGCCGACCTGGGCTTGGGCGTCACCTGCGAAAAGCAGGGCCAGCAGCGCCAGGACAGGGCGGCGCCACCGGCGATTGCGGAAAAAAGCAGAGCTCACGCGGGAGTAGTGACAGGCGGGCCCCTCGCTTGTGAAGCCCAGAACTCACGAAGCCGTGAATATCCTTAACGCCTGTCGCCGCGCGGCATCACTGCCGCAGGCTTCAGGTCCGGCGGGCGGGCGAGCGTTCCGGCCCTTCCAAAGCGCAGAGGCGCATGGCCGGCCCATAGGGCAGCGGCTCGGCGGCCTGCGGCTCGTGCGGCGCCTTCTCGCCCTCCTTCCCCAAGGAGCGCTCAGCGGCCGTACGATGGAACGTCACGCCATTGCGGCGCTCATTGCCGTACCACGGCACATCCTGGTTGATGCAGGCCTCATCGGCGAAGACCCGCCAGTCCTGCGCCGCCTGGGCGGTGCCGCCATGGGCGAAGGCCAGCAGGCCGGTAAGGGCCAGGACGGGAAAGGCGCGGGAAGACGTCTGCAGGACCATGACGATGTTCCGTTTCGGTCAGTCATTATCCCCCTCCTCGTTCGATGAGACATGAACGATTGCGCCATGTCGGAGTTGTGCGGAACGCGAGACAGCGCTTTGTGAGCCGAATCAAGGCTCCGTGCGCGAAACCCTGGCAGAGGAGTCTCGCTTTCGCATGCGCGGCATCGATGAAGGGGATGCCGCGCCTTGAGGAGACGAAAATGGCACCCTCCGACGACGAGAATGAAATCGACCTCGGCATCAGCCTGGAGACGGTCGCGACCGTCATCGACCACGCCCGCGCGGTTCAGGCCACGGCGGATGAGATCGAGGAGACCGGCGATGAGGACGAGGAAGAGCCCGATGGCTCCGACATCGACATGGACGAGGAGACCCTCGCCGCCTTCATCGACGAGCTGAACGAGGACGAGCAGGCCGCGCTCATCGCCCTGGCCTGGGTCGGCCGCGGCGATTTCGACGCCGAGGGCTGGGATGATGCCCTGGCCCAGGCGCTGGAGCGCAATGCGGGCAAGAGCGCCTCGAAATACCTGCTCGGCATGGACATGGTGGGCGACCTCATCGCCGAGGGCCTCTCGGAAATGGGTATCGCCGAGGAAGATATCGAGCGCTGACGCTCGCCCAAGTAGGGCGCCAGGACGGAGGCTTACCGGATGCCGCACGGGCATCCGGCCGGCCGCGCGTGACGTTTTGCCGTCGCCGGGCGCATGGGTCTAAGAAGACCCGATACCTCCGAACCACATACTAGGAGCGATTACATGAAGGTCATCTGGCTCGGCCACGCTGCCTATCGTCTCGAATTCGGCAATGCCGTGGTGCTGATCGACCCCTTCCTGGGCGGCAATGGCAGCTTCAAGGGCGATATCGAGACCGCGACCGCCGGCGTCACCCATATCGTGCTGACCCATGGCCATGGCGACCATGTGGGCGACACGGTGGCCATCGCCCAGCGCACGGGCGCCAAGGTCATCGGCGTGGTGGAGCTGTGCCAGTTCCTCGGCGCCAAGGGCGTGAAGAACCTCGACCCGATGAACACGGGCGGCACGACCGACCAGGGCGATTTCTCGGTCTCGCTGACCATCGCCTTCCATAGCTCGGCCGATCAGAACGAGAATGGCGTGATCCTCAATCTCGGCCTGCCCAATGGCGTGGTCATCACGCCGAAGGACAAGAGCCAGCCCACCATCTACCACATGGGCGATACCGAGATTTTCTCGGACATGGCGCTGATCGCCGAGATCTATGAGCCCGACGCCGTGATCGTGCCGATCGGCGACCGCTTCACCATGGGGCCGAAATCCGCCGCCCTGGCGGTGAACCGCTTCCTGCCGAAGGTGAAGACGGTGCTGCCCTGCCATTACGGCACCTTCCCCATTTTGGTGCAGTCGGCCGACCCCTTCCTCGCCGCGATGGGCGAGCAGGCGAAGCGCGTGAAGGTCACCGCCCCGGGCGAGGCTTTCGAGCTCTAGGCCGGCGCCATGCCCCGCGTCGCGCTGCTGCAGCTCAATCACGAGGCCAATGCCTTCGTCCCTCAGCCGGTGACCGTGCGGGATTTCCGTGCGCGCTACTATCTGGAGGGTGAGGCGGTGCGGCAGGCGCTGGGGCAGACCCGCAACTGGATCGGCGGCATCATCCAGGCCCTGGATGCGGCGGGTGCGGAGACGGCGATCGGCCTCTGCGCCTCCTGCCACCCGGGCGGGCCCGTCTCAGCCGAGGCTTTTGCCGAATTGCTGGCCGCGGCGCTCGCCAGTTTCGAGAAAATCCGCGCCGAGGGGCCGGTCGATGCGGTGATCCTCGCCCTGCATGGCGCCATGGCGGTGCAGGGCGTGGCCGAGCCGGATGGGGAATTGGCCAAGGCCCTCCGCGCCATTCTGGGCCCCGAGGTGCCCATCGGCGTGACGCTGGATTTCCACGCCAATATCAATCCCTCGCTGATGGCCCATGCGGATGTGGTGATCGGCGGCAAGCTCTACCCGCATACCGACACGCCCGAGCGCGGCGCGCGCTGCGTGGCGCTCACCCTCGCCTGCCTGGCGGAGCGCCGCCGCACTCGCGCATTCCGCCTGCCGCTGATGGTGGCCATGACCCGGCAGGAGACGCTGAACGGCCCCTTCGCCGAGTTGGTGGCCGAGAGCGAGGCCATCGCCGCCCGGCTGGGGCTCGACGATGTCTGCCTCATGGGCGGCTTCCCCTATGCGGATACGGAATTCACCTGCTGCTCCGTCCTGGTCACGGGGCAGGACGAGGCGGCGATGCGCGAGGCCTATCGCGCCATGGCCGATGCCGTCCGCGCGCGGCTGCCGGCGATGCTGGCCCCCGTCGCGACCTTTCCCGGCGTCATGCCCGAGATTCTGGCCGCGGCGGAACACGGCACCGTGGTCGTGGCCGATGCGGGGGATAATCCCGGCGGCGGCGGTGAGGGCAACCGCACCGACCTGCTCGGCGCGCTGATCGAGTCCGGCCGCCGCTTCGCCTTCGGCTTCCTCGTGGATGACCAGGCCGCCCGGCGCGCGAGCGAGGCGGGAATGGGCGCGCGGCTCACGTTGCCGCTCGGCATCCGCGAGGACGGCAAGCCGCTGATGGCCGAGTCCACCGTCGAGCGGGTCGGCGAAATGCGTTACCGGAACACGGGAACCATGATGCGGGGCGAGCTGATGGAGGGCGGGCTCTCGGCCGTGCTCCGTGTGGGCCAGGGCCGCGTCATCACCGTCACCGAGCGCATCCAGGCCTATGACGTGAATGCCTTCTTCAGCCAGGGCATCGATATCGCGGCCGAGCCCATCGTCGCCGTGAAATCCCAGGCGCATTTCCGCGCCAGCTACACGGATTACGCGACGGCCGGGATCATCGTCGCCGATTGCGGCGGCTATGCCGCGCTGGACCCGGCCCGCTTCCATTTCGAGAAGCTCCCCACGCGCATACTGCCGCTCGGCAAGCCTGACTGGGATGCTTTCGTGGCCATGGAATCCGCGCCTCGCTAAGCTGGCCGCAAAGGCCAGGGAGGAGAGCCATGATCGCGGTGATTTTCGAAGTCTGGCCCGCCGAGGGCAAAAGGCAGCATTACCTGGACCTGGCGGCGGCGCTCCGGGCGGATCTCGCGACGATCGACGGCTTCATCTCCGTCGAGCGTTTCCAGAGCCTGACGACGCCGGGGAAAATGCTCTCCCTCTCCTTCTGGCGGGACGAGGCGGCGATGCTCGCCTGGCGCAGCCTCGCCTCCCATCGCGCGGCGCAGGAAGATGGAAGAGGCGGCACCTTCGCCGATTACCGGCTGCGCGTCGCTTCCGTCATGCGCGACTATGGGCTGACGGACCGGGCGGAGGCGCCGGCCGATAGCCGGCAGCATCACGATCAGCCACGATAGGCCGCCTCGAGCGTGGCGAGGTCGAGCTTCACCATGGGGAACATGGCACGCATCACGCGCTCGACCTTTTCAGCGTCCGGATCATGTATCATCCGCTCCATGGCCTCCGGCACCACCTGCCAGGTGACGCCGAAGCGATCGGTGATCCAGCCGCATTGCATCGGCGCGCCGCCCTGGGCGAAAGCATCCCAGAACCCATCCACCTCCTGCTGATCCTTGCAGAGCAGGAAAAGAGAGATGAAGGGCGAGGGCTTCGCCATCGGCCCGCCGTTGATGAGCATGAAATCCTGCCCGGCCAATTCCCATTCCACCGTCAGCAGCGTGCCTTCCGGCATGGGGCCGGCCTTGCCGTAATAGAGCCTGCGCTTGACCGAGGCGGCATGACCGAGGCGGCATGACCGAGGCGCCGGAAGGTCTCGACATAGAAATCGGCGGCCTCCTCGGCGCCCGTCTCGAGCCAGAGGCAGGGCGTGATCTTTGTCTTCAGCCGGGCCATGGCTCAGGCTTTCTGCATCGCGGCCTGTGCGGCGGCGAGGTCCATCCACATGACTTCCCAGATATGGCCGTCAGGATCTTCGAAGCTGCGGCCATACATGAAGCCGTAATCCTGCGGCGCGTTCGGATCGGCTCTGCCGCCCGCACCGGCCGCCGCATTGACCATGCCATCCACCGCTTCCCTGCTCTCGGCGGAGAGGCAGAGCAGCAGCTGCGCCGTCTTCTTCGCATCCGCGATGGGGCGCTTGCAAAAGAAGCCGAATTTCTCGTGGGTGAGCAACATGGCGTGAATGGTCTCTGAAAAAACCATGCAGCTTGCCGTCTCGTCGCTGAATTGCGGGTTCTTGGCGGCGCCCACCGCCTCGTAGAAAGCCGTTGATGTCTTGAGGTCCGTGACGGGCAGATTCACGAAAATCAGCTTGGCCATGATGGTGCCTTCTCCCTGTCTCTCGCTCAGCATGCGCGAAAGCGGCCGTGGCGTCAGGGAAAAACGTCAGGCACAGGAGCGGCCCCGAAACGCGTCGAGGGCGGCGCGCGCCGGAACAGCGCGTCACCACCCTCTTTCGCTCTGCCGAAGGGCTGACCGGGCGCCGCGAGGGCGCCTTGCGTCAGATCCTGCCCATCACCAGCAGAATGATCACGATGATCAGGATGATGCCGAGACCACCCGAGGGGTAATAGCCCCAGCCGCTGCTATACGGCCAGGTCGGCAGCGCGCCGAGCAGCAGCAGGATGAGGATGATCAGCAGGATCGTGCTCATGGCGTTTCTTCCATTCTCGTGCGGCACGATGGGTGTCGCTTGCGATGGGTCAACGCCGGGACATGATCCTTCGTTGCATACCGTTGCGGAGAAGCTTTCGCGATTTGTCACCTCTTCGTCATCGATGGCGACTGAGAAGATGATCACGTCCGCTTGGCTGGCCCGAAGGGCCCGTTTTCCCCTGACTCGGCTCATACTACCTTCACCGGTCCGCGCATCGTTGCAACGAGGAGGCGCGACGAGTGGAGGATCGAGCCATTCCCGAGCAGCCCCCGCGCGATAGCGCCGAAGAGACGATGCGCGACAGCGCCGAAGAGAAAACGCGCGAGAGCGCGGCGGAAAACGCGCGCGACGAAGCGCGGCCTGATAAGCGCCCCGACAGGGCGCAAGGTGCCGGCCGCGGACGTGCCCTCCTGCGCCTCATCGTGACCACCGTGCTGGTGCCGCTCGCCTTTGTCGCGCTTGGCATCTGGGAACAACAGCGCGGGGCCGATGACGTCGCCTCGCTGGAGCGTGAGCGCGTCGCCGCCTCCAAGGTTGTCCTCGTGCTGGAATCCCGGCTCGAAGCCGCAAATGGCCGGTTGGATGTCGGCCCGCGTTTCCGGCGCGGCGGCCAGACCTATGTCGGCGAGATCGCCGTCGATCAGGCGCGAGAGGTGCTGAGCGATACCGAACGCGCCCTCACCGTCGCGCGATATCGGGAATACCTGCCCCCCGTCATGATCGCCTGCGCCGCGATCGCCGCCGCGCTCTCGGCGCTCGCCCTGATCTCGGCGACGCTGCTCGGCCGGGCGGGGCGAACCTCGCGCGACAGGCTCGTCGGTGGCTTTTCCTTGTTCCGCCGCCTGCTGCCGCCGCTCATGGGCCTGCAGGTGGTGCTGGGCGCCGTGGTGGTGGTGCTGGCCATCACCTTCGAATCCTCTGCGCTGCTGGAGGCGGATTCCTTCGACGCCGGCAGCATCAAGATGCTCGGCATCGCGGGCGGCGCCGTCGTCATCTGCCTGGTCACGGCGGTGAAGGCGGTGCTGCAGCTTCGCCGCACCGTGGCGCTCTTCAAGCCGGACCCGTTGGAGATCATGGGCCGCGAAGTGACGCGGGCCGAGGCGCCGGGCCTGTGGCGGATGCTCGACGGCCTGGCCGACAGGCTCGGCGCGCTGAAGCCCGACAATATCGTGGTCGGCGTCACCGGCGGCTTCTTCGTCAGTTCCGGCCCCAAGATCCTGCAGCCCGCCGGCAATGCCATCGCGGGCCGCACGCTATATATGCCGCTCCCCTATCTGCCGCTGCTGCGCGAGGATGAGGTGGCGACCATCATCGGCCACGAGCTGGCGCATTTCTCCGGCGGCGACACGGAATACAGCCTGCGCTTCCTGCCGATCTATGCGGGCGTGGGCCGCTCGCTCGATGCGGTGGCGCTGGCGGGCATGGCGAAGGACGGCTCCATCTCACCCCTCACCCGCCCGGCCTTCTATCTGGGCGCCTTCGTGATGGAGCAGTTCCACCATGCGGTGCGGCATTGGAGCCGCCTGCGCGAATTCGCCGCCGACAAGGCGGGCGCCGATGTCACATCGACCGATGCCGCTGGCCGCGCCCTGCTGCGCACGGGCGCCGTGCTCTCCTGCATCGAGGAGACGCTGGGCCAGGCCTTCAGGGCGCCCGACCGCGCGCCGGAGGACCTGGTGGCCGCCACCCTGCAACGCGCCCGCGAGCAGGGGCTGGAGAACCCGGCGCGGCATCTGGAAGAGCGGCAGGCCCACCCGACCGATACCCATCCGCCCACGAGCCAGCGCCTCGCCGCCCTGGGGCGCGTGCCCGATGCGATCATGCTGGAAGAGGCCGCCACGCCCCCGCCACCCCAGGCGGATGAGCGGCTCGGCCATTACTTCGCGGCCCCCGAGGCGCTCTGCCGCGCGGCCAGCCAGGACTTCCTGCGCATCGCCCGGCAGGAGGCCAAGGAGACGCAGCAGGCGCTGAAAAGCGCGGCCTCCGGCGTCGCCGAAGAGCCGGTGTCGCTCACCGAGAATACCCGCGCCGGCGGCATCTTCCTTCTCTCCTTCGCCGCGGTCATCGCGGTCGCGGCGCTCGCGTTGCTTGTGCTCGCCGGGCCCGACATGGAGGCTGTCATTCCCATCGTCATCGGCCTGACCGGCGTGATGGCGGCGATCTTCGCCTTCGTCGGTGTGCTGTTGCTCCGGCGGGGGAGCCAGCCTTTCCTCGTGCTGCGGCCCGACGATTTCTCGATCACGGGGCTGGATCGGCCGATCGCCTGGGACTCCATCGCCGATCTCGACATGACCGTGAACAATGGCCGCGTCGTCACGCGCCTGCTGCTGATGCCCGAGGCGCCCCTGCCCGTGCGGGTGAAGGGCGGGCGCGCCAAGGTCGATCCGAAGCAGCGCATCGTCACCTTCGGCGCCACGCCGCCGCGTCCCTATAACGCGCAGCGTTATGCCGAGCTGATCTGGCGCTACCGGCGCGCGGCGGCGGCCCGCCGCATTCTCGCGGAATCACCTCCGCTTGAGGAGGCACCTGAGCCTAGCCACGTCACCGGCGTGTGAATGTTTTCCCGCCTGCACCGCTCGTAGAAGGCGATTATGGAAACGCAAGCGCAACCCACCCCCTCCCTGAAGCTCCCGCCTCAGGAACAGAGCTGGCGGCAGACGCTGCTCAGCCTGCTCGGCACGGTGATGTTCGGCGCGGTGCTCGTCGCCGCCTGCATCTTCACCCTGCCCAACCTGATCAATGACTGGCAAATCCGCGACACGGCCCAGCCCGTCGCGGAAAGCCGGGTCATGAGCGGGTCATGCAGCACGAAGCTGGTCTTCAACATCTGCGACGCGACGCTCGCGGTGCGGACGAAGACGGGCGTGGTGACGCATGACGTCAACTACGTCTTCGTCGACATGCATACCGGCGATTACAGCGTCGAGATCATGGCCGACCCGGCGCATCCGGAACTGTCGACCACCGACATGGCGCTCGACAAGCTCTGGAACCGCACCATCACCCTGCTGGTCGTGGGCGGCATTCTGCTCGCCCTCACCATCACGCCCATCATCGCCATCATCCGCCGGCTGCGCAAACCCAGCGCGGCCTGAACCCGCAACCTTCCAGAGCGGGGCTGAGGAATTCCTCAGCCCCAGCTCATCATCCCCTCATCGGCCCATCCAGCCCCGCGATCTCGCGGATGAGCTTGCGCCGCACGGCCACGCCGAAACTCTCGAAATCCTGCGCCACGATCATGAAGGCGCCCTGCCCGCCGATCACGAAATCCCGGTAGTAGTCATCGAGCGGGATGGGCGGCATGCGGCCGAAGGTCGGGCGGTCGTTCACGATGGGCAGGCCGTTGATGGTGATGCCCTCGGCCACCGCCAGGTCACGCTCCTGCTCGGCGGGCGGGCCGGAATTGTTGACGCCATCGCCCGAGACATCGATCACCTTCCGCGTCGCCTCGAAAGGCGCTTCCGCGATGAGCTGGCGGCTGTGGCGGATGGCGCCGGAAATCGACGTCCAGGACAGGCTCGCTCGCGGCGCGGCCGCCAGTTCCGCCGCCCATTGATTGGCATCGGCCTGGCTCGCGATGCGCGTCCAGGGCAGGACGGTGCGCTGGTACTCGATGCCCGCCCATTCGACATAGGCGATGGCCGTCGCCCCGATCATCCCCGCGCGGATGGCCTCGACCACTTTCGGGTCCGACACCGCTTCGCGATAGCCCTCGCGTTGCAGCCGGGCCTCGTCCTCATCCACCGAGCGGGAGACATCGACGGCGAGGACGAGCAGCAGATCGACCGGTGGGCCATCGGCGCGGGCCGGGCGGCTCATCGTGGTCACGGTGGCAGCGCCCAGGGCTGCCGTCGCGGTCAGGAGGGAACGACGCGCTATCATCCAGACCTCTCCCATCACGGGTGCGGAGATCAGGAGACGCCATCGCGACGCCAAAACGCAACAATCACGATTGCGGTGCGGGATCACACATTGGGCGAAGTGTCGAAACGCGCGGTGGCGATGGCCAGATCGGCCACCAGCCTGCCCAGGGGATGCGCACCCTGCTTGCCATGCACGACGAAATATTCGAGCGGCGGCATGGGCGGGTCGGTGACGATCTCCTTCAGCCGCCCGGCCCGCACCTGATGCTGGAAACAGGCGCGGGGCAGCAGGGCCACGCCCAGCCCCGCGATGGTCAGGCCGCAGAGCGCGGAGAGGCTGTTGCTGGAGAGCACAAGCTCGGCCGTGGCGCCATTGGCCTCCAGCCAGTCATTCGCCGCCGCCTGCAACCCGCTGCGCTCGGTCTGGGCCAGGATGGGGTAGTCGCTCAGTCGGGCGGCGGGCATGGCATCGGGGCAGTCGATGGCGGTCGGGCTGCACATCCAGGCCATTTCCACCGGGCCGAGGCTGCGGGCGACGAGCCCCGCCGGCGGCGGGCCGGGCATCACGGCCAGTTCGATCACCCCCTGGCGCAATTCGGGGATCAGCGCCTGGGCCAGCTTCACCTCCGGCACCACCCGCGCGCGCGGCAAGGCGGCACGGAGAGCCGCGATCCATTCGGGCAGGAAGGTGAGCGCCGTCAGTTCCGTCACGCCGATGCGGATGGTGCCGGCATAATCGCCGGGCTCGGCCAGGGCATGGAGCAGCCGCTCGCGCGTGGTGAGCATGGTCTCGGCGAAGGGGCGGAGCGCATGGCCCCGCAGCGTGGGCCGCACCTGGCGCTGGCCGCGCTCGAAAAGCGGCGCGCCTAACTCGGCCTCCAGCTCGCCGATGCGCTTGGAGATGGCGGGCTGCGTCGCGCCCAGGCGCCGGGCGGCGGCGGCGAAGCTGCCCGTTTCGCAAATCGCCTGGAAAGCCTCGATCTGGCGGAGCGTCACCATGGGTCAGCCCCCCGCTGCGGAAGGTTACATGAGGAAAAGTTATCGTTCCCGATGATAATATATCAATTTTCCTCTCCCCGGAACGGGCTAGTCTCGCCGTGACGATGAGAGCGCCAGAGCGCCCGCCGGAGGAACCGAGAATGATCACCAGACGCGCCCTGTCGGCCGCGCTCCTGGCCAGCCCCGCGCTGACCGCCATCCGCCCCGCCCAAGCCCAGGGAGCCTGGAAGCCCGAGCGCCCGATCGAGGTGATCGTGCCCTATCCGCCCGGCGGCGGGATCGACATCATGGCGCGGCTCGCGGGCAAGTATCTGCCCAACTTCCTGCCGGGCGCGAATATCGTGGTGACCAACAAGGTCGGCGCCGGGGGCCAGACGGGCAGCGAGCAGGTCTTCACCGCGCGGCCCGACGGCTACACGCTCGGCGCCGTCGCGACCCTCGCCTTCAGCTCCCTGCCGCATGACCGGCCGGTGCGCTGGAAGATCGATAAATTCTCCTATCTCGCCCAGATGGTCGATGATCCGGGCGGCTTCTGGGTGAAGAAGGATTCGCCCTTCAAGACCATGGCGGACCTCGTCGCCGCGATGAAGAAGGCGCCGGAAACGGTCTCGGTCGGCTGCGCGGCGGGCATCGGCTCGGATGACCATCAGCTGCTGCTCGCCTTCGAGGAGGCCGCCGGGGTGCGCGCGTTGAACGTGCCCTATAACGGCACGGCGCTTTCCATCCGCGACCTGCTGGGCGGGCAGATCCAAGTCGCCAGCTACAATCTTTCCGAGGGCATCGCGCTCTACAAGGAGGGGCAGACGCGCTGCCTCGGCGGCGCGGGCGAGGCGCGCTGGGAGGCCCTGCCGGAGGTGCCGACCTTCAAGGAGCAGGGGTTCGACGTGATCGGCGGCTCCGCCCGCGGCTTCGTCGGCCCGCCCGACCTGCCGGAGAATGTGGCGGCGACGCTGGTTGCGGCCTTCCGCGCGATGATGGAGGACAAGGGCTTCCTGGAGGAGGCCAAGCGCCTCTTCCTGCCGCTGAAGCCGCTCTATGGCAGCGCCTATCGCGACAGCGTGCTGGTGGAGGGCAAGCGGGTGGACGACCTGTTCCAGCGCCGCCCCTGGACGAGCAAGTGATGGAGAAGACCATGCCGCGCCAGGTTCTGGTGCCCGACCCGATCCATGTCGATGGCCTCGCCATGCTGGCCGAAGCGCCGGGCGTGGTGCTGCATGCCCCCGGCGCGGTGACGCCCGAGAGCCTGCCGGGGCTGGTCGCGGAGGCGGAAGCGATGATCGTGCGCGGCACGGTCATCGACCAGGCCTTCCTCGACCGCGCGCCGAAGCTGCGCTTCGTCTGCCGCCATGGCGTGGGCTACGACAATATCGACGTGCCCGCGCTCACCGCGCGCGGGGTGCTGCTGGCCGTGACGCCGGAGGCCAATGCTTCCTCGGTGGCCGAGCATACGATGATGCTGATGCTCACCCTGGCGCGGCAGGTCGTCCCCTTCAATGCCGGCGTGCGGAAGGGCGAATGGCGCGTGCCGTCGCAGGCCGCGAGTTTCGACCTGGGCGGGAAGACGGTGCTGATCGTGGGCTTCGGCCGCATCGGCACGCGCGTGTCGAAGCTGTGCCAGGCTTTCGGGATGAAGGTGCTGGTCACCGACCCGCATGTGCCGCGCAACACCATTCGCGGCCTGGGCTGCGAGCCGGTGACGCTGGGCGAAGGGCTGGAGGCGGCGGATATCGTGACGCTGCATCTGCCGTCGAATGCCGAGACGCGGAACATGGTCGACAAGGCCTTCCTCGCCGGGATGAAGCAGGGCGCCCTGCTCATCAATGCCGCGCGGGGCACGCTGGTGGTGGAGGCCGATCTCGAAGCCGCGCTGAAAAGCGGCCATATCGCCGGAGCGGGGCTCGACGTGGTGCAGGAGGAGCCGATGCTCACTCCCATCCCGCTGCTGAGCCTGCCCAATGTGGTGATGACGCCGCATGTGGCCGCCAGCACCGCGCAGGGCCTTCAGCGCATGGCCGTGAATTCCGCGAAGAACGTGTTGGACTTCTTCGAGGGCAGGCTGGATCGCGACGCGATCATCAACCCCGAAGCCCTGCGCCTGAACTACTGAATCAAGAAGGGGCGAGCCTTCCGGCCCGCCCGTCTTTTTAGTCCCCAAAAAGAAGATGGGGGCCCGGGGGAATTCCTTCCCCCGGATATTTTTTCAGACCGGATTCACACCTCCGGGCATACGTCCTTCAGCGATCCGGGATATTTCTTCAGACCGGATTCACGCCTCCGGGCATACGCCCTTCAGCGATCCGGTCTGGCATCACCCCCAGGCGATGCGCCCCACCGTCCCACAGCTGGTGCAGACGGGCTTCCAGCTTTCATGTTCCGTGCCGCAGCTGGCGCAGCGCCAACGGGGCTCGGGCGCCGCATTGGCGGCCTCGCGGAGGCAGCGGGCCTCGGCGGCGCGGCCTTCGGGGCTTTCCCCTTGCTCCAGATGCTCCAGCTCGGCGCGCAGCATCCAGGCGCGGCGATCGGCGCTGCCCGAGGCGATGAGCGCATCCAGCTCGGCGCGGGCGCGGCCGGTCAGCGCGGCCTCGATATCGGCCCGGGCGAGCACGAGGCGGCTTTCCGGATGGTCGCGCCGCTTATGGACGAGGTGCTCGGCGGCCTTGGCGCGGCCCAGCGCGTCCTTCGTCTCCGAGACTTCGGGCGTGAGGTAGAAGGCCGCGATATCGGGATGCGGGTTCACCTCCCAGGCCTTTTCCAGCACCGACCGCGCCCGGCGGGGCGAGCCCTCGCGCAGGAAGCGGCGGGCATGGGCCAGGGCAGCGGGGGTGAAGCCCGGATCGGCCGCCAGGGCGCGCTTCTCGAGCGCGGTGATGCGGTTGTCGTCGGTCTCCTGCGCCGCGGCGGCCATGGCGAGTTGGGCTTCGGGCGCCTCGGGGGCGCCGAGCGCCAGGGCCTCGGACCAGTCATGGGTGCGCAGCGCGAGGCTGGCGCGCTCGGTGCGGACCCAGCTCGCCTGCGGCTGCTCCTCCTCCGCCTGGCGGGCGAGGATTGCGGCCTCCTCCCACTTCTCCTGGCGGATCGACTCGCGCAGCAGGCCGCGCAGGCCGAGGAAGCGGGCGTCCTCGCGCGCGGCGAGGAGGCGGAAGGTCTCGGTCGCGTCATGGTCGCGCCCGGCGAGCCGGTCGGCCTCGGCGGCCAGCAGCAGGGTCTGCGGCGTATCCCCCAGCTTGTTGCGGGCGCGGCGGGCCTCGGTGCGGGCCGCCTCGCCCCGGCCGGCAGCCAGGGCCAGCAGGGCGCGGGTCACGGCCAGGTCGCCATCATGGCGGCGGGAGGCCTCGCGCCGGGCGCGGAAGCGGCCGGGCCAGGCGCCGACCCAGCGCAGGCCGAGCAGGATGCCGTGCAGCAGCGCGAAGAGCACCACCAGCGCCACCAGCAGGATGGGCAGGCTGACGCCGATGAAGAGCTCGCCGACGCGCACCTCCACGGTGCCGCCCATCTGGAAGAGCTGCCAGCTGGCGGCGACGACGAGGACGGCGACGATCAGGACCCAGAGGGCGCGGCGCATCGTCTCAGCCCCCCACGGTCAGGCCGCGCAGCGCGACCCGGGCATCGACCAGGGCGCGGGCGCGGTCCATCCAGCCCTGCATCGCGGCCTTGGCCGGATCGGGCAGGGTGTCGAGATAACCGAGGGTCGCGGGCAGGTCGCCAGCCTCCAGAGCGCGGCGGGCGCGCTCGAGCGCGGCGCCGGCGGCATCACCCATCACCACCTGATCGCCACGGCGGATGGTGACGAGGCCCTGCAGGCGGGAGGCGGCGGATTCGAGCACGCTCTGGCCGGTGCCGGGCTCCATTGCCGCGCGGGCCGCGCGGGCGGCATCCTCGAAGGAGAGGCGCAGATTGGCCTCGGTCGGCGGGGCCTCACTATTGAAGCGGGTGAGCGCGGCCGGGGCATTGGTGCCCAGCGGCGCCAGGGCCTGGCCCAGCGGGCGGCCCGAGTCGAGCGCCGATTCCACCGCCAGGGCGGCGGTGACGCGGTTGAGCCGCGTCTCGGCGGCGGCCAGGCGCTGCTCGCGCGCCTCGATGGCGGCGAGGCGGGTGGTCAGGTTCTGCTCCAGGGCGGCGACGCGCTGGGTGGCCTGGGCCTCGGCGGCCGTGAGGCGCTGGGCGATCTGGCCCTCGGCGGCGGAGAGGCGGCGCTCCTGGTCCTGGCTCGCGCTGTCGAGCTTGGCGTCGATCGTGGCCTGGCGCTCCGTCAGCCGGTCGATGCGGCCCGTCGCGGCCTCGGCGGCGGCGAGGCGGCGGTCCACGGCGGCCTGGCGCTCGGTGGCCGCGCTCTCGAGGGCGGCGATGCGCTCGCCGAGGCGGCTCATGCCGGCATTCACCCCGGCGGTGTCGCCGGTCGGGCGGGATTCGAGGGCCGCGATACGGGGCGGCAGGGCGCGCTGCGCCTCTTCCAGCGCGGCGACGCGATTGCTCAGCCCGGCGGCGTCGAAACGATCCTCCGGCGGCGGCATGGGCGGCCGGGTGAAGAAGAAGACCAGCGCCAGGGCGAGAACCCCGGCACCGACCAGGATGGGCAGGATCGCAGGGTCGAGGCGGCGGCGCGGCGGCGTCATGGCGGCGTCGGGCTCGGGCGTGTCGTTCATCAAGCGGCTCCTGCGGTCTTACCTCCCGGGCCGGGGCCCAAGAGGTCGATCAACAAATCCTGGTCCGGCCGTTCGGCCGTCCTGACGCGGCGCCATGGCAGGCCGGCCAGGGTAGTGGCGATGCGCGGGCTGAGGGCCAGGGCCTCGACCTCCCTTGCCGCATCCGCAAGTCCAGCGGCGCGCCAGAGTTTCATCGCGCAGGCCGCGGAGCGCGGCGAGTAGAACAATGCCGCCGCGACCTGCCCGGTTGAAATGGCCTGCCGGGCCGCCGGGGGCAAGTCGGCGGAAGGTCTCACGCGATAGGCGACGCGCCGCCACACGCGGAAATCATGCGCCCGCAATGCGGCGGCCAACTCCTTGCCATAGCCCTCGCCCACCGGCAGCAGCAGCGGCCCGCCCTGCGGCGAGAGCCGCGCGGCGACGAGCGGGACGAGATGCGCCGCATCGCCTTCCGCCGCCTCGACGGTGGTGAAGCCCCGCGCCTCGGCGGCGGCGGCACTCCCGGCGCCCACGGCGAAAAGCGGGATGTCGCGCGGCAGGTCGTCGAGCGCCGGCAGGGCCGAGCGGCTGGCGAGGAGAATGGCGGCGGGCCTTGCGGCGAGGCGCAGCGACACCGGCGCGATGACCAGCGCCGGGGCCTCCACCACCGGCCAGCCCAGCGCCTCGAGCCGCGCGCGCGTCTCGCTCAGCCCCGGCTCGGGCCGGGTGAGGAGAACGGCGCGCGCCATCATCCGGCCCGCGCCGCGAGCACGCCGCCGCCCGCGACGAGCAGCGTGGCGAGCGCGATCCGCAGATCCATCGCCCCTTCCCCGGCCAGGATCAGCAGCAGGGTGGAGAGAACCGGCGTGGCATAGGCGAGCGTGCCGAGCAGGCGCGGATCGCCGCGCTTCATTCCCACATCCCAGAGGAAGAAGGCCGCCCCCACCGGGCCGAGGCCGAGCAGCAGGATGGCCAGCGCCTGCCACGCATCGGGCATCACGAAGGGCTCGAAGACCAGGCTCGCGATGCCGGCCAGCACCGCCGTCGCGAGGCAGAAGCCCGCCACCGCCTCGGTCGGCACCAGCGCCATGCGGCGGGAGGTGACGGAATAGATCGCCCAGGCGAAAGCCGCCGCCAGCGCGCAGAGAAAGCCCGGCAGCGCGCCGGGCGGGAAGGAGGCGCCCGCGCCCACCAGCAGCACGCAGCCGATGAAGCCCGCGCCCACGCCCGCGAGGCGCAGCGGCCCGAGCTTCATCCCGAGAATGGGTGCGGCGAGCAGCACGATGAGCAGCGGCCAGAGATAGTTGATGAGATTGGCCTCCACCGCCGGGGCGAAGGCCAGCGCCGCGAAATAGAGCGCGTGATAGCCGAAGAGCCCGCCCACGCCATGCAGCCAGGCCTTGGGCGGCTGGCGCAGCGCGCCGAGCCTGCCGCGCGCCGCGACGAGGATGAGCGAGACGATGCCGCCCACCGCGAAGCCCAGCGCCGTGAGTTCCAACGGCGGAATGCCCGCCGCCTGCCGCGTCAGCAGTGCGAGAAAGGCCCAAAGCGCGATGGCGCCGATGCCGGCCAGCGTGGCGGCACTCACCGAGACTGGTCCCGCGCCGGGCGCTGATGCGAGAGGCGCAGCTCGTAATGCGTCTTGGTGCCGCCCTTGAAGCCAGCCTCCTGGTAGAAACGATGAGTGCCGGGATTGGTGGAGCCGGTGGCGAGCATGATCTTGTAGCAGCCCGCCGCGCGCGCCCGTGCCACGGCCTCGGCGAGCACCGCATGGCCATGGCCCTGGCGGCGATGATCGGCATGGGTGACGACATTCTCGATCACCGCATAGGGGCTGAGCCCCGCGGTGAGATTCGGCACGATGATGAGCGTGCAACTCGCCGCCAGCGCGCCATCGGGCAATTCCGCCAGCAGCACGGTGACCATGGGCGAGGCCAGGATGGTGGCCCAGATGGGCGCGGCCTCTTCCGGCCTGCGATGCGGGTCATCGGGGTTGAGATGCCGCAGCAGGGCGAGCAAAGCGGCGAGATCGCCCTCCGCCGCGGGGCGGATGCGGGCGGCGGTAACCATGTCGGGCAAGGGCAATACTCTAGGAAAGGCGCGTCACGCCGGGATCGGCGCCGTCGAACCGGGCAGGGGCAGATAGGGCTGGGCCGCGATGCCGCAGGGCAGGATGGTGATGCGGTCCTTCGCCCAGACGCCTTCGGTGTAGAAGGGCTCCGTCTCCAGCCAGCGCTGCACCTCTTCCCGCGTCTTGAGATCGATGACGATCAGCGAGCCGAGCATGCCCGTGCCGCCCTCCTCGAGAATCGGGCCGGCGAAGCGGATCAGCCCGCTCTCGCAGGCGGCCTTCAGCAGCGGCAGATGCCGCGGGCGCACCTCCATGCGGGCACCGGGCTTCGCCGGATCGTCATAGGCCATGATGAAGAACATCGCTTTTCTCCTCCGACCAGTCGCCGGTGAAGGGGCGGGGAAGGCGGAATGCCCTCCCCCGCCCGCTCAATACATGTGCTGGCCGCCGTTGATCGACAGCGTCGAGCCCGTGATGAAATCCGCATCGTCGGCGGTGAGGAAAGCCACGCCGCGCGCGATGTCATAGGCACGCCCGAGGCGGCCCATGGGAATGCGCGCGATGATCTTCTCCAGCACGTCCGGCGGCACGGCGCGGACCATCTCCGTATCCACATAGCCCGGCGCGATGGCATTCACCGTGATCTGCGAGCGCGCGCCTTCCTGCGCGAGCGCCTTGGTGAAGCCATGGATGCCGGATTTGGCCGCGGCGTAATTCACCTGGCCATACTGGCCCGCCTGGCCATTGATGGAGCCGATATTGACGATGCGGCCGAATTTCCGCGCCGCCATCCCGTCCCAGACCAGCTTCGCGAGATTGAAGCAGGAGCCGAGATTGGTATCGATCACCGCGTCCCACATCTCGCGGTCCATGCGCTTCATGGTGCCGTCGCGGGTGATGCCCGCATTATTCACCAGAATCTCGATGGGCCCGATCTCGGCGGCGATCTTCGCGATCGCGGTGGCGCATTGATCGTAATCGCTGACGTCGAACTTGTAGCAGGGAATGCCCGTGCGCTGCGTGAAGGCCTCGGCCGCCGCATCATTGCCGGCATAGCTGGCCACCACCTTGCGCCCCTGCGCCTGCAACGCTTCGCTGATCGCCGCGCCGATTCCGCGCTGGCCTCCTGTGACTAGTGCAACCCGTGCCATGACACGCCTCCCAATCCATGCGTTGCCGTGCCAGTGAGCCCAGGTTCCGCTCAATCTTCAAGCCTCGATACGAGACACTCGGGGCTTGCAGCAGATCAAAGACGATCATGCCGCAGCGCGTCATAACTGCCCTCGCCTTCGACGCTAACTTGAGCGAAGGCGTTCCTGGACGTTTCTTCCCTAGACTGGCCCGGCCCCCTTTGGAGCCGGGCTTTTTTTATGCGCGCGGGGCGCCGCTTCGTCAGACGCATGGGTGCGGCCCCGAATTAATGTGCGGTATCACAAAAAGGTGAGCTAAAGGTGGCGGAGGCACGTTTCTCACGAACGTCACGGAAGACACCATGCGCATCCTCAACTCTATTGCTCCGTCCGAGGCAGAAGTGAGCGACGGCAGGGCCCTGAGGCTGATGCTGGTCTATATCGCCGCCGAATGCCGGCGGATCGGCGCCGCCGACGCCGCCCAGCTGGCCATCGAGGCGGCCGACCTGATCCCGGAAGGGCCGCAGGCCCTGCGCGACGCCGCTCACTGATCCTCCAGCGCGGTCAAGAATCCCCGATAGTGGCGCCACAGCGACGATTCTGGTTTCGCCAGCAAGCCGAATTGGTGTATGCGCGCCGTCGCCCCGCTCAGGCCTCGCGGCGTGACCCGCGGTGTCGACTTGGGGGCGCATCGGCCGATCCTGGCCGCCACATCGTGAAGGTCCATCCATGGATACCCCGATCGCCGCCGTCCTCTGGCATGACCGTGAACATCGCGACGTCCAGTCGCTCCTGCGCCTGCTCGAGCATGTCGAGATGGCCTGCATGGAACTGGGCAACGAAGCGGCCGCCGCCCTCCTGGCCGAAGCCCAGGCCGAACTGGCAGTGCAAGCCGGCCAGCGCCGCCTCGCGGCTTGATTTTTTAGCCCTCGTTTTTTTTGCCCTCAGACGCCGGGCGCGCGCATCCGCGCGCTTGGCTTTCGCCGGATTGCCGGCGGGCCGCAGAAGCGGCCTTGGCGCTAGCGCCGTTGGCGTCGGCCGCGACGGTAAGGCCGAAGCGCCGGGCGACGTGACGGCGGGTGGCCTTGCCACATCGCGCGGGGGGCGCGAGCCTGTTTCCAACATCAGGAGCAGGCCATGACCGCCAAGATCACCACCAAACTCCTCAGCATCCCCAAGATCGGCCTGGGCACCTGGCCTATGAACGGGCCTTCCTGTTCGGATGCCGTCGCGAATGCCATCAAGATCGGCTACCGCCATATCGACACGGCCGAGCGCTACGAGAATGAAGCCGCCGTAGGCCCCGGCATCGCCACCGGCCTCGCCGAAGCGGGCCTGTCGCGCAGCGATCTCTTCGTCACCAGCAAGGTGTGGTGGGACCATCTCGAACCCGCCCAGATCCACACCGCGCTCGACGGCTCGCTGAAGCGCCTCGGCCTCGAGTATCTCGACCTCTACCTCATCCACTGGCCATCCAAGACGATGGACCTGCCGGCGGCGCTGAAGACGCTCGAGGCGCTGAAGGCCGATGGCCGCGTGAAGGCCATCGGCGTCTCCAATTTCACCCTCGCCCATCTCAAGGCGGTGGAGGAGACGGGCATCCCCATCGCGGCCCTCCAGGTCGAGTATCACGCGATGCTCTCGCAGAAGAAGCTGCTCGACTGGTGCCGCCCGCGCGAGATCGTGCTCGAAGCCTATGCCCCCATCGCGCGCGGCAAATTCGCCGACGATCCGGTGCTGAACGCCATTGCGAGGAAGCACGGCGTCCAGCCCCTGCAGGTCGCCCTCGCTTGGCTGCTGAACCAGGAGCTGGTGGTGCCCATCCCCAAGGCGCAGGATTTCGGCCGCCAGAAGACCAATCTCGACGCGCTGGCGATCCGCCTCGATGCCGAGGACATGGCCGCCATCGAGGCCCTGCCCAAGGATCAGCGCCAGGTGAAGCCCGACTTCGCGCCCGATTGGGACTGACTGCTCAATCCGCGCTGAGCGACGCCTCGCGCTGGGCCTCCAGCTCGGCCAGGCGCGCGGTCAGCGCCTCGCGGATATGGCCCAAGGCGGTGCTGCCCGCGCCAGGCGGCGCGGCATGCGCCTGGCATCGCTGCATCCGCCAGCGCCTGCCGAGCGGCAAGCTCTACCGATGGGAATTCGAGCGGGCGGGCGAGACGCGCGATATCGACGTGCCCGGCGTCCTGACCCTCGATCATCGGGCATGATGGTCGAGGCCGCCGCCGGGATGGGCATCGCCTATGTGGCGGAAGCGGTGGCGCTGGAAGCGGGAAAGCTCGCCCTGGTTCTCGAGGAATGGTGCCCGCCCGGCCCCGGCCTCTGCCTCTATTATCCGGGCCGGCGCCACGTCCCCGCCGGGCTGCGGGCCTTCATCGAGGTGCTGAGGCAGAAGCTGCCGAATTGAGCGACAGGACCGGCCCCGCGACCGCCGCGCGACCGGCCCGCCCGCTCAGGCCGAGCGCCGCAGGTTCCAGAACATCGGGTTCCCGCCCTTGAGATGCCCGGTGAGGTTCGAGCGGAAGGCCGTCGGCTGCGACCATTGGCCGAGCGGGATATAGGGCAGCGCCTCGAAGGCCACTTCCTGCATCTCGGCCGAGATCTTCTTCTGCGTCGCCAGGTCCTCCGCCTCGAACCAGGCGCCGCGCAGCCGGTCGAGCCGCGGCTCGGTGGGCCAGCCGAACCAGGCGCGCTCGCCATTGCCCTTGAGCGAGGCGCTGGCCGGATCGGCGGCGTTCAGCCCGGCGAGGCGCGTGTTGAAGAGGTTCCAGCCCCCTTCGGCCACCGGCTTCTTCACCGACCGGCGGGTGAGCACCGAGCCCCAGTCCATGGCGATCAACTCGGCCTTGAGGCCGATCCGTTGCAGCGTCGCGGCGGTGACCTCGGCCATGGCATGCATCTGCGGCTGGTCGCCCGGGTCCATGATCATGATGGTCTCGCCCTTGTAGCCGCTTTCCCGGACGAGCTTGCGCGCGAGGTCGAGATCGCGCGGCCCGGTCAGCGCCTCCATCCCCGCCTCGCTCGCCATGGGCGAGCCGACGGTGAAATAGCCGACGGGGTAGGAGGCATAGGCGGCCTGATCGCCGAGCACGGCGGCGATGTATTCCTTCTGGTCGATCGCGGGCAGCAGCGCGCGGCGCAGCTTCGGGTCATTGAAGGGCGGCTGGAGGTGGTTCATCACGATCACGCCGATCAGCCCGAAAGGGTCGAGCTGCTGCACCGTGAGGCCCTGGCTGCGCTTGAGCAGCGGCACGAGGTCGAAGAGTGGCTGGTCCACCCAATCGACCTCGCCCGATTGCAGCGCCGAGGCGGCGGTGCCGGCATCGGGCTGGATGGTCCATTCCACGGCGTCGAAATGCACCTGCTTGCCGCCGGAAAGATAATCGGCTGCCTCCTGGCGCGGCACATAGCGGTCGAATTTCTCATAGACCGAGCGCACGCCCGAGACCCATAGATCCTGGCGGAAGCGGAAGGGGCCAGAGCCGATGAATTCCTTCACCGGCTCGTTCGCCGAGACCTTCGCCATGCGCTCGGGCATGATGTAGCAGCCCTGGGAGCCGAGCGCGTAGAGCATCTGCGGAAAGGGCGCCTTGAGGCGGATGGAGAAGCGCCGGTCGTCCAGCGCCTTCATCTCCGCCGTCGCGGCGGCGAGCAATTGCCCGAAGCTGTTGCGCTGCGACCAGCGGGCGATGGAGCTGGTGCAATCCACCGCGCGCACCTTCTCGCCATCGTGGAAGAGCAGCCCGTCGCGGAGCGTGAAGGTCCAGGTGAGCTTGTCGTCCGAGAGTTCATGCCCCGCGCACATCTGCGGATGGGGCATGAGGTTGATATCCACGCCATAGAGCGTGTCCCAGACCAGCAAAGCGTGGGTCTGCACGACGATGGCCGTGGTCCAGATCGGGTCGGGGGAGGAATAGGCCGCCATGGGGACGAAGCGCAGCACGCGCTGGCGGCCTTGAGAAAAAGCGGGCCGGGCAAGGCCGCCGGCGAGCCCGGCGGCGGTGGTTCCGAACAAGCCTCGACGTGTCAGCATGGTCTGCCTTCCTCGCGGTCCTGAATGAACATCGGCCCGCGAGGCCAGCAGTAATCGTGCCAGAGGCGGAACTACTCCGCTGCGCTGCAAGTGAAGCCCACCGAGCCACAGCCGAAACGCTCCGCCAGATGGGAAGCGGAGCCCGCCCGCCAGCCAAAGACGGAGCACCCGGCACGCCAGAGGCGGCACCACTCCGCCCCCAGCCGCGCTACTCCGCCGGCGCCAGCCGCATCGCGGGTTCGCGGCGCGAGAGCAGCAGCGCGAGGGCCAGCAATTCCAGCGCCGCGCCCGCGATGCCGAGCCAGGCGACATGGCCCGAGGCCAGCACCGCCGAGCCCGCCAGCGCCCCAAGCGAGGAGCCCAGATAGGTCGAGGCGCCGTGGAACGAGATCAGCACCGGCGCCAGATGCGGCGCGATGCGCACCAGCCGCGTCTGCTGGGGCGCCGAATAGGCCCAGCCGATGGTGCTCCAGAGCAAGACGATGATGAGCATCGCCAAGGTCAGCGCCGAGGCGGGGAAGAGCGCGGGCAGCACCGACAGGCCGAGGGCCAGCACCGCCTGAAGGCCCAGGATCCAGGCCAGGACCTTCCTCGGGTGCCAGCGATCGGCCATGTAGCCGCCCAGCGGATTGCCCAGCACCGCGCCGATGCCGAAAGCCAGAATGGCCACAGCCACCCCGTCGGCTTCGAAGCCCAGCACCGCGTGGAAGAAGGAGGCGAAATAGGTATAGAGCGTGAAGGCGCCCGCGATGAGCAGCGCGCCCTGCAGCAGGATGGGCACCACCCCCGGCTCGCGCAGCACCGCGAGGCGCTCGCCGATGCCGGCCCCCGCGACGCCCGGCTGCGGCGCCAGGCGCCAGCGGATGCCGCCCGCCGCCAGCAGCGAGACCACCGCCACCGCCCAGAAGGGTGCGCGCCAGCCCAGATGCTCGCCCACCAGGGAGCCGATCGGCGCGCCGGCCGCCGTCGCGATGGTCAGCCCGCCCACCACCATGGAAATGGCGCGGCCGCGCTTCTCCGGGGCGGTGGTGGCCAGGGCATAGCCCGTCGCGACCGGCAGGAAGCCCGCGACGGAAAGGGCGATGGCCACGCGGGCCAGCAGCAGCATCTCGAAATTCGGCGCCATCGCCGCCAGGGCATTGGTGGCGGCGAAGCCGAGCAGCATCACGACCAGCAGGCGCCGCCGCTCGAAAGCCCCCGTGGCGGCGGCCGTCAGCGGCGCGAAGATGGTCATGATGATGGCATAGGCCGTGACGAGATGCCCCGCCGTCGCGACGCTCACGCCCAGATCATGGGCGATGGCGGGCAGCAGCCCGCCGATGACGAAAAGTGCCGTCCCGGTCGCGAATGTGCCCAGCGACAGCCAGAGCAGGGTTGCAGGCATGGTGCAGGTCCAATTCGGGAGTTCAAGAGTTGTTGGACAGTTGCGCCTTGCGCTGCGCTGCGTCAAGGGGTTCAACAACTCTTGGACTGTTCGACAAGCCGCCCTATCTTCACCGCATGGCCAAGCCGCTGAACCATCCCGCCCCCGAGGCGCTCGAACTTTCCGCCGTGCTCGAGGCGCTGAGCGATCCACTGCGCCGGGCGATCCTGGCCCGGCTGGCCGAGAAGGGGGAGGCGCAATGCTCCACCTTCGTCCAGGCGCATGGGACGACCAAGACCAATCTCAGCTACCACATCACCCGTCTGCGCGATGCGGGGCTGGTCTGGATGCGTGCCGAGGGGGCCCATCGCTTCGTCTCGCTGCGGCGGGAGGGGGTGGATGCCCGCTTCCCCGGCCTGCTGGACCCGGTGCTGGCCGCCGCGAAGGATGAGCCGCCCGTGGTGCTCTGCCCCGCCGTGATCGCCGAGGACATCGTCCAGGAAGCGCCGCAGCCCGCCGCATCGTAACGGGTGCCGGACGTTACATCCCCCGCCCCTCGCCTGTCAGCCTTGCACGCCGATCCAGGCGCGGGGATTGAAGAGCGGCGGTGACGCCCCGACTTGTGGGCTACCCGCGGGCCTTACCGGCCTGCCCCAGGACATGAGTATGGACACCGTCAATCTCTCCCCCCGCGAAATCGTCTCCGAGCTCGATCGCTTCATCATCGGCCAGCATGACGCCAAGCGCGCGGTTGCCATTGCCCTGCGCAACCGCTGGCGCCGCCAGCAGCTTCCGCCGGGCCTGCGCGAAGAGGTCGTCCCCAAGAACATCCTGATGATCGGCCCGACCGGCTGCGGCAAGACCGAGATCGCCCGCCGCCTGGCCAAGCTCGCCAATGCGCCCTTCCTGAAGGTCGAGGCCACGAAGTTCACCGAGGTCGGCTATGTCGGCCGCGACGTGGAAAGCATCGTGCGCGACCTGGTCGAGGCTTCCATCACCCAGATGCGCGAGGCCGCGCGGCATGAGGTGGAAGCCAAGGCCGAACTCGCCGCCGAGGAACGCCTGCTGACCGCCCTGGTCGGCGAAGGCGCCGCCGGCGAGACGCGCCAGAAATTCCGCAAGATGCTCCGCGAGGGTTCTCTCGAGAGCAAGGAGGTCGAGGTCGAGGTGACCGACCCCTCCGGCGGTGCGCCCATCGGCATGATCGACCTGCCGGGCAACCAGGGCATCCAGATGCAGAACATGCAGGAGATGCTCGGGAAGATGTTCGGCGGCAAGGCCAGGCGCCGGAAGATGACCGTCGCCGAAGCCCGCGTCGCCCTGCTGCGCGAGGAGGCCGACCGCCTGCTCGACCAGGACAAGCTGGTCAAGGACGCGGTGAGCCATGCCGAGAATAACGGCATCGTCTTCATCGACGAGATCGACAAGATCTGCGCCCGTACCGAGAGCGGCTTCCGGGGCGGTGACGTCTCCCGCGAGGGTGTGCAGCGCGACCTGCTGCCGCTGATCGAGGGCACGACCGTCTCGACGAAGCATGGCCCGGTGAAGACGGACCACATCCTCTTCATCGCCTCCGGCGCCTTCCATATCGCCAAGCCGTCCGACCTGCTGCCCGAGTTGCAGGGCCGCCTGCCGATCCGCGTGGAGCTTTCTGCCCTGACGCGGGACGACTTCCGGCGCATTCTGACCGAGCCCGAACATTCGCTCATCAAGCAATATGTCGCGCTGCTGAGCACGGAGCAGGTGAACCTGGATTTTGGCGCCGATGCGGTGGATGCCATCGCCGACCTGGCGGCGGATATCAACGCGCGGGTCGAGAATATCGGCGCGCGCCGCCTGGCCACGGTGCTGGAGCGCCTGCTGGAGGAAATCTCCTTCAGTGCCTCCGACAAGGCCGGCGAGACGGTGAAGGTCGACGCCTCCTATGTCGGCGAAAAGGTCGCCCCTCTGGCCGCCACGACCGACCTCTCGCGCTTCATCCTGTAATGCCGGTGCAGGGGACGCTGTCCCCTGCCGGGAGGGTCTGGGAGGGCAGCGCCCTCCCAGTTCCTCAGTGCTTCTTAACGAACTCGAGCACCGCCTTGTTGAGCAGTTCCGGCTGCTCCATCGGCACCGAATGCCCCGCATCCGCGATGGCATAGACTTCCGCCTGCGGCACATGCCGCAGCCAGCGCGCCATGAGCGCGGGCGGCGCGAGCAGATCCGCGCTCGCCGTCACCGCCAGCAGGGGCAGCTTGATCGTCTCGATTTTCGCGAAGGTGTTCGGCGTGCGCAGCGAGGGCTGCATCCCCGCCCCCTTCTGCCGCGCATTCTCCTGCGCATGGGACCAGGCGGCGACGCGCTCCGGATAGGCGGCGCGGAAGGAGGGCCCGATCTCGCGGAAGGCCTCGGGCAGTTCGCGGAAGCCCGGGATGGCGAGGTTCTCGTTGAGCTTCTGCATTTCCGGCTCGGAGAAGGAGCCGGTGCTGGCCACGATGATCAGGCTGCGCAGCTCCTCCTGCTTCCAGGCCGCGTAATCCAGCGCCACGAAGCCGCCACCGGCCACGCCGAGCAGGTGGTATTTCGGCAGTTTGAGATGCTGCACCAGGGCCGCGAGATCCTCGCTGATGCTGCCCGGCTGATTGCCCGTCGCCACGCTCTGCCCCCAGCCGCGCCGGTCGAAGGCGATGACGCGATAGCCGGCGGCGGAGAAGGCCTCGAATTGCGGCTCCCAGCTCGCGCTGGTGCCCGTATTGGCGTGGAGCATCACGAGGGGCACGCCGCTGCCGCCGGTGTCCCGGTAGAAGAGCTTCACGCCCGGCAGATCGACCGTCTGGCCCTCCGGCATGGGGGCCGCCTTGGCGCGTGCCATGGGAAGAAGGGCGGTGGCGAGCAGCGCGGTGGCCGCGATGGCGCGTCGGGTGAACATGTTTCCTCCTTTAGGTCATTATGCCGACATTTAAGTTCATTGCCGCCCCGGCGTGAAGCGCCCTGTTCGGCGCCACTGTTTGACCGGCCAATGGCGTGAGAGGGTGAAACCGCACCTCGGACGAACCATTTCCTTCCCATGTCGCTGACCCTCTCCCTTCCCGAAGAAGCCCGGCTCGAGCTGAAAGAGGCCCTGACCTCGCTCGAGCACCAGTCGCTGGCCGCTCGCCTCGCGGGAATGGCCGGGACGCCGATCGAGGCGCTGAAGCGCCGCCTGCCCGACAAGGCGCAGGCGATGCTCGATGGCGCGATCAAGCGGGCGCTGGACACGGCGCTGCGGGCGGCGCTGCGCTCGGACCCGTCGAAGGTGCCGGTGCCCTCCGTCTCGGGCAGCACCTTCCATCGCGGCCTCGCGGCCCTCACCGGGGCGGCGGGGGGCGCGCTGGGCCTGCCGGGCACGCTATTGGAGCTGCCGGTCTCCACCACGCTGCTGCTGCGCCAGATCGCGGCCGAGGCAGCGGCGCAGGGGGAGGATCTGGGGGATATCGAGGTGGCGGCCGAATGCCTGAAGGTCTTCGCACTGGGCAGCAACGACCCCGCCGATGATGCGGCGGAGACTGGCTATTTCGCTGCGCGCCTCGCCCTGGCGCAGGGCGTGCCGCAGCTCGCCGCGCAATCGATCAATACGCTGCTGCCGGGCTTCGTCAGCGCCATCGCAGCCCGCTTCGCGGGGCCCATGACGCTGAAGCTGACGGCACAGGCCGCGCCTTTTCTTGGGGCGGCGGCGGGCGCTGCTGTAAATCTCGCCTTCCTCGAACATTTCAAAGGTGTCGCGCGCGGCCATTTCACCATCCGCAGGCTCGAGCGGCTGCATGGCGTATCGGCGGTGCGGGAAGCGGCGGCGGGCATGCGGGCGGGTTGACACGCTCGCGTGAAGCTCCCGTCCAAGGCGCTGGTGCATAACGGAAATAAGTCGGAATGGTTGCAGGGCGACTCCGGAGATTCCCTGCGAGTCCGGGTTCCGTCCCAGAGTTCCCCCAGGTTTATCCACAGGGGTATCCACCGATTCTGGGGATGACTCACGGGTCCGTGGGATAGAAAAACCCAGCAAATCCACCGGTCACAGCCCGAAATATTAAAAGAAAAAGCCAGGTCTAAGGCCGGTTACAGCCGCCTGTCCCAAGACAGTCCCGGAGTTATCCCCAGCACTGTCCACGGCTTCTGGGGATTATCCCGCCGTCAAGCGGGGCGTTGGGGAGGCGATTCATCCCCAGATTCCAGGCGCTTCCGGAAAATGCGTGAGTCGGGGACTCAGCGGCGCGAATTCTTGGGGCTGTAAGAGGCTGTTTCATCCAGCCGGCCGCTGAGGCGCCAGTGGGGACTTTTCGCGGGCAAGAGGAGCCGTCGGCACACGCTCTCAACCGGCCTTTTGGCCGGGATACGGCGCGGAGAAGAAGGCGGCGGCCGACCCGCCTTGCTGATGAAACCGCCGCTGATGCCGGAAGGGCGCCGCCCTTCCAACGCCCGTCACTGCGCGGCCTGGAGCGCCGCGGCCGGGTCGATCCGGCCATCATAGAGCGCGCGGCCGATGATGACGCCTTCGATGGGGCGGGGGCCGCCGGCGGCGCGAAGGGCGGTGATATCGGCCAGGCCCGCGACGCCGCCCGAGGCGATGACGGGCGTGGTCAGCTTGGCGGCGAGGGCGGCCGTGGCCTCCACATTCACCCCGCCCAGCATGCCGTCACGGTCGATATCGGTGTAGATGATGGCCGCCGCCCCGGCATCCTCGAAGGAGAGGGCGAGTTCCAACGCGGTGACGCTGCTCGTCTCGGCCCAGCCCTCGGTGGCCACCATGCCGCCACGGGCGTCGATGCCCACGGCCACTTGGCCGGGGAAGGCGCGGGCGGCGGCCTTGGCGAAATCCGGGTCCTTCACCGCCGCGCTGCCGAGGATGACGCGCTTCACCCCCGCCTTCAGCCAGGCCTCGACCGTCGCCATGTCGCGGATGCCGCCGCCGAGCTGCACCGGGCAGGTGGTATTGCTCAGGATGCGGCGCACGGCCTCGGCATTGGCGGGCTTGCCGGCGAAGGCGCCATCCAGATCCACCACATGCACCCAGCCGAAACCCGCCTCGGCGAAGGCCTTGGCCTGCAGGCCGGGATCTTCGGCATAGATGGTCGCCTGGTCCATATCGCCCTTCTTCAGGCGCACCACCTGGCCGGCCTTGAGGTCGATGGCGGGATAGATCGTCAGGCTCACGGGCGTGTCTTTCAGTTGCTCTCGTCCGCGCCGCCGCCCGCCGTCATGTCGAGCCGCCGGCCGCCGCGGACCTTGTCGATGATCTTGTAATAGTAATGGCCCTCGACGGTCTGGCCGTCGACGCGGGCATAGGCCGGATGCGTCCCCCAGCGGATGTAGCCGAGCCCCTCGAAGAGGGCCATGGCGTTGAGCTGCGTGGAGCGGACGTCGAGATTGATCACCCGATGGCCCAGCGCCGCCGCCCGCTCCTCCACCCGCGCCACCAGCAGCCGGGCGAGGCCGTGGCCGCGCGCATAGGGGGCGATATAGGCGTGGGTGAGCCAGGCCGAGAAAGCCTGGGCCTCATTGTTGCGCGGCGGGCGGTTCAGCTGGGCGGAGCCGACGATGGTGCCGTCGAGCCGAGCCACGAAAAGCTCGCGCTCGGGCACCAGCAGCAGGCCCTTGAAATGCCGCGTCAGCGCCTCGCGCCCCTGGGGCTGCAGCCAGCCGAAGCCGCCGGCCTCGATGATCGCGGCGTCGGTCGCTTCGCAGAGTTCCGCCAGTTCGTGGTCGGTCAGGCTCGTGGCGCGTTCGACATCCAGATCGTGCGCCGAGATCATGGCTCCCACCGCAGGAAGTTGGCGAGAATGCGCAGGCCCGTGAGCTGGCTTTTCTCCACGTGGAATTGCGTGGCGGCGACATTGCCGCGCGCGATCATGGCCACGACCGGGCCGCCGTAGTCGGTGGTCGCGAGCACATCGGCCGCCTCATGCTTCGCCATGGCGTAGGAATGCACGAAATAGCCGTAGCAGCCGGGCTCCAGCCCCGCGAGCAGCGGATGCGCGCCGGGGGCGAAGTCCAGCCCGTTCCAGCCCATCTGCGGCAGGGGCATGGCATGGCCCTCGCCGTCCTGCGGGTCCATGGGCGCGATCTCGCCCTTGAACCAGCCGAGACCGTCCGTCACGCCATGTTCGAGGCCGCGCTGGGCCAGGATCTGCATGCCGACGCAGACGCCGATGAGCGGTTTGCCCTTGTGGCGCACCTCCTCCTCCAGCGCCTCGACCATGCCGGGCAGGGCATCGAGCCCACGGCGGCAGGCGGCGAAAGCCCCCTGCCCCGGCAGCACGATGCGGTCGGCCTTGGCGAGTTCCTCGGCCTTGGTGGTGATGAAGACATCGACCGGCACATCCGCCATCTCGCCCGAGCGGATGAGCGCCCGGCTGAGGGAGGCGAGATTGCCCGAACCGGGATCGACGATGGCGATGGAGAGGCTCATGCGGCAAATCCTCGGGCGAGTTCAGGCCGCTCGGCGAGGAGGCGTAGCATGGCGGCATCCTCATCCGGCGCGGCAACGACGGCGATTTCGGCAAGGCCCTGGCGGCGGGCGGTCCAGCGGCGGATATCCTGGGCATGCCAGCCCAGGAGGAGATGCAGCGCGAGCATCACCCAGCCCTCGATGCCGCGGGGCAAGAGCATGCCGAGCATCACCCAGACGGGCAGGAAAAGCGCCAAGGCGAGCCATTGCCGGTGCCAGAGCAGCCAGAGGGGCGGCAGCAGCGCGGCCCAAAAGGAGAAACCCTCCGGCACCAGCGCGACCCGGCCCGGCGCCACGGGCGAGCCCGTAACCGGTCCCGTCACCGGGACGGAAGCGCGCGCCGGAAGCGGGCGGCCGCCGGCGTAGATATCCGCCGGGCGGGAGGGCTCGTCGCGCCGCAGGACCTGGGGAGCGTGGACGGTGAAAAGGCGCATCCTACCCCGCGAGCGAACCCTTGGTGGAGGGAATGGCGCCGGCCATGCGCGGATCGGGCTCGACGGCCATCCGCAGCGCACGGCCCACCGCCTTGAAGACGCCCTCGGCGATATGGTGCTGGTTGGTCCCGGCCTTGAGGGTGATGTGGAGCGTGATGCCCGCATTCATCGCGAAGGCGCGGAAAAACTCCTCGAACAGCTCGGTATCCATCTCGCCCACCTTGTCGCGGGCGAAGGGCACGGTCCAGGCGAGGAAGGGGCGGCCGGAAATGTCGATCGCGGCCTCGGCCAGCGCCTCGTCCATCGGCACCAGGGCCGAGCCGTAGCGCCGGATGCCGCGCTTCTCGCCCAGCGCCTTGTTCAGCGCCTGGCCGAGCACGATGCCGATATCCTCGACCGTGTGGTGGAAGTCGATATGCAGGTCGCCCTTCGCCGCGACGGTAAGGTCGATCAGCGAGTGTTTCGACAGCGCGGTGAGCATATGGTCCAGGAAGCCGATGCCGCTCGCGAGCTCGCTGCGGCCGGTACCGTCGAGGTCGAGGGAGAGACGGATATCCGTCTCGCTGGTCTTGCGCACGATCTCGGCGCGGCGGCTGGGGGAGGCGCTCATGGCGCCTTCCTACGCCCGTGGGGCGCGAAAGTCAGGCGGGTAAATGCGCCCGCGCCCAGGCTTCGATCTGCCCGGCGGGCATGGCCCCGGCCTGCCGCGCCACTTCCTTCCCGCGATGGAAGAGAATGAGCAGCGGAATGCCCGAAATCCGCAGCGATTGCGCGACCGCCGGCGCCTCTTCGGTCGAGACCTTGGCAAGGCGCAGACGGGGTTCCAGCGCCTTGGCCGCCAGCTCGAATTGCGGTTCCATCATGCGGCAGGGGCCGCACCAGGAGGCCCAGAAATCCACCAGCAACGGCAGGCCGTCATGCTGGAGATGGCGGCGGAAGCCCTCCTCCTTCAGCGCGATGGGCTTGCCGGCGAAAAGCGGCTGATGGCAGGCGCCGCATTTCGGCCCGGCACCGAGACGCGCCTCGGGCAGGCGGTTGATGGCCGCGCAATGCGGGCAGACGAGGGTGATCGGGTCAGGCGTGCTCATCGCAACGTGAGATAGGGCGGGGCATGGCGCCCCGCAATGTTGGGGTGGCAAGGGGCAAGACGCCCCCGCTCTCTCTCGCGGGACATCCCGGAGAGAGAGGATGGGGCGCGACGAAATATGAGCGGGGCAAAATGCCCCGCTGGTTGGGCTCAGGCTGCGCGCAGCCGAAGCACGACGGAGGAAAGCTCCTCCCGCAGTGCCTCGCCCTGTTGCGCGACCGCGGTTTCGGCCGTCTGCAGCCCCGCCATGGCCTCGGCGACGAGGGCCACGTTGCGGTCCACCGCCGCGATGCTGCTCGCCGAGCTTTCCGTGCCATCGGCCGCCGCCGCCGCGCGCCGCGCGATCTCCCGCGTCACCGCCCCCTGCTCCTCCACGGAACTGGCGATGATGGCCGAAACCTCGTCCATCCGCGCGACCGAGGCGGCGATGCTGCGCACGGTGCGCACGGCCTGTTCGGTCGCCTCCCGCATGGCGGCGATCTGGCTGCCGATCTCCTCCGTCGCCTTGGCCGTCTGGCCGGCGAGGGATTTCACCTCATTGGCCACCACGGCGAAGCCCTTGCCCGCCTCCCCTGCCCGCGCCGCCTCGATGGTGGCGTTCAGCGCGAGAAGATTGGTCTGGGCCGCGACGCTGGTGATGAGCTGGACGACATCGCCGATCCGGTCCGATGCTCTTGCCAGGGCGCCGACGCTGACATCGGAAATCTCGACCGCCTCGACCGCCTGCCGGGCGACGAGGGTGCTATCGGCCACCTGCCGGTTGATCTCGGCGATGCTCGCCGACAATTCCTCCACGGCGGCGGCCACGGCCTGCACGTTATGCGCCACGGATTGGGAGCGGGAGCCGGCCTCGCTCGCCTCGCGCGCGGCCAGGCCGGTGCCTTCCCGCACGCCCGAGGCGGCCGCGCGCAGGCGGGAGACTTCGGTGGCCAGGGCCGTGCCGACGCCCTGGGCGATGCGCTCCACCTCCCCGGCCAGATCGCGCTGCATGGCCTGGCGTTCGATCGCGGCCTGGGCCCGGGCGGCCTCGGCCTCTTCCTCCAGCCGGCGGGTCTGACGCGCCGCATCCCGCAGGCGAAGCACGGCGCGGCCGATGGCGCCAAGCTGGTCGCGCCGGCCGGTGCAGGGCACCTCGAGCGCATGCTCGCCCTGGGCGATACGGTCCACCACCCGGGCGAGGCTCAGCAGCGGCCGGAACAGCAGGCGCAGCAGCAGCCAGGCGATGAAGGCGGCGGCCAGGGCGATGCCGGCACTCGTCACCAGCGCGGCCAGCCGCCCGGCCTCCACGGCTTTCTGCACCTCGGCGGTGGATTGCCCGACGAAGATGATGCCGACCACCTTTCCACCCGCATCGCGGATGGGGCGATAGATGGTCAGGTGCTGGGCACCCAGGATTTCGGCCTCGCCGCGAAAGGTCTCGCCGCGCTGGAAGACAGCGTCATAGGCCGCACCCGGGGCGAGCCGCGTGCCGGTGGCGCGGCCGCCATCGGGGCGCGCCACATTGGTCGCCACGCGCTGATCGCCGGCGAAGATGGTGGCGACGCCGCCCGCGATGGCCTTCACCCGGTCGACCAGCGCCGCATCGCCATTCACCGGCTGATCGCCGAGGAAAAGGGTGCCGTGCTCCAACCGCCAGCCGGTGCCGCGCTCGGCGAGCAGCGCCTCCATCACCGCGAGGTTGATGTCCAGCCGGCGCTGGGCGTCATCCCAGGCCTGGCGGTGCATGTCCCGCAGCAGGGTGACGGAGACCGTGGCCGCGACGGCGACCACGGACAGGATTGTGATGAGCAGGATCGAGGGGACCAGCCCCAGCCTGCGCGTGAAAAAATCTCTGAAATCCTGGCTCGGCATGGGCGGGACCTTGGCTGGAATCGCCCCTCTCATAGATCCAGCGCATTACGGATCGGTAAAAACGCGGCGCCGGTTTCCCTTCCGCCCCGCCCCGGCGCAAACTAGGTCCATGCGTTTTTCAGCCGCCCTGCCCTTCCTGATGATCGCCCTCGCCCTGACCCCTGGAGCGAGCCAGGCGCAGCGGCCCTATGAGCCCCTGCTCGCGCCCTTCGATATCGAGGCCATCAACGCCGCCGAAGGCCGGCCCCTGCCCGCCGAGGCCTGCCCCGCCCCGCCGCCGGCCGTGCGGGACATGACCGGCACCTCCTATTACACCGACCCGGCGCATTCCCGGATCGACGAGCAGCGGCTCCAGGCCAATCAGGAAAGCAGCCGGCCGATGACCGACTGGCTGGAAGGCGTGGAGAAGGCCGCCACCCGCTGGGTGATGGCCAAGCCGCGCCAGCCCGAAGCCGCCGCCTGTGCTCTCGCCCAGCTCGATGCCTGGGCGAAGGACTATGCGCTGATGGGCTTCTTCAACCAGCAAGGCGGATATCTGCGGAAATGGACCCTCGGCGGCGCGGCTCTCGCCTTCCTGGCCATCCGCGACGCCCCGGGGCTCGATGAACCCGCCAAGGCCCGCGTGTCGGAATGGCTGCGGCAGGTCGCGCTTTCGGTGAAGCCCTATTACGACCGGGCGCCGAAGCCGGGCCTGACCGACGTGGCCAATAACCACCTCTACTGGGCCGGCCTCGCGGTCGCGGCGGCGGGCATCGCCTCGGGCGACAGGGCGCTGCTCGAATGGGGCGTGGGCCGGGCGCGCTATGGCTTCGCGCATGTCACGGCCGAGGGCGCGCTGCCGCTGGAGCTGATGCGCGGCCCCATGGCGCTGCATTACCACCTCTTCGCGCTGCAGCCTTTGGCTGCCCTCGCCAGGATGGGCGGGGTGAACCGGGTGCGGATCACGGGAGAGGAATATGCCGCGCTGCGGCGCCTCATGCTCTTCACCTTCCGCGCCGTGAAGGACCCGGCGCGGATCGAGCTTCTGGCCGGGGCCACGCAGGAAGACCCCTGGCTCAAGGGCAGCAGCCCGCTGAGCCAAGGCGCGGGGCTGGAGATCGGGCTGAGCCTGGTCCGCGACCCTGAAATCGAGGCCGCGATCAAGCCTTTCCGCCCCTATCAGGCGCCCTGGCTGGGCGGGCCGGTGAGCCTGCTCTGGCGGCTCACGCCCTAGTTGCGATTGACCAGGCTGCTATGCAGCCAGCCGATCGGCTGATCCTGCCCCACCTGGAGCCAGCCGCCAGGCGCCTCGCCGAAGACCGACATGCCCGTCCCCTGGCTCACCACCTGCAGCACCTCGCCGCCGCCATTGGGATTGGCGCGGAGATTGCCGTTGCTGCGGAGCGTGATCTGGCGGAGCGGCGCGCCGGATGACGATTGGGCCGCCTCGGCCTGCTGCTGGCCGCGCGTGGCCTGCTGCTTGCCCTGCACGGGCGCCTGGGCCGAGAGCGGCAGCGTATCGGGCACGACGGGCAGCGGCGCCGGGGCGCTCGCACGCTGAAGCGCGGGCGGGCCGCCCTCCTGGTAGCAACGCGACACCGTCTCGACGAAAACCCGCGAGGCATTAGGGCCGGAATTCGCGACGTATTGCTCCGTCACGCGCGTCTGGCCGCCATCCTCCCGCGCCAGGGCGACGAAGAGCGTATACGCGCCGGGCTGGTCGGGATTCATCTTCACCTGCCCGCAAATGGCGGTGAGCTGCGGCGCGGCCTGGCTATAGACCTGCACGCCGCGCAGCGTCACGGGCGCTCGGGCCTCCTCGCTCAGGCGCGTCTTCACCGCCTCGACGACAGCGGTCGAGTTCTGCGATTCACCGCGCGACTCCTCGCGATCCTCGCCATTGCAGGCGGCGAGCGCGACAAGGGGGATAAGGCCCAGCAGCCATTTCCGCGATCCGTGCATTCCGGCCTCCTCGTCCGGCCTTTCCTGACCGGACGGGGACGCAAACGCATCATCTCGACTTTCGTTGCCTCGCCTTCATTCGGCGGCGGCGGCGAGCCTCGCGGCGACGTAACGATTTACCGGGCGCTTCAGACCCAGATTCTCGCGCAGCGTGGCGCCTTCATAGGCTTTGCGGAACAGGCCGCGCCGCTGCAACTCGGGCGTCACGAATTCGACGAAGTCATCGCAACCGCCCGGTAGCTGATTGGGCGTGATGTTGAAACCGTCGCAGGCCCCGGCGGTGAACCATTCCTCCATCTTGTCGGCCACATCGGCGGCGGTGCCGATGACGCAGGAATTCCCCTCGCCCGCCATCTGCTGGCAGAGCTGGCGGATGGTGAGGTTGTGGCGCCTGGCGCGGGCCAGGATGCGCTCGGCGGCGCTGCGCACCTGCGGCTCACCCTTGGGCTCGGGCACCGGGCCGTCGAGATCATGGCCGGTGAGATCGCCGAACTCGTTATAGACGCGGGCGAGGCCGACCAGCGGGTCCAGCAGTTCCTGGAGCTGGTCGAACTTGGCCTGCGCCTCCGCGCGCGTTTTCGCGACGACGGGGCGCAGCGCGGGCATGATCTTCAGATCGTCCCATTCGCGGCCGTGGCGGGCGAGGCGGCCCTTCACGTCATCGTAATAGGCCTTCGCATCCTGGATCGTGTCCTGCGCGGCGTAGATCACCTCGGCATGCTGGGCGGCGATGTCCCTCCCCTGCCCTGCCGCACCGGCCTGGAAGAGCACCGGGCGGCCCTGCGGCATATCGGCGACGTTGAGCGGGCCCTTCACCTTGAAGTGCTTGCCGATATGGTTCAGCTCATGCATCCGCGCCTCGTCGTAGAAGACGCCGGAGGCACGGTCATAGATCAGCGCGCCGGGCTCCCAGCTATCCCAAAGGCCCTTGACCACCTCGACGAATTCAGCGGCGCGCTCGTAGCGCGTGTCGTAGTCGAGATGCTTGTCGCGGTTGAAATTGCGCCCCTCGGCATCGGACCATGAGGTGACGATGTTCCAGCCCGCGCGGCCCTTGCTGATGAGGTCGAGCGTGCCGAATTTCCGCGCGAGGTGATAGGGCTCGTTATAGGTGGTGGAAGCCGTGGTCACGAGGCCGATATTCTTCGTGACCATGGCGAGCGCGGGCAGCAGCGTCAGCGGCTCCATCTCCGCCAGCTCGAAGCCGGATCGGGCGAGGGAGCCGGGCGGCAGGTCCTTCTCACGGATCGCGATGCCATCGGCGAAGAAGACCATGTCGAAGAGCCCGCGCTCGGCCGTCTGCGCGTTGCGGACATAGTGCTCGATACGCAGCGTGCCATCGGCCGGCACATCGGGATGGCGCCAGGCGGCCGGGTGATAGCCGATGCCGCGCATCGACATGCCGAGCCTCATCATGCGGGGAGCCATAGTCGGAAATCCTCTTATGCGGTCAGGAGCACGGGCGCGCTGCGCGGCTCGAGCGTTGGAATGGCGGCGATCAGCGCGCGCGTGTAATCCTCACGCGGTGCGCCGAAGACGGCGGAAGGCGGGCCGTGTTCCACGATCTTTCCATGACGCATGATGGCGACCTGATGGGCGACATGCCGCACCACGCCGAGATCATGCGAGATGAAGAGATAGGAGGTGCCGTGCTGGCGTTGCAGCGCGAGCAACTCGTTGAGGATCGCGGCCTGGACGGAAATATCGAGCGCCGAGGTGGGCTCGTCGCAGATGATGAGGCGAGGCCGGGCGGCGAAGGCGCGGGCGATGGAGACGCGCTGCTTCTCGCCGCCCGACATTTCGCGCGGATAGAGGTCGATATAGCGCTCGCTGAGCTTCACCGCCTCCAGCTGTTCGATGATGCGATGGCGGAGGCCGCGCGGATCGAGATCCTTGCCATAGAGGCGCATCGGGCGGCCGACGATCTCGGCTACCGTCCAGTGCGGGTTGAGCGCGGCATCGGGGTTCTGGAAGACGAATTGCACCGCCTGCTGCGCCACGCGATCGCGCTTCTGCACCAGCGGGTCCAGCACTTCGTTCTCCAGCCGGATCGCGCCCTGCTCGGGCACGATGAGGCCGGCGACGCAGCGGGCGAGGGTGGATTTGCCCGAGCCGCTTTCGCCCACGACCGCGAGGGTGCGGCCAGGCGCGATATCGAGCGTCACGTGATCGACCGCATGCACCGGCGCGGGCGCGCGCATGAAGGGCAGGGCAGGGCGGGCGCGGAAAGTCTTGCGGATATCGACGATCTGCAGCCGCGGGCGCGCACCGGCAGCCTCGGCGAGATCGGCCTCCTCCACCAGCGGCTCGGGCGGCATGCGCTGCTCGATCTCGTCGCGATAATGGCAGCGGCTGCGATGCGTATCGGCCGCTTCCAGCGCGGGCATCCTCGTCTGGCACTCGCTGCTGGCAATGGCGCAGCGGGCGACGAAAATGCAGCCCGTGGGCGGATTGCGCAGGTCAGGCAGGCGGCCAGGAATGGCGGAGAGGCGGCGGCGCGGGCCGTCGATGCCCGGCATCGCGCGCATGAGCGCGACCGTATAGGGATGGCGCGGCGCACGCAGCACCTGCTGCGCGGTGCCCTCTTCCACGAGCTGGCCCGCATAGAGAACGCCGACGCGGTCACAAACTTGCGCGACCACGCCCATATTGTGGCTGATGAAGAGTACGGCCACGCCCGTCTCGCGGCGAAGCTCGTTGACCAGGTCGAGAATGACCGCCTCGGTCGTGACGTCGAGCCCCGTGGTCGGCTCGTCCATGATGAGCAGTTGCGGATCGCAGGCCAGGGCCATGGCGATGACCACGCGCTGCTGCTGACCGCCCGAGAGCTGATGCGGGTAGCGATGCGCGATATCGGCGGGGCGCGGGAGATGCACGCGCGTCAGCAACTCGACGCTTCGCGCCCAGGCCTCGGCCTTGCCGAGCTTACCATGGAGCCTGATGGCCTCGGCAATCTGCTCGCCCACCTTGATCGCGGGGTTCAGCGCCGACATCGGGTCCTGATAGACCATCGCCGCCGTCTTGCCCCGCATCTTGGCCAGCGCCGTCTCGGACAGGGCCATGATGTCCTGGCCGGCGACATGCACCTCGCCGGCCGCATCGCCCTTGATGTAGCGCATCACGGCATAGGCGATGCTGCTCTTGCCCGAGCCGCTCTCGCCGATCAGCCCCAGCGCCTCGCCGGGTGCGATGCTGAAGGAGACGTCGCGCACAGCCTTGAGCGCGCCGTAGGTGATGCTGAGATGGCGGACGTCGAGGACGGGCGGCACGATCTTGCTCATGGCGTTCAACGGACCCTCCCGCCGCCCGGCAGAGCGAGCTTGTGCCGCAGCCGCTCGCCGAGCAGCACGGTGCCGATGGAAGCCAGCGCGATGGCGAGGCAGGGAAAGATCACGAGCCAGGGCGCGATCTCAATGAATTGCTGCCCGTCGCGCACCATCAGCCCCCAGGCCGGCGTGGGCGGCGTGACGCCGATGCCGAGATAGGCGAGCGAGGCGGCAAGGAGGATGCCCGAGGTCACGCGCAGGGAGAAATCCACCACGATGATCGGTAGCACATTCGGCAGCAACTCGCGGAAGAGGATGAAGGAGGAGGTTTCGCCGCGCGACCGCGCCGCCTCGATGAATTCGCGCTTGGCGAGATCGACGACGACGGCGCGCACCAGCCTCGCCGAGCGTGGCCAGAATACGAGCGCGATGGCGGCGATGACATTGATCGGCGCCGGGCCGAGCATGACGACCACGAGCATGGCGAGGATGAGCCCGGGGAAGGACATGAGCGCATCCATGACGCGCATGATCGTCTCGTCCACCACGCCGGGGCGATAGCCCGCGGTCAGACCCGTGACGGTGCCGAGCGCCACGCCGAGGGCCGCCGCGCCGATGGCCAGCAGCAGCGTGGGCCGCGCGCCGGTGAGCACGCGGGAGAAGACGTCGCGGCCGAACTCGTCCGTGCCGAAGGGGAAGGCGAGGCTCGGGGCTTCCAGCGAATGCATCGGATCGAAAGCCGTCGCGGAATAAGGCGAGACCAAGCCGCCGAAGGCGATGAGAAATATCATGAGGATGACGATGATCGCCCCGGCGAGATCCGCCGGGCCGATGCGGGGCAGGAGCGGCTTGCGCCGCGCCGTGATGGCCGCGCCGCTCATGACCGGAGCCTCGGGTTGAGCAGCAGCGCGGCCACGTCCGCGATGAGATTGCCGATGCCGTAAGCGGCCGCGACGAGCAGCACCACGGCCTGGATCACCGGCACGTCGCGATAGCTGACGGCATTGGTGACGAGCTGGCCGAGGCCTGCATAGGAGAAGAGCGTCTCCACGACGACGAGGCCGCCGATGACATAGCCGAAATACATCCCGATCTCCGCGATGGTGGGCGGGAGGAGGTTGGGCAGCGCGTGCTTCATCACCACGCGCCATTGCGGCACGCCCTTGAGGATCGCCGTGCGCACATAGGCGCTGCCCATCACCTGGATCATGCTGGCGCGCGTGATCTGGCTGATGAAGGCGAGCATGCCGGTGATGAGCACGCCGATGGGCAGAATCAACGCCTCGGGCCGGGTCAGCGGGTTCTCGTTCGGGTCCATCAGGCTCGATCCCGGGAGGATATCGAGCCAGATGCTGAAAGCGAGAATGGCGAGCAGGCCAATGACGTATTCAGGCAGGGCATAGGCACCGACGGCGATGGCGCCGATGATGCGATCGAGCGTCCCGCCCGGCTTCAGCGCCGCCACGATGCCCAATGCGACGGCGAGCGGCGCCGCGATGGCGAGCGTGATCAAGCCAAGGATGGCCGAATTGCCCAGCCGGCCCATCAGCATCGGTGCGATGGGCTGGCCATGTTGCAGCGACTTGCCGAAATCCCCGTGCAGCACGGCAAGAAGCCAATGGAAGTAGCGCTCGGCCAAGGGCTGGTCGAGACCGAGGGCCGCCCGCAGCGCCGTGACCTGGTCGGGTGTCGCCATATCGCCCAGAACCGCCGTCGCCACGTCGCCCGGGAGCACGTTGACGATGGCGAAGGTCAGGACCGAGACGGCCAAGAGCACCACGACCAGCAGCAGGACGCGGCGGATGATGAAGCCGAGCGCCTGCATCCGATTACGCGCTCAGCCACATGCCGCGCGTCTCGATCGTGCCGTATTTCGGCGGCTGGAAGCCCTGCACCTTATCGGAGGTGACGCCGACATAGTTGCGGAAATAGGGCACCATGCGATCGCTATTCGCCTGGAGCAGCCGCAGCACATCGCCCGCGATCTCCTTGCGCTTGGCGGTATCGACCTCGGCGATCATGGAGTCGAGCTTGGCGTCCAGCCCCGGCGCCACTTCCGTATTGCCGTAGTTGTAGATGCCCTTGCTGTGATGGATCTTGTAGATGGCATCGTAAAGCGTGGCCGAGCCGGAGAAGTAGGAGGAATACATCGGCATCTTGCGCGCGACATTGGCGGCGTATTCCGTATAGGGAATGTCGCGCACGCGCACGGTGACGCCGATCTTGGCCGCGGCCTCGGAGAAGGCCAGGATCATCTTCGGCGCGGGCTGGCGGTCGCTGGTGGTATAGGCGTCGATGGTGAGGTCCTTGACGCCGGCTTCCTCCAGCAGCTTCTTCGCCTTCGGCAGATCCTGTTCGATGACGGGCAGGTCCGGCAGATAGAAATTCCCCGGCGGCAGCGTCACGTCATTGCCCGGCACACCCTGGCCGAAGAGCGCCGAGGCGACGATCGCCTTGCGGTCGGGAATATACTGGAATGCCTGGCGCACCTTGGCATTCTTGAAGGGGTCCATATTCCCCATGATCTGGATGGTGTGATAATCGCCCGTCGGCGCGGAATAGGATTTGAAGCCGCGCGCATTGCGCATGGTCAGATAGGTCTCGAGCGGAATCTGCGTGATGAGATCCACCTGCCCCCCGCGCAGCGCCGCCTGCATGGCCACCGCCTCGCGGATGAAGACCATGCGAACGCCGTCGAGATGCTGCACATCCGGGTTCCAATAGCCGTCGAACTTCTCGACAGTGATGGAGCTGCCCGGCTGGAAATCCTTGAACTTGAAAGGACCGGTGCCGTTCGGCGCCTCGCGCAGATTGTCGATGCCCTTGGCGGGCAGGATGCGGCAAGAGCGGAAGGCGAGCACGACGGGGAATTCGCCGAAGGGCATCGTCATCTTGACGCGCACCTTGCTCGGCCCCTCGGTCGAGACGCTCTGCACCGGGCCATAGGCGCCGAAGCCCGCACCGGCGCGCGCACGATCCATCGAACGCTCGATGGTGGCGGCGACATCGGCCGAGGTCAGCGTCTGGCCATCATGAAACTTCACGCCCTCGCGCAGGGTGATGAGCCATTCCTGCCCGTGATCGAGCCCTTCCCAAGCCGTGGCGAGCTGGGGCAGGGGCTGGCCGTTATCGTCGAGGATGACGAGATTGTCATAGACCATCTGCGAGAATTCCATCCCGGAGAAGGAATTCGTCTGCATCGGCTCGAGCATGTCCGGCGGATCTGGGCGGCAGAAGCGCAGCACGCCGCCCTTGCGCGGCGGGGTGCCCGACTGGGCATAGGCGGCGCGCGAGGGCGTCAGCGCCGCCGCACCCAGGGCGGCGGCACCGCCCAGCAGAAAACGTCGCGGCAGAATGATGTTCGGAAAACGGGAGATAGTCATGCGGCATGTCTCCGTTTGCGGATGATCGAGAGGAATTCAGGCGGCCGTCGATGTCGCGTAGCGGCTCGGAACCCAGGGCAGGCCGAGATTTTCGCGAAGGGTGCGGCCTTCGTATTCGGTGCGGAACAGGCCCCGGCGCTGCAGTTCCGGGATCACCAGCTCGACGAAATCGCGCGCCGAGCCGGGCAGCCAAGGCGGCTGGATGATGAAGCCGTCGGCGGCACCTTCGGTGAACCACTGTTCCATCGTATCGGCGACCTTCTGCGGCGTGCCGATCACGCCGAGATGCCAGAAGCCGGCGGAGACGGCGGCGAAGAGATCACGGATCGTCATCTTCTCGCGCCGTGCCCGTTCCATCATGGTCAGCGTGAAGCTCGCATCGCGGCCCGGCGTGTTGTGATGGTCGGTCATGGACAGATCCGGCACCGGCGCATCGAGCGGCAGATGGCTGAGATCGGGGAAGTGGTTGATGATCAGCATCCCATGCGCGACCTTCGGGTCGAGCAGGTCCTGCGCGCGCTGGAACTTGGCCTTGGCCTCTTCCTCCGTGCGGCCGACGATCGGCATCATGCCGGTCATCACGCGCAGCGCATCGGGCGCGCGGCCGGCGGCGGCCAGGCGCTTCTTCACCGAGGCATAGTATTCCTGCGCCAGCGGTAGCGTCGGCTGCGCGCTATAGAGCAGGTCCGCATGTTCGGCGGCGAAATCCTGCGAATTGGGCGAGGTGCCGGCGGTGACCAGCGGCAGCCAGCCCTGCGGCGGCCGGGCGGTATCGAGCGGGCCGCGAACCTTGAAGTTCTCGCCGGCATGATCGAGGAAATGGAACTTGCTGCGGTCGAAATACTGGCCCGATGCCTTGTCGCGCATGAAGGCATCGTCGTCCCAGCTATCCCAGAGGCCGCGCATGACGTCGAGGAACTCGGCCGCGCGCTCATGGCGCTTCTGCGAGCTTTCCGGTCCCTGGCGGCCGAAGTTCTTCGCCTCATCCACGCTCGTGCTGGTCACGAGATTCCAGGCGGCGCGGCCATTGCTGATATGGTCGATGGAGGCCAGGCGGCGAGCGAGGGAATAGGGCTCCAGATAACTCGTCGAAGCCGTCATCACGAAGCCCACATGCTCCGTCACGGCAGCGAGGGCGGAGCAGAGGATGGTCGGCTCCAGCTTCAGATGGCCCTGTTCCATGTCGCGCCGGATGCGCGGATCATCGGTGTTCCGCACGGCGGCCTGATCGGCGAAGAAAAGGAAATCCATCTTCCCCGCCTCGGCGATCTGCGCGCATTCCAGATGATGCGCGAGGGAAAGGCCGTTATCCGCCGGGCTCTCCGGCAGGCGCCAGGCAGCATAGTGATAACCCTGGTTCGCGATGGAGAGGCCGAGGCGCATTTTTCTCCTCATGGCTCAGTTCCCCGCCGCGCGCATGGGCTCGGCATAACGGCTGACGGCGGGTTTGAGGCCCAGATGCTCGCGCAGCGTCGTGCCCTCGTATTCCGTGCGGAAGAGGCCCCGCCGCTGCAGCTCGGGGATCACCAGCTCGACGAAAGCCTCGGAATCGACAGGGATGCAGGGCGACTGGATGTTGAATCCGTCCGCCGCGCCGGTCGTGAACCACTCTTCCATCAGGTCCGCGATGCTCGTCGGCGTGCCGACCACGCCCATATGCCAGAAGCCGGCCGAGACGCGCTCATAGAGCCCGCGGATGGTGAGATTGTCGCGCCGCGCTTCCGCCATCAGCTTCGCCGAGAAGCCGCCCTTGCTGTTGGTGGGCGAAAGCTGCTTGCCATCCTCGACATCCTCGGGAATGGGCCCGTCGATATCGTAGCCGGTATAGTCGGGAAAGCCGTTGACCACGAGCAGGCCGAGGCCGAGGCGCGGCAGGATCAATTCCTGCATCCGGTCGAATTTCGCGCGCGCTTCGTCCATGGTGCGGCCGACGAAGGGCATGATGCCGGGCATAACCTTCAGATCGTCATGGCTGCGCCCGTATTTCGCGAGGCGCCCCTTCAGCGAGGCGTAATAGGCGCGGGCGGAGGCGATATCCGGCTGGCCGCCATAGACCACATCGGCCGCGCGCGCCGCCAGTTCCTGCGAATTCTCGCTTTCGCCAGCGGTGAAAACGGGGATCTGCCGCTGCGGCGTCGTCGGCGTATCGAGCGGGCCGCGCACGTCGAAATGCTTGCCCTTGAAGTTCAGCAGATGCGTGCGCGTGCGGTCGAAGAAAATGCCGCTGGCCTTGTCGATGGGAATGGCGCCATCGTCGAAACTGTCGAAAAGGCCTTTGAAGACCTCGAGAAATTCCGTCGCGCGCTCATGCCGCACATCCGAGGGCAGCACGCGGTCGAGGCCGAAATTCCGCGCCTCGTCGAGCGAGAAGCTTGTCACCATGTTCCAGCCCGCGCGGCCATTGCTCAGGATATCGAGCGTGGCGAACATCCGGGCCAGGTTATAGGGCTGGTAATAGGTGGTCGAAGCCGTGGCCACGAGGCCCACATGCTTCGTGCAGGTGGACATGGCGGCGAGCAGCGCCATGGGCTCGTGCTTGACGAGCTGATGCTCCAGCTCGCGCGCGATGGCGGTATTGTCGAGATCGCGAACGGCCGAGGAATCCGCGAGGAAGATGAGGTCGAACTTCCCACGCTCGGCCAGCGCGGCGCAGTGGCGATAATGCGCGAAGCGCATATTGCCATCCGCCGGCACGCCGGGATGGCGCCAGGCCGCATAATGATAGCCGAGATTGGCGATCGAGAGCCCGAGGCTCATCCGCCTTTTACGCACACCCATGGGAACCCCTCCTGTCTTCTCCCGGCTTGCGGCCTGGAAAATGTGGGAGCGATCGATCTGTCACAGGCGTTGTGTCGCCCATGGGGATCAATCGCGGTTCCGGTGCTGTGCGCGTCTTCCTGATCCAGATCATCAACCCAAACCGGCGAGGCTGAAAAGAGAAAAACTGGACTGCGCTTTCGATTATTGCATAGTGATTAAACTCGCCCCAGCATGAGGGGGTCAGCAAGCGAGGCCCCATGCCAGACGGCACATCCGAGACCGAGCGCGATCCTCTCCTGGTGCAGTCGGTGGGCAAGGCCTTTTCCCTGCTGCTGGCCTTCGATGCCAAGAACCCGACGCTCAGCCTCACCCAACTCGCCACCGCCGCCGGGCTCGATCGCAGCGCGACGCAGCGCTTCGCCCATACGCTCGTGAGCCTCGGCTATCTGCGGAAGGATCTGCGGAGCAAGCGCTTCGCGCTCACCGTTCGCGCGCTGGACATCGCCAACCGCTTCATGACGACCGATCCGCTGCTCGCCGTCTCGCGGCCCTATATCCAGCATCTGAGCCGCGAGACGCAGGAGACCGTCAATCTCAGCGTGCGCGACGGCAGCGAGGTTCTTTTCGTCACGCGCATGATCGGGCGGCATGTGCTGAATGTCGATGTCACCATCGGCTCGCGCCACCCGGTCTATTGCACATCGCCCGGCATCGCGATCCTCGCCGCGCTGCCACCGGAGGAGGCGCGGGCCATCCTCCTCGCCTCCGACCGTAAGCCCCTGACGCCCTCGACGATCTGGGAGATGGAGCCGCTGATGGAGAAGATCGCCCTCACCGCGCGGCGCGGCTATGCCACCACCTTCGAGGAAATCTATCACGGCGACATGGCCGTCGCCGCCGTGATCAAGGACGGGCGCGGCCGGCCGCTGGGGGCGCTCAACATCGCCACGCTCCGCTCCCGCCTCTCGCCCGAGGCGATGGAGCGGCGCTATGCGCCCATGGTGATGGAAGCGGCCCAATCCATATCACAGGCCTGCATCGCCTGGGGATGACGTGTCTCTGATATATGACGAGAGATATTTCGCTGGCGCCCGGCCGCTTTGCGGCCTATTGGCAATAGAGAGCCATCGTTCAACGAGGCTACCATCTTCTCCGCCCGGCACGGAAACACGTTAGCATGAGCGCCACCTCCGACACGACGCGCAAGCCTCGGACGACCCGCGCCGTGCCGCCCCGGGCCAGCAGCCGTCGCCCGGCCAGGCCCTCGTCGCTGACCGAGCGCGTCTATGCCCTGCTCCGCGCCGAAATCCTGACCTGCGAGCTGGAGCCGGGGCGCGAATTGTCGGAAGCCGAACTGGCCGAGCGTTTCCAGGTCAGCAAGACGCCGGTGCGCGAGGCGCTGGCCACCCTGCGTTCCGAAGGCTTCGTGCGCACCTTCCCCCGCCGGGGCTACCAGGTGGTGCCCATCACCTTCGGCGACATGAACCAGCTCTTCGAGCTGCGCACCATCCTGGAAGCCGGCGCGGCCGAACTGGCCTGCGCCCGCATCACGGAAGCCGAGCTGGCCCAGCTCAATACCCTCGCCGATGTCGTCTATGACCGGCAGGAGCAGCCGAGCCTCAAGCGCTTCATCAAGGCGAACCGTGATTTCCACGTCGCCATCGCCCGCGCCTCGGGCAATGAGCGGCTCTATCTCCAGCTCGAGCGCATCATCGACGAGCTGGAGCGCTTCTTCTATCTCGGCGCCCGGCTGCGGGACGTGAATGACGAGACGAAGGACGATCATCACCGCATCGTCGAGATCCTCCGCTCGCGCGATCCGGAAGCGGCCCGGGCCATCATCGCCCGGCATAACGAATTGACGCGCCAGGGCCTGGTGCAGCAATTCGCCTCCGCCCGCATCGGCTCGGCCATGACGGGGATTTCCTTCGGCCGGGAATGACCGGCCCGGCCGGGGGCGCCTAGGCGTCCAGCCTGATCCCCAATTCCTTGATCAGCGGCCGCCAGACGGCATTCTCCGCCTCCACGAATTGCTGCATCTGCGCCGGGCTGTGCAGCACCGGCTCCGTCCCGGTCTCCACCAGTTGCTTGGCGACCTCGGGGCTCTTGATCGCCTCGATCATCAGCGCGTTGAGCCGCGCCACGATGGCCGGCGGCGTCCCGGCTGCGACACTCATGCCCTGCCAGCCATAGGCCACGGCCTGATAGCCCAGCTCGGTCGCGCAGGGCACCTGGGGGGCCGCAGTGGCGCGGCTATCGCCCACCACGAGCAGGCCCCGCGCCCGCCCGGCGGCCATCAGCGGCATGGCATTGGCCAGCGCCACGAGCGAGCAATCCACCACGCCCGAGAGCATGTCGTTCAGCGCCGCCGGGGTGCCGCGATAGGGCACATGGTTCACCTCCAGCCCCGAGCGGCGCTTCAGCACCTCCATGGCGAGGTGATGGGGGCTCGCGACGGCGGGGGTGGAATAGGTGAGGGGCTTCGTCTTCGACGCCGCCAGCAGAGAGGCGAAATCCTGATAGGGGCTTTCCTGCCGCACCATGACCAGCATGGGGAAGCGCCCGATGAAGCCGATGCTGGTCAGTTCCTTGTCCGGGTCGAAAGGCAGCTTCGCGTAGAGCGCCGGGTTGTAGACGAGAATGCCGTTATCGACATGCAGCAGCGTATAGCCATCGGCCGGCGCGCGGATCACGGCTTCCGTCGCGATGATCGCGCCGCCGCTCGGCCGGTTCTCGACCACGACGGATTGCCCGAGCCCCACCGACATCTGCTTGCCGATGATGCGCGCGAAAATGTCGCTCGCCCCGCCGGGCGCATAGCCCACCACCCAGCGCAGCGGCCTGTCGGGCCAGCCGGCCGGTTGCGCCTGAACGCGCGGGGCGATGCCCGCACCGATCCCGGCGGCGGCCATCAGGCCCAGATCTCGTCTACGCAGCATGCAGCGGTCTCCACTCTGTCTCGTGACGGCCGCCGGTTCCTGACTTCCCTGTTATCGTCTTGGTTTTTTCCGCCTGCCCTTCAGTCCGGCAGAACGGGTGGCCTCGCGAGCCCTTCGGCCCGCAAGCGGTCAACGAGCGCGCCCAGACGCTGGCGGCGATAGGCTTCCGGGTCACGCCCCGCATGGTCGAGGAAACCCTGCCCAGTGCGCAAGCCGATGCGGCCCTCGCGCATGTTGCGCTCGACGATCTCCGGCGCGCGATACCGCTCATGGCCCAGCGCGCCGGTGAGATAGCGGCTGGCATGATAGAGAATATCGCCGCCGCCCCAATCGATGAATTCCAGCATGCCAAGCACGCCGAAGCGAAAGCCGAAGCCGTATTTGACGGCCTTGTCGATCTCCTCCGCGCTCGCCACGCCCTCCTCGACCATGCGCGCCGCCTCGTTCATGGCCAGCGCCTGAATGCGCGGCACGATGAAGCCCGGGCTCGCGGCGCAGACCACCGGCACCTTGCCCACGCTCTCCAGCACGGCATTGAGCCGGGCGGTGACGGCGGGGTCGGTGCCCTTGCCGGGCGAGACCTCAACGAGGGGGATGATATAGGCCGGGTTCAGCCAATGGGCATTGAGGAAGCGCTCAGGCCCCGCCACCGCCGGCGAAAGATCGTCCACCAGGATGGTCGAGGTGGTCGAGGCCAGGATCGCATCCGGCGCCATCAGGGCCGAGGCGTGGGCCAGCGCCTCCTTCTTCAGGTCGAGGATTTCCGGCACGCCCTCGAAGACGATCGGCGCCGCCGCCAGCGCGCCGGGCGCCTCCGCTTCCGGCAACACGCGCACGCGGGCGAGCAGGGCAGGGACATGGCCAGCGTCGAAAAGCCCCAGTTCCGCCAGCGTGGTGAGGGAGGCGCCGATCTCGCCCAGCGCCTCCTCGCGCAGCGCCGCGAAGGCTTCAGGCGCGCGCGGCTTCACGTCCAGCAGCGCCACCTCATGCCCCGCATAAGCGAATTGCACGGCGATGCCCCGCCCCATCCGCCCCGCCCCGAGGCAGGCGATGAGCCCGCGTTCAGAAGCCATGCTGCAGCACCTGGCGAACGGCGGGGAGATCGGCCGGGTCCAGCCCCACATCGGCCAGCGTCCGGCCCGCATGGCTCGGCGCCTCGCCCCGGATCGCCGCGCCGATGGCGGAGAAGGCGCGGGCCAGCGGCGTCTCGACGCGGGCGAGGGCGGCCGCGGAGATGATGAGCGAAAGCCCGAGCTTCAGATCCTCCATCATGTAGCGATGCCGCGTCAGGACGATCTTCTCGCGCCAGTCGCCGGATTCCGTCAGCCGGTCATGCGAGGCGCGGCCATACATCCATTCCTCGCCCTCCTTGGCGTAGTGATGGGCCAGGGGGAAATGCGGCGCGCCATAGCCCAGCGCCTCGCGCACCGCCATGCGCTCTGCATCCAGCGCATCGGTCGTGCGGCGAATGGCGGGGACGGTGCCTTCGTTATGGATGTCCCATTTCTCGAAATGCTCGAGCGGGCTGGCATTCATGACGATCAGCGGCGGATGGATGATCGCGCCCGCATTCATCAGTGCGCCCGAGAGCGCATCGCCGCAGGGCTCGATCACGCCGGGAAAGGCCTTGCCGATCACCGCCAGCGCCATATCCGCCCGCTCCAGCGGGAAGACGCCCACCGGCAGGCGCTTGGCCCGCACCGTGATCGCCACCTCATGCGGCCCGCGCTTGCGGGCGAGCCAGGGCAGGGTGCCCGTCTCGGCGAAGGCCACCGCCGGCCGGCGGCCGCTGTCATGCAGCGCCTTGGCCATGAGCACGGAGCCCAGCGTGCCGGGCGGCAGGAAGACGACCTGCCCATCCTCCAGCACCGGGGCCAGGAGGGCCGCGATATCCGCCTGCGCCGTCGCGGGCGTGGGGCAGAGGATCAGCTCGGCGCCCTTCACCGCCTCGGCGATGTCGCTGGTGATGAGGGTGGGGCGCGTCTCATGCAGGCCCGTGGAATCCCTCAGCGCGATGGTGCCGCCCGCCGCGCGATGCGCCGCCACGGCCGCCGCATCCCGGCGCCAGAAGCGCACTTCGTGGCCGGCGCGGGAGAAGTCGGCCGCCGCGGCGAAGGAGCCGTTGCCCCCACCCAGAATGGCCACGCGCAATGCGCTCATCGTGCCTCTCCCGTCCCTCGATGACCAGGATCATATGAAAAGGAATGTTCCTGTCCAGGCACGAAATGAACCGGTCAAGTGGCAGCCCCCCGATGGGCAGCCTCGCCGGGCCGTGCCAAGATGCACGCTCAATGGCCAAGAACCCGACCAGCCCGGCCCTGCCTCGCCGGGGCCGCAGCATGACCATCCGCGAGCGCATCCTCGACGCCGCCCGGCTGGAATTCGCCGAGAAGGGCCTGGCCGGCGCGCGGGTGGACGATATCGCCGCCCGGGCCGAGGCCAATAAGCGGCTGATCTATGCCTATTACGGCAATAAGGAAGCGCTCTGGCTCACGGTGCTGGAAACCGTCTATGCCGCCAAGCGCGACGAGGAACGGGCGCTGAATGTCGATGCCCTGCCCCCGCCCGAGGCCATGGCCAGGCTCGTCGCCTTCAACCTGCGCTACACCATGGCCCATCCTGATTACGTGGCCCTGGTAAACCAGGAGAATATCCACCGCGCCAGCTACCTCCAGCGGAGCGAGCGGCTGCGCGGCCTCTACACGCCCCTGCTTGACAGCCTGCGCAGCGTGCTCGAGCGCGGCGTCGCCGCCGGCGTCTTCCGCCAGGGCGTCGATCCGCTCCAGCTCTACGTCACCATCGTCGGGCTCGGGCATTACTACGTGGCCAACCGGCACACGCTGGCGGCCATTTTCGGCCCCGGCATGAATGACGAGGCAGCGCTGGCCGCGCGCGAAAAACACTGCATCGATGTGGTCCTGGGCTATCTTCAGCCCTTTGCAGATCCGCCAAGGACGGCCATTTGAGCGCCATGTCCCCGCTGCCGCCCAACCACCCCGCCGTCCTGCCGCGCCGCGTCGGCGTGCTGCTCGTCAATCTCGGCACGCCCGATGGCACCGACTATTGGTCCATGCGGCGCTACCTGAAGGAATTCCTCGAGGACCGGCGCGTCATCGAGGTGAACCGCGCGCTATGGTGGTTCATCCTCAACGTCATCATCCTCACCAAGCGCCCCGGCGCGAAGGGCAAGGATTACGAGAAGATCTGGGACAAGGCGCGCAACGAGAGCCCGCTGCGCACCATCACCCGCGCCCAGGCCGAGGCTCTGCCGGCGCTCATCGATGCGGGCGCGCGCGGCATCGTCGTGGACTGGGCCATGCGCTACGGCACGCCTTCCATCGCCAGCCGGATGAAGGCGCTGCAGGACCAGGGCTGCGACCGTATCCTCGTCGTGCCGCTCTATCCCCAGGCCGCCGCCGCCACCTCGGCCACCGTCGCCGACGAGGCCTTTCGCCACCTGATGAAACAGCGCTGGCAGCCGGCGCTGCGCATCGCCGCCCCCTGGCATGATGACGGCTTCTATATCGAGGCCCTGGCGCGCTCGGTGGAAAGCGGGCTGGCGAAGCTCGATTTCGAGCCCGAGGTCATCCTCGCCTCCTTCCACGGCGTGCCCGAATACACGCTGCGCGAGGGCGACCCCTACCACTGCTTCTGCCTCAAGACGGCGCGGCTCCTGCGCGAGCGCCTCGGCATGTCGAAGGAGAAGCTGCTCTGCACCTTCCAGTCCCGCTTCGGGCGTGATCCCTGGGTGCAGCCCTATACCGACAAGACCATCGAGGCCCTGGCCCAGAAGGGCGTGAAGCGCATGGCCATCCTCGCGCCGGGCTTCGTCGCCGATTGCCTGGAGACGCTGGAAGAACTCGACGGCGAAAACCGCGAAATCTTCGAGCATAATGGCGGCGAGAAGTTTGCCTATATCCCCTGCCTGAATGCGAGCGAGGACGGGATGGAAGTGATCAGGCAAGTGGTCGAGCGGGAAATTTCAGGCTGGGCTTGAAGGTCGGGGGTTCCGAGTAAAAGATCGGGGCTCTGCCCTGAACCCCGCCAGGAGGCTGGTCAAACGTATACGTTTGACCCTGGACCTACACTACTTGGCGCGTGCCCTATCGAGAACGGCTTCAATCTCGGCTAGGTCTCTGGGCGACAGGTCGCGGATTTCGCGGGAAAGACGGTTCGCCACCCGCGTCGCCTCGGGCGAAAGCCCGGCCGTGTCGAGCTTGGCCCGGGGGTGCGACTGCTTGGCGAGTTGCACCATCTCCTCCGCATCGTCCCAGATCAGGCCGAAGAACTCGTTCACCTGATGGATCAGCCCCGTCGAGGGTTTGCCGCGCCTGCCATGCTCCAGCGCAGAAAGATAGGCGGGCGAGACCTGGAGCGCCGTGGCCAGTTCCGTCAGCGTCACCCGCCTCTCTTCCCTGAGCTGCCGCAGCCGCGCGCCGAAAGGCGTCACTTCCGCTTCCTCAGCAGCAGATGCACCGCGCCGGGATTGGCCGCATGCGGATGCGCGGCGCCGAGGATCAGCGGCCGCAACTCGGGCGAATTCAGCCAATGCGGAAATTCGCGGCGCAGAATGCCACCCTCCGCCGTGCTGCCCTTGCCCGTGACGATGACAACGCAGCGCAGCCCATCGGCCACCGCGTCATGCAGGAAGCGGCGCACGGCTGTATGCGCCTCCTGCACCCGCTTGCCATGCAGGTCGAGCTTGCGCTCGGGCTTGGTGCGGCCCCGGCGCAATTCCTTCCAACGCTTGCCATCGAGCCCGCCAGGCGCCACGCCCACCTGCAACTCGATGCTACTCACCGGGCGCGGCATCACCGCGGCGGCCGAAGGCGGCGCCGGGGCAGGGAGCGGCGGCGGAGGCGGCACGGAGCCTTCAGGCAGCGTCTTGCCGGGCAGGGGCGTGATGGTCGCGACGAAAGCATGCCACAGGGCCTGCTCGCCCTCACTCAGGCCCTGGGCGGCGCGGCGGCGCGATGCCGGGGTCGCGCTGCCTACCGGCGAATTGCTCCCCTTGCGGACGACGAAGCCCTTCCCCCCCGCCTTGCGCTTCAGCGGCGAGGCGAGCGCCTGCCAATAGGCGAGGACCTCCTCGTCGCTCAGCATCGGCACGGCAGGGGCGGAACGCTTAGGCAAGGGCGATGGCCGGGCGGGGTTGAAGAGGCTGAACCTGCACGATGGGCATCCCTCGAGGCATCGGTTCCTTGGCCCGCCTTATGCCACGCGCCGCGCCAGGGCGCGAGCCTTCGCGCTGGGCACGGGCCCCGCTGGACGCGGGCGCGTCATCACGCTGCCTTCCTGGCCGACACTCCGGTCAGCGGTTCATTCGCGACCTGCGGCAGGTCGCATCATGCGACGACTGTCGTAGCCTGCCCGTTCATTCGCCAAGCCTTCGCAGCCCTGCCTCTCAATCGGCCTCGCGCACCTTCAGCATGATCAGCAGGCCCAGCGCGAGCAGCACCACCACCACGCCCATGCCCGCCCGCTGGCTTTCCGTCAGCGCCGTCACCAGCGCCAGCGCGCCCGGGCCGATGAAGCCCGTCACCCGGCCGGACAGGGCGAAGAGGCCGAACCAGGCCGTCACCTCCTCCTTCGGCGCCAGCTTCGCCATCAGCGTGCGCGAGGCGGCCTGGGAAGGGCCCATGAAAATGCCCAGCGCCATGGCCAGCAGCCAGAAATGCAGCTTTTCCGTCACCAGCAGCACCGAGACGCCCAGCACGATCATCGCCCCCAGCGAGACCAGTACCGTGCTGCGCGAGCCGAAGCGGTCCTCGATCAGCCCGAACCCCGCCGCCCCGAGCCCGGCCGTGACGTTCAGCGCGATGCCAAACATCAGGATCTCCTCGAAGCCCATCCCGAAGACACCGGCCGCATAGATCGCCCCGAAGGCGAAAAGCGTGTTCAGCCCATCGGTGTAGAAAAGCCGCGCGATGAGGAACCGCGCCATCACCGGCGTCTGCGGCAGGCGGCGCACCAGGCCCATGATCTCGGCCAGCCCCTCCTTCGCCGCCACGCGCCAGGGCCGCCGCGCCGTGCGGTCGGGCAGGGCCACCAGCACCGGCCAGCCGAATACCGCGACCCAGACGGCCACGAGCACCGCCGTCGCCCGCACATGCTCGGCCTGACCGCGATCGAGCCCCAGCGGCGAGGGGTTCGGCATCACCAGCAGCGCCAGCGCCACGCCCAGGCAACAGAGCCCGCCCGCATAGCCCAGGCCCCAGGCCAGGCCCGAAATCTTCCCCAGTTTCTCGCGCGGCGCGAGGTCGGGCAGCATCGCGTTGTAGAAGACCGTCCCCACCTCGAAGGCGATGGTCGCGATGCCCACGCAGGCCAGCGCCCAGAGCGTGCTGGAAGGCGAGGGCGTGGCGAACCAGATCAGCCCCGTCGCCACCGCCATGATGACGGTCGCCACCGCGAGCATCCGCCGCCGCATCCCGCCCGCATCGGCAATGGCGCCCAGCACCGGCGAGGCGAAGGCGATGACGATGCCCGCCAGCGTCTGCATCCAGCCCCATTGCGCCTGCCCGGTCGCCGGATCAGGCGCGATGCCCTGGCTGAAATAGGCGGCGATGACGAAGGTCGACACCACGGTCGGGAACGCCGAATTGGCCCAGTCGTAAGAGGCCCAGGCCCAGACGCGCCGATCCATCGTTCCATCCCACCGCTACCGCTTGGGGGTCACCCTGCCTTGAAAACCAGCGCCGCGCCACCGGCGGCTTCGGGCGGCACCATCAGGCCCCCGGCGACTTCCACGACCGGCAGCCCTTCCAGGATCTTGCGCACGGCCGCATTCCCATCCCCCGTCCGCAGCACGAAGCCCGCGAGGAAGGGCAGGGCGGGCGCCTCCACGCCGGGCAACAGCGCGGGCAGCGCCTCCGGCCCGATGATGCGCACGCAGCCGCCATCGCCATCCGGCCCCGTCGCCCAGGGCCCCGGCAGGGTCAGCCGGAACCCGCCCAACGGGTCGGGCGTCAGCGGCAGGCCCGCGAGGCGCGAGAGCCGCGCCGCCGCCTCGGCCGGCGCATCGCTCACCAGGATGGCCTCCTCCAGCCGCTCGGCGCGATTGGCATGCGTCATCCACCCCGTCTGCCACATGAGCTCCGGCGTCAGGTGCCGGATGAGTTGCACGCGCCCTTCCGGCGCATCGGGCAGCGGCAGGCGGGCGAATTTGGCCAGCGCGCTGCCCGGCCCATCCACCGGCCGCTCCAGCCAGGCGACACCCGGAATCTCGATCCCGGCGCGGCGGAGGCGGGCGAGATTCGCCTCCTCCTCCTCCATCCCTAGCGCCAGGATATGCATGCCCACATAACGGTCGAGAAAGCGCTGCAGCCCGTTATCGGGCAGTGCCGGGTCGATCAGCACCAGCAGCTCGATATAGCCCGCCTTGAGCATCGCGCAGCGATTGCCGGTGCCGAAAGGCTCCACCGGCAAGTCCGGACGGCGCTTGCCGGACTGGCGATTGGGCGGGGTGAGGGTGAAGCCGAGGCGCTCATAGGTGGACCAGAGCTTGTCGGGCTCAGCCGTGCAGAGGCCGATATGGTCGAGGCAGGTGGCGGTGCTCATGGGAGCGATCATAAGCGGAAGACCGGGGGAATGAATTCCCCCGGACCCCCATCTTTTTTCTATCGGTTCCCGGCGGACGTTGTCCGCCTCCAGCACCCGAAATCAGAAAAAGATGATGGGGGTCTAAGGGGGAAGAATTCTTTCTTCCCCCTTATGCGGCCTCAGGCGGTCACATTCTCATACTTCTCGAGCAGCCACTCCGCCGGCTCTTCCGCCGCGGCCGCATACCACTCTTCCATCAGCGGATGCTCGCGCCACGCCTTGCAATAGGCCTCGCTCACCGCCGAGAGTTCCGGCTGCCAGGTCAGGAAGCGGCAGACCACGGGGGCATACATCGCATCGGCCACGCCCGGCGTCTTGCCATGCAGGAAGGGGCCGCCGCTCATCGCGATACCATCGGCCCAGATGGCCTCGATCCGCGCGATATCGGCCAGCGCGCCCTCGGTGCGGCGCAGGCCTGGGAAGGTGCGGCCGATATTCATCGGCATCGCCATCCGCAACTCGCGGAACCCGGCATGCATCTCGGCCGAGACGCTGCGGAGGAAGGCGCGCAGCTTGGGGTTCTCGGGCCAGAGCTTCGGGTTGTTCTCGGCGCAGTATTCGGCGATCGCGAGGCTTTCCCACAGGTTCACGCCGCGATGCTCGAGATAGGGCACCATGCCGGCCGGCGTCGCCGCCTTCACCGCGGGCGAATTGCCGCCCGCGAGCGGGAGCACTTCCTCGGCCACATTCAGCCCGGCCAGCTTCACCACGAGCCAGCCACGCAGGCTCCAGGAGGAGTAGCGGCGGGTACCGATATAGATCTTGCCTTCGGGCATGCGCCGGCATCCTCGTTGCGAAAAGGAAGCATCTCATTGCCATGGCAGCGAGCGGCCTGCCAATGCCGCGCTACCGCATGGCTCCCTCGCAAAGGGAGGGGGCGGCTCAGCCGAAGATCACGCCCCGATCGATCTCGGGCACCGTCGCGCAACCCGTGAGCGCCATGGCCACGGCCAGTTCATCGGCCAGCAGGCGGATGACATGCGCGACGCCCATCGCGCCCCCCACCGCCAGGCCCTGGATATAGGGCCGCCCGAGCAGCACCGCGCTGGCGCCGAAGGCCAGGGCCTTGAGCACGTCCGTCCCCCGCCGCACGCCGCTATCGAGCAGGACCGGCACCCGCCCGGCCACCGCCTCGGCGATAGGCGGCAGCGCCTCGATGGCCGCCGGCATGGTGTCCAGCACCCGGCCGCCATGATTGGAGACGATGATGCCGTCGCAGCCCAGCGCCATGGCCTTGGCCGCATCGCCCGGCGTCATCACGCCCTTGAGCAGCAGAGGCAACCGCGTCGCCTCGCGCAGCCGGGCCAGATCCTCCCAGACCGGCACGGCGGCGAGCGCCCCGCCCAGCAAGCCCTCGCTGGGGGAGGCGGGCGGGAGGCCCGCGAGATTGGCCGCGCCGATGCCGGGCGGGAGCGCGAAGCCCATCCGCCGCTCGCGGTCGCGCACGCCATTCACCGGCGCATCGGCCGTCACCACGATGGCGGCGAAACCCGCTTGCTCGGCGCGCTTAACCAGATTCAGAGTAAAATCGCGATCATGCTGGATATAGAGCTGGAACCAGCCCGGTCCGCGCCCCAGCACCCCCGCGACTTCCTCCATCGGAACGCTCGCCAGCGTCGAGACCAGCATGGGCGTGCCGAGCGCCGAGGCCGCCTGGGCCGTCGCGATCTCGCCCAATGGATGGAAAAGCCGCTGATAGGCGATGGGCGCGAGCAGAAAGGGATGCGGCAGATCAAGGCCGAAAAGCCGCGTCGCGGTGCTCGCCCCGGCCATGGAGGCCAGCAGCCGCGTGTTGAGCCTCAGCCGGTCGAAAGCCGCGCGGTTCTCCCGCAGCGTGATCTCATCGCCCGCGCCGCCGGCCAGATAGGCCCAGGCCCCCGGCTCCAGCCTCGCCTCGGCCGCCGCCGCGTAATCGCTGAGATTGGCGGGCGACAGCACCGGTCGCAGCACCCGTCAGGGCAGCTTGGTGGTCTGCGCCGCCTGGATGATGCCCTTGGGCCGGGCCGCCTTCTCGGCAATGCCGGAAATGCCCTGCCGGCGCTCCAGCTCGGCCCAGACCTCGCTCGGCTCGATGCCCGCATCCACCCAGACCACGAGCAGGTGGTAGAGCAGGTCCGCGCTCTCCATCACCGTCTCGCGCCGATTGCCCTGCACGGCCTCGATCACCAGTTCCACCGCCTCCTCGCCCAGCTTCTGGGCGACTTTCGGCGTGCCCCGCGCCAGCAGGCGGGCGGAATGGGAATTGGAAACGTCGCCCGAGGCCTTGCGCGCCTGGATCGTGTCCCACAGGCCCTGCAGGATGGTCTCCTTGCCCGAAACAGGCACGGCCAGCGGCTGCAGATGCCGCGCCTCGGCCTTGCGCACGGCCTTGGGCGCCTTGGCCTTGGCGGCGGGAACGCCGGCGGGCAGCGGCAGGGCCTTGATCGCCTTGACGGCCTTGGCCTTGGTCAGCTTCACCGACTTCTTCTTCGCCGCCGGCTTTGCGATGGCCGTTCCGGCCTTCTTCTTCGCGTCCTTGCCCATGCGTCAGGCAGCCTTTTCAACAGTAGAAACGGGGCGAACCGGCAGGCCGGCCTCGGCCAGGGCAGCCTTGGCCTCGGCAATCGTAAACTGTCCGAAATGAAAAACGCTAGCGGCGAGCAGGCCGCTGGCCCCCGCCCTGGCGCCCTCGACGAAATGCTCCACGGCCCCGACGCCGCCCGAAGCGACTAGCGGCACCCGCACCGCGGCCCGCATGGCGCGCATCAGGTCCAGGTCGAAGCCCTGTTTCGTGCCGTCCCGGTCCATGCTGGTGATCAGCAGCTCGCCCGCGCCCAGGCTGGTGACGCGCTTGGCCCAGTCGATCGCATCGATCCCGGTGCCTTTGCGGCCGCCATGGGTGAAGACTTCCCATTTCCCGGGCGAAACCTGCCGCGCGTCGATCGCCACCACGATCGCCTGGCTGCCGAAAGCCTCGGAGGCGCGGCGCACCAGATCGGGGTCGCTCACGGCGGCGGAATTGATGCTCGCCTTGTCGGCCCCGGCCAACAGCAGCCGGCGCACATCCTCCACGCTCCGCACGCCGCCGCCGACGGTCAGCGGGATGAAGACCTCCCGCGCCGTCCGGGCGATCACGTCATACATCGTGTCGCGGTTCTCATGCGTGGCGCCGATATCGAGGAAGGTGACCTCGTCGGCCCCCATCGCGTCATAGGCGCGCGCCTGTTCCACCGGGTCCCCGGCATCGCGCAGGGCCACGAAGTTCACGCCTTTGACGACGCGGCCTTCTTTCACGTCCAGACAGGGGATCACGCGCAGGGCAAGCACGGGCAGCCTTTCACACGTCGCCGGAAAACGCCGCCGGACAGGTCCGGAAAAGCGCGCCGCGAATTATGACAGTATCGCGCCGGATGAACCGATGGGCCATCGCGGTCAAGTGTCATCTGGATGAATGCGGCGATGCGGAAGGCGAAACCCGCCCGCTCAGCCGCGCTTCAGCCGCTCCGCCAGGGCCGCCACATGCTCGGGCGGCGTCGGTGGCACGATCCCATGGCCCAGATTGAAGATGAAAGGCCGGCCCTTCATCGCCGCCATGATGGATTCCGCCTGCTCGATCAGCGCCGGCCCGCCCGCGACCAGGGCCTGCGGGTCCAGATTGCCCTGCAGCGCCACCTCGGCCGGCACGTGTTTCGCAGCCCAGACCGGGTCCATCCCCGTATCCATGCCCACGGCCTGCACGCCCACCGTCTCGGCATATTCCGTCAACAGCGGCCCCGCGAGCCGCGGGAAGCCGATCAGCGGGAAGCCCGGCGGCAGATCCCGCCTCAAGGCCCGCACCAGCCGCGCCGTGGGCTCGATCACCCAGCGGCGGAACTGGCTGGGGGGCAACATCCCGGCCCAGCTGTCGAAAATCATCAGCGCCTCGGCGCCCGCCTTCACCTGCTCGAGCAGATAGAGCCGGCTGGCCTCGGCCAGCGTATCGATCAGCGCCCCGAAAGCCGCCGGATCGCCATAGGCCAGGCGGCGCGTCATGGGGAATTCGCCGCCGCCCTTCCCATCGACCATGTAGCAGGCGACCGTGAAGGGCGCGCCGCAGAAGCCGATCAGCGCCGTATTCGGATGATCCTTCTTGAGCCCGGCCGCGACGCGCGAGACGGTCTCCATGATAGGCGCTGATTTTTCAACGACTTGGCCGAGTTTCAGCCCCGCGATCGCCTTGGCATCCTGCACCGGATCGAGCCGCGGCCCCTCGCCCTCGGCGAAGCGCAGCCCCTGCCCCATGGCCCAGGGCACCATCAGAATGTCGCTGAAGAGGATCGCCGCATCCATGCCGTAGCGCCGGAGCGGCTGCAGCGTGACTTCGGCCGCGAGCTTCGGCGCGGTGCAGAGCGCGATGAAATCCCCCGCCTGAGCCCGGACCTCGCGGTATTCTGGCAGGTAACGGCCCGCCTGGCGCATCAGCCAGAAGGGCGGCGGCCAGACGGCCTCGCCGCCAAGAGCCGCCAGCAGGGGTTTTTTCGCGCTCGTCATGCGCGGCTCTTAGCCGTTGCGGGGCCTGGGCGGAAGGGCGCCACGCGCTCGCGCGCCCTTCCAGGCCGTGAGCCAAGCTTCCCTCTCTCTAAGGAGATTTTTTTAAAGAGAGGAGAGGTAGAGATAACCCCTGGGGATAACGGGGACGCAGTGAATTCATGCGTTTTCCACAGGCTTCTGCCCCGTGGCCGACTCTAGGAAGCCGTTTTCGAATCAGCGGCTTGGCTGGAGTCGTCCCCAAATTCACCGGCCACCCCCGAAAATCCGTCCCCGGTGCCTCTTCATCCACATCTCATCCCCGCTGACCGGAGAGGCCCGGAAGGGGGGCCGGGGTTATCCACATTGTCCACCGTCATCCCCCATCTTGTCCCCCACCTTCTCCCCCGTGTTATCCCTAGAAAAGAATTTCGCCGGATAGGGACGCTCCAGGGACGATGTCGAACCGCACGATCAATTTGCACCTCGTCTCGGACTCGACCGGGGAAACGCTCCATTCCATGGCGCGGGCCACGCTCTCCCGCTTCGAGGAGCCGCATGTCATCCAGCACAAATGGAGCCTGGTGCGCTCGCGCCTGCAGCTCGACCGGGTGATCGAGGGCATCCAGTCCGAGCCGGGGCCGGTGGTCTTCACCCTGGTCGATTCCAGCCTCCGCCATGCGTTGGAGGAGGTCTGCCAGCAGATGGGCCTGCCCTGCCTCGCGGCGCTGGACCAGGTGATGGAGCTGCTCCAGGGTGCGCTGGGCGAGCGGGCCAAGGAGAAGCGCGCGGCCCAGCATGTGATGGATGCCGATTATTTCCGCCGCATCGACGCCATGCATTACGTCCTGGCCCATGATGACGGGCAGGGCGTCGCCGGCATCCGCGACGCGGATTGCGTGCTCGTCGGCGTCTCCCGCTCGAGCAAGACGCCCACCTGCTTCTATCTGGCCAATCGTGGCATCAAGGCCGCCAATGTCCCCATCGTGCCCGGCGCACCCATCCCCGAGGAACTGCTGGACCCACCTTGCCCGGTGATCGGCCTGACGATCGACGTGAATTCCCTCATCGAGATCCGCCGACACCGGCTGAAGATCATCGGCGGCACCGGCGTCCGGCAGGATACCAACGATTATGTGGACCATGAGGCGGTGAAGGCCGAAATCCTCGCCGCCCGCCGCCTCTGCAACAGCCGCGGCTGGCCGGTGATCGACGTCACGCGCCGCTCCATCGAGGAGACGGCGGCCACCATCCTCCAGCTCATGGAAGCCTGGCACATGCGCCGCCGTCAGCCGCTGCCGCATCCCGAGCCGCATGATCCGGCCGTGGGCGTGCTGGGCGGTGGAGAGACGCGGTGATCCAGCGCGACGATCCGGCGATCATCCTCGCCTCCGGCTCCGCCTCGCGCCGCGCGCTGATGGACGCGGCCGGGCTGCGCTACCGCGCCGAGACGGCCCATGTGGACGAGGCCTCGATCAAGGAAGGCTGCATCGCCGAAGGCATCCCCGCCCCGGAGGCCGCCGTGATCCTGGCCGAGGCCAAGGCCGAGCGCGTGGCGCGAAAGAACCCCGAGGCCTTGGTGATCGGCAGCGACCAGCTTCTCGTCTGCGGCGACCGCTGGTTCGACAAGCCCGTCGGCATGGAAGGCGCCCGCGGCCACCTGACGGCGCTGCGCGGCAAGACGCATCAGCTGGTGAACGGCACCGTCATCTGGCGGCGCGGCCAGCGCATCTGGCAGAACGTCTCGACGCCCAAGCTGACCATGCGCGACTTCTCCGACGAGTTCCTCGAGGCCTATCTGGCAGTGGAGGGCGAGGCGGTGCTGGCCTCGGTCGGCGCCTACCGGATGGAAGGGCCGGGGATGCATCTCTTCAGCAAGGTCGAAGGGGAATACGCGGCCATTCTGGGGCTCGCGATGCTGCCGCTGCTGGGGTTCCTAAGGCAGCATGGGGTTTTGGTCAGCTAGATCGGGGGCTTTGCCCCCAAACCCCCATCGGGGAGGTACGACCTCCCCAAACCCCGCGATCAGTTCAAGTGATGGGTTTCCAAAGGCCTCAGGCCTTTGGCCGGAGGGTTTGGGAGGGCGGAGCCCTCCCAAGTAAAAACCTGGGTTTGGGAGGGCGGAGCCCTCCCAAGGAAACAGCCTGGTTCAATTGGGTGCTTGGCCCCCAACCCCACCATCTGCGACCGCCTGAAGTCTCGCAGGTGCAGGAGGCTCAGCCTCCTGCCGGATGGGTCTGGGAAGGCAGCGCCTTCCCAGCGGCGCCCCCGATCAGAGCGTCTCGATAATCGCCCGCCCGTTCGTATAGACACAGATATCGGCCGCGATCTTCATCGACCGCTTGGCGACGTCTTCGGCCGTCAGCCCATCCACGTCGATCAGCGCCCGGGCCGCGGCGAGGGCGTAATTGCCGCCCGAGCCGATGCCGATGATGGAATCCTCCGGCTCCAGCACGTCGCCATTGCCGGTGATGAGGAGGGAGCGGTCCTTGTCGGCCACGGCGAGCAGGGCTTCGAGGCGGCGGAGGTAGCGGTCGGTCCGCCAGTCTTTCGCGAGTTCGACGGCGGCGCGTTCGAGCTGGTCGGGGAAGCGCTCGAGCTTGGCTTCGAGGCGTTCGAGCAGGGTGAAGGCATCGGCGGTGGCGCCGGCGAAGCCGGTCAGCACCTTGCCGCCCGCGATGCGGCGCACCTTGCGGGCATTGTTCTTGACGACCGTGGCGCCCATCGACACCTGGCCGTCGCCCGCCATCGCCACCTGGCCGTTCTTGCGCACGCACAGGATGGTGGTGCCGTGCCAGCCGAGGGGATCGTGGGGGGAAGTCTGGGAGAAGGTCTGCGTCATGTCTCGCGAGATGGCATTGCGCCCCGGCACGGACAAGGGCCGCCCCCGGCGCGGCCCTGGGCTTGGGCAGAATGCCTGTAATGCGGGCGCGCGATGGGCCCGGCCCTTGTCAGAGGCTTGTAACGATATGTCCAGCCCGGTTGTGCGCCCGCGCGCTTGGGTGGAACGTGCCGCCCTTGTTCCGCCGGAGCCGAGCCGCATGACCACTGACGAGAAATTCGCTTCCATCGTCGCCGAAGCCACCGAATGGCGCCGCGACTTCCACGCCCATCCGGAGCTGTCCTTCCAGGAATATCGCACCAGCGCCAAGGTGGCCGAGCTGCTGGAAAGCTGGGGCATCGAGGTGACGCGGAACATCGCCGGCACCGGCCTGGTCGGCACGCTGCGCGCCGGCAAGGCGGCCGAGGGCGGCAATCGGGGCAAGGCCATCGGCCTGCGCGCGGATATGGACGCGCTGCCCATGCCGGAAATGACCGGCCTTCCCTATGCCTCCAAGACGCCTGGCGTGATGCATGCCTGCGGGCATGACGGCCACACGGCCATGCTGCTGGGGGCGGCCAAATACCTCGCCGAGACGCGGAATTTCGACGGCACGGTGCATTTCATCTTCCAGCCGGCCGAGGAGAAGGGCGGCGGCGGCCGCGTGATGGTGGAGGAGGGGCTCTTCACCCGCTTCCCCTGCGATTTCGTCTACGGCATCCATAACGACAGCCGGCTGACGACGGGCCATTTCGCCATCACCTACGGCACCACCAATGCCGCGGCCGATACTTTCGCGATCCGCATCCATGGCAAGGGCGGCCACGCGGCCCGGCCGCATCACTCCATCGACCCGGTCATGACGGCGGCCCATGTGGCGGTCGCGCTGCAATCGGTGGTCTCGCGGCGGATCGACCCGATCGAGAGCGCGGTCCTGTCCATCTGCATGATCCATGGCGGCACAGCCACCAATGTGATCCCTGAGGAGGCGGTGCTGGAAGGCACGGTGCGCACCATGAAGGCCGAGGTGCGGGATGATATGGAGCGCCTGCTGACCGAGGTCGCCACCGCGACGGCCATGGCCCATGGCGCCCGGGCGGTGGTGGAATACGAGCGCGGCTACCCCTCCGTGGTGAACAGCAATGAGCCGGTGGACCGCGCCCGCCGCGCCGCCGCCGCCCTTTTCGGCCAGGAGCGGGTGATCCATGACCGCCCGCCGACCATGGGCGGGGAGGATTTCGCCTATATGGCCAATACCGTGCCGGGCTGCTTCATCCGCCTGGGCCATGTGGACCCGGGGACGGAGCGCTTCAGCAACCACCACCCGCGCTATGACTTCAACGACGCCTCGCTGGAGCCGGGCATCCGCTTCTGGGCGGGGCTGGTGGAGCAGGAACTGGTCGACGAGCAGAAGTAGCAGGCGGGGGCGCTGCCCCCGAACCCCCGCCGGGGTGGTGTGACCACCCCGGACCCCGCAATCAGGGAAGGGGTTCCAAGGGCTTCAGGCCCTTGGCGGATGGGTCCGGGAAGGCGGCGCCTTCCCGGTCCACCTTTCAAAAACAGGCCCGGCCCCGGCCGTATGACGCGGAGTCCAGAAAGCAGCGCGGGCGGTATCGGGGCATGGCGAAACCCTGCCCGCTAGAGCCGAAACGCCCTTGCCGGGAATCTCATAGCCGCCATTCCTCAAGTATTTGGCGAGCTTGGGCCTCTTACGGTTGACGAATGGGCCGCCAGCTTCCTATACGTCCCCGCCTTATTCCGGGACGCCGCTGGCTCCCGGCCGTCGGCGCGTGCCGGTGGTTTATCAGTTTGATGGAGTCAGCGTCGTGAAGCGCACCTACCAGCCCTCGAAGATCGTCCGTAAGCGCCGTCACGGCTTCCGCGCCCGCATGGCGACCGTCGGTGGCCGCAAGGTCCTGGCGAACCGCCGCGCCAAGGGCCGGGCCAAGCTCTCGGCCTGAGGCCGAGCGCCCGGCATCGGAGACGCGCCATGGCCCTGCCCCGCCTCAAGCGGCGGCGTGAGTTCCTGCGCGTCGCCAAAGCCGGCAAGCGCGCCGCCCGCCCGGGCCTGGTCCTTCAGGCCATGCCCGTGACGGAAGCGGCCGGCGAGGAAGCCCGCCAGAGCACCCCTCTGCGCGTCGGTTTCACCGCGACCAAGAAGATCGGCAATGCCGTCATCCGCAACCGCACCAAGCGGCGGCTGCGCGAGGCGGCACGCGCCGTTCTGGGGGCCGAGCCACCGCCGGGCTGGGATCTCGTGCTGATCGGGCGCGAGGCGACGGCGACCCGCCCCTGGAAAGTGCTGCTCGGCGACGTGGCCGGCGCCCTGCGCCAGGCGGGCGTATTGTCCGAAAAGACGCCTGCGGCCCCTAAGCCGGCCCCGGCGCCATGAACCGCCTCACGGACAGCCCTGGGCGCAAAGTCTTCAGGCCGGGGGTGATGCTGCTGAAGGGTGCGGTGCGCACCTACCAGTATACGCTGCGCCCTTTCATCGGCAGCCATTGCCGTTTCCATCCCCATTGCAGCGCCTATGCCCTCGAGGCGCTCGAATGCCATGGCGCCGTCAAAGGATCATGGCTTGCCACGCGGCGCATCTTGCGCTGCAACCCCTGGCATCCGGGCGGCTACGACCCCGTGCCGCTCCCAAGAACGGACGCTCGCCCCCATGGGGCGGCGAAACCGACCACCTGACGACCCCTTAAGCAGCAGGATCCGATGGACCAGAAGCGTTTAATTGCCGCGATCGCACTCTCAATCGGCATCCTGCTGATCTTCGAGTTCTGGAACCGTCCGGCGCGCGAAGCCCAGGTGGCCCAGCAGCAGGCGCAGCAGCAAGGCACCCAGCCCCCCACGCCGCCGACGGTGCCCGCCCCCAATGCCGCCGGCCCCGCCGGCGCGCCGGGCTCCAGCACGCCCGCCACGGCCGCGGCCGCCACCCCGGCCGCCCGCCTGCCGATCGACAGCGCCCGCGTGCATGGCAGCCTGAGCCTGCGCGGCGCCCGCCTCGATGACCTGGTGCTGAAGGACTATCGCGAGACGGTGGTGCCGAATTCGCCGGAAGTCCGCCTGCTGGCGCCGCGCGAGAGCGCCTCGCCCTATTTCGCCCAGTGGGGCTGGACGGCCGCCGACGGCCGCACCCGCGTCCCGGGCAATGACACGGACTGGACGGCCAGCGGCAACAGCCTCTCGCCCAATAGCCCCGTCACCCTCACCTGGGACAATGGCCAGGGCCTGCTCTTCTCGATCAAGCTCTCGCTCGACGCCAATTACATGGTCACCGCCGAACAGACGGTGACGAACAATGGCGGCGAAGCGGCCCTCGTCCTGCCCTGGGCCCGCGTGCGCCGCGAGCACACGCCGACCACCTCGGGCTATTACATCCTCCATGAGGGCTTTACCGGCGTTCTCGGCGGCAGTCTCAAGGAGCTGAACTACAAGGACGCCAAGGCGGCCGGCGAGAAGCCCAATGCCAATGGCGTGGCGCTCACCGCCGATAGTGCCGGCGGCTGGATCGGCTTCACCGACAAGTACTGGCTGACGGCGCTGACCGAGGTGGACAACAGCATCCCGCTGAAGGCCACCTATCGCCATGTCGCCGAGGGCGGCCAGGATCGCTGGCAGGTCGATTTCGCGACCCCCGCGCCGCAGGCCGTGGCCCCTGGCATCACCGCGAAGCTGGACACGCGCCTCTTCGCCGGTGCCAAGGAAGTGCATCTGCTCGACAGCTACCGCGACAACCTGAACATCCCGAATTTCGACAAGGCGATCGATTTCGGCATGTTCTACTTCCTGACCAAGCCCTTCTTCTACGGGATCGACTTCCTGTTCCGGCTGGTCGGCAATTTCGGCATCTCGATCCTGATCTTCACGCTGATCATCAAGGTCCTGTTCTTCCCGCTGGCGAACAAGTCCTACCAGTCGATGGCGCGGATGAAGGTCCTGGCGCCGAAGATGACCGAGATCCGCGAGCGCTATAAGGACGATCCGGCCAAGGCCCAGCAGGAGATGATGGCGCTCTACAAGAGCGAGAAGGTGAACCCGGCTTCGGGCTGCCTCCCCATGCTGATCCAGATCCCGGTCTTCTTCGCCCTGTACAAGGTGCTCTTCGTGACGATCGAAATGCGTCACGCGCCCTTCTTCGGCTGGATCCATGACCTCTCGGCGCCGGACCCCACCAACCTCTTCACGCTCTTCGGCCTGATCCAGTGGGACCCGCCGGCCATGCTGCATCTGCCCATCTGGGCGATCATCATGGGCATCACGATGTTCGTTCAGTTCAAGTTGAACCCGACGCCGCCGGACCCGATCCAGGCGAAGATCTTCGCCTTCATGCCGCTGATCTTCACCTTCATGCTGGCGAGCTTCCCGGCCGGCCTCGTGATCTACTGGTCCTGGAACAACCTTCTGTCCGTGGCTCAGCAGTATTACATCATGCGGCATGAGCGCGCGGAGCGCCGGGCACAGAAGAAGCTAGGCAAGGCCAAGGCCTGATGTGATCTTCGGCCCGCTTCGGCGGGCCGATTTTTTTCCGGATGGGCGGCGCCGATGCGCCGTCCGTGATGAGAGTAAGCGATATGAAGCCTGGTCTGCTCGAGGCCCGCACCGACGAAGAACGCGCCGCCCTGATCGAGGAAGGCCGGGTTCTCTTCGCCCAGTCCTGCACCTTCTTCTACGCCTCCCAGAAGATCGATCAGCTGCCGCCGGTCGCGGGGCCGGAGATCGCCTTCTGCGGGCGGTCGAATGTCGGCAAGTCCTCGATCATCAATGCGCTGACCAACCAGAAGTCGCTGGCCCGCGTCTCGAACACGCCGGGGCGGACGAAGCAGCTCAACTTCTTCAATCTCGGCGACCGGCTGACCATCGTCGACATGCCCGGCTACGGCTATGCCCAGGCCAGCAAGTCGGTGAAGGAAGATTGGCAGGGGCTGATGTTCGACTATCTCCGCGGCCGCCCTACGCTCCGCCGCGTGATCCTGCTGATGGACGGCCGGATCGAGACCAAGAAGACCGACCTGCAGGCCATGCACCTGCTGCGCGACGCCGCGGTGCCCTATCAGGTCGTGCTGACCAAGGCCGATGACGTGAAGCCGGCCAAGCTCGCGGCGCGTCAGGCCGAGGTGGAGGAAGTGCTCCGCAAGCAGCCGGGCGCCTTCCCGCTCATCCTGACGACGAGCAGCGAAACGGGGCTCGGCCTCGATCTGCTGCGGGCCGAGTTGGCGACGCTGGCTGAGGATGCGCCGGCGGCTTGAGTGGCGGGGACGCTGTCCCCGCGCCTCTGCCCGGGTGGTGTGACCACCCCGGGCCCCGCAATCAGGTGCCGCGGGCTTCCTTCTTCTCTTTCTTCGCCTGGTCGCGATGCCACTTGATGGCGAAGAACATGCCCGTGCCAAGGACGACGACCTTGAACACGATGAAGACGACAGGGAACCAGTCCACCATTTGACCATGTCCGGATTGGCGTAAGCCATCAGTGATGGCTGACGCGCTGCCTCAAGACGATCGCTTCGGCAGCTTCATTTTTCTCTTCAAACCATCATGGCACTTGGTGCCCGGTATGAGATGCCCACCCCAGGGCATGCGTGGCCTGCAAACCCCGCGCGCCCTGTCGGGTGTCACTCGCCCCAGACTTTCACCTTCGGCGCCCGGGCCTCGATCACCTCGCCCAGTTCCAGCGCCAGCGCCTCGCGGTAGCGCGCCGTCACCAGCTGCACGCCCACCGGCAGGCCATTGGCCGTCCCGGTCGGCACGGAAAGCCCCGGCAGGCCGAGAATGGCCGTGGCCATCAGCGGCGAGAGCCCGTCCATCTCGAATTTCACCCGCTCCGCCCCCTGCTGATCGCCATCGACCGGATAGGGCAACTGCCAACTCGTCGGCATCAGCAGCACGGGGTGGCTCTCGAGGAACACCTGCCACTCGCGCAGGATGGTGCTGCGCCGGGCCGAGGCGGCCATGAAATTCGCGAAGCCGAGGGGCGGGGTGAAGGTCGCCACATCGCCCCAGAGCTTGCGCAGCGCGTTGTCGCCATATTCCTCGACCATCGGCAGCAGGCCGAACTGCCCCTCGGTGATGATCAGCTCGGACCAGAGATTGGTGGCCTCAGCGAAGCGCGGCGGCATGGCCTCGACCACCTCATGCCCGGCCTCCTCCAGCCATTTCGCTGCCTGGCGCAGGGCCTCGGAGACGGCCGGGGCGATGGGATAGTCCGGGCTCTCGGCGAAAAGCGCGACGCGCACGGGCTTGGCGCTGCGGGCCTCGCTGGCGAGCGGCGGCGCGGGCACCCACCAGGGGTCGCGCGGGTCGCGCCCCGCCATGGCGTCGGTGGCCAGGCGGAGGTCGCGGATGGAGCGAGCGAGGGGCCCCTGCACGGAGCTGATCTGGGAGATCAGCAGCCGCTCGCTGGCCTGGCTCGGGTTGTAGGCGGGCACGCGCCCGATGGTCGGGCGCAGCCCCATCACCCCGTTGCAATAGGCCGGGTAGCGAATGGAGCCGCCGATGTCATTGCCATGCGCGAGCGGCCCGAAACCCGCCGCGATGGCCACCCCCGCCCCGCCGGAGGAGCCGCCCGGCGTGGTGCCGGCATGCCAGGGGTTGGTGGTGCGGCCATGCAGGGCATTGTCGGTGTACCAGCGCATGGAGAGCGCGGGCGTATTGGTGCGGCCGATGAAGACCGCCCCCGCCTTGCGCCAATTGGCGACCACAGGGCTGTCCGATGGCGCGAGGTGGTTCTTGAGCTTCACCGCGCCATTGGTGGTGGCCAGGCCCTCCTGGTCGATATTGACCTTGATGGTCACCGGCACGCCATGCAGCGGCCCCAGCGCCTCGCCCGAACGGCGGGCGGCATCGGCCTGCTCGGCCTGGGCGAGGGCCGAGGCGCCGAGCCCTTCGACGATGGCATTCAGCCGGGGGTTGAAGCGCTCCACACGGGAGAGGACGGCCTCCGTCGCCTCCCGGCTCGAGACCTGGCCGGTGCGGATGGCCGCCGCCAGGGCCGTCGCGTCCCATTGCCACAACTCGTCCATCGGCCTCGCCCTCACTGCTGTTGCGAAGCAGCAAACGCGCGGCGAGGCCAATGGTCAATCAGTCGGCGGGCGCTGATTTGGCCTCGATGATGAGCCCGATGGAGGTGGAGACATGCCCCGCCACGCTCATGCGCAGATGCGGCGTCATGGGCTGGGTCATCGGCGTGGTGCGGCCCAGATCGGGATAGGGCGGCAGGTCAACGAACTGGTCGAGGATGCGGGAGCCGGGGTCGAAATTCACCGGCCGCAGCTTGTGGCCCTTGGCCGCCAGGCGCTCGCCCAGCGCCTCGATATGCTTGCGCTGGAAGAGAACGGTGCCGCCCTCCTCGATGGTGCGGCCGTTCGGGTCGAGGTTGAACTCGGTCGTGTGCACGGCGATGCCGCCGGGCTTGAGGCAGTCGATCGAGTTTATCACGAAGTCCAGCCCCTGCCCGATCGAGCCGCAATGCTCGAAGGAGCAGACGGACCAGGTGAAGTCGAACTGCCCGTGCAACTCGGTCGGGATCTTGTTCATGTCCACCGGCATCTGGCGCACGCGGGCGTCGAAGGCCTTGCGGTCGATCAGCTTCTCCTTGAAGAGCTTCTCGCGCGTGCCGCCATGCTGGCCGGTATCGATCCAGACCTTGGCGCGGTCGTCATCGGCATCGAGGTCGGTCGCCAGCACCTCGCAGCCGCGGGCCGCGAAATAGGCGGGCAGCCATTCCTCGCCCACGGCGAAGCCCAGGCCCTTCTTGCCGCGGGAGAGCATGCCGGATTCCCATAGGGCCTGGACGGCGTAGCAATCCTCCCAGACCTTGCGGTGATACATCGGCAGCAGGCCGAGCTGGCCGCACCAATAGCGCAGCCAGTGGCTTTCGATATCGGCCTGGGTGCAGAGCCGGCTGTCGAGCTTGACGCGGGCCGGGCGCTCGGGGATCGGCGCCAATTGCCCCGCCAGCCCCGCCGAATAGAGATCACTCGCGATGCGCGAACCCAGGACCTTGGTATTCCAGGCGGCGATTTCCGCATGCCGAAGGGCGACGGCGAGGTCGCCGAGCGTATTGCTCGGGCGTCGCACCAGCTTCATCAGACGGCTGAGCAAGGAAGGGCGCCTCCGGGTCTTGCGAATTTTTGAGCCGCGTCGAGGGATTGGGCCGCGGTCTTATGATCTTATGGCGCCAGAGGCGGGGCGCCGGAAGGGCCGAAGACCCCTGCCGGCACCCCAAATAACCGTCAGCTGTCGAGCTTGATGCCCAACTCCCGGATGAGCGGGCGCCACACGCCATTCTCCTTGGCGACGAAATCGTTGAACTGGGCCGGCGTCCAGGGCGCGCTCTCGATGCCCAGGGTCTTCATCCGGCCCTGGATGTCATCGGTGGCGACGGCCGCGTTGAGGGCCTCGTTCAGCTTGGCGATGATGGGCGCCGGGGTGCCATGGGGCACGCTCATGCCCTGCCAGCCATAGGCGACGGCATTGGCGACACCCGCCTCGGCCGTGGTCGGCACCTGGGGCGCGCTGGCGCTGCGCGTGTCGGAGAGGACGACGAGCGTCTTCACCTTGTTCTCGCGGATGAAGGGAATGCCGGTGGCGCAATCGATCACCACGGAATCCACCGCGCCCGAGAGCAGGTCCTGCATCGCGGCGGGGCCGCCGCGATAGGGCACATGCGTCGCATCGAAATTCGCGCGGCGCTTCAGCAGTTCCATCGCCAGGTGATGCGGGCTCGCGACCGCTGGGGTGCCGTAGGTCGGCGCGTTGCGCTTCGAGGCCGTGATGTAATCGGCCAGGGTATTGAACGGGCTGTCGGGCCGCACCACGAGGAAGAGCGGGAAGCGGCCGATGAAGCCCACGCCCGTCAGATCCTTGTCCGGGTCGAAGGGCAGCTTGGTGTAGAGCGCCGGATTGTAGTTCAGGATGCCGTTGTCGACATGCAGCATGGTGTAGCCATCGGCCGGGCTGCGCACCACGGTATCGGTCGCGACCACGGCGCCGCCGCCCGGGCGGTTCTCGGTCACCATGGACTGGCCGAGCGAGGCGGAGATCTTTTGGCCGATCAGCCGGGCGAAAGTGTCCGACGCGCCACCCGCCGGATAGCCGACGATCCAGCGCATGGTGTGGTCAGGGAAGGCGCCCTGCGCCCGGGCGAGGGTGGAGAGGCCGGCGGTCAGGCCGGCGGCGAGCAGGCCGAAGGCCCTGCGATTGATCATGCTGAAGCCCCTGCAGTCCGTTTGATTGAAGTTTGAAATATCATGCCTCACTGAAGGAAGCCGAGAAAGAGAACCCAGAGGGGCAGGCTCACGATGGCGGCTACATGTTGCGTGGTGATGAGGGCGGCCATCAGCGGGGCATCGCCGCCCATGGCGCGCGCCATGACATAGGAGGTCGTGGCCGTGGGCAGCGCCATGAAGAGCACCGCGATCTTCAGCGCCATGGGTTCGAGCCCGAAAAGCAGCGCGAGGCCGAGGGTGATGGCCGGCACGATGGCGAGCTTCACCATGCCCGTCAGCAATTGCGTCAGCGGCTGGCTGCCGAGCGCGCCGGGGGAAAGCGCGGCACCCACCGCGAGCAGGCCGATGGCGACCGAGGCTTGGCCCAGCGTGCGCAGCAGCGGTGCGAGGCCTGGCGGCGGGCCGCCCAGCGCGGCGAGGGCGAAGCCCGCGAAACAGGCGAGCATCAGCGGGTTGAGCAGCAATTGCCGCAGCATGCGGGCCGGGCTGGGTCTTGGGCCGCCGGAGGAAAAGGCGAGGGTGATCGCCACCTGCACGAAGGGCACGATGAAGGCCGAGACGATGCCGCCCATGGCGATGGCGGGCGGCCCCCAGAGCGCGCCGCCGAGCGCGAAGCCCATGAGGTTGTTGTAGCGGATGCCACCCTGGAGAACCGAAGTCATGGCCGGATGGCCGCAGCCCAGCGCGCGGGCGAGCAGCAGGGAGACGATGCTGCCCGCCAGCAGCCCGCCCCAGATGGTGCCGGCCATGCCGCCCAGCGGGAGGTTCATGATGTCCGACCCGCCGATCGCACCGACGAGCAGGGCAGGGAGCAGCGCCCAGAAGACCAGCTTCTCCATCCCCGCCCAGACGGCGTCATCCGGCAGGATGCTGCGCTTGAGTAGCGCGCCGAGGGCGAGGAGGCCGAATGTGGGGATGAAGGTATCGAGCCAGGCGGTCATGCGCGGCAGGCTAGAGGAGATTCGCCACGTGGGGGACTACCCCTCGGCGGCGATGAACTCGGCGGCGCGCTCGGCGATCATCATCGTCGGCGCCTGAAGCGCGGCATTGTGCAGGCGGGGGATGATGGAACCATCCGCAACGCGCAGCCCCGCGAGGCCGTGCAGCCGCAGCGTCTCGTCCACCACGGCGAGGGGGCCTTCGCCCATCCGGCAGGTGCCGCATTGATGATAGGCGGTGCCGGCGAGGCTGCGGATGCTGGCTTCCATCGCCTCGGGCGTGTCGAAGGCCTCGTCGGGCAGTTCCGGCACCGCGCCGCGCATCGCGGGCTGGCGCATGATGCGCCGGGCGATGCGAATGGCGCGGCCGAGCACCTCGATATCGCGCCGGTCGGTAAAGGCGCCCGTGCGGATGCGCGGCGGGGCGAGCGGGTCGGCGCTGGCGAGCGTCACTTCGCCCCGGCTGAAGGGCGAGCCCTGCTGCACGGCCAACGTCAGCCCATGGCGCTTCGGCAGCAGGCTGAGCCCCGTCGCCGCCTCGGCGGGGAAGAGCACGGGGCTCATCACGATCTGCGCGTCGGGTGCGGCGAGATCATCCTGGGTGCGGACGAAGCCCGCGGCATTGAAGACGCCCTCGGCGAGCGGGCCTTCGCCGCGCCGCCAATAGGACCAGAGCGCGCCGAGCCCGGCGAGGGGCGCCGTGTAGCGCTTGAGCGAGACGGGCTCCTCGATCCGGTAGCGCAGCGCGAAGGACGGGTGATTCTGCAATCCCTGGCCCACGCCGGGCAGGTCATGGCGCGGTGTCACGCCCACGGCGCGCAGTGCATCGGCCGGGCCGATGCCCGAGGCGAGCAGCAGATGCGGCGACCCGATGCCGCCCGCCGCCAGCACCACCTCCCGCTCGACACGGAGGATCAGCCGCTCGCCGCGATACTGGATTTCGACGCCGGTGACGCGCCCGGCCTCGATCAGCAGGCGCCTGGCGCGGGCGCCGGTGAAGATGGTGAGGTTCTCGCGCCCCAGGGCGGGCTCCAGCAGGATGCGGCGCGTATTGGCCCGCTGCCCGCCCGCGATGGTGACCTCGGTGAGGCCGAAAGCATCGATAGCATCGGCGTTCAGATCATCGGTGATGGCGAAGCCCGCTTCGCCCGCCGCCGCGATGAAGCGGCCGGGCAGGGGCGAGGCCGGGCGCGAGGCCCTGACCGGCACGGGCCGCTTGCCGCGAGCGAAATAGGGCAGCACATCCCGCGCGCTCCAGCCCGGCACGCCCCAGGCGTCGTAATCGGCGGCATGGCCGCGCGTATAGACCATGCCGTTCAGCGCGGCCGAGCCGCCCAGCATCATCCCTTGCAGGATCATGGCCGAGCGCCCGGCCAGGTTCTCTTCCGCCTCGCCCTGGTGCCGCCAGAGGCCCGTCTTCGCCTTGGCGGCGAAAGGGCCGAGGCCGGGGATGGAATGCAGCCACCCCCGCTTCCCGCCCCCGGCCTCGATCAGGGCCACGCGGCGGGAAGGGTTCTCCGAGAGCCGGGCCGCGAGCAGGCAGCCCGCCGCCCCGCCGCCGATGACGAGGTCGTCGAACGTCACTCCCTCACCAGGGACCAATCGAGCTGCTGGCCGACATATTTCTCGGTCAGGGCCTTGAGCGAGCCATCGGCCTTATACTTCTCGATCAGCGCATTGATGCGCGCGGTCAGCTCCGGCGCCTCCTTGCGGATGACGATGCCGGAGGTGGAGACGGTGATCATCCGGTCCAGCATGGCCAGCGGGCGCCGGCCGCTCGTGATCATGTAGGAGGGCGTCAGGTAATTGCCGACGAGGATGTCGATGCGGCCGTTCTGCAGATCGAGCAGCAGCTCGCTCCAGCCCGGATATTCGCGGATATTGTCGAGGCAGCCGGCCGGCAGCGCGGCGCGCGCGGTGCGGATTTCGTTCGCGCCCTTCACCACGCCCACGCGCTTGCCGCAGGCGTCTTCCCAGGTCTTGATCGAATTGTCGTTGGCGCGGCGGGCGCCGGCCACGCCGTTCACCACATAGGGGGCGGAGATATTGAAGCTCGCCGAGGCCACGCGATCGGGCGTGCGCCCGACGGAGGAGGCCACGATGTCGAAGCGCCCCGCCTGCACGCCCGCCAGCATGGCCGACCATTCCAGCGTGACGAATTCCACCCTGAGGCCGAGATCGGCCGCGAGCTTCTTCGCGAGGTCGATATCATAGCCGATCAGATTGGCATCGGGCCCATACATGGTGGCGGGCGGGGAGGCGCCCGTGGTGCCCACGACCAGCGTGCCGGGCTTGATCAGCTCCGGCTCGGCGGCACGGGTGGCGGGGGCGGCGCCGATCATCAGACCGAGCAGGGCGACGGTGGCCGTCAGGCGGCGGAGAAGCATGGGTGACCTCGTGCGGCGCTCCGCCGGCTGGGTCGGCGGGATGCGGAGAAGCTTCCTGTCGCCCTGGCGCCCGTTTGCCGGTGCTGCCCTGGCGCTGTGACTGGCATTGGCGCAACATATATCAGCTGATATCTCAATGACAGCGCGAAAACCGGCCCCGGCCGGGCATTTTCCTTCCAGGGAAGTGTGCGGGAAAGGACGACAGATGAAGATCGCTTCGGTCAGGGCATGGCTTGTGAGCATCCCTCTCGCCACGCCCTATGTCATCTCGCGCGGCGCGCTGGAGCGCTTCGAGAATGTGGTGGTCGAGATCGCAACCGATACCGGGCTCAAGGGCCATGGCGAGGCCGTGCCCGTCTCGCTGATGGGTGACCCGCGCGACTATCAGCGCGTGATCGAGACACTCTTCGCCCCCCGCCTCCTGGGGCGGGACCCGCGGGAGATCGAGGCGCTGGTCGATGAGATGCTGGCCCTGCCCGGCAGCGTCACCGCCGCCGTCGCGGGGGTGGATCTTGCGCTGTGGGATATCGCGGGCCAGGCGCTGGGCGTGCCGGTCTCGGCGCTGCTGGGCGGGCGGGGCGACGGGATGGTGCTGGTCGACTACACGATCAGCGTCGATACGCCCGATGCTATGGCCGAAACCGCGCGGCGGGTGACGGCGGAGGGGCTGCGGGGCGTGGTGGTGAAGGTGCCCTGCAAGGACATCGCCGAGGATATCGCCCGGGTGAAGGCCGTGCGCGCCGCGCTGCCGCCGCGCGGCAATCTCCGCGTCGATTGCAACGGCGGCTATGATCGCGCGCCGGCGCTGGCCTTCATTCGCGGGCTTGACGGGCTGGGCGTGGACTTCGTCGAGCAGCCCGTGGCGGCGAAGGACCTGGAGGGCATGGCGCTCTGCCGGGGGCAGGGCATCGCCATCGCGGCCGATGAAAGCTGCTCCACCCCCGCCGATGCCCTGGCCCTGGTGCGGGCCCAGGCCTGCGACGTGCTGAACGTGAAAGTGCCCAAGGCGGGCGGGCTGCTGCAATCGAAGCGGATCGCGGCCATCGCCTCGGCGGCGGGGCTGCCCCTGGTGGTCGGGGGCGGATTGACGTTCGGTATCTCGCGCTTCGCGAGCCAGCATCTTGCCGCCAGTTCATCCGCGACGCGGGGTTTGTATCACCAGGGGCCCGGCCCGGCCTCCCAATCCCTGACCGACGACATCACTGAGCCGCGCCTGACGCGGGACACGGTGACGAAACATAAGGGGTCGGTGCCGGTACCCACCGCGCCGGGGCTCGGATTCACCCTGTTGAGCGGTAATATGCAACGCTTTATTGCCTAGCGACTTCTGGAACCTTACCGCGCCGCAACATAGAATTGACTCTTACGAATTCTGTCCGACACCCTGCGTCTTCTTAATCAACCTCTAACGGTTTGTTTCTTTTCATTGGTCAAGTTGGGCGTATTGTCCCAGTCAATGATCGAGAGATCAGAACCAACGGAGGTTGTTATGCGTAGCGATAACCGCACTGCCCTGACCTTCAGCGACCTGGTGAAGGGCCTGATGACCCTTCCCTGGACCGCGACGGTCTACGGCACGCCTCGCCAGTGAACTGACCACCGGGCCGACGGGCTGGGAGGCTCACCCTCCCTCGCCCGCCAGCCCCCTGGCCAGCCTCCGACGTAGCGTAGAGAAAGGGCGTGGTCCTTATGGACCACGCCCTTTTCGCGTCTGGAGAATGGAGGCCGGGATGGGAAGGCCCGGGGATTGCCCCGGGGCGCGTCCCTCGCCGGATCAGGCGCCGGATCAGGCCGCCTTGGCCATGCTCCGCAGCACGTAGTGCAGGATGCCGCCGTTCTTGTAGTACTCGACCTCGTCGGCCGTATCGACGCGGCAGAGAACCTGCGTCTTGGTCACCGAGCCGTCGGGGCGGGTGATGATCATGTCGAGCATCATGCGCGGCGTGAGGTTCTCGAGCCCCTCGATCGCGATGATTTCCTCGCCCGTCAGACCCAGCGTTTCGCGGTTCTCGCCTTCCTTGAAGACGAGCGGAAGAACGCCCATGCCCACCAGGTTCGAGCGATGGATGCGCTCGAAGCTCTCGACGATCACGGCCTTCACGCCGAGCAGGAAGGTGCCCTTGGCCGCCCAGTCACGCGAGGAGCCGGTGCCGTATTCCTTGCCGCCGAAAATCACCAGCGGCACGCCCTCGGCCTTGTACTTCATGGCCGCGTCGTAGATCGGCATCACCTCGCCCGAAGGCAGGTGCTTCGTGATACCGCCCTCGATGCCGGGCACCATCTCGTTCTTGATGCGGATATTGGCGAAGGTGCCGCGCATCATGACTTCGTGGTTGCCGCGGCGCGAGCCGTAGCCGTTGAAGTCGGCCGGGCGCACCTGATGCTCCATCAGGAATTCACCAGCCGGGGACTTGGGCTTGATGTTGCCGGCGGGCGAGATGTGGTCGGTCGTGATCGAGTCACCCAGCTTGGCCAGGATGCGCGCGCCCGAGAAGGAGGCGATGGGGGCAGGGGTCTGCTCCATCCCTTCGAAATAGGGCGGGTTCTGGACGTAGGTGGAGCCGGAGTTCCACTTATAGGTCTCGGAGCTGGCATCGACGCGGATGGCCTGCCACTGCGCCGGGCCCTTGAACACGTCGCTGTAGCGTTCCTGGAACATCTCGCGCGTGACGACGGAATGCACGGTGTCCTGCACTTCCTTCGTCGTGGGCCAGATATCCTTCAGATAGACCGGCTGGCCATCCTTGCCCGTGCCCAGCGGCTCCGTCGTCAGGTCCTTCGTTACCGTGCCGGCGATGGCATAGGCGACGACCAGCGGCGGGGAGGCGAGGTAATTGGCGCGGACATTGGCGTGGACGCGGCCCTCGAAATTGCGGTTGCCCGAGAGGACCGAGGCGCCGACGAGCTTGTTGTTCTCGATGGCTTCCACGATGGCATCGGGCAGCGGGCCCGAATTGCCGATGCAGGTGGTGCAGCCATAGCCGACGATCTGGAAGCCCAGCGCGTCGAGCGAGGATTGCAGGCCCGCCTTGGCGAGATAATCGGTCACGACCTGCGAGCCGGGGGCCAGCGAGGTCTTCACCCAGGGCTTGCTCGTCAGGCCCTTCTCCACCGCCTTCTTGGCCACGAGGCCAGCGGCCACGAGAACATAGGGGTTGGAGGTATTGGTGCAGGAGGTGATGGCCGCGATCACGACATCGCCGTGGCCGAGGTCATAATTCGCGCCCGCGACCGGCACGCGCAGATCGGCCTGGTCACCCGGCACGCCCATGGTGCCGGCGGCCAGATCCTTCGAGAAGGCGGCGGCGGCATTGGAGAGGGCCACGCGATCCTGCGGGCGCTTCGGGCCGGCGAGCGAGGGCTCGACGGTCGACATGTCGAGTTCGAGCGTGTCGGTGAAGACCGGGTCGGGGCTCGAATTGTCGCGCCAGAGGCCCTGGGCCTGGGCATAGGCCTTGACCAGGTTGATGCGATGCTCGTCGCGGCCGGAAAGGCGCAGATAGTCGAGCGTCACGTCATCGACGGGGAAGAAGCCGCAGGTCGCGCCGTATTCCGGAGCCATATTGGCGATGGTCGCACGATCGGCCAGCGCCATTTCCGCGAGGCCGGGGCCGTAGAATTCGACGAACTTGCCGACCACGCCCTTCTTGCGGAGCATCTGGGTGACGGTCAGCACAAGGTCGGTCGCCGTCATGCCCTCGCGGAGCTTGCCGGTGAGCTTGAAGCCGACGACATCGGGGATGAGCATGGCGATGGGCTGGCCGAGCATGGCCGCCTCGGCCTCGATGCCGCCCACACCCCAGCCCAGCACGCCCAGGCCATTGACCATGGTGGTGTGGCTATCGGTGCCGTAGCAGCTGTCGGGATAGACGAAGGTCTCGCCCGCGTCGGTCGCCGTCCAGGCTACCTGCGCCAGGTATTCGAGATTCACCTGGTGGCAGATGCCGGTGCCGGGGGGCACGACGCGGAAGTTGTTGAAGGCTTCCTGGCCCCAGCGCAGGAACTCGTAGCGCTCGCCATTGCGCTCGAACTCGATATCGACGTTCTTCTGCAGCGCGGTCGGCGTCGCGGAGACGTCCACCATCACCGAGTGGTCGATCACGAGGTCGACGGGGACGAGCGGGTTCACCTTCGCCGGATCGCCGCCCAGCTTGACGATGCCATCGCGCATCGCGGCCAGATCCACCACGCCAGGCACGCCCGTGAAGTCCTGCATGAGGATGCGCGCAGGGCGGAAGGGCACTTCCTTGCTGCTGCGGCCTTCCTTCAGCCATTCGGCGATGGCCTCGGCGTCCTTCACCGTATAGGCGCGGCCGTCCTCGAAACGCAGGACGTTCTCCAGCAGCACCTTGAGGCTGTAGGGAAGGCGGCTGACGTCGCCGAGGGTCTTCGCCGCTTCAGGGATGCTGAAGTAGTGGTAGGTCTTGCCGTCAACGCTGAGCGTCTTGCGAGCCTTCAGCGTGTCTTGCCCTAACATGCGCATGTTACGAGGGACCTTTTTTGTTGCTGTGCCGGTGGAGATATAGGCGTTGTATACGCCGGGGTCCACTGGCGGGATTGTAGCTTACGGCTGCCATCGGGCTTCGTCTTTGGCTAAAAGCCCTCCGCTTGGGTTGCGTAAGCCGCGTGGCCCCGAAAGGGACGAGTGATGCTCACTGCGGCCGATCTGGCGGCTTTCCGGGGCGAGAGAGTGGTCTTCGCCGGTATCTGCTTTACGCTCGAACCCGGGGCGGCGTTGCAGCTCCGGGGTGCGAATGGTGCGGGTAAATCAACCCTGCTCCGCGTTCTTGCCGGGCTGCTGCCGCCGGTGGAAGGCAAACTTCTGTGGCAGGGCGAGGATGCCCTGGCCGATCGGCCCAGCCACGCCCGCCGCCTGCGCTATCTGGGCCATGCCGAGGCGGTGAAGCCGAGCCTGACGGCGCGCGAGAATCTCTCCTTCAGTGCCCGGCTGGCGGGCGTGGGGGCAGGCGAGGTCGAGGCCGCGCTGGAGGCGATGGATCTGGCCCCGCTGGCCGATCTGCCGGTGCGCGTCTTCTCGGCCGGGCAGAAGCGCCGGCTGGCGATTGCCCGCCTGACGCTGGGCGAAGCGCCGCTCTGGCTGCTGGACGAGCCGACGGTGGGGCTGGACACCGCCTCGGTCGAGCGTTTCGGCGTCGTGCTACGCGGGCACCTGGCCAAGGGCGGCATGGCCATCGCCGCGACCCACCTGCCCCTGCCGGTGCCCGAGATGCGGGAGTTGGTACTGTGAGGGTGGCCTTCCGACCGGCCTCCGAGGGCCGGAACAACAGCGCGGAGCGCCGAGGCCGCTTCTGCGGCCCGCCGGCAATCCGGCAAAAGCCAAGCGCGCGGAGCGCGCGCCCGGCGTGTGAGCGCAAGAACCAGCGGCGCGTCAGCGCCGAGGCCGCTTCTGCGGCCCGCCGGCAATCCGGCGAAAGCCAAGCGCGCGGATGCGCGCGCCCGGCGTGTGAGCGCAAGAGCCAGCGGCGCGTCAGCGCCGAGGCCGCTTCTGCGGCCCGCCGGCAGTCCGGCGGAAGCCAAGCGCGCGGATGCGCGCGCCCGGTGTTTGAGGGCAAGAACCAGCGGCGCGTCAGCGCCGAGGCCGCTTCTGCGGCCCGCCGGCAATCCGGCGAAAGCCAAGCGCGCGGATGCGCGCGCCCGGCGTCTGAGGGCAAGAAGCAGCGGCGCGTCAGCGCCGAGGCCGCTTCTGCGGCCCGCCGGCAGTCCGGCGGAAGCCAAGCGCGCGGATGCGCGCGCCCGGCGTCTGAGGGACAAAAACAATGACCGCCTGGTTCGCGGTGCTGGGGCGGGAGTTGCGCCTCGCGATGCGCCATCCGGCCGATACCTTGGCGGCGGTGATGTTCTTCGTGCTGGTGGCGGCGCTCTTTCCCTTCGGGGTGGGGCCTTCGCCGGAGCTGCTGGCCCGTCTGGCGCCGGGCGCGCTCCTCGCCGCCGGGCTGCTGGCCGCCCTGCTGCCGCTCGACCGGCTGTTCGGCGCCGAGGCCGAGGATGGCTCGCTCGATCAGCTTCTGCTCAGCGGGCTGCATCCGGCCGCCATGGCCCTGGCCAAGGCTGCCGGGCATTGGCTGACGACAGGCCTGCCGCTGCTGATCGCGAGCCCCATCGCCTCGGCCATGCTGAACCTGCCGGTCGAGGCCTGGAGCGTCGCAGCGGCCTCGCTGGGGCTCGCGACGGTCGTGCTCTCGTTGCTCGGCACGGCGGGGGCGGCGCTGACGCTGGGCGCCCGGCGTGGCGGCGTGCTGCTGCCCCTGCTGGTGCTGCCGCTCGCGATTCCGGCGGTGATCTTCGGCGCGGCGGCCATCGAGGCGGCTGCCAACGGCATGGAGGCGCGACCCTTCCTGCTGCTGTTGGGCGCGCTCGTGGCCCTCTTCCTGCCACTGGCCCCCGTCGCCGCTGGTGCCGCGCTACGCGGCGACTGAGGCAAGCCGCGCGCGTCGGCGGCGCCGCACTGAATGGCAAGAATCCATGCAGCGCAGCTCGCTCGCGCCACTCCCGCGGGCTGTACCGAGGGGCGCCAGAGCCTAGACAGCGGAGCCGCCGTCTGGTGTCCAGGGGCCAGAAACATAGGCGCCCAGCATCGGGCTCGCTTCTGCGGCCAGCACCTGTGGAACCAGGCGGCAGGCGCCCCGTCCTGTGTCCAGCGGCGAAAGCCGAGCGCGCGGCGGCGCGCCCGGCTTTCCAGGGCCGCCCCTACGCCGCAGCGTAGAGAAAAGCGGGCATCGGCTGGGTCTGGTCCACCACGGATTTCACCCCCGGCACGCCTTCGGCCAGCACCTTGAGCCCACGCTGCACGGCGGCGCTGCGCGAGAAGCCGTGCAGGGTGACGACGCCGCCCTTCACCTCGACCAGGGTGTAGAAGGTATCGGCCCAGGGCTCCCTGCGCATCTTGGCCAGCACGGCGCGGCGGATGCGCACGTCGCTATACTCGCCATCCTCCACCGGCGGCGCCACCAGGGCCCGCAGCAGGTCCGCCCGGCTGACGATGCCCGCGAGCTTGCCCTCGCGCAGCACGACGACGCGGCGGATGCCCTTCTCCTCCATCAGATGCGCGATGCTCGAGACGGGCGCCTCGGGCCCGACGGAGGTGACGGTGCCGGTCATGATCTCGGCCGCCGTCGCGCCATGGGTGCGGGCATAGCGGTCGGCCATGCTGTTCTGGTCGCCGAACATCTTGGTCAGCCAGCCGGCCGGCCTGTCCTCGGCGCCGGCGAGGCGGCGGATGAGGTCGGCCTCGGTCACGATGCCCTGCAGCGTGCCGTCGGGCCCGACCACGGGCACGGCCGAGATGCCGCGCTCGGCCAGGAGATGGGCTACCGCGAGCACCGGCGTCTCCGGCGGAACGGTGACCACATCCGGGGTCATCACGTCACGGGCGGTCAGATTGGTCATGACACCCTCCCAAGGGGTCTGTTTTCGATGGGGGAATGATGCGCTCCCCGGGGCGATCCTACCTTGATTCAGGTCAAGCCCCCGGAATTTCCGCGGCCCGCCGAAGCGGCTTCCCATCGGCCTCTCCGGCGTGTCAGGCTGCTACCCAATCAAAACGACCCTTGGGAGGTCTCAAAATGCGTCCGATCACCCGCCGCGCCGGCCTGGCGTTCGGCGCCCTCGGTATGGCCGCGCCCTTCGTCGCGCGGCGCCCCGCCTGGGCCCAAAGCCAGCAACTCGCCATCGCGACCGGCACCACCGGCGGCGTCTATTATCCGCTCGGCGGCGGCCTCGCGAACCTGCTCTCGCGCAACATCCAGGGCCTCTCGGCCACGGTCGAGGTCACGGGCGGCTCTGTCGCCAATCTCCAGCTCCTGGGCGCCAATCGCGTGGGCCTCGCCTTCAGCCAGGTGGATGCGGCGGTCGATGCCATTCGGGGCGAGGACAAGTTCAAGGGCCGCCCCGTGCCCGCGCGCGCCATCGCTGTGCTCTACACCAACCGCATGCAGGTGGTGACGACGGCCTCGACCGGCATCACCAGCATCGCCGGGCTCAAGGGCAAGCGCATCTCCACCGGCGCGCCGGGCAGCGCCACCGAAGTCATGGCCTTCCGGCTGATCGAGGCGGCGGGGCTCGACAAGGACAAGGATTTCCGCGCCCGCGAGCGCCTTTCCCCCGCCGAGAGCACCAATGCCATCAAGGACGGCAAGCTCGACGCCTATATGTTCGTCTCGGGCGTGCCGACGAGCGCCATCACCGATCTCGGCGCCTCGCCCGGCGTGCAACTCGTGCTGATCGACCATGCGGATCTCATCGGCCGCATCGTCGAGAAATACGGCCCCGTCTATTTCCCCGAGGATATCCCGGCCGGCACCTATCCCGGCCAGAAGGTGGCCAATCACCAGATGTCGGTCGCCAATGTGCTCGCCGTGCGCGAGGACATGCCGGCCGAGTTGGTCACGAAGCTGCTCACCGTCGCCTGGGATGGGCGGGAGGACCTGGCCCGCACCCATGCCGAGGGCCGCAACTTCAAGCTCGAGGGGCAGAAGACGGCGGCGGCCGGCATTCCCTGGCACCCGGCGGCGGAGGCCTTCTGGAAGAGCAAGGGCGCGACGCTCGCATGAGCGACCGCATGACCGACGGGCGCTCGCTGCCGCCGGAAGTCCAGCCGGGCGCGCTGGACGAGGCGACCGCCGCCAAGGTCGAGGCGCTGATCGAGGAGGAGGAGGGCAGCCAGAACCGCTTCACCGGCACCCTCGGCCTCATCGGCACGCTGATGGCGCTCGCCATGGCGCTATTCCATCTCTGGGCAGCCTGGGACATCGTGCCGACCACCACGCTGCGCTTCGCCCATGTGGGCTTCACGCTGGTGATCGGCTTCTTCCTCTTCCCGGTGATGAAGCGCTTCCGCCACCGGCTGATGCCGTGGGACGTGGTGCTGATCGCGGCGGGCATCTGGTGCACCTGGTATCTGATCAGCGGCGGCGACGATCTGCAGGACCGCTACATCTTCCCCGAACCCATGGATCTCGTCATGGGCTGGGTGCTGATCTTCCTCGTGCTGGAAGTCACGCGCCGCACAACGGGCTGGATCATGCCGGCCGTTGCGGGCTGCTTCATCCTCTATGCCTTCTTCGGCAATTACCTGCCCGCGCCCTGGCAGCATCAGGGCTATGACGCGGGGCGGCTCATCCCGCATCTGACCATCACGCTCGAAGGGATTTTCGGCACCGCCGTGGATGTCTCGGCCACGCTGATCATTCTCTTCACCATCTATGGCGCCATTCTGCAGAGCACGGGGGCGGGGAAGTTCTTCGTGGATTTCTCCTTCGCCATGACCGGCGGCCGGCCCTCGAGCGCGGGGCGAACGGTGGTGCTCTCCTCCTTCCTGCTCGGCGGGCCCTCGGGCTCGGGTGTCGCCACCACGGTCACGCTCGGCACCGTCGCCTGGCCGATGATGAAGCGCGTGGGCTATCGCGCCGATGATGCGGGCGGGCTGCTCGCGGCGGGCGGGCTCGGGGCCATCATCTCGCCGCCCGTGCTGGGGGCGGCGGCCTTCCTCATCGCGGAATACCTCAAGATCGGCTATCTCGACGTGCTGAAGATGGTCGCCATCCCGACCATCCTCTACTACGCCTCGCTGCTCTTCATGGTGGAGCTCGACCAGCGGCGCATCGGCGCCAAGGGCGGCGATACCAAGATGAAGACCGAGCCGGTGGGCGAATTGGTCCGCAAATACGGCTTCCACTTCTCCTCGCTCATCGCGATCGTCGTCTTCATGGTGCTGGGCTATTCCGGCACGCTCTCGGTGCTCTACGCGACGCTGGTGGCCATCGCGCTCTCCTTCCTGCGCAAGGAGACGGCGCTCTGGCCGCGCAAGCTGATGGAGGCGCTGGCGAGCGGCGCCATCCAATCGGCCGGCATCGCGGCCACCTGTGCGGCGGCGGGCATCATCGTGGGCTGCATCACGCTCACGGGGCTGGGGCTGAAATTCTCGGAAATCGCCATCCAGGCGGCGGGGGGCTCGCTGCTCGTCACCGCGCTCTATACGGCGCTGATCGTCTGGGTGGTCGGGCTCGCGGTGCCGGTGACGGCCAGCTACATCATCAGCGCCGTCGTGGCCGCGCCCGCGCTCATCAAGCTCGGCGTGCCGGATTACGCGGCGCATATGTTCGTCTTCTACTACGCCGTGCTGAGCGAGGTTTCGCCACCCACCGCGCTTTCGCCCTTCGCGGCGGCGGCGATCACGGGGGCGGGGCCCTATCGGACGACCCTCATGGCCTGGAAATACACGCTCCCGGCCTTTGTCCTGCCCTTCGTCTTCGTCACCGACCCGCAGGGCACGGGCCTGCTGCTCATGCTCACGCCGGGCATGGGGTGGATCGACGTGGTCTGGCAGGTGGTGCTGGCGGCGGCGGGGCTCGCGGCGCTCTCGGCGGCCTGCCAGGGCTATGCGATCCGCGCGCTGAACGGGCTGGAACGGCTGGGCTTCGCCCTGGCGGGGCTGCTGCTCGTTTTCCCCGCGCTGATCGAGGGGTTTTTCGCCGGCTTCCTGCCCGCGCCGCATTGGGTGGGCTTCGCGATCGTGCTGCTGATGCTGGCGAGCCAGCGATGGAGTGCTTTCAAATCCGCGTGAGGCTGGCATGATGGGGGCATGCGCTTGCCTGCCCTCACCCTCTGCCTGCTGACCGCCGCCTGTTCCTGGATGCCGGAGAGCGAGGATATCACCGGCCTCTTCGCCTCCTCCCAGGACCCAGCGCCCCCGCTCACCCTTCCCGCGCCGCCGCGCGAGGTGGGGGTGGGCGAGCCAGCCTTGCGTCTGACCATGGGCGAGAGGCGGATCACCGCGCTGCTGGTGCAGCATAATGGCGAGATGCGGATGTGGCGCAGCCCGGATGGCGTCGTGGTCGCGACCGACGGCGCCCGCGTGGTGGCGACGGCGGGGCTGCCGGTCTGGATCGCCGGCAGCCGCATCGACGGGGAAGACCCGCTGGACGACCCCGCCGCCATCCTCGGCCGCACCGTGCCGATGCGCCGGAGCATCGACCTGATGAGCCGCAACCGCAGCCCCGACGACATGCACTTCGGCGTCTCCTTCAACTGCCGCCTCCGCGCCAAGCGGCAGGAAGAGGCGATCCTCGTCGAAGAGGGCTGCTACGGCGGCGGCCAGGGCTTCATCAACCGCTTCTGGGCCGACCCGGCGAGCGGTGCCGTCTGGCGCTCGCAGCAATGGGTGGGCGAGAAGGGCGAGCCCATGCTGGTCGAGGTGATGGTGCCGCCGCGGGGGTAGGAGCCCCAGGGCTCAGCGCTTGTTCCGCACCGGCATGGTCTCCAGCTTGAGCTGCGGCGTCTGGCCGCTCTCCCAGGCATTGGCGCCCGCCGCCGGCGCGCCGACCTGGATCTCCTTGCGCGTCTCCCGGCTCTGCTGCTGCGAGACACCGAGCTTGGTGTTGCGCTCGTCGATCACGCGCTGATCGAGCTGGCCATCGCGGGTGAAGCTCATCATGAGCTGCGGGATACCCAGGGGTAGCTCCTTGTCGCGATCGACGTGCCAGGTATGCCAGGTTTTGCCATAGGTCGTGGCCATGCCGCGCATCGCCACGGTCTCGACCATGTCGGGCAGCCCGGGCATCTCGAGCAGGCCGGAGGTCACCTCGTAATGGTGGCTGTGCCAGAGCGGCTTTTCCTCTTCCGGCAACTGCTGGAACAGCTTTTCCGAGATGATGTATTCGATGCCGATGAGGCGCGAGCCTTTGTCATTGCCGTCGAAGATGACGCATTGATGCATATCCTCGGTCAGCTGGGCGCAATAGTGATGCGCCTCGATGGGCCGGCCCATGTCGTCGGCATAAAAGTGGAAGCCGTCGAGATAGAGGTTCATCACCGAGAGCGGCGCCTTGGTCTGCAGAATGCTGGCACCGGTATTGAGCAGGCGGCTCGTGTTGGAATGAGGGTCTCCGGCCGCGACGGGGCCGCCTGGCTCGCCGGGGGGCGTGGCGGAGGATTGCGCCATGGCCCGGCCGCAGCCGCAGGCGGCGACGAAAGCGCCAGTGGCCGCCGCCAGCTTCGTGCCGAAGCCCCGCCGGTTGAGCATATTGTTCAAGCGTTTCATGCCTCGCCCTCCTTGTCTGGCCTGGGTTCTGGTCTGGCTGGCTCAGGGTCTGGCCCGATGCGCCGCCCGCAAGGGCAACGCCGCAGCGCCGGTAGGGTTCGGCCCGCCGCCATGGGATGGGCTCACGATGCGTTTGACAGCATGAGCGTAAACTTCTCCCTTCTATAATCAGCGACGAATGAAAGTTGCCCGTTTCGCGCACTGCGCAGCAGCGCCTCGGCCTCCCGCTCGGGGCAGCCCTTTCCTTCAACGGTGGCTGAAACGAACAAGAACGCGCCGTTCCGCTGGCCCATAACCATCGCATCAGATCGACGGAGATGGACTGTGGATAGCGAAGCGACGAGCCAAGCGGCCGATATCCCGGCCGAACCGGAGACGGGCGATGCCGCCGCTTGGCGGGATTACCTCGACCATCTCCTCGATGACGCCCTGGCCGATACCTTCCCGGCAAGCGATCCCATCGCGCTGCCCGCGGAACTTCCGGTTGAAGCCGCCTCCGCGAGGACCAAGTCATGACCAGCCTCAGCCGCCGCGAGCTCATGGCCGCGAGCAGCCTCGCAACCCTCGGCATCGCCGCCGGGGGCCTCGCCCTGCCGGCCGGCGCGATGGCCCAGAGCCCCCGCCCCGCCAGCCCGCAAAACGCCTCAACCCATCAGGGAAATCCGACCATGACCATGTTCAAGACCAAGGACGGCACCGAGATCTTCTACAAGGACTGGGGCTCGGGCCAGCCCATCGTCTTCCATCACGGCTGGCCGCTGTCGAGCGACGACTGGGACGCGCAGCTGCTCTTCTTCGTCAACCAGGGCTTCCGCGTCATCGCGCATGACCGCCGCGGCCATGGCCGCTCGAGCCAGGTTTCCGGCGGGCATGACATGGACACCTATGTTGCCGATATCGCCGAGCTGACGGCGCATCTGAACCTGCGCAATGCCATCCATGTCGGCCATTCGACGGGCGGCGGCGAGGTGGTGCGCTACGTCGCCCGCCATGGCGGCGGTGGCCGCGTGGCCAAGGCCGTGACGCTCGGCGCCGTACCGCCGATCATGGTGAAGAGCGAGAAGAATCCGGGCGGCCTGCCCATGGAGGTTTTCGACGGTTTTCGCGCCGGCGTCGCCGGCAATCGCGCGCAGCTCTATCTTGATGTCGCGGCCGGGCCCTTCTACGGCTTCAACCGCCCCGGCGCGAAAGTCTCGCAGGGTGTCATCAACAACTGGTGGCGTCAGGGCATGATGGGCAGCGCCAAGGCGCATTACGACGGCATCAAGGCCTTCTCGGAAACCGATTTCACCGAGGACCTGAAGAAGATCGAGGTGCCGATCCTCATCATGCATGGCGATGACGACCAGATCGTCCCCATCGCCGACTCCGCCGAGCTTTCCATCAAGCTCGTGAAGCACGGCACGCTGAAGGTCTATCCGGGCTATTCGCACGGCATGGCCACGACCGAGGCCGAGACCATCAACAAGGACATCCTGGCCTTCATCAAGGGCTGAGGATCGGGCGGGAAGAGGCGGCCCCTCGGGGCCGCCTCACTCCTATTTCCTGAAGAGCGTGACGAGATAGTTCACGACGAACTGGCTCGCCGCCTCCCGCGCCGCCGCCTGGCCGCCGACATTCGGTCCGCGCTCCACGCAGGCATCGGTGTAGGCGAAGACATTGCCCGTCGCGCTATTGATGAGCTGGCCCGGAGAGCGTTCCTCGATCCGGCAGTTCCGCACGGTCTGCGATGTGGGCGAGACGCTGTGCATGTCGTTCAGCGGCGTGTCGAAGCCATGATGCGCGCCGGCATAGGGCGTGACCGTGATATCCGCCCCCGCCGCCTTCATCCGCTCCGCCTGTGCCGCGCAGGGCGGCAGGGGATTATAGTCATCCGCATCGCCATGCAGGATGCGGATGGGCCGCGCGACGGGCTTGGTATCGTCGATATAGCGCGTCATGCAATCGGGATAGAACGGGATATAGGCCGCGAATTGCGCGCCCGACCGGTTCCACAGCTTGTGGAAGCGCTCGAGCGAGGCATAGAGCACGCCCTGCCCGCCGCGCGAGAAGCCGATCAGCGCGATACGATCCGGATCGACGCGCGGATGCTTCGCAAGGATGGCGAGCGCGCCATAGATATCGACGATGAAGTTCAGCCGCCCGAGCTGCGCCTGATCGGCCGAGGTGGAGGTGATGCCGCGCCCGGTGAAGCCGTCGATCGCGAAGGTCGAGATGCCCTGAGCGTTCAGAAGCCGTGACCACATCTCGATATTCGGCCCGATGCCGCCCGAGCCGTGCATCAGCACCGCGACCGGGAGGCGCCCATTGCCCTGCGCCACGCGGAACTCGCCCGTGACGGTCGCGGGCCGCGCGCCGGTCTGGTCGCCGGTGAGGAATTGCGCGTCGCTCAGCGTCAGCGTGCTGATCTGATGCAGCTCGACGCGGTTGGGGATGGTGGCCTTGTCCTGCGCGGCGGCGAGGCCGGGCAGGAAGGCGATGGCGGCCGCGAGCGCGGCACGCCGGACGGATGAAAACATGGGTCTCTCCCTCAGGCGGGGCGGTCTCTCCGCCGCCCACGCCACGAGTAGAGGGGCATCATCCGCCTGTGGCAACGGCCATCAGGAAGCCGCCACCTGGCTCAACGCCCGCAGCGCGACGGTGATGCCCGCGAGATCCGGCACCGCGCTGGCGTCGCGTGCGAGGCGCAGCATGGCCTCGCTGCCCGACGGCACCGCCTGACCGCGCAGCCGGCCCAGGGCAAGGCGCGTATGCAGCACGCCCAGCTCGTCGAGCAGCGCCGCGCGGGCGCGGGTGCCGTAGGGGCCGCTGACCGGCGCTGCGATGATCGCCTGATGCAGCGCGCCGAGCCCGAACTGCTCGGCCGTCGCGTTCCAGGCCGCCGCGGCTTCCTCCGCCGGCAGCCCCGCCTGACGCGAGAGCCGCACGATGGCGGGCGCCGCATCCAGCGCCGGCACGGCGGCGACGAGCGCCGCCAGCGCCTCCGGCAGGCCATCGACGATGAGGCGGCTCGCGGCGGGGGTGCCGCCCGCCCGGGCCGTCTCGGCCTCCACCAGGGCGCCGATGCCCGGGCGCAGCGCCGCCTCGGCCTGTTCCAGCGGCAGCGCCAGTTCGGGCGAGGAGAGCAGGGCGCGGGCGGTGGTTTCCTGAAGGTGCCTTAGTGCCAGAAGGGCCTCAAGTCTCGTGCTGGCAGGTGCGGGCGCCGCATCGGCCGCCTCCATCGCCTCCTCCAGCCGCAGCAGGCGGCTTGCGAGCACGGCGGCCCGCGCGGCCGTCGCCGGGTCGCTATCGGTCGTCAGCCGTGCGAAGGCGGCGCAGCCGAGCCGATTGCCGATCATGTTGGAAAGGATGGTCGAGACCAGCTCCCGCTTCAGGCGATGGCCCTCGGCGAAAGCCGTGTAGCCCTCACGCAACTGCTTCGGGAAATAGTCCAGCAGCAGCGGCACCAGGGCCGGGTCATCCGGCAGGGCGCTGCCCTCGATCGCCTCGTTCAGCCAGAGCTTCGCATGCGGCAGCAGGGCGGCGATTTCCGGCCGGGTGAGGGCATCGCCCGCATTGATGCGGGCCGACATGCTTTCGCTATCCGGCAGGCCCGCCACCGCGCGGTCGAGCAGCCCCGCCGCTTCCAGCCGCTGCATCAGCGCCGCCTGCGGGGCGAGCGCCTCGGCCCCCGCCAGCGCCTCGAGCGAGACGGCCAGCGATTGCAGCGCATTGTCCTTCAGCACGAGATGGCCGACTTCCTCGGTCATTTCAGCAAGAAGCGCGTCGCGCTGCTTCTCGGTAAGCGCGCCCTGAGCGATGGCATCGGTCAGCAGGATCTTGATATTCACCTCATGGTCGGAGGTGGAGACGCCCGCCGAATTGTCGAGCGCATCGGTATTGATGCGCGCGCCATGCCGCGCCGCCTCGATGCGCCCCGCCTGGGTCACGCCGAGATTGGCGCCCTCGCCCACGACCAGCGCGCGCACTTCCGAACCGTTGATGCGCAGCGCGTCATTGGCACGGTCGCCGGCATCGGCGTGCGATTCCGTAGACGCCTTAAGGTAAGTGCCGATACCGCCGAAATAGAGCAGGTCCACCTTCGCGCGGAGGATGGCGCGCATGACCGTGGTCGGATCGGGTTTCTCCACCTCGATGCCCAGCACCGCCCGCGCCTTTTCCGACAGCGGCAGGAACTTCGCGTTGCGCGGATAGACGCCGCCGCCCTCGCTGATCAGCCGCGCGTCGTAATCCGCCCAGGAGGAACGCGGCAGCGCGAAGAGGCGCTCGCGCTCGGCGAAGCTGACGACGGGGTTGGGCTCGGGGTCGATGAAGATGTGCCGGTGATCGAAAGCGGCGAGCAGCCGCGTCTCCCGGCTCAGCAGCAACCCGTTGCCGAAGACGTCGCCCGACATGTCGCCCACGCCGACCATGGTGAAGGGCGCGCTGTAGATATCGCGCCCCATCTCGGCGAAATGCCGCGCGATCATTACCCAGGCGCCGCGCGCGGTGATGCCCATCGCCTTGTGGTCATAGCCCTTCGAGCCGCCGGAGGCGAAGGCATCGCCGAGCCAGAAGCCGTAATCGGCCGAGATGCCATTGGCGATGTCGGAGAAGGTCGCCGTGCCCTTATCGGCGGCCGCGACGATATAGGGATCATCCCCATCGCGCCGCACGGTGCGCGGCGGGGGCACGATGCCGCCCTTCTCGTAATTGTCGGTGAGGTCGAGCATGCCCTGGATCAGCAGCCGGTAGCAGGCAATGCCCTCGGCCATGAAGGCCTCGCGGTTCGCTGGGCCGCCCGGCGGCGGATGCTTCAGCACGAAGCCGCCCTTCGCACCCGTTGGCACGATGACGACGTTCTTCAGCCGCTGCGCCTTCATCAGGCCCAGGATCTCGGTGCGGAAATCCTCCCGACGGTCCGACCAGCGGATGCCGCCGCGCGCCACGGGGCCGGCGCGCAGATGGCAGCCTTCCATGCGCGGCGAATGCACCCAGATCTCGCGCCACGGGCGCGGTGCCGGCATGTCGCCCGCCTTGGCGCTATCGATCTTCAGCGCCAGGAAGTCCTCGCGGCGATAGAAATTCGTGCGCAGCACGGCATCGAGCAGCGTGCGCAGCCGCGTCAGGATGCGGTCGGCATCGGGGTCTGCCACCTGGTCGAGAAGCGCGGCCCATTCCGCTTCCAGCGCCTTTTCGGCGCCCTCGTTGCGGATGATGTCGGGGTTGAAACGCGCGGCGAAAAGCGCGACCAGCACGCGCGCCGCCTGCGGATTATCGGCGAGCGCCGCCTGCACCGCTTCCTGCGCGAAGCCGAAGCCCACCTGCTTCACCCAGCGGAACATGGCGCGCAACAGCCAGGCCTCGCGCCAGGAGAGGCCGGCGCGGGCGATGAGTCGGTTGAAGCCATCGGCCTCCGCCCGCCCATCGAGCAGCGCGGAGAGCGCGTCGATCAGCGCGGGGAAGCGCGGCGGATCGATGATCGTTCCGGATTCCAGCGTGAAGACATGGATCACGACCGTTTCGTTACCGGCCGGTTTCATGTGAAACGGCACCTCTTCGATCGCGCGCAGATCGAGGCTTTCAAAGAGCGGCAGCGCATCGGCCAGCGGCAGCGGCCGGCCGGGATGGGCGAGGGTGAGCGTCAGCGATTGCGGCGCCGCCCCCGGCAGGCGTTCGAGCCGGGCTGCGGGGCGGCCCGAGGTCAGCGCCTCCTCGGCCAGCGCGATATCCGCCGCGCCCTGCACGGCCGGGCGCGTTTCGCGATAGGCGGCGGGGAAGGCATCGCGCCAGCGGGCCAGCAGGCGGGCGGCCTCGTTGCCGCCATACTCGCCCTTCAGCACGCCATGCAGCCGGTCGGCGAAGGAGCGCGAGGCCTGCTCGATCGCGGCTTCCAGCGCCTGCTCGTCCACATCGGGCACCTGCCCGGGGCGCGTGCCGATGATGTAATGCACCCGGGCCAGCGGCGCGTCGCCGATGGCCATGTAATAAGCCGAGATGCGGCCGTTGAAGACGCGGGCCAGGATGCCGCCCACACGCTCGCGCAGCCGCGTGTCGAACGTGTCGCGCGGCAGCCAGGCGATGACGGAGATGAAGCGCTCGAAGGGGTCACGCCGGAGGCTGATCGCGGCGCGGGGCCTGATCGCCAGATCCAGCGCGCGCACGGCGCCCTTAAGGATATCGGCCTCGCCCGCCTGGAACAGCTCGTCGCGCGGCCAAGTGTCGAGGATATTGCGCAGCGCCCGGCCGTCATGGCTTTCGGGATCCACGCCGGCGGCGGCGAGGATGCGCTCCACCTTCTGCGCCAGCCAGGGAATGGAGCGCGGGTTGCGGTTATAGGCCGTCGCGCCGAAAAGGCCGACGAAGAGGCGCACGCCCGTCACCTTGCCGTCCGTGTCGGTGATCCGCGTCGCGACCACGTCGGCATGCTGCGGGCGATGCACCATGGCGCGCATATTCGCCTTGGCGACGCTCACGGCGATGGGCTGTTCGAAGCCCTCGCGCACCTGGGCCGGCACGGCCTCCATGTCACGCAGCGCGTCGAAGACGGGCTGATCCGCATCGCGCAGCAGGCCCAGCTCGTCCTCGGCGATCAGCCCGGCGCCGTTCAGCATCAGCTTGCGGTGGCCGAGCAGCACGAAATTGCCCTCGGCCATCCAGGCGAGGAAATCGGCCGCCGTCTCGCCCTCGGCCAGCGAGGCCACCTCGGCCCGCGCCGCTTCCAGCCGGCTGCGCATGGCGGGGAAATCGCCGATGGCCAGGCGAAGCTGGGCGAGGGTGCGGGTGATGGTCTGCTCGATGGCCGCGAGGTCATCCTCCGGCGTGGCGGCGACGCCGGGCAGCATATTCGCCTGGTTCAGCTCCACCCGCATCATGCTCTCGGGCTTGCCGCCGGGCTCGCCCAGCGCCGTCAGCCGCCCCTCGGCATCGCGCGTCACGGCCAGGATGGGGTGCAGCAGCCGATGCGCCGCGCGGCCGCGCAGGGCGAGGGCGGCCAGCACGCTATCCACCAGGAAGGGCATGTCCTCGCTGACGATCTCGACCACGGCATGCCCGCCGCGCCCCGGGGCGGCCGGGGTGAGGCGCACCAGGCCCTGGCCCGGCTTGCGCTGCCCGGCGAAGGACCAGAGGCTCGCCGCCGCGGCCGCGATGGATTCCGGCGCCTCGGCCGCCAGCTCGGCGCTAGGCACGGCCTCGAAGAGGTGCCGCATCAGGGTCGCGAGGCCGGCCGGCGCATTGGGCGCCAGGCTCGCGAGCGCGGCCTCGGCGGCATTGAGCGTTTCGAGGCGAACACCGTCGGCCGGAATGGCGCGGGTCATGTCCTCAGGCATTATATTTCCTCCAGGCCGGGCTATACCCTTGGCCTCGTTGCCGTGCGGGCGGATTAGTGATTCCGCCTGAACGGAGGATGGGCGCGTGTGGTGCCTGTCGCAACCCGGATCGCGTGATAGGATCGTGCCATGGCCATGACACTTGCAGATATCCTCGCCCCGATCACTCCCGAAGAGTTCTTCGCGGAATATTACGACAAGCAGCCGCTGCATGTTCCGGGCGGGGCCGCGAAATTCGCCTCGGTGCTGTCCTGGCGGCAGATCAATAAACTTCTCGACATGGCCAATCTCTGGTCGAATACCAGCCTGAAGGTGGTGCTCGACGGGCAGACGGTGCCGCCCGAGCAATATTCGGTGCGGGCGCAGAGCCGCGACAACACGCCGGTGCTGCAGCCGGATTCGAAGCTCGTGCAGCAATGGATCTCGCGCGGCGCCAGCCTCGTGATGAACGACGTGGATTGCCTGACGCCGGGCCTCTCCTCCATCTCCGAGGCGCTCGAAGGCGCGGGCCTGGGGAAGACGGCGGCCAACGTCTATATCTCCTGGCAGAGCCACAAGGCCTTCGCCTCGCATTACGACACGCATGACGTTTGGGCCGTGCAGGTCGAGGGCGAGAAGACCTGGAACATCTGGGACGGCCGGGCCGACTACCCCATCGCCCACCCCGCCTTCCGTGGCCAGCCGCAGGCGCATCACGACCAGGCCAAGGGCAAGCTGCGCGGCAAGGTGACGGTCAAGACCGGGGATCTGCTCTATCTCCCGCGCGGCTGGTATCACGACGCGCTGGCCGAGGCGCCGGCCTCCGTCCATATCGCCTATGGCGTGAACGCGCCGATCGGCATCGACGTGATGCAGGTCTTCATGGAGCGGATCATCCATGAAAGCCTCTTCCGCCAGCCCATGCCGCGGCAGGACGGTACGGCCGCTGCGCAATTCGCTTTGACGAACCGCATCCAGGCCCTCGGTGCCAAGCTCGCCGAGCTGGCGAAGGACCCGAAGGTGCTCGAGGTCGCCCGCCGCCACGTGAGCGATTTCCGCTTCCCCCGCAGCGCGGGCTACGACCTGCTGGCCGCGCGCGGCATCGCCGCCCCCAGCGCCCCTTCGGCCGCCGCCGAGACGGGGGATGACGTGCCGAGCTTCCGCGTGGTGGCCAATGGCGCCAAGCCCGTGCGCCGAGGCGCCGATTGGGTGCTCAAGACCGCCCAGGGCAGCCTCACCCTCTCCCCGCCCGAGGCCGAGGCGGTGAACTGGGTGCTGAGCCGCCCCGATATCACGGAGCCGGAACTTAAATCCGCGCAACCTTCCGTGGAGGCCGAGGCTTTACTGGGGAAGTTGCGCGACGCCGGGCTGCTCGTCGCCACTGCCTGACGGAGGGATGAAGATGCGTGGCTTCCTGGCGACCTTGCCCTTGGCCGCCGTGATCGCGGGGCCGCTCGCCCTGCTGGCGGGCGCGACGCCCGCGATGGCGCAGCCGCGCGAATTCAACTGCATCGGTGCCGAAAGGCTGGAGGACGATGTCTTCGCCATCGGCTTCCGCGCCGGCCGTGCCACGCTGAGCGATGCGGCCCGCACGCCGCTCGCCGCCGCGGCGGATCTCGCGAAGAACCCGGGGCGCAATCTCTGCGTGCTGGGCTTCGCCGCTGGGGAGGGCGGGCAGACCAGCTCGACGCGCCTGGCCGCCCAGCGGGCGCGGGCGGTTTCCGAGGCCCTCTCTTCCGAATTCGGCATCGAGCGGGACCGTATCCGCGCCGAGGCGCGCAATCCGGGGTTCGCGCGGAACACCGCCAATCGCGAGCAGCGCAGCGTGATCATCGTGGTGCTGCCGGCCCCGCCCGGCGCGCCGCCCGCGCCTCCCACCGCCGAAGCCCCCTCTGCACCCGCCGTGCAGCCGGCCCGCCCGGCCACGCCGCCGCCCCCGGCCGCCCCGCCCGAGGGCCGGCCCGCGCCGCGCCCGGCGCCGGGCAGCAGTTCGCCCCCGCCGCCCGTGACGCCGCCGGGCGGGACGATCCAGCCCGTGGTGCCCTCGCCCATGCCGCCCGGCACCACGCCCTCGCTCCAGCAGCCGACGCCGCTGCCTACGCCGCCGACGGTGGAACCCGCGGCACCGCCGCCCGGCGCGCCCAGGCCGTAATCCGAAGGGCCGGCCTCCGTCGCGGAGGCTGGCCTTTTTCGCGCCGTATCTGATACATCACTGGTATATCAGAGTGAGGCTGACGATGCGTCTGGGCGTGATCACCACCGGCCACGGGCCGCGCGACGAATATGTGCAGTATCACCGGGGCCTCGCCCGGGCGCTCGGCCTCGAGATCGAGGTGATCGACGAGCATATCCTCGAGCATCTCACCTGGGAGGAGATCCGCCCCCATCTCGGCGCCGAGCATGAGGAGCGCCTCGGCGCCCATGTGCGCGTACCGGGCGCGACGGGCAACCGCCTCGGCGAGGGGTGGGACCATGTCTATGTCCGGCTCGACTGGGCGATCCAGCATTTCCAATCCGCGATCGACCGGCTGGTGGCCCGTGGCGCGACCGCGGTGCTCTTCTGCTGCGCCACGCTCTTCAAGCCCGACGCCTTTCGCTGCCCGGTGCCGCTGATCCGCCCGGCGACGCTGATGATGGCGACCATCGCGGAGCGGATTCAGACGAGCCCGGCGGGGAAGGTGAAATTCGGCCTGATGAGCTCGGCGGGCCACGGCCGCCAGGATGTGCAGCTCTGGCGCGACCAGCCCTTCGCCGACCGGCTCGACATCACCTACGAACCCTTCGAGGGGAATATCCTGCCCGCCGCCGAGCGTCTCGCCGCGGTGAAGCCCGATCTGGTCGTGGTCTGGAGCTTCGGCCTCGGCCTCGCCGGACGCGACCCGGGCAATCTGACGGCGAAGCTCGAGGAGATGCTGGGCTGCGCGGTGATGATGCCCCATCGCATCGCGGCGCTGGCCGCCTTCGGCCTCGTCACCGCCGGTTTCGACGACCGCCGCTTCGTCACGCCCTGAGGCGGGGGAACTGGGGGCTCAGGCCATCCCCTTCGACAGCCGCTTCTCCGCCAGTTTCTGCAGCCCGATGATGATGCTGTTCAGCGCCAGGTAGATCACCCCCGCCGCCAGCAGGAATTCCATCGGCCGGTAGGTGGCGGAGAGCAGCCCCTGCGCCTCCGAGGCCAGTTCTGAGACCGAGACCAGGCTCGCCAGCGCCGTGCCTTTCAGGTTCAGCGTGAAATTCGAGAAGAGCGACGGCACCGCGATGCGCAGCGCCTGCGGGAAGATCACCTTGAGATAGAGCGGCACCGGCCTGAGCCCCAGCGCCCGCCCCGCCTCGTATTGCCCGCGCGGCACGGCGCGGAAGCCGGCGCGGAAGAATTCCGTATTGTAGCCGAGCGCCGAGAGCACCAGCGCCAGCAGCGCGGAGGGGATCGGGTCGAGATAGATCCCGAAAACCGGCAGCCCGTAATAGCAGAAGAAGAGCAGCACCAGTGTGGGCACCGCGCGGGTGAACCAGCTCAGCGCCGCCACGGGCCAGGCCAGCGCCCGGATGCCGCTGTCGCGGGCGAGGGCGAGCGGGATGGAGAGCAGCGGCGCCACCGTGGCGACCACCAGCATGAGCAGCACCGTGGTGAGCGCGCCGCGCGCCAGGATCTGCCAATTCTCGAAGACGATGGCGAAGTTCATCGCACGGCACTCCGCTGGAGGCGGCGGTCGAAATACTGCTCCAGCGCCATGAGGATGCTGGAGAGCAGCGCATAGAGCACGAGCGCGATGAGCATCAGCTCGAAGGGCTTCTGGAAGGCTTCGTTGAAGCGCTTGGACAGGCCCATGATCTCCGGTACCGCGACGGCCGAGGCGACGGAGGTGCGCTTGAGCGAGCCGCAGGCGAAGGTGATATAGGGCGTGATGGCGATGCGCAGCACCTGCGGCAGCACCACCCGCCCATAGAGCGGCAGCCGGCCGAGGCCGAGCGCGCGCGCCGCCTCGAACTGCCCCTCCGGCACCGCGTTCAGCGCGCCGCGGAAAATCTCGTATTCATAGGCCATGCCGATGGCCGCGAGCCCCGCCACCGCCGCCCAGAAGGGCGAGAGGTCGAGCCCGAGGCGCGGCAGGGCCAGATAGGCGAAGAGCAGCACGATCAGCTCCGGCAGGCCCCGGAACAGCCAGGAGAAGGCCGTCAGCAGACCGTGCAGCGGCGCGAGCCGCCCCCGCCGCAGCGTGCGGCTGAGGAAGGCGAGCAGCATCGCCCCGCTGGTGGAAATGAGCAGCGCGGTGAGGAAGACGCCGATCGTCACCACCAACGCATCGCCGAAGCGCGGCAGGACGCGAAGGACGAAGGGCCAGTCGAACTCGTAGCTCATGCCTCTCTCTCGCTTCGGCCTTGCGCCCGTTGCGGGCATGTAAGGCGATATGGCACGGGTGCGTCTGATATACTACGTGAGATTACCAGGCGCGGAAGGGCGGCATTATGGCTCAAGGGCAGCGGATCATCGTCATCGGAGGGGGCATGGTCGGCCTGGCCTCCGCGCTCGCCTTGCAAGCCGAGGGCCACAAGGTGACGGTGCTCGACCCCAAGGGCCCTGGCGAGGGGGCGACCATGGGCAATCCCGGCGGGCTCAGCCTCAGCTCCATCTTCCCCACCGCCGTGCCGGGCATCCACAGGCAGATGCCCGGCTGGCTGCTGGACCCGCTGGGCCCGCTCAAGATCCGCTGGTCGCATCTGCCCGCGCTCGCCCCCTGGCTGTGGCATTTCCTCCGCGCCGCGAACCCCGCCCAGGTCGCCCGCGCCACCGCCGCGCTGCATGCCCTCACCGCCCCGGCCCGCGAGGCCTATGCGCCGCTCCTCGCCCGCGCCGGGGCGCAGCGGCTGGTGCAGTGGCGGGGCCATCTCATGGTCTATCGCTCGGCCGAGGCCATGGCGGCGGAGGCCGCCGGCTGGCGCAAGCGCGCCGCCCTCGGCATCGCCGCCGAGGATCTTCCGCTGGACGCCCCACGCGCCATGGAGCCCGCGCTGGACCCGGCCTATCGCTGGGGCCGCTTCGTGCCCGGCAATGGCCACGTCTCCGACCCGCGCGCCCTGGCCCGGCTCTTCGCCGAGGCGCTGGTGCGCGATGGCGGCGCCTTCCTGCCGCGCGGCGCGACGGGCTTCGCGCTTGAGGGCGGCCGCGTGACGGCGGTGAAGACGCCCCAGGGCGACCTGCCCTGCGATGCCGTGGTGCTCGCCGCCGGATCGGCCTCCGCCCCACTAGCACGACAATTGGGCGACAAGGTGCCGCTGGAGGCCGAGCGCGGCTACCACGCCGAAGTCTCCGAATCCGAGATCGAGTTGAAGCGCCCCGTCTTCGCAACGGGCGAGAAGATCTTCGCCGCCAGCATGGAGACCGGCCTGCGGTTCGCCGGCACGGCGGAATTCGCCCGCCCCGGCACGCCGCCCGACTGGCGCCGCGCGGAGGGGCTGCTCGCCCTCGGCCAGCGCCTCTTCCCCGCCCTGCGCGAGCCCGGCGCGGTGGAGCATCGCACGCGCTGGATGGGCCTGCGCCCCGGCACGCCCGACAGCCTGCCTGCCCTGGGGCCGGCGAGCGGCGCGCGCAATGCGGTGCATGCTTTCGGCCATGGCCATATCGGGATTACGGGGGCGGCCATGACGGGCCGCGTGGTCGCTGCCCTCATCGCCGGGCGCCCCTCGTCCGTGCCGCTCGCGCCCTATCATCCGGCGCGCTTCCAGCGGCGGGTTTCATCGGACTGACATTGAAGCGTCACCTCCTCGTCGCGAAGCGCCCGCAAAAGCCGCCCGGGTTATCTAAGTTGCGAGGGTTTCATGTTTCACGCGAAGGGCCGGACGCGCCGCGCCATTCTTCTTTCGACCTGCCTTGGCGTCGCCGCGCCGATCGCGGCCTTCGCGACGGATACGACCATCTCCGCCGGCAGCACGAACGCCGTCACCCTGACCGGCACCGATACGCTGACCGTGACGGCCACCGGCTCCCAGAACGTCGCCTCCGGCCGCGCGGTGACCATCACCGGCAGCACGACGGGCGTGTCCATCACCAATGCCGGCACCATCAACGCCGCTTCGGGCCGCGCCATCGACACCAATGGCGGTGCGACGACGACGCAGAGCATCGCCATCACCAATAGCGGCACCATCACCGGCACCAGCGACGGCATCCGCATCGACACCAACGTCACCAGCGGCAGCGTGACGCTGACCAATAGCGGCACGATCAGCGCGACCGAAGGCCAGGCCATCGATTTCGACGCGATCAACGGCGCGACGGTCACCATCGTCAATACCGGCACCATCAGCAGCAGCGGGCAGGACGCGCTGCGCCCCGGCGGCAATGCCACCATCACCAATTCGGGCACGATCTACAGCAGCGGCCCGGCCGGCAGCAATTATGACGGCATCGACCTCCAGGCCCATGCCGGCTCGGTGGTGAACCAGGCCTCGGGCGTGATCTCGGGCCTGCGCCACGGCATCACCAGCGATGCGAATGTCGACGTCACCAATTACGGCAGCATCACCGGCCGCAACGGCTCCGGCGTGGGCTCCGACGGCGACGGCACCGTGGTGAACCATGGCACCATCACCGGCGCCTATGCGGGCAGCGGCAATGGCGATGGCGATGGCGTCGATATCGACTTCGTCGCGAATATCACGAATTACGGCATCATCCAGGGCACGGGCGCGGGCGGCGTCGATAGCGGCGGCAGCCCCAACCATTCCGAAGGCATCGCGGCCGGCGGCGGCACCATCGTCAACCATACCGGCGCGCTCATCAGCGGCGCCGATACGGGTATCCTGATCGATGACGGCTCGGGCAATGGCGCCTATGCCGCGACGACCATCACCAATGCGGGCACCATCCAGGGCCTGGCGGGCTATGGCATCCGCCTGATCGGCGATTACGCCGACAGCATCACCAATGCCGGCACGATCATCGGCGCGGGCGGCATCGCCATCGACATGGGCGCGGGCAATGACAGCCTGACGCTGACCACGACGAGCAGCATCACCGGCCGCATCCTCGGCGGCACCGGCACCGATACGCTGACCCTGACCGGCACGGGCAGCGCCAGCTTCGCGGGTGCGGAGGAATTCGAGCTGCTGAAGGTGACGGGCGGCATCTGGACCCTGACGGGCGCGCAGAGCTACGCCGACGGGACCACCATCGAGAATGGCGGCACCGCCTATGTGAATGGCAGCCTCGCCAGCGCCGTCTCGGTGTTGAGCGGCGGCCGCCTCGGCGGCACGGGCAGCGTCTCCAGCCTCGATATCGCCGGCACCCTCGCGCCGGGCCATGACGCCATCGGCACGCTGAGCGTGACGGGCGACGCCATCTTCCGCAGCGGCGCCGTCTTCGAGGTGCGGACCGACGCGGCAGGCGGCAGCAGCAGGCTCGCCGTCAGCGGCGCCACCACCATCGAGGGCGGTACGGTCGATGTGAAGGCGGGCACCGGCAGCTATGGTTGGCAGACGCCCTATACGATCCTCACCTCGACGGGCGGCGTTTCCGGCAGCTTCGCCGGCGTCTCCAGCGACATGGCCTTCCTCACGCCGAGCCTCGGCTATGCGGCCGACAGCGTGACGCTGACCCTGACGCGTAACGACATCCAATTCGCCGATGTCGGCGCCAATGCCAATCAGCGCGCCGTGGGGGCGGCGATCAGCGCGGGCGGCATCGGCAGCTCGCTCTACGACCTGGTCGTGACGCAATCCGAGGCCGGCGCGCGCGGCGCCTTCCAGCAGCTCGCGGGCGAGGGCCATGCCAGCGTCACGGCGACCATCCATCAGCAGAACCTCTTCGCGACGCGGCTGATCGTCGATCGCCTGCGCATGGCCAATGGCCTGGGCGGCACCATGGTCGCCGAGAACGCACCCGTCCGGGTCGCCTCCCTCGGCAATGGCCCCGTCGGCACCTCCACGCTCAAGCCGGGGATCGAGGCCTGGGCGGCCGTGCTCGGCGGCGGCGGCCGTTTCGACGGTACGGCCAGCGCGGGCGCCATGCGGGAGAACCACCTCACCATCGTCGCGGGCATCGACGCGCCGCTGGCGCTCGGCTGGCGCGCGGGCGTGGCGCTTGGCCAGACCACGGGCGTGTCGAAGATCAGCGCGGCGGCCACCCGCCTCGAGACCGACGCTTTCCATGCCGATCTCTATGCCGGCGGCCCGCTCGGCGCGCTGCAGCTCCGCACGGTGCTGGGCCTCGCCTCCTATGACATCGAGAGCCGCCGCAGCGTTTCCTTCACCGGCACCGCGCCGCGCGCGGATTACGATGCCTTCGCGATGCGCGGCCTGGTGGAAGCGGCCTATCCGATGACGATGCTGGGCCTCTCGGCCGAGCCCTTCGCCAATCTCGCCGCGAGCCGTATCGACGTGGATGGCTTCCGCGAGCGCGACGGCGGCGCGGCCTCGCTCAGCGCCAAGTCCCGCACCGAGACGCAGGCCTGGAGCGAGATCGGCCTCCGCCTCGGCACGCGCCTGCCGCTCGGCGGCATGATGCTGGCGCCCACCCTGGGCCTCGGCTGGCAGCATGCCTTCGGCGAGGTGGAGCAGAAGGCCGGGCTGCGCTTCAGCGAGACCGGCGCGGGCTTCACCGCGCGCGGCGTCGCCATCGCGCGGGATGCGGCGACGGTCCAGGCCGGCGTCAGCCTCGACGTCACGCCAGGCGTCGAACTCGGCCTGGGCTATATGGGCACCCTCGCCGATGACGCGCAGGACCACGCGGCGCGGGCCAGCCTGACCCTCCGCTTCTGAGGGGGCGGCAACCAGGGGGAGCACGCGGCGTTGCCCAGGCATGACCCGCCAGCCCGCGTGAGCCCCCGATGAGCCTGTCGACCACGCCCGATGCGCCGCCTCGCCGCGCGGCGCTTCTGCTGAACCGGCGCGCCGGCACCCTCCTCGCGCATCCGGAACTGCATGACCGGATCGGGGAAGCCCTGCGCGAGGCCGGGTTCGAGATCCTGCCCATCGAGGAGGAGGCGGCGCCCGACCTGCAGGGCCGCCTCGCCCTGGCCATGGAATCCGATGCGCCGCTCGTCATCATCGGCGGCGGCGACGGTTCCATCCGCAGCGCGGCGGCGGCGCTGGCCGGCAGCGGGAAGGTGCTGGGCATCATCCCGCTCGGCACCCTGAACCTCCTGGCGCGCGACCTCGGCCTGCCGCTCGACCCGGTGGAAGCCGCCCGCCTGCTGGGCGAGGCCCAGCCCAAGGCGATCGACGCGGGCTATGTGAATGACGAGATCTTCCTCTGCCAATCGGTGATCGGGCTGCTGAACACGGTCGGCCGCCATCGCGAGAAGCTGCGCGGCAGCGGGCCCCTGGCGGGGCTGCGATGGCTGCGCGTGCTGGTGCGCACCGTCTGGCGCCACCGCCCCATCCGCCTCGCGCTGCGCCTTCCCGGCCGGCCGGGCGTGAAGCGCATCTGGGCGCGGACGATTTCCGTGGTGAACGGCCCTTATGCCGACGAGCCGGGCCGCATGTTCCACCGCCCCCGCCTCGATACTGGGGAGCTGGTGCTCTACAGCCCCAAACGCTTCGGCATCGCCTGGATGCTGCGCATGCTCATCGCCATGGCCCTCGGCCGCTGGCAGGCGCAGCGCGAGGTGGATGTGATGCGCCTGCGCGATTTCAGCCTGCTCATGCGGCGCTCCCACATCACGGTGATGAACGATGGCGAGACGCTGCTCCTGCCGCTGCCGCTGCATTACCGCATCGCGCCGCGCATGCTGACCGTGATGGCGCCGGTTCCCTCAGAAGCGCAGGCGGGCGCGGAAGCGGGCCTGGAGGCGGGCGCGTGACGGTCATCGACCATCTGTCGGACCTGCATTTCGGCCGTATCGACCAGCAGGCCACCGCCGCCCTGCTCGCGCGGCTCAATGCGGAGCCCGCCGATCTCGTGGTCGTCAGCGGCGACCTGACGATGCGTGCGCGCCGCCGCGAATTCGCCGAGGCGCGGGCCTTCCTGGGCGAATTGGCGGCCCCCTGGCTCGCCGTGCCCGGCAATCACGACATCACCGCCTATTGGCTCTGGGAACGCGCCCTGATGCCCTTCCGCCGCTGGCGTCGGCTGATCTCCCCCGAGACCGAGCCGGTCTGGCATGGTGAGGGCGTCGCGGTGCTGGGGCTGAACACCGTCAGCCGCGGCGGCTGGTATCTCGATTGGTCGGGCGGGCGGGTGCATCGCGACGGGCTGCTGAAGCTGCTCCGCCGGCTGCGCGCGCTGCCGGAAGGGGTTTTTCCCATCGTGGTGGCGCATCACCCCTTCCTCGCGCCGCTGGATGCGCCCGATACGCCCACCGCGCGGCAGGCGCAGCGCGGGCTGCGCGGCCTGGCCCGGGCGGGGGCACGGCTGATCCTCGCGGGACATCTGCATCGCGGTTACAGCGCCACCTTCACGGTGCGGAAGATGGGCGCCGTGCCGGTGCCAGGCGAGCCGCCGCCGCCGGGCCTCGCGGTGATCCAGGCGGGCTCGGCCACCTCCACGCGGCTGCGCGGCGAACCCAATGCCTATAACCGGCTCGTCGTGAAGGACGGTGTCGCCCGCTGGTCCACCATCGCCTGGGACGGCGCGGCCTGGGCCCCCACGGGCCAGGGCGGCACCTGGCCGGTGCCGGCGGCCTGAGAGGCTTTGCTGACTTGGCCGTGGCGGCGGCCTTTGTCGCGGCGCGCTAAAGAAGCACCGCGAATTTCACCTCGGGCAGTGCCTCGAAGGCAGGCTTCGCCAGGAGATAGCCCTGGAAGTAATGCACGCCGAGGTCTTTCAGCGCCGCGAGTTCGCCCGCCGTCTCCACGCCCTCGGCGATCACCTCGATGCCCAGCGCCTCGCAGATCTTGATGATACCATCGACGATGATGCGGCGTGGTTGGCTCGCGTCCAGCCCGCGGATCAGGTCCATGTCCAGCTTCACGATGCCCGGCTGAAAGCGCGCCAGCAGGTTGAGCCCGGCATAGCCCGAGCCGAAATCGTCCAGCGCCGTCCCGAAGCCCATCTCCCGGTAGATGGCGATGATATTCGCGACATGGGCGGGATCGACCATCCGCTCGTTCTCGGTGAATTCGAAAATCAGCCGGTCGGTCGGAAAGGCATTCGCCTGGGCCGTCTCGAGGGTCAGCTGGATGCAGGCCGCCGGCGAATAGACGGCATTGGGCAGGAAGTTGATCGAGAGCCGCGCCGGTGTATTCAGGATGCCCGCCGCGCCCGCCACCTCGATCGCCTTGACCCGACATCGCTGATCGAAGGCATAGCGGTTCAGATCCGTGACCTGCGAGAGCACGCTATAGGCCGATTCCCCGCCCGGCCCGCGCACGAGCGCCTCATAGGCGAAGGGCGCGTTCGTGCGCAGATCCACGATGGGCTGGAAGGCCATCGAGAAATCGAAATCGAGTGCCTCGCCATTGCGGCACCCGGAGCATCCCTTGCCCGCCATGTGCTACCCCGTCATCTTGCCGCCAACAGGGGCAAAGCCATCATCGGGCCGGAAGGTTGCACAAACCCCTAACGAAGGCGCGAGCCCTCAGCTCTTCTCGCCGGCCCGCCAGGCCTGGAGCTTGCGATAGATGGTCGAGGGATTCACCTCGAGCATCGCGGCCGCGCGCGGCACGTCGTCGCAGGTCTGTTTCAACGCCGCCAGGATGAGCCGCTTTTCCGCCTGCCAGAGCGGGATGACCTCCGGTTCTGCCGCCATGACCGGGGCGGGCGGGGGCGGCGGGGCCGGCTCGGGCACCGGGACGGCTTCAGCCGCCGGGCGCCCGCCAGGGCTGCGCAGCAGGGCAGGGGGCAGCATCGCGGCCGTCACCGCCTCGCCCTGATGCAGCACCACGATATTGCGCATCACGTTCTGCAACTGCCGCACATTGCCCGGCCAGGGATAGGCGAGCAGCGCCGCCTCGGCATCGGGGGTGAAGCCCTGGAAGGCCTTGCCCTCCTCGCGCGTGAACTGCGCGAGCACCTGCCGGGCGATGGCCAGCACATCCTCCCCCCGCTCGCGCAGCGGCGGCAGCTCGATGGGGATGACGTAGAGCCGGTAATAGAGATCCTCGCGGAAGCGCCCGGCCTGCACCTCCTCCAGCGGATCACGGTTGGTGGCGCAGACGAAGCGCACATCCACCTTCTCGTTCCGCGTGCCGCCGACGGGGGTGAAGCCGCCGGTCTGCACGAAGCGCAGCAGCTTCACCTGCATTTCCACCGGCATTTCGCCGATTTCGTCGAGGAAGAGCGTGCCGCCATCGGCCGCCTTGGCCGCGCCGATGCGATTCTCAGTCGCCCCGGTGAAGGCGCCCTTCACATGGCCGAAAATCTCGGATTCCAGCAGATCTCGCGGGATCGCGCCGCAATTCAGGGCGATGAAGGGCCCCCGCGCGCGGGGCGAGGCCTTATGCACCGCCTCGGCCGCCAATTCCTTGCCCGTGCCGCTCTCGCCGGTGATGAAGACATTGGCCTTGCTCGGCGCCACGCTTTCGATGGTGCGATAGACCGCCTGCATCGCGGGCGAGGCGCCGATGAAGCCGAAGAAGCGCTCGCGCGAGAGCTGCGCCTTCACGCTCCGCAGCTCGCTGGCCAGGGCCCGCTTCTCGATCGCGTTCTGCAAGGTCACGGCGAGGCGCGCCTTGGCATAGGGCTTCACCAGGAAGTCCACCGCCCCTTCGCGCATGGCTTCCACGGCCATGTTCACGCTGCCATGGGCGGTGAGCACGATCATCGCCGCGTCTACCCCCTCGGCGCGGAGGCGGCGCATCAGCTCGAAGCCGGAGAAATCCGGCAATTCGATATCAACCAGGATGGCATCGGGCTGCCACTCGGCGGCCAGGGCCAAGGCCGCCGAGGCGGTCTCGGCATGGCGGACGGCCCCGATGTCGCGCAGCATCGCCTTGGCCACTTCCGCCTGGGTCGGCGTGTCCTCGACGAGCAGGATGCGGGGCGTGGCGCTCAGCATGGGGCCGCTACCCCTCGCGTGCGAGGGCCGAAAGCTCGGTGAGCGCCGCCTGCGCCAGGCTGCCGATGTCGCGGATCATCGTGACGGGCGGCGTCTGGTCCTTCGGGTCCATCGCGCGGCGGGCGGCGCGTTCGAGGTCCCGCGCGCCGATGGCGCCGGCGGCGCCGGCCAGGCCATGGGCTCCGCGGCGGTATTCCTCGAGATCATTGGCCTTCACGGCCGCGATCATCTCACTCACGAGGCGCGCGAGATCGACTTCGAAGGTCTGGACGATAGTGCGGAAGACATCGCGCGGCAGGTCGGTCGCGAGTTGTCCGGCGATCTCGGGATCGATCGCGCTCATGCCGGGAACTCCCTCACGACGCTCGGCCTCGCGGCCGGTCTGGGCAATTGGCGAGGAATACCCGCCTGGTTATACACCCCCCGATTGTCTTCCGCGCCGCGATTGTCGGCAAGAGCCTTGCGCGCCCTTCCTTGTGCCGCCCTTCGTGGCAGGGGGAGGCGGCTGCTCGGGCTGCCCGGTTGGTTGCGCGCTCAGGCGGCGTGGTCGAGCGCCTCAGTCGGGCGGGCTGGTTGGGCGCGCCAGCCACGCTGCCTAGTCAGGCCGGGCTAGGCCGGGTGGCCCGTTCAGGCGGTCGGTCAGACCGCTCGACCACCCTCCCGTGCTCAGGCTCCGCGCGTCACGCCACCGGCGAAAGGGCGGCGACGGCGATGGCGCCCAGATGCAGCGCGGCCGCGCGCAGGGGGCGGCGGTTCGCGGCGGCCGAGCGGGCTTCGGCCGCGATCATCCGCGCCGTGCCGCGCCGGGCGGCCGCCCTGTCCTGCCCGGCCACCACAGGGCGCCAATGCCGGGCGATGCGCCGCTCGGCGATCAGGCTCTCCAGGCAGATGCGCGGGGGAGCCGCCAGTTCCGCCACCGGCCGGGGCTGGCAGGCGATGTTCCCGCGCCGGGCGAGCCGCAGCCAGAGATCCCATTCCGCCGCCTGGCCCGCGCTCTCGGCGAAACCGCCGAGTCGACGCAGCGGATCGCGTCGGGCGATCACGGTAGAGAGCCGGATGAGCGGCTCGGAGAAAACCTGCGACATCGCATCGGCGCCTAGGGTGAAGCCCTCCCGCCGATGTGCGTGCCGGGCCGCGAAGCGGGGGCATTCCTCGAGGCCCGGCGTCACCCGCCCCGCGCTCCGCCAGCCGCCGAAGACCATGCCGAGCGAGGGGTCGGCCCGCAGCATCGCCAGCCGCGCGCCGATGCCCTCGGCCAGCCAGCGGTCGGCCGGGTCGAGAAAGGCCGCGAATTCGCCCCGCGCACTGGCGAGGCCCGCATTGAGCGCCGCCGCCCGGCCGCGCGCCGGGCCGATCACCAGGCGCACGCGCGCATCCTGCTCGCGCAGCAGGGCGCTCTGGCGCTCGGCATCCGCCCGGCTGCGGGGAATGTCCTGTACGATAATGATCTCGATCCGCGGGCTCACGCCCAGGCTCGCCACGGCGCCGGGCAGATGGCGCACCTCGCGTTCGACGGGGATGATGACGCTGAGTTCGGGCTGGTGCGGAGGCATCGTGTTCGGAAGCATGGCGGTATTCGCAGGCTGGCTGAGGCGGGAGCACGCGCTCTTGCACGCCTTATGCCGCGAAACCGGGGCACCGGGGCTTCCCAGCCGGCTGCATTTCGCCAAGATCACGGCGGGTTTCGCGATCCACGATGCAAAATGCGAGGCCGAGGCTCGGGATACCGTTTGCCGAAAGGATGAATCATGGATCTCGCCGCCTTCAATGCCAGCCTCGCTCACCCGGCCGCGCCGCCCGCGCTCACCCCGCCGCTGCGCGCGCTCTGGCACTTGGCGCGGGGCGAGTGGGAAGCCGCCCATGCCATTGCCCAGTCGCAGGAGGGCGAGCGACGGCATGACTGGGTTCATGCTCATCTGCATCGCGTCGAAGGCGACGAGTGGAATGCCGGCTACTGGTATCGCCGGGCCGGCAAGCCGGTGCCCGAGGCGCCCATCGAGGCGGAACGCGCGGCGATGATCGAGAGCCTCCTATCTGAAATGTAATTCCGGGGTGCAGGCCGGGCCCCTGGCGCCGATTGCGCCCGCGGCGGCGCTTTCGCCATGCTCCAGCGAAGAAAAACAATGCTGGAGGACGTCCATGTCTCTTTCCCGCCGCCGTTTCGGCGCGGGCGCGCTGGCCGCGCCCTTTCTGCTCCCCGCCATGGCCCGCGCGCAGAGCGGGTTTCCCGCCCGCCCCGTCTCGCTGATCGTGCCCTTCCCGGCCGGCGGCACCACCGACGTCACCATGCGGGCCCTGGCCGAGGCCACGGCCAAGCGGCTGGGCCAGGCCGTGATCATCGAGAACCGCCCCGGCGCGGGCAGTACCCTGGGGGCCGCCGCCGTCGCTCGCGCCAGGCCCGATGGCTATACGCTCACCCAGCTTCCTGCCTCGGCGGTGCGGATGCAGCTCTTGCAGAAACTGCCCTTCGACACACTGCGGGACCTGACGCCCATCGTCCATGTCACCGGCTACACCTTCGGCGCCATCACCCGGAAGGACAGGTTCCCGGGCGGCTGGAAGGAATTCGTCGCTGAGGCCAAGCGCCGGCCGGGCGCCCTCTCCATCGGCAATACCGGCGCCAATGGCACGCCCCATGTGGCGATGGCCGAACTGGCCCTGGCCGAGGGGATCGAGGTGAACCACATCGCCTTCAAGGGCGATGCCGATGGCAGCCAGGCGGTGCTGGGCGGGCATATCGACGCCATGGCGGGCGGCTCGGGCATCGGCTCGCTGGTCGATGGCGGGCAGGCGCGTTGGCTCCATGTCTGGACGGCGCAGCGGCTACGGCGCTGGCCCGATGCCCCCACCTTGGTCGAACTGGGCCATCCCGATATGGTGATCACCTCGCCCTACGGTATCGTAGGGCCTGCGGGGATGGAGCCCGGGGTGGTGATCGCGCTGCATGACGCCTTCGCCGCCGGGCTCCGGGATCCGCAGCACCTTCAGGCCCTGGAGAAGTACGACATGGCGCCCGACTACAAGAACAGCGAGGACTACGCGACCTTCCTGCGCAACATGGTGGCGCGCGAGAAGGCGACCATCCAGCGCCTCGGCCTCTCGGCGGGCTGAGGCTGATGTCGGGTATGGCGCTGCCGGATGTGGCGATGCTGGAACGGGCGGCGCTCAATGCGGTGCCGGCTCCCAAGGTGGCTTTCGATGGGCCGATCGTGCTGCGGGCCTTCCATGGCGGCACGGGGCGGGCCAATGCGGCCTGCTCACTGAGCGACGCGCCAGACCCGGCGCTGGCCGCGCGGCTGAAGCGGCTGGAGGCCTTCTACCAGCGCGCCGGGCTCAAGCCCCGCTGGCGCTCCACCCCGCTCGACCCGCCCGGCGTGCTCGACCTGCTGGCCCAGCAGGGCTTCACCGAGCGGGATTCCACCTCCGTCATGGCCGGCCGCCCCGGCCTGGCCCAGCCCGATCCGGACGTGACCGCGCTGGAGGACGGGCCGGATGACGATTGGCACGCGGTGGTCGCGACCGCCGAATACCAGGTCGCGGCCCGGCAGCAGGAGAAGCGCGAGCAACTCGCCCTCCTCGCCATGCCCAGCGCCTGGCTCGTGCTGCGGCAGGAGGGCAAGGCGGCGGCCTGCGGCTTCGTGGTGGCCGATGGCTCGCTCGCGGGCTTTTTCGACATCGCCGTGCGGCCGGAGAACCGCCGCCAGGGCCTCGCCCAGCGGCTGATGAAGGCGGGCGCTGCCTGGGCGGCGCAGAAGGGCGCGGTCTTCCCCTGGCTCCAGGTCTCCTCCGAGAATACGGGCGCGCAGGCGCTCTACCGCACGCTCGGCTTCGTCGAGGCCTATCGGTATACTTATTGGGTGAAGGGCTAGCTCGGGTGAGGGGGTAGCATTCGGGCGGCACTCGGCCGAAGGTCGCTGATCATGTCCCGGGGAGGCGCATGATCAGCAGGGAGACCTTCGATGAGTGCTACCCCAACCCGCGAACAGACGCGCCGCGCCGTCGGCGCCGCCGTGATCGGCAATGTTCTCGAATGGTATGAGTTCTCGGCCTATGGCTTCGTGGCCACCATCCTGGCCGCGCGCTTCTTCCCGACGGAAGACCCGGCAACGGCCCTCCTCTCCACCTTCGCGGCCTTCGGCCTCGGCTTCCTCGTGCGGCCGCTGGGCGGCATCGTCATCGCGCGGCTGCGCGAGACGGCGCATCGCGCGCTGGATTAGCGCCCGAGGCAGGTGGGACAGGGCCTCCCACCTGCCTTGCCCAGCCGATTAGCGGTTGACGGATAGGGAACCGTCCAGTTGCTGCACTTCTTTCGCAGTGCAGCAGGAAATTCCGCGCCCCATGCCCGATCCCGCCCGACAATCCACCGCCGCGAGCCCGGGGGCGCTGCTCCTCCTGATGGCACTGACGGCGCTCGGCCAGCTCGCCACCAATGTGGTGGTGCCTTCGCTGGGCGAGATCGGCCGGTCGGTGGGGCTTGCGGCGGAATCCACCGGGCTGATCCTCTCCATGGTGCTGCTCGGCCTCGCGGTTGGGCAGCTCGTGGTGGGGCCGCTCTCCGACCGGGTTGGACGGCGGCCAGTGATGCTGGCGGGGCTGGTGATCTACCTGCTGGGCAGTATCGCGGCGACCTTCGCGCCCAATGGCTTCCTCCTGCTCGCCGCAAGGGCCATGCAGGGCTTCGGCGCCAGCGCCGGCCTCGCTCTGCCCCGTGCCATCGCGCGGGACCGCTATCACGGCCCGATCTTCCTGCGCGTGATGAGCGCACTGACCATGGCCATGGCGGTGACGCCCGGCCTGGCCCCCATCTTCGGCGGGGCGGTATCGGGCCATTGGGGCTGGCGCGCCTCCCTGGCGCTGAGCGTGGTGGCCGGGGCGGCGATGCTGGTCGCGGCCTGGTTCGCGCTGGAGGAGAGCCATCACGAAAGGGCCCGGAACGGGGGCATCGCCGCCGTGCTGGGTGGCTACAGGCGGGTGCTGCGGAACCGTACCTTTCTGGCCTATGCGCTCTCCTCCGGGGCGGTGATCGGCGGGGCCTATAGCGAGGTGGCCGGGGCGCAGCGCTTCTATGTGGGGGAATTCGGCTGGTCCGCCGCGGCGATGAGCGCGGTGCCGGCCCTCTATGCTGGCGGCTTCCTCATCGGCGGGTTGCTGGGCGGGCGGATCGACGGGCAGCGGCGGATGGAGCTGGGCTATTTTCTGATCCTGCTCGCCCCCGTCGCGCTGCTGGCGCTCAACGGTACGGGGTTCATGGCGGCCCTGGCCATGACAGGGCTGGTCGTGATGTCGCAGATGGGCGTGGGGCTGATGATGCCGGCCGCGATCGGCCATGCCCTCATCGCCGTCGAAGGGGCGGCGGGCACGGCCAGCGCCGTGATGGGCGCGGTGCATATGGTGGGGGGTGCGAGCGGGGCCGCGCTGGTCGCCGCCCTGCCGCTGCCGGCGAGCTGGTCGATCCCGCTCGTGATGCTCGGCTTCGGGCTGCTGGGGGCGGCGATCCAGCGTCTCGCCGCCCGGCGGGCCTGAAGGTCAGGAACCGGCCAGCGTGAGCCCTTCGACGCGCACGGTCGGCGCGTCGGTGCCCCGGCGGAAGGCGAGGTCATTCGCCGGGGTCATGTTCAGGAAGACGTCCTTGATATTGCCCGCGACGGTGATTTCGCTCACCGCCTCGGCCAATTGCCCGTCGCGGATCATGAAGCCCGCCGCCCCGCGGCTGTAATCGCCGGTGGTGGCCGAGAGGCTCGTGCCGATCATCTCGGTGACGTAGAGCCCCTCCTTGATATCGGCCATCAGCGCCTCAGGCGTGAGCGAACCCGCTTCCAGCCAGAGATTGGTGGTGGCGGGCGAGGGCGGGCCGGAGGTGCCGCGCGAGGCATGGCCGGTGCTCTTCATGCCGAGCTGCCGGGCGCTGCGCGTGTCCATCACCCAGGTGGTCAGCACGCCGTCATCGACCAGCTTGCGGGCCACGCCCCGCGTGCCCTCGGCATCGAAGGGGCGGGAGCGGAGGCCCCGGCGGCGCGTCGGGTCGTCATGCACCGTCAGGCCCTTGGCGAGCACCTGCTGGCCGAGCTTGTCGCGCAGGAAGGAGGTGCCGCGCGCGATGGAAGCACCGTTGATCGCGCCCGAGAGATGGCCGAGCAGCGAGCCCGCGATGCGTGGCGCATAGACCACCGGCAGCTTCGCCGTCTTGGGCCGGGTCGGGTTCAGGCGGCGCACCGCCTGCTCGCCCGCGCGGCGGCCGATCAGCTCCGGGTCTTCCAGATCCTCGAGGAAGACGGCGGAGGAATAGTCATAATCCCGCTCCATCCCGGTGCCTGAACCCGCCAGGGCGGTGGCCGAGATGGAATGGCTTGTCCGGGCATAGGCGCCCGCGAAGCCGTTGGAGGCGACGATGGCGATGGCGGTGCGGCCATAGCCCGCATCGGCGCCCTCGCTGTTCGAGACCCCGGCCACGGCCAGCGCGGCGCCCTCGGCGGCGGCGGCGCGGGCGATCAGGGCGGCGGTATCGGGCTCGGCGCTGTCGGCCAGTTCGTAATCCGGGATATCCAGCGCGAAGGGGCCCTCGGCGAGGCCGCAGAACGGGTCTTCCGGCACCACCTTCGCCATGGCGATGGCGCGCGTCACCAGCGCTTCGAAGCTCTTCGGATCAGGGTCCGAGGAGGAGACGATGGCCTGGCGCTTGCCGATGAAGACGCGCAGGCCCAGGTCCACCCCCTCCGACCGCTCGACATGCTCGGTCTTGCCCAGCCGCTGCGCGACGGAAAGCGAGGTGCCGCGCGCGAGCAGCGCATCGGCGGCGTCCGCCCCCGCGCGCTTCGCGGCCGCGACCAGATCGGCGAGCAGCGAGAGGTCCTGGCTCATGCCGCGAGCTTCTCCGTGATGGTGGCGAGGCCCGGCACCTTGGCGGCGGGGCCGAGGGCCGTGAGCGTCGGCTTGCCCCGGAAGAGGCGGGCGGCGGCGGCCTGCACCTGCTCGATGGTGACGGCGGCGATCTTCGCCTTGGTCTCCTCGATGGGGATGATGCGGCCATGCACGATGAGCTGGCGCGAAAGCTGCTCGCAGCGGCTGCCGGTGCTTTCGAGCGACATGAGCAGCGAGGCGCGGAGCTGCGCCTTGGCGCGGTTCAGCTCCTCCTCCGTCACGTCGAACTGCACGCGCTTCAGCTCCTCGACCGTCACCGGCACCAGCTCGGCCGCCTGCTCCTCGCCCGTGCCGGCATAGATCGCGAAGACGCCGCTGTCGCGGAAGGGCGAGGCGAAGGAATAGACCGAATAGACCAGCCCGCGCTTCTCCCGGATCTCCTGGAAGAGGCGGGAGGACATGCCGCCGCCCAACAGGGTCGAAAGGATCATGGTCGGGTAATGCATCGGGTCCCCATAGCCCGTGCCGGGGAAGCCGAGCACGAGATGCACCTGATCCAGCTCCCGCATCTCGCGGAATTCGCCGCCGCCATAGATGGAGGGCACCGCCGTATGCGGCGTGGGCGCCGGCAGGTCGGCGAAGTGTTTCTTCACCAGCTCGACCGTGGTGTCATGGTCGAGCGCGCCGGCGCCGGCGATGATCATCCGGTCCGGGCTGTAATGGCGCTGCATATAGCCCATCAGCGTCTCGCGGCTCATCGTCTCGATGATGCTGGAGGGGCCGAGGGTCGGCCGGCCCATGGGCTGGTCCGGATAGGCGGTCGCCTGGAAATGGTCGAAGACGATATCGTCCGGCGTGTCGTTCGCCTGTCCGATCTCCTGCAGGATCACGCCCCGCTCGCGTTCGACTTCCTCGGGCGCGAAGGTGGAATGGGTGAGGATATCGCCGATGATATCGACCGCGAGGCCGAGATCCTCCTTGAGCACCTTGGCGTAATAGGCCGTCTGCTCGCGGGCGGTATAGGCGTTCAGATGCCCGCCGACATTTTCCATGTCCCGCGCAATGGCCGCCGCATCGCGCTTGGCGGTGCCCTTGAAGGCCATGTGCTCGAGGAAGTGCGAGACACCGTTCTCGGCCGCGAGTTCATCCCGCGTCCCGGCCGTGACATAGGCGCCGAAGGAGACGGTCTCCACCCGGGGCATGGTCTCGGTGACGATGGTGAGCCCGTTGGGCAACCGCGTAAGACGAACAGCGTCCGACATATTTTTTCCAGTTTGGGGCGGGGACTGACGGGAGGTGTCGGTCCCCGCGCGAGGATGGATCAGGCGGCGTTGCGCAGGGTATGGCCACGGACCGCGCTCTGCACGGCCGAGAGGTCATTCGGCAGCACCGAATAGCGTTCTTCCCTCTCATATAGGTCGGCAAGGCGCGATGGCAGGGGGGGCCTGATACCGGTGGCCTGCTCGACCGCATCGGGGAACTTCGCCGGATGGGCCGTCGCGGCCACGATCACGGGCAGGCCCTTGTCCGCCGGGGCGCGGGCGATGGCGGCCGCGACGCCCACGGCGGTATGCGGATCGGCCAGATAGGCGCTGGTCTCGTGCAGGCGGCGGATCTCGGCCAGCGTGCCCTCGTCATCCAGCGAGAAGCCGGAGAAGAGCGCCGTCGCCTTCTTCCAGGCGGCATCCGGCACGGGCATGCGGCCCTCGGTGCGGAAGCGGCTCATGGTCTCGGCCGTCAGCGCCGCGTCGCGGTCCAGCAGCTCGAAGAGCAGGCGCTCGAAATTGGACGAGACCTGGATATCCATGCTGGGCGAGAGCGAGGGCTCGACGCCCTGGTTCGACATGTCGTTGCTGGCCAGGAAGCGGGCCAGGATGTCGTTCCGGTTCGCGCCGATGATCAGCTTCTCGATCGGCAGGCCCATGCGGCGGGCGGCCCAGGCGGCCAGGACATTGCCGAAATTGCCCGTGGGCACGGCGACGGCCACCGGCCGGTCCGGCGCGCCGAGGGCCAGGGCGGCGGCGACGTAATAGGGGATCTGGGCGGCGATGCGGGCCCAGTTGATGGAGTTCACCGCCGAGAGCTTCATGTCGGCGCGGAAGCCGGCATCGTTGAACATGGCCTTCACCATGTCCTGGCAGTCGTCGAAGGTACCCTGGATCGCGATGTTCTTCACATTGGGCGAGAGCACCGTCGTCATCTGCCGGCGCTGCACCTCGGAGGTGCGGCCCTCGGGGTGGAGGATGACGATGTCGATGGCCTTGCGGTCGCGGCAGGCCTCGATGGCGGCCGAGCCGGTATCGCCCGAGGTGGCGCCCACGATGGTCACCCGCTCGCCCGTCTTGGTCAGGACATGGTCGAAGAGATGGCCGAGCAGCTGCAGGGCCATGTCCTTGAAGGCCAGGGTCGGGCCGTGGAACAGCTCGAGGGCGAAATTGCGCGTGTCGAGCTGCACCAGCGGCACGATGGCGGCATGGCCGAAGCCGGCATAGGCCTTGCGCGTCATTTCCAGCAGCTCGGCCTCGGAAATGGCATCGCCGGTGAAGAGGCTGATGACCTTGGCCGAAAGCTCGGGATAGGAGAGGCCGCGCAGCGCGCGCCAGTCATCCGCCGAGAGGGTCGGCCAGGTCTCGGGCATGAAGAGCCCGCCATCCTCGGCGAGGCCCGCCAGCAGAACACCCTGGAAATCGCGAGAGGCGGCCTGGCCGCGCGTGGAAACGTACCGCATGGGGGCCGTTTTAGGCGCTTCGGGCGATGCCGTCATGGGGGGAAGGCGCGGGGCGGGGTTGTGTTTTCCCGCGCCCGCCCTTTCTTCAGCGCGTCTCAGGCCGGCGCCTTCTCCGCCGTGGCGCTCAGCTCGTCGCAGAGTTCCTTGCCCTGCTCACGCTCGCGGCGCTCGACCGAGGCGATCAGCTCCACCAGATGGTCCGCGATGGGCGTGCGCAGCCCATGGCCCCGCGCGGCGGCACGGACGGGGGCGAGCTGGGCGCCCACATCGGTCGTGCGCTTGCGCACCGCGAGGTCGCGCCAGATGCCCGAGCGCGTCTTGGAGGAGCCGCGATTGAAGGCGGCGAGGATATCCAGGCTCCGGGCCATGCCCTCGGCATCATTGGCCATGAAGGCCTGGGGGTCGAAGCCGTTGAAGCCCAGCGGCGTCACGCCCTCGGCCTTGGCCACGGCCAGAATTTCGCGCACCAGGCGCAGGATCAGCGTGCGGCGGGCCGGGTCGTCGATGAAATCGGCGATGGTGTCATTGGTCAGCGCCGAGGCCTTCAGGATGGCGCCATAGCCCGCCTTACCCCAGAGGTAGCCGAAGATATTGTCGGAGAGGATCGCGTCCTCGTCGAAGATCTTCATCAGCCGGTGCAATTCGACGATCCGGGGCGTGGCGGTATCGCCATCCAGTTCGCCCACCACCACGGCGCCGCGGCCGCCATAGAGGATGTGGCCCGGCTCCAGGTAATCGGCCGAGAAATTCACGAAGGCGCCGATGGTGCGCGCACGGCCGACGATGGGCGCGATCTCCAGCTCGTTCAGCCCGTTCTGGCAGGAGACGACCATGCCGTCCTCGGCCAGATGCGGCAGCAGGGCCTGGGTGGCGCCGACCGTGTGATGGGCCTTCACCGCGAGGATGATGGTCTTGAACCGGCCCTTCACCTCAGCCGGCAGGGCCGCCTGGCCGCCCACGGTGATATCGACCACGGGGCCTTCGATATGCAGGCGCCCGGCGCGGATGGCCTCGACATGCTCGGGCACGATATCGACGAAGAGCACTTCATGCCCCGCCTTGCGCAGACGCGCGCCGATGCTCGCGCCGATGGCGCCCGCACCCCAGATGACGATCGGCTCTTCCATCGCCCCGCTCCTTGCTTCTTGGCATCGTTCTTCGGACACCTTCCTAGGCCCGTCAACCCGATTGACGGTTTGTCAGACAATCCTGTAGCGTTTTCGACATGATCGATGACGCGCTGCAAGTCGCCGGGCAGGTGGTGACCCTGCGCTCGGTGCTCGAGGACCGGCTCCGGACCGCGATCCTGACCGGCCGTTTCGCGCCGGGCCAGCGCCTGCCGGAGCGCGAGCTTTGTGAATTGACCGGTGCGAGCCGTGCTTCGGTGCGCGAGGCCCTGCGGCAGCTTTCCGCCGAAGGGCTCGTGGTGATCCAGCCTCATCGCGGCCCGTCCGTGGCGGCAATCACCGAGAAGGACGCGAGCGAGCTCTACAGCCTGCGCGGCGTTCTCATGGGCTATGCCGCGCGGCTCTTCGCCCAGAGCCGCCCGCCCGCGGCGCTGGCCGCGATGCATGAGGCCGTCGAGGCCCTGGCCCAGGCGGCGAAGCGCGATGACGTGAAGGCCATCGTCCTGGCGGGCGACGCTTTCCACGATGCCATTGCCGAGGGCTGCGGCCATGGCGTGCTGCGCCAGACGCTGCAGACACTGCACAACCGCATCGCTCTGCTCCGCAACATGGCCATGGCCCGCCCCGCCCGCGTGCGTCAGGGCCTCGCCGCCTATCGCCGCATCGCCGCCGCCATCGAGGCGGGGGAGGCCGGGCAGGCCGAGGCGATCTCCATCCGCCATTGCGAGGCGGGGTGGGATACGGCGCGCCATCTCTTCACCCCCGCCGGTGTTCCCGCCGTGGCGGAGGCAAAGGCCCAGGAGCCCGAAACCGCATGACCTTCCCCTTCCGTGACGACGCCTTCGCCGGGCAGGTCGTGGCCGTCACCGGCGCCGCCATGGGCTTCGGCCGCTGCATCGCGCGCAGCTTCTCGGCGCTCGGCGCCAAGGTCTATGCGACCGATATCAACGCCGCGGGCCTGGCCGAGACGGCCGAGGGCCATGCCATGGTGACCCTGCCCATCGACCTGACCGACCGCGCGGCCGCCGCCGCCTGGATCGCGACGGTCGAGACGGAGGCGGGCCAGGCCATCGACGTGCTGGTGAACAATGCCGGCGGCATGATGGGCCAGAAGGGCCGCCCCATCGAGGAAGTGCCCGACGAGGATTGGGACGCGATTTTCGCGCTCAATGTCGATGCCGCCTTCGTCACCATCCGCGCCGCCGCGCCGAAGATGAAGGCCGCGCGCAAGGGCTGCATCGTGAATATCAGCTCCGGCGCCGCCTTCCGCCCCTCGCGCACGCGCATCCAGGCCTATTGCAGCTCCAAACACGCCGTGCTCGGCCTGACGCGCCAGATGGCGATGGAACTCGGCCCCTTCGGCATCACGGTGAATACCGTCGCCCCCGGCCTGGTCATGACCGATGGCGACAAGCAGGGCACCTGGGACGGGATGAGCGAGAGCCGCAAGGAACACGTGCTCGGCGGCATCGCGCTCGGCAAGCTGGGGGCGCCGCAGGATATCGCCGATGCCACGCTCTTCTTCGCCTCGCCGCTGGCGCGCTTCGTCTCGGGGCAGATGCTGCCGGTGAATGGCGGTTCTTTCTGATAACGACAAAACAGGGGTTCTTCATGTCTTTGCCGATGTCGCGCCGCCTGGCGCTCGGGGTCGGGGCCGCCGCCCTGGCCACGCCTTTCGTCTCCCGGGCCCAGGGCGCCTGGCCGAACCGCCCCATCCGCATCGTGGTGCCTTTCGGCCCGGGCGGCGGGACGGATATCGTCATGCGCCTGATGGGGCCGAAGATTTCCGAAATCCTGGGTCAGCCCGTCGTCATCGAGAACCGCGCGGGCGGCGGCAGCACGGTCGGCACCGACTTCGTCGCGAAATCGGCGCCGGACGGCTACAACTTCGTGCTCGCCACGCTCTCTTCCACCGGCGTCGCCAAGGGGCTTTACAAGAACCTGCCCTATGATCCGGTGAAGGATCTGACGGCCATCGCGCCGACCAATTTCGTGCCCATCTGCCTTTCCGTCACGCGCGTGAATTTCGAGGCGAAGGACACGGCGGAATTCATCGCCAAGCTGAAGGCCAATCCGGGCAAGTATACGTATGGTAGCAGCGGCGTCGGCTCCACGGGCCATCTCGCCGGGGCGAATTTCCTGATGCAGTCGGGCACCGAGGCGGTGCATGTGCCCTATCGCGGCGGCGGGCAGGTCTTCGCTGCCATGGCCTCGGGCGAAATTCAGTTCAACTGCGATATCCCGAGCCAGATGCTGCCCTATGTGAAGGGCGGCCAAGTGCGGACGCTCTTCATGGCGACGGATGAGCGCTCGCCGCTGATGCCGGATGTGCCGACGGCCGCCGAGGTTGGCCTGCCGAATTACAAGGCCTATTCCTGGTATGGGATTTTCGGGCCCGCGCGGCTGCCGGAAGAGATCACGCAGAAAATGGCCCGCGCCGTGGACGAGGCCCTGGCCGATCCGCTGATCTCGAAGCGGCTGGACGAGATGGGCACGCCGGGCATGCGCGGCTATACGCCCGCCAAGTTCGCCGATTACGTCAAGAACGAGATCGATATCTGGGTGCCGATCGTAAAGGCTTCCGGCGCCACGGCGGACTGAATAAACAAGGGGGCAGGGCCCCCTTGCATGGCGATCATTCGGGGTTTTCCGAGGCCAGCATCTCCCGCGCCCGATCGCCGATTTTCGTGAGCAGCGCGTCGAACTGGGCGCGCTCCTCCGCGCTCAGCATGCCGGCCAGCGTGGATTGCAGCGCCCGTGCCAGCGGCACGATCTGGTCATAGACGCCCTGGCCCTTGCGCGTCAGATGCAGCAGCTGCGCCCGCTGGTCGCGCGGATGCGGGATACGGTCGAGCAGCCCCTTATCGGCGAGGCGGATGACGGCGCGGCTCACGCGCACACGGTCCATCCCTGTCCGCTCGATCACCTGCTGCGTCGATTGCTGCTGATGCTCGCCGACCACGGCCATCACCCGCCATTCCGGAATGGTGAGGCCGAAGCGCGATTCATAGCGCGAGGCGAAGAGCGCGCTCACCGCCTCGGCCGCGACCGAGATCCGATAGGGCAGGAACTCGCCCAGCACCAACGGCGCCTCATGCGCGTCGGCCGGCGGGGCATCCTTTCGGCGGGGGCTGGCCATGCTCTTGGCTTTCTCTCTCAGATGAGACGATATAGAACGCGAAACACCCGTCGCAGCATGTCCCTTAGGGCAAATCGACGGCAATTGAAAACGCCCGTTCATAAACGGCAGGAGAGACGTCCCGATGATGCGCCTTCACGGCTATTTCCGCTCCTCCGCCGCCTGGCGGGTACGTATCGCTCTGAATCTCAAGGGGCTGGCGGTGGAGCATGTCTTCCATCACCTCCGCCATGGCGGGCAGCGGGCGCCGGACTATCTCCGCCTCAACCCGCAGGGCTTGGTGCCGGTACTGGAGACGGAGGAGGGCGTGGTGCTCACCCAGTCGCTCGCGATTTGCGAATGGCTCGAGGAAGGCTGGCCCGAGCCGCCGCTCCTGCCCGAAAGCCGAGATGAGCGCGCGAAGGTTCGCGCCTTCGCCCAGGCCATCGCCTGCGAGATCCATGCGGTGCAGAACCTCAAGGTCCTGGCCCGGCTGCGCGCTCTTGGCCTGGGGGATGAGGCCGTGACGGCTTGGGCGCGGGAGACCATCCAGGAGGGCCTCGCGGCCTGCGAGGCGCTGATCGCCGATGGGGAAGGGCCCTTCTGCTTCGGCGCGCAGCCTGGGCTCGCGGATATCTGCCTTGTGCCCCAGCTCGGCAATGCCCGGCGCTTCGGCTGCGATCTCGAGGCCTTTCCCCGCCTCATGGCCGCCGACGCCGCCTGCGCCGCCCTGCCCGCCTTCGCCGAAGCGGCCCCCGGCCGCCAGCCGGATGCGGAATGACGGCTTGACATCGTCTCATATGAGATGATCTATACCGTGACGACGCAGACAATGCGCGGCGATGAGGGAAGAACCAGGAAAGGCAGGCGAACGCGCTTGCGGCCGGGGCGTCCCGCGCGCCCCGCCCGTAAGGATCAGCCGCCATGAACGAGCACGCACCGCTCTCGCTAAGGGCGACGAACACGGCGCCGGGCTATATGTCCGGCTTCGGCAATGGCTTCGAAAGCGAAGCCCTCCCCGGCGCCCTGCCCGTGGGGCGGAATTCGCCGCAGCGCTGCGCCTATGGGCTCTATGCGGAGCAGCTCTCCGGCTCCCCCTTCACCGCGCCGCGCGCCTCCAACGAACGCTCGTGGCTCTATCGCATCCGGCCCACGGTGCGGCATTGGGGCCGGTTCGAGAAGGTCGATGCCGGGTTCTGGCGCAGCGCGCCCTGCGAGGAAGTGGATACGCCCATCGCGCCGCTGCGCTGGTCGCCGCTGCCCATCCCCTCGGAAAGTCTCTCGTTCCTGCAAGGCATCTTCACCGTCACGACCGCGGGGGATGCCGGCGCGCAGAGCGGCATGGCGGCGAGCATCTACCTCATCACCCGCTCCATGGTGAATGAGGCCTTCTACAATGCCGATGCGGAGATGATGTTCGTTCCGCAGCAGGGCGGGCTCCGGCTCTTCACCGAATTCGGCCTGATCGACATCGTGCCCGGCGAAATCGCGGTGATCCCGCGCGGGGTGAAGTTCCGCGTGGAGCTGCAAGGCGCCTCGGCGCGCGGCTATCTCTGCGAGAATTACGGCGGCGCCTTCACCCTGCCCGAGCGCGGCCCCATCGGTGCCAATTGCCTGGCGAACCAGCGCGACTTCCTCACGCCCCAGGCGCATTACGAGGATCGGGACGAGCCCTTCGATTTCTATATGAAATGGGGCGGAAAGTTGTGGAAGACGACCATCGGGCATTCCCCGCTCGACGTCGTCGCCTGGCACGGCAATTACGCGCCCTATAAATACGACCTGCGGCGCTACTCGCCCGTCGGCCCGCTGCTCTTCGACCATGCGGACCCGTCGATCTTCACCGTGCTCACCTCGCCCACCGAGGCGCCGGGCACGGCCAATATCGACTTCGTCATCTTCCCCGATCGCTGGATGGTCGCGGAAAATACCTTCCGGCCGCCCTGGTATCACATGAACATCATGAGCGAGTTCATGGGCCTCATCTACGGCCAGTACGATGCCAAGCCCGAGGGTTTCCAGCCCGGCGGCTTCAGTCTGCACAATTGCATGCTGCCGCATGGGCCCGATACCCAGGCCTTCTATGGTGCCAGCAAGGCGGAGCTGAAGCCGCATAAGCTGACGGGCACCATGGCCTTCATGTTCGAGACGCGCATGCCCCAGCGCGTCACCGCCTTCGCTGCCGGCCTCGCCCAGATGCAGCATGACTATGCCGATTGCTGGGCCGGGCTCGAGAAGCGTTTCGATCCGACCAACCCGGAAGCCTGAGAACCATGCTCGATCAAACCCACGCGCCGGGGCTGCGCAGCTTCGTGGCCTCGGCCAATGGGCACCCTGACTTTCCCATCCAGAACCTGCCCCTGGGCATTTTCTCCACCGTCGGCACCAGCCTGCGCGGCGGCGTCGCCATCGGCGATAGCGTGCTGGATTTGCCTGCGCTCGCGGACGCGGATCTGCTGACCGGCGCCGCGGCTGACGCTGCCGCCGCGACGGCGAGCGGCAGCTTGAACGCGCTTTTCGCCCTGGGCGCCGGGCCGCGCCAGGCCCTGCGCGCGGCGCTTTCCGCGCTGCTTGCCGAGGGCAGTGCCAAACAGGCGCAGGTCGAGAAGTTCCTTTACCCAACCAGCGACGTTACGCTGCACCTGCCCGCGCGGATCGGCGACTACACCGATTTCTACGCCGGCATTCAGCACGCGGAAAATGTCGGGCGGCAGTTCCGCCCCGACAATCCTCTGCTGCCCAACTACAAATACGTGCCGATCGGCTATCACGGCCGCGCTTCCTCGGTCGTGCTCACCGGCACGGCGCTGCATCGCCCCAAGGGCCAGCGCAAGCCCGCGAGCGAGACGGTGCCGAGCTACGGCCCGTGCCGCAATCTCGACTATGAGCTGGAACTCGGCATCTGGATCGGGCAGGGCAATGCGCTGGGCGAGGAAATCGCCATCGCCGATGCCGCCTCGCATATCGCGGGCTATTGCCTGCTCAACGACTGGTCGGCGCGCGATATCCAGGGCTGGGAATACCAGCCGCTCGGCCCCTTCTTGGCCAAGAGCTTCGGTACCACCATCTCGCCCTGGGTCATCACGCCCGAGGCCCTTGCACCCTTCCGCATCGCCCAGGCCCCGCGCCCGAATGGCGACCCTGCGCCGCTCCCCTATCTCTGGGACGAGGCCGACCAGGCGGGCGGCGCCATCGACCTTCGGCTGGACGTGCTGCTGATGACGCCGGGGCTGAAGGAGAAGGGCCTGCCGCCGCATCTCCTGGGCCGCAGCAACACCAAGCATCTCTACTGGACGCCCGCGCAATTCGTCGCCCATCACAGCGGCAACGGATGCAACCTGAACCCCGGCGACCTCTTCGGCTCCGGCACCATTTCCGGCCCGAGCGAGAGCGCTTATGGCAGCCTGCTCGAGATCACCAATGGCGGGCGCAAGCCCGTCACCCTCGCCTCGGGCGAGGAGCGGCGCTTTCTCGAGGACGGCGACGAGATCTTCCTCGTCGCCCGCGCCGAGAAAGATGGTGTTGCCGGTATCGGATTCGGGGAGTGCCGTGGCACGATCCTGCCTGCGCGTTGAGTGACGACGCCCGGCGATGTCCCGCCGGGCGGGAAGGGAAGAAACAACCATGAAGAGTGAAATCGGCCGCCGCACCCTGATGGGCGCGGCGATGGCGGCTCTCCCGCTGCTGGGCGCCAAGGCCCAGCCTGGCGGGACGATGCGCTGGGTCGTGCCCTATGCGGCGGGCGGCGGCGCGGATGTGCTGGCCCGCCTCATCGCCCAGCGCCTGGGCGAGCGGCTGGGCCAGGCCATCGTCATCGACAATCGCGCGGGCGGCGCCACGGCCATCGGCGCGCAGAATGTCGCGACCGCCGCGCCCGACGGGCTCACGGTGCTGACGGCCGATAACGGCACGCTCGTCTTCAACACCGCGCTCTTCAAGAAACTCGCCTATGACCCGGTGAAGGATTTCCGGCCCGTGGGTTTGATGGGGCGCTTCAACCTGGTGCTCTGCGCCAAGCCCGGCTCGCCCATCGCCGATGCCAAGGGCTTCCGCACGGCGGCGCAGGAGAAGCCGGGCGCGCTGGTCTATGCCTCGGCCGGTATCGGCTCCCCGCATCATCTTAGCATGGCGCGGCTGGCCAAGGAGGCGAAGCTGGAGCTGACCCACGCGCCCTATCGCGGCGCGGCGCCGGCGCTGAATGATCTGGTGGCGGGCACGGTCGATGTCATGGCCGTCGATCTCGCGGCGGGCGGCGAATATGTCCGCGGCCGGCAGATCAAGCCATTGGCCGTGATGTCGCTTCAGCGGCTGCCGGAACTGCCGGATGTGCCGACGGTGATCGAGGCCCTCGAACTGCCGAAATTCGAGGCCTATGCCTGGCAGGGCATGGTCCTGCCCAAGGCGACGCCCGATGCCGCGACGAAGCGCCTTTCCGACGCCCTTTATGCCGTGCTGCAGGACGAGGAGATGGCCCGGAAGATCAAGGCCATCGGCATCGAGCCCATGCCCGGCCTGCCGGAGCAGTTCGAGGCGCTCCTGGCCTCGGAAAGGGCGATCTGGGTGCCGCTGATCAGGGAACTGGGCATCACCATCGATTAAGTGGCGCGAAGGGCCTCGCCCGGTGGATGCCGTATGGCGATGCCGGGCGGGCTTGTGCAGACTGGCGGCAAACGTGACGGAGCAGCTTCACATGCGTCGCCTTCCCCTCCTGGCCGGGCTCGCCGCCGCGGCCCTGCTGCTGGCCCCGGGCGCCGAGGCCCATCAGATCGGCGCCGAGCATGCCGGTTTCGCGGCCGGCATCGCCCACCCCTTCAGCGGGCTGGATCACCTGCTGGCCATGCTGGCCCTCGGCATCTGGGCGGCCCTGATCGGCGGCCGCGCGGCGCTCGCCCTGCCGCTCGCCTTCCCGGCCGCGATGATCGTGGGCGGCGTGCTGGGCGCGGCCGGCGTGGGCCTGCCTTTCGTCGAGCCGGGCATCGCGCTCTCGGTCGTGGCCCTTGGCGGGCTCGTGGCGCTCGGCGCCCGTCCGCCGCTCGGCGCCGCCTTGGCGCTGGTCGCGGTTTTCGCGGCCCTGCATGGTCATGCGCATGGCACGGAACTGCCCGAGGCCGCTTCGCCCGTCGCCTACGGCCTGGGCGTGGTGCTGGCCACGCTGGCGCTGCATGCCATGGGCTTCGGCCTCGGCCGGCTGGCCATGGCGGCGCGGCAGCCCGCCTTCCTCAAGGCCGGCGGCCTGGGCGTCTCCCTCGCGGGCGTCGTGCTGCTGTTGGGCTGAGCCCGACGAGACCAGGGGCCGCGCGCGGCCCTGGACACCCCCCCTCAGGGAATGAGGACGGTGCTGCCCGTGGTCTTGCGGGCCTCGAGGTCCAGATGGGCCTGGGACGCGTCCTTCAGCGCATAGCGCTGGTTCACCACGATCTTCACCACGCCCTTGGCCACCACGTCGATGAGGTCCGTGGCGCTGGCCAGCAGGTCCTCCCGCTTGGCGGTGTAGCTGGCCAGCGTCGGGCGCGTCAGGAAGAGCGAGCCCTTGGCGGCCAGCAGGTTCACCTCGATGGGACCGACGGGGCCCGAGGCATTGCCGTAGCTGACCATCATGCCCATGGGCGCGAGGCTGTCGAGCGAGGGCAGGAAGGTATCCTTGCCGACGCTGTCATAGACCACGGGCAGCATGGCGCCGCCGGTGATCTCCTTCACGCGCGAGGGCAGGTTCTCGCTCGTGAGAAGGACATGGTCGGCGCCATGGGCCTTGGCGATCTCGGCCTTCTCGGGGGTCGAGACGGTGCCGATGACAGTGCAGCCGAGATGCTTCGCCCACTGCACCATGATCAGCCCCACGCCGCCGGCCGCGGCGTGGATCAGCACGGTCTGGCCCTTCTGCACCGGGAAGGTGCGGCGGAGCAGGTATTGCGCCGTCATGCCCTGGAGCATCATGGCGGCACCCGTCTCGAAGCTGATGGCGTCGGGCAGCTTCACCAGCCGGTCGGCCTTTATGATGCGGGACTGCGCATAGGCGCCGATGGGGCCCGTGGCATAGGCCACGCGGTCGCCCACGGCCACATCCGTCACGCCCTCGCCCACGGCGGCCACGGTGCCGGCACCTTCCATGCCGATGGTCGCGGGAAGGGCAGGGGCCTTGTAGAGGCCGGTGCGGAAATAGACGTCGATATAGTTGAGGCCCACCGCCTCGTGCTTCACCAGCGCCTCGCCCGGCTTGGGCTCGGGGAGGGGCACTTCCTCCCAGAGCAGTTTCTCGGGCCCGCCATATTCATGGACGCGGATGGCGTGGTTCATGGATCGATCGCTCCCAGATGGCCGCGACACCGGCGGCCGGAGAAGGGGTGGAGGGCGGCCAGTTCTGGCGCGGGCCCGGCAGAAGGGAGGAGGCCGCGCGCCGGCCCCCCCGAGGAGAGGAAGGAAGGGAAGCTTAGAACGCGTTCAGCCGGGCTTCCAGATTAAGTAGATAACGCTTGGTCGGCACCCCGTCGCCGCCGGAATAGCCGCCGATCCGCCCCGCCGCGGCCGTGACGCGGTGGCAGGGGATGATGATGGGGATGGGGTTATTGCCATTGGCCTGGCCGATGGCGCGCGGCGCGCTCTTCAGCAATAGCGCGAGATCGCCATAGGAGCGCGTCTCCCCGATGGGGATTTCCGTCAGCGCCTGCCAGACGCGCTTCTGGAAGGGCGTGCCATAGGGGTTCAGCGGCAGGTCGAACTTCTCGCGCTTGCGGTCGAAGTAATCCTGCAGCTGCGACACCGCCTCTTCGAGAAGCGGGGAGGATTCCTGGTCTCGGCCACGGCCCCAGTCGAGGGCGACGATGGCACCATCCACTTCGGAGATGGTGATCTCGCCCAGGGGCGTGTGACAGGTCAGTTGGGGCATCTTGGCGGGGGCCTCGGCCTCACGGGGGTTCAGGAGGGGGGGGGCCCTCTGTCAGGAAGAGTAGGGACCACTCCGCCCCCCGCTCGTCAAGCCCGCCGGGCCAGGGCCTCCCTGAGGGCCGCCGCTTCGGTCAGCGGCAGGCCGCAGCGATTGGCGCGGCAGACATAGGCGGCCGCCTTCCCGCCCACAGGCCCCTTGCCATGCGCCGGATGCCCTTCCGGCAGGCTCTCGGGCGTCGGCGCGCGGAGCAGGATCAGGGCCGGGTCCGGGTGCCGAAGGGCCGCCTGGGCGAGGGCCTGGGCGCCTTCCTCGGCCGGGTCACCGGCCACGACCACCACGGCGCCGCTCTCCAGCAGGTCGGCCGCCGCCAGCAGGCCCGGCATGGCCGTGAGCGCCTGGGTAAGGCCGGTGAAGGCCCCGATGGTGCTCTCGGCCAGCACGCGCCAGCGGTCATCGCCGGTCAGGTGGTAAAGCCGCGCCTGTACCTCGGCCAGCACGCCATTGCCGCTGGGCACCGCATTGTCGCCCGGCTGCCGCCCGCGATGGAGAACGTCCGTCGCGTCATCGGCGGAGGTAAAATAGCCGCCGTCGGGGGCCGCGAAATGCTGCTCGGTGATCTCGGCCCAGGCGATGGCCTCGCCGAGGAAGGTCTCGTCCCCCGTCGCCTCATAGAGCGCGAGCGCGGCGCGGGCCATGCAGGCCTGGTCCTCCAGCAGCCCGGCGGCGCTCACCCCATGGCCCTCGCGCCAGGCATGGGCGAGGCGGCCATCCGGCCCCCGCAGCGCCGCGACCACGGCGAGGAAGGCCCGCTTGGCCAGGGCGAGCCAATCCGGCCGCTCGAAGACCGCGGCGGCGCGGACGAGCGCGCCGATCATCAGCCCGTTCCAATCGGCCAGCACCTTGTCGTCCCGCCCCGGCGGGATGCGATGGGCACGCGCCTCTAGCAGGAGGGCGCGGCATTCGGTAAGAATATTTTCCTTATCTTCCGTATAGAACGCCGCATGCTCGCGGCGGTTCAGGATGTTCTTGTGCTCCCAATTGCCGCCGGGCGAGACGTCATAGACCTCCTTGAAGAAGGCGGCGCGCTCGCCGAGCAGGGCGTCGATCTCGGCCTCGGACCAGACGTAGAACTTGCCTTCCTCGCCTTCGGAATCCGCATCCAGCGTCGCCGCGAAGGCGCCCTTGCCGGCGAGCATCTCGCGCTTCAGCCAGCCCACCATCTCCTCCGCGCGGCGGGCGAAGAGCGGGTCCGGCTTCGCGGCATGAGCGAAGGCCAGCAACTCCAGAAGCTGGGCATTGTCGTAGAGCATCTTCTCGAAATGCGGCACGAGCCAGATGCCGTCGACGGCATAGCGCGCGTATCCGCCGCCGAGATGATCCCAGATGCCGCCCTGGCTCATCTTCCGCAGCAGCAGCTCCACCACCTCGGCGCAGGCGGGCTGCTCCAACCGGAAGCGCATCTGCCAGAGGAAACGGAAGATAGGCGCGTTTGGAAACTTAGGTGCATTTCCGAAACCGCCTTCCTTCGCATCGGTATTCCGCACGAGGGCGAGGGCCACCTGCTCCAGCGCCGCCTGGTCCGGCAGCGGGCCGGGGTGGTTCGCCGCCATCCGGTCCAACCCCTGCCGGAGGGCGCCGATATTCTGCGCGACCTTGTCGCCCTCTTCGTGGAAGGCCCGCGCCACGCCCCGCAGAACCTGCGTGAAGGAGGGCCGGCCATAGCGCGGCTGGGGCGGGAAATAGGTGCCGCCCCAGAAGGGCTCACCCTCCGGCGTCAGGAACATGGTGAGCGGCCAGCCGCCCTGCTCGCCGAGCAGATGCAGCGCGTTCATATAGAGCGCGTCGATATCCGGGCGCTCCTCGCGGTCGACCTTGATGCTCACATAGAGCTCGTTCATCACCGCGGCCGTCGCCTCATCCTCGAAGGATTCATGGGCCATGACGTGGCACCAGTGGCAGGCGGCATAGCCGATCGAGAGCAGGATGGGCTTGTTCAGCGCCTTGGCCTCGGCCAGCGCCTCAGGGCCCCAGACGCGCCAATGCACGGGGTTGTCGGCATGCTGCTGGAGATAGGGGGAGGCCGCGTGACGCAGCAGGTTCTCGGACATGGCGGTGCCTTTCTTCTGCCTGCACTCTTCTGTCTCTAGGGGCCGGTCGACATTCGGCCTGCGGGTCGGTCTGGCGGCGCTTTTCCGTCCGTGACGGCGTTGCTCGCACCACCATCAGGGACAAAAAATCCCCCGCCAGCCCTTCCCGGTGCCGAATATCGACCGGCCCCAGGGCTCAAGCCGCACTGGCTCAATTCGGGCGCCCTGTCTACATGGGGAGCCATGACGCGCATGCCACCCGGAGCGGGCCCCAGGCACAGGACAATGATGACGCCTGACACGATTTTCGCCGTGGCCAGCGGCGGTGGGCGCGCGGCCGTGGCGCTGATGCGCCTCTCCGGCCCTGCAACCGGCGCCGTGGTCTCGGCCCTGGCGGGCGGCCTGCCCGAGCCCCGCCGCGCCAGCCTCCGCCGCTTGCGCGACGAGGCGGGGGAGGTGCTGGACCAGGCCCTGGTGCTCTGGTTCCCCGGTCCCGGCAGCTACACGGGCGAGGATGCCGCCGAGCTGCATCTGCATGCCGGCCCGGCCGTGATCGCCGCCGTGGCGGGCGCGCTGGTGAGCCTCGGCTGCCGCCCCGCCGAGCCGGGCGAATTCACCCGCCGCGCCTTCCTGAACGACCGGCTGGACCTGACCGCCGCCGAGGGCATTGCCGACCTCATCGCGGCCGAGACGGAGGGCCAGCGCAAGCAGGCGCTCCGCCAGGCCGAAGGCGCGCTCGCTGCCCGCTATGGCGGCTGGACGGCAAGGGCCACCCGCCTGCTGGCGCATCAGGAAGCGGCCATCGAATTCTCCGACGAGGATATCCCCACCGATCTCGACGAGGCCGCCAAGCGCGGCGCCGCCGAACTGGCGGCCGAAATCCGCGCCCATCTCGCCGATGGCGGGCGTGGGGAGAAGCTGCGCGAGGGCCTCTCGGTCGCGATCCTCGGCGCGCCCAATGCCGGCAAGTCCTCCCTGCTCAATGCCCTGGCGGGCTGGGAGGCGGCCATCGTCTCGGCCCGTGCGGGCACCACCCGCGACGTGGTGGAGGTGCGGCTCGACCTCGGCGGCGTGCCTCTCACGCTGGCCGACACCGCGGGCCTGCGCGAAACGGCCGACGAGATCGAGGCCGAGGGCGTCCGCCGCGCCCGCCTCCGCGCTGACCGGGCGGACCTGCTCCTGGCCGTCTTCGCCGCCGATGCCGCGCCCGATGCCGAGACCCTGGCGCTGCTCGCCCCGGGGGTGCTCGTGGTCGCGAACAAGACGGACCTGGCGCCGCCGCCCGCCCTGCCCATGCCCGCGCTGCCCGTTTCGGCGCGGACGGGCGAGGGGATGGAGGCACTCCGCGCCGCGCTCCTGGCCGAGGCCAATGCCCAGGCCGGCAACGGCACCGATGCCGCCCTGACCCGCCCGCGCCACCGCGCCGCGCTGGAGGAGGCCGCGAGCTGGCTGGAAGAGGCCGTGGTGGCGCCCTTGCCGGAGATGGCCTCCGAAGCCCTCAGGGCCGCGCTGAGGGCGCTGGGGCGGCTGACGGGGCGGGTGGGCGTGGAGGACGTCTTGGACGTCGTCTTTGGGGATTTCTGTATCGGGAAATAGGCCAGGGGCTTTGCCCCCGGACCCCCATCGGGGTGGTGTGACCACCCCGAACCCCGCAGCCAATTGACGCCGGGGTCTGGGGAGGCGCCTGCCTCCCCAGCGGGGTCCAGGGGCAGGGCCCCTGGAGAAAAGCCGCTTCGTCTGGGGACGGGCTTCCGTCCCCAGCGGGGTTTCAGGGGCAGAGCCCCTGATCCATCAATCCCCTTTTCCCACCAAACCCTTTATACCCCGCCCCATGAGCAAGAACGCTTTCGACGTGGTGGTGATCGGCGGCGGCCATGCCGGCACCGAGGCGGCCGCCGTGGCCGCGCGCTGCGGCGCCCGCACGCTGCTGCTGACCCATCGTCTGGAGACGCTGGGAGAGATGTCCTGCAACCCCGCCATCGGCGGCGTGGGCAAGGGGCATCTGGTGCGCGAGGTGGATGCGCTGGACGGCATCATGGGCCGGGCGGCCGATGCGGCCGGCATCCATTTCAAGCTGCTCAATCGCAGCAAGGGCCCGGCCGTGCGCGGCCCCCGCGCCCAGGCCGACCGGAAGCTCTACCGCCAGGCGGTGCAGGCCCTGCTGGCCGAGACGGCGAACCTCACCATCTGGGCCAAGCCCGCCGGTGACCTGCTGCGCGACGCCGAGGGCGCGGTCGCGGGCGTGGTGACGGAGGATGGCGAGGCCATCACCGCCGGTGCCGTCGTCATCACCACGGGCACCTTCCTGCGCGGCGAGATCCATATCGGCACCTTCCGCAAGCCCGCCGGGCGGGTGGGGGACGTGCCCTCGGTGAAGCTCGCGGAGGCCCTGGCCGGGTTCGGCCTGCCGATGCGGCGCCTCAAGACCGGCACGCCGCCGCGCCTGGATGGCCGCACCATCGACTGGGCCAGCCTGGAGAAGCAGCCGGGCGACGCGCAGCCGGAGCCTCTCTCTTGGCTCACCGAGCGCATCACCAACCCGCAGGTGGAATGCGGCATTACGCATACGACGCCCGCGATGCATGCCCTGATCCGCGAGAACCTGCATCGCGCCCCGATCCATTCGGGGCAGATCCAGGGTGTCGGCCCGCGCTACTGCCCCTCGATCGAGGACAAGGTGGTCCGCTTCGCCGAGCGGGAATCGCACCAGATCTTCCTCGAGCCTGAAGGGCTGGACGACCCGACCATCTACCCCAACGGCATCTCCACCAGCCTGCCGGAAGACGTGCAGGCGGCGATGATCGCGGCCATGCCGGGGCTGGAGAAGGCGGTGATCCTCCGCCCCGGCTATGCCATCGAATACGACCATGTCGACCCGCGCGCGCTGAAGCCGACGCTGGAGCTGAAGGCCGTGCCGCGCCTGTTCCTGGCCGGGCAGATCAACGGCACGACCGGCTATGAGGAGGCCGCCGCCCAGGGCCTGATGGCCGGGCTCAATGCCGCGCTACTGGCCGGCGGCTCGGGCGAGGCGGCCGTCTTCACCCGGCAGGAAGCCTATGCTGGCGTGATGATCGATGACCTGGTGCTCCAGGGCGTCACGGAGCCCTATCGCATGCTGACGGCGCGGGCCGAGCACCGGCTCACGCTGCGGGCGGATAATGCCGGGCTGCGCCTGACGGAGAAGGGCATCGCCTGGGGCTGCGTCGGCAGCGAGCGCGCGGCCAAGTATCGCGCCTTCGCCCAGTCGGTCGCCGAGAATATCGCCCGTGCGCGCGCCGAGGGCGGCACCCCGGCCGCGCTCGCCCGGGCCGGGATCACGGTGAAGCAGGATGGCGTCTGGCGCTCGGTGCTGGAGGTACTGGCCCTGCCGGACCTCTCGCACGAGGCCCGCGTCGCGGCCTTCCCCTGGCTCGCGGAAGTCTCGACCGGCGTGCTGGCGCAGATGGAGGCCGAGGCGCTCTACGCCCCCTATCTCGACCGACAGGCCGCCGAGCTTCGGCTGCTGGCCAAGGAGGAGAAGGTGACCATCCCCGAGGGGCTGGACTTCACCGTGATCCCCGGCCTCTCCAACGAGATGCGCCAGCGTCTGGCCAAGGCCCGCCCGGCGACGCTGGGTGGGGCAGGGCGCATCCCCGGCGTGACGCCGGCCGCCATCGCCGCGCTGGCCGTCCATCTCCGCCGCCACCAACAGGAGCGTTTCACGTGAAACACGGCCTCCCGCCCGAGATCGACGTTTCACGTGAAACGCAGAGCAAGCTCGATGCCTTCCTCGAGATGCTCGTGCCCTGGAACGCTCGCATCAACCTCGTCGCCACACGGGACCCGGAGGAGATGCGCCGCCGCCATATCGGGGACTCGCTCCAGCTCCTGCCGCTGGTGCCGCCCGGCGATGGGCCCATGGCCGATCTCGGATCGGGTGGCGGCTTCCCCGGCCTGATCCTCGCCATCGCGCTCGGGCGGCCAATGCATCTCGTCGAATCGGATAAGCGGAAATCGGCCTTCCTCACCGCCGCCGCCGCGCATCTCGGGCTCAAGCACGTCACGGTGCATCCGAAGCGAATCGAGGCGGTCTCCCTGCCGCCGGTCAGCGTTCTTTCGGCCCGTGCACTGGCACCTTTGAGCGATCTGCTGCCGCACGCGCATCGTCTTCTGGCCGATGACGGCGTTGCGATCTTCCCGAAGGGCCGAACCGCCGCTGCCGAGTTGACCGCGATCCCCCCTGGCTGGCAAATGGAGGTGGAGCGGTTCTCCAGCCGGACGGACCCCGACGCGACCATTCTCCGCCTCAGCAGGATTCACCGTGAAGGCGTCTAAAAACCGCAAGCCTCGCCTCATCGCGCTCGCCAACCAGAAGGGCGGCGTGGGCAAGACGACGACGGCGATCAACCTCGCGACCGCCTTGGCGACCAAGAGCCGCGTCCTCCTCATCGACCTCGACCCGCAGGGCAATGCCTCGACGGGCGTGGGCGTGCCGCGTAACGAGCGCGGGGTGGGCGCCTATGCGGTGCTGATCGGCGGCAGCACCCTGCCCGAGGCCATCAAGCCGACCAAGGTGCCGAACCTCTTCCTCCTCCCCGCCGACCCGGACCTGGCCGGGGCGGAGATCGAGTTGGTGGGGATGGAGGAGCGCGAGCATCGCCTCCGTCTCGCCATGCAGGCGGCGGAAACCACGCTGGGCGGCTTCGACTATATCCTGATCGACTGCCCGCCCTCGCTCGGCCTGCTGACGCTCAATGCGCTGGTCGCGGTGGAATCCGTGCTCATCCCGCTGCAGGCGGAATTCTTCGCGCTCGAAGGCGTGTCGCAGATCACCCGCACCATCGAGCGGGTGAAGCGCGCGCTTAACCCGGACTTGGCGCTCGACGGCATCGTGCTGACCATGGTGGACCGGCGGAACAACCTTTCCGATCTCGTCTCCAACGATGTCCGCGCCTTCTTCAAGGACAAGGTCTTCAAGACTGTTATCCCTCGCAATGTGCGGATCAGCGAGGCGCCGTCCCACGGCCTGCCCGTGATCATTTACGACCTGAAATCCACCGGCGCGCAGGCTTATGTTCAGCTTGCCGCCGAGCTGCTGCGGCGCGACCGTGCCCGCGAGCGTGAGACCGCATGAGCAACCCACCGAAGAAGACCGCGCGCCTGGGCATGGGCCTCTCCGCCCTGCTGGGCGATGCGCCCGCCGAGGCCCCCGCCCAGGGCGGCAATGCCTCGCCCTCCACCCTGCCGATCGAGCAGCTCGAGCCTGGCCCCTTCCAGCCGCGCGGCCCGATGGATAGCGCGGCGCTGGCCGAACTGGCCGCCTCGATCAAGGAGCATGGCGTGCTCCAGCCCATCCTGGTGCGTCCGGCCAAGACCAAGGGCCGCTACCAGATCATCGGCGGTGAGCGCCGCTGGCGCGCGGCCCAGCAGGCGGGGCTGCATGAGGTGCCGGTCGTCGTCCGCATGCTGGATGACCGTGCCGCCATGGCCGCGGGCCTCGTCGAGAACCTCCAGCGCGAGGATCTGAACGCGCTGGAAGAGGCCGAGGGCTATCGCCGCCTGCTCGACGAATTCGGCCTGACGCAGGACGGACTCGGCCAGGCAGTGGGCAAGAGCCGCAGCCATGTCGCGAATACGTTGCGCCTGCTGGCCCTGCCGCCCAAGGTGCGGGACATGCTCTCGCGCGGCAGCCTCACCGCCGGCCATGCCCGCGCCCTGCTCACGGCGCCGGACCCGCTGAAGCTCGCCGAGATCGTCGTCGTGCGCGGGTTGAACGTGCGCCAGACCGAGGCGCTGGCCGCCGCCGGCGATCGGCCCCGGCCCGAGCGCACCACCCAGGCGCCCGAGATCCGCTCGCTGGAGCGCGACCTCACCTCCCGCATTGGCCTCACCGTGGCGGTGAAACATGGGGCGCGTGGCGGTGAGCTGACGATCAAGTATCGGGATCTCGACCAGCTTGATGGGCTGATCGCGCTGCTGTCGAAGTAAGATTGGGGCTCTGCCCCCAAGCCCCGCCGGGGTGGTGTGACCACCCCGGGCCCCGCAATCTATCGGCGCTTTGACATCGCGGCTTGGCGCGCGATGGCCATCATGGCTTGGCGCAGAACGGCGCCATCGGGCACGGGGCGGGCGGAAGAACTGCTTTTCGAGCGCTTTTCGGCTTCCAGCAGCATGGCGCCAGCGGCTTCCAGCGTCGCGGGGGACCAGAGCCGCAGCGCCCGCTCGAAGGCGGCTTTCTGCTTGAAGAAGACCGGTGGGCGCAGGCTCTCCATCGCGCCGGCCGGGGTATCGCCCGCCGCCACGGCGCAGGCGGCCCAATGTAGGCGTTGCATATGGCGCAACGCATTGCGCAGCACGGCAATGGGGCTCGCGCCTTCGGAGAGGGCCGATTCCAGCGCGCGATCAGCCAGTTGGATATCGCCCGTGGTCGCCGCGATCAGCGCCTCGTCGATCTCCATGGCCGAGCCATCGCCGATACAGGCCAGGACCTCTTCCTCGCCCACATGCCCGCCCTGGCCGACATAAAGGGCGATTTTCTCGACCTCGCGGCGCAGCTGCATCCGGTCCTCGCCCAGCCGCCCGGCCAGCCATTCGCAGGCCGAGCGCTCGGCGGTGACGCCCTCTTCCTTGAGCATCTGGGCGATGGTGGCGGCCAGCTCGGCACCGCGTTCACGGTAACATGCCACCACAGCGGCGTCGGGCGAAGGCTCCAGCAGCGTGCGCAGCTTGGAGCGGGCCGGTAGCTCCCCGCCTTCCACCAGCACGAGCGACTCGGCCTTGGCCGCAAGAACCTCCTTCAAGGGCGCCGCCAGGGCGTCCGTCGCGTCCCGCACGCGCACCAGGCGGCGGCCGCCGGTCATGGAGAGGGCCGTGGCCTCGGCCACCAGCGCGCCGGGCTTCACGGCCAGCTCGCGGGGCATGTCGGTCAAGCGGAAAGGGTCGGCATCGGCGACGATGACCGATTGCAGGGCATTGGCGCGCTCATGCACCAGCCCCGCATCGTCCCCATGCAGCAGCACCACGCGCACGGCCCCTGGCGCGGCCAGGAAGGCCGCCACGCGCCGGGCGTCGATCTTCGCCATGGGGCGCGGCTAACCCGTCTGGCGGGCCTGCAGGCGCAGCGCCAGGCGCTGCACGACATTCTCGGCCAGGGTCTCCACCAGCCGCCGCTCCATCGCCTCGCGAGAGGAATCGGAGGCGAAGAACTGGTTGTCGGGAATGTTGTAGGCGTCGAAGGTCTTCTCGGTGCCGCGCGCCACTTCCTGCGCGGGCGTCGTCATGGTGTAGAGCACCCACTGCGCCGTCGCGACGGTGCGGATGCGCGACGCCGTGCCGTCGCGGCGGAAGCCCTGCTGCTCGCCATCCAGCGAGAGATCCACCTGCAGCTCATAGCGCGCCGCCGTGCCGCGCCCGAAGAATTCCAGGCGCTGCTCCAGCCCCCGGCGCAGCAACTGGCCGTTGCGGTCGGGGATATTGTTCACGCGGATGGCCGCCAGCTCCGCCGCCACGGGCGAGCCCTGGGCGGTGCTATTGGCATGGGCGCCATATTGCGGCCGGAAGCCGCAAGCCGTGAGGCCCAGGCCCAGCAGGCTGAGCCCGCCGAGGCGCAGGGCTGCGCGGCGGCTCAGGCGGCGATCAGACGACGAAATTGACGACACGTCCCGGAACATGGATGCGCTTCCTGATGGGGCGCCCGTCGATGGCGCGCTGCACATTCTCCTCGGCCTCGGCGGCCGCGAAGATGGTGGCTTCGTCGGCTCCCACGGGCACCTCGATGGTGCCGCGCAGCTTGCCGAGAACCTGCACCGCGAGCGTGACGCTCTCGGCCTTGAGCAATTCGGGCTCCGCCGCCGGCCAGGCCAGCTCGGCCACCAGCAGCGTGGAGGCGGGCCGGAGCACCGACCAGCATTCCTCCGCCAGATGCGGCATCATCGGCGCGATCAGGCGGGCCAGCATCTCCAGCGCCTCGCGGCGGGCGAAGGGCAGGCCCTCCTCCAGGCCGCTGGCCGCCTCGATGGCATTCATGAATTCATGGATGCGCGCGACGGCGACATTGAAGGCGAAGCTCTCCAGCGCCTCGGTCACCGCGGCGATGGTGCGATGCGTGGCGCGGCGCAGGTCGCGCGCCGCGCGGCCGAGGGTGGCCGGCATGGGCGCATCCTCGGCCGGCAGGATGGCCTGGGCGGCCTGCACGGCGCGGAAGATGCGATTGGCGAAGCGCGAGGCGCCGGCGACGCCCGATTCCGTCCATTCCATGTCGCGCTCGGGCGGATTGTCCGAGAGCACGAACCAGCGCGCAGTATCGGCACCGTACTGGCCGATGATGGCCCCCGGATCGACCGTGTTGCGCTTGGACTTGGACATCTTCTCGACGCGGCCGATGGTCACGGCCTCGCCCGTCTCGCGATGCTTCGCGGTGCCGTCGGGCAGCTTCTCGACCTCGCCGGGGCTCAGCCAGCGGCCGTCCGCGCCCTTGTAGCTCTCATGCTGCACCATGCCCTGGGTGAAGAGCGCGGCGAAGGGCTCGGCGCAGTCGAGATAATTGGCCTCGGTCATCGCGCGGGTGAAGAAGCGGGAATAGAGCAGATGCAGGATCGCGTGCTCGATACCGCCGATATACTGGTCCACCGGCATCCAGGCATCGACCGCGTCGCGCGCCAGCGGCGCATCGGCCTTGGGCGAGCAGAAGCGGGCGAAATACCAGGAACTGTCGACGAAAGTGTCGAAGGTGTCGGTCTCGCGGCGGGCCGGCTTGCCGCAGTTCGGGCAATCGACATGGCGCCAGGTCGGGTGATGATCGAGCGGATTGCCCGGCTTGGAGAAATCCACATCCTCCGGCAGCACGACCGGGAGCTGGCTCGCCGGCACCGGCTGCACGCCGCAATCGTCGCAATGGATGACGGGGATGGGGCAGCCCCAATAGCGCTGGCGCGAGACGCCCCAGTCGCGCAGGCGCCAGTTCACCACGCCCGTGCCGGCGCCCTGCGCTTCGAGTGTATCGATGGCCTTGCGCTTGCCTTCGCTGGTGCTCAGCCCGTTCAGGAAGCCGGAATTATAGAGCACGCCGTCATCGGTATAGGCCGTGTCGCCGATGGCGAAGGTGCGCGCATCCTCGCCCGGAGGCAGGATGACGGGCAGCACCGGCAGGTTATATTTGCGGGCGAAATCCAGGTCGCGCTGGTCGCCGCTCGGGCAGCCGAAGATCGCGCCCGTGCCGTATTCCATCAGCACGAAATTCGCGACCCAGACGGGATAGGTCTCGCCCGTGAAGGGATGCACCACGCGGAAGCCGGTATCGATGCCGCGCTTCTCGGCCTGCTCGATGGCAGCCTCCGAGGTGCCCAGGCTGCGGACTTCCGTGATGAATTTCTCCACCTCGGGCCGGCGCGCGGCGGCGGCGGCGGCCAGCGGATGCTCGGCGGCAACGGCCAGGAAGCTCATGCCGAACAGTGTGTCGGGGCGGGTGGTGAAGACCTCCACCTCCTCCTGCCCCTCGACCGGCTCGGCCAGCTTGAAGCGCACGCGGGCGCCCTCGCTGCGGCCGATCCAATTGGCCTGCATCAGCTTCACGCGCTCGGGCCACTTCTCGAGCCCATCCAACGCGCTCAGCAGCTCGGGGGCGAATTTCGTGATGGAGAAGAACCACTGCGAGAGCTTCTTCTTTTCCACCGGCGCGCCCGAGCGCCAGCCGCGCCCGTCGATGACCTGCTCATTGGCGAGCACGGTATGGTCCACCGGGTCCCAATTGACCCAGCTTTCCTTGCGCTCGACGAGCCCGGCCTTGAGCAGTTCGAGGAAGATGGCCTGCTGCTTGCCGTAATAGCTCGGGTCGCAGGTGGCGAATTCGCGCGTCCAATCCAGCGACAGGCCCATGCGCTTCAGCTCGGCGCGCATATTGTCGATATTGGCGTAGGTCCATTTCGCCGGATGCGTGCCGCGCTCGCGGGCCGCGTTCTCGGCGGGCAGGCCGAAGGCGTCCCAGCCCATCGGGTGCAGCACTTCATGGCCCGAGGCGCGCTTGTAGCGCGCGACGACGTCGCCCAGCGTGTAGTTGCGCACGTGGCCCATGTGGATCTGCCCGCTCGGATACGGGAACATCTCCAGGACATAGTATTTGGGCTTGCTGCCATCGGGCACGTCAGGCGCGAGGAAGCAGTTGCGCGCCTCCCAGGCGGCCTGCCAGCGCGGCTCGGCGGAGCGGAAATCGTAACGGGCGGGAGAAGCGACGTCGTTCATGGAACCAGTTGATGCCAATGCTGCCAAAGGCATACGGGCTTGAGGCGACGAAGGGAAGGGCGGCCAGGGCATGGCGGCCTTCCCCGAGGCGATTTACAACCGCCTGGCCTCACCAGGAGGACTGCCGATGCGCCGTAGGACGCCGCTGCTTGCGCTGATCGCCGTTTCGCTCTTCGCCGTCGCGGCGGTGGGAGCAGCCATCGGGGCGGAGGAGGGCGGTTTCTTCGCTCCCGCCACGCTTGGCGCCTTGCCCGGCAGTTCGCTCGGCATCGGCTGGGCCATGGCCTATCGCGGCGCCATGCCGCATTCGGCCTTCGCCTATGCCCAGTTGCCGGACGGTCGGGCGACCTGGAATTTCGTCGCCGGCCGCCCCGATGCCGCGACGGCCGAGGCCGAGGCGCTGGCCCGCTGCAATGAGGCCGCGCGGCGCCTGCCCAGCCAGCCGAGCTGCCGCATCGCCGCGATCGATGGCGCCCCGCCGGGCAGCGCCGCGCCCCGGCCCGCCATGGCGGTGCTCGGCCCTTTCCGCGCCAGCCCGCTGCACCGCCAGCGCGGCCCGGCGCAGGCCGAGGGCGTGGTGATCTACGGCCACGGCACCCATAGCGGGCAGAACCTGAGCGAGGCGCCCGCGCAGGGTTGGCTCAGCGCCTTCAACGATGCCGGATGGGACGTATTCCGCTTCGACCGTGGCCCGAGCGAGGATCAGCTCAACCGGTCGGTCACGCGGCTGATCGACGGGGTGAAGGCAGCGCGTGCGGCGGGCTATCGCCGGATTATCCTGGCCGGGCAGTCACGCGGGGCCTGGCAATCGCTGGTCGCGGCGGCGAGCGTGCCGGTCGAGGGGGTGATCGCTATTTCCCCCGCCGCTCATGGCCAGCGGGGCGACCCGAATAACCGCCTCGCCGGTGCGCTGGACGATTGGCGCCGCCTGCTCGCCGCGCTGCCCGATGGCGGCCCGCGCGTGGTAGTGACGATTTTCGAGAATGACGACTACGACCCGGATATGGATCGGCGGCTCGAGATGCTCGGCCGTCGCGCGGCGGAGCGGACGGCGCCGCTGGCCGGATTCAACCCGACGGCGCCTCTCTCGGGCCATGGCGGCGCTCGGGATTGGCGCTTCACGCGGGATTGGTCCGCCTGCCTGCTGGCCGCGATGACAGGGGCGGAGGCGCCGCGCGGCGTCTCGCACACGGCTTGCGCGCCGGCCATTGGGGCGGTTCGCTGAGGGGAAAGCTGGCGGCGGGAAGGGCGTGCGGCTCGTGGTGCCGCCCTTGACAACCTTGGGACGGTTCGCGAGCGGCAGGTTCGGAACCTGACGGCCGAGAGGGGAGCCCTGAGTTTCGTTTCTCGGCCGGCCGCCTCGGCGCTCAAGGCGCGCGGTTTCAACGCCGGCCAATTGCGCGACATTCGGCGAGACAGGCCCAGAAAAAAGCTGGCGGACTGCCCCGCCAGCTTCACACGGCCCCCAAAGAGGCGCCGATCAGCTGCCCGAGGCGGAGCGCAGCTCGCGGGCGCGGGCCAGGATGCGGTCCTCGAGCTCGCTCGAGGTGGCATTGGCGACCGGCACGTCCACCCACTGGCCGCCGCGCTGCTCCTGCTTGAAGAGCGAGACGCGCACGCCGTCGGAGCGGAGCTGGCGGCCGAGAATATAGGCCGTCGCGCGGAAACGCTCGTTCTGGACCGAGGCCGGGCTGTACCAGTCGGTGATGATCACGCCGCCGAAGGGGTCCGCCGAGGAGAGGGGCATGAAGGAAAGCGTGTCCAGCGTGGCGCGCCAGAGATAGGCGTTCACGCCGATGCCGCTGCCCTGGTCGGCCTGCTGGCTGCGATCGGTGCCGAAAACCAGGATGCCATCCTGGCCACCCAGACGGCCGCGAACGCTCGCTCGCTTGCTGTCATCCCGGTATTCGTTCTGGCCCGGAACGCGGAAATTGTCGCTGCCACCGCAGGCAGAGAGAACGACCAGGCCGGTGAGGCCGAAGGCACCAAGAATGCGACGAGCCATTCGTATCAAGTTCCGTACTGGCGCGCCCCGGGGGGCGCCTGCCCAGGATCGGGCGCGCCTTGTGTAGCCGCCCTGGCGGGGCTCGAAAAGTAGAAAGGCGGCGGGTTGCCCCGCCGCCTCTCACGATACCATCCCCGAAGGGCTGGGATCAGAAGGCCAGACGCGCGCCGGCGTAGATGACCTGCAGGTTGCGGCCGGTGGGGCCGGGGCTCGCCGGGCTGGTCGAGGTGCTCATGTCCGGACCATACTTGTCGCGGCCGTTGTTGTAGGACGCGATCAGATCCAGGCCCGGCGCCAGGTTGTAGGAGGTGCCGATGCCCCACACGGTCTGCTTGCGGTCGTGACCGAACACGCCGCTGCGGACCGTCAGCTTGTCCTGCTCGGCCTGGCCGACATAGGCGCCGAGGCTCAGAGCGGCCAGCGTGTAGGTCACGCCAACGACATAGTGATGGCTGTCGCTAGCGCCGCGCGGCAGGGCCGTGCGCTGGCTGGTGCCCGAGTACTGGCCCCAGGTGTACTCACCGCCGACCGTGAAGCCGACATAGGAGAGGTTCAGGCCGACCGTGTAGACGCGGATGTCCTGGAGGTTCGACGGAGCCTGGGTCGCCTTCGGCGGGCCGGCCATCTGCATGCCGAAGCCGGCGGCAACGCCGACGCCAGCGAAGGAGCCGCGGTAACGAGCCGCCAGCGAGACTTCGTTGGTCAGCGTCGTGTAGTCACGCTGCGACACGGTGCTGCTGGCACCCTGCCACACGCGCTCGCCTTCGCCCGAGTTCGGGGCATAGGAGGCGCCGAAGTCGAAGCCGTAGAACTGCGGCGACAGGTAGATCAGCTTGGTGCTGTCGTTACCGTCGTTGATGCCCGACAGGGTGTAGGACCAGGGATTGCTGGTCGAGCTGCGGTTCGTGGTCAGCTCGTCCCAGTTACCGTCCGGGCCCATGCCGGTGATGGTCGGAACGCGAACCTGCATCAGCGAGGCGGCGCTGTCTTCGTCACCGAGGCGAACGTTACCGAACACCGGGCTGGACACCCAGAGGTAGCCTTCGTCGGTGTCGACGCCGGTACCGGCGCCGGAGCCACCCAGGTTGTCCATCTGCAGCTCGATGGTCGCGCCGTAAGCCAGGCCGTTGGCGGCCTTGCCGGTCACGAACACATGGACTTCCGACTCATTGCGGAAATCGAACTTCTGGCGAGCGCGGCGAACGCCCGGGACAGCCTTGTCGGCGTCGTCGCCAGCAGCGTAGGCGCCGGCCACTTCCATGAAGCCACCGATGCGAACGGTCGGGGCGGTCTGAGCCTGAGCGGCGGCGCCGGTCAGAGCGAGGCCGACCACGGCGGTCGAACCCAGAAGAATCTTGCGCATACTTACCTCCTCAATCACCGGCGCCATGCCCCGGTGGATTCCCACCGGCTCTTCCGCCCTTGCCCCAACCTGCTGAATAGTCCCCCAACAGGTCGAAGCGGCGTCCGAGCCCGGCGGGACTATGGTTCAGGGCTGTTATACGCAGCAACAGGGTGCAATCGTTCGCCGCGACTTCACCGAAACACTGTGACGCGAAAGACACAGAGCTGTGATGCAGTTGCTAACTACATCACGCGGCCAGGGGGAGATGACGCTGGCCGGCCTTCGCTCTAGCCTGCCCTGCCATGAGCATTGCCCAGAATCTCGCCCATATCCGGCAGCGAATCGCCGATGCCTGCGACCTGGCAGGCCGGCCGCGCGACTCGGTCCATCTCGTCGCCGTATCGAAGACCCATCCGGCCGATTCCGTGGTGGAGGCGCTGGCCGCCGGCCAGACCCTCTTCGGCGAGAACCGCGTTCAGGAAGCGGCCCAGAAATTCCCGACCCTGCGCGCGGGCCATCCGGCGATGCGGCTGCACATCATCGGCGGGCTCCAGACCAATAAGGCGCGGGATGCAGTGCGTTTGGCCGATGTCATCGAAAGCCTGGACCGCCCCAAGCTCGCCGAGGCCATCGCTGCCGCCATGGAGAAGGAAGGCCGCCGGCCCGACCTGCTCATCCAGGTGAATACCGGTGCCGAGCCGCAGAAGAATGGTGTCGGGCGCGAGGATGCGGACGATTTCATCCGCCATTGCCGCGAGGGGCTGGGCCTGCCGGTGATCGGCCTGATGTGCATCCCGCCCGCCGGGGAGGAGCCGCGGCCGCATTTCGCCTGGCTGGCCGAATGCGCCGCCCGGCATGGGCTCGGCACCGTCTCGATGGGCATGAGCGGGGATTTCGAGGCCGCGATCCGCGAAGGGGCTACGCATGTCCGCGTGGGGACCGCCATTTTCGGCCATCGCGATTACCCCGTGTAACAGCACGACGTAACGGCGGGCGCTGCAGCCTATCGCGCCGCGTAGCAAGACCGTTACAGTGGCGGCATGCCGCACCAGCTCATGCATGCCAGCCCGCGCCTCATCGGCACCATCACCCCCTCGGCCAATACCGTGGTGGAGCGGACGAGCCAGTCCCTCCTGGCGGACCTGCCGGGCGTCGTGCCGATTTTCTCCCGCGTGCCCGTGCGCGGCAGCCAGGACCCCTTCCCCGATGCCTATAATCTGCCGGCCATGCTGGAGGCCGCGGCGCTGCTGGCCGATGCCAAGCCGGAGGTGATCGTTTGGAACGGCAGCAAGGGCGGCGCCATCGGCTTCGACCATGACCGCGATCTGGTGGAGCGCATCGAGCAGGCGACGGGCATCCCTGCCGATACCTCGGGCCTCGCGCTGCTGCGGCAGGTCAAGGTCAGCGGGGCGCGGCGCTTCGGACTCATCACCCCCTATGCCAAGCCCTACCAGGACCGGCTGATCGCCCAGCTCGCGCGCGAAGGCATCGAGATCGTCGCCGAGAGCCATCTCGGAATGACCGACAACCTCTCCTACGCGACCGTGCCCTATCACCGCATCCTGAACCAGGCGAGCGAGGTGGCCGAGGAGGGGCCGGAGGTCATCATCGCCTGGTGCACGAATTATCCGGCCGCGCCGCTCTCCCGCGCGATCGAGGCCGAGACGAGCACCACCTTCTGGGATGCCACGGCCCTCGGCCTCTGGGGCGCGCTCGACCGGATGGAGGAGCCCGCCCGCCCCGCCGGCTGGGGCAGCCTTTTCGCCTGAAGGCGCTCAGGCCGCGCGGATATCGCTCAGGAAGTCGTCCATCCGGCGGCGCAGCTCCTCGGCCTGACGCGCCAGCTCGCTCGAGGCGCTGCGCAGTTCGCCCGCCGAGTCGCCGGTGCGCAGGCTGCCTTCCTTGACGCCATCGGCATTGCGCGCGGCCTCCCGCGTGCCGGCGGCGGCCTCGGCCACGGCACGGCCGATCTCCTGCGTCGCGGCGGCCTGCTCTTCCGTCGCGGCGGCCACCTGGGCGGCCGTCTCGTTCAGCTCCTCGATAGTCGTGCCGATATGGCCGATGGCATCCACGGTGCGGGCCGTCTCCGCCTGGATGGTGGCGATCTGGCTGCCGATCTCCTCCGTGGCGCGCGCGGTCTGCGCCGCCAGCGCCTTCACCTCCGAGGCGACGACGGCGAAGCCCTTGCCCGCCTCGCCAGCCCGCGCCGCCTCGATGGTGGCGTTGAGCGCGAGAAGGTTGGTCTGGCCCGCGATATCGGTGATCAGCCGCACCACATCCCCGATGCGCTGTGCCGATTCGGCGAGGTTGCGCACATTGGTATCCGTCTCCCGCGCCGCATCTGAGGCGCGGCGGGCGATGCGGGCGCTGCCCTGGATCTGGCGCGCGACCTCCCCGATCGAGGCCGCGAGTTCTTCAGAGGAGGCGGCGACGGTCTGCACATTGGCGCTGGCCTGTTCCGTCGCCGCGGCCATGGCGGTCGCCTGTTCGGAACCCTGGCTCGCCGTCTCGCCCATGCTGTTCGCCGTGGCATCGAGCTGCGTCGCGGCGGCGGCCACGGCGCGGAGGCTGCCGGCCGTCTCGGCCTCGAATTGCCGCAGCAGCGTATCGAGCCGGGCGGCGCGGGCATCGCGCTCGCGCTGCGCTTCCGCCTGGGCGGCAGCCAGCCTGTCGGCCTCGATCAGCCCGGTACGGCATTCGTCGATGGCGCGGGCCATATCGCCGATCTCATCCGCCCGGGTCGCGCAGGGCAGGTCGAAAGCATAGTCGCGCCGGGCGAGTTGCCGCGTGGTGCCGCTCAGTCGCAGTATGCGGAAGACCACCGAGCGGTTCAGCCAGATCATGGCGCCGATGGTGATCGCGAGCCCAACCAGCACGCCCAGCAGCAGGATCTGCACACTATTCTCGTAGGTCCTGTTGGCCTCGGCGACCGTCTCGTTGCCGAGGCGGCGGTTATAGGCGCGCAAGGCGCTCGTCACGTCCCGCATCTGGTTGAAGAGAGCGAACTGGCTGTCGGCGAAAAGGTTGAGAGCCCCCATCCGATCGTTCTTCTCGAGCAAGGCCGCCATGGTCTGACGCGTTGCGAGATAGTCTGAGAGGAGGGCCCGCACCTTCTCGGCGAGCGCCGCCTCCTCACCAGGATCGATGGTCCGGGAGTAGGCTTTCCAGGCCGCCTCGGTCTGGGCGGTGGCATCGGCGGCGCGCGCGAGCGCCTGCCGGACGCGCTCCGGGTCGGAGGTAATCAGCGTCATGCTGTCGAGCTGACGCATCCGCGCCATGCCCTCCGCCAGCGTGCCCAGATGCTCGAAGGACGGCAGGTAGTTCTCCCCGAGAGCTTCTGCCACGCTGTTCAGCTGGCGGAGCTGCAGGATTCCAAGGCCCGCGCTGCCCAGAAGGCAGAGCAGCAGGGCGCCGAAAGCAAGGGCCACCTTGCTGCGGATCGAGGAGAAAAAGGCGGGCATTCAGAGCGTCCTTTGGGCATGCAATCGGCTGCATGAAGGCTGTCCCCCAGCTAAAATGCCGTTAATTCCCGCCGGATTTCATGCCGCCGCGCATGGCTTTTTCGTCTCTCGCGCGTTCAAATGCTCATCGCATCGCAGCATGACGAGGAAGCGGAAATGGAACGGGTATTGGAAGGTCGTCGCGCACTCATCACGGGCTCCACCTCGGGCATCGGGCTCGGCATCGCCGTGCTTTTCGCCCGCGCGGGCGCGCAAGTGATGCTGAACGGCTTCGGCAAGCCCGAGGATATCGCCGCCGCCAAGGCCGCCATCGCCGCCGAGAATGGCGGGCACGAGCCGCCCTATTCGGCTGCCGATCTTTCCAAGCCCCAGGGCGTGCGCGACATGTGCGCCGAGGCGGTCCAGGCCATGGACGGGGTCGATATCCTCATCAACAATGCCGGCATCCAGTTCACCGCCGCCGTGGAGGATTTCCCCGACGACAAGTGGGACGCGATCATCGCGATCAACATGTCGGCCAGTTTCCACGCCACCAAGGCCCTCCTGCCGGGGATGAAGCAGCGCGGCTGGGGGCGGATCGTGAATATCGCCTCGGCCCATGGCCTGGTCGCCTCGCCGCAGAAGGTCGCCTATGTGACGGCCAAGCACGGCGTGGTGGGTATGACGAAGGTGGTGGCGCTCGAGGCCGCGCGCACCGGCGTTACCGCCAATGCCATCTGCCCCGGCTTCGTCCGCACGCCCCTGGCCGAGGCGCAGGTCGGCCCGCTCGCCAAGGAGCACGGCGTGAGCGAGGAGGAGGCGCTGACCGACTATCTCCTCGCCAAGCAGCCGACGAAGAAATGGGTCGAGGTCACGGAAGTCGCGCGCATGGCGCTGTATCTCTGCGGCCCGGATTCGGGCAGCGTGAACGGTGCCGCGCTGTCGATCGACGGCGGCTGGATGGCGCAGTAGCACCATGGCCGAGAGCGTGTCGGCGCCGGCCGTCAACCGGCTGAGCCGCGCGCGGCTCGCCATCAATCTCGCGCTCCAGGGCGGCGGCACGCATGGCGCCTTCACCTGGGGCGTGGTCGAGCGGCTGCTGGAGGAGGAATGGCTGGAGATCTGCGCGATCTCCGGCACCTCCGCGGGCGCGATCAACGGCGCCATGCTCGCCCAGGGGCTTGGCGAAGGCGGGCGGCAGGGCGGCATCGACGCGCTCGACCGTCTCTGGCGCCAATTGGGCCGGGCGCTGGCGCTCAGCCCACTGCAGAACAGCCCCTTCGAGCGCGTGCTCTGGGGGCCGGACCTGTCATTCTCCTTCGCCTGGCAGTTCTTCGAGGCGCTGACACGGATCTGGAGCCCCTATCAGCTCGACCCCTTCAAGCTCGACATGAACCCGCTGCGGGACTTGCTGGCCGAGCAGTTCCGCCGCGAGAGCCTCGCCTTGCCGGGGGCGCCGAAGCTTTTCGTCTCGGCGACCAGCGTGCGTACGGGCAAGGCGCGGGTGTTCAAGAGCGCCGAAATCTCGGTCGATGCGCTGCTGGCTTCGGCCTGCCTGCCGCAGATTTTCAAGGCGGTGGAGGTGGATGGCGAGCCCTTCTGGGATGGCGGCTATCTCGGCAACCCCGCCATCTGGCCGCTCTATGACGAGAAGGGGCCGCCCGACGTCGTGCTGGTGCAGATCAACCCGCTGGTGCGGGAGGATGTGCCCATGACGGTGATGGACATCATGAGCCGGCTGAACGAGATCGGCTTCAATGCCAGCCTGATGAACGAGATGCGCGCCATCGAATTCGTGCAGCGCCTGCTCGACGAAGGCGTGCTGAAGCCGCCCCGCTACCACCGCCTGTTCATGCACCTCATCGAGGATGAGGAGCGGATGCGCGCCTTCAAGGAATCCACCAAATATAACGGCGACTGGTCATTCCTGACGACCCTAAAGCAATACGGCCGCGAGGCCGCCGATGGCTGGCTGAAGGCCAATATCCACCGGCTGGGCCAGGAGAGCACGGTGGATATCAAGGAGCGGTTTCTCTAGCGCCCCGGGGGTTGGTAAGCGCCCCTCCGTCTGACACGCTCCCCGTAACGAGGATACAGGGAAACAGAGCATGTACGACGTGGTGGTGATCGGCGCCGGGATCAGCGGCGCCGCGACGGCTTGGGAACTCGCCAGGGCGGGCGTGAAGGTCGCCATTCTCGATCGCTGGGGGCCTGCGGCAATGGCCTCGGGCTGGACGCTTGCGGGCGTCCGGCAATCGGGGCGGCATCCGGCCGAACTCCCGCTCGCCCGCGCCGCCGTCGCGCAATGGGAGGGGTTGGCCGAGGAGCTGGGCGCGCCGACGCATTACCGCCGCGAGGGCAATCTCCGCCTGGCCCGTACGCCCGAGGAGGTGCCCGTGATCCAGGCCCTCGCTGAGGCGCAGGCGGCGCTCGGGCTCGACATCACCTATCTGCCCGACAATGCCGCCATCCGCGCCGTCTGCCCCGCCATAGGCCCCTCGGCCCTGGCCGCCACCTATTGCGCCAGCGACGGCCATGCCGACCCCTATGCGACCGTCGCCGCCTTCATCGAGGCCGCGAAGCGCCATGGCGCGGAGACGCGCTTCGGCGAACAGGTGCTGGCCATCGAGGAGAGCGCCGGCCGCGTCACGGCGGTGCGCAGCGACAAGGGCCTGCTGCCCTGCGGCGCCGTGGTGCTCTGCGCGGGCGTGCTGGGGAATGAGCTGCTGGCGCCGCTCGGCCTCGGCGTGCCGCTCGATATCCATATGGTGACGGTGCTGCGTTCGGTGCCGGTGGAAAAGGTGCTGGCCCCGGTGATCGGCGTCGCCAATGCCGATTGCGCCGGGCGGCAGGAGGCCGATGGCCGCTTCCGCGCCACCTCGGGCGTGGAGCCCTGGCATGGCGCGATGGAGACCAGCCCGCGCCCGGCCGTCCATCCCCGCGCCGAGACCATCGGCGGCGTGGTGAGCCGCTTCGCCGCCGCCGTGCCCGCCTTCGCCGATGCGCCGATCGAGAGCTTCTGGGCCGGGCTGATCGACCTCACCCCCGACACCCTGCCGGTGATGGATCGCGCGCCCATCGAGGGGCTGGTGATCGGCATGGGCTTCTCCGGCCATGGCTTCTGTCTCGGCCCTGTCACGGGCCGCATCCTGGCCGCGCTGGCCCGGGGCGAGGCGCCCGACCAGCCCATCGAGCCCTTCCGTCTGGCGCGCTTCAACGGTGGCGCAGTCAGGGGCGAGGGCGTGACGCTGCACGGCTGAGGCGTCCCTTCTTACGCGGGCGGGTCCGCGCCCCGCCCATCCGCCACCCACACAGAAGCGCCCCCGAGCCTCGCCCGGCCCGCATGCGACCCATGCCCGCAACGCCGCTACGCGCGGTGTGGAAAGAGGTGTTGTATTCATCTGCATACAAAGCGGAGAAGCGCCATGGCGACCCATTCATGGAACCCGACCCAGTATCTCCAATTCGAGGATGAGCGCCTGCGGCCGGCGCTCGATCTCATCGCCCGGCTGCCCGCGGGCGAGCCTCGGCTGGTGGTCGATCTCGGCTGCGGGGCGGGCAATGCGCTGCCGGCTCTCGCGGCGCGCTTCCCCGGCGCGCGGGTCGTGGGCGTGGACAGTTCGGCCGCCATGCTCTCCAAGGTCGCGGGCAAGGGCTTCGAAACCATCCAGGCCGATATCGGCACCTGGCAGCCCGAGACGCCGCCGGACGTGATCTTCTCCAATGCCGCGCTGCATTGGCTGGGCGATCACGAGCGGCTCTTCCCCCGGCTTCTCTCGCTCCTGGCGCCGGGCGGCGTGCTGGCGGTGCAGATGCCCGCGATGCATGCCGCACCGCTGCGCGCCTTGCAGCCGGTGGTGGCGGCAAAGGGCCCCTGGGCCGCGAAACTCGCCGGCATCGGCTCGGCCCGCGCGATCCTGGAGCCCGCCGGCTATTACGACGTGCTGCGCCCGCTGGTGCCGGGGCTGGAGCTCTGGGTGACGGAATATATCCACGTCCTGCGCGGCGAGCGCCCGGTGGTGGAATGGGCCAAGGGCACATCGCTGCTGCCCTTCCTCGACGCGCTGGCCGATACGCCCGAGTTGCGCGACGCGTTCCTCGACGCCTATGCCGAGGCCCTGGCGCCGCATTACCCGCGCCAGTCCGACGGCGCCGTGCTGCTGCCCTTCCGGCGCCAGTTCATCCTGGCGCGGACATAAGACGAGGAGGGGGAAACCCCTCCGCCTCAGATGCCTGAGAAAAGCTCGGTCGAGAGATAGCGCTCGGCGAAGGAAGCGGCGATGCCGACGATGAGCTTGCCCTCCATCTCCGGCGCCTTGCCCAGCTCCATCATCATATGCAGCACCGCGCCGGAGGAGATGCCGATCGGCAGGCCCTCGGTGCGGGCGCAAAGGCGCGCGGCGGCGAAGGATTCGCGCTCGGAGACGCGGCGGACCTCGTCCAGCCGCTCCAGTTCCAGCACCTGCGGCCGAAAGCCCGCGCCGATGCCCTGGATATTATGCGGCCCCGGATCGTCGCCCGAGAGCACGGCGGATTCGGCCGGCTCCACGCCGATCACCCGCAGCGAGGCCTTGCGCGGCTTCAGCGCGCGGGCAATGCCGGTGAGCGTGCCGCCGGTGCCGACGCCGGCGACGACCACATCCACCCCGCCCTCGGTATCGGCCCAGATCTCCTCCGCCGTGGTGGCTTCATGGACGGCGGGATTGGCCGGATTGTCGAACTGGCGAGGAATCCAGGCGCCGGGATTCTCCTTGGCCAGGGCCTCGGCCTTGGCGATGGCGCCCGCCATGCCCTCGCGCGCCGGGGTCAGCACCAGCTCGGCCCCCATGATGCGCATCATCTTGCGCCGCTCGATGCTGGCGCCGTCGGGCATGACGACGATAAGGCGATAGCCCTTCGCGGCCGCCGCGAAGGCCAGGGCGATGCCGGTATTGCCCGAGGTGGGCTCGATCAGCACCGACTTCCCGGGCGTGATCTGCCCGGCCTGTTCGGCCGATTCGATCATGGCCAGGCCAATGCGGTCCTTCACCGAGCCGAGCGGGTTGAAGAATTCCAGCTTCAGCGCCAGCCGCGCCTTGAGCCCCTGCGTCGCCTCGATCCGTGGCAGGCGGACCAGGGGCGTGCCCCCGACCGTCTCGAGAATGCTGCCATAGAGGCGGCTTTTGGGGCGGAGATGCGGAGAGGGGTTTTCGTCGGCCATGCGAGGCTGATAACACATCGCTCGAACGTGGTTCAGGGGGTTCGTGAAATGTTACTGCGCGGGGATAGGGCCATGGTGGCCATCGCGATCGTACTGGATGTCGCATTCCACGCCGGGCGTTCGGGAACGGTCTCGGGCCTCGATATCGCCGAGCGGCTGGGCGAGGCGCGGCGCGGCATCGAGCCGCTGCTGCAATCGCTCTCCCGTGCCGGCATTTTCAGCTCCACCCGCGGCCCCAAGGGCGGCTATCGCCTCGGCCGCGCAGCGCGGGATATCACGCTGGAGGCGATCCTGGCCGCGGGCTCGGGCGATGGCGAGGAGGAAGCGCCCGCCGCCGGCCCCTCGCCGCTCCAGCAGAAGGTGATCGCCCCGCTCCGGGACGAGCTGGACGCCACGCTGCGCGAGGCGCTGAGCAAGATCACGGTCGCGGAGCTGCTCCGCCGCGCCACGGCCGCCGGATTGCGCCGCCCCGCCGTGGAACCTCTCAATTTCGCGATCTAAGTAAAGCCTCGGCAGTTGTTCACTCTACAGCGCAAGCCTGAGCATAAGGACTGCCGATTTCTCTGATTTTCTCTATTTTTGTGAGTTTTGCCGGGGCTTTCTAACGCAAAAGTTGCAGAAGCCCCTGGGCAGCGGTGAATGAAGGCTCGTATTCTTGGGGCCACAACGATTCACCAGGATACACTCGGCTTGCGTGCCTCTCTGTGTTTGCCTGCTCTGAACGAGGGGCGGCGGTTTAATGTGAACTGCCCCTGCGTGCTGGGAGTGGCGCTCCTCCTTCTTCTGACGTTTGGCGGCTTCGCGCTGGCCTTCCTGCCGCAGGACGAGCGGGACGATCGCCGCTATCTCCGGTTGAGCGAGATCGCGCGGCAGGCCGCGACGGTCGGCGGCACGCTGCAGGATATCGAGCGGGAGGCGCGGCGCGCGGCCCAGGCCGGCGGGTCCGGCGTGATCCGCATCGCGCGGTCGCAGCTGATCGCGCTGCGCCGGGAGGTCTCCGTGCTGCGGGACGTGGCGGCGGATGTCGCCTCCACGCCCAAGCTGCGGGCGATGGCCCGGATGCTTCCCGATGACGGCAGCCTGCGCTGGTCGGAGGGCATGGCCTCCGGTGAGCTGGCCGAAGCCGCTGGACTCGCCCGCCTCGTCGGCGCCGTGGAGCGCGAGGCCGAGGCGGCCTTGCACGGCTTCATGGCCGAAGAGCGGGAGGAGCGGCTGCTCAAGGCCTGCCTGCCCGGTGCGGCCGGGCTGGTGCTGGTCGGCCTGCTCTGGGCGATGAAGAGCCGCCGCGCGCGTTTCGCCCAGGCGGCGCGGACCGCCGAGCGCAAGGCCATCCAGGAGAGCGCCCGCGTCGGCACCGCGCTGATCGGGCCGGACCTGCGCGTGATCGAGAGCGACGAGATGCTCACGCGCATGGCCTGCCGGCCGCGCGACGGCCTGCGCGGCAAGACGCTCGAGGAAGCCATGCCCTGTTTCGCCGAAGGGCTCGCGCCGCTGCTCCGCCGCGCCCTGGCCGGTGAGGAAGGCCTCGGCTCTCGCGCCCTGAGCGCCTGCGGCGCAAATGGCAACCGCCTTTACTGGACCGTCTCGATGCAGCCGGTGCGAAGGCCGGGCGGCAAGGTCGAGGCGGTCTGCCTCGCGGCGGTGGACATGACCGCGCGGATGGAAGCCGAGGCGGCTCATCTCCGCACCGCCCATGAGCTCAATCACCGGGTGAAGAACACGCTCGCCACGGTGCAATCCCTCGCCGCGCAGACGCTGCGCATCAGCGGGGACGACCCCCAGCGCTTCCGCCAGCAATTCGCCGCCCGTCTTCAGGGCGTGGCCCGCAGCCATGACCTGCTGACCGCCGCCGGCTGGGGCGCCGTGCTGCTCGGCGCGGCCGTGCGCGTGGGCCTCGCCGGGCCGCTCGGGGCGGGCACGGCGCTGATCGAGCAGGATGAGGAAGTCTGGCTGCGGCCTGCCCAGGTGCAGGCCGTGCTGATCGCCCTGCAGGAGCTGGCCGACAATGCGCAGCGCCATGGCGCGCTTTCGCGGCCCGGCGGGCGCATTCATCTCGGCTGGTCGCGCGGGCCCGACGGCATGGCGCGCTTCTCCTGGCGCGAGAGCCATGCCGGCGGGCGGCGCATCCCCCTTCAGCCGCCGCAGCGTTCGCAGGAGGGCTTCGGCCTGCGCCTGCTGCGCCGCGCCCTGCCGCAGGATCTGGGGTCCGAATCCACGGTCAGCCTCGATTTCGCGGCGGAGGGGCTGCATTGCGCCTTCCTCTTCCGCCCCGCCGAGCCGGGCGAGAGCTTCGCGGCACCTACCGAGGCCCCCAGCCTGAGCTGAACCTCCTGCTGTCATGGCGCCTTGTCATCGCGGCCCATGGGGGGCAGGCTTGCGCAAAATGCAGACCACCTCCCTCGAACCAGAGCAAGCCATGCCGGAACCCGCCGCTCTCGAACTGGTCGGCCTCCGCACCGAATTCCGCATCGGTGGCGAATGGCATCCGGCCGTCCGCGACATCTCGCTGCGCATCTCGCGTGACGAAACCTTGGCCCTCGTGGGCGAATCGGGCTGCGGCAAATCCGTGACCGCGCTCTCCGTCATGGGCCTCGTCGCCAAGCCCCATGGCCGCGTGGCGGGCGGGCGGATTCTCGTCGAGGGCGAGGATATGAACGCCATGCCGGAAAGCGCGCGCGAGAAGCTGCGCGGCGACCGGATCGCCATGGTCTTCCAGGAGCCCATGACCTCGCTGAACCCGGTCATGACCGTGGGCGACCAGGTGGCGGAGAGCCTGCGCATCCATCGCGGCCTTTCGCGGGCCGAGGCGCTGGACAAGGCGCGGCAGCTTTTCGAGGAGGTGAAGATCCCTTCGCCGGAAAAGCGGCTGAAGGAATATCCGCACCAGTTCTCGGGCGGCATGCGGCAGCGCGTGATGATCGCCATGGCCCTGGCCTGCGAGCCCGCCGTGCTGCTGGCCGACGAGCCCACCACGGCGCTGGACGTGACCATCCAGGCGCAGGTGCTCGGCCTGCTCGACGATCTTCGCAAGAAGCGCGGCATGGCCGTGCTTTTCATCACGCATAATCTCGGCGTGGTGGCGCAGATCGCCGATCGCGTCGCGGTCATGTATGCGGGCGATATCGTGGAGGAGGCACCGGTCGAGACGATCTTCGCCGATCCGCGCCATCCCTATACGCAGGCGCTCTTCGCGGCCATTCCGCGGCTCGACCAGCCCGAGGCCGCGCTGCACGCCATTCCTGGCCGCGTGCCCCCGCTCGACAAGATGCCCCCCGGCTGCCGCTTCGCCGCCCGCTGCCCGATGCGGCAGGAAGGCTGCGACCTGCCGCAGGTGCTGGTGGATGTCGATGCGCAGCACCGCGTCCGTTGTCACGTTGCGAGTGGAGCCCTGGCCCATGCTTGATCCGAAAGGCCGCGTGGCCATGGTGAGCGGCGGCAGCCGCGGCATCGGCAAGGCCATCGCCGAAAGGCTGCTGGCCCTCGGCTATACCGTCTCGATCGGCGTGCGCGAGCCGTCGCGCATCGAGCCGCGCGAGGGCATGTCGGTCCATCGCTACGACGCCACGGAGGCCGCCGCCGCCGCCGCCTGGGTCGAGGCGACCACGGCGCTGCACGGGCGGATCGACGTGCTGGTCAATGCCGCCGGCATCAACAGCATGGCTCGCCTCTCGGATGGCGACGAGACGGCGCTGGACTCGCTCTGGCTGGTGAATGTGAAGGCACCGATGCGCCTCATCCGCGCGGCCTGGTCGGCGCTGGCCGCGGGCGGGGAGGGGCGGGTGATCAATCTCGCGAGCCTCTCCGGCAAGCGCGTGAAGAACGACAATGTCGGCTATGCCATGAGCAAATCCGCGCTCATCTCCCTCACCCATGCGGTGCGGCGCGAGGGCTGGGAACTGGGCATCCGCGCCAGCGCCGTCTGCCCCGGCTTCGTCGAGACCGACATGACCGGGCATGTCACCAAGCTGCCGCGCGACCAGATGTCCAAGCCCGAGGACCTGGCCGAGCTGGTGGCGACGCTGGTGCGCCTGCCCAATACGGCGACGGTGGCGGAACTGCTGATGAATTGCCGCCACGAGGACACGCTGTGACCTTCGCCCGGCTGGTGGACCAGGATCGGCCCGCCATCTCCTTCATCCTCGACGGCTCCCCCATCGAGGCGAAGCGCGGCGACACCCTGCTCACCGCGATCATGACCGCCGGGCAGGACAGGCTGCGGACCAGCGAATTCGGCGATGGCGCGCGGGCCGGGTTCTGTCTCATGGGCGCGTGCCAGGATTGCTGGGTGGTGGTGAACGGGCAGGGCACGAAACGCGCCTGCCAGACGCTCGCCGAGGACGGCATGCAGGTGACGCGCCGATGAGGATCGTCGTCGTGGGCGCCGGCCCCGCCGGCACCCGGGCGGTGGAACGGCTGGTCGAGGCCGGCCATCGCCCCGTCTGGATCGACGAGGCGCCCGATGGCGGCGGCCGCATCTACCAGCGCCCGCCCCTGGGCTTCGCCCGCACGCCCGAACAGCTCTACGGCATGGAGGCGAAAAAGGCCCGCGCCGTGCATGAGACGCTCGACCGGCTGAAGGCCCAGGCCGATTGGCGGCCGGAAACGCTGGTCTGGAACCTCCGCGCGAAGGAGGGGCTGCTCTACACGCTCAGCCAGGGCCGCGAACATGCCGAGGTCGGCTTCGACGCCGCCATTCTCTGCACCGGCGCGATGGACCGCGTGATCCCCCTGCCGGGCTGGACCATGCCGGGCGTCACCTCCCTCGGCGGCGCGCAGATCGCGCTCAAGGCGCAGGGCTGCGGCATCGGGCGGCGGGTGGTCTTCTGCGGCGCGGGGCCGCTGCTCTATCTCATCGCCTATCAATACGCGAAGGCGGGGGCCGAGGTGGCGGCCGTGGTTGATACCGCCAGCTTCGCCGACAAGGCCAAGGCCGCCCCGGGCATGGCGCTGCATGGCGGCGCCACCTTCTGGAAGGGCCTCTATTACGTCGGCTGGCTCCGGAAGAGCGGCGTGCCGATCTTCGAGGGCGCCACGCCGCTGCGCATCGAGGGGGAGGGCGCGCCCACCGGCTTTGCCTTCCGTGATGCCGCGGGCATCGAGACCATCATCCCCTGCGACGGCGTCGGCCTCGGCTGGGGGCTGAAGCCCGAGGCGCAGCTCGCCGATCTCGCCGGCGTGCCCTTCCGCTTCGACGAGGTGCAGCACAATTGGGTGCCCGCCCGGGATGCCATCGGCCGCACGCCGGTGAGGGGCATCTATCTCGCCGGCGATGGCGCGGGGATCGGCGGTGCCGATGTGGCCGAACTCGCCGGGCGCCGTGCGGCCATCGCGCTGCTGCAGGACCATGGCGCGGCCATCGCGCCCGCGGAATACGCGGCTATCGACCGCAAGCTCGCCAAACAGTCCCGCTTCCGCGCGGCGCTGGAAAAGGCCTTTCCTTTCCCCAAGGCGCTGGCGGCCTCCATTCCCGATGACACGCTGCTGTGCCGCTGCGAGTCGGTAACGGCGGGGCAGATGCGGGCGGCGGCCGATGGCAGCCGGGCCGAGGGGCTCGCGCCCGAGGTGAACCGCGCCAAGGCCTTCACGCGTATCGGCATGGGCCGCTGCCAGGGCCGCGTCTGCGGGCCGGCGGGGGCCGAGATCCTGGCCGCGAGGCTCGGCATCCCGACCGCCGAGGCCGGGCGCCTGCGCGGCCAGCCGCCGGTGAAGCCCATCCCGGTCATGCAGGACGAAGCGCCATGAATAGGCGGGCCGACGTCCTGATCCTCGGCGGCGGTGGCGTGGGCGTCGCCGCGGCGCTCTATCTCGCTAGGCGCGGGCAAAGGGTGGTCCTGCTGGAAAAGGGCCTCATCGGCGGCCAGGCCAGCGGGGTGAACCATGGCGGCGTGCGCATCCAGGGCCGGCATGTCGCCGAGATGCCGCTCGCGCTCCGGGCGCGCCGCATCTGGGAGAATATGGAAGCCCATATCGGCACCCGGGCCGAATTCGTCGCCTGCGGCCATCTGAAACTCGCCCGCAGCGAGGAGCAGGCCGCCGAGCTGGATAGCTGGGACGCGGTGGCCGCCGAATTCGGCATCCGCAACGTGAAGCTAGGCCGCAATGCGCTGCGCGAGGAATATCCCTTCCTCGGCCCCGATTGCGTCGCGGGCTCCTTCCTCGATATCGACGGCGGCGCCAATCCGCGCCTGCTCGCCCCGGCCTTCGCCGCCCGGGCGCGCGAGGCGGGGGCGGAATTGCTCGAGCGCCACGACGTCACCGAGATGGGCCATGACGGCGAGGGCTTCCGCCTCGTCGCGAATGGCCGCGAATTCCGGGCGCCCTTCCTGCTGAACGTCGCGGGCTATTGGGCCGGGGCGGTCGCGGCGACATTCGGCGAGCCGACGCCGATCGGAAAAACCATCCCCAACATGATGGTCACCGAGCCACTGCGGCATTTCTCCGGGCGGAGCATCGGCGTGGTGGGCGGCGATGTCTATCTGCGCCAGACCGACCGGGGCAATGTCATCATCGGCGGCGGCCGCGCCGAGACCATCGACGAGGCGCAGCACACCCGCCCGCTGCCGGCCATCTCGCGCCTGGCCATGCGCAAGGCCATTCAGGTCGTCCCGCAGCTGGAGGGGGCGATGATCATCCGCTCCTGGTCGGGTATCGACGGCAATATGCCGGACAAGATCCCCGTCATCGGCCCCAGCCACACCACGCCGGGCCTGTTCCACGCCTTCGGCTTCTCGGGCCATGGCTTCATGCTCGGCCCCGTGGTCGGCCAGATCCTGGGCGAGCTGGTGCTCGACGGGCGGACCGATGTGCCGCTCGAGCCCTTCGACATCCGTCGTTTCACAGGGCAGACTGTCACGATCTGACAATTTGGGTTTCACGTGAAATTCGCGGCACGGCCCAACGTCGGCCGCATTGGGAGACTGGAACTATGAAACTGAGGAAGTTGCTCTTCGCGAGCGCCGTTTGCCTGAGCACCGTTCTGGGGGCCGGCCTCGCCATGACGAGCGCCGAGGCGCAGACGCTCCGCGTGGGCTTCGCCGCGCAGGATGTGGGCCGGCTTGATCCGCATTTCGCCGTTTCCACGACCGATCGCATCCCGGTCTCCTGGATCTTCTCCGGCCTCGTGCGCTTCAAGCCCGGCTCGGCCTCGCCCGACGATATCGAGCCCGATCTCGCCGAGCGCTGGGAACACAGCGCCGATGGCAAGACCTGGACCTTCTTCCTTCGCAAGGGCGTGCAGTTCCACCACGGCTATGGCGAGCTGACGGCCGATGACGTCGTCTTCTCCCTGCAGAAGGCCGCCGATCCGAAGCGTTCCGCCTTCTCGGGCGATTTCCGCGCCATCGAGAGCGTCACGGCGGTCGATCCCTATACGGTGAAGATCGTCCTGAAGGAGAATGTGCCGAGCCTGCTCGGGCTGCTCACCAATTATTCGGGCGGCTTCATCGTCTCCAAGCGGGCGGTGGAAGAGAAGGGGGATGCCTTCGCGCGCAGCCCTGTCGGCACCGGCCCCTTCCAGCTCGACAAGATCACGCCGAACCAGTCGGCGGAATTCACCGCCAATGCGGCCTATTTCCGCGGCAAGCCGGCACTCTCCGGCATTTCCTACCGCTTCATCCCGTCGGATGCTTCGCGTGACCTCGCCTATCAGAATGGCGAGCTGGATCTCTCCTACGGCAAGGAGGAGCAGCGCTGGGTGGATCGCATGCGCGCGCTGCCCAATACGGTCGTCGACGTCTTCGAGCCGGCCGAGCTCGCGGTGCTCAACCTGAACACCGCGCTGGCGCCGACCAATGACATCCGCATCCGCCAGGCCATCGCCTATGCGATCAATCGCGACGAGATCGTGCGCTGGCGCGGCAAGGACATCACCCGCCCCGGCCTCAGCCTCGTGCCCGGCGGCTATCTCGGCTACACGGCCGATAACGGCCTGCCGCGCTTCGACCTGAACAAGGCCAAGGCGCTGCTCGCCGAGGCGGGCTATCCGAACGGCATCACCATCAAGGTGATCCATACGCAGCTGCCCGAAATGCTCTCCTCCATGCAGGTGGTGCAGGCGCAGCTCCGCCGCGCGGGCATCACGCTCGACCTGCAGGTGGTGGAACACGCGACCTTCCATCAGCAGATCCGCCAGGATCTCTCGCCGATCGTCTATTACTCGGCCGCGCGCTTCCCCATCGCGGATATCTACCTGACGCAGTTCTTCCACGGCCGCAGCACCGTCGGCACGCCGACGGCGGTGACGAATTTCTCGCATTGCAACGTGGCCGATGCCGAGATCGACGCCGCCCGCGTCTCGACCAATGAGGATGAGCAGAAGCGCCTCTGGGCCGAGGCGCAGCGCAAGCTGATCGCCAATGTCTGCGGCGTGCCGCTCTTCGAGGCGCTGAAGGTCTTCGCCCGCAGCACCCGCGTGGATTACGGCTATGAGCTGAAGGGCGCGATGAATCTCGGCCCGATCATCACCGAGACGACGCGCATCAAGTGACGCCTGCCGGCCCGGGCCAAGAGCCCGGGCCGTTTCCTAGTTTTCTTCGCGAGGGGTTCCCCCGGCATGCTCGGGTTCATCATCCGGCGGCTGATCGCGTCCATCCCGACCTTGCTCGCGGTGCTGACGCTGGTCTTCGTCATCGTGCGTATCGTGCCGGGCGATCCGGCGCTGGTCATCCTGGGCGACCAGGCGACACCGGCGGCGGCTGCCGCGTTGCGGGCCAAGCTCGGGCTCGACCTGCCGGTCTGGCAGCAATATCTGAACTTCCTCTGGTCCGCCTTGCAGGGCGATTTCGGCAATTCCCTCGTCACCAACCGGCCGATCATCAGCGAGGTCGCCGCCGTCCTGCCGCATACGATCGACCTGACGCTGGCCTCGATGGTCATCGGCATTGTCATCGGCATTCCGGTCGGCATCTGGGCCGCGCTGTATCGCAATGGCTGGATCGACGTGGCGGCCCGGCTCCTCTCGCTCATCGGGCTTTCCTTTCCCGTCTTCGTCTCGGGCATCTTCCTGCTGCTGCTCTTCGCGCTGCATTGGAAGCTCTTCCCCGTCATCGGCAATGCCGACCTCAATGACCCGATCGACCGGCTGTGGAAGATGACGCTGCCGGCGGCGACGCTCGGCCTCGTCATGGCGGCCTACATCACCCGCGTCACGCGCTCGGCCATGCTGCATGCGCTGGGCGAGGATTACATCCGCACCGCGCGCGCCAAGGGCGTGACCACGCGCCGGGTGATCTGGGTGCATGGGCTGCGCAATGCGGCGCTGCCGGTCGTCACCGTCGTCGGCCTCTATGTCGGCATCCTGATCGGCAATTCGGTGCTGACGGAAATCGTCTTCAACCGGCCGGGCCTCGGCAAGATCATCGTCGGGGCCTTGAACCAGCGCGACTACACCATGCTCCAGGGGCTGATGGTCATCTATTGCTTCCTGATCGTGGTGGTGAACCTGATCACCGACCTGCTCTATGGCGTGATCGATCCCCGGGTGAAGACGTCATGAGCAGCACGGTCGCAACCACCGAACCCGCGCCCCCCTCGGCCTTCCGCCGGGCCATGGGCAAGATGCTGAAGAACCCGACGACGCTGATCGGCGCGATTATCTGCCTCGTCATCGCCCTGGCCGCGATCCTGGCACCCTGGATCGCGCCCTATGACCCGATCGACCAGAACATCATCGACAAGCTCGTCGGCCCCAGCCCGGAATATTGGCTGGGCACCGACCAGTTCGGGCGCGACATCCTCTCGCGCCTGCTCTGGGGCGCGCGCATCTCGCTCATCGTCTCGCTCGGCGCCATCGCCATCGCCATGGTGATCGGCGGCTTCATCGGCCTGGTCTCGGGCTATGTCGGTGGGCGGACGGATCGCTTCATCATGCAGGTGATGGACGTCCTCCTTTCCTTCCCCTCGCTGATCCTGGGCCTGATCGTGGTGGCGCTGCTGGGGCCGGACCTCATCAACCTCGTCGTCGCCATCGCGCTCACCGCCATCGCGCCCTTCGCGCGCATCGCCCGCGCGCCGACGCTCGCGCTGAAGGAGCGCGCCTTCGTCGAGGCGGGCAAGGCGCTGGGCTATTCGCACCTGCGGATCATGCTGCGGCATATCCTGCCCAATATCCTGCCCGAGGTGCTGGTCATGGCCAGCCTCTGGATGGCGACGGCGGTGCGCGTGGAGGCGTCCTTGTCGTTCATCGGCCTGGGCGTGAAGCCGCCCACGGCCACCTGGGGCGGCATGACGCGCGATGGGTTCGAGAACATCCTCGACAGCCCATGGCTCGCCGTCTTCCCCGGCCTCGCGATCCTGTTGCTGGTGCTCGGCCTGAACATGGTGGGCGACGGGCTGCGCGACGCCACAGACCCGAAGATGCGGGGTGAATGATGACGCCTATCCTCGAAGTCCAGGGTCTCAAGAAGCATTTCTCCGCCACGCGCGGCTTCCCCAGGCGGGAGACCGTGGTGGTGAAGGCGGTGGAGGACGTTTCCTTCACTATTATGCCCGGCGAGGCTTTCGGCCTGGTCGGTGAATCCGGCTGCGGCAAATCCACCGCCGCCCGCGCGCTGATGCGCCTCATCGAGCCCGATGGCGGCAAGGTGCTGTTCAAGGGCGAGGATGTCCGCGCGGCCACCGGCAGCAATCTCAAGAAAATGCGCCGGAAGATGCAGATCGTCTTCCAGGACCCCTATTCCTCGCTCAACCCGCGCCAGACCATCGGCTCGGCGCTGATGGAGCCGATGAAGGTCCATGGCATCGCCGAGGGCAAGGCGGCGCGCATCCGCGCGGGCGGGTTGCTCGAGGAGGTGGGCCTGCCGCCGGCGGCACTCGACCGCTTCCCGCATGAATTCTCCGGCGGCCAGCGCCAGCGCATCGGCCTCGCCCGGGCGCTGACGCTCGAACCCGAGCTGATCGTGGCCGACGAGCCCGTCTCGGCGCTCGATGTCTCGGTGCAGGCGCAGGTGCTGCTGCTGCTGAAGGAGCTGCGCCAGCGGCGCGGCCTCTCCTTCCTTTTCGTCAGCCACGACCTCTCCGTCGTGCGCTGGTTCTGCGACCGCGTGGCGGTGATGTATCTCGGCCGCATCGTGGAGGAGGGGCCCTCCGGCCGCGTGCTGGCCGACCCTTCGCATCCTTACGCGAAAATGCTGCGCGACGCCTCGCCCGTGCCGGACCCGGCCCGACGCGGCGTGCTGCCGCGCATCATCGGGGAGATCCCCTCGGCCGCGAACCCGCCGCCGGGCTGCCCCTTTCATCCGCGCTGCGCCGAGGCGGAGGAGGTCTGCAAATCCCTGCTGCCGCCCTTCCTGCCGCTGCCGGCGGCGGGGCAGGGAGGCGTCGCCTGCCATGTGGCGCAGCGGCGGCTTCAGGCTTCATAAACTTCCGCTCGTTATACCGGCGGCATGACCATGCCTGCCGGAAGACGTGCCTTCGCCCTGGGGCTCGCATCAGCCCTCTTGGGGCCGCGCGCGGCCCCGGCATCGGGGGCGTTGCTCGGCGCCAGGGCTGCGTCGGCGCCAGGGGCATCGGCGGAGGATATCGCCGACTGGCGGCACTTCCTCGCCCGCTTCCTCACGCCCGAGGGGCGGATCGTCGATACCGGCAATGGCGGCATCTCCCATTCCGAGGGGCAGGGCTGGGCCATGCTCTGCGCCACCTATTTCGACGACCGGGCCACCTTCGACCGGGCCTGGAACTGGACGCGGCGGCATCTGCGCCGCCGGGGCGATGCGCTCTTTGCCTGGCGCTGGAAGCCCGGCGAGCCGATGACGCCGGCCGACCAGTATAATGCGCTCGATGGCGACCTCTTCATCGCCGCCGCCCTGGTGCGGGGCGCGCGCGTGTGGGGCGATGCGGACCTGGCCGGGCATGGCCAGGCCATCGCGCGGGACATCCTGCGCCTCTGCCTGCGCCCCGCGGGCCGATGGCTGATGCTGCTGCCGGCCGTCTCGGGCTTCGAGCAGCGTGACAGGATCATCGTCAACCCGTCCTACTATGCCTTCCCCGCGCTGCGCCTCCTGGCCGAGGCCCTGCCGGACCCGGTTTGGCTCCGCCTGGCGCATGACGGGATGGCAATGTTGCGCATGGCGCGCTTCGGGCGATGGGGCTTGCCGCCCGACTGGATTTCATTAACAAAAAGTGATGGGACAGCCGCGCTGCCTAAAGCCTGGAGGCCCCGCTTCTCCTATGATGCGGTCAGGATCCCGCTTTATATGGCCTGGGCGGGATTGTCGGAGGAGCCAGCGGTCGAGAGCGCCGTGAATTTCTGGTTGGACGCCAGGCATCGGCATCTGCCCGCCTGGGTGGATCTCATCAGTGATGAAATTTCGCCCTACCCTGCGGAAGCCGGTATCCAGTCGATACGTTACATGGTGGTGGCGAGCAGAGGGCTGATCGACGGCAGTTATCCAAGAGCCGGATGGCCTTCTCCGGTTGTATTGTCGGGCGATTACTACTCCAGCGTGCTGTGCATTCTATCGAAGCTCGCATGGCGCGATATTTTGACCGAACGAACCTGAAGGCGTCGCTTTTTTCTCACTCTTTGTAAGAGTCCTCCAAATTAGTCTCCTTTTCGCGAAAGCATTGGGGCATGATGGCTGTCAAAGGGGCGTATTGCGGGCATGGCTCAGGATTCTGATATCGCGAGGGTGGCGGCTGTCTTGAAGACACCTGGCCTGCGCTACCGAAATTTCGGAAACGAGGCCGTTCGCCCCCGCCCCAAGCCTCAGATCACTGAACCGGAGCCTGTGGCGCAGGCGGCGTCCGACGCCGCCGCCTTTCCGATCCTCGGTGCCGCCCTCGCCGCGCTCGACGAACTGACCCCGCCGGCCACACCCGTGCCAGCCGCGCCGCTGGCGCCGCCCCCGACGGCGACGAGCCAGCTTCTCGCCTCCGTCCTGCCGCAGGCCGCCGCGCAGGCGCAAAGCCCGATGCCGGTCGCGCCGCCGAGCATCGCGCCGGTCATGGCGCCCCCTCCGCCGGCGCCCCCGCCCCTGGCGCCACCGCAGCCTTACGCCGCACCAGCCGCGGCTCCCGCCATGACACCGCCGCCCATGACACCGCCGCCCGTGCCGCCGCAGCCATACGCGGCAGCGGCTCCTTCGGCCTTCCCGCCGCCGCCTTTCCCGCAGGCTGCCGCTCCGGCGCCCATGCCCGCCCCCGTCATGCCGGTCGTGTCCGCCGCTGCGCCGATCGCGCCTGCCGTCATGGCGCCGCCCATGGCCTATCCGGCCGCGCCCGCGCCGCATGCGGGGCTCGGGCGGATGGACCTGCCGCCGCTATCGCCCGAACTGGCCGCGATCATGGCCGCGGCCTTCCCGTTGGCCTATCCGGGGGCCGCTTACCCGGCCGCGCCCGCCTATCCGGCACCCGGCTACGCGGCGCCCGCCGCTCATGCCCCGCAACCCATAGCGCCTTACGCTCAGTCTCCGGCGGCTGAGCCGCCCCTGGCTCAGTCTCCTTTCGCGCCGCCGCCCATGGCTCAGCCGCCCGTCGCGCAGCCTCCGGCGCCGCCGCCCATGGCATCGTCGGCCCCGCCCGTCGCCGCGCCCGCTGCGACGCAGCCGCCCGTCGCGCCCTTTATGGCCGCTCCGCGAGAGGAGCCCGCGCCCGAGGCCCCCGCCGCCACGGCGCCGGCCTCCGCTCCACCGCCCGCCGCCATGCCAACGGTTGCCCCGGTGCCGGCTTCCCCGCCGCTGCCGGCCGGCTCGCTCCTGGCCGCCTTCATGGACGGCCCGCTGCCCATCCTGCGCCCGGGCGAGGGCCTGCCCGCCGGTTTCGAGTTGATCGAAGCCGTCCCGGGCAAGGAGCCCGGCTTTGCGGACCTGATCCGTGGCGATGCCCCGCCCGGCCAAGCGCTGCCGATCGACGCCATCCCCATCGACGCGCTTCTCCGGCCGCCCGCCGCCCCGAGCCAGATGGCCGCGAGCGCCGTGGAGATCCCGCTCTCCGAACTGCTCGCGAAAATCGGCGACGGCGATGCCGCCGGCATGGCGCGGACGAAACGAGATTGACCCTGCTGGCTCCCCCGGAGAGTGCTGCATTAATGCCACTGAATGGTCTAACCCCGACGAGCGGGGCAGCATTTTCCCTTGGCGAGCCTTGCCCTGCGCTGGCATTGCGCTTGAGTAAGCTCAATGGGTCGAAGGGGGCGCCAAGGTCATGATGGCTCGTTTGGCAAGGCTGTTGCGGAGCCCCATCGCCTCGCGCCGCTGGTTCGTCGCCGCTGGCCTGCTCATCGGCGCGATGATGGCCCTCTGCGTCATCATGACGCCCGCCACGGCGGAGCAGCAGGCTTGGATCGCCATGGGCGGCTTCCTGCTCTTCCTCATCGTGAATCGCCTGCCCGGGCGCGCGGTGACGATTTTCCTCGTGATGCTGTCGAGCATCATCTCCCTGCGCTATATCTATTGGCGCGTAACGGAGACGCTTGACTACACCAGCTTCTTCGAGACCTTCCTCGGCACCGGCCTGCTGCTGGCCGAGTTCTATGCCGTCATCGTGCTGGTCCTGTCCTATTACCAGGGCCTCTGGCCGCTCGAGCGCAAGCCCGTGCCGCTGCCGGAGAACCCCGAGGACTGGCCCGAGATCGACGTCTTCATCCCGACCTATAACGAGCCGCTCTCAGTCGTGAAGCCGACCGTCTTCGGCGCGTTGGCCATGGATTGGCCGCGCCACAAGATGAACGTCTATATCCTGGACGATGGTCGGCGCCCGGAATTCCGCGAATTCGCCGAGCAGGTCGGCTGCGGCTACATCATCCGCCCCGACAACAAGGGTGCGAAGGCCGGCAACATCAATTACGCGCTGACCCAGACCAAGGCGCCCTATATCACCATTTTCGACTGCGACCACGTGGCCACGCGCGGCTTCCTGCAGCTCACCATCGGCTGGATGCTGCGCGATGCCGGCATCGGCATGCTGCAGACGCCGCACCATTTCTACTCGCCCGATCCTTTCGAGCGTAACCTCGCCTCCGGCCAGCGCGTGCCGAACGAGGGCCTGCTCTTCTACGGCCTGGTCCAGCAGGGCAATGACCTCTGGAACGCGACCTTCTTCTGCGGCTCCTGCGCGGTGATCCGCCGCACGGCGCTGGAAGAGGTGGGCGGCGTGCCGACCCAGACCGTGACGGAAGACTGCCACTGCTCGCTCAAGATGCAGCGGCTGGGCTGGCGCACGGCCTATCTGCGCATCCCCCTGGCCGCCGGCCTCGCGACGGACCGCCTGATCTCCCATATCGGCCAGCGCATGCGCTGGGCCCGCGGCATGGTGCAGATCCTGCGCGTGGACTCGCCCCTTGCGGGCTCGGGCCTCACCCTGTCGCAGCGCATCTGCTACCTCAACGCGCAGCTGCACTATCTCTTCCCGTTACCGCGCTTCGTCTTCCTCACCTCGCCGCTGGCCTTCCTCCTGCTGGGGCAGAGCATCATCGCGGCCTCGCCGCTGGCCATCGTCGCCTATGCCGGGCCGCACATCATGCATTCGGTCGCGACGAACAGCCGCATCCAGGGCCGCGTGCGCCATTCCTTCTGGTCGGAAATCTACGAAACGGTGCTCGCCCTCTGGCTGCTGCCCGTCGTAGTGACCACGCTGCTCGACCCCGGCAAGGGCAAGTTCAACGTGACCGACAAGGGCGGCACGCTCTCCGAAGGCTATTTCGACATGCGCGCCGTGGGGCCGAATTTCGTGCTCGCGCTCTTCCTGCTCGGCGGCCTGTCGATGGGCATTTTCGGCATGATCATCAATGGCTGGGAGACGCTGGACTTCCAGGCCTATGCGCTGAACTCCATCTGGGTCGTGCTCTCCTTCATCGTGGTGCTGGCCGGCCTCGCGGTGGGCCGCGAGCGGCGCCAGGTGCGTGAGCGCGCGCGTATCGGGGCCATCGTGCCGGCCATCGTGACCATGCCTGACGGTACTACCGTGGAGGGCCAGAGCCTCGACCTTTCGCTCGGCGGCGCGGCGATCGCCATGAAGCGCCCGGAAAACCTGCCCGATGAGGACCTTATTGTGACCATTCAGCTCGAGGTCGGGCCGGATTTCGTGTCGATCCCCGCCGAAGTGATGCGTTGGCAGAATGACCGCCTGCAGATCCGTTTCCTGCCGCAGGACCTGCGCGACGAAGGCAATATCACCCGCGCCGTGCTCGGCCGCGCCGATGCCTGGGTCGAGTGGGATGCGAACCGCCCGGATGATCCTATCCGCTCGCTGGGCGAAGTGGCGCTGAGCATCGGCGGCCTCTTCCGTGGCGACAGCCAGTTTTCCTTCCGCCATCGCCGCGAGCGCCGCCGCCGCAAGGCCGAGGCGCTGAAGGCCGCGACGGCCCAGGCCGCCGCCCAGAAGCCCGCCGGTCCGCCGCCGGCCCGGAACGGCGCCAAACGTACGGCCGCTGGGCTTATCCTGGCGCTGGGCATTGGCCTCGCCGGTCAGGCGCAGGCGCAGAACAGCGCAACCAGGCCCCGCCGCCCCCGCCGCCGCTGCGCAGCCAGGGTTCCCAGAACATCGCCCCCCCGGCGCTGCCGCCGCTCGGCGGCGGCGTGCCCGCCCAGGCCGATCAGGGCGGCATGCCGCCCATGCCCCCACTGCCCTCCGCGCCCATACCCTCGCAGGGCCTGGGCCAGGCGCAGGGCCAGATGCCCGGCCAGAACCTGGGCCAGAATCCTGGCCAATTCCCCGGCCAGCCTCTCGCCCCCATCCCGGGCCAGGGCGGCGCGCTGGGCGGCATGATCCCGCAGCAGCCGGGCATGTTCGGCTCGAATGACCCGACGGCCCCCGGCCCGCGCATCGAATCCCGCACGCTGCGCCAGCTCGGCCTGCGCAGCCCGATGCAGCTTCGCGGCCTGTCGGACCTGCAGGGCATTCTCTTCGGCATTCGCGGCGATGAGGTGGTCACCGGCGCGAAGCTCGTGCTCCAGGGCGCGACCAGCCCGGCGCTCATCCCGGAGCTGAGCCAGATCGCCATCACGATGAACGAGCAGTTCGTCGGCACCATCACGCCGGACCGTTCGCGCCCGGCTTTCGGGCCGCTCGAATTCCCGATCAATCCGGTCTTCTTCGCCGACAACAACCGCCTGAACTTCCGCTTCACCGGCCGCTACGCGGTCGAGTGCAACGATCCGCTCTCGGGCCTGCTCTGGTCGACCATCTCCGACCTCTCCACGCTGCAGCTCACGCTCGAGCGCCTGCCCATCTCGCGCGATCTCGCCCGCCTGCCGGAGCCCTTCTTCGACGCCCGCCTGCTGCGCGAGCCGTTGAATCTCCCGGTGGTGATGCAGGAGACGGCCAGCAACGAGGTGATCAAGGCGGCGACCATCGCCTCCTCCTGGTTCGCCGTGCAGGCCGATTATCGCGGCGCGACCTTCCCCGTTTCGCCGACGATCCCCCAGCGCGGCAATGCGGTGGTCATCGCCGCCGGTTCCGAGGCGGTGCCGGACCTGACCCTGCCGCGCATGGACGGGCCGACCCTCGCCCTCGTCGCCAACCCGAATGACCCCAACGGGCTGCTGCTGGTGATCGGCGGGCGCACCGCCGCCGAAGCCGTCACGGCTGCCCAGGCGCTCGCCGTCGGCAAGGAAGCCCTCGCCGGGGAAGTCGCCGTCGTCTCCGCGCCCGATCTTCCGGCGCGTCAGCCCTATGACGCCCCGCGCTGGGTGCGCTCGGACCGGCCGGTGAAGTTCGGCGAGTTGGTCGATCCGTCCGAGTTGCAGAGCTTCGGCTTCGCGCCCGGTCAGATCTCCATCCCCTTCCGCACGGCGCCCGACCTTTATACCTGGCGCGAGCGGCAACTGCCGGTGGATGTGAAGTTCCGTTCTCCCCCGGGCCCCATCACCGACGTCGCCGTCTCGCGGCTCGATATGTCGCTGAACGACGTCTATCTGAAATCCTTCCCGCTGAAGGCCGGCGAAGCCGCCTTCCCCTGGAACTGGATCTCGCGCCAGACCGGCCTGAATATCGGCCCCAATACGAGCGATTCCGGCGAGGGCCGTGGCGGCCTGCCGCCCTATCTCGTCTTCGGCCTGAACGAGCTGCAGCTTCGCTTCGACATGCGCCCGCTGAACCGCGGCGACTGCATCTCGATCCCCGGCGATGTGCGCGCCTCGATCGACCCGGACAGCACGATCGACCTGTCGAGCAGCTACCGCTTCACGCGCCTGCCGAACCTCGCCTTCTTCGCCGGCTCGGGCTTCCCCTTCACGCGCCTCGCCGATTTCGCCGGCACGGCCGCGATCCTGCCCGACCGCCCCAATGCGCTGGAGCTTTCCGCCTATCTGACGCTGGTGGGCAAGCTCGCCGCCAATGTCGGCTATCCGGCGACGCGCATCGAGGTGCTCCGCCCCGGCGCCATGCAGCAGGCCGCCGACCGCGACCTGCTGGTCGTCGGCGCGCTGGGCCGCCAGCCGGCGATCAACCAGCTTCTGGCGAATGGGCCGATCCAGCTCGAAGGCAATCGCATCAGCCTCGGCTTGCCCGATACGCTGCAGGATTTCCGCAACCTCTTTCTCGGCGATGACGGCCGGCTGGAACGCGAGAAGCTGCAGGCCGTGCTCGCGAGCCCGGGCGACGGCATGGGCGTGCTCTACGGGCGCGAAAGCCCGTTCAGTTCCTCCAAGTCGGTCCTGGTGCTGACCGGCACGACGCCGCAGGGCGTCGAGGCGATGGTCGCGGCCCTGCGCGATCCGGAGCAGCTGCCGCGCATCCAGGGCGACCTCGCGCTCCTTTCCGGTGGCAAGATCAATGCCTTCAAGGTAGGGACGTCCTATACGGTCGGTTCGCTGCCGATCTGGCTCCTGCCGCAATGGTGGCTCTCCAGCCGCCCCGAGCTGCTGCTGGTGCTGATGGCGGCCGCCGCGCTGATCATTGCCGTGCCCACCTACTGGGCGCTTCGCCGCCGCGCCGCCCTTCGCCTTAGGACGAGGACGTGATGGAGAATTTCCGCACCCGGCTTCTGGCATCGGCTCTGACGGCGGGCGTGCTGGCCGCCTCACTGCCGCTCGCCGCCACGCCCGCCCTGGCGCAGGATCGCGGCCTGGCCGCGCTCTTCGATCAGGCGAATTACTGGCGCCTGCAGAACCGGCCGGAAATGGCGCTTCGCAGCTATGAGCGCATCCTCTCCATCGAGCCGCAGAATGTCGACGCGCTGAAGGGCGCGGCCGAAATCCAGGCCGAGATGGGCAATCGCGCCGCGGCCGACCAGCTTCTCGCGCGCCTGCGCCAGAACGCCCCGGCGAGCGATCCGCGCGTGGGCGCCGCGAACCTCTCGGTGCGCGCTGCGAATATCGACCCCGCAGCGATCAACGAGGCCCGCCGCCTCGCCCAGGCCGGGCAGCAGCAGGCGGCCATCCAGCAGTATCAGCGCATTTTCGGCGGCTCCACGCCGCCCGACAATTACGCCCTGGAGTATTACCAGACCCTTGCCGGCACGCCGCAGGGCCGCCAGGAGGCCTTGCAGGGCCTTGGCCGGCTGGTGACTCGCAATCCGCAGGATTCCCGGGCCGCCTTGGCCTATGCGCAGACCCAGACCTATGGCGAGAGCACTCGCGCCGAAGGTATCGAGCGCCTTCGCCGCCTCGCCCAGCAGCCCGACACTGCCCAAGCCGCGACCGCCGCCTGGCGCGAGGCCCTGAGCTGGACGGGCGCGAGCCCGCAGACCGCGCCGCTTTTCCAGGCCTATCTGCAACAATATCCGAACGATGCCGTCATTCGGCAGAAGCTCAATGAAGCCCAGAACCCGGCGCCCGGCCCGACCGATGCCGTGGGCGAGGCCCGCAGCCGCGGCTTCGACGAGCTGAACGCCAATCGCGTTGCCAGCGCCGGCTCGGAATTCGAGAGCGTGCTGGCCGATAACCCCAATGACCCGGATGCGCTCGGCGGCCTCGGCCTCGTGCGTCTCCGTCAGGGGCGTACGGCGGAGGCGCGGCAGCTTCTGGCCCGCGCCATCTCGCTCGACCCGGCGGATGGCCGCCGCAAATGGGGCCGCGCGCTCGATGGCGCGACCTCGACTGGCGAAGTGACCGCGGCGCGCTCGCAGGTGCTGCGCGGCAATCTCGACCAGGCGGAACAGCAGCTCGACCGCATCGCCCGCCGAGATGGCGGCGAACGCGCGGATGCCGAGGCGCTGCTGGGCGATATCGCGCTCCGCCGCAATGACCCGGTGGGCGCCGAGCAGCGCTATCGCGCCGCCCTGGCCCGCCGCCCGAACCTGCCCGCCGCTTTGGCCGGCCTCTATGACGCGCTCCAGCAGCAGGGCCGTTTCGCCGAGGCGGAGGAACTGGCCCGCCGCTCCGGCGCCACCAATCTCGCCAGCGCCGCCGCGACCCAGCGGGCCGATGCGCTGCGCGCCGAGGCCGCCCGCACCGAAGACCCGGCGGCGGCCCTGGCCCTGCTGCGCGGCGCCCAGGCCTCGGACCCGAACAGCCCCTGGATCCGGCTCGATCTCGCCCGCGCGCTCAGCCGCCAGGGCCAGGGCGCCGAGGCCCGGGCACTGATCGAGGAGCCCGTGCTCTCCGGCCAGCGCGCCAGCAACGAGCAGCTCTATGCCGCGGCCCTCTTCGCCAATGAGGATAACCGCCCGCAGGATGCCGCCCGCTATATCGAGCGCATCCCCGACCGGCTCCGCACCGCCGACGCCACGCGCCTGCTGCGCAGCGTGCGCCTCTCCGAGCAGGTGGCCCAGGCCGCCGAGCCCGCGCGCTGGGGCCGGCCCGACGTGGCCCGCGCGCGGCTGATGCAGCTCGCCGCGCGCCCCGATCCGAGCGGCGAGATCCCCGCCCAGGTGGTGCGCGCGCTCAACAATATCGGCGACAAGACCGGCGCCGCCGAGGCCGCCCGCGTCGCCGCCAGCGTGAACCGTTCTGCCCCGCCCTCCGGCCGCATCGCCATCGCCTCCGCCCTGCTCGATGCCGGGCTGGAGCCCGATGCGATGCAGATCGCCCAGGGCCTCTCGACCGATAGCCGCCTGACCGCCGACGAGCGCCGCCAAGTGGTGGGGCTGCAGGCCGGCGCGGCGATCCGCGCTTCCGACCGGCTGAACACCGCCGGCGACCAGGCCAGCGCCTATGACCGCCTGGCCCCGGCTTTGGCGGCGGACCCGACGAACCCCGCGGCCAATCTGGCCCTGGCCCGCCTCTACCAGGGCGCGCGCGAACCGCGTGACGCGCAGCGCATCGCCGAGGCGGTGCTGCAGCGCGATCCGCGCAACATGGACGCGCGCGGTGCGGCCATCGAGGCGGCGGCGGCGCTGCGCGACTGGTCCCGCGCCGAGGCCCTGCTGGCCGAGGCCCAGGCCATGGCGCCGAACGATCCGCGCGTCTCCATGCTCGAGGCCCGTCTCGCCCGCGCCTCCGGCGATGGGCGCCGGGCGCGGCAGGCGCTGGAAATGGCCGCGATGCAGCGCCGCAACCAGCTCGGCGGCGAGGCGGCGGCGGTCGGCTATGCCCAGGCGGCGCCGGGTTATGCGGCCCAGCCGGCGGCGCCGAACTACTACAACAACCCCTTCCGCCGTCAGTCCCTGGCGGGCACGTCTCAGGCGGTCACCTCCGTTCCGGCCTCCTATCCCTACGGCCAGCAGCCGGTGCAGATGGCCCAGGCCGTGCCCTTCGGCCGTTCCGTCGCCCTGCCGGCCGACCCGCTGCTGACGGAGATCAACCGTCAGCTCGTCGAGGTCCGCGAGGAGACGGCGCCGCGGGTCAGCGCCGGCATCGGCTTCCGCACCCGCTCCGGTGAAGCGGGCATGGATAAGCTGAACGAGTTCAGCGCCAATATCGAAGGCTCCGTGCCCATGCCGGGCATCGGCGGCCGGGTGACGGCGCGCGTCTCGCCCGTCACGATCGATGCCGGCTCCATGGGCTCGGATGCGGGGGTGCTGCGCCGCTTCGGCAGCAATCCGCTCGCCATCCCGGCCGCGACGACCGGCTCGCTCGATCCAGATACAGCGGCCTCCGTCTCGCCCAAGAACACCTCCGCGACGGGCGTGGCGCTGGGCCTCGCCTATACGCGGAACAATTTCAGCCTCGATGTCGGCTCCACGCCGATCGGCTTCCAGCAGCAGAACATGGTCGGCGGCATTGAGGTCGCGCCGGAGCTCGCGCCGGGCCTGCGCCTGCGCCTGACGGGCGAGCGCCGCGCGGTGACCGACAGCCTGCTCTCCTGGTCCGGCATGAAGGACACGACGAGCGGCCGCGCCTGGGGTGGCGTGACCCGCACGGGCGGCCGGGCGCAGCTGGAATACGTCACCGGCCCCACCTCCTTCTATCTCGGCGGCGGCTACGCCACCTTCGAGGGCACCAATGTGGCGAGCAACAGCCGCTACGAGATGGGTGCCGGCATGGCCTACAACGTCTTCCAGACGTCGGAAGAGGAACTGGTCACGGGCCTGGACCTCACCTACTTCGCCTATGACAAGAACCTGCGCTTCTTCACCCTCGGGCATGGCGGGTATTTCAGCCCCCAGAGCTTCGTGGCGCTCTCCGTGCCGCTCGACTACCGCGCGCGCATGGGCAACCTGACCTATCGCATCGGCGGCACACTCGGCGTCGCCTCCTGGCGCGAGGACAGGACGCCGATTTTCCCCAACGATTCCGGTCTGCAATCCCAGCTTCAGTCGCTGGTGGACGCGGGCATCGCCAGTTCGGGCTATTACAAGGGCCAGTCGCAGACCGGCATTTCGGGCGGCCTGCGCAGCGACGTCGAGTATCAGCTCAGCCAGAACCTGCGCCTTGGCGCCCTGCTGCGCTACGACCGGTCGGCCGATTGGAACGAAGTGCGGGGCATGGTCTTCGCCCGGTATCGCTTCGAGTGACGAGGAACGAAATGGCTGGCGAGACGGGCCTGTCCCCGGGCGAATTGCAGGCACTGGCCTATCTGTCGCGGCGCAACGTGCCGCCCGTATGGCGGGATTTCACGGCGGCCCTGGTCGAGCGGCTCGATGCCGTGGAGCGGGGCGACATGCTGCGCGGCGTGGGCCGCGCCATGGCCGAGACGCGCATCCTCGGCGAGGCGGCGACGCTGGGCGAGTTGGAGGCCCGGATGAACGAGGCCCTGGCTTCGCTCGATTGGGGCTTCGTCGGCATCTCGCTGCTGCCCGAGGTGCCGGCCCTGCGGCTCACCCATTCCGGCGCCCCCGCCATCGCCCTGCCGGGCGACCCGCATGGGCGCTGGTTCGGCCTGGTGCTGGAGGGGCTCTATCGCCAATGGCTCGCCGCCCTGCCGGCCGCGGGGCCGGAAGCGCGGCTGGTGGTGACGCATGCCGAAGAGGGCCGCGTCATCCTGGAATATCGCCGGGGCTGAGGCATCAGGCTGCGGCGGGGCGATAGCGTCGCCCACTGCTTCCGGTTCATCCGACCCCATACGGGGCAGCAACGAGGCAACCAGGCCGCGAGGAGCACGCGGTGCTTTCACGGTCGGGCCGCATCGCTCCGGGCCGCAAAGATGTGACGCAGCCGTCCCCGGACTTGCGCCTCGCCTGACCCCTCAGGCCGCGAAAAGCGTGCGGCGGGTGTCGAGACGTCATCCGACGGCTCTCACCGATCCGGTCAGGCCACACCGCCCGGGCGGCAATGGCGTGACCCTGCCGTGCCCGGCATTGCGCCCCGCCCGACCCCTCAGGCCGTGAAAAGAGTGCGGTGGGTGTCGAGAATATCGCCCACCGCCTCCACCAGCCCATCCAGCTCCGCATCGGTCACGGGCAGCGACAGGGCAATCATGCCCCGCCGGGCCAGGTAATAGCCCCGCGCCATCAGCTCGAAGAACAGCAGATCCCGCAGGCGCGAATCGGCCTTGGCCGCATCGGCGGGCGTGCGGATCGGGCCGCGCATCGGATGCAGCGTCAGCAGCGAGCCGAGGCCGGTGGCCTGGAAGGCGGCGCCGCGCGCCTCGCCCAACGCGTTCAGCCGTTCCCGCAGCCTGTCGCCCCGCGCATTCAGGGCGAGCGAGACCTCGGGCGTGAAGACCTTGGAGAGGCCCGCGACGCCGGCCGCCATGGTCAGCACGTTGTTGTTGAAGGTGCCCGCATGGGGCAGGGCATCGGGGCGGCGCGGGTCGAAGAGGTCCATGATATCGGCCCTGCCGCCGAAGGCGCCGACCGACATGCCACCGCCGATATATTTCCCGAGCGTCGTCAGATCCGGCACCACGCCCAGCGCCGCCTGGCGCCCGCCGGGGCCGAGGCGGGAGGTCATGACCTCGTCCAGGATCAGCAGCGCGCCCGTCTCCCGCGTCGTTGCGCGCAGCGCCTGGAGGAAGGCGGCCTCGCCGGGGATGCAGCCGCCCGAGCCGAGCATGGGCTCGACCAGCACGGCGGCGAGCTTATCGCCCGCCTCGCGGATCATGCGCACACTGGTCTCGGCGTCGTTATAGGGGGCGAGGACGATGTCGTGCGGCACGTTCACCTTGCCGCCGGTGCCGCCGCCGAAGGTCAGCACGCCGCCATGATAGCCGCCGGCGAAGACCATGACCTGCCGCCGCCCGGTGAAGGCCGTTGCGAGGGCGAGGGCCATGAGATTGGCCTCGGTGCCCGAATTGGTGAAGCGCACCCGCTCCAGCGAGGGGAAGCGCTCCAGCAGCAGCCGGGCGAGCTTCGGCTCATTGGCGCCATGGCTGGCGAGGTTCACGCCATTGTCGAGGGCGCCGTCGATGGCGGCGCGGATGGTCGGGTCGGAATGGCCATAGATGCCGGCGGTGAATTCGCCGAGCAGGTCGAGATACTCATGCCCCTCGACATCCCAGAGCCGGGCGCCGGCGCCACGCTCCATGACGGTGGGGAAGGGTTCGTAGAAGAGCACCGTCCGCGTGTTGCCGCCGGGGAGGACCTTGGCGGCCTCCTCATGCAGCGCCTTGCTCTTCGGCCGCGCGGCGACATAGGCCCCCCGCGCCTCGGCGACGGCGGTGTCGAGATCGGCATTGGCGGTGACGGTGGGGGACATGGCGGGCTCCTTCGCTAGGCGGCGGAAGGAGCATCCCCGCCTCGGCGCGGGCCGTAAAGCCCGTTGGGCCGAAGAAGGAGCGGGGGCGCCCGTTTTCGGGGCGCCCCTGCCGTCAGAAGCTGTTCAGCGTGCGGGCCGACAGCGCCGTCTGGTAGATGAGCGAGAGCAGATCGCTCGTGAGCTGGAAATACTTGCCCTCGAGCTCGGGCAGGATGATCAGCTCGTCGCCCCGGCGAACCTGCGAGGCGCGGCCATCGAGGATGACCTGGCCGCTCGGGCGGCGGATCATCACGCCCGAGGAGCTGCCGCGCTGCGTATAGCCGCCCGCCGCCTCGACATATTGGTCGAGCGTCAGACCAGGGCGCCAGACTACCGCCTGCGGCGAGATGACCTCGCCCGAGACCAGCACCGTGTCGCTCTTTTCGGGAATGACGATGGTATCGCCTTCCGTCAGGCGCACATCCGCGCAGCGGCCACGATCGTCGGAGACGACCAGGCGGCCTTCCGGCTGGATGCGGCGGGTGCGCTGGATATAGCTGGAGACGAGCTGCGCCTCGCTCGCGCGGATCTGCGCGACGCCCGTGGTCGGGCTGGTGGCGTTGAAGAGCTGGCGCTCCAGCCGGTCCAGCGCCTCGTTGATCGAGCGCGTCTGCTGGGCGGCCAGGGAGGGGCGCAGGATATAGACCGAGCCGGTATCGGCCAAAGCCGGGTCCACCGCCACATAGTCGAGCAGCTGGCACAGGCCCATGTCGCGATCGGCGACGAGCACGGAGGGGCCGATGCGGCTGCCCTCGATGCTGACGCGCACCGTCGGCGCAGGGGCATCGGTGATGAAGGTCACCGTGTCCTGGTCCTGCAGCGACAGGGTGCGCAGCTCGGCGACATTGGCGTAGCGCGACCAGGGCTGGCCGTTGCGCGTGCCGCGCAGCACGGCATTGGTGGCTGAGGGCAGCGGGCCAGACAGGTCGATCAACTCCCGCCCGGACATGACGCGACCGGAGGAGGGCATCTCGAAGAGGAAGTTGTTGCGCACCGCGCCATCGGCGCTGATCAGCGCGCGCTGCTTGGCGACGACGATGGTATCGCCCGCCTGGAACTGGATGCTTGGCAGGCGGCCGCGGATGAGGAAGTCATAGAGATCGACCTTCGCGACCTCGCGCCCGCCGCGATTGAGGCTGATCTCGCGATAGGAGCCGCGCGCCGGGTCCACGCCGCCGGCCATCGAGAGATAGTCGATGATCGAGTCGGTCGAGGTGCCGAGGTAGCGGCCCGGCGTGCGGACGAAGCCGGTGACGAAGACGCCGACCTGATTGGTCGTCAACAGCACGGCATAGACCTGCACCTGCTGCGTATAGATGCGGCGCACCTGGGATTCGACGGCGGCCTGCAGATCGCCCGAGCGGGTGCCGGCGATATGCACGGGGCCGATGCCGGGGAGGAAGATATTGCCCTGGCCGTCGACGCTGGCCGTCACCTCGCTCTCGACCGCGCCCCAGACCTTGATGCTGATATTGTCGCCGGGGACGATCAGGTAGTTCGGATTGGGCGCGACCGGGCCGGAACTGGCCATGCGGGTGAAGAGCGCGGCACCGAAGACGGCCGTGGCGGGGCCGGGCGGGCGGGCGAAATCGCCCAGCGGGCCGGTGGCCATGGGGCCGCCCTCGGCCTGGGTCGTGGAGCCCTGGCGGTTGAGCGTGCTGTCGGCCGGGAGCAGGTTGGGCAGGACGGCCATGCCGACGCCACCCTGGCTGGAATTCGAGCCCTGCCCCTGCTGGCCGCCGCCCTGGCCGGAGGAGATTGCTTGGTTCTGCTGGGGCATCGAGCCCTGCGCCAGGGCAGGCGTCTGGCTGGCCAGGCCGTGGAGCAGCAGCGCCGCGAGGCCAAGCCGGATAAAGCGCCGATCAGTTACCATGTTCGCGCACCCCCGCGACGATGAGCCAGCTCAGCCCGAAGAGAACGATCAGCACCAGGCCGGCGCTGAGGAGAATGAAGAGCCGGCGCGGCTCCATCGGATATTCCGCCAGGACCGGCTGAACCACCCGCGCCAGGAAGAGTTGCTGGCGCGCGGCGTCGACGCGCGCCTGTTCGAGCGAGGTCGTGGCCGAGTCGAGCTGCTTGGAAGCGAAGGTCTGCTCCAGCTGCAGCCGCTGGAAGGTGGCGAGCTGCGCCGGCAGGTTCTGGTTGCCGCGATAGGCGCCCTGCTCGCGCAGCTGGGACTGGTTCTGCGTGATCGCGGCGCGTTCCTGTGCGATCTGCGCCTCCAGGGCGGCGATGCGGTTGCGCGACATCATCACCTGGGGATTGTCCGGCCGCATGTAGCGGAGCTGTTCCTGCAACTGCGCGCGCGTATCGGTCAGGCTCGATTCGAGACGGCCGATCGAGGTCTGGCCGATGGTCGCCGTCGCCGTCGGATCGACCGATTCCTCGGATTGCTGGAACTTCACCATCGCGTCCTGCGCGGCGCGCACGCGCTCCTCGGCGATCTTCACCTCGTTGCGGGCAACGGCCAGCGCGTCGTCACGGGCGCGGAGCGAGAGGCGGTTGACCATCTGCTCGGCCATCTGGAGCAGCCGCTCGTTGATCTGCATCGCGTCCTCGGGGCGATAGGACTGCACCCGGATGACGCCGAGGCCCGAGGTCTGGTCCAGCGTCACCTCCACCATCCAGCCGTAATAGCTGAAAAGCTTCTCGAGCGGAGGATCGGGGTTCCTGAGCTTGGTGATCCAGTCCGCCTCGGGCACGCGCCACATGGAGACGACATTGACCGTCTTGCGGAGCGTCTCCATGCCATCGAGCGAGTTCAGATAGTCGCGCACCGCCAGCGCCTCGGCGAGGGCCGTGCCGCCCTTGCTCTCGGATTGCGAGCCATTGCCGCCCGTGGAGCCGGTGCTGTTGATCACCGCGAAGCGCGATTCGACCACATACTGGTCCGAGACCACGCCGAAGAGAACGATGCCCAGCATGATCAGCGGCACGACCACGGCAAGCAGGAAGGCGCGCCGGCGGCGGAGCGCGACGACGAGCCGGTTCTGCGGGCGCTCCGGTGCCGGCATCGGCATCCGGCTGCGCAGCCCGGTGAGCTGGACGTCAGAGAGCGTAGTAGGCGGCGATGGCTTCATCGAGATTTTCGTATGTCTTGAGGGTGCCTCGGTTGAGGATCGCCGCCGACCGGCAGTACATGCGGATATGTTCGGGGAAATGCGACACCATGATCAGGGAGCTGCGCGAGAGGCGCTCCTTCAGGGCTGATTTCACCCTTTCGTTGAAGCGGGCATCGCCGGCCGAGGTGCTTTCGTCGATCAGGTAGCAATCGAAATCGACCGCGAGCGACAGCGCGAAGAGCAGGCGGCCGTGCATGCCGGCGGAATAGGTGCGCACCGGCATGTTGAGATAGGCGCCGAGCTCGGAGAACTCGCGGACGAAATCCACCGTCTGGTTCACCGGCTGGCCGTAGATGCGGGCGATGAAGCGCGCATTGGCCAGGCCCGTCAGGCTCGCCTGCACGCCATAGCCGGTGGCGAGCGGCCAGGAGATGCTCATGTCGCGGATGACGCGGCCTTCGCTGGGCTTCTCCACGCCCGAGACGACACGCAGCAGGGTGGATTTACCCGCGCCGTTGCGGCCGAGAATGCCCACCGCATCGCCGCGGTTCACCGTGAGATTGATGCCGCGCAGCACATCCCGCTTGCCCCTGGGGAGCGGATAGGCCTTCCAGACGTCCTGAAGCTGGATCATGCGCCGCTCCTACCCGAAGACCGTGAGCTTGGGGCGAATGGCGCGCAGCGCCAGCATGCCGAGCAGATTCGTGCCGATGACCCAATAGACGATATAGGACACATCGTAATGGTGGATGAGCAGGGTGCCGAACTGCCCGTCGCGCGCCATCTCGTGAATATTCGGCAGCGGAACCCAGAGCAGCAGATCCCGCCATGCGGGCGGGACGGTTTCGAGCATGAACATCGCGCCGGAAAGCGGCATCATCAGATAGGTGAACATATGCACCAGCCGCTCGATGCCCTCATAGGCGGCCGTCAGCGCGGCGACCATCATGCCGAGCCCATGCCCCAGAAGAGCCATGAGCAGCAGGGCCGCGATCAGGGTCATGGGCTTCGCAGGCCAATGGCCGATCATGAAGCCGGCGGCCAGCTCGATGATGACGACCACGCCGATGATTGACATCAGCTCCAGCGTGGAGCGCGCGATCATGACGTCGAGCAGGGTGACGTTGCGATGGAAGAGCAGCGTCATATTCGCCTGTAGCGCGCCGCTCGATCGCCCGATCAGGGCACGGAACATGTAGAAGGGCAGATAACAGATGATGCCGTACATGAGGATCGGCACGCCTGGCGGCAGCTTGTAGCCCATGTAGACTTTGATGACGGACACGGCGAGGCCGAGCAGGAGAGGCTCGGCGAACATCCAGATGATGCCAGTCCTGTGATGGCCGTATCGCGTCTCGGATTCGCGCATGATGAGCGCGCCGATCACATCGATCTGCAGCCGCAGCGCCTGCAGGAACGTCAGGCGATAAGGCGAGGTCGCGCTCACGGCCGGGCGACAGCGCCACCGCGCAGCAGGGGCCGGGCCGCGACCCATTGCACGCCGTTGTTGCAGAAGACCTGGCTGCGCGTATCCGACGCCTGGCCGTATTGGACCTCGCGGCACTCGCGGCCGCTGGCGGCATTGTAGCTCCGCAGCAGGAAGGCCGAGACGGTCTGCCCGGAGGCGAGCGTTACGGCGCCGCTGCTGCCCGGCGCCGCCTCGGAGGCGAAGCGGGCGAGCGGGTCCATCGGTCGGGCCATCGCGGCCTGAGCCTCGGTCGTCGCACGAGGGCCGCCCGAAGCCGTGCCGACGCCCAGGTAGGAGCAGCCGGTGAGGGACAGTGTCAAAGCCGCGCCCGCCAATGCGCGAATGCAAGCTTTCCTAACGCCTGGCTGCATACCCGGCTGGTCTCCACACCCTGATGAACTGCGCAGTAGTGTATCGCATCGCATGATTAGAGCAAAATGCAAGAGCTTTAAAATTCTGGAAATGCCTATCCTTGCGCGCGCATTTGTTATCAGGGAAAGAGAAATAATTAAACGATCATCTCGCGGATCATCAAATAAAAGGTAACGATTTGGCAATACATCCGCCGATCGGTGGTAAATATCGTGCTATTATTGATGCGAAGCCCTCAACTTCAGCGTGTCGGCGTGAGTCGCGCCCTGCGCGCGCCGGTCTTCGCGGCGCCGCGCCGCGGTCGAAGTTACCGGCAGGGCAGCGCGATAGGCGAGATCCACTATAGGGGAAATCGTTAATTTAGGCTGAAGCCTGAGACGACTCCGTGGATGCTGAATTCGAGGGGGGGGCTTCTTTTCCGCTTCAGTCTTCGGTTCCGCTCTCCGCGCCTCTCCTCGGCCCAGAATGAGGCCAGGGCTGCCGCCAATCCGCTCGGCCCTGTAGCGCCACGATCACGTTTCGACCCAGGCGCGGGCCGCCCTTGCCCTCGGCCCTTAGGGGCGGGTTTATTGCTGTAATGGCGACGCAAACCCTGCTTTAACCAAGCATTCATGGTGGGGGCGATATCTGCTCACCCGGCCGCCGGCGCGCCGACGGACGCCCCGCCGTTAACCCAACGACTGTTCAACTCCCCGCGATAGGTCTAGCAGATCATTACTTTTGGGCCTGTTCTTCGGTTTCGTGACCGGGCGTATTGCATTGCATCGTTTATCGACTTGATACACTGAGCCACATGGATCGGGCCGGGCTGAGCATTCCCGCCTGTAACCGCCCGCATGAGAGGATTTGGCTACGTCAATGCATCGGGGGCTGGAGATGACCCGCGAAGGCCCGAGTCCGGTCCGGCCCGCTTGGCACGCCGCCAGCCGTCTGCCCGCCGCCTCGCTCGATGCCTTCTTTCCGGCCCGCGGCCGGGCGGTGGACGGCCGGCTCGATGATGGCCTGGCCTGGGTCGCCGATCCGTCCTTCTGGCAGCCGCCCCGTTTCGCCGGCCGTTCCCGCCCCGTGGGCCTCGTGCTCGCACGCGGCCCGCTCGATGGTGGCGAGGCCGTGCTGGCCGCCGCCCTGGCGGAGGACGGCCCTTTCGAGCCGCCCATTTCCCTCGCCCCGCTACTGGCGCTCATGGAAGAGGGGCGCGTCGGCGGCACGCCCGATCTCGACGATCCGGGCAATACCGGCCTCGGCCTGCCGCGCCGTGCCTTCGCCCTGGTGGTGGACCCCTGCGACCCCCGGCGCGTTGTCGAAGCGACCGCTTTGCTCGATCTGGCGATTCGCGAGGCGCGTGAGGCGGGGATGGAGGTGCTCATCCTCCGCTCGCCCGCCATGCCGGCCGAGGCGGCGCCCTGCCTGCCCGACCGCCCCGGCACCCGGCGCCTCGCCCAGCGCCTCGCGCCCTGGACGCTGATGGATCTCGCGGCCCGCTTCTACGCCGTGGAGGAAGCGGCCGGGCTGCTCGCGCTCGCGGCCGGCCTGCCGATGCGCGGCAGCCTCCCCGGCGGCGCCCCGCCCGGTGAGCCGCATCCGGCCCTCCGCCGCCTCTTCGCCGCCAGCCGCTGGTGCGACCCTTTCCGCGAGGCGCCCTGTGGCGCGGCCGAGGGGCTGGCCTTGCTCGGCCTCTGGCGCGAGACGGCGGCGCGGAACCGCCGCGTCGCGGTCTGCCTCGGCATGCAGTTCTGGAAGCGCGAGCGCATGGCGGCCCTTTTCGCCCATGCCGAGGGCGGCCCGGTCTTCACCGGCCAGGCCTCCGCCGCGCTGAGCGCCGCGCGCAAGGCGAAGCCGCCCGGCGCGGTCGCCGCCTGGGCGACGCGCATGCCGCCGGGCTTCGCGGATCAGGCGCGCGAGGCGGGGGTGGAGACGCTCTATGTGGAGGACGGGTTCATCCGCTCGGCCGGCCTGGGCGCCGGCTTCCTCCCCGGTGCCTCCTATGCGCTCGACAGAAGCGGCCCCTATTACGACCCTCGGGTCGAGACCGATCTCGAGCGGCTGCTGAGCACCGCCACCTTCGACCCCGCCTTGCTCGCCCGCGCGGCGGCGCTGCGCCAGGCGGTCGTGCGGCTCGGGATCAGCAAATACAACATGCCCGGCCAGGCCCCCGCCCTCCGCGCCCCCGCCGGGAGGCCCGTGGTGCTCGTGCCGGGCCAGGTGGAGAACGATGCCTCCGTCCGCTGGGGCGGTGGTGCGGTGAAGACCAATCTGGCCCTGCTCCACGCGGCCCGCGAGGCGCGGCCCGAGGCCTGGATCGTCTATAAGCCTCATCCCGACGTCACGGCCGGCTATCGCCCGGGCCGTATCGCCGCGGCGGATCTTGCCGGGCTGGCCGATGAGGTGCTGCCCGAGGCGCCGATCGTCCCGCTGCTCGATGCGGCGGAGGAGGTCCATACCATCACCTCCCAGACGGGCTTCGAGGCGCTGCTGCGCGGCCGCCGGGTGGTGACCTATGGCAAGCCCTTCTACGCGGGCTGGGGTTTGACGGAGGACCGGGAGCCGCCAGCCCGCCGTCACCGTCGTTTGACGTTGGATGAACTGGTGGCTGGCTGCCTGATCCTCTATCCACGCTATATCGACCCGGTCACCGAATTGCCCTGCACCCCGGAATGCCTCATCGAGCGGCTCGCCGACCCGAATGCCTGGCGCACGGGCAAGGCCGCGCGTCTGCGCCGGCTGCAAGGGGCCACGCTCGCCTTCCTCTCGCGCCTGGCGGGCCGCGCATGACGGCGACCAAGCGGGATGACGGCCCCACCCGGCCGCGCGTCTTCCTCATGCTCCAGGGCCTGGCGACGCCTTTCTTCGCCCGGCTCGGCGAGGCGCTGACCGAGGCGGGGCAGATCGTCTGGAAGGTGAATTTCAACGGCGGCGACCGGCATTTCTGGCCGCATATCAACGGCATCGACTATCGCGGCACCTTCGAGGACTGGCCGGCCTATGCCCGGCTCCTGATGCGCGAGCGCGGCGTGACCGACCTCGTCCTCTTCGCCGATTGCCGCCCGCTGCACCGCGCCGCGATCAAGGAGGCGCAGGCGCTGGGCATCGCCGTGCATGTCTTCGAGGAGGGTTATCTCCGTCCGGGCTGGATCACCCTCGAGCGCGACGGCACGAACGGCTTCTCCTCCCTCCCGCGCGACCCGATGGTCTTCCTGCGCGAGGGGCTGGCCATGGAGCCGCTGCCGCTGCCGGCGGAACTCGGCGCTTCCTTCCTCCGCCGCGCCTCGGACGATGTGCGCTACAATATCGCCAATGCGCTCAACCGCTGGCGCTTCCGCCATTGGCGCACGCATCGCGGCCTGAACGTCTGGCACGAATATGCCGGCTGGCTCGCCCGGGCGGGGCGGCGGCCGGTGCAGGGCTGGCTGTCGAAGCGGCGGATCGAGGCGCTGCTGAACGGCAAGGCGCCCTTCTACGTCTTCCCGCTGCAGCTGGAGAGCGATTTCCAGATCCGCATCCACTCCCCCTATGACGGCATGGCCCAGGCCATCGACGAGGTCGTGCGCTCCTTCGCCCGGCATGCGCCGAAGGAGGCGCAGCTCGCGTTGAAGGGCCATCCGCTGGATAACGGGTTGGTCAACTGGGGCCGCATCGCGGGGCGGATCGCCCGGGCGCATGGCGTGGCGGGGCGGGTGCATTGGATTCCGGAAGCGCCCTTCGGCCCGCTGCTGACCGGCTCGCGCGGCGTGGTCACCATCAACAGCACCGCCGGGCTCCAGGCCATCTGGGCGGGCAAGCCCACGGTCGCACTGGGCCGGGCGATCTACGCCCTGCCGGGCATGACCTTCCAGGACGGGCTCGACCGCTTCTGGGCCGAGGGCCAAACGCCCGATTTCGGCCTGGTGGAGGCTTTCCGCCGGGTTGTCGCCGCGCGCTGTCTCATCCGCGGTTCCTTCTTCAGCGACGAGGGGATCGAGCTGGGGGTGAAGGATGCGGTGGAGCGCTTCCTGGCCGAACCGCCGCCGGTGGGCGTGCCCGGATCGGCCGAGACGCGCGAGGCGCTGATCCCCCCCGAGGCGCGGCGCAAGCCGGAGCCGGAGACGTCCGCGAAGGCGGGTTCTGCCAAGCCCGACGGTGCCAAACCTGAAGCGTCCAGGCCTGAAGCGGTGGTGCTGCGGCCCGCGCCCTTGAAGCGCCCGGGGGTGGGCGTCCTGCCGCCCGCGGCCATCCCGCCCGTGCTGCCCTCCGTCGCCGCCACCCGCCGCGCGGCGCCCGAGGCGCCGTGAGCCGAACCGTCCTGGTCACCGGCGCCTCGCGCGGCCTGGGCGCCGCCCTGGCGCGCGGGCTGGCGGGGCCGGGCGTGTCCCTCGCGCTCGTCGCGCGGAGCGAGGCGGCGCTGGCCGAGGTCGCCGCCGATTGCGCGGCGCGGGGTGCGACCATCCGCAGCGCCGTGCTGGATGTGGCCGATGGCGAGGCCCTGGCCACCCAGCTGCTGGCCTGGGATGCCGAAGCGCCCTTCGACCTCGTGATCGCCAATGCTGGAATTTCCGCCGGCACCCATCCCGATGGTTCGCCCGAAACCTGGGAGGAAGCCTCCCGCCAGGTGCGGGTGAATCTGCTCGGCGCCATGGCGACGGTCGGCCCGCTGCTGCCCGACCTCCGGGCGAGGGCGGCGGCGGGAAGGCCGGGGCAGGTGGCGCTCGTCGCCTCCATCGCCGCCCTGCGCGCCACGCCGGATATCGCGGGCTATGCGGCCAGCAAGGCGGGCATCTGGGCCTGGGGCGAGGCGCTGCGGGCCGCCGAGGCCCCGCGCGGCATCGCGGTGACGGTGGTGGCGCCGGGCTTCTTCGACAGCGCCATGAGCCGCCGCTGGATCGGCGCCCGGCCCTTCATGATCAGCACCGAGGCGGCGGCGGGCATTGTGCTCCGCGCCATCGAGCGCAAGGCGGCGCGCTGCACCTTCCCGGCGCTGCTGGTGCTGGGCATGCGGCTGCTGGGGCTGCTGCCGGCGCGGCTCGCCGACGTGATCCTGCGCCGCTTCGGCAACAAGGTCGCGCCCGCGCCGTGACGATCGCGCTCGGCTGCCTGCTGCCGCTGTTCGCCTGGGCCGCCACGCGCTGGGCCGCGCGGGCCTTCGGCGGGCGGGCGCTGTGGCTCGATCTGCTGGCGCCCACCGCGCTGATGGCGCTGCTGCTGGGGCTGACGGACCGGCCGCTCTTCTCGGGCCTGCTGGTGGCCGCGCCGCTCATCGGCATCGCGGTGGCCGATCTCACCAAGCGGGCCGTGCTGGGTGAGCCCGTGGTCTTCGCCGATGCCGCCCTGCTGCCGCTGGTGCTGCGCCATCCGGGCCTCTACCTGCCTTTCGCGGGTACGGGCCGGGTGCTGGCCGCGCTGGGCCTGGGCGCGCTGCTGCTGCTGGCCTTCGCGCTGCTGGAGCCGGGGGCGGGGCTCGGCTGGTGGCGCTGGGCGCTGATCGCGGCGGGGCTGCTGGCTCTGGCCGGGCCGCTGCGCGTGCCGCCGTGCGGGCTGCGCGGAGCCATCGCCCGCGAGGCGGCGGCCGATTCGGCGCGTTTCGGTCTGCTGGCGACGCTCGCGCTGCATCGACGCGTCGCGCGGGAGGAGCGCGAGGCCCGCCGCGCCGCCTTCCCCGCCGAACCGCCCGCCTTCACCCCCGCGCCACCGCTGCCCCATGTGGTGCTGATCCAGGCCGAGAGCTTCTGGGACCCGCGGCGCGACCTGCCCGACGCACCCGCCCTGCCGCATTGGGACAGGCTCCAGCGCGAGGCCGTGGCGCATGGCCGCCTCGCCGTGCCGGGCTTCGGCGCCAATACGATGCGGGCCGAGGCGGCGGTGCTGACGGGCATCGACGAGCCGGCCCTGGGGCTCGACCGCTTCAACCCCTTCTTCCGCTTCCTGGCCCCCGGGCTCCGCAGCCTGCCGCGCAGCCTCGCGGCGGCGGGCTATCGGGCGCTGGCGGTGCATCCCTTCGACGCGGGCTTCTTCGGGCGGGACAAGGTCTTCCCCGCCATCGGCTTCACGCGGTTCGACGCGCTGGAAAGCTTCGCCGAGGCGCCGCGCCGGGGCGCCCATGTGGCCGATGCCGCGCTGGGCGAGAAGGTGCTCGCCATGCTGGCCGAGGCGCCGACGCCCGGCTTCGTCTTCGCCATCACCATGCAGGCCCATGGCCCCTGGCATGGCGCGGACCCGCTGGCTGAATGGGCGGGCCATATCCGCGATACCGACGCCATGCTCGGCGCCCTGGCCGAGGCGGCCTCGGTGCTCGACCGGCCGCTGCTCATCGCCGTCTATGGCGACCATCTGCCCGCTCTGCCGCAGACCGCCCGCCTGGCCGACCAGCGCACCGACTGGCTCCTCTGGCGCAGCGACCGGCCGGGGCAGGGCGCCATGCGCGACATCGCCGCGCATGAGCTTTTCCATCTGATCGGCGAGGCGCTGGGATCAGGCGGAGAGGCAAGGCAGGCTGATCGTTCAAGTTAATCGTTGACGCCCTGTCATGTTCCGCCAAGCTTCCCGCACTGCAAAAAAACAGGGTGGGTTTCATGAGAATCAAGCTTGTCGGGGCCGCCATGGCCCTGCTGGGGGCGTTCGGCCTGTCGGCGCCTGCCGCCAAGGCCGGCCCGATCGTGGAGGCGATCAAGGCGCGCGGCCAGCTCATCTGCGGTGTCCATAACGGCATCGCGGGCTTCGCCCTGCCCGATAGCCGGGGCGTCTGGCAGGGGCTGGATGCCGATCTCTGCCGCGGCCTCGCCGTCGCGCTATTCAACGACCCGAACAAGGTGCGCTTCCAGCCGCTCTCTTCCTCCACGCGCTTCACGGCGCTGGGTTCGGGCGAGGTGGACGTGCTCTTCCGCACCAGCACGCAGACCATGCTGCGCGACGTGACGCTCGGGGTGCGGCACATCAGCACCTATTTCTACGACGGCCACGGCTTCATGGTGAAAGCCAATTCCGGCGTGAAGACCGCCGCCGAGATGGCGGGGGCGACCATCTGCCTCATCCAGGGCACAACCAACGAGCAGGTGACGGCGGATTACTTCCGCTCGATCGGCAAGCCTTTCAGCCCCGTGCTCTACGAGCGCACCGACCAGGCCGCCGCCGCCCTGCAGGCCGGGCGTTGCGACGCCTTCGGCACCGATGCCTCGCAGCTCGCCGCCACGCGCTCCTCCATGCCCAACCCGGCGGACTGGACCATCCTCTCGGAGCGTTTCTCGAAGGAGCCCTATGGCCCCTATATCCGGCGCGGCGACGATGAGTGGTTCGATATCGTCCGCTACTATCTCAACGCCCTGGTCGAGGCGGAGGAGCAGGGCATCACCCAGGCCAATGTCGAGGAGAAGCGGAAGAACCCCGCCAATCCGAATATGGCCCGCCTGCTGGGCGTGACGCCGGAACTGGGCGAGGCGCTGAAGCTCGACCGCGCCTGGGCCTTCAACATCATCAAGGCGATGGGCAATTACGGCGAGATGTATAACCGCACGATGGGCCCCAGCACCCCCGTCGGCCTCGCCCGCGGCCCCAACGAGCTCTGGACCAAAGGCGGCCTGCTCTACGCCCTGCCAATGCGCTAACTAATGCCGGTCCAGGGGACGCTGTCCCCTGGCGGGAGGGTCTGGGAGGGCAGCGCCCTCCCAGCCTAGTTCAGGCCCCGCGCCAACAAACGAGACGCCCCTCGTCGGTGAGCATCACCAACCGATCCGCCGTCACCGCCGCCGGAAGCGACACGGGCCCAGGCAGCTTCATCCGCTGCAGCAGCCCGCCCGTCGCCGGGTCGATGATCAGCGCCTCGGACTTGTCGCCGGCCACGATCAGGCGGCCGCCGGCCAGGACCGGGGCGGCGTAGCGCGTGCCGCGGCGCTCCTCGCGCTCCTTCTCCGTCAGCCCGTCATTAAGGGCGGTGACCCAGCGGAAGCGCCCGTCATCGCGGCCGACGGCCGTGATCAGCGCGCCATCGGTGACGGCGAAGATCCAGTCCCCGGCCACGGCGGGTGTCACGGTGCCGCCCATCTCGCGCTCCCAGAGGCGGCGACCCGAGCGCAGGTCCACCGCGATGGAGGTGCCGCCCATGCCGATGGCGAAGACGCGGCCATCGGCGACCACGGGCAGGGCATGGATGCCGGAGATATCGGTCAGGCTGCCCGCACGGCCAGCGCCGGCGACGCTTTCCGTCCAGACCACGCGCCCGTCGGAGACGCGGAGCAGCACCAACTCGCCCGAGGGCAGGCCAGCGACGGCCATGTCCTCGACGATGGCCGGCGTCGGCAGGCCCAGCGGCACGGTCGGCACGCGTTGGCCCTGATAGGACCAGAGCTTCTTGCCGTCCGTCGCGGAGACGGCGATCACCTGGTTGTCGATCGTCGCGAAGATCAGCTTACCCCCGGCGATGGCCGGCGCGCCGCGGCCCGTGGCCGGGATGCGCTGGCGCCAGCGGGGCTTGCCGTCGGCGATATTCAGCGCCAGCACCTCGGCTTGGCCGGAGACGACATAGACGGTATCGCCCTCGACGGCGCAGCCGCCGCCGATGGAACCACCATCCTCGTCATCCGGGCTGGTGTCGAAGCGCCAGCGGCGGTCGCCGCGCGCCAGGTCATAGGCCGAGATCACGTTCGAGGCATCGGAGGTGATCACCAGCCCATTGGCGATGATCGGCCCGGAGGTGATGCGGCTGCGATAGGCCGACCCCTCGCCGATGGAGGCGCTCCAGGCCTCGGAGAGATTGGGGCCGAGGGCCACATGGCCGATCGCATGGCTCGGATTGCCGCCCGGCATCGGCCAGGCCTGCAGCACCGTGGGCGGCGGGAGGGCGATGGCCGTGCCGCTCAGCGCCGGATCGGCCTTGATGGCCCCATCCGCGCTCAGCACGCTCTGGCGGAGGCCCGGCAGGGGCGTCTTGGTGGTGCCGAACCAGCCGTCGATGGTGTCGCAACCGGCCAGCAGGCCGGCCGCGCCGAAGAGCGCCGCGCGACGCCCGATCTTGCTGTTCATCATGATCCGATCCCTGCCGCCATCCGCTGCGCGCGTTCCCGCATGCCCTGCGGCGCGGTCACATCCTCGGCCAGGGCCGTGAAGCCGGCCTTGGCGCCGCTCTTGTCGCCCTGGCGGAGCTTGGCGATGGCCGTCAGCTCCTGCGCCGAGGCGCGCCAGGCATTGCCCGGCTGGGTGAGAGGCCCGAGTCGCGCCAGAACCTGTCCGGGCTCGACCTGATCCATGGCATGCATGGCCCACATCAGGCTCGCGAGGTCACGATAGAGCGGGTCGGCCTTGCCATCCGCCGCCACCAGATCCCACAGCGCCAGAGCCTCGGAGGTCTGCCCCGCCTGGGCCATCAGGGCCGCGGCGCGCAGGCGGCCGACGATGCGATAGCCCTCGGGCGCCTCGTTGGCGCGCCCGGCAATGCTGCCCGCGATGGCCTTGAGATCGGCGCCCTGAGCGTCGGCATTGCGCAGATCGGCGAGGAAGAGCGCCGCTTCGGCCGAGGCCTGGCGGTTCTCGTACCAGCGCCAGCCCTGCCAGCCGCCGACACCGACCAGGACCAGGAGGGCCGCGCCCGCGAAGACGCCGCCATAACGGACCCAGAGTTTCCGGGCACGCTCGGCGCGCAGGTCCTCCTGAATTTCGTCAAAAATATCCGGCAAGTCGGAACCCCGTGAGACTGTGGCCACCGGCCCGGGAGCGAATGCCCCGCGCGGCGGTGGCGCGGACCATAATGCCTAACCGCCCCCTGGGGAACCGCCAGCCTTTCCTGCTCGCCACCCGGCTTGGTGACGTCTTGTTAAACGGGGTTTCGCTAGGCTGCGCGGATGCGCCCCGGCCCCGCTCCGCTCACCCGCCCCTTCGCCGCCCTGGCCCCGCTGCTCGTGCCCCTGATGGGCTGCGAGGCGGCGATCGGGCCGGTGGCCATCGCCAATGGCGCTTCGCTCGCCGTCGCCCGGCGCACCATCCCCGACATGGTCTATTCGGGCGTGACGGGGAAGGATTGCTCGCTCGCACGCTGGGATGCCGGGAAAACCTATTGCAAGGAGGAGCCGGTGGCCGTGGCGCAGCCCTGGTGCACCCGCAGCCTCGGCGCGCCCGATTGCTGGACGGAACCGCCGCCGGGCACCCGCTCGCTCGCCGACCCGGCCCCGCCGCTGCCCCCGCTCCCCGCCCAGCCTCTCGCCGCGCTTCCGGCCCAGCCGCTGGCGGCGCTTCCGGCCGCGCCGCTGGCGGCGCTCCCGCAGGAGCCCGCGCTTGGCCCGCAGGCCCGCGCCGGCGGCGCAAGCAACGGTGAAGGGCGGTAAGGGGAGCACTGAGTAAAACTTGGCTCTGCCATGCTCTCCCCAAAGCGACGCTTGCGGATAGGGTGGGATGCGCGCAACTCCCCGCCCCGGGCGGCTTTCTGCTGCGGGGAAGACCGGTGCGGCCATGCGGGCAAGGCATGGCCCCGTGCCAAGGTTCTTCCTCATTTGGGGCCGATGATGCGGCACATGGTGACAGGGTTTCCGGCGGTATGGACGGTGGGTTGAGCAGCGAGTCGGGTGGTATCGGGGCCTCGGCCCCTGTCGAACGCGGCGAAGAGCCGCTCAGCAGCGCACCGCCGCCCCTCAGCCGGTGGAAGCGCTGGCTGCTGCCCACGCTCGGCGTGGCGCTGGCGGCACTCGCCCTCTTCACGCTGCATAATCTCTCGAAAGAGCTCGACTACGCCTCCGTCACCGCCGCCATCACGGCGACGAGCTGGCCCGCGACGCTCGGCGCCCTGGCGGCGACGGCGCTGAGCTATATCGCCATGCTCGGCTACGACATGTCGGCCGTGCGGCACCTCCGCCCGGTGCCGCGGGTGAGCATGGGCACGGCGGCGCTCGCCTCCTTCTGCGGCTTCGCGCTCAGCAACAGCGCGGGCGTGGGCGCCTTCACGGGCGGTGCGGTGCGCTGGCGCATCTATGGCGCGGCGGGGCTGGCGCCGCCGCAGATCACACGGCTGCTGGTCTTCGTCACCGGCTCCTTCACGCTGGGCATCTTCCTGGTCGCGGCGCTGGGCGTGCTGGTCTATGCGGGCGATTTCGCCTTCTGGTTCGAGATGCCCGAGGCCCCGCTGCGCATCGGCGCGGGCCTCCTGGTGGCGGCCTTTTTAGGCCTCTGCGTGCTGGGCCGGCTCCGGGCGAAGCTGAAGCTCGGCCGCTGGACCTTCGCGGTGCCGCGCGGCCGGGTGCTGGCCTTCCAGGCGCTGATTTCCCTGGTGGATATCGGCGCGGCGGCGGCGGTGCTCTGGCTGCTCCTGCCGGAAGGCGCCGGCGGGCTGCCGCAATTCATGGCGCTCTATGCGGTGGCCATCGCCATCGGCGCCATCAGCCACCTGCCGGGCGGCATCGGCGTCTTCGAGGCGGTGGTGCTCTATGCCTATCGCGGCTCGGGCGTGCCGCTCGATGCGGTGGCGGGCGCGCTGGTGCTCTATCGCGTCTTCTATTTCGTGCTGCCGCTGGTCATCGCCATCGCCCTGCTGACGGCGATGGAGATCAACCGCCGCACCAGCTTCTTCGCCGATGGCACCCGCGCGGTGCGCGCCTCCACGCGGCTCATCCCGCGCTTCCTCGGCCTGCTGGCCTTCGCCGCCGGCGCGGCCCTGCTCTTCGGCGGCGTGACCCCGCCGTCGGACGACATTCCGGGCATGTTCGCGCCCTCGCTGCCGACGCCGATTTTCGAGGCCTCCTACCTGGTCGCGAGCGTGGGCGGCGTGGCGCTGCTCTTCGTGGCCAATGGGCTCGCGCACCGGCTCGACGGCGCCTGGTGGCTCGCCATGTTCCTAGGCGCGGGCGGGTTCGTGCTCAGCCTCGCGCGCGGCGGCGGCAAGCTCGAGGCGCTGCTGCTCGTGGCCCTCTGCATCGCCCTGCTGCTGACCCATGACCGCTTCGACCGCCGGGCCCGCATGCTCTCGCCCAGCATGACGGCGAGCTGGTGGCTCGCGGTGGCCGGCGTCGCGGCGGCGGCGACCTGGGTGATGTTCTTCGCCTATCGCGACGTCAGCTACGACAACGAGCTGTGGTGGCGCTTCGAGCTGGATGACAGCGCGCCGCGCGCCATGCGCGTGGCCCTGGGGGCGGCGCTCTTCGTGGGCCTTGCCGGGCTTTGGCTGTTGCTGCGCCCGGCCCATGGCCGCGTCCAGCCGCCGAGTGAGCAGGATATCGCGGATGCCATGCGCGCCATCGAGGCCAAGGGCAGGGCGGGGGCCAAGCTGGTCGCCATGGGCGACAAATCCCTCCTCTTCGACGAGAAGCGGGAGAATTTCATCATGTATGGCCGCCGGGGCCGCTCCTGGATCGCGCTTTTCGATCCGGTGGCAGATCCGCGCGCGAGCATCGAGCTGGTCTGGCGCTTCCGCGAGATGGCCGATGCCCAGGGCGGCCGCCCGGCCTTCTATCAGGTGCGGCCGGACAATCTGCCGCTCTATATCGACGCGGGCTTCCAGCCGCTGAAGCTGGGCGAGGCCGCGCGCATCCCGCTCGCCACCTTCGAGCTCAAGGGCAAATCCCGCCAGCCGCTGCGCAGCGCGCTGAACCGCGCCGAGCGCGAGGGCCTCACCTTCGAGGTGGTGCCGGCGGGGCAGGTGGGGCCGCTGATGCCGGAGCTTTCGCGCGTCTCCGATGCCTGGCTCGCCGAGCACAAGGCGCGCGAGAAGGCCTTCTCCCTCGGCACCTTCACCGCTGCCTATATGGACTGCAACCCCGTCGGCATCGTGCGCGGGCCGGACAAGGCGATCATCGCCTTCGCCTCGGTGCTCGAGATCCAGGAGCCGGGCAAGGCGCCGCGCGAGACGCAGGTGAGCGTGGACCTGATGCGCCACGTCCCCGACGTGCCGCCCGGCACCATGGATTTCCTCTTCCTCAAGCTGATCATGCGCGCGAAGGAACAGGGCCATGCCTGGTTCGACCTCGGCATGGCGCCGCTTTCGGGCCTGGCCGCGCATCGCCTCGCGCCGGTCTGGCACCGGCTGGGTGGGCTGATCTTCCGGCGCGGCGAGAAGTTCTACAATTTCCGCGGGCTCCGCGCCTTCAAGGAGAAATTCGAGCCCGTCTGGGAAGCGCGCTACCTCTGTACGGCCGGCGGGCTGGACCCTTGGGTGGTGCTGGCCGATGTCGCCGCCCTGCAATCGGGCGGCCTGCGCGGCGTGATCGGGAAATAGCATGAGCCTTTTCGACAAGCCGGCGGGGCGCCGTTCCCTGCTCCGTGCCGGCCTGGGCGCCGGCCTCGGGGCCAGCGCCCTGCTCACCATGGGCATGGGTAATGGCAGCCCCACCACCTCGCTCCGCAACAAGTCCCGCTGGCTGATCGAAATGCCGGTGGACAAGCCGGTGACGGATGCCTTCGTGGTGATCCTCTCCGGCGATGGCGGCTGGCGCGACCTAGACCGCACCATCGGCCGCTTCCTCTCCTCCCATGGCGTACCGGTCGTGGGCTTCGACTGCCTCAACTGGTTCTGGAAGCGCCGCAGCCCCGAGGAAGTCGGCGCCGAGCTGGACCGCATCACCGCGCTCTATTGCGAGGAATGGAACTGCCCGAAGGTCGCCTTCGTCGGCTATTCCTTCGGCGCCGACGTGATGCCCGCGGCCTGGAAGAACATGAAGCCCGAGACGAAGGATCGCACGGCGCTCATCTCCCTCCTCGCCTTCGCCAAGACGGCGGCCTTCGAGATCAAGCTCGGCGATTTCATCGGCATGTCCCGCCCGACCGAAGTGCCGACTCTGCCGGATATCCCCGCCATGCCGCCGAAGCTCATCCAGTGCTTCTATGGGCTGGAGGAAAAGGCCGAGACGGCCTGCCTCGCCTTCGATGCCGGCCAGGCGGAGATCATCTCCACGCCCGGCGGCCATCACTTCGATGAGAATTACGACGCCCTGGCCGAGAAGATCATGAAAAGGCTGCCTCCGCGCAGCTGAGGGCGCCCGGCGGCCCGGCTTGCGCGGGGCCGCCCGGCCCCCCAATCTCCGGCCCAAGGCGGCGCTTCACCGCCCGGCAGGAGAGAGAAAGCCATGGACGATCTGCAGGGCCTCGACGGCCTGATGCCCGCCCGTAATCCCATCGCCGAGGCCCTGACCGGCCCCTTCGCGCGGCGCGGCTTCATGATGACCTCGCTGATGACCGGCCTGACCATGGCCGTGCCGCATGGCGCCTCGGCCCAGGTGATCCATACCGACACCGCCGGGATCGAGGCGGGCGAGGTGCGCATTCCCGTCTCCGATGGCGGTATCCCGGCCTATTTCGCCCGGCCCGAGGGGGCGGGGCCCTTCCCGACCGTGCTGGTGATCGAGGAGATCTTCGGCGTCCACGAATACATCAAGGACACCTGCCGCCGCCTGGCCAAGGCGGGCTATCTCGCGGTCGCGCCGGAACTCTATGCCCGCATCGCGGACCTCTCGAAGATGACCGACGTGACCGCGATCGTGCGCGACGTGATCAGCAAGGCGCCCGATACGACCATGCTGAGCGACCTCGACGCCACCGCCACCTGGGCCGCCGGGCAGGGCAAGGGCGATGCGTCGCGCCTCGCCGTGACGGGCTTCTGCCGGGGCGGGCGCAATACTTGGCTCTACGCGGCCCATAACCCCAGCCTGAAGGCCGCCGTCGCCTGGTACGGGCCCGTGACCGGCGAGCGCAGCCCCATCCAGGGCCTCACGCCCACCGATGTCGCGGGCGAGCTGAAGGCCCCGCTGCTCGGCCTCTATGGCGGGGCGGATACGGGCATTCCCGTCTCGGCGGTGGAAGCGGCGGCGGCCAGGGCCAAGGCGGCAGGCAAGACGGTGGAGATCGTCGTCTTCCCCGATGCCCCGCACGGCTTCCACGCCGATTACCGGCCGAGCTACCGCAAGGAAGCGGCCGAGGCCGGGTGGCAGCGGATGCTGGCCTGGTTCAAGGCCAACGGGGTCTGAGGCAGGAAGGGGGCTTTGCCCCCTTTAACCCCCACCAAAGGCCTGAGGCCTTTGGAAACCCGTTACTTGATCGCGGTCCAGGGGATCGCATCCCCTGGCCGGGGAGTTTGAGGGGGCGGAGCCCCCTTAAGGAAAGATTTGAGTTTGAGGGGGCGGAGCCCCCTCAAGGACAAGCCTGAGTTTGAGGGGAAAAGCCCCCTCAGGCCGCCTCGCGTCGCCCGGCCCACATGCTCTCGCGCAGCAGATTGGCGGGCTTCCGCCCGGCGAGGGCGTCGATGACCATCTCGGCGCATTCCAGCGCCATGATCCGCAGCGCATCCTCCGTCGCCCCGCCCAGATGCGGCGCCAGGACGACATTCTTCAGCCCGTAGAGCGCATCTTCGGCGGGCGGCGGCTCGACGGGGAAGACGTCCAGCGCCGCGCCGGCGATGCGCTTCTCGCGCAGGGCGTCCAGCAGGGCGTCATGGTCGATCAGCCCGCCGCGCGCCGTGTTCACCAGGATGGCCGAGGGCTTCATCGCGGCGAAGGCGGCGGCGTCGATGCAGTTCGCGGTATCGGGCCGGAGCGGGCGATGGAGCGAGACCACATCGGCCCGCGCGAGCAACTCATGCAGGCTGCCGACGCGCTCGGCGCCGATCTCGGCCAGGGCCGAATCCGGTGCGAGCGGCGAGAAGACGATGGGGCGCATGCCGAAGCCGTTGCGGGCGATGGCGGCCGTCATCTGGGCGATCTTGCCATAGCCCACGAGGCCCAGCGTCTTGCCATAAAGCTCCGACATGCCGCCCGCATAGCGGAAGCCCCAATTCGCCCCGCGCACCGCCTCGTCGCCTTCGAGCAACCGGCGGGCCACGGCGAGGATCAGGCCGATCGTATGCTCGGCCACGCTGCGGGCATTGGCATAGGGCGTGTTGCAGACGGGAATGCCCAGGGATTCGGCATGATCCACCGCGACCTTGTTGGTCCCGATGCCATGATTGGCGATGATGCGCAGCTTCGGCGCGGCGTCCATGGCGGCGGCGGAGAAGCCGGCATCGCGGGTGATCACGGCCACCGCATCGCCCACCTCGCGGGCCACCACGGCCTGATCCGCGCTGCTCGCCAGCACCGGCTCCAGCCCCGCCTCGCGCAGGCGGGCGAGGCCGATCTCATGGATGGGCTGGACGATGAAGCAGCGTGACATGCGGATGACCTTGCGCCTGGACGATCCTGGCTGCCTATCGGGAAGCCCCCGCGGCGGCCAGCCCCGCCACGGCTAGCAGGAGTCATGCCGGGTATGCGCTTGCGGGCGGGGCGAGCGCGGGCCAAACCGGAGCTGACAGACGCCAGACGGATTTCACGATGACCAGCCAGGGCCAGGACGCGATCACCATCATCCCCCCTCGCGTGCCGCTCATCGGCCGCGCGGCGCCCCCGGGCTCGAAATCCATCACCAACCGGGCGCTGCTGCTCGCGGCCCTGGCGCGCGGTACCAGCCGCCTGACCGGCGCGTTGAAAAGCGACGACACGCGCTACATGGCCGAGGCCCTGCGGCAGATGGGCATCGAGATCACCGAGCCGGATGCAACGAGCTTCACCGTGACGGGCACGGGGCGGCTGCTGGCGCCGAAAGCCCCGCTCTTCCTGGGCAATGCGGGCACGGCCACGCGCTTCCTGACGGCCGCCGTCGCCATGGTCGAGGGCGAGGTGGTGGTCACCGGCGACGAGCATATGCAGAAGCGCCCCATCGCCCCGCTCATCGCCGCCCTCAAGGCGCTCGGCGTGGAGATCGAGGCGCCGACCGGCTGCCCGCCCGTGACGCTGCGCGGCAAGGGCGGCTTCTCGGGCCAGCGGATGGAGATCGATGGCGGGCTCTCCAGCCAATATGTCTCGGCCCTGCTGATGCTGGCCGCCCAGGGCCATGCCCCGGTCGAGGTGGCGCTGACGGGGCAGGAGATCGGCGCGAAGGGCTATATCGACCTGACGCTGGCCGCCATGCGCGTGTTCGGTGCCAAAGCCGAGGTGACGGGGCCGGGCACCTGGCTGGTGCAGCCGGGCGGCTACCACGCGGCGGAGTGGCATATCGAGCCCGATGCCTCGGCCGCGACCTATTTCTGGGCCGCCGAGGCGCTGTCTGGCGGGAAGATCGACCTCGGCGTGGAGGCGGAAGCCTTCACCCAGCCCGATGCCAAGTCCCATGCCTTCATGGCGCAATTCCCGCGGATGCCGGCCGTGATCGACGGCTCGCAGATGCAGGATGCGGTGCCGACGCTGGCCGTGCTCGCCGCCTTCAACGAGGCGCCGGTGCGCTTCACCGGCATCGCCAATCTGCGCGTGAAGGAATGCGACCGGCTTTCGGCCCTGGCGACGGAGATGGGCAAGCTCGGCCTCGCCCATGAGGAGGGCGACGAGCTGATCGTCACGCCGCGCCCCGGCTTCGCGGGCCAGCCGGTGCGGCTGCATACCTATGCCGACCATCGCATGGCCATGAGCTTGGCCCTGCTCGGCCTGCGCCTCGCGGGCGTGACCATCGAGGACCCGGGCTGCGTCGCCAAGACCTTCCCGGAATATTGGCAGGCGATGGCCGCGCTGGGGCTGCGGACCAAGCCTGCCTGAGAAGGGTGGGCGGGCGCTTCAGGACTTCCTTTGCGGGGCGCGCTCACTCGCGGCGCTTCGAAGGGCTCGTCGCTCCTGGCTGTGTTCCGCAGGGCCTTCACATGGCCGCGTCACAGCGCCCCCCGCCGCAGTCCCCGGCACCACCCCCGCTTGACGAAGGGTGGCTCGTTGATCCAGGACCAGGGCATGTCCCAAGCCCCCAAGCGTGCGCCCGCCAATGCCCCGCATAAGCGCCTGTCGAATGCCATCGCCGAGCTGCATCGCGCCCTGCTGACGGTGCAGTCCAGCGGGCATCCGGCGCAAAGCAACCCCTATGCCCTGCTCCAGGCCGTGATGCATGACCCGGCCTTCGCCTGGCTCAAGGCGCTGACCGACCTCATCCTGCGCATCGACGAGGCGGGGGCCAAGGGCGCCACCCCCTCGCCGGAGGCCATGAAGGGCTTCGTCGCCGAGGCCGCCGCCATGGTCGAGGGCCACGACAGCGCGCCGGAGGGTTTCTTCCCCGCGCTGCGCCTGCATCTGCTGCGGCCGGACGTCGCGGGGCCCTATGGCCGCCTCCGCGCCCTGGTGAAGGAACTCCAGGCGGCTTGACCGCGAGACATCGGGGCGCCAAGCCTTGCGGCCTCGATCTCACGGCCACAGGACAAGCCCCAATGTCGCTTCGCATCGGTATCGCCGGCATCACCGGCCGCATGGGCCAGCTCCTGGCCGAGGAAGTGGCCGCGGCGGGGGCGGTGCTCGCGGGCGGCACCAGCCGTTCCGGCGCGGGCAAGCAGGGCGAGAGCATCTTCCCCGGCATGGTCGAGCTGCTGGCCGCCTCGGATGTGGTGATCGACTTCACCCATGCCCATACCGCCGCGGGCCATGCCGCCGCCGCCTGCCGGGCGGGCAAGCCGCTGATCCTCGGCACCACGGGCCTTTCCCCCGCCGATGAGGAGGCCCTGGCCGAGGCGGCGAAGACCATCCCCATCGTCTATGCCGCCAATTTCGCCCCCGGCGCCAATCTGGTCTTCGAACTGGCCCGGCTGATGGGCGCGGCCCTGCCGCCCGAGCAATACGATGTCGAGATCGTCGAAATGCATCACCGCCAGAAGGTCGATGCGCCCTCGGGCACCGCCGTCGCCATGGGCCGGGCCGTCGCCGAGGGCCGGGGCTCGACGCTGGAGGAAGTGGGCGTGGAAGCCGGCCGCGACGGCCATACCGGCGCGCGCAAGACCGGCCCGATCGGCTTCGCCTCGCTGCGCGGCGGGCAACTGGTGGGCGAGCATTCCATGATCTTCGCCGCCGCCTCGGAGCAGATCATCCTCACCCACCGCTCCTTCGACCGTCGCGTTTATGCGACGGGCGCCGTGCGCGCGGCGCAATGGGTCGCGGGCAAGGCGCCGGGCCTTTACGGCATGCCGCATGTGCTGGGGATGAAGTAGGGGCCCCAAGAGCCGTTTGTTTTCGCGAACCTCTTCACCCGATCGGATGATTCCGTCTGATCGGGATCTGCTCTACCGCCCCCGCATACGCCCGACCCGCCCGCGCGCCACGGCCATGCCCGCATGGCCGAGCGCCAGCAGCACCAGCGCCCAGGCGGCCGCGCGATGGATGGGCTCCAACTGTTCGTAGAGCGCCTGGTCGGGGGCGACGAGCGGGGGCAGGGGGATGACGAAGAGGAAGAGCGTCTCGATCCCGATCGGGGCGGCGCTGGCCGTCAGATAGCCCAGCACGGGCACCACCAGCAGCAGCGCATAGAGCAGCCCCTGGCCGATGGCCGCCGCCCGGCGCTCCCAGTGCGGCAGTTCCACCTCCGGTGGCCGCCCATGGCGATGCCGCAGCCAGAGCCTCCAGAGCACGAGCAGCAACACCACGAGCCCGATGCTCTTGTGGATCTGGTAGAGCAGGAAGGTCACCAGCACGCCGAGGCTATCGGCACGCATCATCGTCAGGCCGATGGCGAAGCCCAGCGCGACCAGCGCCGCCACCCACCAGTGCAGCCGGCGCTGAGCGGGGCGCCAGCCGGGCGTTTCATCCGGCATTGGCGGTCCCGGTAGCGGGCAGTGTCAGGCGGACGCGAATGGCGAGCTTCACCGTGTCACCCACCAGCGGGCGGTCGGCCACCATCCCGAAATCGCCGCGCCGCAGATTGCCCGAGACGCTGAGCCCGTAGACCTGCTGCCCCGCCTCGACCTTCCGGTCGGTCATCACCGCCACCAAGGTCAGCGGATGCGTCACTCCGCGCAGGGAAAGCTCGCCCCGGATCTCGAAACGGTCGGCGGCGATGGAGCGGATGGAGAGGCTGCGGAACCGCGCCTCATGATAGTGGTCGACGTCGAAGTAATCCGCCGAGCGCAGCATCGCCACGCCCTTCTCCCATTTCATGGTGACGGAGGTGCAGTCGATGGTGACGTCGATCTGCGTGCGCTCGGGCTGGGCCGGGTCGATATCCAGCCGACCGTGGAAGGTGGCGAAACTGCCGCCCGTATCCATCATGCCGAGCAGGCCGACGGAGAAGTCGATGGTGCCGTAGCGCTGGTCGAGATCGTAGAGGGAACCGGCGCGGCTTGTGCCGGGCATGAAGGCGAGAAAGCCGGCCAACAGCAGGGCCGGCAGGAAGGCCCGCCGGCCGGGGCCGGCGAAGCGGGAAGCGATGCGCCACATATGACGTTTCCTCGTGGCGTGATGCCGCATTCCCATATTGCCGTGCGTGATTCTGCCGCGAAATTGCGTGCAGATGAAAAAAGGGGAGGATTTCTCCTCCCCCAGACGCAGTGCTCAGATAGCCGGATCGCTGCGCCGGTCAGTCACCCGGGTCGATCCAGCCCACATGACCGTCCGGACGCCGATAGACGACGTTGAGCTGGCCATGGGCCCGGTTGCGGAACATCAGGACCGGCGTATGCGCCAGGTCCATCCGCATGACGGCCTCGCGCACCGTCAGGCGCGCGATCTCGGTATGGGTCTCGGCGACGACGGTGCTGGGCGCATGGCCATCGGCGCCATCCGCATGGGCGGCGCCATCGGCCGCCCCGTCACCCAGCCCGTCTGTATGGCTCACGCCGTTCAACTGCTCGCTCGCGGGGGTCTCGCCCTCGTCCAGATCGTCCGGCTCGTCGCGGAGGATGAACTGGCGGGCCTGTTCGGCCGGCATCCGCTCCTCGGCGAAGGAACGGGCATGCTCATTCACCCGCCGGCGATAGCGGCGCAGACGCTTGGCCACATGCTCGGCCGCCTCGTCGAAGGCGCGATGCGCGTCGGTCCCGTGGCCCTCGCCACGGACGGATAGGCCGCGTCCGGCATGGAGATTGATGTCACAGGCGAAAAACGCACCCTGCTTGCCCTTGGCGTCCTTGCGGAACGTCACCTGGGCTTCAAGCGCGTGGTCGAAATACTTGCGGGTAATGCCCTTGAGACCGTCGCTCACATGAACCTTGAGAGCGTCCCCGGTCTCGACCTGCTTACCAGCGACCACGATATGCATGAGCGATTTCCCCTTTCTTCTATTGAGAAAGGGCCGCCCAGCGAGGCGGGGCGAAAGCGGAGCGGGAAGCCCCGCGAACGCCAAGTCAGGCCGGGACGGCCTTCTCGCGTTTACGCTGCACGGAAGATGGAATGCGCAGCGCCTCCCTGTATTTGGCCACTGTTCGCCGCGCGATGTCCACGCCTTCTTCACGGAGCCGCAACACGATAGCGTCGTCGGACAGGATATCATCCGGGCTTTCGCCCTCCACCATGGCGCGAATCCGGTGCCTCACCGCTTCGGCGCTATGGGTTTCGCCGCCCATGCCCGGAATCGCGGTGGTAAAGAAATATTTCAGCTCGAAGGTACCCCGTGGCGTCGCGACGTATTTATTCGCGGTCACGCGGCTGACGGTCGACTCGTGCATTTCCACCGCCTCGGCCACGTCGCGCAGGATCAGCGGGCGGAGGTGGGAGACGCCGTAGCGGAAGAAGGCATCCTGCCGGCGGACGATCTCGGCCGAGACCTTCATGATGGTGCTGGCCCGCTGCTCGAGCGATTTCACCAGCCAATTCGCCGATTGCAGATGCTCGGCGAGGAAGGACTTGGCCTCGCGTGTGGCCTTCACCTGGGCGCGGGCGAAGAAGCCACGATTGACCAGCACGCGGGGCATGGTCTCGGGGTTCAGCTCCAGCAGCCAGCCGCCATCATTGTCCCGCCGCATCAGCACGTCGGGGATGACGACCTGCATGGGCTGCTCGTCGAAACTCGCGCCGGGCTTGGGGTCGAGGCGCTTCAGCTCGGCGATCATATCGGCGAGGTCGGCGGCATCCACCTCGCAAACGCGCATCAATCCGCGCATGTCGCGCCGGGCCAGCAGGTCCAGATTGTCGAGCAGGGCGGCCATGGCGGGGTCGAGCCGGTTCAGCTCCCGTAGCTGCACGGCGAGGCATTCCCGCAGGTCACGGCAGAACATGCCCACGGGCTCGAAACGCTGCATGACGGCACGGACGCGGGCGACCGCCGCCTCCTCGCAGCCCAGGGCCTGGGCGATGGTGGCATCGGCCATGGGCATGCGCCCGGCGCCATCCACCAGGCCGAGGAATTGCGCGGCGATCAGCCGGTCCCGCTGGTCAGTGAAGGCGAGGCGGGTCTGCTCGCCCAGCAATTCGCGCAGCGAGCGGGGCTTCTCGGCCACCAGTTCGTCGATGCCGCGATCGTCCTCGCCGAAATCCGCCCGGCCGCCGCTGCCGCGGGGGCCAGGGTCATTCGCGCCCTCGTAACTGTAGCTCCAGTCCGGCGCGTCGAGGGCGGCGGCAGCGCCCTCCAGGACGCTGGCCGAGGCGGCGGCCTCATAGGCGTCGGGCGGTTCGGAAGGGGGCGTCGCCGTGCCGGGTTCGGCCGCGAAACGCTCGGCGAAGGCATCGGGGCCGGGCTCGAAGGGGCGCTCGTCGCGCTCGAGGAGGGGGTTGCGCTCCAGCTCCTCCTCGACGAAGGCCGAGACCTCCATATTGCTCGACTGCAGCAGCTTGATGGCCTGCCGCAGCTGCGGCGTCATCACCAGCGACTGGGATTGCCGGAAGTCGAGGCGCGGCCCGATCGCCATCAGCCGAAGCCCTCACGCGGCCGTGACATGTCAGAACCGTAAGACACTGACTGACCCTTCCCCTGACCGCCCGCGTGAACCAGCGATGCCAGGAGAGCTGCCGTCACAGAGAGAAGCGCTCGCCCAGATAGACACGGCGGACGCCCTCATGCGCGACGATGTCGTGCGGGCTGCCTTCCATCAGGACCTGGCCGTCATGGAGAATATAGGCGCGGTCGATGATCTCGAGCGTCTCGCGGACATTGTGGTCGGTGATCAGCACGCCGATGCCGCGATTCTTGAGGTGCTTCACCAGATCGCGGATTTCGCCCACGGCGATGGGGTCGATGCCGGCCAGCGGCTCGTCGAGCAGGATATAGGCCGGGTGGGTGGCCAGGGCGCGCGCGATCTCGCAGCGGCGGCGCTCGCCGCCCGAGAGGGCGAGGGAGGGCGCGCGCCTGAGATGGGCGATGCCGAATTCGGCGAGCAGGCTGTCGAGCATCTGCTCGCGCCGGTCGCGCTTCGGCTCCACCACCTCGAGGGCGGCCATGATATTGTCCTCGACCGAGAGGCCCCGGAAAATCGAGGCCTCCTGCGGCAGATAGCCGAGGCCGAGGCGGGCGCGGCGATACATGGGCAGGGTGGTGACGTCATGCCCGTCGAGGAAGACCTGCCCCTCGTCCGGCTGCACCAGCCCGGTCATCATGTAGAAGGTGGTGGTCTTGCCGGCGCCGTTGGGGCCGAGCAGGCCCACGGCCTCGCCACGGCGCACGCCGATGGAGACACCGCGCACCACGGGGCGCTTCTTGTAGCGCTTGCCGAGGCCGACCGCGACCAGGCCATTGCCGGTGGGGCTGGGCGCCTCGCCGGGCACCACGCGCAGGGTCTCGCTCATGGCTGACGCCCCGCGGGGGCCTGGTTGCCCGGCTGATTGCCCTGCTGAGGCCCGGCCGAATTCGGCATGACCACGCCCTGCACGCGCTGCCCGGGGGCGGCGACGAGGCGGGCGACATTGGTCTGCATGTTCACGATGGCTTCCTGGCCGTGCAACTGGTTCTCTCCGCGCGTGATGCGGACATTGCCGAGCAGCCGCGCCAGGGCGGTCACCGGGCTGTAGACGCCGCGATCGCCGCGCACCACCTCGGCCGCGGTGCGGATCTCGACATTGCCGAAGACCTCGACGCGGTCGATCCGGCTGCCCGAGCCCGGCACGGTGCCGCCGCCCTGGCGGGCCGTGGCCCTGGGGGCGGGGGCGCCCTGATCGAGGAAGTAGGACACAAGCACGTCCGAGGCGATGCGCCGGCCGTCCTTGGTGACGACCAAGGCATTGCCGCGCGCCACCGCCATGCGCCGCTGCGGCCAATATTCCAGGCTGTCGCGGGCGGTGATGGTATTGTCCGGATTGGTGAGCTGCAGATTGCCGCCCGTCATCACCATCACGGCGCGGTCCATGTCATAGACCGCGCGCTCGCCCTGGGCGCGCTCGTCCTGGCTGGTGATGCGGACATTGCCTTCCGCCTCCAGCCGCCAGATCTCGCTGCTGGAGCCCGAGACGGCGCCGCCCACGGCCGCTTCCGGCGTGGCGGGAGCAGTCTGGCCGGCGCGGGGCCGATAGCGGGCGATGATGCGGTCGGCGTCGAGCGTCACGCCGTCGCGCACCGCGCGGGCATTGCCGCGCGCGATCACCACCTGCTCGTCCTGGCGCCATTCGATGCCGTCGCTGGAGGTGACCTCGACGGGGCCGCCCTTGGTCATGTCGAGCTGCTGCGCGCCCGCCTGGCCCGCGAAGGCGGCGAGGGGGGCTGCGAGCAGGGCGGCGAGAAGCGGATTTCGGCGGCTCATGGGCTGCTGCCCTCCAGCACGGCATGGGCATGGCCGGTGAAGACCACCACCCGGCCGCGATCGATGAGGGAGAAGCCGTCGCTCGTCAGGGTGCCGAAAGGCCCCTGCGCCGCCACGGGGGTATTGCCCGACGCATTGCCGCCCGTCAGGTCGATGGCGGCGCTGCCGGTGGTCATGGTGATGCCGTTGTCATGCCAGAGGGTGACATGGCCATCGAGATCGAGCGTGTTCTTGTCCCGGTCATGCAGGCCCTTGTCGGATTCCAGCAGCACCCATGCGCCGTTGCCGAGCGAGATATCGGCCCGCGGCTTGTCGAGATCCACCTGATTGCTCGTGCCGCGCTGGGCGGCGACGCTCGCGGTCACGGTGAAGGGCCGGTCGGTATTGTCCACGCCCTGGTAGCGCGGGTTGATCACCCGCGCCGCCTCGGGCGAGACCTGCGTGGTGCGGCGGAAGGAAAGGCGGCCGCGGTCGCCCTCGCGATCCAGTTCCGGCCAGAGCACCAGCAGCGAGAGCAGGGCCAGCGCCGCGACGGGCAGCAGCCACTTCGCAATGGTGACCGCGACGCGATGGCGCGTGATGGCGCCGGGCGTGATGGTCTGGCGTGCGCGGGACGGGGTGATGATCCGCCGGGTGCCATTGCCGCCGCTGGGCAGGATGGTGGGCTTGCGATCGGGCTGGCCGGTCATTGGCGCTCCCCGATTGCGCCGCGCCATGGGCGCGGGCACGCATCGCCCGCGAGGCGGGCGGCGGGGGCCGGCATGAAGGCGCGCGCGAAGGTCATCACGCCCCCTGTATGGGGTGCCTCGCGGGTCGGGTCAACGCGGATGAGGGGGTTCCGTAGGGCTTCGACAAGAATCGTGCCAAACTGAGAGGGAACCGACGCGGAAATGTCGCGCATCGCCGCCTCAATGGGCGAAGATGTCGGGGTCTTCATAACCCAGAAGGTCAAGCTTGCCGCGCGCGGGCAGGAAGTCGAAACAGGCCTGGGCCAGTTCGAGCCGCCCCTCGCGGATCAGCAGCCCCTCCAGCTTGGCCCAGAGCGCGTGCAGATGCAGCACGTCCGAGGCCGCATAGGCGAGCTGCTCGGGGGAGAGGTTGGGCGCGCCCCAATCCGAGCTCTGCTGCTGCTTCGAGATCTCCACGCCCAGCAGCTCGCGGCAGAGGTCCTTCAGCCCGTGGCGGTCGGTGAAGGTGCGCACGAGCTTGGCGGCGATCTTGGTGCAGCGGACGGAGGCCATCTCCACGCCCAGCGCCTTGTGCAGGATGGCGACGTCGAAGCGGGCGAAGTGGAAGAGCTTCACCTGCTCCTTGTTCTCGAGCAGGCGCTTGAGATTGGGGCAGTCGCTGCCGCGGCCGCCGAGCGAGGGCGGGATGATCTGCACGCAATGGGCCGTGCCGTCGCCCGAGGAGAGCTGCACGAGGCAGAGCCGGTCGCGATGCGGCTTGAGGCCCATGGTCTCGGTATCGATGGCGACGACGGGGCCGAGGTCCAGCCCGTCCGGCAGGTCATGACGATGCAGATGGATGGTCGCATTCGGCATGAACAGGGTCTCTCCGGGCATCGCGGGACGGTCCACAGAAACGACGAAAAGGCGCCGTGGCAAGTTCATTGCCGCGTGCCGCTCACGTCACTCATAGTCGGTAAAATGCCCAGGAAAGGACTCGAACCTTCACGACCTTGCGGTCACTGGCACCTGAAGCCAGCGCGTCTACCAATTCCACCACCTGGGCGAGGAGGTGTCAGCCTTTCGGCGTGGGAGGCGATTTATGGGGTGCCGCGCCCGCCGTCAAGCGCCTGTCATGCGTTGTTTCGAGTTACGTGAATTTTTATGCGGGCACCCCGCCGCGCGCCCCTTCCAGGAAGCGCTCGGCCAGCAGCCAGAGCAGCACCGCGACCAGCGCGATGGCGCCAAGAACGAGGAAGGCCGCGCCATAGCCCATATATTGCGCCACCGTCCCGCCCAGAGCCGCGCTCAGCGCCCCGCCGACGCCCTGAATGGCCAGGATGGCGCCCAGCGCGGCATTGGTATGGCCGGTGCCCCGCGTCAGCCGCGCGACCATGCCGGGCATGGCGACGCCGAGCGTGCCCGCGCCCACCCCGTCGAGAATCTGCACCGGCACGAGAATCCACGGGTCGGCCGAGAGCCCGGCGATGAGGCCGCGAATCGGCAGCGCCGCGAGGCCCACCAGCATGACAGGCCCGAATCCGACCTTCTCCGACCAGCGGGCGGCCAGCAGTGCCACGGGGATCATGCTCGCCTGGGCGATGACGACGGTGGCCGCCGTATAGGCGCCCGGATCGCCCGCGCCGCGCGCCACCATGGCCTGGCCCAGCAGCGGCAGCATCGAGGCATTGGCGAGGTGGAAGAGCGCCATGGTCACCGCCAGCACGAGCAGCGCGGGGCGGGCCAGAAGCGTGCCTAGCGAGGCCTTCTCGCCCTCCGGCTGCCCCTCGGCGAGGCCGCGCGCGGCGGCATGGTCGATATCGGCGGGGTCGATGGCGGCGAGCGCCAGCAGGCCCATCACCGCGAGCCCGGCCATGAGGGCGAGCACCGCCGGCAGGCCGAAGAGATAGGAAAGCCCACCCGCCGCGAGTGCTGCGACCATATTGCCCGCGTGATTCGCCGCCTCGTTCCTGCCGAGCTGCTCCGCATAGCCGCGCTGGCCGACGAGGCCGAGCGTGAGGCCGGCGATGGCCGGGGCGAAGGCCGCGCCCGCGACGCCGGCCACCGTCTGCGCCGCCACGACCACGCCGAAATAGGGGGCGAGGAAAATCGCCCCGCAGGCGATGGTCACGCCCACCGTCGCGATGGCCAGCACCATGCGCTTGGCCCGCGAGGCATCGATCAGCGCGCCGAGGGGAATGGAGGCGACCACGCCCAGTAGCCCGCCCAGCGTCATCACCACGCCGATCTCGGCCGGTGGGAAGCCCTGGGCCTGGAGCAGCACGCCCAGGAAGGGCCCCAGCCCGTCCCGCACGTCCGACATGAAGAAGTTCAGCGCCAGCAGTGCGATCAGGCTACGCGTCATGAGCGGCTCCACCTGCGACTTGCCATTTCGGATATGCTATTCGGGACGGCCCGCCCGATGACAACTCAGGCTGGGGCGAGAGCGCAACGCGGCGCCATCTCGGCGAGTTTCGTGAAAGCTTGATCCGGCGCATGACATTGTCAGGCCGATATTGCCGGCGGATGGACGGGCGATGACAGAAGCCTGATGGCGCCCGCCGCACATCGGCTTGCATCGCGGCGCCTGCTGGTCTAGCGGAATAGGGCTTGTCCGACGACCGCCATGGCGACATCGCCGCGGCAGGTTTCGGCCGCTGGCGAGGAAGGCTAAGGTTACGGCATGTCGACGATGCTCCGAGCGTCAGGCGGCGAGGCGGAACGGGATCACCCCCGCGCCACGCTCGACGCGGATTCCGTGCGGGACGCCTACCGGCGCTGGGCCGGCTTCTATGATCTGGTTTTCGGCGGTGTCTCCGCGCCCGGCCGCCGCCGCGCGGTCGAGGCCGCGAACCGCCTGCCGGGCACCGACGTGCTCGAGGTGGGCGTCGGCACCGGCCTGGCGCTGCCGCTCTATCGCGCCGAGAAGCGGGTGGTCGGCATCGACCTCTCCCGCGAGATGCTCCAGAAGGCGCAGGAACGTGTTTCCAACGAGAAGCTCGCCCATGTCGGCGGCCTGCTCGAGATGGACGCGGAGAAGATGGCCTTCGCCGATGCCTCCTTCGACATCGCCGTCGCGATGTTCACCGCGAGCGTCGTGCCCGATGCGAAGAAGCTCTTCGCCGAGATGAGCCGCGTGGTCCGCCCCGGCGGCCACCTGCTTTTCGTGAACCATTTCGCGGCGCAGTCCGGCCCGCGCTGGTGGGTGGAGCGCAGCATGGCGCCGCTCGCCCGCGTGCTCGGCTGGCACCCGGATTTCGAGCTGACGGACCTGCTCGACCCGAAGCAGGCCGAGGTGGAGGCGCAGGAGAACTGCCCGCCGATCGGCCTCTTCACCCTGGTTCGCGTGCGCAATACCCCGCCCGTTCAGCACGCGCTCGCGGCGGAGTAGGCTGCCCTAGCGCGGGCTGGCTCAGGCCAGCCAGCGCGGTAGGGGCAGGTTCCGCTCGCGCAGGAAGTCCGGGTTGAAGAGCTTCGACTGATAGCGCGAGCCGCCATCGCAAAGGATGGTGACGATGGTGTGCCCCGGCCCGAGCCGACGGGCCACCTCGATGGCCGCCGCGACATTGATCCCCGCGCTGCCGCCCACCGAGAGCCCTTCCTCGATCAGCAGGCCGAAAACCTGCTCCAGCGCCGCCGGGTCCTCGATCCGGATCGCCTCGTCGATGGGTGCGCCTTCGAGATTGCCCGGCACGCGCGCCGCCTGGCCGATGCCCTCGGTGATGGAACTGCCCGGGCTCGCCTTCACCTCGCCGGACGAGATCCAGTTGTAGAGCGCCGAGCCCGCCGGATCGGCCAGCACGGTGCGGATCTTGGGATTGCGCGCCTTCAGCGCCCGCGCGATGCCGGCCAGCGTGCCGCCGGTGCCGCAGGCGCAGGTGAAGGCGTCGATCTTGCCGCCGGTCTCCTCCCAGATTTCGGGGCCGGTCGTCTCCTCATGGGCGCGGGCATTGGCGAGATTGTCGAACTGATTGGCCCAGACGCCGCCTTCCTCCTCCGCGATGCGGCGAGAGACATGGACGTAATTGCCCGGGTCGGAAAACGGCTTGGCCGGGACGAGGCGCAGATCGGCGCCGATCATGCGCAGGAAGTCGATTTTCTCGCGGCTCTGGGTCTCGGGCATCACGATGGTGCTGCGCCAGCCCATGGCATTGGCCGCCAGCGCTAAGCCGATGCCGGTATTGCCCGCCGTGCCCTCGACCACTGTGCCCGGCTTGCCGGGGGTGAGCAGGCCGCGGGCCATGGCGTCCTTCAGGATGCCCAGCGCGGCCCGGTCCTTCACCGAGCCGCCCGGATTCATGAACTCGGCCTTGCCGAGGATCTCGCACCCCGTCGCGGCCGAGGCGCGGGCGAGGCGGATGAGGGGCGTATGGCCCACCGCGCCCCAGAAGCCATCCACTCGCCCCACACCCCGAACCGCGCCACTCGTCATCGGTTCAGACCTTCACCCAGCGCAGATAGGGCTTCTGCGCTTCCCAACCCTGGGGGAAGCGCTCCTTGGCATCGGCATCCGAGACGGAGGGCACGATGATGGCCTTATCGCCCGGCTGCCAGTTCACCGGCGTCGCCACCTTGTGCTTGTCGGTGAGCTGCAGGCTGTCGATGACGCGCAGGATCTCGGCGAAGTTCCGGCCCGTCGAGGGCGGATAGGTCAGCGAAAGGCGGACCTTCTTGTTCGGATCGATCACATAGACGACGCGCACCGTCACCGAGGGGTCGGCCTCGGGGTGGATCATGCCATAGAGCGTCGAGACCTTGCGATCGTGGTCGGCGATGATCGGGAAATTAACGGCCGTGCCCTGGGTTTCCTTGATATCGGCTTCCCAGCCGGCATGGTTGGTGAGCTGGTCGACCGAGAGGCCGATCACCTTCACGCCGCGCTTGTCGAATTCCGGCTTGAGCCGGGCCGTCTCGCCCAGTTCCGTGGTGCAGACGGGGGTATAGTCCTTGGGATGGCTGAAGAGCACGCCCCAGGAATTCCCGAGCCATTCATGGAAGCTGATCTCGCCCTGGCTGGTCTGGGCGGTGAAGTCCGGAGCCGTTTGGCCTAGCTGGATCGACATTTTTCTTCCTCCTGCCGTGGGGATGAAGGAAATCACGTTCCGGCCTCGTGTGTCAAACGATCGACGGTATCATGCTGCGTGTCATGAACCCGTCAGTCGATCACCAGCGTCGCGCCGGCCTGGTAGAGTTTGCCCGTGCAGCCGGCCTGATAATCCAGCACCGCCACGCCCGGCCCGGCGAAACGCAGCAGCCGCAGGCCCAGCCGCTCGATGGCGGCGAGGGCGACGTCATCGCCGGGAAAGAGGGCGATGATCGGGGCATGCGTCTCGCCAGAGCGAGGCGGGATCGTGGCGCTGGACATAGGCGCATTTTCCGGGACAGACCTTGCTGCCCCCTTAACGCGCCAGGGCTCATTCGGCTGACAGCAGCGGCTGGATATCGAGAGAGGTTGAAAACCAGAAAAGGCCGAGATGCAGATGCGGCCCCGTCACGCGCCCCGTGGCGCCCACCGCGCCGAAGGGCGTGCCGCGCGGCAGATGGTCGCCCTCGCGCACATCCACGCGGGAGAGATGGGCGTGGAAGGTCGCGACGCCATGGCCGTGGTCGAGGATCACGGTATTGCCGGTGAAATAGAGATCGCCCACCAGGGCCACCCGGGCGGTGGCGGGGGCGACCACGGTGCTGCCCGTGGGGGCCGCGATATCCAGCCCCAGATGCGGCGCGCGGGGCTGGCCGTTCAGGATGCGCTGGCTGCCATAGACGCCGCTGATCGGCCCATGCACCGGCCAGAGGAAGCCCTCGGCGAACCAGGCCTCGGGCGTATCGACGCGGCGGGTGGCGTTCAGCCGCTCCTGCTCGGCGCGGATGCGGGCCATCACCTCATCAGGGGGCGTCACCATGCGCTCGGGCAGGCCGTTGATGCGCTGCGTGCGCCATTCGCGCTTATGGATGGCGAGGCTGCGGGTTTCGGCCCGGCCGTCGGGGTGGGTGATATGCAGGCTCGCCTGCGGCCCGGCATCGCGCCCGAAGCCGAAGGCGAAATCCCCCGCCGGGCTGACGCGGACATTGCGGCCATCAAGCGCGAGCCGCGTGCCCGGCGCGGTGCGGCCGGTCACCAGCATGCCCTGCGCGGGCTCGCGGGCGAAGGCGAGGCTCTCCGGCGCGGCGGCCGCCTTGCGGGCCAGGGCCAGGGCGGCGCCGGCGCCGAGAAGGGCGCGGCGGGTGTGGGGCTGCGTCGTCATGCGGGGAGCTTAGCGCCGCGGCTGCGGCCCTGCACCTCGGGGGGGCGGACAATAAAACGGGCGCATGTTCCCATACCGAAGGTGCCGAGAAACGAGGCGGGGGGGGGGCGCACCCCCATCGCGGTGGTGTGATCACCCCGAACCCTGCATTCACTCAGGTGATGCCGGTCCAGGGGACGCCGTCCCCTGGCGGATGGGTCTGGGAAGGCAGAGCCTTCCCAGGGTCCCTCAGAGCAATGCGCCTTGCTGCGGCTCATCCGGCTTGCCGCGCTTCTTCGGCGCTGCCTTGCCATCGGCCGTGGCCCCCACCTCGCCATCGGCGAAGGTCAGGCGCAGGGCGGCGCCGGGCGCGACCGCGGCGGCGCTGGTCAGCGGCTCGCCATCGGCGCCGCGCACCAGGGCGAAGCCGCGATTGAGCACCGCGTGGTAGGAACTGGCCTCCAGCCGGGCCGCCAGCCCCTCCAGCCGCTCGCGGCCGCGATGCAGCCGTGCTTCGAGGCGCGGGGTCGGGTCGGGCACGCGCATGAGGCGGGATTCGTATTGCGCGAATTGCCGTTCCCAGGCGGCCATCGCGCGCTGGCCCTGCATGCCGAGCGCCGCGCGGGCGCCGTCGATCACGGCGCGCGGATGGGGCAGGCGGGGCGCCACCGCGTCGAACCCCGCGCGGCGGCGGGCGAGCAGGGCGTTGAGCGCCGCGCGGGCATGGGCCGTCTGGAGCACCAGCGTCGCGCGGCGGGCGGCGATGGCCTCGCGCGGATGCGGCAGGCGGGCGGCGAGCTGGCCGAGCTGCGACTGGCGAGCGCGGAGCAGCACCATCGGCGCCTGGTCGAGCCGGTAGCCGCGATCGTCCAGCCGCTGCCGGGCGCCCGCCAGGAGCGAGGGCAGGTCCGGCAGCCCCGCTTCGGCGCGGGAGAGGCGCAGGCGCGAGCGATCCAGCCGCGCGCGGCCGGCCTGGTAGAGGCGGGCGGCGGTCTGGGAGAGCGCGGCCATCAGCTCCGCCCGGTCCGGCACGGCCATTTCGGCGGCGGCGGTGGGCGTGGGCGCGCGGCGGTCCGAGGCGAAGTCGATCAGCGTCGTGTCGGTCTCATGCCCCACCGCCGAGATCAGCGGGATGCGGCAATCGGCGACGGCGCGGATCACCACCTCCTCGTTGAAGGCCATGAGGTCTTCGAGGCTGCCGCCGCCGCGGGCGACGATGATCACATCCGGGCGCGGCACCGGGCCGCCGGGGCGGATGGCGTCGAAGCCGCGAATGGCCTCGGCCACCTGCTCGGCCGAGCCCGGCCCCTGCACCGCGACGGGCCAGAGGATGAGATGGCGCGGGAAACGGCGGGCGAGGGTGGTGCGGATATCCTGGATGACGGCGCCGCGCTCGCTGGTCACCACGCCGATGACGCGGGGCAGGCGGGGGATGGGCTTCTTGCGCTCGGGGTCGAAGAGCCCCTCGGCCTCCAGGCGCCGGCGCAGCATCTCGATGCGGGCCAGCAGCGCGCCTTCGCCCGCGAAATCCAGCCGGTCGACCACGAGCTGGTAATTGGAGCGGTCGGCATAGGTGGTCAGGCGCCCGGTGGCGATGACCTCGACGCCATTCTCGGGCTTCACCCCCGAACGCCCGGCCGACCAGGCCCAGACGACGCTGTTCAGCTTGGCGCCCGACTCGGCATCTTTCAGGGAGAAATAGAAGCGCGTGGGGCCATAGGCCTTGCACTCCACCACCTCGCCCCGCACGCGGACGCGGCCGAAGGCGCCCTCGAGCGTGCGCTTCACGGCGCCGGAAAGCTCGGCGACGGTGAATTCGGGGATATTGGGGCGGCCGTTTTCGTCCATGCCCGGAAATTACGGGCTGCGCGCCGGGAGGGCCAGCCCTCCCGGCGGCGTCGCGCCCGTGTCGTCATGCCCTAGATTGCTGGGCCGAATATTGCCGGGGCCCTTGTCGCCCAGCCGTGTGTCGCCCGGGTCAGCGCGGACAGGCCCCGCCCCCCCCCGGCCGTGAAGCCTGGTCGATGCCCAGGCCCCGTATCAGCGCGGCCGGGGGTTCCAGACCGCGATCAGCCGCTGCACGAGCTGCGTGGCCGCCGCCTCGCCCGCCGCCGCGTTCCGCGCCCCGCCGGTGACTTGCGGTAGGAGGATATCGTCGGTGACGAGCTGCCCGTTGCGGGTATCGACCGCCGTGACGCGGAAGATCAGCTGGTTGTCGTCCGGCAGGGGGGCGGCGCGCACGAGCAGGACGAGGTCGGCATGCTGCCGAAGCGCCGCCATCTCGAGCTGCTGCGGATCATCGGTGCGCATCGTGCCCGCCAGCCGGATGGCGACGGAACGGTCCACCAGCTTCACCTTCTCGGCCACCAGCCGGTTGGTGAAGGCGCTTTCGAAGAGCCATTGCGAGGCTTCGTCCATCACCGAAGCGCGGCTGCCGCTCGCCTCCCGCCGGACGGTGACTTCGCGGCTGCGCTCGGCCTGGCGCTCCTCCTGCGCCTGGAGGCGGCCTTCGGTCAGCTTCGGATCGGCGGGCGGCACATCGACATTTTTCGTCAGCGCGGGCGGCGAGGCCGGGGGCGAGCCGGGCGTCACCTGCGCGTCGAGGGAACCGCGTGCCGTAAGCTGCTCGCGCTCGGAGAGCACGATGCCCGCCCGGGTCCGGTCAGTGATGTCGCGGTTGAAGAAGAGGATCACGCGCGGGCGGCCCGCCCGGCGATAGGCCGTCTCGAAGGGCGTCTCAGGCGGCGGCGCGGGCGGGCGGGGCGGGCTCAGCACCTGCGGCACGTCGCGCCGATAGCCGTCGCGCCCGATCGCCTCGCCCTGGGCCAGGGCAAGGCCGGGCGCGGTGAGCGTCAGGAGGGCGGCCAGAAGGGGCGCGCGCATCTCAGCGGCCCTCCCGCAGATCGACCATGAAGCTGGCCGCACCTGGATTGACGGCCAGCGCCTCGAAGGCCCGGCTGCTGCGCGGCGGCACGAAGATGCGCTGCCAGACCGTCGGCGCCTCGGATTCCACGCCATAGCCGTTCAGGAACTGCACCGAGCCCTCGACCTGCAGCGGGGTCGCCGAGCAGTTGAAGACGCGGAGGGAGACCACCCCCGCCCCGTTCGGCGTCCGGCCGGCTCGGACGTCGTCCACATAGGCGACGCTCGCGAGGTCGGATTCGGTGATCCGCGCGCCCATCCGGCCGATGGACATGGATGGCTGCGGCGTTGCGGGCAGCATGCCGTAGCGAGAGGCGGCCGAGAGGTTGAGGCTGGCGGGATCGTCGCAGGGCGTGGGCGCGCGCTGGGGCGCGCAGCCCGCGGCGGCCAGCGCCAGGCCGATGAGCAGGACCGGACGCGCCAGCATCTCACCGCCCTCCCGGCCGGCTGAAGGGCGCCTCGTCGGGGATGCGCGTCGCGGGCAGTTCACGCCCCCAGGCGAGGGCGCAGCCGCCAGCCTGGCTGTAGCGCAGGCTCCGCGTCATCGTCGCGCCATTGCGGTCGATCACCGCCTCGGCGTTCGGCGCGCCGGGTGCCGGGGCGTTGCGGCGGTTGCTCGAAGGCGGCGCATAGGTGGTGGTGGCCAGCACGATATTGCCGGGCAGGTTGTCCCACTGCCGGGCATCGGCCTCGGTCTTCATGGAATCCGCCGCGACCTGGGCGATGAGGCCCACGAGCAGCACCGCCGCACCCGCGCCGGCCATGTCGCGATTGCCCGTGGCGGCCGAAGCGGCGAGAAGCCCGGCGCCGGCGGCCGTCGCCACCTGCCCGGCGACCTCGGTGCCCTGCTTGTACTGGACCTTGCCCTCATTCACCGCATCGACCCAGCGGCCGGAGCGGGTCGCGGCCTGGTAGTAGAGGTCTTCCGCTTCCACGCCCTGCACGCTCTGGCCGCCGAGCACGAAGCGCGCGGTGGAGACGCCGGCCGGATTCGCGCGCGCATAGCGCAGCACTTCCCGCCGGTCGCCGGCCTGGAGCTTCCGCGGTGCCGCGCCGGTTTCGACGATCATGAGCGTATTGGCGCTTGATGGCGGGGCGCCGAGGCCCGGGTTCCGCGCCGCCGCCTCGGTGAAGGAGGCATTGACCGTGCCCGGATCGAAATTGGCGCAGCGCCCGGCCCAGCCTTCGAGGAAGGCGAGGGCGCCGAAATCGGAGGCCATGCGCTCATTGGCCTCCATGAAACTGTCCTGCAGCAGGCCGCCGCGGAAGGAGGCGCGGGCGTTCTGATAGTCGCCCTTCATCATGTAGAGCAGGCCCCGGTAGTAATAGGCCATGGCGCGCTCATAGGGCTCGCCTTTGAAATCCTTCACCGATTCCGCATACCAGACGGAGCGGGCGCGCTCGGCATCGGGATTGTCGGCATAGATCGCCTCGATCACCGCCAGGGCCTCGTCGAAGCTGGCCTCGGCATGGGTGAAATGGCCGAGATCCATCGCGGCCAAGCCGGCGCGCATGTGGTTCAGGACCAGGTTGCGCTTCCCCTGCGCGGGCACCTGCGCATAGAGGCGCTGGAGCTCGGGGGGGTAATTGGCCGTATAGGTCTGGATTTCCTGCGCCGAGGCCACGGGCTGCTGGTTCTGCACGCAGGCGCTCAGCAGGGCGGAGAGGGCGACGGTTGCCGCGAGGGCGCGGCGGGTGCGGGGGGCGGTCATCCGGGCTTTCCTCTAGCGATAGACGATGTCGTCAGCGGCAGCGCGGGCGAATTCATAGATGCCCGACCAGACGATGGTGCCGCGTTCCATATCGACCATTTCGAAGGAGATCTGGTTGTAGCGCTGGACCATGCCGGTCCCCATGCTGCGCTGGTCGATGGAATTGATGCGCCCGACGAGCCGGTAATCGGCCCCGGCCTGGGCGCGGGTGAGGCCGCGGGTGCCGACATCCACCTGGCCGCTGCGGCGCATCTGGCGCTCCTGAGCGACCATGCCGAAGCTCTCGCGCGAGACGAAGACCATCCGCCCCTGCGAGGCCCGGGTGAGGCCCACGCGCAGGCGATCGGTGATGGCGTTCACGTTCAGGCGCTGGGAGGAGAGGTTCTGGAAATACTGCGCATCGATGATGACCTGCGGCGGGCGGGAGGCATTGGCCAGCAGCGGGTTCTGGAGCATGTCCCGCATCATCTGGTCGGTCATGGCCATGATGTCCTGCCCCTCGATCCCGACGCCGCCCACGGGCCCGCGCGTCGAGGGGTCGAGCTGCATGGTCTGCACGCCGGAGGCATAGGGCTGCTGCGGCGCGCAGGCCGCGAGGGCGAGCATGCCGAGGAGCGCGCCATGGCCGAGAAAATGGCGCAAAAGGCGCTCAGCGCGGGGGGAAAGGACAGGCACGGGACCGGCTCCAATTAATTGCGGAGCCGGACGTTACCGGATGACGAAGACAGTTACATACAGAAAAAGCGGCATTATATGCCGCATCATCTATATTTCTTAACAATCCATGACCGGTATCGCGGTGCAGCAAAATGCTGCGGGGTCCGGGGTTGTCAAACCACCCCGGCCGGGGTGTGGGGGCGGCGCCCCCACGAACCTAACCGTTTGTGTGGGGGCGGCGCCCCCACGAACCTAACCATTTGTGTGGGGGGCGGCGCCCACCGCAACCCTAGCCGGTCGTGTGGGGGCGGTGCCCCTACCGCGCCAGCTTCTTGAGCAGCGACAGGTCGCGCACCGCGCCCTTGGCCGCCGAGGTCGCCATGGCGGCATAGGCCTGCAGCGCCGTCGAGACATAGCGCTTGCGCGGCTCGGCCGGCTTCCAGGCCGCCTCGCCCTTGGCTTCCATCGCGGCGCGGCGGGCGGCGAGCACGTCATCCGGCACGTCGAGCACGATGGAGCGGTTGGGGATATCGATATGGATGGTGTCACCCTCCTCGACCAGGCCGACGGTGCCGCCCTCGGCCGCTTCCGGCGAGACATGGCCGATCGACAGGCCCGAGGAGCCGCCCGAGAAGCGACCATCGGTGACGAGGGCGCATTTCTTGCCCAAGCCCTTCGACTTCAGATAGCTCGTCGGATAGAGCATCTCCTGCATGCCGGGGCCGCCGCGCGGGCCTTCATAGCGGACGAGCACGATATCGCCCGGCACCACCTTGCCGCCGAGAATGCCGTCCACCGCCGCGTCCTGGCTCTCGAAGATGCGGGCCGGGCCGGAGAATTTCAGGATGCTCTCGTCCACGCCCGCCGTCTTCACGATGCAGCCGTCAACCGCGAGGTTGCCGTAGAGCACCGCGAGGCCGCCATCCTTGGAGAAGGGCGTCTTGGCATTGCGGATCACGCCCTTTTCGCGGTCGAGATCCAGCTCCTTCCAGCGGCTCTTCTGGCTGAAGGCGACCTGGGTGGGCACGCCGCCCGGCGCCGCCTTGAAGAGGGTATGGACGGCCTCGTCCTGGTTCACCGTCACGTCCCATTTGGCGAGCGCCTCGGCCAGCGTCGGCGCATCGACGCGGGAGACGGTGGTGTCGAGCAGGCCGGCACGGTCCAACTCGCCCAGGATGCCCATGATGCCGCCCGCGCGATGGACGTCTTCCACATGCACGTTCTGCACCGCAGGCGCGACCTTGCAGAGCACCGGCACCTTGCGGGACAGCACGTCGATCTCGCGCATGTCAAAATCGACGCCGCCTTCATTCGCGGCCGCCAGGAGGTGCAACACCGTATTGGTCGAGCCGCCCATGGCGATGTCGAGCGCCATGGCGTTGCGGAAGGCCGGGACGGTGGCGATGTTGCGCGGCAGGACGGAGGCGTCCTCCGTCTCGTAATAACGGCGGGTAATCTCGACGATCAGGCGGCCGGCCTCGAGGAAGAGGTCCTTGCGGTCGGCATGGGTGGCCAGGATGGTGCCGTTGCCAGGCAGGGCCAGGCCGAGGGCTTCCGTGAGGCAGTTCATCGAATTGGCGGTGAACATGCCCGAGCAGGAGCCGCAGGTCGGGCAGGCCGAGCGCTCCATGACGGCCACATCGGCGTCGGAGACGTTGCTGTCGGCCGCCGCGATCATGGCGTCGATCAGGTCGACCGCGCGCTCCTGGCCATTGCTCAGGATGACCTTGCCGGCCTCCATCGGGCCGCCGGAGACGAACACGACCGGGATATTGAGCCGCATCGCGGCCATCAGCATGCCGGGGGTAATCTTGTCGCAATTGGAGATGCAGACCATCGCGTCGGCGCAATGGGCATTGACCATGTATTCGACGCTATCGGCGATCAGGTCTCGCGAGGGCAGGCTGTAGAGCATGCCGTCATGGCCCATGGCGATGCCGTCATCGACCGCGATGGTGTTGAATTCCTTGGCCACGCCGCCCGCCTTCTCGATGGCGCCGGCGACGAGCTGCCCCAGGTCCTTCAGGTGAACATGGCCCGGGACGAACTGGGTGAAGGAATTGACGACCGCGATGATGGGCTTGCCGAAATCCCCGTCCTTCATGCCGGTGGCGCGCCAGAGGCCACGGGCGCCGGCCATGTTACGGCCATGGGTTGTCGTACGGGAGCGATAGGCGGGCATGACGTGTTCCTGGACGAGGGCGGTTCGCGATAGTGGCACGAAACGGGGTGGTGGCCCAATCAAGAGCCCAGAGGGGATGTTTTCTTAGCTTGGATCACATCCCTTGATAACTTTCTATCAACAATGGGCGCCTATCCTGCGCTGATGATGCAACCCGCCCCTGCCGCTATTTCATGCAAGATCTGCGGCGGCCCTGCGCCGCTCTTCGGCCGGGCCGATTTCCACAAGAGCTGCGCGGATGGGCGCGGGGCCGTGCTGCCGCCGTCGGGCAGGCTGGTGAGCTACTGGCGCTGCGAGGATTGCGCCTTCCTCTTCACGCCGGATTTCGACGATTGGGCGCCCGAGCGCTTCGCCGCCGAGATCTATAACGACCAGTATGTGCTGGTGGACCCGGAATACCAGGGCGAGAGGCCGCGCCGCATGGCCGCGATGCTCCAGGGCATTTTCGGCGCCCAGCGGGAGCGGTTGCGCCTGCTCGACTATGGCGGGGGCGACGGGCTGCTGGCCGCCACGCTGCGGGATGCCGGATTCGATGCCACCAGCTGGGACCCTTTCGCCGATGGCGGCGCGCCGCCCGAGGGGCAGTTCGACGTGATTTCCTGCTTCGAAGTGATGGAACACGCGCCAGACCCGGCGGCCGTCGCAGCCGAAGTCGCCGCGCGGCTGAAGCCGGGCGGAATGGTGCTCTTCTCCACGCTGCTGCAGCCAGCTGATATCGCGGCGCAGGGCACGGGCTGGTGGTATCTGGGGCCGCGGAACGGCCATGTCTCGCTGTTTTCCGCCGAGGCGCTGCGGCGGCTCTGGGCCGGGGCGGGGCTCGGCTTCAGCTCTTTCAACGAGGGTATGCATAGCGCGGGCGGGGCGCCGGGCTAGGGCAGGACCTGCTCGGCTGACCGCCCCAAAACGGAGAAGGCCGGCCCTTGCGGACCGGCCTTCGCCTTCAGCCTGACGGAAGGATCAGGGCTTGGACTTGTAGACTTCGATAATGTCGTTCAGCAGCTTGAGGGCCTCGGCCTTCGGGCGCTGGAAGGCATTGCGGCCGACGATCGAGCCATTGCCGCCGCCGGCATGGATGGCGCGGACGTCGTTCAGCAGGGCCTCGGCGCTCTTGGCCTCACCACCCGAGAAGACCACGAGGCGACGGCCGGCGAAGCAGGCCTGCACGATGTGGTTGATGCGGGCGGCGTAGTCCTTCACGTCGACCGGGTTCTGCTCGTAGGTCTTCTTGGCGGCGTCGAGGAAGATGGCTTCCGTCGGCGGCTTCACCTTGATGATGTGAGCGCCCGTCAGCGCGGCCATGTGAGCGGCATAGGCGGCGATGTCGAGAGCCGTCTCGCCGACCTTGTCCAGCATCGGGCCACGCGGGTAGGACCACACGACGACGGCGAGGCCGGCGGCCTTGGCTTCCGCCGTCAGCTCACGCAGCTCTTCCATCATCTCGAACTGGTATTCCGAGCCCGGATAGATGGTGAAGCCGATGGCCGAGCAGCCGAGGCGCAGGGCGTCGGAGACGGTGGCCGTCACGGCCTGGTCCTTCGTGGTCGACAGCGAGTTGGAGCTGTTGACCTTCAGGATCAGCGGGATGGAGCCGGCATAGGTCGCGGCACCGGCCTCGATCGGGCCGAGCGGGGCGGCATAGGCCGAGAGACCGGCCTCGATGGCCAGCTCGAAGTGATAGCGCGGGTCATAGGCGGCGGGGTTCGGAGCGAAGCTGCGCGCCGGGCCATGCTCGAAGCCCTGGTCGACCGGCAGAATCACCAGGCGGCCGGTACCACCGAGCTTACCTTCCATCAGAATCCGGGCGAGATTCATCTTCGTGCCCGGATTGTCGCTTTCATACCAGGAGAGGATTTCCTTAACGCGACGCGTAAGCTTCATTGTAAGTCCTTCCGTGGCCGATTGTATTTGGCTCGCCCGGCTTTAGCCGAGCAATATGGCGATGTCACGGCATCCGAGCCCCAAACCATCGCTCAAATACGCGTTTTTTGCCTTCTGAGAGCGGATTTGCGCTCGACAGGTCAAAAACCGGCGGTGGCGCCGAAACGTAAGTGACCCCCGATTCTTCCGCCGCCGCCCTAAGTGCGGCAAAGCTTGTTAAGTTACAGTCAAGCATAACGCCAGAGGGCTCGGAAAGGTTTCGTGCCGCAAGGATGGCGCTCAGGGCGATGCCCGGCGCATCCCCCGGCACGAAGAGCACGGCGCGCGGCAGCGCGGGCCGAAGGGGCCGCACCGCCTCGACGAGGGCTGCGAAGAAACCCGCCCCCGGCCCGGCCAGGAGCCAGGGCGGCGCGAGAAGGGTGAGGCCGGCGGGCGGCGCGGCCTCGATGGCGAAGCAGGCGGCCGCCAAAGAGGGCACTGCGACGGCCGGTGGCCATGCTGGCGGTTGACCCTGATGCATCGCCATGACTAAAGCCTCTAGGTGACTGTTTGAGAATGGTCCCTCCAGTGTAAGGACCGGCCCAGGAAGGGTCGCGCCCCGGCGCCGCTTCCATGGCCGCTTCTGAAGCCGGATTCTAACGGCCGCATTCTAACGGAACTCATCGAACGGAACGCATGGCGGACAGCAATACCGATCCGGTGGCCCTGGCGGCCACCCGGCTTGAAACGGCGGTTGAACGCCTGGCCGAGGTGCTCGCGCGCCGCCTGGCCCAGGCCCCGGCGGCCGGCACGAGCCCCGAAGCGGTGGCCGATATGGTCCCACGCGCGGAAGTGATCGCCCTGGCGGAGAAGCTGGACGACACCATCGCCCGGCTGCGCGCCGCCATCGGCGATGCGGCGGATGACGAGGGCGCCGAGATGGACGCCATCCTGACGGGCGAGGCCTCGCATGAGAAGGCTGGGGTTGGCGACGTGGCCGAGGAAGGCGAGCCCGCGGAAGAGGCCGCGCCCGATCATGCGGAGCCTGAGGCCGAGCCTCACCACACCGAGCCCCATCAGACCGAAAAGGAGCGCTGAGCCATGGGTCAGGTAACGGTTCGCGTCGGCGGCTACAGCCACCCCGTCTCCTGCGAGAACGGGCAGGAATCGCATCTCGTCGCGCTCGCGGCCGAGGTGGATCGCCGGGTTCATTCGCTCAGGCAGATGGGCGGCCAGTTCGGCGAGGCGCGGCTGCTGTTGCTCGCCTCGCTGCTGATGGCCGACGAGGTGCATGACCTTCGCGTGGCGCTGGCCCAGGCCCGCGCCGGCATCGCGCCGCCTCCCGAGCCGGCCCCTGCGCCGGAGCCGGACCCGGCTCTGGCCGACAAGCTGGGCCGGATTGCCGAGCGGATCGAGGGCATCGTGCAGTCGCTGGACCAGGATCAGCGCTGATCTTCCAAAAGCGCTGTTGCTCTTGAGCTGCCGCGCCCCTACATCGGCGAGGCGGGGCTGCCCGGCGCGCCCAGGCAATTTATCCCCGGGGCCAATAAGCAACCTCCGGGAGCTGGCTCTGTCCGGATCGTGGTTCGGATACCCGGCGCCCACCTGCATTAGCAGGCCTTGGGAGGATGATACGCCAGCGGCCATGGCGGCTCCGCACTGTTTTTGCGCTCAGACGCCGGGCGGCCGCATCCGCGGCCTTGGCTTCCGCCGGACTGCCGGCGGGCCGCAGAAGCGGCCTCGGATCGGCTGGTGCCGATCCGTTTTGTTTCCACCCCTCAGCCGCCAAGCGCGGCCTCCGCCGCCCGCGTTCATCACTGATCGCGGGGTCCGGGGTGGTCGTACCACCCCGGCGGGGGTATGGGGGCAGGGCCCCATGACCGACAGCCCCGACCTCATCCAAGCCAAGACCCTCGCCCGCCGCGCCGCCCTTGCCGCGCGCAATGCGGAGGACCCCATCGCGGGCGGCCAGGCACTGGCGGCTCTCGTCCTCACCCAGGCGCCGCCGCCGCCGGGGGCGGTCGTCGCGGGTTTCTGGCCGATGGGCCAGGAGATCGACATCCGCCCGCTGCTCCAGGCCCTGGCGGAGCGCGGCCATAGGCTCGCCCTGCCCTTCACCCCGAAGCGCGGCCTGCCGCTGGTGTTTCGCCAATGGGAATGGGGCGCGCCGCTGGAGAAGGGCCAGATGGGCACGAGCCATCCCGGCCCGGATTGCGCGCCCATCATGCCAGACTGGGTGCTCGTCCCCTTGCTGGCCTTCGACCGGCGGGGGTATCGGCTCGGTTACGGTGGCGGTTTCTATGATCGCACGCTGGCCACCCTGCCCCATGCCGAGGCCATCGGTGTCGCCTTCGCCAGCCAGGAGGTGCCCGCCGTGCCGGTCGGGCCGCATGACTGGCCGTTGCGGCGCATCGCCACCAATGAAGCGATCATCGAGACCGGAGCCTGAGCGACCTTGCGTATCCTGTTCATGGGCGATGTGGTGGGCCGTTCCGGCCGTGATGCGCTGACGCGGGAGCTTCCGGGCCTGCGCGCGAAGCTGAAGGCCGATTTCGTCGTGGTGAATGGCGAGAATGCCTCCCACGGCTTCGGCCTCTCGCCCGACATGGCCCGCGCCTTTCTCGCCGCCGGCGCCGACGTGATCACGCTCGGCAACCACGCCTGGGATCGCAAGGAAATCATCCCCTATATCGAGACCGAGGCGCGGCTGATCCGCCCCATGAACTACCCGCCGGGCACCCCGGGCCGGGGCGCGACGGTGATCGACGCGCCGGGCGGGCGGAAGGTGCTGGTGCTCCAGGTGATGGGCCGCCTCTTCATGGACCCGCTGGATGACCCTTTCCGCGCCGCCCAGGCCGAAATCGCGAAGCATACGATGGGCGCGCAGGGCAGCGTGCAGGCCATCATCTGCGACATCCATGCCGAGGCTTCCTCCGAGAAGCTCGCCTTCGGCCATTCCTTCGACGGGCGGGTTTCGCTGGTCGTGGGCACGCATACGCATATCCCGACGGCCGATCACCAGATCCTGGAGAACGGCACCGCCTATCAGACCGACGCGGGCATGTGCGGCGATTATAACAGCGTGATCGGCATGCAGAAGGGCGGCGCCGCGCTGCGCTTCTGGAAGAAGGTGCCGGGCGAGAAGCTGGCCCCCGCCGAGGGCGAGGCGACGCTCTGCGGCATTTTCGTCGAGACCGACGATGCCACGGGCCTGGCCACGCGCGTCGAGGCCGTGCGGCTCGGCGGGCGCCTGAGCCAGCTCATGCCGGCGGTGGACTAGCCTGCCGCGCGGTGCCAGCGGCCCGGTGCCAGGTTAAGGGCTTTTAATCTTCCGTCTCGGGATGCGAGGATCGGGGCATGAAGCGCCGATCCCTCATCGCCCTGTTGGCGGCGGCACCCCTGCCTGGCATGGCCCAGGAAAGTGTCCCGGTGAATGCCCCCAGTCTCCTCGCTGCTCCGGCGGCCCTTGCCCTTCTGCGGGAGGGCGGGCTCAACCTCTATATGCGCCACGCCATCACCGACCGCAGCCAGGCCGATAGCGGAAGGCGGGGCGAGCGGGCTGGGCAACGCAATCTGAGCGCCGCCGGGGAAGTGCAGGCCAGCGCCCTGGGCGCGGCCTTCCGCACGCTCGGGCTGCCGCTGGGCGAGGTGCTGACCAGCGAGGTTTTTCGGGCGCAGGACACGGCGAAGCTCGCTTTCGGCGAGGCGCGCATCCACCCCGCCCTCATCGCCGACGACTATACGGCGCGCGACCCGAGGGTGGATGCCGCCGAGGTCTCCGCCCTGCTCGCCCAGCCGCCGGCGGGCGGCAATCGGGTGCTGGTCGGCCATATCGTGCCGCTCGGCCTCATTCTGGGGCGGAGCCTGACGCAGACGGATTTCCCCGAAGGCTCGCTCGCGCTCTTCCGGCCCGAGGCCGGGCGGTGGCGCTTCCTGGGCGTGGTGACCGCCCAGGAAATCATCGAGGCTGCGAGCTAGCAGAGGGCGAGCTAGTAGAGATTGGCGGCGATCCGCGCGGCGTCCTCGGTGTCATAGACCTTGCCGTCGATCACGCCCTTGCTCTGCTCGCTCAGCATGTCGCCGCCAGTGGGCACGCCCTCGGGCTTCTCGGCGCCCTTCCAGATCCGGCTGCGCAGGATGGCGCGGGCGCATTGGGTGAAGACTTCCTCGACGGTGATCAGCATGACCGTCGCCGGTTCCTTGCCCTGCATCTCGAAGCGCTTCTTCAGCGCCGGGTCGGCCGTGAGCCGCGCCTGGCCCGCGATGCGCAGCGTCTCGCCGATGCCGGGGATGAGGAAGAGGAGGGAGACGCGCGGGTCTTCCAGCACGTCGCGCAGGGCGTCGACGCGGTTGTTGCCCTTGCGGTCGGGCAGGGCGAGGGTCTTCTCATCGAGTACCGCCACGAAGCCCGGCTCGTCCCCTCGGGGCGTCGCGTGCATCCCGCGGGCGCCGGCGGTCGCCAGGACGCAGAAGGGCGCGCGGGCGATGAAGGCGGCGGTCTGCGCCTCGATACGGTCGCTGACCTTCTTGAGCACGCGCTCGCTCGGCGCTGGATAATGCCGGGCCAGTTCCTCGGCCGTGGTGATGGCATGCGGATCGGAAAGCGCGTTCATGGCCCAGGCCCTTCTCAACTGAGAGGCAGCCTGCCCGGATCAGACCCCGGCGTCGAGCCGTCCCGTTTCGAGCATGGTCTTGACCGTCTCGGCGCTGACGGGCCGGCTGAAAAGGAAGCCCTGGGCCTCGTCGCAGCCATGGCTGGTAAGGAAGCTCGCCTGAGCCTCGTTCTCCACACCCTCGGCGGTGATGGTCAGGTGCAGGGCGGAGCCGAGGGAGAGCACCGTCTCGATGATCGCCTGCCGCCGCTCGTCGCCGGGCAGGCCGGAGATGAAGCTGCGGTCGATCTTCAGCTTGTCGAAGGGGAAGCGCCAGAGATGGGCGAGGCTGGAATAGCCCGTGCCGAAATCGTCGATGGCGATGCGCACGCCCTTGGCGCGGAGCGCGGTGAGCAGGGCGAGGGTCGCCGGCGCGTCTTCCAGGAGCAGGCTCTCGGTGATCTCGATTTCCAGCCGGCTCGCGTCCAGCCCGCTCATGTCGAGCGCTTCCTGCACCAGCTCGATGATGTCGCCCTGGCGGATCTGCGCCGGGGAGAGATTGACCGCGACGCGCACCGGCACGGGCCAGCTCGCCGCCTCGAGGCAGGCATGGCGCAGCACCCAGGCGCCGAGGCGCACGATCAGCCCCGTCTCCTCCGCCACGGGGATGAAGGCGCTCGGCTCGATCATGCCGCGCTTGGGGTGCGGCCAGCGCAGCAGGGCCTCGAAACCCGTGATGCCCCGGTCGGAGAGATGCACCTGCGGCTGGAAATGCAGCGCCAGCGCCCCGCGCGAGACGGCCTCGCGCAGCTCCGTCTCCACGCCCAGGCGGTCGCGCAGCGCCGGGTCCATCCCCTCTTCGTGGAAGGCGATGGGGTCGGGCGTGTCGAGCTTCGCGCGCTGGAGGGCGCCCAGGGAAAGCTCGCAGAGATTGGTCTCGTCGGCCGTGGGCGAGGGGCCGAAGGCGACGCCGATCCGCGCCTTGAATTCCAGGCTCAGCTCGTCGAGCACGAAGGGCCGGGCGAGGGCGGTGACGATGCGCTCCGTGAGGCGGATCGCGCCCTCGGGCTGGGGGCGGCCCATCTGCTGGATGGCGAAGAGCGGGCCATCCATCCGGGCGACGAGATCTTCCGTGCGGGTGACGGCGCGCAGGCGCTCGGCCACCATCCGCTGCAATTGCTGGCCGGTCTGCTTGCCGTGGCGCAGGATGGCGGCTTCGAGCCCCACGACCTCGATCATCATCACCGCGACATGCCGCCCCTCGCGCCGCGCCAAAGCCAGGGCGGCGGTGAGCCGGTCGGTGAACTGGTCGCGATTGGGCAGGCCCGTCGCCGTATCGTGCCAGGCGAGATAGGTGCCGCGGCCCCGGTGATGCAGGCGGTGCCGGATATAGACGATGGGCGGCAGGACGGAGAGCAGCGCCAACAGGCCGAGCCACAGGCGCAGCCAGACCACCTGACCGCCGGGGAAATCCTCCGGCAGATAGGCGACGACCGATTCGCTGCTGAAAAGGGCGGCCGCGAAGGCAAGCAACGACGCCAGGCTGAGTGCCATCGCCCCGGTAAAATAGGGCGAGCGGCACAATTCACGGAGCGTGATGCTTGTGTTTTTTTCGGGCGTTGAGCTGCCGGAAGCGCGGGCTGACAAAGGTGACATATCCTGCGTTATCGGAGGCACTGCCTCGCCCGCTATCCTGCCCATGCTATTGACAAGAGCCGCGCAAGGACAAGCGTTATTCACGATTATGTCAGGTCAGCGGACCTTAAAGTCAGGCCCGCGTCGAAAAGCGTCGCGAACTGTGCCCTTGGCGCCATGGGTGGGGCAGGGCGGCGATTTTCGGCGCGGCAGGCGCTTCTGAGCGTTTCCGAGGCTTCGGGTTCCGCTCTATACCCGCCGCTCATCGAATCATCTCGGACTAAAAGGGAAGGGGTGCGGTCATGGCCGGTCACTCACATGCAAAGAACGTCATGCATCGCAAGGCGGGCCAGGGCGCCAAGAAGGCCCGCGCCTTCGGCAAGCTGATCCGCGAGATCACCGTCTCGGCCAAGCTCGGCCTGCCGGACCCGGCGCATAACCCCCGCCTGCGTGCCGCCGTGAAGGCGGCGCTGGTCGAGAACATGCCGCGCGACACGATCGACCGCGCGATCAAGCGCGTCGCGGCCGGCACCGACAACGACAATTACGATGAGGTCCGCTACGAGGGTTACGGCCCCTATGGCATCGCCATCATCGTCGAGGCCCTGACTGACAATCGCAACCGCACCGGCGGCGACCTGCGCTCGATCTTCTCCAAGAATGGCGGCGCGCTGGGCGAGACCAATTCCGTGGCCTTCCAGTTCGAGCGCAAGGGCGTGCTGCGCTACCCCGCCTCGGTGGGTTCGGCCGACGAGGTGCTGGAAGCGGCCATCGAGGCCGGCGCCGAGGATGTGGAGAGCGACGAGGAGACCCATGAGGTCTCCTGCGCGGTGGAGGATTTCGCCGCCGTCCGCGACGGGCTGGAAGAGAAGCTCGGCACGGCCAATGAGGCCAAGCTCGAATGGTGGCCCAATACCACCCTCGCGCTCGACGAGGAGCAGGCCCGTTCGATCATGAAGCTGGTCGAGACGCTAGACAATCACGACGACGTCCAGACCGTCTATGCTAATTTCGAGGTCTCGGACGAGGTCGCCGAGCGCCTGGCGGCCGAGTGAGCGGCGCGTCTCCCCGGCGTGAGGTGCGCATCCTGGGCCTCGACCCCGGGCTGCGCTTCACCGGCTGGGGGCTGGTGCTGAGCGACGGTTACCGGCTGCGGCATGTGGCCGATGGCGTGGTGGCGACCACGGCCTCGGCGCCGCTGGCCGACCGGCTGCTGGAACTGCATCGCGGCCTGGAAAAGGTGCTGGAACTGCACCAGCCCGACGAGGCGGCGGTCGAGAATACCTATGTGGCCCGTAACCCCGATTCGGCGCTGAAGCTCGGCCAGGCGCGCGGCGTGGTGATGCTGGCCCCCGCGTTGCGGGGCATCCTGGTCCGGGAATACGGGGCCATGGAGGTGAAGCGCGCGGTGGTGGGCAATGGCCATGCCGAGAAGGAGCAGGTGCAGCACATGGTGCGTCATCTGTTGCCGGGCGTCGCCTTCAAGCGCGCCGATGCCGCTGATGCCCTGGCGATCGCCATCTGCCACGCGCATCATCGCTCGAGCCGTGTCGCGCTCGCGAAAGGATATTCCCCCATATGATCGGCAAGCTGACGGGGCGGGTGGACAGTCTGGTCGAGGGCGGCTGCATCTTCGACGTGAACGGGGTGGGCTATCTCGTCTCCTGCTCCTCGCGCTCCATCGCCGCGCTGCCGCAGGCGCCGGGCATCGGCTCGCTCTGGATCGAGACGGTGGTGCGGGAGGATGCAATCATCCTCTTCGGCTTCGCCGATACCGCCGAGCGGGACTGGTTCAAGCTGCTCACGGGCATCCAGGGCGTAGGGCCGAAAGTGGCGCTTTCCCTGCTCTCCAGCCATTCGCCGAGCGAGCTGGCGGGCGCGATCATGGCGGGCGACAAGGGCAGCCTCACCCGGGCGGCGGGCGTCGGCGCCAAGCTGGCTGTGCGCCTCGTCTCGGAATTGCGCGAGCGGGTGGGCGGCATGCCGACCGGGCCCGCCATGCCGCTGCCGGGCGGGGGGTCGATCGTCGATGTGGTGATGCCGGTGGAGGCCGAAGTGCTCTCGGCGCTCACCAATCTCGGCTATCGCCGGGCCGAGGCGCAGCCCGCGATTCGCCGCGCGCTGGAGCGGGTGGGTGAGGAAGCGAGCCTGCCCCTGCTGATCCGCGAGAGCCTGAAGGAGCTGGCGCCGAAATGAGCGACCGCCTGACCGACGCGATGCGCCAGGAAGAGGATGTGGGCGAGGGTTCCCTTCGCCCCCAGACCCTTTCCGATTTCACCGGCCAGCGCGGCGCCTGCGAGAATCTCTCGGTCTTCATCCAGGCCGCCAAGGCGCGGGGCGAGGCGCTGGACCATGTGCTGCTCCACGGCCCGCCCGGCCTGGGCAAGACGACGCTGGCCCAGATCGTCTCCCGCGAGATGGGCGTGGGCTTCCGCGCGACCTCGGGGCCGATCCTGCAGAAGCCGGGCGACCTGGCGGCGATCCTGACCAATCTGCAGCCGCGCGACGTGCTCTTCGTCGACGAGATCCACCGCCTCCAGCCCGCGCTGGAAGAGACGCTCTATCCGGCGATGGAGGATTTCCAGCTCGACCTCATCATCGGCGAGGGCCCGGCCGCGCGGACGGTGCGGATCGACCTGCCGCCCTTCACCCTTGTCGGCGCCACCACGCGCTCGGGCCTGCTGACCACCCCGCTGCGGGACCGTTTCGGCATCCCGGTGCGGCTGCAATTCTATTCGCCCGACGAGCTGCGCTCCATCGTGGCGCGCGGGGCGGGCAAGCTGGGCTTCGACCTCTCGGAGGATGGCGCCTGGGAAATCGCGACCCGCGCCCGGGGCACGCCCCGCATCGCCGGCCGGCTGCTGCGCCGCGTGCGGGATTTCGCCATCGTCTCCGGCAAGCCCGCGGACCGCGCCATGGTCGATGGCGCGCTGAACCGGCTGGAGGTGGACCGGCTGGGCCTCGATGCCATGGACCGCCGCTATCTCCGCCGCATCGCCGAGCACCATGGCGGCGGGCCGGTGGGCGTGGAGACGCTCGCGGCCGCGCTGGCCGAGAGCCGCGATACGCTCGAAGAAGTGATCGAGCCCTATCTCATCCAGGAGGGGCTGGTGCTGCGCACCCCGCGCGGGCGGATGCTCGGTGAGCCGGGCTGGCGCCATCTGGGGATGACGCCGCCGGCGGGCTTCGCCATCCAGCCCGACCTGCTCGGGGGCGAGGCGTGAGCGCTGAAAAGATTCATCGTTTTCCCCTCCGCGTCTATTTCGAGGACACGGATGCGGGCGGCGTCGTCTATCACGCGAACTATCTTCGCTGGGCGGAACGGGCGCGCACCGAATCCTTGCGTGCCATAGGCTTGCCCCATTCTCTTATGATAGAACGTCACGATTTGATGCTCGTCGTGAATCGGCTGGACGTGCAATATATGCGCCCGGCCAAACTGGACGATCTGATCACGGTGACCACCACCATCCGCAGGCTGCGGGGGGCGTCGGTGGAACTGGAGCAGGTGGTCTGGCCGGAGAGCGAGGCCTCGCCGCTGACGAAACTGAACGTCGGCCTGGTCTGCGTGCGGCGGAACGGGCTTCGGCCCGTCGCCATCCCCGAACCCTGGGCAAGCGCCTTCAGGGAGGGGCTGGTGGCCGAGGATTGAGCCCTGCCGCGGGAACGCGGTCTGGGTTGCGGGCCGGGCGGATATCGTCGCGGCCTGGACAGGTTTATGCGCTGCCCGCCCCTTGGCGGGCATTTGTCGGATTCGGGCCGGAAACGGCCTTGCTGAGCAAGAGGCGGCCAGCGTGCCGCGGCAGAAGGAGACCGGGTCTTGGGTGATGGCGTGACGGCGCAGAATCTGGCCCCAATGGCGCATGACCTCTCGCTGTGGGGCCTCTTCCTGCAGGCCGATTGGATCGTGAAGGGCGTGATGATCCTCCTGCTGCTCGCCAGCATCTGGGTCTGGGCCGTGATCTTCGAGAAGGTGGTCGCCCTGAAGCGCGTGAACCGCGCGGCCGATGCCTTCGAGGACCGTTTCTGGTCCGGCGGCAGCCTGGAAGACCTGCAGGATCGCGAGGGCGAGCGCCCGACGCACCCCATGGCCGCCGTCTTCGGCGCCGCGATGCGCGAATGGCGCCGCAGCACCGGCCGTGGCCCCGAGAAGAGCCTGCACGGCACTCAGGAGCGCGTCGAGCGCGCCATGACCGTGACGATCGGCCGCGAGATGGAGCGGCTGGAGCGCTGGATGGTCTTCCTCGCCTCCGTCGGTTCGGTCGGCCCCTTCATCGGCCTCTTCGGCACGGTCTGGGGCATCATGAATTCGTTCAGCGCCATCGCCGGCATGAACAACACGAACCTCGCCGTCGTGGCCCCCGGCATCGCCGAGGCCCTCTTCGCGACCGCGATCGGCCTAGTGGCCGCCATCCCGGCCGTGCTCGCCTATAACAAGATCAATACCGATCTCGCGCGTTTCGCCGCCCGGCTCGAAGGCTTCGCGACGGAATTCTCCGCGATCCTGTCGCGTCAGGCCGAAGAGAAGGTCTGATCCCATGGCTGGCGGCTTGATGAATGGCGGGCGCGGCAAGGGCCGCTACCGCCCGATGGCTGAGATCAACGTCACCCCGATGGTCGACGTCATGCTCGTGCTGCTGATCATCTTCATGGTCGCCGCGCCGATGATGACCTCGGGCGTGCCGGTGGATCTGCCCAAGACCAATGCGGCCCCGCTGAACCAGGATCAGCAGGAGCCGCTGACCATCTCCATCGCGCCCGACGGCAAGATCTACCTCCAGGATACCGAGGTGGCGAAGGAAGAGCTGGTGCCCAAGCTCCAGGCCATTGCCGGTGCCCAGGCCCAGGGCGCCCAGGCGACCGCGCCCGAGCAGCGCCGCATCTTCGTGCGTGGCGACCGCACGGTGCCCTACGGCACCATCATGGAAGTCATGGGCACGGTGAGCTCGGCGGGCTTCACCCGCGTGGCATTGCTGGCCGAGCAGCCTGGCGGCCGCCCGGCGAACCAGCCCGCCGGCAATAATAACCGCCCGCCGGCCAATGCCGGCCGGCCCGCGCGCTGAACGAGGCGCGAGCCGGGATCATGGGCGAACAATCGGGCCTCGCTCGCTGGGTCGGCGCTTCGGCGGCGATGCACGCGCTGCTGTTCCTCCTGCTTCTCGTCGATATGCCGAAGAAGCTGGAGGAGCCGCAGGAATCCCTCACGGTCGAGCTGGTGACGCCGGCCGAGCTGGCTCAGCTCGCCAATGCGCCCACGCAGACGCCGGTGCCCGCGCCGCCTTCGCCGGATAATGCGCCGCAGCCAACGCCGCGCCCGCCTAATCCTGAGCCGCCGCGCCCGAACCAGCCCGAGGCGCCGCCCCCGCCGCCGCCTCCGCCGCCGCCTGCGGCCCCCGCGCCGCCGACCCCCTCGCCGGTGACGCAGCCCGCGCCCACGCCGCCGCCCAGCCCGCCGCGCTCGGCCCCCACGCCGCCGCAGCAGGCTGCCCAGCCGCCCGCGCCGCCGCCTCCGCCGACGCCGCCCAGCCCGCCGCGCCCGCAGCAGCCGCAGCCGCAGGACACGGCCGAGGCCGCGCTGCCCGCGCCTCCGCCGCCACCTCCGCCGCCCACACCCCCGCCGCCGCAGCAGACGCCGACGCCGCCCCAGCCGCAGGCGCGCCCCACGCCGACGCCCACGCCGCCGCAGCGCCCCGCGCCGCAGCAGCAGCAACAGGCAGCCGCGCCCTCGACGCCGAATGCCGAGCCGGGCCTGCCCGCTCCCCCGCCGCCGCCGCCCGCGCCGCCGCGTGAGCCGACGCAGCAGGCCGGCACGGGCAATACGCCGCCGTCGCGCAACGCCATGGAGCGCAGCACCTCGGTGCTGAACACGCTCGAGCGCCTGCGCGCCGCCCAGCAGCAGACCGAGGCGCCCCGCGCCCGGCCGAATGCGCCAGCCGCCGCTTCCGCCGCCGGCGGCGGTTCGCCGACCGGCAATGCCCAGCTCACCCAGGGCGAGATCCGCGGCGTCGCCGACAAGATCTCCGAATGCTGGAACGTCGATGGCGGCATGATGGGGCTGAACGAGATCGTGGTGGAACTGCGGCTCGACATTGACCCGACGGGCGTGGTGCGCAACGTGCGGCCCAATGGCAGCATCCCGAGCGACCCGCGTGCCCGCTCGGTCTATGAGAGCGCCCGCCGCGCCGTGCTCGCGCCGCAGTGCCAGCCGCTGCCGGTGCCGAAGGACAAGATCCCGGCGCTGAACGCCTCGGTCTTCCGCTTCAGCCCGCGAGGGCTGGTGCGGTGACCCTGCGCCCGCCTTCCGCCGCGCTGGCGCTCCAGGAACCCAAGGTCATGAACGGTGAAATTTTGCCGCATGCCTTGCTGATGCCGCATTGCGACCTCAACCTTGGCCGATGTGGCGTGTTTCACGGGGCGACAGTCGTCGTCTTGATTACGGACCCGAGAGGCCTCTCCTGATGAACCTCCGTTTCCCCATGGTGTCCCGCCGCGGTGCGATGCTCGGCGCCGGTGCCCTGCTCGCCACGCCCGCCCTTGCTCAGCAGCAGGGCGGCGCGGTGATCGACATCACGCGCGCGCGCACCGAGCCCGTCCCCATCGCCATCCCGGACCTCGCCGGTTCCTCGGGCGATGCGCAGGCGATGGGCCGCAACATCGCGCGTGTCATCCAGAACAACCTGCGCAATTGCGGCCTCTTCCGCCCGATCGAGCGCGGCGCCTTCATCCAGACACCCGAAGCCGCGGCCCAGACGCCCCGCTTCGCCGACTGGAAGGTGATCAACGCCCAGGCGCTGGTGACTGGCCGCGTGGAGCCGCAGGGCGGCGACCGCATGCGCGTCGAATTCCGCCTGTGGGACGTGCTCCCCGAGCAGCAGATCGAGGGCAAGGCCTATACGGCCTCCTCCGCCAATTGGCGCAAGATCGCGCATGTGATCAGCGACCTGATCTACAAGCGCATCCTGGGCGAGGACGGCTATTTCGACACCCGCGTTGTCTATATTTCCGAGACCGGCCCGCGCGACCGCCGCACGCGCCGCCTCGCGATCATGGACCAGGATGGCGAAAACAACCGCTTCCTGACCGATGGCAGCTTCCAGGCGCTGACGCCCCGCTTCCATCCGAACGGCGCGCAGATCGCCTTCATGTCCTATTTCCAGAACCGTCCGCGCGTTTACCTGTTCAATCTCGAGAACGGGCGCCAGGAAGTGCTGGGCAATTTCCAGGGCATGACGCTCTCGCCGCGCTTCTCGCCGGACGGGCGCTCGGTGATCCTCTCCTCGGTGCGCGGCGGTGATTCGAACATCTTCGTCGTCGACCTGGCCTCGCGCCGCGAGCGGCAGCTCACCTCGGGCGGTGGGCTCGACGTCTCGCCCTGCTTCTCGCCCGATGGCAACCAGATCGTCTTCAATTCGGACCGGGGCGGCGACCAGCAGCTCTATGTCATGAATGCCGATGGTTCGAGCCAGCGCCGTATCTCCTTCGGCCGCGGCCGCTACGCGACGCCGGTCTGGTCGCCGCGCGGGGACCTCATCGCCTTCACCCGCATCAGCGGCGGGCAGTTCGGCATCGGCGTGATGCGCCCCGACGGTTCGGGCGAGCGCATTCTCTCCGAGGGCTGGAGCATGGAGAGCCCGACCTTCGCGCCGAACGGCCGCGTGCTGATGTTCTATCGCGAAAGCCGGGCGACCGACTCGCGGGGAGGCGGCTACGGCACGCGCCTCTTTTCGATCGACATCGCGGGCTTCAACGAGCGCCAGATTCCGACGCCTACCGATGCAACCGATCCTTCATGGTCGCCGTTGGCGTCATAAATGTCATGAAGTTCACTAACCCGGCGTATTACTATTGACCGCTTTTGGTTCTGGGCGTAACGCCCCGCCGGATTTTTCCACCTGCACGATAGGGGAATTAGGATGAGCATGAAGATTCTCGGCGCTTTCGCCGCCGTTGCCCTCCTCGCCGCTTGCTCCAGCGGTGACGAGACTGCTTCCACCGGTGGTTCGGGCGCCGGCACCACGACGGGTTCGTCGATCCGCCCGGGCAGCCAGGAAGACCTGGTCGCCAACGTTGGTGACCGCGTGTTCTTCAACACCGACGAGTCGACCGTCCGCGCCGACCAGCGCCCGGTTCTCGAGCGCCAGGCCCGCTGGCTGGCCCAGTACCCGCAGGTTCAGCTGACCGTCGAAGGTCATGCCGACGAGCGCGGCACCCGCGAGTACAACCTGGCCCTCGGCCAGCGCCGCGCCAACAGCGCGCGTGACACCCTGGTTTCGCTGGGCGTCGCTTCCTCGCGCCTGTCGACCATCTCCTACGGCAAGGACCGTCCGGCCGCCCTCGGCTCGACGGAAGAGGCCTGGGCCCAGAACCGCCGCGCTGTCTCGGTGGTTCGCTGAGCCTTCCAACGTCGTGCCGCCGGCCCGCCGGCTCGTGTGACGTAGGGTGATCAAGGGCGGCTTCCGCTTGCGCGGGGGCCGCCCTTCGCCTTTTTTGACGCCCTTCGCGATCAGGCGGGGGCCAGCTTTCGGCAGGGCCCGCCGAGGCCCGTCGCGACAACCGGGAGACCGTTGATGCGCCGTTCCATGACCTCGCTCCTCGCCACCGCCCTGGTGCTCGTTCCGCTCGCGGCCGCACCGGCCTTCGCGCAGATGGACAGCCGCGAGGGCATCGCCCTGCAGAACCAGATCCTGCAGCTCCGGCAGGAGCTTGATCAGCTCCGGCGCAATGCGCCGAGCGGCGGCAGTGCCGGTGGCAGCAGCCTCGGTGGCGCCTATGTGCCGCCCCCTTCGCGCGGTGGCGCGCCGGCGGCCGGCGGCGGTTCGGAACTGGTCGCGGGCCTGCTCGACCGTGTAAACAACCTCGAAGACGAGGTCCGCCGCCTGCGTGGCCGCGCCGAGGAAGCCGAATACAAGAACAAGCAGCTCTCCGATCAGCTCGAGAAGCTTAACGGCGACATGGATTACCGGCTGCAGCAGCTCGAGGGCGGTGGCCGCTCCGGCGGCGCGGCTCCCACGCCGGCGCCGGGCCGCCCGCCCGCTTCCTCTTCGGGCAGCCTGACCCCGCCGGCAGGTGCCAGCCCCGCGGCCCCGGCCGCCGCCGCGCCGCGCACGCCCGAGAAGGCGCTGGCCGACGGCCAGGCCGCGCTCGGACGCCGGGACTACGCCTCGGCCGAGGCCGCCGCCCGCGAGGTGATCGCGAGCCGCAACACCGCCCGCGCCCAGGATGCGCAACTGTTGCTCGGCCAGTCGCTGCTCGGCAAGCGTGACTTCCAAAACGCCGCCGTGGCCTTCGACGACGCCTATCGCCGTAACCGCCAGTCGGCCCGCGCGCCGGAGGCGATGATCGGCCTGGCCAATTCCTTCCTCGGCTTCGGCGCGAAGAAGGAAGCCTGCGCGACGCTGGGCGATCTGCGCACCGAATTCCCCCGCCTGTCGGGCAGCCTGAACCAGCAGGCGCAGGAAACCGCCCGCCGCGGCGGCTGCTGATGGCGACGGCGGCGCTCACCGCCGCCGAATTCGCCGCGCTCATGGCCCCGCTGGGGCCTTTCGGCGCCCATCCGCGCGTGGCGATGGGCGTCTCGGGCGGGCCGCATAGCCTCGCCCTCGCGCTTCTCTCCCATGACTGGGCCTCCGCGCGCGGCGGCAGCGCCATCGCGCTGATCGCGGATCATGGCCTGCGTCCTGAATCCGGCGCCGAGGCCGAGGGAGTGGCGGCGCAACTCGCCGCGCTGGGCATCGAGGCGCGGGTGCTACGGCTCGGCCTGCCGGGCGGCAGCGGCTTGCAGGAAAGGGCGCGTATCGCCCGGCGCGCGGCGCTGCTGACGGCGGCGGCGGGGCTGGGCGCGCCCTGGCTGCTGCTCGGCCATCACCGGGGCGATCAGGCCGAGACCCTCGCCTTTCGGGTTCTGCGCGGCAGCGGCCCGGCGGGGCTCGCGGGCATGGCGCCGCTGATGGTGCAGGCCGAGGGGCTGGTGCTGCGCCCACTGCTCGACGTGCCGCCCGCCCGGCTGGAGGCGCTGCTGGCCGAACGCGGCGTGGTGCCGGTGCGTGACCCTTCCAACGACAATCCGCGCTTCGCCCGTGTGCGCCTCCGCCAAGCCATGGCCGATCCGGAAGGGACGGGCACCGGCACCGCCGCCCTTGCCGAGGCGGCGGCGGCCTTCGCCAGGCGGGCCGCACGTTCGCGGCAGGCTTTGGCCGAGGCGCTGCTGACCCTGGCGCGCCCGCATCCGCTCGGCGCCGTCCGCATCGAGGGCAGGCCCGAGGGCGTGGCGGGGGAGGAGGCCATGGCCGCCCTGATCCGCATGGTCTCGGGCGCGGTGCACCCGCCGCCGCGCGAGGGGCTCCGCCGTCTCATCTCCCAGGGCGAGGGCACGCTGCATGGCGCGCTCTGGGCCGGGCCCTGGCTGATGCGCGAGCCCGCCGCCGTCGCGCCGCCGCAGCCCGCGCGGGATGGGGCGGTCTGGGACGGGCGCTGGCGCCTCAGCGCACCTGCCGGCCTGCTGCCGGGCGACCTCTGGGGCGCCCTCGGCGAGGCCGCCTCGGACCATCGCGCCCTGGCCGAAGGGCTGCCGCTGGCGCTGCTGCGTAGCCTCCCCGCGCTCTGGCGAGGCGGGGTGCCGGTGGCCATTCCGGCGCTCGGCTGGGCGGCCGAGGCCCCGCTCGCGGTGATCGGCTGCCACTTCGCCCCCGCCTCGGGGCCTCTCCTGCCCCTCTCTCCGGCCGGCGAGGCGTGATTCTGCACCTTCCGAGGCAAAGAAAACGCACGGCAAGGTTTCGGAAGGGCTTTCGGCGTCCTATGTTAGCACGCAGGCCGGGTGTCAGCCCGGCTCGGAGATGGGAACACCTCGGTGAACAATTTCGGCCGGAACCTGGCACTCTGGGTGATCGTTGCGCTGCTTCTGGTGGCGCTGTTCAATCTATTTCAGCCCAGCGGCTCGGGCCGCAATCAGGGTCAGCAACTCGCCTATAGCGAGTTCCTCAACGAGGTGAATGGCGGCCACGTCCGTGACGTGACCATTCAGGGGCGGATCGTCAGCGGGCAATTGTCCGACGGCCGCAACTTCTCGACCTATACGCCCGAAGACCCCTCGCTGGTCAGCAAGCTGACCGATAAGGGCGTGCGCGTGCAGGCCAAGCCGGAAGAGAGCGACGTCAACCCGCTGCTGCATTACCTGCTCAGCTGGTTCCCGATGCTGCTGCTCATCGGCGTCTGGGTCTTCTTCATGCGGCAGATGCAGGGCGGCGGAGGCCGGGCCATGGGCTTCGGCAAGTCCAAGGCCAAGCTGCTGACGGAGAAGCATGGCCGCGTGACCTTCGAGGACGTGGCGGGCATCGACGAGGCCAAGGGCGAGCTCGAGGAGATCGTGGAGTTCCTGCGTGATCCGCAGAAATTCCAGCGCCTCGGCGGCAAGATCCCCAAGGGCGTGCTGCTGGTCGGCCCGCCGGGCACGGGTAAGACGCTGCTGGCCCGCGCCATCGCGGGCGAGGCCAACGTGCCCTTCTTCACCATCTCCGGCTCCGACTTCGTCGAGATGTTCGTCGGCGTCGGCGCCAGCCGCGTGCGCGACATGTTCGAACAGGGCAAGAAGAACGCGCCCTGCATCATCTTCATCGACGAGATCGACGCGGTGGGTCGCCACCGTGGCGCCGGCCTCGGCGGCGGCAATGACGAGCGCGAGCAGACCCTGAACCAGATGCTCGTCGAGATGGACGGCTTCGAGAGCAATGAGGGCGTGATCCTCATCGCCGCGACCAACCGCCCCGACGTGCTCGACCCCGCGCTGCTGCGCCCGGGCCGCTTCGACCGGCAGGTCGTGGTGCCGAACCCGGACGTGAACGGCCGCGAGAAGATCCTGCGCGTTCATATGCGCAAGGTGCCGCTGGCGTCCGACGTGGATCCGAAGGTCATCGCGCGCGGGACGCCGGGCTTCTCGGGTGCGGATCTGGCCAATCTCGTGAACGAGGCCGCGTTGCAGGCTGCCCGTAGCGGCCGCCGCACCGTGGGCATGCATGAGTTCGAGCAGGCCAAGGATAAGGTCATGATGGGTGCCGAGCGCCGCTCGCTCGTCATGTCCGAGGCCGAGAAGCGCATGACGGCCTATCACGAGGCCGGCCATGCCCTGATGGCCATGCATGAGCCGGAGTGTGACCCGGTCCATAAGGCGACCATCATCCCGCGCGGCCGTGCGCTGGGCTTGGTGATGTCGCTGCCGGAAGGCGATCGCTACTCCAAGCACAAGTCCAAGCTGCTGGCGGAACTCGCCATGGCGATGGGCGGCCGTGCGGCGGAGGAGATCATCTTTGGCGCGGACAAGGTCTCGAACGGCGCCTCGGGCGACATCAAGATGGCCACCAACCAGGCCCGCATGATGATCACCGAATGGGGCATGAGCGAGAAGCTCGGCATGATCGCCTATGGCGAGAACAGCCAGGAGCTCTTCCTCGGCCATAGCGTGCAGCAGTCGAAGAACATCTCGGAGGATACGGCGCGGACCATCGACGCCGAGATCCGCCGCATCATCGACGGCGCCTATCAGCGCGCGATGACCACGCTGACGGAGAATGTCGAGGAGTTGCACCGCCTGGCCAAGGGCCTGCTGGAATACGAGACGCTCTCGGGCGACGAGATCAAGCAGATCCTCCGCGGCGAGCCCATCGTGCGCAACCGCCCCGATGAGCCGACGCCTGCCGGCCGCGGCAGCGTGCCCAGCTCGGGCCGCACCCAGCCGCCCCGCCCGCCGGGCGGGCTGAACCCGGCGCCCGGCCCGGCCTGACGGCCGAGTTGGACGGCCTCTGATACCGAAAAGGGCGGGAGCTTCGGCTCCCGCCCTTTTTCTTTGTCTGATGCGCGGCGGGGCGCCTTGCGACGCGGGCTTTTCTTCGGCAGAGGCGGCTCATGGAACGCTGGCTCGAACCGCTCGCCCTGCTGCATGGCCCCGCCGCTTTTCAAGCCGTCGGTGCCGGTGCCGCCATGCCCCTGCATGGCGGCTCTACGGCCTTCGCCCTGGTGCGCCGCATCGCGGAGGGCCGGGACCTGGGCGTCATCCCCGTCAGCCAGGTGCCCGAGGGCTGGCATGACCTGCTGGACAATCTGACGCGCCGGCCCGGCCCTTTCGCCGGCATCCAGAGCGACCGCCCGCTGATCATGGGCATCCTCAACGTCACGCCCGACAGTTTCTCCGATGGCGGTAAGCATGACAGCGTCCAGGCCGCGATCGCGGCGGGGCATGCGATGCTCGAGGCGGGGGCGGATATTCTCGATATCGGCGGCGAATCCACCCGGCCAGGCTCCAGCCCGGTGGATGTCGAGACGGAGAAGGCCCGCATCCTCCCCGTGGTGCGGGAATTGGCCAAGGCGGCGCCGCTCTCGGTCGATACGCGCCATGCCAAGACCATGCTCGCCGCCCTGGAGGCGGGGGCCGAGATCATCAACGACATCACCGCCCTGCGGGGCGATCCGGATGCCAGCCGCGTCGTGGCCCGGGCCGAGGTGCCCGTCATCCTCATGCATATGCGCGGGCTGGACCCGAAGAGCATGCAACAGGGGCTGGTGGAGGGCGATATCGCGCTGGATGTTGCGCAATTCCTTCGCGAGCGGGTGAAGATCGCGGGGCTGATGGGCATCCCCTCCTCGCGCATCGCGATCGACCCCGGCCTCGGCTTCGGCAAGACGGCGGCGCAGAACTGGCAGCTCATCGAGCGCCTGCCGCTGCTGATGGGCATCGGCTGCCACGTGATGATGGCGCTCTCGCGCAAGGGCTTCCTGGGCAAGCTGGTGGACGAGGCCGTCCCCGCCGCCCGCGTGATGCCCAGCGCCATGGCCGCCGCCGCCGCCGCCGCGAAGGGCGCAAGCATCCTTCGGGTGCATGACGTGAAGGAGACGCTGCAGGCGCTCGCCGTCTGGCGGGCGGCCGAGGCGGGGCTGGAAGTGGATGAGGATGAAGACGCCGGGGAATGAATTCCCCATCGACGTATACGTCGATCCCCATCTTCTTTTTGGGAACTTGGGAACTGACTTCAGCGGCCGGTGCCCAGTAGCCAAGAAAAAGATGGGATCGACGTATACGTCGATGGGGGAATTCTTTCCCCCAGGTCCTAGAACAGCGCCATCTGCGCCGGCTTCGCCGCCGCGTTCGGGTCTTCCGGCACCTTGAACAGCTCGCAATTCAGCTTGGCCCCGCGGGTCTGGTTCAGGCCCAGGCGGGTGGCGGCCACGCGGAAGCGGTTGGCGAGCAGCTCGGCATAGGGCCCGCTGCCCTTCATCCGCTCGCCGAAGCGGCTGTCATAGATCTGGCCGCCGCGTGTCTGGCGGATCAGGGCGAGCACCCGGGCGGCGCGGTCGGGGTAATGGGTGTGCAGCCATTCCTCCATGAGCGAGGCGATTTCCAGCGGCAGGCGCAGGATGACATAGCCCGCCCGGCTCGCGCCCATGACGGCGGCGCGTTCGAGAATGCGCTCCAGCTCGGCATCGTTGAGCCCCGGGATCATCGGCGCGGCCAGGACGCCGGCCGGGATGCCGGCCTTGGCCAGGGTCTCGATGGCATGGAGGCGGCGCTCGGGGGTGGCGGCGCGGGGCTCCATGAGGCGGGCGAGCTTCGCATCGAGGGTGGTGACCGAGATGGCCACCTGCACCAGCCCCTTCGCGGCCATACGCGAGAGGATGTCGATATCGCGCAACACGCCGGCCGATTTGGTGACGATGGCGACCGGGTGGTTGAAGCGTTCGAGCACTTCCAGCACCTGGCGGGTGATCTTCAGCGTGCGTTCGACGGGCTGGTAAGGGTCGGTATTGGAGCCGATGGCGACGGGGCGGGGGGTATAGCCGGGCTTGCGCAGCTCCTTTTCTAGCAGCGTGGCCAGTTCCGGCTTGAAGATGAGCTTGGTCTCGAAATCCAGCCCCGGGGAAAGGCCGAGATAGGCGTGGCTGGGCCGGGCGAAGCAATAGACGCAGCCGTGCTCGCAGCCGCGATAGGGGTTCAGGGAGCGGTCGAAGCCGATATCGGGGCTGTCGTTCCAGGCCATGGCCGAGCGCGAGGCATCGCGCGTCAGGGTCGTAGCGAGGGGCGGCAGGGCGGCGAATTCCTCGGCCAGGGTCTCCCAGCCATCGTCGAAGGCCTCCGTCCCGGTGCGGTCGAAGCGCACCTTGGGGTTGGAGACGGCGCCGCGCCCCTTGCGGTGGCCGGTGAGAAGGGCGGCGTTCCCGCCCAGGCTGCTGCCGTCCGGCATGACCATGTTCCCTTTTTGTTCGTATCGGATAGTGCTCGCCGCAAAGGGTTAACGTCAAGAACATTGTGGGAACTGAAGCGTGCCGAGTCCCGCGAACATTTCTGGGACAAGCCGTGAATCTCCGGAGATCGACTCGGGCGCGACTCGATGGCGACTCGGGAACGAGTTTGGGAACGACTCGGGCAACGCGGGGCCGCTCGCGCGCTCTTGCCTCGCCGGGCGGGGGCAAGGCGGCAATAAGGGCGGAAAGAGCCGATGAGGACCAGATGAAGGCCCTGATTTTCCTCGCTTTGCCGCTCACCATCGCGACCGCCGCGGCCCAAGAGGCTGCTCGGAACTGGCGGCAAGACCCGGCGAGCGGCTGCCGCTTCCAGGCGCCGGCCTCGCTGACGCAGGGGCCCACCGCCTGGGTCGGCACCTGCCGCGACGGCCGGGCCGAGGGGCTGGGCATGCTGCGGCGGCGGGATGGCGCGCAGGCCGGGGCGGCCTTCTTCGGCGAGATGCGGGAGGGGGTGCCGCGCCTGGGGGTGGTGGAGGCCGAGGGAGGCTATCGCGTGGGTGCCTTCGCGCAGGGCGATATCGGCACGGCGTCGGAACTCGAATGGCAGGAGAGGCTCGACGCCTTCCGCCTGGCGGCCCAGGCGGCGCGGATGGTCAGCGACCATTATGCCCGCGCCGGCAATGCCGCCTCCTCCCGGTTCTACCAGTCGGTCGCGGCACAGCTGGAGCAGCAGGTGGAGTGACGCCTGCCGCCTAAGGGCGCGGCCCCGGAAGGCCGGCCCCGAAAGCCTGAGAAAGTCAGCCCTTGAGGCCGGCCTTCACGGCGGCGATCACGCGCTCGATCTGGCCCTGGTCCAGATAGGGGTGCATCGGCAGGGAGAGCACCTGCTCGCAGAGCTTCTCGGCCACCGGCAGCGGCGGCACTTGGCCGAGGGCCGAGGCATGGGCCGCGGCATAGGCCGGCTGATGATGCAGCGGCTTCGGGTAATAGATCGCGCTCGGGATGCCGTCGGCCTTCAGGGCCTCCTGCACGGCGGTGCGGGTCTGCGTATCGGGCAGGGTGATGGTGTAGAGGCCCCAGGCGCTGACGGCGCCGGCCTGCACGCCGGGGGTCTTCACCACATCCTTCAGCCCGGCCTCATAGGCGGCGGCCACGCGGGCGCGGTCCTTCATCTCCTGGTCGAAGAGGCTCATCTTCGAGATCAGGATGGCGGCCTGGATGCTGTCGAGGCGGCCGTTCATGCCGGTGCGCTGCACCTCGTAGCGGGTCTTGCCCTCGCCATGGGTGCGGAGCGAGCGATAGAGGTCGGCGCGCTCAGGGTCGTTGGTCAGGATCGCGCCGCCGTCGCCGTAACAGCCCAGCGTCTTGGTCGGGTAGAAGGAGAGTGCCGTGGCATCGCCCCAGCAGCCGAGCTTCTTGCCGTTGAGCTCGCCGCCGAAGGCCTGGGCCGCGTCGTCGAGGGCGAACATGCCCTTCTCCTTGCAGATCTCCAGGATGGCGGGCCAGTCGGCCGGGCGGCCATAGAGATCCACCGCCACGATGGCGCGGGGCTTGAGCTTGCCCTCGGCCTCGACAAGCGCGATGCGGCGCTTCAGGTCCGCGATGTCGATATTGTAGCTGCCCGGCTCCACATCGACGAAGACGGGGGTGGCGCCGAGCACCAGCGGCACCTCGGCGGTGGCCGTATAGGTGAAGGCGGGGAGGAAGACGGCGTCGCCCGGCCCGATCTTCTCGGCCATCATGGCGATCTGCAGCGCATCCGTGCCGGAGGAGACGCCGACGCAATAGGCGGCGCCGCTCCATGTCGCGAGGGTCGCTTCCAGCTCATCCACCTCGGGGCCCTGGATGAAGCGGCCGTGGTCCAGGATGGCGGCGATGCGCGCGTCGATATCGGCGCGGATCAGCGCCTGCTGGGCCTTCATGTCGAAGAGGGAGATGGGGCGCGGCGCGGCGACGTTCATAAGGATAGATCTCTGCTCAGGATCGGCCGGTCAGGCCTGGATGACGTGCTCATAGGCCCAAGCGGGGCCAGAGCCAAAATCACCCTTGGTATCGCCTTGCAACGTGGCGGGGATGGGGCGGCGGAAGACGCCCCGCGTGTCGATGACCAGCCGGGCGTGCCGGACGACCATCGCGTAATCCACCGCCTTATGGGGCGTGACGACTAGAACGGCATCCTGGGCCGCCAGGATATCGGGCGTCAGCGCCTGGCTTTCCAGGTCCGGCGCATTGCCGTGGAGGCGCCGGGTGGCGGGGAAGCTGGGCACGAAGGGATCGTGATAGCTCAGCTCGGCCCCGCGCTCGCTGAGCAGGCGGAAGATCTCCACGGCCGGGCTTTCGCGCGTATCGGGCACCTCGGGCTTGTAGGCGAGGCCGAGTAGCAGGATTCTCGCCCCCGTCAGCGTCCGCCCCCGCTGGTCCAGCGCGTCGCGCAGGCGGGCGATGACGTAATCCGGCATGGCATCGTTCACCCGGCCGGCGAGCTCGATGAAATCGGTCCGCGCACCGACCTCCTTGGCTTTCCAGGCGAGGTAATAGGGATCGACCGGGATGCAGTGGCCGCCCAGGCCCGGGCCGGGGCGGAAGGGCATGAAGCCGAAGGGCTTGGTGGCCGCGGCGTCGATGATCTCATGCACGTCGAGATCCAGCGCGTGGCAGAGGCGCTTCAGCTCGTTGACCAGGCCGATATTCACGGCGCGGAAGACGTTCTCATAGAGCTTGGTGAGTTCGGCGGCGGCGAGGGAGGAGACGGGCACGAGCCCGCCCGCCACGGGGCCGTAGAGCGCCATGCCGACCGCGAGGCAGGCCTCGGTCTCGCCCGCGATGAGCTTGGGCATGCGGCCCACGGTGCCGTCCGGGTTGCCCGGGTCCTCCCGCTCGGGGCTGTAGAGCAGGAAGGCGTCCTGCCCCGGCGTCAGCCCGGCGGCGCTGAGGGCGGGCAGGAGGTAGTCGGTCGTGGTGCCCGGATAGGTCGTGCTTTCCAGGGCGAGCGCCTGGCCCGCGCGGAGATAGGGCGCGAGGGCCGCAACCGTCTCGCGCACCGCCGTCAGGTCCGGCTCCTTATGCGGGCCGATGGGGGTGGGGACGCAGATGATCAGCGCGTCGCAGGCGGCCGCCGCCTCCATGGTCGCGTAGGCCACCATGCCGCTGGCCGCGACGCGGCTGTCGGCAATGCCATGGACGGGGCTTCGCCCGGCATTGATGGCCGTGACCTTGACGCGGTCGATATCGAAGCCGCTGACCGAAAAGCCCTCCTCCGCGAAGCGCAGCGCGAGCGGCAGCCCGGCATAGCCGAGGCCGATGACGCCGATCCGCGCGCGGCGGCTCTGGATGAGGGTGATGACGTGGTCGCGCATGGTGCGGCTCTCAGCTCACCACGCGCAGGCGCGGCTTGGCGCCCTGCTGCGGCGTGAATTCGGGGATCAGCCCGCCGAGCCGGGCCAGGGCGGCCTCGGTGCGGCCGGCGCGGGCGGCTTCGGCGATCTCGTCGATCGCGCAGGAGACGATTCCGGGATTGGCGCTGCGCGGGGTGGCGATGAGCAGCCCGTCATGGAGCGTCGGCAGGGCCGGCTCCTGGCCGTGGAACAGCTCCTCGAACAGCTTCTCGCCGGGGCGGAGGCCGGTGAAGCGGATCTGCACGTCCTTGTCGGGGATGAGGCCGGCGAGGCGGATCATGCGGCGGGCCATGTCCACGATCTTCACGGGCTTGCCCATGTCGAGCACGAAAATGCCGCCCTCGCGGAGCTGGGGCGGCTGGTCGGCGCGGTCCTCGGTGCCGAGGAGGCTCGCCTGGAGCACGAGGCCGACCGCCTCGCGCACCGTCATGAAATAGCGCCGCATGTCGGGATGGGTGACGGTGAGCGGCCCGCCGCGCTCGAGCTGGCGGCGGAAGAGCGGCACGACGGAGCCCGTCGAGCCCAGCACATTGCCGAAGCGCACCGTGACGCAGCGCATGCCGCCCGCCGAGCGCGCCTGGCGGTCGAGCCCCTGGCAATACATCTCGGCCAGGCGCTTGGAGGCGCCCATGACGGAGCTGGGATTCACCGCCTTGTCGGTGGAGATGAAGACCATGGCGCGGCAGCCCGCCGCCCTTGCGGCATCGGCCACGATGCGGGTGCCGAGCGCATTGGTGAGCAGGCCCTCCAGCGGGTCGCTCTCCACCATGGGCACATGCTTCAGCGCGGCGGCGTGGAAGACGAGTTCGGGCCGGAAATTCTCCATCAGCCGGGCGATGCGCGCGGCATCGCGGATATCGGCAATGACGGCATGGCGATGGACGGCGGGGAAGCTTTCCGACAGCTCCAGATTGATCTGGTAGAGCGCGAATTCGCCATGGTCGAGCAGCACCAGCCGCTCGGGGGCGAGGGCGGCGAGCTGGCGGGCGAGTTCGCCGCCGATGGTGCCGCCCGCCCCGGTGACGAGCACGCGGCGGCCCTGGATGAGCCGCGCCATGCCCTCGCGGTCGAGCGGCACCTGCGGGCGGTCGAGCAATTGTTCGAGCGAGACTTCGGGGGCGCGGACCGGTTGCGCCGGGGGCGGCGCACCTTGGGCGCGGAGCATGTCCAGCATCCGTGCCAGGCCCAGCATGGCGCCCATGGTCAGGGCATGGATGGCGGGGAAGCTGGGATTGGCCGAGGCCGGGGCGTCGAGCAGGGCGCAGGCCGAGGCGAAGAGCATGGCCGAGATCAGCGCGGCGCCGGCGAGCGAGAGCAGGTCGGCCAGGGAGGGCTGGCGCCAGGATTGCTCGGGCAGGCGCAGCGGCAGCCCCACCAGCCAGAAGCAGAGCACCATGCCGGGCAGCGCCGCGCCCCACCAGCGGGCCGAGTGCCAATCCTGCGGCGAGGCCAGCGTCAGGGCGATGGGCAGGGCGAGAAGGGCGAGGAGCGAATCGAGCGCGACATGCTGCCGCTGGCGGCGATGCGGCAGGGTGATGCTCACGCCCGCTCCCCCTTCGGCGCCACCGGCAGGGGCGCGAGGCGCTGGTAGAGCGCGAGGAGGTGCTTCGCCTCCTCCGGCCAGCCGAAACGGGCGAGGGCGGCGCGGCGGCCATTGGCGCCGAGGCGGGCGCGCAGCGCGGGGTCGGCCAGTTGCGCCACGGCCGCGGCGATGGCGGCGGAGTCGGCGGTATCGACCAGGAGGCCGCAATCGGCCTCGTGCACCACGGCCGCCGTCTCGGGCGCGAAATCGGGCGCGATGACCGGCAGGCCCGCCAGCATGCAGTCGAAGAGCTTATGCGGCAGGGCGAGGCGGTGGTTGATATCCACCGGCTGGAAGAGGACGAGGCCGATATCGGCCCGGGCCACCTCGGCGGGCAGGGCCTCCTGCGCCACCCAGCCGCCATCCTCGATGCGATCGGCCAGGCCCATGGCCTCGGCGCGGGCGTGGAACTCAGCGCCGGAGCCGTCGGTGATGCGGCCGATCAGCCTGAGCCGCGTGCCCGGCGGGCAGAGGGCCAGCGTGTCGAGCATCTGGAAGACGCCCCGCGTGCGCCCCAGCACGCCGACATGGACGAGGGTGAGCGGCCCGGCCGCATGGGCGCGGGGTGCCGTATCGCTCGGCAGGGCGTGGTTGCGGGCCGAGACGGCGCGGGAAGGCCGGAAGAAGTCCCGCGCCAGATCCTGCCGCGCCACTACCACGGCATCGGCGGCGAGGCCGGCGAGGCGGCAGAAGCCGCGCATCACGGCGCGCGAAACGGGGCGAAGGGCGCGCGGCAGGCGGGTATCGAGGCGCGAGGGGTAGTGCTCGTGCACGTCGATCACCACGCGCGCGCCGCTCCACCAGCCGGCGATGATCGCGGCCAGCCAGCTATCGGGCTCATGGGCATGGATCACCCGCGCCCGGCTCGCGGCCGCTGCGCGGATCAGGCCCGGCAGGGCGGCGAGGCGGCCGCGCCAGCCGGGGCGGCGGGCGAAGGTCTCGATCGCCACGCCTTCCAGCGCGGCGCGGGCGGTATCGGCCCGGCGGTTGGAGGAAGCGAGGTCAGGGCAGAGATGCCGCACCCGCCAGCCCGCCTTGGCGAGCGAGGCGCCCTCCTTGCGGACGATGCGGATATCCTCCGGCGGATGCGCCATGGAGAGCATCAGCACCAGCGGCGGCTCTTCCGGCAGGGAGGCGGTGGTCAGCGCGGCGGCAGGCTCGGCGGCGGCGTGCTTGGCGGTGGACGCGGCGGTGGCCAGGGCCACGAGATGGGCCTCGCTCATCAGGCGGCGTCCCGCAGGGCAAAAAGCTCGGCCAGATGCGCGACCATCCGGGCGCCTGCCTTGCCGTCCCAGAGCGGGATGGGCCGGGCGGGGGGAAAGTCATTGGCCAGGATGCGCGCCACGGCGCCGGGCAGGCTCGCGGGGGTGACGAGCTGGTTGCCGCCCGCCTCCAGCGTCACCGGCCGTTCGGTGGAGGGGCGGAGCGTCAGGCAGGGGAGGTTCATCACCACGGCCTCCTCCTGGATGCCGCCGCTATCGGTCGCGACCAGCCGCGCCTGGGCGAGCAGGGCCAGGAAATCGCGATAGCCGAGGGGCGGCAGGGGCGTGATGCCCTCGGGGAGGGCAAGGCCGAATTCGGCCAGGCGCTTGGCCGTGCGCGGGTGGACCGGCCAGGCCAGCGGCAGGGCGCGGGCTGCCTCGGCCAGGGCATCGAGCAGGGCGGCGAGTGCCGCGCGGTCATCGACATTGGCCGGGCGGTGGAGGGTGACGACGCCGTAGCGGCAGGCCGTGAGCCCGGCGGGCAGGGGCCGCCAGCGCGCCTCGGGCAGGTTCCGCACCAGGCTGTCGATCATCGCATTGCCCACGGCGCGGACACTGCCCGGCGCATGGCCCTCGGCCAGCAGGCGCTCGGCGGTGGCATGGTCGGGCGCCCAGAGCAGGTCGCTGATGGCGTCGATGGCGCGGCGGTTGATCTCCTCGGGCATCAGCCGGTCGCCGCAGCGCAGCCCGGCCTCCAGATGCGCGACCATCAGCCCCAGCTTGCGCGCGGCCAGGGCGGCGGCGAGGGAGGCATCGACATCGCCCGGCACCACGACCAGATCAGGCCGCTCGCGCTGCCACAGCGCCTCGCAGGCCATCATGGTGTGGCCCGTCAGCGCCGCATGGCCGCCGCCTGCGACGCCCAGGGAGAAATCGGGGGCGGGCAGGCCGAGATCGGCGAGATGATCGGCGAACATCGCCGCGTCATGGTGCTGCCCGGTATGGACGATGCGCGCGCTGAAGCCCGTCCCGGCCAGGGCGTGCCAGAGGGCGGCGAGCTTGGGCAGGTTCGGCCGCGTGGCCGCGACGAGATGGAGCAACGGGCCGCTCATGCCGGGGCCAGGGCGGGCTGGGCGGCGCGGGCGGCGGCCGTCTCGGCGATGCGGGCGAATTCGGCGGCGAGAAGGCGCCTGTCCCAGCGCCGCACGGCCTGGTCGCGCCCCGCCTGGCCCATGGCGGCGCGAAGCGCGGGGTTCCGCGCGAGGCTCCGCAGCGCCTCGGCCAGGGCCATGGCATCGTCAGGCGGGGTGGCGATGCCCGAGGGCCCCTCGGCCAGCAGCCGCGCGGCGCGGCCGCCGAGATTGGTCACCGTGGGCAGGCCGGCGGCCATGTAATCCATGAGCTTGTTCGGTGCCGTCCATTCGGCGAAGGCCTGGATGGGCGCGAGGCAATGAACGCCGATCTGCGCGCCCGCCAGCAGCGAGGCCAGGGCGGGCTTGGGCAGCGGGTCGAGGAAGGTGACGTTGGTCAGTTCTTCCGCATGGGCGCGGGCCATGAGTGCGGGCTTCTCCGCCCCGTCGCCGATCAGGACCAGGCGCAGCCGCTCCTCCCCGCGCTGGCGCAGCAGGCGGGCGGCGTCGAGCAATTGGCCGAGGCCGTTCGCCCGGCCATGGGCGCCGGCATAGACGGCCAGTGCCTCCCAGGGCGCGGCCTCGGGCGGGCGCCAGGGGGCGACATGCGGGCCGAAAAGGTCGAGGTCGCAGCCATTGGGCACGACATGCACGCGATCGGGCGCGGCGCCGCGGGCGATGGCCGTCTCGGCCATGCCTTCGGAAAGCGCGATCACGGCGGCGGCGCGGCGGCAGGCGGCATTGGCCATGGGCTCCATGGCCGCCAGCATCGGGCGCGGCACGCCGCCCATGGCGCGGGGCAGTTCCGGCCAGGGGTCACGCATCTCGTAGACGAAGGGCACGCCCGCGAGGCGCCGCGCGGCGAGCGCGGGCAGCACCACCGTTAGCGGCGTGGAGGAGGCGATGACGAGGTCGGGCTTTTCCTTCAGCGCCAGACGCCCGGCCCGCCAGGCATAGCGCAGGAAGGCGCCGGTCCGCGCGCCGATGCCCTGGCCGTTGCCGCAGGGGATGGGGAATTCCACGACATTGATCGGCCCGACCGTGCCCACCCGGCGGCCCTTGCGGAAAGGGCCTTCCAGGCCGGTGACCGAGCCCTCGTACTGCCCGCAGACCACCGCGACGTCATGCCCCACGGCCGCGAGATGCCGCGCCATCGCCCAGCTGCGGCTCGCCGTGGCGCCGCTGGGGATGGAGAAATGCTGGTGCAGATAGAGAATGCGCATTCAGGCGCCGTGGCAGGCGCGGATGATGCCGATCACGCGGTCCTGCTGCGCTGGGGTGAGGCCGGCGGAGGGCAGGCAGAGGCCGGTCTCGAAGAAATGCGCCGCGACCTCGCCGCCGATGTAGCTCGCGCCCCGAAAGGCGGGCTGGAGATGCAGCGGCTTCCAGACCGGGCGGCTCTCGATGCCCGCCTCGGCCAGGGCGAGGCGCAGCCGCTCGCGATCGGCGCCGAATAGCGCGGGATCGACCAGCATCACCGAGAGCCAGCGGGTGGAGCGGCCCCAATTGGGCTCGGGCATGAAGCTCACGCCCGGCAGGTCCCCCAGCCCGTCGCGATAGCGCTCGAAAGTGGCGCGCCGCTGGGCCACGCGCTCTTCCAGCGCCGCGATCTGGGCCAGGCCCACGGCGGCGAGGATGGAGGAGAGGCCGTAGGAATAGCCCGTCGTCTCATGCTGGTAATGCGGGGCGGCTTCCTTCGCCTGGGTGGCCAGGTGCCGCGCGCGGGCGATGAGCGAGGCATCGTCGCTGACCAGCGCGCCGCCGCCGCCCGCCGTGACGATCTTGTTGCCGTTGAAGGAGAAGACGGCGAGCCGCGCGCCCTGGCCTGCGGGGCGGCCGCGATAGGTGGCGCCCAGGCCCTCGGCGCTGTCGCACATCACCGGCACGCCCCAGCGGTCGCAGACGGCGGTGATGGCGTCGAGATCGCAGGACTGGCCGTAGAGATCGACGGGCACGACCACGCGGGGCAGGCGGCCCTGGCCGGCCGCGCGCTTCAGCGCATCGGCGAGCAGCTCGGGGTCTATCGTCCAGGAGGTGGGCGAGACATCGAGGAAGACCGGCGTGGCGCCCATCTGCACGGCGGGGGCGATGGTGGCGACGAAGGTGAGGCTCGAGGTCCAGACCTCGTCGCCCGGCTGCAGGCCGAGGACGCGATAGCCGAGATGCAGGGCGGCGGTGCCGGAGGCCACGGCGGCGACATGGCGGAAGCCCGAGGCCTCGGCGATGGCGGCCTCGAAAGCCTGGGGCATGGGTCCGGCGGGGGCTATCCAGCCCGAGGCCAGGGTCTCGCGCAATTGCTCGAGTTCCGTGCCGACGAGCTGAGGCGGGGAGAGATGGATGCGGGAGAGCGCCGTGGGCTGGCTCAGCGAAGGCGTCGACGTCGCAAGCGCCGCCCCCTTGGGAGCGAAGATCTGCATCAGTCCCATGACGGGCCAACCCCTTTTGGGTTCACGGAAATGTGATTACGGGGGAATTGGTTACCAAAAGGGTAACGGACTGACGAGCCCTTTTCGCGGCTTTCCGCAACCGAAAGTCACAAATTCCGGAGGAAATGCGCGCCAGGGTGGAATTCGGGCAAGGGTGCGGCGTAACGGCCACAGGTCGGCACGCGTTAACGACTTATTAACCGGATGGTTGCACGGTATTCAGTGCAGAATTCGCCAGAAGCGTCAGTTTTTGGGGCGCTATGCGGTGCCCCGTTCAGCTCTGCGATGATTCGTGCCGGCCCGCGAATCGCGGCATGGTTGCGTGGCCGGGCGCCGTGACGCCGCGGCCGCCCAAGACCACCCGCGCGCAGCGCCAGATCACCGCCAGATCCCGCCCCAGGCTCGGCGGGCCGCTCGCGTAAAGGGCATCGAGGGCCAGGCGGTGGCGCCAGGGCACGGCATTGCGGCCCGCCGCCTGGGCGAGCCCGGCCATGCCCTGCGGCACCGCGAGGCGCGCAGCCTGGCGCGGCGTGTAGAGCGGCAGATAGGCCATGGGCAGCGGGCGCGGGCCGACGAGGCTCATCTCGCCCTTCAGCACATTGAGCAGCTGCGGCAGTTCGTCGAGCGCGCTGGCGCGGAGCAGGCGGCCGAAGCGGGTGAGGCGCTCGGCATCCTCGCCCGGACCGTCGCGCATCGAGCGGAATTTCAGCAGCATGAAGGGCCGCCCATGCTGCCCCGCGCGCTCCTGCCGGAAGAAGACGGGCGCGCCGAGGGCCAAGCGAACGGCCAGGGCGGTGGCCAGCATCACCGGCAGCAGCAGCGGGGCCAGGGCGAGAACGAGGCCGATATCCAACCCGCGCTTGCCCCATCGGGCGTAGAGGCCGCGCTCTGCGGTGGCGGCGGCCCTGAGAAGGGCTGGGGGCGTTGCAGATATCGGGGCCTTGCTTGTCCCATCGGGCGTGGAGCCGCGCTCAGCCATGCTCTGGAAGCCCGCCGGTATCGAGGCCGCGCCTATAGCGTCGGGCGTGGAATTCGCAGTCATCCATGACGGGATTCCAAGGAAAGGCTCAGGGCGAGGCCGAGCGCGAACCAGGCCATGCGATTGCCGAGATCGGTCGAGACCATGACCGAGAGCGCGACAGGCAGCACCAGCGCGGCGATCCGCGCGATGCGCCCGGGCGAGACATGGCCCAGGCGGCGGAAGGCGCTCCAGAGCCCGGCGGCGAAAGCCATCAGCCAGAGCACGAGGCCGGGAATGCCGCCCTCGGCCAGGGATTCCAGCGCGTGGTTATGCGGGTAGAGCCCCCGCCGCTCGCCATGCCCGGCGGCGATGGTGAAGCCGCCGGTGCCGAGGCCGAAGGGCGCGCTCTCGCCCGCCCAGTCCAGCGCCGCGGCCCAGAGCACGGGGCGGGCGCTGGCCTCGACCGGGCCTTCGGTGAGGCGTTCGAGGGTACGGAGCCCGTCCATCCGCGAGGGGTCGAGCATCAGGAAGGCGAGGATGGCCAAGGCCAGCCCCGCCCCGCCCGCGCCCAGGCCGAGCACGGCGCGGCGGCGCCCGGCGGCCCAGAGCGCGGCGGCGGGGGCGCTGATGGCGGTAAGCGCCAGGGCGACCAGCGCCGCGCGGCCGCCCGGCAGCAGCACCCCGGCGGCGAGGCCGAGCACCAGGCCGATCCAGGCGAGGCGGCGCAGGCCCGAGGCTTCCAGCGCCTTCACCGCGGCGAGGGAGGCGGCGCAGGCCATGGCGAGGCCCGCGAGCTGATACTGCACTCGCACGAGGTCGGGCCGCGCGCCCACGAGCCCGCCCAGCACCACCGCCCCCTGGCTGAGGCCGATGGCGATGGAAATGCCGACCAGCGGCCCGATCACCAGCGTGGAGCCCACCAGCCAGAGCCGCGCCTGGGCGTCGGCGCCCACGGCCATGCCCATGGCGAGCATCAGCGGCCCGAGCAGCACCAGTTCGGGCAGTTTGGATTGCAGGATCTCGTCCGAGGGGCTCCAGGCGCCGGCGATGGTCATCCAGAGCCAGAGCCCGCCGCAGCCCGCGAGCGGAATGGCGATGCCCGGCCCGATGCGCCAGCGGCGCGAGGCGAGGAGCAGGGCCATGAGCGGGATGCTGAGCGCCAGCGCGGCGAGGGTGAGGTCGAAGGGCAGGCTCGCGAGCATGGGGGTGGATTTCAGCGCGCCGGCGAATTGCACCACGGCCGCGCAGGCCCCGAGCGGGGCGGCGAGCGCCGGCACGTCGAGCCGCGTGGCGCGCCAATCGCCTGAAAGCCCGCTCACGCCCGCCGGCCGCGCAGCAGGATGAGGCAGGCCGCGCCCAGCAGCGCCGCGAGCGGCACGGCCACCGTCAGCAGCGCCAGCAGCAGCGGGCGGTTGGGCAGGGAGGGCTTCAGCTCCACGCTGGCGGGGGAGACGACGCGGGCGGCGACCACCTCGTCGCTCAGCACGGCCGCATAGGCGCGCTGATGCTGGGCCAGAAGCTCGAAGAGCGGGTTGCGCATGAAGAGGTCGCGCTCGGCATCGAGCCGCTGCTGGAGTGCCTGCATGCGGCGGCGAGTCAGGTCCAGCAGGTCATTGCGCACCTTGGCCTCGGCGAAGGCATGCAGCCGGGCCAGCATGTCGCGCGCCGCCTCGCGATCGGGGTGGGAGAGTTCCAGCGTCCAGGTGATGGAGGTGAGGCTCTGCGTTACCGAGAGGCGCTTTTCGAGCCAGCGGCGGGCATCGTCGAGATCGGCACTGCCGTCGATATCCAGCAGGTCGCGGATCAACCCGCCGGGGCCGCTCTCGCGCTGCTCGGCCAGGAAGCTGAGCAGGGGCGTGTCGCGAACCAACATGGCGGCCGCCTCGGGCGAGCGCAGCGCGGCGAGATAGATGGCGAAATTACCGGAGGGGCGATTGTCCAGCAGCCCGCCGGGGCTAGCGAGCAAAGAGGGCGAGATGATGGTCGAGGTGGCCAGGCCCGTGCTCTCGGCCGGGGCCACGATGGCCTGGGCGACGTAGCTGCGCGGCAGCGTCAGCACCACGGCGGCGCTGAGGCCGAAGAGCAGCGCCATGGCCGCGAGCAGCCGCCAACGCGCGGCCCAGAGCGCCCGGGCCAGCTCGTCGACGGCCATGCCGCCCTGGGGCGGGACGGGCGAGGCGCCGGGTGACGCGGCCATATCGCTATCCGATGGGCCAGAGCCGATGTTCAGCGCGTCAGGCATCCTGGCGGCTCGTGCATTGGCCGCGCAGGCGGTTGTCGTTGGAGGAAGAGGCCCCCGGCCCCCGCTGCCGGCGGAGCGGCGCGGGCGGCAGGGTGAGGCGCATGGCCAGCCGCGTCACCGGCGCCGGGACGCGCTGCTCCAGCACGGGCGCGGGTTCGGCCCGGCCATAGGCGGGGCTGTGGAGGCTTTCGTTCAGGGCGATATGCATCGGTGCGTCCGCCTCGAGCCGCAGCCGGCCGAAACTGCCCTCCACCCCGTCGGAGCGGCGCACCCAGTCGCCCGGTGGCAGGTGCCAGCGCGAGACGAGCCCGGCGAAGCGGCCGCTCACCCGGTCCTCGATCACCCACTCGCGCCCGTCCCGGCTGATGCGGCGGGTCTGCCGGTTGCCGCGCCAGTCGGTCAGCGTGCCGCCATCGGGCAGGGCTTCGCAGCGGGGCCAGCGGGCGAAGAGGAAGCGCGAGAGGCGCGGCATCTGGTCGATATTGTCGAAGGCGATAGTGTTATGCGCCCCCGTGCCCTGGAAATGCGCGAGCCAGTCCTGAGCCTCGGGCGGGGGGTTATAGGCGCCGGTGCCGCTGTCGCGCAGCAAGTTGAGGGGGCCGTTCCAAAAATCGACATGCAGGAAATCGGCATGGCCGGGCCGGAAGCGCGGCGTGCCGAGGCGCAGCATCAGCCTGGCCTCGCCCTGTTCCCAGCCGATCAGGCTGTCGCCGCGCCAGAGCGTGGGCCGGGGCAGGTCGCGCGCCGCCGGGCCGAGGCCGAGCCATTGGCAGCCCGGATCGTCATGGAAGCCCGCCGAGGCATCGAGGAAGAGCCGCGCCGCCCGTTCCGCCGAGCCCCGCGCATCGGCTGGGCCCCTGAGCGAGAGGTCGGCCAGGGCGCTGTCGTCCAGATGGCCGAGCCGGGGCATGGCGCCGGTCTGGGGCTCGATCAGGGGCAGGAGCCAGCCCGTGGCCGCCGCCGCGCGGGCCGCGAAAGGGGCCGGGAAGGGTGGCGCGCCATGGCGGCGGCGGAACCATTCGGCGATGGAAAGCGTGTCGAGCAGCAGGCGGTGATAGCCGGAAGAGACCTGGGCGAAGGCCCCGGCGGGCGAGACCAGGCGCTTCAGGCAGGCGGCGAGCCGTTTCGCGCCGCGCCGGGCCAGGGAAGGGTCGTTGAGCCCGAGGCCGCAGAGGAAGAGCCCGGCCGCCTCGCTGACGGGGTGGTTGTTGTCCTGCGCGATGGCGTAATGCGGCGTGGCCTCGATCCGCCGGGCCAATTGCCCGAGCAGGGCGCGGGCCGGGGCGGGGGGCGCACGGTCCTGATCCAGCAGGGCCAGGGCCAGCATCAGGTTGAGGGCGCGGAAGGCGGCCTCTTGCCCGCAGGCCCAGGCGGGGCCGAAAAAGGCGGGGTTCCGCCGCGCCCAATCCTCGAGCAGCGCCCCGGCGCGATGGGCATGGCCCTCGCCCGGCGCGAGGCGATGCGCCTGGGCCAGCAGGGCGAGCCCGGCGAGCCGATGTGTCTCCCAGAGCGGGCGGATATCGCCGGGGGTGAAGAGATCCAGCCGCAGGGCCGGGGCGGCGGCGTCGAAGGGCCCGTGCCAGTCGGGCGTGAGGCAGAGGCGGTGGGCGGCGGCGAGAATGCGGGCGGCCTGGTCTTCCTCGAGCGCCGGGGGCGCGGGGGTTAGATCGCAGAAAATGCCGGCCAGGCGGGAAGGGACCTCCTCATCGCCCAGGCTGCGCCGGCGGCCTACCAGCCGATGCGCCGCCCAATGCGCGAGCGCCCGCGGGCCCAGCCGCCGGGCGGCGTCGGCCATCAGCAGGAAGCGATCGGCGGCGATCATGGGATTTGGTGGCCCTGGTTAGTAAAGTATGATCACATAAACGCGATCACTGCGGCGAGAGAAAGTGCTGAATCCGTTGTCTCGGTCTGAATTCGTCAATTCCCGCCGCCTTTTCCGCTCATCCAGCCTTGGCGTCCGCGCCCTAAGCTTGGCCTTGATCACGGCCATAGCGATGGCGATCCCCGGAGTCGCGGCGGCCCAGCAGGCGGCGCCGATCTCGCCGCCCGCGCTCCCCTCGGCCCTCTCGCCCGGCCTGCCCTCGACCCTGCCCAATGGCGTGCCGCTGCCCTCGGTCTCGGCACAGACGCAGCAGGATATTCTCCAGCGCATCCTCGATGCGTCGGGCGGCCGCATGCCGGCTTCGGTGAATGCGCTCATCAATGGCGGCAGCCTGCCCTCACCCGCCGCGCCCATGCCGGGGGCACCGGCCTTGCCGCAGGCGGCGCCCGCCGCCCCCGCGCTGACGCCGCATCAGGCGGCGCAGATGGTCGAACCCTATTCCAACACCGAGAATTTCTTCGCCGGCCGGCTGGAACAGCCGCTGCGCCAATTCGGCTATGACACCTTCCGCTCCATGCAGGGCGCGGCGCCCGGCCCGCTGATCGGCGGCCTGCCGGACGATTACGTGCTGGGCCGGGATGACGAGGTGCAGGTCTCCATCCGGGGCCGCACCCGGCAGAGCCTCACACTGCGCATCAATCGCGACGGCCAGCTCGTGCTGCCCGATCTCGCGCCCATCGACGCGGCGGGGCGGCGGCTGGACGATCTCCGGGCCGAACTCGCGAACCGCATCGGGCGGGAGCTGGGCGGCTCGGAAGTCTATCTCTCTATCTCGCAGACCCGGCAGATCGCGATTTTCGTGGCGGGCGAGGTGATGCGCCCCGGGCCGCAGCCGCTGCCTGCCCTGACCAATCTGCTCGACGCCCTGGCGGCGGCGGGCGGCGTGAAGAAGACCGGCTCGCTCCGGGCCATTCGCATCGACGGGCCGCGCGGCAGCCGGGTGGTGGATCTCTACCCCGTCATCGCGGGCGTGGGCGATCCGCCGGAGCTCATGCTGCGCGAGGGCGAGCGCGTGGTGGTGCCGCCCCTGGGCGGCGTGGTCGCGATCGGCGGTGAGGTGACGCGGCCCGCGATCTACGAACTGCCCGCCCGCGCCATCTCGGCCCCGCTCGGGTCGCTCCTGCGTCTGGCGGGCGAGCCGCTGCGCCCCTCGGGCAACCGCTTCCTGCTGCAGGGGACGGATGGCGAGGGGCGGCGCAGCTTCGGCGAGATCGGCCTCGGCCAGGCGCTGCGCCGGGGCGATGCGGTGCTGGTGCAGGCGGTGGCGGATGTGGCCGCGAACCAGATCCGCCTCGCGGGCCATGTCGCCATGCCGCTGACCCGCGCCTCGACGGGGCGGGTGAGCCTGCGCGGGCTGCTGTCGGATTCGCGGCTGGTGAAGGCCGACCCCTATGTGCGCATGGCGGTGATCTGGCGGCTCGACTCCCAGACGCGGGTGCGCAGCTTCCTGCCCTTCGACCTGGGGCGCGTGCTCCAGGGCAAGGCGGATCAGCCGCTCGCGGAGGGGGATGAGGTGATCATCCTCTCCCAGGCCGATCTGCTCTGGCTGGCAAGCCCGCCGGTGCAGCGGGCGCTGCGGGGCGATCTCTCCAACCCCGTCCTGCCCGGCATGACGGCCAGCGCGCCGCCCGTGGAATGCCCCGCGCTCCAGGCGCTGGCGGTGGCGGCGCGGGCCTCGCCGCAGCGCTTCGCCCATGCGCGCGGGGCGGGCTTCCCCGATATCGGCGCGCCGCCCTGCCCGCAGAGCTTCATCGACTATCCGGCCCTTCTGCCCTTCCTGCTCGACAATGCCGTGCTGCTGACCGGCGAGGTGCGGCTGCCGGGCCTCTATCCGATCCTCGAGGATACGGGGATGGACCAGGTGCTGGCCGCGGCCGGCGGCCCGGCGGATACGGCCGATCTCTCGGCGGTGGAACTGACGCGCGAGCCGCAGGACCAGGCGGGGGCCATTCCGCTCAACCGCCTGCTGATGGATCTGCGCAGCCGCAATTTCGCGGCCGTGCGCCTCTCGCCCCGCGATGCGCTGCGCGTGCCGCGCGGCTTCGGGGACCGCGATATCGGCCCCGTGACGCTGGTGGGCGAATTCGTCCGCCCCGGCGTCTATGACATCCGGCGCGGCGAGAAATTCTCCGAGGTCATCGCCCGCGCGGGCGGGCTGACGCCGCAGGCCTATCCCTATGGCGCCGTCTTCACCCGCGAAAGCGTGCGGCAGCGGCAGCAGGACGGCTTCGCGCGCACGGCGCGGGAGTTGGAGAACAGCCTCATCCAGGTGGCGGCCGGGCAGGCGGTGGCGGGCAGCCGCTCGGGCGGCATCGACCTCGGCAGCGCGATCACGGCGGGGCGGGAACTGGCGGGCTCGCTGCGCGAGGCGCGGGCGGCCGGGCGCATGACGGTGGAGGCCAACCCCGTGATCCTGGCGGCCAAGCCGGAGCTGGACGTGCTGCTGGAACCGGGCGACCTCATCGCCATTCCCAAGCGGCCGAACGAGGTGACGGTGGTGGGCTCGGTGCTGAACCCCGGCAGCCTCCAGTTCAACAGCGGCTGGCGGGCGGAGCGCTATGTGAATGCCGCCGGCGGCACGCAGCGCTTCGCCGACCCGACCCGCGCCTTCGTCGTGCTGCCCAATGGCCAATCGGTGCCGGCGGGGATCGGCGCCTGGCAGCAGGGCGGGCCGCCGGTGCCGCCGGGCAGTCTGGTCGTGGTGCCGCAGGACCCGTCGCCCTTCGAGACCTGGGGCTTCATCCGCGACATCACGCAGGTTCTCTCGCAGGTGTCGATCAGCGCGGCCTCGCTGGCGGTGATCTCGAAGGCGTCGTCAAACTAGCGCCAGCGCACCTCCCTCGGCGCCCCCGCTCAAACCGGCGTCATCGCTTGGGCGGTGGCGCGACTGTGAGCGGCCCAACGCTTGTTCGATTCTCCTCCCCTGGCTTAATGCGCGGCTCAGAGACTGCTTCATCAAGCTGGCAGGTCGGTTCCGGCAGCCTTTTCCGCCCCAGCTTCGTTGGCGGCTTGGCCCGATGTCACCGCATAGGGCCGGCGCCGCGCCTCGCCGGCACGAAAAATTCTGGCCGGAGCCTCAGCCGCCAGCTTGATGAAACAGTCTCTCAATCCGGGGAGGAGACCGCGTGAAAATCGTTCCCATCGCCCTGGCAGGGCTGGTTCTTGCCGCCGCGCCGTTGCGGGCCGACGAAGTGACCGAGACGATGGAGCGGGCGCGTGACGCCTATGCCCAGCGCAATCTCGCCGTGGTGGCCGAGGAGCTGGGCTTCGCCCTCGCCGCCGTGGCGAGGCTCCGCTACCAGGAATATGTCGTGCTCTTCCCCAAGGCGCCCTCGGGCTGGGTGCTGGAAGACCCGCGCGACGACGGCACGCAGAGTGCGATGAGCGCGCAGGCCATGGGCGTCGGGCTCATCGTCGACCGCGAATACACCCAGCAGAATGGCGAAGGGCGCATCCGGGCCCGGCTCTCGGTTGATTCGCCGCTGGTGCAGGCGATGGGCGCCATGGTCTCCAACCCCACCATGTTGCAGGCCTATACGCGGCGCATCCGCATCGGGCGGGACAATGCCATGGTGAAGCAGGAGCCCGGCAGCCAGCAGATCGAGCTGACGCTGGTGCGGGGCAATACGCTGGTGCAGCTGGAAAGCGAGGGCGTGGCGCAGCCCGATCTACTGATCGAGCTGGCCAAGGGTTTCGATCTCTCGAAGACGCAGCGGCGCTGATCAGCGCAGCCCGTTCGGCCCCAGTTCGAGCTTCAGCAGGTCGATGCCGAAGCTCGCCTGGGCGCCGGTGGCGACGGCCTGGCGCACCTGGGCCTGAAGCTGCGGGTTGTTCTTGGCGGTTTCGGCGAAGTCACTGACGATGAGGGCCTGCAGGATCATCGCCTCGGCCATTTCCTGCTTCACCGCATCGGTGGCGCTGGCGAATTGCGGGGTGGCGAGGGCGGCGGCGGCCATCTGGGCCTTGAGGCCGCGCATCTGCTCCGGGCTCGGATCGTCGGTGCGGCCGCGCGTGGCGAGCCAGGCATTGGCGAGATAGACGGCCATGGTATCGGCGACATTGTCGCTCTTCATGCCATAGGGCGCCATCCAGTCATCGGCGAGCTTCATCACGTCGCGCTCGGCGAAGAGCTTTTCCATATTGGCGGCGAGTTCCGGATCATTCGCCCGCGTCTTCTCGACGAAGCGGGCGAAATTGGCGCGGCGCAGTTCCATCGAAGGCGTGTAGGTGAGCTTGGCGGCGTCGGTGGGCGCGGCGGGCAGGGAAGGCGCGAGGAGCATCTGACCGAGGCCGCGCAGGCCCGGCGGCGAGGCCTCCTGCGCGATGGCGCTGGCGACGGGCAGGGCCGCGATGACGGCGAGAATTCGAAGGATGCGCATGGCCCACTCCGGCTGGGGGGAAAGAGCGCGCATCTTTGGGAAAATCCGCTGATGGCGCCTAGGGAGTCTCCGGCCATCGTGAAGCGGGCGCTTGAAACGTGAAGCCTAGAGCAGGCGCGGCCGGACGACGACTTCCGTGACCTGGGAGTCGGGCGTCATATCCACCACGAGGCGCACGGCGGCGGCATGGGCGGCCGCGTCGGAGAAGCGGCCCGGCAGGCGCTCATCCGAGCCGGTTTCGGCCTTGCGGCCACGGCGGTTCATCGGCGTATCGGTCGGGCCGGGGGCGACAGTCGCGACGCGGAGGCCCTTCGGCGCCTCGGCGATGCGCAATGCGTCGGTCAGCCCGCGCAGGGCGTGTTTCGAGGCGGTATAGACCAGGCGGTCGGGCACGGGGCGGGTGCCGGCGCCGGAGCTGATGAAGATCACCTGGCCCTCGGCGGCGCGCAACGCGGGCAGCAGCAGGCGGGTGAGTTCGGCCGGGGCAAAGACATTGGTCTCGAAACTCGCGCGCCAATCGGCCAGGGAAGCGCTTTCCAGCGTATTGAGGCCGGAAATCGCAGCGGAATGGACCAGGACGTCGAGCCTCGCCAGCGGTGCCGCGACGCGCTCCAGCGCCTCGGCATCGGTGAGTTCGGCGGCGATGGCCTGGACATGCGGCAGCTTGGCGACGGCGGCGAGCTTCTCCGGGTCCCGGCTCAGGGCGAGAACCTGATGCGTCCGGGCGAGGTCCTCCGTGATGGCGAGGCCGATGCCGCTCGCCCCGCCCGTCACCAGCGCGATGCCGCGCCCCGGCGTGAAGCGGGCAGGGTCGGGAGCGGTCAGGATCTCGGACATGCGGCATCCTTTCGCCGGCGGGCCTGCCGGTTCGCGTCATCGGATTAAAAACGGGGCTCCGGGGAGGTCCGGAGCCCCGCCTTATCAGGTCAGGGAGGGTTCGCCGATGGAGAGCATCAGCCGGTTGGCCCAGTTGAAGAAACTGGCGCCGTGGATGACGTCGCTGATCTCCAGGTCCGACAGGCCCTGTTCGCGCAGCGCCCCGATCTCGGTATCGCCGAATTCGGTGGGCGTGCTGGTGATGGCGACGGCGGCGGCGACCACGGCGTTCCAGCGCGGGTTCAGGTCGGCCCCCACGCCCTCGTCGAGCAGCTTCTGCACCGTCTCGCCCTGCTTGGAGAATTGCGTGGCGAAGCGGGCATGGACCGAGGCGCAATAGATGCAGCCGTTGAAGCGTGAGGCTGCGGCGGCGGCCAATTCGCGCTCGGCGCGGGGAAGGCCGTCCTTGGTGTTGTAGAAGATGTCCTTATCGGTCCTGGTGCGGGCGCCGAGGATATCCGGGTCCCGCGCCAGAAGCATGAAATAGGGCGACTTGGCGCGGGCAGGGTCCACCAGCCCGGCCCAGTGCCGATCGGTCAGCTCGGCCTCGGTGATGGGCTCCAGCCAGGGCAGCCAGTTGAGCTGCGCCTGGGTGAAGACGGTCGGCACATCGACGCCGGCGGGCTCGAGAAGCTTGTCGGTCATGGGGATCTCTTACTTCGCCAGATTGCGCGACAGCACGCGCAGGCCGTGGATGACGCGGAGCTGGAAGGCGAGGAAGGCGACGATCTGCGAGAGCGTCACGATCCCGGTCGCGGACCAGCCGGCGGCGAGCAGGGCGCCGATATGCTCGCTCTTCGCGTCGCGCGGGTGGAAGACGAGCATATGCGCATGGGTGAAGGCGGCGGCGAGGCGGGGGCCGAGGGCGGCCGCATCGGCGGGCGTGTAGCTCGGCGCGGGCGTGTCCTCCGCGCTCAGCGGGCCGGGCGGATAGGCGCCCGCCGGGCCTTCGGCCAGGCCGTTGCTGATCTCGGCCTCGACCTTGGCGACCAGGCCCTCATCGGCGCGCTTCAGCCCGCGGCGATAGTAGTTCAGCTCCGTCTCCTGGCGGTGCAGGCCGGTGACGAAGGTGGCGAGCGCGAAACGCTCGGCGAGGCTGACATGCTCGACCTCCGTGGGCTCGAAGAGCGCCACGTAGCTGGCCTGGGCATTGTCGCACGCCTGCTGGCGGGCGGCGCGGATGGTATCCAGCGGCGAGCCGGGCTCGATGCCCACGAGAAGGTCGATGACGTCTGGCGTGAAGGAGGGCATGCGATATCCGGTCGTGGAAAGGCGTGCCTGGCTCATTCGGCCGCCGCGGGCTGGCGGGCGGGCGCATCGCGCCAGCCGAGCGCGGGCGCGACCTTCTCGGCGAGAAGCTCGATGGAGCGCAGGATATAGGGGTGCGGCGGATCGGCCGAATGCACCTGGAAGACGACATCGGTGCAGCGTTCGAGCGACTTGTCGCGCGAGAGGCTTTCGATCACGTCGTCGGGCGTGCCGACATGCAGGTCCCAGGCCTTGATGGTCTCGGCCAGGCTGCTGCCTCGGCGCTCCGGCAGGCCGATGGCCTCGGCGCGTTCGGCGGCGCGGTTGAGGCCGATCTCGGTCAGGCGCAGGGCCTCTTCATGGCTATCGGCGACGAAGAGGCTGCGCGAGCCCAGGATGCGGGGCGTGGCGCCGGAAGGGAGTTCCTTGAGATAGGCGTCGATGATGGGGTTCTGCATGTCCCAGAGGGTCATGTCCGGCTTGTCGGCCGGGCGCGGCTGGGTGCGGGAGAGCATGAGCCCATCCCCCGCCTTGCCCGCGCGGGTGCCGCCGGGAACGGAGAAGGTCGCCTGCCAGAGGCGCTGATGCAGCGTGGGGGCCGTGGGGTAGAGCACGGCGCCGCCCTCCAGCGGATCGCCCCGCCAGGCACGGAGAACGAGGGCCAGCTTCTCGGCATAGAGCGCGGCGCGGGCGTCGCTGTCGAGGCCGAAGGCCTTATAGGCCTTGGCCGAACCGCCGGAGCCGAAGCCGATCTCGAGCCGGCCGTTCGAAATCAGGTCCAGCACCGCCGTATCCTCGGCGACGCGGAGCGGGCTTTCGAGGCCGAGGGTGATGACACCGGTGCCGAGCCGGATGCGCGAGGTGCGCGCGGCGATGCTGGCGAGCAGCACGGTGGGCGCGGGCAGGCCGCCCTCGTCGGCATCGAGGTGATGCTGGGCGATCCAGGCGGAATCGAGGCCCATGCGCTCGGCATGCAGGATCTGCTCCGTCAGCAGGCGGTAACGCTCGCCCGCATCGGTGCGATCCAGAACACGACTGAAGAAGCCGAGACGCTTGTTGCTGGGCATGGTCATGCTCCCACAGGGAGGGGTTGGGCGGCGCGCAGCCGCTGCCCCGGAATGGCGCCGATAAGGTCCCGCGTATAGTCGCTGCTCGGCTGGTCGAAGACGGTGGCCACGGGGCCGCAATCCACCTGCTTGCCGAGATGCAGCACCGAGACGGTATCGGCGATCTGCCGCACGACCGCGAGGTCATGCGAGACGAAAAGATAGGTGAGGCCGAGATCGGCCTGCAACTCCTCCAGCAGCGCGAGGATCTGGGCCTGGACCGTCACGTCGAGGGCGGAGACGGCCTCGTCCAGCACCACCACCTCCGGGTCGAGCACCAGGGCGCGGGCGATGGCCACGCGCTGCCGCTGCCCGCCGGAAAGGGCGGCGGGGCGGCGTTCTAGCACGCTGCGGGGCAGGCGGACGCGGTCGAGAATAGCCTCCACCTTGCGGCGGCGCTCCTCCTTCGGCACCGGGTCGAAGTTCAGCAGCGGCTCCTCGATGATGCGGAAGATGCTCTGCTTCGGGTCCAGCGAGCCGAAGGGGTTCTGGTAGACGAGCTGGATCTTGCGGCGGAAGAGGCGGAGATCGCCGCGCGAGAGGGTCGCCGGTTCCAGCCCCGCCACGGCGATGCGCCCGCCGGTGTGTTTGCCGAAGCCCACGATGTCACGGACGGTCGTGGTCTTGCCCGAGCCTGACTCGCCCACGATGGCATGGGTGGTGCCGCGCCGGACGCTGAAGGAGACGCCATCGACCGCGCGGAAGGGCTCCTTGCGCCCGGCGACGGGGAAGTCATGCACCAGGTTCTCGACCGTGACGGCGTATTGCGGCGCCGGATCTTCCAGGGCGGCGCGGACGCTGGCGGGGCGGGGGCGCGGGCCGCCGAGCGAGGGGGCGTCGGAGAGCAGGCGGCGGGTATAGGCGCTTTGCGGCGCCGCCAGGACCTGGGCCGTCGGGCCCTCTTCCTGGATGCGCCCGCCCTGCATCACCACGAGCCGGTCGGAGCGATCGGCGGCCACGCCGAGATCATGCGTCACCAGCAGCACGGCGGTGCCGTATTCGCGGCGAAGCTCGTCGATGAGATCGAGGATACGGCGCTGGACCGTCACGTCGAGCGCGCTGGTCGGCTCGTCGGCGATGATGAGCTGCGGCTTGAGCGCGATGGCCGCCGCGATCAGCACGCGCTGGCGCATGCCGCCGGAAAGCTCGTGCGGATATTGCTTCGCGCGCAGCTCGGGCTGGGTGAGGCCGACGCGGGTGAGGAGTTCGATGACGCGGGCATCGATCTTCTTCGCATCGCGCTCGCCATGCAGGCGCAGCATCTCGCCCACCTGCGCGCCCACGGTGCGGACGGGGTTGAGCGAACTCGTCGGGTCCTGCGGGATGAGGCTGATCTGGATGCCGCGCACGGTATCGAGCCGCCGGTCGGACCAGCCGCAGAGATCCGTGCCGTTGAGCAGGATCTGGCCGGACTGCACCCGGCCGCCTTCGGCGAGAAGGCCGATGATAGCCTGCGCCGTCGTCGTCTTGCCGGAGCCGGATTCACCGACGAGCGCCACCGTCTCGCCGGCGCGGATGGTCAGCGAGACATCATGGACGACGCGCGTGGCCTCGCCGCCATCGCCATAGGCGATGTTCAGGTTGCGCAGTTCGAGAAGCGGAGCATCGCTCATCAGCGGGCACCTCCGAAGGAACGGCTGATGCGGTTCGCGGCCATGACGACGGCGACCACGACGATGCCGGGGATGGTGGTGAGCCACCAGGAGGTCGCGATGTAGTTGCGGCCTTCGGCGATCAGCAGCCCCCATTCCGGCGTCGGCGGCGGGGCGCCATAGCCGAGGAAGCTGAGCGTGGAGATGTTCAGGATGGCGCTGCCGAATTGCACGGCGGCCAGCGCCAGTGCCGAGGTGAGCGAATTCGGCAGCACATGGCGCCAGAGCACGGCGGCGAAACTGCCGCCGGAGCCGAAGGCGGCCTCGACATAATCGCTGCGCCGCACGCGGATGACATCGGCGCGGACCAGCCGGGCGAAGCGCGCGATGGAGGTGACGCCGACGGCGATGGCCGCGTTGATCGTGCCGAAGCCCATGAGCATCAGCAGGCTGAGCGAGAGCATCAGCGTCGGGATGGCGAGGAGCACATCGACGATGCGCATCAGCACGTCATCCACCCAGCGGCCGATGGTGCCGGCGATGAGGCCGACGAGCGTGCCGAAGACGAGGCCCACCACCACGGCGAAAAAGGCACCCGAGAGGGAATGCACCGCGCCATGCACGACGCGGGCATAGAGATCCCGCCCCAGCATGTCGGTGCCGAACCAATGCAGATCGCTCGGCGCTTGCAGGCGCTGGCGAGGCATGCCGGCGACGGGGTTGTAATCGGTGAAGAGGCCCGGCGCGATGGCCCAGAGCACGACGATGGCCATGATGGCCCAGGCCAGCACCAGGCCCGGCTGGATGCGCCTCACCTGGCGCCACAGACGCTGGGCCTGGGATTTCCCGCCAGTGCTCTCCACGATCTTCTCCGAGGCGAGGGCGTTGCTCATGCGCCACGTCCCGCCCGCAGGCGCGGGTCAAGCAAGGGGGTGACGAGATCCACCAGCAGGGTGATGGCGACGAAAATGGCGGCCGAGATCACCACGACGGCTTGCAGCACCGCGCCATCCTGGTTGTTGACCGCCTTGTAGGTGAGGCTGCCGAGGCCGCTGAGGCCGAAGACCGTCTCGGTGACGACAGCACCCGCCAGGATTTCCCCGAAGAGGATGCCGGCGATGGTCAGCGTGGGCAGCAGCGCGTTGCGCAGCACATGCTTCCAGAAAACCCAGTGCCGCGAGGCGCCCTTGGCGCGGGCGACGGGCACAAAGGGCTGGAGCGAGACGGCGTCGATATTGCGCATCAGCACCTGCGCGAGCGGGGCGGCGATGGGCACGGCCAGCGCCGCCGTGGGCAGGATCAGCGCCTCCCAGGGGCCGGGATTGATCACCGGCACCAGCTTCAGCCGGAAGGAGAAGAACTGGATCAGCATGATGCCGAGCCAGAAGACCGGGATCGAGACCAGCAGCGAGGGCGCGGCGGCGAAGACGCCCCGCAGCCAGGCGAAGGGCGCGAAGCTCGAGAGATAGGCGAGCAGGAAAGCGAGCACGATCGCGGCAGCCAGCGCGAAGGCCGCGAGCAGCAGCGTGGCCGGCAGGTTGGTCGCCACGAGCTGCGCCACCGGCACGCCGGCCTGGATGGAATAGCCGAAATCGCCGGTGACGAAGTTCCAGACCGTCGCAAGATATTGCGTCCAGACCGGGGTATCGGCGCCATAGGCCGTGCGGATCTCGGCAAGCTGCTCCGGGCTGAGCCCGAAATCCGGGTTCAGGAACTTGATGAGGATGGCATCGCCGGGAAGGAGCTGGAGCAGGATGAAGGCGATCGTGAAGGTCGCCCAGAGGACGACGGCTCCCTGCGCGAGGCGCCCTGCGAGATAACGGCCCATGGCGGCTTTCCTCAGCGCTTGTCGAGCCAAGTGTCGTAGAAGCTCGGACGGCCCACGGCCTCGAAGCCGATGCCCTTCACATAGGGATTGCCGGCGAAGACCTGCGGCTCCTCGAAAATGGGGATCATATAGGCCTGGTCGATGATGTAGCTCTGCACGCGCTGCGCGATGGCGGTGCGCTTCGCCGGGTCGATCTCCGAGGCCAGGGCATCGAGATCGGCATTGAGCTTATCGTCGCTGAAATCCTTCACCTTGTCGGCGATGCCGCCCTTCTGCAGCAGGATGTTGCGATTGGCGGGGAAGAACTGGCTCTTGATCACGTCGAGATCGGCGCGGCCGACCATGGAATTGGCCACGGGCGTCTTGGAGGGATCGAGAAGATTGACGGCCACGGCACCGGAATCGGCGTTCATGACGTTGAGCTTCACGCCGATCTGCGCCCATTGCTGCGCGATGAGCTGGAGCACGGCGCGGCTCTGCGGTTGAGGCAGGGATTCATAGGCCGAGAGCACGAGCGGCGTGCCGTTCTTCTCCCGCTGGCCGCCGCGGCCTGGGCGCCAGCCGGCCTCGTCGAGCAGCTTCTTGGCCAGGGCCTGATCGAATTTCAGCTTGGCCGAGAGGTCGATATAGCCCAGCGCCGTCTTGGCGACGACGCCGGTGGCCTGCGGATAATTCTCGGAGAAGATCGTGTTGACGACTTCCTCCGCATTGGTCGCATGCAGCAGCGCCTGGCGGACCTTGAGATCGGCCAGAAGCGGATTCTCGGGGCGGAGATAGAGGCCGTTATTCACGCCGCGCGTGGATGAGGCGTAGATCTGGCCCCTCTGCGCCGTCACCTGCGACTCGTCATAGGCCTGCACCTGGCGGATGAAATCGGCCTGGCCGGAGAGGAGAGCGCCGATGCGCACGCTATCCTCCGGCGTGATGATGTATTTGATGGCGTCGAGATAGGCGCGGCCCTGATGCGCGGAATTCTTCGGCGCCCAGTTATAGTCCTTGCGCACCGCGAGCGTCAGTTCCTTGCCGATGGTCTCGGACGTGACGACGAAGGGGCCGGAGCCGATGATCTTGGTGGCATCGCCCAGCTCGTCGAAGCTGCGCTCCAGCGTGGCCAGGGAGACGATGCCCGAGCCGATCACCGAGGTGCCTTGCAGGAAGCCCGGCGAGGACTTCTTGAACTTGAAGCGGACGGTCAGCGGGTCGATCACCTCGCTGCCGGCATAGTTGTTGATGACCTCGGAGACGGGGTAGCGCTTCTCCTTGTCGCCCAGGCCGTAGACGTCATAATTCCGCGCCACGACCTTCGCATCGAGCGGCGTGCCGTCGGAGAAGGTGACGCCGGGGCGCAGCTTGAAGGTGAATTCCGTCAGATCGGCATTGGCCTGCCAGGATTCCGCCAGCCAGGGCTCGATCTCGAGCGTCTTGGGGTTCTGGTAGGTCAGCTTGTCGGTGATCTGATTGAGAATGCCGCCATTGGGGTAGAAGCCGCCCGCCGGGGGGTAGAGGTTCGTATGGGCCTGCTGCTCCAGATAGATCAGCGTGCCGCCCTGCTTCGGCGTGCCCTGGGCATGGGCCGGGCGGAGGCCCGCGGCGCCGGCGGCCAGCATGGCCGAGCCTGCGAGAAGGAGGGAGCGGCGGGAGAGAGCCGTGGCGGGCGCTACATGATCGCGGGGCTTGCTCATCGGGTCGTCCTTCAGGCCTGGTGCCGGTGCGGCGTGGAATAATGCGATGGGTTGCAGTGTTATTTGCGAATCCTGGATGTTTTAATATCAAATGTCCATGAAGTGGCGTGGAATGGCTGCATATCGCTTGGTGGATGGCTCATCCCATTGCCCTTTGGAGAAGATAATCCCCATCGGCATCGTTGAAATCTGCCGGGGCTGCCTCTGCTTCTCCCAGGCTGAGCATCAGCCGGTTGGCCCAGGCGAAGATCGCGATGGCATGGGTCAGGTCGATGATCTCCGGATCGGTCAGGCCGACGGCACGGAGGGCGAGAATGTCGCTGTCATCGGCGGCCGGGCGGCCGACACCGAGGCGGATGGCGTAATTCACGATCACCCGGTTGCGCGGGCTCATGGCGGCGCTGGGGCCATGCTCCAGCAGGCGGGCCATGGTCTCGCTATCCTTCGACAGCCTCACATGGAGGCGGCCATGGACGCTGGCGCAGAAAACACAGCCGTTCATGCGGGATTCGGCGGCCGCCGCCAGTTCCCGATCGGCGCGGGGCAGGCCGCGGGGCGCATACATAATGGTGTTGAAGAGGCGCGAGCGCGCCGTCAGCGCCGAAGCATCATGGGCGAGCGTGAGATAATAGGCATTCCGCCGCGCCTCCGGCCCGCTTTCCACCAGGGCCGCGAGCTGGGCCTCGCCGCAGGCCGCGAGGGGCACGGGCGGGAGCCAGGGGCGCCAGGTGAGCGGGGCGAGGGTGAAAGCCATGGCCATGCTCAGCGAACCGCCATAGCATCATTGCTACGACGTAACGCCAGCGCGCTTCGCGGCCCAGTCGTCGTCATGCGCCAACTCCAGCGCGGCCGGGGGAGCGCCTTTGGCGCGTCGGAAGCCGCAAGCCCAGTTGGCCGCGTGATTATTGGCGCCGGCGCCTGCCGCTCCTTATCGCCCCGAGGGCCAGCCTCGCGGCGGCGGGCGGCTAGCGCGCCGAAAATCCCTGTCGATGGCGGAAGGTTCGTTTATCATATCGTGGCATGTCAACCGCTATTGTGAGAAAGCTATGGCGTTGGCCCTGACGACGGGGAATGATGGCGCGAGCCGGTGGGAGGATGCGCATGTCCGAGACGACGACGAAAAGGGCCGCCCGCGCCCCCATGCCCGCCGCGCCCGAGGCCGAGATCGAGGAGGCCTCGCCCGGCGGCGTGCAATCGCTCGCGCGGGCCTTCGCCATTCTGGAAGAGGTGGCGCGGCATCGGGACGGGATCGGCCTCTCCGATCTCTGCCGCAAGGTGGGGCTGCATAGCAGCACGACCTTCCATCTCATCAAAACCATGGTTTCGCTCGGCTATGTGCGGCAGCTGCCGGACAGCAAGCGCTATCGGCTGGGTCGGCCTGTCTTCATGCTCGCCGCGCAGTCGCTCGACGAGGTCGAGATGGTGAGCGTGGCGACGCCCTTCCTCGAAGAGCTTTCCGCGCTGACCGACGAGAGCGCCATTTTCGCCGTGCGGATGAATGAGCATCTCGCGATCCTGGCGCGAAGCTGCGGCACCGGGCCGTTCCAGGCGGCGGACCATGGCGGCGCCGCGCGCCCGCTGCATACGACGGCGGCAGGGAAGGTGCTGCTGGCGGGCATGACGGCCGAGCGGTTCGAGGCCTATCTGCGCCGGGCCGAGTGGCAGGCCCGCACGCCGCGCAGCATCACCTCGCCCGAGGCGCTCAGGGCCGAGATCATGGAGGTGCGGCGCTCGGGCATGGCCATCGAGAATGGCGAATACTGGCCCGAAGTGCATGCCATCGCCGTGGGGGTGCATGACTTCACGGCGCGGCTCGTCGGCGCCGTCTCGCTCTCGGGGCCGCTATGGCGGCAGAGCGCGGATGTGGTGGCCGAGCGCGCCGCGCTGCTGCGCGAGACGGCGGGGCGCATCTCGCAGCAATTCGGCTATAGCGCGGCCGATCACAGCGGCTGCTAGGCGGGCAGGCCGGTCCAGTATGTGCCGATGGAGGGCACGGCGGCGAAGCGCTCGTTGAAGATGGCGAGCGTGGCATCGGCATCGAAATAGGCGCGGGATTCGGGGTGCAGCCAGGTCGCGAATTTCTCGATCGCGGCGACATGCTGCGGCGTCTCGTTGAAGCCGTGCCAGATGCCATAGGCGCGCCCGGCTTCCACCGGCGGCAGGTCGGTCAGCCGCTGGGCTTCCAGCATGGCCTTGAGGCTGCGTGCGGCCTCTTCCGGCGCGATGCCGGCGCCGAGCGAGACGCCGCCACGGCCGTTATAGACGCCGCCGCTGGTGATATAGGCCTCCGACGGCTTGGTCATGACCCATTCGCGGTTCAGCTGCCCCAGCGGCCGGGAAAGGATATCGGCCGCGATGCTCCGGCCCCCGGCCTCGAGCAGCAGATCGGCGAAGCTCGTGGTGGCGATGGTGTAGCAGCAGTCCCGCCCGCCGCCGTGATTGTGGAACATGACCGGCACGGTGCGGGGCTTGCTCTCCGCCGCCCAGGCGCGGATGCGGGCCATGCGGCTTTCATAGAATGAGGCCAGCGCCTCGGCCTGGGCCTCGCGATGGAGCAGCGCGCCGAGGATGCGCAGGCTGCGCGCCGTCTCGGTCAGGGGCGCATCGGTGAAATCGACGACGGCGACGGGCACGCCCAGCGCCTCGATCTTCCGCAAGCCCTCGCTGACGCCGTCGCGGTCGATGGGGCGGATGGTGTTGCGGGTGACGATGATGAGGTCGGGCTGGAGAACCGCCACACCTTCGATGGACATATCCGCCCCCATCCGCCGCCCGATCTCGGGCAGGCGGGCGACGCGGGGGAAGCGCTTGATCCAGGCATCGTTCTCATCGGGCAGCACGATGCGCAGATCACCCGACCAGCCGACGAGGAGGCTCGCCGGATCGGGGTGCAGCAGGCCCATGATGGGCAGCAGCCGCCCCTGGCCGAGCACGATGCGTTTGGCCGGGCGCGGCAGGGTGACGCGCCGGCCGAGCAGGTCGGTGACCGTCACCGCCTCCGCCGCGCGGAGCAGGCCGGGCGTCGCGAGGGAAAGCGCGAGGCCGAGCGAGGCGCGGCGGGTCAGGCGATGGGCGGTCATGACATCTTCAGAAGCGGACCGTGGCGGAGACGATGGCCTGGAAGGGCTCGCCCACCATGACGCCGAGATTGGTGCCGACGGAAGAGGTGTAATAGGTCCGGTCGAAGATGTTCTTCACGTTGAGCTGCAGGCGGATCGGCGTCTTGTCGATCTGCGTGTCATAGGAGGCGAAGGCGTCGAAGACGGTATAGGCCGGCATGTAGAAGTCGTTCGCCGCATCGCCCGGGCGCTTGCCCATGTAGCGGCCGCCGCCGCCGAAGCGGAAACGGTCGTCGCCCAGGATCTCGCCCGCGTCATAGGCGAGGAAGAGCGAGCCGGTCGTATTGGCCACGTTCTGCGGGCGGTTGCCGACCAGGGCCGCGTTGTCGTCCTTCAAGACCTCCACATCCATCAGCGCGAGGCTGCCGATGAGGGAGAGCCGCTCGGTGAGCTGCCCGGCGAGATCCAACTCCACGCCGCGCGAGCGCACTTTGCCGGCGAAGAGGATGTCGTTCGTGGACGAGCCGGTGCTATAGGCGACGTTCTGCTTGGTGATGTTGAAGGCCGAGGCGGTCAGGGTCAGGCCGCGGGCGAGGTCGGCCTTGATGCCGGCCTCCCAGGAAACGCCGGTCTCGGGCGGGGGCGAGCCATAGACCGACGCGATGGAGGAATTCGGCTTGAAGGACTGGCTGTAGCTCGCGAAGAGCGAGACATCCGGGCTGAGCTTGTAGACGAGGCCCAGGCGCGGGGTCCAGCGATCGGCATTCACGTCGGTATTGAGGTTGCGCGGGCGGCCCTTGCCGGCGATGTCGTCGAAGGTCGTGTAGCGGAGGCCTGCGATGAAGATCCAGCGGTCGCTCAGATGGATCGCGTCCTGCATGTAGAAGGCATAGGTCTCCAGACGCTCGAACTGGTCGCTCTCGGACGGGGTGCCGTTGCGGCCGGGAGGGGCCAGCACGCCGTAAACCGGATCGTAGATGTTGAAGCTGGTATTGTCAGTGCCGCGCACCATGTCGGCGCGGCGGGTGCTCGTATAATCGTATGAAGTGCCGAAGAGCAGGTCATGCCGCAGGCCGAAAGCCGTGACGCTGCCTGCGATATCGGTGCGGAGGGCATGCGAGAACATCGTCGAGTCCTCGGTCGCGTCCGCGCGTCGCTTCAGGTTGCCGGTGAGGGGATAGTAGTCCGTCACGCGCGCCTGCTGGTCGGCGTAATTGTTCAGGCTATAGGCATAGGCGGCCGAGACGGTCCAATCCGCGTTGAGGCGGTGGGTCAGCCGCAGCGAGGCATAGTCGGAATAGCCGCGCTGGATATTGTAGCGCTCGTCGAAGCGGCGCTCGCGGCTGACATTGACGGGCTTGCCCGTGGTCAGGTCGAAGATGGTGCCGCGATCGAAGGGCACGGCATATTGCTCATGCGCGTAGCTCGCCTCGATGGTCGTGTTCTCGCCATACCAGGTGAGGGAGGGCGCGATGAGGTTGCGATGGTAATAGCCGAAATTGCGCCAGTAATCCTGGTCCTGCCAATCGCCGATGATGCGGAAGGCGAAGCCGTTGGCGCCCAGCGGGCCGGTGACGTCGAAGCCCGTGGAGCCGCCGCCGAAGCTGCTCCAGCGGCCGGTGAGGCTGCCGCCGAAGGTGAGTTCGGGGCGCTTGATGATGACATTCACCATGCCGCCCGGATCGAGAATGCCATAGAGCGCGCTGGCCGGGCCCTTCAGCACCTCGACGCGGTCGGTCGTCGCATTGAGGCTGCGCGGCCAGACGGTGCGTAGCCCGTCGACCATGATGGAGCCGTCGCGATTGTCACCGAAGCCGCGGCGGAGGAAGGCATCCTGCGTCGCGCCCAGCGTATTGGTCTGGGTGATGCCGGAGACATTGCCCAGCGCCTCGTCCAGCGACCGTGCATCCTGGTCCTGCAGCGCCTGGCGCGGGACGACGGCGATGGATTGCGGAATGTCGAGAATGGGCGTGTCGACGCCGGCGCCGAGCGAGGTGCGGAGCGGCTGATAGCCGACCACGGCCGGCGCGGCGCCCTGGACCTGCAATTCCGGCAGCACGGCGGGGGCGGCCTCGGTCGCACTCGGTTGTGCCGCGCCTTGGGCGAAAGCAAGGCTCGGCAGCAGGAGGCTGGCGGTCGTGGAGAGCAGCAGGGTTCGCAACCGGGCGCTACGCATGGGCTGTTCTTTCGCTGAACCGGCGGGCGAAGGCTGGCCGGGGAAAAGGAAGGGCCAATTCTTTGAGAGAATGAGAATAAATCGCATTTGAAGACCTGACGGAACACAACCAGCCCCCGTTTCGCGTCCGGCAATATCGAATTTCCCGATGCTCTTCTTGCTGGTGATTTCGGCGAAGGCTGCCGAATTCATGGCACGAGAAGCGCTGGGTTCTTCAATACAAGCCGAAAACAGGCGCCGATCTGGCCTGACATGTCCCGATGTTACGGGGCTTTACACGCTGCAATGCAGCGTTGGAACTGCGAAAATTCTGCTTCTGCCCATCGAATATCTCGATATTCTTGCCCCATGCCTGCCCTGACCCCTTCCACCGACCAGGTGCTCACCTTCCTTGCGGTGCTGCGGCACGGGAGCTTCTCGGCGGCGGCTAAGGCGCTGGGGCGGACGCAGTCGAGCGTCACCTATGCGGTCCAGAAGCTGGAGACCGATCTCGGCATCGAGGTTTTCGACCGGACGGTGCGGGCGCCCAAGCTCACGCCCCAGGGCAAGGCGCTGCTCCCGGCCATCCGGCGCATGGCGCGCGAATTGGAGACCATCCAGAGCACGGCCGATGGGCTCACGAGGGGGCTGGAGGGCAAGCTGCTGCTCGGGGTGGATGCGATCTACCCCTCCGCGCGGCTGCTGCCGGTGCTGCGCGACTTCGCCGAGTGTTTCCCGACCGTGCGCGTGCGGGTGGGCGTCGAATCCATGCATGCCATGGCCGAGGCGCTGATGGCGGGGCAATACATGCTCGGCATCATCGGCCCCATGGTGGAGCGCTATCCGGAGCTGACCTATCTGCCCATCGGCGGCGTGGAGCGCCTGGCCGTGGTGGCGGCCGGGCATCCGCTGGCGCGATGGGAGGGGCTGGTGCCCGCCGAGGCCTTCCGGGATCATCTGCATCTCGTGCTCGCCAGCCGCTCGAAGACGCCGCGCCGCAAGGTTTTCAGCTTGCCTTCGGCGGGGATCTGGCGCGTGAACGACATGGCCATGAAGCGCGAGATGCTGCTGGCCGGGCTGGGCTGGGGCCGGCTGCCGCGCCATCTGGCCGAGCCGGAAATCGCGGCCGGGCGGCTGGTGCAGATCCGCGTGGAGGGCGTGCCGGGCGTGGATTGGTCGCTGCCGCTGCCGGTCTATATCGCCTATCGCAAGAACGAGGTGCTGGGCCCGGGCGCGACCTGGATGCGCGATGCCATCCTGGAGGCGGCGACCGAGCCGGGGCGCGTGGCGGAGCCGGCCTGAGGCGGCTATTCTGCGCGCGTCTTCCTCGGAACCCCGCTTCGGACATTCGGCCCCTGCCTGAAATCGCGCCTGCTGAGATCGCGCATAAGACCCGCCATGCCGGCTGGCTGAGGCTCGCCTCGCCGCTGGCTCTGCTCGCGCTGTGGCAGGCGGCGAGTGCTGCGGGCCTGCTCCCGCCGCGCATCCTGGCCTCGCCCGCGCAGATCGCGGCGACGGCGGGGGAGATGGTCGCGAGCGGGGATCTGCTCGCCGGGCTGCTCGTCTCCTTCCTGCGCGTCGTCTCGGGCTTCGCCATCGCGCTGGTGCTGGGCGTGGTGCTGGCCGTGGTGGCGGGGCTCTCGCGGCTGGGGGAGCTGGTGCTTGATCCGCCTCTGCAGATGATCAAGGCCATGCCCTTCCTGGGGCTGCTGCCGCTCTTCATCCTGTGGTTCGGGATCGGGGAGGGGCCGAAGATCGGGCTGGTGGTGGTGGGCGCCATCTTCCCCATCTATCTCACCCTGCATGCGGGCATCCGGGGCGTGGATCTCAAGCTGATCGAAGCGGGGCGGGTGCTCGGGCTCACGCGGCTGGAGCGGGTGCGGCACATCATCCTGCCCGGCGCGCTGCCATCGCTGCTGGTGGGCGTGCGCTATGGGCTGAGCCTCGCCTGGCTGAGCCTGGTGGTGGGGGAGCAGATCAACGCGACCAGCGGCATCGGCGCGCTCATCACCACGGCGCGGGATTTCCTGCAGACGGATGTGATCGTCGTCTGCCTCCTCGTCTATGCCGCGATGGGACTCGCGACCGATGCGCTGGTGCGCGGGGTCGAGGCGCGGGCGCTGCGCTGGCGGCCGGCGGTGGCCGTATGATCCTGGAAGTGCGCGGCCTGGTCAGGGCTTTCGGCGAGCGGCGGGTTCTGGACAGGCTCGACCTCACCATCGCGCCGGGCGAGTTCGTGGCCCTGCTGGGGCGGAGCGGCTCGGGAAAATCCACGCTGCTGCGCGCGCTGGCGGGGCTCGACCCCGGCGTGGCGCGGCTGCCGGCGCGGCGGGCGGTGATGTTCCAGGAGCCTCGGCTGATGCCGTGGAAGACGGTGCTGGAGAATGTCGCGCTCGGACTGCGGCGGGATGATGCGCGGGAGGCCGCGCGGGCGGCCCTGGCGGAGATGGGGCTCGCCGGGCGCGAGGATGCCTGGCCCGCGGCGCTCTCGGGCGGCGAGGCGCAGCGCGTGGCCCTGGCGCGGGCGCTGGTGCGGCAGCCGGAACTGCTGCTGCTCGACGAGCCCTTCGCCTCGCTCGACGCGCTGACGCGCATCCGCATGCATGGGCTGGTCGCCGATCTCTGGCACCGGCATCGCCCGGCCGTGCTGCTGGTGACGCATGACGTGTGGGAAGCCGTGCTGCTGGCCGATCGCGTGCTGGTGCTTGATGGCGGGCGCATTGCGCATGAAGTGAGGGTGGAGGCACCCCATCCACGCCGGCGGAGCGATGCGTCGCTGGCGGCGCTCGAGACATCGCTGCTCGCCCGGATGGGTGTCGAATGGAACTGACGAGGAAACAGCATGCACCGTCGCGGATTTGCCAAGCTCGGGGCCGCGCTGCTCCTGCCCATGCCGGCCATCGCCTCGGGCGAGAGGGTGCGGATCGGCTGGCTGCGCGCGCCCAATGACCTGACAACGGGCCGCGCGCGCGGCACGCTGGAGAAGGCCTTGGCGGCGAAAGGCGCAAGGATCGAATGGGCCGGTCCCTTCCCGGCGGCCGCGCCCGCGCTCGAGGCGCTGAATGCAGGGAGCGTGGATATCACCGCCGGCAGTTCCACCGCCTGTATCGCGGCCCTGGCGGCGGGCATCCCGATGGTGATCTTCGCCTATCAGAAAATCGCGCCCTCGGGCGAGGGCATCCTCGTCAAAGCCGATGGCCCCATCAGGACTCTCGCCGATCTGCGCGGCCGGAGCGTGGCCGTGAACCGGGGCGGGACGGGCGAATATCTGCTCATGCGCGCGCTGGAGAAGAACGGCATCGAGGCCGGGGCGGTGAAGCGCGTCTATCTCAGCCCGGGCGATAGCGGGGCCGCCTTCTCCCAGGGCCATGTCGATGCCTGGGCTACCTGGGACCCCTTCGTGGCCATCGGCGTGAAGAGCTATGGCGCCCGCGTGCTGGCCGATGGCGCGGCCATCGGCTCGGACAATGCCGTGACGCTGATGGCGAGCAAGGCTTTCGCGGAGAAGCAGCGCGGGCTGTTGAAAACCGTCTTCGACACCTGCCTCGCCGATAATGCCTGGGCCCAGGCGAACAAGGCGGAGGCGGGGAGGATATGGACCGAGGCGATGAGCCTGCCGGCCGAACTGGCACCCGTCATCGGCGAGAATAATGCCGTGCCGACGCGGGCCGTGAGCGATGCCGACATCACCCAGATCGCGCAGATCGCCGAATGGTACGTGTCGAGCCGGATCATCCCGCGCCGCCCGAATATTTCCGAGGGCGTGATCAAGCTCTAGAGCCATTTCCGTTCGCCTTGGCTCACTTCAACGTCTCTAGAAGTTTGTTTTTGCGAGCATCTTCATCCGACCAAGTGATTCCGTCTGATCGGGATCTGCTCTAGCCCGGCCCGGCGGCGCACCGCCGGGCCGGCTTGTCAGGCCAGTTCGCCCTTGCGGTCGAAAATGGCCTCGCCGCCGCGCAGGGTGAGGTCGGCCTTGGTCTCGAACAGGGCCTCGGGCGGGCCTGAAAAGATATCGCGGTCGAGGATGGCGATATCGGCCAGCATGCCCGCTTCCAGCGTGCCCCGCCGGCTTTCCGCGAATTGCGAATAGGCGCCGGCATAGGTGTAGCAATGCACCGCCTCTTCCATCGTCAGCGCCTCCTCGGCGCCCAGGACCGTGCCCTTATTGGTCTTGCGGGTGGTCATGGTGAAGAGGTTGATGAAAGGGTCCACCGTGCTGACGGGGCAGTCGGAGGAAGCGGAAGGCATATGCCCCTCGTCGAGCCAGGTCTTCATCGGATAGGCGGCCTCGGCCCGGGCCTTGCCGAGATTGGTGACGTAGAGATCGCCAAACTCATACATGAAGACGGGCTGCGGCACGGGCAGGATGCCGCGCGCCTTCATCCGCCGCCGCTGGTCGCGGTTGAGGAAGCCGCAATGCTCGATGCGATGGCGGCGGCCCGTCACCGGATCGGCCTCGCTATCGGCGGCTTCCATGCCGGTCAGCACCTGCTCGATGGCCGCGTCGCCGATGGCGTGGATATCGAGCTGCCAGCCCTGGGCGTGATATTCGGCGAGCAGGGCGTGCATGGTCTCCTCAGGGAAGCAGAAGACGCCCGTGCCCCCGCCCGCGCTTTCGAGATAGGGCTCGAACATCGCGGCGGTGAGGCCGCCCGCACTGCCATCGCCGAAGACCTTCACGGCGGCCCAGACGAGGCGGTCATCGGCCTCGGCCGAGGCTGACCAGTCAGGCCGCAGCCCGCTCTGCCAAGCCTCGCGGGCGATGCCTTCGGGATTGCCGGCCAGCACCTGCCACATGCGCTGATGCAGCTTGCCTTCGGCCAGCGCCCGGCGATAGGCGCCGATCTCGGCCATGCCGGCCGTCGCGCCGACATTCATGTCGGTGGCGCTGGCGAAGCCGAGGGAGGCGAGGTGGCGCCCGGCGGCGTCGATGGCCTCGACCATCGCGGCCTCGCCCGGCGCCGTCATGCGGTCGCGCACGAGCTTCATCGCGCGTTCCTGAAGCAGGCCGGTCAGCGCGCCGTTCCGCCGCTCGATCACGCCGCCTTCGGGGTCGGGCGTATTGTGCCCGATCCCCGCGAGGCGGAGAGCCGCGCTATTGGCGACACCCATATGCCCGCAGGTGCGGGTGATGAAGACGGGGTGGTCCGGCGCGACCTTGTCGAGTTCCGCCACGGTCGGGTGGCGGCCGGTATCGAGAGCGGCATGGTCATAGCCGCGGCCCAGCACCCATTCGCCCTTGGGCGCGGCCTTGGCGGCCTCGGCCACGCGGCGCAGCACCTCGTCGAGCGTCGTCACCTGCTCCGGCCGCAGGTTCACCTGCGACAGGCCCAGCCCATAGGGCAGGAGATGCATATGCGCTTCGTTGAAGGCGGGGATGGCGAGGCGGCCGTTCAACTCGATGCGCTTGGTGCCCGGCCCGGCCAGGGGCTCGATCTCGGCCCGGCTGCCCACGGCGGTGATGCGCTCCCCGGAGACGGCCAGCGCCTCCGCGAAGCCGCCCGCGAGGCCGCGAAACACGCGGCCCCCGGCGATGATCAGATCGACGGTCATGAAGCGATCAGGAGCGGTAGTCGATCTTGTCGTCCTCGATGAGGCGCAGCGCGGTATTCCAGGCCATGGCGTAATGCGCGGCATTGCCGCCCCGGTTGAACTGCTCGGCCGTCTTCAGGCGCACTTCCTCGGGCGGCAGGATCAGCTCGGCGCCGCCGGCGAGGGTGGCGACCTGCGCCTGGCAGGCGCGCTCCAGGTAATAGATCATGTTGAAGGCCTCGCCGACCGAGGCGCCGCCGACCAGCAGGCCGTGGTTGCGCAGGATCATCGCCTTGTGCTGGCCGAGATCGGCCACCAGGCGGTCCCGCTCGTCCAGGTCCAGGGCGATACCCTCATAGCCGTGATAGGCGAGGTGGCCGTAGAATTTCAGCGCATGCTGGCTGATGGGCAGCAGCCCGTGCTTCTGGGCCGAAACGGCGATGCCGGCGGCCGTATGCGTGTGGATGACATAGGCCATGTCCTCCCGCGCCATATGGATCGCGGAATGGATGGTGAAGCCCGCGGCATTGACCGGCTTGCTCTCGGGTTCCTCCTCCACGATGTTGCCGTGCAGGTCGATCTTCACCAGATCGCTGGCCCGCATCTCGTGGAAGAGCACGCCATACTTGTTGATGAGGAAGTGGTGCTCCGGGCCGGGCAGCCGCGCGCTGATATGGGTGTAGATGAAATCCGTCATCTTGTAGTGCGCGACGAGGCGGTAGAGCGCGGCGAGGTCGCAGCGGATCTGCCACTCTTCCTCGGAATATTTGGCGCGGTTCGGAGAGGTCGCGATGTTCATGGCCAGGCCCTGCAATGATCGTCTGCGCCATCATCGCGCGATGGGCGGGGCTTGAAAAGCATTCCCCGCGCCGCTGCCCGCCTTGTGAGGCGACAAAGTGCAACCGTTCTGATCGCTTCGAAGGCCGATATTGACAAGCTGCCCGCCCATCGGGCTCGTGGGAGGCGGCCCCCGCGCTGAGGATTGCCCATGACCGACGAATCGCGGCCCGCCGACCGGCCGGGCCGCAGACTGCCCCTTCCCGAGACCATCGCCGACGCCGTGGCCAATGCCATTGCGACCGGCGCCTTGCAGCCTGGGGACCGGGTGGTTGAGACGAGCCTCGCGGAGGAGCTGAAGGTGAGCCGGGTGCCGACGCGCGAGGCGCTGAAGGTGCTGGCGACCCAGGGCATTCTCGTCGCCGGCCCGCACAAGGGCTATCGCGTCGCCTCCTTCGACGAGGCGACGGTCTCGCGCATCCTGGAAATCCGCCTCTCGCTGGAGAGCATCCTGCTGCGCGACGCGATCCAGAACTGGCAGGCGCGGGCGGCGGATTTCGCGGAGCTGGAGGCGGTGATCGCGGCCCTGGAAGCCGCCGCCGCGGCGGGCGACAAGCGCGCCTCCCTGCGGGCGGACCTGGAATTCCACCGCGCCATCGGCCGCGCCTCGGGCAATGGCATCGCACTGACGCTATGGGAAGCGATCGCGCGGCATGTGCTGATCATCTTCAGCCGCGCCGAATATCGCGACGACGACCTGGGGGCGGTTGTCGAGCAGCACCGCCAGCTTCTCGCCTTCATTCAGGCCCGGGCGGCGACGCGGGGGAGCATGGAAGAGATCCGGCAGGGGATCGAAGACCACCTGCTGCGCATCCCCCGCGATCGGGCCCGCTCAGGCGGTCACTTGGCCGATACTTCAGGCGGATAGACGCCCTTCAGCACCTCGTCGAAATGCCGGCGGACATTGTCGTCGCAATCGCAGGCCAGCCGGGCGAGGCCCGTCATGTCGGTGATGACGAGGCTGGAGCGGCGGGTCTGGATCATGCCCTCGGCCTTGAAGCGCCCGATGGTGCGGCTGACATAGCTGCGCCCCACGCCGAGCAGGGCGCCGAGCTGCTCATGGGTGAAGGGCAGCTCCGGCTTGCCCATGCGGTCGGCGGCCGATATCAGCCACTTGGCCGAACGCTGCTCGATGGTATGGGCGGCGTTGCAGGCGGTGGACTGGAAGATCTGGGCCAGCAGGCAATCGGCATAGCGGTTGAAGAGATTGGCGATGCGCCGGTTCTCGTCCTTCAGCTGCTCCAGCACGGGCAGGGGCATGCGGGCGAAGCGGCCAGGGAATTGCACCACGGCCCTGGCATAGGCGGGCAGCCGGCCATGGCTGACGATGCCGCCCAGCGCGCCCTCGCGCCCGACCAGCGCCGTCTCGACATCACGCCCCTCGGAAAGGGTGATGCGGAAGGAGGCCATGGTCTGGTCGAGGGGGAAATAGACCTGCTCGATATCGTCCCCAGCCTGCCAGATGACCTGACGGGGCGCGGCCTGCCAGAGTTGCAGATGCGGCATGATAGCCCGCCGATCGGCCGGCTTCAGCGAGTCGATGAGATTATTGCCTGACACATCGCTCTCTGCGAAACTGGATGCCACGGCGCTTTCCGTTCTGGTTGGATGGTTGAGGTCCAGCCTCAACTCACGAACAGCGGAAAAGTTCACTTGTGAACAGACGAAAGCCCGGGCCGTTCGTAATCTCATACCGGATTACGAAAACGGCTCGTTTCGTTGAACCCTCCTTCAATCGAACGCATCCGGGAGCGTTTCCCGTCATTCAGCACATTTTGGACACAGGCTGGCGCCATAGCGCCGTTGTGCGGAACAGGGGCGTCATGGAGTTGGTCGGTGAAGCGCGGATGAGGGCAGGGGAGCGTCGCTTCGCCCTGCGCGCCGCCACGAGCGGGCGCCATGCCGAACTGGACGGCATGATCGGCGACTTCGCGACGCTCGAGGATTATCGCCGCTACCTGAACGGCCAATTCGCTTTCCGCGCGGCTATGGAACAGGCGTTTGAGAAGGCAGCCCTTCCGGGAGGCTGGCGCCCGACGCCGGCGGCCGAGGCGATGCGCGAGGACTTCCGGGACCGGGGCTGGCAGACGCCCGTGCCGCTCCCCGCGCCGGTCTTCCACAGCGCCGACGAGTGGCTGGGCGCCGCCTATGTGCTGCAGGGCGCCTCGCTCGGCGCGCAACTTCTGCTGCGGCGCGCGCCCGCGCTCGGGCTTTCCGGTGAGCATGGCGCGCGGCACCTCGCCGTGCAGGCAGGCGCGCTCGGCGAGTGGCGCCATTTCCTCTCGCTGCTCGACGAGGCCTCGTCCTTCGATCCGGCAAAGGCCGCGGGGGCGGCGCTCGCGGTCTTCGACCTCGCCATCCGCGCCGCACGCGATGCGGCCAGGGCGGAGTGTCTGGACGACGCGCGATGAACCTGCCTGTCGACCTGACCAATTGCGATCGCGAGCCCATCCACATCCCCGGCAGTATACAGTCGCATGGCTGGATGATCGTGGGCGACCGGATGGCGCGGCGGCTGCGGCGCTTCTCCACCAATCTGCATGAGCTTTTCCCAGGCGTGGCCATGCCCGAGGTCGGGATGGACCTTGGCGAGCTGGTCGGCAGCAAGCTGGTGCATGATCTGCGCAATGCGCTGCTCGCCAGCGTCGATCCGCGCCGGCCGACGCTGCTGAACGACGTTGAATTCCCGGACGTGCCCGGCCGGTTCGACATCGCCGCGCATCGCCATGAGAACGAGACGATCTTCGAGATCGAGCGTGCCCCGGTCAGTGGCCGCATCCCGGCCATCCAGATCACGCGGATGCTCATCGGCCGCGTCGTCGGTTTCGAGGAAGTGCTGGGCTTGGCCAATGCCACGGCGCAACTGCTGCAGGCGGCGCTGCAATACGATCGCGCCATGGTCTATCGCTTCGAGGCCGATGGCTCGGGCCGGATCATCGCCGAGAGCAAGCGGCCGGACCTCGAGAGCTTCCTGGGCCAGTATTTCCCGGCCAGCGACATTCCGCAGCAGGCCCGCCGGCTCTACCTGATCAATACCATCCGCTACATCGCCGATGTGCAGGACCCCTTCGTGCCGGTCATGCCGGTGCTGGACGAAGAGGCGAAGCCGCTCGACCTCTCCTTCTCCCATCTGCGCAGCGTCTCGCCCGTGCATTGCGAATATCTGCGCAACATGGGCGTCGCGGCCTCGATGTCGATCTCGGTGATCGTCGAGGGGCGGCTCTGGGGCATGATCGTGTGCCACAACTACCAGCCCCGCCAACTGGCGATGGAGGAGCGCATCGCTGCCGAGATGTTCGGCGATTTCTTCTCGCTCCATCTCCAGGCCATGTTGCAGAAGCAGCGTTCGGAGACGGCGGTGGCCGCCCGCGCGGCGCTGGAGCGGCTGATCGTCGAGGCGACGGGGAAGGAGCAGTTCGAGGCCAATGCCCTGGCCCCGCATCTGCCGCGCTTCGCCGAACTGATCGCTTGCGACGGTATCGGCATCTGGCATCGCGACGAATGGACCTCTTTCGGCGCGGCGCTCGATGCCTCGCTGCTGCCCGCATTGCTGGCGCGGATCGAGGAAGAGGCCGGCATGGAGCTCTGGCACACCGACTGCCTGGGCGAGAAAATCGAGCTGCCGCCCGCGCTGCGCGGCGAGGTGGCGGGCGTGCTCGCCATTCCCATCTCGCAGACGCGCGGCGAATACCTGATCTATTGCCGCAAGGAAGTCGTCCGGACCATCGACTGGGCCGGGCGGCCGGAGAAGGTCTACAAGACCGGCCCGCTCGGCGACCGGCTGACGCCGCGCAAGAGTTTCGAGATCTGGAAAGAGACGGTCGAAGGCAAGTCCCGCCCCTGGGATGCCATCGATATCCACCTGGCGGGCAATATCCGCGTCGCGATCGTCGAGATCATCGTCCGGCACAATGAGCTGCTCAGCAACGAGCGCGAGAAGGCGGAAGTGCGCCAGCGCGTGCTGAACGAGGAGCTGAACCATCGCGTCAAGAACATCCTGGCGCTGATCAAATCCATCGTCTCGCAATCGCCGGTCTCGGGCGAAACGCTCGACAATTACGTGGACTCGCTTCGCGGCCGTATCACCGCCCTGGCCAATGCGCATGACCAGGTGGTGCGCTCGGCGCGCGGCGGCGGGCTGGGCGCGCTGGTCGAGGCGGAACTCTCGCCCTATGCGCGCTCCCGCGAGACCATCTCGCTGACCGGGCCCGATGTCTGGCTCGACAGCCGCGCCTTCTCGGTCATGGCGCTGGTCTTCCATGAGCTTGCCACCAATGCCGCCAAATACGGCGGCCTCTCCCTGCCGGAGGGGCGGCTCTCGGTGGAATGGTCGCTCACCGAGGCCGGCGATTGCGCCATCCATTGGGAGGAATCCGGCGGGCCGGCGGTGAAGCCGCAGCGGCGCGAGGGGTTCGGCTCCCAGCTCATCGCCCGCAGCGTGCCCTTCGACCTCAATGGCGAGGCGCAGGTGACCCTCGCGCCCACGGGCCTCACGGCGCATTTCGTCATCCCGCGCCAATATGTGCTGCGCGCGGCGACGCCGCAGGCCGTGCGCCATACCACGGTGGCGCCGCCGGTGCCGCCCGCGGCGCCCGTGCTGACGGGGGATCAGCGCATCCTCATCGTGGAGGATCAGCTGCTCATCGCGCTCGACCTCGCGCAGTCCTTCCGGGCCCAGGGCATCGAGGTGGGCGGCCCATACGCCACCGTCGCCGCCGCGCTGCGCGGGTTGCAGGAATTCGAGCCGACGGGCGCGGTGCTGGACCTCAATCTCGGCGAGGACAGTTCCATCCCCGTCGCGCAGGAATTGCAGCGCCGCTCCATCCCCTTCGTTTTCGCGACGGGCTATGGCGACAGCCTGATGATCCCGCCGGACTTCCGCCACGTGCCGGTGGTGCGCAAGCCCTATGACTGGAGCACCATTCTGGCCACGCTGAGCGGCGCCTCGGAGAATTAGCCTCAGCGCCGCGCGGCGAGCCTGTCGAGCGCCTTGAGGGCGCCGGCGGTGGCGAGGGTCGCGGCTTGCTCCATGCCGCGATAATGGCGCACCAGGCTCTCCCCCTCTCGGGTCAGCACGCTGCCGCCGCCATGCCGTCCGCCGGGCGACGCCATGATCACCGGTTTGCCGAGGCCCTGGCTCAGCGCCTCGACCATCTCCCAGGCGTGTTTGTAGGAGATGGCGAGGCGGCGGCCGGCCGCGGCGATGGAGCCCCATTCGGCGATGGCTTCGAGAAGGGCGATGCCGCCCGGTTCGAGGCGCAGGCCCGATCGCAGATCCACGCGCAATGCGATCCCGCTTCTGGCGGGTGGGGCCTCTTCTTTTTTTCGCGCCATGTCGCGCCTTTCCGGAGGGCTCCTTGGCGAGCCTTCCTCCCTGTGAGGCGGCCAGTTTACAGAGCCGCGCGGCAAATGGCGAAGGCGGAGTTGCAGCTGGCGTATCGGGGTAATAACGAGGGCCGCCGCTTCGATATTCCTGAACGGGAATAGCGAAGCGGCGGTGCCGAATGCTGCATCTGACCTTCGGTAGTTGGAAATTGCCGAGGCCGCGACAGCATTCAGGAGCGGCGCGGACAACACTTCACGGCGAGCCCCTTCAATTCGGGCGCCGACATGGCCAAGTGTGTTCCAATATTCCTTCGACCGCGCGCCCGCCTCCCGGCCCTCCACCGGACGGGGCCGACACGCGCTTTCAGAACATTGGAGGCTTCATGCCCCTGGAACTCCAGATCAATGGCACCACCCATCAGCTCGACGTGGAGGCGGATACGCCCCTTCTCTGGGTCATCCGCGACGAGCTGGGCCTCACCGGCACCAAGTATGGCTGCGGCCTTGCGCAATGCGGCGCCTGTACCGTGCTGGTGCAGGGCAACCCCGTCCGCGCCTGCGTCACGCCGGTCGAGAGTGTCGCGGGCCTGCCCATCACCACCATCGAGGCGATCGAGCAGGACGATGTCGGCCGCAAGGTCGTGGAAGCCTGGGTGGCGCATCAGGTGCCGCAATGCGGCTATTGCCAGTCGGGTCAGGTGATGGCCGCGACCGCGCTGCTCAAGCAGACCCCGCAGCCCAGCGAGGAGGATATCGCCGCGGCGATGACCAATCTCTGCCGCTGCGGCACCTATAACGCCATCGCCGCCGCCGTGCGCGACGTGGCCAAGGCCTGAGGGAGGGCGAGGCGATGGATGGTATTCTTCCCCGAGAGGATGGCGCCCTTCCGGAAGGGCGGCCGGCGAACCTCTCCCGCCGCGGCCTGCTCGGCGCTTTCGTCCTCGGCGTGACGCTGCCCGCGCTGGGCGGTGTCGCCGCCCGGGCGCAGGGCGCGAGCCCGGCGGCCAAGGCCCCGCCGAACGTGCAGGCCTTTCTCGAAATCCGCCCCGATGGCGGCGTGACCTTGCAGAGCCCCTTCGTCGAAGGCGGCCAGGGCATCTTCACCGCCATGGCACAGATCGTCGGCGAAGAGCTGGACGCTGACCCCGCACGTTTCACCGTCGAGAACGCCCCGGCGGGCAAGGACTATATGGTGATGAGCAACGGCATGCGCCTTACGGGCGGCAGCATGTCCGTCCGGATGAGCTATGCCGCGATGCGCACCATCGGCGCCTCGGCGCGGCAGATGCTGATCCAGGCCGCCGCCGCGCGGCTGGAAGTGCCGGCCGGCGAGTTGACGACCGACACGGGCAAGGTGGTGCATGCCGCCTCGGCCCGTTCCCTCGCCTATGGCGAACTGGCCGCCGAGGCGGCGGCCCTGCCGGTGCCCGCTTCCGTCCCGCTGAAGGACGCGAAGGACTTCAAGTGGATCGGCAAGCCGCTCGCGCGGCTCGACATGCATGAGAAGTCCGTCGGCCAGGCCGTTTATGCCATCGACATCAAGGTCGAGGGCATGCTCCAGGCCGCCGTGCAGCATGCGCGGCGCCTCGGCATGGAGCCGGGCGAGATCCGCAACGAGGCGGCGGTGCGCGCCATGCCCGGCGTGCACTCCATCCACCGCCTGCCCGGCGCCGTTGCCGTGGTGGCCGATCGCTGGTGGCGGGCCAAGCGCGCCGTGGAGGCCCTGCAGGTCGACTGGAAGGAGCCGGCGCCGAATACGCCGCGCGCCATGCCCGCCGATTTCTCCTCCGAGGGGCTGAAGGCGAGCCTCGCCGGCCTTTCCGGACCGGGCATCACCGCCGAGAACAAGGGCGACGTGGCCAGCGCCATGAAGGGTGCCAGCAAGGTGGTGGAAGCGCTTTATGACGCGCCCTTCCTCGCCCATGCGCAATTGGAGCCGCCCTCGGCCACCGCGCGCTGGAACGAGGACGGCACGCTCGATCTCTGGATGCCGAACCAGGCGCCGGAGATGTTCCAGCAGGATGCGGCCAAGGCGGCGGGCATCCCGCCCGAGCGCATCCGCATCCATTCGCCGCTCCTGGGCGGCTTTTTCGGGCGGCATTTCATCTATCCGCAGTCCAACCCCTATCCGCAGGCGATCCAGCTCGCCAAGGCGGTGGGGCGGCCGGTGAAGCTGATCTGGACGCGCGAGGAAGAGTTCCTGCGCGACGCCTTCCGCCCCATGGGCGTGGTGCGTTTCCGGGCCGGGCTCGATGCGCAGGGCATGCCCGTGGCGTTGGAGGCGACGGCGCGGGGCGAGGGGCCGATGGGCCGCCTCTTCGGGCGCAAGCCGGATGCGGCGGATTCCACCGTCGTCGAAGGCATCGCGGAGAAGCACTACGCCATCCCGAACCGCCGGGTGGCCGATCTGCGCCACGAATATCCGGCGATGATCGGTTTCTGGCGCTCGGTGGGTCATTCGATGAATGACTTCTTCTACGAGACCTTCTTCGACGAGATGGCCGATGCGGGCAAGCAGGACCCCTTCGAACTGCGCCGTCGCCTGCTGGCCGAAAGCCCGCGGCACCTGAACCTCATCAATGCCGTGGCCGAACTTTCGGGCGGCTGGAAGCGCGGGCCCTATACGGCCGCCGACGGCACCCGGCGCGCACGTGGCGTGGCCATGGCCTCGCCCTTCGGCACCGAGGTCGCGACCATTGCCGAGGTTTCCATCCTCGATGGCCAGGTGAAGGTGCATGACGTCTGGGTCGCGATCGATCCGGGCAGCATCGTGAACCCGGCGATCATCGAGGCGCAGGTCAATTCCGCGGTCGCCATCGGCCTCTCCACCGCGCTGCTGGAGGAGGTGGTCTATGAGCACGGCATGCCGCGCGCGCGGAATTACGACGGCTACCCGATCCTGCCGCTGACCCGCATGCCGAAGGTGCATGTGCGCATCGTCGAGAGCGGCGCGGCCATGGGCGGCATCGGCGAGCCGGGCGTGCCCGGCGTGCCGCCGGCCGTGGTCAATGCCGTGGCCGCCCTGACCGGGCAGCGGGTGCGCAGCCTGCCACTCTCCAAGACGCGGTTCGGCGGCTCCGTCTGATCCTCGCCTTTCGCTTCTTCCATGCCCTCCCGCTCCGCCTCGCGCGGGGCGGGGGAGAAGCAACGACAAGAATGGACCGACCTTGAGACGGCTGCTCACCTCCCTCCTGGCGATCGTCGTGATCGTCGCCGCCGGGGCCGCGTGGTTCGCCACCCGCATCCCCGCCTCGCCCTTCGATGGCGTGACCAATACCGGCCCGGCCATGCCGATCGAGCGCGGCGAATATGTCGCCCGCCAGGCCGATTGCGTCGCCTGCCACAGCACCGAGCATGGCCAGCCCTTCGCGGGCGGGCTGCCGATGGGCTCGCCGCTGGGCACGATCTTCGCGACCAATATCACGCCGGACAAGGAGACCGGCATCGGCAACTACACGCTCGCGCAATTCGACAATGCGGTGCGGCGCGGCGTGGCGCCCGATGGCCGCCGGCTCTATCCGGCGATGCCCTATCCCTCCTACGTCAAGATGAGCGACGACGACATCAGGGCGCTCTACGACTATTTCATGAACCATGTTCAGCCGGTGAAGCAGGCCAATAAGCCGACCACCATCGAATGGCCGATGAACATGCGCTGGCCGCTGGCCTTCTGGAACGCCGTCTTCGCGCCCGGCAGCGGCTTCAAGCCCGAGCCGCAGCGTGACGCGCTGTGGAACCGCGGCGCCTATCTCGTGGAAGGGGCGGGGCATTGCGGCAGTTGCCACACGCCACGCGGCCTCGCCTTCCAGGAAGTGGCGCTGGATGCCAGCGGCGAGCGCTACCTCTCCGGCGCGCTGCTCGACGGCTGGTATGCGCCAAGCCTGCGCAACGACCACAATACGGGCCTCGGCCGCTGGAGCGAGGATGACATCGTCGCCTTCCTGAAGAACGGCCGCAATCGCCATGGCGTCGTCTTCGGCTCGATGATGGAGGCCTATAACAACTCCACGCAGTTCATGAGCGACGACGATTTGCGCGGCATCGCGCGCTATCTCAAGTCGCTGCCCGGCGATGCGAAGCGCGACGGCACGCCCTGGCAATATGACGGCGCGACAACGGCGTTGCTCTCCAGTGCCAATGCGCGCAACACGCCGGGGGCGCAGACCTATCTCGCGCGCTGCGGCACCTGCCATGGGCGCGACGGGCAGGGGCGGGGCGAGTGGATTCCGCCGCTGGCCGGCGCCAGCTCGCTGCTCGCGCCGGAAAGCGCCTCGGCGATCAACATCACCCTCAATGGCGCGGGGCGCGTCGTCTCGGCCGGGGTGCCGGATGCCTATCGAATGCCGGCACTTCGCGCGCAGTTGAACGACCGTGAAGTGGCAGATGAGCTCACCTTTGTTCGTTCCGCCTGGGGGAATAAGGCCAGCGCGGTGACGCCGGAGCAGGTGCGAGACCTTCGCGAGCGGACCAACCCCGCCAGCAGCGACGTGATCATCCTGCAGATGCGGTGACTGACCCGGCGCGGCGGCCCCCACCCCGCCGCGCCGGTTCGCTTTCTACCCGCCCTTATCCGCCGTGGCGCAGGCCGCCATGGCCTTGCCGATCTCGGTCGCCACGGCCTCGGCGGCCACGGGCAGCGCGGTATCGGCTCGCGCATAGAGGCCGAGTTCGGAATGGACCGGCCGGCCCTGGTGATGCAGCGGCACATGCACCAGCTCGCCGCGTTCCAGCGCCGTTTCCAGCCCCGCCCGCGTCATGAAGGCGGTGCCCGCGCCGCTCAGCACCAATTGGCGCATCATCTCGATCGAGCCCGCCTCGTATTGCCCCCGCTCCCGCAGCTTCGACTGGAAGAAGAGCGGGTGGAGCTGGTCGCGATTGGCGAAATTCATCTTGGGCAGGATCAGCGGCTGGTCCAGGCAGTCGCGCAGTGTGGCGAAGGGGCGGCGGGCGAGGGCCGAACCGGGCAGCATCACCGCGCCGAGCTTCAGCCGCACCATGGCGATCTGCCGCAGCTCCGGCTGGCGTCTCACTTCGAAAGCGAGGCCCAGATGCACGTCGCCCTCGATGATCGCGGCGGGGATGCGGCTCGTCTCCATGATGCCGATGCCGATGGAAAGCCGCGCATGCCGCGCCCGCACCTCGGCCAGCGCCGAAGGCAGCACGCGATGGCAGAGCCCCTCCAGCGTCGCGACCTCCACATGCCCCGTCTCGAGCCCCTGTAGGGCGTCGAGCACCGAGCTGGCGCGCTCCAGGTCACGGATCACGGTGGTGACGTGATGGGCGATGACCTCGCCGGCCGCCGTGAGCTTCAGCCCGCCGGTGAGGCGGTCGAAGAGGGGGACGCCGACTTCCTCCTCCAGCTTCAGGATCTGCCGGTTCACCGCCGAGGAGGCGATGTTGAGCCGCCGCGCCGCCTCGCGGATCGAACCCGCGCGGCGGACGGCGTCGAAATACAGCAGGGCGGGGGCGTGGATGCGGGGCGTGCGGGTAGCCATGAGGATGCTTCGAGGTGATGCCGATTCGGCATCGGCTTGCCCGAAAATCGGCGCTTTGGCGAGCGCAATCGCCTTGCCTAGACTGGTCCTTTCCGCGATCGGAGAGACCGGCCCGTGAATGCTCTCGCCCCACCCTCTTTCACGCCGCGCGCCGAGGCCGCCCCGGCCGAGGTGCTCGCGCATCGGGAACTGAACGGCGAATACCGCCACCTCGTGCTGCGTGCCGGGCCGGTGGCTGCGGGGGCGAAGCCGGGCCAGTTCTTTCAGCTTCTCTGCCCCTGCCCGCCGGGCGAGGCGCCCTATCTGCGCCGCCCGATGAGCCTCTATGGCGCCGACCCGGCCCAGGGCACGGTGGAGTTCCTCTACAAGATCGCCGGCGCCGGCACGCGCGGCCTCGCGACCCTCGCGGTGGGCGAGCATCTCGATATTCTCGGCCCGCTGGGGAAGGGCTTCACGCTCGATCCGGCCTGGCGCTCCATCGTGGTGGTCGGGCGTGGCGCCGGGCTGGCGACCCTCGCGCCGCTCGCGCGCATGGCGCGGCTCGCGGGCATTGCCGTGACGGCGGTGCTGAGCGCGCGGCGGCCGGAGCTGGTGGTTTCCGAGGCGCTGTTCCGGGCGGAGGGGGCGAGCGTCGTCAGCGTCACCGACAGCGACGGCAGCAGCGCGCCGGCGCATGTGGAGGAGATCCTGCGCGGGCTCGTCGCCAGCGGGCGCTGCGACGCTTTCTTCACCTGCGGCTCGGCGAGGCTCTTGCGGCTGCAGCAGATGCTGGCGCGCGAATTCTCCCTGCCCGGCCAGGTGGCGCTGGAGCAGCAGATGGCCTGCGGCCTCGGCATTTGCTTCTGCTGCGTGCGCGACTTCGCCGTGGAGGGCGAGATCGTGCATAAGCGCGTCTGCTGGGACGGGCCCGTCTTCGACATGCATGAGGCCGTGGCATGACGGTGATGTCGGTTTCCATCGGCGGGCTGACGCTCGCCAATCCGGTGATGCCCGCCTCCGGCACTTTCGCTGAAGGGCTCGCGGATGTCGTGGATCTCAACCGCCTCGGCGCGCTCGTCACCAAGACCATCACGCGCGAGCTGCGGGCGGGCAATCCGCTGCCGCGCGTGGCGGAAGTCGCGGCGGGGATGCTGAACGCCATCGGCATTCCGTCGAAGGGCGTGCCCTATTTCCTGAGCAGGACGCTGCCGCTCTATCGCCGCTGGGCACCGCCGCTGGTGGTCAGCATCTCGGCGCCCACGGCCGAGGGTTTCGCGAGCCTCGCCGCCGAGGTGAGCGTGCCCGGCGTGGCGGCCATCGAGGCCAATATCTCCTGCCCCAATATCGAGGAGGATGGCCGCGCCTTCGCCATGCGCGCCGAATCCGCCGCGGCCGTAATGCGCCAGCTTCGCCGCGCGACCGATCTGCCGCTCTGGGCCAAGCTCACGCCCAATACGGGTGAGATCGCCGAGGTGGCGCGTGCCTGCGAGGCCGAGGGGGCGGATGCGTTGGTGGTGGCGAATACCATCCTCGCCATGTCCATCGACCTGCGCACCTTCCGCCCCAGCCTGGGCAATGTCATGGGCGGGCTGTCGGGCCCGGCGGTGAAGCCCATCGTGCTGCGCCAGGTCTATCAATGCGCGCGGGCGGTGCGCGTGCCCATCATCGGCTGCGGCGGCATCGCCACGGCCGAGGACGCGGCGGAATACATGCTCGCGGGCGCCAGCGCCGTGCAGGTCGGCACCGCGACCTTCGTGCAGCCCAATGCGATGACCGAGGTGATCGAGGGGCTCGACCGTTTCTGCGCCGCGCGGGGCATTTCGCATGTCGCACAACTGACCGGCGCGCTGAAGGAGAATGTGGTTTTGGAGGCGGTGTCTTGAACGAAGGTGTCTTGATCGGGGGCCTGGCCGAGCGCCTCTTCGACACCTTGCGTGAACAGAGCTTCGACGGCGTCGGCATCACGCGCGAATGCTACACCGATGGCGAGACGGCCGCGCTCAGGCTCATCGAGGCGGAGGCGCGGCGCCTTGGCCTCGAGATCGCCTGGGATGCGGGCGCCAATCTCTGGGCGACCTTTCCAGGCAGCGAGCCCGAACTTCCGGCCGTGGCCTGCGGCTCGCATCTCGACAGCGTGCCCCAGGGCGGCAATTTCGACGGCGCGGCGGGTGTCATCGCGGGCCTGCTGGCCATCGCCAAGCTGAAGGAGGAGGGGTTCCGGCCCCGGCGCAGCATCAGGCTTCTCGCGCTGCGCGGCGAGGAAAGCGCCTTCTACGGCCAGGCCTATCTCGGCTCGCTGGCCATGTTCGGCAAGCTGGGCGCGGCCGATCTCGCGGCCACCAATGTCGCGAGCGGGCGCACGCTGGGCGAGGCCATGGCTTCCGTCGGCATCGATACCGCGCGGGTGGAACGCGGCGAGCCGTTGATCGACCCGAAAAGCCTCGCCTGCTGGCTGGAACTGCATATCGAGCAGGGGCCGGTGCTGATTGCGCGCGACATGCCGGCGGCGATCGTGACGGGCATCCGCGGCAATCTCCGCCATCGCGCTGTACAGTGCCTGGGCGAGGCGGGGCATTCCGGTGCCGTGCCCCGCTGGTTGCGGCATGACGCCTTCTTCGCCACGGCCGAACTCATCACCCGGCTCGACCGCCATTGGCGCACCCTGCTGGAACGCGGGCGGGACCTGGTGCTGACCTCGGGCATCGTCGGCACCGATCCGGCCGAGCATGCCATGGCGCGCATTCCGGGCAAGCTGACCTTCTCGCTCGATATCCGCTCGCAGAGCCCCGAGACGCTGGAAGCCTTCTACGATCTCTTCCTCTCGGAATGCGAAGGCATCGCCGATGAGCGCGGCGTGCGCTTCGAACTCGGCCGCCGCGTGGATGCCGCGCCGGGGAAGATGGATGAGGGGCTGATGACGCTCATGCGCGCGCAACTGCGCGAGATGGGCCAGCCGGACGAGCCCATCCCCAGTGGCGCGGGCCATGACGCCGCTGTATTCGCCAATGCGGGCGTGCCGGCGGGCATGATCTTCGTCCGCAACGCCAATGGCTCGCATAACCCGAGGGAGGCCATGGAAATGAGCGACTTCCACGTCGGCGCGGAAGTGCTGCGGCGCAGCCTGCGGGAATTGGCGGCATGAGCCGCGATCCGCATCGCGACATTTCGGGCCAGGCCGTCGCGCGCATGCTGCTGGAGGCCAAGGCCATCCGGGTGGATGCCACGCGCCCCTTCTTCCTCGCCGCCGGCTGGGCGAGCCCCGTCTATGTCGATTGCCGCCTGCTGATCGGCGAGCCGCGCTGGCGGCTGAAGGTGACGGAACTGGCCATCGCGACGCTGCGTCGCGCGGCGCCGACGGAATTCACCATGGTGGCGGGGGCGGAGACGGCGGGCATTCCCTGGGCGAGCTTCATCGCCGAACGGCTGAACCTGCCGATGCGCTATGTGCGCAAGCGCTCGCTGGGCATCGGGCGCAATGCGCAGGTCGAGGGCGGGGATGTCGAAGGCGCCAATGTGCTGCTGGTCGATGACCTGACGACCGACGGCAACAGCAAGGCCGCCTTCACGCGCGGGCTGCGGCAGGCGGGCGCGGAAGTGACCGATGCCTTCTCGATCTTCCACCACGCCGTCTTTCCGGGCTGGCAGCCCCGGCTGGAGAAGCTGGGCCTGCGCCTGCATGTGCTGGCGGGGTGGGAGGATCTGCTGCGCCTCGACCCCGGCGAGGGGCTCGACAAACCCGCGCGGGAGGAGCTGGAGCGCTTCCTGGCGGACCCGACGGGCTGGTCCGCGCGCCACGGCGGGCGCGCGGCGCCCTAGGCAGCGTCGGGCCCGGACTTCTTTCGGAGCGCCACGCTACCCCTGGCGGTTGAGCCAGGGCGAGGCCGGGGCATTGGCTGGCGGCTGCGAGGGCGCAGGCTTGCCCGGATCGAGCGTGCCGGGCGGCGCGAGCAGCGGTGCGCGGCCGTTCTCCACCTTGAACGCGCCGAATTCGCTGCCGCCGTTCTGGGCGGGCGCCGGCTGCTGGACATGGGGCGCGGTGCCGCCCAACCCGCCCGCAGCGGCATCGCCGCTATGGCCGGGGCCTGGCAATTGCTGGCTGGGGGCTTGGCCGGAGGTGCTGCCAGGCGCCTCGGGCAGGGTCTGGGGCGGGGTCTGGGCCATAGCGGCGCCTCCCAGAGTGGTACCGAGCAGGGCGGCAGCAAGAGTCAGGTGGCGCATCGTATCCTCCAGGTGAAGGGTGGCGCGATGAGGTATCGCACGGCCGGCGAGTGCTCGCGTCTCCTGTCTCTACGCCCCGCCCGCTGGATGGTTGCCCCCCAAGCGCGTGAGCGGTGGGGCCTGTTGGCCTCGATGTATACACCAATGAGCGGCAGCGCCCGGTTTTTCCTTGCGGAAGAGCAAGAAGCATCCTGAAATGCCGCCAGGGTTACCGCGAGGATCAAGCGCGGGGCCAGGGAAGGCATGAGGGCGCGGCATTCATTCGATCCGGCGTTGCATACAACCGAGCCTCGGCCAGGGGCCTTGGCATCGGGTTGGCAATGCGCCGGTCATCGCCCCGGCAATCGGGCTAGGCCCGCCCCGAGCAGGGGGCCGCTCCGGTTGGCGAGAACGAGGATATTGCCGATGCCGCTTTGGCTTCTGCCCGCCCTGTTCCTGCTGGCGCAGGCCCTGCCTTTCCACGGCGCTGCCGCCCAAACGGCCAATTGGCCCGAGCGGCCCATCCGCCTCGTCATTCCCTTCGGCCCTGGCGGGCTGAGCGACGGCATCGCACGGGCGGCGGGGGAATGGCTCTCGCGCCGCCTCGGCACCCCCGTCGTCGCCGATAACCGGCCGGGCGGGAATGGCGCGATCGGGCTCGAGGCCGTCGCGCGCGCCCCGGCCGATGGCTATACGCTCATCGCTGCCAGCGCCTCGCATTTCGTCGTGCTGCCGCTGATGCAGAAGCTCACGGTCGATCCGCATAAGGATTTCGCGCCCATCGCCGTCACGGCGGGCAGCGCGCTGGTGCTGGTGACGCAGCCTTCGCTCGGTTTCCGGACGCTGAAGGATTTCGTCGATTACGTCGCCGCCCGGCCCGGCCAGCTCGACTATGCCTCGGGCGGCACGGGCGGGCTCAGCCATCTCGGCATGGCGCTGCTGCTGCATCGGACGGGGCTTTCCATGCAGCATATCCCCTATCGCAGCGGGCCCCAGGCCATTCAGGACGTGCTGGCCGGCCGCGTGCCCGCCTATCTCGGCAATCTCACCGAGGCCATGCCGCTCGCGCAGAACAACGGCGTCTCGCTCCTGGCCGTGACGGGCACGGCGCGGAGCGTGATGATGCCCGATATCCCGACCGTCGCCGAACAGGGTTATCCGGGCTTCGAACTCGGCACCTGGAACGGCCTCGCGGCGCCGGCCGGCACGCCCGAGCCCATCATCGCGCGCATCGCCGCCGAATTGCGCTTGGCCTGCGGCGACGAGGCCTTCCGCAACACCATCCTGCGCATCGGCGCCGAGCCCGTCTGCGGCACGCCCGCGGAAATGCGCGCGGCCATCGACCGCCAGACGCCCGCGATGCGCGAGGCCGTCCGCCTCTCCGGCGCGACGGTGGAATGAGGGAGCATCGCGTGAAGGACACGAGCATGACGGCCAGCGCCGCGGAGATCTTTCTCCGCCAGCTCGGCGCCTGTGGCGTCGATTATCTCTTCGCCAATGGCGGCACCGATTTCCCACCCATCGTCGAGGCTTTCGAGGCGCTGGAAGGCAGCAATCACCGCCTGCCCCGGCCGATGACCGTGACGCATGAGAATGCCGCCGTCGCCATGGCCCATGGCGCCTATATGATCACCGGCCGGCCGCAGGCGGTGATGGTGCATGTGAATGTCGGCACCGCGAATACCATCAACGGCGTGCTGAACGCGGCGCGGGACCAGACGCCCGTTTTCGTCCTCGCCGGCCGCACGCCCTATGCCGAGAAGGGCCGCCACGGGGCGCGCAGCCGCAACATCCATTGGGCGCAGGAGATGTTCGACCAGGCGGGCATGCTGCGCGAGGCGGTGAAATGGGATGGCGAGCTGCACCACCCCGAACAGGCCGCCGATCTCGTCAGCCGCGCGCTTCAGGTCGCCATGGCCTCGCCGCGCGGGCCGGTCTATGCCTCCCTGCCGCGCGACACGCTGGCGGGGCCCGCGGGCACGGCCAGGGTCGATGCCACGCGCATGCGGGCGCCCGCGCTGCCGCCGCCCGACGCGGCCTCCCTCGCCGAGGCGGCGCAATGGCTGGCGACGGCGGCCAACCCGCTGATCATCACCTCCGCCGCCGGGCGCCATCGCGACGGGTTCGAGGCGCTGACGGCCTTCGCGGCGCGTTTCGCGGTGCCGGTGATTTCCTTCACGCCCCGCTTCGTGAATCTCGCGGCCGATCACCCGATGCATCTCGGCTACGAGCCCGGCCCCCTGCTGGCCGAGGCCGATTGCGTGCTCGTGCTCGATACGGACGTGCCCTGGATTCCGCATCTGCAAGGCCCGCCCGAGGGATGCCGCGTGATCCATCTGGGGGAGGACCCGCTGTTCCAGCGCTACCCGATGCGCAGCTTCCCGGTGGATCTCGCCATCACCGCCGATGTCGCCATGGGGCTGCGGGGCATTGCCGAGGCGCTCGAGCCGCTGCTTTCCGCCGAGGCCGTGGCGCCGCGCCACGCGCGCCTCGCGGCCCGCTCGGCAGCGCAGCGGGCGGAATGGGCGGCGATGGTCGCAGCCCCGCCGGAGGGGGCCATCACGCCCGAATGGATCAGCCATTGCCTGAACGAGGCGCTCGATGACGAGGCCATCATCGTCAACGAATACCCGCTGCGGCAGACCCATTGCCCGCGCACCCGCCATGGCAGCTTCTATGGCCAGAGCACGGCGGGCGGGCTCGGCTGGGGCTTTGGCGCAGCACTCGGGGCGAAGCTCGCCGCACCGGAGAAGCTGGTGGTCGCAACGCTCGGCGATGGTGCCTATGTCTTCAACAACCCCACGGCCTGCCACTGGGTCTCGGCGGCGCATGACCTGCCGCTGCTGGTGATCGTCTTCAACAATGCGATGTATGGGGCGGTGCGGAATTCGACGCTCGCGATGTATCGCGACGGCGCCTCGGCGCGGAAGGGCGGCACGCTGCTCGCCGATCTCACCCCCGCGCCGGATTTCGAAAAGCTCGCCGAGGCCAGTGGCGGCTATGGCGAGAAGGTCACGCGCGGGGAGGATCTGCCCGCCGCCCTCCGCCGCGCCATCGAGGTGGTCACGAAGGAGAAGCGGCAGGCCTTGCTCAATATCGTCTGTTCGTATTGAGCGGGGGCGCTCCTAGCCCGGCTGCTTGTAGATAATCTCGGGCCGGGCGGCGATGTCGGGCTTGTAGACGGCCTCGTTCCAGTCCTCCTTCGCCACGTCCTCGATGGCGACGGAGACGGCCTTGTCCGGGCTGCCCAGCGCCGTCATCACCGCCTTGGTGATTTCCGCGGTGAGCAGCTGCTTCTGCTCCTCCGTGCGGCCGGGGAACATCTTCACGATCACATGCGGCATGGGCGCCGATCCTTCCTATGGCGATGGGCCGATAGCGGTGCCACCACGCTATCACGCCGTCCGGGCGGGCATAGCCCCCAGCCCCTCCCATCAGCCGGCATATTGCGCGTCGCTGACATGTTCGAGCCAGTCGACATTCTTGCCATTGAGCTTCTCCTGCACGGCGATATGCGTCATGGCCGTGCTGGGGGAGGCGCCGTGCCAGTGCTTCTCGCCGGGCGGGAACCAGACGACGTCGCCGGGGCGGATCTCCTCGATCGGGCCGCCCTCGCGCTGCGCCCGGCCGAGGCCGGAGGTCACGATGATGGTCTGGCCGAGCGGATGGGTATGCCAGGCGGTGCGCGCGCCGGGCTCGAAGGTGACGGCAGCGCCCGCCACCCGGGCGGGGTCCCCGGCATCGAAAAGCGGGTCGATGCGGACGGTGCCGGTAAACCAGTCCGGCGGGCCCTTCATCGAGGGCCGGGAACCGCAGCGGATGATGTCCATGGTGACCTCTGGCGTTTTCTTCCCGCCCATCATGCCCCGGCCGGGCTGTGCGCGTCATGGAGGATCGATGCTCCTTCCGGGGCCGCCTCATGTTCCCCGCGCCGCCGCCGGGCTTCCCCGGCCTTTTCGCTGCTGGTCGAGGCGCTACGGCACCGGCGGCCGGCAAAGGCGCGGCGCGATGTGCGGTGCGATGCGGGGGGCGTGCGCAACCTCTGGGCCTGTGACTGGTTAACCATTTGCGCCCGCCCGGCTCGCGTGCGCCGGGAGGGGGAATGCCGCAGCCCCCGCGCCCGCTTCGCCGGCACATCGATAAGACCGGGACCGTCCCCCATGTCCGCTACTTCCCGTCAGACGCCCCGCACCGTCGTCCTCGTCGTCGAGGATGAGGCGCTGCAGCGCCATATGGCCATCAGCGTGGCGCAGGAGGCCGGGATGGATGCCCTGGCGGCGGCCGATGTCGCCCAGGCGCTGACCATCCTGGAAAGCCGCCAGGATATCGGGATCGTCCTGACCGACCTCGACATGCCGAACTGGCTGGAAGGCCAGAGCCTGGCGACGGAGATCAAGCGGCGCTGGCCGGAGATCACCCTGATGGTGACCTCGGGCTGGCATCAGGCCCGCGAGGTGGAACTGCCGGCGGGCACACGCTTCTTCCCCAAGCCCTATAAGATCCCCGAAGTGGTGCAGGCGCTGCGCGAGGCCGCGCAGGGCGCGAAGGACGAGGCGCTGGCCTAGCAGCGGCGCCCGGCTATCGGCAGGGGAAGCTCTTCCCCAGTGCCTCCATCACGAGACGGGCGGCGCTTTCGCTCAGGCGGCTCGGCGGCAGATCGACAAGATAGGTATGGACGCGGTCCGCCAACTCGTGCGGCGGCACGGAGCCGGCGCTGCACCAGCCCCGGCCGCCCGCCGCATCGGCGACGCCGGCGATATAGGCATGGGCGCGGGCGCTGGAGAGGCGGCGGCCTTCCTCACCCGACACGCCCTGGCCCGCCTTGCCTTGTAGCGCCTCGGCCAGTTCCGCACCGCTCATGATCCAGTCCCGCTCGGCGCCCTGCGCCTGGCTGGCGACCGTCGCGAGCAGCAGTAGGGCGAGCGCCGGAGCGTTCATGCTCACGGCGGGAAATTCGGCATATTCGCCGATTGCTCCAGCAGCGTCGCGGCGGTGACCTCATCGGTGATCAGCACCGTCGGCCGCAGTAGCGAGAGGGCACCGAGCAGCGCCTCGATCTTCTCCGGCCCGCCCGAGGCGAGGATGCGATGCGGCGTGCGCCGCAGGGCCTCGATGGGCGCGCTCATGACGCGCTGGTTGAGCGGATGATCCACCAGCCGGCCCGAAGCGTCGTAGAAATTGTAGAGCACATTGCCCACCGCGCCCGCCGCCAGCAGCGACTGCCTGTCGGCATCGGAGAAATGGCCGAAGAGGGAGGAATTCGCCTCCGTCCCCATGCTGCCCACGCTGATCAGCGCGGCATCGAGCGAGTCGGCCATATGGAAAGCGGGGCCGATGCCGCAGCGCTCGATCAGCGCGCGCTTCGTCTCCACGCTATCGACCAGGGCGGGGGCGGAGATGAGGTAGCAGCTTGCATTCAGCAGCCGCGCGAATTGCCAGGCGAATTCGGCCGGGTTGAACTTCCGCACCGCCGAGACGCCGCCGAGCAGCGAGACGATGGAGAGATTGGCCAACGGCTTGTCGTCGATAAAGTTCAGCGAATGCAGCAGCGTCCTGCCCCAGCCGACGCCGATCTTCATGTCGGGCGCCATGAAGCCCGAGAGATATTCGCCCGTGGCGGCGCCGATCACCGCCAGCGGGTCGGCATCGGCACGGGAGACCATGGGCGCCACCACGGCCTCGCGCAGGCCGAAGCGCTGCTCGAGCGCGATCTCGCTATGGCGGAGCTGGGCGATTTCGCGGCTGAGGCTGATCTTCACCTCGCCCAGTTCCCGCGCATCGGCCAGCATGCGGACCACGGTGACGCGGCCGATGCCGAGGGCCTCGGCAATCGCGGTCTGGGTCATGTCCTCCACATAATACATCCAGGCGGCCCGGAGGCGGAGGCGGGCGGAGCGCCGCCCGGCGGGGGCCGCCGAGGGCGTGGGGGCAGGGGAGGGCGTGCCGGATCTGGCCAAGCTTTTTCCTTACGCGATCGACCGGGCGAGAAGGCCGGGCGGGCCGGAATGATAAGGGCTCACCGCCCGGCCGGGCAAGCTGGGCCCGAAGCTGGGGGCCAGGCGGTGAGGCCGCGTCTCAGGCCTTGAGCAGGCGCTCGATCTCGTCCAGCGCCTGGGCCTTGCCGATGCCGGTGAGGAAGGGCAGGCCCTTGACCACGGGCTTGCCCAGATCGGCCGGGACGGGCGTGGTCGAGACCACCAGATCGGCATCCGCGATCAGGCCAGGCAGTTCCGTTGCCTTGCATTGGCGGATCTGCACGGGGATGCCGCGCTCCTTCATCGTCTCCTCGATCGCGACGGCGACGACGGTGGAGGTGGCGACGGCGGTGCCGCATGCCACGAGGATGGTCTTGGACCTAGCCATGCACGTTATCCTTGCTCAGGGCCCGCAGCAGCGCGAGGGCGGCGGGAATGTCGGGCGCGTCCAGCAGCGAGCGCAGCAGCGCCGGCGTCTGGATCATGCCCGCCACGGTCTGCAACATCTCGATCTGCGCGTGCTTGTCGTTCAGCGCGAGGGCCAGAACGATGCGCACGGGCAGCCGCTCGTCGGGATCATCCATGCTGCCGAAGGCGACGGGCTGGCGCAACACCGCCAGGGCCACGGCGGGGCGGAGGACGTGATGCGCATCGGTATGCGGCACCGCCACGTTGATCTCGCCCAGCGGCAGGCCGGTGGGCATCAGACGCTCGCGCTCCTGCACCGCCGGGCCGTAGCTCGGCAGCACCGCGCCGAGGGCCTGAAGACGCGCGGCGAGAATGCCGATCACCTCATCCGCGTCGGCCGCCTCGACATCGAGGCAGACGGCGCGGCTCTCGAGAACCTGGAGAAGATCGAAGGCCATCGCCGTCACTCCGCCGCCACGGGGCGGTTGGGCAGCGGCGCCGGCTCCTCCGGCGCGGCGCCGGCCGCGCGGTCCCACGCCTCGGGTGCGGCGCGCAGGCCGAGGCCGAGGGCGGCGATGACGGCGGCGACGATGGCCAGGCCGAGGATGCCCAGGCCCGTCACGGCCACGATCAGCAGCCAGGGCACGTAGAGGAAGCCGTCCACGACGCTGGTGATGAGATTGGCGCTGGCCGGGATGGCGAAGCCCGCGGCTTTGGCCGCGCCCGTCATGAGCGGCGCCAGCGCATTGCCCACATAGAAGCCGATGGCCAGCGTGACGGTGCCGATGACGATCATGCGCAGCACATTGCCCCGCACGATCGGCGCGCACATGGCGACGAGGAAGGGGATCACCGCCAGGTCGGCGAAGAGGATGATGCGGTTGCTCGGCAGCACGATCGACAGCAGGATCGCGATGGGCACCAGCACGAGCGAACTGGCGATGGCCGCCGGATGGCCGATGAGGATGGCGGAATCGAGCCCCACGTGAAGTTCCCTGTCGCCAGCGCGCTTCTGCACGAAATCCCGTGCCGCGTCGGAGATGGGGATGAGCCCTTCCATCAGAATCTTCACCATGCGCGGCAGGATCAGCATGACGGCGGCAAGGTTCATCGCGACCTTCAGCGATTTCGAGATCACCACGCCCGCATCGCCATCATTGTGGAAGGCGACGAGGCCGAGGATGAGGCCCAGCACCGCGCCCAGCACCATCGGCTCGCCCAGCACGCCGAGGCGCTTCTGGATGCTGTCGGTGTCGAGATGCAGGCGGTTGAAGCCGGGGATGCGGTCCATCACCCAGTTCAGCACGATGGCGATGGGCACGATCTGCGCCGAGGCGAGATGCGGCACCGAGACGCCCGGCACGCCGTAGAACTGCTGCACGCCCTTGGCCGTCCAATCGGCGAGGATCAGCGAGAGCGCGGCCATGAGCGCCGCCGCGATCAGCCCGTAGACCAGGCTATCCGTCGCGGCCACGGTGAGCGAGCCGACGAAGGCGAAATGCCAGAAGTTCCAGACGTCGACATTGAGCGTGCGCGTCATGCGCGTGAGCAACATGACGAGATTGACGGCGATGCCGATGGGAATCACCCAGAGCCCCACCGAGGAGCCGAAGGCGATGGCCGCCGCCGAGGGCCAGCCGACATCGACGATGTCGCGCTGCATGCCCGTGTTCTTGACGATAGCCTGCGCCACCTCGCCAAGGCTGGTGAGCATCAGCCCGAGCACCAGGTTGATGCCGATGAAGGCGACGCCGATGGTCAGGCCCGCGCGGAAGGCGCGGCCCGGCTTCACGCCCAGCACCAGCGCGATGATGGCGATGATGAAAGGCAACAGCACCGTCGGCCCCAGCGTATCGACGACGCTCTTGAGTACGACCAGGATCGAATCCATCGCTTCCTCCTCGACGCGCGGCGGCGGCCGCGCATCCGGCTTCTTGGACGTTGCCGCCTTGGGCGGCTTATGGTCATTGGCGGCGGCATGATGGCCGCCGCGGATCGGCTTTCCGCCGATCGGTTAGTGCAAGTCAGTCCCGGCGCGGCGCAGTTCAGCCCAGAGCCGCGCCACGGCCTGGGGCTGTTCCGATTGTGGCATGTGCCCCGTATCGGCGAAAAGATGCAGGGCCAGCGTTCCCGGCAGGCCCAGCACCTGCCGCCAGGGCAGGATGTGATCTTCCAGGCCCTGGATGAGTTTCACGGGCATGGACAGCGAGGCTAGAAGCGGGCGGATATCCACCGCCTGGGTGCCGTCGGGCAGCAGGGCCGCCGCGAGGCGGCGCTGCGACTCGACCATGGCGGGATTCTCGCGGCGCTGGCGCAAGGTCGCCGCCGCGAGGCTGGCGGGCAGGGCGGCGGGCCGCGCGAAGAGCAGTCGCAGCCAGGGTTCGAGGCTTGCGACGCCTTCGGCGCGCAGGAAGCCCGCGACGAAATCGGGGTTCATCGCCGGGCCCAATCCTGCGGGGGCGATCAGCAACAAAGAGCGGATGCCGATGCGGCCGCGCGCGGCGAGCAGCGTGGCGACGGCACCGCCGAGCGAATGACCGGCGAGATGCACCGTGTCGAGCCCCTCGGCCAGCGCGGCGGCTTCGACGGCATCGGCCAGGGCCTCGAGCCCCGGCTCGCTTTCAAGGGGAGAGCGGCCGTGACCGGGCAGATCGACCGCCAGCACCGGCCCGGCCTCGCCCGCCGCCGCGAGCAGCGGGCGCCAGGAGGAGAGATCGGCGCCGAAGCCGTGCACGAGCAGGCTCGGCGTGCCATTGCCGCGCCGGAGCCAGGCGCGTTGGGCCGCGCCGGAGAGGGGCGTGGGCGTGTGGAGCGCCGGGCCGCGCGTCTCGGGTGCCTTCGCGGGCGCTGCCTCCTGCACGTCGCGGGCCTGGATGCGCCCGCGCGGGCCGCTGCCCGCGATCTCGTTGAGGTCGATCCCGGCCTGTTCGGCGAGGCGGCGGGCGAAGGGCGTGGCGCGAGGCGTGTCGTTGTTATCGGCAATGGCCGTCGAGGCTCCTGCCAGGGCCGGTGCGGCGTTCTGCACAGCCACCGGTTCGGCGGGCGCCTTGGGTGCCTCGGAGGGCCCCTGCGCGGCCGCGGTCCCGGTAGTGGCGGCCTGTGTCTCAGACGGCGAGCGCGCGGCCTCCTGGGCTACCGCTTCGGGCAGGGCCTCGCCGGGCGCGAGAATCCAGGCCAGCAGCCCGCCCACGGGCATCTCGACGCCCGTGCGCGGGTCGGTGATGCGCAGCGTGCCGGAGGCCGGGGCCTCGATCTCCATCGCGGCCTTGTCGGTCTCGATTTCGAAGAGCGGCTGGCCCTTCTCGACCGTCTCGCCATCGCTCACATGCCAGGCGCCGACGCGGCCCGTGGCCATGTCCATATCGACGCGCGGCAAGATGATCTCGGTCGCCATGATCAGGCCTCCCCGCGCGCCAGGCGGCGGGCGGCGGCGATGATGCCCGGCACCTGCGGCACCGCCGCTTTCTCCAGGTCGGGGTTATAGGGCAGGGGCGCCTCGGCGCCGCCCAGCCGGATGATGGGCGCGTCGAGATAGTCGAAAGCCTCGCTCTCCGCGATGGCGGCACTCACCTCGGCCCCGATGCCGAGCGTGCGCACGCCTTCATAGACGCAGAGGAGCCGATGCGTGCGCTTTACGCTCTCGACCAGAGTCGGCGTATCCATCGGTCGGAGCGAGCGCAGATCGATCACCTCCGCCTCGATGCCTTCCTCGGCCAGCGTGGCGGCGGCCTCCAGCGCGCGATGCACCATGATGGAGGTCGCGACGATGGTGAGGTCCCGCCCCGGGCGGCGGATGGCGGCGCGGCCGATCGGCACGGTGTAATGCCCTTCCGGCACCGGGCCCTTCATCTTGTAGAGCAGCTTATGCTCGAAGATCATGACAGGATCGGGATCTTCGACCGCCGCTAGCAGCAGGCCCTTGGCATCATGCGGCGTCGAGGGCTGCAGCACCTTCAGCCCCGGCACATGCGCGAGCCAGGCTTCGAGGCTCTGGCTGTGCTGGGCGGCCGCACCCGTACCGGAGCCGGCGGGAAAGCGCATGACCAGCGGCACGGAGACATTGCCGCCCAGCATATAGCGCAGCTTCGCCGCCTGATTGACGATCTGCTCCATCGCCAGCGTGGCGAAATCCGAGAACTGGAACTCGAAGATCGGCTTCAGCCCCGTCAGCGCCGCGCCGACGGCCACACCCGCGCCGCCCAGCTCGCTGATCGGCGTGTCCATCACCCGATCTTCGCCGAAGCGGTGCACGAGATCGCCCGTCACCTGAAAGGCGCCGCCATAGACGCCGATGTCTTCGCCCATGAGCAGCACCGCCGGGTCCTGCTCCAGCGCGATGGCCATGGCTTCCTGAATGGCCTGGGCGTAGCTCAGCTCGCGCTCGATGGTCTCGCTCATCGCGCGGCCTCCGGGATGATGTCGCGGGTATAGACGTCACGGGTCAGGGCGGAGAGATCCGGCGAGGGGCTCTCGCGCGCGAAATCGATGGCGGCGGCGATTTCGGCCTCGACTTCGGCGCGGAGCGCGGCGACGTCATCGCTGCGCATCACGCCGAGTTCGAGCAGCTCCTCCTCGAAGAGGCGGATCGGGTCGCGCCCCTGCCAGGATTCGATTTCCTCCTTGGTGCGGTAACGGTTCCGGTCGCTGCGGGAATGGCCGCGGATGCGATAGGTCTTGCTTTCGATCAGCGTCGGCCCCTCGCCGCGACGCGCGCGTTCCACGGCCTGGAAGGAGGCCTCGGCGACATCGGCGAAGCGGTTGCCGTCCACGATCACGCCCGGCATGCCATAGGCCGCCGCGCGATCGGCGACATTCGGCACCGATGTCGAGCGCGCCATGGAGGTCGACATGCCGTAATTGTTGTTCTCGCAGACGAAGATGACCGGCAGCTTCCAGAGCGAGGCCATGTTCAGCGCCTCGTGGAAGGCGCCTTCGTTATTGGCGCCATCGCCGAAGAAGGAAACCACGACGGAGCCCGTGCCGCGCCGCTTGGCCGAAAGGGCCGCGCCGACCGCGATGGGAATGCCGCCGCCGACGATGCCATTGGCGCCGAGATTGCCCATGGCGGGGTCCGCGATATGCATCGAGCCGCCCCGGCCCTTGCAATAGCCGGTTTCCTTGCCGAAGAACTCGGCGAACATGCGCTTCACCTCCGCACCTTTGCCGATGCAATGGCCGTGGCCGCGATGGGTGGAGGTGATGTAATCCCGTTGTTCCAGCGGGGTGCAGATGCCGATGGCCGAGGCTTCCTGCCCGATGGAGAGATGCATGGTGCCGTGGATGAGGCCGCGCATATAGGCCTCCTCGGCACCTTCCTCGAAGCGGCGGACGAGCATCATCCGCCGCAGCGCCTCGCGCAGCTGGGCGGGGCTCAGCCGGTCATAGACGGCGGGGCGGTTGGGGCGCGGCGCGGCATCCGCGGCGGCGGTCAGCGGTTGGGACATGGGGCTGTCTCCATCGGATGGGGGCCCTGCATCAGGCGGCAAGAAAGCGCGCGTCGGACTGATCGAGCCGGCGGCGGATCTGCGTGATCAGGAAATCCTCGTTGGGCGCGCAATTGTCGTAGCCCAGGCGCTCGCCCGCCTTGATCGGCTTGAGCACGCGCGCGCCCTCGGCGAGGCCGAGCGGCATGGCATTGGCATCCCGCGCCTCGCGCCATGTCATGGCGAAGCCGCGATAGTCGTATTCGCCGATCTTGCCGAGCACATCGCCAGGCTTGAGATCGCGCTTCGCCACGGCGGCGCATTCGGCGACGGGGTAGGGCAGGGGCTGCATATCGGGCTGGCCGAGCACGGCGGCGCGGATGGCCGAGAGCGGCACTTCGAGGCTGGTGAGGTGATAGGGCCGCAGCAGCGCGAAACAGGGGCCGGGGCCGACCTTGAGATCGATCATCCGCTCCAGCACGCGCGGGTGCTTCGGCTTGACGACGCAGAAGACGCCGGGGGCGACGCCCTTGCCGATGGAGTAATCCACCACGCCCGCCTTGTTGAGGATGCCGCCATCCTCGCGCGTGCAGAGCACCTGGCCGAGCTGCTCGCGCGTCGCCGCTGGGCCATGCATGCCGGGGACGTCGGGGACCAGGCCGGTGGCATTGGCGATGGCCACCATCTCGATCATCGTCTTGGAGCCATCGACGAACTCGACGAGCATGCGCGTCGCCATGTTGCGCGCGCGGGCTTCTTCCTCGTACTCGTCGGGCGTGGCGTCGAATTTCAGCGGGTTGTTCTTGCCCTTGCCGGCCGCGATGATCTCGAAGCCCGTCGATTGCGCGAAGCTGATGAGTTCGAGCGTCGCGGCCGGTTCGTCGCCGGCGGCGCCCGTATAGATAACGCCCGCCTTTCGCGCCTCCTCCTGCAGGAAGCGCCCGATGGTGATATCGGCCTCGACGTTCAGCATCACGACATGCTTGCCGTGCTTCATCGCCTCCAGCGAGATCATGGTGCCGACATTGGGGTTGCCGGTGGCGTCGATGATGACGTCGATCTGGCCCGCGGCGCAAAGCGCCTTGAAATCGCCCGTGACGGCGACCTTGCCGGCCCCGATCGCGGCTTCCACGCCCGAGGCGGAGGCGGTTTCGACGATATCCGCGCGTGCGCGGCCCGATAGCAGCAGCGCATCGACAGCCTGTTCGGCGCGGATCTCGCAGACGGCGCCGAGGCGGATGCCGGGCATCAAGGCGGTCTGCACGACGATATCGGTGCCCATCTGGCCGGTGCCTGCCAGGCCGATGGTGACGGGCTTTCCAGACTCGGCCCGGGCGGCGAGCGTGGCGGCGAAGCCGATCTTCTGGACGGCGTTCATGGCGTTCTCCCTGACGGCCGCCGGCTGGGCCGGGCGGCTCTTGCGAGGAGAGTATGAACTTATGTCTTCAAGTCAATTCATTTGTTCTATCACGGCCCTCCTCCAGCCCATGCCGCCGCCGGAAGGCTCGCTGCATCGCCGGCCGGGCCCGGGCCAGATCGGGGAAGGACCAGTTGGGCTGCCCGCCCAGGAAGAGGTCGAAGAAACCCACGGCCGAGGCCGGGTCCTCCTGGCAGTTCTCGCGGAACGACCACCAATGGGCGAGGTCATGCAGGGCTGGGGCCGGTTGCAGCGGGGCCTCGCCCTCCTGCTCCAGCACCGCCTGGAGCGTGGTCAGACAGAAGCCGGTGGCGAGAAATCCCTCGGGCCAGAAGGTCACGATCTCGCGCAGGGCGGGCTTCAGGTTGGCCGCCGGGCGCAGGGGCGATTCGGCGAGAATTGGGTGCAGTGCAGCAAGTTTCGCCAGCAACAGCCCTGCGGCGAAGACCGAGAAGTCCCGTCTGTCGAGCCCCGCGGCCCCGCGCTGCTTCTCCAGGCTCGCCGCCCATTCGACGAAGGCGCGGGTCAGCCGGGCGCGGTCGACGCTCACGCGGCCGCCGACGTCGCGGGCCAGCATCTCGACCTCGCCTTCGAAGAAGGTCTCGAAGAACCGCAACTGGCGCAGCCGATGCGCCAAGTCCGGCGTGCGGGCCAGTTCCCTGGCCATGGTGCGGTCAAACATTCCTTGGTCTCCCTTTCTTGCCGGGGCTTGCCCGCAGCTTACGCCGCGGCGCTTCGGAAGGCAGTCATTCCCTGACGGCGCGTATTAAAGAACAGATTGACATCAAATAGCACAATTGTTCTATCCTCCGGTATCAGGCGCGCAAAGCGTCGAGACTGGAACGCGGCCACGAATGCCGCGGGGAGGAACGTGCGATGAGCGGCTGGCAATTTGGCCTGCTCCTTCTGGGCGCCCTATGGGCGCTCCAATCCCTCGGCACCTGGCTGCAGATGCGCCACTACACGCGCATCATGGGCGGCATCCTGCGCGACGAACCCTCGGGCTTCGTGGGCACCGGCGCCGCGCGCGGCACCATCGCCAAGGGCGTGGTGGCCATCGTGGTCAGCGGCCCGGACGAGAAGGGCGAGCAGCGCACGCGCCGCGTGTTGCTGATGGAGGGCCGCAGCATGCTGGCCCGTTTCCGCCCCGCGCCCGAACTCGAAGGCCTGACGCTTGAAGAACTCGCCGCGCTGGACATGCCCGCTGGGCGCCAGACGGCGCTTCGCGCGGCGATCGCCCGCATCGAGGCGACACGCCACCCTGAAGGCAATGCGCCCGCCAGCGACACCGCACTCAGCGCCCCCGCCGGCGCGGTCCCCAACCCGGCCTGAGCGCCGCCACACCGGACGTGATGAAAGCGCCGGTCAGGCGCCAAGGGAGAAACGACATGGTCATCTCGCAGACGCTGGCTCTGCATGGTGCCGATCTGATGCAGCAGGCCGTGCTGCATGGCGGCGCGATGCTCGATGCGGCGCAGCACGCCTTGCAGCCAGGCGGGGCCGATCACGGCCAATTTGTGCAGCTCGCCCAGGCGGGGCCGGACGGCATTTCCGCCTCGGACTATGCCCGCCGTGTGCAGGAAGCCTCGCGCAGCCAGGAGCAGCAGCTCGGCTGGCTGACGAATCTCGGCAAGCATTTCATCGGCGTGTTCCAGAAGGGCGGCGAAGTCTTCTCGGGCTTCGTCACCGGCATCATCCCGACGCTGATCGTGCTGATGACGGCCTTCTACGCCGTCACGGAATTCGTCGGCGAAAAGCGCGTGCATGGCATCGCACAGACGGCCGGGCGCTATGCGCTCACGCGCTACACGGTGCTGCCGCTGCTGGCGGTGTTCTTCCTCACCAACCCGATGGCTTATACTTTCGGCACCTTCCTGGAAGAGAAGCACAAGCCCGCCTTCTACGATTCCGCCGTCTCCTTCGTGCATCCGGTGCTGGGCCTCTTCCCGCATGCGAATCCCGGCGAATATTTCGTCTGGGGCGGCGTGCTCGTCGCGCTCATGGAGCTTGAGAAGGCCGGCAAGGTCCCGGCGGGCTATCACGTCACCATCGCGATCTACTACTTCGCCGTGGGCCTCGTGGTGATCCTGCTCAAGGGCATCGTCACCGAATGGATCACCCGCATCCTGGCGCGCCGCCAGGGCGTGACGCTGTGACGGGAGGCCTGACCATGAGCGACAAATTCCGCGCCGTCCGTATCGAACGCGGCCCCAATGGCTGGGGCGGCCCTCTGGTGATCGAGCTGACGCCGCAGCGCGACAAGATCGTTGCCGTGACGGGCGGCGGCATTCCGCCGCTTGCGCAGCGCCTCGCCGAAATGACGGGCGGCACCGCCATCGACGGTTTCCGCAGCCCACCGCCCGAGGGCGAGATCGCGGCCGTCGTCATCGATTGCGGCGGCACCGCGCGCTGCGGCGTTTATCCGCGCAAGCGCATCCCGACGATCAATCTCACGCCCGTCGGCCAGTCCGGCCCGCTCGCGCAATTCATCACCGAGGATATCTACGTCTCCGACGTGAAGGAGGCCGGGCTGCGCTACGCGGGCGAAGGCGAGGCGGGGGCCGCGCCGGCCGCCGCTTCGCCCAGTGCGCCTTCCGCGGCCGCCGCGAACGAGACCGCCGCGCCGATGCAGAGCGCGCCGCTGGTGCGGCTGATCACCGGCGTCGGCCGCGTCATGGGCCGTGCCGTCAACATCTTCTTCAATGCCGGGCGGCGCACCATCGACCAGGTGATCCGCAACGTGCTGCCCTTCATGGCCTTCGTGACCATGTTGATCGGCTTCATCCTCTATACCGGCGTGGGCGATCTGCTCGCGGCGCCGATGGGGCCGCTGGCCAATAACATCGTCGGCCTGCTGATCCTCTCCGCCATCTGCGGCCTGCCCTTCCTCTCGCCCATACTCGGCCCGGGCGCGGTGATCGCGCAGGTCATCGGCGTGGCCATCATCGGGCCGCAGATCGCCAATGGCACCATCGCCCCCGCCATGGCCCTGCCGGCGCTCTTTGCCTACAACACGCAGGTCGGCTGCGACTTCGTCCCCGTCGGTCTCGCGCTGGGCGAGGCCAAGCCCAAGACGATCGAGATCGGCGTTCCCGCCGTGCTCATCAGCCGCCAGATCATGGGCCCCGTTTCCGTGCTCATCGCCTGGCTCGCCAGCCTGACCCTCTGACCGAGGAGTTCCTCATGTCCGTTTATCTGCGCACCACCATCACGGATATCGGCCCCGAGGCCGGAGACCTGATCGCCGGCGGCGTGCTCATCCTCTTCGCCGAAGGCGCGCCGCCGGAACTCGCCGAAGTCTCCGTCCTGCATCGCACCGAGAGCATGGAGCATGCCCCGCCCCGGCCGGGCGACCGCATCGCCATCGGCGGGCTGGAGGCCGTGCTGACCGGCATCGGCCCCAGCGCCTGGGCGAAGCTGCATGAGCTTGGCCATGTGGTGATGAACTTCAACGGCGCCGACAAGCCCGAGCGCCCGGGCGAGATGTGCGTGGCGCCGGTGGATGCGGCCCTGCTGACCGAGGCCCTGCGCCCCGGCGCACAGATCGTGATCGCCGCGTGAGCGCGACGGAGATGGCGGTGCTGACGCGCCCGGTCGTCGTCGCGCTGCGGGATGGGCTGCATGCCCGCCCGGCGGCGCAGATGGTCCAGCTGGCGAAGCGCTTCGCGGCGACGCTGGAAGTGGAGCGCGGCGGCCGCCGCGCCAGCGCCCGCAGCGCGGTGAAGCTCATGCTGCTCGGCGTGCAAGAGCGCGATGAGATCGTGCTTCATGCCGAAGGCGAGGATGCCGCCGAGGCGCTGGAGGAGATGGTCGCCTTCGTCTCCACGCCCGGCGCGGGGCAAGAGGCGCCACCGCGCGCCATGCCCGCCGGTGGTGAGCGCGAGGTGGCGGCCACGCCGGATGCCGATGGCCGCCTGCGCGGCACCGGCGCCAGCGAGGGCACGGCGGTCGGCCCGGCCTTCGCCTTCTTCCCCGAGGCGCTGCCGGAATCGCCGCAGATGGTGCCCGCCGAGGCCCTGCCGGACGAGCTGGAGCGGCACGGCGCCGCCGTTGCGGCCGTGAACGCGGCGCTGGCCCATCGCCATGCCGCCGCTGTGCCGGGCAGCGAGGAATCCGCGATCCTAGCCGCCCTGCTGGAGGTGGCGCGGGACGAGGAATTGCTCGCCGATATGCGCGCCCGCATCGGCCGCGGCATCGATGCCGTCGCCGCCACGCTCATGGCCGGGCGCGAATTGGCCGAGGGGTTCGAGCGGCTGGAAGACCCCTATCTGCGCGCACGGGCCGAGGATGTGCGCTCCGTAGCGCGGCAGATCGGCCTGGCCCTGCTCGGCCGCGCCGATGCGGCGCTCGAGGAAGTGCCGCATGGCGCCATCATTCTCGCCGATGAGTTGGCGGCCTGGGATCTGGCGCGCATCCCGCCCGGTCGGCTGGGCGGCATCCTCTGCCGCCAGGGCGGCGCCACCTCGCATCTCGCCATCATGGCCCGTGCCCAGGGCATCCCCGCCGTGCTGGCCTGCCCTGCCTCGGTCGAGGCGCTGCGTGCGGCACATGTAGTGGCGCTCGACGGCCGCAGCGGCGAGGTCTGGCTCGACCCCGCCCCCTCGGTGCGCGAGACGCTGGCGGCCCGCATCGCGGATGAGCGGCGGGCGCGCGAGGCGCTGGAGGAATTGCGCGACGCCCCGAGCGTGACGCGCGACGGCCGCGCCATTCAGGTCGCGGCCAATCTCGGCGCCGTGGCGGAGATCGATGCGGCGCGGCGCGCGGGGGCGGAGGGCGTGGGGCTGTTCCGCTCCGAATTCCTCTTCCTCGCCCGGCGCTCCCTGCCGGACGAGCAGGAGCAGTTCACCGTCTACGACACCCTGGCCCGTGCCTTCGCCCCGCATGCCGTGGTGGTGCGCACGCTGGATGTGGGCGGCGACAAGCCTGTCGCCGGCATCGACTTCCCGCATGAGGACAATCCCTTCCTCGGCTGGCGGGGCTTGCGGATGTGCCTGGAGCGGCCCGACGTGTTCAAGCCGCAGCTTCGCGCCCTACTGCGTGCCGCGACGGCGGGCAATCTGCGGGTGATGCTGCCCATGGTGGTGGAGGCCGAGGAAGTGCGCGCCGCCCGCACCGTGATCGAGGAATGCAAGGCCGAGCTGAAGGCCGAGGGCGTGCCGCATGGCGATTTCGCGCTCGGCATCATGATCGAAACGCCCGCGGCCGCGTTCCTGGCGGAGGAACTGGCGCGGGAGGTGGATTTCTTCTCCATCGGCACCAACGATCTCACGCAATACATCATGGCCGCCGACCGGATGAACCCGCGCGTGGCCCGGCTCAACCGGCCGGATCACCCGGCCGTGCTGCGCGCGATCGGCGCTGTCTGCCGCGCGGCGAAGGGGGCGGGCATTCCCGTCACCGTCTGCGGCGAGGCGGCGGCCAAGCCGGAGATGATCCCGCTGCTGATCGGCCTGGGCGTGGATGAGTTGAGCATGAGCCCGGCCTCCATACTGCAAGCCAAACGCAGCATCCGCGCGCTGTGAGAGGAGGGGGCGCCGCCCCTTTCTCGCCGCCGCGCCGCAAGGGTTGATGTCGGGCCTCGCGAAGAGCGGTCCCGGCGCGGCTCGCTTCCCGTCATGATCGCCCGGCGCCCAAGGCGCCGAAAAGGGATCGAAGGAGGCGAAGCATGTCGGCAGGGCGGATCGAGGCGAAGGCTGTCTGGCACGGGCGCGCGGTGCTCGGCGAGGGGCCGCTCTGGCTGCCGGCGCAGCAGGCCGTGCTCTTCTGCGACATCAAGGGCGGTGCGCTGCACGCCTGGTTCCCGGCGGATGGCAGCGCGCACTCCTGGCCCGCCCCCGCCGGCCTGTGCTGGCTCGTGCCGCGCGCGGATGGGGAGGGCTTCGTCGCCGGGCTGCGCGGCGAGGTCGCTCATCTGGCGCTGGATCTGACGACCGGACCGCGTCACCTCGGCACCATCGCGACGCCCGACCAGGGGCGCGCGGGGATGCGGCTGAACGACGGTGCTGCCGATGCCGCCGGCCGCGTCTGGTTCGGCAGCATGGACGATGCCGAGGTGGAGGATATCGGCCGCCTCTACCGCCTTGACCCCGATGGCGGGCTGGTGGTGGCCGATAGCGGTTATGGCGTGCCGAACGGCCCTGCCTTCGCCGCCGATGGGCGCACCATGTTCCATGCCGATAGCGCCCGCCGCCTGGTCTATGCCTATGAGATCGGGGCGGATGGCGCCGTGCTCTCACGGCGCGAGCACCTCCGCTTCGCCGAGGCCGATGGCTATCCCGACGGCATGGCCGCCGATGCGGAAGGCGGGCTCTGGGTGGCGCATTGGGAGGGCGGCCGCGTGACGCGCTTCGACGCCGAAGGCAGGCCCGAGCGGGAGATCCGCCTGCCGGTCAGCCGCGTCACTTCCGTCGCCTTTTTCGGCCCCGAACTGGAGCGGATCGCCATCACAACGGCCGCCATCGGGCGGGATGGGGAGGCCCGGGCGGGCTCCCTCTTCGTCGCGGAGCCGGGGGTGAAGGGCCTTTCCGTTCATCCAACGACTGTGATCGCGCGGGGCCGTTAATAGTCATACTATATGCTTGTTGGGTAAGGGAGGTCGTGCCACTGTCCCGGGCATAAAGGCACCGGCATGGAACCGGGCCGCTCGAGGAAAGAGGATTCCAAGGATGAACCGCAGGACTCTCCTGACCGCTTCGGCCGCGCTCGCGGCCCTCGGCAGCCCGCTGCGCGCCTGGGCGCAAGCCCAGGGCATGACCATCGGCTTCTCGCAGGTCGGTTCTGAATCCGGCTGGCGCGCGGCCGAAACCAGCCTCACCAAGTCCGAGGCGCAGAAACGCGGCATCACGCTCCGCCTTTCCGACGCCCAGCAGCGCCAGGAGAACCAGATCCGCGCGCTGCGCACCTTCGTCACCCAGGGGGTGGACGCCATTCTGCTCGCCCCGGTGGTTGCCACCGGTTGGACGGCGGTGTTGCGCGAGGCGAAACAGGCCAATATCCCCGTCGTCCTGCTCGACCGCAATATCGAAGGCAATCAGGACCTCTACCTGACCGCCGTGACCGCCGACAGCGTGCATGAGGGCAAGGTCGCGGGCGAATGGTTGGTGCGCCAGGCCAATGGGCGGCAGGTGAATGTCGTCGAACTTCAGGGCACCGTGGGCGCCAGCGTCGCGACCGAGCGCAAGCGCGGCTTCGACCAGGCCATCGCGCCGCATTCCAATATCCGCGTCCTCCGCAGCCAGACCGGCGACTTCACCCGCACCAAGGGCAAGGAGGTGATGGAGAGCTTCATCAAGGCCGAGAATGGCGGGCGCAATATCGGCGCCGTCTTCGCCCATAACGACGACATGATGGTGGGCGCCATCCAGGCGATGAAGGATGCCGGGCTGAAGCCGGGCAGCGATATCCTCACCGTCTCCATCGATGCGGTGCCGGATATCTTCCGCGCCATCGCGGCGGGCGAGGCGAATGCGACCGTCGAGCTGACGCCGAACATGGCCGGCCCCGCCTTCGACGCGCTCGTGGCCTATAAGCGCAACGGCACCGCCCCGCCGAAATGGATCCAGACGGAATCGAAGCTCTTCACCGCCGAGGATAATCCGATGCGCGAATACGAGGCGCGCCGCGGCCTCGGCTACTGAGCCGGGCGTCGAGCCGATGAGCGAGGCCCTCCTGGAGCTGCGCGGCCTGACCAAGACCTTCGGCCGGCTGCGCGCGCTGGATGGCGTGGACTTCACCCTGCGCGCGGGCGAAATCCACGCGCTGCTCGGCGAGAACGGCGCCGGGAAGTCCACCCTCATCAAGACGGTGACGGGCGTTCTGCCCCGCGATGGCGGCAGCATCCGCCTCGCGGGCGCGGAGATCGACCCGCGCCAGCCGCAGGAGGCCGTCGCGGCGGGGATCGCGGCCGTCTATCAGGAGGTGAATCTCCTCCCCAATCTCTCCGTCGCGGAGAACCTCTTCCTCGGGCGGGAGCCGACGCGGTTCGGCTCCGTGCGAGGCGGGGAGATGCGCCGCCGCGCCGCGGAGTTGCTTGCGGGTTTCGGCCTCTCGGTCGATCCGGGGGCGGCGCTGGGCAGCCTTTCGGTCGCGGTGCAGCACCTCGTCGCCATCGCCCGAGCGGTGGATCTCTCGGCGCGCGTGCTGATCCTCGACGAGCCGACGGCGAGCCTCGATGCGCGGGAGGTGGCGGTGCTTTTCGAGGTGCTGCGCGGCCTGCGTGAACGCGGCCTCGGCATCATCATCGTCACGCATTTCCTCGATCAGGTCTATGAAATCTCCGACCGCATCACCGTGCTGCGCAATGGCCGGCTGGTGGGCGAGCGCGAGACGGCGGCGCTGCCGCGCATGGAGCTGATCCATATGATGCTCGGCGCGGAGCTCGCTGCCGTCGAGGCGGGCCGCGCGCCGGCCCAAGCCCTTTCGGGCGAGCCCCTCGCGCGGTTCGAGAATTATGGCCGGGCGGGCAGCGTCGCGCCCTTCGATCTCTCTCTGCATCGCGGCCGGGTGGTGGGCCTCGCCGGGCTGCTCGGCTCCGGCCGGACGGAGACGGCGCGGCTGATCTTCGGCGCCGATCGTGCCGATAGCGGCAGCGCGCGTTTCGATGGCCAGCTCGTGATACTCGCCTCGCCGCGCGATGCCATTCGCCTCGGCGCCGGCTATTGCCCCGAAGAGCGCAAGACGGAGGGCATCGTGGCCGAGCTTTCCGTGCGCGAGAACATCATCCTCGCCTTGCAGGCCCGGCGCGGTTTCGCGCGCCCGCTGCCGCGCCGCGAGCAGGATGCGATCGCCGAGCGTTTCATCAAGGCGCTGGACATCCGCCCGCCCGAGCCGGAGCGGCCCATCGGCCTACTCTCGGGCGGCAATCAGCAGAAGGCGCTGCTGGCGCGCTGGCTCGCGACCGATCCGCGCCTCCTGATTCTCGACGAGCCGACGCGCGGCATCGATGTCGACGCGCATGCGGAGATCATCCGGCTGGTGCGCCATCTTTGCGAGGAGGGGCTTGCGCTGCTCGTCATTTCCTCCGAACTCGAGGAGATCGTGACCTATGCCGATGAGGTCGTGGTGCTGCGCGACCGCGCCCAGGTCGCGCGGCTGATGGGCGAGGAGGTTTCGGTGCCCGCCATTCTCGCCGCCATTGCCGAGGCGCCTCGTGGTCAGGGCGCCGAGGCTCCCAAGGTGCCGGAGAATGCCGCATGACGCTGCGCCCGCCTCGCGCCGGCACGGCGCAGATCCTGGCCTTCCTGCTGCTGCTGGGGCTGAACTTCCTGGCCTCGCCCGGCTTCTTTGACCTGCGGATGCAGGATGGCCGGCTCTTCGGCAGCCTCGTCGACGTCTTCAATCGCGGCGCGCCGGTCGCCATTCTCGCGCTCGGCACGGTGCTGGTGATCGCGCTGCGCGGCATCGACCTTTCCGTGGGCGCGGTGATGGCCATTTCGGGCGCTGTCGCGGCGGTGCTGGTGCAGGACCATTCCGTGCCGGTCGCGGTGGCGGCGGCGCTGTGCGTCGGGCTGCTCTGCGGGCTCTGGAACGGCTTTCTCGTCGCGGTGCTGCGCATCCAGCCCATCGTCGCGACGCTGATCCTCATGGTGGCCGGGCGCGGCATCGCGCAGCTCATCACCGAAGGGCGCATCATCACCTTCTCCGCCCCGGGCCTCGCCTGGTTCGGCGGCGGCTCGGTGCTGGGCGTGCCGGCGCCGGTCGCGATCACGCTCGGCATGCTGCTGCTGGCCACGCTGCTGGTGCGGGGCACGGCGCTGGGCCTGATGATCGAGGCGACGGGCGCCAATGCCCGCGCCAGTGCCCTGGCGGGCGTGGGCACGCGGGCCATCACGCTGGCGGCCTATGCCTGGTGCGGGCTCTGCGCCTCGCTCGCCGGGGTCATCGCCGCGGCCGACATTCTCGGCGCCGACGCCAATAATGCCGGGCTGTGGCTGGAACTGGAGGCCATCCTGGCCGTGGTGATCGGCGGCACCTCGCTCTTCGGCGGGCGCTTCAGCCTGGCGCTGGCGGTGCTCGGCGCCTTCATCATCCAGGCGATGAATACCGGCATCCTGCTCTCCGGCATCCGGCCGGAATTCAATCTGGTGGTGAAGGCCCTCGTGGTGCTCGGCGTGCTGCTGCTGCAATCGCCGCGCCTCCCGTCGCTCCTGCCCGGAAGGGGAACCCGGCGATGAACCGCTTCCTGCCCGTCCTGCTCACGACGCTGGTGCTGCTGCTCGGCTTCGCCGCCTGCGCCGTGCAATTCCCCGGCTTCGCCTCCACCCGCGTGGTGACGAATATGCTCACCGACAATGCCTTCCTCGGCATCATCGCGGTGGGGATGACGGTGGTGATCATCTCCGGCGGGATCGACCTCTCGGTGGGTGCGGTGATCGCCTTCACCTCGGTCGCCGTGGCGCTGCTGATCGGGCGCGCGGGGCTGCCGCCGCTCGCGGCTTTCGCGCTGGTGCTGCTCGTCTGCGCGATCTTCGGCGCGGCCATGGGGGCGGCCATCCATCTGCTGGAGATGCCGCCCTTCATCGTGACGCTCGCGGGCATGTTCCTCGCGCGCGGCGGGGCGCTGTTGCTTTCCACCGAGAGCATCCCCATCGACGCGCCGCTCTACGACAGCGTCTCGTCCTTCTCGCTGCCGGTGCCCGGCGGCGGGCGGCTGACGGCGGTTGCGCTGATCATGCTCGCGGTCTTCATCGGCGTCGGCCTGCTGCTGCATGCCACGCGCTTCGGGCTTCGGGTCTTCGCGCTGGGCGGCAACCGAAGCTCGACGGCGATGATGGGCATCCGCACCGCGCCCGTCACCATCGGAATCTATACGCTCTCCAGCACGCTGGCCGGGCTCTCGGGTATCGTTTTCTCCCTCTACACCTCCTCCGGTTATTCGCTCTCGGCCGTGGGGGTGGAATTGGATGCGATCGCGGCGGTGGTCATCGGCGGCACGCTGCTCAGCGGCGGGCAGGGGCTGATCCTCGGCACTTTCCTGGGCGTGCTGATCCAGGGGCTGATCCTCACCTACATCGCCTTCGACGGCACGCTGTCGAGCTGGTGGGCGCGGATCGCGACGGGGCTGCTGCTCTTCCTCTTCATCGCGCTCCAGCAGGGGCTCACGGCGCTGGCGGAGCGGCGCGCGGCGCGGCCCAAGGGGGCGCGGGCGTGAACGTCAGCCTCGTCCGCATCCCGGCCCGCCGCAGCCATTCCAACCATGAGGCGGTGGCGCGGCAGATCGGTCTGGCCATCGTCACGGGGCAATATCCGGAAGGCAGCCGCCTGCCGGGCGATGCGGAATTGCTGCCCGCGCTCGGCGTCTCCCGCCCCGTGCTGCGCGAGGCGCTGAAGACCCTGGCCGCGAAGGGGCTGATCGTCGCCCGCGCGCGGGTGGGCACCGTCGTCAGGGAGCGCGCGGCCTGGGCCATGTTCGACCCCGATATCCTCGCCTGGCATCTCGATGCCGGCATCGACGCCCGCTTCCTGCACGATCTCGCCGATATCCGCCGCGCGGTTGAGCCCGAGGCCGCCGCCCTTGCCGCCGCCCGCCGCACGGTGGAGGATCTGGCGGCCCTGCGCACGAGCGTGGAGGCCATGGCCGCCAGCCCCGCCGCCTCGCCGGCCTTCGCGGATGGCGATCTCGCGCTGCATCTCGGCGTGGCGAGGGCCTCGGGCAATCCCTTCATGGCCTCGATGGGCGCGGTGATCGAGGCGGCGCTGCGCGCCTCCTTCCGCCTCAGCGCGCCGGATGAGGGCCAGGGCCGCAGCGATACCGTCGCCGCCCATGCCCGGATCGTCGATGCCATCGAGGCGAGGGATGGGCCCGGCGCGGCCTCGGCCATGATGGATGTGATCGAGAGCGGCCTTCGCCGCCACGCGGCGCGCTTCTGATGTGGGGCGGGGCGGGCATCGAGCGGGAGGATTTCGGCACCCTGCCCGATGGCGCGGCGGTGGAGCGTTACACCCTGCATGGCGCCGGCGGCTTCGCGGCCAAGGTGATGACCTTCGGCGCCACGCTCCAGGCGCTGCTGGTGCCGGGGCGCGAAGGGCCGGCCGATGTGGTGCTCGGCCATGACACGCTCGACGGCTATGTCGCCCGGCGCGACTTCTTCGGCGCGACCATCGGGCGCTATGCCAATCGCATTGTCGAAGGGCGCTTCAGCCTCGATGGGCATGAGGTGCGGGTGCCGGCCAATGACGGCCCCCATGCCCTGCATGGCGGCCCGAACGGCTTCGACCACCATCTCTGGACGGTGGAGGAGGCCGAGGCCGCGCCGCATCCGCGCCTCGTGCTGCGGCGGCACAGCCCGGATGGCGAAGAGGGCTTTCCGGGCGCGCTCGACTGCCTCGTCACCTATACCGTGACGGGGCCGGCGGAGCTTTCCATCAGCTTCGAGGCGCGCACGACGGCGCCGACGGTGGTGAACCTCACCAATCACGCCTTCTTCCATCTCGGCGGCGGGGGAAGCGACGTGCTGGGCCATCGGCTGAGGGTCGCGGCCACGCGCTATCTGCCGGTCGGCGCCTCGCTAATCCCGCTCGGCGATCCGGCGCCGGTGGAGGGCACGGCCTTCGATTTCCGCAAGGCCCGGCCGGTGGGCGAGAGGATACGCGCGCCCGAGGCGCAACTCCTCATCGCCCGTGGCTATGACCACAATTTCTGCCTCGATGGCGAGGCGGGCAGCTTGCGGCCCGTGGCCTGGCTGCAAGACCCGGCGAGCGGCCGCCGGATGACCTTGCTGACCAACCAGCCGGGGCTGCAGGTCTATTCCGGCAATTTCCTCGACGCGACGGTCGCGGGGAAGGGCGGGCACCCGATGCGCCAGTCTGACGCGATCTGCCTGGAGCCGCAGACCTGGCCGGATGCCCCGAACCGCCCCGCCTATCCCTCGGCACGGCTCGATCCGGGGCAGGTCTACCGGCACCGGATGGCGCTGCGCTTCTGACGGCGGCATGCCGCTTCAGGTCACGCAGTGACCGCCAGCGCGACGGCATCGGCGCCCGCCGGAAAGCGCAGCTTGCCAGAAGTGTCATGGATGGCGGCCCAGATCGTCTCCGCCACATCCGCCTCGCGCGTCGTCAGGGCGGGGTTGGCGAAGTGCTCGAAAACGGGCCGCGCGACCTCCGCATATTCGCCCGGCAGCAGCTCGGTATAGGGGAGGATGGCATTGGCGCCGAAACTGGTGGTCGGCGCATAGCCGGGCTCGACCAGCTTCACGCCGATGCCGAAATGGGCGAGCTCGATCGCGAGCGAGCCGGAGAAGCCCTGGATGGCCTGTTTGCTCGCGGTATAGACGGCCGCCAGCGGAAAGGCGCCGATGGTGACGGCGGAGGTGACGTTGACGATGGTGCCCGAGCGGCGCTCGCGCATCTGCGGCAGCAGCGCCTGTGTCAGCGCCATCACGCCGAAAGTATTGGTCTCGAAAACCTGCCGCACCGCCGAGATCGGCATGGCTTCGAAGGCGCCGACGATGCCGATGCCCGCATTGTTCACGAGCACATCGACGGGGCCTGCCGCCTCCACCAGCGCTGCGATGCTCGCCTCGCTCGTCACGTCCAGCGGCAGCACGCGCAGGTGTTCCGTCTCGCCGCCCAGCCGCGATGCTTCGGGCCGGCGCATGGTCGCGATCACCTTCCATCCCTTATCGAGGAAGAACCGCGCCGCCACCTCGCCGAAGCCCGATGAGGCGCCGGTGATCAGGATCGTCTTGTTCACTGCCAGTCTCCTTGGTTCGATGCCCAATCGATAGACAGCGGCGCCTGGATACCCCATACTTCAAAAGCCGGAATTCTTTATCGATCGTCCAGGACATGGATCCTCTCAGCGAGATAATCGCCCTCCTGCGCCCCAGCGCCGTCCTGTCCAAGCCCGTGACCGGCAGGGGCCGGTGGGGCATCCGCTATGCGGCGACCAGCACGCCCGCCTTCGCGATCATCGTCACTGGCGGGGCCTGGATCGGGCTGGAAGGACGGGAGCCGCTCCGGCTGGAGCAGGGCGATTTCCTGCTGGTGCCGACCGCCCCGGCCCTGTCGCTCTGCAGTGACCTGGAGGTGGCCTGCCGCCCGGTCGAGCCCGGCACCAGTCCGAGGCGTTATGGCGAGGCGGAGGGCGAGCCGGATTTCGCCGCGCTCGGCGGTGTTTTCGCCTTCGAGCCGGCCAATGCCGCGCTCCTCGTCTCGCTCATGCCGGCGCTGATCCATATCCCGGCCCAGGGTGGTGCGACCTCGCGCATCCGGCGGCTGATCGGCCTGCTGACGGAGGAATCCGCAGCCGATCATCCGGGCCGGGAACTCGTTCTGCGCCGCATTCTGGAGGTGCTGCTGGTCGAGGCGCTGCGCTGGGGCGGCAGTGGCGATGATGCCGTGCCGCCAGGGCTGCTGAACGGCATGCGCGTGCCGGGCATCGCCCGAGCCCTCGCCGCGATACATGCCGAGCCTCGCGAGAGGTGGACAGTGGCCAGGCTCGCTGTGCTCGCGGGCATGTCGCGCTCGGCCTTCGCGGCGCGCTTCGGGCAGATGGTCGGCTGCGCGCCCATCGAGTATCTTGCGCGCTGGCGCATGGCCCTGGCGAAGGACGCGCTGATCCGTGGCTCGGCCTCGCTGGAGCGCATCGCGGAGGAGATCGGCTATGAATCCGCCAGCGCCTTCAGCACGGCCTTCCGCAAGCGGCAAGGCGTCTCGCCGGGCGCTTTCGCGCGTGCTTATCTGGAAGATCGGCGGGAGGCGGCGCGCCCAGGCCGCTCTTGAGCCTGGCACAGCAGTGCCTGCGCCCGTTCCATCAAATGCCCGATCTGAGCGCCTGGCGCCTCAGGCCGCGCCCGGCAGTTCCACCCCATGCCGGATCAGCGCCAACAGGGCCGAGGCGGCGCCTTCGCCGAGAACGGGGCCGGCGAGTTCTTGGAACTTCGCATCCAGTTCCTCATCCGTCAGCGGGTTCTCCGGGTCGCCCTTCCTAGTGGGCTGCTCGTGTTCCAGCACGCGCCCGTCGCGCAGTTCCACCCGCAGCCGGGCTGCGCGGTGCTTTGGGTAGGCATCGGCCAGGGCGCGCGCCATGCTGACCGAGACCTTGTGCATGAAGGCCTGCAGCGCCGGGTCCCGCAGCCTGGCGGGCGCGAAGGCATCGAGCCGGACCGCGCCGTGATGCAGTAGCGCGGCGACGCAATATTGCAGACTGAACCGCGCCTCCTGCTCCGTGCGCACGACCGGCCGGTCGCACATTTCCGCCGTGGCGCGATAGCCCGCGACATGGATACGCGCGACGTCGCCGGGCCCGAAGGGATGCGCGGCCTGCATCGCGAGGAGCCCGTCGAGCGCGGGGAAGATATGGCCGCAGCAGCCATGGTTCTTGAAGGTCATCTCGCCGATGACGAAGCGCTGCCCCAGATCGGCCAGGGCCAGATCCCATCGGCCGGTGGAATCGCTCGTCGCGGCGGCGAAGCCCGCGGGGCCGTCCAGCACGTCCGGCGCGCCGGTCACGCCCGCGGCGGCAGCCCTGGCCGCCAGGAGGCCCGCCTCGGCGGCGTGGCCCGCATGCATCGGCTTGCTCATGCCGCTGCCCCGGCAGGCCTGCTGCAACCCGCCGGCGGAGGTCGCGGCCAGGGCGATGGCATGGCCCGTCTTCTCCGCGTCGCAATCGAGCAGCACGGCCGATGCCACGGCGGCCGCGATGGTGCCGACGGTCGCCGTGGTGTGCCACATCCGGTAATGGCTGGGCTGGACGGCCAGGGCGATGCGCCCGCCCACCTCATAGCCCGCCGCCATGGCGCGCAGCAGCGCATCCAGCCCGGCGCCACGCGACTGCGCCACGGCCAGGGCGGCTGCCACCGTCGGACTGCCCGGATGCAGCCCTGAATCGCGATGGATATCGTCGAACTCGACGGTATGGCTCGCGATGCCGTTCAGCAGCGCGGCATGGCGGGCGGAACCCCGCCGGCCATCCACGTAGCAGAGGGCCGAACCCTCGCCCCGCTCATCCGCCAGGGCTGCGGCCAGCAGGGTGGCGGGCGGCTGCCGCGCGCCCGGCAGGGTCGCGGCGAACCAATCCAGCAGCGCCCGCCTCGCATGATGCTCCAAGCCCTCGGGCCAAGCGCGATCGCGTCAGCCCGCGGCATGGGCAGCAAGCGTCGCGAGCGGCACGGCACTCACCGAAGCACGGCCAGGCCGTCGACGGCCCGCGCGCCCTGGCCCGCCGGCAGGACGAAGAGTGGGTTGATCTCCGCCTCCTGCAGGCGCTCGCCGGCCGCGACGGCCATGGCGGCGAAGGCCATCACGGCATCGACCAGGGCGGGGATATCGGCCGGCGCCGCCCCGCGATAGCCTCGCAGCAGGCGCGCGGCCTTCAGCTCCTCCACCATCGCCTCCGCATCCGGGCGGGAGATCGGCAGCAGACGCAGCGTGGTGTCCTGGAACAGCTCCGCCGCGACGCCGCCGGAGCCGAGCAGGATCACCGGGCCCAATTGCGGATCGCGATGGAAGCCCAGGATCATCTCCACCCCGCCCCGGATACGCTCCTGCACCAGGAAGCCCTCGGGCGTGGGCGCCCCGGCCTCGCGCAGGCGCTGAAGCATGGTGACGCAGGCCTCAGAGACTTCCTCGGGCTTGAGGCCGACGCGCACGCCGCCGATGTCGCTCTTATGCGCGATGGCGCGGGAGAGCACTTTCAGCACCACCTCGCCGCCCAACTCCCGCGCGGCGACGGCAGCGCCTTCGGCATCGGCGGCCACGGCCTCGCGCGTCACCGGCACGCCGAAGCGGGCGAAGATGGCCTTGCTCTCCGCTTCGTTCAGGTTCCCGGCCGGCAGGCCCGCAAGCACGGTCGCATCCTCCGCTTCGGCATTCACCAGCGGCGGCAGCGCCGGCCGATGCAGCGCGCGCAGCACCGTCGCGCAGCTTTCCGGCGTGGCGAAGGCCGGGATGCCCTGGCCGTTCAGCAGCCGCACCAGATGCGGCGCATGCGGGCTGACATAGGCCAGCACGGGCTTCTCGCTGCGCGCCTGGCACTCGACGATGGCGCCCGCCACGATATCCGGCGTGGCCAGGGCGGAGGAGCCGATGACGACCACCGCCGCATCGTAGCTCGGGCTCTCCAGCAGCGCGTCGATGGCGCCCCGGAAGAGGTCCGGCCGCAGGCCCGCGAGCGTGACGTCGACGGGATTGCGCCCGATGGCGCCGGGATCTTCGTTGAGAAGCGTGGCGAGGCGCTGCGTCGTCACCGCATCCGGCATGGGCACCTCGATGCCCGCCAGGCCGCAATTATCGGCCAGCAGCGTGCCGGCGCCGCCGGTGGAAGTAAGGATGGCGACACGATCGCCCTTCATCCGCCGCCCGCTCGCCAGCGCGGCGGGAATATCCAGCAGGTCGGTGAAGCTCTCGGCGCGGATGACGCCATATTGGCGGAAGAGCGCGTCATAGACCCTGTCCGCCCCGGCGAGCGCGCCGGTATGCGAGGTTGCCGCCCGCGCGCCGGAATCCGAGCGCCCGACCTTGTAGACCACGATGGGCTTGCCCAGCTCGGCCGCCCGCCGCGCGGCGCGCTTGAAGACCTCCGGCCGCCGCAGCCCTTCCATATAGACGGCGATGACGTCGGTGGCTTCGTCCTCGACGAGATGGGCGATCATCTCGCTGCTGTCGATATCGGCCTCGTTGCCGGTCGAGACCAGCTTGGCGAAGCCGATGCCGCGATCCGCCGCGCGCGAGAGCAGTGAGCCGAGGATGCCGCCGCTCTGCGAGACGACGGAGATGCGGCCCACGGCGAGATTGCCGACCTCGAGCGCGCCCGTCGCGGAGAGCATCATGCCGTCGGTGAGATTCACCAGGCCGATGGTGTTGGGGCCGAGCAGACGCATGCTGCCCGCCGCGTCCTTCAGCGCCTGCTGCTTGCGGGCGCCATCCTCATTCGCCTCGCCATAGCCGCTGGCCAGCACGATGGCGGCCTGGCAGCCCCGGGCCGCGAGATCGCGCACCGCCGCCTCGGCCCGGTCGGGCCCCAGCAGGACGATGGCGGCATCGGGCGCGCCGGGGAGGGAGGCGACATCGGGGTAGCAGCGCAGGCCGGCGATGGCCTCAACACGCGGGTTCACCGGCCAGATATCGCCGTCGAACCCGTATTTCTGCAGATAGCCGACGGGGCGGCCCGTCATCTTTCCGGCATCGGCGGAGGCGCCGATCACCGCGACGCTGCGCGGCCGCAGCAGGGCACCGATCGCGCTCATGCCACCTCTCCCTTTTCCTTGGCCGCGCGGCGCTGCGCGACGCCTTCGAGGAAGGAGGCGACGGATTCGAGATGCTCGCGCGAGCTGTAGCAGATCGCTTGCGCCTGGCTGCCCATGGAGAAGACCTGCTCCACCGAAAGCTCGAAGGTCTGGTCGAGAATGTTCTTGCTCAGCGCGAGAGCGGCGGGGGCGCCCTTGCTCAGCTCGGCGGCCCAGGCGCGGGCATCTTCCATCAGCGTCGCGGCGGTGGTCACGCGGTCGATCATGCCGATGCGCAGTGCCTCTTCCGGCTCCACGGTGCGGCCGGAGAAAATCAGCTCCTTGGCGCGCGAGAGGCCGACGCGGCGCGGCAGGAAATACATGCCGCCGCCATCGGGGATGAGGCCGCGCAGGATATAGGTCATGGCGAAGCGCGCGGCGTCGGAGGCGATGATGAAGTCGCAGCACAGCGCGACGTCGCAGCCCAGGCCGGTGGCCGCGCCATTCACGGCGGCGATGGTCGGCTTCGGCAGGGCATGCAGCATCGAGATGGCATGATGTGTGCGCTGCTGACGGCGCCAGCCATTGAGCGCGACCTCGCCCGGCGGCACCGCGAGGCGCGCCTGCATGGACTTCACGTCGCCGCCCGAGCAGAAGCCCTTGCCGGCGCCGGTCACGATCAGCGCCTTGATGCTGTCGGTGCGGGCGACATGATCGAGCGCCGCCATCAGGTCGGCGCGCATGGCGTCGTCGATAGCATTGCGCGCGGCCGGGCGATTGAGGGTCAGCACCGCGACGGGGCCATCCGCTTCGAGAAGGATGGCGTCGGAATCAAGAGAATGCGGGGTCATCGGGATCGATCCTCGTCAGGCTTTGGCGGCGGCGTTCAGGGGCCGGGGCAGCGGAGCGCCCTCGTTCCAGGCCCGCAGGCATTCCACGGCGCCGGTGAAGTAGTGGCGGAAATTCTGTTGGGTGACGTAGCCGAGATGCGGCGTCAGGATGGTGTTGGGCGCCTCGCGGAGCGGGTCATCGGCGGGCATCGGCTCGGGCTCATGCGTGTCGATCGCGGCGCCGCCGAGCTGGCCGCTGCGCAGCGCCTCGATCAGCGCCTCGCGCTTCACCAGCGGGCCGCGCGCGGTATTGACCAGCAGCGCCCCGCGCCGCATCAGCGCGAGATCCGCCGCACCGACGATGCCGCGCGTGGCGGGGCCGAGGCCGAGATGCAGCGTGAGGATATCGGCCTCGCGAAAGAGCGTCTGCTTGTCGACCAGCGTGGCGCCTGCGGCCTCGGCGGTGGCCTGGGTCATGTTCGGGCTCCAGGCCAGGAGGCGCATGCCGAAGGCGCGGCCGATGGCGGCGACGCCGGAACCGATGCGCCCGAGGCCGGCGATGGAGAGCGTTGCACCCTCCAGTCCCAGCCCGACCCCCTGCTGCCAACCGCCCTGCCGCAGAAGCTGCTCCTGCCGGGGAATGCCGCGCGCCAGGGCCAGGATGAGCCCCCAGGTCAGCTCCACCGTCGGCGAGGCCACGGAATGCGTGCCGCAGACGGCGATGCCGGCGGCGTCGCAGGCTTCGAGATCCAGCACCCGGTTGCGGATGCCCGTGGTCACCACCATCCGCAGCCCTTCCAGCCGCCGGACCAGCCCGGCCGGGAAGGCGCTGCGCTCGCGGATCAGCACCACGGCGTCTGCCCCTTCGGCGGCGATGTGCGCGACAAGCTCATCCTCGCTCAGCTTCCGGTTCAGGAAGGTGACCGGCAGGCCGGACCAATCGGCGGAACCCGAGGCGGCATCACCGAAATCGTCGAGCACCAGGATGCGGCGAAGGGGCGGGCGAGGCATCACTCGGCCCGGATCTTCGCGCGGGTGACGACTTCCTGCCAGCGTGCGCGGTCCGTCTCGATGAAGCGGCCATAATCGGCGGGCGTGGCGCTCGTCTCGATCATCACGCCTTCCTCGGCCAGGCGCTGCTTGGCGCCCGCATCGGCCAGGGTGGCGTTCAGCGCCCCATGCAGTGCGGCGATGCGGTCTTCCGGCATGCCGGCCGGGCCGAGCAACCCGTACCAGGTCGAGGAGAGGATGCGGGGGAAGCCCTGTTCGGCCGTGGTCGGCACCTCGGGCAGCATGTCCAGCCGTTGCGGCGCCGCGATGGCGAGGGCGCGCAGGCCGCCCGAGGCGATATGGGGCCGCAAAGGGGCCGCCGCATTGGTCAGGATCTGCACGCGGCCGGCGAGCACGTCGGTGATGGCGGGGCCGGTGCCGCGATAGGGGATATGCTCCATCTCCGCCCCGAATTCGAGCGAGAGCAGCGCGCCCAGGACGTGGCCCGTGGTGCCCACGCCGGGGCTGGCATAGGAGAGCGGCGGATTGGCATGGCGGGCCAGCTCGCGCAGCTCGGCCATCGTGCGCGCCTGCACCTTCGGATTGACGGTGATGACATTGGGCGCATTGCCGAGGAAGCCGATCGGCGCGAAATCGCGGATGATGTCGTAGGAGAGCTTGGGCTGCACCAGGCTGCTGATGAGGAAGCTGCCGCTGCCGCCGAGCAGCAGCGTATAGCCATCCTTCGGCGACTGGGCGACGGCCTCATTGCCCAGCACGCCGCCGGCGCCGCCGCGATTCTCGACCACGATGCTCTGCCCGAGCCGCGCGCCGATGCCCTCCGCGACGACGCGGCCGACGATGTCGTTGCTGCCGCCCGCGGCGAAGGGAATGATGAGGCGGATGGGGCGATCCGGATAGCGTCCCTGGGCCAGGACGCTGGGGGCGCGAAGCCCTGCCAGCGCAGGCAGGAGCATGAGCGCGGTACGACGTTTCATGGGTTGTTATCCTCCGGGTGGCCCCCGTGCGGTGCTCCGCCGGGCGCCTTGTTTCCGGCACTGTCATTTTCCTGAAACGGCCTGAAAAGCCTCAAAATTCCTTGCTCTACCCCAACCTGATGTTAGGGTGGGGCATGAATCGCTTCCCATTGCCCCTGGAGAGCCTTTGGGCCTTTCGCGTAGTGGCGGAGACCGGCAGCCTGACGGCCGCGGCGGCCGCATTGGGCGTGACGCAGCCGGCCGTCAGCAAGCGGCTGCGGGACCTGGAGACGGCGCTGGACTGCTCCCTCGTCAGGCGCGGCGTGAATGCGATCGGGCTGACCAAGGCCGGCGTCCGCTTCGCGGAGGAATTGCAGGCGGGCTTCGCGCAGATCCAGTCGGCGGTGGACCATCTCCAGGCGCAATCGGCGCCCCTGCGCATCCGTGCCTATACGACCTGGGCGCTCCGCTGGCTCATCCCGCGCCTGCCGCGCTTCCATGCGGCGCATCCCGGCATCGATGTGGAGGTCTCGACGTCCACGGCCATTGTCGATCTGGCGCGGGAGGGCGTGGACGCCGCCGTCCATACGGTGCCGGCCGGGGCGCCGCCGCCTTTCGGGGGGCGTCGGCTGCAGGCGGTGATGATCTCGCCCTTCGCGGCGCCGTCACTGGTAAAAGGCTTGCCGGGCGGATGGCCTAGCGCCACGCGCCTGCTGGGCAGCAAGGTGCGGGCGGGCGACTGGGATCTCTGGCTGCGGCATGCGGGCACGGCGGCCTCTCAGCCGCCGCTGCTTTTCGAGAGCACGACGCTGGCGATTCAGGCGGCGCTGGAAGGGCTCGGCATCGTCATCTGCTCGCCCTCCTTCGTGCGGGAGGAGGTGGAGAGCGGCAAGCTCGTGGCGCTGTCGGAGATCAGCATCCCGACGGGGGATCTCTATTGGCTCTTCCTGCCCACGGGACGCACTGGCGAGGCGCTGAGCATTTTCGCTGATTGGCTCACGCGAGAGGCGCAGGAGTAGGGAAGCGCCGAAGGCGGCGGGCTTGATGGCCGGCCGTGTGGATGAGCGCTGATCTGTCAGAAAGTCCGGCTGGCGGAGAGGGTGACCGCCGTACTAGATGCCGCATTGGTTCGCCTCGCTTCGCTGCATATCGCCGAAATGGCTTTATATAGCTATAATGTTCCTCTGTCTCGGCTCTGGCGTATCGTAACAGTTCGCTTGCTATCATGCTGGTTCACGTGATTGATTAGGGGACGGATATGCGGGGAAGCCCGCTTGTCCCCTTATCACGGCAGGACTGGACGATGCCTAGAAGAGCAGCGGGACTGACGGCAGCGGGCGTGCGAACAGCTAAGGCCGGCCGCTATGGCGACGGCAACGGCCTGTACCTGCTGGTAAGGGAGAACGGCGCTCGCTTCTGGGTCTGGCGCTACACCCGTGGCGGCAGGATGCGTGAGATGGGTCTCGGCTCCGTTGCCAACGAAATTGGCAAGGCAGGCCGCACGCTAGCCGAGGCTCGTCAGGAGGCCGCGAGGCTCAAGAACATCCTCGCTCGCGGTGTGGATCCCCTTGATGCCGAGGAAGCGTCTAGGAAGGCCGCTGAGGCCGCTGCGATGGCGGCCGCACCCCTGACCTTCGAAGGGGCTGCAAACGCCCTCCTGGACGCCCGAGAGGCGGAATGGAGCAATCCTAAGCACCGGCAGCAGTGGCGCAACACCTTGGCCACCTACGTGCATCCGCTGATCGGCTCTCAGCCCGTCGCAACGGTCGAAGTCGAAGACGTGCGTCGCGTTCTCTCGCCCATCTGGGCCACCAAGCCAGAGACGGCCAGCCGCGTGAAGATGCGCATCCTCGCAGTCCTGCGCTACGCACGCGCCGCCGGCGAACGGCCGACTGGCAGCAGCGCGGCAGATATCGACGAGGCCCTGCGCACGCTGCTGCCGAAGTCAGCGCCCCTAAAGCGCGCGGCCGGCTATGGCCACCACCCCGCTCTGCCTTGGCAGCAGATGCCGGACTTCATGGTCGAGCTGCGGGCGCGCGCCGCTATGGCTGCCCGGGCCTTGGAATTCGCGATCCTGACTGCCGCCAGGACAAGCGAGGTGCTAGGCGCCACCTGGCGCGAGATCGACTTCCGGCATGCGGTGTGGACCGTGCCAGGAGCCCGCATGAAGAGCCGCCGGCAGCATCGCGTGCCGTTGTCGGCCGCCGCGACCGCGCTGCTTGAAGCCGTGAAGCCACTGAAGAGCGGCCCCAATAGCCCGGTCTTTCCAACTGAGGACCAGCAGAAGCCGCTGTCTTCGATGGCGTTGTTAATGCTGCTGAGGCGGATGAATGCACGGCAGGGAGAAGACGCAGACGGGGCGAAAGCTCGTTGGGTTGATGGGGTCACCCATGAGCCGATCACCGCGCATGGCTTCAGAAGCAGCTTCCGCGACTGGGCGGGCGAAGCGACCAGCACGCCTCAGGCGGTGATGGAGGCGGCGCTCGCGCATGTGAATGCTGACAAGGTGGAGGCCGCTTATGCGCGCGGTGACCTGTTCGCCAAGCGCCGGGCATTGATGGAGGCTTGGGCGGAATATTGTGATCGCAAACCCGCCACGGTCGGTCATCTCGCGCCAGCGGTGCTGCGGGAGGTCGGATGATGACGGGAACTGTCCGGCCGCCGTTCTGTGCGTGGAAATGACGATGTTGGAGAGCAACCAAGGCCCCCTATGCCCCGGACAAAATCGGTTTGTCCGGACATTGTCCGGACGTTGTCCGCCCATTCTCCGTACCCGGACAAAACGGACAATCCGGACCAGCCCCTTAAGGGGCTGTCCGTTGTCCGCTGTCCGTCCGGGATGGGTGAGATCGTGAAGATGAGGTCGGGAGATCCTCTGCCTGATTGGACCATCAGGCTTCGGGAACAGCGCCGGGAACGCTGGCAGCGTGTGCAAGCATTTATCGCTGCCGTTCGAGCCGATGACGTTGAAGCAGCAAAGATCGCGTGGTCGCGACTAGATGAGGCCGGGGTAGCCGCCTCCTGGCGAGCTTTAGGAAAGCTGAATGGTGCGTCCCCAAAAGTCGGAGCTTGGATGCTCCAGAGGTGGATTGAGGACGGCGATACCATCAGGGAACTTGCCGGGAGCGACGCCGCACTGATCGACGGGCTGCGCTTCTGCTTGCCAGTTTATCGCGGATGCGCCGTTACCCTCTATCGGGGTGACAGTGCCTTCAATCGCCGGCGCCGGACTTATGGGATGTCCTGGAGCAGCGACCGCAGCACGGCGGAAGGGTTTGCTCGGGGTGTATGGCAGGCTCACGAAGGGGGTAGTGTTCTGCTCAAGACGCTCGCGCCGGCCGAGGCCATTTTTTGCGCGCCGGCACTCCTGGGAGATGAATTTGCGGAGGGGGAGTATCTCGTTGATCGCCGGCGGTTGGTCAGGGTGGAGGTGCTGAAGCGCTTCCCCCAGGTGCCGATGCTGGTCACGGCCCCAGAAGAGATCCCTGCCAGGGGGTAGCCTGGCCCGAGCCGGCGCGGCTTGCCGGTGACATAGGAGGCGGGATGGAAGGCGCTGCAACGCCAACCGTCCCTGACCTCGGCAACATGGGTGTGGACCATGGAAACCAAGGCTGCTGCGCGGCATAGCACGCGCTTGCTTAATCGAGAACTAACACCCCTCGGGACGACCGGCCCGGACGCGGACATCATTATGCTATGCGCCGAGCATGCGGCCGTACGGGAACGCTACAACACCGAAGGCGGCCACATTGACTGTCAGGACGACCCGCTCTGGCATGAGTATGAGCGGACCTTGGATGCTGTCAGTGCGGCAAGGCCGAGGACTTTGGAGGGAGTGCTGGCAAAGGCCCGTGCAGCCAAGAGCGAGGTCACTGTCTTCGAAGGCGTGGAGCTCTGGGACAACACCGTTGCCGGCCGATGGGCCATCGACGTGGTGCATGACCTCCTCCGCCTCGCGGGGGACGCGCCATGAGCCACGAGACCTTCACCCGCTTCCCAGGCGAGGTTATCAAAATCCTTGAAAGGCGGGAGCGTATCGAGGCTGTCGTGGGGATGCTGGTCGATCTGCTGGACGAGTTGGATGCTCCAGCCGCCGAGATGGAACCGGACGATGAAGATGCCTGCATGGTCGAGGATGCCGTCTACACAGACGACGGTCGGCCCGGCGACCGAGACGACGCAGAGCCTTGCTGCGATGACGAGCCGGACGGCCATCTCGTCTCCCAATCGCCGTTCGCAAATGATGCAGGGTGCCTAGGGGCCCTGATATAGTTCCTAGTGCGGGGCAAGGGCCGGCCAGCCCGCGCGGATCTCCGACCGCGCAGCCCCGCACCTTCCTTCGGAGCGCGTACGGAGGCGCGACGGATGACCAATGAAATCGAGATCCCCGCAGGTGAGGATCCGCCCGATATTCTGTTTCGATTTGTGGATGAGAGCGGGGTGAACCATGGTCATGTGCGGCTGCAAACGGGCGTACTGCTCAATGCGCTGCTCACGCTGCGCGCCAACTTGGTAGATGCAAATACTCGCTGGATAAAAGAGCAGAAAAAAGACGGCGGTCATCTGGCATACGTCGAGACTATATATGGATTTTCGCTATTTTTGCAGGAACTTCAGCCATTTTTTCCTAAAAGCTCGCCCAATACACTGAAAAAAATACTGCGAGATTTGTATGACGTGCGGGAGCGCGGCATCACGCCTATGGCATTCAGGCCTCAGCGGCAGAGCGGCGGTGCGGCCTCCAGCTCCGAGGTTGAGCGCAACGCTGTCGCTGCTGCAGCTTTAGAGCTGCACGCTCTAGCTGGCGATCAGATCAATGAGTGCGCAAAGGCTATGGCAAACGAAATGAACGATAGCGGCCATCGAAAGCGGGCCAAAGGTCAAGGTGGTCGATCAACTCTAATTAGTGACGAGACCGTTAAGGGTTGGCGTGACGCAGCTCGGCGGGAGCAAGGAATAGCGCTCCATAGAGAAATGTTCTTGGATCTGGTGGCTGAAGGTAGGGGGCGTGAGCGGGATCATGCCATGGCCTTGAGGGGCATCCTTAGGCTGATCGCTCCGCCGCCGCCCGAATAAGAAGGGGGTACTTATTCGGAGTGCGCTCGCTCTATCCCATTCGCATCGAACCGCTACGGAAGATGCGAAATGCGCGAAAATCCAAATTTAATAGAGCAGAGAGCCTACACCGTAGAGGCTTTCTGCGCGGCGTATGGCGTCGGCAAGACCACCACCTTCGCCGCGATGAAGGAAGGCAAGCTCCAGGCCGTGAAGGCCGGGAGGCGCTTGCTGATCCCACGAGATAGCGCTGAGGCGTGGTTCGCCTCTCTGCCCTCCGCTCGGGGCAACGTGGCGGCCTGATCCTTGAGCGGTTTGCTCGCGGCCTCCCCCTCAACTTCTGGCACAGCGGCAGCCGAAGCTCTTCAGCTCCGGGTACAGCGCTTTCGCGCGGCCCGAGAGCAAACGATCCATAGCCGGTTGACTGTCCCGCCTAGCCTCTCCGCTGAGAGGCTGGCGCAATTGCTTGTGTTGCTTGCCGGCGTTCCCGAGCGGCTAGCCGATGGGCGTCTAAAGCTGCGCCGGCGTGACCTCATCGTATCGTTGGACCCTAAGACCCTCTCCTGGCGCAGTGAGCCCGAAGCCATCGAGGGCCAAGGCTTGGTAGAACTCGCCAGTTGGCTGGAAGGCTGGAGCCTGCTGGAAGCGGCCTCTCGCCTCTACTTCTACCGCTCCATCCGCCTTCAGAGGATCAGCTGATGGATATCGGCGATCCCCTTTCCGAGCACATTGTCACCCTCGCAGCGGGCTTCGCGGAACTCGCTCAGGCCCCGCAGGGCGGCTTCGCTATGAGCGAAGCTGGTCAGACTGACGCGAAAGCAGCACACCCGCCCTTTTCTCGCAGGCTGCGGACCGAGCCAGGCTTGCGGAAGCCGGATCTGCTCGAAAGCCTGAATGCAAATGCTTGGGCAGAGCGCAGGTTCGAAGCGTCGGAGGGATTGTTCGGGAGCTTGCTGCCACGTGGCGGACGGATGCTGGTTTCGGGTCAGACTGGCGCCGGCAAATCCGTTTTCGTGGACAGTCTTGGTGGTGCTTTGGCTACCGGAACCGACTTCTTGCATTGGTCCGTTCCTCGCCGTCTCACGACGCTTATTTTGGATGGAGAGCACTCTGGAGCTCTTCGCCAAAAGCGGCTTTCGGACCTGAGCTCTCGTATGAATGGAGCAGACCTAGCACGCCTCGTGATTGTCACCGTCCTCGACGATGCTCCTTATCTGGCAGAGAGATATCCTGACTTGGGTGAGTTTCGGCCGCTCAACACTGAGGCCGGATACGAGTGGTGTCTTCGGCTCATCGAGATGTTGGGGTCCGTGGACGTCGTCATCTTCGACAACGTCATGAGCTTGCTCGAAGGCGACAAGCGCGAAGAGACCTCCTGGGAACCGATTGTGCCATTGATGCGAGCGTTGACCGCAGCAGGTATCGCTCAGATTTGGGTCGATCATATGACCCCCTCCGGCAGCCGCGTCTACGGTACTGACACCAAGCGCTGGCAGATGGACACCTGCATGACGCTTAGCCCTGTAGAAGATCCCAATGGGCTGGCCTTCAAGGTCGCGTTCGATAAGCACCGGCACCGCGAGCCATCGAACGCAGAAGACTATCTGCCGGTTACGCTACGGCTTGGTGCCGACGGGTGGTCTCGTGATGGCGAAGGACTAAAGCCGTTTGAAAGTAAGCGGAGAAGGCACCTCTCAAAAGGTGCCGAACTGGCATTGAGCATTCTGACCGACACACTTCTGGAAAGTGGTGTGGTCGGTGCCGCAGGAGTTCCCGCAAACCTGGTCAGCGTGGGTGAGGAGCTCTTCCGGAAGCGATACTGTGATCGCTCGAACCCCGGCACTCAGCAAGAGAGCAAGCTTCGGGCCCATCGCAGAGCATCGAAAGAACTCCAGGAAGCCGGCGCGATCTCCTGCGACCAGGGACGTGTGTGGAGGGTTTGGCAATGAGCCGGGTCCGCAATGTGCCTCTGAAGCGCTCGCTTCCTGAAGCCGAATGGGATCGTCGAGCCCGTGCCTGGGCCGCTCGTCACGGGATGGCGGCAAGCCTCTGGCTCGGCCCGATGCTCGACCCCCTGCCTGAGCCTTCCACGGAAACCGATTTCGTCAACACGACAGGGCCCGAACGCCCTGACCGCAACCTTCCAGAGGGGAGTTAGTTGCCATGCCCCAGCCCGCCAAACCCGGCATCAACTGGCCACTGATCCAAGCCGAATGGAGCGCCGGCCAGTCGTCCTACCAGCTTGCGCGCCGCCATGAGGTAAGCCGCCAAGCGATCTCCAAACGCGCTCGGGTCGAAGGGTGGACCAAAGCCCCCGACGCCGTGGCCTTCGCTGAGACCAAGACAGCTTCTCGCATTTTCACGCCCGCCACACCGGCAGATCATAAGCTGGCGGCGAGGGGCGAGCGTTCTGCTCTCGCATTGCAGCGCCTCTGCGATTGCCTGCGCGCCGGCGCCACCCGCTCAATTGCTGTCCGTATCGTGGGTTTGGACCTCGATGCACTTCGCCGCTGGATCAACGACGATGCGGAGATCGACCGCATTCTTTCAGCAGCCGAGGGCCAAGCCGCTGCCCGCGTAGTTGGGCACCTGCATGCGGCGTCGGAGCGTGGCGACACCAGCGCCTCGCGCTTTCTCGCTGAGCGGCACCCCACCACCCGACAGGAGTTTGGACCACCAGTGGCGGGGGTTCCTCCAGATGGCGGCCAAGCCATCGTCATCAACCTGGTGCTGAAGGACCCAGAGCATATCGCTGAATTTCAGAGGCAGACAGAGGCCGCACGCCCTCAGATCGACGGGGAGGCCTCAGATGTGGAGCCCTGAACCTTCAGCTATCCGCGAGGCTGGCTTCGCCGATCTTCCTTTGGGCCTGGCCCGCAAGGCTCACGAAGAGGCCATGCTGGCCGAATTCAACCTCTCCATGAGCGTGGCGATGCGGCCGGGCGAGCCGTCGCGGGCCGACCTTGAAGCTGTCGCCGCTGCGCTCCTGACCAAATGGGCCGCGACCAGCCGGTTGCGAGCCGTCGAAGCCACTCACGAAGGAGACAAGCAATGAGCACCCAGGCCGACGCCTTGAACGACGCCATCTCAGGATGGATCGACGCATGCGCCACGCTGCGCGCCGCCGGGGCGACGCTTGCCACTGCGATGGAGGCGGCCGCATCTGTACACCCGGGGGGGTGCGCACTTCTTTAAGCAGGTCGGCTATCAAGCCGGCCACCTGATGTTGGAAGCCTTGCCGAGGAAGCTTCCAACGCCAGATGTCCGCTTCGGGAATGGTCGCGCTGGCGAAATCGAAGCGCGGCTCACGGCTCTCGGGCAGGAGGTGCCGTGATGAACCAAATCACTGATCTCGAGAGCGCTGTTACCTTCGCTCGCAGCCGGGCTGCCGAGATGCGCCGTGGCCTCCTCGCCAAGGAAGGCGAGCTTGGCGCCGATGAGCTGCTGCAACTGCAATCAGCCGAGCTTGATGCCGAGCGTGCCGCTGAACGGCTGCGGCAAGCGAACGCTGCTGAAGCCGCCGCGCGCCAAGCCGAGGTGCTGGCAGCCGAGCGAAAGGCCGCCATCGCCGAACGGAAGCGGCTGGCGGCGCTGCACGATGCCTATGACAAGGCGGTCGCTCAGTGGATCGCCGTTAGCGAGACCGTGTTGCAGTCCGCTGAGGCCTTGAACAGTGCCACGGCCGATCTGCTTCGCGAGTACCGTGATAGCAGGCAGACCAGCGCTTTGAGCGCCACGCATTCTTTGGCGAGCAACGTCCTCGGCGCCAGTCTGCCTCGTCAGATTGAGATCGGCCCGCGTCGGTTGGTGACCGAGCGCCGTGGCGAACCCCGCGAGAAGCTGAACGAACTCGCTGCCACGCTGAAGCAGCTCTGTCCGCTTCCCCAAATTCCCGAGGAGAACGCCCAATGAGCGGCACCTTTAATCCCGACGCCCATTCGGTTGGCGGCGGTGAGCAGCGGGCTGATGGGAGGGGCCATCTCCCCGGCTTGCAGCCCAGCGGCTCCGCTTCGTCTCAGCATGTCGGGCTCGATGGCTATCGTGCCCCGACGCCCGTTCAGAACCTCGATGCCGCCCAGAGCAAGGCCGAGCTCGATTGGCTGATGCGACCAGGAAGTAGCTACTGGTCCGGCGATCAGGCGGCCGTGGAGCGTGCGCTTCAGCTCCGGCAGGCGCAGCTCGGCCACGCCGAGACGGCGCGCCAAGCGGAGGAGCGAGCCCCGTTGGATGCGGCTAGCCTCGGCATGGCGGTTTCCCGGATGGAGCTGCCGGCGAACTTCGCTGATGGGGCCACCCTCATGCACGAAACGCAGCAGGCGCTTGCCTCGCTGGGCGCCGATGCCGAGGAGACGCGGCTTGCGGTCCAGGCGCTGGGCGCTGTGGCTTCGGGCCGTGTGCTGACCCAGGCGCAAGGCGCGGAGGAACTGCATCGGCGGCTGGGTTACGAGGCGGCAGAAAGGACCATCGCGGACGCGCAGCGGGCTTTTCGTGCCGTGCAGCAGCGAAGCCCGTCAGCCGCCGAAGCCATCGTTGCGAGCGGGGCCGCCAACGACCCGGCAATGGTGATGGCCCTGGCGCGCGCAGCGCCGCGTCTCGCCACCCGCTGACCACTCTTCAACCCGGGGGCCATGTGCCCCCGCCTCTCATTCCTGGAGGACGCCAAATGCCCTCGATCCCCACCTTCACGAGCAGCGAGCAGATCGCGGGCGCGGTGCCCCGGCCGGTGTTGCAGAACCCGGCGGCCATCGGCGCGGCCGGCCAGGCGCTCAGCGAAGGGCTTGGCCGCGTAGAGGGCTTCTTCCTCGACGTGCTCAAAGCGCAGCGGGAACAGCAGCAGGTCGATACGGTCGATAAGGAGCGTACCGCTTCGATCAAGTCTCTTTCGGGCGCTTGGGTAAATGCCGAGAGGAACACTGATCCCGCGACAATTCAGTCCAACTGGCAAGCGGCAGTCCAATCCCGCGAAGACGAGATAAATCGAACCGTTGCCGATCCTGCTGTTCGCCGTACAGCGCAGCGTGACCTCTCGGAACTTGCAGCGCAGGACTACCGCCGCGTGCTGACGATGAGCGTTAAGCGCAGCAATGAGGCGTCTCTCGCTCTACTGGGCAATTCGCTCGATACGTATGCAGAGCGGGCGGTCAATGCGCCCGATCAAGCAGCTCGACAGTTGGCGATGAACGCCGCAGATCAAGCGATCAAGGCTCGCGTTGAGGCGGGAGTTCTGGCGGCCGATGACGGTCAAAAAATGTTCCAGTCCTTCGCCGGCCGCATGGATCAGGCGAGCGTTCTGGGGCTGCTCAACCGCAATCCCACCGCTGCCCTGGCTGCGCTGGCTGACCCCAAGCAATTCCGCAACTTGGATGAAGTGGCTCGGCAGCGGCTCGTGCAATCCGCGACCACGGCAATGGGGGCGCAGGCCTCGCGGGCCGAGGCGTCGGAACGGCGCGCGGAACGGCTCTCGCGGCTGAACGCCGACCGGGCCGCCAACACCCTCTACGGCCAGATCGCGCAGGCGGAGAATGGCCAGGGCCAGATGCCGACCGTGGGCGATGTGATGGCGCAGCGGGATTGGCTCTCGCCGGGCGAGACCTCGGCGCTGCTCAACCGCATTCGTGGCGCCAGCGCGCCGCGCGACAATCCCGAGACGGTTGCCGACCTTCAGGTCCGCATCGACCGGGAAGACCCCGACCAGTTCGCCGCGCGTGCCGGGCGAGAGCTTGGGGCCGGTCGCCTCACCTCGGACACCTACCGCACGATGGTCAATCAGAACCGGAACGCGCGCCGCGACGATGCTCCGGCCAGCGCCTATCGCTCCGGGCGGTCCTTCGTGAACGACAGCCTCGACCCCGGCAATGTAGTGGGCGGCAATTTCATGCGCGGGCCGCTGGCCGCCGCGCGTCAGAACGCCCTCGCCGATTTCGACCGCTGGTCGGAGGCGAACCCCCAGGCCACGCGCGACGAGGCCGTGCAGCAGGCGCGCGATCTGGTCAGCCGTTATCAGGTCGGCGCCGACGCGCAGACGCGCATCTCCCTGCCGCGCCCCTTCGGCTTCTCGGGTGACCGCAACGCCGTCTCGGAGGCTGACCTTCAGGCGGCCGCGCGTCGCGTGCTGGAGGCCCAGCGCCTCGGCCGCCTCGCCCCGGCCCAGGTGCAGGCCGAGACCGATGCCCTTGAGGCATGGCGGGCGATCCTGAGCCGTCAGAGCGCGCCCCGTGCCGCCACGACCACCACGACGCCCTCGGGCCGTGGCTCCGCCCGTCAGCCGAGCGGGGTGACGCAATGAGCGGCATCGGCGGCAGGATTGCGGGCAGGAGCGCTCGTCGATGCGTTCTGACCACGCCTAACTGAGTTCTTTGTCGCCGAGAACGGCGGGTGATCAAACGTGGAATTAGGAAGTCGACCGTTTAGGCTCAGTGACGCCCAGCAATGTCCATGTCGCCGTAAGTTCGCTGAGAAGTGCACCCTTATGACACTGTGAAAAGACACGATCTGAGCGCTATCCGCGTCCTGTCGTATGATATTACATGATATCGAATGACATTAAATGACACTAGCGACGAGCGCATTTATGCACCACTTTAGGGACGTTGACGTGCTGCCAGTACGTCGAGAGGAGGTGCCATATGGGCCATATCCCACGCGATCGCATGACGCACGCTGTGGCTCAATCGCAGCAGACTTCATCAAGTTCTTCTACATGTGAGCCTAACATGACCGTACGCGGTAAAATCAGCACCGTCTCACAAAGCTGGCGGATAGTTCCGGCCTATACGGTTGCAGTGGCACTGGGAGAGCTTCTAAGTCTTGCTAACCCTGCTGCGGCGTATCCTCGAGTTTCCAGCGCCTCTGATATTATTCAGTCGGCTTGGAATAGAACTGGGGCAGCGCTGACCAAGGCGGTTGAAAAAGAACGTGGCTGAAGAAGGTGTAGAGAAACCGCACTCTCCTATTAAGATGTCCCTGCCGACCCCTGATATGGGGCCGGCAGGATTAACGCCCGTATCTATAAGCCAGGAAGAAGGTTTTCATCTGGCCACAACTGCGGTGCATACAATTGATATAAAAGCACAGATGCATCAGGGGCCCCTTCCCCCTGTTGAGTATTTTGAGCAATTAGAGAAAATTGTCCCCGGGTCGGCTAATAGAATAATATTAATGGCTGAAAATGCAGCAAATCATGCGTCAGGCGAGCAAAAAAGAACCAACGGTTTTATTTTTGTCGAGCGAATGACTGCGAGGATTACGGCATTTATTTTTGCCATTTCCGCCTTATTTCTGGCGGGGTATTTAGCTATAAATAATCATGATACAGTAGCTGGTATTGTCGCTGGGACAACCATAGTCGGGGTTGTTGTTGCCCTCGTGACCGGAAAAGGCGTATCTTCCGGATTTGATGGTCGTCCTGAAGGCTCAGATCAAGAACAATAGCGATTACTTCCTTCTGAAGAATATTAGGCCGTCTGTTGGCGCTCTCTGTGCTTCTTAACCCTCGGGCGCAAGGAAACTTCACCGCCGCCGGGAGTATGAACTGAATTCCTCGGTGCGACAGGCATTCTATCGAGGAGCGCTTGCGGCCCTAATGGCTATCCTTCCATACAATTATCTCTGATCGATACACCTCCGGCATCAGATGGGCGTATCGCTCGACCATCTTGACCGTGGACCACCCACCTTCATGACGCAGGCGGAGCAGGTCTCGATGTACGCAGTAATGCCAGGTGGAGTAAGTGTGTCGGAGGTCGTGAGGCGTGACCGCTGGCACCCAGAAGCGCGCGACCTTGGTGGAGCCCTTGGGCGTCCATTCGCGCCACTGGCCGGTAGGCCGGCCTTCAGGCACGCCTCGGACCAACGGCGCTTGATCTGGCCGCCGCCGGCGCGGCCGCTATCCCACCATCTCTCGTTGGCTACCAACTGGCCCCGGCGCTTGGGCGGCCGAAAGACATGTCCCTCCCTATTCGGCAGGGCAGTCAGCGCTGCGACGACCACGGGCGGCAAGTCCACATGCCGCTCGTTCTGCTGCTTCTGCCAGACCACCGCCCGCGCACCGTGCAGGTCAACCCGGTCCCATTTCAGGTCCAGCGCCTCGCTCATGCGGCAGCCGGTCCCCAGCAGGAAGACCAACAGCGGGCGGATGTGCTCGTCGGCCGCCTCCAGCAGAGCCCTGGCCTCAGCCGGCCGCAGGAAGGTCGTCTTCCCCTTCGCCACCTTGGGCGTCTCGAAGGCCGGGCGGTTGCACCAGCCACGGACGGCGGCGTGCTCCATGATGGCCTTCAGCGGGGTCAGCACCACGCGGAGCTTGGTGGACCCGGCGGCAGCGGGGGAGAGCAGGGCGGTGTAGGCGTGATCCACGGCTAGCTGATTGATATCGACTAGCCGCGTTTCTGGTCCGAAGTGCCGAAGCAGCTTCGCCACGGTCGCGCAGGTCGAGGGTGCCCGCTGCTGCGTGGTCAGGTAGCTCTCCGCCGCCTCCCAGAACCGGACTGTGGCCCGTTCTCCATGGATGTATCGGTCCCAGAGTTCGCGCTCGACCTTCTGGCGGATTTGGTCTGCGAGCCTTTTGTCGCCAGTTCGAGTGCTCTCGCGAAGCCGGACGCCACGGACCGTGCCGGCAAGGTGCCAGAAGGTCGAGCCAGGACGCCGGACGAGCTTGAGGGACATGGTGCCATCGTCTCCACGAGCCGGACAAAATCTTCCTCGGTGAACCGGATCCTGTTCGCGATGCGCCGATGGGTGGGGTGGCCGTCATGGAAGGGGTGCTTGGCCAGATGGCAAGACAGCCAGCTCCGGCTGCACCCCAGGCGCGCCAGGACCTCCTTCATGGTCAGGAGGATCAGAGGCTTTGGCTCCGGAGCGACGGGGTGGTCTTCGCTCATGGCAAAGCACCACGCGCCGCCACACACAGCGGCCAGACGGCAACCCTGAAAAAGAGGCACAAAATTTTAGGGAGGCTTCCGGAGGACCGGAGATTTATGCGGGGCCCGCCCTTAGGAGACGAGGGCGCGCGAAAGTCGGCCCCGGGGGTGGGGGTACCCCCCTTCTGCCGTGTCATCAGGGCGAGGTTTAGGGGATTGAAGAGGGGACAAACCCTTCTTCTGCCTCTAACCCATTGATTTAAAAAGGACCCTGGCGGAGAGGGTGGGATTCGAACCCACGGTACCCTTGCGAGTACAACGGTTTTCGAGACCGTCACAATCGACCACTCTGTCACCTCTCCGGAGCGGGTGCGGCCGTATAATCGGCTGGCGCGGCGGATGCAATCCCACCCGGCGCCCATGGAGCGAGGAATTCGTCATGAATTTGCCGCATGACCGCCCCGCCCTGGCTGACTCAAGTTGACGAAGGGCGGCGGCGGCGTTTATACGGCCGTCCTCCCGCGATGCTCCGTGTCGCGGCAGTGGTTCCTTATGAGCCGCTGATCCCAGTTTCAGTCCAGAGCACGAGTGAGTTTCGGGACACCATGACCTACGCAGTGATCCGCACCGGCGGCAAGCAGTACCGCGTCACCCCGAACGCCGTGCTGAAGATCGAGAAGCTGGAGGCCGAGGCCGGCCAGACCATCACCTTCCATGACGTTCTCGCCCTTGGCGGCGAGGGTGGCCTGACGATCGGCGCGCCGACCGTTCCGGGCGCCTCCGTCACAGCCACGGTGCTGGAGCAGGCGAAGGCCGATAAGGTCATCATCTTCAAGAAGCGCCGCCGGCAGAACAGCCGCCGCAAGAATGGTCATCGCCAGCCGATGACCGTTATCCGCATCGCCGCGATCGCGGCCTGATTTAGCATCCGAGCAGGAGCACCAACCCATGGCACATAAAAAGGCTGGCGGTTCCTCCCGCAACGGCCGCGACTCCGCTGGTAAGCGCCTCGGCGTCAAGCTGTATGGCGGCCAGGCCGTGAAGGCTGGCAACATCATCGTGACGCAGCGCGGCACGAAGATGCTTCCGGGCCGCAACGTCCTCGTCTCCCGCGATCATTCGATCCAGGCGGTGGCGAACGGCGTCGTAAAGTTCGACCGCGTTGCCGAGGGCCGCGTTCGCGTCTCCGTCGACGTGCTGCCGGCTGCTGCCGAGTAATTCTCGCCCCGCAAGGGTGAAGATAGGCGGGGGCCCTCCGGGTCCCCGCTTTTTGTTTATGGGCCGCCTAGGCGGATAGACCGATGAAATTTCTCGACGAAGCGAAGATCTGGGTGAAGGCTGGCGACGGCGGCGACGGCGTCGTGGCCTTCCGGCGCGAGAAATACATCGAGTTCGGCGGCCCCGATGGCGGCAATGGCGGCAAGGGTGGCAATGTCATCATCCAGGCCGTCGCCGGGCTCAATACGCTCATCGACTATCGCTATTCGCAGCATTTCAAGGCCCGCAAGGGCGGCAACGGCGCGGGCTCGGACCGCACGGGTGCGGCCAGCGACGACGTGGTGCTGAAGGTTCCTGTCGGCACCGTCATCCTCGGCGAGGACAAGGAAACCGTGCTGGCCGACCTCACGAAGGAAGGCCAGAAGGTCATCATCGCCCAAGGCGGCGACGGCGGCCACGGCAACGCCCACTATAAGACGAGCACGAATCGCGCCCCCCGCCGCGCCGACAAGGGCTATCCGGGCGAGGAGATGTGGCTCTGGCTGCGGCTGAAGCTCATTGCCGATGCCGGGCTCGTGGGCCTGCCCAATGCCGGCAAGTCCACCTTCCTGGCGGCCTCTTCCGGCGCGCGCCCCAAGATCGCCGATTATCCCTTCACCACGCTGAACCCCCAGCTTGGCGTCGTGCGGCTGAACGCGACCGAGGAATTCGTCCTGGCAGATATCCCTGGCCTGATCGAGGGCGCCGCCGAGGGCGCCGGCCTGGGCACCCGCTTCCTGGGTCATATCGAGCGCTGCGCCGTGCTGCTCCACCTGATCGACGGCACCCAGCCCGACCCCGTCGGGGCCTGGCGCACGGTGCGGGAGGAGCTTGAGGGCTATGGCGGCGGGCTGATCGACAAGCCTGAGATCGTGGCGCTGAACAAGCTCGACGCCATGACGCCGCAGGCCAAGGCCAGCCGCATCAAGGCGCTGGAACGCGCCACGGGCGCCCCGGTTCTGGTGATCTCCGGCGTAACGGGCGAAGGCGTGCCCGAGGCGCTGCGCAAGCTGGCCGATGCTGTGTATGCCGATCGCGAGCAGCGGAAGGCCGAGGAAGCGCGGAAGATTCCGCGACTCGGGTGAGTGCCGCTGGGAAGGCGCTGCCTTCCCAGACCCAGGTTTTCCCTGGGAGGACTCTGCCCTCCCAGACCTGGCCTTTCCCCTGGGAGGGCTCCGCCCTCCCAGACCCTCCGGCCAAAGGCCTGAGGCCTTTGGAAACCCGTGACTGATCGCGGGGTTCGGCGTGATCGTATCACCCCGATGGGGGTGTGGCGGCAAAGCCCCCATGCTTCCGCCGCTCATTTCGCCCTCTGCGAAACTGGGCTATTTCCAGCGCCATGTCGCTCCAATCCCCCTCGCTCGCCAACGCCCATCGCATCGTCGTCAAGATCGGCTCCGCCCTCGTGGTGAATCCGGAGACGGCGGCCCCGCGCAGTGCCTGGCTGGCCTCGGTCGCGGCCGATGTCGCGGCCTTGCGGGCCATGGGGAAGGAGGTCGTGCTCGTCTCCTCCGGCGCCATTTCCCTCGCCCGCCGCGCCCTGGGGCTCACCCGCCGCAAGCTGCGCCTGGAGGAAAAGCAGGCCGCCGCCGCCGTGGGGCAGATCCGCCTCGCCGGCGCCTGGCAGGAGGCTCTGGCCGAGCACGGCATGAACGCGGCCCAGCTTCTCCTCACCCTGGAGGACTCGGAAGACCGCCGCCGCTATCTCAATGCCCGCGCCACGCTCGGCACCCTGCTGGAGCTGGGCTGCGTGCCCGTCATCAACGAGAACGACACCGTCGCCACGGCCGAAATCCGCTTCGGCGACAATGATCGCCTCGCCGCCCGCGTGGCGGAGATGATCGGTGCCGATGCCCTGGTGCTGCTCTCCGACATCGACGGGCTCTATACGGCCGACCCGCGCCGGAACCCCGATGCGGCGCATCTGCCCGTGGTGGAGCGGCTGACGGATGAGATCATGGCCATGGGGGGCGAGCCGCCGCCCGGCTATTCCTCCGGCGGCATGCGCACCAAGCTGATCGCCGCCCGAATCGCCACGGGCGCCGGCTGTGCCATGGCCATCGCGCTCGGCGAGCGGCAAAACCCGCTCAAGGCGCTGCTTGATGGCGCGCGCTGCACCTGGTTCCTGCCGGAAGGCGAGGGCCGCTCGGCCCGCAAGCGCTGGATCGCGGGCAGCCTCGCACCGCTCGGCGTGCTGCGTGTCGATGCCGGGGCCGCGCGGGCGCTTGGCCGGGGCAGTTCGCTGCTGCCGGCGGGCGTTCGGGCTGTCGAAGGGGATTTCGGCCGGGGCGATCCCGTCTCGGTGCGGGACGAATCGGGGCTGGAACTGGCCCGCGGGCTATCGGCCTATGATTCGGAGGCCGCGCGGCTCATCGCCGGCCATGGCAGCGCCGAGATCGAGACGATTCTCGGCTGGCGCGGCCGTGACGAGATCATCCATCGGGATGATCTCGTTCTGCTTGGCTGAACGAACGGGGCCCCGGAGGGCCCCGCCTTAGCGTCAGCGGGTAAGGGCACCCACCGCGGCACCGCCGGCGCCACCGATCAGCGCGCCGGTCACGGCCGAACCGCCGGTCAGGGCACCGATGGCGGCACCGCCCGCCGCACCGATGGCGCCGCCCGACAGAGCGCGCTGCTGGCCACGGCTCATGTTCTCGCAGGCGGCGAGGCTCAGGGCCATCGCACCAACCAGCACCACACGGGACATCGTCTTAATCACTGGCTTTCTCCTGTTTACGCCAAGTTGATAGGCAACTGGTCGCATCACAAAACAGAGTCGCCGTGGCGAGGTTGCGGCAGCTCTGTGGCAAGCCAATCACGACATAGCGAGGGCATAGTTCAAGCTTCCCGCCATTAGCGGACGATGCCGCTCAACAGATCCATATTGGCCATGGCGGCGGCGATGCAGGCCTCGACCTCGGCCGGATCGGCACGGCCGGGCAGGGCGAGGATTGCTTCCGGACTCTCGGTAATCTGGCCCGAGACAAAGAGCGTATGGCCTTCCAGCGAGGGCAGGCGCTGAGCGACGAGGCGGCCGATCTTCCCGCCCCCGTCGCCGATGGGCAGCACCCGCGCCCCGGCCAGCAGGCCAAAGATCAGCCCGTGATAGCGCGAAGTGACCACCAGCTCGGCCTGGCGGAAGAATTCAAGGCTCCGCTCGGGGCCCATATTCGGCAGCACCTTGAGCCCCGCCCCGGTCGCGGTGGCGACCTGACGATAGACACGCGCATCATCCGTGGCGTGCTGGGCGAGCACCACCTCATGCGTGCGGCTGAGCGCCATGGCGAGGCGCTGTAGGAAGGTGGCGAAGCCGCCCGGCATGCCATCGAATCCGCCCATGGAACCGGCCAGGGCCAGAATGGCGAGGGGCTTGGCATCGAGCGGGCGATGCAGCCGCGCGGCCGGTGCGGGCAGCAGGCTGGGCAGGGCGAAGGCGAGGTCCGCGGTCAATGGGACCTCGCGGCCGAGCAATTGCTCCAGCACGGCCTGATCGCCCGTATCGCGCACCGTCAGCAGATCGGCCTGGGCCAGGCCGTGGCGATAGGCGGCGGCGCCCAGGGCCGTATGGATGCCCTGCACCCCGATGCCCAGCACGGCCGAGGGAATGCCCATCTCCCGCGCAACCGCCAGGGGCGTGGTGTAATTGCCGATATTCTCGACATCCGGCCGGCCCTGGTAGTCGCGGTCATAGATCAGGCCGCCGCCGCTCACCATGACCAGCGAGAGATCCGGCAGGTCATGCACCCGGCCGGCGGGGCCGGTGTAGGTGATCTCGGTGCAGCCCACGGCCTTGGCCATCAGCGCGCCGCTGAGCGAGACGGCATCGTCCCCCACATTGCCCACGCCATAGGCCGAGACGATGGCCGCCCGCTTCGCCCCGCTCACGCGGCGGGGCGTATCGGCGCCGGCGGCGAATTCGCGCAGGACACCGATATGCGCCTCCTGCTCGGGCGGCAGGGGCGCTGCCTCGGGCTGAGGCTGGCGGAAGACGACGAAGACCGGATTGGCGAGGACGGGCTCCATCCCCTCCAGGATCTGGCGCAGCAAGGCCCGGCCCAGGCCCCGCATCTGGCCCTTATGGACGACGACCATCGCCGGCAGCGCGCCTTCCAGCATGCCGCGCGCGCAATAGGGCACGACCTCGGCCCCCGGCAGCGCCTGGGTCAGCTCGGCATAGAGGTAATCAGGGCATAGGAGGGAAGACGGCGGCGCCAACTGCACCGCCGCGAGCATCTGCCGGGCGTTATCGTCCATGGCAGCAACATAAAGGCGCCCGGCCAGGGGCGCCACACGCGCTACCAGATAAGATCGTCGCCGAAACCTTCACGCTGCGGCCAGCGGGCCTGATGCGCATCGAACAGCGTCTTGAGCGGGAAGGATTCGATGAGCGGGTCGGGCGACCAGGAGAAGGGCTGGTAATGGCTGTCGATGGCGCGGATGACGTCGCTCCAATCCGTCCGCTCCTCGATCGGCTGGCCATAGACCAGGACGGACTTGCGGCCCGCGCCCAGATAGAAATCGGCCACGCGGTGATCGAGCTTCTCGGCATCGGCGGCCGTATCGGCCACCCAGGCGCCCCGCCCGTTGCGGGAGAGCAGGGCGCAGGGAATGCCATAGGCATCGGCCAGGATCAGCCCGTGGAAGCTCGCGCTGACCACGCGCTTGCAGGAGAGGATATCCTCCAGCTTTGCCCGGAAGGCGGCCATGGAGGGCTCGTGATAGGTACTGATGATCTTCACCGGATCACCCTGGCCCATCAGGTAGCGCTTCATCTCCGCCCGCATCAGCCCTTCCACATTGGGCTCGGCCAGTTCGGAGATATGGGGGATGACGCCCAGTTCCTTGGTCCGCGCGATGCCCTCGCCCGGCATCAGGCGCGGCAGCAGCCAGCCCGGGTCGCCATAGACGGGCGGCGCGTGCAACCCGTTGGCCAGGGCGGCGGCGCGGCTTTTCGGACCCCGCAGGGCATGGATGACGTAGCTGGTATCGGGCGGCGTGGTGAAGCGGCCATTCTCCTCGCCCAGCGTGCGCTTGGCGTCGATGCCGGTGCCCCAGAAATGCACGGTGCCGTTGGACTGCGCCTGGCCGATGGTGCCGATGGTCGCGAGGCGGAGAAACTTGGAGTTGAAGGCGCGGGGCGCCATGGGCAGGCCGGTCAGGGCCGAGACCATGACGGGGCCCAGGGCGTCGCCGAAATTCGCGAAGGGAATGCGCTGGGTGGAGCGCACCCAGGTCAGCGGAATCTGGCCCTTCAGGCGGGTGATCTCGGCCTGGAGATCCGGATAGGTGCTGTAGACGGTGGCCGCGGGGGCACTCACGCTATCGGTCTCGAGGGGCGTGGCGTCGCTCGGCGGCATGCAGGCTTCCATCTCATTGAAGGCGGGATGCCTAGGGATGGCGGGAAGTCACCGGCCGGTCAATTGCACGTTTAAGTTGCTTGAGTCGACAAAGCGCCCGCCTCAGCGGGCACTCCGCCCCCGCTTGCCCTTCTTCGGGTCATAACCGCCGCCGCCGGGGCCGAGGGGCTCCGGCTTCCAGGCCTCCTTCTTCCGGCCGCGCGCGGGGTGCGAATCGCGGAGCGAGCGGCCGGCCTCATTGGGCTGGAGCAGGCCTTCGAGCTTGCTCTGGCCGGGCGCGCGGGCGCCGGGGGCTAGGGCGCGGCCGTCCGAATCGAGGCCCAGTTCCAGATTCTCCAGCCGCTTGATCTCATCGCGGATACGGGCGGCGGTTTCGAATTCCAGATCGGCGGCCGCGGCGCGCATCCGCTTCTCCAGCTCGGCGATGGAAGCGCGCAGGTCCTTGCCGACGAAATCCTGCTTCTTGTCGCCCTCCACGGCCGGGACGGTGACGTAATCCTGCTCGTAGACGCTCTGGAGCACGTCGGAAATGTCGCGGCGGATGGTTTGCGGCGTGATGCCGTGCTCCTCGTTCCAGGCCATCTGCTTGGCCCGGCGGCGCTCCGTCTCCTCCAGCGCGTTCTTGAGGCTGCGCGTCATCACATCGGCATAGAGCACCACCCGGCCCTCGGCATTGCGCGCGGCGCGGCCGATGGTCTGGATCAGCGAGGTGGTGGAGCGCAGGAAGCCCTCCTTATCCGCGTCAAGGATCGCGACCAGGGCACATTCGGGAATATCGAGCCCCTCGCGCAGCAGGTTGATGCCGATCAGCACGTCGAACACGCCCTTGCGCAGGTCGCGGATGATCTCGATCCGCTCCAGCGTATCCACGTCGCTATGCAGGTAGCGGACGCGGATGCCCGCCTCGGTCATGTATTCGGTGAGGTCCTCGGCCATCCGCTTGGTCAGGGTGGTGACGAGGATGCGCCCGCCCTTCTTGGTGACCTCGCGGCATTCGGCCAGCAGATCGTCCACCTGGCCCTCGACGGGGCGGATGTCGCAGATGGGGTCCACCAGCCCTGTGGGGCGGATGACCTGCTCGGCGAAGGTGCCGCCGCTGCGTTCCATCTCCCACGGGCCGGGCGTGGCGGAGACGAAGATGGTCTGCGGCCGGAAGGCGTCCCATTCCTCGAATTTCAGCGGGCGATTGTCGGTGCAGGAGGGCAGGCGGAAGCCGAATTCCGAGAGGATGGACTTCCGCGCGAAGTCGCCCCGATACATGCCGCCGATCTGCGGCACGGTGACGTGGCTCTCGTCCACGATCAGCATGGCATTCTCGGGCAGGTATTCGAAAAGCGTCGGCGGCGGCATGCCGGGGCCGCGGCCGGAGAGGTAGCGGGAATAATTCTCGATGCCTTTGCAGACGCCCGTCGTCTCCAGCATCTCGATATCGAAAATGGTGCGCTGTTCGAGCCGCTGGGCCTCCAGCAGCTTGCCTTGGCTGGTCAGCTCCTCCAGCCGCTGCTTCAGCTCCACCTTGATGTCGCGGATGGCCTGGAGCAGCGTCGGGCGCGGCGTGACGTAGTGGCTATTCGCGTAGATGGCGATATTTTCGAGATTGCCCGCGATTTCTCCGGTCAGTGGATCGAATTCACGCAGGCTGTCCACCTCGTCGCCGAAGAGGGAGATGCGCCAGGCGCGGTCTTCCAGATGCGAGGGCCAGATATCCACCGTCTCGCCGCGCACGCGGAAGGTGCCGCGCCCGAAGGCGGCGTCGTTTCGGCGATATTGAAGTTCGACCAAGGCTTTCAGCAGGTTGTCGCGCGGGATCTGGCCGCCGGCTTCCAGCTTCACCACCATCTTCCCGTAGGTTTCGACGGAGCCGATACCGTAGATGCAGGAGACGGAGGCAACGATCACCACGTCATTCCGCTCGAGCAGCGCCTGGGTGGCCGAGTGGCGCATCCGGTCGATCTGCTCGTTTATCTGCGAATCCTTCTCGATATAGGTATCGGTCCGCGGCACATAAGCCTCGGGCTGGTAGTAGTCGTAATAGCTGACGAAGTATTCAACCGCGTTTTCGGGGAAGAAGGACTTCATCTCGCCATAGAGCTGGGCCGCCAGCGTCTTGTTCGGCGCCAGGATCAGCGTGGGGCGTTGCTGCTGCTCGATGACATTGGCCATGGTGAAGGTCTTGCCCGAGCCGGTCACGCCGAGCAGCACCTGGTCGCGCTCGCCCTGCTCGATCCCGGCGCAGAGGTCGCGAATCGCCGTCGGCTGGTCGCCATTGGGCTGATAGGGCGAGACGACCTTGAGCCGCCGCGTCGCGGGCATGGCCGGGCGCTTCTGCGGCGTGAAGAGAACGGGCGGCTGGGCGATCAGGTTCATGGCGGGGGCCCCAATGCTCCCGGCCATCGCGGGGCCGGGAGAACAAAACTGGGGTGCCGCTGCCCAAAAGTCGATGGGAAAGGCAGGGGGAATCTGTCGCAAGCGGGTGAGGGCTCACCCGCTTGCGGCGCAAGTCACGCCTCAGGCATGGCCGACGGGGCCGAAAGCGTCGGAATTGGTGGCCCGCACCACGGCGGCGAAAAGGCGCAGGGCCTCGGGCCCGCCCTTGTCGCTCAGCGAGCCGACCTCGATTTCCTCGGCGAGCAGTTCCGCATGTTCGGCCAGCGTCTCCGCCGCGCGACGCAGGGCCTCGCGGGAGAGGGTGAGCTGGATGTCATCAGGCAGGATCTGCCAGCTTTCGGTACGCATATCTGAAAGCATCGGGAGCTTCTGGAACCGACCAGGCCGTTTCGCCCGCACCAGCCCCAGCCTTTCTGCTGTGAGCCATGACCTGACGGGACATTCCGGCCCGCCAAACCCTGCGCTCTGAGAACCGGCCGTTCTGGCTAGTGGTGCCTCGGGGGCACGACACGGATGTCGCATGCCGCCGGTTAACGAGGCCTTAGCGGGGCTGTCAGGAAGCGTTCAGACGAGCGTGAGCGAGGCCTCGCCCAGCCCCTCGAAAGCGACCGTGATCCGCCCCGGCCCCTTGAGCCAGAGCGGCGGGGTGACGGAGCCGAGGAAGACCACCTGGCCCGCCTTCAGCCCGCCAAAAGCCTGGGCCAGCGGCGATGCGGCCAGCCAGGCGAGCACCTTGAAGGGATGGCCCATCAGTTCCGAGCCCGGCCCCTGATCCCGCACCTCGCCATCCACGGCGATGGTGCCGAGGAGGGAAGGGAGGTCGAGCCCCCGCCAGTCCCGCACCGGGGCGCCCGTGACGCCGCCGGCCTGGAACATGCGGTCGGCGATCAGCACGGCCGGGCCGGATTTGCCGAAATCCTCGTAGCGATTATCGACCAGCTCGATGGCGGCGAAGACCTCGCCGACCGCCGCCGAGGCGGCTTCCAGGCTTGTCGGGCCGGCGGGAAGATCCCGCGCGAGGCGGAGGCCGATTTCGCATTCCACGCCGGGGGCGACGTAATCGGCGAATCGGTAATGGCCGCGGTTCAGGTCGGGCGCCGCGACGAAGCCCGCGATGGGCGCGAAGACGCCGAGATATTGCTGCATCCGGGGCGCGATGGCGCCCACCTTGAAGCCGGCCGGCGGCTCGGCGCCCATCAGCGCCGCCAGGGCCCGCTGGGCGGCATGGCCCGCCGCCTCATCGGCCGGGGCGAAGGGCCAATCCGCCGGAATAGCTCGCCGTGCCCGCTGGTTGGCCAGGATGGCTGCGGCGATCGCTTCCGGCGTCATGCGCTCAGTCCAGTTCCTGCTCGCGGATGACTTCGTAGAGCGCGGCGGCGGCGGCGGCGGAGACGTTGAGGCTCTCCATCCGCGAGGCGATGGGCAGCTTCACCAGCTCATCGACCGATTCGCGCTGCAGGCGGCGCAGGCCGGTATCCTCGGCGCCCAGCACCAGCGCCACGCGGCGGTCGCGCGGAATCGCGGCGGCCAGCGTGGTCTTGGCCGAACCGTCGAGGCCCATGACCCAGAAACCCGCCTTCTGCAGCGTGGTGATGGCGCGCGAGATATTCACCTCGCGCACCATGGGCACGATTTCCAGCGCGCCGGAGGCGGTGCGGGCCATGGCGGCCGTCTCGGGCGGCGCATTGCGGTCCTGCACCACCACGGCCGCGGCGCCGAAAGCGGCGGCCGAGCGGAGAATCGCGCCCACGTTGCGGGGGTCGGTCACCTGGTCGAGCAGCAGGACCGGGCCCGGATGGGCCTCGATCGCATCCTCGAGCCCGACGGGCTGGAGCGGATCGACCAGCAGGGCCGCGCCCTGATGCACCGCATCCTCGGGCAGGAAGGTCTGGAAGCGGCTACGCTCCACCCGCTCGCCGTTCAGGCGCCAGGGGCGGGGCAGTTCGGCAGCGAGATTGGCCTCGGCCTCTTCCGTCAGCAGCAGGCGTCGGGCGCGGCGCTGCGGATTCTTCAGCGCGGCCGCGACGGCATGCACGCCATGCAGCCAATAGCTGCCGGGCGGCACGGGAATCGAGGGCGCCGAATCGGGCTTACGCGGGCCGGGCGCCGTCTCGGGCAGGACATGCAGGCGGCGGCGCTGGAAGAACTCCCGCTCCGGACGCGGGCGGGCAGGGGCCTCCGCGGCCTCGGCCTCAACGGGGCGGCGGGGGCCGCGCGGGCCCTTGGGCCCGGCACCGCGATCGAAGCGGGGGCGCTCTTCGGAATCGGCCTCACGCGGCGGGCGCGGCTTGCCCTGGCCATGCTGCGGGCGGCCCTGCGGGGCACGGCCCTGGGGGCGATCGGCGGAAAACGACTTGGAGGGGCTATCCGCCTGAGGCGGGCGACGAGGAGGGCGCATGGCCTATATCCGCGCGGCCACCCCGGCCGGACAAGTGCAATATGGGCGCCTCTTGCCTGCGTTACCGCTTGCCGTTCCCTGCCGCCACGCCGCTTTCAGCCCGACCGTTACGCTCGGCCGCGCCCGGCGCGCATGGCGCCATGCGCGAAAACGGCGCGAAACCCGCGAGGTCCCGTTGACACAACCCCGCGAATGCGGATAGGTCCGCCCCGCTCCAGTGGAGCCGGGCCGTAAGGCACGGAGGATACGGAGGGGTGCCCGAGTGGCTAAAGGGGACGGACTGTAAATCCGTTGGCACTGCCTACGTTGGTTCGAATCCAACCCCCTCCATTTCCCTGCTCCGTGCAGTCTGGGGCTTTCCCCGGATGATACGGAACGGTCCCAGTGGTAGCACCGCCAGGCGCCTTGGGCTCGCTTGCGGGCGCGGGTCGCGCGGCGCGGGTGTAGCTCAATGGTAGAGCCCCAGCCTTCCAAGCTGGTTGTGCGGGTTCGATTCCCGTCACCCGCTCCACGCGCGGGCGCGGGGTGTTCGTTTTAGGAAGACGGATAGCGGGACGCGACCATGGCGAAAGCTAAGTTTGAGCGGAATAAGCCGCACTGCAACATCGGCACGATCGGGCACGTTGACCACGGCAAGACGTCGCTGACGGCTGCGATCACGAAGGTGCTGGCGAAGTCCGGCGGTGCGTCGTTCACGGCGTACGACCAGATCGACAAGGCTCCTGAGGAGCGCGCTCGCGGCATCACGATCTCGACGGCGCACGTCGAGTACGAGACGGCGAACCGCCACTACGCGCACGTCGATTGCCCCGGCCACGCCGACTACGTGAAGAACATGATCACGGGTGCGGCGCAGATGGACGGCGCGATCCTGGTGGTGTCGGCCGCTGACGGCCCGATGCCGCAGACGCGCGAGCACATCCTGCTGGCGCGCCAGGTCGGCGTTCCGGCGCTGGTCGTGTTCCTGAACAAGTGCGACATGGCTGACCCCGACCTGCTCGAGCTGGTCGAGATGGAAGTCCGTGAGCTGCTGTCCTCCTACCAGTTCCCCGGCGACGACATCCCCGTCGTGAAGGGTTCTGCGCTGATGGCGCTGGAAGACAAGTCGCCGGAGCTGGGCGAGCAGGCGATCCTGCAGCTGATGGCTGAGGTGGACCGCTACATCCCGCAGCCGGAGCGCGCGGTTGACCGTCCGTTCCTGATGCCGGTCGAAGACGTGTTCTCGATCTCGGGCCGCGGCACCGTGGTGACCGGCCGCGTCGAGCGCGGCATCGTGAAGGTCGGTGAGGAAGTCGAGATCGTGGGCCTGAAGGCCACGGTGAAGACGACCGTCACGGGCGTCGAGATGTTCCGCAAGCTGCTGGACCAGGGCGAGGCCGGCGACAACATCGGCGCGCTGCTGCGTGGCACGAAGCGTGAGGACGTGGAGCGCGGCCAGGTTCTGGCCAAGCCGGGTTCGATCACGCCGCACACGAAGTTCAAGGCCGAGGCCTACATCCTGACGAAGGAAGAGGGTGGCCGTCACACGCCGTTCTTCACCAACTATCGTCCGCAGTTCTACTTCCGCACGACGGACGTGACGGGCGTTGTCTCCCTGCCGGAAGGCGTGGAGATGGTGATGCCGGGCGACAACGTGTCGATGGACGTCGAGCTGATCGCGCCGATCGCCATGGACGAAGGCCTGCGCTTCGCGATCCGCGAGGGTGGCCGCACCGTCGGCGCCGGCGTCGTCGCCAAGATCACCGCCTGATCCTTTCCCGGATCTGACGGATACGAGCGGGCCGCCCCACAAGGGCGGCCCGTTTCGCTTTTGGGGGCCTTGGCGGGTGTTCCCACGGCAGCCTCGATGCCCCGGCCCAAGGCCGGCACCGGCGCGTTCTGAGCCTCTCTCCGCGGGGCGCCTGGCCCAGGCGCTGGGCGTGCCGCGAATCGTCCGTGCGGGCCACGCAGCGCGCCGGGATTCGGCGCCCCTGGTGGGCTCGCCGCCGCCAAGTCTCTCGATATTTCGCCGAGTCCCGGCAAATCCTTGCCCAACCGCCGTCCGCGCGGAGCATGAATGCGCATCCGGCAGCACGATGCCCCCTCGACAGCCCTCCGCAGCTAACCTATAGAGCGGCCCTCGCGCGGCGATGCCGCGGTGCAGGGGTGTAGCTCAATTGGCTAGAGCGCCGGTCTCCAAAACCGGAGGTTGGGGGTTCGAGACCCTCCACCCCTGCCAGTCGGCTCCGGGCTTCGCCCAGGCCACTGGTTTGCCGCCGCATTGGCGCGGCGTATGATCTTCGCGGGGCTTGTCCCCGATCCGTGTGCAACCAGATGTTGAAGGTGGCGGCCTTGGCCAAGCTTGATCCAGCGCTGTTCATCCGCGAGGTGCGGCAAGAGGTGGCACGTGTCACCTGGCCGAGCCGCAAGGAAACGCTGATCACTACCGGCCTGGTGCTGGGCCTTTCGGCCCTGGCGGCCGTGTTCTTCCTGCTGGTGGACTGGCTGATTCAGCTGGGCATGAGCTTCCTCTTCGGTGGTGTGTGAGGGCGGAAACGACCATGGCGAGCAAGAAGTGGTACGTCGTCCACGTCTATTCGGGCTTCGAGAAGAAAATCGCCCAGCAGATCCTGGAGCAGGCGGCGCAGAAGGGCCTCGGCGACAAGTTCGAGCAGGTCCTGGTTCCGGCTGAGGAAGTGGTCGAGGTTCGCCGCGGCCAGAAGGTCAATTCCGAGCGCAAGTTCTTCCCCGGCTACGTGCTGGTGCAGATGGAAATGACCGACGACGCTTGGCACCTGGTCAAGGACACGCCCAAGGTCACGGGCTTCTTGGGTGCGCGCAACAAGCCGCAGCCCATTTCCGAGGCCGAGGCGCAGCGCATGCTGCAGCAGGTGACGGATACGGCCGAGAAGCCGAAGCGCCCCGCCGTCGTCTTCGAGGTGGGCGAGCAGATCCGCGTCGCCGACGGCCCCTTCACCAGCTTCAACGGCACGGTGGAAGAGGTCGACGAGGAGCGCGGCCGCGTGAAGGTCTCCGTCTCCATCTTCGGCCGTGCCACGCCGGTCGAGCTGGAATACGGCCAGGTCGAGAAGCTCTGAGCCTTTTCCCTCTGGGAAACAAATTTCGGGCCGCCCCGGGGAAACCCGCGGGCGGCCTTGGTTTTTAAAGGGGATGGGGTTGGGCCGCGCCCAATGCATGGCCGCCAGCCGTTTTGCCCCTGGACTCACGCCCCGGAGAGCCCTAAAAGCCCGCCCTCTCGATAGGGACGCGGGAGGCCCAAGCCTGGGCCGGACGAACCGCGCCTCCCTGACAACAGGGAATTACCATGGCGAAGAAGATCGTCGGCTATATCAAGCTGCAGATCCCCGCTGGCAAGGCGAACCCCTCGCCGCCGGTCGGCCCCGCGCTCGGTCAGCGCGGCCTGAACATCATGCAGTTCGTGAAGGAATTCAACGCGGCGACGCAGCAGATGGAGCCCGGCACCCCGACGCCGGTCGTCATCACGGCGTATTCGGACCGCACCTTCTCCTTCGTCACGAAGACCCCGCCGAACACCTACTTCCTGCTGAAGGCCGCCAAGATCGACAAGGGCAGCCAGACGCCGGGCAAGGGCGGCATGGTCGGTCGCGTGACCAAGTCTCAGCTGCGCGAAATCGCCGCGGTGAAGATGAAGGACATGAACTGCAACGACGTCGAGGCGGCTGTCCGCATGCTGCAGGGCTCGGCCCGCTCGATGAGCATCTCCGTGGTGGAGGGCTGATAGATGGCCAAGCAGGGTAAGCGCCTCAAGGCGATCTACGCCGGTCTCGATATCGACAAGCTGTATCCGCTGACCGAGGCCATCAGCCTCGCCAAGGCGAATGCCAAGGCCAAGTTCGACGAGACCATCGAGCTCTCGATGAACCTCGGCATCGACCCGCGCCATGCCGACCAGATGGTCCGCGGCGTCGTCGGTCTGCCGCATGGCACGGGCAAGACCGCCCGCGTCGGCGTCTTCGCCCGTGGTGCGAAGGCCGAGGAGGCTCTGGCCGCCGGTGCCGACGTCGTTGGCGCCGAGGACCTGATGGCCGCCGTCCAGGAAGGCAAGATCGATTTCGATCGCTGCATTGCTACCCCGGACATGATGGGCCTCGTGGGCCGTCTCGGTAAGATCCTCGGTCCGCGTGGCCTGATGCCGAACCCGAAGCTCGGCACCGTGACCATGGACGTCAAGGGCGCCGTGACCGCCGCCAAGGCCGGTCAGGTCGAGTTCCGCGCCGAGAAGGCCGGTATCGTTCATGCCGGCATCGGCAAGGCCTCCTTCGGCGCTGAACAGCTGGTCGAGAACGCCAAGGCGTTCATCGACGCCATCCAGCGCGCGAAGCCGGCGGGCGCCAAGGGCACCTATGTGAAGAAGGTGAACCTGTCCTCCTCGATGGGCCCGGGCCTGAAGGTCGACGTCGCCACGCTCGGCGCCTGAGACCGCTGAGGCCGCCCTTCGGGGTGGCCGATAGAGATACGCGCTTCCTCCGGGAGGCGCGGGCAGGGCGGGGCCAAGGCCCCGCTCGAAACCTGTCAGAGATCGGCTGTGGGCCGGGCCTTCGGGCGCCGGACCTTAATGCGGCAATCGGCCGCGCAATCGTAGGCGGGGCGCCAATAGAGACATTTCCGGGCATTGCCCTGATCTGACTTGGCTTGGCTTTCCGAACTCAGGCAGGCGAACGGGGTTTCGGGCAGGTGCCCGCGGCCCCCGTGTGAACCGGCTGAGGCCCTTCCAAAAGGCCGAAGCCACCGACGGAGACGAGACGTGGATCGTACCGAGAAACGTGACTTCGTCGCCCACCTCGCGGCTGTGTTCGCTGACACTTCCTTCGTGCTCGTCGCCCAGAACAAGGGTCTGACGGTCGCGCAGGTGGATGATCTGCGTAACAAGATGCGGGCTGCTGGCGCGACGTACAAGGTCGCGAAGAACCGGCTCGCCACCCTCGCCCTCGACGGCACCCGCTTCCAGGGCGTTGCGCCGCTGCTGAAGGGTCCGACCGCGCTCGCGTGGTCTGTGGATCCGGTGGCCGTGGCGAAGACCGCCGTGGAGTTCGCCAAGGGTAACGACAAGTTCGTGATCCTCGGCGGGGCGCTGGGCGTCCAGACCCTGAGCACCGATGGTGTGAAGGCGCTGGCCGAACTGCCCTCGCTGGAGACGCTGCGTGCGCAGCTGCTGGGTCTCATCCAGACCCCGGCGACGCGTATTGCCGGCGTGCTGCAGGCCCCTGGCTCGCAGCTGGCGCGGGTCTTCTCGGCGTATGCCAAGAAGGACGAGGACGAGGCCCAGGCGGCCTGAGTTCGAGACTGAGACTACCTCTCCGCCTCGGGCGGCCCGCTCATCGGGTTCCTGAGCCGGGGTTGCAAATTGCAAGCCAAGCCATTAGATCGAAGGACAATCACCATGGCCGATCTCGCTAAGCTGGTCGACGAGCTGTCCAGCCTGACCGTTCTGGAGGCCGCCGAGCTCTCCAAGCTGCTGGAAGAGAAGTGGGGCGTTTCCGCCGCCGCTCCGGTTGCCGTTGCCGCTGCTCCCGCCGCTGGCGGCGCTGCCGCTCCGGCCGCTGAGGCCCAGACCGAGTTCACCGTGATCCTTGCCGCCGGCGGCGACAAGAAGATCAACGTGATCAAGGAAATCCGCACCATCACCGGCCTGGGCCTCAAGGAAGCCAAGGACCTGGTCGAGGGCGCTCCGAAGACCGTCAAGGAAGGCGTGTCGAAGGACGAGGCCGACAAGATTAAGAAGGTCCTCGAGGAGAACGGTGCGAAGGTCGAGATTAAGTGACCTTCGCGCCCGTCACCCCGGCGGTAGTCTGTTGGGGCTGATGGGCGAGTAAAGTACTGACGGGACGGGCGGGAATCCTAACGGGTTCCCGTCCGCGCCTGCGTTTCGCAGCCGAGCCAATCCCGGTTCGGATGCGTCTTGGGTATCAAGTTACCCTCCGGCCGGGGTTTTCGCCGGGAAGAAGGGAAGCAGGACGGGCATGAACGCTATCACCAGGTCGTTCACCGGGCGCAAGCGCATTCGCAGGTCTTTCGGGCGTCTGCCCGAAGTCGCGCCGATGCCGAACCTCATCGACGTGCAGCGCGCCTCTTACGAAGCGTTCCTGCAGATGGACGTCGATGCGGACGCGCGCAGTCACTCGGGCCTGCAGGAAGTGTTCAAGTCGGTCTTCCCGATCGATGATTTCGCCGGCCGCGGCCGCCTTGAGTTCGTGCAGTACGAGCTCGAAGAGCCGAAGTATGACGTCGAGGAATGCATCCAGCGCGGGCTGAACTTTGCCGCCCCGCTCAAGGTGCGCCTGCGCCTGATCGTCTGGGACGTGGACGAGGACACCGGTTCGCGCTCCGTTCGCGATATTAAGGAGCAGGATGTCTACATGGGCGACATGCCGCTCATGACGGACAACGGCACCTTCATCATCAATGGCACCGAGCGTGTCATCGTGTCGCAGATGCACCGTTCGCCGGGCGTCTTCTTCGACCATGACAAGGGCAAGACCCACAGCTCGGGCAAGTATCTCTTCGCCGCCCGCATCATCCCCTATCGGGGTTCCTGGCTGGACTTCGAGTTCGATGCCAAGGACATTTGCTATGTCCGCATCGACCGCAAGCGCAAGCTGCCCGCCACCACGCTGCTCTACGCCCTCGATTCCGCCTGGACCGAGCAGAAGCGCGCCGAGCGCGCCGAGGCCGGGCTGCCCCCGCTCGAAGGTAACGAGATCCGCGGCATGGACGCCGAGGAGATCCTCTCGCTCTTCTACGGCCAGGTCGTCTTCAGCCGCGGTCCGAAGGGCTGGAGCCGCAGCTTCGACCCGGACTCCTTCCGTGGCATCAAGCTGATCGAGCCGCTGGTGGACGCTGCCACCGGCCAGATCGTCGCTGACCGCGACACGAAGATGACCCCGCGGGCCGCCCGCAAGATCGCGGAAGCCGGCACCAAGGAAGTCCTCGTCGGCCGCGCCGACCTCATCGGCCGCTTCGTGGCCGAGGACATGGTCGACCTGAACACGGGTGAGATCTTCGCCGAGGCCGGCGAGGAGCTGACCGAGGCCAAGCTCGGCCAGCTCGAGCAGCTCGGCATCGACAAGCTGGCGACGCTCGCGATCGACCAGACCGTGGGTCCCTGGATCCGCAACACCCTGGCCGTCGACAAGAACAGCAACCGCGACGAAGCGCTGATGGACATCTACCGGGTGATGCGCCCGGGCGAGCCGCCGACGCCGGAAACCGCCGAGACCCTGTTCAAGGGCCTGTTCTTCGACGTCGAGCGCTATGACCTCTCGGCCGTCGGCCGCGTGAAGATGAACATGCGCCTCGGCTTCTCGAACGAGGAAGTGCCTGACACGGTCCGGACCCTGCGCAAGCAGGACATCCTGTCGACCATGAAGGTCCTGATGGACCTCAAGGACGGCCGCGGCCAGATCGACGACATCGACAATCTCGGCAATCGCCGCGTGCGTTCGGTCGGCGAGCTGATGGAGAACCAGTACCGCGTCGGCCTGCTGCGCATGGATCGGGCGATCAAGGAGCGCATGGGGTCGGTCGATATCGACACCGTCATGCCGCATGACCTGATCAATGCGAAGCCTGCCGCCGCCGCCGTGCGCGAGTTCTTCGGCTCCTCGCAGCTCTCGCAGTTCATGGACCAGACCAACCCGCTGTCGGAAGTGACGCATAAGCGCCGCCTCTCGGCGCTTGGCCCGGGCGGTCTGACCCGTGAGCGCGCCGGCTTCGAGGTTCGCGACGTTCACCCGACGCATTACGGCCGCATCTGCCCGATCGAGACGCCGGAAGGCCCGAATATCGGTCTGATCAACAGCCTCGCGACCTTCGCCCGCGTGAACAAGTACGGCTTCATCGAGACGCCGTACCGCCTGGTGAAGGACGGCCAGATCACGGGCGCGCCGCGCTACCTCTCCGCCATGGAAGAGGAGAAGCTCGTCGTCGCCCAGGCCGATGCCAATGTCGATGCCGACGGCACCTTCAAGGACGACCTCGTCTCGGTCCGCCAGAGCGGTGACTTCCGCCTGGTGAAGCCGGAAGAGGTGACGGCCATCGACGTCTCGCCGAAGCAGCTCGTCTCGGTCGCCGCCGCGCTCATCCCGTTCCTCGAGAACGACGACGCGAACCGCGCGCTGATGGGCTCGAACATGATGCGTCAGGCCGTGCCGCTGGTGCGCGCCGACAGCCCGCTTGTCGGCACCGGCATGGAAGCCGCCGTGGCGCGTGACTCGGGTGCCACCATCGTCGCCAAGCGCGACGGCATCGTGGACAGCATCGACGGCGCCCGCATCGTGGTGCGCGCGACGGGCGAGGATGGCTCGACCAAGGGCGTCGACATCTATCGCCTGCGCAAGTTCCAGCGTTCGAACCAGTCGACCTGCATCAACCAGCGCCCACTGGTGAAGGTGGGTGACCCGGTCGTCGCCGGCGAGATCATCGCCGACGGCCCTTCGACCGATTTCGGCGAGCTGGCGCTGGGCCGCAACGCCCTCGTCGCCTTCATGCCGTGGAACGGCTACAACTACGAGGACTCGATCCTCATCAGCGAGCGTATCGCCCGCGATGACGTCTTCACGTCGATCCATATCGACGAGTTCGAGGTCATGGCCCGCGACACCAAGCTGGGCCAGGAAGAAATCACCCGCGACATCCCGAATGTCGGTGAAGAGGCGCTGCGCAACCTCGACGAGGCCGGCATCGTCTACATCGGCGCCGAGGTGAACCCGGGCGACATCCTGGTCGGTAAGGTCACGCCGAAGGGCGAAAGCCCGATGACGCCGGAAGAGAAGCTCCTGCGCGCCATCTTCGGCGAGAAGGCCTCGGACGTGCGCGACACCTCCCTGCGCCTGCCGCCGGGTGTGACCGGCACGATCGTCGACGTGCGCGTCTTCTCCCGCCGTGGCGTGGATAAGGACGAGCGCGCCATGGCGATCGAGCGCGCCGAGATCGAGCGCCTCGCCAAGGACCGTGACGACGAGAAGGCCATCCAGGAGCGCAGCTTCTTCTCGCGGATGCGCGAGAAGCTGCTCGACCAGAAGGCCGGCGCGGGCTTCCGTGGCGTCAAGGCCGGCACCGTTCTCTCCGCCGATGTTCTGGACCAGTTCGCCAAGGCGACCTGGCGCCAGATCCCGGTGCAGGACGACGCCGTGATGATCGAGATCGAGGCGATCAAGCGGGAGTTCGACGCGGCCGTCGAGAAGCTGCAGAAGCGCTTCGAGTCCAAGGTCGAGAAGCTGCAGCGCGGCGACGAGCTGCCGCCCGGCGTGATGAAGATGGTCAAGGTCTTCGTGGCGGTGAAGCGCAAGCTTCAGCCCGGCGACAAGATGGCCGGCCGTCACGGCAACAAGGGTGTCGTCTCGCGCGTCGTCCCGGTGGAAGACATGCCGTTCCTCGAGGATGGCACCTCGGTCGACCTGGTTCTGAACCCGCTGGGCGTGCCTTCGCGCATGAACGTCGGTCAGATCATGGAGACCCACCTGGGCTGGGCTTGCGCCAATCTCGGCAAGCAGATCGGTGAGCTGGTCGAAGACTATCGCCGCGTCGGTGCCGCCCGCGAGGAACTCCTCGCGAAGCTGCGCGACGTCTATGGCGACGAGATCTTCGAGCGCGACATCAAGGACATGAGCGAAGAGCAGCTCATGGAGCTTGGTGACAACCTCACCCGCGGCGTCCCCATCGCGACCCCCGTCTTCGACGGCGCGCGCATGAGCGACATTGAGACCATGCTCACCAAGGCCGGCCTGCATACCTCGGGCCAGTCCTGGCTGACCGATGGCCGCACGGGCGAGCAGTTCGAGCGCAAGGTGACCGTCGGCTACATCTACATGCTGAAGCTGCATCACCTGGTCGACGACAAGATCCACGCTCGTTCGATCGGCCCCTACTCGCTCGTCACGCAGCAGCCGCTGGGTGGTAAGGCGCAGTTCGGTGGCCAGCGCTTCGGTGAAATGGAGGTCTGGGCTCTCGAAGCCTATGGCGCCGCTTACACCCTGCAGGAAATGCTCACGGTGAAGTCGGACGACGTGTCCGGCCGCACCAAGGTCTACGAGGCGATCGTCCGTGATCAGGACAACTTCGAGGCCGGTATTCCGGAGTCCTTCAACGTCTTGGTGAAGGAACTCAAGTCGCTGGGCCTCAATGTTGACCTGGAAAACCGCGAGTCCTGATGGGCCCCGTCTTCCAGACTGACTTCTCTTCAAGCCGCCCCGGTGTTGCCGGGGCGGTGCCCTCACGCAAGGGGATCGCCGCATGAACGAGCTGATGAAGATCCTGGGCCAGACTGGCCAGGCGATGACCTTCGACCAGATCCGCATCTCGATCGCGAGCCCGGAGCAGATCCGGTCGTGGTCGTTCGGCGAGATCAAGAAGCCGGAGACCATCAACTACCGCACCTTCAAGCCGGAGCGGGACGGCCTCTTCTGCGCGCGCATCTTTGGTCCGATCAAGGACTACGAGTGCCTGTGCGGCAAGTACAAGCGGATGAAGTTCCGCGGCATCATCTGCGAGAAGTGCGGCGTCGAGGTCACCCTCGCGAAGGTTCGCCGTGAGCGGATGGGCCATATCGAGCTGGCCTCGCCGGTCGCTCACATCTGGTTCCTGAAGTCCCTCCCGAGCCGCGTCGGCCTGATGGTCGATATGTCGCTCAAGGAGCTGGAGAAGGTCCTGTACTTCGAATCCTACGTGGTTCTGGAGCCGGGCCTGACCGACCTCAAGTTGCACCAGCTGCTCTCCGAGGATCAGTACCAGACCAAGCTCGACGAGTTCGGCGACGACGCCTTCTCGGTCGGCATCGGTGCCGAGGCCGTGAAGCAGATGCTCGCCGGCCTGGATCTCGAGAAGGAAGCGGCGAAGCTTCGCACGGATCTCAAGGAAACTTCCTCCGAGGCCAAGCGCAAGAAGTACGTCAAGCGCCTGAAGATGATCGAGGCTTTCGGCGAGGGCGGTGCCCGGCCGGAATGGATGATCCTCGACGTCGTGCCGGTGATCCCGCCCGAGCTGCGCCCGCTGGTGCCGCTGGACGGTGGCCGCTTCGCGACCTCGGATCTGAACGACCTCTACCGTCGCGTCATCAACCGTAACAATCGCCTCAAGCGGCTGATTGAGCTGCGCGCGCCGGACATCATCGTGCGCAACGAGAAGCGCATGCTGCAGGAGGCCGTCGACGCCCTGTTCGACAACGGCCGCCGCGGCCGCGCCATCACGGGTGCCAATAAGCGCCCGCTGAAGTCGCTGTCCGACATGCTGAAGGGCAAGCAGGGCCGCTTCCGTCAGAACCTGCTCGGCAAGCGCGTCGATTATTCGGGCCGTTCGGTCATCGTGACCGGCCCCGAGCTGAAGCTGCACCAGTGCGGCCTGCCGAAGAAGATGGCGCTCGAGCTGTTCAAGCCGTTCATCTATTCGAAGCTCGAGAAGTACGGCCACGCGACGACCATCAAGGCCGCCAAGCGGATGGTGGAGAAGGAGCGTCCGGAGGTTTGGGATATCCTCGAAGAGGTTATCCGCGAGCATCCGGTGCTGCTGAACCGCGCGCCGACGCTGCACCGCCTGGGCATCCAGGCCTTCGAGCCGATCCTGGTCGAAGGCAAGGCGATCCAGCTGCACCCGCTCGTCTGCACCGCCTTCAACGCGGACTTCGACGGTGACCAGATGGCCGTGCACGTCCCGCTGAGCCTCGAGGCCCAGCTGGAAGCGCGCGTGCTGATGATGTCGACCAACAACATCCTCAGCCCCGCCAACGGCAAGCCCATCATCGTGCCGTCGCAGGACATGGTTCTCGGCCTCTACTACCTCTCGCTGGAGACGCCGGAATTCCGCGTCGCCGACGAGAAGGAGGCGCCCGCTTTCGCCGATATGGGCGAAATCGAGCAGGCCATCATGTCCGGCGCGCTGACGCTGCACACGAAGATCCGCTATCGACGCCACGGTGTGGACGCCGCCGGTAAGCCGATCATCGAGCGTGTGGTGACGACCCCGGGCCGCGTGATGATCGGCGACCTCGTGCCGCTGCATCCGAACCTGCCCTTCTCGATCGTCAACCGCCAGCTGACGAAGAAGAACATCTCGGACGTCATCGACGCCGTGTACCGCCATTGCGGCCAGAAGGAGTCGGTGATCTTCGCCGACCGCCTGATGGCCCTCGGCTTCCGCAACGCGGCCCGCGCCGGCATCTCCTTCGGCAAGGATGACATGGTCATCCCCGACTCGAAGCAGGAGATGATCGCCCGCACCAAGGCCGAGGTGAAGGAATTCGAGCAGCAGTATCTCGACGGCCTCATCACCGCCGGCGAGCGCTACAACAAGGTGGTCGACGCCTGGTCGCGCTGCACGGACGAAGTCGCCGGCGCCATGATGAAGGAAATCTCCAAGCAGGAGGTCGGCACGCCGACCAACTCTGTGTGGATGATGTCCCACTCGGGCGCTCGTGGTTCGCCGGCGCAGATGCGCCAGCTCGCCGGTATGCGCGGCCTGATGGCCAAGCCTTCGGGCGAGATCATCGAGCAGCCCATCATCGCGAACTTCAAGGAAGGCCTCTCGGTTCTCGAATACTTCAACTCGACCCACGGCGCCCGTAAGGGCCTCGCGGATACCGCGCTGAAGACCGCGAACTCGGGTTACCTGACCCGCCGTCTCGTCGACGTGGCGCAGGATTGCATCATCGTCGAACCCGATTGCGGCACCGAGCGCGGCCTGACCGTGCGCGCCGTGATGGATGGCGGTGAGGTGGTCTCCTCTCTCTCCGAGCGTATCCTGGGCCGTACGGTTCAGCGCGACATCGTTCATCCCGAAACGGGCGAGGTCATCCTCGCGCGCAACGAGCTGATCGAGGAAGAGGATGCGGAGCGCATCGAGAAGGCCGGCGTCGAGGAAGTCTATATCCGCTCGGTGCTGACCTGCGATGCGCGCCAGGGCTGCTGCGGCCATTGCTATGGCCGCGACCTTGCTCGCGGTACGCCGGTGAATATCGGTGAGGCTGTCGGCGTCATCGCCGCCCAGTCCATCGGTGAGCCCGGCACGCAGCTGACGATGCGCACCTTCCATATCGGTGGCGCGGCGCAGCGTGGCGCTGAACAGTCGGCCGTCGAGGCGACGCATGACGGCACCGTCAAGGTGCTGAACCGTAACGTCGTGACGAACAGCCAGGGCGTTCCGGTCGTGATGAGCCGTAATTGTGAGATCGTTCTCACGGACGGCGCCGGTCGCGAGCGTGCCCGCCTGCGCGTGCCCTACGGCGCCCGCCTGCTGACCGAGGACAATGTGACGGTGACGCGCGGCCAGAAGCTGGCCGAGTGGGATCCGTTCACCCTCCCGATCCTCACGGAGAAGGGCGGTACGGTCGAATACGCCGACATGATCGAGGGCGTCACCCTCGTCGAGCGCACCGACGAAGTGACGGGCATGTCCTCGAAGGTCGTCGTCGACTATAAGCAGGCCGCCAAGGGTGTGGACCTTCGCCCCCGCCTCATCCTCAAGGATGAGCGTGGCGAGGTGCTGCGCCTCTCCAACGGCGCCGAGGCCCGCTACTTCCTGCCGCCTGACTCGATCCTCTCGGTCGAGAACGGCGCGTCGGTCGCGGCTGGTGACGTTCTGGCCCGCATGCCGCGCGAAGGCTCGAAGACGCGTGACATCACCGGCGGTCTGCCGCGCGTGGCCGAGCTTTTCGAAGCTCGCCGCCCGAAGGACCACGCGATCATCAGCGAGATCGACGGCCGCGTCGAGTTCGGCAAGGACTACAAGGCCAAGCGCCGCGTCCTGGTCGTGCCCGAGCAGGTCGGCGACGAGCCGGTGACCCCGCGCGAATATCTGGTGCCGAAGGGCAAGCACGTCTCGGTGCAGGAAGGCGACTATGTGAAGGCCGGCGACCCGCTCGTCGACGGTCCGCGCGTGCCGCATGACATCCTGCGCGTTCTCGGTGTGGAGGCCCTGGCCAACTACCTCGTGAACGAAATCCAGGACGTCTATCGTCTGCAGGGCGTGAAGATCAACGACAAGCACATCGAGGTGATCGTTCGCCAGATGCTGCAGAAGGTCGAGATCCTCGAGCCGGGCGACACGACCTTCCTGGTCGGCGAGACAGTGGAGCGTATCGAGTTCGAGATGGAGAACGAGAAACTGCTGGCGCGCGGCGAACGTCCTGCCCGGGCCGAGCCCGTGCTGCAGGGCATCACCAAGGCCAGCCTGCAGACCACCTCCTTCATCTCGGCCGCCTCCTTCCAGGAGACGACCCGCGTGCTCACCGAGGCCGCCACGGCCGGCAAGGTCGACTTCCTGGCCGGCCTGAAGGAGAACGTGATCGTCGGCCGCCTGATCCCGGCTGGCACGGGTTCGGTGATGAACCGCCTGCGCGCTCTCGCCGCCCAGCGCGATGCCGGCCGCCTCGGCCAGCAGGCGCCGGCGCTGCCGAAGCCGGGTGTTCCCGCCGCGGAGTGATCTCCGCCGGCTGGACCGGAATGACTGGAAAAGGCGCCACGAGGCGCCTTTTTCTGTCTATGATACCGCCTCGAGCGTTACGCGTGCGATGCATGGCAGGGCCGGTCCGAAAAGGACCGGCCTTTGCCGTTACCAGGGCAGGACTCGCTTGACTCTGGGGGGTGGGGGGCATATCAAGCGCGCTCTCTGCCGGGCGCTCCTTCGGGGGTTCCGGGTGGTCTTTGGAAGACAGTTCTGCGTCTCGGTACTGTGCCTCGGTTGGGGCATGAAGGCTGAGGCGGGGCGGGAGCCCGCACAGGTCGCGCAAGTCGCAGCCTGGGCGGGCCGTTACGCTTGAGGCGCAGGGCTGGCAAAGTTTTGGACGGGTTCGAAGGGGCGTCATGCCGACGATCAACCAGCTCATCGCGACCGGGCGGCATCCCAAGCCGACTCGGAACAAGGTGCCGGCGCTGCAGGGCTGCCCGCAGAAGCGTGGCGTTTGCACGCGCGTCTACACCACCACGCCGAAGAAGCCGAACTCGGCCCTTCGTAAGGTCGCCAAGGTTCGCCTCACCAACGGCTATGAAGTCGTGAGCTACATCCCGGGTGAAGGCCACAACCTGCAGGAGCACTCCGTTGTGCTCATCCGCGGCGGCCGCGTTAAGGACCTTCCGGGCGTGCGTTACCACATCCTCCGCGGTGTGCTGGATACGCAGGGCCTGCCGAAGCGTCGTCAGCGCCGCTCGCTGTATGGCGCGAAGCGTCCGAAGTGAGGATCTGATCGATGTCGCGTCGTCATAGCGCTGCGAAGCGCGAAGTCCTGCCGGATCCGAAGTTCGGTGACCTCGTTCTCAGCCGGTTCATGAACCAGCTGATGTACGATGGTAAGAAGAGCACGGCCGAGCGTATCGTCTACGCCGCCATGGATACCCTCAAGCGCCGCGGTGGTCCGAACAGCGACCCCCTGCGCCTGTTCCATGAGGCGATGGACAATGTGAAGCCCTCCGTCGAGGTGCGTTCGCGCCGCGTCGGTGGTGCGACCTACCAGGTCCCCGTCGAAGTGCGCCCCGAGCGGCGCCAGGCGCTGGCGATCCGGTGGATCATCGACTCCTCGCGCAAGCGCGGTGAGCACACCATGGAAGAGCGTCTGTCGGCTGAGCTGATGGACGCGGCGAATAATCGCGGCACCGCCGTGAAGAAGCGCGAAGACACGCACCGGATGGCCGAAGCCAACAAGGCCTTCAGCCACTACCGCTGGTAACAGACCCGATCGGGGACGAAGACAATGGCGAAAGCTAAGTTTGAGCGGAATAAGCCGCACTGCAACATCGGCACGATCGGGCACGTTGACCACGGCAAGACGTCGCTGACGGCTGCGATCACGAAGGTGCTGGCGAAGTCCGGCGGTGCGTCGTTCACGGCGTACGACCAGATCGACAAGGCTCCTGAGGAGCGCGCTCGCGGCATCACGATCTCGACGGCGCACGTCGAGTACGAGACGGCGAACCGCCACTACGCGCACGTCGATTGCCCCGGCCACGCCGACTACGTGAAGAACATGATCACGGGTGCGGCGCAGATGGACGGCGCGATCCTGGTGGTGTCGGCCGCTGACGGCCCGATGCCGCAGACGCGCGAGCACATCCTGCTGGCGCGCCAGGTCGGCGTTCCGGCGCTGGTCGTGTTCCTGAACAAGTGCGACATGGCTGACCCCGACCTGCTCGAGCTGGTCGAGATGGAAGTCCGTGAGCTGCTGTCCTCCTACCAGTTCCCCGGCGACGACATCCCCGTCGTGAAGGGTTCTGCGCTGATGGCGCTGGAAGACAAGTCGCCGGAGCTGGGCGAGCAGGCGATCCTGCAGCTGATGGCTGAGGTGGACCGCTACATCCCGCAGCCGGAGCGCGCGGTTGACCGTCCGTTCCTGATGCCGGTCGAAGACGTGTTCTCGATCTCGGGCCGCGGCACCGTGGTGACCGGCCGCGTCGAGCGCGGCATCGTGAAGGTCGGTGAGGAAGTCGAGATCGTGGGCCTGAAGGCCACGGTGAAGACGACCGTCACGGGCGTCGAGATGTTCCGCAAGCTGCTGGACCAGGGCGAGGCCGGCGACAACATCGGCGCGCTGCTGCGTGGCACGAAGCGTGAGGACGTCGAGCGCGGCCAGGTTCTGGCCAAGCCGGGTTCGATCACGCCGCACACGAAGTTCAAGGCCGAGGCCTACATCCTGACGAAGGAAGAGGGTGGCCGTCACACGCCGTTCTTCACCAACTATCGTCCGCAGTTCTACTTCCGCACGACGGACGTGACGGGCGTTGTCTCCCTGCCGGAAGGCGTGGAGATGGTGATGCCGGGCGACAACGTGTCGATGGACGTCGAGCTGATCGCGCCGATCGCCATGGACGAAGGCCTGCGCTTCGCGATCCGCGAGGGTGGCCGCACCGTCGGCGCCGGCGTCGTCGCCAAGATCACCGCCTGAGTCGGACGGAAACGGAACAGGTCCGACGAAGATGGATAGCCAAAACATTCGCATCCGCCTCAAGGCGTTCGATCACCGCGTGCTGGATGGCAGCACGCGGGAGATCGTCAACACCGCGAAGCGGACGGGCGCGCGCGTGCGCGGGCCCATCCCCCTGCCGACGCAGATCGAACGTTTCACCGTGAACCGTTCGCCCCACGTCGATAAGAAGTCGCGTGAGCAGTTCGAGATCCGGACCCATCGCCGCCTTCTAGACATCGTCGACCCCACCCCGCAGACCGTGGACGCGCTGATGAAGCTCGACCTGGCTGCCGGTGTGGACGTCGAGATCAAGATCTGAGGAACCAGCCATGGCTATCTATGGCCGGACCGGATTGGTCGCACGCAAGCTGGGCATGTCCCGGCTGTTCAAGGACGACGGCTCGACCGTGCCTGTGACCCTGCTGCACGTTGATAACGTGCGCGTGGTCGCCAAGCGCGAAGCCGCCAAGGATGGCTACGACGCCGTTCAGCTGGGCCTGGGTAAGGCCAAGCCGAAGAACGTGTCGAAGGCGAACAAGGGTCACTTCGCGAAGGCGGGTGTCGAGGCGCCGATGAAGGTTGTCGAGTTCCGGGTCGCGGCTGACGCCGCCCTGGAGCCGGGCCTGGCGCTGAGCGCTGCTCACTTCGTGGTGGGCCAGAAGGTCGACGTGACCGGTACGACGAAGGGCAAGGGCTTCGCGGGTGCGATGAAGCGCTGGAACTTCTCGGGTCTCGAAGCCTCGCACGGTGTGTCGATCAGCCACCGTTCGCATGGTTCGACGGGTAACCGTCAGGACCCGGGCAAGACCTTCAAGAACAAGAAGATGGCTGGCCATCTCGGTGTTGAGCGCGTGACGACGCAGAACCTGGAAATCGCGGCGGTCGACGCCGAGAAGGGTCTGCTCTTCGTCAAGGGCGCCATCCCGGGGTCGAAGGGTTCGTACGTGCTGGTGAAGGACGCGATGAAGCGTGCTCGCCACGCTGATGCGCCCTATCCGACGGTCGCGGCCTGAAGGATCGGACGATGCAGGTTCCTGTCATTACGCTGGATAACAGCTCGGCCGGTGAGATTGAGCTCCCGGAGGCGCTGTTCGGCGCCGCCCCGCGGGCTGATATCATGGCTCGCGTTGTTCACTGGCAGCTGGCCAAGCGCCGCGCCGGCACTCACAAGACCAAGGGTCTTGGCGAGGTCTCCGGCACGACGAAGAAGCCCTATCGCCAGAAGGGCACGGGTAACGCCCGCCAGGGCTCGCTGCGCGCGCCGCAGTTCCGCACTGGTGGCGTCGTTCACGGCCCCGTCGTGCGCGACCACGGCTACTCGCTGCCCAAGCAGGTTCGCCGCCTGGGCCTGATCAGCGCGCTGAGCCAGAAGGCTGCCGAAGGCAAGCTGGTTGTGCTCGACGTCGCCGAGGCCGAGGCCAAGACCTCCGTCATGGCGAAGAAGCTGGCCGCTCTCGGCTGGACTTCCGCCCTGGTGGTGGACGCGACCGTGAACGAGGGTTTCGCCCGTTCCGTGAGCAACCTCCCGAAGGTGGACGTGCTGCCGACCATCGGCGCGAATGTCTACGACATTCTCAACCATGACGTCCTCGCGGTGACCCGCGCCGGCGTCGAGGCGCTGAAGGAGCGGCTGGCATGAGCGAGACCGAGACCAAGGCGAAGCGCCCCGTGATCTCGCGCGAGCGGATGTATCAGACCATCCTCTCGCCGATCGTCACGGAAAAGGCGTCGATCCTGACCGAGACGGGCCAGGTTACCTTTAAGGTGCCTCTCTCCGCGACGAAGCCGGAGATCAAGGCCTCCATCGAGGGTCTGTTCGGCGTGACGGTTGTCACGGTGAACACCCTGGTGGTGAAGGGTAAGTCCAAGCGGTTCAAGGGCCGTCCCGGCCAGCGTTCCGATTGGAAGAAGGCTGTTGTGCGCCTGGCCGAAGGCCAGAGCATCGACCTGACGACGGGGCTTGCGTGACGCCATGGCGCTGAAGCATTTCAACCCGGTTACCCCGAGCTCGCGCGGCACGATCCTCATCGATCGTTCCGAGCTGCATAAGGGCGCGCCGGTCAAGGGCCTGACCGAGGGCAAGCATTCCTCGGGCGGCCGTAACAACCACGGCCGCATCACCGTGCGGTTCCGTGGCGGCGGACACAAGCGGACGTACCGCATCATCGACTTCAAGCGGCGCAAGTTCGACGTGCCCGCGACGGTCGAGCGCATCGAGTACGATCCGAACCGCACGGCGTTCATCGCGCTGCTGAAGTACGAGGACGGCGAGCTCGCCTATATCCTCGCGCCGCAGCGCCTGAAGGCGGGCGACACCGTGATCGCCGGCGAGAAGGTCGACATCAAGCCCGGCAACGCCATGCCGCTCGGCTCCATCCCCGTTGGCACGATCGTGCACAACATCGAGATGAAGCCCGGCGCCGGCGGCAAGATCGCCCGTTCGGCTGGCACCTATGCCCAGCTCGTCGGCAAGGACTCGGGCTACGCCCAGGTCAAGCTGATGTCGGGTGAGCTGCGCCTGGTTCGCGCCGAGTGCATTGCCACCGTTGGTGCCGTGTCGAACCCCGACAACAGCAACCAGCAGATCGGCAAGGCCGGTCGCAGCCGCTGGCTCGGCCGCAAGCCGCATCAGCGTGGCGTCGTCATGAACCCGGTCGACCACCCGCATGGTGGTGGTGAAGGCCGGACTTCGGGCGGCCGTCATCCTGTGACCCCGTGGGGCAAGCCCACGAAGGGTTACAAGACCCGCACCAACAAGCGCACGAGCGGCATGATCGTTCGCCGGCGCAACGCGACGAAGGGCTGACGGATATGCCGCGCAGCGTGTGGAAGGGGCCGTTCGTTGACGGTTACCTGCTGAACAAGGCGGAGGCCGCCCGGGCCTCCACCCGGAACGAGGTCATCAAGATCTGGTCCCGGCGGAGCACGATCCTGCCGCAGTTCGTCGGTCTGACGTTCGGCGTCTACAACGGGAAGAAGTTCATCCCGGTGCAGGTGACCGAGAACATGGTGGGTCACAAGTTCGGTGAGTTCTCGCCGACCCGCACCTTCTCGGGCCACTCGTCCGACAAGAAGGCCAAGCGGGGCTGAGCCATGAGCAAGCCGAAGCATGAACGCGGTATCGCTGATACCGAGGCGCAGGCGGTGACGCGGAACATCCGCGTTTCCCCGCGCAAGCTGAACCTGATGGCGGGCCTCATCCGCGGCGCGAAGGCGTCCGATGCGGTGGCGACCCTCACGTTCGAGAAGCGTCGCATCGCCCAGACGGTGAAGAAGACGCTCGAGAGCGCGATCGCGAACGCCGAGAACAACCACCAGCTCGACGTCGACAAGCTTGTCGTCGCTCGCGCCGAGGTTGGTCGTTCGCAGGTGATGAAGCGCTTCCAGGCGCGTGGCCGTGGCCGCGCCGCCCGCGTGGAGAAGTGGTTCAGCCACCTGAAGATCGTGGTGGCGGAACAGCAGGCTGCGCCGGCGACGGCCGAAGCCGGGCAGGAGGCCGCGTAATGGGTCACAAAGTCAATCCGATCGGGCTCCGGCTCGGCATCAACCGCACCTGGGACAGCCGCTGGTTCGCCGACCGCGACTATTCCAAGCTGCTGCACGACGACCTGAAGCTGCGCACGAAGCTGCGTGAGCGTCTCAAGGGTGCCGGCGTGTCGCGCGTGGTGATCGAGCGGCCGAACAAGAAGCCCCGCGTGACGATCCACGCCGCCCGTCCGGGCGTCGTGATCGGCAAGAAGGGCGCTGACATCGACGTGCTGCGCAAGTCGCTCGCGAAGATGGCCGGTGCCGAGGTGTCGCTGAACATCGTCGAGATCCGCAAGCCGGAGATCGAGGCGACGCTGGTTGCCGAGTCGATCGCCCAGCAGCTGGAGCGCCGCGTGGCCTTCCGTCGCGCCATGAAGCGCGCCGTGCAGTCCGCGATGCGTCTGGGTGCCGGCGGCATCCGCATCAACTGCAGTGGCCGTCTTGGTGGCGCCGAGATCGCGCGCATGGAGTGGTATCGCGAGGGCCGCGTGCCCCTGCACACGCTCCGCGCCGATATCGACTATGGCACCGCGACCGCGAAGACCACCTACGGCACCTGCGGTGTCAAGGTTTGGATCTTCAAGGGCGAGATCCTGGGGCATGATCCGCTGGCGCAGGACAAGCGCGCCGCGGAGCAGGCGCCGCAGCGCTGAGGATAACTGACCATGCTTTCCCCGAAGCGCACGAAGTTCCGCAAGGCGCATAAGGGCCGCATCAAGGGCGACGCGAAGGGCGGCTTCACGCTGTCCTTCGGCGGCTTCGGCCTGAAGGCTCTGGAGCCCGAGCGTGTCACCGCGCGTCAGATCGAGGCGGCTCGCCGCGCGATCACCCGTGCGATGAAGCGCCAGGGCCGTGTTTGGATCCGTATTTTCCCGGATCTTCCGGTCTCGACGAAGCCTGCCGAAGTCCGCATGGGCTCCGGTAAGGGCGCGCCGGAATACTGGGTTGCCCGCGTCAAGCCGGGCCGTGTGATGTTCGAGATCGACGGTGTCTCCCTGGAGACGGCGCGCGAGGCCCTGACGCTGGGCGCAGCGAAGCTGCCGATCAAGACCAAGATCGTGGCTCGCCTCGGCGAGGCGGAGGCTTGAGATGACGAAGATCGCAGATGTCCGGGGCAAGACCTCGGACGAACTGAAGGCGATGCTGTTGGACCTCCGCAAGGAGCAGTTCAACCTGCGGTTCCAGCGGGCCACCGGCCAGCTGGAGGCTGTTGCGCGTATTCGGCAGGTGCGCCGCGATATCGCCCGTGTTAAGACCGTGCTGACCGAGCGCTCCCGCTCGGCCGCACAAGCCTAACCCACGAGGAGACCCCGGCAATGCCGAAGCGCGTCCTCAGCGGGCGGGTTGTCAGCGATAAGCAAGACAAGACCATCACGGTTCTTGTCGAGCGTCGCGTGATGCACCCGCTGTACAAGAAGTTCATCCGGCGTTCCAAGAAGTACGCCGCGCACGACGATGCCAACCTGGCGAAGGAAGGCGATCTCGTGCAGATCGAAGAGTGCCGCCCGATCAGCAAGCGCAAGAGCTGGCTGCTGATCGCGCGCAATGGCGCGCCCGTGGAGAAGCCGGTTGGCTTCGACGCGTCGGCCGAGCCGGCTTCGGTCTGAGGGAGATCTCGTTAGATGATCCATCCCGAGAGCAACCTTGACGTCGCCGACAATTCCGGCGCCCGCAAGGTTCAGTGCATCAAGGTGCTTGGCGGCTCGAAGCGTAAGACCGCTTCGGTCGGCGACATTATTGTCGTTTCCGTCAAGGAAGCCATTCCCCGCGCCAAGGTGAAGAAGGGCGAGGTGCATCGCGCCGTGATCGTGCGTACCGCTTACCCGGTGCGCCGTATCGATGGCACGGCGATCCGCTTCGACAACAACGCCGCGGTGCTGATCAACAAGCAGGGCGAGCCGATCGGCACCCGTATTTTTGGCCCCGTCGTGCGTGAACTGCGGGCCCGGAAGTACATGAAGATCATCTCGCTGGCGCCGGAGGTGCTGTGACCATGGCCGCCAAGATCAAGAAGGGCGACAAGGTCCAGGTCCTTACCGGTAAGGACAAGGGCAAGCGCGGCGAAGTCGTTCGGGTCATCCCGACCGAGAACCGCGCCGTGGTGCAGGGCGTGAACGTGATGACGCGGCATAACAAGCCGCGTGGCATGGGTCAGGCCGGCGGCATCGAGAAGGTTGAGGCGCCGATCCAGCTGTCGAACCTGGCGCTGATCGATCCGAAGTCGGACAAGCCGACGCGGGTTGGGTTCAAGGTGCTGGAAGACGGCAAGAAGGTCCGCGTCGCGAAGGCGTCGGGCGAGGTGATCGACGCATGAGCGAGACGCAGAAGGAACTGCCCCGCCTTCAGCAGGCTTATGCTGACGCGGTGCGCAAGAAGCTGATCGAGGAGTTCGGCTACAAGAACCCGATGGAGGTTCCGAAGCTCTCCAAGATCGTGATCAACATGGGCGTCGGCGAAGCTGCCGGCGATTCCAAGAAGCTCGAGGCGGCCCTGGGCGACCTCACGGTCATCGCCGGTCAGAAGCCGGTGAAGACCCTCGCCAAGAAGGCCATCGCGGGCTTCAAGATTCGTAAGGGTCAGGCGATCGGCTGCAAGGTGACCTTGCGCCGCGCGCGGATGTACGAGTTTCTCGACCGTCTCGTGACGATCGCGCTGCCCCGCATGCGCGACTTCCGTGGCATCCCGGGCAACCGGGGCTTCGACGGCCGTGGCAATTACAGCCTCGGTCTAAAGGAGCAGATCGTGTTCCCCGAAATCAGCTATGACAAGGTGGACGCGGTTCGTGGCATGGACATCGTTTTCGTGACGACCGCGAAGACGGACAAGGAAGCGAAGGCGCTGCTCAAGGCGTTCGACCTTCCGTTCCAGAACTGATCTTGGAAAACCGCAAGCACGAGCCTGCAGGTTCCGGAGGATATTGACGGCATGGCCAAGACTTCGGCTGTCGAAAAGAACAAGCGCCGCGAGAAGCTCTCGGCGACTCACTCCGCCAAGCGCGCTGCGCTCAAGGCGACGGTGATGGATCGCGATCTGCCGGTCGAAGACCGGTTCGAGGCGACCCTCAAGCTGGCCCAGCTGCCCCGCAACGGTGCCAAGGTGCGCGTGCGCCTTCGTTGCGAGCTGACGGGCCGTCCCCGCGGTAATTACCGCAAGTTCAAGCTGAGCCGTAATCAGCTCCGCGAACTGGCCTCGAACGGCCAGATTCCGGGGCTGACCAAGGCCAGCTGGTGAGGGGAGGCTTGAATGTCCCTTTCTGATCCGCTGGGCGATCTGCTCACCCGCATCCGCAACGGCCAGAGCGCCCGTCAGAACCGCATCTCCTCGCCGGCCTCGCGCCTGCGCGCGGACGTGCTCGAGGTTCTGAAGCGCGAAGGCTATATCCGGGCCTGGGGCTCGGAGGACGTTCGTCCGGGCGTCCGCGTGCTCAATATCGAGCTGAAGTATTCCGAGGGCGAGCCCGCCATCAAGGAGATCAGCCGCGTGTCCAAGCCGGGCCGCCGCGTCTACTCCAAGATCAAGGAGCTCCCGAAGGTCTATAACGGCCTCGGTATTTCGATCCTGTCCACGCCTCGCGGCGTGATGAGCGACAATGAGGCCCGCGCTGCCAATGTTGGCGGCGAAGTCCTCTGCCGCGTGTTCTGACGGGAGACGAAATATGTCGCGCGTTGGAAAATATCCGGTCAACGTTCCCGCTGGCGTCACTGTGGCGCTGCAGGGCGGCAAGATCGTCGCCAAGGGCAAGCTCGGCGAGCTGTCCGTGGACCTGACCGATGATGTGGACGTCGAGATCAACGGTAGCGAAGTGGCTGTGAAGCCGCGCCGCGAAGACCGTCGCGCTCGCACCATGTGGGGTACCACCCGCAGCCTCATCAACGGTGCCTGCATTGGCGTGAGCCAGGGCTTCAGCAAGACCCTCGAGATCAACGGCACGGGTTATCGCGCCGCGGTGCAGGGTTCCGAGCTGGTTCTGAACCTCGGCTTCAGCCACGACATCCGCTATCCGGTTCCGGCTGGCATCAAGATCACCTGCGAGAAGCCGACTTCGATCAAGGTCGAAGGCGCCGACAAGCAGCGTGTCGGCCAGGTGGCTGCCGAGATCCGTGGCTATCGTGGTCCCGAGCCCTACAAGGGCAAGGGGGTCAAGTACGACAACGAAGTCATCCTCCGGAAGGAGGGTAAGAAGAAGTAATGGCCGACAAGCTTTCATTGCAGCAGCGCCGGCGGGTTCGCCTGCGCTTCCAGCTGAAGCTCAAGAGCAGCGGTCGCCCGCGTCTTTCGGTGTTCCGGTCTGGCCGGCACATCTATGCTCAGGTGATCGACGATGCGCAGGGCCGTACCCTCGCCGCCGCGTCGAGCATCGAGAAGGCGCAGCGCGACGCTCTCAAGACCGGTGCCGACAAGGCGGCTGCTACCGCCATCGGCAAGCTGGTCGCTGAGCGCGCCCTGGCGGCCGGGGTGACCGAGGTCGTCTTCGACCGCGGGCCCTATCTCTATCACGGCCGGGTCAAGGCCCTGGCGGACGGCGCCCGTGAGGGCGGGCTGTCGTTCTAAGGAGGACGAGCATGGCACGTGAACCGAGGAACGCCGGTGGCGAGCAGGGTGGCGACAATGAGCGCCGCCGTGGCCGTGGCCGCGACCGCGAGCAGAACCGTCAGCCCGAGCGTGAAGCCGGCGACGATCTGAAGGACAAGCTGGTCACCATCAACCGCGTCGCCAAGGTGGTGAAGGGTGGCCGTCGCTTCTCCTTCGCCGCTCTGGTCGTGGTCGGTGACGAGAAGGGCCGCGTGGGCTGGGGCGCCGGCAAGGCGCGCGAAGTCCCCGAGGCCATTCGCAAGGCGACCGAACGCGCCAAGCGCACGATGATCCGTGTGCCGATGCGCGAGGGCCGCACCCTCCACCATGACGTGATCGGCGATTTCGGCGCCGGCCGCGTGATCCTGCGCGCGGCTCCGGCCGGCACGGGCATCATCGCGGGTGGTCCGATGCGCGCGGTGTTCGAGACGCTGGGCATGGGCGACGTCGTCGCCAAGTGCACCGGCACGACGAACCCGCACAACATGGTCAAGGCCACCTTCGCCGCTCTCGGCCGCTGCACCAGCCCCCGCGCTGTTGCCCAGCGCCGTGGCAAGAAGGTTGCCGACATCCTGGGCGCCCGCAAGGAAGACCAGGCGGAGGCCGCGAATGTCTGAGAAGAAGACCGTGACGGTGACTCAGGTCGGGTCGCCCATCGGCCGCAAGCCCGGTCAGCGCGAGACGCTGATCGGTCTGGGGCTCAACAAGATGCATCGCAGCAGCACGCTGGAGGACACTCCGGCCGTGCGCGGCATGATCCGCAAGGTCGCTCACCTGATCAAGGTGAGCGAGACCACGGAGGCCTGAGATGAAGCTGAACGAACTGCGCGACAACGAGGGCGCCCGCCCGACGTTCAAGCGCATCGGCCGTGGTATCGGTTCCGGCAAGGGCAAGACCGGTGGCCGCGGCGTCAAGGGTCAGAAGGCCCGCACCGGCGTGTCGCTGAACGGGTTCGAGGGCGGTCAGCTCCCGATCTACCGGCGTCTGCCGAAGCGCGGCTTCGTGAACCCGTTCCGCAAGGAATACTCGCCGCTGAACATCGGCGCGCTGGACAAGGCGATCGAGGAAGGCCGCATCCCGGCTGACGCGATCGACGAGACCGCGCTGAAGGCGGCGGGCCTGGTGAGCAGCGGCAGCAAGTTTGCCGGCGTTCGCCTCCTGGCAAAGGGCACGATCTCCCGCGCCGTGACCATCACCGTCTCGGGTGCCTCGGCTGCTGCCGTGGCCGCCGTCGAAGCGGCTGGTGGCAAGGTGACGGTGCTCGGTGCTTCGGCGGAAGCCGCCGCCGAGTGACGCTTGCACCCTCGGCTTCCGAGGGCTACTTCACAGTTATTGGGCTAGGCTGCGGCGCCGCGGGATTCCCCCTGGCGCCGCAGTCATGAGGAGGCACCGGTATGGCGTCCGCCGCTGAGCAGCTTGCGGCCAATTTGAATCTCGGGGTGCTGAGCAAGGCGACCGAGCTGAAGAAGCGTCTGTGGTTCACCCTGGGCGCGCTGATCATCTATCGGCTTGGCACCTATATCCCCGTCCCTGGCGTCGACGCGGCCGTGATGGCCGAGGTCCTGAACCAGCATGGCGGCGGCATTCTGGGCATGTTCGACATGTTCACCGGCGGTGCGCTGGGGCGCATGACGGTGTTCGCGCTGAACATCATGCCCTACATCTCGGCCAGCATCATCGTGCAGCTGATGAGTGCCGCGGTGCCGAGCCTGGAGGCCCTCAAGAAGGAGGGCGAATCGGGCCGGAAGAAGCTGAACCAGTACACGCGCTATCTCACGGTGCTGATCGCGATCTTCCAGGCATGGGGGATCGCCATCGGTCTCGAGAGCATGCAGGGCCAGTTTGGCCCCGCCGTGTACGAAGCCGGCATGTTCTTCAGGATCTCCTGCGTGACCTCGCTGGTCGGCGGTACGATGTTCCTGATGTGGCTCGGCGAGCAGATCACCGCGCGCGGCATCGGCAACGGTATCAGCCTGATCATCTTCGCCGGCATCGTGGCCAATCTGCCGCATGCCCTGGCGAGCACGCTCGAACTGGGCCGTACCGGCGCGTTGTCGGCGGCCTTCATTATCTTCTTTCTGATCGCGGCCCTGGCCGTGATCGCCTTCGTGGTCTTCGTGGAGCGCGCCCAGCGCCGCATTCCCGTCCAGTACCCGAAGCGCCAGGTCGGTAACCGGCAGTTCGGCGGCGAAAGCAGCCACCTGCCGCTGAAGATCAATACCGCGGGCGTCATCCCGCCGATCTTCGCCTCCTCGCTCCTGCTGCTGCCGGCGACCTTCGCGGGCTTCAGCGGCAATGCCGAGGAGACCTGGATCACCCGTACCGCAGCGCTGCTCGCCCATGGCCAGCCGCTGTACATGGGACTTTATGTCGCGTTGATCATCTTCTTCTCCTTCTTCTACACCGCGGTCGTGTTCAATCCGCAGGAGACGGCGGACAATCTGAAGAAATATGGCGGCTTCGTCCCGGGCGTCCGCCCTGGTCAGGCCACCGCCAACTATTTCGACAAGGTGCTCACGCGCCTGACGGCTGTTGGTGCCATCTACATCTCAGTCGTCTGTCTGCTGCCTGAGATCCTGATCAGCAAATACGGCGTGCCCTTCTATTTCGGCGGCACGTCCCTGCTGATCATCGTCTCTGTGACCATGGACACGGTGGCGCAGGTGCAGTCACATCTGTTCGCGCACCAATACGAGGGGCTGATCCGCAAGGCTCGGCTCGGCGGCCGCGGGAATCCCCGTGGGCGGTGATGTGAGAACCGCGCGGGAGGGGAAACACCCGCGCGGGGCCGCTTGGAAGGTTTAGGGGGAAGTATGAACCTGATCCTGCTGGGCCCGCCGGGTGCGGGTAAGGGGACCCAGGCGAAACGCCTGGAGGACAAATTCGGCATCGTCCAGATCGCGACTGGAGACATGCTGCGCGCCGAAGTGCGCGCCGGCACCCCGATCGGCCTCGAGGCCAAGGCGATCATGGAGCAGGGCGGCCTGGTGCCGGATGCGATCATCACCGCGATGCTCGCCAACCGTGTCTCGCAGCCGGATTGCGCCAAGGGCTTCATCCTCGACGGCTTCCCCCGCACCGTGCCCCAGGCCGAGGCGCTGGATGTGATGCTCGCCGAGCAGGGCCATGAGCTGGAGCATGTGATCGAGCTGCAGGTGAACGACGCCATCCTGGTCGATCGCATTGCCGGGCGCTTCACCTGCGCCAAATGCGGCATGGGCTACCATGATCATTTCAAGCCGCCCGTGAAGCCGGGCGTGTGCGATGTCTGCGGCAGCACGGAGTTTATCCGCCGCGCCGACGACAAGGCCGAGACCGTCGCCGCCCGCTTGGCCGCCTATCACGCCCAGACGGCGCCGCTGCTTCCCTACTACGCCGCGCAGGGCAAGCTGAAGACGGTCGATGGTATGGCGGAAATGAATGACGTCTCTGCGCAGATCGAGGCCATCCTCAACCCCACGAAGGGTTGACGTCCGTCTCGGCTGGGTATAGACCCCGTCCCCTCGCGGACCGGACTTGCGCCGGGCCGCGACCTTACTTGTTCCGATGGAATCGCCGGAGGCGAGTCTCTCGGGCAAGGATGATCACCTCGCTGGCCTCACTTCCGGGCGTCAGCAGTCCAGAGGACTTCGGTCCCGCAGGAGCATGAACAGTGGCGCGCATCGCCGGTGTAAACATCCCAACGAATAAGCGGGTTCTCATCTCGCTTCGCTATATCTACGGCATTGGTCCGCAGAACGCGAAGGTGATCTGCGAGCAGCTCGGCATCCCCGAAGACCGCCGCGTCAACCAGCTGACGGACGAGGAAATCCTCAAGATCCGTGAGCTGATCGATCGCGAGTACCGGGTCGAGGGCGATCTGCGTCGCGAGAACGCGATGAACATCAAGCGCCTGATGGATATGGCCTGCTATCGCGGCCTCCGTCACCGCAAGGGCCTCCCGGTCCGCGGTCAGCGCACCCACACCAATGCGCGCACCCGCAAGGGCAAGGCTGTGCCGATTGCCGGCAAGAAGAAGGTGACCAAGTAAGATGGCCCGCGAACCTCGTGGCGGCGCCCGCGGCCCCGTCAAGCGCAAGGAACGGAAGAACATCTCGTCGGGCGTCGCCCACGTGCTGGCTTCCTTCAACAACACCATCGTCACCATCACCGACAGCCAGGGCAACGCCATCGCGTGGTCGTCTGCTGGCGCCCAGGGCTTCAAGGGCAGCCGCAAGTCGACCCCGTATGCCGCCCAGGTCGCTGCCGAAGACGCCGGCCGCAAGGCCCGCGAGCACGGCATGGAGACGCTCGAGATCGAGGTGAGCGGCCCGGGTTCGGGTCGTGAATCCGCTCTGCGCGCTCTGCAGGCCGTCGGCTTCTACGTCACCGCGATCCGCGACGTGACCCCGATCCCGCATAACGGCTGCCGTCCGCGCAAGCGGCGTCGCGTTTGATTCTGTTGGCGCACAGGAGATACCCCGCGTGATCGAGAGGAACTGGCGCTCGCTGATCCGGCCCGACAAGCTGGAGGTGGATCCGGGCGCCGACCCCACGCGCGTTGCGACTGTCATCGCGGAGCCGCTTGAGCGCGGCTTCGGCATGACGCTCGGCAACGCGCTGCGTCGTGTGCTGCTGTCGTCGCTTCAGGGTGCTGCCGTCACGGCCATCCGGATCGACGGCGTGCTGCACGAATTCAGCAGTTTGCAGGGCGTTCGGGAGGATGTCACCGACATCGTCCTGAACATCAAGAAGCTCGCCATCCGGATGCAGGGCGACGGCGTGAAGCGCCTGGCGCTCACCGCGACCGGCCCCGGTGAGGTGACGGCTGGTCAGATTCAGACCAGCGGCGACATCGAGGTGGCCAACCCCGACCTCGTGATCTGCACGCTCGACGACGGCGCGACGCTGTCGATGGAGCTGACGGTCGCGACGGGCAAGGGCTATGTGCCCGCCTCGGAGAATCGTCCGGAAGACGCGCCGATCGGGCTCATCCCCGTCGATGCGATCTACTCGCCGGTTCGTCGCGTCGCCTACAAGGTCGAGCCGACCCGCGTCGGGCAGCGTACCGACTTCGACAAGCTGGTCATGACCGTGGAAACCGATGGTACGGTCGCCCCGGAAGATGCGGTGGCCCTGGCCGCCCGCATCCTGCAGGACCAGCTCCAGCTCTTCATCAACTTCGATGAGCCGCGCGAGCGCAAGGTGGAAGAGGTGCAGGATGACCTGCCCTTCAACCGCAACCTGCTTCGCAAGGTGGACGAGCTGGAACTGTCGGTCCGCAGCGCGAACTGCCTGAAGAACGACAACATCGTCTATATCGGCGATCTGGTTCAGAAGACCGAGCAGGAAATGCTCCGCACGCCGAATTTCGGCCGCAAGTCTCTGAACGAGATCAAGGAAGTCCTCGCCTCCATGGGCCTCTCGCTCGGCATGACCGTGTCGGGCTGGCCGCCGGAGAATATCGAGGAACTGGCGAAGAAGATCGAGGAGCCGTTCTGACCCGGGCGGTGGGCCAGCGAGCGATCTGGCCCGCCCGGTGAAGAACTGAAGGAACAGAAAAATGCGTCACGGCGTTGCAGGCCGCAAGCTGAACGTCACCGCCAGCCACCGTCTGGCGATGCTGCGCAGCATGGCGACGAGCCTCCTGAAGCACGAGCAGATCACCACCACCCTTCCCAAGGCGAAGGAACTCCGCCCGTATGTCGAGCGTATCATTACGCTCGGCAAGCGCGGTGGCCTCCATGCCCGCCGGCAGGCTCTGGCTCAGGTGCGCGATCCGAAGATCGTGGACAAGCTCTTCACGACCATTGCTGAGCGCTACAAAGAGCGCAACGGTGGTTACACCCGCGTCCTGAAGGCCGGCGTCCGCTATGGCGACGCGGCTTCCATGGCTGTCATCGAGCTCGTCGAGCGCGATGTCTCCGCTAAGGGCCTGGACAGCGGTCCGAAGCAGGTCGTCGAGACCGCTGAGGGTGAACAGCCGGCGGCTTGATCCCTGACGGGATCAACCAGCTCATGCTGACTTAAGAAGGGGCAGCGGCTTAGCCGACTGCCCCTCTTTTATGGGGCAGGTCGCTCCACAGCCCGCGATGCCGGGCAACATGTAGCGCAGGCAGCAGACGCGCCGGCGCAGCACCATTTCCCCCTCGACTTCCACGCGCGACTGCGTGCCATGCAGCGGATTAGGGCTGCCGTCGCGCCAGCACGGCTTGGCCAGCAGCGCCTCGGCCTCCAGCAGGCGCAACGGCGGCACGTCAGGCTGCTGGCGCGCCAGGTTCAGCGCCGCCGAGACGCGCACGGCCGCATTGGTCCAGAGCACGCGCGGCGCGATGCGGTGATGCCGCTGCAGCGACTGAAAGAGCGGCGCCAGATGCTCGCGGATCAGCGGCTCCAGATCCACCGGCCCCTCGGCCACCGCGCCGAGATGCGGCAGGCGGAAGCCATCCGGCGTCCCATCCTCCAGCACCAGCACGGCAATGTCATCGGGCCGGAAGGGCAGCATCCGCCCCAGCAGTAGCCAGGCGCCGAGATGGGAGAGGAGGTATTGGGCGCAGTAGTATTGCGTCCACATGGACAGCGCCGCCCGGCGGTCGCCGCCCGGATAGCGCGCCTCATGCCGGGCCATGAGCGGCCGCTGCACCTCTTCCTCGAGCAGTGTCGAGAGGGCAATCGGCCGCCGGGGCAGGGGCTCAGGCGCCTCGGCCAATTCCAGCCAGTGCCTGGCGAAATCGAGCGGGCCGGCGAAGACCGGGGCCAAGGCCTCGATCATGGGTGGGGCCGATACTGCATTGTGCGAGAACTAATGCGAATGGCTCTCAATTTCAATGCCACCCGGCCACAGCCGGCGAGCCGCCCTCAGCGGCCAATGCGTCGTTTTCCGGCTGCACGCGGCGGGGAAAATTGGCCAAGCTCGGCCTCACCAAAATTCGGAGGCTCTTCGCAATGTTCCGACGCACCATTCTCGCCACCGCGGCGCTGCTCGCCCTCGGCGCCGGCGCGGCTTCCGCGCAGCAGCGCAGCCTCACCATCACCTCCTGGGGTGGTGCTTATCAGGACGCGCAGCGCGATGTCTTCTTCCGCCCCTGGATGGCGCAGTCGGGCAATCGCATGCTGGAGGAAACCTGGGACGGCGGCATCGGCGTGCTCCGCGCCAAGATCCAGTCCGGCGCTAATAACTGGGACCTGGTGCAGGTCGAGAGCGAGGAGCTGGCCATCGGCTGCGACGAGGGTCTCTTCGAGAAAATGGATTTCGCGGCCATCGGCGGCCGCCAGAACTACATTCCCCAGGCCGTGAGCGAATGCGGCGTGGGCGCGATCCTCTATTCCTTCGTCCTGGCCTACGACAAGAACCGCACGCCCAACGCGCCGACGAGCTGGGCCGATTTCTTCGACACGACGAAATACCCCGGTAAGCGCGGCCTGCGCCGCGGCCCGAAGACCACGCTGGAGATCGCCCTGATGGCCGATGGCGTGGCCCCCGCCGATGTCTACAAGGTGCTGGCCACCGAGGCCGGCGTCGATCGCGCCTTCCGCAAGCTCGACAGCATCAAGGGCGATCTCGTCTGGTGGGAGCGCGGCAGCCAGCCCGCGCAATGGCTCGCCAGCGGCGAAGTGGTGATGACCGACGCCTATAACGGCCGCATCAGCGCCGCCAATGCCAATGACGGCCGGAATTTCGGCATGGTCTGGCAGGGCAATCTCTACACGCTCGACAGCTGGGTGATCATGAAGGGCAGCCCCAACCGGCAGCTCGCGCTCGATTACCTGAAATTCGCCGGCCAGCCCCAGGTCCAGGCCGGGCTCACCGCGCGCATTCCCTATGGCGTGACGGCCGTTTCGGCCAATGACCACGTCCCGGCCAATGTCCTGCCTGAGCTGCCGACGGCGCCCGCCAATAGCGCCAGCGCCGTGCAGATCGACGACCAGTTCTGGCTCGACAATCTCGACAAGCTCACGCAGCGCTTCAACAACTGGGTCTCGCGCTGATCGTGAAGCGCCCGTCCTGGACGGCAGTGGCGCTCGTGGCGCCACTGCTCATTTTCCTGCTGCTGAGCTTCGCTGCCCCCATCGGCGTCTTCCTCTGGCGCGCGGTGGGCGACACGGATGTCGCGCCCGTCCTGCCGCGCACCATCGCGGCCCTGGCCGATTGGGACGGCAAGGCCCTGCCGGGCGAGCCCGTCTTCGCCGCCCTGGCCGAGGATCTGCGCATCGCGCGGGCCCGCGACCAGGAGACGGGTTCCGGCGAACTGGCTCGCGCGGCGACCCGGCTTAATGCCGATATCCCCGGCATGCGCGGGCTGCTGCCGGCCACCGCTCGCCGTCTCGCGCGTGCCAGCGATGGTCCGGTCATGCCCGCGGTGCTCGCGGCCGGGCCGGAATGGAACCAGATCGAAACCTGGGGCGCCATCCGCCGCGCCGCCGGCCCTTTCACCGATTTCCATCTCCTCGCCGCGCTCGACCTGAAGCGCGACGCCACGGGCTCCGTCAAACTCGCCCCTCCCGACCAGCAGGTGTTCCGCGCCATCCTGTTGCGCACGCTCTGGATCGCGGTTTCGGCGACGCTCATCTGCCTGCTGGTGGCCTATCCCCTGGCCTGGCTGATCGCCACCGCCTCGCCGCGCATCGCGCCCTGGCTGCTGGCCGGCGTCCTGCTGCCTTTCTGGACCAGCCTCGTCGTGCGTTCCGCCGCCTGGGTGGTGCTGCTGCAGCGTGAGGGCGTGGTGAATTCGGCCCTTTCCGGCATGGGGCTGATCGACGGGCCGCTGCCGCTGCTCTTCAACCGCTTCGCCGTGCTGCTGGCCATGGTGCATATCCTGCTGCCCTTCGCGGTGCTGCCCATCTACGCCACGCTGAAGCAGCTCGACTGGCGCCTGCCGCGTGCCGCCTCCTCGCTGGGTGCGGCGCCGATGCTGACTTTCTGGCGCGTCACCCTGCCGCTGTCCCTGCCGGGGCTGGGGGCGGGGGCGCTGCTGGTCTTCATCCAGGCGCTGGGCTTCTACGTCACCCCCGCGCTGCTGGGCGGGCCCAATGACCAGATGCTCTCCTGGTTCGTCGGCTTCTTCGCCACGCGCTCGGTGAATTGGGGCATGGCCGCCGCGCTCTCGGTGCTGTTGCTGGCCTCGGTGGCCCTGGTGGTCGGGCTCTACGGAAAGCTCGTCGGCTTCGACAAGGTGCGCACGGCATGAGGGCGGGGCGCATCTTTCTGTGGGCCTTCGGCCTCATCGCCATTCTCTTTCTGCTGGCGCCCGTGGTGGTGATCCTGCCGCTTTCCGTCTCCTCGGGCTCCTTCCTCTATTATCCGCTGCCGGGGCTTTCCTGGCGCTGGTATGCCGATTTCTTCACCTCGGATTTCTGGCTGCCGGCGCTGCGGAATTCGATGATCGTCGGCATCTCCGCCGCCCTGCTGGCCACCTCTCTGGGCACGCTTGCGGCCTTCGGCCTCTGGCGCGGCCGGGTGCCGGGGCGAATGCTGATCATGGGCGTTGTGATGGCGCCGATGGTGGTGCCCTCGATCGTTGTGGCGGTCGCCATGCTGCTGGCCTTCGGGCCGCTGGGGCTGACCAGCTCCTTCCCGGGCCTGATCATCGCCCATGCCGCCCTCGGCGCGCCTTTCGTGGTGACGACGGTGCTCGCGGCGCTCTCGCAATTCGACCCGGTGCTGCTGCGCGCGGCGGCGAGCTGCGGCTGCACCCCGCAGCGCGCCTTCTTCCGCATCTGCCTGCCGCGCATCATGCCGGGGGTGGCGGCGGGGGCCGTCTTCGCCTTCGCCACCTCGCTCGACGAGGTGGTGGTGGCGCTCTTCCTCGCCGGCCCGGCGCAGCGCACCCTGCCGCGGCAGATGTTTTCGGGGCTAAACGACCAGGTCAGCCTCACCGTGATCGCGGCGGCGGCGGTGATGGTGCTTCTGTCCATCGCCCTGCTGGCCGTGGTCGGCCTGTTGAAGCGGGGCGAGAGGGCTTGAGGGGCTCTGCCCCCCAAACTCGGCCCTGTCCTTGAGGGGGCTCTGCCCCCTCAAACTCGGCCCTGTCCTTGAGGGGGCTCTGCCCCCTCAAACTCCCCGGGCAGGAGGTACGACCCCCTGCACCGCGATCACCAAGTAACGGGTTCCCAAAGGCCTCAGGCCTTTGGTGGGGGTCAAGGGGGCAAAGCCCCCTTCATTCTGTCAGACGCTGGCGATAAACCCGCCATCCACCCGGATGGTCGAGCCATTGATGTAGGACGCCTGCTGGCTCGCGAGGAAGGCGACCGTATCGCCATATTCCTCCGGCCGGCCGTAGCGCCCGGCGGGGATGGCGCCGGTGCTCTCCTTCGTCACCTCTTCCACGGGCCGCCCCTCGCGCTTGGCCTTCTGCTCGTCCAGGAACTGGATGCGCGAGGTCGCCACGCGCCCCGGCAGCACGATATTCGCCGTGATCCCGTCGCGCCCGACTTCACGCGCCAGCGTCTTGGACCAGCCCACGAGCGTCATGCGCAGCGCGTTCGACAGGCCGAGATTCGGGATGGGCGCGACCACGCCGGAGGAGGTGCTGGTGATGATGCGGCCCCATTTGGCCGCCTTCATCCCCGGCAGCACCCGGTCAGTAATGGCGATGACCGAGAGCACCATCATCTCGAAATTCTTCTGCCACAGGGCGATATCCTGGCCCGAGACCGGCGTGGGCGGCGGGCCGCCCGTGTTGTTCACCAGGATCTGCACCGGCCCGAAGACCTGCTCGATCTCGCTGACATGGCCATCGATGCTGGCGAGGTCCGCCAGGTCCCAGACGATGGCGTGGGCCTTGCCGCCCACGGCCTCCACGGCCTTCTTCGTCTCTTCCAGCGTTTCGGCATGCCGACCGGCGACGACCACCGAGGCGCCTTCGCGGCCGAGCGAGATGGCGATGGCGCGGCCGAGGCCACTGCCGCCGCCGAGCACGAGGGCGGGGCGGTTCTTCAAACCGAAATCCATGGGTGTCTTCCTTGTCTGTGCTGTGCGGAAGGGGGCTTTGCCCGCCCTTCACCCCCACCAAAGGCCTGAGGCCTTTGGAAACCCGCCAATTGATCGCGGTGCAGGGGGTCGTACCCCCTGCCCGGGGAGTTTGAGGGGGCAGAGCCCCCTCAGGTGAACTGCCTGTGTTTGAGGGGCAGAGCCCCTCAGGTGATGTCTGAGTTTGAGGGGCGGAGCCCCTCATAGAGCCTCAGTCGATCCGCCCGAGCGCCCGCGAATCATACTTCGCCAGGCGCTTCAGCAAATATTCGACCTCCTCCTTCGCCTTGGCGCTCATCGGCACGGCCGGCTTGCGCTGCACGTCGGAGGCGATGATGCCGCGGCGGGCCATGACATACTTGCGGATGGCCAGGCCCACGACCGGCTGCTGCTCGTAGCGCAGCAGGGGCAGGTGGGCGTCGAAGAGGTCATGCGCCTCGTCGCGCTTGCCCTCGGCCTGGAGCCGCACGAGGTCCACCAGCATATCGGGGAAGGCATAGCCCGTCATGGCGCCGTTGGAGCCGCGCTCCACCTCGAAATCGAGGAAGAGGCCGCCATTGCCGCAAAGGATGGAGACGTGGCGCAGCACGCCCTCGGCCTCCCATTTGCGGATTTGCGAGATCTTCTCCAGCCCCGGCCAATCCTCGTGCTTCACCATCACGCAGGAGGGGTTCTCGGTGATGATGCGGCGGATGACGCCCGGCGTCATGACGACCGAGAAGGTCAGCGGGAAGTCCTGCAGGCAGAAGGGCACGTCCTCGCCGATCGCTTCCACCGCCTGGCGGTAGTAATTGGCGATCTGGTCATCGGTGCGGAGCGTGTTGGGCGGCGCGATCATGACGCCGGCGGCGCCCGCATCCATCGAGGCCCGGGCCAGGGCGCGCATGGCGGCGAAGCCCGGGGCCGAGACGCCGACGATCACGGGCAGGCCCTCGCCGCGCTTGATGAAGCGCTTGGCGATCTCGAGCGCCTCGGCGCCGTCGAGCTTGGGCGCCTCGCCCATGACGCCCAACACCGTCATGCCGTCCGACCCGACCTTGCGGTAGAAGTCGGTCATCTTGTCGATCGAGGCGAAGTCGATGGCACCGTTATCGAGGAAAGGCGTCGGCGCGATGGGGAAGACGCCCTTGGCGGTGTTGAGCGACATTCGATTGTTCCTCCAATTTGGTGGCGAACAGGTTAGGCCCCGCTGCCTGCAGGAATAGCCGGGCCTTTCCTGATTCATCATTCGGAAAATTCGGCTTATCCTGGCGGCATGAACACGCGCTTCCTGGCCACTTTCCGGGCCGTGGCCGAGGCGGGCTCGTTGGCCGCGGCCGCGCGGCGGCTGAACCTCGCCAATGCCTCGGTCAGCGAGCAGATCCGCGCTTTGGAGCGGGAGCTGAATGCCACGCTGCTGATCCGGCGGGGCAGGGGACTGGTGCTGACCAATGCCGGCCAGGCCGTGCTGGAGGCCGCGGGCGAGGTGCTGGCGCGGGTGGAGGATTTGCGGCACCGCGCCCAGCTCGGCCAGCCGAGCGGCATGCTGCGGGTGGGCTCGATCTCCACGGCGCTGATCACGCTGATGCCCGCTGCGCTACGGCTGATGGCCGAGCGGCACCCCAGGATCGAGCTGAAGGTGCTGCCCGGCACCTCGACCCATCTCTACGCGATGCTGGAACGGGGCGAGCTGGATTGCGCGCTGACGGTGCGCCCGCATTTCGATCTGCCGAAGAGCCTCGGCTGGCGGGAATTGCGCCGGGAGCCGCTGACGCTCATCGCTCCGCCCTGGCTGGAAGGCCAGTCGGTCGACGAGTTGCTGATGGCCGCCCCCTTCATCGGGATGGATCGCGAGGCCTGGACGGGGCGGATCGTGAATGCCTTCCTCAAGGAAAGGCGGCTTCAGCCGCGCGAATTGTTCGAGCTGGATGCGCAGGAGGCCGTGGTGATCATGGTCGCCCAGGGCCTGGGCACGAGCCTGCTGCCGGATTGGGGCATTGCCGCCCCCGCGGGCCTGGCGCTGCGGAAAATCCCGGTGGGCGACTGGCGCTACGACCGTAGCCTGGGCCTCGTCAGCCATCGCGGCCCCCGCGAAGCCCTGGCCGAGGCTTTCTCGTCGGCGCTGACCCAAAGTCTTCAAAAATAGAAGAAGGGGGGCCGGGGGAAGAATACCTTCTTCCCCCGGATAACCCGTTCAGCCCTCGGCGACGACGACCATCGCCGGCTTCAGCAGACGCCCATTGAGCGTCCAGGCCGGGGTCCAGGCCTGGATCACATGGCCCGGCTGCACGCCTTCCGGCGCCGGCTGCTGCGACATGGCCTGATGCAGCTCCGGGTCGAACTTCTGGCCGGCCGCGTCATGGCGCTTGATGTTGTTGCGCTCGAGCGCGGCGAGGAAGGCGCGTTCCACGCCTTCGAAGCCGCCGCGCAGCTTGGTGAGGAGCTCGGCCTCGCCCTCGGCGGCGGCCGGGACGCTCTCGATGCCGCGGCGCAGGTTGTCGGCGGCCTCGACCACGTCGCGGGCGAATTTCTGCACGGCATAGTTCCGGGCGTCGTCGACTTCGCGCTTGGTGCGGGCGCGGAGATTGGCCATCTCGGCCTCCGCGCGCATCCAGCGGTCCTTCATCTCGGCGAGCTCGGCTTCCAGGGCGGCGATCCGCTGCTCGGGCGTCTCGTTCGCCTTGTTCTCCGCAGCGGCATTCTCAGCCTGCTTCGGGGTCTCGGGCGTCGCGTCGGGCGTGGTGTCGCTCATGGGTTCTCGATCGGGTCCATTATCTCAGGTAAGGGCCGGCGGCTGATCTGCGCCGGGAACGACCCTCACCTAGGCGCCCTGGGCGCACGAAGCAAGAACCCGGCGCTTGACCTCCGCGCCGAAGCTGTCATTCCCGGAGGCCATGACCCAGTCTTCTCCCTCAGCGAATTCCCCCTTGGTCCGCCCCGCCGCGGTGCTCTTCGACTGCGACGGCGTGCTCGCCGACAGCGAATGGGTGGTGAATGACCTCGTGGCCAAGGATCTCTCTGCCCGGGGATGGGTGATGGATGCCGAACAGGCGCGCGAGCATTTCCTGGGCATGGCCATCCCCACCATGATGCCGCTCATCAACCAGCGGCTGGAGAATGTGCCGGTGGATTGGCCCGAGATGATCGCCAATGCCATTTCCGAGATGATGGCGCGCCACACGCCGCCCATCGAAGGCTCGGTCGATGTTGTCAAGGCGCTGGTCGCGGCCGGGGTGCCGGTGGCCTGCGCCAGCAATTCGGGTCGGATCGAGCTTGCTTCCAAGATCAAGGGCCTGGGCCTGACGGAGATTTTCGCCGGCCGCCAGTTCTCCTGGGAGGATGTGGCCCGGCCCAAGCCGCAGCCCGACATGTATCTCGCCGCCGCCGCCGCCTGCGGGGCCGATCCGAAGGATTGCGTGGTGGTGGAGGACAGCCTGCTGGGCGCCAAGGCCGGGCTGGCCGCCGGGTGCCGCGTCATGGGCTTCTGCCAGGTGACCGATCCGGAGATCTTCCTCGCGATCGGCGCCACGCCTTTCCACACCATGGCCGAGCTGCCCTCGCTGCTCGGCCTGTAGCCGGAGCCATGCCATGCCCACGATCGACGCGCTGAGCGGTCTCTATCCCTGGACGAAGGCGCTGCACCTCATCGCCGTGATCGCCTGGATGGCAGCCCTGCTCTATCTGCCGCGGCTCTTCGTCTATCACAGCCAGGTGCCGGTTCAGTCGCAGCGTTCCGAAATGCTCAAGGTCATGGAGCGGCGCCTGGCGTCCGCCATCATGAACCCGGCCATGATCGCCGTCTGGGTATTGGGCATCTGCCTGGTGCTGACCCCTGGCGTGATCGACTGGCATGCCGGCTGGTGGCATACGAAGCTGCTGATGGTGGTGCTGCTCACCGGCGCGCATCACGTGCTGACGGCCAATCTGAAGCGTTTCGCGCGCGACGAGCGGCCGAAGAGCGAGCGTTACTGGCGGGTGATGAACGAGGTGCCGACGGTGCTGATGATCATCATCGTCGTCATGGTCATCGCCCGGCCCTTCTGAACCGCGACGGGGTGCCGCCCGCCGGCACCCCTCCGCCCACCGCTGCCGTAAGCCCATACCGGGGCACTCTGCGGCATGGCGGCAGAAATGCGGCGGAAGTCCTTATGGATTCACACATCCGACAATATTTCGTCAGTTGACGGAAGGGCTCGGCGAACCTAGTTTCAGGGCGCTTCCTGAAAACGGCGCGGGTCAGCCTCCTACGGGGCCTCGACCGGTACCGTCCTCTCCCTCCTCCCCCCGGGATATCATCGGTGCGCTTTTCGGCGCTGCCGGTGGAACGATCAGGTGCCGCGCGCGTTGTCGTGGCACCCACCTGATCCACAGGAAGGGTCCCGTCTGTCCCCGTGCTTGCCGGAACGGAACGCGTCCGCCTCATGCATCTTTCCGAACTCAAGGCCAAGAGCCCCGCCGACCTGCTGGCTTTTGCCGAATCGCTCCAGATCGAGAATGCGTCTTCCCTGCGCAAGCAGGACATGATGTTCGCGATCCTGAAGCAGCTTGCCGAGAACGACCAGGCGATCCACGGCGAGGGGACTCTCGAGATCCTGCCGGACGGCTTCGGCTTCCTGCGCAGCCCGCAGTCCAACTATCTGCCCGGCCCTGACGACATCTACGTCTCTCCCGCCCAGGTGCGCCGCTTCGGCCTGCGCACCGGCGATACGGTCGAGGGGCAGATCCGCGCGCCGAAGGATGGCGAGCGTTATTTCGCAATGCTCAAGGTCAATCAGGTCAATTTCGAGCCGCCTGAGGCCCTGCGCCACCGCATCAACTTCGACAACCTGACGCCGCTCTACCCGACGCGCCGGTTGAAGATGGAAAACCCGGATGCCGAGGCCCCGACGGCCAAGGGCGCCCAGAAGGACTATACCCATCGCGTCATCGACCTGGTGACGCCGATCGGCATGGGCCAGCGCGCGCTCGTCGTCGCGCCGCCGCGCACCGGTAAGACGGTGATGCTGCAGAACATCGCCAAGTCGATCTCGGCCAACCATCCGGACGTTTTCCTCCTCGTGCTGCTCATCGACGAGCGCCCCGAGGAAGTCACCGACATGGCCCGCACCGTGCGCGGCGAAGTGGTCGCCTCGACCTTCGACGAGCCGGCGACCCGCCACGTGCAGGTCACCGAAATGGTGCTCGAGAAGGCCAAGCGCCTCGTCGAGCACAAGCGCGACGTGGTCATCCTGCTCGACAGCATCACGCGCCTCGGCCGTGCCTATAACTCCGTCGTTCCCTCGTCGGGCAAGGTGCTGACCGGCGGTGTGGACGCCAACGCCCTGCAGCGCCCCAAGCGCTTCTTCGGTGCGGCGCGCAATATCGAGGAAGGCGGCTCGCTGACCATCATTGCCACCGCGCTGATCGATACCGGCAGCCGCATGGACGAGGTGATCTTCGAAGAGTTCAAGGGCACGGGTAACGCCGAGCTCATCCTCGACCGCAAGCTCTCCGACAAGCGCATCTTCCCGGCCATCGACATCACCAAGTCGGGCACCCGCAAGGAGGAGCTGCTGGTGGATCGCGCGAGCCTGTCGAAGATGTGGGTGCTTCGCCGCATCCTCAACCCGATGGGCACGCAGGATGCGATGGAGTTCCTGCTCGACAAGCTGAAGTACAGCAAGACGAACCAGGATTTCTTCGACGCCATGAATACCTGAGGCGAAAGGCCGGTTCTTCCGGCCTGAGCCACAGCCTGGACGCGGAAGAGGGGCCTTCGGGCCCCTTTTTATTGCTTCGCTGTCATGAGATGGCAGGGAGTTAACACGGAAGCGTGAGTTCGGACCCGTAACATGACCGGACCCTGTCGTGACGGGCCTCGCTTCGGGAAGCGGGCCGCTGGCGGGGCCAGGAAAGGTCCATCATGTCCAGCATGCTCAAGCCCGTCACGGGTTTCCTCTCGCATTACCCGCTGCCTTCCGCGGCCGGCGCCGCGCTGCTCAGCCTCGGCTGCTTCCTCCTCGGCTTCGGCGATCTCGGCACGCTGCTGATCTGCGCCTCCGCCACGCTGATGATCTGGCGCAGCGAGCAGGACCAGCCGAAGACCCCCATCGAGGAAAGCTTCGAACCGGCCGAGTGATCCGGCTGCCCACCGGCACCGTCGCTGAGCGGTCCGGCCGGGTGGAAAGCCCGGCCTGAGCGGCGGCCCGAATAACCGGCCAGGCGCTATTCGAGCTTCAGCCCGAGCTTCTGGATCAGCGCTCCCCAGCGCGCCGTCTCGGTGGCGATGAAGCGCTGGAAGCTGGCCGCATCGCTGCCGACCACCTCGAAGCCCACCTTCTCCAGCGCTTCCTTCGCCGCCGGATCGCGCAGCGCCCGTTGCGCCTCGGCGGAGAGCCGCGCCACGCGCTCGGGCGGCGTGCTGGCTGGCCCGATCATCCCCACCCAGGCATAGGAGGCGGCATCCGGCATGCCCGCCTCGGCCAGCGTCGGCACCTCCGGCGCCTGGGGCAGCCGCGCCTCGGCGGTAACGGCCAGGGCCTTCACCTGGCCCTCGCGCATCTGCGGCAGGATGCCTGCGGCGGTGAGGAACATCGCCTCGATCCGCCCTGCCACGAGGTCCAGCACCGCCTGCGGAAAGCCGCGATAGGGGACGTGCACGAGGTCGATCCCCGCCCGGGCCTTCAGATCCTCCATCGCGAGATGCCCGCCCGAGCCCGCGCCCACCGAGCCGAAGGAGAGCTTGCCCGGATTGGCCTTGGCATAGGCGATGAAGCTTTGCAGATCCGTCGCCCGCACGCCGGGATTGATCACCAGGATCTGTGCCGCCTGCACCAGCAGCGAAATGGGCGCGAGATCCTTCGCCGGGTCATAGGCCAGGTTGGGATAGAGCGCCTTGGCGGTGCTGATCGGCCCGTTGATGGAGACGCCGAAGGTATGCCCATCGGTCGCCTTGGCGATCATCTCCGTGCCGAGATTGCCGCCCGCGCCGGTGCGGTTGTCGATCACGAAGGGCTGGCCGAAGACGCTGGAGAGATGCGTCGCCACGGTCCGTGCCGCGATATCCGGGGTGGAGCCGCCGGGGAAGGGCACGATGAAGCGCACGGCCCGCTCCGGCCAGGCGGTCTGGGCACGGCCGGTGGCGGGCAGGGCAAGCGCGGCAAGGCCGGCACCCATCAGGGCGCGGCGTTCCAGGCGGGGCATGTTTCTCTCCCAGGGAAGACGTAGCTGTCTGCCTTGAGCCTAGCGGGGGCACCGGGGCGCGGGAAATGCGCATCCGCCGTGGCTCGCATGTTCGCGAGGGCGAGGTTGCGGGCGCCATTGCTGCCGGCCCGTTGCCCGCTTATGACCTTGGGCATGGAAACCGCATCCCGCCTGCGTGCCCTCGTGCCTCTGCTGCTGCTTCTGGCCGCCGCCGGCTGCGCCACGCGGCCCGTGCCGCCGCGTTTCGCAGCACCGCCGCTGCCGGATGACTATCGGAACCTCGTCGGCGTCTATCTCACCCCCGAATACGAGCGCGACGGCCGCGGCCCGGCCGAGATCAGCGCGCCCGCCGAGGTCCATACCCCGGCCAGCGCCTCCACGGCCTTCTATGTGCGCTATCCGGTCCAGATCGAGGCCACGCTCTATGCGCCGGCCCATCTCGGTATGCGCTGCATCCTGGTCGAGAATCGCGTCGGCGTTTCGAGCCCCGCCCGCTTCGGCATGATCCGCAAGCCGGAGGACGAGGATAGCTGCCAGCCCCGGCTCGCCTTCACGCCCTATACCGAGCTGATGAGCATGGCCGACCGCCTCCGCGCCTGCCGCGCGGCGGGCGAGACGCGCTGCCGGGTGATCGACCGCCCGGGGGAGAGCGCGACCCCCTGAAACGCCACATGGCCGCCCGTTGCCACCGCCCATTGCGGGGGCGGCACGCGGGCGGCATGTTGCGCGCCATGGACCAGGCCATCCTCCGCGCCAGCGCGCACCGTATCCTCCGCGATGCCACCATCCCGGAACTGCCCAACCATTACAGCGGCAAGGTGCGCGACAATTACGACCTGCCCGACGGCAATCGCGTCATCATCGCGACCGACCGGCTCAGCGCCTTCGACCGCATCCTCTGCGCCGTACCCTTCAAGGGCGAGGTGCTGACGCAGACGGCGCGCTACTGGTTCGAGAAGACGGCCGATATCTGCCCCAACCACGTCGTCTCCTACCCCGACCCCAACACGGTCATCGGCCAGCGCCTCGAAATCCTCCCCGTCGAGATCGTGGTGCGCGGCTACCTCGCGGGCACCACCGGCACCTCGATCCTGACCCTCTACAAGAAGGGCCAGCGCGAGATGTACGGCATCACCCTGCCGGACGGGATGCGCGACAACCAGAAGCTGCGCGAGGCGATCATCACGCCCACCTCCAAGGCCTTCCATGGCGGGCATGACGAGCCCCTCTCGGCCGAGCAGATCCTGGAGCAGAAGCTGGTCACGCCCGAGCAGTGGCAGCAACTCACCACCTATGCCCTGGCTCTCTTCGCGCGCGGCCAGAAGCTCGCCGCCCAGCGCGGGCTGATCCTGGCCGATACCAAGTACGAATTCGGCACCGACCCCTCGGGCCGTATCGTGCTGGCCGATGAGATCCACACCCCCGACAGCAGCCGCTACTGGCTCGCCGACAGCTATCAGGCGCGCTTCGAGGCCGGCGAGAAGCCCGAGAGCTTCGACAAGGATTTCGTCCGCAACTGGGTGGCCGCGCGCTGCGACCCCTATCACGATGAGATCCCCGAAATTCCCGAGCAACTGCTGCTCGATACCGCGGCTGTCTATATCCGCGCCTATGAGACCATCACGGGCAAGAACTTCGAGCCCGGCCCGGATGAGGGCCCGGTGCTTGATCGCGTGCGGAAGAACCTGGCGCCCTATTTCACGCGCTGAGCATCGCGACGGCGGCGTGGCGCTGTCGCCACGCCGACATGACGATTCCGTCCATCTCGCGATTCGTTCATAGTGTTTCGTCCCGCGGCGCGATAATGTCACGGCGATCGAGACGGCCCGGCAGTCGTTGCTGCCACCATGGCTGGCATCGGCCGCCGCGGGGCACGGTTGAGCTACCTTGCGGGTCTACAACCACAAGGGCAGGAAGCCACCGTGGCCAGCACCTACGCCATTCTCGGCCTCGACGCGACCAAGGCGGAAGGCAATAGCGGGACGACCGCTTTCACCTTCACGGTCTATCGCAACGGCGACATCACCGCCATCACGAGCGTCAACTGGTCGGTCATCGGCACGGGCACCTCGCCGGCCAATGCGGCCGATTTCGTCGGCGGCGCCCTGCCTTCCGGCACGATCACCTTCGCGGCCGGGGAGAACCAGAAGCTCCTCACCATCAATGTCGCGGGCGATACCACCTCGGAGCCGACGGAGACCTTCCTCGTCAACGTCGTCGATCCCACCAACAACAATGCCGCCAGTGCCACCGGCACCATCACGAATGACGATGTGGGCGCCTCGAGCCTCGCCATCGCCGCGACCAGCGCTTCGAAGAACGAGGGCAACGGCAATGCCGTCACGGCCTTCACCTTCACCGTTACGCGCAGCGGCGATACCACGAGCGCCGCGACGGCCGCCTGGAGTGTGGCGGGGGATGGCACCTTCCCGGCCAATGCAGCGGATTTCCAGGGCGGCGTCCTGCCCTCCGGCACGGTGAGCTTCGCCGCGGGCGAGACCAGCAAGGTCATCACCGTCAATGTCGTCGGCGACAATATCATCGAGAATAACGAGGCCTTCACCGTCACGCTGAGCGATGCCTCGGGCGCGACCATCGGCACGGCGACGGCCAGCGGCTATATCATCAACGACGAGCAGCTCTACAGCTACGCCAGCATCGGCGCGACCAATGCGACGCGCGCCGAGGGCGATAGCGGCAGCACCGCCTTCACCTTCACCGTCACGCGCGGCGGCTATACCGGCGTCGCCGGCACGGTGGATTGGGCCGTCACCGGCTCGGGCGACAATCCCGCCAATGCCGCCGATTTCGTCGGCGGCATCCTGCCCTCCGGCACGCTGAGCTTCGGCGCGGGCGAGACGAGCAAAACCATCACCGTCTATGTCGCGGGCGACACGCTCGTGGAGCAGACGGAGAATTTCCAGGTCACGCTCAGCAACGGCAATGGCATGGCCATCGCCGGCAATACCGCGACCGGCACCATCACCAATGACGACCAGCCCGTCGATACGGCCGGCAATACCATCGCCACGGCGCGCGACATCGGCCTGATCAGCGCCGTGCCCGTGGTGATGAAGGAATGGCTCGGGACGGGCGACAATAACGACTACTACAAGTTCAGCGTCGGCAAGACCGGCCAGGTGAATGTCTCGCTCAGCGGCATGAGCGTGAACTTCAACCTGCAGATCCTCGATGCCACCGGCAAGGTCATCGGCAGCTCCGTTCTCGACGGCACCACTACCGATACCGTGACGCTCTCGCTGGCCGAGGGCAGCTACTATGCCCGCGTCTATCCCGCCGGCACGGGCGATAGCGACTATCAGCTCAGCTTCACCGGCCAGACGCCCGACCCCACGACCGTCTCCATCGCCGCGCTGAAGGCGGTGCAGGCCGAGGGCAATAGCGGCTCGACGCCCTTCACTTTCACCATCACCCGCAGCGGCAGCACGCTCGAGGCCTCGACCGTCAAATGGGCGGTGGACGGCAAGACGACCGCCCCCGTCACGGGCGCCGATTTCGTGGGCGGCGTGATGCCTTCCGGCAGCGTCACTTTCGCGGCCGGCGAGACGAGCAAGGTCATCACCATCAATGTCGCGGGCGACAGTGTCTTCGAGGCCGACGAACGGTTCCGCGTCGTGCTGAGCGATCCGCAGGGTGCGACGATCGGCACCGGCGCCGCCACGGGCGTGATCCGCAACGATGACGTGGCCAGCAGCTTCCTCGCCATCCGCGCCCTCGACGCGACGAAGAACGAGGGCGACAGCGGCTCCACGCCCTTCACCTTCACTGTGACGCGCAGCGGCGATACCACGGGCGCCGCCTCGGCCAATTGGTCGGTCGCTGGCACCACCAGCAAGCCCGCCACGGCCGATGATTTCACCGGCGGCAAATTCCCCACCGGCACCATCACCTTCGCGGCGGGCGAGACCAGCAAGGTCATCACCGTCTATGTGAAGGGCGATACTCTCTACGAGCAGATCGACCGCTTCGCCGTCACGCTGAGCAATGCGACGGGGGCCGAGATCACCACGCCGAGCGCGACGGGCGCGATCCTGAACGACGATGTGGTGAAGGCCTATCTCGCCATCGCCGCCGATCAGACCGAGAAGAGCGAAGGCACGGGCGCGAGCACCGCCTTCACCTTCACCGTGACGCGCACCGGGTCCACGTCGCTCGGCGCGACGGTGGATTGGAGCGTCGCGGGCTCGACCAGCAAGCCCGCCTCGGCCGATGACTTCGTCGGCGGTGCCTTCCCCTCCGGCACCATCACCTTCGGCGTCGGCGAGACCACGAAGACCATCACGGTGAATGTCGCTGGCGACAGCATCGTCGAGCAGGACGAGCGCTTCACCGTCTCGCTGAGCGACCCGACGGGTGCCGAGATCAAGACGGCGGCCGCCACGTCGATCATCCGCAACGATGACGTGCCGCCCTCCTATTTCGGCATCGCCGCCGCGAGCAGCGACAAGGCCGAGGGCAATAGCGGCACCACGCCCTTCACCTTCACCATCACCCGCTCGGGCGATACGACCGGCGCGGGCAGCGTGGCCTGGGCGGTGACCGGCTCGGGCGATCATGCCGCCAGCGCCGCCGATTTCGTGGGTGGCGTGCTGCCCGCGGGCTCGGTGAGCTTCGCGGCGGGCGAGACGACCAAGACCATCACCATCGGCGTCGCCGGCGATGGCAGTTACGAGAATGACGAGGGCTTCACCGTCACGCTCAGCAAGCCCACCGGCGGCACCATCACCGCCCCGACCGCGACGGGCACCATCCGCAACGACGATCCGCCGCCCGATACGGCCGGCAATACCATCGCGACGGCGCGGGACCTCGGCACGCTCACCAGCACCGATACGGTGGTGAACGAGTATCTGAGCCTGACGCAGGATACGGAGGATTATTTCCGCTTCACCGTCTCCTCGAACGGCGCCGTCACGGTGACGGTGAGTGAGCTTTCCGCCGATGTGGACTTGCAACTCTTCAACGCGCAGGGCCAGCCCATCGGTGGCTCCTATCACACCGGCACGGCCGATGAGAGCATCTCGATGACGCTGGCCGCCGGCACCTATTACGCCCGCGCCTTCGCCTATGACGGGGACACGACCTACGAGCTGACCATCCATTCCGGCACGACCGTCACCACGACCGACCACAACCTGGTCTGATCAGCGCGAGGCGAGCGTCCCGGGCGAGGCATAGACGAAGCCGAGAACGGGATAGTTCGAGGTGCCGAGGTCGTTGATCGGCGGATAATAGACGCGGACCAGCGACCAGTCATTGCGCGGTGAGACATCGACCACGCGCTGGTCGCGCGCGATGCGGCCCTTGGCGGAGCCCGAGGCCCAATTGGCGTGGTCCACGCGGATTTCGCGGTCGGAGATAATGCGAGTGACGACGGAGACATGGCCGTCGCGCATCCGGCTGGTGCGGCCGATCACCATCACGCTGCCCACGCGCGGGCTGCTGCCCCGGCTGTAGCTATAGGCGGGGGCGGCACCCCACCATTGCCAGGCATCGCCCTGCAACAGGATGCCCGAGCGCGCCCGGGCATAGGGCACGCAGGAAACCGGCTCGGACAGGTCCCGCCCGAAGCTGCCGGTCATGGCCCCCGTCGGCGCGCGCGAGGCGCAGGCCGAGACGAGTAGGCACAGGATGAGAAGAACGACGCGCACGTTCTTGTTTCTACTCAGATTCGATGCGCGGCGAAATAGCTATTCCGGTATGGTCATGCGCCCTTGGGCATCGAGCGGGAAGAAGGGGTTATGCGCCACTTCCCACAGGAACCCGTCCGGATCGGCGAAATAGCCCGAATAGCCGCCCCAGAAGACCTTATGGGCCGGCTTCACGACCTTCCCGCCCAGCGAGGTGGCCAGGGCGATCAACGCATCCACCGAGCCTTCGTCCGGCCGGTTGATGGCCAGGCTGATGCCGGCGAAGCCGCTGCCCTCCGGCGAGACCCCGGCATCCTTCGCCAAATCAGCGCGCGGAAAGAGCGACAGCGCCGTGCCCCCGGCCCGGAAGAAGGCGACGCCCTCATGCTTCTTGGCGACGCGGTGAAAGCCGAGTGCCGTATAGAAGGCGGCCGACCGCCCGACATCCGAGACCCCGAGCGTGACGAGGGTGAGGCCGATAGGCGTGCTCACGCCGCCTTCCGCGCCGCCGGCACCGCGCGCAGATGCCCGCCCGGCGTCCCGCCCGGCACGCTCGCGGCCAGATCGGCGGCTTTGAGCAGCTTCTGCCAGTCGATGCCCGTCTCCACGCCCATGCGGTTGAAGAGCCAGACGAGATCCTCCGTCGCGACATTGCCCGTCGCCCCCGGCGCGAAGGGGCAGCCGCCGAGCCCGCCCGCGGCACCGTCGAACACGCGGCACCCGGCGGCATAGGCAGCCGCCGCATTGGCCACGCCCATGCCGTAGGTGTCATGCCCATGATAGGCGAAGGGGTTGGGGCTCGCGGCCGTCACGGCGGCGAAGACGCGGCCCACCTGATCGGGCGCCGCATTGCCCGTCGTATCCGCGAGGCAGATTTCCATGGCCGGGTCGAGTGCTGCGACGCGCGCGGCCCATTCGATCGGCGTGCTCTCCGGCACCACGCCCTCGAAGGGGCAATGGAAACAGCAGGAGAGGTTGAAGCGGATCGAGACGCCCTTCGGCGCCGCGCGGACGATCTCGGCGAGGTCGGCGAAGCTCTCCTCGCGCGAGCGGCGGACATTGGCTTGGTTGTGCTGCTCGGTCACCGACATGAAGACGCCGATATGCGTGGCCCCCGCCGCCATGGCGAGTTCGAACCCCTTGCGGTTCGGCACCAGCACCGTCGGCGCGAGGCCGGGCAGGGTCTGCGCCACCTTCAGCACCTCGGCCGTATCGGCCATCTGCGGCACATGCTTGGGCGAGACGAAGCTGCCCACTTCCATATGCCGCACCCCCGCCTCGTGGAGCGCGCGGACCATGGCGATCTTGGTCTCGGTCGGCACGAAGGGGCCGATGGATTGCAGACCGTCGCGCGGGGACACCTCGCTGATCGTTACACTCTTCGCCATCACGCGATCTCCTCCGCCGAGAGCAGTTCCTTGAAGACGTAGTCGTTATGCGCGCCGATTTCAGGCCCGGTCCAGCGCACCATTTCCTGCGGGCTGATGCCCTGGAAGCGGAAGGGCGCGGAAGGATGCAGCACCTTGCCGATCAGCGGGTCCTCGACTTCCATGATGGTGCCGCGCGCGCGGAAATGCGGGTCCTCGGCGCAGTCGCGGATGTCGTAGAGGCGCGAGCAGGGAACGTCGGCCTCCTCCAGCGTGTCCTGCGCCTCCTTGGCGGTCTTGGTGCGGGTCCAGACGGCGATGGCCTCGTCCAGCTCGGCGGCATGGGCGCAGCGCCCGCCATTGGTGGCCATGCGCGGGTCTTCGCCCAGGTCGGGCCGGCCGATCACCGCCATCAGGCGGCGATAGATGAGGTCGGAATTCCCCGCGATGCAGAGCCACTTTCCGTCCGCGCAGGGATAGGTGTTGGTGGGCGCCGCGGTGAGGATGGCAGCCCCGGCGGGCTGCCTGACCTTGCCGAAGAGGGAATATTCAGGCGCCATCCCCTCCATGAGCGAGAAGACGGAGGTGACGAGGTCGAGGTCGATCACCGTCCCCTTGCCATTCTCGCCCTGGCGATCGCGCCCCCAGCAGGCGGAAACCACGGCCATGGCGGCATACATGCCCGCCAGATCGTCGCTGATCGAGACGCCGCAGCGGGGCGGGGGCAGGTCGGTCTGGCCCGGATTGGCGGTGAGGTGCCGCAGGCCCCCCATGGCCTCGCCGATGGCGCCGAAAGCGGGCTTCTCGCGATAGGGCCCGTCCTGCCCATAGCCGGAGATGCGGGCGATCACGAGGCGCGGGTTCATCGCATGCAGCGCCTCGGGCCCGATGCCCAGCCGCTCGAGATAGCCGGGGCGGAAATTCTCGACCAGCGCATCGGCGCGCTTGAGCAGGGCCAGCAGCTTCGGCCGGTCCTCCTTGGACTTCAGGTCGAGCGTGACGGAGAGCTTGTTGCGGCCATGGATGCTGAACCAGACCGGATGGCCCTCATGCTTGGCGCCCCAGCCGCGCACCGGATCGCCCTCCGGCGCTTCGATCTTGATGACCTCGGCCCCCATATCGGCGAGCAGCCGCGTGGCGAAGGGGCCCGCGATGTAATGGCCGAGCTCGACGATCTTGAGGCCGGCGAGGGGCAGGGGGGCGGTCATGCGCGTCGTTTCCTCCGAGTATGGAGGTTCGGCATAAACCAGTTCGAGGCCGTGCGAAATCCGGGCGGGGCGCGCTTATCCCGCAGGCCGGATCAAGCCGCCGTCCCATCGGCGCGCCATCGACCGAGAGCAGGAAGCGGCGGTGCCGCCGGTCCATGATCAGCGCCTGAACACCCGCGCGTCGCCCTCGCTCCAGGCCAGCGCCGCCGGGCCGCCTGGGTCGGGCAGGGCGCCGCCGCCGGCCGGGCGCTTGGCGACGATTTCGCCGCCATTGCCCAGCGTCACCCTGAGCCGGGTATGGTCGCCCTGGAAAATCGCTTCCTGCAGCTTGCCGGGCAGGGCGCCTTCGCCCAGCGCTTCGGCCTCGACCGGTGCGACCGCCACGCGCTCGGGCCGGATGGCGAGCCAGCAATCGGAGCCCGGCCCGCCGGCATCCACCACGCGGCCCACCACTTCCGGCCCGCAGTCCAACGCCACCGTCGCGACGCCATCCGTCACCGAGCGCACCTTGCCCGGCAGCAGGTTGTTCTCGCCGATGAAACCCGCGACGAAAGCGTTCTGCGGGTCGTCATACATGCCGCGCGGGGTGGCGAGCTGGGCGATGCGCCCCTGGCTGAACACCGCGATCCGGTCCGAGAGGGTCAGCGCCTCGGCCTGATCGTGGGTCACATACATCATCGTGATGCCCAGCCGCTGATGCAGGGCGCGGATCTCGAACTGCATCTCCTCTCGCAGCGCCTTGTCCAGCGCACCCAGCGGCTCGTCCAGCAGCACGATCGGCGGTTCGAAGACCATGGCACGCGCCAGCGCCACGCGCTGCTGCTGGCCGCCCGAGAGCTGGGACGGGCGGCGCTCGGCGAAGCCGTCGAGGCGCACGGTCGCCAGCGCCTTCCTCACCCGTTCCTCCCGCTCGGCCCGGCCGATGCCGCGCACCTCCAGCGGGAAAGCGACGTTCTGCGCCACGTTCATGTGGGGAAACAGCGCATAGGACTGGAAGACGACGCCGATACCCCGCTTATGCGGCGGCAGCTTCGCGATATCGCGCCCCTCGAGCAGGATGCGCCCCTCGCTCGGCAATTCGAAGCCCGCGAGCATCATCAGCGTGGTCGTCTTGCCCGAGCCGGAGGGGCCGAGCAGGGTCAGCAGCTCGCCCTGGCGTACGTCCAGGTCGAGTTCATGCACCGCCCATTGCCCCGGGGCATAAGATTTCCGCACGCCCTCGAACCGAACCAGCGCAGACGCCATTCGCCACTCTCCTCAACTGTCTGAGGCTTGGCGTGAGCCGCGCCGCGCGTCAACTCCGTCGAATGCCCCGGCCGAAGAAGGCGGATGGCTTGCCTGCTCCGGCGGCCGGGGCTAGGCGGGAAGGAGAGGAACCGAGGGAAACACCCGCCCATGACCGCAGCCGCCAATGATGCCGCCACGGAACCCAGCCTGATCGCCCGCCGCGAGGGCCCGGCCGGCACGCTCCTGATGAACCGCCCCCGCGCCCTGAACGCGCTGGACCAGGCGATGATCGACGGTTTCGGCGCCGCCATCGAGGAGTGGAAAGCCGATGCCGAGGTGGAGCTGGTCGTGCTGGAAGGGGCCGGGGGCAAGGCCTTCTGCGCCGGCGGCGACGTGCGGGCCATGCGCCAGGCGGTGCTGGATGGCGACCACGACACGGTCGAGCGTTTCTTCACCACGGAATATGCCGTGAACCAGGGCATCGCCGAATTCGGCAAGCCCTGGGTGAGCCTGATCGACGGCGTCTGCATGGGCGGCGGGCTCGGCGTTTCCGTCCATGGCTCGCATCGCGTGGTCAGCGAGAATGCGCTGCTGGCCATGCCGGAGACGGCCATCGCGCTCTTCCCCGATGTCGGCACCAGCTATGTCCTGCCCCGCCTGCCGGGCAAGCTCGGCCTCTGGATCGCCATGACCGGCGCGCGGCTGAAAGGTCCCGAGGCGGTGGAAGCCGGGCTCGCCACCCATTTCGTGCCGCGCGCCTCGCTGCCCGCCCTGCGCGAGGCGCTGCTCACGGGCGATGCCGGGGTCGTGGAGCGTTTCGCGCAGCCGGTGCCGCCGGGCGCCGTCGCCGCCCAGCGCCCGGCCATCGACCGCTGCTTCGGCGCCGGTTCCGTCCCGGCCATCATCGCGGCCCTGGAGGCCGAAGGCACGGAATGGGCCGCTTCCCAGCTCGCCATCCTCCGCCGCATGTCGCCCACCAGCCTCTTCGTGACGCATGAGCTGCTGGCGCGGGCGGCAAAGATGTCGCTGCGGGAATGCCTCTATACGGAGCTTTGCCTGACCCGCACCGTCACCGTGCACCCCGATTTCGCCGAGGGCGTGCGCTCGGTGCTGGTCGACAAGGACGGCACCGCTCGCTGGACGCCGCCGACCATCGAAGAGGTCCAGACCGTCGAGCCCCTCTTCGGCTGAGGGGACAGGGCAGGGGCGGGGGCGCTGGACCGCCCGCCCGATACCGGGCTAACTCACGGCTGCTTCAATCCAAGGATTAACGATGCTGCAAGCGCCGCCCGCCGAGCCCGGCATGCGTGAGGACGAGGTCGACACCCCCGCGCTCCTGATCGATCTCGATGCCTTCGAAGCCAATCTCGATGCCATGGCGGCGATGCTCATCCCGCACGGCGTGCGCCTGCGCGCCCATGCCAAGACGCATAAATCCCCCGTCATCGCGCGCCTCCAGATGGAGCGCGGGGCCATCGGGCAATGCGTGCAGAAGGTGGGCGAGGCCGAGGTGCTGGCCTGGGGCGGCATCCCCGATATCCTGGTCAGCAACGAGGTGGTGGGCGCCCGCAAGCTCGCCCGGCTCGCCGCGCTGCAGACCATCGCCCAGGTCGCCGTCTGCGCCGATGACGCCGCCCATGTCGCGGCGCTGGAGGAAGTGGCCGAGGCCGCGAAGCGCCGCATCACCGTCCTGGTCGAGATCGATGTCGGCGCGGGCCGCTGCGGCGTCACACCGGGCCCCGAGGCGGTGTGGCTGGCCGAGCGCATCGCGGGCAGCAAGCACCTCACCTTCGGCGGCCTGCAGGCCTATCACGGCAGCGCCCAGCATATCCGCTCGCCCGATGCGCGCTCCGCCGCCATCCAGGGCGCGGTCGAGGAAACCCGCCGCACCGTCGAGCAACTGCGCCAGCGCGGCCTTTCCTGCGACATCGTGGGCGGCGCCGGCACCGGCACCTTCCCGCATGAGGCGACGAGCGGCGTCTATACCGAGATGCAGGCCGGCTCCTATGCTTTCATGGATGCCGATTACGCCCGCAACGAGGGGCCGCCCCCCTTCCGCCACTCGCTTTTCGTGCTCTCCACGGTGATGAGCGCCCCACGGGGCGATACGGCGGTGCTGGATGCGGGCCACAAGGCCGTCTCGATCGATTCCGGCATGCCCCAGGTCTGGCAGCGCGCCGGCGTGCGCTATGCCGGCGCCTCGGACGAGCACGGCACGCTGCGGATCGAGGGCGGCGCCGCGCCGAAACTGGGCGAGAAGCTGCGCCTGGTGCCCGGCCATTGTGACCCGACGGTCGATCGCTATGACTGGTATGTCGGCGTGCGGAACGGCAGGGTGGAGTGCCTCTGGCCCATCGCCGCACGGGGCGCGATGTATTGAGCCGCCTGCCAGGACTGTGATCGGGCGCCCTCTCCCCCTCACATTCCGTGGAACTATGTGACCTCTTCGGGCCGGAGACGCCGCTACCCTGCTGTAACCCAGCAGGGGCTGGGGCGTTGTCCGCTGGCCAGATAAGCCTCCCACAAGGGAGGGGATGAGATGGAGGGGTCTAACCGCATGACCGAGAAGACGAGCGAGCTGGAGCACGACACGGCCGTAACCCCGGCCGTCGAGCGCCCGCCCGAGGCGGTTCAGGGCGCGGAGGACCAGGGGGCGAGCGCCGAGCAATCCCCCGGCCAGGGCCGCCAGAACCAACCGCTCGATCTCGCCCTCGTCGGCAACGGCATCGTCTCCGCCCTCTTCAATCCCTCGGGCCGCTGCCTGTGGTTCTGCTGGCCCCGCATGGATGGGGACCCGGTCTTCAGCGCGCTGCTGGCCGGGCAGGAGCCCGAGCAGGGCTATTTCGAGGCTGCCCTCGTCAATCAGGTGAGCGGCCAGCAGCAATACCGGCGCAACACGGCCATTCTCGAGACGGAGCTCGAGGATGCCGAGGGCAATGCGGTGCGCATCATCGATTTTGCGCCGCGCTTCCACCGCTTCAACCGCAGCTTCCGCCCGCCCATGCTGGTGCGGCGCATCGAGCCCCTGCGTGGCCGGCCGATGATCCGCATCGTCGTGCGCCCCACCGAGAATTGGGGTGCGAATGCTCCCGAGCGGCGCGGCGGCTCCAACCATATCCGCTTCAGCCTCTCCCCCTGGGGCATGCGCGTGACCACCGACGCGCCCCTGGCCTATGTGACGGAAGAGGCGCCCTTCCTCGTCGATAAGCCGATCACCATGCTCATCGGCCCCGACGAGACCGTGCAGGGCGATCCGGAGGAGCTGGGCCGCGACTTCCTGCACGCCACCGAACAGTACTGGCTCGACTGGACGCGCGTTCTCTCGCTGCCCTTCGAGTTCCAGGACGAGGTGATCCGCGCCGCCATCACGCTCAAGCTCTCCGCCTTCGAGGAGACGGGCGCCGTCATCGCGGCCATGACCACCTCCATCCCCGAGGCGCCGGGCACGAGCCGGAACTGGGATTATCGCTACTGCTGGCTGCGGGATGCGATGTTCACCGTGCAGGCGCTGAACCGCCTCGGCGCGACGCGCACCATGGAGGATTACATCCGTTACGTGACCAACCTGGTCGCGCAGGCCGGCGGCGGGCCGCTCAAGCCCTGCTATCCGGTCGTGCCCTCCATGGCCATGCCGGAATGGATCGCCCCCGCCTTGCCGGGCTTCCTCGGCATGGGCCCGGTGCGTGTGGGCAATCAGGCGGCCGAGCAGGTGCAGAACGACGTCTATGGCTCCGTCATCCTCGCCGCCGCGCAGATGTTCTTCGACCACCGCCTGCCGAAGCCCGCCGGCGTGGAGCTTTTCCGGCTGCTGGAACATTTGGGCGAACAGGCCGAGCGCGTGGCGCTGACGCCCGATGCCGGCATCTGGGAATATCGCGGCCGCGCCCGCGTCCATACCTTCTCGGCGGCCATGTGCTGGGCGGGCGTGCAGCGCCTGTCGCATATCGCTCATCATCTCGGCCTGGAACGCGAGGCGACGCGCTGGCGCTCCTCGGCGGAGCGGCTGCATGAGGCCATCCTGACGGGCGGCTATAACGAAAGCCTCGGCTGTTTCGTGGAAAGCTTCGAGAGCGACGGCATGGATGCTGCTCTGCTGCTCCTGCCCGAGATCGGCTTCATCGATGCGAAGGACCCGCGCTTCATCGGCACGATCGACATGATCGAGAAGCGCCTGATGCGCGACGGCATGCTGCTGCGCTACGACATGGCCGATGATTTCGGCCAGGCCGAGGTCGCCTTCCTCGTCTGCTCCTTCTGGCATGTGGATGCCCTGGCCGCCGCGGGGCGCGTCGAGGATGCGCGCAAGCTCTTCGAGCAGCTCATGTCCCGCCGCAACCATGTCGGATTGCTGGCGGAAGACGTCGATCCGCGCACGGGCATGCTCTGGGGCAATTTCCCGCAAACCTATTCGCATGTCGGCCTGATCCTCTCCGCGCTGCGCCTCTCCCGCAGCTGGGAGCATGGGCTCTGGGGTAGCTGAGGCACCGCCCGAGATCTCCGGGCACGGGCTTGTCAGTCGTGCGAGGCGACGGGCGGGTTTAATTTCCCGCCTGCTGCAACGACGAGACTTCGCATGACGACACCCGAGCGCGGCCCGCGCCGTTTCTGGACGACCTTCCTCATCACGGCTTTCTTCGCAGCCCCGGCGGGCTTTCTCTGGATCGGGCGCGGCGGGCTCGCGCTGGTCAGCTTCCTGGCGCTCTTCCTGCTCCCGATCTTCTGGGCCATCGCCGCCTGGCCGCTGCCGCCCTGGCCGAGCGGGGTGCTGCTGCCGACGCTCTGGGCCGCCTATTGCATCGTCTCGCTGCTGCTGGTGCTGCCCTTCCGCCGCCGCAGCCTGCCGGTTCGCTGGTATGCCGATGGGCTCGCCGTCGTCGCGATCGGGATCATCCTGCCGCAGATTCTCGCTCTGGGCGTGCGCGGCACCGTCATCGAGCCCTTCCGCGTGCCCTCGTCCAGCATGGAGCCCAATCTCCTGCCGGGCGACAACTTCATGGTCTCGAAATCCGCCTATGGCATCGGCCGCTACAGCCTGGCCGTCCCGCTGCCCATCGAGGGCCGGCTTTTCGGCGCGCAGCCGAAGCGCGGCGACATTGCCGTCTTCCGCGTGCCGCGCCTCTCCACGAGCTATGTGATGCGCGTCCTGGGCCTGCCGGGCGACCGCGTGCAGATGATCGACGGCGTGCTGCAACTGAATGGAGAAGCCGTCTCGCTCGAAACGGTCGGGCCCTTCGTCAACAGCTGGGGTGAGGCGGCCACGCTGCAGCGCGAGACCCTGCCCGACGGCACGCGCTATCTAGTGCTGAACAGCCGCGATGCGGGGCCGGGCGACAATACCCGGCTCTTCACCGTGCCGCCGGGCCATTACTTCGTGCTCGGCGACAATCGCGACAATGCCGCCGATAGCCGCTTCGACACGGGCTTCATCCCCGAGAGCGACCTCATCGGCCGCGCGCGGAACATCTACGGCAATGACGGAGGCCGCCCCTTCGCGCGCCGGGCCTGGCTCGTCCCGGCGCGCTGAGATCGGCTAGTCGATCTTCATCGAGACAGAGCCGAGGCCCTCGAAGCTCACCGTGATGTCGAGCGGCGCGGAGAAGAGGGGGCAGCCGTTCCAGCTTCCCGTCGTGATGACATGGCCGGCCTTGAGGCCGCCATAGGGAACCGCGCCCTCATCGGCCAGCCACTGGATCAGCCGCACCGGATCACCGCAATTCAGCGCGCCGGTCTTCTCATCGGCGATCTTGCCGTTGATGATGAGCTTCATGGGCAGCGTCGCAACGTCCAGATGGCGGAAGTGATCCAGCCCCGGCCCGACGACCAGCGCGCCGTGGCCCGACTGGTCGGCGAAATGGCTGAGCTTTTCGCTGACGCCGAGCCCGGTGAAGCGCGTATCGGCGATTTCGATGAAGGGGTTCATGCTCCCGATCGCGTCGAGCACTTCCTCGGCCGCATAGGGCTCGTCGCGCGGCGGCAGGTCACGGGCCATGACATAGCCCACCTCGGCCTCCACACCGATCACGTTGAACATGGTCGCCGGCAGGCTGATGCCATCCTTGAAGACCGTGTCGGCATGAAGCGGTGCGCCCTGCGGCATCGCCTGCGGCGTCGAGGCGCCGACCTTCCAGCCGACGATGGGCCCCAGATGCTCCGCCACGGCCTTCTGCACGGCGTAGGCTTCCGCCATGGTCTGCGGGCGGGCGCCGGTGGGCAGGGCGCTGATCCAGGTGCGGTCCTTCCGCGCGGCGAGCAGATGCATCATGGCGGTGAGGATGTCGGTAGCCATGCTCGGGTTCCTTTTGCGATGCGCCCATCCTTCCTCAAGCCGAGGCATCGGGGAAGGGAGGCGAGATGCCATCGAAGCATCACGCTGCTGTAACTCGGCTGTCGCCTTCCGGTCCTATGCGCCGGCGGCATGAGCACCCCCGTCACCGCACTCACCGCCGAAAGCGCCGCCCGGCGCGCCGGCTTCCTCGACCTTCCCGCGACGCTGGAGGCCCATGACGAGGCCATGGCCGGCATCGCGGCCTTCGGCGAGGTCGAGACGGGCGGGCAGGCCCAGGCCCCCGTGCCGCCCGGCCCGCTGCGCATCGCCGCCTGGAATGTCGAGCGCTGCCTCTTCCCCGGCGAGACGGCCGATCTGCTCCGCACCCAGGGCGCCGGCCTGGTGCTGCTGAGCGAGGTCGACAATGGCTGCCACCGTACCGGCCAGCGCCACACCACGCGGCTCCTGGCCGAGCATCTCGGGCATGGCTATGGCTTCGGCCTCGAATTCCTCGAACTCGTCGCCATGAAGGCGCCCATTGCCATCGACGGCAATGAGGAAGGCAATCGCCTCGGCTTCCACGGCAACGGCTTCACCAGCGCCCTGCCTTTCGACCGGCCCGTGGTGATCCATCTGCCGCCCGAGGCCGATTGGTATATCTCGCCCAAGGGCGGCCAGCGCCGCATCGGCCGCCGCAATGCCGTCGCCGCCACCTTCCATCACGGCGGCAAGGTCTTCGTCGCTTGCAGCGTGCATCTCGAAAGCGCCAGCGACTTCGCGGGGCGTGATCGCCAGATGCGCCATCTCTTCGACGCGCTCGAAGATTATGCGCAGGGCCTGCCCATCATCATCGGTGGCGATCTCAACACCGCCGTCGCGGCGGGCGGGCTCGACGATGCGCGGGAGCTGCTGTTCCAGAGCGGCCGCGAGCGCGGCTATGACTGGGATGCCTGCAACGCGGCCGGCGCGAGCTGCCGCCCCAGCACCTGGTCGGGCGGGGCGGGGGAGAAGCAGCTCGACTGGTTCTGCACCCGCGGCATGAAGGTCAGCGACCCGCGGATGATCGCCCCGCTCGCGCCGGACGGGCGCGTGCTGAGCGACCATTCGCTCATCACCATCGCCGTGGAATTCTAGCGCGGGCTCCTGCGCAACACAGGCCGTTCGCCTCCCGGCGCGGTCGGATGATCCCGTCCGATCGAGGCCAGCTCTAGAAAATCGCGCTGCCCATCTCGCGCGCCGCCTCACGCATCAGCGGCACGATCTCCTGCGCGAGACGGTCAGCATCGAGGCGGGTGCTGTGGCTGCTCGTGGCGACGGCCGCGCGCAACCGGCCGCCCTGATCCAGCAGCGGCACGGCGGCGGAGACGAAACCCTCCTCCAATTCGCCATCCAGCACGGCGAAGCCCTGCGCGCGGCATTGGCGCAGCGCCGCCATCATCGCCGCCAGACTCGTCACGCTCCGCGCGGTGAAGCGGGGCAGAGGCGCGCGCTGGAGCAGCGCCAGCACTTCGCTCTCCGGCAGACCCGCCATCAGCACGCGGCCCGAGGCGGTGGCTGTCGCCGGCATGCGTTCCGACGTCTTCAGCGCGAAGCGGAAGGCGCTCGCGGGAGGCTCGGCGCGGGCGATATGCAGGATGTCGGGATAGTCCAGCACGGTGAGCGAGGCATTCTGCCCGATGCGCTGCGCCAGCGCGTCCAGCGCCGGGCGCAATTGCCGCGCCATGTCCTCGCCGCCGAGAAAGGCCTGCCCCAGCCTCAGGACTTTCGGCGTGAGCGAGAAATGCTTCCCCTCGCTCCGCGCATAGCCCAGCTCCACCAGCGTCAGCAGCGCCCGCCGCGCCACGGCGCGATCCACCCCCGCCCGCAGCGCGACCTCGGAAAGCGTCAGCCGCGACGCCCCCGGCCCGAAGGCGAGGATGACGTCCAGGCCGCGCGCGAAGGCCGTCACGAAAGTGCGGCTGCGCGGGTCTTCCGTCTCGCCATCCATAGGCCCATCTCCCGTCAGTCGATCTTGATATTACGCTCCTTCACGAGATCGCCCCAGCGCTTGTATTCCGCCGGCACGAGAGCGGCGAAGTCCGCCGCGCTGCGCGTGGCGGGCACCGCGCCGAAACCCGTGATGCGCTCGCGGACGCCCTGCTCCGCCATGGCCTCGGCCAGCACCGTCTTCAGCCGCGCGATGCCATCGGCCGGCGTGGCCTTGGGCGCGAACATCGCCTGCCAGCCATCCACCTCCACGCCGGGGAAGCCCGCCTCGGCCAGGGTGGGCACCTCCGGCAGTTCCGGCAGCCGCGCGGGGCCGGCGACGGCCAGCGCCCGCACCGTGCCCGCGCGCAGATGCGGCAGCAGCGAGGAAAGTGTGAGGAAGCCGAGCCCCACCGTGCCGCTCAGCAGATCGGGCATCAGTACGCCCTCGCCGCGATAAACGACCGGGTCCAGATTGATGCCCGCCTGGCGATTGAAAAGCTCGGCGGTGAGGTGGGAGAGGGTGCCGTAGCCGCTATTGGCCGCGCTCATGCCGCGATTGGCCTTGGCCGCCTCGACCAGGCTCTTCACGTCCTTGATCGGCGACTTCGCAGGCACTACCAGCAGGAAAGGCGTGGAGGCGATCTGCGCCAGCGGCACGAAATCCTTCACCACGTCATAGCCGACGGGCTGGGCCTGCAGATGCGGCACGATCGTCATGCTGATGCTGCCGAAGAGCAGCGTATGGCCATCGGTGGCCTGGGCGGCGGCGGCGGTGCCGATCACGCCGCCCGCGCCCGCGCGGTTCTCCACCACGAAGGGCTGGCCCAGCTTCTGCCCCAGCACCTGCTCGGCGAGCATCCGCGCCAGCCCATCGGCCGGGCCGCCGGCGGCGAAGGGCACGATGACGCGCACGGGCCGGTTGGGCCAGCTCTCGGCCGCCCGGGCGGCGCCGAAGGCGGGCAGGGCAAGGCTCGCGCCCAGAAGGCCGCGGCGGGAGATGTTCTTCATTGGATTTCCTCCTGGTAGGCTCTTGCAAGTCATTCAGTCGGGCAGATAGGCGCCGCCCTCCTTCAGGCGGCTGCGCAGCAGCGCGGTATCGACTTGGCGCGTCCCGCCATTGCCCGGCGCGACCATGGCCGCCGCGACGCCCGCGGCCTGGCCGATCGCCATGGTGGTGGGCATCACGCGGGTCGAGGCATGGGCGCCGTGGCTCGCGGAAATCCCGCGGCCGGCGACGAGGGCATTCTCCAGCCCGAGGGGCAGCAGACAGCGATAGGGGATCTCATAGGCCTTGTCCCCGCCCAGCGTCTCGAAATGCAGCCCGGCGCCCTTGGCGGGGTGGATATCCATCGGATAGGCCGCGACGGCCACCGCATCGGGAAAGCGCCGCTGCGCGCGCAGATCCTCGGCGGTGAGCAGGAAATCGCCCTTCACCCGGCGGGATTCGCGGATGCCGAGTTGGGCCGCCAGCGCCACCAGCCGGCCCTTCTCGCAGCCCGGCACATGCGCGGTGAGGAAGGCGGCCGCCGAGAAGGCCTGGCGCCGCCCCTCCATCTCCCCCGCGCTGAGCGCGAAAGGATCGGTCGCGTCGAGGCTGACGCGGCTGATGTTGAACCAGCCGTCATCGGTGCCGGGGATGCGGCTCTGATGCAGGGCGGCCCGGGCCAGGGCGCCGCTCTCCACGCCCTTCTTGGCCAGCGCCTGGAGTTCCGGCGTCGTCAGCGCGCCGAAAGTCTCGAAATCGATGGGGCCGAAGCGGAACATCATGGTCGCCGGCTGAGGTGCCTCGTCCTCCGCCAGTGGCAGGAATTCGGCCCCCGCGCGGGCCAGCACGTCCAGATCGCCTGAGGCGTCGATCACCACGCGGGGGCGAATGGTCAAGGGCCCCGCCTTGGTCAGCACCGAGACCGTCTCGATGCGCCCCGCCTGGGCCTCCACGCCGAGGATGGTGCTGTGAAAGAGGGCTTTCGCCCCCGCCTCGGCCACCATCTCGTCCAGCACGAGCTTCAGCACCTCGGGGTCGTAGGAGACCTGGTCCATCGGATGGCCGGTGGACATGACGAAGCGCGTATGCCCGCCCGAGCCGCCATGCTTGGCGAGGCGGGTGACGATCTCCTCCGCCATGCCATGGATCACCTGGCGCCCGGCCGCCGTCTCCCAGCCCACGAACTGGCCCACGGCCCCAGCCGTGGCGCTGCCGCCGAGAAAGCCCCAGCGCTCGACCAGCAAGGTGCTTGCTCCGGCGCGCGCCGCCGCGCTGGCCGCCACGGTGCCGGCCATGCCGCCGCCGCAGACGAGCACATCCACGCTGATCTCGGAGAGAGAGGCCATTCTGCCGCGGTTCCGTCCCGTTTGTGCGCATAGCGCATTTTAATGCGTATTGCGCACATTCTGATCCTCACCTCGGCCCGGCGTCAAGCGGGCATGAAAAAGGGCCGTCCCATCGCTGGGGCGGCCCTGGATAGGCGTGATAGCGGTCCGCTCAGGCCAGATGCGGTTCCGGCGCGGTGCCCACTTCCATATCCACGCCCAGGCGCTTGTAGACTTCGGAGAGCTTGCGCTCGTACTGCTCCGTCCCGAAAAGCGCCGCGCGCTGCGGGCCTTCGATGGAGAGGCGCCCGCGCAGGTCGCCGTCCCGATCCAGCGCGCGGATCGCCTGGATCATCGCCCGCACGTCATAGGGATCGACCGAGACGGCCGCATCGCCCACCACTTCCGGCAGGGAGGAGGTGTTCGAGGTCATGACGGGCGTGCCGAGCTTCATCGCCTCGAGCGCCGGCAGGCCGAAACCCTCGTAGAGCGAGGGAAACATCACCGCCTTGGCCGAGCGGATCAGGCTGACCAGCAGGCGGAAGGGCGCGTAGTCGAGCAGGATGATCTTGCGCTTCGTGCGCAGCGTGCTGCCTTCCTGCACCTGGTAGCGGATATGGTCGTCGAAGAGCAGGCGAAGCTCCTCGTCGCTCTTCCAGGCCTGCTTGCCGACGATGACGAGCGGCAGGTCCGACCCCGACGACAGGAAGGCCTCGATCATGCGGCCGACATTCTTCTTCGGCTCGATCGCGCCGAAGAACATGAAATAGCCCTTGTGCTGCAGGCCGAAGGAACCCTCGATCTCGTCCCGCACCTCGTCTTCCGGCTTATGCGCGAATTTCCGCGGGATCTCGACGGACTGATAAGTATTCGTGACCTTCTCCGGCGGGCAGCCGAGCAGGTTGATGATGTCGTTCCGCGAGGCTTCGGAGACGGTGATGATATGGTCCGCCTTCTTCACCAGCATGCGGCAGAGGCGGAAATAGCGTCGCTTGTTGTCGAGGGTGGTGTAGGGCAGGCGCAGCGGCACGAGGTCGTGCAGGGTATAGACATTCTTCGCGCCCTTGATCCGCAGCGGCAGCGGATAGGTCCAGTGCATCAACTGCGGCCGCCTGGGCATGTAGACGTTCAGGCGGTTCGACCAATAGCGGAAATGGCTGTTCCCCAGGCTGAACATGTCCTGCACGTTCCAGATCTGGTCGTAATAGGGCATGCGGTTCTCGAAGGTCGTCGAGATGACCTTGCCCGTCACCGGCACCTGCGTCGCGATCTCGCCGAAGGGCGCCATGATCACCCGCTGCGCGTCCCGCATCCATTTAAGCCAGGCCGGCATATCGCCCACGCGGTTGTCGAAGAAGGCGATCTCGCGGATCAGCGGGTTGAAGGAGGGCGCGGCGCGGGTGCCGTACAGAACGCTGACCTCCCCGCCCATATGGCCCAGCCTGAAGGACAGGTTACGGGCATAGGTGGCAACGCCGGTGCCCTGGTCGAGAGCGAGATTGAAGCCATCAATGGCGACGCGGGGACGGTTCATGCGATGATCCTATAGGTAGCGGCGACAAGCGCGAAGGGCGTTACCGCACACTCTTGGCGTAGAAGCGCCGTCCCTGGATAATGACATCATGGCCAGCGACCCCAGCACCGACGATCCGCGCGCCCTCCTCGCCGAGGCCAATGCCTGCCGCGACCGGCGGGACTGGCTCGGCGCCGCACAGGCCTATGGCGCCTATCTGGCGCTGCGGCCGCAGGATGCGGGCATCCTCATCCAGCGCGGGCACTGCCTGAAGGAGGCTGGAGACCGGCTCCAGGCCCTCTCGCTCTACGAGCAGGCCTCCCAGGTCATGCCGCTGGATTTCGACGTCCATCTCCAGCGCGGCCATGCCCTCAAGCTCCTTGGCCGCCTGGCCGAGGCGGAGGATGCCTATTCCCGCGCCGTCTCCCTGGCCTGGGACAATCCTCTGCCCTGGAGCGAATACGCCTTCCTCGCCCATCGCAGCATCGCGGGCCGGGCCGAGGCGCCGGCGCTGCGCAAAGATGGTATCGCCCCCGTCGCGGTCGATATCTCCGATCTCATCGCCTGGGCCCGCGGCCGGCGCCGCCCCTCGGGCATCCAGCGCGTTCAACTCGGCGTTATCGAGGCGGCCCTGCGCCAGAAGGTGTCACCGCTGATGGTCGCCATGCTGCCGCAGCAGATGGAGTGGCACCGGGTGCCGCTCGCCCTGGCCGCCAGGCTCATGTACCTGATGCGGATCGACGGGCTGGAGACGGAACCGGCCTGGCGCGAGGTGGTGAGCCTGATCGAAGGCTCCATGGCCTCGGCCCCGCCGGTCGTCTTCCCCCAGGGCCAGGTGCTGTTCGACCCGGGCACCGCCTGGTCGCGCCCCAACCATGCCGCCGCACTCCGCCAGGCGCGGCGGGCGAGCGGGCTGCGCTATGTGCCGCTGCTCCATGATTGCGGGCCTCTGGTCCAGCCCGAGATGACCTCGCGGGCCATGGTCAACAACTTCGCCCATTGGCTGGCCAATGCCGCCTTCCTGGCCGATGGCATGATCGCCAATTCCCGCGCCACCCAGGCCGATCTGAAGGAGATCGCCGCCCGGCACCTGCCCGGGATGATGCCGCGCACGCCCGTCATCCAGCTCGCCGCGATGGATTCGACGCGCGAGCCTGGCCGCTCCCCCCTGCCGCGCTCGGTCCGCGGCTTCGTGCTCTGCGTGGGCAGCATGGAGCCGCGCAAGAACCATCTGATGCTCTTCAGCGCCTGGGCGACGCTCATCCGCCGCCATGGGCGTGCCGCCATCCCGCCGCTGGTCGTCGCCGGGCGCCAGCCGCCCGAGGCCGCCGCCGCCCTGGCCTTCCGCGAGAATGTGCCGGGCCTCGCCTCCTCGATCCTGCTCTTTCCCGACCTGCCGGACCCGCAGCTGCGCGCGCTCTACGCGGACTGCCTCTTCACCGTCTACAACAGCTCCCATGAGGGCTGGGGCCTGCCGGTCACCGAGAGCCTCGCCTTCGGCAAGGTGCCCGTCATCCCGAGCCATTCCGCCCTGCTCGAGGCGGGGGAGGCGGCCGGCGTCTTCTTCAACCCCGGCGACGAGCGCTCCCTGGTCGAGACGCTGGAGAAGATGATCTTCGAGGTGGATTTCCTCGCTGAGGCCGAAAAGCGCCTGGCCGAGGCGCCGCCGCCGCGCTCCTGGCTGGCCGTGGGGCATGACCTGCTCTCCGCCGCCGCCGCCGTGCCGCCCCGCGAGACGCCGCGCCCGCCGCTGCGGCTCGGCCATCGCTACCCCATCCGCCGCATCGCCGCCGCCGTGCCCATGCCGGAAATGGCCGCCGCCGAACTGGTGCGGGCGCCGGGCGACTGGTTCGCGCTGGAGGAGAATGGCAGCCTCAGTCGCCGCGAGATCGCCCGCCTGCAGATCTCGACCCCGGCCGACGAGGGGCCGCTGCTGCTGCATCTCGAACTGGCCGCCCCGCTCGACCAGACGGTCGAGGTCACGCTGCGCGACGCCCGCTCCCTCTCCACGCCGCCCCGCGCCTCCGTGCTGCTGCCGGGGGAATCCGCCGTCGCCACCCTGCCGCTGGCGGCTGGGCGCGCCGAGGCGTTGGTCGAGATCGAGCTGAGCGGCCAGGGGGATGGGAAGGGGGGCAAGAGCGGCCCGCCGGCCGTCTGGCTGCGCGGCCTGATGCTCTGCGCCATGACCGATATCGCCAGCCGGGTGGAGTATCTCGAAAACCGCCTCTTCCGCCGCCTGCTCCCCGCCGACGAGCTGGACCCGCTGGTCGGCTGAATCGCGCGGTATCGGCTTCCGCAGGCTCGCCCCGAGCCGGTACCGAGCTACGCCGCGGCGAAGCGTGAACGTCAACTTGGCAGTTATAATAACGGGTTTGTGAGGATTTCGGTTGAGCCTCGCGTCACGCGGGCGCTACAGATGGTGCACTGCGAGAAAAACTAGAGGGGCTCCCGCGTGACGACCATTGCCTGGGACGGCCGCATCCTGGCCGCCGACCGCCGCATCTCGATGGGCACCACCACCTACTCCTCCACCAAGATCCGCCGCACCGCCGACGGCCGCCTCATCGGCGCCACCGGCGACTGGCCCGTCGCCTCCGTGATGCTCGACTGGCTCGAGAATGGCGGCGAGCGCCCCGATTGCCAGTCCAGCGACCGCTGGTGCACCGCCCTCGAAGTGACGCCGGACGGCAAATGCTGGTTGCACCAGCGCGACGGCCGCTGGGCCATCGAGGATGCCTTCACCGCCATTGGTTCGGGCCGCGAATATGCCCTGGCCGTCATGGCCGTGGGCATGAGCGCCGAAAAGGGCATCGAGATCGCCACCCGCTTCGATCCCGGCACGGGCAATGGCATCGACACGCTGGATATCGCGCCGGCCTTGACCGTGGTGGGCACCCCGCTGGCTGCTTGATCCAATGAGGCCTCCCTGGGCCTCATGCAGCCCCGTTTGGCCGAGGCCCCCGCGAACAAGCCGTCAACTGCGATGGGCGGGGAACCAAGCCGTGTCGGCGGTTCAATCCGAGAATACCCGGCAAGGCATCCGCATAGATCGACGTATGAGGGAATGCTTGGAGGCAGGCGTCGATCAAAGCACCGCCGACGCCCCGTCGACGGCATGACGGCAGCACGGCCACCTCGACGAGGTAGGTGACGAGAACGCCATCGCTCAAGGCCCGCGCATAGCCCGCGAACTGCCCGTTCAGCTCTGCCATGGCGATCCAACTGGAGCCCATCAGAGCCTGCTGAACGAGTTGCTGCCCCGTTTCATCTTCACTCCCCCATCCGAGTTGCGCCCAAAGGTGAGCGATCTTGGGAAGATCGTCAGGGGTGAAGTTGTGCCGCAGATTTATGGCCGTCACCTAACCCGCCCCCTCCGCCACATCCCGCGCCACCTGCATCATCTGTTCCCGCAGCCAGCTATGGCGCGGGTCCTGCTGGTCCCGCCGGTGCCAGGCGAGATAGAGCGGCAGCCGCTCCAGCGCCTTGCCGCCCGGCCCCAGCGGCACCGGCACGCTGGCGAAGCCTTGCAGCGCGGAATGCCGCAGCAGGCTCGGCAAGGTCGCCAGCATGTCGCTCCCCCGCAGGAAGGCCGCCACGGCGGAAAAGCTCGGCACGCGCAGGGTGATCTCGCGATGCAACCCGCGCGCCTCCAGCTTCCGGTCGAATTCCAGCGCCTCCCCCTCGGCATGGATCACCGTCGCATGCTGGGCGCGGAGGTAATCCTCCCGGCCCTGGGGCGCGGCGCGCAGGCTGGGGTCGTAGAAACAGGCATAGCGATCGGCCAGCAGCCGCTTCTGCACGATATCCGTGCCGGACGGGGGCAGGGGGGTGATCAGCAGGTCGCAATCCCGCTCGCGCAGCAATTCCGCCTGGGGCGCGCCGGAGGGGATGATCCGCAGCTCCAGCGCCGCCACCACGGCCGAGACCCGCGCATAGAAGGCGGGCAGCAGCAGATCGCGCTGGAAGTCATTGGCGGCGATGGTGAGGTTCAGCTTGGCCCGCGCGGGTTCGAATTCCTCCGGCCGCGCCAGCTCGCGCAGCGTATCGAGGATGGTGTGCACCTTCCCCGCCAGGCCGCGCGCATGGGGCGTCGGCGCGATGCCCCGCCCGGCCTTGACGAACAGCGGATCGCCCAACTGCGCCCGCAGCCGGTTCAGCGCATGGCTCGCCGCCGACTGGCTCAGCCCCAGCCGGGCCGCCGCCGCCGTGACGGAGCCTTCCTCCAGCACCGCGAGGAAGAGGCGCAGCGCATGCCCGTCCAGCGCCAATCCATCGATGTTGTTCATGCATTGCATGATAACAACCGACTTTATTCATGCAACACGCGACGTCATGCTGGCTTCGTCGCGGGATACGACCCGCGGGAGGAAATATGCCCATGAAACTCGGTGACGTGATCCGGCGGGATCGCTCCTCGCACCCGCCCGCATTGACGCCCGGCTACAAGACGAGCGTGTTGCGCAGCCCGCGCCGCGCCCTCATCTCCATCGAGCCCGGCCCCGGCGAGAATGCAGGCCCCATCTTCAAGGCCTCGATGCTCGGCCCGCTCGAGAACGACCTCATCCGCAATTACGGCAAGACGGGCGAGGCCATCGGCGAGCGCATCATCGTCCATGGCAAAATCCTGGACGAATGCGGCCGCCCGGTGCCCAACGCGCTGATCGAGGTGTGGCAGGCCAATGCCGGCGGCCGCTACCGCCATGTGAACGACAGCTACCTCGCGCCGCTGGACCCGAATTTCGGCGGCACCGGCCGCTGCATGAGCGATGCGGAGGGCAATTACTTCTTCCGCACCATCCGCCCCGGCCCTTATCCCTGGCGCAACAACGGCAGCGACTGGCGCCCGGCCCATATCCATATCTCGATCTTCGGCCATGCCTTCGTGCAGCGCCTGGTCAGCCAGCTCTATTTCGAGGGCGACCCGCTGGTTCCGCTCTGCCCGATCCTGAACACGCTGCCTGACCCGGCGGCGCGTGAGCGGCTGATCGCGAAGCTCGACATGGGCAATACCGTGCCCTTCGACGCCTTGGCCTATCGCTTCGACGTGGTGCTGCGCGGCCGCCGCCAGACCTTCTTCGAGAACAAGCCGGAAGGGCACTGAGCCATGCCGATCGAATATCTCAAGGAAACGCCCTCCCAGACGGGCGGCCCTTACGTCCATATCGGCCTGCTGCCCGTGGCCGCCGGCCTCGCCTATGGCACGCAGGAGCAGCCGCATGTGCTTTCGGGCGCGGGCGAGCGCATCCGCATCGAGGGCGTCGTCTATGACGGCTCCGGCCATATCGTGAAGGACGCGCTGATCGAGCTGTGGCAGGCCGATGCCGAGGGCAAGCATAATGCGGGCGATTTCCTCGGTTGGGGCCGGGCGAGTGCCGCCTTCGACACGGGGGAGTGGTTCTTCGAGACCATCCGCCCCGGCATCGTGCCCTGGCGCGACGGCCGCCCGCAGGCGCGGCACGTCACGCTCATCATCTTCGCGCGCGGCATCAACATCCACCTCCATACCCGCCTCTACTTCCCCGAGGACGAGGCGGCGCTGGAGGCCGATCCGGTGCTGAAGAGCATCGAATGGGTGGGCCGCCGCAAGACGCTGGTCGCCACCAAGGTCGAGGGCAAGCCCATCCCGACCTATCGCCTGGAGATCAATATCCAGGGCGATGACGAAACGGTCTTCTTCGACGTCTGACTGGATGAAGGGGGCTTTGCCCCCTTTACCCCCACCAAAGGCCTGAGGCCTTTGGAAACCCGTTACTTGGTGATCGCGGTGCAGGGGGTCGTACCCCCTGCCGGGGTGTTTGAGGGGCAGAGCCCCTCAAGGCGATGACTGGAGTTTGAGGGGGCAGGGCCTCCTCAAGGACGGGGCTGAGTTTGAGGGCGCGGCTCACGCCCTCCGGCGCGTCTGCCAGGCCCAGGCCAGGAACACTCCGAGCAGCGCCACGGCCAGCCCGTACCACGTCACCACATAACCCAGATGGTTGTTCCTCGGCCGCGGCAGATGCTTCGCGGGCTCCGGAATGCCCTGGTGGTCCGGGTCCAGCAGCACGAAGACATAGGGCTCGACATTATTGAGCTTCAGCCCGCGCGCGATGGCATTGGGATTGAGCGTATAGAATTTCCGCGCCGCCACGTCGTCATGGGCCGCGAACATGCTCGGCTGCTCGCCCGGATTGATATAGCCCGTGACCGTGACCTCGCCGCGCGGCCATTCCACCGGCGGCCCGCCGGCCAGCGGCACCCAGCCGCGATCCACCAGCACCATCGGCGCGCCCCGCCGCTCCAGTGGCACGATCAGCCGCGAGCCCAGCACGTTGTTCCGCACCTCGAGATTGACCAGCGCCGAGAGCGAAGGCCGATAGCGGCCCGTGACCGAGACTTTCTCCCAAGGCTCCGGGTGCTCGGGCAGCGGAACCGGCGGCGCCTGCTCCGACGCCTCGAACCGGGCGAGAAGGGCTGTTTTCCAGGCCAGGCGATGCAATTGCCATGTCCCGAGCCCGATCAGCACCGCGAGCATCGCCAGGGTGGCGATGCCGGGCCAGAGCAACCGGCGGCTGGGCATGGTCATCGACATGCGGGGATTGTAGCGGAAAGTTGCAGCAGAAGGAACGAGGTGGCTTCCTTGGCGTGCCTTTTGGGGCACGCCTTCGGGGCGTAGCTGCCCGGCATGGCGCATCCAGTCCTTGGCGAAGGCCCCCCGGACGGGACATGATGGGCCATGGCTTCGCCTTCTCCCGTGGCGCATGAGACGCCCGACCCCAGCTTCGCCGAGCTGATCGCAGCCCGGCCCCAGCTTTCCGCCCATGCCTTCGATGGCCTGATGGTCGAGGGCGTGCCCCTGCACGTCATCGCCAAAGCCGCCGGCACGCCCACCTGGGTCTATTCGGCCGGGACGCTGCGTCGCCGCTACCGCGCGCTGGCCGAGGCGCTGAAAAACGCGGGGCTGGACGCGGGCGTGCATTACGCGGTGAAGGCCAATGACAGCCTGGCCGTGCTGCGCGTGCTGGCCAAGGAAGGCGCGGGCGCCGACGTGGTCTCGGGCGGCGAGCTGATGACGGTCATGGCCGGCGGTATCCCGGCCAGCCGCACCGTCTTCTCGGGCGTGGGCAAGTCGGCGGCCGAGATCCGCTATGCGCTCGAGCAGGGCATCTACCAGCTCAATGCCGAGAGCATCGAGGAAGTCGAGATCATCGACGCCATCGCCCAGTCCCTTGGCGTGAAGGCCCCCGTCGCCATCCGCGTGAACCCGGATGTCGATGCGCGGACCCATGCCAAGATCACCACGGGCAAGGCCGAGAACAAGTTCGGCATCGCGATCGACGACGCGCTAGCGCTCTATACCCGCATGGCCGCGATGCCGGGCATCCGCCCCATCGGCGTCGCGACGCATATCGGCAGCCAGATCACCAGCGGCATGGCGGCCTATCGCGCGGCCTATGCGCGGGTCGCCGAACTGGTCCATGCCATCCGCGCCCATAACCTGCCGATCGAGCGGGTGGATTGCGGCGGCGGCCTGGGCATCACCTATCGCGACGAATTGCCGCCCCCGCCCGAGGCCCTGGCCGGGGCCATCGCCACCACCCTGGGTGGGCTCGGCCTGCCGGTGATGATCGAGCCCGGCCGCTGGATCGCCGGCCCCTCGGGCCTGCTGCTCACCTCGGTCGTGCTGCAGAAGCAGGGCCGGGGCCGCCGCTTCGTGGTGCTGGATGCCGCGATGAACGACCTGATCCGCCCGGCCATGTACGAGGCTTGGCACGGCATCCTGCCCGTCGCCCCCGCCCGCCTCACGGCGACGGCCGCCGCGGCCGATGTCGTGGGCCCCGTCTGCGAGTCGAGCGATATCTTCGCCAAGGATCGCGCTATGCCCGACCTCCCGCCGGGCGAACTCGTCGCCCTGCTCGATGCCGGCGCCTATGGCGCGGTGATGAGCAGCACCTACAACGCCCGCCCGCTGGCTGCCCAGGTGCTGGTCGATGGCGAGCGCTGGGCCGTGATCCGCCCGCGTCAGAGCATGGAAGAGCTTCTGGCGGGCCAGTCCGTCCCCGACTGGATCGGGGCTTCCTGATGGCCGGGCGGCGCGACCCGGCCCTCCGGCGGCTCGGCCGTCAAAGGCTGCTCGCGCGGCTTGCGCTGTGGTGGGAGGAGGTCTGGCCGCGCGCCTGGCCGCCGCTCGGCGTCGCGGGGGTTTTCCTCGTGCTCGTCTTCGGCGGGCTCTTCCTGGCTGTGCCGCTGGCGCTGCATCTGGTGCTGCTGGCGGGCTTCCTCGTCGCCCTCTGCGGCGCCTTCTGGCTGGGCTTCCGGGGCTATCGCACGCCCAGCCGCCAGGATGCCGAAAGGCGCCTCGAACACGTCTCGGGCCTGACGCACCGGCCCCTGGCCGCCCTCTCCGACACGCCCAGCAGCAAGGACCCGGCGGCGCTCGCGCTGTGGGAGGCGCATCAGGCCCGCATGGCAGCCCGGCTCGCCAATCTGCGCGTCGGCAAGCCCCAGCCCAATCTGGCGGGGCGGGACCCGAAGGCGCTGCGCCTCGGGCTGATCGTCGCCCTCGTCGCCTCGCTCGGCATTGCCGGGGGCGAGGCGCCTGAGCGCCTCCGCCGCGCCTTCATCCCGCAGCTTGGCCCCGGCCCCGCGCCCATTCCGCTGCGCATCGAGGCCTGGGCCACGCCCCCCGCCTATACCGGCGCCGCCCCCGTGCTGCTCGACGCCGCGGGCGGCAATGTGAGCCTGCCCACCGGCAGCCGGTTGCAGGTCTCCCTTTCCGGCGCCTCGGGCGACACGCCGAAGCTGCTGCTCGATCAGGCCGAGACGGCCTTCACCCCGCTCGATGCCGGCGCCTGGACCAGCCAGCTCACCCTGGAGCGGAGCGGGCGGCTGACCATCCAGCGCGGCGGCGGCCAGATCGCGGCCTGGGTGCTGGATATCCGCCCCGATACCCCGCCGACCGTCGCCTGGGCCGAGCCCCCCGGCCGCGCGCCGCGCGGCCCGGCGCTGCGCCTGCCTTGGCGGGTGAAGGACGACTATGGGGTGACGAGCCTCAAGGCCGAGATCACCCTTACCGCCCGCCCCGCCGCGCCGCCGCTCGTCGTGGACATCCCCGCGCCCGCTAATGCGCGCGAGGCCGATGGCGTCGCCCAGCCGGACCTCTCGGCCCATGTCTGGGCCGGCCTGCCGGTGCGCGTGCGCCTCGTCGCGCAGGATGGCGCGGGCCAGCAGGGCAGTTCGGACACGGTCGAGACCGTCATCCCCGAGCGCGTCTTCAACCACCCCGTCGCCAAGCTGATCATCGCCATCCGCCGCGACCTCTCGGTCGATCCCGGCGCGCGGGAGCAGGCGCGGCGCGATCTCGACGTCGTCTCGGTCGATCCGGCGGCCTATGAAAATGACCTGCCGACCTTCATGGCCCTCCGCGCTGCCCGTGCCCGCTTGCTGCGGGACAGGCGGCCTGAGGCGGTGGCCGAGGTGCAGTCCATGCTCTGGGACACGGCCGTCGCCCTCGAGGAAGGCCGCGCCGAGCGCACCGCCCGCGCCCTGGCCGAGGCCAAGGAGGCGCTGCGCCAGGCCCTGCAGGAGTCCGAGCGCGCCCGCCAGGAAGGCGAGGCCAGCGCCAACCAGACCCCCGAGCAGCGCGCCGCCGAGGAGGCCAAGCGCCGGGAGGCCGAGCGCCGCGTGCAGGAACTGCGCGAGGCCATCCGCCGCCATATGGAAGCCCTGGCCGAGCGCCTGCGCCAGGAGAACGGCCAGAACGAGCGCAGCGACAGCCAGCAGCGCCAGATGGACCGCCGCGAGGTGGAGCGCCGCACCGATCGCATGGAGCAGGCGGCCCGCGAGGGGCGCAATCAGGATGCCGAGCGCGAACTGGCCGAGCTGGAGCGGATGCTCCAGCAGATGGAGCAGGGCCGCATGGCCGGCCGCGACAGCCCCGAGCGCCAGCAGCGCCGCGAGCGTGGCCAGCAGCAGATGGGCGTGATGCAGGACATGGTCCGCCGCGAGAGCCAGATGCTCGACCGCAGCCATCAGCGCGAGCAGGCCGAGGAGCAGCGGCAGAACCAGCAGCGCCGCACCCCCCGCTCGCCCTATATGCCGCCCGATGAGAATGCCCAGCGGCAGCAACAGCAGCGTCAGCAGGCCAGCGAGGAAGACGCCCGCGCCCGCAACCAGGATGCCGCCCGCCAGAACGCGCTCCGCCGCGCCCTAGGCGAGGTGATGCAGCAATTCGGCGATCTGACGGGCGAAATTCCCGCCCCGCTCGGCCGCGCCGACCAGGCGATGCGCGAGGCGCAGGAGGCGCTGCGCAACGGCGCCGACCCGCGCCCCTCGCAGGAGCGCGCCATTCGCGAACTCACCGAGGGCAGCCGCCAGATGGCCCAGGCCATGCGCCAGCAATTCGGCCAGCAGCCCGGCCAGCAGGAGCCCGGCGAGGGCGAAGGGGAAGGCGAGGGCGAGGGCATGGCCGATGGCCAGCAGCAGGGCGGCGAGGGCCAGGACCGCGAGAATGCCCAGGGGCCCGGCCGCGACCCGCTGGGCCGCCCCGCCCGCGAGGCACCGGGCCAGGCCGAGAATGGCGGCGATACCCGTGTGCCGGAGGAAGCGGAACAGCTCCGCACCCGCCGCATCCAGGAAGAACTCCGCCGCCGCGGCGCCGAGAAGGAGCGCCCGCCGGCCGAGCTGGATTACATCGACCGGCTGCTGAAGCAGTTCTAGAGGCGGTCGCCGGGCCGCAGCCGGCCCCGTCGCCGCGCCTCCGCCACGGCGGCCGCCATCACGCCTGCTCCTTAAGCCCGAGCGCCTTGGCGACCCGGGCCACACAAAGCTCGAAAATCTCCAGCGAGTCGAATGCCCTGTCCCGCCCATCCTCGGGGATGACCATCGGGATACCGCCCTGCTGCTGCACCGCGCCGGGGATCATCAGATTATCCGGCATGCCCAGCCCCTCGACCATCAGGCCGGGAATCGGGTCCGGTATCGCCGCCGCCTGCACGCGGCAGCGTTCGGCATAGGTCCGCGCGCTGTTGGAATAGGCGAAGATCTTCCGCCCCTGGCCGAGGAACCAGCCGATTTCGACCAGCGTGCCGGAATCGGCCGACGGGCCGCGAAAGGGGGTCAGGTTGGCGATGACGATGTCGCAACCCGTCATCATCCGCACGTCCTTGCGAAAGATCGAATGGGCGAAATCATCGTCGCTCATCCCCGGCTCGCGCACCGCCTCCTCATTGAGCGGCGGCCGCCCCGCGATGCCGAAGCGCGCGCAGATGGCGACCTTGCGGGCCGCGTGCTCCACGGCGCCGGGCAGGAAGAGGTCGGGCCCGGCGAGATAGGCGGTGATGGTCATGCGGTCTCCCTCATGCAGGCGTCAGAGCGCCGAAATTCAGCCCGGCGTCAGAACCCCGACGACGGCCCCGGTCATGCAGGCGGCCAGCGTGCCGGCGACGAGCGCTGGCAGGCCGAGGCGGACGATCTCCGTCCGGCGCTCGGGGCACATCGCCGTCATGCCCGCGACCATGATCCCGACCGAGCCGAAATTGGCGAAGGAGCAGAGCGCATAGGTGATGATGAGCTTCGAGCGCGCATCGAGCCCCTTGCCCGCCTCGCCGGCGAGCTGGAGATAGGCGATGAACTCGTTGATCACCGTCTTCACGCCGAGCAACTGCGCCGCCGTGCCCGCCTGTTCGACGGGAATGCCCATGGCCAGCGCGATGGGCCAGAAGATCCAGCCCGCGATCTCCTGCAGCTTGTGACCGGTGGGCGAGAGGATCTCGTTGGCCAGCGCCACCAGGGCGACGAAGACGATCAGCGCCGCCATGATGCCGAGCAGCAGCGTCAGCCCCTCGGCCGTGCCGCGCACGATGGCGTCCATGCTGCTGTCATAGAGCGCGGGCGCCTCGGTATCGGCATCCTCGCGCGGCGGCGGGCCGGGCAGCATCAGCATCGCCGCCATGATCGCCGCCGGCGCGCTGATGAGGCTCGCGGTGAGCAGCTGCCCCGCCGCATCCGGCACCACGCTGCCGATGAAGGTGGCGTAGACCACCAGCATATTTCCCGCGATGCCCGCGAGGCCGGCGGTCATGACGACGAAAAGCTCGCTCCGCGTCAGCCGCCCGAGCCAGGCGCGGATCATCAGCGGCGCCTCGACCATGCCGACGAAGACATTGGCCGCGACCGAGAAGCCGCAGGCCCCCGAAATCCCGAAGGCCGCGCGCAGGATCTTCGACAGCCCCCGCACGATCAGCGGCAGCACCCGCCAGTGATAGAGCAGCGCCGAGAGCGCGCCGACCACGAGGATGAGCGGCAGCGACTTGAAGAAGAGCACATAGGAGCCGCCGGGCACCGTCTCCACATAGGGCAGCGGCGCGCCGCCGAGAAAGCCGAAGACCAGCGAGGTGCCCGCCTCGGTCGCCCGCACCAGGGCATCGACCGCCTTGGTCATCCAGGCGAGCGCCGCGCGAACCGGCGGCAGATAGAGCATCACCACGGCGAGGATGAATTGCAGCCCCAGCCCCGCGATCACCGCCCGCCAGGGAATGGGCCGCTGCGCGCCGCCCAGCAGCCAGCAGAGGACCGCGAGCGCGAGCAGCCCGATGCCCGACTGGAGCTGCACCATCGAAAAGGAAAGGCCCATCAAGTCTCGTCTTCCGCAGAATCGCCCTCATCCTCGGCGGCCTCGGAGGTTAGCTCAAGCACCTGATCCACCCGATCGAGCGCGATGGCGTCGATCCCGCGCAGCTTGCGGGCGACGGCGCGGGTGCGCACCTGGGCGTCGCTGATGGTTCGGCCCAGGGTGCCCACATTCTTGCTGAGCTTGGTGAGCACGCCTTCCATCTTCTGCATCTCGGCCTTGGTGGCGCCGAGCAGCTCGCGCACCAGATCGGCCTTCTGGTTGAGCGCGAGCGTGACATAGCCGAGCTGGATGGTGCGCAGCAGGGCGGGGAAGACGCTCGGCCCCAGCACCAGCACCTTGGAGACCCTCCCGATCTCCTCGATCAGCCCGGGGATGCGCGCCACCTCGGCATAGAGCCCGTCGGTCGGCAGGTAGAGCACGGCGAAATCGACGGTGATGGGCGGCAGAATGTATTTGGCCGCGATTTTCGCCGCCTCGTCCTTCACGCGGCGTTCCAGCGCCCGGCGCGCGGCTTTCTCGGCCTCGGCATCGCCCGCCTCGGCGGCCAGGATCAGCCGCTCGTAATCCTCGACCGGGAATTTCGCGTCGATCGGCAGCAGCACCCGCTCGCCGCCCTGCATGGGCATATGCACGGCGAATTCCACCGCCTCGCCGCTATCCGGGCTGAGCTTGATATTCGTCTCGTAGCTGCCCGGCGGCAGGAGATCGTCGAGCAGCAGCCGCACCTGCGTCTCGCCCCAGCCGCCGCGCGTCTTCACATTGGAGAAGAGGCGCTTGATGTCGCCGATCTGGCCCGTGACGGCCTGCACGTCGCCCATGGCCTTCTGCACGGCGGTGAACTGGTCGATGACGCGGGAGAAGCTCTCGTTCATCTGCTTCTCGACGGCGCTCTGCAGCTGCTCGTTCACGCTCTTCTGGATCTCGCCCAGCTTCTGCTCATTGCCCTCGCGCAGCTCCTTCAGCCGGGCGTCGAGCAGGTCGCGCGTCGAGTTCATCTGCTCGGCCATGGCCTTGCCCTGCAGGGCGGCGGCCTCGGCCAGGGTGGTGCGCACGGCCTCCAGCACCTGCTTGGTCTCGCTCGCCGTCGCCTGCTGGTCCCGCCGCAGGGTCGCCATGTCCTGCGCCTGCTTCTCGGCCTGGCTGGCGGCCGCGGCCGTCAGCATGGCGCGCAATTCTACCGCCGCCTGGGTCGCGGCCTCGCGCTGGGCCGTCAGGGCATCGCGGGTGGCGACGGCCTCGGCCGAGAGCCGCTCGACCAGCGCCTTGTCCTGCCCGGCCAGCATGGTCCGCAGCGCGGTCGCCGCCTCGCCATCCTGTTCGCGGTGGGCGTCCAGCACCTTGCGGGTCGCGGCGGCCTCCTGGGCCAGGCGCTCGACCAGCGCCTTGTCCTGCTCGGTCAGCATCCCGCGCAGTGCCGTCGCGGCCTCGGCCGATTGTGCGCGCTGAAGGTCGAGGCGATCGATCAGCGCCTTCTCCTGCGCCGCCAACGCGTCCCGCTGCTTCGCCTGGGCCTCGTTCAGCAGCCGCGCCTGCTCGATGGCGAAGCCCGACATTTCCCGCGAGATCGCGCCCAGCCGTTCGGCCATCTCGGCCTTCACCTCGCCCGAAAGCGCGCCCAGCCGCTCGCCGAACCTGTCCTGCTGCGCCTGGAGCGTCGCGAGCCCGGCCCCGCCATCGCCGGGGCGGCGCAGCAGCAGGATCACGAGCAGCACGGCGACGACGGCCAGGGCGGCGAGAATCAGGAGCGTATCGGTGGTCATGCCCCGAGCTTAGACCGGCCCGAGGGGATTCGGCAGGATGTTTTCCATTTGTTCGGTCCGACGCCAATGAAGCGGGCGGCCAGATGAAAACGGGAGAGCCCGAGGGCCCTCCCGCTCCAAACCCGGTGCTGAGACGCCACCGCTCAGTGGCGGAAGTGGCGCATCCCGGTCATGACCATCGCGAGCCCGGCCTCGTCGGCTGCGGCGATCACCTCGGCATCGCGCATCGAGCCGCCCGGCTGGATCACGGCCGTCGCGCCCGCCGCCGCCGCCGCCTGGAGCCCGTCGGCGAAGGGGAAGAAGGCGTCGGAAGCCACGACCGAACCCTCGGCCAGCTTGCCCGGCAGGCCGGCGGCCTTGGCCGCCTCTTCCGACTTCCAGGCCGCGATGCGGGCGCTGTCCACGCGGCTCATCTGACCCGCGCCGATACCCACCGTGGCACCGCCCTTGGCATAGATGATGGCGTTGGACTTCACGTGCTTGCAGACGCGGAAGGCGAAGAGCAGGTCGGCCATTTCCTGCGCCGTCGGCGCGCGCTTGGTGACGACCTTCAGCTCGCTCTCGAGCACCCGGCCCGCATCGCGCGACTGCGCGAGGAAGCCGCCCGAGACGGACTTGAAATACATGCCCGGCGCGACCGGGTCGGGCAGGCCGCCCGTCAGCAGCAGGCGCAGGTTCTTCTTCTTGGCGAAGATGGCCTTGGCCTCTTCATCCGCGTCCGGCGCGATCACCACTTCGGAGAAGATCGAGACCATCTTCTCGGCCGCCGCCGCATCCAGCTTGCGATTGGCCGCGATGATGCCGCCGAAGGCCGAGACGGGGTCGCAGCGGAGCGCCGCATCCCAGGCGCTCGCCAGGTCCGTGCCCTCGGCCACGCCGCAGGGATTGGCGTGCTTGACGATGACGATGGCCGGCTTCTCGAACTCGGCGACGCATTCATAGGCGGCGTCGGTATCGTTCAGGTTGTTGTAGGACAGCTCCTTGCCCTGCACCTGCGTGGCCGTGGCGATGCCCGCGCGGTTGGAGCCATCCACATAGAAGCCCGCCTGCTGATGCGGGTTCTCGCCATAGCGCAGCGTCTGCTTCAGCACGCCGGGGATGGAGAGGCGCGTGGGGAACTGCTCGCCGAGCTGGCCGGCGAACCAGGTCGAGATGGCCGCGTCATAGGCGGCGGTGCGGGCATAGGCGGCGGCGGCGAACTTGCGGCGGGAGGCGAGGGTGGTGCCGCCCTTCTCCTCGATCTCGGCGATGAGGCCCGGAAGCTGCCCGGCCTCGGTGATTACCACGACATGGTCATGGTTCTTGGCCGCCGAGCGGATCATGGCCGGGCCGCCGATATCGATATTCTCGATGCAATCCTCGAAGGGCGCGCCCTTCGCGACGGTCGCCTCGAAGGGGTAGAGGTTCACCGCCACCAGGTCGATGGGCGCGATGGCATGCTCGTTCATCTGCGCGACATGCTCCTCCACATCCCGCCGGCCGAGGATGCCGCCGTGAACCTGCGGCACCAGCGTCTTCACGCGGCCGTCGAGGATCTCGGGGAAGCCCGTATGGTCCGAGACGTCCTTCACCGGGATGCCGGCATCGCGCAGCGCCTTGGCGGTGCCGCCCGTGGAGAGGATCTCCACCCCGCGCGCGGCGAGGAAGCGGCCGAAATCGAGCAGCCCTGTCTTGTCGGAGACGGAGATCAGGGCGCGGCGGATCGGAAGGGGGGTGTCGCTCATGGCCCGCTTCCTGCGACGATGACTTCCTCGTTTCAAGAGCTTTCGGCCGCATTGCCCCCTCGCCACGCGCGGGTCTGCCGCTATGATGCCGCACGGCAAAACAACCAACCGGGCGGTGTGAGGCGAATGGCGGTTCAGTTGCAGAAATCGGATTGCGAACGTCTGCTGAACAGCCTCATCAAGGAAATGGGCTATCCGGTGAATGTCGGCGGCCGCACCGCGCTCGCCTTCTGCGCGGACCCGCTCGATACGGCGCCGATGATGCTCTCGCTGGCCGAGACGGCGCCAGCGGCCGAGTTGCTGATCCATCCCGAGGCCTGGTCCAACCATGCCGGTGCGGCGAGCCGCGCGATCGACTTCCTCATGTCGCTCAGCGAGGGCGACGAGCTGAAGCGCGGCTGGCTCGCCGCCGGCTTCGAGATCGTGCGTGACGATCCGCGAGACTTCCGCATCCTGACCGCGCTCTACGAATTCTCCGGCGATCTCTCGCGCGGCGAATTGCGCCAGGCGCCCCGCCATGGCGGGCGGCCGGGCGTGCTGCATAGCGGCAATATGCTCGAATTCCGCTGGAGCGGGCGGCACTGCCTCGATGTGGAGGAGGCCGTGATGGATTTCGGTATCCTCCGCGATGGCGGGCTGATGCATTTCTTTCATGAGAGCCGCTTCACCGCGAAGGTAGGGCTGCTGCTCAAGCGGGAGCGCGAGATCGGCCGGTTGCGCTACGACTATACCATTTCGCGCGACAGCCCGACGATGAAGGTCTCCGTCACCTTCACCCCGGCCCAGGGTGCTAGGCTTGACCAGTTGCGCCTGACCACGGCCATCGACGATGCCTCTGGCGATGCCGAACTCCCGAGCAATACCTTCCTGGTGGACCGCGGCGCAGGGCCCGAGACCCGCCCCGCGCCGATGGAGGGCTCGGTCGTCAGCCTGCATGCGGGGCCCGCGAAGCTCTTCACCGTCACGGGCGATGGCAAGGATGGCGTGCCGCTCTCCCTGCTCTGCCGCCCGGCCGAGCCCGCGCTGCTGGTCAGCGTCAAGGCCACCATGCGCCACCCCGGCCATCTGCATTGGCTGGTGAACCGCTACGAGCCCCAGCCTTCCACCGACGGTGCCTATCGCGTCAGCGAGGACAGGCTGATGCTGGTCGCCGAGGGCCAGGCCGGCCTCACCGCCGAGACCATGCCCGCCGCCACCCATGACCGCGTGCAGGGCCGTTTCGCCCTGGGCGAGCATCACGCGACGGGCGAGGCCCTGGCCGCCGTCGCGATGCATGTGCTGCTAGCCCAGCGCGAGGCCTACCAGCCCCCGGTACCCTCCGGCCGAGATGCCCAGTTGTTCGACTGGTTCAACCGGCATGTCGAAGGCTGGTTCGCGCGCGCCCGCCTCCGCGCCCCCGCTGTCAGGGATCTCGGCTTCATCCTGCCCGCGCTCGACGCCACGCTGCGCGCCACGGGCTACGGCCATTACGCCAAGCGCCTGGAGGAGGGGCTCGCGATGCTCCTCGACTGCCAGGCGGAGGATGGCCTCTTTGCGAACGAGGGCGGCCGTTCGACGCTCGATGGCCATGCGGCGGCGCTCTTCTCCCTGGCGCGGCTCAGCCTCGCGCCGCTGCCCAAGCCCCTGGCCGGGCGGCTTCGCACCGCCCTGGCCCGCGGCCTCGGCGCGATCCGCCTCGGCTCGGTGGAAGTGTCCCGCGAGGGCCAGCGCCAATCCGTCGACACGCCCCTCATCCGCCGCCCCGACGGTACCGAGGATGGCGCACTGCTGACCGAGAAGGCGGCGCTGCTGATGCGGGCCCTGCGGATGGTCGAGGTGGCGGCCGGCAATGGCGGCCTCTCGCTGGAAGCGGCGGAGGAGGAACGTCTCTCCACCCTCACCAACCTGACCCTCGCCCTGCTCCGCCGCCGCATGCGGCTCGGCCCCGAGGGCATCGAGGTCTCGGCCTCCGCGACCCAGCGCCGCGTCACCCCGCAATCCCAGGCCATGACCATTCTGGCCTTGCTCGACCCGCCGGCCGAAAGCCTCGCGCCCTATCCGGCCATGGTGAACTGATGCCCCGCCTTTCCTGGACGGGTGCCCTGTTGGGGCTGCTCGCGCTCGCCGGCTGTGCGGCGCCCGCCGCCCCGCCGCCCTCGCCCCCGCTCTCCTACCCGCCCTCGGCGCGGGAGCGGATGCTGCATATCGTCCGCGCCGAATGGGCCGATTGGGGCTGCATTGCCAGCGGCCTGCCCGGCGCCGCGCTCACCCCCTGCGCCGGCACCCCGGCCGTCGAGATGGGGCATGAGGAGAGCAGGCCCGAGAACTTCCCCCGCGTGCTGGCCTATTGGCGGGCCGTGCCGGATGACGAAGGGGCGATCCGCCGCAACCGCGCGCTCTATGCGGCCGCCATCGCCAATCCGGCCGAGCCGCAGGGCATCTGGGCCGAGCCCGCCTGGTCGGCCGCCTTCATCAGCTACGTCATGCGCAATGCCGGGGTGGACGAGCGGGAGTTTCCCTCTTCCGCCGCGCATTCCTTCTATATCGACGGCATGCTGGCCGATGCGGCGCGCTTCCCCAATCAGGCCTCCTTCATCCCGCATGATCCGGGCACCTACGCCCCGGTGCCGGGCGATCTGATCTGCGCCGATCGCAGCCGCCATCCGCTGTCCAACTGGCGGCAGAGGCTGAGCGAGACGGGCCAGTTCCGCCCCATGCATTGCGACATCGTCACCGCCACGGGCCCCGGGGTCATCGAGGCCATCGGCGGGAATGTGGGCGATGCGGTCACGCTTTCCCGTTTCGAAGCCGATTCCGCCGGCACCCCTTTGCCGCGCGGCGCCGGTCGCCCCATATGGGTCGTAACCTTCGAGAACCGCCTCGGGCGCCTGCCGCCCTGGGGCAATACCGGAAGCTGACCCGATGACCGACCTTTTCTCCCCGCTCGACCTGGCGGGGATCGCGCTGCGCAACCGTATCGGCGTAGCGCCCATGTGCCAGTACAGCGCCGCGAATGACGGCCGTCCGACCCAGTGGCACCTCGCCCATCTCATGCATCTCGCCCTCGGCGGCGCGGCGCTGGTGATCGTCGAGGCCACCGCCGTGACGCCCGAGGGCCGCATCAGCCCCGGCGACCTCGGCCTCTGGGACGACAGCCTCATCGAGCCCCATGCCAAGCTCGCCGCCGCCATCAGCGCGGCGGGCGCCGTGCCGGGTATCCAGCTCGGCCATGCCGGGCGCAAGGCCTCGCGCAATGCACCCTGGCTGGGCGGCCCCGCCGAGCCGAGCTGGGAGGTGATCGGCCCCAGCGCCGTCGCCTTCGGCGATTTCGCGACGCCCAAGGCGATGAGCGATGCCGATATCGCCGATACGCTCAAGGCCTTTGCCGATGCCGCGATCCGCGCCGTGAAGGCCGGTTATCGCTTCATCGAGCTTCACGGCGCGCATGGCTACCTGATCCACCAGTTCCTCTCGCCGCTCTCCAATACGCGCAACGATGCCTGGGGCGGCGATTTCGCCGGCCGCAGCCGCTTCGCGCGCGAGGCGGTCGCGGCGGTGAAGGCGGTGCTGCCGGCCGGCGTCGCGCTCGGCATCCGCTTCTCGCATACCGACTGGGTGCCGGGCGGCTGGACGACGGAAGAGACGGTGCAGCTCTGCGCCGACCTCAAGCCGAGCGTCGATCTCTTCGACATCTCCTCGGGCGGGCTGCACCACGAGCAGAAGATCGTCCTCGGCCCGGGCTACCAGGTGCCGGGTGCCAAGGCCGTCCGCGAGGGCACCGGCGCGCTCACCACGGCGGTCGGGCTGATCACGGAGGCCGAGCAGGCGCAGGCGATCATCGCCGAGGGCAGTGCCGATATGGTGCTCATGGCCCGCGCCCTGCTGCGTGACCCGTTCTGGCCCATCCGCGCCGCGCAATCCCTCGGCAAGAGCGGCGCCGTGCCGGTCCCGCCGCAATACGAGCGCGGCTGGCATGGCGCGAACAAGCCGCCGATGGAACTCGCCGTGGGCGAGCCCATGCCGGCCCTCTGAGCCGGGGCGTCTTCCGCCCTAGCTGACGCCGCCCGCCGTCCAGATCTGGCCGGGCCGGGCGGCGAGGAAACGCTCGGCATCCAGCCCCGCCTTGGCCAGGGCCGTGTCCAGATCGGCGGCAGGGTTCTCCACCCCCTCGTCGGTCAGCTGGAACGTCCCCCAGTGATAGCCGAGCGCCTGTTTCGCCCCGAGCAGGGTGAAGGCCTGGACGGCATCCTCCGGGTTCATATGCTGCCCCTTCATGAACCAGCGCGGCTCATAGGCGCCGATGGGAAGCAGGGCGAGGGCGGGCGCGCCATGCCGCGCGGCCACGCGGGAGAAGGGCCGGCCGCCGTCGAAGCCGGAATCGCCGGTGAAGAACACGCCCCCGCCAATGCCCCGCAGCATGAAGCCGCACCAGAGCGCGCGGTTCCGGTCGAAAATGCCCCGCGCCGTCCAGTGATGGACGGGCTCGAAACTCACCTCCACGCCATGGCCGAGCGAGAGGCTGTCGCCCCAATCCCCGGCCTCGACCTCGATCGCGGCGTTATGGTCCTTGATGGTCAGGTCATTGCCCAGGGCGGTGATGATGCGTGGCCGGTCCCTCTCCCAGAGCTTGGCGAGGGTCGCGGTGTCGAGATGGTCGTAATGCCCGTGCGAGACGAGGACGATGTCGATCTTCGGCAGATCCTCGAAGCGGATGCCGGGGGCATTCACCCGCTTCGGCCCGGCGAAGGTGAAGGGGCTCACCCGCTCGGACCAGACCGGGTCGGTCAGGATGTTCAGCCCCTCGCCCTGGATGAGGAAGGAAGCATGGCCCACGAAGGTCACCCGCAGCGCGCCCTGGCCCACCCGGGCGGGCGGCTTGTGGGGGGGGAAGGGGCTCGGATGGCGGTCGGGCCAGTCGATCTGGTTGCCCGTCATCTTCCAGCGCAGCACGTCGATCAGCCCACGCGGCTGCGAACCGCCGGGGTTGAAGAAGCGCCGGCCGTCGAAATGGTCGCTCACGGGCCGGGCCGATGGCGCATCGGCGCGGGCACGGCCGCCGAAGAAGGGAAGCAGGCCAAGGGCGGCGGCGGCACGGCGGGTCAGCAAGGGCCGGTTTCCTTTCATGGTCAGGCGGCCTCGAGGATGCGGCCGAGCAGGGCATGCAGCGCGTCGCGATGGCCGTTCCGGGCGGCCGAGGCGCCGTCATCGGAGGTCATCGCCACGCTCATCCGGCGGGAGGGGACGAGGTAGAGCATCTGTCCACCGAAGCCCCAGCCATAGAAGACATCCTCCCCCGCCACGCGCCGGAGGAACCAGCCATAGCCATAGCCATCGCCGGTGTAGCGGGAATTGGTGCGCTGCTGCCAGGACTCGGCGATCCATCGCTCGGAGATCAGCCGCTGCCCCGAGGGCGTGACGCCGCCCCGGCGATAAAGCTCGCCGAAGGCGAGCAGGGAGCGGGGCGTCATGGCCATCTCATTCCCGCCGACATAGATCCCCTGCGGGTCCCGCATCCAGGAGGCGACGGCGAAGCCGGGGAGATCGCCCAGCCAGTCCCGCGTCAGTTGCAGGCTGGAGCGCCCGGTGCGGCGGGTGAGGATGGCCGAGAGCAGATGGGTCGAGCCGGTGGAATAAACCATGGGCCCGCCGGGCTCGGCCTCGAAAGGCTGGGCGAGGGCGGCGCGCACCCAGTTCGGGCTGCCGACCCAGGCGCCGTAATGGCGGCCGGAGGTGGAGCGCAGCCCCGCCTGCATGGAAAGCAGGTTTCCGATGGTAATCTGCTGCATCCGAGGATCGCTGCTGCGCGGCAGGCTATCCGCCAGGATCGTCGCCATCGGCTGGCTCACGCCCCGCAGCGCGCCCTTGTCGATGGCGATGCCCGTCAGCGCCGAAATCACCAGCTTGGAGGCCGATTTGATATTGGTCGCCCGATCCGGCGAATGGCCGCGATAGCCCCGCTCGGCCACCACCTCGCCATCGATGGCGACGAGCACCGTCTCGAGATGATCGAGCCCGCCCGCTTCGTCCAGGACAGCGTTCAGCGAGCCGGCCGCACGGAGCGGGAAGGGGGCGGCAAGGGCCGCCGCGAGCAGGAGACGCCGTCGCATGGATGTCCCGGCCATGAGAGGATGATCCTCTCTACTTGGGCAGTGCCGGGGCCGTTTTGAATGCTGCGGCGCCGCGAAATTGCTCGCGAATCAGCCGGGCGCCCGCCAGACGCGCAGCATGGCCGCGCCATGGCCCCGCTCGGTCAGCAACTCATGCCCCGGCAGGTCCAGCGCCTCGGCCTTGGCCGTCTCGGCGATGATGACGGCGCCGGGCGCGATCCAGCCCGCCGGCGCCAGCGCCTTCAGCGCCGCCTCGACCAGGCCCTTGCCATAGGGCGGGTCCAGGAAGACCACCGCGCAGGCCTGGCCCCGCGGCGGCCGGGTCGCGTCGCCGGGCAGCACGCTCGTCACCGCCTCGGCCTTGCAGCCGGTGATGTTCTTCCGCAGGGCGGCGAGGGCCGCGCGATCCTGCTCGATGAAGCTCACATGCGCCGCGCCGCGTGAGAGCGCCTCCAGCCCCAGCGCGCCGGTCCCGGCGAAAACATCCAGCACCCGCGCGCCGTCGATCAGCCCCCGGCCGCCCCAGGGCGCGTGCCAGAGCATGTCGAAGAGCGCCTGCCGCGCCCGCTCCGAGGTCGGGCGCGTCACCTGCCCTTCCGGCGCGGTGAGCGCGCGGCCGCGATGGGCGCCGGCGATGATGCGCATCAGTCTTCCCGCTGCACCTTGCCGCCGCGCTTGGGCACGGCACCCCAGGGCGTGCGCTGCGGGTCCCCGGCGCTGCGGGCGCGGGGCGCGCGGGCGGGCTTCGCCTCGGGCTGGGCCCTGGCGCGCTCGGCCATGATCTCCTCGGCCAGTTCCTTGCCCTTCTTGATGCGCGGCGCGGCATCGAGGCCGAGCTGGTCGCGCATCACCTTGGCATTGACCTCCTCCACGGCGCCTTCGGGCAGGGTGCCGAGCTGGAAGGGGCCATAGGCGGTGCGGATCAGGCGCGTCACCTGCAGGCCGAGATGCTGCATCACGCGGCGTACCTCGCGGTTCTTGCCCTCGCGGATGGCGACCGAGAGCCAGGCATTGGCGCCCTGGCGCGAATCCAGCGCGGCATCGATCGGGCCATAGGCCACGCCCTCGATGGTGATGCCGTTGCGCAGCCGCGCCAGCGCACCCTCATCCACCCGCCCATAGACGCGGGCGCGGTAGCGGCGGATCCAGCCATTCGAGGGCAGTTCCAGCTTGCGCGCCACCTCGCCGTCATTGGTCAGCAGGAGCAGGCCCTCGGAGGTGAGGTCGAGCCGCCCGACCGAGACGAGGCGCGGCAGCCCCTCCGGCAGGTTTTCGAAGACGGTCGGGCGCCCCTGCGGGTCCTTATGCGTCGTCACCAGGCCATTGGGCTTGTGGTAGCGGAAGAGGCGCGAGCGATCCGGGGCGGCGATGGGCTTGTTGTCGAGCGCGACGGTGTCGCCCATCTTCACGAAGGTCGCCGGGCTCTCGACCAGCTGGCCGTTGAGCTTCACCCGCCCATCGGCGATCAGCCGCTCGCCGTCGCGGCGGCTCGCGATGCCGGCGCGGGCCAGCCATTTCGCGATGCGCTCGCCGCGCGGGCCGTCTTCGCCCTGGACCTCATCCGACTCGATATCACTCATGCGCGGCAGGCCTCGACGAAAGCGGTGAAAATATGGGGATCGGCCTGATCGACCGCGTATTCGGGGTGCCACTGCACGCCGAGCGCGAAGCGGTAGCCGGGATGTTCGATGCCCTCGATCACCCCGTCAGGGGCCGTGGCATTCACGATCACGCCCGGGCCGGGGCTGGCCACCGCCTGGTGATGCGCGGAATTCACCGCCATGCGCGGCCGGGCGACAACGCGCTCGAGCAGCGTATCGGGCGTGATGGCGATCTCATGCCCCGGCTCGGTGCGCGGATTGGGCTGCTCATGCGCCAGCGCATTCTTCACCGTATCAGGGATGTGCTGGATGAGCGTGCCGCCGAAAGCCACTGCCAGCAGTTGCTCGCCGCCGCAGATGCCCAGCACCGGGATGTTCCGGGCGAGGGCCGCGCGGGTGATGGCCAACTCGAAGGCCGTGCGCCCGGCCTTGAGCACCACCGTCTCGTGCTGGGCCCCGCCGTCATAGAGCGCCGGGTCGATATCGAAGGCGCCGCCGGTGATCAGCAACCCGTCGATCTCGGCCGCATAGGTCTCGGCGAGTTCGGCCTCATGCGGCAGGGCGACGGGCAGCCCGCCCGCGGCCACGACGGCCGAGAAGTAGTTCTGGCGGAGAGCATACCACGGGAGCTTGGAGTAGCCGCCGGGCTGCTCCGCATCCAGGGTGATGCCGATAAGGGGTTTCTGGCGGGGGCGCATGGCGCTTGCTAGACCCCAGGCCCCGGCATGGGCAAGGTTTGATGATGCAGAGCGCCAATGTGTTGCCGCCGATCGAGATCGCGCTGGAGGAGGCCAGGGCCGCCGCCACGCGCGGCGAGGTGCCCGTGGGCGCCGTGGTGACCGACGCGGCGGGGCTCGTCCTGGCCCGCGCGGGCAATCGCGTGGAGGAGTTTTCCGACCCCTCGGCCCATGCCGAAATGCTGGCCTTGCGTGAGGCCGCGCGCCGCCGGGGCGGGAAATGGCTGGCCGATTGCACCCTGACCGTGACGCTCGAACCCTGCCCGATGTGCGCCGCCGCCCTCTCCGCCTTCCGGGTGCGGAAGGTGGTCTATGGCGCCTATGACCCGAAATCGGGCGGGGTGGACCATGGCCCCCGCATTTTCCAGAGCACGAGTTGCCACCACGCCCCCGAGGTGATCGGGGGCGTGAGGGAGGCCGAATGCGCCGCCGTGCTGCGGGATTTCTTCGCCGGCCTCCGCTGAGCCTCAGATCGGGGTCAGTTCGAAGCCCGCGCCCTTGGGGGTGACCTTCTCGAAGCCGCGCATATGCCCGCCCGCCAGCAGCCAGCCCTCGCGGGCCACCTCCTCCAGCAGGGCGCGGCGCGTCTGGAAGGCGAGCTGCGGGTCGAGGTCATAGACCGTGCCCACTTCCTGATCGTCGCCCTGGAGCGAGGGCAGGTGCAGGACGTCGGCCGAGATCAGCAGGCTCGGCGCGCCCTTCACCAGATAGCCGCCCTGGCCGGGCGTGTGGCCGGGCAGGGAGCGCAGCTCGATCCCCGGCATCACCTCGCCCCAGGCCTCGGGCTTCAGCCGGTCGCCATAGAGGCCGATCAGCCGCTCGGTGATGTCGAAGCCGCTGCGCCGGGCCTCGGGCGTGGCCGCCTTGGCCGCGGCATCGGTGAAATAGGCGAGATCGGCGGCCGGGACATGGATCGCCGCGCGGGACAGCCAGGGCTTGCCGTCCTTGATCAGGCCGAGGGCGTGGTCGCCATGCAGGTGGGTCAGCAGCACCTGGTCGATATCCTCGGGCTTGATGCCGAGGGCCTCCAGCGCCGGATAGAGCTGGCCGAGCGCCGGGCCCCAATTGGTCCCCGCCCCGGTATCGACCAGCGTGAGCCCGTTCGGGCCGCGCAGGAGGAAGGTGTTCACGTCCAGCGCCAGCTTGGGCCGGCCCCAGCGCGCCACCGCCTTCTCCCGCGCCTCGGCGCCTTTCAGATGCGCCACCACCTCGGTCCCCGGCTCGAAGAGCCCGTCGCGGAGGATGGTGATTTCATAGGGGCCGAACTGATGGGTCAGCGTGGTCATGGGTGCAGTCCCTGGTCTGTGTCGCGGCGGACGCTAGGCAATTACCGCCATGCCGTCACCGGCCCGGAGGGTGAATAAACCCTCATACGAAAAAGGGCGGCCCCTCGCGGGAGCCGCCCTTTCATCCTTATCCGACCCGGCTTCAGAGCCCGGCGAGCTTCGTCGCCGCCAGCAGGGCTTCCTGGCGCGTCACCAGGGCCGAGACGCTGGCCTGGAAGAAGTCGAGGAAGGAGGAGGGGTAGATCCCGCCCCAGAGCGTCAGCACCACGAGCGGTGCCAGGATCGCCATCTCGCGGGGCGAGAGGTCCACCAGCCGGCGGACTTCCTCGCGGGAGATCGCGCCGAAGAGCACGCGGCGATAGAGCCAGAGCATGTAGCAGACGCTCAGGATCATGGCGCTGGAGACGGCCACCGAGAGCCAGGGGCTGCTCTTGAAGGCGCCCACGATCACCAGGAATTCGCCCGTGAAGCTCGTCGTGCCCGGCAGGGCCACGGCGGCCATGGTGAAGAGCATGAAGAGTGTCGCGAAAACCGGCATGACCTTGGCGATGCCGCCGAAACGCTCGATCTCCTGGCTGCGCATCCGCTCCTCCAGCATGCCGATGCTGAGGAAGAGGGCGCCCGAGATCACGCCATAGGAGAGCATCTGCATCACCGCGCCGGAGATGCTGTGTTGGTTCACCGAGAAGAGGCCGATCGCCACCACGCCCATATGGGCGACGGAGGAATAGGCGATGGTCCGCTTCATGTCCTTCTGCACGATGGCGATCAGGCTCGCATAGACGATGGCGATGGCCGCCAGCGAGAAGATCAGCGGCGAGAAGGTGCGCGCGGCATCCGGGAAAAGCGGGATGGCGAAGCGCAGGAAGCCGTAGCTGCCCATGTTCAGCATCACGCCGCCGAGCATGACGGAGCCCGCGGTCGGGCTCTCGGCATAGGCGTCGGGCTGCCAGGTATGCAGCGGGAAGAGCGGCAGCTTGATCGCGAAGGCCAGGGCGAAGGCCGCGAAGAACCACATCTGCGCGTGATGCGTCAGGCTGGGCGAGAGGGCCAGCAGGTCCGGCAGGTCCGTCGAGCCCGCGAGCTGCCAGAGCACCATGACGGCCAGCAGCATGAAGAGCGCGCCGAGCATGGTGTAGAGGAAGAGCTTCAGCGCCGCGCGGCTGCGGTCGGCGCCGCCCCAGATGCCGATGATGAGGAAGATCGGCACCATCGAGGCTTCGAAGAAGATGTAGAAGAGCATCAGGTCCATGGCGCTGAACACGCCGATGAGGATGCCTTCCAGCAGCAGCAGGGCGATCAGCAGGTCACGCGCCCGCACCCGGATGGCGTTCCAGGCGCCGAGGATGCAGAGCGGGGCCATGATCGTGGTCAGCATGACCAGCAGCACCGAGATGCCGTCCACGCCCACGTGATAGGTGATGCCCGTCCCCGGAAGCCAGGTGGCCTGCTCCTCGAACTGATAGGCCGCCGTCGAGGGGTCGAAGCGCATCCAGAGCACGAGCGAGAGCGCGAGCACCGCGAGGCTCGTGGAAAGCGCCACGCGCCGCAGGAGCTGCTCATGCGCCATCCCCTCGCCACGCAGCAGGGCCAGGATCACGACGCCCGCCAGCGGCAGGAAGATCAGCGTCGAGAGGAGCGGGAAACCAGCCGCCATCATCGCGCGGAACCTTTCGCCACGGTAACCGGGGAGGGAAACTTCATCGGACGACCCTGTTGCTTGGACTGGGGTTCAGAATGGTCCGGAAAAAAGCGGATGATGATGCGCCGCACAATCGTTGAATGTGTTCATCTGAGGGTCATGTTCCGCATCGCCCGCCGGTCGGAGAGGCAATTTTTCCTTGTGCGATAAGGCAAAACGTCCAATTGCGGGCCCCTCGGGCGACACATGAAAAAGTGGTAATTCATACCGGCCGCGACCGCCTGGAATGGCTCAAAGCAGGTTCGACCCTGCAATGAATACCGGAGTCGCGACTTTTTAACGGAATGTAACCTTCCGCCATGCCGTGACCTCAAGGAGCCGCCCATGGGCGACAGAGCCCTGGCCGTGCTCCCGGCGGCCGGGATTCTTACGACCTGGGAAAGTTGCCTCATGGGAGCCATGCGGCCGATGCGCCAACCATCCGCGCCCCACCCCGTTCTCTCCCCACAGGTGCCTCAGAGGCGCCCAGCAACAACAAGCCGGGAGAGTGACCATTGATCCGCAAGGCTCTTATCGCTTCCGCCCTTGGCCTGACCCTGGCCGGTGGCGCTTACGCCCAGACCCCGTCGCCCGCGACGCAGGCCACCCCGCAGACGGGCCCGCGCGCGCCGTCGGACGGCAATAACAACACCATGCAATACCCGCAGGGCCAGGCACCGAACGTGGTCGGCGGCGGGCAGAGCGGCGGGGCCCAGGTGCAGGGCTCGGGCAACAACCTCTCGACCGAGCGCGCCGGCCAGACCCGTGGCAACAGCCCCGACGCGACCGGCTCCAACGCTGCGCCGCGCGCTTCCGGCGCCGGCCAGCCCGCGGCGCCCGCGCAGGTCCAGGGTTCGGGCAACAACATGTCCACGACCCGTCCGGGCGTGACGCAGCCGGGCAATAGCCCGACCCGCTGATCAAAGCGCTCGATCCTCGAATAGTCGTCGCGTGAAGCCCCCGCCGGTTCTGTCGGCGGGGGTTTCCGTTCGAGGGGCCTTCCCCATCGGGCCAGGGGGTGGCAGAGACAGCGGCCAGACCGGAGGACTTTCGCGATGGCCACATTCGACCTCATCCTGCGCAACGGCACCTGCGTCCTGCCCTGGGGGCAGGAAGTGGCTGATGTCGGCGTGCGCAATGGCAAGATCGCCGCGATCGGTGACCTGCGGGGCGCCGATGCCGCCGAGCTGGTGGATTGCAGCCATCTCCACGTCCTGCCCGGCCTGATCGACGCCCATGTCCATCTGCGCGATCCGGGCGATGCCACGGTCGAGACCATCCCGACCGGCACCAAGGCCGCGATCCTGGGCGGCATCACCGGCGTTTTCGACATGCCGAACACCGCGCCCAGCATCACCACACGCGAGAAGATCGACTGGAAGCGCGACTACGTCCGCGACAATACCTATTGCGACATCGGCTTCTATGTCGGCGCCGCCCGCTCCAACATCGCCGAGTTGGGCGAGCTCGAGGCCGAGAAGAACGTCTGCGCCATCAAGGTCTTCGCCGGCAGCTCGACCGGCGACCTGATGATCGAGGACGACGAGAGCCTCGAGCGCGTCATGCGCTCCGGCCGCCGCCGCATTGCTTATCACTCGGAGGACGAATACCGCCTCCAGGCCCGCAAGCCCATGTTCACCAAGGGCATGCCCCATGCGAACCACGCCGAGTGGCGCGACGTGGAATGCGCCCTGCTGGGCACCCGCCGCCTGATGGCGCTCGCCCGCGAGACAGGCCGCCCGGCGCATATCCTGCACGTCTCCACGGCCGAGGAATTGGATTACCTCAAGGATTTCCGCGACGTCGCGACGGTCGAGGTGCTGGTCAATCACCTGACCCAGTGGGGCCCGGACGCCTATGAGCGCCTCGGCGGCTATGCGGTCATGAACCCGCCCATCCGCGACAAGCGCCATTACGAGGCCGCTTGGGCGGCCGTCGCCGACGGCACGGTCGATGTCATCGGCTCCGACCACGCGCCCCATTCCCGTGCCAATAAGGAAAAGCCCTGGCCCGACTGCTCGGCCGGCCTGACGGGCGTGCAGACCATCGTGCCGATGATGCTGACCCAGGTGAATGCCGGCCGCCTCAGCCTCTCCCGCCTGGCCGATCTCATGGCCGCCGGCCCCGCCCGCGTCTATGGCGCGGTGGGCAAGGGCCGTCTCGCGGCTGGTTACGACGCGGATTTCACCCTGGTCGACATGAAGAAGAGCCGCACCATCGAGGAGAGCTGGATCGTCTCTCCCTGCGGCTGGACGCCCTTCGCGGGCGAAACCTGCACGGCCTGGCCGGTAGGCACCATCGTGCGCGGCCATATCGTGATGCGCGACGACGAAGTGATCGGCGGCCCCAAGGGCGCGCCCATCAACTTCGCCTGACGCTTCGGGCGGTTCAGTGGGCGCTCAGCGCCCGCTCCAACTGCGCCTTCGACATGCCGGAGCGGCCTGGAATGCCCCGCCGCTTCGCCATTTCATAAAGCTCGGCATGGGTCTTCCCGCCCGTGCCCTGCGTGCGCGTCGCCGCCGCCTTGCGGGCGCCGCTTCGGGCCGTCTTGCCCCGCGCGCTGCTCGGCGAGATGCGGGGCTCTGCCTTGGCCATCGCCTTGCGCTGCCCGGCCTTGCCTTCCTTCTCCGCCACGGCCGTCCGCCCCTGGCTCTCCTTGGCCTTGCTGCGGCTCAGCTGCTTCTTCTTCTGCGCCGGGGACTGCTCCCGGCTCGATCCGGCCTCGCTCATAGCGATGGCGACCGCCTGTTTCCGGCTGCGCACCTTGCCGCCCTGATTGCTCTCCAGCTCGCCATGCTTGAACTCGTGCATGACGCGGGAGACGGTCTTCTTCTGCGCGGTCGATTGCTGACGTGGCATCGGCGGTCCTCCTCAGAACGAGACATAGGCGATCACCATCGCGATCACCGCCAGGGTGAGGCTGATGGCGAGCACATAGCGCATGCGATGCACGGTGGTGCCCTGACGGGCTTCTTGCCGGTCGAGGACGGGATGGTCTTTTTCGTGAGTGGCCATGAGGCCCTCCATCTTGGCGTCCAAGCGTAGAACGCCTGGGCGACAAGATGGTTTTGTTTCGCCCGTGATCTTGGCTGCCCTCAGGCGCCGGGCGCGGCCTCTGGCCGCTTGGCTTCCGCCGGACTGCCGGCGGCGCCCATTCGGGCGCTCGGAGCGGCCAGGCCGCTCCGCTTTGTTCGCCCTCAGGCGCGGGGCGCGGGCGGCAGGGGCCGCCCGGCGCTGTCTCAGCCCAGCAGGGCCTTCAGATCGGCCTGGGGCCGCGCGCCGAAATGGCTGATGGCCTCGGCGGCGGCGACGCTGCCCCAGCGCCCGGCCTCGGCCAGCGGCAGCCCGCGCGTATAGCCGGCCAGGAAGCCCGCCGCATAGGCATCGCCCGCCCCGGTCGTATCCACCACCTCGGTCGGCACGGCGGCGACCTCGACGGCCTCCTTGGCCGAGACGATCAGGCAGCCCTTCTCGCTGCGGGTGATCGCCGTCAGCGCCACATCGGCCCGGGCGGCGGCCACCGCCTCCTCCAGGCTCTCCGTCTGGTAGAGCGCCAGGATCTCGGCCTCATTGGCGAAGAGGATATCCGTCTCCTCCCGGATGAAGGCCCGGAAGGCCTCGCGGTGACGGCCCACGCAGAAACTGTCGGACAGGGTGATCGACACCTGCCGCCCCGCCCCATGCGCGATCTTCGCCGCCTTGCGGAAAGCGGCCTGGGCCGCCGGCGGGTCGAAGAGATAGCCCTCCATATAGGTCACCTTGGCGGCTTCCACCGAGGCGGCATCCACATCCGCCTCGCCGAAGGTCACGCAGGCGCCGAGGAAGGTGTTCATCGTCCGCTGCGCATCGGGCGTGACGAGGATCAGGCATCGGGCCGTCGGCGCGCCGCCCACCAGGGGAGCTGTCGGGAAATGCACGCCCAGCGCCCGCAGGTCATGCGAGAAAACCTTGCCCAGCGTGTCGTCGGCCACCTTGCCGAGATAGCCCACCTTGGCCCCGAGGGCCGCCGCCACGGCGCAGGTATTGCCGGCCGAACCGCCCGAATTCTCCACCCCCGGACCCATCGCCGCATAGAGCGCCTCGGCCTCGGCCGCGTCGATCAGCCGCATCGCCCCCTTGTCCAGCCCCCGCGCGGTGAGAAAAGCGTCATCCGCCCGCGAGAGCACGTCCACGATGGCATTGCCGATGCCCAGGATATCCAGGGAAGAGGTGGTCATGTCGCCGTCCTGTGTTGCGCTCCGGGGCATAGCAATGACGAGAGGATGACGAAAGGCGGCGAATTTGCCGCCGAATCCCTTAAACGCCCGGTTGTGCCCGCCGCGCGCGGCGTGATAGCCCGCTTGGGTGGCGGAGTGCCCCCTCGGTCCGGATTGGCGACGATCCTGGGCCGGACGGTACCGCCGCGCCCGGCCACGCTTTCCGCCGCCGGGCAGAACCCATCCATTTTTGCCGTGAAGGGGGAGCTGAACATGTCCGTCTTCCGCCGTCGTAGCCCTGAAACTCCGCCGCCGCCGGCCCCCCCGCCGGCCGATGAAGCGACCACGACCGTCCCCGTCGCCCGCGACCCGGACCTCGCCGTTCCCCCGTTCCGTCCCGCCGCGCCCAAGCAGGAAGCTCCCTCCATGTCGCTGCCGCCCAAACCGACCGTGCCTTCTCCCGGCATGGGCGTTCCGCCGCGCCCGGCCGCCCCGATGGGTGCCCCGATGGGCGGCACGCCTGCCGCTCCGATCGGCGGCCGCCCGCCCGTGCCCGCGCCGGTCGAGCGCCGCACCCTCGTCGTCGGCAAGGGCATCAGCCTGCAGGGCACCGTGACCGATGCCGAGCGCCTCGTGGTCGAGGGCACGGTCGAGAGCCAGATGATCAACGCCACCGAGCTGCTCATCGCGGGCTCGGGCGTGTTCAAGGGCGAGGTCCAGGTCGAGGATGCCGAGATCGCCGGCGTGTTCGACGGCACGCTCACCGCGCGCGGCAACCTCGTGATCCGCGGCACCGGCAAGGTGATCGGCGTCGCCCGTTCGCGCCGCCTGCAGGTCGAGGATGGCGGCCAGCTCTCCGGCCGCATGGAAATGCTCACCGATTCGGGCAAGCCCGTCGCCTCGGCCCCGGCTGCGCCCGCGCCGAGCGACACTCCGGTCGCCACTGCCGAGTGAGTTGACGGAAAAGGCCATTATGGGTCGCTTTTTCGGCCTGATGGCCCCGCTCCTGCTGCTCGCCGGCTGCGCCGATGAGCAGCAGACCCTGCGTACCCAGGTTCTGGAACAGGTCCTGGCCAGCAACCGCGCGAGCATCGCGGCGCTGGAGACCACCACGCCCGGCACCCAGGCCAGCGGCCAGGCGGGCAATGCCGCGCCCGGCGCCGGCCCGCGCCGCGCCGTGGATATCGAGGGCGCCGATGCCCGCGCCGTGCTCGCCTGGCTCGGCCAGCCGACGCTTCGCCGCAGTGAAGGCGATGCGGAAATCTGGCGCTACCAGGGCACGGCCTGCCATCTCGACATGGTGCTCTATCGCGACGGCCAGGGCGGGTTGCGCGTCGGCCATGCCACCACCCGCGCCGCCGGCATCGAGCGCATGACCGAGAGCGATTGCCTCCAATCCCTGGCCCAGCGCCGGTAGAATCGCCGCCTGGCGGCGGTTTTTTTCTCCCTCACCCCTCCGGATGTCTTGCGGCGCGGCGCGCGCGGCGCGAGGGTGCCCGCCTGCCTGGAGGCTCACGATGAACGAAATCCGCCCGTCGCGTCCCAATAATCTCGACGCGTTCTGGATGCCCTTTTCCGACAACAAGTATTTCAAGGCGAACCCGCGCATGCTCGCGCGCGCCGAGGGCATGTCCTACTTCACGCCGGAAGGCCGCGAGGTTCTGGACGGCACGGCGGGTCTGTGGTGCTGCAATGCCGGGCATGGCCGCCGCGAGATCGTGGAAGCCATCCAGAAGCAGGCCGCGATCATGGATTTCGCGCCGACCTTCAACCTCGGCCACCCGGTCGCCTTCGAGGCCGCCGCGCGCCTGTCCGAGATGCTGCCGGACCCGCTGAACAAGGTCTTCTTCACCGGCTCGGGCTCCGAGAGCGCCGATACGGCCCTGAAGATCGCGCTTGCCTATCACAAGGCCCGCGGCCAGGCCTCGCGCGTGCGTCTGATCGGCCGTGAGCGCGGCTATCACGGCGTGGGCTTCGGCGGCATGTCGGTCGGCGGCATCGGCGGCAACCGCAAGCAGTTCGGCGCGATGCTCCCCTATACGGATCATCTGCCGCATACCCATCAGCCGAGCCTGAACAGCTTCGCCAAGGGCATGCCGGAACACGGCGCCAACCTGGCCGACAAGCTGGAAGACCTGGTCGCCCTGCATGGCGCCGAGACCATCGCGGCCGTCATGGTCGAGCCGATGGCCGGCTCCACGGGCGTTCTCATTCCGCCGCAGGGCTATCTGCAGCGCCTGCGCGAGATCTGCGACAAGCACGGCATCCTGCTGATTTTCGACGAGGTCATCACCGGCTTCGGCCGCCTCGGCACGAATTTCGGCGCCGAGCGCCTGGGCGTGATGCCGGACATCATGACCATGGCCAAGGGCCTGACCAACGCCGCCGTGCCCATGGGCGCCGTCGCGACGAAGGACAGCGTCTACGACGCCATCGTCAACGGCACCCCGAACGGGATCGAGCTGTTCCACGGCTATACCTATTCGGGCCATCCGCTGGCCGCCGCCGCGGCGATCGCGACGCTGGCGCTGCATGTCGAGGAAGACCTGCCGGGCCGCGCCGCCGCCTTGGAGCCCTATTTCCAGGACGCCGCGCATAGCCTGAAGGGCACCCGCACCGTCGCCGACGTGCGTGACCTGGGCCTCGTCGCCGGCATCGAGCTGGAATCGCGCCCCGGCGCGCCGGGCGCCCGCGCCACGGAAGTCTTCCGCCAGTGCTTCGACGAGGGCGTGCTCATCCGCGTCACCGGCGACATCGTGGCCCTCTCGCCGCCGCTCATCTGCGAGAAGCCGCATGTGGACCGCCTCTTCGGCACGCTCGAAAAGGCGATCAAGGCGGCCGCCTGAGCACGATTCAGGCGAAGCGGGGCAGGGGGACACATCTCCCTACCCCGGGCATGGGGCGCCGCGAGGCGCCCCTTTCGTTTCGGCGCCCCAGCCATGCCGGAATCCGGCCCTTGACCGGGCCGCGCGGCGCCACGACTTTGTCATGCATGGCCCAGATCGAGATTTTCACCACCCCGTTCTGCCCTTATTGCGCGCGCGCCAAGTCGCTGCTCGACCAGAAGGGCGTGTCCTACACCGAATTCGACGCCCCGCACGGTTCGGCCGAGCGCAAGGCGGCGATCGAGCGCTCCGGCGGACGCACGACGGTTCCGCAGATCTTCATCGATGGCCAGGCCATCGGCGGCTGCGATGACCTCTTCGCCCTGGAGCGCGCCGGTAAGCTGGACCCGCTTCTGGCAGCCTGATGCTGGCCTTGCCCGCGCGCTTCATGCCAGAAGAGGCGCTCGGAAAGGCTGATGAAAAGGCCGGGAAGCGGGCCGCCCGCCCGGCCGTGAACGAGCGATAGCATGATCCACTACCAGCTCCGCTGCGAGGCGGGCCACGAATTCGACGGTTGGTTCAAGGACAGCGCCGGCTTTGAGAAGCAGGCGGCGGCCGGTCTCGTCGAATGCCCGGTCTGCGGTGTCACCAAGGTCACCCGCGCGCTCATGGCGCCGAATATCGCCAAGACGCGCGAGGCCCTGCCCGCGTCCCAAGCGACGCCTCCGGCGGCGGGCGAAGGTCAGATGGCCGCCGCCGGCCCCATGCCCGCCCAGATGCTGGCCCTGCTCCAGCGCCTGCGCGCCGAGGTGGAGAAGAATTGCGACTATGTCGGCGCCAATTTCGCCGAGGAGGCGCGCCGCATCCATCGTGAGGCCGAGGAAGGCACTCCGCCCCAGCGCGGCATCTATGGCGAGGCGAGCGAGGCCGAGACCGAGGCCCTGCGCGATGAAGGCATCGAGGTGGGCCGCCTCCCCTGGGTGCCCCGCTCCGACGGATAGGCCCGGCGGACCACCGATCCCCGCTTCTCCAGCCCCGCCCCGCGCGGGGCTTTTTTCATGGCCGCGCCCCATCCCGGCCGATTCGCCACCCCATAGGGCTGCGGCATGTCGGTATCAGGAGAGCTGATGCCCCGTTCGCCGTCGGCGACCGCCTCGCGGGCATTCGCCCTTCCGTTGCCGCTCGCCTGGGCAATTTCCGCCCTCGCGCGGCGATCAGGCCTCAGGTTGCAATGGACACCCCGGCCCGCCTTCAAGAAGATCGCGCCCGATCGCCGACCCGCCACTGCCCATTCGGTCAGTGGCGGGCGCACCTGCTTTGGCCGCCCCGCTACCGCGGCCCAATACGGAGGATAGCCGATGACGACGACCTTCTCCCGCCGCGGCCTGTTGGGCGCCGCCGCCGCTCTGCCGGCGGCCGGCAGCCTCTTCGCCAATCGCCGCGCCATGGCCCAGGCTGCCGGCGGCACGCTGCGCTTCGGCCTCTCGGCCTTCCCGCCCTCGCTGCGTTCTTGGCCCTCGACCGGCGCCTCCGCCGGCACGGTGAAGCTGAACATCTTCCGTGGCCTGCTCGGCAACGACGCCAAGGGCGAGCTGCGCGGCGAACTGGCCGAAAGCTGGCGCCAGGTCGATCCCGTCACCTATGAGTTCAAGCTGCGCCAGAACGCCGTCTTCCAGGATGGCGCGAAGGTCGACCCGGACGCGATCCGCTTCAATGTCGAAGCCATCGCCGCCGAGAAGTCCACCGCCTATCAGCGCGCCGTCTTCCAGAACGTCGCCAAGGTCGAGGCGCCTGACGCTTCCACCGTGCGCCTGGTGCTGAAGGAGCCGAACGCGACCTTCCTCCTCGCGCTGGCCACCTATAATTCCGGCTTCATCAGCCCGAAATCGACCGAGGCCGACCCCATCGGCGCCGGCCCCTATCGCCTCGTGGGCCAGGAGCGCGGCTCGCGCATCGAGGTCGAGGCCTTCGACAAGTTCTACAAGCCGGGCCTGCCCAAGACGAAGAAGATCGTCTTCCAAGTCTATCAGGACGAGAGCCTGCGCGCGACGGCGCTGCGCACGGGCGATGTGGACATCATCGAATACGTCCCCTGGGCGCAGATGGACCAGATCGAGTCCGACCCGAACCAGAAGCTGCTCGTCTCCGACGGCGGCTATATGTGCCTGCTCTTCAACTGCGCCCGCGGCCCCTTCGCCGATAAGCGCGTGCGCCAGGCCGTCGCCTGGGCCGTGCGCCGCGACGATATCGTCAAGGCCGCCTTCTTCGGCCGTGGCCATGCGCTGAACGGCATCCCCTTCCGCACCACCGCCGCCATGAACGACCCCTCGCTGAACGAGGGCTGGGGCCTCGACCTGAACAAGGCCAAGGCGCTGCTCGCCGCCGCCGGCGTGGGCAGCGGCTTCCAGGCGAAGCTGCTCTCCACTGCCCAGTTCGGCATGCATAAGGACACGGCCGAGGTCGTGCAGCAGTCCCTCGCCGCCATCGGCATCCAGTGCGAGCTGAACATGCCGGAATGGGGCACCCGCGTGCAGCTCGGCAATCGGGGCCAGTATGACCTCGCGGTGCATGGCCTCGCCGGCGATTACAACGATCCGGATTCGATGACGAACTACCTGCTCGGCGGCCAGCCCGCGAGCTATTCGCGCCCGGTCGGCTTCAACAACGAGAAGGCCAACCAGCTCATGAAGGCCGGCCAGGCCGAGAGCGATCCGCAGAAGCGCCTGGCCATCTATCGCGAGCTGCGCGATGTGCTGCTCGACGAGGCGGCCTTCGTCGGCCTCGCCTGGCGCAGCCAGGGCTACGGCACGCGCTCGAATATCTCGGGCTTCGCGAACCTGCCGGGCTTCCTCAGCCTCTCCTCGGGCAGCGTGCTCGAAGACGTGGTCGTCGGCTGATCCAATGCTGAGTTATTTCCTCCGCCGCCTCGCCGTGGCGCTCGGGCTGGTCTGGGTGATCGTCACGCTCGTCTTCCTGATCATCCACATGATCCCGGGCGATCCGGTCGAGATGCTGCTCAGCCAGGGCGGCGTGCCGGCCGATCCGGGGCTGGTGGAGGAAATGCGCGAGCAGATGGGCCTCAACCGCCCGCTGCTCGACCAGTACTGGGCTTTCCTCGTCGAGCTGTCGCGCGGCGGACTGGGCAAGTCGATGATCGACGAGCACTCGGTCGTCGATGAGGTCGCGCTGCGCCTGCCGCGCACGCTGGAGCTGATCGGCGCGGCCGGCCTCATCTCCTTCCTCATCGGCGTGCCTCTGGGTGCGCTGGCCGCGCTGCGCCGGGGCAAGCTCACCGACAGGCTGCTCTCCACCGTCTCGGGCGCGCTGATCTCTACGCCGGTCTTCGTCACCGGCACGCTGGTCATCCTCATCCTCGCGCAGCAGCTTCGCCTCATCCCCGCCGGCGGCTACGTGCCCTTCGCGCAGGACCCGCTGAAGCATCTCGGCATGCTGCTGCTGCCCGCCGGCACCATCGCGCTCGGCCTCTCCTCCATCGTCCTGCGCATGACGCGCTCGGCGGTGCTGGAAGTGCTCGCGCGGGACTTCATCCGTGCCGCCCATGCCAAGGGCCTCGCGCCGCAGCGCATCCTCTGGCTGCACGCGGTGCGCAATGCGCTGGTCCCGGTCGTCACCGTCTTCGCGCTGCAGCTCGGCACCATGCTCGGCGGCACGGTGCTCATCGAATATGTCTTCAACTGGCCCGGCCTCTCCGGCTACCTGGTCCGCGCCGTCGATGCGCGCGACTATCCGGAAGTGACCGGCATCGTGCTGGTGGTCTCCGTGCTATTCGTGATGCTCAATCTTCTGGTCGACCTGCTCTATGCCGCGCTCGACCCGCGCGTGAGGCACGGCTGATGCGCCGCAAGACTCTCCTCAAGCTCATCCCCTCGGGCACCGTCGTCGCGATTATCGCGGCGCTGGCCATCCTCGCCCCCGTCCTGCCCTTGCAGGATGTCGCGACGATGGACGTCAACAACCGCCTCGCCCCCGCTTCCGCCGCGCATTGGCTGGGGCAGGACGAATACGGCCGCGACGTGCTGACGCGCCTGATCTGGGGCGCCCGCATCTCGCTCGCGGTCGCGCTGATCTCCACGGCCATCGCCGCCATGCTGGGCACCGCGCTCGGCCTCATCGGCGGCTATTTCCGCGGCCTGGTCGAGATCCTCACCGTGCGCGTCTCGGAAGCGGTGCTCTGCTTCCCGCCGCTGCTGCTCGCGCTGATGATCGTGACGCTCTTCGGCCCCGGCATGGTCACGCTGGTCGCGGCCATGTCCATCCTCTATGCGCCGAGCTTCGCCCGCATCGCCTTCGCCGAGACGCTGACCAAGCGCGGGCTGGACTATGTCTCCGCGCAGGAGAGCCTGGGCGTCGGCCCCGCGCGGATCATGTGGCGCACGGTGCTGCCGAATATCGCGCCGCCGCTGCTGGTGAAATTCTCGCTGACCATCGCCTCGGCCATGGTGCTGGAAAGCGGCCTCTCCTTCCTCGGCCTCGGCGTCGTCCCGCCCACGCCCTCCTGGGGCCTGATGGTGCGCGGCGCCCGGGCGACGATGGAAACCAACCCGATGCTGCTGGTCTGGCCCTGCCTCGCGCTGGCCGGCACCGTCATGGCGCTCAACGCCTTCTGCGACGCGCTGCGCGATGCGATGGACCCGCGCGGCGCGACCGAAGGCGGCCTCGGCCTGGGCTGGAAGCGCCCCGCCCCCGCGCCGATGCCGCAGGACATGCCGGGCGAGACGCTGCTCGACATCCGCGACATGACCCTCACGCTTGGCACCGAGAGCGGCCCGCTGCCGCTGGTCCGCAACGTCTCCCTCAAGGTCGCGCGCGGCGAGACGCTGGCCCTGGTCGGTGAATCCGGCTCGGGCAAGAGCCTCACCGGCTCCGCCGCCATGGGCCTGCTGCCTTCCGAACTCGGCATCGCCAATGGCCATATTCTTTTCCGTGGCCGCGACGGCGTGACCCGCGACCTCGCCCGTCAGGACGAACCGGCGCTCCGCAGGCTGCGCGGCCGCGACATCGCCATGGTCTTCCAGGACCCGGGCGCCACGCTCGATCCGGTCTGGCGCATCGGCACGCAGATCGCCGAGGCCATCCGCGCGCATCGCCCCATGTCCAAGTCGGCCGCCTGGAACGAGGCCGTGGAACTCCTCCGCCGCGTCGGCCTGCCTGACCCGGAGCGCAAGGCGAAGAACTTCCCGCACGAGCTTTCGGGCGGGCAGAAGCAGCGCGTGATGATCGCCGCCGCGGTCGCCAATGCACCGCGCCTGCTCATCGCCGACGAGCCCACCACGGCGCTCGACGTGACGATCCAGGCCCAGATCCTCGACATGTTCGCGGCGCTCAAGGCCGCCGACCGCGACATGGGCATGATTTTCATCAGCCATAACCTCGCCGTGGTCGCGCGCATCGCCGATCGCGTCGCTGTCATGTATGCGGGCCGCATCGTCGAGGAGGGCCCGGTGCGGGAGGTCTTCGAGGACCCGCGCCACCCCTACACCGCCGGCCTCCTCGCCAGCGCCCCGGAATCCGAGAGCGAGACGCTCACGGCCATCCCCGGCGTGGTGCCGCAGCCGCGCGCCATGCCGCCCGGCTGTGCCTTCGCGCCCCGCTGTTCCATGGCGATCGCCGCCTGCAAGGCCGCCGTTCCGCCGCTCACGCCCGTCGGCCCCGGCCGCGCCTCGGCCTGCATCCGTGCGGGCGAGATGGGCCAGGAGATCGCCGCATGAGCGCGACCCAGCCGCTGTTGCAAGCCGATAACGTCTCCCGCGAATTCGCCGTGCGCGGCGGGGGGCTTTTCGGCCGGAAGAGCTTTCTCGCCGTCCGCGACGTGAGCCTCACCCTCGGCCGCGCCGAGGTGCTGGGCGTCGTCGGTGAATCCGGCTGCGGGAAATCCACCCTCGGCCGCCTGCTGCTGCATCTCCAGGCGCCGACCGGCGGGCATGTCGCCTTCGAGGGTGAGGTGCTCGGCCGGATGAAGCCCGCCAAGCTGCGCGGCCTGCGCCCCAAGATGCAGATGGTCTACCAGGACCCTTACGCCTCGCTCGATCCGCGCCGCTCCGTCGGCGCGCAGATCACCGACGGGCTGCAGGAACACGGCATGGCCAAGGGCGCCGAGTTGCAGGCACGCGCCGAGGCCCTGCTGGCCGAGGTGGGCCTCGACCCGACGCATACCGCCCGCCTGCCGCATGAATTCTCCGGTGGCCAGCGGCAGCGCATCGCCATCGCCCGCGCGCTCGCCACGGGGCCGGAACTGGTCGTCGCCGACGAGCCCGTTTCGGCGCTCGACGTCTCCGTGCAGGCCCAGGTGGTGAACCTCATGGCCCAGCTTCGCGAAGAGCGCGGCTTGGCCATGGTCTTCATCAGCCATGACCTGCATGTGGTCCGCCACCTCTCCGACCGCGTGGCCGTCATGTATCTCGGCCGCGTCGTCGAAGAGGGGCCGGCCAAGGAAGTCTTCCGCACGGCCGCCCATCCCTATACGCGGGCGCTGATCGCGGCGACGCCTCAGCTCCGCGAGCCGGCCGACAAGCCGCTCTCGAGTGCGCAGGGCGAGTTGCCCAACCCCGTGTCGCCCCCCTCGGGCTGCGGCTTCCGCACCCGCTGCCCCTTCGCCAAGCCCCTCTGCGCCGAGGCCCTGCCGCCGCTGCGCAGCCTGGCTTCCAACCGCCTGGTGGCCTGCCACCGCGCCGAAGAGATCTGAGCATGACCCGCAAACACGCCCTCAAGGACATGACCTGGGTGGAATTCGGTGAGCGGCTGAAGGAACAGCCGGTCATCATCCTGCCCCTCGGCAGCCAGGAAGAGCAGGGCCCGCATTGCCCGATGGGCGACTACATGCTGGCCGAGATCCTCGCCATCAAGGCGGCGGAACAGGCGGATGCCATCGCCGCACCCGTGCTGCCCTTCGGCAATGCCGATTACTTCAAGCCGGTCCCCGGCGGCATCCAGCTCCGCGCCGAGACCTTCTCCTATATCATCGAGGATATGATCACGGCCTTCCTCGATCATGGGCTCGAGCGGATCGTCATCTTCAACGGCCATACCTCGAATATGCCGCTGATCGAGCAGGTCTGCCGCAAGCTGAAGAAGGAGCGGGGCATCATCATCCCGACCATTCAGGTCTGGCAGGTGATGCCGGCGGCCGTCTGGGCCGAGATCCATGGCCCTGACCATGCCAAGGCCCGCGGCCATGGCGCCGATCCGATGACCTCTGTCTATCTGCATCTCGCACCCGAGATCATGCGGCAGGACCTCGCCGCGCCCCGCCAGGCCAAGGATGCCTTCGGGCTCAAGACGGTGGGCGTGCGCGCGGTGCAGTTCGAGGATTCCACCATCGAAGTGCCGCTCGACGTCACCGACGTCACCGGCAATGGCGTGATGGGCGGCGACAACACCATGGCCAGCGCCGAGAAGGGCAAGAAGATCGCCGACTGGATCGTCGGCTATACCGCCCGCTTCGTCGAGCATTTCAAGAAGGCCGATCCGAAGTCCTTCGGCGGCTGACGTCGCTTCCCCGCGGCCTTCATGCCGCGGGGGCGTTACCGGGCTAGGGGCGCCCGGTTCAGGGACGCCCGGAGCGGTAGACGGCCGGCGTGTTCGAGCCGCAGCTCTGCCGCATGCCCTGCAGGCGCTGGGCCTCTTCCCCCCGCCCGATACGGGTCTGCAGGCGGATCGCCTCGTCGATATCCCGATTATAGGCTTCGCAATCATTCGCCGGCTTCGCGGCGGGCGCGGGCCCGTTCGCGGCCAGCCGGACGGCCGGCGGCGTGGCGGCGGCTGCCTTTTCGGCGACCTTTTCCGCGGCCGGGCTCGCCATGAGCCCCGGGCCGAAAGCGACGGCCGAGCCCGCGAGGGCCGCGCCGACGGCGAAAGTGGCGATCAGGGGGAGGTAGCGCATGGCCGGGTCTCAGTTTTGTGAGCTGATGGATTTCTGTCACGTCTTGAGCGTATCTGGCAATGAAAATCTAAAAATGACGACAAATGTATGGATTTGGACTTTTGAGGCGTCCTGTCACGCGCATGATTCCGATTGATTTTTTCCTTCGCAGATGCGAGAAGATTCCTGCCGGGGTTACCGGCACCAAGGCCCGCAGCCGCGTCGTGGGAGGTGAAATCCTTCTTTCCTGCCGGGTGCCTGGAAATCCGACCTGAGTGGCCCAGTACGCGGGGTTCTCACGGAGCCTGCGATACCCGCCCTTATGCCGGTATCGCGAAAGAACGAGTCGCACTTGACCGATTTCGCTTCGCTCGGCCTCGCCGAGCCTATCCTCCGAGCCGTCGCCTCGGAGGGTTACACCACGCCGACCCCTATTCAGGCGCAGACCATTCCCTATCTGCTCGAAGGCCGGGACGTGCTGGGCATCGCCCAGACCGGCACGGGCAAGACGGCCAGCTTCATGCTGCCGATCCTTCACCGCTTCAACGAGGACAAGCAGCGCCCGGTCGCCCGCGGCTGCCGGGCGCTCGTTCTCGCGCCAACGCGTGAGCTCGCGGCCCAGATCGCCGATAACGCGCGCGCCTATGGCCGCTATGTCGGCGTCTCGGTCGCCGTTGTGGTCGGTGGCGTGGGCCACCAGCCGCAGATCAAGGCGATGTCGCGCGGCGTGGACGTTCTCGTCGCGACGCCGGGCCGCCTGCTCGACCATGTCGGCACGGGCGCGATCCGCCTCGACATGACCGAGGTGGTGGTGCTCGACGAAGCCGACCACATGCTCGACCTGGGCTTCCTGGTGCCGATCCGTCGCATCCTGAGCCACATGGTCAATCGCCGCCAGAACGTCTTCTTCAGCGCGACCATGCCGAACCAAATCGGCCAGCTCGCGGAAGAGATGCTCAGCAAGCCCGCCAAGGTCTCCGTCACGCCGGTCGCCACGACCGCCGAGAAGGTGCGCCAGGCCGTGGTGCTGATCGAGGCCGAGCGCAAGCGCGACCTGCTGGTCGAGCTGCTGGCCGACCCCAGCTTCGCCCGCACCCTCGTCTTCACCCGCACCAAGCATGGCGCGGACAAGGTCGTGAAGTTCCTTGAGGCGGCGAGCATCAATGCGGCCGCCATCCACGGCAATAAGAGCCAGGGCGCGCGCGAGCGCGCGCTGGGCGGCTTCCGTGACGGCGAAGTGCGCGTGCTGGTCGCGACCGATATCGCCGCGCGCGGCATCGACGTCGAGGGCGTCACGCACGTCATCAATTATGAGCTGCCGGATGTGCCGGAAGCCTATGTCCATCGCATCGGCCGCACCGCGCGCGCGGGTGCGACGGGCATGGCCATCGCCTTCTGCGATACCTCGGAGCGCGGGTTGCTGCGCGACATCGAGAAGACGACGCGCCAGTCCATCCCGCAGGTGGATCGCCGCCTGCCGGGCGCGAGCGACGAGGAGACGATCCATGTCTCCAAGCTGCCGCGCCAGGGCCGTGGGCAGCGCCCGGGCGGCGGTGGCGGGCATCGCCATGGCGGCCAGGGCCAACGCGCCCAGGGCCAGCAGCAGCGCAGCCATGGTGGCGGCGGGGGTGGTGGCGGCGGCAATCGCCAGCCGCAGGGCCAGCGTCCGCAGCGCCAGCGCAGCCAGGGTGGCGGCGGTGGCGGCCAGCAGTCGAGCCGTCGTCGCGACGGCGGCCGCTGAGGCGGCGGGAGGCCCGGTTTCGGGCCTCGTGAGATGAGAAGGCGCGGTGCGGGTTCGCACCGCGCCTTTTTTTACGGCCCGTGCGAGGCCGGTTTCGGACGGAAGGGGATGAATGGGCGCGAGGCGGGCCGGGTGAGGCTTCCGCGTCGCGCCGGGCGTCACGAGCTGCCGATGAAAATGCCGGTCGCCAGCACCAGGAGGCCGCCGAGGACGACCTGGACGATGGCGGAGCCGAAGGGCGTCTGCATGAAGCGGTAGCGGATCCAGGCGATGGCGATCAGCTCGATCGCGACGACGAGGGCGGCGACGGCGGTCGCGGTCCAGAAGTCGGTGATGAGATAGGGCAGGGTGTGGCCGAGGCCGCCGAGGGCGGTCATCAGCCCGCAGACCACGCCGCGCAGCCAGGGGGTGCCGCGGCCGGTGATTTCGCCATCGTCGGAGAGGGCTTCGGTCAGGCCCATGCTGATGCCGGCACCAAGGGAGGCGGCGAGGCCGACGACGAAGGCATCGTGGGAATTCTGCGTCGCGAAGGCGGCGGCGAAGATGGGCGCGAGCGTCGAGACCGAGCCGTCGATGAGGCCGGCGAGACCGGGCTGCACCACCTGGAGGACGAAGAGACGGCGGGCGGTATGGGCCTCGGCCTCCTTGGCGTTCTCGGTGAGATGGGTTTCGGTGAGCTGCTCGGCGCGTTCCTCGTGCTTGCCTTCGATCAGGGCGAGATCGCCCAGGAGGCGGCGGACATCGACATCGAGCGCGCGCTCGGCGGCGCGGGCGTAGAAGGCGCCGGCCTCGCGCTCCATCTCCGCGGCCTGGCGGCGGACGGCTTCGATCCGCAGATCCTCAGCGAGCCAGATGGGGTTGCGCTTGAGGAAGCCGTGGACATCGGCGCGGGTGATATAGGGCAGCTCGGGGCCGAACTTGGACCGATAGAGGCTAAGGAGCTGGTTCTTATGATCCTGCTCCTCCTCGGCCATGCCGTCGAAGAGCTTGGCGGTGGCGGGGTAGAGGCCGCGCAGGCGCATCGCGAAGGTCGCGTAGATGCGGCTGTCTTCTTCCTCATTGGCGACGGCCAGGGCGAGGATTTCGGCTTCGGAAAGGTCTGGGAGGCGCTTCATCGCAGCGCAAGATAGACGTGTCGTGGCGGAAGTGAAGTGAAAAAATCGTTGTAAATCAACATGATAATAGAAATAGGACGCATTCGCATCTTGGCTGGGCGCGCGCTCCCCGCAAAGGGGGATGGGGAGCGCGGCCGGAGGGTCATCGGCGGGCCGGGATGACGGGCAGGAGGGCGTGGGAGGGGCGGGAGGCGTCGAGGAAGACGGTGTTCCGGGCCACGCGGCTGCGGCGCCAATTGCCGTCGGGTTCGCCGGTATTCGGGTTCTGGTCGTAATGGGGGAAATTGGCCGAGGCGATGTCGATGCGGATGCGGTGGCCGGCCTTGAAGAGATTGCTGGTGGGGAAGAGCGTCACGGTGATTTCGGTGGGCTCGTCGGGGACCATGGGCTCGGGGTTGGACCAGTCATTCCGGTAGCGGCAGCGGATGATGCCGTCGGTGATGTTGAGCGCGTAGCCGTGGGGATAGTCGGCATTGGGCGGGTAGACGTCGACGAGCTTGGCGGTGAAATCGGTATCGGGGCCGTCGGTGGCGACCCAGAGCTTCACCTCGATGGGGCCGGTGATTTCGACATCTTCCTCGAGCGGGGCGGTTTGGAAGGCGAGGACGTCGGCGCGGGCGGCCATGGGGATATAGGGCGGGTGGCAGCCGAAGAAATCGGGGCCCTCGACCTGATCGAAGCCGCCGCCGACCATGATGGGCTCGCCCGAGGTGATGGAGCCGCCGATGCTCGGGGTGGGGTTTTTCGGGTCGTAATCATAGCTCAGGGGCGGGGCGCTTTCGGCGGGCTTCTGGGCCGAGAGGCTGCCATCGGTGTGCAGGTAGAAGGGCGTGAAGCGGGTGCCGGGGAGGGGCCAGTCGGCCTCCTCGCGCCATTGGCCGCCATGTTCCATGCGGCCTTCGGCGTTTTTCCGGCCGGAGCCGCCGCCCATGACGAAGAGGCGGACGGGGGCGTCTTTCTCCACGCCGTTCTCGATGCCGCGCAGGAAGCGATCGAAGAAGCGGAGGCGGAAGGAGCGCCAATCGCCGCACCAGCTGTCGATCGTGGCGGCTTCACCGAAATCGACGCCGCCGGACCAGGTGACGGAGCGGTTGCCGTGCGTCCAGGGGCCGAGGATGAGGAATTGGGGGCCTTTGCCATGGGCCTTCAGGCCGGTGAAATTGTCGGTGGCCGTGCGCGGGTATGGGTCATACCAGGACGACATATGGACCATGGGCACGTTGGCGTATTGGTGGTGATAGCCCTTGGCGTAGATGCCGAGCTTTTCCCAGAAGGGGCCGAAGGCGCCCTCGCGCCATTGCTCGAAGAGATAGGCCTCGTAATCGGGCGCGTGGCGGATGGGGGAGTGGCCGGGCTTCCAGGGGAAGCGGGCGAACCAGCCGCGGATGTCTTCCGCCTTCAGGGCGGCTTCGCGCAGGGGATCGGCCTTGGTTTCGGGCGCGAGGAGGGCCTGGGTATAGGCCCAGGTGGCCTGTTTCAGCTCGAAGGCGCCGCCGTAGCGGATGCCGCCCTGGTAGCTATCGGCGAAGCCGCCTGAATCCAGCACCTGGGCGGCGAGGCCGGGCGGGTTGAGGCAGCCCAGCGCGGCCTGGGTATGGGCGGCGTAGGAGAGGCCCATGGTGCCGATGCGGCCGTTGCACCAGGGCTGGGCCATGACCCAGGCCATGGTATCGAAGCCGTCTTCGGCATCGGAGAGGTACTTTACGAACGTGCCTTCGCTGGCGTGGCGGCCGCGGACATCCTGATAGACCACCGCGTAGCCGGCCTGGGTGAAGGTTTCGGCCACCTCGCCGCGCCGGGCCGGGGTGGCGTTGGCGGCCGAGCGCTCGCTGCGGCTGACCTCGCGCTTGCCGTAGGGCGTGCGCTCCATGATGACCGGGAAGGGGCCGGGGCCATCGGGGAGGTAGAGATCGGTGGCCAGCAAGGTGCCGTCACGAAGCGGCACGCGGTGTTCGGTGCGGTTCATGCGGGCGAGCTTAGGCGCTTCGGGGCCGGCGGGAAGGGGTTTGGCGCTCACAGCCAGCCCAGTTTCAGCGCGCGGGGCAGGCGGGCGCGGCCGGCGGCGATGGACCAGAGGGTTTTGAGGGCGCCGACCTGGGCCAGGAAGGCCTCGGTGGCGGTGGCCGTGCGGGATTTCGGCGGGCTGAGGCGCGCGGCGGCGCAGGTTTCGGACAAAAGGGGATTGGCGATGAGGTGGGGCGGGCCGGGCAGGGCCTGGGGGAAGCCGATTTCGCGCACGAAGCGGTTGAAGGCCAGGCCGAGCTGGCGGGAGGCGCGGCGGCAGGCGCGGAAGATGAAGTGCTGGATGGCGCGGAGGGGGTGGTTGGGCGCCGTGTGGGCCAGGGCATCAAGCAGGCGCTGCCAGAGGCCCTTTTCGGTGAGGCGGCGGAAGTAGCGGGAGAGGGTATCGGGGCGGCCGTATTGGGGCGGAAGCTCGCGCCAGGGGGAGAGGGAGCAGGCGATGTGGAAAATGCCGTCGATGCGCGTGCGCAAGTCGGCGATGCGGCGGCCCTGGGGGGAGCGGGGGAGGAGGTAGGGGAGGAGGGCGTGGAATTCGAGGTCGGTGAGGGGGCGGTGGGGGTGAGGGGCGGCGCGCATGGGAATGTTTGTAGCGGGAGATAGGAATTTAGTCAAGATCTCCGATGAATTTCGAAGCCATATTGTTGACTGCGTGCATGCAGGCATGCAGATTCAGGCCATGCAAGCTCCCGAATCGTCCCCAAGGTTGGCCCGACCCCGACACCTCCGTAAAAGCGAAGGGCGATCTTCCGAACGGCTCGATGTCAAAGAGCCCCTGCAAGTTCGCATACCACAAGATCTAAAGCGTCGTTTTAAGGCTTTGGCTGCCCTTCGAGGGCAGGAGCCCAACGAACTCTTTACAGAGATTTGGCAGCATTATGAGGCCTCGGGCCTTGCTGTTGCCGAGCCCGTTGTTCGGAGCCCAAAGCGCAATGAAGGTTGAAATGAGCGACCAAACCAACGAGGCAATTTCTGACTTCAGGCGCTCCGTATCAAATCTCCAGTTTGGTACTGTTTTAGCGGATCCGCCGTGGCAGTTTACTAATAGAACAGGCAAAGTCGCTCCCGAGCATCGGCGCCTGAATCGCTACGGCACGATGCACTTAGAGGAAATCAAGGCGCTTCCTGTGTGTGAAGCTTTAGCGCCGACTGCACATCTATATCTCTGGGTGCCTAATGCGCTTCTTCCGGAAGGATTGGAAGTGATGAAGGCATGGGGATTTACTTATAAATCAAATATTATATGGCATAAACTTCGGAAAGACGGTGGCTCTGACGGTCGTGGGGTCGGGTTTTATTTCAGAAATGTAACTGAAATTTTGTTGTTTGGGATTAGGGGGAAGAATGCCCGAACCTTGCATTTGGGTCGCACGCAAGTAAATTACCTTGGAACCCGTAAACGCGAGCACAGTCGCAAGCCGGATGAACAATATCCACTTATCGAGGGTTGTAGTCCGGGTCCTCGGTTGGAGATGTTTGCGCGCGGGCCTCGGCCCGGTTGGACAGTGTGGGGTAACCAGTCTGAGAGCTATGAGCCGACCTGGGCTACTTATTCACATAATTCCGCGACTGACCGGTCTATTAGGGAAGGTGGGCGTACCCGCCGGGACGTAGACAATCGTCAGGCGCGACTGCTCGTAACAGATTAGGACGCGCCCGAGCAGCCTTCCTAAGTCGCTTCTTATTGGTTAGCGTCAGCGCCATGTTATTCGAGTCCTTACTGGCGCGCGGCTATCAGGTCGAGTTTACGGCCCACGCTGAGGCAATCCTCAGCGTGGACTTCCCAGATGCTGCGGTAGAACTTGAAAACGCTTTGCTGGGCGCATCGATTCCTATTCAGGAAATCATTGCGGGCGGCGGAGGAGAGTCAAAAGGAACGCAACGTCTTAGAAGAGCGTTGGCCTCTCTTGGCTGGAACAAGTTCACTTTTGTTGTTCAGAAAGTAATAAATGGTGTTTCCAGAGAATCGCAATCACATGAGATCGATCATGTGAAGACGTTCTCAAACGGAAAAACGATAGCTATGGAAATTGAATGGAACAACAAAGACCCATTTTATGACAGGGATCTAGAGAATTTTAAACGCCTTCATGCCGATGGGGCGATTTCAGTAGGTGTGATTGTGACTAGAGGGCGCTCTTTGCATGAAGGGATGCGCGATTTAGTGAGTAGATTTCTTGACGAGCAGAATATCGATAAATTAGATGATATGAGAGAGTGGGGCTATGACCCCACAAGTAAGCAAAGAAATTTCATCGTCAAACAGACCACACGATCCAAAATGCCCCTCAATTTCCGAGATGCTTTTGCTCGGAAATTTACTAGCGACAAATTTGGCGAAGCTACTACTCATTGGAGAAAATTGGAAGATCGGATTCATCGCGGGGTCGGAAATCCCTGCCCAATGGTATTCATTGGACTTCCGAGTAGTATCGTCACTTTTTCTGAGGGCAAGCAGGCGCTTGTTGAAATTGAGGCGGCGGATGCTGAGGCCGACCGCGATATTGATATTTAGGACCAAGAAGTAAGCGTCGGCCAGAGATGGTTGCTGAGGCCCAAGCTCAACTGCGCCTACGCTTATAGACGCCGGGGTCTGGGGAGGCGCTTGCCTCCCCAGCGGAGGGGGCAGGGGAGGCGGCGCCTCCCCTGGGAGCGCCCTAACCCGGCGTCAAGTGATGGGCCAGGGTCGCCTCTTCCACGGCGGGTTGGTAGGCGAAGCCAGCGCGGGTGGCCCAGGTGTTGTTCGGGAAGTGCAGGGGCAGGATGGCGGCGTCGTCGGTGAAGGCGACGCCTTGGGCCTTGCGCAGGAGGTCTGCGCGGAGGTCTCCGGTTTCGGTGCGGGCCTGTTCCATCAGGGCATCGAAGGCCATGTTGGCATAGCGGGCGCGGTTGAGGCCGCCGAGGCCGCGTTGGGCGTTGAAGGTCATCAGCACTTGGGAGAGGCCGGGATAGGCGTCGCCCGAGGAGTTGCCGAAGCCGATGAGGAAGGCCGAGAATTCGCGCTTTCCCGCCCGGGTGAAGAAGACGTTGGAGGGCATGACCTCCACGCGCGCGTCGATGCCAATGCGGGCCCACATTTGGCCGATGGCCTGGGCGGTTTTGTCATCCTCCACATAGCGGTTGTTGGGCGAGTGGAGGGTGATGCGGAAGCCGTCGGGGAAGCCTGCCTCGGTCAGGAGGCGTTTGGCGCGGTCGGGCGCGAAGGGCGGGGGCAGGATTTCCGGGTCGTAGCCCAGGAAGCCGCGGGGCACGAGTTGGCCGGCCGGGGTGGCGGCGCCGTTGAGGATGCGGGCGACGATCAGGTCCCGGTTGATGGCGAAGGAGAGGGCCTTGCGGATGCGCGGGTCTCGCAGCGGGTTTTTCGGGAGGGGGGAGCCGTCTTTCGCCGTGACGAAGGGGGAGACGTCGTTTGCCTGGTCGAGCGCGATGTAGATGAGGCGCGAGGAGGGGCTTTGGGCGAGGCGGGTGTCGGAGCGCCCGGCGAGGCGGGGGATTTCGTTGGGGGGGACGCCGTCGATCAGGTCCACATCGCCCGCCAGGAGGGCGGTGAGGCGGGCGGCGTCGTTGGCGATGGGGCGGATGGTGGCGCGGGGGAAGGCGGGTTTGGGGCCCCAATAGGCGTCATGCCGTTCCAGGCGGATCTGGCTGCCGGGCTGCCAGCCGGCGAAGCGCCAGGGGCCGGAGCCGATCGCCGCGCGGCCGCCGTTGAAGTCGGCGGTGGAGGCGTCGGTGGCGGCCTTTTTGGAGACGATATAGGCCGTCATGGCGTGGAGCGGCAGGGAGGGGTCCGGCCCGCGGGTGCGGAGGCGGATGGTGGTGGTGTCGAGGATTTCGATGCCGGCGGTGGTGGCGGCCATGCGGATGAAGGGCGCGGGGCTACCGGGGACTTTGGGCATGCGCTCGAGGGAGAAGGCGATGTCTTCCGCCGTGACGGGGGAGCCGTCGTGGAAGGTGGCGCCGGGGCGGATGGTGAAGTCCCACGCGTCTTGGGCCGTTTGTTCGAAGCTGGTGAGGCCGGGGGTGGGGCGCATATTGGCGTCCGCGCCGATCAGCGGGTCGAAGATATGCATCGCGATGGTCTGGTTGGCGCCGACCAGGGCGAAGTGCGGGTCGATGGAGCTGGTTTCGGTCTGGAGCGCGATGCGGGCTTCCTGCTGGCCTTGGGCGCGCGCGGCGCGGGGAAGGGCCGCGAGGGCGGCCAGGGCGAGGAGCGGGCGGCGGGGCGTCATGGCGGGGAATCCGGTCCGGGTCGGGGCGGAGGTTAGGGCATCTGGGGGCCGGGCTGGAATGGCTTGTGTCGCGGGGTGGCGCGATGGGCCGTGCTGTGGTGGGGTGCGGGGCATGGTGTTGCCGATCCGACATAAGTTGGCGGGGTTTCCGCCGACGATCTCCCCTTCGTCCCATGCCGTGGAGGCGGGGGGCTTCGTGTATTTCACCGGGCTGTTGGGGCGGGACCTGGCGGACCCTGCGGCGCCTTTGCCCGAGGGGGTGGCGGCTCAGGTGAGTGTGGCGCTGGGGAGCCTTCGGAAGGGGTTGGAGGGGCTCGGGTTGGGGATGGAGAATCTCGTCTCGGTGCGGGTGTATCTGACCGAGTTCGAGCGGGATTATGAGGCGATGAACGCGGCCTATGCGGGCTGTTTCGCCGAGGATGCCCGGCCGGTGCGGACCTGTGTGGGGGTGGTGGCGCTGGCGCGGGGGGCGTTGGTGGAGCTGGATGCGGTGGCTTGGCGGGGGTGAGTTAGGGGGCGAGCGGGCGGCTGAGGTTCCGGCTGGCGTTTTCGCGCCGGGGAGGGGCGGTGCCGGTTTTCCCCAGTGGGCCGGATGCAGTGGGCCGGATGAGGGGCGTTCGGCCGAGCCGCCAGCGATGCCGGCGCGGAAGGGGCCGTCGAGGAGAGAACGCCGGGGGCCGGCCCGTCGGCTTGGTGAGGCTGGCTCTCAGAGCGGGGCGTGCCAGACGCGCCAGGATTTCGTCACGGGGGCGGGGAGGCGGGCCATGACGCGCTTCATGCGGGCATTGTCGTCAAGGACCCAGCTGATCTCCACCTCGCTCCATTCGCGCTTCTGGGCGAAGTCCAGCGCGGCGGTCAGCAGGGAGCCGACGGCCATGGAGGAGATTTCCGTGTCGCGATAGGCGCGGATGATGCCGAGCATGGCGATGCGGGCGCTGCGGGTGCGGCCGAGCAGGGCGGCGCCGAGGAGGTTGAGCGTGCCTTTGACGCCGAGGCGGCCGTCGCGGTCCTCGGTGGCTTCCTCGACATTGGGGATGATGCTGAGCACGCCGATGGGCTGCCCTTCCCACTCGGCGACGAAGACGGCGCCGGAGACGGCGATGGGGCGCATGAGGCGGGCGATCATGTCGGCCTCGATGGGGGAGACGGGCATGGCGGCCCAGTTCTCGGCCCAGGCGTCGTTGAAGAGCTCGACGATGAGGCGCATCTCGGCGAGCCAGCGGCCGGGGGAGATGCGGCGGATGGCGAGCTTCTCCTTCTCCGGCCAGGCGGCGAGGCGGGGGGCGAAGGCGGCGCGGTGGCGCTCCTCGGCCAGGTTCAGGGTATGGGCGTGGACGTCCTTTTCGGGGGTGAGGCCGGCGGCGTCGATCATGGCGGGGAGCCAGGCGGGGCTGCGGGGCATCTTCACCATGCCGGGGCGGTCGAAGCCCGCGATCATGGCGCCTGTCTCGTGGTTGATGGAGAAGGAGAGCGGGCCGCGCATGGATTTGGCGCCCCAATAGCGCAGGGCGTCGCGGGCGGCGGCGAGGAGGCGGGTGACGGTCTCCTGCTCGGGCTCGGTGGCGAGGAAGCCGAAATGGCCGGGCTGGGCTTCGTCGGCGTGGCGGGGCCAGGCGGCCATGATGCGGCCCACGGGCTGTTCGCCGCGCCAGGCGAGGAATTTCTGGCTGTGCCACTCGGCCAGGGCCGGGTTGGTGGAAGGCGAAAGGAATTTGCGCGCGTCGCCGAAGGGGGTGACGGACCAGCCCGCGGCATGGCCGCCCAGCATGGCGGGGAGGCGGACGAAGGCCGCTTCTTCGGCGGCGCCGGAGACGGGGCGGATGACGAGGGGATCGGCCATGGTTCTCCGTTGCCGCACAAATCGCGCCTAGGCAAGGCGGCGTATCAGGGCCTCCCTGCGGCGTGAAGCCGGTTTGCGCGAATTCGTTCCGGATTATCAAATGCAGACCGGGGCGGCCGGCCGTGGCAGATTTGGCGGGCCGTGGGATGCGAAAGGGTGCCGATGCTGGAGATCGAGGGGTTGACGCGCCGTTTTGGCGGCAAGACGGCGGTGGACCGGGTGAGCCTGACCATTCCCTCGGGGCAGATGGTGGGGGTGATCGGGCGGTCGGGCGCGGGCAAGTCGACGCTGTTGCGCATGATCAACCGGCTGACCGAGCCGAGCGAGGGGAGCATCCGCTACGACGGCGTGGAGGTGACGGCGCTCCGCGGCAAGGCGCTGCGGGACTGGCGGACGCGCTGCGCGATGATCTTCCAGCAGTTCAACCTCGTGCAGCGGCTGGATGTGCTGACCAATGTGCTGGTGGGGCGGCTGAACCATCGGGCGGGCTTCATGGGGACGATGGGCTCGCTGGTGAAGCGCTTCTCGGCGGAGGAGCGGGCGATGGCGCTGATGGCGCTGGACCGGCTGGATCTGGCCGACCAGGCGCTGCAGCGCGCGGATACGCTCTCGGGCGGGCAGCAGCAGCGCGTCGCGATCGCGCGGGCGATGATGCAGGAGCCGAAGGTGATCTTGGCCGACGAGCCCATCGCCTCGCTCGATCCGCGCAATTCGAAGGTGGTGATGGATGCGCTGCGGGACGTGAACAAGCGCGATGGCATCACGGTTCTCGTCAATCTGCATCATCTGGATACGGCGCGGGAATATTGCGACCGGATCGTCGCGATGCAGGCGGGGCGGGTGATGTTCGACGGGGTGCCGGAAGAGCTGACGGCGGAGAAAGTGCGGGAGATTTATGGGGTGTCGGAGGCGGAGTTTCAGGAAGCCGCGCAGGAGGCGGTGTAGCCAGGGAGAAGGAATTCTCCCTCGCGCTTCCTCATCTTTTTTCTAGCGGTTGGGTCAGTCACGCGCTTCGTTGGCGGCGTCGTAGCGGGCGCGGGCGGTCTGGATGCTGGCCTGGTTGCTGTTCGCCCAGGTGACGAGGGCGGTGACCGGCACGAGAAGCGTGCGGCCGATATCCGTCAGCTCATATTCCACGCGCGGCGGGATGCTGGGGAACATGGTGCGCTTCACCAGCCCGTCACGCTCCAATCCGCGCAGGTTGATGGTCAGCATCCGTTGGGAGATGCCATCGATCCGGCGGCGCAACTCGTTGAAGCGGACGGGGCCGTCCTTCAGCATCGCGATGATGTAGAGCGACCATTTGTCGCCGATGAGATCGAGGATCTCGCGAGCCATCCCGCAATCATTGGCCTCGCCGGGGGTGGGAAAATCGATGTCATCAGGTGTCATGAAAGTGCCTTCTTGCGAGGGGGCGGGCGGTCACCTTAGTAGTGCTGGTAACAAGAGTTTACCACCCGAACCCGTGGAAGCAATCATGACCAACATCCTTCTCGTGACCTCGAGCCCCCGTGGTGCCGAGGGCCTTTCCACCCGCTTCGCGACCGAGATCGCCGAGGGGCTCAAGGCTCGCCTGGGCGGCGCCCTCGTGACCCGCGATCTCTCGGCCAAGCCGCCGCCGCATATCACGCAGGCCTATATCAATGGCCGCGGCGTGGACCCCGAGGCGCGGACGGTGGCGCAGGCCGAGGCGGTGAGCCTGGCGCAGGCGCTCGTCGATGAAGTGAAGGCTGCCGATGTGATCGTGCTGGGCTCGGGCATGATCAATTTCGGCCCGTCATCGCAGCTCAAGGCCTGGTTCGATCACATCACCTGGCCGGGCGTGACGTTCAGCTATGGCGAAGCCAGCGGGCCGAAGGGGATGCTGATCGGCAAGAAGGTTTATCTCGTGGCGGCCACGGGCGGCGTTTATTCGGAAGGCGCCTGGGCCGCCTTCGATTTCCAGGCCGGCTTTCTGCGCCATCTGCTGGGCTTCATCGGGCTGACCGATGTGGAGGTTGTGCGTGTGGAGGGCACCTCTTTCGGGCCTGAGGCGGCCAAGGGGGCCATCGCCGCGACTGAGGCGCAGGTGCGCGCGGTGTTGGACAAGGCTGCCTGAGGGCGGGCGGGGGCGCTGCCCCCCCGCGCCCCCGCCGGGGTGGTATGACCACCCCGGACCCCGCAGTCACTCGGAGTTCGTCCCGGAACTCATGACGAGCGTGCGATGCGTCGGATGAGGACCTTGGGGGCCGCGGGTATTGCAGGTGCAGGAGGCTCAGCCTCCTGCCGGATGGGTCTGGGAAGGCGGCGCCTTCCCAGGGAAACCACTCTGGGTCTGGGAAGGCAGGGCCTTCCCAGCATTCCTTCCTTATGGCGTCGCGGAACTTTCCGCCTGCCAGCCGCCGCCGAGGGCCTTGTATAGGGCGATGAGGTCGGTCGTCAGGGACAGGGTGGATTGGATTTGTTGCTGACGGGCGCTGACGAGGCTGCGTTGGGCGTCGAGGACTTCGATGAAGCTCGAGAGGCCGTTCTGGTAGCGGTTGCGGGCGAGGTAGAGGGCGGTTTCGGAGGATTTGACCGTTTCGTCGAGCTTGTCGCGCTGGAGGCGGTCGGTGCGATAGGCGGTCATGGCGTCTTCGACTTCGGCGAGTGCCGTGAGGACGGCGCCGCGATAGGCGAGGGCTGCTTCCTTCTGGCGGGCTTCGGCGAGGCGGAGGTTGGCGGTGAGCTGGCCGCCCTGGAAGATCGGGATGCTGATGGAGGGGCCGAAGCTGTAGAAATGGCTGGCCCAGTTGGTGAGGTAATCGGCGTCGGTGGCGCGGAGGCCGAGATTGCCGGTCAGCGAAATGCTTGGATAGAACTGCGAGGTTGCGACGCCGATGCCGGCGGTGGCGGCGTGGAGATTGGCCTCGGCGCGGCGGATGTCGGGGCGGCGGCGGGCGAGTGTTGAGGGCAGGCCGACGGGGATGGTGGGCGGCGTCGGCGGGATGGGGCGGGCGGCGGACAGTTCCGCGTCGAGCGTGCCGGGCGGCTGGCCGGTCAGGACGGCGAGGCGGTTCATGGCCTGCTGCACCTGACGGTCATAGGGCTGGAGCTGGGCCTCGTTGCTGGTGACCTGGGCGCGCTGGCGCTCGACATCGATCTGCGTGGTCAGGCCCGAGGCGCGGTTGCGTTCGGTCAGGCGCAGGATTTCGCGGGCGGTATCGACATTCTGCTGTTGCGAGGCCTGCATGGCCTGGGCGCCGTGCAGGGCGACGTATGTTTGCGCGACCTCGGCGAGGAGGGAGACGAGGGCGTCATTGGTGCTCTCGACGGCCGCCTGGCTCTGGGCCGCGGCCTGTTCGACGGTGCGGCGGCCTTTTCCGAAAAGATCGAGTTCCCAACTGGCATCGAAGCCGGCCTGGAAGAGGCTGACGGGGCGGGTGGCGCTGTTGAGGCCGCTGGTGAGGCCGTTGGCCACGCGGTCGCTGAGCCCGGCTTCCTGGTTCTCGAGATCCTGGTTGCCGCGGATGCTCTTGGCCGCGTCATAGGCGCCGCGGGATTCGAGGATGCCGCGCAGGCCGAGCTGCTGGCGCGTATAGCTGCCGCTGGCGCCGATGCTGGGCAGGGTGGTGCCGCGGGCGGCGGCCTCGTTCTGCCGCGCCTGGGCGATGCGCAGGATGGCCTGTTGCAGGTCGAGATTGCCGGCGACGGTGCGGGCAACGAGGCTGTCGAGGATCGGGTCGTTGAAGGCGCGCCACCAGCGCGGGTCGGGGTCGGACTGGACGGTGATGGCGGCTTGCGGGTTGCGCGCCTGCTCGTTCCAGAGGGCGGGGGCCTCGGGCTTGGGCTCGGTGAAATTCGGGCCGACGGTGCAGGCCGTGAGTGCCGCGAGGGGGAGGAAGTGGAGAAGGCGGGTCACTGGATGGCGGGTCAATGGCTGGGGCCTCCGCCCTGCACCTTGGCGCCGGTGAAGAGCATGGCGAGCGGGACGATGAGCAGGGCGAGGCCTGCGGTGATGAGGAAGGCGTCGGCATAGGCGAGGACCATCACCTGCTCCGTCATCATCTGGTAGAGCCGGGCCGGGGCCAGGGAAGCCGCCTGGGCGGCGGAGAAGCCGAGATCGACGAAGGCGCGTTCGATCTGTTGCAGCGTGGTGTTGAAGGGTTCGTTGAGCGGCGTCATGTGTTCGCTCAGGTAGCTGGCGCGGACCTGGCCCTGGTTGGTGACGAGGGCGGTGGAGACCGAGATGCCGACGGAGCCCATCACGTTGCGCACCATGGTGAAAAGCGCGGTCGCGTCGCCGTTGAGTTCGCGGGGCAGCGTGGCATAGGCGATGGTGCTGATGGGGACGAAGAGAAAGGCGAGGCCGACCGTCTGGGCGGCGCGCATGATGGCCATTTCCTGATAGTCGATATCGGGCGTGATGCCGTGGGAATAGAGCAGCGCCGCGGCGAGGCAGAAGCCGCCCCACATGACCAGATACTTCGCCGGGATGAAGCCGGAGAGCTTGGCGCTGACCGGGATGAGCATGACGAGCAGCACCGCGCCGGGGGCGAGGACCAGGCCGGACCAGGTGGCGTTGTAGCCGAGCTGCTGCTGCGCGAATTGCGGGATGAGCACGGCCGAGCCGTAGAGCACGAAGCCCATCAGCCCCATGTTCAAGGTGCCGACGGCGAAGTTGCGGTCCTTGAAGACGCGGAGGTTCACGACGGGGTTCTTCGCGTAGAGCATCCAGTAGATGCCGAAGAAGAAGCCGATGGCGGAGATGCCGGCCGACCAGCGGATGAAGCTGGAATCGAACCAGTCGTATTGTTCGCCGCGATCGATGAAGAGTTCGAGCCCGGCGAGGGCGAGGACGATGAAGCCGGTGCCGATATAGTCGAAGCGGGTGCCTTGCTGGCGTTCTTCCTCGATCCAGGGCGGGTCTTCCACCGTCTGCATCACGCCGAAGATGGTGAGCACGCCGATGGGCACGTTGATGAGGAAGATCCAGTGCCAGGAATAGGTATCGGTCAGGTAGCCGCCGACCACGGGGCCCAGGATGGGGGCGACGACGATGGCGATGGCGGTGACGGAAAAGGCGGTGCCGCGCTTCTCGGGCGGGAAGGTGTCGAGGATGATGGCCTGCTGGGTGGGTTGCAGCCCGCCGCCGAAGAAACCCTGCAGGGCGCGAAAGAGGATGAGCTGCCAGAATTCGGTCGCCATGCCGCAGCCGAGCGAGGCCAGGGTGAAGACGGCGATGCAGATGAGGAAGTAGCGCTTGCGGCCGATCATGCGGCTCAGCGCGCCGGAGATGGTCAGGACGATGCCGTTGGCGACGAGATAGGTGGTGAGCGCCCAGGTGCTCTCGTCATTGCTGACGGAGAGGCTGCCGGCGATATGCGGCAGGGAGACATTGACGATGGTGGTGTCCAGCACCTCCATGAAGGCGGCGAGCGTGACGACCAGGGTGATGACCCAGGGGTTGCCGGAGGGCCGCCATTCCTTGTGCGCCGCCGCGCTCATCTGACGGTGACCGTGGGCGAGACGGAGAGGCCGAGGGGCAGGGGCTGGTTGGGGTCGAGCCCGCGGTCGATGACGATCTTCACCGGGACGCGGCGGACGATCTTCACGAAATTGCCCGTGGCGTTCTCGGCGGGGAAGGTGCTGAAGCGCGCGCCGCTGCCCTGCTGGATGCTGTCGACATGGCCGTGCAGGGAGAGGCCGGGGAAGGCATCGACCTCGATCTCGACGGGCTGGCCGATGCGCATGCGGTCGAGCTGGGTTTCCTTGAAATTCGCGGCGATCCAGACCTCGGGGGTGACGAGGCTCATGATGGTCGCACCGGCCTGGAGGAGGCTGCCCTTCTCGACGTTGCGGCGGGTGACGCGGCCATCCTGCGGGGCGCGGAGTTCGGTATAGCTGAGGTTCAGCTCGGCGGTGGCGAGCTGGGCCTGGGCCTGGGTGACCTGGGCGCGGCGCTGTTCGACGGTCGCGGCGGCGAGGGCGAGGTTCTGCTGGGTGAGCTTGGCGACATCGAGCTGCGCCTCGGCCTGGCGCGTTTCGGCGCGCCGGGTCTGCACGGCGGCATTGGCGGTGTCGATGCTGGTCTGGGTGGTGGCGCGCGGATCGACGCGGCGCTGGCGGTTGTAATCGGCCTCGGCCTGGGCCTGGGCGGCCTGGGCGGCGGCGAGCTGGGCCTCGGCCTGGGCCTGTTGGGCGGGGATGCGGACGCGGGCGACGTCGAGGTCGATCTCGGCGGCCTTCAGCTGCGTCTGGGCGAGGAGGAGGGCGGCTTCGGCCTGGCGCTTCTGGGCCTCGTAGTCGCGCGGGTCGATGCGGATCAGCAGGTCGCCGGCATGGACGAATTGGTTGTCGGCGACGAGGAGTTCGGTGACATAGCCGCCAACCTTGGGCGCGATGGAGATGGCGCGGCCTTCGGTATAGGCGTCGTCGGTGGATTCCAGATCGCGCGTGCTCCACCAGTACCAGCCGCCGGCGAGGATGGCGGCGAGGAGGACGATGCCGCCGATGATGAGCGGGAGCTTGCTCTTGGGCTTCTCGGGCTGCTTCGGCTTATCGGTTTTGTCGTCGCCCGGCTTGTTCTCGCGCGGCTCGCCGGTTTCGGCGTCCTTGCTCTCGTCAGCGCCCACCTTCGCCCCTCTTCATCCGATGACGCGCGAGGCCGCCGGGAGAAAAGCCCCCGGATGGGCCTGCTTGTTCGCAACGGAGATAGTGGGAAGGCGGTTGCTGCCGCTGAAGGAAGATGGAGGCTGTTTAATCAGCCTCGCGCGCTAGAAATCGAGATCGGCGTAATGGGTGGGCGGGTTGAGGCCGCTGATGCGATCGGCCAGGAGCGGGCGGAAGGAGGGGCGCGACTTGACGCGGGCGTACCAGTCCTTCGCCGCGTCGTTCAGGCTCCAATCAACGTCGCCGATATAGTCGAGCGTGGAGAGATGGGCGGCGGCGGTGAGATCGGCCAGGGAGAGGTTGTTGCCCGCGAGCCAGGGGCGGCTTTCCGAGAGCCAGCCGAGGTATTCGAGATGCGGGCGGAGATTGGCGTAGCCCGCGCGGAGCGAGGCGCCCTCGGGGCCGCCGCGGCCCATGAGGCGCTTGACCTGCTTTTCGTAATAGAGGTTGCGCGTCACCTCGGCGCCGAATTTGTGGTCGAACCAGGAGGTGAGGCGGCGGACCTCGGCGCGTTCGGCCAACGTGCGGCCGAGCAGGCCCGGATCGGGATAGGCCTCGTCGAGATATTCCGCGATGGCATAGCTGTCGGGGATGACGAAGCCGTTCTCCTCCACCAGCACGGGGACGGTGCAGGCGGGGTTCATCTGCAGGAATTCGTCGCGCCGCTCCCAGACGCGCTCGACGCGCAGCTCGAAGGGAATGCGCTTCTCCGCCAGAGCGAGGCGGATCTTGCGGGAGAAAGGCGAGAGCGGGAGGTGGTAGAGAACGCGCATGTCGGCCCGAATCAAGCGAGGCGTCGCTTATGACACGGGACAAGCGCCTCGCCTAGAATGGGCTCACGGCAAGGTGAGTGGATGGTTCGATAGGGGATTGGGTTTTGGGCGGCCTCTCAGGGCGCGCGGAGAGGGCGGTCGATGGTGCCGCGCTCGAAGGCGTTCCTGAGGCGGGGGAAGTTGGACTGGGCCCAGTCGGCGATGCGGGTGACGAAGCGCGTGCGGGTGCGGTCGAGCCGGTTGGGCAGCCAGGCATTGGCGGGGGCGTCGCGGCCATCGGGCGGGAAGCCGGCGGCCTCGGGGTTGAAGCGGTATTCGACCGAGAGGGCGCCCTGCGGATCGGCGAAGCGATAGGCGGCGGCGATCCAGTTGCGCGGGCCCCAGTCGGCATCCTCCTTCAGGCGGGCGACATAGCTGCGCCAGAGGGTGGGGGCGGATTCGATGGGCATGCGGGCGAGGGCGAGGGTATCGGGGCCGAGGCGGTGGGCGACGTGCAGGCAGGCCTGGCTGTCGGGGCGGGGTGTGACCAGGACGGCGGTGCGATAGCCGCCTTCGGCCGCGCAGGCGTCGATGACGGGCCAGGCGGCGCGGCCTTCGGGCAGGCGGCTGGCGTGGCGGATGAGGACCATGCCGAGCGGGCGCGTGCCTGAGGCGTCGGGCGGTTGGTTACCGTCGGATAGAGGGGCGGTGGCGATGAAGAGGGCGGCGCCTTCGGCATAGGGCGTGCCGTCAGAGAGGCGGCGTTCCTCGAGGGTGCGGCCCAGCTCCTGCCACTCGCCGGGCGGTAGGAGGATGGTGCGGCCGGCCAGCTCGACCGAGCCGGAGGCGGCCAGGACCGGGGTGGCGCCGAGAGCCGGGAGGAGGGCGAGGGCGGCGAGGCGCAAGGCGGTTACTCCTCTCGGCGGTCTGGGCGTTACGGCGCGGGCAGGGCGGTGGCGCGGTCGGTGGCGAAGGCCTCGCGGATGGCGGGGCGGACGGCGCTGGCCCAGGCCTGGATGCGCTCGACGAAGGCGCGGCGGGCGTCGTCGAGATGCGAGGGGTGCCAGGGGCTCTGGCGCCAATCGGCCATCTGATGCGGGAAGCCGGCAGCCTCGGTGCTGAAGTGGTAGCTGACGGTCAGCGCGGCATTGGGCCGGGCCTCGCGGAAGCTGGCGGTGACCCAGGCGGAGGGCTCCCAGCCGGGATCGGCCGAGACCTTCTCCCAATAGGGCAGCCAGAGATCATTGGTGGCGGCCGGGCGCGGGACGGCGACGCGGTGGGCGAGCATCATGCAGTCCTGCTGGCGGGAGGACATGCTCTCGGCGCTGCGCGAATAGGTGTCGTCGCGGGTGCAGACGGGCGGGACGGACCAATTGGTCTCGGTGCCGGCCAGGGTGGAGGCATCGGTGACGACGACCATATTGGTCAGCCGGCCGGCGCTTTCCTGGATGAGCATGGCGGTGCCGCGCTCATAGCTGCGGCCGGAGCCGGTGGTGAGCAGGTCGGTATCGCTGGAGAAGAGCTGCCATTCGCCCGGCGGCAGGGGCACGACGCGGCCGGAGACGGTGATGCTGCCGGAGAGCGCATGGGCGGCGCCGGTGCTCAGCAGGGCGGCGAGGGCAGTGAGAAGGGCGAGACGCATGGGCGCCATTGTTTCGAACGGCGCCGAAAAGACAAGCGGGGTTTGGGGGCTGGTGGTTCGGGGCGGCCGGTAGGTGGCCCCCCTTAGGGTCACTCGGCGGAGAATGCCGCTTCATGCGCCGGGCGCGGCGTGGTGCCATCTTTGGGGACGGCGCCCCGCATAGGCCCGCGTGCCGCGGCCGGCCGTTCAGGGGGCGGGGAGGGAAAGTTTGCTGTCCTTGTCGAAAGACTGGCGGATGCTGGTCTGCGCGGCGATGGCCCAGGCCTTGATCCGGTCGGCATAGTCGCGGCGGGCGCCGTCGATCCGGGGGGGGTGCCAGCGGCTTGCGGCCCAGCTCGTCGTTTCGCGCGGGAAGCCGGCGGCCTCGACGCTGAAGCGGTAGGTGACGGTCAGCGAGGCCGAGGGCGAGGTTTCGCGGAAGGTGGCGCCCAACCATGTCTTGGGCTCCCAGGCCGGCGAGGCGGAGACCTTGGCCCAATAGGGGCGCCAGAGCGGCGGGATCTGCTCGGGCGGGACCGTGGCGACGGCGTGGTTCACGAGAACGCAGTCCTGCTCGCGCTGATAGGCCGATTTGATCATCCGGGCGTAGGTGTCTTCGCGCGTGCAGATGGAAGGGATGAACCAGTTGATCTGTGAGCCGGGCAGGCTCACGGCATCGCCGATGATCACCATGCCGGTGAGCTTGCCGCCTGATTCCTGGGTGAGGACGGCGGCGCCGATCGCATAGGGCATGCCGCTCTGGCCCATATTGGCCGTGGTGGTCTCGGTGGAGAGCAGCTGCCATTCGCCGGGCGGCAGCGGAACCAGGCGGCCGGAGATTTCGTATTGGCCGGAGAGCGCCATGGCGGGTGCTGCCATGAGCAGGCCCGTGATGATCAGCGAGGCCATCATCAACGAAGCCGTGGGCAGCCGGGGCATGGTCAGCGGGAGGCGCATCGGGAATCCATTCCGGGAATGGTTCTATTATATCGATGCGGTCATCGAGCGAGGTTAAATTCAGTCAAGGCCACTCCAGAAGAGCGGCCTTGACCGGGTTCCGCTACTCGGCGGCGAGGGCCACGTCTTCCATCGGGCGCGGGAGCAGCTTGGCGTAGTCCTTGGGGACGACGTGCCAGAAATGCTCGCGCTCCTGCGCCCAGTCGTTCAGGAGGCGGGCGGCGAGCTGGCTGCCGGTCTCCTGCGCGTGGCGGGCGATGAGGGACTGGAGCAGCCCCTCCCAATGGGCGGAGGCGAGGCGCTTCCAGATGAGCGTATCGGGGTTGAGGCGGCTCTCGAAGCTCTTGTCCTTGTCGTAGACGAAGGCCATGCCGCCGGTGAAGCCGGCGCCGAAATTGTCGCCGACCGCGCCGAGGATCACCACGGTGCCGCCCGTCATGTATTCGCAGCCATTGGCGCCGACGCCTTCCACCACGGTGGTGGCGCCGGAATTACGGACCGCGAAACGCTCGCCGGCCTGGCCGGCGGCGAAAAGCTCGCCCGCCGTCGCGCCGTAGAGGCAGGTATTGCCGATGATGGCGTTATCCTTCCAGACCAGCTTCGAGGAAGGCGCGGGGCGCACCACGATGCTGCCGCCGGAGAGGCCCTTGCCGACATAGTCGTTGGCGTCGCCGAAGACTTCGAGCTTGAGGCCACGCACCGCGAAGGCACCGAGCGACTGGCCAGCCGAACCGCGCAGGCGGACGGTCAGATGCCCGGGCTGCAGCGTGCTCATGCCGAACTTGCGCACGATCTTGGAGCTGATCTTGGTGCCGATGGCGCGGTGCGTGTTCCGGATGTTGTAGGCGAGCTGCATCTTCTCGCCCCGCTCGAAGAGAGCGGCGGCATCGCGGATCATGTCGGCATCGAGCGTCTCGGGCACCTCGTTGCGGCCCTCGAGGGTGCAATGCGAGGGGTAGGGGCCCGCATCGGCCTGGACCAGGAGGGGGTTCAGGTCGAGATCGTCGAGGTCTTCCGAGCCGCGGCTGACCTGCTTGAGCAGGTCGGTGCGGCCGATCACCTCCTCGATGCGGCGGAAGCCGAGCGAGGCGAGGATCTCGCGGACCTCTTCGGCCACGAAGGAGAAGAGGTTGATGACCTTCTCGGGGCTGCCCGTGAACTTCTGGCGCAGCGCCTCATCCTGCACGCAGACGCCGACGGGGCAGGTGTTGCTGTGGCACTGGCGCACCATGATGCAGCCCATGGCGACGAGCGAGGCCGTGCCGATGCCGAATTCCTCGGCGCCGAGCATGGCCGCGATCACGACGTCACGGCCGGTCTTGATGCCGCCATCGGTGCGCAGCTTCACGCGGTGGCGCAGGCGGTTGAGCAGCAGGACCTGATGGGTCTCGGAGAGGCCCATTTCCCAGGGCAGGCCCGCATACTTGATCGAGGTGACGGGCGAGGCGCCCGTGCCGCCGGAATGGCCGGAGACCAGGATCGCATCGGCCTTGGCCTTGGCGACGCCCGCCGCGATCGTGCCGATGCCCGAGCGCGAGACGAGCTTCACGCAGACGGTGGCCTCGGGGTTGATCTGCTTCAGATCGTAGATGAGCTGGGCAAGATCCTCGATCGAGTAGATGTCGTGATGCGGGGGCGGGGAGATCAGCGTGACGCCCGGGGTGGAGTGGCGCAGCTTGCCGATCAGCCCCGTGACCTTGAAGCCCGGGAGCTGGCCGCCTTCGCCGGGCTTGGCACCCTGCGCGACCTTGATCTCGATTTCCTTGCAGTTGTTCAGGTATTCGGCGGTGACGCCGAAACGGCCCGAGGCGATCTGCTTGATGGCCGAGTTCGCGTTGTCGCCATTGGCGCGGGGCTTGGCGCGTTCCGGGTCCTCGCCGCCCTCGCCGCTGTCGGAGCGGGCGCCGATGCGGTTCATGGCGATGGAGAGCGTCTCATGCGCCTCAGGGCTGAGGGCGCCGAGGGAGATGCCGGGCGCGATGAGGCGCTTGCGGATCTCGGTGATGCTCTCGACTTCCTCGATGGGAACGGGGCTGCGGCCTTCGGCCCGGAAATCCAGCAGATCGCGGATGGCGACCGGCGGCATCTTCCGCACGGCCTCGGAATAGCGCTTGTAGGTCTGGTAGCTGTCGCTCTCGACGGCGGCCTGGAGCGTGTGGATCAGGTTGCCGTCGAAGGCATGGGTCTCGCCGCGGCGGCGGAGCTTGTAGAGCCCGCCGACGGAGAGGACGGCGTTTTCCGACTCCCAGGCCTGCTTATGCGTGGCCAGCACGCGGCGCGCGATGCCCGAGAGGCCGATGCCCGAGATGCGCGACTGCATGCCGGGGAAGAACTCCGCCACGAGGGCGCGGGAGAGGCCGATGGCCTCGAAGTTCAGGCCGCCGCGATAGGAGGAGATGACGGAGATGCCCATCTTGGACATCACCTTCAGCAGGCCCTTGTCGACCGCCTTGCGATAGCGGGTGACGCATTCCTTGAGGGAAATATCGCCGAAGAGGCCGCGGCGGTGGCGGTCGGCGATGCTTTCCTGCGCGAGATAGGCGTTGATGGTGGTCGCACCCGCGCCGATGAGCACGGCGAAGTAATGCACGTCGAGGCATTCGGCGACGCGGACGTTCAGCGAGGTGAAGGTGCGCAGCGAATGCTTGACGAGATGCGTGTGCACGCCGCCCACCGCGAGGATCATCGGGATGACCGCGCGGCTCTCGGACTGGTTCTCATCGGTGAGGATGATATGGGCGCAGCCGGAGCGCACGCCCTCTTCCGCCTCGCGGCGGATGCGCTCGATATGCCGGCGCAGGCCCTGTTCGCCTTCCGAAATGGGGAAGGTGCAGTCCACGACGCGGGCCGTCTCGCCCATATAGGCGCGCATGGCTTCGAATTCGCCCGTGGAGAGCACGGGGGATTCGAGCTGCAGCACGTCGCACTGGCTCGGGTCCTCGTCGAGGATATTGCCGAGATTGCCCAGGCGCGTCTTGAGCGACATGACGCGGGTTTCGCGCAGGCTGTCGATCGGCGGGTTGGTGACCTGGCTGAAGGCCTGGCGGAAATAGTGGTGCAGCCCGCGATACTGGGTGGAGAGCACGGCGATGGGCGTGTCGTCGCCCATGGAGCCGAGGGCCTCGGCGGCTTCCTCGACCATCGGGTGCAGGATCTGCTCCAACTCCTCGAGCGTATAGCCGACGGAGAGCTGGCGGCGGCGCAGCGCCTCGCCCTGGAAGAGGGTGGGCTCGGTCGCATCGCCACGGACGATGCCGTCGATCTTGGTGGTGCGCTTCACCCATTCGCCATAGGGGCGGCGGGCGGCGAGCATGTCCTTGATCTGGCCGTCATTCATGAAGACGGGGGTGGGCTGGTCGAGATCGACGCCGACGCACTGGCCGGGGCCGACGCGGCCCTTGGCGACCACCTGGTCTTCCGCGACCTTCACCATGCCCGTCTCGGAGCCCACGATGAGGAGCTTGTCGGCGGTGATGGTGTAGCGCAGGGGGCGGAGGCCGTTGCGGTCGAGGCCGGCGATGACCCAGCGGCCATCGGTCGCGGCGACGGCGGCGGGGCCGTCCCACGGTTCCATGACGCCGGCGGCATAGGCGAAGAAGTCGCGATGGGCCTCGGGCATGGTCGCGTTGCTGCTGAGGCTTTCCGGGATCAGCATGTTCTTGACCATGGGCGCGTCGCGGCCGGCGCGGACCATGAGTTCGAAGACGTTGTCGAGGGTCGCGGTGTCGGAACCGCCGGCCTGCACGACGGGCTTGATGTCTTCTATATAGGGATCGAGCAGCGAATGCGCGAGGCGCGTCTCGTGGCTCTTCATCCAGTTGACGTTGCCGTGGACGGTGTTGATCTCGCCGTTATGGGCGAGCATCCGGAACGGCTGGGCGAGCTTCCAGGTGGGGAAGGTGTTGGTCGAATAGCGCTGGTGATAGATGGCGAAGCGCGAGACGAAGCGCTCGTCGAGAAGGTCCGGATAGAAATCCGTGAGGTTCTCGGCGAGGAACATGCCCTTGTAGACGACCGAGCGGCAGGAGAGCGAGCAGAGGTAGAGATCCACCTGCGCGGCGATGGCCTGCTTCTCGATGCGGCGGCGGATGACGTAGAGGTCACGCTCATAGAGCGCGTCGTCGGTGCCGGCGGAGTTCCAGATCAGGATCTGCTCGATCTCGGGGCGGGTGGCATTCGCCTTTTCGCCGATGCAGGCGACGTCGATCGGCACCTGGCGCCAGCCGTAGATGCTGTAGCCGGCGTTGAGGATTTCCGTCTCGACGATCTGGCGGCAGCGCTCCTGCGCGCCGAGGTCGGACTTGGGCAGGAAGACCATGCCGACGGCCACACGGCCGGGTCGCAGGCGGTCACCGCCGCGCTCGACGACTTCGTGGAAGAAATCCTGCGGGATTTCGACATGGATGCCCGCGCCATCGCCCGTCTTGCCATCGGCATCGACGGCGCCGCGGTGCCAGACGGCCTTGAGGGCGTCGATGCCGGCCTTGACGACGTCGCGGCGCGGCTTGCCGTCGAGGGCGGCGACGAGGCCGACGCCGCAGGCATCGTGTTCGAGCGTGTCGATCTGCGCGGTATTCTCGAGCAGGGCGCGGTTCTTCTCGAAGGCGGCCGTGAATTCGGGGCCGGATTCGAGCTCGTGCTGGATGTCGGTCATGGCGTCGTCTCCAGTCAGATCTTGAGACCGCGGGCGCGGAGGGTGTCGATATGCTTGACGAGCGCGTCGCGCGCGATCGCCTGGCCGAGCTGCATGCTGATGGTCATGCTTTCGGCGGCGATGCTGGGCGTGGCGGCGACGATGCGCTGGCCGGCGGGCGTGCGGTAGAATTCCGTCATCGCCTTCATGTCCTCGATGGAGAGGTGACGGGCGGAGACGAGGGCGGTGGCCTGGATCAGCTCGGGCATGCGCGCGCGCATCTCGGGCATGACCACCTCGTTGAAGAGCCGGGCGACGAGCGGCTTGTCCTGGCCCGTCATGGTGACGAGCTGGGAGACGATCTGCTCGCTCATCACGTCCAGCGCGCGCATGGCGGTGGCCGTGGCGCCGGAAGCGTCGCTGAGGGCGCGGGCGGCCTCGATGGCCTCGGCGGAGGGCATGGCTTCGGCCGGGGCGGCGGGCGCCTCAGTGGTCGCCTCGGGCTTGGCGGCACTGGGCGTGTCTTGCGCGGGCGGCGTTGCTGGCGCGGGCGCACCAGGCGCCTGGGCCATGGCCGGGGCGGCCCAGGTTGGGACAGCCACTGCGCAGACGACAGCGGTGCCGAGGAGGAGCTTGCGCATGGCGCTCACTCGGCCGCCGTGGCCAGCGACTTCTGCGCCAGCACGTATTGCTCGATCTGGTCGGCGGCGTCGCGGCCGTCGCGGATGCCCCAGACCACCAGCGAGGCGCCGCGCACGATGTCACCGGCCGCGAAGACGCCGGGCAGGGCCGTCATCATGCTGCGGTGGTCGACCTTGAGCGTGCCCCAGCGGGTGACGGTCAGCGCGGGCTCCTCGAACATCGCCGGGAGGTCCTCCGGGTCGAAGCCCAGGGCGAGGATGGCGATATCGGCGGGTTCGGTGAATTCGCTGCCGGCGATGGGCTCCACCTGCTGGCGGCCCGTGGCGTCGGGCAGGCCGAGATGCATGCGGATGGCGCGCACGCCTTCGACCTTGTCGGTGCCGGTGAAGGCCTCGGGGGCGGCGAGCCATTCGAAGCGCACGCCTTCCTCCTCGGCATTCTTCACCTCGCGCATCGAGCCGGGCATGTTCGCCTTGTCGCGGCGATAGAGGCAGGTGACGGAGGTGGCGCCCTGGCGGATGGCGGTGCGGACGCAGTCCATGGCCGTGTCGCCGCCGCCGATGACGACGACGCGCTTGCCGGAAGCGTTCAGCGCGCCGCTCTCGAATTCGGGGACGCTGTCGCCCAGGCCGACGCGGTTCGACGCCGTCAGGTATTCGAGCGCGGGCATGACGCCGGGCAGGCCGATGCCGGGTGCCTGGATGGCGCGGGCCTTGTAGACGCCCGTGGCGACCAGGACGGCATCGTGCTTCTCGCGAAGCTGGGCGAGGGTGACGTCCTTGCCGATCTGGCAGTTGAGAACGAACTTGATGCCGCCCGCCTCATACTGCGCCTGGCGGCGGAGGACGACCTCCTTCTCCAGCTTGAAGTTCGGGATGCCGTAGATCATCAGGCCGCCGACGCGGTCATACCGGTCATAGACCGTGACCTGCCAGCCGCGCAGGCGGAGGCGCTCGGCGGCGGCGAGGCCGGCCGGGCCCGCGCCGATGATGCCGACCGAATAGGGCAGTTCCTGCTTGGGGCGGGGCGGCTTGACCCAGCCCTTCTCCCAGGCGGTGTCGGTCACATACTTCTCGACGGCGCCGATGGTGACGCTGTCGAAGCCCTTCTCGATGACGCAATTGCCTTCGCAGAGACGGTCCTGCGGGCAGACGCGGCCGCAGATCTCGGGGAAGGTATTGGTCGCGGCGGAGACCTCGTAGGCCTCTTCGAGACGGCCTTCGGCGGTGAGCTTCAGCCAGTCGGGGATGTTGTTGTTGAGCGGGCAATGCACCTGGCAGAAGGGCACGCCGCACTGGCTGCAGCGGCTGGCCTGGGCGGCGGCCTGCTCGGGGGCGAAGCGCGCGTAGATCTCGTCGAAATCCGTGCGGCGCTCGGCGGCATCACGCTTGTCGGGCGTCTGCTGTTCCAGGCGCACGAATTGAAGCATGCGTTCGGCCATGGCGGTCGATCTCCCCGGGCATAGGGCATTCAGGACTGTTCCCGGCGGGAGGGACCCTGCCGGCTTGGCGCAGCTTTCGCACAGCCGACCGGGGCAAGCGAGTCTTATTTAAACGATAGGGAAAGTAAGCTGTCCTTTTTCGGGGGCGTGCTGGTGGCTTCGATGGGGATGCGAGAAGGTCTCAAGTTAAATAGGGTTTTGGCCGGACCTAATTGACGTGAAGTTACTGATTTATGGGCCTATGGTGACGATAGAGGTTCAGGTAGCCAGGGATGATGGCCTCGGCCGCCGCGGGGGTGATGCCCAGGTCGGCGAGGGTCAGGGCGCCTTCGGATACCACATTGTCCCTGCTCAGCATGCGGAGCTGGTCTGTCGTGAGCGGAGGGTTGGGGAGGTGATCGCCGATCCTTGCTTGGAGGGCGACGAGCCCATCGGGCAGTTCGACGAGACGCCGGCGGCGGCCGGTGACTTCCAGGACGAGGCGCAGCCAGTCGCGGAAGGGGGCGATGCGGGGGCCGCCGAGTTCGTAGAGGCGGCCGGGCGTGTCGTCCCGCGTGAGGGTCGCGATGACGGCATCGGCGACGTCGCCGACATAGACGGGCTGGAGCCGCGTGTCGCCGCGCACCACGGGCATGAAGGGCAGCAGGCGGGCGAGCTGGGCGAAGCGGTTGAAGAAGCCGTCGCCGGGGCCGAAGACGATGCTGGGGCGGAGGATGGTCGCGGCGGGGAAATGCTCGCGCAGCAGGGCCTCGCCGCCGGCCTTGGTGCGGGCATAGAGGCTGGGGCTCTCCGGGCTCGCGCCGATCGCCGAGATATGGGTGAGGCGGCGCACCTTCGCGAGGCGGGCGGCGCGGGCGATGAGGCCGGGCAACTCGGTATGGGTGCGGGCGAAGGCGCCGGGGCGCTTCTCGTAGAGCAGGCCGATGAGGCTGACCACGGCATCGGCCCCGGCGACGGCGCGGGTGATATCGGCCTCGGAGGTGATGTCGGGCACCAGGGGGACGATCTGGCCGGGGACGCCGTCGGTCGCCAGGGCGCGGACCTTGTCGGGATCACGGGTGACGACGCGGACCACATAGTCGAGATGGAGCAGGCGCTGCGTGACCTGGCTGCCGATGAATCCCGTGCCGCCGAAGACCGTCGCGACCTTGCGCATGCGCCATGCTCCCCTGCTGTGCCTCGGTAATGAACGTCCGGGCTAGGGGCGGGATGCAAGCGATAGTTCGGGGGCGGTTGGGGTGAGGGGCCGTTCGCCGGCCTCGCGGGCACGGGTGTGCTGGGCGGCGTGGCGTGATGGCGCCGCATCAGGAGCGTATGACGGGAGAAGGGGGTCGCTCTTCCGGCCGCCTCTCCTGCTGGCTCACGGCACGGAAAAGTTAGACGGGGCCTGGGCGGCAGGCGCGGTGAGGCGCCTCGAAGGGCTGGCCGGGCGGGCGGTAAGGGCGCAAGACTGTGCGTTGCCGGGCATCAGGGGAGTCAAACACATGTTTTTCCGCCGCAAGAACCAAGTGACGGCCGAGAGGCCGGTGTTGCGGGCCGAGGCGGTGCAGCCGGGGCGCCGCAGCCTGCTGGCCTGGGGCTGCGCCTGCTGCGTGATGGCGACACTGCCGGTCTTCCCCGCCGGGGCCGCGCCGGCCGAGGTGCAGCGCCATCTGGATGCCGCCAAGGCGGCGGCGGGGAGCGACCTCGGCGCCTATCTGAAGCTGGGCGACGCTGCCGTGGCGCCCGCCGGGGACGCGGCGACGCCGAGCCTGGCGCAGCTCATCAACCAGCCGGTGCCGCCGCCGGGGCAGGTCTTCGACAATCTCTATTTCGTCGGCGCGAAATGGGTGAGCGCCTGGATCATCAAGACCTCGGACGGGCTGATCCTCATCGACGCGCTCAACAATGATGACGAGGCGGAGCGCGTGATCGGCGGGGGCATGAAGGCGCTGGGGCTCGACCCGGCGCAGATCAAGCTCGTGCTCGTCACGCATGGGCATGGCGACCATTACGGCGGGATCGGCTGGGTGCAGCGCGTGGCCTCGCCCCGGGTGGGGCTTGCGGAAGCCGATTGGCACATGATGGAGACCAAGCTGGAATTCGACGCGCCCGAATGGGGCCGCCCGCCGAAGCGGGACCTGGTGTTGGCCGATGGGCAGAAGGTGGTGCTGGGCGATACGGCCGTGGAGATTTTCGTGACGCCGGGCCATACGCCGGGGACCGTCACCCTGCTCTTCGAGGCGAAGGATGGCGGGCAGACGCATCGCGTGCTGCTCTGGGGCGGCACGGGGTTCAATTTCGGCAAGCGGCCGGACCGCGTGGCGCGGATGCAGAGCTATGTCGATGGCACGGCGCGGCTGCGCGAGGTGGCGCGGCAGCGCGACGTCGATGTCTTCATCAGCAATCATTCGGGCTTCGACGAGGCCGTCACCAAGCTCGCGGCGAAGCAGGCCGGGCAGGGCAATCCCTTCGTGATCGGGACGGGGACGACCGTGCGGGCGCTGACGGTGATGAACGAGTGCGCGCAGGCGACGAAGCTCGCCTGGCAGGCCTGAGGCTTAGGCTGGTGGGGAGATTGTTCCCCGTCGGCCGCGTCTAGAGCGTGCGGGCCACGATCGGGTCGTGCACGAGCGCCAGCCAGGCGCCCAGCTTCGATAGATCGCCGTCCACGCGCATGGCGCCAGAGCGCAGGAAATGATCGGCGGTGGCGGCATAGGCCGGGTCGGTGCTGAGAAGCAGGTTCAGCGACCTTGCCGCTGCCGTGGTGATCTCGATGGTGATATCGCCGCGCTCGTCGGGCAGGGCGCCTGCGCGGAAGGTGGGGCTGCCCGACACGATGTCGAAGCGGAGGCCCTGGATCAGGCCGTTGGGCAGGGCCGTGCCGTCCGTGTAGCGCTCCACAAGGGAGACGGTGAGGGTGTTCGGAAGCCTGGCGTGGGAGGCGGCGTCGCACATCGCGCGGCCGACCATCTCGAACCAGGCGGCGGTGCCATGCCGCAGTTTCTCGCTCGATGTCATCAGGGAAGTTTCCGGCTGGGGGGGCGCGCGCGGTGGGTGGCGCGCGCCCGGTCAGGTGATGCGGCTCAAGCGGTGGTGAGGACGATCTTGCCCTGAATATGGCCTCGGCCGGCGCGCTCATGGGCCTTGGCGGCCTCGGCCAGGGGGTAGGTGCTGTCGATGACCACGCGGATCGTGCCGTTGCTCAGGAGGGGCGCGAGTTCCTGGAGTTGGGCGCCGCTGGAGCGGACTTGGGTCGCGGAGACGGTGACGCCGCGCGAGGCGGCTTCCTCGGCGCCCGCGAAGCCCAGGGGATAGACCGGGAAGAGCGCGCCGCCGCGCTTCAGGCAGCGCAGGAAGCGCGCGGCGGCGGGGCCGCCGACATTGTCGAGCACGAGATCGAGGTCGGAGACGGCGTCTTCGGGGTTGGACTTGGTGTAATCGATGAAGTCGTCGGCGCCGAGTTCGCGCAGCAGCGTCTCGTGCCGGCCCGAGGCGACGGCGATCACGCGCGCGCCCTTCGCCTTCGCCACCTGGACCGCGAGGTGGCCCACGCCGCCGGCGGCGCCGTTGATGAGAACCTTGCGGCCTTCGAGCGGGAGGGGCTGGTGCGGGGTGGGCTGGAAGGGATTCGGCTCGTGATGGCCGACATCGACCAGGAACTGCCAGGCGGTCAGCAGCGACATGGGCGCGCCGGCGGCCTGGACGTGATCGATGCCGGCCGGTTTCAGCGCGAGTTCCGCGGCGGGGACGCTGACATACTCGGCATAGCCCTTGCTGCCGCCCGCGAGATCGCCGGGGAAGCGGACCATGGCATAGACCTCGTCGCCGGGCTTGAAGCCCGTGACGCCCTGGGCCACGGCCTCGACGGTGCCGGAAATATCGGTGCCGAGGATGAGGGGGAAGGTGACCTTCGGGCGCCAGTCGGGCGGCAGGGCCTTGTAGCCGTCGCGCAGGTACCAGTCGGGCGGGTTGATGCCGATGGCCTGGACGCGGACGAGGACTTCGCCGGGTTGCGCTTCGGGCTTGGGGGCGTCTTCGTAGACCAGGACTTCGGGGCCGCCGAAGGCGTGCTGGCGGACGGCTTTCATGATGTTGCTCATGTCGATCTCCATAGGGCTGGCAGGGTTGCTTGGCCGGAGAGGTAGGGCGCGGCATTGGTGTTGATAATGTGCGGCGCTGTTGCTTCACTTGTGCTATGAAGGAACAAATCGCCTTTGAGCGCCTGACGGGGCTGATGGCTTTCGCGCGGGCCGGTTCGCTGGGGAGCTATACGGCCGCGGCGCGCTCGCTTTCGATCTCGCCCTCGGCGGTCAGCAGGAGCGTGCAGCGGCTGGAGCGGCGGCTCGGGGTCTCGCTCTTCACGCGGACGACGCGGGCGCTGACGCTGACGGCGGAGGGGCGCGATCTGCATGAGCGCGCGCTGAGGCTGTTGCGCGATGCGGAGGAGATCGAGCAGGCGGCGATGACGGCGCGGGCGGCGCCTTCGGGCACCCTGCGGGTGGCGGCGTCGCTGCCGATCGGGCTGCATCTGATCGCGCCCGCGCTGCCGGCGTTCCGGCGGCTTCATCCGGCGGTGGTGGTCGAGTTGCGGCTGAATGACCGGCGGGTGGATATCGTGGAGGAGGGGATCGACGTGGCGGTGCGGATCGGGGATTTGCCGGATTCCGGGCTGCTGTCGCGCAAGTTGGCGGCTTATCGGCTCTGTGCCTATGCCGCGCCGGGCTATCTGGCGGCGCGGGGGACGCCGGGGCATCCGGAGGAACTGGCGGGGCATGACACGGTCAGCCTGCGGTATCAGAACACGGGCCAGGCGTTTCGCTGGCCGTTTCGGATCGGGGGGCGGGAGGTGGAGATCGTGCCGCCGGCGGGGCTGGTTGCGGATGTGAGCGAGGCGGTGATGACGATGCTGGCGGCGGGTGGGGGCATCGGGATCGGCGCGAGTTTCGCGGCGGCGCCTTATGTCGCGCGGGGGGAGCTGGTGCCGGTGCTGGCGGAGTTCGCGGTGGAGCGGAACAATATCACGGCGCTCTGGCCGGAAAGCCGGCGGAGCAATCCGGCGGTGCGGGCGTTTCTGGCGCATCTGCAGGAGGATATGCAGGCGCGGATGGCGGCGGCTGGGGGCGTGGGGTGAGGGGGCGTCAGGCCTGAGAAGGGATCAGGCGCTGCCGGTGAGGCGCCGGGCGAGCTGGATCCCGCGGGCCAGAATCGTCTCTTTTCCGCGATCCGCTCGCGAAGTCGTCGCGGGATAGAAGATCTCCGTCTGAGGGTCGAAGCTGTGCAGGCCATGCTCGCGGGCGGTGGCGACGACGACAGGCAGAGCGTGCTGATAGCCGGACCAGCTGATGCCCATGTTCATGAAATCCCCGACGACATCCTGGGCCAGCGGGCCTTCCGCCCAGACCGTGTCTTCCGTCTCGGTCAGGTCGGGAGAATGGGTCAGCAGAGACTGGACGAAGGCGAGAAGCTCGGGTGTCGGCGGAAGGTGGCTGTCCTGGATTTCGTCGACGCGCTCGTTGAAATCCGCGTCGGCGGGTGACAAGCCGAGGCGGGGATGCCAGCAGAACATATTGGCGGACATAGGCCTGTTCTCCGGTGTCAGGACCGCGTTTTCGCGGTGAGCCACAGTAGCGGGATTTGCGCCAGGAGTGTGATGGCGGCGTTGAGCATGAAGCCGGTGCTCATGCCGCCCGAGGCCATGGCGACGGCGCCGAAGAGCGGCGGGCCGACGATATAGCCGGTGAAGATGAGGATGGTGCCGCCCGCCATGGTCTCGGCGATCATGCCCGGTGGGGCGCGGCGGGCCATTTCGGCGTTCTGCACGCCATTCCAGCTCGAGACGGCGATGCCGGCCACGGCGGCCAGGGCGAAGAGGCTCCAGCTCGGCCAATGCGGGCCGCTGAGGGCGAGGGTGGCCGTGGCGGCGGCGGAGGCGAGGCAACAGAGGCGCAGCACCGTCAGCCCCGGCACGAGCTTGTCGGAGACCCAGCCCAGCAGCATGCGGCCGCCGATGGAGACGGTCTGCATCGTCGCGAAGAGGGCGCCGGCGAGGGGCAGCGGGAAGTGCAGCTCGACCGCCGCATAGGTGACGAGGAAGGCGAACCAGGCGCCCTGGCCGATCGCCATGAAGCAGCCCGCGAGGCCGACGGCGACGAGGCCCGGCGCGCGGTTCAGGACGGTGAGCGGACGCGTCAGGTTGGTGAGGGAGAGGAAGGTCGAGACGGTGAGGACGCGGGTTCGGTCGCGGCCGGCATCGACGCTTTCGCGCATGGGCTGCACGGCGAGGATGGTGACGACGGGCAACAGCGCGATGGCCAGGATGGCGCCCTGCCAGCCGAGATGGGCGGCGGCGAAGGGCAGGGTGAGCCCCGCCAGCACGCCGCCGAGCGGCACGCCCGCCTGTTTGATGGAGAAGAGCAGGTTGCGGTGCTGGGGCGGGGAGAGGCGTTGCAGCACGTCGCCCCCGCCCGAGACCGAGGGGCCATAGCAGAGGCCCATGAGGAAGCTGCCCGCCAGCGCCGCGAGATCGAGCGGCAGGGTGAGCATGAGGGCGCCGATGACGCCGATGGCCATGCCCATCTGCAGGCTGCGGATGGAGCCGAGGCGGTGGATGAGCGGCGTGCCCGCCATGAGGAAGACGACCGAGCCCACCGTATTGAGCGAGGCGAGCCAGCCGATCATGCCCGGGGACCAGCCATGGGCCGCCAGCATGGGCGGCGCGAGGGTGGCGGTGATGCGGGAGAGGATGGTCGCCGTGGTCTGGATGACCAGCACGGCGGCGAGGGGGGCGAACCAGGGCATTGGCGGCCATTCTCGGCCAGTGGTGGGAAAAGGGAAGGTGGGGAGGCGGTCAAAAACCTGCCGTTCGGGGTGAAGCGGCGGGGCTTGCGGTGAGGGCGGCCATGGTGAGGCGGGGCGATGCGTCGAGGTGGCGGGGCAGCGTCGGGCGAAGGGGAGCGAGGCTGGCGGCTAGGGCGAGAGGGGTGGAGCCGGCAGGCGCATTGAGCCGGTGCGGAGCGGCGCAGGATCAGGCGAGGAGGCGGAAGGCGAGGCTCGCGGCCAGGGCGAGCATGGTGAGGCCGACCAGGGCATCGAGCCAGCGCCAGGCGGCGGGGCGGGCGAAGAGGGGCGCGAGGCGGCGGGCGCCGTAGCCGAGGGCCGTGAACCAGCCGGCACTGGCCAGGCCCGCGCCGAAGACGAAGGGCAGCGCTCCGCCGGGTGGCTGGGCGGCGCCGATCGTGCCGACGAGGAGCAGCGTGTCGAGATAGACATGCGGGTTGAGCAGCGTGAAGGCCGCCGTCTGGGCCAGGGCGGCGGCGAGGGTCATGGGGGCGGCATCGGCCCTGGTCTCGAGGCTCGAGGGGCCGAGCGCGCGGCGGAGAGCGGAGAGCCCGTACCAGGTGAGGAAGGCGGCGCCGCCCAGGGTGAGGGCGCCCGCGAGATGGGGCAGCCGCTCCAGTGCCGCGCCGAGGCCCGCGGTGCCGGCGGCGATGAGGCTGAAGTCGGCAAGCGCGCAGAAGGCGACGATGGGCCCCACATGCTCCCGCCGCAGCCCCTGGCGAAGAACGAAGGCATTCTGGGCGCCGATGGCGATGATGAGCGCGGCGGAGAGGGCGAAACCGCTGATGAAGGCGTCGAGCATGAGGCGCCGAATGGCGTGGCGGCGCGGTATTAGGCAAACTAAACTATCTGTCGCTGATTAAGTCGGGCTTCATTCGGTGATCGATTATCCAGCCTTGGCCGCGCTGGCGGCCGTCTTGCGCGAGGGGAGTTTCGAGCGGGCGGCGGGGGCGCTGGGCGTGACGCCCTCGGCCGTGTCGCAGCGCGTGCGCGGCTTGGAGGAGCGGCTGGGCTGCGCGCTGGTGGTGCGGGGGCAGCCGCCGGTCGCCACTGGGGCCGGGGCGCGGTTGGTGGCGCATTACGAGCGCGTGCGGCTGCTGGAGAGCGAGGTGGCGGAGGATCTGCCGGCGCTGGGCGGCGCCGGGCCGGGGCGGCTCAAGGTGGCTGTGAATGCGGATAGTCTGGGCACCTGGTTCCCACCCGCGGCGGCGGGCTTCGCGGCGGCGAGCGGGGTGATGCTGGACCTCGTGCTGGATGACGAGGGGCATACGGCCGAGCGGCTGCGCACGGGCGAGGTATTGGCGGCGGTGACGGCGGACCCTTCGCCCGTGCCGGGCTGCCGGCTTATCGGGCTGGGCGCGCTGCGCTTCCTGCCGGTGGCGAGCCCGGGTTTCGTGGCGCGGCATTTCGCGGATGGCGTGACAGAGGCGGCGCTGCGGCGTGCGCCGATGCTGCGCTTCGATCATCGGGACGAGTTGCAGGCGCGGTGGGCACGGCAGGTGCTGGGGGTGGAGCGGCTGGAGGCGCCGGCGCATTGGGTGCCCTCGACCCAGGGGTTTCTCGATATGGCGCTGGTGGGGCTGGGCTGGGCGATGAACCCGGTGCAGCTCGCGGGGCCGCATCTGGCGGCGGGGCGGCTGGTGGCGCTGCATGAGGAAGGGCTGGATGTGGCGCTGCATTGGCAGCATGCGCGGCTGGGCCAGGGGCTGATGGAGAAGCTGACGCGGGAGGTGGTCGCGGCGGCGCGGCGGGGGCTGGTGCAGGGATGAGCGAAGGGCTGGCGGCGATCAGGGCGTGTTACGAGGCGGCGGTGCGGCGGCTGGGTGAGACGGCGCGGGTGCGGCTGGAGGCGGGCGAGAGCGCGGAGGCGGTGGCGAGAGCCGTGCATGCCGAGCGGCGCGCGTTGGCGGAGGCTTTCAAGGCCGTGACGCCGGAGCCCTGGCGCGGGCGGCTGCTGGCGCGGAACCAGGCGCTTTATGGCGATCCGATGGGGCTGGGGATTGGGTTTCTGCGGGGCAAGGGGAAGAGTTGGGAGGAGATCGTCGAGGGCGCGGCCCGGCCGGGGTTGCCGCCGGTTGACGGTTGCGCGTTCGGCGGCGGGAGCGATGATGGCGGAGACATCGGGAGAATACCATGAGCGATCTGAAGGAATATCTGGCGCAGAAGCGCCGCGCGGCCCTGGCGAAGATGGAGGCGGCGCGCGCCAACCCCGCCAAGACGCAGGTGAAGGCGCAGGTGCGCGTGGCGGGGCGGAGCGGGATGCGCGAGATCCGCATCCGGGATTTCCAGATCGTCAGCGACAGTCCGCCGGATTTCGCGGGGTATAATCTCGGGCCGGGCTCGCCCGAGATGCAGATGGGCGTGCTGGGCAGTTGCATGACGCATATCACGCTGATCCAGGCGGCGCTGCGCGGGGTGTCGCTGGAGGCGGTGTCGGTGGAGGTGACGGCGGAGAATGATCCGCGGGCGCTGTTTCCGGACAGCGATGACGTGGTCATCGTGCCGCATAACATCCGCTATGTGCTCAACATCGTCTCCGACGAGCCGCCCGAAGTGATCGCGGCGCTGCATGAGGCGGTGGAGAAGGCCTGCCCAATCCTGAACCTGCTGGCCAATCCGCAGGTGATCACGGGCGAGGTGGTGCATCGGAAGCCGGGCGAATAGCCAAGCTGATCGGGGAGATTCCGCCTCTCCCTCGGCGCCGAACGGGACGACGAGAGTGGCACCTATCACGTTCTCTCAGGAACAGGGCCTGGGCCGTTTGGCGAGCTATCCGGGCGAAATGGGGAGCCGCATGTTCACTCAGGCACATTGCGATGAATATTAGAATAACGTGCAAAACATCATCAGAAATTGGATTCAAGGTAGGGGAGATCTGTAATTTTATTGGAGATAATCTGGGGTTATATTTTCACGGAAAGAATTTTGACGGGCTTGATCAATTCGTAGTTATTTTTATCTGTGTTGATCCCGACCCGGCCGAGAACAAGAAATACGCTTCAGAGCCAAAAACTCTCGGGACATACAAGGATTATTTTTCTAAAGAGAGAGTTAGATTTTTACAATTGGAAATAGAATTGGATATGACACTGCTTTAAACGGTAGCCAGATAGACTTCACTAAGTCGATGCTTAAATTCATCTTAGATGAAACAAATAAATCCCATTATTTAAGAAAGTCGACGGAAATTTTCTGCGTGAGCTTAAGCTCGGAGCCGAATTTTTGATAAAAAAGATATCGCCAATTTTCTAAGAGCCCTTTGATCGGGCGAGCATACCGAGGAGGTGTTGCTGGCGGCGGAGGAGATCCACGCCGTGAAAGCCATGGGCCGTTGTCGCGCCGTGACACCGCAAGCCGGGCGAATAGCCAGGGCGGGATATCCGCGGAAGATTACTCGTGATTCATTTCTTCAGGCGGCCCGGCGAATCGTTTATTGGCCCGGCCGCGGCGCCGGTTCATCAGGCCCGCGCCTCGGCCTCGCGGCGCTGGTCGAGCAGCGTCGCGGCGCCGTGGACGGTGAGGCCGCCCAGGACCAGGGCAGCGCCCACCGCGCCGGTGGCGGTGAAGCCGAAGCCCGCCGCGATGACCGCGCCACCGAGCCAGGCGCCGAGCGCATTGGCGATGTTGAAGGCGGAGTGGTTGATCGAGGCGGCGAGCATCTGGGCGTCGGGGGTGACGTCCATCACCCGCGTCTGGAGGCCGGGCGCGAGGCCCATGCTGGTGGCGCCGACGAGGAAGATGTTGATGGCGACGGCGGCGATGTTATGCGCCGTCAGCAGGAAGGCGGCCTGGACGATGGCGGCGGCGATCAGCATGAGCCAGACCGCGCGCATCTGGCCGCGATCGGCGAGCCAGCCGCCGGCCATGTTCCCCGCGATCATCCCCAGGCCGAAAATGGCGAGCATGACGGGCACCATGCCGGGCGAGGCGTGGGTGACCTCGGTGAGCGTGGGCGCGATATAGCTGTAGATGGCGAACATGCCGCCGAAGCCGATGGCCGCCGTGGAGAGGGCCAGCATGGGCTGCAGGCGGGTGATGGCGCGGATTTCGCCGCGGATGCCGATTTTCGGGCCCGGGCCGATCGCGGGCAGGCAGAGGCGCACGAGCAGGGCCGTGGCGATGGCGATGACCGCGACCAGGGCGAAGACGAGGCGCCAGTTCATCACCTGGCCGAGCCAGGTGGCCAGCGGCACGCCCACGACATTGGCGAGGCTGAGCCCGATGAGGACGCGGCCGACGGCCGAGGCGCGGCGGTCGGGCGCGACGAGGCTGGCCGCGACCATGGCGGCGGTGCCGAGGAAGGCGCCATGCGGCAGGCCCGCGAGGAAGCGCGCGGCGACGGTGCCGAGGAAGTTCGGCGCGAGCGCGGTGAGGAGATTGCCCGCCGCGATGAGCAGAGCGAGGCTGACGAGGAAGCCGCGCCGGGGGGCTTGCGCGAAGAGCAGGGCGATGACGGGCGCGCCGACGACCACGCCGAGCGCATAGGCGCTGATGGTCATGCCGGTATCGGGCAGGCTCGCGCCCGTGGCGGCGGCGACCTGGGGCAGGAGGCCCATGGCGGCGAATTCGCTGATGCCCAGCGCGAAGGCGCCGAGGCTCATGGCGAGTTCGGCGACGGGGGCGCCGTAGGGGGGCTGTTCGGGGGTGTTTTGGGGGTGGGCAGTCATCAGCGTTCCTGTTTGGCGGACAGGACGCCTCCCTCACCGATGCGCTCTTCTGCGGGGCCGCGTGGTGATGGTGGTTATTAGGGGTCTTGGGCCGGGGATTTGAAGCGCCCCTGGTGCAGTTCAGGGGCGCGGGCGGGCCGGATGATCAGTTCGTGACGGGCTGGTTGCCGATGAGGCGGGCGCGGACCTTGGACGAGAGCCAGTCGATGATGGCGACGGTCGCGATCATCAGCAGGATGATGAAGGCCACTTCGTCCCAATGGCGGACCTTGATGCGCTCGGCGATCTGCAGCCCGATGCCGCCCGCGCCGACCACGCCGAGAATGGCGGCCGAGCGGGTGTTGCTCTCCACGAAATAGAGCGCCTGGGCCAGCATGATGGGCAGGACCTGGGGCAGGATGCCGAAGCGGATGGCCATGAGGCGGCTGCCGCCGGCGGCGATGACGCCTTCGGACTGGCGCTTCTCGGCATTCTCGATGGCCTCGGCATAGAGCTTTGCCAGGACCGCGAGATCGGCGGTGGCGATGGCGAGCACGCCCGCGAGCGGGCCGAGGCCGACCGCGCGGACATAGGCCAGCGCCCAGATGAGCTGGTCGATGCCGCGGAAGCCATCGAAGACGCGGCGGATGGAGAAGCGCAGCAGCGTGGTGGTGACGATGTTCCGCGCGCCGAGGAAGCCGAGCGGGATGGCGAGGATGGCGGCGATGAAAGTGCCGAGGAAGGCCATGGCCACGCTCTCGGCCATGCCCTTGAGGATATCGAGCCAGAGTTCGCCGGGGCTGGGCGGGATCATCAGCCGGGTGATGGTGGCCAGGCCCGAGAGGCCGTTCCAGATCCGCGCGGGGGTGATGTCGAACCACCAGAGCAGGGTGGCGAGCCAGGCGAGGAAGGCGAGGCCGCCAAGGGCGAGAAGCACGCGCTGGGCGATGGTGAGGCCGAAGGCGCGGGGGAGGCGCGATTGCCAGCGGGCGATATCGGCGGGGGTGGCGGGCATGTCAGTGGCCCTCGGCGCCGATGGCGCGGTGGCGGAGCTTCTCGCTCAGCATGTCGATGAGGAAGACGGTGAGGACGATGAGGACCACGATGGCGCTGATCTCCTCGTAATAGTTCTGGGCGATGACGAGGTAGAGCTCCTGCCCGATGCCGCCCGCGCCCACGAAGCCGATGACGCTGGCGCCGCGCACGTTGATCTCGAAACGGAGCAGAATGTAGGAGATGAGGTTGGGCAGGACCTGGGGCAGGATGGCGTAGCGGCAGGATTGCGCCCAATTGGCACCGCTGGCGCGCAGGCCCTCCCAGGGCTTCATCTCGGCATTTTCGATGACCTCGGCGAAGAGTTTTCCCAGCGCGCCCGCCGTGTGGAGCGCGATGGCGAGGATGCCGGCGAGCGGGCCGACGCCGAAGGCCCAGACGAAGATCAGCGCATAGACGATTTCGGGCACCGTGCGCACCGCCTCGAGCCCGCGGCGGGCGAGGTGGTAGAGCCAGGGGGCGGGGGCGAGGTTGCGGGCGGCGGGGAAGGCCAGGAGGAAGGCGGCGGCGGCGCCGGCGAGGGTGCCGAGGGCTGCCATCTGCGAGGTTTCGAAGATGAGCCAGAGCCATTTATCGGCGCGGTAGAACCAATCGGCGAGCGAGCCGCTGGTGCCGGTTTCGCTCATGGGGCCGAAGAGATTGGCCCAGTGCAGGGTGGGGATGAGCTTGGCGAAGTATTCGCCCACGCGGGGGGCGCCGGCGGCGAGGGTTGCCGGGTAGAACTCGCTGATCCAGGCGGAGACGAGCAGGCAGGCCAGGACGAGGGCGGTGCCGCCCAGCGTGGTGAGGCGGCGCTGGCGGCGCAGCGCCTGGTAGGCGGCCTCGCCCCGGGTGACGGCGGCGGTGGGGTTAGCCATGGCGGCGGGGAAGCCCAGAGGTGGCGGCCGGGTGGCGGGCGGCGGGCCGTGACGCGAGGGCGGCCGGGGCCTGGGGGTGGCGAGTGGGCAACGGCGCGGGCTCCGCTCAGGGTCTGGGCGGAGGATAGCGGGGCTGGGGCGGGGCTGTCACCGGCGTGTCATGCGGGGGCTCAGGCGGGGTGCTCGGCCTGGGCGCTCAGCGGCGGCGGCGGGCGGCGGCCTCTTCCTGGCGGAGTTCGACGAACATCGCGTAGTCCTGGTGCGTGACGGTGCGGAAGCCGGTGCCGGAGCCGCGCATGATCTGGCGGTAGATGTCGGGATAGGCCTTGGGCAGGGCGAGGAAGAAGAGCGTCATGTCCTGCTTGAACTCGGTGGGGAGTTCGGCGCGGACGGCCATGGGGCCGTTGGGGACGGGCTCGGACTGCCAGATGGTGCGGAGTTCGCCGGGCTTGAGCATGCCCTTCTCGACCATCGCGCGGAGGTTGCCGCGGGTATAGCCCTGGGCGGGGTCGCCCTGGCCGGAGGCCCAGGTGACGGCGGCGGCGTATTGCTTCTGGAGCACGGCGACGACGGCCTGTTCATGCCCGCCGCCGAAGCCGGTGCGGGAGAAATACTGGCCGGGCTCGGTATCGATGCCCTGCTTCCGGAGGGAATGGCGGGGGATGAAGTAGCCGGAGGCCGAGTTGGGGTCGGCCCAGGCGAGGGATTTGCCGCGCATGTCGGCGATGTTCGCGATGCCGCTATCGGTGCGGGCGACCATGACGGCGACGTAGGAGATGGTGCCGTCATCTTCCTCGGCGGCGACCATGGGCTCGACGCCGCCCTTGGTATCGAGCCAGGCGCCGGCATAGGCGGCGGAGCCGAGGGAGGCGATTTCGATCTGCTTGGCCGAGAAGGCCTGCATGGCGCCGGCGAAGTCGCTGGCGGGGAAGAGGCGGACGGGGAGCTGGAACGTGTCTTCCATCAGCTGGCGGTAGGCGCCGTAGCGGGCGAGGCGATCGGCCTCGTTCTCGCCGCCCAGGAGGCAGATGCGGATTTCCGGGACCGCGGCCGCCCAGGGGCGGCGGGCGGAGGGGGGGAAGGCGATGTCGGGGTCGGCGGTGCGGCGGAGGGTGGGCGTGGGGGTAGTGGGGGCGGGTTGGGCCCAGGCGAGGGTGGGGAGGGTGGAGAGGAGGGTTAGGAGGGGGCGGCGGTGCATGCGGAGGGTTATGGCTGAGTGAAGTAGGCAGGGTGTCTCTCCCTGCCATTTTGAGCAAGTCGTCTAGAAGGCTCACTTAAAGCCGAATGCTAGACGATCGTAGCGGCAGATTAGTTTCTTATACGCAGTTTTATAGGGTTCACCCTCAATGGCCGCATTTTCCTGTAGAAATTTGACTAAAACGGGAATGTCGACATTTGCGTCAGGTTGAAAGGCTAGCATGAGTATAGCCTCAGTGCTGGATGAAGATTTCTCTATTATTTCTGCAGTGCTTAAACCCATAAATCCTGTTTTGTATCGATTGGAATAACCGCTAGCTATGTAGGAGGCGGATTTCATTTTGCGGACGACCTTCTTCGCGCCCTCATAATTGGATTGGGCCAATTTTTCTGCAGAAGTAATACCGACCTCATGAAGATATCTAAAAACTGGCGTGAAGGTACGATTGGATCGTCCGTACCCCGGATATGCTGATGCGAGGAGGTCAGCTGCATCGAACCTAGATGTTGGCAAAAGGCAATCCTGGAATACGTCTTCTACCGAAACGCCCTCGTATCCCTTCTTTGCAAGGCCAGCTTGGACTTGCTGAGTTAACTTATCCTCTATTTCTCGTTCTTTTTTTGCGACTCCCACACCAACAACAAATTCAACATCCTCTGCTGATTCAATTTCCTCGTAATCGACAACAACGATTTTATTTTCCACTGAAGATGGAATTCTAACAAAATCATAAATTTGCTCTTTTAGGAAACGAAGCATACGAGCGGGAAGCTTTCTTTTTCTTCCTCCCAAAATTGAATATACATCAGAGAAATTTTCAGTCTTAATTACAGTCATGGTTACTGTAAATTCGTCCGTTTGAATTGTAGTTTTTTCAATTGAAGTTGCTTCTTCACCTTTCGTTCGCTGCACAAAAATAAGATTATTTTGAAATGTCGATATCTTTTCTTGAGGCAAGCACTTTCCAATCGACGTGATTATCGACCGAATATGGGGATCGGTAATGGAGTAACCGAGGAATATAATTGGATGTTCGACGAATATGGTGACTAGCTTAGCGGCGAGGTAAGGGTTTTTTTCTGAAAAAGACTTATAATCTTCGCTGGTTAATATGAGACTTTTGGGCGCAGACGCGCATCCATGAATTTTGTATATTTCTCCGATTGCCTGTGGATTTGAAAATAACAATTCGTCTTGACCAATAAAACATTTGTAGTCAGGAAAAAGTTCTTCAATTAAATGATCCCAATTGGTCGTTATGATGCCATCAACAGTTACTTCGGAGAGTGAAGATAATTCGTTGCCAAATTTTGATGAGCGCGCATCTTCAAGAGAAAATTTTGTCAAATATTTAGATATTTCAATTTCAAAGCATCAGCACGATTGGATATTTTTTCGGAAAACTCATTTCTACTGTCTTCCGTGACATCCGATTTCCACCACCATTCGTTATAGTCGTCTGCTATATAAGAAGCAGCCAAAGGTAAGTCCCTGTCAGCCTTTGCGCTATAGTAACCAAATTTGTTGATTGGCTCACAGAAACGCGTAAGCAAACCTGTCCAATCTTCAAGGCCTAAATAACGACGGGAAAAGCCCGAGCCTATAAACAGGAAAGGCGCCGCGTGATGTCTATCGAGAATTTCCTGAAGCTTCGCACTGACATCGGTCATGTCGTAACCTAACGAGCTGAGTTGCTTAGACCTCACTCGCATTTAAATCTCAAAAAGAAAACCTCCACCTTTACCTGTGCTTCAAGCTTGGTCGCGGGGTTCGGGGAGGCCGTTGCCTCCCCGACGGGGGTACGGGGGCAGAGCCCCCGTCGCGTCACGCCGCCTTGGTGACCGTGCGGTTGCGGCGCTGGACGCGGAGGACTTGTTCGATCCAGTCGTCGAGAACGGCCGTCTCCTGCTCCGCTTCCTCGCGGTAGGGGTAGGCGCTTTCGAAGCGGAGCGAGAGCCAGCGCCAGGCGACGAGGCGCTTGTGGATTTTCTCGGCGCGCTGGAGTTCCTCGCCTGAGGCGCGGTCGGGCGCGGGCAGGCGGCCGGCCGAGGGCGGGCGGACGGGGCGGCCGGCGCCGTGTTCCACCGCCCAGCGGGCGAGGCGGTTGATGCCGTTGTCGCGCTCGTCGACCGGGCACATGGCGTAGACCCAGCGGTCGAGCAGGCTCAGCCCCGCCACGCCGTCGATGGCGGCGGCGATGTCCATCGACTGGGTCATGTCGGCCAGGCGGTAATGCGGGTCATCGCGGCGGAGGACGGCGCGTTTGATGCGGGTCAGGACGCCGTAGAGGCTGTCGGTGCCGATTTCGGCCGCGACGTTCTTGATGATGTCGGCGTCGGGCTGGACCTGGGGGCGCAGTTCCTCGGGCGGGGCCGGGGGCTGGAAGAGCATGGTCTCGATGAAATCGGGGCGGCCGGCGCCGGCGAGGACGGCGACGGTGCCTTCGTCATGCTTGCCGTAGCGGCCCGCGCGGCCGCCGATCTGCTTCACCTCCTGCGAGGTGAGGGCGCGCTGGCCTTCGCCGTCGAATTTCTTGAGCGCGGAGAAGATGACGCGACGGATGGGCAGGTTGAGGCCCATGCCGATGGCGTCGGTGGCGACGAGGATATCGGCCTCGCCGGAGCGGAAGCGGGCGGCCTCGGCGCGGCGGACTTCGGGCGAGAGGGCGCCATAGACCACGGCGACGCGCTTGTTCCGCTGCATGAGGGCCGCGCGCAGGTCGAGCACTTCGCGGCGGGAGAAGGCGACGAGGGCGTCGCCGGTGCGGAGGTCCCCCAGGCTCACGGGCGAGCTGGCGGCATGGAGGGGGCCTTTGCGGGTGAGGGAGATTTCCTCCACCTCATCGCCGCAGAGCTGGGCCATGCGCTTGACCATCGGCACGCATTCGGGCGCGCCGAGCACGAAGACCTGGCGGGCGGGGACGCCCATGATGGCCGCCGTCCAGGCCGCGCCACGGTCCCGGTCGTGGAGGAGCTGGGCTTCGTCGATGATGGCGACGTCGACGGGGTTGTGCAGGGGGCACATTTCCACCGTTGCCGCGATGTGGCGGGCGCCGGGGACGATGATGCGCTCCTCGCCTGTGGTTAGCGAGGCTTCCACGCCGCGGGCGGCCAGGGCTTCGCGGAATTCGTGCGCGAGCAGGCGCAGGGGGGCGAGGGCGAGGCCGCTCTGGGCCTTGGCCAGCGCGTCGAGCGCGGTGTGGCTCTTGCCGCTGTTGGTGGGGCCTGTGACGATGATGATGCGGCGCTTGAGGGCGCGGGCGGTGGCGAAGTGCGCCGCGTAGCGGTCGAGTGCGGCGACGCGGGCGATGGTGGCGTTGCCGACTTTGTTGAGGGCGACCTTGACCGGCTTTTCCCGAGGTGCGTCGTCACGCGGGTAGTCGGTGCGGGTATGGGGGGAGGCGGCACGCTCGGCCTCGCGCCAGGCCTGGGTTTCGTCGCGGAGGGCGCGGATCTCGGCCGGGTCGAATTGCCAGACCTCGCGGCCCTTGCCCTGGCGGATTTTGCGGGCGACGGGGAGCAGGCCCTCGCCGGCCCAGCGGAGGGCCTCGCGGGGGGAGCAATTCAGGAGCGCCGGGATGGCCTCGACCGTGACGAGGTTCTGCTCCCAGGCGCGCTGGCGGAGCAGTTCGTCGCGGCGCTTTTCGCGGGCGGCGATTTCGGCTTCGCGCTGTTCGGCGCGGCGGCGGGTTTCGACGCGGCGGGTGGTTTCGAGGAAGCGCTCGACGGCGCGGGCGTCCAGCCCATGGGCGAGGGCGACGTGGAAGGCCAGGGCCTCGTGGCGCTCGGCCGTCAGCGGGTGGCCGGTGGCGTCGGCATAGTCCGAGGCGATGGCCTCGAGTGCGGCCTCGGGGTTGGGGCCGGCGGTGCGGAGGCGGGTGGCGACCGTGGTTTCGAGGGCGCGGGCGAGGGTGGTGTCGTCGGCCTCGGGGTCGGTGATGGTGGCGGCCGCGGCGGCGCTGTCTTCGCGGCGGACCCAGACCTGGCCGGTGCGGTTGGCGAGGTCGTTCAGGCGGCCGGTCCAGGCCTTGCGGCGGACTTCGCAGAGGGCGGCGGCGACGGCATCGCGATCGGCCGGCATGCGGCGGGCGACGAGGCGGGTGAGTTGGGGCAGTTCGCGGCTCTCCACGGCCCAGCCCGAAGCCAGGATGGCGGCTTCGGCGGGGTGGGCGGGGGCGCTGTAGTCGTCGGTCATTAGGACCGTTTATCGAAATGGACGGGTGGGAGCGAGCTTTTGCTGCGACGCGGTGGGGAGGGGTGCGTGGGGCGCGGGGCCACCACTCGTCATCCTATGTCTATGGGATCTGTGTGGGCGCTTTCAGATTCATCATCAAAATGATTTTAGACTCAGCCTAAAATTTTGAATATTTGCGGAGGGAAAATTCTATCCTAGTAATATTGAAATAGATTTCTATTGACTTGTGTTCGATTCTATATTAAGTAAGAGACACTCCCGCGCTCCAAATCCACTGCCAAGAGCAGTGGGCCCGTCCAAAGACGGTGGCGATAGCCTAGGAGCGCGGGACCCCTCATCGCAGTACCCGATGCCACACGGTGAAACGGCCGTAGGTCGCTGTATCCTTACTCGCGTCTCGAATCCCAGCTAGTGAGAGGACTAAATCTGATAGTTCGCTTTTTGATTTAGATGCATGAGGCGCATACCGGTGGCCGTTTATTCTAAAAGCAACAGCACCCAGTAGAATGTCGACGATTTGTAAATGTAAGCAACTTGACGAGTTTCTGAAATGAACGCGCCTGTAAGGCCAATCTCGGGATGGAAATTTTTTTCTGATGCCGTGGTTTAAGATAGTTTTCAGATCATTTGTGCTAGACTTTGTTTCTCTTTCATCTAGATAAACATTAAATAGGCCACTTGGCTTAATTCGACCGAATTTTTGGCATAGTTGATATATTTCTTTATTAAAGCCGATTTCTCGCGAACCACCATTGAAGGCTTTATCTTTTATTTTATGAGTATCCACAACGATTGAATGAAATTGTGCGGCTCGAATGCACGATTCTTTCGATGTCAGGAACCATTCCGCCACGCGTTGGTAGGCTGGTAATTTTGAAGCGGAAACTTTCCCCCATTTTAGCTCACCGCTGGGCAACTCCGGTAGCCGAGCGGCTCTCATGCATTGTTCGAATTCGGCAGCTGTATGGGTCGGCATAATAATGCCGCCCAAGGCCAAATATCGATTTTGTGTTTGGCTACTCTCATCAATGTAGATGTCGTAGAACCGGCTTTCGCCGTTCTGCGGTTGTGGCATGGCTATCTCGAAAAGACATTTCTATATCGTATAGAATTTCAGAAGCGTAGATGCAATAGGTTGCCGCTCTGCCCTGTTGTGAGCCTCAAAGCAATCTCTCTTGCGCGGTTTCGATAGTTAGATGGGACACGCTCCCGACGCGCATTGCAGATGCGCCAGGTCGATCGCCTCGTGCAGGGAAGGATCGTTGATGCGCTCGACGATCTCGGCGAAGCGGTCCATGGGGACCTGTTCTTCGGGGAGGTATTCGTAGCCGAGTTCGTGGTCGGGCTTGGTGGGCAGGATCGAGCAGCAGCGGATGGTGGGCTGGTGGGTCAGGACCATGTCGCGGAAATGGGGGAGGTCGAAGCGGTCGGTGTAGACTTTCAGCGTGTAGGAGACCTGGTTGCCGCCTTCCTCGCCGATCCAGTGGCGTTCGAGCAGCGAGAGCCAGCGGTATTGCTGTTCGGGCGAGGCATCGGAGGCGGTGGTCAGGCGCTCGCCGATGCCCAGGCGCTGGATCAGCGGCAGGGTCGGGAAGCCGACGATGGACATGCCGGGGAAGGAGCGGAGCTGGCGCACCGGGTAGCCGCGGGCCTCGTATTCGGGGAGGAGCTTGTCGGCGTCATCGGCCCAGCTGCCGTCATCCTTCTTCGTGCCCTTGAACTGCACCCAGCGCAGGTATTGCTGGCGTGCGGGCAGGTGCGCGCCTTCGGTGATGCCGAAGAGCTTTGACGTGGTGCCGGCGGGCTTCACCGTGGTGACGGTGAAGGGCTCGTTGCGGCCGAGGGCTTCGGCGTAGGAGGCGGCCTCTTCCTTCGCGACCTCGGAGAGCCGGGCGAGCATCTGCCAGAAGGGCGCGCTGCGGTTTTCGTCGAGCAGGTCCTGGAAGTCGAAGCCCCAGCGGGCCCAGGCCCATTCGTGCAGGCCGGTGGGGCCGATGCCGATGCGGTTGGTGCGGGCGACTTCCTCGCCGTAGAGCGCATCCATCGTATTGGCGCGGATGAGGAAGCGGATGCCGAGGCGCACGCTGTCTTCCACGCGCTTGTCCCAAAGATCGGCGAGGCTGTCGGGCATGATGCCGGGGACGAGCGCGTCGAGCGGTTCGGGGCAGGCGAGGAGGGGCGCGAAATCGGCGATGACGCAATAGCCGCCGGTGACGTGCAGCGTGATCTCGCCGCAGGGATTGGTCGTGACCGGGAAGCGCGCGTGCTGGGCGCGGCGGGCGGCCTCGGCGAGGAGGGGGCCGGCGTAATTCGCCTGGTAGCGCGCCGAGCGCAGGTCCCGCCCGTCGTCGAAGGCGGGCTTCTGCCAGGCGCGGCCGGTGCGGTGGTCGTCGAGCTTGTCGCCGTTGATGAAGCCCGGCTCGCCATTGATGAAGCCGCAGCGGGTGGCTTCGTCGAAGACGGCCAGCGCGTGGCGGTGCAGCGGGTCGGTGCTGCCGGCGCGGGCCTGTTTCACGCCCTGCCAGAAATCGGCATCGACCATGACGGAGTTATTCGCCGTCCAGAGCCCGCCTTCGGACTTGGCGCGGATGAAGCGGAAGATGCCCGGGTCGCGCCAGGATTTCGTCGCCATGCGGGCCGCGCGGCGGGCGCCGCCGACCTGGACCTCGACGGAGAGGTAGTGATCGACCAGCAGGGCCTGTTCCCAGGGTGCCAGGGCCTCGTCGGTCGGGCTGCGATGGCGCGCGGGTTCGAGCACATGCTGGCGCAGGCTCAGGAAGGCGCGCATGAGCGAGATGGGGCCCGAGGCGGGGCGGCCCTGCATGCCGGCGATGGGCGCGCCGCGCGGGCGGATGGCGGAGAAGTCGAGCAGGAGCGTCTTCTCGCGCGCGCCTTCGAAGGCGAGGCTTTCGAGAAGCTCGACGGCCTTGGCCCAGCCTTCGCGGCTGTCGGGGATGAGGAATTCGATGGTCTCGCCATCGGCTTCCTCGCCGGTGGCATCGGTGAACTCGCGGGCGATGAAGGCGCGGGTCTCGGCTTCCTGCTCCTCGGAAAAGCTCTCGAGCGTGGTGCCCCAGGGGAGGAGGGAGAATTCAGTCGCGAAATGGTGCAGGGCTTCGCGCGTCTGCGGATAGTCCTTGTGGCTGCGCGAGAGATGCAGCCGGAGCATGGGGGCATTGGCCCAGTTGGTCGTGATCAGCTCATCGTCATAGGCGCGGCCGACGCCGCTGCCGTTCAGCAGCAGGTAGAAGAGGGCGAAGCTCGCGATGGCGGTGGAGCAGTTGGTGAAGACCTCCATGTTCCGCTTGGGCTGGTCGGCATCGCCATGCTGGAGGTGGCGGCCGGAGGTCAGCAGCGCGCCGGTGGCGATGGCGTTGCGGAGCGCCAATTGCTCGGCGGGGTCGGGTTCGCCCAACAGGGAGAGGTTGCCCAGGGCGACGCGCTCGGCGACGCGGCCGAAATCCTCCTGGTCGGAAGGGCGGAAGACGGTGCGGCGGGCGACGGCCAGGCCCATGCCGGGGTCCATGGCGCGGGCGGGGAGGGGGGTGGTGCCGAAGCTGGCGCCGGGCGCGACGGTACGACGCCGGAGTCGGGCGCTGGGAAGCGAGCCATCCATCCAGGTGATCCTTGCGACTTGTGAGAATTCAGTGCGGTGCGAGCGTTTGTTGGCACCGAGACTATGAGTCGGGATCGCGAGGTGTCTACCAGATTTAGTTGAAGAAATGTCTTGAAAGCGTCTCACGTCGCTAGATGTAGGAATTCCGCGCCTTTCGGCGAGGTATCAATTTCGTGAGTCCGGCATGCATGGAGTCGCGGTGAAATTCGCATGAAAAAAGGCGGCGCCGTGGGGCGCCGCCTTCTCGTTCTCGGGCCTGTTTCCGGGCCTGGAGGGGCCCGGGACTCGCGTCAGCGGAACTGGAATTCCTGCTCGGCGATGGAGAGGGATTCGTCGATCGCCTTCACCACCTCGGCCAGTTCGGCGTCCGTCGCGATGAGGGGCGGGACGAGCTGGATGGTGCCCATGAGGCGGGTCAGCACGCCGCGCTCCTCCAGCAGGGCGGAGAGGCGCTGGATATAGGGGTGGCGCTGGGCGGCGAGGCCCTTGCCGAAGTTTTCCTTCGTCTTCTTGTCCTGCACCAGGTCCAGCACCCAGAGGGCGCCGGCGCCGCGGATGTCGCCCACGGTGGGGTGGGCCTTCAGGGGCTCGAAGAGCTTGCCCAGCGCGGCCTCGATGCGCAGGCCGGCGGTATCCAGCCCCTCGCGCTCCATGATCTCGATATTCTTGAGCGCGGCCGCGGCGGCGACGGCCTGGCCGCCGAAGGTGAGTAGATGCGCGAGCTGGGCGTCGGTATCCTTGAAGACCTCATAGGCCTTGTCGCTGACCGCGACGGCGCCCATCGGGACGTAGCCGGAGGTGAGGCCCTTGGCCATGGTCATCAGATCGGGCGTCACGCCGAAGCGGTTGCAGGCGAACATGGCGCCGGTGCGGCCGAAGCCGCAGATGACCTCGTCGCAGATCATCAGCACGCCGTAGCGGGTGCAGATCTCGCGGATCTTTTGCCAATAGGCGGCCGAGGGGACATGGGTGCCGTTGGCGGCCGAGATGGGGGCGCCGATGAAGGCGCAGACCGTCTCGGGGCCCTGGGCGAGGATCTCTTCCTCCAGCGCCTCGGCGCAGCGAAGGTCGCCCGCCTCGCCTTCCAGGCCGAACTCGTTCCGGTAGCGGTTGGGGGAGGCGATGAAGGAGACGCCCTCCATGAAGGGGGCGAAATACTCCTCGTTGCGGCCGTGGCTGACGCTCATCGCGCCGAAGGTGGCGCCATGGTAGCCGCCCTTGCGGGCGATGATCTTCTTGCGGTTCTTGAAGCCGCGCAGCGACTGGATCTGCTTGGCGATCTTGAGCGCGCTCTCCACCGCTTCCGAGCCGCCGGAGCAATAGAAGATGCGGTTGAGGTCGCCGGGCGTGAGCGAGGCGAGCTTGTCGGCGAGCTGGACGGCCGGGGTATTCGTCATATTCGCGGAGGAGACATAGGCGAGCTTGGCGGCCTGAGCGCCGATGGCCTCGGCGATCTCCTTCCGGCCATGGCCGGCATTGACGACATAGAGGCCCGACAGCGCGTCGAAATAGCGGCGGCCGTGATTGTCGTAGATATAGCTGCCCTCAGCGCGTTCGATGACCTTCAGCTTCCCGCCCTTGGCGAGGTCATTCCATTGCGCGCTATGGATCCAGACATGGTCCAGCGCCTGCTGCTCGAGCGGCTGGCTCAGGACCTTGTCGTCGAGGGTCGTGTCCATGATGAAGTCTTCCCCATTCGCTTGCCTGGGGGCGCAGCATCGGCCCTTCGATGCGATCCGGGAAGGGGGTATTTTGCATTTTGGTGCCTCAAGACGCCAACTTACCGTGTTTATCTTTCATGGATCGGCGCTTGCGGCGGGGCGGGCCGGCTCTAGCCTGAGAGCATGAGCGGAACCGAAGCGAAGGCGCCCCGCATCCTGCTGGGTGTGACGACCTATAACCGGCTGGAGACCGTGGCGCTGGCCGCGCGGTCCCTCCGCCATGCCGAGGGGCTGGAGGAGGTGGGGATCGTCGTGATCGACGATGCCAGCGAGGATTACGGGCTGGAGGCGCTGCGGCCGCTCTTCCCGCCGCAGACGGAATTCGTCCGGCGCGCGGCGAATTCGGGCCGGGCGGATTACGCGGCCCATGGGCTGATGCGGCATTTCATCGAGAAGCGGCGGGAGGACCTGCTGGTCTGCCTGGATTCCGACCTGGTGGTGGCGCGGGATTTTCTGGCGCGGATCAGGGCGGCCTGGCCGGCGACGGATGGGGTGCTGTCGCTCTTCAACGCCCATACCCATCCCGGCGCGCCGAGCGGGCGGGGCGAGGGGCTGCTGGTGAAGGAGGCGGTGGGTTTCGCGGGCACCGTCTGGGCGCGGCCGGTGATCGCAGATGCGCTGATCCATGTGGTGCCGACGCCGCGCTTCGACTGGGACATCTGCAAGCGGCTGGAGGAGACGGGGCGGGCCATTCTCTGCCTGGAGAATTCGGCCGTGCAGCATATCGGGATGGTGGGGCAGAATTCCCGCTTCCTGACCTCGGATTACGGGCTGGGCTTCGCGGATGACCATTGGGCCAATCTGGCGGCGATCCAGGAAGTGACGCTGTTCGGGGCGCGGAAGGAGATCGCGGCGCTGCGCCGACAGGTGGAGACGCTGCGGAAGGATGTGGCGATGCTGCGGGTGAAGGCGGCGGTCGCGGCGCTGCGCAAGAAGGGCTAGGGCGGGCCTTTCGGCCGGGCCGGATGGCCGGCGATGCGGCCGGATATTGCGCGGGCCGGGCTGTGGGGCGGCGCGAAATGACCTATATGTGGGCGACATGGCACGCCGCCCCGCTCCCCCCAGCGACCTCTTTGGTGACACCGACCCCGATCTCGGGCCTGGCCCCGGCTCCGACGAGGCGGGGGCGGAAGCGCTCGTCGGCGATGCGCGCCGCCCGCTGGCCGAGCGGCTGAGGCCAAAGACGCTCGAGGAGGTGGTGGGGCAGGACCATCTGCTGGGGCCGGAAGGGCCGATCGGGCGGATGGTCGCGGCGCGCAGCCTGACCTCCATGATGCTCTGGGGCCCGCCGGGCACGGGCAAGACCACCATCGCCCGGCTGCTGGCCCAGGCGACGGATCTGCATTTCGAGGCGATTTCGGCGATCCGCAGCGGTGTGGCGGAGCTGCGCAAGGTCTTCGACGTGGCGCAGCGCCGGCATAAGGCGGGGCGCGGGACGCTGCTTTTCTGCGACGAGATCCATCGCTTCAACAAGGCGCAGCAGGATGCCTTCCTGCCCGTGGTCGAGGACGGGACGGTGACGCTGGTGGGCGCCACGACGGAGAACCCCTCCTTCGAGCTGAACGGGGCGCTGCTCTCGCGCTCGCAGGTCTTCGTGCTGCGGCGGCTGGAGGAAGAGGCGCTGGAGCAGCTGTTGGAGCGCGCCGAGGCGGTGATGGAGCGGCCCCTGCCGCTGCTGCCGGAGGCGCGGGCGGGGCTGGTGGGCCTGGCAGGCGGCGATGGGCGCTATCTGCTGAACATGGCCGAGCAGGTCTTCACCCTCGGCGGCGACAGGCCGATGGGCCTGGCCGCCATGGGCAAGGTGCTGCAGCGGCGGATGCCGACCCATGACAAGGCGGGGGACGGGCATTACGACCTGCTGAGCTGCTTCCACAAATCGCTGCGCGGCTCGGATGTGCAGGCGGCGCTCTATTACGCCGCGCGGATGATGGTGGCGGGCGAGGCGCCGGAGACGGTGTTCCGCCGGCTGCTCTGCGCTGCTTCGGAAGACGTGGGCATGGCCGATCCGCAGGCGATGGTGCAGGTGATCAATGCCTGGGACGCCTATGAGCGCGTGGGCTGGCCCGAGGCGAAGCTCTTCATGGCCCAGGCCATCACCTATGTGGCGACGGCGCCCAAATCCAACGCCGCCTATATGGGCTTCTCGGCGGCGTTGGCGCTGGCGGAGGAGACCTCTCACCTCCGGCCGCCGATGCATATTCTCAACGCGCCCACGCGGCTGATGAAAGAGCTCGGCTATCACAAGGGCTATCAATACGACCATGATTCGCCCGATGCCTATTCGGGGCAGGAATTCTTCCCCGAGCCGCTGGCCGGGGCGAATAGGCCGGATTTCTATGTGCCGAACGAGCGCGGTTTCGAGCGCGACGTGAAGAAGCGGCTGGATTACTGGGCGGCGCTGAAGGCGAAGCGGGAGAGCTGAGAATATGAGTGCCGTGATCCAGGGCGGGGCGCGGGGGCCGGCCGAGGCGGAGGCCTTCGTGCTGGCCCATACCGTGCCAGGGCGGCCGGCGATGGTGCCGGAGGTGGAATTGCTGCTGGCCTCGGAGATCACGCCGATCTGGCAGGCGACCGAGGATTGGCTGGCGCAGAACAATGTCGAGCCGCCCTTCTGGGCCTTCGCCTGGCCGGGCAGCCAGGCGCTGGCGCGGCATATCCGCGACAATCCCGCGCTGGTGCGGGGCAAGCGCGTGCTGGATTTCGCGGCCGGCTGCGGGCTGGCGGCGATCGTGGCGCATCAGCAGGGGGCGGTGCTGGTGGAGGCGGCGGAGATCGACACGCTGGCCACCGCCTCGATCAGGCTCAACGCGGCGCGGAACGGGGCGGCCGTGGTGGCGCTGGATGAGGATGTGGTGGGCAAGCCCTGCCGCTGGGACACGGTGATCGCGGGCGATGTCTGCTACGAGGCGCCGATGACGAACCACATCCTGCCCTGGCTGCGCGGCCTCGCGGCGGCGGGGGCGGAGGTGCTGGTGGCCGATCCGGGGCGGGCCTATCTGCCGGTGGCGGGGCTGGTGCCGGTGGCGAAGTTTGTTGTGCCCGTCACGCGGGAATTGGAAGACCGGGACGAGCGGGTGGTAACGATTTTCCGGCTGGAGGCGGTTTAGGGCGGATCCCGATCGGATGGAATCATCTGACCGGGTGAAGATGCTCGCGAAAGCAAACGGCTCTAGGGGGCCTGGAAGCGGCCGCAGATATGGCCGCGCACGATGGGGTAGGTCGTATCGTCATCCAGGGAGCGCAGCGTCATCGTGTCGCCGGTGATGTCGAGGATTTCGTTCTCGATGCCTTCGCCATTGGGCAGCACGGAGCTGATGATCCTGTTCTTCACCGAATAGGGGAAGGATAGCTGCCCCTCGAGCTGGCTGCAGGTCGCGTCGGTATAGACGTAGAGCGTGACCTGGCCGTCCGGGCTGAATTCCTCGACCATGCGCTTCCGCTCGTCATCGTAATCGGGGCTATGCGGGGGCACGAGCCAGCGGCCGATGATCTGCCGGCGCAGCCGCTCGTCTTCCTCGTTCGGCTTGTCCTCGGCGCTGAAGAAATAGGCGATGCCGGCGAGGACCATGACGCCGAGCAGCAGGTCGAGAAACCATGCGCGGCGTATGGTCATGGGCGGCCCGTCCTTTCGAGGTGCTGAGCGCGGTTCGGCCTGGATGGTAAGGGCGCGGGCCGGTTGTGTCGATCAACGAGAGGGTGCTGGGGCTCAGGCGTTGCTGAAGAGCGCCTCGCGGAAGGTGAGGCCTTCGGCTTGCGGGCGGACGAGGCCTTTCTCGCGGAGGATCGGCAGGATTTCGGCGGCGACGCGGGGGAAGTCGTTGCCGCCCTTCAGGACGAAGCCGTCGGCGGCGCGGGCGGTGAACCAGGCGGCCATCTCCTCGGCGATGGAGGCGGGCGTGCCGATCAGCGTCAGGTGGCCGAACTCGAAGATGTCGGTCAGGAAGCGGCGGAGCGTGATGCCGGGGCGGCTGAGCGACTTGTGCAGCAGCAGGCCGCGGCTGCGGCGGCGCTCGACCTTGGAAAGTTCCTCGATGCTCGGGATGGCCGAGGCGGGAATGGTTTTGTCCAAGTCCAGATCATCGAGTTTGAAGAGCGGCGCCTCGCGCACGACCTTGTCGCGATATTTCAGCAGGGCGCGGTCGGAGAATTGCGACTGGTAGATGGCCTCCGCTTCGGCCTGACTATCGGCGACGAAGATGTTCAGGCCGGGGAGGATTTTCAGCCGCTCGGGCGGGCGGCCTTCGGCGGCGGTGCGCTGCTTGAGGTCGCCATAGAAGGCCTGGCCGGATTCGATGTCGGGTGCGGCGGCGAAGACGATCTCGGCATGGCGGGCGGCGAAGGCCAGGCCCTCGTCGGAGGCGCCGGCCTGGACGATGACGGGGCGGCCTTGCGGGCCCGGCGGCAGGTCCAGCGGTTCCTTCACATGGAAGTAGCGGCCGACATGGTCGGTATTGGCGATGCGGCTGCCGTCGAAGACATGGCCCTTGTCGGTGAAGGCGACGGCGCCTTCGCCCCAGCCGCTCCAGAGCTTGTAGGTGACCGCCATGAATTCCTCGGCGCGGGCGTAGCGCTCGGCGAGGGGGAGGAGGGTGCCGTCGCCGAAATTCGTCTCGCCGTAGAAGGAGGTGACGACGTTCCAACTCGCCCGGCCCTCGCTGATATTGTCGAGCGAGGTGAAGTAGCGCGCGACGTTATAGGGCTCGTTGAAGGAGGTGGATTCCGTGATGATGAGGCCGAGCCGGCGCGTGTGCTGCGAGAGGGCGGCCAGCAGCGTCAGGGGCTCGAAGCCGGGGCGGGGGCGGACGTCCTTCGAGGTGTCGAAGCCGAGGAAGTCGGCCTTGAAGATGGCGTCGAAACCGGCGCTTTCGGCGAGTTTCGCGTGCTCGATGAAGTTGCGGAAGCCGTAGCGCGCCGGGTTCATCTGGGCGGCGGGATTGCCCTGGTAGATCAGGTTGGGGTCGGCGAAGGCGACCAGGATCATCCTGTCTTGCCGGTTGGACATTATCTCACCTCTAAGCGCTGTGGATTTTTCTATTCTGCGCGCGTTTCCGCGAATGGTCTTGTGCCGAAGGGTTGGGGGCTTGGCAAGCCGGGGTCTGGCATGGCTCTGGAGGGGGCTCGACCGGGGCGGAAAAGCTGGCATGCTGCGGCCGCACACTGTGAAAAGCCTGCCTGAATGCCGCTCTGGATTGCCGCCACCCTATCCGCCGCCCTGTTCCAGACCTGGCGGACCGCTCTTCAGCAGAAGCTTCGCGGGCAGCTTTCCCTCAATGCGGCGGCGGTGACGCGCTATCTCTACGGCATGCCGGTGGCCGCCGTGCTGCTTGCGCTCTATGCGGGCGTGACGGGGCAGAGCCCGCCCTTCACCGGGGCGGGGGGCTTCTGGGCCTGGACCATCGCGGGCGGGTTCCTGCAGATCCTGGGCACCAATCTGCTGATCATGAGCTTCGGCCCGCGCGGCTTCGCGGTGGGCACGGCCTATGCCAAGACCGAGGCGGTGCAGGGCGCGGTGCTGGCGCTGATCCTGCTGGGCGAGCATCTCTCGGCTCTGTCCTGGCTCGGCATCGCGATCGGGGTGGGGGGCGTGCTCTATCTCTCGCTGGCGGGGAAGAACCTCACGCCGATGGGGATGCTCAAGGCCACGGGGCAGTCGGCGGCGCTTTGCGGGCTGGGGGCGGGCTTCTGCTTCGCGCTCTGCGCGGTGTGTTTCAAGGCGGCCAATCTGGAACTCGTGCATGACGACCCGGTGCTGCGGGCGCTGGTGGTGCTGGTCTGCGCGAATTTCTCGCAGATCCTGATGCAGGGCGGGTGGCTGCTGTTCCGCGAGCCGGAGCAGGCGCGGGCGGTTTTCACCACCTGGCGCTTCTCGGCGCGTGTGGGCGCGCTTTCGGCGCTGGGTTCGGCCTGCTGGTTCTCGGCCTTCGCGCTGGCGCCGGTGGCCATGGTGCGCGCGCTGGGGCAGGTGGAGATCCTGCTCACCCTGGCTTTCAGCCGCTGGTATCTCAAGGAGAGCCCCTCGCGCTCGGATATCGCGGGCGCGCTGGTGGTGGTCTTCGGCGTGCTGCTGGTGGTGCTGGGGCGATAGTGGGAGGGCGCTTTGTCATGGCCGGGGCTCTTGCCCTGGGAGCGGAGGCGGCGCTTGATGCGGCCATGCTGATGACGATGATGCAATCCTGATGGCTTGCCCGCCGATCCCCACGGCCGCGCCCCTGCCCGAAACCCAGTTGACGGTGCAGGAACTGGCCGGGCGCATCGCCTTCCGCGCGACGGAGGCGGCCGAGGTGCAGCGCGAGGCGCTCGTCGCCCGCTATGGCGAGGTGCCGGCGGAGGAGGCGGCCGCGGTGGTCGCCCTCGGCGGCGACGGCTTCATGCTCGAGACGCAGCACCGGCTGCTGGGGCGGAACATTCCCATCTATGGGATGAATTGCGGCTCCGTCGGCTTCCTCATGAACGAATATCGCGAGGAAGGGCTTGTGGAGCGGCTGGCCGCGGCCCAGGCGGCGATGCTGCATCCGCTGCGGATGCGGGCCACGGGCGCGGATGGCGTGCTGACCGAGGCGCTGGGGATCAACGACGTCTATCTGCTCCGTGAATCGCGCCAGGCGGCGAAGCTGCGCATCACCGTGGATGGGAAGGTGCGGCTGGAGGAGCTGATCTGCGACGGGATCATCGTCTCCACGCCGGCGGGGAGCACCGCCTATAACCTTTCGGCGCATGGGCCGATCGTGCCGCTGGGGGCCAATCTGCTGCCCATGACGCCGATTTCGGCCTTCCGGCCCCGGCGCTGGCGGGGTGCGCTGCTGCCGGGCGAGGCGGTGGTCGTCTTCGAGGTGCTGGAGGGCGAGAAGCGCCCCGTGGCGGCGGCGGCGGATTCGACCGAGGTGCGCGACGTGCGGCGCGTCGAGGTGCGAGAGGATCGGAGCGTGGCGCTGACCATGCTCTTCGATCCGGACCATGGGCTGAGCGAGCGGATCATCGCGGAGCAGTTCACCGTCTGAGGCGGCGCCAGGCAGGATTTGCCGAGGTCGGGGCCCGGGGCAGTGAGAAGGTGGCGGTTTTTGCCGGGTCGGGGCCGCAAAAGGGGCGTCTGGCGGGGCATGGGGCTTGCTCCGGGGGGGGGTGAGGAACCTCTGGAGGAGCTTCGGCATATGACGAGCATCGGATCGGCCCTCGGCCTCAGCCCCCTGCCCACGCGGGACAGCAAGGCGAAGCAGGCGGAGGATGGCGGCGGCTTTGCGGCCGAGCTGGCGCAGGTGGCCGAGGCGCCGAACTCGGGCGGTTCGACGCGGCTCGAGGGGCTGTTGAGCGGCCTCGATGCGCTGAAGTCGCAGCAGGTGGGGATGTCGAACCGGGATTACACCGTCGCCAATCTCTCGCTGAAGGAGAAGATCGCGAGCGAAAGGCTGGCCAATGGCGAGCAGCTCGACACGATCAATGTCGGCTATGAGGGCGAGACCTATCGGCTGGCCGGGCAGATGATGAGCCTCGCCGGGCTGAGCGCCTCGGCCTATGCGAGCGTCACGCCGAGTGCGACGGCGAGTGGGATCAAGCTGGATATCTAGAGCAGATCCCGATCGGATGGGATCATCTGATCGGGTAAAGTGCTCGCGAAAGCAATCGCCTAGAGGCGTTGCGGTGAGCCAGGGCGAACGGCTCCAGGGCGGCGAGGGTCGAGCTTGCAGGCCGGTTGCGCGCAAGTGCCGGGGTTTTGTGGGATCGTCTTGCGCCGTGGCACTGGTGGTGAGCGCGGGCGGAACAGGCTGTGGTGGTGCGCCGCAGGGAATCTCCAACCCGGCGGGGTGAGGTCATCCAGGCGGGCCGCGTTCAGCCCAGCAGGATGCCGCGGCCGGCGAAGAAGCGGGCGAAATCGGCCGGCGCGAGGCGGGCATCGGCCTGGCTCGCGGGCGGGTCGCCCGAGGGGTTGTGGAAGCGCAGGCGCCCGGCCTCGTCCTGGCCGAAGACCAGCACCAGATGGCCGCCGCGCGAGGGCGGCTCGCCCCGATCGGGCCAGCGGATGGTGGGATGGACCGAGGCCATGAAGCAGCGGCCCTCGCCGAGAAGCGGGGCGATATCGGCGGCTTCCAAGTCCAGCAGCGTGCGGGCGGGGATGCCCTGCTCGGCCAGCCAATCGACGGCACCGGCATAGATGAGGCCGCGGATATCGCCGTTCGGGAGGGTGACATAGCCGCCCTTGGCTTCGACGGCGCGGCGGAAATACTGGATGGGGTGGAGCCGGCCGCGTGCGGCCATGAACATCTTCAGGCAGGCCATGCCGCAGAGGTGGCCGGCCCAGAGCGCATATTCCTCGACCGAGGCGGCGCCGCTTCCGGCCCAGAGCGGGTCCGTCGCGGGATCGCGCCCGGAAATGAAATCGGCCACCGAAGTGGCCGATTCCCATTGCGCGAAGTAAGGCGGGATTTTCACGCCGCGTCGTTCAGATGGCAGGCGCTCTTGTGGCCGGGCGCGATCTCGCGAAGCGCGGGACGCTCGACGCGGCAGCGGTCCATCGCATGCGGGCAGCGGGGGTGGAAGTGGCAGCCCTTGGGTGGGTTCAGCGGCGAGGGAATCTCGCCCTTCACCACCTGGAAGGCCTTCTTCCGCGCCTCGATGCGAGGCACGGCGTTCAGCAGCGACTGGGTATAGGGGTGGTTGGCGCGGGCGAAGATCTCCTCCGACGGCGCCTCTTCCACCACGCGGCCCAGATACATGATCACGACGCGGTCGGAGAGATGCTCCACCACGGAGAGGTCATGGCTGATGAAGAGATAGGTCAGGTCCAGGTCCTGGCGCAGCTTCATGAACAGGTTCAGCACCTGCGCCTGGATGGAGACGTCGAGCGCCGCGACGCTCTCGTCGCAGATCAGGAATTCGGGCTGCACCGCGAGCGCGCGGGCGATGCCGATGCGCTGGCGCTGGCCGCCCGAGAACTGATGCGGGTAGCGGCGCTTGTAGGAAGGGTCGAGCCCCGCGCGGCGCATCTGCTCGTCGACATAGGTTTCCAGATCGGCGCGCTTGACCAGGCCATGGACCAGCGGGGCCTCGCCGATGATGTCCGACACGCGCAGGCGCGGGTTCAGCGACGACATCGGGTCCTGGAAGATCATCTGCGTCTGCAGCTTGGCCTGCTTGGCCTTGGCGCCGGAGAGATTGGCGGTGTTCTGGCCCTGCCAGAAGATATCGCCATCCGACGGCGGCATGATGCCCGCGACCATGCGGCCGAGAGTGGACTTGCCGCAGCCGGATTCACCGACCAGGCCGACCACCTCGCCCTTGCGCACGGAGAGGTTCACGCCATCGACGGCATGGACCACTTCCTCGCGCACCGGGGCGCCGAGCTTCTTCGCGATCTTGCCGGCGAAATCGAGCGTCTTGGAGAAGCGCTTGGAGACGTTCACCAGCTCGATCATGGGGATGTTGTTGAGGGTGGTGCTCATGCCACCTGCTCCTTCACGGCCGCGTCCGGGACGTTGTGCGGGATGAAGCAGCGCGCTTCACGGCCCGGCAGCCATTCGCGGAAGGGGGGCTCCTGCTTACAGATCTCGGCCGCGCGGGGGCAGCGCGCCTGGAAGGCGCAGCCCGGCGGCAGAGCGAAGAGGGAGGGCGTCATGCCCGGGATCTGGCGCAGCGGCTCGCCGCGCTTGTTGCGCGACGGGACGGAGCCGATCAGGCCATGGGTATAGGGGTGGAGCGGCTTGTCGAGCACTTCGCCCACTTCGCCATGCTCCACGACCTTGCCCGCATACATGACCGCGATGTCGTCGGCGAGGCCGGAGACGACGGAGAGGTCATGCGTGATCCAGATGAGGCTCGTGCCGGTTTCGGCGGCGAGCTTCTGCACCTCGGCGAGGATCTGGCCCTGGATGGTCACGTCGAGCGCCGTGGTGGGCTCGTCGGCCACGATCAGGTCGGGCTTGTGCAGCAGCGCGATGGCGATGGCCACGCGCTGGCGCATGCCGCCCGAGAACTGATGCGGGTAGGACATCAGGCGCTCGTCGGGGGAGGGGATGCCGACCATGCCGAGCGTGTCGCGGGCGCGCTGGCGCGCTTCCTCGCGGCTGACCTTGGCATGGGCCTGCACCGTTTCGATCATCTGGGTGTCGATGCGCAGAACCGGGTTCAGCGTCATCATCGGGTCCTGGAAGATCATGGCGATGCGGTTGCCGCGCAGGCGGCGCATCTCCTCATCCGAGGCCTTGGCGAGATCCTGGCCCTTGAACAGGATCTGCCCGCCGGCGATGCGGCCCGGTTCATCGACCAGGCGCATCACCGAGAAGCCCGTCACGGTCTTGCCCGAGCCGGATTCGCCGACCAGGCCGAGCACCTTGCCGCGGGGCACGGTGAAGGAGACATCGTCGACGGCCTTCACGACGCCCGCGCGGGTGAAGAAATGCGTACGGAGGTTCCGGACCTCGAGGGTTGGGGTCTGGGTCACGATTACTTCTTCAGTCGCGGGTTGAGGACGTCGCGCAGCTGATCGCCGACCAGGTTGATCGAGACGATGGTGATGAGCAGCGCGATACCGGGATAGAAGCTGATCCAGTACTTGCCCGAGAGCATGTATTCATAGCCGTTGGAGATCAGCAGGCCCAGCGAGGGTTCGGTGATGGGCACGCCCAGGCCGAGGAAGGAGAGCGTGGCCTCGAGCGCGATGGCGCGCGCGATCTGCATGGTGCCGACGACGATGAGCGGCGGCAGGCAGTTCGGCAGCAGGTGGCGGAAGATGATGCGATGTGTGGGCAGGGCGAGGCACTGCGCGGCCTCGATATATTCGCGCCGGCGCTCCACCAGGGCGGTGCCGCGGACGGTGCGGGCGTAATAGGCCCATTCCACGATCACCAGCGCGATCACGACGTTCATGATGCCCTTGCCGAGGAAGGCGAGGATCATCAGCGCGGCGAGGATCGAGGGGAAGGAGAGCTGCAGGTCAACCAGGCGCATGATGACCGTGTCGGTCTTCTTGCCGGCATAGGCGGCCAGCAGGCCGAGCGAGGCGCCGACGGCGCAGGCGAGGATGGCCGAGCCGCCGCCCACGGTCAGCGAGATGCGCAGCCCGTAGAGGATGCCCGAGAGCATGTCGCGGCCCTGGTCGTCGGTGCCGAGCCAGTAGGTGAAGGTATCGTCCGCATTGCGCGAACCCGGCTCCAGCCGCCCGTCCATGATGTCGAGCTGGGCGAGGTCATAGGGGTTCTGCGGCGAGATCCAGGGCGCGAAGAGCGCCAGGAGGCAGATGATGATGAAGACGACCAGGCCGAAGAGCGCGAGCTTGCTTTCGCAGAACTCGGAGACCATGCGGCGGAAGGGCGTCTCGACCTTGGCGGCCTTGACGGCCGGCGGCGGGGTGGTGGGGGCGGCGGTCGCGCTCATCACTTGCTCTCCAGGCGGACGCGCGGATCGAGCGCGGAATAGGTGAGATCGACGACGAGATTGATGATGATGAACATCATCACGATCATCATGAGGTAGGCGACGATCACGGGGCGATCGAGGACGTTGATGCTGTCGATGATCAGCTTGCCCATGCCCGGCCAGGCGAAGACCGATTCCGTCACGACGGAGAAGGCGATGGTGGAGCCCAGCTCCAGGCCGACCACGGTGACGACGGGGATCAGGATGTTCTTGAAGACGTGGACGAAGATCACGCGGTTCTCGGTCAGGCCCTTGGCGCGGGCGAATTTCACGTAATCCATCAGCATCGTCTCGCGCACGCCGGCGCGGGTCAGGCGGATGACCAGGCTGATCTTGAACAGCGCGAGGTTCATCGCGGGCATGATCAGATGGGCGAGGCCGTCACGCGTGAGGAAGGACCAGCGCATGCCGAAGAGCTCGGCCGTCTCGCCGCGGCCCGTCGAGGGCAGCCAGCCGAGCTGGACGGCGAAGACCATGATGAACATCAGGCCGACCCAGAAGGTAGGCAGCGAGAAGCCGAGGATGGAGCCGGCCATGATCGTCGACGAGACCGGCGACTTCGGCTTGAGCCCGGCATAGAGGCCGAGCGGGATGCCGATGATCAGCGCGATGATGGTCGCGCCGAAGGCCAGTTCCAGCGTGGCGGGCGCGCGCTGCAGGATGAGCTGCAAGGCGGGTTCGTTGAAGACGAAGGAGCGCCCCAGATCCCCCTTGAGGGCATTGCCCAGGAAGACCAGGTATTGGTGCCAGAGCGGCAGATCCAGGCCCAGGGCGCGGATGGCGCGCTCGCGCTCCATCTGGTCGGCGTCGGGGCTGATCAGGATCTCCACCGGGTCGCCGATGGCGAAGACGCCGATGAAGACGATGACGGACATCGCCAACATGACGAGGACGGCCTGGAACAGCCGCCGCAACAGATAGACGCTCATTCTCTCACCTTGCCGCCTTGGGCCCGCTGCTCGCGCGGATGAAGACGTTTTCCATGCGTAGATCGGGGGGATCCGCCCGCCCGGAAGGGACGGAGGGCGCTATCCCTGGGTGCTCCGCCGCGCGGCCGGGCCGGCGGCGGAGATGTCATTTAGTCCCGATGGCGCGGGTGGCGCCATAAAAGCCTGACGATGCCGGCCCCCTCCGGCGGCATCCGCCGGGGGGAGCAAGCAATTATCGGGCCGCCCTTCAGCGGGCCGGGGAGACGTCCTGCGCGCGGCTCAGTTCGTCCGCGCGGGGGATATGGCTGAAGCCGCGGCGCATCGCCCAGATGTTCTTCTGGATGTGGATGGGCGCGATGCCGGTATCATTGAAGACGACGCGGGTCGCCTCCTGGATCAGGGCCTCGCGCTTGCCGTCGTCAAGCTCCTTCACCAGCTGGCCGATGAGGGCATCGACCTGCGGGTTGGAGTAGCGGCCGCGGTTGGAGGCACCGTAACCGAGCTTGGCATCCCAGGTCGCGACCAGGTTGCGCAGCGGGTTAGAGCCTTCGCCGGTGGAAATGCCCCAGCCCCAGAGGGAGACCGAGAAGTCCTGGCGGCTGCCGCGCTGGGCGTAGGTGGCCCAGGGCAGGCCCTCGACGGCGGTGCGCACGCCGATGCGCGTCCACATCTGGCCGATGGCCTGGATGATGCGGGCGTCGTTCGGGTAGCGGTCGTTCGGGCCGTGCAGGGTGATGCGGAAGCCGCCCGGGTAGCCGGCATCGGCCAGCAGCTTCTTGGCCTGCTCGATATCGACCTTGGGCGCGTCGAGGCCCGGCACATAGCCGAAGGCGCCCTGGCTCAGGAACTGGCCGGTCGGGTTGGCCGAGCCTTCCATGATGCGCTGGGTGATGGCCGTGCGGTCGATGGCGATGGAGAGCGCGCGGCGCACGCGCTCGTCCTTCAGCGGATTGCGGGCCAGCGGCTTGCCGTCGTTATCCGTGATGAAGGGCGAGCTGTCGGCGCGCAGGTGGTCGAAATGCAGGTAGATCAGGCGCAGGCCGGTGATCTCCGAGAGGGCGACGCGGGCATCCTTGCGCAGCTTCTCGATATCGGAGGTCGGCACCTGGTCGATGATGTCCACATCGCCGGCGAGCAGGGCCGCGGTGCGGGCGCTGTCATTGGTGATGTAGCGGTAGCTGACGCGGGACCAGGCGGGGGCGGGGCCCCAGTAGTTCGGGTTGCGCTCGAGCTCCGTGCGGTCGCCCATGCGGTGCGAGACCAGGCGGAAGGGGCCAGTGCCGATCGCGCCCTTGCCCGAGTTGTAATCCTCGGTGTTGAGCCCTTCGTTGGTCTGCTTGTCGATGATCATGAGCTGCGTCATGTCCAGCGGCATCAGCGGGTAGGGGCCGTCGGTGGTGATGCGGATCGTGTAGGGGTCCACGATCTCGACGTTCTTCATCGAGCGCGTGTAGATCGCATAGGAGGACGGGCTGTTGGGCACGTTCGCCGAGCGGGTGAAGCTGAAGGCCACGTCCTCGGCGGTGAAATCACTGCCATTGTGGAACTTCACGCCCTGGCGGAGCTTGAATTCCCAGGTATTGGCATCCACCGCGCGCCAGGATTCAGCCAGGCCGGGCTGCACGCGCGCATTGGCGTCGGTCTGCACGAGGCTGCTGAACAGCATCTGCGCGACGGCCGTATTCGGCGAAAGCTGGTGGAAATGCGGGTCCAGCGAGGTAGGCGCCGCGCCGACGGCGAAGGTCAGGTTCGCGTTGTTTTGCTGGGCGTTGGCGGTGGCGGCGGAAAGCGCCAACGCCGAAACGGCGGCCAACGTGGCCGCCCTGGCTGACAGATGCATTCGTTTTATCTCCCGGAAAACGGAGCCCATCCGGCCGCGCTTGTAGCAGCCGGGCACGGTCCTCGCTAGGCTTCGCCGCCTTTGTTACCGGGAGACTAGAGGGCAATGAAGAAATTCCTACTCGCCGCCACGGTCGCGCTCGGCGCGCCGCTGGTCGTTTCTGGGACGGTTTCAGGCGCCGCACAGGCGCAGACACTCAATATCGGCGTGGGCGGGGCCATCACCTCCGTCGATCCGCATTTCTACAATGCGGCGCCCAATAACAGCCTGGCTGCCCATATTTTCAGCAAGCTGGTCGAGCGCGATGCCAATGCCCAGCCGGTGCCGGGCCTGGCGACCTCCTGGACGGCCATCGAGCCGACGGTGTGGGAGTTCAAGCTGAAGCCGGGCGTGACCTGGCATGACGGCAAGCCCTTCACGGCCGAGGACGTGGCCTTCACCATCGCCCGCGTGCCCAATGTGCCGAATTCGCCGGGCGGCTATGGCGGCTTCGTGCGCGCCATCAAGCGCGTGGAGATCGTCGATGCGCTGACGGTGCGATTCCACACCGACGCGCCGGCGCCGCTGCTGCCGACCGAGCTGGGATCGGTGGCCATCATCTCCAAGCACGTGGGCGATGGTGCGACGACCGAGGATTACAACTCGGGCAAGGCCGCGATCGGCACCGGCCCCTATCGGCTGGTGAACTACCGCTCGGGCGACCGCACGGAACTCGCGCGCTTCGACGCCTATTCGGTGGGCCCCCGGGAGCCTTGGGAGCGGGTGAACTACCGCTTCATCGGCAATGACGGCGCGCGCACGGCCGCCCTGCTGGCGGGCGACGTGGACCTGATCGACCAGGTGCCGACCTCGGATGCCGCGAAGCTGGAGAAGGACGCGCGCGTTCATCTCTACAAGATCCTCGGCCTGCGCGTGATCTATCTGATCTCGGATTTCTCCCGGCAGGAATCGACGCCTTTCGTGACCGATGCTGCGGGCAAGCCCATCTCGCCCAACCCGCTGCTGGACCTGAGGGTGCGCCGCGCGCTCTCAATGGCGATCGACCGCGAGGCGATTTCCGACCGCGTGATGGAGGGTGCCGCCCAGCCGACCGGCCAGTGGCTGCCGCCGGGCGCCTTCGGCTACAATCCCGATGTGAAGCCGACGCCCTATGACCCCAACGGGGCCAGGCGCCTGCTGGCCGAGGCGGGCTTCCCCAACGGCTTCCGCATGACCCTGCATGGGCCGAACGACCGCTACCCGAACGATGCGCGCACCATCCAGGCGGTGGCGCAGATGTTCACCCGCGTGGGCATCCAGACGCAGGTCGAAGCTTTGCCCTGGGCGAGCTATTCGGTGCGCAATGCGCGGCAGGAATTCTCGCTGCGCCTCGGCGGCTGGGGCTCGGGCACGGGCGAGGCTTCCTATGCGCTGGTGAATATCATCAACACCTTCGACCGGGCGAAGCGCACGGGCTCGAGCAATAACGGGCGCTATTCCAACCCGGCGCTCGACGAGCTGACGGCGCGCGGGGCGGCGACGCTCGACGACAAGGAGCGCGAGAAGCTGCAGCAGGAGGCGGTGAAGATGGCGATGGACGACCTCGCGATCATCCCGCTGCATCAGCTCGTCAATGTCTGGGCGACGCGCAAGGGCTTCACCTATGAGCCCCGCGCCGATGAGCGGACCTGGGCGCAGGGCGTGCGCCGCGAGTAGAGACGGGAAAGGCCGGGGTGACCCGGCCTTTTTCTTTTACGGCGCCCTTCTTACGGGGTCTGCAGCGTGACCAGGATGGGGCAGTGGTCGGAGAGGCGCTGGCGCATACGCGGGTCCTGCTCGGGGAAGACGGCGACCTTGAAGCTGCCGGGCACCACCCAGCCCCGCGCGGCGCCGCCGGCCAGGATATGGTCGATGAAGGGGCGGCCACGGCCGTCGCCCCGGGCCCAGCAGGGGCTGGAGACGCCGCCATTCACATGCAGCAGCGGGGCGGCGGATTCGAGACGGTTCAGCACCGCGTCGCGCGGGTTCAGGCGGCGGTTGAAGTCACCCATGATCATGAAGGGCACGCCTTCCTGCCGGCGCTGGGCGATCCAGCCGGCTAGGGCGGGGATCTGCTGGGCGAGGGTTTCGCAATCGCGATCGCCATCGTCGAGGCGGCCGCTGCTGCAGCCCGCCTTGAGGTGGACGGAGAGCAGGCGCAGGCGGCTGCCACCGTCGAGTTCCAGCGTGATATCGGCGCCCTTGCGAAGGGAGTGGCGGGACTCGGGGTTCAGGTCCAGCGCCGCGAGGTCGGGGTTGCGGGTGAAGCGCAGGCCGCGGCGGATGGCGAAGCCGGGGCGCTGGATGTCGTCCTCGTCGGTGAGGGCGATGTTCCAGGCATCGGCGGGGAAGACGCGGCGGGCGGCCTCTTCGCCATCGACTTCCTGAAAGGCGATGACATCGGCGCCGAGACGGGCGGCGTGCTGGCGCAGACGGTCGAAATCGGCGGGGCGGCGGCGCTGGACGTCATCGGGCAGGGCCGGGTCGCTGGAGGCGCGCAGGGTGAGCCAGGCGATGTTCCAGGCGCCGAGGGTCAGCTCGCCGGCCCGGACGGGGGCGAGGGGGAGGGTGAGGAGGAGGGCAAGGCAGAGGGCGATGAGGCGCATGGGGGTGGGAGTTACACCGGCAGCGGCGGTTGTGCAGGTAACGCCTTGGTTTCTTTCGCTTGTGGGACGAGCGGGCGGATGCCGGCGGCGATGAGGCGGGCGGCCAGAGCGTCGAATTCGGCTGGCGGGCGCGTGGGATCGGCTGGGTCGCCAGGTGGGACGAAGATGATCGTCTCGTAGCGCGCGCGGGTGAGCAGGACGCGGTAGGTGTTGCGGACGAAGGCGTATTCCTTCTCGTCCTTCTGCCATTTGGCGCCGATGAAGCGACGGGCGCGCCAGCCTGGGCCATGGGGGAGGAAGTCACCGCCCCAGGCGAGGCCGGTGATGTCGAGTTCCAACCCCTGACAGCTGTATTCCGTGGCACAGGCTTCGAGCGCGGAGGAACTGCGGCAGTCCTCCGGCCAGCGGCGGAGGAACCAGTCGGCGATTTCGTCACGCGCTTCGACGCCGAGGCCCTCGGCCCGAAGGCGTTTGGCGCCGGAACTGCGGAGGAGGCCGGCGCGGCGCTCGCCGCGAGTAAAGGCGCGCAGTCCCGCACGCCAGGCGGTGATATCGCGGGTGAGGAAGAAGGGGAGGGCCTCGCCGGCCTCCTGCGCGATTTGGGCGGCCTCTTTAGTGCGCCCGTCGAGTAGCGCGTCCACCCAGGCGGCACCGTAGGTCTCGCGGACGGAGCGGATGGGGACGGTGAGGTCGAGCTCCATGTCTTCCTTCAGCCAGCCGCCCGGCGCGTCGGCGAGGCGTTGGGCGGGGTCAGTGGCGGTCCAGGCGCGCGAGGCGGCGATGGCGCGCCAGCGGCCATCGGCCTGAATGGCGCGGCCCCATTCGGCGAGTCCGGCTTCGCCTGTGTTGATTTCCTGACCATTGCCGATAAGGGCGACGATCACGCCCCAATCGGGAAGGCGGGCCATGATCTCCAGCGCATGGGCGGGCTCGCTCAGGGTGAGCTTGCTGGCCTTGTTCTGCGTCCCCTGGCGGGCCTTGGCCTCGTCCCAGGCGCGTTGGGCTTCGTCAAAGACGATGACGCGTTCGGCGGGAAGGCGCGTGGGGTCCGTGGCGCCGTCTTCCAGGAAGCGATGGACGTTCTGGAGCGCGGTTTTGACGCGCCGTTCGGCTTCGGGCTTGCCACAGAGTTTGCGGGAGACGGCATCCCGCGCCAGAGCCTCGCGAAGGACGGTGACGAGGGGGACATTGCCGCTGAGGAAGGCGGCGCCGTCCTCTCGGGCAGGGCCGAAAACGGTGTTCAGGCCGCATAGGGTTTTGCCGGCGCCGGGGATGCCGGTGACGAAGATGACGGTATGGGCCTTGTCGACCTTAGCGGCGGTGATGGCGCGGGCGATGGCGTCACGCGTGCGGGTGAGGTTCTGGCGATCGGCCCGGGCCGTTGCGATGTCTTCGACGCCATGGAGGCTGAAGAGCATAGTCGCGGCTTCGATAATGTTCGGGACGGGGCGGTAGGGGGCGGCGAGCCAGGCAGCGCCATCCAGCGGGATGGCGGGGTCGGGGATGCTGTTTTGCGCCCAGGCGAGAAAGGGGCCGAGAGCCTGGCCGCCGATGCGGAAGGGTGGCGGGACGCGATCCCAAAAGAGCATGGCCTGGGCGGGGAGCGTGTCGAAGGCATCGTCCGTCACGAGCACGGGGACGATGGGATGATGACGGCTGCCGGCGTGGAAGTCCCGAAGGTCCAGGGCATAGTCCTCGGCCTCGGCGAGGGCGGCGGGGGAGGCGTCGCGGGTCTTGAATTCCAGGCAGAAAATGGCGCGATCGGTGAGGATAATGGCGTCGATGCGCTTCTCAAGCCGGAGGAGTTCGTATTCGAGGGCGATGGTCCAGCCTTCGGCTCCGGGCTGCTGGAGCGCTGCGCGGATGGCCATGATCTGTGGCAGCCATGCGGCCTGCTGCTCGGCGGTGCCGGCGAAGCCGCGATGGGCCTGCTGGGCGGCGAGGCGGCCGGCGATATCCTCCGGGTCGCGGGCCAGAAAATCCGGCGCGCTGTAGGAGAGCCACGCCCTCATCGGCGGCGCGAAGGCCAGGTGGCCAGGGCCATGCTGGTGAGCATCAGGGCCAGGCCGGCGGCGTGCAGGGCGGTGGCTGTCTCGCCCAGGAGGAGGATGGCGACGAGGGCGGAGGTGGCGGGGAGGAACATGGTGAAGACCCCCGCGATACCCGCCGAGGCGCCCTTCAGGCCGTTATACCAGAGCAGCAAACACAGGACGGAACTGGTCAGGCTGTGGAAGACCAGCAGGCCCGCGAGTGTCGGATCGCCCAGGGCGGCGACGGCGCCGATGCCGGGCAGGGCGATCAGCAGGAGCTGGGCGGCGGAGAAAACCTGCATCCAGAGGCTCGCGGTGATGACGGGCACGCGCCCGGCGACGCGCTTGGCGAGCAGGACATAGGCGGCCTCGCCGCAGACGGCGAGCAGGACCAGCGCATTGCCGAGGATGGAGCCGCCATCTTCCGCGCCGACGCGGGCGAGGGTCAGCGCGGCCATGCCGCCGGCGGCCAGCGCGACGGCGGCCCATTGGCGCGGGCTGAGCCGCTCGCGCAGGAAGAGCGCGCTGCCGATGGCGACCACGGCGGGCAGGCTCGCGAGCATCAGCCCGCCTTCCAGCGCCGAGGTGAGGCGCAGGCCGGCGAGGAGGGCGCTGTTATAGACGACCGTGCCGAGGGCGGCCTGCCAGAAGAGGTTCCACATCAACTCGCGCGGCACCTTGCGCGGGCCGTCGACCAGGCGCGCGAGCGGGTAGAGCACCAGGCAGGCCAGCACGCAGCGCAGGAAGGCGATGAGCGGGATGGGAAGGGCCGCGGCAAGCAGCTTGGCGACGCCAACATTGGCCCCGACCAGGGCCATCGACGCAGCGAGTTGGGCGTAGGAGGTCAGCACGCGGGGAGTATGGTTGGGGGAATGAATTCCCCCAAGCCCCCTTCTTTTTTCTGGCGACTGGGCGAGGGCGGGGGAGGTTATTCCGCCGACTTGAAGGGGGAGAGCGAGGCGAGGGCTTCCATCTCGGAGATCATCGCGGAGCGTTCGCGCTCGAGGAATTCGGCGACGGCGCGGCGCAACCCGGCGTGGCGGATGTAATGGGCGGAATAGGTCGGGCGGGGGAGGTAGCCGCGCTGGATCTTGTGCTCGCCCTGGGCGCCGGCCTCGACGCGCTTCACGCCATGGGCGATCGCGAAGTCGATGGCCTGGTAATAGCAAAGCTCGAAATGCAGGAAGGGCGCCTCGGTGAGGCAGCCCCAGTTGCGGCCGTAAAGCGCCTCGTCACCCAGCAGGTTCAGGGCGCCGGCGACGGGCTCGCCATCCTGCTCGGCCAGCATGAGCACCACCTTGTCGCCCATGGCCTCTGCCATCATCGGCCAGAAGCGGTTGGTGAGATAGGCGCTGCCCCATTTATGGTCGACCGTGTTGCGGTAGAATTTGTGGAAGCGCGCCCATTGCGCGGGCGTGACCTCGGAGCCGCGCAGGGTGCGGAAGGTGAGGCCGGCGGCCTGTGCGTCGCGGCGCTCGCGCTTGAGTTGCTTGCGCTTGCGGCTGGAGAGGGCGGCGAGGAAGTCGTCGAAGGTCTGGTAGCCCTCGTTTTCCCAATGGAATTGCGTGCCGAGGCGGCGGAGCCAGCCGGCCTCGCCCAGCGCCTCCCATTCCGCCTCGCGGCAGAAGGTGATGTGGCAGGAGGAGAGATCGAGCGCGTCGGTCACCTGCGCCAGGGCCTGGCCGACGGCGGCGAAGGGAATCTCGGCGTCGGGGCGGATCAGCAGGCGGGGGCCGGGGACGGGGCTGAAGGGAACGGCGACCTGGAATTTCGGGTAGTAGTTGCCGCCCGCCTGCTCGAAGGCATTGGCCCAGCCATGGTCGAAGACATATTCGCCGTAGGAATTGCTTTTGACATAGGCGGGGGCGACGGCGACGAGGCGGCCGGTGCCGTCGCGCAGCGCGATATGCTGCGGCAGCCAGCCGGTGCGCTGGCCGGCCGAGCCCGACTCCTCGATGGCGCGCAGGAAGCCGTGGCTGACGAAAGGGTTCCCGCCTCCCGCGCAGGCATCCCAGTCTTCGGCGGGGATATCCGCGATACGGGGGAGGAGGGAGAGGGTGAGGTCACTCATCGCGGTGCAGCATGTGCGCCTGTTTGGGCCGCGTGCAAGGGTGGGAGCGGAAGAGGTCCTCAGCGGCGGCCCAGACCCGCGAGATCCTGCCAGCGGGTCATGCCCTCGCTTTCGTCGAACAGGCGGCCATCGCGGCGGAAGCGGCCGTCGCCCAGGTGATGCAGCATGGGCGCCTCGCGCCAGTCATCGGCGGCCCAGAGCCGCTCCACTGCCAGGATATGGAGGTGGTAGCGGTCGGAAAGTGTCTCGTCGACGAGGCGGCAGTCCAGATTGGCCAGGCAATCGGACAGCAGCGGCAGCTTGCCCTTGTTCACCGTCTGGAGGCCTAAAGCCTCGAACTTGTCGGTCTCCGCGCCGGAGCAATTGCCGATCGCGGTGACGAGGCCGCTCATATCCGCGCGCGGGACGGCTAGCATGCATTGGCCGGTTTCGCGCAGAACGCGGTAGCTGTGGTTCCAGGGGCCGAGCACGCAGCCGATGAGCGGCGGGGCGTGCTGGACCATCATGTGGAAGCCCATGGTCATGACATTCGCCCGGCCCGAAGCCTGGGTCGCGACCAGGAGGATCGGGCCGGGCTCGATCAGACGGAAAGCGTTCTCGACGCTGATTTCCTTCATGGCTTTTCTCCGTTCGGGAGCCATCGCTGCCGGGCGTGCCGGCAGCGATGGCGCTGGTTCACCAGCCCTGCTCGGTCGGCAGGACGAAGAGTTCGGCCACATCCATCCGCGGCGGCGCCTTCAGCGCGAAGAGGATGGTATCGGCGATGTCCTCGCCTTCGAGGAAGGTCATGGACCCGGCCAGCTCGTCCATCTGCTGGCGATACTTCTCCTCGGTGATGTGGTCGTAGAGTTCCGACTTCACGGCGCCGGGCTGCACGCAGGTGACGCGGATATTGTGCTTCGGCGCGATTTCCATCCGCAGCCCATCGGAGAAGGCCGCGACGGCCGCCTTGGTCGCGCAATAGACGCTCAGCCCGGTGAAGACCTTCCGCCCCGCGATCGAGGACATGTTGAAGATATGGCCGGATTTCTGCGCCATCATCTGCGGCAGCGCGGCGGCGGTGGCGTTGAGGACGCCGGAGACGTTCACGTCCACCATGCGCTGCCATTCATCGACCTTGAGGCTCTCGACGTCGGAGAGCGGCATCAGCCCGGCATTGTTCACCAGAATGTCGAGGCGGCCGAACCGCTCGATGAGCTTCCGGGCCGCGTCCTGGCAGGAGCGCCGGTCGGTCACGTCGGTTTCGAGGACGATGGCCTGGCCGCCGGCGGCGGTAATCTCGGCCATCAGGGCACGCAGCTTGTCTTCGCGGCGGGCGGCGAGGCCGACGATCACGCCTTCTGCCGCGAGTTTGCGCGCGATGGCGGCGCCGATGCCGCTGGACGCGCCGGTGACGAGAGCGACTTGACCGTTGATCTGCATTGTCTTCTCCCTTTTCCTGATGAGTTCAGGCGTTGACGACGGGGAGATACCTAGGCCGTGTCGCGGATCGCTTCTCTTTGGGTCTTGCGCGGATTATCGCGATTTTGCGCTGAACTGCGCCGGAAGGGCGATGGCAGGGGCATGAGTGCCGATGCGTGAGCCGCGAGATCGCCGCTCGCCCGGCCGGAAGCGCTCCTTCCCGCGCGGTGCGGGGCATGCGCTGGAGGGGCATATCCCCGGCCATAAGATCGAGCAGAGCGCGGGCGAGGCCTGGGCCGATGTCGAGATGCAGATCTTCCGGCGGCGGCAGACGGAGAATGACATCCTGGTGCCGGCGGTGGCCGAGCCGTTGCTCGTCTGGGTGGTCGGCGGCGAGGCCATGGTCGAGGAGCGGGAGCTTCAGGGGGACTGGCAGGGCGGCGTGGTCAGGCCCGGCTCATTCTTCCTCACGCAGGCCGAGGCGCCTTACCTCATGCGCTGGAAGGCCAAGGGGGAGCAGGGGTTCGAGGTGGTGCATCTCTATCTTGGGCTGGATCTGGTGGGCCGCTGCGCACTGTCGCTGGGGATGGACCCGGCCCGCTTGCGGATGCGCGACGTCTCGGGCGCCGATGATGGCTTCGTCAGCGGCGTGATGGCCGGGCTGATCCAGGAATTGCGCGCGGCACCCGGGGCCAACCGGCTCTTCGTGCAGGGGCTGGTAGAGAGCCTGACGATCCATCTGCTGCGCCGCCATGCCGAGGCGAGGGCGGGGAGCCGGCGCAGGCCCGCGCAGCTCTCGACCTGGAAGCTGCGCAAGGCGCTGGACGATATGGAGGCGCATCTGGCCGAGCCCTTCGACCTCGACCGCCTCGCCGCGCTTTGCGGGATGAGCCGCTTTCACTTCAGCCGCGCCTTTCGCGGCACGATGGGGCATAGCCCGTCACGCTGGCTCATCCTGCGGCGGATCGAGCATGCGAAGACGATGCTGCGCGAGACGGATCGGCAGATGATCGAGATCGCGGCGCGTATCGGCTACGACAGCCCCAGCCATTTCGCGAAAGTGTTTCGCGAGGAGACGGGCCTGACGCCCCGGGCCTTCAGGGGGCTGTGATGGGGGCTAGGCCCGGTCGGCCCTGGAGGCGGCGAGGGCGACGGCCCGCTCGTAGGCCTGGCGCTCGAAAGTGAAGGGGCCGAAGGCGGTGTAGTCGCGTGCAGGGCGATGGGGCTGGGTGAAGCGGTGCCAGGTGACGGCCGCCTCACTGAGGCTCACATGAGCGATCAGGGGCCAGCAGCCGGCTTCGCCGCAGGTGCAGAAAAGGGCGTAGATGGTGCCCGGTTCACCGTCGGTGACGGGCTCCTTCGGCCGAGAAAATAGGATGGCAGACGGCCGAGCGTGTCGCCTCCGCCATTCTCGACCAGAGGAGCGGCGTTTTCATGAAGACCTTGCTGCAGGCCGAAAGTTTTCGCATGACCATCGTCTATGGCGATGAGCCGGACTGGACCGTGGATGGCAGGGGTGCCGTGGAAGCGACCGAGCGCATGTATGAGTGCGGACGGGATATGATGCGCCAGTGAGGCTCTGCGTTTCCGCGTCGTGAGATCGTGCCCTGCGCGGCGGATGAAGCCTCAGGCGAAGCGCTTCTGATAGAAGCTGCGCACTTGGCCCGGCGGGTGGTCGGGGATTTCGCCGAACTTCGTGAAGCCCTGCTTCTCGTAGAAGCGCGGGGCCTGGAAGTCATAGGTGTCGAGCCACATGCCGAGGCAGCCGCGGGCGCGGGCCTCTTCCTCGGCGCGGGCGAGAAGTTCCTCGCCAAGGCGCTGGCCGCGCCATGCCTCGGGGATGAAGATCACCCCGATATAGAGCCAGAACTGCATGGTCCGGCCCAGCAGGCCGCCCTTCACCTCGCCCGTTTCCGGGCAGCGGAGCAGAACCGCCAGCTGCCGGCTGTTGGGGAAGGGGGAGGCGGCCTGGTTGAAGGCCTGCAGCCCGTCATTGATCGCGGCCACGGCCGGGGCTTCCGGCGCGTCGGTCAGCTCGATCGAGGGGCGGGCCGCAGCGATAGTCATCAGGCGAATTCGAACATGGCTTCGACCTCGACGGTCGCGTCCATGGGCAGCGAGGGCACGCCGATGGTGCTGCGGGCGTGGCGGCCCTTGTCGCCGAAGACTTCCACGGCGAAATCCGAGGCGCCGTTCATGACGGCGGCGTGCTGGGTGAATTCCGGCGCGCAGGCCATGAAGCCGCCGAGGCGGAGCACCTTGGTGACGCGATCGAGATCGCCCAGCGCGGCCTTGGCCTGGGCCAGGACGTTGATGACGCAGGTGCGGGCGGCTTCCTTCGCGGCCTCGTTGCTCACGCCCGCGCCGAGCTTGCCGGTGCAGGCGACCTTGCCGTCCACCAGCGGGATCTGGCCCGAGATGATCAGCAGATTGCCCGAGATGGTATAGGGCACGTAATTCGCGACCGGCGCGGGGGCCGCGGGCAGGGTGATGCCGAGGGCAGCGAGCTTGGATTCGATCTGGCCGGCCATGGGAATGTCCTTCGAGGCGGGTTGGGCGGGTTAGCCCACGAGGCGCAGCATGCGCCGGCGGGCGGCGGGAGAGAGTTGCGCCGGCAGGTCGAGCGGGAGCAGCGGCGTGGCCGAGGAGGGAGGCGTCGCGAGCTGTTCGGGCAGGATATCCTCCTCGCCCGGGTCCGGCAGGTCGGTGCGGCCCAGATAGTCGCGGGCGAGGCGGCGGAAGGCCCAGTCCAGCACCGAGGTGGCGCGGAGGATATTGGCATCGCCCTCCACGGCCCCGGCGGTGCCGCCGGTGGAATAGGCATAGGCCTCGACGAAGCTCGCCAGCGGCACGCCATGGGCGAGGCCGATGGAGACCGCCTCGGCCATGGCATCGAGCATGGCCTTCAGAGCCGCGCTCTCCTTGGCGAGGCTGAAGGCGATGTCGACCAGCACGCCATCGCTGGATTCGGCCGTGCGCAGCGTGACGCGATGGCCGCCGATGGTGACGCGATGGATGGTGCCGCGGCCGCGCTCGCCGGCGGCGCTGCGCTCGGGCTGGCGCGGGGCCGGGATGGCGCGGGGCGGGGCCGGGATGGCGGCCGGGACCGGTGGGGCGGCGTGCAGGAAGGCCGTGACCACGCGGCTCATCGCCAGGCGGGCGTCGGGCGAGGGCGGGGCCAGCAGCGCCATGATCCGGCCCGGGATGGGCTGGCCGGGGCGGGCTTGGACCGGGAGATCGTAGAGGCGGCCGGCGCGATGGGCGGCCTTGGTAGCCAGTTCGGCCGGGTAGCCCTGGGCATCGAGGCCGGAGCGGGTGGGGCCGGGGGCCGGGGCGAGGCCGGCCGTCTCGGCGCCGAGCAGGGCTTCGATGGCATCGGCCGGGGCGAGGCTCAGCACGGCGGCATGGCGCAGGCCGTGGGAGGCGGTGGCCGCCCCTTCCATCGCCGCGCGGGCGGCCTCGGCCAGGCCGGGGACCACGCAATGCGCGGGCGGCACGGGCCAGAGCAAGCAGACGGGCTCGCGCCCGCCAAGCTGGGCGGCGAGATGGCCGCTCTCGATCTCGGCCGCGCCGCGGGTGAGGGCGGCGATGGCGCCGGCCACCGCGCGGGCCTCGGCGCCGTCATAGGGCAGGCCGAAACCCGCCAGCAGCCCGGCCAGATCGGCGAAGCCGAGGGCGAGCTGGGTGGATTTGGCGCCGGTCAGGATTTCGAGCGTGCGCACGGCGGTGCTGACGGCGGCCGTATAGCCCTTGATGTCGAAGCCGGGCATGGCGCCGGGCTCGGCGGGCTCGAGGAAGGCGGGCAGGTTGAGCACGAAGCGGTGCTCGCCCTTGCTCTCGCCGCGCCAGGCGGTGAGGCCGGGGGCGCCGCGCCGGGCGAGCAGCAGCCCGCGCAGCGACTCGGCGAAGGCGAGGCCGCGCGTCTCATTGGCGATCAGGTCGAGCTTGCGGCCGCGCGCGACGACGCGCCCGATCCAGGCTTCGGCCAGGCGCGGCAGGCTGACCGGCTCATCGCCGGGGGCGATGGCGGCGAGGGCCTCGGCGGCCTCATCCTCCCACGACGCCGGGAGGGCGACGGGGCGGGGCAGGGCATCGGGGTCGGCGGCGGCGCGCGTACGGCGCAGCGCCACCTCTTCCCACAAGGTACCGGTCAGTCGTGACATAACGCCCAGTCTAGGACGTGGGTCCGTGACCGGAAAGGCGAGTCGGGGAATTTACCGCGAGTCGCGGGCCAAAGGCCTGTGGATAGATGGCCGATACAGTCCGACGCTTTCGCGGCGACGCACAACATGCGATCATGCCGGCTCGAAAAATTGCCGTCGAGACGTTCAGACCATGTCGTCCTTCTTCGTTCGCCTGATCACGCCGCTGACCAACCGCAAGGTGGGAACCGACCGCTTCGGCAATAGCTATTTCGAGTCGCGCAAGCCCAAATACGGCTACAGCCGGATGCGGCGCTTCGTGATCTACAAGGGTGCCGCCGATGCCTCGAAGGTGCCGCCCGAGTGGCATGCCTGGCTCCACTACACCGTGGATGAGCCGCTGCCTGAGGTGAAGAAATACCCTTGGATCAAGGAACACCGGCCGAACCCCACCGGGACGGCCCTGGCCGAGCGCCCCTTCGGGCATGACTATGAGGGCGGCAAGCGCCGCACCACGGCCGGCGATTACGAAGCCTGGACCCCGGGTAGCTGAAGGTCGACAGAATGCAGGGCAGGAATCTGGCCGAAATCCTCACGGGTGCGGTCGTGCTGGCGGTTGCCGCCGGTTTTCTCATTTTCGCCATCGGCAATAGCGGGCGCTCCACCACCTCGGGCGGGCTGACGCTCAGCGCCAAGTTCGACCGTATCGACGGGCTGGCGCCCGGCGCCGATGTGCGGATCGCGGGCGTGAAGGTGGGGTCGGTGACCTCGCAGCGCATCGACCCGCAGAGCTTCCTCGCGGTGCTGACGCTGAACGTGGACCGGGGGCTGCGGCTGCCCGATGACAGCTCGGCCGAGATCACCTCCGAGGGGCTGCTGGGCGGCAAATACGTCGCCCTGGTGCCCGGCGGTTCCGACAAGGACCTGGCCTCGGGCGGCGAGATCAAGATCACGCAATCTGCGGTGAGCCTTGAATCGCTGCTTGGGAAGTTCATCTTCTCCGTGACGGAACTGGCCTCGAACAAGCCGGGCGACCAGAACCAGAATGGGGGGCAGACGCCCGCCCAGAACCAGCCGCAAGCGCCGCAACAGGGACAACCCGCACGGCCATGAGCCTTTCTCCCCCCGCTTCCTGGCCGGGGGCCGACGGACAGCCGGTCTCCTGCCGGGAAAAGCTCAAGATGCTCGCCGAGAACCATCAGGAACTCGCCACGGTGTTGCGCGACACTTTCGAGGACGCGGTGCTGATGGGGGTGGATGAGGCGGAGATGCGGCGGATTTTGAACGAGATGATTTCTTCCCTCCCCAGCCCGAAGCGCGCGGCATGAAGCGCGCCCTTCTCGCTCTCGCCGTGATGGCGGGTTTCGCGGCGCCCGCCATGGCGCAGGTGCAGTCGCCGAACTGGGTGCCGAAGCAGACGGCCGAGCTTCAGGCGCTGGACAAGATCACGGCGCGCATCACCGTCATCAAGGCGCAGGTGGGCCAGACGGTGACTTTCGGCACGCTCGCCATCACCGTGCGGTCCTGCATGTCCCGCCCGCAGGACGAGGTGGCCGATGCCGCCGCCTGGATCGAGATCGGCGATCTGCGCAGCACCGCCTCGAACAGCGTGCCCGACCGGGGCACGGGCGGCGAGGTGGCCAGCGGGAACCGGGGCGTGCAGGTGTTCCACGGCTGGATGTTCGCCGAGGCGCCGGCGGTGCATATGCTCGAGCACCCGGTCTATGACCTGCGCATCCTGAGTTGCAAATAGGCTGGTCCTAGGGGCGGCTCTGGCGGCGCCCTGTCTTTTAAGAGCCCGTCTTTCCGTAGCGGCTTTATGGCCGCCGGCCTCCCTGGCGGCTGGACCGCTCTTTCGCCGTGAGGTCCGGGCCGGAGCCGTCGGCTTGATGAAGCGGCGTCCCGAACTGGCCTTGGGCCAGGGAAGGCGGGGCCTTCCCCGGCTTTCAGGCCAGGTTCAGCCCCTTGCGCAGCGCCTCGATCGTCTGCGGCATCAGGCGGCGCAATTCCTCGACCAGGGCCGGGACGGGCTGGAGGTCGCCTGCCGCCGCCGCATCCTCCACTTGCCGGGCTATGGCCGCCATGCGCAGCGCGCCGCAGGAAGCCGAGCCGCCGACCATGCGATGGGCCTCGGCGCGGACCATTTCGGGCCGCCCGGCGCCGGTGCCGGCCGCGAGGCGGGCGAGCTGCTGCGGGGTCTCGGCCGCCAGGGCGCCGAAAATGGCGCGGCGATCTTCCTCGGGCAGGGTGCCCAGGGCCTCGACGGTCTCGGTATCGAGCAGGTCTTCCGGCGCGGCGGGGGCGGCCGGGGCGGCGGGGGGCGCGATGGCGCCGAGGCTCGCCTGGGAGAGGACGATGGCGCTGCGCACCTTTTCGATCAGCTCGGCCGGGCGGAAGGGCTTGCTGAGATAATCGCTCATCCCCGCTTCCAGCAGGCGCTCGCGGGTGCCGGCCATGGCATGGGCGGTGAGCGCGATGACGGGGACGCTGCCTTCCTGCCCGCCGAGCGCGCGGATGCGCCGGGTGGTCTCGACGCCGTCCATGCCGGGCATTTCCACATCCATCAGGATCGCGTCGAAGCCGCCCGTGGTGGCGGCGGTGAGCGCGCTGCGCCCGTCGGGCACGGCCGTGACGGCGAAGCCCGCGCCTTCGAGCATGCGGCTCGCGATCTCGCGGTTGATGGGGTTGTCCTCGGCGAGGAGGAGGCGCCCGCCGGGGCCGCCGGCCTGCTGGGCCTGGGTGAGCGGCGTGCTGGCCGCGGTGGGCTCGTCAGCCAGGGCACGGGAGAGGGCAGTGACCAGCGCGCGGTGCCGGATGGGCTTGGCGAGCACGGAATCGAAGAGCGTGCGGTCCTCGGGGGTGAGGGTCTGGCCGCTGGAACTGGTCAGCACGAAGCGCGTCTGGTTCGGCGCGTGCTGGTCTTCCGCATGGCGCAGGCGGCGGGCCAGGGCGACGCCGGAGAGGATGGGCATCATCTGGTCGATCAGGACCAGATCATAGGGCTGGCCGCGGGCATTGGCGCGCTCGATCATGGCACTGGCCGCGAAAGCATCCTCGGCGGTATCGGCCTGGATGCCGAGATCGCGCAACTGCCGCAGGAAGATGGTGCGGTTCACCTCCATATCGTCCACCACCAAGGCGCGGCGGCCGGCAAGGCGGGGCGGCGGGGCGGCGATGGCGGTATCGGGCAGCCGTTCGAGCGGCAGTTCCACCCAGAAGGTGGCGCCATGGCCGAGGCGGGAGCGGACGCCGATCTGCCCGCCCATCAACTCCACGATATGCTTGGAGATGGCCAGGCCCAGGCCCGTGCCGCCATAGCGGCGGGTGATGGAATTGTCGGCCTGGGTGAATTTCTGGAAGAGCTTCTCGATGCTTTCCGGGGCGAGGCCGGGGCCGGTATCAGAAACCTCGATGCGCAGTCGCTTGAGGGGGGAATCCTCCGCCCCGCCCACCTGGGAGACGCTGACGACGACATGGCCGTGATCGGTGAATTTCACCGCATTGCCGGTGAGGTTCAGCATGATCTGGGCGAGGCGGGTCGGGTCGCCCTGCCACTGGCCGCGCAGCTCGTTGGGGAAGTCGACGGCGACTTCCAGATCCTTCTCATAGGCGCGGCCGGCGACGAGATCGACGGCACCCTCGATGGTTTCGGCGAGGTCGAAGGGCACGGCCTCGAGATCGACCTTGCCGGCTTCGAGCTTGGCGATATCGAGCAGGTCGTTGATCACGGCGAGCAGAAGCTCGCCCGACTGCAGGGCGCCCTGGGCGAAGCGGCGCTGGTCGGGGTCGAGATCGGTGGCGAGCAGCAGCGTCGTCATGCCGATGATGCCGTTGAGCGGGGTGCGGATTTCGTGGCTCATCGAGGCCAGGAAATCCGTCTTCGCGCGGCTCGCATCCTCGGCGAGGGTGCGGGCTGCTTCCAACTCGCCGATCAGGGCGCGGTGTTCGGAGATGTCGCGCATCACCGAGACGAAATGCCGCACCACGCCCTGTTCGTCGCGGATGGCGGAGGTGTGGAAATCGACCCAGGCGCTGGAGCCGTCGCGGCGGGTGACGAGCAGTTCGGCGCTGGAAGGCTTGCCCGCCGCCCGGTCGTCCCGCATGCGCTGGATCAGCGCCTCGTCATTGCCGGGGTGGCGGAGGAAGCGGCTGTCGCGGCCGAGGGCCTCCTCCATGCTCCAGCCGGTGATGGCGGTGAAGGCGGGGTTCACATAGACCAGCGGTGTGTTGGGCAGGGAGGCGTCGCTGATGGTGACGCCGGCGAGGGAGGCCTCGACGGCGCTGCGCAGCAGGGCGTTTTCCTGCCGCAGCGTCTTGGCGACGGCCTCGGCGGCGAGGCGGGGGCCGATCTCGCGCAGCAGGATCAGCGTGCCCTCGGCCACTTCGGCGTCTGCTTCGCCCTGGGAACTGGCCGCGGGGGCCATGATGGGCCGGGCGATGCATTCGAGCACCACGCCGTTGCGCGCGCCGCCGACATGGCGGCAGGTCTGCCCGGCGGCGAGGCGGGCCTGCCAGTTGCGGAAGGCGTAATCGGGGCTGCCATCGCCCGCGGGTTCGGCGGCGAGGATGCCCTGGCCTGCGAGATAGCGCAGCATGCCCTCGGCCTGGTTGGGCCAGGCCTCATGGGTGGCGGGCGCGAGTTTCGCGATCTCGAACATGGCGGCATTGGCCGCGCGGAGCTTGCCCTGGGTGTCGTAGATGGCGACGCCGTCGGGGACGCTTTCAAGGATGGTGTCGAAGCGGAGATTGCTGTGGCGAAGCCGCGCCTCGACGAGGAACTGGCGGCGGCGGGCGTTGAGCAGCTGCTCCGTCGTGCGGCCGAGGGCTTCCAGCGCCTTGACCATCGAGGGGGTGATGGTGTCCGGCTGGCCGGTGCCATAGGCGGCCAGGGTGCCGTAGGGCAGGCCGTTATGGCCGCGCAGCGGGATGCCGATATAGCTGCGGATATGGGGCGCGCCGGTGACCGCCGGATTGCCCGCGAAACGCGGATCGGCCCGTGCATCCTCCACCACGGTCGGGCCGTCGCAGAGGATGGCATGGGCGCAGAAAGTCATGTCCCGGGGCACGAGGCTGGGCGCGGCCTGAGGCGAAATGGCCTTCAGACGCTCGTGCTCGGCCTCGATCAGGCCGACGAAGCCGACGTCGAGCCCCGTTGCGGCGCGGGCGGCTTCGGCGATGGCATCGAGCGCCGCGTCGCGGCTGTCGTCATGCAGGCGGAGGGAGCGGAGCTCGGCAAGCCTCTCGGCTTCTTTCGGATGCGGCTGCGCGATGATCAAGCCGGGGGGACTTTCTGGACGGGAGGGGGCTGCTTGAGCTTTGGCGGGACCTTTTAGGCTATTCGTCTTGGCTCAACCAGCGGGCCGTGCATCTTGGCAGGGTTTTTAAATCCCAGGTTGCGGGTCTCACGCGGTTTTTAGCCCCTGCGGGCCAGCAGGAGCCGCTCGGGCGTCGCGGGCAGGTCCAGCCGGTCGGTGCCGAGGGCGGCCTTGAGGGCGTTCCAGACGGCGATGGGCAGGAGCAGCGGGGGCTCGCCCACGGCCTTGGAGCGGAAGATGGTTTCGGCCCGGGCGGGGGCGCCGGCGAGGAGGCGGAGGTTCAGCGCCGGTGGGACGTCGCGCGAGCCGGGGATCTTGTAGGTGGAGGGGCCGAGGGTGCGCAGGCGCCCGGCATCGTCCCACCAATTCTCCTCGCTGGTGAGCCAGCCCAGGCCCTGGACAAAGGCGCCCTCGATCTGGCCCCGGTCGATGGCCGGGTTGAGGCTGTTGCCGCAATCCTGGACGAGATCGGCGCGCAGTGTGCGGGCCTCGCCGGTGAGGGTATCGACCACCACCTCGGCCACGGCGGCGCCGTAGGAGAAGTAGAAGAAGGGATGGCCCTTCATCGCCACCGGATCCCAATGGATGTCGGGCGTCTTGTAGAAGCCGGTGGCCGAGAGGGAGACGCGCTCGAGATAGGCGCGATGGGCCAGGTCAGCGAAGGACATGCGGTGATTGCCGGCCGTGACCATGTCGTCGGCGAAGGCGATTTCCTCGGGCGGGACGGACCAGAGGGCAGCGGCGACCTTCGCCATGCGGTCGCGGATGGTGGTCGCGGCCTGGAAGGCGGCCCAGCCATTGAGGTCGGAGCCGGTGCTGGCGGCGGTCGGGGCGGTATTGGGGACTTCGCCGGTGCTGGTGCGGGTAATGAGGATGCGCTCGATCGGCACGCCGAAGGCATGGGCGACGACCTGGGCGATCTTGATGAAGAGGCCCTGGCCCATTTCCGTCCCACCGTGGTTCAGGCGGATGGAGCCATCGGCATAGACATGCACCAGGGCGCCCGCCTGGTTCATCGACATGATGCCGAAGGAGATGCCGAAGGCGAGGACGAAGCTGCCGAGGCCCCGGCGCAAGGTGGGATGGCTGGCGTTGAAGGCCGCGATCTCGGCCTGGCGCTCGTCCCACCTGGCATCGGCGCGGCATTCGGCCCAGACGCGGCGGATGAGGTCGCCTTCCAGCTTCTGGCCATAGGGCGTCTCGTCGCCATTTTCGCCGCCGGCGAAATTCTTCTCCCGGACGGCTTCCTGGGGCAGGCGCAGGGCGCTGGCGATCCGGGCCGTGACGTCTTCCATGAGCAGCCCGCCCTGGGGGCCGCCGAAGCCGCGAAAGGCGGTGTTGGAGACGGTGTTGGTCTTGGCGGCGAGGCCCGTGAGGCGGACGGCGGGGATGTCGTGGCAGTTCAGCGCATGGGTCAGGGCGCGGAAGATGACCCCAGGCGTCAGGTCCAGGCTATGGCCGCCATCGGCGGCCAGCGTGGCATCGAGGGCGTGGAGGCGGCCGGTCTCGTCGAAACCCGCTTCCCAGCGATAGAGGAAGGGGTGGCGCTTGCCGGTCGCGGCCATGTCGGCCTTGCGGGGGAGGCGGAGCTTCACCGGGCGGCCGGTGAGGCGCGCGCCGAGGGCCGCGGCGGCGGCGACCCAGGAGGCATTGCTCTCCTTGCCGCCGAAGCCCCCACCCATGCGGCGGACGCCGACCGTGACGCGGTTGTAGTCGCAGCCCAGGATGCGGGCGGCGATGTGCTGCACCTCGGTGGGATGCTGGGTGGAGGAGGTGATGGCCATCTCGCCATCCTCCCCCGCCGTCGCGATGGCGATCTGGCCTTCGAGGTAGAAATGCTCCTGGCCGCCGACGCGGAACTCGCCCTTCAGGCGGCGGGGCGACGCGGCGAGCGCGGCCTGCCAGTCGCCGCGCTCGATGACCTGGGGCGGCATGAGGAGGTTCTGGGCTTCCAGCGCAGCCTCGATGCCGAGGATGGGCGGGAGGGGGCTCAGCGCGGGCTTGATGGCCCCGGCCCCGGCCAGGGCGGCATCGCGCGTGGTGGCGAGGATGAGGGCCATGGGCTGGCCCCAATATTCGACCACTCCCTCGGCGAAGAGCTGCTCGTCGCTCTTGCCGCTGGGGGAGATGTTGTTGCGGCCGGGGATATCGGCCGGGCCGAGGGCGTGGGTGACGCCGGGGATGGCGAGAGCGGGGGCGAGATCCAGCGCCTCGATCCGGCCATGGGCCAGGGGGGAGAGCACGAGGGCGGCATGGAGCGTGCCAGGGAGTTCCGGCATGTCATCGGCGAAGATGGCCTCGCCCGTCGTGTGCTTGAGGGCGCTGTCCTGGCGGAGGGAGGCGCCGGGGCCGTGCAGCTTCATGCCGGGGCCTCCGTGATGAAGCGGGGCGCATGCGGGGCGGGCAGGGCCATGACCTCCAGCGCCAGATCGGGGCGCGTGGCGGTGAGGAAGGCGCGGCGCAGGAGATTGCCGGCGGCGAGGCGGCGGTAATCGGCCGTGGCGCGCCAGTCGGAAAGGGGCGCGATCCGCGCCGAGAGGATGGTGGCGGCGCGCTCGATGCTCTCGCCACTCCAGGCCGCGCCGATCAGCGCCTCCTCGGCCTCCTTGGCGCGGATGGGGGTGGCGGCGACGCCACCCAGGGCCAGGCGCGCGGCGGTGACGGTGCCCGCCTCGACCGTGATGAGCGAGGCGAGGGCGACGGTCGCGATATCCTGGTCGTAGCGCTTGCTGAGTTTCTGGGCGGCGAAGAACTGGCCCGGCTGCGGGCGCGGCAGGGTGATGGTGGTGATCAGCTCCTGCCCGATCAGCGCGGTCTGCCGATAGCCGAGGAAGAAATCGTCGATGGGCAGGCTGCGGCTGTCGGTGGCGCCGGCGGCGATGGTCAGGCGGGCGTTCAGGGCGAGGAGGACGGGCAGCGTGTCGCCGATGGGCGAGGCGGTGCCGAGATTGCCGCCGAGCGTGCCGCTGCCGCGGATCTGGCGGCTGCCGAGGCGGGAGAGCAGCTCCGCGAAGGGGCCGAAGCCCGGCTCGGCGCGGAGATGGCGGAGCAGGCGGTGATAGGGCAGGGCGGCGCCGATGGTCAGGGCCTCGGGCGTGCTTTCGAAGGCATGCATCGCCTCCACATCGCGCAGGCTGATGATGACGGGCGGGCGTTCGCGATGCTCGGAGACACGGAGGTTCAGGTCCGTCCCTCCGGCCAGAATCCAGGCGCCGGGATGGGCGGCGTGGAGGGAGAGGGCCTCGCCGACCGTGGTCGGGAGGAAGAATTTCTGGGTCGGGGTGACGATGACGCGCTCGGCCGGGGGCGGCTCGGGCGGTAGGACGGCGTCGTCGGTGAGGTGGGACGCGGCGTCGAGAATGGGGCGATAGCCGGTGCAGCGGCAGAGATTGCCGGCCAGGGCCTCATGCGGGTCTCCCCCCTCGCGCGCCTGGGCCCAGAGGGCCATGACAATGCCGGGGGTGCAGAAGCCGCATTGCGTGCCATCGGCCTCGGCCAGCGTGGTTTGGACGGGATGGGGGCCGCCATCGGGGCCGCGAAGCCCCTCCACGGTGCGGATGGCCCGGCCCTGGACCTGGCCGAGCAGGGTCAGGCAGGCATTGAGCGGGGTGCGGCCGCCATCGGCCTCTTCCTGCACGACCGTGCAGGCGCCGCAATCGCCCTCGGCGCAGCCCTCCTTGGTGCCGGTGAGCCTCGCCGGGCCCCGGAGCCAGTCCAGCAGCGACATGGAGGGGGAGGTATCCAGCGGCAGCGTGGTCGGCCTGCCGTTCAGGGAGAAGGCGATGGGTCCGGTCATGCGATGAGCCAAGCAAAAGCCGGGCCGGATGGGAAGCAAAGGCACGGCCCCAGAAGCCGGTCAAGAAAACCGCAACGCCGCCGGGGTGACCCCGGCGGCGCCTGGAACGCGGAACCTATCTCGGTTCAGTCAAACCGGTTCAGTGACGGGTTTCCCAGTCCTTCACCTGGCGCTCGGCCTCGTCGCGGGCGACGCCGTAGCGCTCCTGAATCCGGCCGACGAGCTGTTCGCGGCGGCCTTCGATCACGGTGAGGTCGTCATCAGTGAGCTTGCCCCACTGCTCCTTCACCTTGCCGGTCATCTGCTTCCAGTTGCCCTTGATGGTATCGGAGTTCATGGCGTTCTCCTTCTTTTCCGATGGCCATTGGATGGCCTGTCTGAAGAACGCGCTTAAGCGGGAGGGGTTGCCAGAAAAGGCCCGATTGCCTTCGCTCAGGTTAGCGGAATGGCTTCTAAGTGTCTGTTTTTAATCATCTCCACCAGCCAGCCGGCTGGAGCGGAGGGCGCCCAGGCGTTGCAGTAGCGGATGGCCGATGGCGGCGAGATAGCCCGCGATCCGCCGCAGGTCCCGCACCGCGTCGAGATGGAGATCGGCCGCCTGGCCCGCATCGCCGGGGAGGGAGGCGCGGCCGAGGCGGGCGGCGGCCTGGCGCTCCACGCCGCGCAGGCGCTCCTTCTGCAGCACGAGGCTGCGCGCCGCTTCCTCATCGCCCTGCATGAAGACCGTGATGGCGAGGGAGAGCTGGGAGAGCGCGCCTTCATGCAGGGACGCGATCTCCGCCGCGTCCTCGGGCATGAGGGCGATGCCCTGTTTGGCGAGGCGGGCGGCCTGGCGGACGAGGTTATGCGCGACGGCATCGGCGGCATGCTCGAGATTGACCGCGAAATCGCGGATTTCGGCCAGGCGGCGGGCTTCCTCGGGGTTCAGCGTCTCGGGCAGGCGGCCGAGATAGGCGTGCAGCGCGCGATGCAGACGGTCGAAGGCCTCGTCGATCTGGCCGGCCTGGCGGGCAGCATCGCGATCGCCGCCGGGGGCGAAGGCGCGGGCCGAGAGGCGGAGCATGCTCTCGAGCATATCGGCGATGCGGAGCGATTCGCGGGCGGCATTGGCCAGGGCCTGGGGCGGGTTGGCGATCGCCGCTTCGTCCAGGTAGCGGGGGCGGGAAGGGTCTTCCGCGCTGGTCGCGCTGGGCAGGAGGCGGCGCAGCAGGGCGGCCAGCGGGTCCAGCAGCGGCAGGGTCAGCAGGGCGAGGGCCAGGTTGAAGCCCAGATGGGCATGGGCGACGACGCGGGCGGGAGAAGGGTCGAGCGCCAGGAGGCCCTGGGCGATCCAGGGCAGGAGCGGCAGGGCGACGGCGCAGCCGATGGCGCGGTTGATGAGATTGCCGAGCGGCACGCGCAGCCGGGCGGGGGAGGTGCCCTGGCCGCGCGCGGCGAGCAGCGGGTTGAGCGAGGTGCCGAGATTGGCGCCCAGCACCATGGCCAGCGCGCCCTCCACCCCGATGGCGCCCGCCCCCGCGAAGGAGGCGATGAGCACCACGGCCGCGACGGAGGAATGGGTGGCCCAGGCGATGAAGGCGGCCAGTGCCATATCGATCAGCGGCAGGCCGGAGAGCAGCCCGAGCGCCTGGCGCAGGGTGGGCGAGGCCTGGAGCGGCGCGATGCTCTCGATCATCAGATGCAGCGCGAGCAGCATGAGGCCGAGGCCGATGCCCGCGCGGCCGATATCGCGCCAGCGGCCGCCCCGGCGGAAGCCGATGAGCCCGGCTAGCATCAGGGGCGGGAAGAGCAGCCCGGCATCGAAGGAAAGCGCCTGGACGATGAGCGCCGTGCCGACATTGGCGCCGAGCATGGTGGCCAGCGCCGGCACCAGGGGCAGCACGCCGCCGGCCGCGAAGGAGCCGACCATGAAGGCGGTCGCCGTGCTGCTCTGCAGGGCCGCGGTGACGCCGAGGCCGACGAGAAAGGCGCGCCAGCGATCGCCGAGCGCGACACCCAGCCCCTGACGGAGCCGCGCTCCGAAGGCGCGCTGGACGCCCGACTGCACCATATGCAGGCCCCAGAGCAGCAGCGCCGCCTCGCCCGCCAGTTCCAGCACGAGCCGGAACTCTCCTGCGCCATTTCCTGTCATCGAACTGTCATATTAGGATGATGGGGGGCGGATGCCAGCTATTTCGCGCCCTCTTTGGGACCGCGCAGCGCCCGGATGGCGGCTTCGAGCCGGGCGGGATCGGGGGCGGATTCCCAATCCGAGGGCTGGTCGATGGCCGCCGCGAGCTGGGCCTTATAGGCCTCGCGGGGGATTTCGATGGTGCCGAACTGGCGCAGATGCTCGGTGATGAATTGCGTGTCGAGCAGGGTGAAGCCGCCGAGCTTCAGCCGGGCGACGAGATGGACCAGGGCCACTTTCGAGGCATCGGTGGCGCGAGAGAACATGCTCTCGCCGAAGAAGGCGCCGCCGATGGAAACGCCGTAGAGCCCGCCGACCAGCTCGCCATCCAGCCAGGTTTCGACCGAATGGGCGAAGCCCATCTCGAAGAGCGTGGTGAAGAGGCGCTCGATCTCGGGGTTGATCCAGCTATCCTCCCGGCCCGGCGCGGGGGCGGCGCAACCGGCGATGGTCGCCGGGAAGTCCTTGTCGGCCGTGACCTCGAAGGGGCCGGAGAGCACGGTGCGCATCAGGCGGCGGGGGAGATGGAAGCCGTCGAGCGGCATGACGCCGCGCCATTCCGGATCGAGCCAGAAGAGCTTTTCCGCCCGCCGGCCCTCGGCCATGGGGAAGAGGCCCGCCCGATAGGCGCGCAGCATCAGTTCAGGCGTGATCTCGAAGGTGCGGCGACTCACGCAACGCAGTATGGGCGAAGGGGCGGCGCCGCGCGAGGGCTCATTCCTGGCGGCGCAGCGTTCCGGCGGCGGCGGCACCGGCCCAGAGCCTGTCCTCGCGCTCCATGGCCTGGCGCAGGCCGGGGCCGTCGCGCAGGTCCGGCTCGATGCCGAGCGTGGTGAAGCGCTGGCGCAGCGTCGGGTCCTCATAGGCCTTCTGGAGTGCGGCCTGGAGGCGGGCGCTGATGGCGGGGTTCATGCCCTTGGGGCCGAGAAGGGCGACCCAGCCCGCGAGGTCGAATTCCGGCACGCCCTGTTCCATCACCGTCGGCAGGTCGGGGTAGAAGGGCGTGCGCGTGGCGTTGGAGGTCGCGATGAGGCGCACGCGGCCGGTGGGCATATGGGGCGTGGCGCTGCTCGTGCTGGTCCAGCCGGTGGGGAGGTGGCCGGCGACGATGTCGTTCATGAGCTGGCCGCCGCTGCGATATTGCACGTCGGGCATGTCGAGCTTCAGGCGGCGGGCGAGTTCCTGGCCGATGAAGCTCGAGAGTGCCTCGGTGGAGCCGGTGCCGATGGCGCCGGGGCGGCGGCGGGCCTCGGCGGCGAGGCCGGCGAGGTCGGTGAAGGGCTGCTGCGCCGAGGCGACGAGCACCATGGTATTGCGGGCCAGCATGGCGATGGGGGTGAAGTCGCCCGCTGGGTCATAGGGCAGGGACTGCAGGTAGTAGCGGTTCATGACATGAGTGGAGACGACGGCGAGGAGCGTATGGCCGTCGGGCTCGGCACGCGCCACGACCTCGGTGCCGAGGACGCCCGAGGCCCCGGCGCGGTTCTCCACCACCACGGGCTGGGGCAGCGTGCCGCGCAGGGCCTCGCCGAGGGCGCGGGCAAGGATGTCGGTGCCGCCGCCGGCCGCATAGGGCACGACGAGGCGGATGGGGCGGCTCGGCCAGTTGGACTGGGCGGCGGCGCGCAGGGAGAGGGCGGGAAGGGAAAGGGCCGCGACGAGCGGGCCCGCGCCCAGAAGGGCACGGCGGGGCAGGCGCATGGGACGTTTCCTTATCGGAGTCTTATTCGCCCATGCTGGCCTCAGGTGGTCGGCCGCGTAAAGGAAATTGGTGAAACGTTTGCGCAGAAGGCCTTGCGTCCAGGGTTGGTGCTGGCGCGTCAATCCGCTCAGGCAGACTTGGAGTGCTGGCCCTCCCGCGGCATGGGGCGCCGGCGGCGCAAGCGCCATGTGAGTGCGGGAGAGCCGGCATGAAAACGGGAGGGGCAGCGGCCCCTCCCGGATCATGAACGCGTCACTGCTTGGCGACGAAGCGCTCGAGCCAGTGGATGGTATAGTCGCCGGCCTGGAATTCCGGGTCATCCATGATGCGCATATGCAGCGGCAGCGTGGTCTTGATGCCGGCCACCACCATCTCATCGAGCGAGCGGCGCATGCGGGCGATGGCTTCCGAGCGGGTCGGCGCATGGACGATCAGCTTGGCGACCAGGCTGTCGTAATGCGGCGGCACCGAGTAGCCGGAATAGAGCGCGCTGTCGACGCGCACGCCGAGGCCGCCCGGGGCGTGGTAGGTGCTGACCTTGCCGGGGTTGGGGGCGAAGGTTTCCGGGTCCTCGGCGGTGATGCGGCACTCGATCGCATGGCCGGAGAACTGGATGTCCTTCTGCTCGTAGCCGAGCTTCTGGCCGGCGGCGACGCGGATCTGCTCCTTCACGAGATCGACACCGCAGACCATCTCCGTTACCGGATGCTCGACCTGCAGGCGGGTATTCATCTCGATGAAGGCGAACTGGCCGTCCTGCCAGAGGAACTCCAGCGTGCCGGCGCCACGATAGCCGAGCTTGGCAAGGCCGGCGGTGACGGTGGCACCCAGGGCGTCGCGCTCAGCGGCGGTCAGCACGGGGCTGCCGGCTTCCTCGACGAGCTTCTGGTGGCGGCGCTGCAGCGAGCAGTCGCGCTCGCCGAAATGCACCACATTGCCATGGGTATCGGCCATGACCTGCATCTCGATATGCCGGGGGCGGTCGAGATACTTCTCCATATAGACCGCATCGTCACCGAAGGCGGCCTTGGCCTCGGCGCGGGCGACGCGCCAGGCTTCCTCCAGCTCCTCGGGGCCGCGGGCGACCTTCATGCCGCGCCCGCCGCCGCCGGCGGCGGCCTTGATGAGCACGGGGTACTTGATGATGTTCGCGACCGCCTCAGCCTCTTCGAGGCTGTTCAGCGCGCCATCCGAACCCGGAACCAGCGGCACGCCGAGCGACTTCATCGCCGTCTTGGCCGCGATCTTGTCGCCCATGATGCGGATATGGTCGGCGGTCGGGCCGATGAAGGTCATGCCATGGGCTTCGACCATCTCGGCGAAGCGGGCATTTTCCGACAGGAAGCCGTAGCCGGGGTGGATGGCGTCCGCCCCGGTGATGGTGGCCGCCGAGAGCAGGGCCGGGATGTTCAGGTAGCTGTCGCGCGCGGCCGGCGGGCCGATGCAGACGCTCTCATCCGCCAGGCGGACGTGCATGGCCGTCGCATCGGCCGTGGAATGCACGGCGACGGTGCGGATGCCCATTTCCTGGCAGGCCCGGTGGACCCGCAGCGCGATCTCGCCGCGATTGGCGATCAGAACCTTCCCGAACATCGCGCGGCCGATCACTCGACGACGATGAGGGGCTGGCCGAACTCGACGGGCGAGCCGCTTTCCACCAGGACGCGCGTGACCGTGCCGGCCTTGGGCGCCTTGATCTGGTTGAAGGTCTTCATCGCCTCGATCAGCAGCAGGGTCTGGCCCTGGGTGACCTTGGCGCCGACCGTCACGAAGGGCGCGGCGCCGGGCTCGGGGGCGAGATAGGCGACGCCGACCATCGGCGAGGTCACGGCGCCGGCATGGCTCTCGGGCTCGGCGGCGGCCGGGGCCGCGGCGACCGGGGCCGCGGCCGGGGCGGCGACGGGGGCGGCGGCCGCGACCGGGGCCTGCATGGCCACCTGCGTCACCACCTGGGCCTGGCGGGCGACGCGGATGCGCGCCTCGCCATCGACCAGCTCGATCTCCGAGAGGTCGGTGTCACGCAGGATCTGGGCGAGGGCCCGGATGGCCTCGGGGTCGAATTCGATGGGCTTCATGTGATCCTCAGTCCTCGGCGACGATGCCGGCCATGGCGCGGAGGGCCAGGGCATAGCCCTGGATTCCGAGCCCGCAGATCACCCCGGTCGCCGCATGGGAGACGTAGGAGTGATGGCGGAAGGCCTCGCGGCGATGGATGTTGGTGATATGGACCTCGACCACCGGCAGATCGACGGCGAAAAGCGCGTCCATCAGGGCGACGGAGGTATGGGAATAGCCCGCCGGGTTGATGATCACGCCGGCGGCGGTGCCGCGGCATTCCTGCACCCAGGAGATCAGCTCGCCTTCGTGGTTCGACTGGCGGAAATCGATGGCGAGGCCCAGCTCGTCGGCGGTTTCGGCGCAGAGGGCCTCGACGTCGTCGAGGGTCGCGCTGCCGTATTTCTCCGGCTCGCGCGTGCCCAGCATGTTCAGGTTCGGTCCGTTCAGGACGAGGATCAGCGGCTGTTCCACGAGGGTATCCGGCGGCGCGAGGGTCGGTTTCGGCCTTGCGGGCTAGCACGGGGGGAGTCTTGTGGGCAAGGGCAAGGCCGCGCCGGAGGAATGCATTCTCTTGGGGGAGGCTCCTTGCAGAGGCCCCGTCAGCGGGGCCGGAGATGCCCGAGTTTCTCGGGATTGCGGACGATATAGACGGCGCGGATGAGGCCGGATTCGATCTCCAGCGCCGTGGTTTGGAGGCTGCCATCGGGCCAATGGGTGATGTAGCCGGGCAGGCCGTTGATCCAGGCGGGGGTATAGGAAAGCTCGTCGGTCACCTTGCGGGCGATGCCCTCGAAGAAGCGGGCGACCTTGTCATTCCCGTAGACGGGGTTGATGGCGGCCCGGATGACGCCGCCGCCATCGGTGCGGAGGATGGCGTTCTCGGCCAGCAGCGCCTTGAGCGCCGAGGCATCGCCGCTGGCCACGGCCGCCTGGAAACTGGCGGCGAGGCGGGTGCCTTCGTCCCGCGCGACGGGGAAGCGGGGCCTTGCCTCGCGCACGTGGTTGCGGGCGCGGGCGGCGAGCTGACGGACGCTTTCCGGGCTGCGGCTGAGGGTGGCGGCGATCTCGTCGAAATCGGTGCCGAAGACGTCGTGCAACAGGAAGGCGGCGCGTTCGAGCGGGGAGAGGCGTTCGAGGGCGAGGAGCAGGGCGACGGAAAGGTCTTCCGCCGCCTCGCGCTCGCCCAGCGGGTCCTGCTCGACCACGGGCTCGGGGAGCCAGGGGCCGATATAGGTCTCGCGCTTGCGGCGGGCGGATTTCAGCTCGTCGAGGCAGAGGCGCGTGACGATGCGGGCCAGGAAGGCGGGGGGATTGGCCACCTGGGCCTGGTCGGTCTCGCGCCAGCGGAGCCAGGCGGCCTGCACCACATCCTCGGCATCGGCGACGGAGCCGAGGAAGCGATAGGCCAGGGCCGCAAGCCGGGGGCGGGCCGCGGCGAAGGCCGTTTCGCCAGTGGTGGAGGCCGCCGCGCTCATTATTTGCTGCCCTTGCGCGCCGGGACGCTGCGGAAGCCGATGGCGAAGCGGTTCCAGGCGTTGATGGTGACGATGGCGTGGGTGAGCTTCACCTGTTCCTCCGGCGTGAATTCGGCGGCCATCGCCTCATAGGCGGCATCGGGCGCGCCGGTCTGGGAGACGAGGGTGAGGGCCTCCGTCCAGCCGAGGGCAGCGCGTTCGCGGGGAGAATAGCAGGTCGCCTCTTCCCAGGCCGAGAGCATGTAGAGGCGCTCCTCGGTTTCGCCGGCGGCGCGGGCGTCGCGGGTATGCATGTCGATGCAAAAGGCGCAGCGGTTGATCTGGGAGGCGCGGGTCTTCACCAGCTCGATCAGGCTGTGCTCCAGCCCGTTGCTGCGGACAGTCATCTCCATGCCCATCATGGCCTTCATGGCTTCGGGGGCGGCGGCGTAGTAGTTCAGGCGTTCGGACATTGTCAGTCTCCGATGTTGTCGTCGGAAACAGGACGAGCGGGCCCGGCCGCCTGTGACATCGGGCACAAAAAAAGTGCCGGAGAAATTCTCCGGCACTTCGGCAGGCATGGTCGGCAGGGCGCTGGAAAAGGTTCCGGCGCCCCGGCCGCCTCAGTAGTGAACCGAGGCGGAGTCGATCATCGCGGTCTTGGGCGGGGCGAACTTGGTCAGGTCGATGCCCTCGACGGCGGCCTTGTATTCCTCGGCGCTCGGGGTGCGGCCCAGGATGGCCGAGAGCACCACGACGGGGGTCGAAGCGAGGAGCGACTCACCCTTCTTTTCCGTCGAGTCTTCCACGACACGGCCCTGGAAGAGGCGGGTCGAGGTGGCGAGCACGGTATCGCCCTTCGCGGCCTTCTCCTGGTTGCCCATGCAGAGATTGCAGCCCGGGCGCTCGAGATAGAGGATGTTCTCGTATTCGGTGCGCGCGGTCGTCTTGGGCGCCACGTCGTTGAATTCGAAGCCCGAGTAGCGCTGCAGGATTTCCCAGTCGCCTTCGGCCTTGAGCTCGTCGACGATATTGTAGGTCGGCGCGGCGACGACGAGCGGCGCCTTGAATTCGACCTTGCCCTGCGTCTTCTCGATGTTCTTCAGCATCTGGGCGACGATCTTGATGTCGCCCTTATGCACCATGCAGGAGCCCACGAAGCCCAGGTCCACCTTCTTGGCCGCGCCGTAATAGGAGACGGGGCGGATGGTGTCGTGGGTGTAGCGCTTCGAGACGTCGGCGTTGTTCACGTCCGGATCGGCGATCATCGGCTCGTCGATCAGGTCGAGATCGACCACCACCTCGGCGAAATACTTCGCGTTGGCATCCGGCGCGAGGGCCGGCTTCTCGCCCGAGCGGATCTCGGCGATACGGGCATCGGCCTTGGCGATCAGGCCCTTCAGCGTGCCCGCCGCATTGTCCATGCCCTTGTCGATCATGATCTGGATGCGCGACTTGGCGACCTCGAGCGACTCGATCAGCGTCTCGTCCTGCGAGATGCAGATGGAGGCCTTGGCCTTCATCTCGGCCGTCCAGTCGGTGAAGGTGAAGGCCTGGTCGGCCATCAGCGTGCCGATATGGACTTCGATGACGCGGCCCTGGAAGACGTTGTCGCCGCACTGCTTCAGCATCTGCTGCTGCGTGGCATGGACGACGTCGCGGAAGTCCATGTAGGGCTTCATCGCGCCCTTGAAGGTCACCTTGACCGATTGCGGGATCGGCATGGTCGCCTCGCCGGTGGCGAGCGCGAGGGCCACGGTGCCGGAGTCGGCGCCGAAGGCGACGCCCTTGGACATGCGGGTGTGGCTGTCGCCGCCGATGATGATGGCCCAGTCGTCCACGGTGATGTCGTTCAGCACCTTGTGGATGACGTCCGTCATCGCCGGGTAGACGCCCTTCGGGTCACGGCCCGTGATCAGCCCGAAATTGTTCATGAAGGACATGAGCTTCGGGATATTCGCCTGGGCCTTCTTGTCCCAGACCGAGGCCGTGTGGCAGCCGGACTGATAGGCGCCGTCGACGAGCGGGGAGATTACGGAGGCGGCCATGGCCTCCAGCTCCTGCGCCGTCATCGGGCCGGTCGTGTCCTGGGAGCCGACGATGTTCACGCGAACGCGGACGTCGGAGCCGGCATGGAGGATCTTGCCCGGGGTCACGCCGACGGCGTTGCGGTTGAAGATCTTTTCCACCGCGGTCAGGCCCTGGCCGGGGATCGAGATTTCCTTGTTGGGCGCGAAGACCTGCGGCGGGGTGACGCCCAGCGTCTCGGCGGCGAAGGTCTGGAGCTTCTTGCCGAAGACGATGGCGTAGGAGCTGCCGGCCTTCATGAACTCCTTCTTCTGCGGCGTGAAGGCGGAGGAGACGTCGACCAGCTCCTGGCCGTTCTCGTCACGGAGTTTGCCGCCCTTGGTGTCGATCTTGAGGACGGTGCCGGTCTCGACCGAGTATTTCTGCTCGAGGATCGGGTTGCCGTCGTTGTTCAGGATCGGCTTGCCGTCGTCACCGGTCTTCTTGACCCAGTTCTTCAGGTTCAGGCCGATGCCGCCCGTGACGTCCACCGTGGTCGCGAAGATCGGGGAGATGCCGTTGGTGCCGGCGACGATCGGGGCGATGTTCACGAAGGGGACGTAGGGGCTGGCAGGCTTGCCGGTCCAGAGCGCCACGTTGTTCACGCCGGACATGCGCGAGGAGCCGACGCCCATCGTGCCCTTCTCGGCGATCATCATGACGCGCTTGTCGGGGTGCTGCTTCTGCAGCGCCACGATTTCCTGCTGGGCCTTGGGCGAGATCATGCACTTGCCGTGCAACTCGCGGTCGGCGCGGGAATGGGCCTGGTTGCCGGGGGAGAGCAGGTCGGTCGAGATATCGCCTTCGGCGGCGATATAGGTGACGACCTTGATCTCGTCCTCGACGTCCGGGAGCTTGGTGAAGAACTCGGCCTGGGCGTAGCTCTCCAGCACGTCCTTGGCGACGGCATTGCCGGCCTTGTAGGCGTCGCGCAGGCGGAACATGTCGGCGTCGTAGAGGAAGACCTGGGTCTTCAGGACTTCACCGGCCTGCTTGGCGATCTGGGCATCGTCGCCGAGAGCGAGGTCGAGCAGCACGCGGATCGAGGGGCCGCCCTTCATGTGCGACAGCAGCTCGAGGGCGAAGGCCGGGGTGATTTCCCGGACGGCCGCTTCGCCGAGCACGATCTGCTTCAGGAAGGCGGCCTTCACACCCGCGGCGCTCGTGGTGCCGGGCAGCGTGTTGTAGATGAAGAACTTCAGGGCGTCCGGGCGGTGCTCGCTGCCGGCGTCCTTGATGATCTCGATGAGATCGGCGACGAGCGCGCCGTCGTCGATCGGCTTGGGAGCGAGCCCCTGAGTTTCTCTGCCTTTGATCTCGGTCAGGTAATCCAGGTAGGCTTTCATAGCGATCCCAATATGCGAGGGTTTATGGCGCTGGCCGCCCAGCGCCATGGCGGCCTTTTGTTTGCCGGCCTGAGGTCTCGAAGGCTCGACTACGCCAACCTAAGCGGGCTGACAAGGGATCGCCAGCGGCTCCGCGCGCATTTTGCATCCAATTGGGTACTGGCTGAAACCCGCAGCCCACAAGGCTCTCAATGGGCGCCCCCGCCGCCCCCCGCTTTGGGCAGGCGCACCAGGAGCACCAGCGGCAGGGTCAGGAAGAAGAGCAGGGCCATGAGGAGCAGGGCGTCGTTATAGGCGAGGACCAGCGCCTCGCGGGTGACGATGTCATGCACCCGTTTCATCGCCGCCAGTTCGGCCTGGCTGCCGAGCCGGCCGGAGAAGGCGCCGGTCATGGTGTCGATATACTGGTTGGCGCCGGGGCGGGCCCAGTTCACCTGCTCGCCGAGATGGACGCGGTGCAGGTAGGAGCGGTCGGTGACGACGGTATTGATGGCGGCCAACCCCACCGCGCCGCCCATGTTGCGCATCAGGTTATAGAGGCCCGAGGCGTTCTTCACCCGGGCCGGGGGCAGGGTGCCGAGGGCGAACTGGTTCACCGGCATCATGATGAACATCATGCAGAAGCCGCGCAGACCCAGGGGGAAGGCCAGTTCCGCGAAGGAGGAAGTGGCCGTCAGATGGGCGGTGAGCCAGATGGAGATGCCATAGGTGATCAGCCCCATGGTGAGCATGATCCGCAGGTCCACCGCACGGGCCATGCGGCCCGCGATCGGCGCGCTGATGAACATCATCAGGCCGGTAATGAACATCACCTCGCCGATCTGCAGGCTGTCATAGCCGCGGACCCGGCCCAGGAAGAGCGGGATGAGATAGACCGAGCCGTAGAGGCCGACGCCCACGCTGAAGGAGAGCACGCTGCCGATGGCGAAGTTGCGGTCGGCATAGGCGCGCAGCTCCACGATGGGCTCCGGCCGGGTGAAGGCGCGCCAGAAGAAGCCGATGCCGCAGAGCAGGCAGACGAGGGCGCAGTTGCGCACCGTGGGGTCGGCCAGCCAGTCCCAGCGGGGGCCTTCCTCCATCACGTATTCCAGCGTGCCGAGGAAGCCGGCCATGAAGGCCAGGCCCCACCAGTCGAAGAAGCGGAAGAGGCGGTGATCGGGCCGGTCGATATCGGGCATGCGCCAGACGATGAAGGCGATGAGCGCGCCGACCGGGACGTTGATGAGGAAGAGCCAGTGCCAGGAGAGGGACTGGGTGAGCCAGCCGCCCAGCGTCGGGCCGATGGTGGGCGCCATGGTCGCCGTCAGGCCGATGAGCACGCTCATCTGCACGCGCTTCGGCCCGGAGAAGAGCAGGAAGGCGGTGGCGAAGACCGTGGGGATCATCGCGCCGCCGAGGAAGCCCTGGGCGGCGCGGAACATGATCATGGCCGAAAGATTGTCGGCCATGGCGCAGAGGGCGGAGAAGAGGGTGAAGCCGCCGGCCGAGAGGGTGAAGAGCACCCGCGTGGAGAGCACGCGCGAGAGGAAGCCCGATAGCGGGATCATGACGATCTCGGCGATCAGGTAGGAGGTCTGGACCCAGGAGGCTTCATCGGGTGCCGCGGAAAGGCCGGCCTGGATCTCGGAGATGGAGGCCGAGACGATCTGGATGTCCAGGATGGCCATGAACATGCCGAAGACCATGGCCATGAAGCCGATCCACTGGCCGGTGGAAAGCGGCTTGGCTCCGGCCGCGGAGGCCGGCGGGGCCGCGGGGCGGGGGCCGGCCGGCATGCTGCCCGACGTGGTGCTCGACGTGGTGCTCGACATGGCGGCGGGCCTCGAGGGGCGCGGTTATTCGGCGGCGGCGGGGCCGAAGCCGAGCAGGCTCGTCAGGCTGCCCCAGACGCCGCGCGGGGCGGCGGGGTCGGCGCGGGTATCGACCTCGGCCTCGACCGAGAGGCCGGGCCGGATGAGGTTGAAGGCGCCATCCCTGGCTTCGGGCGCGCGGCTCTCGATCGCGATGCGCACGGGGACGCGCTGGACGATCTTGGTGAAATTGCCGGTCGCGTTCTCGGGCGGGAGCAGGCTGAACTGCGCGCCGGTGGCAGGCGAGAGGCTCTCGATGCGGCCATGCAGCTCGGTGCCGTTCAGCGCATCGACGGCGAGATAGACCGGCTGGCCCACACGCATGCGGGAGAGCTGCGTCTCCTTGAAATTGGCGACCACATAGGTCTGCACCGGCGCCACGGCGATGAGGTTCTGGCCGGGCGAGACATGTTGGCCGAGCTGGGCGGCGCGATTGCCGGCGACGCCGTCGAAGGGCGCGCGGATGACGGTATTGGCGAGGTTGCGCTCGGCCAGCGCCAGGGCGGCGCGGGCGCTGTCGCGCCGGGCCTCGGCCTGGCCGACCTGGGCCTGGAGCACCGGCAGCATGGCGCGCTGGGCGCCGGCATTGGCGCGGGCGGCGATGAGGGCGGCATCCGCCTTGCGGCTATCGGCCAGGGCGCGGTCGTTCGTCTCGCGGCTGCTCCAGCCGCCGCCGACCAGCGCGCTGCTGCGGCGGGCATCGGCGCTGGCGCGGACCTGCTCGGCCTCGGCCTGGGGGATTTGGGCTTCGCTGGCCGCGATCTGGGCCTGCTGCTGCTCGATCTGGGCCTTGAGGATGACGATGGCGGCCTCGGCCTGGCGCAGGTCGGCCGCGGCGGAATCGCGCCGGGCCTTCCAGTCGCTGTCATCGAGGCGGATGAGGGGCTGGCCGGCCGTCACGGGCTGGTTGTCGCCGACCAGGATCTCGGCCACGTCGCCTTCGACGCGGGCGCCCAGCACGGCGATATCGCCCTGCACATAGGCATTGTCGGTCGATTCCATGAAGCGGCCGACCTGCCAGTACCACGAGCCGCCGACGGCCAGGGCTGCCAGGGGGATCAGCAGCAGCCAGGCCCGCCGGCGGCGGCGCGGACGGGCCGGGGAGGTAGTGGCGGCCGCCGCGTCTGGGGTGGTCTTGGGGGAGGAGGCATTCATGGATGAGTCGTCCGACTGAACCGTCCAGTTTAGTTTTACGGCCGGGCTCAGGATCGTCAAGCAGGAACTGAACTGGACGGTTCAGTTCTGCCTTGCGTCGAAGGCGGGGCTGCACCAGATTGTGAGGCATGGATACCGGGACCCTCTCGCCCCTCGACACGACCGTCTCCCCCAAGCAGCGCGCGGCATTGGACGCGGCGGCGCGCCTTTTCATGGCCCGCGGCTATGCGGCAGTGAGCATGGATGCGGTGGCGAAGGAGGCCGGGATTTCCAAGGCCACGCTCTACGCGCATTTCGCCAGCAAGGACGCGCTTTTCGCCGCCTTCGTGGAGGAGCGCTGCCGGATGCTGGAGGCCGATACCCAGGCGGTTTCGCATGACGTCCCGGTCGAGGAGGCGGTGCGGCGCATCGGCGGGTTCTGGCTGCGCTTCATGATCACGCCGGGGGCGATCGCCGTGCACCGGATCGTCATGGCGGAGGGCTGGCGCTTTCCAGACCTGATCAATGCCTTCTACCGGTCCGGTCCCACCAGGATGAAGGCCTGGCTGGCGGCCTGGGTGGCGGAGGAGCAGCGGCTGGGGCGGTTGCGGAACGACGTGCCGCCGCAGGAAGCGGCCTGGCACCTGGCCTCGCTGATGCGTGGCGAGGTCTTCATGCGCGTCGCCCTCGGGGTGCAGCCGCCGCCGAGCGAGGCGGATATCGAGCACACCGTGGAGAGCGCGACGCGGGCCTTCATCCGCTCTTATGGCGCCCAGGGCTGCGCCATGGGCGGGGCGGCCGGGCCGGATTCGCCCCAGGGCTAGGGGCTTCGACCGGTGACGGCCGTGTAAATTTCGGCCCATTCATGAAGCGGCAGGGGGAAAACGGGGCTTATCCCCAGGCTTCCCCACTGGCTTTCCGGCGGCGCATGACCGCCCCGCGAAAATAATCGGCCCAATCGGCAAATTGGCCTTGCGATGGCGGGGCAAGACTTCTATCTGCCCGCTCAGACGCAGTACGCACGTGCCTCTGGCCCCCGGCCGCCGAATTAAGTGAGCGGCCAAAGGTTTACGCAACGACGTCAAGCGTTCTGGCAACCCCGGCGAAGGCTTCGGCCCCACACCGGTCCTTCTTTGGTCGCTGGTTCGTTCGACCGTTTCGTTAACTTGGGGCCGACCCTTCGAGAGGGACGGTCTCCATCTATCTGGATTGGAGGATCGTGCGATGACCGACAAGGTCTCCCGCTTCCTGCGCGACGCCCAGCCGGCGACGCCCTGCCTGGTTCTCGATGTGGATCGCATCGAGGAGAACTACCGCCGTCTGCAGGCCGCGCTGCCTGCGGCCCGCATCTATTATGCGGTGAAGGCGAACCCGGCGGCTCCGATCCTGGACCGTCTCGTCTCGCTCGGCTCCTCCTTCGATGCCGCCTCCTATGAGGAGGTGCAGATGTGCCTCGCCTCGGGCGCGGAGCCGGCCAAGATTTCCTACGGCAATACCGTGAAGAAGGAGCGCGCCATCAAGGCCGCCTTCGACCAGGGTGTGCGCATGTTCGCCTTCGATTCCATCGAGGAGCTGGAGAAGCTGGCGCGCGCGGCCCCGGGCGCGCAGGTCTATTGCCGTATCCTCGTGGGCAATGTCGGCGCCGAATGGCCGCTGTCGAAGAAGTTCGGCTGCGAGGTCGATATGGCGAAGGATCTGATGATCCGTGCGGGCGAGCTGGGCCTCGACCCCTATGGCATCTCCTTCCATGTCGGCAGCCAGCAGGTGCGCACCGAGGCCTATGAGGCCGCGATCGCCAAGGTCGGCATGCTCTTCACCGACCTGAAGCAGGCCGGCGTCAATGTGCGCATGGTGAACCTGGGCGGCGGCTATCCGGTGCGCTACCGCTCGGAAGTGCCCGAGATCGGCGCTTTCGGCGATGCCATCATGGGCGCCATGGTCGAGGCTTTCGGCAATGCGCTGCCGGAGCTGGTGGTGGAGCCGGGCCGTTTCATCGCGGGCGATGCCGGCGTGATCGCCGCCGAGGTCGTGCTCGTCTCCCGCAAGGAGCAGGACGATCCGGTGCGCTGGGTCTATCTCGACATCGGCCGTTTCGGCGGCCTGGCCGAGACCGAGGGCGAGGCGATCAAGTATGTCTTCCGCACCCCGCATGATGGCGAGGCGGATGGCCCGGTGACCATCGCCGGCCCGACCTGCGACAGCACGGATACGCTCTACGAGAAGAGCAACTACCGCCTGCCGAACAAGCTGGTGGCGGGCGACCGGATCGAGATCCTGGCCACGGGCGCCTATACGACGACCTATGCCAGCCAGCGCTTCAACGGCTTCGCGCCGCTGGGCGAGCATTATATCTGATCGATCCCGGATCGGATGAAGAGGGCGGCGGTGCTTGGCATCGCCGCCTTTTTTCTTGCCAAACCGCCATCGTGGCGTGTTCTTTCAGCCCGAAGGCGCGATTTTCGCTCCTTGGGGTGATTTCCCCGGTCGCGCTTCTGCTTTAGGGTCGCCCGCATGGATGAAATTGACCGCAATATCCTCGTGGCCCTCCAGGAGAATGGCGCCGCGGGGCTGGCGGAGCTTGCCAAGGTCTCCGGCCTCTCCGTTTCCGCCACTGCCGAGCGCGTGAAGCGCCTCGAGGAGCGTCAGACCATTCGCGGCTGGCGCGCCGACCTTGACCCGGTGGCCGTGGGCTGCCCGCTGCTGGGCTTCGTTTTCGTGGAGGTGAAGCCGGGCTCCGATGCCGGCTTCCGCGCCGCCATGGCCGGGCATGAGGCCGTGCTGGAATGCCATGCCGTAACGGGCGGCTGGTCCTATCTGCTGAAGCTGCGCCTGCCGGATCTGGCGGCTTTCGAGCGCTTCGTGAGCGAGCAGGTGCGCGCCGCCGAGGGCGTGGGGCGGACGGAGACGCTGCTCACCCTCGGCTCGGCGAAGGAGACGGCGATCCTGCCCGTCGCGCCCGCCACTGAAGATGACTGAGGGGGCGCTGCCCCCTCGCGCCTGGCTGGCCTCAGCGGCAGACGAAGCTGGCCGCTGATTCCGGATCGCCTTCGCCCTTGTAATAGGCCTCCTGCGGATAGGCGCAGAGGGGGCGGGTGCGGCCGGGGAAGCTTGCGCCCTTGGCGATGAGGGTGGCGGGGGCCTCGCCCTTCTCGACCCAGGCCTGGATGGCCGTCAGCGGATCGAAATCGTCGGTCGCGGGGCCGCCGCCGCAATGGTTCATGCCCGGCACCATGAAGAGCCGCGCCCAGGTGGCGGTGTCGCCGTCATTATCGGCCTGGAGCTGCTTCCAATAGGCGCGCAGGTCGTCGGCGGAGAAGGCCGGGTCGCTATTGCCGTGGAAGACGAGCATGCGGCCGCCATGGGCGGTGAAGCTCGTATACATCGTGCCGGTCGTGTCGTTGATCGCGGCGGTTTGGGCCGTGCGGGCCGGGAGCTTGTCGAAATCGATCGTCGCGAGCTGAAGGTTCTGCACCGGCGGGGTCATGAAATAGAGGCCGAGCGAGCTGGGCGTCAGCGTGGCGTAGAGGGAATTGGGCTGCCCGGTCTGCGAGGTGCCCAGCTTCCAGGCGCGCCAGCCGGCCGAGGCGAGGCCGGCATCCCAGGGCCAGCTCGAGTAGATATGCTCGCCCCGGCTGTCCGTCCCGCCTTCCATGATGCTGACCAGGGCGGTGAGCTTGGCCTCGGGCAGGCAGGCCTCGGTCTGGCCGGGCTGGCAGCGGAGGGCCGCGGGGTCGAAATGGCAGGTGGAGGGGGCGGTGAGCAGCCCGTCCTTCAGCCCGTCCTTGGCGTCGCATTGCTGCAGCACGGCCTCGGTGACGAGCTTCATCTCGGCCGGGGTGAAGGCATTGGCGAGCACCGGGCGGCCGTCTTCGGCGCGGGGCGCGATGCCGGTCATGACATTCACGTCCCAGGCATGGCCCGAGGCGGCGCGGCTGAGGCGGAAGCCGGGATTGCCGGCGACGATGCCGTCGAATTCGTCGGGGAAGCGCTGGGCGGCCATCATTGCGGCGCGGCCGCCATTGGAGCAGCCCATGAAATAGCTGCGGTCGGCGGCGCGGCCGTAGCGGGCGATGATCAGCGCCTTGGCGGCCTCCGTCACCTTGCCGATGGCGGCATAGGCGTAGTCGAGCCGGGCCTGTTGATCGAGGCCGAAATCGGCGTCGCGGCTGTCGCGGCCCTGATGGCCGGAATCGGTCGAGACGACGGCGAAGCCGCGGTTGAGCGCGGGCGGGGCCGTGGCGCCGGCAACGGGAATGGCGCCGATGGCCTCGTTGACCACGCCATCCATGCCGCCGCCGCCTTGGAAGAGGAAGCGGCCGTTCCAGTTTTCGGGCAGGCGGAGCTGGAACTTCACCGCATAGGGCTTGCCGCCGGTGCCCTGGCGCTCGTCGAGGCTGCCCTCGATGAGGCAATGCGCGGGCAGGGCGGCACTGGCGCGGGCGGCGCCGGTGAGTGCCGCGCGCGCAGGGTTGTCGGCGGGCAGGGTGCCGGCGGGGATGGCCTCGGCGCGGGTGATGCGCAGGCCGTCGCTGGCGATCTTGCCCAGGGCGGCGCAGGCGCCGCCCGCTGGCGGCGTCTCGGCCGCGAAGGCGGCGGGGGCGGCCAGGAGCCCGGCGGTGGCCAGCAGAAGCATGGTCTTATGGGTCATGATGACCTCGGGAATGAGAGGGGTGGTCAGTCGGGAGCGGCCGCCGTCCAGATCCGGCGCAGCATGTCGCGCAGCGCCTCCCGTTCGGCGGCGGAAAGGGCGTGTAGGACGCGGTCCTCGTGCTGCTCGACGCGGCTGCGCAGGGTGGGCAGCAGGGCGCGGGCCTTGGCGGTGGGTTCGAGGCGCTGGATGCGGCCGTCCTGCCCGTCGGGGTGGCGGAGAAGCAGGCCCTCGGCTTCCAGCGCGGTCAGGACGGGGACGAGATTGGTGCGCTTCACCCCGATCAGGTCGCCGAGGCGGCTTGCATGCAGGCCTTCCTCCCGCGCGACCGTGACGAGGACGCGGTAGGCCCGGGGGTTCAGGCCGAGATCGGCGAAGGCATCGAGGAAGCTCGCATTCATCACGGCATGAGCGCGGCCAAGATGAAAGCCGACATGGTCCTCGAATTCACGCTCGGGGCTGAAGCGGGCCGTTTTGGGTCTGTTGAGCCTATCCGCCATGGGCGGAGGAGACGCGCGACCGCCTACCGGGTCAAGTGAATTGTTATTGGGGATAACGATCTACCTCAACGACGAGGCGGCCGCATCACGCCGGGATCAGGGGGTGACCTTCTCCACGGGGGAGGTGGCCGCAGCCGGGGCGGCGGGTTCCGGGGTGGGCGGCGGCGGCGCGGGATGCGCGGTAGCGGCCGCACGGGCGGCGCGGAAGCCACGGAACTGCTGGTAGAGGTCGAAGATCGTCTCGCCGAAGCGCATCAGCGAGGCGGGCGAGGTCATGCCGCCATGCATCGCTTCCTGGAGAGTGGCATCCCGCCAGACCCGAAGATCCCGCTCCTGCGCGGAGGGGGTGCTGTTCAGGCCGAACCAGAGACCGAGGCCGAGCAGGACCAGATTCGCGCCGAAAAGGCAGGCGAAGCGTCCGGCGGGGGTCCAGGTGGCGGGGAGCAGTTCCCAGGCCAGGAAATGCGCGAGGATATAGCTGCCGATCGCCGCGACCACGGCCAGGGTGAGCCAGGCGGCGCGCCGCGCCTGGCGGCGGGCGATGAGCTTGAGGCGGAGGCGTTCGGCGGTCAGTGCCGTGCCGGTGAGGCGCAGGGCCCGGAAAGGCATGGCGTTGTCTCGGCGCAAGGGTGGCAGGATGGCGGTAGCAGACCACGCGGAGGAGGGCCGGTCAAAGCCACCTTCGCGCGATTATGTGGGAAACGGGCCGCCCCTTGCGGAGCGGCCCCGGAAACGCATCAGTCGCGGCGGGCGGAGGCGCCCATGAGCAGGCCGGCGAGGCAGCCGATGGAGGCGGCGATCGCGACGCTCAGGAAGGGATGGGCGCGCACCTGGCCGGCGGCCGCCTGGGCCTCGCGCTGCGCCACCGCGGCGGCGGTGCCGGCGATCTCGCGGGTGCTGGAGGCAACCGTAGTGGCCGCGTCACGCGTCGTCGAGGCGACGGTGCTGGCCATGTCGCGGGTGCTCGCGGCCATGTCGGCGGCGGCGGCGCGGGCGCGGTTGACCGCCTCGCTCAGCGAGTGGCTGCCCCGCTCGCTGATGGCGGCCTCGAGCTTGGCGCGCAGGGCCTCGATTTCCTCGGCCAGGGTTTCGACTTTGGGCTTGGTGATCGCGTTCATCTGTCTTTCCTCTCGGTTCCAATCCAGAGTGTGACCTGATCGGCGTCAGTTCGTGGCGCGGTCCACGGCCCGGCCCAGGCGTTCGACGGGGCCCTTTGGCGGATCGACGGTGTCGCGAAGATTCTCGGCGGCCCGATCGACCTGGCGCCCGGCGCGTTCTGCCGGCCCTTCCTCGAAACATGCCGCGAGGGGCACGGCGAGAGCCAGGGCGGGGAGCACTTTGATAAAGCGCGAGAACATCACGGGTCTCCTCTCTTCTGCGAGGGAAACGCGGCGGAATGGGCGACGGTTGCAGGCGCGAGAAGGAAACGTAAGCGCGAGCTGGCTCCCGGGCCGCCGCAGGGGGCGGGTTACCGTCTCGCCGGAGCTTATGCCGCCGGCGGAGGCGTGCCGAGGTCGTGCCGGCGGCGCTGGACGGTGAAGGTGAGGCGGAAGGTGGTGCCGTCCTCGGTATGGGAGATGTCGAGCTCGCCGCCGAGATGCTGGGCGAAGCCGCGGATCAGCGTCATGCCGATGCCGGGCTCCTCGTTCTCGTCCGCGCTGGCGGCAGAGCCCACGCCGTCATCATGCACGGTGAGCACTGCCTTCTCGCCCTCGCGGTCGACCGTGACACGGATCGTGCCGGGCCGGTCGTCGGGGAAGGCGTGTTTCAGCGCGTTGGTGATGGCCTCGGTGACGAGCAGGGCGAGGGAGACAGCCTGATCGGTGACGATCTCGAGCGGCACGGCCTCGATGACGACACGGATGCGGCCATCGCCGGGGGCGACCATGGAATCGAATAATTGTCGCGTCAGCTCCTCGAGGAAGGGCTTCAGTTCAATCGTTTCGAAATCATGATTCATGTAGAGGTGGCGGTGAAGCGTGGCAAGCGCCTGCACCCGGTCGCGCGCGGCGGCGAATTCGGCCTGGGCGGGGCCATCGCGAAGGCGTCGCGATTGCAAGTTCAGGAGCGAAGCCACGATCTGGAGGTTGTTCTTCACCCGGTGATGGATCTCGGCCATCAGCAGATCGCGTTGGCGGAGCGCGGCACGCAGATCGTGCTCCCGCGCGGCGATGGCGCTCGCGGCCTGGATCAGGGCGTCTTCAAGCGCGATTACCTCATCGGGCTCGCCCATGGGGCGGTGCCTGGTCAGTGGTGCGCCAGGGCGCCAGGCGCGCATTCGCGCGGCGAGATGGCGCAGCGGGCGAGCGACGGCGAGATCGGCGCCGAGGGCGATGACCGCGAGGCAGACGGCGAGGAAGCCCGCGAGTTCCACCAGGCGGCGGGTGAGCGTGGCCCGCGCCTGGTTCTGCACGGCCGCTGTCGAGAGGCCGACCAGCATATGCAGGTCATCGGCCAGATTGGCCTCGGCGTAGGCATAGGGTTTGCCGTTGCGCGCGAGGCCGCTGACGATGCGCTGCCCGTTGGGGCCTTCCGCCTCCTCATCGTCGAGAACGCCTTCGGCGGGCAGGGCGTCGTCGCTGGCATTGGAGAGGGACAGGCGGGCGCCGAAACGGTCCACCAGCCAGATGTCATAGGGCGCGTCGGTCTTGTCGGTGCGGCTGCGCAGGAAGAAGTCGAGCCGCAAGCTGCCGCCGAGGACACCGACGATCTGCCCGTTGCGCCTGACGGGGAGGGCGGCTGTCAGCACCGCCTGGCGGCTGGCCGAACCGATGGTGAAGCCGCCGATCACGAAACCGCTGCTCCGCATGGCGGCACGGAAATAGGGCGTTTCGGCGAAGGAGGTGCCCGTGGGGAAGGGGATGCCCGTGCAGAGGCCGATGCCGTTGGTGTCGAGCAGCCAGAAATTCGCGTAGCGATCCTCGAAAAGGCCGCGAAGCTGGGTAAGTTCGCGCGAACAGGCCGCCGGGTCGTCAAGGTTCAGGATATCCGGGTCGGCGGCGAGATGCTCCATGAAAGAGCGCATCGTTTCGAGCGCCTGACCGTGGCGGGCGGTGACGGCGGCGCGTAGCAGGGCAACGTCGCGCGTGCCGGCGGAGAGGGCCGCATCATAGGTCAGAAATGCATTCGTGCCCGCGATTCCGATCACCGGGATACCGGCAACCAGAAGCAGGAGAATCATGCGCGAGCGAACGCTGCGGAGAAATCGCGGCAATCGCCGGGCCAGAGGAGTGACGGTAACCGCCATGCCGCCAGAATTTCAGCCTTCACTTCGGCCGTGGCCTCTCGCGTCGAGGGGCCGAGGAATTAGAAAAGCGCGGCGGGACGCCAGAAGAATAACGGCCCGCTGTCGCCGCGGGCCGGAACTCAGTCCTTGCGTTCCGCGTTCGGCATGCTCGCGGCGATCAGGTTGAGCCATTCCTCGGGAACGGGCTCCTGTGCCACGCCGTCATACATAGCATGCAGGCCACGCTGCAGCCAGAGGTCGAAGGCAGCGTCGGGCGCTACCTTGCGCCCACGCTTTCCTGTGGGGTTTGCCATGCCAGATCCGCTTTCGGCTGACGGAGCCTTCTTGCTCTCTTCGTCCATCAGGCTCCGGTTGGCGCCCAGCGCTCGGTGGTTGCGTCGGCCACTTTAGCGCGAGGGGTGGAGGCGAGGCCAGAGCGGGCCTGCGGACGGGACGACTGCGCGGAGGGCTTCTCCTCGCCGAGCATCCAGGCCTGCAGCTGCTGGCGGGCGCGGAAGACGCGGCACTTGGCGGTACCGACGGCGCAACCCATCGCGGCGGCGACTTCGTTGTAGGACATGCCCTGGACGGTCACCATGATCAGCGCGGCGCGCTGATCGGCAGGAAGGCGGCCGAGATGCTTGCGCAGCTCCTGAAGCGCAAGGCTGTCTTCCTGGGCGGCGGGGCGGGAGAGATGCGCAGGCGAGGCATCGTCGATATCGACGGTCTCGCGGCGGCGACGGATGTCGGAGAGGAAACGGTTACGCAGGATGCGGAACATCCAGGCGCCGAAATTCGTTCCCGGGGTGAAGCTGTGGCGCGCGGCCAAGGCATTGCCGATGGCTGCCTGGACCAGATCGTCGGCCTCGCTGCGCTGGCGCGTCAGGGCAAAGGCCTGGACGCGAAGGCGAGGCAGAAGCTCGACGAGCATCCGGTTGAACTCCGCCTCCGGCAGGGGAGCCATGGCGGGCGTGGCCTGGACGTTGTCTTCAGCCACGGTCTGATCGAGGTGGGTCTGTTCGCGTTCCATGCCGGCTCAATGCTCGGGCGCGAAAAACAGTTGCCTCTGTTGGTATGTGTTACGCGCAAATCAGATATGCGATGACCTGGCAAACCTTCGCGGGAGCGGGGCGTTGCTTTTTCGACCCTTTCCCCATGGATCGCCACCCATCGCCACGCCTTACTCTCTACCGGTTGCGAGGTTGCTCGCCATACCAGGCCGCCAGGCTGGCTCTGGCGCGCATGACGCGTGCCTTGATGGTATTTTCCGGCACGCCGCAGACCTTCGCCGCCTCGGCCGTGGTGAGGCCCTGGGCACCGACCAGGATGATGGCCTCCCGCTGCGTCGGCGAGAGCGTATCCAGCGCGCGTTCCAGTTCCGTGACCGCGCTTTGCGCATGCTGAGGCGCGGAGACGGCCTCGTCCTGCGCGATGCTGGCCTGATGCCGTGCCTCGCGCTGCCGCTTTCGCGCCTGGCCGAGCCAGGCATTGCGAAGAATGGTGAAGAGCCAGGCGCGCAGCGACGTATCAGGCGCCCACTGCGCCTCGGCGCGAAGGGCAAGCAGGATGGTTTCCTGAACGAGATCATCCGCCAAGGCCGCGTCGCGCGCGAGCGCACGGGCGAAGCCGCGCAGCGCGGGGACATGCGCGGGAAGTTCACGTCGAAAAGAAGTGTCGCTGCTTGTCATGGGCTGGGGCATATCGATCTTGCACAGTCCACGGCAGCGGACGAGGGGGCCGATGACCATGAACGCCATACCTAACGCCGAGTTGCTGCGCAGCCTGACATATGCGCGCCGCTATGCCCGCGCCCTGCTCGGGAGCCAGAAGGGGGGCGATGCGCTGGTGGCCGATGCGCTCCGGGCGGGGCTGCCGGCCCTGCCGCCGCAGCTGGCCGTCTATGCCGGGGTGAGCCGCATGGTGAAGCCGGAGATGATCGCGGGCGACCTCGACCTCACCCAGCGCCAGCTCCTGCTGCTGACCTCGCTCGAGGATCTCAGCATCGGCGAGGCGGCCCAGGTGCTGGACATCCCGCTGGAGCAGGCGGAGGTCACGCTGCAGGCCGGGCGCGACGCGCTGCGCAAGGCGACGGCGACCGACGTGCTGGTGATCGAGGACGAGCCCATCATCGCCATGGACCTGCGCAACCTCGTCGAGGCCTGCGGGCATCGCGTGGTGGGCGTGGCCAGCAGCGAGAAGGAGGCCGTGCGCCTCGCGACCACGCTGCGGCCGGGGCTGATCCTGGCCGATGTCAATCTCGGCGCGGGCGGGGACGGCATCAATGCCGTGGAAAGCATTCAGACCAGCCTGAAGGCGCCGGTGATTTTCGTAACCGCCTATCCGGAGCGGCTGCTCACGGCCCAGCAGGTGGAGCCCGCCTTCATCATCAGCAAGCCCTTCGAGCCGGTGGCGCTGGCGATCGCCACCTATCAGGCCGTCTCCTCGACGGTGCCACTCACCTGAGCAAGTGACCTGAGCCTCGGCTTGGCCGCGATCACAGGAGCGTAATCGGGTCGTTACGCGCGTGCTGGTTGTCAGTCGCCGGAGCAGCCGCCATTTCAAGATCACCTCCTGCCTGATGGCATGAGGGACCAAGGCTCCGGCGGTTCTTGCTCCCCATGCGGGAGCCAAGGGGCCAAAGGAGAGGCGCCGCCGGGATCGTGCCCCGGCGGCGTTCTTGTTTTCGGGCACCGCTTCTTGGGCCCTGCTTTTCTGAAGCGTGCTTGCCCGATCGCTAGGATTCTCATGGATTCTAGGGCTTTGCCCCACGGGCCTTTCAGCCGCCTATAAGAGTGCTGCGACTACTCGCGCGGCTGTGTATTCGGGAAAACCATATCGTAAGCACGGCGATGAAACCAAAACATCGCCCCGATGTTCTCAGGCCATATCCTAATGGCACCTCACTCAGCCATCAGAGGAGGACATCAATGCTGTATTGGACCCTTATTTTCCTGGTGATCGCCCTTGTGGCCGGCCTGCTCGGCTTTAGCGGCATCGCCGCGACCGCCAGCGGCGTCGCCAAGATTCTCTTCGTGATCTTCCTGATTCTGTTCCTCGTCTCGCTCATCGCGGGCCGCGGCGTGGTCGGTTGAGGATCGATAGTATTCGTTACTGAACGACCAATTATATTGTAGGAAAGGAGTTCAAGATGATCACTCGCCGTATGGCGCTCGGCGCCGTCGCCCTCCTGGCCACCCCCGCCGTGCTGCGCGCCCAGACCGTGCCGAGCGCCCCGGACCTGGCCAACCGCCTGGCAGCCTCGCCCGATTTCAGCAAGTTCATCGCCCTGGCCCAGCAGGCCGGCGTGATGGATCAACTGCGCGGCACGCAGCCCCTCACCGTCTTCGCGCCGACCAATGCGGCGCTGGATTCCATCCCGAACTTCATCCTGCAGGAGCTGACCGGCCGCGACAGCCGTGACAGCGCGCCGGACCCGGTTCGCCTCTCGGCGCTGGTGACGCATCACCTGCTGGCAGGGAACCACATGATCACCGAGTTCATGGGCAAGGTACAGGATCTACCGAGCCGCAACGGTGGCCTCATCCGCATCAACGGCACGGGCAGTGTGGTCACGGTCGCCGTGGCCGCGCCGGAAGGCGGCGCGCGCTCCAACTTCGGCACGGGCGTGGGCGGCTATAACGTCCAGCCGCCGGCCGAGGTGGTCCGCGCGGATATCATTGCCAGCAATGGCGTGATCCATGCGATCAATGGCGTGATGCTGCCCTGACCGGGCTTAGGCCATGAAAAAGGCGCCGTCGGGAAACCGGCGGCGCCTTTTTTCGTGGGCCGCTCTAGGCGCCGAGCGGCTGGCTCTTGAGCAGGCTGCTCAGGCGCAGCACGAGGTCGGCCGGATCATAAGGTTTGGCCAGCACCGGCACGCCGCGATGGCGGGGCGGCAGGCCGGATGCGCCATAGCCGGTCGCGACCACGAAGGGCAGGCCGCGCTCGGCCAGGGCGTCGGCCACGGGGGCGGAACTGTCGCCGCCCAGGTTCATGTCGAGCACGGCGGCATCGGGGGTGGTCTCGTTCAGGAGCCGCAGCGCGGCTTCCACGTCGGCGGCCGGGCCGATGACCTCGCAGCCGGCATCGAGCAGCGCGTCTTCCACCAGCATGGCGACCAGCGCCTCGTCCTCGACGATCAGGATGCGCGCACCCGTGAGGCTTGTCATTCGTTCATACCTTCTCTGGGCGTCATTCTTCCGATCGGGCGGAAGCGTATCACGGCTTCGAACCCCTCCGGAAGGTAACGCAGCGAAACGCTGGAGCCGGGCCCGAGTTCCGCGGGCAGGCCGCGTTCCAGCAGACGGGTGCCGAAGCCGCGCCGCGTGGGGGCCTTGGTGGGCGGGCCGCCGCGTTCGCGCCAATGCAGGCGCACCACCTGATCCTCCTCCCACTCCCATTCGAGCAGCAGCTTGCCCTCGGGCCGGCTGATGGCGCCATGCTTGGCCGCATTGGTCGCGAGCTCGTGCAGGGCGAGGGAGAGGCCCAGCGCCTGCTTTGGCGCGAGCCAGGCGCGGGGCCCCTCGATGGTCAGGCGCCCGACATCGCTTTCCGCCGGCTGCCAGGGCAGCAGGGCGGCGCGGGCGACTTCCATCATGGTAGCACCGTGCCAGGTCCGCGCCGTCAGCAGGTCATGGCCGCGGGAGAGGGCCAGGAGGCGGGCCTGGAAATCGGACAGGAAGCGGTCGAGTGGCAGGGGCGCGGTGCCGGCCGCGCGGGCCGTCTGCAGCGCCAGGGAATGCACCGTGGCGAGGGTGTTCTTCACACGATGGTTCAGCTCGCCGATCAGCAGAGCCTGCCGCTCGTCGGCGGCCTTCTCGGCGGTGATGTCGCGCACGAAGCCGCCGCGCCGGGCGGGCTGGCCGGTGCTGTCGAGAATGGGGAAGCCCAGCACGCGGACCCAACGCTCGGCGCCGTCGCCGCGCGCGATGCGATATTCGGAGAGCAGGCGCCCGTTCGGCCATTCCCCTTTCCAGGCGGCCATGGCGGCGGCGCGGTCATCGGGATGGATGCGCGCCCCCCAGAGGGCGCCGTCCATCAGCAGGGCGTCGCTCGACTCGCCCCAGATCCGCTCGAAGGCGGGGCTGATATATTCCATCTGCTCGCCGGAGGTGTCCGCGATCCACATCACGTCAGGGCTCGCCTCGGCGAAGCGGCGAAAGCGCTCCTCGGAGGCGGCGAGGGCCTCGGCGGCGGCGACGGCGGCCTGGCGCGCGGCGGCCTCGGCCAGCACCTGGTTTTCGAGCGCGACGCGGGCGGTGATGAGGTCCGTGACGTCGGTGGCCGCGCCGATCCAGCGGGTGATGCGGCCATGCTCGGTCGTGACCGGCAGGGCGCGGGCGGTGAACCAGCGCCAGCCGCCATCGGCGGCGCGGAGGCGATATTCGGCGGCGAAGGGCTCGCCATTCTCCAGCGCGTAATGCCAGGCGGAGAGCGCACCCTCGACATCCTGCGGATGGCAGGCGGTGCCGCCCGGGCTCGGGTCCACCTGGCCGGCGCCGCCGGTCAGGCCGGTGAATTCGGCGAAGCGGGGGTTCACGTAATCGACCACGCCATCGGGCAGGGCCGACCAGACGATCTGCGGCACGGCGGCGGCCAGGGTGCGGAAGCGCTGCTCGCTGGCACGCAGCGCCTCGGCCGCCCGGCGCTCCTCGGCGATCTCGGTGCAGGCGAGGACGGCGCCCGAGAGCCGGCCGCCGGCATCGAAAGTCGGCGCGCCGACGAGGCGGATCCAAGTGGCGGTGCCATCGCCGCGGCGGTAGCGGAAATCGCCCGCCGCCGAGGCCCCGGTGGCCAGCACGCGGCTGAGCGGGTTCTCCTGCGGCGTGACGGGGCGGCCATCGGCATGGGAAAGCGCCCACTCGCCGTAATGCGCCATATCGGGCGAGAGGATCAGCGGGTGGCGCGTGATCTCCTCCATCCGCCGGTTGCCGAGGAGGATACGCCCCGAGGGCGCCTCGGCGAGGAGCACGCCGACGGGAAGGCTGTCGAGCACCGCCTTGAGCCGCATCTCGCCCTGGCGCATCGCGGCTTCGGCGGCCTTGGCGGCGGAGACGTCGCGGAAGAAGATCGTGAGGCCTTCGGGCGAGGGGTAGTAATCGGCCGCGAGCCAGAGGGCGCGGTTGGGGTGCAGCCCGCTGACGGAGCGCTTGCGCCGGTCGAGCAGGGCCGAGAGCAGGGCCGCGCGCAGCGGGTTGTCGGGGCTCATGGGGAAGGCCTCGACGATGTCGCGGCCCATGAGCTTGTCGGCGCGGCCGAGCAGTTCCTCGGCGCGGGGGTTCATGAAGGTGAAGCGGCCCTCGGTGTCGAGCATGACGACGCCATCGGCGGTGCTGTCGAGCACGTTCTCGAGCCGGGTGGCGAGCAGGAGCCGCTCCGTTTCGCGTGCGCGGCGTTCGTCGGCGGCGGCGGCGAGGGAGGCGGCCAGCACGTCCAGCTCGCGCACGCCGGAATTGACGACGGGCGGCGATTCACCCCGCGCGATGGCCGAGGCGGCGGCGGAGAGGGCGCTGAGCGGGCGGATCAGGTGCCGCCCGCCCCACCAGGCGAGGAAGATGGTCAGCGGGAGGACGAGCGCGCCGCCGATGAGGATGGGCACGAGCGCATTGCGCAACATGCCGTCCACCTGATCGGCCGGCACCCCCACCAGGGCAACCCAGCGCGTGCCCTCGATCCGGTGCCAGGCGGTGTAGACGACCTCGCCGTTCTTGATCGGGTTGCGCTGCCAGCCGCTGGTCGCCGAGCTGCTCTCCGGGGTGCGGAACAGATGGCTCGTCTGGGCCCGCAGGGAGGTGCCGATCGTGTTCGGCGACATGGGCGCATGGGCCAGGATGGCATCATTGCCGTCGATGATCGCCGAGTGCCAGCCCCTGGTGAGCGGAATGGTCTCGATCGCGGCGGACCACAGCGCGATGGGCTCGGTGACGAAGACGAGGGACCACGGGCCGGGCCCCTCGGCCGGGTCGCTCGCGACGGGCGCCTCGACGATGAGGCGGTACTGATCCGTATCGGGCAGCTTCACCAGCCCGGCGGCCATCGGCCCGCCATCGAGCCGGGCGCCTTCGCCGAGGGAGGGGATGATGGCGCCCGCCCGGTTCGGCCCGCCGGAGGAGTTGCGCACCCGCCGCTCCCCATCGATGACCAGCACCTCGAACCGGCCGATGCGGCGCAGGCCCGCGACCTGTTCGGCGAAGCTCTCGAGTTCCCGGATGTCGAAACCCGTGCCGCCGCCCAGCGCCAGGAGGCCCGAGCGCAGCGAGGCCAGCTCGCGCTCGGCGACATAGGCGATGGCATTGGCATTGGTCCGCGCCTCGCGCACCAGATTGGCGCGGTCGGTCTGGGCTAGGCGCAGCAGGGTCACGCCCGCGAGAATCCAGGCCGGCAGCAGCGCGCAAAGGGCGAAGATCGCCAGATGCACGCGCATCGGCCGCGCCTTGCGCTCGCTCTTCGTCCCGGTCTGCGGGAGCTCAGCGCCGGGCAGCGACGATCCGTCCAAGCGGGTTATCCCTGCGGGGTGTTCCGGAAGGGCCGCCGGCGCCCGCAGACGTCCGGCGGCCCCGTAACATCAATATACCACGACCGAGCGGATGGACTCGCCGGAATGCATCAACTCGAAGGCATGGTTGATGTCGTCGAGCGGCATGGTGTGGGTGATGAGGCTGTCGATCTCGATCTTCCCTTCCATGTACCAGTCGACGATCTTCGGCACGTCGGTCCGCCCGCGGGCGCCGCCGAAGGCCGAGCCCTTCCAGACGCGGCCGGTGACGAGCTGGAAGGGGCGGGTGGAGATTTCCTGGCCCGAGGCGGCCACGCCGATGACGATGCTCTCGCCCCAGCCGCGATGGCAGCATTCCAGCGCCTGGCGCATCGTGTGGACATTGCCGATGCATTCGAAGCTGAAATCGGCGCCGCCGCCGGTCAGGTCGATCAGCGCCTGAACCACCTTGTCGCGGCCCACCTCGTCCGGATTGACGAAATGCGTCATGCCGAACTTCTTCGCCATCTCCGCCTTGGCGGGGTTGAGGTCCACGCCCACGATCTTGTCGGCGCCGACCATGCGGGCCGCCTGGATCACGTTCAGGCCGATGCCGCCGAGGCCGAAGACCACGACATTGGCGCCCGGCCAGACCTTGGCGGTGTTGATGACGGCGCCGATGCCCGTCGTCACGCCACAGCCGATATAGCAGATCTTGTCGAAGGGCGCGTCCTCACGGACCTTGGCCAGCGCGATCTCCGGCAGAACGGTGAAATTCGCGAAGGTGCTGCAGCCCATGTAGTGGAACACGTCCTTGCTGCCGCCCACGCCCTCGCAGGAGAAGCGGCTGGTGCCGTCGGGCATCACGCCGCGGCCCTGGGTCGCGCGGATGGCGGTGCAGAGGTTGCTGCGCTGGGAGAGGCAGGTTTTGCACTGCCGGCATTCGGGCGTGTAGAGCGGGATCACGTGGTCGCCCGGCTTCAGGCTGGTCACGCCCTTGCCCACCTCGCGCACGATGCCCGCGCCCTCATGGCCCAGGATGGCGGGGAAGAGCCCCTCCGGGTCGGCGCCGGAGAGCGTATAGGCATCGGTGTGGCAGACGCCGGTCGCCATCACCTCGACGAGGACCTCGCCTTCCTTCGGGCCGCCGATCTCGATGGTCTCGATGGTGAGCGGCTTGCCGGCGGCCCAGGCCACCGCGGCGCGTGTGCGCATGTTCAGTCCCCCAAAGTCGGAGGGCCGGCATGGTCCCGGCCCCGTCAGGGGCGCAAGGCAACACAGCGGGCGGCCTGCGTCCAGGGGGCGAAGCGCCCCGGCGGGCGTTTCAGACCGCTTTGCTGTGCCTGGCCGGGCCCTGGCCGAGATAGGCGTCGAAACAGGCGGCGAAGTGGCGCAGCAGCGGGCGGTGGCGCGGGTCGCTGACGAGGCGGCCGGCCTCGATCCGCACCAGGCCGTCGGCGATCAGCCGGGTGAGGCGGGGGCTCGCGCTTTCCATGATGCCGGGCGGGATGGCGCCGAGGTCGATCGGCTCGCCGCACATGGCCTGTTCGATGAGGGCGGCGCGGGCCTGGTCCTCGGCGGTAAGCGAGCGGCCGCGCGCGATGGGGAGTTGGCGGGCCTCGACGCGCTCGAGGTAGCGGCGCTCGTCGGGCTCGTTCTGGCCGAAGCCGCCCGGCAGGCGGGCGATGGAAGAGGCGCCGAGGCCGAGCAGCACGGGGGCGTCGTCGGTCGTATAGCCCTGGAAGTTGCGATGCAGCCGGCCTTGGGCGGCGGCGCGGGCCATGGAATCGCCCGGTAGCGCGAAATGGTCCAGCCCGATCGCGACATAGCCGGCGGCGAGCAGCACGGCCTCGGCGGCGGCCGATTGCGCGAGGCGGGCCTCGCTATCGGGCAGGCTCGCCTCGGGAATGGCCTTCTGATGCGGCTTCATCCAGGGGACATGGGCATAGCCGAAGACGGCGACGCGATCGGCGCCCAGGGCGGCGGCGAAGCGGGCGGTGGCCTCGACCTCGGCGATGCCCTGGCCGGGCAGGCCGTACATGATGTCGAGATTGATGGCCTTGATGCCATTGGCGCGGAGGGCGGCGACAGCCTCAGCGACGGAGGCCTCGCTCTGCACGCGGCCGATGCGGGCCTGCACGGCGGGGGAAATGTCCTGCACGCCGAGGCTCGCGCGGGTGATGCCGGCGCCGGCCAGGGCCTCGGCCATGGCGGGATCGATCATGCGCGGGTCGAGCTCGATGGCCAGTTCGGCATCGGGGCGGAAGGGGAAGGCGGCGCGGAGGGTGCCGAGCACCTCGGCCAGATGCTTCGCGCCGAGGGCCGTGGGCGTGCCGCCGCCGAGATGGAGATAGCTGACACCCGCATGGGCGGGCAGGGCGGCGGCGAGCGTCCAGGCTTCCTGGCGGAGGGCCGTGGCGTAGCGGGCCAGGCGCTCCTGGTTGCGCGTCACACTCGTGTGGCAGCCGCAATACCAGCAGAGGGCGCGGCAGAAGGGGATGTGGAGGTAGAGGGAGAGCTTGTCGGCCGGCTGGATGGCGCCGAGCCAGCTGCGCCACTCCGCCTCGTCCAGCGGGCCGAAATGCGGCGCGGTGGGATAGGAGGTGTAGCGCGGGAGATTGGCCGCCGCGTAGCGATGCCAGGTCTCGGGCGGCATGGAGGCCGTGGTAAGCGGTGCGGCGGGGGCGAGGGGCAGGGCGGCGTTCATGCGCCCTTGTCGCGCGCGGCGCCCGGGGGCGCCTTGCGGTGGATCAACGTTGCGCTGCGGCCCATGAAAAAGGGCGCGGGGCGAAGCGGCCGCGCAAGAAACAGCGGCGCGCAGCGCCGAGGCCGCCTCTGCGGCCCGCCGGCAGTCCGGCGAAAGCCAAGCGCGCGGATGCGCGCGCCCGGCGCCTGAGGGCAAGAAACAGCGGCGCGCAGCGCCGAGGCCGTTTCTGCGGCCCGCCGGCAATCCGGCGGAAGCCAAGGCGGCGGATGCCGCCGCCCGGCGCCTGAGGGCATTAAATAGGCTTCGTGGCCTTTTCCATGAGGCGGGCGAAGAAGCCGGGCTTGCGGGCCGGGGCGGCGGCCGCGACGAGGCGGGCCTTCTCGGCGTCCTGCTTCTCGCGCTCCTTGCTCGACAGCCACTTGTCGAGGCTCATGCCCGCCTTGGCGGCGCGCTTGGCTTCATAGGCGCGCTGGGCTTCGCCCATGCGCTGCTTCTCGCTCTGACCCACAGTCATATCCGTCCGTCACCCAACCCAGGAGGAAGTCCGGCCACTAAGTGGCGTGGCACGAGGCCGTGAGCAAGTGAAATGACGGGGCTTGCATCGCATGGCTGCCTGAGGTCCTTCTGTGGGCATGGAAGCGCGCGTCAAAGCCCAGCTCTGGGTCTCGATGGCCATTCGCATGGCCGATATCGCCGGCAGGTCCGGCATGGTGCTGCGCAAGGGCGACCCCGATAGCGGCGGGGTGCTCTGCGTGCTGATGGCGCGCGACGGGCTCTGCGTGCTGGCCCAGACGCGCGATGGAGACGGCAACCCCGCCTGGATCAAGGGCACCGGGCCCGGCCCGGTCGATCAGCAGACGGCCGATGCCTATGTCGTGCGCCAGGTGAAGCGGGACCCGGACCTTTGGGTGGTGGAATTCGAGGCGCCGGACCTGATGCCGCCTTTCGAGGCGCGGATTCTCTGAACGGAGCCCGCTCGGAGGCGCCCGCTCCGAGAGGCTGGCGCCGGGGCGGGCTTGTATGTGACAGTCCGGCGACATCCCTTCGCGAGACGGAGCCCTCCGTATGACCAGCCGCCGCCTGCTTCTGGCCGCCGCCGCCATCGCCCCCTTCACGCGCTCCGCGCTGGCGCAAGCCCCCGCCCAGGCACCTGCAATGCCGACCCCCGGCAAGCGCGCCTGGGCCTCCGAGGTGCCCAATCTGCGCATCGGCGTGCTGGGCGGCGAGACGGAGTCCGAGCGGCTGGGGCGCTACGAGGGCTATCGGAAGCTCTTCGAGGATACGTTCCAGGTGCCGACGCGGCTCTATTTCGCCTCGGATTACGGCGGCGTGGCGCAGGCCTTCGGGGCGAAGCAGCTCGAGATCGCCAATATGTCCCCGGCCATCTATGCGGCGACCTGGATGGATACCAATGGCGGGGTGGAGCCCATTCTCGTCACCCGCGAGCGGGACGGTTCCACCTCCTATATCGCCGTGATGTACACGCGCGCCGATAGCGGCATCACCTCGCTCGAGCAGATGAAGGGCCATTCCATCGCCTGGGCCGACCCCAATTCGGCCTCGGGCTATCTCATCCCGCGCGCGGAGCTGCGGGCGGCGGGGATCGACCCCGAGCCGGGCAAGTTCTTCTCGCGCACGGGCTTCGCCGGCGGGCATGACCAGGGGCTCGTCGCGGTGCTGCAGAAGCAATACGACGCGGGCGTGACCTGGGCCTCGGGCCAGGGCGAGGAGAGCCAGGGCTATACGCGTGGCGTGCTGCGGGCGGCGGTCGAGAAGGGCATGCTCGACATGAAGGACCTGCGGATCATCTGGAAATCCCGCCCGATCCAGAACGGGCCGATCGTGGTGCGCAAGGATCTGCCGGACGCCTTCAAGAAGGACATGGTGGATTTCCACCTGGCGCTGCCGGCCGCCTATCCCGAGATCCACAAGGCCGTGGAGCGCGGCTCGGCGGTGGGCTGGGCACCGACGCGGCACGAGGATTACGCCGTCTTCGTCGATATGCGGAAGGCCGAGGCGGCGCAGCGGCGCCGGCGGGACTGACGGGATGGGCGCGGAGCGGCTCAGCCTCGTCCGCGACAGGGCGAGCGGGGTGGAGGCGATCCGCGCCCGTTTCACCGGCCATGCCTATGACCTCCATCGCCATGACGAATGGCTGGTGGGGGTGACGGAATGCGGCGTGCAGGATTTCTTCTGCCGCGGGGCGCGGCGGGTGAGCACCACGGGCCGCGTCATCCTCATCGAGCCGGGGGAGGCGCATGACGGGCAGGCCGGGCATCCGGACGGCTTTTCCTACCAGATGCTCTATCTGCCCCAGTCCTGGCTGAAGCGGGGGCTGGAGGGCTCGCCGGGCGCGGCGACGGACCCGGCCTTCCGCGCGACCCTTTCGGACGATCCGCTGCTGGCGGCGGCGATCGGGCGGGCCTGGCGGGTGCTCTCGGTGCCCGAGGCGCGGCTCGCGCGCGATGCGGCACTAGATACCGTTCTGGCCGGGCTTCGGCCGCATCTGGAGCGTCCGGAGAGGCCTGGCGGCTTCGGGCGGGATGCGCGGGTGGCCCGGCGTGCGCGGGCGCGGCTGCAGGAGGCGATGGCCGAGGATATCGGGGCGGATGCGCTGGCGCGGGCGGCCGGGGCGGTGGACCGGTTCCAGCTCGCGCGGGCCTTCCGGCGGGAATATGGCGCCGCACCCCATGCCTATCTCGTGCAGATCAGGCTCGCCCGCGCCCGGCGCCTGCTGGCGGCGGGGGAGCGTCCGGCGGCGGTGGCCGCGCAATGCGGCTTCGCGGATCAGAGCCATCTCGGGCGCTGGTTCAAGCGCGCCTATGGCATGACCCCGGCCGGTTATCGCGATGCCTGCTGCCCGATGGAGGCCGCCTGACGCGGCGCTGCACGGGCGTTCCAGACGGGGCGCCCGGGCCGCGCTGAACTGCCCGCCTTTCCGATGGAGCGAAGGCGCGTATGCAGTTCGAGACCAAAGTGGCGATCCTGGTGCTGGAGGATCTGGCGGTGTGGCAGAAGCTCAACGTCACCGCCTTCCTGGCGACGGGCATGGCGGGGGCGGCGCCGGAGATGATGGGCGAGCCCTATGAGGATGCGGCGGGGCGGGCCCATGCGCGGCTCTTCGGCCAGCCGATCATGATTTTCGCCGCGACGCCGGAAGTGCTGGCGCGGGCCTGGCGTCAGTCGATCGAGCGGGATCTGACGCGGGCTGCCTATGTGCGGGCCATGTTCTCGACGGGGCATGACGCGGCGAACCGCGAGGCCTTCCGCGCGGAGAATGCTGAGGCGCCGGATCTCGTGGGCCTCGCGCTGCGCGGGCCGCGTAAGGAGGTGGACAAGGCCGTGAAGGGCGCCTCGCTGCATCCTTAGAGCGTGGCGGCCGAAGGGCGGGGCAGTGACCACGGGGCCGCGACTTCGTTGGCGCGAATATCGGTCGCTGCCCAGGAGGAGGCGCCGATAGGCAAGGCGCCGTGACGCGCCGCGCCTCGGGCGGCCGCCGGCTGCCTAGATGAACTGCCCCCGCAGGAAGCCCAACGCCGGCAGGGGGCGCCAGCCGCGCGGGATCTCGGCACGGCGGACGGGGGAGATGCTGTAATTTGGCATCGGCATTTTCGAGCTTTGTAGGAAGCCCGCATAGGCCCGGACCTGCTGCTCGCGCCAGCCGCGATCGGCATCGGCGGCGGCGCGGCTGGCATAGACCTCGGCGATGCGGCTCTTGCGGCCGACATTGGCGATGACGGCCCAGAGCTTGTCTTCACGCGCCCGGCTGAGATTCACGACCGGGTCGGAGGGCGGGCCTTGCACGGGCTGGTTCACGCGCTTCCCTCGTGATTGGGTGGGGGAATCCTGCCACGGCTTCGCGGCGGGATTCCAGGGCAAGATGCGGGCGGGCGATCAGTCTATCGTGCCCAGGGGTTCCGCGGGCGGTTGACGGGCCGCGCCGGGCGGCCGCCAGACCAGGGGCCGGGCGCGGGGCCAGGGCTCGGCGGCGCGGTAAAGCCGCCATGGCCCGCGCCGAAGCCTGCGCCGAAACCCGAACCGGGGCCGCGGCCTTGCTGGCGGGCGAGTTCCATCAGCGCCGCGACGCGCTTCTCGGTCGGCGGGTGGGTGCGGAAGAGGCTATCCACCCCGAAGGCATGCAGCGGGTTCACGATGAACATATGGGCCGTGGCCGGATTGGCCTCGGCATGCTGGTTCACGATGCGGCCGGCGATGGATTCCAGCCGCTGCAGCGCATTGGCGAGCGACATCGGGTCCCCCGCGATTTCGGCGCCCAGGCGGTCGGCCTCGTATTCGCGGGCGCGGCTGATGGCCATCTGCACCAGCATGGCGGCAATGGGGGCGAGGATCATCATCGCCAGCGCGGCGATGGGGTTCCGGCGCCCGTCGGCCGAGCGGAAGAGGAAGCCGAATTGCGCGAGAAAGCCGATGCCGCCCGCGAGGCTCGCGGTGATGGTCATGATCAGCGTGTCGCGATGCTTGATATGGGCCAGCTCATGCGCGATCACGCCCGCCACCTCATTGGGCGGCATATTCTCGATCAGCCCAGTGGTGACGGCCACGGCCGCGCGCTCGGGCGAGCGGCCGGTGGCGAAGGCATTGGGCTGGTCTTCATGGATCACGTAGAGCGCGGGCATGGGCAGGCCCGCCCGGGCGGCGAGCTGGGCCGTCATGTCGTAGAGCTGCCGCGCCTCGTTGGGGCCGACCGGCTGGGCATTATGCATGCGGAGCACCGCGCGGTCGCTGTTCCACCAGGCGAAGGCGTTCATGGCGAGCGCGATGCCGAAGGCGATGACCATGCCGTTGGTGCCGCCCATCACCCCGCCGATGGCGACGAAAAGCGCGGTCATACCGCCCAGCAGGATAGCAGTGCGAAAATATCCGCCCATGGCCCCTTTCCGAAGATGTCCTCTCGGACACAAATGGGGGTCATGAGCACCAAGGACCAGGGGGATACCGCCCCCCAGAATTCAGAAACGGGCCAGCCGGAAACGGGCAAGCCGGAAACGCCGAAGGACAAGTCCGAGGCTGTCTCCCCCGCCAAGCCCGATCCGAAGCCCGTGATGCCGTCGGAGATCGGTGGCCCCAAGGGGCCTGAACCCACCCGTTATGGCGATTGGGAACGGAAAGGCCGCGTCTCCGACTTCTGAGCGCCCTTAGGCCGTGGGGCGGAACATCTCGAAGAGTTCCGAGACCTCGGCATAGTCGCCCCGATAGCCGCAGCGGGCGATGGGGCGGGCGGCGACGGTATCGAAACGGCCATCCTTGAGATAGGCCGGGTCGATATGCACGCCCATCACCTGGCCGATGACCATCCAGTTGTCGCGCTTTTCGCCATCGGCGCCGGTGAGCTGGATCACCTGCGTCACCTTGCATTCGAAGGCTGCCGGGGTGGCCGCCACGCGCGGCGGCTTCACCAGGCGCGAGGGCGCGGCGGCGAGGCCGGCGCGGATCATCTCGTTCTCGCCATGGGGCAGGGGCGCGCAGGTCTCGTTCATGGCCCAGGCGAGGTCGCGCGTCGCGAGGTTGTAGACGAATTCGCCCGTGGCCTCGGCATTGCTCACCGTGTCCTTCTTCCCGTCGCTCGAGAAGCAGACCATGGGCGGGAAGGTCGCGATGGCGGCGAAGAAGGAATAGGGCGCGAGGTTCACCCGGCCCTCGGCATCGACCGTGGAAATCCAGCCGATGGGGCGCGGGGTGAGGATGGCCTTGAACGGGTCATGCGGCAGGCCGTGGCCCTTGAGCGGCTCGTAGAAATAGGTCTCGGTCATCGAATACTCCTGGTTAGGCGCAGGATAGACGCGTCGGGCTTGGCGGTCTTGTGGGGGCGTGATATCTCCGGCGAGAACAAAATGGGCACATGGGCCATGACCGACCTCATTCGATGCCGCTGGGTGGGCGAAGACCCGATCTACATCGCCTATCACGACCAGGAATGGGGCGTGCCGATCCGCGACAGCCGCGAGCTGTGGGAGATGCTGATGCTGGAGGGGTTCCAGGCCGGCCTCTCCTGGATCACCGTGCTCAAGCGCCGGGAGGGGTTCCGCGCGGCCTTCAAGGGTTTCGAGCCGGAAGTGGTGGCGCGGTTCGATGAGGCCGATGTGGAGCGGCTGATGGGCGATGCCGGCATCATCCGCGCGCGGGCCAAGATCGAGGCGACCATCGGCAATGCCCGCGCCTATCTCGCGATGCGCGAGAAGGGCGAGGATTTCTCGGCCTTCGCCTGGGGCATGGTGGGCGGAAAGCCGATCGACGAGGGCGGGGTGGCGAGCCGCTCCAGCACGCCGCTGTCGGAGGCCATGTCCAAGGCGCTGAAGCAGCGGGGGTTCAAATTCGTCGGGCCGACCATCGTCTATGCCTGGATGCAGGCGGTGGGCATGGTGAATGACCATGCGCCGGACTGCTTCTGCCGCCGTAAGCCCGTCTGAGAGCCCCGGGGCGCCGGTTCGGCCCTAACCCGGCTTCTGCCACTCCATGATGTGGAAATAGGGCACGCGGCGGTAGCGGTCGGCCTTGTCAGGTGCGCCGCCCTGGGGCAGCGGCTCGTCGAAATGGCGCAGGATCAGCCCCTGGCCCAGGAAGAGGCTCATGTAGCGGCTGAGCGGGCGGTGCCAGTTGACGATGCGGATGCCGCGCCAGCCCACCCAGCGGGCGCGATCCTCCATGTAATGGTCGATGGTGAAGAAGGGCTCGCCATCGGGGCCGCGCCGCCAGCCTTCGGCGGGGCCGGCGGTGTTGAAACTGGTAAGATTCGCGACGAGCAGCGTGCCGCCGGGCTTCAAGGCCTCGACCATCTTCGGGATGGCCGTGTCGATATCGGGAATGTCGATCAGGCTGAGGTAGCTGACGACGAGATCATAGGTTTCCTGCCCGATGGTCTCGGCGCGGCCCGCGCGATAGTCGCCCTTCGGGTCCAGCGCGCGGGCGCGGGCGAGCAGGCTCTCGGTCGGGTCGATGCCCGTGGGCGCGATGCCGAGGCCGCGCATGATGCGGCAGAAGCGGCCCTCGCCGCAGCCGATATCGAGGGCGGTGCGGAAACCGCGGCCCTCGATCCTTGCGATCATCGGTGCGTCGAGCACGAAGCGGCGGCCGTAATCGCCTTCCTCGCCCTGTTCGGTGATCCAGGCTTCGGCCGAGCTGTTCCAGCCGTCGTCTTCCGTCATGACATCCTCCCCAGGGTGCGGCCGGCAGCGAACCGGGCGGGGCGTGTATCCCCGGCGGGGAAGGATGTTGAGAGACGGAACGATGACGTCAGTCAGGCATCGCCGTCTTGGGCCAGCGGCGATGCTGCCAGAGCCACTGGCCGGGATTCTCCCGCACCCAGGCCTCGATGCGCTCGTTCACGGCGGTCATGAGGGCGAGGATGGCCTCCTCGCGCGGCATCTCCTCCGGCGGCAGCGGCAGGGGCGGCTCGACCACGACGCGGAAGCGGGCGGGGCCGAGGCGGATGGTCCGCGCCGGGATGACGGGGCAGCGCTGCCGCAGGGCGAGGGCGGCGAGGGCCGGGGCCGTCATGGCCGGATGCCCGAAGAAGGGCACGGCGATGCCGTCGCTCATCCGCTGATCGGCCAGCAGGGCCAGCACGCCGCCGGTGGCGAGGTGCTTGAGCGCCTGGCGCGCGCCCTGCGGGCCTTTCGGGAAGAGCGGCAGCCGGTCGCCGCCGCGCAGGGCCTTCATCTCCCGATCGACGAGCGGATTGTCCGGCGCGCGATAGATGCCCGCCCCCCGCAGCCCCTCGCGCAGGATCAGATGGGTCAGCAATTCCCAGTTGCCGAGATGGGCCGAGAGCATGACCGCGGCACCCCCCTGGCGCAGGGCCGCGACCTGTTCCTCGCCCTCGATGGTCCAGCCGATGCGGCCGTCATCGGGGCCGAGGGCGGCGAGATGCGGCAATTCGGCCATGCTGCGGCCGAGATTGTCCCAGGCGGCGCGGAGAATGGCGGCGCGCTCGGCCTCGCTCTTCTCCGGGAAGGCGAGGCGGAGGTTGCGCTGCGCCGTGCGATGCGCGGGCAGGAAGGGCCCGAGCGTGCGGGTGACGAAGCCGCCGAGATTGGAGGCGCCGACCGGGCCGAGCAGGCGGGCGAGGCCGAGGGCCAGGCGCGCGCCCGCATATTCGACGAGATGGGAGAGACGGGGCATGGGTTCGGTCGCGCCGGCCTCAGGCCGGCACGGGCACCCTCGCGGCCAGAGGATCGAGCAGCATTTCCATCCGCGCCGGATCGTCCCATTCGAGCTTCACGGTGACGACCGTGACGCGCGAGCGGAAGGCGGCGGGGATGCGCACGAAATCCTTCTTGGTGGTGACGGGAATGGCGCGCAGCCGCTCCGCCTCGGCCAGGATGTCGCGCAGGTCGCCGGCATCGAAGGGGTAGTGGTCGGCGAAGGCCATGCGGCCCGCGATCACCGCGCCCGATTCCTGCAGCGTGGCGAAGAACTTGCGCGGGCTGGCGATGCCGCAGAAGGCATAGACCGGCTGGCCCGAGAGCAGCGCCGCATCAGGGCCCGGCACCAGGCGGGCGCGCAGCACCGGCAGGTCGGGCGGGAGCTGGGCGAGGGCGTTGGACTCATCCTCGCCGATCAGCAGCGCGGCCTGCGAGCGGGCGGCGGCGGCGGCCACCGGCTCGCGCAGCGGGCCCGAGGGGATGACCTTGCCATTGCCGAAGCCGAAGCCGCCATCGATGACGAGGAGGGAGAGGTCCTTCTCCAGCGTCGGGTTCTGCAGCCCGTCATCCATGACGATGGCCTGGGCGCCGGCCTCGATGGCCGCCTTGGCGCCGGCGGCACGGTCGGCCGCGATCCAGGTGGGGCGCTCGGCGGCGAGGAGCAGCGCCTCGTCGCCCACGGCCCGGCTGTCATGCTTGGCGGGATCGACGCGGACGGGGCCCTTGAGCTTGCCGCCATAGCCGCGCAACAGGAAATGCACGTTCACGCCGCGATTGCCCAGGCGCCGGCCGAGATCGAGCGCCACCGTCGTCTTACCCGCGCCGCCAGCCGTCGCGTTGCCGCAGCAGATGACGGGGACGGGCGCCTGCCACCCGGGTTGCGACATGCGCTTGGCCGTGGTGCGGGCATAGATGGAAGCGATCGGCGAGAGCAGCAAGGGCATGATTCCCCCGCCGTCCCCGCTCCAGAAGCCGGGGGCGCGCATACTGGAAGGTGTTCTCCCACATCAGGCCAGGGTGTCCCGCCTCACCGGAATGGTCAGGGACGGGGCAAGAGTTCGATCAGGGCCGCGGCGACCCTTTCGGGGAGTCCGGCGCCCTCATTGGCCAGTTCCGCGGCTTTCGCCGCCATCGATCCGCCCAACGTGGCATCCGATAGCACATCGGCGAGGCAGGGCGCCAGCATCGCCGCGTCGGGCACTAACCGGGCACCGCCCGCGCCGAGCAATTCGGCGGCCGTCTCGGCGAAATTGCCGGTATGGGGCCCCAGCAGGATGGGGCAGCCGAGGCGGGCGGGCTCGAGCGGATTCTGCCCCCCATGCGGCACCAGCGAGCCGCCGACCAGGGCGACATCGGCCAGCCGGTAGCCGAGGCCCAGCTCGCCCAGCGTGTCCATGAGCCAGATGCCGGGGCCGGAGGGCGGATCCTGGTTCAGGGCGCGGCGGGTGATGGGCAGGCCGCCGGCATCGGCCGCGATGGCCTCGCCGCGATGCGGGTGTCGGGGGGCGATGATGGTCAGCAGATTGGGGAAGCGGGGCAGGAGGCGGCGATGGGCGGCCATCATCATCGCCTCCTCGCCGGGATGGGTGCTGGCGGCGAGCGCCACGGGCCGGCCGGCGAGCAGCGCCTTGAGGCGGGCGAGTTCGGCTTGCTTCACCGGCAGGGGGGCGGCGGCCGATTTCAGATTGCCCCAGGCCTCGACGCGCGGCGCGCCGAGGGCGGCGAAGCGCGCGGCATCCTCGGGCGACTTGGCGAGCACGAGGCGGAAGGGGCCGAGCAGCGCCCGGGCCAGGCCGCGCATCCGCCCCCAGCGCCCGGCCGAGCGGTCGGACATGCGGGCATTGACCAGGGCCATGGGGATGGCGCGGCGATGGGCGGCGGAGAGAAGGCTCGGCCAGATTTCGCTATCGACGAAGGCCGCCGCATCGGGCTGCCAGCCGTCGAGGAAGCGGTTGACCCAGGCCGGCACGTCGAGCGGCACGAAACGGTGGATGACGCGCCGGGCCAGGGCGCGGGGCAGGCGCTCGCGCAGCAGCTTCGCCGAGGTGACGCTGCCCGTGGTGATGAGGATAGTCAGCCCCGGCCGGGCGGCCAACATCGGGCCGAGCAGCGGCAGGATGGACTGGCTTTCCCCCACGCTCGCGGCATGGAGCCAGAAGAGCGGGCCCTCGGGGCGGGCGGCGCCGAAGCCCTCGCGCTCGGGCAGGCGCGCGGGCTCCTCCTTGCCGACCTCGGCGCGGCGGCGGAGATTCGCGCGCAGCACCGGCACGGCCAGGGTGATCAGCCCGCGCCAGAGCGAGAGCGTGAGGCTCATCCAGCCGTCCGGTTTTCGGCGCTCGCCGAGGGGCTCTCGGTGCCGGCGGTCGAGGGCTCGGCACCAGTCGTGGAACGGTTCTCTGCACCGGCCGTAGAAGGCTTCCCATCGCCAGCGGTGGAGCGGGTATCGTCACCCGCCGCGGCCCGGCTCCCGGCCGCGTAGTGGGCTTCGACACCCGCCGGGTCGGTCAGCCAGCGATCGGCCTGGGCGCAGGCCTCGTTCATGGCCTGGGCGATGGCCTCCTGGGCCCATTCGGCCTGGTCGCGCCCGGCATTCACGGGTTCGGAAAAGACGAAGACACCGCGCGCGAAGGGCAGGGGGATGCGCATCCTGTCCCAGCTGGGGAGGATCTTCATGCGGCTGGTCGCGGCGCCGATGGCCACCGCCGGCGCGCCCGTCATGGCCGCGAGCTGGCCAACGCCAGGGGCCGCGACACGGCGCGGGCCGCGCGGGCCGTCGGGGGTGATGGCGATGCTCTCGCCCTTCTTCAGCAGGCGCGCGAGCACGCGCAGCCCGGTCGAGCCGCCATCGGAGGAGGAGGCATGGACGATGTCATAGCCGAAGCGCCGCACGATCTCGCCGATGAGCCGGCCGTCGCGATGGCGGGAAACCAGCACATGCCCGCCGATGGTGCGCACCACCTCGAAGCGGCGGCGCAGCAGCCATTGCGAGCCCGCGATCAGGGCGAGGCCTTCGTGCCAGAAGGTCACGATCATGGGCTGGCCCGGCGTCGTGACGAAGCGCGCGGCGGGCTCGTTCACCACGGTCCAGCGGGTCGTGTAGAAGACGAAGGTGAGATAGGTGCCGAGCAGCCAGGCCGCCGCGTTCTGGACGGCGGGGTGTCGTTGCAGGCGTTTCAGCATGTCGGGGCGGCGGGGGTCATTGGTCACGCGCCCGTAGCATAGCGGGGGCGAAAACGGAAACGGCCCGGCTGTCATCAGGCTGACATGGCTCCGGGCGTAGAAGCGCCGTTCTTCGAGGAGAGCCTGCCGTGAGCGAGACCATCAACCGGCCCAAGATCGCCGAGACCGTCATCCATGCCAATGTGAAGCAGCGTGAGGTCACCCTGGGTGTCTGCTGCGAGATCGGCCATGACACGGCGCTCGAATATTGCACGATCGGCGATTATAGCTATCTCGGCCAATATTGCATGGTGGCCGACGCCGAGATCGGGAAATACTGTGCCATCGCCGCTTCGGTGCGGATCGGCGCACCGAACCACCCGCTGGACCGGCCCACCATCCATCGCTTCACCTACTGCCCCGAATATTACGATGCCTCGCAGGAACGGGACCGGAAGTTCTTCGTCGATCGCCGTAAGGACCGGGTGGTGATCGGCAATGACGTCTGGATCGGGCATGGGGTGATCGTGCTGCCGGGCGTCACCGTTGGCGATGGCGCGGTGCTGGCGGCGGGTGCGGTCGTGGCGAAGGATGTCGCGCCCTATACGATCGTGGGCGGCGTGCCGGCGAAGAAATTGCGCGACCGTGTCCCGCCCGCACTGGCCGCGCGGCTCCAGGCCATGGCCTGGTGGGACTGGCCCTTCGAGACCGTCATGGAACGGCTCAAGGATTTCCAGTCCAGCGATATCGAGGCTTTCTGCGCGAAATGGGAGCGCGTCAACGCGGGCTGAAGCGCGCGGTGAAACGGCGGGCCTCGCCCGGTGCCAGGGTGACGGTGCCGGGCTTGGCCGCGAAATCGCCATCCCAGCCGACGGGGCTGGCATAGCCCTGCCAGGGCTCGATGCAGAGGAAATCGGCCCCGCCCGGCTTGCTCCAGATGCCGAGCGTGGGGAAGCCCTCCCACTGCACGGTCATGGCCTGACCCTCCGGGCCGACGAAACGCAGGCCGCGGCTGGCCACGGGGTCGAGGATGATGGCGTCCTCGGCGAAGAGGCCGTCATGCAGGTCGAGCCGGTTGCCGGCGATGGGGCTCGGCCGCGCCTCGTCCAGCCCGCCATTGTCGAGGCGGCGGATGGGGGCGGGCTCGCTCTGCGCGAAGTCCAGCCAATGGCCCGCCTTGTCCCGCGCGCCGGGGAGGGGCCAGGCGAAGGCCGGGTGCAGGCCGAGGGAGAAGGGCAGCGGCTCGGCGCCCGGATTCTCGACCGTGAGCGTCTGCACCAGCGCGCCCTGCTCGATCTTCCAGCCGATGATCAGGCGGAAGGCGAAGGGGAAGAGGGCGCGGGTCTCAGCATCGTCCTGCAGGGTGAAGGTGCAGGCGGAGGCGCTCTGCGCGCTAGGGGTGAAGCGTTTGTCGCGGGCGAAGCCGTGCTGAGTGACGCGGAAATCCTGCCCCTTGGCCTGGAGCCGGTCGCCCTTGAGCTTCCCGACGATGGGGAAGAGCACGGGCGCATGGCGCGGCCAGGCGGGGCCGGCTTGCCAGAGCCATTCGCGGCCCTCGGCGTCCTGGAGGCTGCAAAGCTCGGCGCCGGTGAGCTTGATGGCGGCCGAAAGGCCCTCGCCGGTCAGGGTGATGCGATCGTCGGACATGCGGGCCTCCAGGGCAGGCGAATCGCCCGCCTCGGAGGAAGCGTGGGCGATCAGTAGCTTAGCGCGGCGCCGCCGCGCGGATCGATGACTAACGCGGCGCCGCCGCGCGGGTCAGCCGATCATTGATCGCTTCGCCCAATCCCGCCATGGGGATGGCCATCACGGCGATGCAATCGAGGCCGAGCTTCTGGCCCTGGGCGTCGAGTTCCCGCAGGCCCTGGAAGAGGCGGGTCGCGGCCTCGGTCGTGTCGCCGGGGGCGCTGAGCTGGAAGGTCAGCGCGGCGCCCCGCATGGGCGGGCCGAAGGCCAGAAGCGCCTCGCGCTCATCGACCGAGACGGCATTGATCCGCACCGGGAGCGTCGGCGCGTAATGCGAGAGCAGCATACCGGGGGATTTCGGCGCGGCGGCAGTTTCCCGCGCGCGGAAGATGCGCTCGCCCAGCAGCGCCTCGATGGCTTCGGTCGTGACGGCGCCGGGGCGGAGGAGAACCGCGATGGGGCCGGTGAGGTCCAGCACCGTGGATTCCACGCCGACCGTGCAATTCGCCCCTTCCAACACCGCCGCGATCCGGCCCGAGAGCCCGTCGAGCACATGCTGGGCCGAGGTGGGGGAGATGCCGCCCGAGGGATTGGCGGAGGGTGCCGCGATGGGCACGCCCGCGGCGCGCAGCACGGCGAGGGCCTGTTCATGGCCCGGCACCCGGACGGCGAGCGTCTCGAGCCCGGCCCCGGCGAGCTGGCTCACCTGGCCCCGGGGGCTGCGCGGCAGGACGAGGGTGAGCGGCCCAGGCCAGAAATGGCGGGCGAGGAGGCGGGCGCGCTCATCGGGCACCACTTCCTCGAAAGCGGCCTCGGGCTCGGCGAAATGGCTGATCAGCGGATTGAAGCTGGGGCGCCCCTTGGCCTCGTAGATGGCGGCGACGGCCGCGGCATTCCGCGCATCGGCGCCCAGGCCGTAGACGGTCTCGGTCGGGAAGGCCACGAGCTGGCCGGCGCGGAGCAGGGCGCCCGCTTCCTCGACGGCATCGGCGGGGAGAAGACGTGTCATCGGACGGCTCCCGTGGCGATGAAGGGTTCGTTGGCCCAGCCGGGCTTGGCATAGCGTAGCAGACTGCCATCGAAATTCCGCACCGTCCCACCGGCCGCCTCGAGCACGGCCTGGGGGGCGGCAGTGTCCCATTCCATGGTGGTGCCGAAACGGGGGTATAGGTCGGCCGCGCCCTCGGCCAGGCGGCAGAATTTCAGCGCCGAGCCGGCATTGATGACCTTGGCGACCTTGCGGCCCTCCAGGAAGGGCGTCAGGCGCGGATCATCGGCGTAATGGCGGCTGGCCATGACGGTGATGCCCTCGGCCGGCGGCTGGCGCACGGCGATGGGCTTGCGCTCGCCCTTCCACTGTTTCCAGGCGCCATCGCCCATGATGCCGAGGAAGATCTCGCCCGTGGCGGGAATGGCGCAGGCGCCGAGATGCGGGCGGCCATCGACGATGAGGCCGATATTGACGGTGAATTCCTCGCGCCCGGCGGCGAATTCGCGCGTGCCGTCCAGCGGGTCGACCAGCCAGAAGCGCGGGCCCGGCGCGGTGTTCATGCCGGCGGCCACCTCTTCCTCCGCGACGACGGGGATATCGGGTGTCGCGGCGCGCAGCCCCTCGGTGATCAGCGCCTCGGCGACGCGGTCGGCCTCGGTCACCGGGCTCTCGTCGGACTTGCGCTCGACCGCGAAACCGGCGGCGCGGATGGTCATGATGGCGGCCGAGGCTTTCTCCGAGAGGGCAGCGGCAAGGTCGAGCAGGGCACGGTCGTTCATATCTCGCGCTATACTATTTCCCTCGGGGGAATTGTCTTGCTTCTTGCGCCGGTCTGGCGTGGTGCCCTTACCAGGGCTGGCCAAAGGCCCCATACTTCCGCTTCCTACCAGCCTGACGACCGAGAGGTGCCGCATGCTCGATATCAGCTTCCCCAAAGCCTCGCTGCCCAAGGCGGGCGCCCTGGTGCTGCTGCTCGCGGAAGACGACCTGGCCGCGGGGCCCTGGCAGGAAGCCGATGAGGCGACGGGCGGGGCGGTGCTGCGGGCGCTGCAGGCCGCCGAGTTCAAGGGCAAGAAGGGCCAGGTCACGACCATTCTGGCGCCGGGCGCCGGGCTCTCCCGCGTGATCGCCATCGGGCTCGGGCTGCGCGCGAAGCTCACCTCGATCGTCGCCGAGAATGCCGGGGCCAGCGCCGTGACGGCCCTTTCCGCCGAATCGGAGGCGGTGATCGACGCCCGCGCCCTGGCGGGCGGGCCGCTCGGGGCGGAAGGTGCGGCCGATCTCGCTTTGGGTGCCGTGCTGCGCGCCTGGCGCTTCGACAAGTATCGCACGACCGAGAAGTCGGAGGATAAGCCGAAGCTCGCCGCGCTCTCCATCCTCTCCGCCGATCCGGCCGGGGCGCGGGCGGCCTGGGCGCCGCGCAAGGCGCTGGCCGAGGGCGTCTTCCTCACCCGCACGCTGGTGAGCGAGCCGCCGAACGTGCTCTTCCCCGCCGAGATGGCCGAGCGCTGCGTGGCGCTGGAGAAGCTGGGCGTGCAGGTCGAGGTGCTGGGCCCGAAGGAGATGAAGAAGCACGGGATGGGCGCCATCCTGGGCGTGGCGCAGGGTTCGGTGCAGGAGCCGCGCATCGTGGTGATGCGCTGGAACGGCAGCGGCAAGGGCAAGAAGGCGAGCCAGCCCCTCTGCTTCATCGGCAAGGGCGTGACCTTCGATACCGGCGGCATCTCCATCAAGCCGGCCGGCGGCATGGAGGACATGAAGTGGGACATGGCGGGTGCAGGCACCGTCATCGGCCTCATGGCGGCACTGGCCGGGCGCAAGGCGAAGGTCGATGTGGTCGGGCTCGTCGGCCTGGTCGAGAACATGCCCTCGGGCAGCGCGCAGCGGCCGGGCGACGTGGTGAAGACCGCTTCGGGCCAGACCGTCGAGGTGATCAATACCGATGCCGAGGGCCGGCTCGTGCTGGCCGATGTGCTCTGGTATGCGCAGCAGAAGTTCCAGCCGAAATTCATGGTCGATCTCGCGACCCTGACGGGCGCGATCATCGTGGCGCTGGGCCATGAGCATGCCGGGCTCTTCTCGAATGACGATGCGCTGAGCCAGCAGCTGATCGCCTCGGGCGGCACGGTGGGCGAGGCGCTGTGGCGCATGCCGCTGGGCGATGCCTATGACAAGCAGATCCGCTCCGACATCGCCGACATGAAGAATGTGGGCGGCGGGCGCGCGGGCGGCTCGATCACGGCGGCGCAGTTCATCCAGCGCTTCGTCGAGAGCCGCGATGGCCAGCCCATTCCCTGGGCGCATCTGGATATCGCGGGCACGGCCTGGAGCAGCAAGGACCAGGGGCCGGTGCCCAAGGGCGCCACGGCCTTCGGCGTGCGCCTGCTCGATCGGCTGGTGGCGGACCACTACGAAGGGTGAGCGACGGCTTCTCCCTGCCCATCGCGGTACAGTGCCGCGCCGGGGAACCGGAGGGCGAGCACCCGCTCCTCCTGCCGGTGCCGGCGGGCGGGGCGGTGCCTGCCGGCTATGGCGCGGCGGCCGAAGCGGGCGGGTTCCGCCCCGGTGAGGCCAAGGCCATCCGTTGCTGGCTGCCGCTTCCGGCAGTGCTGAGCGGCATCGCGGCGCCGGGCGGGCCGAACGAGGCGCGGGAGGCCGGGGGCAGGGCCGGCACCTGCCTGCTCGCCGCGCCGCGTGTGGCGATCGATGCGCGGGGCCTCTCGCCCGAGATGGGCGCGGCCCTGGCGGCCGGGCTGGTGCTGCGCGCCTGGACGCCGCCCGGCGCGCCGGGCCCGGCGCCCGCGCTGCGGCGGATCGAGCTGCTGGGCGATGAGCCCAAGGCCCTGGCGGCGGCCTGGGAGCGGGAAGAGGCGGTGCTGCGCGCCACCTTCTTCGCGCGGGACCTGGTGGCGCTGCCGGCCAATATCCTGACGCCCAAGGAATTCGCGCGGCGGCTCGAGGCGCTGGACGAATTCGGCATCGCCGTGGACGTGCTGGGCCCGAAGCGCCTGGCCAAGGCGGGGTTCGGCGCGCTGCTGGCCGTGGGGCAGGCGGCGCAGGAGGGGCCGCGCCTCGCGGTGCTGCGCTGGCGAGGGCGGCATTCGACGGCGCCGGTCGTCTTCGTGGGCAAGGGCATCGTCTTCGACACGGGCGGCATTTCCATCAAGCCCGCTGGCGGGATGGAGGCGATGCGGGCCGATATGGCCGGGGCCGCCGCCGCCGCGGGCGCCATCATGGCCCTCGCGCTGCGCGACAGCCCGGCCCCGGCGGCGGCGGTGATCGCCATTGCCGAGAATGCCGTGGGCGGGAATGCCTGGCGGCCGGGGGATGTGATCACCACCCTTTCGGGCCGCACGGTCGAGACCATCGATACCGATGCCGAGGGGCGCATGGTGCTGGCCGATGCGCTGCATTACGCGCGGACGGCCTTCCGCCCCGAGGCGATCATCGACCTCGCGACGCTCACCGGGGCCATCGTCACGGCGCTGGGACATCAGCGGGCGGGGCTCTTCGGGAATGACGCGCCGCTGATGGCGGCCCTCGCGGCGGCGGGGGAGGCGACGGGCGAGCGGCTCTGGCCCATGCCGATCGGCGAGGGGCATCGCGCGGCGCTCGAGAGCGACATCGCCGACATCAAGCAATGCGGCACCCCGGTGCGGGACGGTTCGGCGGGCTGGCCGCAGAAGTTCCTGCCCGACGCTTGCCATGCGGCGGCCTTCCTGCGCGAATTCGCGGGCGACGGGCCTTGGGCCCATCTGGATATCGCGGGGGTGGAAGAGCGCGGCGCACCCTCGCCGCTGGGGCCGCGCGGCCCCACGGGGTTCGGAGTGCGGCTGCTGGATGCGCTGGTGGAAGCGCGTTTCGAGGACCCGCATAGAGCATGAACAGGGAAGCATGAGCGAGATCGGCTTCTATCACCTGACCCGCACGCCGCTGGACCAGGCGCTGCCCAAGCTGCTCGGCCGCGTGCTGAGCAGCGGCGGCCGCGCCGTGGTGAAGGTGGGCGAGCAGGAGCGGCTGGCCGCCCTCGATACCGCGCTCTGGCTCTCGCAGGACCCGGACTGGCTGCCCCATGGCAGCAAGGCCAGCGGCCAGGCCGAGATGCAGCCCATCTGGCTCACCACGGAGGATGAGGCGCCCAATGGGGCGAAGTTCCTCTTCCTCGTCGATGGGGCAGAGGCGGCCTCCCTCGAGCAATTCGACCGCGTCTTCGACATGTTCGACGGGCAGGACGAGATGGCCGTTGCCGCCGCCCGGCAGCGGTGGAAGACGGCCAAGGCCGCGGGCCATGTGCTGACCTATTGGCAGCAGGGCGAGCGCGGCTGGCAGAAGAAGGCATAGGAAACAGCCATGATCCTCACCGAGACCCAGGGCCGTACGGCCATTATCCGCCTCAACCGGTCCGAGGCGCTGAACGCCCTGTGCGACCAGCTGATGGCCGAGCTGGGCGAGGCGCTGCTGGGCTTCGATGCCGACCCCGCCATCGCCGCCATCGTCATCACCGGCAATGAGAAAGCCTTCGCCGCCGGGGCCGATATCAAGGAGATGAAGGACCGGACCTTCCCCGGCACCTATCAGAACGACTTCATCGCGCCCTGGGAGACGGTGCTGCGGGTGAGGAAGCCGGTGATTGCGGCGGTTTCGGGCTTCGCGCTCGGCGGCGGCTGTGAACTGGCCATGATGTGCGACATGATCGTGGCGTCGGAGACGGCGAAATTCGGCCAGCCGGAGATCAATCTCGGCATCATCCCCGGCGCCGGCGGCTCGCAGCGGCTGACGCGGGCGGTGGGCAAGGCGCTGGCGATGGACATGGTCCTCACCGGCCGGATGATCAACGCGCAGGAGGCGCTCGCGGCCGGGCTCGTGGCGCGCGTGGTGCCCGCCGAGGCGCTGCTGCCGGAGGTGCTGAAGATCGGCGGGAAGATCGGCGCGCTCTCCGCCCCGGCTGTGCAGATGGCCAAGGAGGCGGTGAATACCGCTTTGGAGACAAGCCTCCGCGAGGGCGTGCGGGCCGAGCGGCGGATGTTCCTCTCGCTTTTCGGTTCGGAGGACCAGAAGGAGGGGATGACCGCCTTCGCCGAGAAGCGGAAGCCGGTTTTCCGCCAGGGCTGAGTCTCGCGAAAAGGGGCGAGGCCAAGGGGCGAAAGACGCAGCCCTGCCTTGTGATGACTCGCTCTCCCGTGCCTTGACGGGATAGGCTGGGGACGGATAGAACCCGCCCTCCCCGCCGCCGACCATTCGGGTTGGCGGCCACCTTCCAACCATTCGGTTTAGAAGAGCGTCATGGCCAATACGGACTCCGCGCGTAAGCGCATCCGCCAGAACGAAAAGCGCAATGCGCGCAACAATGCGCGCCGCGCCCGCGTCCGCACCTTCTTGCGCAAGGTTGAGCGCGCCATCGCCACGGGCGACAAGGCTGCCGCCACCGAGGCCCTGAAGGCCGCGCAGCCGGAGATGCAGCGCGCCGCCACCAAGGGCGTGATGCACCTGAACACGGTGTCGCGTAAGCTCTCGCGCCTTTCCGCGCGCGTTAAGTCCCTGGATACCGCTGCCGGCTGAACGGCAGCGCCCCCGCGGCCTTCGGGCCGCGGCTATCCTGGGCGCTTAAAGTAAAATTGAAGTAATGACCGAGGCACGCGCTGTCTTTTGGCAGCGCGTTTCTGCGTGCGCGCTTCGCGAATACAGAAGCACTACATAACTTGTGTTTACGCGCCCTACGGGAGCGCGTTAGGTTGGCTCTGGAGAGAGGGGGAGTGTCCGGTCAGGACCTCCTTGGGGAGGCGTGAGAAGCGCACCCGTTCCGGGCTGACGTTCGACTTTGGGTTGAATTCGACGGACAGGCAGGGGCAGTTGCATCGCATGGACCAGGAGTTCAGCGGGTCTGGGGTGACGCCATCGGGGAAAATCGCCGAGGCCTGGGCGCGAGTCCGGGGCCGGCTGAAGACCGATGTGGGCGATGTCGCCTATCGCACCTGGCTCAAGCAGATGACGCTGGTCGCCATCGAGGGCGACGAGGTCGTCATCGTCCTTCCCACGCGCTTCATGCGCGATTGGGTGCGCCAGCATTACGGCGACAAGCTGCGGCTTTTCTGGCAGGCCGAGAATATCGGCGTGCGCCGCGTGGATGTGCGCGTGGCCCCCGAGCCGCGCCCACTCAGCGACGATGATGAGGCCGAGGACGCGCCGGGCCTGGCGCAGAGCCTTTCTTCGCCGGCGCCCGCCCCCGTCATGGCCGAGGCCCGCCCCGAAGCCCGCCCTGAAACGCGTGCGGAGCCCCGTGCCGAGGGCCGCCCCGCGATGGACCCGCGCGGCGAATGGGCCGCGCCCCTCGATGCGCGCTTCACCTTCGACAGCTTCGTTGTCGGCAAGCCGAACGAATTCGCCTATGCCTGCGCCCGCCGCGTGGCCGAGCATCCGAACAGCCCCGGCTTCAACCCGCTCTTCCTCTATGGCGGCGTCGGCCTGGGCAAGACGCATCTGATGCATGCCGTCGCCTGGTCGATCGGCGAGGGGCGGACGGTCGCGTATATGTCGGCCGAGAAGTTCATGTACCGCTTCATCGCCGCGCTGCGCTCGCAGAGCACGATGGAGTTCAAGGAGAGCCTGCGTTCGGTCGACGTGCTGATGATCGACGACCTCCAGTTCCTCATCGGCAAGGACAATACGCAGGAAGAATTCTTCCATACGTTCAATGCCCTGATCGATGCCGGCAAGCAGATCGTGGTCTCGGCCGACAAGTCGCCCAGCGACCTCTCGGGCCTGGAAGACCGCCTGCGCACGCGCCTCGGCTGCGGCATGGTCGCCGATATCCATGCGACGACCTATGAGCTGCGCATCTCCATCCTCCAGGCCAAGGCGAGCCAGGCGGGTGTGGCCGTGCCGCCCAAGGTGCTGGAATTCCTCGCGCATAAGATCACGAGCAATGTCCGCGAGCTGGAAGGCGCGCTGAACCGCCTGATCGCCCATGCGAACCTCTTCGGCCGCCCGGTGACGCTCGAGGGCGCGCAGGAGGTGCTGCACGACATTCTCCGTGCTCACGACCGCCGCGTGACGATCGAAGAGATCCAGCGGAAGGTGGCGGAGCATTACAATATCCGCCTGACCGACATGTCCTCCGCCCGGCGCGCGCGCAATGTGGCGCGGCCGCGCCAGGTGGCGATGTATCTGGCCAAGCAGCTCACCAGCCGCTCCCTGCCGGAAATCGGCCGCCGCTTCGGCAATCGCGACCATACGACGGTGATGCATGCCGTCTCGCGCGTCGCGGAGCTGATGCAGGCCGATAGCGCCTTCGCCGAGGATGTCGAGCTGCTGCGGCGGATGCTGGAAACCTGAACCCGGCCCGCGCTAGCCTCTTCTCAGTAGAGAAGGGGAGGCGCGGATGCTCAAGGGCGGCTGTTTCTGTGGCCACGTGCGCTATGAGGCCCATGGCGAGCCTTTCCACCCCACGGTTTGCCATTGCGCGGATTGCCGCCGCATCGTGGGCGCGCCCATGGTCGCTTGGTTCAGCGTCGCGCGCGGCGATTACCGGCTGATCTCGGGCGAGCCGGCGCGCTTCGCCTCGAGCCCCGGCGTGGAGCGCAGTTTCTGCCCCCGGTGCGGCACCAGCCTGACCTACTGCGCCGAGAACTATCCCGGTGAGATCGACATCGCGCTGGCGACACTCGATGACCCGGAGGCCCTGCCGCCGGCCGACAATACCCAGACCGGCGGGCGGCTCTCCTGGGCCTTCGAGATTCACACGCTGCCCTACCGGGCCACACAACCCGGCTGAGCCACCGGAGGCTTGCTTTCCCTGGCCTTCATTTGCCCTTAAATTGCCCGCGTGTAGGATAGCCTCCTGCCGAATCGGCTCGTTTCCCCCCCTGGGTGCCATTCTGGCGCCCATCGTCAGGCCCATTGATTCAGGGATGTGCGACGCATGAAATTCTCCGTCGATCGGGCGCTGCTGCTCAAGGCGCTGGCCCATGTGCAGTCGGTCGTCGAGCGCCGCAACACCATCCCCATTCTCGCGAACGTCATGCTCGTCGCCGGTGACGGCGTGCTGCGGCTGACGGCGACGGATATGGAAATCGCGGTCGTGGAGGAGGTGCCCGGCGTGGCCATCGCCCGCCCCGGCCGCACCACGGCCCCCGCCGCGACGCTCTATGAGATCGTCCGCAAGCTGCCGGATACCGCGAAGGTCGAGCTGGACCATCCGGGCGGCGACGCGCCGCTGGATCTGCGGGCCGGCCGCTTCGCGACCAAGATGAACGTGCTCCCGGTCGAGGAATTCCCCTCGATGACCGAGGGCAAGATGCCGGTGAAGTTCAACCTGAAGGCCGGCGTGCTGCGCGACCTGATCGACCGCACCCGCTTCGCCATCTCCACCGAAGAGACGCGCTATTACCTCAACGGCATCTACATGCATGCCAGCGAGAGCGACGGGCAGAAGGTGCTGCGCGCGGTTGCGACCGACGGCCACCGCCTCGCCCGCGTGGAAGAGGCCCTGCCGGACGGCGCCTCGGGCATGCCGGGCGTGATCGTGCCGCGCAAGACGGTGAACGAGATCCGCAAGCTCGCCGAGGAAACCCCGGACGAGATCGCGGTGCAGCTCTCTGACACCAAGATCCGTTTCACCTTCGGGACCGTGCAGCTCACCAGCAAGCTGATCGACGGCACCTTCCCGGAATACGAACGCGTCATCCCCAAGGCGAACGACAAGATCCTGCGCGTCGGCAAGGGCGAGTTCGCCGCCGCTGTGGACCGCGTGGCGGCCATTTCCAGCGAGCGCTCGCGCCCGGTGAAGCTCTCCATCGGCCAGAACCACCTTCTCCTGACCGCCATCAGCCCCGACCAGGGCCAGGCGCAGGAAGAGCTGGACGACGGTTCGGTGAGCTATGACAGCACCCCCCTCGAGATCGGCTTCCAGGCGCGCTACCTGAAGGACATTACCGACCAGGTGGGCGAGAAGCTCGAATTCCGCTTCTCGGACGGCTCGGCGCCGACGATCGTGGCGGATAGCGCCAAGCCCGAGGCGCTCTACGTCCTCATGCCGATGCGGGTGTGATCGGGGACGCTGCCCCCGCGCCCGCAGGGCGCCAAGCTGAGAGTGCGGGCGCAGCCCCCGCGCCCGCAGGGCGCCAAGCAAAGAGTGGGGGCGCAGCCCCCACGCCCCCGCCGGGGTGGCAAGCGCCACCCCGGACCCCGGCGAAATTTGGGCCTTAGATCAAATGGCCTTGCCGGCTCTCAGACTCACGCGACTGATGTTGAAGGACTTTCGGTCCTGGGCGGCGCTAGAAGCGCGCTTCCAGGCACCCGTGCTCGTCGTCACGGGGCCGAACGGGGTGGGGAAGACCAATCTCCTCGAAGCCATCTCGCTGCTGGCGCCCGGGCGCGGAATGCGCGGGGCGAAGATCGGCGATCTGGGGCGCAGGGTGGGCGAGGACGCCTTACCCTGGGCCGTCTCGGGTCGGCTCGCGACGCCCACCGGCGAAGTGGATATCGGCACCGGCACCCCGCCCGATGGGCCGCTCGACAAGCGGACCTTCCGGCTCGACGGCATGCCGGTGAAGGCGCAGACGGAACTGGCGGCGCATATCGCCGTGGTCTGGCTCACCCCCCAGATGGACCGGCTCTTCCAGGAAGGGGCCTCGGAGCGGCGGCGCTTTCTGGACCGGCTGGTCTGGGCGCTGGAGCCGAGCCATGCCCGCGCGGTCGCGGCCTATGAGAATGCGACGGCGCAGCGGAACCGGCTCCTGGCCGAGCGGCGTGGCGATGCCGGCTGGCTGGCGGCGCTGGAGGATGCCATGGCCTCCCACGGCGTTGCGGCCGTGGCCGCGCGCCGGGCGCTGGTGCAGCGGCTGAACGCGGTGCTGGCCGGCGGCGTCGTGGGCGCCTTTCCCATCGCGCGGCTCGACCTTGCCTGCCCCATCGCGGCGGCGCTGGAGGAAATGCCCGCGCTGGAGGTGGAGGAACGCCTGCGGGCCGATCTGGCGGCGAACCGGGCGCGGGATGCGGCCGCGGGGAGTGCCGCCGTGGGCGCGCATAAAACCGACCTGCGCATGACCCATGCCGAGAAGAACGTCCCGGCCGAATTATGCTCCACAGGCGAGCAGAAGGCGCTGCTCGTCTCGGTCGTGCTGGGTCATGCGGCGCTGATCGGCGCGGCGCGGGGCTTCGCGCCGCTGCTGCTGCTGGATGAGGTGGCCGCGCATCTGGATGAGGGCCGGCGGACGGCGCTGTTCGAGGCCCTGGCGGCGCTGCCGGCGCAAAGCGTGCTGACGGGCACGGATGCGGCCATGTTCGAGCCCTTGGCGGGCGTTGCGGAGCGCTTCACGGCCTCGCCGGAAGGGCTTTCGTCTCTGTCCTGACCCCCAAAATGCCGGTCCAGGGGCCGCTTGGCCCCTGGCGGGTGGGTTCGGGAGGGCGGCGCCCTCCCGATTTAGACTTTTCAACGAAATGCGCTATAAAACCTCTCCAATGATGCGATTCAACAGGAGTGGTTCGCGCGCATGAGTGACGACGCCCGCGCGACTGGCGCTGACGGCCAGCCCGACGCCTACGATAGCGCTTCGATCACCGTGTTGCGGGGCCTCGAGGCCGTCCGCAAGCGCCCCGGCATGTATATCGGTGACACCGATGACGGCTCGGGCCTGCATCACATGGCCTTCGAGATCATCGACAATGCCGTGGACGAGGCCCAGGCCGGCTATGCCACGCGCTGTGACGTGGTGCTCAATGGCGACGGCTCCGTCACCGTCACCGACGATGGCCGTGGCATCCCCGTCGGCATGCATGCCGAGGAAGGCGTCTCCGCCGCCGAGGTGGTGCTGACGCGCCTGCATGCGGGCGGCAAGTTCAACCAGAATTCCTACAAGGTCTCGGGCGGCCTGCACGGCGTGGGCGCCGCGGTCGTCAACGCGCTGTCGGAATGGATGGAAGTCCGCATCTGGCGCGAGGGCAAGGAGCACTTCATCCGCTTCGAGCATGGCGAGACGGTGAAGCCGCTGGAAGTGGTCGGCCCCTCGGACCATCCGACCGGTACGGAAGTGACCTTCAAGCCGTCGGCCGGCACCTTCACCAAGACCGAGTATGAGTTCGGCATCCTGGAGAAGCGCCTGCGCGAGCTGGCCTTCCTCAATTCCGGCCTCGCCATCACCCTGAAGGACGAGCGGCACACGCCGGCGCAGGAAGTGGCCTTCTGCTTCAAGGGCGGCATCGCCGCCTTCGTGGAATGGCTCGACCGCGCGAAGGAGCCCATCTTCCGGCCCGCCATCAGCGTCGTTTCCAAGGAAGTCGACGGCATCCGCGTCGAGCTGGCGATGTGGTGGAATACGAGCCCTCATGAAGTCGCGCTCTGCTTCACCAACAACATCCCGCAGCGCGACGGCGGCACGCACCAGGCCGGTTTCCGCCAGGCGCTGACGCGCGTGGTGATGAAATATGCCGAAGACTACGCGAAGAAAGAGAAGGTCGAGCTCTCGGGCGAGGATATGCGCGAGGGGCTGACGGCCGTTCTTTCCGTGAAAGTGCCGGACCCCAAGTTCTCGTCGCAGACGAAGGACAAGCTGGTCTCCTCGGAAGTGCAGCCCGTGGTGCAGGCCGCGGTTGCCGAGGCGCTCTCGCATTGGTTCGAGACGCATCCGAAGGAAGCCAAGGTCGTGCTCGACCAGGTCGTGCTCGCGGCCGCCGCGCGCAAGGCCGCCCAGCTCGCCCGCGAGAAGGTTAGCCGCAAGACGGCGCTGGATATCGCGACGCTGCCGGGCAAGCTGGCCGATTGCCAGGAGAAGGATCCGGCGAAGTCGGAAATCTTCCTCGTCGAGGGTGACTCGGCAGGCGGTTCCGCGAAGCAGGGCCGTGATCGCCGCTTCCAGGCGATCCTGCCGCTGAAAGGCAAGATCCTGAACGTGGAGCGCGCGCGCATCGACAAGATGCTGTCGAGCGCGGAAATCGGCACGCTCATCACCGCCTTCGGCACGGGCATCGGCTCGGGCCCGCCCGAGAAGGGCGGGTTCGACGCGAATAAGCTGCGCTACCACCGCATCGTCATCATGACGGACGCCGACGTGGACGGCTCGCATATCCGCACGCTGCTGCTGACCTTCTTCTTCCGGCAGATGCCGGAGCTGATCGCGCGCGGGCATATCTACATCGCCCAGCCGCCGCTCTATCGCGCCAAGCGTGGCAATGAGGAGCGCTATCTCAAGGACGATGCGGCGCTGGACGCCTTCCTCCTGGAGAAGGCGCTGGGCTCGGCGACCATTACCTATGCCAATGGCGACGTGCTGACGGGCGAGGAGCTGCGCGAGCGCGTGGAGAGCCTGCGGCAGGCGACGCGGCGCATCCAGCGCCTGGCGGCCAGCGTTCCGGCCGAGATCGTGGAGCAGGCCGCCGTTGCCGGCGCGCTTACGCTCGATGCCGAGAAGGGCACGGCGGCGGCGCAAATTCTTGTGCAGCGGCTCAATGCCATGGCCGCGCCCTCCGAGCGCACCTGGGCGGTAACGGCGGGGCCGGAAGGCCTCGTCATGGGCCGCGTGGTGCGCGGTGTCGCCGAGCGCCACAGCCTCGACCCGGCGGCGCTGCGCAGTGCCGAAGCCCGCTGGCTCGACGAGCGCGCGGCGGCCTTCGGCGAGCAGTGGCTGGAGCCCGCGACGCTGGTGATGGACAGCACGACGGTGAAGGCCAATGGCCCCATGTCGGCGCTGGAGAAGATTTTCGCCCAGGGCCGCAAGGGCCTCTCGATCCAGCGCTTCAAAGGCCTGGGCGAGATGAATCCCGACCAGCTCTGGAAGACAACGCTCGATCCGGAAGTGCGCAGCCTGCTTCAGGTGCGCATCGACGATGCCGACGATGCCGAGCAGGTCTTCTCGACGCTGATGGGCGACGTGGTGGAACCGCGCCGCGAATTCATCGTCGGCAATGCCTTGAAGGTCGCGAATCTCGACGTCTGAGGCCAGCTCGCCGTCCTGCTGCGAAAGGGCCGTCTTTGGGCGGCCCTTTTTTGTTTGGCCCCTTTCGCGTCAGGGCATCCGGATATCGGCAATCACCGGCAGGTGGTCGGAGGCCGGTCCGGCGCGGCGATCGGTGAAACTATGCCGCAGCAGCCCCGCTGGGCGGGCGAAAATGCGGTCCAGCCCGAAGCAGGGAAAGCGGGCGGGGAAGGTAAGATGCGCCGTTCGGTCGGGCATGATCGGGCCGAGCGCGCGGGCGACGGGGCCGCGCCAGCTCCAGTCGTTGAAATCGCCCAGCACCAGGAGCGGCCCCTCGATGGCGCGGGCCCGCTCGGCGAGGATCGAGGCCTGGTAACGCCTTTCGCCCATCCTCAGCCCGAAATGCGCGGCGAGCACGGCCAGCGGGCCGGCCGGCGTCGCGACATGCGCCTCGATGATGCTGCGCGGCTCGCGCCCCGAGACGGAGATGTCGTGCAGCCGCTGTTCCAGCAGCGGATAGCGGCTGATCACGGCATGGCCATAGTCGCCATCGGCACCCACGATGGTCGCGGCATGGGCGCCATGGCCGCCCAGCGCCTCCTTCAGCGTGGCGAAGGGGTTGGGAAAGACGCCGCGCGCATCGATCTCCTGCAGCGCCATGATATCGGGCGCGTGGCGCGCGAGATGCGCCACGATCCGGTCCAGGTCACGCTTGCCGTCGCTGCCGATGCCGGCATGGATATTCCAACTCGCGGCGCGCAGCAGCGCGCGTCCCGCCCTCACGCCGCCGAGGCGCGGCTGCGTCGAAGCCGGCGCACCAGATATTGCAAGGCGAAGGAGACGCCGATCCAGGCGATGACGATGGCGGTGAAGCCCAGCACGTCATTCCGGCTCGGGTCGTTGAACATGGCCGGCAGCCGGTCGCCCACCGCCGCCATCAGCACCAGGCCGGGCGCGAGGCCGAGCGCGGTGCCGAGCGTATAGTCGAGGAAGCGGATCTTCATCGCGCCCGCCACGAGATTGACGAGGGTGAAGGGCGCGACGGGCATGAGGCGGACGATGGTGACGGCCATGATGCCGTTGCGCTCAATGCCGCGCCCGATGCGGTTCATGCGCGGGCCCAGCATGCGGCGGAGCAGCTTCGGCCCCACACGGCGGCCCAGCGCATAGGTCGCGAGCGCGCTGACCATGCAGCCGGCGGCCGCATAGAGCAGGCCTGGCCATATGCCGAAGGCGATGGCCGTGCCCGCGATGAGCACATTCACCGGGAAGGCGATAAGGCCGAGGAACAGGAAGAAGCCCAGCGCGATCAGCGGCCCCCAGGCCCCGCCCGCAACCAGCGAGCGCTGCAGGGCATCGGGCGAGAGATAGCCGGCCAGCGGCGTATAGCGCCAGGCGAGCGTCGCGAGCATGACCAGCAGCAGCGCGCCGCCGATGAGCACCAGGCGGGAGCGCGTGCCGGTATTGGGGTTCACCAGCAGGGGCCGCTCCGGGTCCGCCACCTCGCCGAGTTCGGCCATGGCATGGGGGTCGGCCTCGCCATCATCCACCGGCTGTAGACTCTGGCGCCGGCCCGCCAGGCGGTCGAGCGCGGTGAAGAAGCTGCCCTCGCGTGCCATGATCTCAGCCACCTCCTCGGGGCTGGCGCCGACATGCTCGCCGATCAGCCTGTCGCGCAGGCGTCGGATGCCGGCCTTCTCCTCCTCGGTCCGGGCCTCGACCAGCAGGTCGCATTCGCTATCGGTGCCCATGGAGCGGTTGGCGAGATTGGCGGAGCCCACGCGCAGCCAGCGGTCGTCGACCACCATGACCTTGGCATGGACCATCACCTCCTGCTCCTCGACCGCGGGGTAGGTGATGCGCACCCTATCGCCCATCCCGGCGGCGATCAGCGTGTCACGGAACTGGATGCGGCGCTGGAGCATGGTGCGATGCTCGAGCCAGGTGTGCTGCGTGCGCGGCACGACGAAGAGCACTTCGAGCCGCGGGTTCTTCTCCAGCCGGGCGATCAGCGCCTGGGCGATGCGCTGGCTCGTGAGGAACTGGTTTTCGGCATAGATCACCGTCTCCGCATGGGCGATCATGTCGAGGAAGAGGTTCTCCACCTCCCGCACCTCGTCATCGCCATTGGTGGCGGCGGGGATGGTGCGGGCGATGCCGATGCTGACATCGTTGAAATCGGCCTGGACCGAGGCGGGCCAGGGCGTCTCCTCCGGCATGGCGCGCAGCGGAGGCAGATCCTCGCAGGCGGCCTGGGACCAGCGGCGGCGGGCCAGTTCGGCCAGGGTGCGCGCCGTCTCGCCCTCGACCAGCATCTGCATGTCGTGGAAGGGCGGGTAGGGCTGGCCGGCCGGGTCCACACGAGCGGGATTGTTAGGCTCGTGGGCGGAGGTGTCCCAGCGGCGGATGGTGACGTCGAGCCCGCCCGCGAAGGCGATGCAATCGTCGACCACCACGAATTTCTGGTGCTGCGAGCAGCCGAGCGGCATCTCGTCATCCAGGCAGAGCTCGACCTGCGGCGGCGTGCCCCATTGCAGGGCCAGGGCGGGCAGGCGCTCTCGCTCCAGCGCATAGAGCACCGCGTAATCCCAGAGCAGCAGCTTCACCCGCAGGCGCGGGTTGAGGCGGACGAGTTCGGTCAGGAAGGGGGCCAGCGTATCGGGCAAGCCGTCCTCCGCCTGGCCGCTCTCGCCGACGAGCCGCGTGCGGCTGTCGATATCCCAGCCGACGATGAGGATGCTGTTGCGGGCATTGCGCATGGCCTCGCGCAGGGCGCCGAAATAGCCGGCGCCGTCGAAGAGCAGCGCGGCGCGGCTCGCTTTGGTCACGCGCCAGACATTGGCCTTGCCGCTGCCCCTGGCCGCGCGGGAGGGCAGCATGAGGCTCTGCTCCTCCTGCGGGCGGGTGGCCTCATTGCTGGCCATGGTCAGACTGTCGCGAGCGGCGCGACGGCCCAACAGGCCGCTCATCGTCGCGTTCATGCCGCGTGACTCCGATGTTTCGACCTCGCTGCAACGCGGAAGGGGGCGGGGAAGCAGTGCGGCTTCACGAAGACGTGAGTTATCGCGGATAAATCTTGCCGATAGAGCGTATTTAGATATATCTAAAACATGACAGAACACAATCGAGAGGAAAGTCTCATGCTGTATCGTATTCTGCGCCGCCATCGGGGCGGCCATGGCCATGACGGCCATCATGGTCACCATGGCCACGACGGCGGCCGGCATTTCGCCCGCGGCCCCCTCGGCCATGATCCCCTCGGCGGGCGCGGCCATGGCCGCGGCCACGGCCCAGGTCGGCATGGCCGGGGCGGGCGCGACGGGCTGAGCCGCCTTTTCGCCCATGGCGACCTCCGGCTGGTGATCCTCTCCCTCATCGCGGAGAAGCCGAGCCATGGTTACGAGCTGATCAAGGGCATCGAGGAGCGGGCCGGCGGGGCCTATAGCCCGAGCCCGGGCGTGATCTACCCGACCCTGACCCTGCTGGAGGAGACGGGCTACGTCACCGTCGACACGGCCGAGGGCGGGAAGAAGCTCTATACCATCACCGAGGAAGGCCGGGCCTTCCTGGCCACCAACCAGCCCTCCGTGCAGATGCTCTTCGCCAAGATGGAGGAGGCCGGCCGCCGCCATGGCCGCGATCTTCCGCCCCAGGTCGAGCGCGCGATGGAGAATTTCAAGCTCGCCCTGCGCATGCGCCTCTCGCGCGGCCCGCTCAGCGAGGGCGATGCCGATAAGCTGGTCGCCGTGCTGGACGAGGCCGCCCGCGCCGTGGAGCGCAGCTGATGCGCCCCGCGAGCGAGGCCCTGGTCCGGGTCGAGATGCCGGCGCGTTTCCTGACGCAGCTCTGCAAGCATTTCGGCCACAAGCTGCCCGTGGTGCTGGGCGAGGGCGAGGGCTCCATCGACTTTCCCGGCGGGCATTGCGCGCTCAAGGCCGGGGAGGAGGGCCTGCGCATGACCATCACCGCCGCCGATGCCGAGGCTCTGGCGCGGCTGGAGGACGTGGTCGCCCGGCACCTCGCGCGCTTCGCCTTCCGCGAAGAGCCGGAAATCCGCTGGCAACCGGTCACTGCGGCCGCCGAGGGCGGAAACGGCTGAGCAGCGGGGCGCGCTTCGCCGAGGGCGAGCATCAGACATCCGGTGCTCGCCGGTTGAGCCGGGACGGGGACCGTATCATATAACGCTGCAACCGAACCCCAACCTTCCGGTGGGAGCCTGCCGCGCATGTCCGATACCGATACAACCGTCCCCGTCACCGTCCTCACCGGCTATCTGGGGGCGGGCAAGACAACCCTGCTGAACCGCATCCTCACCGAGAATCACGGCAAGAAATACGCCGTGGTGATCAACGAGTTCGGTGAGCTCGGCGTGGACAACGACCTCGTCATCGATGCCGATGAAGAGGTTTTCGAGATGAATAACGGCTGCATCTGCTGCACCGTGCGTGGCGACCTCGTCCGCATCCTCGGCGGGCTGATGAAGCGCCGGGGCAAGCTCGACGGCATCATCGTCGAGACCACGGGCCTGGCCGACCCGGCCCCCGTGGCCCAGACCTTCTTCATGGACGAGGACGTGAAGCGCGCGACGCGGCTGGACGCCATCGTCACGCTGGTCGATGCGCGCCACTTCCTCCAGCGCCTGGAAGACACGAAGGAAGCCCTGGAGCAGGTCGCCTTCGCCGACCTGATCGTGCTGAACAAGATGGATCTCGTGACCGAGGAGGAGGCCAAGGCCGTCGAGGCCCGCATCCGGTCCATCAACCCCTATGCCGAGATCCAGCGCGCCACCAAGTCGGCCGTGCCGGTCGAGAGCATCATCGGGCGCGAGGCCTTCAAGCTGGAGCGCATCCTGGAGCGGGAGCCGACCTTCCTCACGGAAGACAACCACTCGCACAACGAGGACGTCATGAGCGTCTCCTACGAGGTCAAGCAGCCGCTCGACCCGGAGAAGTTCAACGCCTGGATCAGCAATCTCCTCCAGGTGAAGGGGCAGGACCTGCTCCGCACCAAGGGCATCCTGGCCTATAAGGGCGAGGAGCAGCGCTTCGCCTTCCAGGCGGTGCATATGATCGCCGATGGCGATTTCATCGGCCCCTGGAAGGAAGGCGATCCGCGCCATTCCAAGATCGTCTTCATCGGCCGCAACCTGAACCGCCCGCAGCTGCGCCGCGGCTTCGAAGGCTGCATCGCCGAATGAGCGACGCGACGACGATGGACGATGCCGACGCCATCCTGCGCACGCGGGGTGTCTCGGGCGAACTCGGGGCCTGGGTGGTCGGCGTCGCCTTCGGGCGCGACGGCAAGGGCTGCTTCCTCGCCCTCGGCGACGGCACCGTCCGGCTCGGCGCGCTCGACAAGGCGCCGGGCGACTGGGCGAGCCTCGAGGCGCATGACGGCGCCTGCCTCTCCATGGTGGCCGATGGCGTCTCCGGCGTCCTGACCGGCGGCGACGACGGGCGGCTGCTCCGCACCGATGCCGAGGGCCAGGTCACCGAACTGGCCAAATACGGCGCAATGAAATGGGTGGACCATGTGGCCGCCCATCCCTCGGGCCTGCGCGCGGCGACGGTCGGCAAGGCGGTGCATATCCTCGACGGCAAGGGCGGGGCGTTGAAGACGCTGACGCATCCCTCGAGCGTGGGCGGCATCGCCTTCGACGCCAAGGGCAAGCGGATCGCGGCGGCGCATTACAATGGCGCCTCGCTGTGGTTCGTGAATTCCAAGGAAGACAAGCCGCGCTTCCTGGAATGGAAGGGCAGCCATAATGGCGTCGCCATCAGCCCGGACGGCACGCATGTGGTCACCTCCATGCAGGAGAATGCGCTGCATGGCTGGCGTCTGGCCGATGGCCAGCACATGCGGATGTCCGGCTATCCGACCAAGGTGAAGTCCTTCCAGTTCACGGCCAAGGGCAAATGGCTGGCGACGAGCGGGGCGGATTGCGTGGTGCTCTGGCCCTTCTTCGGCGGCGGCCCGATGGGCAAGGCGCCGACCGAACTGGCCGGCGGTGACGGCGTGCCCTGCACGGCGCTCGCGACCCATCCGCAGCATGAGGTCGTGGCCGCGGGCTTCGCCGATGGGCTGGTGCTGATGACGGATGTGGCCACGGGCAAGGTGGTGCCGCTCGCCGCCCCCGGCCGTGGCCCTGTCTCGGCCATCGCCTGGCACTCGAACGGCTCGCAGATCGCCTTCGGGACCGAGACGGGCTTCGTGGGCTTCGCGGATCTTTCCAAGCGGCCTTGAGCCCCGCTCCGGGCAAAGAAAAACCCGCCTGGCGCGCTGCCAGGCGGGTTTTTTCATGTCCGGAAGGCCCGGGGCGGGGAGTCGGTCAGACCGCCTCGGCCTCGCCCGCGCGGGAGAACTTCACGCCGCGGCGCCAGGTGACGCCCACCAGGCCGATCAGCGTCACCACGGCCACGTAATGCGCCGGGGCGAGCTTGTCGAAGGCCAGCATCGAGGCCACCAGCAGCGGCGTGATGCCGCCGAAGATGGCGTAGGCCACGTTGTAGGAGAAGGACACGCCCGAGAAGCGCGTGGCGGGCGGGAAGGCGCGCACCATCACATAGGGCACCACGGTGATCACGCCCACGAAGGCACCGGCCAGGGCATGCAGCGCCACCAGCAGGCCGGGATTGGCGACCACGCCGATATAGAGCGCATAGGTCGTCACGATCAGGCCCAGCATGCCCACCGTCGCCACCTTGGCGGTGCCGAAGCGGTCCAGCAGGTCGCCGCACCAGATGGCGCCGATGGTCAGCGTCAGGGTGGCGGCCACGCTGCCCATCAGGGTCGTGGACGCCGGGATGTGATAGACCTTCTGCATCAGCGTCGGCGTCATCAGGATCACCACGACGATGGCCGCCGTTAGCATCCAGGTCGCGATCATCGAGACGGCCACGCTGCCGAGATGGCCCTTCAGCGCCTGCTTCAGCGGCAGGCCCTCTTCCAGCGAGCGGGCGGCGCGCATCTTCTCGAAAACCGGCGTCTCATGCAGCCAGCGGCGCAGATACATCGCCACGAAGCCGAAAACGCCGCCGATCAGGAAGGGGTAGCGCCAGGCATGGGCCAGCACCTCGTCCGGGGTCCAGATGACGTTCACCGCTGTCGCGATCAGCGAGCCGATGAGGATGCCGCCGGTCAGGCCGCCCGTCAGCATGCCCGTGGCGAGGCCGACGCGGTTGGCGGGCACATGCTCGGCCACGAAGACCCAGGCGCCCGGCGCCTCACCGCCGATGGCCGCACCCTGGAGCATGCGCATCAGCAGCAGCAGGATCGGCGCGGCATAGCCGATGCTCTCATAGGTCGGCATCAGGCCGATCGCCAGCGTCGGCAGGGCCATGAGGAAGACCGAGAGGGTGAACATGCGCTTGCGGCCGGACTTGTCGCCGAAATGCGCCATGATGATCCCGCCTAGCGGCCGGGCCAGATAGCCGGCGGCGAAGAGGCCGAAGGTCTGGATCTGCAGCAGCCAGTCCGGGCTGTTGGCCGGGAAGAAGAGCTTGCCGATGACCGCCGCGAAAAAGACGAAGATGATGAAGTCGTAGAATTCGAGCGCGCCGCCGAGGGCCGCGAGCCCGAGGGTGCGCGCGTCCTTCCGGGTCAAGGTCTGTGCATCGGCGGCGGGGCGCTCGGTCATTGCTCTTCGTTCCTGTGAAGCGGGCGGCGGCGAATTTTCGGTCGCGCTACCCCTGGTGCGGCGCAATAAATCACTCGTTTGCGAGCGATGCCACCCCCCAGTCTACATCGCAGCCCTGCGAAAAGGTCCGGGCCGGGCCTGAAAGCATCTTCGCCGGACGGGGGCGGGAACCCCCGTCCGGCGAAGGATCTTCGATGAAGCGGCGAAAGCGGCGTTATTCGGCCGGCTGATGCGCGGCGTCGCCGGAATGCCTGCTGAAACGCCGGGCCAGCCCCTCGAAGCCCAGGAAGAGCACCGGCGTCACGAAAAGCGTCAGCGCCTGGCTCACGGCGAGGCCGCCGACCACGGCGAGGCCGAGCGGTTGTCGCAGCTCGGCGGCGGCACCCCAGCCCACCGCGATGGGCACCGCGCCGGCGGCCGCGGCCAGCGTCGTCATCAGGATGGGGCGGAAGCGGACGAGGCAGGCGGTGCGCACGGCATCCAGCGGCTCCATTCCCGCGCGTTGCCACTCTAGCGCCACATCCACGATCATGATGGCGTTCTTCTTCACCAGCCCGATCAGCAGCAGCACGCCGATGACGGCGATGACCGACAGGTCGAGATGGAAGAGCCAGAGCGTGGCCAGCGCCCCGAGGGCGGCGGCGGGCAGGCCGGAGAGGATGGTCAGCGGGTGGATCAGGCTCTCATAGAGAATGCCGAGCACCAGATACATGATCAGCACCGCCGCCAGCAGCAGCATGCCCTGGCCGGCCAGCGCCTGCTGGAAGATCTGCGCCGAGCCGGTATAGCCGGAGACCACGGAGGGCGGCAGGCCCAGCTCATGCTCCGCGCGGGCAATGGCATCCGTCGCCTGGCCCAGCGCCACGCCTGGGGCGGTATTGAAGCCGATGGTCACCGCGGGGAGCTGGCCCTGGTGATTGATCATGGTCGGGCCGGTCTTGCGCTCCAGCGTGGCGATGCCGGCCAGCGGCACCAGCTTGCCCGTGTTGGAGCGCAGATAGATCTTCTGCAGCCCCGTCTCGTCCTGCTGGTCGCGCGGCAGGGCCTCCAGGATCACGGCATAGCTGTCGGAGGCGCCGTAGATGGTGGAGATCTGCCGGGCGCCGAAGGCGGAATAGAGCGCCTGCCGCACCTGATCGACCGTGACGCCCAGGGCCGAGGCGCGGTCCCGGTCCACATTCACGGAGAGGATCTGGCTGTTGAGCTGGAGGTCGGTGTTCACGTCCTGCAATTCGGGCAGCTTGCGCAGCGCCGCCGTCATGCGGTCGGACCATTCGAAGAGCTCGTCCGCGCGCAGGCCCTGGAGCGTGTAGAGATACATGGTCCGCGCCTGGCGGGCGCCGAAGGTGAGGTTCTGGATCGGGTTGAGGAAGGTCCTCATCCCAGGCACCACGCTGGTCGAGCGGCGCAGGCGCTGAATGACATCGCCGATCGGCGGCCGCTCGCCCGAGGGCTTGAGCTGGACGAACATGCGGCCCTGGTTCAGCGCGGGGATATTGCCGCTGATGCCGATGATGGAATTGACCATCACCACGGCCGGGTCGTTGCGGATGATCTCGGCGACGCGGCCCTGCCGGGCGGTCATATCCTCGAAGGAGGCATCCTGCGGGCCCTCGGTCGCGACGCTCAGCAGGCCGGTATCCTCGACGGGGAAGAAGCCCTTGGGGATCTCCACCGCAAGCCAGGCGGCGGCGGCGAGCGAGGCGATGAAGACCAACCAGACCAGCGCGCGCAGCTTCAGCGCCCGGTCCAGCAGCCAGGCATAGCTGCCCTCGATGGCGCGGAACATGGCTTCCAGGGCGCGATCGAAGGCATTGGGCTTGCTGTGGGCCGGCAGGCGGCTGGCCATCAGCGGCGTCAGCGTGAGCGAGACGAAGCAGGAGACGGCGATGGAGAGCACCACCGTGGCCGCGAAAGCGTTGAAGACGCGGCCCACCACGCCGCCCATCAGCAGGATGGGCAGGAAGACGGCGGTGAGCGAGAGGGTGATGGAGATGATGGTGAAGCCGATCTCCTTCGCGCCGCGAATGGCGGCCGCGAGGGGAGACATGCCCTCTTCCATATGCCGGACGATGGCCTCCAGCATGACGATGGCGTCGTCCACCACGAGGCCCACCGCGATGGTCAGGCCGAGCAGCGTCACGTTGTCGATGCCATAGCCCAGCGGCAGCATCAGCCCGAAGGTGCCCGCGAGCGAGATGGGCACGGCGATGGTCGGGATGATGGTGGCCGAAAGCCGACGCAGGAACAGGAAGATCACCACGACGACGAGGCCGATGGCGATCACCAGGCTCTCCTGCACGTCATGCACCGCCGCCCGGATGGAGAGCGAGCGGTCGAGCATGACGGTGATCTTGGCGCCCGGCGGCAGGGCTGCCTCGAGCTGCGGGATGGAGGCGCGGACGGCATCGACCACCTGCACCGTATTGGCATCGGGCTGGCGCTGCACGGCGAGCACGAGGCCGCGCGTGCCGTTCAGCCAGGAGGCGACGCGCTGGTTCTCGACGCCATCCTCGATCTTGGCGACGTCCTGCACGCGGATGGGCGCGCCGGGCTTGCCGCCGATGACGAGGCGGCGGAACTCGGCGGCATCCTGCATCTGGTCATTGGCGCGCAGCGTGAGCTGCTGGCGGGGGCCGGAGAGCACGCCGACGGGCGTGTTGGAATTGGCCGCGGCCACCGCGCGCTGCGCCTCGTCGAAGCCGAAGCCCAGTGCCGAGATGCGGTCGGCATCGAGCTGCACGCGCACGGCGTATTTCTGCTCGCCATAGGTCACCACCTGCGCGACGCCCGAGAGGCGGGAGAGCGCGGGCGAGATCAGTACGGCGGCGACCTCGTTGAGCTTGTAGAGCGGCACGTCGCCGCCCTGGAGGTTCAGCAGCACCACCGGCGCATCGGCCGGGTTGGATTTGCGGAAGCTCGGCGGCGTCGTCATCTCCACCGGCAGCTTGCGCTGCGCGCGGGTGATGGCCGACTGCACGTCCTGCGCCGCCGCGTCGATATTGCGGTTGAGCGTGAACTGCAGGGTGATCTGCGTCGTGCCCTGGCCGTTCACGGAACTCATCTGGTCGAGCCCCGCGATGGTGGAGAATTCGCGCTCCATCGGCAGGGCGACCGAATTGGCCATGGTCTCCGGGCTCGCGCCCGAGAACTGTGCCGAGACGGTGATGACCGGGAAATCCACGCGCGGCACGGCGGCCACGGGAAGCTGGAAATAGGCGGCGGCGCCGGCGACGACGATCGCCACCGCCAGCAGCAGGGTCATGACCGGGCGGCGGATGCAAAGCTCGGAGAGATGCATGGCGCGGGCCTAGGATTGCGGACGGGCGCCGCGTTCGACGACGCGCGCTCCGTCGGAGAGAAGCTGCGTGCCCTCGATCACCACCTTGTCGCCCGCCTTCACCTCGCCGGTGATGACGGCGCGGCCATTGACCACCCGCTGCATCTCCACGGGGCGGCGATGGGCACGGTTCTCGGCATCGACGGTATAGATGTAGCGGCCCTGTTGACCCGTCTGCACCGCCTGGACGGGGACGGAGATGGCGTCGGGCTCGATGCTCGGCGTCAGCACGACATTGACGTATTCGCCCGGCCAGAGCCCGTTATCGGCATTGTTGAACCGGGCCTTGAGCATCACCGTGCCGGTCGTGCTGTCGACCTGGCTGTCGATGAAGACGAGCTGGCCCTTGGACGGTGTCCGGCTCTCGGTCGGCGCCCGGGCGGTGACCTGCGGCGCCTCCTTGGCCATGGCGGCGCGGATTTCCGGCAGCCAGCGCTCGGGCACCGCGAACTGGACCAGGATGGGGTCCATCTGCGTGATGGTGGCGAGCGCGGTATTATCGGCCGCCCGCACGAAATTCCCGACCGGGACGGGCAGGCTGCCGAGCCGGCCGCTCGCCTCGGCGGTGATGGTCGCATAATCGAGCGTGGTGCGGGTGTAGTCGATCATCGCCTCGGTGGCGCGGACATTGGCGGCCGCGGCGGCGGCATCGGCCTGGGCCTGTTCCAGCCGCTGCTGCGCGGCGAAGCCCTCGCCCCGGAGCGAGGCATAGCGCGTGACATCGGCGGCGGTGCGGGCGGCGACGGCCTTCTGCGCCGCGAGCTGGGCCTCCTGCTGCGCGAGCGTCGCGCGGGTGAGGCGGGTATCGAGGGTGAAGAGCGGGTCACCCCGCTTCACGAACTGGCCTTCCTGCACGAAACGCTGCTGGATCTGGCCATCGACCCTGGTGCGGACGGTGACCGTCGCCTCGGACTGGGCATTGCCATTGGCCAGGATCTCGACCGGCATGGCGCCGCGCTGGACAGCGGCGGTGATGACCGAGACGGCGGGCGGGCCCGGGGGCTGGGCCGGCTGGGCGGTTTGGCTTTGGGCCGAGGCCGGGCCGGTCTCGACGAGCAATGCGGCCCCGCCGAGCCCGATCAGGGCGCAGGAGGCCAGAACCAGGTATTTAGCGGGGCATGTCATCCCCGGACGATACAGTGATCACGCACTTTCGAGCGAGCGACCACGCGCCGCATTACGGATTATTATAGGAACGGCATGGTCTCCGTTCGGCCCTATCAATCGGCCCCGAATTTCCGCCTCTCCCGCGTCAGCAGGCGCGTGGCGCTGACGCAGGCGGCGAGGAAGGAGATGCAGGCGGCCGTATAGAGGGCGATGACCGAGCCTTCGTCGCCCGCGCGGGCCAGGAGCAGGGCGACGATGGCGGTGCCGATGGTCTGGCCCACGAGGCGGGCGGTCGAGAGCATGCCGGAGGCGCCGCCGCTGCGTTCGCGCGGGGCCGAGCCGATGATGGTGCGGTTATTGGGCGTCTGGAACAGGCCGAAGCCCAGCCCCGCGATGGCCATACGCCAGCCGATGTCGAAATAGCTGGGCTGCTCGGGGAGGAAAGCCAGCGAACCCAGGCCGATACCGAAGGCCACCATGCCGATGAAGCCCAGCAGGCCGGACGGGTATCGATCGGCGAAGCGGCCCGAGAAGGGGGCCATGATGGCGGTGGCCAGCGGCCAGGGCGTCATCAGCAGCCCGACCTGCACCACGCTGAAGCCGTAATGCGTGGTGAGCAGGAAGGGCAGAGCCGACATGGACATCATCTGCGCCATGAAGGAGCAGATGGAGGTGCAGAGCGAGAGCGTGAAAATGGGGATGCGCAGCAGGTCCAGCGGCAGGAGCGGCACCGGGATGGCCGCCTGGCGCAGCACCAGCGCGACGCCGGCCAGGATCATGCCGCCGAATTCCAGCACGAGCCGGATGGGCGAGGCGCCATGGGTCAGCCCGTCGATGCCGCTGATCAGCAGGCCGAAGGTCGCCGCACTCAGCATGGCGCTCAGGAAGTCGAAGCGATGGGCGCCGCGCGGCGAGGGCGGCAGCGTCTTGATGCCGATGGACCAAGCGAGAATGGCGATCGGCACGTTCACGGCGAAGAGCCAAGGCCAGCTCGCGACGGAGAGCACCGCCGAGGCCACCGTCGGCCCCACGGCCGAGGCGGTGGCGACCACCACGGCGTTGATGCCGATGCCCTTGCCCAGCATGGCGCGCGGATAGATGAAGCGGATGACCGCCGCATTGATGCTCATGAGGCAGGCGCCGCCGAAGCCCTGCACCACCCGCGCGGCGGTGAGCATGGCCAGTGAGTCCGACAGCGCGCAGGCCAGCGAGGCGACGGCGAAGATCACGATGCCGATGAGATAGACGCGCCGATAGCTGATGATCTCGGCCAGGGCCGCCAGCGGCAGAAGCGAGACCGTGACCGCGAGCTGATAGGCATTGGCGACCCAGATGGTGCTCGAGGGCGAGGCGTTCAGCTCCCGCGAGAGGGTCGGGAGGGCCACATTGGCGATGGAGCCGTCCATCACCGCCATGGTGATGGTGAGCGCGACCGTGAGCGCCGCCCAGTAGCGGCGGGGCGTGGGCAGGCCGTCCGGCGCGGAGGAAGGGGCGGGGGCGGCCGTTGTGCTCACCGTGGTGCTCATGAGGGGCGCGGGATCTCCGGCGGGATTGTATCCCGCGCCATACGGTGCGGGCGGATCGAGGCTAGTGACTAGGCCCCCGAGCGGCAAGCCGCGCGCCGGACATGCCCGCCTCCCGTGCCGGCGGGGGCGGAGGCCGGGGCTCCGGGCCCCGAAACTTGCATCCGTCGCGGCCAGCCGTGATGAAAGAGCATGAACGCGAGCGAATCGACCAGCCCCCCGCCCATGATCGCCATCATCGGCGCCGGCTTCTCCGGCACGGCCCTGGCCATTCAACTCGCGCGGCGGCTGGCGGCGGGGCGGCGGGTGCTGCTCATCGAAAGGGACGAGCGGCCGGGGCCGGGCCTCGCCTATGGCACGCTGGAGCCGCATCACCTGCTCAACGTGCCGGCGAAGAGCATGAGCCTCTTCCCCGACAAGGCCGACGACTTCCTGCGCTGGCTGGAAACGCAGCCGCCCGAGGCCTTCGGCCCGCTCTGCGACGGGCCTGCCCCCGATGCCTTCGTGCCCCGCGCGCTCTATGGCGCCTATCTGCGCGAGCGGCTGGCCGAGGCCCTCGCCACCGGCCGGATCGAGCTGCTGCGCGCCGATGTGACCTCCGTGACCCGCAAGGGCGAGGGCTTCGCGCTCTCCGGCCCGGGCTTCTCGGCCGAGGCCGGGCAGGTTGTGCTGGCCACCGGCAACCCCCCGCCCGGCGTGAGCGACCTGCCCTGGCTCGCGGGAGACCCCTGGCAGAAGGGGGGGGCGCTGGAAGGGCTTGCCCCCGAGGCGCCGCTGCTGCTGGTCGGTGCGGGGCTGACCATGGTGGATCTGGTGCTGACACTCCGCGCGCGGGGGCATGTCGGGCCGATCCACGTCATTTCCCGCCATGGCTGGGCGCCGCTGCCGCATGCCGAGGCGCCGCTCCCCGCCCCCTGGCCGGTGCCGGAACAGGCCTCGGGCACGCCTTTCCGCGCCATCCTGCCGGTGCTGCGCGAGGCGGCCGAGGCGGCGGCCGCGGCGGGCACGCCCTGGCAATCCGTGCCCGACGGCATCCGCCCGCAGATCCAGCGCCTCTGGCAGGCGGCCTCGCCGGTGGAGAAGGCGCGCTTCCTCCGCCATGCCGCGACACTCTGGGCCGTGCATCGGCATCGCATTTCGCCCCGCCTGGCCGATGCGCTGGAAAAAGCGAAGGTTTCGCTCGAGGCCGCGCGTCTGCTGGGCTGGGAGAAGCGCGGCGAGGCGGTGCAGGCCAGGCTGCGCCCGCGGGGCGGCGGCGAGAAGCTGCTCGACGTGGCGCGCATCATCCTCTGCACCGGGCCGGGGGCCGATCGCGGCTGGCTGAAGGCGCAGCCGCTGGCCGGACTGATCGAGGCCGGGCTGGCGCGGCCGGAACCGCTGGCGCTGGGCCTGGATTTCGACCCGGCGACGCTTGCCATGCATGACGCCGAGGGTGCGCCGGTGCCGGGGCTTTTCGTGCTCGGTCCGACGGCCAAGGGCATGCTTTGGGAAGCGACCGCCGTGCCCGAACTGCGCGGCATGGCGGCGAAGCTGGCCGAGCGCCTCCTGGCCTGAGATGTCGCTCGCCTGGCGGCCGCCTTGCCAGTCGCGCGAGGCGGTCATAGGCTCGCCGCAACAATCGGGGGGAATCCCCGCCTCCCACATGGCGAGCTGAACCAGGCGGCGCGACGACCGGCCTTCGAGATTTCCGTGCCGCCTCCTGTGGATTTTCGGGAGACGAGGCGTGACGACACGCAAGATGGGCGATAGCGAGCAGGCCCTGGTCGAGATCGCGCGGCGGGTGCTGCCCGCCGGCGGCTTCGGCAATATGCCGCAGGAGACGATCATCCGCGAAGGGCGCGGCGGCCGCGTCTGGGATGTGAGCGGCAACGAATATGTCGACTATCTGCTCGGCTCCGGCCCGATGCTGGTCGGCCATGCCCATCCCGAGGTGAATGCGGCGGTGATTGAGCAGGTGGGGCGTGGCTCCACCTTCTTTGCGAATAACGAATACGGCATCCTGCTCGCCGCCGAAATCTGCGAGGCCATGCCCTGTGCCGAGCAGGTGCGCTTCGCCTCTTCCGGCACCGAGGCCGATGCCTATGCCATGCGCCTCGCCCGCGCCTGGACGGGCAAGAGCAAGATCCTGAAATTCGAAGGCGGCTATCACGGCATGAGCGATTACGCGCTCCAAAGCCTGTGGCCCTCCCGCGCCGGTAATTCGGAGGCCGCCGTCGCGGATTCCGCCGGCATCCCGGCGAGTGTCGGCGGTGAGATGCTCGTCTGCCCCTATAACGATCTCGAGGCGGCGAAGCAGCTCATCCACAAATACAAGGACGAGCTGGCGGGCGTGATCGTCGAGCCGATGCAGCGCCTCATCCCGCCCGCGAAGGGCTTCCTCGAGGGCCTGCGCGCGCTGACGAGCGAATACAAGATCGCGCTCATCTTCGACGAGGTCGTCACCGGCTTCCGCCTCGCCTATGGCGGCGGCCAGGAATATTACGGCGTGACGCCCGATATCTGCACCTTGGGCAAGGTGATCGGCGGCGGCTATCCGCTCTCGGCCATCGCGGGCAAGGCCGAGATCATGGCGCATTTCGACATGGCCAAGGTCGGCACGGCGGGCTTCATGCCGCAAGTCGGCACGCTGAGCGGCAACCCGATCGCCGCCATCGCCGGCCTCGCCTCGCTCAAGATCCTGAAACGGCCCGGCGCCTATGAGAAAATCCACGCGACGGGCAGGGCGGTCTGGGCCGCGCTCGACAAGGCGCTGAAGGAGGCCGGCATCCCCGCCATCGTGCTGGGCGAGCCGGTGATGTTCGACGCGATCTTCACCACGCGCGGCAGCATCACCGACTATCGCGGCACGCTCGACCAGGACAAGGCCATGTCCAAGCGCTTCAACGATGCCGCCCGGGCCAATGGCGTCTTCAAGAGCGACGGCAAGATCTACATCTCCCTCGCGCATGACGAGAAGGACGTGGCCGATACGGCCGCCGCCTTCACCCTCGCGGCCAAGGTTGCGGCCGAGGCGGTGCCCGCGTGAGCGGCACCGAGCTGAACTGGATGAGCGCGGTGGAACTCGCCGCGCTGATCCGGGAGAAGAAGGCCTCGCCCGTCGAGGTGATGGACGCTGTGCTGGCCCAGGTGGAAAAGCACGAGCCGAAGCTCAACGCCTTCTTCCTCTTGCTCGCCGACCAGGCGCGGGAGAAGGCCAAGGCGGCGGAAGCGGCCGTCGCCTCGGGCGCCGAACTCGGCCCGCTCCACGGCGTGCCGGTGACGATCAAGGATCTCGCGCCGCTCAAGGGCCTGCCCATGGGCAGCGGCAGCCACACCACCGGCAGCCCGGTGCAGAGCGAGGATACGCCGCTGGCCACACGGCTCGTCGAAGCGGGTGCCATCATCATCGGCAAGACCACCACGCCGGAATTCGGCTGGACGGGCGTGAGCCGCAGCCCGCTTACCGGGCTGACACACAACCCCTGGAAGCACGGCTACAACGCCGGCGCTTCCTCGGCGGGGGCGGGCGTCGCGGCGGCGGCGGGGTTCGGGCCGCTGCATCAGGGCAGCGACGGCGCGGGCTCGGTGCGTATGCCCGCGCATTTCTGCGGCGTCTACGGGCTGAAGCCGAGCCATGGCCGCGTGCCCTATTACCCGATGAGCCTCGGCGACTTCACCTCGCATAACGGCCCGCTGACCCGGACGGTGGCCGATGCGGCGCTGATGACGCGGGTGATGGCCGGGCCGCATCCCTGGGATCATTCGACGCTCGAAAGCCCGCCCGCCGATTATCCCGCCCGGCTGCATGAGCCGCCCGCCCGCCGCTGGCGCATCGCCTATAGCCCCGATCTGGGCCATGCCCGCGTCGATCCCGAGGTCGCGGCCCTGGTGCGGATCGCGGCCGAGGGCTTCGCCGCCGCCGCCAAGGCGGAATTGGTGGAGGTGAGCCCCGTCTGGGGCCCCGCCGGGCCGGAACTGGGGCGCTTCTTCTGGTCGGCCAATCTCTCGCGGCTGAAAGGCATCCTGCCCGAATGGCGCGGGAAGATGGACCCTGGCCTCGTCGCCTGTATCGAGGAGAGCCAGGACGTCACCGTCTCCGAATACCAGCGGCAGCGGGCGCGGAAATACGACTATATCCGCGAGATCAACGGCCTCTTCAAGGAATTCGACTTCCTCGTCACGCCCGCCGTTTCGGTAGCCGCCTTCCCCCTGCCGCGCCTCATGCCCGAGCATTGGCCCGAGCATGAATGGGATTGGCTGAGCTGGGCCGAATTCTCCTATCCCTTCAACATGTCCGGCAATCCGGCCGCCAGTCTGCCCTGCGGCTTCACCGCCGAGGGCCTGCCGGTCGGCATGCAGATCGTCGGGCCGCGCTTCGACGATCTCGGCGTGCTGCAGGCTTCGGCGATTTTCGAGAAAACGCATCCCTGGGCCGATAAGCGGCCACCGCTCGGCTGAGTTTCGCGCGCTGGGCGGTTACCTCCGCCGCCCGGCGGCGTTAGAAGAGCGACGTGACAGCGGCCGGGAGGAAACATGTATTGCGCTGATATCGGCGGGTCTTTCGTCAAGCTCGGCATCGCCGACAAGCCCGGCGAGATGCGCAGCCTCGGCCAGGTGCCCAACCCGACCAGGGATTGGCCCGCGCTCGTCTCGCTCCTGCGGGAATTCACCGCCTCGGCCCCGCCGGGCATGCCGCTGGCCATTTCCATCGCCGGCCCCGTCGATCCGGTGACGCATGTGGTGCCGCTGGCCAATATTCCCTGCGCCGATGGCAGGCGCCTCGGCCCCGAGCTGGAGGTTCTGCTCGACCGGCCGGTGCTGGTCGCCAATGACGCCGATTGCTTCGCCCTAGCCGAAGCCATGCTGGGCAGCGGCAAGGGCCATCCGGTCGTCTTCGGCATCATCCTCGGCACGGGCGTGGGCGGCGGGCTGGTCGCCAATGGGCGGCTGGTGCGCGGTGCGGGCGGCATCACGGGCGAATGGGGACATGGGCCGATCCAGCCCCGTATGCTGTCCGATGGCACGCGCATCGAGCCCTTCCGCTGCGGTTGCGGCCGTATGGGCTGCACCGATGCTTTCGGCAGCGCGCGCGGCCTGGAGAAGACGCATGTGGCGCTGGGCTGCGAGCCCGCCGATAGCCGCGCCATCATCGATGCCTGGCAGACAGGTCAGCCCGAAGCGGCGCGCAGCGTGCGGGCTTATGTCGAGATGCTCGCCGGCCCGCTTGGACTGGCCATCAACCTGACAGGCGCCTCCGTCGTGCCGGTGGGCGGCGGGCTCGGGGGCTCGGCGCCGCTGCTGGCGGCGCTGAATGCGGAACTCGCACCGCGCATCTTCCACAAGGGCGCGCCGATCCTCGTCCCGGCCACGCATGGCAATATGGCAGGGCTGCTGGGCGCCTCGCTGCTCGGGTCCGGCGCGCTCTGATTGGCTGATCTGGCGGCTTATCTGGGGCTGTTCGGCGCGGCGCTCCTGGCCGCGACCATCCTGCCCATGCAGTCCGAGGCGGTGCTCTCGGGGCTGATCTTGGCCGGGCGGCAGCCCGTCTCGGCGCTGCTCATCGTGGCGAGCCTGGGGAATGTGCTGGGCTCGGTGATCAACTGGCTGCTCGGCCGTTCCATCGAGCATTTTCGCGATCGGCGATGGTTCCCGGCCAGCCCTAGCGCCTTGGAGCGGGCGCAGGGTTGGTATCGGCGCTGGGGCCGCTGGAGCCTGCTGCTGAGCTGGGCGCCGATCGTGGGCGACCCGCTGACCGTGGTGGCGGGGGTGATGCGCGAGCCCTTCTGGATTTTCCTCGCCCTGGTCACCATCGCCAAGGTCGGGCGCTATCTGGTGTTGGCCTGGGCGCTCACCTGAGGCGGCGTGACGGGAAACTGAGTGCAACGATGGCGGTGAGTGGGCGTAATAGGAGCATGAACACCGCCCGGCTCCGTACCCTGCTCGCCTTGATCCTGCCCATGCTGCAACCGCTGGCGGGAGGCTTCTCGGCCATCACTGGCTGGGGGCAGAGCATCGGCGCCATGTCGGCGGCCAGCCAGACGCCGGTGACGCCGGCGGGCTATGCCTTCATCATCTGGACGCCGCTCTTCCTGCTGATGATCGTCTGGGGCATCTGGCAGGCGTTGCCGGCGGGGCGGAACACGCCCCAGGCGCGCAAGCTCGACTGGCCGCTGGCCGCCGCGGCGGCGCTCAACTGCCTGTGGATGATCCTGGCGCAGACGACCGGCAATGGCTGGCATCTGGTGATCGTGATGGCGGGCGTGCTGGCGGTGTCGCTCACGGCCTTCTGGGCGGAGCGGCGGTATCTCGCGGGTGAAGATGGGGCGATCAGGCGCTGGGTGACGGCGCCGCTGACGGGGGTGCTGGCGGGCTGGGTGAGTGCGGCCTTCTTCGCCAACCTGGCCTCGGCGGCGAAGGTGACGGGGCTCTTCCCGATGGGTGGCTGGCCGGAGAGCCTGGCGGCGGCGCTGGTGATCCTCGCGGCCGGCGGTTTCGCGGCGGCGGTGCTGACCTTCGGGCGCGGGTCGCTGTGGTATGCGGCAGGGGCGGCCTGGGCGCTGCTGGCGATCGTGGTGGCCAATCTGCCGGGGCAGGTGGTGGTCGCGCTGGTCGCGGCGGCGATGATGGCGCTGGTGGGCGCCATCGCCGTGAGGGAGCGCGCGAGGGCGCTCCCCTGAGGCATCAGGCGGCCTTCCCCCTGAGGATCAGGCGGCCTTGTTGTGGGGGACGCCGTTTTCGGAGAGCAGGGTGGCCAGCTCGCCGGACTGGAACATCTCCATGACGATGTCACAGCCGCCGACGAATTCGCCCTTCACGTAGAGCTGGGGGATGGTCGGCCAGTTGGTGAAGGACTTGATGCCCTCGCGGATCTCGCCATCCTCGAGGACGTTCACGCCTTTGAAGGGCACGCCCATGTGGGAGAGGATCTGCACCACGCGGGCGGAGAAGCCGCACTGCGGGAAAACCGGGGTGCCCTTCATATAGAGCACCACGGGGTTCTCCGTGATCTCGGCCTGGATCTTCTCGTGGACCGGGTTGGTCATGACAATGGTTCCTGGATCAGGTGGGGGCGGAGGTCTGGAGCGCGAGGGCGTGCAGCTCACCGCCCATGCGGCCCTGGAGGGCCGCGTAGACGATCTGGTGCTGCTTCACCCGCGAGATGCCCTTGAAGGCCGAGGAGACGACGGTGGCGGCCCAGTGATCGCCGTCACCGGCGAGATCCTCGATCGTCACCTGCGCGTCGGGCAGGGCGGCTTTGATCAGAGCCTCGATTTCAGCGGCCTGCATCGGCATTGGTCAGGTCCTCAAGCCATCAGGGCCGGAAGCGTCGCTTCATGCGCCGCCTTGAGCCCGCTCAAGGATATGGTGGAACCGTCCGCCAGAACCAGGGCCTCGGTGTTTTCCGTCACGCCGAGGCGGGTGGCGGGGATACCGGCTTCGCGGGCGGCGGCGATCAGGGTGGAGGCCACGGCGTCGCTGGCGGCGACGACATAGCGGCCCTGGTCTTCGCCGAACCAATAGGCGTGGGCGGGGATGCCTTCGGGGGCGGCGTTGAGGGTGGCGCCGGTGCCGGTAGCCATCAGCATTTCCGCCACGGCCACGAGGAGGCCGCCATCGGCCACGTCATGGCAGGCGAGGATGCCGCCGGCGAGGATGCGGGCGCGGAGGAAATCACCCGTCTTGCGCTCGGCGGCGAGATCGACCGGCGGGGGAGCGCCCTCTTCGCGGCCGAGGATTTCACGGAGCCAGATGGACTGGCCGAGCCAGCCCTTCGTCTCGCCCAGGAGGACCAGGGTGGCGCCGGCGGGGGCGCCGAGGCCGATGGCCTGGTCGGCCTTTTCGATCACGCCGACGCCGCCGATGGCGGGGGTGGGGAGGATGCCGGTGCCGTTGGTCTCGTTGTACAGGGAGACGTTGCCGGAGACGACGGGGAAGTCGAGCGCGAGGCAGGCGGCGGCCATGCCGCGGACGGAGGCGGCGAACTGGCCCATGATTTCCGGCTTCTCGGGGTTGCCGAAGTTCATGTTGTCGGTGATGGCGAGCGGCAGGGCGCCGGTGGCGGTGATGTTGCGCCAGGCTTCCGTGACGGCCTGCTTGCCGCCCTCTTCAGGGTCCGCATAGCAGTAGCGGGGGGTGCAGTCGGTCGTCATGGCGAGGGCGCGGTCGTGGTCCTCGATTTTGACGATGGCGGCGTCGGCGCCGCCGGGGCGCTGGACGGTCTGGCCGCCGACGGTGCTGTCGTACTGATCCCAGATCCAGCGGCGGGAGCAGAGGTCAGGCGTGGCGACCAGCTTTTCCAGGGCGGCGGGGATGCCGACCGGGTCGGACACGGTTTCGGCGGCCAGGATGGGCTGCTTCGGCGTCTCGGCGGTGGGGCGGCGGTAGAGGGGGGCTTCGGACTCGAGGGGGGCGAGGGGGATATCGGCCTCGAGCTGGCCGTTGTGCTTGATGGTGATGCGGCCCGTATCGGTCAGGTGGCCGATCACGGCGAAGTCCAGGTCCCACTTATGGAAGATGGCCTCGGCCTGGGCTTCGGAGCCGGGCTTGAGGATCATCAGCATGCGCTCCTGGCTTTCGGAGAGCATCATTTCATAGGCCGTCATGCCCTCTTCGCGCTGGGGGCAGTTATCGAGGACCAGCTCGATGCCCATGCCGCCCTTGCCGGCCATTTCGACCGAGGAGGAGGTGAGGCCGGCGGCGCCCATATCCTGGATGGCGACGATGGCGTCGGTGGCCATGAGTTCCAGGCAGGCTTCGATGAGGAGCTTTTCGGTGAAGGGATCACCGATCTGGACGGTGGGGCGCTTATCTTCCGTGTCGGCGCTGAATTCAGCGGAGGACATGGTGGCGCCGTGGATGCCGTCACGCCCCGTCTTGGAACCCACGTAGATGACGGGGTTACCGACGCCCGAGGCCTTGGCGTAGAAGATGCGGTCGGCCGGGGCGATGCCGACCGTCATGGCGTTGACCAGCGGGTTGCCGTTGTAGGCGGGGTGGAAGTTCACCTCACCGCCCACCGTGGGGACGCCGACGCAGTTGCCGTAGCCGCCGATGCCGCGGACGACGCCATCGATCACGCGCTTCATGCGCGGGGCATCCGGGGCGCCGAAGCGGAGGGCGTTCAGGTTGGCGATGGGGCGGGCGCCCATGGTGAAGACATCACGCAGGATGCCGCCGACACCGGTGGCCGCGCCCTGGTAGGGCTCGATGAAGCTCGGGTGGTTGTGGCTTTCCATCTTGAAGATGGCGGCGAGGCCCTCGCCGATGTCGATGACGCCGGCATTCTCGCCGGGGCCGCAGATGACCCAGGGGGCCTTCGTCGGCAGCTCACGCAGCCAGACCTTGGACGACTTGTAGGAGCAGTGCTCCGACCACATGACGGAGAAAATTCCCAGCTCCGTCAGGCTCGGCTGGCGGCCGAGGATTTCGAGCACGCGGGCGAATTCATCGGGCTTGAGGCCGAATTCGGCGGCGAGCTGCGTGGCGCGTTCGGGGGCGAGGAGAGCGGGCGTCGACATGGATGCCTTGTCGGCATGGTTTGGCCGGTTGTCCAGGGGTGGATTCGGCATGGCGGGGTCGAGGCTGGGTGGCGCTGGGTGCGGGGGTGGGGCTGCCTTGCGGTTGGGGGCGTTGGGGCGGGGGTGCATCAGGCCCAGGCCAGGCGGACGGAGCGGCGGAGGCGGGCGCGGCCGCGGGCCATGCGCAGCGCGTGGCGGAGGGAGGCGAGGAAGGATTCGTGAGCCTTTTGCGCCTGCCGCGAGGGGGATTGCGGCGGGTGGATGGGGAGGCGGTGGAGGGTTTCGGACAAATCGGGATCGGGCAGGAGCCAGGGCGGGCCGTTCAGCGCCGCGTGCAGGCCGAGGCGGCGGATGAGGACGAGGAAGGGCAGGCCCAGGATGCGATGCGCGCGGCGGCAGGCGCGGGTGATGCTGTGGGCGATTTCACGCAAGGGGTGGCGCGGCCCGGCCTCGGCCAGGGCTTCGAGCAGGCGCTGCCAGAGGCCCTTATGGGTGAGGCGGCGGAAGTAGCGGTGGATGGTGTCGGGCTTGCCGTATTCCGCCGGGAGTTCGCGCCAAGGGGAATGGGTGCAGGCGATGTGGAAAATGGCGTTCATGCGCCGGCGCAGGTCACCGATCTGGCGGCCTGCGGGGGAGCGAGGGAGGAGGTAGGGGAGGAGAGCGTGGAATTGGAGGTCGGTGAGGGGGCGCATGGGAGGAAGAAAGCATATTTAGCGAGAAATAGCAATATTATCCTACATCATGCCCCATCTCATTCATCAGGATAAAGCGCTAAGGGGCAGGAGAAATGGAATTGGGGCCGGCTTTCGCCAGCCCCAATCCCGTCATCCGCGCTTTAGCTGCGCGGCCAGCTGCGAACATGTGCGCAGACAAACTCCCAGGAACCATTACGGAACCGGGTGTAGCTGCGAACGTGCACTACCGGCGTACCGGGAGCGAGCATCGCCACCTCCATTAGTCAGAGGTTAGGCTCTCCTTGACCCAATGATACGCCGCGTCTATAAAACCGGTGCACGGCCCAGTTCCGACGAAGCGCTCATGCCTTCTCACGCAGCCGGAAGATTGACCCCTTACAGCTGCTGGAACTGCCCACGGGGCACCCGAGGGTATCCAACCCCCCTCGGGTGCCGCCTCGCGCAGTGGCCATGTTCTCCCAATACCGATCGAAGCGGCCCACGTCAAGCGTTCTGCAGTCTCGCCTGCAGTCGCCTTCTTGCGAAAATTTCGCTGGACGGTCGCGCGGGTATGCTATTTAAGTGCCTTTGTCAAAGGGGTTTTTCGGAAAATGTCTCGATCACGCGCTGAAGCCGATTTGGCTGCAATTCGGAAGGAGATTCAGAAGTATGAGCTACTTCTGAACAATGCTCGTGAGAAAGCGACAAAGATTGAGCACTATATAGAAATTCAGAATCACTATGAGGAAGTCGAATCAGGAATCAATTTCCTTGAAAAATCTCCTGACTATGAAAATAAAAAGCGCCCGACTCGGGGAATTTCTGCTGAAGCCGTTGATTTTGTAATAGAAACTTTGAAAAAACATGCTCGACCCATGCAAACACGCGAACTAGTAGAGATTCTTGATAAGAAAAATATCAAAGTTTCTAATAACGATGAGAAAGCAGTGACTGTGCTTAGCTCATATTTATCTAGAACTCCGGAATTAATTAATCAAAGAAATCTCGGTTGGTGGTTTTCTCCCCCTTTTGTTCATTTGGCTGAGCGTCAAGATATTGAAAAATCACCTGCGGGCAAGCACCCCGATTGGGATGAGTTTATCTCGAGATTTGGGCCAGCTGATGATGGCGATGTTCAGAAGCTTGCCGGTGAAGGTGGAGGGAAGGCCGCGGATGGAGATGATGATCTTTGAGGAAGTTTACAGTGGAAATTGTGAGAAGATGCTTAAGTGCTTGATTTAGCTCGGGTTGTAATTTTATAGGCACTTTGCAGTGTGTCTTGATTTTTCGGATTCGACGTCAAGAAAATTATTGTAACTTCTTACTTTGTTCGCAAAAAAATGACGCCCGGCCGGGATAACCCGGACCGGGCTTTTTGGGGTTTCGGTTTCGGCTATGAATTTCGGCTTTATAGGGGGCGCTGGTCTTGGCTTGACAATGGTTAGGAATGGTCAGTCGATGGTAAAGTTTTCGTCTAACTGTCGGGAGTTTATGTTTCGTCCATCGCATCGGTCCAACGGATCTTGCGTTATGTCATCAGGCCGGGATGCGGCTATCGAGGGGGCGACGCCCTCCAAACTTGCTTGAGGTCGGAATTGGAAAGGCTCTCATGGGCAATGCGAACGTAATCCGCCGGCGTGACTGGTGACGGAAGGTGCAGGAAACTCAGTTTCCTGCCGGGATGCAGGGGCAGAGCCCCTGCGGCGCCGTGAGGCCAAACGAAAAGCCCGGCCGGGGTGATCCCGGGCCGGGCTTTTTGGTGTGTGCGCTGGTCGCCCGGCCTGAGCCGGGGCGGGCGTCGTTCAGGCGGTCGCGAAGGTGTCGACCAGGCTGGTGAAGAGGGGGAGGCCGTCGGTGCCGCCCATCAGGGGGTCCACCAAGTCTTCCGGGTGGGGCATCAGGCCGAGGATGCGGGCGTTGGGGGAGCAGATGCCGGCGATGTTGTCGATGGAGCCGTTGCGGTTGGCTTCGGCCGTCACCTCGCCCTCGGGCGTGGTGTAGCGGAAGACGACGCGGTTTTCGGCGTTCAGGGCCTTCAGGGTTTCGGCGTCGCAGAAGTAGTTGCCGTCGCCGTGGGCCATGGGGGAGCGGAAGACGTGGCCGGCGTTCCAGCGGTGGGTGAAGGGGGTGTCGGTCCGCTCGACGCGCATGTGGCAGTCCATGGAGAGGAAGCGCAGCGTCGCGTTGCGGAGGAGGGCGCCGGGGAGGAGGCCGGTTTCGACCAGCATCTGGAAGCCGTTGCAGACGCCGAGCACGTGGCCGCCCTTGTTCGCGAAGGCGATGATTTCCTTCATGATGGGCGATTGGGCCGCCATGGCGCCGCAGCGGAGGTAGTCCCCGTAGGAGAAGCCGCCGGGGAGGACCACGAGGTCCGTCCCTTGGGGGAGGCTCGTCTCGCGGTGGAAGACCATGGCGGGGGCGGTGCCGGTGACGCGCTTCAGGGCGATGGCCATGTCGCGTTCGCGGTTGGTGCCGGGGAAGACGATGATGGCGGCGCGCATGTCAGCTTCCTTGCCAGACGCGGAGCCAGTTGAGGCCCCCGACGATGATGATGGTGGCGAGCGCCGCCACGGCGGCGGCGGTGACCCAGCGGTTGAGATCGTGCTTCAGGCCGGCGACGAGGCCGCGGCGCTTCTTGGGCCGGGGCTGGGTGCGGGCCTGGGCTTCTTCCCGCCATTTCAGGATGGTGCCGATGATGCCGGTCAGCACGATCATGACGATTAGGCTGACTTTGATCATCGGGGTTCAGTCCTGCGGCCTTGGCCCGGGGTGGTGGGCCGTGGCGTGGCGGTGGGTGGTCAGGCGAGTTGGACGGAGAAGCTCTCGATGACCGTGTTGGCGAGGAGCTTGCGGGCCATGTCCTCCGCGGCGGCCTTGGCCTTGGCGGGGTCGGTCTCGCTCACGTCGAGGGCGATGACCTTGCCGGCGCGGACCGAGTTCACGCCGTCGAAGCCGAGGCCGGCGAGGGCGTGTTCGATGGCCTTGCCCTGGGGGTCGAGGACGCCGTTCTTGGGCATGACGGTGACGAGGACTTTCATGGGGCGGGCTCCGGCTCTCGGCGGTCAGTCAGGTTTGGGCGGTGTTTAGCAGGGTGGGGGGCTGGGGTGCAGTAGGGGTTTGGGCCTTACTGCATCAGCTCCGGGCCCTTGAGATCACGGACGCCGGCTTCGGGGAGGATGCCGAGGCGGCGGGCGACTTCCTGGTAGGCTTCCTCGACTTTGCCGAGGTCTCGCCGGAAGCGGTCCTTGTCCATTTTCTCGCCGGTGCGGGTGTCCCACAGGCGGCAATTGTCGGGGGAGATTTCGTCGGCGAGGACGATGCGCATTTCCTCGTTCTCGTAGAGGCGGCCGAATTCCAGCTTGAAGTCGACGAGGGCGATGCCGACGCCGAGGAAGAGGCCGGTGAGGAAGTCGTTGATGCGGAGCGCGAGGGAGACCATGTCGTCGAGGTCCTGCGTGGCGGCCCAGCCGAAGCAGGTGATGTGTTCCTCGGAGACCATCGGGTCGTTCAGCGCGTCGTTCTTGTAGTAGTACTCGACGATGGAGCGGGGGAGGCGGGTGCCTTCCTGCAGGCCGAGGCGCGTGGAGAGAGAGCCGGCGGCGATGTTGCGGACGACGAGCTCGAGGGGGATGATTTCCACCTCGCGGATGAGCTGTTCGCGCATGTTGAGGCGGCGGATGAAGTGGGTGGGGACGCCGATTTCCGCCAGGCGGAGCATCAGGTATTCGCTGATGCGGTTATTGAGCACGCCCTTGCCGGTGATGATGCCTTTCTTGGTGCCGTTGTCGGCGGAGGCGTCATCCTTGAAGTACTGGACCAGGGTGCCGGGCTCGGGGCCCTCGAAGAGGACCTTCGCCTTGCCTTCGAAGAGCTGCCGGCGTCGCGCCATGGTGGTGGGAATCCCTACTTGCCGCCGAAGGGAGAGTGGCGGTCTGAGCCGGGCGTATAGCAGGGGAGGGGGATAAGGGCCAACGGCCGATGGGGCCATGGCTGGGCTGACGGGAGCGGGGAGGTGGGTGCCCTCCCCCTTTTCATGTGGGGGAGGGCGGTGGGCGTCTTCAGTCGTAGTAGGGGAAGACGTCGAACATCACGTCCTGGACGATACCGGTTTCGATCCCGATGAGGACCAGGGCGGTGCCGAGGATCACGTATTGGAAGCCCGGATAGGCCGGGAGATAGGTGACGATCTCGGGCGGGGCCGGGTACCAGCGGTAGCCGACCGGGATGGGGCGGCCGCGATAGATGCGGTCCATGTACCAGGGCGGGAGGCGGTGGACGCGGAAGTCCCGGTGGTCCCAGGCCCAGGCGCGGACGTAGCGCGGGTGGTCGTCCCGGAAGCGGGGCGGCGGGCCGGCCCAGCCGGGCGGCGGGCCAGGCGGGCGGCCGCGACGGGCGTAGTGCCAGGGGTCGGGGCCGCGATCCACCCAGTCGTGCCGGGGCGGGGGCGGGCGATGGTCCGGGCCGGGGCGCGGGTCGGGGCGGCCGCCGGCGAAGGGCGGGCGGCCGTCGTGGTCGCGGTCGCCACGGGGGGGGCCGCCGCGGTCAGGGCCTCCGCGATCGGGGCCGCCGCGGTCGGGACCGCCACGGTCAGGGCCACCGCGGTCGGGGCCGCGGTCAGGGCCGCCGCGATCCGGTCGGCCGTCGTGTAGGAAGGTTCCGCGGTCGGGCGTGCGGTCGGGGCCGGGCTGCGGGCGGTCGGGGCGGCCGTCGTGTAGGAAGGTGCCGCGGTCGGGGCCGCCACGGTCGGGGCGCGGATCGGGGCGCGGGTCTGGCCGGGGTTGCGGGCGGGGTTCGGGACGGGGCTCCGGGCGCGGCTCGGGGCGGGGTTCCGGACGAGGTTGTGGGCGCGGTTCCTGGCGTGGCGGGCCGCCACGGTCATGGCCGCCGCCTCGGTCGCCCCCATTCGGGCGCTCGTCGCGGCCTTGGGCCTGGGCGGTGAAGGGCGCGGCGATGGGGGCGAGGAGGCCGGCGGCGACGATGCCAGTCACCAGAAGGCGAAAGCGTGTCATGCGGCGGGTTCCTCGATCCTTTGATAGGGCTGGCCGGGCGGGAGTGCCGCGCGGAACAGCCACTTGCGAGAACGCTGTGGTGCCGCTGCCGGTTGCGGTAACGCCAGAAGGCTCTGGCAGACGGTTCCGAAGCCAGCGGTCGGCGGGACGCGGAGGGTGGCGGCGGCGCCGCTCTCGGGCGTGGGGGTGCTGTCGTCGAGCAGGGCGGACCAAGCCGACCAGTCGCCCTCTTCCGGCACCGGGATGGGTGCGGCTTGGAAGCGGGGGAGGTGTCGGCGGGTGCGGGGGCTCGTCATGTCATTGGGGTCCAGTGCCGTCACCATCGAGAGGCCGGGTGGCAATTCGATGGCCTCGGTGTGGCCATTTCCTGTCCATCGCAGGAACCAGGCGGCGGCGGCATCGGCGATGACCATGTTGAAGGGGCGCCACTGGGCGGCGGGGAGGGCGAGGATCGCTTCCATGCCCGCGCGGGCGCTGCCGTGGTTCAGGGCGAGGAGGGGCAGGTCGCCACGGCTGCGCTTGCCGGCCTCGGGGCCGAGGCTGCCGGGGCGGTTGAGGATGGCGGCGAAGGTGTCGTGCCGGTCGAGCGCCATCCAGGTGCCGCCGGCGGTGCGGTCACGCCCCGCGATGACGCCGGGATGCTCGGGCCAGTAGGGGCCGGGGGTGTCCCAGGCGCGGTCGAGGCGTTCGTCGCGATTGGCGGCGACCAGGAGGGGCCAGGCGTGGCCGGGGCGGCGGAGGAGGATGACCGTGCACATGGGGAATCCGTGCCGCATCGGGGGCCGGGTGCCAATGGGAGCGCCGGGGTTGAGAGGCTGTTTCGTGGAGCGGGCGGCTGGGGCTCTTTTGTGCCGGGCAGGCGGGCGTCTTTATTCGGGCGTCTTTATTTCAGAGGGCCATGCGGCATTTCAGGGGCGATGCGGTCGCCGAGACGGGTTCGAAGGAGGCTTCGGACCCTTCGCTTCATGCCGTGAGGTCGGTGCCCCGGCGGACGGCGGCCGGGGGCGCTTCCTCGCCGAGGGCACGGAAGCGGCCGGGGCTGATGCCGATCTCGCGTTTGAAGGCGATGCTGAAGGCGACGGTCGAGCCGTATCCGAGCCGGTCGGCGAGGGCGGGCGTGTTGCGCTCGCCGGCGCGCAGGGCGGCCTTGGCGAGGGCCATGCGCCATCGCAGCACATAGGCGAGAGGCGAAAGGCCGACGCGCAGGCGGAAATGCCGGGTGAAGGCCGTGCGGGACATCCCGGCGAGGGAGGCCAGGGCATCGACCGTCCAGGGCCGCGCGACATCGGCATGTATCGCGGTGAGAACCGCGCGGAGCCTGGGGTCGCCCAGGCCCGCGAGCCAGTTGCCGGTGATCTCGCCATCGAGCAGATAGGTGCGGAGGATGCCGACCAGCACGAGATTGGCGATGCTGGAGGCCGCGACCGAACCGCCGGGCAGTTCGCCCTCCGTCTCGGCCAGGATGAGAGGTAGAAGCCCGGCGAGCCCGCTTCCGGCTGCCTGCTGCGCGGGAATGTGGATGAGCGGCGGCAGGAAGCGGAAGAGGCCCGCCATCTCGTCATTGAGGAAGGTGAAGCGCCCCGCCGTGGTCACGACGGGGCGGCCGTCTTCGCCCCAGCGCAGGATGCGGCCCGCGGCGCGGCGGCTGTGCAGGACCGTAACTCCATCCATGAGAGGGATGCCGGGGTGGCTGGCGACGTTATAGGGCCGGCCATCGGTCAGCAGATAGAAATCCCCGCCGCGCAGGTGGGTGGGCGGCATCCCCTCTGGCCAGAGCCACATCTCGCCTTCGGCGACGCCGCCGAATTTCATGTGGCGGAAGGCGGGATAGGCGAAGCCCCAATCGCCCCTCGCCTCGAGGCGGGCCGAGAGCATGCTCTCCACCTTCAGCAGCGCCAGAATGTCGGAGAGAGGGTCGATCATGTCCGCCCGCTTATGAAAGAGGCACTGTCGATAATAGATAAGCCTGGGCTTCCTCGCCAGATTTCCGTCGCAGCCGCCATGCGAGGTGATCGAGGATGCAATATGCGCAGCTAGGCCGGAGCGGTGTCTTCGTGTCGCGCTTCTGTCTTGGGGCCATGACCTTCGGCGGGGGCGATAATGCGGTCAGCAATGCCTTGGGGCGGCTCTCCCCGGCGGAGGCGGATGCGATCGTGAGCCCGGCGCTGGAGGCGGGCATCAACTTCATCGATACGGCCGATGTCTATGGCCGAGGGGCTTCGGAGACGGTGCTGGGCGAGATTTTGGGCCCCCGCCGCTCGGGCATCGTGCTGGCGACCAAGCTGCATGCACGCATGGGGCCGGGGGCGAATGCGGTGGGGCAGTCCAGGCTGCATGTCATGGAGGCGCTGGAGGGAAGCCTGCGCCGCCTGCGGACGGACCATATCGACCTGTATCAGCTGCATAATTTCGACCCCTTCACGCCGATGGAGACCGTGCTCCGGAGCCTGGACGACGCCGTTCGGCAGGGGAAGGTGCGCTATATCGGCTGTTCCAATTACGCCGCCTGGCAGCTCACTAAGGCGCTGGGGATTTCCGAGCGGGAGCGGCTGGAGAAATTCGTCTCGATCCAGTCCTTCTATTCGCTCGCCTGCCGCGACCTGGAGGCGGAGATCATCCCGGCGGCGAGCGACCAGGGGGTGGGCGTGTTGTGCTGGAGCCCGCTTGCGGGTGGGCTGCTCTCGGGGAAATTCGGCCGCGACGGCGCGGCGGAGAGCACGGCGCGGCGGGTGACGATCGATTTTCCGCCCGTGAACGAGGAGAAGGCTTTCGACATCGTCGAGGTGCTGCGGGAGATCGCGGCGGCGCGCGGTGCCGAGCCGGCGCAGGTGGCGCTGGCCTGGCTGCTCGGCCGCCCGGCGGTCACCAGCGTCATTCTCGGCGTGAAGCGGCCGGAGCAGCTCGCTTCCAATCTCGCGGCGATGTCGCTGTCGCTGAGCCCGGAGGAGGTGGCGAGGCTGGATGCCGTGAGCGGGCAGGCGGCGACCTATCCGGGATGGATCCAGTCCTACAGCGCCAAATCCCGGGTGCCGGAGGGTTACCCTCATGAAGGGCCGAACTGGTCGGCCGCTTAGAAGAGCGCCGCCGGCGGCTTAGGCGGCCCAGCCGCCGGCGGTTCAGGCTCCGAAGGTCACACGAAGCGGCCGGTTTCGGGGAGGCCGGCGGCGGCGAGGCTTTGGCGGATGGCGGCTTCGACCAGGAGGGCGGCTTCGAGGGCCGCGCGGCCGGCTTCGCCGGGGACGGGGCTCGGGAGGCCGTCGAGGCAGGCGCTCGCGAAGGCGGCCTGTTCGGCTTCCATCGCGTCATGCTCGGTCCAGGCGCGGGAGCCGGTGACGCAGCCGGGCAGGGCCTCGACCGGGGTGGCGTGGGTTTCCTCGGGCGTGCCCTTCTGGATGGCGTGCAGCTCGCGCTTCACGAAATCCACACTCACATGGCCCTCGGTGCCGAAGATGCGCAGCTTGCGCTCGAGCTTCAGGGCCATGCGGCTGGCGGTGATGGTGGCCACGGTGCCGTTGGCGAAGCGCAGGCGGGCATTGGCGATGTCGGGGTGGTCGGAGAAGACGGTGGCGCCGACGGCATCGACCGAGGCGAGGGGGCTGTTGGCGAGGGTCATGACCAGGTCGAGGTCATGGATCATCAGGTCGAGCACCACGGAGACGTCGAGGCCGCGGGGGCGGAAGGGGGCGATGCGCGTCGCCTCCATATAAAGAGGGCGGCCGAAGGCGCCGGGGGCTTCGAGCAGGGTGGCGACGCCGGCCGAGAAGCGCTCGATATGGCCGACCTGGAGGATGAGGTTCTTCTTGGCGGCCAGTTCGATGAGGGCATCGGCCTCGGCGAGGGTGGGCGTGATGGGCTTCTCGACCAGGACGTGCTTGCCCGCGTTCAGGGCCTTGGTGGCCAGCTCGGCATGGAAGCGGGTGGGCGAGGCGATGAGCACGGCGTCGGAGGCCGCGATCAGGCCGTCGATGGTCAAAGGCGGGGCGCCGGTTTCGATGGCAACGGAGGAGGCGCGGGCCGGGTCGGCATCGGCGACGCCGATCAGGCGGTGACGCACGCCCTTGGCCGCCTTGAGGGCGTGGAAGCGCCCGAGATAGCCAACACCCAAAACGCCGAGCTTCAAGGTCATCGCCGCGTGACTCCAGTTTACGAGGGGGTGGTAGCAGGAAGTGGCGCGGGATGCATGGGTCCGCGGGCCTCGTTCCGAGGCTGAGCGATGGACTGCCTGGGCGCAGGCAGAGGATCGGCGCCAATGGCGTTGACGCAACGATCAAAGCGAGAATTTACAATTCGATATCAAATTGTAACGGAGATGTGAAGTCCTCTTTCTGGATTCCGCGTAACCTTTCCGGGTGATGTTCATAAAGTCATGAAGTGAATCCGCGTTTCAAACGCATCAGAACGAGGGGCTGTGCGCAGTTATGAGAATTCTCTTCTATGGTGGATGTCATGCTGCAATTCTGAGAAGCATATTTCTTAATTACTGCCCGGAAGTGGAGCGTGCGGATAATTTAACCAATTTCAAGCTGATTGCCCAAAAGGTTCCTTTTCCCTATCAGAATCTGTCCGACTATGACTGGGTCGTTTTCAGCCCCATCCTCAATAAGGGGATGTACAATACAGATATATTGGAAGAGCAGTGTCGTGCTCAGGGTGTGAGATTTCTCAAATATCCATGGCTCCAATGGGGTGGGTATTTCCCAGGCTCTTCAAAGGTTAATCCCAGCTGGTATGGAGGTTGGTGGAATTCAGCCCTTACTAGACTCGCGTCCGAGCATAAGACCTTTGAGTCTTTCCGAGATGAAGTATTCGATGGTGAGGTTCTTGGTCAGGCCGCACTGAGTGGTCTTGAGAGGACCACCGAAAGGCTACGCTCATCGGAGCGACTGGGCGATATTCGTGTCACAGATTTCATTATGGATAATTACCGAAAATCCAGGCTGTTTCTGACGCCTGATCATGCCTCGACCACGCTTTATCAGCATATTGCCAGGCAAATCGCTGATGCAGTGGGCGTGAAGATCGACGAGTGCTTCTTCTGGAGGCGCCGGGAGGTGCAATACGGTGTCCAGCTGCCGATCCTGCCCTCGGTTGCTCGGGCGCTGGATCTCGAGTTTTGCGATGGCGACTTCTACGATGAACTCGCCTTCGGCCCCCGCCTTTTCAGATTAACCGAGTATCTGAAGCTGTTCTACTATGAGAAGGATATCCGGTTGGCGCGCCCGAAATGTGTCACTCGTTTGAGGGCCTATAGCGACGATACGGGGCCTAAGCCCCGGCAGGTCGGACCGAAGGACATGTTTCTGGTCAGGCTCATCAAGGGCGCTGGCGAGGCCGGTCGGCAGAGGATGGACGTATTGGGGGGCAAGATGGGCGGCGAACTCATGCCGCGCGCGCCCGATCGCAGCTCTCTCTACTATGCGCCCCACTGGCAGATGAGCCGAACGCGCAAGCCGGTGGTGGACCCGACCGAGAAGACGGTGTTGCCTGCCGCGTGATGAATGGCTGGCGCTCTAGCTGGTGCCAGCCTGTTGGATGACCATGTACGGCGCCTCGCATGGCACATTTGCGCCCGCGAGGCCCGAGGCGCATGTTTCGCGGGACGTTACGATCCGATGGCGCCCTCTTCCGTGTTTCGAGGCAGCAATGCACGACGCTCCGGTTCGGCGGGACGCGAGTAGCCAAGCTTGGCGCCAGGCCGCGAGGCCATGCTGAACCACCTTCCCCGTCAAGATATCCCCTCGGCGAGATAGGCTGCTTTCGCCGGACTTGCATCGGCGGGGGCGCGACAGCATCTTCCGGCGCAATTGCCGGGCGACCTGCGCGCGCACGCGTGATATCGGCTTCCGGCGCCTGCCTCTTGGGCAGGGCGGTTTTTGAAACTTCGACCAGAGGGGGCCGCCGGCCGGCCCGCGTGACAGGCCCATGATGTATTTCGCGCGCTGGAAGGCCGCCCTCATTATCGCGGTATGCGTCATCGGGGCGCTGCTGTGCATTCCGAACCTGGTGCCGCGCGACAGCCTGCCGAGTTGGATGCCGGCGCGGCAGGTCTCGCTCGGGCTCGATCTGCGGGGCGGCTCCTATCTGCTGCTCGAAGTCGACATGAACGCGGTGGTGCGCGAGCGCGTGGAGAGCATGGCCGATGCGGCGCGCACCCGGCTGCGCCAGGCCAATGTGGGCTATGTGGGCCTCGCGGCCCAGCCGGATCAGCGGCGGATCACCCTGCGTCTGCGCGACCCCTCGCAGGCCCAGGCGGCGATGGCGCAGCTGCGCGAGCTGGCGGTGCAGGTGCCGGTCAGCAGCGGCGTGACGCAGCCCGATATCGACGTGGCCGCGACGCCCGAGGGCGTGGTGACGGCGACGCTGAACGAATCGGGCCTGCGCGCCAAGGCGACCGGCGCGGTGGAGCAGTCGATCGAGATCGTCCGCCGCCGTATCGACGAGACGGGCGTGGCCGAGGCGCTGATCGCGCGGCAGGGCTCGAACCGCGTGCTGGTGCAGTTGCCGGGCGTCGAGGACCCCGGCCGGATCAAGGCGCTGCTGGGCCAGACGGCGCGGATGACCTTCCATCTGCTGGATGACACCGCCAATGTGGCGGGTGCTCCGCCGCCGGGCGTGCAGTTCCTGCAGGGCGAGCGCGACGGGGTGACCTATCCCGTGCGGCGCCGCGTCGAGGTGGATGGCGCCAATCTGTCCGACGCCCGCGCGGCGCAGGACAGCCGCAATGGCGGCTGGGTGGTGAATTTCACCTTCGATTCCATCGGCACGCGGCGCTTCGCCGAGGTGACGCGGCAGAATGTGGGCCGGCCTTTCGCCATCGTGCTGGATGACAAGGTGATCACCGCGCCGGTGATCCGCGAGCCCATCACGGGCGGGCAGGGGCAGATTTCGGGCGGCTTCGATGCGAAGGGCGCGACCGATCTGGCCGTGCTGCTGCGCGCCGGTGCGCTGCCGGCGCCGCTCACCGTGGTGGAGGAGCGGACCGTGGGGCCCGAGCTGGGCGCGGATGCGATCCGGGCCGGGCTGATGGCGCTGCTGGTCGGCACCGTGCTGGTGCTGCTCTATATGGGCACGGCCTATGGGCTTTTCGGCTGGTTCGCGAATTTCGCCCTGCTGGTAAACTTGGTGCTGACGCTCGCCGCGCTTTCGCTGCTGCAGGCGACGCTGACGCTGCCGGGCCTCGCGGGCGTGGTGCTGACGCTGGGCACGGCGGTGGACGCGAATATCCTGATCAATGAGCGCATCCGCGAGGAAGTGAAGGCGGGGCGCACGCCGATCAACGCGCTGGAGGCCGGGTTCAGCAAGGCCTATGCGACGATCATCGACAGTAACCTGACCAATCTGATCGCCATGGCCTGCCTCTATGCCTTCGGCTCGGGGCCCGTGAAGGGCTTCGCGGTGACGGTGGCGATCGGCACTTTCGTGCATCTCTTCACCGCGACGACGCTGGTGCGGCTGATGGTTTCCACCTGGTTCCGCGCGCGCCGCCCGCGCACGCTGCCGGTCTGAGGGCGTTAGGCATGTTCAATTTCCTGTCCCGCCCCATGTTCCGCGTCGTGCCGGACGGCACGCGCATCCAGTTCATGAAGGGGCGTTTCGCGGGGCTCATCGTCTCGGTTGTCCTGTCGGTGGCCTCGCTGGTGCTGGCCTATCACCCCGGGCTCGAGAAGGGCATCGACTTCAAGGGCGGCATCCTGATGGAGCTGCGCACCCCGGCGCCGGCCGATCTGGGCGTGATCCGCTCGGCGATCGACCGGCTGGGGATCGGCGAGGCGGGGGTGCAGACCTTCGGCGATGCCAATAGCGTGCTGCTGCGCCTGCCGGTGCAGGGCGAGGAGAGCCAGACCCAGCAGGCGGTGAATGCCGTGCGCGGGGCGCTGGACCAGGTGGCGCCGGGCACGCGCATCCTGCGCACCGATGCGGTGGGCAATCGCGTTTCGGATGAGCTGTTCCAGGCGGGGCTGATGGCGCTCGGCCTCTCGCTGCTGGGCATGCTCGTCTATATCTGGTTCCGCTTCGAGTGGCAGTTCGCGGTCGGCGCGGTGGTCACGCTGATCCTGGATACGACCAAGGCGGTGGGCTTCCTCGTCGTCACGGGCATCGAGTTCAACCTGACGACGGTGGCGGCGATCCTGACCATCATCGGCTTCGGCGTGAACGACAAGGTCGTGGTCTATGACCGCATGCGCGAGAACCTGCGCAAGTATAAGACCATGCCGTTGCGCGAGCTGATCGACCGCTCGATCAACGAGACGCTGAACCGCACGGTGGGCACCTCGGCGACGCTGCTGCTCTCGGCGCTGCCGCTGGCGATTTTCGGGGGCGATGCGCTGTCGGGCTTCGCCTGGACGGTGCTGTTCGGCACGGTGGTGGCGACCTCGTCGTCCATCTTCATCGCGGCGCCGATCCTGCTGTTCCTCGGCGAGAACAGGCTGCGGCGCAATGCCGAGGCGCCGGCGGTGGCCAAGACGGGGAAGGCGGTGTGATGATCACGCGGCGCGCCAGTTTCGGGCTTGCGGCACCCTTCCTCCTGGCGGCCACGGGCGCGCGGGCGGCGGAGACGCTGGTGCTGCTGACCGGCGCGCCGTCTGACTCGCCGTCTGATCGCTGGGCGCGGGCCTTCGCGCCTTTCATCGAGCGGCATTTGCAGAAGATGAGCCTGCGGGTGCGCAACCTGCCGGGCCATGGCGGGCTGGACGCGGTGCGGCGGCTGGCCGATGCGCCGCCGGATGGGAAGATGATCGGCTCCGTCTCGGTGCCGGCCTTTCCGGGCCAGGCGGTGGAGCAGGGCGTGCCGGAGCTGCTGGAGCGCGTGGATTTCCTCGCCGCCGTGGCGGAGGAGCCCATGGTGCTGGTGGGCAGCCCGGCTGTGGGCGAGCTGGGCGCGCTGCGGCAGGTGAAGGAGGGGGCGATCGGCACCCCGCCGGCCGGGAGCGCCGGGCATCTGCTCGCGCTGAGCCTGAAGGACGAATTGCCGGCGCTGACGGTGCTGCCTTTCCCGACCGGGGCGGCGGCGCGGCAGGCGGCGCAGGCGGGGAATGTGGCGGCGGCGGTGGTCTCGCTCGGCGAGGTCAATGTGCAGCTCAAGGACGGGAAGCTGCCGGGCATCGCCATGGCGACGGTGCAGCGGGTGAGCAGCCTGCCGCAGGTGCCGAGCTTCACCGAATTGGGGCTGGTGGTGCCGCGGCCGGTGATCCGTGGCTTCGCCCTGCCGCGGGGGACGCCGGAGGCGCTGCGCGGGCCGCTGTTGGCGGCGCTGAAGGCGACGACGACCGACCCGGAATTCATCGACCAGGGCAAGGCGAGCGGCTTCCGCCCGCGCTTCCGCGACAGCGAGGACTGGCGGGGGGTGATGATGGCCTCGGCGGCGGAGCTGCAGGCGCGTTGGCGCGTGGCGCCCTGGCGGGAGTGAGGGGCGGGGCGCTTCGCCGCGGGGTTGAGCGCTTGGTGCCTTGGAGCCAGTGAGGCGGGAAAGCCGCCCGCCGTGAGTGTGGTGAGCGCCATACTGTCGCCAATTGATATGCGCTGTGCCCTGCCGTGATTAGGGCGCGCGGCGTTGTGCCGAGAGTGAGGGCAGCCGACGCGTAAGGAGGCTCGCTGCCGCGGGTTGGCGTCGCGCCCTGGCGCGATTAAGGGGCGTGGTGCTCTACGGCGAGGTTAGGACCCGCTGTGTGGATGAGGGTGCGGGCCGGGCGTGGCGTCCGCCGGGCCTGCTTCAGGTGGCGTAGGCGGGTTCCTCCTCGTCGAGAATTCCCTTGATGGCGTCGAGGAACATCGCGGCGTTCTCGCGGCGCGTGGGGAAGTCGCGCAGGCGGGGGAGTTTCTCGGGCGGGATGAGGCGCAGGGGGCGCCCTGTCGAGAGGGCCTTCACCTGAATTTCGCAGGCGCGTTCGAGATAATAGAGATCGTCGAAGGCATCGGCGACGGTTTCGCCCACGACGATGACGCCGTGATGGGCGAGGAAGAGGACGCGCTTGTCGCCGAGCATGCTCGCCATGCGCGAGCCCTCGTCGGTGTGGTGCGCGAGGCCCTGGAAGTCTTCGTCATAGGCGCAGAGTTCGTGGAAGCGGCCGGCATTCTGGTGGAGCATTTCCAGGCGGCCGCCCTCGATGCAGCAGAGCGTCGTCGCATAGGGCATGTGGGTGTGCAGCACGACCCGGGCGCCCGTTTTCAGATGCATGGGGATGTGGATGTTGAAGGCCGTGGTCGCGGGTTTGCCCTTGCCGGCCAGGATGTTCTTCGTGGCGTCGATGGTGAGGAGTTCGCTCGCGCGGGCCTTGGACCAGTGCATCTCATGCGGGTTCACGAGGAAGCGGTCGGGCGAGAGCATGATGGTGAAGTGGTTGCAGACGCCTTCATGCAGGCCGAGGCGCGCGGCCCAGCGGAGAATGGCGGCGAGATCACGCCGGGCTTCTGTCTCGCTGTTGGAGAGATCGTTCATTCGGGGGCCTTCCTTGTCGGAGAGCCCGGTCGCGAGGGCCCTGTCGTTACGGGAAGGGTGGCAGAAGGCGCGGCGGCGGGGCCAGGGCGAAAGGGGCGGCGGGGCGGCCCAATTCGCGCGGGCGGGGTGGCTTTTGCCTAAAGGGCGGGCCTTGTGACCGGGATCGGGGCCGTGGCTCAGACGTTGGCGCGGCCGAGGAGGCGGTAGGCGACGTCCTGGATGGCGGCTTTGTCGCCGGCGAGGATGCGCTTCTCCTCGACGAGGGCGCCGCCGATGCCGACGAAGGCGGCGCCGGCGTCGAGATAGGATTGCATGTTCATCGGGTCCACCCCGCCGGTGGGGCAGAAGGGCACGCCGGGGAAGACGCTGCGCAGCGCCTTGATATGGGCGGGGCCGCCGGCGGAGGCGGCGGGGAAGACCTTCACCACATCGGCGCCGGCCGCGCGGGCGGCGCGGACTTCGGTTGGGGTCATGGCGCCCATCATCAGGGTGATGTTGGCCTGGTTGGCGGCGGCGGCGATCTCGGGATCGACCCAGGGCGTGACGAGGAATTGCGTGCCGGCGGCGATGCAGGCCTCGGCCGCGCGGCGGTCGGGCACGGTGCCGACGCCGACGAGCAGGTCAGGGTCCTTGGCAAGATCCGCGATGAGGGCGGGGGCGTCTGGGACCGTCATGGTGATCTCGAAGATCGTGATGCCGGCTTCCTTGAGCCAGGCGACGACGGTTTCGGCGGCTTTCGTGCTGCCGGTGCGGATCACGGGGATGACGCGGGCGGCGATGCAGCGGTCGATCGCGGCCTGGACGGGGACGGTCATGGCTTCTGCTCCTTGGCCCTGCGCATGTGGCGCGGCGGCGGTGATTTGTCAGGCCTCGCGCGACGGTACGTGATGTGGGGGCGGAAAGGGCGAGGGCTTTGCCCTCGCGCTCCCATCGGGGTGGTGTGACCACCCCGAACCCCGCAATCACGGGTGCCCTCCTTGGGTGGGTGGGCGCCGGTGATGTCGGTGCAGGGGACACGGTCCCCTGCCGGGTGGGTTTGGGAGGGCAGAGCCCTCCCATGCCTCACAGCGGCAGGTTCTTCACCTTGGCCAGCGCCGTCATCACGCCGCGGAGTTCGGCGAGGCCGCGGAGGCGGCCGATGAGGGGGTAGCCGGGGAAGGTGCCGCGGCCGACATCGTCGCAGAGTTCGTGGCCGTGGTCGGGGCGGAAGGGGATGCGCCAATCGGCGCGGCCTTCGTCCTGGCGGCGCTTCTGTTCTTCCAGCAGGGCCTCGATGACGGCGACCATGTCGGTATCGCCGCCGAGATGCTCGGCTTCCATGAAGGAGCCATCAGGCTCCTTCGCGACATTGCGCAGATGGGCGAAGTGGATGCGGTCGGCGAAGCGCTTCACGATCTTCGGCAGGTCATTGGCCGGATTGGCGCCGAGCGAGCCGGTGCAGAGGGTGAGGCCATTGGCGCGGCTCGGGTTCATCGCGAAGAGATCGGCGATGTCCTGCTCGGTGGAGACGATGCGGGGCAGGCCGAAGAGCGGGCGCGGCGGATCATCAGGATGCATGCCCATGGTGATGCCGACTTCCTCGGCGGTGGGGATGATCTCGTCGAGGAAGCGCTTGAGATTGGCCTTGAGGTCATCGGCGGTCATCTCGCCGTATTGGGCGAGGATCTTGCGCAGGCCGGGAATGTCGTAGCGGTCGAAGGCGCCGGGGAGGCCCGCCATGATGGAGGCGAGGAGGGTGTCCTTCTGCTCTTGAGTGGCGTTGTCGACCCATTTCTTCGCGCGGGCGAGGAGGTCGGGGGGGACGCCGATCTCGGCGCCGGGGCGCTCGAGGATATAGACGTCGAAGCCGACATATTCATGCGCGTTGAAGCGGAGCGCGTTGCCGCCGCCGGGGATGGGGTAGTGCAGCTCGGTGCGCGTCCAGTCCAGGACGGGCATGAAGTTGTAGCAGATATTGGTGATGCCGCAGGCGGCGAGGTTGCGCATCGACTGGCGGTAATTGTCGAAGAGCTGGGCGGTGTCCTTGTCGCCGCGGCGGATCTTCTCGTGGACGGGCAGGGATTCCACGACGCGCCAATAGAGGCCGAGGGATTTGTCCTCGGCGATGATGGCCTTGCGCTTCTCGATCTCCTCGACCGTCCAGACCACGCCGTAGGGAAGCTGGTGGAGGGAGTTGACGATGCCGCGCGCGCCGGTCTGCCGGATTTGGTTCAGCTTGACGGCGTCGTCGGGGCCGAACCAGCGCCAGGTTTCTTCCATTGGGGTTCTTCCTTCTCGTTCAGGCGATGGCGGCGCGGGCGCCGGAGGCCAGGAGGGTGGTGTAGGCGGCGGTCACGGCCTCAACGAAGCGCGGGTCGCGCGGCAGGTCGGTGCCGAAAATGGGCTCGATGGCGAGGAGGGCGGCGATGCGGGATTTCGCATCCTTGCCGGCGGCGTCGAGGGTTTCGCGGAGCAGGCTCGCCATCGGGTCCCGCACGTCGATGGGGGCGCCCTTTTCGTCGGTGCCGCCGACATAGCGGGCCCAGGCGGCGATGGCGGTGGCGAGGGCCGGGATGGGGAGGTTTTGCGCCAGGCGCTCGCGGACGGTGCCGAGGAGGCGCTGGGGGAGTTTCTGGGAGCCGTCCATCGCGATCTGCCAGGTGCGATGACGGATGGCGGGATTGGCGAAGCGGGCGAGAAGGGCGCTGGTATAGGTTTTGAGGTCCTGGCCCGGGGGCGGGGGGACCATGGGGCGGGCCTCGGCCCAGAAGCGCTCGGCATAGGCGGCGAAGGCGGGGTCGGAGACCGTGTCGAAGATGGTCTCGTGCCCGGCGAGATAGCCGAGATAGGCCAGGGCGGAATGGGCGCCGTTAAGGAGGCGCAGCTTCATATGTTCGAAGGGCGCGACATCGTGGGTGAATTGCACGCCGACCTGCTCCCAATCGGGGCGGAGGCCGGCGACGAAATCATCCTCGATGACCCATTGGCGGAAGGGCTCGTGGCCGACGGGGGCCATGTCGGTGAGGCCGGTGAGGCGGGTGGCGGCGGCGAGATCGTCGTCCGTGAGAGCGGGGACGATGCGGTCGACCATGGTGCTGGGGAAGCAGGCTTCGGCGGCGATCCAGGCGGCGAGGGCCGGGTCGAGCGCCTCGGCGAAGTCGTCGACTAGGCCGGCGACGAGCCTGCCGTTATGGGGGAGGTTGTCACAGCAGAGCACGGTGAAGGGCGCGAGGCGGGCGGCGCGGCGGGCGGCCAGGCCCGCGACGATGAAGCCGATGGCGCTGCGGGGGCTTTCGGGATGGGCCAGGTCATGGGCGATGTCGGGATGGGCCATGTTCAGGCGGCCCGTCGCCGGATCGTGGCAATAGCCCTTTTCGGTGATGGTGAGGCTGACGATGCGGGTGCGGGGGCTGGCGAGGCGGGCGACGAGGGCCTCGCGTTCCTCCGGGGCGACCATGACGCCGAGGAGGCAGCCGATGATGCGGGCGCGCTCGCCCTCGGGGCCGCGCTCGATGGTGGTGTAGAGGCCCTGCTGGGGGTTCAGGCGGTCCCGCTGGTCGGGGCGCTGGAGGGAGACGCCGAGGATGCCCCAATCCGCGTTGTTTGTGGCGCCGGCCTCGGCGTTCAGCAGGTCGTCGGTATAGGCGGCGAGATGGGCGCGGGCGAAGGCGCCGAGGCCGAGATGCACGATGGCGGGGATGAGGCTGGCGCGGTCATAGCGCGGCGCGGCGGCGGCGGGGGACAGCTGCCCGAGGCTCTCGAGCGAGAGGCGCGGCGGTGGCGTCATATGACTCTTCCTGTCCCCGGGTTCGTTTTTTCTGCCATACTAGTAGGCTTGCTGAAGCGGAGCGGTCAAGCGGGTGGCGGCGCTTGTGTATGGTAGTATGGGATGATTTAAAGGATCGTCCATATTGGAGAGAGATGCATGGCGGCCTCGCAGCCTTCCTTGCAGGTTCTGGAGGCGTTCAGGCGGCTTGAGCCGGTGGGGCCGATCGGGCTCAGCATCGCGCAATTCCTGCGTGATGCCATTATCCGCAATCAACTGGTGCCAGGGCAAGGATTACCGGAGGCCGAGGTTTCCGCCGTGATGGGCGTGAGCCGGCAGCCGGTGCGCGATGCGCTGATCCGCCTGTCGGAGGCGGGGCTGCTCAGGGTGTTGCCGCAGCGGGGCAGCCTGGTGACGCGGATTTCGGTGCCGGGCGTCTATGGCGGGCGTTTCGTGCGCCAGGCGGTGGAGCGGGCGGTGATCCGCGAGACGGCGGTGAAGGCGGGGGAGGCGGATATCCGCCGCATGCACCGGCTGATCGACGAGCAGGAGGAGGCGCTGGCGCGGGGCGACCATGCTGGCTTCCTGGCGCTGGACGACGAGATGCACCAGGCCTTCGCGCTGGCCATGGGGCATGAGGCGGCCTGGACCGCGCTGGCGGCGGTGAAGCTGCAGATGGACCGGGTGCGCTACCTCTCCATTCCGCTGGAGGCGACGCCGGGGGCCGTGCTCATCGCGCAGCACCGGGCCATCGTGGCGGCGGTGGCGCGGCGGGACCCGGGCGCGGCGGAGCGGGCGATGGAGGCGCATCTCGCCGAGATTCTCTCCTCCGTGCCGATGCTGGTCGGGCGTTATCCCGAGCATTTCGACACGGGGGAATAGGGCGCTGCGTCAGTCCGCGTGGCAGTTCTGCAGGCTGACGAAGGGTTTGCCGCCGGGGGGCGAGCTTGCGGCCGCAGCGCCGGTGACGGGGCGGTCGTAGAGGAACTCGACCGTGCCGTTGTTGATGTCGGGCGTTTTGCCGGTGCCGATGCGCGTCTGGTAGCTCTGCCAGGGCGCGACGGGCTTGCTGGGCACGGTGATGGCCGGGATGGTGACCTTCTCGCCGAAGCCGCCGAGGACGATATCGGCCGTGAGGGTGCGGTCGGTGTTGTTGCGGATCTGGACGATATAGTCGTAGCCGTCCTCATCGGTGCCGGCGGGCCAGATGGAGGTGATGACCATCCGTCCCTGGCATTTGTCGGGCGGGGTTTCGGCGGCGCGGCCGGGCGTGGCGGCGAGCGCGGCCGTGGCGGCCAGGGCCAATAGCGTCAGTGGCTTGATCATCAGGTGAATCCCCGTCCCCGCAGCTGGAATGGCTGCTGATGCGCCTGCTGGGCTGAAAGAGCGCGGGGGCGGGTTGGTTGCGGGGGAGAATGGTCTCCCCCGTGGTTTTGGCCCTCGCCTCAGAACTCGATGACGACCTTGAGGCTGCGGGAGCGGTCGCGGGCGGCTTCGAAGGCCTCGTTGGCCGTCTCGATCGTGTAGCGGCCGGTGAGCAGGGGGCGGATGTCGATCAGGCGCTTCTCGAGGCAGGCCACGGCATCGCCGAAGACATCGCCGAAGCGGAAGGCGCCGCGCAGGTCGATCTCGCGGGCCATGACGCGGTTGGCGAGCACGGGCGTCTCGCCGCCGGGGAGGGAGCCGACCTGGACGACGATGCCGCCGGCGCGGACGGCGAGCAGCCCGGCATTCAGGGCGGGGATGGCGCCCGAGGCCTCGAAGACCACGTCATAGCCGCCGATGGCCTTGGCGGCCTCGAGCAGGGGCTCGGTGCCGGGGCCGACGTTGAAGGCCTCGTCGGCGCCGATGGCGCGGGCGGCGGCCAGCGGCTGGTCCATCATGTCGGTGATGGCGATATGGGCCGCGCCGCCGCGCCGGGCGGCGAGGAGGATGAGCAGGCCGATGGGGCCGGCGCCGGTGATGAGCACCTTCTGCCCCATGAGATTGCCGGCGCGATGGGCGGCATGCAGGGCGACCGAGAGGGGTTCGGCGAAGGCCATCTCGGCGAAGGGAAGGTCATCGGCGACGGGGAAGCACTGGGCTTCCGCGACGGTGGTGTATTCGGCGAAGCCGCCCTGCATATGCGGGAACTTGCTGGCCGAGCCCATGAAGAAGACGTTTTCGCAGAGGTTCGGGCGTCCTTCGCGGCAGCGGGGGCAGGTGCCGCAATTGCGGCCGGGATTCACGCAGACGCGCTGGCCGGGCTTCACGCGGGTGACGGCCGAGCCGGTCTCGGCGACCTCGCCGGCGAATTCATGGCCGGGGATGAGCGGCTCGCGGATGACGAAATCGCCCACGCGGCCGTGGAAATAATAATGCAGGTCCGAGCCGCAGATGCCGCCCGCGCGGACGCGGAGCCGCACTTCATGCGGGGCGAGGGTGGAGCCGGGGGCGGGGTCGGGGCGTTCCTCGATCCTGAGGTCCTTGGCGGCGTGAAGCACGCAGGCGCGCATTCTTCGTTTCCTTCCGTCGGGGGCGGTTTACCGGGCCTGACGCTGGGTTGACATTCTACCATGGTAGAATACAGATTTCGATACAATGAAGGAACCCCGGGTTCGACCGGCGGCCTGATGAGGAAACGCCCAGGGCCCCAGGCCCGTCATGGGTGCCGCTTCACATGGCCACCCGCGCCCCCGCGCTTCCCAATGGATGCGGGAGTAAAACGATGTGGAAAAAGCGACGCCATCTGGTGATCTTCCTGCTCTTCCTGGCAGGCATCATCAATTACATGGACCGCAGCGCGCTCTCGATCGCGGCGCCGGCGGTCTCGACTGACCTCGGGCTGAGCCCGTCGCAGATGGGGCTGATCTTCTCCAGCTTCTTCTTCGGCTATGCGATCTTCAATTTCATCGGCGGCTATATGTCGGACAAGGCGGGGCCGCATCGCGTCTTCTCGCTGTCCATGGCCGTGTGGTCGGCCTTCTGCGCCTTCACGGGCCTGGCGACCGGCTTCATCTCCATGCTGCTGATCCGCGTGGGCTTCGGCGTGGGCGAGGGGCCCTTCTCCTCGACCGCGAACAAGATGGTCAGCAACTGGTTCCCGCGCCGGGAGGCGGGCACGGCCATCGGCATCGCCAATGGCGGCACGCCGCTGGGAGGCGCCATCGCGGGGCCGCTCGTGGGGTTCGTGGTGCTGCATTTCGGCTGGCGCCTCTCCTTCTTCGTGGTGGCGGCGATCGGCTTCATCTGGCTGCTCTTCTGGCTGATGCTGGCGAGCAACGACCCGCAGAAGGACCCGCGCGTCTCGGCCGAGGAGAAGGCCGATATCGCCGGCGACCGGCCGGAGCCCATCGTGGCGACGACCTCGAGCGGGGCGGGGCTGGGGCAGTATCTGAAGAAGCCGGTGGTGCTGGCCACGGCCTTCGCCTTCTTCGGGTATAACTACATCCTCTTCTTCTTCCTGACCTGGTTCCCGACCTATCTGACCAAGGCGCGGGGCTTGAGCATGCATGACATGAGCCTCGTGACCGTGATCCCCTGGATCCTGGGCTGCGTGGGGCTGATCCTGTCGGGCGTGGTGACGGATGCGATCTATCGCCGGACGGGCAATGCGCTCTTCTCGCGCAAGATCGTGCTGGTGGTGTGTCTGGCGGCCGCCGCCCTGGGCATCATCCTGGCGGGCTTCATGACGACGGCGACCTCGGCCGTGGCGCTGGTGGCGTTGACCGTCTTCGCGCTCTACCTGACGGGGGCCATCTATTGGGCCATCGTGCAGGACGTGGTGCCGCCGCATCGCGTGGGCGGCGTGAGCGGCTTCATCCATGGGCTCGCGAATACGGCGGGCATCATCGGGCCGGCCGTGACGGGCTTCATCGTGGAGGGCACCGGCTCCTTCACCTCGGCCTTCGTGCTGGCGGGCGGTATCGCGGTGCTGGGCGTGGTCGCGGTGCTGGTCTTCGTGAAGGCGCCGCGCGCGGCTTGAGGGGGGGCTCCGCCTCCCAGACCCAGGTTCCAACCTTGGAGGGCTCTGCCCTCCCAGACCCTCCGGCCAAAGGCCTGAGGCCTTTGGAAACCCGTTACTGAATGCGGGGTCCGGGGTGGTCACACCAGCCCGGTGGGGGGCTGGGGGCAAAGCCCCCGGGCCTTTCGCCCTCCCGGCTCAGCTCGACGTCAAACTATCCCCGTTATCCCCATGACTCACCGGCACAGTCCGGGGGAGCCCTTCGGCGTAGAAGGCGCTATGGTGGGGGCATGAACGATATCAATCCGCCCAACGGGCTTCTTGGGATGTCGCAGCGCCTGCCCCCCGCCAATCTCCAGGCGGAGCAGGCGCTGCTGGGTGCTCTGCTGGCGAATAACAAGGCCTATGAGCGGGTGTCGGAATTCCTGGCCCCGGCGCATTTCGCCGATCCGGTGCATGGGCGCATCTACCAGGCCATCCAGCGGCGCGTGGAGGCGGGACAGCTTGCCGACGTGGTGACGCTGCGCGCCGAGTTCGAGCATTCGGGCGTGCTGAACGAGGTGGGTGGGCCGGCCTATCTGGCGCAGCTGCTGGGCGCGATGGTCGGCATCATCAATGCAGGCGAATACGGCAAGGTCATTTTCGACGCCTGGATGCGGCGGCAGCTGATCGACCTGGGCGAGCGCGTGGTGAACCGCGCCTTCGGCACCGATGAGGGGCTGGACGCCAAGGAGCAGCTGGAATCCGCCGAGCAGTCGCTCTTCGACCTGGCGAAGGATGGCGGCGCGGGCGAGAGCGGCGGCATCACCTTCGACAAGGCGCTGCGCGAGGCGGTGCTCAATGCCGAGCGGGCCTTCACCACGCCGGGCGGCGTCTCGGGCCTCTCGACAGGGCTGCGCGACCTCGATGCGCGGACGGGCGGCTTGCATGGCTCGGACCTCATCATCCTGGCCGGGCGGCCGGGCATGGGTAAGACTTCGCTGGCGACCAAGGTGGCCTTCGGCGCGGCCCAGGCGCTGGTGCGCGAGGCGCGGGAGAAAGACCCGAACGCCATGCCGCGCGGCTGCTGCGCCATCTATTCGCTGGAAATGAGCGCGGATCAGCTGGCGACCCGTCTGCTCTCCGAGGCCTCGCGGATTTCGGGCGACCGCATCCGCCGCGGCGATATCTCGCAGCGGGATTTCGACCGTTTCGTCGAGGTGAGCCGGGAATTGGCGACGCTGCCGATCGTGATCGACGATACGCCGGCCATTTCCATCTCGGCGCTGCGCACGCGCTGCCGCCGGCTCAAGCGCACGCGGGGGCTGGAGCTGGTGGTGGTGGACTATCTCCAGCTCATGCGCCCGGCGGCGGGGACGCGGCCGGAAAGCCGCGTGCTGGAAATCTCGATGATCACCCAGGGGCTCAAGGCCATCGCCAAGGAGCTGCATTGCCCGGTGATCGCGCTTTCGCAGCTTTCGCGCGCCGTCGAGCAGCGCGAGGACAAGCGGCCCCAGCTTTCGGACCTGCGTGAATCGGGCTCGATCGAGCAGGACGCCGATATGGTGATGTTCGTGTATCGCGACGACTACTATCTCAAGATGCAGGAACCCAAGATCACCACCTACGAGAACCCGGCGAAATACGAGGAGGCCATGAGCATCTGGCAGGACCGGATGAGCAAGGCCCATAACAAGGCCGACCTGATCATTGCGAAGCAGCGCCATGGCCCCACCGGCACCATTCCGCTATTCTTCGAGGCCGAGTTCACCCGCTTCGGCGACCTGGACACCACGCATCAGGATGACGGCCATTATTGAGTGTTGCGCGCCCCCGAAGCGGGGGGAATTGCATGTCGATATCGCGGCCGTGGTGGCGAATTGGCGCGACCTCTCGGCGCGGCATCCGACGGGGCCGGTGGCCGGCGTGGTCAAGGCCGATGCCTATGGGCTCGGGGCCAAGCAGGTGGGGCGCGCGCTCCAGGCGGCGGGGTGCCGGCATTTCTTCGTCGCGCAGTTCCAGGAAGGGATGGCGCTGCGCGCGCATCTCGGCCCGGGGGCGATGATCGGCGTGCTGGGCGGCTTCGGGCCTTCGGCGGATGCCGGGGCGGAGCTGGTGCCGGTGATCAATTCGCTGGCCGACCTCAAGGAACATGCCGAGGCGGGGCGGGATGGCGGCATGGAGCGGCCGGTGATCCTGCATGTCGACACCGGCATGGCGCGACTCGGGCTGCCGGTGGAGGAGCTGGCGGTGCTGGCGCAGGAGCCGGGGCTGCTGCGGGGGCTCGATCTCCGTTATGTGATGACGCATCTCGCCTGCGCCGACGAGCCGGGCCATGCGATGAACGACCGGCAGCGGCGGGCCTTCGCGGCCGCGAGCGCGCTCTTCCCCGGCGTGCCGCGTTCCTTCGCCAATAGTTCGGGCCTGTTCCTGGGCGAGGGTTACCATTCGGAACTGGCGCGGCCCGGTGCGGCGCTCTATGGCATCAACCCGCTGCCGGGGCAGCCCAATCCCATGCGCCTCGCGGCGCGGCTGATGGTGCCGGTGATCCAGGTGCGGGAGATTCCCGCCGGGGTCTCGGTGGGATATGGCGCGACCTGGACGGCGACGCGGCCGAGCCGGATCGCGACCATTTCGGCGGGCTATGCCGATGGTTATCCCCGGTCCTTGTCCTCCAAGGGCTGGGCCTGGTTCGAGGGCCGGCGCCTGCCGCTCGCGGGAAGGGTGTCGATGGATCTGATCACGCTGGATGTCACGGATGCGCCGGGGGTGAAGCCGGGGGAGATGGTGCAACTCATCGGCCCCGAGGCGACGCCGGACGATCTCGGCGCCGCCGCCGGGACCATCGGCTACGAAATGCTCACCTCCCTGGGGCAGCGCTACCAGCGCGTGTATGGCTGACGCCTTGAATCCTCTGAACATTCTCGCGGCCATCGGCCGCGCCGTGCTCACCGCCTGCCGCGTGGTGGGCGATGTGACGATCTTCGCCATCCAGGGCGTGCTGCATCTCTTCCGTCCGCCGCTCTATCCGCGGCTGATGGGGCGGGCCTTCATGGAGATCGCCTATTTCTCGCTGCCTGTGGTGGCGCTGACGGCGGTTTTCACCGGCATGGTGCTGGCGCTGCAGAGCTATTCGGGCTTCTCGCGCTTCGGCGCCGAGAGCGCGGTGGCTAATGTCGTGGTGCTCTCCATCACGCGCGAGTTGGGGCCGGTGCTGGCGGGGCTGATGGTGGCCGGGCGCATCGGCGCGGCCTTCGCCGCCGAGATCGGCACCATGCGCGTCACCGACCAGGTGGATGCGCTGACGACGCTTTCGACCAACCCGATGAAGTATCTCGTGACGCCGCGGCTGATCGCCGGGACGATCGCCATGCCGCTGCTGGTGGTGGTGGCCGATATCCTGGGCGTGATGGGCGGCTGGATCGTGGGCAGCGTGAAGCTCGGCTTCAATTCGAGCAGCTACCTCGCCGCGACGCTGGATTTCATGCAGGTGATCGACGTGGTCTCCGGCCTGGTGAAGGCGGCGGTCTTCGGCTTCATCGTGGCGCTGATGGGCTGCTGGAACGGCTTCTACAGCAAGGGCGGCGCGCAGGGCGTGGGGGCGGCGACCACCTCGGCGGTGGTGTCCAGCTCGATCCTGATCCTGGCGCTCGATTACATCCTGACCGAGATTTTCTTCACCCGATGAGCACGACACCGAAGCTCCGCATGGCGGGCGTGAAGAAGGCCTTCGGCTCCAAGGTGGTGCTGGATGGCGTGGATCTGTCGGTGGAGGCCGGGCATTCGCTCGTGATCCTCGGCGGGTCGGGCAGCGGCAAGTCCGTGACGATCAAATGCGTGCTCGGGCTGATTACGCCGGATGATGGCGTGATCGAGATCGACGGGAAGAACGTGCTCACCATGTCCCGCCGCGAGCGGGAGGAAGTGGGCGACCGGATCGGGATGCTCTTCCAGAATGCGGCTCTCTTCGACAGCCTGCCGGTGTGGGAGAATGTCTGCTTCAAGCTGCTGGCGCAGAAGCGGATCACGCGGGCCAAGGCGCGGGACAAGGCGGCCGAGGTGCTGGCGCAGGTGGGGCTGGCCGCGAGCGTGGGCGACCTCTATCCGGGCGAGCTTTCGGGCGGCATGCAGAAGCGCGTGGGCCTGGCGCGGGCCATCGCGGCCGATCCGGACATCATCTTCTTCGACGAGCCGACGACGGGGCTGGACCCGATCATGGGCGCGGTGATCGACGGGCTGATCGTGGATTGCGTGAAGCGGCTGGGGGCGACGGCCGTGTCGATCACGCATGACATGGCGAGCGCGCGGCGCATCGGCGACCAGGCGGCGATGATCCACAAGGGCAGGATCGTCTGGACCGGGCAGGCGGCGACGCTGGGGCATTCGGGCAATGCCATGGTGGACCAGTTCGCCAATGGCGAGCGCGAGGGGCCGATCCAGATGGAGCTGCGGAAGTAGGCAGGGGCCGCCGGGACTGTTTCCCGGCGACCCTCCGTCACAGCACGGCTCCGTGCGGTAACGTTATTTCATTTGAAAACAGGCATGGGGCGGGCGCTCACTCCCGGCCATGCAGACGCGCAGTGTCCAGGCGGCTATCCGCTTCGGCCTGGGGCCGAGGCCTGACCAGCCCCTGCCGGATGACCCGATCGCATGGCTCGACGAGCAGCTCGAGGGGCCCGACAAGCCGCCGGTGCCAGATGGGCGTGACGTGCCGGCGACGCTCGCCGATGGCTATGCCATCTGGCGCGACCTCGATAAGCGCGGCCAGCCGGGGCCGGGCGAAGCCAATCCGATCGAGCAGAATTTCCAGGCCGAGGCCATCGCGGCCATGGCGAACCGGATCGATACCGACCGGCCATGGCGCGAGCGGCTGGTGGATTTCTGGGCGAACCATTTCACCGTCAGCAAGCGGGCGGGCTATCCCGTCTCGACCACGATCGGGCCCTTCATGCGCGAGGCGATCCGCCCGCATGTGACGGGGCGCTTCGTGGAGATGCTGATCGCCGTCGAGACGCATCCGGCGATGCTGGGCTATCTCGACCAGGCTTCTTCCGTGGGCCCCAACAGCCGCTACGGGCTGCGCAGCGGGCGGGGGCTGAACGAGAACCTGGTGCGGGAAATTCTGGAGCTGCACACCGTCTCGCCGGCCTCGGGTTATAGCCAGGTGGATGTGACCTCCTTCGCGCGGCTGCTGACGGGCTGGGGGGTGGAGCGGAACAAGGAGCCTTTCGGCACGCTCTTCCGCCCCGCCAATCATGAGCCGGGCGAGAAGCTCGTGATGGGCCAGAAATTCCCCGAGGGGCAGGAGGCGACGGAGGCAGCGCTGCGCTTCCTGGCCGGGCACCCCGCCACGGCGCATTTCATCGCGACCAAGCTGGTGCGGCATTTCGTGGCCGATGAGCCGCCGCCCGAGGCGGTGGCCGCGATCGAGGGCGTGTTCCGCGATACGGGGGGCGACCTCAAGGCGGTGTCGCGGGCGCTGGTGCGGCTGGAGGCGGCCTGGGCGCCGCCGCTGTCGAAGCTGCGCTGCCCGCAGGATTACATCACAGCCGCCTATCGGGCCGCGGGGGCGAGCGGGGCGGCGCTGGGCCGGCCGGCCTGGGGAAGTTGCTTCACGCTCAACCAGCCGGTCTGGACGGCGCTGCAGCCCAATGGCTGGCCGGACCGGGCGGTGGATTGGCTGGGGCCGGAGCCGGTGATGCAGCGGCTCGACTGGGCCTATGACGCGGCCGGGCGCTTCGCGCGGCTCGACCCCATGGCGGTGTTGGAGACGGGGCTCGGGCCTTTCGCGCGGGATGAGACGCGAGAGGCGGTGAAGCGGGCGGGTTCGACGCGCGAGGCCATCGCGCTCGTCTTCGCCAGTGCGGAGTTTCAGCGGCGATGACACATCTTCCGCGGATCGGCCGGCGTGGGCTGCTGCTCGGCTTTTCGGCCCTGGCCATGGCGGGGCAGTCGCGCCTTGCCTTCGCGCAGACGCCCCTCGTGACGACGCCGGGCGATCCGCGCCTCGTGGTGGTGATCCTGCGCGGGGCGATGGATGGGATGGCGGCGCTGGCACCTTATGGGGACCCGAATTATCGCGCGCTGCGCGGCGAGATCGCGCTGCCGGAGCCGGGGCAGGAGGGCGGGCTGCTCGATTGCGGCGGGTTCTTCGGGCTCAATCCGAAGCTCCAGGTGCTGCATCGCTTCTATACCGAGGGGAGCTTGCTGCCGGTGCATGCGGTGGCCGGGCCCTATCGGAACCGCAGCCATTTCGAGGCGCAGGACATGATGGAGAGCGGGGCGGCGCAGCGCCTCACCTCCGGCTGGCTGAACCGGGCGTTGGCGGCGATGCCGGCCAGGCCCGCCGATGAGCCCGAGGCGGGGCTGGCGCTGGGGCTCGACCTGCCGCTGCTGATGCGCGGGCGGCAGGAAGTGGGCATGTGGGCGCCGCCCCGGCCGGTGCGGCCGCCGCCCGATCTCTATGCCCGCATGGCCGAGGGGCTGCATGCCGACCCGCTGCTGGGCCCGGCCGTGATCGAAGGGCTGCGCGGGCGGAATTACGCGACGACCGTGCTGGCCGCCGAGCCGGGGCCGCCGCGCGGCTTCGCCCTGCTGGCGGGAGCGGCGGGGCGGATGCTGGCCTCGCCGCGCGGGCCGCGCGTGGCGGCGATGGAGATCGGCGGCTGGGACACGCATGCGCAGCAGGCGCAGCGGCTGGGCCAGCCGCTCTCGCAGCTGGACGAGGGGCTGGGCGCGCTGCGGGAGCAGCTGGGCGAGGCCTGGGCGCGGACGGCGGTGTTGGTGATGACCGAGTTCGGCCGTACGGCGCGGGCCAATGGCAATCTCGGCACCGATCACGGCACGGGCGGGCTTGCCTTCCTGGCGGGCGGCGCGGTGGCGGGCGGGCGCGTGCTGGCCGATTGGCCGGGGCTGGCCGATGGGCAGCTTTATGAGAACCGCGACTTGCAGCCGACGCGCGATTTGCGCGCCATCGCCAAGGCGCTGCTCGGCGGGCATCTGGGGCTGAATGCGGCAGCGGTGGCGGCGGCCTTCCCGGGCAGCGATGCGGTGACGGCGGAGCGGGGGCTGCTGCGCGTCTGATCGTCTCGGCCCGATATTCTCGGCCGGAGGGGTTGCGCGCACGCCAGCGCTGGCGAAGACTTCCCCATCGGCCCGGAATGGCCGGGGGAGACGATGAATGCCTGACAGCACCACGAAGAATGCCATGTCGCGTTTCAGCGCGGAGACGCTGCGCGCGCAGATCCTGGCCGTATTCAAGGCCTGGGGGATGACGCGGGCTGATGCCGAGGCGGCGGCCGAGGTCATGGTCGAGACGGATCTTGCGGGTATCGACAGCCATGGCATCGGGATGTTGCCGCATTACCAGCGCATCTATGCCGAGGGCACGCTCAACCCGCGCCCGGCGATGAAGGTGCTGAACGACAGGCCCTCGACGGCGCTGGTCGATGCCGATCATGGGCTCGGCCATCCGGCCTCGGTGCTGGCGATGAGGCTCGCGATCGACAAGGCGAAGGCGACGGGCGTGGGCGTGGTGGGGGTCACCAAGTCCAACCATTACGGCGCGGCGGGGTGGTATGCGCAGATGGCCTCGAAGGAGGGGCTGATCGGGCTTTCGCTCACCAATTCGTCGGTGCTGGCGGTGCCGCTTTTCGGCAAGGCGCCGATGCTGGGGACCAACCCCATCGCCTTCGGCGCGCCGGCGGTGAAGAACCCGGATTTCCTGCTGGATATGGCGACGACGACGGTGGCCTACGGCAAGGTTTCCATCGCCCGGCGCGAGGGGAAGACCCTGCCGGTGGGCTGGGCGCTGAATGCCGATGGGCAGCCCGAGACCGATGCGCAGGTCGCTTCCGACGAGCGCCGCCTGGCGCCGCTGGGCGGCACGCGGCAGTTGGGCGGGCATAAGGGTTATGGGCTGGCCACCATGGTGGAGATTCTCTGCGCGACGCTGACGGGGGCGGATCTGTCGAAGAAGGAGACGGGGCATTTCTTCCTCGTCATCGATCCGGGCGCCTTCAATGCGGATTTCCGCGAGGGGATGGACGAGCTGCTCGACCGGCTGCGGGCGACGCCGCGGGCCGATCCGGAAGTGCCGGTGCTGATCCCGGGCGATCCGGAATATGCCTCCTATAAGAAGCGGCTGGTGGAGGGGATTCCCGTGACCGACACGCTGCAGGAGGAGGTGAGGGCGGCGGCGGAGGCCTGTGGAGCGCCCTTCCTGCTGGTGCCCGCAGCGGCTCTCTGAGAGACTGCTTCATCAAGCTGCCGCCTCCCTGGAGCGAAAAATCCTGGCCGGCGCCTCAGCCGCCAGCGTGATGAAGCAGTCTCTAAGCGAATCTTAAGGAACGGGTTGCACCTCGAAACAGATGGGGGCCTGTCGGCGCGGAAGAGGCGGGAGTAGAACGGGCGCATGATGCCGTTCCTCATCGCGCTTCTCTCCGCGCTGGCCCCGCTGATCGCCATGGCGAGCGAACGCTTCGCCGGGCTCAACCCCTGCGCCCTCTGCCTCTGGCAGCGCTGGCCCTATTGGGTGGCGGCGGGGCTCGCCCTGCTGGCCTATGTGCTGCCGCGCCGGCTGATGTTCGGCCTGGTGGCGCTGGCGCTGCTCACCACGGGGGCGATCGGCGCGCTGCATGTGGGCGTCGAGCAGAAATGGTGGCCGAGCCCGCTGCCGGAATGCAGCGCGCCCACCGCCGGCCAGGCGCGGACGGTGGATGAGATGCTGCAGAGTATGACGCTAAAGCCTTCCAAGCCTTGCGACGAGCCGGCCTATCTGATCGAGGGCCTGCCGGTTTCGATGGCGGAGATGAACCTCATCTACGCGCTTTTGCTCGCGGGTTTCGTGATCTGGGCGAGCCGCCGGCCTTCCTGACTTCCTTGCTGCGGCGCGAAAGAAATCGCAGGCGCGTCACGAACGTTGCATTACTCGCACGGACATGCGTAGCCTGCGCTCCATCGTGATCCACTGGGTGCAACGCCCGGGAGAGAAGCCGGCAATACGGCTCCGGATCGCCTTGGAGGAACGGGTATGGAAGGCAAGGTGTCAGGCCGACGCGCGATCTTGCGCGCCGGTGTTGCGGGGGCCGCCATCAGCGCCCTGCCGCTCGTGAACGTGCATGGCCAGAGCTCGGGCGGCCGGATGGCCATCGGGCTCTGGGATCACTGGGTCGGTGAGCCGGCCAATGCCGAGATGCGGAAGATCGTGGGCGAATGGGCCCAGGCGAACCGCATGGAAGTGCAGATCGACTTCATCACCACGGTGGGCAACAAGAACCTCCTGACCATCGCCGCGGAAGCGCAGGCGAAGCGGGGGCATGACATTCTTGCTTTCCCCACCTGGGAAGTTCACGCGCAGCAGGAATTGCTGGAGCCGGTGGACGACGTGATGGGGCGGTTGAGCGAGAAATACGGGCAGCTCAACCCGGTGGTGAATTACCTCTCGCGCGTGAAGGGCAAGTATCTCGGTGTGCCGGCGATTTCGGGCAGCCAGTACAAGCCCTCGCTCGGCCGCATCGACCTGCTGAAGCAGCATGCGGGGCTCGACGTGCAGGCGATGTTCCCCGCCGAGCCGCGCCTCGGGCCGGGGGCGGAGAATTGGAACTGGGAGGCCTTCATCAAGGCCGCCGAAGCCTGCCAGAAGGCGGGCGTGCCCTTCGGCATGCCCTATGGCACCTTCCCCGATGCGACGGACTGGCTGGGCGCGCTTTTCGCGAGCTATGGCGGCGCGCTGGTCAATGAGAAGGGCGATATCACCCTCAAGACCGATGGCGTGCGCCAGGCGCTGGAGACGGCCTCCCGCATCGCGAGCGTGGTGCCGCGCGACGTGTTTTCCTGGGACGACGCCTCGAACAATCGCGCGCTGATCTCGGGCCAGTCGGCGCTGATCTTCAACCCGCCCTCCGCCTGGGCGGTGGCCGCGCGCGATGCGCCGCAGGTGGCCGAGCAGGTCTGGAGCTTCCCGAGCCCGAGCGGGCCGCGGGGGCGCTTCACGCCCTATCTGCCGTATTTCTGGGGCGTGTGGAATTTCGGACGGAACAAGACGGCGGCCAAGGCCCTGCTCGAGCATCTGTCGCAGCGCGAGCAGGCGGCGCGGATGGTGCAGGCCTCGGGCGGCTACGACATTCCGCCCTTCCAGAGCATGACGGACTTCCCGACCTGGTCGGAGGTGGGGCCGCCGAAGGGCGTGGTCTACAATTATCCGATCAAGCCGCACCATCAGGCGCAGCCTTCCATCGCCTATTCGCCGGCACCGCCGGAGATCGCGGTGCAGATGTACAACCAGGGCATCCACGCCAAGATGGTCGCCCGCGTCGTGCAGAACAAGGAACCGGTCGATCGCGTGCTGGCCTGGGCCGAGCGCGAGATCGAGGGCTTCAAGCGAGGCTGACGAGAGCCGCGCCGGGGCGCTTCCGCATGGGGCGCCCCTGCCTGTGCTGGGCCTGTCTGTGCTGGGAGGGTATGCCATGGCCGATGGAATGGCCGCGATGACGGGCCGGGCGGGCGCCTATGAGGGGCGCCCGAACGCGCTGAAGCGTTTCGCGCGGCGGAAGTCCACGATCGCTTTCCTGATGACGCTGCCTTTGATTTTGCTGATCACGGCGCTGGTCATCTATCCGTTCTGCTACGCGCTCTATCTCTCGATGCAGAACAAGCGGATGACGAGGTTCGTCGGGCTCGACAACTTCATTTTCCTCATCGGGCGCGAGACGTTCCAGAACGTGCTTTGGCAGAGCATCATCTTCGCCGTTTCGGCGGTGCTGGCCAAGGCGATCATCGGCTTCATCCTGGCCCATGTGCTGCATGCGCTGCCGGCCAAGGGGCAGCGGAAATGGCGCGGCATGCTGCTGGTGCCGTGGGTGATCCCGCCCGCGATCTCGACGCTGGCCTGGTGGTGGCTGTTCGATCCTTCCTATTCGGCCTTCAACTGGCTGCTGGCCGGGATCGGCGCGCCGCCGGTGCCCTGGCTGGGCGAGCCGGGCTGGGCGCGTTTCGCCGTCATTCTCGTCAATGTCTGGTATGGCGCGCCCTTCTTCATGATCATGTATCTGGCGGCGCTGAAATCGGTGCCGGACCAGCTCTATGAGGCGGCGGCGATCGACGGGGCGACGGGGTGGCAGAAGCTGCGCTACGTCACCTTCCCGATGATGCGGAACATCATCTCCATCACGGTGCTGTTCAGCCTCATCGTCACCTTCGCGAATTTCGACATCGTGCGCATCCTGACCAATGGCGGGCCGCAGGACCTCACGCATGTCTTCGCGACCTACGCTTTCCAGGTGGGCATCCAGTCGGGCGATATTCCGCTCGGTGCCTCGGTATCCCTCTTCATGTTCCCGCTGCTGGCCGTCTTCGCGATCTTCGTGTTGCGGGGCGTGAACAAGCGGTCGAAGGAGATGGCGTGATGAGCGCGAGCACGGCCGAGACGCCCATCTATCACAAGGCGGGAAGCCTGCGCCGGGAGAGGCGCATGGCGATGATCGGGGCCTATGTGGCGCTCGCGGTCTTCGTCATCTTCTTCCTCGTGCCGCCCTTTCACATGCTGGTGACGAGCCTGAAGAGCAGTGCGGAGATCGCGGACCAGGCGGGCAATCCCTGGATCGTGAAGGCGCCGACGCTGCAGAATTACATCGAGCTGCTGACGAGCGGGAACTACACGACCTTCTTCCTCAACAGCGTGATCGTCACGACCATCACCGTGGTGGTGAGCATGGCGATTTCGGTGATGGCGGCCTTCGCGCTGGCGCGGATGAAGTTCTGGGGCAGTGCGACGCTCGCGACGGGGGTGTTCCTCACCTATCTCGTGCCGGAGACGCTGCTCTTCATCCCGATGTTCCAGATCATCGGGCAATTGGGGCTCTATAACAGCATCTGGGGCATGGTGCTGATCTATCCGACGCTGACGGTGCCTTTCTGCACCTGGATCATGATCGGGTATTTCGCCTCCATCCCGAAGGAGCTGGACGAGGCGGCGCTGATCGACGGGGCGGGGCATTTCCAGATGCTCATCAAGATCTTCGTACCGGTGGCGCTGCCGGGCATCCTGGCGGCGACGATCTTCGCCTTCACCGTCTCCTGGGCGGCCTTCATCTATCCCATGGCCTTCCTGGTCTCGACCGATCAGATGGTGCTGACGGTGGGGATCGTCTCGGATCTCATCCGGTCGGATACCTTCCAATGGGGGAAGATCATGGCCGGGGCGTTGATGGCCGCACTTCCCCCTTTGCTGATCTACGCATTTCTGATGGACTACTACATCGCGGGCCTGACGGCCGGCGCGACCAAGGGCTGACCCAGAGCAGCCCGTTAAGAGGGACGACAAGATGGCGCAGGTTTCGGTCCGCAAGGTCGTGAAGGCCTATGAGGGCGGCGTGCAGGCGGTGAAGGGGATCGACCTCGAGATCGCCGATCATGAATTCGTGGTGCTGGTCGGGCCTTCGGGCTGCGGCAAATCCACCACCTTGCGCATGATCGCGGGGCTCGAGGAGATTTCCGACGGCGAGATCGCCATCGGCGGGCGGGTGGTGAACGACATTCCGCCGCGCGACCGCGACATCGCCATGGTCTTCCAGAATTACGCGCTCTATCCGCATATGACCGTCTTCGACAACATGGCCTTCGGGTTGATGCTGCGGAAGTTCGACAAGGCGGAGATCAAGCGCCGGGTGGATAATGCGGCGCGCATCCTCGACATCACGCCGCTGCTGGAGCGCAAGCCCAAGGCGCTTTCGGGCGGGCAGCGGCAGCGCGTGGCGATGGGGCGCGCGATCGTGCGCGATCCGAAGGTCTTCCTCTTCGACGAGCCGCTTTCGAACCTCGATGCGAAGCTGCGCGTGCAGATGCGCACCGAGATCAAGAAGGTGCATCAGACGGTCAAGACCACGACCATCTATGTGACGCATGACCAGGTGGAGGCCATGACGCTGGCCGACCGCGTGGTGGTGATGAATGGCGGGATCATCGAGCAGGTGGGGCCGCCGCAGGAGCTGTATCACAACCCGAAGACGCGCTTCGTGGCGGGCTTCATCGGCAGCCCGGCGATGAACTTCATCCAGGGGCGGCTGGAGCAGGCCTCGGGCGCGCTCAGGCTCGCGCTGCCGGGCGATATCTATTTCAACGTGCCGGCCGAGCGGACGGCGCGCTATGCGAGCCATGCGGGCAAGGAAGTGACGTTCGGGATCAGACCGGAGCATCTGACCGAGACGAAGAATCTCGACCGGCCGAATGTGGCGACCATGACCGCGGTGCCGGAGGTGACGGAGCCGATGGGGATGGAGACGCTGGTGCATTTCAAGATCAATGGCGCGGAAATCTGCAGCCGCGTGGACCCGAGCGCGCCGGCGCAGCCGGGGGTGCCGCTGGCGCTGGCGGCCGATCTGAACCACATGCATATCCTCGACACGCAGACGGGCCGCGTTCTGTGAGCGGCAGGCTCGCGGGGAAGGTTGCCTGGATCACGGGGGCGGGGACGGGGATCGGCCGGGCCATCGCCATTGCCTTCGCCGCCGAGGGCGCGCGGCTGTTCCTGACGGGGCGGCGGCGCGGGCCGCTGGAGGAGACGGCGGGGCTGCTGGGCGAGGCGCCGGCGGTGGTGCTGCCGGCGGACCTCACCGATGCGGCGCAGGTGCAGGCGGCGGCGGAGATGGTCGGGCCCTGCGATATTCTCGTGAATAATGCGGGGATGAACATCACGAAGCGGCATTGGCACCAGCTGACGCCGGAGAGCGTGAAGGCGCTGGTGGATGCCAATCTGACGGCGCCTTTCCTCACCTCGCTCGCCGTGGTGCCGAGCATGGCGAAGCGGGGGGATGGGCTGATCATCCAGATCGCGTCCATGGCGGGGAAGAACGTCTCGACGCTTTCGGGCGTGGGCTATACGGCGGCCAAGACGGGTTATGTGGCGCTGTCGCAGACCATCAATGTCGAGCATGGCATTCATGGGGTGCGCTCGACGGCGATCTGCCCGGGCGAGGTGGCGACGCCCATTCTCGACCAGCGGCCGGTGCCGCCGACGCCGGAGGAGAGGGCGCGGATGCTGCAGCCGGAGGATATCGCCGCGGCGGCGCTTTTCGTGGCGACCTTGCCGCCGCGGATGCTGGTGAACGAGATGCTGGTGAACCCGACCTGGAACCGCTCGCTGCTGAGTGCGGCGCAGAAGGTGGAGGCGCTTTAGGGCGCCTTCTTCACGCCTTGCGATAGGCTTCGACGAGGAAATCGACCAGGCGGCGGAGCTTGATGGGCATCATGCGCGTCGCGGGGAAGACGGCGTGCAGGACGAGGTGGCGGTTCTGCCAGCCGGGGAATAGTTGGACGAGGCGGCCGTCGCGCAGGGCCTCGCCGACGATGAAGCTGGGCTGAAGGATGATGCCCTGGCCCGCGAGGGCGGCGGCCATGAGCGTGTCGCCGTTATTGGCGGCCATGTTGCCGCGCACGGGGATGGTGTGGCGTGTGCCGTCGGCGGCGACCAGCAGCCAGCCCTGGCTTTGGCTCGAAAGCAGGTAGCGCAGGCAATTATGGGCCAGGAGGTCGGCCGGTTCGAGCGGCGTGCCGTGGCGGGCGAGGTAGCTGGGCGCGGCGCAGGGGATGACCGGGAATTGCGCCAGTTTGCGGGAGGCGAGGTTGATGTCCTTCACCTCGCCGACGCGGAGCGCGAGGTCATAGCCCTCGCCGATGAGATCCACCGCGCGGTCGTTCAGGGTGAGCTCGATTTCCAGCTCGGGGTAGCGGGCGGAGAAGCCGGCGAGCACGGGCGCCAGGCTATGGGCGGCGAAGGAGATGGGGGCGTTGATGCGCAGGCTGCCGCGCAGGGAGGTGCGGAATTCGGCGGCCTGTTCGGCGGCTTCCTGCAACTGGTCGAGCGCGGGGCGGGCGCGTTCGAAAAAGGCCGTGCCGGCTTCGGTGAGCGTCTGGCTGCGCGTGGTGCGCTGGAGGAGGCGCACGCCGAGCTGCTGTTCCAGGCCCTGGATCTGCCGCCCGATGGCGACGCGGGAGAGGCCGAGCGCCTTGGCGGCGGCGGCCTGGCTGCCCAGTTCGACGGTGCGGATGAAGGCGGCGAGGCCGGAGAGGCGGTCCATGCCCGGATTGTAGCCGAAAAGGATACTATCTGTAAGCCAAGGGGCTGATTGTTCATCAGGATGTGCGGGTGGATATGGCGCTCATGCGCCGGGCTATTCCGGCGACGGGAGAGACGAGCATGAGCACTTCCATGAATCGCCGCAGCCTGGCCGGGCTGCTCGCCGCCGCGCCGGTGGTGCTGGCCGCCGGCCGCGCCATGGCCGATGCCACCCCGCACCGCGCCGCGCCGCCGGTCGAAACCCGCAGCCTCGACGAGCTGCATCGCGCCGCGATGGCCGAGGGCGGCCAGGTGACCGTCTATGCCGGCGGCGATGTGCCGAATGCCTATGCGGGCCTGGAGAATGCCTTCAAGGCGCGCTTCCCCGGCATGAAGATCAACATCTTCACCGACCTGTCGAAGTATCACGACGCGCGCATCGATCTGCAGCTGGCCCGTGGCCGGCTGGAGGCGGATATCGCGATCCTGCAGACGCTGCATGATTTCGACCGCTGGAAGTCGGAAGGCAAGCTGCTGCCCTATAAGCCGCTCGACTGGGACATGTTCTGGCCTGAGTCGCGCGATGTGGATGGCGCCTTCCATTCCGTGGGCTTCATCGCCTTCAGCAACACGGTGAATATCTCGCAGATTCCGCTGGAGCAGGCGCCGCGCGACGCACTCGACTTCCTGGACCCGAAGCTGAAGGGCAAGATCGTCCTCACCTATCCGCATGACGACGATGCCGTGCTCTATGAGTTCGACCGCATCGTCGGCGCGCATGGCTGGGAGTATATGGACCGGCTGATGCAGCAGGACGTGAAGTGGATCCGCGGCACGGTGCCGGCGCGTCTGGTGGTGCAGAATGGCGAGCGGGCGGTGAGCTTCACCTCCTCGGGCCCGCTGGTGGCACAGGCCAATACGCCGCTGCGCTTCCAGCTTCCGCGCAAGGAGGCTTTCCTGAGCTGGCCGCAGACGGCGGCGATTTTCGCCGAGGCGCCGCATAAGGAAGGCGCGCGGCTCTTCCTCTCCTGGATGGCCTCGCGGGAGGCGACCATCTCGCGCACCTCGCAATGGTCGGTGCGGCGCGACGTGACGGGGCCGGAGGGGGTGAACCCGATCTGGTCCTACAACACGGCGCCGACGGCCTTTCATAACTTCATGGTGGACCGCGCGCGGGTCGAGCGGCTGAAGACGCAGTTCGAGCACATCATCGGGCCGGCCGTGGGCGCGAACCCGACGGGGACCAAGGGGATCTATCTTCTGGGCGCGTGAGAGCGGTTGTGGAGGGCACCTGATCAGTTAGGTGCCTTCCTCGGCCAGAGGATAGGTTTCGTTGTAGATGTCACGGAGAAGGCGGCCCTCGTATTGCCAATAGCCGCCGGGCGCCACTGGATAGCCCAGGCTGAGGATGTTCTGCGTGGCAGCCGAGAGAGACATTTCCTCCATACCCAGACGTACTTTGCGCGGGCCGGTGACGGTGACGCTGGCGCCTGGCAGGCTCGTCCAGGTGAGTTGGGCACCAGTGGGTATGCCCATCTCCTCAAAGTTCAACCTAGGCCGACGAGCCCGGAATTGCTCCGCTGCCGCCACCTCCGACGGCGCGAGCCCAACCGGCTGAATCGCAATCTCCGCGGTGGCATCTTCCGTATGGAGAAGCTTCAGGATGGCGATGGCCTGCCCCGGATCGATCTGGAAAAACTCCCGCTTCGGGTTGACGCGGTTCGGCGCGAAGGCGATGTGCAGCGCTCGTTCCACTTCGTCGGGGTTGAAGACGCGGCAGGCGAATCCAGTTTGAACGGGAAGGGCACGCCGGTCGAATAGAGCTGGGCCAGGCGCACGGCTGCGTCCTCACCGCTCGTCATACCGATCTTTACCAGCCCGGGCATGGCCGGATTGGTCAGCACATATACGATACTCAAACTCGCCAAGGTTGGTCTCCGCCTGGAGCAGCGCCATTTACACCTGTTACAGTCTAGGCGAACGCCAGTCGTTGCGTAAGGCGAAGCGGAAGTAGGCATTTTCCGCTTCCCGGAACCGGCTGCGGTTTTCTGCTGCGCGCGGGCGCGTGCCGGGCGCAGGGTTTCTTCCAGAAAATCAAAGCATCATCTGGGAGGATCGGTTCATGGGCGAGAGGTCGCGAGGGGTGAAGCCTGTGGTGACGCGGCGGGTGATCATGGCGGCGGCGGGTTTGGCGGCGCTCGCGCGGCCCGCTCTGGCGGCCTGGAGGCCAGCGCCGCAGACGCGCATCATCGTGCCGGCGGCGCCGGGCGGGACGACGGATATCATGGGGCGGATGTTGGCGAACCATATGCTCGGCCGGCACGGGCTGCCGGTGGTGGTGGAGAACCGTTCGGGCGGGGGCGGGACCATCGGGACGATGGAGGTGGTGCGGGCCGCGCCGGATGGGGCCACGATCCTCTCGGGGAATATCGGGCCGCAGGCGATCGGCTATTCGCTCTTCAAGAACCTGCAATATACGCCGGACAGTCTCATCCCCGTCTCGAACATGATCATCGGGCCGAATGTGCTGGTGGTGCATCCCTCCGTCCCGGCGAGGACGGTGCCGGAATTCGTGGCCTGGCTGAAGGCCAATCCGGGCAAGGCCTCATATGGCTCGCCGGGGGTGGGGCAGTCGCCGCATCTCTCGGGCGTGTGGTTCTCGCAACTGGCGGGGGTGCAGACGGTGCATGTGCCCTATCGGGGCGCGGGGCCCGCGATGGTCGAGCTGGTGGCGGGCAATATCCAGTTCATGTTCGACAATCTCACCACGGCCATCCAGCAGATCAGGGCGGGGAAGGTGCGGGCCATCGCGGTGACGAGCGCGCAGCGGAACAGCCAATTGCCGGAGCTGCCGTCCATTCGCGAGACCATGCCGGAACTCGCGGCCTATGACGTCTCGACTTGGTTCGGGATGTTCGTGCCCGCGCACACGCCCGATGCGGTGGTGGAGGGGCTGAACCAGGAGATCAAGGCACTGGTGGTGCAGCCCGAGACGGCGCAGCGCTTCGCGGAGATGGGCGGCGTGCCGGCCTATGGCACGCCCGCCGAATACAAGGCCTTCGTGCGGGCCGAGATCGAGAAATGGGCCGTGGTGATCAAGCGGGAGGGGCTTCAGCTGGACGCTTGAGGCTGCGCAGCGGTGCCCAGATCTGAAGCCCGCGCGGGCCGGTGAGAAGCTCGGGCAGGGCCTTGTGGAAGGGCTCGCGATAGGGGCGCTTGATCTGGTTGTCGATGACGTCCTGATGGTCGGCCCAGGTTTCGTAGAGGAGGAAGCGGTTCTCGTCGGCCGGGTCCATATGCAGGGTGGCGTCGATGAAGGTCTCTTCCACGCTCATGGCATCGATCACGTCGTTGAGCAGGACGAGGAAGCGCTCGCGCTGCTCGTGCACGACGTTGAAGGTGATGAGATAGGTGACGCTCATGAGCCGTTTTCTCCCTTTCGCCGGCGCGGGGCTGGGGCCGCGCGCCGGGTATCGCAGGTTAAACGCGCTGGGCCCGCTTCAGTTGAACTTCGTGCCGACCGTGATGGGCGGAATGAGGTTCAGCGCGCCTTCGAGCTTGTAGTCATAGGTGAGGTTGGCGCGGCGGACGAAGACCTGCTTGAGATCGAAGAGCGGCACCGAGCAGCCGGCCTCGATGATCTTGCGCTGGGCGGTCTGCCAGAGGGCGATCTGCTTCGCCTCGTCGCTCTCGGTGCGGGCCTGGTCGATCTCGGCATCGGCGGCGCTGCAATGGGCGAAGTTGAGGCTCGCCGTCGGCAGGCCGGGGGCGCTGCGCGAGTGGTAGAACTGCGTGAGGTAGCTGTCGGCCACCGGGTAGCGCGCGGCACCGTAGAAGGTGAGCTGAGACAGGTCCTGCCGGATGCGGGTGTGGTAGACGGGGTGTTCGACCACCTCCATCTCCAGGTTGATGCCCGCGCGGCGGAGCTGGGCCTGGATGACCTCCATGATCGGCTGCTGCGTCGTCACCGAGGAGACGGTGGATTTCAGCGTGATGCCGTTGGGGAAGCCTGCCTCGGCCAGGAGCGCCTTGGCCTTGGCCGGGTCGGCGCTGTAATTCGGCACATCGGCGGTGAAGCCGAGATAGCCCGGCGGGACGGGCGAGGGGCTGGCCGGGGCGACATCGGCGCCGACGAAGCGGGAGATGGCCTTGGCGTCGATGGCGTATTGCACGGCGCGGCGCACGCGCGGGTCGGTCAGGGGTGCCGAGGTGGTGTTGATCAGCAGGGTGCGGAATTCGCCGGGATCGAAGACATCGACCGTGGTGCGGGGCTGCCCGCGCATGCGCTCGACCCAGCGCTGCTCGCGGCGGCCATAGATGATGTCGAGCTCGCCGGAGAGATAGGCGAGTTCGCGCGTGGAATCGGCGTTGATGTAGCGCACCTCGATGCCGGGGATATTCGGCTTGCCGCGGAAATTGCCCTCGACGGCGGCGAGCTTCACCGATGCATTGTCGACGGCGGTGATGCGATAGGGGCCGGTGCCGGCGAGCATGCCGCCCGCCTCGATGGATTTGCGCGAGGCGATGAGGCCGCCATGGTAATTGGCGAAGAGGCCGAGCGCGCCGGGGGTGACGTCCTTCAGGGTGACCACGACCGTCATGGGGTCGGGCGCCTCGACGCTGGCGATGGCGGTGCGGTCGCCGGCGAAGGAGGAGAGTTTCGGGTCGCCCGCGCGGCGGTAGCTGGCCAGGACGTCATCGGCGGTGAGGACCGTGCCGTCGGAGAAGGTGACGTTCGGACGGAGCTTGAAGGTGAAGGTCTTGCCGTCGGGGGAGATGGTGAAGCTCTCGGCCAGGTCGGGCTCGAGCTTGGCCGGATCGGCGCTGCCGGGCGGGAAGCGGACCAGGCCGTCATGGACCCAGGCCATGATGCCCTTGTCCTGCGTGGTGGCCTTGTAGGGGTCCATCGGGCCCGGGGAGGCGGCGCCCATGCCCATGCGGAGCGTGCCGTCGGCGGCCTGGGCGAGGGCCTGGCCGGGGAGGGAAGCGGTGAGGGCGGCGGTAAGGGGTGCGGCAAGGATCGTGGCGGCGAGGAGCGCGCGGCGAAGCATGTTTTTTCGTTCCCGACGTGAAAGCGGGCAGGATGGGGCGAGGGCTTGACCTTGCGCAAGGTCACGCAAGCGGGTTGTTTCGGGGCCGTGCTCTCCCGCCAGAGGGGCGGGCGTGGCAGGATGGCGCCTTCGCGGGCGTCTGGAGGCAGGGATGAACATGCGGCGGCAGATGAAACTCGGGCTCAGCCTGGTCTCGAACGGCACGCATCCGGCGGGCTGGCGCCTGCCGGAGGCGCGGGCGGATGCGGGGGTGGATTTCGGCGTCTGGAAGGCGATGGCGCAGGCGGCCGAGGCCGCGAAGATCCATTTCATGTTCCTCGCCGATGGCGTCGCGGTGCGCACGGCGGCGAAGGATGACGACACGCTCAGCTATTCGGGGCGCATCGACCAGTTCGAGCCGCTGACGCTGATCTCGGCGCTGAGTGCTGTGACGGAGCGGCTGGGTTTCGTCGCGACGGCGTCGACGACCTATAACGAGCCCTATCACATCGCGCGGAAATTCGCCTCGATCGACCATATCAGCGGCGGGCGCGTGGGGTGGAACGTCGTCACCTCCTGGTCGGAGGCGGAGGCGGTGAATTTCAACCGCGACCGGCATCTGGAGCATGGGGTGCGCTATGGGCGGGCGGAAGAGTTCGTCGATGTCGTCACCAAGCTCTGGGACAGCTGGGAGGACGATGCCTTCAAGCGCGACAAGGCGAGCGGGCAGTATTTCGAGCCGGCCGCCATGCATCCGACCGAGCATAAGGGCGAGAATTTCTCGGTGCGCGGGCCGCTGAACATCGCGCGCCCGCCGCAGGGCCATCCGGTGATCGCGCAGGCGGGCTCGTCGGAGCCGGGGCAGGAACTGGCCGCGCGCACGGCGGACCTCGTCTATATGATGGCGCAGAGCAAGGAGGCGGCGCAGGCCTTTTACCGCTCCATCAAGGGGCGGCTTTCGAAATACGGGCGGCCGGAGAATGCGGTGGTGGTGATGCCGGGGATCATGCCCGTGCTCGGCCGGACGGAAGAGGAAGCGGCCGAGAAATACGATGCCATGCAGGCGATGATCCATCCGAAGGTGGGGCTCTCGATGCTGGCGCGGCATTTCGGGGATCTGTCGGGCCATGACCTCGACGGGCCGCTGCCGGATGTGCTGCAGGAGAGCAATGGCGTGAAGAGCCAGCGCGACGTGCTGACCGCCATGGCGCGGAAGGAGGGGCTTTCCATTCGCCAGCTCTATATGCGCGTGACGGGGGCGGCGGGGCATCTGCAGCTCTCGGGCACGGCGAAGAGCATTGCCGACAAGATGGAGGACTGGTTCGCGAGCGGGGCCTGCGACGGGTTCAACATCATGGCGCCGCATCATCCGAATGGGCTGACGGAATTCCTCGACAGCGTGGTGCCGGAATTGCAGCGGCGCGGGCTGTTCCGCACCGAGTATGAGGGCCGGACGCTGCGCGAGAATCTGGGCTTCGCGCGGCCGGCCAATCGCTTCGCCGGAAGGGCGGTTTCCGGGCCGGGCGCGGCGGCGGAATAGAGGCGGGCATGGCGGAGAGCGACTTCGGGATTTTCCTGATGACGGCGCCGGGTTTCGAGCCGGTGCTGCATGAGGAGGTGCGCGGCAAGGGCTTCAAGCAGCCCAGGATCGTGCCGGGCGGGGTCGTGATCCGCGGGGGCTGGCCGGAGGTGTGGCGGGCCAATCTCTGGGTGCGCGGGGCGGGGCGCGTGCTGGCGCGCGTCGATGCCTTCCGCGCCACGCATTTCGCGCAGCTGGATGCGCTGGCGCGGAAGGTGGATTGGGCAAGCGTGCTGCGCGCCGATGTGCCTTTCAGCGTGGAGGCGAGTTGCGCGGGCTCGAAGCTCTATCACTCGGGTGCCGTGGCCGAGCGGGTGCGGAAGGCGATCGAGGCGGTGGTCGGCGCGCCTTATTCCGAAGAAGCCGGTGTGGTGGTGCGGGCAAGGGTGGAGAAGGATGTCTGCACGCTCAGCCTCGATACCTCCGGCGAGTTGCTGCACAAGCGCGGCTACAAGGAGGCCGTGAACAAGGCGCCGATGCGCGAGACCATGGCGTCGCTCTTCCTGCGGCAATGCGGTTTCGACGGGAATGAGCCGCTGCTGGACCCGATGTGCGGCTCGGGGACTTTCGTGATCGAGGCGGCGGAGATGGCGGCGCGGCTCAATCCGGGGCGGGCGCGGCATTTCGCCTTCGAGCAATTCGCGAATTTCGACGCCGAGGCCTGGGAGAAAATGCGCGCGGTGAAGAGCCGGCGGGAGACCGACTTGCGCTTCCATGGCTCGGATCGCGATGCGGGGGCGGTGGCGATGAGCCAGGCCAATGCGGAGCGCGCGGGGGTCGGCGGGATGACCGTGTTCCGGCAGGCGGCGGTGAGCGATATCGAGCCGCCGGAAGGGCCGAAGGGGCTCGTGATCCTCAACCCGCCTTATGGGACGCGCATCGGCGACAAGAAGGCGCTGATCCCGCTCTATCGGGCGCTGGGGCAGGTGTTGAAGAGCCGCTTCTCCGGCTGGCGGGTGGGCATCGTCACCGCCGAGGGGATGCTGGCGCAGGCGACGGGCCTGCCCTTCCTGCCGCCGGGGCCGCCCGTGCCGCATGGGGGGATCAGGGTGACGCTGTATCGGACGGCGGCGCTGGGCTAGGGCGAGGGTTGGGGCCCTCGCCCTATCGCGGTCAGGCGCCCGTCACGCGCCAGATGACGTCGCCGACGTCATCGGCCATGAGGACCGCGCCATCGGGGCCGATGGTGACGCCGACGGGGCGGCCGTAGGAGACCTTCTCGTCGGGGGCGAGGAAGCCGGTGAGGATGTCGCGCGGCGGGCCGGAAGGTTTGCCGTTCTCGAAGGGCACGAAGACCATCGCATAGCCCGAGAGCTTGCTGCGGTTCCACGACCCGTGCTGGCCGATGGCCATGCCGTCGGGGAAGCCGGGCAGGGTGCCGGCGGGCAGCCAGCAAAGGCCGAGCGAGGCGGTGTGGCCGCCCAGCGCGTAATCGGGCGTGATGGCGGAGGCGACCTTCTCCGGGTCCTGCGGCACGCGGTCATCCACGATGCGGTCCCAGTAGCAATAGGGCCAGCCGTAGAAGCCGCCCTCGACGACGGAGGTGAGGTAGTCGGGCGGGGTTTCGTCGCCGAGCCCGTCACGCTCGTTCACCACCGTCCAGAGCGCGCCGGTATTGGGCTCCCAAGCTAGGCCCACGGCGTTGCGCAGGCCGGAGGCGAAGATGCGGCACTCGCCCGTCTCGATGTCATAGACCTGGATGCAGGCGCGGCCTTCCTCAACTTCCATGCCGTTATCGGCGATGTTGGAGAGGGAGCCGACGCCGCAATAGATCTTCTTGTTGTCCGGGCTGGCGAGGAGGCTGCGCGTCCAATGGCCGCCGGGCTTGAAGTCGCAGAGTTTGCGGCCGGGGGCGGTGATGGTGGTCTGGCCGTGCTCGTAGGGGAAGGCGACGATGCCGTCGGTATTGCCGACGTAGAAGGTGCCGTCGATGAGGACCATGCCGAAGGGTTGGTTCAGGTTCTCGAGGAAGGTCTCGCGGATTTCGGCGACGCCATCGCCATCGGCATCGCGCAGCAGGGTGATGCGATTGGCGCTTTCGCCCATGGCGGCGGCGCGGCGCATGGTGGTGACCTTCGCATAGTCGAAGATGTCGCGCGGCTTGCGGGCGATGCTGGTGGCTTCGGCGACGAGCACGTCGCCGTTGGGCAGCACGTAGATCCAGCGGGGATGGGCGAGATCACGCGCGAAGGCATTCACCTTGAGGCCCGGCGCGGTGATGGGGAGCTGGCCCGGGGCCCAGCCCTGGGCGGTGGGCATCTTCAGCGTCGGGATGACGCCCTGGTCCTTGGCGGGGGGAATGGCGGGGGCGGCGCCCCAGGCGGGCGTCGGGTCGCCCCCGGTCATGCGGCGGACGGCGACGGCGGCGCCGCCGACCAAAGCGACGAATTGCGCGAAGACGTTGGAGAAACTCAAGGCGGGCACTCCTGGATGTTGCCGTCAGGCTAGCGGAGGCCGTTGCGGATGGGAAATCGGGGGCGCGTGATGGCCCCCGTTTCGGGTGTCAGTCGTTGGGCGTCAATCGTTCGGCATCAGTCGGCGTATTGGCCGGCGGCGTTGATGATGGGGCGCCAGCGGGCGACTTCCTCGGCCAGGTATTGGCGGTGATAGGCGGGTGTGGCGCGCTCGTCGGAGGCGGGGGCGGTGACCAGCTCGTCGAAACGCTGGCGCAGGCGGGGCTCGTGCAGGGCGGCGCGGAGGGCGGCGGAGAGGCGCTCCTGCACCTCCGGCGGCGTGCCGGCCGGGGCGTAGAGACCGTGCCAGGTGCTCATGGCGAGTGCGGGGAAGCCTGCTTCGGCGGTGGTCGGCAGGTCCAGCCCCGGAACCCGTTCGGGCAGGGTCACGGCATAGCCTTTGACGCGGCCTTCGCGGAGGAAGGGCGTGGCGCTGGTCGCCTGGTCGCAGAAGACGTCGATGCGGCCGGCGATGAGATCGGTGAGCGCGGGGGCGCTGCCGCGGAAGACCACGCCCGTCATGCCCGTGCCCGCCACGGTCTGCAGCACCATGCCGCAGAGGTGGTTGGCGCCGCCGAGGCCGGAATGGGCGATGTTGAGCTTGTCGCCCTGGCGCTTGATCTCGGCGATGAAGCCCGCGAGGTCGGCGGCCGGGAAGTCGGGCCGGGCGATGACGGTCATGGCCGCATCGGAGACGATGCCGAGCGGGGCGAAGGATTTCTCGTCATAGGGCAGGCGGCGATAGAGCGTGGCGCTGCTGGCGTGGCCGACATGGTGCATGAGCAGCGTGTAGCCATCGGGCCGGGCGGCCGCGACGCGGGCGGCGGCGATGGTGCCGCCCGCGCCGGTGACATTCTCCACCACCACGGGCTGGCCGAGATCGCGCCCCATGCCTTCCGCGATGAGGCGGGAGATGACGTCGGTGGGGCCGCCGGCCGCGAAGGGCACGGTGATGGTCAGCGGGCGGGTGGGGAAGGCCTGTTGCGCCACTGCGGGTGTGGTGAGGGCCGCCGCGGCGGGGATGGCCGCGAGAAGGGTGCGTCGTTTCATTGAAAGCTTCCTCTCCGTTGATGCCGGGATGCGGGAGGTGCTTCTGTTGGTCCTTCCCGCAGCCGGTGTGCTTGGGGCCGGCCGCCGCTTGGTCGGCGGCCGGGGTATCAGTCGTTGGCCTGGCGCAGGGCTTCGCAGACCGCGTCGGTGACCTGGCGCGTGGTGGCCTGGCCGCCGAGATCGGGGGTGTGGAGCCTGGGATCGGCGGTGACGCGCTCCACGGCCTTCATCAGCCGCTGGGCGGCGGCGGGCTCGCCGAGATGGTCGAGCATCATCGCCGCCGTCCAGAAGGTGGCGACGGGGTTGGCGATGCCCTTGCCGGTGATGTCGAAGGCGGAGCCGTGGATGGGCTCGAACATCGAGGGCGCGTCGCGCTCGGGGTTGATATTCGCCGTGGGGGCGATGCCGAGCGAGCCTGCCAGGGCAGCGGCGAGATCCGAGAGGATATCGGCGTGGAGGTTGGAGGCCACGATGGTGTCGAGGCTGCCGGGCTTGATCACCATGCGCATGGTCATGGCATCGACCAGCATCTTGTCCCAGGTGACGTCGGGGAATTCCCGCGCGACCTCGGCGGCGATCTCGTCCCACATCACCATCGCATGGCGCTGGGCGTTGGACTTGGTGACGACGGTGAGGAATTTGCGCGGGCGGGACTGCGCGAGTTTGAAGGCGTAGCGCATGATGCGCTGGACGCCCGCGCGGGTCATGACCGAGACATCCTGCGCGACTTCGATGGGCAGGCCCTTATGGGCGCGGCCGCCGACGCCGGAATATTCGCCCTCGGAATTCTCGCGCACGATCACCCAATCCAGCTCCGGGCCGGAGACGTTGCGCAGCGGGCTGGTGATGCCGGGCAGGACGCGGGTGGGGCGGACATTGGCGTATTGGTCGAGCGGCTGGCAGATGGCCAGGCGGAGGCCCCAGAGGGTGACGTGATCGGGGATATCGGGCGCGCCGACCGCGCCGAAGAGGATGGCGTCATAGCCGCGAAGCTGGTCGGCGCCGTCGGCGGGCATCATGACGCCGTGCTTGCGGTAGTAGTCGGAGCCCCAGTCGAAATCGGTGACGTCGAGCGCGAAACCGCCATCGCGCTCGGCGCAGACCTTGAGGGCTTCGAGACCGGCGGAGATGACTTCGGGGCCAATGCCGTCGCCGCCCATGGCGGCGATGCGGTAGCGACGCATGCTTTCCTCCTGGAATTTTATCTTCCATACAAGATGGCGTTCAATAAGCGCTCCCGCGATCGGGGCGTCAACTGCTAAGAGGGGGTGCAGGCAGCGCAGAGGCGGAGTTGAACGCGAGACAGGAAAAGGCCTCCCTCGTGGAGGAGGCTTACGAGGCGCTGAAGACGGCGATCCGCAATGCGGTCTTCGCGCCGGGCTTCCAGGGCTCGGAGGGGGAGATCGCGCTGCAGCTCGGGATGAGCCGGACGCCGGTGCATGAGGCGATCATCCGGCTGCAGGAGGAGGGGCTGGTGCGGGTGCTCTCGCGCCGGGGCGTGGTGGTCTGCGCGCTTTCGCCCGAGGATATGCGCGAGATCTATGACGTGGTGATCGCGCTGGAGAGCGCCTCGGCGGCGCTGATCGCGGGGAAGCCCGCCGAGGAGCGGGCGGCGGCGGCCGAGGCGCTTTCGGCGATGAATGCGCGGATGGGTGAGGCGCTGGCGCGGGATGCGCTGGAGGATTGGGCCGAGGCGGATGAGGGCTTTCACCAGCTGCTGGTGGAGCGGAGCGGGAATGGGCGGCTCGCGCGGATGGTGGCGACGGTGATGGACCAGTCGCATCGGGCGCGGATGCTGACGCTGCGGATCAGGCCGCGGCCGGAGGGCTCGGCGGCGGAGCATGGGGCGATCGTGGCGGCGATCCGGGCCGGGGATGCCGAAGGGGCGCGGGAGGCGGCGCGGCGGCATCGGGAGCGGGCGCGGGACGGCCTGTTGCCGCTGCTGGCGCGGGTGGGGATGCGGCACCTTTAGGAGGGGCTGCTTGGGCGCGGGGGCGTTGAGGGCGCGGGCGGGATGTGACGCCCGCGATGGTGCGGGGAATGGGCGCGCCGCTGGGGATGGCGGAGGGGCGGCGCCTTTCGGGAGGCGCCACGCTGGGATCAGGGCCAGATGGGCAGGCCCTCGAGGCCGGTGGTTTCAGGCAGGCCGAAGATGAGGTTGGCGTTCTGCACGGCCTGGCCCGCCGCGCCCTTGCCGAGATTGTCGACCACGCCCATGGCGATCACCAGCTTGCGGGCCGGGTCGGCGGCGTAGCTGACGAAGGCGAGGTTGGAGCCGGCGGCCCATTTGGTCTGGGGCGGCTTGTCGGTGACGCGGATGAAGGCGCGGCCGGCATAATAGCGCCGGGCGGCGGCGAGGCATTCCTCCGTCGTGGCCTTGCCGCGGCAGTAGATGGTGGCGAGCAGGCCGCGCGTCATGGGCACGAGATGCGGGGTGAAGACCAGGCCCTCGGCGCTGCCGCCGCTCAGCCGCTCGATGGCCCTGGCCATTTCGGGCAGATGGACGTGCTGGAGCGGGCTGTAGGGGACGAGGTTCTCGTTGCTCTCGGCATAGCTGAAGCGGCTGTCGGCGCCGCCCCTTCCGGCGCCGGAAATGCCGGTCTTGGCGTCGATGACGATATTGCCGGGCTCGATCATCCCTTCGGCCAGGAGCGGGGCCAGGGCGGTGAGCGTGGCGGCGGGGAAGCAGCCGGGATTGGCGATGCGGCTATGGCCGGCGATGCGCTCGGGCCAGATATCGGCGAGGCCATAGGCCCAGCCCTCGGCATTGCGGTGGTCGCCGCCGATATCGACGATCTTCACCGTTTTGGGGACGCGGGCCAGGGGCTCGGCGGAGGCGCCGGTGGGGAGCGAGGCGAAGAGCAGGTCCAGCTCGGGCAGGGCCTCGGGGTTCCATTTCTCGATGGTGAGATCGGCCAGGCGGGGCGGCAGGGCGGGGAAGCGATCGCCCAGGCGGGTGCCGGCGCTGCCCTCGCCGGCGGCGTAGACGAGGTCGAAGGAGGGGTGGGCGGCGATGAGGCGCATGGCCTCGCCGCCGCCGAAACCGCTGATGCCGACAATGCCGGTGCGAATGCTCATGGTGCTGTCCTGGTCTTGGGAAAAGGGCAAAGAAAAACCCCCGGAGCCTGGGGCCGCGGGGGTTCGGGAGAAGCGGGCTGAGGCCGCCTCGGGGGCGGGGCCGCGAGGGCGCGGCGCTACCGGAGAGGGGGCAATCTGCACGCAGCCGTGGAAGCCGCCGCGGAGAAGCAGCGACGGCGTCGGTTGGCGATGCGGTGGCAGAGGTGGCCCATGGGAGTGAGCCTAGGGAGGGGGCTCGGCGGCTGTCAATGAGGGTTTGGCGGGAGGCGGCATGGCAAGGTGCCCTCAACAGCCCGCAGGTGGCGACTGGCGCTTCGGGGAGGGCGGCTGATGCGCTGTCAGCGAGGCTTCGTGGGGAAGGGCCGTGCTGGGGTGCCGCCGACGCGGGCGTGGGCGGGGATGTCGCGGGTGACGGTGGCGCCGGCGGCGACCAGGGCGTCTTCGCCGATGGCGATGCCGGGGATGATGGTGCTGCCGGCGCCGATCAGGGCGCGGGGGCCGATGGTGACATTGCCGGCCAGGGTGCAGCCGGGGGCGACGTGGCAGGCACGGCGGAGGCGGGCGTCATGCTCGGCGATGGCGCCGGAATTGAGGATGGCGGCTTCCTCCAGCGTGGCCTCGGTGCCGAGGATGGCGCGGGCCATGACCAGGGCGCCGGGGGCCAGGCGGGCGCTGGGGGCGATGAAGGCCGTGGGATGGGCCAGGGCGGGCTGGGTGAAGCCGAGTCCGGCCAGGGTTTCGGCCAGGCGCTGGCGGGTGGCGTTGTCGCCGATGGCGGTGAAGGCATGGGCGAGGCCCTCGGCGCGGAGGCGGGGGAGGAGGGCCGTGCCGCCCAGGACGGGGAGGCCGAGGATGGCCTCGGCCCTCGGCGCGTCATCGATGAAGCCGCGCGCTTCGTGATGGCCGAGGGCGCGGATGAGTTCGAGCACGACCCGGCCATGGCCGCCGGCGCCGATGATGAGAAGGGGCGGCATCGGGCGGAGGCTAAAGCAGTTTGGCGGGGGGCGGTATCGGCCGGTGGGACGGGCCAGCACAAAAAATTGCCCGCCATCCCTTTCGGGAGGCGGGCCAGTGATACAGGGAGGCTTCACGTCTGGGAGACGAAGGGTCAGAGACCCTTTCCGACCAAATCGTCGGATGACCATTACTTAGGACTATTTCGCAGTTGCGGCATTAGCCAAAAGCAGCGAGCCGACATTCCTCCCGCGCATGTCTCCACAGGTTGTCATGCGCGTTAGTGACAATTCACGGTCGGAAAAAGGGCGAGCCGGAGGCAGGGCCCCCGGCTCGCATCTCTTCGTCGCATTTGTCGCCGGGCCGGGCGGCCCGGGCGGTTCAGCCGTTCTGCATCGCCGAGAGCTCGGAGACCAGGAAGTCGCGGAAGACGGCGACGCGCTTCGAATGGCGCATCTCTTCCGGGTAGACGAAATAGGCCTCGATGCGGGGGGACTTCAGCTCGGTCAGGACCGGGACGAGGTCTTCCGTATCGGCGTTCATGTAATCAGGCAGGGCGGTGATGCCGAGGCCCGAGCGGGCGGCCAGCAGCATGCCGGGCAGCGAGTTGATCTCGGTGACCGAGCGGCGCGGGGTGCCGGGGCGGCGGCCGGCCTCGGAGAGCCAGTTCATCTGTTCGATCGGCGGGCGATAGTCGCCATAGACGATCAGGCGGTGGCCATCGAGGTCTTCCGCGCGCTGGGGCGTGCCGGCCTGCTTCAGGTAATCGGCCGAGGCGCAGACCTTCCAGCCGAAGGTCGCGACATGGCGCTGGATCAGGTCCGGCTGGCGGGGCGGGTGCATGCGGATGGCGACGTCGGCCTCGCGCATGGCGAGGTCGAGGTCACTGTCATCGAGCAGCAGCGTGACGGTGATGTCCGGATGCGTGCCGAGGAACTTGCGCAGGCGGGGCGCGAGCCAGGTGGCGCCGAAGCCGGTCGTCGTCGTGATCTTCAGCCGGCCGGCCGGGCGTTCGCGGCTCTCGGTGAGCAGCGCCTCGGTCATGGCGAGTTTCGCGAAGACCTCCCGCACCGTGCGGTTCAGCCCCTCACCCTGTTCGGTGAGGATCAGGCCGCGCGCATGGCGATGGAAGAGGGGCACCGCGAGGGCCTCCTCCAGCGCCTGAATCTGCCGGGATACGGCAGATTGCGACAGGTTGAGGGTTTCGCCGGCATGGGTGAAGGAGCCGGCCTCCGCGACGGCGTGGAATACGCGGAGCTTGTCCCAGTCGAGTGGCATGACCTCTCCCTCAGGCTGCCTGCGCGGCCGCGCTGTGCTGCGCAGCCAGGAATTTCTCGGCTTCGAGCGCGGCCATGCAGCCCGTCCCCGCGGCCGTTACGGCCTGGCGGTAGATACGGTCCTGCACGTCGCCGGCCGCGAAGACCCCCGGCACATTCGTCCGGGTCGAATCGGGGGCGGTAACAATATAGCCCTCGGAATCCATCTCGATCTGCCCCTGAAAGAGCGAAGTCGACGGAGAATGGCCGATGGCGATGAATACACCGTCAACGGGCAGCTCGCTGACGGCGCCCGAGCGGGCATCGCGCAGCTTGAGCGCGCGGACGGCGCTGATCTTGCCCTCGGTGCCGAGGATTTCCTCGGTCACCTGGTTCCACATCACGCTCACCTTGGGGTGGGCGAAAAGGCGGTTCTGCAGGATCTTCTCGGCGCGGAGCGAGTCGCGGCGGTGGATCAGGGTGACGTGCTCGGCGAGATTGGCGAGGTAGAGGGCCTCTTCCACCGCCGAATTGCCGCCGCCGATGACCGCAACCTTGCGGCCGCGGAAGAAGAAGCCGTCGCAGGTGGCGCAGGCGGAGACGCCGAAGCCCGAAAGCTCCTTCTCGCCGGGGATGCCGAGCCACTTGGCCTGGGCGCCCGTGGCGATCACGACCGAATCGGCGATGTAGGTGTCGCCCGAATCGCCGGTCGCGCGGAAGGGGCGCGAGGAGAGGTCGATCTTCGTGATGATGTCATATTGCACCACGGTGCCGACATGCTCGGCCTGTGCGCGCATCTGCTCCATCAGTTCCGGGCCCTGGATGGCCGTGAAACCGGGATAATTCTCCACATCCGTGGTGATCGTGAGCTGTCCGCCAGGCTGCAGGCCGGCCACCACCATGGGCTTCAGGCCGGCGCGCGCGGTGTAGATCGCGGCCGTATAACCGGCCGGGCCGGCGCCGATGATGAGGACGGGTATGCTATGCGTGGCAGGCAAGAGGGGTCACCTAACGACATGGGAGAGCCGAGATATCGGCATTACAGCATGATACTCAACTGCTTGTCTTGAAACTGCCCCATTATGCAAGGATATTGCGTCTATCTAGCCGTGAGAGCAATGAACCCTACGCCATGAAGCCTGAAACTGACGCTGACCTCGACGAGACCGATCGCCGAATCCTCGCGGAGCTCCAGGCCGACGGACGCATGACCAATGTGGAGCTGGCCCGGCGAGTCGACCTCTCGGCGCCGCCCTGCCTGCGCCGTGTGCGCCGGCTGGAAGAGGCGGGGGTGATTCGCGGCTATCATGCGGAACTCGACCCGGTGGCGCTAGGGTGGGAGATCACCTTCTACGCGCTGGTGGGGCTGGAGACGCAGAAGCTCTCGGTGCTGGAGGCCTTCGAGACCATGGTCTCGGGCTGGGAAGAGGTGCGTGAAGTGCACATGATCCGCGGCGGGGGCGACTTCCTGCTGCGGCTCGTGGCGCGCGATACGGCGCATGAGAATGCGCTCACGGCCCGGCTGACCGGGGCCGCGCATGTGAACAAGGTGCAGACGCTGCAGACCATCCGCACGGCCAAGGGGCTGGTGGGCGTTCCGATCGAGTAGGAACGCCCTAGCCGGGGGAGCGGGCTCCCCCGGACGCTTCGGCCTCAGCTCGCCCATTTCACGTCATAGAATTGCGGGAAGCCGGAGCGGATGCCGGTGAGCTTACGGTTGTAGACCGTGGGCTGGTAGAAGACGCCGAGCGGCAGGTAGGGGACCTCCTGCCAGAAATCGAGCTGGATTTGCTCGGCGATTTTCTTCTGGGCGTCGAGGTCGGGCGCCTGGAACCAGGCCTGGCGCAGTTCCTCGAGCTTGGGGGCGTTGGGCCAGCCGAACCAGGCCTTGTCGCCATTGCCGCGCAGGCCGAGATGGCTCGCCGGGTCGAAGTTATTGGTGCCGGTGAGGTTGGTGATGAAGATGTTCCAGCCGCCCTTGTCCACCGGGTCCTTCTTCGCGCGGCGCTGGACGACGGTGCCCCAGTCGAGCGTCTGCAGGTCGATATTGAAGCCGCCCTGCTTGAGGGCGTCGGCGGCGACGATGCCCATGGCGTTCTGCGTCGGGTAGTCGCCGGCGACGAGCATGACGATGGGCTCGTTTTTGTAGCCCGCCTCGGCCAGCATCTGCTTGACCTTCGCATAGTCGCGCTTGCTCGAGACGACCTCGATGCCCGCCTCGTTGGCGAGCGGGGTGCCGGGCGGGAAGGGGCCGACATTGGCCTTCCAGAGCGACTTGTCGGCGCCGGCCACGGCTTCCATGCAGTCTTCCTGACTGACGGCGGCGAGGGCGGCGCGGCGGATGGCCGGGTTGTTGAAGGGCGGGAGCAGGTGGTTGAAGCGCAGGCAGCCGAGATTGCCGCTCACGTCCTGGATCATGTTCGCCAGATCGCGGTTGCGCATGAGCATGGGCATGAGGTCGAGGCTGGGCTGCTGCCACCAATCGGCCTCGCCCGAGGTCATGGCGGCGGCCGCCGTCGCGGGGTCGGGGATGATGCGCCATTCGATGCGGTCGAAATGGGTGATCTTGGGCCCGGCGGTGAAGCCTTGGCCGCCGCCCTCGCGGGGCTTGTACTTGTCGTATTTGGCATAGACGGCGAGCGAGCCGTCGACATGCTCGGCCTTCATGTAGCGGAAGGGGCCGGAGCCGATGATCTCGTTGACGCGGGTGAAGGCGTCGGTCTTGGCCAGGCGCTCGGGCATGATGGCAGGCATGGAGGTGCCGGTCTTGCCGAGCGCGTTGGGGAGCAGCGCGAAGGGGCGCTTGAGGCGGAAGCGGAAGACGCGGTCGGAGACGACGGAGAGCTCGTCGGTGGTGGCCATCAGCTCGGCGGCGAAGGCATCGCGCTTGGCGATGCGCTGGATGGAGGGCACGACGTCCTGCGCGCGGACGGGCTCGCCGTCATGGAAGGTCATGCCTTCGCGGAGCGTGATGGTCCATTGCTTGCCGTCATTCTCGATGACGTGGCCCTCGACCATCTGCGGATGCATCGAGAAGTCGTCGGCCTGGCCGTAGAGCGTGTCATAGACCAGGTAGCCGTGGTTGCGGGTGACGGTGGCGGTGGTCCAGTGCGGGTCCTGCACCGTGGCGTCGCTCTCCGGGATGAAGCGGAGCGTCTTGGAGCCGGCGCCGTAGCGCTGCTGGGCGCTGGACAGGCGCGGGGCGGCGAGGGCCGTCGCGGCGGCGGCCGCGAGGAGATGGCGACGTTGCATGGGTTCGGAGCCTCCGTCCGGATGGTTTTGGGGGCAGTCTGCGACGGGGGGAGGCTTTGGGGGAAGGGTTGGGCGAAAAGAGGGCGGGGGTGGCGTGACCGGGCGGGCTGAAACAGTTTGCTACCGGGGGGCGTGGCCAGGGGCGCTGCGTTGATGGCGGCGGGGTGCGCTGTTACTGGTCTGGCCTGAATGGCCCGGCGCGATTCCTTCGCGCTTTGCGCGAGGCGCGTTGCATGATCCCTGTGGCTCTACCCTCGACGGAAAGTCTCCTCGCTCTCCTGGCGCTGCTGGTGGGCAGCGCGATCTGGCTCGGCTGGGCGGTGAGGCTCGTGGTGAGTGCGCGGGCGCGGCAGGGGTTTCGGGGCTGGCGCGTCGGGGTTTTCGCGCTGCTGGGCCTCGTCTGCGGCGGGGTGCTGTGGCTGATCATCGACATCACTCTGCACGTCCGGGCGGTGCGTGCCGAGTATCGGGAGAAGTACACCCTGCTGCTCGCAAGTGATGAGCGGGTGGGGGCGATCGACATGCCGCGTGGGACGATGCTGCGGCTGAAGGTGCCGTATCAGGCCGCCTCCTTCGACCGGGCGGAGTTTCCGCGGGCGGTGAACATCGGCGGCGTCATGGCGCGGGTGGCGGAGCGGTATGTCAGCCTGCAGACCAATGCCCAGTATGAGACCATCGGCTTCCGGCCCGAGAATATCCGTCTGACGGGAGAGGGCGAGAGCCTGCAGCAGGGCTGGCGCTGCGATGCCGCGCGGCCCATCGAGTTCGAGACGGGGGAGGATGGCAGCCTGGGCGCCTTCAGGCACTGCCGGGCGGCGGGGGGCAATGCCATCGAGGGGCAGAGCCTGCCGGCGGGGGCCGATATCATCGCGACGGGCGGGAGCCGCTATACGGATGGGTCGGTCGGGGACGATCGCTGGCTCGTCCATCTGCCGGAAGGGGCGGCGTGGCCGGGGATGCCGCGCGGCGGGTCGCTCAAGCTCGATGCCGAGCGCAGGGTTATCGAGCGCATGCCTGGCTGAGCGGCCTGGCTGAGTGGCTCGGGTGGCGGCCTGGCGAGCAGAGGGTCGAGCGGCCGGTCGAGTGGAGGCTGAGCGGTCCGGCTGAGCGGCTCCAGTGGGCGGCGCCGCGATCGAGGGTCGAGCGCCGGTCGAGTGGCCCGGATGGGCGGTGCGGCGAGCGGAGGGCCGAGAGGCCGGGTGAGACAAGGGGGAGGCGGTGCCCCCCCCTCGTGTCGGGTCAGCCCTTGGCCATGTCCAGGGGCGGCTTGTTTTCGGCCGGGATGGGGCAGTCATAGGGCGTGCCGTCGAGGCGGGCGGCGAGGTCGGCCTTGGCCTTGGCGATCAGGGCGGGGTTTTCGAGGGCCGCAGTAGCGGTCGCGGCCATCACCTTCGCCACATGCACCATGCCCTTATGGGCGTGGCCCGACTTGCCCTGGGCGGTGAGCTGCCAGGAGTGGAAGGGCGTGCCGACGGCGCAGGTGGCGCCATGGGCCTGGACGAGCGGCACGCACCAGGAGACATCGCCCACATCGGTCGAGCCCAGCATCAGCTCGCGCCGCGTGCCGGCGGGGACGACGGCGGAGCAGAGTTCCATCTCCGGGTCATAGGGCATGCCGGTGGCCTTGAAGGCGGCCTTGATATCCTCGGGCGAGAGCGTCGCGCGGATGGCGCGGGCGTATTCCTTGTCGGCCTCGTCGAATTCGGGCGGGCCGAGGAGTTCGAGCTGGGCCTGCATCGCCTCCTCCAGCGGCGCATTGCCGAGGAGGTTGGAGACAGCGGAGATGACCTCGACCTCGACGGTCGTCTCGGTCATGAGCGCGGCGCCCTGGGCGATTTTCTTCACGCGCTCCACGAGGGCGCGCATGCCGGGCGTGTCGGGGTGGCGGATGGCGTAGCGGACCTTGGCCTTACCCTGCACCACGTTGGGCGCGACGCCGCCAGCGTCCAGATAGGCGTAGTGGATGCGGGCGGCGCTATCCATGTGCTCGCGCATGTAGTTCACACCGACATTCATCAGCTCGATCGCGTCGAGCGCCGAGCGGCCGAGATGCGGGGCGGCGGCGGCGTGGGAGGAGCGGCCGGTGAAGGTGAAGTCGATGCGCGTATTGGCCAGCGAGGCGGCGGGGGCGACTTCGGCGAAGCTGCTCGGGTGCCAGGTGATAGCGATATCGGCATCGTTGAACAGGCCGGCGCGGGCCATGAAGGCCTTGGCGGCGCCGCCTTCCTCGGCCGGGCAGCCGTAATAGCGCACGCGGCCCTTGATGCCCTTCTCGGCGAGCCAGTTCTTCACCGCCGTCGCGGCCAGCATGGCGCCGGCGCCGAGGAGGTTGTGGCCGCAGCCATGGCCGTAGCCGTTGTGGTGCGCGACGGGCTTCTTCTCGGCGACGCCCGCTTCCTGGGAGAGGCCGGGGAGGGCGTCGTATTCGCCGAGAATGGCGATGACGGGACCTTCCTCGCCGGCTTCGGCCATGATGGCGGTCGGGATCTCGGCGACACCCTGCTCGACGCGGAAGCCCTGGCGCTTCAGTTCCTCGACATGTTCGGCGGCGGAGCGGAACTCGGTGTAGAGGGGCTCGGGCATGTCCCAGACGCGATCGGCGAGGGCGATCATCTCGGGGGCCTTGGCGTCGACATGGCGCCAGATGTCGGGGGTGTTTTTCATTGCGGAGCTTCCCTGGGTAAAAAAAGTTCGGGGGAAAGAATTCCCCCGAGCCCCCATCTTTTTTCTGATTCCAAAAAGAAGATGGGGGTTTCAGGGGGAATTCTTTCCCCCTGAGCTTCAGACGCGACGGACGATATAATCCGCGGCTTCGAGCGCGGCGATCATGGCCGTGCCCTGCGCCTGGTCCCGCACCTCGATCATCAGTTCGAGCACCGTGGATTGCACGGTGGGCGCGCCGAAGAGCTGCTGGTGCTTGACCTCGATGACATTGCCGCCCGCATCGGCGATGCGCTTGGAGATGTCGGCGAGCATGCCCGGGCGGTCGGGGATGTCGAAATGCAGGCGCAGCAGGCGGCCGTCGCGCAGGAGCTGGCGGAGCAGCACGTTGGAAAGCGCGCGGGCATCGATATTGCCGCCGCAGACCGTGGTGCCGACCGCCTTGCCGGCGAAGAGGTCGGGATAGGTGAGGATGGCGGCGAGGCCCGCCGCACCCGCGCCCTCCGCGACCACCTTGGCCCCCTCGGCGAGCAGGGCGATGGCCTGTTCCACCGCGCGCTCGGGCACCACCAGCACCTCGATGCCGAGCTGGCGGAGGAGGTTGAAGGGCCGCTCGCCCACATCGCGCACGGCCATGCCCTCGGCGATGGTCGGGCCGCCGACCGAGACGGGCTTGCCGGCTAGGCGCTGGGCCATGGCCGAATAGCCTTCGACCTCGACGCCATAGACCTTCATGCCCGGGCGCAGCTCGGCCAGGGCCGTGGCGCAACCGGCGAGCATGCCGCCGCCGCCCACGGGGAGGACCATAGTCTCGATCGCGGGCTGATCCTCGACCATCTCGAGGGCCATGGTGCCCTGGCCGGCCATGACGCCGGGATCGTCATAGGGGTGGATGAAGGTGAGGCCGTCGCGCAGCGCCAGCTCATGCGCATGGGCGGCGGCCTGGGCGAGGGTTTCGCCGTGCAGGACCACATTCGCGCCCCAGCCCTCGGTACGGACGACCTTAGTGGAGGGGGTGAAGCGCGGCATCACGATGGTCGCCTTGATGCCGAGCAGGCTGGCATGGCGGGCGACGGCCTGAGCATGGTTGCCGGCGGACATGGCGATGACGCCCGCCGCGCGCTCGCGGGGCGAGAGCAGGGCCAGGCGATTGGCCGCCCCGCGCTCCTTGAAGGCGCCGGTGGCCTGGAGATTGTCGAGCTTGAGATAGACCGAGGTGCCGGCCACGCGGGAGACCGCGTCGGACAGGATGGTGGGTGTCCGCGCCACCGCCCCGGTAATTCGCTCAGCCGCCTCGCGCACGTCCTTCAGGCCGATGACCGGCAGGGGACGGGTTTCTGCGAGCGTGGCGTCGGCGCTCCGGAGGGGCATTAGAATTCGTATCCCTGGTTGGACGTGTTTCGGGCGGCTCGCCCCTCTCGGAGAGGCCGCCCGGGACAGTCTAGCAGGGTTTCAGCCAGGCGCGCGCCCTTCGCGGGGCGCAGGCCAGACCGGATCAGGCGGCGTAGGAGACGGCCGTGATCTCATAGGCGCGGGCGCCGCCGGGGGCCGGAACCTCGACCGAATCGCCCACCGACTTGCCCAGCAGCGCCTTGGCGACGGGGGAGGTGATGGAGATCGAGTTGGTCTTCATATCGGCCTCATAGGCGCCGACGATGCGGTAGGTCCGCTCTTCCTCGCTCTCCTCGTCCACGATGGTGACGCGGGCGCCGAAGCGGACCTGGTCGCCGGTGATCTTGGAGACGTCGATGACTTCGACGGCCGGAATGATGCCTTCCAGCTCGGCGATACGGCCCTCGATGAAGGACTGGCGTTCCCGCGCGGCGTGATACTCGGCGTTCTCCGACAGGTCACCATGCTCACGCGCTTCGGCGATCGCACGGATCACCGCCGGGCGTTCCGTGCCCCGCAGGACCTTCAGTTCCTCTTCCAGCCGGGCCAGACCTTCGGCGGTCATGGGGAACTTCTGCACGGTATTACCATCCTCCAGAATGTCTCCTGGCCGGACCCCTGCCTCGCGGCGCGAGGCGGGGAATCGGCCAGGGGAAGTAGCGTGATCGAAAGACACGGGGCGGGGCAAGGGGGTGAATGGCCCCCTAACCCCGCCCGATAGGCTTTGGTTGCGGTGGATCAGCCTTTGGGGCTGGACGGCCCCGGCTGATCAGCTCGTCAGCTCAGAATGAAGCTGCAAAATAGGACTGGAGGGGGGCCACATCAAGGGTGCCCGCCTTCAGGGCCGCGATGGCATGCACCGCGGCGCGCGCGCCGGCCATGGTGGTGTAGTGCGGCACGCCCTGGGTGAGGGCCGAGCGGCGGATGTCGAAGCTGTCGGTGACGGACTGGCCCGAGCTCGCCGTGTTGATGACGAGCTGGATGCCGTTCGACTTGATCGCGTCCACGCAATGCGGCCGGCCTTCGAGCACCTTATTGACCACCGTGACCTCGAGCCCGGCCTCACGGATGCGGGCCGCGGTGCCGCGGGTGGCCATGACCTGGAAGCCCATATCGACCAGGCGGCGGGCCAGCATCACGGCGGCGGACTTGTCGCTTTCCTTCACCGAGATGAAGGCAGTGCCTTCCAGCGGCAGCTTCACGCCGGCGCCGAGCTGGGCCTTGGCGAAGGCGCGCTCGAAGGAATGGTCGAGGCCCATCACCTCGCCGGTGGACTTCATCTCGGGGCCGAGGATGACGTCCACATTCGGGAAGCGGTTGAAGGGGAAGACGGCTTCCTTCACGGCGACGTGGCGGCTGATGGCCTCGTCGTCGAGCTTGAACTCCTTGAGCTTCGCCCCGGCCATGACGCGCGCGCCGATCTTGGCGACCGGCACGCCCGTCGCCTTGGCGACGAAGGGCACGGTGCGCGAGGCGCGCGGGTTCACTTCGAGGACGAAGATCTCGCCGTCCTTGACCGCGTATTGCACGTTCATCAGGCCGCGGACCTTGAGCGCGCGGGCCATGGCTTCCGTCTCGGCCTTCAGCTCGGTGATGATCGAGGGCGAGAGCGAATAGGGGGGCAGCGAGCAGGCGCTGTCACCCGAATGGATGCCGGCCTCCTCGATATGCTCCATGACGCCGGCGACATAGACCTCGCCCGCTTCGTCGCAGATGCAGTCGACATCGACCTCGATCGCGTCCTGCAGATACTGGTCGATGAGGATGGGGTTCTCGCCCGAGACCTTCACCGCCTCATGGCCGAAGCGCAGGAGCTGCTCGCGGTTATAGGCGATCTCCATCGCGCGGCCGCCGAGCACGTAGCTGGGGCGGACGACGACGGGATAGCCGATGCGCTCGGCGGCGACGACGGCGGCATCGAGATCGCGCACCGTGTCGTTCTGCGGCTGCTTCAGGCCGAGGCCCTTGAGCAGATGCTGGAAGCGCTCGCGATCCTCGGCGATGTCGATGGCCTCGGCGGAGGTGCCGAGGATGGGGATGCCGGCCTTGTGCAGCGCCTGGGAGAGCTTCAGCGGGGTCTGCCCGCCATATTGCACGATGCAGCCCAGGACCTCGCCCTTCTCCTGCTCCTTGCGGATGAGGGAGATGACGTCCTCGGCGGTCAGCGGCTCGAAATAGAGGCGGTCGGAGGTGTCATAGTCGGTGCTCACCGTTTCCGGGTTGCAATTGACCATGATGGTCTCGAAGCCGGCTTCCTTCAGGGCATAGGCGGCATGGACGCAGCAATAGTCGAATTCGATGCCCTGGCCGATACGGTTCGGGCCGCCGCCGAGGATGATGACCTTCTTCCGGTCGGTCGGCCGGCTTTCGCAGACCGGTGTGCCGAAGCCGCCCTCATAGGTCGAGTACATATAGGGCGTGTCGGAGGAGAACTCGCCCGCGCAGGTGTCGATGCGCTTGTAGACGGGCAGCACGCCGAGCTTGGCGCGCAGGCCGGCGACGGCGCTTTCCGTGGTATCGGCGAGCTTGGCCAGGCGCTTGTCGGAGAAGCCGAGCGCCTTAAGCTTGCGCAGCGCCGAGGCATCCTGCGGCAGGCCGTTGGCGAGGACCTGCTTCTCGGCATCGACGACGCGGGCGATCTCGCGAATGAACCAGGGGTCGAAGCGGCAGGCTTCGTGGATTTCATCGACCGTGAGGCCGGCGCGCAGCGCCTGGGCGACGACGAGCGAGCGATCGGGCTTGGGGGTGGCGAGGGAGGCGAAGAAGGCCTCCTTGCTGCCATCGCCCGGGGTCGGGATTTCGTCGAGGCCGGAGAGGCCGGTCTCGAGGCCGCGCAGGCCCTTCTGCAGCGCCTCGGCGAAGGAGCGGCCGATAGCCATTGTCTCGCCGACCGACTTCATCGAGGTGGTCAGCGTGGCGGGCGTGCCGGGGAATTTCTCGAAGGTGAAGCGGGGGATCTTCACGACGACATAGTCGATGGTCGGCTCGAAGGAAGCGGGCGTGACCTTGGTGATGTCGTTCTTGAGCTCGTCGAGCGTGTAGCCGACGGCGAGCTTCGCGGCGATCTTCGCGATGGGGAAGCCGGTGGCCTTGGAGGCCAGGGCCGAGGAACGGCTGACGCGCGGGTTCATCTCGATGACGACCATGCGGCCATCGACCGGGTTGATGCCGAACTGCACGTTGGAGCCGCCGGTATCGACGCCGATTTCGCGCAGGCACGCGATCGAGGCGTCGCGCATGCGCTGATATTCCTTGTCGGTCAGCGTCAGCGCGGGGGCCATGGTGACAGAGTCACCGGTATGGACGCCCATCGGGTCCAGGTTCTCGATGGAGCAGACGATGATGCAATTGTCGGCGCTGTCGCGCACGACTTCCATCTCGAATTCCTTCCAGCCGAGCACGCTCTCCTCGATCAGCACTTCGCTGGTCATGGAGGCGGCGAGGCCGGCGGAGACGATCTGCTCGAATTCCTCGGTGTTATAGGCGATGCCGCCGCCCGTGCCGCCGAGGGTGAAGGAGGGACGGATGACGCAGGGGAGCTTGACCAGGTCGAGGCCCGCGCGGGCTTCCTCCATCGTATGGGCGATGGCGGAGCGGGGGCTCTCGATGCCGATCTTGGTCATGGCATCGCGGAACTTCAGCCGGTCTTCGGCCTTGTCGATGACCTCGGCCTTGGCGCCGATCAACTCGCAGCCGTATTTCTCCAGCACGCCGGCCTCGGCGAGCTTGAGGGCGGTGTTGAGCGCGGTCTGGCCGCCCATGGTGGGCAGCAGCGCGTCGGGGCGCTCCTTGGCGATGACCTTCTCGACCATCTCGACCGTGATGGGCTCGATATAGGTCGCGTCCGCCGTCGCCGGGTCGGTCATGATCGTGGCGGGGTTGGAGTTGATCAGGATGACCCGATACCCCTCCTCTCGCAGCGCCTTGCAGGCCTGGGCGCCGGAATAGTCGAACTCGCAGGCCTGGCCGATGATGATCGGACCGGCGCCGATGATCAGGATGGACTTGATGTCGGTGCGTTTCGGCATTTGGGTCTTCTTCGATCTGCGAGTGGTCGGGCGTGAAAAACTAGCGGCGGCTGTCGATGGCGAGCATGAGGGCGAGGAAGCCGAGGGCGGCTCCCATGACCCATCGCTGCACGGCCATCCAGACGGGGCGGCCGGTGAGGAAGGCGGCCACACCGCCGGCGCCGAGGATCAGGGCGGCATCGAAGACCAGGGCGACACCGATCTGGATGCCGCCGAGGGCGAGGCCCTGCCAGAAGAGGGAACCGGCCGCCGGGTCCATGAAGGGCGGCAGGACGGCGACGTAGAAGAGCGCCACCTTGGGGTTCAGCAGGGCGGTGGCCATGCCGGTGGCGAAGAGCTTCGCGTCGGGCTCCACCGCCATGGGGCGGGGGGCGAAGAGCGGCTGGCCGCCGGGGCGGACGGACTGCCAGGCGAGCCAGGCCAGATAGGCCGCGCCGCCGAGGCGCAGCACGTCATAGGCATAGGGGATGGCCAGCAGGGCGGCCGTGACGCCGATGGCAGCGCCCAGCATGATGACCGTGCTCCCGGCCTGGCAGCCGATCAGCGACACCAGCCCCGCGCGCTTGCCCTGGGTGAGGGTGCGCGAGATCAGGTAGAGCATGTTCGGGCCAGGGGTCGCGGCGAGGCCGATGGAGAGCGCCGCGAAGGCCAGGAGCGTGGTCAGCGTCATGCCCGGCCCCTAGCCATGCACCGAGAAGCCGCCATCGACGGGGATGGCGGTGCCGGTGACGAAGGCGGCGGCGTCGGAGGCGAGGAAGGCGGCGATGCCGGCGAAATCCGACGGATCGCCCCAGCGCTTGGCGGGGGTGCGGGCGAGGACGCTGTCATGCAGTGCGGGGCTCTGCCGCCGGGCGCCGCGGGTCAGCTCCGTGTCGATCCAGCCGGGGAGGATGGCATTGGCCGTGATCCCGTCGGGCGACCAGGAGACGGCGAGGGACTTGGTATATTGCACGATCGCGCCCTTGCTCGCGCCATAGGCCGAGTGCAGCGGGCCGCCGAAGATCGAGAGCATGGAGCCGATATTGATCACCCGGCCATGGCCCGAGGCCTTGAGCGCGGGATAGGCCGCGCGGGTGAGGCGCATGGCGCTGGTCAGGTTCGTGTCGATGACGGCGAACCATTCCTCGTCCGAATATTCCTCGGGGCGCTTGCGGATATTGGTGCCGGCATTGTTGACCAGGATGTCGAGCCGGCCATCCGTCGCGGCCAGGACTTTTTCCACCAGGGCCTGGGGGGCGGCGGGGTCGGTCAGGTCGGCCTCGAAGGCGAGCGTGCCCTTGCCCAGCTCGGCCACGGCGGCGGCGTTCTTTTCGGCGTTACGGCCGGTGATGACGAGCTTCGCGCCGCAGGCGGCCAGGCCCTTGGCCATGCCGAGCCCGATGCCGCCATTGCCGCCCGTGACGAGCGCGATGCGCCCGCTCAGATCGAAGATCGCCGTCATGACCGTGCCGTTCCCTGTGATGGGCTCCTACTTCGCGCTCTCCATGAGCGCGACGAAGCGGCCGAAAAGGTAGTGGCTGTCGGAGGGGCCTGGCGAGGCCTCAGGGTGGTACTGCACCGAGAAGGCGGGCTTGTCGGTGGCGGCGATGCCCTCGTTCGTGCCGTCGAACAGCGACTTGTGGGTGACCTTCACGTTCGCGGGAAGGCTTTCCGGGTCGATGGCGAAGCCGTGGTTCTGGCTGGTGATCTCGACCTTGCCGGTCATGAGATCCTGCACCGGATGGTTGGCGCCGCGATGGCCGCGATCGAGCTTGAAGGTCTTGGCACCCAGCGCGAGGCCGAGGAGCTGGTGGCCGAGGCAGATGCCGAAGACCGGGACCTTCTTCTCGAGCACGCCGCGGATGGCGGGCACGGCGTAGACGCCGGTCGCGGCCGGGTCGCCAGGGCCGTTGGAGAGGAAGACGCCGTCGGGCTTCTGGGCGAGGATTTCCTCGGCCGTCGCCGTCGCGGGCAGGACGGTGACGTCGCAGCCGGCGGAGGCGAGGCAGCGGAGGATGTTGCGCTTCGCGCCGTAGTCGATGGCCACGACCTTCTTGGTCGCGGCGGTCTGGCGGGAGAAGCCGGCCGGCCAGGCCCATTGCATCTCGTCCCAGTGATAGGACTGGGCGGCGGTGACTTCCTTGGCGAGGTCCATGCCCTCGAGGCCCGGCCAGGCCTTGGCCTCGGCGATCAGGGCGGGGACGTCGAACTTGCCGTCATAGGAGACCTTGAGCACGCCATTGGGCGCGCCGCCGTCGCGGATGCGGCTGGTGAGCGCCCGGGTATCCACGCCGGCAATGCCGGGGATGCCGTAGGACTTCAGCCAGGCGTCGAGATGGCGCGTGGAGCGGTAATTGGCCGGCTCCGTGATGTCTTGCTTGATCACCAGGCCCCGGGCGGCGGGGGTGATCGTCTCGATATCTTCCGCATTGGTGCCGACATTGCCGATATGCGGGAAGGTGAAGGTGATGATCTGCCCGGCATAGGAAGGGTCGGTCAGGGTTTCCTGATAGCCCGTCATGCCGGTGTTGAAGCAGACCTCGCCGACCTTCGAGGTCTCGGCACCGATGCCCAGGCCCCAGAAGACCGACCCATCGGCCAGGACGAGGACGGCCGTGGCACCGGCGGGGGCGCGGTGGCTCTGCTCGCTCTGCGGCGCGGTCGTGGAGGGGGTGGCGGCCATGGTGGTCTCCCGGTTCGGCGTCGGTTCTGCGGATTTCGCGTTGGGCATATCGGCCAGGGTGAGGCCGGTGGCCGAAAGAATCAGGGGCCAGTGCTTCGCAGGGATGCTGCGCGACTGGCGCCACTTCCGGATCGCCTCGGTGCCGACGCCCAGGCGGGCGGCGGCGGGTTCGGGCCCGCCCAGAAGGGCGATGATGTCTTCGACACTCCGCATGGGAGGTCTTTTAGCGGGAAAAAATTTCCCAGGCGAGGGAAATCGGGTGACTGGGAAGTTTTTTCCCAAAGTGGGAAATTTCCCACTGCGAGGTTCCGCTGCGAGGTTCCGCTGCGAGGTCCCGCTGCGGCGTCAGGTCAGGATCTGAGGCGCCAATAGACGGCGGCGGCCAGAATCGCCAGGGCGAGGAGGGTGTAGAGGATGGATTGGGAATAGACCCAGATCCCGCCCAGGACCACGGCCATGGCAGGCAGGGCCAGCCAGTCGCTCAGGCGCAGCCGGCGGGGCGGGCGGGGGGCGGGCGCCTGTTCGGGGGAGAAATAGGCGGCGATGAGCGGGTCGGCCGGGTCGCCGGTGAGTTCACGGGGGTGCTGGGGCTCGGGCAGGTCCGGGATGCCCTGCCATAGGGCGATGCCGGCCAGCGTATCCTGCACCATGGCCTGCGGGTCTTCGTGAAAGGCGAAGATCTCGCTCAGATGCATGCCGAGCCATTGCGCCTGGCGGGCTTCGGCCAGTTCGTTCAGGGCGGCGAGCCAGTTCTGGAAGAGCCGGGCCCAGCCGGGCTTGCGGTGCATCTGGCCGAGATAGGCGGAAAGCGCGGCCAGCCGCTCCCGTGCCTCGGGCCACGAGGTCCACAGGATGGTATCGGGGAGGGGCTCGTCGCGCTCCACGGCGGCGAGATGGGCGTGCCAGGCGGCTTCCCAGCCCTCGACGGACTCGGCCGGAAAAGCGGCGAACCAGAAGAGGGGGACGAAATTATTGCCCTCGAAGGCGAAGGACGGTTGTTCCTCCGCTGCCGAGCCAGGGCCGGGCGACAGGATCAGGGCAGAGCGATTCCCCATGCGGTGCGCCTCCTTTGCTTGGAGGGGGAAGCTCCAGCCACAAGGGGCCGAGGTCAAGCCGGGGCGCTCCGGTGCCCTGCCGATAGCGGATATGGGCATATCGGCGCGGCTGCTGCATAACCCCCGCCCTGATCGATTCAAACCAGCCCGGGAGGCTATCCCCATGTCCGAGCTTCGCCCGCGTTTCACCGAGGCGCTCAAGGCGTCGATGATCGCCAAGGATTCGGCCCGCACCTCCGCGATCCGCATGATCATGGCCAAGCTGAAGGATACCGACATCGCCGCCCGCCCGGCCGCCGAGGCGGTGCCGGACGAGCAGATCGTCTCCATGCTGCGCTCGATGGTGAAGAGCCGGCGCGAGAGCGTGGAGCTTTATCGCCAGGGCGGGCGCGAGGAGCTGGCGGCGAAGGAGGAGGCCGAGATCGCCGTGATCGAAAGCTTCCTGCCGCAGCAGATGGACGATGCCGCCATGGCCGCCGCCGTGGAGGCCGCCGTGGCCGAGGCGGGGGCCACGAGCATCAAGGACATGGGCAAGGTGATGGCCGTGCTGCGCGGGAAATACGCCGCGACCATGGATATGGCCAAGGCCGGACCGCTGGTGAAGGCCAAGCTTGGCGCCTGAGCGGGCGCGCCGGGCGGCGTGGATGCGCCGCTTGCCGGGGCGTGGGCGCGACGCTGAACGGGTCCCGGCGCTTTCGGCCCTGGATGGCGGGCGCGATCGAGCCGGTTGCGCTGCGCCGCTGAGCCGGGGGCCGACGCGCTATTGACCAGGTCCGGGATGAGCGGCCAGCCTGGGCGTGACTGACGCGCGGCTTCGCGCGCGGTGCGGGGAGCGCTTCATGGCTGAGCTGGTCATTGCCGGTGGTACGATCGTCACCATGGACGGGGCGCGGCGCGTCATCCCCGATGGGGCGGTGGCGGTGGGCGGCGGGCGCATTCTCGCCGTCGGGCCCATGGCCGAGGTGGTGCCGGCCCATGGGCATGGCAATCCGCTGGTCATTGACGCTCGCGGCAAGGCCATTCTGCCGGGGCTGATCGACGGCCATGCCCATGCCGGGCATGGGCTGGTGAAGACGCTGGGCAATGGCGATGGCCGTGCCTGGATGGAGGCCTGCGGGCGGATCTATACCCGCGCCTCGCCGCCGAGCTTCTGGTTCGCCGAGGCGATGCTGGCTTCCGTCGAGCGGCTGATGTTCGGCGTGACCACGGGCGTTTCCATCCTGGGTGGTGGCGACAGCGTGACGCGGGTGGATGACCCCGGCTTCTGCGACGCGCATTGCGCGGCGGTGAGCATGGTGGGATTGCGCGAAATTCTCGCCATGGGGCCGACGCGGCCGCCGCATCCCTGGACCTATGTGGGCGCCGATGGCGTGGAGCGGCAGATCGGCTTCGAGAAGCAATACGAGACCATCGCGGCCAATATCGCGCGCTGGCACGGGCGGGGCGGCATCCGCATCGCGACGCTGATGCCCGTCTATCGCAAGCAGCAGCATGACCCGGCGGAGGTGCAACTCATCGCCTGGCAGGGGCGGGCGATGATGGACCTGGCCGCGCGCTATGGCTGCCTCTTCCATCAGGATGGGCATGGCGCGGGCAGCATCGCCATGGCGGAGCGGATGTTCGGGCTTTGCGGGCCGATGAGCCTGTTCAGCCACTGCACCGACCTGACGGATGCCGATATCGAGACGCTGGCGCGGACCGGCGCGGCCGTGGTGCATAACCCGACCGCGCTCGCCGCCGTGCGCGGCTATTGCCCGGCGCCGGCGCTGATGGAGCGCGGGGTGCGGGTGATCCTCGGTAGCGATGCCACGGCGCCGGACCGCTCGAGCGACATGTTCCGGCATATGGTGCAGGCCATCCGGCTGCATCAGCGGCATTATCGCGACGAGTGCCTGCTGCCGCCGGGCAAGGTGCTGGAAATGTGCACCATCGATGCCGCGCATGTGCTCGGCATGGGCCATGAGATCGGCAGCCTGGAGGTGGGCAAGCTGGCCGATATCATCACCGTGGACATGGCCGCGCCGCATATGGCGCCGGCGAATATGCCCGTCTCGCGCCTGGTCTATTTCGCCTCGGGCGGGGATGTGCGGGATGTGGTCGTGGGCGGGCAGGTGAAAATGCGCGACCGCGTGCCGCAGGGTGTGGATGTGCGCGCCGTGGTGGCCAGGGCCGAGGAAGAGGCGGCCGCGATGCTGGCGCGATCGGGGCTGGCGGGCATGGCGGAGGAGAAGCCGGGCTGGGGACAAGTGCGGCGCTGAGGGCGCCGTTTCCCGCGCGTTCGAGGGGCCTTCGGGCCCCTTTTTCTTTGGCGTCGTGCTGGGGCGACGCAGCACGAAGTGGAAAGTCGTGGCCGTTTCCTGGACCGAATGTGACGGGAAAGAGGGTTGTCGTTAACTCACTGGATGGTTCATAAAGATCCCGATACGGCGTCAAACGCCGACGAGGCGGCCCGAAGGGGCGAGCCAGGGAAGGACCGGACATGAATTCTCCCAGCCGATTCTCATCGTGTGATCTGGCCGCCCCCGCGGGCGGTGCGGGCGCTTTCGCGCGTCGGCGGGCCTGAATTTCAGCAAAAGCAACGAGATCGCGTCATGCCTCCGTTCGGGGTAAGGCGCGTGGAAGAAACGGATCGACCGGAATGAGCAACTCCACCCCGGGCGCGACGCCCAAGGCAGCCCCCGTCAAGGCGGCATTCGCGAGCTGGATCGGCAGCGTCGTCGAGTATTATGACTTCTTCATCTATGGGACGGCGGCGGCGCTGATCTTCCCGAAGCTATTCTTCTCGGCCGCCGACCCGCGCATCGCCTCCATCGCGGCTTTCGCGACTTTCGGCGTGGCCTATATCGCGCGGCCCTTCGGCGCGGTGGCGCTCGGGCATCTGGGCGACCGCTACGGGCGAAAGCGGGTGCTGACGCTCACCCTGCTGCTGATGGGCATCTCGACCTTCATGATCGGCTGCCTGCCGACCTATGAGCAGGTGGGCGTGCTGGCCCCGGTGCTGCTGGTGATCGCGCGGCTGCTGCAGGGCATTTCGGCCGCGGGCGAGCAGGCGGGCGCGAATTCCATGACGCTGGAACACGCGCCGCCGCATCGCCGCGCCTTCTTTACCAGCTTCACGCTGAGCGGCACGCAGGGCGGGCTGATTCTCGCCACGCTCGTCTTCATCCCCATCACGCAGATGAGCGAGGCGGATATGCTGGCCTGGGGCTGGCGCATTCCCTTCTTCCTCTCGGCGCTGGTCGTGATCGTGGGCTTCTGGGTGCGGCGCTCGCTGCCCGAGACGCCGGCCTTCGCGGAGGCTTCGGAGAAGGGCGAGAAGGCGGCCGCGCCGGTCTATGAGCTGTTCCGCGACCATTGGGCGAATGTGCTGCGCATCATCTTCGGCGCGCTGATCTCGGTGGTGAGCACGATCTTCAGCGTCTTCACGCTCTCCTATGCCGTGAACACGATGCATATCGACCGGCCGACCATGCTGACCGTGCTGGTGCTGGCCAATGTGGTGGCGCTGGCGGCCATTCCGGCCTGGGCGATGCTGTCGGACCGGATCGGGCGCAAGCCTGTCTTCATCTTCGGCGCGCTGGGCTGCGCGGTGCTGATCTGGCCCTATATCTGGGCGATCCACGAGATGAACATCACGCTCATCTTCGTGCTCGGCCTGCTGCTCTCGGGCGTGGTCTACAGCGCCTCGAACGGGATCTGGCCCTCGCTCTACGGTGAGATGTTCTCCACCCGGGTGCGGCTTTCGGGCATGGCGATCGGCACGCAGATCGGCTTCGCGCTGGGCGGCTTCGCGCCGACCATCAGCGCGGCGCTGCTCGGGAGCGGGCCTGGCGGGTGGTATCCCGTCGCGGCCTTCACCTCGGTGACGGCGCTGATCTCGGCGATTGCGATCATGACGGCGCGGGAGACCTACAAGACGCCGCTGCATGAGTTGGGGCGGCGGGACGAGGCGGTGCCGGCGGCGCAGCGCCGGACGGTCTGATAGGGCCTTCTGGCCTTGGGGCTGGTGAAGGGGGATAAGGCGGGATGGACCGTCTTATCCCCCTTCGCTTTTTCGCCAATCCCAACCGGGGCGTGCCGGGGCTGGTGCTGCTGCCCGAAAGCGGGGCGCGGCGGGCGGCGGGGGAGATCGCGGGCTGGGCTGGGGCGGCGACGCCTCTGAAGGCCGTGCCGGGCGGCTGGGTGAAGGACGAGGGCGCGCGGTTCGGGCTGGGCGTGCCGGAGGCGCTCGGGGTGGCGCATGCGGCGGGGCGGCTCGTGGTGGCGGCGCTGGCGCGGCGGGGTGTGCGGGCGACGGCCGAGGGGCTTTTCGCGGGCGGGGTGCCGGAGGCGGCGGTGTTCGGCCTGACCGGGGAGGGCGATGCGGGGCATCGGGCGGCGCTGGCCTGGGCGGCTGCGCGGATGGGCCTGCGGGGGAAGGAGATGCTGGACCTACCGGCCCTCTCCCGCGAAGGCGTGACGGAGCCGGTGCGGGACGTGATGCAGGGGCTGCGCATGGCGGTCGGCGAGGCGCTGGCGGCGATGGAGGGGCGGGTGACGCATCTTCTCGCCGAGGGGGCGTTGCTGGCGGCGGCGGCCTCCGTCGAGGCGCGGTCGCGGCTGGGGCGCGAGGCGCCGGCGATCATCGTGATGGAGGAGGGCGAGGCGCCCTGGCTGAGGGCCGCGATGGGAGAGGGGGAACCGCCCTGCGCGCTCGCCTGGCAGGAGCTGGAGCGGGGCGCGGCGGGGTTTCTGCAGGTGGCGCGCGAGGCGGGCGATGGCGAAGGGCTCGGCGCGGTGGCGGCGATGCTGGGCGAGGGGAGCCGGGTGCTGATGATCGGCGCGGCGGAGGCAGGAGTGGTGCGCGGCAAGGTGTCGTGAATCCGTCATCGATCCGCAAAGTGGCCGTCACGGATCGGCTTTAAGCCCCGCGCATCCTTGGGGGGCTCGCATGCCCCTCCTTCCACCTCTCCGCGGGAGATCGGGCATGATCCGTCGTAACGCCATGAAGGCGATGGGGGCCGTGGCCCTCGGCCTCGCGCTTTCCGTTTCCGGCGCCGCCGAGGCGCAGCAGCAGCAGCGCCAGAAATTCACCTGGTGGTACGGCCTGACCGGCCAGCTCGCCGAGGTGATGGAAAACTACTGCAAGAATTTCAACGCGAGCCAGAACGAGTTCGAGATCGTCTGCACCGGCCAGGGCACCTACGACCAGGCGCTGCAGAACACGATCGCGGCCTTCCGCGCCAATCAGCAGCCGACCATCGTGCAGGTCTATGACGTGGGCACGGCCGACCTCATGCTCTCGGGCCAGTATGTGCCCGCGCGCGAGTTGATGGCCAACAACGGCTATCGGGTGGATTGGAACAACTACATCCCCTCGATCGGCAATTACTACGCCACGCGCGAAGGCGAGATGCTGAGCTTCCCGTTCAACAGCTCCTCGGCCGTGATGTATTGGAACAAGGGCGCCTATCGCTCGGTGGGCTTCGAGAACCCGCCCGCGACCTGGGAAGAGGTGGAGAAGGCCGCACGCGCGCTGAAGGCGCAAGGCCATGCCTGCCCCATCGCGCTCGACTTCGACAGCTGGGCGGCCTGGGAGCAGTTCAACGCGATCCATAACCAGCCGATCGCGACGAAGGAGAACGGCTTCGGCGGGCTCGACGCGCAGCTCGTGGTCAATGACCTGTTCCGCAAGCATGCGAACAACCTGCTGGCCTGGTACAAGGAAGGGCTTATCCAGGTTCGCACGCCGCAGAGCGGCGGGCTGCTGCCGGCCTTCGCCTCGGGCGAATGCGCGATGATGATGGGCTCGATCGCGAACCATGTCGGCATCGGCCGCACGGCGAAGCAGGGCCTCGAATGGACGGTGGGCATGCTGCCGCTCTACCAGGGCTATACGCGCACCAATTCGATGGTGGGCGGCGCCTCGCTCTGGGTGCTGAAGGGCCGGCCGGCGGCGGAATACAAGGGTGCCGCGGCCTTCCTGAACTTCATCGCGCAGCCCGCGCAGGAAATGTTCATGGTGCAGAACACGGGCTATATCCCCGTGACGCGCAGCGGTGCGCAGGCGGTGGTCGATAGCGGCTTCTATCAGCAGCCGCAGAATGCGGGCCGCGAAGTGGTGATGCAGAGCCTCACCTATACGCCGCCGGGCCCGAATTCGCGCGGCATCCGCCTGGGCAATTTCACCCAGATCCGCGCGCTCTACGCGACGGAAATGCAGGCCGCCTTCTCCGGCCAGAAGACCATGGACCAGGCGCTGGACAGCATCGTGAGCGAAGGCAACAAGCTGCTGCGCCGCTTCGAGCAGACCTATCGCGGCAAGCAGCTGCCGTAGTTTTTGCCCTCAGACGCCGGGCGCGCGCGCCGCGCGCTTGGCTTTCGCCGGATAGCCGGCGGGCCACGTTCGTGGCCTTGGCCCGCGTGAAGAACGCGGGCCGCCTGGTTCCGCTCTTGTGAGGCCTCCCTTGGAACGTCGCGCCACATTCCGCTCGCCGCTGCTGCCCTGGCTGCTGGTTTTGCCGCAGCTGCTGATCATCTTCGTCTTCTTCTACTGGCCGACGGGCGAGGCCTTTCTCTGGGGCTTCACACTGGAGCAGCCCTGGGGCGGTGGCCGCACCTGGGTGGGAATGCAGAACTTCCTCGAGCTGGTCACGAGCCCGCAATACTGGAACTCCGTGCGGGTGAGCATCGTCTATGCGGTGGGGACCAGCGTTGTCGCCATCGGCATCTCGCTCGTGCTCGCGCTGTTCATCGACCGCGAGATCAAGGGCAGCAAGCCCTGGCGCATCGCGATGATCTGGCCCTATGCGGTGGCCGCACCCGCCATCGGCATGATCTTCCGCTTCGTCTTCGATGCGCGGGCCGGGATTTTCTCGGTGCTGAACCAGATGATGCCCGGCAGCTGGGACCCGACGCTGAACCCCGCGCATGCGATGGGCATGCTGATCCTCGCCGGTTCCTGGCAGCTCGTCTCCTATAATTTCGTCTTCTTCCTCGCCGGGCTGCAATCCATTCCGAAAAGCCTTACCGAGGCGGCGGCGATGGACGGGGCCGGGCCGGTGCGGCGGATGCGCGACATCCAGATCCCGCTGCTGGCGCCGACCTTCTTCTTCCTGCTGGTCATCAACCTCACCGACAGCTTCACCAACAGCTTCGGCCTGGTCGACATCATGACGCAGGGCGGGCCGGCGCGCGGCACGGAGATCATGGTCTACAAGATCTATGCCGATGGGTTCAAAGGCCTCGATTATTCCGGCGCGGCCGCGCAGAGCATCATCCTGATGATCCTCGTCGTGCTGCTCACCATCATCCAGTTCCGCTTCGTCGAGCGGAAGATGCATTACCGCTGAGGGCCGCATGGTCGAGAACCGCCCCTGGCTCGATATCTTCACGCATCTGCTGCTCGCGCTCGCCGCGCTGACGCTGCTGGTGCCGATCTATCTGGCCATCATCGCCGCGACGCATGACGTCGCGGGCGTCAACCGCGTGCCGATCAACTGGCTGCCGGGGACGAATTTCCTGGAGAATATATCGGCGGCCTGGCAACGGGGCGATTTCCAGACGCGCTTCGTGACGAGCCTCGTCGTCGCCATCGGCGTCACGGTGGGGAAGATCGTGCTCGCGATGTTCGCTGCCTATGCCATCGTCTTCTTCGAGTGGCGGGCGCGGATGCTGGTCTTCTGGGTGATCTTCATCACGCTGATGCTGCCGCTCGAGGTGCGGATCGTGCCGACCTATGCGGTGGCGGCGAATGCGCTGAAACCCTTCCAGGCGATCCTGGACGTGACGGGGCTGAGCTGGCTGATCGAGACGGTTTCCGGCGTGCATGTCTCGCTCGAATGGCAGTTGCTCAACAGCTATACGGGCCTGATCCTGCCGCTGATCGCGACCGCGACGGGTACCTTCCTCTATCGCCAGTTCTTCATGACCATTCCCGACGAACTGGTCGAGGCAGCGAAGATGGATGGGGCGGGGCCGATCAGGTTCCTGATCGACATTCTGGCACCGCTCTCGCGCACCACCATGGCGGCGCTGGCGACGATCCTCTTCGTCTATGCCTGGAACCAGTATCTCTGGCCCCTGCTGGTGACGACGGAGCCCGCGCGGGCGACGGTGATGGTGCAGCTTTCGCGCATGGTGCCGCGTGGGGATTCCACGCCGGAATGGAATATCGTGATGGCGGGCGCGCTGCTCGCCATGTTGCCGCCGCTGGCGATCGTGGTGCTGATGCAGCGCTGGTTCGTCCGCGGCCTGGTGCAGACGGAGAAGTGACGATGGCCGCGATCGAATTCTCGGGCGCCCGCAAGCTCTATGGCCAGTCGCTGGCCATCAAGGATATCGACCTGGCGTTGCCGGAGGGGGCCTTCGTGGTGATCCTCGGCCCGTCGGGCTGCGGCAAATCCACGCTGCTGCGCATGATCGCCGGGCTGGAGAGCATTTCCGGCGGCGAGCTGCGTATCCATGGCCAGCGCATGAACGAGCGCGAACCGAAGGACCGCGGCTGCGCAATGGTCTTCCAGAATTACGCGCTCTATCCGCATATGACGGTGGGCGAGAATATCGCCTATCCGCTCAAGGTTGCCGGTGTCTCCAAGGACGAACGCAAGGCGCGGGTGATCGAGGTGGCGCAGGCGCTGGAACTGGGCGCGCTGCTGGAGCGGCGGCCGGGGCAGCTTTCGGGCGGGCAGCGGCAGCGCGTGGCGATGGGCCGCGCGATGGTGCGGCAGCCGAAGGTGTTTCTCTATGACGAGCCGCTGTCGAATCTCGATGCCAAGCTCCGGGTGCAGATGCGGCTGGAATTGCGGCGGCTGCACGAGAAGCTCGGCGCCACCTCGCTGCTCGTCACGCATGACCAGCAGGAGGGGATGACGCTCGCCGATTATCTCGTCGTGATGAATGGCGGCGTGGTGGAGCAGGTGGGCACGCCGCGCGAGGTTTATGAGAAGCCGGCGACGAAATTCGTGGCGGGCTTCCTTGGCGCGCCGGCGATGAACCTGCTGCCGGCGGTGACGGACCCTTCGGGCCGGAACGCTGTTTTCGAGAACGGGCCCGCGACGGTGATGGCGGGGCGGCTGGAGGCCGGGCGGGAGCTGGTGGTGGGCATTCGCCCCGAGCATGTGGGCGAGGGCACGCTGCCGCTCACGGTGGAGCTGGTCGAGGATCTGGGCCATGCGGCGCTGGTGCATGGCAGGCTCTCGGGCGGGGCGGCGGTGCAGCTGGTGCGGCCGGTGGAGCGCGCGCCGGGGCGTGGCGAAAAGATCGGTATCGGCTTCGACCCTGCGCGGCTGCATCTCTTCGACGGGCGCACGGGGCAGCGGCTGGAGGCCCATGCCGTGGCGGAAAATCATGAGGCCGTTTCGCAACCGCGTGTAACCACGCATTGACGCGGGAGCTTTCCTGCTTTTCATAAAGGGAGGAATTCCAAGAAAGTCAGGAGAGCTTGACCATGATCAATCGCCGCCACCTGTTGACGGCCGGCGCGGCCTTGTCGGCCCCGGCCATCATCCCGGGCCTGGCGCGGGCGCAGGGAACCTGGCCTTCTCAGCCTATCCGCCTCGTGGTGCCTTTCGCGGCCGGTGGGCCGACCGACGTGCCGGCGCGGCTCATCGCCGATGAGCTTTCCAAGATGCTGCCGCAGCGCGTGATCGTGGAGAATCGGACGGGCGCGGGCGTGGTGGTCGGCTCGGACGTGGTGGCCAAGGCGAATGACGGCCACACCTTCCTCTATACGACGATCGCCCATGCGGTGCTGCGCGTGGTCTTCGCCAAGCTGCCCTTCGACCCGGTGGGCGATTTCGAGCCGGTGGCGCTCACGGGCGTGATCCCGATGATCATGATGGTCAACAAGGACGTGCCGGCGAATAATCTGAAGGAGCTGATCGAGCTTCTGAAGAAGAACCCCGGCAAGTACGACTATGCCTCGACCGGCGCGGGTGCGGCGCTGCATCTGGCGACGGAGCTTTTCCTGGCCAAGGCTGGCGGGCTGAAGGTGAACCACGTGCCCTATCGTGGCTCGGCGGCGGCGATGCCGGACCTGCTGAACGGCACGGTGGCGATGATGCTCGACGTGGCCAACAGCGCGCTGCCCTTCGTGCGCAAGGGCGAGGTGAAGGGCCTGGCGGTTTCCTCGGCGCAGCGCATTCCGCAGGTGCCGGACATGCCGACCTTCATCGAGGCGGGCGTGCCGGATTACGAGGCCTATACCTGGCATATGGTGCTGGCGCCGAAGGGCGCGCCGGCGGCGACGGTGACGGCCTTCAGCCAGGCGATCAACAAGGTCATGGCGATGGACAGCGTGAAGGCGCGGCTGTCGGACCTGACGATGCAGACCAAGGCGGACAGCACGCCCGCCAGCACGGCGGCCTTCCTCAAGTCCGAGATGGACAAGTGGGAGCCGATCGTGAAGGCGGCTGGCATTACGGCGCAGTAATGCGGTTTGGGTCGCGGGCGGAATGTCCGCGACCCGTCGTATCGCTCAGCCGGAAGAACCCCACCCGGAAGCTGGCGCCAGCGGAGCGGCGAAAGCCGCTCCGAGGCCGCTTCTGCGGCCCGCGCCTGGTGGCGCGAAAGCCAAGCCGGCGGATGCCGGCGCCCGGCGCCTGAGGGCGAAAAAACAGCCAATACGGGGCCTAAGGCCCCGTATTGGCGCCCCAGCCGCCGTCGACGGGGAGGATGGCGCCGTTGATGAAGGCGGCGGCGGGCGAGGCGAGGAAGCAGGCGACCGCGGCGGCTTCCTGCGTGCGGCCCAGGCGGCGCATGGGGGTGCGGCCGATGATGGCGACGGGGTCTATCCGCCCATCGGCGATGAGGGCGCGGGTCAGCGCCGTATCGGCATAGCCCGGGGAGATGCCGTTCACCCGCACGTTCGAGGCGCCCCATTCGCAGGCCAGCGCGCGGACCAGGTTGGCGACGCCGCCCTTGGTGGCGGCATAGGCGGCGCGTTCGGCCCCGCCGCGATCGGCATAGATGCTGGTGGTGGCGAGGATGACGCCGGCGCGGGCGGGCACCATGCGGCGGGCGGCGGCCTGGGCGGTAAGGAAAACGCCGGTGAGGTTCACGTCGAGCACCTGGCGCCAGGCATCGGGGGTAATGCCGAGGGTCGGGCGATTGGCCGAGAGGCCGGCATTGGCGATGGCGACGTCGATGCCGCCCCATTTCTGCTCCATCTCGGCGACCACCCCCTCGACGGCCACCGGATCGGCGACGGAGCCCTGGTGGATGATCCAGGCGGCGGGCGCATCGGGCATGGCGGCGGCGTCGAGAATGGCGATGCGGGCGCCGCGGGCGGCGAAGGCATCGGCCATGGCGCGGCCGATGCCTTGCGCGCCGCCGGTGATGAAGACGCGGCAGCCGGGCGGCGGCACGCTGGCGAGAGGGGTATCGGGCAAGGCGATGGCATGCTCCCGGTGGGTGGCCGTCTGGGTGATGCGGAGGGCTCCGCGTGGTGAACGGTGCCCGGAAGTCCGCGCGCTGGGAAGGAGGCGCGGCGGTGGTCGCGCTTGGAAGGATGTGCGGAGGTCGGGGGGATGAGGGGCGCGGGTCATCCCGCTCGGAGAGATGCGCAAGGCTACGCGCCGCTGCCGCTGGCGGCGGTGGCGCCCGATTGGCGGGGGTGGTGGAACTCCGCCTCTGGTGAGCGGCCGGGTGGCTTGACGGGTGGGGTTGGGGCGGCGGAGGGTCTGGCCAGCAACCGAGAGGAAGACGCCATGCCGAGCCTGCCCGAGACGATGACCTTCATGGACCATGGCGAGGGCGGCGGCCCGGAAGTGCTGGTGGCCAAGACCGCGCCGGTGCCGAGCCCCAAGGCCGATGAGGTGCTGATCCGGGTGATGGTGACGGGCGTGAACCGGCCGGACGTGCAGCAGCGGCTGGGGCTCTATCCGCCGCCGCCGGGCGCGAGCCCGATGCTGGGCCTGGAGACCTCGGGCGAGGTGGTGGCCGTGGGCGAGGCGGTGACGGGCTTCGCGTTGGGCGACAAGGTCTGCGCTCTGACCAATGGCGGCGCCTATGCCGAATACGTCACGGCCCCGGCGGCCCAGACGCTGCCCTGGCCCAAGGGCTATGACGCGCTGCGGGCGGCGGCCCTGCCGGAGACCTATTTCACCGTCTGGGCCAATGTGTTCGGCCATGGGCGGCTGGCGAAGGGGGAGACGCTGCTGGTCCATGGCGGGACGAGCGGGATCGGGGTGACGGCGATCCAGCTTGCCAAGGCCTTCGGCGCCAAGGTTTTCGCGACCGTCGGCAGCGCCGGGAAATGCGAGGCGATCCTGAAGCTCGGGGCGGATGCCGCGATCAACTACAAGGACGAGGACTTCCAGGAACGGGTGAAGGAGCTGACCGGCGGGAAGGGTGTGGACGTCATTCTCGACATGGTGGGCGCCGATTATTTCCCCCGGAACCTGCGCAGCCTGGCGGTGGATGGACGGCTGGTGATCATCGCCTTCCTGGGCGGGTTCAAGGTGCCGGAAGTGGATCTGCGGCCGGTGATGACGCGGCGGCTGACCGTGACGGGGAGCACCATGCGGCCGAGGACCACGGCGCAGAAGGGGGAGATCGCGAAGGCCCTGAAGGAAAAGGTCTGGCCGCTGCTGGAGGCCGGGCAGTATGGGCCGGTGATCCATCAGGTATTCCCGCTCACTGAGGCGGCCGAGGCGCATCGGCTGATGGAAAGTAGCGCGCATATCGGCAAGATCATGCTCAAGGTGGCCGATTGAATATTGCTGCTTTGCGGCGGCGTCTCGCGGGGCTGTGAGGGTCTTCACTGGCTTTTCAGCCGGTATGGCGGGCCTGTGCTTTGCCCCGGCTGGGAATGTTGCGGAATAAGGCCCTTGTAACAGCAAGGGAGACGCCGCCGTGACGGTGGAGATCAATATCGGGCCACAGACCGACGATCCCTATGGGGAGGCTTCGGAGGGGTTCGGTTACATCAGCAACCTCGCTGACTTCGCACAGAACGGGGGCGTTTCGAGCGGCGCCACCAATGTGGGGAATTTCTTCGCCGCGCTGGACGTGCTGAACCATCTCGAGAATGGCGAGTGGCGCGATGCCACGGTGGATGCCTTCAGCGCCGTCGGCGGTGCCGCGATCGGCACGGCCGGCACCGTGGTGGGCGGCCCCGTGGTGGGCGCGGTCGGCGGCTATTCCGGCGGGGTCGTGGGCGGCGAGCTGGGCGGCATGGTCTATGACGGCGGCGCCTGGACCTATTCGGCCGTGAGCGATTATTTCGACGGCAAGGAAGACCGCCTCGACGGTGTGCAGGATTTCACGACCGATCGGCCGGTGGATACCGTCTCGGGCTTCGACATGGGCCGGTTCGGCGATGTCAGCTTCGATAGCGGGCGCTTCGGCGACGGGACGACGGCGATGAGCGACGTGCTCTCCGCGGCCGGTTTCGATACGGGGCGTTTCGGGGATGGCACGGATTACAGCGGCACGGGCTGGGATGGCGGTTCGGGCTTCGACACGGGCTTCAACAGCGATGGCTGGTCGGATGCGACGAGCGGTTCGGCCGATACGAGCACTTCGACGGGCACGGATGTGAGCTGGTCGGGCTCGGAGACGACCGATTACAGCGGTTCGGGCTGGGATGGCGGTTCGGGCTATGACACCGGCTTTAACAGTGATGGCTGGTCGGATGCGACGAGCGGTTCGGTCGATACGAGCACTTCGACGGGCACGGATGTGAGCTGGTCGGGCTCGGAGAGTACCGATTACAGCGGTTCGGGCTGGGATGGCGGTTCGGGTTACGACACCGGCTTCAACAGCGACGGCTGGTCGGACAGCACGAGCGACTATAGCGGTTCGGCGGATTCGGGCTGGTCGGGGTCTGATTACAGCAGTTCGTCGGATGTGAGCTGGTCGGGTTCCGACACGACGGATTACAGCGGGTCGGGCTGGGATGGTGGTTCGGGCTATGACACCGGCTTCAATAGCGACGGCTGGTCGGATAGCACGAGCGATTACAGCAGCGATTACAGTTCCGATTACAGCTCGGACTACAGCAGCGATTATGGCTCCGATTACGGCAGCGATTATAGCGACAGCGGCAGCGGCGACTGGGGCGGCGGCTCCTATTGGTGAGGCGGGCCGGGTGAGCCCGGGCGGGGGCTATTGCAGCTCCCGCAACTGCCGCTCGACGATGGCGCGCCAGGGCGCGTCGGGCGGCGCATCGGCCAGGAGGGAGCGCCAGACGTTGCGCGCATTCTCCACCCGGCCGGCGCGGGCTTCGGCGAGGCCCGCGAGGAAGCGCAGGCGCGGGTCATCCGGCTGGGCGGCCATGGCGCGGGTGAGCCATTGCGCGGCGGCGGTGTCGTTGCCGCGTTCCATTTCGAGCTGAGCGAGATCGCCGGCGAGGTTGGCGTCGAAGCGCATGGTGAGCGCGCGGCTCCAGGCATCGGCGGCGGCGTCATAATTGCCGCGGGCGCGCTCGGCCTGGCCGAGCAGGAGCCAGCCTTGGCGGGCGGAATCCGATTGCGGCGGAAGCTGGCCGATACGGGCGCGCAGGGCCTCGATCAGCGCCGCGTCGCGCTGGGCGACCTGCTGGCGCTCCTCGAAGGGGGCGGCCGGGATGCCGGGCTGGCCGTCGTAGATATAGAGGCCCAGGCCGGCGGCAGGGATGAGGAAGAGGCCGGCGAGGAGGGCTGCCTTGGCATGGCCGCCGGTGGCGGGCGCCTCGTCGGCGGGGCTCGCGACGAGGCGGCGCTGGAGTTCGAGCAGCGCGGCCTGGTAGCCGGGCTCGTCGAGGCGGCCCGACTCGCGCTCGCGTTCGAGCTCGGCGCGCTGGGCGGCGAAAAGGGCGAGATCGGCCTCGTGGCGGCCGCGCGGGGCGGCGGGGCGCAGGAGCGACCAGGCGAGCGGGGCCAGTGCCAGGGCGGCGAGGGCGAGGAAGAGAAGCCAGATCATGCCGTCAGGTCACTGCTTTTCACGCGCGGCGATTTCGGCCTCGAGGGTGGCGAGCCGGGCCTTTTCGGCCGAGGTGAGCGGGGCGGGGGCGGTGGTGGCGCCACGGCCCCGGCGAAGGGCGAGAATGAGCCCGCCGCCGATCAGCAGGACCAGGAGCGGGCTGCCCCAGAGTAGTGCCGTGCTGGCGTTGAAGGGCGGGCGGAGCAGGACGAAGTCGCCGTAGCGGGCGTGGATATAGTCGACGATGTCGGAATCACTGCGCCCGGCGGCGACCTGCTCGCGGACGATGAGCCGCAGGTCACGCGCGAGGCCGGCGTCGGAATCCTCGATGGACTGGTTCTGGCAGACCATGCAGCGCAGCTCGCGGCCGATCTCGCGGGCGCGGGCCTCCTGGGCGGGGTCCTTCAGCATGTCCTCCGGGGCGATGGCCGCCTGGGCCCAAAAGGGGGCCAGGAGGAGGAGTGCGGCGAGGGTGTGGCCCGCGCGGCGGCGGGCGCCTGAGGGCAAGAAACAGCGGCGAGCCAGCGCCGAGGCCGCTTCTGCGGCCCGCGCCAGGTGGCGCGAAGCCAAGCGCGTGGAGCGCGCGCCCGGCATCTGAGGGCGGAAAACGTCGGCCCGCGCCGGGTGGCGCGAAAGCCAAGCGGCCGGATGGCCGCGCCCGGCGTCTGAGGGCGGAAAAAAAGCGGCGCGGAGCGCCCGCCCGGCGCTTGAGGGCTTAAACATTATAACGCTTCAGCAAGGCCGCGATGTCTTGCGACACGACTTCGGGCGTGATGGGGCCGGCCCAGCGCCAGCGGATGATGCCGTCGCGGTCGATCAGGTAGGTTTCGGGCACGCCGTAGACGCCCCAGTCGATGGCGGTGCGGCCGGCATCGTCGCGGCCGAGGCGGGTGAAGGGGGAGCCGCGATCGGTCAGGAATTTCTGCGCGTCGGCGGGCTTGTCCTTGTAGTTGATGCCCAGGATCGGCAGGCCATCGGCCTTCATGCGCATCAGCTGCGGGTGCTCGATGATGCAGGGCACGCACCAGCTGGCCCAGTAATTGACCAGCACCGGGCGGCCGAAGCCACGGATATCGGCGGCCGAGAGGCCGGGCAGGCCCGAGGTTTCGAGCGCGGGCAGGGTGAAGTCGGGCACCGGCTTGCCGATGAGGGCCGAGGGCACGCCCTTCGGGTCATAGCTGCCGGAGCCGAGGCCGCGCAGCATGGCGTAGAAGCCTGCGCCGCCCAGGGCGGCGACGGCGAGCGGGGCGGCGACGAGGGCGCGGCGGGTGAGGGCGGACATCAGGCGGCCTGTTGCTTCGCGCCGCGCGGGGCCTTTTTGGCGGCGGGCGCCGCGATGCGGATGCGGCGGTCGCTGAGGGAAATGCCGCCGCCGAGGGCCATGATGGCGCCGCCGAGCCAGATCCAGGGCGCGAGCGGATTGTCATGGACGCGGAGCACGGCGCGGCCATCCTGTTCCTCGCCCAGCACGGCATAGAGGTCGCCACCCATGGAGGTGGTGATGGCGGCCTCGGTCGTGGTCTGGCGGGCGAGGGGGAAGAAGCGGCGGGCGGGGTACATGATGGTGACGACCTTGCCGTCGCGCAGCACCGTTACCGTCGCCTGGCGGGCGGAGAAATTGGGGCCGAGCACGTCGCGGATGCTGTCCAGACGCCATTCATAGCCCGCGTGGCGGAGGGATTCGCCGGGCTTGAGGGCGGCGATATTGTCGGTGGCGAGGCCCATGCCCGCGATGCCGAGGATGGTGACGCCGAAGCCCGCATGGGCCATGGCGGCACCCCAGGCGGCGCGGGGCAGGCCCTTGGCGCGGTTGAGCGCGTTGCGCGGCGTGGTGCGGCCGAGGCCGATGCGATCGGCGATATCGGTGCCGGCGGCGACGATGAGCCAGATCGCGGCCATGAAGCCGAGGGCGGGCAGGATCTGCTGCCCCGAGAAGGCATAGGCGAGGATGAGGGCGAGGCCGGCCGCACCCGTGGCAATCCAGAGGCGGCGGAGGACGGGGGCGAGGGTCGCGCGTTTCCAGGGCATCAGCGGGCCGAGCGCCATGCCGAGGATGAGCGGGACGGCCAGCGGGAAGACCGTGCTGTTGAAGAAGGGGGCGCCGACGGAGAGCTTATGGTTCCAGAGCAGGTCGGCGAACATCGGCCAGAGCGTGCCGGTGAAGACGACGGCCGCGATGGAGCAGAGCAGCAGGTTGTTCAGCACCAGTGCACCTTCGCGCGAGATGGCCTGGAAGAGGCCGGTCGGCGCCATGGAGGGGGCGCGGAAGGCGAAAAGGGCGAAGGCCCCGCCGACATAGAGGCCGAGCAGGATGAGGATGAAGGTGCCGCGTGACGGGTCCGAGGCGAAGGCATGGACGGAGTTCAGCACACCCGAGCGGACCAGGAAGGTGCCGAGCAGGGAGAAGCCGAAGGCGAGGAGGGCGAGGAGCACCGTCCAGACCTTCAGGGCCTCGCGCTTCTCCACCACGATGGCCGAATGCAGCAGGGCGGCGCCGACCAGCCAGGGGAGGAGGGAGGAATTCTCCACCGGGTCCCAGAACCAATAGCCGCCCCAGCCGAGTTCGTAATAGGCCCACCAGGAGCCGAGCGCGATGCCGAGGGTGAGGAAGCACCAGGCGCCCAATGCCCAGGGGCGGACCCAGCGGCCCCAGGCGGCATCCACGCGCCCCTCGATCAGCGCCGCGACGGCGAAGGCGAAGGTGACGGCGTAACCGACATAGCCCAGGTAGAGCAGCGGCGGATGGAAGGCGAGGGCCGGGTCCTGCAGGATGGGGTTCAGGCCCTGGCCATCGGCGGCGGGCGGCCAGACGCGGGTGAAGGGGTTGGAGGTCGCGAGCACGAAGGCCAGGAAGCCGGCCGCGATCCAGCCCAGGATGGCCAGGACGCGGGCCTTCAGGGCGGCGGGCAGATCGCGCCCGAAGGCGGCGACGGCGCCGCCGCAAAGGGCCAGGATGAGCACCCAGAGGAGCATGGAGCCCTCGTGGTTCCCCCAGACGCCGGTGATCTTGTAGAGCAGCGGCTTGTCGGAATGGCTATTGGCCACCACGCCGCTGACGCTGGTGTCGTTCACCACGAAGCACCAGACGAGGGCCAGGAAGGCGGCGGCGACGGCCAGGAGATGCCCCGCCGCGAGCGGCCCGCCGCTGGCCATGAGCCCCGCCCGGGCGCGCTGGGCGCCGATCAGCGGCAGGAGGCCCTGGGCGATGGCCAGGGCGAGCGCGAGGGCGATGGCGAAATGCCCGAGTTCGGCGATCACGAGCGCGGGCTCTCCGGCGTAGCCCCGTCTGGCGTAGCCTTATCGGGCAGGGTGTTCCAGGTATTGGCGGGAGGGGGCGCGCCCTTCGCCGGATCCCAATGGCCGCTGCGCTTGAGGGCGTCGGCGACTTCGGGGGGCATATAGGTCTCGTCGTGGCGGGCGAGGACTTCGCTGGCCTGGAAGGTGCCGCCGGCATCGAGCTTGCCGAGGGTGACGACGCCCTGGCCCTCGCGGAAAAGGTCGGGCAGCACGCCGCGGAAGGCGACGGGGACCTGATGCGCGCCATCGGTGACGGTGAAGGTGATGAGGGGGCGGGTGCCGCTGTCGTCGCGCTTCACGCTGCCGGCCTCGACCAGCCCGCCCAGGCGGAAGGCGCGGCCGACGGGGGGCTGCTGGCTCGCCACGTCGGTGGGGGAGCGGAAGAAGACGAGGTTGTCCTGGAAGGCGGTGAGGCCGAGGGCGGTGGCGGAGCCGAGGCCGATGGCGCCGATAACGAGCATCCAGATTCGGCGGCGCTTGCGGGCGGAGAGGCTCATTGTCGGCTATCCCGGCGCGTATCGAGAAGGGCGAGGCGGCGGCCGGCCGCGGCGTGGCGGCGGGCGGCGCCCAGGGCGAGGGCCGTGAAAAGCACAGCCGCCGCCCCCCAGGCGATGGAGACATACCACCAGTGAGCGGTCATGCGCGGGCCCGTTCGTGCTGCCGGGCGCGCGCCAGTTCGAGCGCGCGCACCCGCCGTTCCATGATGGCGGCGCGGGTGCGGGCCAGGACGACGGTGGCGAAGAGGAGGGTGAAGGCCAGGGTGCAGGCCAGGAGCGGGTAGAGGATGTCGACATGCAGGCTCGGCCCGTTCAGGCGCACGACCGAGGCGGGCTGGTGCAGCGTGTTCCACCAGTCGACGGAGTATTTGATGATGGGCAGGTTCACGACGCCGATCAGGGCCAGGATTGCGCCGGCCTTGGCGCCGCGATCGTCCTCGTCGAAGGCGCGGACCAGAGCGGCATGGCCGAGCCAGAGGAAGAAGAGCACCAGGACGGAGGTCATCCGCGCGTCCCACTCCCACCAGGTGCCCCACATGGGCTTGCCCCAGAGGCTGCCGGTCATGAGGCAAAGCGCCGTGACGGCCGCGCCAACGGGGGAAAGCTCGCGGGCGGCGAGATCGGCCAGCGGGTGGCGCCAGATGAGGGAGAAGATGGAGGCGATGGCGAGGCCCAGGTAGCCGCTCATAGCCAGCCAGGCCATGGGGACATGGACATACATGATCCGCACCGTCTCGCCCTGCTGCCAGTCGGGTGGGGAGTAGACCAGGGCCCAGAGGGCGGCGGGGACGAGGGCGATGAGCGAGAGGGCCCAGAGCCAGGGCATGAGCCGGTCGGTGGCGCGGAGGAAGCGGCCGGGATTCGCCAGGCGGTGAAGCAGGCTACCTTGCTGGGCCGGGAGGGCCTGGCTGGGCTGTAATGGGCTGGGGCTCACGCGACCTACCTGGGAATGCGGTACCGTCTATTGAAGTTGGTCCGCCTCCCTCTTGAGGAAAAACGTACCGGCTCTACTACTTGTGGACCAGTGCCGGCGGGTGCCGGCGGCCTGTCGGGCTCTTATGGGCCGCGGGACTGACCTGACGCAATCTCCTGAACAAGGATCCTATCATGTTGTTTGCCATCGCCTGCACCGACAAGCCGGCCTCCCTCGAACTGCGCATGGCGACCCGCCCGCCGCATCTGGAATATCTCGAGAGCCTGATGAAGCAGCTCGTCCTCGTCGGGCCGACGCTCGATGCCGAGGGCAAGCCCAATGGCAGCCTGCTGGTCGTGGAAGCCGCCGACCAGGCCGCCGCCGAGGCGATCGCCGCCGGTGACCCGTATGCCAAGGCCGGCCTCTTCGCGAGTGTGACGGTGAAGCCCTTCCGCGCCGTCTTCAAGGACGGGGCGAAGATCGCCTGATGGCCCGCTGGCTGGTCAAGTCCGAGCCTGATGCCTTCTCCTGGGACGAGCAGGTGAAGAACGGCGTCGAGCCCTGGACGGGGGTGCGCAATGCCCAGGCGGCGCGCAACCTCAAGGATATGCGCAAGGGCGACCTCGCCTTCTTCTACCACTCCAATGTGGGCAAGGAGATCGTGGGCGTGGTCGAGGTGGTGCGCGAGGCCTACCAGGACCCGACGGATGAGACCGGCCGCTGGGTCTGCGTGGATATGAAGGCCGTGAAGCCGGTGCCGCGCCCCGTCACGCTCGCCGAGATCAAGGCGGAGCCGCGGCTGGAGGGCGTGTCGCTGGTCAAGCAGTCGCGCCTGTCGGTCATGCCGATCTCGGAGGAGCATTGGAAGGTGCTGGCCGAGATGGGCGGGCTCAAGGGCGTGAAGTGAAGGGCCTTCGATGACCGGGACGCGCGTTCTCTGCCGGCTGGAGGAGATCCCCGACCAGGGCGCCCGCGGCTTCGACGGGCCGCCGGGGCATGTGGGGCTCTTCGCCGTGCGGCGGGGGGAGCGCGTCTGGGTCTATGAGAATTCCTGCCCGCATATCGGCATTCCGCTGGAGATGGTGCCGCACCGTTTCCTGGACCGGAAGGCCGAGATGATCGTCTGCTTCACCCATGGGGCGCGGTTCCGCATCGAGGATGGGGAATGCGTCTCGGGGCCTTGCCTGGGCGATGCGCTGACGCCCGTGGAGGCGGCGGTGGACGGGCAGGGGCAGGTGCTGGTGCCGGCTTCGGCGGGAGCGTGAGCGAAGCTTAACCGCTCTGTGAGGCAACCCCTTGGGTGGGGGTGGCGTTTCCCTCGCGTAAGCCCCGGATAAGCCCGGGGCAGTTCCAGCCCGGCGAGAAGCCGGGGAAATCGCAAGGGAAGGAGTAGGCCAATGGCCCGCATTTCCACCAGGATTGCCGCTTTCGGGATCGCTCTCGCCGGTGTGGCCGCTTTCGGCGCGCCCGCGGTTCAGGCCCAAACCATGGCGCCGCCGGTGCCGATGAGCGAGCGCCCCGTGGCGCCCGTGCCCGCCTATCAGGCCGGTGCGCCCGGCATCAACCACACCCCGGCCACGCCCGCGCCGATCATCTTGCCGCGCGGCCAGACGCCGACGCCGGCCAACCCCTTCGCGGGGGTGAACCTGCCCAACGAGCCGCAGGTGGGCGATGGCGCCTATAATGGCGGCGGTGTGGTGATCGAGAGCTTCGCGGATGGCACGACCCGCGTGGTCCGCTGATCGCGCTTCGGGCCTCCTGACGGGGGCCAGACATAGAAACAGCCCGGCAAGCCATATGGCCTGCCGGGCTGTTTTCATATCGGCCGAAGATGGCTGGGGAGGGCGCGAGGCCGCCCTCCCGAAGCGATCACTCTTCGGTCGCGGCGCCCAGGTCGGACAGCTCGGCGGCCAGCTGGGCCTCCAGGCTCTCTTCCTCGGCCTGCTGCTCGGCGCGCAGGTCTTCGCCGCGCGCCTGCTTCTCGGCTTCCTCGACCGTGCGGGCCACGTTCACGACAACCGGAACGGAAACTTCCGGGTGCAGGGAAACGGAGACCGTGGTGAGGCCGACCGTCTTGATGGGCGACGGCAGGGAGATCTGCGAGCGGTTGACCGTGAGGCCGGCCGCCGTGCAGGCGTCGGCGATGTCACGGCTGGAGACGGAGCCGTAGAGGCTGCCGCTCTCGCCCGCGGTGCGCAGGATGACGACGGTGAGGCCGGTGACGCGCTCGGCGACCAATTCGGCCTCCTGGCGCTTCTTGAGGTTCTGGGCCTCGAGCTGGGCGCGCTGCTCGGCGAAGCGGGCAAGGTTTTCCTTGCTCGCGCGAATCGCCTTGCCTTCCGGCAGGAGGAAGTTGCGCGCATAACCCGGGCGGACCTTAACGACCTCGCCCATCTGGCCGAGCTTCTCGACCCGCTGCATCAGAATCAGTTCGATCATGGCTTGCCCCGATCAGATCTGTGGTGGGGGCGACGGACGCCACCCGAATTGGCTGAACAAACCGATGCCCACCACGAGAATGGCCACCGGGAAGATGAAGACCACAAGGACGGCGTAGAAACCGCCCAGCAGGAAGGGCCGCGCGGGAAGATCGCGGCCGAGACCATGGATCACGCCCAGCCCCTGGAAGAAGAAGGGCGTGAGGAAGGCCGTCAGCAGGCCCAGCGGCAGCGCATCGCCCCCGGCGGGGGCCAGCGCGAACCAGAGGACCGCTAGGACCGGCAGCAGAGCGTACCAGCGCGGCAGCCGTGCCTCGCGCCAGGCGGGGGCGGCATGTGCCGCCATCCCGGCCCGGGTGAGGAGCCGCTGCGCGGCCGTGCCGTTCACCGCGAGGGCGACCGCCAGCCAGAAGGCCAGGGCACCCGCCATGAACCGCCCGATCTGGGCGGCCATATCCGCGTCGGCCGGCATGCCGATGCGAGCCATTCCGCCGGCGGCGAGGCTGCGCAGCACCCCATCCAGCCCGCCATCCGCATCGCCGGCCACGAAGGCGACGATGAGAAGGACGGCGGCGGGGTAGAGGCCCAGCATCGCCAGCGGCATCGACAGCTCGAGACGGCCCTGGCGGAGGCCCGCCATGGTCAGGGCCACGGCCGGGAGCCCGAAGGCCACCAGCCAGAGACCCGCCGTGTAGCCGCCGCCCAGGAGCAGCATCAGCACCAGGCCCAGCGCGACCGAACCCCAGAGCGCGCCCTGGCCAAAGCCGAGACCCGCCATGAAGAGCGGCATCGGCGACAGCCAGAAGAAGGCCGGGCCGGCCGGGAGGCCCCGGAAGGCCCAGAGCGCCAGCACGGTGGAGGCGAGCCCGGCGGCGCCCGCGGCGAGAAGCCGCGGATCGTTCGCCAGATCCATCCCGTTACGTGCGGGGCCTGAGGTCACTTCCTGCTATCCCTGTGGTCCACCCGGGGACGAACCCCGGGCGACTTCCTGCTCAGTCGTTGATGACGTAGGGCAGCAGGGCCAGGAAGCGGGCGCGCTTGATGGCCTGGGCCAGCTCACGCTGCTTCTTGGCGCTGACCGCCGTGATGCGGCTCGGCACGATCTTGCCGCGCTCCGACAGGAAGCGGCTCAGGAGGCGCACGTCCTTGTAGTCGATCTTCGGCGCGTTCGGGCCGGAGAAGGGGCAGGACTTCTTGCGGCGATAGAACGGACGGCGCGCGCCAACGGCGGGGCGGCGAGCGGCGATGTTCGTGGTTTCGGTCTCGGACATCAGGAATTACTCCTCGCCACCGTTGTTGTCGTCATGCGAACGGGCGCGGAACTCCTCGCGGTCGTCGCCGCGCGGGGCGCCACGGCCGGAGCTGAAGCGGCCGGCGGGACGCGGGCCACGGAAGCTGCGGTCACGCTCGCGCTCTTCGCCACGGCGGGAGAGGATCGCGGAGGGGTTCTCGTCGATGGCGTCGATGCGGAGCGTCATGTGGCGCAGAACGTCTTCGTTCAGGCCCAGGAGACGGTCGGCTTCGCGCTCGGCAACCGCATTGCAGTCGATCCCGAGGAGCATGTAGTGCCCCTTGCGGTTCTTCTTGATGCGATAGGCCAGGCCGCGAAGGCCCCAGTATTCGCGCTTCTTCACCTCGCCGCCCTGTTCGGCGACGGTGGCGGCGATCTGGTCCGCGATGGCTTCGACCTGCGCCTGCGTCAGGTCGTTACGTGCGATGAGCACGGTCTCGTAAAGGGGCATATGGGCTCCCTGTGGATGTCTCAGCCCAACGTTTGCCGGCACCATGCCGACTCGCGCGCAAACGGGCATAGCCGGGCGCATGCCTCGCGCGCCCGGCAGGGGAGCGCGGCGTAAAGCACAGAGTCGGGCCGGGGGTCAATCATTTCGGGGCGGAAGGCCAAGGAAAAGCGCGGCTTGGCGGCCCTGCGCCGGGGGCATGGCGGTGGCTGGCGGGTGTCAGGCGGCGTGGGGGACGATCAGTACATGGGCGCCGGGAATGCGCTCGATGACCGTCTCGCGCAGGGCGGTGCTGCGGCGGGCGACCTCGGCGAGCGGCAGGTCGGGCGCGAAGGCCAGTTCCACCTCTATATGGATGGCCTTGCCCGATTGGCGGGAGCGGACGGCCAGCAGATCCTCATAGGCATGGAAATGCTCGGCCAGGGCGCGGTTGATGGCCGTCTGCCGGGCTTCGGAGAGGGAGCGGTCGAGCAGGTCGGGCAGGGCCTCGCGGCCCATGGACCAGGCGACGGAGAGCATGACGATGGCGACGAAGAGCCCGCCGGCCGCATCGGCCAGGAGCCCGGCTGTGCCGCCATTGTCGATGCTGCTGACGAAGAGGGCGAGCATGACCAAGACGGAGGAGGCCAGCTTGGAGAGGCGGGAGCGCATCTGGCCGGTCATGATGACGGAGGTGCCGTCCCGCGCCGCGAGCCAGACCTTCCAGGCCACCCAGCCGTTGAGCAGGAGGTTGATGAAGCCCATCAGCGCCATGCCGAGGCTCGCCAGGACCGGGACGGCCTCGGGCGGGCTGCGGAACTTGTTCCAGGCGCCCTCGATGAACAGCAGGGCGCTGACGGCCATGGCGGCGGCGATGGCGAGATTGGCGAATTGCTCGGCCTTGCCGGTGCCGAATTCGTACTCGGCCATGCGATTGCGATGGATGCGGCGGAGCAGGGCGAGGACGACCAGCTCCAGGACCATCATCAGCGCGGCCCGGACGGTCTCCGCCAGCATGGTGAGCGAGCCGGTCCAGAAGGCGATGGCCGTATAGGGCAGCCAGATGCCGATATCGGCGACGAAGCCCGTGACCATGGCCTTTTCGCGTTCGGCCGCTCCCGGGGGAAGGGGGCGGCTCACGGCAGCAGGGCGGCGATCGTCCGGCCCAGCAGGGCCAGGTCTTCCGGGCGGGAGAGGCGGTGGTCGCCATCCTTGATGAGGTGTAGCTGCACGTCGGGGCCCTCGATGGCCTCGACGATCCGGATGGCGTGCTGCCAGGGAACGTCGGGGTCCGCCATTCCTTGCAGCAAACGGACCGGGAGCGGAAGCGGAAGCGGCGCGTCGAGCACGCTCTGCTTCTCGCCATCGGCCAGCAGGGCGCCGGTGATGGGATAGGGGTCGCCATAGAGGGAGGGGACGAGGGTGAGGCCGTCGCGGGCGATATCGGCCCGCTGCGCCTCGGTCAGCGCCGGCCCCATGAGCAGGGCGGTGAAATCCGGCGCGGCGGCGATGCCGACGAGGGCCGCGACGCGCTCGGGGTTGCGGCGGGCGAGGAGGAGCGAGATCCAGCCGCCCATGGAGGAGCCGACCAGGATCTGCGGGCCGGTGGTGAGCGCCTCGATGACCAGGGCGGCATCGGCGGCCCATTGGCCGATCGTGCCTTCCTCGAAGCGGCCGCCGGACTGGCCGTGGCCGGAATAGTCGAAACGGAGGAAGCCAAGGCCCTGCGCCGCGCACCAGTCGCGCAGGAAGAGGGCCTTGCTGCCTTCCATGTCGCTGCGGAAGCCGCCGAGGAAGACGATGCCGGGCGCCTGGATGCCCTGTTTGGCGGGGATGCGGGCCCAGGCCAGTTCGGTGCCATCGGGCCTGGCCAGGCGGCCGGTTTCTTCCTGCGACATGCTCAAGGTCAACCTCCGGGTAGCAGCCCACGGCGGGCGAGGTTCGCCATAAGGGCGCCGGTCCCGAATTGCCAGGGGGGGCAGGCGTCGGTGGGAGCAACCTCGTTGGAGAGCGCGCCGAGGCGGGGGCTGGAGATGGTGACCACGTCGCCGGGATGGTGGGTGAAGCCCTGGCCGGGGGCGCCGCGATCCTTCGTGGGGGAGAAGGGCGTGCCGAGATAGAGCACCGCGCCGTCGGGGTATTGGTGATGCGGGTTGACCAGCTGGCGGGCGAGGTCGGCCGGGTCGCGCGAGATGGCGCCGATGCGGCCGGTTTCGTCGAGGAGGAAGCCGTCCTTGCCCTGGATGGTCAGGCGGATTTCGCCCTTGCGGATATCGTCGAGGGTGAAGCCGCCGTCGAAGAGGCGGATCATGGGGCCGAGGGCGGAGGCGGCGTTATTGTCCTTCGCGCGGCCGAGCAGCAGGGCGGAGCGGCCCTCCACGTCGCGCAGGTTCACGTCATTGCCGAGCATGGCGCCGGTGACGCGGCCATCGGCGGCGATGGCCAGGACGGCCTCGGGCTCGGGGTTGTTCCAGTGGCTGGTCGGGTGCACGCCGATGAGCGCGCCGGTGCCGACGGAGGAGAGGGGCTGGGCCTTGGTGAAGATTTCAGCGTCCGGGCCGATGCCGACTTCGAGATACTGGCTCCACCAGCCCTTCTCGACGAGCGCGGCCTTGACCTGCATGGCCTTCTCGCTGCCGGGGACGAGATTGGCGAGATCATCGCCGATGATGTCGCGCACGGCGGCGCGCTCGGCCTCGGCGCGGCTGGCATCGCCGCGGCAGCGCTCCTCGATCACGCGCTCGAGCATGGAGCGGACATAGGTGACGCCGCAGGCCTTGACCGCCTGGAGGTCGATGGGCGCCAGGAGATAGGGCTTGGACGGGTCTCGCGTGGCGTGGTGGCTATTGGCGAGGGCGGCTTCGAGATCGAGCTGGATGGGCTTGCCGCGGGCGGTGATGGCGCCGAGCGGGTTGGGGCTGTTGAGCCAGGCGCTGGAAGTGGCGAAGGCGGGCGTGAGGTCATAGGCGGCGCCGAGGGCCAGGCCGACCACCATGGGACCATCGGAACCCATCAGCCGGAGGGCGAAATGGCCGAGTTGCCAATCCTCGGGCAGGGCGGATTTATCAAGTCGCATGGACGTTTCCTTTCTTGCGTTATTCGGGAGCGTAAGCCCTTGACGCGGGCATGCAACCGGCCTTGCGTTTTGCTCCGATAACGGGGTGTAGTGTTACCCAATGGGTGCCACGGACGCGAAGCAATCGCGACGGCAATCGGCAGCCCCGAGGAGGAAGAGATGACGTTCAAGCTGCCGCTGACGCGCCGGGGCGCGTTGCTGGCCGGCGCTGGCCTGCTGGCCGCGCCTGCCCTCGTCGAGAAGGCCAATGCGCAGTCTCAGTTCGACTGGAAGCGCTTCAAGGGCCAGAGCATCGACGTGACGCTGACGGCGAATCCGCGCAGCCAGATCCTCATGCAGAACCAGAAGGAGTTCGAGGAACTGACCGGCATCAAGGTCAATTCCGAGAGCATTCCCGAGCAGCAGCACCGGCAGAAATTCGCGATCGAATTCGCCTCGGGCCGGCCGAGCTTCGACGTGGTGGGCATCAGCCTGCATGTGAGCAAGCGGCAGGTGGGGCGGGCGAAGTGGTGCGCGGACCTCAAGCCGATGATCGCCGATGCGAGCCTGACGGCGCCGGATTTCGACTTCAACGATTTCGCGCCGGGCACCATCGCCTATTCGACGCAGGATGACGGGCGGATGGATACGCTGCCCGAATTCGTCGACTACTTCATCCTCTACTACAACAAGGAGCTGCTGGCGGCGAAGAATGTCGAGCTACCCAAGACCTATGACGAGATGTTCGACGCCGCCAAGCGGCTGACGGACCCGTCGAAGCAGGTCTATGGCTTCGTGGGCCGTGGGTTGCGCAACGCCAATGTGCTGATCTGGACCTCCTTCCTGCTCGGCACGGCGCAGAAGGACACGCTGGACGCCAATCGCAAGCTCATCACCGATACGCCGGACGCGATCTGGGCCGGTGAGATGTACAAGAAGATGATGCGCGAGACGGCGCCGCCGGGTGTCTCGGGCTTCAATTGGAACGAGGCGCAGACGAGCTTCATGCAGGGGCGCGGCGCCTTCTGGATCGACGGCTGCGGCTTCGCGGCGCCGCTCGAGGATAAGACGAAGAGCCGTGTCGCGGGCAAGGTGGGCTATGCCGTGGTGCCGCGGGGGCCGGGCTCGGATAATTGCGTGATGACGCAGACGGCCTTCGGCATTTCCGAGGTGAGCCGCAAGAAGGGGCCCGCCTGGCTCTATCTGCAATGGGCGAGCGGGCGGACGAACCAGCTGCGCTATCTCACCTCCGGCGCGGGCTCGCCGGCGCGGGCCTCGACCTATCGCAATGACGAGGCGATCGGCAGCAGCCGCTTCCCGAAGGAATTCTTCGACACGCTGATCGGCAGCGGCAAGGTGGGCCGCGCGGGCCTGCCCGAGATCGTGCCCGTGACGGAATTCCGCGACACCTACGGCACGGCGCTGGTGAACATGATCGGCGGCGCCGATGTGGCGACCGAGCTGAAGAAGGCGACGGAAGCCTTCAAGCCGGTGCTCGAACAATCCGAGAAGGGCAACTGATGTCCGCGACCGCGCTGGGGCCTTCGGAGAAGGCGAGCGGGCTGAAGAAGGCCCGCAACTACGCACGCCATTATTGGTGGTTCATCATCCCCTGCGCGGTCGTGGTGCTGGCGACCATTCTCTTTCCCTGGGCCTTCACGCTCTTCATGTCGGTGCATGAGTGGAAGATCGGCGGCGGGCGCGAATGGGTGGGGATGGCGAATTACCAGAAGCTGTTCGGCGACGAACGCTTCCTCTCCTCGATGCTGCGCACGGGCTATTTCACCCTGCTCGCGGTGGTGCTGCCGATGGTGCTCGGCACGCTGGCGGCGCTGGCCTTCCATCGGAAATTCCCGATGCGGGGGCTAGCGCGAACCATTTTCATCCTGCCCATGATGGCGACGCCGGTGGCTGTCGCGCTGGTCTGGACGATGATGTTCCATCCGCAGTTGGGCGTGCTGAACTGGCTGCTCTCCCAGGTGGGGATTCCGCCGTCGCTCTGGATCTATGACGTGGCGACGGTGATCCCCACGCTCGTCATCGTCGAAGTCTGGCATTGGACGCCGCTGGTGATGCTGATCGTGCTGGGTGGGCTCGCGAGCCTGCCGGTCGATCCTTATGAGGCGGCTAAGATCGACGGGGCCAATGCCTGGCAGGTGTTCCGCCATATCACGCTGCCGCTGCTGGCGCCGTTTCTCGTGGTGGCGCTGATCATCCGGGCCATCGACGCGCTGAAAGCCTTCGACACCATCTACGTCATCACCCAGGGGGGCCCTGGGACGGCGAGCGAGACGATCAATATCTTCCTCTATCTGCAGGCCTTTGCTTACTACAACATGGGCTATGCGAGTGCCGTGGTCGTCGTGTTCTTCATCATCATTCTCGCGCTGGCCGGGCTGCTGCTCTGGACGCGGGCGCGCGTGAAGGAGATCTGAGCCATGCGGGTGAAGAAGACGCTGGGCGATATCGGCTTCGGCCTCTCGGTGATCGCGCTGGTTTCGCCGGCGCTGCTCGTCTTTCTCTGGATGCTGTCGCTTTCGCTGAAGAACGAGCTAGATAACACAGCCTTTCCGCCGGTCTTCATCCCGACGGAGCCGACGCTGGACAATTTCCGGCAGGTGTTCGAGCGGAACGACTTCTTCAACTATGCGCTGAACAGCATCATCGTCTCCTTCTCGGCGACGGGGCTGGCGCTGCTGCTGGGCGTGCCGGCGGGCTATGGCATCGCGAAGATGAAGGCGACGAAAGCGGCGGTGGTGATTCTCATCGCGCGCATCACGCCGGGGCTTTCCTACCTCATTCCGCTCTTCCTGCTGTTCCAGTGGCTGGGGCTGACGGGGACGCTGACGCCGATCGTCATCACGCATCTGGTCATCACGGTGCCCATCGTGGTCTGGATCATGATGGGCTTTTTCGAGGGGCTGCCGGGCGAGTTGGAAGAGGCGGCGCTGGTGGATGGGGCGACGATCTGGCAGGCCTTCTGGCATGTGGCCATGCCGCTGGCGAAGCCGGGGATGACGGTGGCGACGATCCTCGCCTTCATCTTCTCCTGGAACAACTTCATCTTTGCCATGGTGCTGGCGGGGCGCGAGACGCGGACGCTGCCGGTCGCGGTGAACAACATGCTGACGTTTGAGCAGGTCTCCTGGGGGCCGCTCTCGGCCGCGGCGCTGCTGGTGACGGCGCCGGTGCTGATCCTGACGCTGATTGCGCAGAAGCAGATCGTGGCGGGGCTGACGGCGGGTGGTGTGAAGGGGGGGTAGTCAGCCCTTCGCCTCAGCCCCCAGACTGCCACTGCCTGATGCTGTCGAGGGGGTGGAGCAGCATCAGCACGTTCAGCGTCAGGTTGTCGCGGATCACGGCCAGGGCGAGGAGTTCGAGGCCGATGACGGTCAGCACCGAGGCCCAGACCGGCAGACGGCTCGCGAGCCAGAAGCCGAGGAGCATGGCCAACACGTCGCTCACCGAATTCAGGACGCTATCGCCGTAATAGTCGAGGGCGATGGTCGCCTCGCGGTAGCGGTCGATGATCCAGCTGCTGTTCTCGGTGATTTCCCAAGCCACCTCGACGAAGATCGCGAGGAGCAGCCGCCAGCGCAGATGCAGGCCGGGGATGAGGCCGGAGACGGCGTAGAAGAGCAGGCCGTGGACAATATGCGACGGCGTGTACCAATCGGCGATCTGCTGCGAGTTCTCGGGGCTATTGGCCTCGCCCCAGAAGCGGACCACGCCGCATTTGCAGATGGGCTCGCGGCCCATGGCGAGTTCGATCAGCGCCGTCGCGACGATCAGGGCCAGGCCGATGAGGAAGGTGTTGCGGCGCGAGAGCGTCATGCTTGGCGGGCTCCGAAGAGGATGACGCAGGTGCCGGCGAGGCAGAGGGCGGCGCCGATCACGTCCCACCGGTCGGGCAGGCGGTATTCGACGAGCCAGAGCCAGAGGATGGAGGCGATGACGTAGATGCCGCCATAGGCCGCATAGGCGCGGCCCGCGGCCTCGGCCTCGCTGAGGCTCAGCAGCCAGGCGAAGAGCGCGAGGCAGGCGGCGCCGGGGATGAGCCACCAGGGTGAGGCATCCTGTCGCCACCAGGCCCAGACGGCGAAGCAGCCGCCGATCTCGGCGAGGGCCGCGGCGGCGAAGAGAGGCAGGCTCTGCATGATCCTCGCTTACCGCAGCCTCGGAGAAGGAGCTAGTTCCCCGCCTTGGGGCGTTCCAGCACGGCGATGGCGCCGCCTTCGCTTTGCCAGGCGTCGATGGCCTCGGCCTCCGCTTCGGCCTGGGCCTCCGTCTCATGCCGCTCGATGGCCGCTTCCTGGGCGACGGCGACCAGTTCGGTGCCCACGGGCAGGGCGGGCATGATCTGGAACTCCTCCTTCACCGGCGGGGCGGCGCGCTGGCGCATGCGGAAGAGGCCCCAGATGGCGATGCCGAATTGCGCGGCGATGATGAGCCAGCCCAGGCCGCGCGGGCCCATGCCTTCCATCAGGAAGCCGCCCAGCAGCGGGCCGAGTGCGGCGCCCGCGCCCTGGAGCAGCAGGAGGCCGCCGGAGGCCGAGACGAATTCCTCGGGTGCGACATGGTCGTTCACATGGGCAAGCACGACCGAATAGGTGGGCACCACCAGCCCGCCGAAGATGAAGACCAGCACCATGAAGAGCCAATGCGGCGCATGGGTGGGGGTGAAGGCCATCATGCCCATGATGACGATGGTGGCGACCAGCGTGACCGAGACGACGAGGCGCCGGCGGTCCAGCAGGTCGGAGAGCCAGCCGAGGGGCCAGGTCATGGCGAAGCCGCCGAGGGAGCCGAGGGCCATGAAGATCGCCACGCCCGAGGCGCCGAGGCCGACATCCTTCGCGAAAAGCGGGCCGAGGGAGAAGAAGGCGCCGGTGCAGACGCCGCAGAGGAAGGCCGCGACCACGCCGAAGGGTGATTGGCGGTAGAGGCGGCGGATGTTGAGGCTCGATTCCTCCATCGCCATCTGCGGCGCCTGGGCGCGCGAGAGGGTGACGGGCACCAGGGCGAGCGAGATGATCATCGAGACGACGCAGAAGAGCACGAAGCCGCTGGTATCGGCGACGGGCAGCATGAGCTGGCCGCCGACGCCGGCGATGAGGCCCGTCATGCCGTAGATGCCCAGGATGCGGCCGCGCACCGAGGAGGAGGAGGCGCCGTTGAGCCAGCTTTCCACCGCGATGAAGAGGCCGGCGAAGCAGAAGCCCGTCAGCGCGCGAGAGAGGACCCAGGCGACCGGGTCCATCACCATCAGGTGGAGCAGCGGCACGACGGAGGCCAGGGCCGCCAGCGCCGCGAAGGCTCGCGTCTGGCCGACGGCGCGGATGACGCGGCCGACGCGGAGGGAGCCGACCATGAGGCCGGCGAAGAAGCCGGAGCCGACGAGGCCGATGGTGCTGGCCGAGAAGCCTTCCTCGCCACCGCGTACCGCCAGCAGCGTGCCCTGGAGCGTATTGCCCATCTGCAGCATCGCGTAGCCCAGGAGCAGGGCGGCGACGGTGGCGAGGGTGGGAATGAGGCCTGGGGTGGCTGAGGGTGGTGTATGGTGGCTTGCTGACATCGGGCCGGGGGCCTCCTGTAGTGGGTACCGAGGGGGTTGATGCAGGGCTTAGGCCAAGGTTGCCATGGCCAAGCCTCACCTTCGGGTGAGCTGTGCTGCGTTGCAGCGTGGAAGCAGTGGTTCTTCCAGGGGTTAACCCTGTCTTTACTTTTCCGTGGGATGCTGGCCGCTCTTGAGGGAGTTGGCGCATGTCAGGGGCCAAGGCGACTGGCGCGGTGATGACGGGGTGGGAGGATTTCTGGGCCGGCGGGCCTGGGGCGCCTCTGGAAGCCATGGGCCCGCCCGCGCCGCCGCGCGCCCACGAGCCCGGCCTGGCCCAGCGCCGTGCGCGGGACCTGAGCGTGTTGCGCGAAGCGGAAGCGGCGCTGGAGAAGGTGCGGGGCATCAGCCAGGCGCTGCGGGCGGAATTCGCCGCCTGGCGCGAGACGGGCCTCCTCGGGCAGGGGCCGGTTGCCCTGGCCCTGGATGAGGCCGAGGCGGCGCGTTATGGCCAGATCCTGGAAGAGCGGCTATCGCGCAGCGATGCCTGGGTGGCTCAGGCCGAGCGGGAACTCTGCCGCGTGAAGGCGCAATTTGCCTCCGCCTGGGGCGTTGTGCTGGCGGCCTGAATTCGGCGCGATCATCGCTGGCTTTGCCGCGTGCCGGACGTTAAGCCGCTGCCATGAAAGATGCTCCCCCCGCCGTGCTTCAGGTCCTCCCCCGTCTCGTCACGGGAGGGGTGGAGCGCGGGACCATCGAGATTGCCGAGGCCATCGTGCGGGCCGGGGGGCGTGCGCTGGTGGCCAGCGCGGGCGGGCCCATGGTGGCGCAGCTCGAGGCGGTGGGCGCGCGGCATATCGAGTTGCCCATGGCGGGCAAGTCGGTCGGCGCGCTGTTCGGCAATGCGCGCGCGCTGGCGGATGTGATCCGTGCCGAGGGCGTGGGCATCGTGCATGCACGGAGCCGCTTTCCGGCCTGGTCGGCGATGATGGCCGCGCGGCGGACGGGGGCGCATTTCATCACCACCTATCACGGCGCCTATAACGAGGGTTTCCCCGGCAAGCGGCTCTATAATTCCGTGATGGCGCGGGGCGAGCGGGTGATCGCCATCAGCGAGTATATCGCGGGGCTGATCCGGGCGCGGCATCGCGTGCCGCCGGAGCGGATCAGGCTGATCCCGCGCGGGGTGGATGAGCGGCGGTTCGATCCGGCGCTGGTGAGCCCCGAGCGGGTCGAGGCGCTGCGGGCGGCCTGGGGCGTGCCCGAGGGGCGGCCGGTGCTGGTGCTGCCGGGCCGCGTGACGCGCTGGAAGGGGCAGATGGTGCTGGTCGAGGCCATGGTGCGGCTGCGCGGCGCGGGCGTGCCGCTGCCTTACGCGCTGCCCTATGTGCTGATCGTGGGCGATACCGATGCGCGGCGGGAGTTCCGCGGCGAGTTGGAGCGGGCCATCGCGGCGGCCGGGCTGGGTGCGGATATCAAGCTGACCGGCCATTGCGACGATCTGCCGGCGGCCTTCCTGCTGGCCGATTACGCGCTGCATTGCTCGACCGATGCCGAGGCTTTCGGGCGGACGGTGATCGAGGCGCAGGCCATGGGCTGCCCCGTGATCGCCTCGGATCTCGGCGGGCCGCGCGAGACGGTGGCCGATGGGCGGACGGGCTGGCTGGTGCCGCCCGGCGATCCGGCGGCGCTGGCCGGGGCTATCGGCGCGGCCCTGGCGCAGCCCGCCGAGATGCGGGCCGCGATGGGCGAGGCGGGCCGGCGGCTGGTGCTGGAGCGATATACCACGCGCGCCATGCAGGAAGCGACGCTCGCGGTGTATCGGGAGTTCGAGCCGGGGCTTTAAGAGGCTGTTTCATCAAGCTGGCGCGTCGGCCCAGGCAGCCCTCTCTTGGCAGCCTTTTCCGCGCCAGCATCGTTGGCAGTTTAGCCAAATGTCCCGCATTTGGCCCGCTGAGAAAAAGAGGCCCCGCTGCCTCCCTGGCACGAAGAATTCTGGCCGCAGCCTCAGCCGCGAGTTTTACGAAACAGCCTCTGAGGGCGAGCCCGAATCATCTGATGAAGTGAAAATGCTCGTGAAGACAGCCCTCTAAAGAGTTCGCGGCGAACCGAGCGAATGGAAGCGGCTCTAGGGTCGATGGATCTTCAGCCTTGGGGCGGGCTGGCGGTGGTTTTCGCGCTTGATGGTGGCGCTCGCTAGCCGATACCAAGGGCATCGGCTGCGCGCGCATTGCCGATACAGGCGGCGGTCGGCCCTAGCTGCCCGTGGAGCCGAAGCCGCCGGCGCCGCGGTTGGAGAGGGCGGTGAATTCCTCGACGACCGTGAAGCGCGGGCGCAGGACGGGGACGAAGATCATCTGCGCGAAACGCTCGCCCGGGGTGAGCATGATGGGCTCGGTGCCGGGGCCATTGCGGTTCCAGCAGCTGACCATGATGGGGCCGGTATAGTCCGGGTCGATCAGGCCCACGAGATTGCCCAGCACCAGGCCCTTCTTATGGCCCATGCCGGAGCGCGGCAGGACCAGGGCGGCGAAGCCCGGATCGGCCATATGCACGGCGATGCCCGAGGAGATGAGGGCGGGCGGGCTGCCGGGGGCGATGGAGACGGGCGCGTCCATGCAGGCGATGAGGTCGATCGCGGCGGCCATCTCGGTCTGATAGCGGGGCAGGCCCCAGTCATGCAGGCGCTGATCGAGAATCTTGAGTTCGACCTCGGGGGTGGTCATGGGGCGGCTCCGTCGCTGTATGGGGCCTGCTCTAGAGCAGATCGGGCGAGGGCGAAATCGCCCGATCATGTGAAGAGGCGCGCTCGGTGGGACGCGGTATGAGGGGCCGTTTCTGGCCGAGGCTCGGGAGGGGCGGTTGTCGCGGCGTGCCGATCTTGCCCTGCGGGGCCTTTTCCTGGCGGAACTGGTGGGGCTGGGCCTGCCCTCGCTGCTGGCGATGGTCTTCCTGGCCTGGATGCTGCTCATCGGCTGCATCAGCGGGGTGCTGGTCTGCCTGGGGAAGCTTTTCGGCACGCGGCCGGAACTCTCGGGGAGCGATGCGCTGTTCGTAGCTTTGCTGACCGCTTTCGGCCTGCTGCTCTGTCTGGGCGGCTTCTATGCCATGTGGCGGTTCCTGCGCGCGGCCCTGGCCTATCTGCGGCGCGGCGCGAGCGGGCTGACGCTGGCGGATTACCGGGCCTTGCCCTGGGCCGTGCCGCCGCTGCTGCTCTGCTTCACCATGGCGGTGCCGGGATTGGCCAATATCGGCGGCGAGGGTTGGCTGACCGGATTCTATGTGAGCGGGCTGGGGCTGATGGTGCCGGTGCTGCATCTCTGGCTGGCCTGGCGCGGGATGCGGCGGGCGGGCTGAGTTATCCCCAATTCGCGGGGATGGATCTGTGGACAAGAGCGGGACATTCCGTGCCCGGCCTGGGGAGGTTGGATGCGACTCGCTTGTCTGCCGCGAGTCGCGCCCTAAGGGTTCTGCCCCGTCAGTGCACCAGGCCGCGGGCGCGGAGCAGGGCATCCTCGGCGGGTTCGCGGCCACGGAAGGATTTGTAGAGCGCCATCGGGTCCCGCGCGCCGCCGGATTCCAGGACGGTCTTCAGCTTGGCGGCGAGGGCGGGGTTGAAGACGTCGCCCGTTTCCTCGAAGGCCTCGAAACCATCGGCATCGAGCACCTGGGCCCAGAGATAGGCGTAATAGCCGGCCGCATACATCGAGCCGCCGAAGAGGTGGCTGAAATGCAGCAGGCGATGGCGGAGGCCGACCGCCTTGGGCATGCCGAGGCGGGTGAGCAGGGCTTCCTGGAAGGCTTCCGGATCGATGCTTTCGGGCTTCGGCTCGGCATGGAGTTCCATGTCGAGAATGGCGGAGCCGATCAGCTCGGTGGTGAGGAAGCCCTGGTTGAAATTCTGCGCGGCCAGGAGGGATTTCAGCAGTTCGGCGGGCATGGGCTCGCCGGTTTCGTGGTGGCGGGCGTGCTTCTGCAGCACCGCCTCGGTGGCGAGCCAGTTCTCGAAGACCTGGGAGGGGAATTCGACGAAATCATGCTCGACGCTGGTGCCGGATTGCGACGGGTAGCGCACCTTGCTGAGCAACCCGTGCAACCCGTGGCCGAGCTCGTGGAAGACGGTGCGGGCATCGTCCCAGGTGAGCAGGGTGGGGTTGCCGCGGGCGATATTATTGTCGTTGGTGACGACGGGGCGCTCGCCGGTGAGGCGGGCGGCCTCGGCCAGGCTCGACATCCAGGCGCCGGAGCGTTTGCCGGGGCGGGCGAAATTATCCATCAGGAAGAGGCCGATGGTCTCGCCGTTTTCCTTCACCTCGAAGGCGCGCATGTCGGGGTGCCAGCCGGGCAGGCCCTGGCGCTCCTCGAAGGTGAGGCCGAAGAGGCGGTTCGCGGTGTCGAAGGCGGCGTTCAGGACGTTCTGGAGCGAGAGATAGGGCTTGAGCGCGGCCTCATCGAGACCGTGCAGGCGCTTGCGGACGCGCTCGGCGTAATAGCGCCAGTCCCAGGGTTCGAAACTGCCGTTGAGGCCATCGGCGGCGGCTTCCTTCTCCAGCTCGGCCTGTTCCTCGGCGGCGCGGCGCTTGCCGGCCTCCCAGAGGCGGTTCAGCAGGCGCATGGCGGCGGCGGGCGTGGCGGCCATGGAGCCTTCGACGGCGAAGTCGGCGTAATTGGCGGCACCCAGCAGGCGGGCGCGCTCGGCGCGGAGGGCCAGAATCTGGCGGACGAGCGGCGCATTGGTGGCCTCGCCCCGTGCCCACCAGGCGGCATGGACCTTCTGGCGGAGGTCACGGCGCGCGGATTGGGAGAGGAAATCCTCCATCGCGGTGCGGGAGAGGGTGACGGCATAGCCAGGCAGGCCGCGCTCCTCGGCGGCGGCCTTGAGCGAGGCGCGGGAGGCGGGGGAGAGGCCGTCGAGGTCGGCTTCAGCGAGGGTCAGCACCCAGTCCCGCTCGGCGCGGGTGACGTTCTGGGCGAAGCTGGTCTCGAGATGGGAGAGTTCGCCCGCCAGGGCCTGCATGCGGGCGCGATCGGCCTCGGGCAGGGCGGCGCCGGCGCGGCGCATCTGGCGGTGCCATTGCTCGACGAGGCGCCGCTGATCCTCCTCCAGGCCGAGGGTATGGCGCGCGGCATGGATGGCGTCGATCCGGGCGAAAAGCGCGGCATCGGCCATGATGCCGGCCCAATGCGCGGCGAGGCGGGGCGACCAGGCGAGTTCGACCGCCTCCAGCGCATCGGTCGCGACATTGGCGGCGAGGGTATCGAGCGTGCGGCTGACGCGGCTGAGCAGATGGCCCGCGCGTTCGAGCGGCTCGACCGTATTGGCGAAGCTGGCGGCGGTGGGGTTCGCGGTGATCTCGGCCAGTTCCGCGCGATGGGCGGCCAATGCCGCCTCGAAAGCCTCGTCGAAATGGCCGGGCTCGATCGCGGCGAAGGGCGGCAGGCCGAAAGGAGCGTCCCAGGGGGCGAGAAGGGGGTTCTGGGACATGCGGATGCTCCTGATGTTAGGCCCGTCGCCGGAAGGTCTCAGCCGGCGGCGGGCTTGTCCAGCCCGGGGCGGGTCACGCCCCGGCGTGGCTGAGCGGGCCTATTCGAAGATGAAGACGTCGGCCGAGAGGCTCGCGATCTTCACGCCTTCGAAGAGGATGCTGGTGCCCTGGCCGGTATCGAGCAGGGTGCCGGCGCTGCTCTGCGTCATATGGGCGCGGATTTCGTCCCAGGTGTCGAGTGCCTCGCCGAAATTGGCGAGGAAGACGACATCGCCCTGGGCGGCGCGGAAATCCGTGATGCGATCGTTGCCCTCATTGGGGTTGAAGACGAAGGTATCGCCTGCGCTGCCGCCGGTGAGCACATCGTCGCCCGTGCCGCCGGCCAGCCAGTCGGCGCTCACGCCGCCATCGAGCGTGTCATTGCCCGCGCCGCCCATGAGGATATCGGCGCCGCCATAGCCGATCAGCACGTCATTGCCATCGGTGCCGGTGATGACGTTGTTGACGTTGTTGCCGGCGCCGTAGCGGGCATCGCCGGTCAGGGTCAGGTTCTCCAACCAGTCTCCCAGGGTGTAGTCGATGCTGGAGATGACGGTATCGGTGCCTTCGCCGCGCTGCTCGGTGACCAGGTCACCGATGTCATCGACGTAATAGGTATCGTTGCCCGCGCCGCCGGTCATGGTATCGGCGCCGAGGCCGCCATCGAGCACGTCGCTATTGTCGCCGCCGAAGAGCAGGTCATTCCCGTCGCCGCCATAGAGCGTATCGGCCCCCGCGCCGCCATCGAGCGTATCGTCGCCGGCATCGCCGTAGAGAATGTCGTTGCCGGCGCCGCCGGTCAGGATGTCCTTGCCGTCGCCGCCGTAGAGCGTGTCGTTGCCGGCGCCACCGTCGATGACGTCATTGCCGTCATCGCCCGAGATGATGTCATTGCCCGCGCCGCCGGAGAGGTTATCGTTTCCGGCCTCGCCGAAGATGATGTCGTTGCCGTCGCCGCCGGCGATGGTGTCGTTGCCGATGCCGCCATAGAGCGTATCGTTGCCCGTGCCGCCGTCGATGACGTCATCGCCGGCATCGCCATAGATGGTATCGTTGCCGCTGCCACCGGAGAGAGTGTCGCGGCCGTCGCCGCCGGAGATATAGTCGTCGCCATCGCCGCCGGAGACGATGTCATTGCCGAGGCCGCCATAGATCGTGTCGTCCCCGGCTTCGCCGTCGATCACGTCATTGCCGGCGTCGCCATAGATGATGTCGTTGCCATTGCCGCCGAAGAGGGTGTCGTTGCCGTCGCCGCCGGAGATATAGTCGTCGCCATCGCCGCCATAGAGCGTGTCGGTATTGGCCTCGCCGAAGAGAGTGTCATTGCCCTCGTCGCCGTAGAGAATGTCGTTATAGGTGCCGCCGTAGAGCGTATCGTTTCCGGTGCCGCCGTAGAGCGTATCGTCGCCGATGCCGCCGAGCAGCAGGTCATCCCCCGCGCCGCCATAGAGCGTATCGGGATATTCCTTGCCGTCGAGCGTGTCATTGCCGTCGCCGCCGTAGAGAACGTCATTGCCGCCATCGCCGGAGAGCGTGTCATCGCCGTCGCCGCCATAGAGCGTGTCGTTGCCGCTGCCGCCATAGAGGATGTCGTTGCCCGCGCCGCCGTCGATCGTGTCGTTGCCGGCGCCGCCATTGATCCAGTCATCGCCCAGGCCGCCGAAGAGAACGTCGTCGCCATCCATGCCGTAGATGGTGTCATTGCCGCGATTGCCCATGATAGTATTGGCCAGGGAATTGCCGCGGATGAAGTCATTGCCATCGCCGCCGATGGCATTCTCGATCATTGTACCGGCGGCGATGATGAAGGACTGGTCGCCGATGCGCCCGGCCGTGCCGTCGGCGAGATAGAGCTTCAGGTCGCTCGTGACGGCGGCGGCGTTGATGGTGTCGTTGCCGGCGCTGTCGGTGAGGATGCCGCGCGAAGGGTCGGCCTGGACCATCGCGGCATATTCATTGGTGATGACGTATTGCGTGTCGTCGGTGGGCGTGGAGCCGATGACGGTGAGCGACCAGTCCAGCAGCGTGCCGCTATAGCGGCTGGCGCCATCGGTGATGATGAGCGTCCAATCCCCCATGCCGCTCTCGTTCAGGAACTGGACGCTGCCTAGGGTGAATTTGAGCGTATTGGTCGCCGGGTCATAGGCGCCGTTCTTCACGCGGTCGAGCAGCACGCTCCTGGTGCCGCTGGGCGAGACAAGGGTGATGGTGAGATCGCCGATCTTGTCATGGGCGATATTCACCGCGACCTCGACGCGCTCGACCGAGATGTCGCGATCGATATGGAGCGTCTGCGAGACGGTGGAGAGATCGGCGATGGTCAGCGGCGCGGTGGAGCTGACGGTGGATTCGGTCGCATTGGAGGCAGTGGATTGCAGCGTCCAGGATTCGGCGAGGCGCACGGCGGCATAGGCGTCGACGAGGCCGTAGCCCGCCTCGCGCGAGACATGCATCCCGCCGCCGTTCCAGGTGGTGCCGGTATTGTAGAACCAGCCCGCGCCATCCTCGCCGCTATCGGTCAGGCGGGCGGTGAGGGCGAGGATGGTCTGGACGTCGCGATAGCCGAGATTGGGGTTGGCCTGCAGCATGAGGGCGACGGTCGAGGTGACGAGCGGCGCCGCATAGGAGGTGGCCGTGGCGGGAACGACGACGAGGACGGCTGCGCCGGGATTGGAGAAATCCTGCACCTGGCCGGTCTCGTTCGTGGCGCCGACGGTGATGGAATAGCGATTATTGGCCCAGTTATGGGTGTTCACGTCATCGCCGCTGGCTTTCGTATTGCCGGCGGAGCGGACGATGACGGTGCCGAGCCCGTCGCGGCCTTCGGTGGCGGCGGATTTCACCGCCTCCAGCGCGCCCGCATAGAGGTCGCTGTTGAAATTATCGACGAAGGGGCTGCCGGAGCGGCTCCAGGAATTGTTGGAGACGTCGACTTCCTTCTGCAGCGCCATCATCTCGATTTCCTGCGCAGGCGTGCGATAGCCCACGCTGTCGAAACCGTAGGAGATGAGGGTGGAGCCCCAGGCGGCGCCGACCGTGCCGTAGCCATTATTCGCGGCGGCGCCGATGATCATCGCGACGCCCGTGCCATGGGTGCTGCCGGCATCGTCGACCGTCGTCTGATTGCTCGCGCCGGTACTGGCGGCGATGTCGATCTGGCCGATCAGGTCCTTGGCGGTGGTGCTGAGCGCGGTATCGACGATGCCGATACGGATGCCCGCGCCGCTATATTCGCTGTAGAGGGCTGCGATATTGATGCCGTAGCCGCCCTGCAGCTGCCACTGGCTCGCGTATTTCGGATCGTTGAACGTGGCCATCCTGGCGCGCCTTCCATACTGGGACGGCCAGGAGGGTTACGGGGCAAGCGTTAAAGATCGGGTAAACGCCACGCGGATGATGTGAGTTGACGCGCCGAAAGCGGCCCGTCTTGATGCGGATTGCCGTCTTTTCATTTTCGCCTGCCGGAGTTGGCCGAGTCCGATGGACCATGACGTGAAGGAAGCCGAGGAGCAGGAAGCGGGCGGGGAAAGCCTGCCGCTGACACGGCGCGAGTTCCGCTTCGGCGAGTATGAGGGCCTATTCGAGCGTGCTCCGGGGAAGCCGGAGCATCTCGTCGTCGCGCTCACGGGTGTCGGCAATACCAGCGAGCCGTTGAAGAGTTTCGAGTTCCTGCGCTCGCTGATGCCGCGCGAGGATATCGACCGCGTCTTCCTGCGCGACAATCTGCGCAGCTGGTATCGCTGCGAGGAGGGGCGGAACCTGCTCATCGCGCATCTGCGGCGGCTGATCAGGAAGGGGCGCTACCGGCTCGTCACGCTGATGGGCGTGAGCATGGGGGCCTATGGCGCGCTCAGCCTGGGGGAGGCGCTGCGCGAGGCCCGAGTGGTGGCCATGTCGCCGCCGATCTCGCTCGATACGCGGCGCTATGGGCGGGGCGTGATCCGGCACAAGAAATGGCTCGATGCCAATCAGCATTACGAGGGCACGGATCTTCGGCCGCTCGGCGAGCCGGGGCGCTTCCTGATCCTCTTCGGGGATGACGAGGTGCTGGACCTGGCCAATCTGGAGCGCTTCATCGAGCGGGGCTGGCCGGGCGTCTATCTCTGCCCCGGGGCGGCGCATAACCTGGCGGGCACGCTGGCGCAGCGGCAGCGGTTGGGGCTTTTCATCGACCGGCTGGCGCGGGGCGAGCCGATCTCGACCCTGGCGGCGGCGGCGGGGGCCTATCCGGCCTTCTCGCATTGCCATGCGATGCAGTTGCTGCGCGCGCGGCGGCATCTCTATGCGGGGGAAATGGAGGCGGCGGGGGAATGCCTGCGCGATGCCGCCATGGCGGTGGGCGCCGATCGCAAGGCGGTGGCGCATCTCGCCTTGGTGCGGCGGGGGCTGATGGAGCCGCTGGAGGCGGGCGGCGGGCCGGGCTGGCTCACCCTGACGGTGCCGCTGGAGGGCGGCGGGGAACTGGTGCTGGAGAGCGCGCAGGCGCGGCTGTCGAGCGGGGTGCCGATGCTCGGGCCGGTGACGCGGGGGGTGCTCCGGCTGCCGGGCGGGGCGGGCGAGGCGGAGCTGGCCTTTCAGCCGGAGGCGCCGGTGCCGTGCAATGCAGGCGGCGATCTGACGCTCGAGGCCTATCTGCCGGAAGGCGAGGGCTATCGGCCGGTGCTATCGGCCGCCTCGCCGCAGGAGGTCTTCCGCCTGCCGTTGCGGCTCGATGAGGCGGGGGAGGCGCGCTTCCTGCTCCGGCGGCGGTGTTTCGGCTCGGGCTATGACGCCAAGGCGAGCGATGGGCAGCATATCTGGTCGCTGATGCTGCGGAAGCTGAGCGTCACGCGGCGCTGAGCAGCTTTCCCACCTCGGCGCGGAGGGCGGGGAGGATGTCGCGCTCGAACCAGGGGTTGCGCACCGCCCAGGCCTTGGTCCGCCAGGAGGGATGCGGCAGGGGCCAGAGCCCGTCGCGCGGCCCCTCGGCGATGATGGGCGCGATGGCGCCCTTGGCCTTCAGCCGGGTGCGGATGGCGTAGCTGCCGATGAGCAGCGTGAGGCGCAATTGCCGCATCGGCGGGATGAGGCGCGGGTGCCAGAGCGGCGCGCATTCCGGGCGCGGCGGCGCATCCCCGCCCTGGGGCAGGCGGCCGGGATAGCAGAGGCCCGTGGGCACGATGGCGATTTTCGAGACGTCGTAGAACAGGTCTCGATCGATGCCGAGCCAGCCGCGCAGCCGGTCGCCCGAGGCATCGTTCCAGGGGATGCCGGTTTCATGAACCTTGGTGCCGGGCGCCTGGCCGATCATCAGCAGCCGCGCGGTGGGGCTGACGCGGAAGACGGGGCGGGGGCCGAGGGGGAGCTTGCCCGCGCAGAGGGTGCAGGCCGCCGCCTCGCGCATTGCGAGTTCCAGTTCGGCATCTGGCAGGGGGTGGCGGATCACGCCCATTGCGACAGCAGTTCCTCCACCAGGGCGGGGACGAGCTGGGTCGCGGGGCCCTGCCGGGCCTCCTCGAAGCGGGAATGGCCGAGGCTCGGTTCGAGATTCAGCTCTACCGTCCAGGCGCGGTCGGCGACTTCGGCGACGAAGCCGGCGGCGGGATAAACATTCCCGGAGGTGCCGATGGAGACGAAGAGGCCGCAGGTTTCGAGCGCCATGCCGATGCGCCCCATCTCGACCGGCATTTCGCCGAACCAGACGATATCGGGCCGCATGCCGCCCGCCTTGGCGCAGGCGGGGCAGGGGGTGGCGGTGGAGAGGGGCGCGTCCCACGGGTGCACCGCCTCGCAGTGCAGGCAGCGGGCGCGGCGGAGGGCGCCGTGCATCTGGACGAGGTTGCGGCTGCCCGCGCGGTTGTGCAGGTCATCGACATTCTGGGTGACGAGCAGGAAGTCGCCGCGCCATTGGCGCTCCAGCTCGGCCAGGGCGAGGTGGGCGGCATTGGGCGCCACCTCCGCTAGCTGGGCGCGGCGCGCGTTGTAGAAGGCATGGACCAGGGCCGGGTCACGCCGGAAGGCCTCGGGCGTGGCGACATCCTCGATGCGATGCTTCGCCCAGGCGCCGTCGGGGTCCCGAAAGGTCGCCAGGCCGGATTCGCGCGAAATACCGGCGCCGGTGAGGATGACGAGGCCGGGGGGAGTTTTGGCGGGCATGGCGCTGAAGATGGCGATTCCGCCCCGCCGAGCCAAGCTTGGCGGTGGCGCGGATCAGCCCTTCGCGGGGTGCGGGCCGGGTGGGGCGCGACGGGCGGTTCATGGCCCAGTCGGACATGGTGGGACATGGTGGGACGTGGTGGGAGATGCCGTGCCGCGCGGCGCGGGCAGGGTCAGCCGTGCAGGGCGTGCCGGGTGGGGCGTTGTGGAGATGCAGCCGCTCTTCCCACCCGGGCGCGGCGGTCAGTGCGTGCTGTGGCCGCCGGTGGCGTTGCCGTGGCCCGCGGCCTGGGCGCCGGGGCGCTCGACGGCGAGTTCGACGGTGATCTCGCCCGCCTTCTCGAAAACCAGCGTGACCGGCACCTTGGCGCCGACGGCCAGCGGCGTCTTCAGGCCGATGAGCATCATGTGGAAGCCGCCCGGCTTCAGCTCCACCATCTCGCCCGGCGGGAGGGGGATGCCGCCCTCGACCTCGCGCATTTTCATCACGCCATTCTCGTTGAGATGGGTGTGCAGCTCGACCTTGCGGGCGATTTCGGCGCGGCCGCCGATGAGCTTGTCGGGCGTTGTGCCCTTGTTCGTCAGGGTCATGAACCCCGCGCCGGTGGAGCCGGCGATGGCGGCGCGGGACCAGGGATGGCCGATCTCGATCTGGCCCAGTGTGAAGGCATGGGCGGCGGCGAGGCGGGGGGAAGCGGCGGCGGCGGCCAGGGTGGCCAGCAGGAGGCGGCGATGCATGGTTCTTGTCTCGATGGGCCGGGCGCACGGGGCGCGGGCGGCTAAGGGTGGTGCGATGGTGGATTTCGGGGCTTTGGCCCCGCGATGCGGCTCAGACGGCCAGCGGGGCCAACGGCGGGGCGCGGGGCGGCGGGCGGGCGGCGCGGGGCGCGGGTGAGGGGGTGGCCTCGGCCAGGGGCAGGGCGGCGGCGAGGGGCGCCTGCAGGCGCGGCGGCACGGGCGCGATGGAAGGGGGCGGCATGCTCGCCTGGCCCAGCCCGTGGCACGCGGGGCAGAGGGCGGCAGTGGCCTTGTCCTTGTGGGACGGGACGTCGCGGCCGGCTTCTGCTTTATCCCTCGCTGCCTCGGCGGTTGCCGCCGCTTCCGGGCCGCGCTTTTCCGGCCCGTCGGTTTGCCGGCGCCGCTGGCCGCTCGCGTCCTGGCCATCGAGCGGCAGGGCGACGCTGACCAGCCCGTCCGGCGTGCAGAGGATGGTCTGGAACGCCGCCGGGGCCAGGTTCAGGCAATGCGCGAAGGCCGTCCCCCATTGCAGCAGCAGGAGGACGGTCAACAGGCGTAGGAAAAGGGGCCTGGCGCGCATGCCCCGTTCTAGCGGTCAGGCCAGGGCGTAGTCCACTTCGGGCGTATAGACCGAGTTCTCCTTGCCGAGCCGGGAGGAGAAGAGCGTGAAGCTCTCCACCGGCACCGGATCGGCGCGGAAGAGGTTATGCGCCTGGACGAAGGAGACGAGCTTCTCCGTCGGCGCGCGGTCGGTCCGCGCGATGGTTACATGCGGGGCGAAGCGCTTCTTCGCGGGCGGCAGGCCCGCGCGCTGGATCGCCGTTTCGACCTTGTTCTGCAGGTGGATCAGCGCGTCGTTCTTGTCGGCGCCGACCCACATGGCCTGGATGCGGCCGCCCTTCTCGAACAGGCCGAGGCCGCGGAGGGAAAGTTCGAACCCCTTGGCCTTGATGCCGGAGAGGGCCTCGTCCACCTCGTCGGCGCGCCAGCCTTCGATCTCCCCGATGAAGCGCAGGGTCATATGGTAGTTCACGGGGGGCACCCATTTGGCCCCGGGGATGCCCGTCACGAGGCCGGAGAGCTGATCCCGGATTTCGGGCGGCAGCGAGAGCGCGACGAAGAGCCTGTGCATGGCCCTAACCTCCGATCTTGCCGAGCAGCGTTTCCACCATGGGCAGCATGCGCTCGACCATGACCCGCACGCCAGCGGGATTCGGGTGGATGCGATCGGGCTGGTTCAGGCTCTCCTCCCCCGCCACGCCATCGAGCAGGAAGGGGTAGAAGACGATATCCGGCCGCGCCTGGGCGATGGTGGTGAAGACCGCGCTGAACTCCTTGCCGTAATCCGCGCCCAGATTGGGGGGCGCCAGCATGCCGGCGAGCATGACCGGCAGGCCCTTGGCGGCCAGCTTGTCGAGGATGGCGTTGAGATTGGCCGCCGTGACCTTGGGGTCGAGCCCGCGGAGCCCGTCATTGCCGCCGAGGGCGACGATCACGGCCTGGGGATTGTCGGCCAGCGCCCAATCCACCCGGGCGAGGCCGCCCGCCGTGGTATCGCCCGAGACGCCCGCGTCGATCACGGTGACGTCACGGCCCTTGGCTCTCAGCGCGGCCTGGAGGCGGGCGGGCAGCCCATCCTCCTTGGCCAGGCCATAGGCGGCGGTGATGGAATCACCCAGCATCATGAGCCTGATCGGCTCGGCCCGCGTCGGTGTCGTTGTGGCCACATGAAAGGCAAGCAACAATCCGAAACCGAGAATACTCTTTCGCAGTGCGAAACGCCGGCCATATTGGCTGGGTATGATGGAAGCTCCCGATAGCATGCAGAACCCCTCCCAGCTGCGCGCGCCCTCCGAGAACCGGGCCAAGACCCTGATCGAAGCGCGCGACCTGACGTTCAAGGTGGCGGCGGCGGGGGGCGAGGTCAATATTCTCAGGGGGCTGAACCTCGATCTTCATGTGGGTGAAGCGGTCGGGCTCGTCGGGCCCTCGGGCTCGGGCAAGACCTCGCTGCTCATGCTGCTGGCCGGTCTGGAGCGGCCGAGCGGGGGCACGCTGCACGTCGCGGGGCAGGAATTGGGGAAGATGGGCGAGGATGCGCTCGCCCGCTTCCGCCGCGAACAGCTCGGCATCGTGTTTCAAGCCTTCCACCTGATCCCGACCATGACGGCGCTGGAAAATGTGGCGGTGCCGCTGGAATTCGCCGGGCGGCGCGATGCCTTCGACCGCGCGGCGGCGGCGCTGCAGGCGGTGGAGCTGGGCCACCGGCTGGATCATTACCCGAGCCAGCTTTCGGGCGGCGAGCAGCAGCGCGTGGCGCTGGCCCGCGCCTTCGTGGCCGAGCCCAAGCTGCTGCTGGCCGACGAGCCGACGGGCAATCTCGATATCGGCACCGGCAAGCTGGTGATGGAGCTGCTCTTCGGCCTGCGCCGGCGCTTCGGCACCACGCTGCTGCTGATCACGCATGACCACGGCCTCGCCGCGCGCTGCGAGCGGACGCTGATGATGCGCGACGGCCGCATCGTGCAGGACAGCGCCGAGATGGAAGACAGCCCCGAGGATGACGAGCCTCAGGACGGCCCGGCGGCGGGGCCGTGATGGGCACGCTTCTGCTCGCGCTGCGTTATGCGCGGCGGGAATTGCGCGGCGGCATCAGAGGCCTGCGCATCGTGCTCGCCTGCCTGGCGCTGGGCGTGGCGGCCATCGCCGCGATCGGCACGCTGAGGGCGGCGACGGAGGCGGGGCTTGCCGCCGATGGCGCGAAGATCCTCGGCGGCGATGTGGAGATCGAGGTTTCCTACCGCCCCCTGCCGCAGCGGACGCGGGCCTGGATCATCGCGCGCGGCGCCCGCTATTCCGAAGTGGTGCAGATGCGCGCCATGGCCATCGCCGCCTCGGGCGCGCGGACGCTGGTGGAGCTGAAGGCGGTGGACAACGCCTATCCGCTGATCGGCGAGCTGGTGCTGAACCCGCCGGGCGAGATGAGCTCGCAGGAAAACCTCGCCGATGGGCGCTACGATTTCGTGGTCGATCCGCTGGTGGCGGAGCGGCTGGGCATCCAGCGCGGCGATACGGTGCGGCTGGGCGAGGCGAGCTTCACCCTCGACGGCACCATCACCTCCGAGCCGGACAAGCTGACGACGCCGACGCTGCTCGGCCCGCGCGCCATGATCGCGCTTTCGGCCCTGCCGGCGACGAAGCTCGTCCAGCCGGGCAGCCTCGTGCAGTACCAGTATCGCGTGCGGCTGCCGGAGGGCGCCTCGCGGGACGATTTCGTGCGGGACCTGCGGGCGGCCTTCCCCGATGGCGGTTGGCGCATCCGCACCTCCGCGGCGGTGGCGCCCTCGGTCAATCGCTGGCTGGACCAGGCCTCGAACTTCCTGACGCTGGCGGGGCTGACGGCGCTGCTGGTGGGCGGCATCGGCGTGGCGACGGGGGTGCGCGGCTGGCTCGACCAGCGCGGGCGCACCATCGCGACGCTGCGCTGCCTGGGCGCGCCGGCGCGGGTGATCTTCACGACCTATCTCGTCCAGGTGTTGGCGCTGGCGGGGCTGGGCATCGTGGTCGGGCTGGTGGCGGGCTATGGGCTCACCTGGGCGGCGGCCTCGGCCCTGGCCGGGGCGCTGCCGGTGCCGCCGCGCCTGGGCGTCTATCCGCTGCCGTTGGCGCTCGCGGCCGTCTATGGGCTGCTCACCGCGCTGGCCTTCGCGCTCTGGCCGTTGGGCCGGGCGCGGGAAATTCCCGGCGCGGCGCTGTTCCGCGATGCGGTGGTCTCGCAGGGCGGCTGGCCGAGGCCGGGGCTGCTCGCGGTCAATGCCGTGGTGGTGGCGCTGCTGGTGGGGCTGATCATCGGCACGGCGGAGCGGCCGGGCTTCGCGGCCGCCTTCTGCGCGGGCGCGATCGGGACGCTGCTGCTCTTCCGGTTCGGCGCCTTCCTGCTGATGAAGGCGGCCAAGGCGGTGAAGGCGCTGCGCAGCCCCTCGCTGCGGCTGGGGCTCGCCAATCTGCACCGGCCGGGGGCGCCGACGGCGCTGATGCTGGTCTCGCTCGGGATCGGGCTTTCCACGCTGTCGGCCATCACCATGATCGAGGGCAATCTCCGCCAGCAGCTGACGGATCAGATGCCGGAGGCGGCGCCGAATTTCTTCTTCATCGATATCCAGAGCGACCAGGCCGCGCGTTTCGACGAGGTGGCCAAGGCCGTGCCGGGGGTGGTCGAGGTGAAGCGCGTGCCCTCGCTGCGGGCGCGGATCGTCTCGGTGAACGGCGTGCCGGCCGATCAGGTGAAGGCCACGGAGGATACGCGCTGGGCCCTGCGTGGGGATCGTGGGCTGACCTATGCCGCGACACCGCCGGATGGGACGAATATCGTCCAGGGCCAATGGTGGCCGGCCGATTACAAGGGCGAGCCGCTGGTCTCGCTCGATGTGAACATCGCCCATGGCTGGGGCGTGGGCATCGGCTCGACCATCGTGGTGAATGTGCTCGGGCGTGACGTGGCGCTGAAGGTCGCCAATCTGCGCGAGATCGACTGGCGGGGGTTGGGGCTGAACTTCACCCTCGTCGCCTCGCCGGGCCTGCTCGAGGCGGCGCCGCATACGCATATCGCGACCGTGCGGGGCGACCGGACGCAGGATGCGGCCATGCTGCGCGCCATCACCGATGCCTTCCCCAATGTCTCGGGCATCAGCGTGCGCGAAGCCATCGAGGCGGTGGGCGCGCTGCTGACGCGGGTGGGCACGGCGCTTTCGGCCACGGCCTCGCTGACCTTGCTGGCGGGCGCACTGGTGCTGGCGGGGGCCGTGGCGGCCGGGCAACGGCGGCGGGTGCGCGATGCGGTGATCCTCAAGACCATCGGCGCCACGCGGGCGCAGATCATGCGCGCCTGGATGGTGGAGTTCGGCCTTCTGGGCGCGACGGCGGGCGTGATCGCGGCGCTGGTCGGCACGGCGGCCTCCTGGGGCGTGGTGACCTATGTGATGCGCGCCGACTGGGTCTTCCTGCCGGGGCGGCTGGTGGTGACCATTCTGGGCTGCATGGTGCTGACCATGGTGCTGGGCCAGGTGGGCACCTCGCTGGCGCTGCGGGCCAAGGCGGCGCCGTTGCTCAGGAACGAGTGAGACGGCCGGGCTGAGGCCCGGTTGAAGATTTACGATATCGAGATGAAGATGGGCGGGCGCCGCGAAAGCGGGCCCGCCCTTTCCGTTCCGGGAAGGGAGAGAGGCCCCGCCGCCGGCGCCTTGGGGGGAAAGCATGCAGTTCGACAATCGCTTCGCGGGGCGCAAGGCCATCGTTACGGGCGGGGCCGCCGGGATCGGCAAGGCCGTGGCGGCGCGGATCAGGGCCGAGGGCGGGTCCGTTTCGCTCTGGGATGCCGATCCGAAGGCGCTGGAGGCCGCGCGGGCCGAGATGGGCGGGGCGCATGGGCGGCTCGTGGATGTGAGCGACCCGGCGCAGGTCGAGGCGGCGATGGCGGAGAGCCTGGCGGCGCTGGGCGGGCTGGACGTGCTGGTCTGCAGCGCCGGGATCACGGGGCCCAATGCGACGGTGCGGGACTATCCGATCGAGGCCTGGCAGCGGGTGATCGACGTCAATCTCAACGGGCTTTTCTACTGCAATCGGGCCGCGGTGCCGGCGATGCAGAAGACGGGCTATGGGCGGATCGTGAATGTCGCCTCGGTGGCCGGGAAGGAGGGCAACCCCAATGCCTCGGCCTATAGCACCTCCAAGGCGGGGGTGATCGGCTTCACCAAATCGCTCGGCAAGGAATTGGCGGCGAGCGACATCAGGGTGAATTGCGTGACGCCGGCCGCCGTGAAGACGGCGATTTTCGCGCAGATGACGCAGCAGTTCATCGATTACATGCTCTCGAAAATCCCGGCCGGGCGGTTCGGCGGGATCGATGAGGTGACCTCGCTGATCTGCTGGCTGGCCAGCGAGGAGGCCTCGTTCAGCACGGGCGCGGTCTTCGACATTTCGGGCGGGCGGGCGACCTATTAGGGCCCGATCAGCCGAGCATCAGCCACAGGCCCAGGGCGAGGAGCGCGCTGAGGAAGCAGCGGCGGAAGAGGGCGGCGGACATGACCCGCCGCGCCTTATTGCCCGCCAGCATGCCGAGCACCGCGGGGATGAGGCCGAGGAGCGAGGCGAGGCTCTCCGTGCCGCCCAGCGTGCCGTTCCAGGCGAGGCCTAGGCCCATGACCGCCGTGGAGGTGACGAAGGCGAGGCCGAGGCAGCGGACGAGGTCTTCCTTGTCGGGCACGCTCGCCTGGAGATAGGCCGCGACGGGGATGACGGCGACGCCCGTGGAGGCCGTGATCAGCCCGGTGAGCAGGCCAGCGGGGGCGGCCAGCCATCGCGCGGCGCGGGGCGAGAGGGTGAGGCGCGGGGCGGCGAGGCTGATCGCCGCATGGATCACGATGGCCCCGCCCAGCAGATGCCGCGCCAGCGTGCCGCCGCCCATTTGCATCAGCCCCGCCGCCATGCCGATGCCGGTGCCCAGCGCGAGGGCGACGAGCATGACCCCCTGGCGGCGCAGCAGGCTGAGCAGGCCCGGGCCCCAGAGCCCCTGCCAGATATTCGTGACCAGCGCCGGGATGACGACGAGGGCGGCGGCCTGGGCGGGGTGCATCCAGACGCCGAGCAAGCCCATGGTGACGGTGGGCAGGCCGAGCCCCGTCACACCCTTCACGAAACCAGCAAGGATGAAGACGAGCGTGATGAGGGCGTATTGGAGGGCAGGGTCCATTCCGCCCGCATCGCCTGGATCATGGCCGGGCGCAATGCGGGATTGTCGAAGGCAGGATTCGTGTGGGACGAAGGCTGATGCACCAGCCGAGCCTCACCGACCTGCGCCTTTTCCTCGCCGTGGTGGAGGCGGGGAGCATCACCGCGGGCGCGGCACGGCACGGGATCGCGCTGGCGGCGGCCTCGGCGCGGCTGAAGGGGCTGGAGGCGGATCTCGGCAGCCGGCTGCTGGCGCGCGGGCGGCGGGGCGTGGCGCTGACCTCGGCCGGCGAGGCGCTGGCGCATCAGGCGAGGCTGGTGTTGGGCCAGATGGCGCGGCTCTCGGAGGAGATGGCCGCCCATGCCGGGGGTTTGCGCGGCGAGGTGCTGCTCTACGGGAATACGGCGGCGCTGGCGGAATTCCTGCCCGAGACGCTCGCGCGCTTCCTGCTGGCGCATCCGGGGATCGATCTGCGGCTGGTGGAGCGCGGCAGCCATGGCGTGGCGGAGGCCCTGGCCCAGGATGGCGCGGCGCTGGGGGTGCTGGCCGATTGGGCGGATATGGCCGGGCTGGAATGGCGGCCCTATGGGCTCGACCGGCTGGTGCTGCTGGCGCCGCGCGGCCATGCCTTGGCCCAGCGCGAGCGGCTGCGCTTCGAGGAGGCGCTGGGCGAGGATTTCGTGGGCCTGGCGGAAGGGAGCGCCTTGCAGGCGCATCTGGCGAGGCAGGCGGCGCGGGCCGGGCGGCCGCTGAGGCTGCGGGCGCGCCTGACGGGGTTCGACGGGCTCTGCCGGATGGTGGCGGGTGGGGTGGGGCTCGCCGTCATGCCGGAAGTGGCGGCGCGGCGGCATGGGCGGGGGCTGGCGCGGATCAGGCTGGAGGATGACTGGGCCAAGCGGCGGCTGCTGATCGCGGCGCGGCGTTTCGCGGCACTGCCGGGGCCGGCGCGGGCGTTGGCGGAGCATCTGACGCCATAAGTGTAGGCTGGGCTTTTCTCGCAGCTGCGAAGGGGATAGAGCGGGGCCTCTTTCGCTGACTGCAGGATTTCCGATGCGTCCTTTCCATCTGGCCTTCCCTGTCTCCGACCTGGAGGCGACCCGCCATTTCTACGGCACCGTCATGGGCTGCGGCATCGGCCGCGAGCTGCCGGGCAAGTGGATCGACTTCGACCTCTATGGGCATCAGATGTCGGCGCATAACCTGCCGGACTTTCCCCGCCCGCCGGTGGCCGGCGGCGTGGATGGCGATGCGGTGCCCATCCCGCATTTCGGCGTGGTGCTGAGCATGCCGCAGTGGCGCGAGCTGGCGGCGCGGCTCGAGGCCGAGCCCTCGGTGCAGTGGTGCCTGCGCCCGAAGGTGCGCTTCGAAGGCCAGCCGGGCGAGCAGGCGACGCTGTTCATCTTCGACCCCTCGGGCAATGCGCTCGAGTTCAAGGGCTTCAACGACGACAGCGCGATTTTCGCGGCCCAGCCGGCGCTCGCGACGGCGGAGTGAGGCTGTCGGCGCTTGCGGCGGCGGCGTGAAGCCCTCGACGCAGGCGGCGAATGAATGACTGAGGTGGGAGGGCTTCGGCCCTCCCGGCCTAGAGCCCCAGGGCGCGGAGGACGATGCCTTCCGTCAGCACCTGGGGCAGGACGCGGGGCGCGCCGCCGCCGGCCGGGTAGACGAGGTAGAGCGGGACGCCTTCGTGGCCATTGGCCTGGAGCAGGGCGCCGATCGCCCTGTCGCCGCGCGTCCAGTCAGCGACGAGATAGGCCGTCTTGGGGCTCGATAGCGCCGCCTGCACGGCGGGGGTGTCGAGGGCCAGGCGGTCATTCACCTTGCAGGTGATGCACCAGGCGGCGGTGACATTGACGAAGACGGTGCGGCCCTCGGCCTGAAGCGCGGTGACGCGCTCGGCGGACCAGGCTTGCGCCCCGGCCTGCCCCTCGGCCCGCCTCTCGGTGCTGCCGGGCGCGGCCGGGGCGGATTGCATCATGGGCAGCAGCGCCAGCGCGGCCAGGGCGCAGAGCAGGGCGATGCCGCGGGTGAGACGCGCCCCGGCTCCTCGCTGTGTCAGGCCCCAGAGCCAGAGGGCGAAGGCCAGCACCACGGCGCCGGCCAGCGCCATGGCCTGGGCCTCGGGGCCGACCATCTGCGCGAGCACCCAGAACATCCAGCCCGCCGCGCCATACATGAGGAAGGCGAGGCCCTGGCGCAGCCGCTCCATCCAGGCGCCGGGCCGCGGCAGGAAGCGCGCGAGGCCGGGGAAGAGCGCCAGCAGCGCATAGGGGGCGGCGAGGCCGAGCCCCAACGTCGCGAAGATCGCGAGGCCGAGCGCGGGCGGCAGTGCGAGCGCGACGCCGAGGGCGGTGGCCATGAAGGGCGCGGTGCAGGGCGTGGCCACCAGCACGGCCAGCGCGCCGGTGAAGAAACTGCCCAGATGGCCGCCGCGCGAGGCCAGGCCCTCGCCCGCGCCTGTCGGGCCGCCGATGGCGAAGACGCCGGAGAGGTTCAGCCCCACGGCCAGCATCAACCAGGCGCTGGCGACGACGAAGGCCGGTTCGGTGAACTGAAAGCCCCAGCCGGCCGCACTCCCCGCCGCGCGCAGGGCGATGATGGCCCCGCCGAGCGCGGTGAGCGAGAGCACGGCGCCCAGCGTATAGCTCGCCGCATGGGCGCGGACCCGGCCGCGCGCTTCGCCCGAGAGCCTTGCCAGGGCCACGGCCTTCATGGCGAGCACGGGGAAGACGCAGGGCATGAGGTTGAGGATCAGCCCGCCCAGGAAGGCGAAGAGCAGCGCCTGCCACAGCCCGCCGATGGCCGGCGCGGGGGGCACGGGCCCGGCCTCGGCCGAGACGGCATAGGCGGAACTGCCGCCCGCGCGGTCGGTGATGCGGACCACGCCCGAGATGGTGCGGGGCACCTCCGCGCTGCCCTGGGTGAGGCCGAGGCGCAGCACGCCATCGGCCACGCTCAGGGGCTGAGGCGCGGGATTGTCGATCAGCCCCGTCTCGTCGGGAAAGAAGAAGGCGGTGGCGACGGTCTCGGGCGAGAGATCGGCGCCATGCAGCGCGATGGCGCCCTGCTTCCCGGCGAAGCCCGCGGTGACCCGCCAGGGCGCGGGGCGGGGCTGTTCGGCCTCGGCGCGCTCGAAACTGGGCGCGAAGGCCTCATCCACCTTGGCGGAAATGGCCTCCACGGGCAGGTCTAGGCGGAACTGGCCTTCCTCGGGGATGCAGAGGTCATTGCAGACGAGCCAGGTGGCCTCGGCCTCGATGGTCAGGACGTCGCCCGGCTTGAAACTGGTCGAAGGGGTGACGGTGAGGGGGAGGAAGGCCTCATTCTCATAGCCGAAGCTGACCAGCGGGCCATAGGGGATGCGCTGCGGGGCGGGCCATTCGATGGGGCCGGCCTTGGTGCCGTCGGGCAGGGTGAGGGTGATCTCGGTCGGTGCGCCGGCATCGCCCGCATTGCGCCAATAGGTGTGCCAGCCGGGGGCCAGGACTTGGCGCAGCGCGAGGCGGAAGGGCTGGCCGGGGGCCACGACATCCTTCTCGGCGACCAGGGTGACGCTGGCGCGGGAAGAGGTGACGGGCAGGCTCTCGAGCGCCCGCGCGGGCTGCGCGCCCAGGGTGATGGCCCCGCCGGCGAGGGCAAGCAGCAGGGAGAGGGCGGGCAAGGCGGGGCGCATGGGCTCAGAAAGCCTTTTGCGGGCGGTGCCGCAAGGGTGAGTTGGGGCGGGGCAGGTGTGAAGAAGGGTAACGGGGCCGCTGCCCCATCTTCGACCCTTCTTCCGTCAGCCGGGCTACGGTCGCCACGCTAGGCCGCGGTTGCCGGCTGTGCCTCTTCGGCCTTGGCGATTTGCGAAGGCGGGCTTTCCAGAAAACTCTGCCCATTGGCGACGGCCCAGTCGCAGAGCGCCTCGAACGGGCCCCGGAGCGAGTGGCCAAGCGGCGTGATCGCGTATTCGACGCCGATGGGGCTGGTCGGCAGCACCGTGCGGGTCACGAGCCCATTGCGTTCCAGGCGCTTCAAGGCGTCCGCCAGGGCCTTGTGGGTGATGCAGCCCACGCGCCGCTTGATCTCGTTGAAGCGGGCCGGCCTGGGGCAAAGGACAGTGAGGATCAGGATCGTCCACTTATCCGCGATCCGGTCGAGAACCGGGCGAACGAGCGTCATGTTCCGCAAAGCGCAGGCGGCTTCGATGTCGAGTTCGGTATCGTCGGCCATATCTACTCACCTCAAGGTGCGTAATTGATAGCAGATATAAACCCTATATCTAGATCGCCATCATCATCCTGGAGTTTTTTCGATGGCGAGAATGACGGACAAGATCGCGCTGGTCGTGGGTGGCGCGAAGGGTATCGGCCTGGCGATTGCCGAGCGGCTTGCGGCGGAAGGCGCCAGCGTCGCCATTACGGGGCGGAGCTCTTCGGAGGTCGCCAAGGTCGCGGCGTCGATCGGCCCGAAGGTTCGCGGCCTGGTGGCCGATGCAGGCAAGCCGGAGGAGATCGAGGCGGCGATCTCCGCCGTTCAGGAGACCTTCGGGCGGATCGACGCGCTGGTTCTCAATGCCGGGATTTCGGAGCCGGCTTCGCTCGAGGCGGAAAGCGCCGAGAATGTCGACCGGCATTTCACGCTGAATGTCCGCGGCCCCGTCCCGGCCGCGAAGGCTGCCCTGAAGGCCATGAGCGCCGGTGGCTCCATCGTGCTGATCGGTTCCATCGCCGATGCCATCGGCGTGCCCACGAGGGGCTCTTACTCGGCCTCGAAGGCGGCGCTTCGCTCCTATGCGCGGACATGGACCGCGGAGCTGGCGCCGCGCGGCATTCGCGTCAATGTCGTGAGCCCTGGGCCGACCGATACCGCGATGATGGCGGCGGTGGGCGCTGAGGAGCGAGCGGCGCTGCTTTCGCTCATCCCGCTCGGCCGGCTCGCGCGGCCCGAGGAAGTGGCTGCCGCCGCCGCTTTCCTGCTCAGCGATGAGGCGAGCTACATCGCCGGCGCGGAGCTTTGTGTGGATGGGGGTGTGGCCCAGGTCTGAGGGCTGACATATCCGCTACGGGCCATGGGCGGCCATGGCGCCGGTGCCGAAGGCTGGGCTCATCTTGGTGCAGCGAAAAGCGGGAGTGCCTCCATGCGGCATCCCGCGCTCGGCAAGGCTGGCCCTCAGATGCTCCGGTGCAGGCCGCCATCCACGCGGAGGTTCTGGCCGGTGATATAGGCCGCACCGTCGGAGGCGAGGAAGGCGATGGTGGCGGCGACTTCCTCGGCCTTGCCGTAGCGCTGCATTGGCACGCTGTCGCGGCGCTCGTCGCGCTGGGGCAGGCTGTCGATCCAGCCGGGCAGTACGTTGTTCATGCGGATGTTGTGGGGCGCGTATTCATCGGCGAAGAGCTTGGTGAAGGCCGCGAGCCCCGCGCGGGCGACGGCCGAGGTGGGGAACATCGGGCTCGGCTCGAAGGCCCAGGCGGTGGAGATATTGATGATCGCGCCGCCGCCCTGCTTCTGCATGATCGGCGCCACCAGCCGCGTGGGGCGGACGACATTGAGGAAATAGACGTCGAAGCCCTTGTGCCAATCCTCGTCGGTGAGGTCGAGCACGGGCTTGCGCGGGCCGTGGCCTGCGCTGTTCACCAGCACGTCCACCCGGCCCCAGCGCTCGACGGCGCCATCGACCAGGCGCTGGAGGTCTTCCATCGACTGGTTGGAGCCGGTGACGCCGAAGCCGCCGAGTTCGGCCGCCAGCGCCTCGCCCTTGCCGGAGGAGGAGAGGATGCCGACGCGATAGCCGTCGCTCGCGAGGCGGCGGGCGGCGGCGGCCCCCATGCCGCTGCCGGCGGCGGTGACGAGGGCGACCTTTTCGACGGGCATGGGCTTCTCCGTGTGATGCCGGGGATGCGGCTGGTTGGCCGCCAGCCTAGCCGCCCTTGCGGGGAGGGCGCGAGAGGGGGGGGGCGGGTTGATGGGCGCCGGGGCGGGGCTCATCTTCGAGGGCAGCGAAAAGAGGGAATGCATCCATGCAGCATCGTGCGCTCGGCAAGACCGGCCTCTCGATCGCCCCGCTCGTCTTCGGGGGCAATGTCTTCGGCTGGACCATCGACGAGAAGCAGAGCTTCGCCGTGCTCGACGCTTTCGTCGATCACGGCTTCAACGCCATCGACACCGCGGATGTCTATTCGGCCTGGGCGCCGGGCAATCAGGGCGGCGAATCCGAGACCATCATCGGCAAATGGCTGAAGGCCCGGCCGGGGATGCGGGACAAGGTGGTGATCTTCACCAAGGTCGGGTCGGACCTGCGGAAGCCCGGACAGAAGGGGCTGTCGGAGCGGTGGATTCTCCAGGCGGTCGAGGGTTCGCTCTCGCGGCTCGGGGTCGAGAGCATCGACCTCTATTTCTCGCATTGGCCCGACCCGGAGACGCCTTATGCGGAGACGCTCGACGCTTATGACAAGCTGCTGAAGGCGGGGAAGATCAAGTCGATCGGTGCGTCGAACCTCGACGGCGCGCAGCTTGCCGAGGCGCTGAAGGCGTCGAAGGAGAATGGGCTGCCCGCCTATCAGGTGCTGCAGCCGGAGTACAATCTCTACGACCGCGCCAGCTATGACGGGCCGCGCCGCGACTTCTGCCTGAAGGAAGGGCTGGGCGTCGTGACCTATTACAGCCTCGCCTCGGGTTTCCTCTCGGGCAAATACCGTTCGGAGGCGGATCTGGGCCAGTCGGCGCGAGGCGGCGGGATCGGGAAGAAATATCTCAACCCGCGCGGCTTCGCGATCCTGAAGGCGCTGGACGAGGTGGCGGGGCGGCATGGCGCCAAGCCCGCCGAAGTGGCGCTGGCCTGGCTGATGGCGCGGGAGGGCGTCACGGCGCCCATCGCGAGCGCGACGCGGGTGGAGCAGGTGGCGAGCTTCGCCAAGGCGGCGGCGCTGGCGCTGGGGGCGGAGGATATGGCGCTGCTGGAGAAGGCGAGCGGCTGAGCGCCGGGAGGTGGCGGGGTGGCTCGGCTGGCTTGTCTGCGCCCCCCGTCCCGCATCGGGCTCTGCGAGGGGCGTGAAGGCTCAGGCCCTCTCGCGCGGGGCGAGCAGCGAGAGGGCCTGGTCGGCGAGCAGGGCGAGCCAGGCGGTGAAAAGGCCGCCCTGCAGGATATAGGCGCTGTTATTGTTGGCGAGCCCCGTGACGATAGGCGTGCCGAGGCTCTCCGCGCCTGCCATGGAGCCCACGGCGGCGGTGGCGATGGAGAGCACGACGGCAAGGCGCAGGCTCGCGAGAATGACGGGCAGCGCCAGGGGCAGTTCGATCTGGAAGAGGATGCGCAGCCGCCCCATCCCCGCGCCGCGCGCGGCATCGAGCACGCCGGGCGGCACGCCATCGAGCCCCGCGACCGTGCCGCGCATCACCGGCAGGCAGGCATAGAGCACCAGGGCCAGCAGGGTGGGCGCCGTGCCGAAGCCGAGCAGCGGCAGGGCGAGGGCGATGACCGCGATGGGCGGGATGGCCTGGGCGAGGGAGAAGGCCGCATCGAGCAGCGGACGCAGGCGGCGGCCGCCCGGGCGGGTGGCGAGCGTGCCGGCGGCGAGGCCGAGCAGCGCCGCCAGGGCCGAGGCGCCGAGGGCCAGGAGCAGATGCGCGCCGAGCAGCGCGAACCAGTCGCGCTGGTCCCAGGCGGGGCGCTGCACCTCGGGGAAGGGCGCGCCCCAGAGCGCGCCGAGGCGCGGAGCGACGGCGAGGGCCAGCAGGAAGATCAGGAGTTGAAGGACCAGCAGGGCGAGGCGGCCCCGCGCGAAGGGCCTCATGGGGCGGTTCCAGAAGCCGCCTCGGGGGCGACGCCCGGCGAGGCCCGAGGCGCCGTCCTGAAGGCAGCGTCGGATGCGGCCCCGGAGGCGGCCATCACGTCGGGCAGGCGGACCACGGCGCCGTCGGGCAGGGCGACGCGGTCGGTGCCCTGGTCGAGCATCAGCATCAGCGCCTGTTTGCAGTTGGCATCGGCGTGCAGGAGCGGCGTGTCGGCGATGCCGCCGGGGCTTTCATCCGCGCCGATGGCGAGTTTATCCGCGCCGATGGCGACGCTGGCGGCGGGCAGGGTGCCGAGACGGTGGAAGGCGAGGGTGGCCTCGCCGAAAAGGCGGCGGATGGCGGGCTCGGCGTCACGGCGCAGCACCTCGGCGGGGCGGCCATGGGCGATGAGGCGGCCGTCCTGCATCACCGCGAGGTCATCGGCGAGGAGAAGCGCCTCCTCCACGTCATGGGTCACGAAGAGGATGGTCTTGCCGCTGCCCGCGTGCAGGTCGCGCAGCGCGCGTTGCAGCCCGCGCCGGATGCCGGGGTCGAGGGCGGAGAAGGGTTCGTCCATCAGCAGCACCGGCGGGTCGGCCGCGAGCGCGCGGGCGAGGCCGATGCGTTGCGCCTGGCCGCCGGAAAGCTCATGCGGGTAGCGGCCCCGGAACTGGTCGGGCGGCAGGCCCATGAGGTCGAGCAGCGTATCGACGCGGGCGGCGATGCGGGCGGCGTCCCAGCCGAGCAGGGTGGGAACGGTGGCGATGTTCCGCGCCACCGTCCAATGCGGGAAGAGGCCGACGGATTGGATGACATAGCCGATGCCGTGGCGGAGCGGCTCGGGCGGGATGGAGGCCGTGTCGCGCCCATCGAGCAGCACGCGGCCGGCATCGGGGATGACCAGCCGGTTGACCATGCGCATGAGGGTGGATTTGCCCGAGCCCGATTCCCCCAGCAGCACGCAGAGCCGCCCGGCGGGGATTTCCATGGAGACGGCATCGACGACGCTGCGTTGGCCGTAGCGTTTGGTGGCCTTCTCGAAGCGGATCATGCGCGCGCCCCGGCGGGGGTCAGGAGGTGCTGGGCCAGGGCGAGGGCGGCATCGGCGCAGAGGGAGAGCGCGACGATGGGCAGGACGCCGAGCAGGATGAGGTCGCCCGCGAATTGCCCGATGCCCTGGAAGACGATGGCGCCCAGCCCGCCGCCGCCGACCAGCGCGGCCAGGGTGGCGAGGCCGATGGCCTGCACCGCCGCGACGCGGAGCCCGCCGAGCATGACGCCCGCGCCGAGTGGCAGGCGGATGTCTCGCAGGATGGCGCCTTCGCCCATGCCCTGGCCCCGCGCGGCGTCGATCACCTCGCGCGGCGCCTGGCGGAGGCCGGCGAGCATCCCGGCGGCGAGGGGCAGGAGGAGATAGGCGGCGATGCCGATCACCCCAGGCGCCGGGCCGATGCCCGCGATGCCGATCGCCCTCAGCCCCGGAAAGGCGGCGGCAAGCCCGGCGAGCGGGGCCATGAGCAGGCCGAAAAGCGCGATGGAGGGCACGACCTGGAGCCCATTGGCGATGGCCATGAGCGCGGCCTCGAGCCGCCGCCGGGTCAGGGCCAGGAGCGAGAGCGGGATGGCCAGGGCCATGGCCAGCAGAAGCGCGCCGATGGCGAGGAGGATGTGCTGGCCGAGAGCGGCGGCGAGTTCGGGCCCGCGCGACGCGGCTTCGCGCATGAGGGAGAGGGGCGCGAGGGTGCCCGTAAGGCCCAGGGCGACGGCGCCGGGAATGGCCAGGGCCAGCATGCGATAGGGAATGGCGCCTTCCGCCTCGCCGCCCCCGGCGGCGCAGCAGCCGGCGGCGAGGAGGAGGGCCAGGAGCGCGCACCAGATGCCCGCACCCGGCGCCGCACGCGCCACGGCGCTGGCGCCGTCCAGGGCCGCTCCAGCACCGAGGCCGGTGCAGGCGAGGAGCGCGATGAAGGCGAGCCCGGCGCTGAGCTCCGCCCAGGGCAGCAAGGCACGGCGGCGGGCGAGCAGCGCGATGCCGAGGCAGGCGGCGAGGAAGAGCGCCAGCGCCGCCATGACGCTGGGCTCGGCCGGCAAGGGCACCGGGCGGGGAGAGAGCAGGCGGTTGGGCGCGATGGAGAGCCAGCCCAGCAGGAAGGGCGCCCCGGCCGCGATGGCGGCCAGCAGTGTGGCCGCCGTGGCCTCGCGCGGGACGGGAACTGCGTCGCCGCCCGCAGCCGTGCCGGTGAGGGAGAGCACGCCCGGTTCAGCCGATGCCGAGGCCGCGCAGATGGGTCTTGGCGACGTCCTTGTTGTTCTGGCCCTCGACAACGATCTTGGCGTTGAGCTGTTGCAGGCCGGAGAGGGTGAGGCTGTCGAAGACGGGCTTCAGCCATTCGCCGAGCTGCGGATGGGCCTCGGCGATGGGGCCGCGCACCGTGGGCGCGGGCTGATAGACCATCTGCGCGCCCTTGGGGTCGGCCAGCACCTGCAGATCGAGCGCCGCGATGGCGCCGTCGGTGCCATAGACCATGGCGGCATTCACGCCGTTCATCTTCTCGGCCGCGGCGCGCATGGTGACGGCGGTATCGCCGCCCGCCAGCACCAGCAGGTTCGAGGGCTCCAGCTTGAAATCATAGGTCTGCTGGAAGGCGGGCAGGGCGGCGGGGCTCTCGACGAATTCGGCCGAGGCGGCGAGCTTGAACTGGCTGCGGAAGCCGGTTTTCAGCAGGCGCGCGAGATCCTCCAGGCTGGTCAGCGTCTCGCCTTTCGGGGCCGTGTCCTTCCGGACGGCGATGGCCCAGGTGTTGTTGGCGCTGGCGGGCGAGAGCCAGATGACCTTGTTGCGCTCGGCATCGAGCGCCTTGACCTTCTCATAGGCCTTGGCGGGGTCGCGCCAGGCGGGATCCTGCTCCTGGTTGAAGAAGAAGGCGCCGTTGCCGGTATATTCCGGATAGATGTCGATCTCGCCCGCGAGCAGGGCCGCGCGGGTGATGCGGGTGGGGCCGAGCTGCAGGCGGCGGGTGACGCTCAGGCGCCGGGCCTCCAGGGTCTGCGCGATCATCTCGCCCAGCAGCGCGCTTTCCGTGTCGAGCTTGGAACTGACGGTGATGGGCCGGGCGGCACCCTGGGCGAAGGCCCAGCGGGGCGCGAGGGCAGCGAGGGCGAGGCCGGCGAGAAGCGGGCGGCGCGGCAGCATGGTCGGCATGGGAAGGTCTCCGCCAATAGGGTCCAGCCAGAAAGGTCGGGCGCGGTATCGGGCGCGAACGAGTCGGGACCGGATCGAGGCAGGGTGACAGGGCGGTCCTGTGCAGCAATGCACAAATGCGCGCTCCGTTGCGTGTGAGCCGTACAAGCGAAGGGCGGGCCTTGCGGCCCGCCCCTGGCGGTCGTCACGGAAGGGCCCTGGTCAGCGATCCTGCTGGTAGCCCTGGTGATGGGTGTTTTCGGCCAGATTGTCGCTCTGGCCTTCCTTATCCCGCAGCTTGTTGGCATCGGGCTGCTGGACCGGCTGCGCCTGGGTGGGCTTGCCGGGCTGCGGCGCCCGATTGGCGGGCGGGATGGGCGGGGGATGGGCTTTGGACGACATGCTTCCTCCTCGCGTTCGATCGCGCTGGGTGGCGTGCGTTTGTGGGCCCGTCAGGGCTTCAGGCGGCGGTGCCGGAATCGGCGGTGGCCGCTTCGCGGGCGGCCGTGGGGGTGGAGGTGGAGGTGGCACGGGCCTGGCGGCTGCGGCCATTGCCGCTATGGCTGGCGGCGCCGCCCTTGCGGCCAGCCTCGGCGGCAAGGCCTGGGTTCTTTGAGAAGGAGCGGGCTTCCGGGGCCACGCTCTGGCCGCCCTTGCGCCCGGCCTTGGCCGCGAGCTCCGGATTCTTGGCGAAGGAGCGATCCTCCGGCGCGACGCTCTGGCCACCCTTGCGGCCGGCTTCGGCGGCGAGGCTGGGGTTCTTGGAGAACGAACGGGATTCGGGAGCGACGCTCTGCCCGCCCTTAGAGGCAATGGCGCGCTGCTTCTGCTGATCCATGGCGGCGAAACCGCGATTCTGAGGCATAATTTCCTCCTGGGTGCGTATTAAGGTAATATACGAGGGCTCCGGGTGGCAGAACCGGACATGAGAACAACGCAGGCCGTCGCCGATGGTTATGTATTATTTGGTAGGGCGTCACAGAAATGATTACATACTACTTATGATCTGGCCCGCGTCTCTGAGATAATACTTTCTGATTAGGGAAAATGCCCAAGGGGTCAATGTCATATGTTAAGCGATATGAGGAAGGCGCCGTTTTCGGCTCAGATAATGTTCACGCTTTCGGGAAAGGGCCCGGCTGAGAGGGAAGCCGGGCGGCCAGGAAGTCGATGAAGGCGCGCTGGCGGGCTGCCAGGTGGCGGTGGCCGACATAGACGGCCTGCACCGTCTCGATATCGCCCGCGTTGAATTCGTCGAGCACGGTGACGAGGCGGCCGCGCGCGATGTCCCGCTCCACGTGAAAGGCGCCGAGCCGGGCGAGGCCGAGCCCGTCGAGGCAGAGCTGGCGCTGGGTGGGGCCGTTATTGGTCCAGCAATTGCCGTGGACGGGAAGGGTAAAGGGCTCGCCCGTCGCCGGGTCGCGGAAGGGCCAGCCATCCTGGGCGCGGCGGAAGTTGAAGCGCAGGCAGTTATGGCCCAGCAGATCCTCCGGGCGCTGGGGCGTGCCGTGGCGGGCGAGATACTCGGGCGAGGCGACGATGTGGCGGTGGCTCGTCATCAGCTTGCGGGCCATGAGGCCGGAATCGCGCAGCTCGCCGATACGGATGGCGATGTCCACGCCGCTCTCGATCAGGTCGACCATGGCATCGGTCAAGGTGAGGTCCACCTCCACTTCCGGGTAGCGGGCCAGGAAATCGGGCAGGAGGGGGACGATGCAGCGCTCGCCGATGCCGACCGAGGCATTCACGCGCAGCCGCCCGCGCGGCGTGGCGCCCGCGCCATTGGCGACGAGCCGCTCGGCCTCGTCGATCTCGGCCAGGATCTGCCGGGCGCGTTCGAGATAGGCGACGCCTTCGGCCGTGGGTTGCAAGGCGCGGGTGGTGCGGAGCAGCAGCCTGGTGCCGAGCCGGGCCTCGAGGCGGGAGACCACCTTGCTGACGGCCGAGGGGCTGAGGTTCAGGCGGCGGGCGGCGGCGGAGAAACTGCCCGCCTCGGCCGCGGCGACGAAAACCTCCATCTCGCCCGCGCGGTTATCCATGGGAGGCTCCTTTGAATTTACTTCACGAATGCTGATCCATTTGAGCGCATTCACGCAAGCTGTGCCGCGCCCCATCTTGCGCCGCAACAAGCCCTCATGGGCATCATCCTGTTGCGGAGCATTCCCATGCCTCTTGCTCTCTTCGCCCTGACGATCGCGGCCTATGCGATCGGGACGACCGAATTCGTCATCGTCGGCCTGCTGCCGACGGTGGCCACCGATCTTGGAATCGACCTGCCGAAGGCGGGGCTCATCGTCAGCGTCTATGCGCTGGGCGTCACTTTCGGCGCGCCGGTGCTGACGGCGCTGACCGGCAGGGTGCCGCGCAAGGCGCTGCTGGCCGGGCTGATGGGCCTTTTCGTGATCGGCAATGCGGCGGCTGCCATGAGCGCCAGCTATGAGCCGCTGCTGGTGGCGCGCGTGGTCTCGGCCTTCGCCCATGGCGTCTTCTTCTCGGTGGGCGCGACCATCGCGGCCGAGCTGGTGGCGCCGGACCGGCGGGCCTCGGCCATCGCGATGATGTTCATGGGCCTGACGGTGGCCATCGTGACGGGCGTGCCGCTGGGCACCTTCATCGGCCAGACCTTCGGCTGGCGCGCGACCTTCTGGGCCGTCTCGGGCCTGGGCGTGGTGGCGCTGGCGGGCATTCTCGCGCTGCTGCCGCGGGGCCTGGGCGGCGCCGCGCCGGCCGGCCTGCTGGAGCAGGTGAAGGTGCTGGGCAGCGGGCGGCTGCTGCTGGTCTTCGCCATGACGGCGCTGGGCTATGGCGGCACTTTCGTGACCTTCACCTTCCTCGCGCCGATGCTGGAGCATGTGACGGGTTTCGCCGCGGGCAGCGTGAGCGTGATCCTGGTGGGCTACGGCCTGGCCATCGCGGCGGGGAACATGCTCGGCGGGCGCTTCGCCGACCGGGACCCGCTGCGCGCGCTGATCTGGATTTTCGCGGCGCAGGCGGCGGTGCTGGTGCTCTTCACCTTCACCGCGCCTTCGCCCTGGCTGGCGCTGGTGACGCTCGGGGCGCTGGGCTTCCTCAGCTTCGCCAATGTGCCGGGCCTGCAGCTCTATGTGGTGCAACTGGCGAAGCAGCATCGGCCCGGGGGCGTGGACGTGGCCTCGGCGCTGAATATCGCGGCTTTCAATCTCGGCATCGCCATCGGTGCTTGGCTGGGGGGCGTGGTGGTGGATAGCCCGCTCGGCCTTATCTCGACCCCATGGGTGGGCGGCTTGCTGGTGGCGGGCGCGCTGGGGCTCACCCTCTGGAGTGCGGCTCTCGACCGCCGCCCCGCCGAAGTGACTGCCTGAAGAAGATGATGACTGGAGTTTCGACCATGATCCCGACCGTGACCGCACATGGCGCGCAGATCCCCGCTTTCGGCTTCGGCACCTTCCGCATGAAGGGCCCGGATGTCCGCCGCATGGTGCCGCATGTGCTCAAGATGGGCGTGCGCCATGTCGATACCGCGCAGATCTACGGCAATGAGGCCGATGTGGGCGAGGGCATCGCCGCCTCCGGCGTGGCGCGGGGCGATGTCTTCCTCACCACCAAGGTCTGGGTGGACAAGTATCGGCACGAGGCCTTCATCGCCTCCGTCGAGGAGAGCCTGAGGAAGCTCAAGACCGACCATGTGGACCTGCTGCTGCTGCATTGGCCTAATGAGGCCGTGCCGCTGGCCGAGCAGATCGGCGCGCTGAACGAGGTGCGCCGGCGCGGCATGACGCGGCATATCGGCGTGAGCAATTTCTCCACCGCGCTGATGGCCGAGGCGGCGGCGCTGTCGGCGGCGCCGCTGGTGACCAATCAGGTGGAGTATCACCCCTATCTCTCGCAGCGGCCGGTGCTGGCGGCGGCGATGGAACTTGGCATGTCGCTCACCGCCTATTACGCCATGGCCGATGGCAAGGTGCTGGGCGAGCCGGTGCTGCAGGCGATCGCGGCGGCGCATGGAAGGAGTGTCGCGCAGGTGGTGCTGCGCTGGCTGGTGCAGCAGCCGGGGGTAATTGCGCTCTCCAAGACGGTGAGCGAGGCCCGGGCGGCGGAGAATTTCGCCATCGGCGATTTCTCGCTCACCGAGGCGGAGATGGCCGCGATCCATGCCCTGGCCCGGCCGGACGGGCGCATCGTGAGCCCGGCGGGGCTGGCGCCGGCCTGGGATTGAGTGAGCCAGCGCGCCGAATGGTGCTTTGCAGCATAGTAAGGAGCCCTTACTGATAATGCGTGCCAAGCAATGACCATCCGGAGCCCCTGGGCTTCATCCTGATCGACGCCACGCGGCTCTTGCGCGCGGGCGTCGAGCGCGCGCTCAGCGAGGCCGGGCTCGGCGTGACGCCGGGCGAGGGCCGGGTGCTGGCCGCGATCGACGTCATGGGCCCGGTGCGGCAGAGCGAGATCGCCGCCCGGCTCTCCCTCGAACCCATGACCGTGCTGGGCCATGTGGACCGGCTGGAGGCGCGGGGCCTCGTGACCCGCCGCCCCGATCCGGGCGACAGGCGGGCCAAGCTGATCGAGGCGCGGCCCGAGGCGGCCGACCTGCTCCTGCGGCTGCGGCAGGTGCTGAGCCAGGTGCGCGCGCGGGCCATGGCGGATTTCACCGCCGAGGAGGCCGCGCAGTTGCAGGCGCTGCTGCGGCGGCTGCGCGACGGGCTCCAGGCCGAGGTGCAGGCATGAGCGAGGCCCCGAAGCAGTCCGTGATGACGGCCGGGCGCACGGCCTTCATCGGCGCGCTGATCATCGCGCTGGGGCCGATGAGCCTTTCACTCTACGGCCCGGCGATGCCGACGCTGGCCGAGTATTTCCAGACCACGCCGGCGGTGCTGAACCTCACCATCACCGTCTATTTTCTCGGCTATGCCTTCGCGCAGCTTCTCTGCGGCCCGCTCTCGGACGGCTATGGGCGGCGGCCGGTGGCGCTGGGCTTTTTCGCCCTCTACACGGCGGGCAGCGTGGTCGCGCTTTTCGCCACCGACATCACCGTGCTGATGATCGGGCGCGCGATGCAGGGCATCGGCGTGGCGGCGGGGGCGGCGATTTCGCGGGCCTTCGTGCGCGACCAGTTCCAGGGCGCCTCGGCGGCGCGGATCATGAACCTGATGGGCACCATGCTCGCCATCGGCCCGGCGCTGGCGCCGACCATCGGCGGGCTGATCCTCGGGCTTTTCGGCTGGCACTGGATTTTCCTCGTCATGGTCGTCTACGGCGTGGTGGTGCTGGCCGTGCTGGGCTTCGCGACGGCCGAGACCAATCCGCGGGCCGACCCGGCCCTGGTCCAGCCGGTTCGGATCGTCGCCAATTACGGCCGGCTGCTGCGGGAGCCGGAATTCATGCGCCCCGCGCTGATGCTGGGGCTGAGCGTGGGCGGGATCTACACGCTCTCGCCGCTGCTGCCCTTCGTGATGATCGGCGAGGTGGGGCTGAGCCCGGCGGCTTTCGGCCTGGCGATGATGATGCAGTCGCTCTCCTATCTGCTGGGCAGCCTGCTGACGGGGCGGCTGCTGAAGCGGATGGGAGAGGCCTCGATCCTGCGGATGGGGCTCTGCGTGGTGGTGGTCTCGGCGCTGTGCTTCGCGATCGGGCTGCGGGTGTTTCCGGCCTCGCTGCCGACGGTGATGGGGCCGGTGGCGCTCTGGGCCTTCGGCATCGCGATGCTGACGCCCGTATTGACCACGGCGGCGCTCGCGCCCTTCGGCAAGATCGCGGGTTCGGCCTCGGCGCTGGCGGGCTGCATGCAGATCGGCGGCGGGCTGGTGGGCTCGGCCGTGGCGGCGGCGCTGTTCAGCGACCCGCTGATGGCGGTGGCGACCATGCTGCCCGCGCTCGCGGTGCTGAATGTCGCGACCTATCTGCTGCTGCGGAAGCCGCGCGTGCGGAGCGTGGTCATCCAGCGGGCGCCGGATGTCGAGGATATCGAGATCGCGGTGGACCCGCTGGATTTGGTGGGCGCGGGCGGGGAGGAGATCGAGCGGCGGCTGATGGAGGCGCGGCGTTCAGGCGGCGGCCGGTGATTGTGCGGGCCGGGCGAGCGCCTTCAGCCGCAGCAGCAGCACCAGTGCCGCGAGGCTGAGCGCGCCGAGCAGGCCCAGCACCGCCTGGGGGCCGATGCCGGTGAGGAGGCCCGCGAGGACGGGCGGGGCCAGGGCGTTGATGAGGTTCATCGGCAGGGCGATGGTGGCCATGGCCGCCGCGTAATCGGCCTTGCTGTAGAAGACGAGCGGCATGGTGGCCCGCGCCACCGCGAAGGCGCCGCTGCCCACCCCGAAGAGCAGCAGATAGCCGCCGATGCCCATTGTGCCGGCGCCGCCCAGCCAGAGAATGGCGAGGCCGAGAGGGATCATCGCGCCCGAGACCAGGCCGGTGGAGAGACCGTCCCACCGCTTGCCGCCCAGCAGGTCGATCACCCGGCCGCCAACCTTGCAGAAGCCCAGGGCCGAGGCGATGGCGATGGCCGCGGGCAGCTCATTGCCGAGGGAGCGGAGGATTTCGATGCCCAGGGCCTCGATGCCGAAGGTGGTGAAGCTGTTGAGCGAGATGGCCACGACCAGCAGGGCGAAGACGGGGCCTTTGCGGGCGGGCGGCGTGGCCGTGGTGGCGGTGGCTGCGGCGGCAGGGGGTGTGCCGGGCAGGGCGAAGCGGATCAGCGGGCAGACCAGGAGCAGCATCACCGCGCCATAGGCGAGCAGGGCGCCGCGCCAGCCCAGGAGATGTTCGAGAAAGGCGGTGATGGGCCAGAAGACGCTGCCCGCCAGGCCCGTGACCAGCATGAGCGTGCCGATCAGCCCCCGCGCGGCCTCATCGGCCTGTTCGGCGAGATAGGCATAGGCGGCGGTGGTGAGGAACATGGCCCCCGCCGCGCCGATCAGCGCCCAGGCGGCCCAGAAGGCGGGCAGGTTGGGTGCGAGGGCGAGCAGGCAGAGGCCGAGCCCGATCAGCCCCGCGCCCCAGGACATCACGCGCTGCGTGCCGTGGCTGCGGAAGGCGCGCCCCGCCCAGGGCGCTGCCAGGGCCATGGCGACGAACATGACGGAGGTGCCGAGGAAGACCGGCGGCAGGGCGCTGCCGAAGCCTGCGGCGACGGGCCGCGCGATGACCGGCAGGGTGCCCACCGCGCCCCAGCCCGTGATCTGGGTGAGGGCGAGGATGGCCAGGATGGTCAGGTTGCGCCGCATCCCGCCTCTATAGGCGCGAGGGGGGAGAAGGGCGTGACGCTTCGGTGACATTGCCGCGCTTGCGCCGTGCGGCGATCAGGCGGTCAGGCCGGGCCGCAGGCCGAGAGGGTGACGCGGCACTGGGCCGTAGGCTCGCGGCGGCTGCAATCGGCCATGGCATTGCTCTCGGCATCGGCCTGGGTGGGGCCGCTGCCCTGGGCCATGGTGAGGATCTGGCGCGTCGAGGGGTCGCTCGTGATGAAGAGCGAGCCGGGGGCGCGGCGGAAGGCCTCCACGACGGCGCCGCAGCGTTCGGTGAATTCGCTCATCAGCCGGCAACTGCCGCTATTGCGAGCGAGGCAATTGCCCTCGGCGAGGCGATGGGCCGTGAGGCGATCCGCCTGGCCCACGGCGAGGCCGGCGACGGCGCCGGGAGCGGGGGTGACGTAGATGGCGCCGAAACTGGCCCGGTTGGGATGGGTCATCGCACCCGCCCCCACGGCCCCGGCACCTACGGCGCCTGCGCCCAGGGCGGCTGCCGTGCCGGTTCCCGTGCCGGGGCGGCGTTGGGCGGTCGCGGGGGGCGTGGGCGCGCGGCCGAGGCCCGTCGCGTTATTGGGGCTGGCGCGGTTGGCGGCGCGGCCGGAATTGGCGGCGGAGAATTGCTGCCCGGCCTGGCAGCGGATCATGCAGGCCTGATAGGTCGTGGCCGTGGCACCCGGCGTCTGGCGGAAATCGGCCTGGCATTGGGAGCGGCAGATCTGCTCGTTCTGGCTCGGGCGGGTGCTGCGCTGCGTCTGGGCCCAGGCACCGGGGGCCAATAGGGGAGCCGTCGTCAGCAGGGCCAGAAGGAGGGGCGCGAGCAGGCGCGGGAGCGAGAGGATTTTCATTCCTGGACGTTCAGAACGGCATGATTCCGGGCGCGAGATGTCTCACGCCCTTCAACCTGGGCGCTAGTTTTCTTCGATGCCTACAGCTCACGGCGGCGTCAAGTTAAGATGACATCCTCGTGAGGTCTTGCCCGGCGGCGCGGTTTGTGGCCCCTCGGCGCGGATGATCCCCGACCCATATCCCGACCTTCCCGTGGCCGAGGCCATGCCGGCGCTGTGCGAGGCGCTGCGGGCCCGCAGCAATGCCGTGCTGGTCGCGCCGCCCGGCGCGGGCAAGACGACGCTGGCCCCGCTGGTGCTGGCCGCCGAGCCCTGGGCGGCGGGGCAGAAGCTGCTGGTGCTGGAGCCGCGGCGCGTGGCGGCCCGGGCGGCGGCGCGGCGCATGGCGGATTTGCTGGGTGAGCCGCTGGGCCAGCGCATCGGCCTCGCGACGCGGCTCGACCGCGCCGGTTCGGCGGCGACGCGGGTGGAGGTGGTGACGGAGGGCTTGCTGGTGCGGCGCCTGCAGTCGGACCCTGGGCTCGAAGGCGTCGCGGGGGTGATTTTCGACGAGGCGCATGAGCGGCATCTCGATACGGATCTCGGCCTGGCGCTGTGTCTGGACTTGCAGCGGGGGCTGCGGCCGGAACTCAGGATCATCGCCATGTCGGCGACGCTCGACTCGGCTGGCTTCTCGGGCCTGCTGCAGGAGGGCGGGGCGGCCGCGCCGGTGGTGGAGAGCCTGGGGCGGGCCTATCCGGTCGAGATCGAGCATCGGGCGCGGGACCTGAAGGAGCCGCGCGAACTGGCCGATGCCATGGCGGGCACGATCCGCCAGGCGCTGCGCGAGCATCCGGGCGATGTGCTGGCGTTCCTGCCGGGCTGGGGCGAGATCAGGCGGACGATGGAGCGGCTCTCGGGCATCGAGGCCGATGTCCTGCCGCTGCATGGCGAATTGCCGCCCGCCGAGCAGGACAGGGCCTTGCAGCCCGGGCCGCGCCGGAAGGTGGTGCTGGCGACCTCCATCGCCGAGACCAGCCTGACCGTGCCGGGGGTGCGGATCGTGGTGGATGGCGGCTTCCGCCGCGCCCCGAAGCTCGACCCGGCGAGCGGGCTGACGCGGCTGGTGACCATCCGGGTGAGCAAGGCCACCGCCGAGCAGCGGGCCGGTCGCGCCGGGCGCACGGCGCCGGGGGTGGCGATCCGGCTCTGGACGGAGCAGCTTCATCGCGGCCTGCCGGCGATGGATCGGCCGGAGATGCTGGAGGCCGAGCTTTCCTCCCTGGCGCTCGATTGCGCCGCCTGGGGGGCGGAGCCGACGGAACTGGCCTTCCTCGATGCCCCACCGGGCGGGACGCTGGCCGCCGCGCGGGCGCTGTTGCGGGATCTCGACGCGCTGGATGCCGAAGGGCGCGTGACGCCGATGGGGCAGCGCATGGCGCGGCTGGGCACGCATCCGCGCCTCGCGCGCATGTTGCTGGCCGCGGGGGATCCGGGTGAGCAGGCACTGGCGGCCGATCTCGCGGCGCTGCTGGAGGAGCGTGACCCCATCAGGGATCGGGACGGGCCGGTCGATATCCGGCTGCGGCTCGATCTGCTGCATGGGGGCGACCATCCCAATGCCGATCGGGGCGCGGTGCAGCGCATTCGCCGGGCGGCGGCGATGCATCGGCGCCGACTGGGCCTGCATGGCGATACGCTGCCGGGCGGGGAATCGGGGCCGCTGTTGGCCGCGGGCTTTCCGGACCGGATCGCGGCCAAGCGGGGCGTGATGGATGGCGCCTTCCGCCTCGCGGGCGGGCAGGGCGCGCGGGTGCCGGGGACCGATCCTTTGGGCAAGTCGGCGCTGCTGGCCGTGGCGGATCTGGACCTGGCGGGGACGGAGGCGCGCATTCGCATGGCCGCGCCCCTGGAGCGGGCGGTGTTGGAGGCGCGGTTTCCGGAGCGGCTGAGGCGCGAGGAAGTGGCCGAATTCGATGCCCGTGCCGGGGCGGTGCTGGCGCGGCGGCGGCTGCGGCTCGGGCCGCTGGTGCTGGAGGAATCGACCCTGCCGAACCCCGACCCGGTGGCCGTGGCGGGCGCGCTGGCGCGAGCGGCGGCGGAGCGCGGCTTTCGCGATCTCGACTGGAACGAAGCGGCGAAGCAGACGCGGGCGCGCATGGGCTGGATGCGGAAGATCGACCCCGAGAATTGGCCCGACGTGTCGGATGCGGCGCTGGCGGCCTCGGTCGAGGAATGGCTCGCGCCGCATCTCGTGGGGCAGACGAAGCTCTCGGCGCTGAAGTCGCTGGGCGCGGCCGATCTGATGCGGGGCTTGCTGCCCTACGATCAGCAGCGGAAGCTCGACAGCCTGTTGCCCGCGCGGGTCGATCTGCCGGGCGGGCGTTCGGCGGCGATCGACTATACCGGCGAGGTGCCGACGCTCGAGGCGCGGGCGCAGCATCTCTTCGGGATGGCGGATATGCCGAAGCTCGCGCAGGGGCGCGTGCCGTTGCAGGTGGCGCTGCTTTCGCCCGCCGGGCGGCCGATCGCGGTGACGGGCGATCTCGCCGGGTTCTGGAAGGGCGGCTGGGCGGATGCGCGGAAGGATATGCGGGGGCGCTATCCGAAGCACAATTGGCCGGAGGATCCGAGCCGGGAGACCTGAGGTTAAATCCGCAACCGGATTGGTAACCGGCCGATTCCTCGCCTAGGTTGATGGAAGCGGCACTTCACCCCAGAATTAAGGTATCGAAGGAATTCATACCGCGTCATGACGAGCATGCCCCCCGATTCCACAGGTCGTCGCGCCGCCATTTTCGGGCTGGCCGCTTTCATGGCCGCCCCGGCCCTGCTGCCCAAGGCGGCCTTTGCCCAGCGCGGGCTCATGCCCGATTTCGCGGATCTCGCCGAGCGGGTGCTGCCCTCGGTGGTGAATATCGCCGTGGTGAGCGAGCAGCAGGTGCAGATTCCGCCCGAAATGCGGGGCACGCCCTTCGAGCGCTATTTCCGCGAGCGGCGCGGGCGCCAGCAGGTGCAGGGCGCGGGCTCGGGCTTCGTGATCGACCCGGCCGGTTACGTCGTGACCAACAACCACGTCGTCGGCAACGCGACGCGCATCGTGGTCGCCTTGCAGGATGGGACGGAGCTGACGGCCAAGGTTGTCGGCACCGATGACCTGACCGATCTCGCGCTGCTGAAGGTCGAGCCGCGCGAGCCGCTGCCGGCGGTGCCCTGGGGCAGCTCGGGCAGTTCCCGCGTGGGGCAATGGGTGATCGCGGCGGGCAATCCCTTCGGACTCGGCGGCACCGTCACCTCGGGCATCATCTCGGCGCGCGGGCGCGAGATCGGCGCGGGGCCCTTCGACGACTTCATCCAGACCGATGCCGCGATCAACCCCGGCAATTCGGGCGGGCCGCTCTTCAACACGAGCGGCGAGGTCATCGGCATCAATACGGCGATCTATTCGCCCTCCGGCGCCTCGGCCGGCATCGGCTTCGCGACGCCGTCGGACCTGGCGAAGGGTGTGATCGAGCAGCTTCGCCGCGAAGGCCGGGTGGAGCGCGGCTGGCTCGGCGTTTCGGTGCAGGACATGAACCCGACCGACGGCGCGCGGGGCCGGCGCGGCGTGCTGGTGGGCGGCGTCGAGCGCGGCAGCCCGGCGGCGCGGGCCGGGGTGCGGGTGGGCGATATCGTCACCGCGCTGAACGGCGAGCGCATCAGCACCAGCAGCGCATTGATCCGCGCCGTGGCGGGCACGCCGCCGGGGCAGACGCTGCGCGTTTCGCTGCTGCGCGACGGGCGGGCGCAGGATGTGGCCGTGCAGGTGGGGCGGCGGCCGGCATCGCCGAGCTAAGGCCAGAGCGCCATCCGGCATGGCCGGTTCGGGCAATGCCTGCCTGGGGCAGGGTCGCGGCCGCAAGCGGGAACCGCCTTCGCGGCCGGATAGCGCCGGGGCGACTCGCGGGCGCCCGGCGATCATAGCTAGAGGCGCCGTGAGGGTTCTCACAGTTCGGTTGAAAAGCCGGTCCGGGCCTCGCTTCGCTTGATGCGGCTTGTTTGAAATTGTCACTCTGTGCGGCGCAGCATGGAGTGGTGGCATGGCAAAGCGGCTCGGTCTCTTCTGTCTTCTCCTCGGCATGACGGCCTGCGCGCCGGAAAGGGCGCCGCCCGCGGCTCCCTCCCAGCCGGCCGAACAGCCGCGGCCGCGCTGGCGCCCGGTGATGCTGGCCACGGCTCAGGCAGCCCCCGCCCAGGCTCGGCCTTCGTTTCATCACTTCGTTTCAGATCCGATGTAACGACCGGTTGGGCGAGCTTACAAAGCCGCCCGTTGTGATTGCCCCAAAGCCCGTTTAGAAACAAAAACCTGTCAACGGTTGCGGTGCCATACCGATGCGAATTCTGCTGGTCGAGGACGATGCCGAGGTCGCCCGCTTCGTGAAGAAGGGGCTCCAGGAAGCGGGGCATACCCTGGAGCATGCCACCAATGGGCGGGACGGGCTTTTCCTGGCCGCCAGCGAGTCCTTCGACCTGCTGGTGTTGGACCGGATGCTGCCGGGCGGTGTGGATGGCGTCCGCCTCGTGGAGACGCTCCGGGCGCAGGACAACAAGACGCCCGTGCTCTTCCTCTCCGCCCTTTCGGCGGTGGATGAGCGCGTGAAGGGGCTCAAGGCCGGTGGCGACGACTATCTGGTCAAGCCCTTCGCCTTCGCGGAGCTGCTGGCCCGCGTGGAGGCCCTGGGCCGCCGCCCGGCCGGCGATGCCCCCGCGACGCGGCTGAAGGTCGCCGATCTGGAGCTGGACCTGCTTTCCCGCACCGTCACGCGCGGCGGCAAGAAGATCGAGGTTCAGCCGCGCGAATTCCGGCTGCTGGAGCATCTGATGCGCCATGCGGGCCAGGTGGTGACGCGCACCATGCTGCTCGAGAAGGTCTGGGACTATCACTTCGACCCGCAGACCAACGTGATCGACGTGCATGTCTCCCGCCTGCGGCAGAAGCTGGACCGGGGCTATGACAAGCCGCTGATCCATACCGTCCGCAACGCGGGCTACATGATCAACGCCGATAGCTGACGCCGATTCTTCGCCGCCGCTATCCCAGTCCAGGCAGACCGGCCGTGACCCCCCTCCGCCCGCCTCTTCCGCCCGCGCGGGGATGGCCGGTGGTGCGGCTCATGGCCAGTGCCGGCTTCCGCTTCGCGCTGCTCTTCGCCTCGCTCTTCGCCGTGGCGGGGCTGGCCTTTTCCGGCATGCTCTGGTGGGGCACGGCGGGCGCGCTGGACCGGCAGACCGATGCCGCGATCCGCGCCGACAGCATGGCCCTGGCCGAGCGTTTCCGTGATGGCGGGCGGCCGGGCGTGGTGGAGGCGATCGCCGAGCGAATTGCGGTCGATGCCGAGAATGACACGCTCTACCTGCTGACCGGGCGCGACGGCACGCGCTACGCCGGTAATCTGAACAATGCGCCGCAGGATCTGGGCGTCGATTCGCCTTGGTTCACCTATCCGCTGCTGCTCGACGGCGTCGCGAGCGAGGCGCGGCTGCTGCGCACCACGCTGCCCAATGGCGACATCATGCTCGTCGGGCGCGATGTGGGCGACAAGCTGGAGCTGCGGGCGCTGCTGACGGAGGCCATCATCTGGTCCTCCGCGGCGGCGGCGGTTTTCGCGCTGATCGGGGCGCTGCTGCTGCGCAATTCGCTCGAGAAGCGGCTGCTGCCGACCTATGCGACCGCGGCGGCCATCGCTGCGGGCGATATGAGCCATCGCGTGCCGCTCTCGGGCCGGAAGGACGAGTTCGACCGGCTGGCCGAGAGCATGAACACCATGCTCGACCGCATCGCCTATCTGATGGAGGGGGTGCGCGGCGTTTCGGATGCCATCGCGCATGACCTGCGCACGCCCATCGCCCGCGCCCGGGCCAAGCTGGAATATGCGCTGAACACCCATCCCGGCGACGGCCAGAGCGAGAGCGACGCGCTGCGGGCGGCCATCGAGCAGGGCATTGCCGATCTCGACGGCATCACGCGCATCTTCCAGGCGGTGCTGCGCATTGCCGAGGCGGAGGCGGGCTCGCGCCGCGCGGCTTTCGCGCCGCTGGACCTCGCGCCGCTGCTGGAGGATGCCGCCGATCTCTACGGCGCCTCGGCCGAGGAGCGGGGGCAGCAATTGCAGGCGGCGATCGAGCCCGCGCTGACCATGGTGGGCGACCGCGACCTGCTGCTGCAGGCGGTGGCGAACCTGTTGGACAATGCGGTGAAATTCTCACCGCCCGAGGCCGTGCTGCGGCTGGAGGCCCGGCGGGAAGAGGGCGCGATCGAGATCAGCGTGATCGATGCCGGGCCGGGGCTTTCGGCGGCGGAGCGGATGCGGGCGGGCGAGCGCTTCTTCCGCGCCGATGGGGCGCGGACCACGCCGGGTTCGGGCCTGGGCCTCTCGCTGGTCCGGGCCGTGGCGGGGCTGCATCAGGGCGATCTGGTGCTCGAGGATGCGCGGCCGGGGCAACAGCCGCCAGGGCTGAAGGCGACCCTGCGTCTGCCAGGCTAGGGCCAGTCGCCATGGCCGATCTGGCGGTGCTCGCTTGCCGATACCGATGAGTATCGGCCGCGTTCGCACCACCATCAGGGCGCGCGAAAAGACGTTTCTATTGTGCAATACAGCATGAGCAGGGATTAACCCCGCGATCACGGTGCGGGAAGGCGGGGCCTGCCATTGTCGCATAATGCGACGAATCGCGATTCTTCTTGGGTTGATGCTGCTGGGCGATCAGGCGCAGGCCGACGTGCTCCGGACCAATACCGACAGCCCGCAATATTGCGGGGAATTGGTCACGCGGATCAGCCTTCTGCCCAGGCCGCTGCCCGAGCCTGTGAGCACCCTCGCGCGCGAGGGGCAGAACCTCTGCGACCAGGGCCAAGTGCGCCTGGGCGTGGCGAAGCTGCGCCGCGCCTTGCGGGCGGCGCAGAACCCCTGAACTACTCGGCCGGTTCGGCCGCAGGCGGCACGATGGGTGCCGCGAGCGGCACCAAGCCCAGGCGCGGGCAGGCATAGAGGAAGGCGCCGATCATCGCATAGGCCGCCGCGAGGCCGGGTGTGACGGCCAGGCCCACCGCCGGGCCATGCATGAAGCCGAAGAAGGTGAGGATGGCGCCTGCCCCGGCGAAGGCGGCGGCGCGGGTGAAGTCGCGCTCGATGATGAAGACGGTGATGGCGGCGAGGATCAGGCCCGAGAGGATCGCCCCTTCGCCGAGCACGGAAAGCCCCTCATAGAGCACGCCCAGCCCGGCGAGCTTCGCCATGCCCACGGCGGCGGCATTGGTGCCGGCGGCGCCGAGCGCGCCGTCGATCAGCGTCTTGGCCCAGGAGGCGAGATGCGGCGTCAGCGCCAGGACGATGGCCGGGGCGTGGCGGCTCGGCGTCTCCTGGAAGGCCTGAGCGCCGATCAGCATGCCGATATAGAGCAGGATGGGGCTGATCGCGACGACGGGCACCAGATCGAGCAGCGGCGAGACGATGCCGAGCCAGGTGAGGCAAAGCACCGCGACGCCGGTGGCGGCCGAATAGCCGATGCGCCCGCCCATGGCCTTCCAGCCGGGATGGCCGATATAGACCGCGTTGATATAGGGATTGCCCATCAGGCAGCCGACGAGGCTGACCACGCCATCGGCGGTAAGAACCCGCGTGGTGGGGTAATGATCGCCCGCCACCTCGGCGCTTTCGACGTTATCCATCGCCTCCACGAGATCGTAGATGCCGAAAGGGATCGCGGTGACGAGGATGATGCCGAGATAGTCGAAGCCGCCGAAGACATGGCCGATGGCGGGGACGGGGATGGAGAAGCCGACGCCCGACAGCCCGGCCCAGAGGGCGGAGAGGCTGCGGCCGCCGGTCTCGAGCCCGAGCGCCGCCGCGCCCCAGGCGATGAGGATGCCGAAGGCGATGGCGACGAGCCCGGCCGGGATGCCGCGCGGGTAGCGCATGGCGCCGAACCAGGCAGCGAGCACGATGGCGAAGCAGATGAGGCCGATCACCGGCGTCATGAACATCTCCAGCGCCGGGCGCATGGAGATGAAGGTGATGGAGACGCCCGCCAGCGTGCCTAGAAGCGCGGCGCGCGGCGTGATGCGGCGGATGACGGGGGCCGCGAAGCCGCCGATCATCAGGATGAAGCTCTGGATGAAGACCCAGGTGAGCCCGGCCTCCCAGCCCTTCACCGGATCGCCCGTCATGGTCGCGATGGGCAGCATGATCACCAGGGTGACGACGAACATATGCGGCACCGAGATGCCCGAGGGCAGGGCGCAGACATCGTCGCGGCCGGTGGATTTGGCCAGCCGGTAGGCAAGCCAGGCGTAATAGACCGTGGAGAGGAAGAGCATCAGCCCGGCGGCGGGGAGGATGCGGCCGAAGGTGATCGCATCGGGCATATGCAGCACGAAGCGCAGCAGGCCCGTCAGGACCAGCAGGTTGACGAGGATATTGGTGCCGAAGCCGAAGAGTGCGTTCCAGTCGCCCGGGGTCCAGAGCGGGGGCGACCAGGGCGTGGCGCGGTGGGTCGTGGCGGACATGGGCACGCTTTCTCCTGGTTGGCGGTGAGGGTTCAGGCCGGGCTGGGGGCGAAGGCGGCGGCGAGGGCCGCGCTGTCGGAGACCCAGCCGAAAATGCCGCCCTGGGCCTTGATCATGGCCAGGCCCATGGCGTGGAATTCGGGGAAGTAGCTGGCGCAGCAATCGGCCAGCGCCACGCAGCGGAAGCCGCGGTCATTGCCCTCGCGGATGGTGGTGTGGACGCAGACTTCCGTGGTGACGCCGCCGACGAGCAGCGTGTCGATGCTGCGATGGCGGAGCGTGGGTTCCAACTCGGTCGCGTAGAAAGCGCCCTTGCCGGGCTTGTCGATCACCGGCTCGCCGGGGATGGGGGCGAGGGCGGGGATGATGTCATGGCCCGGCTCGCCCCGGATGAGGATGCGGCCCATGGGCCCCATGTCGCCGATGCGCTGGCTGGGCGCGCCGCGCGCGACCTTGGCGGGGGGCGCGTCGGAGAGGTCGGGGCGGTGGCCTTCGCGGGTATGGATGACGAGCATCCCGGCAGCCCGGGCGAGGGAGAGGGCGGTGCGGCAGGGGCCGATCGCGGCATGGAGCAGGCCGACATCGTTGCCCAGCGTCTCGCCGAAGCCGCCGGGCTCCAGGAAGTCGCGCTGCATGTCGATCAGCACGAGCGCCGCGCGGGCGGGGTCGAAGGCGATGGGGGAAGGTTCGGCCTGGAGGATCACGCGCATCTCCCTTGACGGTTGTTTTGGAGATGCAATTTTTACGCCGGGTTCAGGAGATCGTGCCTGCGACGAAACCCGCCTTTCCTGCGACGAGGGCGGGATGTCCGCGCGGGCCTCGCGGGATAAAGCTGCCGTCTTCATGACGGTGCGGGAGGCGTGGAATGCGGCTGGGCGGCTTGCTGGCGAGGCGGGGAGCGAAGGAGGCGGCCTGGCTGACGCTGGCCCTCTGGGCCGTGAGCATCGGGCTGTGGTCCATGCCGCAATGGCTGGGGGCGCGGCCGGCGCCCTCCTTTCTCGTCGTGCTCTGCCTTTGGACGGTTGTGCTGGGGCTGATCTTTTCCTGGCCGCTCTATCTGCTCATCGAAAGGGCCAATGGCTGGCCCAGGCTGCCGCGCGTGCTGGCCATCGCCTCGGGCAGCATGGCGGTCGCGCTGCTGCATGCGGCGATCGATGCGGGGCTGATCGTCTGGCTGCGCGGCACGGCACCGATTTTCTCCGAGCAGCTGCACCGGGAATTCGCCTCCGGCACCATGGCTTTCGTGCTGATCTACGGGCTCTATGCGACGGCCCTCTGCCTGATCATCGCCAATCTCGCCGTCGCCGAGCAGCAGCGGATGCTGGCGGAGGCGCGGGAGGCGATGCAGCAGGCGCAGATCGCGGCGCTGCGGTTTCAGCTCAACCCGCATTTCCTGTTCAACACGCTCAACGCCATTTCGAGCCTCGTGGTCAGCCGCCGGAATGCCGAGGCGGAGCGGATGATCGGCAAGCTCTCGGAGTTCCTGCGCGTGTCGCTGGAGGCCGACCCGAATGGCGAGGTGACGCTCGACGAGGAATTGGCGACCATCCAGGCCTATCTCGATATCGAGGCGGTGCGCTTTGGCGACCGGCTGATGCTGCATGTGAACTGCCCGCCGGATCTGCTGGATGCGCTGGTGCCGAGCTTCGTTCTGCAGCCGCTGGTGGAGAATGCGGTGAAATATGCGGTGGCGCCGTCGCGCCGGCCGGTGACGATCCGCGTCCGAGCCAGGCGCGAGGCCGACGCCTTGTTGCTGACGGTGGAGGATGACGGCAGCCCGCTGGCCGGCGGGCGGCCCAAGGGCGGCATGGGGCTCGGGCTGAGCAACACGCGGCGGCGCCTTGCGGCGCTCTATGGCGAGCAGGGGCGCCTCGCGGCGAGCTATCAGGCGCAGGGCTTCATCGTGGACCTGCAGATGCCGTTGCGCCATGGCATGACCTTGGGGCAGGCGGCCTGATGCGCGTCCTGCTGGTGGATGACGAGCCTTTGGCGCTGGATCGGCTGGCGGTGGCGCTGGCGGAGATGCCGGATATCGAGGTGGTCGGCACGGCCGCCGACGGGGTGGAGGCGCTGGAGCGGATCGAGGCGCTGCGGCCGGATATCGCGATCCTGGATGTGCAGATGCCGGGGCCGAGCGGCATGACGGTGGCGCGCTCCCTGGCTCATGCGCCGCTGCGGCCGGAACTGGTCTTCGTGACGGCCTTCGATCGCTATGCGGCCGATGCCTTCGAGGTGGAGGCGGCGGATTATCTGCTCAAACCGGTTCGGTTCGACCGCCTTCGGGCCGCCATGGAACGGGCGCGGCGCCGGCTTTCGCAACGGGAGATGCGGGGCGAGGTCGCGGCGTTGCAGGCGATGCTGGACTCCCTTCGCGCGTCTCCGGCGGCGGCGGGGAGGACATGGGAGGACGCCATCTGGGTGCCGGGCCGCCAGGGGCGGGTGCGCGTGCCGGTGGCGAGCATCGACTGGGTCGAGGCCGCGAAGGACTATGTCATGCTCAATACCGCCTCCCGCTCGCATATCCTGCGCGTGACCATGGCGGCGCTCGAGCGGCGGCTGGACCCGTCGCAACTCATCCGCGTGCATCGCTCGTATTTCGTCCGGCCCGAGGCGGTGGCGCGTGTGGAACGGCCGGGGCGCGGCATGATGCGGCTGCTGCTGCGCGACGGTGCGGAACTGCAGGTGGGGCCGAATTACATCGAGGCCGTGACGGCCGCGCTCAGGCTGCCTTAGGGCGTCAGGCGCAGGGGGCCGCCGTTCACGAGGCGGGCGGGCGGGTCGATCACCACGGCCTCGCCGGGGGCGACGCCCTCGCTGACCAGCAATTGGCCGGGCGCGCGCGGGGCGGTCTTCACCGCGCGCTGATAGGCGGTTTCCTTCTCCACCACCCAGATATGGCCGCCGCGGAGCGCGCTCGACGGCACCGTCACGCCATCGCCGGCGGGCATCGCGATGGCCATGCCCACCAGGGGCGGCATGGCGACATGGACCGCGACGGCGGCGGCGAAGACCAAGGCGAAGGAGAGCGTGAAGGTCAGTCTGAGGCGACGCATGGGCCGATCATGGCCCCTTCGCGCCGCCAGGGCCAGCCGGATTGCCGATCGGGCCCGCGCGTGGCAGGGTCTGGCCCGCATGCTCTCCTATCCCGCCAGCCGGCCCAATGCCTATACCGGAAGCCCCATCGACCGCGCCGCCCTGAAGCGCGACGATGCGGCCTGGATCGCCGATGCCCTCGCCGGGCCCGACACGCTCTTCGCCCCCGTGTGGCGCAGCAAGAGCCTGATGAAGGGCGTGGCCGAAGGGCGGCCCGAGGCGTTGCTGCTGACCGGCGCCGCGGCGGGCGCCTTCCGCATGGCGGGCGGGCCCTGGGCCTTCCTGGGCCTGTGGCAGGAGAAGCCGGTTTTCGCGGTGGATTGCTCGGAAGCCGAGGACCCGCTGCCCTTGCTCTCCGAGGCGCAGGGCGAATTCGCCGATCTGCGCCAGGTGGCGGGCCTGCTGCCGGCGGGCGACGCCGCCGTGCTGGCCCATGCGCGCGGGCTGATGCATTGGCGCGTGCGGCACCGCTTCTGCGGCGTCTGCGGCGGCAGCTGCGAGCCGCGTTCGGCGGGCAATGTGATGAGCTGCACCCAATGCGGCACCCAGCATTTCCCGCGCACGGACCCGGCGGTGATCATGCTGGTGGTGCGCGGCGACAAATGCCTGCTCGGCCACTCGCAGCGCTTTCCCAACACGACCATGTATTCGACGCTGGCCGGCTTCGTGGAACCGGGCGAGAGCCTGGAGGAGGCGGTGCGGCGCGAGGTGATGGAAGAGGCGGGCGTTTCCGTCGGCGGCGTGTATTATCACTCGAGCCAGCCCTGGCCCTTCCCGGCGTCGATCATGCTGGGCTTCCATGCCGAGGGGCTGAGCGACGAGATTACCATCGACGCGACCGAGTTGCGCGATGCCCGCTGGTTCAGCCGCGACGATATCCGCCGCGCGGGCGAGCTGGGCTTTTCACTGCCGCGCCCCGATTCGATCGCGCGGCGCCTGATCGTGGATTGGCTGGAGGGCGCATGATGCCGCGCAAGCTCGTTGTTCTGATGCCGCTGCTGCTCGCCGGCTGCGGCCTGTTCTCCTCCGGCAAGCCGCCCGCGCCGGTCGTGGGCGAAACCCCCGCCGAGGCCGAATGCCGCGCCCAGGCGGCCAATGCCCCGCAGTTGAACGACATCTACCGGACGATGAATCCGAACGACATCAACAGCGAGGACCGTATCCGCAACGAGCTGATCGCGGCACGCCAGAAGGCGCGGCAGGATTGCCTGGTGGGCAAGGGCCTGCGGCGCGGCGGCGGCGGGGTGGAGCCGGTGCGTCGGCCGGGCGGGATCAACTCGCTCTTCTGACCTGGATGGCGCGAGGGGGCAAAATCCGCCCCCTTGACGCATATCAAGGCCAGGGCCCGACGCGATGGCTAGCTTCCGTCTCCTCGATGGAAGGTCATGAATGATGCGGGTCATGGAAAATTCGGCCGGCCTGATGGCCAAGATGGAACTCTTCGCCGACTGCGCGCCCGGGATTCTCGAGCGGCTTAAAGCGAGCGCCTTCCTGCAATCCCGCACCCGGGGCTCGGTGCTCTTCGAGCAGGGCGAGCCGGCGGAATTCCTCCATGTTGTGATCAGCGGCAGCGTGGCGCTGGAGGGCAGGGGCGAGAACGGCACCTCGACCATTCTCGAGATCATGGGGCCGGGCGAGATTTTCCGCCTCCCGGCGGTGGTGCTGGACCAGCCGAATGCGACGGGCGCCTGGCTGATGGCCGAGAGCACCATCCTGCTCATCCCGGCGGCGGAATTCCGGGCGGCGCTGGCGCAGGATGCGGCTTTGGCGCGCAGGGCGCTGGCGCTGCTGGCCCGGCAGTTCAAATCTGTGGCGGATCAGGTGCTGGACCTGAAGCTGCGCGACGCGCCGCGGCGCGTGGCCCGCTTCCTCGCCCAGCGGCTGGAGCCGGAGCAGGCGGGCGGATTCGTGGAGCTGCCGGAGCCGCGCGGCGCCCTGGCCGCGAGGCTCGGCATGCGGCCCGAGAGCCTGTCGCGCGCGCTGCATGCCTTGCAGGAGGCGGGCCTCGTGAAGCTCACCGGCCGCCGGGTGGAGGTGCGGGACCGCAAGGGGCTGATGCGGCTTCAGGCGGCGTGACCTGCCCGCGCCGGGGAGCGTGAACCGCACTTGGCGCGAGGGGAGATTTCGCGGCGGCGGTAATTATTCTACACATCCGGCATCGCAAACTGGCGGGATGAGCGCGGATGACCGATCTGGCGACCGAAGGGACCACACCGGCCGGGGCGGGCGAAGGCGCTGTCTCGGCGGCGGAGCTGCTTCGCGTCGCCGATTCCTGGCGCGACATGCATGAATGGCGCGAGGCGGCACGGGCCTATGAGGGCTTTCTGCGGCTGGAGCCCGAGGCCTGGGGCATCATGGTCCAGCTCGGGCATTGCCGGAAGGAAGCGGGCGAGGTGGATGCGGCGCTGGCCGCCTATCGCGACGCCGAGCGCCTGGCGCCGAACGATGCGGATCTCAAGCTCCAGATCGGGCATGCGCTGAAGCTGAGCGGCGAGCTGGAGGCAGCGGCGGAGGCCTATCGCGCCGCCCTGGAGCTCGACCCGGGCTTCGTCGTCGCGAGCGTGGAACTGGCGCGGCTGACCGAGGCCCTGGAAGTGCAGGCCATGGCCGAGCTCGCGCCGGAAACGGCCGGGAAGGTGGGGCTGGAGACGGTCTTCGACGTCACGGACATCGTCGATTACTTCCAGCACAAGCGGACGCCCACGGGCATTCAGCGCGTGCAGATCGGCATCGTCAGCCGGATCGCGGCGGCGATGGGGCTTGGGCTGCGGCAGGTCGTGCTGGCCTGTTTCAACCCCGACGATTGCCAGTGGCGCCCGCTGCCGGCCGATTGCTTCGAGACGCTGACGCGGCTCTCGGCCTCGGGCAGCAGCACGGAGGACCCGGCCTGGATCGCGGCGCTGGCGGTGGTCAAGGCGGCCCTGGCGGAAGCGCAGCCGCATGTCTTCCAGCGCGGCGCCTGCCTGGTGAACCTGGGCAATTCCTTCGGCTTCTCGGAGTATTTCCGCGGCATCCGGCAGATCCAGCGGCTCTACGGGGTGAAGTTCATCCCCTTCGTGCATGATTGCGTGCCGCTGATCGTGCCGGAGCATTGCCAGGAGCAGATGGTGCTGGACTATGCCCGCTGGTTCGGCGGTGTCGCGGCCCATGCCCATGCCATTCTCTGCAATTCGGAGAGCACCCGGCGCGACATGCTGGGGCAACTCAACCGCCTGCTGCCCGGCCGGGAACTGCCCTCGGCGGTCGTGCGGCTGGATGCCGATTTCCGTGCCGGGGTGGAGGGGCTCGGCATTTCCGAGGCGGCTGCGCTGGCCGAGGTGGCGGCGCTGCGGCCCGGGGAGAGTTTCGCTCTCTTCGTCTCGACCATCGAGAGCCGGAAGAACCATCAGCTTGTCTTCAGCGCCTGGCTGCAATTGCTCCGCCGCCATGGGCGCTACGGCGTGCCGCGGCTGGTCTGCGTGGGCAAGCCCGGCTGGCATGCGGAGGGGGCGATGAACCTGCTTTCGCAATCGCCCGATCTGCGCCGGCATGTGGTGCTGCTCTCGGATATTTCCGACCAGGCCCTGGCCGCGCTTTACGGGGCGGCGGCCTTCACCGTCTATAACAGCCATTACGAGGGCTGGGGCCTGCCGGTCACGGAGAGCCTTTCCTATGGGAAGGTGCCGGTGATCCCCGATCATTCGGCGCTGCCGGAGGCGGGGGGCGAGGGAGCCGTCTATTTCACCTCGCAGAACGAGCCGGACCTGGTCGAGAAGCTGGAGAAGGTGATTTTCGACACCGGCTACCGCGCCGCGCAGGAGGCGAAAATCGCCCAGACGGCCGGGCTCAGGAGCTGGGAGCAGCTCAAGGACCAGGTGATGGCCGAGGTGGCGGCCCTGGCGGCGGAGCCGGGCCTGCCGATGAGCGAGCGGCTGGTCGCGGAATTGGGGCGCTATTACCCGATGAGCAACCGGCAGTTTCCCAAGCCCTCGCGCCGCCAGACGGTGGGCGAGATGGCGCGCGAGGGGGCCAGTTGGTATCCAATGGAGAGCTGGGGCGTGTGGATGCGGGGCGGCTATGGCCGACTGCGCCTGCCCTTACAGGGTGCGGATGGGGCGCCGCTCAGGCTCTATCTGAACCTCACGCCGCCGCCGGAGGCGCGGACCTTGCAGGTGGGGATCGCGACGGCGGAGGAGGTGCCGGTGACGCATCTCGTCACGCCGCTCAAGCCGGGCCCGGCCTTCACGGCGGTGATCGACCTGCCGGCCCTGCCGCCGACCGAGGCGCTGCATGTGGACCTCGACCTCGGCATGGGGGCGGAACTGGACAAGACGCGGCGCGTGGTGGGCGTGGGTGTGGGCGGCTTCATGCTCTGTCGGCGCGACGACCTGGGGGCGCGGCTGGATTTCATCGAATCGCTGCGGTTCCAGCCGAACGATACGGTGGATTAAGCGCGGACGGCGCGTGCACCGCGTCTGAGAGCGGGAGCCCACGGCGCGCAGCGCCGAGGCCGCTTCTGCGGCCCGCGCCCAGTGGCGCGTAAGCCAAGCGCGCGGATGCGCGCGCCCGGCGTGTGAGGGCGGGAAACAGCGGCGCTTCAGCGCCGAGGCCGCTTCTGCGGCCCGCGCCTGGCGGCGCGAAAGCCAAGCGCGCGGAGCGCACGCCCAGCGTGTGAGGGCGGGAAACAGCGGCGCGTCAGCGCCGAGGCCGCTTCTGCGGCCCGCGGCTAATGCCGCGAAGCCAAGCGCGCGGATGCGCGCGCCCGGCGTCTGAGGGCAAAAATCAGGTCCCGAAGCAGCGGTCGCCGGCGTCGCCGAGGCCGGGGAGGATATAGCCGTGCTCGTTCAGGCGCTCGTCGAGGGAGGCCGCGAAGCAGGGCACGTCGGGATGGGCGGCGGCGAGCTTCTGGGCACCCTCGGGGGCGGCGACGACGCAGACGAAGATGATGCGCTTGGCGCCGGCCTGCTTCAGGCGATCGACGGCCGCGACGGCGCTGCCGCCGGTGGCCAGCATCGGATCGAGCAGGATGGCGCCGCGCTCGGCGAGGTCGGGCGGCAGGCGCACGACATATTCCTGCGGCGAGAGGGTGCGCTCGTCACGGAAGAGGCCGACATGGCCGACCGGCGCCTCGGGCAGAATCCAGCGTGCGCCTTCGAGCAGGCCGAGGCCAGCGCGGAGCACGGGCACGAGGCAGGGCTCGGGCTGGGCCAGGACCTTGTGGCTCATGGGCATGAGCGGGGTCTCGACGGTCTGATGCGTGGCTTCCAGCTCGGCGGTGGCTTCCACGGTCAGGATGGCGCCGATCTCGGCCAGGAGGCGGCGGAAGGTCGCGGCCGGGGTGGTCTTGTCGCGGAGCGCGGCGAGCTTGTGGGCGAGCAGCGTGTGGCTGGGGACGGTAAGGGGCGTTTGCTTCACGGCGGGCATTATCCTGGCGGGCGGTCGTGCCCGCATTAGCTTATTGTGGCGGCGGGCGCGACCTGTCTCCGCGACCGATTCAGCGGTCCGTCAGGCGGAACTCGATGCGGCGGTTGCGCTGGCGGGCTTCGGGCGTGTCGGACTGATCGATGGGCTGGAACTCGCCGAAGGCGGCGGCGGCGACGCGCTGGGCAGGCAGGCCCTCGTTGATGAGCATCTGGGCCACCGCGATGGCGCGGGCGGCCGAAAGCTCCCAATTCGAGGCGAAGCGGGCGCCGGGGCGGAGCGGGCTGCGATCGGCATGGCCGTCGACGCGCAGGATCCAGTTCACCTCGGGCGGGATCTGCTTGGCGATGTCGAGCAGCACGCGGGCGAGGCTGCGGATCTGCTGCTGCCCGGCATCGGAGAGATCGGCGCTGCCGGGCTGGAAGAGCACCTCGCCCTGGAAGACGAAGCGGTCGCCCACGATGCGCACCTCGGGCCGGTCGCCCAGCACGCTGCGGAGGCGGCCGAAGAAGTCGGAACGGTAGCGCTGCAACTCCTCGACGCGGGCGGCGAGGGCGGCGTTCAGGCGCTGGCCGAGCAGGGTGATCTGCGCGTCCTTGTCGCGGCCGGCCCGCTCCTCGGCATCGAGCACGGCGGAGAGGCGGGCGATCTCGGCGCGGAGGGCTTCGAGCTGGCGCGTGAGGAGGGCGACCTGGGCGCGGGCGCTTTCCGAGAGGCGGGCATATTCCGCGTTCTGGCTCTCGGCGGCCGTGCGGGCGGCCTCGGCAGCGGTGGCGCGGCGATTGGCATCGGCAGCCAGGGCCTCGGCGGCGGTGCGGCGGCGGGTCTCGGCGTCGAGCGCCGTATTGCCCGCCTGCTGCGCCCGCTCGGCCGCGTCGGCACGTGCGGCGAGTTCGGCCGTGCGGCGTTCCAGGTCATCGCGCAGGGCGGTGAGGGCCTTGATCTGCTCGGTGAGCTTGGCGAGGTCGGAGAGGCGGGCCTCGATGGTCTCGCGATCGGCGCGGACCTGGGTATCGAGCGAGGCCATTTCGCGGCGCATGGCCTCGAGCTGGCGCTGGGCCTCGGCGAGGTCATTCCGGGCGGCGGCGAGGGACTGGCGCTCGGCATCTAGCGTGCTGCGGGTGGTCGCGAGATCGCGCTCGGCGGCCTCGCGGCCCTGGCGCTCGGTCGCCTGGCCATCCTGGGCGGCGCGGAGGGCGGCGGCGGCGGTGACGGCATCGCGCCGGGCCTGTTCCAGCGCCTCGCGCTCGGTGGCGAGAGCGCGGCGGGCCTCGGTGAGTTCGCGGACGGTGCGGGCCGTCTCGCCGCCGGCGGCCTCGGCCTGGGCCAGTGCGTCGGTCAGGCGCTGCTGGAGGCTGTCGATGCGGCTGCTGCCGCCCTGGGCGGCGGTGTCGAGGTCGGAGAGGCGGGCGGCGAGGCGGTCACGTTCGGCACGCAGGGCGTCGCGCTCGCTGGCGGTGCGGCCGGCCTCGTCGCGGAGCGCGCTGAGCTGGGACTGGGCGGCATCGCGCGCCTGGGCCGCGGTGCGGGCCTCTTCCACGGCGCGGGAGAGCTGGTCGCGCAGGCTGGAGGATTGGCCGCGTTCGAGGGAGAGCATTTCCGCCAGTTCGGCCACCTGGCGGTTCAGACGGTCTAGGGCGCGATCCCTGGAGGAGAGGGCGACCGACAGAAAGCCCTGGGCCAGGACGAAGACCAGCAGGACGAAGATGATGACCATCAGCAGCGTGGACAGGGCGTCCACATAGCCGGGCCAGGCATTCAGGGCCTCGCCGCGCTGGCGCCGGCGGCTCATGACCGGGGCTGATCCTCGGCCAGGGCCGCGATGGTGCGGGCGACGAGCTTGATCTCGCTGCGGATTTCGGCTGTGGACTGGGCGCGGCCCTGGCTGACCTCCTCGACGAGGCGGGCCATGTAGAGTTCGAGATTGCGCAGATGGCCGCGCATCGCGTCATCCGTGCCCTGGGACTGGGCATCGGCCAGGCGCTGGAGGGTGGGCGCCAGGGCGGATTGGGCCTCGGCGACGCGCTGCATGAGGTGCTGGCTGGCGCGCATCTGGTCGGTCATCACGGCCATGCGCTCGGTGAGCGTGATGAGGGCCTGGTTGGCCGAGGCGCGGCCTTCCTCGCCGCGCATCATGATGCGCTGGAGGCCCTCGAGATTCTCGGCCGTCTGCTCCAGCAGCGCCTGGACATAGGCGGGGACGGAGCCGCCGCCATCGGCCTCGCCGCCCAGTACGCCGGAGGAAAGGCGGGTGACGCCGGCCAGCCAGTCTTCCAACTCGGTATAGAAGCGGTTCTGCGCCTGGCCGGCCGTGAGGTCGAGAAAGCCGAGCACCAGGGCGCCCGCGAGGCCGAGCATGGAGGAGGAGAAGGCGATGCCCATGCCCGAGAGGGGCTGGGCGAGGCCGGATTTGAGCTGGCCGAAGAGCTGGTTCAGATCACCCGAGCCGACGGACATGTTGTTGATGACGTCGGCCACGGCCCCGATGGTGAGGATCAGGCCCCAGAAGGTGCCGAGCAGGCCGAGGAAGATCATCAGCCCGGTCATGTAGCGCGAGAGTTCGCGGCTTTCGTCCAGGCGGGAGGAGATGCCGTCGAGCACGCTGCGCATGGCCGGGGCCGAGAGGCTCAGCCGGTCGCCGCGCCGGGCGGAGAGCATGCTGGCCATGGGGGCGAGCAGCCGGGGCTCGGGCAAGGCGGGGGCGCCGGGGCGGGGCTCGATGAAGGCTTCGAGCCACATGACCTCCTGCCGCAGCGTCAGCACCTGCCGCACGTTCCAGCCGATGCCTAGCAGCAGCACGCCGCCGATCACCGCGTTCAGGACCGGATTGGCCTCGAAAGCGTGGATCAGCTGCCCGCTCAGCGCCGCCGCGATGGCCACAACCGCGAGCAGGAAGACGAGCATGCGCCACAGGAATTGGATCGGGTTGGTCATGCGGAAGTCCTGGGCGGTTTGGGGCGGCTGGCGCATCGCGGTCAGCGCAGGATGGCGGGCTGGGGGGCGTTGGGCGGCAGGATGGTCACGGCATCGGCCGCCTCGGCGGTGCGGCCCAGGGGGCGGATGTCGATGCGGGTGCCGGCGAGGCCGCCGGCTTCCAGCGCCTTGCGCACGGCCTGGCCCTGGGCGAGGGAGGTGCGGCGGGCGATGCTGTCGTCATCGGCGGGGCCGGAGGACTGGGCCAGGATGGTGACGCGGCCGGTGGGCTGCTCGGCCAGGAGGCGGCCGATTTCGGCCAGAACCGCCAGGATGCCGTGGCTCGGCGGCTGTTGCAGCGCGGGGCCGGTGAGCTTCCAGCCGCCATGGTCGAGCGTCTGCACGCCGGGGACGAGGTTGATGGCGGGGAAAGTGCGGGGCTGGGTGCCGGGGCCGGTGGGCCCGTCACCGAGCTGGACGGGGGCGGGCGGCGCCGCGGCCGGATCGGCGGGCGCGTCGGACTCGGCCCGGGCCGCGCCCGTCAGCAGCGCGAGCGAAAACAGTGCCGTCGCAATGGGATAGGCGAAGGCCATCGGAAAGGGCTGGCGCACGGTCATAATGCGCCGCACCGTAAACAAGCCTGGGTGCCGCGTCCATTTATCCGGGGCGATTTTATCGGGCTGGAGCGGGGGCGCCGGATGGCGAGGCGGCCCCAGCGCAGGGCTGGCTGGCCAGCGTCGGCGGCGGACTTCCCACCAGCCTGCCCTTGGCCGCACGGACCGAGCGCCGTCTTCGCGGCAAGAGCGGCCTCGGCACGAGTTTGGCCGTGCCGGGTGCGCGACGTCAGGCCTTGGCGGCGCGGGCCTGGGCGCGGTTGTGGACGGCCTCGATGCCCTCATGGACCAGGGCGCGCAGCTTGGGCTGCAGGATCTGGTTGCCGGCGACGACCATGCCATTGGCATAGGCATCCGCACCTTCCGGATCGGTCACGAGGCCGCCGGCTTCCTTGACCAGGATCAGGCCGGCCGCGATGTCCCAGGCGTTCAGGCCCAGTTCCCAGTAGCCGTCATAGCGGCCGGCGGCGACCCAGGCGAGGTCGAGCGCCGCGGCGCCGAAGCGGCGCACGCCCGCCACCTGCGGCATCACGCGCTGCACGATCGCCGAGAATTCCGCCTTGCGGGGCACGCCGGCATAGGGGATGCCGGTGGCGAAGACGGCCTCGCGCATGTCGCGGCGGCCCGAGACGCGCAGGCGCTTGTCGTTCAGATAGGCGCCCATGCCCTTCTCGGCCCAGAAGAGCTCGTTGCCGGCGGGGTTGTAGATCACGCCCGCGACGATCTCGCTGGTCTCCGGCCCGGTGCGCTTCTCGATACCCACCGAGATGGCCCAGTGCGGGATGCCGTGGAGGAAGTTGGTGGTGCCGTCCAGCGGGTCCACCACCCAGCGCCACTCCCAGTCCTCATCGCCGGACTTGCCGCTTTCCTCCATGAGGAAGGCGAATTTCGGCCGGGCCTTGGCGAGTTCGGTGCGCAGCGTCTCCTCGGCGCGGAGATCGGCCTGGGAGACGAAATCGCCCGGGCCCTTCATGCTGACCTGGAGGTTCTCGACCTCGCCGAAATCGCGCAGCAGGCGCTTGCCGGCCTTCTCGCAGGCGGCGACGACGACGTTCAGCGCGGGGGAAAGGCGGGGCGACATGGCGCTGCTCCAGGAAAGGGGGAGGCGGAAACAAGAGCCCCGGCAACCCTGAGGATGCCGGGGATGGGGAAGGTCAGGTCGGCGGGGCCGCCCCGATCAGCCCTTGAAGCGCTCGACGTAGGAGGCGTCTTCGATCTTGACGACGATCTTCTCGCCGGCCGTCACGAAGGGGGGCACCATCGTCTTCACGCCGTTGGAGAGCATCGCCGGCTTGTAGGAGGAAGCGGCCGTCTGGCCCTTCACGACCGGGTCGGCCTCGGTGACTTCGAGAACGGTCGTCTCCGGCAGGTCCATCGAGACCGGCTCGCCTTCGATAAGGCGGACGTTGACCGTCATGTTCTCGACGAGGAAGGGCAGGCGCTCACCGAGAATGGTGTTGGGGACCTGGACCTGCTCGAAGGTCTCGGGATCCATCAGGACCAGGTTCTCGCCCTCGGCGTAGGAGTAGGTGAACTCCTTGTCCTCGGTCGTCAGCCGCTCGACGGTGTCGGCGGTGCGCCAGCGCTGGTCCTTCTTGGCGCCGGTCTTGATGTTGCGCATGTCCACCTGGATCACCGCGGCGCCCTTGCCCGGGATCATGATGTTCTGCTTCAGGATGGTGTAGCGCTGGCCTTCGAATTCGATGACCATGCCGGCACGCATCTGGTTGGCCTGCATCTTCGCCATGGGACGGGCACCTGGTTCACAGTGGATGAAACAACGGGGCATTGCTGGCGTGTTAATGCCAGCATGCCGGGTGACGGGCGGTTTAGTGGGTCCGGGCGCGGAAGGGAAGAGGGCTGGCGGTGCGTGGCTCGCCAGTCTGGGCTGCGCCATCCGGGGGGAGCCTGCGAAGGCGTCACTGGACCGAGGGGGGGCGGATGCCGCAGAAGGCGGGCATGATCGCCGTGATTCAGAGCCTTTCCCTCCCCTTCGGCCAATTGGCGGACCGGGGCTTCATCTCGCCGATGCTCAAGGCGCTGCTGGGGGCGGTCATCGCCTTCGCCGGCATTTTCTGGCTGGCGGATGCGGGGGTGGCCGCGCTCACGGCGGGGGAGGGCTGGTGGTCGACCCTCGCACGGCTCTTCGGGGCGGCGCTGGTGCTGGTGGCCTCGGTCTGGCTCTTCGTGCCGGTGACGCTGGCCATCGCGGGCCTCTTCCTGGAGGAAGTGGCGGCCGCCGTGGAGGCGAAGCACTACCCCTGGCTGCCGCCGGCGAGCGGCGCCTCGGTGCTGGCCCAGGGCTGGGCGGGGCTGGTGCTGGCCCTGCAGGTGCTGGGGCTGACGCTGGTGGTGCTGCCGGTGGTGCTGATGCTGCCGCCGGTCGGCGTGATCCTGCTCTGGGTGCTGGCCTCGGTCTCGCTCGGCTACGGCTTCTTCGAGGCGGTGGCGCAGCGGCGCATGTCGGTGACGGAGAGCCGGGTGCTGCGCCGGCAGTGGCGCATGCCCGTGCTGGCGGTGGGCGCGGGGCTGGGGCTGATGGCCTCGGTGCCGGGCCTGAACCTGCTGGTGCCGGTGATCGGCACGGCGGCGATGACGCATCTGATGCATCGCCTGCGCCGGCCCGCTTCCGGCTTCCCCGTCTCGCGCCCCTCGGCTTGACAGCCGCGTGAGCTGCGGGGAGGAGTGCGGCCCTACCAGAGTGGCCCGATGGACCCGGCACGGCCCAGCGCGGCGCCGCCCGGCACGGCAAGGATCGGCATGACGCGTATTCTCATCACCGGGGCGGCGGGGTTCGTCGGCAGGGCCGTGGCGCAGCGCTTCCTGGCCGAAGGGCATGAGGTGGCGGGCGTTGACTGCTTCACGAGCTATTACGACATCGCGCTCAAGGAAGCGCGGGTGCGGACGCTCGAGGGCCAGGCGGGCTTCTCCTTCCACCGGCTGGATATCGCCGACGGGGCGGCCGTGTCGGCGCTGTTCCAGGCCTTCCGGCCGGAGGCGGTGGTGCATCTCGCGGCGCAGGCGGGGGTGCGGTATTCACTGGAGAATCCGCGCGCCTATACCCAGGCCAATGTGGAGGGCTTCCTTTCCATTCTGGAGGCCTGCCGGGCGCATCCGGTGCGGCACCTGGTCTATGCCTCCTCCTCCTCGGTCTATGGCGCGAATACCAAGGTGCCCTTCTCGGAGAAGGACGCGGTGGAGCGGCCGGTTTCGCTCTATGCGGCGACGAAGCGGGCCAATGAGCTGATGGCGCAGTCCTACAGCCATCTCTTCCGCATTCCGGCCTCGGGGCTGCGCTTCTTCACCGTCTATGGCCCATGGGGCCGGCCGGACATGGCCTATTACAAGTTCACCAAGGCCATTTTCGCGGGCGAGACCATCGACATCTACAATCACGGCCAGGTGGAGCGGGACTTCACCTATGTCGACGAGGTGGTCGAGGCGATCCATGCGCTGGTGGGCCGCCCGCCTGCCGATGTCGTGGAGGGAGATGAAGCGCCGGGGCGGGTGGACCCCTCGGTGCCGCATTGCATCTTCAATATCGGCAACCATACCCCCGTGCCGGTGGGCGAGTTCGTGGCGATCCTCGAGCGGCTGATCGGCAAGGAGGCGAAGAAGCGCCTGCTGCCGATGCAGCCGGGCGATGTGTTGAAGACCTACGCCGATGTGGACGCGCTGCGCCGCGCCGTGGGTTTCGCGCCGCGCACGACGCTGGAGGAAGGGCTCGCGCGCTTCATCGCGTGGTACCGGGATTATCACGGCAATAAGCTGGGCTGAGCGCCTTGGCCCGGGCCAGATCCTCGGGCGTGTTCACGTTGAGGAAAGGGTCGAGCGGGGTGTCGGGCCAATGGGCCTCGGCGCAGCCCTGTTCGCCAGCCCAGCGGCCCACGCGCGCTTCCCCCCGCAGGATGGCGGCGCGGAGCGGTTCGCGCAGTTCCACCGACCATAGCGCCGTGACGGGATGGCGCCGTGTGCTGCCATCGGCATGGTCCGTGACGGCGCAGGCGATGGGCGTGCGGGCGGCCTCGCGCGCTTGCGTGAGCCTGGCGGCGAGATCGGGCGGCGGGAAGGGCGTGTCGCCGGGAATGGTGAGGAGCCACCGGGTATCGGGATGGGCCTCGGCCATCCAGTCGAGCCCCGCCAGGACGCCGGCGAGGGGGCCGGGAAAGTCGGGGATGCTGTCGGGCAGGACGGGATGGGGCCGCGGTGCGAAACGCGCCGGGTCGCCCCCTGCGCTGATGGCGATGGCCGCTGTCTGCGGCGCGAGGCGGGCGAGGATGTGATCGAGCATCGGGCGGCCGGCGAGAGGCAGCAGCGGCTTGTCGCCGCCGCCCATGCGCCGGGAGAGGCCGCCCGCCAGGACGAGGGCGCAGATCTTCACGAAGGGCGGCATGAGAGGGGGCGCGATCTTTACGACAGTGGTTCAGGGATGCTTAGATGCTGCACCGCTTTCTAGGGAATTGGCGCAATGGAAGCCTCTGATCTTGTCGCTGAGACTGTCAACGAAAAGTCATCGGCGGTACAGAATATCCAGAGCTTCAATAATGCCCTGGCCAATTCCAGCCGATATGGCGATGCCGTCAACAAGACGCTGATGCAGCTTTTCCCGATGGCGGAGAGTTGGAGCGCGACTTTTGTTGGCGGGAAGTGGCTTGTGGCGCCGTTGAAGTATGTCGCCTTCAAAGGCATCTCGCCTGAATTCTATCACGCGAACCGCAAGACGCTGCCCGCTGCTGCGGCCGTTGCTGCAATGGCGCGCTTGCATGGCACGGCGCCGGTCGAGCAGGGGCATGCCGCCTTCCAGGCGCTGGTGAGCCTGGCCGAACGTTATGAGCGCCCGCTGCATCAGCGCGCCCGCGTCTTCATGCTGGTGGAACCGGCGGCGGCGGTGGAAGCGGCCCCGGCACCCGCGGCCGTGCAGGAGGCCGCGCCAGAGCCCGTGGCGGTCGAGGCCGTCGAGCCGGTGGCCGAGGCGCCCGCGATGGGGGCGGCGGAACTGGCCGCGATCGAGGCGCTGATCCGCTTCGCGCAGACGCTGCCGGAGCCCGGCCGCGCGCTGCTGAAGGAGAAGGTGGCGGCGCTCTAGGCTTCAAGCCAGAGGGTCGGGCCGGAGCGGCGTTCCTCCTTACCGTGCCGCGGTTGGATGGGGACGACAGGATGGCGGTCAAACGCATCGTCGCGAATATCGCCGCACCTCACCCCGAGGCCGCGCGCGCCTTCTATGGCGATGTGCTGGGCCTCGACCTGGTGATGGATCACGGCTGGATCGTGACCTTCGCGGCGGCGCCTCTCATGGCGGCGCCCCAGATCAGCATCGCCAGCGAAGGCGGCTCAGGCACGCCGGTGCCCGATCTCTCGATCGAGGTGGATGACCTCGATGCGGTGCTCGGCCGCGCCAAGGCCGCGGGATATGAGATCGCGTATGGGCCGCGGCAGGAGCCTTGGGGTGTGCGCCGCTTCTATCTCCGCGATCCCTTCGGCAGGCTCGTCAACGTGCTGACCCACAGCCCCGACTAACGCTTCCACACCCTGTCGAGCCGCACGAAGCGGTTCACCACCATCAGCATGGCGATGGTGAGCAGGATGATGAGCGTGGAGATGGCGTTGACCGTATTTTCCAGGCTGAAGGTGGCCTCGGCATAGATGCGGACAGGCAAGGTCTGCAGCCGGGCATTGGTGAGGAAGGCGGTGACCGTCACCTCGCCGAAGGAGATCAGGAGGCCCAGCATGCCCGCGACCACGATGGCCGGCGCGAGCTGCGGCAGCACCACCCGGAAGAAGACGCGCAGGGGCGTGGCGCCGAGGCCGCCGGCGGCCTCTTCCAGGCTGCGGTCGAGCGTCGCGACCGAGGCGCGCAGCATGGCCAGGACGAAGGGTGCGACCAGCACGACATGCACCCCGAGCACGCCGAGAAAGGCGGGGATTTCGGCGAACCATTGCAGCAGCCGGAGCATGCCCAGGCCGATGGCGATGCCGGGCAGGGCCAGGGGCAGCATCATGAAGGCGCCCACGGCCTCGCGGCCCTTGAAGCGGCCGCGCACCAGGGCGAAGGCGGCGGGCAGGGCGATGGCGAGCGCGACCAGGATGGTGGCGGCGGCGAGTTTGATGCTCGTCCAGAAATCGCCCAGGTAGCGCTCGTTCTGCAGGATCATCGCGTACCACTTCCAGGTGAAGCCGTAGAAGGCGGCGACGGAGGCCTGGGGCGTGTCGTTCACCGAGGCGACGACGACGAGCAGCAGCGGGAAAAGCAGCAGGGCGATGGAGAGCGCGAAGAGCACCCGGCCGATCCAGGGGCCGACCGCCTCGACCATGGTGACGAGCCCGTGGCGAAGGCCGGGCGGCAGGAGCGCGCCGAGCGGGCGGGGGCGGCCCGAGGCCCACGGCATCAGCCGCCCGATGAAGCGGGCGATGAGGATGGTGACGATGATCGAGCCCGCCAGCATCGCCATGGAGAGGGCGGAGGAGAGCGGGTAGTTCAGGATCTCCAACCCTTCCTTATAGATCACCATGCCGGTGACCCAGACCTTGCGGCCGCCGACGAGGGTGGCCGAGACATAGGCCGTGGAGGCCAGCAGGAAGACGACCGTGAGCCCCGCGCGAAGCCCGCCCAGCGAGAGCGGTAGGGTGACGCGGAGGAAGCGCATGGCCGGGCCGGCGCCGAGCCCCGCGGCGGCCTCGGGCAGGCGGCGATCGGCGCCTTCCAGCACGTCATAGAGGGCGAGGACCAGGTAGGGCATGAAGACCTGGGCCAGCGAGAGCCCGACCGCGAACCAGCCGAAGAGCAGGTTGGGGCGCGGAAAGCCGAGGGCCTCGATGGCATGGGCGAGGAAGCCCGTGGGCGAGAGCAGCAGGATGATGCCCAGCGAGCGCACGACCACATTGGTCAGCAGCGGCACCAGCACCAGCGCGAAGCCCCAGGGCCGCCAGCGCGGCGAGAGGCGCGAGAGCCAGAGGGCGACGGGATAGGCGAGGAAGGCGGAAAGCACCGTCACGAGCCCGCCCATGGCCATGGTGTCGAGAATGGTGCGGATGAGGAAGCTGTCGCCCGCGATCTCCTGATACTGCGCCAGGGAGGGAATGAAGGAGAGCGGGGCGAAGGGCTCCGAACTCTCCTGCACGCTCATGAGCGCAACCGCCGCCAAAGGCGCGGCGAAGGCGGCCAGCAGCCAGAGAACATAGGGCAGGGCGAGGATCATGGGTGGTGAGCTCTTTCCGAGGGGGCGTTGCCCCCTCGGGCTCCCCCAGCAGGAAACTTAGTTTCCTGCACCTTCGCTACTTGTCGAAATCGGGGGAGGGCTGCCACGCGGGCGTAGCCGCCGCGTGGCAGCCCTCCCCCGATTTCGACCAACTGATGGGAGATGCAAGAACCTCAGGTTCTTGCCGGGGTTCCCAAGGGGCGGCGCCCCTTGGAAGACCGACCTCCCAGGATAGTCGCCTAGCCCGCGATCTCGCGGGTGAAGCGGCTGGACCAGCGGGGCTGGTTCTTGATCACCACGTCCCAGTCGAAATCGACGAGCTTGGCCACCTGGTCGCCCATCACGAGCTTTTCCTTCAGGGCCGCCGGCGGGTCGATATTCTTGATGGTGGGGGAGTAGTAGATCGCCTCGGCATAGGCGAGCTGGCACTCGGGCGAGAGGTGGAGGTTGACGAATTCCTCCGCCAGCTTCTGGTTCTTCGTGCCTTCGGTGATGCAGGCGACGTTCATCGAAATGGCCTGGCCCTCGACCGGGTCGGCGATGACGATGTTCGGGTTGCGGCTCTCGGCATAGGCGCGGGTGAAGGAGCCGAATTCGATGGAAGCGGCGCCGACGCCCTGGTCGAACATCGTGTAGAGCTGGTCCTGGCTGCCCTGGATGGCGGCGAAGGGCTTCAGCTCGGCGATCTTCTTGAAGGCCGGGTCGATGTCGTTCTCGCTGCCGCCCCAGACCTTGGCGGCCATCAGCAGGGCCGCGGTGCCCTGGGCGCCGGGATAGGTCGGCCAGATCACCTTGCCCTTCAGGTCATCGCGCCAGAAATCCTTCCAGGAGGTCATGGGGGCGGCGACCTTCGTCTTGTCATAGACGATGGTGCAGGGATTGAAGGCGACGCCATAGCCGCCGATTTTCGCGGCCGGGTAGAGATTGGCGGCATTGGGGACGGCGTCGGTCGCGGGTTGCGTCACCTTGTCCTTCACCGCCTGGCGGCTTTCGAAGATGTTCAGGTAGACGATGTCGAAGGAGGGGCGGCCGCGCTCCGCATAGGCCTTGGCGCGGCGCTCGGGCGTGCCGCCGAGGACGTAGTTGATCTTGACGCCATATTTCTCTTCGAGCGGCTTGGCGCAGAACTGGCGGGTGATGCGCTCCTGCGCGCCGCCCCAGATGCCGACGGTCAGCTCGTCGCCCTTCTGGGGCTGGGCGATGGCGGTGCGGGAGAAGGCATAGGGCGCGAGCACGCCCGCGCCCAGCGCGAGCTTGCCGAAATGGCGGCGGGAGAGGCTCATGGAAGCGTTTCCTTCAGACAGCGGCGAAATCGTCGAGCCAGGAGAGTGCCTCGGGCCCGCCCGTCACCATGACGGGCTGGCCGGGGACGAAGGCGGGCTCGGTTGTGGGGCGGATGACGCGGAGCAGGAGCCCGCCTACCGAGACTTCATAGGAGATGCTGTCGCCCAGCCAGGCGGCCTCGGCGATGGTGCCGGCGGCGGCGAAGGGTGTGGCGGGCGTGCTGCCGGCAGGCGCTAGGCCCAGGCGGGCGGCGCGGAGCACGAGATGGCTCGGCCGCTCGGGCGCGCCGGGGCCGGGGGCGAGGCGGATGCCGTGGCCCGCGTCGAAGAACCCGTTCTCGAGCCGCCCGGGCAGGACGCTGCGCTCGCCCAGGAATTGGGCGGTGAAGAGGCGGGTCGGCTGTTCGGAGAGGCTGCGCGGATCGGCGCATTCGATGAGCTTGCCGCGATCGAGCACCGCGATGCGGTCGGCCAGCGCCATGGCCTCGCCCTGGTCATGCGTGACGAAGAGGGTGGTGATGGGGATGCGGGCGCGCAGCCGGGCGATCTCGGCCCGCATCTCGCCGCGCAGCGTGGCGTCGAGATTGGAGAGGGGCTCGTCGAGAAGCAGGAGGTCGGGCTCGATCACCAGGGCGCGGGCGAGGGCCACGCGCTGCTGCTGGCCGCCCGAGAGCTGGGCCGGGTAGCGCTCGGCCATGCCGGCGAGGCCGACCATGGCCAGGGCATCGGCGACGCGGCGGTCGCGCTCGGCGCGGGTCACGCCTTGCATCTCCAGGCCGAAGGCGACGTTCCCGGCGGCGGAGAGATGCGGGAAGAGGGCATAGGCCTGGAAGACCATGCCGATTTTTCGCTTATGCGGCGGGTCCCGCTCGATGGCGCGGCCGTCGAGGCGGATATGGCCGGAATCCGGCGTGATGAAGCCCGCGACCATGCGCAGCGTCGTCGTCTTGCCGCAGCCCGAGGGGCCGAGCAGGGCGATGCATTCGCCTTTCTCCACCGGGAGGCAGAGGCGGTCGACGGCGAGATTGCCGTCATAGGTCTTGGTCAGTTGATCGAGGTCGAGATGAGGCACGGATCATCAATCACAAGTTTCGTGCCATAGTGGAAACCGTCGCGAACGGGGGCGCAAGCGGCGCGGTTGACCAAATTGCGGGCGTGGTGCTGCCTTTCGCGCGGGCAGGTTGGGCGACGCTTGAAGCAGGGCCCGCCGGGCGCGAGCCGATGGGGTTGCCCTGGGGCGCGCTCTCATGGTGGTTTCGCGCATGGACGGCTGCGGGCATGGGCCCGAATGGGGAGAGGTTCGATGGCGGCGATGAAGTATCGGATCGAGCGGCGGCGCCTGTTGGGCGGCGCCATGGCGAGCGCGCTGGTGGCGGTGCCGGGCGCGCGCGTTTCGGCGCAGGTGCTCGACAAGGTGAGCTTCCAGACCAATTGGCGCGCCCAGGCCGAACAGGGCGGCTATTACCAGGCGCTGGCCGCCGGGATTTACCGGAAATACGGCATCGATGCCGATATCCGCCAGGGCGGGCCGCAGCTCAACGGCGTGCAGCTGCTGCTGGCCGGGCGGGTGGACATGCTGATGTCCAACGGCTTCCAGGCGCTGAATTATGTGCGCGAGAAGATCCCCTTCATGTGCATCGCCGCCGCGATGCAGAAGGACCCGCAGGTCTTCATGGCGCATCCCGGCGTGGGGAATGACAGTTTCGAGGCGCTGAAGGGCAAGCCGATCATGGTCGGCAATGATGGGCGCGTGACCTATTGGCCCTTCCTGAAGGCGAAGTTCGGCTATTCGGACGATCAGCTGCGGCCCTACAACTACACCATCGCGCCCTTTCTCGCGAATAAGCAGGCGGTGCAGCAGGGCTTCGTCTCCTCCGAGCCGATGACGGCGGAGGAGAACGGGGTGAAGCCCGTGGTGCTGCTCATCGCCGATGCGGGCTACGAGAATTACCAGACGACCATCGACATCTCGAAGAAGATGGCGAGCGAGAAGGCCGATCTGGTGCAGCGCTTCGTCTCGGCCTCGATGGAGGGCTGGGCGCAATATATGGCCGCCCGCGATATCGAGGCGGCGAATGCGCTGATCAAGAAGGACAATCCGGAGATGACGGATGCCAAGATCGCTTATGCGATCAAGGTGATGAACGAGCGGGGCATCGTGAAGTCCGGCGATGCCGATACGCTGGGCATCGGCGCCATGACCGATGCGCGATGGAAGAGCTTCTACGACAATATGGTCGCGGTCGGCGTGGCGCCGGCGGGGCTGGACGTGAAGCAGGGCTATAGCCTGGAATTCGTGAACAAGCGGGTCGGCCTCTGACGGCATGGGTTCTGCCGCCGTCGCGTTGAGGGGGACCGCCAAGCGCTATGCCAATGGCACGCTGGCGGTGAAGGGCGTGGATCTCGCGGTCGGGGAGGGGGATTTCCTCTCCCTGCTCGGGCCCTCGGGCTGCGGGAAATCCACGCTGTTGCGGATCATGGCCGGGCTGGTGCCGCCGAGCGAAGGGCAGGTGGAGCGCGCGCCGGGCGAGATCGGCTTCGTCTTCCAGGAGCCGGTGCTGATGCCCTGGGCGACGGCGCTGAAGAACGTGGCGCTGCCGCTGGAACTGGCGGGCCTCTCGCGCCGCGAGGCGGCGGCGCGGGCGGGCGAGGCGCTGGCGCGGGTGGGGCTCGACGGGTTCGGGAAGAGCTATCCGCGGGCGCTGTCGGGGGGGATGAAGATGCGCGTCTCCATCGCTCGCGCCCTGGTGACGCGGCCGAAGCTGCTGCTGATGGACGAGCCTTTCGCGGCGCTCGACGAGATCACGCGCTTCAAGCTCAACAACGACCTGCTGGCGCTGTGGGAGGCGGAGCGGTTCACGGCCGTCTTCGTCACGCATTCGGTGTTCGAGAGCGTCTATCTCTCGCGGCGGATCGTGGTGATGGCCTCGGGGCCGGGGCGCATCGCGCATGATATCGAGGTGGAGGCCGGCTATCCGCGCGGGGAGGAATTTCGCACCTCGGCGGATTACGTGGCGCAGTGCCGGCGTGTTTCGGCGGCATTGCAGGATGCGATGTCGGGAGCGGGGGCGTGATGGGCGGATCGAACCTGTGGCTGCGCATTCTGGCGCCGAGCGCGATCGGGCTGCTGGTGCTGGGCGCCTGGGAATGGGCGGTCAGGGCCAATGGCGTGCCGAGCTATATCCTGCCCGGCCCCATCGAGATCGCCGGGGCGCTGGTGCGGGATTGGGGGACGCTTTCGGGCGCGCTGCTGATCACGCTCGAGATCACCTTCGCCGCGCTCATCGCCGCGGCGGTGCTGGGGCTGTTGCTGGCGGTGATCTTCGCGCAGTCCCGCGTGATCGAGCTCTCGCTCTTTCCCTATGCGGTGATACTGCAGGTGACGCCGATCGTGGCCATCGCGCCGCTGATCATCATCTGGGTGGAGGATGTGCGCGTGGCGCTGTTGATCTGCGCCTGGATCGTCGCCTTCTTCCCGATCCTGTCAAATACGACGATGGGGTTGAACAGTGCGGATCATAACCTCGTCGATCTCTTCAGGCTCTATCGCGCGAGCCGGTGGCAGGTGCTGTGGCGGCTGAGGCTGCCTTCGGCCATGCCCTATTTCCTGGCGGGGCTCAGGATTTCGGGCGGGCTGGCACTGATCGGCGCCATCGTCGCGGAATTCGTGGCGGGCACGGGCGGGAGTGCCTCGGGCCTGGCCTATCGGATTCTGGAGGCGGGCTATCAGCTGCAGATCCCGCGCATGTTCGCGGCGCTGGCGATGGTGACGGGGACGGGTATCGCGATCTTCCTGACGCTGTCGCTGATCTCGCATCTGCTGCTGCGCTCCTGGCATGAGAGCGCGATGCGGCGGGACGGGCGATGAACAAGACGGCGATCCCCTCGGCGGGCGGCTATTGGCTGCGCGATGCCCGGGTGATGGCCTGCCTGCTCGACGCGCCGGTGGGGCCGGTGGATGGCGAGGGGCTGTGCCGCGTGGACTTGCGGATCGAGGCAAGGCTGATCGCCGATATCGCGCCGGCCGGGACGGCGGCGGAGGGAATTCCCCTGCGTGGCGGGCAGGTCTGGCCCTGCTTCGTCGATGGGCACACGCATCTCGACAAGGGCCATATCTGGCCGCGCTCGGCGAATCCCGATGGCAGTTTCAAGGGCGCGTTGGAGACGGTGGCGGCCGATCGGGACAGGCATTGGGCGGCGCTGGACGTGGCGGCGCGCTTCGAATTCGGGCTGCGCTGCGCCTGGCATCACGGCACGGGCGCGATCCGCACGCATATCGACAGCGAAGGGGCGCGGACGAGTTCCTCATGGGAAGTCTTCAGCCGTCTGCGCGAGGATTGGGCGGGGCGGGTGAGTTTGCAGGCGGCCTCCATCGCCTCGCTGGAGATTTTCACGGGCGAGGAGGGCGCGCGGCTCGCCAATCTCGTGGCGCGGCATGGCGGCGTGCTGGGGATGGTGACGACCTTGCAGGACGGGCCGGTGCCGGACTGGTTTCAGCCGGCGCTGGAGCGCTTCTTCGCTCTGGCCGAGGAGCGGGGGTTGGATATCGACCTGCATGTGGATGAGAGCGGGGCGAGCGGCGCCAGGGCGCTGCGGGAGATCGCGCTGACGGCGCTGCGGCGCGGCTTCAAGGGCAAGATCCAATGCGGGCATTGCTGCTCGCTCTCGATGCAGCCTGAGGACTATGCGCGGGAGACCATCGCGGCCTGTGCGGAGGCGGGGCTTTCGGTGGTCGTGCTGCCGATGTGCAACCTCTATCTCCAGGGCCGCGCACCGGGGCGTACGCCGCGTTGGCGGGGTGTTACGCTCGTGCATGAGCTGAAGGCGGCGGGGGTGCCGGTCTCGCTCGCTTCGGATAATTGCCGCGATCCTTTCTACGCCTATGGCGATCACGACATGGTCGAGGTTTTTCGGGAGTCGGTGCGTATTCTCCAGCTCGACCATCCTTTCGGCGATTGGGCGCGGGCGGTGACGGCGGTGCCGGCGGACGTGATGGGGCTGAGCGAGATGGGGCGGCTGCGGAAGGGCGCGCGGGCGGACTTGGTGCTCTTCCCGGCGCGGGGGATGACGGAACTGCTGGCGCGGCCGCAGTCGGACCGCATCGTGCTCAGGGCCGGGCGCGTGCAGCAGAGCGAATTACCGGATTACCGGGAGCTGGATGCTGTGCTGGGCCTCGGCGCATGAGGCTACCAGCGGCGGAAATGCGCCTCGACCTTCGCGAGGAAGGCGGTGAGTTCCGGCGGCTGGCGGCTGTCCATCCGGGTGAGGCTCAGCCAGTCGAGCCGGCAGCCCTTGGCGCAGAGGCGGCGGATGCCGCGGCCGATGAGCTTGCGGTCGGGATGGCCGAGATACCAGAGCAGCCAGCGCGGCGAGCCGTAGGTGGTGACCACGCCGAGGCGCCGGATGTGGCGCAGGCCGGGTGCGATGGCGCCGTCGCGCAGATGGAAGGCGATGCCCGGCGCCCAGACGCGGTCGAACCAGCCCTTGAGCATCGCGGGCATGCCGTACCACCAGGTAGGATAGACGAGTACCAGGGCCTCGGCGCGGCGCAGGCTCGTCACATGATCTTCGATGCCGCGCAGATTATCGGGGATGTCATGATAGGCGCCACGTTCTAGGGCGCTCAGCGCCGGGCGGAAGCCTTCGTGGTAGAGGTCGCGGATTTCGACCTCATGCCCCGCCGCGCGCAGGGCCTTGGCCGTGGTATCGCGCAGCGCGGCGGAGAAGCTGTCGCTGCGGGGATGGGCGTGGACCAGCAGAACGCGCATCGCAATATTCTTCCGGATTGGCCGTTCGGGGCCTTCCGTAACCGTCTGAAGGAGGCTTGTCCATGATGTCCGTGCCGGTGATCGCGCGCAATGCGGGGGCGCTGCAGGCCTTCAAGATTTCAGAGCAGGACACGAACTACTTCGCCTGCCTCTTCGACCCGCTGGCCGATGGGGTGAGCTTCACGCTCGTCGTGGAGATTTTCGAGGCGGGGGGCGCAACGCCGCCCAATACGCATCAGGCGGCGGAGGAGATGTTCTTCGTGCTGGCGGGCAGCGGCTTCGCCTCGGCCGATGGGGTGGAGCAGCCGATCGGGCCGGGCGATGCCTTCGTGCTGCGGCCGGGGGTGGAGCATGTGGTGCGCAACCCGGGGCCGGGAAAGCTCTATTGCCTGACGCTGATGACGCCGAACGAGGGCTTCGCGGAACTCATCCGTGGCGGCGTGCCCTGGACGCTCACGGATGAGGATATCGCGGTGATCCGCGGCCGTCAGTGAGGTGCGGGGACGGCGCAGCTCTGGCCGCCATCGACCGGCAGGCAGACGCCGGTGATGAAGGCGGCCTCGTCGGAGGCGAGGAAGACGGCCGCCTTGGCGACATCCCAGGCGGTGCCCATGCGGCCCATGGGCACGGCGCGGGCGCGGGCTGAGACCATCTCTTCCACCGAGGCGTAATGCGCCGAGATCTGTTTGTAGATCAGCGGTGTGTCGATCATGCCGGGCATGACGCAATTGGCGCGGATGCCATGCGGGGCATATTGCATGGCGAGTGCGACGGTGGCCTGGTTCACGGCGGCCTTGGCGGCGTAATAGGAGAAATAGGGGTAACCGGTCCATCGCGTGGCGGCGAGGGAGGAGATGTTGACGATGGCGCCGCCGCCCTGCTTCAGCATCTGCGGCAGGACGCATTTGCTGGTGCGGAAGATGGAGCCGAGATTGATATCCATCGCGCGCTGGAAAGCGGTTTCGTCGAGCTCGACCGGGCCGCCGGGCAGGGTGACGCCCACATTGTTGTGCAGGATGTCGATCCGCCCGCCCCAGGCGAGGGCGGCTTCCGTCGCGGCCTCGACGGAAGGGGCGCTGGTGACGTCCACGGCCAGGGCGAGCGCCTCTTGGCCTTCGCCGCTGATGATATCGGCGGTTTCGCGGGCGGCCTCCTCCGAGAGGTCGAGGCAGACCACGCGCGCGCCCTCGCGGGCATAGGCGACGGCGGCGGCCTTGCCATTGCCCCAGCCGGGGCCGGAGGAGCCGGCGCCGAAGACGAGGGCGATCTTGCCCTGAAGGCGATTGCTCATGGGATGAAGCCGATCGAGATCCAGGGCACGGCGGCGACGATGATCAGGCCGATGAGCAGCGCGCCCATGTAGCCCCAGATGCGGCTGAGCCCGGCATCCGGATCGACCCGGCCGATGGCGCAGGCGGTGTAATAGCCCACGCCGAAGGGCGGCGCGAAGAGGCCGAGCCCCATGGCGAGGATGGTGACCATTGCGTAATGCACTTCATGGATGCCGAGCTGTTTCGCGATGGGGAAGAGCAGCGGCGCGAAGAGCACGATGGCCGGAATGCCCTCGAGCACGCTGCCGAGGATGATGAAGGCGATGATGGAGACGACCATGAAGCCGATGGCGCCGCCCGGCAGGCCCGACATCATGCGCGCCAGATCGGAGGAGAAGCCCGACTGCGTCAGCGACCAGGCCATGGCCGTGGCGGCGCCGATGATGATGAGAATGGCGCCCGAGAGGCAGGCTGTATCGGCCAGCATGGGGCCGAGGCGCTTCCAGTCGAACTCGCGGTAGAGCAGCAGGCCGGCGATGGCGGCATAGACGATGCCGATGGTCGAGACTTCCGTGGTGGTGGCGACACCTTCGACGACCGCGGCACGGATGATGAAGGGCAGGATCAGCGCGGGGAGGGCGATGGCGAAGGCCTTGCCGATTTCCTTCTTCGAGGCGCGGCGGACCTTTGAGACATCCTCGTGCCGATAGCGGTGACGCACGACGAAGCAGAGCATGATGCCGAGCACCACGGCGGGCAGGATGCCGCCGGCGAAGAGCGCCGCGATGGAAACGCCCGTTACGGAGCCGATGGTGATGAGCACGAGGCTCGGCGGGATGGTTTCGGTCTGCGCGCCCGTGGCCGAGAGCAGCGCGACGAGATCGCCTGGTTCGGCGCCGCGCTCCTTCATCTCGGGGAAGAGGGCGGGGGCGATGGCGGCCATATCGGCGGCCTTGGAGCCGGAAATGCCGGAGACGACATACATCGCGCCGATGAGAACATAAGAGAGCCCGCCGCGGACCGAGCCGAGCAGGCTCGCCAGGAAGGCGACCATGGCCTGGGCCATGCCCGTCATCTCGATGAGCAGGCCGAGGAAGACGAAGAGCGGCACGGCGAGGAGGATGAGATGGCTCATGCCCTCCTCCATCCGGCCGACCATGACGAAGACGGGGATATCGGTGGAGAGGCCGAGATAGGCCAGCGTGCAGATCGCGAAGGAAAAGGCGATGGGCACGCCGGAGAGCACCGTGACGGCGACGCCCGCGACGAGGAAAATGAGAAGGTTGTAGTTGTTCAGTGGCGGGAAGAGAAAGGCGATCTGCATCAGCCCCGCGATGACGGCGGCCGTGAGGGCGATGCCGGCCAGGGCGCGCGGCAGGCTGTCGATGCGCGCGAGGCGGAAGAGCGCCATGAGGGCCATGAGCCCCATGCCGGTGGGCAGGGCGGCCGCGCGCCAGCTATTGACGATGCCGAGCGCGGGTGTGGTGATGAAGGCCTCTTCCTCGGCATATTCGATGGCCGTGGGCAGGAGGATGAGCAGGAAGGCGAGCGGCACGGTGATGGCCAGCACCTCCAGCATCGCGCGGGTGCCGGGGCTCGCGCGCGTAATGAGCGCCGTCATGCGCATATGCGAGCCGCGCTGGAAGGCGATGACGGCGCCGAGCATGGCGAGCCACATGAAGAGGATGGTCGCGAGCTCATCGGCCCAGATGATGGGCGTGTGCAGCAGGTAGCGCGCGACCACACCGGAGAAGAGAAGCACGATCTCGACCGCGACCAGCGCCGAGGCACAGACGGCCACGATGCCGCCGAGCCCGGCTTCGAGCTTGCGCATGATGGTGGGGAAGATGCCGCCGGCCTCCGCCCCCGCCGTGACGGCGCTGGAAGCGGTATCGGTCATGCCAGGCCGCCGACCGACTTCTCGAGCAGGGCCCAGGCATCGTTGCCGAACTTGGTCTTCCATTCGTTATAGAAGCCTGCCTGCTTCAGCTTGTCGCGGAAGGGCGCCGGGTCGGGGCGGTTGAAGACGACGCCGCGATCCTTGAGCTGGGCTTCGAGGGAGTTGTTGAGCTTCTCGGTATCCTCGCGCTGCCGCAGGGCCGCGGCGTTCAGCGTCTTCTCGACGGTATCGCGAAGATTGGCGGGGATGGCGGAGAAGGCGCGGCGGTTGGCGATGAGCCAGAAGCCGTCCCACATGTGGTTGGTCATGGCGCAGTATTTCTGCACCTCATAGAGCTTCGCGGTCTCGACGACGGCGAGGGGATTCTCCTGGCCATCGACGATCTTGGTCTGGAGCGCGGAATAGGTCTCGGCGAAGTTGATCGAGGTGGGGGCGGCCCCGAAGGCGCTGAACATCGAGGTCCAGAGCGGGCTCACGGGCACGCGGATCTTGAAATTTGCGAGGTCGGCCGGGGTGTTGATCGGCTTCGACGAAGAGGTGATCTGGCGGAAACCGTTATCCCAGATCTTCTCGAACATCACGAGGCCGGCCTTGCCGACTTCGCCCCGGATATGCGCGCCGAGTTCGCCATCCATCGCCTTCCACACCGTCGGGTAGTCGGGGAAGGCGAAGCCGATGCCGCTGATGGAGGAGGCGGGCACGAGGGTGGAGAGGATGAGGCCCGAGATGGTCATCATCTGCACCGCGCCCGAGCGCACCTGGCTCAGCACGTCGGTATCGGCGCCGAGCTGGTTCGAGGGGAAGATGCGGAGCTCGACCTTGCCGCCGGTCTCCTTGTCGATGGTCTCGGCGGCCTCGCGCAGGCGCACGTTCAGCGGGTGCGTGGTGGGCACGTTGTTCGAGATGCGCAGCGTGACATCGGCGGCATGGGCCTGGCGGATCGCGAAGAGCGGCAGGGCGGCAGCCGTGGAGGCGCCCAGCAGGGCGCGGCGGGAGAAGCTCATAGGTCGTTTCCTCGGGCGAGCGTTTTTTGCTCTTGTGATCGTGGTCGGGAAATAAGTCCACATAGTGGACCGCTTTCAAGATATAAAATTAAAGCTGGTTGCAGCCTCGCGTAAGCTATCTATCTTCGCAAGCCATGGGAAACGTCAGGCAGGTCCATATAATGGACGGTCGTGAGGAAGGGCGCGGGCAGGTGGCCTCGGGCGCGCAGAGCGTGGAGCGCGTCATCGGGCTGTTGAAGCTGGTGGCCGGGCAGGCGGGCGGGGGTGTCTCGTTGGCTGAGCTGGTGGTCGCCAGCGGGCTGAACCGGCCCACGGCGCGGCGGCTGCTGCTGGCGCTCATGCGCGGCGGGCTGGTGGAGCAGGACGAGGCGACGCGGCGCTATCACCTCGGCCCTGAGAGCTATGTGATCGGCACGCTGGCGGCGGACCGTTTCGGTATTCATAGACTGGCGCAGGATAGTTTGACGCGGCTGGCCCAGGCGAGCGGCGATACCGCTTTCTTTTCGGTACGGCGCGACATGTCAGCGGTGTGCCTGCACCGCGAGGAAGGGCCCTTCCCGGTGCGGACGCATGTTCTGGCGGCAGGGATGCGGCATCCGCTGGGTGTTGGCGGCGCGGGGCTCGCGATCCTGGCGGCGCTGCCGGATGCCGCGGTGGATGCGGCGCTGGGGGAGAATGCGGCGCTGCTGGCCGCGACCTACCCTGCCCATACGCCGGAGCGGCTGCGGGACTTGGTGCGGGAGACGCGGGCGCGGGGCTATGCGGTGAATCCAGGCCTTGTCGTCGCGCATTCCTGGGGGATCGGCATGCCGGTGCGCGATGCGCGTGGCGAGCCCGTGGCAGCGCTCTCTTTGGCGGCGATCGAGAGCCGCATGCAGCCGGAGCGGCAGCCCATGCTGGCCGCCCTGTTGCGCGACGAGGTGCGGCGGCTGGAAACGAAATTGAACGGCCAGGTGCGCAGCGCCGGCCGCAAGAGCCAGGAGAGGAAAGCGTCATGAGAAATCGCGCGGCGATAGTCGGCTGGGCGCATACGCCTTTCGGTAAGCTGGAAGAGCCTGATGTCGAGGCGCTGATGGCGCGCGTTTCGGCTGCGGCGTTGGAGCATGCGGGCGTCGAGGCGAAGGATGTCGATGCCGTTACCGTTGGTGTCTATAACAACGGTTTCTCGAAGCAGGGATTCGAGGCCTCGCTGGTGGCGCTGGGTGTGCCCGGGCTGGCGCATACGCCATCGACGCGGTTCGAGAATGCCTGCGCGACGGGATCGGCGGCGCTGTATGGCGCGCTGGATTTCATCGAGAGCGGGCGCGGGCGGATCGCGCTGGTGGTGGGTGCCGAGAAGATGACGGCGGTGCCGACGGCGCGGACGGGCGAGATTCTGCTGACGGCGAGCTATCAAAAGGAAGAGGCCGAGGTGGATGGCGGCTTCGCCGGGATTTTTGGCCGCATCGCCCAGACCTATTTCCAGAAATACGGCGATCAGAGCGAGGCGCTGGCGCGGATCGCGGCGAAGAATCATCGCAATGGGGTGGACAATCCCTTCGCGCAGATGCGGAAGGATCTGGGCTTCGATTTCTGCAATACGGTGTCGGAGAAGAATCCGCTCGTCGCAGGGCCGCTGCGGCGGACGGATTGCTCGCTGATCTCGGATGGCGCGGCGGCGCTGGTGCTGGCGGATGCTGAGACGGCGGCGAGCCTGTCGCGTGCCGTCGGCTTCCGGGCGCGGCAACAGGCGAATGACATTCTTCCTTTGTCGCGCCGCGATCCGACGGCCTTCGATGGCGCGCGGCTGGCTTGGGACAAGGCAAAGGCCGAGGCGGGCGTGGGGCTGGACGATCTGCGCTTCGTCGAGACGCATGACTGTTTCACGGTGGCCGAGTTGATCGAATACGAGGCGATGGGGCTGGCGGCGCCGGGGCAGGGGTTTCGCGTCGTTCGTGATGGGATCACGCAGGCGGATGGCAGGCTGCCGGTCAATCGCTCAGGCGGACTCAAGGCGAAGGGGCATCCGATCGGGGCGACGGGTGTGTCGATGCACGCCATCGCGGCCATGCAATTATGCGGCGAGGCCGGGGCGATGCAGTTGAGCGATGCGCGGCTCGGTGCCGTCTTCAATATGGGTGGTGCGGCGGTGGCCAGTTACGTCTCCATCCTGGAGCGGGTGAAGTGAGCGTGCCGATGCAGCCGATGACGCGGCGTGTGGCGAACCTTGCTTATTTCCTCACGCGGAATGCGCGACGCCTGCCTGAGCGGCCGGCGATCGTCTGGGGCGAGAGGGTATGGAGTTGGGCCGTGCTGGAGGGGCGCGTCTCGGCCCTTGCGCGGGCGCTGGCGCGGCGGGGTGTCACGAAGGGCGATCGCGTGCTGGTGCATGCGAAGAACGGCAATCACATCATGGAGGCGATGCTCGCCTGCTTTCGCCTCGGCGCGGTTTTCGTACCGACCAATTTCAGGCTGATGCCGACAGAGATCGTCTATATGGCCGAGCAGTCGGGGGCGACGGCCTTTCTCTGCCATGCGGATTTTCCGGAGCATATGGCGGCGGTGCGCGCGGCGCGGCCGGGGCTGCTGTTCGGCTGGATGGAAGGTGGCGGGGATGAGGGCATCGAGGCCTGGCTGAGTGCTGAGGACCAGGCGCCGTTGGCCAATGCGGATGTCGAATATGACGATCCGTGCTGGTTCTTCTATACCTCCGGCACGACGGGGCGGCCCAAGGCGGCGGTGCTCACGCATGGGCAGATGGCTTTCGTGCTCAACAACCATTTGAACGACCTCATGCCGGGAACGACGGAGGCGGATGCTTCCGTGGTCGTCGCGCCTCTTTCCCATGGCGCGGGTGTGCATGCGATGACACAGATCGCACGCGGGGCGGTGACGGTGCTACCGGCCAATGAGCGGCTGGACCCCGTGGAGATCTGGAGCCTCGTGGCGCGGCACAGGGTGAGCAACATGTTCACCGTGCCGACCATCCTGAAGCTGCTGGTGGAGCATGAGGCCTGCGCGGGCGCCGATAAATCCTCGCTGCGCTATGTGATCTATGCGGGCGCGCCGATGTATCGCGAGGATCAGAAGCGTGCGCTCGCGGCATTGGGGCCGGTGCTGGTGCAGTATTTCGGGCTGGGCGAGGTGACGGGCAATATCACCTTCCTGCCGCCCGCGCTGCATGTGGCGGAGGATGGGCCGGAGGCGCGCATCGGCACCTGCGGCATTGAGCGCACGGGCATGCAGGTCGAGATTCAGGACCCGGAGGGAAGGCCGGTGCCGGTGGGCACGGATGGCGAGATTTGCGTCTGCGGCCCGGCCGTCTTTGCAGGCTATTGGGAGAATCCCAAGGCCAATGCTGAAAGCTTTCGGAATGGCTGGTTCCGAACCGGCGATCTGGGGCGGATGGATGAGCAGGGCTTTCTCTTCATCACCGGCCGCCAGTCGGACATGTATATTTCTGGCGGCTCGAATATCTATCCGCGCGAGGTGGAGGAGAAGATCCTCGCTTTCCCGGGCATTGCCGAATGCGCGGTGCTGGGCGTGCCCGATCCGCTCTGGGGCGAGGTGGGCATCGCGGTTTGCGTGCCGCGCGAGGGGGTGAGCCTGGACGTGCCGGGGCTGCTCGCCTTTCTCGACGGCAAGCTCGCGCGATACAAGCTGCCGAAGCATGTCTTCGTGCAGGAGAGCCTGCCGAAATCGGGTTATGGCAAGATCACCAAGGCGCTGGTGCGGCAGGATCTCGAGGCGCGGGGCCTGCTACCGCTGCCGGCGAAGGTGGCCTGATGCGCGCGCAGCTTCAGCCGGGGCCGGTGCGGGTGGAGCGGATCAGCATCGTCGCCGGCGAGGCGGAGCGCTTCACCGCGACGCTGCCGGCGGGTGTGCCGGTGAACGAGGCCATCGCCAAGGCCTTTCAGGCGAAGGGCTATCGCGGCGGGGTGATGGAGATGCGCGGCGGTGCCTTCGCGCCGCTGCGTTTCGTCATTCCGGCGTTGTCCAGCGACCCTCGATATGCCGCCTATTATTCCGAGACGCATGGAGGCCCGGGGCCGGCGCGTTTCGTGCAGATGAATGCGACGGTGGGCGAGAAGGACGGCAAGCCCTTCTCGCATCTGCATGGCAGTTGGACCGGGCCGGAGGGGAGGCCGCAGGCGGGGCATGTGCTGCCGCTGGAGACCATGCTCGCCGAGCCTGTGCTGGCGACGGGCTGGGCGATCGAGGGCGCGGGCTTCGTCGTGCGGCCTGATGCAGAAACGAATTTTTCGCTTTTCATGCCCGAGCGTTGGGGGAGGGCGCCCGCAGAGGCCAGTGGGGCGCTCGTGAAGATCCAGCCGAATGAGGATGCCTGCCTGGCGCTGGAAGAGGCCTGCACGCGGCTCGGCTGGCGTTCGGCACGGGTGCGGGGCGGCGTGGGCAGCCTGGTGGGCGCTCGCTTCGCCGATGGGCGGTTGCTGGAGGCGGTGGCGACCGAGGTGCTGGTGCAGGAGGGCGGCGTCGCGCCGGATTTCAGCGGCTGCCCGAAGGCCTCGCTGAGCGTGCTGGCGGTGGATGAGCGCGGGCTCATCGCCGAGGGTGCCTTGGCCCACGGCGATAATCCCGTGCTGATGACCTTCGAATTGTTGCTGGTGCCGGGCTGAAACTAGCCGCCGACCGCCTCGGCGATGCGCTGCGCGAGGCGGGCGGCGACTTCGTCCTTCGGCAGGCGCGGCCAGTCCTCGACGCCGCTGGCGCTGACGAGATGCACGGCGTTTTCGGCACCTCCCATCACGTCGCCCGAGACGTCGTTCGCCACGATCCAGTCACAGCCCTTGCGGGCGCGCTTGGTGGTGGCGTTTTCGATCACATTCTCCGTCTCGGCGGCGAAGCCCACGACGAGGCCGGGGCGCTGCGTGGCATGATGCGAGATGGTGGAGAGAATATCGGGGTTGAGCGCCAGTTCGAGCGGTGCCGGGGCCTGGCCGGGCACCTTCTTCATCTTCTGCGTGGCCGCGGCGGCGGTGCGCCAATCGGCGACGGCGGCGGCGAAGACGGCGATATCGGCGGGCAGCGCGGCCTCGACGGCGGCGAGCATCTCGCGGGCGGATTCCACGCGCACCATGCTCACGCCCTTGGGGTCGGGCTGATGCACCGGGCCGCTGACGAGCGTGACGCGGGCCCCGAGCGCGGCCAGGGCCGCCGCGATGGCATGACCTTGCTTGCCGCTGCTGCGATTGGCGATGTAGCGCACCGGGTCGATCGGCTCATGCGTCGGGCCGCTGGTGACGACGGCATGTTTGCCGGCGAGCGGCTTGGGCGAGGGGGAGAGCAGGGCCTCGATGGCGGCGAAAATCTCGGCGGGCTCGGCGAGGCGGCCAGGGCCGCTCTCAGCCTCCGCCATGGCGCCTTCGCCAGGGCCGATGACCTGCACGCCGCGTGAGCGGAGCGTGGCCATGTTCGCGACCGTGGCGGGATGGGCCCACATGGCCCAGTTCATCGCGGGCGCGACGAGAATGGGCGCCTGGGTGGCGAGCAGCATGGTGGTAGCCAAATCATCGGCGAGGCCGAGCGCCATCTTGGCCAGGAAATCGGCTGAGGCGGGGGCGACGACCACGAGGTCCGGCAGGCGGGCAAGCTTGATATGGCCGATGGTCGCTTCCTCGGCGAGGGACCAGAGATCCTCATGCACCGCCTCGCCCGCGATGGCCTGGAGCGCATGCGGGGTGACGAAGCGCGCCCCGCCTTCGGTGAGCACGGGGATCACCCGCGCCCCGGCCTTGCGGAGCAGTCGGGCCAGCTCGAGCGCCTTATAGGCGGAGACGGAGCCCGTGACGGTGAGGAGGATGCGCTTGCCGCTGATCATGGGCGCGAGGCTAGACCAGCTTGGCGGGGCAGACGAGAGGGGCGTGCTCCGCCATAGGGGTGTCACCGGCCTATGGCGGCTTGGAGGTGCTTTGCGAGGAAGGCTATGATCGTGGCCTGAACCTCGGCATGGACCGCGGCGCGGTCCACGCCCGGCGGGTCCTGGCACAGCTCAGGCGCGGAGCCGCTGAGGGCGGGTGGGCAGATATCGGTGAATATGAAGTGGCCGCCTGGAATTTCATCCACTTCCGGGGTGCGGGGCAGGTTGGCGGCAAGGGCCGTGGCATTGGCCTCTCCGGGCAATTCGCTCTGGCGCGGGCGGAAGATGAGGGCCGGCGCCGTGACGCTGGCCAGTTCGGGCCGCTGGAAGAGAACCGCGAAGGGGTCCATCAGCACGATCGCCTTCAGCGGGAGCGGCGCGATGGGCGGCGGGGCCGTAGGGGCAGCGCCGTCATTGCCGTCCGGCGCATGGGTGCAGGACATGGCGTCGGATGGATGGGCCTCGCAATAGGCGGCGAGATGCGCGGGATTGGGCACCGCACCCGCCAGTTCGAGCGTGACGGCCGTGCCGAGCGAGAAGCCGAGCATGGCGAGTTTCGCCATGTCCAGATGCGGGGCGAAGCGCGGCTCCGCCTCGACGGCGGCCAGCGCGCGCTCCATCTGGAGCACCCGGCCTTGCAGCCCGGTTCTGCCATGGAAAGGCGCGATCACGATATAGCCCTGCCGGGCGAGGGCCATGGAGATTTCCCTGAGCACGAAAGGCGTGCCGCCGCCCAGCCCGCCTCCATGCGAGAGGAGCAGGACGGGAAGGCGGCCCTCGGCCAGGGGCGCGTGGCGGCTGGCATGTATGGGGAAGGAGCCTGCCTGCCAGGCGACTTCCGCCGCGTCGGTCGGATACCAGACGAGCATCTCGAAAGGCGCCTCACCCGTCACAGCCGGCCGGGCGACGCCGGCATGAAAGGGCGTCGTCTGAGCCCCGGCCGACAGGGGAAGGCTCATCGCCAGCAGCATGGCGATCAGGTGGAGGGCGCGCATCGGTCGTTCCGGTTGTCAGCGATGGCGGGAGCCTAGGGCTTGGCGGGCCGCGCCGGAAGAGCCTGGTTACCTGGAGGTGCCATGGTGACCTGACTGTAACCTCATGAATAATATGTTTTTTATCGCCGGGGAGGCTGGACGGGCCGGCCTTCCCCGCGCTCACATGGCGGCGCCCGTTTGGAAAGGAGTGGCCATGAAGCGCTTCGCGCCGGTTTTCTTCGCTTTGGCCATGGGCCTCGCCGCCCATCCCGCCAAGGCGCAGCGGAGCTATTCGCCCGAGGAGGAGCGCAACAAGCGCATCGTGCTCGACTTCTACGAGCAGGCGCTGAACCGGAAGGATTTCGACGCCGCCAGCCCCTATCTCGGGCGCTATATCCAGCATAACCCCAATGCGGCCGATGGGCCGGAGGGGCTGAAGGGCTTCCTGGAATTCCTGAAGAAGACCTATCCGGAATCGCACAGCACCATCACCAATGTGATGGTCGATGGCGATTACGTCATCCTTCGCGTCCATGCCGTGCGGGTGCCGGGGACGCGGGGCGATGCCATCGTCGATATCTTCCGTGTCAAGGACGGCAAGATCGAGGAACACTGGGATTCGGTGCAGCCCATTCCCGAAACCTCGCGTAACGGGAATGGGATGTTCTGAACCTTCTGCTTCAGCCCAGGGCGCGCCAGCCGATGTCGCGGCGGCAGAAGCCCTCGGGCCAGTCGATAGCATCCACGGCGCGATAGGCAGTGTCGCGCGCGGCCTTGAGATCGGCCGCCATGCCCGCGACGCCGAGCACGCGGCCGCCCACGGCGAGAACCTCGCCATTCGGGCCGGGCTTGGTGCCAGCGTGGAAGACCTTGGCACCGGGGATGGCGTCGGCGGCGGCGAGATTGCGGATCTCGCTGCCCTTCTTGTAGCTGCCCGGATAGCCCTTCGCGGCCATGACGACGACCACGGCCGGCTCGTCGGACCAGCGGAGGGAGATGTTCTTCAACTCGCCCTCGGTGGCCGCGAGAAGGGCCGTCAGAAGGTCCGACTTCAGGCGGAGCATCAGCGTCTGGCATTCGGGATCGCCGAAGCGGACGTTGAACTCGATGAGCTTCGGGCCTTCCGCCGTGATCATCAGCCCGACGAAGAGCACGCCTTTGAAGGGCGTGCCGCGCCTGGCCATCTCGGCGAGGGAGGGGCGGACGACGCGGTCCATCACCTCGGCCTCGAGGGCGGCGGTGAAGACGGGCGGGGGCGAATAGGCGCCCATGCCGCCGGTATTGGGGCCGGTATCGCCATCGCCCACGCGCTTATGGTCCTGCGCGGCGGCCAGCGGCAGAGCCGTCTCGCCATCGCAGAGCGCGAAGAAGGAGACTTCCTGGCCGATGAGGCATTCCTCGATGAGGATCGAGGCGCCGGCATCGCCATGCACGCGGCTTTCCATGATGTCGGCGATGGCTTCCTCGGCCTCGGCGACGGTCGCGGCGACGACCACGCCCTTGCCGGCGGCGAGGCCATCGGCCTTCACCACGATGGGCGCGCCCTGTTCGCGCACATAGGCGCGGGCGGCATCGGCATCGGTGAACTGGGCCCAGCGCGCGCCGGGCACGCCGGCGGCGGTGGTGACCTCACGGGTGAAGTGCTTGCTGCCCTCGAGCTTCGCGGCCGCGGCCGAGGGGCCGAAGCAGCGCAGGCCGGCGGCGGCGCAGGCATCGGCGAGGCCGAGGGTGAGCGGCGCCTCGGGGCCGACCACCACCAGGTCGATCTTCTGCGCCGTGGCGAAAGCGACGATGCCGGGGACATCCTCGGCGGCGATGTTCACGCATTCCGCCACCTCGGCGATGCCGGCATTGCCGGGCGCGCAGAACAGGGTCGTCAGCATGGGGCTGCCGGAGATCGCCCAGCACAGCGCATGCTCGCGGCCGCCGCCGCCCACCACCAGAACCCGCATTGCCGCCACTCCGTCATGAAAACCGGGATGTCGGGGGGTCTAGAGGGATTGCCGCCGGGTGGGTAGGGGCCTGAAGGAGGAGGGGGTATGCCCCAGAATGAGGGCGCGGCCGAGAGCGCGCGCGATGTGACCTGCGAAATCATGCGCCCGAGCATGGCGATGCTGCCGGCTTATGTGGCGGCGCTGGAGGGCGGCTGGTCGCCCGACAACCTGCGCCATGCCGTGGCGGGCGAGCAGCTTGCCCATATCGAACGCGACCCCGAGGGCTTCCTGGCTGGGCTGGATGACCCGGAGGCCAAGGGCCCGCCGATGGAACTGCCCAATGGGCTGCGCGTGCCGCGCCTGCCGGGCTTCCGGCGCTGGATCTGGGATGGGGAGTTCTGTGGTACGATCGGGCTGCGCTGGCCGGCCGATCGCGGCCCGCTGCCGCCGCATGTGCTGGGCCATATCGGCTATACGATCATTCCCTCCAAGCGCCGCCGCGGCTATGCGACCCGGGCGCTGGGGCTGATGCTCGGTGAGGCCCGTAGGGTGGGCCTGAGTTATGTGGAACTGACGACGGATACGGACAATGACGCCTCGCAGAAGGTCATCCTGGCCAATGGCGGGGTGCTGGTGGAGCGCTTCGTGAAGCATGAGGCCTATGGGATGGCCCATGGGCTTCGATTCAGGATCGAATTGCATTAGCTGAGCTTCCCGTTCACGTGGAACGCGTCGGCCGGGGCGCTGGCTCGGGTTCCTGGAGCGATCAGCCCACCATGACGGGAAGGGCGCGGCCGGCGCTTTCGATGCGGCAGGGAAGCAGGCCGGCCTTATCGCCATCCATCTGCGCGGGCACGCCGGCGCCGCGCATCTCCACGCTCTGCGCGCGATGCAGGCTCATGCCCGGCAGGCGGGGGAGCAGGCCCAGGGGCAGGGCCGCGCCGGCAAGGGCGGCCAGCGCGGCGGAACCGGCGCGACCATGTTCCTCGAAGATCGCTACGTGAAAGCCGGGCTCGGTCGGCCGCGCTTCCGGGGCCAGGCAGAAGCGCCCGGCATAGAGCCTTCCCTTGCTGACGATGACGCTGGCTGCGCGTTGCGGGCTGCCGCCATCGAGCGAGACCTCGATGGGCGTGAAGGGATAGGCTGGCAGGCTCGCCATGCTCTGCCAGACATAGGCGCCCTTGCCGATGGCGCGCTTGAGCGGCAGCGGTAGAGCGGTGCAGACGGCGGCATCAAAACCCGCGCCCAGCATCTGCACGAAAAGGCGTTGGCCCCCCTGGCCATCATGCACGACGCCGGGGTGGAGCAGCACGCGGCGGCGGCCCGCGAAAATGGCCGCGGCGGCTTCCGGCATCATCGGGATGCCGAGTTCCCAGGCGAGAACATTCGCGGTGCCGAGCGGCAGGATGCCGAGCGCCGTGCTGGGCGAGCAGCCCTGGTCCATCAGCCCGCTCGCGACTTCGGCGATGGTGCCGTCACCGCCTGCCGCGACGACGAGCGGCGCGCCCTGCCGCGCGGCCTCGCGGGCGAGCGCGGTGGCATGGGCGGGGCCGAGGGTTTCGCGCAATTCGAACGTGATGCCGTGCAGGCGCAGGGCATCGAGCGCCCGGTCGAGCTGGCGGCGGCGGCGGCGGCCGGCGGTGGGGTTGAAGACGATCAGCATGGGCATGAGATGGCGACGGAACCCTGACGCGGCGCGAGACGACACGCAATGACGGAGGCTGTGATATCGTCATCGAAGGTGACGTTTCAGGGTCAATTCCGTGAAAGCGGGATGATCCTTTCCCCCGTCATGCAAGCTTCACGCCGCGACGCGGAACCTTTGCCGTAACAGGCTGGCGACGCAAACAGCGGCCGGGTGCCATGAACAGGATGCTGCCCAAGCGGCGTTATCGCGCCGTCTTCATCTCCGACCTGCATCTCGGCACGCGTGGCTGCCGTGCGGATTTCCTGCTCGATTTCCTCTCCCGCATCGAATGCGACACGCTCTACCTGGTGGGCGATATCGTCGACGGGTGGCGGCTTCGCAAGTCCTGGTATTGGAGCAGCGATTTCGACGAGGTGATCCGCCTGGTGCTGCGCATGGCGCGCAACGGCACCGATGTGCGCTACATCCCCGGCAATCACGACGAAATGTTCCGCGACTGGATGGGGCTGAAGCTCGAAATCGCGGGTGTGAAGCTGCAGGACGAGGCGGTACATGTCGCCGCCGACGGGAAGAAGTATCTCGTCATCCACGGCGACCAGTTCGACGGCGTCATCCGCTATGCCAAGTTCCTCGCCTATCTCGGTGACTGGGCCTATGAATGGGCGCTGACGCTCAATCGCTGGTTCAATGCCGGGCGGCGCCGCTTCGGCTATCCCTATTGGTCGCTCTCGCAATGGCTGAAGCGGCAGGTGAAGGAAGCGGTGAAGGCGATCGATCGCTTCGAAGTGGCGCTGGCGACGGAAGCCAAGCGCCGTGGGCTGGATGGCGTGATCTGCGGGCATATCCACCACGCCGAGATGCGCGACGTCGCCGGCGTGCGCTACATGAACGATGGCGACTGGGTGGAGAGCTGCACCGCGCTGGTCGAGCATTATGACGGCAGTTTCGAACTCGTCGATTGGGCGCGGGAGAATGCGCTTTCCTTCGCCCGCCCCCGGCAGCAGCAGGCGGCCCTGACCAGCGCATGAGCAACGAGGCGAAGCGGATCCTGATCGTCAGCGATGCCTGGCGGCCGCAGGTCAATGGCGTGGTGCGCACGCTGGAAATGGTGACGGGCGCGCTGAAGGCCGATGGGCTGGAAGTGGAGGTGATCGGGCCTGACAGGTTCCGCTCCATGCCGGCGCCTTCCTATCCCGAGATCAGGCTCGCGCTTTTCCCCAAGGCACGGCTGACGAAGATGATCGACGATTATGCGCCCGACGCGGTGCATATCGCGACCGAGGGGCCGCTGGGCTGGGCGGCGCGCGGCATTTGCAAGAAGCGTGGCTGGCCCTTCACCACCTCCTTCCATACGAAGTTTCCCGAATATATGCAGGCGCGCACGGGCATTCCCGCCGCCTGGTCCTGGGCGGTGCTGCGGCGCTTCCATGAAGCAGGCGTGGGCACTTTCGTCGCGACGAAGAGCCTGGCGGAGGAAATGACGCTCCGGGGGTTCACCAAACTCATCCCCTGGTCGCGCGGTGTGGATCTAAAGCGTTTCAATCCGGAGAAGCGCGACCCCTGGGAAGGGCTGGAGCGGCCGATCTTCCTCTATGCGGGGCGTGTGGCCATCGAGAAGAATATCGAGGCCTTCCTCGCACTCGACCTGCCGGGCACGAAGGTGGTGGTGGGCGAGGGCCCTGCCCGTCAGGGGCTGATGGAGAAGTTCCCGAAGGCGCATTACACCGGCTATCGCGACAATGGGAAGCTCGCGGCGAGCTATGCGGGCGCCGATGTCTTCGTCTTCCCCTCGCGGACCGATACTTTCGGGCTGGTGCTGCTGGAGGCGCTGGCGGCCGGCACGCCCGTCGCGGCCTATCCGGTGACGGGGCCGAAGGACGTGATCGGCGACCAGGGCGTGGGTGCGCTGGATGAGGATCTGCGCGCGGCCTGCCTGCGCGCCCTGACGATGGATCGGGCGCATTGCCGCCGCTATGCCGAGGGCTGGTCCTGGGAGGAATGCGCGCGGCGCTTCCGCACGGCGCTCGTCAAGCTGCGCTGAGCTTGACGGCGCCCGCGCCCGCCTCAGACTGCCGCCATGCCTCGCAACTCGTCCCTCTTCCTGCGCCGCATGTCTTTCCGACGTCGTCCTGCGACGGGCGGCGGGTGCGGCATGGTGCGATGGCGAGCGATGGGGCGGCAGAGCCCCGTCTGAGCCTTCCGGCATAGACCGATGCAGCAGCCCCGCGATGATGATCGCGGGGTTTTTTCCTTTGGAGATCAGCGAAGATGACCAGTGATGCCGAATCCTGCGTGGCGGCGCAGCTCGATGCCTATAACGCGCGCGATATCGAGGCCTTCATGGCCTGCTGGGCGGAGGATTGCGTCTGCTACGCCTTCCCCGACACGCTGCTGGCCGAGGGGGCGGCGGCGGTGCGCGCGCGGCATGTGGCGCGGTTCCAGGAGCCGGATCTGCACGGGCGGCTGCTCTCGCGAACCAGCGTCGAGGGCATGGTGATCGACCGCGAGGTGGTGACGCGCAATTTCCCCGAGGGGCGGGGCGAGGTGGATGTGATCGCGATTTATGAAGTGCTGGACGGCAAGATCTCGAAGGCCTGGTTCAGAATGGGCACGCCGCGCCTGGCGGCCTAGATCGCCGCCATTCGCCGCTCCAGCATGTCGAGGAAGGCGCGGGCGGCGGGGCCGAGGCTCGAACCCAGGCGCAGCACCACGCCTGTCGCGCGCTCGATGCGCGGCTCGCTGAGCGGGCGGGCGACGAGAATGGGGTGCGGCGTGCGGGGCAGCGCGAGGCGCGGGACGACGGCGACCCCGAGCCCGGCCTCGACCAGGCCGAGGCTCGTCGAGAGATGCTCCGCCTCGTAATGCCAATTGGGCTGGATGCCGCGCGGCAGCAGGGCGCGATCGAGTATTAGCCGGTTACCGGAGCGGCGGGAGACGCCGACCAGCCGCAGCCCCTTCAGATCCTCCCAGCGGAGGTTGCGGCGCGTCGCCAGCGGGTTATCGCGCCGGCAGGCCAGCACGAAAGGGTCGCGCCGGAGGGGGCGGAATTCCACTTCCGGGTGCCCCGCCCCCTCCATGCCGATGCCGAATTCGGCGCCCCCCGTCGCTACCGCGTCGATCACCCCATCGGCCGAAAGGTCCATCACGCGCACGCGCACGGCGGGGAAGCGGCGCGCGAATTCCGCCAGCGTGGCGGGCATGAAGTAATAGGCTGCCGTGGGGATGCAGGCGATGGTCACGAGGCCGCGACGCCGGGCCGCCGTCTCCCTGATGCCCAGCAGGCTTTCCTCCAATTCGTCGAGCAGCCGCCGGGCGCGGGGCAGGAATTCCCGCCCCGTCTGGGTGAGGGAGACGCGGCGCGTCGTGCGGGTCAGCAGCGCGATGCCCAGCTCCTCTTCCAGGGCCGAGAGGCGGCGGGAAATGGCGGGCAGGGAGAGGTGCAGAACCTCCGAGGCGCGGGTGAGGCTCTCGGCCTCGGCGACGGCGACGAAGGTGCGGAGCTGTTCGAGATCGATGGCCATGGCGCGACCCATTCTTGCGTGTGGAACAAGTATAGTGCCGATCTTTGCACTTCATCAAAGTGACTTACGGGAGCAGGTTCCGCTCGACGCCGAAAGTGGCGAATGAGGAAACCAGGAAAGTCAGATGCAGACACGCATTCCCTGCGTCCTGATGCGCGGCGGCACGAGCCGTGGCCCGTATTTTTTGGCGAGCGATCTGCCCGCTGACGAGGCGCAGCGCGACGCGGTGCTGCTGGCGGCGATGGGTTCGCCGCACCCGCTCCAGATCGACGGTATCGGCGGCACCAGCAGCCTTTCGAGCAAGGTCGCCATCGTCTCGCCCTCCAGCGAGCCGGGCGTCGATGTCGAATATCTCTTCGCCCAGGTCTCGATCACCGATGCGACGGTCGATACCCGGCCGAATTGCGGGAACATGCTCGCGGGCGTCGGGCCTTTCGCCATCGAGGCCGGGCTCGTGAAGCCCACCGGCGAGGCCACTCAGGTCACCATTCGCAACCGCAACACGGGTGCGCTGATCGATGCCGTGGTGCTCACGCCCGGCGGCGAGGTGACCTATGACGGCGATGCCTCGATCCCGGGCGTGCCCGGCACGGCCGCGCCGATCCAGATCCGTTTCCGCGACGTCGCGGGCAGCAAGACGGGCGCTCTCTTCCCCACCGGCAAGCGGCAGGAGGAGATCCAGGGCGTGCCGGTGACGCTCATCGACGGCGCCATGCCGATGATGATCGTGGAAGCGGCCCAGCTCGGGGCCGATGCCGAGGCGGCGCCGGAAGCCATCGAAGGCGATGCGGCGCTCATGGCGCGGATCGAGGCCATGCGCCTCGAGGCCGGGCAGCGCATGGGCCTCGGCGACGTGCGCGGCAGCGTCATTCCCAAGCCTGCCCTGGTCGGGCCGGGGCGAGACGGCGCGGGCATCGCGGCGCGCTATCTGACGCCCCATGCGGTGCATCGGGCCATGGCGGTAACGGGCGGTATCACGCTGGCCATCGCCGCCCGTATGACGGGCACGGTGGCGCAGCCGCTGTGCCGCGACGAAGGGCAGGTCGTTCATATCGCGCATCCGGCCGGCCTGCTCGATATCGCCCTGGAAATCGAGAACGACGCGGTCGTCTGGGCCGGGGTGCTGCGCACGGCGCGGCGGATTTTCGAAGGCAATCTCCTGGTGCCCTCCGCCATCTGGGCGGGGCGGGGTGCCGCCGAGACCCCCGCGCTCGCCGCGGAATGATAGACACCTCAAGGAACCAAGAAAATGAACCGTAGGAACGTCCTCAAAGCCCTTGCCGCCACGCCCTTCCTGGGCGCGCTCCCCGCCGCCGCGCAGGAAGCGAACTGGCCGAACCGCCCCATCCGCCTGCTCCTGGCCTATGCGCCGGGCGGCGGCACCGACAACGTGGCGCGCGTGCTCGCCGCCAAGCTCCAGGGCCTGCTGGGCCAGCCGGTGATCGTCGAGAACAAGCCCGGCGCGGGCGGCAATCTGGCCACCGAGACGGTCGTCACCGCCAAGCCCGATGGCTATACGCTGCTGATGGGCAACCAGGGGCCGATGACGGTCAACCAGTCGCTCTTCCCCAATATGCGCTTCGACCCGCTGACGACGCTGGACCCGATCGCGCTGGTGGCCGATGCGCCGCTCGTCGCCGTGGCGGGGCCGGGCACCAAGGCCAAGACCATCGGCGAGCTGATCACGGAAGCCAAGGCGAAGGGCGAGGCCTTCTCCTATGCCTCCGCCTCCAATGGTTCGGCGAGCCATCTCGCGGCCGCGCTCATGTTCCAGATGGCGGGCGCCGAGGCGCAGCATCTGCCCTTCCGCGGCGCGGGCCCGGCGCTGAACGACGTGGTCGCGGGGCATATCCCCTTCATGATCACCACGCTGCCCTCCGTGATGGGCCTGATCCAGGGCGGTTCGGTCCGTGCCCTGGCGGTGACGGGCGAGAAGCGCATCGAGGCGCTGCCGGATGTGCCGACGGTCGCCGAGGCCGCGCTGCCTGCCTACCGCGCCTCGGCCTGGTACGGCATCCTCGCACCCAAGGGCACGCCGGCGGCCATCAGCACGAAGCTCGCCAACGGCATCATGAGCAGCCTCTCGACGCCGGACGTGGCCAAGCGGCTGCGCGAGGAAGGGGCGGAGCCGGCCCAGATGGGCGGCCCGGCCTTCGGCGGCTTCATGAAGGAGGAGCGGGAGCGTTGGGCCAAGGTGATCGCGGCCTCCAACATCACCGTGGACTGAACCAGAGTTTGGGCGGACCGGGGCGAACCCGGCCGCCCGCCGGCATGAAGGCCGGCGATCGAGGAAGGAAACGAGAATGCGAATTGCGACACTCGCGGCGGCCTTTGCCGTGACGCTCGGCGCCGGCATGGCCGCGGCCGAGCCTTTGACGTTGGAGAGCTGGGGCAGCTTCCATGTCGGCGGGCGGGAAGTGGTGATCTCCGGCCAGCCGATGAAGGAAGTCACCTTCTCGCCCGGCGGTGTCCCCGCGAAGATCGACCCCAACGGCACCTATCTCATGGGCGGCATGTATGCCCAATACATGGTCCCGGCGCCGCGCCGCGGGGCCTATCCGCTGCTGATGTGGCATGGCGGCGGGCTGACGGGCGTGACCTGGGAGACGACGCCGGACGGGCGCGAGGGCTGGCAACATTTTTTCCTTCGTCGCGGCTGGCCCGTCTATGTCTCCGATGCCGTCGAGCGCGGACGGGCTGGCTGGGGCATGATCCCGGAGCAGACGGGCGGGACGGCCGTGGTCAACCCGGTGCAGAACCCCTGGGAGCGCTTCCGCATCGGCAATGGCCCGGGCAGCTTCGAGCGGGGCGAGACCCTGCCGGGCAACCAGTTCCCGGCCGATCGCGAGAGCTATCTGAACTTCATGCGGCAGAACGTGCCGCGCTTCACCACGACCGACGCGCTCACGCTTGAAGCCTATCTGGCGCTGCTCGATAAGGTCGGCCCCAGCGTCGTGATGGTGCATAGCCAGGCGGGGCTCTTCGGCTTCCGCGCGGCGCAGGAGCGGCCGGACAAGGTGAAGGCGCTGGTGCTGGTGGAGCCCGCGACGGTGGGCGATCCGGCCAAGGTCGCGGCGCTGAAGGACATCCCCATCCTGATCGTCTATGGCGACTATATCGCCCAGGACAGCCGCTGGCCGACCATCCGCGCCAATGGCGTGAAGTTCGCGGAAGCCGTGCGCGCGGCGGGCGGCACCGTCGATATCGTGGACCTGCCGGAGCGCGGCATCCGGGGCAATAGCCACATGGTCATGATGGACCGCAATTCCGACCAGGTGGCGGCGCTGATCCAGGATTGGCTGGCGGCGAAAGGCCTGTGGAAATAGCGGGGCTCCCCGGCTTCGGGCGCGGTTGACGCCCGCCCGAGGCGCCGCTTAGCGTTAACGCCGATGATGTCGATCCACACCTCGAAGCGCACCATTAAGACCACCATCCCGGACGGGGTGGTGTTTGGGCGCGCGCGGTAGGAACGACGCACCAGACACCAAGGCCCCGCCGGAGACGGACGGGGCCCGACGAGGCTCCGACGACCCTCCCGCCGCCAAGAACATGGCACCGGAGAGTAGAATGAGCCCCGATACCCATCACCAGTCCTTCAATCCCGCCCTTACGCAGTCCCGCGCGCCGCATGTGGCGATCGTGGGTGCGACGGGTGCCGTCGGCGTCGAGCTGCTGAACTGCCTCGAGAGCCGCGACTTCCCCGTCGCCTCGCTGAAGCTGCTGGCCTCGCCGCGCTCGGCCGGGCAGAAGTTCAGCTTCCGCGGCCAGGAACTGGTCGTCGAGGCGCTGGACGAGAATTCCTTCAACGGTGTCGACCTCGCGCTTTTCTCGGCGGGTTCGGGCGTGTCGAAGCAATACGCACCCATCGCGGTGAAGGCCGGCGCCGTCGTCGTCGACAATTCCTCGGCCTTCCGGATGGACCCGAGCGTGCCGCTGGTGGTGCCCGAGGTGAATGCCGGGCAGATCGAGGGCCATGCCGGCATCATCGCCAACCCGAATTGCGTGGCGATCATCGCGACCGTGCCGCTGCAGGCGCTGCATCGCCGCTACAGCATCCGCCGCATCATCGCCTCCAGCTACCAGGCGGCCTCGGGTGCCGGTGCGGCGGCGATGGAAGAGCTGCGCGCCTCCACGGCGGCCTGGCTCGAAGGCAAGGCCTATGAGCCGAAGGTCATGCGGCATCCTTACGCCTTCAATCTCTTCAGCCATGACAGCGCCGTCGATCCCGCGACGGGATATAACGGCGAGGAGACCAAGGTGGTGATGGAGATGCGCCGCATCCTGGACGCGCCGGAACTGCCGGTGAACATCACCTGCATCCGCGTGCCGGTATTGCGCGCCCATGCCATCTCGCTGACGGTGGAATTCGCCGAGCCGGTGACGCCGGAAGCCGCCCGCGCCCTGCTGGAAGGCGCGCCGGGCGTGCGCGTGGTCGATGACGTCGAGAACAACCACTTCCCCATGCCGAACGAGGCGACCGGGCAGGGTGACGTGCTCGCCGGACGCATCCGCCGCGACATCAGCGATGCCTCTGGCAAGTCGCTCTCGCTCTTCGTGGCGGGCGATCAGCTGCTGAAGGGCGCGGCGCTTAACGCGGTGCAGATCGCGGAACGGATTTTCCGCGCCTGACGGCACCCCGCGCTGGGCGGGAGCATGAAAGATTATTTAGCAAGGTCTGCTGTTGTATGGCAGACCTTTCTTTTTGCGCTGCAGCAGAGCAATTTCATGTCCATATGGTGGATGGTGACATAAGGAATCGTACTTGACCTAGATCATGAGACTTAGAAGGAAACAGTATTTTCATCTTTATTCATCTAGAATCTCCCAGTTCTCGGCGGAGATCATTGGCGAAAATAAGATTTTATTCTTCTATAAAATAAGAATGATTATCATTTACATAAAGTCGGCTAAATGACCTTGGGTTGACACCCTGATATGGCAGGCGAATAAAGCAGCTAACCTGACATTTATAATAAGGATGCTGCACTTGGCCCTCGCGAGTGGCACGCCTCGGCGCGCTTTTCTTTTGACGACGGCGCTCACGCTGCCCGTCGCCGCCCTTGGTGGGAAATTGCTGCGTGCGGCCGATGCCGCCGAAATGGCAGCGCCTTCTCTCGATGCCTACAGGCCGGGCTTCTTCACCGCTCCGGAATGGAAGTTCATCGTGGCGGCCTGCGACCGGCTGATCCCCGCCGATGAGGAAGGGCCCGGCGCGCTGCAGACCAATGTGCCGGTCTTCATCGACCAGGAGATGCAGGGCGATTACGGCACGGGCGCGAAGCTCTATCTCGAAGGGCCCTTCCACCCGGACGCCTCGCCTCTATTCGGCTATCAGCTGAACCTGCCCCCCAACGAGGTTTATCGCCGCGGCATCAAGGCCGCCGATGCCTTCTGCCAGAAGACCTATCAGAAGAGCTTCGACGCGCTGGATGCCAAGACGCGTGATGAGGTGCTGACCAAGCTCGAAAAAGGCCAGGTGAACTTCGCCGAGTTCGGCGAGACGGTGGTCAAGGCGCCGCTCTTCTTCAGCTTCCTGCTGCAGAACACCAAGGAGGGCTATCTCTCCGACCCGATGTATGGCGGCAACAAGGGCATGGCCGCGTGGAAGATGATCAATTTTCCCGGTGCCCGCGCGAGCTTCCTGGAATGGATCGGGCAGCACAATGTGCGCTACCCGCTCGGCCCGGTGAGCATCAAGGGTGAGCGCGCCTGAGCGGCGCGGCTCCTCTTCAAGTCGGATATTCCCCAGGAAGACGCGGCGCCCTCCCGCCGCCCCAGGACCAGGACTAGCATTATGCCCACCATCACGAAGGATGCGGTCGACGCCGTGATCGTCGGCCTCGGCTGGACGGGGTCGATCATGGCGATCGAACTCGCCCGGGCCGGCCTTAAGGTGCGCGCGCTCGAGAACGGGCCCGAGCGCACCAATGCCGAGCATATCTACCCGAAGCCCGCCGATCAGCTTGGCTATTCCATCCGCCAGAAGGTCTTCGCGACCACCAAGCAGCAATCCGTCACGGTGCGGCACAATACCGACCAAATGGCGCTGCCGATGCGCAATTGGGGCGCCTTCAAGCCGGGCGACGGCGTGGGCGGCGCGGGCGTGCACTGGACGGCTGTGCTGATCCGCCCCACGCCGACGGACCTCAAGCTCAAGACCTATGCGGACCAGGCCTATAAGCCCGGCATCCTGCAGGAGGACATGCAGATCCAGGACTTCCCCTTCACCTGGGAGGAAATGGAGCCCTACATGGACTTCTTCGACAAGGTCTGCGGCGCTTCGGGCCAGACGGGCAATCTCAACGGAAAGATCCTGCCGGGAGGCGACCCTTTCGAGGGGCCGCGCTCCAACCCCTTCCCGCTGCCGCCGCTGAAGGACACGCTGAACAACACGATGTTCGCGGATGTGGCGCGCAGGCTCGGCTATCATCCCTTTCCTAACCCGTCAGGCGCCGCATCGGCCGCGCATACGAATCCCTATGGCGTGCAGATAGCGCCTTGCAACTACTGCGGCTTCTGCAGCGACTACTTCTGCCTGAATTACTCGAAGGCCTCGCCACAGACGACCATTCTCGATGCCGTGAAGCGCATGCCCAACTTCTCCTACGAGGTGAATGCGCATGTCACCAAGGTCGAGTTGCATGACGATAAGAAGACCGCCAAGGGCGTCACCTATGTGAACGAGCGTGGCGAGGAGGTTTTCCAGCCGGCCAGTATCGTCATCCTCGGCGGCTTCCAGCTTTCCAACGTGCGCCTGATGCTGAATTCCGGCATCGGCAAGCCCTATGATCCCAATACGGGCGAGGGTGTCGTCGGCCGCAACTATGCCTTCTTGAGCAACGGCAATACGACGCTGTTCTTCAAGGACAAGAACTTCAATCCCTTCGTGACCGCCGGCCCCACGGGGCAGATGATCAACGACTTCTCGCCTGGCAATTTCGACGGCCCCTCACTGGGCTTTATCGGCGGCGCCAAGCTGCATAGCTCGCAGGCCGGCGGCGCGCCGATCGGCACGGCCTTGCCCGCGGGCACGCCGGGCTGGGGCGCGGGCTGGAAGAAGGGGATGAAGGACTGGTACGGCCGCTCCATGAAGGTCAGCATCACCACGACCTGCATGTCCTATCGCGGCAATTACCTGGACCTCGATCCGAACTACAAGGACCCTTACGGCCAGCCGCTGCTTCGCATGACCTTCGACTGGAAGCAGAACGAGCTGAAGCTGCAGCAGTTCCTGCGCGAGAAGGTACTGGAGATCACGAAGGAGCTGAAGCCCGACAGCTACACGGAGAGCTTCCTCAAGCCCGACGCGCATTGGGACACCCGCGCCTATATCTCCACCCATAACGTCGGCGGTGCTGTGATGGGCGAAACGCCGGTCGATTCCGCGCTGAACCGCTATCTGCAGAGCTGGGACGTGCACAATGTCTTCGTGCCCGGCGGTAATGCCTTCCCGCAGAATTTCCAGGCGAACCCGACGAGCCTGATCGGCGCGATGACGGTGTGGTCCGCACGCAAGATCGTCGATAGCTACATCAAGAACCCCGGCCCGCTGGTGCAGGCGTGAGGAGCGAAACGATGAAGACCATGAAGCAGCTCCTGCTCGCGGCCGGCCTCGTCGCTGGCCTCGCCGCTACCCTCGCCGGCCCGGCCTTCGCCGAGGATGAGCAGGCGGTGATCGCGCGCGGCGCCTATCTGGCCCGGGCGGGCGATTGCGTCGCCTGCCACACGGCTCCGGGCGGAAAAGAGTTCGCCGGGGGCCTCGCGATCGAGAGCAACCTGGGCAAGATCTTCTCCACGAATATCACGCCCGACCGGCAGAGCGGCATTGGCGGCTATACCGAGGCGCAGTTCGCCGCTGCGCTGCGGGACGGCAAGCGCGCGGATGGGGCGAACCTCTATCCTGCCATGCCTTATCCCTCTTATGCGAAGCTGACGGATGAGGATGTGCACGCCCTCTACGTCTACTTCATGAAGGGCGTGCAGCCGGTGGCTTCGGCCGCGCCGGAGACGAGGCTGAGCTTTCCCTTTAATCTGCGCTTCGGCCTGGCGTTCTGGAACTTCGCTTTCGGCAACAGCACTCGCTTTCAGCCGAATCCGCAGGCGAGTGACGAGATCAATCGCGGTGCCTATCTCGTCGAGGGCCTCGGCCATTGCGGCAGCTGCCACACGCCGCGTGGCTTTGCCATGCAGGAGCAGGGCTATACGGCCGCCGATGACAGCTATCTCGCGGGTGGCGACCTGAACGGCTGGGTGGCGCCCTCGCTGCGCGGCGCGACGGGCGCGAGCCGCGGCTTCTCGACCTGGACGGTCGAGGAGATCGTCGATTACCTCGGCTCGGGCCGCAACAATCACGCGGCTGTCGGCGGCGAGATGAAAATGGTCGTCGAGCACAGCCTCGGCTATCTGAACGATGCCGATCTCAAGGCGATGGCGGTCTATCTGAAGTCCATCGCGACGGGTGCGCCGCAACAGCCTCCGTCGCCCGAGCGTGCGCGCGCGACGGCGGACCGCCTGACGGCGGCGGTGAATCTCAGCGAAGGCGAGCGGCTCTATCTCGACAATTGCGGCGCCTGCCATTTCGTGACGGGGCAGGGTGATGCGCGGGTCTTCCCGAAGCTCGACGGTAATTCCATCATCAATGCCAGCAATCCCTTGGCGCTGGTGAGCACGATCCTTGCCGGCGCGGCGACACCTTCGACCGATCGCAGCCCTTCGATCCTGCCGATGCCGGGCTTCGCCTCGCGCCTCTCGGACAACGAAGTGGCCGCTCTCGCCACCTTCCTGCGCACTGGCTGGAGCAACAACGCGCCGGCCGTCTCGGCGGGCGATGTTGCTGCGATCCGCGCAAGGATGACGCCGGCGCATTGAGCGCCGGCAGCAGGCATAAAAAAGGGGGCCTCACTGGCCCCCTTTCTTTTCTCCCTGACGGTATCAGGCGGAATAGGTGACTTTGATCTCGCCCACGCCCTCGCAGGTGCCGTGGAGCGCGTCGCCCGGCTTCACGGCCGAGACGCCGGCGGGGGTGCCGGTCATGATCAGGTCGCCCGGCAGCAGTTCCACATAGGTCGAGAGATAGGCGATGGATTCCGGCACCGACCAGATCATCTGGTTGAGATCACCGGTCTGCTGCACCTTGCCGTTCACCGTCACCTGGATGAGGCCCTTGGTCGGGTGGCCGACCTCGGAGACCTTCTTGATGGCGCTGATAGGGCAGGACTGGTCGAAGCCCTTCGAGAGCTCCCAGGGGCGGCCCATCTTCTTGGCCACGGCCTGGATGTCGCGCCGCGTCATGTCGAGGCCCACGGCATAGCCGTAGACATGCTCGAGCGCCTGCTCGACCGGGATGTTCTTGCCGCCCTTGCCGATGGCCACGACGAGCTCGATCTCGTGGTGGAAATCCTGCGTCTGCACCGGGAAGGGGATGGTGCCGCCGCCCGGCACCACGGCCGTATTGGGCTTGGAGAAGAAGAAGGGCGGCTCGCGGTCGGGGTCATGGCCCATCTCGCGCGCATGATCGGCGAAGTTGCGGCCCACGCACCAGATGCGCGAGACGGGGAAGCTGCCGGCCTCGCCCTCGACGGGAACGGTGGGCTGCGGGGGGGCGGAGATCACATAGGCCATGTCGCGGTTTCCTCGCTGGCTGGTGTCTGAACCAATTCTGTGATTGGTTAAGCCTGTATCCGGGCAGCGTCAATCCTGCCTTTTTGGCCTGCCTTTTGGGCCCGGCTTTGCGGAGTGCGACAATGGGGGGAACCCCGGTGCTGACCCTGTTGCAGGCCTATCTGGCCCAGGCCCATCTGCCGGCCGACGGGCGCCTGCCGCCCGAGCGGGAACTGGCCGAGGCGCTGGGCGTCTCGCGCGGGGATCTGCGCAAGGCGCTGGCCGCGATGGAGGCCGAGGGGCAGCTCTGGCGGCATGTGGGCAAGGGCACCTTCCTCGGCGCCCGGCCGCTGGCGCAGATCGACGACGTGGCGGCCATCGCGGGGCTCACGAATTTGGCGGAGGTGCGCGAGGCGCGCCTGGCGCTGGAGCCGCGGCTCGCCAGGATGGCGGCGGCGCGGCGGGCGGATGTGGGGCCGATGCGCGAGGCGATGGAGGCTTCGCGCCGGGCTGGGCTCTCATGGCGCGGCTTCGAGGGGCAGGATGCCCGGCTGCATCGCGCCATCGCGGAGGCGGCGGGCAATCCGCTGCTGCTGCATCTCTTCGACCAGCTCGCGGCGGTGCGCCGGGTGCTGACCTGGGATAGGGCGCGGGAAAGGCCCGGGGGCCCGCCGGCGGATCACCACTCCTTCGACGACCATGAGCGGATCGTAGCCGCGATCGCGGCAGGGGAGGAGGAAAGCGCCGAAGCTGCGATGACCGCTCACATCGGAGAGGTGCACCGGCGGGTCCGGTAACCGTGCGGCGGAGCCGCCGCACGGTGTCTGGAGGCTGGCACCCCGGAGCGGCTTGCCGCTCCGAGCGCCCGAATGGGCGCCGCCGGCAGTCCGGTGAAGCCAAGGCGGCGGAGCCGCCGCCTGGCGTCTGAGGGCGAAGAAAACGGAGCGGCTGTGCCGCTCCGGCCGCAGCACGGTGTCTTGGGCGAAAGCTACGCCGTCTTCCTGTTGTCGATGGCCCAGGCGCCGGGGCCCGAGAAGACCAGGTAGAGGAAGACGAAGCAGTAGAGGATGGCCGCGTCGCCGCCGTTCAGGGCGGGGAAGACGTTCTTCGGCGCATGGGCCATCCAATAGGCGAAGGCCATCTCGCCCGAGCAGATGAAGGCGACGATGCGCGTCTGGAAACCCACCAGCAGCAGCACGCCGCCGATGATCTCGATCAGGCCCGCGAACCAGAAGATGCTCATGAAGGGCGGGGCGAAATTGGAGGCCGGGAAGCCCAGCAGCTTCTGCGTGCCATGCGCGAGGAAGATCAGCGCGGCGACGATGCGCAGCACGGCGAGCGCGCGGGGCGCCCAGGCATTCAGGGTGGCGGCGTTCATGGTGAAGCTCCGTCGATGGACCGGCGCCTGCCTTGCCCGCCGAAGCTTAAGGCTGGCTTAAGGATTCGGGCGCAACCACCCCCTGGCCATGTTTTCATGGTAGAGAAAGATGTCCCGAGAGCCTGTTTCATGCGCGTACTGGTGGTGGAAGACGACGAGATGCTGATGGAGGGCCTCAAGGCGGGGCTCGGCCTGCACGGCTTCCAGGTCGAGGCCGTGGGGTTGCTCGGCGATGCCGAGGCGGCGCGCAAGGCGGCCCGCTTCGACGCCATGGTGCTCGACGTCATGCTGCCCGACGGCTCGGGGCTCGAATTACTGCGCCGGCTGCGGGGCGAGGGGGATGGCACGCCCGTCCTGCTGCTGACCGCGCGGGACGCGGTGACGAACCGCATCGAGGGGCTGGATCTCGGCGCGGACGATCATCTCGGCAAGCCCTTCGATCTCGACGAACTGGCCGCGCGGCTGCGGGCGGTGGCGCGGCGGGGCCATGGCCGGGCGGCGCCGGTGCTGCTTCATGGGCCGCTGCGGCTCGATCCGGCGCGGCGTGAGGTGACGATGGAGGATGAGCCCGTCACGCTCTCCCGGCGCGAATTCGCGGTGCTGGAGGCGCTGATGGAGCGCCCCGGCGTGGTCCTCTCGCGCCAGGATCTGCAAGAAAAGCTCTATGGCTGGCTCGACGAGGTGGAAAGCAATGCCGTCGAGGTGCATGTGCATAAGCTGCGGGCCAAGCTTGGCCGCGAGATGATCGAGACGGTGCGGGGCGTGGGTTACCGGCTCTGCGCGCGTCCGGGCGGGAAGGGCGCATGATCTCCATCCGGCGGCGATTGCTCGGCATCCTGGCGCTGGCCACGGGCTTCGTCTGGCTCTGCGGCGTGGGTTGGATCGGCTTCCAGACCCGCGGCGAGCTGGACCGCATGCTCGATGCGCGTCTGGGCGAGGTGGGGCGCATGGTCGCCTCCATGGTCCGCAGCGGGGATATCGACCCGATGGTCGCCGCCCGGGCGGTGAGCCAGGCCTCGGGCGGGACGGAGCTGCTGCCGCGCCCCTTCATCTCCTGCCAGATCTGGGATGCGCAGGGCCGGCTGCTGGGCCGTTCGGGCGGTGCGCCGGATCAGGAATTCGCCTCCATCGGCAATGGCTTCACCGACACGGTGGTCGGCGGCCATGCCTGGCGCGTCTTCGGCGTGGTGGATGAGACGCGGGGCATCCGCATCCTCATCGGTGACGACCTGGATGCGCGGCAGGATATCGTACGCCAGATCATGCTCGGCCTCATCGTGCCGGCGGCGCTGCTGCTGCCGCTGCTGGCGGGGCTGATTTGGTGGAGCGTGTCGCTCGGGCTGCGGCCGCTCAGGGTGGCGACGGCGGCGCTGCGCGGCCGGGCGCCGGGCGATCTCGCGCCCCTGCCCACGTCGAGCCTGCCCGACGAGGTGCGGCCCATGTTCGCCGCTCTGGACGAGCTGCTGGAGAAGCTGGCCGAGGCGCGGGCGCAGGAGCAGACCTTCACCGCCTTCGCCGCGCATGAATTGCGCACGCCCATCGCGGGGTTGAAGCTCCAGGCGCAGGTGGCCCTGGCTTCGAGGGACGAGGCGGGGCGGCAGGCGGCGCTGAAGCAGATCATGATCGCCGTGGACCGCACCTCGGCCGTGGTGAACCAGGTGCTGGAACTCGCCCGGCTCGACGGCCAGGCGCCGCCGCCGGAGCAGCCGGTGGATGCGGGCGGCCTCGTGCATGAGACGGCGCGGCGGCTGGAGCCCATCCAATGCGGGCTGACGGTAACGCGGGCGCTCGAAGGGCTGGCGCTGCGCATCAACCCCGAGATGCTGAGCGTGGCGCTGCGGAACCTCATGGAGAATGCCGTACTCCAGACCCCGGCCGGGGCCGAGGTGGTCTGCGATGCCGAAATCCGCGCGCGCGAAGTCGCCATCGTCATCGCCGACCGGGGGCCGGGGATTCCGGCCGATGAGCTGGAGCATGTCCGCAAGCGCTTCTTCCGGGGGCGCCATCGCACGCCGCGCGGCAGCGGGCTGGGCCTGGCCATCGCCGAGGCGGCGATGCGGCGCGTGGGCGGGCGGCTCTCGCTGCGCAACCGGCCGGAGGGCGGGGTGATCGCCGAGCTGCTGCTGCCGGCGAGCCAGTTGAGCGGCCCGGTTTCGCGGGGGGCGGAACTGGCCTAGTAAAGGGCCATGAGCACCCCTGCCTATGCGCGGCTGAAGTCGCGTTTCGCCCGGATCGCGGCCCTCGGCGAGGCCGCCGCCATGCTCCATTGGGACGCTTCGGCCATGATGCCGCCCGGGGGTGGCGCCGCGCGCGGGGAGCAATTGGCGGCCCTGGCGGGGCTCTCGCATGAATTGCTGCTCGCACCCGAGACGGCCGCCGACCTCGCCGAGGCGAGCGCCGATGGCCCGTGGGACGAGGCCAATCTCGCGCTGATGCGCCGTGCATATGAACGCGCCTCGGTGCTGCCGGTCTCGCTGGTGGAGGCCACGGCGCGGGCCAATGCGGCCTGCGAGAAGATCTGGCGCGAGGCCCGCGCCGCCTCGGATTTCGCCATGGTCCGGCCGGCGCTGACCGAGGTAGTGCGGCTGCAGCGCGAGACGGCGCAGGCGCTCGCTTCGGCCTCGGGCCTCACGCCCTATGACGCGCTGATGGACAGCTATCAGCGCGGCATCGGCGCCGCCGATGTCGAGCCGATTTTCGATGCCTATGTGGCCTTCCTCGTCGAGGCCCTGCCGCGTGCCGAGGCCATCCAGGCCGCCAGGCCCGCGCCCATCGAGCCCCACGGGCCTTTCCCGGTCGCGGTGCAGCGGGTGCTGGGGCGGAGCATGGCCGAGCGGGCGGGGCTCGATTTCGCCCATGCGCGGCTGGACGAGAGCCTGCACCCCTTCTGCGGCGGCACGCCCAGCGACGTGCGCATCACCACGCGCTACGACGAGGCGGATTTCGCCCAGGCGCTGCTCGGCGTGCTGCATGAGACGGGCCATGCGCTCTATGAGCGCGGGCTGCCGGAAGCCTGGGCGCGCCAGCCGGTGGGCGAGGCGGCCGGCATGGCGGCGCATGAGAGCCAGAGCCTGATCATCGAGATGCAGGCCAGCCGCTCCGACGCCTTCCTGAGCTTCCTCGGCCCGGAACTGCACCGTGCCTTCGGCGGCGATGCGGCGGCCTATTCGGCGGCGAATCTCGGCAAGCTCTGGCGGCGGGTGGAGCGCGGCTTCATCCGCGTCGAGGCGGATGAGCTGACCTATCCGGCCCATGTCATCCTCCGCTTCCGGCTGGAGCGCGCGCTGATCGCCGGTGATCTCGAGGTGGCCGATCTGCCCGGCGCCTGGAACGAGGGCTTCTCGCGCCTGCTCGGCATCACGCCGCCCGACGATGCGCGCGGCTGCCTGCAGGACATCCACTGGCATGACGGCGCCTTCGGCTATTTCCCGAGCTACACGCTCGGCGCCATGGCGGCCGCGCAGCTGATGAAGGCCGCCCGCGCCGCCGTGCCGGGTCTGGAGGAAGGGCTGGCGCGGGGCGACATGTCGCCGCTGACCGGCTGGCTGCGCGAGAAGGTGCATGCCAAGGGCTCGCTCCTCGGCTTCCAGGACCTGCTGCGCGAGGCGACGGGCAAACCGCTCGACCCGTCGGATTTCATGGCCCATCTCCGCGCCCGCTATCTCGAGGCTTGATGATGGAGTTCTGGCAGGCCTTCCGGCCCGGACCCGGCGAGCCCGCGCCCTATGACACGACCTATCCGGCGACCATGCCGGATGGGACGGTGCTCGACCTGCCGCTGCGCGACTACGGCGATATCGCGGTCGCGGGCTTCATCGCTAACCAGGCCTCCTTCACCGTGCTGCGCCGGATCGCCGGCTGGATGACCGAGGCGGCGAGGCCGCTGGGCGCCGAGGTGGTAGTGGGGCTGCCGACGCTCGGCCATTCCTTCGCGCCGCTGGTGGCCGAGGGGCTGGGGCACGGCAATTGGGTCGCGGGCGGCTACTCTCGGAAGCGCTGGTATGAGGACAGGCTCTCGGTGCCCATCCTCTCCTCCACCACGCCGGGCGAGAGGCGCCTCTATCTCGACCCGCGGATGCTGCACCGGCTGGAGGGGCGGCGGGTGCTGCTGGTCGATGACGTGATCAGCAGCGGCAGCTCGGCTCTGGCGGGGCTCGCGCTGCTTGCCGCGGCGGGGATCGCCCCGGTGGGGCTGGCGGTCGGCATGATCCAGGGGCGGCGATGGGAGGCTTCATGGCCGACTGGCCTGCCCGTGGTCGCGGCATTCGAGACGCCGGTTTTCCAAAGGCTTCCGGGCTTCGGCTGGGGCCGATCAATTTAGCGCGGAAAAATTCACGGCGCGTTGAAACCCCAAGGCCTCTGGCCTGTTACTGACCTATGGCCAGGCGGAGGGGCACCGCCCGTCGTGTCGTGCCCGGTTCGCGGAGGGGAAGGAAGTAACGAGTGCGCGCGGTATGCTGAGGCGTTTCGGTCGCCCGACCGGCTCCATGGGCGGATTGTTGCTTCTGGGTGTGGGCATCCTCACCGCGATCGTGGCCGTCTCCTTCCTGCTGGCCTCCCGCACCGACGGCTATACGAACAGCCTCGTGCGTAACCAGCAGCTCTATTCCGTCCTGCCTCGCGCCACCTTCATGTTGCAGGATATGGAGCGCGGCCAGCGCGGCTATCTCCTGACCAACGAGGACAGCTACCTCCAGCCCTATCGCGAGGGCATCGGGCAATTGCCCGCCATCCGCGAGGGGCTTCGGCAATTGCGGGACTCGGGCATCGCCGATCGGGCCAAGATCGGCCGGCTTCAGGAACTCATCGATCAGAAGATCGACGAGCTTCGCCGCTCCATCGAGTTGAACCAGCAGGGCCGGCGCGACGAGGCGCTGGCCGTCGTGCGCACCAATGCCGGGAAGGCGGTGATGGAGGAGGCGCGCGATATTCTCGACGACCTGCTCGATAATGCCGTCGCGCAGAATGCTTTTACCCGTCAGCGGATCAGCGAGACGGCCAATGCCTCGGTCTGGGCCACGGCGGGTGGCGCGGTGCTGGTGATCATCGTCGCCACGCTGCTCATCATCCTCGTGCGCCGCGTCGCCCGGCAGCAGGCCGCCGCCCGCGAGGAGATCGAGGCGCTCAATGCCGGGCTCGAGCTGCGGGTGGAGGAGCGCACCCTGGCGCTGACCCGCGCCAATGAGGAAGTGCAGCGCTTCGCCTATATCGTCAGCCACGATCTGCGCGCGCCGCTGGTCAATATCGTCGGTTTCTCGAGCGAGCTCGACTCGGCCGTCGCGACCCTCGGCCGCCTGCTGGAGGCACTGCCGGAAGGCGCCGTGCCGCCGCCCTTGCTGCGCGACGCGCGGATGGCGGTGAGCGAGGAAATTCCGGAGGCGGTGAATTTCATCCGCGCCTCCACCTCGAAAATGGACAAGCTCATCAACGCCATCCTGCATCTCTCCCGCGAAGGCCGGCGCGAGCTTTTCGCCGAGCGGGTGGATCTGGGCGAGCTGGTGGCGCGCTCCTTCGCCTCCCTCCAGCACCAGATCGACGAGACGGGCGCGCATGTGGATATCCAGCCTGGCCTGCCCTCGATCATCTCCGACCGCCTGGCGCTGGAGCAGATCGTCGGCAATCTCATCGACAATGCCCTGAAATACCGGGCGCCGAACCGCGAGCCGGATCTCTCGGTGAGTTGGAAGCGCCAGGGCCGGCAGGTGATGCTCACCTTCGCCGATAATGGCCGCGGCATCGCGCCGCAGGACTACGAACGCGTCTTCGAGCTCTTCCGCCGTGCCGGCCGCCAGGATGCGCCGGGCGAAGGCATCGGATTGAGTACCGTGCGTGCCTTGGCGCGCCGTCTCGGGGGCGATATCACTGTCACGTCGGTGCTTGGCGAGGGCTCGAAATTCCTCCTCACCCTGCCGATGGTCTTTACCCCCGACGAGCAAGGGAAGAGCACCACCCGATGAGCCCTGTCTCCGCCGCCACCCCCGTCACGATCATCATGATCGAAGATGACGAGGGCCATGCGCGCCTCATCGAGCGGAATGTCCGCCGAGCGGGCGTGAACAACGAGATCCTGCATTTCACGACGGGTGCGACCGCGCTCGATCACCTGCTGGGGCCGGACGGCACGGGCGAGGCGCATAAGCGCCAGCCGCTGCTGATCCTGCTGGATCTCAACCTGCCCGATACGACGGGCGTGGATATCCTGGCCAAGGTGAAGTCCAACGAGCATCTGCGCCGCTCGCCCGTCGTAGTCCTGACCACGACCGATGACGAGCGCGAGATCCAGCGCTGCTACGACCTCGGCGCCAATGTCTATATCACCAAGCCGGTGAACTACGATTCCTTCGCCAATGCCATCCGCCAGCTCGGCCTCTTCCTGGCCGTGATGCAAGTGCCCTCGCTGGACTGAGATGACCGAGCCTGCCCGCATTCTCTGCGTCGACGACGATGCCGGCCTCGGCAGGCTGATGGTGCGCAACCTGCGCGCGGCGGGGTTCGAGGCCGAGCATGTGACCGATGGCGACTCCGCCATGGCGGCCCTCGCCGCGCAGCGTTTCCATGCCGTCGCACTCGACCACAACCTTGGCGGTGAGAGCGGGCTGGACCTGCTGCCGCGCATCAAGGCGCTGCCCGAGGCGCCGCCGGTGATTTTCGTCACCGGATCGGACGATGCGCGGGTTGCGGTCGCGGCGCTGAAGAACGGCGCGATCGACTATGTCTGGAAGGATGTGCAGGGGCATTATCGCGAACTGCTCGTCACCGCCATCAACACCGCCCTGGAGCAGGAGGAACTGCGCCGGGCGAAGGAGCGGGCGGATGAGGAGGTGCGCGCCGGCAAGCGCCGCGCGGAACTGCTCCTGGCCGAGGTGAACCATCGCGTCGCGAATTCGCTGGGCATCGTGATGTCCCTCGCGCGGCTGCAGGCGGCGGCGTCTTCCAATGCGGCGGTGATCGACGCGATGGAGGAGATGCAGGCGCGCGTCTCGGCCATCGCGGGCGTGCATCGCCGGCTCTATACCTCCGTCGATATCCGCTACGTGGATGTGGACACCTATCTGCAGGGGCTCATCGAGGAGATGAACGGCAGCCTGCACGATACCGGCCATTCGCGGCAGATCATTTTCACCGCCTCCACGGGCCTGCTGATGCCGACCGACAAGGTCATCTCCGTCGGCATCGCGATGAACGAACTGGTGACGAACGCGCGGAAATACGCCTATCCGCCCGGCACGCCCGCCGGCGAGATCCGCGCCTCGCTCGAACTCCTCGGCCCGGCCCAGGCCAGGCTGACGGTGGAGGATGACGGCATCGGCTGGAAGAAGGGCGATGCCGTGAAGGGCAGCGGCGTGGGTTCGCAGATCGTGGCCGCCATGGCGGGCTCGCTGCGGGCGGAACTGAGCTACCCGCCGCGCGAAAAGGGCACCTGCGTCGCGCTGGAATTTCCGGTCGAGCCGAAGGACGGCCAGGGCCCGAACTAGGGCCGATCGACATCCAGTCCGCGGGTCGATCCGGCAGTGCTTTTCGGCCCCTGACGGCATAATGAGTGTCGATCGGCCCTAGCGCAGGGTTTTCTTCGCCTCGGCATCGGCCATCGCGACCAGGTCGAGATTCCAGAGCTGCCGCATGGTCAGGGCGGTGATGCCCACGATGCCGAGGGTGATGACGCCGCCCGACCAGATGGCCGCGCTCACGCCTAGCAGACTCGCCGCGATGCCGCTCTCGAAGGCGCCCAACTCGTTCGATGAGCCGATGAAGACCGAGCGCACCGCCGCGATCCGCCCGCGCATCGCTTCGGGCGAGGCGAGGCGCATGATCGAGCGGCGGATGACCACGCTCGTGCCGTCGCAGAGCCCGGCGACGAAGAAGGCGACCAGCGAGACGGCGAGCGAGGTGGAGAGGCCGAAGACGATGATCGAGACGCCGAAGCCCGCGATCACGGCATGCAGCAATTGGCCCGCGCGGTGCATCGGCAGGAAGCGCGCGGCGAAGAAGGCCGCAACCAGCGCGCCCGCGCTCATGGAGGCGCGGAGGAAGCCGAGGCCGACGGCGCCGACCCCGAGAATATCGGTCGCGACCGCCGGCAGCAGCGCCACGGCACCCCCGAAGAAGACCGCGAAAAGATCCAGCGCCATGGAGCCGATGAGCAACTGGTTGCGGAAGACGTAGGTGATGCCTTCGCCGATGCGCTTGGCCACGCTCTCGCCCGAGGCGGGGGCGTAGGTCACGGGGTGCTCCTTCACGCCGAGCAGGATGAAGGCGAAGGAGCCGATGAAGATCAGCGTGAGGGCGAGATAGGTGCCCGCGGCGCCCAGCACCGTCCAGGCGATGCCGCCGGCGACGGGGCCGAGGATATCGGCGACGCGGCCGGTGGTGGCAAGAAGGGAGACGCCCTTCAGGATCTGCGAGGCGGGCACGACCTGCGCCTCCAGCCCCGAGGCGGCCGGCACCTGGAACGCCTTGGCGATGCCCACCAGCAGCGCGATGGCGAGCAGCAGCCAGAGCGGCGCATGGCCCGTGGCGCCGCTGGCCAGCAGCGTCAGCGCGCCGGTGAGGATGGCGAGCGCGATGGAGGTGAGCATCATGATGCGGCGGCGGCTGACCTGATCGGCCACATGCCCGCCATAGAGCACCAGTGTGACGCCCGGCAGCGCCTCGACCAGGCCGAGCAACCCGAGATCGAGCGGGTTGCCGCGAATTTCATAGACCTGCAGCCCGAGCAGAACGGCGATGGCGGAGGCGGCGAAGCGCTCGAGATTGCTCGACAGCATGAAGGAACGGAACTCGCCGTTCCGCAGCAGGCTAGTGGTCATGTCACCTCAGGGGGAGTACCAGATGCGCGGCCGATTCCCGGGTAACTGCCCCAATAACTGCCACGTGCCATCAGCGTGCAACGCCAGGAGGGCGGCGACCATGGCGATGATGATTGATCCTCCCATGCCCATCGCGCGCAACGGGCGCTCCGGCTGGCGGCTGGCGGCAAGGCAAAGCAGGGCGGCGAGGATCAGCAGGGCGATGGGCAGCACGGCGGCTCCTCGGGCGGGAGAGGCCGATCCTGCGCCGATCGGGGGCGCGAGACGAGTCCGGAGCGGCCGCCCTTCGCGAAAGCGCGCGCTCAGGCGTCCGGGCGTGCGGCTCTAGACGCGCAGATCCAGCAGCGAGCCGCGCGGCAGGGGCGTGCTGGGCAGGGCGGGCACGCTTTCGAGCTTGCGCTGGCTATCCGCCGGGGCGGCGGAGACGGGGGTGGCCCCCGTTTCGGCCGCGCTGGGCTGGCTCGGCTTCGCGGCCGGACCGCTGCGCGCGATCTCGGTGGCGGCGGAGGCTGTGAAGGCGGCAAGGGAATTGGCGCTGATCATGCGCTCGATTGTCGCCGATAAACGTGAATCGCGTCTTAACCGGTCACGGTCCAGGCGGCGGGACGAGGCGATGGGGGCGATGCGCATGAGAGAAGAATGCGCGGCCGCGGCGTTAACCTTCCAGCAACCAATGGCTGTATTTCCACGACCGCAGGCTGTGTTCGGGGCCAGCGTGGGGGTACGAATGGCGGCTTTGAGCGCGGCTGGCCGCGGAGGGCCGACTCCAGAAGCGGTGACCCCGAAAGGGCAGCCCGCCGACAGGCGGGGCGGAGCGGCGCGCCTGAAGCGGAAGCTGTGCTTGCGGCGATAGTTCCCGGCGCGCCTTGCCGGGCGGACAAAAAAAGCGGCCATCCCCTGCGGGAGGCCGCTTTTTCGGAGAGGGGCCGCTCAGCCCGGGCGGTTGGCGTCGAAGCCGAGGAAGCCGATTTCGGGCTTGGGCACGCCGCCGTCATTGGCCCAGAGGCGCGGCGCGAGCGGGGCGGCGGGCAGGGGGGCCGCGGCGCGCTCGGGCTGGGCGCGGGAGGCCTGGCGGCCGTGGTTCGCGCCCCCTGGGGCGGTAGCGCCCGGCGGCGGGGCGCCGGCGCCCACGGCCGGGCGCGTGAAGCGCGTGCCGCTGATCGGCGCATTGCTGCCGGGCCCGCGCATGGCGAGCAGGAAATAGGCGATCTCGGTCCGCCCCTGGTCGACCGCCGCCTCGACGGGCGTCTGGCCGAGCACGTTATGCGAATTGATCGAGGCGCCGCTGGCCATCGCCTGGCGGGCGGCCGGGAGGTCGCCACGGGTGATGGCGTCGAACAGCGCCTCGTCCGGGGTGAATTTCGCGTCCGGATCGGCGGGCACCACCGGGGCCGCGCCACGGCCGGCGAGGCCCGGCAGGGCCGGGGCGGGGGCGACCTTGTTCTGCGGCCGCTGCTGCGGGGCAGGGGGGCTCGGCATGCCGGGGGCGCCGCCCATGCTCTGGGCGAAAGCCGGGGCGGCGGCGAGCAGGGGGAGGATCGCGGAGGCGATCAGGACGTGACGACGCATGGGCCCCTCTTACACCAGAATCGGCGCGGCCGGAAACTCAGCAGCCATCGCCGCGATAGCTGAAAGCCTGCACGCGGCCCTCGACCAACGTGAAGGTGATGCTGCACTGGGCCGGGCGGTAATAGACCCCGCCGCCATAGGCCGGGCGCAGGCCCCAGGGCGTCATCACCCAGGGCGAGGGCGCCGAGGTGGGGATGTTCCGCTCCTGGTCATACTGCAGGAAGCGCTTTCCCTCGGTTTCATAGGTCCGGCTGGGCACGCCCATATCGGTGACGAGCATCCCCTCGGTGCGGCCGACGAGATAGCCCAGGCGCTCATCGAGCGTCGGCGCGGGCGTGCAGGCCGCCAGGGCGCCGAGGGTGAAGATGGCCGCGGAAATGCGAATGGTTCTCATGTTAGCGACCTTCGCGCCGCCAGGCGAGAATCGCAACCCCCAGCAGCAGCGGCAGGGCCAGCCAGGGCGGCAGAAGCGGCGTGGCGGAAATGCCGGTGACGGTATGGTCCTGGTTGCGGCGCAGCCCGATCCAGCTGCTGCCCGCCATGTCGCGCCCGGCGGAGATGCGGCGGATATCGGGCAGGGCGATCTGGCCCGGCTCCTCGCCGATCCAGCGCGCGGCGCCGCCCGAGGCCTGGAGCAGCGGCGCAAGGCGGCCCGGATCGGCGCGAAGATCGGCGATTTCGGGCGGATTGGCGGCCCCGGCGGCGGCGAAGGCGGTGCGGCGCCCATCGGTGACGCGCCAGACGCCGGGCTGGTTCACCGGCATCTGCGCCGTGGCGCGGCCATTGCCCGAAAGCGTCAGCGGGCGGCGCGTCTCGGTCCCGTCGGGCGCCGTGATGGTGGCCTCGGGCGGCGTCTCGGCCGAGAGGCTCTGGCGCGTGACGGTGAGCTGGCCGTTCTCGATCCGGGCGGTGAGGTCTTCCTCCTCCAGCTCCGGCTCCTTCATCAGCCAATGGGCGGCGCGGCGGAGCAGCTCGCCCTGCGGCCCGCCGCCGTCATGGCCGCGCGACCAGAGCCAGATCTGGTCGGAGAGCAGCAGCGCGACGCGGCCTTCGCCTACGCGGTCGAGCTGCAGCAGGGGCGCGCCACCCGGGCCTTCCATGGCGGTGGTGCCGCTGCGGGCCTCGGCATGGATCATGCGATACCAGCGGCCCCAGCGCGCCTCGGCATTGCCCGCATCGGGGCCGGTCGGGTTGGCGCCGGTCAGGCCCTCGGTGACCGGATGGCGGCCGCCCTCGGCCGTCACGCGCGGGCGGAAGGGCCCTTCGGCGATGGCGGTGCTGCCGGGCAGTGGGCGCGCGGGCAGCACCTGGCCGAGCGGGGTGGAGGCGAGGCTCGTGGCCCCGGTGAATTCCGGCCCGACCGAGACTAGAAGCGCCCCGCCGCCCCGCACGTAATCGGCGATATTGCGCAGATAGGCGGGCGGCAGGATGCCGCGATTGGCGAAGCGGTCCAGGACGATCAGGTCGAAATCCTTGATCTTCACCTGAAACAGCTCGCGCACGGGGAAGGCGATGAGCGCCAGCTCGTTCAGCGGCGTCAGGTCATCCTTCTCGGGCGGGCGGAGGATGGTGAAGTGGACCAGATCGACATTGGGGTCGGCCTTGAGCAGGCGGCGCCAGGTGCGCTCGCCGGCATGGGGCTCGCCCGAGACGAGCAGCACGCGCAGGCGGTCGCGCACGCCATTGATGGAGATGACGGCGCGGTTGTTGATGTTGGAGACCTCGCCCGGCCGCGTCTCGGCCTGAAGCTCCACGACCGTCTGGCCGCCCCGCTCGATGGGAATCTCGATCCGGTGCTCCTGGCCGATCGGCACGCTTTCCACCCGATCCTGCCCGTCGCGGCGGATGGTCAGGCGGGCGGTGGCGCCGGGCTGGGGCAGGGGCGCGCCGAGATCCTCGATGGCGACGCGGAGCGTGACGGATTTGCCGACGATGCCGAAGCCCGGCGCCTCGATGACCCGCAGATGCCGGTCCACCTCGCCCGGCTTGCCGGGCATGAGGAGATGGAAGGGCGCGTCGAGCCGGGGTGCCGCCGGCAGGTCATGCGCCTGGCCATCCGAGAGGGCGATGACGCCGGCGAGGCGGGCATAGGGGATATCGGCCAGGGCGCGTTCCATGGCGCCATAGAGCCGCGTGCCCTGGCTGCCGCCCTCCGGCACCTCGACGGTCTGGAGCTGGAGGTCGTTGAAGCGGCCGAGCTGGGCCTGGATGCGGTCCCGCGCCGCATCGATCACCTGGGCGCGGTTGCCGATTTTCGCGCTGTCGGTGCGGTCGACCATCAGGAGCGCGATATCGGGGCGGACGTCGCGCGTCTCCTCCACCATGCGCGGGTTGAGGAGCGCGGCGACGAGCAGGGCGAAGGCCAGCACGCGCCACCAGGCGCCCCGCGCGCGGCGCAGGAAGGCCATGGTGAGGGCGAGCAGCGCCAGGATGGTCAGCGCGGCGATCAGCCAGAGCGGCAGGATGGGGGCGAGGTCGAGGCCGGAAAGCGTGCGCTGCATCAGTTGCCGAGCCTTTCCAAGATGGCCGGGACATGCACCTGGTCGCCCTTGTAGTTGCCGGTGAGCGCATACATCACGAGATTCACGCCGAAGCGGTAGGCCAGCGTGCGCTGCCGCGTGCCGCCGGGGATGACGGCATAGGGGTTGGAGCCGCGCGCATCGACGGCCCAGGCCGAGGCCCAGTCATTGCCGCCGATCACCACGGGGCTCACGCTGTCATTCGCGCGGTCCTGGTCGCGCGCGGCCCAGACCTGGCCGCCGGTATAGCGGCCGGGCATGTCGGGCAGGAGGTAGAAGGCGCGGGTCAGGACATGGTCCTCCGCGACGGGCGCGATGGGCGGGATGTCGAGATCGCGCGCGATGCGGCGGAGCGCGGCCTTGGCGCCGGTATTCAGCCCCGCGCCCGCCCCTTCGTCCCGCGTGTCGAAGAGGATGATGCCGCCCTGGCGCATGAAATTGTTCAGCGCGGCGACGGCGGGCTGGCTGAGGGCCGGGGCGTCGCTCAGCACGGGCCAGTAGAGTAGCGGGAAGAAGGAGAGGTCATCCTGCCCGGGGCGGACGGCCATGGGCTCGGCGAGCGTCGCGGCGGTGCGGCGGGTGACGAAATCGGACAGGCCGAGCAGCCCGGCGCGGGAGACGTCATCCACCCCCGCATCGCCCGTGACGACATAGGCGAGGCGCGGGGCCAGGGCGGCGGTGCCATCGCTCGGCGCAGGGGCCGCATTCTGGGCCTGGGCGCTCGCGGCGCCGAGCAGCGAGGCCAGCAGCAGCGCGGCGGCACCGCGCCTGCCCATGCCGCTCCCGTTGGAGCCACCGCGGCCGAAGCGGAAATTGGTCCAGGCTGGGCCGACTAGCCCGCGCAGGCGGAGCGAGACGATCAGGTCCAGCGCCAGAAGGAAAAGCGCCAAGGCCAGCAGCCAGGGGCCGAGGTCGCGCTCGGCGGGCACGCCGCCGATGGCCGCAAGCCGCGTGCCGACCGGCGGGGCGGCCATGGGGCGCGGCGCGGGCAGGGTGCTGCCGAGATTGAGCGCCCGGCGCTCCGCCCCTTCGCCCTGCGGCCCGTACCAGCCCGGGGGATGGCGCGGCGAGGGCGCCATGGTGGCGACGCGACTGGCCGGCAATGCCGAGGCGGCGGCCGGGGCGGGGCCGAGGCGGCCGAAACCGTCCAGCGTCTCGATGGGGGGCATGGGCTGCTCGCCTTCGGCACCCTGCACGCCGGCGGAAAGGGCCGTCAGCCGGCGCAGCATCTCCACGAAAAGCCCGGAGAGCGGCAGGTTGGACCATTCGGCATTGGCGGTGACGTGAAAGAGCACGATGCGCCCCGCCCCTCGCGATTCCGCTGTGACGAGCGGCGTGCCATCGGTCAGCCGCGCCCAGGAACGTTCGGCGAGGCGGGGGACGGGCTCGGCCAGCACCTGGCGCTCGACCTGCACCTCGTCGCTCGGCACGAGGCCCGCGAAGGGCGAGCCCTCGGGGAAGGGCGCGAGCTTCTGCGGCTTCTCCCAGGAGAGGGCGCTGCCCAATTGCCGCTCGCCCGCGCGGAGCGGGACGGGCAGCAGCGGGTCGGGGCTTTCGGCCAGGCGCGGGCCCGCGAAGCGGATGAGCGTGCCGCCCTCCTCGACCCATTGCGTCAGCGCCTGCCGCTCGCGGCCCTCGGCGACGGGGCGGTCGGCCAGGATCATGACAGCGAGCTGGCGGTCGAGCAGGGGCAGGATGTCGCCGCGCCGGACCTCGGCATAGGGCGAGAGGGCGCGGTCGAGATAGTAGAGCGGGCCGATCAGCGGCGTCTCGGCGCCCTGCTGGGCGGGGGCGACGAGGCCCACGGGGCGGCGGCGGAAGCGGTCGTCGAGCAGCTGCACGCCCGCGGCGCTGCTGCCGCCCTCGAGATCAAGGCGGGTGATCTGGTTGCGGATCTCGATCGGCAGGTCGAGCGTGGCTTCGGCCTCCGTCGCATTGGCCGGAATCTCGACCGTCGCGCGGGCCAGGGCGCGGCCATCGGCGGTGCGGGCCAGGACGCCCACGCTCGCGGCGGCGGGGCTGGGCGTCTGCAGGATCTTCACCGCCAGGCGGTCGGCCTCGGCGCGGGGCGCGGGCAGCAGGCGCGCGGGGCGGCCCTCGGCGCGGGCGAGGGTCAGCGCGCCGCCTTCGGCCAGGGCATTGGCGAGGGGGCTGAAACCGTCGCCGCTTGCCTGATGCTCGACGCCATCGGCGAGATAGAGCGCGGCGAAGGGGCCGGGATTGGCCTGGCGCCAGGTGGCGAGGGCGGTGAGTGCGGCGGCGCGGTCCGGCGCCCAGGGCAGCGGGCGCAGGGCGGCGAGGCGGGCGGCGGCGGCATCGCCGGGCATGAGGCCGGAGGCGCGGATGGCCTCGTTGCTCTCGGGCGGGGCCGTGGTGAGCAGGGCGATGCGGCGGCCGTCGCGGTCGGCCGTCTCCAGCGCGGCCTGGGCGGCGGCCATGCGGGCGGGCCAGTCGCCGGAGGAGGCCCAGCCGTCATCCACCACGATCAGCAGCGGGCCTTCGCCACCCAGCCCCTGGCCGGGGCCCCAGATGGGCCGGGCGAGGCCCGCGATGATGAGCGCACCCGCCAGGATGCGCAGCAGCAGCATCCACCAGGGGGTACGGGAGGGCGTCTCTTCCGTGGGGGCGAGGTTGCGCAGCAGGCGGAGCGCCGGGAAGGTCTGCACCTTGGGGCTCGGCGGCGTGAGGCGCAGCAGCCACCACAGCGCGGGCAGCAGCGGGAGGGCGAGCAGCAGCCAGGGCGTGGCGAAGGCCAGGGAGCCGAGATTCAGCATGCGCCCGCCACCCCTTCATCCATCATCCCGTCACCCTTCCGCCGCAGAGCCATATGGATCACCTCGCCGCCGGCGCCAGCCCCTGCCAGAGGGCGAGAAGCGCCGCCTCGGGCGGGGCATCCGTCCTGTGGGTGAGCAATTTCCAGCCCGCGCCGGCCGCGATGGCCATGAGGCCCGCCCGATGCTGCGCGAGGCGCTCGGCATAGAGCGCGCGCACGCCCTCCACGCGGGGCACCACCAGCTCCTCCGGCCCCTGCACGGCGGTGAAGCGCACCCGGCCGGTGAAGGGCAGCGTCTCCTCCGCCGGGTCCAGCACCTGGACCATGGTGCCGCGGATGCCGCGGCCGGCCAGGGCGCCGACGGCGCGATGCGTCTCCTCCAGCGGGCCGAGGAAATCGCCCAGCATCACCGCGCGGGTATGGCGGGGCAGGGCCGGGTCCTCAGGCGGGGATTGCTGGCGGGCGAGGGTGGCGGCCAGGGCGCGCAGCGCGCCGCGCCCGTGATGGGCGCGCGGCACGCCGAAGACCCGCACGCGCTCCCCGCCCCGGAAGAGCAATGCGGCGAGGGCGAGGGCCAGGAGATCGGCCCGGGTGCGCTTGGTGGGCAGTTCCGGCCCGTGGCGCCAATCCATCCAGGCGCCGGAATCGACCCAGAGGGCCACGGTCTGCGCGGCTTCCCATTCCGTCTCGCGCACGAAGACGCGGTCGGATTTGGCGGATTGGCGCCAATCGACCCGGCTGGGGGCATCGCCCGGCACATAGGGGCGGAACTGCCAGAAACTATCGCCCTGGCCCGCCTGCCGCCGGCCGTGCACACCCTGCATCACGGTCGCTGCGACGCGCTCCGCCTGGACGACGAGCGGCGGCAGCGCGGCGCCGATCGCCTCGGCCCAAGGAACGAGGGTGGGGGCGGGGGTGGCCGTTCCCGGCCTGCGGGCTGCGGCCTCAGCCAATGGAGGCCTTCAGCGCGTCGATCACCTCGCCGAGATGGATGCCGTCGGCGCGGGCGGCGAAGCTCAGCGCCATGCGGTGGCGCAGCACCGGCTCGGCCAGGGCCAGCACGTCATCCACGCTGGGCGCGAGGCGGCCGTCGAGCACGGCGCGGGCGCGGGTGGCGAGCATCAGGGCCTGGGCGGCGCGCGGGCCGGGGCCCCAGGCGAGATGCTGGCGCACGGCCTCGATGGAGCTGGTCTGCGGCCGGGCGCCGCGCACGAGGCGCAGGATGGCGTCGAGCACCTGTTCGCCCACCGGGATGCGGCGGATGAGGTTCTGCGCGGCGATCAGCTCATCGGCCGTCATGGCCTGGACGGGGCGGCCCTGATTGGCGCCCGTAGTCGCGAGCAGCATGGCGCGCTCGGCATCGAGATCGGGGTAGGAGACCTCGATTTCGAGCAGGAAGCGGTCGAGCTGGGCCTCGGGCAGGGGATAGGTGCCTTCCTGCTCGATGGGGTTCTGCGTCGCGAGCACATGGAAGGGCGCGGGCAGGGCGAAAGTCTCGCCCGCGATGGCGACCTTGTGCTCCTGCATGGCCTGCAGAAGGGCGGATTGGGTGCGGGGGCTGGCGCGGTTGATCTCGTCGGCCATCAGGAGCTGGCCGAAAATCGGGCCCTTGATGAAGCGGAAGGCGCGGCGGCCGCCCTCGACCTCTTCCAGCACTTCCGAGCCCAGAATGTCGGAGGGCATGAGGTCGGGCGTGAATTGCACGCGGCGTTCGTCCAGGCCCAGCACCGTGCCCAGCGTCTCCACCAGCCGTGTCTTGCCCAGGCCGGGCACGCCCACCAGCAGCACATGGCCGCCGGAGAGAAAGGTGATGAGCACCTGGTCGATGACCGATTGCTGGCCGAAGATAACCCGGCCCACGGCCTCCCGCGCACGCGAGAGCTGGTCACCCAGGGCTTCAACCTCCGCGACAAGCAGGGCAGGATCGTTGGAACTAGCCACTTCAACCACGCCTGGGTGCCTCCTTATATAGCGTCACACGGAAGGAGGGTTTTTCCAGCCCTTCCGATGACCCGGAGTTCGGAGCCTATGACCGACAGCGGCACGGAGAAAGTCTTGAATGGTGACAGCACCCCGCCAAAGGGGTTCCTGACCAAGGGATGCCGGCTGACCTCTGCCGGGGTGGGCTCGAAGCCTGGTGCGAAGCCCGGCTCTTTGGGCCATAGGGTCCGCGATTGCGGCGATCTGGAGATCCGCATCGCGAAGGACGGCACCTGGCACTACAAGGGCAGCCCCATCGGGCGGAAGGAGCTCGTCTGCCTCTTCGCCTCCGTGCTGAAGCGCGAGGAGGATGGCAGCTACCTGCTCGAAACGCCGGTCGAGCGCGGCAAGGTCGTGGTGGAGGATGCGCCCTTCATCGCCGTCGAGGTTTTCTGGCGCCAATGCGGCGGGCGGCAATGCCTGACCTTCCGCACCAATCTCGACCAGATGGTCACAGCCGATGCCGACCACCCCATCCGCGTCGCCATCGACCCGCGCACGCAGGAGCCTCGCCCTTATGTGACCGTGCGTCCGGGGCTGGAGGCGCGCATCAATCGCGCCGTTTTCTATGAGCTTGCGGCGCTGGCCCAGCCCGAACCCGTCGCGGGGCGCGAGGTGATGGGCGTGTGGAGCGAGGGCGTCTTCTTCCCCATCGAGGAGGCGCCGGAGCGGACGCAGCCGCTGGACGCGGCGGCGGAGTGAGAGACGGCTTGAGAATACCGGCCGCCGCCATTCTTGAACGGTTTCCGAGCGCGAGCGCCCGATGACGCCGGCTGAGATCGCCGGCCGGTTCCGTGACCTTCCACGCCCCGCGCCCTCGGTGGGGGGCGGTGTCGCCTCGGCGGTGCTGATTCCCATTCTCGCCCATCCGGAGGAGCCGAGCATCCTGCTGACCCGGCGGGCCGATACGCTGCGCTCCCATGCGGGGCAGGTGGCGCTCCCGGGCGGCCGCATCGAGCCGGGGGAGACGCCGGAAGAGGCCGCCCTGCGCGAGGCGGCCGAAGAAGTGGGCATGGACCCGCGCCTGCCCGAGGTGCTGGGCCGGCTGCCGGATCTGCTCACCGGCACGGGCTTCCGTGTGACGCCCGTGGTCGCGATGGTGGAGCCCGGCTTTCCGCTGGTGCCCGCGCCCGACGAGGTGGCGGAGGTCTTCGAATATCCGCTCGCCCGGCTGCTGGACCCGGCGGGGCCCGAGCGGCGCAGCGCCGTCTTCAAGGGCGTGGAGCGGCGCTTCTGGGTCTGGCCCCATGAGGAACATTACATCTGGGGCGCGACCGCCGCGATTCTGCTCTCGCTCGCCCGGGTGCTGAAACCGGAAGAGGTGCGCTGATGCTGGCTGCCATCGGGGCCATTGCGCTCTTTTCCCTGCCTTTCCTGCTCTATGTCATCCTCCGGCGCTATCTGCCGGCCTGGAACCCGCCCGTCTGGCTGCTGGTGCTCAGCGTGGCGGGGGTGCTGCTGGCGGTGGGCGGTTCCGTCTGGTACGGGCAGGACCGGGGTATGCGGCCGGGCAGCAATTACGTGCCGGCACGGATCGGGCCGGATGGGCGGCTGGTGCCGGGCCATGTCGCCAGCGAGGAAGAAAAGACCACACGATGACCGACGAACCCGTGACCCGCATCGCCCCGCCCGACTTCCTGTCGCGCGGCGCGGCGGCGGCCGTGCTGGCCGCGCTGCCGGGGGCACGGGCGGTGGGCGGCTGCGTGCGCGATGCGCTGGCCGGGCGGGCGATCGCCGATATCGACGTGGCGAGCCCCTATCCGCCCGAGGAAAATGCCGAGCGGCTGCGGGCGGCGGGGCTCAAGGTTTTCGAGACGGGGCTCGACCACGGCACGGTAACGGCCGTGTTCCAGCATGAGCCCGTGGAGGTGACGACGCTGCGGCGTGACCTCGACACCGATGGCCGCCACGCGACCGTCGCCTGGACGACCGACTGGCGCGAGGACGCCGCGCGGCGGGACTTCACCTTCAACGCCATGTCCCTCGATGGCGAGGGCGGGCTCTACGACTATTTCGGCGGCCGTGAGGACCTGGCGGCCGGGCGCGTTCGCTTCGTGGGCGATGCGGCGACGCGGCTGAAGGAGGATTACCTCCGCGCGCTGCGTTTCTTCCGCTTCTGGGCCCGCTACGGGCATGGAGCGCCGGACGGCGAGGCCATCATTGCCATCCGCGCCGCCGTGCCGGGGCTCGCGCGGCTCTCGGCCGAGCGGGTCTGGATGGAGATCAAGCGCCTGCTCCAGGCGCCGGACCCGGAGGCGGCGCTGGCGCTGATGGCGGGGACGGGCGTGCTGGGCGCGGTGCTGCCCGAGGCCGAGGCGAGCGGCGTGGTGCCGCGCATGATCGGGCTGCGGCGGCTCGTCTCGGCCGGGGCGCCGGCCGATCCGGTGCTGCGGGTGGCGGCGCTGCTCGGGCCGCAGAATGCGCGTGGCCTCGGCCGACTGGCGGCGCGGCTGCGGCTGTCGGGCGATGAGCGGGACCGCCTGGCGCGGCTTCTTGGCCGGGACAGCCACGCCCTGGCGCCGGTGGCGCTGGACGAGGCGGAGGCCCGGCGCTTCCTGGCCTTCCGCGGCCATGCCGATGCGCTGGACGAGATGTGGCTGGCCGAGGCGGAGGATGGCCAGGATCGCGCCGCCGCCCGCGCCCTGCTGGAAGCGACGCCGCTGCCGGTCTTCCCCTTGCAGGGGCGGGATATTCTCGACCTCGGCGTGAAGGAGGGGCCGCTGGTGGGGCGCGCGATCTATGCCGCGCGCGGCTGGTGGCATGCGGGCGGCTGCGTGGCGACGCATGAGGAATGCCTGGAGGAGGCCAAGCGCCTGCTGGCCGACCCCGAGGCGCTGAAGGTCAATCCGGGCGGGCGGTAGGCTGGGATTCGACCGGATGGGTCTATCCGGTCGAATCTCCGCGCTTCAGACCGAGAAGGCCTGGGTCTTCACGAGCCGGGCATAAAGGCCGTTCTGGGCCATCAGCTCGGCATGGGTGCCTTCCTCGACCGCCTGGCCGTTCTCGAGCGCGATGATCTTGTCGGCATCGCGCACGGTGGAGAGGCGGTGGGCGATGACGAGCGTGGTGCGCCCGGCGCGGAGCTTGCCCAGCGCGGCCTGGACCAGGGCCTCGTTCTCGGCATCCAGCGCGCTGGTCGCCTCGTCGAGCAGCAGCACGCGCGGGTTGCGCAGCAGGGCGCGGGCGAGGGCGACGCGCTGGCGTTGGCCGCCCGAGAGATTGGACCCGGAAGAGCCAAGCAGGGTGTCGTAGCCCTGCGGCAGGGTCGCGATGAAGCCATGCGCGGCGGCGGCCTTGGCGGCTTCCTCCACATCGGCGCGGGTCGCGCCCGGGCGGCCGCAGGCGATATTCGCATGGGCCGTGTCGTCGAAGATCAGCGCCTCCTGCCCGACATAGGCGATGGCGTCGCGCAGATCGGCGATCTTCAGCTCGCGCAGATCCACCCCGTCGAAGGTCAGGCGGCCTTCGCTCGGGTCGTAGAGGCGCGGCACGAGGGTGATGGCGGTGGATTTGCCGCCGCCGGAGGGGCCGACGAGGGCGACCGTCTTGCCGGGCTCGACCGTGAAGGAGAGGCCGCGCAGCGCGGCTTCCGAGCGGTTCTCATAGCGGAAGCCGACATTCTCGAAGGCGATGCGGCCATGGCCCTCCGGGAGGGGCTTCGCATCGGGCGCCTCGGTGATGGTGGGCTTGTTGTCGAGCACCGCGAAGACGCGGGTGAGGCCGCCGAGGCCTTCTTGCAGCGCCGAGTTCAGCGTGCCGAGCGCGCGGGCCGGGCGGGCGGCGATGAGCAGGGCGGCGACGAAGCCGGTGAACTGCCCGATCGTGCCCTCGCCATTGGAGATGCGCCAGCCGAGGAAGGCGAGCACGGCGGCGACCGCGAGCCCGCCCATGACCTCCATGATCGGCTCCACCCGGGCGCGGTTGCGCTGGATGGCGAGTTGCGCTTCGAGGAGGGCGCGGAAGGTCTTGCGCGCGCGCATCTCCGTCTCGTCCTCGAGGCGATAGGCGCGCACGACGCGGGCGGCGGCGAAGCTCTCGTTCAGCATGGCGGCGGCATCGCCCGCGCGGGCCTGCATGCTGGCCGAGGCGCGGCGGATGCGGCGGCCGAGGCGCTGGATGGGCACGGCGGCCAGCGGATACATCACCAGCGCGATGAGGCTGAGCTGCCAGTCCAGCGCGATCATGGAGATCACGAGGCCCACGACCGAGAGGCTGTCGGCCATGGCATTGATGGACTTAGAGAGCGCTTCGCGGATGGCGCCGGCATCGGAGCTGAAGCGGGAGGCGTGGCGGGCGGGGGCCTCGCGCGCGATGGTCGCCAGATCGGCGCGGGTCAGGGCGTGGAACAGGTCGTTCTGAACGCGCTCGATGACGCGCAGCACGACGGACTGGACCGTGGTGGACTGCCCGTATTGCGCGATGGATTTCAGGACCGTCAGCACGATGATGGCGGGCGGGATGAGCCAGGCCAGCTCCATCTTCCCGGCCGTGAAGAGGTCGAAGCACTGCTGGATCGCGAGCGGGTAGAGCGCCGTGAGCCCGGCCAGGGCCACGGTGAAGAAAATCGCGATCACGATGCGCCGGGGTTCATGGCGCACATAGTCGCGCCACAGCCGGCGCAGGAGGACGGGGGTGCTTGGGGGCAGGGCCATGAGCGGCGGATAGACCCTTCCGGCCTTCAGGGGAAGCGGCAGCGCCTCCCCTGAAGGTTTCCGTAACTCTGGCCGCCGGGTGGGCCCTCGGCTGGGTCAGGCCGCCGCGCTGATCCGGCGGCGGGAGGCGACGGCGGCGCGGGTGGCGGGCAGCAGGTCCCGCCCGTATTCGGCGGCGTCGGGCAGGGGGTCGAAGCCGCGGATCAGGAAGGTATTGATGCCGAGCGCCTGGTAATCGGCCAGGGACTCGGCCACCTGCTCGGCGGTGCCGACCAGGGCGGTGGTATTGGCGCCCGCGCCGACGGCGGCGGCCACTTCCGTCCAGAGCCGCTTGTCGCGCACCTTGCCCCCGGCGGCGGCATCCAGCAGGCGGCGGGAGCCGATGCTCTCGGGCTTGGGGCTCTCGGCCGAGGGCGCGCCGCCGGCCTTGCGGCCGCGAAGCTCATTGATGCGCTCGAGAATGGCCTCGGCCCGGCGCCAGGCGGCCTCCTCCGTCGCGCCCAGGACGGGGCGGAGCGAGAGGCTGAAGCGGATGGCCGCAGGGTCGCGCCCCGCCTTGGCGGCACTGGCGCGGACGCGGGCGATGGTCTCGCGCGCCTGATCGAGCGTTTCGCCCCAGAAGGCATAGGTATCGGCGATGCGCCCGGCGATATCGATGGCGATATCCGAGGAGCCGCCGAAGAAGACCGGGATGCCCGCGGGGTTGACCGGCTTCACATCGGCGAAGCCCTGCTCGAAGCGGTAATGCCGGCCTTCGTGGTCGAAGGGCTTGTTCTCCGTCCAGAGGCGCTTGAGGAGGGAGACGTATTCCTCGCTCCGCTCATAACGTTGGCTGTGGTCGAGGTAGTCGCCATCCTTCCGCTGCTCGGCCGAATTGCCGCCGCTGATGACGTGGATGGCCGCGCGGCCGCCGCTGATGCGGTCGAAGGTCGCGAAATGGCGGGCGGCGACGGTGGGCGCGATGAAGCCGGGGCGATGGGCGATCATGAAGCCGAGCCGCGTCGTGGCCCCGGCCGCATGGGTCGCGAGGATCAGCGGGTCGGGCGAGGTGCTGCCCCAGGCGAGGAGCACGCGGTCGAAGCCGCCTTCCTCATGCGTCTGGGCGAAGCGCCGCACATAGTCGGGATCGACGGCGGGGCCGCTGGGCGGGTGGATCTCGGACTGGGCCCGGGGGCCGATCATGCCGATGAATTCGAGGGGCTGTGTTTCGCGAGACTGGCTCATCTTGGCGTTTCCTCAGGCGATGTTCAGGCGGCGCAGCGTTTCGCCCGTGGCCGCATGGTCGGCGCGCAGGCGTTCGGCGAGCTGGTTGGGGGCCACGGGCTCCGGCTTGAGGCCGAAGCGGCGGAGCGTGCCCTCGACCTCGGGCTCGCGGAGGCTTTCGTTGAAGAGCGCGTTCAGCCGGGCGATGACGGGCGCGGGCGTGCCGGCGGGGGCGAAGAGGCCGAACCAGCCGCCGCTCGGCCAGGACTGGCCATAGCCCTGCTCGATGGCGGTGGGCAGGTTGGGGAAGGCCTCCCAGCGGTCGGGGCCGATGGTGGCGATGGCCTTGAGCCGCCCGGCCTCGACATGCGGGGCCAGGATCGGGTCGATCATGAAGTGGCAATCGCCGGCGATGACGCTATTGGCCGCCGGCGCGCTGCCGGGGAAGGGCGCGTGGATCGCCTCGAAATGCCCTTCCTCGGCCAGCAGCGCGCCGCGCAGATGCCCGGCCGAGCCGATGCCGGCGGAGGCATAGTTCAGCAGGCCCGGATTGCGCCGGGCGTAATCGACGAATTCGCGAAGATTGCTGACAGGCAGCGAAGGATTGACGGCCAGGAGGCTATAGGCCTCGCCCGTCAGCGCCACGGGCGCCAGGTCGCGCAGCGGGTCATAGCCCACCTGGGAGAGCCAGGGCGCGATGGTCAGGTTGCCGGCCGAGGCATTGAGCAGCGTGTAGCCGTCGGGCTTGGACTCGGCGACCAGGCGGGTGCCCACGGCGCCGCCCGCGCCCGCGCGGTTCTCGACCACGACCGGTACGCCGAGCTTGGCCGAGAGGGCGCGGGACATGAGGCGCGAGGTATTGTCGTTCGTCGCGCCCGGCGGATAGGGGCAGATGTAGCGGATGGGCCGGTCGGGGAAGCCCTGGGCCAGGGCGGTGCCGGCACGGAGCAGGAAGGGCGCGGCAAGGCCGGCGCCGAGGATCAGGCGGCGGGTCGTCATGTCAATCGGGTCCTAGTCGGGAATGCGTGGAGAGCGGCGGGGTGGCGCAGGAGTCCAGCCCCCGCGAGGGCGGCCAGGGCGACGCCCAGGCCGAGACCGCTGCGGAGGAGAAGGCCCGTCATGCCGCCTTCGCCCGCGGCCGTGGCTGGCCGCCTGACGGGGAGGTTGCGAGGGAGGCGACATGCGCGGCGTGCCGCAGCTCGGTCAGGGTTTCGAAACGCTGGCCGTCGAGGCGGGAGACGGCGGGATCGAGGGCGATGAAGCGCCAGGGGCGCGCGTCGTCGACGGCGACGCCGACGAACCGGCCCTGCGCCTCGATCGGGCGAGAGGTCTTCATGATCTGTCTTCCGGGGCCGGGCTAAGCCGGCGCGAGTATGATGCCGGCTGATGCCGGGGCTTTCGTCTTGCCGGCTGACGCCGGCGGGCGATGGAGGTTCTGACGATCAGCGCCGACAGCGGCCCGGCATGCCCATGGCCGGAAGGTGGCGCTTTAGCCTTTGGTGACGCGGAGCAAGCTGCATGGATCAAATCCCGCGGTTGACACGCGATATGCGTGGCTTCGGGTATATTTAACGCGCATGAATCGGTTTTGAGTCAATGGGGAATGTGGAATTTCAGAGCTGAGGGACCGCAAGCAGGCTTGATGGCCATGCTTGTCACCGAATAAGTATCTATAAAATACACGAAAATAGGCATTCAAAATTAATCATAAAAATATGTGTTATTCGATTGACCTGCCTGCGTATCGCGAATTGAATTCCCCTCTGACGCGCGGGCGCCTGTCGGGGCGGGCCGCGAGAGGAGGAAAAAATGAGCCATACGGTGGTCGAACGGCCGGGACTTGCCTTGCCGGTGCTGGATATCTCCCGCCTCGATGAGGGCACGCGGGAGGAGCGGCTGGCTTTTCTCGAGGAATTGCGCAGGGCCGCGCGGGAGGTGGGCTTCTTCTACCTCACCGGCCATGGCGTGCCGCAGGCGGTGATCGACCGCGTGCAGGCGGAGGCCCGGGCCTTCTTCGCGCTGCCGGAGGAGGAAAAGCTCAAGGTGCAGATGATCCATTCCCCGCATTTTCGCGGCTATAACCGCGCGGGGCTGGAACTGACGCGCGGCAAGCCTGATTGGCGGGAGCAGTTCGACATTCATGCCGAGCGCGAACCGCTGCCGATAGGGCCGGAGACGCCGGGATGGGCACGGCTTCAAGGCCCGAATCTCTGGCCCGAGGCGCAGCCCGATCTGAAGCCGGTGCTGCTGGATTGGCAGGCACGGCTGACGGCGCTGGCCATCCGTCTGCTGCGCGCCTTCAGCGTCGCGCTGGTCGATGACCCCGATGCGCTCGCGCCGATCTACGCCGGTGCGCCGAACCAGACGATGAAGATCATCCGTTATCCCGGCCAGGAAGAAGCGGATCAGGGCGTGGGCGCGCATAAGGATAGCGGGCTGATCACCTTCGTACTGCAGGACGAGCTGGGCGGGCTACAGGTTGAGACGTCGCAAGGCTGGGTGGATGCGACGCCCATTCCCGGTACTTTCGTCGTCAATATCGGCGAACTTCTGGAACTCGCCTCCAATGGCTATCTGCGCGCGACGGTGCATCGCGTGCTGAGCCCGAAGCCGGGGCAGGAGCGCTATTCGGTCGCCTTCTTCCTCGGCGCTCGGCTGGATGCGGAAGTGCCGCTGCTGAACCTGCCGCCCGATCTCGCGGAAGAGGCGAAGGGGCCGGAGAGCGATCCGCAGAATCCGCTCTTTCGCAATGTGGGCGCGAATTACTTGAAGGGCCGGCTACGCTCGCATCCGGACGTGGCGCAGAAGTACCACGCCGATCTTCTTGGCGAGCGGCGGTAGGAATCAATCGCCCCGCCCGGCGAACCGGGCGGGGCGAGGGATTCGGCTTATGCTGCCTGCAAGGAAGCAAGAGCCTCTTTGTGGTTCATCTTGGTGACGACCTTGCCGCCCTGCACCTTGTCCACGGCGTCGAGCGCCAGGAAGTGGTGCTTGCCGTCGGCGCTGTCGCTCGCCGTCAGCTTGATGCGGTTGCCGTCGAGATGATCCACGGTGCCCACATGATTGCCGCAGGAACCCACGACTTCCATGTGATCGGCGATCTGCTTGGTATCGACCATGGTCTGGTCTCCTCTTCTGCGTTGCGCCTGACGGGTTAACGGCTTCGCTGGACCCTGGTTGTTACCGCTCGCGGCAATGGGAAAGCGCTCAACCCTGCGTCAGGCGGACGCGATGGATCACGCGCTCCGGCTTCTCGTACCAGGCGCGCATTGCGGCTTCGTCGGCGAAGCGGCCTTCCGCCGGCAGGGGCCGGGCTTCGACTTCCAGCACCAGTTCCGGCACGGCGAAGGGCCAGGGGGTCAGGGTGTATTCGCGGCTTTTGCCCGGCACCCCGCGCAGCGCGATGGGGGTGAGATTGCCGCGCCCATCGGGCACCTCGGCCTCATGCGGAATCGCGAGTTCGCCGCAGAGCACGAGAGACAGCTGGTCCGACAGCGCGAGCATGGCCTGATCGTGCTCGATGGTGTCGGCATCGAGGCCAAGCGTGCGCATCCAGACGGCCTGCTTCTCGCCCTGTGTGCGCAGGTAATAGTCGGCGGCATCTGTATCGGCATCGCCCACGCGGTGGCGATCGGTGAAGCGGGTATAGATCAGCCCGCCATGGCGCGAGATGAGGAGCGCCACATGCCGGCCCCAGCATTGCAGCGCGCGGTCTACGCCCAGCGCCCACATTGGCGCGTGCTCGGCGGCACCGATGGCGCGGAAGAGATGCGGCCGGCCCGTCGTCGCGTCGAAGGTCGGCACCCGCTCCCAATCCGTCCAGGCGATGTCGTGCTGCTCGGCGGCCAGCAGCAGCGGCTCGGGCAGGGGGCGGGCCCAGGCGCGGAGCAGGCGCCCCGAGATCCAGGCATGGGAGGGCTGGCTGATGGCCAGGGCGGGGGTATCGGCGGTCGCGGCATGGAATAGCATGTCGTTACGCTAGGCCGTGACACCCCGAGGGCTCAACCCTCCCGCCTATGCAGGCGCCGAAGCGATGGTGCTGCATTGTGCCGTGGTTCTGGCGATTATGCGATTTTGAGATCGTTAAATAAATTGACCCCCGCCTCGGCTCGCGTATTTCTGCGTTATCCGATAGCCCAATCGTCTATTCACGACGATTGATCGTCCAAAGGTAGAGAGCCATGGCCACGAGCCCGTCCCGACTTGTCCCCACCCGCCGCGCTCTTCTGGCGGCCATGGGCTGCGGCATGGCCTTCGGCATGGGGATGCGGGGCGCGCAGGCGGCGCCCTTCGGCTCGCGGCCCATCACCCTGATCGTGCCCTTTCCGCCCGGCGGCGGGGTGGACATCATCGCCCGCGCGGTGGCCGAGCGGATGGCGCCGCTCCTGGGCACGACGATCGTGGTGGATAACAAGCCCGGCGGCTCCACCTCCATCGCGACCAATTTCGTCGCCCGCGCCGAGCCCGATGGCCATACGCTGCTGATCGGCACGCCGGCCCTCTCGATCAACCCGGTCTTCCAGCCCTCGCTGCCGCCGGGCGATCCGCGCCAGGCGCTGGCACCCATCGCGCGGGTGGCGACGCTGCCTTATGTGCTGGTGGGCGGCCCCTCGCTGCCGGCGGAGGATGTGCCGGGCCTCGTCGCCTGGGCGAAGAACCATCCCGGCCGCCTCACCGTCGCCAATTCCGGCGCCGTGACCGCGCCGCGCCTGGCGGGCGATCTGCTGGCGCAGCAGGCGGGGATCGAGATCACCTCCGTGCCTTATAAGGGCGGTGCGGCGGCGGCGCTGGATATCACCGGCGGCCGCGTGCATGCCTCCTTCGCGCAAACGCTCGAGGCCCTGCCCATGCTGAAGAACGGGGCGCGGGCGCTGGCGGTCTCCTCGGCCACGCGCAGCCCGGCGCTGCCGGATGTGCCGGCGCTGGCCGAATTCCTGCCGGGCTTCGAGGTGACGAGCTGGAACGGGCTCTATGCGCCGCTGGGCACGCCCGCGCCGGTCATCGCCAAGATCAATGCCGCGCTCAATACCGCCATCGCCGATGAGGCGCTGCGCCGCCGGTTCCTGGACGAGGGCGTGGAATTCGTCGGCGGCACGCCGGAGGATCTGGGGCGGCAGCTCGATCGCGAGATCGGGAAGTGGACGCGGCTGCGCGAGAGCACCAATCTGGTTCTCGACTGAGGAGAACGTCCATGAGCACGCAAAAACAGATGCGCTTCGGCCTCTTCCTGCAGGGGGCGGGGCATCACGTCGCGGGCTGGCGGCATCCCGAGGCGGAATCGGGGGGTGAGAACCTCCAACTCATCCAGCGCGTGGCGGCGACGGCGGAGGCGGGAAAATTCGACCTCGTCTTCCTCGCGGACGGGCTCACCACGGGTGCCGATGCGCATCCCTCGACCGTCGCGCGGATCGAGCCGCTGATCCTGCTCTCGATGCTGTCGGTGACGACGAAGAATATCGGCCTCGCGGCCACGGCCTCCACCACCTATGGCGAGCCCTTTTCGACGGCGCGGGCCTTCGCCTCGCTCGACCATGTCTCGGGTGGACGCGCGGCCTGGAACGCGGTGACGACTTCCTATTCCCGCTCGGCGGCGAATTTCTCGCGCGGCGAGCATCCGGCGCATGACGAGCGCTATGCCATCGCGGAGGAATTCCTCCAGGTGGTGCGCGGCCTGTGGGACAGCTTCGATGATGGCGCCATCATCAAGGACAAGGCGAGCGGCCATTTCGTGAAGCCCGGGGCGATCCACACGCTGGATCACAAGGGGAAGTATTTCTCCGTAAAGGGGCCGCTCAACGTCTCGCGCTCGCCGCAGGGCCATCCGGTGGTGATCCAGGCCGGCTCCTCGGCGCCGGGGCAGCGGCTGGCGGCGCGCACGGCCGATATGGTCTTCACCGCGCAGCAGACGCTGGAGGAGGGCCAGGCCTTTACCCAGGGGCTGAAGCGGCAGGTGCGGGAATTCGGGCGCAACCCCGACCATCTTCTCGTCCTGCCCGGCGTCTGCCCCGTGATCGGCGGGACGGAGGCGGAGGCACGGGCGCTCTATGCCGAATTGCAGGGCGGGATCGACCCGGCGGCGGCGACGCGGCTGCTCTCCGACCGGCTGGGGCATGACATCAGCGGCTTCGACCTCGATGGGCCGCTGCCGGAACTCCCGGCGAGCAATGAGTTGCAGAGCCGCGCCAAGCTGCTGACCGACCTGGCGCGCACGCAGAACCTGACGCTGCGGGAGCTTTACTATCTCGTCGCCGGCGCGCGCGGGCACCGCATCGTCTGGGGCACGCCCGAGCAGATCGCCGATGCGCTGGAGAGCTGGTTCCTGGCCGGAGCGGCGGATGGGTTCAACATCATGCCGCCCTTCTTCCCCACGCAATTCGACCGCTTCGTCGATGACGTGCTGCCGATCCTTCGCCGTCGCGGGCTGGCGCGGAGTGATTATGACGGCCCGACGCTGCGCGAGAATCTCGGCCTGCCGCGGCCGGAGAATGCCTTCACGCGGCAGGCCGAGGCGGCCGAATAGGGCGTCAGCGCCGCGCCTTGATTGCCCGCTCCATCCGCGCGACGCCCTCTTCCAGCGTCGCGCGGGGGCAGGCGAAATTCAGGCGGACGAAATCGCGGCCCGGCGTGCCGAATTCGGGGCCAGGGTTGAAGGCGACTTTGGCCTTGCGCAGGAAGAAGTCATAGGCCTCCTCGTTCAGGCCGATCCCCTTGCAGTCGAGCCAGGCGAGATAGGTGCCTTCGGGCTTGCGGAAGGCGATGCCGGGCAGGCGCCTGCGCACCGCCTCCTCCAGCCAGTCGCGATTGCCTTCGAGATAGGCGACGAGATCATCCTTCCACGGCGTGCCTTCGGCGAAAGCGGCGCGGGTCGCTTCGAGGCCCAGCACGTTCACGCTGCCGACCAGGCCGAGATGCGCCGCCGCCACGCGATCGCGCAGGGCCTTGTCCGGGATGATCGCGAAGGCGGCCTTAAGGCCGGCGATGTTGAAGGTCTTGCTCGCGGACATCAGCGTGATGGTGCGGGCCGCGATCTCGGGCGAGAGCGAGGCGATGGGGATATGCCGCCGCCCGTCGAAGAGCAGATCGCAATGGATTTCGTCGGCGATGATGATGAGATCGCGCGCCAAGCAGGTCTCGGCCATATGCGCCAGTTCGGCGCGGGTGAAGACGCGGCCGGTCGGGTTATGCGGGTTGCAGAGCAGGAAGGCGCGGGACGCCGCGGCGGCCTCGTCGAAAGCCTCGAGGTCCAGCGCGTAATCGCCGTGGGGCCCGGGATGCATGACGTGTTCGACGGGGGTGAGGCCCCAGTTGCGATGGGCCTGGAGAATGGGCGGATAGGCCGGCGTCTGCACCAGCACCCCGTCGCCGGGCTGGAGCAGCGCCTTGAGCGCCATGTTGAAGGCCGTGACCACGCCGGGGATGAAGAGCAGATGCTCGGGCTCGATCTTCCAACCATAGGTCTCGGCCATGGCGGTGACGATGGTCTGCCGCAGCCCCGCATCGGCCGAGGCATAGCCGAAGACGGGGTGGTCGAGCCGGGCGCGGATGGCGGCGGTGATGGCGGGGGAGACCGCGAAATCGGCATCGGCCACCCACATGGGCAGCACTTCCTCCGCGTAACGCTGCCACTTCAGGCTTCCGGTGCCATGACGGTCGATGACGGTGTCGAAATCGTGCTGCATGGGCATGGGTCCGGTCTGGCCAGGGGAGGGGTCTTGGAGACTGTTTCGTAAAGCTGGCGGGTCGGCCCAGGCGGTCATTCTTGCCAGCCTTTTCCGCGCCAGCATCGTTGGCGGCTTGGCCCGATGTCACCGCATCGGGCCAAGCCGCCGCCTCCTTGGCGCGAAAAACTCTGGCCGGAGCCTCAGCCGCCAGCTTTACGAAACAGTCTCTTGACCCTCACAGTAAGGCGCCCTTCCGCGGCGCGTCAAAACGGGGGCTCGAGATGGCATTGGACTGGGGAGCGGCGGCGGCCTGCGCCGAGGCGGAAGTGGCCGCATGGGGCGAGGGTCTGGCGCCGGGCGGGGCGATCCTGGCTTTCGACGCGGCGGGCATCCGCGTCGAGGCGGCGGGCGGGGTGGAGAGCCTTGCGACGCTCGCGCCTTTCACGGGCGATACCGTGGTGCGCTATGCCTCCGTGACCAAGCATTTCCTGGCAGCCCTCGCCCTGCGCGAGGGGCTGGTGATGGAGGAGCCGCTGGGGCGGCATCTGCCCGGCCTGAGCGTGCTCATGGCGGCGGTGACGCTGGGCCGGGCGCTGGATATGACGGGCGGGCTGCCGGATCTGCGCGAGACGCTCTCGCTGCTGGGCGTCTCGGTGCATGCGGCGAGCGAGCCGGGGCCGCTGCTGGATTTCCTGGGCCGGCATGGGGCGCTGAATTTCCCGGCGGGCAGCGAGATCTCCTATTCCAACACCGGCTACCGGCTGGTCGAGACGCTGCTGGCGCGGAAGGGCGCGGGGTTCGACGATTTCGTGCGGGAAATCGGCGGGCGGCTGGGTGTCGCCTTCCGCGCGCCGGAGACCTGGTTCGACGCGGTGCCGAATCTGGCGCCCGGTTATTGGAAGGGGGCGGCGGGCTGGCAGCTCGGCACGGCGGGGCTGCATCTTTCGGCCTCGGGCAGCCTGACGGGCAGCGCGCGTTCGCTCGCGGTCTGGGCGCAGTCGCTGCTGGCCGATCGCGGGCCGGGCGAGGGAGTGCTGGCGCGTCAGGGGGCGGAGCGGCAGCTCGCCGATGGGCGGGCCACCGGCTATGGGCTGGGCCTCGCGCGCAATCGGCTGGGCAAGGTGGCGCTGATCGGCCATGGCGGCTCGCATGTGGGCTACAAGACCTATCTGCTCCTGGCTCCCGAGGCCGGGGTGGGCGTGGTGGTGGTCGCCAATCGCGAGGATGTGGCGAGCTATGGCCTGGCGCAGAAGGTGATGGCGGCGCTGCTGGGCGAGGCGCTGCCCCGCCCGGCGGCACGCCTGCCGGAGGGGCTCTTCGCCATGCCCGGCACGCCCTTCTGGCTGGAGGTGAAGGGCAGCACGGCCACCTATCTCGGCGCGGGGGAAGGGCTTTTCGAGGGCGGCGACGGCTGGGCCGTCTCGCTTTCGGCGCATCTGCCCATGCGGCTGCGGGCCGAGGCTGGCGCCATTCGGGGTGAGATCGGGCATGTGGCGCGGCATTTCCTGCCCGTTAAGCCGGAAGGCGATGCGGCCGCGCTGCGCGGCGAGTGGCTCTGCCCCGGCGAGGGCGCGCGCTTCACCATCGAGCGGGACAGGCTCGCCTGGGGCATCGGGCCCTTGCGGCAGGAGGCGCTCCTGCGCCCGTTGGGCGAAGGGCGCTTCCTGGTCGAGGCGCGGGACGGGCCATGGGAGAAGCGCTTCTGCCTCTTCCCTGAGGCAGGCGGGCTTCGGCTGGTGGGCAACCGCAGCCGGGTGATGCGCTTCGAAAGAGCCTAGAGGCTTTTCGTGAAATCCACGATGGCCTTGGCCGTGGCTTCCGGCTGTTCCGGCAGCAGGGCATGGCCGGCCCGCTCGATCACCACGAGGCGGGCCTGCGGGCCGATGGCGGCCTTCAGCTCCGCATCGCTCGGCGGGGGCGCGATGGCGTCCTCGCTGGTGGCGAGATAGAGCGTCGGCAGCCGGTCGCCGGCGCGGATCCAGTCCTTGTCCTTCGTGGCTTCCTGGGCGCGACGCTGGGCCTGCGCGACGGGCGTGTGCCAGCCGGGAAGCCAGACGCGCGGGTCATTGCCCTTGGCGAAATAGGCGCGCTCCAGATGCTTCAGCCGCTCCTCGTCGGGCAGGCTGGTATCGGCGCTGGCGGTGATGGAGCGGCGGATATCGGCGTTGATCGCCGTGCCCATCACGGCCGCCAGCATGGCGACGCCACGCACCAGACGCGGATGGTCGAAGGCGGTGACGCGGGCGACCCAATTGCCGAAGGCATGGCCGGCGACGACAGCGGGGGCGCCGTTCTCCGTCTCGATGACGGCGGCGACATCGGCCGCGAGATCACGCAGCGAGAAGCCGTCCGGTGCCGGGCTGGAGCCGCCGATGCCGCGCGGCTCGGGGCGCAGCAAGCGGAAGCCGGCTTTAGTGATGAGGGGGGCGACGCCGTCGAAATCCTCCTGGCCGCGGCCGAGGGAGGGGAGGAGGACGATGGTGGGGCCGCTACCCTCGACGAGATAAGCGATATTGCCACCATCGGGGCGGCGGATCGTCTTCCAGGCCTCGGCGGCGCCCGCCTTGGTCATGTCGGCCATGCCGGCCAAGGCCGCGCCGGCGAGCAGGGTGCGTCGATACATCAGATCCTCCCGGATTATCGTTTGGCGGCAGGTTAAGTGGGTTGCCGATAAAAGGTCAATAAGCTAGCTGATAGAGAATAAAGAGGTCCAAGGAGGAGAAGAATGGGTCACCCCGCCCCTGGAGAGCCGCTCGACCATCTCCCCGATGCCGAATTCCGGCAGGTGGTGCGGGATTGGGTGGAGGCGCATTACCCGCCCCATCTGCGAAACCCGCGCCAGCGCCTGCATTTCCGCGAGAACAAGCCCTGGTACATGGCCCTCTCCGCCCAAGGCTGGCTCGCGCCCGGCTGGCCGCGCGAATGGGGCGGCATGGGGCTGTCGGCGGGCAAGCAGCTCATCATGATCGAGGAATTCGAGCGCCATGGCTGCGCGCGGGTGAACGACCTCGGCGTGATCATGCTCGGCCCTTTGCTGATCGCCCATGGCACGGAGGAGCAGAAGCGCTTCTTCCTGCCGCGCATCCTCTCGGGCGAGCATATCTGGGCGCAGGGCTATTCGGAGCCCAATGCGGGGTCGGACCTGGCCGCGCTGCGCATGACGGCGGAGCTGGATGGCGACGAATGGGTGCTGAACGGCCAGAAGACCTGGACGACGCTCGGCAATGACGCCAACTGGATTTTCCTGCTGGTCCGCACCGACAAGACGGTGAAGAAGCAGGCCGGCATCTCCTTCCTCCTGGCGCCGATGGATGCGCCGGGAATTACGGTGCGGCCGATCCTGAACATCGACATGCATGACGAGTTCTGCGAGGTCTTCTTCGACAATGTCCGCGTCGCCAAGGACAATCTCGTCGGCGGGCTGAACCAGGGCTGGACCATGGCGAAGACGGTGCTCGGCTTCGAGCGCATCGCCATCGGGTCGCCGAAACTTTCCTCCTATGCATTGGATAAGCTCTGGTTGCTGGCGCGGCGGCTGGACCTGCTGGGTGATGAGGCCTTCCAGGAGGTTGCCGCCCGGCTTGCCATGGAACTGGCGGATCTGAAGGCGCTTTACGAAACCTTCGTTGTCAGGATCAAGAAAGGTGAGATGCCGGGTGCGGATGCTTCCATGCTGAAGCTCGTGCAGAGCGAGCTGTTCCAGCGCATCACCGAGGTGATGATGGAAGTGGCGGGCGAGGAAGCGGGGATGCTGGAGCCGCTTTCCGGCAATGCGGCGCTGCATCCGGCGGGGCTTTTCATCCAGGCGCGGCCCGGCACGATCTATGGCGGCTCGAGCGAAATCCTGCGCACGGTGCTGGCCAAGAACGTGCTCGAACTGCAGGGCTGAGGGGGCGATCATGGCGGGCTGTTTGCCGAATATCCGCGTTCTGGACATGAGCCGCGTCTTCGCCGGGCCCTGGGCCGGGCAGATGCTGGCCGATCTTGGTGCCGAGGTCATCAAGATCGAACATCCGGTCGGGGGGGACGAGGTGCGGCGGCTGGGCCTGCCGCAGAAGGATGCGAGCGGGAAGGAGACGGGCGAGACCTCCTCCTATCTCGCGATGAACCGCAACAAGAAGTCGGTGACGCTCGATATCGGCAAACCCGAGGGGCAGGCGCTGATGAAGCGGCTGGCCGCGGAATCCGATGTACTGATCGAGAATTTCAAGGCGGGCGGGCTCGCGCGCTATGGGCTGGATTATGCCTCGCTGAGCGAGGTGAATCCGCGGCTCGTCTATTGCTCCATCACGGGTTATGGGCAGGAGGGGCCTTATAGCGCGCTGCCGGGCTATGATTCCGTCTTCCAGGCGATGAGCGGGTTGATGAGCATTACCGGCACGCCGGCGGAGCCTGCCTTGGTGGGCTATAGTGTTTCGGACATCAATGCGGGCTTTTACGCGATCATCGCGATCCTGGCGGCGCTGCATCATCGCGATACGGTTTCGGGCAAGGGGCAGCATATCGACCTTGCGCTGCTGGATGCACAGATCGGGGCGCAGTCGCATATCGCGATGAACTTCCTCGTCAGCGGCAAGATGCCGGTGCGGGCGGGCGCGGCCTCGCAGATCACCTGCCCTTGGCAGGCTTTCGATTGCTCGGACAGGCCGTTGATGATCGCGGTGGGGAATGACCGGCAATTCGCTTCCCTTTGTTCCGTGCTGGGGATTCCCGAGGCGGGGAGCGATCCGCGCTATGCCAGCAACCGGCAGCGGATGGCGCATAAGGACACGCTGCTGCCATTGCTCAATGCGCGTTTCTCGACGCGGCCGGCGGGGGAGTGGATGGCGCTGCTCTCTGAGGCGGGCGTCTCCTCCGGGCCGATCAATGATTTCGGCAGCATGTTCGACGACCCGCAGGTGGTGCATCGCGGGATGAAGACGCGCATGGCGCATCCGCTGGCGGGCGAGATGGAGATGGTGGCCAATCCGCTGCGCTTCTCGGAGACGCCGGTGGAATATCGTGCCGCGCCGCCGCTGCATGGGCAGCATACGCGCGAGGTGCTGCGCGAGGTGCTGGCGCTGGACGATGCGGCGCTGGATGCGCTGGCCGAGGCCAAGGCGATCTGATGCTCGCGCGCCTGCTGAAACCGCGCTCCGTCGCGGTGCTGGGGGCCTCGCCGAGGCCGGGGGCTTTCGGGCTGCGGGTGCTGGAGAACCTTGCCGGATTCGAGGGGCGGGTGTTTCCCGTGAATCCGCGATATGAGGCCATCGGTGAGCGAACCTGCTTTCCTAGCCTCAAGGATCTGCCGGAAGCACCGGATTGCGTGGTGATCGCCACGGCGAAGGAGACGGTCGCGCCGCTGCTTGAAGAGGCCATCGCGGCCGGTGCCAGCGGTGTCGTCGTCTTTGCTTCCGGCTATGCCGAGACGGGTGATGCGGCGGGCCAGGCGGCGCTGGCGGCGCGCGCGCGGGAGGCGGGGGTGGCGCTGCTGGGCCCCAATTGCCTCGGCTTCCTCAACAATATCAGCGGCGCGGGCGTGACCTTTTCGGCCGGGCCGAAGCCGGTGCGGCCGGCGACCCGCGCCTTGGGCATCGTGAGCCAATCGGGCGCCATCGGCTTCGGCCTGGCGCAGGCGATGGAGCGCGGCGTCTCCATCAGCCATGTGCTGACCTCGGGCAATGCGGCAGGCGTGGACGCGGCCGATCTCGTCGGCTTTCTCGCCGAGGATGAGGATACGGCCGCGATCGCGGTGGTGCTGGAAGGGCTCGCGGCGCCGCGCCGGCTGATGGAGGCCATCGCGCTCGCCGGGGCGCGGGGCAAGCGCGTGGTGGCGCATAAGATGGCCGCGAGCGCCGCGGCGGCCGAGGCGGCGCTGTCGCATACGGGCGCCGTCGCTGGTGGGCATGCCATCTGGTGCGCGGCGCTGCGCGAGGCGGGGGCGGTGCTCGTCGACGAACTGGGGCTGCTGGTCGAGACGGCGGCCTTCTTCGCCAAGGCGCCTTTGCGGCCGGCGGGGCCGGGCGTTGCGGTGATCAGCACTTCCGGCGGCGCGGGGGTGATCGCCGCCGATGCCGCGGAAGCGGCGGGCGTGGCCATGCCGCAGCCTGGCGAGGCGGCGGCGGCCGTGCTGGCGGCGCGCATTCCGGATTACGGCTCGACGCGCAATCCTTGCGATGTCACCGCGCAAGTTCTGAATGATCCGGCGGCTTTGGGCGAATGCGCGGGCGCACTGGCGGCCGATCCGGCCTATGGCGCGCTGCTCTATCCCAATACCTATGCCTATCCCTTCTCCACGCGGCGCATGCCGGTGCTGGCAGAGATCGCGGCGAAGGAGGGCAAGCTGCTCTGCGTGCCCTGGCTGTCGGAATTGCGGGAGGTTGAAGGCGCGGTCGCGGCGGAGCGGCACCCGCATGTCGCGCTTTTCTCGACCATGCGGGGCTGCATGGGGGCGATTGCCGCCTGGCAAGCCGAGCCTCCCGTTGCAGAGATCGCTTATTCTGCCTCGGGTGATGAGAAGAGTGCGGCGGCACAGCTGCTGACGGCGGGCGGGAAAGTGCTGACGGAGGCTGAGGGCAAGACCGTTCTCGCCGCCTATGGCATTCCCGTCGTGCCCGACGAGCGCGTGGAGAATGCGGAACAGGCCGTCGCGGCGGCGGAGGCGCTGGGCTATCCGGTGGTGCTGAAGGTCGAGAGCCCGGATATCCTGCATAAGACCGAGGCCGGGGCGGTGGCGCTCGACCTGCGCGATGCGGCGGCGGTGCGCGCGGCTCATGCGGCTTGCCTCGCCAATGCGGCGCGGGCGGTGCCCGGCGCGCGCATCCGCTCGGTGCTGGTGCAGCCGATGCTGCCGCGCGGGGTGGAGGTCATGGTCGGCGCACGGCGCGATCCGCTCTTCGGGCCGGTCGTGGTTGCGGGGCTTGGCGGGGTGATGGTGGAGGTGCTGGGCGATGTCGCGCTCGGGCTTGCCCCCATCTCCGAGCATGCTGCGCGGCGCCTGCTGGAAAGCCTGAAAGGTGCGGCGCTGCTGCGGGGGTTCCGTGGCGCGCCACCGGTCGATATGGCGCGGCTTGCAGGCATCGTCGCGCGGGTGGCGGCGCTGGCCGCCGAGCAGGAGATCGCGGAGATCGACGTGAATCCGCTGCTCTGCCTGCCCGACGGACGCATCCTCGCCGCCGATGCGCTGATCGTCAGGGCGTAAGGCGCCGCTACTCCGCCGCCGCTTGAGGGGCGCTACCGCGCCTGCTGACGCCGGGCGCGGTTCGCGAGATCGCCGCAGCCGCTATCCTCATCCGTGCCGAATTGGATGGTGGGCAGGATGCTCAGCAGTGGGTTGAGCAGGCCGAGCCCGATGGCCGCCGCACCGCGCGCGCCGAGTTCCACGGGCTCGGGCCCGATGGAGGGGTCGCGCAGCTTGCCCGTGATGCGGATATCGGTCGAGAAGGCGCCGATGGTGAATTCGCGTGAGGCGGTGCGCAGCCGGTAATTCAGCACCTCGCGCTTCAGGTCGATCGTGCCTTCGCCATTGATGATGGCCGTGGAGGTATCGACCACCATGGTCCGCGTATCGAGCATGCCGCGGCCGATGGTGAAATCGCCGATGAAGCAGCGCAGCTCCGAGCGGTCCGGCAGGCCGAGCGCCGAGAGGATAGCATTGGCCAGGCGCAGGCCGGAAAGATCCACCAGCAGCGAGGAGAGATTGCCGCCCGCCGTATAGAGCGTGATGCGGCCATCGCCATTGGTGACGAGTTCGGAAATCGAGCGGCCTGTGCCCTTGAGATTGGCGCGGCCGTTGAGCGAGCCGCCGCCCCGGGCGCCGGCGGCCGCCATGAGGGAGGCGATGTCGAGCCGGCGGAACTCGGTGCGGATATCGGCATTGAGCGCATCGTTCCGCGCGGGCGAAAGCTGGCCCTCGAAGCGCATCTCGCCCCGGCCGATGCCGAAGGAGATGGGGTGCAGGTTGATATTGCCGTCCACGATGTCGAAGCTGGCGACGAGATTGTCGATCGGCTGCCTTTCGCCGCCCCGGACGGAGCCGGCCTTGTAATTCACATGGAAATTGGCGGCCGTGAGCTTCGGCATGCTGATCGGGTCATTCGGCAGCAGGGGCGCATTGGCGGGCGCGGGCTGGTCGCCCGGCTTGCCGCCGATGAAGCCGGCGAGGTCGTCGAGATTGACCTGGCGGGAGGAGAGATCGGCCGTCAGCTCGGGCTTCTCGCCGCTCAGCTTGATGTCGAGATTGCCGGTGACGTCGGTGCGGCCCACCACGCCGTCGAGCTGGCGGAGATGCACGACGGCGGGCGAGTAATCCACCCGGCTCGCCAGGCGGTAGGGCGGGGTCTGGGGCAGCGGCACGCCGATCAGCGGGGTCAGGCGCGCCATGTCCGGCCCGCGCAGGTTGAGCTGGATATCGGCGCCGGCGAGCTTCAACGGGTCCCGCAGGGTGCCTTTCAGGCCGAGCTGCGTCTGGCCGTTATTCACGTCGAGCGAGATGGGCCAGGGGCTGGTGCCGTCGCGCAGGGAGAGCACGGCGCCGCCCTCGAGCCGGGCGCGGATGGGCTGGTCGGCGTACCGCCCCTCGGCGGCGGCCACGATCCGGGGCTCCTGCCCCGAAGGCTCCTCGGTGGCCATGCGGACGGAGAAATCGGCCTTGAGCGAGGGGATGACCACGACCGCGCCGCCCTCCCGCACCCGAAGCGCGCCGATGCGCGGGCCGTCTTCGCCGCTATCGGCGGCGGGCTGCTCCTGCGTGTTCCCGAAGCTGAACTGGTCGTTCCGTTTGCCGTCAGCCGTGTGCAGGATATTCAGCATCGGCTTGTCCAACTCGATCCAGGGCAGGGTGAGCGGCGCCCGGCCCCAGGCCCAATCCCAGCCATTGACCTGGGCCGACAGGGTTTCGACGCGGGCGAAGGGGCGTTGATCGGGGAAATCCGGCGGCGAGGCGACAGTCACGCCGGTTAGCGTCACCACGGGGCTGAGGCCGAGGCGGACATGCATATGCTCGATCCGCACATCCCGCCCCAGGGCAGCCGAGGCGCGGGGCTCGACCAGGGGGATCAGCCAGTCCCAGCGGAAGAGGGCCACGGCCGCGACGATCACCAGCAGGGGGATTCCGAGCCACCACAAAAGGCGGCGGGAGCGGGGAGAGGGCATGGGAGGCTGCCTGTCCTGGGCCGGGCCCCGGCGGCCGGCATCAGGAATTGCAACGTTCTTCGGGCGGCAGGGTTCCCTTGCCCTGCCGCCCGGATGCTCAACGACCGGTGAAGACCGGCTTTCTCTTCTCGGCGAAGGCGCGCTGAGCCTCCTTCGTATCCTCCGAGGTGGAGAGCGCCACCGTCTGCGACTGCTCGAAGCGGTAGCCGTCGTGCAGCGGCAGTTCCTCCGTCACGTTGAAGGAGCGCTTGGCAGCGCGGACGGCCAGCGGCACCTTGCCCGCGATTTCTTTCGCGATGCCGGTCGCGGTTTCCAGCAACTGCTCGGGCGCCACGCAGGCCGAGGCCACGCGCATGCGATAGAGCTCGGGGCCGGTGATGCGGCGGGCCGTATAGATCATGAGCCGCGCGTCGGACTGGCCGAAATGACGCATCACATGCTTCACGCCGCCCGCCAGGCCGACATCCACCTCGGTCATCGAGAGGAAGGCATTCTCGCTGACCACGATGATATCGGCGCAGAGGGCGAGCACGCAGCCCGCGCCGATCGCCGCGCCATTGACGGCGGCAATGACCGGCTTCTCGCATTCCATCACGCAGTCGAAGGAGGCGCGGACGAGGCGGTTATGGCGCGGATAGGCGCCCTCCTCCCCGGCAAGGCCCGGGCGCTCCTTCAGGTCCGCCCCCGCTGAGAAGGCGCGGCCCTCGCCCGTCACGACGATGGCACGCACCGAGGCGCGGTCGCTCAGCGTGTCGAAGACCCGCACGATCTCCTCACGGAAGCGCCGGTTCTGCGCATTCACCGGCGGGCGAGCGAGGGTGACGGTGGCGACGTGATCCTCTTCCGTCACGCGGAAACATTCGAGATCGTCGAAGCTGCTCATGATTCCTATTCCAGCTTGATATTCGCGGCGCGCACCACCTCGCCCCAGACCCGGCTCTGTTCGCGGATATGGGAGGCGAAACCATCGGGGCCGAGATCGGCGATGGTGCCGGCCTGCTCGCGCAGGAGGCGCTTGGTCTCTTCATCGGCGAGGCTCGCCGACAGGGCGTTGCTCAGTGTGGCGATCCGGTCGGCGGGCACGCCCGTGGGGGCGATCACGCCATACCAGGTATCGGAGATGACGCCGGGGAAGCCCTGTTCCTCGAAGGTGGGCACCTCGGGGAGCAATTCGGCGCGGGTCTTGGCCGTGACGCCCAGCGCCTTGAGCGAGCCCGCGCGGATATGCGGCAGCACGACCGGAAGATCGGCGAGGATGAGCTGGATTTGCCCGCCCAGCAGGTCCGTCACCGCCGGAGCCGCGCCGCGATAGGGGACATGGACAATATCGATCCCCGCGCGCAGGCGGAAAAGCTCGGCGGCGAGATGCAGCGAGCTGCCGATGCCCGCGGAGCCGTAGGAGATCTCGCCCGGCTTCGCCTTGGCGCGGGCCACGAGGCTCTTGAGATCGTTCACGCCGAATTTCGGCGAGACCACGGCCACCTGCGGCACGGAGATGACCATGCCGATGGGTGCCAGATCCTTCAGCGGATCATAGGGCATGTTCGGCTGCAGATGCGGCAGGATCGCGAGGGCGCCCGTGCTGGCCAGGCCGATTGTCTGCCCGTCGGGCTTGGACTTGGCGACGGCATCCACGCCGATCACCCCGCCCGCACCGGAGCGGCTGTCGATCACCACGGGCTTGCCGAGCTTCTCGCCCATCACCTTGCTGATGATGCGGCCCACCTGATCGGCCGGCCCGCCGGGCGGGAAGGGGATGATCATCCTCACCGGCTGTTCCGGGAAGCCACTCTGCGCGCTGGCGCGGAACGGTACGATGGCCGGGGCCGCAAGCAGGGCCGCGAGCGTTGCGCGACGCGTATACATTCTTTTTGTCTCCTCCCCCGCGCTTTGGCGGGTTCAATCGTCGAAAGCGAAAAGCTGCTGCGGATTCTCCACGAGGATGCGGCGGACTAGGGCTTCGTCCCCGGTCCAGTCGATGAAGAGGTCGAGCAAGGCGCCGGCATCGGGCGTGAGGTCGCCCATGCGGACATAGGGCCAGTCGGACCCCCAGAGCAGGCGATCCGGATTGGCCGCGATCAGCGCGTCATGCAGCGGGCGGGCATCGGCATAGCCGGGCTTCTGGCGCGAGACGCGGCAGAGCGAGAGCTTGATCCAGACCTCGCCGTCGCGGAGGTAATCCAGCAGCGCGGCGAAGGCGGGTGCCGCCGGCCCGGTGGCGGGATCGGGGCTGCCCATATGGTCGAGCACCAGCGGGATGCCGAGCTTGCTCAGCCGGGGCAGCATCGCCGCGTGATCCTCGGCCTTGGCCCAGAGATGGGCCTGCCAGCCGAGTTCCTTCATGCGCGGTGCCAGCGCCTCGAGCGCATCGGTGCCGATGCTGCCGGGGTAGCGGCCGCCATTGGGCGCGCGCATCTCGACGAAACGCAGCGCGCGCACGCCCCCCTCATGCATCTCGGCAAGTGCCTTGTCAGTCACCTCGGGCCCGCAGGCCATGACCCCGCGCAACCGGCCCTTGGCGCGGTGCAGCGCGTCGAGCATGGCGCTCGGGTCACTGCCATAGGGCGCGGGCTGCACCAGGCAGCCCCGGCGCGCGCCGAGCGTCGCCAGCATGGCCGCGTGCGTCGCCGCATCGGCCTCGGGCAGGGCATAGACCGACGGCATGGCTGGCGGAAAGCGGTCGAAGGGCCCGAAGACATGCGTATGCGTGTCGCAGGCCCCCGCCGGCACCGCGTTGCGCGGCGCGGTGAGGCCCGGAGCCGGGCAGGTCTCGGCCGTCACGCCCCGCCCCCGGCGGTGGCCGCGAGGCGGCCGGGCGGCAGCGGGGTGAGGGCGCCATTGGCCTGGGGCAGCGGCTGCAGCGGCGGCGCGATGCCATCCGGCAGCGGGATGTCATGCGCGTTCAGCGTCATGGAGACCATCGTGTAATAGCCGATGACGCCGGTGAGCTCGACGACGCCGCGCGCGCCGAAACGCTTGACGGCATCGGCGTAAACCGCATCGGGCACATTGCCGGTGAGCTGCATCTGGCGCGCGTATTCATAGACCAGCGCGTCATCCGCATCGGTGAAGACGGGCGGCTCGCCGATGCGGATGGCCTCGATCACCTCGGCGGGCAAGCCGGCCTCGGCGGCGGCGCGGGCATGCACCCACCACTCGATCTGCGCGTTCCAGCGGCGGCCGGTGACGACGATGGCCAGCTCGTTCAGGCGCTTGGGCAGGATGGTGCCGAAGCGCAGGATCTCGCCCAGCGCCGACCAGCGGGCGGCGAGTTCCGGGCTGTGGATGACGGCGCGGAGCGGGCCGATCACCACGCCGCGCGGGCCGGAGACCACGGCGTCATGCACCGCGCGCTGTTCCGGCGACATATCCGCCGGGGAGGGAAGGGGGATGCGGCTCATGCTTATTCCCTCAGATCACGCCACGCTCGGCGAGCGCGGCCTGGGCGGTGTCATCGATGCCGAGTTCGGCCAGAACCTCCGCCGTATGCTGCCCGAGCAGCGGCGGCGGGCGGTCGAAGGCCAGCGGCGAGGTGGAGAAATTCATCGGGCTCACCACCTGCGGCACGGTGCCCGCGGTGGGATGCGGCAGATGGCGCAGCATCCGGCGGTGCTTGACCTGCGCATCCTCCAGAACCTGCGGCACGGTATTGATCGGGCCGCAGGGCACGCCGGCGGCATCGAGCTTCGCCGTCAGCTCGTTCTTGCTGAAGCGGCCGAAGGCTTCGGTAAGTAGCGGCGTCAGCAGCGGGTTGTTGGTGACGCGCGCGGGGTTGGTGGCGAAGCGCTCGTCCGTGGCCCATTCCGGATGGCCCAGCACTTCGCAGAGCTTGCGGAACTGCCCGTCATTGCCGACGGCGAGGACGATATAGCCATCGGCGCAGGGGAAGACGTCCTGCGGCTGAATATTCGGATGGCGATTGCCGCCGCGCTTCGGCTCCTTGCCGCCGACGAGGAAGTTCATCGCCTGATTGGCGAGGAAGGCCGTCTGCACGTCGAGCATGGCGAGGTCGATGGTCTCGCCTTCGCCGGTTTCGGCGCGGCGGGTCAGGGCGGCGAGTACGCTGATGGCGGCATACATGCCGGTCATGATATCGACGATGGGCACGCCGACTTTCTGGGGGCCGCCGCCGGGCGCGTCGTCGCGCTCGCCGGTCACGCTCATCAGCCCACCCATGGCCTGGATCATGAAGTCATAGGCCGCCTGGTCACGGCGTGGGCCATCCTGGCCGAAACCCGTAACGGAGCAATAGACGAGCTTCGGATTGACCGCGCGCAGCGAGGCCGCGTCGAGTCCGTAGCGCGAGAGGGCGCCGGCCTTGAAATTCTCCAGCACCACGTCGCTCTTGGCGGCGATCTGCTTGATGATCTCCTGGCCTTCGGGATTGGCGAGGTCGATGGTGACGGAGCGCTTGCCGCGATTGACGGAGAGGAAATAGCCCGCCTCGCGCGTCGGCTTGCCTTCCGCATCCTTCAGGAAGGGCGGGCCCCAGCTGCGGGTGTCGTCACCCACTTTCGGCCGCTCGATCTTGACGACATCGGCACCGAGATCGGCGAGGATCTGCCCGCACCACGGCCCGGCCATGATGCGCGATAGATCCAGCACGCGGATATGCGAGAGCGGGCCCTGGCGCTGCTCAGCCATCGACGATCTCCGTCGCCTTCACCGAGGGGCGGGCGCGGAAGGTCTCGTGCCAGGCATGGAGCTTCGGATGGCCCTCCCGCCAGCCGAGATCGGCGAAGCGGAAATCCATGTAGGACAGCGCGCAGCCGATCGCGATATGGCCGATGCCGAAGGGCAGCTTGCCCAGCGTCTCCGCCTCGGCTTCCAGCGAAGCCAGGGTGGCCTTGTGCTTGAGCGAGAAGCCTTTCAGCCAAGGCTCGAAAGGCGCTTCCTTGTCGCGCTCGTTGCGCCAGAGGATGAGCATGTCGAGATAGCCGGTGCCCAGCGCATGGCGGCGCAGCGCATCGAAACGCTCGGGGCCCGAGGCGGGGAAGAGCGTGGGCTTCTCGGCGATGCTGTCGAAATATTCGCAGATGACGACGCTGTCGAAGAGGATGCGGCCGTCATCGAGAACCAGGGTCGGGATCTTGCCCAGCGGATTGTCGCTCAGCAGGCCGATATTCGGGTCTTTCATGGCGACGACGGTGCGCACGCGCTCGAAGCGATCGACTAGGCCGAGTTCGTGTGCCGCGATCATGACCTTCCGCACGAAAGGCGATCGGGGGGACCAGTGCAGCTTCAAGCGGCGTTCTCCCATTAATGGTCTTTGTGCTAGTTATATGACCTATTGGGGCTTCCGCAAGCCCGCTCTTCCCTCTACCGTCAAAAAACCATATCTATGACCTAAATGAGGCCCCGACCAGAATGAGGCCCCGGGGCCCGAGGAAACGCCATGCCCATCACCTACGAGGCCGTGAAGCGTCTGACGGCCGACCTTTACGACTGGTCGCTCCGCAAGGTGCCCGACGATACCAAGGCCGCGTTGCGCGAGGCGGCGTTGGCCGAGAGCCATGAAGGCGCCCGTCGCACGCTCGAGATCATGCTGGCCAGCGCCCATCGCGCCGAGGATACGGAGAAATTCGTCTGCTCCGATGCCGGCGTGCCGGTCTATGTGATCCGCCTCGGCACCGGCATCACCATGCAGGGCGATCTCAAGAAGGCGGTGATCGATGGTTTCGACGAGTTGACGCAGCGCATCTCGCCGCCGCTGCTCAAGCATGTCGCCAATCCGCTGACCAATGAGCGCGGCTATCGCGGCAAGGACATGCCGCTCGTCACCTGGGACGTGCTGGCGGGCGAGAAGGATTATATCGACATCACCTGCCAGCCCAAGGCGCTGGGTTCGGGCCGCTGGGCGGCGCTCGAGATCTTCTCCTATCCCACGCTCGAACAAATCGAAGCCTATGTGATGGATTGCGTGATGAAGGCCGGCTCGCAGCATTGCCCGCCGGTGATCATCGGCGTGGGCATCGGCGGCGCTTTCGACCATGCGGCGAAGCTCGCCTCGGGTGCCACGCTGCGGCCGATGGGAACGAAGAACCCGGAGCCCATCTTGGCGGCGATGGAAGAGCGGCTGCTCAAGGCCGTGAATGCCACGGGCTTCGGGCCGATGGGCACGGGCGGCGATACCACGGCGCTGGCGGTGCATGTGGATTTCGCGGCGGGGCACGGCTTCACGCCCGTCGCCGTCAGCTTCAATTGCTGGATCAACCGGCGGACACGCGCGCGGCTCTATGACGACGGGCGCGTGGAGAGGGTGGAGTGACGGCGATGCGCGAGATGAGGCTGCCGATGACGCCCGCCGATGCACGCTCGCTCAAGCTCGGCGAGATGGTGCTGCTGACGGGAGAGATGGTGATCACCGCCGGGCTGCCGACGCATCACCGCATGCTGGAATGTGTCGAGGGCAAGCGCGAGATGCCGCGGCCGCTGGATGGCCAGGCGCTGTTTCATCTTGGCAGCTACTGCGAAGAAGGCGAGGAGGGGTTCCGGCCGCTCTATCTGAACCCGACCACCAGCACGCGCTTCAACCCGCTGATGCCCCGGCTGATCCGGCATTTCGGCCTCACCGCCGTCGGCGGCAAGGGCGGGCTGGACCAGGCTTCGGCGGAGGCGATGCGCGAGGTGGGCTGCGTCTATCTCTCCTTCCTGGGCGGGGGCGCGCCGCTGCATACGGCCGCAATCCGCTCGGTCGAATCCGTGCATTGGAACGACCTCATCGCGCATTTCCGGCTGGTGACGCTGAAGGTGGAGGCGCTGGGCCCGGTTACCGTCGGCATCGATGCGCATGGCGGCAATCTCTACAGCGAGTTGCGCCAGGGGGCCGCGGAGAAGATGCCCGCCATCATGGCGAAGCTCGCCGAGGACCGCGCCAAGGCCCTCGGCTGACTGCGCTCAATCGGCCCAGTAGAGCCGGTTGGGGTTGTCGACCATCACCTGTTTGCGCGTGGCCTCGTCGGGGGCGGATTCGCCAAGAAGATCGACGAGGTCACCATCATTGGGCATGTCGCCGCTGATATTCGGATGCGGCCAGTCCGTGCCCCAGAGGACGCGCTCCGGCGCCGCGGCGAGCAGCGCCTTGGCATAGGGCACGGCATCGAGGAAGGGCGCGCCGGCGGAGGAGATGCGCTCGGCGCCGCAAATCTTCACCCAGGCCAGCGGGTTCTTCATCAACTCCAGGAGTTGCTTGAAGGCCGGCTGGTCGAGCCCGTTCTTCGCCTTCACGCGGCCCATATGGTCGATGATGAAGGGCACGCGGATGGCCTCGATGGTCGGCGCGAGGGGCACGATATCTTCCGCGTCGAGATGCAGCACGACATGCCAGCCCATGGGCTCGATCTGCGCCAGCACGCGCTTGAAGAAATCCATGTCCGGCATGCCGCCGAGATGCTTCACGAAGTTGAAGCGCACGCCACGGATGCCGCCCTCATGCAGGCGCGCGAGTTCCTTGTCGGTGATGCCGGGATCGACAACCGCCACGCCGCGCATCGTGCCGTTGGAGCGGGCGATGGCATCGAGCGTCACCGTCATGTCGCTGCCGTGGCAGGAGGCATGGACGATCACGGCACGGTCGATGCCGAGGATACGATGCAGTTTCTGCAACCCCTCGAAAGGCGCATCGGGCGGCGTATAGGCGCGGTCCGGCGCATAGGGGAAGACGGCGGCGGGGCCGAAGACGTGGCAATGTGCATCCACCGCACCCGGCGGCGGGCGCAGGCGCGGGGTGCGCGTATCGGGGTCGGGTCCCTTGCAGGTGGGGATTTTCCGGGTCTCGTTCATGCGTTCATCCCTGCTTTTCAATACCGGCCTTCTCGATCACCTCCGCCCAGCGGGCGGTATCGGCGGCGAGAAGCTGGCCCATGGCGGCGGGCGTGCCGCCGCGCGGCTCCACGCCCACATCCTCGAGCGCCTTGCGGAGTTCGGAACCGCCCATGGCCTCGTTCACAGCGCGATTGACGGCGGCGATGGCCTCGGGCGGCGTGCCCGCCCGGGCCACCAGGGCGTTCCAGGAAGCGACGTCGTAATCAGGCACGCCGCTTTCCATCAGCGTCGCGATCTGCGGCAGGTTCTGCGCCCGCTGCGCGCCCGTGACGGCGATGGGCTTGACCGCGCCCGATTGCACCTGGCCCCAGATGGGGCCGACGATCTCGAAGGCGCAATCGACGTCGCCGCGCATCAGCGCCGTGACGAGTTGCGGCGTGGCGGGGAAGGCGATGGTCTCGGCCTTCACGCCCGCGCGGATCTTGAAAAGCTCGGCCGAGAGGTTCTGCGTGCTGCCGACGCTGATCGTGCCGATGTTCAACTTGTTAGGCTCCGCCTTCATCTTCGCGATGAGCGAGCCGACGTCCTTATAGGGCGAATTGGGCGCGACGAGCACCGCGATGGGGAAGGCGCCGAGCGTGACGACGGGCGCCAGATCCTTCAGCGGATCGAAGGGCAGGTTGCGGAAGAGGCTGCGGCTGATCGCGGTGCCATTGGTCGCCGCCATGAGCGTATAGCCATCGGCCGCCGCATTCATCAGCTGCTGGCCCGCGATGATGCCGCCCGCGCCGGGGCGATTGTCGACCACCATGGGCTGGCCGAGCAGCGGTTGCAGGCGCTGGGCCGTCGCCCGCACCGTCAGGTCGGCCACGCCGCCCGCCGCGAAGGGCACGATGACGCGGATGGGCTTGTCGGGCTTCCACATGCCCTGGGCCCTGGCGGCGAAGGGCAGCACGGCGGCGGCGGCGAGGATGGAGCGGCGAGAGATCTTGGACATTTTCGTTTTCTCCCTTGGAATTTTTGGCGTCAGCGGATGGAGGGCGGTGTTCCCTCCCAGATCTCTTCCACCGAAAGGCGGCGCGTCAGCAGGCCCTGCGCGAGGGCGTATTCCATGGCGAGGTCCAGCGCCGGCCGCATCGCCGCGCGGGTGGTGACGGTGGCGCCGGCCTTGCCGAGCAGCGCGATGAGCGCCGTCAACGCGTCGGGCCTGGTCTGAGCAATGTCGCTGCGCGCGGTGAGCAGATGGTTCACCGGCACGAAGCCATGCCTCGCCTTGAAGGCGGCGCCTGCGGCCTCCGGGTCGGGGAAGACGGGGCGCAGCGGCACGCCTTCCGGCAGGTCATTGCCGAAGATGGCGGCGTCGATCTCGCCCGCCAACAGCATGGCCAGAAGATCCTTCCCCGGGGCGGCGCGCGTCACCCAGGGCGGGTCCTGGTATTCGCTGACATGCGCACCTTCGAAGGTGATCCATTCCACGCTTTCCGGCGCCACGCCGTGGCTTTCGGCAAGCGTGCCGCGCAGCCAGAGGCCCGTCGTCTGGCTATAGGCACGCACGCCGACGCGCTTGCCCGCCAGTTGATCGGGCGTGAGCCTGCTCTCGGCGAGGCAGAGCAGCGCCGCTTCCTGAAAGCGCGAGACGAGGATCACAGGCAGCAGCACCAGCGGCTTGCCCGCCGCCTTGGCCATGAGGAAGGTCGCGATGGCCATTTCGCTGGCCTCGTATTTCCCCTCCCGCACCATGGGCGCGAAGGCGCGGCTGATCACCGGCATCGCGGGCAGTTTGAGCTCGAGCCCCGGCGCGCTGACCGCGCCGGAGAAAAGCGCCTCGGTGCGCGGCGTGCGCCCGATGGCGGTGAGCAGCGATGTCACGCGAGCTGGCTCACGACATGGGGGAAGACGCTCTGATAGCCCTCGCCCCATTTGATCGTCAGGTCGCTGTTGCGGGCCGCCTGGGCGCCGCGCTGCTGGGCGACGCGGGTGTAGTATTCCCAGAGATGCTCCTGGCCTTCCATGCATTCGATGGCGGCGCGCTTCTTCTCCCAGACGCTGCCGATATCGAGCAGGACATCGGGCTTCCAATTGCACTGCTCGGGCTGATGCGGCTCGAAGAGAAAGACCGGCGGGGCGCCCAGCACCTTCTGGCCCGGATTGTGGCCATGCGCCTGGGCGATGATGCGCGCATGCTGCGCGAATTCCGTCACCTGCGGATGGTCGTAATTGTAGAGGTCTTCTTTGCTATGCGTGAGGATGAATTTGGGATGGATGGCGCGATGCAGGTCGGCCAGGCGGAACAGGCTCTCCTGCGTCAGCGTGATGGGGTAGTCGCCCAAGTCCCAGAACTGGATGTCATGCACGCCCAGCACTTCGGCGGCGCGCTTCGCCTCGGCCTCGCGGGAGGACTTCACCTTCTCCAGCGTCATGCCTGGCTGGCGCCAGAGCTTGGCCGATTCACCGCGCTCGCCATAGGACAGGCAGACGACCGTGACCTCGTAGCCCTTGGCGGCATGCAGCGCGATGGCGCCGCCCGCGCGCCAGACAAAGTCAGCGGAATGGGCGCTCACGACGAGAGCGGTATTGGCCACGGTGTTTCCTCCAGCAGTCTCAGTGCCGGAAGACGCTACCCCCGCTTGCGGCCGGCGGACCCATCGCTTCTTGGGCGCGCGGTATCAGCATTGGGTATATCGGCGAGGCCGCGGGCGGTGATCTCGCCGATATAGCCCCGCAGGCTCGCGATGAAGGCCGAGGCGGCGGGCGAGGGGGCATGATCGGGCGGCAGGACGAGGCCCGCCGGGCGCGGCGGCGCGGGCACGGCGAGCGGCACCACCCGCAGCGTGCCGCGCAGCAGGTCCCCCACCATCATCGAGCGGGGCATGACGGCGACATGGTCGGTCGCGAGCAGCATCTCGCGGATGAAGCCGTAGGAGGAGGAGCGCAGCGGCACCGAGGCGCCCAGGCCGAGCAGCGTGACGAGGTGCTCGATCTCCTGCCCCACGCGCTGGCTGACGGTGGGCAGGATGAGGTCATGCCGCATCAGCGTCTCGGCCGTGACGGGGCCGGGGCTGGCGAAAAGCGGGTGGTCGGTGCGGGCGAGGATGGAGATCGGCTCCTCCCACAGCGCCTCGCGCTGGAAGCCGTCCGGCACGGCGGGGGTATAGAGCCGGCCCACGACCAGATCGAGCTCCCGCGCGGCCAGGAGGGGCAGCAGCTCTTCCGTGCGGCCCTGTTGCAGGCGCACCTGGATGGCCGGATGGCTGGCCTTGAGGCGGATCAGCACGCCCGGCAGCACGCCCACGGCGGCCACGGGCAGCACGCCGACGGCGACGGTGCCGGTGGCCGCGCCCAGGGCCTCCAGCTCCTCGTCCGCCCGGCGCAATTCGGCCAGGATGCGGCGCGCGAGGCGGATGATGACCTGCCCGGCCTCGGTGGGTATCACCCCGCGCGGATGGCGCTCGAAGAGGCGCGTGCCGGTGATCTCCTCCAGCTCCTGGAGGCTGCGCGAGAGGGCGGGCTGGCTGACGCCAAGCGCGGAGGCGGCCTTGAGCAGGCTGCCATGGGTCTCCAACGCGTCGGCGACGCGAAGGAGCGGCAGTTTCAGGCGCTGGTCGAGATAGCGGCGGGCCATGGGCCAGCATGGCCCGGCTTGCGCCGGAGGGGCAATGGTAGCAAACCCGCCCCGTTCGGAACGAAGGAGAGCCCGATGAGCCGCGAAACCGCGATCGCCAATGCCCAGGCCATGGTGGATGACGGGCGGTTGCTCGATGTGCTCTCCCGCCGCGTCGCCTGGCCGACCGAGAGCCAGGAGCCGGCTCGCGGGCCGGAACTGGGCCGCTTCCTAACGGAGGAGATGGTCCCCGCGCTGGAGGCCATGGGCTTCGAAAGCCAGATCCTGCCGAACCCAAAGCCCAATCCCAAGATGGCCGAGGGCCCCTTCCTGGTCGCGAAGCGCGTCGAGGGCGAGGGCCTGCCGACGGTGCTGATCTACGGCCATGGCGATACCGTGCGCGGCATGGAAGGCCGTTGGCGCGAGGGGCTGGAGCCCTGGAAGATCGTGGTCGAGGGCGATCGCTGGTACGGGCGCGGCACGGCCGACAACAAGGGCCAGTACACGATCAATCTCGAGGCGCTGGAACAGGTGCGGCTGCTGCGCGGCGGCGAGCTGGGCTTCAACGTGACCCTGCTGTTGGAAATGGGCGAGGAAGTGGGCTCGCCGGGCCTGCAGGAATTCTGCGACCTGCATCGCGAGCTGCTGAAGGCCGATGTGCTCATCGCCTCCGACGGCCCGCGCCTGGCCGCCAGCCAGCCGACGCTCTTCCTCGGCTCGCGCGGCGCCTTCAACATGACGCTGCGGGTAAATGCGCGCGAGCGGGGCTATCACTCGGGCAATTGGGGCGGCGTGATCCGCAACCCGGCGACCATCGTGGCCAATGCCATCGCCTGCCTCGTCGATGGCCGCGGACGGCTGCAGGTAGAGGGGTTGAACCCGCCGCCGATGTCCAATTCCGTGCGCGCCGCGATCCATGACCTGCCGGTGGGCGGCGGTGAGACCGACCCCGAGATCGACGTCGATTGGGGCACCGAAGGGCTCAACCCGCCGGAGCGGCTCTTCGGCTGGAACACGTTGGAAGTGCTCGCCATGGGAGCGGGCGATCCGGCCGCGCCCGTCAATGCCGTGCCGCCGAATGCAACGGCCACGATCCAGCTTCGCTATGTCGCGGGGACCGATGCGGCGAATATCCTGCCTGCCGTCCGAAAGCGCCTCGACGAATGCGGTTTCCAGGGTGTGGAGCTGATGGCCGCGCGCGGCGAGGCGGCGCCTGCCACCCGGCTCGATCCCGACACCCCCTGGGTGCGCTGGGCGGTGGCCTCCATGAGCAAGACGATCGGGGCCGCGCCTGCGGTTCTGCCGAATATCGGCGGCTCGCTGCCCAACCACTGCTTCGCCGATGTGCTCGGCCTGCCGACGCTCTGGGTGCCGCATTCCTATGCGGCCTGCGCCCAGCACGCGCCGGACGAGCATATGCTCGGCTCCATCGCCCGCGAGGCGATGGGTATCATGGCCGGTCTGTTCTGGGATCTCGGTGAGGCCGGCGTGCCGGCCCATAAGGCGTAATCATGAACCCCATCGCCTCGGATGCGGCGGAGCGCGAAGCGAACAGGCTGCGCATCCGCGTGCTCACCGGGATCGACGAAGAGGTGATTCGCACCATCGTGGATCGCTTCTATGCGCGCATCCGCGAAGATGCGCTGCTCGGCCCGATCTTCGAGGCGCATGTGGAGGATTGGGGCCGCCACCTCCCGCGCATGTATGCCTTCTGGAATTCGGTGGCGCTCGGCGCGGGCGAATATGACGGCCAGCCGATGCGCGTGCATATGCCGCTGCCCATCGAGGGCCGGCATTTCGCGCACTGGCTCGGGCTTTTCGAGGAAACCGTGCGGGAAATCTGCTCGCCGCAGGGTGTGGACTGGATGATGGAGCGCGCCCGCCGCATCGCCCGCAGCCTGGAGATGGGCGTGACGCGCTTCGGCCTGGTGGCCAACCCGCCTATTCGATCTTGATATTCGCCGCCTTGATGACCGTGCCCCAGCGCGCGGTCTCGGCGCGGATGGTCGCGGCCAGTTCCTCCGGCGTGCTCGGCGTGGGCTCCTCGCCCTGGGCCTCCATCCGCTTGCGGAAGGCGGGGTCGGAGAGAATGGCGACCATCTCCTGGTTCAGCCGCGCCACGATGGGGGCGGGAAGATTGCCCGGCCCCGCGAGATAGTTGAAGGGCGCGGCATCGAAGCCCGGCAGGGTCTCGGCGATGGCAGGAATCTCGGGCACCAGCGGCGAGCGTTTCGGCGTGCTGACCGCCAGCGCGCGCAACCCGCCCGATTGTGCATGCGGCAGCAAGGCGCCGAGCGTGTCGATCGCCATATGCACATTGCCCGCGAGAAGCTCGGTGATGGCCGGGCCGGTGCCCCGGAAGGGGACATGCACGATGTCGATCTTGCCGAGATACTTCAGCATCTCCCCCGCCAGATGGCTGGAGGAGCTGACGCCCGCGCTGGCGAAGGTGAGCTTGCCCGGATTGGCCTTCGCATAATCCAGCAGCTCCGGCACGTTCTTGGCGGGCACGGAAGGGTTCACGCAAAGCAGGTTCGGCGCGCGCTTGATACCGCAGATCGGGGTGAAATCCTTCTCGGCATCATAAGGCAGGCTGGCCATGAGCCAGGGATTGATCATCTGCGGCCCCGGCGTGCCGTAGAGCAGGGTGAGCCCATCGGGCGCGGCGCGGGCCACGGCCTGGGCGCCGATCGTCGCCGCCCCGCCGGGCTTGTTCTCCACCACCACGGATTGGCCGAGCCGGGCGCCGAGCGCATCGGCCACCATCCGCGCCGTCTGGTCGGCCGAGCCGCCGGCCGCATAGGGCACGATGAGGCGCAGCGGCCGCGTGGGCTGCCAGGGCTGGCCCTGGGTCTGGCTCTGGGCGCGGACGAGGCGCGGGGCGGCCAGCAGCGCCGCGCTGGCGGCGAGCATGCGTCGGGTCAGCATGGACAATCCTCCTGCCGTCGCCTTGGCGGCGCGGCTTTCTTCTAACAGCTAGTCTTATGGCCTTTGGGGCAGGAGGCAAGCGGCGGCAGGGAGGCCGCCGCGCTTTATTTCAGCTTCACCTCGAGCTTCACGAGATCGCCGCGATAGACGCCATGGGCCATGAGCACCAGCGTGCCCGTCTCGTCCACCGCCGCGCGATGCACGATGGCGACGGGGGCATTGAGGGGCACGTTCAGCGCGGCGGCGGTCTCCACATCGGCGGCTCCGATGGTCAGCACCTGCTTCGCCTCGGTGATCTTCACGCCCGGGATGCCGGCCACGAGCTTCAGCGCCGTCTTGCTCCGTAAGTCCTCGGGCGTGACCTTGGGGGAGAGGCGCTCGTCCAGATAGACATCGGCCAGCAGGAAGGCCTGGCCGTCGCGCCAATGGCGGCGGCGCAGATGGCGGTAGAAGGGCGCGGGCGTGCCGATGCTGTCGGGGATGAGCGCGCCGTCGCGCCGGGGCTCATCGGCCAGGATCTCGATATTGGCGCCCTCGCGCGAACGCAGCAGGCCGGACCAGTCGGTCTCTACCGAGCACCAGAGCTGCTCCTGCGGCGGCTGGCGGACGAAGGTGCCCTTGGCGCGGAAACGCTCGATCAGCCCTTCCTGGTGCAGCTGGTCCAGCGCCTGGCGGATGGTGGCGCGGGCCACGCCGCATTCGGCGGCCAGCTCGTCCACGGTGGGAATCTGGCTGCCGGTCTTCCACACGCCCTGCTGGATGCGGTGGCGGAAGAGGGTGGCGAGCTGGATGTAGCGGGAGACGGCGCTGCGGTTCAGATCCAGCGGCGCGGCCGCCTTGGGCGGGGTGCCATCCATGTCGCGATCCTGTCGCAAGGCGTTGCTCATGCGCCCGTTCTAGTCTTGTGCGGGTGCTAAGGCCAGATCATTCGCCTTTCGGGCCGCCTGCGCCCTGTTCAGGCGCCGGCGGTGCCTTCAGAGACCCTCGGCCGCGCCGGGGCGGCGCTGGGCGGCCATGCGCACCGCCGCATTCACCGCGCCGAAGCCGGCATAGCCGCCCTGGCGCTCGACGAGTTCGAGGAAGAAGCGGTCCCGGAAGGCATGGGTATAGGCCTGGCGGAAGGTGCCGCCCTTGCCGTCCTGGTCATAGAGCAGGTTGCGCTTCTGCAGCCCGGCCAGTTCCTCATCCGAGAGGCCGGTGCGGGCGCCGAGATCCTCGTAGTAATTCTCCGGGATGGCGAGCAGCGGCGCGCCGCGGGCGGCGGCGGCATCCATGGTGGCCTCCGCATCGGCCGTGGCGAAGGCGATGTGATGCACCCCGGCACCCGCCAGCGCCGAGACGAAGCGCCCGGTGCCGGTGCGGCCGCTTTCCGACATGTTCAGCGGCAGGCGCACCGCCCCATCGGCCGAAACGAAGGCGCGGGAGCGGATCAGGCCGTAGGGGTCGGGCAATTCCCAGGGGGCATCCGCCTCGAGCCCGAAAACGGCGCGGTAGAAGAGCGAGAAACTGTCCATCATGCCCGGCGCCAGGGCCTGGGCGGCATGGTCGATGCGCAGGAAGCCCTGCTCGGGCGGCGCCTCGGGGGATTCGAGGGTGAAGTCATCCTCCCAGATCGAGCGGCCGGCGCCATCCTCGACGAGATAGACCAGCGTGCCATCCGGCGCCCGCGTCGCGGGGATGCGGCGCTCGCCTTCGCCCACGCGCTCGCGCCAGACGGCGCAGGCCAGGGCCTCGGCGCGCTCGATCACGCGCAGGGGCTCGTCCACCTTGAAGGCCATGGCGCAGACCGAAGGGCCGAGGGCCGCGAAACGCTCGGCCGCCGCGCTATCGGGCTCGGCATTGAGCACGAGGTTCACGCCGCCGCTGCGCCACAGCTCCACATCCTTCGAGCGATGCAGCCCGGCGCGATGGAAGCCCAGCGTGCCGATGAACTCGCCCAGCGCCGTCTTGGCCTCGGCATCAACGGCGAATTCCACGAATTCGATGCCCGCGAGCTTCGGCAGGGCGGGCAGCTTGCCGACCCCCACCTGATCCTCCAGCCAGACCAGGCTGCGCAGCCCGTCGCGCGCGATGCGGCGGGCGGGGGCGGAGCGGAATTCGTCGTTGAAGATCTCGTGCGAGAGCGGGCCCTTGTAGCCCGCACGCAGCACCTCGCGCGTGAACTCGGTCACCGGCAATTCGCCCTGGCCCGGGAAGCAGCGGAAATGGCGGCTCCAGGAGAGCACGTCCATCGAGAGCTTCGGCGCATCGGCGAGCTGGACGAAGAAGATCTTCTCGCCCGGCACCGTGCCCGTCAGCCCCTCGAGCGTGTCGCCGAGCGAGAGGGTGTGGAAACTGTCGAGGATGAGGCCGAGATGGGTGTGATCGGCCTGTTTCACGATCTCCCAGGCCTGGCGCCACTTATTGGTATGGCGGCCCCAGGCTAGGGCCTCGAAACCCACGCGCAGCCCGCGCTTCGCGGCGCGCTCGGCCATCTCGCGCAGATCGGCCGCGGCACGGGCCGGGTCATCGATACAGGCGGGCTGGGTATTGGAGCAGACCAGGACCAGATCGGTGCCCAGCTCCTGCATGATGTCGAATTTGCGCTCGGCCCGGTCCATGTTCCGGGCGCGCTGGGGCTCGGGCATGGATTCGAAGTCGCGGAAGGGCTGATAGATCGCGATGTCGAGCCCGAGGTCACGGCACATGCGGCCCACATCGGCGGGCGTGCCGGAATAGGTGAGCAGGTCGTTCTCGAAGATCTCCACGCCCTCGAAACCCGCCGCCGCCGCGGCTTCCAGCTTGTCCGGCAGATTGCCCGACAGGCAGACGGTGGCGATGGAGCGCTTCGGCCGCATGCGAATCCTCATCTTTCATCGGGCGGCATGGACCGTCCGGTTAATCTCGGCGCCCAATGTAGGCGCCTGCGCCCCACGGGCAAGCGACCGAAAAGTGATGTGGCGCCCCCTCGCGAAGGCGCCACCTCGTCCGGCCGGGAAAGGCCAGGCTATTCGAGCGTGATGCCACGGGCCTTGATCAGATCGCCCCATTTCGCGCTCTCGGCGGCCATATAGGCGGGGAATTCCTCCGGCTTGCCGGGCGTGGGCAGGATGGCGTTCTGGTTCAGCTTCGCGATCACCTCGGGGTTCGCCATGGTGGCGAGCAGCGCCTTGGAGAGCGTGGAGACGATGGCCGGCGGCAGGCCGGCCGGACCCATCAGCGCGAAATCGCTCGTCACCTGGAAGCCGGGGAAGCCGCTCTCGGCGATGGTCGGGATGTCCTTGGCCATCGGCAGGCGCTCGGGCGTGGAGACGCCGAGCGGCACGATCTGGCCCGCCTGGATCAGCGGCAGGGCCGTGACGGCATCGACCATGGCGAGCTGCACCTCGTTCGTCACCAGGGCCTGCACCGCAGGCGCGCCGCCGCGATAGGTGACGTTGGTGACCTCGATCTTCGCATCGCGCAGGAAGAGTTCCGTCGCCAGATGGGCCGAGGAGCCGGCGCCGGAGGAGGCGTAGGTCAGCGTGCCCTTGGCCTCGCGGGCCTTGTCGACGAAGGCGGCGATGGTCTTCACGCCTGTCTGCGGATTGGTGCAGAGCACGATGGGCGAGACGGCGACGCGGCCGATGCCGGTGAAGTTCTTGTCGTCGTCATAGCCGCGCTGCGGGAAGAGGTGGCGCGACATGGCATAGGTGGAGTTCACGCCCATCAGCAGCGTGTAGCCGTCGGGCCGCGCGCGGGCGACGGTCGCATGGCCGATGGTGCCGGAGGCGCCGGGCCGATTATCGACCACGACATTGCCGTTCAGCTCCTTGGAGAGCTGCTGGGCCACCACGCGGGCCACGAAATCGGTGGAGCCGCCAGGGGCCCAGGCGACGACGAGGCCAATGGTCTTGGTGCCGGGATAGACCTCCTGCGCGCGGACGAGGCCGGGGAGGGAGGCGGCGGCCAGCGTGGCCGCACCGCCAAGAATATGGCGGCGTGTAATCGTCATGCGACATTTCCTTTCCTGGACGGCATCCGGACTTGCGCCGAATTGCTTGAAGGTGAACGTAATGGATAGTACAAACCGTCGCAACGCCATTTTGCTGCCGGACCGGCAGTCTGGCCTCAAGAACGATGACGCGAGGAGATGTTCATGTCCACATCAGGTTGGGATGCCCGCCCGTCCCTGCTCGCTGGCCTGATCGGCACCGGCATCGGCGGCTCGCTGACGCCCGCGATGCATGAGCGGGAAGGGGCGGAGCAGGGGCTGCGCCTCGTCTATCGCCGCATCGACCTGACGGAGCTGGGCCTGGGCGTCGAGGCCCTGCCGGAGCTGCTCACGGCGGCCCAGCGTTTCGGCTTCGCGGGGCTCAATATCACCCATCCCTGCAAGCAGGCGGTCATCCCCCTGCTCGACGAATTGTCAGAGGATGCGCGCGCACTGGGCGCCGTGAATACCGTCGTCTTCGAGGACGGCAAGCGCATCGGCCATAACACCGACGGCTCCGGCTTCGCCGAGGGCTTCCGCCGCGGCCTGCCGGATGTGCGGCGCGAGCGCGTGGTGCAGCTCGGCGCCGGCGGCGCGGGCTCGGCGGTGGCGCATGCGCTGCTCGGGCTCGGCGTGGGGCGGCTCGCCATTCATGACCCGGACAAGGCCAAGGCGGCAGCCGTCGTGGCCTCGGTCACGGCCCGCTTCGGCGAAGGCTGCGCGGTGGTCTGCGAGGATCTCGGCGCGGAAATGGCCGCGGCCGACGGCTTGGTGAACTGCACCCCGATCGGCATGGCGAAATACCCTGGCCTGCCCCTGCCGGAAGAGATGCTGCGGCCCGCCCTCTGGGTGGCCGAGATCATCTATTTCCCGCTGGAAACCGCGCTGCTGCGCAAGGCCCGCTCGCTCGGCTGCCGAACGCTCGATGGCGGCGGCATGGCCGTCTTCCAGGCCGTGGGCGCCTTCCGCTTCTTCACTGGGCTCGAGCCCGATGCGGGGCGCATGGTGCGGCACTTCGCCTCCATGGTCGCCGCCCCCGAACCTGCCAAGGCCTGATCAGGCCCGCCGATCAGGGCTGGAGATAGCGCAGCACCGATTCGACCACCATCGCCCGCTGCCGGGCGGTGATGGCCGGGTTGCGCAGGTCCTGCCCGAAAATCGCGCCCAGCGTGTGGCGATTGGCGACACGGTGGAAGCAGAAGCTGCTGATCAGCATATGCAGGTCGAAGGGCTCGACGCCGGTGCGGAACACGCCCTCCGCCTGGCCGCGCGCGAGCAACCCGCGCAGCGTGCCGATCACCGCCTCGTTCCGGCCGCGAATGGTGGGGGAGGCGGAGACGTGCCGTGCCTCGTGAATATTCTCGACCGCGACGAGGCGGACGAATTCCGGATGGTTGTGGTGATGGTCGAAAGTGACTTCCACTAGCCGGATCATGGCCTCGCGCACCGGTAGCTCGTCGAGATGCAGCGCCTGTTCGGCCGCGCGCATCTCGCCGTATTTCTCCTCCAGCACGGCGGTGTAGAGCTGCTCCTTGCTGCCGAAATAATAATAGATCATGCGCTTGGTGGTCGCGGTGCGTGCCGCGATATCGTCCACGCGCCCGCCCGAGAAACCCTTCTCGCTGAATTCGGCGATGGCGGCGTCGATGATGGCGCGCCGCGTCTGTTCGGGCGCGCGGCTGCGGCGGCTGGAAACGACGACGGCTTCGGTCGTATCTGGCATAAGGGACGTTCTCTCCGGTTCGTCCATCTTAACCATGCCCCGACGCGATGTCGCCCGGCGAATGGCGGATTTCTACGCTGTCATCTCGATCGTGAGGCCGAAACGCTCGTCGAGGCGGATGGTGTGATGATCCACCTCATTGGTGTCGGCGAGTTCGAGATTGAAGAAATCCTTTTGCGGGCCGAGGAAATAGGGCCCCGCGTGCCAGGTGCCGCGATGCAGGGCCAGCGCCGTGCCGCCCGGGATCTCGAAACATACGATGCTGCCGGGCTCGGGCGTGGCCCCCTCATCATCGAGGTCGCTGGGCGGGGCAAGGCAGATGAACCAGGGCTTCCCATCGGTCGCGGCCAGGCATTGGGTGACACGGCGATGGCGCGTGATGGTCTGGGCCACCAGCGGCCGGGCGGTGAGGCGCATGATATAAAGGCGCGGCTGCCCCTGGCCGAGATCGAGCGCCGCATCCGCAGCCCCAAAGGGCGTGCCGTCCTCTCCCGGCTCGATGAGCGTGCCGAAGGGGGCGATGGCGGCGGGCGTTGCTGGGCGGGGGGCGAGGCGGAGCGCTGTCATGCCCCGATCGTGGCCGAGGCGAGGGGGCGGCCGCAAGGATTCGGCGGCGAAGCGCTCAGCCTCCGAGGGTTCGCGAGAGCGTGGCCGCCTCCTCCATGATCCGCGCCGGCCAGTCGCCCTGGCTGCCCTGCCGGACCCGCGCGAGCGGCCCCACGATGCCGAGCGCGCCCAGGAAGCCGCCGCGCCCGAAGACCGGGGCGGCGATGGCCGCTGTCTCGCTGTCGCGCTCGCCGAGGGAGACGCGGTGCCCTTCCGCGCGCACCGCCTCGCAGACCGCGTCCTGCCCGCCGGTGAAGGCGCGGAGCACATGGGCACTCGCGCCACGGTCGAGCGGCAGGGCAGCGCCCTCCTCGACATGGTGGCGGATCAGGCGGCTGGAGACGTGGCGGTAGAGGCAGATGCGGCGCTCGCCATCGCGGATATAGAAGGCCGCCGTCTCGCCCAGCCGCTCCACCAGCCCCGCCAGCACCGGGCGCACGTAATCGGCGAGGTCGAAGGCGTCGCGATAGCGCAGGCCGAGGCGTAGCGGCGTCGGGCCGAGGCGGAAGCACCCATCCGCGCCCCGGTGCAGATAGCCGAAGCGGTCGAGCGAGGCGGCCAGGCGCAGGATGGTGCTGGGATAGAGCCCGCTGCGCTGCGCGAGTTCCGACAAGGTCAGCCGCGCCGCACCGTCGCCGAAGGCTTCCAGGATGGTGAGCGCCCGCTCCACGGCTTCGACGCGCATTTCGGCGGCTTCGCCCTCGGCCCGGGCGAGGGGCGGGCGGCCGCGTCGGCGGGGCGGGGCGGCGGTGGCGTCGGACATGATGGTTGACGAGCCGGAAAAGGAGGACTTATATTTTTCTAACAGCGAAAATAATTTCTATCAAACAGAAAAATACTCCAGCGGCCGGGTAAAGCTGGCGGCGAGCTATCCAAGGAAGGGAACAGCGCATGAGCATCCTGGTCAGCGAGGTGGGCCCGCGCGACGGCTTGCAGAGCATCAAGCGGAGCATGCCCACGGCGCAGAAGATCCGCTGGATCGAGGCGCTGGCGGCGGCGGGGCTGAAGGAGATCGAGGTCGGCTCCTTCGTCAATCCGAAGCGCCTGCCGCAGATGGCCGACGCCGCCGAGGTGGTGAAGGGCGCGCTGAAGATCCCTGGCATCACCGTGCTGGCCCTCGCGCCGAATCTGAAGGGCGCGCAGGCCGCCGCCGCCGCGGGCGTGCATAAGATCACCATGCCCGTCTCGGCCTCGGAACTGCACAGCAAGGCCAATATCAACATGACCTGCGAGGAGGCGATCGCCGAGGTCGGGCGCGTGATCGCCTTCCGCGACGGCCTGCCGGAAGGGCAGCGGCCGGCGATCGAGATCGGCATCTCCACCGCCTTCGGCTGCACCATCCAGGGCAAGGTATCGGAGGACTGGGTCATCGAGATGGCCGTCAGACTCGCGAAACTCGGCGCCGACAGCGTCGGCCTCTCCGATGGCGTGGGCTATGCGAACCCCGCGCAGACCAAGCGCCTCTTCACCCGGCTGATCGCCGAGCTGGGCGACAAGGCGGGCGGCGCCCATATGCACAACACGCGCGGCCAGGGGCTCGCGAATGTGGTGGCCGCGCTGGAAGTCGGCGTCACCACCTTCGATGCCTCGCAGGGCGGCATCGGCGGCTGCCCTTATTCGCCCGGCGCCACGGGCAACATCGTGACCGAGGATCTCGTCTGGATGCTCGAGGCCATGGGCATCGATACGGGCGTGGATCTCGTGAAGCTCGTTGCCGCGCGCAGCATTCTCGAAGAGGCGCTGCCGGGCGAACCGCTCTATGGCTATGTCCCCGATGTCGGCGTGGAGAAAGGCTTCTCCTATGCCACGCGCGGGCCGCTGGAAGAAGGCGCCGGCAAGACCGGCCATGTCTGCGCCTCGGGTGTCGCGGCATGAGCGCGCCGCTGCCGCTCGATGGCATCCGTGTCATCGAATTCTCGCATATGGTCATGGGGCCGAGCTGCGGGCTGGTGCTCGCCGATCTCGGTGCCGAGGTCATCAAGATCGAGCCGCCGGGCAAGGGCGATCGCACGCGCTACTTGACCAGTTCCGGCACCGGCTTCTTCCCCGCTTTCAGCCGCAACAAGAAGAGCGTGCAGCTCGACGTCGCCGATGATACGGACCTCGCGCTGCTGAAGAAGCTGATCGACACGGCCGATGTCGTCATCGAGAATTTCCGCCCCGGCGGCCTCGCCGCGCGCGGGCTCGGCTATGAGGATCTCTCGCGGACCAATCCGGGCCTGATCTATTGCTCGCTCAAAGGGTTCCTGTCCGGGCCTTACGAAAATCGCACGGCGCTGGACGAGGTCGTGCAGATGATGTCCGGCCTCGCCTATATGACGGGCCCGCCGGGCCGGCCGCTTCGCGCGGGCGCGCCGGTGAATGACATGATGGGCGGCATGTTCGGCGCCATCGCCGTCATGGGCGCGCTGCGGCAGCGGGAGCTGACGGGCAAGGGCCAGTATGTGCAATCCGCGCTGTTCGAGAATGCGGCCTGGCTCGTCTCCACCCATATGCTGCAACAGGCGATGACCGGCGTGGCCCCGCCTTCCATGGCCGCCGGCAAGCGCGCCTGGGGCGTCTATGACGTGTTCCACGCCGCCGACGGGATCGACATCTTCATCGGCGTCGTCACCGACCGGCAGTGGGAGATTTTCACGAGCCTGCTGAAGCGGCCTGAGCTTTTGAGCAGCGACTATGCGACGAACACGCTCCGCGCCGCCGCCCGTGAGACGCTCATCCCGCTCGTGCAGAGCATCGTCGGCACCTATCCGGTCGCGGCGTTGGAGAGCATGTGCGAGGCGGCGGGCCTGCCCTTCGCGCGGATCAACCAGCCGGGCGATCTTTATGAGGACAGGCATCTCGTCGAAAGCGGCGGGCTGCTGCCGCTCACCCTGCCGGATGGCAGCACGACGCAGGTGCCCGCGCTGCCCATCCAACTCGGCGGCACGCGGCTCGGCGTGCGGCATGACCTGCCGGCGCCTGGGCAGCATACGGAGGAAGTGCTGGCCGCGCTGCGCGAGCCGGCTGCCGATTAGTATTCTCTGCTTTGTAGAACAAGAAAGAACGAGGAAGTCCCAAATGCTGAGGCGTCATCTGATCATGGGCGCGGGCGCTGCGGCGCTCGCTCCCTTCCTGCCCATGGCCGCGCGCGCCCAGGCCAATGCGGCCGCCTGGCCCGACCGGCCGGTGAAGCTCATCGTGCCCTATCCGCCGGGCGGCGGCACCGACGTCATCTCCCGCGAGATGGGCAGCCGCATCACCGCGGCGACGGGCTGGAACATCGTGGCCGACAACCGCCCGGGCGCGGGCGGCAATATCGGCATCGACCTCGTCGCTAAGTCGACCGACAACCACACGATCGGCATGGGGCAGACCTCGAACCTCGCGATCAACCCCACGCTCTATGCATCGAACATTCCCTATCAGCCGCTGCGCGACCTCTCGCTCATCTCGCTGATCGCCTTCCAGCCGAACGTGCTGGTGGTGCGGAAGGAATCGCCGTTCAAGAGCCTGGCCGATATCGTCGAAGCCTCGCGCAAGAAGCCCGGCTCGCTCACCGTCGGCCATCCCGGCAGCGGCACGGTCGGGCATCTGGCGGGCGAGATGGTCGCGCTCGCGGCCAAGGTCGAGATGGTGACCGTGCCCTATCGCGGCGCCGCCCAGCTCACGACAGACCTTCTGGCCGGACGCGTGGATCTCTACTATGCCAATCCCCTGGCCGTGCGCGGCATGCTCGACAGCGGCGAGCTGCGCGCCATCGCCGTCACCTCGGCCCAGCGCGTGGGCTCGCTGCCCAATGTGCCGACGGTCGCGGAATCGGGCTATCCCGGCTTCGAGGCGGTGAACTGGACGGGGCTGGTCGGCCCCGCGAGCCTGCCGCCGGCGGTGGTCGCCAAGATCAATGGCGAGGTCCGCAAGGCCCTGACGCAGGAGGAGGTGAAGGCCCGCCTGGCGGCCGAGGGGGCCGATGCCCATCCCTCGACGCCCGAGGAGTTCAAGACCTTCCTCACCGCCGAGATCGAGAAATGGGGCAAGGTGGTGCGGGACGCGAAGGTGGAGGTGGGCTGAAGCCTCCGCTGGCCCCTGGTCTAGCCGCCCGTGGAAGGGCATCCTCCAGCCATCATAAGAGGAGGATGCCCCATGCCGCTCTACGCGCTCGACGAGACCCAGCCGCAACTGCCGCCTGAGGGCCGCTACTGGGTGGCCCCCGATGCGCATGTGATCGGCAATGTCGTGCTGGGCGACGAGGTGGGCGTGTGGTTCGGCGCGGTGATCCGGGCCGATAACGAGACGATGCATATCGGCGCCCGCACCAATATCCAGGACGGCGCCGTGCTCCATTCCGACAAGGGCTTCCCGCTGACCGTGGGCGAGGGCGTCACCGTCGGGCATCGCGCGGTGATCCATGGCTGCACCATCGGCGACAATTCGCTGATCGGCATGGGTGCGACGGTGCTGAACGGCGCCAAGATCGGGAAGAACTGCATCGTCGGCGCTAATTCGCTCGTCACCGAGGGCAAGGAATTCCCGGACAATTCGCTGATTTTCGGCTCGCCCGCGCGGATCGTGAATACGCTGGACGCGGAAGGGTCGGAGAAGCTGAAGCTTTCCGCCGCGCATTACGTGGCCAATTGGCGGCGCTTCGACGCGGGGCTGCGGCGCTTGGATTAAGACGTTTTGGTAACTATTCCCTCACATTGCCGTAAAAGCCCTGTTCAACCGCGCTGAGGGCTGCGAATGGAGGCGGGCCGCGCGAGGCATCATCCATGGCGGATGGTCCGGCCTCGCCGGTTTCGAGGGATATGCGGCCGCCGATGGGTCTTGCCGAGTTCGAATATCGCTATCTGGCCGGCTGCCCGCGCTGGCGGCAACTGACGGGCCGGCATGTGCCGCGCAAGGCCTTCACGGCGCCCACGCCCGAGCGTATGGCGGCGCTGGGCGGCGTCTATCCCGGCGGCACCTGCTTCATCATCGGCACCGCGCCCTCGCTGCGGGAATTCGACCTCTCCCGCCTGAACGGCCGGCACTGCTTCTCGGTCAATCGCGGGCATGATCTCCGCGAGCGGGGGCTGGAGCGGCTGACGGGCTATGTCATCGCCGATCAGCTCGCCTTCGACGATTACGGCGCCCTGATCGACATTTCCCGCATCGACCATCTCTTCATCCGCTCCACCGTCTCGCGCATTCCGGATGCGATGCTGGAGAAGGCGGTGATCTACGAGGCGATTCGCTCGCCCAGGCTCTTCCGCGGCTATCTGCAGGAGAGGGCGGAGCGCGGGCTCTATACCGGCCATACCGTGGTGCTGGACGCCATCCAGCTCGCGGCCTTCATGGGCTTCACGCGCCTGGCGGTGATCGGGGTGGACCTCGATTTCCAGCCCAAGGACCTGCATTTCTACAGCTCGAGCCAGCGCGAGGTGAACCACTCCCTCGCCCATAGCCAGCGTTATGCGGGCAAGATGGCCAAGGGCATGGCGGTGGCGCACCGCCTGCTCGCCCAGCGGGGCGTGGAACTGGTGAATGCCGGCCGCAGCGACCGGCTCACCATGCTGCCCTATGTGCCTTTCGAGAGCCTGGCCAGCTAGGCGACCTCGGCCCAGGTGAAGGGCGCCACGGCCTTCTCATTGAGCGTCACGCCGAGTCCAGGGCCGGTGGGGATGCTCATCATGCCGTTCTTGATCGTCCGCTCCGGCACTTCATGCACGGTATCCACATGCGTCGGCTCTTCGCGCATGAAGGGGTAGCATTCCTGGATGAGGAAGTTCGGGATGCAGGCGTCGATCTGCAGCGCGGCTGCCATGGCGACGGCCGCGCCGCAGACATGGGGCTGCACCTGCATGTTGTAGACCTCGGCCATGGCGGCGATTTTCTTCACCTCCATGATGCCGCCGGTATTGCCGATATCGGGCTGAAGCAGCGCCACCGCCTCGCTCTCGAACACCTTACGGAAGCCCTGCTTGGTGTAGATGCGCTCGCCCAGCGCGATGGGCGTGTCGATCTTGCTGGCGATGGTCTTCACCGCCTCGATATTGAAGGGGTCGGCCGGTTCCTCGATGAACCAGATATCCAGCGCCTCCCAGCGCTTCACGAGGCGGATGGTCTCGGCCGTGGTCAGCCCGCCGCTGATATCGAGCATGAGGCGCACATCCGGCCCCACGGCCCGGCGCAGCGCCTTGACCTTGTTGAAGGCCATGTCGGCCTGGTCACGGTCGATCGCGCGGCGCGTCACATGGCGCATGGCGCCGGACTGGCTGCGGACGCCGAGCGGATAGCATTTGAGGGTATTGTGCCCCATCTCGACCGGCCGGGCGCCGGCGCGGGCGAATTCCTCCGGCGTGCTCGTGCCGGAGCACCAGCCATTGGCATAGACCGGCACCTGATCGCGGAACTTGCCGCCGAGCATCTCGTAGATGGGCGTGACGAGCGCCTTGCCCTTGATGTCCCACAGCGCCGTCTCGATGGCGCTGATGGCCGCGAAGACGATGGGGCCGCCGCCCTTGGCCCAGAAGGAATGGTCATACATCTCGGAGCACAGCTCCTCGATGCGGAACGGGTCCTTCCCGATGACCATGGCGGTGCAGAAATCCTTCAGCATGCCGGCCGCCGCCGTGCCGCCCATGCCATAGGCGATGCCGGCTTCGCCGATGCCTGTGATGCCCTCATCCGTCGTCAATTCGAGCAGGACGGGATGGAAGCGGCCGCTCTTGATGAGGAAAATGCGGGCCTTGGTGATGCGCATCGGCGGGCCTCCCCGGCAGGTCGTGAAGCGGGGCGTATCAGACTGGAATATACCAATGCGGGGAAGGGGCCATCGACCAATGGCCAGACCAGAGGCAAAAAAAACGGGGGCCTCCCGGCCCCCGCTTCGTATCCCGTCGCTTCGTGCCCTATCAGGCGGCGCGGAGCGACTTCGGCAGCTCGGCCACGGCGGCATCGATCAGGGCGGCGTCCTTCTGGGCGTCCAGCGTCTGGGCGATGACGGTCTTGGCGGCGGCGGTGGCGACGTCGGTGGCGGCGTTGCGCACCTCGGTCACGGCACTGGCCTCGGCGGCGGCAATGCGGTCCATCGCCATCTTCTCGCGGCGGGCGGCGGCGGCCTCGGCCTCGGCGGCGGCGGCGATGGCGACGCGCTCGGCCTCGGCCTTGGCGCGGGTCAGCGTGGCCTCAGCCTCGGCAAGGGCCTTGGCGCGGTCGGCCTCGGCCTGCTTCAGCATGGCTTCGGCCTCGGCGCGCAGCGCGGCGGCTTCGGCCAGGGCCTTGCGGACGGCCTCGGCGCGGGCATCCAGGCCGCTGGCGATCATCTTCCAGACCGTGCGGCCCAGGAGGACGACGAAGACGACGAAGGCCATCGCGACCCAGAAGGTCGGGTTCAGCCAGAAATGCTCGTAATGGTGCATGATCCGGCTCTCCTCAGGCCTTGCGGGCGGCCAGCGCGCCATCGACGGCCGCGTTCACGGCGGCCTGGTCGGCGCTGCCCGTCAGGCGGGTGACGATGGCGGTGGTGGTATCGGCGGCGACGTCGCGCAGCGCACCCATGGCGGCGGCGCGGGCGGCGGCGATGCGCTGCTCGGCGGCCTCGATCTGGGCGGCGAGCTTGGCGTTCAGCGCCTCGGTCTTGGCGGCCGACTCGGCCTGCGCGGCGGCGAGGGCGGCGGCCACGGCGGCCTGGCCTTCGGCATGCGACTTGGCGGTGGCGGCACGGTGCTCGGCCAGGGCGGCATCAGCCTGGGCCTTGGCGGCGCGGGCGGCCTCCAGGTCGGCATTGATGCGCGCGGCGCGGTCTTCCAGCACCTTGGCCACCGGCGGCAGCAGGTAATTGGCGCAGAGGAAATAGAAGACCCCGAAGATGATCAGCAGCCAGATCACCTGGGACAGCATCAGCGGATTGCTGAAGTCCAGCTGCGGCATGCCTTCGGCGGCATAGGCACCCGCCGGCGCGACGAGCGCCGCCGCGGCGAAGGCCGCGCGAAGGGCGAGGGTCTTGAACCTGTCTGTCATCCTCGGCTCCCGAGATCCCGTGTCCCGCTGCGGTCAGGCAGGGGCTGAAAAGTAACAGGGGCGGAGGCCAGGGCGCGGTTCCCCACGTCCGGCCGCCACCCCTGGCAGTCGCTGATCAGGTGAAGAGGATCAGGAAGGCGATCAGCAGGGCGAAGAGCGCGACGGCTTCCGTCAGCGCGAAGCCCAGCATGCCGATCGGGAACACCGTGTCGCGGGCGGCCGGGTTGCGGGCAACCGAGGCGACCAGCGTCGAGAAGATGTTGCCGAGGCCGATGCCGACGCCGGCGAGGGCGATAACGGCGATACCGGCACCAATGGCCTTAGCAGCAAGCACGAGTTCCATCGATCAGATCCCTTTGTTTGATCGGTTAGTTCCGCGAGACGTGGGCCCCATGGAGCGCGACCCCTTGTTGTGAGGGTCGGCCGCGCTCAATGCAGGTGAACCGCGTCGTGCAGGTAGATGCTGGTCAGGATGGCGAACACATAGGCCTGCAGGAAGGCCACTAGGAGCTCGAACCCGATCAGGAGAACGTTCACGCCGAAGGGCAGCACGGCCACGAAATAGCCGGCGGTGCCCAGGCCCGTCAGCAGGATCATGAAGGTGGCGAAGACCTTCAGGAGCACGTGGCCGGCGACCATATTGGCGAAAAGACGAACGGAGAGGCTCACGGGGCGCGAGAGATAGGAGATCATCTCGACCGGCACGATGAGCGGGGCCAGCCAGATGGAGGCGCCCTTGGGGAAGAAGAACGAGAAGAAATGCAGGCCATGGAGGCGCAGGGCCAGGAGCGTCGTCCCGAGGAAGACGATCATGGCCAGCGTCAGCGTCACGGCGATGTGGCTGGTGAAGGTGAAGGCATAGGGGAAGAGGCCCAGGACATTGCCCACCAGCACGAAGGTGAAGAGCGCGAAGACGAAGGGGAAGAACCGGCGGCCTTCCTCGCCCACCTGGCGCAGCACGAGGTCGTGCACGAATTCGTAGAGCATCTCCGCCGCGGCCTGGACCCGGCCCGGCACCACGGCGCGCGCGCTCACGCCCATGATCAGTAGCAGGCAGATCGCGGCGACGGCGATCACCATATGGCCGTTCGACTGCGTGAAGCCCACCGAGGAGCCGATGGCGCCGAGGATCGGCGACAGTTCGAACTGGCTCAGGGCGTCGATGGTCTTACCTTCAGCGGCCACAGGCGGCTCCCGTTCTTCGAGTTCAGTTACGCTTCTCGGCGTCGCGCGGCCCGCTGAACAGTCTCAGGACGTTCAGAATCCCCGCAGCGCCACCCAGGACGAAAAAGACGATGAAGAGCCAGGGAAAGCTGCCGAGCCAGTAGTCCAGGGCATAACCGATCGCGCAACCCACCATCAGCGCGGAGACCAATTCGACGCCGACCCGAAAGCCGATGCCCATGGTACCGCGCGGAAGATCGAGGTGGTCCCGCTTGTTGCGGTCCATACCCTGCTTCGTCCGGGCCGCTTTCAGCCGCCGCTCGAAGTCGTTCTGCTCGCTCAAATTCCCCGCTCCCCGCAGGCTTTCCCGCCGGAAGGCTTGCGGCTCGTAAGGCCCGCTCGGCCCAGTGTCAAGGCGAAGGAAAGCCTCGGCCCCGCCCCAGATGGCTATTTTGTCAGAATCCCGGGCAGGGTGCCATAACTGCCGCAATCACGTGCCGAATAGCGGCGCCCAGCCGGTGTCGGATTCGGGCAGCGGCCGGCTTAGCAGGGCGGCGGCCAGCGCGGCGGGCATGGGCCGCGCGAGGAGGAAGCCCTGGGCCACGTCGCAGCCCAGTTCCCGCAGCATCGCCAGTTCCTGCTCGTCCTCCACCCCTTCCGCGATCACCTCGGCCCCCAGGCCATGGGCCAGGCGGATGATGGCGTCGATCACGTGACGGCTGCGGTTGCCCTCCTCGCGGAGCGCGCGGACGAAGGTGCGGTCGATCTTCACCCGGTCGAAGGGCAGGCGCAGGAGGTAGCCCAATGCCGAATAGCCCGTGCCGAAATCGTCGAGCGCGAGATGTACGCCCAGTTCCCGGAGCGCCAGCAGCGTCTCCTTGGCCGAGGCGGAATTGCGGATGAAGACGCCCTCCGTCACCTCGATCTCGAGCAGGTTCGGGTCGCATTCCGCATACAGCAGGGCGTCGCTGACCATGTCCACCACCCCGGCGGCCGCGAAATGCACGGCCGAGAGATTGACCGCGACCTTGATCGGCGTGCCCGCCAGATCCCAGGCGCGGATCTGGCCGCAGGCCTCGCGCAGCACCCAGCGGGTCAGGGCGGTGATGAGCCCCGTCTCCTCCGCCAGCGGCACGAAGACGGCCGGGGAGATCTGGCCCAGGCGCGGATGATCCCAGCGCAGCAGCGCCTCGCAGCCGGCCGGCGCGCCATCGCCGATGCGGAATTTCGGCTGATAGGCCAGGGAGAGCTGCCCGCGCTCGATGGCCTGGCGCAGATCGCCCTCCATCATGCGGCGCTCGGCCTGGGCCTTGGCCATTTCCGGCGTGAAGAAGGCGAAACCGCCGCGGGCCTTGGCCTTGGCATGGTGCAGCGCCTGCTCGCCCTGGCGGAGCAGGGCACCCTCGCCCGCATCCTCGTCGAGCGGCCCCATGGCCACGCCGATGGAGGCGCCGCTGCGCAGCAGGAGGCCGCCAATATGGAAGGGCCGGGCCATGGCGGCGGCCATTTCCGTGGCGAAAAGCTCCGCCTCGGCCTGCCCGTGAATATCGGGGCGGAGCACGGCGAATTCGTCCCCGCTCAGTCGTGCCAGGATATCGCGCGGGCGCAGGCATTGCCTTAGGCGGATCACGGTGGCCAGCAGCAGGCGGTCGCCCATCGCATGGCCCAGCGTGTCGTTCACGTCGCGGAAATGGTCGATGTCGATGCAGTAGAGCGCGATCCGCGTGCCGTTCTGCCGCGCGATGCGCTGATACTCCCGCTTGTGCCGGTCGAAGAGCAGGCGGTTGGGCAGGTCGGTGAGCATGTCATGCTCGGCCAAGTGCCGGATGCGGCGCTCGGCGATGGTGCGGTCGGTGATGTCGATCGCGACATAGACCACCCGGCCCACGCCCCCCTGGCTGTCCGGCACGGGCGCGCAGCTGGCGAGCAGGGTGCGTTGCTGGCCCAGGCCGTTGACCACCTCCTGCTCCATCTGGGGCTTGGGCTTGCCGCTCGCGACCACGGCCGCGACGCTCTCTTCCTGGCGCTTGTCCATGCCCAGGGAAGAGGGGATCTGGCCGATCGCCTCCTGCTCTTCCAGCCGGGTGAATTCCTCATAGGCGCGGTTGAGGAAGAGGTAGCGGCCCTCGCGGTCGAAGGCCGCGATCATGGCCGGCAGCGAATCGATCAGCACATACAGCGTCTGATCCGCCTCGGCCGCGCGGCCCGCCGCCGCCTCGGCGTCGCGGAGCAGGCGGCTCGCGCGGCGGTTCTCGATCAGCAGCATCCCGATCAGCAGGCTGCCGCTCAGGATCAGCCCGGCGCCGGCGACCAGGAAGGTCCGCTGCAGGGAGGTGATGCCGAAGGAGGCCTGGGCCGCGATGCTCTGCCGCTCCAGGTGGAGATCGACATTGGCCTTGAGCAGCAGGGCCTCGATCCGGTCGAGCGCGCCATTGAGCTGAACGCGGGCATTCCGGTCCCCGGCCAGGAAAGCCTGAAGATTGGCCTCCATCCCCGCCTGTTCGGGGAAGATCGCAGCACTTTCCGTCCGCAGCCGCTCCAGCGTGTCGAATTCCGGAGAGCCCTCGCCCTTGTCCAGGAGGGCGAAGCGGCTGAGCATGATCTCGAAGCGAAGCTCGACCGTGTCCGCATTGACCTCACCGGCATTGAAGCCGGCCAGCGCCGCCCGGAAGCGCGAGATCTCCACCAGAGCCTGGCTGGCGAACCAGAGGCCGGAGCGCGTCATCCGGGCCTCGATGCGATACTGGTCATTCAGACGGGTGCCCGCATAGCCAAGCGAGAGCAGCATCAGGATGGCGGCGAGACCGAGAACGAGCTTTGGCAGGAGGCGGCCGATGCCACGCGCGGACGAGCCTCGGGAAGGGAGCGCCGTCTGACCCTGCGCCATATCAATACGTCTCGATCCGGCGGAGTTGCCAGACGCCGCGCTCGTAATAGGAGGGCTTGTCGATCTCCGGCCGCTGCGACCAGGGATAAACGAGCCAGATCGGCCCCTTGTCGCGCACCCGCATCGGCACCCCATCCAGCCGCGTGGCCAGCAGGGGGTGATAGGCCGAGGCATCCGAGGCGGGAATGCTGATCTGATAATCGTTCAATGCGATCAGCCGCAGATTGGCGCCCCTATTGGCCACCGAGGCCAGGAGCCGGGCGAGCGGCACGCCGGAGAAATTCTGCGGCCCCGAGGTCCATGGCGTGTGGGTCGTCAGCCGTTCCATCCCCAGGGCCTCGAGCGTGGCCAGGGTGAAGTCGCGCGGCAAATCGCCGCGGACATTGCCCGCGACGGTCAGGATCGGCCGCTTGTCCGGCGCCACGGCATCCTGCCCCGAGGCGGTGCCGGCGACGAAAAGTGCGGCACTGCCGAGGACGACGGAGCGGCGGATCACGCGATGGTCGCTCCCGCGTCGGCGAGGGGATGGGGCATGGCTATCCTTGACCTTAAATGGTCAATTAAACCTTACGCCATGCCGAGGTCGGCGTCAGCCATTACCCTCGACCATGCCCACCGCCTCGCCAAGATCGACCGAAAGTAGGCGCGAAACGCCCCTTTCCTGCATCGTGACGCCATAGAGCCGGTGCATCCGGGCCATTGTGAGGGGGTGGTGGGTCACCACCAGGAATCGGGTGCCGCTCTCGGCCGCCATGGCTTCCAGCATGTCGCAGAGGCGTTCGACATTGGCATCGTCGAGCGGCGCATCCACCTCGTCGAGCACGCAGACGGGCGCGGGCTGGCAGCGGAAGATGGCGAAGACCAGCGAGAGCGCCGTCAGCGCCTGCTCGCCGCCCGAGAGCAGCGAGAGCGAGGAGAGCTTCTTGCCCGGCGGCTCGGCGAAGATCTCAAGCCCTGCTTCCAGCGGGTCCTCGCTGCCGACAAGGGCCAGATGGGCGCGGCCGCCGCCGAAGAGCCGCGTGAAAATGGCCCGGAACTCGCCATCCACCCGGTCGAAGATCGCGCGGAGGCGCTCGCGCCCGGCGCGGTTCAAATGGCCGATCGAGCCGCGCAGCTTGGCGATGGCATGGCCGATCTCCTCGCGGTCGGTATCGATGCTGCCGATGCGGGCTTCGATCTCGGTCAGTTCGATCTCGGCGCGGAGATTGACGGGCCCCATCTCCTCGCGCTCGCGGGTCAGGCGTTCGGCCTTGCGGCGGGCCTTGTCCTCGGCGGCGTCTGAGAGGTCTTCCGGCGGGGGCGGCAGTTCGGGGTTCTCGCCCAGCCGCTCCATGATGCGCGCCATGGCATTGCGCCCGGCGGTTTCGGCGGCCTCGACCTGGGCCTCGGCGCGGAGCTGGGCCTCGCGGGTGGCGGCGAGCGCCGCATCGGCGAGGCGGCGGGCCTCGGCGGCCTCGCGCTGCTCGGTTTCCGCGGCGGCGAGCTTCATGGCCGCCTCGGCATGCACCGCTTCGGCCTCGGCCAGGATGCGCCCGGCGGCGGCGCGGCGGGCGGTGGCCTCGGCGGGGGCCCCGCGCAGGCTATCGGCCTCGGCCTTGGCAGCTTCGTGACGCTCGGCGAGGGCCTGCTGCCGGGCGCGGGCCTCGGCGGTGCGGGTGGCCCAGCCCTCGCGCTCGCTGGCCAGCGAGGCCTGGCGGAGCGCGATGCGGTCCCCCTCGCCGGCGAGGCTCGCCACGCCCGTCCGGGCATTCGACTCGGCCTGGCGGGCGGCGGCGAGGGTGGCGCGGGCGGTTTCGACGGCCTGGCGGGCCAAAGCCGGGTCGGGGAGGGCGGCGGCCTCGGCACGGGCGGCCTCCAGGGCGGCACCGGCCTCGCTTGCCTCGGCGGTGAGCGTCGCGAGCTGGGGTGCGAGGGCCGCGAGGCGGCTTTCTGCCGAGGCGGCCTGGGCGGCGAGGCGGGATTCGTCGCGGCGCGCGGCCTCGAAAGCCTGTTCGGCACGGGCGCGGGCCTCACGGGCGCGGGCCTCGGCACCGAGGGCCTCGCGCTCGGCATTCTGCGCCGCATCCCGCGCGACGCGGAGCGCCGCCGGGTCGGGCAGTTCGGCGAGTGCTGCTTCGGCCATGGCTAGAGCCTGCTCGGCCTCGGCCTTCTCGCCCGCGAGCCGGGCCAGCTGCGGCTCGATGGCGGCAAGGCGGGACTGGGCCGACTCGCTCTGGGCGACGAGGCGCGCCGCCTCGCCACGGGCGGATTCGAGGCGGGACTCGGCGCTGCGCCGGGCCTCGCGGGCAGCCTGCTCGGCGCGCTGGGCGCTCTGCTCGGCCTCGGCGGCGGCGCGGCGTGCGGCTTCGGCCTGGGCGGCCTCAGCGGCGGCGGCGTCCTGCTCGGCCCGGGCGGCGCGGAGGCGGTTGCGCTGTTGCAGACGCACCGCGCCTGGGGCCGGGGCACCCGCGCGGGCGACGAAACCGTCCCAGCGCCAGAAGCCGCCTTCGCGATCGACCAGCGCCTGGCCGGGGAGAAGCTCGGCCTGGAGCACGTCGCCATCCCCGCCTTCCGGCAGCAGGCCGACGAAGGAGAGGGCGCGGGCCAATTCGGCGGGAGATTCGACGAGGCTCGCCAGCGGCGTGGCGCCGCCGGGCGGCGGGCGCGTCTCGCCGACGGGCAGGATGCGCCAATGGCGCGGCCCTTGGCCTGCGGCACCGGCTTCGGCCGTCTCGCCCAGGGCGGCGGCAATGGCGGCTTCGAGCCCGGCGGGGACGCCGACGCTGTCCAGAATAGGCGCGACGCGGCCCTGGCCCTGGCCGGCACGCAGCAGGGCGGCGATGCCCTCGGCCTCGGCGGCGAGCTTGGTGCGCCGGGCCTCGGCCGTGGAAGCCGCGCGGCGCGCCTCCTCATGGGCCGACTGGGCGGTGGCACGGGCCTTCTCGGCCTGCCCGAGCTCGTCACGGGCCTCGGCGACGGCTTTTTCGGCGGCCTGGAGCGCGGATTTCGCGGCCTCCAGCTTCTCGTCGGGGATCAGCGCGCGGGCGGCCTGTTCGCGATCCTGCGCGAGGCGGCCGTGCTGCTCGGCCATCCGGCGGGCGCGGGCGGCGGCGGCGTCACGGTCCTGCAAGGCGCGGGTGCGGGCGGTCTCGGCCTCGCTGAAGAGGCGGCGGGCTTCGGCGAGCTTCGCCTGGGCCTCAGCGCGGGCCTTCTCGGCCGCTTCGAGTCCTTCGCGGGCGGCGGCCTGGGCGGCCTCGGCTTCCGCGAGCTTAGTATGGGCGGCGGCGATGGCCTCGGGCGGCACGCGGCCGGCTTCGGCCTGGGCATGTTCGGTGGCGAGCGCCCGGCGCTGATCCTCGGCGCGGCGGGCGCGGGCCTCGGCGGCCTGGACGGCGGCGGCGGCCGTCTCGGACTGGGCCTGCGCCTGGGCGGCGGCATCGGCGGCGGCCTGGGCGGCCTGCTCGGCCTCGGCCACGGCCGCGATGGCGGCGGCTTCCTCGGCCTTCGCCGACTCGATCATGCCGGGCAGGGCCTCGGCATCGGCGGCGAGGCCGGCCGCCTCGGCGGCGAGCTTCTCCTCGGCACGCGCGCCATCCTCGGCGACGCGCGCGGCGTGGGAGAGGTCTTCCGCGATGGTCGCGAGGCGGCTTTCGGCGGCGGCCAGGGCGGCCTGCGCGCGCGCCTCGGCCTCGGCCAGGCCCTCATCCTCCACGCGGCGGCGTTCGAGCGCCGTGCGGGCCTCGGCCTCGGCGGCGCGGGGGGCGGGAATGGCCTTTTCCGACTCGAAGGCGCGGATCGTCGCCTTTTCCGCCGCATCCGCCGCCGCCTGGGTCTGGCCGCGGGCGGCCACGAAGGCCTCGCGGGCGCGGATGATCGCCGTCTCGGCACGGGCCGCGAGGATGGAGAGATATTCCGCCTCGGCCTCGCGGGTCAGGCCCGAGAGGTTCCGGTAGCGGGCCGCCTGCCGCGCCTGGCGCTTCAGCCCCTCGCGCTGCGTCTCGAGTTGGCCCTTGAGGTCATCGGCGCGGGTGAGGTTGTTCTCGGCCTGACGGAGCTTGAGCTCCGCCTCGTGCCGCCGGGCGCGCAGGCCCGCGATGCCGGCGGCCTCCTCCAGCACCTGGCGCCGCTCTTCCGGCTTCTGCGCGATCAGCGCGGCGACTTTGCCTTGGCTGACCATGGCCGAGGCGCGGGAGCCGGAGCCGATATCGGCGAAGAGCGTCTGCACGTCGCGGCCGCGCGCCTCGCGGCCATTGATGCGATAGCCCGTGCCCTCGCCGCGCACAATGCGGCGGACGATCTCGAGTTCCGAAGCATCCTGGTTGGGCGGCGGGGCAAGGCCCGGCGCATGCTCCAGGCTGATCGTCACCTCGGCATGGTTGCGGCCGGGGCGGGTCGCGGTGCCGGCGAAGATGATGTCATCCATCTCGCCGCCGCGCATGTTGCGGGCATTGCTCTCGCCCATGGCCCAGCGCAGGGCCTCGACCACGTTCGACTTGCCGCAGCCATTGGGGCCGACGACGCCTGTCAGCCCCGGCAGGATGTCGACATTGGTCGGCTCGGCGAAGCTCTTGAAGCCCGCGATGCGGATGCGCGTCAGCGTCGCCGTGAGGCGTGGGCGCAGCCCATCCTCGCCGATACCCTCCGCGAGGGCCTCGGGCGGCGCTTCAGCCGGGGCTTCGGCCTCCGCCGGGGTGGCGGAGGCGGTGTCGTCGGTTTCGCTCAGAGCTTTGGCCCGCTACCGGAAGGTCAGCCGCCGGCCTTGGCGACCAGTTCGGCGAAGCGATCATAGCTCAATTCGCCGGACTGCTTGTTGCCGTTGAAGAGGAAGGTCGGCGTGGCATCGACCTTGTCGGTCTGCTCGGCCTTCAGGCGGCCTTCGAGAATGGCGCGGCGAAGACCGTCATCGCCGATGGTCTTCTCGAAATCGGGGCGCGACATGCCGGCGAGGGCCGCGAGCTTCGCGATCTCTTCCATGTTGTTCACGTTGCGGTTGAAGGCCCAGCGGTCCTGGCTGCCGAGCAGCACGCCCACGAAACCCTCGTAGCGGTCGGCCGGCAGGGCGCGGGCCACCATGGCGCCAGCCAGGGCCAGCTGATCGAGCGGGAAGTCGCGGAAGACGAAGCGGATCTTGCCCGTGTCGATCAGCTCCTTCTTCACCTGCGGATAGGTGGTGCGGTGGAAGGCGGCACAATGCGGGCAGGTGAGCGAGAAATACTCGATGACCGTCACCTTGGCATCGGCCTTGCCGACGGCGCGGTCGGCCATGCGCGGATCGGCGGCCTGCGCCATCGCCGGCGTGATCAGGCCCGTACCGGCCAGGGCAACAGAGCCCGCACCGAGCATCAGGTGGCGGCGGTTCATCGGCATCCAGGTAACTCCTCGCGGGGTATGGCGAACGGCTTATAGACCAGTCCGGCTATCTGGGGCGGCTTGTTGCGCTTTGAAAGCCGTGGGCGGAAAGCCAGAGGGCGGATCAGCGCGTCCGATAGACGCCCTTGGCCAATCTGGCCAGGGCCTCCCGCAGATCGGGGTCATTCACGGTCTCGATGGCGGCCATCACCCGCTCGGGCGGCGGGGGCGACTCGGGGCGGGCGGGGGGCGCGGGCGGGCGGCGCTGCACGAAGCCCTGCACCACCTTGATCCGCTGCACCACCACTTGGCCCAGCGCGCCATTGATGCGGGAAATCAGCGCGGGGGCGAGGTGCTGCAACTCCATGGCCACGGGGCCGGAGCAGGCGATGGTCAGGGAACCGGCTGTCAGCCCGCGCGGCGAGGTGCGGGCGCCTAGTTCCGGGCCCACGATCTCCACCCAATCGCTCATGATCCGCGCGACCGAGGGATTCTGCCGGCGGAACACGGGGCGGGTCAGCGGCGGCAGCAGGGCGCCGAGGGTGCGGGGCATGAAATGCCGCTGCGGCTCGGGCGGCGGCGCCACGGGCGAGCTAGCGGGCGCGGCCGGCGCGCGGGGCTTGCGCGCCCGCTTCGGCGATTCGCCGCTTGATCCCGCGGCCGCGCTGTCCTTTGAGGGCTTCGCCATGTCCTTCTCCCCCGATCCCGCACCGCTGCTCGCCTGGTATGACCGTCATCGCCGCAGCCTGCCCTGGCGGGCCCTGCCGGGCGAGCGGCCCGATCCATACCGCGTCTGGCTCTCCGAAGTCATGCTGCAGCAGACGACCGTTGCGACGGTGGGGCCCCGCTACAGCGACTTCCTCTCCCGCTTCCCGACCGTGAAGATCCTGGCCGCCGCCCCCTGGGAGGCGGTGGCCGAGGCCTGGGCGGGGCTCGGCTATTACGCCCGGGCGCGGAACCTCCATGCCTGCGCCAAGGCCGTCGTCGCCCTGGGCGGCTTCCCGCGGACGGTGGAGGGGCTGCGCGCCCTGCCGGGAATCGGGGCCTATACGGCCGCCGCCGTGGGCGCCATCGCCTTCAATCTCCCGGCCATCGCCGTGGACGGGAATGTGGAGCGCGTGACCTCGCGGCTCCATGCTGTGGAAGATCCGCTGCCCAGCGCCCGGCCGCGCCTCGCGGCCCTCGCCGAGCGTTTCCTGGCGAGCGAGCTGGTGCGGGAGCGGCCGAGCGATTTCGTGCAGGCGCTGTTCGACCTGGGCGCCACGATCTGCACGCCCCGCAACCCGGCCTGCGTGCTCTGCCCATGGGCGCTGCAATGCGAGGGGCGGAAGGCGGGCATCGCCGCCACCCTGCCGCGCAAGACGCCCAAGGCCGCGCGGCCGACGCGGCTGGGCGTGCATTTCCTGCTCACCGATCCGGCGGGGCGGCTGCTGCTGCGCCGGCGGCCGGAAAGCGGGCTGCTGGGCGGCATGCCTGAAATTCCCGGCACGCCCTGGCGCGAGGCCGCCTGGGGCGAGGAGGAGGCCATGGGCTTCGCGCCCCTCGCCGGGCCGAATTGGCGGGCCCTGGAAGGCGAGGCGCGGCACGGCTTCACCCATTTCGAGCTGCGGATGCGCCTGCTTGTGGCCAGCATCCCGGCCGGGGAGGCGCCCGAGGGCTATTTCTGGGCCACGCCCGAGGAAGCGCGGGCCGGGCTGCCCACCGCCATGCTGCGCCTGCTGGAACTGGCGGCCGAAGAACACGAAGGCGTGCCCATGCGCCCGGCGCGCGGCAGGGGGCGGCCTCCGGGCAGGAAGGGGGCGATTCCGCCCGAGGGGCATTCGCGCTAGAACCGCGCGCAAAGAACCCAGAGGAAATCATGACGCCCAAGGACAATATGAGGATGCTGCGGCAATTGCTGCTCAAGGCCCGCGAGAGACGGGTGGCGGCGGCGATTTCCGGCACCGGCAGCGCCACCGGCGATGGGCGCCTCCGCCGCGTGCAGCGCCTGGTGGATGGCCTCGAACGGGCGATGGGCCTGCCGCTCCGCCCGCGCCCCGCGCCCTCTTCCCGCATGGATGACTGAGAGGCCGGCCGGATTTTCGGGTGCCGGAGAGGCGGTCGCGGTCGGATCGCCGCTCCACCCGCTTCCGGCCCCGTCTTCCCGCATAGATCATTGAAAGGCGACGGCTCGGCTTCGGCCAGGTTTCCCCGAGCTCAGCAAGGTGCCCTCAAGGCGCGGGGAATACTGGCGCGCAGGGCTTTGCGCACCGGCCTGGCCGCTCGGCGAAGCGGCCAGCCAGGCTCCGTTATTGCGCCCCGAGTGCTGCGGACTCGTATTCCGCGCCGCAGACTGTATTCCGCCCCGCCGCCTTGGCCGCATAGAGCTGCCGGTCGGCGGCCCTGATCCAATGCTGGGGATGCGCCTCCGGCTCGCAGGGCGCCGTCGCGACGCCCACGCTCACCGTGACATAGCTCGCCGCATCCGAGGCGGAATGGGGAATGCCGAGCGAGGCGATGCGCAGCAGGATGCCATGCGCCGTCTCCATCGCCTCGCCATGGGTCACGCCCGGGAGCAGGCAGGCGAACTCCTCCCCGCCATAGCGGATGGCGAGGTCATTGCTGCGGGGCATGGCGCGGTTGAGTGCTGCGGCGACCATAGCGAGGCAGCGGTCGCCCTCCGCATGGCCGTAGATGTCGTTGAACCGCTTGAAGAAATCCACGTCGAGGATGATGACCGAGAGCAGCCCGCCATGAACGGCGAGGGCGGCGATCTCCTGGCGCAGCTGCTGCTCCATCCGGCGGCGATTGCCCAGGCCCGTCAGCGCATCGGTCACGGCGAGCTTGGCCAGCTCGTCGCGCATGCGCTTCATCTCCAGGTGGTTGCGCACGCGGGCGCGCACCACGACGGGGACGAGCGGCTTGGTCACATAATCGATCGCGCCCAGTTCCAGCCCCTTCGCCTCCGCCCCGCGATCGCCGAGGGCGGTGGTGAAGATGACGGGAATGTCGAGCAGCGCCGGATCGGCCTTCAGGGCGCGGCAGACCTCATAGCCATCCATGCCCGGCATCAGCACGTCGAGCATGATGAGGTCGGGCATCTCGCGGCGGGCGGCCTCAAGGGCCTCCTCGCCGGTGGTGGCGAAGCAGATCTCGTGGTCATCCTCGAGAATGGCACTCATCACTTCGATATTGGTCACCTCATCATCCACGATGAGGATCGTCGGCCGACGCACGTCAGATTTCCTCTTTGTTGAGTTCGGCGGTGACGGACCAATCCTCGAGGGACTGGGCCGCGGCCGCGTAATCGAGCCGGGCCAGCGCTTCCCGCAACTCCTCGATCTCCTCGCCACCCTTGCCGGCCAGCGCCTCGCTCAATGCCTCGAAGACGCGGCGGGCGCGGAGGCTGCGGCGCTCGATCAGCTCGCGCAACTCCTGGGCCAGGGCCTCGGCGGCGGCGTGATCGGCTTTGCGCGCGGTGCCGCCGAGCTGGGCGGGCGCGGCATCGAGGGAGCGGACAGCCTCGAGCGCCGGGCGCATCGCCTCCTCCAGCGCGGTCAGGAGGCTGGGCTCGGGCGGGGCTGAGGGTTTGGCCAGACTGTCCTCCAGCCGCGCGGCGCGGGAGGCGACCTCGGCGAGGCCGAGCGTGGCCGAGACGCCCTTGAGCGTATGGGCCAGGATGCGCCCCTGCTCGTAATCGCCCGCCTTCACATGGCGGGCGAGGGCGGGTGCCACATCGGCGAACTTGCGGCCGAAATCGAGGATCAGCTTGCGCAGCAGGGCTTCCTTGCCATTCACCCGGTTGAGCGCGGCCTTGAGGTCGAAGGGCGGCAGGCTCTCGGGCAGGTCGCGGCGCGGGGCCGTGGCGGCCGGGGCCTGTACCGGCGTCGTGGTGGCGGCATCGGCGGCGCTGCCGGCGAGCGGCAGGCTGATCCAGCGGTCCAGCACGCTCATCAGCAACGCGGGATCGACCGGCTTCGAGACGTGGTCGTTCATCCCGGCTTCGAGGCAGCGCTGGCGCTCGGCCTCATAGGCATGGGCGGTCATGGCGATGATCGGCAGCTTCATCTCCGGCACCGCCTCGCGGATTTCCCGCGTGGCCGAGATGCCGTCGAGCTCCGGCATCTGCAGGTCCATCAGCACGGCATCGTAGCGCGTGGTGGAATTCACCACCTTGCGCAGGGCCACGAGGCCGTTCTCCGCCTGGTCCACCACCAGCCCGCCATCGGTGAGGATGGCGACGGCCAGCTCCATGTTGATCTCGTTATCCTCGACCAGCAGCACCCGCGCGCCGCGCTTGGCGGGCGAGATCATGGGCGCCTCGCCCGGATCGTCCTGGCTCGTACGATCCAGCCTCGCACCGTCCCGATCGAAAATCCGTTGTAGGACGTCGAAGAGCGCCGAGGCATCGACGGGCTTGGCGAGGAAGCCGTCGACGCCCAGCGCCTCCGCCTCCCCGAGCCCGCGCTCCTGGCCATAGGCCGAGACCATGACGATGCGCGGCCATTGGGCGGGCGGCAGGGCCGCCCGCAGGGCGCGGATCGCCTCCATCCCGTTCATGCCCGGCATCTTCCAGTCGATCATGATGAGGTCATAGCCATCGCCCCGGGCAGCGGCGGCCTGGGCGGCCGAAAGCGCCTCCTCGGCCGAGCCGACGAGATCGGCGATGACGGACCAGGTCTGGAAATAGCCGTGCAGCACCTCGCGCGAGCTCGCATTGTCATCGACGATCAGCACGCGGGCGCCCTTGAAGGCGGCGGCGCGGCTCAGGGCGGGTTTCTTGTTCTCGCCCTCTTCCATGACGACGGTGAAGGTGAAGGTCGAGCCCTTGCCTTCCTCGCTCTCCACGGTGATGCCGCCCTGCATCAGCGCGGCGAGCTGCCGGCTGATGGCCAGCCCCAGGCCCGTGCCGCCGAAGCGGCGCGTCGTGGAACTATCGGCCTGGGAGAAACTGTCGAAGAGCCGCGCGAGCTGCTCGCGCGACATGCCGAGGCCGGTATCGCGCACCTTGCCTTCCAGCACGCATTGCCGCCCCCGCCGCTCGCGCAGCCGCAGCGTGATCTCCACCTCGCCGCTGCTGGTGAACTTGATCGCGTTGCTGACGAGGTTCAGCACCACCTGGCTGAGGCGCAATTCGTCGCCGCGCAGCATCTGCGGCACCTCGGGGTCCACGCGCCAGCCGATGGAGAGGCCCTTTTCCTGTGCCTTGAGCGCCGCGATTTCCATCATCCGCTCCAACATGGCGCGGGGGGAGAAATCGGCGTGTTCGAGGGCGAGCTTCCCGGCTTCGATCTTGGAAAAATCCAGGATGTCGTTCAGCAGGTTCAGCAGCCGGTCCGAAGCGGTGCGGATCTTGGTCACGTAGTCGCTCTGCCGCGCCGTCATCTCCGTGCGGCCCAGCAGATGGCTGAAGCCCAGGATGGCGTTCATCGGCGTGCGGATCTCATGGCTCATATTGGCCAGGAAGAGGCTCTTGGCCGCATTGGCGCGCTCGGCCTCTCGGGTGCGCTCCTTCACGCGGATCTCGAGCGTCTCGTTATGCCCGGCGATGGCGCGGCCGAGATTCTCGATGCGCTCGAAGGCATCCACCAGCTTGTTCGAGAGCCAGACGAGCACCGTCGTCTGGAAGATGACGATCACCGCATGCAGGATCACGCGGTTGATGTCCGCGCCGTTCATGAAGACGGCGCCGGGCAGGATGAAGTTGAGCGCGAGGTGATGCACCGCGATGGCCGCGGCGGCCAGGAGCAGGCTCCGCGCATCGCACCAGGCCATGACCAGCGCGAGGGTCGCGAAGAAATACATGTGCATGTCCATCTGCCAGCCGAGGCCGGACATCAGATAGACGAGCAGCGCGGGCTCCCCGATCAGCGCGACGGTGCCGATATAGCGCGTGGCGGGCTCGACGCCATTGATCTTCCAGGACAGATGCGTGGCGCCGGCCAGCAGAACCGCCATCAGCGTGGGCCCCAGGAAGGGCTTGCCGACATAGAGCGCGACGACGGCCATGAGCGGCACATGCAGCCAGAGCAGGGGCACGAGCAGCCGGGCGAAGCCGATGCGGAGGCGGCCGATCTCGTTCATCGTCAGACCCCCTTCCGGCCGCTTGCCAGCGCGAGGCAGCCGCGCAATGCCGGCGCATCGAGCACCAGCCAGGCGCCGGCGCGATAGAGTGCGGCGGCGAGATCATCGGGTTCGTCCGCGCCGCGCTCGCCCTCCGGCGCGCGGCGGACGATCATCACATTGGGCAGGCCGCCGGTATCGACCATCCGGCCCCCGGCCTCGGCCACCAGCCCGACCATGCGATCGGCCTTCCACCAGGGCGGCCCGAAGACGGCCATCGGCGCATCCGGCGCGGGGCTGCCGAAGGCCATGGCCGTGATGCCGAAGGCGCTGGTGAAGAGCAGGGCGAGGGCTGGCAGCATCGCCTTCAGCCCTCCCCGCGCATGCGATGCCTGCCGAGCCATTCCTGGATCACCCCGGTTTATCGGAGCCCTTCTCCCGGTCCCCGCTATCGCGGCGCGGCGGCATGAGGCTGTCGAGTTTCGATTGAATTCGTAAGAGACAATGTAGCCGTTGGCGCCGTTGATGGCACCTAATGATGCTATATCGGAATAATATAGGAGGCCCAACTTTTCCGGCGCTTCACCGCCTCATTCATGCGTGTCCGGCGCGCTCATCACGCCCCGCGCCTGCAATTCCCTCACGGCCTCACGAAGAAAGCGCATCACCGCCCGCCCGGCCGGGGTGACCGGCCTGGCCTGGGTCGCGGCCATCATGATCCGGACCCGCAGCAGCGGCATACCTATGGGGCGCAGAAGCAGGCGCGGATCGTCCCTTTCCCGCACCAGCCCGGCCTGGGGGAGCACCGACCAGCCCGCATCGAGATCAACCAGCGCGCGAATCGCCGTCAGGCTGTCCACTTCCAGTAGCCGCGCCGGGTCCGGCCGCGCGCCGGCGCGGTCGAGCGCGCGGCGCAGCCCATGGGCGCGGGCGGGCAGGATGAGGTCGAGCCCGCTCAGCGCGGAAGGCGGCACTGCCTCGCCCGGCGGCAATTCCGACGCGCGCCGGCGGTTGCCGAAGAGCCAGAGCACCTCCTCCGCCAGGGGCTCGGCCAGCAGGACGCGGCTGCGTCGGGCGTCATAGACCACGGCGACATCCACGCGGCCCTCGATCAGCCACTGGTTCACGAAGCCGGAAAACCCATCCATCAATCGCAGGTTGATGCCCGGATGGCGGCTTCGGAAGGTGGTGAAAAGGGGCCCCGCGAGTTGCGCCGAGATGAAGGTGGGCATGCCGAGCACGACATTCCCGCGCGGCGCCGGATCGGCCAGGGCGGCGGGCAGGGCATCGAGTGCCGCGAGCAGGGGCCGCGCCGCATCGGCCAGGCGCTGACCCTCTTCCGTCAGGCTCGCGCCGCGCCCGTGGCGGTAGAGGAGCGGGCGGCCGCATTCGGCCTCCAGCGTCGCGATCTGGCGCGAGAGGCTGGGCTGCGCGAGGCCGAGGGCCGCCGCGGCGCGCGAGAAGCCGCCGTGTTCGGCGATGGCAAGAAACATCCGCAGCCGGGTCTGATCCATAGCGCCAGACTATAACCGATACTCGCTTGTGGTGCATGGCTCATGGCTTGCGCCGGGGCTGGGGGCGGATCAGCATCGCGGCAAGATTCAGGAGGAAGCGCGAGGCATGTTCGAGACCAGCCCGGAGAATGACCCGCATGCGGAAATCCGCGCCGAGGTCGCCAAGCTCTGCGCCCGCTTTCCGGGCGAGTATTGGCGCAAGCTCGACGAGGTACGCGGCTATCCGACGGAATTCGTGCAGGCGCTGACCGAAGCGGGCTATCTCTCGGCGCTCATCCCCGAGGAATACGGCGGCGCCGGGCTCGGCCTCTCGGCGGCGGCGGCCATTCTCGAGGAGGTGCAGCGCGCGGGCTGTAATGGCGGCGCCTGCCACGCCCAGATGTACATCATGGGCACCATCCTCCGGCACGGGAACGAGCGGCAGAAGCGCGAATACCTGCCGAAGATCGCAACCGGCGAATTGCGCCTGCAGGCCTTTGGCGTCACGGAGCCGACCAGCGGCACGGATACCACCAATCTCCGCACCTTCGCCAGGAAGGAAGGCGACAAGTATATCGTCAACGGCCAGAAGATCTGGACCAGCCGGGCCGAGCATTCCGACCTGATGCTGCTCCTGGCCCGCACCACGCCGAAGGGCGAGGAGGCGAAGAAGACCGAGGGACTCTCGACCTTCATCGTCGATATGCGGACCGTGCTGGGCAAGGGCCTCACCATCCGCCCGATCCGCACGATGATGAACCACAATTCCTGTGAGGTCTTCTTCGACAATATGGAGATCCCCGCCGAGAACCTGGTCGGCGAGGAGGGCAAGGGCTTCCGCTACGTGCTCGACGGGATGAATGCGGAGCGGCTGCTGATCGCGGCCGAATGCATCGGCGATGCCAAGTGGTTCATCGAGAAGGCCGTGGGTTATGCCAAGGAGCGCGTGCTCTTCGGCCGGCCGATCGGGCAGAACCAGGGCGTGCAATTCCCCATCGCCCGCGCCTATGCCCAGATGCGGGCGGCCGAGGCCATCGTGAAGCTGGGGCTCGAGAAATTCGAGCGCGGCGAGCGGCCGGGCGAGGAAGCCAATATGGGCAAGATGCTCGCCGCCGAGGCGAGCTGGGCGGCGGGCGAGGCCTGCGTGAACACCCATGGCGGCTTCGGCTTCGCCGAGGAATACGACATCGAACGGAAATTCCGCGAGACGCGGCTCTACCAGGTTGCGCCCATCAGCACGAACCTGATCCTCTCCTATCTCGGCGAGCATGTTTTGGGCATGCCGCGCAGCTATTGAGGGAGGAAACAATGAAATACACCGGCAGCTGCCATTGCGGGGCGGTGAGCTTCGCGGCGGAGGGGATGATCGAGCAGGGTATCACCTGCAACTGCTCCATCTGCCACAAGCGCGGCTCGGTGCTGGCCTTCCTGCCCGCCTCGGCGGTGACGATTTCGGGCGAGGAGCGCAGCACGAGCTACAAGTTCAACAAGCGCGTCATCGACCACCATTTCTGCGCCACCTGCGGCATCCTTCCCTATGCGCGCGGCGCCATGCCCGATGGCACGCCCATGGTGGCGCTGAACCTGCGCTGCGTGGACGGGCTGGATCTCTCGACGATCAAGACGGTGGCCTATGACGGCGCCAGCCACTGAGGGAAAGCCCCTCGCGGGGCTGCTCGTCGTCGCCATGGAGCAGGCGGTGGCCGCGCCGCATTGCTCGGTGAAGCTGGCCGATGCGGGCGCGCGGGTCATCAAGATCGAGCGCGCCGAGGGCGATTTCGCGCGCGGCTATGACGCGGCGGCCAAGGGGCAGAGCAGCTATTTCGTCTGGCTGAACCGCGGCAAGGAAAGCCTCTGCCTGGATATCAAGAAGCCGGAGGACAAGGCGCTGCTGGAGCGGCTGGTGGCGCGGGCGGATGTCTTCATCCAGAACCTCGCCCCCGGCGCGATGGAGCGCGCGGGCTTCGGCAGCGCCGCTCTTCGCGCCCGGTATCCGCGGCTCATCACCGTCGATATCTCGGGTTATGGCGAGAGTGGGGATTATGCCTCGATGAAGGCCTATGATCTGCTGGTCCAGGCCGAGAGCGGGCTCGCCGCCATCACCGGCCATCCGGCGGGGCCCGGCCGCGTGGGCGTCTCGGTCTGCGACATCGCCTGCGGGCTCAATGCCTATAGCGGCGTGCTGGAGGCGCTGATCGAGCGCGGCATCACGGGGAAGGGGAAGGGCGTGGCCGTCTCCCTCTTCGACGGCATGGCCGATTGGATGAACGTGCCGCTGCTCTATTACGAAGGCACCGGCAAGGCGCCGGCGCGGGTGGGGCTCGCGCATCCCTCCATCTGCCCCTATGGCGCCTTCCAGACGGCCGATGGGCCGCTGGTGCTGATCAGCATCCAGAACGAGCGTGAATTCGCCGATCTCTGTCGCGTCTTCATGGGCGAGCCGGAATTGCCGCAGCGCGAGGGCTTCCGCTCCAATGTCGAGCGCGTCGCGAACCGGCCCATGGTGGATGCCCATGTCGCCGCGCGCTTCGCGGCCCTGACGCGGGACGAATGCGCGGCCCTGCTGCGGCAGGCCAATATCGCCTATGGGCTGGTGAATGAGGTGGCCGATCTGGCGCGCCACCCGGCGCTTCGCCGCCTCGAGGTCAGCACGCCGAATGGGATAGTGGCCGTGGTGGCGCCCCCGGTGCGCTTCTCGGACGGCGCGCGCGCCTATGGCCCGGTGCCCGGCCTCGGCGAGCATAGCGAGGCGATCCGGCGGGAATTCGGCGGCTAGCGTTGAGTGCCCTGCGCGTCATCGTGTGAGGAAATAGCCCCAGAAATGGCAAAGGGCCCGGCGGGACTGTCCCACCGGGCCCTTTTTCAGGATCCAGCGATCAGCGCGTGGCGACCGGGCTGGCCTGGGCCGTCTGGATGGGCTGCGCGGCAGGCTTGCTGCGGCTGGCCTGCACCGTCGCCGGCGCCTGGCGGACGGCGCAGGCCGGGGTGCTGATGGGGTTGGCGAGGTTATACTGCGTAGCCAGCGCCGCGATGCCCTGGGCATTGGTCTGCGCCAGCGCCGCCTGGAAGAAAGGCACCGAATTCTGGCAGAAGAGCGTGCCCTGGGCGATGCCGGCCTGCGAATGGGCATTCGCGAGGCTGGTGATGTAATTGTCGAGGCTGCGCTGGCCGCCATTGCGGCTGAAATGCGTGCGGACGCCGTTATAGGCCGTCCCGAGCGCCGACTTATACTTCGTTACGAAGAGGTTGTAGTCGTCATGCTGCCCGCAGGAGAGGGCGATCACCATGAGCTGGCTCTGCACGGCGCGAACATCGAGCGCGGCGCGCTCGGCGGGCGGCAGGCAGGCCTGGGCGAAAACCGGCGTCGCGATCGACGCGGCCGCAATCCCGGCCATCAGGGTACGGATGAAACTCATCGCAGCCAGCGCTCCTCGCATTTTCGACAAGGGAACTATGTCTTTGCCGCAAGGGTTCTAGCTGTGTTGCGAAAGGCTGCGAAGAGTGACTGGCATGCTGCAACGCCATATTTTGCAGTGACTTGAGGACCGTTGCAGAGATGTCACTATAACCGCCGTCAGGCGGCTTCCGATACCGTCGACGAGGCGCGTTTCCGCTTCTTGGGCAGCATGGCGAGGCGCCGGTCGAAAAAGGCCATGGCCTCCTCGATGCTCGTGCCGTCGTTCCGCAGCCAATAGGCGAGGGTGGCGGTGTGGATGGCGGCCAGGATGGCGCGCTTGCTGTGGCGGGAGAAGTCGCTCGACGCATCGCCGGCGGCCTTCCAGATCGCATCCACGGTGCGGGCCTCGATCCGCCAGGCGCTTGGCAGGCCGAAGGGCGTGGCGAGCAGGCCGACGGCGCTGCGCAGCGCCTGCTTATGCGGCGCGAGCAGCCCGAGGCGAAGCTCCACCACGGCGCGGACGCGGCCGGGGGTGCGCAGCCCCTCGAAATCCGCCTCGGCCGCGGCGGCCGTCATGCGGCGATCGTTCAGCCGGGCCCAGGCCTCGATGAGGCGGAAGGGGCCCGGGCCGAAAAGCAGCCCGGCCTCGGCGCGGGGCAGGCCCAGATCGGCGAGCCCCGCCTCCAGCGCCGCGCGGCTCCAGCCCAGCCGGGGCGCATGGGGGAGCAGGGCATCGAGCGCCCGCGCCTGGTGGTCGGCCTGATCGTCATGCTGAGCCATCGGGTTTCTCCTTCGGGACGTCCCGCTCGGCCCGGCTCATTTCCTCGACGAAGCCGAAGAGCCGGGGGTCGTGCAGGCGCATAGTATAGAGAATGCCGTCGAGATGGTCTGTCTCATGTTGCATCACACGCGCGGCCAGCCCCTCGGCCTCGCCCTCCACCTCCTGGCCCTCGGCATCGAGTCCCCGGAAGCCGATTCGATGGCTGCGGCGGATGGCGGCGCGCAGGCCGGGAATGGAAAGGCAGCCCTCCCAGCCCACGTCTTCGACAGGATCGAGCAGGGTCAGCTCCGGATTGATGAGCGCCGACACCCCCGGCCCGTTGCGCCAGACGAAGAGCCGCAGCGGCACATGAACCTGCGGTGCTGCGAGGCCGATGCCCTGGGCATCGAGCATGGTCTCGGCCATGTCGTTGATAAGGCGCTGGATTTCGGGGTCGGTCGGGTCTACGACCGGCTCGGCCCGTTGCAGCAGCACCGGGTGACCCATGCGGGCGATCTTCAGGATGGCCATTTAGCGGCGCCCTCCATATTCTACATGTGCGCCATGCGAGAATTGGCCCCTTTCCTAGGCGAGGGAAGGGCTTCCCTTTCGCGGGTGATGCATGCTAACCCTCGGGCCCCGCGCACCGGGCCTCTGCCAGGTGTGCAAGCGCATCCACATTCCCTCTAGCCGACAGGAGGCCGTGCCGCGTGCAGGTCGTCGTTCGCGATAACAATATCGATCAGGCCCTGAAGGCCCTCAAGAAGAAGCTGCAGCGTGAAGGCGTCTTCCGCGAGATGAAGCTCCGCCGCCACTTCGAGAAGCCGTCCGAGCGCCGCGCCCGCGAGGCCGCCGAGGCCGTCCGCCGCGCCCGCAAGGTCGAGCGCAAGCGCCTGGAGCGCGAGGGCTTCTGATCCTTCTCCCCATCCGGGCGGCTTCGGCCGCCGGGAAGGGTGATGCAAGGCGAATGTCGGGTGCGCCCGGCCCGATCAAGGGCCGAGTCTCTTGATCCGTCGCCGGTGATCTTCTGCCGGAAATGTGAAAACCGTGGCACGGGTCTCCCGTTCGCCGCGGTTTTGGCGTTTTGGGGCTAGTGGCCCCACGACCGCAGCCCGCCTGCTCGGGCCTTGGGCTCCCGCGGCCTTTGGCTAGTCTCCTGCTAGCCTCCGTGAAACTGACCCACCTGAGTGCGGCCTCTTTGCACTGCCGATATCGCCCTCCTCGCCCGCCACTTGGCGGCGTTGCGAAAAATTGCCTTTCCCGTTGCGAATGATATTGCGAATTACTCTCAACTGATCTACGACTCCCGGCATGGAAAACGCAGCCCCCTTCGCGATCGGCATGCTCCGCCCGGAAAGCCCTTCCGCCGCGCAGCCGGTCCAGCCGCCCCGCAGGCCACTCCGCCTCGATGCCGCGCTGCTGTTTCGCGCGGGCCCGGAAATCGAGATCGTGCAGGGGGAGGCGGTCTACCGCCTGCGGCGCACGAAAGCCGGCAAGCTGATCCTCACCAAGTAGCCCTCCGGCCCTAGCGAGACCCACCGCCTCATGAGCGCCTCCCTCGACCAAACGCCCGCTTCCCTGGCTGCCCTCTGGGCCGGGCTGCGCGATGCCGAACCGAAGCTGCGCATCCGCGACGCCGCTCAGCGCCTCGGCGTGAGCGAGGCGGCCCTGGTCGAGACGCTGCCGGGCGCGCTGCGCCTGAGGAACGATTGGTCGGCCCTGCTGCATGGCCTGACCGAGCTGGGCCCCGTCATGGCGCTCACCCGCAACGAGAGCGTGGTGCATGAGCGCCGCGGCACCTATCTCGACGTGAAGGCCGAAGGGCAGGTGGGGCTGGTGCTCGGCCCCGATATCGACCTGCGCCTCTTCTTCGCGCATTGGAAATTCGCCTGGTTCGTCCCGGCGGATCTGCCGGGCGCTTCCAAGGGTGCCATCCAGGTCTTCGACGCCGCCGGCACGGCCGTGCACAAGATTTTCGCGACCGACGCGACGCCCGAAGGCGCGCTCGAGGCCCTCGCACGCCGCTTGGCTGACCCTGCGCCCGCGCCCGCGGCTTTCGAGGCGGTTGCGCCCCGAAAGCCCGGCAAGCCGGATGCCGAGATCGATGCCGAGGCGCTGCGCGACGGCTGGGCGGGGCTGAAGGACACGCATGAATTCTTCCCGCTGCTGCGCAAGAGCGGGGCAGGGCGGCTGCAGGCCCTGCGCCTCGCCGGCGAGGAATGGGCGCGGCGCCTGCCGGTGGATGCGGCAAGCCGCGTCTTCACCGCCGCCGCCGAGACGGGCACGCCCATCATGGTCTTCGTGAACAATCCGGGCTGCATCCAGATCCATACCGGGCCGATCCACCGGGTCGCCGTCATGGGCCCCTGGTTCAATATCCTGGACCCGGATTTCGACCTGCATCTCAACACCGGCACCATCGGCCAGGCCTGGCTCGTGACCAAGCCGACCTCGGATGGCGACGTCACTTCCGTCGAGATTTTCGACACCGAGGGCGAGCTGGTGATGATGCTCTTCGGCGCGCGCAAGCCGGGGCAGCAGGAGGATCTGGGCTGGCGGGCGCTGGCCTGGAAAACGGCGGAGGTCGAAGCCGCCTGACGAGATTGGCGCCTCGCCCGGAGCGGGGCGTTTCCAGAGCTTCGGAAGTAGCGGTGCGGCGCAGGGCATGGCGTCCGCGCCAGGCTTCCGAGGAAGCGCCGGTCCGGGTGTGAGGGCACCCGTTCCGGTTAGCGAACCCCGCCTTTCGCTATCCCCGGTCGGTCGGTGGCGAAGGCGGGCCCAAACTTCCCGGGGGCTTGCCGCCCCCGGGTTTTTTTGGTCAGGCGCTCGGCCCGATGGGAATCTTCTTCGCTGACGCGCCTGTCAGCGTCAAGAGGCGGCCTTCGGCTTCGCATCCCCCAGCACGAAGCGCACGCCCGGTCGGGCGAGGCCGCCGCCGAGGCCCATCGCCGTGCCGTCGGCGCGCCAGCAGGCCGCACCTTCGAGCGCGCCGCCCTCTCCGAAGGCAATGGCGTTCATGCCGCCGCCGATGGTCGGCATCGGCGTCACCTTCTGGCCGCGCTTGGCCAGGCCCTCGCGGGCGGCCTCGCTGATGGTCGGCTCCACTTCTAGCGTCGGGCCCTGGCTCCAGATGCGCGGCGCCTCGACGGCTTCCTGCAGGCTCATCTTGTGATCGACGAGGTTCAGCACCGCCTGCATTGCCGAGGTGAAGATGCGCAGGCCCCCCGGCAGGCCCAGCGCATAGGCCGGCTTGCCGCCCTTGAGCAGGATGAGCGGCGCCATGGAGGAAGTGATGCGCTTGCCCGGCGCGATGGAGAGCGCGAGCCCGGGGCGCGGGTCGAAATTCGCCATGTAGTTGTTCGGGATGAGGCCCGTGCCCGGGATCATCACGCGCGCGCCGAAGAGGCTGTTGATGGTCTGCGTCATGGTGACGATGCCGCCCTTGGCGTCGGCCACGGTCACATGCGTCGTATTGGCGCTCTCGCTCGTGCTGATGCCCGGCTCGAAGAGCTTCGCCTTCTCCGGGTCGATCTGCGCGCGGCGCTCATCGGCATAGGCCTTGTCGATGAGCTTCGCGATGGGTGCCTTCACGAAGGCCGGGTCGGTCGTCGCCACGCCGCGATCGGCGAAGGCGATCTTCATCGCCTCGCCGATGAGATGCAGCGTCTCGGGCGTGCCGAAGCCGAGGCCGGCGATGTCGTAGCCCTCGAGGATGTTCAGCATTTGCACGACATGCACGCCGCCCGAGGTCGGCGGCGGCGGGCCGATCACCTCGAAGCCGCGATAGCTGCCGCGCACCGGCTCGCGGTCGAGCGGCTTGAAATGGGCGATGTCCTCGGCGGTGAGAATGCCGCCCAGCGACTGCAGATGCTCGGCAATGGCCGTGCCCAGCGGGCCGCCATGGATCAGGCCGGGGCCCTGGGCCGCCAGGGCCTTCAGCGTCTCGGCGTAATCGGCGTTGATCAGGCGGTCGCCGGCCTTGAGCGGCGTGCCGCCCGGCATGAAGACGGCGGCGATGGCCGGGTTCTTCGCGAAATCGCCCGCCGCGTCCTGGATGCAATCGGCGAGATAGGGCGTCACCGCGAAGCCGCGCTCGGCATGGCGGATGGCGGGCGCCAGGATATCGGCCAGCGGCAGGCTGCCGTAGCGGCGCAGGATCTCGCACCAGGAGAGCGTATTGCCCGGCGTCGCGATGGCCAGCGCGCCGACGACATTGGCATTGCCCTCGGTCGGCAGGGAGCCGCCGGGGCCGCCCGCGGGGCCCTCGACCACTCTGTACATATCCTCCCGCGCGGCGGCGGGGGCGGTGGAGAAACCATCGACGATGACATGCTGCCCGTCGGGCAGGCGCAGCTGCGCCACGCCGCCGCCGAGGATGCCGACCATCATCGGCTCCACCACGGTCAGGGTGAAGAGCGTGGCGATGGCGGCATCGACCGCATTGCCGCCGGCGGCGAGCATTTCCGCGCCGGCCGAGGTCGCCAGCGGATGATTGCTCACCACCATGCCGCGCGAACCCCGCGCGGGCTGCTTCTCGCAGGTGAAGAGCGAACCCGCCCGCGAACGCCAATCGGTCATGATAGCCAAGATCCCTGTTTCGAATTTCCAGAGCCATTGTCGCTCGCCTTGGCTCGCGGCAACGTCTCCAGGTGGTTGTTTTTGCGGGCATCCTGACCCGGTCAGATGATGCCATCCGATCGGGGATCTGCCCTAGGTCTTCGAGTTTCGGCGCGGATCATCTGCCTCGGGGCGCCGGAAGCCAAGAGCGGGGGCGAGGAAAATTCTTCCGCGCCTCGCACCGATGGCCTATGCCCGGGGAATGCCCGACTACTCCATCGAATCCGCCCATGGCGGGTTGGTCGCGGGCGTGGACGAAGTGGGGCGCGGGCCGCTGGCCGGCCCGGTGCTCGCGGCAGCCCTCGTCTTCCTCGCCCCGCCGGACCCGGCCCTCGCGGCCATGCTGGACGACAGCAAGAAGCTCACCGCCCCCAAGCGGGATCTGGCGGCGGCCGCCCTGCGCCTGGCCGCGGCCGAGGGGCGGCTTTGCTTCGCCATCGCGGCGGCGAGTGCCACGGAAATCGGGCGGCTGAACATCCTCCAGGCCACCTATCTGGCCATGCGCCGCGCCCTCGCGCGGCTGCCCGTCACGCCGGATCTCGTGCTGGTCGACGGGAATCGCGCGCCGCCGCTGAAGCACAAGGTGCAGTGCCTCGTCGGCGGGGATGCGCTGAGCCTTTCCATCGCCGGCGCCTCCATCCTCGCCAAGACGGTGCGCGACAGGGCCATGGCGCGGCTCGATCCGCGCTGGCCCGCCTATGGTTTCGGCAGACATGCGGGCTATCCCACGCTTTCCCATCGCGAGGCGATCGTCACGCATGGCGTCTGCCCGCATCACCGCCGGGGCTTTGCGCCGGTTGATGCCGCCCTCGGTCTGATGTCGCTCATGGAACCAGCTGTAAGCGCGGATTGACGACGCGACTCGGCGCAAGGCATTGTCGGCCCTCGATTCGCGAGGGGATTTCGGTTTGGGAACGGGGCTCGACCTGCCGCTGGATACGGTCTTGGTCGGCGATTGTATCGAGATGCTGCGGCGTTTGCCGCCGGCCTCGGTGCACGCCGTTTTTGCCGACCCACCCTATAACCTCCAGCTGAAGGGCGCGTTGCGGCGGCCCGATGACAGTCTGGTGGATGCGGTCGATGACGAGTGGGATCGCTTCGCCGATTTCGCGACCTATGACGCCTTCACGCGCGAATGGCTCACCGAGTGCCGCCGCGTGCTGCGCAAGGACGGCACGATCTGGGTGATCGGTGCCTATCACAACGTCTTCCGCCTCGGCACCGTGCTGCAGGATCTGGGCTTCTGGATCCTCAACGACGTCATCTGGCGCAAGGCGAACCCGATGCCGAATTTCCGCGGCCGGCGCTTCACCAATGCGCATGAGACGCTGATCTGGGCGAGCCGGGGCCAGGAGAGCAAGTATCGCTTCAACTACGCGGCGATGAAGGCGCTGAACGACGACACGCAGATGCGGTCGGACTGGTTCATTCCGCTCTGCACCGGCGGCGAGCGGCTGCGCGATGCCGCGGGCAACAAGGTGCATCCGACGCAGAAGCCCGAGGCGCTGCTGCATCGGGTGATCATGTCCTGCACCCAGCCGGGCGACGTGGTGCTCGATCCCTTCCTGGGTTCGGGCACGACGGCGGCGGTGGCCAAGCGGCTCAACCGCCGCTTCATCGGGATCGAGCGGGAGCCGACCTATGCGGAAGCGGCCCTCGGCCGGCTCGCAGCGGTGGAGCCGGTCACCGAAAGTGCCGCGATGACGCTGCCGAGCAAGCGGGAGCAGCCGCGCATTCCCTTCGGCACGCTGGTCGAGCGCGGGCTCGTCCCGCCCGGTTCGCGGCTGGTCGACCGGCAGCGGCGCTGGACGGCGGAAGTGGGCGCCGACGGCACCATCCGCTGCGGCCGCGCGGCGGGCTCGATCCATCAGGTGGGGGCCGCCGTGCAGGAAGCGCCTTCCTGCAATGGCTGGACCTTCTGGCATCTCGAAAGGCGTGACGGTTCGCTCCGCCTGCTCGACGAATTGCGCATGGAACTGGTGGGCACGACCTGATGAGCAAACCGAAAATCGCCTTCATCGGCACGGGCGGGACGATCTCCTCCCTCGGCGCCGGGCCGCTCGATACGGTGGATTACGGCGCGACCAACAACCGCATCCCGGCCGACGAGATTCTCGCGCGCTTCCCCGAAGTGCATCTCGTCGCCGATGTGGTCGCGGTGCCCTACAAGGCGGTGGTGAGCACGCAGATCTTCCTGCCGGAATGGAAGGATCTCGTCGCGCTCTGCTCGAAGCTCCAGGCCGAGCATCCTGACCTCAAGGGCATCGTCATCGGCCATGGCACTTCGGCGCTGGCCGAGACGGCCTATATGCTGAGCCTGACGCTGAAGACGGATCTGCCGGTGGTGCTGGTGGGTTCGCAGCGCCCGGCCAGCGCGCTCTCGACCGATGCGGGGCTCAATCTCGTCAATGCCTTCCGCGTGGCCGCCGCCCCGGAAGCGCGGGGCATGGGCGTGCTCGTGGTGCTGAATGACGAGATCCATGCCGCCCGCGAGGTGGACAAGGTCTCCAACGGCCGGATGCAGACCTTCCAGACCGCCGATTTCGGCGCGCTGGGCCATGCCGATGGCGACAAGGTCTCCTTCTATCGCAAGCCGCTGCGTAAGGCCTATCCGGAGACGGAATTCGACATCGCCTCGCTCGAGGCGCTGCCGCGCGTGGACATCCTCTATGCCTATACCGGCGCCGATGCGACGGCGGCCGAGGCCCTGATCGCGGCTGGGGCCAAGGGCATCGTCTCGGCGGGTTTCGCCCCCGGCTTCGCGGCGGCGGGGGAAGTGCCGGCCCTGGTCGAGGCGGTGAAGAAGGGCGTGGTCGTGGTGCAGTCGAGCCGCGCGCGCGGCCGGGTGCCGGAGACGACCAAGCTGCGCCAGGCGGGTATCATCCCGGCCGATAATCTCCTGCCGGAGAAGGCGCGCATCCTGCTCACGCTCGCCCTGACCAAGTCGAGCGACCCGGCCGAGATCAAGCGGATTTTCGCGACCTACTAGGGCCGATCGACAACCGGCCTGCGGGTCGGTCTGGCGGTGCTTTTCCTGACGGCGGTGCTCGCTTGCCGATACCAATGGGTATCGGCCGCGCTCACGCGGCCATCAGGCGCGCAAAATCGCCCGCGAGCCCTTCCCGGTGCCGAATGTCGACAGGCCCTAACCCCGCCGCATCGCCAGCGGGGAGAGGCGCGAGACCGGCACGATCGGCATCGAGCGGTAGGAATCGAGCCCCCGCCCGCGTTCGCTGCTCGGTGCGCGGGCCGGCATGCCGCCACCGGCCGCCGCCGCCATGCCGCGGCTGCTCGCCGGCCAGCCCCGGCTGCCACCCATGCCCATGCCCGCGCCGCCTTCCACCCCGCTCCAGGCCGAGGGCGGGTTGCTGGCGAGGCGCATCTGCTCGCCCGGCAGCGCCGCCGCGACCGCCGCGCGATAGGAGGCGGCGCGTTCTGGCGTGTTGGAATGGTAGTTCCCGGCCGCCGTCATCCAATCCGGCCGGGTCTGGCGCAGTTCGGAGAGGAATTTCGCGCCGTAGCGGGCATTGGCCAGCGGGTCGAAGGCCTCTTCCAGATTCGGGAAGGCATCGGGGTGGTGGACGAGGTTGATCTGCAGGCAGCCCACGTCGATCAGCCGCACCCCCTGGGTCTGAAGTTGCCGCACGGCGGCAATCGCTTCCGCCTTGGATTGGAAAAATCTGCCGGTCCCCTCGGCATTGATCACCCAGGGCCAGGGCGCGAATTGGCCCGTCTCAGGGTCTCGCCGGCCGGACTCCACACGGCCGATGGCCTGCAAAAGCCCTGATGGAATGCCCTTTTCCCGCTCCGCGACGGCAATCGCGGCCCGGCAGGCCTGGGCAGGCGGGAGAGGCGCGCCGAATTGCGCCTTGGCGGGCAGGGCCAGGAGGAGCGGGGCGAGGAGGGCGATGAGGCGGATCATGGCACCACAGGGGCAAAGCCCATGCCGCGCCCTGTCCGCAGGCTTGCGAAAACCTCATGTTGCGATGCGAAAATCCACTTGCACGCAAACGATCTCGCCCGTATAAACCGTCTCGCAGCAACACGGTACGCCGCGTTGTTTGCCTTTCTTGGACGTTTCCTCCCTAAACTTGGCAGTGCCTCCTGGCACTGCCTTTTTTTTGTCCGAAACCGGCGGTGGCCGGCTCAGACGAGCGTGGCGGCCCAATCCGTCTCGGTGAAGAGCCCGATCAGCGCGGTGAGGTTCGTCTGGAGATGGGTGAAGCCCGAGGCGCGCTCGATCCGCGCCTCGTTCATATAGAGCCCCCGCGCCAATTCGATCTGCAGTGCATGCACCTGCTCGCGCGGCCGGCCGTAATGGCGGGTGACGTAGCCGCCGGCATAAGGGTCATTCCGCCGGACGCGATAGCCCTGCCCGGTCAGGAAGGTCTCAACCAGCCGCGTCGCCTTAGGCGAGCAGGCGGTGCCATGGGCGTCGCCCAGCACGACATCGGCCATGAGCCCGCCGCCGGGGTAGCTGGGCATGGAATGGCAGTCGATCAGCAGGCAGCGGCCGAATTGCGCGCGCGTCTCAGCGATGAGCTGGGCAAGGGCGGCGTGATAGGGCTGCCAGCAATCGCGCACCCGCGTCTCGGCCTCGGCGAAGCGCAGGCGGCGGCGATAGACGGGCTCCCCATTGGCGACGATTCGCGCGATCGTCCCGAGTCCGGCGCCGACGCGCGGGCTGCGGCTGTTCACCCATTCGGGCAGGGGTTCCTCGAACATCGTCGGGTCGAGTTCCCAGGGTTCGCGATTCGCGTCGCAATAGACACGCGGGAAGGTGGCGGCCAGCAGCGGGGCGCCGAGGCGCGGTGCCGCGGCATAAAGCTCCTCGACGAAACTATCCTCGCTGCGGCGCAGGTTGTGAGGATCGAGGCGGCTTTCGGCCAGGAAGGCGAGGGGATAGCGTCGGCCGGAATGAGGCGAGGCGAAGACGACCGGGATCGTCTGCCGCTCCGGGCGCGTCAGGATGAAAGGAGGCGTAGTCTCTTCAGCGGCTGGCGCCGGCGACGGCATGTCCATTCTGCGCCTCAGCATACACAGGGTCGCGCTTAACGCCTATCTGCCCGCTTGCGGTCCCGCGCATGATTGGCTAGAAGCCCCCTCACCGACGGAATGGGCGCATAGCTCAGCGGGAGAGCACCACCTTGACACGGTGGGGGTCACAGGTTCAATCCCTGTTGCGCCCACCATTCCGGCGAACAAAAAGCCGTCCTCCGGGGCGGTTTTTTTGTGTCCGCGCTTCCGCCATAGTGTCGGCATGAACGTCGCTGCCGCCGAAGCTCCCGCCGAAGAATTCAACCAGAACTGGGCCGTGCCGCTCTTCATGCTGCGGCCGCCGCTCGATCCGGCCATCGCCTGGCGCTTCTCCGCGCCGAGCCTGGAATCGCCCGTCTGCCAGATGCCGACGACGGGTCAGATCGACAGCCCCGTCTTCGAGAAGTACCGCACCCTGCTGCGCATCCGCGCCGTGCCGCATCGGCGGAATTGGGAGCAGGTCTGGCTCCTCGCCATGGCCGAGGCGGCAGGGGTGCTGAAGCCTGGGATGAAGGCCATCGGCTTCGGCTGCGGCACAGAAGCCATGCCGAGCGCGCTCGCCCATCTCGGCCTGACCGTGACGGCGACCGACCTGCCCGCCGACGCTCCCGCCGCGGCCCATTGGATCAAGGCGCGGCAGCACAGCACCGAGGCCGCGCAACTCTTCCGCGAGGCCGTGGTGGAGCAGGCGGCCTTCGCCGAGCTCGTCTCCTTCCGCCCCGCCGATATCATGGCCATTCCCCCCGCGCTGAAGGGTGAGTTCGACCTATGCTGGTCCTGCGCCGTGGTGCCGCATCTGGGTGGGGTGGATGCGGCGGTGGATGCGATCGAGGCGGCGATGAGCGTGCTCAAGCCCGGCGGCGTCGCGCTGCACACGGCCAATCTGCTGCTCTCCAGCCCCGATACGCTGGTCGAGGGCCGGCTGAACACCGCGCTGCGGCGGCGGGATGTGGAGCATCTGCTCTCGCGGCTGATCTCGGCGGGGCATGAGCCGTGGCCGCTCAACCTCTATCCGGGCGACGAACCGGCCGATGCGCATCTCGACGCACCGCCCCATGCGCTGCCGCATCTGAAGGTGAAGGCGGGGGAGAATAACATCACCTCCATCGGCATCGCGATCCGGCGTGCGCAATAAGTGGTTCAGGTCTGCGTCACTGTCGCATTGACCTGACCTATAGGGCCGGGGCAAAGAAACATCCTTGCGTGAAAGCCGGTGCCGAGGCCGGCAGGTGAGGAATGACGCCCATGAACCGCCGCTCGCTGCTCGCAGCCTCCGCCGTGCTCGCCCTTCCGGCCCTGCCGCGCCTTGCGCGCGCCCAGGCCGCCGCGACCATGCGCCTCTCGCACCAGTATCCGCCCTCGCACCAAGTCTCGCGCGTGATCGCGACCTTTGCCGAGACGGTGAAGACGCGCTCCAACGGCGCCATCGACGTGCAGGTCTATCCGGCCGAGCAGCTGGCCCGTGCGGCGGAGAATTTCCCTGGCGTGGCGCGCGGCGCTTTCGAGGCGGCGGCGGCGGTGAATTTCCAATGGGGCAATACCCTGCCGGAAATGAATGCCGTCACGCTGCCCTATGTCTTCTCGCAGCTTGAGCGCATCCAGAAATTCCCGGGTTCCGATGCCGCCAAGCTGCTCGAGAGCCTGCTTGAGAAGCGTGCGGTGAAGAACCTGATGTGGCTCTACACCACGCGCCAGGCGATCTTCACTTCCGGCAAGAAGCCTCTCATCGCCGTCGATGACTTCAAGGGCATGAAGATCCGCGGCCTGAACGCCCTGACCGATAACGGTCTGGCCGCCGCCGGCGCCGCGCCCTCCTCGATGCCGGGGCCGGACGTGCCGCAGGCGCTGCAGTCGGGCGTGCTCGATGCCGGGCTCACCGACGTCTCCGCCGCCGTCTCGCGCCGCTATTACGAGATCCAGAAATTCGGCACCGTGGCGCCGTGGTTCTGCGTCTTCACCCATGTCTATGTGAACCCGCGCTGGTTCGCCGGTCTCAAGCCCGAGCATCGCGCCATCATCGAGGCCGCGGCGCGCGAGGCGGAGCAGCAGCAGATCCCCATCACCGAGAAGGTGGCGGAGGATGCCGTGGTCGAGCTGAAGGCCAAGGGCATGGCGCTGCATCTGCAGACCGAAGCCGAGACGGAAGCCTGGACGAAGGTGATGCAGCCGCCCGTGATCCAGGCCTTCCTCAAGCTCGCGCCCGAGAACGGCCAGCGCGTGCTGGACCTGCTGAAGCAGCTCTGACCGATGCGCCTACTCGAACGCCTCTCGGCCGTGGTGGCCCGGCTGGGTGAATTCCTCGCCTCCTTGGCGACCCTGGCCTGCCTCGCGCTGATCAGCCTCTCGGTGATCGCGCGCTACGGCTTCGGTGCGCCGCAGCCCTGGATCGACAAGACGGCGGGCTGGCTGGTGCTCGCCCTCGTCATGCTGGGGGCGGCAGAGGCGCAGCGGCGTTTCGAGCATATCGGCGTGGATGTGGCGCAGAAGTCGCTGGGCCCGTTCTTCTTCCGGCTCTCGCGACTGATCGGCGCCGTCTCCGTCGCGGCCACGGCCTATCTGCTGCTGCAATCGGGCATCGAGACGGTGGCCTTCAGCCAGATGATCGGCCTCGTCACGGAAGTCGGCAATATTCCGACCTGGTGGGTGCAGGTGCTGCTGCCGATCGGGGCGGTGCTGCTGCTCGTCGTCTCGGTGGTGCAGGCTATCGTGCTCATCGGCGGCCGCCTGCCCGAATATACCCCGACCGGCGATGAGGAATTGCCGCGCGACACCCTGGCCCGCGGCGAGTAGCGAGCAATGACCTTCATCCTGCTGATGGTGGCGCTGATCGCGCTCATGTATTTCGGCATGCCGATTTTCGCGGCGCTCTTCCTGCTGCCGCTGGGCGTGCTCTACTTCGTCGAAGGCGGCATCCCGGCCATCGGCGAGATGGTCATCGGCAATCTCGACAGCTACCTGCTCGTCTCGATCCCGCTTTTCATGATGATGGCGCATATCATGGTGCGCGGCAAAGTGGTCGATGACCTCTACGGCGCCGCCTTCATGCTGTTCAAGAACGTGCGCGGCGGCGTGGGCATCGCGACGGTCGTGGCCTGCACGATCTTTGCCGCCATCTCTGGCTCCTCGGTGGCGACGGCGCTCACGGTCGGCAAGATCGCGATCCCGCAGATGCTCCGCTACGGCATGAGCCGCAAGGGCGCTTTCGGCGTTGTGGCGGGCGGCGGCACGCTCGGCATCCTCATCCCGCCCTCGGCGCCGATGGTGCTCTATGCCTTCGTGACCGAGACCTCCGTGGGCGCGCTCTTCCTCGCCGGCGTCGTTCCCGGCCTCATGATGGCGGCGATGTTCGCGGGCTATGTGCTGCTGACGGAGCGCAAGGCGGTGATAGACCCCGAGGCGCCGCCGCCCGCCCGCCCCTCGATGAAGCGCGCGGCGGCCAGCCTCTCGCTGCCGCTCTTCGTGCTTGGCGGCATCTATTTCGGCATCTTCACCGCGACGGAAGCGGCCGGCACGGGCACGCTCTATGCGCTGGTGATCGCCGCGCTGGTCTATCGCAGCATCGGCTGGAAGGACCTGATCGAGGGCGTGGGCGAGGCGATGCGCACCAGCGCCATGCTGCTCATGATCATCGCGGGTGCGGCCATCTACGGCTATATGCTCACCAAGCTGCATGTGGCGCAGGAGTTGGTGACGCTCGTTACCGATCTCGGCCTGTCGCGCACGGGCTTCCTCATCGCCATGATGGTGCTGCTCTTCCTGCTCGGCCTGGTGCTGGAGAGCTTCTCGATCATCCTGCTCACCATGCCGGCCATCCTGCCGGTCATGGCGGCGCTGGATATCGGCAAGGTCTGGTATGGCGTGCTGCTGACGCTGAGCCTGGAAATGGCGCTGATCTCGCCGCCGGTCGCGATGAACCTCGTGGTGATCAAGGCCATCACCGGGGCGCCGCTCGCCGAGGTCAACCGCTCCATCCTGCCCTATATGCTGATGCTGGCGCTGGGCACCGCGCTGCTGATCGCCTTCCCCGATATCGCGCTCTGGCTGCCGCGCGCGGCGGGTTACGCGGTCAGCTGAGCCGATAAAATCTGGCGCCTCGCCCCTGGCCCCTCGGGCCGGGGGGTGGCAGGGTGCGGCGCGAACAAGCGTTGAGGCTCCCCGTCATGGTCCATATCCCCGAGCGCCCGCCCGCCAATGCGCCGGCCGTCCGCATCAATCTCTATTCGGATACGCAGACGCGCCCGACGGCGGGGATGAAGGCCGCGATGATGGCGGCCGAGGTGGGCGACGAGCAGCACGGGGATGACCCGAGCGTGCATGAGCTCTGCGACAAGATGGCCAAGCTGATGGGCAAGGAGGCGGCTGTTTTCCTGCCCTCCGGCACCATGTGCAACGTCATCGCGACGCTGGTGCATTGCGTGCCGGGCGACGAGATCATCGCGCATAAGACGGCGCATATCCTGGGCAGCGAGGGCGGCGCCCATGCGGCGCTGCGCGGCGTGCAGATCCGCGCGCTCGAGGGTGAGCGCGGCATGTTCACCCCCGAGGCGGTCAAGGCCGCCATCCTGCCCAAGACCCGCCATGCCCCGCCCCAGGCGCTGCTGGAAGTGGAGCAGACGGCCAATATCGGCGGCGGCGCCGTCTGGCCGAAGGAGCAGCTGGATGCCGTGGTCGCCGTCGCCCGCGAGGCGGGGCTCGCCACGCATATGGACGGCGCGCGGCTGATGAATGCCTGCGTCGCCGCCGGCATTCCGGCGCATGAGATGGCGGCGGGCTTCGACAGCGTCTGGCTCGACTTCACCAAGGGCCTGGGCGCGCCGCTGGGTGCCGTGCTCTGCGGCAGCCATGACTTCATCGAGAAGAGCTGGCGCTGGAAGCAGCGGCTGGGCGGCTCGATGCGCCAGGCCGGCATCTGCGCGGCGGCCTGCACCTATTCGCTCGACCATCACGTTGAGCGCCTGGCCGATGACCATGCCAATGCGCGCAAGCTCGCCGCGGGCCTGTCGCAGATCCCCGGCGTGGTGGTGGAGAAGCCCGATACCAACCTCGTCTTCTTCGACACGACGGGGGCGGGCATCACGGGCGCCGAATTCTCGGCCAAGCTGCGGATGCAGGGCATCCAGGTCAGCTCGCTGGGCGGCCGCATCCGCGCCTGCATGCATCTCGACGTGACCAGCGAGATGGTCGACGAGGCGCTGGAGGCTATGCGCAAGCTGCTCTCGCCGAAGTAGCGGGAGGATGCGGCGCGGGGCGGAGGGCTGGCGGCCGGCTCGCCTTCCGGGCATGCAGCCCCCGCCGCTCCTCCGGCCGGGGCCGCCGGGCACAGCGGGCAGAAAAAACGCCTGTCACCGCGCCGTAAGTTCCCCGAACCCGCCTCTTAGCCGCGCGGTAAGGCGCGGGACCTGATAAGAGGGATCGCGGAGGGCCATCGCGGCCTCCACGGCTCGAAAGGTGACGCCCGATATGACGCTCGTAACGCCCCGGCGCGCGGTGCTCGCTGCCCCCGCCCTGCTGATGGCGCTCACGAAATCGCCTTCCACGGCCCTGGCCCGCGCGGCGGAGGACGGGCTCGCCGGCGTGGCGAAGAAGCGCGGCATCACCTATGGCGCGGCCCTGCTGGCCGAGAACCTCGCCGACGAGAATTACAAGCGCGCGCTGGACCGCGAGGCGGCGCTGCTCATGCCGATCTGGGAGGGCAAATGGGGCGCGATCGAGCCCCAGGAGGCCGTGCTCAATACCGGCCCGCTCAAGCAGATCATCGACTGGGGCGCGGCCGAGGGGAAGGCCGTGCGTGGGCATACGCTCATCTGGCACGAGAGCCTGCCCGAATGGGTCACCAAGGGGCTGAAGGGCGGGCGCAATGCCGGCATCAGCATCATGGCCAGCCATATGGACCGCGTGCTGGGCTTCACCAAACCCTTCATCCGCGACTGGGACGTGGTGAATGAGCCCATCGCCGACCCGCCCGGCAGCGACACGCCGCAATCCGGCCCCGGCGATCTGCGCCGCACGCCCTGGCTGGAGGCGATGGGGCCGGATTATATCCAGCAGGCCTTCATCATGGCCCGGCAGCGCGATGCCACGCTGCGGCTCACGCTGAACGAATACGGCATCGAGGAAGACACGCCCGCCGCCGAGGAAAAGCGCCGCCGGCTGCTGAGCCTGGTGCGGGAGCTGGTGATGAAGAGCACGCCCATCGATGCCGTCGGCATCCAGGCGCATCTGCAGCTTTCCAACCCCTTCCGGCCCGAACCCCTGCAGCGCTTCATCAGCGCCTTGCAGGGCACGGGGCTGCAGGTTCTGGTGACGGAGCTGGATATCCGCGAGACCTGGAATGCGCCCCAGGACATCGCCGCGCGAGACGCGCTGGTCGCCGAGCGGGCCTATGCCTTCGCCTCGACCGCCGTGGAGGCGGGGGTGAAGACCTTCCTCACCTGGGGCATCAGCGACCGCTATACTTGGCTGAACGACACACCTGGCGTCGCAATGCCCAGTGGCCGCAAGCATCGCGGCTTGCCGCTGGGCGAGGACCTGAGCCGCAAGCCCATGTGGCAGGCCCTGGCGCGGGCCTTCTCGGGCGGCTCATGAGGCCCGGGGCAGGGCGGCTGCCAACCCCCACCCCGATCTGGGGCCGAGGGGGGTGAGGCGGTCTAGCGCGAGGCGCTGACGTCTGCTTGAGACCCATCAAGCTAACGCCAGGAAATCCGCCGCTTACCGCTCACTTGTCCTGTTTGAGGTAGTTATTGCCGTCGATGATCAGCAGCCCGTCCGAGCCCTGGTCGGGGCGGAAAATGCTGAGCGTCTCGCGCCGCCCGTCATCGCCGGTCAGCACCAGCCGGTAGCCTTCGAGCCGGTAGCGGCCGGTTTCCACCGGGCGGTTGCTGCCCGCGGTCACGCCCGTCCGGCTGCCGCCCATCTCATTGGTCGAAGTCGCGCCCGAGAAGCCCGTGCGCTGGAAGCGGCCATCGCGGGTCAGCAGCAGGCGCTTCTCCACTGCGACGCTGCCGGAAGAGAAGGCGCCTGAGCCGGAGGAGGCCCAGAAATAGCGCCACACGCCCTGGAGCCGCGTATCGGGCGCCATGGGCTCGACCATCCGGTGCTCCGTCTCGCCGATGCGGAGGATACTGCCCTCGCGGCGCAGCGGCTCCGTGCGGCGCTTGATGGTGCCATAATCGTTCTCGACCGAGCGCCACTCCACCTGATTGCCCCGCACCCGATAAGTGCCGCATTCCCTCGGCTTCTGGCGGCAGTAATCGGCTAGGCTCGTCTCGCCGGAGGGGATGGCCTCGGCATAGAGCCCGCCGGGCTCGAAATTCAGAACCTCGCTCTCGGCGTAGAAATCGGTGCCGCCGAAGGCATTGGGGCGGATGCCGGTATTGAGATGGGTGAAGATGCCCTCGAGCCCGCCATCCCCCTGGGCGGGGCGCAGTTCGAAGGCGCTGTCGCTCTCGCGGGGGCGGAAGGAGCGCACGAGGGCCTCGAAATCCGCATCGGCCGCCTGGCGGTCATCGCCGCGCAGATTGATGCGGACGAGGCGCAGCAGCCAGACCCGCTCGCCATCGTCGATGCCGACGGTATCGGTGCCGACGCTCGCCTCGCCCATGCGGCCGCAGCAGCGGCTGTCATAGAGCATGCGATGGCCGTTCACCGTCTCGCCCTCGCCATGCATCGTGGGGCGTTCGCGGCCGAGATCGGCGGTGCTGTTGACGATCTGGTTGAAATTCGTCTGGAGCCCGCCCTGGCTGCGCGGGATGGGGCTGGTGATCTGGATCAGCGCGCCGCTGCTGCGGCCCCGGCCGTCACCGTATTTGCGGACGGCCTGCCAGAGGCTCGGCTTGGGGTTGGGCGGCGGGGACCAGCCTTCGGGCGCCTCGAAGACGCTGCCCTGGAAACGCTCCGTTCCGGCCTGGGCACTGCCCCAGGCGAGGGAAACCGCCAGGGCCAGGACCGTCATCGCTCCACGCACCAGCATTCCGTCGCTCCCATCGTTGCGGGGGCGGAGGCTGGGCGGCCCGGCGCGGGCGGGCAATTCACATCGCGGCGCCCGGGGTCACAAGCCGGTCAGGCTCAGCGCCCCGCCCATTTCAGAGCGGCGAGCGCCAGGGCGTCGATGGTATCGACCAGCGGCACGCCCGCCGGATCGGCCGGGCCCGCCAGGATGCCGAGCGGGATCTCGGTGCAGCCGAGCACGACCGCGCCCGCGCCGCGCTTGGCGAGGTTGCGCGCGGCCTCGGCCAGCGGGGCGTAGGATTCAGCGAGGCGATTGGCCTTCACCAGGGCGATGCCGGGGCTGACGAGCCGGTCCATCTCCTCGGGCGTCGGGACCAGACATTCATAGCCCAGCACGTCCAGCCGCTGCTGGTAGAGCTTCATGGCGAGCGTCCCGGCCGTGCCCATCACGCCGATCTTGCCCTGGGTGACGCCCAGGCGCTTCAGCTCCGTCGCGGCGGCATCGACGATATGGAGCACGGGCAGCGTCGTCCCGGCCGCCATCTGCTCGTACCAGCCATGGGCGGTATTGCAGGGAATGGCGATGGCCCCGGCGCCGGCGGCCTCCAGCCCCTTGATGCCGCGCATCAGCCAGGGGAGGGGATCGGGCCCCGTGCCGAGGCGGGCGGCCGTGCGGTCGGGGATGCGCGGGTCGGACCAGAGCACGGCCGGAAGATGCTCCTGGTCGGTCGAGGCCGGGGTCAGCAGCGTCAGGCGCAGCATGAACTGCGCGCTGGCGAGCGGGCCCATGCCGCCCAGGACGCCAAGGAAGGGCGTGTCATCCGTCATCGTCAAAGTCCTAAACCGTCCCAGACCAGTTTCACGCCGGTCACGAGGAGCATCGTATAGACCACGCGGTAAAAGAGCGCGTCGCTGATCCGCGTCTGCAGCCAAATGCCCAGATAGACGCCGATGGGCGCGATGGGCAGGAGCACGAGGCTGGTCAGCAGGTTGGTGAAGTTCAGCTGCCCCAGGAACCAGTAGGGGATGAGTTTCACATAGTTGCAGAAGGCGAAGAAGCAGATGGTCGTGCTGGTCAGCACCGCGCGATCGAGCCTGAGCGGGTAGAGATATACGGCGAGCGGTGGGCCGCCCGCATGGGCGATGGTGCTGGTGAAGCCCGAGACGGCGGCCCAGAACCCGCCCTTGGCCGCATTGGACGGTGCCGGCGGCGGGGCGTGGCGGCGCCATTTCTGCCATAGCGCCCGGCAGACGAAGACGACCGAGATGAGCCCGACCATCAGCTTCGTCTCCGCATCGCCGATATGGCTGAAGGCGAAGGCGCCGAGCAGTATGCCGAGCAGCGCGCCAGGGATGAGGGCCCGCATCTCCCGCGCGCTCCAGCGCCCCCAGACACGGCGCAGGCCGGTGAGGTCCATGGCGCAGAGCACGGGCAGGGAGATGGCCGCGGCCTGGGGCGCGGGGATGAGCAGCGCGAGAAGCGGCACCGAGGGATTGCCCGCCGAGGAGGCGAAACCGCCCTTGCTGATGCCGTTCACGAGGAAGGCCGGGATGGCCAGGGCATAGAACCAGGGGTCGGAAATAATCGGCACGGGGATGGTCGAAGCCTTTGTGGCGTGCGAATGAAACTGCCCTGTCACGCTTCACTCGCCAAGGGCCGCATTCCCATGGAGCATATGAACGATCCCGCCTGGCTGGCGGCGCTGGCCGTGCTGATGGCCCTGACGGGGCTGGTCTCCGGCACGCTGGCGGGGCTGCTCGGGGTCGGCGGCGGCATCGTCATCGTGCCCGTGCTCTTCAACATCTTCCCCTTCCTCGGCATTCCCGAAGCGGTGCAGATGAAGCTCGCGGTCGGCACCAGCCTGGCGACCATCATCCCGACTTCCATCCAGTCCTCGCGGAAGCATTTCGCGAAGGGGGCGGTGGATGTGCCGCTGCTGAAGTCGCTGATCCCCTCCATCGCCATCGGCGTGATCCTGGGCACGGTGCTGGCGCTCTGGCTCAAGGGCCCGGCGCTCTCGGCCGTCTTCGCGACCATCGCGCTGCTGGTGGCGCTGAACATGGGCTTCACCGGCGTCGATCATAAAGTGGCCGACAAGCTGCCGGGCGGTGCCGCGCGCCAGGGCATCGGCACCTTCATCGGCGCCATCAGCGCCATGATGGGCATCGGCGGCGGCACGGTGGGCGTGCCCATCCTCTCGATGTTCGGCACGCCGATCCGCTCGGCGGTGGCCACGGCCTCGGTCTTCGGGCTGATCATCTCCATCCCGGCGACGATCGGCTTCATCTGGGGCGGCTGGAACGAGACGCTGACGCCGCCCTTCTCGCTCGGCTACGTGAACCTGATCGGCTTCGCCCTGATCGTGCCGACCTCGCTGCTCTCCACGCCGTGGGGCGTGCATCTGGCGCATACCATCCCGCCGCTGGCGCTCAAGCGCGCCTTCGCCATCTTCCTGGCGCTGACGGCGATCAGGATGTTCTACGGGCTGTTCTTCTGAGGGGAGCGGCCGCCCTTGCCCTCGAAGGGCAGGGGGCCGCCTCTCAATCCTCGATCTTCACGCCGGTCAGCGCGACCATCTCTTTCCAACGCTCGACTTCCTCGCGTTGGAAGGCCGCGAATTCGGCCGGGCCCTGTGGGGCGGCGGTGAAGCCGGCGGCGGTGAGCTTCGGCGTCACCGACGGGTCCTTCAGCCCGTCCAGCATGGCCTTGGAGATTTCGGCGACGGCCGGTGCCGGGGTGCCGGCCGGGGCGAAGAGGCCGAACCAGGCATCGACCGCGAGATAGGGCACCCCCGCCTCGGCCGCCGTCGGCACATTGGGGAAATCCGGCAGGCGCGCGGGCGCGCCGATTTCCAGCGCCCGCAGCCGGCCGTCGCGGATGAGCGGCGAGACGGAGGGGAAGGTCGCGACGTAGTAATCGACGATGCCCGAGACCGTATCGGTCGCCGCCTGGGCGGCACCGCGATAGGGCACATGCGTCGCGTTCAGCCCGGCGCGGCGGGAGAAGGTCTCGCCGATCACATGGCTGGCCGAGCCGGCCTGGGAAGAGGCGAAGGTCAGCTGCTTGGTGCGGCCGAGCGAGACGAGCTCCGCCACGGTCTTGGCCGGGCTGTCGGGCGGGACGACGAGGGCGTGATGCACCGTCGCCAGCCGCGCCACGGCGGTGAAGCTGTCGATGGCATTATACGGCAGCTTCGCCATCATCGACTGGTTGCTGGCATGGGTCTGGTTATGGCCGAGCACGATCGTATTGCCGTCGGGCGCCGAACGGGCCGCGGCATCTGTGCCGATCACGCCGCCGCCGCCGCCGCGATTATCCACCACGACCGGGCGGCCGAGCGTGACCGAGGCCTTGTCGGCCAGGACGCGGGCGAGGATGTCGGTCGGGCCGCCGGGCGGGGCCGGGACGATGATGCGCAGCGGCGTGCCCTGCGCCATGGCCTTGCCGGCCAGCATCAGGGCCGGGGCGGCGAGCAGAAGGTGACGGCGGAGGGTCATGACGGTCTCCCGGTCTTTCGGCCCGACAGGCCGCGTTTTCTGGGCGGGAACTTAACAGCGGGGGCAGGGGGCCGGAATAGCCCCGGGCCATGATCCGCATTTTTCCTTGAGTTTTTCTTAACCCGTCGCCGCGAGGATGCGGGCAGGGGGGGTGAGGAAATGCGAGGAACTGTGCTGGTACTGGCCCTGACGGTACTGGCGGGCTGCGCGCCTGGCGGACGGCTCGTCGCCCTCGACCGGGATCTCGACCGCTGCACGTTGCTGCATGATCCGGGGCAGGGCGAGGAATGGAGCGCGGCGCGGCGCAGCCTGTTCAGCGATGGCTATTTCCTCGGCGAGCCGGGCGGCTATATCCGCGATTGCCTGCGCAGGCGCGGCTGGTCCCACGCGCGGATACTCTAGGCGCCGGCTTCCAACTTCTCCTGCAGTTCCAGCCATTCCTCTTCCAGCTGCTCGGTCGTCTTGGCGATGGCTGATTGGCGGCTGCCGGCCCAGACCAGATCCTCGGGCTTGAGCTTCTGATAGGCATCGGGGTCGGAGAGCTTCTTCTCGATCAGCTTCGTCTCGAGCTTCAGCTTCTCCAACTGCTTCTCGATCTCGCTGACGCGTGCGCGGAGCGGGGCGAGGGCGGCGCGGGCCTCGACGCGGGCACGGCGGTCATCACGCTTGGCGGGCCCGTCATCGGCCTTGGCGGGGCCGCCGCTCTTGGCGCCGAGCAGGGCACGGTATTCGTCGAGATCGCCGTCGAAGGCCTTCACCGTGCCATTGGCCACCAGCCAGAGCCGGTCGGCGGCCAGTTCCACCAGATGCGGATCATGGGTGATGAGAATGACCGCGCCGTTGTAATCGGCCAGCGCCCGGACGAGCGCCTCGCGCGCGTCGATATCGAGGTGGTTGGTCGGCTCGTCGAGGATCAGCAGCTGAGGCGCGTCCCGTGTGCAGAGGGCCAACAGCAGGCGGGCCTTCTCGCCGCCGGAGAGCGAGGTGATGACCGTCTCGGCACGTTCGGAATCCAGGCCGAAACGGGCGAGCTGGCTGCGCGCCTGAGTCACGGTCGCCTTGGGCATGGCGGCCTGCATATGCGTCAGCGGCGTGCCGCGCAGGTCCAGCTCCTCGGTCTGGTGCTGGGCGAAATAGCCCACCTTCAGCCGCTGGTTGCGGAACATCTCGCCGCGCTGCAGCTCCAGGCGGCCGGCCAGGAATTTCGCAAGCGTGGACTTGCCGTTGCCATTCGCGCCGAGCAGGGCGATGCGATCATCCTGATCGAGGCGGAAATCCATGTTCTGCAGGATCGGCTTGCCGTCATAGCCGATGGCGCCCCGGTTCACCGTCAGGATGGGCGGCGAGAGCTCCTGCGGCTCGGGGAAGGCGAAGCTCGTGGCATGATCCTCGACCACGGCCTCGATGGCCGGCAGCTTCTCCAGCGCCTTGAGACGGGACTGTGCCTGGCGCGCCTTGGTGGCCTTGGCGCGGAAGCGGTCCACGAAGGACTGCATATGCGCGCGCTGGGCGGCGATCTTCTCGTTCTGCGCCTGCTGCTGGGCCGCGCGCTCGGTGCGGATGCGCACGAAGTTGGAATAGCCGCCGGGATAGAGCGTGATCTTCTGCCGGTCGAGATGGGCAATGCTGTCCACGCAGCGGTCGAGCAGCCCGCGATCATGCGAGACGATCACGCAGGCGCCGGAGAAGCGCTGCAGCCAGCCTTCGAGCCAGAGGGCGGCTTCGAGATCGAGGTGGTTGGTCGGCTCGTCGAGCAGCAGCAGTTCCGGCTCGAGGAAGAGCGCCTGGGCGAGGGCGACGCGCATGCGCCAGCCGCCCGAGAATTCCTGCACCGGCCGGGCCTGCTGCTCGGCATCGAAACCGAGGCCGGCCAGCACCACGGCGGCGCGGGCGGGGGCGCTGTCGGCGCGGATGGCGATGAGGCGCTCGTGGATTTCGGCCTGATGCGCCGGATCGGCCGTTTCCAGCGCCGCGAGAAGCTTCGCGCGCTCGGTATCGGCAGCCAGCACCGTCTCGACCAGGTTCTGTGGCCCGCCGGGGGCCTCCTGGGCCACATGCGTCATGCGCGCGCGGGCGGCGAGGCGGATTTCGCCGCCATCATGCTGCATCTCGCCGGTGATGGCCTTGAGCAGTGTGGATTTCCCCGCGCCATTGCGGCCGACGAGGCCGATCTTGCGTCCGTCATCGACCTGCAACGAGGCATTCTCGAGCAGCACGCGGCCCGCGATGCGGATGGTCAGGTCGGAAACGGTCAGGACGGTCATGCGGGCCCATATATCCCGGCTGCGCGCAGACTGGAATGCGAGCCGGAACTCCCCCGCCACGGCAACCCGGCCAGCTTCAGCGTCGTTCAAGCCCCAGTCCCGGAGTCTTGACCTTCATGCATCCCTTCCTGACGCGCCGCCGGATCTCAGTCTGGGTCCTGGTGCTCGCCGTTCTTCTCCTTTTCTGGCTGATGCCGGAGATGCCGCTATTGGTTTTCGCGGGCGTGCTGCTGGCCGTCTTCCTGCGGGGCGGCGGCGAGTGGCTGGCGGCGCGGACGCGGATGGGGCCGGGCTGGGGCACGCTCGCCTTCTGCCTGCTGCTGGTGCTGGCGGGCGTGCTGGCCATGGTGAGCGTCGCGGCGCCGCTGGCCGGGCAGATAGACATGCTCTGGCAGCAGGTGCCGCAGATGCTGGGCAAGCTGCGTGGCCAGGTCGAGCAATATCAATGGGGGCGGCAGCTTCTCCAGCAACTGGACCCGACGAAAATCCCGCTCTCGGCGGGCGGCTCGGCGGCCAGCGCGCTCTCCTCCACCTTCGGCTCGCTCGCCAATGTGGTGGTGATCCTCTTCATCGGCCTCTATGGCGCGGCCGATCCGGGCCTCTACAAGCGCGGCATCGTGCTGCTCTTCGCGCCCTCGCTGCGGCCCAAGGCGGCGCGGATCTGCGAGGAGACGGCCGTGACGCTGCGCGGCTGGCTGATGGCGCAGATGATCTCCATGGCCGTGGTGGGCGTGATGACCGGCACCGCGCTTTGGCTGGCCGGCGTGCCGCTGGCCCCGGCGCTGGGCCTGCTGGCCGCGCTGATGACCTTCATTCCCAATATCGGCCCGGTGCTCGCCGCTCTGCCGGCCATTCTGCTCGCCCTGGCCGATGGCCTGCCGCATGCGCTGCTGGTGGCCGCCATCTATGCGGGCGTGCAGACGGTCGAGAGCTATTTCATCACGCCCTATGTGCAGAAACAGGCCATGGAACTGCCCCCGGCCCTGACCATCGCGGTGCAGGTGATCGGCGGGGCGGCCTTCGGCATTCTTGGCTTGGCCCTTGCCACGCCCTTCGCCGCCGTGGCCCTGAAACTGACGGAATGGCTCTATGTGGAGGAGTATCTGGACCGCGAGCCGCCCGAGGAAGGCGGCATTCTGCGGCGGGTGGAGTGACGAGAGGGGTTGCGTTGCGGCGCCAGCCCTTCTATGGGCGGCGCGACTCTTTCACTGCCTATCAAGGAACGCCCCCCATGGCCGTTGAGCGCACCCTCTCCATCATCAAGCCCGACGCGACCCGCCGTAACCTGACGGGCAAGATCAACGCGAAGTTCGAAGAGGCCGGTCTGAAGATCGTCGCCCAGAAGCGCGTTCAGCTTTCCGAGGCCGTTGCCGGCGCCTTCTATGCCGAGCATGCCGCCCGCCCGTTCTACAAGGACCTCGTGTCCTTCATGACCTCGGGCCCGGTCGTCCTGCAGGTTCTCGAGGGTGAGGGCGCGATCGCCAAGAACCGCGAGATCATGGGCGCCACCAACCCGGCCAACGCCGCCGAGGGCACCATCCGCAAGCTCTTCGCCGAGAGCATCGAGGCGAACTCGGTCCATGGCTCCGACAGCGAGGCCTCGGCCGCTCGCGAGGTGTCGTTCTTCTTCGCCCAGACCGAGATCGTCGGCTGAGCCAGTCCAGCCGGCTTCGGCCGGCATAGCTTTCCAAGCCGGCTTCGGCCGGCAGGGAACATGAAAGAGGGGTGGCCTCCGGGCCGCCCCCTTTTTTTGTGCCTAGCCGGTGATGAGCTTGATGAAGACGAGCAGCAGCGCCGTCGCCACGATGGTGAAGATGGTGGCGCGGGTGAAGGAATGCCAGAACGCCAGGCGCTCGGGCATGATGTCCTCCGCCTTCACGGCGCCGAACTCGATCTGATTGCGGTGGTCTTCCATCCCGTCTGTCCCCTTTGCCGGGTTTCGTTGCGGGAAGGATGGAGCAAGAGGCCGCGGCCGGGCAAGGATTTTGGGCCCGCCCGGTCCGATGCACCTTAGCAGGGGTTTCGCAGAACCCCTTCGGGGCCGGTGGCACCCTCGACGACCGTGCGGGCGCCTTCGACGCGGATGCGCCCGGCGGCCAGCCAGGCGAGGGCTGCCGGGTAGATCTGGTGCTCCTGCGCCAGCACGCGGGCGGCCAGAGCCTCTTCCGTGTCATCGGCGAGCACCGGCACGGCGGCCTGGGCGATGATCGGCCCCTCATCCACGCCTGGCGTCACGAGATGCACCGTGCAGCCATGGAAGCGCACGCCCGCGTCGATGGCGCGCTGATGTGTGTCGAGGCCAGGGAAGCAGGGGAGAAGGGAGGGGTGGATATTGATCATCCGCCCGTTCCAGGCGGTGACGAAACCCTCGGTCAGCACGCGCATGAAGCCCGCGAGCGCGATGATCTCGATGCCATGGGCGTCGAGAACCTTCTGCATCTCGGCTTCGAAGGCCAGGCGGTCGCCCTTGAAGGGGCGGCTGTCGACGGCCACCGCCGCGACGCCCGCCTCGCGCGCCTTGGCCAGCCCGCCCGCATCGGGGCGGTTGGAGAGCACCAGGGCGATCTCGGCGGGATAGTCAGGCGCCTGGGCGGCGGCCAGCAGCGCCCCCAGGTTGCTGCCGCGGCCCGAAACCAGGACCGCGACGCGCTTCTTTACCATGTCAGAGCGGCCATCCGGCGGGGGTCGCGATATGGGCTTCGGATTCCTCGCCCTTGCCCTCGACCAGCTTGCCGATCACGAAGACCGTCTCGCCGGCCTCCTGCAGCAGGGCCTTCGCCTCCTCGACCTTATCGGCCGAGACGACGCAGACCATGCCGATGCCGCAGTTGAAGACGCGGAGGAACTCTTCCGCGACCACCCCGCCGGCCTTGGCCAGCCAGGGGAAGACGGGCGGGAGCGTCCAATTCGCCGCGTCGATCTCGGCATCCACGCCCTTGGGCAGCACGCGGGGCAGATTGCCGGGCAGGCCGCCGCCAGTGATATGCGCGGCGGCCTTCAGCAGGCCCGCCCGATGCAGGGCGAGCACGGACTTCACGTAGATTTTGGTCGGCGCCAGCAGGGCCTCGCCCAGCTTCTTGCCCGGCTCGAAGGGGCAGGGGGCGTCCCAGCCGAGGCCCGTCGTCTCGACGATGCGGCGCACGAGGGAGAAGCCGTTGGAATGCACGCCCGAGGCGCCGAGGCCGATCAGCACGTCACCCGGGCCGACATCTTCCTTCGGCAGCAGGTTCGAACGTTCGGCGGCTCCCACGGAGAAGCCCGCGAGGTCGTAATCGCCCTTGTGGTACATGCCCGGCATTTCGGCCGTCTCACCGCCGACCAGCGCGCAGCCCGCCTGGCGGCAGCCCTCGGCGATGCCGGCGACGACGGTCGCGGCCTGTTCGACCTCGAGCTTGCCCGTCGCGAAATAGTCCAGGAAAAACAGCGGCTCGCCGCCCTGGACCACGAGGTCGTTCACGCACATGGCGACGAGGTCGATGCCGACCGTCGCATGGCTGCCGGCGTCGATGGCCAAGCGCAGCTTGGTGCCGACGCCGTCCGTGGAGGAAATCAGCACCGGATCCGTGAAGCCGGCGGCCTTGAGATCGAAGAGCGCGCCGAAACCACCGAGCCCGCCCATGCTTCCACTACGGTTGGTGGAGCGGGCGTGCGGCTTGATGCGTTCAACCAGCTCGTCACCGGCATCGATGTCCACACCGGCATCGCGATAGGTCAGACTGTTCATCATGGGCCCCGATCGGCTATTGGCTGAGGCCCGAGGAGATTAGACATGACGGGCACCCGACGCCGCGGGATACACCATTTGTGGGCCTTCGCCGCAACCGGACTCTTGCTCTGGTCGGCCCCGCCCCTGGCGCACAGCGCATTCGCGCAGGCCACGCCGGGTGCCGTGGCTGGGCTTGGTTCCTTTTCCTCTCAGCAATCGCCCGATATGGGCGCCCTGACGCAGACCGGCGTGCCGGCCGAGGCGACGGCGGAAAACGCTGTGGTCGCGCGGGACAAGGCGCTCGCGAGTGCTCAGCGCATCGCCTATGAGCGCATGGCGGACAGCCTCGGCCTGCCGAAGAGCATCGATTCGAGCCAGCTCGACCAGCTTGTGAACAGCGTGGTGATCGAGCAGGAGCGCACGAACCGCACCACCTATTCCGGTCGCGTGACTGTGAACTTCAATGCCGACCGCGTCCGCGCCTTCTCCGGCGGGGCAGTGGGCGGGCCGACGGGCAGCGCGCCGGGCGGCTTTGCGAGCGGCACGCCCTCCTCGATTCCCGCCGCCGCCTATCTCGATGTCGGCGCGGTCTATGCCACGCCGCGGGAATGGGTGGAGCTGCGGCGCCGCCTGCTGACCAACCAGGCGGTGGCGAATATCGACATCAAGGCCATCGCCGTGGATGGCGCGCGCCTTCGCCTCGGGCTGCGCACGGCCCCCGCTCAGGCGGCTCAGGAACTGGCCCGCGCGGGCATCCTCCTCGGACCGCCCCAGCCCGGCATGCCCGCGTTGCCCGGCCAGGGTTGGCGCGTGAGCCTCGCCGGCGGCGCGTGAACCTGCCCGCTCTGCCTTCGCGCGGCGGCAAGAACCCTACCCAGGGCGGCGCCACGGGTGGTGGCGGCGCGAGCGCCATGCCGCCGCTTTCCCCTTCGGGCGCGGGCGGGGCCTCGGCGGCGCAGGCCGGCATGGGCCGCCCGCGCCCTCCGGCTGGCTCCGCGGGCACCCATAGCCCGCTCGGCCCCACCGGGCCGCGCCCCGCCTCGCGCTGGCAACGGCTCGGGCTGGTGCTGGGCGTGCTGGCCACGCTGCTTTTCTGTCTCTGGCTTTTCGCGCCAATCCTCACGCCATTCGTGCTGGCGGCTTGCATCGCCTATTTCCTCGACCCCCCGGTGACGAAGCTGAATCGCCTCGGCGTGCCGCGCGGGCTCGCGGCCTTCCTGATGGTGCTGCTGCTCATCGCGGTGGTCCTGCTTTGCGCCATTCTGCTCTATCCGCTGCTCATCGCGCAGGTCGGCGTGCTGCTGGCGCGGCTGCCGGGCTATGTCTCGGCCCTCGGCGCCCTGGTACGCGACGCCATCGCGCAGCTGCAGGAAGCCATGCCGGATATGGTCGATTCCCGCCTGCAGGACCTGGCGGTGGGGCAGGTGGGGACAATCGTCTCCTATATCGGCACCACCATTACCCAGGTGCTCTATGGCAGCACGGCGCTGCTGAACATCTTCACCCTCTCGGTCGTGACGCCCATCGTCGGCTTCTACCTGCTGCGCGACTGGCCCCGCATCATGGGCCGGATCGAGAGCTGGCTGCCCCGCCGCTCGGCCGGCACGCTGCGCCAGCTCGCGGCCGATACCGACAGGGTGCTCTCCGCCTGGCTGCGCGGGCAGTTGCTCTGCTGCGCCATGCTTGCGGTCTATTACGCCGTGGCCCTGTCGCTCATCGGGCTGGAACTGGGGCTCACCGTGGGCCTCATGGCCGGCGTGCTGACCTTCATCCCCTATGTCGGCTCCTTCACCGGCATGGTCACGGCGCTGCTGCTGGCGGCCGGGCAGTTCGGCACCTGGGAAGGGATGGGCATGGTCCTGGCTGTCTTCCTGGTGGGTCAGACGGTCGAGGGCTATATCATCTACCCCCGCCTGCTCGGGAACCGGGTGGAGCTGCACGCGGTCTGGGTGATCTTCGCCCTTTTCGCGGGCGGCGTGGCCTTTGGCTTCCTCGGCGTGCTGCTGGCCGTGCCCATGGCCGCCGCGATCGGCGTGCTGGCGCGTTACTGGCTGCGGCGGTATCTGGAGAGCCCGCTCTACCTGGACCCTCCCCGAACCGGGACATGACCACCCTCACGGCCGATCCGTCCCCCCATGCCCGGCAGCTCGCCCTGCCGCTGATGCTGCCGGCCGAGCCGCTGGGGCCCTTCCTGCCGGATGCCTCCAACGAGGCGGCGCGGGAATGGCTGCGCGCGCCTGGAAGCTGGCCGAATGGGCGGCTCGCGCTCTGGGGGCCGGAAGGCGTGGGCAAGTCCCACCTCCTGGCCGAGGAGGCGGCGGGCATGGGCTGGCGGCTGCTCCAGGGCCCGGCGCTGACCGGCGTGCCCGATCCGCGCGCGGCCGCGGGCATTGCGCTGGACGATGCCGATCTGGTGCCCGAGCCCGAGGCGCTGTTCCACCTCATCAATGCCTGCGCCGAGGCGCGGCGGCCGCTCCTCATGGCTGGGCGTGCCGCCCCCGCCCGCTGGCCGGTGCGCCTGCCCGATCTCGCGAGCCGGCTGCGCGCCACGACGGCGGTGCCGCTGGGCGAGCCCTCGGACGAATTGCTGCGTGCGCTGCTCGCTCGCCATTTCGCCACCCGCCAACTCGCCGTACCCGCCCCGGTGCAGGATTGGCTGCTCGCCCGCCTGCCGCGCGAGGCGGCGGCCGTGGCCGAAGCCGTGCGGCGGCTCGACCAGCGCGCCCTGGCCGCCGGTGGGGCCGTCACCCGCAGCCTCGCCCGGGCCGCGCTGGCCGAGATGCCGGGCCTCGCCCATGAAACACCCGGCGATCCGGATGACATTTCAATGGCGTCGCATGACGGTAGCTCGTCCAATAGCCCCGGCTTGCTATAGGCTGGGCTCATGAACGTGCAGCGCCCCACCACGCCCGATACCGCCACCATCCAGTCCATCGCGAATGATGCGCCGGAGCGGTTCATCAACCGCGAGCTTTCCTGGCTGGCCTTCAACGAGCGCGTGCTGGAGGAGGCGGCAAACCCCAACCACCCGCTGCTCGAGCGCCTGCGCTTCGTGGCCATCTCGGCCTCGAATCTCGACGAATTCTACTCCGTCCGCGTCGCGGGCCTGGTAGGGCAGGAGCGGGCGGGGGTGCAGAAGGTCTCATCCGACGGGCTGACGCCGGCGCAGCAGCTCGCCGCCATCCACGAGCGGGCGGCGCGGCTGGGCGATCAGCAGCAGGAAGCCTGGCGCGAGCTGCGCAAGCTGCTCTCGGAAGCCGGGCTCTCGGTGGTCGATCCGGCGCTGCTGCCGGAAGAGGACCTGGCCTGGCTCGACAATTGGTTCATGGAGCGGGTCTTCCCCGTCATGACGCCGCTGGCGGTCGATCCGGCGCATCCCTTCCCCTTCATCATGAACCTGGCCATCTGCCTCGTCTTCCGCCTCGTGCGCGAGGAGGACGGGGGCACGATGCGGGCGCTGCTGCCGCTGCCTTCGCAGGTGGATCGTTTCATCCGCCTGCCCTCGCGCCCCTCCGCCTCGGGCGGGACGGCGCCGATCCGCTTCGTGCTGCTGGAAGACCTGCTGACGCTCTTCCTGGGCCGTCTCTTCCCCGGCTATCTCCAGGCCGATCGCGGCGTCTTCCGTCTGATCCGCGATACGGACGTGGAATTCGAGGAAGAGGCCGAGGATCTCGTCCGCTCCTATGAATCCGCGCTCAAGCGCCGCCGGCGCGGCAAGGCCATCCGCCTCTCGGTCGGCGCGGATATGCCGGCGGATATGCTGGATTTCGTGACCGAGGAGCTGGACGCCCCGCGCAAGGACGTCTTCGTGGTCGATGGCCTGATCGGCGTCTCCGACCTCAAGCAGCTCGTCATCGACGACCGGCCGGACCTGCTCTTCACGCCCTACGCGCCCCGCTTCCCCGAGCGCATCCTGGATTTCGGCGGCGACTGTTTCGCGGCGATCCGTGCGAAGGACATCGTCGTCCACCACCCCTATGAGAGCTTCGACGTGGTGGTGCAGTTCCTGCGCCAGGCGGCTCGGGACCCGAATGTGGTCGCGATCAAGCAGACGCTCTACCGCACCAGCCGCGACAGCCCCATCGCCCGCGCGCTGATCGAGGCGGCCGAGGCGGGCAAGTCCGTCACCGCCATGGTGGAGCTGAAGGCCCGCTTCGACGAGGAGCGCAACATCGCCCTGGCGCGTGAGCTGGAGGCGGCCGGCGTGCAGGTGGTCTATGGCTTCGTCGAGCTGAAGACCCATGCCAAGGTCTCGCTCGTCGTGCGGCGCGAGGGCGGCTCGCTGCGCAGCTACGCGCATTTCGGCACGGGCAACTACCACCCCGTCACGGCGCGCATCTATACCGACCTCAGCTTCTTCACCGCCGATCCCGGCCTGACCCGCGATGCGCAGAAGCTCTTCAACTACATGACCGGCTATGCCCGGCCCGAGACGATGGACAAGCTGGCCTTCGCGCCGCTGACCATCCGCCCCTCGCTGATGGGGCTGATCGAGCAGGAAATCGCCTTCGCGCGCGACGGCAAGGCGGCCTCGATCTGGCTGAAGATGAACAGCCTGGTGGACGAGACGCTGATCGACGCGCTCTACAAGGCCTCCCAGGCGGGGGTGAAGGTGGATTGCGTGGTGCGCGGCATCTGCTGCCTGCGCCCCGGCGTGCCGGGCCTGTCCGAGAATATCCGGGTGAAGTCCATCGTCGGCCGCTTCCTCGAGCACAGCCGCATCTACGCCTTCGGCAATGGCCATCGCATGCCGAGCCGCCGCGCGCGGGTCTATATCGCCTCGGCCGACCTCATGGCCCGCAATATGGACTGGCGCGTGGAGACCATGGTGCCGGTCGAGAACCCGACCGTGCATGCCCAAATCCTGGACCAGATCATGGTCGTAAACCTGAAGGACACGGCCCAGAGCTGGGAATTGAAGGCGGATGGCAATTACATCCGCCTCGATCCGGGCGATCACCCGATTTCGGCACACGAATACTTCATGACCAATCCGTCCCTGTCCGGCCGGGGCAGTGCGTTGCATCGTACACGCAGCCAGGCCCGCCGTGCGAAGCAGGACCGGGTGGCGCAGGACTGAGGCTTTTCGCATGGGTAGATCCGCTTGGCGTTGACCGCTTCCTCACTCTCGGCCCCGCCGCGCTGCGGTATCGTCGATCTTGGCTCGAACTCCGTCCGTCTGGTGGTGTTCGAGGGGCGCGGGCGAAACCCCGTGGCGATTTTCAACGAGAAGGCGGTGCTGGGCCTCGGGCGCGGCCTGCAGGCCAGCGGGCGGCTCAATGAGGAGGCGATCGGCCCGGCGCTCACGGTCATGGAGCGCTACCATGCCGTGGCGCGTGCCATGGGCGCCGATCCTGTCGAGGTGCTGGCGACGGCGGCGGCGCGGGATGCGAGCAATGGGGCGGAATTCATCGCCGCCATCCAGCAGCGCATGCCCGGCGTGCCCATCCGCATCCTGACCGGCGACGAGGAGGCGACGCTCTCGGCCGAGGGCATCACCCTGGGCTTCCCCGAGGCCGATGGCATCCTGGGCGATCTCGGCGGCGGGTCGCTGGAGGTGGTGGAACTCACCAAGGGCCGGCTCGGCGCCATGGCGAGCCTGCCGCTGGGCGCGATCCGCCTGGCCGAGCGGGCCGGGGGCGAGGTGGCCAAGGCGCGGGCCATCGCCGATGAGGAAATGGCGAAATATCCCTGGCTCGCCCATGGGAAGGACCGCGATCTCTATCTCGTCGGCGGCGCCTGGCGCGCGCTGGCCAAGATCCATATGGCGCAGACCGCCTATCCGCTCTCCATCGTGCATCACTACGTGCTGCGGCGGGAGGAGGCGCGGGATCTGGCCGGGGTGGTCATGGCCGCGACGCGCCGCACGCTGGAGCGTCTGCCGGGCAGCCCGAGCAAGCGCCTGGGCGACCTGCCCTTCGCCGCCGTGACGCTGCGCCGGCTGTTGCGGGCCACGGGCGCACGGCGCGTGGTCTTCTCGGCCAATGGGCTGCGCGAGGGCTGGTATTCCCGTCTGCTGACCAATCAGGTGCGTGCGGAGGACCCGCTGCCCGCCGCCGGGCGGGATCTGGCCCAGCGCTTCGGCCGCGACATGGCCATGCCGCCCGCCCTGTGCGCCTGGACGGCGGCGATCTTCCCGCAGGAGACGCCCGCCGATCGCAGCCTGCGCGAGGCGGCCTGCTGGATGTCGGATATCGGCAGCCACGACCACCCGGATTACCGCGCCGAGCAGGCCTTCTGGCGCGTGCTGCGCCAGCCGGGCGTGGGGCTCGATCACCATGACCGCGCCTTCCTCGCCCTGGCCGTGGCGCTGCGCTACGAGCCGGAATTCGACGCGCCCTTCCTGACCGCCGCCCGGGTCCTGCTCGATGGCGCGGCGGTGCGGCGGGCGGAGACGCTCGGGGCGACGCTGCGGCTCGCCTATACCCTCTCGGGCGGCACGCCGATGCTGCTGGCGGGAACGGAATTGCAGCGCGGGCCGAACCGGCTGACGCTGCTGCTGCGCGATGGCAGCGGCGTTTTCGCGGGCGAGAGCGTGATGCGCCGCGTCGAGGTGCTGGCCGCCGCCTTCGGGCTGGAAGCCGCCGTGGAAGTGAAGAACTGACCAAGTGAAGAATTGGGCGTCAGGCGCGGCACCCGCCGCGCCTGATCGCGAGTGGCTCAGGCCGCCTTGGCCAAAGCCCGCCAGATGACTTCCGGCGTCGCCGGCATGTCGAGATGCGTCACGCCATCATCGGCCAGCGCATCCACCAGGGCGTTCATCAGCGCCGGCGGGCTGCCCACCGCCCCGGCCTCGCCCGCGCCCTTCACGCCCAGCGGATTGGTCTCGCAGGGGATTTCCATCAGCTCCACGTCGATCGAGGGCAGGTCGATGGCGCGGGGCACATGGTAATCCATGAAGGAGGCCGAGAGGAGCTGGCCGCTTTCGGCATCGTAGCTGGTGCGCTCGTAGATCGCCTGGCCGATGCCCTGCGCCACGCCGCCATGCACCTGCCCGCGCACGATCAGCGGGTTCAGCGCATGGCCCACGTCATCCACCACGATATAGGTCGGGATGGCGACGCGGCCCGTCTCCGGGTCGATCTCCACCTCGGCCAGATGGCAGCCATTGGGGAAGGTATGGTGCGGAATGCCGGCGACCTCGGCGGCGTCCAGCAGCGTCGCGGGCTCGCCACGGGCGGCGCGGGCGCGCTGCTCGGCCGCGAGATCGAGAATGCCGATGCCGCGATCGGTGCCGACGATGGTGAAGCGGCCCTTGCCAAATTCGATATCGACCGGTGCTGCCTCCAGCACCTCGCCCGCCGCCTGCTTGCCCTTTTCCAGCACGGTGGCCGTGGTGGCGAGCAGGGCGGTGCCTTCGGAATAGAGGCTGCGCGCGCCGCCCGTGCCGCCGCCGGTCGGGATCACGTCGGAATCGCCCTGGATGACGCGGATCTTCTCGATGGGGATGCCGAGTTCGTGGCTCGTGATCATGGCATAGGCCGTTTCATGGCCCTGGCCGGTGCTCTGCGTGCCGACCAGCACCTCGGCGAAACCGTCGGCGGCGAAACGCACTTCCGCGCGCTCGGAGGAATCGCCGCCGGTCGCTTCGAGATAATAGGCGATGCCGATGCCGCGCTTCTTGCCGCGCTTGGCCGCCTCGGCCTTGCGGGCGGGGAAGCCGGCCCAGTCGATCTTCTTCAACGCGGCGTCGAGCACGGTTTCGAACTCGCCGGAATCGTAGCGCTGCCCCATGGCGGAGACGTAAGGCATGGCCGAGGGGCCGACCATGTTGCGCTTGCGCAGCTCGATCCGGTCGATCTTCAGCTCGCGCGCGGCGGCGTCGATCAGGCGCTCGACGAGATAGTTACTCTCCGGCCGCCCGGCGCCGCGATAGGCATCGACCGGCACCGTATGGGTCAGCACGCCGATGACATGGGCGTGGATGGCCTGGAAATGATAGACGCTGGCGAGAACCTTGGTGCCCGCGCCGGTGGGGATATAGGGCGCGAAGCTGGAGAGATAGGCGCCCATGCCCGCGTAATTCGTGGTGCGCAGCGCGAGGAACTTGCCATCGGCATCCAGCGCCAGCTCGCCCAGGGTGATGTTGTCGCGCCCATGCGTATCGGAGACGAAGGCCTCCATGCGCTCGGCGGTCCATTTCACGGGGCGGTTCAGCTTGCGCGCGGCCCAGCAGCAGAGCGCGTATTCGCCATACATATAGAGCTTCATGCCGAAGCCGCCGCCGACATCGGGCGTGACGACACGGAACTTCTCGGGCGGCAGGTTGAAGACCGACTTGGCCAGCAGGTCCTTCACCAGCCAGGAGCCCTGGGTGCCAGCATGGAGCGTGAAGCGGCCGGTTTCCGCGTCGTATTCCGCATGGGCCGCGCGGGTTTCCATGCTGTTCACGACGATGCGGTTATTCACCACCTTCAGCTTCACCACATGCGCGGCCTGGGCGAAGAGCGCCTCTGCCTTGGCGGCATCGCCGGTGGACCAGTCGAAGACGGTATTGTTCGGGATATTCTCCCAGACAAGCGGCTGGCCCGGCTCGGTCGCGGTGGCGAGGTCGGTCACGGCGGGGAGCGTCTCGTAATCGACCATCACCGCCTCGGCGCCGTCGCGCGCGGCCTGGTAGGTCTCGCCCACCACGAAGGCCACGGCATCGCCCACATGGCGCACTACGCCATCGGCCAGCGCGCCGCGCGGAGTTTCGCCGCGGGGCGTGCCGTCGCTGTTCTTGAGCGGGATGACGCAGGGGACTTCGCCGAGCCCGTCGGCCTTCCAGTCGGCGGCTGTCAGCACCGCGAGCACGCCTGGCACGGCGAGGGCAGCCGAGGTGTCGATGGAGAGAATCTTGGCATGGGCATGCGGGCTGCGGAGCACCACGCCGAAGGTCTGGTTCGGGCGGCTCACATCGTCGGTATAGCGGCCGGCGCCCACGAGCAGCCGGGGGTCCTCGATGCGGCGGACAGCCTGGCTCAAGCCGAATTTGGGCATGGGAACACATCCTCCGAGGGTGGGGCCTGAACCGCCCCGTTTGGGGGAAGTGTAGCCGCTCGGCGGGATGTGGGAAGGCCGCGTTTGCGCGAGCGACCGCGAAAGCGGAAGGGGCCGGGCGGATCAGCGCCTGGCCCCTTTCTGTTTCAGGGCGCCGTGTGCGGCGCGGGCTTCCGACGGGTGAAGAGCGCCTTGGAGCGCTCCCGGAAGCTCTGGAAGACCATGTAGAGCATCGGGATCATGAAGATGCCGATACAGGCCGCCGCCAGCATCCCCGCGAAAACCGGCGTGCCCACCGCCCGGCGGGAGACGGCCGCCGCCCCCGTCGCCAGCACCAGCGGCAGCAGGCCGAGGACGAAGGCGATGGAGGTCATCATCACCGCGCGGAAGCGCAGCCGGGCGCCTTCCAGCGCCGCATCGCGGATGGAGGCCCCCCGCTCGCGGGCATCCTTCGCGAATTCGATGATGAGGATGCCGTTCTTGGCCGCGAGGGCGATGAGCACCACCAGGCCGATCTGGGCATAGATGTCGAGGCTGAGCCCCGAGAGCCAGATGCCCAGGAAGGAGCCCACGCCGCCCACCGCGATGGAGAGCAGCACCGGGATGGGGATGATCCAGCTCTCGTAAAGCGCGACCAGGAAGAGATAGGCGAAGAGCACCGCCAGGGCGAGGATCGCCGCCGTCTGCCCGCTCGCCAGTTTCTCCTGATAGGCCGTGCCGGTCCATTCATAGCCATAGCCCGGCGGCAGCACGCGGTTGGAGAGCTGTTCCATCGCCTCCAGCGCATCGCCCGAGGAGATGCCGGGCCGGGGCGAGCCGTTGATCACCAGCGCGCGGTAGTTGTTGTAGCGACTGATGGTCTGCGGCCCGATCACGGTGCGGATTTCGGCGAGCGCGCGCAGCGGCACCATCTCGCCCGAGCGGCCCCGGACATGGATGCGCCAGATATCGTCGATATCGTCGCGGTCGGGCGCATTGGCCTGGAGGTTCACGCGCCAGGTGCGGCCGAAGAGGTTGAAGTCGTTGATGTAGTAGCTGCCGAGCGTGGCCTGCAGCGCGGTGAAGATATCGACGATGTTGATGCCGAGCGCCTGCGCCTTGTCGCGGTCCACGTCGAGATAGATGCTCGGCGTATTGGCGGTGAAGGTCGAGAAGACGGCCGTGAGCTTCGGGTCCTGATTCGCGGGTACAATGAGGCCGAGCATGGCCGAGCCGAGTTCGTTGGGCGAACGGCCCTCGTAATCCTGCAACACATATTCGAAGCCGCCGCCCGTGCCGAGGCCGATGATGGGCGGCACGTTGAAGGCGAAGATGCTCGCGGTGCGGATGGACTGCACCTCGCCGAAGGTCCGCCCGATCGACGCCTGCACGCTCGCCATGGCGTCGGTGCGCTCGGCGAAGGGCTTCATGCGGGCGACGAGGAAGGCCGAATTGGGCTGCGCGCCGCCGTCGATGAGCGAGAAGCCCACGATGGCGAGCGTGCCCTGAACGGCGGGGTTCCGCTGGATGATCGCCTCGATCTGCTTCACCACCTCGCGCGTGCGCTCCACCGAGGCGCCGGGCGGCAATTGCGCCTGCACGAAGAAGGCGCCCTGGTCTTCCTGCGGCAGGAAGCCCGTAGGCGTGCGCAGGCTGAGCTGCCAGATGCCCACCGCGAAACCCGCCGTGAGCAGGATGGAAAGCGCCGAGACGCGCAGCAGCCGCCTGACGCCGCCGGCGTAGCGGTCGCGCGTCCAGTCGATGCCGCGCAACACATAGCCGATGGGGCCCCGGCGCGGCCCGTGATGCGGCCGCAGGATCATGGCGCAGAGCGCGGGCGAGAGCGTGAGCGCGTTGATGGCCGAGATCACCATCGCCGCCGAGATCGTCACCGCGAATTGGCGGAACAGCTCGCCCGAGAGGCCGGGGACGAAGGCGATGGGCACGAAGACCGAGAGCAGCACGAGCGTGATCGCGATGATCGGCGCCGTGATCTCGCTCATGGCCTTCTTGGTGGCATTGGCGGGGGAAAGCTCCGGATGCTCCTGCATCACGCGCTCGACATTCTCGACCACGACGATGGCGTCATCGACGACGATGCCGATGGCCAGAACCATGGCCAGGAGCGAGACGGTATTGGCCGAATAGCCCAGGATCAGCATCACGATGAAGGCGCCGATCAGGCTGACCGGCACCGCGACCGTGGGGATCACCGTGGCGCGAAGGCTGCCGAGGAAGAGATAGACCACGATGACGACGAGGACGAAGGCCTCGAGCAGCGTCTTGATGACCTCGTGGATCGTGTCGTTCACGAAGTCCGACGTGTCGTAGAAGACCGTGTAGTCCACGCCCGAGGGGAAGCGCGTCTTGAGCTGCTCCAGCGTGCGCTTGAGGGCCGTGGAGGTCTGCACCGCATTGGCGCCCGGCGAGAGATAGGCGCCGAAGGCGATGGCCGGCTGGCCCATGTAGCGGTTCTCGGTATCCTCCGTGCTCGCCCCGATCTCGACCCGCGCAATATCGCGCACGCGCAGGACCGAGCCGTCTGCATTGGCCCGGATGACGATATTGCCGAATTCCTCCGGGCTGCTCAGGCGGCCCTTGGTTTCGAGATTGAGCTGGAACTGCTGCCCCTCGGTCGTCGGCCGCGCGCCGATGCGGCCCACGGGCGCCTGCACGTTCTGGGCCTGGATCGCCGCGATGACGTCGGACGGCGTCATGCTCAGGCTGATGAGCCGGTCCACGTCGAACCAGATGCGCATGGAGTAATCCATGGCGCCGAAGATGCTGATCGAGCCGATGCCGGGCACGCGGGCGAGCGTGTCAAGCATGTTGATCGTCAGGTAATTCGAGAGGAACAGCGGCGTCTGCGAATTATCGGGCGAATAGAGGAAGCTGAAGGCCAGCACCGCCGAGGACTGCTTGCGCACCGTCACGCCCGAACGCTGCACCTCGGCCGGTAGCCGGGCGAGGGCGGCCTGGACGCGGTTATTCACGTTCACCGTGGCGATATCGGGATCCGTGCCCAGGCTGAAGGAGACGTTGAGCTGGTAGGAGCCGTCATTGCCGCTGTTCGACTTCATGTAGATCATGCGGTCGACGCCGTTGATCTGGCTCTCCAGCACCTGGCCCACGGTGGTTTCCACGACCGAGGCGGAGGCGCCCGCGTAATTCGCGACCACCTGCACCTGCGGCGGCACGATATCGGGGAATTGCGAGACCGGCAGGCGGGTGAGCGAGATGAGGCCCGCGATGGTCGTCAGGATCGCGATGACGATCGCGAGCCGGGGGCGGTCGACGAAAACCGAGGAGATCATGCCGCGCCCTCAGCCCTGGCGGCCGGCATTGGGCGGCGGCGCGCCGGCGGGGGCGGGGTTCACCTCCTGGCCGGGGCGCACGCGCTGGATGCCCTCGGTGATGACCGTCTCGCCTTCCTTTAGCCCATCCTCGATCACGGCCGTCTCCGGTGTGGAGCGGCCGAGGCGGATGTTGCGGCGCTGCGCCTTCTTCTCGGCATCGACGACGAGGACGTAGCTTCCCTGCTGGTCCTGCAGCACCGCGGCGCGTGGCACGGTCAGCGCCATCACCGGCTGCACGCCCTCGACCACGACATTGACGAAGAGATTGTCGATCAGCTCCCGGTCGCCGTCAGGCGCGGGCCGGCCATTGACCTGCCGCACCGGGTTGGGGATGAGCGCGCGGATCAGGATGCTGTCGGTATTGCGGTCGATCTGGTTGTCGATGAACTCGATGCGGCCGGGATGGGGATAGACTCTGCCATCGCTGAGCTTGATGCGGATGCGCACGGCATCGGCCCCGCCGCGGCTCTCGTAGCGGTTGCGCAGCTCCAGCGCTTGGCGCGCGCTGACCGGGAAGGCGACGCGCATCGGGTCCTGGCTGACGATGGTGGCGAGCGGGCCGGCGCTGGGGCCGACGACGCTGCCGACGGCGAAATTGCTGCGGCCGATCTTGCCCGTGATGGGCGCGGTGATCTCGGTATAGCCGAGGTTGATCTCCGCCGTGCGCAACTGCGCCTGTGCGCCCATGACGGAGGCGGCTGAGGTGCGCTCGGAGGCCGTCGCGTCATCGACGCGGGATTGCTGGCCGGCGGGCGTGCGCAGCAGCTCGCGGGCGCGGCCGAGATTGATGCGTGCATTGGCCTGCTCGGCCTCGGCCGAGGCGAGGGTGGAGCGGGCGCGGGCCAGTTCGGCCTCGAAGGGCGGCTTTTCCAGGCGGAAGAGCACGTCGCCCTGCTTCACCTCGGTGCCTTCCTTGAAGAGCCGCTCCTGCAGGAAGCCCGTGACGCGGGCGAGGAGCTCGACGCGGTCCGTCGCCTCCACGCGGCCGACGAAATCCGCTGTCTCCGTCACCGGGCGGGGTGCCACAGTCATCACGCCCACGGCCGGCGGGCCGGAGGGGCCGAACTGAGCGAAGGCAGGCTGCGCGACGGCGATCAGGCCGATCGCGAAGGTAGCGCGTCGGAGCATCCGTAATCCCTTGTGTGATCGATGGCGGCGCATGCCTTTCACACGCAGGCGGCGCCCCCTCGTGAGGTCAGGGCGGCCCGGCGAGGAGCACCCTTTAGATTACCCGATGTTTAGCAAAAAAAGGTCATTGCAGCTAGCATCATACCCGCGTGTGCAATGACGATTGCTGTTAGCCGTTAGCCGCCCTCTTGCCGAGGCCCCCCCTTGCCGAGGTCCGAGCGCCCGCGCAGGGTGCGGCCCATGTATTTCGCCCCGCCGAAGGACCTGCCGGTCCAGCTTTTCGCCCGTCTGCCCGACCGCCATCGCCGCCCGCGCCGCACGGCCTGGGCGGATTCCAATCGCGGGGGTGTCGAGATCGACAGTTTCCTCGAAGGGCCCTGTTTCGACAGCGCCGGCCGCTTCCTGGTGACGGATATTCCCTATGGCCGGATCTTCGCCGTGGGGCCGGATAGCTGGGAGGAGATCGTCGCCTATGACGGCTGGCCGAACGGGCTGGCGCCCCAGGCCGAAGGGGCGGTGCTGATCGCCGATTATCGCCACGGATTGCTGAGCCTGGACCCGTCGACGGGCGCCATCACGCCGCTGCTGGAACACGCGCTGACCGAGGGCTTCAAGGGGCTCAATGACCTGGTGCTCGCGCCCGATGGCGGCGTGCTCTTCACCGACCAGGGGCAGACCGGGCTGCAGGACCCTTCAGGCCGCGTCTATCGCCTGGGCGCGGATGGGCGGATCGACCGGCTGATCTCGAACGGCCCGAGCCCGAACGGCATCGCGCTCAATCGCGCGGGCACGCATTGCTATGTGGCGATGACGCGCTCCTGCGAGGTGTGGCGCTTCGCGCTGCGCTCGGATGCGCTGGTCGCCAAGGCCAATTGCTTCGCGCGGCTGCCCGCCGGCACGTCAGGGCCCGATGGCATGGCGGTGGATGCGATGGACCGGCTTTTCGTCGCCAATCCCGGCCATGGCATGGTCTGGGGCTTCGATGCGCATGGCGTGCCGATTTTCGCGCTGGATTGCCGCGCCTGGGGCCGCATGCCGACGAATTGCTGCTTCGCCCCGGATGGCACGACGCTGCTGATCACCGAGAGCCAGAGCGGCAGCATTCTCGCCGCGAGCATTCCCCGCGGGTGATCTGGGGCGCCTCAGGGTGCACCCCAAAAGAGAAGGGGGCCTTTCGGCCCCCTTTTCATTAGTTCGACTGGCGGCGCAGGAAGGTCGGGATGTCGAGGCCCATATCCTCGCTGCGCTGCTGCGGGGCCTGAGCCTGCGGCTGCTGCTGGCGCGGGGCCTGGTGCTCAGCCTGCGGCTCATAATGGCCTTCCGGCATCTGCCGCTTCATCAGGCCAGTAGCCTTGCGGAAAAGGCTGCCGAAAGCGGCCGGGGCCGGCGCAGCGGGAGCGGCCGGACGGGCCGAGACCGGCGCACGCAGCGGCGCTTCGGCCGGGGCCGGGGCGGCCGGCGCCGGAGTGGCGGGCTGGAAGCCGACGGTGGGCTCCGCCTGCGGCTCGGCCATCGGGGCCTGGGCCGGGGCAGCCATCGGGATCTCGGCCTGGGCCGGGGCGAAGCCGGCCGGGCGGCGCAGCGCACCCGGCGCCGCGGGCGCGCCCTGGGCGGGCATGCGCAGCGGGGCGGGGCCCGGCGCCGGGGCGGGCGCGGCCGGACGGGCCTGGGCCGGGTTGAAGGCACCCGGGAAGGCGGCGGGGCGGGCAGCGGCCGGGGCGGCCTGCGGCGCCACGGTTTGGCCGCCAACGGCGTTCACCTGCACCGTGCCGCCATTGCCGACGGCGACCAGGCGGGGGCGCTCGGCCTCCTTCATCTCCTGGCTGTCGATGCCGGTGGCGACGACGGAGACGCGGATCGTGCCGTTCATCTTCTCGTCCACCGAGGTGCCGAAGATGATGTTGGCTTCCTCGTCGACTTCCTTGCGGATGCGGTTCGCGGCTTCGTCCACCTCGAACAGCGTCATGTCGTAGCCGCCGGTGATGTTGATCAGCACACCCTTGGCGCCGAGCATCGAGGTGTCCTCGAGCAGCGGGTTGCTGATGGCGGCCTCGGCCGCCTTCACCGCGCGATCCTCGCCCTCGGCCTCGCCGGTGCCCATCATCGCCTTGCCCATCTCCGCCATGACGGTGCGGATATCGGCGAAGTCGAGATTCACCATGCCGGGGTTGACCATGAGGTCGGTCACGCCGCGCACGCCCATGTAGAGGACGTTGTCGGCCATCTTGAAGGCCTCGGCGAAGGTCGTCCGCTCATTGGCCATGCGGAAGAGGTTCTGGTTCGGCACGACGATGAGCGTGTCGACGAACTGCTGCAGCTCATCCAGGCCGAGATCCGCGGCGCGCTTGCGCTTCGGGCCTTCGAAATCGAAGGGCTTGGTCACGACGCCGACCGTAAGCACGCCGCGCTCGCGCGCCATGCGGGCGATGACCGGGGCAGCACCCGTGCCGGTGCCGCCACCCATGCCGGCGGTGATGAAGACCATGTGCACGCCTTCGAGGTGGCGGGCAATTTCCTCCATCGCCTCCTCGGCGGCCGCGCGGCCGATCTCAGGCTTGGCGCCGGCGCCGAGGCCCTGCGTCAGGTGCGGGCCGAGCTGCACGCGGCGCTCAGCCTTCGCGTGCACCAGGCTCTGCGCGTCCGTGTTCGCGACGAGAAACTCGACGCCGTCGAGGCCCATCGAGATCATGTTGTTGACCGCGTTGGTGCCACCGCCGCCAACACCGATGACGGTGATGCGCGGCGTGAAATCCGTGTGCTGCTGGGCCGGGATGGTGAGATTCAATGTCATGATTCCGGTCTCCTGGGCGCTCAATCTGTGCGCCGAGTGGATTGGCGACGCGGGGGGATGGACGAGGGGTCGATTCGCGACTTGTGCATCAGACTCGGTCTCGTAGCCAGTGCACAAGACGGGAAATGAAGCCTCTCGGTTGTACTGAGCCATAGTCGATGTCGAGCACCGGCCGGCCCTCACCGGCACCCCAGGCCAAAAGGCCATGGGCTACCGCAAAACCCGGCCCCTGAGCTGCTTCGGGCAACCCACGCACCGGTTGAGGCCGTCCGAGGCGGACCTGCCTCCCGAGAATTTGCGCGGCCATCTCGCGCACGCCGACGAGCTGGCTGCCGCCGCCCGTCAGCACGACGCGCGAGCCGGCTTCGCGGCCGAGCCCCGCATGTTCGAGGCGGTCGCGCACCAGCTCGAAAGTCTCTTCGAGACGGGGGCGGATGATACCGACCACCATGGCCTTGGGCACGCGCACGAGCTGCTCCTCATCCTCGCCGACCTGCTGGACGGGGAGCATCTCCTTTTCGTCCTCGACGGTGCCGAGCACGCCGCCATGCAACGTCTTGATGCGCTCGGCCTGGGCGAGGGGGGCGGCGAGAATACGCGCGAGGTCATTCGTGACCTGCCAGCCGCCGACGGGGATCTGCGCGGTATGCACGAGATGCCCCTCATGGAACATGGCCATGCTGGTGGTGCCGGCGCCCATGTCGATCACCGTGGCACCCAGTTCACGCTCGTCATCGACGAGGGTGGAGAGGGCGGCGGCATAGGGCGCCGAGACCAGTTCCTCCGCCTCGAGATCGCCGCGCAGCAGGCAGGCGCCGAGATTGCGGAGCGAGGCGCTGCTGGCATCGACGAGATGCAGGCGCGCGCCAAGGGTTTCGCAAATCATGCCGCGCGGATCATCGACGCCGGGTGTCGCGTCGATGGTGAAGCCGAGGGGGAAGGCATGCACCGTTTCGCGGCCTTCCTCGGCCGTGCGGCGGCGCCCTTCGGTGACGATGGCGCGCAGATCGCCATCGGTCACGGCGCGGTCGCCTACGGGCCATTGGATATTGTGAAGGCGCGAGGCGGGCTGGCCGCTGGAGAGATTGGCGATCACACCCGTGAGGCGCGTATCGGCCATATCCTCCGCCTGGCCGACGGCGGCGCGGATGGCGCGCTCGGCATCTTCCAGATCGACGATATTGCCACCCTTCACGCCGCGCCCGCGCTGCCAGCCGAAGCCGATCACGCGGGGGCGGCCATCGCCCTCGATGCGGGCGATGAGGCAGACGACCTTGCTCGTGCCGATATCCAGCACGCCGAACATGCCCGCGCGGGCGTGCCGGCGGGGGCGGCCGCTCGCGGGAGGCTCGATCGGGGCCGGGAGACGCCCGCTCATCCGCGTCCGCTGCCTCGGCGCTGGGGCGTCTGCTCCGCCGGCGCGGCGGTCGGGATGGGGCGCAGCACCAGCTTGTCCGGCAGGCGCAGGTCGATGGCGGCGAGTGGCCGGTCGAGCAGGGCGTCGCGCTGCTGCAATTCGGCGAGGCGGCGGATGGCGGCCTCCTCATGCCCCTCGGGCAGCAGCACGTCGGCGCCGTTATAGAGGCGCAGGTTCCAGCGCCGCTCGCTGATGCGCACCAGCGCCTGGGTGCGGGCCAGCAGGTCCGGCGCGTCGTGCAGCTGCTCGATCAGGCCGGCGGCGGTGGTATTGGCGCCTGCGCCCACGACCAGCGGCAGCGGCCCGAAAGCGTCGAGCCGGTCGGCCACGACCTCGCGCCCCTCGCGGTCGATGATCGCGAAGCGGTTGTTGTTCTGCCAGATGGCGAAAGGCGCGCGTTCCGTCAGGTGGATGACGATGCGGTCGGGCAGGTGCCGCTCGATGCTCGCCTTCTCGACCCAGGAAATCGTCTCCAGCCGCTCCTTCGCCGCCTCGGGCGAGAAGGAGAGGATGGGGTCGCCGCGCGAGACGCCGAGCGCGCTGTAGAGCAGCTCCTTGGGCGTGTTCTTGCGGCCGACCACCTCGACTTCCTGCACGGCGAAACCGGCATTGTCGCGGGCGAAGACGGCGAAATTCTCGACTATGAAGCGCAGGCGGGAGGTCGGGTCGAGCGCATAGATGCCGGCTGCGACCACGGCGATGCCCGCGATGGAGGCGATGCCGATGCCCATGGGGCGCAGGAGCTTGCGGCGGCGGCGCAGCCAGAGGCGGACGGGGCTCGGGCGTTCCGGCTCCTTCGCGCGGCTATTGGCCAGGCGCTGGGCGGCGCGGCCCCGGGCCTCGCGCGGGGCACGCGGGGCGGGGGGTGGTGCCGCTTCCATGTCGTCGTCATTCGCGGCCGCCCCGGCGGCGCGGCCACGGCCGGCGCGCGGGCTGGGCTCGCTGACCATGCCCATCGCGCTACGCGCCATGACGCGCCTCCTTGACCAGCCAGTCGCAAAGCGCGGGGAAGCTGATGCCGCGATGCGCCGCCTGCTCGGGCAGGAGCGAGGTGCGGGTCATGCCGGGCTGGGTATTCACTTCCAGCAGGTAGAGCTTGCCCGGCCCCTCGCCGGTATCGTCATAGCGCAGGTCGGAGCGCGAGACGCCGCGGCAGCCGAGCGCCTTATGGGCGCGGAGCGCGATGTCCTTGGCCTTCTCGGCGATGTCGGCGGGCACCGGGGCGGGCAGCGTGTGCCGGCTGCCGCCATCGGCGTATTTCGCTTCGTAGTCGTAGAAGACGTTGCCGGTGTCGATCTCGGTGACGGCCAGCGGCTCCTCGCCCAGAATCGCGACGGTCAGCTCGCGGCCGGGGATATAGGTCTCGGCCATGATCGTATCACCGAAGCGCCAGGCCGCGGCGATATCGGCGCGGCGATTGTCTCCCGCCTTCAGGATCTCGACGCCGACCGAGGAACCCTCGTTCACCGGCTTGACCACATAGGGAAGCGGCAGCGGATCGGCGGCGGCCAGCTCATCCTTGCTGACGAGGCGATGCTCGGCGACGGGCAGGCCATGGGCCGCGAAGATGGCCTTGGCGCTGGCCTTGTCCATCGCGATGGCCGAGGGGCGCACGCCGGAATGGGTATAGGGCAGGCCCATCCAGTCCAGCACGCCCTGGATCGCGCCATCCTCGCCGAAGCGGCCGTGCAGGGCGTTGAAGACGGCGTCGGGCTTGATGGCCTTGAGCCGGTTGATGAGGGCTGCCAGATCCTCGCCCACATCCACGGCCGTCACGCGGTAGCCGGCCTCCTGGAGGGCGGCGACCACCTGCTTGCCCGTGGCGAGCGAAACGTCGCGCTCGGCGGAAATGCCGCCGAAGAGCACCGCGATATGCTTGCCCTGTTCGCTCATGCCCTCAACTCCCCCACCCGGCGGATTTCCCATTCGAGCATAATCCCGCTCGATTCGTGCACCCTGCGCCGCACTTCCTCGCCCAGTTCCTCGATATCGGCCGCCGTGGCGGTGCCGAGGTTGAGGAGGAAGTTGCAGTGCTTCTCCGACACCTGCGCGCCGCCGAGGGTCAAGCCCCGGCAGCCGGCGGCGTCGATCAGCGCCCAGGCCTTCTGGCCGGGCGGGTTCTTGAAGGTGGAGCCTCCGGTGCGGGCGCGCACGGGCTGGCTAGCCTCCCGGGCAGCGCGGATTTCATTCATCCGCGCGGTAACGGCGGATGAGTCACCGGGTTGCGCCCGAAAACGTGCTTTTATCACCACGCAACCTTCCGGCAGTTGCGAGTGACGGTAGGTGAAGCCCAGCTCGGCATTGGAGAGGCGCTTCACCCCCTCGGGCGTCGCGATCTCGGCCCAGTCCAGCACGTCCTTCACCTCGGCGCCGTAGGCACCGGCATTCATGAAGACCGCGCCGCCGATGGCGCCGGGGATGCCGCAGAGGAATTCGAGGCCCGAGAGCCCGGCGGCGGCGGCGTATTCGGCGAGCGTCACATCGAGCGCCGCGGCACCGGCGATGACGCCATCGGCCTCCACCACGATCTCGGAGAAGCCGCGGGCGAGCTTCACGACCACGCCCTTGAGCCCGCCATCGCGGATGATGAGGTTCGAGGCCGCGCCGAGCACGGTCAGCGGCATCTCGGCCGGCATCTCACGCAGCAGCGTCACGAGGTCATCGGCATCGGCCGGGCGCACCAGCCATTCGGCCGGGCCGCCGACGCGGAACCAGGTCTGGGGCGCGAGGGGCGCGCCTGCCTGCACCCGCCCGCGCAGAGCGGGCAGGGGGGAGGCGGGGGCGCTCATCGCGGCGCTCATCAGCCCTGGCCCAGGCGGCGCGCGCCGGGCTGGCGCGACTGAAGCGCGGTGAGCTGCTCCGGCAGGGCATGGGCCCAGGCGGTGATATTGCCCGCGCCGAGGCAGACGACGTAGTCGCCCGGCTTGGCCATGGCATGGATCATCTCGGCCAGGCTGTCCGGCCCCGGCAGCGGCACGACCGAGCGATGGCCATGGCTGCGCAGGCCCTCCACCAGCGCGTCGCGGTCCACACCCGGGATGGGCTGCTCGCCGGCGGCATAGACATCGGCCACGATCACCGTGCCCGCATCGTTCATGCACTGGCAGAATTCGTCGAAGAGCGACTGCAGGCGCGAGAAGCGATGCGGCTGCACCACGGCGATGACGTTGCGCGCCCCCGCCTGGCGGGCGGCCTTGAGCACGGCTGCGATCTCGACCGGGTGGTGGCCGTAATCGTCGATCACCTGGATGCCATTGGCCTCGCCGGTGCGGGTGAAGCGGCGCTTCACGCCCTTGAAGCCGGCGAGCGCCGAGCGGATGGTCGCCTCGTCGATATCCATCTCCACGCCGATGGCGATGGCCGCCAGCGCGTTCTGGACATTGTGCTGGCCGAGCATCGGCAGGCGGAAGGGCTTGAGCAGGCGCGAGCGGCCCGTCGCGCGGTCCTGCACCGAGACCTCGAAAGTGGCGCCCATGCGGTCGGTGATCACGCGCTCGGCGCGGACATCGGCCTGGGGCGAAAAGCCATAGGTGATGATGCGGCGATCCGAGAGCTTCGGGATCATCGCCTGGACGTTCGGATGGTCGATGCAAAGCACCGCGAAGCCGTAGAAGGGGATGTGGCTGACGAACTGGTGGTAGCCCTCCTTCATCGCCTCATCCGTGCCCCAGTGGTCGAGATGCTCCGGGTCCATATTGGTGACCACGGCGACCACGGCGGGGAGCTTGAGGAAGGAGCCGTCGCTCTCGTCGGCCTCGACCACCATCCACTCGCCCGCGCCGAGGCGGGTATTCGAGCCCCAGGCATTGATGATGCCGCCATTGATCACCGTCGGGTCGATCTTGGCGGCCTCGAGCACGCAGGCGACGAGGGAGGTCGTGGTTGTCTTGCCATGGGTGCCGCCGATGGCGATGGCCCATTTCAGGCGCATCAGCTCGGCCAGCATCTCCGCGCGGCGCACCACGGGCACCATGTGCTGGCGCGCGGCGACGACCTCGGGATTGTCCTTCTTCACCGCCGTGGAGGTGACGACGACCTGCGCCTGGCCGAGATTGGCCGAGGCATGGCCGATCGAGACCGGGATACCCGCCTGGCGCAGCCGCGCGACATTGGCATTCTCGGCGATATCGCTGCCCTGAACCTGGTAGCCGAGATTGTGCAGCACCTCGGCGATGCCCGACATGCCGATGCCGCCGATGCCGACGAAATGGATGGGGCCGATATTGAGCGGCAGGGCGCGCATCAGCGTGTCTCCGTTCGCATCCCCGCGCGGGCGGCGATGCGTTGCAGTGTCAGGTCCGCGAGGCTGCGGGCGGCGTCCGGCTGGGCGAGCCCGGCGGCGGCCTCGGCGGCGCGGGTGAGTTTACCGGCCGTGGTGAGCCACTCCACGAGCGCGGCCGCAAGTGATTCGGGTGTAAACCGCGCCTGCGGCATCAATTGGGCGGCTCCGGCGGTAACCAGGGCACGGGCATTGGCGCTCTGATGGTCGTCGATGGCATTGGGCAGCGGCACCAGCAGCGAGGGCCGGCCGGCGCAGGCCAGTTCCGCGATGGTGGAGGCCCCGGCGCGGGCGATGACCAGATGCGCCGTGGAAAGCCGCGTCGCGATATCGCCGAAGAAGGGCGCCAGCTCCACCGGCACGCCCGTGGGCGCATAGGCGGCGCGGACGCGGTCGATATCCTCGGCCCGGGCCTGCTGGGTGATGAGCAGGCGCGAACGCAGCTCGGGCGCGAGCTGGGCAATGGCCGCGGGCACCACGTCGGAGAGCACGCGGGCGCCGAGGGAGCCGCCGGTCACCAGCAGGCGGATGGCGCCGCCGGGCTCGGGCGCGGCATAGGGCTGACTGGCCAGCGCGGCCAGGGCCGGGCGCACCGGATTGCCCACCAGCACGCTATCGGCCGTCGAGGGCACGCGCGTGGTGCCGGCGAAGGAGAGGGCCAGCGCATCGGCGAAGCGGGCCATGAGCTTGTTGGCCCGGCCGAGCACCGCATTCTGCTCATGCAGCACCACGACGGGCCGGGCGGAAAGCAGCCGGGCCGCGAGCACGGGCGGGACGGAGGGATAGCCGCCGAAACCCACGACCGCCGCCGCATCGAGCCGCTTGAGCAGCCCCCGCGCCTCGATCGTGCCGACGGCCAGGGCGATGGCGCCCTTGGCGGCCTTCAGCGCCCCATGCCCCGCGAGGCCCGAACCCTTGAGGATGAAGCGCTCGGCGCCCGCGAAGGCGGCCGAGGCGAAGGCGGAGGAGCGCGCATCGGTCATCAGCGCGACGCGCTCGCCGCGGGCGATCAACTCGGCCGCCAATGCCTCGGCGGGGAAGAGATGCCCGCCGGTGCCGCCGGCGGCGATGACGATGGGACGGCTCATAGGCTGTCCTCATCGGCGCGCGTCAGGCGCTTGCGCGTCAGCGCCAGGAGGAAGCCCATGCCCAGCGCGATGGCGATGACCGAGGAGCCGCCATAGGAGACGAAGGGCAGCGTCATGCCCTTGGTCGGGATGAGATGCAGGGTCGAGGCCATGTTCACGAAGGCCTGGAGGCCGAACTGGGTCAGCAGCCCCGCCGCGGCCAGGACGACGAAGAAATCCGTCTCGCCCAGCAGGCGGATCAGCCCGCGCACCACGATGAAGGCGAAGAGGAAGAGGATCAGCAGGCAGACCATCATGCCATATTCCTCGCCCGCGACGGCGAAGACGAAGTCGGCATGGGCGTCGGGCAGGACCATCTTGATGCGGCCCTCGCCCGGGCCGGTGCCCATGAGCCCGCCATTGCCGAAGGCCTCGAGGGCGACATCGACCTGATAATTGTCCCGCCCCTCGGGGTAGAGGAACTTGTTCACGCGGTCATGGAAGTGGGAAATCGTGAAATAGGCGCCCACGCCGCCCAGCACGCCGAGGGCCGCCAGCGCGCCCACCAGGAAGAGGTTCAGTCCCGCCACGAAAGCCTGGGCGAGGAAGACGGCGCTGACCACGAGCAGCATGCCCATGTCCGGCTGGGACTTCAGCAGCAGGGCGATGACGCCGTAGAGGCCGACGGCGCAGCCCGTCCAGATCAGGCCCTTGCGGCCGGCGTTCCGCGCCTCGGCCAGGAGCCAGGCGGCGACGACGGCGAAGCAGGGCTTGAGGAATTCCGAGGGCTGCACCGAGCCCATGAGCGGGATATTCACCCAGCGCCGCGCGCCCTTGATCTCCATGCCCATCACCAGCGTCGCCGCCGTCAGTGCCAGGGCGCAGACGCAGCCGAGCAGGGCGAGGCGCCGGATCTGCTTGGGCGAGAGGATGGAGATGACCAGCATCAGCGCGGCCGCCATCCCCAGATAGACGACCTGCTTGAGGATGAAGACGTTGCGGCTCGCCGCTCCGATGCGTTCGGCGACGGCCGGGCTCGCGGCCAGCATCAGGATATAGCCGAAGCCGATCAGGGCCATGATGGCCGCCAGCGTCCAGCGGTCGATCGTCCACCACCAGCGGCCGAGGACGGAATTGTCGGAACGGGAGAGCGACATCAGCCCTTCTTCCCCTCGGCCATGGCCTGGACCAGGGCGCGGAAGGCGTCGCCCCTGGCCTCGAAGCCGGTGAACTGATCGAAACTCGCGCAGGCGGGTGAGAGCAGCACGGGCGGCTTCCCGCCCGAGGGCGTCCGCGCATTGCGGGCGAAAGCGGCGGCCGCGGCGGTCGCGGCGGCGAGGGTGCCGGAGAGCGTGTGCTCCACCCCATGGGCGGCAAGCGTCGCCGCGAAGGCGGGCGCGGCCTCGCCGATGAGGAAGCAATGCGCGATGCGCGGGAAATAGGGGGCCAGGCTCTCGATGCCGCCCGCCTTGGGCACGCCGCCCGCGATCAGCACCACCTGCTCGTAGCTCGCCAGCGCCCGGGCGGTGCTGTCGGCATTGGTGGCCTTGCTGTCGTTGATGAAGGTGACGCCCGCGACCTCGCCCACGCGCTCCTGCCGGTGCGGCAGGCCGGGATAGCTGCGGATGCCCTCGGCCACCGCCTCGCGCGAGACGCCGAGCGCGAAGGCCATGGCGGCGGCGGCGGCGGCGTTCTGCGCATTGTGGCTGCCGGGCAGGGCAGGGGCGGCGGAAAGGTCGGCGATGACGCCGGCATCGTCGCGCAGCAGGCTGCCCTCGGCCCAGACGCCGCCGGGGCAGGGCTTTTCGCCCGAGATAGGGACGATGCGGCCCGTAAGCCCCTCGGCCATGGCGGCGGTTGCCGCGTCATCCTGCCCGATCACGGCCGTATCCTGCGGGCGCTGGCGGTCGAAGATGTGGCGCTTGGCCTTGGCATAGCCTTCCATGTCGCCATGCCGGTCGAGATGGTCGGGGGAGAGGTTCAGCAGGCAGGCCGTCTCGAAGCGCAGCGTGGCCAGGCGCTCGAGCATGTAGCTCGACATTTCCAGCACATAGACGCCGTCATCGCCCAGCAGCGGCAGGGAGGTGGCGGCGGGCCCGAGATTGGCCCCGGCCGCGACACGGATGCCCGCACCCGCCAGGATATGGGCCAGCAGCGCCGTGGTGGTGGATTTGCCATTGGTGCCGGTGACGCCCGCGAAGCGCGCGAGCGAGCCGGTGGAGCGCAGGGCGCGGTAGAGGAATTCTGCATCCGTGAGGATGGGCGTCGCCGCCTGGGCCGCGCGGCGGGCCACCGGATGGGCCTTCAGCCCGCGATGCGGGATGCCGGGGGAGATCAGCAGCGCGTCGAAGCGCCACGGGATGGTATTGAGATCGGCCACCCTCAGCCCCGCCGTCTGCGCGGCGAGGCGGGCCGCGTCGCTATCGTCCCAGCAGACGACGCTCGCCCCCCAGGCGGCCAGTCGGCGCGCGGCCGGCATCCCGGCCTTGCCGAGGCCGAGAAGGGCGATGCGCTGGTCGCGGAAGGGGGTGAAGCCGAGTTCCATCAGCGGATCTTCAGGGTCGAGAGGCCGATGAGGGCCAGGATCACGGCGATGATCCAGAAGCGGATGACGATGGTCGGCTCGCGCCAGCCCTTCTTCTCGAAGTGATGGTGCAGCGGCGCCATGAGGAAGACGCGCTTGCCCGTCCGCTTGTACCAGAAGACCTGGATGATGACCGAGACGGTCTCGACCACGAAGAGGCCGCCCACGATGGCCAGCACCACCTCATGCTTGGTGGCGACGGCCACCGCGCCCAGGGCGCCGCCGAGGGCCAGCGAGCCCGTATCGCCCATGAAGACCGCGGCCGGCGGGGCGTTGAACCAGAGGAAGCCGAGGCCCGCGCCGATCAGCGCCGAGCAGAAGACGGCCAGTTCGCCGGCACCCGGCACGCCGAGCAGCTGCAGGTAATCGGCGAAGATGCGATTGCCGACGAGATAGGCGATCAGCGTGAAGACGCCCGAGGCGATCATCACCGGCACGATCGCGAGCCCGTCGAGCCCGTCGGTCAGGTTCACCGCATTGGAGGCGCCCATCATCACCAGCATGCCCACCAGCGGGAAGAGCAGGCCGAAGGGGATCATCGCATCCTTGAAGAAGGGGATGGTCATCTTCGTCGCGATGCTGCCCGGCATGAGCGAGACGAGCCAGATGGCCACGATCAGGCCGAGCCCGGCCTGCACCAGCAGCTTCATCTTGCCCGAGACGCCCTTGGTGTTCCGCTTGGTGACCTTCAGCCAGTCATCGGCGAAGCCCAGCAACCCGTAGCCCATCGTCAGCGTCAGCACGGCCCAGACCATGCCCGAGCGCAGATCGGCCCAGAGCAGGGTGGAAATGCCCAGCGCGAAGAGGATCAGCACGCCGCCCATGGTGGGCGTGCCCTTCTTTTCGATCAGGTGCCGCTCCGGCCCATCGGTGCGGATGGGCTGGCCGCCGCGCTGGAAGCTCGCGAGCCAGCGGATGATGGCCGGGCCGAAGGCGAGGCTGAGGAACAGCGCCGTCATGCAGGCGGCGCCGGCGCGGAAAGTCGTGTAGCGCAGGAGGTTGAAGAGGATGAAGTCATCCGCCAACCGGCCGAGAAGAAGGGGAATCATGCGGCCGGTTCCTTGAGCGCATTGACGATCACGGCCATGCGGCTGCCGAGCGAGCCTTTGACCAGGATGGCGTCGCCCGGCGCGAGAACGGCCTTCACGGCCGGCGCCAGGGCGGCGGAATTGGGGAGATGCACGGCACGCTTCTCGGGCGGGAGGGCATCGAAGAGGTTCTTCATCAGAGGGCCGCAGCAGAAGACGAGATCGGCCGACTGGGCCGCATCCGCCGCTAGTTCCGCATGCAGGGCAGGGCCGAAATCGCCCAGCTCGCGCATGTCGCCCAGCACGGCGATGCGGCGCTTGGCGTCCTGCAGGCCGAGCACTGCCAGGCCCGCGCGCATGGCGGTGGGCTGGCCGTTATAGCTGTCGTCGATCAGCAGCGCGGTGCCGCCGGGCACGGCGATCTGCAGCCGCTGGCCGCGCCCCGCGCCCGCGCCGAAGAAGCCGAGGCTCGCCGCGAACCGCCCGGGATCGGCGCCCGCCGCGACGCCGGCCGCCAGCGCCGCGAGGGCGTTCAGCGCCATATGGCGGCCGGGGGCGGCGAGGCGCAGCTCGAATTGCGCGCCATGCAGCTCGATTTTCGCGGCGCCGCCCTCTGCATGGCCCTCGTATTCGAGCAGCCGGGCGTCGGATTCCGGATGTTCGCCGAAGCCCACCACCTTGGCGCCCTGGGCGCGGCAGCGTTCGGCGAGGCGGTCATAGAAGGCTGAATCGCGCGGGAAGACGGCTGTGCCGCCGGGCAGGAGGCCGGCGAGAATGTCGCCCTTCTCCTCCGCGATGGCCTCCAGCGAGCCGAGATGGCCGATATGGGAGGGCGCGATGGTGGTGATGACCGCGACTTCAGGCTCGGCGAGTTGCGAGAGGGGCGCGATCTCGTGGCGATGGTTCATGCCCATCTCGATCACCGCATAGGCCGCGTCGCGCGGGGTGCGGGCGAGGGTGAGCGGCACGCCCCACTGGTTATTGTAGCTGGCCGCCGAGGCATGGGTCGGCCCGATCGCCGAGAGCCCGTGGCGCAGCATTTCCTTGGTGGTCGTCTTGCCGACCGAGCCGGTGACGCCGATGAAGCGGGCCGTCGAGCGGGCACGGGCGGCGGCCCCCAGCATGGTCAGGCCCGCCAGGCTCTCGGCTACCTCCAGCAGGGGCGCATCTTCCGGCCAGCCGGGCAGGCGATGGTCGACGAGGGCCGCCGCCGCACCCTTGGCCAGGGCATCGGCGACGAATTCATGCCCGTCGCGGCTGTCGCGCAGGGCGACGAAGAGGTCACCGGGCTTCAGGCTGCGCGTGTCGATCGAGACCCCGGTGACCGAAAAATCGCGCGTGACCTTGCCCGAGGCGGCATCGGCCAGTTCCTCGGCGGTCCAGAGCACGGGCGGGGTGGAAATATCGTTCAATGAATGGCCCCCGCGAGACGGCGCACCGTCTCGGTATCGTCGAAAGGATAGGTTACGCCGGCGATCGTCTGGCCCGACTCATGGCCCTTGCCGGCAAGGGCCAGCACGTCGCCGGGGCCCATCTGGTTGAGCGCGGTCTCGATGGCCTTGGCGCGGTCGCCGATTTCCATCGCGCCGGGGCAGGCGGCGAGGATGGCGGCCCGGATCCTGGCCGGGTCTTCGGAACGGGGATTGTCGTCAGTGACGATGCAGCGGTCGGCCAGGCGGTAGCAGACCTCGCCCATGAGCCCGCGCTTGCCCGGATCGCGGTCACCACCCGCGCCGAAAATCACCCAGAGCTTGCCGGTCGCATGCGGGCGCAGGGCCGTCAGCAGCCGCTCCAGCGCGTCGGGGGTATGGGCATAATCGACATAGGCCGCGGCCCCGTTCGGCAGGCGGGCGGCGAGTTCCATCCGGCCATGCACTCCGGTGAGCGCGGGCAGGTGGCGGATAGCCTTGTCGGCGGGCATGCCGGTGGCGATGGCGAGGCCGAGGGCCATGACGACGTTATCGGCCTGGAAGCGGCCGGGGAGGGAGAGGGTCAGGCCCGTGCGGTGGCCATGGGCCTCCAACTCGATCTCCTGGCCCTCGGGCAGGGGCCGCTGGGCGAGAAGGCGCACCGCCTCGCCCCGCTCGCCCACCTCGTGGAGGGCAAGCCGGCGATGGGCTGCGATATCGCGGAGGGCGCCCAGGGTTGCGGCGTCCATATCGGCATTGATGACGGCGGCCGCCCCCGGCTCGAGCAGGGTGTCGAACAGGCGGAGCTTGGCCGCCCGGTAGGCTTCCATGGTGCCGTGATAGTCGAGATGGTCACGCGTGAGGTTCGTGAATCCCGCAGCCTTGAGCCGCACCCCGTCGAGGCGTCGCTGCTCGATCCCGTGGGAGGAGGCTTCCATGGCGGCATGCGTCACGCGCGCCTGGGCCAGTTCGGCGAGCGTCGCATGCAGCGTCACCGGGTCGGGCGTGGTGAGCGAGGGGCCGCGCGGGAAGCCCGGCGCGATGAGGCCGAGTGTGCCCATGGAGGCGGCCCGGTGGCCCTCGAGCGCCCAGATCTGGCGGAGGAAATCCACCGTGCTGGTCTTGCCGTTCGTGCCCGTGACGGCGACCTCGATGCAGGGCTGCTGGCGATAGAAGGCGGCGGCCATGCGGGCGAGCGCGCGGCGCGGGTCGGCCGCCTCGATCAGCGGGCGGGGCGGGACGCCGGCGGGCCAGTCCGTGCCTTCGGGGACGAGGACGCTGCCGGCCCCGCGCGCCACGGCATCGGCGATGAAGGCGCGGCCATCGGCCGTGGCGCCGGGCAGGGCGGCAAACAGAAAACCGGGCCGCACGGCCCGGCTGTCGGCGGTCAGCCCTGTGGTGCCGGCCGGGAGGATGCCGCCGGAATCGAAGACATTCGCATGAGGGAATGCCCCGCGCGGCGGGGCGCCGTGATGCGGGGCCATGGCGTCATCGGTTCGCATTGGGCGCCGGCGGGGTGCCGGGCTCGCGCTGCATGAGCCGCTCGCCCGAGCGGCGGGCCTCGGCGGCCTCGGCCTGGCCGATGGGCAGGAAGCTCGTCAGCCGCATCGGGACCGGCGGCGGCAGGGTGCCGGGCGGTGTCTGCAGCACGGAGGGCGGCGCGGCAGGCGAGGGCGCGGGCGTCGCGGGCGGGATGCGCGTGGGCTGCGTCGCGCGGGGCGGTGCGGAAACGCGGGTCGGCCGGTCGGCGCCCTGCGCGCCTTCCGCGACGGATTCGGCATTGGGCCGCGAAGCGGGCTGGGCATTGGCCGTCGCCGCCGGGCGCGCGGCAGGGGCCGCTGCGGGGCGGGCGGCGGCCGTGGCCGCGGGGGTACCGGCAGACTGGGCACCGGTAGGCTGAGCGCCGGACTGGCCCGGGCGCCGGCCGGCGGCGGGCGCCGCAGCGGCGATGGGCGCGCCATCGGGGCCGGTGGCGGCCGCCGGGGCGATGGCATTGCTCTCCGGCGGGGCCGGGCGGGCCGCATTGGCCGGGCCGGGCGGGCGCGGCTGGGCCGGAATGCTGGTCGCGGCGATGATGGCCGGGTTGTTCGGATCATCCGGCACGAGGCCCAGGATGGGCGCGATGCGCTTGATCACGGCTCCGGCGGCCGGCGCCGCCACCCAGCCTGCCGTCGCATAGCCGTAGGAGCGGGCGTTCGGGTTCGGCTCGTCCACCATCACATAGACGGCGTAGCGCGGCGCCTGCATGGGGAAGGCCCCCACGAAGGCCGCGATGCGCTTGTTCATCAGATAGCCGCCATGCGGGCCCGTCTTCTGCGCCGTGCCGGTCTTGCCGCCGACGAAATAGCCCGGAACGTTAGCCGACTTGCCCGAACCGTCGGTAACGACGATGCGCATCAGGCGGCGCATCAGCTCCGAGGTGCGCGGCTGGAGCACCCGCACGCCCTCGCGTTCCTCACCCGGCGGCTGAGCCAGGATGGTCGGCGCGCGGAGGATGCCGCCATTGGCGATGGCCGAGACGGCCCGCACGACATGCAGCGGCGTGACCGCGATGCCATGGCCATAGGAGATGGTGACCATGTTGATCTGGTGCCAGTTACGCGCCGAGGGCGTCATCGTCGGCGCGACTTCGGGCAGTTCGATCGGTGCGGGGCGGAGCATGCCCATCCGCTCGAGGAATTGGCGCTGCCGCACTTCGCCGAAGGTCTCGGCGATATGCGCGGCACCCAGGTTCGACGAATAGATCAGCACCTCGGGGAAGGAGAGCCAGCGGTTCTTTCCCTTGTAGTCGGTGATGCTGAAACGGCCGAAGCGCATCGGCTTTGAGGCGTCGAAGCTGTTCACGTAGGGATTGGCCGTGCCGTAGTCGATGGCGGCGGCGGAGGTGAGCAGCTTGAAGGTCGAGCCCGGCTCGAACACGCCCGAGATGGCGCGGTTGAAGCGCTCGCAGACGTTCGTGACGGTGTTCAGCTCGGGCGCGCAATGGCTTGCGCTAAGCGGGTTGTTCGCGTCGTAATCCGGCAGGCTGACCATCGCCAGCACTTCCGCCGTGTTGATATCCATCACGATCGCGGCGCCGCCGATGCCGGAATAGTCGCTGATGGCCTCGGCCAGGGCATCGCGCGCGGCGAGCTGCACGCGCACGTCGATGGCGAGCTTCAGCGCATCGGCCCGGCGCTCGCGCAGGCGCTCGTCGAAATAGCGCTCGACGCCGGATGTGCCGTTGCCGTCCACGTCCACGCCGCCGACCACATGCACGGCGGCCCGGCCCTGCGGGTAGAAGCGGCGCTCCGTTTCCTCGAAATAGAGGCCGGGGATGCCGAGGTCGTTCACCGCCTGCATCTGGCGGGGCGTCAGGTAGCGGGTGAGGTAGACGAAGCCCTTGTCGGAGGAGAGGCGGGCGATCACCCGGTCACGGTCGAGCTGGGGCAGCACGCTGCGCAGCTTGTCGGCCACCTCGACCGGGTTCGGGATCTGACGCGGATTGGCGTAGAGGCCCGAGACGGGCAGGGAGACGGCCAGGATCTCGCCATTGCGGTCGGTGATGGGCGCGCGCTGGGCCATCGGCTCGGGAATGATGGCCGAGGGGGGCTCGATATGGGCGAGGCGGCGCGGCTCGCGTGGGGAAACGATGGTGGCATCAGCGAGCTTCAGCCCGACCGCGCCGAAGAGAAGGGTGAAGCCGGCGGCGGCGATGACCAGGCGCGTGCGGGTGCGCTCCATGAGCGCACGGCGGGCATGGTCGGGCTGGGCGACGCGCTGCAGGGCACGGCTGGGCTGGCGGGGCGCGAAGCCGAGGGGACGGCCGGCGGGCAGCGCATCGGGCGAGGGCGCGCCGGGCGGGCCCTGTTGGTCCGGAGGGGGCGTGCCGAGATCGTTCATCGCGCCACGTTGCCCGCGCCATAGGGCACCGGCGGGGCGAGGCTCGGGCGGCTCGCGCCCAGCGCGGAACCACCCTGGGCACCGCCGAGGGAGGAGCCGACATAAGGCACCGGCGGCTGGATATGCATCGCCTGGCGGAGAATGGGCTCGGCCGGGCGGATCACCTGCGGCGTCTCCTGCCGCAGCAGCGGCGAGGGCGAGGCGGGGCGGGTATCGGCCAGGCGTTGATCGCGGGCGGCTTCACGCGCCGGTTTCTCGCGCGCCGGAGCGGGCGCGGGCTGGATCGGCTGGCGCGGCGTGGCATCGGCGAGGCGCGTGGGCTGCTGGGGAGCCGGGCGCGGGTGATACTCGGCGGCGGTCGCGTTGCGCGGGGCGACGAGGCTCGCGATGGCGGTGCCGGCGTCGGGCTGCGCCTGAGGCTGCGGCGCCGGCGTGCGGGCTGGCTGCGCCGCGGCGACGGCCGGGGCGGTGACGCGCGCGGCGACTTGCGGCTGCTGCTGGGCCAGCGGCTGCGCCTGGGCTGTGTTCACTGGCGGCGCGACAGGGCGGGAGGCGGCCGGGGCGGGTGCGGCGGTCACGCTGGCCATGCGCGTCTGCGGCGCGGGCTCAACCGTGCGGGGCTCTTCCGGCTTCTGCGCCGAGGCGAAGAGGCTTGGCGCGCCGTTGAAGGCGATGGCCTGCGGCAGGCGCTGCATGGCATCGGCCATGCGTACGAATTGCGCGGGCTGCATGGGCTCAAGCGTCAGATACTGCTCGGCCTGCTGCTGCAGGCGGCTCGGCTCGTTCAGCCGCGCCCAACTCCCGCGCAGAACCTGGGTGCGCTCGAACGCCTCCTCGGTCTGCTTGTGGATATCGCGCAGCTCCTTATCGAGCAGGGAAACCGAGTGCTTGACCTGGTAGAGATGCAAACCTGCGCCGGCGGCTGCCAGCAGGGTCAGCAACGTGAGTGGGCGGATCATGCGGCCTCCACGATACGTTCGATAGTGCGCAGGCGGGCGGAACGAGCGCGGGGATTCGCGCGCGTTTCCTCTTCGCCGGGGCGCAGGGCGCGGGTTGTCACGAGGCGGAAGGAGGCCGGGGCATTGCTGCCCATCAGCGCGGAGGGGGCGTAGCGGCTCGCCCCCGGCGCGCGGCCGGTGGAGTTCTGCATGAAACGCTTGACGATTCGGTCTTCCAGAGAATGGAAGGAGACGACGACAAGTCGCCCCCCGGGCGCAAGTAGCTCCGCCGCACCCGCGAGGCCGCGTTCGATTTCACCGAGTTCATCATTCACGCGGATACGAAGCGCCTGGAAGGAACGTGTCGCGCTGTCGATGCCGGAAGGGTCGCGTGGCATGCAGGAGTGAATGATGCTCCGCAGCCGGGCCGTGGTGGTAATCGGCTCCTCCACGCGGGCGGCGACGATGGTGCGCGCGATGCGGCGCGAATGCCGCTCCTCGCCGTATTGGTAGATGAGATCGGCCAACTCGGCTTCCGGCAGCTTGTTCACCAGATCGGCCGCGGAGGGGCCGCTCTTTTCCATGCGCATGTCCAGAGGCCCGTCGAAGCGGAAGGAGAAGCCGCGCTCCGCCTCGTCCAGCTGGAAGGACGAAACGCCGAGATCGAGCACCACGCCGTCAAGTTGCGTGACACCTTGGTCATGCATGAGGGAAAGCATGTCACCGAAACGGCCTTGCACGAGGCCGAGACGACCGCCGCTTTTGGCCAGCAGGGCGGCGCCGCGGGCGATCGCGTCGGGGTCGCGATCGATGGCCCAGAGCCGGCAATCGGCTGCGTCGAGGATGGCGCGGCTATAGCCGCCGCCGCCGAAAGTGCCGTCGAGATAGATGCCGCCGTCGCGGGGAGCGAGGTTGTCGAGCACCTCGGCAAGCATCACGGGGAGATGGGTGCCGCTCATGCCTCGTCCGCCTGCTTACGCGGGGTGGCAGGGGTGGGCGTGCCGGCGGGGCGCTGCGCCGGGAGGGTCATGCCGCGGGCATTCTGCTTGGCCTGGGCTTTGCGCTCGTCGACGGCGGCCTTGCTCCAGATCTGGAAGGTCTTCCCCATGCCGACGAAGGCGAGCGTTTCCTCGGCGGAGAGGCCCGCGAAATCAATCAGTTCCTGCGGCACCATGATACGGCCTTCACCGTCGGGCGCGGCTTCATGCGCGTCACTGAACAGGGCGAAGCTCATATCTTCATGCTCAGGGGAGAATTCCTCGAAGGTGTTGATGCCTTCGGCCATCGTGGCGAAGGCCTCGCGCGGCCATGCCTCGATGCAGGGCCAGCGATGGCTGGGGCGGAGGATGAGCTGGTTGTCGCCAAGACGCGTCAGGGCACCGCGGAACGCCGAAGGGACCGAAACACGGCCCTTCTTGTCCAACTTATTGGTGTGTGTGCCCACGAACTGCGTCATCGGCTCCGACTGCCGCGCCCCCTCTCGCAGTGGTTCGGATCTGGGTCAAAGCGGCCGGCGAGGCCCCCCGACCCCGCCGGCTGCCCGACCACCCCCAGGACTGCTCGCCCCCCCGAGCTTGCGCGTCCTTACGGGTGACGATGGGATATCATGGGTCAGGATGGGCAAACAAGGGTTGTGACGGGCTGTATCGGGTGAATCCTGGGAGTTGTCCCCCTTCAAAGATCACAGTGGCTTGCGTGGCGGTGCTGGCCCTCCGGGGCAGGGCAAATCGGCCCCCCGGAATGTGCAAAAGTGATCGGAAAATCGTCTGAATTCGTGTTTTCGCGCCCTTGAAAAACTGGGCATCAGACTAACCCGGGAGGCCAATCCGGCCCCCCGCTCAGCGACTGCCTTCTCCCGCTCAGGCGCGAATCGCCGGCTACCGCCGTTACGACGCGAAAAGCCCCGCAGTCGGGGCCGCGGGGCGGTTTCGTTTCGTTGCGAAGCTCTTGTTAAAGCTGGGATTCGAGCGGTAGCCAGCGCACGAGCCCGGCCAGAACCCGCCGGCGCAGGCTCGCATCGGGCTCGTGGTTCAGTGTCAAGGCCTGGCCGTTCTCATCCTGGCCCCGCCAGGTGAGCTTCCCGCCCTCGAGGCTCACCGCCCAGCTCGCCTCGGGCGACGCCAACCGGTTGAATTCCTCGCCGATCTGCCGGGCCACCTCCGGGCATTCGACGAAGGCGCCCATCTCGGTATTCAGCCCCGCCGAGCGCGGGTCGAAGTTGAAGGAGCCGACGAAGCTCCGCTCCCCGTCGATCATGAAGGCCTTGGTATGCAGGCTGGCCCCGCGCGAGCCTAGGATGCTCGCGGCCTTGTCCCCGCTGGGCTTCAGCTCGTAGAGGCGGATGCCGGCCCTGATGAGGCGGCGGCGGTAGCGCGAATAGCCGCCATGGACGGCGACCACGTCGGTCGCGGCGAGGGAATTGGTGACGACGGCAAGCTGCACCCCGCGCCGTACCAGGCCCTCCAGCATGGCGATGGCGGCGCGGCCGGGCACGAAATAGGGCGAGATTAGCAGCAGCTCCCGCTTCGCGCCGCGAATGGCATTGGCGATGGCGGGGGCGACGAAATTCAGCCCCGGGCGCCGTCGCCGGATGAGGCGGCGCCTGGCTTTTGCGGGCGGATCGGCCACCACGCGCACATCCCGGGCGGGCAGGTGGAGGCGGCTGTTGCAGGCCGTCTCTTGCCGGGCCGTGCGCTCCATCTCGGTCATGTAGCGCTGCGCGTCGGGCTGGGCGCTGAGGCGCTCCAGTTCCTGGCGCAGGCGATCGAGGGCGCCGGGCGCCGCGACGGTGGCGCTGGCCTTGCCGGCGGGGCGGGAGAGGGCGCTGTGCCAATATTGCTCGAAAATTCCGCGCGTGGCCCCGGCGGGCGGGCCGGCCAAGGTCAGGTCCAGGTCACGGAAGGTGACCTCGCTGGATTTCGCATTGAAATACTCGTTGCCCAGATTGCGCCCGCCGACGATGGCGAGGCGGCTATCGGCGATCCAGGCCTTGTTGTGCATGCGGCGGTTGAGGTGCCAGCCGCCGAAGAGGATCTCGAGCATCAGCCCCGCCCGGCCGAAAAGCCGCCAGCGGGTGCTGTTGAAAAGGCGGACGGCGATGCGCGGATGGCTCTCCATGGCCGCCAGCACCCGCTCCCGGCCCAGGGCATACATGTCGTCGAGCAGGATACGGACGCTTACGCCCCGGTCTGCGGCGGCCAGGACCTCTCGGGCCAGGAGGCTGCCGGTCATGTCCGGGCGCCAGCTATAATATTGCAGGTCCAGCGTCTGCTTGGCTTCGCGCGCGGCCATGACGCGGCAAGCGAAGGCCTCCATACCCTGACGCAGCAGCCCGACCTCGGCCATGGCCGCGGCCGGCATGCGGGCCGTGCCGATCGCGGGGCTTTCTGGCCCCTTGCTGAGCAGGGGCGCGGGCATGGTGTCGCTCATGCGGCTTCCGCCAGACGCGGGGCTTCGAGCGGCTGTCGCAGCACCTTGAGGCTGAGGCTGCCGGTAAGCGGCAGATGGTCGGAGGCGGCACGGGCGCGCGGGCTGAAATGCACCGAGAGGCCGCTCACCAGCCCATGCGGCCAACCCATGATGCGGTCGAGCGGCAGCAGCGGCATCAGCGCCGGGAAGCTGCGGGGCAGGGCCGTCGTCGGCCCGAAGAAATCGTCGAGATCGGTGAGCGAGGAACGGCGGCCGGGCCGCCACTCGTTCAGATCGCCCATCAGGAGCGTCGGCATCGGCGTGCCCTCCTGGATCACCTTGAGAATGGCCGCGGCCTGGCGCTTGCGGCTGCGGCGGAGCAGGCCGAGATGGGCCGCGATGACCCTGAGCGGCCCCTCGGGCAGGTCCAGCTCCACCACCAGCGCGCCCCGGGGCTCCATGCCCGGCAGGCTCATGCGATGCACGCGCGAGGCGATGCCGGGGCGGATCAGCAGGGCATTGCCGTGCCAGCCATGGCCGTCGGACAGGTCCGATACCTGGAGCGGCACCAGCCCCGTCTCACGCTCCAGCAGCCGGAGGTCCATCAGGCCCGTGCGGCGACCGAAACGTTTATCGACTTCCTGCACGGCGACGATATCGGCCCCCAGTTCCGCGATGACCGCGATATTGCGGGCAGGGTTGAAGCGGCCGTCGGCGCCGATGCACTTGTGCAGATTATAGGTGGCGACGCGGAGGCTTTCATTGCGTGCCGCGCTACCGCCCTCTCGCCCATCCATGCTGCCGCCTCGCCCTTTCCCACCATATGGAACTTATCATATGGGAAGGACGCGGCAGCGTGGGGAGGGTTTCACCCTTCCTGACTGTAACGGAGCCGTCAGGTCGTAACGGTTCCGTTGTCGATCACGCCGTCAGCCAGGGTCCACCGGGCTCGCCGGGACGCCGGCGGCCTCGATGACGCGCCCGGCCTTGATGAGGATATCCTCCCGGAAGCGCCCGGCGAGGAGCTGAACGCCCACCGGCACCTTGCCGACGAGCCCCGTGGTGACGGTCAGGCCCGGCAGGCCCATCAGCGGCAGGCCCACCTGCACGAGCTGGGCCTCCATGATGCGGCGAAAGGCCTCGGGGGAGCTGGAATCCTCATGGTCGAGGAAGGGCAGTTCGGCCGAGACCGGGCAGATGGCCACCGGGTATTTCTGGAAGAAAAGCTGCCACTGGCGCAGAAAGCCCGCGCGCGCCTGGAGCGCGTCCTGGAAGCCGTTCAGGTCCGGCTGCGGGCAGAGCTTCTCCATCTCGCCGAAGACGAATGTGGCGTCAGGGTCCGCCTCCTTGGCCAGGGCGGCGTTGAGGCCGCGGCGGGATTCAGCGAGCCAGAGCATGGCCTGGAGCCTGGCGGGCTCGCGCAGCGGCGGCAGGGCGGTGTCCACGACGGTCCAGCCCGCATCCTGCAGCCGGCGCCCCGCATCGCGCAGCGCGGCCTCGACCTCGGGGGCGACCTTCAGCCCCTCCGGCGAGACGCAGAGCGCGGCGCGCTTGGGGAAATCGGGGCCCTGGAGCGGGGCCGGGGTCCACCAGGGGTCGCGCAGGTCCTCGGCGGCCATGGCGGCAAGGGAAAGCTCGATATCGTCGATGGAACGCGCGATGGGGCCCGAGACGGCCATGATCTGCGCGCCCACGGCCCGCTCGGGGCCCGAGGGGTTCCAGGCGGCGACACGGCCGAGGGTGGGGCGCAGGCCATGGATGCCGCAGGCATAGGCCGGGTAGCGGATGGAGCCGCCGATATCCGTGCCATGGCCGATGGCGCCGATGCCGGCCGCCGTGGCAGAGGCCGCGCCGCCCGAGGAGCCGCCGGGCGTGCGCGTGGCGTCGCGCGGGTTCTTCGTCGCGCCATGCACGCCGTTGCGGGTGAACCAGCGGAGGGAGAAGGCGGGGGTATTGGTGCGGCCGATGATGACGGCGCCGGCGCGGCGAAAATTCGCGACGACGGGGCTGTCCTCCTTCGCCACCAGATCCTTCTGCAGCTTCAGCCCGTTGGTGGTGGCGAAGCCGGTCTGGTCGACATTGACCTTGATGGTCACCGGCACGCCCGCGAGAAGGCCGGGGTCTTTGCCCTGGGCGATCGCCTGGTCCACGGCCTCGGCGGCGGCCAGTGCCTGGTCGGGCATTTCCTGGACGACGGCATTGAGGGCGGGGTTTACGGCCGCGAGGCGGGCCAGCGCCGCCTTGGTCACTTCGACGGCGCTCACCTCGCGGCTGCGGATCAGTTTCGCGGTTTCGGTGGCGGTCAGGCGCCAGAGTTCGGTCATCGACTAATTCCCCAGAACGTCGGGCGCATCATTCTGCACGATGCGCCCGTCGTCGAGAGGCAGGCGGCTAGCCCGGCATGTCCAGCACGTTCTTCGCGATGATGTTGCGCTGGATCTCGTTGGTGCCGCCATAGATCGTGGTCGGCCGCGCCTGGATGAAGAGGCCCGCCGGGTGCAACTCGTTATTGCCCTCCATCGGCTCGAAGAGGCCCGCATTCTCGCCGCCGATTTCCAGCATCGTGTCGGTAATGCGCTGGAACAATTCGGACTGGAGGATCTTGAGCATCGAGACGTCGGGCGGGAGCCCTTCGCCGCGCTTCAGCCGCGCGACGAAAGTGCCGTAGAGCGCCTTGAGGTCTTCGAGATCGAGCCGCAGCCGTGCGAAGTCATCCGCGAAGGCGGGCTCCTCCGCGATGCCCATGCGGTCGGCGAGCTGGGCCAGCCGGGCGAGGGCATAGGCCGACTGTTTCGGCGAGCCGAGGAAGATGCGCTCGAAGCCGAGCAGGGCCTTGGCCATGCTCCAGCCCTTGTTCACCTCGCCGACGATATTGCCGGCCGGCACACGGACATTGTCGAAGAAGACCTCGGTGAATTCGTCATGCCGGTCGATATTGACGATCGGCCGCACGGTGATGCCCGGCGTGTCCATCGGCACGAGGAGGAAAGAGATGCCCTCCTGCTTCTTCGCATTCTTGTCGGTGCGGACGAGAAGGAAGATCCAATTGGCATCGGTGCCGAGGGTGCACCAGGTCTTCTGCCCGTTGACGATATAGGTATCGCCATCGAGCACCGCCTCGGTGCGGAGCGAGGCGAGGTCGGAGCCGGAATTGGGCTCTGAATAGCCCTGGCACCAGACATGCTCGCCCGAGAGGATCGCGGGCAGGAACTTCTGCTTCTGCTCCTCGGTGCCGTAGCGGATCAGCAGCGGGCCCAGCATGATGATGCCGTGGTCATTGGTGCGGGCGACGCCGTAGCGCTCGTATTCCTCGATGAGGATGATCTGCTTTGCCGGATCGAGCCCCATGCCGCCCAGCTCGCGCGGCCAGGAAGGGCAGAGCCAGCCCTTCCGCGAGAGGATCATGTACCAGGGCTTGTTCTCGCTCCAATGCAGGCGCTTGGGCGGGTTGCGGATCTCGGCCGGGTAGTTCTGCTCGACGAAGCGGCGCACCTCGGCGCGGAATTCGTCGTCGGACCAGCTGTTATAGTCCGGCAGGGTGCTCGGGGTGATGGCATTCATGGCTCAACCTCCCTCGAAGACAGGATTGCGCTTGCCCATGAAGGCGGCCTTGCCTTCCTGGTGATCGGCCGAGAGGAACAGCATGGTCTGGTAGTTCTTCTCGGTCTCCAAAGCCTCGTCGAGGCCCTTGGCCATGAATTCCTTCGTCATGGCGATGGGGAAGGGCGCCTGCTCGGAAAGGAAGGCCGCCTTTTCCATCGCGACCTCGAGCGCCTTGCCTGGCGGGGCCAGCACGTCGACCAGGCCGATGCGCTCGGCCCGCTGCGCCGTCATCTGCTCGTTGTAGAACAGGATCTGCTTGGCGCGGCCGACGCCCACGCGCGCGGGCAGGGTGAAGGGCAGGCCGAGATCGGCCATGAGCCCGACCTTGGCGAAGCCCGCCATGAAGCGCGCATCCTCGGAGGCGACGATGGTGTCGCAGGCGCAGGCCAGCGACATGCCCGCGCCGACGCACCAGCCCTCGACGGCGGCGACCACGGGCGTCTTGCCCGCGACGAGGTAGCGGATGACGCGATGCACGCGGCGCAGGCGCTCGCGCCCCGAGGTGCCGCTCGTGACATCCATGCCGGAAATATCGCCGCCCGAGCAGAAGACGCCATTGGCGCCGGTCAGCACGATGGCGCGCGTTTCCTTGTCGCCCTCGGCGCGGTCTAGGATATCGGCGAGCTGCTCGCGCAGGCCGAGGGCCAGTGCGTTGCGCCGTTCCGGATAGTCGATGGTCAGCACGAGAACCTTGCCGACGCGCTCTTCGATCATACGCATGGAGAAATCAGTCCTCGTTGATGCTGGGGGCGGCGGCCATGAAGCGCTTGCGCTGAAGCGCCGCGCCGCCGAACTGGTTGGCCATCACCATGGCCTTGCGGAGATAGAGGCCGATATCGTGCTCGTCGGTATAGCCGACGCCGCCATGCAACTGGATCGCTTGGCGGGTCACGAGCATGACGGCATCGCTCGCGCGATGCTTGGCGCGCGCGATGGCCGCGCGGCGGGCCTTGGGGGCGACGCCCGCATCGGCCGTGGCGGCCGCGGCTTCCACGCTGGCGCGCGTGAGAGAAACCTGGATCTTGAGATCCGCCGCGCGATGCTGCAGCGACTGGAAGGTGCCGATGATCTTGCCGAATTGCTGGCGCGTCTTGAGATAGTCGAGCGTGATGGCGAAGGCGCGGTCCATCACGCCGAGCAGATAGGCCGCCGTGGCGAGGCTCGCATCGTCCAGCGCCTTCTCGATGAGGCTGCCGATGTCATCGGCGATCCTGGTGCCGCCGGCCGGGCGCAGCGTGCCGTATTCGCCGCCATCCTGCGTCGGTTCGAGGGTGAGATCGGCGCCCGCCGCATCCTGCATATACAGCGCGAGCTTGCCGTTCTCGCTGACGGGGACGAGGAAATGCGTGGCTCCCGCGGCACCGGGGATGAAGAGCCGCGCGGCGCCGGGCGTGCCGGGCACGTCGAGGCTGTTGGGCTTCTCCTGCCAGGCCGTCAGCGCGAGGGCCGAGCCATCGAGCATCGCGGCCAGCACCTCGCCCGCCATGCCGCCGCCGGTGATGGTCTTGCTCTCGGCCAGCACGCCCGCGAGCAGGGTGGTGGAGAGCGCGGCATGGATCAGCGGCTCCGGCACCAGCCCCGCGCCGAGTTCCTCCAGCAGCGCGCAGAATTCCGACAGGCCGAGGCCGGACCCGCCCTCGGCTTCCGGCACGGTGAGCCCGGTCCAGCCCAGCGCCGCCATTTCCTGCCACACCGTCCGGTCGAAGCCGGGGCTGGTGAAGCGCAGGTCGCGGATGCGGGTGAGGGCCCCGCCCGGCGGCGCGATGGCCGCCGCGCTGTCGCGGATCATGCGGAGGGATTCGGCGCGATCGTCGCTCATGGCGTCGCTCATGGTTCTCGGCGTCCTCTAATTCCTTAGGTCAGAGGACTAGACCTTCGGCGCCCTCGCGGTCCAGTGCCTCGCCGGGACGAAGAGGCAGAAACGGGACGGCAATCCACAATGCGGAATTTCATTTCTCGGCTGCGGGGTTGACACTTCACGCGCGAGGCGTGCCATTCAGCGCCATGACCTCGCGCTTCCTCGCCCTCGCGGCCCTGCTGCTGCCTCTCGCCGCCCTCTCGCTCCCGGCCCAGGCCGAGGAGATCACCTGCGAGGCGGGCCGGGCCTTCGACGGCATCCGCCCGCCGGCCCGCTATGGGAATGAGGAGGTGGCCGTGGCTCCCTGGTCGGGCGGCATGCTCTTCTGGTCGCGCGATGCGCGCTACCAGTTCGATCGCGAGGCGGGTGTCGATCTCTATTACCGCGACGGCAAGCATTGCCGCGTCGCCCTGGGCGACGGCATGCTCAATGCCACGCGCCTGCCGGTGCTGCCGGGCCAGGCGGATCGGATCGAGGCGCGGCTCTGCCCGGTCGATAGCGCGCTCGGCGAGTGCCAGAAGACCGTGCTGCAATTTCTTCCCCGATAGGCTCAAGCGCATGTCTTTCATCAAGCCCGTCTCGGGCCTCAGCCTCGGCGTCCTGATGCTGGAAACGCGCTTCCCGCGCATGCCCGGCGATATCGGCAATGGCGAGACCTGGCCCTTCCCGGTGCAGTTCAAGGTGGTACGCGGCGCGACGCCGACCCGAGTGGTGCAGCAGGCGGCCGAGGGGCTGCTCGATCCGTTCATCGAGGCGGGCAGGGAACTGGCCGATCTCGGCGTCGCGGGCATCACCACGAGCTGCGGCTTCCTCGCGCTGTTCCAAAAGGAACTGGCCGAGGCGCTGCCGGTGCCGGTGATGACCAGCAGCCTGCTCCAGGTGCCGATGGTCGAGGCCATGCTGCCCAAGGGCAAGCGCGCGGGGGTGCTGACCTATTCGGCCGAATCCCTCACCGCGCGGCATCTCGCCGCCGTGGGCGTCGCCGCCGATACGCCGGTGCAGGGCATGCCCAAGGGCGGCGCCTTCTTCGGCCATTACAACAGCGAGCCGCGCATCTCGACCAAGGAACTGTTGGAGCAGGAAGTCGTGGCCGCAGCGCGCGAACTGGTGGCGCGGCATCCGGAAGTGGCCGCCATCGTCTGCGAATGCACCAACCTGCCGCCGCATAGCCGCGCCATCGCCGAGGCCGTGGGCCTGCCGGTCTATGACGTGATCACCATGGGCCGCTGGTTCGTCCAGGGCCTGCGCCCTCAGGCCTGGGGCTGAGAGACGTTTCATAAAGCTGACGGGTCGGCTTCGGCAGCCTTTTTCGCGCTGCCTCGCTGGCAGGAAAAATTCCGGCCGGAGCCTCAGCCGCCAGCTTTATGAACCAGTCTCTGAGCCTTCTCTTCCGCCAGGGTGGCGGCGAGGCCCTCGCGCCAGCTCGGATAGAGCCATTCGATGCCCAGCGCCGCCTTGGTCGCGGCGCTGGAGACGCGGCGGTTCTCGGCCCAGAAGGCGGCCGCCATGGGTGACATGCCGGGGCGCGCCGCCTCGAAATCCATCGCGGGCGGCGGGGGCAGGCCCAGCAGCCGCGCCGCCTCCTCGATCACCGCCGCATTCTCCACCGGATGGTCGTCCACCAGGTTCAGCACGCGCCGGCCGGGCGGCGGCGGGGCGAGGGCGGCGGCCAATACCGCCTGGGCGATGTCGTCGCGATGGATGCGCGAGAAGAACTGGCCCGACTTGATCACCCGCCGCGCCGTGCCCGCCCGAAGCTGATCGAAGACGCTGCGGCCGGGGCCGTAGATGCCGCCCAGGCGGAAGATATCCACCGCCGCGCGGCCCGAGAGCTTTTCCCAGGCCCGTTCCGCCTCGAACCGCCGACGGCTGCGGGCTTGGCCGGGGGAGGGGGGCGTGGCCTCATCCACCCAGCCGCCGCCATGGTCGCCATAGACGCCCGTGGTCGAGAGATAGCCCACCCAGCGCAGCGCGGGCGCAGCCATCAGGGCGTCGCCATGCGCGGCCCAGGCCGGATCGCCGCCATCGGCCTCGATCTCGGGCCGGGGCGGGGCGGGAATGACCAGATGCGTCGCCTGCGCGATGGCGGGCCCGGCTTCCGCATAGGGGATGGCCTCGGTGCCCGCGGGCGCCTTGCCCGGATCGCGCAGTGCGGCCCGGACCGTCAGACCCCGCCGCAGCGCGGCCTGGGCGATGGCCGTGCCGGCATAGCCGAGGCCGAGGAAGAGCATCCGGGTGGTCATCCCGCAGAAATGACCGGGCTGGCCTGCCTGGGCAAGGGGTCGCCGGTCTGGCGCGGCGCGGCGTGGCCCGGTAGAACGGCGGCATGTCGCCCCCCGTACGCACCGCCCTGGCGGGTGTTTTCGCCGCCGCTCTGCTTGCTGCCATGGCTGGCTATGCTTGGCGGCATTACGAGGAGCGCCCGGTTTTCGCCGCCGCCGCTTCCGACGAGGCGGCGCCCCAGGCCCTGCCGCCCCCGCCGCCCGAGGCGCGGGAGAATAACGCGGCCCCCGACGAAGACCTTCCCGTGCCGCCCGAGCCGCCCCGCATCGCCGAGGGCGAGGATTACGAGCGCTGCCTCGCCATGCTGCGCCAGAGCCCGGAAACCGCCCGGACCATGGCCGAGGCCTGGGAGAAGCGCGGCGGCGGCGATGGCGCGAAACATTGCCTCGCCCTCTCGCTCCTGGCCCTGGGCCAGCCCGAGATCGGTGCCCGGCGCCTGGAGGCCCTGGCCGATGAAAGCCACGCCAATGGCGCTGCCCGCGCCTCGGTGCTGGGCCAGGCGGGCCAGGCCTGGATGATGGCCGGGCAGCCGGACCGGGCCTATGGCGCCATCACCATGGCGCTCGGCATCACGCCGCATGACACGGCCCTGATGATCGATCGGGCCGTCGCCGCCGGCACGCTCGGCCGCTATGCCGAGGCCATCGAGGATCTGGACCGCGTTCTGGAAGTGGATGGAGACCGGGTCGAGGCCTGGGTCTTCCGCGCGGCGGCGCTGCGCCATCTCGACCGCACCCAGGCCGCGATGCAGGACATCGCCCGAGCCCTGGAGCTGGACCCGCAGAATGCCGAGGCGCTGCTGGAGCGCGGCATCCTGCGCCAGATGGCGGGCGATACGGCCGGGGCGCGCGTGGATTGGGAGAAGGTGGTCGAGCTTTCGCCCGATAGCCCGACGGCCGACCTGGCGCAGCAGAACCTCGCGCTCAACCAGGCCGGGCCCGCCCGGCGCTAGGCCGCGCTCAGCGGATCTGGATCACCGCCGGCAGCGGGGTGCTGTCGAGTTCCAGCGCCTTGCTGTTGACGTGGCGGGCGAGGGAGGCCGTGGCCAGGACGGAGCCCAGGCTCAGCGCCAGGATCAGCAGGACCATCCAGCGGCTACGCATTCCCGCGCCCTCCCAAGGTTCAGAAGCGATAAGCGACACCGGCGAAGCCGAAGGGCTGCGTCTTGCTCTCGGTGATCGGGCTGTCGGCCGCATCGCCAAAGAGGCGGGCGATGCCGACCGTGCCCATGACCGACCAGCGCGGCGTGACGGCATAATGGCCCGTCAGGCTCAGCGCCGCCGAGCGGAAGCCGGCCGAGGCATCGTAGCGGCCATAGCCCGAGCGGATGGACTGGCTGCGGCTCACGCCGAACCACTGCTGCATATAGTCGCTGTCGCCCCAGGTGGCCTCGATGCGGGCGATGGCCATGAACTGCGGCGTGAACTGCTGGCGCAGCGCGGCGGAGGCGTCGATCGTCGTGCCGTCCTGCAGGCCGAGATAGCGGCTGCCGCGCAGGCCGAGGGTGAAATTGCCGAAATCCTGCCGGGCGAAGATGCTGGCGCGGCCGCCGCTGCCGATATCGCCCATGCCCTGGAGGCGGCGATTGTCGTCCTGGTCGCGGCCCGGGGCGTAGTTCACGGAGGCGCCGGCCTGGAAGCCGCCATTGCGATAGGCGACGAAGCCGAGGCCATCGGCATTGTTGAGGAAAACCGTGTCGAGCAGCGGCAGGGCGGTGCGGTAGGAGATATCCACCAGCGGCGCCGGGCGGCCCATGGTGACGTCGCTGCCGGGATAGGCGGGCCCGAAGCCCATGCCAGCGCCCAGCCGCACATCCCACTGGCCCGGCGCCATCACGGGCTGGGCCTTGGCCTGGCCGGGAGCGGCCAGTGATGCGGCCAGCGCCAGGGCGGGGATCGTCGCGGCGGAGAGAGAGCGAGACATGAGCTTCATCGATCGGGTCCTCGGCGCGGCCGCTGGAATCAGGAAAGGGCCGCGTAGCGAAAGCCGGATAGGCGGTTAGGTTTCAAAGCTCAACCAGAGTCTGAAGACCGTTACCAAAACCCACATCATGTGATCGCGATGGCGGGCCCGCCCCGGTGCGCCGCCGGCCCCCGCCGGAGCACTGCCGCCCTGCAACAAGCCCGGGTTGACGGCGCGGCCCTCGGCCAGCATGGTCGACCGCCCTTTCGGGGCTTCAATCCTAGTTGAGAGAGCTTTCCCATGCCTTCGATCACGCTGCCTGACGGGTCTGTCCGCGCCTTCGACGGGCCCGTGACGGGCGCTACCGTCGCGCAGGCGATCGGGCCCGGCCTCGCCAAGGCGGCGCTCGCCATGCAGGTCGATGGCCAGCTGAAAGACCTCTCGGCGACCATCTCTGACGACGCCTCGCTGCGCTTCATCACGCGCAAGGACCCCGAGGCCCTGGAGATGATCCGCCACGACGCCGCCCATGTGCTGGCCGAGGCCGTGCAGGAGCTTTTCCCCGGCACACAGGTCACCATCGGCCCGGCCATCGAGAACGGCTTCTATTACGACTTCGCCCGCAACGAGCCGTTCAAGCCCGAGGATTTCCCGGCCATCGAGGCCAAGATGAAGGAGATCGTCGCGCGCAACGCCGCCTTCGTGCGCGAGGAATGGCCCCGCGAGGAAGCCATCGCCTTCTTCGAGAAGAAGGGCGAGCGCTACAAGGCCGAGCTGATCCGCGACCTGCCGGTGGACGTGCCCATCAGCATCTACCGCCAGGGCGAGTGGCTCGACCTCTGCCGCGGCCCGCATATGCGCACGACCGGCGATATCGGCGGCGCCTTCAAGCTCATGAAGGTGGCCGGCGCCTATTGGCGCGGCGATCACCGCAACGCCATGCTCAGCCGCATCTACGCGACCGCCTGGCGCGACCAGAAGGAGCTGGACGCCTATCTGCTCCAGCTCGAAGAGGCGGAGAAGCGCGACCATCGCCGCATCGGCAAGGAGATGGACCTCTTCCACCTTCAGGAAGAGGCCGTGGGCAGCATCTTCTGGCACCCCAAGGGTTGGCGCCTCTACACCGTCATCCAGGACTATATGCGCCGCCGCCTGGAGGCCGCCGATTATACCGAGGTGAAGACCCCGCAGCTCGTCGACCGCAAGCTGTGGGAGGCTTCGGGCCACTGGGAGAAGTATCGCGAGCACATGTTCCTCGCGACGGTGGACGACGAGTCGGAGAAGGACCGCCTTCTCGCGCTCAAGCCCATGAACTGCCCCTGCCACGTGCAGATCTTCAACAACACGCTGCGTTCCTATCGCGAGCTGCCCTGGCGCATGGCCGAATTCGGCGCCTGCCATCGCTACGAGCCCTCGGGCGCGCTGCACGGCATCATGCGCGTGCGCTCCTTCACGCAGGATGACGCGCATATCTTCTGCACCGAGGAGCAGATCGCGGGCGAGACGGTGGAATTCGTCGCGCTCCTCTCCTCGATCTACAAGGATCTTGGCTTCGAGAGCTTCCGCGTGAAGTTCTCCGACCGCCCCGACGCCCGCCACGGCTCCGACGAGGTGTGGGACCAGGCCGAGGGCGCGCTCCGCGAGGCCTGCAAGCTCGCCGGCGTCGAATATGAGCTGAATCCGGGCGAGGGCGCCTTCTACGGCCCGAAGCTCGAATTCGTGCTCCGCGACGCCATCGGGCGCGACTGGCAGTGCGGCACGCTGCAGGTGGACTTCGTCCTGCCCGAGCGTCTGGACGCCGAGTATGTGGCCGAGGACGGCAGCCGCAAGCGCCCCGTGATGCTGCATCGGGCGATCCTGGGCAGCTTCGAGCGCTTCATCGGCATCCTGATCGAGCAGCATGCGGGCCGCTTCCCGATGTGGCTCGCCCCGGTGCAGGTAGCCATCGCGACCATCGTCGATGACGCGGTGCCCTTCGCCAAGGAAGTGGCCGCAGCCTTCCGCGCGGCGGGCGTGCAGGTCGTCACCGATCTTCGCAACGAGAAGATCAACCGCAAGGTGCCCGACCATATCGCCAACCGCGTGCCCGTCCTCGCCGTCATCGGCCGCCAGGAAGCGGAGAAGGGCACGGTCGTCCTCCGCCGCCTGCCGGGCCGCGAGCAGGAAGAACTGCCGCTGGCCGAAGCCGTCGCCAAGATCGCGGCCGAAGCCAAGGCGCCCGATCTGGCGCGGGGCTGACTGAGGGCGCTGTCCGAGGGGCTCTGCCCCTCGGGCTCCCCGCCAGGAAACTGAGTTTCCTGGACCTTCCGCTACTTGCTGAAAACGCAGAAGGGGGTGTCACGCGGGCGAAGCCGCCGCGTGACACCCCCTTCTGCGTTTTCAGCCAACTAATGGGAGATGCAAGAACCTCAGGTTCTTGCCGGGGGTCCAGGGGGCGGAGCCCCTTGGAAGAGCGACCTCACCCAGACACCGCCAGATAGCGCCCTGGCTTATGGTTGAGGGCCAGGATCAGGTTGATCATGGCGGTGCCCAGGATGGAGAGGGCAAGTTGTTCGGCGCTGAGGATGGTGCTGGCCAGGGCGAGGATGCAGACGTCCACGCCCATGAGGAACCAGCCGGCGCGGAGGTTGAAGCGGTCCTGCAGCCAGATGGCGAGGATCTGGAAGCCGCCCAGCCCCGCGCGGTGGCGGAAGAGCATCAGCAGGCCCGTGCCGGTGATGGCGCCGCCGAAAAGGGCGGCATAGACCGGCTCGACGCGCGCGATCTCCACCCAGCCCGAGGTCAGCTTCATGAAGACCGAGACGAGGCTGACGGCGATGAAGGTGCGCAGGGTGAAGGCGAGGCCGAGGCGCTTCAGCGAGAGGATGTAGAAGGGCAGGTTCAGCGCCGAGAAGGTGATCCAGAAGCCCCAGCCGGTCGCGTATTGCAGCAGCAGGCCGAGGCCGGCCGTACCGCCGACGAGGAGCACGGTCTTGGCACAGAGCGCCATGCCGAAGGCCACGAAGAGGGTGCCGAGGCCGATCGCCAATGCATCCTCGTAGAGGCGATGCCTCTCGCCAGTCGCCGTCGCCATGATTGCCTTGCCCCGTTGAATGCTGCCGTGCAGCAAATAATGGCTGGTTTAGGCCTCTCGACGCGCAAATACGCTGCTGTTTTGATGCGTCATTGGGCATGTTTGGCGCATATTTTTGTGCTAGAGCCGTTATTGGCGCGCATATTTTGCGCAGCGCGTTTTCGTGCCGAAAGGATGGGCAGATGGAAGCGGTGGAGCTGGACCAGATCGACCGCCGGCTCATTCGCCTGCTCGCGGAGGATGGGGCGCGGAGCAATAACGAACTGGCCGAGCTGGTGGGGCTGACGGCAGCCCCGCTCTCGCGGCGGCTGGCGCGGTTGCAGGCGAGCGGGGTGATCCGGCGGACCGTGGCGGTGGACCCGAAGGCGCTCGGCCTCGCGCTGCAGGTCTTCGTGGAGGTGACGCTGGACCGCCAGGCGCCGCAGGTGGCCGACCGCTTCATCGGGCTGATGCAACGCATTCCCGAAGTGGTGGAATGCCATACCGTGGCCGGGGCCTATGACTTCCTGCTCAAGATCGCGGTGCGGGATGTCGCGCATTATAAGCGCCTGATCTGGGCCGAATTCGACCAGCTCGCGGAGATCAAGACGATGCGCTCGCTGATCCTGCTCGACAGCCCCAAAATGTCGCCCGGCGCGGTCCCATGGCCGGGTTAGCGCCCTTGCAAACCGCGGCTTTCAGACAATCTTAGCATTGTGCGTTGCACGGTATCGCTGCGAGCAGCCAAGTTATGTGCCGGAAGCGGGGATGATTCACCGCTCAATGGTTGCAGGCCGGTGGCAGCGACGCCATAAGATGCTGCCCACACGTTTCCACAGCGACAGGAGCCGACTCTGGCCCGAGGCCCAATACCGAACCAGCTGCCCGCCCGCGAAGGCCCGCGGGTCAACGAGGACATCCGCGTCCCTCAGGTGCGCCTGATCGACAAGGATGGCGAGATGATCGGCGTGATGAGCGCGCGCGAAGCGCTGCTCCGTGCCTATGATGTCGGCCTCGACCTGGTTGAGATCTCGCCGAACGCCGTTCCCCCGGTCTGCAAGGTGCTTGACTACGGCAAGTACAAGTACGAGCAGCAGAAGAAGGCGAACGAGGCTCGCAAGCGCCAGAAGATCGTCGAGATCAAGGAAATCAAGGTTCGCCCGAACATTGATGACCACGATTACGACGTGAAGATGCGCGCCGCGAAGGGCTTCATCGAGGAAGGCGACAAGGTGAAGGTCACCCTTCGCTTCCGTGGCCGCGAGATGGCCCACCAGGATCTCGGCGTGAAGGTGCTGGAGCGTATCCGGACCGAGCTGGGCGAGTTGGTGAAGGTGGAGCAGATGCCCCGCCTCGAGAACCGCCAGATGATCATGGTGCTGGCCCCGAAGTGAGGCCAGCCGCCTGATCCAGGAATGGGACAACCCCGCAGGGCATCCGCCGGCGGGGTTTTTTCATGCCCTGACCCTGGCGTTACACCTTCGGCCTAAGGCCCCGGCCGCGCACCACGGCGGCATCGCCGAAGCGGGCGCGAAGAGCTTCCACCGCCTGCCAGCCGGCCTTGCGACGCGGGGCGTCGGGGTCGGCGAGGTCGCCCTGATCGGCCTCGCTGGCGGGGCGCAGCGGATTGGCGCCGATGCCGATGAGCCGGAACTTCGTGCCATCGGCCTCCCGCGCCAGGAGCGGCTTGGCGGCAGCGAAAAGCGTGTCCGGCAGCAGGCTGGGCGAGGGCAGGCGGGTATTGCGCGTGCGGATGGCGAAACTGGCCGTCTTGAGCTTCAGCACCACGCCGCCGGCCGAGAATTCCTGCTCGCGCAGGCGGCGCACCAGCTTCTCGCAGAGGCGCCAGAGCACGGATTCCAGCTCGGCGAGATCGGCGATATCGCTGTTGAAGGTGGTCTCGGCGCTGACGGATTTGGTCTCGCGCTCGGGGTTCACCCGGCGATTATCCTCGCCCCGCGCACGGGCGACCAGGGCTGGCCCGTCCTCGCCCAGCAGCATCACCGCATCGGCATGTGAGAGGCCCTGAAGCTGGCCGAGCTGGCGGAAGCCATGCACCGCCAGGCGCTTCTCGGCGGCGGGGCCGATGCCGGGGAGCAAGCTCACGGGCGAGCCGGCGAGCAGCGCCATCGCCTCCTCCTGGCTGGTCACCGCGAAGCCGCGCGGCTTGTCGCGCTCGGCGGCGAGTTTCGCGAGCAGCCGATTGGGCGCGAGGCCGATGGAGAGGGTGACGCCGAGCTTCGCCTCCACCTCCCGTGCGAAACGGGCCAGCACCACGGCGGGCGGGGCGCGGTGCAGGGCCTCGGTGCCGGAAAGGTCCATGGCCGCCTCGTCGATGGAGAGCGGCTGCACCAGCGGCGTGAGGGCCTGCATCATGGCCCGAAGCTCGCGCCCGGCAGCCACGTATTTGGCCATGTCCGGCTTGATGACCACGGCATCCGGGCAGGCGGCCAGGGCCTTGAACATCGGCATCGCGGAGCGCACGCCCCGCGTGCGGGCGATGTAGCAGGCCGTTGAGACCACCCCTCGCTTGCCGCCGCCGATGATGACGGGCTTGGTCAGCAGCTCCGGCCGGTCGCGCTTCTCGATGCTGGCATAGAAGGCATCGGCGTCCATATGCGCGATGAAGAGGCTGAAGAGCGCCGGATGCGAAACCGTGCGCCGACTGCCGCAGGCGGGGCAGAGGCGGAAATCGGCCTGGCTATGATGCGGGCAGTCTCGGCACAGGGAGGGCATCGCTCACGCAATCTAGACCAAACCGTGAACGGTGACATCAGTTATGCCTGCAAACGGGAGAAACGCGATGATTAACCACGTCTCTTTCGGGACCAATGACATGGCCCGGGCGAAAGCCTTCTACGATGCCGTCTTCGCCGTGCTGGGCCTGCGCTTCTTCAAGCAGGACGAGGCGGGGGTGCATTACGGCACGGGCGAGATCCAGTTCAGTCTCGTCAAGCCAACCGATGGCGCCCCGGCCTCGCCGGGCAATGGCGTGCATATCGCCTTCGCCGTGCGGGACCGGGGGATGGTGCGGGATTTCCATCGGGCGGCCATGGAGCATGGCGGGGTTGAGGACGGCGCGCCCGGCATTCGCGGGAAATACGACGCGCATTACTACGCCGCCTTCGTGCGCGACCCCGATGGCAATAAGATCGAGGCCGTCACACATGCGGCGCAGTAAGGCCGGTTATTCCTGGTTGGTTTCCACGTAGACGGTCTCGACCGGGCCCACCGTCACGGTGCCGCCGCTGCTGCCGCTGCTCTCGCCCACATTGGTACCGGCCCAGACGGCGAGGCCTAGGCCGCCCAAGCTATTGCCGGGCGAGCCGCCGCCCACATCATAGGCCTGCTGGTAGAAGTATCCGGTGAAGGCGGCGTTGAAAGCGTCCTGCTCGGGGCTATCGACAGGGTCGGGAATAGCGCCGGCCACCTGATTGCCCCAGTAACCCTCGGCGGCCCAGACGGAATCGCTTGGGGTGTCGCTGGGCGTATCCTCATAGAGAAGCATGGATATTCCTCCTCGTTATTGCGAGGCGGTATTGTCCGGGAGGCGGTGGGACCGATCCACTCGCGATCCATTGAGGCGGTGCAAAGCTTCTCGACGGTGGGACGTGTGGTTACTCGCCGTCCCACAAGCGCGCGGCGCCGAAAACGCCGCTGGAATCGCCGTGTTTGGCCTGAACGACGGGCGTGCGGCAGACATCGCCGAAAACATGGCGGCCGATGAGCCGTGGTACGCGGTCATAAAGCGGCAGATTGGAGAGCCCGCCGCCCAGCACGATCACATCCGGGTCGATCAAGTTCACGACCCCGGCAAGAGCGCGGGCGAGGCGATCGGCATAGCGGTCCAGGGCACTCTGGGCCGTGGCGTCGCCGGAGGCGGCCGCTTCGACGATGCCGTCGCAATGCCGGTGGCCCTTGCCCTTCCAATCGGCGGCGAGGGCGGGGCCGGAGAGGAACAGTTCCTGGCAGCCGTGCAGCCCGCACCAGCAGAGGGGGCCGGGATATTCCTCGGCCGTCATCCAGGGCAGGGGGTTATGGCCGAATTCACCGCCCACGCGGTTGAAGCCGTCGAGAATGCGGCCGTTCACCACCACGCCCGCGCCCGTCCCGGTGCCGATGATCACGGCGAAGACGGTGCCATGCCCGGCGGCCGCGCCATCGGCCGCCTCGCTCATGGCGAGGCAATTGGCATCATTGGTCAGGCGCACGGCGCGGCCCAGGCGGGCGGCGATGTCCTTGTCCAGCGGATGGCCGTTCAGCACCTGGCTATTGGCGTTCCGCACCAGGCCGGTCGCGGGCGAGAGGCTGCCGGGAATGCCGACACCCACCGTGCCCTTGCGGCTCAGTTCCGCCTCGACGCCCTCCACCAGGGTGCCGATGGTCTCGATGATCGCCCCGTAATCGGTATAGGGGGTGGGCGCCCGGCGGCGGAGCAGAACCTGCCCCGCCTCATCCAGCGCCACGACCTCGGTCTTGGTGCCGCCGAGATCGACGCCGATCTTGATCATCGCGCCGCGGCGGGGCGGCGGGATTCCATCAGATGCGCGAGCACCGTCTTGCGCACGGGCGGCAGCAGCCCGCCCAGGCGCAGGCCCAGATCGCGCAGGAGCCGTGCGGGCGGGCGATCGTCGGTGAAGAGCTTCGCCGTCACATTGGTCGCCTGGTAGAGCACCCAGGTGGCGCGGCGATGGCTCGCCTCCCAGGCGGCGAGCATGGCGGGGTCGGCGATATCCTTGCCGTGCTGCGCCTGTTCCTTGATCCGGCGGGCGAGATCGGCGGCACCTCGTAGGCCGAAATTGAAGCCATGCGCGGTGACGGGATGCATGCCCACGGCCGCATCGCCGATCAGCGCGAGGCGGCGGGCCTGGAAGCGGTTCGCATAGGTCGCAACCAGCGGATAGCAATGGCGGCTGCCGATCACCGTCATGCGGCCCAGGCGGCGTTCGTAGCGGCGGGTGAGTTCGGCGCCCAGCGCCTCGTCATCCAGCGCCATCAGCCGCGCCATGGCATCGGGCGTCAGCGTCACCACGGCCGAGGCCTGGTGCCGGCCGTCGGGCAGGTCGTTCAGCGGGAGGAGGGCGAAGGTCTGGCCATAGCCGAACCACTCGGTCGCCACATGGTCATGCGGCTTCTCGAGCGCGATGCGGCAGACCATCATGGTCTTGCCGAAATCCCGCATCTCGGCGCCGATGCCCTGGGCGCGGCGGATGGCGGAGAAGCGGGTATCGGCCGCGATCACGAGCTTCGCGTCGAGCACCTGGCCATCGGCGAGTTCCACCTCGGCGCCGGCTTCCTCGCGGCGGACTTCCGTAACGGCGACGCCGGCGAAGATCGAGACATCGGCGCAGGCATTGGCCGTCTCGTAGAGCGAGCGGCGGATGAGGTGGTTCGGCGCGAGATGGCCCAGCACCTCCTTGCCGCGGCCCGAGGGGTCGAAGCGCATGGCGAAGGGCGAGCCGCCGTTGAGCACCCGCGCCTCGCGGAGCGGGGAGATATCGCCCTCCGGGATCAGGCCCCAGGCGCCGATCCGCTCCATGATCTCATGCGAGAGATGCGTCATGGCGATCTCGCGCCCATCGAAGGCGGGCGTGGCCAGTTCGGCCTGCGCCGCCCGTTCCACGACGGCGATCGAAAGGCCCGCTCCTGAGAGCGTGCTGGCCATGGCGAGGCCCACCGGGCCGCCGCCGACGATCACGACATCGAACTGCATGGCATGTCCTCCTGCGCGGGCGAAACCTACGCCCCGCCAGGGTGCCCGGCAACGGCCTCAGCCGAAGAGATAGGGCACCCCAGCCCTGCCGGATATGGCCTCGATTTTCGCCGCGAGGAGGGGCGGCACGGGAATGCCCTTCTCCAGCCGCTCCACCCGGCTCGCCCTCTCCGGATCGCCCGGCACCAGCACCGGCAGGGCCGGATCGGCGGCGGGAATGGCGCGGCAGACGCCGAGCGTGGCGTCCATGGTCTCGAGGAAGGTCTCGGTATCGCCGAAGGCCGCCGGGTCGATGGCGATGACGAAATGGCCGATATTGTCGCCCTCGCCGGGCTTCTGCGTCCGGTTGCGCAGCGGCGAGAAGGAGCCGCCGACCAGCGCCCCCGCCAGCACCTGCACCATCAGCCCCAGGCCATAGCCCTTGTGGCTGCCCATGACGCCCGTGCCGCCGAGCGGTGTCAGGCCGCCCTGGGGCTCGCGCTGCAGGTAATCCATGGCCTTGGTCGAGTCGGTCACCGGCTGGCCCTTGCCGTCGAAGACCCAGCCGGTGGGCACGGGCTTCTCGTTCAGCTCGTAGACCTTGACCTTGTTCACCGCGACGGTCGTGGTCGCCATATCCACCAGCAGGCCGGGCTCCTTGCGGGCGGGGGCGGCGAAGGCGATGGGATTGGTGCCGAGCACCGGCTCCGCCCCGCGCGTCGGCAGCATCACGATGGAGCGGGCGGTGGAGAAGACCAGGCCGAGGCAGCCCGCATTGGCCGCGCGCTGGGCATACCAGCCGGCGGCGCCGAAATGGTGGCTGTTGAAGACGCCGACGGCGCCGATGCCCGCCTCCTTCGCCTTCTTCACCGCCACATCCACCGCCATGGCGGCGACGGGGTGGCCGAGCCCCGCCTGGCCGTCGATCAGCGCCATGGCGGGCATGTCGCGCACCACCTGCGGCTTGGCCTGGAGGTTGAGCTGGCCTTTGCGCATCTGCTCCTCATAGAGCATCAGCATTGAGAGGCCGTGGCTGTCGACGCCGGCGAGGTCGGTCTCGACCATGACTTCGGCGGTGATCTCGACGAGTTCGGGCGTCATGCCCCAGGCGCGGAGAATGCTCTCGATCTGGGCGCGGATGACGGGGGCGGGAACATGCTGCATCGCTTGGACCTTCGTTTCCTCGCCTTCCGGCTTACGCCAGCCTGCGGGCTTCGCCCACTCCTCCGCCCTGGCACCGCGGGCGCTTTTCCGGCGCGGGGGCCTTGGCGCCACGCCCTTCTTGGCGGAACCTCAGGCGAAGTGGTCCCGGAGACTGGGGGCCAGAGAACGCACCGAAGGGATCGTGATGACCAAGCTTTATTACTCGCCCGGCTCCTGCGCGCTCGGCATCCACATCATCCTCGAAGAGATCGGCAAGCCCTATGAGCTCGCGCTGGTGAACACGCGCGAGAACGAGCAGAACCAGCCCGCCTATCTGGCCATCAACCCCAAGGCCAAGGTGCCGGCGCTGGATATCGGCGCGGGGAAGGTGCTGACGCAATGGCCCGCCATCGCCCAATATCTCGCCATGAGCCACCCCGAGGCGAAGCTCTGGCCGACGGGCCTGGTGGAAAGCGCCCGCTGTGCCGAGGCGGTGGATTACATCTGCGGCAGCGTGCATCCCATGGGCTTCACCCGCCAGTATCGCGCCGGGAATTTCGCGGCCAATGAGGCTGACCAGCCGCGCGTGATCGCCCAGGCCAAGGAATTTGCCACCAAGGCCTTCGAGATCCTCGACGCGCAATGGGGCGAGAAGCCCTGGTTCCTGGAGACGGGCTATTCGGTGGCCGATGCGGCGCTGTTCTTCGTGACCTATTGGGCCACCCGCCGCAGCGGCATGACCCTGCCGCCGAAGCTCGCCCGGCATCTCGATGCCATGCTGGCCCGCCCAGCCGTGCAGCGGATGCTGGCGCAGGAGAAGCTGGCGGCCTGACCGGCCACGGCGCGGTCGGCGCGGAATTCACCGCGCCGACCCTTTCGCCGCCGCGCATTTCGGGGGATGACTGCAAGCGGCCACCCCGAAGGAGCGACGGTTCTTGAGCGATATCCCCAATCCCATTCCCTTCTGGTTCCTGCGCCATGGCGAGACGGACTGGAACGCCCAGGGCCTCAGCCAGGGCAATGTGGACATTCCGCTGAATTCGGTGGGCCTCGCCCAGGCCGAGCGCGCCGCCCGCGCGCTGAAGACGCAGACGCTGACGGCCCCGATCGCGACCGTGGTGGCCTCCCCGCTCGGCCGCGCGAAGGTGACGGCGGAAATCGCCGCCGCCGCCCTCGGCCTGCCGGTGGAACTGGACGAGGACCTGCGCGAGGTTTCCTTCGGCGTCGAGGAAGGCCAGCCCATGGGCGGCTGGTACGATGAATGGATCGAGGGGAAGTTCACGCCCGAAGGGGCCGAGACCTTCGCCGGGCTGCGCGCCCGCGCGGTCGCCGCGATCAACCGCGCGACGGCGAAGAAGGGCCCGGTGCTCATCGTGGCCCATGGCGCGCTTTGGCGCTCTTTCCGGCAGGCGGCGAACCTGCCGGCGAATGTCCGCACCCCCAATGCGCTGCCGCTCTGGACCACGCCGCCGCAGGGTGGCGGCAGCGCCTGGTCGCTGACGCCGCTCGACCTGCACGACTAGGTCTGCCTCCGGGCCGGGCTGGCGGTGCTTTTCCTCGCCAGCCAGCCGCCCTAAACCGCGAAATAGCCGGGCTGGTCGATATCCTCGATGAGCCCCGGCCCGCGCGGCTCCCAGCCCAGCGCCCCGCGCGTCCAGGCGCTGGAGGCGGGCACGTCCAATCCCGCGAAACGCGCGAACCAGCCGAAATGCGCCTCGGCCGCCTCGGGGGCGAGTTCGCCCAGCGGCAGGCCCAGGCGGCGGGCGATCACCGCCGCGATCTCGCGGAAGGGCACGCCTTCCTCGGCGACGGCATGATAGCGCTCACCTCCTTCGCCCTTCTCCACGGCGAGGCGATAGAGCCGGGCGGCATCATCGCGATGCACTGCCGGCCAGCGGTTCCGCCCCTCGCCCGGGCAGCCCGAGAGCCCTTTCTGCCGGGCGATACCGATGAGCACGGGGACGAAGCCGTGATCGCCCGCGCCATGCACCGAGGGCGGCAGGCGCATGATCGAGACCCGCCGGCCCGCCGCCATCAGCGCCGCCGCCGCCTCTTCGGAAGCCGCGCGGGCATGGCCGCCCAGGACCGGCACGGCCCGCTCCTCCAGGAGCCGTCCGGCGGGAAGGATGCCGATGCCGGAGGTGACCACCATGGGACGGTGGCCCAGCACCTCGCCCATGGCGGCGATGGCGCGGCGGTCATTCTCGCAATTCTCGAGATATTTGGAAAAGTCGTGGTTGAAGGCGGTGTGGATCACGGCATCGGCCGCCTCGACGCCGCGGCGCAGGCTGTCATGATCCTCGACATTGCCGGGGAGAGGCTCGGCGCCGACCGGAAGCGCGGCGGTGGGGTTGCGCACCAGGCCCAGCACCTCATGGCCCGCGCTGAGAAGCTCCCGCACCACAGCCGAGCCGACGAAGCCGGTGGCGCCCGTCACGAAGATACGCATTCGTCTTCCTCACTGGCTTGAATGGCCCGGAAGCTAGACAACGGGTCTGGGACGATCCATGCTCCGGCTTCCGCAATATCTTCGCGATCGTCCTGAATCATGGATCCGCTCTCCGACGTCCTCTCCCTGCTGAAGCCACGCAATTCCATGTCGGCCGGGTTCGACGTGGGCGGGGATTGGCGCATCGACTTCCCTGACCAAGCGGGGACGATCAAATGCGGCGCGCTGGTCTCGGGCCATTGCCTGCTCACGGTCGAGGGCGTGCCCGGCGTGGTGCGGCTCGGGCCGGGCGATGGCTTTCTACTGCCCCGCGGCCTGCCCTTCACCCTGGCGAACGACCTCGCGGTACCGGGGGTGAAGGCCTCCGCCGTCTTCTCCGTCGCCCGGCGGGGCGGCATCGTGACGCATCAGGGCGGCGGGGGCTGCTTCCTGCTCAGCAGCCGCTTCGCCCTGGAAGGGCATCACGCAGGCATCCTGCTGGGCGCGCTGCCGCCCATCGTGCATCTCAAGGAAGGCGCGCTGCGCTGGGCGGTGGAGCGGATGATGCAGGAGCTGCGCTCGCCCCAGCCGGGCAGCTTCCTGCTGCTGCAACACCTGGCGCATATGATCCTGCTCGACGGGTTGCGGCAGCATGTGGCGGCGGGGGCGGCGGAAGGCTGGCTCTCGGCGCTGGCCGATCGGCGGATGGGCCAGGCGATGGGCGCCATCCATGCCGAACCGGCAAGGCGCTGGACGCTGGCGGAACTCGCAGGCCTCGCCGGCATGTCGCGCTCGGTTTTCGCGCTGCGGTTCAAGGCGGTTGTGGGCACCTCGCCCATCGACTACCTGACGCGCTGGCGGATGGCCCTGGCGAGCGACCGTCTCACGGCGGAGCCGGTGGCCCAAGTGGCGCTATCGCTCGGCTATGAGTCGGAAAGCGCCTTCAGCACCGCCTTCAAGCGGGTGATGGGCTGTTCGCCGCGCCACTATGGGCGCGGCGAGGGCAAGGGGCTGCTCAGCCCCAGCTCTTGAACTCGTCCATATCGGCGATGGGCTGCGCCACCTTGAGCGCCGCGATATCCGGCACCGGCCGCTTCAGGACGGGGTTCTTCGCGACGGCCGCTTCGATGGCCGCCGCCACCTGCAGCACCAGCGCATCGCCGCCACGCGGGCCGACGATCTGAATGCCGAAGGGCATGCCCTTCTCGTCGAGGCCGAGGGGCAGGCAGAGGGCGGGGTGGCCCACCAGGGTCGGCGCATAGGCCAGCGAGAGCCAGTGGAAATAGGTGCGCGTCGGCTGGCCGTCGATCTCGGCCGGGTAAAGCTCGCGCCAGGGGCGGGGCGAGAGGGTGATGCCCGGGGTGATCAGCACGTCATAGTCATGGAAGAAATTCTGCCAGCGGCGATACATGGCCGTCTGGAGCGTGCCGGCGCGGGCGTAATCGGCCAGCGAATAGCCCAGGCCTTCCTTGACGTTCTCGACCACGTTCGGCCCGACCATCTCGGGCGTTTCCTGCACCTTCTTGAGGTGCCCGGCCAAGAAGTTCGCCGCGCGCAGGATCTCGAAGGCCTCGTCGGCGCCCGTGCAATCCGGCGTCGTCTCGGCCAGGGTGCCGAAGAGCGGCTTCAGGGCCGCGACGCGCGAGGCGAAGACGCGGCGGATGTGCTTCTCAGTCGGCGTGAAGCCGAGATCGGGCGTGGCCGCGACGCGGAGCGTGCCGAGATCGAGCGGCGCCTGCGGGAAATACCAGCCGGGCACGCCGCGGCCGGGCTTGCCGTGCAGCGTATAGGCCAGCGGGTCCCGCGCATCGTCATCGGCCATGACGGAGAACATCAGCGCCGTATCGGCGACATTGCGCGCCATGGGGCCGAGCACCGGCAGGTTGGACCAGCCGAGGCCGCGCTTCTCGCTCGGCACGATGCCGGGGGAGGGGCGGAAGCCGACGATGCCGTTGAAGGCCGCCGGGTTGCGCAGCGAGCCGCCCGTATCCGAGCCCGAGGCGATGGGGACCATGCCGGTCGCCAGCGCCACGCCCGAACCGCCCGAGGAGCCGGCGGCGGATTTCGTCGTGTCGAAGGGGTTGCCCGTCGCGCCATAGACCGTGTTGCGCGTATTGGCGCCCGCGCCGAATTCCGGCGTGTTGGTCTTGCCGACGACGATGGCGCCGGCGGCCTTCAGCCGCGCCACCATGGCGCAATCGGCCGTGGGGACATTGTCCTTGAAGAGCGGGCTGCCATAGGTGGTGCGCAGGCCCTCGGTCTCCTCGAGATCCTTGATGCCGACGGGCAGGCCGTGCAGCGCGCCCAGCACCTCGCCGCGCATCACCTTGGCCTCGGCCTCCTTCGCGGCGGCGCGGGCGCGCGTCTCGTCCAGCGCCACCATGGCATTCACGGCGGGGTTCACGTGCTCGATGCGGGACAGGCAGCTTTCCAGCAGCTCGACGGGCGAAATCTGCTTGGCACCGATCAGGCGGCGCAGTTCGACGGCGCTCAGGTCGCAAAGCTCGGTCATGAAGTCTCCCATTTTTCTGTCAGGTGGGAGGGCTCGTTGGCCCTCCCGTCACGCTCATCAATAGCCGAGCGCGCAGCCATCCTTGCGGGGGTCGGAGCCGCCGACGAAGACGCCCTTGGCATGGTCGATGAAGATCGCCTGGCCGCCGCCATGGGGCTTCTCGATCAGGTCGCAGCCATGGCCGAGGCGCTCGAGCTGATCGACGATGCCGGCGGGAATGCCGCGCTCCACCTGCACGCGCCCGGCCAGCGGGAAGAGGCGCGGGAAGTCCAGCGCCTCCTGGATATCGAGGCCGAATTCGAAGAAGTTGGTGAGGAAGAGCGAATGGCCCATGGGCTGGAAATGCCCGCCCATGACGCCATAAGGCATGATCGCGCGGCCTTCCTTCATCACCATGCCGGGGATGATGGTGTGCATCGGGCGCTTGTTCGGCGCGATGCAGTTCGGGTGGCCTTCCTGCAGGCGGAAGCCATAGCCGCGGTTCTGCAGGATGACGCCCGCGCCCTCGGCCAGGATGCCCGAGCCGAAACCCTCGAAGAGCGAGTTGATGAAGGAGCAGGCATTGCCGTCCTTGTCGACGACGGTGAGGTAGACCGTGTCCTTGTGCTTCGCGAGGTCCGAGGTGCCGGGGGCGGGGAGTTCGCGGAAGGCCTTCTCGTCGCTGATCAGGGCCTGGAGGCGGGCGTGGTAGTCGCCGCTCAGCAGCTTCTCGACGGGGACATCCACCTGCGACGGGTCGGCCACGAAGGCGTCGCGGTCACGATAGGCGAGGCGGGCGGCCTCGATATGGCGATGCAGGCGCTTGGCCGAGAGCGGGCCCTCTTCCGGCGTCTGGAAGCGGCCGAGCATGCCCATGATCAGCAGCGCGGTGATGCCCGAGCCATTGGGCGGCACCTGGAAGAGGTCGAGCCCGCGCCAGTTCAGCGTGATGGGCTCCACGAAATTCGGCGTGGAGAGGCCGTTCGCGAAATCCTCCTCGGTATGCAGGCCGCCGGCCTCGCGCAGCGTCGCGACCATGCTGGCGGCGATGGGGCCGGTATAGAATGCCTCGGCGCCGCGCTCGCCGATGGCGCGCAGGGTGCGGCCGAGTTCGGGCATGGAGAAACGGTCGCCGGCCTCGGGAGCCTTGCCGCCGGGCAGGAGGCGGCGGGCGGCGGCGGGGTGCTTGGAGAGTTTCTTCACGCTGCCCGCCCAATCGGCGGCAACGCGCGAATGCACCACATAGCCTTCCTCGGCATAGCGGATGGCCGGCTCCAGAATCTGGGCCAGCGGCAGCTCGCCATGGACGGAATTCAGCTTCTCCCAGGCCGCGACGGCGCCGGGGATGGTCACGACATGGGGCGAGACCGGATCGAGCTTCTCCAGGCCGAGGGAGCGCAGCTTCTCGGGCGTCGAGGCGGCGGGCGCGCGGCCCGAGCCGTTCATGGCGATGATCTTGCCCGTGCCGGCCGGGGCGTAGAGGCAGAAGCAGTCGCCGCCGATGCCGGTCGATTGCGGCTCGATCACGCAGAGCACGGCGCAGGCGGCGATGGCGGCATCGAGCGCATTGCCCCCGGCGCGGAGGATGTCGAGGGCGGCCAGCGTCGCCTGGGGCATGGAGGTCGCGGCCATGCCGTTGGTGCCGTAGACCGGGCTGCGGCCGGGGAGGTGTAGATCACGCATGGGCTTCTGGTCCGATCTCTCAGCGGGCGGTCAATGGCGCGGGGGCCGTCTCGGGGCGCCATTATTGGGCCGAGATCGCGTGGAGGACCAGAAGGGGGGAGGCGGAATGTTTCGTCGTTCCGCGCGCTCGCGCCTCGCCAGGAAGCCCAGCCCTTCCGCGCCGGGCCGCGAGGCGCTATTCGCAAAGGCATGAGCACGCCCGAAGCCAGCCCTCTCGCGACCATCGCGGATTTCGACAAGCTCGACATCCGCGCGGGGACCATTGTCGACGCGCAGCCCTTTCCCGAGGCGCGCAAGCCCGCGATCAAGCTCTGGGTGGATTTCGGCGGCGAGATCGGCATCCGGCAATCCTCGGCGCAGATCACCGCCCATTATACGCCCGACCGCCTGATCGGCCGTCAGGTGATGGCGGTGGTGAATTTCCCGCCCCGGAAGATCGGCGGCTTCGAGAGCCAGGTGCTGGTGCTGGGCGTGCCGGACGAGAATGGCGGCGTGGTGCTGCTCAAGCCGGACCTGAAGGTGCCGAACGGCGGAAGGATGTTCTGATGAGCCCGCGCTACTACACCGTCTCCTGGGACCAGCTGCATCGCGACGGCAAGGCCCTGGCCTGGCGCCTGATTTCCAGGGGCCCTTGGAAGGGGATCGTGGCGATCACGCGCGGCGGGCTCATCCCCGCCGCGATCGTGGCGCGCGAGCTGGATTGCCGGCTGATCGAGAGCGTCTCCATCGTGACCTATGACGAGGAGAAGCGCGGCGAGCCGGTGGTGACCAAGCCCCCCGTGGCGGCGGGCGATGGCGAGGGCTGGCTGATCCTGGACGACCTCGTCGATACCGGGACTACGGCCAAGGTGGTGCGCGCCATGCTGCCCAAGGCGCATTTCGCGACCGTCTATGCCAAGCCGGCGGGCAAGCCGCTGGTGGATACCTTCATCACCGAGGTGAGCCAGGATACCTGGATCCTCTTCCCCTGGGACACGGAGCCGCAATTCGTGGCGCCGATCGCCAAGAGCCAGGCAAAGTAACGAAAAAGGGCCGATCCCGCGGGGGAGCGGCCCTTTTTCATGATGAGGCGGGGAGGCTCAGAACTCGACCTGCTCGACCGCGACCACTTCCGGCACATAGTGGCGAAGCATGTTCTCCACGCCGTGCTTCAGCGTGGCGCGGGAGGAGGGGCAGCCCGAGCAGGCGCCCTGCATGTGCAGGCGCACGATGCCGTCGCGGAAGCCGCGGAAGACGATATCGCCGCCATCGCCGGCCACCGCCGGGCGGACGCGGGTATCGAGCAGTTCCTTGATCTGGGCGACGACCTCGGCATCTGCCGGATCGACGTCCTCTTCCTCGAAATCATCGGCGCCGCTCTCGCCGGCCATGATGGGCATGCCGGAGAGGTAGTGGTCCATGATCGCGCCGAGCACCTGCGGGCGGAGGCTCTGCCAATCGGCATCCTCGGTCTTGGTGACGGTCACGAAATCGGCGCCGAGGAAGACGCGGGCCACGCCGCTCATCTCGAAGAGGCGCGTGGCGAGAGGGCTGCGGCTGGCAGCTTCCTCGGAGGTGAAATCGGCCGTGCCGCGATCGCCCAGCACGTCCTGGCCCGGGAGGAACTTCAGGGTCGCGGGGTTGGGGGTGCCTTCGGTCTCGATGAACATCGGTTTCGGCTCACTCAATGCGTTGACGCAGAAGTGGGACGCATGATGCGCCAAAGCAACCCGGAATGTCACAAGGCGGGCATGTGCGGAGGGGAGAACCCCAAAAAACAAAGCCGTCGCCCTGCGGAGCGGCCCCTGGGCCGCTCCGAGCGCCCGAATGGGCGCCGCCGCTTGTGCGGCGAAGCCAAGCCGGCGGATGCCGGCGCCCGGCGTCTGAGGGCAAAAAATCCGGTGCGCAGCGCCGAGCGCTCGAACGGGCGCCGCCGGCGGTCCGGCGAAGCCAAGGCCGCGGATGCGGCCGCCCGGCGTCTGAGGGCATAAAAATAAAGCGCCAGATGGCCTGTAAGCCGGGTTCTGTCCCTGCATCGCTGCAGGGGACGACCATTCCTCTGGAGCCTGTGTCGCCACAGGCTTCTCGCGGCCAACCCGGGTGACGGGGCTGGAACCCCCCTGCGCCAATGCCTTGCGGCACCTCGCCGGCCACCCCTATTCGGCCTTGCTCCCGGTGGGGTTTGCCCTGCCGCCCCTGTTGCCAGAAGCGCGGTGCGCTCTTACCGCACCGTTTCACCCTTGCCTGGCAGCCTCGCGGCGAGCCCGGCGGTTTGTTTTCTGTGGCACTGTCCCTAGGGCCACCTGGCGCCTTGCGGCACCGGGCATCCCCGCCGGTCGTTGACCGGCACCGTGTTCCCGTGGAGCCCGGACTTTCCTCCAACCCCCGCACCCGGCGGAGATCAGCGGCCGTCCGGCCATCTGGCAGGCGGGGGCTTACGCGCCGTGCGGGGGCTTGTCAAAGCCCCCTCAGAGCTTCGGCGGCGTTTCGCCCAGGGCGAGGCGGCGCACGGCCTCGATCATGGCGCAGGTCTCGGCATCGGCGGTGCCGTTGACGAGGGATTGGCGCCAATGCCGCTGGAAGGCGGTCACGACGATGGAGGGCCGCGCGGGATCGACCGGGTAGCCGATGTCGGCCAGGCCTTCGAGGGCGCGGGCTTCGTCGGCCGGGAGGGTGTCGGCGGGCGGCTCGGGCCAGAGGCCGATGCCGAGCTTCGCCAGGCCTTCCCAGTCGAAAAGCTCGCCCGGGTCCTGCTTGCGGTCGGGCGCCACGTCGCTATGGGCGATGACGTTGCGGGCCGGGATGGGGTGGCGCGAGAGGATGTCGAGGCAGAGATCGGCCACCGCCGCCATCTGCAGTACGGGGAAGGGGCGGTAGCCCCATTCATGGCCGGGATTGACGATCTCGATGCCGATGCTGCGGCCGTTCAGCGCCGTATGACCGCGCCAGAAGGAGATGCCGGCATGGGCCGCGCGCCGTTCCTCGGGCACGAGGCGCAGCACCTCGCCATCCTCCATCACGACGTAATGGGAGGAGACCTTGGCCGCCGGATCCCGCAGTCGGTCCACCGCTTCCTGGCCGCTACGCATGCCGGTGTAGTGCAGGATGAGCGTGTCGATCGGCATGCCCTCGGGCCGGTCGTCCTGATTGGGGCTCGGCAGGTCGCGGATGAGGGGGCCGTTGAGGGGAAAGGCCGAACCGGGCAGGGGAAGGGCGCCGCTCACAGCCCGCGGGACCTCTTGATGCGGTCCCAGGCGGCGTTGATTTCCGCGACCTTGGCGCTGGCGCGCTTGATCAGATCGGCGGAGACGCCCTTGGCGGCCATGGTGTCCGGGTGGTTTTCGCGCATCAGGCGGCGCCAGGTGGCGCGCACCTCGGCATCCGAGGCATTGGCGCTGAGGCCGAGCACGGCATAGGGGTCCGGCTGCGCGCCGGCCTGGCTGGGCGTGCCGTTGCTGCCATAGGTGCCCTGGCCCGCGCCTTGGGCGCCGCCGCCGGGCCCGGCGTAGTGCGCAGCCCCCCGCGCGCGCTCCCAGGCGGCGGTGGAAAGGCCGAAGCGCAGATGCACGGCACCAAGGAAGGCCGTCTCGGCCCGGTTGAGCGGCGCATCGGCGCGAGCAATGGCAAAAAGGGCGTTCAGCACCTCTTCCAGCACCTCGCGCTGCTGCAGGAAGGCTTCGCCCAGCCGGTCGGCGAAGGGCTCGAACCCCTCGTGGGAATGGCGGGCCTCGTCGAAAAGCTCGCCCACCTCCCGCAGGTTCTCGGGCGGGATGCGGAAGACGCGCTTGAAGGCGTCGATCTCGCTGCGCTTCACCGCGCCGTCGCATTTGGCGAGCTTGGCCGAGAGCACGATGACGGAGATCGCGAAAAGCTGGTCGCGGCTGCCGAGATAGGAGGCGAGGTCGGCCGGGTCGCTCGGCAGGTGGTGCCGGCGTTTCGTCATGCCGGCCTGGATGGCCCCTTCATCGGCCGCGTGGCCGAGGGCGGCGCCGATCATGGCGCCGAAGGGCCCGCCGACGGCGAAGCCCGCCACGCCGCCCAATATCTTGCCCCAAATATTCAAGCGAGAATGCTCCGCGCGAGGCTGCAGCCTACCATGCCCGCCGCATGGGGGAAAACCCGAGGGATGAAAATCCCCGGCGCGAGGAGGCGAGGCGTCGAAAGACGGGTCTCAACGGTTGTCCTTCCCGAGTCGGGCGGGCATTTTCCGGCGTGGCGGCGGGGGTTGGGCATGGCTGAGGGGAGTTCTGGGTCGATCGTGGTGAGGCCTTTGTTGATATTGGCGCAGAGTTTCCTGAATGAAGCCTGACTAGACACGAATGCAGCGTGTAAATCGGGCACTTGAAATTCTCGCCCCTCAGCGGGATGCCGCCGCATCCGTTAAGGATCGACTGCTTGAAGATCGCCTGTTGCGATGACAAAACGCGCATGACCACCGTAAGCCGCCAGCCTCGCGGCAGGGGAATCCTCGCCGCCTGATGATCCGCCGTTTCGCTATCCTCTTCGGTCTCGTCCTCGTGCTGCTGGCGGCGCTGTGGGAAGTGCCGCGCCGGCTCGACTGGGCCGCCTGGCGCGCCGATCTTGCCTGGCTGGCGACGCAGCGCCTGGGGCGCATCGTCTATCTCTCCGGCCCGGTGCGGCTGACGCTGCTGCCCCAGCCGGTGATCGAGGCGGAAGGTGTGGAACTCGGCGGGGCCGAGGGCGATGTGGGGCTCAAGGCGCAGGCGCTGCGGCTCCGCCTCGGCTGGGGCGCGCTGCTGGCTGGGCGGCTGGAGCCGCGCGAGATTGCCCTGGTGGGTGCGGACCTGCGCCTGCCTTGGCCGCCGGCGCCGAATTTCTCGCTCCGCCCGCCGAGCTGGATGACGGTGCTCTCCGCCGAGATCGAGCGCGGCCGCCTGACCATGGGGCCGCTGACGCTCGAGGGCATCGACGCCACCATCACCACGGGCGGGCCGACGGAAGCGCTGCTCGCCAAGGGCCGCTTCTCCTGGCGTGGGCAGGCCGTCAGTTTCGACGCCAATATCGGCCGGCCCGGCTGGGATGCCGTGGCCCCGATGGAGCTGAACCTCCGCCAGGGCGAGACGGCGCTCAATACGCGCGGCGCCCTGCTGCCCGAGGGCGGCTATGAAGGGCAGCTTTCGCTCAGCGGCAATGACCTCTCGCAGCTCCTGCCCGGCCCGGTGCAGCCCTTTCGCGCCCGCGGGCGGCTGGCCGTCTCGGCCGATCTGCTCTCGGCCGACGATCTGAGCATCGATCTCGGCGGCGCCCCGGCGAAGGGCGCGGCGACGCTGCGTCTCTCGCCCAGCCTGAGGCTTGACCTCGCGCTCGCCGCCTCGCGGCTCGATCTCGATGGCTGGGTTGCCGCGCTGCGGCGCGCAGGCACGAGGCCCTTTCCGGTCGGGCTGGACCTTTCGGCCGAGCAGGCGAATTTCGCGGGCCTCGCCATCCGCCGGCTGCGCGCCTCGGCGCTGGTCTCGGGCGGGAAGGTCAGCATCAGCGATTTCTCGGCCCTGCTGCCGGGCGATACGCGCGTGGCGGGTTCGGGCGAGGCCGAGACGGGCACGCCCCCGGCACCCGGCCAGCCCGGCGCGGCACCGGTGCCGCCGCCCGCGGAGCGGCTGACGCTCGATCTGCGGCTCGACGGTTCGGATTGGCGCAGCACCCTGGCCGCCATGGGCTACCCGCTGACGGGCATCGACCCCGCCCGGCTGAAGGAGGGCGAGGCGCGGCTCAATCTGGTCGCGACGCCGGGGCAGGTCGCCTTCAGCGACCTCAATGCCCAGATCGATGGCACGCGGCTTTCCGGCACCGGCGTGGTGCGTTTCGGCGCCCGGCCGGCGCTGGGCCTGGGGCTGACGCTGGATACGCTGGACCTCGCCCGGCTCTGGCCGGCGGGGATGGACCGTGCGGGCTTCCTGGCCCTTTTCGCGGGCTTCGACGCCAATCTGCGGCTCAATGCCGAGAAGCTCGCCTGGGGCGGGCGGTCGCTGAACGGGGCGGGGTTGGACGCGGCGCTGGAGAATGGCCGCCTCACGCTGCGGCGCCTGGCGGGTGAGCTGAGCGGCGCGCAAGTCTCGCTCTCGGGCGCGGCGCAGCTGCCGGGGGGGAACAATCCCCTGCGCCTCGCCGATGTGGTCCTCGAGGCCAATGCGCCGCTGGCGGGCGAGCCCATGGCGCTGCTGCCCGGCGAATGGCCGAGGCTCGCGAGCTTCACCGACGATCCGCTCGCCCTGCGGGTCACCGCCGCCGGGCCGCTGGAGCAGCTTCAGGGCCGGGTGTCGCTCGAACTCGGCTCGCTGCGCGCCGAGTTGCAGGGCACGGGCGATATTCTCGGCCGTCGCGGCAATGCGACCCTCACCCTGCGCCATCCCGGCCTGACGCGGCTGCTGGGCGAGGTGATGGGGCCAGGGACGGGCGATTGGCTGGGCGATGGCTCCCTCGCGCTGATCGCGCCGCTGGCCATCACCCCCACCAGCCTCTCGACCGAGTATCTGGACCTTACGGCCGGCTCCCTGAAGGCGAATGGGGCGGTGAGCCTGGTGCTGGACGGGGTGCGGCCGCGCCTGACCGGGCGGCTGGCGATGGAGCGGCTGCAATTGTCGGGCTTCGACCCCGCCTCGCGCGATCCGCTGACGATCGGGGATCTGCGGCTCCTCGATGCCGATCTCGCGCTGACGGCGGGCAGGGCGACGCTTCCCGGCCTGCCGCCGCTCGAGGATGCGGCGGGGAGCCTGCGCCTGACGGATGGCGCGCTTTCGATAGCCGACGGCAAGGGTCGCTTCTCAGGCGGCAGCATCGGCTTCGGCGGCGGCATCACCCCCGGCGCCGATACGCCGCGCAGTCAGATGACGCTCAACCTTACCGATGTCGTGCTTGACGGCGGTTTTTTCGACACGCCGCTCGACATCTCCGGCGGGCGGCTATCGGGCAGCGTCACCCTCTCGGCGCTGGGCTATAGCCCAGCGGCCATGGTGGCGAGCCTGTCGGGCGACCTGCGGCTGAGCCTGCGCGACGGAATGCTGGAGGGCGTGGATTTGCCGGCCCTCGCCGTGGCGGCCGATCGTCCCGCTCTGGCCGATGCCGAGGCGGGGCTGCGCGCGGCGCTCTCGCTGGGGCGGACCAATCTGTCGAGCTTCGACCTGCAGGCGCGGGTCGAGCAGGGCCGCGTCTCGCTGGGGCCGACGCGGCTGAGCCTGGCAGATGGGCAGACGGGCGATGTGACGGGTGAGGTGGACCTGCCGCGTCGGACCATCGACCTGCGGCTGGCGACGCGCTTCGGCGAGGCGCCGGACCTCGCGCTGCGCCTGACCGGCCCGCTGGACCGGCCGCGCCGTCTGCCGGAGCTTGCGCCCTGGCTGCGCTGGAAGGCGGCTCAGTAGCGTGGGATCAGAGGCGCCGAAGGGGTCGTCGCGGTGTTCTTGGCCCCATGATGGCCGCCCGAGACCTTTTCCAGCGCCGCATCATCCAGCGGGGTGGTGCGGGCGTCGGCTGCGGCGTTTCCTCGGCTTGTTATCGGGCATGGTCATCCTGGCGCGGCACAGAGAAGCCCGCTCTTTGACTTGGCAATGAAAAAGGCCGGGCATGACTGCCCGGCCTTTTTCATTTCGCCTCGCCTGACCGCTCAGGCGGCTTCGAGCGCCTTCACGCCCGGCAGTTCCTTGCCCTCGAGCCATTCGAGGAAGGCGCCACCGGCAGAGGAAACATAGGTCATGCGCTCGGCCACGCCCGCATGGCGCAGGGCCGAGACGGTATCGCCGCCGCCGCCGATGGACTTGAGGCCGGCGGAGGCAGTGAGCCCCGCGACGCTCTCGGCCACCTGCACCGTCGCCATGTCGAAGGGCGGAATTTCGAAGGCGCCGAAGGGGCCGTTCCAGACCAGGGTCTGGGCCTTCATCAGCTTCTCCTCGACCAGCGCGACCGTCTTGGGGCCGACATCGAGGGCCATCATATCGGCCGGCACGGCATCGATGCCGACCACGCGGTTCGGCGCATTGGCCGCGAAGGCTTCGGCGACGCGCAGATCGACCGGCAGGATGATCTCGCAGCCCTTGCCCTTGGCCTCGGCCATGATGGTCCGCGCCGTTTCATGCATATCGGCTTCCTGGAGGGACTTGCCCACCTGGTGGCCTTGCGCGGCGAGGAAGGTATTGGCCATGGCGCCGCCGATCACCAGCATGTCCACCTTGCTGGAGAGATTGCCCAGCAGGTCGAGCTTGGTGGAGATCTTGGCGCCGCCCACGATCGCCATCAGCGGGCGCGAGGGGTTGCCCAGCGCCGCATCCAGCGCCTCCAACTCGGCCTGCATCAGCCGGCCGGCATAGGAGGGGAGGAGATGCGCCACGCCCTCGGTGGAGCTATGGGCGCGGTGGGCGGCCGAGAAGGCGTCGTTCACATAGGCATCGGCGAGCTTGGCGAGGCCGGCGGAGAGCGCCGGGTCGTTCTTCTCTTCGCCCGCGTGGTAGCGCGTGTTCTCGAGCAGCAGGATATCGCCGTCGTTCAGCTTGGCGACGGCCGCCTCGGCCTCGGGGCCGACGCAGTCATTGGCGAAGGCGACGGGGCGGTTCAGGGACCTGGAGAGCGCGGCCGCCAGCGGCTTGAGCGACATCTCGGGCACGCGCTTGCCCTTGGGCCGGTCGAAATGGCTGCAGACGATGACCTTGGCACCCGCATCCGCCAGTTCGCGGATGGTGGGGGAAAGGCGGTCGATGCGGGTGGTGTCGGAGATGACGCCATCCTTCATCGGCACGTTCAGGTCGGCGCGCAGAAGGATGCGCTTGCCCTTGGGCGCGGGCAGGTCGTTCAGGGTGCGGAACTTGGCCATCGGAGATCCCCTCGCCAGATCAGATGAGAAAAGGGGGGCTCGTGGCCCCCCTTCGCGTCAGGCTCAGAGGCTGCCGAAGAGGGCAGCGGTGTCCGACATGCGGTTGGAGAAGCCCCACTCGTTGTCGTACCAGCTCATCACGCGCACCAGGCCGCCATCGACAACCTGGGTCTGCGTGGCGTCGAAGGTCGACGAGGCCGGGTTGTGGTTGAAGTCGATGGAGACGAGCGGGGCGGTGTTGTAGCCCAGGATGCCCTTCAGCTCGCCCTGCGAGGCTTCGAGCATCGCGGCGTTGATGGCTTCCTTGGTCAGGCCCTCGGTCTTGGCCGGAACGAAGTCGAGGCTGACGAGGGAGACGTTCGGCGTCGGGATGCGGATGGCGGTGCCGTCCAGCTTGCCCTTCAGCTCCGGCAGGACGAGGCCCACGGCCTTGGCCGCACCCGTCGAGGTCGGGATGGCCGAGACGGCGGCCGCGCGAGCGCGGTGCAGGTCCTTGTGGAAGGTATCGACCGTGTTCTGGTCACCCGTATAGGCGTGGATGGTGACCATGTAGCCGCGCAGGATGCCGAACTTCTCGTGCAGCACCTTGGCGACGGGCGCCAGGCAGTTCGTAGTGCAGGAGGCGTTCGAGACGACCGTCATGTCCTTGGTCAGCGTCTTGTGGTTGACGCCGTAGACGATGGTCGCATCGGCATTGTCGCCCGGCGCCGAGATCAGGACCTTGCGGGCGCCGGCCTGGAGCAGGGCCGAGGCCTTCTCCTTCGAGGTGAAGATGCCGGTGCATTCCATGGCGACGTCGACGCCCTGGTAGGGCACCTTGGTCGGGTCACGCTCGGCCGAGACCTTGATCGGGCCGTAGGTGCGGCCGTTGTACTTGATGGTGATGTTCTGGCCATCGACCTCGACTTCACCGGGGAAGCGGCCGTGGACGCTGTCGTAGCGGAAGAGATGGGCATTGGCCTCGACCGAGCCGAGGTCATTGATGGCAACGCACTCGACATCCGTGCGGCCGCTCTCGATCATGGCGCGCAGCACGAGGCGCCCGATGCGCCCGAAACCGTTAATGGCAACCTTAACCGGCATCGCTCTAGTTCCCTCGATCATTGTCCTGGTCCCCACTATCGCAGAGCGGAATGCCGCTGTTGAGGGGGGTAGACGCTTAGAAATGTTTAGACCCGAGGGGAAACCGCTGGCAATCCCTATGGTTGCCTTCCCTTAACACTTATCACCGAACGGTCACGGCACCGTGCGCTACCGTTATGGTGAAGAAGGCTAAGCGGTAACAGGCGCAACGATGGCGCAATGAAAAAGGGGGCGACGCCAAGCGCCACCCCCTTCTCAGACAGGCCGAAGGCCGGTCTTCTCAGCCGAGCTTCTTCTTCACGGCGGAGACCACGGCCTCGGCGGTGATGCCGAAATGCTTGTAGAGGTGGTCGGCCGGGGCCGAGGCGCCGAAGCCGGTCATGCCGACGAAAATGCCGTCGCTGCCCAGCCAGCGCTCCCAGCCGAAGTTCAGCGCGGCTTCCACGCCGACGCGCAGGCCCGTGCCGAGCACCGACTCGCGGTAGCTCTCGTCCTGCGCGCCGAACAGCTCCCAGGAGGGGAGGGAGACGACGGCGGTGGGGATGCCCTCGGCCTCCAGCGCCTCGCGGGCGGCCATGGCGAGGGAGACTTCCGAGCCGGTCGCGATCAGCGTCGCTTTGCGGGCACCCGAGGCCTCGGCCAGCACATAGCCGCCGCGGGCCGAGCGGTTCTCGCCGGCATCGGTGCGGAGCGCGGGCAGGTTCTGGCGCGAGAGGGCCAGGACGGAGGGGCCATCGGCGCGCTTCACCGCCAGTTCCCAGCACTCGGCCGTCTCGATGGCATCCGCCGGGCGGAAGACGGTGAGGTTCGGGATGCAGCGAAGCGAGGCGAGGGTCTCGACCGGCTGGTGCGTCGGGCCGTCTTCGCCCAGGCCGATGCTGTCATGCGTCAACACATGGATGACGCGCTGATGCATCAGCGCCGAAAGGCGCAGCGCCGGGCGCAGGTAGTCGGCGAAGATCAGGAAGGTGCCCGAATAGGGGATCACGCCGCCATGCAGGGCCATGCCGTTCATGGCAGCCGCCATGCCGTGCTCGCGGATGCCGTAATGGATGAAGCGGCCTGCGAAATTCTCCGGCGTGATGGCCGGGATGCCCTTCACATTGGTGTTGTTCGAGCCGGTGAGATCGGCCGAGCCGCCGATCATCTCGGGCACGGCCGGGACCAGGGCCTCGAGGGCCTTCTGGCTGGCGGCACGCGTCGCGAGCTTCGGCTTCTCCTCGGCCTGCTTGGCGCGGAGGGCGGCCAGGGGCTCGTGCCAGGCTTCCGGCAGCTTGCCGGACATGGCGCGGTCGAACTCGGCCTTCTGCGGGTGCTTGGCCAGGCGCTTGAGCCAGGAGCGGCGGGTGCCGGCGGAGCGGCGGCCGGCCTCTTCCCAGGCGGACTTGATGCCCTCGGGGATCTCGAATTCCGGGTGGTTCCAGCCCAGCGCGGCCTTGGCGGCCTGGGCCTCCTCCTTGCCCAGGGGCGCCCCATGCACGCCGGCGGTGCCGGCCTTGGTGGGCGCGCCGAGGCCGATGATGGTGCGGCAGGCGATGAGGGTGGGCTTATTGGAGCGGGTCGCGGCCTGCATGGCCTTGGCGAGCTCTTCGTGGTCATGCCCGTCCACGCGCTTCACCGCCCAGCCATAGGCCTGGAAGCGCTTCAGAACGTCATCGCGGCAGGACAGGTCCACGCTGCCGTCGATGGAGATGTTGTTGTCGTCCCACAGGACGGTCAGCTTGGACAGGCCCAGCGTGCCGGCGAAGGAGGCGGCCTCGTGGCTGATGCCCTCCATCAGGTCGCCATCGCCGCACATCACCCAGGTGCGGTGATCGACGAGGCTCTTGCCGAAGCGGGTGGCGAGGTGGCGCTCGGCGATGGCCATGCCGACGGCGGTGGCGATGCCCTGGCCGAGAGGGCCGGTCGTCGTCTCGATCGCGGGGTGGTAGCCGAATTCCGGGTGGCCGGCGGCGGGGGAATGCAACTGGCGGAAGTTCTTGATGTCCTCGATGGACATGCCGGCATGGCCAGTCAGGTACAGCCAGCTGTAGAGCAGCATGGAGCCATGGCCGCCCGAGAGCACGAAACGGTCGCGGTCGGGCCAGCGCGGGTCGGCCGCGTCGTATTTCAGGAACTTGGTGAAGAGAACCTGCGCCACGTCGGCCATGCCCATCGGCATGCCGGGATGGCCGGACTTGGCCTTCTCCACGGCGTCGATGGCCAGAACGCGAATGGCGTCCGCCATGCGCCGGGCCTCGCTCGCGGGGCGCGCCAGCAGGGCGGCCTGGATCTCGAGGGCGGGGTTGGGGGCGTCGGAAGCGGGGGCGATGCTGGCCACGGGTCAAACCTGTCCAATGAGCTTGGCGGGGTTCTAGACAGTGGGCTCCGCCCGGCGCAACCCATTGGCTGCGCCGGAGGGGTATGCGTGGCGGTAGGCGCCTGGGCGGGTGGGGGTTGGATGTTTCGCTTCAAATGCAAAACCTGCGACGGCTGGCATGAAGGCATGTCGTCATTCGGGACCGACATGCCGCTCTTCTGGAGGGTATCCCCGAGGCTGAACGGGCAGCGCGCGGCGCCACGACGACCGAGACCTGCGTCGTGGACGGGCAGCTTTTCTTCGTGCTTGGCTGCCTGGAAATCCCGGTGATCGGCGAGGAGGAGAGGCTGCTCTGGAACGTCTGGGTCTCGGTGAGCGAGAAGAGCTTTGCCGAATTCACGGCGCTTCTAGATCGAGCGGAACGCGCGGCCTTCGGCCCCTATTTCGGCTGGCTGTCGGCACGCCTGCCGCTTTATCCAGATACCGAGAATCTCAAGACCCTGGTGCACCTGCGTGATGGCGGTTTGCGGCCGAGCATCGAGTTGGAGCCGACGAACCATCCGCTGGCGCTAGAGCAGCGGGAGGGGATCACGGTAGAGCGTGTGGCCGAGATCTACTCGGCCCTCGTGCCGCATTAAGCGGCCCGTTGCAGCCGCTGCCAGAAGGCCTCGGCGGTCGGGGACTGGCGGCGGCGGGGGCGGAAGAGGCGGATTTCCACCTCGATGGGGAGATCGCCGGCCTCGACGAGCCGGCCGGCGGCAAGGTCATCGGCGGCGAGGCTGCGCGGGAGCCAGGCGAGGCCCTGGCCCTGGCAGGCCATGGTCTGCAGCGTCGCGGCGAGTGGAGCGGTGAAGACGGTTTCTAGCGCGAGGTCCGGGGCGGTGGCGAGGCGGGCGGCCAGGATGCGGCCCAGGCCCGAAGCCTCGCTATAGGCCAGGAGCTTAGCCGGGCCGGGGAGGGACCAGCGCGGCCCGCCGCCCGCATCGGGCGCCACCAGGGGCAGAAGCTGGTCGCGGCCCACCACGAGGCTGGTGAAGGCATCGGGCGTCAGGCGCGTCGGCGTGTCGGGCCGGGCGTGGCAGAGGAGGAAATCCGCATCGCCCGCCAGCAGCACCCGCTCGCAGCCCGCCATGGTGTCGGAGACGAGGTTGAGCGTGCCCATGGCCTCCAGCGGCGCGAAGGCGCGAATCCAGCCGGGGAAGAAGGTGAAGGAGAGAGCGTGGGTCGCCGCGATGGTCAGCGCCGCACCCTCGCGCCCGGCCGCCTTCAGCGCCCCGCGCCGCATCTGGTGCAGGTCCCGCGTCAGGGTGAGGGCCTGATCGCGCAGGAACTCCCCGGCGGCGTTCAGCGCCACGCCCTGTGGCGAGCGATGAACCAGCGGCGTGCCGACCCAGTTCTCCAGCGCCTGGATGCGGCGGCTGAAGGCGGGCTGGGTCACGTTCCGGGCCTCGGCCGCGCGGGTGAAATGCCGGTTCTCGGCCAGGGCCAGGAAATCCTCGAGCCAGGTCAGATCCATGGCTGATGCCGATCTTGCATGGTGAAAACCGCTCTTGGCATTGGGCAGGCCGGTTTGGCCATTGTAATCCCGCATCATCAAGCCGGAAAGCAGCCGGCACGATGTGAGGGAAATGCCAGATGCGCATTGTCGACATCCGCGAGATCACCCAGCCGATCTCCTCGCCCATCCGCAACGCCTATATCGACTTCACCAAGATGACGACGAGCCTCGTGGCTGTCGTCACGGACGTGATCCGCGACGGCAAGCCGGTGGTGGGCTACGGCTTCAACTCCAATGGCCGCTATGGGCAGGGCGGGCTGATCCGCGAGCGTTTCCGCGACCGCATGCTGGAGGCTGACCCCAAGTCCCTGCTCGACGACACGCGCGACAATATCGACCCCGCCAAGGTCTGGGCGGCGGCGATGAAGAACGAGAAGCCCGGCGGGCATGGTGAGCGCTCCGTCGCCGTCGGCACCATCGACATGGCGGTGTGGGACGCGGTGGCGAAGATCGAGGGCAAGCCGCTCTTCCGCCTGCTGGCCGAACGCTATGGGCGCGAGGCGAACCCCAAGGTCTTCGTCTATGCGGCGGGCGGCTATTACTACCCGGGCAAGGATGACAGCGCGCTCTGCGCCGAAATGCGCAGCTATCTCGACCGCGGCTACAACGTGGTGAAGATGAAGATCGGCGGCGCCTCCATCGCCGAGGATCAGCGCCGCATCGAGGCGGTGCTGAAGGAGATCGGCAGCCAGGCGCAGCTCGCCGTCGATGCCAATGGCCGCTTCGACCTCGAGACCGGCATCGCCTATGCCAAGATGCTCCGGCAATACCCGCTCTTCTGGTACGAGGAAGTGGGCGACCCGCTGGATTACGCGCTGCAGGCCGCGCTGTCGGAATTCTATCCGGGGCCGATGGCGACGGGCGAGAACCTCTTCTCGCATCAGGATGCGCGGAACCTGCTGCGCCATGGCGGGATGCGGCCCGATCGTGACTGGCTGCAATTCGACTGCGCGCTTTCCTACGGCCTCGTCGAATATCTCCGCACGCTGGAAGTGCTGACGCAATTCGGCTGGTCCTGGAGCCGCTGCATCCCGCATGGCGGGCATCAGATGTCGCTGATGATCGCGGCGGGGCTCGGCCTGGGCGGCAATGAGAGCTACCCCGATCTCTTCCAGCCCTATGGCGGCTTCCCCGATGGGGTCAAGGTGATCGACGGCCACGTCACCATGCCGGAACTGCCCGGCATCGGCTTCGAGGGCAAGTCGGACCTCATCAAGGTGATGCGCGACCTGGCGCCCTGAGCGCGCCGGGGCTTGCTGCGGCGCTATGGGTTAACTATGTGTGACCTATAGCGTGTGCTGCGTGCGCTGGGCCTTGGCCCGATACGGAGACCCCCTCTAACTTCAGGGAGCCTCCGATCATGGATCAGGCCCGTTCCGCCGGACGCATCAATTCCGTTTTCCGCCGTTTTCTCGCCAGCGAGTCCTCCTCGGGCCTCGTGCTGATGGCCGTCACGATCATCGCGATCATCACGGCCAATTCCGGCTGGTCGGCGGCGTATTTTTCGGCCCTGCAAGCCTATATCGGCCCGCTCAGCCTGCTCCACTGGATCAATGACGCGCTGATGGCGGTCTTCTTCCTGCTCGTCGGGCTCGAGATCAAGCGCGAGATGCTGGATGGCCAATTGTCGAGCTGGGGGCGCCGTATCCTGCCCGGCGCGGCGGCCGCGGGCGGCATGGCGGCACCGGCACTGATCTATGCGGCCTTCAACATGGGCGACCCGGCGGCGCTGCGTGGCTGGGCCATTCCGGCGGCGACCGATATCGCCTTCGCGCTCGGCGTGCTCTCGCTCCTGGGCAAGCGGGTGCCGGTCTCGCTCAAGATCTTCCTCGCAGCCCTCGCGATCATCGATGATCTCGGGGCGGTGGTGATCATCGCGCTTTTCTACACCGGCAATCTCTCGCTGCCCGATCTCGCGGGCGCGGCGGCGGTGCTGGCGGTGCTGGCGCTGCTGGGGCGGTGGAGGGTGAACGGCCTCTGGCCCTATCTGTTGCTGGGCGCGCTGCTCTGGCTGCTGGTGCTGCGCTCGGGCGTGCATGCAACGGTGGCGGGCGTGCTGCTCGCGCTGACCATTCCGTTGCGCGCCACGCCCGGCGCGCCGGAGGATGATGGCGCGGCCTCGCCGCTGCATCGGCTAGAGCACGCGCTGCATCTGCCCGTCGCCTTTCTCATCGTGCCCATCTTCGGTTTCGCCAATGCGGGCGTCTCTTTCGCGGGCGTGGGCCTGGAGGTGCTGACCGAGCCGCTGACGCTCGGCGTCGCGGGCGGGCTGCTGCTGGGCAAGGTGATCGGCGTCTTCGGCGTGACCTTCGCGCTGGTGAAGACGCGGCTGGTGGATCTGCCGGCGGAGGCGATCTGGGCGCAGATGTTTGGCGTGGCGCTGCTCTGCGGCATCGGCTTCACCATGAGCCTCTTCATCGGGCTGCTCGCCTTCGACGACGTGGCGCTGCAGGACAGGGTGAAGTTCGGCATCCTGATCGGATCGGTGCTGGCCGGCCTCGCCGGGTTCACCGTGCTGCGCCTCGCGCGGCGGCAGGTCGGGTAAGCAAGAAGGGCGCCCTCGCGGGGCGCCCTTTTTCATGGTCAGCGCTGCTGCCTGAAGGCGTGGAGCGAGATCATCAGCGAGGCGACGCCCCAGAAGACCAGGTATTCGACGCCGCCCGTATTCCAGGTCCAGCCCAGGCCCTTCGTCGCGGCCGTGGCATAGACGGCGACGAGCATGCAGCCCGCCGACATCAGGCCTGCCCAGCGCGTGAAGAGGCCGAAGGTCAGGCAGAGGAAGGAGAGGCTTTCCGTCAGCAGCGCGAGGCCCAGGAAGAGCGGCGCCGGCACCAGCCCGGCCTTGGTGAAAAAGGCCATGGAGCCGGCCATGCCGTTCAGCTTGAACAGGATATGCGGCAGGTAGAAGAGGCCCGCCATGAGGCGGATCACGTTCATCGGCTCGCTCAGCGCGAAGGCGCGCGGCTGCACCACGGGCCCGATCAGGCGCCGGAGCGAGAAGCCCGCTTGGGGGAGAGCGACGGGAGGCGAGGAGAGGCCGGCTGACATGGCCAGATGTCCATCTGATGTGTTCCGGACGCGACTTTCTCGCAGTTACTCCCCGAGGACATTGAAGTAGCGCAATGTCGCACGGGGCGCGGTCAGAAAATCAGCATGGAGGCCCGGCGGGTCATCGCCCGCCTGGTGCCGGCATCAGAGGTTGCGTTCCAGGAGCTGGGTGATGGCCTGGGTGCGCTCCTTCACATCGGCGGCGTTGGAATAGGGGCGCCAATTGATGTCGAGCGTGCCGTCCTTGAAGCTCAGGCCATTGGGGTAGTTGGAGGCCGGGGCGGTCTTGTCGTCGAATCGGATATGGATGCGCTGCAGCTTCGCCTTCAGCGCGTCGCGGCCCATCGCGTCGGTGGTGATGTTGCGCAGGGCGGCGGTCAGCGGCTCGAAGATCGTCTTCAGGAAATAGTCGTCATGCGCGTAATGGGCGGCGTCGCCCGGCTGGGCCAGCTGCTCCCATTCCACCTCGACCGGCACGGGAAAGCCGGCGGCCTGCTGGATGCCGGCTTCGATGGCCGGATACTTCTCCTGCCGATAGGCGGCGAGGGCGCGGCGCTCGGCCAAGCCGAGCGACTGGGCGCGGACGGCCAGCGGAGCAAGGGTGAGAAGGGCCGCGAGGCCCATCAAACCACGGCGCAAGATCATGATCGTCATCCCAAAATTCCGATGGGGCGGAAAATGGGCGTGGTATTTCAACCCCGGCAAGCGGCCCTCGGTGACGATTGCGCGAGACGGCGCCTATAACGGGGTGCAATGACCGCGATGTGATCCGGGATCGGCTCAGGCTTCGATTTCCGCAGCGAAATCATCGCGAAAGCGCTGCAGTGCAGCGTGTCGCGCCTGTGCCATAGCTGCCCCGGCAGGCGTCTGGAAGCCATCGGCCAGGCGCAGCAGCTTCGCCTCGAAATGGTCGAGCGCGAAATGCCGGTCATCGAGCGGGCGATGCGCCGCCAGGGGGTCGCGCGGGTCATAGAGCGAGGAGCCCATGCGCCCCGCGATGAAGAAGCAGCGGGCGACGCCGATCAGGCCGATGGCGTCGAGCCTGTCGGCATCCTGCAGGATGCGCGCCTCGAGGGTCTCGGGCGGGATATTGGCCGAGAAACTATGCGCCTCGATGGCATGGGCGGCGGCCGCGACGCGTGCGGCGGGCCAGCCGAGGGTGGCGAGCAGCCCGCCCGCCTTCTCGGCCGCGAGGCGCGAGGCCATGGGGCGGCGCGGATCGTTCTTCTCGACGGCGACGCTGTCATGCAGCAGCACGGCGGCGCAGAGGAGTTCGGCATCGCCGCCTTCCGCCGCCTGGATGGCGCGCGCGTTGCGCCAGACGCGATGAAGATGGGCGATGTCATGCGCGCCATCGCCGGATCGCAGCGCATGCGGCAGGAGCGACGCCGCGAGCGCCTCGAAAGGCGCGAAGAGCGCGGCGCTCTCCATTCTCAGAGCGCGCGGTTGGCGCGGGCGACCACGGCCTCGAAGAGAACCTGGCAGCCGGCCTCGGCCTCCTCCGGCAGGATGCTCTCGGCCTCGTTGTGGGAGAGCCCGTCCTTGCAGGGCGTGAAGATCATCGCCGTCGGCACCTTGCGCGCGACATAGACCGCGTCATGCCCCGCGCCGGAGATGATCTCCCGCGCGGAGAAGCCGTTACGCGCGGCGGCCTGGCGGACGAGATCGACGCAGCTCGGATCGAAGGGCTGGGCGGGGATCTGGAACAGCTCGGTGAGTTCGAGCTTGAGCCCCATCTCATTGGCGATGGCCTGCGCCTTGGCCGGGAAAGTATCGGCCAGGAGCTTGATCTCCGCATCCTCCGGATGCCGGAATTCGATGCTGAAACGCACCTCGCCCGGCACGACGTTGCGGCTGCTGGGCAGGACATGAAGCTGCCCGACCGTGCCACGGCCATCCTCGCCGCGGGCGCGCATTTCCTCGTCGACGAGGGTGATGATCCTGGCGGCGCCGACCAGCGCGTCCTTGCGGGCCGAGGGCGGCGTGGTGCCGGCGTGGCTGTCCTGCCCGATCAGCACCGCGTCGTACCAGACCTGGGCCTGGGCGCCGGTGACGATGCCGATCTGCTTGCCCTCGCGCTCCAGGATCGGGCCCTGCTCGATATGCAGCTCGAAATAGGCATCGGCGGGGAAGGGCTTGGCCGGGATGCTGCCCTTGGCGCCGATGGCGTCCAGTGCCTCACTGACGGTGACACCTTCCACATCGGCGAGGGCGTAGCACTTCTCCTGGGTATAGACGCCGGTCCAGACGCCGGAGCCCATGAGGGAATGGCCGAATCGGCTGCCTTCCTCATCGGTCCAGTTGACCAGCTCGATCGGCGCCTCGGTGGTGATGCCCAGCTCGTGCAGGCTGCGCATCACTTCGAGCCCCGCGATCACGCCCAGCGCACCGTCGAACTTGCCGCCGGTCGGCTGGCTGTCGAGATGCGAGCCCATCAGCACGGGCAGGCGGCTCGGGTCCCGCCCTTCGCGGCGGGCGAACATATTGCCCATGGAATCGACGCGCATGGTTAGGCCCAGCGCCTCGCACCAGCCGGTGAAGGCGGCGCGGCCGGCCTTGTCCACCTCGGTCAGCGTCAGGCGCTTCACGCCGCCTTTCGGCGTGGCGCCGAATTCGGCCATGGCCATGAGACTGTCCCACAGCCGCTTGCCGTCGATGCGCTGGTTGCTGCCCGACATGGTGATACGCCTCTCGCTGTCACATCGCCGGCATTATGGCCGGGCCGCGGCGGGCGTCAAAGGCACGGGCAGCGAAAAACCCTGCGCGGACAAGCTCATGGGCTTGCGGCGCGCCGCGCGCTCTGCAAGCTTCCACCGCGTTCAGGAGTTCGTGATATGGCTCATTCACTGGGTCTGCCCGGCCAGCCCGCCATTCTGCGCAATAGCGATCTCGATTCCAGCAGCCTGCGTCAGGCGAGGATCGATCTGGCCGCCTGCTTCCGCATGGCCGCGCGGCTGGGGATGAGCGAAGGCATCTGCAACCATTTCTCCGTGCTGGTGCCGGGGCGGGAAGACCTCTTCCTGGTCAATCCCTATGGCTGGGCCTTCTCGGAGATCACCGCCTCGCGCCTGCTGGTCTGCGATTTCGAGGGGAATGTCGTGGCCGGCGATGGCGTGCCGGAAGCGACGGCCTTCTACATCCATGCCCGGCTGCACAAAAACAATCCGCGCGCCCGGGCGGCTTTCCACACGCATATGCCGAACGCCACGGCGCTCGCCATGCTCGAGGGCCCGCCGCTGGTCTGGGCGGGGCAGACGGCGCTGAAATTCTATGGCCGCACCAAGGTCGACGAGGATTATAACGGCCTCGCGCTCGACAATAGCGAAGGCGACCGCATCGCCGCCTCGATGGGCGATGCCGATATCGTCTTCATGAAGAATCACGGCGTCATGGTGGTCGGCCCGACCATCGCGGAAGCCTGGGACGATCTCTACTATCTGGAGCGCGCGGCCGAGGTGCAGCGCCTCGCGCTTTCCACCGGCCGGGTGCTCAAGCCCGTCGATCCCGAGGTCGCGCAGAAGACTTATGAGCAGATGCGCGACGGCGATGCCGAAAGCGCGCGCCTGCATCTGGAGAGCGTGAAGCGCATCCTGGCGCGCGAGGAGCCGGACTATCTCGACTAATGCCGCCATCGCGCCGAAGGATCGGCGCATCGGCATTGCCTTCCTGCTCGCGACCGCGCTGGGCTGGGGGCTCAACTGGCCGATCCTGAAGGCGCTGCTGACCGAATTGCCGCCCCTCCAGGCGCGCGGTTGGGCCGGGCTCGGTGCCATGCTCGGGCTGATGGCCGTGGCCAAGCTCATGGGCGAGGACCTGACGGTGCCGCGCGGCGAGCGGTTGCGCCTCGTCTGGTATTCTTTCCTGAACGTGACGGGCTGGATGGGGCTCGCGACGGTGGGCCTGCTCTGGCTCTCGGCCAGCGAGGGCGCGATCGTCGCCTATACCATGCCGGTCTGGGCGGCGCTGATGGCCTGGCCGGTGCTGGGGGAGGTGCCGCGCCGCTCGCGCATCGTGGCGCTCGTCGCGGGGCTGCTCGGCGTGGTGGTGCTGCTCTCTTCGCATGGCTTCGCCATCGACATGGCCAAGCTGCCCGGAGCGCTGATCGTGCTGCTGGGTGCGCTGCTCTTCGCCTATGGCACGGTCGCGACGAAGCGCGCGCCGCTGACCATGGCGCCGGCAGCCATCGTCGCCTGGCAGGTGGGCCTCGGCTGCGCGCCGCTGCTGCTGGCCGGGCTCGTGCTGGAGGATGCGCATTTCGCGCGGCTCTCCATCGAGGGCTGGGCGGCGATGATCTACATGGCCGTGCTGCCGCTTTGCCTCTGCTACCTCACCTGGTTCGCCGCGCTGCGGCGCTTGCCGGCCGGGGCCGCGGCAATCGGCACCCTGCTGACACCCGCGATCGGCGTGCTGGCGGCGGCGCTCAGCCTGGGCGAGCCGCTCGGGGCTCGCCAGCTGCTGGCACTCTGCCTGACGCTGATCGGCATCGTGCTGGTGGTGCGGGATTAACCAGGGATCGGAGGGCGTCACATTTTCTCACCCGCATGGCGGCGGGAGGCAATGCCGTTGTTACAATCGGCTCCCATCTTCCGGTCAGACGGGGCATAAACCGCTCCCGTCATAGCCGGAGATAGACACCGTGATGACGAGGACCACCAAGGCCAGCCTCATGGCCGCCGCCGCTCTGATGCTGGCGCTGCCCGCCATGGCGCAACCCGCGGGCGGCCCGCCGCCGGCCGGCCCCCGTGCCGAGGCGCCCCCGCCTCCGCCGCCGCATCGCGGCCCGCATGGCCCCCAGGGCCCGGGCGGCCCCGATTTCAACCTGATGCGCTTCTTCGATCAGGCCGACACCAATCTCGACGGCAAGGTGGATGAGGCCGAGGCCCGCTCGCTGGTGGAGCGCCGCTTCGCCGCTATGGATGCGAACAAGGATGGCGCCGTGACGCTGGACGAGTGGCAGAACTACGCCGCCAGCCAGATGCCGCGCCGCGCGCCGACCGAAGGTCCCCGTGCCGAGCGCATGAAGGAGATGCAGGCTCGCTTCTTCCGCATCGCTGACGCCAACCGCGACGGCAAGGTGACGCTGGATGAGCTGATGGTGCCCGCGATGCAGATGTTCCGCGCGGCGGACGCCAATAATGACGGCGTGATCACCCGCGACGAACTGCCAGAGCGCCCGATGCATGGCCGCCCCGGTGAGCCGGGCCGCCCGGGCGCCCCTGGCGAGCCTGGCCGCCCCGGCCATCCCGCGCCCCCGCCTCCGCCGCGCGGCTGAGGCAGGGCCTGGCCCGAATGACGAACCCCGGCGGGCGACCGCCGGGGTTTCTTCATGCCGGCTCGGTCGTTAGCCGATAGCCCACGCCGGGCTCGGTGCGCAGCAGCGCGGCATGAGGGCCGAATTTCTGGCGCAGATGGCCGATATAGACGCGCAGGTATTGCGTATCCTCGAGATGGGCCTTGCCCCAGACCGTCTCGAGCAATTGCCGCTGCGTAACCAGCCGCCCCCGCGCCTTGCCGAGGGCCAGCAGCAGATCCCATTCGCGGGGCGTGAGGGCGAGGGCGGCTCCACCATCGAGCCGCGCTTCCCGCAGCCCGGCATCGATCACCAGCGGGCCGATCTCGATCTTGGCCGAGGGGCTTTCCGCCGGCTCGCCCGCCCGGCGCAGCGCGACGCGGATGCGCGCCTGCAATTCGGCGAGGGAGAAGGGCTTCTCGACGTAATCCTCCGCCCCGGCATCCAGCGCGGTGACCTTCTCGGCCTCCTGCTCGCGGGCGGAGACGACGATGATGGGCGCCGCGCAGAATTGCCGCAGCCGGGGGATGAGCGCCTGGCCGTCGAGATCGGGCAGGCCGAGATCGAGCAGGATCAGCGCCGGGTTGCGCGTGGCGGCGAGGCGCAGGGCTTCCTGCCCCGTCTCGGCGCGCTCGGCCTCATAGCCGGCGGCGGCCAGGGCCGGGCCGAGAAAGCGATGGATCTGGGGCTCGTCATCGACGACGAGAATACGCGGGCGGGTGGTCATGCAACGATCATAGCGGCAGGCGAATGGTCATGCGCGTTCCCTTGCCATGGCCCTCCTCGATGTGACGGATGGGGCTCTCGGCGCTGATGCGCCCGCCCATGGCATGCACGAGGCCCTGGCTGATGGCCAGCCCGAGCCCCGAGCCGGCGGGGGCCTTGTCGCCCCGGCGGACGCGGAAGAAGGGGTCGAAGACCTGGGCGAGCTGGTTCTCGGGGATGCCGATGCCTTCGTCCTCGACGGTGATCACCAGCTCCGCCCCCTCGCGCCGAGCAGCGAGGGTGATGGTGCTCTCGGGGTTCGAGAATTTCACGGCATTGTCGACGAGATTGCCGAGCACCTGGTCGAGCAGCAGCGGGTCGGCCTGGGGCATCGGCAGGCGATCGCCCGGCTCGAAACGGGCATGGCGGCCCTGGCGCTCGGCGCGGGCGGCGGCCGTATGCAGCGCATCGGCGACATCGACCGGTTCGCGGCGGGGTGTGATCTGCCCATTCTCCAGCTTCACGATATCCATGATGTTGTTGAGATAGCGCGTCAGGCGCTGGGTCTCTTCCTCGGCGGTGCTCAGCAGATCCTGCCGCACGGCGGGGGAGAGACTGCCATCGTTCAGCCGCAGGGTTTCCAGCGCGCCGCGGATGGCGGTCAGCGGCGTGCGGAGGTCATGGCCCATGGAGGCGAGAAGGGCGGAGCGCAGCGCCTCCGTCTCGACCCGCGCGCCCTGCCGGGCCTGCTCCTCCATCAGCCGGGCGTGTTCGAGCGCGATGGCGCCCTGGTCGATCAGCGCTTCCAGAGCGCGGGCATGTTCGGTTTCGATCCCGGGGCTGATGCCGGGCCCGTCCATCTGCAGTGCGAGCAGGCCGATCGTGCCATGGGCGGTGCGGAGCGGGTGGAACTGCCAGCTTGCGGCGGGCAGGGCATCGGTCGCGAAGCCGGCGCGGGTGCCCTTGGCCATGGCCCATCGGGCGGCGGCCATGGAGGCGGCATCGGGCTCGATCTCCACCGGCTGTGCGGCGCGGACCACGGGCTCGCCATCGAGCGGGAGCAGCAGGCAGACCGGGCGGCCGGCGAGGCGATAGGCCTCGTTGACCAGCACGCCCATGAGGTCGGCCTCGGAACTGGCGGCGCCGAGCTTGCGGGAGAATTCCACGAGCCGCCGCATGCCGAAAAGCCGGGCCCGGGCGGTGGAGACGGAGCGGCCCAGCTGGCCGGTCGTGCCCGCCAGGAGAAGGGCGACGGAGATGAAGATCGCGGCTCCCACCACCTCCTGCAGCCCCGACATCTCGAAGGCGAAGCGCGGCAGGAGAAAGAGGAAATCCCAGACCAGGAAAGCGAGGAGCGCGCCGGCCGCCGCGGGCAGCGGGCCGAAGGCCGCCGCGAGCGCGACTACGGCGGCGAGATAGATCATCCCGATGCCGCCCTCCGGCACGGCGTCCTGTACGAGCAGGCTCAGCCCGGTCGCCGTGGTGATCAGCGCGGGCACCGCCGCCCAGCCGACCCAACCGGGCAGGCCCAGCGCCTCGCGCCGCCGCAACGGCGCGGCGGGGGCGGGGCCGGGGATGAGATGCAGGCTGAAATCCGTGCCCTGGCGCGCGAGGGTGGCGGCCAGGGTGCGGCCCGTGGCGCGCCGCCACCAGGAAGAGCGGCTGCGCCCGATCACCAGATGGGTGACGTTGCGCGCCCTGGCATGGGCCAGCACGGCACTCGGCAGATCGCGCGCCGGCACGATCTCCGCCCCGGCCCCGAGCCTTTCGGCGAGGCGGAGCGCCGCATCGGGGCCGAGCCCGGCGCCGCCCGGCATTTCCACGTGCACGGCGAGCAGCGGGGCGCGGAGCGCATCGGCCAGGCGCCGCGCCTGGCGCACCACTTCCTCCGCCATCTCGTCGCGCCCGATCAGCGCCATGACGCGCTCGCCGGAGGGCCAGGGGCCCTCGATGGCATTGGCGCGCATATAGTCGGTGACGTCGGCATCCACCCGTTCGGCGGTGCGGCGCAGGGCGATCTGGCGCAGGGCGGCGAGATTGCCCTCGCGGAAGAAGCCCTTCATTGCGCGGCTGGCCTGTTCCGGCCGGTAGACCTTCCCCTGCTTCAGCCGCTCCAGCAGCTCGGCGGGGGGGATGTCGATCAGTTCCACCGCATCGGCGCCGGCCAGCACGGCATCGGGCACCGTCTCGCGCACGCGGATGCCGGTGATGCGGGCAACGTCTTCCGAGAGGCTTTCGAGATGCTGGACGTTCATCGTCGTCCAGACCTCGATGCCGGCGGCGCGCAATTCCTCCACATCCTGCCAGCGCTTGGGGTGGCGGCTGCCGGGCGCGTTGGTATGGGCAAGCTCGTCGAGCAGGAGAATGTCGGGCCGGCTGTTCAGCGCGGCGTCGAGATCGAATTCCTCCAGTGCCTGGCCGCGATATTCCACGCGGCGGCGCGGCAGCAGGGGCAGGTCTCCGAGCTGGGCGGCGGTTTCCGCCCGGCCATGGGTTTCCAGCAGCCCGACCAGCACACGCGCCCCGCCGGCCGCGCGGCGGCGGCCCTCGTTCAGCATCTCGAAGGTCTTGCCCACGCCGGGGGCCGCGCCGAGAAAAACCTTCAGCCGCCCTCGGCCTTCCCGCTCCGCCATGGCGAGCAGGGCGTCGGGGTTGGGGCGGCGGTTATCGTTGACGGCCATGGTCCGGCGTATCTCGCGAAAGCGGGTCGCAATCATCGACCATTCTCATAGGCGCTGCCCGCGTAAAAATTCCATCAAGACGGCGGCCCGGCTTTGCGCGGCTTTTATGCGGGGCGCGCGGCTTGCGCATCGCGGCTTTACGGGCCTCGGGCCTAGGCATGGTGTTCCTCGGGCAGGTGTGTCTGCCCGACAACCCCGTGGGACGCTTCCCCATGCTCGATATCCTGCTTCTTGCTCTGGGTCTGGGGCTTTTCGGCCTCCTGATCTTGTACGCGGCAGCCTGCGAAAAGGTCTGACGCCATGCTCGACCTCATCATCGGGGGCATCGTGGCCCTCGGCCTGCTGGGCTACCTGCTCTGGGCGCTGCTCCGGCCGGAGGACCTCTAGGCCATGACCATCAATGGCTGGATCCAGATCTTCGCCGTTCTCGCTGTCGCCGTGGCAACGGCGATCCCTCTCGGCCGCTTCATCGCCTCCGTCGCGGGTGGCGGCCAGAGCTGGCTGAAGCCCGCCGAAACCGCGATCTATCACCTGGGCGGTATCAATCCGGCCAAGGGGCAGGGGTGGCGCGCCTATGTCGTCTCCATGCTGGCGATGAACGCGGCGGGCTTCCTGATGCTGTTCATCATCCTGCGGGCGCAGCGGGTGCTGCCCTTCAATCCGCAGGGGCTGGACGGGCTCTCGCCCTGGCTCGCCTTCAATACCGCCGTCAGCTTCGTCACCAATACCAATTGGCAGGCCTATTCGGGTGAAGTTGCGCTGTCCTATTTCAGCCAGATGGCCGGGCTGACGGTGCAGAACTTCCTCTCGGCCTCGACGGGCATCGCACTCGCCCTCGCCGTGTCGCGCGCCTTCGTGCGCGGCGGTGTCGCCGATCTCGGCAATTTCTGGGCCGATGTGACGCGCGTGACGCTCTACGTGCTGCTGCCGCTCTCCATCCTGCTTGGCTTCGTTTTCGTCGCCCTCGGGATGCCGCAGACGCTTTCGGCCTATGTCTCGGCCGAGACGCTGGAAGGCGCGAAGCAGACCATCCCGCTCGGCCCCGTCGCCTTCCAGATCGCGATCAAGCATCTCGGTACCAATGGCGGCGGCTTCTTCGGCGTGAACTCGCTCTACCCCTTCGAAGGGCCCAGCGCGCTCGTCACCGCGATCCAGATCTGGGCGCAGGCGATCATTCCCTTCGCGCTATGCCTCACCTTCGGCCGCATCGTGGGCGATGTGAAACAGGGGCGCACCCTGCTCTTCGTCATGCTGGGCTTCGTGCTCGTCGCAACCTTCGCGGTCTACGCCGCCGAGACGGCGGGCAATCCGCTGCTGACGGCACTGGGCGTCGATCCCTCACAGGGTAATATGGAGGGCAAGGACATCCGCTTCGGCCAGGCACTGGTCGCGCTCTTCACGGCGACCACCACGGGCGCTTCCTGTGGCGCGGTGAATGCGATGTTCAGCAGCTTCACGCCGCTGGGCGGGCTGGTGCCGCTCTTCCTCATCCAGCTCGGCGAAGTGTTGCCGGGCGGCGTGGGCTCGGGCCTCTACGGCATGCTGGTCTTCGCGCTGCTCTCGGTCTTCGTCGCGGGGCTGATGGTGGGCAGGACGCCTGAATATCTCGGCAAGAAAGTGCAGGCGCGCGAAATCAAGCTCGCCATGCTGGCGGTGCTGGTGCTGCCGGCGACCATCCTGGGCTTCACCGCCGTCTCGATGGTGCTGCCGCAGGCGCTCTCCTCGCTGGCGCATGCGGGGCCGCATGGGCTGACCGAGATGCTCTATGCCTATACCTCGGCGGCGGGGAATAACGGCTCGGCCTTCGGCGGGCTTACCGCCGATACGCCCTGGCTGGACACCACGCTCGGCATCGCCATGCTGCTCGGCCGCTTCGCCTATGTCGTGCCGGTCATGGCGATCGCGGGCAGCCTCGCGATGAAGCCCAAGACGCCGGAAGGTGCCGGCACGCTGCCGACACATGGGCCGCTCTTCGCCGGGCTGCTGGCCGGCGTCATCCTCATCCTGGGCGGGTTGCAATTCCTGCCTTCCCTGGCCCTTGGGCCGCTCGCCGAGCATGTCGTGATGCTCGCCGGCAAGACCTTCTGAGGTCATCGCCATGAACACGCTATCCACCACCCTCAACGGCCCGATGCTGAGCCGTGCGGCGCTCGATGCCCTGCGCAAGCTCAACCCCGCGACGCTCATCCGCAACCCGGTGATCTTCTGCACCGAGGTGGTCTCCATGCTCGTGACGGTGCTGACCGCCACGGCCGCCTGGCGCGGCGAGAGCTGGGGCTTCTTCGCGGGCATCGCGGCCTGGCTCTGGTTCACCGTGCTTTTCGCGACCTTCGCTGAGGCCGTCGCGGAGGGCCGTGGCCGCGCCCGGGCCGAGAGCCTGCGCCGCGCCCGCACCGAGACGCGCGCCAAGCGCCTGCTGCGCGCCGATGATCGCGCGCTGTGGGAGCCGCGGGCCGCGAGCGAGTTGCGCGTGGGCGACTTCGTTCTCGTCGAGCCGGGCGACCTCATCCCCTCCGATGGCGAGGTCGTCGAAGGCATCGCTTCGGTGAACGAGGCGGCGGTGACGGGCGAGAGCGCGCCCGTCATCCGCGAAAGCGGCGGCGACCGTTCGGCCGTGACCGGCGGCACGACCGTCGTTTCCGACTGGATCGTCGTGCGCATCACGGCGGCCCAGGGCGGCACCTTCCTCGACAGGATGATAAGCCTGGTCGAAGGCGCCTCGCGGCAGAAGACGCCGAACGAGATCGCGCTCGACATCCTGCTCGCGGGCATGACGATCGTTTTCCTCATCGCGGTCGTCACGCTTGTCGGCATGGCCTCGTGGAACGGGCACCCGCCGGGCGTGCCGGTGCTGGCCGCGCTGCTGATCACGCTGATCCCCACGACCATCGGCGGCCTGCTCTCGGCCATCGGCATCGCGGGCATGGATCGGCTGGTGCGCTTCAATGTGATGGCGACCTCGGGCCGTGCGGTGGAAGCCGCGGGAGATGTCGACGTGCTGCTGCTGGACAAGACCGGCACCATCACCCTCGGCAATCGCCAGGCGGCCGCCTTCATCCCGGCGCCAGGCGTGGAGAATGGGCTGCTGGCCCAGGCCGCGCTGCTCTCCTCTCTGGCTGACGAGACGCCGGAAGGCCGCTCTATTCTTGCCTTCGCCCGCGAGAAGCACGGGCTGGGCAGCATGGAACTGCCTGAGACGCGCACGCCCGTGCCCTTCACCGCGCAGACGCGCATCTCGGGCCTCGACACGCCGGAGGGGCAGTTCCGCAAAGGTGCTGTCGATGCCATCGAGAAATCCCTCGGCACGCCGCTGCCGGCGGCCATGCGGCAGGAAGCCGATCGCATCGGCCGCGCGGGCGGCACGCCGCTGGCCGTCGCGCGCGATGGCCGGGCGCTGGGCCTGATCGAGCTGAAGGATATCGTGAAGCCAGGCATGCGGGAGCGCTTCGCCGCGCTGCGCCAGATGGGCATCCGCACCGTCATGGTCACGGGCGACAATCGCCTGACGGCCGCGGCCATCGCGACGGAGGCGGGCGTCGATGACTTCATCGCCGAGGCCACGCCGCAGGACAAGCTGCGCTATATCCGCGAGGCGCAGGGCGAGGGCCGTCTGGTCGCCATGGCGGGCGACGGCACCAATGACGCGCCGGCGCTGGCCCAGGCCGATGTCGGCATGGCGATGCAGACCGGCACGCAGGCCGCGCGCGAGGCCGGCAATATGGTCGATCTCGACAGCGACCCGACGAAGCTGATCGAGGTGGTGGAAATCGGCAAGCAGCTGCTCATCACGCGCGGCGCGCTGACCACGTTCTCCATCGCCAATGACGTGGCCAAGTATTTCGCCATCCTGCCCGCGATTTTCGTGGCGCAGTATCCCGAGCTGCAGATGTTCAACTTCATGCATCTGACGAGCCCGGAAAGCGCGATCCTTTCCGCCGTCATCTTCAACGCGCTGATCATCGTCGCCCTCGTGCCGCTCGCCCTGCGCGGCGTGCGCTATGCCCCGGTGGGTGCGGCGGCGCTGCTGCGGCGGAACCTGCTGATCTACGGCCTGGGCGGGCTCGTGGCGCCGTTCCTCGGCATCAAGATCATCGACCTCATCCTCACCCTCATCGGAGTGGCTTGAGCCATGACGAGCATCCTCCGCCCGGCCTTCACGGCCGTGCTCTTCTTCACCTTGCTGCTCGGCATCGCCGCCCCGCTCGCGATGACGGGCATCGCCCAGGCCGTCTTCCCCTATCAGGCGGGCGGCAGCCTCATTGAGCGGGGCGGGAAGGTGGTGGGCTCGGCGCTCATCGGCCAGGCCTTCTCCGCGCCGGGCTATTTCCACTCGCGCCCTTCGGCGGCGGGCGACGGCTATGACGCGAGCGCCAGCGCCGCCTCGCAGCTTGGCCCGACCAGCGAGAAGCTGATGGGCCAGATCCGCGAGCGCGTCGCCGCCGAGGGTCGCCAGCCGGTGCCGGCCGATGCGGTGACGGCCTCGGGCTCGGGCCTCGATCCGGATGTGTCGATCGCCAATGCGCGGCACCAGGCCGAGCGCGTTGCCGCCGCCCGCGGGGTGAGCGCCGCCGAGGTCACGCGGCTGATCGACCAGGTGGCAACGCCCCAGGAACTCGGCTTCCTCGGCGAGGCGCGGGTCAATGTCCTGGCGCTGAATCTGGCACTGGACGAGAAGATGCCGCTGGCGAAGTAACCGCCGTCTTCGCCGACGTCATGCAGGGCCCCAGCCGCAAGGTTGGGGCCTTTCTGATTCAGGGGGTGTGCCCTGGCGCCACAGGGGCGTGGGAAAAATGACGGAAAAGCGCCATTCGGGCTTTACGATGCTATTGAGAGTTATTATCAACTGAATCGAGGGTATCGAAATGTAATCGCTCCGGCAGCCGCCGTGAGCGCTGCATGGCGAGCGTAGTCCCGTCAGAGAAACGTCTTTCTTCCGCAATGGCTGCTGCCGGCGGTGCCGCTTTCGCGCGCCCTGGCCTCGGCCTGCGGATGTGGGGATCGAGGGTGAGAATGACTTCAAAGACCGAAGGGGGCCTGTCGCGTCCCCTCCTATCCGGTGCCGGCATGGCGCTCGGCGTCGCCGCGGGCTTCGGCGCCTTCATCGACGAGGCGCAGGCGCAGACCGCCCCGCCGGCCGGTGCGGCCCCGGGGACCAGCTCGGGCGACAATGCCGCCGTCCTGCCCGAAATCGGCGTGACGGGCGCGCCCATCAGCAGCAACGTCAATGAGGTCCGCCCCGGTATCGCGCGCCTGCCCGACACCATCCGCGAGACGCCGCAGACGGTGAATGTGGTGCCGCAGGAGCTGATCCAGCAGCAGCGCATCACCACCCTCGAGGATGCGCTCCGCAACGTGCCCGGCATCACCATGTCGACGGGCGAGGGCAATGGCGGCCTCAATGGCGACCAGTTCCGCATCCGCGGCTTGCAGGCCAAGGGCGACATCTACCTCAACGGCCTGAGGGATTTCGGCGCCTATGTGCGCGATACCTTCAATACCGAGAATATCGAGGTCTATAAGGGCCCGACCGGCCAGGCCTTCGGCTCGGGCAATGTCGGCGGCGTGATCAACCAGCAGCTCAAGGCCGCGCGGCTGGGCAATTTTCTGAGCCTGGATCAGTCGATCGGCACGGGCATGCTCTATCGCACCACGGTCGACGGCAATTACCAGATCAACGAGACGACCGCGCTGCGCCTCAACGCGATGTGGCATCAGCAGGATGTCGCGGATCGCGATCATATCTACAATGACCGCTGGGGCGTTGCCGCCGATCTCGGCATGGGCCTGGGCACCGACCTCACCTGGCACCTGAACTACCAGTTCCTGCATATCAACCGCATGCCGGATTACGGCGTGCCGATGATGACGGGCCGCAACGGCATCCTGCGCCCGGCGACGGAATTCGGGCTCGACCGCTCCACCTCCTATGCGCGCAGCTTCAACCACGACAGGGCGGATACGAGTAACGTCACCTCGTCGCTCTCGTGGAAGCTGAACGACTTCGTCACGCTGACCAACGACACGCGCTTCACCTATTACGAGCGCGACTTCACGACGACCACGCCGGGCAGCTGCAACATCACCTGCACCACCAACTTCCTCAACGGCGTTTCGCAGACCGTGCCCTACGGCGCCGGCGGCGGCCTCGGCTACAAGCAGGAAGGCTGGGGGTTGCAGAATATCAGCAATGCCCGCCTGGAGTTCCTGACCGGTGCGTTCCGGCATCGTGCGAATGTCGGCGTGGATATCAGCTACCAGCGCGATTTCCGCGAGGGCGGCACCTATATCAACCGCGTCAACAACCAGGATCTCGAGAATCCGCAGTATAACTACTCCGACGTTTATCTGACTTATCCGATCTCGGGCCATCGCGTCGCGACGGCGACGGATCTCGGCCTCTACGCTTCCGACCGGATGTGGTTCACCGAGCAGCTCTCCGTCGCCGGTGCCCTGCGCTGGGACCGTTTCGACGCGACGCATAACCAGTTCTCGACCGGACTCGGCGAGCAGGAGCAGGAAGCCTACCGGCTCAGCCCCTCGGCCAGCCTGATCTTCGAGCCGAACCGCAGCACGACGCTCTACGCGAGTTTCGCGCGCTCCTATAAGCCCGTCGGCACCGATATCGCGAGCCAGACCCCGGGCGAGGCGCCGGTTTCGGCGAACGACCTGCGGCCGGAGCGGAGCGACCTGCTGGAACTGGGCGGCAAGGCCGATTTCTTCGGCGGCCGCCTGGGCCTCTCGGGCGCGATCTTCCAGATCCGCAAGAGCAATTCCTACACCTATAACCAGGATGGCGAGATCGTCACCGGCGCCCAGGATTCGGGCGAAGGCCGGCGCATCCGCGGCGCGGAACTCGGCATCACCGGCAAGATCACGCCGAACTGGGACATCTATGCCTCCTATGCCTATCTGACGGGCCGCGTGACGGCGACGAGCCCGGCCAATGCGGCCTTCCTGGGCAATTCCGCACCCAACGTGCCGAAGAATAACCTCTCGCTCTGGACGAGCTATGACGTCACCTCGCTCATTCCGGGCGGGCTGGAAGGCAAGCTCGTGATCGGTGGCGGCATGAAATACTCCTCCGCCTATTGGCTGAACACGGCCCATACGGCGCGAGCGCCGAGCTACCTCTCCTATGACGCGATGATCAGCTACGAGTTCGATAAGTATCGCGTCTCGCTGAACGGCTATAACCTGACGGATCGCACCAACTATTCCTCGGCCTATGCCGGTCGCGCGGTGCCGACCTCCGGCCGCACCGTTCTGCTGAATGTCGGCGTGACCTTCTGACATGCCGGCCGGGCGGGGATGAAAGCGCCCCGCCTCTCATCCAGAGTCGGGGCCTGCCGCATCGCGGCGGCCCCTTTGGTGATTTCGCAAGATGCTCGTCAGAATCCCCGCTCTTCTCACGCCCGAGGAAGTCGCGCATTGCCGTGCGGTGCTCGAGCGTTCCGCCTGGATCGATGGCCGCCATACGGCGGGCGACCAGGCCGCCGGGGCGAAGAAGAACCTCCAGCTGCCGGTCGAGAGCCAGGAGGCCCAGGCGCTGGGCGATATCGTGCTGCGCGCCCTCGGCCGGAACCCGACCTTCAATTCCGCCGCCCTGCCGTTGCGCGTCATGCCGCCGATGTTCAACCGCTATGACCCCGGCATGACCTTCGGCATGCATGTGGACAATGCCATCCGCGCCATTCCGGGCTCCGGCGGCATGCGTATCCGCGCCGATCTGTCGAGCACTTTGTTCCTGACGCCACCTGAGGAATACGAAGGCGGCGAGCTAGTGATCCAGGATCTCTATGGCACGCATCAGGTGAAGCTGGCGGCGGGCGACCTGGTGCTATACCCGTCGAGCAGCCTGCATGCCGTCTCGCCTATCACGCGCGGCAGCCGCTGGGCCTCCTTCTTCTGGAGCCAGTCGATGATCAAGGATGACGGCATGCGCGCGCAGCTCTACGAACTGGATCTCGCGATCATCGAGGCGCGGGCCGCGATGGGCGACGGCAGCCAGGCCGTGCTGCGGCTGGTGAACCATTATCACAACCTGCTCCGGCGCTGGGCGGAGCTATGAGTGAGGCCCGCATCCTCCCCGATGAGGCGCTCATGGCGCTGGGGCAGGTGCATCTCGACAATGGCCGGCCGAAGGAAGCCTATGAATGTTTCCGGGATGCGGCGCGGGGCGGCCGCCCGGCTGCGCTGAACATGCTGGGCCGCTGCCATGAGCGCGGCTGGGGCGTGCGGCGCGATCCGGCGCTGGCGCGGCAATGCTTCACCCGCGCCGCCGATCTCGGCGATGCCTGGGCTATGTTCAACCTCGCCGATCTGCTCGCGCGCGGCGAGGGCGGGCCGAAGGATGCCGAGGGCGCCTATCGCCTCTATGCCGAGGCCGCGCGGCGGGGCAATGGCAAGGCGCTGAACATGCTCGGCCTCTTCCATGAGGAAGGCGAGGTGGTGCCGCCCGACCGGATGGCCGCCATGGCCTTCTACGAGGCCGCCGCCGAGGCCGGGGATTGTTGGGGCGCCTTCAACCTCGCCCGGCTGATGATCGATGCCGGGCGGACGGAGGCCGCGCTGTCCTGGCTCGATCGGGCGCTGGAAACGGGCTTCGCCGATTTCTTCCGCATGATGGCGGAGATGTTGGAGACCCATCCCGATCCCCGCATCCTCGCGCGGGGCCGGGCGGCGCGGGCGAGGCTTTAGCCCGCTGCCTCAGACGCCATCAGCGCCGTGCCGCGCCGGATGAGCCAGACGGCGCGTTCGAAGAGGCTGGTCGAGCGGAAGAGCGCATCCCGCATGCCCTGGTCCAGTCCAGGCTCGCTGCGCAGCAGGCGGCGGCGCAGCCCTTCCATCATCTCGCCCCTGTCTTCCGTCAGGCTCTGCAGCGTGCCGAGATCGCCCGCGCCGGCCTCGGCCACCTGGGCGATTTCCTCCAGCAGCAGATGCAGCGCCTCCGTCATGGCGGCGAGGGCGGTCAGGGCCCGGTCATCGGCCTCGCTGCGGCGCGGGCGGGGCACGGCGGCGAATTCGCCGACGGTTTCGCGCAGCTGGGCGAGAAGCTGCATCCGCGCCTCCAGGCTCACCAGCCGCTCGAGGCTATCCTGCCCGGCGCCGCTCGCGAGGAGGGCGGTGAGGAAATGGCTGATCTCGGCTTCCAGCGCCTTGCTCGCGGCCTCCAGATCGGGGCGGGGGAGGGGGAAGCTGGGCCTTTCGCCGCGCGGCTCGTCCAGCATGGCGGGCAGGCGAAGGAAGAGCCGCGCCTGTTCCCGTTCGACCAGGGTGAGGGCAGTCGGCGGATCTTCCACCGCGCGGTCGTAGAGATAGGCGGGGCGGCTCAGGGCCTCGGCGCCGCGTGCCGGGGTGAGGCGCGCCAGCCAGCGGGCGATCATGGGCTCCAGCGGCATCAGCGCGAGCGCGGTGCCGAGTTGGAGGAGCAGGAAGAGCCAGCCCAGGCGGTGCGGCGCATCCTCCGCCAGCAGGCCCGTCAGGCGCAGCAGCAGCGGCAGGCCCGTCTCCGCCTCGATGACGAAGAGCAGCAGGGCGAGCACCGTGCCGATGAGCTTGAAGAAGAGCTGGTAGAGAACGAGCTGCCGCGCCGCCCCGGTGAATTGCCGCAGCACCAGCGCGATGGCGAGGCCCGAGCCGAGGGAGGCGCCATAGACCATCATCGCGCCCTGTTCGAAGCTCAGCAGCCCCACGCCGCCAAGGCTCGCCACCAGCATCGTCACGGCCGAGGAGGATTGCGTGACGAGGGTGATGGCGCAGGCGAGGATGAAGGCGGGCCAGCGCGCGCCATGGGCGAGGCTGAGCAAGGTGTGCACGGCCTCCATCTCGCGCAGCGGGGCAGCCCCGGCTTTGACGAGGATGAGGCCGAGAAGAAGCAGCGCGAGGCCCAGCACCGCCTGCAAGGCAGGCCGAAGCCGGCTCCCGGCATCGAGGCCGAAATGCAGCGCGAAGCCCGTCAGCGCGAGCAGCCAGAGGGAGGCGAGGCGCAGATCCAGCGCCGCCAGCATCACCAGCCCCGCCGTGCCGAGATTCGACCAGGCCACGACCGTCATGGCGCGATGGAAGGGGAGGGTGCCGGTGCGCAGCATCGAGCCCGCGATCACCGTCGCGGCATTGCTGCTCTGGGTCAGCGCCCCGAGCAGAAGCCCGGCGAGAGAGGCGGCGAGGGGGCCGGCGGTGGCATGGGCGACGAGCGCGCGCATGCGGCGGCCGGAAAGCTGTTGCAGCCTGGCGCCGATCTCGCGGATGCCGACGAGGAAAAGGCCCAGGCCGCCGAGGATGGAAGCAAGCATCTCCATGCTAGACGGCCGCCCGCCGGCGGTGGGTGGCGAGGGGGCCTGGCATGATCTCGTTCCTCGACGCTGACAATTCGTCGCCTATGCCATCGGCATGGGCCTGTCGAGAGTCGGAAACCGCGCCGGACAGGGCCCGGCGCGGTCGTCATCAAACGGTCATGAAGCCCTGGCTCAAGCGGCGGCGGCGAGGTTCACCGAGCTCTTGGCCATCTTGGTGAGAAGGCCATCGGTCTCCTTCTCCTCGGCGAGGTTATCCTCAAGGAGCTTCACTACCTCGGCCTTGTCCTGGGCCTTGGCCCAGGCGATCAGCGTGCCGTAGCGGGCGATCTCGTAATGCTCGATCGCCTGGCCGCAGGCGATGAGCCCGGCGTCGCGGACGGGGCTGGGCTCGGGCGCGTCGTCTAGCAGCTCCTCGCATTCCTCGATCAGGCCCTGGATGGCCTCGCAGGTGACGCCCTGGGCGCGCTTGCCCAGCGCCTCGAAGACCTGCTGCAGACGCTCGATCTGCTGCTGGGTCTGCTCGCGATGCATGGTGAAGCCCTGCTTGAGTTCTTCGCTCTGCGCCGCCTTGGCCATCTTGGGCAGAGACTTCAGGATCTGCCGCTCGGCGTAATAGATGTCCTTGAGCGTGTGCAGGAAAAGATCGTCCATGGTCTTGATGCCGGCCATTGCCGTTTCTCCTTTCGAGGGTTTGTTCAATCAGCGTTTGGCGGTGCCGAGATCGGCCGCGTCGCGGCGCAGGAATTCCTGCACCGTCTCGGGCAGATGCTCGGCCAGCCAATCGGCCATCGCCCGTTCCTGAGCGAGGATCTGTTCGCAGACCTGCTTCGTGGTGATATCGCCACAGGCTTCGGCCGCCGCGATGAGCGCGAGATAGGCGGAGACTTCGAAATGCTCGAAGGCGTAGCTCGCCATGCTGCCCTTCACCACCTCATCGGCCGCCATGGAACCGCCGAGGCCCTGCATCATGGCCATAACCTTGCCGCCCATATCCTTCATGGCGGAGGGGCTGCTGCCGAGACGCTCGATGCAGCCGCGAAGCTGCCGAGCCTGGCCGCGGGTCTCTTCCAGATGCTCCTGCACGCGCCGGCGCAGCATGGGGTAGTTCTCGAGGCGCGAGGCCTGGGCCTCGAGCATCTTCTCTGCCTGCTCTTCCATCGCATGCGCGTCGCGCAGCCAATCGAGCAGGTTATCTTTCATCGCCTGGGCCATGTTTTGATATCTCCTAGCGCGAGGCCTTGTAGAGTTTGGCGGCGATTTCCAGCATTTCCTCCGGCGCGTAATCGGGCGTGAAGGCGCTGGGCACGCCGGTCAGCTGATGGATCTTCCCGCCCACCGGCAGGCCATCGACAACTTCCAACTCGCCGGGCGGGTCCGTCGGCAGCGCCTGCTCGTCCGGGCCCCAGATGCCTGCCATCTCGCGATAATCGGCCGGGCTGAAGGTGTAGAGCCGGCGATGCGAACCTTCCTGCAGGTATTTCTGGCATTCCGGAATGCGATCGAGCGGGATGTTCGGCGTGGGCAGGAACTTGTCGAGATCGACACCCGTGATCTTCTTCAGCGCCAGCGCATAGGCATGCGCATGAACGGAGCCGCGCACGAGCAGGTAGCCGCAGACTTCGCGGCCGGTGGGGTCGGTCAGGCTCTCGTAGACGCGCAGCTTGTGCAACCGGGCGCCGCATTCGAGATGGAAGTTGTGCAGCAGATCGACGATGACGTTGCCCGTCGTCGTGACCATGTCCGCGTTCCAGGAGGCGCCGTTGCTGTTCACCGGCATCGCGCCGCCGCCGTTGGAGTAGAAGGCCGCCGCGAGGCGGATGTCCTTCATCTCCTCGAAAGGCGCGCCGCTGATATCGCCGCCGTCGCTTTCATCCATGTCGCTGTCGGGGCCGTTGGCGAGCATGGCCACGCCATTGCTCACCAGTTCCACATGCCCCAGCTCCTCCGCGGTGATGCTCGCGACGAGGCTATAGAAGGGGCGGAGCTTCTCCTTGCTGCGGAAGTTGAAGCTCTGGAACATGTAGTTACCGAGCGTCGACATCTCGCCATATTTGCCGCCCAGCAGTTCCTGGAGGGCGGCGGCGGCATTCGGATCCCGGCGCTTGGGCGCGGGGAGTTCGGCTTGCAGCTTGTCGATGCGCATGAACATCGTTCGTGTCCTCCTTGCTGAGGGCGGCGCACCAATGGTGCAGTCGCTGGCCGTCGATGACGGGCGTGATCTGGGAAGGCATTGGGCAAGGAAAAGGCAGCGCCAGGCGCTGCCTTCCCTCAGGCGATCGTCAGCGTGTGCCGCCCTTGCGGCCCGCTTCGCTGGCGCGGTCGCGATCATTGGCGAAGTTGCCGCCAGACGCTTGCCCACCCTTGTGGCCGGCTTCGCTGGCGCGCTCGCGGTCGTTGGCGAAATTCCCGCCGGAAGCTTGGCCGCCCTTGGAGGCGATTTCGCGCTGCTTGTTCTCGTCCATGCTCGCGAAGCCACGCTTGCTGGTATCAGCCATCGGTTGTCTCCTCTCGCTATGGCCGGCTGCGGTGCCGGCGAGAGAAGAACAGATGGCGGTCCCCTAAGTTGTAGAAATATACTTCAAAAACCCTAAGGGAATGATTCCGCGCGATAATACAGAACTGCCGCTAACATATGTTGAGCGGTATCTGTATTGCATGACCGCCAAGCGGAAACTTCAGCTATTCCCTTCCCGGAAAACTTCCACCAAGGCGAAGGGATCGACCGGCTTTTCGAAGCGCGGCAGGCTGCCGTACCGCTCAGGAATGGCGGACCAGTCATAGCCAGTGGAGAGCACGGTCGGTATCCGCCGTTCCAGCAGCTTGTCCACGAGCGGGTAGGCGAGGTCCCCCTGCAGGCGCAGGTCCACGACGGCGCCGGCCAGGTCATGGCCCTCATCCAGCAGTGCCATGGCCCCCTCCAGGGTGGAGACGGGGCCAGCCACGCCGAAGCCGCCCTCCTCGAAAGCGGCGATGATATCGCTGGCGATGAGGAACTGGTCCTCGACCACCAGGATACGCCTCGCAGCGACGCCGCTGCCGCTGGCCGGACCGGGAGCGGGTTGGGGGGATCTGGTGGCTATAACGACGTTGCCGGGGGGGGAACTGGTCATCGGAGAGAATCTCCCCATCGGGAGAAGGTGCCGCATTAACACTTGTTATTGGCACCGCCCGGCGAGGCCGCCTGTCATGCCTGCCGGAACATGGCCCGGAGAGAGTTGAGCAAGGCGGGCAGTTGATAGGGCTTTCGCCAGAGGGGAACAGCCACGAAGCGGGAGGGAAGGAAATCAGTGGGATAACCGCTGGAGAAGACCAGGCGGGTGCCGCGTGCCACGAGAAGATCGGCCAGTTCGAAGGCCAGCTCTCCCCGCAGGTTGATATCCAGAACGGCGAGGTCAATTTGCCGAGACGTGGCCTCCAGAAGGACTATCGCCTGAGTGCATGTGGCAACCGGCCCCAGCACCTCCGCACCAGCCAGACGAAGCATCGAAGCCAGGTCATCGGCCAGAAAATAGCCATCCTCGGCCACCAGCACAGACCGGCCCTGCATTCCGTCGTCACCCTCCCAAATATGCCCCCTGCGAGACGGGAACGGAGTTATGACAGTCACCGGTGACCGTAACTAACCTAAGTTAATCCGCGTTTCTTTGTCGCGCGCTAGTCGAGGGCAACGTTTAGATTCCAGGATATCGCATTTGGAAACCACCCTGTCCCGCAAGCTGGAGCAGTTCATCAAGCTCTCCAGCGAGGATCGCTCCGTTCTATATCGGTTGAGCGGCGAGCGTGTGCGTCGCTTCGGCGCGCGGGAGGACGTCATCCGCGAGGGCGACGCGCCCAAGGACGTGTATCTGCTTCTTTCCGGCTGGGCCTGCCGCTACAAGCAACTGGAGGACGGACGCCGCCAGATCGTCGCCTTTTTTCTGCCCGGTGATCTGTGTGATCTGAATATCTACATCCTCAAGGAAATGGATCATTCGGTAGGCACGCTGACGCCGGCAACCTTTGCGGAAATCACCCGCTCCACGCTGGAGGAGGTCGTGCTGAACCATCCCCGCGTCGCGCAGGGCCTGTGGTGGGAGACGCTGGTGAATATCGCCATCCAGCGGGAATGGACCGTCAATCTCGGCCAGCGCAGCGCCTTCGAGCGGATGGCCCATCTGCTCTGCGAACTCTACATCCGCCTCCGGGCCGTGGGACTCACCAAGGATGGCGGTTGCGAGCTGCCCTTCACTCAGGTCGACCTCGCCGATGCCATGGGCCTGTCGCCCGTGCATGTGAACCGGACGCTGCAGGAATTGCGCGGCGCCGGCCTTATCGTGCTGCGGGACAAGTGGCTGGAGATTCCCGACCTCGACGCGATCAAGAATGCGGCCATGTTCAATCCGAACTATCTGCATCTCGAAAGGGGCCCCCACGAACAGGCGGCGAGGGTGCTATGACCACGCGATTGGTGACGTGAGCTGGAGCCCGGCCCATGAGCGCTGAAACCTCAACCACCGTTCTTTCCGACGTCTCGCCCGCCCTGGCGGCATTGCCGGTGCTGGTCTGGTGCACAGGGGGGGATGGCGCCCTGCGCTGGGCCGGGCCGCAATGGACCCGTTACACGGGCCTCAGCCTGGAGGCGAGCCAGGGCATGGGCTGGCTTTCGGCGATTCCCGAAGCGGAGCGGACGGCCATGGTCGGCTCCCTGCGCGAGGCGAAGGCGGGCGGGCTGTTCAAGGTCGAGCATCGTCTGATCGGGATCGGGCAGCGTGAGCCCGCCTGGTACCGGACGGAATTCGCGGCGATGGAGAATATCGCCGATTGCTGGATCGCCACCTCGGTCGAGATTGATGACCTCGTCCGCAAGGTTGCCGCGCAGCGCAGCGCTTTGGCCGAGTTGCGGCACCGCGTAAGGAACGTGCTGGCCAATCTGCGCTCGATCGCGCGGCGCACGGGAGAGTCGAGCCTGACGCCGGAGGATTTCGTCGCCGATCTCGACGGCCGCATCGGCGCGGTGACGCGTGCGCAGGCCGCCGTGCTGGCGAGTGCTGATGGGGGGATGGATCTCTTCGGTATCGTCGCCGCCGAACTGGGCGTCTATGCGATCCGCGAGGGCGGGCGCGCGGCCATCGAGGGGCCGCAGGTGCGCGTGCCCAATCGTGTCGGCGAAAGCCTGATCCTGGCCCTGCATGAACTCGCCACGAATTCCGTGAAACACGGGGCGCTCCATTATGCCGGCGGGCTCGTCAATGTGGCCTGGCATGTGCAAGGCAGCGGCGCGGCCCGCCGGCTCGCGCTGCGATGGAAGGAGACGGGCCTTACCAAGCCGCCCGTGCAGCTTCGAGAGGGTTTCGGCAACGAATTGCTCCGCCGCAGCCTCCCTTATGAAATCGGCGCCGTGACCTCGGTATGTTTCGAGGAGGATGGCGTCCGCGCCACGCTCGACGTGCCCTTGCCGGAAGCGGCCGCCTGACAGGAAGTGTCGCGTGACTGAGGAAACCGGGCTGCGATTCGGGCCGATCCGCGAGGCCATCCATCTCTGCGTCGATATGCAGGCGATGTTTCTGCGCGACACGCCTTGGGCCGTGGAATGGATGGAGCGTATCCTGCCGAAGGTGGTCGAGCTTACCGAGGCTCACCCGGAGAGGAACCTCTTCACCCGCTTCATCACGCCGCGCGATGCCGGCGAGGCGGCGGGAAGCTGGCGGCGCTATTACGAGAAATGGGAGGGCATGACGCGAGCCGCGCTGCCCGATGAGAAGCTGGAACTCGTCGAGCCCCTGCGCCGCCTGGTGCCGCCGGGCCAGGTTTTCGACAAGAAGGTCTATTCACCCTGGTTCTGCGGCCGGCTGCACCAGCATCTGCAAGAGCGCGGCATCTCCACCGTGATCGTGAGCGGGGCTGAGACGGATGTCTGCGTCCTCGCCGCCGTGATGACCGCGATCGACCATGGCTACCGCACCATCTTGGCGACGGACGCGCTTTGCGGCTCGGCAGACGAAACCCATGAGGCGCTGATGAGTGTCTATCGCGCACGCTTCGGTTTGCAGGTGGAAACGGCGACGGTGGCCGAGATCGTCGCGGACTGGAGCGAGGGTTGATCGCTCCAGTCCTGGTTTCGGGCTAAGGCTTCAGCACGACTTTCACGCAGCCGTCTTTCTTCTCGCGGAAGAGATCGTAAAGATTCGGCCCGTCTTCCAGCGTCGCGCGATGGGTGATGATGCCGGTCGCGTCGATCCGGCCAGCCTGGATATGCTCCAGCAGGGGCTTCATGTAGCGCAGCATATGCGTCTGGCCGGTGCGCAGGGTGAGACCCTTCTGCATCAACGCGCCCATCGCGATGGGTCCGACCTGGCCCGCGAAGACGCCCGGCATGGAGATGGTGCCGGCGGGGCGGCAGGAGAGGATGGCCTGGTTGAGCGCGAATGGCCTCTCGAGCGAGACCGTTTTGCTCATGACGGTCGAGGCGATGCTCTGGGCCGTGGTGGCGCCATGGCTTTCGAGCCCCACGGCCTCAATCACCGCATCCGGTCCCGCGCCTTTGGTAAGTTCGAGGATATGCTGGTGAAGATCGCCACCGTCGGCATAATCGAGCGTCTCCGCCCCGGCCTCGCGCGCCATGGCGAGGCGCTCCGGCACGGTGTCGATCGAGATCACCCGGCCGGCACCGAGCAGGAAGGCGCAGCGGATGGCCAGCAGACCCACGGGACCCGCACCCCAGATGGCGACCGTCTCGCCGCCCTTCAGCCCGCAATTCTCGGCCGCCATATAGGCCGTGGGGAGGATGTCGGAGAGAAAAAGCACCTGTTCGTCGGTGATCTCTTCAAGGATCTTCAGCGGCCCCACATCGGCATAGGGCACACGGATATACTCGGCCTGGCCGCCGGCATAGCCACCGGTGATATGCGAGTAGCCGAAGAGGCCGGCGAGCGGATAACCATATTGCTGCGCCTGCATGGCGCCATTGGGATTGGTGCGTTCGCAACAGGACCAGTTGCCCCATTTGCACTGGCGGCATTCGCCGCAGCAGATGGTGAAAGGCACCACCACGCGATCGCCCGGCTTGAGCGCCGTATTGCCGCGGCCGACTTCAACGACCTCGCCCATGCATTCATGGCCGAGAATGTCGCCGGATTCCATCGTCGGCACGAAGCCGCCCATGAGATGAAGGTCGGAGCCGCAGATCGCGCAGGAAGTGACTTTGATGATGGCATCACGTTCATGCTCGATTTTCGGGTCGGGCACGGTGTCGCACCGGATATCTCCCCGGCCATGCCATGTCAAAGCGCGCATAGATCTCTCCTGTCCTGTTGCCGGCCGCGCTAGGGCCTTCGCGCTTCCACGCCGGCCGGCTGACTGTTCAGCAATCCGATGGCGATCGGCAGAGATAGCGGGCGATGGCGGTGATATCATTGCCGGCCACGGCGACGGTCTGTCGCAAGGTGTCCGGCGAAATGCCCAGCTTCTCCGACCAATGGATGACTTGCCGATCATCGCCCAGATCGACGAGACAGGGCTCGCCCGGTGAGGTGGAAGGCGTTGCATCAGGCATCGGATCCTCCCTTGGCGTGCACCCAGGAGCGTAATGCCCTGGCCAGTGCCGCGTTTCGGAAATTGGAAGAGGATCGGTCGGAAAATAGACGCCGACCTACCAAGATAAGTGAAAATAACAGCGATCATGACAGGAAGGCTGCCGGAAGATGAGCCGCTCCGGCGACGCTCAATAACATGGGTTACGACGCTTGGTGTTATCGCGCTCTTGTGCCTGCAGCGGGTAGATTGAAACCCCTTTTGTCCTGCACCGTTTTCCGATTCTGCATATAGCGGCATCGGAGGCGTCATGGATCGCGATGAGGAACTGGAGATTTCCACGCCTCATACGCCCTCGGGCGGATGGGGCTCCGTCTCGGCCCTGAGCGCCATTCTTCGGCGGGAGGGCAATGCCGCCAGCACCGCCCTCGTGCTGCGCAAGCAGAACAAGCACGATGGCTTCATGTGCGCCTCCTGCGCTTGGGCCAAGCCGCAGCCGCCGCATCTCTTCGAGTTCTGCGAGAATGGAGCCAAGGCCACCGCCTGGGATCTGACCAGCGAGAGGTTGGAGCCCCGCTTCTTCGGGGCACATACCGTCACGGAGCTCGAGAACTGGTCGGACCATGCGCTGGAGCAGGCTGGGCGGCTGACCGAACCCATGAAGTGGGATGAGGCGAGCGACCGCTATCTGCCCGTCACCTGGCAGGAAGCCTTCGAGGGTATCGCGAAGGAATTGAAGGCGATGGCGCCGGACGAGGCCGTGTTCTATGCCTCCGGCCGCGCTTGCAACGAAGCCTCCTTCCTTTGGCAACTGCTGGCGCGCCTCTATGGCACCAATAACCTGCCCGATTCATCGAATATGTGCCACGAGAGCACCTCTGTCGGTTTGGCGCAGGCCATCGGCGTGCCGGTAGGCACGGTCACGCTCGAGGATTTCGAGCAGACCGACCTCATCATGATCTTCGGGCAGAATACGGCGAGCAATAGCCCTCGTATGCTGCATCAGCTCGATGAAGCGGCGCGCCGAGGGGTGCCGATCCTCGTCATCAACACGCTGCGCGAGCGTGGGATGGAGCGTTTTACCAACCCGCAGAATCCGGCGCAGATGCTCGCTACGCCTTCGACCCGTATCGCCGCGCGCTACTATCAGCCGAAGCCGGGTGGTGACCTCGCGCTGCTCGTCGGGCTGTGCAAGCAGATGCTGGAATGGGAGGAGGAAGGCGAGATCGTCGACGGTGCCGGCCTGCTGGACCGCGATTTCATCTCAGAGCATACACATGGCTTCGAAGAGTTCGCCCACGCCATGCGCGCGCATGACTGGGGCGAGATCGAGCAGCGCTCCGGCCTTTCCCGCGCGGATATCGGGGAGATCGCCGGTTTCTACCGCATGTCGCGCCGGACGCTCGGCCTTTATGGCATGGGGCTGACGCAGCATCGCGAGGGTGTGGCGAATGTCCGGATGCTCGTCTCGCTGCTGCTGCTGCGCGGCAATATCGGCAGGCCCGGCGCCGGTATCTGCCCCGTGCGCGGGCATTCCAACGTGCAAGGCCAGCGCGCCGTCTGGATCACCGAGAAGCCCGAGCTTGCGCCCCTGGATGAATTCGCACGCCTCTTCGGCTTCGAGCCTCCGCGCAACAAGGGAATGGACGTGACCGAGGCGGCGGAAGGCGTCATCTCTGGCAAGGTGAAGGCGGTGCTGCAACTGGGCGGCAATCTCACGCGCTCCTTGCCAGATCACGGGCCGCTCGTGCCCGCCTGGCGGAAACTCCCGCTAACGGTGATGGTCACGACGAAGCTCAACCGCAGCCATCTGATTCACGGCCGCCAGGCCTATCTCCTCCCTTGCCTCAGCCGCATCGAGATCGATCGGCAGACGAGCGGGCCGCAGCTCGTCAGCATCGAGGACAGCACCTCCGGCATCCATCCCTCCCGTGGCCTGCGCGAACCCGCAAGTGCGGACCTTCTGTCTGAGCCGGCCATTATCGTGGGCATCGCCAAGGCGCTGCTGCCGCCGAACCCGCTCGTGCCCTGGGATGAATGGCTCGCCGATTACGACCGCATTCGCGACAGCATCGCGGCGGTCTTTCCGGAGTGGTATGCCGATTACAACCGGCGCGTCCGGCAGGAAGGCGGCTTCTATCGGGGCAACAAGGCGCGCGAGCGGGAATGGCGCACGGAGACAGGGAAGGCCAATTTCCTGCCGCGCAAGGGCCTGCAAGCCGATGCGGACATGCCCGCGCCCGAGGGCAGCTTCATGCTCGTCACCGTGCGCAGCAACGATCAATTCAACACGACCGTCTACGGCTTCGAGGACCGCTTCCGCGGGTTCCGCGGCAGCCGGGAGATCGTGATGATGAACCCGCTCGACATGGATGCGCTCGGCCTCGCCGCAGGTGCGGGCGTGAGCCTCGCCACTGTCGCCGATGATGGGGTGCGGCGCGCCCTCTCCGGGCTGCGCGTCGTGCCCTTCGATCTGCCGCGCGGCGCGGTCGCGGGCTACTACCCCGAATGCAATCCGCTGCTGCCTCTCTGGCATCGTGCGAAGGAAAGCCATGTGCCGGCGGCGAAGGCGGTGCCGGTGATGATCCGGGCCGAATAGGCGCGGGCTCCGGGCTAGAGCCCCGGAGCCTGCTGCCGCTCAAAGGAAGGGGCGGCCGCCCGTCACGGGAATGATCGCGCCCGTCGTGTAGCTGGCTTCATCCGAGGCGAGCATCACATAGGCCGGTGCCAGTTCAGCCGGCTGGCCTGGCCGGCCCATCGGCGTATTGCCGCCGAAGCTCTCCACCTTCTCCGCCGGCATGGTCGAGGGGATCAGCGGCGTCCAGATCGGGCCCGGCGCCACCGCGTTCACGCGAATGCCCTTCTTGGCGACGAGCTGCGCGAGGCCCGCGGTGAAATTCGCGATCGCGCCCTTGGTGGTCGCATAGGCGAGCAGGGCGGGCGAGGGGTCATCGGCATTGATCGAGGTGGTGTTGATGATCGCGCCGCCGCTCTGCATCATCCGCAGCGCCGCACGGGTGAGGTAGAACATGGCATGCACGTTCACCTGGAAGGTGCGCTCCCATTCCTCGCTGGAAATATCGCCGATATCCTCGTAGCTGCGCTGCATCGCCGCGTTGTTCACCAGGATGTCGAGCTTGCCGAAGGTCTCGGCCGCACGGGTGACGATGCTCTCGCAATGCTCCTCGCTCGCGATATCGCCGGGAAGCAGCACGGCACGGCGGCCGGCCTTCTCCACCCAGCGCGCGGTCTCTTCGGCATCCTCCTGCTCCTCCGGCAGGTAGGAGATGAGGATATCGGCCCCCTCCCGTGCGAAGGCGATGGCGACCGCCCGGCCGATGCCGGAATCGCCGCCGGTGATGATGGCCGCCTTGTCCTGCAGCCTGCCGCTGCCGCGATAGCTCTCCTCCCCATGATCGGGCTTGGGGTTGAGGGCCCGGGTATGGCCGGGCACGGGCTGCTGCTGCTTGGCCAGCGGCGGCGTGGGGTAATTCGTGGTGTCGTTCGGCATGAAGCGTCTCCTGATTGAAGTAAGGGCTCAGCCCGAGGAGCCCATGAAGAAGGCGGCGACGGCGATGACGAGCACGATGAGGATGCCGCCGATGATCACCCGCCGCGCTTCCCGCGCCCGCTGGCGCGCATTGGTATTGGCGGGATGGGTGCCGAGATGCGGCGTTCGTTCCCGCGCGCGGGTGGCGGCGATGGTCGCGCCATCGGGCGGATGTCCGGCGGCCTCGTCATCGGTGCCGAGCGAGGCGGCGGCCGGGTCGATCACCGCGACCTTGTCGCCGGTCTGGCCGCTCTCGATGTCGCGGCGGAGTTGAGCGGTCGTATCGTGCCGGCCCTCGAAGCCGGGCGGGCTGGGGCGTGGCTCCAGCTCCGTCGGGTCGTCGTGCCGCGGCAGGGAACCAGGCTTGGAGGGGCTTATTGTCATCTGCGATCTCCCGGCAGGAGCCGGGTGGCGCCCGGCCGGGCATGGCCGCTAGGGCTGCGCCATCGGCAGGGCCGCTCCGGCACCGGCTCTGGAACGCGACAACTTTCCATTTGGTTTCAAAGGCTTGGCCCAAGGTGAGGCTTGTGCCAGCGGGCCGTTCCGAGGGCCTGAACGCAAAAAAGCCCTCCATGGGAGGGCCTGGGCGTTCCGGATGGTGCAAGCTGCGGAAGGCGATGGTGCCGACTCGGGGAATTGAACCCCGGACCTACTGATTACGAATCAGTTGCTCTACCCCTGAGCTAAGTCGGCTCGCGGGCCGCCTTCTAGCGGGGTGCGTCGCGAAGGGCAACCACCCTTTCATGCTATTTCGCCCGCGATACCCGCAGGGCACCCATTTCGCGCTTTCGGCCCGATGGTTTCGCCCCTGGCCTTGTCCGATAGGGGGGGAGGCATGATATCCTGCCATCGGAAGGCTGGCGGTGGACGGATTCCTCGCCAACTTGGTCAGGGCCGGAAGGCAGCAGCCATAACGGGTTCTGTCCGGGTCATCGTCGGTCTTCCACCTGCCTCTCGCCGCCGGCCGCGGCCTCGTTCGGGCAGGTTGCCTGCCAACGGCCGCCCTCGGCCATAGCCGGATGGACGAGCGCCATGGCCAGCGACATGTTCGGCTCCCCCCTGCCGCCCGAAGCCGAAAAAGACGAGAACGCGCTCGAATTGCCACCCGTGCCCGATGGTCCGGGGCTTTTCGGTGACCTGATGCCGACCGCCGAGCCGGTCGCGGAGCCTGTGGCCGAAGCCGCGGCGCCCGAGCCGACGTCGGCTGCCGCGGCCCCGGCCGAGGAAACGGCCCCCGTCACGCCCTATCGCGTGCTCGCCCGCAAATACCGCCCGCAGACGCTGAATGAGCTGATCGGCCAGGAAGCCCTGGTCCGCACCCTGCGCAATGCCTTCGCGCAGAACCGCGTCGCCCATGCCTTCATGCTCACCGGCGTCCGCGGCGTGGGCAAGACGACCACGGCCCGTATCATCGCCCGCGCCATGAATTGCGTGGGCGTGGACGGGAAGGGCGGCCCCACGGCCGATCCCTGCGGCGTCTGCCCCGAATGCCGCGCGATCCTCGCCGACCGGCACCCGGATGTGCTGGAGCTGGACGCGGCCTCGAATAACGGCGTCGACAATATCCGCGAGCTGCGGGAGGCGGTGCGCTTCCGCCCCGCGCAGGGCCGCTTCAAGATCTATATCCTCGACGAAGTGCATATGCTCTCGACGGCGGCCTTCAACGCGCTGCTGAAGACGCTCGAGGAGCCGCCGCCGGCCGTGAAGTTCCTCTTCGCGACCACGGAAATCCGCAAGGTTCCGGCCACGATCCTCTCGCGCTGCCAGCGTTTCGACCTGCGCCGCGTGCCGCAGGAGCAGCTCTCGGCCCATTTCGCGCGGATCGCCGAAGCCGAATCGGCCAGCCTGGAGCCCGATGCGCTGGCCATGGTCGCCCGCGCGGCCGATGGCTCGGTGCGTGACGGCCTCTCCCTGCTCGACCAGGCCATCGCGCTCGCCGGTGCCGATGGGCTCGTCACCGCCGAGGCGGTGCGGGACATGCTGGGCCTGGCCGATCGCAGCCTCGTCTTCGACATGATGCAGGCGGTGATGGGCGGCGATATCGCCGAGACCCTCGCGCTGATGGACCGCGCGCATGAGCGCGGCGCCGATCCGGGCGTGATCCTGGCGGACCTGCTCGAACTCGCCCATACGCTCACCCGCTTTCGCGCCGTGCCCGCCCTTCAGCAGGATCGCTCGCTGCCCGAGGCCGAGCGGACGCGGGGCGTGGAACTGGCGCAGAAGCTCTCCATTCCGGTGCTTTCCCGCGCTTGGCAGATGCTGCTCAAGGGCGTCTCCGAGGTGGCAGAGGCACCGGACCGCCGGGCTGCGGCCGAGATGGTGCTGATCCGCCTCGCGCATCTGGCCGATATGCCCACGCCGGGCGATCTCGTGAAGCGCCTGACCGAGGGCGGTGCCACGACCGGTGCCGGCCGGCCCGGCGCTGGAGGCCCGGTTGGAAATGGCGGCGGCGCCCGCGCCGAAGCGCCCCCGCCGCTGCGCGCCATCGCGGGCGGCGGTGCGGCTGTTCCGATGCCGATGGTCGCCGCCGCGCCGGTCGCCGAGGCGGCTCCGCTCGCCGCGCCTAAGGCCTTCCGCGATGTCGTGGCGCTGGCTTCCGGCCGCCGCCCGATGCTGCATGCCCATCTCGTGCATTCCACGCATCTCGTGCATTTCGCCGAAGGCCGCATCGAGCTGCGCGCCCGCCCCGAGGCGCCGCGCGACATGGCCGGGCAGCTTGCCGCGCTGCTGCTGGAACTCACCGGCAATCGCTGGACGATCAGCCTCTCCAACGAGCCGGGCGAGCCGACGCTGGCCGAGCAGGGCCGCACGGCGGAGGCTGAGCGCCTGAGCCTGGTGAAGACCCATCCGCTGGTCCAGGCCGTGCTGCTCTCCTTCCCCGGTGCGAGCATCGAGCGCGTGCGCGACGACACGCTCGATGCCTATGGCCTGCCCCCGGTTCGCGAGGCCGACGAGATTGGCGATGATGATGACGATGGCGACGGCGATGTGGACGCGGTGGGCTTCGCCCCGCCCGATGCCGAACCCGCCGCGATGGACGATTTCTGAGCACCGCTCACTCACACGGAGACAGGATTGATGAAGAACCTCGGCAACATGCTGAAGCAGGCCCAGCAGATGCAGGCCAAGATGGCCGAAATGCAGGCCAAGCTGGAAGCGACCCTGGTCGAGGGCCAGGCGGGCGGCGGCATGGTGAAGGTGACGCTGTCGGGCAAGAGCGACCTCAAGAGCGTGCAGATCGACCCGAGCCTGATGGCCGCCGATGAGCGCGAGGTGCTGGAGGATCTGCTGGTCGCCGCCCATGCCGATGCACGCCAGAAGGTCGAGGCCATGATGGCGGGCGAGATGCAGAAGGCGACGGCCGGCCTGAACCTGCCGGGCGGCCTGCCCGGCGGCTTCAAGCTGCCGTTCTGAGCCATCGCCGCGCATGGCGCTGCCGAATGATCCTGTCGAGCATCTGATCGCGCTGCTCGCGCGCCTGCCCGGCTATGGCCGGCGCAGCGCGCGGCGCGCGGTGCTGAAGATGCTGCAGGAGCCCGACCGCCTCATGCGCCCGCTCGCCGGCGCGCTGACCGAGGCGGCGGCGGCGGTGAAGCCCTGCTCGATCTGCGGCAATCTCGATACGCGCGACCCCTGCCAGGTCTGCATCGACCCGCATCGCGAGAAGAAGCTCGTCTGCGTGGTCGAAGGGGTCGCGGATCTCTGGGCGCTGGAACGCGCCCAGGCCCATCGCGGGCTCTACCACGTCCTGGGCGGCACGCTTTCGGCGCTGGGTGGCGTGGGGCCGGAGGATCTCTCGATCAATCCGCTCATCGCGCGGATCGAGGCATCGGGCGTGGAAGAGGTGATCCTCGCCCTGCCGGCGACGGTCGATGGCGCCACCACCGCGCATTACCTCGCCGACCGGCTGAAGCCCACCGGCGTCACCATCACGCGACTCGCGCAGGGCGTGCCCATCGGCGGAATGCTCGACGTGCTGGATGACGGCACCCTGGCCGCCGCCCTCAAGGCTCGCCGCCCCGCCTGAGCCGGACCGGCCTGAACCAGGAAGGCGATGATCCTGCCGGGTTCATCGTCCATGGCGCGAAAGCGCCGCCGATGCTGCACCTGCGAGCGAATTGTGATCCCTGCGCCGCCCTGACTGCGGCACTATCGCCACGTGGTGGCAAAAGCGTTCAAAGACCTGCGAACGGCCCACCCCGAGCCCGCGGGTTCAGCCCTCGGCCTTGGGCTCGGGCAGTTTCATCCAGCCGGGCACATGCGGATGCAGCGCGACATCGCCCGCGCGCATGGGCTCGCCGCTGGCCAGCGCCTCCAGCCGCAGCAGCGCGAGGCCGAGCCCGGTCTGCCCCGAGCGCATCTCGCCCACCTCGCGCTCGCCCAGCATGATGGGCGTGCCACGGGGCGGGATGTCCGCACCTTCAAAACTGACCGGCACGAGGCGCTTCTTGAGCAGGCCGCGATATTTGGTCCGCGCCGTCAGCTCCTGGCCCATGTAGCAGCCCTTGGTCCAGGCGATGCCGTTCAGCTCGTCGAAGCCTGCTTCCAGCAGCACGCTCTTTTCGGCGTCGAGATCCCGCCCGCCATCGGGCAGGCCGAGGGAGAGGCGATGCCGGTCATATTCCAGCGCCGTCGCCGTCTGCATCGCCATGGCCTCATGCGGCGGCAGGATGGCGCGCCACCCGGCCTCCGGCAGGCGCGGATCGGGGGCGGCATCGAGCGGCGCCGGGGTCTTCCAACCCACGAGCACCGTCCATTCGGCCGAGACGTCCTTGAGCGCCACCTTGGCGCGCAGCCGGAAGCGCGAGAGCGTCTTCACCAGCAGCGGCGCCGCACCGGCCTCGGTCTCCAGCAGCAGCACGCCATGCGCGGGGCGAGCGTGGATGAAGAAATCCGCCAGCCATTTGCCCTGCGGCGTCAGCAGCGCGGCCCAGACGAGATGATCCGGGCGCGCCTGGGTCACGTCCTGCGAGACCAGGCCTTGAAGGAAGGTGAAGCGGTCCTCGCCGGAAATCTCGACGATGCCGCGATCGGGCAGGATGGCGATCGGCATGGGCTTGATGTGGGTCATCCGCCCGCGCGGCGCAAGCGGCGGACGCATCGCGGGTTACCAGAGACAGGGGGGAGGCGCGGGCGGCGCGATATGCTAGAGCAGCCGCATCGTGCGCATCCTCTTCATCACCTCCTCCCGTATCGGTGACGCCGTGCTTTCGACAGGCCTCGCCGACCACCTCCTGCGGACCTACCCCGAAGCGCGGATCACCGTGGCCTGCGGGCGGCTGGCCGAAGGCATCTACGCGCGCATGCCGCATGTCGAGCGGCTCATCGTGCTGCACAAGAAGCCCTATCTGCAGCATTGGTTCGAGCTGTGGCGCCAGGTGGCCTTCACCTGGTGGGATCTGGTGATCGATCTGCGCGGCTCGGCCATCTCCTATTTCCTGCCGGCCCGGCGGCGCGCGGTGAAGCATGGCGGGCGCCGTTCGGGGCACCGGCTGCTGCATATCGCCGAGACGCTGGGCGTGAAGCCCGCGCCGCGCCCTGTCGCCTGGTACAGGCCGGAGGATGCGGCGAAGGTCGCGCCCTATATCCAGGGCGAGGGGCCGCTGCTGGTGCTCGGCGTCACGGCGAGCCAGCCCTTCAAGGTCTGGTCGGGCGCCAATTTCGCCGCCCTCGCGCGCGCCATCGCGGCGCCGGACGGGCCGCTGCCGGGCGCGCGCATCGCGCTGCTGGGCGGGCCGGGCGCCAAGGAGGCGGCCATGGCCAAGGGCGCGCTCGAGGGCCTGCCCGAGGCGATAGACCTCGTGGGCAAGCTCGACATTCCGGCCGTGACGGCGCTGCTGGCCCAGGCCGATCTCTTCGTCGGCAATGATTCCGGCCTCACCCATCTCTCGGCCGCGACGGGCTCGCCGACCCTGGCGCTGTTCGGGCCGACGCTCGCCTCGGAATATGCGCCGGTGGGCGCGCGCTCCACGGTGATTTTCGCCGACGGCCCGCCGGGCGAGGCGCCGATCGAGGCCCTGCCGGTCGAGCGCGCGCTGGAAGGCGCGAAGCGGCTCCTGGCGGGGGACTTCGAGCCCGTGGTGCCGAGCGAATGAAGCCCCTGCGGATCGCGCTCGCCACGGATGGCCCCCGCATCGGCCCGCGCGCCGCGGAGGCCGGCCCGCTGGGCGGTGTCGAGACCGCATTCGCCCATCTCGCCGGGGCGCTTTCCGCCTCCGGGCATGAGCTGGTGCTGCTGGCGGGCGATACCATCGCCGAGACCAAGGAAGGCATGCTCTGGCGCCCGCTGGCCGATGGGGCGGGGCTCACGCCTGTCGATGTCGCCATCGCCGCGCGTATGCCGGGGCTTTTCTCCCGCATGCCGGATGCGAAGCGGCGGGTGCTCTGGATGCATAATCGCGGGGATTACCTCGCGGAGCTTCGCCATCTGGTGCCGCTGCTCAGGCACCGGCCGACGCTGGTGGCCTTCGGGGAATATCATCTCTCCACCGTGCCCAACTGGCTGCCGGAATGGCTGACGGGGCCGCGCGAGATCATCCCGCTCGCCGTCTCGGCGCCCTTCGACCGGCCGACGGCCATGCGTGCCCCGCCGGCGCCGGTCGCCGTCTTCGCCTCCAATCCGCTGCGCGGGCTGGATTGGCTGCTCTCGCTCTGGGTGGGGCGCATCCATCCGGTGCTGCCGCGCGCGGAACTGCATCTCTACACGGGCGCGGCGACCTATGGCGGCGATGCCCGGCTCGCGGTGCAGGCGGCGCCCATTCTGGCGCGGGCGAAGAGCCTGGCCCGGCATGGCGTGGTGCTGCATGACCCGCTGCCGCGCAGCGGGCTGGCCGAGGCCTATTCCCAGGCGCGGGTGATGCTCTATCGCGGCGATCCGGACGAGACCTTCTGCCTCTCGCTCGCTGAAGCGCAGGCGGCGGGGCTGCCTTGCGTGGTGACCGACCGTGGCTCGGTGGCCGAGCGCGTCACGCATGGCGTCTCGGGCCATGTGGCGGCGAGCGACGAGGATTTCGCCACCGCCGCCCTGCGGCTGCTGGGCGATGACGATGCCTGGAACACCGCCCATCACGGCGCGCTCCGCCGCGGCTCCGAGCCGAACTGGCGCGCCGTCGCCGGGCGCTTCCTGGCCCTGGCGGAAGACGCCTAGCATGTCGGCCTCCACGCGCTGGCAAACAACGGCGCGCGGCGCCGAGGCCCGCCGGCAGTCCGGCGAAAGCCAAGCGCGCGGATGCGCGCGCCCGGCGTTTGAGGGCACGATAACAGCGGCGCGCAGCGCCGAGGCCGCTTCTGCGCCCCGCCGGCAGTCCGGCGAAAGCCAAAAGCGCGGAGCGCGCGCCCGGCGCTTGAGGGCATAAAAAAATGAACATCGCGCATGTGATGGCGGGGGCCGTGAATGGCGGCGCCGAGGGGTTCTACGAGAGGCTGACGGTCGCGCAGAAGGCCGAGGGGGAGAACGTGCTCCCCGTCATCCGTCGTGATGCCGGGCGGGCGGCGCGCCTTCGGGCGGGCGGGCTCGAGCCCGTGGAGCTTTCCTTCGGCGGCATCTTCGATTTCACGACCGGCCCCCGGCTGCGTGCGGCCCTTCGCCGCTTCGAGCCGCAGGTGGTCGTCGCCTGGATGAACCGCGCCGCGCGCTTCACCCCGCGCGGGAGCTACACGCTCGTCGGCCGGCTGGGCGGCTATTACGACCTGAAATACTACCGCCACTGCGACTATCTGGTCGGCAATACGCGGGACCTCGCGCGCTGGATCGCCGAACAGGGCTGGCCCGCCGATCGGGTGCATTACGTGCCGAATTTCTCGGCCGACCTGAAGGGCGAAGCGCCGGCCGACCTGCCCGCGCCGCCCGGCATGCCGCGCCTGCTCGCCATGGGCCGGCTGCATCCCAACAAGGGCTTCGACGTGCTGCTCCGCGCCCTGGCGCTGCTGCCCGGGGTGCATCTGAGCCTGGCCGGGGAGGGGCCGGAGCGCCAGGCGCTGACCAGGCTGGCCGCCGAACTCGGGGTGAGCGAGCGCGTCGCCTTCCTCGGCTGGCGGCGCGATGCGGGTGCGCTGCTCGCGGCCTGCGACATCTTCGTCTGCTCCTCGCGGCATGAGCCGCTGGGCAATATCGTGCTGGAGGCCTTCTCGGCGGAGCGCCCGGTGGTGGCCGCCGCCGCCGCCGGGCCGGTGGAACTGATCCGCGACGGGAAGAACGGGCTGCTCGTGCCGCTCGAAGCCGCCGAGCCCATGGCGCAGGCCATTCAGCGGCTGTTGGATGAACGCGAGGCCGCCGCCGCCATCGCCCGCTCGGGGCGGCAGACCTACCAGATGGCCTATGCCCCCGGCCCGGTGCTGGCGCATTGGCAGGATTTCCTGCGGGCCGTCTCCGCCTAGCGGGCGACACGCAAAAAAATCCGGCCGCCACGGACGGACGGCCGGATCGAGTGCCCTCTTTTGGCACGTCTTGATGCTGGGGCGTTTCCTCCCGAGGCCTCGATACGGGCCCCTCGGCATCAGCTATATCGTGTCGAAACGAGAATGAAAAGCCCTCAGGCCGCGAATTCGCTCCGCTTGTAGCCCTGGGCGAAGAGCAGGGCGGCTAGGCCGCAATGATCCACCTTCGCCCGGGCCGAGGCCGCGACGATCGGCTTGGCATGGAAGGCAACGCCGAGGCCTGCCGCGCCGATCATCGCGAGGTCATTCGCGCCATCGCCCACGGCCGCCGTGGCCGAGAGCGGCAGGGAGAGTTCGGCAGCGATGGCCTTGAGCGTCGCGAGCTTGGCTTCGCGGTCGAGGATGGGCTCGCCCACCTTGCCGGTCAGCTTGCCGTTCTCTTCGAGCAGCGTATTGGCATGGTGCCGCTGGAAGCCGACCTTCTCGGCCACGCGGCTCGTGAACCAGGTGAAGCCGCCCGAGACCAGCGCGCAGGTGGCGCCATTTGCCACCATGGTGCGCACCAAGCTCTCGGCGCCCTCGGTCAGATGCGTTTCCTTCCACACTGCCTCGAGCGCCGAGGTGTCCAGGCCCTTGATCATCGCCACGCGCTCGCGAAGGGCGGTCGAGAAGTCGATCTCGCCATTCATGCTGCGCTTCGTGATCTCGGCGATGACGTTCTTCAGCCCGGCATAGGCCGCGATCTCGTCGAGCGTCTCGCTGGTGACGATGGTGCTGTCCATGTCGGCGAGGAGGATCTGCTTGCGCCGGCCCTCGGCGGGCTGGGCGATCACGTCCACCGCGGCCCCTTCCAGCGCCTGGCGCGCGGCGGCATCGGCCTGCTCCGGGGCAAGGCCCGCGAAGGGGATATCGGCCGCTTCCTCCGGCGAGAGCCAGTCGGTGGCCCCCAGCTCGGCGCCGAGCGATTGCAGAGCCGCGCGAACACGGGCAGGGATGGCCGCTTGCAGCGTGCCGGCGGGCGCGATCAGGGTGAGGACATGGTCTTGCATCGCGGCGGACCATGCCTTCGGGCGAAGGACGGATCAATTGGCTGATTGGGGACAACTGGCATGACGGCGATGCCTTTCGCCCTGCTGGTGCCGGGGCCGACGGCGAGCGGCAAGTCCGCGCTGGCGCTGATGCTGGCCGCGCGCTTCGGCGGGGTGGTGATCAATGCCGACAGCATGCAGGTCTATCGCGAGCTGCGGGTGATCACCGCGCGGCCGACGGTGGAGGAGGAGGCGATGCAGCCCCATCGCCTCTACGGCGTGCGCCCCTCGGCCGAGGCGGCCTCCGTCGCCTGGTGGCGGGAGGCGGCGCTGGCCGAGATGGCGGCGGCGCGTGCGGCGGGGAAGCTGCCCATCCTCTGCGGCGGCACGGGGCTCTATTTCCGCGCGCTGACGCAGGGCCTGGTCGAGATTCCGCCCATTCCGGAGGAGGCAAGGGCCGAGGCGCGGGGGCTCTTGGCCGAATTGGGGCCGGAGCGGCTCCATGCGCGGCTGGCCGAGGTCGATCCGGAGAGCGCCGCCAAGCTGCGGCCGAGCGATTCCCAGCGCCTCGCCCGCGCCTGGGAGGTGTGGCGCGGCACCGGCAAAGGCATGGCCGCCTGGAATGCGTCGGGGGAGGGGACGGGGCCCGCGCCCTGGCATTTCCGCGCGCTGCATCTCGATCCGCCGCGCGACCAGCTCCGCGAGGCCATCCGCCGGCGCTGGGCTGCCATGCTAGCGGCGGGCGCGGTCGAGGAGGTGCGGGCGCTGCTCGAACTGGGGCTGGACCCGGCGCTGCCGGCCATGCGCGCCCATGGCGTGCCGGAGATCGGCGCCTATCTCGCCGGCCGTATCACGCTGGAAAGGGCGGGGGAGAAGGCCTGCCTCGCCATCGGGCAATATACCAAGCGGCAGGCCACTTGGTTCCGACACCAGCCCTTGGTGGACCCCACGCGCCTGCATACGATCCATGCGCGCATCGCGGGAGAAGCGCAATTTTCAGAAAGCGAAAGGGAAAGAATTTTCGCATTTGTTTGCGAAGGCGTTGACGGGCGGTAAGGGGGCGGCTAAGTGTCGCCTGCCGGCCGAAACTCGAATTGCATCCGCCGGCGCAACCTTCCCAAGAGGAAAGCCGAAGAAACATGTCCGCCACCACTTCCGCCGCCAACGCCGCCACCCTGTCTCTGACGGGCGCGGAAGTTGTTCTCCGCGCGCTGAAGGAGCAGGGCGTAGAGGTTATCTTCGGCTATCCGGGTGGCGCGGTTCTTCCGATCTATGATGCGCTGTTCCAGCAGAACCACATCCGCCACATTCTCGTGCGCCACGAGCAGGCGGCGGTGCATGCGGCCGAGGGCTATGCCCGCTCCACCGGCAAGGTGGGCTGCGTGCTCGTCACCTCCGGCCCGGGTGCCACCAATGCCGTGACGGGACTGGTGGATGCGCTGATGGACAGCATCCCCATCGTCTGCCTGACCGGCCAGGTGCCGACGCATCTGATCGGCAACGACGCCTTCCAGGAAGCCGACACGACGGGCATCACCCGCCCGGCGACCAAGCATAATTACCTGGTGAAGAAGCCCGGCGACCTGGCCCGCACGGTGCATGAGGCCTTCTATGTGGCGCGCTCCGGCCGCCCCGGCCCGGTGGTGATCGACCTGCCGAAGGACATCCTGATCGGCAAGGCGCCCTATACCGACGCGCCGAGCGAGGCCCATCGCTCCTACCGCCCGCGCACCGAGCCGGATGCGGCGGCGATCCGCCAGACCATCGCGATGCTCAAGGCCGCGAAGAAGCCGATCCTCTATACCGGCGGCGGCGTGATCAATGCCGGCCCCGAGGCCGCGAAGCTGCTCGCCGATTTCGTGCATATGACGGGCTTCCCCATCACCAATACGCTGATGGGCCTGGGCGCCTTCCCCGCGAGCGACAAGCAGTTCCTCGGCATGCTCGGCATGCACGGCACGGTCGAGGCGAATCTCGCCATGCATGGCTGCGACGTGATGCTGAATATCGGCGCGCGTTTCGATGACCGCGTGACGGGCCGCCTGAACGCCTTCGCGCCGAACTCGAAGAAGATCCACGCCGATATCGATCCTTCCTCGATCAACAAGAACGTCAAGGTGGACGTCGCGATCGTGGGCGATGCGCTGGCGACGCTGCGCGCGCTGATCGAGTGCTGGAAGGACGACGCCGCCAAGCCCGACACCGCGGCGCTGGCCGATTGGTGGAAGCAGATCGAGGAATGGCGCGCCCGCAACTGCTTGGCCTACAAGCAGGAAGGCAAGATCATCAAGCCGCAGCACGCGGTGAAGCGCCTCTTCGAACTGACGCGCGAGACGGGCCGCGACACCTTCGTCACCACGGAAGTGGGCCAGCACCAGATGTGGGCCGCGCAGTATTTCGGCTTCGACAAGCCGAACCGCTGGATGACCTCGGGCGGCCTCGGCACCATGGGCTACGGCCTGCCGGCCGCGGTGGGCGTGCAGATCGCTCATAAGGATGCGCTGGTGATCGACATCGCCGGCGAGGCCAGCACCCTGATGAACATCCAGGAGCTGGGCACGATCTGCCAGTATCGCCTGCCGGTGAAGATCTTCATCCTGAACAACCGCTACATGGGCATGGTGCGGCAGTGGCAGGAGCTGCTGCATGGCAGCCGCTATTCCGAGAGCTACAGCGAGGCGCTGCCCGATTTCGTGAAGCTGGCCGAGGCCTTCCATGGCGTGGGCATGCGGATCGAGACGGCCGACGATCTCGACCGCGGCATCCGCGAGATGATCGCCATCGACCGCCCGGTCGTCGTCGACGTTGCCGTCGACGAGAAGGAAAACTGCTTCCCCATGATCCCCTCGGGGGCCGCGCATAACGAGATGATCCTCGCGCCGGGCCAGGAGGGGGGCGTCGCCGGGGTGACGGATGAGGGCAAGGTGCTGGTCTGATCCAAGGCCAGCCCGACCCAAGCCCTTTCCGATACCCGAGATTCCAAGAGACAGATCATGGCGACGACCGAAACCGGTATGCGGGCCGCGACCATCGCGGTGCTGGTGGAGAATGAGGCCGGCGTGCTCGCGCGCGTCATCGGCCTCTTCTCCGGCCGCGGCTACAACATCGACAGCCTGACCGTGGCGCCGGTCGACGAGCAGGGGCGGCTTTCCCGCATCACCATCGTCACCACCGGCACGGAAATGGTGATCGAGCAGATCAAGGCGCAGCTCGACCGGCTGGTGCCCGTGCATAAGGTGGCGGACCTCACGCTCGAGGGGCCGCATCTGGCGCGGGAACTGGCGCTGATCAAGGTCGTCGGCAAGGGCGAGGCCCGGATGGAGGCGCTGCGCCTCGCCGATGCCTTCCGCGCCCGCGTGGTCGATGCGACCACCGAGAGCTTCGTTTTCGAGATGACCGGCAGCGCCGAGAAAATCGACGCCTTCGTCGGGCTCATGCGGCCGATCGGGCTCGCCGAGGTCTCGCGCACCGGCGCGGTGGCCATCCGGCGCGGCCCGGCCGGCCTGACCATCTGAATTTCTTCGTCGATACCCAAGGGGAGTGCGCGATATGCGCGTGTATTACGACCGCGATGCGGATGTGAACCTGATCAAGGCCAAGAAGGTCGCGGTCATCGGCTTCGGCAGCCAGGGCCATGCCCATGCCATGAACATGCGCGACAGTGGCGTGAAGGATGTCGTGATCGGCCTCCGCCCCGGCCCGTCGGCGAAGAAGGCCGAGGCCGCCGGCTTCAAGGTTCTCTCCCCGGCCGAGGCCGCGAAGTGGGCCGATGTCGTGATGGTGCTCACGCCTGACGAAGGCCAGGGCGACCTCTATCGCGAGCACCTGCATGCCAATATGAAGCCCGGCTCGGCCCTGGCCTTCGCCCATGGCCTCAACGTGCATTTCAACCTGCTCGATCCGCGCGAGGACATCGACGTCTTCATGATCGCGCCGAAGGGCCCCGGCCACACGGTGCGCGGCGAGTATCAGAAGGGCGGCGGCGTGCCCTGCCTCGTGGCCGTGCACCAGAACCCCTCGGGCAATGCGCTTGAGATCGCGCTCTCCTACGCTTCCGCCGTCGGCGGCGGCCGCTCGGGCGTCATCGAGACGACCTTCAAGGAAGAATGCGAGACCGACCTCTTCGGCGAGCAGGTCGTGCTTTGCGGCGGCCTGGTCGAGCTCATCAAGGCCGGCTTCGAGACGCTGGTCGAGGGCGGCTACGCTCCCGAGATGGCCTATTTCGAGTGCCTCCACGAGGTGAAGCTGATCGTCGACCTCATCTATGAGGGCGGCATCGCCAACATGAACTACTCGATCTCGAACACCGCCGAATACGGCGAGTATGTGACGGGCCCGCGCATCATCACCGCCGAGACCAAGGCCGAGATGAAGCGCGTCCTGACCGACATCCAGTCGGGCAAGTTCGCCCGCGACTGGATGCTGGAGAACAAGGTGAACCAGGCCTCCTTCAAGGCAACCCGCCGCCGCAATGCCGAGCACCCGATCGAGCAGGTCGGCGAGAAGCTGCGCGGCATGATGCCCTGGATCGCCAAGAACCAGCTGGTCGATAAGGCCAAGAACTGATCCTTCCAGGCGGGGCTGGCCCACGCGGGTCAGCCTTCCTGCAAGCGCAATGAAACCCTCGTGGTGGCGCGCCGTTCCAGGCCCGCCGTCACGAGGGTTTTTCATGCGCCTCTTTACCTGCCCCTGCGACGGGCAGCTCCTCCATTTCGAGAATTCCCGCTGCGAAGCCTGCGGGGAAAATCTTGGCTACCTGCCCGAGGCGAACCGGCTGACCGTGGTGCGCGCCGAAGGCGATGCGCTGGCGGCGGAAGGGGAGGAGGGCCGCTGGCGCTTCTGCGCCAATGCCCAGCATGCCGCCTGCAACTGGCTCGTCCCGGCCGATGGCGAGGAGGCGCTCTGCCTCTGCTGCCGGCATAACCGCACCATCCCCGATCTCTCCATCCCGGAGAACCTCTCGCTCTGGCAGCGCGCCCAGGTGGCGCAGCATCGGCTCTTCTACACCATCCTGCGGCTGGACCTGCCACGCCCGACCAAGTTGGAGAATCCCGAGACGGGCCTCGCCTTCGACGTGCTGGCCGACGAGGCTATGCCGACGGGCCAGAACGTCATGACCGGGCATGACAGCGGCCTCATCACCCTGGCCCTCGCCGAGGCCGACGATGCCGAGCGCGAGCGCCGCCGCACCGCCATGGGCGAGCCCTATCGCACCCTGTTGGGCCATTACCGGCACGAGGTCGGGCATTATTACTGGGATCGGCTGGTGCAAGACGGCGGCCAGCTCGAGGCCTGCCGCGCCGTCTTCGGCGACGAGCGCGAGGATTACGGCGCGGCCCTGCAGCGTCACTATGCCAATGGCGCCCCGCCGGATTGGCCGATGCATTTCGTCAGCGCCTATGCTTCGGCCCATCCCTGGGAGGATTTCGCCGAAACCTGGGCGCATTACCTGCACATGATCGACACGGTGGAGATGGCCCGCGCCTTCGGGCTCGGCATCGCGCCCAAAGCCGATGCCGCCGGTGCGCTGGCCGCCGAGATCGACGTGAACCCCTATCGCGAGGCGAGCCTCGACCCGATCCTGGAGGCGTGGGTGCCGCTGACCGTGGCGGTGAACAGCCTCAACCGCTGCATGGGCGCGCCCGATGCCTATCCCTTCGTGCTATCGCGGCCGGTGATCGAGAAGCTGCGCTTCATCCACGCGCTGGTGCAGAGCGGCGAGGCTCACACCGCCGGCTGACGGCTGCCCTGCTCGCCGAGCGCGTGGGAGAGGATGGCGAGCACCATGGCGCTCGCCGTCAGCACCGCCGCGATCCAGGGCAGATCCGCCAGGGAGACGCCGAGATTGAGCGCCGTGCCGCTGATCCAGGCGCCGGCCGCATTGCCGAGGTTGAAGGCGCCCTGGTTCACCGTGGAGGCGAGATGCGGTGCCTCCGCCGCCTGCGTCACCACGCGGAGTTGCAGCGGCGAGGCCAGGGCGAAGGCCAGCATGCCCCAGAGGAAGACGCCGCCGGTGGCCAGCAGCGGGTCATGCACGGTGAAGGCCAGGGCGGCGAGCACCAGGATCAGCGCGCCGCAGAGCCCGATGACCGAAGGCATCAGCCGCCAATCGCCCAGCCGGCCGCCGAGCAGATGCCCGATGGTCAGCCCGCCGCCCAGCAGCAGCAGCATGAAGGCCACCTCGCGGGGCGAGAAACCCGTCTCGTCGCGCAGCAGCGGCGAGAGATAGGTGAAGACGCTGAACATGCTGGCCGAGGCGAGCGCCGACATCACCATGGCCAGCAGCACCTGCGGCTGGCCCAGCACTCGCGCCTCGCTCAGCAGGCTGCGGGGGCGCGGCATGGGCGTCATGGGCAGCCAGCGCAGCAGGGTGACGGCTGCGACCGCCCCGATCGCTACCACGACCCAGAAGGTGCAGCGCCAGCCCAGTGCCTGGCCCAGCGCCGTGCCCACCGGCACGCCGAGCACATTGGCGAGCGTCAGCCCCGCGAACATGAGCGAAATAGCCTGCCCCCGCTGATGCGGCGGTACGAGCTGCGAGGCCGCGACGGCACCGAGGCCGAAGAAGGCGCCATGGCTCAGCGCGGTGATCATCCGGGCGGCCATCAGCGTCGCCTGGCTCGGCGCCACGGCGCAAAGGAGATTGCCGATGACGAAAAGCGCCATCAGCCCCATCAGCGCGCTGTGCCGGGGCAGGCGGGCCGTGGCCGCGGCCAGGATCGGGGCGCCGAAGGTCACGCCCAGCGCATAGCCCGTGATGAGCATGCCGGCCGAAGGGATGCTGACGCCCAGGTCTACCGAAACCTCCGGGAGCAGCCCCATGATCACGAATTCGCTCGTGCCGATCCCGAAGGAGGCGACGGCAAGCGCCAGGAGCGCGGGAGGAAGGGACATGAGCATCGAACCTGTGGAGGCGGCAATCAGGCGGCAGGGGGAAAGAGGCGGTCCGGCAGGTTCTTGTTGCGTCGCATCATGGCGAAAAAACCGGTGCCGCTCAATGGCATGGCCAAGAAATTGGCATGAAAAAAGCCGCCGGCGCGGGGCCGGCGGCTTTCTCCGTCATCGGAGGGATGACCTCAATCGGCGGCGAGGGCCACGCGGTTGCGGTTCATCACCATCATCACATGGTCTTCGGTGGCATCGGCCACGCGCTCGGTCTGCTCCGGCGTGAACACATGGCCGGCGCCTTCCATGACGCGGTAGTCGATGGTCACGCCGCGCTGGGTGTTCAGCTTATCGACCAGCTTCTTCACCGAATTCTCCGGCACCAGCTCGTCAGCCTCACCATGGAGGATCAGGCCCGAGCAGGGGCAAGGTGCGAGGAAGCCGAAGTCATAATGGCTGGCAGGCGCGGAAATCGAGACGAAACCGCCCATTTCCGGCCGGCGCATCAGCAGCTGCATGCCCACATAGGCGCCGAAGGAGTAGCCGGCGACCCACAGCATCGAGGCATTCGGGTTGACGGCCTGGAGGAAGTCGAGCGCCGCCGCGGCGTCGCTGATTTCTCCGATACCGCCATCGTAACGGCCCTGGCTGCGACCCACCCCGCGGAAATTGAACCGCAGAACGGAGAAGCCCATCGCCTGGAAACGCCCGTAGAGCGCGTGCACCACCCGGTTATTCATCGTCCCGCCATGGAGCGGGTGCGGGTGGAGAACGAGCGCCACGGGAGCATTGGGCTGCTTCGCGTGGTGGTAACGACCCTCAAGCCGGCCATCCGGCCCGGCGAACATCACTTCAGGCATCGTCCCCTTGCGTCCGGTCATCAAGGCGTGCCGAAGCACGCGTGAGGAAAACCTGTGCTCGCCCGCCGCATCAGCGCGGCTCGGCGTCCCGGCACCAAATGCCCAATTCTTGACTTGGGCAGTCGGAATCCATAGCCTCCTCTTGCGACATCGCGTCGCGGGAATTGGCTCCGATCTTGCCTTTATGGCTCGTACCCCGGCTTGAAGAGCAGCCTGGGTTTTTCGACCGATGGGATGGACCGGGACAGGCTTCCGCAACCCGGTCCGTTGCTAACTATAGGCATTCACTCGTTAGATTCATAACAGATTCACGGCATGGCCCCCATGCCAGATATTCCGGGCGCGCAGATCAGCCGCGTCAGTCACGTAGAGAACGGATAGGTTATGCGCTTGTCCACACGGGGCCGTTACGCGGTAATGGCCATGGTCGAGATGGCGGCGCGCCAGGGAAAGCTGGATGCCGAGGCCTGTTGCCGCGCCCAGCCGGTGAGCCTGTCCGAGATTTCCGCCGCCCAGCAGCTCTCGCTCGCCTATCTGGAGCAGATCTTCGCGAAGCTGCGTCGGGCGGGGCTCGTTTCCTCCGCGCGCGGGCCGGGCGGGGGCTATCGGCTCGGCCGGCCGGCGGCCACGATCGCGGTGGCCGATATCGTCTCGGCGGTGGATGAGAATGTCTGCACCATCCGCTGCGAGGATGGCGGGCCGGGCTGCGTCGACGGCCAGAAATGCCGCACGCATGATCTTTGGGCCGAGCTGGACGAGCATATCCGCCTCTTCTTCACCCATATGACGCTGGATGACGTGGTGGAGGGCCGGGTGCTGGGCCGCGCCCTGCCGCCGCGCCGGGCCCATGAGGGCTCGCGGCCGTGAAGTCCCTCTATCTCGACGCCAATGCGACCGAGCCGCTGCGCCCCGAGGCGCGGGAGGCGGTGATGGCGGCGCTGGACCTCGTGGGCAACCCTTCCTCCGTCCATGCCGATGGGCGGGAGGCGCGGAAGCTGCTGGAACTGGCGCGGCGCCAGCTTGCCGAGCGTTTCGGCGCCCGGCCGCGCGACATCGTCTTCTGCTCCGGCGCGACGGAGGCCAATGCGCTGGCCATCCAGGGCCTGCGCGGCACGCGCCGGGTATTGGTGGGGGCGACGGAGCATCCCGCCGTGCTCCGCGCCGCGCCCGAGGCCGAGCTTCTGCCGGTGCATGGGGATGGCACGGTGGATCTGGCCGCGCTGGAAAAGGCTCTCACCGGGGGCGAGCCCGCGCTGGTCTGCCTCATGGCGGCCAATAACGAGACGGGGGTGATCCACCCGCTGTCGGATATCTCCGCGCTCTGCCGCGACCACGGCGCGCTGCTGCATGTCGATGCCGTGCAGGCCGCAGGCCGCGTGGCCATCACGCTCGAAACGGTGGGCGCCGACAGCATGGCCATTTCCGGCCATAAGCTCGGCGGGCCCAAGGGTGCGGGCGCGCTGCTGCTGCGCCCAGGCCTCTCGCCCAATGCCATTTTCGCCGGCGGCGGGCAGGAAAGCGGCCGCCGCGGCGGCACCGAGGCCCTGCCGGCCATCGCCGGGCTGGCGGCCGCCGTGGCCGCCGCCGATCCCGCCGATGCCGATCGCCTGACCGTGCTGCGCGACGGGATCGAGGAGGCCATTCTCGACCTCGCCCCCGAAGCCAGGGTGATCGGCGCCGAGGCGCCCCGCCTGCCCAATACCACCTCCCTCCTGCTGCCCGGCGTCGCCGCCGAGATGCAGGTGATTGCGCTGGATATCGCGGGCGTGCGGGTCTCGGCCGGCTCGGCCTGCTCCTCGGGCAAGGTGGCGGTGAGCCCGGTGCTCAAGGCCATGGGCCTGGGCGAGGAGGCGGGCTGTGCGATCCGTGTCTCGCTGCCCTGGAATGCCCCGCTTGATGCGCTTTCGCGCTTTGTCGAGGCCTGGGGCGCGATGCGCGAAAGGGCGCGGCGCCGAGCGGCCTGACGGAGCCGACTAGTTGTCCGGCCGGCATGGAGTGCCCACATTCCACGCCATGCCGCTGGCCAACCGCCCCATCTATCTCGACAACCACGCCACCACGCCGGTCGATCCGCGCGTGCTCGCGGCCATGCGCCCGTGGTGGGAGGAGAATTTCGCCAATCCGCACAGCGTGGAACACGCGCTCGGCCGTGCAGCGGAGGAAGCCGTGGAGGCGGCGCGTGAACAGATCGCCGCGCTGATCGGCGCCGAGGCGCGGGAGATCGTGCTGACCTCCGGCGCCACGGAGGCCAATAACCTCGCCATCAAGGGCGCCGCCCGCTTCGCGGCAAGCCAGGGCGATGCGCGGCGCAAGATCGTCACCCTCGTGACCGAGCATAAATGCGTGCTCGAAAGTGTGCGGGACCTGGCCTCGGAAGGCTTCGAGCCGGTGATCCTGCCCGTCGGCCGCGATGGGCTCGTCGATCTCGACAGGCTGCGCGAGGCGCTGGACGAGCGCACGCTGCTCGTCTCCATCATGGCCGTGAACAACGAGATCGGCGTCATCCAGCCGCTCGGCGCCATCGGCCGGATGGTGAAGGAGGCCGGGGCGCTCTTTCATGTCGACGCGGCGCAGGGTGCGGGGCGCATCCCGCTCGACGTGAATGCGCTGGGCATCGACCTGCTCTCGCTCTCCGCGCATAAGATCTACGGCCCCAAGGGCATCGGCGCGCTCTATGTCCGCCGCCGGCCCCGCGCCCGGCTAGCGCCGCTCTTCTCGGGCGGCGGGCAGGAGAGGGGCCTGCGCTCCGGCACGCTGGCGGCCCCCCTCGTCGTGGGCTTCGGCGAGGCGGCGCGCTACGCGAAGGAGGAGATGGTCGCCGATAACGCCCGCATCGCTGGCCTGCGCTTCCGCTTCGCCGTGCGTCTCGGCGTGGCCGTGCCGGACCTGCGCTTCAACGGCCATTACGACGCGCGGGTCGCGGGCAATCTCAACCTCACCTTCCCCGGCGGGGTGAGCGCCCAGGCCATCATGGAAGGGGCGCCGGGGCTCTGCATCTCCACTGGCTCGGCCTGTTCCTCGGCCGAGATCGAGCCCTCCTATGTCCTGCGCGCGTTGGGGCTATCCGATGCCGATGCGCGTTCGACCTTGCGTATCGGCATCGGCCGCTTTACCTCGCCCGCCGAGGTGGATCAGGCTGCCGATATGCTCGCGGCCGCCTGGTCTCGCGCTTCGAGCCAGACACCGGTCCGAGACCCTCTTCAGGCGGAGTAGCAAGAGTCGATGCCCAAGATGACGTTTATCGAGCGTGACGGCACGCCCAAGGAGGTCGAGGCCCCGCTCGGTCTCTCGGTGCTGGAGATCGCGCATAAGAATGGCGTCGACATCGAGGGCGCCTGCGAGGGCAGCCTCGCCTGCTCCACCTGCCATGTCGTGGTCGAGCCGGATTGGTACGGTAAGCTGGTCGACGCGACCGAGGATGAGGAAGACATGCTCGACCTCGCCTTCGACCTGCAGGAGACCTCGCGCCTCGGCTGCCAGATCATCATCACCGAAGAACTCGACGGGCTGGTCGTGCGCCTGCCGGCCGGCACCCGCAACGCCGGTGGCTGAGTTGCAGCCCGCGCCCGAGGGCTATGGCGCGCCGGGCGGGCTGTTCCACCGCCTGCATGCCGCCGCCGGCAAGGACTGGGAGGCCTATATCTGGCATCCCTTCGTCCAGGGCCTGGCGGATGGCACGCTGCCGCTGCCCTGTTTCCAGCGCTATCTGGTGCAGGATTTCCTCTTCCTCATCCAGTTCGCCCGCGCCAAGGCGCTGGCGGTGGTGAAGGCGGAGAGCCTGGAGGCCATGCGCTCCAAGGCGGCCTCGACGCTGGCGATCATCGACGAGATGAAGCTGCATCTCGGCTATTGCGCGCAATGGGGCCTTTCGGAAGCCGATGTGCGCACGACGCCGGAGGCGCCGGAGACGGTGGCGTATACCCGCTGGGTGCTCGATCGCGGCCTCGCGGGCGATATCCTCGACCTGGAGATCGCGCTCGCCCCTTGCACGGTGGGCTATGGCGAGATCGCGCTGCGGATCGAGAACCACCCCTCGCGCAACCGCGTGAACAATCCCTATGAAAGCTGGATCGCGACCTATGCCGCGGACAGTTACCAGGCCATCGCCCGTGGGGCCGCCGCGCGTCTCGATGCGCTCGGCGAGAGCCATGGCGGCGAGGCCCGCTTCAGGAGCCTGTCGCATGACTTCGCCGAGGCCGCGCGCCTCGAGGCGCGGTTCTGGCAGATGGGCCTGAATGCTGCCGTGAAGGAAGGCTGATGCGCATCCTGGTCGCCATGTCGGGCGGAGTGGATTCTTCGGTGGTCGCGGGCCTGCTGCATGAGCAGGGCCACGAAGTCATCGGGGCGACGCTCCAACTCTACGACCACGGCGCCGCCGTGGGCCGCAAGGGTGCCTGCTGCGCCGGCCAGGACATCATGGATGCGCGCGACGTGGCCGACCGCCTCGGCTTCGCGCATTACGTGCTGGACCGCGAGACGCGGTTCAAGGACGCGGTGATCCAGGACTTTTCCGACGCTTATGCGGCGGGGGAGACACCCATTCCCTGCGTCCGCTGCAACCAGACCGTGAAGTTCAACGATCTGGTCGAGCTGGCGAAGGACCTGGGCTGCGAGGCCATGGCGACGGGCCATTATGCCCAGCGCATCGAGGGCCCGAACGGCGCCGAGCTGCATCGCGCCGCCGATCCGGCGCGGGACCAGTCCTATTTCCTCTTCGCGACCACGCGGGAGCAGCTGGAATTCAGCCGCTTCCCGCTGGGCGGCTTCGCCTCCAAGGCGGAGGTGCGCGCCGAGGCGCTGCGCCTGGGCCTGCGCGTGGCCGAGAAGCCGGACAGTCAGGATATCTGCTTTGTCCCCCAGGGCAGCTACCATGAGGTGGTGGCCCGCCTGCGCCCCGAGGCCGCCGAGCCGGGCGAGATCGTGCATCTCGACGGGCGCGTGCTCGGCCGCCACCAGGGCATCGCCCGCTACACGGTCGGGCAGGGGCAGGGGCTGGGCAATGCATCGCGCGATGGCGAGACGCGGCTCTATGTCGCGGCCCTGGAGCCCACGACACGCCGAGTGATCGTCGGCCCCCGCGAATCGCTGCCGCGCACCGAAGTGCGCGTCTCGGCGGTGAATTGGCTGATCGATCCGCCGGCGGAAGCCTTCCCCTGCCAGGTGAAGCTGCGCGCCCGCGAGGAGCCCCGCCCCGCGCTGGCACGCTGGGATTCGGCGGCTCAGCTGCTGCTCGTTTCGCCCGAGGAACCCGCCATCGCGGCCCCGGGGCAGGGCTGCGTGCTCTATGATGGCGAGCGTGTTCTCGCCGGCGGCTTCATTCGTCGCAACGCGGCGGTTGACAGGATCGGCGCGGCAGCCTAATTCGCGGCTCCCGACGCGATGAAGGTCGCGACGGCTTGGTTTGGTGGTGTAGCTCAGCTGGTTAGAGCACGGCACTCATAATGCCGGGGTCGGCGGTTCAAGTCCGCCCACCACTACCATTCTCCTCCCCTAAGACGTCAGCTCGCCTACCGCCCCCGCCGGGGTCGCGATAGGGTTTCCGCATTGCAGCGGAGACAAGACGAATGGCTCTCGATACGGCCCGCTTCCTCGCGGATCTCGACACCCTGCGGCGCATCGGCGCCTATAAGACGGGCGTCCACCGGCCGACCTTCAGCCCCGAGGATATGGAAAGCCGCCGCTGGCTGGCCGCCCGGATGGAAGAGGTCGGGCTCGAGGCCACCATCGACGGCATCGGGAATGTCTTCGGCCGCCATAAGGGCCCGGGGCCGCATCTGCTCGCCGGCAGCCATCTGGAGACGCAGAATTACGCGGGCTGGCTCGATGGCGTGCTGGGCGTGGTCGCGGCGCTGGAACTGGCGCGGGCGGGCCTGCCCGTCGATGTCTGCGCCTATTGCGACGAAGAGGGGCATTGGGGCGACTTCATCGGCAGCAAGTCGCTGATCGGCGCCTTCTCCGAGGCGGATATGGACGCGGCCCGCAACAAGGAGACGGGCGAACCCCTGCGCGCCAGGCTGGAGCAGGTGGGGCTCGCGGGCCGCGAGCGCATCGTGATCGACCCGCGCCGCTACAAGGGCGCGCTGGAGATGCATATCGAGCAGGGGACGCAGCTGGAGAGCGCGGGCCTTCGCATCGGCGTCGTCACCGGCATTGTCGGCATCCGCCAGTTCCGCATCACCATCACCGGCCAGCAGGACCATACCGGCGGCACCACCATGCGCGAGCGCAAGGATGCGGGGCTGACGGCCGTGCGGCTGCTCGGGATGATCGACCAGGAATTCCCCCGCGTCTGTGCCGAGCGCAGCGTCTGGACCACGGGGCGCATCGCGCTCGAGCCCAATACGGTCGCCATCATCCCGGGCAAGGCCGAGATCCTCTTCTCCTTCCGCGACATCTCGGCCGAGGTGATGGACCGTATGGAGGCTTGCCTGCGCCGCGTGGTGCAGGAGAGCAACCGCCGCGAGCGATGCCCCGCGGTGCTGGAGCCCATCGGCCATTCGAAGGAGGCGCTGAGCGACCCCGGCATCGTCCGCGCCTTCAGCGACGCGGCGGAGAAGTTCTGCCCCGGCGCCTGGCAGCCCATGCCGAGCGGCGCCATCCATGACAGCCAGATCCTGGCCGCCAAGCTGCCCGTGGGCATGCTCTTCGTGCCCTCCATCGGCGGCATCAGCCACCATTGGTCGGAGGATACGAAGCGGGAGGATCTGGAACTCGGCATGAAGGTGATGGAGGAGGCCGCGCGCAGCTTCCTCGCCGGGAAAAACTAGCGCTTAAGGGCCAGCCTCTCGGCCGGGGCCCCTTTGGGCGCGGCCGTGAAGGCCGCCAGCGTCGCCTCCGGCCAGGGGGCGACCTTCCGGCGCTCCAGGTCCACGCAGAGGTAGAGAAGCTCGTTCACGGCACTCTCCCAGCCCTCCGTGGCATGGAAGAGGCGATGGCGCAGCAGCAGCCGCTTCGTGTCATGGGCGATGACCTCGCTGCTCGCCACGATGGGCTGGCCCTCGACCAATTCGCGCCGATAGCCCACCCAGCTCTCGGCCGCGAAAGTGCCGAGGCCCTGCGCGCGGAAGCCCGTGCCGAGGGTGAGGCTCGGCCAGAAGCGATCCGTCGCTTCGTCGAAAGCCACCAGGTAATAGGCGAGGTTCATATGGCCATAGTGGTCCACCCATTCGGGGCGGACCTTGCCGAGATCGTATCGCGTGTCGCTCATGGGGGCAGGCTATCAGCCCCGCCGCCGCCGCGTCACCCGGGGGGAGGCGGCATCGGCCTCGCGCAGCACCTCGCGCGCGGCGGCGAGGGCCAGGCGCGTCGCCTCGCTCTCCCGCTCCTCATTCCAGGCGAGACTCACGCCCACGGCACGCACCGGCCCCGCGAGCGGGCGGAAGGCGACGCCCGGCGGCCGGATGCAGGCCATGCCGGAGGAGACCAGCGCCACGCCCAGCCCCGAGGCGACGAAGCCGAGCTGCGCCATGGCCGAACCCACCTCGCGCGTGCCGCGCGGCTCGAAGCCCGCATCGAGGCAGGCCGCCATGAGCGCGTCGTGATAGGCGGCGCTGATGGCGCGGGGCAGGGTGAGCATCGGCTCCTCCTTCAGCGCGGCGAGGCGGATGGGCCGGCCGCTGGCGAGCAACCGATGGCCCTCGGGCAGCGCCACCAGCAGATGGTCATGCCCCAGCGGCCGGATGCGGATCGGCGGGCGGTCATGATCGAGCCGCACGAGGGCGACATCCACCTCGCCGCGATGCAGCGCCTCCAGCGCCAGGCTCGTGTCGAGTTCGCGAACCGCGATCGCGGCATCGGTGTTCAATCGGCGCAGCGCGCGCATCAGCGGCGGCAGGTGGTCGAAAAGGCCGGAGGTGACGCAGGCGATGGCGATGGGCGTGTGCCGCCCCGTGCGCAATTCGCGTGCGAGCGATTCCAGCGCGCCCGCATCCTCCGCGAGCCGGCGCGCGAGTGGCAGCAGCGCCTGGCCTTCGCGCGTGGGCGTCGCACCTTTGCGCGTGCGCTCGAGCAGCTTCACGCCCAGCTCCTGTTCCAACGCCTGGATCTGCGTCGTCAGCGGCGGCTGCGACATGCCGAGCTTCTGCGCCGCGCGGCCGAAATGCCCTTCCTCGGCGACAGCGAGAAAATGGCCGAGGCGTTTGACGAGGCGGAAATCCACGGCGGCATCCCCAGGGTCACGATACGGAAATCGTATCGTGAAGCCGCGTCATTCGGAATGGACGATCTCGCTTACGGGGGCGATAGAGAATCCATAGCGCCGCGCAGACGACGCGACGCATGATGGAACGGGAGATCGCCGCTGATGAAGAAGCACGAGGTCAAGGTTTACCCCTCGAAGGCACTGCTGCCGCGTGAGAAGCAGCTTGCCTGGAAAATCGCAGGGGTCGCCACGGACAAGGTCGCCGTCGAGAAGGATGTCTCGGCGATGATCATCAACCGGATCATCGACAACGCTGCTGTCGCCATCGCGGCGATCAACCGCTCCGCGCCCACCTCCGCGCGCGCCATGGCGCTGGGCCATGCGCGGAAGGGGGGTGCGACGGTCTTCGGCATGCCCGCGGGCAAGACCGTCTCGCCCGAATGGGCGGCCTGGGCCAATGGCACCGCCGTGCGCGAACTCGATATGCACGACACGTTCCTCGCCGCCGACTATTCGCATCCGGGCGACAATATCCCACCCATCCTCGCCGTGGCGCAGACGATGGAGAAGTCGGGGCGCGACCTGATCCGCGGCCTCGCCACGGGCTATGAGATCCAGGTCGATCTCGTTCGCGCGATCTGCCTGCATGAGCACAAGGTGGATCACATTGCCCATCTCGGCCCCTCGGCCGCGGCGGGCATCGGCACGCTGCTCGGGCTGAAGCAGGAGGTCGTCTTCCAGGCCGTGCAGCAGGCGCTGCATACGAGCGTGACCTTCCGCCAGTCACGCAAGGGCGAGATCTCTTCCTGGAAGGCCTTCGCGCCCGCGCATGCCGGCAAGCTCGCCATCGAGGCCGTGGACCGCGCCATGCGCGGCGAGGGCGCGCCGAGCCCGATCTACGAAGGCGAGGACAGCGTCATCGCCTGGGTGCTCTCCGGCCGCACCAAGGCCGATCAGGACGGGCGCAAGAGCGTCTACGATCCCACCTATTATGAAGTGCCGCTGCCCGAGGCCGGGGAACCGAAGCGCGCCATTCTCGACACCTATACCAAGGAGCATTCCGCTGAGTACCAGTCCCAGGCGCTGATCGACCTGGCCTTCCGCATGCGGGAGAAGATCGAGAATTTCGAGGCGATCGAGAAGATCGTCATCCATACCAGCCACCACACGCATTACGTGATCGGCACCGGCGCGAACGACCCGCAGAAGATGGACCCGAAGGCGAGCCGCGAGACGCTCGACCACTCCATCATGTATATCTTCGCCGTCGCGCTGCAGGACGGGCGCTGGCACCACGTGGACAGCTATGCGCCCAAGCGTGCCGCCAGGGCCGATACCGTGCGCCTGTGGCATAAGATCGAGACCACGGAGGCCCCGGAATGGACCGCGAAATACCATTCCAAGGACCCTGACGAGCTGGCCTTCGGCGGGCGCGTGGAAATCTTCTTCAAGGACGGCACGAAGCTGGTCGACGAACTCGGCGTCGCCAATGCCCATCCGAACGGCGCGCGCCCCTTCGGCCGGGCGGATTACATCAACAAGTTCCGCATCCTGACGGACGGCATCATCTCCGCCCGTGAGTCGAACCGCTTCCTCGAAGTGGTGCAGGACCTGGCGAAGCTGAAGGCGGGCGAGCTGGGCGCGCTCAACGTCACCCTGCCGCGCGGCACCCTCGCCGAGGGCAAGGCGGGCATCTTCTGATGGCGCGCCGCTGATGCGTGGCGCGGGCATCCGGCAGGCCCGGCCTTCCGATGCGCCCGCGCTGGCCCGGCTCTATCTCAGCGAGCGGCCGGGGCTGGATTGGCTGGGGCCGGAAACGGCCCTGGCCCTGGCGGAGACTCTGATCGACCGCCATATGGTGCGCGTGGCGACCGTGGAGCGAGCGGTCGCGGGCTATATCGGCTGGGGCGATGGTGTCGTCAGGCATCTCTTCATCGACCCCGCCCTGCGCGGCCAGGGCCTCGGCACCCGGTTGCTCGTCGAGGCGAAGGCGGTGAGCGATGGCCGCCTCCTGCTGCATGTCCCGGCGTCCAACCACCGCGCCCGCGCCTTCTATCGCCGCCACGGCTTCCGCGAGGAAGGCAGCGTGGCGGAGGACGAACAGGAAGCCTTCATCCGCCTGTGCTGGGTGAGGGAAGAACAGGAAGGAAGCAAGTCATGAGCGAAAGCCAGCCCGAGATCCGCAAAGGCCTGGTCGGCGTCGTCGCCGATGTCTCGGCGGTCTCCAAGGTCATGCCCGAGACCAACAGCCTCACCTATCGCGGCTACGCGGTGCAGGACCTCTGCGAAGCCTGCAGCTTCGAGGAGGTCGCCTATCTCCTCTGGAACGGCGAATTGCCGAACCAGGCGCAGCTCGATGCCTTCCGCAAGGAGGAGGCCGCCAACCGCGCCATCAGCCCGGCGCTGATCGAGGTGATCCGGCAATTCCCGAAGGATGCGCATCCGATGGATGCGATCCGCACCGCCGTCTCCTTCATGGGGCTGGAGGATCCTGAGACGGCCGATACCTCCGAGCCCGCGACGCGGCGCAAGGCGATGCGCCTGCTGGCCAAGATCCCGACGGCGATCGCCGCCGCGCATCGGCTGAGCAAGGGCGAGGAGCCCGTGGCGCCGCGGAGCGACCTGACCTTCGCCGAGAATTTCTTCCAGGTCGTCTTCGGCAAGGTGCCGGCGAAGGAGGTGGTGAAGTCCTTCGACGTCTCGCTCATCCTCTATGCCGAGCACGGGTTCAATGCCTCGACCTTCACCGCCCGCACCGTGACCTCGACCGGGGCTGACCTGCATGGCGCCATCACCGCCGGCATCGCCGCGTTGAAGGGGCCGCTGCATGGCGGCGCGAACGAGGCGGTGATGCATATGCTCAAGGAGATCGGCTCGCCGGAGAAGGCGGTGTCCTGGCTCGAGGGCAAGTTCGACCACAAGGCGCTGGTGATGGGCTTCGGCCATCGCGTCTATAAGAACGGCGATAGCCGCGTGCCCACGATGACCAAATACGCCGACAAGATGGCCGAGGTGGTGGGCGACAAGCGCTGGATGGAGACCTCGCGCGTGCTCGCCGCCGAGATGCTCAAGCGCAAGAACATCCACCCCAATCTCGATTTCCCGGCAGGCCCCGCCTACTACCTGATGGGCTTCGACATCCCGCTCTTCACGCCCATCTTCGTCGCCAGCCGCGTCACCGGCTGGTCGGCGCATGTCATCGAGCAGGCGGCGGACAACCGGCTCATCCGTCCGCTGTCTCAGTATAGCGGCGTCGCGCAGCGCGCGGTGACGCCGATTTCCGCGCGCGGCTGAAGCGCGGGCGGCCTTCCGGAGGGAAGGCCGCATTCCGTCTTCTTCGTGATTCTATCGGCAGGGAGGCCATCCGGCGCATCGGCGCCGCGGTGGCCGCGCGATGGCGTGCGCCTGCCTATGTCCGGATTTCGTTGACAATCCCAGGTCGCATGTCGATAGCGTGTTGCGTGCACGCATCAATGCGCGCGATTCGCTAAAACTTTTCGCCTCCTGATGTTTTGTGGCTGCGATGCCTTCAAGACGAATGCCGGGCGACGATGACCGGGTCGAACCCATCATCGCTCCGGCGGCAGAGGCGAACAGAGGCGGCGAGGTGAATGCGCGTGGGGGCGCGTCATGGCAGGGAAGCGGATCGTCCTAGGGCGATGGTCCGAACCTTATCGTTCTCGTCTTCAGCGATTGGCGCGGCGAGTATCGCGGCGCGCAATCGGCAAGGACGGGATGAGGGCGATGGTGATGCGGCGGCCTGGCCGCATCGGTGCCGTCTCGTGGCGGCGCTGGCGGGGCGTGGGCGCCGATGCGCCTCCGGTCTGCCGCAATCCTCTGCTCACTTGCCCTGCCGACGCGGCGATTTCGCCACGTGCACGACCTTGAGCAACGCAGGTGCCGCAGCAAGGCACTGCCATTGGAGATGACGACAGTGACCGACACCACCGAGAAGCCGGCCCGCGCCCAGGCGATGGCCATGCCGACGAGCCGCCGCGCCGCCGCCACGCGTAAGGCGAGCACCGCCGGCCGCAAGGCGCCTGCCGCGAAGGCGACCGCCAAGGCGACCACGAAGGCTCCGGCTGCGAAGAAGGCCGCTGCCCCCAAGAAGGCCGCCGCCAAGGCCGCGCCGAAGACCGCCGCCAAGAAGGCCGCGCCCGCGAAGGCCGTGAAGGCGCCTGCCGCGAAGAAGGCCGCCGCGCCGAAGAAGGCTGCGCCGAAGACCGCCGCCAAGAAGGCTGCCCCCGCGAAGGCCGTGAAGGCGCCTGCGAAGAAGGCTGCCGCGCCGAAGGTCGCCGCCAAGAAGGCCGCGCCCGCGAAGAAGGCTGCCGCCACCAAGGCCGCGCCGAAGACTGCTGCCAAGAAGGCTGCGCCTGCGAAGAAGGCCGCCGCTACCAAGGCTGCGCCGAAGACCGCTGCCAAGAAGGCCGCGCCCGCGAAGGCCGTGAAGGCGCCTGCGAAGAAGGCCGCCTCCACCAAGGCCGCGCCGAAGACCGCCGCCAAGAAGGCTGCGCCCGCCAAGGCCGCGAAGCCGGCTGCGAAGAAGGCCGCTGCCCCGAAGGCCGCGCCGAAGACCGCCGCCAAGAAGGTCGCCGCCCCGAAGGCTGCTGCCCCCAAGACGGCTGCGAAGAAGGCTGCCGCTCCGAAGGCCGCCGCCCCCAAGGCTGCTGCGCCCAAGAAGCCGCGCGCTTCCAAGAAGGCCGCGCCGGTCGAGACCCCGGTCGTGACGCCGGAACCCGTCATCGCCCCGGCCGAGACCGAGGCCGAGACGGTGATGAGCACCGAGGAATCCCCGCTGTCCTGATCGGACACGGATTTTCCGGCAAGCGGGCGCCAGCAATGGCGCCCGTTTTTCGTTGAAGGGCTCGCATCAAGGGCGCGTCACGTCGAGTTGAGGCGGCCGGTCGCGCGGCCATGGGCCATCTACTGTAACCTGCCGGTGCTTGTTGCCCTGGCCGAGAGCCCCCATCTTACGGCCTGTTCATGTTCACGTCGTCCAGATGCTATGACCGGGCGGCCTGATAAGCCTGACCCCGAGAAGCATGGGAGAAGCCCTGACTTGATGGACGGCCCATCGCCCCAGTTGCCCGCCCTGCCGGAGCGCGCCATGCATGACGAGCACGAGCATGGCCCCGATCAGGGCGCCCCGATTTCGCGCATCGTGGCCGAAGTGGCGTCCCAATTTCCGGGCGAGCGCATCAGCCTGGGCGAGATGGCCGATGCCTTCGGCGATCGCGCCTTCGGCCTGCTGATCCTGCTGCTTTGCATCCCTTCGCTGCTGCCCGGCATGGCGAGCGTCTTCGCCACGCCCATGCTCATTCTCGGGGTGCAGATGGGCCTGGGGTGGGACGTGCCGCGCCTGCCGAAATTCATCGCCCGGCAGAGCATCAAGCGGGTGGATCTGCTGCGCCTCGCCTCCGTCTCCTCCAAGGGGCTGAACAAGGTGGAGCGTTTCGTGCGCCCGCGCCCCGGCTGGTCCACCGGCCCGCTGGGGCGGAAGGTGATCGGCTGGCTCACCGTCTTCACCGCCCTCATGCTCATCCTGCCCGGCCCGGGCACCAATGGCCCGCCCGCCTTCGGCACCATCGTCATGTCGCTGGGCCTCGTGGAGCATGATGGGCGCGTTACGCTGCTCGGCATGGTGCTGACGCTGCTGGGCTGCCTCTTCGCCACCTGCGTGCTCGTGGCGCTGCTCTGGTTTGGCGCCAAGGCCTTCGCCTGGCTCATATGACGTCGGGTTTCGGATTGCCGCTTTCGGCAACCGCGCCGCTGTTCTAAATCCCCTTCATGCGTCGGTGGCCCGCAAGGGCTTAAACGGGAACGCGCGAGGCCGGGCCAGCCCGGCAAACCGCGGCTGCCCCCGCAACTGTAGGCGATTGACCGTCCCCGTGCTTGCCGCCCCGTGAGGGCGGAAGCAGCCATTGCGGCAGGATAGCCGTGAGAAGGCGGGGGCTTGCGGGCCATCGGGCCTGCCTATCGTGAGCCAGGAGACCGGCCGGCGCAGAGTTATGTCGCGCGTATCGGGCGGGGTGCACCGGTGCAACGGAGTTACGGGTTCGCTCCCGCCGCCTGCGAGCATGACGACCGCCGGCCCAGGCCCTCATGGGTTTGGGCCATGCCCGATCGCTCGCTACCGGGGGAACCCATGCGACGCCTAGCCTTGCTCGTTTCCATCGCGCCCATCGCCACCATCGGCGCGGCCCATGCCCAGGAGGCGGCCCCGCCCAACCTCCTGCCCGAGACCGTCATCACCGCAACCCGCGTGGCCACGCCTGCCGAGCGCGTGCCGGCGGCCACCACCATCATCGACCGCCAGACCATCGAGGAGCGCGGCTACACCACCCTGGCCGAGGCGCTGGCGACGGTGCCGGGCCTGCATATCGTGCAGTCGGGCGGCTATGGCCAGCCGGCCACGGCCTTCACGCGCGGCACCAATGGCCGCCACACGCTGGTGCTGCTCGATGGCGTGCCGCTGAATGACGCGGCCAATCCGAACGGCGCCTTCGATTTCGGGCAGGAGATGCTTGGCGATATCGAGCGCATCGAGGTGCTGCGCGGCCCGGCCTCGGCCCTCTACGGCTCCTCGGCCATCGGCGGCGTCATCAATCTCGTCACCCGCCGCGCGCCCGCGAACCGCGAGGCCCAGGCCTTCGGCGAAGTCGCCGGCGGCAGCAACAACACGCTACGCGGCACGGCGGGCGTGGCGGGTACGGTCGGCATGGTCGACTACATGGCCGCCCTGCAGTCCATGTCCACGCGCGGCGCGGATGCGACGGCGCCGCGCTTCTTCAACAATACCGGCGAGCGCGAAGGCTTCCGCGGCTATGCCGGCACCATGCGCCTGGGCGTGCAGCCGACGCGCGACACGCGTATCGAAGGCCTCTTCCGCTACCGCGACACCTATTTCGGCCTCGACGATGTGCCGAATGACGATCCGAACTATCGCGGCAATGACCGCAACTGGATGGGGGTGATCCGCGCTGAGACAAAGCCGGTCGAGCCCTGGACGCTCTCGCTGCGCTATGCCCGCACGCAGGAGCGCCGCAGCTACAACAACCTGCCGGACAGTTTCAGCTTCTCCGAGACGCATGACTATTACCGGGGCTGGCGCGATACGGTCGATCTCGGCAATCAGATCCGGCTGCCCGATATCGGCATCGTCAACGATATCGTCTTGGTCGCGGGCGTGACCTGGCAGAAGGAGCAGGCCGACCAGCTGTCGGGCAGCACCTTCTTCCAGACCAGCACGGTTGCCGCCTCGGAATCCCACGCGCTGCATACGGCGCTGCAGTTCCGCCTGGGCGAACGGCTCGATGTGGCGCTCGGCCTGCGCCATGACGCGGCCGATGACTACAAGGACGCCGATACCTGGCGCATCGGCGCGACCTACGCCATTCCCGAAATCCAGACGCGGCTGACGGGCTCGGCGGGCACGGCTTTCGCGGCGCCTTCGCTCTATCAGCGCTATGGCCGCATCCCGGGCATCTTCGAAGGCAACCCCGACCTTCGCCCCGAGCGTTCCTATTCCTGGGAACTGGGTGCCGAGACCGACCTGCCGCTTTTCGGCCGGCGGGATTTCGCGACGGTGGGCGCCACCTATTTCCACAGCCGCGTGCGCGACCTCATCAACTTCAACCCGTCCTTCGATTCCATGGAGAATGTGGACCGCGCGAATATCGAGGGTTGGGAACTCGGCCTGACGCTCCGCCCCGCCGATTGGCTGGAGACCAAGGCGAGTTGGACCATCACCGAGGCGCGGGATGCCGAGACCAAGCAGCCGTTGCCCCGCCGTCCCGAGCATGTGGTGACGCTGAACGCCCGCATCGCTCCCATGCCGCGCCTGGTGATCGCGCCGGAGGTGCTCTTCACCGGCCGCTCGCTCGAGAATGCCTATGCCAGCTATGCGGATGACGGCTCATCCTACGCGACCTCGCGCTACAACCGCGCGGGCACGGTCTGGAACCTCACCGCGAGCTATGTGGTGGTGAAGGGCATGACGGCCTTCGTCGAGGGCCGGAACCTCGGCAATAGCCGCTACGAGCCCGCGAACGGCTTCGTGGTGCCGGGGCGCACCGCCATCGTCGGCGTCAGGGCCGTCTTCTGAGCCGAGCGGACCGGCCCCTAAGCCGGTCCGAGCGCCCGAACGGCTGCCGCCGCTTGTGCGGCGAAGCCAAGCGGCCGGAGGCTGCGCCCGGCGTTTGAGGGCAAATTCAAACGCAAAGCCATCCCCCATATATTTCAACTCGAAATAAAGCCTTCTTATTTCAAGGCGTAAACCGAAGTGACCGCCTCGCGGCTTGCGGCGCGGCCCTGCTTTAGGGCAAGCCATGCCGCATGAGTGCAGCCGCCATCATTCTCGCCGCCGGTCTCGGCACCCGCATGCGTTCCGCCCAACCCAAGGCGACGCATCAGATCGCGGGCCGGTCCATGCTGGGCCATCTGATCGCCGCCTGTGAGGGCATCTTCGACCGCATCGTGGTCGTGGTCGGCCCGGATATGCCCCAGCTCGAGAAAATCGCGGCGCCGCACCCCACGGTCGTGCAGGTCGAGCGCCTCGGCACCGCCCATGCCACCCGTTATGCCGAGCCGCTGCTGGCCGGGTTCGAGGGTGATGCGGCCGTGCTCTATGCCGATAACCCGCTGATCAGCAAGGAGACGCTCCAGCGCCTCCGCGCCGCGCGGGAGAAGGGCGCGGGCCTCGCGCTCCTGGCCATGCGCCCGGCCGACCCGGCGAAATACGGCCGCGTGCTGCAGGACGGCACCGGCGCCATCACCCGCATCGTCGAATGGGCCGAGGCGAGCGAGCAGGAGCGCGAGGTCGGGCTCTGCAATGCCGGCGTACTCTCGGCCCCGGCCAAGGACCTCTTCCGCTGGCTGGCGGCGGTGAAGAACGAGAATTCCAAAGGCGAGTATTACCTGGGCGACGTCATCCCCATGGCCGTCGCGGAGGGCGTGCGCTGCGAGGCCGTGGAGGCGCCGGAGACGGAGCTGCGCGGCATCAACAGCCGCGCCGAACTCGCCGCCGCCGAGGCCGATATGCAGGCCCGGCTCCGCGCCGCCGCCATGGCCAATGGCGCGACCCTGATCCAGCCCGAGAGCGTCATCTTCTCGCATGACACCGTGACGGGCCAGGACGTGACGATCGGCCCGAACGTGGTCTTCGGTCCCGGCGTGACGATCGAGGATGGTGCCGAAATCCGCGCATTCTCGCATCTCGAGGGCTGCACCGTGCGGCGTGATGCCATCATCGGCCCCTTCGCGCGGCTGCGGCCGGGGGCGGATGTGGGGCAGGGCGCCCATGTCGGCAATTTCGTCGAGATCAAGAATGCCGTGCTGGGCGAGGGGGCCAAGGCCAATCATCTCACCTATATCGGCGATGCCTCGGTGGGCGCGCGCAGCAATATCGGCGCGGGCACCATCACCTGCAATTACGACGGCATCTCCAAGCATCGCACCGAGATCGGCGCCGATGTCTTCGTGGGGTCGAACAGCATCCTGGTCGCGCCGGTGAGCCTCGGGGATAAGTCCATGACGGCCGCCGGCAGCACCATCACCCGCAATGTGGCGCCGGAGGCCCTGGCCTTCGGCCGCGTGCGGCAGAACGAACTTCCGGGGGCGGCGACCATGTTCCGCGCCCGGGCCAAGGCGAAGAAGGAGAAGGGCTGATGTGCGGCATCGTCGGCGTCGTCGGGCGCGAAGCGGCCTCCCCACGCCTGCTGGAGGCGCTGCGGCGACTGGAATACCGGGGTTATGACAGCGCCGGCGTCGCCACGCTGGTCAATGGCCATATCGAGCGCCGCCGCGCCGAGGGCAAGCTGAACAACCTGGCCCAGGTGCTGGAGCGCGAGCCGCTGGAAGGCACCACGGGCATCGGCCATACCCGCTGGGCCACCCATGGCGCGCCGACCGAGCGCAACGCGCATCCGCATGGCACGGCCCGCGTCTCCATCGTCCATAACGGCATCATCGAGAATTACGCCGAACTGCGCGCCGAACTGGAGGCGCAGGGCGCGGAATTCGAGACCGAGACCGATACCGAGACGGTCGCCCGCCTGCTCGATACCCATCTCGCCAAGGGCGCCTCGCCGGAAGAGGCCGTCTCGGCCACGCTGAAGCGCCTGCATGGCGCTTTCGGCCTCGCCATGGTCTTCGCCGGTTTCCCGCGCAAGCTCATCGCCGCCCGCCGCGGCTCGCCGCTGGCCGTGGGCTTCGGCGAGGGCGAGATGTTCATCGGCTCCGACGCCCTGGCCCTCGCGCCGCTCACCCGCCGCATCGCCTATCTCGAAGAGGGCGACTGGGCGGTGCTCTCCGACAGCGACGCGATCTTCTTCGATGCCGAGGACAAGCGCGTCGAGCGCGAGGTGAAGATCACCGCGCTCTCCGGCGCCTCGGTGGGCAAGGGCAACTACCGGCACTTCATGGAGAAGGAGCTGAACGAGCACCCGGTGGTGATCGGCGATACGCTCCGCCAGTATATCGAGCCCTCCAGCCGTGCCGTCGCGCTCCCCGCGCTGCCCTTCGACCCGGCGGCGATCCCCAAACTGACCCTCTCGGCCTGCGGCTCGGCCTTCCTCGCCGCCCATGTGGCGCGCTACTGGATCGAGGAGGTGGCGCGCATCCCTGTCGATGCCGATATCGCCTCCGAACTCCGCTATCGCGATCCGCCGCTGCCGGTGGGCGGTGGCGCGCTGCTGGTGAGCCAGTCGGGCGAGACGGCCGATACGCTCGCCGCGCTCCGCCTGCTGCGCGCGCGGGGGCAGAGGGCCGTCTCGGTCGTGAACATGCCCGAGAGCAGCATGGCGCGCGAAAGCGATGCCGCGCTCATGACGGTTGCCGGCCCCGAGATCGGCGTGGCCTCCACCAAGGCCTTCTCGGCGCAGCTTTCGGTGCTGGCCTGCCTCGCGCTCGGCTTCGCCCGCGCCAAGGGCAGCATCGACGCCGCCGAGGAGGCGCGGCTGACCGCCGCCCTGCTCGAAGTGCCCGAACACGCCGCCGCGGTGCTGGACCGGAATGCCGAGATCGAGGAGATCGCCAAGCTCGTCGCCCCGGCGCGGGACGTGCTCTTCCTCGGGCGCGGCAGCCTTTATCCGATCGCCATGGAAGGCGCGCTGAAGCTCAAGGAAATCAGCTACATCCACGCCGAGGGCTATGCCGCCGGCGAGATGAAGCACGGGCCCATCGCGCTGATCGACCCTAATGTGCCGGTCATCGCCCTCTGCCCCTCGGGCCCGCTTTTCGAGAAGACGGCCTCCAACCTGCAGGAGGCCGCCGCGCGTGGCGGGCGCATCATTGCCTTCACCGATGCCGCCGGCGCCCCTGCGCTGGAGCGTTTCGCGGAGAAGGTGGTGGTGCTGCCGAGCGTGGACCCCTTCGTGGCGCCCATCCTGCACGCCATCCCGGTGCAGCTCCTGGCCTATCATGTCGCGGTGCTGAAGGGCACGGATGTGGACCAGCCCCGCAATCTGGCCAAGGCCGTCACGGTGGAGTGATGCCTCTCCGGCATGCCTGCTGCCAGGCATGCCGATTTTGGCTTGCCCGGCGGGCCCGGTCGCGTGCTTTTATGTTGCACCGCACCATGACCTGGACCGTCGGAACCCTCACATGTCCCTCCAGCGCCTCGACCATCTCGCCCGTCGCTACCTCGCCAGCCGGGGCACGCCGCCGATGATCGAGGACCCGTTGGCGGAGGCGCTGCCCCGGCTCCAGGCCGAGGTCAGGCAGGTCAGGCGCCTCGCGCGGCTGGATCTCTGGCTCTCCGCTGCCCTGCTCATCTCAGGCCTCACCCTGGCGCTCACGGCGGTCATGGCGCCGCTCCATGCCGGGCTCCTCGTCACGCTGCTGTATCTGCATGCCGCGCCGCTGGCCGGGCTGGCCGTGGGCATCTGGGCCGCCGTGGTGGTGGAGAAATCCGCCCCGCAATGGCTCGCCGCCCGGCATATCGCCGCAGCCCTCAAGACCGGCGCGCTGGTCGAGGCGCTGGATATCGCGGTGCATCGCCTCTCGGCCCGCGCCGCTGCGGCCTGAAGCCGGCCGCGTTCACTTTTGCCCGCTCGCGGTGACCAAGCGGGCGCTCGTGCTTTAACCCTCCATCGGGACGCGCCCTCCGGGCGCGCCTCCCCATGACGCGCCCTCAGACCCTCAGGGCCGGGCGCGAAGCGGAGGAAAGCATAGATGAACGACGCCCTTCCCACGAGCGAGGCCTCAGGCCTGCGTCTCAAGGACCCGGAGCTTTTCTGCCAAGCCAATTTCATCGACGGCCAGTGGGTGAAGGCCGATAGCGGAAAGGTCCTGGAGGTGAAGAACCCCTCGACCGGCAAGCTCGTCGGCACCGTGCCCGCCATGAGCGCCGCCGAGACGCGCCGGGCCATCGAGGCGGCCCATGCCGCCCAGGCCGGCTGGCGCGCCATGCTGGCCCGCGACCGCGGCCTCATCATCCGCCGCATCGCGGACCTCATGATGGAGAATGCGGACGATCTAGCCGCCATCATGACGGCCGAGCAGGGCAAGCCCTTCGCGGAATCCAAGGGCGAGATCGCCTATGCCGCGAGCTTCTTCGAATGGTTCGCCGAGGAGGGCCGCCGCGTCTATGGCGAGACCATCCCGCAGAACGCCAAGGGCCGCCGCATCCTGGTGACCAAGGAGCCGGTCGGCGTCTTCGCCGCCATCACGCCCTGGAACTTCCCGGCCGCCATGATCACCCGCAAGGCCGGCCCCGGCTGGGCCGCCGGCTGCGCGGGGGTGATCCGCCCGGCGAGCCAGACGCCTTTCTCGGCGCTCGCCATCGCCGTGCTGGCCGAGCGCGCGGGCATGCCCAAGGGCGTCTGCAACGTCATCACCGGCCCCTCGGGCGAGACGGGCAAGGAACTGACCTCCAACCCGCTGGTGCGCAAGCTCTCCTTCACCGGCTCCACCGAGGTGGGCCGTTCGCTGCTCGAGCAATGCGCGCAGACCATCAAGAAGACCTCGATGGAACTCGGCGGCAATGCGCCCTTCCTCGTCTTCGACGATGCCGATCTCGACGAGGCGGTGAAGGGCCTCATGGCCAGCAAATACCGCAATACCGGCCAGACCTGCGTTTGCGCCAACCGCGTGCTGGTGCAGGACGGCGTCTATGACGCCTTCGCCGCGAAGCTGAAGGCCGCCGTCGAGAAGATGAAGGTCGGCGACGGTATGGAGGAGGGCGTGACCCAGGGGCCCCTCATCAATGCCGATGCGGTGAAGAAGGTCGAGGAGCATATCGCCGATGCCCTCAAGCGCGGCGGCAAGGTCGTCACTGGCGGCAAGCGGCATGAGCGGGGCGGGAATTTCTTCCAGCCGACGGTGCTGGCCGAGGTGCCGCATGACGCGCTGATCTTCCGCGAGGAGACCTTCGGCCCCGTGGCGCCGCTCTTCCGCTTCAAGACGGAGGAGGAGGCGATCAAGCTCGCGAACGACACGCCCTTCGGCCTGGCCTCCTATTTCTACTCCCGCGACGTGGGGCGCATCTTCCGCGTGGCCGAGGCGCTGGAATACGGCATCGTCGGCATCAACGAGGGCCTCATCTCCACCGCTGAGGCGCCCTTCGGCGGCATGAAGGAGAGCGGGCTGGGCCGCGAGGGCTCCAGCCACGGCATCGAGGAATATGTGGAGATGAAATACCTGGCGCTCGGCGGCATCGGCAGCTGAGCCCGGGCCTTTTCAGGCGACGCGGGAGCGGGCGCTGCGCGTTTCCCTCGCGGGCGGCAGGCCGAAAAGGCGGCCGTACTCTCGGGTGAATTGCGAGACGCTCTCGTAGCCTACGGCATAGGCGGCGTTGCTGGGGCTGGCCCCCTCGGCCAGCATCAGCCGCCGCGCCTCGATTAGCCGGAGCTGCTTCTGGAACTGCAGGGGCGAGAGCGAGGTCACCGCCCGGAAATGCTGGTGGAAAGAGGAGGGGCTCATCCCCGCACTCTTGGCCAGCTGTTCCACCGGCAGGGGCTTGGCATAATCCCTCCGGAGCAGGGCCACCGCACGGCCGACCCGCTGGGTGGGCCCATCGGGCCAGCCCAGCGCGCGGATCGCGGCGCCGTGGCGGCCCATCAGCAGCCAGTAATGCATCTCCCGCACCAAGGAGGCCTGGAGCACCGGCACCGAGGCCGGTCGCTCCAGCAGCCGCATCAGCCGCAGCGCGGTTTCGGCCACTTCCGCATCCGTGGGATCGATCCTGACGGCGCCCGGCTCGGCCCTCGGCGTGCCGGCCATTTGCCCAGCCAGTTCGGCGATCACAGCGGCGTCGAGTTCTAGCACGAAGGAGAGATAGGGCTCCATGCGGCTCGCGCGGGTGATCTGGTTCACGGTCGGCACATCGCCCGTGATCAGCATGGAATCTCCCGCCGCCAGATCCTGCGCGCGAGCCCCCATCGTCACCTGCTTGCCGCCCTGGACCACCAGGCAGATCAGAGGACGCGAGAGGGCATGCACCAGCGCGCTGGGCGCCGTGGCACGGACGGTCACCAGGCCGGGGATGGGCGTTTCGGCAATGCCGCTGCCGTCTTCATGGGCCTCGGCATGGCGGCGGACGGCTTCGAGCAAGGCGTTCATGGCGCAAGCCTAGCCGCAGGCGGCGCGGGGCGCATCCGTCTTCGGAGGATCAGGCAAGAAAGGCGCAGTTCCCGGCAACCTCTCGGCGCGCTTTGGCGCGATACCCGGCTCACCACACGAAACGGGAGTTCGGACCATGAGCAAGATCACCCTCATCACCGGCGCGAGCCGTGGCCTGGGCCGGAATGCGGCGCTAAGCGTCGCGAAGAAGGGCGGGGACGTGGTCCTCACCTATCATAGCCGCCGCGAGGAGGCCGATGCCGCCGTGGCCGAGATCGAGGCCCTGGGGCGCAAGGCCGTCGCGCTTCAACTCGATACGGGCAAGGTCGCGGGCTTCGCCGATTTCGCCACCCGCCTGCGGGATGCGCTGCGCGAAACCTGGGGGCGGGAGAGCTTCGACCATCTGGTGAACAATGCCGGCCATGGCGATTTCGCGCTGAGCGCCGATACCACGGAGGCGCAGTTCGACCGGCTGGTGGATGTGCATTTCAAGGGCGTCTTCTTCCTCACCCAGGCCCTCTTGCCGCTTCTGGCCGATGGCGGGCGGATCGTGAACTACTCCTCCGGCCTGACCCGCGTTTCCGCGCCGGGCTGGGGTGCCTATGCGGCGGTGAAGGGCGCGATCGAGGTGCTGACCGTCTATATGGCCAAGGAGTTGGGCGCGCGGGGGATCGCCGTGAACACGGTGGCGCCCGGCGCGATCGAGACGGATTTCTTCGGCGGTGCCGTGCGGGACACGCCCGATTTCAACGCCTTCTTCGCGGGCATGACGGCCCTGGGGCGCGTGGGCGTGCCTGACGATATCGGCCCCATGGTCGCGAGCCTGCTCTCCGAGGATAATCGCTGGATCAATGCCCAGCGCATCGAGGTCTCGGGCGGGCAGGGCATCTAGCGCAGGCCGGGCTACCAAGCCCCCCTTCGGAGGCGGGCTGCGCCCGCTGCATCTCCTAGGCCCCCTGCGGGGGCGGGGCTGCGCCCGCTGCATCTCCAAGGCCCCCTTCGGGGGCGGGGCTGCGCCCCGCTTCCCGCGCCTTCCTTTTCATCCCGAACCACACAAGATAAGGCCCAAGCTCAGTCTTTGAGGATGATTCGGCATGGCCCAGGAATTCGACCTTTTCGTCATCGGCGGTGGGAGCGGCGGCGTGCGCTGCGCCCGCATCTCCGCCCAGCATGGCGCCAAGGTGGGCATTGCCGAGGGCCGCTTCTGGGGCGGCACCTGCGTGAATGTCGGCTGCGTGCCGAAGAAGATCATGGTCAGCGCCGCCGAATACGGCCTCTGGGCCGAGGATTCGGCTGCCTTCGGCTGGGAGATGACGAAGCAGGGCCATGACTGGTCGAAGCTCGCCGCCGCCCGCGATGCCGAGGTGGCGCGGCTCAACGGCATCTATGGCCGACTGCTCGAGGGCGCGGGCGTCACGCGCTTCGAGGGCTATGCCAAGTTTGTCGATGCCCACACCGTCGAGGTGGGCGGCGAGACGATCAAGGCGAAGAACATCCTCATCGCGACGGGTGGCAATGCCGTGCGGCCGGAAATCCCGGGTGCCGAGCTGGGCTATATCTCGGACGATCTCTTCACGTTGAAGGAGATGCCGAAGCGCGTTGTCGTGGTCGGCTCGGGCTTCATCGCGCTCGAATATGCCAGCCTGCTGAAGGGCCTCGGCGCCGAGGTGACGCTGATGTACCGCCAGGCGCTGCCGCTGCGCGGCTTCGACCAGGATATCCGCCAGGCCATGGCCGATGCCCTGCAGGAGCAGTTCATCGGCATCCATGCCAGCGAATCGCCGCTCTCGCTCGAGAAGACCTCCACAGGCCTGCTGCTGAAGGGCGATAATGGCAGCCACCTGGCCGCCGATGCCGTCTTCTTCGCCACCGGCCGCAAGCCCGCCACGGCGGGGCTGAACCTTGAGGCCGCCGGCGTGAAGCTCGGCGCCAGGGGCGAAGTGCTGGTCGACGATAACCATGCGACGAGCCAGAAGCACATCTACGCCCTGGGCGATGTGGTGGACCGCGTGAACCTCACGCCCATGGCCACCGCGACCGGCCATGCGCTGGCCGATACGCTTTTCGGCCACAAGCCGCGCAAAGCCTCGTACGAGAACGTTCCGAGCGCCGTCTTCACCTCGCCGCCCGTCGCGAGCATCGGGCTGACGGAAGAAGAGGCCGCGAAGCGCGGGCCGGTGAATATCTACCTCACCAAGTTCAACACGATGCGCCACACGATCAGCAAGCGCGTGGGCCGCAAGACGTTGATGAAGCTCGTGGTGGACGCGGAGACGGACAAGGTCCTCGGCGCGCATTTCATGGGCGAGGATGCACCCGAGATGATGCAGGGCGTGGCGGTCGCCATCATCGCTGGCGCCACCAAGGCCCATTTCGACCAGACCATCGGCATCCACCCCACGGCGGCCGAGGAATTCGTGACATTGCGGACGCTGACGCGGCGGACGGAAAAGACCGTCTGATCAGCGCGGCAGAGCGGCGGCGGCCAGGGCCTTGATGCCCGGGCCGCTGACCGGCTCGAAACGCACGGCCTCGGTGCCGAGATAGCGCGCGGCATTCATCCGCACCCAGTCGATGGTTGCGAGCCGCACGGGCGCGGTCGGAATGTCGCCCGCATAGACATATTCCCCCGTGCGCCGCGGGAAGGGCCGGTCGTCATCCTGGTTGCAGCGCGCGGCGATGGTCTCGCACGCGGCCGCATCGGCCTCGCCGCGCAACAAGCCGCCATCGAAGCGGATGAAGGCATCGAGATCATATCGCGTGACGGGGCCGCCCGGCAGGTCGGCGCCGAGGGTGGTGTTGGAGATCAGCCCGGCCCCCGCGCCCGCCGCCTTGGCCATTTCCCGCGTCAGGAACATCGCCGATTGGCGCAGGTCCAGCGGGGCGGGCAGGCGGCCCAGCACCTCGCGGTCGGCCGGGGTGAGATGCGCGGCGAAAAGCGCCTCGCGCAGCGCCGCCAGCCCCGGATCAGCCGGGCCGGCGGGGTCGATGGTGATTTCGGTCGGCGTGATGATGGGCGAGCCGCGGGTGAAGCGCACTTCGGCGATGGTGAGGTAGCGCGCCCAGGAGCCGGTGTGCAGATAGCGCGTCGGGCCGATGCGGTGCCCGAAATGCAGATGCTCATGCCCGCCCAGCAGCAGCGAGCCCGGCGGCAGCCAGGGCAGCATCGCGCGATCGGCCGCGACCCCCGCATGGCTCATCACCACACCCAGATCCGTCTCGGCCAGCAGCACCGGCAGGGCCTCGCGCGCCCATTGCGCGGGCTGCGGGATATCGAGGAAGGGCCGGGCGGCGGCGCGATAGGTCGCCATGTCATCCGTTGCGATGCCCACGACCGTCATGCGGCGATTGGCGCCCAGCATGATCTCGAGCGAGGCCTCGGCATAGAGCCGCTTGGTGCGCGGATTGACGATATTGCTCAGCACCGTGAGGCCGATGGCCCGGCAGCGGCGCACCACCTCGGCCATGTCGTCGATCAGCGCCGTCTCATGATTGCCGAGATTGATCAGCACCGGCGCGCGCTGCCGCAGCGCCTTCAGCAAGGCCCAGTCGGCCTCCCCATCGGAGCGCAGGGTGACGGCATTGCCGCGCTCGAAAACATCGCCATTGACGAGGATATAGGTCGGCACGCCCGCGCGCGTGGCCAGCGCCAGATCGAGCGCGGCAAGCAGAGCGGGCGCATTCTTGTGGCAGGAATGAAGATCGGCGAGCAGCACGAGCTGCAGATCAGTGGCGGAGGAGGCCAGTGCATGGCGCCCGGGCAGGCTCAGCAGGGGCGCCGCCAGGCCCGCCGTGAGCACGCGCCGCCGCGTGAACCCCAAGCCCTGCTGCCCCAGCCGCTCCAACGCCATGCCGTTTCCCTGGCCGCTTGCCGGCCTTTGTCTGTCCTGCGGCAAAGCCTAGAGCAGAAAGGGGCGCGGCACCAAATCGGCCGCCGCCCCATGCCGCGATCCGTCAGGCGGGCGGCAGCCCCGCCATCTCGCGCCATTGCGCCTCGGTCAGCACCGTGAGGCCGAGTTCGGCGGCCTTGGTCGCCTTGCTGCCCGCATCGGCGCCCACCACCACCAGATCGGTCTTCTTCGACACGCTCTTGGTGACCTTGGCACCCAGCCGCTCGGCCCGGGCGCTGGCCTCGTCGCGGCTCATGGTGACGAGCGTGCCGGTGAAGACGATGCTCTTGCCCGCCAATTCGGAATCGCCCGCCGCGATGGCCTCGGGCGGCGTCGGCTGTACCTCGGCTAGGAGCGCGTCGAGGGCGGTGAGATTGCGCGGCTCCTTGAAGAACTCGACCAGCTCATCGGCGATCGCGGGCCCGATGCCGGCGATGGAGCCCAGCCCCTCTCGCGCCTCGCTGCCGATGATGCGCGCATCGAGCATCGCCTGCCGCCAGGCCTCGACCGTGTGATAATGCCGTGCGAGCAGCTTCGCATTGGCCTCGCCGATGCGGCGGATGCCCAGGGCGAAGATGAATTTCTCCAGCGGCATGTCGCGCCGGGCCTCGATGGCGGCGAGAAGATTGTCGACCTTCTTCGCCCCCCAGCCGCGGAAGGCGAGCATCGTGTCGCGATGGTCCTTGAGGCGGAAGATATCGGCAGGCGCCTTCAGCAGCCCGGCCTCGTGCAGGAGAATGACGTTCTCCGCGCCCAGCCCCTCGATATCGGCGGCCACGCGGCTGGCGAAATGGATCAGCCGCTCCACCGTCTGCGCCGGGCAGATCAGCCCGCCGGTGCAGCGCTTCACCACCTCGCCGGGCGGGCGCACGGCATGGCTGCCGCAGGCGGGGCAGGTGGTGGGGAAGTCGAAAGGCTTGCTGTCGGCGGGCCGCTTCTCGGGAAGGATGCCGACGATCTGCGGGATCACGTCGCCCGCGCGCTGCAGGATGACGGTATCGCCCTCCCGGACATCCTTGCGGAGGATCTCGTCCTCATTGTGCAGGCTCGCATGCTGCACCATGACGCCGCCGACGCTCACCGGCTCCATCACCGCGCGCGGGGTGAGCGCGCCCGTGCGGCCGACCTGGATCTCGATGCGCAGCAGCTTGGTCGTCGCACGCTCGGCCGGGAATTTCCAGGCGATGGCCCAGCGCGGCGCACGGCCGACGAAGCCCAGGCGCTCCTGCCAATCCAGCTTGTCGAGTTTGTAGACGACACCGTCGATATCGTAATCGAGCCCGGCGCGCTTCTCACCCATCTCGACCTGGAAGGCCGCCGCCGCCTCGGCATCGGGCAGCAGGCGCGAGAGCGGGTTCACCTTGAAGCCCCAGCGCTTCAGCACCGCCAGATATTCCGAATGACTCGCCGCCACGGGCTCGCTCGAAACACCCTGCGCATAAGCGAAGAGGCGCAGCGGCCGCCGCGCCGTTACCGAAGGGTCGAGCTGGCGGAGCGAGCCGGCGGCGGCATTGCGCGGGTTCACCGGCACGCGCACGGCCTCGCCCACGCGCTCGCCGGCCTCGCGGCGCCGCTCGCGCTCCTCGGCGGCCTGCTGCTGCTCGGCCTGGAAGCGCAGGAAGTCGGGCTTGGTCATATAGACCTCGCCACGGATCTCGATCTGGGCTGGAAAGGGCGCCTTCAGCGTGCGGGGGAGTTCGTCGAGCGTCAGCAGGTTCTGCGTGATGTCCTCACCCTCGGTGCCGTCGCCGCGCGTGGCACCCCGGACGAATTTGCCGTCCTGATAGGTGAGGTTCACCGAAAGCCCGTCGATCTTGGGCTCGCCCACGAAATGCAGCGGCTCGCCATCGCTCAGCTTGAGGAAGCGGCGGATGGAGGCGGCGAATTCCAGGAAATCCTCGGGCGCGAAGGCATTGTCGAGGCTGAGCATGGGCGTGCCATGCCGTAGCTTGCCGAAGCCCGCCGCAGGGGCCGCGCCGGGCGCGGCCGCATTGGGGCTGTCGATGCGCACCAGTGCGGGGAAGCGGTTCTCGATGGCCGTGTTGCGCTGGCGCAGCGCATCGTATTCGGCATCCGTGACCGTCGGCGCGTCCTTCTGGTGATAGGCGACGTCATGCCCCGCGATCTCACGGGCGAGGGCGGCCAGTTCCTCGGCGGCCTCGGCCTCGGTCAGGGCATCGACTTGGGTGCGGCGGAGGGAGGCGTTGTCGGTCATGGCTCGCGCAATATCGGTCCGGCCTCAGCGCCGCAACAGCCACAAGGCGGCGAGCGCGGAAAGGCCGAGCAGGGTGGTGAGCCAGAGGGCCTGCACGCCCACCTGCTCGATGAGAAGGCCGAAGCCCAGGGGTGCCGCCGCCTGCAACAGCCGGGCGGGGGCGGTGATCCAGCCCTGGCGCTCGCCATAGCCGGCGGGGCCGAAGAGGGCCAAGGGCAGGGTGCCGCGCGCGATGGTCAGCACGCCATTTCCGGCACCATGCAGCAGGGTGAAGAGGGCGGCGACCGGCGCGCCGAAGAGCATCAGCAGCAGGGCGGCGAGGGGGTGGGTCGCGGTGGCCAGCATGGTCAGGCGCACGGGGTCGAATTTCCGGAGCACGCTGGCTTCCAGCACCCGCGCGCCGACCTGCGCCGGGCCGACCAGGGCGGCCGCCGCGAGGGCCGCCGCCACGGTGGCGCCGGCGGCGCCCAGCAGGCCGGGCAGATGCGCGCCGATGGCCGCCGCGGTGAAACCGACCACGGCGAAAACCCAGGCCAGCAGCAGCATCTGCCGGATGGGCGGCGCGCCACCCGCCTTGGGCGCGGTCGAGGGCGGCGGCGGCGCCATGGGCAGGAGCAGGCGGTTCAGCGGCAGGCCGAGCAGCAGATGCAGCCCCGCCCAGGCGAGGCAGGCGCCCTGCCAGCCGAACATCTCCAGGAAGAGCGCCGAGAGCGGCCATCCCACCGTGGAGGCGAAGCCCGCAATGAGGGTGATGCCCGTGATGGAGCCCCGCGCCTCCTTGCCATAGAGGCCCGCAAGCGTCGCGAAAGCCGCGTCATAGAGGCCGAGCGCCATGCCGATGCCGAGCAGCGCCCAGCCGATCGCCTGGCCCGCGAAACCCGGCACCAGCCCCAGCGCGCCGAGTCCGCCCGCCAGGACGAGGCTGGAGGCGGCGAGCACGCCTCGCCCGCCGCGCCGGTCGATCAGCCGCCCGGCCCAGGGGCCGAGAAAGGCCGTCAGCAGCAGCGAGGCCGAGAAGAAGCCGAAAACCGTGCTGGGCGGCACGCCGAGGCTCGCCGCCATGGGGGCGGCGAGAATGGCGGGCAGGTAATAGCTGGAGGCCCAGGCGAGGGTCTGGGCCGTGCCGAGGGCGCCGACGACCACCGCGCGGCGCGGCGCCGGGCCCATCAGCGGGCCGTGATGACCGCGAGCAGCGCCTGGGAGGCCGCCGCCTGGCAGGGCTCGATGACCGGCACGCCGCAGGCATCCTCCACATAGGCGCGATGCCCGGCCATGCCGGCGCAGCCCAGCACCACCGTCTCGGCGCCCTGGGCCACGAGGTTCTTCGCCACCTCGGCGAGGCGCAGGCGCGGGGCCTCGGGGTCGGTGAGCGCGCTCATCGGCAGGTCCAGCGCCTCGCTGGCCGCCAGCCGCGCCTCCACGCCCATGGATTGCAGCACCTTGCGCTGCCGGGCCTTGGAGGCCTCGACGAAGGCGATCACGCCGAAACGCTCGCCCCGCGTCAGCGCCGTCGCCACCGCGCTGCGGAAGGGGCCGAAGACGGGCCTGGCCGTCACGGTGCGGAGCAGGTCCACCGCCGGGTCCGAGACGCAGGCGATGACATAGGCCGCCGCTTCCTCGCGCTCGACCATCCGGCACAGCGGCTCGGCGACCGAGAACCAGTCCCGCCAGGTCTTGATCGCGGGCGGGCCCTCGGCGAGCGTCACCACGTCGAAACGCGGCAGGCCCGGCGCGGTGAGCGGCGCGATGGCGGTCGCGATGCCCGCCGTGCAGGCGGTGTCGCTATTGGGGTTGATGACGAGAATACGCTCGGACATGGGCCGCAATCTCCGCCGCGGATCGGCGCAAGGCAAGAGAGCCCGCCGCGCTTTGGCCATGGGGGCCGCGCCATTGTCGTGAAGCTGTCACCCCGTTAATGCTTGATCCGGCGCCACCGCAGGCGGATGATGCGTCGCACAATAAAAGCGAGCCCCAAGGCCGCGCGAGGAAACCTACCGGCGCCTGTCCCGGCGCCAGCCGTCATGCAAGGAATGAGCGATGCGCTGGGAGCCCGACCGGGGCGCGCCTGCCTCGATCACCGATGAGAGCCGCCGGAAGGCTTCGGCCTGGACCGCGCTCTGGCGCGGCTTGCGCTGCCGTTGCCCGGTCTGCGGGGAGGGGAAGCTGTTTCGCGGCTATCTCACCCTGGGCCCGGCCTGCACCGCTTGCGGCACGCCCTTCGCCCATCTCCGGGCCGATGATGCGCCGCCCTATTTCACCATCTTCCTCGTCGGCCATCTGCTCGTGCCGGGCGTCTTCTGGGTCGAGAAGGTCTACGAGCCGCCCATGTGGGTGCATATGGCCGTCTGGCTGCCTTTCTTCACGGTGGCCAGCATGCTTCTGCTCCGGCCCGTGAAGGGCGCGGTCGTGGCCTGGATGCTGCGCCTGGGCCTGACCGGCGAGGAGCAGGGCGGGCTCAAAGCGCCCCTCCCGCCGAATGCCCTGAAGGATGAGAAGCGAGAGCGCGGCCATGCCTGATCAGCGGCTCGTCCGCGTCGAACTGCCCGATGCGAGCCCCTTGCCGAGCCCCTATGCGGAGGCCGATCGCCAACAGGCGGTGCGGGATCTGCTGGTCGCCAATAGATTCGATCCGGCCGCTCTGGGCCCCGGCCCCTATGCGCTGCATCTGGCCATCCGGGAGGGGCGGCTCGTGCTCGATATCCGGGCGCCGGAGGATGACGCGCCGCTGCATGCCTTCGCCCTGGCGATGGGGCCCTTCCGGCGCCTCATCAAGGACTATCACATGGTGGTCGAGGCGCATGAGGCCGCCGTTACCGGCAGCGCCGGGGAGGCGAAGGTGCAGGCCATCGACATGGGCCGGCGCGGCCTGCACAACGAGGGTGCCAGCCTGCTGCAGGAGAGGCTTCAGGGCCGGGTGACCATGGATTTCGAGACGGCCCGCCGCCTTTTCACCCTGGTCTGCGCGCTGCATCAGCGGATTTAGGGGCTGGTTCCGGGCGCCGGCGGCTGCGAGGCCTCGGGACAAGTCACCGATAAACCGCCCCTCAGCGCTTCCTCAGCATGAAGAGCGCCTGCTCGCCGAAGAGATTGGCGAGTCGCACGCTCTTGCGCCACGGCGCCTTGGAGCCGTGCTCATCCACCGCGAGCCATTCCTCCACAACGTAGCCGTCCATCTCCGCCAGGGCGAAGAAGTCCAGGATGGTGCAGGGGTGGATGTTCGGCGTCTCGTACCAGGGGCGGCTCCAGGTCTCGGTATCGGGCATCCGCCCGGTCGAGAGGAGCTTCCAGCGCACCTGCCAATGCCCGAAATTGGGGAAGGAGACGATGGCGTGCCGCCCGATGCGCAGCATCTGCGCCAGCACCTCGCGCGGCCGCTCCACGGCCTGGAGCGTGCGCGAGAGGACCACGTAGTCGAAGGCATTCTCGGGGTAGAAGGCGAGGTCGGTATCGGCATCGCCATGGATGGCGGGCAGGCCAGCGGCGACGGCGCGCGTCGCCTGTTCCATGTCGATCTCGATGCCGCGGGCATCGGCCTGCTTCTCGCTGATGAGGTAGTCGAGCAGGGCGCCGTCGCCGCAGCCGATATCGAGCACCATCGAGCGGGGGGCGATCATATCCGCGATCAGCCGCAGGTCGAGCCGCATGTTCTTCGCGACATAGCGGACGGAGGGGCGCGTGGCTGGCCGTGAGGCGAGGTCGGACATGGTGTTCTACCCCATACGGGGCGCGGGCCGGTCAGCCCGGCCCGCGGTCAGGAGCCCGGGAAGGGCTTAGAAAATACCCAGGAAGCTCGAACGCTTGCGCTGGATGATGGCCGTCTGGCCATCGCCCGGATCGCGGCCGAGGGCCGCGTTCTCGCGCAGGCGGGCGGTTTCGCGGGCCGGATCGACGGCGACGCCGGGCGGCGGCGTGTCGCGCCAGAACATCAGGCGGTCCACCAGGCTGCGATCGGGCTGTTCGAGGCGGAGCGACTCCTCGTCCACCTGGCGTCGGATGCCCGCCGGGGCCGGGCCACCAGCCTGGGCCAGCAGTGCGGATTCGGCAGCCGTCGGCTGCGCCGCCTCGGCCATATAGGGCGCGCGCGGGGCGAGGGCGGCTTCCGCGGCCACGGCCGGCGGGGTGTATTGCGGCCGGGGCGCGCCGGGGCGCGGCGGCGGCAGATCACCCAGCGTCGGCGGCAGGGAGAGCGGCGCGCGGGTCACGACGGTGAATTCGTCGGGCGCGTCCCGGGTGAAGCCCAGGGTGCGGGTCGTGTCCTCCCCGCAGGCGGCGAGCGCCAGCAGGCCGGTCATCATCAGGGCGGGGCGGATGGCGCTGTTCCTCATACCGGCTCCTTAGCTTGCGGTGCAGGCCTCAACAAGGTCTCGAGAATGAGCGTTACAACGCCACACACGATGGCCGCGTCCGCCACATTGAAAACGTACCAGTGCCAGTCGAAGGCCGAGGTGTCGATGAAGTCGACAACGGCCCCGAAGCGCATGCGGTCGATCACATTGCCGATGGCGCCGCCGATGATAGCGCCGAGCGTCACGGCGACGACCCTGTTCTCCGCCTTGACCATCCAGCGAAGCAGGAAGGCGCAGATGGCGGCCGCCAGCACGGCGAGCGCCACATGGTTCCAATTGCCCTCGCCGGAGAGCATGCCGAAGGTCACGCCCCGGTTCCAGACCATGGTGAGATCGAGCCGGAAAGGCCCGATACCCATGAGGGGGACGTGGCGGACCTCGTCGAGCTGAAGCACTTCGAGCATCCACCACTTGCTGAACTGGTCGATTAGCAGGATGGCCAGGGCGGCCGGCAGGCCGATGCGCAGGCGCGACATGCTCAGCTCCGCGCTTCCACGACCGCTTCGCAGCGGCGGCAGAGGCCAGGATGGGCAGCGCTTTCGCCCACTTCGGTCAGCACGCGCCAGCAGCGCTCGCATTTCGTGCCGGGGGCCGGGCGGAAGAGGGCCGCCACGCCATCGAGCCCGTCCACCGTGAAGGCGCCCTCAGGGGGCGCGCCGGTCGAGAGGTCGAGGCCCGAGACGATGCCGATTTCCGCCCAGGTCTCGGCGGGCAGCAGCCCGGCCTCGGCCTCGGGGACGAAGAGCGCCGGAGCCGCCTGCAGCGAGGAGCCGATCTCGCCCGAGGCGCGGGCCTTCTCCAGCGCGCCGGTCAGGGCGCGGCGCATGTCGCGCACCCGGGCCCATTTGGCGGCCAGGGCCTCGTCCTTCCACTCGGCCGGCAACTCGGGGAAGAGCTGCAGATGCACCGAGCCGCCCTCGGGGAAGCGGGCCAGCCAGGCCTCTTCCGCCGTGAAGGGCAGGGCCGGGGCCAGCCAGGTGGTCAGGCAGCGATGCAGATGGTCGAGCACCGTGCGCACCGCGCGGCGGCGCGTATCGGCCGGGCCGTCGCAGTAGAGGCTGTCCTTGCGGATGTCGAAATAAAAGGCCGAGAGGTCGGTCGCGCAGAAATTGTGGATTTCGGCATAGACGCCGTTCCAGTCGTAATCCGCGACCGCCTTGCGCAGGCGGGCATCCAGCTCCGTCAGGCGATGGAGCATCAGGCGCTCCAGCTCCGGCAGCTCGGCGAAGGGCAGGGCCTCGGCCTCGGAGAAGCCGTCCAGCCCGCCCAGCAGCCAGCGCAGGGTGTTGCGCAGGCGGCGGTACAGCTCGGCGGTCTGCTCGATGATGTTCTTGCCGATGCGGAGATCGTCCGTCGTATCGGAATTCATCACCCAGAGGCGCAGGATATCGGCGCCGTATTTGGCGATGACGTCCTGCGGCGCGGTAGTGTTGCCGAGCGACTTCGACATCTTCCGGCCGCTCTCATCCAGGACGAAGCCGTGGGTGAGGATGGCCTTGAAGGGCGCGACGCCATTGGTGCCGACCGATTCGAGCAGAGAGGAATGGAACCAGCCGCGATGCTGGTCCGAGCCCTCGAGATAGAGATCGGCCGGGAAGGGCAGGTTGCGCGGCGGCAGGACGAAGGCATGGGTCGAGCCGGACTCGAACCACACGTCCACCACGTCCATCACCTGCTCGTAGTCGTCAGGGTTCCGGTCATTACCCAGGAAGCGCTGGGCAGCGCCGGGCTGGTACCAGGCATCGGCGCCCTCTTCGGTGAAGGCGCAGACGATGCGGTCCATCACCGCGGCATCGCGCAGCACCTCGCCGGTCGCCTTCTCGACGAAGACGGCGATGGGCACGCCCCAGGCGCGCTGGCGGCTGATGCACCAGTCGGGGCGGGCGGCGATCATGGAGCCGATGCGGTTGCGGCCGATATCGGGTACGAAATGCGTCTCCCCGATCGCCTTCAGCGCCTTCTCGCGGATGGCGTTGCCGTCATCCATGGCGATGAACCACTGCGGCGTGGCGCGGTAGATGATCGGCTTCTTGGAGCGCCAGCTATGCGGGTAGCTGTGGGTGATGAAGCCCTTGGCGTAGAGCTTGCCCGTGCTCTCCAGCGCGGCCCAGACGGGCTCATGCGCCTTGAAGACATGCACGCCGACGAAGCCCGGGGCCTGGACGGTATAGGTGCCGTCATCGCCCACGCATTCCGGCACGGCGATGCCATGCGAGCGGCAGAGGTTGAAGTCATCCTCGCCATGGGCAGGCGCCATGTGCACCAGGCCCGTGCCGGCCTCGGTCGTCACGAAGTCGCCCGCGAAGAGCGGCACGTCGAACTGATAGCCCGTGCCGGCCTCTGCCCAGCGGCGGAGCGGATGCTCGGCCAGGGCGCCCTCGAACTCGGTGCCGGGGAAGACGCGCGCGACGCTATGCGTCGCGATGCCCGCTTCCTTCAGGAAATCCGGCAGCAGCTTCAGGGCGACGATGAAATGCTTGCCCTTGGCGACGGCCGAACCCTCGGCGACGCCCTCGACATGCACCAGCGCGTATTCGATCTCCTCGCCATAGGCGAGCGCGCGGTTGGCGGGGATGGTCCAGGGCGTGGTCGTCCAGATCACCACTTCGGCGCCGATCAGGTCGGCCGCCTTGGCCTTGGTGATGGGGAAGCCGACATGGACGGTGGCCGACTTATGGTCGTGATATTCGACTTCGGCCTCGGCCAGGGCGGTCTTCTCGACCGGGCTCCACATCACCGGGCGCAGGCCGCGATAGAGGGAGCCGTTCATCAGGAACTTGCCGATCTCGCCGGCGATCACGGCTTCCGAGGGGAAGTCCATGGTGGCGTAGCGGCCGGTCCAGTCGCCCTCGACGCCCAGGCGCTTGAATTCCTCGCGCTGCACGCCGAGCCAGTGGCGGGCGTATTCGCGGCATTCGGCGCGGAATTCGATGACGGGGACGGCATCCTTGTCCTTCCCCTTCTTGCGGTATTCTTCCTCGACCTTCCACTCGATCGGCAGGCCGTGGCAGTCCCAGCCGGGGACGTAATTGGCGTCGAAACCGGCCATCTGGGCGGCGCGGTTGATGACGTCCTTCAGGATCTTGTTCAGCGCATGGCCGATATGGAGCGCGCCATTCGCATAGGGAGGGCCGTCATGCAGGACGAAGGGCTTCCGGCCCTTGCCGGCCTCGCGCAGCTTCTCCCAGAGCCCTTCCTCGGCCCAGCGGGCGAGCGTCGCGGGCTCGCGCTTCGGCAGGTCGCCGCGCATGGGGAAGGGGGTCTTGGGCAGGAAGACCGTGCCGCGGTAATCGGCCTTGGCGGGAGCGGTCTCGGGGGCGTCGTTCATTTTCTTATCCGTGCGGGCGGCTCAGGGCGCCGACCGCGAAGGTAGGCAGATCAGGATTTTCGGTCGCGCAGGCATCATCCCGGCCCTCAGAGGAGGACCGGGCGGCTAATTCGGCGCGGAAAAACTGGCCTGATCATGGCGGCGTTTCTGAAACGCGGGGCGCCGCCGGTCAAGCGTCCTGGGGAAAAGCCTGTCACGCCTTCTCGGGATAGAGCCCGAGGAGCCCCGCCTCGCTGGCTTCGCAGCGGCCCCGCTCGGTGATCAGCCCCGTCACGAGGCGGGCCGGCGTCACGTCGAAGGCCGGGTTGGCGGCCTCGCTGCCCTCGGCCACCACGCGGATGGAGGCGACGGTGCCGTCGGGCAGCTTGCCCGAGACATGCGTCATCTCGGCGGGGTTCCGCTCCTCGATGGGGATCTCGCGCAGACCGTCGCGCACGCTCATGTCGAGCGTGGAATGGGGCAGGGCGACCCAGAAGGGCACCTTGTTGTCATGGGCGGCGAGCGCCTTGAGATAGGTGCCGATCTTATTCGCCACATCGCCCTGACGGGTGACGCGGTCGGTGCCGACGAGGCAGATATCCACCTGGCCATGCTGCATCAGGTGCCCGCCGGCATTATCGGCGATCACGGTATGGGGCACGCCATGGCGGCCGAGTTCCCAGGCGGTCAGGTAGCCGCCCTGGTTGCGCGGGCGGGTCTCGTCGACCCAGACATGGACGGGGATGCCCGCGTCATGCGCTTGGTAGATGACGGAGAGGGCCGTGCCGTAATCGACCGTCGCGATCCAGCCGGTATTGCAATGAGTGAGGATATTCACCGGCTCGCCGGGCTTCTTCCGGGCCGCGATCTCCTCGATCAGGGGCAGGCCGTGCTGGCCGATGGCGCGGCAGGTCTCGACATCGTCATCCGCGATGGCCGCGGCCTCGGCATAGGCGGCGGCCGGGCGGTCCGTCTCGGGCAGGGAGAGCAGCGCCTTCTCCATCCGGGCGAGGGCCCAGCGGAGATTGATGGCGGTCGGACGGGTTTCGCCCAGCATGGCGATCAGGCCGAGCAGGAAGGCGTCATCGGCCTGGCGGCGCAGCGCGAGGGCCACGCCATAGGCCGCGACGGCGCCGATCAGCGGGGCGCCGCGCACCTGCATGGAGCGGATGGCATGCGCCACCTCATCCTCATGCGTCAGGCGGAGCACCTCGACGGCCCAGGGGAGCTTCGTCTGATCGAAGATGCGCACCGACCAGCCGTCCTCGGCATCGACCCAGACGCTGCGATAGGCGACACCATCGATCTTCATGCCCTAGTGCTCCGATAGATACGTGAAGGGGGCGGGATATAGGGAATTCCGCCCCCCGGGTCATGCCCAAGCGTGTGAAATGCCCGGCATGGCAGCCCTGTGTGGCACCGGATCGGGCGCCTTCAGGCCGGGCGGTAGACGGCGCAGAGCTTGTTGCCGTCGGGGTCGCGCACATAGGCGAGGTGCGGGGCCTTGGGGTCCTGGCTGCGCGGGCCGGGCGGGGCCTCGATGGGCGTGCCGCCTTGGGCCACGGCCACGGCGTGGAACTTCTGCAGCTGCTCGGCCGAGTCACATTTCAGGCCGATGGTGCTGCCATTGCCGATACAGGCCGGCTCGTCATTGATCGGCTGGCTGATGCCGAAGGCGACGCCGTTGTGGCGATAGAAGACGCGCTGATGGCCGCTGGCGGCCGTGTTGCGGACGTCTTCCGGCGCGCCCAGGACGCCCAGGACGGCATCGTAGAACGCCTTCGAGCGCTCGATATCGTTGGTGCCGACCATGATATGGCTGAACATGCCAGTCCCTCTTTGGCTGATTGCGGAGGGGAGACTGGCACATCCGGGGGCGGCGCGAAGCCCCGCCCCCGTAACGTCGTCCTGGCTTTAGAGACTGTTTCATAAAGCTGACGGGTCGGCTTCGGCAGCCTTTTCCGCGCCAGTATCGTTGGCGGTTTGGCCAAATGTCCCGCATTTGGCCGGCTCCGCCGCCTCTCTGGCACGAAAAATTCTGGCCGGAGCCTCAGCCGCCAGCTTGATGAAACAGCCTCTTAGAGACGCAGGCCGCTCAGCCGCGCATCGCCGTTCCGGCGGCCGATGGCGCCGGCGACGTCATTGTCCACCACCACCTTGCCGACCGGGAAGAGGCTCGCCGCGGCCAGCTTCACATGCGCCCAGGCGAAGGGGATGCCGATGATGGAGACCGCGAGGGCGATCGCCGCCGCCACATGGCCGATGGCCAGCCAGACGCCCGCGAGTACGAACCAGACGATATTCGCCAGCCAGCCCAGAGGCCCCGTGCCGATGCTCTCGCGCCCCGTCACCTCTTCGCGGGAAACGAGCTGACGGCCGAAGGGCAGGAAGGTATAGCCCGCGATCATGAAGCATGCGCGCGCCCAGGGCAGGCCGATGATCGTCAGCGCCATCAGCACCCCGGCCATCAGCCAGATGATGGCGAAGAGACCGCCACCGAAAATGATCCAGAGGATGTTGAGCAGCAGCGACACCTAGGGTCTCCGTTCTTGCCGACGGTATATGGTGTCGCACCCCGCTTTGTTCAAAGCATGGCAAGGCCCTGCTTGCGTTTCGGCGGCGCGAAGGCCGCGTCCAGCGCGGCGAGATCCTCCGCATCCAGCGCCAGCGAGCGGGCCTCGGCATTTTCCTTCAGATGCGCGAGGGAAGCGGTCTTGGGAATGGCGATGACCTGCTTCTGCCGCAGCACCCAGGCGAGGGCGACCTGCGCGGGCCTGACGCCGCGCTTGGCCGCCACCTCGCGCAGCGCGAGCTTCCTCAGCAGCGAGCCGCCCTGGTTGATGGGCGAATAGGCCATGATCGGCATGCCGCGCTCCTGGCAGAAGGGCAGGAGATCGAATTCGATGCCGCGGGCCTCGAGATTGTAGAGCACCTGGTCGGTCTGGCAGTCCTTCAGCGATGGGCCGAGCTCCTCCAGATCCTCCACATCGAGGTTGGAGACGCCCCAGCGGCGGATCTTCCCCGCCGCGATCGCCTTTTCCATGGCCTCGACCGTGTCATCCAGCGGCACCGAGCCGCGCCAATGGAGCAGGTAGAGGTCGATCGTCTCCGTCTTCAGCCGCTTCAGGCTGCGGTCCAGCGCCTTGGGCAGGCCGGTGAGCGAGGCGTTATGCGGATAGACCTTGCTGACGATGAAGGCCTCGTCGCGCCTGCCTTTCACCGCCTCGGCCACCACTTCCTCGGCGCCGCCATCGGCATACATCTCGGCCGTGTCGATCAGGGTCAGGCCCAGGTCGAGCCCGGCGCGCAGGCAATCGGCTTCCTGCTTGCGGTCGTAGCGGCCTTCGCCCATGTACCAGGTGCCTTGGCCCAGGGCGGGGATTGTGGTCCCATCGGGGAAAGTGACCGTGCTCATGCCGCATCTCCTCTGTCGCCTTCCATACTCGGCCCTCCTGCGCCGGGGCGCTACCCTCGGCCTGCTCCTGTTGGCCGGGCCCGCTTTCGCGCAGGTGCCGGACGAGCCCGCGCCCGGAGATGCGCGCAAGATCGGCTCCTGGCGCCTGGCCTGCGCCACCGACCAGATGACGGACAAGCCCGTCTGCCGCCTCATCCACCAGCAATGGATCGAGCCGCCGGGCCCCGGCCATGCGGGGCTGGTGCTGGAGGTGATCCAGCGGCACGGGCAGTTCATCCCCGCCGTCACGTCGCGGGAACTGACCCTGATGGGGGCCGCGCGCGGCTTGCTGGCGCTGAGCGGCACGGCCCAGCTGCGCTTTCCGCCCAAGCCCATGGCCGAGGCGCCCTGTGCGCTGGAAGGCCGCTCGGTGATCTGCGCGCCGACCGCCACTGACACGCCGCGCCTCGCGGAGGAATTGCGCGCCTCGCCCCGCCTGCTGGTGCGGGTGCAGGGCTTGGCCAATGAGACCGGCGAGGTGCCGATGAACCTGCCACTCGCCGAGACGGAGGCCGCCATCGCCGCCTTCCGCGCGGGCCTGCCGGCCGGCGAGGCCGCGCCGGAACCGCCGGGCTCGGGCTTCGATTTGCGCTGGCTGGTGCAGCGTTTCCGGGACTTTTTCTTCCAGTGACGGGAGCCGGCGGCGCCTCCGGCCTGATCCGCGCCGGGCGGCCCATGGGCTGCCGGCCGCGCGAGCGCTATCTGCTCAGCGAGGCAAGCTGGGCGGAGCTGCCCGCGCTGCTCGCGGCCGAGCCGGGGCTCGCGCTGCTGGCGCTCTGGGCCGAGCCGGGCATGGTCCATGCGGGTTTTCTCCAGGAGGAAGAGGGCGATTTCCTCCTCGCCTCGGCGCCCGCGAGCGAAGGGCGCTATGCGGCGCTCTCACCCGCCCGGCCGGGGGCGGCGCTGTTCGAACGCGCCATCGCCGATCTCTGGGGCCTGGCGGCGCAAGGCGGCACCGATGGCCGGCCCTGGCTCGACCATGGCCGCTGGCCGATCGTGACGCCGCTCTCCGGCCGTCCGGCCCGGCATGGCGGCCCGCCGCCGCAGCCCGAATTCCTGCCCGCCGAGGGCGATGGGCTGCATCAGATCGCGGTGGGGCCCATCCATGCGGGCGTGATCGAGCCCGGGCATTTCCGCTTCCACGTTCAGGGCGAGGCCGTGGCGCGGCTCGAGGCGCGGCTGGGCTATTCGCATAAGGGCCTGCTCGCGCTCATGCTGGGCAAGAGCCCGCGCGCGGCGGCCCGTTTCCCGGCCCGGCTTTCCGGCGATTCGACCGTCGCGCATTCGCTGGCCTTCGCGCTCGCCTGCGAGGCGGCGACGGGCTGCGAGGTGCCGCCCCGGGCGGTGGTGCTGCGGGCGCTGATGGCGGAGATGGAGCGCGTCGCGAACCATCTCGGCGACTGGGGCGCCGTCTGCAACGACGCGGCCTTCGCCTATCCCCATGCCCGCTGCGGCGCGCTTCGCGAATGGATGGCCCGCGCCGCCCAGGCCGCTTTCGGCCACCGGCTGATGATGGACCGCGTGGTGCCCGGCGGCGTCGCCGGCGATATCGCGCCCCAGGGGCCGGAGGCGATCCGCGCCGTGATCGGCGTGGTGGAGCGGGAATTGCCCGGCCTGGCCGAAATCTACGAGGCCCATGCCAGCCTGCAGGATCGCGTCGTCGGCACCGGCATCCTCGGCGCCGAACTGGCCGCGCGTTTCTCGGCGGGCGGCTATGTCGGCCGCGCCTCCGGCCGGGGCTTCGATGCGCGGCGCCTGCCGGGTTACGCGCCCTATGAGACGCTGGATTTTGCCGTGCCGGTGCTGCCGCAGGGCGATGTCGATGCGCGGCTGCGGGTGCGCATGGCGGAAATCGGCGAATCCATCCGCCTCATCCGCACGCTGATCGACACGCTGCCGCCGGGCGAGCTTCAGGCGCCGCTGCCCTCGGGCGGGGGCGAGGGCTTCGCCATGGTCGAGGCCTTCCGGGGCGAGTCGCTCTGCTGGGTCGCGCTGGACGATGGCGGGCTGCTGCGCGCCCTCACGCTGCGCGATGCCTCCTGGCTGCAATGGCCGCTGCTGGAGGCGGCGATGGAAGGGAATATCGTCGCGGACTTCCCGCTCCTGAACAAATCCTTCAACTGCACCTATAGCGGGGTGGATCTCTGATGCTCTGGCCCCGCCTGGCGCGCTCGCTCACCCGCCGCCCCGAGACGGAACCGGCGCCGTTGCCGCCCGATGAGATGGTCGAGGCCCTGGCGGAGCGGCTGGAGGCGGCCTCGCGCCGGCGCCTGGGGCGGAGCCTGGCGATCCGGCAAGTGGATTCAGGCTCCTGCAATGGCTGCCTGCTGGAGATCCACGCGCTGAGCAACGTGCTGCATGACCTGGAGCGTTTCGGCCTGCGCCTGGTCGCCAGCCCCCGCCACGCGGATGTGCTGCTGGTGACCGGGCCGATGACGCGTAACATGGCCGAGGCGGCGGAGCGCGCCCTGGCCTGCACGCCCGATCCGAAATGGGTGATCGCCTGCGGCGATTGCGCGAGCGACGGCGGCGTCTTCAAGGGCAGCTACGCGATCGAGGGCGGGGTGGGGGCCGTGCTGCCGGTCGATCTCGTCATCCCGGGCTGCCCGCCGAGCCCCGCGCAACTGCTCGAAGGCCTGCTGACGCTGATGGAAGCGCAGGCGGAGTGACGCATCATGTTGCGGTGCGGCATCGCATCGCTAAGGTGGCCAAACGAGACAGGGACCTTCGCGATGCTCCGCTTCAGCAACATGCTCTTCCCCGAGGCCAGGACGCCGGATGACGATGCGCGCATCATCCGCGAGAGCATGGAAGAGGCGCGGCTGACCGAGGAGCTGGGCTTCGAGGTTCTCTGGCTCGCCGAGCATCATTTCGACGGCAATTGCGCTTATGTGGATCCGGTGACCTTCGCCGCGGCCGTGGCGGGCGCGACGCGCAAGCTGACCATCGGCTTCGCCGTGGTGCAGACCTCGCTCTACCACCCGATCCGCCTGGCCGAGCAGATCGCGCTGCTCGACAACCTCGCCGAGGGGCGGCTGATCGTGGGGCTCGGCAAGGGCACCACCTATAATGTCTATGAATATCAAGGCTATGGAATAGACCCTGACGAGGCCCAGGGGCGGTATGAGGAGGCGGAGAAGATCATCCTCCGCGCCTGGACCTCACCCGAGGGCTTCACGCATGAGGGCCGGTTCTGGAACCTGCGCGTGCCGGCGCTGCGGCCGCGCTGCTTCTCGCGGCCGCATCCTTTCGTGCTGCGCGGCGCCGCTTCGATGGAGGGCGCGATCGGCCTGGGCAAGCGCGGCCTGCCCTTCATGATGAACGTGCAGTCGGCCGAGGAAACGGGGCGCCGCATGGCGGTCTACCGCAAGGCGCTGGCGGAGGCGGGGCTCGACGAGGCTGCCATCGCCGAGCGGCAGCGCGATTGCTGGGTCTGGCGCAATATCGTCGTCGCCGATACCGATGCGGAGGCCGAGCGCATCGCCGTGCCCGCCTTCCTGCAGATGGTCGAGCAGCGGCAGAAGCTGCGCAACCGCATCCTGGCCGAGCAGGGCATCGACATGGGCAGCCATCACGTCGCCCCGGCCAATTCCGACGTAGTGAAGGGGCTGATCCATGGCTCCCCCGCCAAGGTCGCCGAGGAAATGGCGAAGATCGAGGCGACGGGCGCGGGCGGGGTGATCGGCGCTTTCCGCCTCGGCCCCATGCCGGCCGATGTCACCAGCCATTCCATGCGGCTCTTCATGGAGAAGGTGGCGCCTCAGTTCAGCGCCGTGCGGGAGCCCGCCCTGGCCTAAGGGGTTGCCCTCGCGAGGGCAACGTTCCTTCCTGCGGGGCGTTTACCTCAAGGCCCTTTGGCGAAGACTGGGGCCGATGGGATGCCGCCTCGCGCGGTTCCCCGCCAGGGAAGGAAAGCGACATGACCTCCAACGACAATCTCAGGATGGTGCGCCACCAGCTTGCCGAGGCGCGCAAGAAGCACATGGCCGCCGCCGTGGCCCGCACCGAGACAAGCATGGGCGAGGATAAGCGCCGGCAGGTTCAGGCCATCGTGCCCGGTTTCGACAAGGCGATGGAACTGCCGGTCAAGGGCGCCGACAAGGACCGGGATCGCTAGCGCGGACCGGTCGAAGGCTCGATGGGGCCGCCTTAACGCTGGCCGCCCGGCACCCAGAGAACATCCCCGCCCGCGCCCCAGTTGAGGCTGCGGGAGAGGACGAAAAGGTGGTCCGAGGCGCGGTTCAGGTATCGCACGACCGCCGGGTTAACCGGCTCCACCGCCGCCAGCGCCACCACGGCCCGCTCCGCGCGGCGAGCAGCCGTGCGGGCGAGATGAGCGCGCGCCGCCGCCTCGCTGCCGCCAGGCAGCACGAAGGAGGTGAGGGGAGGGAGATCGGCGTCCATCTCCTTGATCTCGCTCTCCAGCCGCAGGCATTGCTCATCCGTGACGCGCAACCCGCCTTCGGTGCCCGGCATGCAGAGATCGGCCCCGACATCGAAGAGGTCATTCTGCATGCGCGCGATCATCGCATCCTCGCCCTCGGCGAGCTGGAGCCGCAGCAGGCCGAGGGCAGCATTGGCCTCGTCAACGGCGCCGATGGCCTCGATGCGCGCGGCATCCTTGCGCAGCCGGGTGCCGTCGCCGAGCGAGGTTTCGCCCTTGTCGCCGCCCCGCGTCGTGATGACGTCCAGCTTCACCATGGGTCAGTCTCCGCTTTTCGTCTGCCAGTCGTTCTTCGAGATGCGGTCGAGGTGGAAGACGTCCTCCGTGGTGCGCAGATAGACATTGCCGGCGCCGAGGCGCCCGATGATGCCGAGCTTCTGCGTATCGACATGGCAGCGCTCGGGGTTCAGCACGCATTCGTCCTTGATATGCATCGCGACGATCTTGCCCAGGACGAGGTTGTGGTGCCCCATCGGGATGATCTGCAGCGTTTCGCATTCGATCGCGACGGGGCTCTCGGCGATGCGTGGCACGCTGACCCGGCTCGAGGGCGCCGTGGTCAGCCCGGCTTCGGCCAGTTCGTCCACCTGCGGCGGGAAGTCGATGGCGGTGACGTTCATCGCCTTCGCATTATCCTCGCCCACCAGGCAGACGGTGAACTGGCCCAGGGCCTTGATATTGGCCAGCGTGTCCTTCGTCGCGCCATGCACCGCCTCGCCGCCCGGCGCGGCGCCGATGCCGAAGATCAGCGTCGCCGGATCATTGGAGAAGACGTTGAAGAAGGAGAAGGGGGCCGCGTTGAGCGCGCCCTTTTCATCCTGCGTCACCACCCAGGCGATGGGCCGGGGCACCACCGAGGCGGTGATGAGCTTGTAGCGATTGGCAGGCGTGAGCGCGTCGAAATCGAAGATCATACGGCCGGGAAGTCCTTGTCAGGCGGGGTGTAGCGGAGCTTCGCCGCGCAGGAGCACGGCGTCTAGATTGTCGAGGCAGCGAAAGCCCATCGCATCGCGCGTTTCGATGGTTGCGCTGCCCAGATGCGGCAGGAGCACCACATTCGGGGCGCTGTGATAACCCTCGAAGATCTTTGGCTCGCCATCGAAGACGTCGAGCCCGGCCGCCCGCAGATGGCCGCTTTCCAGCGCCGCGCAGAGGGCCGCGTCATCCACCGTGCTGCCGCGCCCGGTATTGACCACGATGGCGCCCGGCCGGAGGCGCGCGATGCGCTCGGCATTGAGCCAGTGCCTCGTCGCGGCGCCGCCGGGGATATGCATGGAGAGCACGTCGATGGAGCCCAGGAATTCTTCCGCGTCCGGATGATAGACCGCGCCGGCGGCCTCCTCGGCGGGAAGCTGCTTGCGGTTGTGATAGTGGATTTCCATGCCGAAGCCGCGCGCCATTTTCGCCAGCGCCTGGCCGATGCGGCCCATGCCGAGGATGCCGAGCTTCTTGCCCTCGGGCGTGATGCCCATGAGCTGGGTGGGCGCCCAGCCGGTCCATTGCCGGGCGCGGACCAGGCGCTCGGCCTCGCCGCCCCGGCGGCAGGCGGTGAGGATCAGCAGCATGGCGATCTCGGCCGTCGCGACCGAGAGCACGTCGGGCGTGTTTGTGACCGCGATGCCCCGCGCCCTGGCGGCGGCGAGGTCGATATGGTCGGTGCCGACGGAGAAGGTCGCGATGATCTTCACGCTGTCGGGCAGGGCGGCGATGGTCTGGCCGTTCAGCGCGTCGCCCGCCGCGCACATGATGCCGTCGAAGCCCTTGGCGGCCTCGGCGAGTTCGGGCCCGCTCATGACCTTGTCGGTGGGATTGGCCTGGACGCTGTAGTCGCGCGCGGCCCGCGCCTCGACATTGGGCGGAAAGAGGCGCGTGAGCAGCAGGCGCGGGGGCGTGGTCTCTGGCATGGGGTTCTCCTCCCTCTTTCCGGCCGAGGATGGCCGGAAGGGAGGAGGATGTCAGCCCCGCCTGGTCGCTTTTGCGGGCTTGGCCGCTGCCTTGGCCGCCTTGGCGGGCGCTTCCTTGGCGGGAGCGGCCTTGGCCTTCTTCGCCTTGGGCGGCGGGGGCGGCGCGCGATGGGCCTGTTCCAGCAGCGGCTTGAGGAAGCGGCCCGTATGGCTCGCCGGCTCCTCCGCCACCTGCTCGGGCGTGCCCTGGGCCACGATGACGCCGCCGCCATCGCCGCCCTCGGGGCCGAGATCCAGGATCCAGTCGGCGGTCTTGATCACTTCGAGATTGTGTTCGATGACCACGACCGTATTGCCCTGCTCGACCAGCGCGTGGAGCACTTCCAGCAGCTTGCGCACATCCTCGAAATGCAGGCCCGTCGTGGGCTCGTCGAGAATATAGAGCGTGCGGCCGGTCGCCCGGCGGGAGAGCTCCTTCGAGAGCTTGATGCGCTGCGCCTCGCCGCCCGAGAGCGTCGTGGCCTGCTGGCCGAGATGGATATAGCCGAGCCCCACCTCCTTCAGCATCTTGAGCTTGTCGTGGATGGGCGGCACGGCGGAGAAGAATTCCACGCCCTCATCCACGGTCATCTCCAGCACATCGGCGATGGATTTGCCGCGGAACTTCACCTCCAGCGTCTCGCGATTGTACCGCTTGCCCTTGCAGGCGTCGCAGGTAACGTAGACGTCCGGCAGGAAGTGCATCTCGATCTTGATGACGCCGTCGCCCTGGCAGGCCTCGCAGCGCCCGCCCTTCACGTTGAAGGAGAAGCGGCCGGGCTTGTAGCCGCGCGAGCGGCTGTCGGGCAGTTCGGCGAACCAGTCGCGGATGGGCTGGAACAGGCCGGTATAGGTCGCCGGGTTCGAGCGCGGGGTGCGGCCGATAGGGGACTGGTCGATATCGATGATCTTGTCGAGATGCTCGAGCCCCTCGATGCGGTCATGCGCCGAGGGCACCAGCCCCGCGCCCATGAGCCGCCGCGCCGTGCCCTTGTAGAGCGTCTCGATTACGAGGGTGGACTTGCCGCCGCCGGAGACGCCGGTAACGCAGCAGAAGGTGCCGAGCGGGATTTCCGCCGTCACGTTCTTCAGGTTGTTGCCCGTGGCGCCGATGACCTTGATCTGCCGTTTCGGATCGATCTTCCGGCGCTGGGCCGGCACCTCGATGCGGCGGCGGCCGGAAAGATAGTCGCCCGTCAGGCTCTTGGGATTGGCCGCGACCTCCTCCGGCGTGCCCTGGGCGATGATGCGCCCGCCGCCCGCGCCGGCCGCCGGGCCGATATCCACGAGATGGTCGGCAGCACGGATCGCATCCTCGTCATGCTCGACGACCAGCACGGTATTGCCGAGATTCTTCAGCCGCTCCAGCGTGCCGAGCAGCCGCTCATTGTCGCGCTGATGCAGGCCGATGGAGGGCTCGTCGAGCACATAGAGCACACCCGTCAGCCCGGAGCCGATCTGGCTCGCGAGGCGGATGCGCTGGCTCTCGCCGCCCGAGAGCGTCGCCGAGGCGCGGCCGAGCGAGAGATAATCGAGCCCGACATCGACGAGAAACTGCAGCCGATCCTCGATTTCGCGGAGGATGCGGCGCGCGATTTCCTGGCGCTGCGGCGTGAGCTGGTCATTGACGCCGCCGAACCACTTTCGCGCGTCGCGGATGGAAAGCTCGCTCACCTCGCCGATATTGCAGTTGGCGACGCGCACGGCCAGCGCCTCGGGCCGCAGGCGCAGGCCGCCGCAGGCCGCGCAGGGCTTCTGCGAGCGATAGCCCGAGAGGTCTTCCTTGACCCAGGGATTGCCCGCCTCGTGATAGCGGCGCTCGAGATTGGGAATCACGCCTTCGAAGGGCTTGTTCACCTCATAGGCGCGCAGCCCGTCCTTATAGCGCAGCGTCACCACCTCGCGGCCGGTGCCGTGGAGGATGGCCTCGCGCACCGGCTCGGGCAGCTCGTCCCAGGCGGTGGTCATCTTGACCTTGAAGTGCCGCGCCAGGCTGTCGAGCGTCTGGTCGTAATAGGGAGAGGAGGCGGAGCCGGTCCAGGCCGCGATGGCGCCTTCCTTCAGCGAGCGCCGATCGTCGGGCACGACCATCGCCGGGTCGAAATACTCCTCATGGCCCAGCCCGTCGCAGGTGGGGCAGGCGCCCTGGGGCGAGTTGAAGGAGAAGAGGCGCGGCTCGATCTCCTCGATGGAGAAGCCCGAGACGGGGCAGGCGAATTTGGCCGAGAAGAGCGTGCGTTCGCCGCCATCCGCGGTATCGGCATAGGCGATGCCGTCGGAAAGGCCGAGCGCGGTCTCGAAACTGTCGGCCAGGCGGCTGGCGATGCCGTCGCGGACCACGATGCGGTCCACCACCACCTCGATATCGTGCTTCTTCTTCTTGTCGAGGGCCGGAACCTCCTCGATCAGATAGAGCGTGCCATTGACCTTCACGCGCTCGAAGCCGCGCCGCTGCATCTCGGCCAGCTCTTTCTTCCACTCGCCCTTCTTGCCGCGCGAGATGGGGGCCAGGAGCAGCAGGCGCGTGCCTTCCGGCATGGCCAGCACGCGATCGACCATCTGGCTCACCGTCTGCGCCTCGATGGGCAGGCCGGTCGCGGGCGAATAGGGCACGCCGACGCGCGCCCACAGCAGGCGCATGTAATCGGCGATTTCCGTCACCGTGCCAACGGTCGAGCGCGGATTGTGGCTCGTCGTCTTCTGCTCGATGGAAATGGCAGGCGAGAGGCCCTCGATACTGTCCACATCCGGCTTCTGCATGAGCTGCAGGAACTGCCGCGCATAGGCCGAAAGGCTTTCGACATAGCGCCGCTGCCCCTCGGCATAGATCGTGTCGAAGGCGAGGGAGGACTTGCCGGAGCCCGAGAGCCCCGTGATCACCGTCAGCGTCCCCTTGGGAAGGTCGATATCGACATTCTTCAGGTTGTGCTGCCGCGCGCCGCGAATGCGGATGAAGCCGGTCTGCGCATTGGCGTCATGAGCGGCGCTGCGCGGGTGGTGAGTATCGGGCAAGGGGGATGCCTCCTGGGGGAAGGACGCGTTGCGGCGCAGTTGGTTCATGATGTGTTCACGTGTGGCGTGTCAAGATGAGTCCGCGTGACGCGGTTTCAACCCGCGCGGGCCAAGGTTGTTTCGGGACGCGGGCCGTTCTTCGCAGGGGATGGCGCGATGAGGGGTGTGTCGCTAGGCTGGGGGCTGGAATGCGGTATCCCCGGAGTGCCAGGCGGCGCCGGGGCTTTGTCTATTGAGGAGATGGTGGCATGGCCGGCGTGAACAAGGTGATCGTTCTTGGGCGGCTGGGGCGTGACCCGGAAGTCCGCAACTTCCAGAACGGCGGCAAGGTCGTGAACCTGCGCCTCGCCACCTCCGAGCGTTTCAAGGACCGCGAGGGCAATCAGCAGGAGCGCACGGAATGGCACTCGGTGGCCATTTTCAACGAGCGCCTGGGCGAGGTTGCCGAGAAGTATCTGCGCAAGGGCAGCGAGGTCTATATCGAGGGCCAGCTCGAGACCCGCAAATGGACCGACCAGGCCGGTGCCGAGCGCTACACGACCGAGATCGTGCTGCGCCAGTTCCGCGGCGAGCTGCAGCTCGTCGGTGGCCGTGGCGGCGCGGGCGGCGGTGACATGGAGGGCGGCTCCTCCGGCGGCTACGGCGGCGGTTCCTCGGGCGGCTATTCGGGCGGCGGCTCGGGTGGCGGTTATGGCGGCGGTTCGGGTGGTGGCGCCGGCGGCGGCCGTCCCTCCTCGGGCGGCGGCGCGCGCCCGCAGCGCTCATCCGGCGGCTGGGACGCGCCGAAGGGCGGCGACCTGGACGACGACATCCCGTTCTGATCGCGGGAAACTCCGCCGGCCGGCTTCAAACGGCCTGGGGGCGCTCTGACGAAGGTCAAAGGCAACCCGTTGCCGTTTGTTATGTTGTCGCCGCTGAAACCGCGGTGAACAATGGTGGCGACCGGCGCGGCGCGGACGATGTTGCGTGAGACCTCCGACAGAGTGGAAGGCAGGCCTTTGATCCTGACCCTTGAACGCATCCGCCTGGATGCGAGCCCCGCCAGCAAGGAAGAGGCCATTCGCCAGGCGGGCGGCCTGCTCGTCGAAACGGGCTGCATCGAGCCCGGCTATATCGAGAGCATGATGCGCCGCGAGGGCGAGGCCGAGACCTTCCTCGGCAATGGCATCGCCATCCCTCACGGCCAGCGCGGCGACCGGGCGCTGATCAAGCAGACCGGCATCGCCGTGCTGCAGGTGCCCGCGGGTGTCGCCTGGGGCCATGAGGGCCAGGCGCGGCTCGTGGTGGCCATCGCCGCGCAGGGCGACGAGCATATCGCGGTCCTCCGCCGCCTGACCGACGTGCTGGGCGATGCCGCGCTATCGGAGAAGCTCGCCACCACGGGCGAGCCCCGCGACATCCTTGCCGCGCTGACCGGCGAGGCCGCCCCGGCCGCAGCGAGCGCCGTGGATGACGGCCCCGTGGATGATGGCCCGGTCGAGGGCGACAAGGTCACGGCGCCGGTGCCGGCCGGCATGCATGCCCGCCCCGCCAGCGCCCTGGTGGCCCTGGCGAAGAAATTCGAATCCCGCATCACCATCACCCGCGCCGGCAAGAAGGCCGATGCGCGCAGCGTCATGGCCCTGCTCCAGCTCGGTGCAGGGCCGGGTGCGGCGCTGGGCGTGCTGGTCGAGGGGGCGGATGCCGAGGCGGCCCGCAAGGCCGTGCTCGACGCCTTCGCCGATAATCTGGGCGATCCGCGCGAGGCCAGCCACGCCCCGGCCGAAGCCGCTGCGCCTGCCGAGATCGACGAGCCCGGCGCCATTCCCGGCCTGCCCGCGAGCCCCGGCATCGCCATCGGCGTGCTCTACCGGCACCGCTCGGAGGAGGCCGGCTTCGCGGCCACCGCCGCCGACCCGCTGACCGAGCAGACCGCGCTCGATGCGGCGATCGACGAGGCGCGGGCCGAATTGCGCCGCCTGGGCGAGGAGATGACGGCCCGGATCGGCGCCCAGCATGCGGCGATTTTCGCGGCCCATGAGGAATTCCTCGACGACCCGGCCCTGATCGGTGCGGCGCGTGAGGCGATTGCGGCCGGCGCCTCCGCGCCTGCGGCCTGGAGCCAGGCGGCCGATGTCCAGGCCGCGACGCTCTCCAAGATGGGCGACGCGATGCTCGCGGCCCGCGCCATCGACCTCAAGGACGTCGCCCGCCGCGTGCTGCGGCGCCTTACCGGCGAGAGCGCCGGCGGCGCGGCCCTGCCCGAGAATGCCATCATCCTCGCGGAGGACCTGACGCCCTCCGAAACCGCGACACTGGACCCGACCCGGGTGGCCGGGCTGGTGACGGCGGCGGGCGGCCCCACGGCGCATACGGCCATCCTGGCGCGGGCCATGGGCATTCCGGCCATCGTCGCGGCCGGGCCCCGCGTGCTGGAACTGGCCGATGGCCTGCCCGCCATCCTGAATGGCGACCGCGGCTATCTCCGCCCCGAGCCCGATGCCGAGGCTATCGCCCGCGCCGAAGCCGCCATTGCCGAAGGGGCCGACCGCGCCGCCGCCGCGCGGCGGGATGCCTTCCGCCCCGCTGTGACCACGGACGGGCATCGCGTCGAGGTCGCGGCCAATACGCGCCGCCCGGCCGAGGCGGTGGAAGCCGTAGCACTCGGTGCCGAGGGCACTGGCCTCGTCCGCAGCGAATTCCTCTTCGATGATCGCGACCAGGCGCCCAGCGAGGAGGAGCAGTATGAAATGTACCGCGCCCTCGCCGAAGGTTTCGGGGGCCTGCCGGTCATTCTCCGCATGCTGGATGCGGGCGGCGACAAGCCGCTGCGCTTCGTGCACCACCCGGTCGAGGCCAATCCCTTCCTGGGCTTGCGCGGCGTCCGCCTCTGCCTCGCCGAGCCGGAGCTTTTCCGGCCGCAGGTGCGCGCCGCGCTGCGGGCCGCCCGGCATGGCGACCTGCGCATCATGCTGCCGATGGTCGACGGCCTCGCCGATCTCCGCGCCGCCCGCGCCTTCATCGAGAAGGAGCGCCAGGCACTCGGTGCGCCGATGGTCGAGGTGGGCATCATGGTCGAGGTGCCCTCGGCCGCCGTCATGGCCGACCAACTCGCCAAGGAGGCGGATTTCTTCTCCATCGGCACCAATGACCTGACCCAATACACCCTCGCCGTGGACCGCCAGCACCCGACGCTCGGCGCCCGCTCCGATGCGCTGGACCCGGCGGTGCTGCGGCTGATCGAGATGACGGTGAAGGCCGCCCATGCGCATGGGCGCTGGGTGGGCGTCTGCGGGAATATGGCGGCCGACCCGGTTGCTGCGCCGATCCTGGTCGGGCTGGGCGTGGACGAGCTTTCCGTCTCCATCCCGAATGTCCCGGCGCTGAAGGCGCAGATCCGGGGGCTCAGCATGGCCCGCGCCAGACAGCTCGCCGAGGCGGCGCTGGGCTGCGGCACGGCGGCCGAGGTGCGGGCGCTGCCGCTGGCGCGGGAGATGAGCCATGTCTGACCTCATGCGGGTCATGACCGTCACGCTCAATCCGGCACTGGACCTGACGGTGCCGCTGGAAGGGCTGCGGCTGGGGGCGGTGAACAAGGCCGGGGGCGTGGAGCTTCGCCCGGCGGGGAAAGGCGTGAATGTCGCCGCGATGCTGCGGCTGCATGGCGTGCCGGTCTCGGCCGGGGGTCTGCTGCCCGCTCATGACGCGCCGGTCTTCGGCGCCTTTCTCGACGAATTGGGCATCGGCAATGCCTTCGAGACCATTCCCGGCCGCACCCGCATCAATGTGAAGCTGGTCGAGACCGAAATCTCCCGCGTGACGGATGTGAATACCCAAGGCGCCACCGTGCCGGAGGGCACGATGGATCGCGTCTGGGCGCGGATCGCGAAAGAGGCGCCGGGTATTCTCGTGCTCTCCGGCAGCCTCCCGCCGGGCCTGCCGCCCGAGACCTGGGCCGGGCTGGTCGCGAAGGGCAAGGCGGCGGGGCATATCGTGGCGCTCGATACCAGCGGGGCCGCGCTGGCGCCCGCTTTGGCCGCGAAGCCCGATCTCATCAAGCCGAACCGAGAGGAACTGGCGGCCTATCTCGGCCGGGACCTCGAGGGCCGTGAGGGGCTGATCGAGGCCGCGCGGGCGCTGCGCGCGCAGGGCATCGCCCGGGTCGTGATCTCGGATGGGTCCGCCGGCGCGCTCTTCGCGCTGCCCCAGGGCATGGTCTGGGCCAAGCCGCCCAAGGTGACGCTGACCACGACCGTGGGCGCTGGCGATTCCATGGTGGCCGGACTCTGCGCCGCCATCGCGCGCGGGCTGGGGCCGGAAGAGACTGCCCGGCTCGCCACCGCGACCGCCGCCGCCGCCGTTTCAAGGCCCCCGGGCGGCTTACCCGATTCCGATACCATTGCCCGCCTCGCCCAGGCGGTGACCGTCGAATCCCTTGGTGCGCTTCTTCCGGAAGGGAAGTACTGATGTCCGAGCCGATGTTCCGCGTGACGGCGTTGATCCGCCACAAGGCGAGCCCTCCGCATGCGGAGATGGCCGCCCAGGCGCTGGCCGAGGCCGCACCCCGCGCCGGGGTGGCGCTCGTGCTCGATACCGAGGCGAGCCCAGCGCCCGCCTCCGCCGAGGGCGTGCTGCTCCTGCTTGGCAATGAGGCAGCCGAGGCCGCGGCGTGGCATCCGGGCCGTCCGGTGCTGGCCGCGAGCCTGCCGGAGGCCATCCGCCATCCCGAGCAGGTCCTGGCCCAGGCCAAGGCCATCGCCGGCATCGCCGTGCCGGCCGGCGCGAGCCCCGCGCCCGTTCCGGCCGCCGCGCCCTCCACGGGGGCAGGCAAGAAGCTCGTCGGCATCACGGCCTGCCCGACCGGCATCGCCCATACTTTCATGGCCGCCGCCGCGCTGGAAAAGGGCGCGGCCTCCCTCGGCCATACCATCCGGGTCGAGACGCAGGGCTCGGTCGGCGCCCAGAGCGCGCTGACGCCGCAGGAAATCGCCGAGGCCGATGCCGTGGTGATCGCGGCCGATACGGGCGTCGATACCTCCCGCTTCGGCGGCAAGCGCATGATCGTCGCCCGCACGGGCGATGCGCTGAAGGATGCGCCGGGCCTGATCAACAAGGCCCTGTCGGCCCCGATCGAGGAGGCCAAGCCCGAGGCGGCCACGGCGCCCGCCAAGGCGGCGCAGGGCGGCCAGGCCGGGCCCTATCGCCACCTGATGACCGGCGTGAGCTACATGATCCCGCTGGTGACGGCGGGCGGCCTGGCCATCGCGCTCTCCTTCGCCTTCGGCATCGAGGCCTTCAAGGTGCCCGGCAGCCTCGCCGAGGCGCTGATGACCATTGGCGGCAAATCGGCCTTCGCGCTGATGGTGCCGGTGCTGGCGGCCTTCATCGCCTTCTCCATCGCCGACCGCCCGGGCCTCGCGCCCGGCTTCATCGGCGGCATGATCGCGAACAATATCGGCGCGGGCTTCCTGGGCGGCATCGTCGCGGGCTTCCTCGCCGGTTATGTGGCGCGCTTCATCAGGGACAAGGTGCCGCTGCCCGCCTCGATGCAGGGGCTGAAGCCGGTGCTGGTCATCCCGCTGCTGGCCTCGCTGATCGTCGGCCTGATGATGATCTATGTGCTTGGCACGCCCATCGCGGCGCTGCTCGGGGCGCTGACGCGCTTCCTCCAGGGCATGGGCACCACCAATGCCGTGCTGCTCGGCATCGTGGCCGGCGGCATGATGGCGGTGGATATGGGCGGGCCGGTGAACAAGGCCGCCTATGCCTTCGGCGTCAGCCTGCTCTCCACCGAGGTCTATGCCCCCATGGCCGCGATCATGGCCGCGGGCATGACACCGCCGCTCGGCATCGCGCTGGCCGCCCTGATCGCGCGGAACAAGTTCACGCCCGAGGAGCGCGAGGCCTCCAAGGCCGCCGCGGTACTGGGCCTGTCCTTCATCACCGAGGGCGCCATTCCCTTCGCGGCGAAGGACCCGCTGCGCGTCATCCCCTCCTTCGTGCTGGGTTCGGCGGTCGCGGGCGGGCTCTCCATGCTGCTGGGCTGCACGCTGCGGGCGCCGCATGGCGGCATCTTCGTGGTGGGCATCCCCTCGGCGGTGGGCAATCCCATCGGCTATATCGCGGCCATCGTGGCCGGGACGGTCGTGACCGCGCTGGCTCTGGCGGTCGTGAAGCGCCGTTTGGCCTGATCCGGTCCCGGGGAGGGGCTGGCCTCGCGACCGGCTCAGCCCCCCTCCAGGGCGTCATTTGAGGCTCTGCGAATTTTCGGCTACAAAGAATGGATTCCGGGCCCAAACCCGGCTGAGCCCTGATGCGGTATTCCGCTGCGTCAGGGTTGCCACTTGCCCAGCAGGATAACGCGTAGGATGACGCAGTGAGCGATACCGACACCACCGGCCCGGACCAGCCTGACCCGAACGGCGCTTCCATGCCCGTGGCCATCGAGTCGGAGATGCGGAATTCGTATCTCGACTATGCCATGTCGGTCATCGTCTCCCGCGCCCTGCCGGATATCCGGGACGGGTTGAAGCCGGTGCACCGGCGCATCCTCTTCTCGATGCATGAATCGGGCTTCACGCCCGACAAGCCGCACCGCAAATCGGCCCGCGTCGCCGGTGACGTCATGGGTAAATACCACCCCCATGGTGACGCCTCGATCTATGACGCCATGGTCCGCATGGCGCAGACCTTCTCGATGCGCCTGCCGCTCATCGACGGCCAGGGCAATTTCGGCTCCATGGACGGCGATAAGGCCGCGGCCATGCGATATACCGAGGCCCGCCTGGCCCCGGCGGCGGCGGCGCTGCTGACCGGGATCGACGAGGACACGGTCGAGTTCCAGCCCAACTACGATGAGAGCGACCAGGAGCCGAAGGTTCTCCCGGCCGCCTATCCGAACCTGCTGGTGAACGGCGCCAACGGCATCGCCGTCGGCATGGCGACGAATATCCCGCCGCATAATCCGGGCGAGGTGATCGAAGCGACGCTCGCGATGATCCGGAACCCCGATATCACGCTCGACGAACTGATGAGCGAGTATATCAAGGGCCCGGATTTCCCCACCGGCGCGCTGGTTCTGGGCCGTTCGGGCATCCGCAGCGCCTTCGAGACGGGCCGTGGCAGTATCATCATGCGCGCCCGGGCCGAGATCGAGGAAATGCGCGGCGGCCGCATGGCCATCGCCGTCTCCGAGATCCCCTATCAGGTCAACAAGGCCTCGCTGATCGAGCGCATCGCCGAGCTGGTCCGCGCCAAGGAAGTCGAGGGCATCTCGGACCTGCGCGACGAATCAGACCGCGACGGGCTGCGCATCGTGGTCGAGCTGAAGAAGGACGCGACCCCCGAGGTCGTGCTCAACCAGCTCTATCGCTACACCAATCTGCAGACGACCTTCCCGGTCAATTTCCTCGCGCTGCATAACGGCACGCCGCAGCAGATGGGCCTGCGCCAGGCCCTTCGCGCCTTCATCGACTTCCGCGAGGAGGTGATCGAGCGCCGCTCGCGCTTCCGCCTGAACAAGGCGCGCGAGCGCGGCCATCTGCTCATCGGCCTTGCCATCGCGGTCGCGAATATCGACGAGGTCATCCGCGTGATCCGCGGCAGCCCGGACGCGGCCACCGCCCGCGCCGAGCTGATGGCGCGCGACTGGCCGGCGGGCGATGTGGGCGCGCTGCTCGCCCTCGTCGACGATGCCGGCAATGTCGTGGTCAATGACACGGTGAAGCTCACCGAGGCCCAGGCGCGCGGCATCCTGGAACTGCGCCTGCAGCGCCTGACCGGCCTCGAGCGCGACAAGATCCTGGCCGAGCTGGACGAGGTGGGCGGCCGCATCCGCGAGCTGCTCGAGATCCTTTCCTCGCATATCCGCCGCATGGAGCTGATGAGCGAGGAGCTGCTCGCCGTCAAAGCGCAGATCGACAATCCGCGCCGCACCGAGATCGTCGAGGGCATTGCGGACCAGGACGACGAGAGCCTCATCGAGCCGGGCCTCATGGTCGTCACGCTCACCCGCGACGGCTATGTGAAGCGCACCCCGCTCGAGACCTTCCGCGCCCAGCATCGCGGCGGCCGTGGCCGCAGCGCCGCCGGCACGCGCCAGGATGATGTGGTGGTGCGCAGCTTCAACGCGCATACCCATCAATGGGTGCTCTTCTTCACCAGCCGCGGCATCGCCTTCCGCGAGAAGGTCTGGAAGCTGCCGGAAGCGGGCCCGACCGCACGCGGCCGCAGCCTGCGCCAGGTCTTGGCCCTGCAAGAGGAGGAAGGCGTGACGGCGGTGCTGCCGCTGCCGCAGGATGAGAGCCTGTGGGAGAACCTGCACCTCGTCTTCGCCACCGCCTCGGGCAATGTCCGCCGCAACAAGCTCTCCGACTTCCGCAACATGCGCGCCTCGGGCCTCATCGCGATGAAGCTCGACGAGGGCGACAGCCTGATCGGCGTCGCGACCTGCCGCGAGGGCGATGACGTGATGCTCGCTACCCGCAAGGGCCGCGCCATCCGCTTCGTGGCCGATAGCGACACGCTGCGCGTCTTCGCCAGCCGCGATTCCTCGGGCGTGCGCGGCGTGCGCCTCGGCTCGGATGACGCGGTGATCGCGCTCTCGGTGCTGCGCCATGTGGATGCGAGCCCAGAGGAGCGCGCGGCCTATCTCAGGATGGCCACGCAGAAGCGCCGCCAGCAGGGCGAGGAGATCGAGGGCGAGGCCGAGGCGGTGGCCGATGACGCCGCCGAGGAAGGGGCCGAGGAAGGCTCCGCCGGCGAGGAGGCGATCTCCACCGAGCGCTTCGCCGAGATGGAGGCGTCGGAGGAAATCCTGCTCACCGTCACCAATGGCGGCTTCGGCAAGCGTTCCTCGGCCTATGAATACCGCGTCACGGGCCGTGGCGGGCAGGGCATCACCAATATCACCCTGTCGGAGAAGACCGGCACGGCCGTGGTTGCGACTTTCGCCGTGCGCCAGGGCGATGACGTGATGCTCATCACCGATACTGGCCGCCTCATCCGCACGCCGGCGGATCAGGTGCGCATCACCGGCCGTTCCGCGCGTGGTGTGACCCTGCTGCGACTTGACGAGAACGAGCACGTCACCTCCTGCTTCCCCGTAGTGGAGGAAGAAGGAGAGGCTGATGCCTGATCGTCATGTCGGGGTTTACCCCGGCACGTTCGACCCGGTGACCAATGGCCACCTGGACATCATCGGCCGCGCCGCGAGGGTGCTGGACCGGCTGGTGATCGGGGTGGCGATCAACCTGGGCAAAAGCCCGCTCTTTCCGCTCGAGGAGCGGGTGGAGCTGGTCCGGGCCGAGACGGCGGCGATCGCCCAACGGACGGGGACGGTGATCGAGGTGGTTCCCTTCGAGGGGCTGCTGATCGACTTGGCCCATTCCGTGGGCGCGCGCATGATCGTGCGCGGGCTCCGCGCCGTCACCGATTTCGACTACGAGTTCCAGATGGCCGGCATGAACCACCGGCTCGATCCCTCGATCGAGGCCGTGTTCCTGATGGCCAGCGAACGCAACCAGTTCATCTCCTCGCGCTTCGTGAAGGAGATCGCCCGCCTGGGTGGTGACATTTCCAGCTTTGTCCCCACCCTGACATTGGAGCGCACGCTCAAGCGTGTGCGCCAACCGGCCGCCGACTGAACGGCCGCCGCTCACCAACCCCGCAGGGGACGCCAATCACATGAACCGTCGCACCCTGATTGCCGCAACCATCCTCACGGCCGGAGGCCTCATGACCGAAACCAGCACCGAAGCCCAGGCCCAGCCCGCGCTCGACCCGCAGAACACGCTGATCCTGACGCTGAAGGACGGCGACGTGACTATTCAGCTTCTGCCGGACCTCGCGCCGAAGCATGTGGAGCGCGTGAAGGAACTGGTGCGCCGCGGCTTCTACAACGGCACGCCCTTCCATCGCGTGATCGAGGGCTTCATGGCCCAGGGCGGTGACCCGACCGGCACTGGCACGGGCGGCTCGGACCTGCCGGACCTCCCCGCCGAGTTCAGCCCGCCGACCAAGGCGCGCTTCCTGCGCGGCACCGTGGGCGCCGCCCGCACGCAGAACCCGAACAGCGCGAACAGCCAGTTCTTCATCATGTTCGCCCCGTCCTCGCACCTCGACGGCCAGTACACCATCTGGGGCCGCGTGGTTTCCGGCATGGAAGTGGTCGACAAGATCAAGCGCGGGGCCGGCGGTTCGGGCATGGTCCAGAACCCGGACAAGATCATCAAGGCCCGCATCGCCGCCGATCCGCAGTGATCTCCGGCTGCTGACCAGAAGCCGGGCGGGGCAGCCATGCCCCGCCCGGACTCGCCTCCGGGCTTGACTAATCGCGGCCCAGAGGGTTTCTCCGCGTTACTGCGTGCCCGTAGCTCAGCCGGTAGAGCACGTGACTTTTAATCATGGGGTCCCGGGTTCGAGTCCCGGCGGGCACATGCACCCTTCCGAATGCGGCGTTCAGCCTGGAGTGCGGCGCGATGGCGGATGACAACGCCTTCACCGGTTTTCCGCCCGAGGCGCTTGGCTTCCTCCGCGCGGTGGACTTCTACCAGGACCGGACCTGGTTCAACGAGAACAAGCCCCTCTACGAATCGGCGCTGAAGGCCCCCTTCGCGGCCTTCCTGACCGAGGCGACCAAGGCCTTCGCCAAACGCGGCGTGCCGCTGATCGGCGATCCGGCCAAAGGCATTTTCCGCCTGCAGCGCGACGTGCGATTCGCGAAAGACAAGCGGCCCTACAAGACCAATGCCGGCGCCATCCTCTCGCCCGATGGGCGCAAGGGCACGCCGGGCCTGGCCTATCTCCATATCGACCCGCAGGGCTGCTTCATGGCCGCCGGCTTCTGGCACCCCGAGCCGCGCCAGCTTCTCGCCATGCGCCGGCATATCCTGGCCGAGCCGAAGGGCTGGCTCGCGGTGGAGAAGGCGCTTGACGCCAAGGGCCTCGCGCTCGATCCGGAATACGCGCTCAAGCGCCTGCCGCGCGGCTTCGAGGAGCATGCCGGAAGCCCGGTGGCCGAGGCGCTGCGCTTCACTTCCTTCGTCACCCATCGGCCTTTCGAGGATGCCCGCCTGGGCGAGCCCGAACTGGTGGATGATTTCGCCAGCTTCGCCGAGGCCAACCTGCCCCTGTTCCGCTTCTTCTGGACCGCGCTCGAGAAGGCCACGGCCTGATGGCGCTGCGGCTTTCGGTCATCGTCCCCTGCTACAATGAGGCGGGGAATGTCGCGGAGATGGTCCGCCGCCTCGATGCCGCCCTTGCCGGGGTGAGTTGGGAGGTGATTTTCGTCGACGATAACAGCCCCGATGGCACCGCCGGCATCGCCAAGGCCATTGCCGGGGAGGATGCGCGGGTGCGCTGCATCCGCCGTGTCGGCCGCCGCGGCCTCGCCAGCGCCTGTATCGAGGGCATGCTCGCCTCGGCCGCGACCCATGTGGCGGTGATCGATGGCGACCTCCAGCATGACGAGACCATCCTGCCCGAGATGCTGGCCCGCTTGGAATCGGGCGAGGCCGAGATCGCCATCGGCAGCCGCCATGTCGAGGGCGGGGATAGCAGCGAGGGGCTCTCGCCCATCCGCCAGCGCATCTCCAACCTGGGTGGCGACTTGGCCCGCGCCTTCATCCCGAGCCGGGTGAATGACCCGATGAGCGGCTTCTTCATGCTGCCGCGGGCCACGCTCGATGCCCTGGCGCCGAAGCTGAAGGGCAGGGGGTTCAAGATCCTCTTCGACATCCTCCTCGCCGCTGGGCGGCCGATGAAAGTGGCCGAGGTGCCCTATGTCTTCCGCCAGCGCTTCGCCGGCGAAAGCAAGCTCGATGCGGGCGTGCTGCTGGACTTCCTCGGCCAGCTCATCGACCGTGCGCTCTTCGGCCTGGTGCCGCTGCGCTTCCTCGGCTTCTGCGCGGTGGGGATGGTGGGCCTCGCGGTGCATCTGGCCGTGCTCTGGCTGGTCGGCGAGGTGCCGGGCGCGCGTTTCGGCACGGCGCAATGGGCCGCGACCTTCGTGGCCATGACGGTGAATTTCTGGCTCAACAACAAGCTCACCTACCGCGACACCCGGCTCAAGGGGCCGAGGCTCTGGCGCGGGCTGCTTCTCTTCTACGTGGTCTGCGGCATCGGGGCGGCGGCCAATAACGGCATCGCGGTGCTCATGGTGCGGCAGGGGATCGCAGGCTGGGGCCTGGCGGGTGGCGCGGGGGCGCTGATGACCGTGGTGTGGAATTATGCCGTTTCGAGCACGCTGGTCTGGCGCGCCTCGCGATGAACCGCCTGTCCAACTGGGGCTGGGCGCTGCTGGCGCTCACGGCGCTTCGCCTGCTGGTCGCGGCCCTGCTGCCGCTGGCGCCCGACGAGGCCTATTACTGGGTCTGGAGCCGGGCGCTGGCGACGGGCTATCTGGACCATCCGCCGATGGTCGCGCTTTGGATCAGGGCGGGCACGCTGATCGCGGGCGAGAATGCGCTGGGCATCCGACTGCTGGCGCCGATCGGGGTCGCGCTCGCCTCCTGGGCGCTGGCCGACGCGGCGGAGCGGATCTTTCCCGGGCGCCGCGTGGGCGTCTGGTCGGCGGCGCTGTTCAACGCGACGCTGATGATCGCGGCAGGCTCTATCCTCATCACGCCCGATACGCCGCAGATCGTCTTCTGGTGCTTCACGCTCTGGGCCCTGGCGCGGATTTCCCTCGGGGGCCCCGGCTGGTGGTGGCTGATCGCGGGGGCTTTCGCGGGCTGCGCACTGGCCTCGAAATACACCGCCGTCTTCCTCGGCCTCGGCATCCTGCTCTGGGTGTTGAGCGATGCGGGCCTGAGGCGGCATCTGCTGCGCGGCTGGATCTGGGCCGGCGGGGCGCTGGCCGTCGCCATTTTCACGCCCGTGATCCTCTGGAATGCCGAGCATGGCTGGGCGAGCTTCGCCAAGCAGGGCGGCCGCGCGGGTGATGGCCATGGCTTCACCTTCCGCTATCTCGGCGAGCTGATCGGCGCGCAATTCGCCCTCGCCACGCCGATCATCTTCGTGCTCGGCGTGCTGGGCGTGGCGGCGGCGGTGAAGCTGGCGCTGAAGCGCGACCGGGGCGCCGCGCTGCTCGTCGCCATGACGGTGCCGGCGACGCTGATCTTCCTCTGGCAGGCGACAGGCAGCCGCGTGCAGGGCAATTGGCCGGCCATCCTCTACCCGACGCTCTGCATCGCCGCCGCCGGCTGCCTCGGCGCGCGGGCGGCCCGCTGGCGCGTGCCTGCGTTGGCTATGAGCGGGCTGGTGCTGGTGCCGGTGCTCATCCAGGCCATCGCGGCCCCCCTGCCGCTCAAGCGCGGCTCGGACCCGACGCTGGCCCGGCTCGGCGGCTGGCCTGAACTGGCCGCCGCGATGGAGGAGGCACGGGTGAAGAACGGCGCGAGCTTCATCGCCTCGGAAGAATACAGCCTCGCCGCCGAACTAGCGCTGCATCTTCCCAAGGGGGTGCCCGTGGTGGCCATCGGCGACCGGTGGGACCTCTTCCGCCTCTCGCCGCCCGAGCCCGGACAGCGCGGGCTGCTGCTGCAGAGCGAACGGCGGAGCGCCGCTCCCTATTGGCCCGGCGCCGAGCCGGTGGGCCGCGTGATCCGCGCGCGCAAGGGGATCGAGGCTGAGGCCTATCGCCTCTTCATCGTCCAGACGCCCGCGCCGGGGCAGGATGTGGCGGTGCTCCCCAGGCCGCGCTGAGGCGGGGCTGCACCGCAATTTCCGGCCGGGACAGAATCGCGCCCGACCGTCAGGGTGCGGCGCATGAATGCCGCGATATGGGCCGCCCTTCTCCTTCTTTCGCTGATCTGGGGCGGTAGCTTCCTCTTCATGAAAATGGCCGTGGCCGTCTGGCCGCCGCTGACGGTGGTGCTGAGCCGCGTCGTATTGGCCGCGCTCGGCCTCGGCGCCGCGCTCTGGATCAAGCGGCAGAGGCTGCCGCTCTCCCCGGCGCTGATCGGTGCCTGGGCGGTCATGGCGGTGCTGAACAACCTCATCCCCTTCACGCTCATCGTCTGGTCGCAGAAGAGCATCGGCGTGGGCCTGGGCGCGGTGGTGAATGCCACGACGCCGGTGCTCACCGCCGTCATCGCCCATTACGCGACGGCCGATGAACGCCTCAGCCCCCGGCGCATCGGGGGCGTGCTGATCGGGCTTTTCGGCGTGGTGGTGCTCATGGCCCCGCGCCTCACGGGCCAGGCGCTGGGCGAGCTGCCGGGCATCCTGGCCGCGCTCGGGGCTTGCATGTCCTACGCCCTGGCCACCGTCTGGGGCCGGCGCTTCAAGCGGATGGGCGTCGCCCCGCTCGCCGCCGCGACGGGGCAGGTGACGGCGGCGGCCCTGCTCATCCTGCCCGTCGCGCTGATCCTCGACCGACCCTGGACGCTGCCCTGGCCCGATACGGAGACGCTTGGCGCCATCCTCGCCTTGGGCCTGGTCTGCACCGGCTTCGCCTATGCGCTCTTCTTCCGCATCCTGAACGGGGCTGGGGCCAATGCGGCGGCGCTGGTCACCCAGCTCGTCCCGGCCAGCGCCGTTTTGATCGGCTGGGTGGCGCTGGGCGAGGTGCCGGGCCTTGCGCAATGGGCCGGCATGGCCTTGATCACCTTGGGCCTGCTTGTTCTTGACGGAAGGATGCCGCGTTTTCGCCGCAACCGTCGCTGAGCCTGCGGGCCTGGATGCAGAGGCCCTGCCGATCCGCATCGTCGCGGACGGGCCCGCCGGGGGCGCGGGCAGGGCACGGAACGGAACGGAACAAGGAAACGCCAATGCGTCACGCCGCCCTCTCTCTCGCCATCGCGCTCGCCCTGCCATGGACGGCCGCGAGCGCCGCCGAACTGAGCGTGCGGGCGGTGACGCTCTCCTCCACGGGCCTCTCGCAGATCGACCGTGCTGCCCGCATCGGGCCCGATGAAGGCGCGACGCTGCGCGTGCCCGTCGGCGATGTGGATGACCTGCTGAAGAGCCTTGTGATCTTCGATCCGGCCGGGACGGTGCTGGGCATCCGCCTGCCGGCGCTGAACCTCGCCGAGGAGGCCTTCCGCGGCCTGCCCTTCAAGCCGGAGGACATGGTCAGCCGCATCGCGCTGCTTTCCGCGCTCAGGGGCCAGCAGGTGGAGGCGGGGGGCGTCTCAGGCCGCCTCGCCGATGCTGCCGATACCGAGCAGGGGCTGCGCGTCAGCATCATCACCGCGACGGGCCTGCGCGCCGTGACGCTGCGTGACGGCGACGAGGTGACGCTGGCCGACAAGACCCTCGCCGCGCGCCTGGGCCGCGCCGCCGAGGCCGTCGCCACCGCCCAGGGCACGGCCGACCGTCAGGTGGAGATCGCGCTAAAGGGCAATGCGGCGCGCGAGATTTCGGTGCTGACCGTCACCGGCGCGCCGGTCTGGAAGCCCTCCTGGCGCCTCGTCGTGCCCTCGGAGAAGGGCGACGCGCGGCTGCAGGGCTGGGCCACCATCGAGAATGTCTCGGGCAGCGACTGGAACGGCATCCGCCTCTCGCTCGTGACGGGGGAGGCCGCCGCGCTGCGCCAGGCGCTCTATGCGCCCATCCTGGTGCCGCGCCGCGAGGTGCCAGTGCGGGTGGCGCAGCAGGTCACGGTTCAGGCCGATACCGGCGCGGCCCCGCCGCCCCCGCCAGCCGCCGAGATGTCGATGGTGGCCCCCGCGCCCGCCCCCGCCGCGCCGATGCGGCGCCTCTCGGGCTCGGCCATGGGCGCGGGGCAGGCCGAATTCGCCAATGCCGCCCAGCCGGCCCTGACGGCCGCCTCGCAGGGGCGCATCGCCTTCACCCTGCCCGAGCCGGTGACGCTGCGCTCGGGCGAGACGGCGAACCTGCCCTTCCTCGACGCGACGCTGGAGAGCGAGCGCGTCTGGTGGATCCAGGATAGCGCCTCCCGCAACCCGCTCCTGGCCGCGAGCCTGACGAACAAGACCGGCCAGCTTCTCCCCGATGGGCTGGTGACGGTCTATGGCAGCCAGGGCGCCGAGCAGGGCAATTGGCTCGGCGATGCAGAATTGCGCGCCCTGCCGCCCGGCGAGACGCGGCTCATCGCCTTCGGGCGGGACCGGGACGTGCTCGTCACCCGCTCGACCAGCAACCGCGAGCGGGCCGATGCGGTGAGCTTCGCCCCGGGCAAGGTGCTGGTGCGGGGTGTGCGGATCGAGGAGACGGCCTTCGCCATCGACCCCAAGGGTGCGAAGGGCCCGCTGCTGATCGACCTGCCGCGCCGGAACGGGGCCAAGCCCGCTTTCGAGGTTTCGGCCGAGGGCGATTTCGGCCTGCGCCATCGCGTCATGCTCGACGGCTCGGCAGTGACGCTGCGCTTGCCTTTCGAGCGGGAGATCCGGCGTGAGGTCGCGCTCTGGGACGCGGGGCTGGGCGATCCGCTGCTGCTCAACTGGCGCATGGTGGATGTCGAGCCCTCGCTGAGCCGCCTGCCGGGCGGCCCGGGCTCGCTCGAGACGCTGCGGCAATTGCTGGCCAATGCACCGGCGGGCATGGAGGGCCGCGACGCGCTGACGGCGCTGATCGCCGATATGGAGGAGGCGCGGCGCCTGCTCGATGCCTTCGCCGCGCAGTATCGCAGCTACGAGACAGCCGATAATGCCCTGACCCGCGCCCGCCAGGCCGTGGAGGATCGCACGGGGGCGGAACGCGAGGCCGCGCGCCGCAACCTCACCCGCGCCAGCCAGGATGCCGAACAGGCCGGCGCCCGCGCGGATGCCGCCTGGAGCGCGTGGCAGGCGCAGGTGCGGAAGGTGATGGCGCGGGCGGGGTAGGTCCTCGTCGCGTTACACCGGCAGCCCATGATGCCGCCGGGCGATGAGGCATTCCTCGTCGCCCGGCTGGCAGTCGCGGCAGACCAACGGGCGCACGGCATAGATCGTGCAGCCCACCGACTTGCCCAACTCGCCTTTCAGCGCCGTGCAGCGTTCGCCCTCGCAGCGCATGCCGCTGCCATTCTCGGCGACCATCGCGGCGGGGATGAGCGCGATCTCCGCCTCGCTCTCCATCGAGAAGCGCGGCCATTCGCGCGAATAGGCGCAGCAGGCGCCGCAGGTCTGGCAATCGTACATCAGCTCAGCACCGAGACGAGCCAGAGGCTGAGCGAGGGGAAGGCCACGCAGATCGCGAGCCGCACCAGATCGGTCGCGAGAAAGGGCAGCACGCCGCGATAGGTGCGCGCGATGGGCACGTCCTTCGCGAGGGAGGAGATGACGAAGACGTTCAGCCCGATCGGCGGGGCCGTCAGCCCGATGCCCACGACGATCAGCACCAGGATGCCGAACCACAGCGCCACCGCCTCGCTATCCATCCCGAAATCCAGCGCCGAGACGATGGGGAAGAAGATCGGCAGCGTCAGCAGGATCATCGCCAGCTCGTCCATCACCGCGCCCAGCACGATATAGGCCGCGAGCAGAGCGATGAGGATGCCATAGGGCGGGAAGTTCTGGTCCACGATCCATTGCGCCAGCAGTTCCGGCGCCTGGGAGAGGGCGAGGAAGGCGTTGAAGATCTCGGCCCCCAGCAGGATCACGAAGATCATCGCCGTCGTCTCGGCCGTCGCCTTGATGGCGGCGATGATCTCGCGCGGCGGCAGGGTGCGGCGCAGGAGGCCGGCGGCCAGCGTCGCGATCACGCCGACGGAGGCGCTTTCGGTCGGCGTGAAGATGCCGCCATAGATGCCGCCCACGACGATGACGGCAATGGTCAGCACCGGCACCACGGCCCGGATCGCGGCGCGCTTCTCGGCCCCGCTCATCGGCGCATGCACCGGGGCGAGGGCCGGGTTCCGCCGCACTACGATGGCGATGGCGATAAGATAGAAGCAGACGGCGATCAGCCCCGGGATCAGTGCGGCCATGAAGAGCTTCGCGATATTCTGCTCGGCGCTGATGCCATAGACCACGAGGATCACCGAGGGCGGGATGAGCACGCCGAGCGTGCCGCCCACCGCGATGGTGCCGGTGGAGAAGCCGGGCTCGTACCCGTATCGCCGCAATTCGGGCAGGGCGGCGCGGCCCATCGTCGCCGTCGTCGCCACGGAACTGCCGCAGACGGCGCCGAAGGCCGCGCAGGCGCAGATCACGCCCATGGCCATGCCGCCGCGCCGATGGCCCACCAAGGCATTGGCTGCCGCAAAGAGATCGCGCGCCAAGCCGCCGCGCTCGGCCAGGCTGCCCATCAGGATGAAGAGCGGGATGACCGAGAGCGTGTAATTGGCGAAGAGATGCCAGGGCGTCGTCTTGAGGTAATTCATCAGCGGCGCCATGCCGACGATGTGGTGATAGCCGATGGCGCCGACGATGATCATGGCGATGCCGATGGGCGCGCGCAGGGCGATCAGGCCGAGCAGCACCGCGAAGCCGATGGCGGCGATGAGGAATTCGTCGGCCATCACTCGCTCTTTCCCGTCACGAGCCAGCCCGCCCAGAGCAGGGCGATGAGCCCCGTGGCGAAGAGGCAGAAGGCACCGAGGGCCACGGCCCACCAGGTCTGCAGCCCCAGCACCATGGTCGTGGTGCCGGAGAGGAGCGTGTCGCGCGCGCCCTCGCTCATGCGCTCGCCGAGCACGAGCGCGATGACGGCCCAGACGATTTTCCAGAAGGCGTCGATCATGTCCTGCGCCCGCTGGGGCAGAAAGGTGGTGAAGCTGTCGACGATGATGTTCGAGCGCTTCAGCGAGCCATAGGCGAGGAAGCCGAAGACCCCGATGCCCGAGCCGAGCGAGACCAGCTCGAAATCGCCCGCGATGGGCTGGCCGGTGAGCCAGCGCAGCAGCACGCTCGCGGTGCAGAGCAGGGCGGCGAGGAGCATGACGATGCCCCCCGCCAAGGCGAGCGCATTGGCCAGCCGGATGAGCGGCTTGCCAGGTTGCGTCTCATGCTGCGCCTCGGGCATCAGGCTCTCGCTCATGCCGCGCCGCTATGCTTGGCGACCAGCGCCTTGGTCGCGGCGATGAGCGAGGCGCCGTCGATATTCTTGCCCTGCATCTGGCTCACCCAGGCATCGGCGACGGGCTGGGTCGCCGTCATCCAGCGCTGCTTCTCGGCCTCGGTGATGGTGATGATCTGGTTGCCGCGCTTGCGCGCCATGTCGGAGACCACCTGGGCCTGCTGGTCATAGGGCACGGCGGCCATGGCGGCGCCGGCGAGGCCGCCATTGGCATCGAGCACCTTCTTCAACTCCGGCGAGAGGCTCTCGTATTTGGCCCTGTTCATGGCGAGGATGTTCGTGGCGGAATAGAAGGTCGGGCTGCCGGGAATGGCGGTGTGGTTCCGCACCAGTTCCTGCAGCTTGATCGAGGGCACGACTTCCCAGGGCACCACGGCCCCATCCAGCACGCGCTGGCTCAGCGCCTCGGGCACCTGCGGGACAGGCATGCCGATCGGCGCCGCGCCCAACGCACGCAGCGCCTCGCCGGCGAGGCGAGTGGGGAAGCGCAGCTTGAGGCCCCGCAGGTCTTCCATGGTCTGCACGGGCTTGTTGGCATGGATCAGCCCGCCGTCATGCGCCCAGACACAGAGGGGATGGACCTCGGCGAGTTCATCCTTCGCGTGGAGCGCCGAATATTCCTGCGCGGCCAGCGCATTCACCGCCGCCTTCTCATGCGCGATGAAGGGAAGCTCGAAAGCCTCCATGCGCGGGAAGCGGTTGGGCATATAGCCGAAGAGCGTCCAGACGATATCGGCGACGCCGTCGCGCGCCTGGTCGTAGAGCTGCGGCGGGGCGCCGCCGAGCTGCATGGAGGGGAAGATCTGGATCTTCAGCTTCCCGCCCGATTCCTGCTCCACCTTCCGTGCCCAGGGCTGGAGGAAATAGCGGTGTACATTGGCCACCGCCGGAAGGAAGTGATGCAGGCGGAGCGTCGCTTCCTGCGCCCCCGCGGGGCCGGTGCGGAGCAAGGCGGGGGCTGCGAGGGCGAAGGGCAGGGCCTTCAGCAGGTGGCGGCGTTGGATGCTCATTCTTGTTTCCTCCCTGTTGGGTATCGTTATTCCCGGCTTGGTCAGCCCGAAGGGTGCAGCGGCAGCCCCACGTAATTCTCGGCCACGACCCGGCGCGCCGCTTCCGATTCCCGTATATAGGCCAGTTCCGCCATCTGCATCCGCCGCGAAAAGCCGTCCATCTCCGGAAAACGGTGGGTGAGGCTGGTGAACCACCAGGAGAAGCGCTCGGCCTTCCAGACGCGGGCGAGGGCGCGGGCGGAATAATGCTCGATCCCGGCATCGTCGCCCCTGTAATGCGCGGTCAGCGCCTCGGCGAGGAGCCCCACGTCCGACGCGGCGAGGTTGAGCCCCTTGGCGCCGGTGGGCGGCACGATATGGGCGGCATCGCCCGCCAGGAAGAGCTGGCCCCAGCGCATCGGTTCCGCGACGAAGCTGCGCAGCGGCGCGATGCTCTTCTCCAGCGCCGGGCCGCGCGTGATATGCGGCGCATGCTCGCCCAGGCGCAGGGCCAACTCGTCCCAGAGCCGCTCGTCGGGCCAGTCCTCGAGCTTCTCCTCCATCGCGACCTGCACGTAATAGCGGCTGCGCGTGGTGGAGCGCATGGAGGCGAGCGCGAAGCCCCGCTCGTGATTGGCGTAGATCAGCTCATGATCGCAGGGCGGCACATCGGCCAGGATGCCGAGCCAGCCGAAGGGATAGACGCGCTCGAAGCTCTTGAGCACCTCAGCCGGAATGCTGCGCCGGGCGATGCCGTGATAGCCGTCGCAGCCGGCGATGAAGTCGCAATCCAGGCGATGGGCCTGGCCGTCCTTCTCATAGGTGACATAGGGCGCCTTGCCGTCGATCTCGTGCAGGGCGACCTCTTCCGCCTCGAAGACCAGGGCGGCGCCGCGCGCGACATGGGCCTCGATCAGGTCCTTCGTCACCTCCGTCTGGCCATAGACGGTGACGGATTTGCCCCCGGTCAGGTGGCGCATGTCGACGCGGAAGCTCTCGCCATCGAGGGCGAGGCGGAAGCCGTCATGGGGCAGGCCCTCGGCATCGAGCCGCGCGGCAACGCCGGCCTCGCGCAGCAGGTCCACCGTGCCCTGTTCGAGCACGCCCGCGCGGATGCGGCCCTCGACATAGGCGCGGTCCTTCCGCTCGAGCAGGGTGCAGTCGATGCCGGCCTTGGACAAAAGCTGTGAGAGAAGGAGCCCGGCGGGGCCCGCGCCGATAATGGCGACCTGGGTGCGCTGACGCATGATCTCGCTATCTGGTTCCTGGACGTTCGAGCGAGGCTAGCAGCAGCGCACCCCTTGGTAGCAATGGACAAACCCGGCTTTTTCTTGGACTTTTCGTTCAGGGAAAACGGAAGGGAAAAGGCGATGGCCGAAGGCCAGGCCATGCGGCAGGCGGTGCCGCTTTTTGCGCTCTATGGCGAGCCGCCGGTGGCCACGCGCCCGGCGGGGCTTGAGCTGGACCCGGTGCATATCGAGGAACTTTTCGTCCGCGCGCCGGAGAACCAGTGGCTGATTCGCCCGCATCGGCATGGAGAATTGCACCAGCTCTTCTGGATCTCGCGCGGCGGCGGGGTGATGCGGGTGGAGGAGGCGGAGCGGAGCTTCGCCGCGCCCTGCCTCTTCCTCTTCCCGCCCGGCATGGTCCATGGCTTCGCTTTCGAGCCCGGGTCGGAGGGCCACGTGCTGAGCCTGACGCGCCCCTTCGTCACGGCGCAGGAGGCAGCGCTGGGCCGGGCGGGCTGGCTGCATCGGCACTGGCTCGCCACCGTCGCCGAGCCCGACCCGGTCGCCTCGGCCGTCGAGGCCGTCCAGGCGGGCTATAACGAGCGCCATGCCGGCCGCCGCGCCGCCCTGGCCGGGCGGGTGCTGCTGCTCTGGTCCATGCTGGAGGGGCTGGCGGGCGAGGAGGCGGCGCGGGCGGCGGCCGATGCGGGGCAGATCGCGATGGTCGAAGGGTTCCGCGCGCTGATCGAGGCGGAATTCCGCGCCCATCTGCCGCTGGCCGATTACGCCCGGCGGCTCGGCACGTCCACCGCCCGGCTCACGCGCGCCTGCCGGCAGGTCACGGGCCTGTCGCCGCTCGACCTCGTGCATGAGCGGCTGATGCTCGAGGCCAAGCGGTTGCTGACCTATACGAGCATGAGCGTCTCGGAAATTTCCTACGGGCTGGGCTTTTCCGACGCGGCCTATTTCTCGCGCTTCTTCGCGCGCCGCGCGGGGGTGCCGCCTTTGGCCGTGCAGCGCGCTTCCACGCTGCACGGGGCCCGGCGGCGGGGCGCTTGATCAGACGATCGGCAGTTCCGCCTCGGCGGCGGCGATGAGGCGGGCCAGCACCTCATCCTTGCCGAGGGCGTAGAGCACGGCGTCGATCGGCGGCGACTGGGTCGAGCCCGTCAGCGCGGCGCGGAGCGGCTGCGCCACCTGGCCGAGCTTGATGCCCTTCACATCGGCATAGTCGCGCAGCCAGGTATCGAGATCCTGCCGCTCCCAGGGGGCGGCGGAGAGATACTCGGCCAGGTCCTTCAGCCGCTCCTTGGCCTCGGGCGTCGCGATCTGAGCGGCGGCCTTGGGCTCGAAGGCGAGAGGGATGGTGGCGATGGCGAAGGAGGCCTGGTCCGCCAGTTCCTTCAGCGACTTGGCGCGGGGCTGCAGGTCGGGGATCAGTTTGATCACCCGCTCGGCCGCCTCGGTGCCGAAGCTGAGGGAGGTGCGCTTGGCCAGCCGCTCCAGCGTCTCCTTGGCGAGCGCCTCGGGCGCGGCCTGGCGGAGATAGACGCCGTTCACGTGCTCGAGCTTCTTGTAGTCCATGCGCGAGGCGGCGCGGCCCACGTCCTTGAGGTCGAAAAGCTCGATGGCGCGCTCGCGGGAGACGATCTCCTCGTCGCCATGGCCCCAGCCGAGGCGCAGCAGGTAGTTACAGAGCGCCTCGGGCAGGATGCCGTCATCGCGCATGTCCAGCGCCGAGACGGCGCCGTGGCGCTTCGACAGCTTGGCGCCGTCCGCGCCATGGATCAGCGGGATATGGGCGAAATGCGGCCGCGGCCAACCCATGGCGTCATAGACCATGCACTGGCGGAAGGTATTGGTCAGGTGGTCGTCGCCGCGGATGACATGGGTGATCTCCATGTCATGGTCATCGACCACCACGGCATGCAGATAGGTGGGCGTGCCGTCGGAGCGGAGGATGATCATGTCATCCAGCTCCGCATTGTTCACGCGCACCTCGCCCTGCACGAGGTCCTGCACCACCGTCTCGCCCTCGCGGGGGGCCTTGATGCGGATGACGGGCTTCACGCCGGCCGGTGCCTCGGACGGGTCGCGGTCGCGCCAGCGGCCGTCATAGCGGGGCGGGCGGCCTTCCTTCATCGCCGTCTCGCGCATCTCGGCGAGTTCCTCCGGCGTGCAGAAGCAGTAATAGGCCTTGCCCTCGGCCAGAAGCTGGCGGGCGACCTCGGCATGGCGCGGCTCGCGCGCGGCCTGGAAGACCGGCGGTTCGTCCGGCGAGAGGCCCAGCCATTCGAGGCTGTGGATGATCTGGTCGACCGCTTCCTGCGTGCTGCGCTGCTTGTCGGTATCCTCGATGCGCAGCAGGTATTGCCCGCCATGGTGACGCGCGAAGAGGAAGTTGAAGAGCGCCGTACGGGCGCCACCGATATGGAGATAACCGGTGGGCGAGGGAGCGAAGCGGGTGCGAACCGGCATGATCTTCCGTCAATATCCTGCGACAAGGGCGTCACGTGTAGCACGGGTAGGGGCTGAGGGGCAGGGCGTGCGGAGCAGGCGGGCAATGCGCATTGGGATTAAGAGGGCTGGGATTGTGAGAGCTTGAGCGGTTCCGTCTCGCCGGCCGGGGGCCTGCCGGTCGCGCGCGTCTCGCCGCTGGCGGGAATCGCGGCAGCCCTGGCCTCGCAATGGGACAGGCTGATCCTCTGGCTGCCGGTGGCGATGGGTCTCGGCATCGCGCTCTATTTCGCCCTGCCGGAGGAGCCGGAGCCCTTCTGGGCCTGGCTCTTGCTGATCCCGCTGCCGCTCGCGCTGCTGGTTCGGCTGCGTGGCTTTTCGCTCGCCGCCTGGGGCGCGGGGCTGGCGGCGGCGGCGGGGCTCGGCTTCGCGCTCGCCATGTTGCAGACCGCGCTGCGCGCGCCGCTGACCCTGCTGCCCGAGAAGGCCGTGATGCTGACGGGCGTGGTGCAGGCGGTGGAATTGCTGCCCGAGGGAAGGCGGCTGACGCTGGGCGGGATAAGGGCCATCGCCGTGCCCTCGCGCGACGAGCCGCCGCTCGCCACGGCCATCGATCCGGGGACGGGCAAGGTCATCCCGCCGCCCGAGGCCTTCACCATGGAGCGCACCCTCCGGCTGCGGCTGCGCGCGGCCGACCCGGCCAGGCCCGAGCCGGGCGATAGCGTGACCCTGCGCGCCCTGCTGCGCGAGCCTTCGGCACCGGCCTATCCGGGCGGGTGGGATTTCCAGCGCGCCGCTTTCTTCGCCGACCAGGGCGGCAGCGCCCAGGCGCTGGGCCCGGCCGAGGTGGTGCCGGGCAAGGATGGCGCGGCGGCTTTCGCCGGGCTGCGGGCGGCGATCGAGGCGCGCATCACCGCAGCACTGCCCGGGGCGGAGGGCGCCATCTCGGCGGCGCTGCTCACGGGCGGCACCTCGGCCATTCCCGAGGCGGACCTCGCGGCCATGCGCGATAGCGGGCTGGCGCATCTGCTGAGCGTCTCGGGCCTGCATATCGCGGTGGTGATGGGGCTCGTCTTCGCCGTCACGCGCTTTCTCGTCGCACTCATCCCGCCCATCGCGCTGCGATGGGACAGCAAGGCCGCCGCCGTGCTGCTCGGCCTCGTGGCGGGGGGTGCCTATATGGTGCTGACGGGCAATCAGGTGCCGATGATCCGCTCCTTCGCCATGGCGGCGCTGGTGGCGCTCGGCGTGCTGCTGGGGCGCCGGGCGATCTCGCTGCGCACGCTGGCCTTCGCCGCGGTGGTGGTACTGGCGGTGCAGCCCTTCGCGCTGCTGGGGCCGAGCTTCCAGATGAGTTTCGCGGCCGTGCTGGCGCTGATCGCGGGCTGGGAGGCGATGCGCGGGCGGCTCGCGGGGCTGCGTGGCGAGGGGCAGTGGTGGCGTCTGCTGTTGATCGGGGCGGCGGGGCTCGTCTTCACCTCGGTGCTCGCCGGCGCGGCGACGCTGCCTTACGGGCTCTATCACTTCGGGCGGATGCAGCTTTACGGCGTGGCGGCCAATGCCATCGCCATTCCACTCACCTCCTTCCTCGTCATGCCGGCGGGGATGCTGGCGCTGCTGCTCATGCCCTTCGGGCTGGAGGGGCTGGCGCTCTGGCCGATGGGGCTTGGCGTGCAGGGCGTGCTGGCGACGGCGCATTGGGTCGCCGCCTGGCCGGGCGCGGCCATGGCCGCGCCGCCGATCCCGCTCTGGGGGCTGGGGCTCGTCACTTTCGGCATGCTCTGGCTCTGCCTCTGGCGGGCGCGCTGGCGGCTCTGGGGCCTGCCGCTGATCATCGCCGGCATGGCCTCGGGCCTTTTCGCGCGCCAGCCGGATCTGCTGGTCTCGGGCGATGCCAGGCTGATCGCGCTGCGCACGCCTTCGGGCGTCATGGTGCAGCGCGTGAGCGGGGGCTCGGCCTTCGTGCGCGATAGCTGGCTGCGCGGCTGGGGCGAGGAGGGGGCCGAGCCCATGCCCAGCCAGGGCGAGGCGGCGGCTGGGCTCGTGAACTGCAACGAGCTGTTCTGTCAGTTGCGCAAGGTGCCCGGCGGGCCCTCGATCCTGCTACTGAAGGCGCTCGGCAGGCGGGGGCCGCATCCCGTCGCGCCGCGCGAGGTCTGCGGCGGGGTGGCGCTGGTGGTATCGGCCGAGCCGGTGGATGAAAGCTGCCCCGGCGTGCCCTTCATCGACCGCTTCAGCGTGTGGCGCGAGGGGCCTTTCGCCGTATGGCTCGGACCTCAGGGCGCGCGGCGGCTATCTGACCGGGCCGATCGGGGGGACAGGCCCTGGGTGCTGCCCACGCCCTGACGGGGGCGGGGGCGTCAAAAGCCTAGCCCCATTTCACTTCGGGCGGCATGGACATGAGGATCGCCTCCACATTGCCGCCCGTGCGCAGGCCGAAGAGCGTGCCGCGATCATGGAGCAGGTTGAACTCTACATAGCGGCCCCGGCGGTGCAGCTGATGCTCGCGCTCGGCCTCGGTCCAGGGCTCGTGCATCCGCCTGGCGATGATGGCGGGATAGGTGGAGAGAAAGGCCTCGCCCACGTCCCGGGTGAAGGCGAAATGCTCATCCAGGCGCTCGCCGCCCGGCTCGTCGCGGCCCAGCCAGTCGTAGAAAATGCCGCCCAGGCCCCGGGGCTCGTTGCGATGGGGCAGGAAGAAATACTCGTCGCACCATTTCTTGAAGCGCGGATAGTAATCGGCATCGTGCCGGTCGCAGGCGGCCTTGAAGCCGGCATGGAAGCGCGCAGCGTCCTCCTGCGACTCCGGCGCTTCGAGCTTCATGGGCGTGATATCGCCGCCGCCGCCGAACCAGCTCCGGGTGGTGGAGATGAAGCGCGTGTTGAAATGCGCCGCCGGCACGCGCGGGCTGCGCATATGCGCGACGAGGGAGACGCCGGTGGCCAGGAAGCGCGGGTCTTCCTCCGCACCGGGGATCTGCTTGCGGAATTCGGGCGTGAACTCGCCCCAGACGGTCGAGACATTGACGCCGACCTTCTCGAAAACCCGGCCGCGCATGACGCTCATCACCCCGCCGCCGCCGCCCGGCCTGTCCCAGCGCTTCCGCTCGAAGCGGCCGACGGGCATGGCGGCATGCGGGCCGGAAGCGAGCTGATCCTCCAGGGACTCGAAGGCGGCGCAGAGGCGGTCGCGCAGGCTCTCGAACCACTGCCGCGCCGGCTGGGCCAGAGGATGGGCGTGCTCCGGCAGGGAGGAAGCGGCGGCCTGGGGGGCCTTCGGCGTGTCATTCATGCCGCGATCATAGCCGCGCCGCCTTCGGGCGACAAAACGTGGCGCGTGATCGTTGCTTTGGCGGCTTTGAGCCCGTTATATGACTCCGGGTGGGTAACGGCGTGCTTAACTGGCGTTCATTCACCTCCTTGCGGGCATAAATGAACCGTGAAGGTAACGAGACCGGCGGCCCGGCCCTGATTGCTCCGCGTCGCTGGCAGATAGGGAACGACGAGGTATGGCCGATAGTCTGGCAGCCCCCCACGGGTCGCCCCCCGCTTCCGATCCACCCCCACGCCGGGACTTCCTTAAGCTCGTCACGGCATCCTTCGCGGCAGTGGGGGCAGGCGCCGTCGTCTGGCCCTTCATCGATTCCATGAACCCCTCGAAGGACGTGCTGGCCATGGCCAGTACCGATGTCGAGCTGGCGCCCATCGCCGTCGGGCAGGCCGTGACGGTGATGTGGCGCGGCAAGCCGGTCTTCGTCCGCCATCGCACCCAGGCCGAGATCGACGAGGCGAAGAAGACGCCCCTGAACGAGCTGCGGGACCCGCAGGCCGACGATGCCCGGGTGCAGAAGGGCGAGTGGCTGATCGTGGTCGGCGTCTGCACCCATCTGGGCTGCGTGCCGCTGGGCCAGAAATCCACCGACCCGCGTGGCGATTATGGCGGCTGGTTCTGCCCCTGCCATGGGAGCCATTACGACACCTCGGGCCGTATCCGCCGGGGCCCCGCGCCACTCAATCTCGCGGTCCCGCAATACGCCTTCACCTCCGACACCAAGGTCCGCGTGGGCTGAACGGCGCGCGCGCCGGGAGGCGCGCCCCTGGCCCCGCGAGGAGAGGAACCGAGACATGGCGTCTGGCCTGCACCAAAGCGACATCAAGAACCCGGTCATCCGTTGGGTCGACCAGCGCATGCCCGTCTTCACCATGCTGCAGAAGGAATACGGCAGCTTTCCCACGCCGCGAAATTTCAACTACTTCTGGAATTTCGGCGCGCTGGCGATGATCAACCTGCTGGTGATGATCCTCACCGGCATCTTCCTGGTGATGAACTACACGCCCCATACCTCGATGGCCTTCGACAGCGTCGAGCGCCTCATGCGGGACGTGAACTACGGCTGGCTGATCCGCTACATCCATATGAACGGCGCCAGCATGTTCTTCATCGTGGTCTATATCCACATCTGGCGCGGGATGTTCTACGGCTCCTACAAGACGCCGCGCGAGCTGCTCTGGATATTGGGCGTCGTGATCTTCCTGCTGATGATGGCCACCGCCTTCATGGGCTACGTGCTGCCCTGGGGCCAGATGTCCTTCTGGGGCGCGACCGTCATCACGAACCTCTTCAGCGCCTTCCCCATCGTGGGCGACCCGATCGTGACCTGGCTATGGGGTGGCTTCTCGGTCGACAACCCGACGCTGAACCGCTTCTTCAGCCTGCATTACCTGCTGCCCTTCGTGATCGTCGGCGTGGTCTTCCTGCATATCGTCGCGCTGCATATCACGGGCTCCAACAACCCGCTGGGCATCGAGCCCAAGGGCCCGCAGGACACGCTGCCCTTCCACCCCTATTACACGATGAAGGATAGCGTCGGCATCGTGGTCTACTGCATCGTCTTCGCGGTGCTGGTCTTCTTCGCGCCGAACTATCTCGGCCATCCGGACAATTACATCCCGGCCAATCCGCTCTCCACGCCCGCGCATATCGTGCCGGAATGGTACTTCCTGCCCTTCTACGCGATCCTGCGCGCGGTGCCGAACAAGCTGGGCGGCGTGCTGCTGATGTTTGGCGCCATCGCGGTGCTTTTCGTGCTGCCCTGGCTCGATAGCTCGCCGGTGCGCTCCATGCGCTTCCGGCCGATGGCGCGCATCGCCTTCCTGATCTGGACGGTCGCCTTCGCGGTGCTGCTCTGGGCGGGCGGGAAGCCGGCCGAGGGTGTCTACGTGACCGTCGCGCGCATCGCGGCCAGCTATTACTTCGCCTATTTCCTCGTGATCCTGCCGCTGCTGGGCAAGTTCGAGAGACCCTTGCCGCTGCCGGAAAGCATATCCAAGGCTGTCCTGGGGGGAGGGCGATTGCCCCTTGCCGCCGCCGCGAAGGAGAAAGCGTGATGCGCAGCCTCTCTCTCGGTGCCACCCTGCTGGCCGCCACCCTGGCCCTCGCGCCGCGCCTCGCCCCGGCGGCGGAGGCCGAGATCAAGCTGCCGGAGGTGAAATTCTCCTTCTCCGGCCCCTTCGGCACCTTCGACCGGGCCGAGCTGCAGCGCGGCTTCCAAGTCTATAAGGACGTCTGCTCGGCCTGCCACTCGGCGCATCTGCTCTATTATCGCAACCTGACCGAGATCGGCCTCACCCCCGCCCAGGTCGAAGCCATCGCGGCCTCTGTCACGGTGCAGGACGGGCCGAATGACGAGGGCCAGCCCTTTGAGCGCCCCGGCCGCGCCTCGGACCGCTTCCGCTCGCCATTCCCCAACCCACAGGCGGCGCGGGCGGCCAATAACGGCGCCCTGCCGCCGGATCTCTCGCTGATGGTCAAGGCGCGGGAAGGCGGTGCGCCTTACGTTTATGCGCTGCTGACCGGCTATGGCGATCCGCCCGAGGGCGTCACCGTCATGCAGGGGATGAATTACAACCGCTACTTCCCCGGCCATCAGATTGCCATGGCGCCGCCGCTGAACAGCGAGGGCCAGGTGGAATATGCGGATGGCACCAAGGCCACCGTCCAGCAGATGGCGCATGACGTCTCGGCCTTCCTGGCCTGGGCCGCCGAGCCGGAACTCGAGAAGCGCCGCGCCATGGGCGTGCGTATCATCATCTTCCTGACCATCCTGGGCGGCCTCGTCTATGCCGTGAAGCGCAAGGTCTGGAGCGACGTGCATTGATATTGGCCGGCCGCGACGGTAGCCGCGACGCCAACCCTACCGTCGCGGCCGGCAAGGGGGACTGCTGGCCCCCTTGAAATCCCCCTGATTTGGGAGGGGGAGCTATGCCTCGACCCTTGCGGGGAGGGGCTGCTATAAGCTGCGCGACACACGGCCGCCTCCGGGCGGCCGTCCTGCGTTCTGCTGAGGGTGACATTCTCATGACCGACACCATCGAACCCGTCATCGGCCTGATCGGCGGCTCGGGTCTCTATGACATCGACGGGCTCGAGGAGCGCGAGTGGCGCACGGTCGAGACGCCGTGGGGGGCACCATCCGACGCGCTGCTTTTCGGCCGACTGGCCGGGGTGAAATGCGTCTTCCTGCCCCGCCACGGCCGCGGCCATCCGCGCCCGCCCTCGGCGCTGAACTACCGCGCCAATATCGACGCCCTGAAGCGCGCGGGCGTGACGGACGTGATCTCGCTCTCCGCCGTGGGCTCCCTCAAGGAGGAGCTGCCGCCGGGGCATTTCGTGATCGTCGACCAGTTCATCGACCGCACCTTCGCGCGCGAGAAGTCCTTCTTCGAGACGGGCTGCGTGGCGCATGTCTCGGTCGCACACCCGACCTGCCCGCGCCTGGGCGATGCCATCGAGGCCTCGGCCAAGGAAGTGGGCCTGAGCTACACGCGGGGCGGCACCTACCTTGTCATGGAAGGCCCGCAATTCTCGACCAAGGCCGAGAGCGAGCTGTATCGCCAGTGGGGCTGCTCGGTGATCGGCATGACGAACATGCCGGAAGCCAAGCTCGCCCGTGAGGCCGAGCTTTGCTACGCCTCGGTCGCCATGGTCACCGATTATGACTGCTGGCACCCGGACCATGACCATGTGACGGTCGATGCCGTGGTGAAGGTGCTGCTGGCCAATGCCGACAAGGCGAAGGCGCTGGTGAAGTCCCTGGTGCCGGCCATCGGCCAGCCGCGCGGCCTCTGCCCCGCCGGTTGCGACCGCGCGCTGGAGACGGCCATCGTCACGGCGCCCGAGAAGCGTGACCCGGCGCTGGTGAAGAAGCTCGACGCCGTCGCCGGCCGCGTGCTGAACCGCGCCTGAGGCTGGCAAAGCGGCGTGGCCCAAGGCCACGCCGAGCGCCCGAAGGGGCGCCACCGGCAGTCCGGCGGAAGCCAAGCGGCCCGGAGGCCGCGCCCGGCGTTTGAGGGCAGGATAATAGAGGCGTGGCCCAAGGCCACGCCGAGCGCCCGAAGCGGCGCCGCCGGCAGTCCGGCGGAAGCCAAGCGGCGGAGGCCGCGCCCTGCGCTTGAGGGCAGGATAATAGATTGCCCTCCCGTACCAACGCGGTTGCGGCATGGCCCGATCGCGTTGAAGATGATGGCCTCTGACTCTGGAGGCTTCACAATAATGAACAGCATCATCACGCGCCGCGCGCTCTCGCTCGGTGCTCTCTCGGGCGCGCTCGCCCTGCCGGCGATCCGCAAGGCCCATGCGCAATCCACGCTCGAATGGGTGGCGGGTTCGGTCGGTGGCGGGTGGTACACGATGGCGGCGGGCCTCTCCTCGCTCATCGCCGAGGAGAACCCCGATATCCGCATCCGCGTGACGCCGGGCGGCGGCCTCGCGAACCCGACGCGCATTCAGAACGGCCAGGCGCAGATGGGCTGGGGCATCGATGCCTTCACCGCTTCCGCCGGCCGGGGCGAGGAGCCCTATACCGCCAAGCACGATAAGCTGCGGAGCCTTGGCACCGGCTATTCGCCGACCGAGCACCATTTCCTCCGCGCCGACGGCACGCCGGTTGCCGATATGCGCACCATCCTGACCACCAAGGGCGTCAAGATCGGCGCGCCGCAGCGCAGCTCGACCGATGAGATGACGCTGCAGCGCATCCTGAAGTTCCTCGGCAGCAGCCCGGACAAGATCCGCGCCGATGGCGGCCGTTATCTCACCGGCTCCTATGCCGATATCTCGGCCGCCTACTCCGACGGGCAGGTGGACTATCTTTATGCCGCGCTCGCCAAGCCGGCCGCGATCTTCACCGAGATCGCCCAGGGCCGCCGCGGCGGCCAGCTCGTGGATTTCCCGGCCGATATCCGCAAGCACCTGATCGATACCTATGCTTATGCCGAGGGCATCATCCCGGCCGGCACCTATCCGACGCTGCAGAAGGCCGATGTGCCGGTGACGACGATGGACAGCGTCATCCTGCTGAATGAGAGCGTGCCGGAGGACGTCGCCTACAAGATCATGAAGACGCTGATCAAGAACAAGGGCCAGCGCCTTGCCTCGATCCACGTCTCCATGGCGGCCTGGGACCCTGCGGTCTCCTGGAAGTATCCCGGCGTGCCGCTCGCCCCGGGTGCGGCCAAGGCCTACAAGGAAGCGGGCCTCATGCCGGCCTGATCAGCCCCCGCGACAGGGCGGGCTGGCGGCCCGGCGCGCTCGATGCGTGCCCGCGCCGCCTCCCGTGAGGACGGCCCCATTCTTGCTGGGCCGGATCGTTTTCCCGTGATGCGAAGGCTTGGGCGCGATGCGTGAACTATCCGGCTGGCTGAAGCTGGTCTGTACCTTGTGGATGGCGGCGGCGGCGGCCGTGCATCTCTATTTCGGCGGCTTCGGCTTTCCCGAGCCGATCCCGATGCGTGGCTTTCACCTGCTGATCTTCACGCCGATCCTCTTCATTCTCTATCCGGCGAACCCGAAGCGTTCGCCGATGGACCGGCCGAGCCTTCTTGACTGGGCGCTGGCGGTGCTCTCCGCCGCGCCCCATGCCTGGGTGATGTGGAACTGGACCGCCATCGCCGACCGCATGGAATATGTGGACCCTTTCACGCCGACCATGCTGGTGCTGGGCATCATCTGCGTGCTGACGCTGCTCGAGGCCATCAGGCGCGCGGTGGAGCCGGGCCTCGCCTGGATGATCGTGATCTCGATCGCCTATATGGTCTGGGGCCACTACCTGCCGGGCATGTTCCAGAGCAAGGTCTTCCAGCCCGAGGCGATCGTGGAGGCCATCTGGCTCGTGCCGACCTCGGGCGGCGTCTATGGCCCGCTCACCGGAATCGTGGCGACGACCATCGCGGTCTTCATCATCTTCGGCGCCTTCATGGGGGGCTCCGGCACCGGGCGGCTATTCAGCAATTTCGGCGCGGCCGTCGCGGGGCGCTATTCGGGCGGACCGGCCAAGGTCGCCGTCGTCACCTCGGGCCTTTTCGGCACGATGAGCGGCTCCTCGGTCTCCAATGTCATCACGACGGGGGCGGCGACCATCCCGCTGATGAAGCGCGTCGGTTTCAAGCCTTCCATCGCGGGCGGCATCGAGAGCGCGGCTTCGGTGGGTGGCGCGCTGATGCCGCCGGTCATGGGGGCCGCGGCCTTCGTCATGGCCGAGATCACCAATATTCCCTATGGCGAGATCGTGGTCGCGGCGGCCATCGGCGCGGTGCTCTATTATTTCGCCATCCTGATGGCGGTGCATTTCGAAGCGAAGCGCGCCGGCATCAACCGCATGGCGGAGGAGGATATCCCCCGCTGGCGCGAGGTGCTGGCCGATAGCCACCTGCTGATCCCCATCGCGGCGCTGGTCTATCTGCTGATGGAGCGATGGAGCGGCAATTTCGCCGCCTTCTCTGCCACGCTGGCCATGGTCGCGCTCGCCATGCTCCGCGCCCGCACGCGCATGACCTGGCGCACCATCCTCGCGAGCTTCGCCAATGCCGGGCTCACCATGGCGCCGCTGGCGGTGGCCATCGCGGGCTCGGGCATCGTCATCTCGGCACTCACCGAGACCGGGCTGGTCGTGGCCTTCGGCGGCATCATCAAGCAACTCGCCGGTGGTTCGCTGCCGATCCTGCTCGTGTTGCTGGCGGCGGCCGTGCTGATCCTGGGCATGGGCCTGCCGACGACGCCGAGCTACATTATCGCGGCGGCCATCGGCGTGCCCCAGCTGATCGACATGGGGCAGGGGCTGCTGGCCTCGCATATGTTCATCTTCTACTTCGCCGTGCTGGCCGATGTGTCGCCCCCCGTGGCGGCGGCGGCTTTCGCGGCGGCGGCCATCGCGAAAGCCAGCCCGACCATCACCAGCCTGCATGCGACTCGCCTCGGCATCGCCGGTTTCACCGTGGGCTTCGCCTTCATCTATGACCCGGGGATCATGTTCCAGGGCGGGCCGGTGGCGATTTTCATGGCCACCGCCATCCAGGTCGCGGCGCTCACAGCCATCGCGGCGGGCTATGCGGGCTATCTCGCGGCGCCCTTGAACCCGCTGCTGCGCCTTCTGGTCGGCGGCGCGGGGATGGCGGCGGCCTTCTGGCATGGCTGGTCGGATGTGACGCGGCTGGCCGTGGTCGTGCTTGTGCTCGGTGCGGTCTATGCCCTTCAACTCGCGCAATCGCGCCGGGCGGTGGCGAGCCTCAGCTAAGCGTGCTTTCACGTCCTGGCGACCAGGGCTGAAAGAACTGTTGCTGCTCGTAACGAAACCCTCATTGTTGCGCTGCACAACAGATGACGGAGGGGTTCGATGGCGAAGGGCGTGCGCTACGAGAGTGTCGAGGAAGGGTATTTCGAGAAGCGAGGGCTCCGGCGCCATGCCGGGGTCGTCGCCCTCTGGGCCCTCGGCGTGGGCGCGGTGATCTCGGGGCATTTCTCGGGCTGGAATCTCGGCCTGGCCGCGGGCGGCTGGGGCGGGATGCTGATCGCGGCCATCCTCATCGCCGTGATGTATCTCGGCCTGGTTTTCTGCATCGCCGAAATGTCGCCCGCCTTGCCGCATACCGGCGGCGCCTATTCCTTCGCGCGCAAGGCGATGGGGCCATGGGGCGGCTTCATCACCGGGCTTTGCGAGAACGTCGAATATGTCATCACCCCCGCGGTGATCGTCTCCTTCATCGGCGCCTATCTGGGCGCGATCCTAGGCACGCCGACGAGCTTCCAGCCCGTGCTCTGGATTTTCTGCTACGCCTTCTTCATCTGGCTGAATGTGCTGGGGGTGGAACTCTCCTTCCGGCTGACGGTGGGCATTACCCTCGCCGCGCTGGCCTGCCTCATCGCCTTCTTCGTCTCGGCGCTGCCGGTTTCCGATCTCGGCCGCTGGGCCTTCAATATCGGCATCGGCGCCGATGGCGCGCCGGTGGAACTGGCCAACGGCGGCGGGCCCTTCCTGCCCTTCGGCATCATGGGCGCGCTTTCGGCGCTGCCTTTCGCCGTCTGGCTTTTCCTCGCGATCGAGCAATTGCCGCTGGCGGCGGAAGAATCGGTCGATCCAGTGCGCGACATGCCCAAGGGCATCATCCTGGGCATGCTGACGCTGATGGTCTCGGCGACGCTGATCCTCTGGCTCAATGCGGGCTTGCCGCCGGGCGCCTTCAAGCTCGCCGCCTCCACGGAGCCGCTGCTCGACGGCTTCCGCGCTATCTATGGCGACGGCATCGCCAAGGGCCTTTCGCTGGTGGCGGTGATCGGGCTGGTGGCCAGCTTCCACACCATCATCTTCGCCAAGGGCCGGCAGATCTATTCGCTCTCCCGCGCCGGCTATTTCCCGCGCGGCCTCTCGGTGACCCATTCCAAGCACCAGACGCCGCATGTGGCGATGATCGGCGGCTCCGTGGTCGCGCTCGGCCTCATGCTGGTGATCTGGTTCGGCATGGGCGAGGAGGCGGGCACGGCCGTCATCTCGGGCACGCTGCTGAACATGGCCGTCTTCGGGGCGATGATTTCCTACATCATGCAAGCGCTCTCCTTCATCCTGCTGCGGCGGAACCAGCCGGGCCTGCCGCGCCCCTTCCTCAGCCCCTTCGGGGTGCCGGGCGCGATGATCACCATCGCCATCGCGGTCGTGACCATCGGCTTCCAGCTGGCCGATCCGGTCTATCGGGCGGGGGTGATCGGGGTGGCGATCTGGTTCGCCGTCGGCATCGCCTATTTCGCGGCGATCGGCCGGAACAAGCTGGTGCTGAGCCCTGAGGAAGCCTTCGCGGAAGGGGCGCAGGCCAAGGCCGGCGACTGAATGCCTTGTATGGGAGGCGGGCAGGGGCGAGATTGCGGGGAAGCCACCATGGAATGCCGCGACCTTGCGCCTCCCGCTCCTTCTTCTGTTGTCATGCTCTCTTCTGGCCTGTGCGCAGACGGCGAAGCCGGCTCTGGATGCCAGCCTCTCGCCCAAGGCGATGCTGGAGGAAGGGCAGCGCTACATGATCGCGGCAGGCAGGCCAGCCTCGCCTGAACTGGCCTGCGATTACTTCCAGCGCGCCGCCGATCTGGGCGAGACGGAGGGGCTGACCCTGCTGGGGGATTGTTACAACCTCGGTATTGGCCGCCAGCAGAACTTCACCCAGGCATATGAGATTTTCCAACGCGGCATTGCGGCTGGCGCGGCGACTTCCCTTTGCTCGTTGGGCGTCATGCAGGTCGCGGGGCGGGGCGTGCCGAAGGATGAGGCGGGGGGTGTCGCCCTCTGCCGCCAGGGCGCTGAGAAAGGCGTTGCCGTGGCGCAGGTCGCGCTCGCCAATTACTATCGCAAGGGCGTCGGCGTTCCGCTCTCCTACAAGGAAGCGGAATTCTGGCTGCAGAAGGCGGTGGCCCAGAATAGCGGCCTCGCCGAGGCCATGATGGGGGATATGGCCGAGGCCGGCGAAGGACGGCCGGCCAATATGGACGAGGCCCTGTCCTGGTGGCGGAAATCGGCGCAGCATGGAAGCTGGAGCGGCATGCTTCGGCTCGCGAATCATTACGCCAAGCGGGCGGTGGTGATGGAGGGCGAGAAGCGGTCGGTGAAGCCCAGCTATCTGGTGGAAAGCTTCTTCTGGGCAGTGGTCGCCAAGGCCGTCGCGCCGCCAGATACGCAGCTTCAGCAAAGCATCACCACGCTGCGCGACTTGGCTGGCGTGCTGATCGCGGGCACCTTGCCGAACGGGAAGGAGCTGATCGAGCAACGCGCCGCCGCCGGTGTGAATGCGCCGCCCCCGGCCGATAGCGAGCCCGTTCCGGTCAAAACGGGTGCGGAGCGTCTCCGCCAGGCCTGAGCGGCGCTTGACCAAGGGCGCGCGGCAAGTGATAGTTGCGCGAAGAACGCACAAATGCGCGATAATCGCACAGACTATCGCGCGAGACCGGAGCGTCCGAGGGAAGGGCCATGATCAACAAATACGTCTCCTCCATTGCCGAGGCGCTTTCGGGCGTCGCCGATGGCTCGACCGTGCTGCTCGGCGGCTTCGGCTCCGTGGGACAGCCAGATCTGCTCATCGAAGGCCTGATCGAACAGGGCGCGAAGGACCTCACGGTCGTCGCCAATAACGCGGGTACGGGCCGCACTGGCCTCGCCGCGCTGATGGAACTGGGCCGCGTCCGCAAGATCATCTGCTCCTTCCCGCGCTCGGCGGGCTCCGTGGTGTTCGAGGAGCTCTATAAGGCGGGTAAGCTGGAGCTGGAGATCGTGCCGCAGGGCACGCTGGCCGAGCGCATCCGCGCAGCCGGTGCCGGCATCCCCGCCTTCTTCACCCCGACGGCGGCGGGCACCAAGCTCGCCCAGGGTAAGGAAGTGCGCGAGTTCAACGGCAAGCCGCATGTGATGGAACTGGCGCTGCCGGGCGATCTGGCGCTGGTCGAGGCCTGGCAGGCCGACCGCTGGGGCAATCTGAGCTACAACCAGTCTGGCCGGAACTTCAATCCGATCATGGCCATGGCGGGCAAGCTGACGGTGGTGCAGGCTCACCACGCCGTCGATGCCGTGGACCCCGAACTGGTGGTGACGCCGGGCATTTTCGTCGATCGCGTGCTGCCGCTCGCCGACGTGCAGGGCTGAGGAGGATAACGTCATGAACGCTTTCACCCCGCTGACCCGTGTCCAGATGGCCGCCCGCGCGGCGCAGGACATTGCCGAGGGCTGGTACGTCAACCTCGGCATCGGCATCCCGACCATGCTGGCCGACCATGTGCCGGCGGAGCGCGAGGTCGTCTTCCATTCCGAGAACGGGCTGCTGGGCATGGGCCCGGCGCCGGAGAAGGACAAAGTCGACCCCTGGCTGATCAATGCCGGCAAGCAGCCCGTGACGCTGCGGCCGGGCGGCAGCTTCTTCCACCATGCCGACAGCTTCTCGATCATTCGGGGCGGGCATCTCGACCTCTGCGTGCTGGGCGCCTTCGAGGTGGCCGAGAATGGCGACATCGCCAATTGGGCGACGAGCGACAATGACAGCGCGCCCGCCGTCGGCGGCGCCATGGACCTTTCGGTGGGCGCCAAGCGCCTCTGGGTGGTGATGGAGCACACGACCAAGGATGGCAGCCCCAAGCTCGTGAAGCGCTGCTCCTATCCGCTCACCGCCATGGCGGCGGTGACGCGCGTCTATACCAATCTCGCGGTGCTGGACGTGACGCCGGAAGGCTTCAAGCTGGTCGAGATGGCGCCGGGCCTGACGCTGGACGAGCTGCGCGCCAAGACCGGCGCCCCGGTCATCGCGAACTGAGAAAAAAGAGGAAACGCTGAACATGGCTGACGCTTATATCTGCGACTTCGTCCGCACGCCCATCGGCCGCTATGCCGGCGGCCTCAAGGATGTCCGCCCCGACGACATGCTGGCGCATGTGCTGCGCGTGCTGAAGGATCGCAACACCTCGGTTGACTGGGCCGCGGTGGATGACTGCTACATGGGCTGCGCCAACCAGGCCGGCGAGGACAACCGCAACGTGGCCCGCATGGCGCTGCTGCTCGCGGGCCTGCCGGACGTGATCCCGGGCAGCACCATCAACCGGCTCTGCGGCTCGGGCCTGGATGCCGTCGGCACCGCCGCGCGCATGATCCGCTCGGGCGATGCGGAACTGGTGATCGCGGGCGGCGTCGAGAGCATGACGCGCGCGCCCTTCGTCATGCCGAAGGCGACCAGCGCCTTTTCGCGCGAGAACAAGGTCGAGGACACCACCATCGGCTGGCGCTTCGTCAACCCGATGATGCACAAGACCTATGGCACGGACTCGATGCCCGAGACGGGCGAGAATGTCGCCGAGCAGTACCAGGTGAGCCGCGCCGACCAGGATGCCTTCGCCTTCCGCAGCCAGCAGAAGTGCAAGGCCGCGCAGGAAGCCGGTTTCTTCGCCAAGGAAATCACGCCCTATACGATCAAGACCCGCAAGGGCGACATCGTGGTGGCGCAGGACGAGCATCCGCGCGGCGACACCACGCTGGAGGGCCTGGCCGCGCTCAAGACGCCCTTCCGCAATCCCGGCACTGTGACGGCGGGCAATGCCTCGGGCGTGAATGATGGTGCTGCCGCGCTGATCATCGCCAGCGAGGCGGCGGCGAGGAAATATGGCCTGACGCCGCGCGCGCGCATCGTCTCCATGGCGACCGCCGGCGTGCCGCCGCGCATCATGGGCATCGGCCCCGCGCCCGCGACGCAGAAGCTGCTGGCCAAGACCGGGCTGAAGATCGGCGATATCGACGTGATCGAGCTGAATGAAGCCTTCGCCAGCCAGGGCCTCGCCGTGATGCGCGAACTGGGCCTCGCGGATGACGCTGAGCATGTGAACCCGCATGGTGGCGCCATCGCGCTGGGCCATCCTCTCGGCATGTCCGGCGCCCGCCTCGCGCTGACCTCGGTGAGCGCGCTCGAAACGCGCGGCCAGAAGCGCGCCATCGCCACCATGTGCATCGGCGTGGGCCAGGGCATCGCGGCCCTGATCGAGCGCGTCTGAGGAAATAGCAGCATGTTCGTCCGCGTCGGTGATCTCGACATCCACGTGCAGGTCAGCGGCGCGGGCGCACCGTTGCTGCTGCTGCATTCCCTCGGCACCAATCTCCATATCTGGGATGCGCAGGCCGAGGCGCTTTCCCGCCATTTCCGCGTCATCCGACCGGATCTGCGCGGCCATGGGCTGACCGGCGTGACGCCCGGCCCCTACAGCATGGCGCAATTCGCGCGCGATGCGCTGGGGCTGCTCGATGCGCTGGGCGTGCACAAGGCGCATGTGGCGGGCATTTCCATCGGCGGGCTGATCAGCCAGGCGATCGCCCATGAGGCGCCGGGCCGCGTGCTGAGCCTTGGCCTCGTCGATACGGCGCTCGCGATCCCCCCCGCGCAGAACTGGCACGACCGCGCCGCCCTCGTCCGCAAGGAAGGGATGGCGCCGCTGGTCGAGGCCGTGGTGGCGCGCTGGGTGACGGAGCCTTCGCTCCAGACGCCCGCCGCGAACGGGCTGCGCGCCATGCTGCGCCGGACCGATCCGGAGGGTTATGCCGGTGCTGCCGAAGCCATCGCGGCGGCCGACCTTACCAAGCAGACCAAGAAACTTCGCATCCCGACGCTGGTGATCGTGGGCGATGGCGACCTCGCCACGCCCGTTTCCAGCGCCGAGGCGCTGCGCGATGCCATTCCGGGCGCCGAGCTGGTGGTGCTGGAAAAGGCCGCGCATATTCCGACCATGGAGGTGCCGGAAGCGGTCACCTCGGCCATGGTCGCTTTCCTGCTCCCGAAGGTCTCGGGCTATGACGCCGGGCTGACGATCCGCAAATCCGTGCTCGGCGAGGCGCATGTTGCCAAGGCCAGCCAGGGCATCACGGAGATGGACGCGGCCTTCCAGGAATGGATCACCGCCAATGTCTGGGGCGGCGTCTGGACCCGGCCGGGGCTCACGCGCAAGGAGCGCTCGCTGCTCTGCCTCGGCATGATGGCGGCGCTGGCGCGGGATGGCGAATTCGCCCTGCATGTGCGGGCCACGCGGAACACGGGCGTGACGCCCGCCGAGATCAGCGAAGTGCTGCTGCAGGTGGGCGCCTATGCCGGCGTGCCGGCGGCGAATCATGCTCTGAAAATCGCCAAGCAAATTCTCGCGGAAATGGAAGCCGGCGCATGAGTGTTAACCCCGCCGACGGCGCCGTCTTCGGCGCGCTCTATGGCACGGATGCGATGCGCGCCGCCGTGGGCGAGCGCGCGATCCTGCAGAAGATGCTCGATATCGAGGCCGCGCTGGCCCGTGCCCAGGCCCGGCTCGGCATCGTGCCGCAAGAGGCCGCCAAGGCCATTTCCGATGCCGCCCGCTTCGAGATCCTGGACCTGCCGGCGCTCGCCGCCGCCACGCGCAACACGGGCTATCCCGTCGTGGGTGTGGTGAAGCAGCTCACCATGGCCGCGGGCGCCGAGGCGGGCCGCTGGACGCATTGGGGAGCCACGACCCAGGACATCGTCGATACCGCGACGGTGCTGGTGCTGCGCGATGCGCTCGACATCATCGGCGCCGATCTCGACAGGCTCTGCGAGGTGCTCGCCAAGCAGGCCGAAAAATATCGCGGCACGGTCATGGCCGGGCGCACGCATCTCCAGCACGCGCTGCCGGTGACCTTCGGCTACAAGGTCGCGGTCTGGCTCTCGCCGCTGATCACCATGCGGGAGCGGCTGAAGGAGTTGCGCCCGCGCGCGCTGCGGCTTCAGTTCGGTGGCGCCGCGGGCACGCTGGCCTCGCTGGGCGATCGTGGGCTCGAGGTCGTCGAAGAACTGGCCAAGGAACTCTCGCTCGGCGAGGCGGATATCCCCTGGCATGTGAGCCGCGACGGCGTGACCGAGGCGGTGGCCTGGGCCGGGCTGCTCTGCGGCGCGCTCTCGAAAATCGCGACCGACGTGATGCTGCTGATGCAGACGGAAGTCGCCGAGGTGCATGAACCGCATGCACCGGGCCGTGGCGGCTCTTCCACCATGCCGCAGAAGCGCAACCCCATCGCCTGCGAATATGTGCTCGCCCAGGCGCGGGGGGTGCATGCGCTGGTGCCGCAGATGCTCTCCGCCATGGCACATGACCAGGAACGCGGCACCGGCCCCTGGCAGGCCGAACCGCTGGCCCTGCCGCAGGCGATGCTGCTGACCCATGGCGCCCTGGCCCAGGCGCTGACCATCGCCGAGGGCATGACGGTGGATGCCGCGCGGATGAAGCGCAATCTCGACAGCACTGGCGGGCTCATCGTGGCCGAGGCGGTGATGATGGGCCTCGCCCCCGTGCTGGGCCGCGAAACGGCGCATCATGTCGTGCATCACGCCTGCGACGTGGCGCTGGCCAAGGGCATTCCCCTGGCAGAGGCGCTGGCGGCGGAGGGCGAGGTCTCCTCACGGCTGGATGGCGCGGCTATCGCCAAGCTCACCGATCCGGCGGGCTATCTCGGCGTGTCCGACGCCTTCGTCTCGCGCGTCCTGGCGCGGCTGGGCTGAGGCCCGGGCGCGATCGCTCCTCCTCCGGGCTGGCCAAGGCCGGGCCCTCGGCCCATTCTGGCCCGGAGGATGGAGAGATCATGCTGACGACGGGATCAGGCGCGCCGGCTATCACCGAACGCTCGCTGGAGCAGGCGCTGGGCGCGCAGGTGCGCGCGCTGCGTAAGCGCGGCGCCATGACGGCGACCGACTTGGCGGCGGCGGCGAATATCTCGGCCGGCATGCTCTCGAAAATCGAGAACGGGCAGATCTCGCCCTCCCTCGCCACGCTGCAATCCCTGGCGACGGCGCTCAACGTGCCCATCACCACGCTCTTCGCGAGCTTCGAGGAGAAGCGGGACTGCTCCTATGTGAAGGCGGGGCAGGGGGTGGTGATCGAGCGGCGCGGCACCAAGGTGGGGCACCAATACAGCCTGCTCGGGCACGCGCTGGGCGGGGCCGTGGCGGTGGAGCCCTATCTTATCACCCTGCATGAGGAGGCCGAGCCCTATACGGGCTTCCAGCATGAGGGCGTGGAGTTCATCCATATGCTGAGCGGGGAGGTGATCTACCGCCATGCCGATCGCAGCTATCACCTCCGGCCCGGCGACTCCCTGATGTTCGACAGCGCCGCGCCGCATGGGCCGGAAGAACTGATCGTCAAACCAATGACTTACCTCTCGATCATCGTCCACGCGCGCCCTGAGGGGTGATTTTCTTGTTAGGAAATTATTTTTCCTGAATGGATTGATTGCTGCTCCGGATCGGGCCATGCTGCGCCGCGTCACGTCACGAGGGTGCGGGCATGTGCGGCATTGTGGGCCTCTTCCTGAAAAATCCGGCGCTGGAGCCGAAGCTGGGCGAGATGCTTTCGTCCATGCTCGCGGTGATGAGCGATCGCGGGCCCGATAGCGCCGGTTTCGCCGTCTATGGCCCCGGTGCGGCGGGGGAGGCGAAGCTGACTCTGCGTGGGCCGGAAGGCACCGATTTCACGGCCCTGGCAGCTCAGCTCGGCGTCTCCGTGGCGCTGCATGACGACCATGCTGTCATCACCCTGCCCGCCGCGCGCGAGGCGGAGGTGCGGTCGGCCCTGGCGAAGCTCTCGCCGGGCACGGATATCGTCTCCACCGGCAAGCGCATCGAGCTCTACAAGGGCGTGGGCCTGCCGGAGAATGTCGCCGGGCGGTATGGGCTGGAGAAAATGGCCGGCACGCATGGCATCGGCCATACGCGCATGGCGACCGAGAGCGCGGTGACCATCCAGGGCGCGCATCCTTTCTCCACCGGGCCCGATCAATGCCTGGTGCATAATGGCTCGCTTTCGAACCACAATGCTGTCCGCCGCGAGCTGAAGCGCGAGGGCATCAGCTTCGCCACTGAAAATGACACCGAAGTCGCCGCCGGCTACCTGACCTGGCGGCTGCGGCAGGGCGACAGTCTGGAAGCTGCGCTGCATGGCGCGCTGAAAGATCTCGACGGCTTCTACACTTTCGTCATTGGCACCGAGACGGGCTTCGCCGTGCTGCGGGACCCCATCGCCTGCAAGCCGGCGGTCATGGCCGAAACCGATGATTATGTCGCCTTCGGCTCGGAATATCGCGCGCTGGTGGATCTGCCCGGCATCGAGCAGGCGCGGATTTTCGAGCCGGAACCCGCCAAGGTCTATGTCTGGGAACACGCCGCATGATCGAGGTCGATCTCGCCACCGCCCCGCTGCGGGAATTGAATGCGCGGCTGCATGCGCTGCCGGAGAATACCAACGAAACCCGTTGGTCCATCAGCAATCCGCGCGGGCGGCATGCGGTGGCCGTGGGGGTTAAGCGGCCCGTCTCGATCACCATCGACGGCCATGTCGGCTATTACTGCGCGGGCTTCAACACCGAGGCCGAAATCACCATCAACGGCAATGCCGGGGTAGGTGTCGCCGAGAATATCATGTCCGGCACCGTGCGCGTGAAGGGCGATGCGAGCGCCTCGGCCGGGGCGACGGGGCGCGGCGGGCTGCTCGTCATCGAGGGGAATGCGGCCTCGCGCTGCGGTATCTCGATGAAGGGCGTCGATATCGTCGTGAAAGGCTCCGTCGGCTCGATGTCGGCCTTCATGGCGCAGGAGGGCAATCTCGTCGTCCTCGGCGACGCGGGCGAGGCCCTGGGCGACAGTCTTTACGAGGCGCGGCTTTTCGTGCGCGGCAAGGTTGCCTCGCTCGGTGCCGATTGCGTCGAGAAGCCGATGGGCGAGGAGGAGACGCGCATCCTCCAGGGCCTGCTCGACAAGGCGGGTTTCGATGCCGGCGTCAGCGAGTTCAAGTTCTACGGCTCGGCGCGCAAGCTCTACCATTTCCACGTCGATAACGCCGACGCGTATTGAGGCGCCAGATGGACAATCATCACCGCACCCCGCCGCGCTTCTCGGCAACCTTCGATCCGCATAGCATCGCCGAGATCCAGCGCGCGGCGGCCACGGGCATCTATGACATCCGCGGCGCGGGCGCGAAGCGCAAGCTGCCCCATTTCGACGACCTGCTGTTTCTCGGCGCCTCCATCTCGCGTTATCCGCTGGAGGGCTATCGCGAGAAATGCGGCACCGATGTCGTTCTGGGCTCGCGTTTCGCGAAGAAGCCCGTGGTGCTGAAGACGCCCGTGACCATCGCGGGCATGAGCTTCGGCGCGCTCTCGGGCAATGCGAAAGAGGCGCTGGGGCGCGGCGCCTCGGCCGTCGGCACCTCGACTACCACGGGCGATGGCGGCATGACGCCGGAGGAGCGGCAGGCGAGCCAGACCCTCGTCTATCAGTATCTTCCCTCGCGCTACGGCATGAATCTCGAAGACCTGCTCAAGGCCGATGCGATCGAGGTGGTGATCGGGCAGGGTGCGAAGCCCGGCGGCGGCGGCATGCTGCTGGGGCAGAAAATCTCCCCGCGTGTGGCCAAGATGCGCAATCTGCCGGAAGGCATCGACCAGCGCAGCGCCTGCCGCCACCCGGATTGGACGGGGCCGGACGATCTGGAAATCAAGATCGAGGAACTGCGCGAACTCACCGATTGGGAAAAGCCGATCTACGTGAAGGTCGGCGCCAGCCGCCCTTATTACGATACGGCGCTGGCGGTGAAGTCTGGTGCGGATGTGGTCGTCATCGACGGTATGCAGGGCGGCACGGCGGCGACGCAGGACGTCTTCATCGAGAATGTCGGCCTGCCGATCCTCGCCGCCATCCGCCCCGCGGTGCAGGCGCTGCAGGATCTCGGCATGCATCGCAAGGTGCAGCTCATCGTCTCGGGCGGCATCCGCAGCGGTGCCGATATGGCCAAGGCCCTCGCCCTCGGCGCCGATGCGGTGGCGATCGGCACCGCCGCGCTGATCGCGCTGGGCGACAATGATCCGGCGCTGGAAGACGAATATCGCAAGATCGGCGCCACGGCCGGCGCCTATGACGACTGGCACGAAGGGCTCGACCCCGTCGGCATCACCACGCAGGACCCCGTCCTGGCCGCGCGGCTCGATCCAGTGCGGGCCGGGCGCAGGCTTGCCAATTTCCTGTCCGTCATGACGATGGAAGCGCAGATCATCGCGCGGGCCTGCGGCAAGAGCCACCTGCATAATCTCGAGCCGGAGGACCTGGTGGCGCTGACCATCGAGGCCGCGGCCATGGCCCGCGTGCCGCTCGCCGGCACGGAATGGATTCCGGGCCAGAGCAAGTTCTGAGACTGCCCCGGGGGCCGCCGCGCCCCCGGCAAGAAGACTGAAACGGGGACGCAAAACACACGGCCATCCAACCAGCAAACGGGGATGGCACATGGCAAGTTCGACCGATCTGGCGGCGGCCGCGAAGGCGCGCGGCATCAAGTATCTCCTGATCTCCTACACGGACCTCTTCGGCGCCCAGCGCGCGAAGCTGGTGCCGGCGCAGGCGATCGCGGGCATGCAGCGCGATGGCGCCGGCTTCGCCGGTTTCGCCACCTGGCTCGACATGTCGCCCGCCGATGCCGATCTCTTCGCCGTGCCGGACCCCCAGACGCTCATTCAGCTTCCCTGGAAGCCGGAAGTGGGCTGGCTCGCCTCCGACCTCTACATAAACGGCGAGCCGGTCGATCAGGCGCCGCGCAATACGCTCAAGCGCATGGTCGCCAAGGCGGCCGAGCAGGGGCTCACGCTCAAGACGGGCGTGGAATGCGAATTCTTCCTGACCACGCCCGATGGCAAAGCCATCTCCGATGCCGCCGACAGTGCCGACAAACCCTGCTACGACGCCTCGGCCCTGATGCGGCGCTATGACGTCATTACCGAGATCTGCGACGCCATGCTCGCCCTCGGCTGGGGCGCCTATCAGAACGACCATGAGGATGCCAACGGCCAGTTCGAGATGAACTGGCACTATGCCGACGCGCTCACCACGGCCGATCGGCATGTCTTCTTCAAGTTCATGGCCAAGTCCATCGCCGAGAAGCACGGGCTGCGCGCCACCTTCATGCCCAAGCCCTTCCTGGGCCTGACCGGCAGCGGCTGCCATGCCCATGTCTCGCTCTGGAAAGGCGAGGAGAATGTCTTCGCCGATGACGCGGGCGAGCTGGGCGTCTCCAAGACGGGCTACAACTTCCTCGGCGGCATCATCGAACATGCCGAAGGGCTCTGCGCGCTCTTCAACCCGACGGTGAATTCCTACAAGCGCATCAACGCGCCCCGCACCACCTCGGGTGCCACCTGGGCGCCGAATACGGTCACCTATGCGGGCAATAACCGCACGCATATGATCCGCATCCCCGAAGCCGGGCGCTTCGAGCTGCGCCTCGCCGATGGCGCGACCAACCCCTATCTGCTCCAGGCCGGCATCCTGGCCGCCGGGCTCGACGGCATGGCCAAGGCGACCGATCCCGGCCCGCGCCTCGACATCAACATGTATACCGAGGGCCATCTGGTGAAGGACGCGAAGCGGTTGCCGCTGAACCTGCTCGATGCCGTCCGCGCGCTCGACGCTTCGCCGATGCTGCGCGCCTCGCTGGGCGAGGCTTTCGTCAGTTCCTACGTGAAGCTGAAGATGGCGGATTGGACGAGCTACACCGCCGCCCTGACGGAATGGGAACGCGCAAATACGCTCGATTGCTGATGCGCAAGCCGGGGAGGCGCCGCCTCCCCGGAAAAGCCTCAGGCCGGCAGATGCACCAGCGCCTGCCGAATATCGGCGATTATATCGTCGACATTCTCGAGCCCGATATGGAAGCGCACCGCCCGCGCTTCGCCCACCGGCGTCGCCGTGCGCGTCACCGCCGTCGGCAGCGCCAGACACTCGTAGCCGCCCCATGAGGCGCCGATGCCGAAGAGCTTCAGGCTGTCCACGAAGGCGAAGATCTGGGCTTCCGTATAGCGCTCATCGAAGACCACGCCGAAGAGCGAGCAGGCGCCGGTGAAGTCGCGCTTCCAGATCTCATGCCCCGGCGCGCCGGGCAGGGCCGGGTGGCGCACCTGCTTCACCTGCGGCAGCGTCGTGAACCACTGGGCGACGGCCAGGGCCGCCTTCTCCTGATGGGCCATGCGCACGGCCATGGTGCGGGCGCCGCGCAGCGCGAGCCAGCAGTCATCCGGGCTGGCGTAATAGCCGAGCGTGGTGGCGGCCAGACGCAGAACCTCGAATTCGGCGGTGTCATTCACCGTCACGCCGCCGAGCAGCACGTCGGAATGGCCGCCGACATATTTCGTCAGCGCCTGGATCGAGACATCCACGCCATGCTTGAAGGGCTGGAAGTGATGAATGCCCCAGGTATTGTCGAGCATCGCCTTGGCGCCGTGTTTCTTCGCAACGGCGGCGAGGGCGCTCACATCCTGCATCTCGAAGGTATGGCTGCCCGGGCTCTCCATGAAGAGCACGGCGGCATTGGCGGGCCAGATGGCCTCCAGCCCCGCCGCATCGAGGCAGGGGTCGTAATAGACCGTCTCGATGCCGAAGTTCTTCAGCAGCGTGTTGCAGATGCGCCGCGTGGGGCCATAGACGCTATCGGGCATCAGCACGCTCTGCCCGGCCTTCAGATAGGCCAGCAGCGGCAGGGTGATGGCGGCGAGGCCCGTCTGCACCACGATGCAGTGCTTGCCGCCCTCGATCTGCGCGACCAAGTCTTCCAGCGCGAAATGCGTCGGGCCGCCGCTGGTGCCATAGGTCGTCATGCGCTCCACGGCGGGCTTCTTCCCATTGGCATCCATCGCCGCGCAGGATTCCTGCAGGACGGTGGAGCCGCGGAAGACGCCCTCGTTCACGAAGCCATGGCTGCGGACGGGCGGGCGCGAGAGATGCGCCAGCTTCGTCTCGTAGCTGTAGTCGCCGCTGCTCATGCCGCGCCACCGACCTTCTGCGTCTCGGGGCGGCCGGCCCATTCGGTCCAGGAGCCGTCATAGACCGTCGCGGCCGGCAGCCCGGCCGCTTCCAGCCCGAGCGCCAGCACGCAGGCCGTGACGCCCGTGCCGCAGGTGGTGATCACCGGGCGCGAGCCATCGGCGCCCACGGCGGCGAATTTCGCCTTGAGCGCCTCGGGGGGCAGATAGGCGCCATCTGGCCCCATCAGTTCCGTCGCGGGGATGTTCTGCGCACCCGGCATATGCCCGGCGGGCAGGCCGGGGCGCGGCTCGGGGGCCGTCGCCTCGAAGCGGCCGCGCGCGCGGGCATCGATCAGCAGCGCATCGCGCTCCCCGGCCACGACCTTCTTCACATCGCCGATGCCGGCGAGTTTCTCGGCGCGGAGGTCGGGCACGAAAGTCACGATGGGGGCGGGGGCAGGGGCGCCGGCCTCGGTCGGGCGGCCCTCGGCGACCCATTTCGGCAGGCCGCCATCGAGCACGGCCACCTTGTCATGCCCGAAGAGCTTGAACAGCCACCAGCCGCGCGGCGCGCGGGTTGTGCCCGTCTGGTCGTAGAAGATCACGGTGCTGTCGTTGGAAATGCCCATGGCACCCACCAGCCGGGCGAAGCGGCCGGCGGTCGGGGCCATATGCGGCAGGTCGGTTTCCTGATCGGCCACGACATTGATGTTGAAGTAGCGCGCGCCCGGGATATGGGCCTTGAGGAATTCCTCGTCGCCTTCCTTCTTCTCGGTCGGCAGGTAGTAGGTGGCATCGAGCAGGACGAGGCCAGGCTTGCCCAGCTGGCCGGCGAGCCATTCCGTGGTGACGAGCGACTGCATTTCCATATCCCCTTATTCACTCAGCGTCAGATAGACGCGGCGGTTCTGCTTGCCCTTGTTCTCGAGCTTCTGGACCGTGACGGTCCCGATCTCGCTCAGGCGGCGCACATGGGTGCCGCCGCAGGGCTGAAGGTCGATAGGCGCCTCCTCAGGCCCGATGCGGACGAGCCTGATGCGGCCCGAGCCGCGCGGCGGCTTCACGGACAGCGTGCGGACGAGATGCGGGTTCTCGTCCAGTTCGGCCTCGCTGATCCAGCGCTCGCTCACCTCGGCATCGGTCGCGACCAGCTCGTTGAGCTTTTCGGTGAGCCATTCCTTGCTCGGCGGCTCGGCCAGGTCGAAATCCAGGCGGGATTTCTCGAGCCCGATCTGCCCGCCCGTTACCCCCGCGCCGGGGATGAGGCTGCAGAGCAGATGCAGGCTCGTATGCATGCGCATCAGCCGGTGGCGCTTGGCCCAGTCGATCTTCGCCGTCACGGTCACGCCCACGGGCGGCAGGGACGCTCCCTCGGCCGGCACGTGCAGCACGCCGTCTTCCGGCCCCTTCAGCGCCTCGGTGACGGCCATCTCGCCATCCTCCCAGACGAGCAGGCCGGCATCGCCCGGCTGGCCGCCGGCGCGGGCGTAGAAGGGCGTGCGGTCGAGGATGACGCCCTCGGGGCCGATGGCGAAGGCCACGGCCTTGGCCTCGGTGAGATAGGCGTCGTCTCGATAGAGAAGTTCGGTTGCCATCAGACGGTCCATTCCCGGCGCAGGCGCTCACGATGCACCTGCAGCCAGAGCAGGCACATCGCGGTCGGCGCATTCTTGATGCGGTTCTCCGCCACCCAGGCGAAGGCCTGTTCGGCCTCGGCCACGAGAAGGCGGGTATTCTCGTTCTCGCTCACCAGACCGAGCGACTCGCCCACCCCCGGCTCGGGCAGGCGCACGCGGGCGGCGTGAAAATGCACGATCTCGTCGCAGCCGCCCTGCATGATCATGAAATTGCCGATGGGCGCGAGCAGGTCCGGCGCGAGGCCCGTCTCCTCCTGCGTCTCGCGTATGGCGGCGACCTCGGAATCCTCCCGCGGCTCCAGCAGCCCGGCGGGGCATTCGATCAGCACCGGATCGAGCCCGGCGGCCAGGGCGGGCAGGCGGAACTGCTCGATCAGCGCGACGCGATCGCTCCAAGGATCATAGGGCAGGATGGTGACGCCCCGGCCGCGGCGCCACAGCTCCCAGGTCAGCTCGCCCGAGAGCGCGCCGTCGAAGCGGCGATAGCGAAAGCGGACCTTCTGAAGCGCGAAACGCTGTTGGAAGACCGTTTCCGACGAGACGGGCTCATAAAGTGGATGCGCGGGGATGGGCGGGAACTTGTCGGGGCTGGCTGTCATCGCGGATCGACCCTAGCTTCGGCGGGAAGCGACGTCCATGACCCCTCCATCGCCCGATTCGACGCCTAATCCGACGCCTGAAACGCCGCTCGAGTCTGAGGCTGATGCCGGCGTGGCGAGCGTTGCCGCGCGGCTGGCGGTGCAGCGCCGGGCGATCATCTGCGTGCTCGCTTCCTCCTTCGTCTTCGCCTGTGCCGCCGTCTGCATCAAGGCGTTGGAAGGAGCGCTGCCGGTGGCGCAGGTCGTCTTCTTCCGCAATGTCTTCGCGCTGCCCGCGCTCATCCCCCTCGCCATCGCGGCGGGCGGCCTTGCGGCGCTCCGCACGCGCAACCCGCTGGGCCATCTCTGGCGCCTCGCGGCCGGGCTCGTGGGCACGGCGGGCTCCTTCTACGGCTATGCCCATCTGCCCATCGCGCTGGTCACCGGCCTGAACTTCGCCATGCCGCTCTTCCTCACCGCGCTCTCGGTGCCGCTGCTGAAGGAGCAGGTGGGCTGGCGGCGCTGGAGCGCGGTGCTGGTCGGCTTCGGCGGCGTGCTGCTGATGATCCGCCCCTTCGGCGGGGGCGGCGATGACGTGCTGGCGATTCTCGTCGTGCTGGCGGCCGCCCTGGGCTGGGCGCTCTCGATGATCAGCATCCGCCTGATGGGCAATTCGGGCGAGGCGGGGGCGACCATCGTGCTCTGGTTCGCCATCGGCTCGGCGCTGGTCATGGGCATCGCCAGCATCCCCACCTGGGTGACGCCGACAGGCTGGCAATGGGGGCTGCTCGCGGCGACGGGGCTCGTCTCCTCGCTGGCGCAGCTTCTGATGACGGAAGGCTATCGCCGGGGCGATTCGACGCTCATCGCGCCCTTCGAATATGCCGGCATCATCTGGACCGCCGGCTTCGGCGCGGTGATCTGGAGCGAATTGCCCGATGGATGGGATTTCGCCGGCATCGCGGTGCTGGTCGCCTCGGGCATATATATCTGGCACCGCGAGATGCGGCTCGGCGTCCGGCGACTGTGAGGCAAGGGTGAGGTGAGGGGGCGTGCGGCCCCCTCGGCGGGCTCAGCGCCCGCGATAGGCGCGATGGCAGGCGCCGCAGGTGCCGCCGACCTGGCCCAGGGCGGTGCGAGTCGCGGCCACGTCGCCCGATTGGGCGGCGGCGAGCAGGGCCTCGGCAGCCTTGGCGCCGTTCTCCGCCGCGCGCAGGAAGCCCGCATGGTCCGACCAGATGACGTCCCGCGCCCGCGTGTCACCCGTGCCGGAACCGGGCGGGAATTGCGAGGGGATGGCCCGCATCTCGCCCAGGAGCTGCTCGATGCGCGGCACCAGCGGCGTCACGGGGCCTCCGGCATCCACCGCCGCCTTCACCGCTTCCGTAACGCCTCCCATGAGCTTCATGCCGTTCTTGCGCTCGGCGATGGCATCGCCCTGCGCCCAGGCGGCGGCCGTGAGGGAGAGGAGGCCCGCGCAAAGGGCGAGGGCAGCGATTCTCTTCATTTGTCTTATTCCCGGCTTCTTATGCGAAGGCGTGAGCATCCGCCTTCTTGCCCCCAGCCTCGCATGAACCGCATGGCTTGAGCAGCCGTTGCGAGGAATGGCCTCGCTGACAGTCGAGTGTGCGGCAGAAAAATCATCCTGCATGTAGAAGGGTCCGCAACACGGGGTTGCCGAGGGTCGCGGGGGGCGATATATGCCCGCTCCACGATCCGACGGAGTGTAGCTCAGCCTGGTAGAGCACTGTGTTCGGGACGCAGGGGCCGGAGGTTCGAATCCTCTCACTCCGACCATCGATCGTAGCAACCCCGTCGGGCCCTGGCCCGGCGGGGTTTTGCTTTAGGGCCCGCGCTATTTCCGCAAATGGCACTGTGGCTTTTATGCCATCTGTGACCGTTTTTGCGGCATTTTTACTTTTCAGCTATGTTGCATTGCGTTAGATCGATAATGTTCTGTCAGCGCACTGGGCGCTTAGAGGAAACATGCCCATGAAGTTTGCATACGCCACTGCGTTTGCCGTTTCTTTTGGCGCTCTTGCCGTCGCGACCACGCCCGCTTCGGCGTTCGAGATCCCGGAAGCCGGCCTGACCGTGACCGCCACCCCGGCGGTGGCCTCCGACTATCTGTTCCGTGGCATCAGCCAGACGCGCAGCCGCCCGGCCCTGCAGCTCACGCTCGATGTCGAGCATGAGAGCGGCTTCTATGTCGGCGCCTTCGGCTCGAACGTCGCCTTCGCGGGCACCAATGCGCGGCAGGAAGTCGACGGCCTCTTCGGCTATCGCTTCGGCTTCGCGGGCCTGAAGTTCGACATCGGCGCGATCTACTACGGCTATCCCGGCTACGATAAGCCCACGGGTGGCGCTGAGCTGGCCTATTGGGAGTTCGGCGCCAAGGTCGCCTACGAAGTTCCCTCGACCCCGGTGAAGCTGCTCGCCAGCTACTTCTACTCGCCGGACTTCTCGGGCGAGACGGGCACCGGCCATTATGGTGAAGTGGGCGCCGATATCTCGCTGCCCTACGCCTTCACCCTGTCGGGCCGCGCCGGCTATCAGTGGATTGCCGACAAGGTCGACGGCAAGAGCCTGAGCTACGGCAACTGGAGCGTCTCGGTCTCGCGCGAACTGGTCGCGGGCCTGACCCTCTCGGTCGGCTACTACGACACCGACATCAAGCGCAGCGACCCGTATAACTACAAGTACGTGAACCCGCGGGCGATGGTCATGCTGAGCCGCGCTTTCTGATCCGCGGTTCATCGACATGAGGAACGGGCGCTGCCGCAAGGTGGCGCCCGTTTCTTTTTGGCCTCACGCTTTGCGCACCGCCCAGCGGATCAGCCCGATCATCGGCCAGACCCAGAGCAGGCCGGCGAGCACGAAATAGCCGATCTCAAGCGCCCAGTGCCGCCCGATCACATGGTCGGCCAGGGCCGTGGCGAAGGCGACATAGGCGATGAAACCGGCGAGGCCGAGGGCCACCGCCACGGGTGTACGGGACATGCGGGCAGATGAGCGCATGGCCCGGCGCAAGTCCAGCATCGGCGGGGGTAGGGACGGCCAGCTTCGCTAAGGTTGCCCTGGCCCATCCGGTCAGATTAAGTTCCGCCCGCCCGGTGGCCCGTCCGCCGACCTCCCTTCCGCTGGCCGGGGCTTTCGCCCCGCCGCCGGCACCCCTGAACAAGCGTGACGAGCGAGACGAATATGGCCGATCTGGCGCCCGATCCTGAGGCGATTGACCTCAAGTCCCATATCCGTGGCGTGCCGGATTTTCCGAAGCCGGGCATCCTGTTCTACGACATCTCCACCCTGCTGCGGCATGGCCCGGCCTGGCGCGCCGCCGTGAAGGGCGTTGCGCGGATGGTCGAGCCGCATAAGCCGACCATGCTCGCCGGCATCGAGAGCCGCGGCTTCCTCCTCGCCGCTCCGCTGGCGCTGGAACTGGGCCTGGGCTTCACCATGCTCCGCAAGCCGCGCAAGCTGCCGGGTGCGACCATCGGCTATAACTACGCGCTGGAATACGGCACTGATCGCATCGAGATCCAGGCCGATGCCGTGAAGCCGGGTGACCGCGTGGTCCTGCTCGACGATCTGCTGGCCACCGGCGGAACCATGAGCGCGGGCATCAAGCTGCTGCGCGAGGCCGGTGCCGAAGTGCCGCTCGCCGCCGCGCTGATCGAGCTGACCTTCCTTGAAGGCCGTAAGCGGCTGGACGTGCCTTTCGAGGCGCTCCTCGCCTACGATAGCTGATCCCTTGCGCGGGTCGGCGACGCTTCACACCAGGATAGGCCGCCTCGGCGAAGGCGCGACGCTGCCTTCGCTTTGCCGCGATTGCCCGCGAGCCTGCCGGGCATGACGCGGCGCCGCCCTCTGCTGCAAGCCCTGGCCCTGCTCCCCGCTTTCGCGGCGGGGCGCGCCGGCGCCGTGACCCTGCCCGACCGTGCCGAGCTTCTGACGCCCGGCCCGGATGATGGCGAGGCGGTGGTCTGGGCCAATCGCGCGGTCGCTGGCCTCGCGCGCGGCCTGCCGCAGGCGGTGGCGACGCGGCTTTCGGTGATCGGCGGCCCCGACGGGCTCACCGCCGCCAATCGCTTCGCCACCATCGACGGTGCCGATGGCCGCAGCCTGCTGGTGCTGCCCGGCCCCGCCGCCCATGCCCGCCTCGTGGGCGATGCCCGCGTGCGCTACGAGCCGGGCGAATGGGTGCCGGTCTGCTGTCACTGGCAGCCCGCCACGCTGGTCGGTCGCGGCACGCTGCGCGGCGGGCGGAACGGCCCGCTCCGCGTCGCCATCACCTCGCCCGAGGCGTCGGACGCCGTGGCGCTCCTGGCGCTGGACATGCTGGCCATCGAGGCCGTGCCCGTCTCCAATCTCGGCGGCATGAAGCGCGAGCAGGCCTTCACGCAAGGCGCCGTCGACGCTTTCATCACCAGTGACGTGCCCCGCGCACGGGTGCTCGGCGCCGAACCCTGGCTCGATCTCGCCGTGCCGGGCCTGCCGCGCGAGCAGAGCTCGGGCCTGCCGCGGCTGGAGGAACTGGCCGGCCGCCCGAATCCCTCCGCAATCGAGGCTGCCCAGGCCGCCTTCGCCGCCGAACGCCTGCGCTTCGGCCTCGTGCTGCAGCGCCTGACGCCGGGCGATGTCGTCGCCGCCTGGCGCCATGCCGGGATGCGCTGGTCCGAGGAAGTGGCGCGGGATGCGCTGCGCGACGGGCTGGTGATCGGCGTCGAATCCTCCGATGCCTATGGCGCCCTCTGCCCACCCTCCCATGTGGCGCAGCTCTACCGGGAGTGGCAGCTCAAGCGCTTCGGCCCGCCCGTGCCGCCGCCCACCGCCCAGGCGCCGGCGCGCCCGCCCGCGCGGTGACCCGCCCTCCGCCAGCCGCCGGCTGACCGCGCGATGGACCGTTTCAGCCTTCTGCTGGAAGCGCTCTCCTGGGTCGCGGTCGTGGCCTTCGCCCTGGCCGGGGCGCTGACCGCCTCGCGCAAGCAGCTCGACCCGGTGGGCTTCATCCTCATGGCCTCGCTCACCGGCTTCGGCGGCGGCACCCTGCGGGATCTGCTCCTGGGCGTGCCCGTCTTTTGGCTCGCGGCGCCGGATGTGGTGGCGGTGACCTTTGGCCTGGCCGTGCTCACCTTCTTCACGGCCCATCGCGTCGAGCGGCGCTTCGTCATCGTGCTCTGGGCGGATGCCGTGGGCATGGCGCTCTTCGCCGTGCTGGGGGCCGAGGCGGCGCTGCGCCATGGCGCGCATCCCTGGGTGGCCGTGCTGATGGGCGTGATCACCGCCACCTTCGGCGGCCTGATCCGCGACGTGGTGGGCAATGAGGTGCCGCTGCTGCTGCGCAAGGAGATCTATGCCACGGCCGCCTTCCTGGCCGCGGTGGTCTTCGTCGCGCTGTTCGAACTCGGCGCCGGGCGCGACATCGCGGTCACGATCGGGCTGCTCTCGGGCTTCCTGCTCCGTGCAGCGGCGATCCGGCGCGGCTGGTCGCTGCCCGCCTATCGGGCGCGGCCGGGGCGGGACTATCCGGACGAGCGCTGAGCCGCCCCGCCCGTCAGACTAGGTCTTCATCCATCTTGAGCACTTCGCCCGCCAGATAGAGGCTGCCGCAGATCAGCACGCGGGCGGGCTGGCCGCCGGCGGCGCCGAGCCTGCGCAGCGCATCCTCGACATGCGGGCCGGGCGTGGCGATGCCGCCGCTGGCCTCCACGATGTCTTCCACCGGCATGGCCAGATGCTGGCCCGGCTCGGCCACGGCCTGCATCGTATCGCCCGGCCGGAGATGGGCCATGATCGGGCGCAGGAAGTCGCCCGAGGCCTTGCCCTTCTTCATGCCGACCACGAGGTGGAGCGGCTTGTCCTTCCACTGCTCGAGCTGGCTCGCGATGGCGAGGCCGCCGCCGGCATTATGGCCGCCATCCAGCCAGAGTTCCCAGCCATCCGGCAGAAGCCCCGTGAGCGGGCCCTTGAGGCGCTGCATGCGCGCGGGCCAGGTCGCGGCGCCGACGCCCTGGATGATGGCCTCGTCCGTCAGCCAATCCGGGTTCCAGGCCCGCATGGCGGCGATGGCGATGCCGGCATTGTCGCCCTGATGCGGGCCGAGCAGCCCGAGCTTCGGCAGGGTGAGGGCGCCCTTGGCATCCTCATAGCGCCAGGCGCCATTGCCGAGCGGCGTCATGGTCCATTGCCGGTCGCGGGCGGCCAGGGGGGCTGCGATCTCGCCGGCCCGCGCCTCGATCACCGCCATGGCCTCGGGGTTCTGAAGCCCGGTCACGACGGGGCGGCGCGGCTTGATGATGCCCGCCTTCTCCCGCGCGATGCCCGCGAGCTTGTCGCCCAGGAAATCCACATGGTCGATGGAGATGGAGGCGATGGCGGCCACCGCCGGCTCCTCCACCACATTGCTGGTGTCGAACAGCCCGCCCAGCCCCACTTCCAGCACCAGCATATCGGCCGGCACCCGGGCGAAGAGTTCGAAGGCGACGGCCGTGGTGATCTCGAAGACGGTGATGGGCTTGCCGGCATTGATCCGCTCGGCCTCTTCCAGCGCCTCGGCCAGCATGGGCTCGCTCACCAGCATGCCCGCGAGGCGGATGCGCTCATGGAAGCGCACCAGATGCGGCGAGGTATAGACATGGACCTTCTTGCCTGCCGCCTCGCCGATGGCGCGGAGGAAGGCGCAGGTCGAACCCTTGCCATTGGTGCCCGCGACATGGATGACGGGCGGCAGGCGCTTCTCGGGGTGCCCCATCTCGCCCAGCAGGCGCTGGATGCGCCCGAGGCTGAGGTCGATGAGTTTGGGATGCAGCCCATGGAGCCGATCGATGATCGCCTCCGACCGCCCTGGACTGGCAGGCTTCACCGGAAGGGTAATCGTCGTCATCTCGGCACCATCGGTCCCGGTTCTATCCCGGGTTCCGGAGAGGCCGCGGCCTCCCCGGCATGGGTGGGGTCTTCAGTGGGCGGGAACCAGCTCGCTGCCCGGCTCTTCCCCGATCACCGGCTCGCGCAACAGGGAGATGACGCGCGCCAGCGTCTCCTTCATCTCCGTCCGCTTCACGACCATGTCGAGAATGCCGTGCTCGAGCAGGTATTCGGCGCGCTGGAAGCCCTCGGGGAGCTTCTCGCGCACCGTCTGCTCGATCACGCGGGCACCGGCGAAGCCGATCATCGCGCCCGGCTCGGCGATCTGGATGTCGCCGACCATCGCGAAGCTGGCGGTGACGCCGCCCGTGGTCGGGTCGCAGAGCACCATGATGAAGGGCAGGCCGGCTTCCTTGACCATCTGCGTCGCGATGATGGTGCGCGGCATCTGCATCAGCGAGATGGCGCCTTCCTGCATGCGCGCGCCGCCCGAGGCGGAGAAGATGATCAGCGGCGCATCCTGCAGCACGGCGAGGCGGGCGGCCGTCACGATGGCCTCGCCCACGCCGGCCGACATGGAGCCGCCCATGAAGGAGAATTCGAAGGCGGCGACCACGGCGCGGCGGCCGTTGATCGTGCCATGGGCCACGGCCACGGCGTCTTCCATCCCGGCCTTGGCCTGGGCCTCGCGCAGGCGGTCACCATAGCGGCGCTGGTCGCGGAAGCGGAGCGGGTCGACGGGCGACTTGGGCAGTTCGATGCGCTGGAACCCGGCATCTAGCGTGCATTCCAGCCGCCGCTGCGCGCCGATGCGCATGTGATGGCCGCAATGGGTGCAGACGTGGAGATTACGCTCCAGGTCGCGATGGAAGATCATCTGCTCGCAGGCCGGGCACTTGTGCCAGAGGTTCTCCGGCACATCGCGCTTGAAGAGCCCTTGGATCTTCGGGAGGGCCCAGTCGCTGATCCAGTTCATCGCATCCTCATCCTGGCCAAGGCTGGCCGCTGGCGAGCCTGGCGGTGCGGCACAGGTCGACTTCAAGAGTCGCCGGGTTAGCCCCGCGGGCGCTTGGAAGCAAGCGTCAGGGTTGGGGGCCTGCCTCGTTCGGCCAGCCTAGCGCAGCCCGCAATGCCTCGATGCCCTGCCGCCCCGCGATGGCCTCAAGCGGTTCATCCGGCAGGCCGAGATCCTCGGGGTTGACCCCCGCGAGGCTGGGCACTGCCGGATGGTCTCTAAGATGGTTCAACGCTTCGGCGAGAGGCGTCGAACCATCCATGGCTCAGGCGCTCACCTTGCGCGCCTCATGGACCGCCGCGGCCAGTTCGCGCACTTGGTCGAGCACCTTGCGGACGGTATCGGGCCGGGCGCGGCCATCCTCGTCCAGGCTCTTGGCCAGGGTGTCGATCAGGGCTGAGGCCACGACGGCGCCATCGGCCACGCGGGAGGCATGTGCCGCCTGCTCGGCCGTGCGCACGCCGAAGCCGATGGCGATGGGCAGGTCCGTCTGCGCGCGGATGCGCGGAATGGCCTGTTCCAGGTCCTCGGCGGCCGCCGAGCGGGTGCCGGTGACGCCCGCGATGGCGACGTAATAGATGAAGCCCCCGGCCCCTTCGAGAATCTTGCCCAGCCGGGCCTCGTCGGAGGTCGGCGTGGCGAGGCGCACCATGTCGAGCCCATTGGCGGCGGCGAAGGGCGCGATCTCCCCAGCCTCCTCGGGCGGCAGATCGACGATGATGAGCCCGTCGACCCCGCTCGCCCCGGCATCGGTGCAGAAGCGCTCCACGCCATAGGAGAGGATGGGGTTGAAATAGCCCATCAGCACGATCGGCGTATGGTCATCGCCCGTGCGGAAGTCCCGCGCCATGGCGAGGGCGCCCGCGAGCGTGCCGCCGGCGGCGAGCGCCCGCTGGCCGGCGCGCTGCACCGTGGGGCCATCGGCCATCGGGTCGGAGAAGGGCACGCCCAGCTCGATGATGTCCGCGCCCGCGCCCGGCATGCCGCGCAGCAGCGCCATGGAGGTGGCGGGGTCCGGATCATAGGCCTCGACGAAGGGCATCAGCGCCCCGCGCCCTTCGGCCTTCAGCTTGGCGAAGCGAGCGGCAATCCGGCTCATTGATTCTCTCCCTCAGACGCCGGGCGGGCGCATCCGCACTGATGGATTTGGCCGGCCGGGCGGTGGGCCGCCGTCGCGGCCTCGGCCCGGCGAACCGGGCCGCCGATATCGCGCTGCGCGACCATCAGATCTTCTCCCCGAGGTGATGGGCGACGGTGAAGATGTCCTTGTCGCCACGGCCCGAGAGGTTGAGGACGATGATCTTGTCCTGATCCAGCGTCGGCGCGAGCTTCTCGACATAGGCCAGGCCATGCGCGCTCTCGAGGGCGGGGATGATGCCCTCCAGCTTCGAGCAGGTCTGGAAGGAGGCCAGCGCCTCGGTATCGGTGACGGAGACGAAATTCACCCGCCCGACATCGTGCAGCCAGGAATGTTCGGGCCCGATGCCCGGATAGTCGAGCCCGGCCGAGATGGAATGCGCTTCCTGGATCTGCCCGTGCTTGTCCTGCAGCAGATAGGTCTTGTTCCCGTGCAGCACGCCCGGGCGGCCGCGCGCGATGGCCGCCGCCTGCTCGCCGGAATCAAGGCCGCGCCCGGCCGCCTCGACGCCGTAGATCGCGACTTCCTCGTCATCGAGGAAGGGATGGAACAGGCCCATGGCCGAGGAACCGCCGCCGACGGCGCAGACCAGCGCATCCGGCAGGCGGCCTTCCTGGGCGAGCATCTGCTCCTTGGTCTCGTCGCCGATCACGCATTGGAAGTCGCGCACCATCTGGGGGAAGGGCGCGGGGCCCGCGACGGTGCCGATGCAGTAATAGGTGTCGTGCACATTCGCGACCCAGTCGCGCAGGCCCTCGTTCATCGCATCCTTCAGCGTCGCGGCCCCCGAGGTGACGGGGACGACTTCGGCGCCGAGCAGCTTCATGCGGAAGACATTGGGCTTCTGGCGCTCGACGTCGGTCGCCCCCATGAAGACCACGCAGGGAAGGCCCATGAGCGCACAGGCTGTCGCGGTCGCCACGCCGTGCTGCCCGGCGCCGGTCTCGGCGATGATGCGCGTCTTGCCCATGCGCTTGGCGAGCAGGATCTGGCCCAGCACGGCGTTGATCTTATGCGCGCCGGTATGGTTCAGCTCTTCGCGCTTGAAATAGACCTTGGCGCCCTTGCCCTCCGGCGCCGAGGCACGGAGATGCTCGGTGTAGCGTTCGGCATACCAGAGCGGGGAGGGGCGGCCGACGTAATACTTCAGCAGGCGCCTCCACTCGGCCATGAAGGCCGGGTCGCGCCGCGCTTCCTCGTAGGATTTCTCGACCTCGAGGATGAGGGGCATGAGCGTCTCGGCGACATAGCGGCCGCCGAAAATGCCGAACTTGCCGGTCTCGTCCGGACCGGCGCGGAAGCTGTTCGGGCGCGTCGCGCTGAGGGGAATATTCACAAGAGCCTCCCGGATATGGGGGTGTCATAGCGTGCGGATAACGGGCTGGGTAGGTCGCCGGAGCAGGCGATGCGGGCTCGGAGGCCGCGTCAGCGCATGCCGTCGATGGAAGCCTGGCTCATGGCCCCCGGCGCTACCCGCGCGGGCCATGCTCCAGGCGACGCCATCGGAGGATGATCCGGTGCCGGTGAAGCGCGCTCATGCCGGGAGAGCCCCCACGGCATGCACCGTCTGCACGAAAGCGGCGACCAGCGCGGGGTCCTTCAGGCCCCGCACGCGCTCGACGCCGCTCGACAGATCCACACCCGGCGCGCCGGTGATGCGCAGCGCCTCGCCCACATTCTCGCGGGTGAGCCCGCCGGCCAGCAGCCAGGGAACGGGGATGGTCACGCCCGAGAGCAGCGACCAGTCGAAGCTCGCGGCATTGCCGCCGGGCAGGGCAGCACCCTTAGGCGGCTTGGTATCGATGAGCAGACGGTCGGCGACGGCCGCATAGGTGGCGATCTGGGCCAGATCCTCCGCGCCGCCGATGCCGATGGCCTTCATCACCGGCACGCCGAAACGCGCACGGATCTCGGAGACACGCTCGGGCGTCTCATGGCCGTGGAGCTGGATGAGGTCGAGCTTCACCGCAGCCAGGATTTCCGCGAGCAGTTCATCCGTCGGGTCCACCACCAGGCCGACACGGAGCGGGCCGTTCTCGCAGCGCGCGGCAAGCTCGGCCGCCTGGGCCGGCGTCACGTAGCGGGGCGAGGGCGGGTAGAAGACGAAGCCGATCAGATCCGCGCCGGCACGGCAGGCGGCATCGAAGCCCACCGCCTCCTTCAGCCCGCAGATCTTGACCAGCGGTGCCATGGTTCAGGCCGCCAGACCGGTTTCGATCTGCGCGGCGATGGAATCCGCGCTGGCCGCCATATCCGCGGCCTGGGTGATGGGCCGCCCCACCACGATCCAATCCGCGCCGGAACCCACCGTCTCAGCGGGGGTCGCGACGCGGGACTGATCGCCCCGCGCGGCGCCCGGCGGGCGAACGCCCGGCACCACCAGCATCGGGCCGGGGCCGAAAGTGGCGCGCAGCGGGGCGACTTCCTGCGGCGAGCAGACGAGGCCATCGGCGCCGGCCTCCAGCGCCACACGGGCAAGGCGCAGCACCTGCTGCACCGGGCCGCCGATGACGCCGGTGCTGGCCAGCGTCTCGGCATTGGTGCTGGTGAGCACCGTCACGGCCAGGATGGCGGGGCGATCAGCGCCGCCGGCCTTCTCCGCCGCTTCGCGCGCCGCCGTCACCATGGGCGCGCCGCCGGCGGCATGGATGGTGAGCATGGCCGGCTTCAGCGCGCAGGCCGAGCGGACGGCACCTGCGACGGTATTGGGAATGTCGTGGAACTTGAGGTCGAGAAAGACTGGCGCATGTTGGGCGATGCGGCTGACGATGCCCGGCCCGGCGAGGCAGAAAAGCTCCAGCCCGACCTTCAGGATGCCCACGCGCCCGGCGAGGCTCGCCGCCCAAGCCTCGGCCTGCGCCGGATCGGCAGTATCCAGGGCGGCGGCGATGCGGGCATGCGGGGCGTTGGGGCGGGCGATCATGAGCTCTGTCTAACGCGGAAAAGGGTGGAACGGAATTGCCGCCCACCCAGGTCTGCACCGACGGGAGGGAGGCTCAGGCTGCCGGGGGAAGGCTCAGCGCGGCGTTGCGCTTTTCCTCGGCGGCCTTGAGAGCGGCCATCTCGCCCTGAAGCCGGGCCAGCTGGCGCTCCGCATTGCGGGCCCTGCTTCGCCAAGGCATGCCCGAGAGCCAGGCGATCAGCGCGCCGACCAGGAAGGCGAGGGCGGCGCCCGTCAGCACCGCGAGGGCCAGCGGCGCCTGCCAGGCGAGATCGAAGGGCCAAAGGCGCAGGTCCACCGGCTCCGTATTGGAGAGCGTGAAGAGGATCAGCACCACCAGCAGCGGGGCGAGGAGCAGCCAGCGCCACATGATCAGCCTGCCTCACCCTGGAGGGGGCCGCCATTGACCAGCTCTCGCAATTCCTTGCCCGGCTTGAAATAGGGCACGGCCTTGTCGTCGACCGGCACGGCCTCGCCGGTGCGCGGGTTGCGGCCGGTGCGGGCATCGCGCTTGCGGGGCGAGAAGGCGCCGAAGCCGCGCAGTTCCACCCGGTCACCGCGCGCGAGGGCGGCGCTGATCTCGTCGAAAATGGTCGCCACAATGCGCTCCACGTCCTGCAGGCGCAGATGCGGATTGGCCGAAGCCAAGCTGGCGATGAGTTCCGATTTCGTCATGCGCGCTGCCGCTCACCCTCTCTCGATGTAACTCTCAGGGACGAAGCTGCCAGAGCGCCAGCACGCGGTCAACGCCAAGCCATTCTGAAATCACGGTTTTCGTGGCATGACCAAATGCCTCACCCAGCAGGCGGCTGGTGCTGTCGCGGGTATCGATCTCGCGGATGGGCAGGCTGGCCGGCACGCCCTTCTGGCTCGCCAGCCAGGCGCGGGCCTCGGGCTCGCCGCCGATGGCATCGACCAGGCCGAGCTGCAGCGCCTGTCGGCCGGTGAAGATGCGCCCATCGGCCAATTCCCGCACCCGCGCCTCGGGCATCTTGCGCCCCTCGGCCACCATGGCGACGAAACGCGAGAGCAGGTCGTCGATCACGCCCTGCAACGCCGCGCGTCCTTCCGGGGTGAGGGGGCGGAAGGGCGAGGGCTGATCCTTGAGCGGGCCGGAGGCGATGGTCTGCGGCGCGATGCCGAGCTTTTCCAGCAAGCCGCTGACCTCGACGCCCTGCATCAGCACGCCGATGGACCCCGTGACCGTCATCTCCCGGGCGAAGACGCGCTCGGCGGGCATGGCGATCATATAGCCGGCCGAGGCCGCGGTGCCGCCCATCAGGGCCACCACGGGCTTCACGGCCGCGACGCGCTTCAGCGCCTCATAGAGAGATTCGCCGCCCGTCACCGTGCCGCCGGGGCTGTCGATCTCGACCAGCAGGGCGCGCAGGCTCTGGTCCTTCGCGGCCTTGTCCAGCGCCTCGATCACCTTGCGATCCTCGGTGATGGTGCCGCTCACCTCGAGCCGGGCGACATGGGCGCGGTTCACGGCCGGCAGTTCGCCCTGCTTGGCGACCGTCACGCCGATGGCGGCGAGGACGGCGAACACGGCAAGGCCCCGCCACAGTGCGCGGCTGCGCTTCAGACGGCGGCGGTCGAGAAGGTAATCGGCATCGAGAGACATGGCTCCAATGTGCCTTCGGGGGGCGCCTTTCGCCAGTAGCGCCAACGCTGCGCCGCAAAAAGAAAGCGTGCAAAAAGAAAGCCCCGGACATCGCTGCCCGGGGCTTCCATTCAGCCTGTCAGCTCGTGAGAGCCGATCAGTCCTCGGTCGTCATCTGGTTACGGCGGCGGATGGCCGCACCCAGGATGTCGCCCAGCGAGGCGCCGGAGTCGGTCGTGCCGTATTCCTTCATCGCCTCACGCTCTTCCTCGATCTCCTTGCCCTTGATGGTCAGGGCCAGGCGACGGGCGGCGCGGTCGACGGCGGTCACCTTCGCATCGACCTTTTCGCCGATGGCGAACTTGTCGGGGCGCTGGTCGCCACGGTCACGAGCCAGCTCGGCGCGGCGGATGAAGCCCGTGAGGACCTCGTCGACCTTCACCTCGATGCCGTTGGCCTCGACCTTGGTCACGGTGCAGGTGACGACGTCACCCTTGCGGACGCGGTCCAGAACCTCGGCGGCCGGGTCGGCGGCGAGCTGCTTGATGCCGAGGGAGATGCGCTCCTTCTCGACGTCAACGTCAAGCACCTTGGCCTTGACCATGTCGCCCTTGCGGAACTTGGCCATGGCGGTCTCGCCGGCTTCGTCCCACGACAGGTCGGACATGTGGACCATGCCATCGATATCGGCCGAGAGACCCACGAACAGACCGAACTCGGTGATGTTGCGGATTTCGCCCTCGATGATGGTGCCCGGCGGGTTGGCCTCCAGGAACAGCTCCCAGGGGTTGCCCTGCGCCTGCTTCAGGCCCAGCGAGATGCGGCGCTTCGGCTCGTCCACGTCCAGGATCATCACTTCCACTTCCTGCGAAGTGGCGACGATCTTGCCCGGATGGACGTTCTTCTTGGTCCAGCTCATCTCGGAGACATGGACCAGGCCTTCGACGCCCGGCTCCAGCTCCACGAAGGCGCCGTAGTCGGTGATGTTCGTCACGCGGCCCGAGAAGCGGGCGCCGACCGGGTACTTGATGGCAACGCCTTCCCACGGATCGGACATCAGCTGCTTCATGCCGAGCGAGATGCGCTGCGTCTCGCTGTTGAAGCGGATGACCTGCACCTTCACCGGCTGGCCGATGGTCAGGGCCTCGCTCGGGTGGTTGATGCGGCGCCACGCGATGTCGGTCACGTGCAGCAGGCCGTCCACGCCGCCGAGGTCAACGAACGCACCGTAGTCGGTGATGTTCTTGACGACGCCGTCGAGGATCATGCCTTCCTTCAGGCCCTGGATCAGCTCGCTGCGCTGCTCGGCGCGCGTCTCTTCGAGAACGGCGCGGCGCGACACGACGATGTTGCCGCGAGCGCGGTCCATCTTCAGGATCTGGAAGGGCTGGGGCGAACCCATCAGCGGGCCGACGTCGCGCACGGGGCGGATATCGACCTGCGAGCCGGGGAGGAAGGCCACGGCGCCGCCGAGGTCGACGGTGAAGCCACCCTTGACGCGGCCGAAGATCACGCCGTTGACGCGCTGCTGCGCGGCGAAGGCCTTCTCCAGGTTCGTCCAGGCTTCCTCACGGCGAGCCTTCTCGCGCGACAGGACGATCGAGCCGTCCTTGTCCTCGTAGCGCTCGACGAAAAGTTCGATGACGTCGCCGACGGCGACTTCCGGCTTCATGCCGGCCGGGGCGAATTCCTTCAGCGGAACGCGGCCCTCGCTCTTGAGCCCGACATCGACGACCGCGAAATCGTCATCGATGCGCACCACGCGGCCCGTGACGACCGAGCCGGCGAAGCCGGTGTCGGCGCCCAGCATCTCGTCGAGCAGAGTGGCAAAATCTTCCATGCCAGCGCTGGCAGTAGCCATGTAAATCTATTTTCCGTGGTCTTGCGGGGAAAACGCCCCGCCAACCGTTCGAGCGCCACCAGGATGGAGGCCCGCAAGGGCCTGTCCCGATCACGGCTTGCAGCCTTCCCATCGCAGTCACGCCGCCAAGTGCGGCGCCGGGGGATAGGCTACCTTTCTTGCAAGGCGCGTGACGGTTCGCCCCAATCCGCCGGCCAGATGACCGGATCGTAACCTTCTCAGGCCGATGATCGCGCAGCCCTAGTCCTGCGGCGCGGCCGGGTCAAGCTGAAAGAGCGCGGAGTGGCAATGAAACCGCTTGCGCATGGTCTCCCTTACCGCCACCTCAACCCATGCGCCGGAGCACGGCGCCTTAGCCCATGCGCCGGAGCCGCCCGCGCCAATAGGCCCTCGCCCAGGCTTCCGCCTCCCCGGGTGGCCCGAGCTGCCCTGTCTCGCGCTGGCGGACGACCATGCCGGCCATCTGCTTCATGCTGACCTGCACGGCGCCGAGGGCCACGGCCATGGCCCGGCGCTCCAGCGGCACGTCGTAGTGATTGCCCTGGTAGGAGCGGCGGGGCATGCCGATGGCGTCGGCCATGGCATGCAGTTCGGCCTCATCATCGGCAATCATGTGGCTCATGCGCATTCCCTTGAACGCGCCCAGCGCGCTGCGATGCATGTCGTCCACATAAACGGTCATGTGCCTATTCCCCGAGCCCCGGCGGCGCATGGGCGGCGACGAGGGGGAGGAGGGCGTCGCGCTCCACCGGCTTATGCACGACGGCGCTCAGCCCGCGCTCGCGGAGCGTCTGCTGCGGGATGGCGCTGGCATGGCGCGTCATGCCGATCACCGGCACGGGCTTGCCGTTGCGCGGGCCTAGCACATTACGGTCGCGGATGGCCTTGAGCGTGCCGAGCCCTTCGCCGCCTGGCGCGTCCAGGTCGAGCAGCACGAGGTCGATGGTCTGGCCCGCGATGCTGGTAAGGGCGGCGCTCATCTCGGCCGCTTCCGTCACGGCATGGCCCGCCTGTTCGAGCATCAGTCGCAGGACGCGGCGATTGGGGCGGAGGTCTTCCACCACCAGGATCTTCAGGCTTGCCGGCTGTTCCGGCTCCTCGGCCTCGCCGGGCGCCTCGGCGAGCGGCAGCGGCAGGTCAAGATGGAAGAGCGAGCCGCCGCCCGGCCGGTCGGCATAGGAGAGCAGGCCGCCCATGGCCCGCGCCAGCGCCTGGCAGATGGACAGCCCGAGCCCCGCGCCGGAGGGCCCCGCCCCCTCGAGATGCAGCCGCGCATAATCCTCGAAAAGCCGCTGCCGCAGGGCAGGGGCGATGCCCGGCCCGTGATCGGCGACGGTGAAGCGTAGCATGTCCCCCTCCCGGGGGGAGACGATCAGCTCGATCTTGTCGTTGGCGGCGCCGTATTTGATGGCATTGCTCAGCAGATTGAGCAGCACCTGGCGCAGCCGCGTCTCGTCGGCGAGGACGGCGCGGGGCAGGTCGGAGGCCAGGATCAGCTGGATAGTGCTACCCCGCGCCGCCGCATCCGTCCGGCTGAGCGCCACGCATTGGCGCAGGAAGCCGCGGAGTACCAGGGGCGCGGGCGAGAGGGTGAGCTTGCCCGCGTCCATCCGGGCGAGATCCACCAGATCATTCAGCAAATTCAGCAGGTGCCGGCCGCCCTCGGCCAGGGTGCTGGCTTGCTGGCGCTGCTCGTCATGCAGCCGCTGGTCCGAGGCCAGAACCTGGGCGAAGCCGAGCATGCTGTTCAGGGGTGTCCGTAGCTCATGCGAGAGCCGGGCGAGGAAGCGGGACTTGGTCTCGTTCGCCGTCCGCGCCGCCTCGGCAGCGGCCCGGAGATTGCGCTGCTCCGCTTCCATGGTGCGCTCGCGTGCCATGGCGATGATGGAAAAGGCGATGGCGATGGAGCTGAAATTCGCGAGCAGAAGGAAGGCGGTGAAGGTGTTGCTCGTCGGCAACCGGCCTGGCTCGGTCGGTTCGACGGAGGTGAGGCCAACGATGCCGCGTAGAATCAGCAGGCCGAATTGGAGGAACAGCACCACCACGGCCAGCCGCCGCGCATGGCTGAAGGGATCGGAGCCGCGGGCCAGTTCCAGCGCCGTGGCCAGCACATAGGCGCTGGAGATGGCCGAATAGGTAAGGAGACGAACGCCGGCCGAATGGTCGAAAAAGGGGAAGAGGCTGAGAAGCAGCCAGACCGCCGGGCCAATGGGCAGAACCCACCAATTCGGCGTCCGCTCGAGAAAGAGGCGTGCGCCATTCCAGGCCATACCGCCGTAGCAGAGGAGGACGGCCCCGGCGATCGGGCCATTGAGGAAGGGGGCCAGGCTATCTCGCAACGCCAGCAGCAGGCTGCCGACGGCCGCGAGAAGGAAACTGAGCCCCCATGGCGTAGCCCAGCGGCGGTCGACGGGGGCGATGGCCAGGGCAAGAAACAGCAGGCCGAGCATCGCCAGCAGCCAGCTGGTGCAGATCAGAACCGTGAACGCATCCAGAAGCACGCGCCGTGAATCCTCCGACCCTTGTCCTGGGTGGCCGGATTCCCCGCCTCCCCGCTGCTCCTGACCGTCGAGGTGGCTCGCGATGCGACTCCGCATACGCTCCTACCTTACCGGTCAACTACAGACCCGCTTATGCAAACGCCAGCACGATAGTCGCGACGAAGCGAGACTAGATTTCGTGAACTGAAGCACGGCAAGGGGAGGTAAGGTGTGGTGGGCGCACAAGGGCTCGAACCTTGGACCCGCTGATTAAGAGTCAGCTGCTCTACCAACTGAGCTATGCGCCCACACCTGGTATCGGAGGCGGAAACCGTGGTCACCGTCGCCGTGACGGGCTTTTAGCGGGTTTGAGGGAGAGTGCAACCCTTCTGAAACCCGCTAAACGCATGACGGGGTTGCTCTCCCGCGAAAAGCCCTGCCAAGCGCGCGGACAGACCTGCCCCGTCAAAGGAAGGGGCCGTTCAGCGAAGCGTCTTAGGAAAGGGGGATGGGGTGGTGGGCGCACAAGGGCTCGAACCTTGGACCCGCTGATTAAGAGTCAGCTGCTCTACCAACTGAGCTATGCGCCCACACCATCGACGGCGCGTTGCCGCTGCCGTGGCGGGGCTTTTAGCCTCTCCATCGGAGAGCGCAACCCCATTTTTACTATCGTTCCGCCGCCGTGCCCGCTAATCGCGCGCGGCGCCGAATTCCACGTCCCGATGCACCCAGGCGGACATGAGCAGGCCGAAGCCGATCATCACCGTGAGCATCGCCGAGCCGCCATGGCTGATGAGGGGCAGCGGCACGCCGCCCACCGGGATGCTGCCGGTGACCATGGCGATATTCACGAAGATATAGAGGAAGTAGTTCACCCCGAGCCCGATCGCCATCAGCCGGCCGAACTGGTTGCGGCAGCGGAGCGCCACCAGCAGGGCGAAGAAGACGACGCAGGCGAGCAGGCCCAGCACGCCGATGGCGCCCACGAAGCCGAATTCCTCGGCCAGCATGGTGAAGATGAAGTCCGTCTGCTTCTCGGGCAGGAAGTTGAGGTGCCCCTGCGTGCCTTGCAGGAAGCCCTTGCCCCACATCCCGCCCGAGCCGAGGGCGATCTTGGACTGGATGATGTTGTAGCCGGCGCCCAGAGGGTCACTCTCCGGATCCAGGAAGGTGGTGATGCGCGCCCGCTGGTAGTCGTGCAGATGCTCATAGGCGATGGGCGCGATGCCGGCCGCGCCGCCGATGATGATGGCGAATTTCCACCAGCGCACCCCCGCCGCCCAGAAGATCGAGCCCGCGACCATCAGGGTGATGAGGCCAGTGCCCAGATTGGGCTGCTTCAGGATGAGCGCGACCGGGATGAGCGTCGCGACCAGCGGCGGGATGAGGAAGAGCGGATTGCCCACCCGCTCCCAACTCGCCCGGTGGAACCAGGCGGCCATGGCCAGGGCCAGCAGGATCTTCATCATTTCAGAAGGTTGGAGCTGGATAGGACCCAGTTCCACCCATCGCTGCGCGCCCTTGCCGACCTGGCCATGCACGGCCACCAGAATGAGAAGCGCCACACCCGCCGCATAGCCTACCCAGGCGAAGCGGGCGATGAGGCGGATGTCGATCATGGCGATGCTGACCATGATGACGATGCCGAAGCCGAAGCGGATGGCATGCTTGGCCGCGTAAGGCTCAGGCGCGCCGCCGCCGGCGGAATAGAGCGCCACATAGCCCACGGCGGCGACCGCGGTGAGCAGCAGCACGAAGGCCCAGGGGATCTGCCAGAGCTTTTCCAGCACGCCATTGCCGCGGTCGCGGGTCAGCAGCCGGCGCTCGAATTTCACGGCGGATTTCATCACGGCCGGCGATTCCCGTTGGAGGCACCACTCGTCTGGCCGGGCGTCGGCTGGGCCGAGGCCTCCTGCTGCGGCCTTCCGCCATCGGCCACGCGGCCGCCTGGCGGGGCCTGGGGGGCGAAGCGCATGCGCGAGAAGGCATCGGTGATGATGTCCCGCGCGATGGGGGCCGCCGCCGTGCCGCCGCTCGTGCCGTGCTCCACCACGACCGAGACGGCCAGGATGGGGTTGTCATAGGGCGCGAAGGCGACGAAGAGCGCGTGCGGCTGCCATTCGCGCGGCATGTTCTCGATGCGGAAGCCGCGCTCGCGCTGCTCGCGGCTGACGCGGCGGACCTGGGTGGAGCCCGTCTTGCCCGCGAGGATGCCGTATTGCGGCGGGATGCGGGCGATGCGGGCGGTGCCGCTCTCCTCGTTCACCACGGCATACATGCCCTCGCGCACCAGTTTCAGATCGCGCTCGGGGATGCCCATGCTCGGCCAATCCTCAGGCTTGATGCCCTTCACGGCCTTGCCGCCGATGGTTTTGGTCAGATGCGGCTGCACCGCGCGGCCGGTGGCGATGCGGGCCGCCATGGTCGCCAGGGAAAGGGGCGTGAGCTGGTAGAAACCCTGGCCGATGCCGTGGACGACCGTATCGCCCAGATTCCAGGGCTTGCCCTGCTTGATGCGCCATTCGCGGGTGGGGACGAAGCCGGACTTGGCGCCGGGCAGCTCGATATCCAAGTCCACGCCCAGGCCGAAACGCTTGGCCATATTGGCGATGCGGTCGATGCCGGTGCGCTTGGCCGCCTCGTAGAAGAAGCAGTCGCAGGAGAATTTCAGCGCGTTCTTGAGGTCCAGCGAGCCATGGCCATATCGCTGCCAGCAATGGAAGCGTGTATCGCCGAGGTCGTAATAGCCGGGGCAGGGCAGGCGCTCGCCGGGGCTGATGGCCTTGGCCTCCAGCGCCGCCAGGGCCACGACCATCTTGAAGGTCGAGCCCGGGGCATAGAGGCCGTTGGTGGTCTTGTTGATCAGCGGCGTCGCGCGGTTGCGCGTCCATTCCCGCCATTGCGCGGCCGAGACGCCCGAATTGAACAGGTTCGGGTCGAAGGAAGGCTGGGTCGCCATGGCGAGGACCTCGCCATTGCGCGCATCCATCAGCACCGCGCTGGTCCCCGGCTCGCAGCGGCTGCGGATCTGGCGCTGGAGATCGGCATCGATGCTGATCTGCACGTCCTGGCCCGGCTGGCCCTCGCGGCGGTCCAACTCGCGGATCACGCGGCCGACGGCATTGACCTCCATCTGCACCGTGCCGGCACTGCCGCGCAGCAGCTTGTCGTGGAAGCGCTCGATGCCCATGCGGCCGACGCGGATGCCCGGCAGTTCCAGCAGCGGGTCATCGCCCACATCGGCCTCCGACGGGGGCGCCACATAGCCGACGATATGGGCCAGGTGCTCGGCCTCGGGATATTCGCGCGTGGTGCCGACATCGACGGAGATGCCCGGCAGATCCGGCGCATTGACCTCGATGCGCGCCATCTCCTCCCAGGAGAGGAATTCCCGCACCGTGACGGGCACGAAGCGGCGCCGGCGGCGCAATTCGCGGTCGATGCGGGCGCGCTCGTGATCGGCCAGCGGGATGATCTTGCCGAAGGTCTCGAGCGTGGCCGAGGCGTCGATCGTGTTCTCGGCCGTCAGCAGGGCGCGCCAGTTCAGCCGGTTGCCGGCGACCACCTTGCCGTCGCGGTCCAGCACGCGGCCGCGGGGCGGGGCGATGAGGCGGACGGAGAGGCGGTTCTCGTCGGCCAGGGTGGCGTAGCGGTCGCCCTCCTGGACCTGGAGCTTCTGGAGACGGTAGCCGAGGAAGCCGAACAGGCCGAGCTGCCCCGCGCCGAGCAGCAGGGCCCGGCGGGTGAAGACGCTGCGGCGCCGTTCCTCTTCTTTCTTACTCACGCGAGATCCTCCGCCCGCTGCATCGCCCGGTGCAGGCGCGTGAGCACCCAGGCGAGAGCGGGGTAGAAGCCAATCGTCAAGCCCAGCAAATGCAGGGCCGGCATGGCCGGGGGCAGCCGGAGGCCCAGCAGGGCCTGGAGAAAATAGCCCAGCGCCACGGCACCCGCCGCCATGCCGCAGAAGGCGAGCCATACCAGCAGGAAGGTCTGCCGCGCCAGCAATCGCCTCGCACGGAGCGTCGCCCCATGGAGCAGCAGCAGCGTCAGGATGCCGATGCCGGGCGGGGAGAAGGAGAGCATGTCCTGCAGCAGGCCGAGGGCGAAGACATAGGGCGGCGCCATGGAGGCGGGGCGGAAGAGCGACCAGAAGAAGACGCAGGCCAGCGCCACGGCCGCCATGGCCGAGGGCAGGCCGATCGGGCTTGCCGCCAGAACCATCAGCACGGCGCAGGACGTGGCGGGGAAGGCGGCCCGGGCCACCGCGTCGAGGCGGCGGAAGAAGCCATGGGCCGGGGCGCGCGGACGGCGACCACTCACCGCCGCCTACCCTTCTCCGGAACTGGGGCCCTAAAGCGGGCCGGAATGTTCATGAACCTTGTCTCAGCGCCTGGCGCGGGGCTCGGGCCTCGCCACCGCTTCGGGGGGGAGGATGCCGGAAAGGCCGAAATCGAAAAGCCGCAGCATGTCCAGCCGGTCGAGCCGGGCATAGAGTTCCACTTCCGGTGCGCCGCTGGCCGACCAGCGCACCACGCCCACGGGCAGGCCGGCCGGGAAGGCGCCGGCCTCGGCGCTGGTCACCACGCGCTCGCCCTCGGCCGGGCGGGTGCCTTCGGGCCAGTATTGCAGGCGCGGCCGGTCGGTATTGGTGCCGACCAGCACAGCCCGGGCCCCGCTGCCGGTGAGCGTCACGGGGATGCGGCTGTTGATGTCGGTGATGAGCAGCACGCGGGCCGAACGGGCGCCCACCTCGCTGACGCGGCCGGCGAGGCCGCGCTCGTCCAGTGCCACCTGGCCCTTGCGCACGGTCAGCTGCGGGCCGGTGGCCAGCAGGACGGCGCGGGCATAGGTGCCGCCGCCATCGGCCACGACCGGGACGGTGCTGAAGGAGGGCGCGCTTTCGGGGATGAAATTCGTCTGGCGGCGGAGGCGTTCATTCTCCGTCTCCAGCGTCAGGGCGGCGGCTTGCCACTGGCGCAGGCGCTCGTTCTCCTCGCGCAGGCGGGCATTCTCGCTGCGAAGGGTCACGAGGTCCCGCAGATCGGCCAGCCCATCGCGCACGGCGCCCACGGGCTCGGCGACGACGGCATAGATGGGCGCCAGCGCATCGGCCAGGGCCATGCGCGCGCGCTCCACCAGCACGGCATCGGCCTTGCCGAGCAGCATCACGCCGAAAGCGCCGGCGACGAGAATGGGCAAGGACAGACGTGCGAGGGCCTGCCGGAGCGGGATGCTGAGCCGGATCATCCTGCTGTCGCTGCTCCTTGGAGGCTGAATGCTAAAACGGTGGGCCGCGTGGCGCCCACCGAATTAATCAAAGCCCATCGCGATGGGCCAGCCAAAAGAATGTAACGTTACCACCCATGCGCCGGTCGCGGGCCGGGTGGCGATTTTCAATACATGCTCGAAAGCACGTGCTTGAGGCGTTTGATCTCTTCCAGCGCCCGGCCGGTGCCCATGGCGACGCAGGACAGCGGGTCCTCCGCGACCGAGACGGGCAGGCCCGTGGCGTCGCGCAGCACCTGGTCCAGGCGATAGAGCAGGGCGCCGCCGCCGGTCAGCACGATGCCCTTGTCCACGATATCGGCCGCGAGCTCGGGCGGGGTGTTCTCGAGGGCGACCTTCACGGCCTCCACGATCTGGCTCACCGGCTCGGAGAGGCTCTCGGCGATCTGGCGCTGGCTGACGATGACCTCACGGGGTACGCCGTTCATCAGGTCGCGGCCCTTGACCTCCGCAACGGGGCCTTCCTCGCCGTATTCCGGGGCGGTGGCCGCGCCGATCTCGATCTTGATGCGCTCGGCCGTGCTCTCGCCGATCAGCAGGTTAAACTGGCGGCGGATATAGCTGATGATCGCCTCGTCCAGCTTGTCGCCGCCCACGCGCACCGAGCGGGCATAGACGATGCCGCCGAGCGAGATGACGGCCACTTCCGTCGTGCCGCCGCCGATATCGACGACCATGGAGCCGGAAGGCTCGGTCACCGGCAGGCCGGCGCCGATCGCGGCGGCCATCGGCTCCTCGATCAGCAGCACCTTGCGGGCGCCGGCGCTCTCGGCGCTTTCCTGGATCGCGCGGCGCTCGACGGCGGTGGAGCCGGAGGGCACGCAGACGATGATCATCGGCGAGGCGAAGCCGCGGCGGTTATGCACCTTGCGGATGAAATGCTTGATCATCTCCTCGGCCACCTCGAAATCGGCGATGACGCCGTCGCGCAGGGGGCGGATGGCCGCGATATTGCCCGGCGTACGGCCGAGCATCTGCTTGGCCTCCTCGCCGACCGCGAGAACCTGCTTGCGGCCACGGAGATCGGCGATGGCCACGACCGACGGCTCGTTCAACACGACGCCGCGGCCCTTCACATAGACCAGGGTATTCGCCGTGCCGAGGTCGATGGCCATGTCGGCGGACAGGAAGCCGAACAGGCGAGAGAACATGCAGGAAACCTTCCGCTAGACCGCGTCAAACAACCGGGGCCCGGCCGCCGGGGCTGGCGACCTAGGCACGTCTACCCATGCGTGGCTTTTGGCCCTGGGGACCGGCAGCGCGCAAGCCGGGGTGGATTAGCCGGGCGGAAGCGGAGTCTCAAGCCGCTTTTCGGCGGCGCAACCGCAGGTCCGGGCCGCAACCAGGGCAGGGCGCAAGCGTTACACCGATGCAACCTGGCTTCAGAGCCGGTTACCACCATCGCGAAGGCAGAAAACACCATGCAGAGGACCGTTCGACTCACCACTCTCGCCGTTCTGGCTGCGGCCGGCTTCGGCCTGTCCGCCTGCGGCTATTCGACGGGCGATCGTGCTGTTTCCGGCGGCCTGCTGGGCGCCGGCGCGGGTGCGGCCGTCGGCTCGCTTTCGGGCAATGCGGGCGCTGGCGCGCTCATCGGCGGCGCGGCCGGCGCGGCCGGCGGTGCGCTGACCTCGCCCGATACGGTGAACCTGGGCCGCCCGGCCTGGCGCTGATCCGCATCCAGCACGCATGAAAAAAGGCCGCCGGGGAAGCCCGGCGGCCTTTTTCGTATGCGTTTCCCCGCCCGAGTCGCTCACCGGAGGGTGTAACGGACGGGAACGGTAAAGACATACTTCCCATCCGTCAGGATCTCCGGCGGCGGCGCCGGCAGGGGCGAGGCGCGGCGGACCATGGTGGCGATCGCCTCGTCCAACTCCTCGCTGCCCGTGCTGCGCACGATGCGGAAATCCAGCACCGCGCCATTGGCGCCCATGGTGATGGTGACCTGGCCCAGCCCCTCGATGCGGCGGACGCGGGCGGAGGTCGGGTAGACCTTATACCGCTCCAGGGCGCGAGCGAGATTGGCCATGTAGCCCGAAGGCGGCGCGGCGGCGGCCGAAGGGCGCGCGGAGGGCGGCGGCGTATCCGGCGGTGCCACGACAGGCCCGCCTGAGGGCACCGTCTCCTGCGCCACGCGGGCATCGGGGGGGGGCGCGGCCTGCTGGCGCGGCGCCGGGGTTGGGCGCGGCCGGGCCACGTCGCGCGGCGTGGGCGGCGGCGGTGGAGGCGGCGGCGGCGTGACCGCGATGGTTTCGGGCGGAGGCGGAGGCGGCGGTTCCGGCGTGGGCTCCTCGATCGGGAGCGGCTCCGGCTCGGCGGCCTGCTGCGTCTCCGGCGGCGGCTCGAGCGCGGGCTGCGGCGCGGGGGCGGCAACGGGCGGCGGCGGTTCGGCGGCGGCGAGTGGCGTGGGCGGCGGCGGGGTCGCGGGTTCGGGCTCGGCCGGGCGCACCGCCTCGACCGGCGGCGGCTGCGCGGCGACCGTCGCCTCGCGCGGCGACTCGGCGAGTTCCTGGGCGGCGATTTCGGGCGCGATATTCTCCGACGGCTCCTGCGGCACCGCCTCCATCGTCACCTCGACCGGGTCGCCCATGGGCTGCGGATCGGGCGAGGAGAGCAGGAAGGGCAGCACCGCCCCGCCATGGAGCAGCACCGACCCCGCCCAGCCGATCACGGCCAGGGGGATGATGCCGCGCCGCACCTGACGCGCCGTGATGCTCACCGGGCCTGCACCGCGGGGCCGGCGGGCTCCGCCTCGGAGATGAGCGAGACCTTGGTGATCCCGGCCTGGGTCACGCGGCCCATGACGCGCAGCACGAGGCCATAGGGCGTCTCGCGATCGCCGCGGACATAGACCGGCGCCTCCGGATCGGCCTTGTGCAGGTCGGCCAGGCGGGCGCCCAGCGCCTCGGCCTGGATCTCCTCCTGTTTGATGAACACCTTGCCGTCCTTCGCCACCGTCAGCACCACGGGCGGGCGCGGGGCCGCGACGCGGGGGGCGGAGGTCTTGGGCAGGTTCACCGGCACGCCGACCACCATCATCGGCGCAGCGACCATGAAGATGATGAGGAGCACGAGCATGACGTCGACCAGCGGCGTCACGTTCATCTCGGACATGACGGGCATATCGTCCTCGTCATCCGCCCCGTTCATGGAAAAGGCCATGAGGGTTTACTCCGCCGCGCGCGAGGCACCGGCGCGGCCGGTGAGCATGGAGCGGCGGGCCATGCCATTGGCGAGTTCGGCGATGACCGAGCCGCCTTCCTCGCGGGTGCGGCCGATGCCGAGCGTCAGGCGGTTATAGGCGATGACGGCAGGGATGGCGGCGGCCAGGCCGATGGCGGTGGCGAAGAGCGCCTCGGCAATGCCGGGGGCAACGACGGCCAGGCTGGTATCGCCGCTCTGCGCGATGCCGGTGAAGCTGCGCATGATGCCCCAGACCGTGCCGAAGAGGCCGATGAAGGGTGCGACGGCGCCGGTGGTGGCCAGGATGGGCAGGCCGCGGGCCGCTTTGCGCAGCGTCTTGGCCATGGCCGAGCGCATGGCGCGCTCCAGGCGGTCGCGATATTCGCTGCGGCCTTCGCCCGGCTCGCGGCCCTCATGCCATTCGCGGGCCCCGGCGCGGAGCACGCGGGCGGCCATGCCGTCATCCTGCGGGATGCCCATGCCGGTGGCTTCGCCCGCTTCGGCGAGGATCTTTACCTGCCGGTTCAGGGCCACCAGGGTCATGATCTTCTCGATGATCACCGCCCAGCAGGCCAGGGAGGCGATGGCGAGGATGATGATGACCGCCTTGCCCACGCCATCGGCATGCATGAAGAGGCCGAGCGCCGAGAGATCGGGCGGCGGCGGGGCAGCGACGGCGGCATCCACGGCGCCCGGGGCCGCCGGCACCGGCGGCATGGCGGCACCCAACGGAGAGGCAGGGGGGAGGCTAGGCGCGGCGGGCGGGGTGGCCGGCGTTGCCTGGGCGAGAACGATTCCGGCGGCGTAGGTTGGGTTCATCGGTCGTCGCTCACTTATCGAAGGAAACGCCGGCGGCGCGGGAAGAGGTGGTCAGGCGGGGCAGGCAGGCGGCGCGCTGGGCCGGGTCGGCGCCGCCGCAGAGCAGCACGTCGTTCAGCAGCAGGGCGCCGACGCCGTCGCAGCTCTGGTTGGAGAGGTCGAAGATGCGCGCCAGCGTCTTCCGGCCCGGCACGGGGCCGACATCGAGCGCCAGGCGGCGGCCGATCACGCCATCCTTGCCGAAGACCAGGAGATCGAGCCGCAGCGGATCGACCGCGGCTTCGCCCTGGTTCTTGAGCAGGATCCAGACGCGACAGGCCGCACCCTGCGGCTCGAGCCGGTTGAGTTCGAGGGAGATCGGGCCCGGCAGTTCATCTTCAGCCTGGGCGGCGGCGGGGGCCTGCTGCGCCAGGGCCTGAGGGCCCCAGGCGAACGCGTTGCACAGCACAAGGGAGAGGAGGAGTTTGCGCATAGGTCCCTATCCTCATGCCGCGGCCGCCCAGTGGCGCAGCAGGTTATGGTCGATGGCGGTCCGCTGGCCTCTTCGCGCCTCGGGGCGCCGCTGGCGGGCCGTCATGCAGCCGGTTGATCCAGGCCGGGGAAATACGGTCGGACCGGCAGATGCCGGCCGCCAAGCCGGCCTCGGCGATGACGCTATGGCGGATGGATAGTGCGAATTACTCGCAATGACAATGCAACTGGGTGGCATTGTGATGCAATGCAGCGATTTACCCGCCGCGCGGCTTCGCTGCGCTACGCGGCTGGCCGCCAGGGGCTCAGCCCTGGCGCTTCAGCCCTTCCAGCACCCCGGCATGGGCTTCGAGCACCACCCGGCGCTTCACCTTCATGGTGGGGGTGAGCATGCCGTTATCCTGGGTGAAGGCCGGCACGATGGCGTGGCGGCGCACCCGTTCGGGCGGGGAGAGGCGGGCATTCACCTTGCGGAGCGCGGCCGTGACCGCCTCCGCGTCATACCCATCGGCGGGAACGATGAGGCCGCTCAGCGCCGGTTCGCCCTCGCCGGCCACCACGGCCTGGGCGATGGCGGGCTCGGCCATGAGCAGGCTCTCGACCTTGGCGGGGCTGACCATCTCGCCGCCGAGGGTCTTGATGAAATCCTTCTTCCGGTCGGTGATGCGCAGCCGGCCTTCCTCCAGCACGCCCATGTCGCCGGTATGCAGCCAGGGCTCGCCGCCCGCTTCGCCATCCAGCGGGCGAAGGGCGGTGGCGGTGGCATCGGGCTGGTTCCAGTAGCCGTCCATCACCAGAGGGCCGCGCACCAGCACCTCGCCATCGGGCGCGATCACCAGTTCGACGCCGGGCAGCGGCGGGCCGACGGTGCGGCGGTGATTGTCCCACGGAAGGTTCACGCTGATCACCGGCCCGGCCTCGGTCTGGCCATAGCCCTGCAGCACCGGCACGCCGAGCGCCAGGAAATAGCCGGACAGCGCCGGATCGAGCCGCGCCCCGCCCGAGACGATGGCGGCGAGGCGGCTGCCGAAGCGGTCGCGGATCTTGGGCCGCACCAGGCGCTCCAGCACCATGTCCTGCAGCTTTTCGAGAAGGCCGAGCCGGCCGTCGAGGCGCTTCAGCCCGAGTTCTAGCGTCTTCTCGAACAGGCGGCGCTGAAGCGGCTTGGCCTTGGCGATTTCGCCCTCGATGCGCGCGCGCAGCACCTCGAAGATGCGGGGAACGGCGGTGATGATCGCCGGCTCGATCTCGCGGAACTCGCCGGCCACCTTATCCGCCCCGCGCGAGAAGACGACCTCCATCCCATGGCTCGGCAGCAGGAAGCAGACCGTGTGCTCATAGGCATGGGAGAGCGGCAGGAAGGAGAGATAGGGCTGACCCTTGAGATGCAGCCGCTCGATGATGTCTCGAATGCCTTCGCGATTGGCCAGCATGGAACGGTGCGGCAGCATCACGCCCTTGGGCTTGCCGCCCGTGCCCGAGGTATAGATGAGGCAGGCGAGGCGGCCGGAGGGGATTTCATCCGCCTCGGCCATGAGCATCGCCAAGCCGGCCTCCGTCGAAGCCACTTCGGCCCAGGCGACCGCGCCTTCCGGCGCCTCGCCATCCATCACCACGACCAGGTCCAGCCCGCCTTCGCCCGCCGCCTCGCGGAGCTTCGCGGCGGTCGCGGCATCGGCGGCGATCACGGCGCGCGCCCCCGAATCGCCCAGGATATGGGCGTGATCGGCCACGGTATTGGTGGTGTAGGTCGGCACCGTGACGGCGCCGATCGCCATGATGGCGGTATCAGCGATGAGGATTTCCGGCCGGTTAGGCGCCACGATGACCACGCGATCCCCGGGGCTCACGCCTTTCGCGCGCAGGCCCGCGGCCGTCGCGGCCACGGCCTTGGCGAAGGCGGCCCGGTCCATCCGATGCCAGGCGCCCTGGCGCCAGTAGCGCAGCATGGGTGCGCCGGGCTCGCGCCGGGCCAGGTCGAGCATCATCGCCGGCAGGCTGTTCCAGGCTGTCGGGCCGGTCATCGCGTTCATATTCCTCCCTGAAGTCGGTCCCAGGATCGCTAGGTGCTTGGCCTCAACGCCGCAAGGCTTATATCGACTGCATGGATCACCTGATCGCAAGGCAAGCCGTGCACCATTCCCGCCCCGAGACCGCCCTTCCGCGAGACAATGCCGGCCGTTCCGGCGGCGATGGCACGGGCGCCCTCCCGAGCTGGGATCTGTCCGATCTCTACAAGGGTATGGAAGACCCGGCGCTGAAGGCCGATCTCGATCGGGTCGAGGCCGAGTCCCGCGCCATGGCCGAGAAGCTGACGGGCAAGCTCGCTAGCATTTCGGGCGACGAACTGGCCGCGGCCATCGCGCAATACGAGAAGATCGAGGAAGTGCTGGGGCGGGTCATGTCCTACGCTCAGCTTCTCTTCTCGGGCGATGCGCAGGATTCGGCCAATGGCCGGTTCTACCAGACGATGCAGGAGCGGGTGACGACCATCTCCTCGCACTTGCTCTTCTTCACCCTCGAGCTGAACAAGGTCGACGAGGCCGAGCTCGAGAAGAAAATGGCCGCCTCCAAGGCGCTCGACCATTGGCGCCCCTGGCTGCGAGACCTGATGGTCTGGCGCCCGCATCAGCTTTCCGACGAGGTCGAGCGCCTGCTGCATGAGAAGGAAGTGACGGGCCGCGCCGCCTGGAACCGCCTTTTCGACGAGACCATCGCGGGCATGACCGTGAAGGTGGGCGAGGAGACCCTGAACGTCTCCGGCGCCCTCAACCGCCTCTCCGACCGTGACCGCGCCAAGCGCGAGGCCGCCGCCAAGGGCGTCTCCGAGGCCTTCGCCGAGAAGATCAAGCTCTTCGGCCTGATCACCAATACCCTGGCGAAGGACAAGGAGATCATCGACACCTGGCGCAAGTATCCGCGCCCGGGTTCGAGCCGCAACCGCGCCAATATGGTCGAGGATGAGGTGGTGGATGCGCTGGTCGCCGCCGTCACCAGCAATTACGGCCGCCTCTCGCATCGCTATTACGCGCTCAAGGCCAAGTGGCTGGGCCTCGAGAAGATGCAGCATTGGGACCGCAATGCCCCGCTGCCCGGCGATATCGACCGCACCATCCCCTGGACCGAGGCCGTGGAGCGGGTGCTGACGAGCTATCGCGCCTTCTCGCCGGAACTGGCCGATGTGGGCCAGCGCTTCTTCGACAAGCCCTGGATCGATGCCGCACTCCGCCCCGGCAAGGCCTCGGGCGCCTTCGCGCATCCGACCGTGCCCTCGGCGCACCCGTATCTGCTGCTGAACTACCACGGCAAGGCGCGGGACGTGATGACGCTGGCCCATGAACTGGGCCATGGCGTGCACCAGATCCTGGCTGCCGAGCAGGGCTATCTGATGTCTGGCACGCCGCTGACGCTCGCCGAGACGGCCTCGGTTTTCGGCGAGATGCTGACCTTCCGCGCCGTGCTGGATGCGGAGACCGACCCTAAGCGTCGCCGCCTGATGCTGGCCGGCAAGGTCGAGGACATGCTGAACACGGTGGTCCGCCAGATCGCCTTCTACCAGTTCGAGACCCGCCTGCACGATGCCCGCCGCCAGGGCGAACTGAGCCAGGAGGATATCGGCAAGATCTGGATGCAGGTGCAGACCGAGAGCCTCGGCCCGGCCTTCGAATTCACGCCGGATTATAACGTCTACTGGGCCTATATCCCGCACTTCATCCACTCGCCCTTCTATGTCTACGCCTATGCCTTCGGCGATTGCTTGGTGAATGCCCTCTACGGCGTCTTCCAGGAGGGGAAGGACCCGGACTTCCGCCGGAAGTATCTCGACCTGCTCCGCGCGGGCGGCACGAAGCGGCATAAGGAGCTGCTGGCCCCCTTCGGGCTGGATGCCTCCGACCCCGCCTTCTGGACCAAGGGGCTGGACGTGATCTCGGGCTTCATCGACGAGTTGGAAGCGGCCCCCTATCATGGCTGACGACCGCGCCGACGGGAAAGGCAGCACGATTTTCGGCGAGATCCGCCGTATGGCGCGCACCTCGGGTGCCGTGGGCGGTATCGCGGCGCGGATGGCGGGGGAGCGATTCCTCGGCATCAAGACCGACCGTTCGGCGCATGCGAATGATCTCGCGGCCATTCTCGGCGGGCTGAAGGGCCCGCTGATGAAGGTCGCGCAGATCCTCTCCACCATTCCGGATGCCCTGCCGGAGGAATATGCGCAGCAGATGGCCACCCTGCAGGCCAATGCGCCGCCCATGGGCTGGGCCTTCGTCCGCCGCCGCATGAGCAGCGAACTGGGGCCGGCCTGGCAGAGCAAATTCGCTGAATTCGGCCAGGAAGCGGCCGCCGCCGCCTCGCTCGGGCAGGTGCATAAGGCGCGGCTGCATGACGGGCAGAGTGTCGCCTGCAAGCTGCAATATCCCGATATGCCGAGCGTGGTGGAGGCCGATCTCCGCCAGCTCAAGATGGCCATGGCCGTCTATCACCGCATCGACCCGGCCATCCGGCAGGACGAGGTCTATGAGGAACTCTCCGAGCGGCTGCGCGAGGAGCTGGATTACGAGCGCGAGGCCGCCCATGCGCGCCTATACGGCCTCATGCTGCGGGACGTACCGGGCGTGCGCGTGCCCATGCCGATCGAGGAACTCACCACGACCCGGCTGCTGACCATGGATTGGCTGGACGGCATGGCCATCCAGAAGCGGCTGGAGGAAAACCCGTCGGAGGAGGAGAGGGCCGCCTATGGCACCGCGCTCTTCCGTGCCTGGTATCGGCCCTTCTACCGCTATGGCGTGATCCATGGCGATCCGCATCTGGGCAATTACCAGGTGCGCCCGCATGAGGACCCGGCGCAATCGGGCATCAACCTGCTCGATTTCGGCGCGGTGCGCATCTTCCCGCCCTCCTTCGTGCGCGCGACGCTCATGCTCTACGAAGCGGTGCGCGACGAGGATGAGGATAAGATGGTCGAGGCCTTCGGCATCTGGGGCTTCCGCGACATCTCCATCGAGACGATGCGGGTGCTGAGCCTCTGGGCGAAGTTCCTCTATGGCCCGCTGATGCAGGACCGCGTGCGCCCGATCCAGGAGGATGATGACCCCTCCTTCGGCCGCAAGGTGGCCGCCGAGGTCCATGCCGGGCTGAAGCGCACCGGGGGCGTGCGGCCGCCGCGGGAATTCGTGCTGATGGACCGCGCGGCGGTGGGGCTGGGGAGCGTTTTCCTGCGCCTGCGCTGCTCGCTCAACTGGCACCGCCTCTTCGAGGAACTGACCAGCGACTTCAACGAGGCGGAACTCGCGGCGCGCCAGGCGGCGGCTCTGGAGGAATGCCGGGTGCCCCGGGCGGCAAGCGCCGGCTGAGGCTCTGGCCATGAAGGTGCCGGCCAAGGCATTGGCCGGCACTTGTCCGCTTAGGGCATTAGATTGAAGCGGCTGGCTAGAGCTTCGCCGCCTCGTCCACTTCTTTGCCGGCCTCGGCCACATGGCCTTCCAGCCGGTCCATGATGGCCAGGATGAGCACGCCGACCAGGAAGGAGGCGTGGATGGCCAGGGCCCAGATGATGGTTCGGTCCTCGTAGCTCTCCACCTTCATGAACATCTGCAGCAGGTGGATCGAGGAGATGGCCACGATGGAGGTGGCCAGCTTGATCTTCACGTTCGACGGATCGATCGTGTCCATCCAGTCTACATCCTCCCCATCCTTGCCGCGCGGCAGGCGCGAGACCAGCGTGTCGTAAGAGGAGAGGGCGACCATCACCACCAGGCTCGCCACCAGGGCGGAATCGAGCAGGTAGAGGATGCCGAGCAGCGCATCGTTCTCGCTCATGGTGAAGATCTCCTGGGCGAAGACCACCACCTTCCAGGCGAAGCGAGCGGCGTAGATGGCCAGCGCCAGCATGAGCCCGCCATAAAACACGGCAAGCGAATAGCGGCTGACCAAGAGGGCATGATTGATGAATGAGCGCATGGCAAATCGGTAATATTTCCTAAAGGCGGCGGCAAGTGTCGTTTATGTCTCAGCCGCTGCCCTCGCGCCGGGAGCGGCAGGCTGCCGCTGGAACCAAAGCGCCGCGGGCCCTATGCTGGACGGGAAGAGCCTCTTTTTTTTGGGTTTCGCGCCGATGCGGCTATTGCCTTCCATGCTTTCTTGCCTCGCGGCGCTGGCTCTCACCGCTCCGGTCCAGGCGGCCAATGCGCCGATGGGCGCCCCCGCCATGGGGGAGATGCCTTTACGAATGGCCATGTCCGGCCCTTCCGCGCAGCCTCGCCTGCCGGCTGCGGCGCCGCTGACCTTGGTGCGCGCCCCCGCAGGCTCCGAGGACGACACACCCTCCTCCGGCGCCTCCGCCGCCCAGGCCGAGCCGCTGCCTGCCACGCCCAGTGAGGCGCGCATCGCCCCGGCCGGCCCGCCGGGCTCGGCGACGCTCTTCGTGCTCAATTCCGCCGATGCCAATATCCAGGTGCTGGACCCGGCGACGCGGGAGGAAATCGGCCGCGTCAACGTGCTGCGCGAGACGCATCACCTCGTGGTCACGCCCGACGGCAAATACGTCATGGTCGGGGATTCCGGCGGCAACGAGATGCTGCTGCTCGATCCGCGCACCGGCGAGTTGAAGAGCCGGGAGCGCATCTCCAACCCCTACCACATGGAATTCAGCCCCGACGGCAAGCGGCTGGTGGTGACCTCGCTGCGCCGTTCGCAGGTCGATATCTATAAATACGAGAACGAGAAGCTCACCCTCCAGGCCCGGCTGCGCACCGGCAGCAAGCCGAGCCATCTCGCCTACCGGCCCGATGGCAAGGTCGCCTATGTCACGCTCCAGGGCGTGCGGGGGCTCGTGGCGATCGACCTGGAGAAGGGCGAGGCCATGTGGAACCTCGAGGTCGGGCCCGAGCCCGCCGGGGTGATCTGGCATAACGGCCGCCTGCTGGTCGGCATCATGGGCTCGGATTACGTCGCGGTGGTCGATCCGGAAACCCGCAGCGTCGAGCGCACCATCCAGATCGCCAAGGGGGCGCATGCCGTCTTCAAGGGCCCGCCGAACGAGAAGGGCGAGCCGGCGGTGCTCTATGTCACCAGCCGCGTCGAGAGCCGCATCACGGCGCTGGACCCGCAGACGCTCAAGATCGTGCAGCAATGGAACGTGCCGGGTGGGCCGGACTGCATCACCTTCGACGCCGAGGGGCGCCTTTGGGTGACGCTGCGCTGGATCGGCCGCGTCGGGGTGCTGGACCCGGAGACGGGCGCGCAGGAGCAGTTCCGCGTGGGCCGCTCGCCGCACGGCATCCTCATCCACCAGAACGTCGCGAGCCGCTGATGCGCCGCCGGTTCGTCGGTGCCGTCGCCGGGCTGCTGGCCCTCCTGGCCGGGCCGGCGGCCGAGGCGCAGCAGGCCTGCCGCGCCGGGACGGTCTATCTCACCATCGATACCGGCTGGGGCCGGGAGGCGGAGCAGATCGCCGCCATCCTGCGCGAGCGGCATGTGCGGGTGACGCTCTTCGTCGCCGATGAGCCGACCTTCAAGGGCAGCAGTTCGCTCAGCGAGGGCTGGGGCGATTTCTGGCGCGCAAGGGCGGCCGAGGGCCATGTCTTCGCCAGCCACACGCTGCGGCACTGGTACTTCCAGGGCGATCCCTCGCCCGGCAAGGTGCGCTATGCCTCGCGCCGGGGCGAGGGCAGCACGGTGCTCGACCAGCAGGCCATGTGCGCCGAATTGCAGGCGCCGCTCGACAAGCTCAAGGCTTTGGCGCCGAATGCGCAGACCCTGCCGCTCTGGCGCGCGCCGGGCGGGCGGACCACGCCCAATGCCCTGCGCCTGGCCGCCGCCTGTGGCTTCCGCCACCAGGGCTGGAGCGCGAATGGCTTCCTGGGCGACGAGCTTTCGAGCGACGCCTCGCCCAATCGCGCCCTGCTGGCGCGCAACCTCGCCAATATCCGCGATGGCGAGGTGCTGCTGATGCATTGGGGCGTGCGCAGCCGGAAGGAGCCCTTCTCCAATGTGCTGGATGCGCTGATCGGCGGGCTGCAGGAGAAGGGCTTCTGCTTCGACACCCTCTCTGCCGCGGGGAGGTGAGCGATGTTCGAGACGCTCGACGGGCTCTACACGGAATTCACCGGCTGGCTCTTCGAATTGGCCATCCAGCCGCTGCTCTATGCCATCGGCGCGATGGACTGGGCGGAGGATGCCTATAACTGGCTCGATTTCTTCCTCTTCGGGCTGCTGCAGATCGTGGTGATCATGGCGGTCTGCTGGCCGCTGGAGCAGTGGAAGCCGGTGGAGCGGTGGAAGACGCGCTCGGTGGTCTGGACCGACGTTTTCTACACCGTGCTTTCCTCGCTCGGTCTGTTGCCGCTCATCGCCTTCGTGCTGCTCTATTCGGCCGAGGAGCGGATTTTCGGCTGGATCGCCGATAGCGGCTTCATCCCGCCCACGATCGAGGAATTTTTGCCCTGGCTGCGCGACTGGCCGCTGGTGGCGCTGGCGATCTATGTCGTGATCCTGGATTTCGGCGAGTATTGGCGCCACCGCTTCCAGCACACCATTCCCTGGTGGTGGGCGCTGCATTCCGTGCATCACGCGCAGAAGCAGATGACCTATTGGACCGATGCGCGGAACCACATCATCGACGATGCCATCGCGGCCGTCTGGTTCGGGGTGATCGCGCTGGCCATCGGCGTGCCGCCCGGGCAGTTCCCGGTGATCGTGATGCTGCTCAAGGTGATCGAGGCGCTATCGCATGCGAATGCGCGGATATCCTTCGGCTGGCTCGGGGAGAGGCTGGTGGTCTCGCCGCGCTTCCACCGGGTGCATCACGGCATTCTCTCTTATGGCGAGCATGGGAAGAATTACGCGGTGCTGATGCCGGTTTGGGATTGGATGTTCCGCACCGCCAATTTCGACCGCAGCCGCTACCCCGAAACGGGTGACCCGACCGCGCCCGAGGCGCTGGTGACGGGTGGCTGGCTTCGCCAGCAATGGGCGGGCTCGGTGCGGCTCTGGCGTGCCCTGACGAAGCGCCGGCGCCCGGCCACGGCGAAGCCCGTGGCCGGGAACTGACGAGCTACTTCGCCGGTTCGGCGCCTTCGCTCGATCATCGCCTGGAACCCAGGGCCGCCCGGATGCATTGAGCAGCGGCCCGCCGGGGCGAAGAGCGCTATGGAGCCGCCATGATCGTCGTGCATCATCTCAACAATTCCAGGTCGCAGCGCGTGCTCTGGATGCTCGAGGAATTGGGCCTGCCCTATCGCGTGCAGCGGTATGAGCGCGATCCGAAGACGCTCTTCGCCCCGCCGGAGCTGCGGCGGGTGCATCCGCTCGGCAAATCGCCCGCCATCGAGGATGAGGGCCGGGTGATCGTGGAGAGCGGCGCCATCGTCGAATATCTCGTCGAGAAGGCGCAGGGGCGGCTCGGCGCGCCGGCCGACGAGGCTTCCGCCCTGCGCTACCGGATGTTCCTGCATTACGCCGAGGGCTCGCTGATGCCGGTGCTGCTGCTGAAGCTGGTTCTCAGCCGGGTGCCGCTGCTGGGCGGGCTGGCGATCAAGCGGATCAGGCCGATGATCGAGGTGCACCTGGACTTCGTCGAGGCGGAACTCGCCCAGCGCCCCTGGTTCGCGGGCGAGGAGATGACGGCCGCCGATATCATGATGAGCTTCCCCATCGAGGTCGCGCGCCATCGCGCCGGGCTGGACGGCTCGCGGCCGCATACCATCGCCTGGCTGGAGAAGGTGCAGGCCTTGCCGGCCTATCGCCGCGCCATCGAGGCCGGCGGCGCCTATGCCTATGATTGACGGCCCGTGATTGAGGCCCTGTGCCGCGTGGCCTGACCCTAGGCCTTATGCGGCGCGGCACCCGCCGGCCGCACCGCGCCGCGATCCACCCGGTGCAGCAGCGGCTCCCCGCGCTCGGCGGCGCTGATGCTGCCCAGCGTGGTCTCGGCGATGGCCTCCAGTGCCTCCTCGGTCAGGAAGGCTTGGTGGCCGGTGACGAGCACATTGGGGAAGGTCAGCAGGCGCTGGAAGACGTCGTCCTGGATAATCTCGCTCGAGAGATCCTCGAAGAAGAGATCGGCCTCCTGCTCATAGACGTCGAGCGCCACGCCGCCGATCTTGCGTGACTTCAGCCCCTCGATGAGTGCGCCGGTATCGATCAGCGCGCCGCGGCTGGTATTGATCACCATCAGCCCCGGCCGGGCGGCGGCGATGGCGGCCGCGTCGATCAGATGGCGCGTCTCGGGCGTCAGCGGGCAATGCAGGGTGACGATCTCGGCCTCGGCGAGCAGCGTCTCGCGCGGCACGTAGCGTATGCCGGCCTCCGTCAGCGTCGCATCCTCGATCACGTCGCTGGCCAGCACGGTGCAGCCGAAGCCGAGGCGCATCGTGCGGGCGACGAGCGCGCCGATCCGCCCGGTGCCGACCACGCCCAGCGTGCGGCCATGCAGGTTGCGCCCGATCAGCCCGTCGAGGGCGAAGTTGTTCTCGCGCACCCGCGCCCAGGCACGATGGATCTGCCGGTCCAGCGCCAGCATCAGCCCCACGGTGAATTCGGCGACGGCATGGGGCGAATAGGCCGGCACGCGCACCACGGCGACGCCCAGCCGCTCAGCCGCGGCGAGATCGACATTGTTGTAGCCCGCGCAGCGCAGCGCCACGAGGCGCACGCCGCTCTCGGCGAGCTGCGTCAGCACCTCGGCATCGGCACGGTCATTGACGAAGATGCAGACGGCATCATGCCCTTCGGCAAGTGCCACGGTCAGGCTGTCGAGCCGGGGCTCGAGGAAGGTCAGCTCATGGCCGAAGCGCTCATTGGCCGCGCCGAGAAAGCGCCGGTCATAGGCCTTGGTGCCGAAAACCGCGACGCGCATTGGCGCTTCTCCTCCCGTCCCGCGGCGCCAGTGGAGCGCGCCGCCGGCCGGGCCTCAAGCGGCGTAGCGGCTGATCGCGAGGTCCTGATGCTCGATATTGGGCTTCTTGCCGCTCACCAGGTCCGCCAGCAGGCGGCCGGAGCCGCAGGACATGGTCCAGCCCAGCGTGCCATGGCCGGTATTGAGGAAGAGATTGTCGTAGCGCGTCGGCCCGATCACCGGCGTGCCATCCGGCGTCATGGGGCGCAGCCCGGTCCAGAAACTCGCCTTGCTCACATCGCCGCCGCGCGGGAAGAGGTCGCTCACCGAATGGGCCAGCGTGCGGCGGCGGGCCTCGGGCAGGTCGGTCGAGAAGCCTGAAAGCTCCGCCGTGCCGCCCACGCGGATGCGGTCGCCCAGGCGCGTGATGGCGATCTTGTAGCTCTCGTCCATCACGGTGGAGACGGGGGCGCCCGCCTCATCCTCGACCGGCAGCGTCAGCGAATAGCCCTTCACCGGATAGACCGGCAGGGAGATGCCGAGCGGGGCGAGCAGGGCGGGCGAGAAGGAGCCGAGGGCCACCACATAGCGATCGGCCTTCAGCAGGCCGATGCTGGTCTCGACGCCGGTGATGCGCCCCGCATCGTGCTTCAAGCCCTTGATGGTCACGCCGTTCTTGAAGGTCACGCCCTTTTCGGCGCAGAGCGCGGCGAGGCGCTGGCTGAAGAGGAAGGCGTCGCCCGTGCCGTCCTGCGGCAGGCGGAGGCCGCCGACCAGCTTCTCCTTCACCAGGGCGAGGGCGGGCTCGGCATCGGCGCAGCCATTGGCGTCGAGCAGCTCATAGGGCACGCCATATTGGTCGAGCACCTTCAGGTCGTCGCCCAGATGGTCGATCTGCGCCTGCTTGCGGAAGACCTGCAGCGTGCCGCGGCTGCGCTCGTCGAATTCGATGCCCGTCTCGGCCTTGAGGTCCAGCAGGCAATCGCGGGCGTAATCGGCCACGCGCACCATGCGGCCCTTGTTGAGGGCATAGGCGCGCTCGGTGCAGTTGGCGAAAATCTGCCAGAGGAAGCGCCACTGCTTCGGGTCGAGCTTCGGGTGGATGACGAGCGGCGAATGCCGGCTGAGCATCCACTTGATGGCCTTGACCGGCACGCCCGGTGCGGCCCAGGGGGAGGAATAGCCGTAGGAGAGCTGGCCCGCATTGGCGAAGCTCGTCTCGAGCCCGGCGCCCGGCTGGCGGTCAATGACCGTCACCTCATGGCCCTCGCGCGCCAGATACCAGGCGCTCGTCACGCCCACCACGCCACTGCCGAGCACGAGAACGCGCATCAAGGCCACCCTGCAACCGCTCTGTTTGAACCTAAAACCTACGGCGAAGCCTGCGGCATTTCCTGCATTCCTGTGGCATAAGATGCGAATGCCGAGTTTCCGTGACGCAGGAACTGCCATGCTTTCGCAGATTGTGCCTTGAACAGCCTGGATGAGATGGACCGCCGCATCCTCCGCCTGCTTCGGCAGGATGGGCGGATGAGCAATGCCGATCTGGCCGAGTCCGTCGGCCTCTCGGCCAGCGCTTGCCTGCGCCGGGTGAAGCTGCTGGAGCGGGCGGGGGTGATCCGCGGCTATGCGGCCATCGTGGAGGAGCCGGAGGCGGGGGATCTCGTCATCGTCGTCGTGCAGATCACGCTCGAACGGCAGACGGATGATTATCTCCGCCGTTTCGAGGAGGCCGTCCGCCGCTGCCCCGAGGTGCGGGAATGCTACCTCATGACGGGGCTGGCGGATTACCTGCTCCGGGTCGAGGCGCGGGGTGCGGCGGATTACGAGCGCATCCACAAGGAGCAACTCTCCCGCATGCCCGGTGTCTCACGCATTCAGTCGAGCTTCGCCATTCGCGCCGTGATCCGGGGAGGGGGCTGAGCGCCCGGCGGCCGCACCCCGGCCACCGAGATAGGTGAGGATGGCCAGGCCCATCACCCCGCCGGCCACCGCGAAGAGCCAGGGGGAGGCGCCGCCGTCGCGCAGCAGGCCGAAGGCGGCGGGGGCGAAGGCATAGCCGCTCTGGCTGACCGCGACGGCGCGGGCGACGACCTGGCTGGTCTGGCTGCGCGGGAATTCCTGCTGGGCGATGAGCGGGGGCAGCGAGGTGGCATTGCCGATGCCGAGCCCGACCAGCGCCACGCCCAGCAGCAGCCAGGGCAGGCTGGTGCCGCCCGCGAGCAGCAGCGCGGCGCAGCCCAGGATCTGCACGGCATGATTCGCCGCGACCACCTGCCGCCGATCGGCCCCGGCGGGCAGCAGGCTGCCGACGAGCTGCCGCCCGACCACGGCCGCCAACGTCGCACCGCCGGCCGCGAAACCCGCCCCGCTCGCGCCCAATGCCGGGACGAGCAGGGAGAAGAGATGCGCGATGAGCCCGATCTGCGCGAAGAGGGCGAGGGCGGAGCCGAAGGCCATGGTGAGGAAGGCCCGGTCGCGCCAGAGATTGGACACGGGCGGCATCTCGGCGGCGGGTGCCTGGTTGGGCAAGGGCGCCTCGCCATCCGCCCATTGGCCCAGGCTTTCGGGCGTGTGCCGCAGCAGCGTCGCGGAGAGCGCGGCAATGGCCAGCACCATTGCGAGGCCCACGGCGGCCGTGGCGAGCGGGAAGCCCATGGCCCCGATCAGCGCCACCCAGAGCGGCGAGAAGATCACCCCGCCCAGGCTCGCGCCGTTATAGGCCATGGAGAGAGCCGCCGGCCGCTTGCGGATGAACCAGGGCGCGATGATCGCATTCACCGCCGTCGCCCCCATGGCGACCCAGCCGAGCCCGCTCGGGATGGTGGCGAGGAAGAGCTGCCAGGGCTCCCGCGCCAGCGCCCAGCCCGTGATGCCGAGGCCCAGCAGCGCCGCGCCGCCCAGCGTCACTTTGGCCAGGCCGAAGCGCGTGTAGAGCCCCGGCAGCTTCGCCACGACCAGCGCGCCGGCGAGGAAATGCGTCGTCACCGCCGCCGAGACGAGCCCGACCGGCCAGCCCCGCGCCTCCTGCACCGCCTTGAGAAAGACCGGCGGCCCGTAGAAGCCCACGCCCCAGCCGAAAACCGCGACGAGGAAGGCCCCGGCAACCACGCGCCAGCCGAGAAAGGGAGAGCTCATGCCCGCTATCCTGTTTTCATGGCGGCGGAGGATGGCGGAGGCCAGGCGCCCGATGTTTCGGCCCTGCCCGAAGCATCGCCCGCCGCCGCATGCTATCGAGATGCGCAAGGAAAGCGGCCGGAAGGAGCCAGCATGGTCAGCACCGCCTCGATGGCCGAAATCGCCGCCCTGATCGGCGACCCGGCCCGCGCCAATATGATGCAGGCGCTGATGGATGGCCGCGCTCTGACGGCGGGCGAACTCGCAAGCCTCGCCGGCATCACGCCCCAGACGGCGAGCGGCCACCTGCGGCAGCTCACCCAGTCGGGGCTGCTCACCGTCTGGACCCAGGGGCGGCATCGCTACCATCGCCTCGCGACGCCGCAGGTCGCGCGGTTGCTGGAAAGCCTGATGCTGGTCGCGGCCGGGACGGCGACGCCGCGCCTGCGCACCGGCCCCCGCGACGAGGCGATGCGGCGCGCTCGGACCTGCTACGACCACATCGCCGGCCGCCTCGGCGTGGCGCTGGCCGATTCCATGGAGCGCAACGGCTGGGTCGAGATGCAAGAGGAGGCGGCGATCGTGACGAGCGACGGCGCGCGCTTCCTGGCGAGCCTCGGGCTGGAACTGGGCGAGGCGCCACCGCGCCGCCAGGCCCGCGCCCTGCCGCTCTGCACCCTCTGCCTGGATTGGAGCGAGCGGCGGCCGCATCTGGCCGGGCGGCTGGGCAAGGCGCTCTGCGAGCATGGGATCGGCGCCGGCTGGCTGCGCAAGCGCCCAGCCTCCCGCACGCTGGAGATCACCCCCGAGGGCGAGCGCGGCTATCGTGAGCGATTTCTCATCGAAGCTTTAGGCTAGCCCCGCTTTTCGCCGCCGCCGCGCGGCCTTACCTTCGCCGCATGCAACGCCGCATCCTGCTGGGCAGCCTCGCTGCCCTCGTCGCCGCTCCCGCTTTCGCCCCTTCGGCCTTCGCGCAAACCGGCCCGCAGCCGGAACTGCCGAAGGAGAAGCTCACCATCGTCACCCGCGATGGCAAGCGGCACGACTTCAATGTCGAGATGGCCCTGACGCCGGACCAGCAGATGACCGGGCTGATGTTCCGCCCCACGGTGCCCCCCGATGGCGGCATGCTCTTCGACTGGGGCAGCCCGCGGGAGAGCGCGATGTGGATGCGCAATACCATCGCGCCGCTCGACATGGTCTTCATCTCGGCCGAGGGGAAAATCCATCGCATCGCCGAGAATACCGTGCCGCAGAGCCTCGCGACCATCGAGAGCAAGGGGCCCGTGCGCGCGACGCTGGAACTGGCCGCCGGCACCGCGGCGCGGCTCAACCTGCGGGTGGGCGATACGGTGGAGCAGCGCATTTTCGGCACCGCACGCTGAGGCAGGGGCATGCTGAGGCTTGCCCTCGGCGCGCCCTGCCCATAGGTTCCGCCCCGACGGGGCGTGGCGCAGCCTGGTAGCGCGCCTGTTTTGGGTACAGGAGGTCGTGGGTTCGAGTCCCGCCGCCCCGATATCTTGTGAGGAACCGAGCCGGTCATGACCCAGCGTGTCGTTCGCATCTTCGTGCCGCCCAAGTCTGCCATGCAGTCCGGCAAGGCCAAGAGCCGGTCCTGGGCCGTGGAATTCCTGGCCAATGAAGCCAAGCGGGTCGATCCGCTGACGGGCTGGTCGGGGTCGGGCGATACGCCGACGCAGCTTCGCCTCTCCTTCGATACCAAGGAGGAGGCGATCGCCTGGGCCGAATCGCAGGGCCACGCCTATGAAGTGGAGAACCCGGTGCCGCGCGCGCCGATGAAGCCGAAATCCTACGCGGAGAACTTCCGCTACGGCCGGCCGGATAACTGGACACATTGAATTGCTCCCGGCCGCAGGGCCGGGCGCCAGCACCCGTAGCTCAGTTGGATAGAGCGGCGGCCTTCTAATCCGCGGGTCGGGGGTTCGACTCCCTCCGGGTGCGCCATTTCCCTTTTATCGGGGCCGAATGCCCGGCACCGCGGCGATCCGGTCGCCGCTGCAGCCCCTCTCCGCGAGGCGGCTATTTGGGCGCCCGTTTCTGACTGGCATTTGCCCACGCTATCCGCAGCGCATCCTCGAGTTCCGGTTCCGTTAGCCGGGCGAGTTGCGCCGTGGTCGCGCCGCGTTTGCCCCAGCCATTGGGCACGGGCGAGAAAATCTCCGGCGCCATCATGCATTTGAATGCCTGCTGCTCGGGCGTGAACTTGAAATTCGCCGTGCGGCCGTCGCTGGCAAGGGTCACGTAGATACGGCGGGTCTTGAACGCCATGCGATCGAAATGCGGTGCCTCCACTGTTCCTTCCAGAGACAAGGCGAGGCGACGAAGATCTTCGCTGGTGGACATCGCGTTCCTCCTTCGGCTTTCATCGGCATTCGCGCCATCCGCGACGTCGAAATATGCCACCACTCCAGCCGGTGCCGGAGGAAAAGCTGGATGGAAACCACGAGTGAAGGGGTTCGCTGGCATGAATGCCCCGAACCGCCCGGCCCGTAACTTTTCCAATGCTGCTATGGCCGAGACATGGGGCGCGTCATCGCCCCGCGCGGCACGCCAGGCATGAGAAAGGCGGCGGTCCTTCCGGAACCGCCGCCTTCGCTATTCTTTGACGCTTCTTAGCCTCAGAGCGCGGGGAAGCGCGGGCCGGCGTAATAGCCGTCCACATCGGTCGCCCAGCGGCGGTCATCCGTGGTCCAGGCTTCGGTCGCGGTGTATTTCGGCGCGCCTTCGAGCTGGGCCTTGGACAGGTCCGTCACATAGCCGTCCAGCCGCGTATCGTAGCGCAGGCGCTCCCAGGGGATCGGGTAGTGATCGGTGCCCATGCCGAGGAAGCCGCCGAAGGACAGAACGGCATAGGCGACCTTGCCGTCCATCTTCCCGATCATGACACTATGAATAGAGCCGAGCTTATTGCCCGCCGGATCGTAAACCGAAGTCCCTTCCACCTTATCGGAAGAAATGAGGGACGTGGTTTCCTTGCGGGCGACGTTTCCGTCCGGAGCCATGGTACTTCCTCCTCTTGCTTGGAATTATAGAACGCCGACAAGTGGAAGAAGTTTCTGGTTATTCTTGAGCGATCCTCGGCCGTTGCTCGGTATGGGGATGCTTTATGGTACCGTTTTACTGCTTATTTGTTCGGACTGAGCGTTGGAAGTGCCGCTTCGCTGATCACCAGCAGTAGCCGCGCCTCGGGTGGCAGCGCGCCCTGGGCCGCCAGATGCAGGGCTCCGGCGAGGCCCGCCGTGCCGGAGGGGGTGCTGGCCGGGCCGCCCGCGTCGAGCAGGGCCTGTGGGGCCGCCTCGAAGGCCGCTTCCGGCACCAGCACCGCCTTGGCGCCGTGGGCCATCAGCACGGCCAGCGCCGGGCCGCTCGCCTCACCGCAGGCGAGCATCTCGGCTGCCGTCTCCAGCGCGCCCTGCACCCTGACCGGCCGGCCTTCCTTCAGCGCGGCATCGACGCTGGGCGCCTCGGCCGGATCGGCGACGATGATCGCGGCGGGCGCCGCGAGCCAATCCGCGACGCCGGCTGCCATGGCGGCGGCCAAGCCGCCCACGCCGCTATGGATCACCAGATGGGTGGGCGCCGGGTGGCCCGCCGCCTCGGCCTGGGCCCGCGCCTCATGGGCGATCACGCCATAGCCCGCCATCACGTCGTTCACGACGGGGTCTTCCGGCTCCAGCGCCGTATCGGCGATCAGCAGGCCCTCGCCGCGACGGGCGGCCATGGCGGCGGCATCGACCGTGTCGTCATAGGTGCCGGTGATCCAGACGATTTCGGCGCCAAGGGCGGCGATGCGCTGCGCCCGGCTCTCCGGCACGCGGTGATGCAGATAGACCCTCGCCGGCCCGCCCGCGAAACGCGCCGCCGCGGCCACGGCGAGCCCGTGATTGCCGTCGCTCGCGCAGATCAGGGGCGGCAAGCCGGCGGGGCGCTCGGCGATCAGCGCCGGGATCTCCATCCCCGCCCAGCGCGAGAGCGCGCGTAGCCCGGCATAGGTGCCGCCGAGGGATTTGAAGCTACGGCCCATGCGCCGCCCCTCGTCCTTGGCCAGGACCTGGGCCACGCCCAGCCTCGCGGCGAGGCGCGGCAGGTCCAGCAGCGGAGTGGGCGCGTAATCGGGCGAGAGCGGGAGCAGCGTGGCCGCGATGGCGGCCGGGCTTTCCTGGAGGGGCGTCGTCATGGGCCCATTCTGCCGTCCGGCCCTGGCGAATGGCGCCTCATTCATGCTTTCTTGCGCCTGTTTTCGCCGAAATAGGCCAATTGGATGCCGAAATCCGTCACCCTCGATGCCGCCGATCATGCGCTGCTGGCCGAGATCCAGCGCGACAACCAGACGCCCGCGCGTGTGCTGGCGGAGAAGCTCGGCCTGTCGGAAAGCGCCGTCCTGCGCCGCCTTCGCCGTCTGCGGCGGGAGAAGGTGGTGGTCGCCGATGTCGCCGTGGTCGATCCGGCCGTGCTCGGCACGCCGCTGACCATTCTCGTCCTGGTCTCGCTGGAGCGGGAGGGCACGGCGCGGCTCGATGCCTTCGTGCGGAAGCTGCGCGAGCGGCCGGAGGTGAAGCGCGCTTGGTATGTGACGGGGGAGGCCGATTTCGTGCTCGAACTGCGGGTCGCCGATATGGGGGCCTACGAGGCTTTCTCGCGCGAAGTGCTGCTCGATGACGCCAATCTGCGCAGCTTCCGCACCATCGTCTCCATGCGCGAGGTGGTGGGGCCGGGCGCTTAGGGCTTCGGTCTGGGGCGCTGCCTGCCGATCGCCCTAGGCCTGCGGGTGCGGCCCGATGTCGCGGGCGACGGCGAGCAGCGTGCGGCGGAGCCAGGCATGGCCCTGGTCGGCCTCGAAGCGCCGGTGGAAGACCAGCGAGAGGCGCAGATGCCGCATCTCGACCGGGCAGGGGCGCACGACCAGCCCATGCGCCTCGGCCAGCTGCATGGCGAGGCGGGCGGAGATGGTCATGATCATATCCGTGCCCATCAGGATGCCGGGCACGGCCGAAAGATGCGCCACCACGGCGCCGAGCCGCCGGGGGAAGCCAGCCTGTTGCAGGGGCACGTCCAGCGCGCCGTCGCGCGAGCCATTGGCCGAATGGAGCAGGTGCGGATAGGCCGTGAAGCGCTCCAGCGTCATCTCGCCCTCGGCCAGGGGATGGCCTGGGCGGAGGATGGTGAGGAAGGCTTCGGGCAGCAGCCGCACGCGCGTGTAGAGCGAGGGCGGCTCGTCGAACATGCCGACGGCCATTTCCGACTGATTGCTCGCCAGCAGTTCCTGCACATTGGTCCGGTCCGCGTGGCGGACGGCGAGCATGCAGCCCGGTGCCTCCTTCACGAGGCGCGAGAGCAGGGGCGGGGCCAGCACCGTCTCGGCATATTCCGAGAGCGCCAGGCTGAAGATGCGCTCGGCGCTCGTGGGGTCGAAAGGCGCATGGGCGGCGAGGGTGGCGCGCAGCCGGTCCAGCACCTCGGCCACGGGTTCGATGAGCGATAGGGCGAGTTCCGTGGGCTCCACCCCGCCCGGGCGGCGGAGGAAAAGCTCGTCGCCGAGCGCGGTGCGGAGCCGGGCCAGGGCGTTGGAGACGGCGGGTTGGGAGAGGTTCAGCAGCCGCGCCGCCCGTGTCACATGCCGCTCCCGCGCGATGGCGTCGAAAACCCGCAGAAGATTGAGATCGAGATTCGCGAGGTCGGCCATCGGCGGATATCCGGGGATTCTTGGGCAGGCGATGATGCAACGGCCAGGTCCGGCCCGCCAGCCGGGCCTCAGAAGGGCGTGAGCGCGGGTTCCGGCATCGGCGCGGCTTCCTCACCATGGGCGGATGATCACCGTCACAGGAGGCTCGATGCGGTCATCCCCCTTATTCGTCGCGCTCTTCGCGCTCACCGGCTGCGGTTACTCGGATTCCCGCCTCGCCCATCAGGCGCAGATCAATATGGAGGGCATGAGCCTGGTCGAGCTGCAATCCTGCGCCGGCGTGCCCGACAAGGTCAGCCGGATCGACGAGCATACCCAGATCCTGACCTACAACTACAAATCCGATGCCAGCGGCGGCATCGACGTGAGCCTGCCCATCGTCGGCGGCGGCTATACGCTCGGCGGCAGCGGCTCCAACTGCAACGCCACCTTCCGGGTGCAGGATGGCAGGGTGGCGAGCCTCTTCTACAGCGGCAATAACGACGCGCCGAATGGCGAGGACGCCGTCTGCGCCCCGATCGTCCGCGGCTGTATGCGCCGCCCGCAGCCGAGCATGATCCCGCTGAACGACGAAACGCGCGGCCGTTCCTCCGCCTATTACCAGCCGCCTGCGCCCGTCATCCAGCCACCGCCCCCGCCGCCGGCCGATACGGTGGTCCGGATGGAACCCGTGGGGCGCTGACTCGGGCATAGAGGCGGGGCCTTCCCTTCGGTTGCCGGTCGGCTTCGGTGGCGCTTGCGCCGATATCGTATGACAGTGTCGCAACCCGTCGAGGCAGCGCGGCGTTCGGGTTGAGAAATCCTGACATGCCGCTATCCCTCGCGGGATGCGAGGCGGGCCTTCCCCCCGGGCGGGGAAGGCCCGCATGACGACCGCCGCCCGAATGACGACGACCGAAGGAAGAACCGCGAATGACCCTGCCTCCGGAGAGCGCCCAGGCGCGCCGCGCCGCCCTGCGCGATCTTCTGGCCAGCGAAGCATGCCTGCGCCCCGCCTCGGTGCACGATCCGCTCGCGGCGCGTATCGCCACCGACCTGGGTTTCGAACTGGCCATCCTCGCCGGTTCCACCGCCTCCCTGACGGTGCTCGGCGCCCCCGATCTCATCCTGCTGACGCTCAGCGAGCTGGCCGAGCAGGCACGGCGCATCTGCCGCGCCGGCGCGCCGCCGCTCCTGGTCGATGCGGATCATGGCTATGGCAATGCGCTCAACGTGCGCCGCACGGTGGAGGAACTGGAACAGGCGGGCGTCGCGGGGCTCACCATCGAGGATACCGACCTGCCGCTGCCCTATGGCGTCGCGACGCCGCGGCTCATCAGCCGGGGCGAGGGCGTGGGCAAGATCCGCGCGGCCCTCTCGGCCCGGATCGATCCGGGCCTCGTTATCATCGCGCGCACCAGCGCCGTCGAGATCCTGGGGCTGGAAGAGGCCGTCACGCGGCTTCGCGCCTATGAGGCGGCGGGGGCGGACGCGCTCTTCATTGCTGGCTCCTATGACCGCGAGGCCGTCGAGGCCATTTCCGAGGCGACGACCCTGCCGCTTATCCTCTCCACCCTGCCGCAGGGCATGACGCTGGAGGAACTGGCGGCCCTGCGTGTGCGCATATGTCTTTTCGGCCATCTGCCGATCATGGCCGCCGCGCAGGCGATGATGGAAGTACTGCAGGCGCAGCGCGAGGGCGGCAGGCTGCCTGTGGAAATGCCCGAAGGGCTGGCGCGCGAGGCGCTCTACAAGGGCTGGACGCGGGAATTCCTCGCCCGCTGAGCCGATAGATCGCGCTGGACGGAGCCGGGGCAACGGGCGCATCAATCGAGGGCCGGCGCATCGCCGGCCTTCCGCCGGCACGGGCTGCGAGACCCGTCGGCGCCGCTAGAGAGTCGCCGCGTGAGAGTCTTCCGTCGCTGCCTCGCGATCGTGGCGCTGCTGGGCGCGGCGCTGTTTCTCACCGGGCAGTATGTGACGCCCTGGCCGAATATCCTCCTCATCCGCGGCCTCTTCCATCTCGGCGCGGCCCATGCCTCGGCTGGGCTGGAGGAGCATGTGCCCCATGGGCTCATCGTCAGGAAGGCGCTGCGCTACGACGAGCGCGACCCGGAGGCGCTGCTCGACATCTATCGGCCCGAGACGCTCGACCCGCAGGCGCCCACCGTCCTCTGGGTGCATGGCGGCGGCTTCGTTTCCGGCACGCGGCACGATCTCTCGAATTACACGCGCATCCTCGCCGGGCAGGGCTTCGCGGTGGTCAATATCGGCTACAGCATCGCCCCCGGCTCGACCTATCCGAAGCCCATTCGGCAGGTGACGAAGGCGCTAGCCTGGCTCGTCGAGCATGGGGCGGAACTCGGCATCGATCCGGCACGGCTGGTCCTGGCCGGGGATTCCGCGGGGGCGCAGATCGCCGCCCAGGTCGCCAATCTGGTGACGGCGCCGGGCTATGCGAAGGCGCTGGGCATCGCCTCGCCCATCGCACCGGCGCAGTTGAAGGGCGTGCTGCTCTTCTGCGGCCTCTATGATCTCGACGCTTTCGACGAGGAAAGCGAAGGCGTCATCGCCTGGTTCGCGAAGAGCATGAACTGGGCTTATAGCGGCTCGCGCGACTGGCGGGCCGTGCCGGGCTATGAACTGGCCTCGGTCGCTCGCGCGCTGACCCCTGCCTTTCCGCCGAGCTTCATCACCGTCGGCAATGACGATCCGCTGCGGCTGCAATCGGTCCTGATGGACGAAGCCCTGCGCGCCCAGGGCGTGAGGGTGGATGCGCTTTTCTACCCGCGCGGGCATGTGCCGCCGCTGGGGCATGAATATCAGTTCGACCTCGATGGCGAGGCCGGCCGCCTCGCCCTGGCGCGCGCGGTGGCCTTCCTGCGGGGGCTTTAGGCGCCCTTCGCCGTCACCGTCAGGCGGCGGATCTGCCAGGCGAGCAGCAGGGCCAGGGCCAGCAACAGCGCGGGCACGATGGCGGGGCCGACATGCCCGGCGGCCAGGCCCAGCGCGCCCGGCACGATGGCGATGCTGACGGTGGCGGCCGCGGATTGCGCGCCGATCACATGCACCGCGCCGGGGCCGATGCGCGCCGGCGTGCGCGACATCAGCGTGGGGAAGAGCGGCGAGAGGGCGACGGCCAGCAGTGCCAGGCCGAGCAGGCTGAGCCATAGCGTCGAGGGCCCGCCCGCCGCCCCGAGCGCGAAGATCGCGGCTGCCCCCGCCGAGGCCCAGGCGCCGGCATGGATCAGCCGGTCGGCGCCAATCCGTTCCACGATCAGCCCCATGCCGACGCGGCCGAGGCCGATGGAGCCCCAATAGAGCGTGGCGGCCAGCCCGGCGAAGGCGGGGGAAGCGCCCTGGGCCTCGTTCAGCACCGTCGCGCACCACTGCCCGGCCCCGGCCTCGACCCCGCAATAGAGGAAGAAGATGCCGATCTGTCGCCGCGCCACGGGTTGGCGCAGCACGGTCAACGCGGGCACGCGGGGGCCATCCGAGGCTTCCGACGGTCCGTCATCCCACCGGCGACGCGTGAGCGAGAGGATCATGGTGAGGGCGGCGAGGATGGAGCCCACCACGGCATAGCCCGCCTGCCAGCTTGCGCCCTCCGCGAGCAGGAAGGCGGCGATGGTCGGGCCCAGCGTGGCGCCGAGGCCCCAGCAGGCATGGAGCCAGTTCAGATGGCGCGGGGCGAAATGCCGGGCCGCGAACATGTTGAGCCCCGTATCCACCGCCCCGCCGCCCAGCCCCGCGAGCCCGGCGCAGAGCAGCAGGAGCGGCCAGGGCGGCGCCATGGCCTGGCCCAGCGCCGCGATGGCGGTGAGCGCCACGCTGCCCGCCAGCACGCCGCCCGTGCCGAAAGCCTCCATGGCCCGGCCCGCGACGAGGCTCGCCAGCACATAGCCGCCCGCGATGGCGGCCAGCACGAGGCCCAATGCCTCGGTCGGCATGCCGTAACTATGCCGCGAGACGGGCCAGAGCGCGCCGGGCAGGGGGTCGGGCAGGCCCAGGCCGATGAAGGCGGCATAGGCGATGAGAAGCAACGGCATGCGGCGGCTCTACACGCCCTGGCGCCGCCTGTCCCGCCCTGTTCCGCCAAGCGGGCGCGAAGCGGCGGGGCGGTTCCGGCCCCGCCGCCGCTGCGCCATGCTGGGCAAAAATGGAGGACGCCATGGAGTTCGAGCTTTCCCCCGCCCAGGAGGCCCTGCGCGAGGCCATCGCCAGGCTCTGTGCGGCTTTCGGCGACGATTACTGGCTCGCGCGCGATCATGACGGCGCCTTTCCGGCCGAATTGCACCAGGCCCTGGCGCGGGACGGCTGGCTCGGCATCTGCATGCCCGAGGAATATGGCGGGGCAGGGCTCGGCATTACCGAGGCGGCGATCATGATGCAGGCGATCAGCCAGTCGGGCGCCGGCATGAGCGGCGCCTCGGCCGTGCATATGAACATCTTCGGCCTCAACCCCGTCGTGGTTTTCGGCAGCGCGGAGCAGAAGGCGCGGATGCTGCCGCCGCTGATCGCGGGGCGCGAGCGGGCCTGTTTCGCGGTGACGGAGCCGAATACGGGGCTCGACACCACCCAGCTCAAGACGCGGGCGGTGCGCGAGGGCGAGATCTACCGCGTGACCGGCCAGAAGGTCTGGATCTCGACGGCGCAGGTCGCCGAGAAGGTGCTGCTCCTGGCCCGCACCACGCCGCTGGAAGAGGTGACGCGCCGCACCGAGGGGCTCAGCCTTTTCTACACCACGCTCGACAGAAGCCGTGTCCGCGTCTCGGTCATCGAGAAGATGGGGCGCAAGGCGGTGGATTCGAACGAGGTCTTCTTCGATGGGCTGGAAGTGCCGGTGGAGGACCGGATCGGCGAGGAAGGGAAGGGGTTCGACTATATCCTGCACGGCATGAACCCCGAGCGCATCCTCATCGCCGCCGAGGCGGTGGGGCTGGGGCTCGTCGCCCTCGAAAGAGCCACGGCCTATGCGAAGGAGCGCCGCGTCTTCGGCCGGCCGATCGGACAGAACCAGGCCATCCAGCATCCTCTGGCCGAAAGCTGGATGGAATTGCAGGCAGCGCGGCTGATGGTGCTCAACGCCGCCTCGCGCTACGACCGCGGGCTTTCCTGCGGGGCGGAGGCCAATGCTGCGAAGTATCTGGCGGCGGAAGCGGGGTTCAAGGCCTGCCAGCAGGCGGTGATGACCCATGGCGGCTTCGGCTATGCCAAGGAATATCATGTGGAGCGCTATCTGCGGGAGGTGATGATCCCCCGCATCGCGCCCGTCAGCCCGCAACTGGTGCTCTGCTTCATTGCCGAGAAGGTGCTGGGCCTGCCACGGTCCTATTGAACGAGCAGCATCCAGCGAGAGAGACGAATGTTCAGCCATGTGACCATCGGCACCCGCGATTTCGAGCGTGCGCTCGCCTTCTACGATGCCGTGGCTGCCTGCCACCTGGGGCAATGGCTGGATGGTGGCCCTGGCCGCGCCAACGCGGGAGGCGGTGGATGCCGCCCATGCCAAGGCGCTTGAACTCGGCGGTTTCGACGAAGGCGCGCCCGGCATCCGCGCGCATTACGCGCCGGATTACTACGGCGCTTATTTCAGAGACCCGGAGGGGAACAAGATCTGCGTCGTCCATCGCCACGCGTGACGTGACGGGGTGACTTGCCGGGGCGGCCCCGGGCCTGCACAAGCAAGGCGTCTGCGTGAATGGGGCCCTCGATGCTGCGGATATGCACCTGGAACATCAACTCCGTCCGGCTGCGCCTGCCGCTGCTCGGCGATCTCGTGCGGGAGATGAACCCGGACGTCATCTGCCTGCAGGAGACCAAGTGCCCCGACGAATTCTTCCCCCATGAGGGGATCGAGGCGCTCGGCTACCCCAACCGCGCCATCAGGGGGATGAAGGGCTATAACGGCGTCGCCATCCTCTCCCGGGTGCCCTTCCGGGAGCTGACCGAGGGGCCCGACTGGTGCGGCAAGGGCGATTGCCGGCATGTGGGCGTGGCGCTCGAGGCGCCGGGCGGCGAGATCGAGCTGCACGACTTCTACATCCCGGCCGGCGGCGACATCCCGGACCGCGATCTCAACGTGAAATTCGCCCATAAGCTCGACTTCCTGGCCGAGGTGACGGCCTGGAACGCGGGGCATCGGGCCGATCGCCGCGCCGTGCTGGTGGGCGACCTGAACATCGCGCCGCTGGAGCATGACGTCTGGAGCCACAAGCAGCTCCTGAAGATCGTCTCCCACACGCCCATCGAGTGCCAGACGCTGCTGAACTGGCAGAAGGTGGGCGGCTGGGTGGATGCCATCCGCTATCTCGAGCCGGAGCCGACCAAGGTCTATACGTGGTGGTCCTACCGCGCGCGGGACTGGGAGGCGGCCGATAAGGGCCGCCGCCTCGACCATGTCTGGATCACGCCCGACCTGGTGCCGAACCTCAAGGGCTACCGCATCCTCAAGCCCGCCCGTGGCTGGACCCAGGCGAGCGACCATGTGCCGGTGATGATCGAGATGGAGTTCTAGCGCCATGCGGCTCGGGCTGATCGGGGCGGGCGGCATGGCGAAGACGGTGCTCGGCGCGCTGGCCGAGGCCCTGCCGGCGCCGCTGGAGCATCTCTCCCTTCTCGTGCGCGACACGTCGCGGGCCAAAGCTGTGGCGCTGCTGGATGAGCATGGCGGCAGGCTCTGCCGCAGCCGGGCCGTCCATGGCGCGATGAGCGATTTCCTGGCCGATGGGCTGGAAATGGTCGCCGAATGCGCCGGCCATGCCGGGGTGCGCGAGCATGGCGCGGCGGTGCTGGCGGCGGGGGTGGATCTGGCGGTGATCTCCATCGGCGTGCTGGCCGACCGGGCTGTGGAGGCCGCGTTGACGGCGGCCGCCGAGTTGGGCGGGGCGAGGCTGATCCTCCCCGCTGGGGCCGTGGGCGGTATCGACGCCCTGGCGGCGCTCCGGCTCGGTGGCTTGGAGGAGGTCGTCTATACCGGCCGCAAGCCGCCCCTCGCCTGGAAGGGCACGGCGGCCGAGTCGGCGCTGGACCTCGCTTCGCTCACCGAGGCGCGCGTGTTTTTCGAGGGCACGGCCCGCGAGGCGGCCAGCCGCTTCCCGCAGAATGCCAATGTGGCCGCGACCGTGGCGCTGGCCGGGCTGGGGCTGGACGAGACGCGCGTGGCCCTGGTCGCGGACCCGGGCATCGCCCGGAACGTCCATGAGGTATCGGCCAGGGGCAGGGCAGGGGCCTTTTCCATCCGGCTGGAGGGCTATCCCTCGCCCGACAATCCCAAAACCTCGCTCACCGCCGGGCTTTCCATGGCGCGCGAGGTGCTGAACAGGGCCGGCCGGCGCGCGATCTGACGGTTCGGGGCCAAAAAAAGACTGCCATGCGTATCGACCGGGGCGGGCCATGTTGACGGCGCCCCCCTGCTTGTCCTATCTGCGCCCCCACGTTGTGGCGGTCGTAGCTCAGTTGGTAGAGCGCCAGGTTGTGGTCTTGGATGTCGCGGGTTCGAGCCCCGTCGATCGCCCATCCTTTCTTCACCCAGCCTTTCCCCGAAAACATGATGCTGTACCCTTCGGGCACTGATTCGTCCGAGGGAAACGCCATGACTGAAAAAACCGTCGCCATTGCCGGCCTGGGCGCCATCGGCTTGAAGCTCGCCAAGGTGCTGGATGCCGGCGTGCCGGGCCTGCGCCTGGTGGCCGTGGCGGCGCGCGACGAGGCCAAGGCGGCGGCCAATCTCGCCGGTTTCCGGGCCACCCCCGCCATCCTCCCGCTCGCGGCCCTGGCCGATGCGGCCGATATCGTGGTCGAGGCCGCGCCCGCCGCCGTCTTCGAGACCATCGCCGAGGCCGCCATCGTCAAGGGGCGCATTTTCGTGCCCTCCTCGGTCGGCGCCCTGCTGCCGCGCATGCATCTGGTGGAGAAGGCCAAGGCCACCGGCGCCCGCATCGTGGTGCCGACCGGCGCGCTGCTGGGGCTGGACGCCGTCCGTGCCGCCGCCGAGGGGGCGGTGGAGAGCGTGACCATCGAGACGCGCAAGCCGCCCCGGGGCCTGATGGGCGCGCCCTATCTCGAGAAGAACGGCATCGACCTCTCGGCCGTGACGGCGGCCCAGCGCGTCTTCAAGGGCAATGCCTTCGACGCGGCCCAGGGCTTCCCGGCCAATGTGAATGTCGCGGCCGCCCTGGCCCTGGCCGGCATCGGGCCGGAGCGCACCATGGTCGAGATCTGGGCCGACCCGGCCGTGACGCGCAATACCCACACCATCCGCGTCGAGGCCGAAGCCGCGCGCCTGACCATGACGATCGAGAACGTGCCGACCGAGGAGAACCCCAAGACCGGCAAGATCACGGCGCTCTCGCTGCTCGCCTGCCTGCGCGGGCTGGTCTCGACGCTGAAGGTCGGCAGCTAGGTCCGGCTGGCGGCGTGGAGTTTGGCGGCGATGCCGTCCAACTCCTCGCCATCGTCCTCGCCGGCCAGGACGGAATAGCCGATCTTGCCGGTGATCCAGGCGAAGCCGCTCACGCTGCCCATGGCCACGCGCCGCATCTCGGCCTCGCGCCCGAGCCGCATGGGCTGGATATAGACCGTCAGCCGCGTGCCCATCGCATCCTCGTAGATGAGCATGCCCGCAGGGCCGTACATGGCGGCCAGCACCCGCCCGCCGAGCAGGTGATAGCCCTGGGCCGAGAGGTCCGGCAGGGTCACCGCATGGCCGAGCTTCTGGGCGAGCCAGGCGCGCAGGGCCTCGGGGTGGCTCGCATCCATCTCCATCGGCCGGGCATCGACGGCGAAGACGCGATAGGCCGAGGCGGCCTCCATCTGCAGCCGGGCGATCTCCGTGGGGCGCGGAGGACTCGGCATCATCATGCTGCCGCCCATGCCCGACATGGCGCCCAGGGCGAAGATCACCGCCGCGGCGGCGGCCATGCGCCAGGGCTGCCTGCGGCGGGCCAGGTGCTGTTCCAGCAGCATGGTGGTGGAGAGCGAGGGCGGCGTGGGGCCTGGGGGCAGGGCGCTGGCAGCCTCGCGCAGCGCCTGCCGTTGCCGCGCCCAGGCCTCGAGCCGCAGGCGCAGGGCCGGCTCGGCGGCGATCAGCCGCTCCACTTCCGCCCGCCGGGCCGGTTCGAGCCGGCCATCGACGAAGGCATGCAGGTCTTCCTCGCGAATGGGGCTGTTCATTTCACACGGCGCAGCGGTTGGCGCTGGCCCTCCTCCATCTGTGCGGCCAGCGCGTCGCGCGCGCGGCTCAGGCGAGACATGACAGTGCCGATGGGCAGGCCCAGGATGGCCGCCACCTCGCGATAATCGAAGCCTTCGACGCTGACGAGCAGCAGCACGCGCCGCTGGTCCTCGCTCAGCGCCTCCAGCCCGCGCATGAGGTCGCGCGTGGCGAGGTGCCAGTCCTGCGAGGGGCCAACCTTGTCCTCGGGCGTGAAGCGGGCGGCGGCGCGGCGGCGGAGCGAGCGCCAGCGGCTGACCGAGAGATTGTGCAGGATGGTGAAGAGCCAGGGGCGGACGGCGGTGATGCCGGGCTCGCGCGGCAGGCTGCTCAGCGCGCGCAGCAGCGTGTCCTGCACCAGATCCTCCGCGTCATGCGGGTGCCGCAGCAGGCTCCAGGCATAGCGGCGAAGCGCCGGCACCGCTTCCTCGATCTCCGCCAGGATGGACATGGGCTCTCCCGTTCCGAGGCCCCCCGTGGCCCCGCCTCAGCGGAAAGGACGCCGCCGGCGCCGGTTTATTCCCGAACGGGATGCCGCGCGCGCTTTTTTCTTTTTGCCGGGAATAAACGCCCGCCGGGGGTGTCTGTGAGGGCAAGGCCGCCAGCCGGGAGGCGGCCCCTCGACAATGATGAGGATCGATCGAGATGATGATGAACAGGCGCCTCCTGCTGGCCGTCGCGGCTGCCGCGCCTTTCGCGGGCCGGGCCTTCGCCCAATCCCCCTCCGGCACCCCCGCCCGCCTGCGCGGCAGCATCGACAGCCTGGACGGCCGTGTGCTGCACCTGACGCTGCGCAACGGCAGCAAGGCCAGCGTGCAACTGCCCGAGAACCCGCGCGTGACCTGGCTGACCGTCGCGCAGCCTTCGGAGATCCAGCCGGGCAGCTATATCGGCACCGCCGCCGTGCCGCTGCCGGACGGCTCGCTCAAGGCGCTCGAAATCCAAGTCTTCCCGCCTTCCATGCGCGGCGTGGGCGAGGGCCATCGGGCCTGGGACCTCGCACCCCAGAGCACCATGACCAACGGCACCGTCGGCAGCCTGGCCCATGCCGAGGGGCGGACCATCACGCTGACCTATAATGGCGGCGAGAAGCGCGTCATCATCCCCGACGACGTGCCGATCGTGACCTATGCGCCCGCCGATGTCTCGGCGCTGACGCCCGGCGCCAAGGTGATCGTCAATGGCACGCGCGCCGCCGATGGCACCGTGACGGCCGGCAGCATCAGCGTGGGCAAGGACGGGCTCACGCCCCCGATGTGATGGCCGTGACATCCCGCCGCGCGCATCCTTTGCCGGTGCGCCTCACCCATTGGATCAACGCCTTCGCCATGACCTGCATGATCATGAGCGGGTGGGGGATCTACAACGCCTCGCCATTCTTCGGCTTCGTCTTCCCTCAATGGGCGACGCTCGGGGGCTGGCTGGGCGGGAATATCGCCTGGCATCTGGCGGCCATGTGGCTGCTGGTGGGCAATGGGCTGCTTTACCTGGCCTATGCGATCATCAGCGGCCATCTGCGGCGCCGCATGCTGCCGGTGGGGCCGCTCTGGCGCGATATCCGCGCGGCCCTGACCTTTCGGCTGAAGCATGAGGGCCATGGATATAATGCCGTGCAGCGCGCGCTCTATCTCGGCGTGCTGCTGCTCGGCGTGCTCATGGTCGCCTCGGGCCTCGCGCTGTGGAAGCCGGTGCAGCTCGCCTGGCTCGCCGATCTTCTCGGCGGCTACGAGATCGCGCGCCGGGTGCATTTCATCGGCATGGCCGGCATCGCGGCTTTCGTGGTGCTGCATCTCGCGCTGGTGCTGCTCTTCCCGCGCACGCTGGCCGGCATAATCACCGGCGGGCCGCGCCTCGCGGTGGAGAAGGAGACCAGGCCGTGAAAGGCATTCGCCTCACCGATCACCGCAAGGCGCTGCAGAAGGTGGAGCGCCGGCTGCTGCTGCGGCGGGGGTTGTCGCTCGGTGCGCTGACCATGCTCACCGGCTGCAACCTCCAGGATGGCGATACGGTCGACAAGATCCTCTGGGGCATGTCCCGCTGGAACGACAAGGTGCAGGCCGCGCTCTTCAGCGGCGAGCGCCTGGCGCCGACCTATACCGAGGCCGAGATCACGCGGCCATTTCCCTTCAATGCTTTCTACATCGAGGACGATGCGCCCGAGGTGGATGGGCAGGATTGGGCGATGGAAGTCTCGGGCCTGGTGCAGGACCGCTCGCCCTGGGGGATCGAGAAGCTGCGCGGATTGCCGCAGGAAAGCCAGATCACGCGGCATATCTGCATCGAGGGCTGGAGCGCGATCGGCCGCTGGAGCGGCGTGCCCTTCCGCACCTTCCTCGAGCGTATCGGGGCCGATATGCGGGCGCGCTATGTCGGCTTCAAATGCGCCGATCGCTATTACAGCAGTATCGACATGGCGACGGCGCTGCATCCGCAGACCATCCTGGCGCTGGATTTCGATGGGCAGCCTCTGCCGGTGAAATACGGCTATCCGGTGAAGCTGAGGGTGCCGACCAAGCTCGGCTTCAAGAACCCGAAGCACATCATGGCCATCACCGTGACCAACGATAATCCCGGCGGCTATTGGGAAGACCAGGGCTACAACTGGTTCAGCGGCATATAGAAAACCCGCGCGGCTCTTTCGGGCCGCGCGGGTCACTTATCTCTACCTTAGGCAGGATCAACGATAATCGCGATCCCGCACCATCACGCGGGCCTCGTAGACGGCACGGGTGCCGCTGCGCGAGCCCAGGATAGCCGCGATCAGGCCGAGCAGCATAGTCGCGAAGATCGAGAAGGAGGCGATGGAGGCGCCCTTCGCGGCCGCATCGGCGGCATGACGCGCTTGCTCCTCAGCCTGCTGCGCGGCCTGCTGCGTCTGCTGCTCCAGCTGGTCGACGCGCTGGCGGGCGTCATCCTGGCTGATGCCATATTCGGCGGAGACGAGCGCCACAAGGCGGTCGCGGTCGCCGGCGGGCAGCGGGCCATCCGTCACGCGCCGGGCAACGAGCTTCGCCATCTCGGCCTTGCGCTGATCGGAATTCATCGTGGCGGGATCGCCGCCGACTTCGAGCGCACTGCGCGCGCGGTCGATCATCGCCTGCACGCTGCTGGCATCGGGCAGGTTCTCATTGCCGGCGCGGTTCGCCACCTGCTCGCCCGCCGTACCCAGAACGGCACCCGTGCCCCGGGCCATGCCGCCCAGGAGATTGGCCGCGCCGGTCGTCGCGGTCGAGGCGACGTTCATGGCGAGGTTGCCGATGAGCAAAGCGGAAATCAGGAAGGTCGTGCCCCAGACGGCGATGCCGTGCAGCGTGCCGTCCGTGCCATCGGCGGTGCCGGAGAGGCGGGCGGCGGCATAGGCGCCCGTGAACAGGCCGATGAGATTGGCGATCAGCACCCAGGCGGCGCCGATCAGGCCGAAATTCGTCGCATCCGGCGTGTCCCGTGCCGTCGTGTCGATGAGCATGGTGCCGATGCCGGCGCCCAGGACATTCAGCATGATGCCGACCGTCAGCGCGATGACGGCGCCGGCCAGAATGGCACCCCAGGAAATGCGTGACAGGAGGCTCGGCGCCCCCTCGATCGCGGTATCGCGCGGCGCCGTTTCATAATGGCGCTCGAAAGGCCCGTCCGCGGTATGGCTCGACATGGGGTTTCCTCCAACGGGGCGCAGCCTCCCAAGGCCCGCCGCCGGGCGCCCGTTTGGGCCGGCGGCGGGCGGGAGAAGCCCTTAGCGGGAGGCGTCGCGCAGCTTGTCCTTGGCGCTGCCCGCTGCGTTCTGCACCTTGCCCTCGACCTTGTCGGCCTTGCCTTCGGCCTTGAGCTTGGCGTCGCCGGTCACCTTGCCGGCGGCTTCCTTCACGGCACCCTTGGCCTGCTTCATCATGCCTTCAACGCGATCACGATCCATGACTGACACTCCCTTGTTTGAGGCGGGGCGCGGCCCCGCAAGCACTTGTAAGAACGCCCTTACAGGCACTTGGTTTTCAGCTTGGCTGTAAGATCGGCGAGATTGGCGTTTTACGTCTCCTTATACCGCACCAGCGATATCAGTCGGCGGCCAGGCGATGATGACCGGGAGCGGGCGCCACGACGCGCTCCTCGAGCCCCTGCGGGGTCGAGCGGAAATGCGTCAGCGTCTTCTCCGCATGCTTCATGCGCCAGGAGAGCGCCTTCTGCGCATATTCCCTGACCTTGTCGGCATAGGCCGGGTCTTCGGCGAGATTGTTGTACTGGTCGGGATCTTTCGTCAGGTCGAAGAAGAGCGGTGGCAGCGCGGCGAAATGGACGTATTTGAACTTCTCGTCCTGGATCACCATCAGCGAGGCCTCATCCATCGGCAGGCCGAGGTCGCTTTCCGGCTTGCTGTAATGCACGTCGCGGAAGTCGTATTCGTAATGCAGCGCGTCACGCCAATCGGCGGGCTTGTCGCCATGCACCAGCGGCACCACGGAGCGGCCGTCGCAAGCGCGGGGCACCTCGCCGCCCAGCCAGTCGAGAATGGTCGGCATCACATCGACGCTTTCTGTGAAATCGGTCGCGACGCGGCCGCGCAGCGAGGCGGGGGCCGTCGGGTCCTTCACGATGAGCGGGATGCGGAAGCTCTCGTCGAAATAACCGATCTTGCCGAGCAGGTGATGATCGCCGAGCTGTTCGCCATGGTCGGAGGTGAAGATCACCATCGTCTCCTCCCACTGCTTCGTCTGGTCGAGATAATCGAAGACGGCGCCTAGGCTATCGTCGATCTCGGTCATCAGCCCGCAATAGGTGGCGCGCATCTGCGCGATCTCGGCTTCCTTCATCTTCGCGACCTCGCCCTCGGCGCCCTTGAAGAAGGAGGCCTGCTTGGTGCTGCGCAGATAGAAGTCGAGCAAGGGATGTTGCGCGGCCTCGGCATCGAGCGAGGCGGCGCGCGTCATCTTCGGCATATCCTCGGGCTTGTACATCGCGTGATAGGGTGCGGGGGCCACGAAGGGAGGATGCGGGCGCCAGTAGCCGAGATGCAGGAACCAGGGCTTCTCGCCCTTGCCCTTCAGATAGGTCAGCGCGCGCTCGGTGAAATAGGCGGTGTCGGAGCAGTCGGCCGGCAGGCGCGAGGGGCGGTCGGTGGCACCCGGCACCGCATCCTCGCCTTCCGGCAGCCAGATTTCCTCGCGGTTGGCCGGGAGTTCGAAACCCTTCTGTGCGAGCCAGCCGAAATAGCCGTCCATATTGGGCTCGAAGGCGCCGACGGAGCGGAAGCCTTCCATCAGGTCGCCCAGGGTGGTGAAGCGCGGGTCCCGCTCGCTCGTCGTGCGCGGGTCGGGCGTCGTCGTCGTGTAGCCGATCAGCGCCGGATCATAGCCGCAGCGGCGCAGCGCTTTGCCAAGGTTCATATGGCGGCTGTCGAGCGGCACGGTATTCTGCACTGCGCGATGGTTCATCAGATAGAGGCCGGTCAGCAGGCTCGCGCGCGCCGGGCCGCAGGGCACTGTGGTGGTGACATGGTTCGCGAAGGTCACGCCCTCGCGGCAGAGCCGATCGATATTCGGTGTCTTGAGGTAACCCGCGCCGAGGACGGGCAGGAAATCCGCCCGCCATTGGTCGACCACGATCAGAAGGACATTGCGCCGTGCCATTGTTTCCAGGCCCCATCGTCAAAGATGGGCAGCGGCTTAAACCCGGCGGTTGTCAGAGCGATGACGTTTGCATTGCATCTCCATGACGAGGCGCCCTCTCACCCGAATGCGCCCACCTCATGCGTGATGGCGGCGGAACACTCGCGGACAAGGCTGAAATAGGTCCGCATGGGCTCGAAAATCGTGGCGTGTTCGCGGGCATAGGAAGTGCCTTCGCGGCCGGGGGCGGGCTCTCCGAAATCCAGCCCGCTCGACGGATCGGGGGCGGCAGGGAAGACCTCGGCGAGCAGTTCCAGCACCGGCTCCACATCGAGCTGCAGGATGCGGCGCACGAGGATCTCGCGCGTTGCGCCGTGGCGGGGGCTGAATTCGGGCAATTCCACCGCCAGCAGCCAAATGCGCTGGATGAGTGCGAGGCGGAGCGCATGCAGCAACACCAGCCGGTCGCTCATGCGCGGCAATTCGGGCCAGGCGGCACGGAGCTTGAGCGCGTCGGCCTGTAGCCGGCGGAACATGCGGCGCACGCCGGCGGAGAGGTTCAGCTTCTCCAGCGCCTCGGCCACCGCCATCAGCGTCTCGCGCCGGCCGGGCCGGGTGGTGAAGCTCGCGCGGTCGAGCCAGGGCCCCGGGTCCAGCGTATCGACCGCCGCGCGCAGCACGCCGATATCGCTGACGGCGGCGGCATGTTCGGCCATGGCGATGGCGCGGGCGAAACGCGGCGAGCGGGTGCGCAGATCCGCGAAGCCATCCGGATTGGCCATGGCCGCGGTGCCCAGCCCGTGCAGCGTATTCGCGAGCCAGCCGAGCTGGTGCAGGATCGCGTTATTCGGAATGGCGCGCAGCTGCGAGGGATGGGTGATGCGCGCCACGCCGCCCATGCCGTCCGTCTGCCGGGCAGCGGGGCGGGAGCCGGTGCGGTCCAGCAGCCCTGGGCCGAAGGCGCCGAGCAGGGCGGCATAACCAGGGTCCGCCACCAGGCCCTGCACGGCGGTGCGCGCATTGGCGAAGAAATCCGCGCCCCAATCGCTTTCGAGATAGATAGGGTCGGCCTTCTCGACCAGCGGAGCGAAGGCATGCTCGCAGATGCGCGCGATGGTCGCGCGGGCGAGGGCGGGGGTGCCGAAGAGCAGATAGCCGTCGCCGCCCTGAAAGGCCGTCTCCTCCCGCAGCCGGAAGCCGCCCTTGGCGAGGGAAAGGCGCACGGCGGGCGGCGAGAGATAGTCGAAGCGGTCGAGCAGGCTGTTGGGATGCCCGCCGCGCCCGATGCTCTCGCCATGGGTGTCGAAGAGCACCAGCTCGATACCGGTGAGCCCATGGCGCTTGAGCTGTTCCGCGAGGCGCAGCTTGAGCCTTTCGGCCAGGTAGGAGGCCGCGAGCTGGCCGACGTAGCGCCCGCTGTCCGAATAGCCGAACTGCAGCGTCAGCCGCCCATGGGCGCGGAGATAGGCGCGATATTCCGGGCTGCGCAGCGCCTCCTCCAGCACGCGCTCGCCCTTTTCCAGCGCCTCGGCCGTCTCGAAGAGGGGGCTAATCTCGACGAGGTTCTCGATGCCGAAGCGCCGCGCCAGCCAGAGGGCGGCGAGCAGCGTATAGCCCGTCTCGGTCTCAGCGATGAGGAAGCGGACGGGCTTGCTCGCGTCGATATGCTTGACCATCTGCGCGACCGTCATCATCAGCCGCGAGGCGGAGGCCTGCTCGGCCATGAGCGCGCCGAAATCCACCGGCTGGGGCGAGACGGCGGCGAGCGCGGTATTGATATCGGCCAGCAGGCCGCGGCGCGAGGCCATGTCGGTCGGCGCCTCGGACATGCCGAGCCGCTGGCGCAGCGCGTTATGGATCTGCGTGGAATTGAGCCGCACATGGGTGTGGCCGAGCGCCAGCCCATGCGCCTCGAAGCCCGCGCGGGCGACGGCGATGGCGAGTTTCGTCGCTTCGTCGGGTGCTTCCGCCAGAGCTTGGGCGAAGAGCGGGGCGAGGGCGGCCGTCTCCGTCAGCGCCTCGTCGCGCCCGCGCACGAGCTTCTGGGCGAAGCGTTGCACGGCGGCGGGGTCGGCGCCCGTGGGGGCGGCGGCAATCTGCTCCTCCACCATCTCCACCGCCTCCTCGATGCGCTCGATGAGCGTGGCGGTGGGTGCCCCGAGGGGGGCGAGTTGCTTGCCCAGCCTTTCGAGCTGCAGCTGCTTCATCACGAGGCGAAGGCGCAGCGTGTCGTACCAGTTGATATCCGTCCGCCCATCGGTGTCGTAGCCGACCCAGGAGGCGAGGATGACCGGCGCGGGCACCAGGCTCAGTGCCCGCTCGCCCCAGGTGGCGCGGGCCTGGGTGAGCAGGGCGGCGGTCATCTCGTCCAGCGCGTCGCGGCCGCGGATAATGGCGGAGACGGCCTGGTCGAATTCCTCCCGCAGGCTCGGCGCCGTGGGGCGGTGCGAGAGGCCGGAGGGGAAGGGGGCGCCGCTCGCGGCCTCGGCCAGGGCCTTGCCGGTCGCGGGGGGCAGGGAGAAGGTCGGGTGCGCGGTGAAGACGGCGGCGAAGCGGGTGCGCTCCACGGCTTCGCGGAAGCTCGCGAAGGGCACCGGACTGTCATCCGGGTCGGGGCGGACGAGGCGCTCGGCGAGATGGGCGAAGGCGCCATCCTCGGCGCCCAGACCGAGATAGGCGGCGATGCGGCCTGCCCTGTCGCGCGCGGCCTCGTCGGCCAGGGCCTGGACCATGGCGGCGACGGCGGGGATGTCGAGCCGCCCGTCATCCAGCCGGCGGCTGACCGAGAGCGCGATGGAGAGGACGGGATCGCCGAAAGGATCCTGCTCGGAATCATTTCGCGCCTGCCGCAGGCGCGCCATCAGGTCGTCGCGTTGCTCTTCCATGCAGTCCCCCTATTCGTTGGGGGTATGCTGCACTTGCGAAAGGTCATTAGGCCAGGGGCTTCTTCGTGAAGCCTTACCGTTCGGCCTCCTGGGCGCCCGGCAGCCAGACGGTGAAGGTGGCGCCCTGGCCTTCCTCGCTCTCGATCACCAGCAGGCCGCGATGGCGGTTCACCACATGCTTGACGATGGCGAGCCCGAGGCCGGTGCCGCCGGCATGCCGCGCGCGGCCCTTGTCGACGCGGTAGAAGCGCTCCGTCAGGCGCGGGATATGCTCGCGCGGGATGCCGGGGCCGTCATCCGTCACGCTCAGCAGATGACCGGGGCGGTTGGGCAGGCGCGTGCCGCCGACCAGCCCGCCGGGGGCCGCCGGGCGCAGCAGGATGCGCGTAGTGCCCTCCTTCCGGCCGTAGCGCAGCGCGTTCTCCAGCAGGTTGCGCAGTACCTGGCCGACCTGCCCGGCATCGGCGGGCCGCGCGATGCAGCCCTCGACGAGGTCGGTCAGCACCGTGGCGCCACGGGCGGCGATGATGGGGGACATGCCCTCCAGCTCCGCCCGCACGAGTTGGCCGAGGTCGCATTCCCCATCGGGCGGCTGGTGCTCGACCAGTTCGATGCGGGAAAGGTCCAACAGGTCATCGATCAGGCGCCGCATGCGGTCGGACTGTTCCGACATGATGCCGAGGAAGCGGTCCGCCGCCTCGGTATCGCCGCGCGCGGGGCCGCGCAGGGTCTCGATGAAGCCCATGACGCTGGCGAGCGGGGTGCGCAGCTCATGGCTCACATTGGCGACGAAATCGGCCCGCATCCGCTCCACGGCGCGCTCGCGCGTGCGATCGACGAGCACTACCAGCATGCGCCCGCCATCGGAAAGCGGCGGATCGAGCGGGATGACCTGGGCCGAGAGATCGCGCAGCACAGGCACCGGCAGCACGACATCGGCGCTCTGCGCGGCGCCCTCGGCCAGGGCGCGGTCGATGGCCGAGGCGAGCTTGGGGTGGCGGAGCAGGGCGGCGAGATCGCCCCCCGCGCCGCCATTCTCGCTCAGGCCGAAAAGGCGGCGCGCGGCGCGATTGGCCCGCAGCGGTGCGCGATCGGCGCCCAGTACCACCAGCGGATCGGGCAGGGCTTCGATGATGGCGGCATCGGCGCGGCGTAGCTGGCCCACCAGGGCGCTGCGCTCGGCCAGCGAGCGGGTGATGCGATGGACTTCCTCGGCCACATCGGCGGCGGCGGGGAGGAGGGGCGGCGGGGCGGGCAGGCCCTCCATGGGCCCTTCCATCGCCCGGCGCATCGCCTGGGTCAGCCGCGCCAGGCTCTCGAGCCAGAGCCAGGCGAGGATGGCGGCCGAGAGGAAAGTCGCCACCAGGGCGAGGAAGCCCTCCAGGGCTCCCAAGCGGCCGGTGATGACGAGGGCGGCGAGGGCCGCGGCGGGCACCCCCGCGATGAGGAAGGTCGCGCCGGTCAGGCGCGGCAGCGTCGCGGGGGAAGACACGTCAGGCTCAGGCTGTCAGGTGCCGGGGCCCATGGGCAGCGCGGCCGGCTCCACGACCGTCGGCTCCCCGCTGGGAGCGATGGCGAAGACCGCGAGCGCCCGCTGCGCCTGGCCCGAAGGCAGGAGGCGGATGACGCCCTCGGCGCCGATCACCGTATCGCCCACCGGCACCGTCGCCATGGCCATCGGCCCCTGGCCCTGGATGGCGCGCATGGCCAGCAGCGCGGCGTCATAGCCCATGGCCGCGAAGCGCGGGGCGCGCTCGCCGAACGTCGCCTGATAGCGCTCCTCGAAGCCCTGGCGCGTCATGGGGTCGGGCGCGGGGAAGGTGGCGCCGCGCAGGGCGGGCTCGCCGCCGAGCGTATTGTCGCCCGCCCAGAGCATGGTGCCCATGAGCTTCAGCGGCGGGATCTGCACGCCGGCGGCGGCCAGGGCCGAGGCGAAGTCCCGCGCGCGCGGGCCGCTCTCGGCGATCAGCAGGGCGTCGAGCTTGGCGTCGGCGATTTTCTGCGACAGGTCCCGCGCGGCCAGGATGGGCGAGGCCATGCCCGGATAGGTCACCACGATCGGCGAGGGCAGGCCCTGCGAGGAGGCGATGTTGCGCAGCTCGGAGGCGAGGCGCTGGGTGAAGGCATTGTCCGGACCGGCGATGCCGATGGTCTTGGCACCGCCCGCGACGGCAGCGCCCACGACGCGGCGAACCTGCTGTGTCGGCGTCACGCCCAGCACCCAGATGCCGGGCTGTGCCACGGTCGAATCGTTGGTGAAGGCGAGGACGGGCACCTGACCGGCCCGCGCGACGGGCGAGATGGCGGTGGCCTCGGGCGCGGTCAGCGGGCCGACCATCAGCTTCGAGCCGGCCGAGAGCGCCTCGCGCGCCGCGGCGGTGGCGCCGCCGGCCGTGCCGTTGGTATCGCGCGGGACGAATTCATAGCCCGGCGTGCCCTGTTCGATCAGGGCGAGCTGAGCGCCATTGAGGATGGCATTGCCGATTCCCGCCTGCGGGCCGCTCAGCGGCAGCAGCAGGGTGATCTCCGCGCGCTTCACCTCCTGCACCGGCTGCGGGGCCGGGGCGATGGAGAGGTTCGGCCGCGAGGGTTGCGTCCCGCAGGCCGAGAGGGCGACAAGGGAGGCGATCACCAGGGCGCGCAGGCCCAAAGCAGGACGAAGACGTGACGTCGGACGATATTGAGACGGAAGCGGGCGGGACAATCGATCCTCCCCATCAGGCGGGACATGTGACACCGGGGACTGTCCCGGCCTTGATGCTCGTGGCGACGCCGATTGGCAACCTTGGCGATTTCTCACCGCGCGCCCTGGCCGCCATCAAGGCCGCCGAGGTCGTGCTGTGCGAGGATACCAGAGTAACCGGGTCTCTTCTCGCGCGACATGGCGTTTCCGTGACCCTCGTGCCGTTTCACGACCATAACGAGGCCGAGCATACCCCCCGACTCATCGAACGCATGCGGGGGGGCACGCGTTTCGTGCTCGTCTCCGATGCGGGCATGCCTTTGATGTCGGACCCGGGATACCGGCTTGTTCGGGCGGCCATCGAGGCGGGGCTGACCGTCTCGGCGGTGCCGGGGCCCAATGCGGCGCTGACGGCGCTCTGCCTCTCCGGCCTGCCGCCGCATCCCTTTCTTTTCATGGGCTTCCTGCCTGCGCGCGGCGGCCCGAGACAGGCCGAGATCGGCAAGATCGCGGCCATGGAGAAGGCCGGGCTCGCCGCCACGCTGGTTTTCTACGAGGCGCCGCATCGCGCCGGTGAGGCCCTGGCGGATCTGGCGCGCGGGCTCGGTGCCCGGCAGGCGGCGCTGGCGCGGGAGCTGACGAAGCGATTCGAGGAAGTGGTGCGCGGCACCCTGCCGGAGCTGGCGGCGCGCTTCGCCGAAACGCCGCCGCGGGGCGAGGTGGTGCTGGTGGTCGGCCCGCCGGAGGAGGGCTCTGCCCCGGCCGCCGACCTCGATTCGATGCTGCGCGAGGCGATGCAGAGCATGAGCCTGCGCGACGCGGCCGCGAGCGTCGCCGCCGCGACCGGCCTGCCGCGCAAGGCCGTCTATGCCCGCGCCCTGGAACTTGGCCGGGAGGGCTAGCCGCCCGCCCGGTTGGCGAGCCGCGTCAGCCGCCCAGCACGAGCTTGCCGATGGTGCTGCCGCTTTCCAACGCCGCATGGGCCTCGCGCAGATGGGCGGCATCGATGGGCCCGACCACACGGGTCAGGGTTGTCTTCAGCGTCCCCGCCTCGACCAGGCCCGCCACCTCATTCAGCAGCCGATGCTGCTCGATCATGTCCGGCGTGTTGAAGAGCGGGCGGGTGAACATCAGCTCCCAGGCGACGGTCACGGCCTTGCGCTTGAGCGCCACGATATCGAGGCTCATCGGGTCGTCGATCAGGGCCATGCTGCCCTGGGGCGCGATGATGTCGACGATGGCGGGCAGATGCTTGTCGGTGGCCGTGAGGCTCGCGACGTAATCCACCTGCTCCACACCCGCCGCGCGCAGCGCCTCGTTCAGCGGCTTGCGGTGATCGACCACGAGATGTGCGCCCATCTTCTCCACCCAGGCGACGGTCTCGGGCCGGGAGGCCGTGGCGATGACCTTCAGCCCCGTCAACTGCCGCGCGATCTGGATGAGGATGGAGCCCACGCCGCCCGCGCCGTTGATGACGAGCAGCGAGCCGCCCTGCTGCCCCTTGGCGACCTTCAGCCGGTCGAAGAGCAACTCCCAGGCGGTGATGGCGGTCAGCGGCAGGGCGGCCGCCTCGGCGAAGGAGAGGGTCTTGGGCTTGCGGCCGACGATGCGCTCATCCACCGCATGCAGCTCGGCATTGGTGCCGGGTCGGTTGATCACGCCGGCGTAGAACACCTCGTCGCCTGGCTGGAAGAGCGTCACCTCGGCGCCGACCGCCTCGACCACGCCCGCGGCGTCATAGCCCAGCACCTCGGGCACGCCCGGCTTGGGCTGGCGACTGGCGCGGACCTTCACATCCACCGGGTTCACCGAGATGGCCTTAACCCGCACCAGAAGGTCGCGCGGGCCGGGGACGGGCGCGGGGATGTCGAGATCGAGCAGCGACTCCGCGTCGCTGATGGGGAGGGAGGCGTTGTAGCCGATGGCCTTCATGGGACTGACCTTTCTTGCTGGTCCGCTCGCTCGGAGCGCTTGCCGGCAAGATAGGGACGGGTGCGGCACTTGTGGATACACTCAAATTATGCACATACTACCCAAATGTATACTACCATCGCTTCCCCCAGACCCGCCCCGCCCTCGATGATGCCGGCCAAGCGCCGCCGCTACGACTGTGCCGATGGCTGCCCGATGGAGGCGACGCTCGACCTCATCGGCGGGCGGTGGAAGGCCGTGATCCTGTGGCATCTGCTGGGCGGGGAGCTTCGCTTTAACGCCCTGATGCGGCAGCTGAACGGCATCACCCAGCGCATGCTGGTCAAGCAGCTGCGGGAACTGGAGGAGGCCGGGCTCGTCACCCGCACCGTGCATGCCCAGGTGCCGCCCCGCGTGGATTACGCGCTGAGCGAGGAGGGGCGGAGCCTGGAGCCCGTGCTGCGTGCGCTGGAGGCCTGGGGGCGCAAGCGCAAGGAAGCGCAAGCGGCGGGTTGATGTCACAATCGGGAGGGTGGAGTCGTGCTGCTCCATCAGCCTGAAGGAAGCCCTCGTCACCATGTCCGATAGCGCCATCACCATCCGCCCCATGCGGGAGGCGGATCTGCCGCAGCTCGTGGCGCTCATCGCCGCCCTGGTGGAATTCGAGCGCGGGACGGATTTCCGCATCACGAGGCCGATCTGCTGCGCATGGGCTTCGGCCCGGTGCCGGAATTCGGCGCCTTCGTCGCCGATGACGGCATGGGGCGGCTGCTGGGCATGGCGGTGCATTACCAGATCCCCTTCATGCACCAGATGCGGCCGCTACTGATGATGAAATGGCTTTATGTCGCGCCCGAGGCCCGGAAGCTGGGCGTGGGCCGGCTGCTGATGCAGGCCATGGCGCGCCATGCCAAGGCGACGGGCCATGAGAAATTCTGCTGGTTCGTGCTGAAGGACAATGAGCGGGCGCAGCGCTTCTATCGCAGCCTCGGCGCCATGCCAGACCCGGACTGGGATCGCTGGATGATGCCTGCCGAGGGCATCGACGCCCTCAGCCCTTGAGGTGCTCCTGCAGCCTGGGCATCAGCTCGACCAGGTTGCAGGGCTTGTGGCGCGCATCGAGCTGGAACTTCAGGATATCGTCCCAGCCGTCCTTCACCGCACCGGTCGAGCCGGGCAAGGCGAAGAGATAGGTGCCGCCCGCCACGCCGCCGAGCGCGCGGGACTGCATGGTCGAGGTGCCGATCTTGGCGTAGCTCAACATGCGGAAAAGTTCGCCGAAGCCTTCGATCTTCTTTTCCAGCACACGATCGAAGGCTTCCGGCGTCACGTCGCGGCCGGTGATGCCGGTGCCGCCGGTGGTGATGACGCAATCGACTTCCGGGTCCGCGATCCAGCCGCGCAGGATCGCCTCGATGGAGGCCACGTCATCCTTCACGATCTTCCGGTCGGCGAGCTTGTGCCCGCCCGCCACCACGCGATCGGCGAGGGTCTGGCCCGAACGGTCGCTCGCGAGGTCCCGCGTGTCGGAGACCGTGAGCACCGCGATATTCACGGCCACGAAGGGCAGGCTCTCGTCGATCGGCATGCGTGTGTTTCCTCAGTTCGCGGTGACGTGGATGCCCGGCAGGCGGCCGCCATTCCATTGCCCGCCGATGGCGCGCTCGATCTGCGCGGCGAGCTGGAGCAGCAGCCCGTCGCCCGCCTGCTTCGCCATGGCATGGATGCCGAGCGGCAGGCCGTTATCCTGCTGGCCGAGCGGCATGGACAGGCCGGGGATGCCGCAGAGATTGGCCAGCGGCGTATAGGCGAAATTCCGCCAGAGATTGCCGAACCAGTCATAAACGTCCGGATTGTCGCTGATGGTGAGATATTCCTTCGTGCCGATCAGCGGCGTGGGCAGGGCCGTGATGGGCGTGAGGACGATGTCCCATTCCTCGAAGAAGGCGCCGAAGGCGCGCGAGGTGGTGTTGAAGGCGGCGATCATCTTCGCGCGGTCGGTATAGGTGGCGTTCAGCCCCGCTTCCCAGATGCGGATATTGATCGGCTCGACGAGATCGGCGGGCGGCCGGTCATAGCCGAGCGGGGCGATGTAATTCTGCACCGTCTGCGCGAAGTTGCTGATGTAGCAGAAGGTCTGCGCGGCGAAGGCGGCGCGGAAATCGACATTTGGCACGGCCCATTCGACGTGATGACCGAGCCCTTCGAGGAAGCGGCCGATGCGCGCCAGTTCCTCCACGCGCTGCGGCGTCGCGCGATAGTCCCCCCATTCATGCGAGAGGGCGACGCGGAGCTTGCCCGGGTCACGCTTGATGAGGTCGGTATAGGGTTCCGGCGTGGTCCAATAGGGCATGAACTCGCCAGGGGCGCCGCCGCGGCAATTGTCGATGAAGGCGGCCGTATCGCGCACCGAGCGGCTTACGCAGCCCTGGGTGGAGACATAGCCCGTGATGTCCGAGGCGCCGGGCGCGATGGAGAGTACGCCGCGCGAGGGCTTCAGGCCCAGGATGCCGTTCACGCCGGCCGGAATGCGGATGGAGCCGCCGCCATCGGTCGCATGCGAGAGGGGCAGCACCCCGGCCGCGACCATGGCGCAACTGCCGGCGGAGGAGCCGTTGGTGGTGTAGTCGGTGTTCCAGGGATTGCGGGTGATATAGACCGCCGGATTCTCGGCCGAGGAGCAGCAGCCGAATTCGGGCGTCGTGGTGCGGCCCATGATATTGAGCCCGGCCTTGCGAATGCGGCCGGTGAGGTAGCTGTCAGCCGCCGCGCGATTGCCGCGCATGAGCAGCGAGCCCATTTCCTGCAGCCGGCCCTTCAGGGTCGGCCCCAGATCCTTCATGAGGTAAGGAACGCCCGCGAAGGCGCCATCGGGGTTCAGCCCGTCCTTCAGCGGGTCGGCGACCACATCCTCGAAAACCTCCACCACGCCGTTCACGGCGGGGTTCACCTTGGCGATGCCCGCGGCGGCCTGGGCGGCCAATTCGGCCGGGCTCACCTGGCCCTGGCGCACCAGATCGGCCAGCGCCGTGCCGTCATGCCGCGCCCATTCGTCCCACGTCATCGCCAAAGTCATGTTTTCCAAGCCTGCCTGTTCTCAATCACCGGCGAGCCTAGAACGTCGCGGTCGGCGGTCAAGGCGGGGGCTTGCGCGGGCGGGCGAGGAGGGGAAACCTGTCGGCTTATCGCAAGGAGCGCCCGCCCCGTGACGTTACGACTCGCCGTTGGTGGCTTTCAGCACGAGACGCATTCCTTCGCGCCGCGCCCGACCATCTTCGCCGATTTCGAACGCCCGGCGGGCTTTCCGCCGCTCTCGCGGGGGGTGGCGCTCATCCCGGCGCTGAGCGGCTCTCAGACGGCGCTGGCGGGCGCCATGCCGGTGCTGGAAGAGGCGGGCGCTACCCTGTTGCCGCTCTCCTGGTGCCTGGGCATGCCGGCGGGGCCGATCGAGGACAGCGCCTTCGAGCGCATCGCCGCGATGCTGGCCGCCGACCTCTCCGACGCGCTGCGCGAGGGGAAGGTGGACGGGCTCTATCTCGACCTGCATGGCGCCGCGCTGACCGACAGCATTCCCGATGCGGAAGGCGAGCTTCTGCTGCGGCTGCGCCGTATCCTGGGGCCCGAGGTGCCCATCGTCATCAGCCTCGATCCGCATGCGAATCTCACCGCCGCGATGGTCGAATACAGCGACGGCATCGTGCCCTATCTGACCTATCCGCATGTCGATAAGCGCGAGACGGGGGCGACGGCGGCGCGCCTGCTGCTGGATCGCATCGCGGGCGGAAAGCCCTATGCCAAGGCCTTCGCACAGCTCGACTATTGGATGACGCTGTCGAGCCAATGCACGATGGTCGAGCCCATGAAGGGCGTGATGGCGAAGCGCGCGGAACTCGAGAAGGGCATCGCGGCACTCGGCTTCTGCTTCGGCTTTCCCTATGCCGATTTCGCCGATTGCGGCGTGGCTTTCGCGGCCTATGCCGAGACGCGGGAGGCGGCCGAAGCGGCGGCCGCGCAATTCCTGACCTTTCTCAACGGGCTGGAAGAGCGTTTCAAGCCCGATGCCCTGCCGGTGGCCGAGGCGGTGGCCCTCGCGCTGGAAAGCAGCCGCGGCGCCAATGGCCCGGTCATCATCGCCGATACGCAGGATAACCCCGGCGGCGGTGGGCATGAGGATACGACGGGCCTTCTCGCCGAACTGGTGGCACAGGGTGCCTCGGGCGCGGTGCTTTGCCTGATCAACGACGCTGAAAGCGCCGCCGCCTGCCATGCGGCGGGGGAGGGCGCGACGCTGGCGCTCAGCCTCGGCGGCAAGTCCGACGGCATGCCCTTCGAGGGCGAGGCGAGGGTGCTGCGGCTGGGCAATGGTTCCTTCCCGCTGACGGGGCCGATGGGCGCGGGCAATCATGCCAATCTCGGCCCCTGTGCCCTGGTGGAATTCGCGCCGGGCGTGAAGGTGATGGTCGCGAGCCGGAAGACCCAGGCCTATGACCAGGCGATCCTCCGGCATCTCGGCGTGGAGCCGAAGGACTGCCCGATCGTGGGGCTGAAATCCTCCGTGCATTTCCGGGCCGATTACGAGCCTATCGCGGCGCGAATCATCGTGGCGGCGGCGCCGGGGCCGGTCATCGCCGATCCGTCGACACTGCCTTTCCGCCATGTGCGGCCCGGAATTCGCATGCGGGCGGGGGATTTCGGGGGCAGGGCGGTGGGTTGATGCGCGCCTGCTGCGGTTCTAGTCAGAGCAGGCGCCTTTCGCGCTGAAGGAAGAGGCTGATGGGTAGTTCGGTGGTGGTCCTCGGGGCCGGCATGGTCGGCGTTTCGGTGGCGCTGCATCTGCGCCAGCGCGGGCTCGATGTCGTGCTGGTCGACCGCCAGAATCCCGGCGAAGGCGCCTCCTTCGGCAATGGCGGCCTCATCCAACGCGAGGCGGTGCATCCTCACGCCTTCCCTCGTACGGTGGCCGAGCTTTGGCGCATCGCGCGGAACAATTCCGTCGATGCCGTCTATCACCCGCTGGCGCTGCCGGGCCTCACCTCGCCGCTGCTGCGCTACTGGTGGCATTCCGAGCCGGAGCGATACCTGAAGCTCTGCGCCGATTACGCCAAGCTGATCGTCACCTGCCTCGACGAGCACATGGCGCTGGCGAAGCCCGCGGGTGCGACGGATCTGCTGCGGCCCATCGGCTGGATGCGGCTCTACAATTCGCCCCAGCAACTCGAGACCGCCCTGGCCGAGGCGGCGGTGATGCATCGCGACCACGGCGTGAACTATCAGGCCCTGGACAGCGACGCCCTGGCCGCCGCCGAGCCCCATCTGAAAGTCCGCCGCACCGGCGCGCTGCATTGGACCGACCCCTATTCGGTCAGCGACCCGCATGCGCTGACGAATGCCTATGCGCGGCTTTTCCTGAGTCTGGGCGGGCAGTTCATCCTGGGCGATGCGACGACGCTGAAGCAGGATGGCGCCGGCTGGCGGGTGCAGACCTCGGAAGGCCCGGTGCAGGCCGAGCAAGTCGTCGTGGCACTCGGCATCGCGGCCAATAAGGTGACCGAGCCGCTGGGCTACAGCCCGCCGCTCTTCGGCAAGCGGGGCTATCACTACCATTTCGGCCTGCAGGGCAATGCGGTGCTGAACCACCCGTTCATCGATGTCGCCAGCGGCTTCCTCCTTGCGCCCATGCGCGCGGGCATCCGCCTGACGACCGGCGCCGAATTCGCGCGTGACGGGGCGGAACCCACGCCGGTGCAGCTTGCCCGCGCCGAGCCCATCGCGCGGAGCCTGCTGCCGCTCGCCGAAAAGGTCGAGGACAAGCCCTGGATGGGGGTGCGCCCCTGCACGCCGGACATGCTGCCCATCATCGGCCGCCTGCCGAAGCGGCAGAATGTCTGGGCCGCTTTCGGCCATGCGCATCAGGGCCTCACCCTTGGCCCGACCACCGGCCGCCTGCTGGCCGATATGATGACGGGCGAGAAGCCCTTCATCGACCCGACGCCCTATCGGGCCGAACGGTTCTGAGGGCCGGCGCCATGCCTCGTCACATGGCGCTCGCCACCCTGGTTCATCCGACCGGCTACCATCCCGCTTCCTGGCGGCATCCCGATGCAAGGGCGGATGGCTCGACCGATATCGACTATTATCGCGGCCTCGCGCAACTGGCGGAAAAGGGGTTCTTCGACCTCTTCTTCATCGCCGATACCCCGGCGGCGCGGACCAGCGGGCTCCAGACCTTCGCCCGCGCGCCGCTTTTCATGAATGTCTTCGAGCCCATCACGCTGCTTTCGGCCATCGCGGGGGCCACGCGGCATATCGGGCTCGGCGGCACGGCCAGCACCAGCTTCGCCGAGCCCTATAACATCGCCCGCCAATTCGCCTCGCTCGACCATATCAGCCACGGCCGCGCGGCCTGGAATGTGGTGACCTCGGCCAATGATTTCGCCGCGCGGAATTTCGGCCTCGACCGCCTGCCGCCCCATGCCGAGCGCTATGCCCGCGCGCGGGAATTCGTGCAGGTGGTGAAGGGGCTCTGGGATAGCTGGGAGGATGAGGCCTTCATCCGCGACAAGGAGGCGGGCCTTTTCCTTGACCCCTTGAAACAGCATCCGGTGCAGCATGAGGGCGCGCATTTCCGCGTCCATGGCGCGCTGAACATCGCCCGCGCGCCGCAGGGCCATCCGGTCATCATCCAGGCGGGGGCTTCCGACACGGGCAAGGACTTCGCGGCCGAGACGGCGGAGGTGGTCTTCTCCTCCGAGCCGACGCCCGAGGCGGCGAAGCATTTCCATGACGACCTCAAATCCCGCATGGCCCGCTTCGGCCGCGAGCCGGGCGAGCTGAAGGTGCTGGCCGGCCTGCCCGTGCTGGTCGCCGATAGCGCGCAAGAGGCGGAGGATATGCACCAGGAGCTTCAGGCGCTCATCCACCCCGATGTCGGCGTCGGACGGCTGGCGATGGACCTGGAGGCGGATCTGTCGGGCCTGGATCTTGACCAGCCCATTCCCGAGGATCGCATCCCGAAACAGGCCAATTTCCACAAGGCCTATTTCGACCACATCACCGGCATGATCCGCGAGGGGCTGACGCTGCGGCAGCTCTACCTGCGCTACGAACGCGGCAACCGCACGCTGCGCGGCACGCCGAAGGATATCGCCGATACCATGCAGGCCTGGTTCGAAGGCGGGGCCTGCGACGGGTTCATGCTGCTCTTCAACCTCCTGCCGCGCGACATGGAGGCCTTCATCGCCAAGGTCGTCCCCGAGTTGCAGCGCCGCGGCCTGATGCGCAGCGCCTATTCGGGCAGCAGCCTGAGGGAGAATCTGGGCCTGGCCCGGCCGCCCCATCCGGCGCGGTAACGAGAGCCGGCCCGGCTTGCCTTCGGGCCTCGGCGGGTGTTTCTGCTGCCGGTTGAAGGAGACTCCTGAATGACCGGCCCCATCGCCACTATCGCCCGGCGCGCGCTGCTGCCCGCCATGGCCCTCGCCCTCGGCGCCGCCAGCCTGCCCGCGAGCGCGCAGACGCTCCGGGTCGCGCTCTCGGCCGAAACCACCTCGGCGGACCCGCTGAACTATTCGATGACGATGAACAGCACGCTCCGTCATCATATCTTCGAAGCCCTGATCGAGAACGATGCCGATTTCGCGCTCAAACCGGGCCTCGCCACGAGCTGGAGCCGCGAGAGCGATCTCGCCTGGGTCTTCAAGCTGCGCCAGGGCGTGACCTTCCATAACGGCCAGGCCTTCGGCGCGCCGGACGTGCTCTTCACCTTCTGCCGCGCATTGAACAACAAGGACGAGGTCGTCCAGTCCTATTCGCGCATCATCCGGCGCATCGCGAAGGTCGAGGTGCTGGGCGAGGACAGCATCCGCATCACGACGAAGGAGCCCGAGCCGCTCTTCCTCAGCGACCTCGCCAATCTGCCGCTGCTGCCGCGCTCGCTGATCAACAATGCCCCGCTCGACTTCGCCAAGGGCGAGGATTGCGGTTATGCCGGCCCCTGGCCCACGGCCTCGCAATTCAATGACGGCTCGGCGGCCATCGGCACCGGCCCCTACAAGCTCCGCAGCTACAGCCGCAACGCGACGACCGAGCTGGTCCGCAACGACGCCTATTGGGGCCCGAAGCCGGCCTGGGAGAGCGTGAAGCTCACCCCCGTCACCGCCGCCGGCCCCCGCATGGCGGGGCTATTGGCGGGCGATTTCGACATGATCGAGAGCCCCGCCACGGGCGATCTGCCGAAGCTGCGCCAGAACCCGAATTTCGCCATCGCCTCCAAGCCGACGACGCGGATGATCTTCGTCCAGCTCGATACGGCCCGCAGCCCGTCGCCCTTCGTCAATGGCGGCCAGGGCCCCAACCCGCTGCAGGACGTGCGCGTGCGCCAGGCGCTGTCCATGGCGATCGACCGCAAGGCCATCGAGAGCCGCGTGATGGACGGGCTCGCGCTGCCGGCCGCGCAATTCCTGCCCGATGGCATGGGCGGCACCATCCCCGGCCTGCCCGTGCTGCCCTATGACCCCGCCAAGGCGAAGGAATTGCTGAAGGAGGCCGGCTACCCCGACGGCTTCAGCATGACCTTCCATTCGACCAACAACCGCTACATCAACGATGCGCGCCTGGCCCAGGTCCTGGCCCAGTTCTGGCAACGCATCGGCGTGAAGGTCGAGGTCGATGCCATGCCCAGCTCGGTCTATTTCGGCCGCCGCGGCAAACGTGAATTCTCCGCCTCCATGGGCGGCTGGGGTGCGGATGCGCCCGAGACGCTGGCCTTCTTCCGCATCTGGATGCTGACCACCGATTCCAAGGCCGGTATCGGCACCAGCAATTACGGCGGCTGGAGCTATAGGCCCTTCGACGAGGCGGCCGGTGCGGCCAATACCACCATGGACGAGGCCCGGCGGATGGAGTTGCTGCGCGAGGCGGGGCGGATCGGGCTCGAGCAGATGCCGATCATCCCGGTGCATTACGAGAGCGCGGTCTGGGCCTTCCGCAAGGGCCTCGCCTATGGCGGCCGCGTGGACCAGACGACCTATGCCCCCGACATCCGTCCCGCGCAGTGAGGCCACGATGAGCTTCGTCCAGACCCTCGCCACCGCCCTGGCCAAGCCGGGCAAGCAGGCCATTCCCTTCATCGACGAGGCGGGCGATCCGACCCGCCCGCTGGTGATCCACACCTATCGCGCCACGGGCTACGCGCCCGGTAAGCCGGCGGTCTTCGTGCAGCACGGCATGAACCGCAATGGCGACGAATATCGCGACTTCTGGGTCGAGGCCGCCGAGAAGCACGGGCTGCTCATCATCGCCCCGAATTACGGCAATGACGAATATCCGGGCGCCGAGGTCTACAACAACGGCCATGTGATCGGCGCCGATGGCAGCCTCCGGCCGCGCGAAAAATGGGGCTATGCGGTGCCTGGCCGGCTTTTCGCGATGCTGCGCGAGGCGGGCGTCACCACGCGGGAGAAGGCCTTCTTCTTCGGCCATTCCGCCGGCGGGCAGTTCGGCCATCGCATGGCCGCGACCCAGCCGCTGGATATCTTCGAGGCCATCGCGATCGGCAATCCCGGCTGGTACACGCTGCCGACGCTGGAGCGGAACTTCCCCGAAGGCATGGGCGGCATCGGCCTGGGCGAGAAGGAGCTATTGGCGCTGCTCGCCTATCCGCTGCTGATCATGGCCGGCGAGAAGGATATCGAGACCAGCGGCCCGAGCCTGCCGGCGCAGCCGCAGGCCGTGGCGCAGGGCCCGCATCGCTTCGCCCGCGCGCATAACTACCTGGCCGCCGGGCGTGCCGAGGCCGCGCGCCGCGGTGTCGCCTGCAACTGGCGGCTTCAGACGGTGCCCCATATCGGCCATGACGGCGCTGCCATGTCCCGCGCCACGGCGAGCCTGTGGTTCGAGGGCGTGATGCCCTCCGATGCTGTGTTGGCCGAATGGGGTGGGGTGAAGTCCGGCGCTCTCTAGCGTCAACGTGGCGGGGGAGGGGGCTCCTCTCCCGCCGGCGCCCCCGGCACGGCTTGCGTCGCGGTCGCATGCGCTTATGGATGGAAGGCAAGGGCCCCCTGGGCCAAGTGACCTTCCGAGGAAAGCTCCATGCGCATCGCCGTCCTCCAGTTCTCCCACGAGACCGTCACCTTCCTCCCCTACGACACGCAGCTCGAGGATTTCATCTATCAGGGCTCTCCGGTGGGCGGCGAGGCGCTGCTGGCCACCGACCCCAAGGGCTATATGGGCGGCTTCGTGCAGGTGGCCCGCGAATTCGACGGCGTGGAACTGGTCGGCATCGAAAGCCCGCTCTGGCCGAAGACGGGCTCCGGCTCGGGCTGGGTGACGCAGCAGGCCTATGAGCATTTCCTCGGCCGGATGATCACCGAACTGCGCGCCAAGGGGCCTTTCGACGGCGTCTATCTCTGCCTGCACGGCGCCATGGCGGTGCGCGGCGTGCCCCGGCCCGAAGCCGATATCGCCCGCCGCGTGCGCGCCGAGGTCGGGCCCAAGGCCGTGATCGCCGCGACCTTCGATCCGCATGGCAATGAGGACGAGGAATTCCTCCGCCATGCCGATATGGGCTTCGCGGTGAAATACTATCCGCATTACGACATGCATCTTCAGGGGCAGCGCGCGGCGCGCAACCTCGTGCGCGGCATTCGCGGCCAGTTCAAGCCGGCCCATGTCACGCTCAAGCTGCCGATCATCTCGCCCACCGGCGTGCAATGGACCGGCGCCTCGCCTTGGTCGGATCTCATCCAGCGGGCGCTGACCTGGGAGGCGCGGGAGCCGGATCTCTTCGTCAACGTCTTCTTCGGCTTCCCCTGGGCGGATGTGCCGGATGCGGGCATGACCTTCCAGGTCATCAGCAATGGCGACCGGGCCCTGGCCGAGAAGGTCGCGAAGGACATGGCCGACTTCGCCTGGCGCAAGCGCGAGGAACTGCTCTACTCCACCAAGGTGCATCACATGGGCCCGGGCGTGACCATGGCGCGCGAGGCCGTGGCGGCGCGGCATACGCCCGTCGTGCTCTGCGACCATAGCGACCGCTCGGGCTATGCCACCTGGCTGCTGCGCGAGATCATCGAGCAGGGGCTGACGCGCACGCTGATCGCGACCATCGCCTCGCCCGAGGCGGTCCAGGCGGCGATCGATGGCGATGCGCAGCCGGGCGATCCCTTCGACATGGAAATCGGCGGCAAGGCCGATCCTTCGGCGGGCGAGCCGGTGCGCATCACGGGCACCATCCTGCGCATCTCGACCGCCAGCACGCCCCGCGCCATGGGCGGTGGCCAGCAATGGCTGCTGGTGGGCTTCGGCGATGGCAATGTCGTGGTGATCAGCCCATTCCTGGCGCAGATCATCGAGCCCGCCGAACTATGGGCGCTCGGGCTGAGCCCGGAGGATTTCGACGTCATCGCCATCAAATCCCGCGTGCATTTCCGCCGGGGCTTCGACGATAGCGGCTTCGCGCGGACCATCCTGCTGGTCGAGCCCGACGAGCCCTTCCTGGGCACGGTCCGGCTCGATGCGCTGCCTTACGAGAACCTCGATATCCACGGCTTCTACCCCTATGGGGCGGCGGATTTCGAACCGGGGTGAGGTTCGTCGCGGTGAATGAGGAACGTTGCAGGAAAGGCCACGCCGGAGGCGCGTTCTCGTCTAGCCATTGCGGCTGCTGCGAGCCAAGCGACCCCGCTCGCGGACGCGAGCCAAAGGACCCCGCTCGCGGACGCGAGCCAAAGGACCCCGCTCGCGGACGCGAGCCAAACGACAACTAACTGTCATCATTCCTGAACGGGACTGTCATGGTCCTGCGCTAAGCCCCGCGCCCATCACAAGGGTGCGGAGCTTTCGCTTTTGTCCGGCATCAGCCTTCAATCGATCGGTAAGTCCTTCGGCGGCACGCGGGTGCTGCACAGCATTTCGCTGGAAGTGGCCGCCGGTGAATTCGTGGCGCTCGTGGGCCCTTCGGGCTGCGGCAAGTCCACGCTCATGCGTATCGTCGCCGGGATCGAACACCCCGACCACGGCATTCTGCGTATCAACGGCCGCGACACCACGCGCCTCCGCCCGGCGGAGCGCGATGTGGCCATGGTTTTCCAGTCCTACGCGCTCTATCCGCATCTGACGGTCGCCGAGAATATCGCGGTGCCGCTGGCCATGCGCCGGCTGAATACCTGGCAACGCCTGCCGCTCGTCGGCGGCATCCTGCCCGGCACCGGCCAGCAGCGCGCAGCCATCGCGGAAGAGGTGCGCGTGGCGGCCGAATCCCTCGGCCTGGGCAAGCTGCTCGACCGTCGCCCCGGCCAGCTTTCGGGCGGCCAGCGGCAGCGTGTGGCGCTCGCGCGCTCCATCGTGCGGCGCCCGGCGGCCTTTCTCATGGATGAGCCGCTCTCCAACCTCGATGCCAGCCTGCGCGTGCAGACGCGGCGCGAGATCGTGGAGATCCATCGCCGGGCGGGCGCGGCCACGCTCTATGTCACGCATGACCAGTCCGAGGCCCTGACCATGGCCGACCGCGTCGCGGTCATGCAGGGCGGGCATCTGCTGCAGGTCGCGACGCCGACGGCCATCTATGCCGATCCGGACGATATCCGCGTCGCCACCTTCATCGGCTCGCCCCGCATCAACCTGCTGCCCGCCGAAGCGGGGGAGGATGGCGTGGTGCGGCTCGGCGATGTCTCCATCGGCCAGCGCCTGCTGCGCCCCGGCGCCGTGACCATGGCGATCCGGCCCGAGGATTTCCAGATCGCCGCCGCCGGCCTGCCTGTGCGCATGGAAGCGCGGGAATTCCTCGGCGAGAGCCTGCTGCTCCATGCCCGCCATGAGGCGAGCGGGGAGGCGGTGATCATCCGCCTGCCGCCCGAGCGCGCGGCGAGTCTGCCGGAGCAGGGCGAGGCCTTCCATCTCGGCTTCGACCCGTCGCGTGCGCTGCTCTTCGATGCCGATGGCAAGCGCATCCGCGCCATTGCCGAAATCCGCGCCGAGGCGCCGGCCCTTGTCTGACATCGCCATGCACGCGCCCTCCATGGCCGCGCGCCGCGCCTCGATGGGCGAGGCGCTCGCGGCCTGGGCGCTGACCCTGCCGGCGGCCATCGCCTATGTGCTGATGCTGCTGCTGCCGACGCTGGCCACGGTGATGCTCGCCTTCACCGATTTCGAGCTGGGCATCGACGGCTTCCAGTGGATCGGGCTCGACAACTTCGCCGAGCTGTTCAGCGATCGCGGCTTCATGCAGTCGCTGCGCAACACGATCATCTATGTCGGCCTGGTCACGCCGGGCTCCATCATCGGCGCCTTGGTGCTGGCCCTGCTGATCGAGGCGGGCACGCGCGGGCGCACGCTGTTCCGCGCCGTGTTCTTCCTGCCCGTCGTCTCGCTCACCGTCGCCATGGCGGCGGCCTGGCAATATCTGCTGCACCCGACCATCGGGCCGCTGAACGCCATGCTGCGCGAGATCGGGCTCAACGGCCCGGCTTGGCTCTCCTCTTCCGACACGGTGCTGCTCTCGCTCGCCGCCATCGGCATCTGGGAGAATCTGGGCTTCAACCTCGTGCTCTTCCTCGCGGGCCTCACCGCCATTCCGCGCGAGCTTTATTCGGCCGCCGAGGTCGATGGCGTGCCTTCCGCCTGGGAGCGCTTCCGCCTCGTCACCTGGCCGATGCTGGGGCCGACGACGCTCTTCGTGCTGACCATCACCATGATCCGCTCCGTCCGCGTCTTCGACACGGTCGCGGTGCTGACTCAGGGCGGGCCGAACAAGGCGTCCCAGGTGCTGCTCTATACGATGTACGAAGAGGGCTTCACCTATTTCCGCATCGGCTATTCCGCCGCCATCACCCTGGTCTTCCTCGCCATCGTGCTCGCGCTGATGTGGCTGCAGACCAAGGTTCTCGACAAGCGGGTGCATTATGTCTGACCGCGCCATCGCCGGCCCGCGCGGCTTCCTCGCCGATATGCCGCGCCTGCTGCTGCTGACCATCGCAGGCATCATCATGCTGATGCCCTATATCTGGATGGTCGCCGCCAGCGTGAAGCCGCTGGACGAGATCTTCCGCGCCTCGCTCTCGCTCTGGCCGCAGCATTTCTATGGCATCGAGAATTACGGCAAGGTTTTCGACCGCATCCCCGTCGGCCGTTACCTGCTCAACGGCGTGATCGTCTGCGGCGGCATTCTCTTCTTCCAGATCCTCTTCGCGGTGCCGGCCGGCTATGCGCTCGCCAAGCTGCGCTTCAAGGGGAGGGAGCTTGTCTTCGGCGCCGTCATGCTGGGCCTTCTCGTGCCGCCGCATGTGCAGGCGCTGCCGCTCTATGTCGGCTTCAGCCAAATCGGCATGCTGAACACCTACACCGCGCTGATCGCGCCCTCGACCATTTCGGTCTTCGCGATCTTCCTGTTCCGGCAGTTCTTCAAATCCTTGCCTGACGACTTGATCCACGCCGCGCGGCTCGACGGCATGTCGGAACTCGCCATCGTCTGGCGCGTGGTGCTGCCGAATGCCTGGCCCGCCGCCACGGCCTTCGCGATCTTCTCCGTCGTCGCGCATTGGAACGACCTTTTCTGGCCGCTCATCGTTGCCAATGGCCCGAGCCATGCGACGCCCGCGCTCGGCGTCATGTTCTTCCGCTCCGATGAGGCGGGCGATGATTTCGGCGCGCTCATGGCCTCCGCCGTGATCATGACCGCGCCTCTCGTCGCCGCCTTTCTCTTCGCCCAGCGACGTTTCGTCGAGGGCATCGCTTCAACCGGCCTCAAGGGCTGAACCAGAACTCCTTGGAGACCTATGCCATGACCATGCTGTCCCGCCGCGCGGCGCTCGCGCTGCCCGCCGCCCTCGCGCTGCCCGCCCTCGCGCGCGCCCAGGGCTCGACGGAAATCACCGTCCATTACGCCCAGCCCTTCATCTACAAGGACAGCTACGACGCGATCCTGGCGGAATTCGCCAAGCGCGAGCCGGGCATCAAGATCAACATCGTCACCACGCCCAATTACGAGGAAGGCGCGCAGCTCCTCCTCCGCCAGGCCGCGACGAACCAGCTGCCGGACCTCTCCTACCAGGGCTTCAACCGCCTGCGCGTCTTCGCCGAGCGCGGCATCGCCCAGGACATCACCCCGCTGCTGAAGGCCGAGGGTGACGCCGCCAAGCTCGGCTATGGCCCGAACCAGCTCGCCCTCGGCCAGTTCGGCGGCATCCAGGCCGGCCTCGCCTACGCCGCCTCCAACCCGATCTGCTATTATAACGCCGATCTCGTGAAGCGCGCCGGCGGCGACCCCGACAATTTCCCGAAGGATTGGGACGGCGTCCTGGCGCTTGCCGCCAAGATCGACGCGCTGGGCGATGGTATCGAGGGCATGTGGTACACCTGGAACGGTGACGACTGGATGTTCTCGGCCCTGCTCTTCGGCTATGGCGGCCGGATGCTGAACGAGACCGAGACCGATGTCGGCTTCGCCGGCCCCGAAGGCCTCGCCTCGCTGAAGCTGATCGAGCGGATGGTGAAGCAGGCCGGCATGCCGAACCTGACGGCCACCGCCGCCCGCCAGGCCTTCGCCGCCGGCAAGCTCGGCATGATCTTCCAGACGACCGCCCTGGTGCGCGGCACCGTCGCGGGCGTGGGCAAGAATTTCGAGCTGCGCACGACCGGCATGCCCGTAATCGACCCGGTGAAGGGCCGCCTGCCGACGGGCGGCGCCGCGGGCATGATCACCGCGAAGGACGCGGCCAAGCGCGCTGCCGCCTATAAGTTCCTCCGCTTCTCGACCGGCCCCGAGGGCCAGGCGATGATGGTCAAGAACACCGGCTACCTGCCCTGCAACCAGATCGCCATCGACGACCCGCAGTATCTTGCCGAGTTCTACAAGGAGAACCCGCTCTTCGTACCGTCGGTGAAGCAGATCCCGATCTCCATCCCCTGGTACGCTTTCCCGGGCAGCAACAGCGTCCGCGTCACCCAGACCATGGTCGACAACATCGCGACCATCGTCGAAGGCAAGGCGACGCCGGAGCAGGCCCAGGCCGAGATGGCCAAGGAAGTGCGCCGCCTCCTGCCGAAGCGGTCCTGATCCATGGCTTTCCGCATCGCGCAGATCAGCGACACGCATCTCTCGGCGCAGCACCCGGAATTCACCCGCAATTTCGACGCCCTGGCCGCGCATCTGCGCGCGGCCGGCCCCGATCTGGTGGTGAATACGGGCGACATCTCCGCCCATGGCGAGCTGGCGGGCGACGATGTCGCCTTCGCCCGCGAGAAGATGCAGAGCCTGGGCCTCGACTGGCTCGCCATCCCCGGCAACCACGATGTGGGCAATGACCCGCAATGTGGCGGCGCCACCCCGGCCGATGCCGAGCGCCTCGCGCGCTGGCGCTCGATCATGGGTGACGATTTCTTCTGCCGCGACGTGCCGGGCTGGCGCCTGATCGGCCTCGATACGCTGATCACCGGCACCGACCTGCCGGAAGTGGAAGCGCAATTCGCCTTCCTCGAACAGGCGCTGGCGACGGCGGGCGGGGCGAAGATCGCGCTCTTCCTGCACAAGCCGCTTTGCGAAGTGACGATGGCCGAGACCGAAGTCACCTATTGGGCCGTGCAGCCGGGGCCGCGCCGGCGCATCCTTGACCTGCTGGCCAAGGCGGATGTCGGCTTCGTCGCCTCCGGCCATGTGCATCAGTGGCAGGATCGCGGCGTGCAGGAAGGCCTGCGCCAGATCTGGTCGCCGGCCGTGGCCTTCATGGTGGGCGACAAGTGGCAGGAGCCCATGGGCACCAAGCCGCTCGGCTATCTGGAGCACGTCCTGCACGAGGACGGCCGCCACGAGTGCCGCCTGGTGCAGCCCGAGGGCCTCACCATCAATGACCTGGGCCTGATGCCCGGCATCTACCCGATGGCCGCCTGAGACAAACCCGCCGCCCGGGCCCCGGTCAGCGCCGGGGTTCGGGCATCCACATCGCGAGCCCGGCAGCGATCAACAGCGCACAGGCGGCGCCGATCACCGGCACGGTGAAGCCCCCGGTCGCATCGCCCAGCACGCCTGCGATAAGCGGGCCGATGATCTGCCCCAGGCCGAAACTCGCCGTCATCAGCCCCACGCCGCGCCGCATATGGTCGGGCGAGAGGCTGCCCGCGAGCTGCCGCGCCGCCATGAGCCCGAGGGCGGTGATGCCCAGCAGCGTCCAGCCCAGGCCGACGGCCGAGAGCAGCATGCCGAGCTTGCCCGGCAGCAGCACGGCCGCCGCCACGGCCAGCGCCTCGGCCAGATTGGTCAGCGCCAGCGCGCGGGTCAGCCCCAGGTCCCGCCCCATGCGCATCCAGAAGGGCAGGGAAGGGATGGCCGAAAGCCCCGTCAGCAGCCAGACGAAGGGCTCCAGCGCCCGCGTCTCGGGCGTCTCGCGCACCATGGCGACGATGAAGGTCGCCGTCACCACATAGCCCAGGCCGAAGAAACCATAGCTCGCAAGCAGCCGCTTCCAGCCCGGCGGCCAGCGCTTGCTGCCCAGCGCGCCGCTTTTCGTCTGCACCGGCTTGGGCATTTCCGGCGGGGTGGGGATCAGCCAGGCCACCAGCGGCAGGCTCGCGAGCGAGACGAGGCCGCAGGCGTACCATAGCCCGCGCCAGCCCGTGCCATCCGCTAGCAGCAGCGCGACGAAGCCCGCCGAGAAGGCGATGCCCGCGCCGATGCCGGTGAAGAGCATGTCGCCCAGCCGCGCGCGGCCGGCGCTCGCCAGCCTGTCCAGCACCAGGGTCGAGGCCAGTACCAGCAGCACCGCGCTCGCGCCCCCGCCCAGAAAGCGCAGCGCGAGGAAGACAGGCACGCTCGTGGTGATGCCCATGGCCGCCGTGGTCAGCCCGCTGGTCGCGAGCCCCACCAGCATCCATCGCCGCCGCGCCCCGCCCAGCCAGGGCGTGGAGGCCAGCATGGCGCCCAGCAGGTAGCCGAGGAAATTCGCCGAGGCGATCAGCCCCGCCGTCCCGCGGCTCATCCCCAGCGCCTCGGCCATGGGCGGCAGAATGGGCGTATAGGCGAAGCGGCCGATGCCCTGGCCCACCGCGAGGGCCAGCGCGCCCCCGAAGGCCAGGCCCCATAGGCTCGTCGATGCTTTCATATGATCTCGCGCCTCGTCTCGCGCTTTTGGGGCATCAGAAGAAGAACGGCCGCGGCCGGCAGCAGCCAGGCGATGCGGGCCTGATAGCGGTCATGCGGCCCGGAAAGCCCGCCCGTCGCCGCCGCATTGGCTAGCAGGCCCATCAGCACCAGCGCCGCGAAGCGCCAGGCCATGGCCTCCCGCCGCCGCCACAAGGCGAAGCCCAGCAGCGGAATGGCCAGCACCATCACCACCTCGTCCACCAGTCCGAAACCGCGCATCTCGGGCTCCAGCAAATGCCGCGATTGCAGGCCGGCGTCGTAAGCCGCCAGTTCCCGCGCCGGGAAACCCTCGGCGATGCGCGGCCGCAAGCCTTCGGGCAGGATGCTGCCGATCAGCGTATCCCCGGGCCTTATCAGCCCCAATTGCCGGATCGTATTGCGCAGAAAGGTCATCGCGACCGTGCCCGGCTCGCGCCGGATGGTCTCCGCCACGATCTCCCGCGCCTCGGGCGAGATCCGCGCCCCGCCAAGGAAGATCGGCCTGCCTTCGAGGTCCCGGTTCATCGGGCTCGCCGGGTCCCAGAGGAAGATGTCGGAATCCGTCGGCAGCTTCCCCACGAAGCCGCAGAGATACCAGCCGCGCGCCGGGCATTCCGCCTCGATCGTCCGCGCCGCCGGGCCATCGGCGATCAGCCGCGCCAGCATGAAGGTCGCCCCATGTGGCGAGAGGCTCCAGCGCCCATGCCCCACCGCATTGGTCACCAGCAGCAGCCCGATCGCGCCCAGCAGCGGCAAGGCCGCCCTCACGCCCGCGAGCACGAAGCCCTTCCGCCACGCCGCCAGCGCCACCACGGCCACCAGTCCGGCCGCCAGCGGCAGGTGGGACAGGTGGGACGCGATGGCGAGCGCCACCAGCACCCCGATTGCCGCCTTCTCCCACCGCGCCAGCGGCGCCCAGGCCAGCAAGGCCATGCCCAGCACCACCACGGGCGTCAGCACGTCCGGCATCAGCAGCGCGGCGGTGAAAGGCAGCGGCGTCAGCAGCGCCAGCCCCACGCAAAGCCCCAGATGCCAGCCGGCCGAAGCCTCGCCCCGCAGCCAAGCCTGCACCCGCCAGAGCAGCCAGGAGAGCATCAGCCCCTGTCCCACCACCACGGGCCAGAGCGACACCTGCCAATGCAGCAGATGCATCATGGGCCCATAGATCCAGGGCTTGTCCCAGATCATCAGCGGCCCGAGCGTCTGATGCAGAAACGCCCCGGTATCGCTGAAGACCAGCGGATACCCATTCCAGAACGCCGGCCACACCACCGCCAACGCCGCCAGCACCACCGCCAGCCAGCCCCTCATGGGCCGGTGGCTCCGGGCTGGGCAGGGCGTGCCACCAAGGGGCTCTGCCCCTTGGAACCCCGGCAAGAACCTGAGGTTCTTGCATCTCCCGTGAGTAAGTCGAAATCGGGATGGGGGTTACCACGCGGCGGCTTCGCCCGCGTGGTAACCCCCATCCCGATTTCGACCAGTTCTGGAAGGTCCAGGAAACTCAGTTTCCTGGTGGGGGGTGCCGGGGGGCAAAGCCCCCTGGCGGTGCATCCTGACAAGCCTGGCACCATCAGCCCAGGGCCCAGCGGGCGGCGGCGGTGTCGTCGCTGTCGCGGGCGTCGACCCAGGTGGCTTGGCCGTCGGCGTGTTCTTCGAGTTTCCAGAAGGGGGCTTTGGTCTTGAGCCAGTCGATGAGGAAGGCGCAGGCGTCGAGGGCCGCGGCGCGGTGGCGCGAGGCGGCGAGGACGAGCACGATGGGTTCGCCCGGCACGAGGCGGCCGATGCGGTGGATGATGGTGCAGCCATCGAGCTGCCAGCGTTTTTCGGCCTCGGCGGCGATGGCGGCCAGCGCCTTCTCGGTCATGCCCGGATAGTGCTCGAGCGTCATGGCGGTGATGCCGTTATCGGCCCGGCAGATGCCGAGGAAGGAGGCGATGGCGCCGACGCTGTCGCTGAGGCCCGAAAGGGCGGCGGTTTCGGCCGCGAGGTCGAAGGGCGCTTCCTGCACGAGGATGCGGGCCATGGGCTCAGCCCCCGGTGACGGGCGGGAAGAAGGCGATTTCGTCACCGGGGGCGACGGGATGGGTGGCGGTGACGAAATCCTGGTTCACCGCCGCCCGCACGAGCTTCGGATTGGCGAAGGCGGCGGCATGGCCCGGCCCCTGGGCGGAGAGCCAGGAGACCAGGCCGCCGACATCGCTGACGCCCTCGGGCAGCGCCAGCCGTTCCATGCCCTTGCCGATCTTCTGACGGACCCAGGCGAAATAGAGGATGGTGACGGCCTGGCTCATGGCACGCTCAGCGGGGCGCGGCCGAGGACGGCGTCGTCATGGAAGGGGAATAGGGCGGGATGTCGCGCAGGGCATCGCTCGCCGTAGTGGTGCCGAGCGTGTTGCGGGGTGCTTCGTCCGCGGCGGTGGGCCAGACATTGCCCGTCTCGGTCTGCAGCGGCTGGAAGCCCGGGTCCTGGCCCATGACGCGATGGGCTGTGAGGCTGTCCACGGGGGCGGCGGGGCGCGAGTTCTCGGCGCTCCAGGGCATGCTGCCGCAACCGGCGAGCAGCAGCAGGGGCAAAGCGGGAAGGGCGCGCTTGGCGAAAGTCATGCAGCGAGGCTCCTGGCCATCGTAAGGGGCCGCCCGAAGCGGCCGTTTGAACCCAAGATGCGGTGCCATGGCCCCCGGCTCAAGGGGGCGCTCGTCAGGGGTGCGCGGGTTCCGTCTCGCGATGGCGGGCATTGTCTTCGTTCTCGGCCTGGCGGAGGCCGACGGTCAGATAATCCCAGCCGGTGATGAGGGTGAGCACGGCGGCGACCCAGAGCATGATCTCGCCGATGAGCGAGACGGGCAGCCAGCCGAGCCAGATCAGCGCGGCGCCGCCGTCATTGGCCAGGAGCGCGCCGAGGGCGCCCATCTGGAAGCCGGTCTTCCACTTGGCGAGTCGCGTCACGGGCAGGCTGAGGCGCACGCCGGCGAGATATTCGCGCAGGCCGCTGACCAGGATTTCCCGCAGCAGGATGATGATGGCCGGCAGCAGGCCGAGGAAGGAGAGATGCCCGAGGCCCGCGAGCAGCATCAGGGCCGCGCCGACCAGGAGCTTGTCGGCGATCGGGTCCAGCATGCGGCCGAAAGCCGAGGTGAGCTGCCGCTCCCGCGCGATCTTGCCGTCGAAATAATCGGTGATGCCGGCGATGGCGAAGACGACGCAGGCGGCAAGGTCGCCCCAGGCCGTCTGGAAGGCCGCCATCAGCACGAGCAGCGGGATGGCGGCGATCCGCGACATGGTCAGCAGATTTGGCAGGTCTGTCGGCATGGTTTGGCTGCTCGCTCGCGCTATCCTCTAAGCGTTTCTAGCCGGGGATGCCCCAGGGTGGAAATGCTCGTGGATGCGCTTTGCCATCGAAGGGCCGATACCGGGGCAATTCGTGAGATCCTCGAGCCCCGCCTGGCGCACGCCGCGGGCGGAGCCGAAGTGGTTCAGCAGGCGCCGCTTGATGGCGGTGCCGACGCCGGGAATCTCGTCCAGCTCGCTTTTCGTCAGGGCCTTCGAGCGGCCGGCGCGGTGAGTGGTGATGGCGAAGCGATGGGCTTCGTCGCGCAGGCGCTGCAGGTAGTAGAGCACGGGGTCGCGCGGCGGGAGCTGAAAGGGCTCCTTGCCCATGCGGTAGAACCACTCGCGGCCGGCATCGCGATCGGGGCCCTTGGCGACGCCGACGAGGGGAATGTCCTCCAGCCCCAGCTCGGCCATGATGGCGGTTGCGGCCGAAAGCTGGCCCTGGCCGCCGTCGATGAGCACGAGATCGGGCCAGGTTTCGCCGCTGCGCTCCGGGTCTTCCTTCAGGGCGCGGCCGAAGCGGCGCTCGAAAACCTCCCGCATCATGGCGAAGTCGTCGCCGCCGGTGCCGGGGCCCACGGCCTTGATGCCGTATTTCCGGTAGGCGTTCTTGATGAAGCCCTCGGGGCCGCCCACGATCATCACGCCATAGGGGTTGGCGCCCTGGATATGGCTGTTGTCATAGACCTCGATGCGGCGGGGTGTCTCCGGCAGCTCGAAGACCTGGGCGACGCCTTCCAGCAGCGCGGTCTGGGCGGTGCTCTCCGCGAGGCGGCGCTCCAGCGCCTCGCGGGCATTGGTCGCGGCATGGTCGATGGCGGTCTTCTTGTCGCCGCGCTGTGGGCGGTGGATCTCGACCTTTCGGCCCGCCCTGAGCGTCAGCGCCTCGGCGACCAGCGCGGCCTCCGGCACGTCATGCGAGACGAGGACGAGGGGCGGCGGCGGCAGGTCGTCATAGAGCTGGGTGAGGAAGGCTTCCAGCACCTCCTCCGGCCCGGCATCGCCCTTGGCATGGCTCGGGTAGAAGGCGCGGTTGCCGTTATTGCGCCCGCCCCGGAAGAAGAAGACCTGCACGCAGCTCTGCCCGGCCGCCTGATGGATCGCCACCACATCGGCATCGCCCACGCCGGCCAGGTTGATATTGTCCTGCCCCTGGATATGGGTGAGGCCGCGGATGCGGTCGCGCAGCGCCGCCGCGCGCTCGAATTCCAGGTTCTCGGCGGCCTGTTCCATCTCGGCCGCGAGCTTCTTCTGCAGCGTCGGCGTCTCGCCGGTCAGGTAGCGCTTGGCGTCCTTCACCAGGGCCGCATAGCCCTCCGCATCCACGCGGCCGACGCAGGGGGCCGAGCAGCGCTTGATTTGGAAGAGCAGGCAGGGCCGGGTGCGGCTGTCGAAGACGGTGTCGCGGCAGGTGCGCAGCAGAAAGACGCGCTGGAGCGCCGTGATGGTCTGGTTCACCGCCCAGGCCGAGGCGAAGGGCCCCCAATAGCTCGCGCCCTTCTTCTTCTCGCCGCGATGCTTGGCGATCTGGGGGAAGGGATGGTCCTCCGTCAGCACCAGCCAGGGGTAGGACTTGTCGTCGCGCAGGACGATGTTGAAGCGCGGCCGTAGGCGCTTGATGAGGTTCGCCTCCAGCAGCAGGGCCTCGGCCTCGCTCCCGGTGGTGACGATCTCCATCTTCCGCGTCTCGAAGACCATGCGGCGCAGGCGTTCGGGCAGGCGGGCGATCTGGGTATAGGCGACGACGCGCTTTCGCAGGCTGCGCGCCTTGCCGACATAGAGGGCATTCCCCTCGGCATCGAGCATCCGGTAGACGCCGGGCGCGAAGGGCAGGGTCGCGAGCGTCGCCTCGATCACGGCGAGGCCTTCCATCACCGGGCCAGCGGCAGCCTCGGGCGGCGTAGCATCGGTTGAGAAGGGTTCGTCCTGCATCTGTTCCTGGTTGTATCACTCGCCCGGCCGGCCGGCGGAATTGAAGAAACTACGGTTACCAAAGGGTTACGCTAGGCGCGGGCAGGGCTCGGCGGAGGGGTGGAAAACTATCCACCAAAGCTGTGGAAAACTCTGTGGATGCCGTGAGGGGTAAATCGCGGAAACCGGCCTTCCTCCATGCGTCGCTGATCGCTGCTCAAAAACGAGGCACTGAGTTAAGTCGTTGATTTCATTGATCCAGGACGTTTTTGCTGCCTCGCATAGGCGTCAAGACGAAGAATGATGTTGACGCGAAGATTCTTGTCTCGCCCTGACATCGGCCAGTGGATGAATTCCGCATCGCGCAATGCTCAGGCCCGGCTCCGCTCCACCGTGACGCCGACTGCCCCCACGTCGGAAAAGATATCCGGTTTTTCAACGGTCACACGGCTGCAAACAATTCGGCTGTCCCCGAGCACGGCGACGGCGATGCGCTCCGCGAGGGTCTCGGCGAGGCGGGTATGGCCGGCGGTGGCGATGGCGCGGGCGATCTTCACCACGGTCTCGTAGCTCACCACCCGGGCGAGCTGATCCTCCCCGACATCCGATGGCGCGGCCTCGTCCTGCACCAGCAGCTCGATGCCGATGATGACGCGCTGGGGCGCTTTCTCCTCCTCGGGATAGATGCCGATGCTGGCCATCACCACGAGATCCCGCACGAAGACGCGGCGGAGGCCGCGGGCGGCGTCGGGCGAATAGGCGATGCCGCCTTTGCGAAGGCTCATGTCGTTCATTCCGCCAGGGCTCCCCCTCGCTGCGGCGCCCATTGCAGATGCTGGCCGCCGTCGAGGGCGATCATCTGCCCGGTCATTGAGGGCATGGAAAGGATGGCGAGGGCGGCGCGGGCCACCTCGTCGGGGCTGGTGCCGTGCCGCAGCGGCACGGAGGCGCATTGCGCGTCGAACTGCGCCTGGCTCTGGCGCGGGCTCGGCAGCGCCGGGCCGGGGCCGATGCCATTGACGCGGATGCGCGGCGCCAGGGCGAGGGCCATGGTCTGCGTCACCGTCCAGAGCGCGGCCTTGGAGATGGTATAGGAGACGAAATGCGGCGTGAGCGACCAGACGCGCTGGTCGAGCAGGTTGATCACCGCGCCCTCCGCCTCGGCCGGCAGGCGCTGCGCCAGGGCCTGGATCAGCACGAAGGGCGCGCGGAGATTGGGCTCCATATGCCGGTCCCAGCTTTCGCGGCTGGCATCATGCCATTCGTCGCGTTCGAAGGCGGAGGCATTGTTCACCAGCACGCCCACCGTGCCGAGCGCGGCCTCGGCATCCGGGAGCAGGGCCTGCACCTCGGCCTCGATCGCCAGATCGGCCTTCAACGCGACGGCCTTGCGGCCCAGGGCGCGGATCTGCACGGCCAGCGCCTCGGCCTCCGCCTCGCTCGTCGCGTAATGCAGGGCGAGGTCGAAACCCGCTTCGGCCAAAGCGAGGCTGACGGCGCGGCCCAGGCGGCGCGCGGCACCCGTGACGAGCGCCACGCGCGGCAGGGCGGGGGAAAGGGGCAGGGGCATGCACCGGCTCTAGAACATCGCGCGGCCGAAGGAAATCACGCGGCTCGCAATGCCTGCATGCGGCGGGTGGCGGTTATCCGGCGGCCGGTATCAGGCGGTCGGTATCAGGCGGGGGAGGGGGAGGCGGAAGGCGCCTTGCGGTTCAGCGAGAAGTCCACCGGCTGCGAGACCGCCCAGAGAATGCCGACGGGGTCGCGGAAGCGGCCATGGCGCTCGCCCCAGCCCGCATCGGTAGGCTCCTGCACCGCCTCCGCTCCGGCGCCCAGGGCGCGCTTATAGGTCGCCTCGGCATCGTCGACTGAGAGATGCAGCACGAGCCCGGCGGGGCTGATGCCGCCCTGGCGGCGGCTTTCGGTGAGGTAGAGCAGCCCGCTATCGAAGCGCAGGGCGCAGAAGATGATACGGTCCCCGCCCGGCTCCACGAGCCGCTCCAGCAGTTCCGCGCCGAGCACCTCGGTATAGAACTGCGCGGCGCGCGCTACATCTGGCACGGAGAGGTGCGGCGTCGGTCCCGGCATGCGGCGCTTTGATGACATGGCGGTTAGAAGATGGCAGCGCCGGCGCCGTGCGGGGCATCACATTCCCTCCAATTCAGTCAACGGAAGGCAGCCGCGCCGTCACGAACCGATGAGGGTGATGATCCTGATCAGCGCGATCGCGGCGGCGAGAATGAGGGCGACGCGCGAAAGCTGGCCGGGCGAGGGAAGACGCATCCTCAGCGCCCCTTGTGCCGCTCGATGAGGCTCAGCAGCAGATCCTTGATGGCCTGCACCTCGCGTGCCGGATGACGGGCCAATAGTTCGGCCTCGTGCTGCCGCGCCATGGCCAGCAGCTCGGCGACGAGCGCCCGGCCCTTGGCCGTGCTGACGACGAGAACCTGCCGCCTGTCCTCGCTATGGCCGCGCCGCTCCACCAGCCCGTCGCGCGCCATGCGGTCGAGCAGCTTGGTCATGGTCGGCTGCTGCATCAGGCAGATATCGGCCAATTGGCCGACCGTGCTGCCCTCCGGCCCGCCGATTCCATCCGACAGGGTGGCGAGCACCCGCCATTCCCCCACGGCCACGCCCTTGGCGCGGAGCCGGCTGTGGAACTCCACCGAAATGACGTGCGACGCCCGCGCGAGCAGCGCGAGCAGATAGTCGTCGACGAAACGGGGCAGGGCGCGTGTCTGGTCTGGCATCCCTGGCATGATAAGCGGCAAGCCTGGATGCAGAGAAGTATTGCGCGAAAAAGATTCATGAGTTTTCATGGATTGACCAGGGACGCTGAGAAGAATGCTGAACGACCGTATCGAACCGCAATGGATCGAGGCTTTCGAGCGCGTCTTCGCGCTGTGCAAGGTGCGGCAAGGCGAGCCGGTCTGCCTGCTGGCGGAGAGCCAGTCGCGCCCGCTGAATATCGAAATCGCCGAGCTGGCGCTGCATCGCCTCGGCGCCCGGCCCTTCCGCTGTGTGGTGCCGACGCCGCCGCAGACGGCACCCGTGCCGGTGCGCTCCACCGGCGCCTCGCGCGCGCTTCGCAACCATCCGGCCGTGATGGCCGCCCTCGCCGTCAGCCCCTTCATCGTGGACCTCACGCTCGAGGGGCTGATGCACGCGCCCGAACTGCCGGCGATCCTGAAGGCGGGCAGTCGGGTGCTGAACATTTCCAACGAACATCCCGAGGCGCTGGAGCGGCTGGTGCCGCGGCCCGAGGATGCCGATGCGGTCAAGGCGGCGGCGAAACGCGCCAAGGCGGCCAGGCGCATGACGGTGACGAGCGCCGCGGGCACCGATCTCGCCGTGGATATGGAGGGTGCTGCCACCGTCGGCATCTGGGGCTTCACCGATCGGCCGGGCACGCTCGCGCATTGGCCCGGCGGCATCGTCGTCTCCTTCCCGCGCGCCGGCACCGTGAACGGCAGGCTGGTGCTCGATGCGGGCGACGTGAACCTCACCTTCAAGCGCTATCTCGAACGGCCCGTCACCCTGACCATCGAGAATGACTACGTGATCGCCATCGAGGGCGAGGGGACCGATGCCGAGCTGATGCGCCGCTACCTCGCCGCCTGGGGTGACAAGGCGGCCTATGCCGTCTCCCATGTCGGCTGGGGCATGAACCCGCGCGCGCGTTACGAGGCGCTCGCCATGTATGACCGGCGCGATACCAACGGCACCGAGATCCGCGCCTTCGCCGGGAATTTCCTCTTCTCGACCGGCGCCAATGAATTCGCCGGCCGCTTCACCGACGGGCATTTCGACATCCCCGTCCGCAACTGCACCATCGCCCTGGATGGCGAGGTGGTGATCGAGGCCGGGGAGATGCGGCTGTGAGCGTGAACTTCGCCGAATACGGCACGCCCACGGGCGCGCCCATCGTCCTCCTGCACGGCATCGGCGGGAATGGCCGGCTCTGGGCTCCGACCGTGGCCGCGCTGGCCCATCGCCGCGTCTTGGCCTGGGACATGCCTGGCTATGGCGCGAGCGCGCCGCTGCCGGAAATGACCTTCCCGGCTCTGGCCGAGGCCCTGGCTGGGATGCTCGACCGGGCGGGCGTGACCAAGGCCGATATCCTCGGCCATTCCATCGGCGGCATGGTGGCGCAGGAATTCAACGCCCGCTTCCCTGAGCGCGTGGCGAGCCTGATCCTGCTCGCGACCAGCGCCGCCTTCGGCTCGCGGGACCCTTCCTTCGCGGAGGATTTCGTCCGCACCCGCCTGGCCCCGCTCGATGCGGGCGAGGGCATGGCAGGCGTGGCGCGCGGCGTCGCCAAGGTCGCTTTCGGCGAGGCGCCCGACCCCGCTGCCGAGCCCGACTGCATCGCCGCCATGCTCGAGGTGCCGGAGGCGAGCTATCGCCAGACCATCGCCTGCCTCACCACCTTCGACCGCCGCGACGCGCTGGCTTCGATCGCCGTGCCGACCCTGCTGGTCGCCGGTGAGCATGATCGCATGAGCCCGCCCAAGGGCGTGGCCCGCATGGCCGAGAAGATCGCCGGCAGCCGCTTCGAGGTGATCGCCAAGGCCGGGCATTTCGCCCATCTCGAACAACCCGCCGCCTTCAACGCGGTGCTGACCGGCTTTCTGGAGGCCTGATCCCATGGATATGGACCTGACCCTGGCGCCGGACGCGCCGATTTTCGATGCCGAGGCCTTCCGCCTCACACCGCTCGAGGCCGCGCTGACGGCGCGCGCGCGGGATTTCGGCCAGCGCGTTCTGGCGCCGCGCGCGGCGCGCTGGGATCGCGAGGCGATCTTCCCCTCCGAGAACTATGTGGACATGCACAAGGAAGGCTTCCTCGGCGTCTGCATCCCGAAGGAGGATGGTGGGGAGGGGGCCGATTTCCGCGCCTATTGCCTCACCGCCGCCGAGATGGGCCGCTATTGCGGCGCGACGGCGCTGACCTGGAACATGCATGTCTGCAGCACGCTTTGGACCGGCGCCCTGAGCGATGACCTGGAGATGGAAGCGCCCATCCGCGCGCAGCATCTGGCCCGGCGCAAACTGCATTACCGCCGCATTCTCGACGAGGGCGCCGTCTATTCGCAGCCCTTCTCGGAAGGCGGTGCGGCGGCGGCCGGGGCGGTGGCTTTCGGCACCACGGCGAAGCGCGTCGAGGGCGGCTTCATCGTCAATGGCAAGAAAATCTTCGCCTCTCTCGCCGGCCATGCCGATTACTACGGCGTGCTGGCCACCGAGGATCGCGGCGAGAAGCTCTCGCGGCGGGACACGCTCTATATCGCCATCCCCGCCAAGGCGCCCGGCGTGAGCGTGGTCGGCGATTGGGACCCGCTGGGCATGCGCGGCACCGTCAGCCGCACGCTGCTCTTCAAGGATGTCTTCGTGCCCGAGGATGCGGCGCTGATGCCGGACGGGCTCTATTTCCAGGCCGCGAGCCGTTGGCCGCATATGTTCATGACGCTCTCGCCCACCTATATGGGCCTCGCCCAGGCGGCCTATGATTTCACGGTGAAGTATCTGCGCGGCGAATATCCGGGCATGCCGCCGGTCAAGCGCCGCATGTACCCGACCAAGCAGATCGCCGTCGCCCAGATGAAGATCATGCTGGAGCAGACCAAGGCGCTCTGGTTCCAGGCCATTACCGATGCGCGGCCCGACCCTTCCAAGGAGCAGGTGATGCGCGCCTGGGCCGCGCAATACACGGTCATGGAGAATGCCAATGCCCTCGCGGCCCTCGCGGTGCGCACCTGCGGGGGGCAGTCCATGCTGAAGTCGCTCCCGCTGGAGCGTATCTATCGCGACAGCCGCTGCGGCTCGCTGATGCTGCCCTGGACGGCGGAACTTTGCGTCGATCGCCTCGGCCGCGATTGCCTCTATGAGAAGGGCGAGAAGGACGAATGACCTCGCCCCATCGCTGGATCGCGGCCCATGCCGGTCATAGCCCCGACGCCGTCGCGCTGATCCATGAAGGCGCCTCGCTGACCTATGCGGGGCTGCATGAGGCGGTGCAGCGGCTGGCGGGGGCGATGGTGGCGGCCGGCTTGCGCAAGGGCGACCGCGTCGCCTTCCTCGGCCATAACCACCCGGCGCAGATCATTCAGCTTCTCGCCTGCTGCCGGCTGGGGATGATCCAGGTGCCGATGAACTGGCGCCTGGCCGCGCCCGAACTGGCTTTCATGCTGGCCGATTCCGGCGCGAAACTCGTGATGGCGACGGCGGAATTCGAGCGGGCCGCTGCCACGCTGGGCCTGCCCGTGGTCGCCGCCGAAGCCGCCTGGCCGGGCGGGCTGGACTCCGCCGGAGAGCCGCCGGAATGGGGCGCGCCGGAGGATATCGCGCTGCTGGTCTATACCTCCGGCACGACGGGGCGGCCCAAGGGCGCGCTGCTGTCGCAGCGGGCGATTTTCTATAACGCGCTCAATGCCCAGCATCTCTTCTCGCTCACGGCGGCGGATAGGGTGCTGACCGTGCTGCCGCTCTTCCATGTGGGCGGGCTGAATATCCAAACCATGCCCGCGCTCTATGCGGGCGCGACGGTGATGCTGGAGCCGCGTTTCGAGCCGGCGCGCTTCATGGCCGCCTGCACGCATTTCCGGCCGACGCTGACGCTGCTGGTGCCCGCGGTGATGCAGGCGCTGCTCTCGCATCCGGGCTGGGCGGCGGCGGATCTTTCCTCGCTGCGGGCGGCGGGCGCGGGTTCCTCCGACGTGCCGCCCCGGCTGATCGAGGCCTTCCACGAGCGGGGTGTGCCGATCCAGCAGATCTACGGCGCGACGGAAACCTGCCCCATCGCCATCGGCCAGACCCGGGCCGAGGCCCTGGCGGCGCCCGGCTCCATCGGCCGCCCGGCGCTGCATGCGCGGGCGAAGGTCGTCGGGATGGATGGCGCCGATCTGCCGATGGGCGAGACGGGCCAGATTGCCATCGCGGGCCCCGGCATTCTCGACGGCTATTGGAACCTGCCCGAGGCGAGCCGGGACTCCATCCGCGACGGCTGGTTTCTCACCGGCGATGTCGGGCATGTGGATGCAGCCGGCCGCTGGTGGTTCACCGACCGGGTGAAGCACGTGATCATCTCGGGAGGCGAGAATATCTACCCCGCCGAGGTCGAACGGGTGCTGGCCACCGCGCCGGGCATTCGCGAAGGCGCGGTGACGGGCCGGGCCGACCCGCAATGGGGCGAGGTGCCGGTGGCCGTGGTGGTGCCGGGGGAGGGTTTTTCCGCCCAAGCCGTCCTGGCGCATTTCCAGGGCCAGCTCGCGCGCTTCAAATGCCCCCGCGACGTCGTGGTCGTGGAAGCCCTGCCGCGCACCGCCCTCGGCAAGGTGGCCAGCAGCGCCCTGAGGGCTCTGGTGTAACGGGTTCCCAAAGGCCTCAGGCCTTTGGTGGGGGTGAAGGGGGCAAGGCCCCCTTCGTCTCAGAACCGCGCCAGCGAGGCGCCCCAGGTCAGCCCGCCGCCGATGGCTTCCATCAGCACGAGGTCGCCCTTCTTGATGCGCCCGTCGCGCGTGGCTTCGGCCAAGGCGAGGGGGATCGAGGCGGCCGAGGTATTGGCGTGGCGATCGACCGTCACGACCACTTGCTCGGGCGAGAGGCCGAGCTTCTTGCCCATGCCGTCGATGATGCGGCGGTTCGCCTGATGCGGGACGAGCCAGGTCACGTCGCCATGGCCGAGGCCATTGGCCGTCAGCGCCTCATCCACGGCGGAGGCGAGCTTCGTCACCGCATGCTTGAAGACTTCGCGGCCCGCCATGCGGACGAGGCCGTTCTGGCCCGTGGTGCCGGCGCCGCCATCGACCTGCAGGATGTCGCCATGGCGGCCATCGGCATGCAGATGGGTCGAGAGCACGCCCTGATCGGCCTCGACATCGCCCGCGACGAGCAGCACCGCGCCCGCGCCATCGCCGAAGAGGACGCAGGTGGTGCGGTCGGTCCAATCGAGGATGCGGGAGAAGACTTCGGCGCCGATGACCAGCACGCCCTTGGCCTGGCCGGAGCGGATCAGGCTGTCACCCATGCCCAGCGCATAGACGAAGCCGGTGCAGGCGGCGGCCAGGTCGAAGCCGAAGCCATGCGTCATGCCCAGCTTCTGCTGGACGCGCACGGCGGTGGAGGGGAAGGCGCTGTCGGGCGTGGCCGTCGCGACGATGATCGCATCAACCGCCTCGATGCCGAGCCCGGCCTGGGCCAGGGCCTCGCGCGCGGCGACGGTCGCCATGTCTGAGGTCGATTCGCCCTCGGCGGCGAGGTAGCGCTGGCGGATGCCCGTGCGCTCGATGATCCACTCGTCGGTGGTCTCGAGGTTATAGGCCTCGGCGAGGGCCTCATTCGACAGGCAGCGGGCGGGGAGATAGCCGCCGGTACCGGCGATGAGCGAGCGGAGAGCCATGGGTGCCTGTGTTCCGTCAGCCTTGAACCGCCCCATATGCCGGGGCCTTATTCCTCGAACGGCCTCAAGCGCCCGCCGTCTGGGCCTTCGTTACGTGGGGGCCTTCGTCACGGGATGGTGGCGAGGGTCGCGTCCCGGTTGGAAAGCTGCCCGAGGCTCTCCCGGATACGCTCGTTGAAGCGATGCGTCACCATGTCCATCGCCACGTCGATGGCATGGGCGAAGCCGATACCGTCGGTGCCGCCATGGCTCTTCACCACTACGCCATTCAGCCCGATGAGCACCGCGCCGTTATAGCGCCGCGGGTCCATCCATTGGCGCAGCCGGTCGAGCGCCGGACGGGCGAGGAGATAGCCGATGCGGGCGAGGATGGTGGAGGTGAAGACCTGGCGCAGCAGCCCGCTCATGAGCTTGAGCGCGCCTTCGCCGGTCTTGAGCGCCACATTGCCGGTGAAGCCGTCGGTCACGACCACGTCGACCGTGCCGGCCGCGATGTCATGGCCTTCGACGAAGCCGTGGAAATTCGCGCCCAGATGCGAGTCGCGCAGCGTTTCCGCCGCCTGGCGGATGCGGTCGTCGCCCTTCAGCTCCTCGGAGCCGACATTGAGCAGGCCGATGGTGGGCTTGGGCAAGCCGAGCACGGCACGGGCGAAGGCATCGCCCATGATCGCGAATTCGACCAGATTGCGCGAATCGCACTGCACATTCGCGCCGAGATCCAGCATCACGACATCGCCGCGCGCGGAAGGGCAGATCGCGGCAAGCGCCGGCCGGTCGATTTCCGGCAGCGTTTTCACCACGATCTTGGCGAGCGCCATGAGCGCGCCTGTATTGCCCGCCGAGACGACTCCCGCCGCCTCGCCGCCCGCAACGGCGTCGATCGCCAGCCGCATGGAGGAGCCACGCACGCGCAGCGCCGCCGTCGGCTTCATGTCACCGGGCACGACGGCCGGCGCATGCCGAAGCGTACACGCTTTCTGGGCGCGTTTGCGGCTGACCAGCGCGGCCTTGAGCTTATCCTCGTCCCCGACGAGCAGGAAACGCGCCTCAGGGTGACGTTCAGCCGCGATCTCGACACCATCGAGAATGGCATCAGGCGCGTGATCGCCGCCCATGGCGTCGATCGCGAGCGCGAAATCGCAGGTGGAACGCACCATCACCGCTTCCTTGCCGCCGTTCGCGGGGCTCAGACGCGGACCACAGCCTTCGTGAGCTTCTCGGCCGCGACGACCTCACGGCCGTCATAGTGGCCGCAGGACGGGCAGATATGATGCGGGCGCTTCAGCTCGCCGCAGTTGCTGCACTCGAGATGGGCCTGGCCCACCAGCGCCTCATGGCTGCGGCGCATGCCGCGGCGGGAGGGCGAAACCTTCTTCTTGGGAACGGCCATGGCGCCGAGCCTTTCTCGATAGTGTCAGAACAAAGTCCAGGAGGGCCGGGGCATTAGCACCGCACCCCCCTGGGGGCAAGGGCCACCATGCATGGCTGGCCCGATCGCATCCGTTATCATCGCCCGAAGCTGAGGCCCAAGCGGCCGCAATGCCGGAGTTAGAACGCCGGAGTCCGGGCGGCGTCTATCACGTCTTCTTCAATGCTGCGAGTGCGGCGAAGGGATTCGGACGTTTTGGCTCATCGGGAACGGTATCTTGTTCCGATTCGTCTTCTTCCGGGGCCTGGAACTCCTCCGGAATCGCCGCCAGCGGGTCTCGCGGATAGGGATCGAGCGCCAGGGCGAGGCTTTCGGCGATGGCCTCGCCCAGTTCGATCGCCTCGCCCTCGGTTGGGATTTCGTCCGGCGCATCGAATTCGGTGTCGTCGCCCGGCTCCGCCCCCTCGGGCAGGAAGCGCAGGCGGAGCTTCTCGTCGATGGCCTGCTCGATGGGCTTCAGAGAGACGATGCATTCCTGCACCACCACGGCCTTGAGCCGGCCTTCGGCGATGGCGGTGCCGCCGGGGCCCGCACGCAGTTCCAGCTCGGCATTGAGGCTATCCACCGCGACGATGCCGAAGCGCCTGGCCAAGGCCGCGCGCTCGGCCGGCGTCGCCTCGATGCGCTCGATGCGGCCTTCACCGGGGGCGCGGTGGCGGATCGCGGCCCAGGGCAGGGGGCGGGAAAGTTCAGGCGTCATCGGCGTCTTCGATCGTCCTCGGGGTAGTCGGCGTCTTCAAACGGGGGCGGGGAAACCCGCGTCACCAGCCAGGAAATGCGACAGGGGTAGCCGCGCCAGGGCCTCGTCGGCCGTCAGGGCGAGCTGGGCTAGGCCCTGCGGCCCCGGCGCATCGGCCGTGAGCGTCTCAGCCCATATATTACGCGCCAGGGCTTCCGCCAGGGCCTGCGCATCGCGCCGATCCAGGGGCGCGTCATAGGCATGGGCCCTCCCGTGGAAGGCCTCCCAGGCGGCCTTCACCTTCTTGCCCACCGAAAGATCGCCTACGCCCATCTCGCGCAGGTTCAGGTCCATATCGGCGAACATCGCGTCGAACACGGCCTGGGCCAGGGCCTGGCCCTTCTCGCCATCGCGCCGCAGCCGGCGGATGAGCAGGGCGACATGCAGCCCCACCAGCTCGAATCGCCCCGGCACCGTGTCCGGCACGCCCAGCGCGTCGTAGAGATGCGGCGCCCGGGCCGCGGCGACGGCGCCGCCATAGAGAAGGAAGCCGGTCCGTTCGAGGGGTTTGCGTCGCAGCAGGCCGAACAAGGCTCTTTCTCCCTCCCCATGCCGGGCGGTCATCGCCATCCGGGTTGGTAACGTTATGCCACAGGGGAGCGGGCGCAAGCCAAGCCCTGTTGACCCTGACGGGCAGGTAGTGGCATGTCGCGGCTGACATGGCCCGCTCCCTGACCCCGGTCAACGCTTTCCGCGCTGCCCTCTTCTCCGGCCTGCTGGCCCTGACGGGCTGCGGGATGTTTTCCTCCTCCACGCCCGAGCCCAGCTCGGACGCGTCGAAGCAGGCGGCTGCCGCCGATCCTGTTTATGAGGAGCCTGGCTTCTTCGAGCGCCTCTTCTCGGCCCCGCCCGAGAATCGCGGCATCAAGGTCGATGCCGACGCGCTGAACCAGCTCACGCCCGGCGTGCAGACCAAGGCCGACGTGATCGCCCTGCTGGGCTCGCCGACGACGACCAGCGTCTTCGGCGAGGAGCACTGGTATTACATTAGCGGCATCACCCGCACCCAGCCGGGCCGCTTCCCGAGCCTGGAGAACCAGCGCGTCGTCATGCTCCGCTTCGACGGCGGTGGCGTGCTGCGCGAGGTGAAGCGCATCAACCAGGATCAGGCCCGCGATGTCGAGGTCGTCTCCCGCGAGACGCCGTCGCCCGGCACCGAGCGGACCCTGTTCCAGGCCCTCTTCGGCAATATCGGCCGTGTGGGTGCCGCCGGCACGATCGGCGACAGCTCCCAGGGCCCCGGCGGCGGCCCTGGCCGCTGATGGCAGCCGCTCTGACCAGGCGCTGATCTGACGGGAGCCCCATTTGGGGCTCCTTTTCGTTTCGTCTGTCGCAACACCCGATTGACGTCCGCCGCCTGAGCCTGTCTCCTGACGGGCAAGAATGCCGGTCGCGCGTGTCCAACGCTTCCCTCCGAGGAGAATGCGATTGCAGCGACGTGACCTCATGCGCGCCGGGATCGGCGCAGCCGGCCTGGCGAGCCTCGGCCTTTCCCGGCCCTCGCTGGCCCAGGCTGCCGGCAGCAGGGTGCTGAAATTCGTCCCCCAGGCCGATCTCACCGTGATCGACCCGGTGATGACCACGGCCTATATCACCCGCCACCATGGGCTGATGGTCTGGGACCAGCTTTATGGCCTGGACAGCAAGCTCCAGCCCCAGCCGCAGATGGTGCAGGGCCACACGGTCGAGGAAGACGGCAAGCGCTGGACCTTCAAGCTCCGCCCCGGCCTGGTCTTCCATGACGGCGAGCCGGTTCGCGGGCGGGACTGCGTCGCTTCCATCAAGCGCTGGGCGCAGCGCGACGCGCTGGGGCAGATCCTGCTCTCGCGCACGGCCGAGATGACGGCCCCGGCCGACGACACCTTCGTCATCCGCCTGACCAAGCCCTTCGGCCCCATGCTGGACACGCTGGCCAAGGTCGGCCCGCCGGCGCTGCTGATCATGCCCGAGCGCATCGCCAATGCCGATGCCTTCAAGCCCATCACCGAGATCGTCGGCTCCGGCCCGTTCAAGTGGAAGGCCGACGAGCGCATCGTGGGCGCGCGCGTGGTCTACGAGAAATTCGCCGGCTACAAGCCGCGCGAGGGCGGGACGGTCGATTGGCTCTCGGGCCCGAAGATCGTGAATTTCGACAGTGTCGAATGGACGGTCATGCCTGATTCCTCGACCAAGGCCGCGGCCCTGATGAATGGCGAGGTGGACTGGTGGGAGAACCCGCCCAATGACCTGCTGCCGCTGCTTCAGCGCTCGCGCGACCTGACGCTCGAGACCCATGCGGTGCTGGGCACGCCGGGCACCGGCGTCTTCAACCACCTGCATCATCCCTTCGACAAGGTGGAGATCCGCCGCGCGGTTCTGGCCGCTGCCTCTCAGGAGGATTTCCAGACCGCCGCCGCCGGCACCGATCCTTCCATGTGGAAGGCCGATATGGGCATCTTCACGCCCGATACGCCCATGGCGAGCAAGGCGGGGCTTGAGGCGGTGACGGGCCCGCGTGACTATGCGGCGGCCAAGAAGGCCATCGCGGCGGCGGGCTATAACGGCGAGCGCATCGTGCTCATGGCGGCCTCGGACCAGCCGGTGCTCAACGCGCTGGGCGATGTCTGCCACGACCTGCTGGCGCATAAGCTCGGCATGAATGTCGATTACGTCGTCACCGACTGGGGCACCGTGGTCCAGCGCCGCGCGAGCAAGGAGCCGCCGTCGAAGGGCGGCTGGAACATGTTCAACACCACCTGGTCGGGGCTGGATCTCATCAATCCCGCCGTCCATGCCACGCTGCGCTCGAACGGAGACAAGGCCTTCTTCGGCTGGCCGAGCATTCCCGAGATCGAGACGCTGCGCGAGGCCTGGCTCGACGCGCCGGACCTGGCGGCGCAGCAGAAGATCTGCGCCGATATCCAGAAGGTGGCCTTCGACAAGGTGCCCTATCTGCCGACCGGCACCTATTTCTCGAAGAGCGCCTGGCGGAAGAACATCACCGGCATCCTGACCGGCCAGATCGTCTTCTGGAACATGAAGCGGGTCTGACCCCGAACTGGGCGAGGCGGCGCTCCAGCGCCGCCTTGCTCCTTCAGCCCGCCTTCGCTGTGAAGGAAATCGGCGTGCCCCAGGGGTCGGCGAGGGTGGCGCCCGCCTTCTGCTCGATCGCGGCCAGGGCCTCGGCGGAGGCGATGATCTCCACGTCAGAGAGGCCGGTGCTCGGCATCTGGCGTGGGGTGGCGCCGCAGCTGTTCCAGATATTGGTGGCCAGGTGGTGGTGATAGCCGCCGGAGCTGTAGAAGGTGCCGCCCTGGTAGCGGCAGGTGATGTCGAAGCCCAGCGTCTCGGCATAGAAGGCCTCGGCCGGCGGCAGGGCGCCGACCTGAAGATGCACATGGCCGACCACTGTGCCCTCGGGCGCGCCCTTCCAGGCGGTGCCGGCGGCGCTTTGCAGCAGGTCCGGCACGTCGAGCGGCTCGGTCGCCATCTGGACGGTGCCGTTCTGCCACTGCCAGCTTTCGTCCGGCCGGTCGGCATAGATCTCGATGCCGTTCCCCTCGGGGTCGTTCAGATAAATGGCCTCGCTGACGAGATGGTCCGAGGCGCCGCTGACGGGGATGCGGCTCTCGGAGGCATGCTGCGCCCAGCGGCCCAGATCGGCGCGGTGGGGCAGCAGGAAGGCGGTGTGGAAGAGCCCAGCCTCGCGGGGGCTGCGCGCCCGGGCGGCGGTGTCGCGGCGGAGTTCAAGCAGGGTGGCCTCGCCCGCGCCGAGCCGGGCGGTATCGCCCTCGCGGTGGAGCAGATGCAGGCCCAGGGCCCGCTGGTAGAAATCGGCAACCTGGTCAAGGTCATGCACGGTCAGCACGACCCGGCCCATGCGCATCGGGGTGGAAGTGGCGGTCATGGTGGTATCTCCCGGCCGTCTGATGGTTACAGGAAGGCGGCTCGGCGCGCGAGGCGCCAGGCCGTGAGGCTCACTTCTTCAGCATGGCGCGCAGGGCATGCGCGCCGTCGCCCATCAGTGCCAGCACGACTAGGCCGACGATCCAGAAGGCGGGGAATTCCCAGCCGCCATTAGGGTTATTGAAGAAGAAGCCCGCCTTGCCATGGACGGTCGCGATGGTGCCCAGCAGCACCGGGATCATCGCGATGGCCGCCGCGCGGGCATAGACGCCCAGGATCAGCGCGAGGGCGCCGATGATTTCCCAGGCGATGGTGACATAGGCCAGCGCCGGCGGCAGGCCGAGGGAGCCGAAGAAGCCAGCCGTGCCCGCCGGGGTGAAGACGAAGATCTTCAGCCCTGCATGGGCGAGGAAGAGAATGCCGAGCGACAGGCGAAGCAGCAGCGCGGCATAGGGAGCGGTGCGAGTGTCGATCATGATGGGTCTCTGTTGAGAGTTCGGTTGCCCCTCACATAGACCCGCGCCGAGCTGGGAATTATCCTATCAAAGCGGGGAATTTTCCTTCCATTCTGGAAGGGCTCGCCAGCCCTTGTCCCAACTCGGCTGGCCCTTGAAGCGCTGGGCGAGGAAATCCACCAGTACCCGCACTTTGGCCGCGAGGTGTCGGCCGGGAGGATAGAGCGCGAAGAGCCACAGCGGCGGCGGCTCGAAGCTCGGCATCAGCGGCTCCAGGCGGCCCGAAGCGAAGCTCGGCCCCATGATGAAGCTGGGCAGCAGGGCGACGCCAAGCCCGGCCTCGGCGGCCTTCTGGCAGGCCTCGGCATTGGAGAAGCGGATGTTGCCCTTCACGGCGACCACTTCCAGCGCCTCGCCCCGGCCGAGATGCCAGTTGAAGGGATCATGGTAATTGGTGTCGATGAGGCAGGCATGCCCAGCCAGATCCGCGGGCTTTTCCGGCCTGCCGCGCCGGGCGAGGTAATTGGCTGAGGCGCCCATGACCATCCTCACCTCGCCGAGCCGGCGCGCGATGAGGCTGCTATCGTTCGGCCGGCCGATGCGCACGGCGGCGTCGAACCCCTCATCGACAAGGCTCACCACGCGGTCGGAAAAGCTGACATCGAGCTGGATATCGGGATAGGCGCGGGCGAAGTCGATCAGGGCCGGGGTGAGCTGCACCGTGCCGAAGGTGAGGGGGGCAGTGAGCCGCAGCCGCCCGCTGGGCGCGCCCGAGGCGTGGCGGACCGAGGCATCCAGCGCATCGAATTCCTCGAGCAGGGGCTTGATGCGCTCGTAATAAGCCTGGCCGACTTCGGTAGGCGCCAGCGCCCGGGTGGTGCGCTTGATGAGCTGCACCCCCAACTCGGCCTCCAACCGGGAGACCAGTTTGGAAGCTTGGCCGCTGCTGACCCCGAGGCGGGCCGCGGCGCGCGAGAAGCTGCCGGTCTCCAGCACCGCGACGAGCATGCGGTCGCAATCCAGCCTTTCCATGCGCGCCCTCGGCTTTGCTTCCGAATGGATGTCAGGTGCCGGAAACTGGCAGCAGTTTCTTCTATTTGGAAGCAGTCACCGGCCCGTGCTAACCGGTCAGCCGCTGGGCCGAGGGCCCTCGCGCCAGCCATGGGCCCTGCCGCCCTCTGGCGCCCGCGCGTGGCGCCGTCTCGCCAGGCATGCCGTGACCAAGCGCTGCGCGATGGTCGACCAGACCTTGCGCCGATAGCGGAGCCCAGCCAGGCGCTGACCACGCCGCTGCGCAAAATGCGGGAAGGGGCCGGCGAAGATTTCCTTCGCCTCGCGGTAGTTCCAGGGCCAGACGAAGCAGTCGAGCCCGGTGACTTGGCGCACCCAGGGGAGAGATATCTGGTCGCGATGCACGCCGGCGGTGAACTCCTTCCACCAGAGCGCCATGGCCTCGTCGAGGCCCGGGGCGGCATGGCGGCGGAAGATGATGCCGTTTTCAGTGAGTTGCAGCGCACCCTCCTTCCGGTAGCGAAGGAGTTGGGCCTCGATCAGGGCCTTGTCGCGATCGGAGAACTTTCCCTTCGCGATGCAGGCCGCCGCTTCCTCCTCGGCGGTGCGGCGATGCGGATGGCTGAACAATCCCAGCGCGGCGCCTGAATGGAGGAATTCGTCGATCAGCGCGCCAAGCGAGCCGATCAGGGCGATATTGCCGTCGATATAGATGGAGATGTCGTGCTCGGCGAAGAGTCTGTGGCCGAAGAACTTGCACCAGCGATTGGCGAGATGGGGCGGCAGCCCGGCCATTTCCGGTGACGGCGGGAGGATGTTCCAGCCCAGGGACGCCGTCTTCCGCGTGTCGGAGATCATGATGTAGTCGATCTCACGGCATTTTGATACCAGTGGCATTAACAAGTCGTAATCTGAAAAAATCGATGAGTAGACGACGATACGTGCCTCGCTTCGTCGTAGTCGGTATCCGTTCGGCATGTGCGACACCCACTGGGTTATTCTCGTGCTTCGACCGATTCGTGATGGAACGGGTCAGATGATTTCTAGTTTTGGAACCGTCACGACTGAATGCCGAGTCATATTAGTGAAAATTTTTGTATTTATTCGCGAATACTTAAACATCAGCTAAGCCTTAAAAGGCTTTCTCTCAGTCTCCGAACATCGGGCAGGCCGGCTTCAAGCGCCTCATGCTCGCGCGTCCAGATCGGCAGGGCTTTGGCCAGCAAAGCGAGCCCCTCGGGGGTCAGGCGCAACCGCCGGCCCCGCTTGTCGGCCGGGTTGGGTGTGATCGCGATCAGGCCCCGGCGCTCCAACGGCTTCAGCGCGGCGGTCAGGGTGGTGCGGTCCATGGCCAGGAGATCGGCGACCGGCTTCATGGCGGGCGGTTCGGGCCGGTTCAGAGCCATCATCAGGGAGAACTGCCCATTGGTGATGCCCAGCGGGCGAAGGGCCTCGTCGAAGCGCCGGGCCAGGGCGCGGGCCGCCCGTTGCGCATGCAGGCAAAGGCAATGGTCGCGCACAAGTAGAGTTGTGGCGAAGGGGATGACGGGCTCGTTTGCCATGGCGAATTATGTTGATATCAACCTATTATCGTCAAGGAAGACCGAGGAGAGACTAGGCATGACCCGGAAAGCTCATGGCCGTTTCGTCTGGCACGAGCTCGCAACCACCGATACCGAGGCCGCCACGGCCTTCTATCGGAAGGTGGCGGGTTGGGAGGTGCTGCCCAACGATATGAACGACATGCCCTATACGATCCTCGGCAAGGGCGAGCGGGGCATTGCCGGGCTGATGGCCCTGCCGGAGGAGGCCAAGGCGCGCGGTGCGCGGCCGGCCTGGATGGGCTATATCGCCGTGGCGGATATCGAGGCCCTGATGGCACGCCTGCTCGCCCTGGGCGGGCGGCAGCATTACCCGCCGACCGATATCCCCAATGTCGGGCGTTTCGCCGTGGTCGCTGACCCGCAGGGTGCCGCCTTCTGCCTGCTGCAGCTTCTCCGCGATGGGCCGCCGCCGGCCATGCCGTCCGGCGCGACCGGGCTGATCGGCTGGAACGAGCTGATGGCCGGGGATCAGGAGAAGGTCTTCCCCTTCTATGCCGAGCTTTTCGGCTGGAAGAGGGCCGATGCCGTGCCGATGGGCCCCATGGGCGTCTACCAGCTCTTCGGCCTTGGCGAGGGGGAGCAGAGCGGCTGCGAGAGCGTCATCGGCGGCATGATGACCAAGCCGCCGGTCATGCCCATGCCCTTCTGGTGCTACTACATTTCTGTCGAGAGCATCGCGGCCGCGAAAGGCCGGCTGGAGCAGGCCGGTGGCCAGGTGATCAACGGGCCGATGGAAGTGCCGGGCGGCATCTGGGTGCTTCAGGCGCTCGATCCGCAGGGCGTGTTCTTCTGCCTGATGGGCCCCCAGAGCTAGGCGGGGTTCGGCAGCACGGGCGCCGGATCCGGCTCCTCCAGCGTGGCGCGGCCGGTGCGGTGGCGCCACCAATGCCACAGCAGCCGCGCGGCGAGGGAGCGCCAGGGCGACCAAGCCTCCGCCGCGGCGACCAGCACCTTCTGCGTCGGCCGGGCCTCGAGCCCCATCAGGTCGGTATAGGAAGCGAGGAGGGCGACATCGCCCGAGGGGAAGATATCCGCCCGTTCCTCGGCGAAAAGCAGATGCACCGCCGCCGTCCAGGGGCCGAGCCCGGGCACGGCGGCCATATGAACGATGGCCTCGGCATCGCTCATGGCGCCCAACTCATGCAGGCGCAGCCGCCCGTCGAGACAGGCCAAAGCCAAAGCCCGCGCGTGGGCGACCTTAGGGCGCGAGAAGCCCGCCCCGCGCAGCGCCTCCTCGGGCAGGGCGAGCAGCCCCGCCGGGTCGAGCGCGCCCTCGAGCGCCGAGACGCGCCGCCAGATCGCAGCGGCGGCGGCATTAGAAATCATCTGGCCGGTGATGGTGCGGAGCAGGCCGGGAAAGCCGCGCGGCCGGCTTCGCCAGGGCAGGGGGCCGGCGGCAGGCTCGATCATGCCGAAAAGCGGATGGGCCTCCACCAGGGCCGCGATCCCCTGCCGGGCCCAGGCGGGCGGATAGGGGAAGTTATCAGGCGGCAGGGATGGGAGGAGAGTAAGGGCCATCCCCGCCGCCTCTAGAGCAGATTCCCCCGAGGTGGAATGCCTCGATGAACCCGCTGGCGGACGGAACCGGGGTGCGAGGGAGAGAGAGCAGCACCGTCCGCAGGCTCCTTATGCGCCGTGGATGTAACCGCAGTATTCCGGCGGTCGTGCAGAATGAAACGGCTGGGATGCCGGGCGCGAATCTCGGCTGCGGCGCCGCCGGGAGGGGCCGGATCGGGCGGCGCGGCGGGATTCGGAGCGTCACGGCTGGCGAGGTTAGGTGTAATGCGGTATCATGAAACCCCAAATGTAACTGAAAACGTTATGTCTCCGCGCTGAATTGCAACCGCAGGCCACAGCGGCGGGAGACGCAAGATCCTGTTACAATCGACCCGCGCAACCTTGAGCCAGGCGAGCTATGTTACAATCATCATGGAGCCAGCACCCCATATCCTGATCGTCGATGACGATCGCGAAATCCGCGACCTGCTTTCCAAGTTCTTGGAAAAGCAAGGTTTCCGCATCTCCGCTGCCCGTGATGGGCGCGAGGCGCGCCGCCTTTGGCCGCTCGGCCGCTACCATCTGGTCGTGCTCGACCTGATGATGCCTGGCGAGTCCGGCCTCGATGTGGCGCGCTGGCTGCGCGGCCAGTCGGATGTGCCCATCGTCATGCTCACGGCGATGAGCGAGGAGACGGACCGTATCGTCGGGCTGGAGCTTGGCGCCGACGATTACGTTGCCAAGCCCTTCAACCCGCGCGAGCTTCTCGCCCGTATCCGCGCTGTGCTGCGCCGGGCGAGCGGGGAGGGCGGCACCACGCCGAAGGAGCCGCCGGCCAAGGCCATCCGCTTCTCCGGCTGGGAGCTGGAGCCCGCCCGCCGCCGCCTGCTCAACCCGGAAGGCGTCGAAGTGCCGCTCACCGGTGGCGAATACGAATTGCTGATGCTGCTGGTGGATCGCGCCAATCGCGTCCTCACCCGCGACATGCTGATGGACCTGCTGCGTGGCCGCCAGGCGGGGCCCTTCGACCGCGCCATCGACGTTGCCGTCTCGCGCCTGCGCCGCAAGCTCGAGGATGACGGGCGGAACCCCAATCTGATCAAGACCGTGCGGGGCGGCGGCTATGTGCTCGCCGCGACGGTGGAGCGGACCGGTTGATCCGATTCCTGCCCAGCAGCCTCGCGGGCCGCACCGGCCTCTTCCTGATGATCGCGCTCATGATCGTTCAGGTGGCCGGGCTGACCATCCATGCGCTCGACCGCGTGGATCTGCAGCGGCTCGTCGAGGCGAGGGAGATTTCCTCACGCACCGTGGGGCTCTGGCGCACCATGCTGCTGGCGCCGACCGAACGCCGCGCGGGCATCCTGGCGGAGCTGGACATGCCGCCGGGGCTGGAGGCCGAGCTGGCCGACTGGCCCGCGGTGCGCCCCGGCATGCCGCCGCCGCCGCCCTCGCTGATCCGCCTGCTGCGCGTCGATGCGCTGATCGCGGGGCCTGCGCGTTTTCGGCCCTCTGAACTACTGGTCGGCGGCCGCCCGGCACTGGGCGAGATGATCGCCAGCCTGCGTCTGCCCGATGGCGAATGGCTCAACCTCCGCGTCAGCCTGCCGCCGCCACGGCCATGGCATTCCGAGACTTTCCTCGCCGCCTTCGTGCTGATGACCTTCGCGGCGATGATCCTGATTTTCTGGGCGACACGCCGGCTGATCCGCCCCGTGCGCGAATTGGCCCGCGCGGCTGACCGGCTGGGGCGCGACGTGAATGCGCCGCCCATGCCCGAGAACGGCCCGGCCGAGGTCGCGACCGCGGCGCGCGCCTTCAACACCATGGCCGCGCGCATCCGCCGCTATGTCGGCGACCGCACGCAGATGCTGGCCGCCATGAGTCATGATCTGCGCACACCCATCACCCGCCTTCGCCTGCGCGCCGAATTTCTCGACGATGACGAGCAGCGGCGGAAGATGCTGGCCGATCTGGACGACATGGAGGCGATGGTCAACGCGACGCTCTCCTTCGCGCGCGACGACAGCGCCGATGAGCCGAGCGTCTGGGTGGATCTCGCGGCGCTGGTGCGCACCGTCCTCGACGATGCGGCCGATGCGGCGCCCGACAAGGCCGAGAATATCAGCTACGCCGGGCCAGAGCGCCTGACGGTGAGGGCGCGGCCGCTCGTGCTGAAGCGCGCGCTCGCGAACCTCATCGGCAATGCGCTGAACTACGGCAATGCGGCCCATGCGCGGCTCGAGGCGCCGCATGGCGGCGTGGTGCGGCTCTATATCGAGGATGAGGGGCCGGGCATTCCGCCTGAATCGCTCGAAGCCGTCTTCCAGCCCTTCCGGCGGCTGGAGACGAGCCGCAATCGTGAGACGGGGGGCACCGGTCTCGGGCTGCCGATCGCGCGCAACATCATCCGCGCGCATGGCGGCGACGTTGTGCTGAAGAACGGCGTCTCGAAGGGGCTCGTTGCGGTGGTGACGCTGCCGGCGTGAACAGGGGCGGGAAGGCGGCTGCCTTCCCGCAGCCGCTTATTTGATACCGCCAGACTTTAGAACGAAATCCGCGATTTCGGCGACACCCTTGTCGGCCTTCAGGTTCGTGAAGATGAAGGGCCGCGCGCCGCGCATCTTCTTCGCGTCGCGATCCATCACGCCGAGGTCGGCGCCCACGAGCGGCGCGAGGTCGATCTTGTTGATCACCAGCAGATCCGAGCGCGTGATGCCCGGCCCGCCCTTGCGGGGGATCTTGTCGCCCGCGCTGACGTCGATGACGTAGATGGTCAGGTCCGCCAGTTCGGGGCTGAAGGTGGCCGCGAGATTGTCACCGCCGCTCTCGATGAAGAGCACTTCGAGCTTGGGGAATTTCTCGACCATATCCTGCACGGCGGCGAGGTTGATCGAGGCATCCTCACGGATGGCCGTATGCGGGCAGCCGCCGGTCTCGACACCCATGATGCGCTCGGGCACCAGCGCGCCGGAGCGCGTGAGGAACTCGGCATCTTCCTTGGTGTAGATGTCGTTGGTGATCACCGCGATGTCGTGGCTGTCGCGCAGGTATTTGCACAGCCGGTCGGTGAGCGCCGTCTTGCCGGAGCCCACGGGGCCGCCGATGCCGACGCGAAAAGGTCCGTTGGAATGGCTCATGATCTGAACAGTCTCGTGTACTGGGTTTCGTGGGCGATGGAGAGAAGATCGATCATCGGCGAGGCGCTGCCGATCTCGTCGAGCGTCGTCGCCATGGCGTGGTCGGCGGCGGCCTCGACGTCGGGAGTGAGGGCGGCGGTCGCGATCTGGCCGTCGGTCTGCCCAAGCGGGACGATGCGCACCCCGGCCGAGACGAGATTGGCCGCGAAGCCGGTCAGATAGGCGACGAGCGCCAGACGCAGCGGCAGGTTGTGGAAGCCCGCTGCCGCCCCGAAGGCCACCGCATGGGCGAGGCGGCGCGGATGGCGCGCGACGAAGGCCGAGAAGCCCGCATGCGGCCAGGCCGTGGCGGTGACGCTGCCGAAGGAGCCGCCCTGTTGCAGGCTTTCCAGCGCCGTCTCCGCCGTGCCGCGGAAGGCGGCGGCTAGCAGGGCCACTTCGTCCAGCGCGGCATCGTCGCCCGCCTGCGCGGCGCGCCAGGCGGCGGCCAGCAGCGGCCCGTCGACGGCCCCCGCACCGGCGCGCAGGGCCGTGCGGATATAGGCCACCATCTCGGCGCGCTTCGTCACCAGCCCCTGGTCGATCGCGGCTTCCAGCCCGTGGCTATAGGAGAAGCCGCCGATCGGATAGGCCGGCGATGTCCAGGCCAGCAGCCGCGCGAGGGCGGCCTCAGTGGTGATGGTGGTGGTGATGGCCGTGTCCATGATCATGATCGTGCCCGTGGTCATGCCCGTGATCATGGTCATGCCCATGGCCGTGGTGGTGCCCCTCGTGGCGGTTGTGCTCGCCATAGGCGCCGCCTTCGGGGTTGAAGGGCTCGTTCACCTGCGCGACCTCGGCGCCCAGCCCCTGCAACATACGCAGAATGACGTGGTCGTGGCGGATCAGGATGCGGTCGGCCCCGATCTCGGCCGGCAGGTGGCGATTGCCGAGATGCCAGGCGAGGCGCAGCAGATGCTGTGCATCCTTGCCCTTCACCGAAATCAGCGGCTCGGGCGCGGCCTTGACCAGCACCACGCCGCCGCCTTCCAGCAGCAGCCCGTCGCCTTCGCGCAGCGCCACGGCCTCGGGCAGGTCGAGCAGGAAGTCAGTGCCTTTCTCGCCCGTGTAGCGCTTGCGCCGGCGATGGCGGTCGTCGAAGTCCAGCGTGACGGTGTCACGCGCGGTGCCCTGCTGCCATTGGCCGGCGGGGAGAACCTGGGTGGCACGGCGGAGAGTGTCACTCATCGGAAATTCTCTCGATCAGAACAGGAAATAACGCTGCGCCATGGGCAGCACCTTGGCGGGCTCGCAGATCAGCAATTCGCCATCGGCGCGGACCTCATAGGTCTCCGGATCGACGCTGATATCGGGTGTGGCGCCATTATGGATCATGCTGCGCTTGCTGATGCCGCCGCGCACGTTCCGCACGCCCAGAAGCTGACGCGAAAGGCCGTAGCGCCCGGCGATATCCTGCCCGAGCGAGGCCTCGCTGACGAAGGTGACGCTGGAGGCCACCATGGCCTTACCATAGCCCGCGAACATCGGCCGGTAATGAACGGGCTGCGGCGTGGGGATGGAGGCATTGGGGTCACCCATCGGCGCCATGGCGATGGAGCCGCATTTCAGCACCAGCTCCGGCTTCACGCCGAAGAAGGCAGGGGACCAAAGCACCAGATCGGCGAGCTTGCCGACCTCGACGCTGCCGACATGCGCGTCGATACCCTGTGAGATGGCCGGGTTGATGGTGTATTTGGCGATATAGCGCTTTACGCGGTTATTGTCGTTCCGGTCGCTGTCGCCGGGCAGGCTGCCGCGCTGGGTCTTCATCTTATGCGCGGTCTGCCAGGTGCGGATGATGACCTCGCCGACGCGGCCCATGGCCTGGCTGTCGGAGGACATCATGCTGATCGCGCCGATATCGTGCAGGATATCCTCGGCCGCGATGGTCTCGCGGCGGATGCGGCTTTCAGCGAAGGCCACGTCCTCGGCGATGCGCGGATCGAGGTGGTGGCAGACCATGAGCATGTCGAGATGCTCGTCCACCGTGTTGATGGTGTAAGGCATGGTCGGGTTCGTGCTGGAGGGCAGCACGTTGGAAAGCCCGGTCATGCGGAGAATGTCGGGGGCATGGCCGCCGCCCGCGCCTTCGGTATGGAAGGCCTGGATGGTGCGGCCCGCGATGGCCTTGATCGTCTCCTCGACGAAGCCGCTCTCGTTCAGCGTGTCGGTATGGATGGCCACCTGGATGTCGAAGGCATCGGCGACGGAGAGGCAGGTGTCGATGGCCTTGGGCGTGGTGCCCCAATCCTCATGCAGCTTGAGGCCGCAGGCGCCCGCCTTGATCGTCTCCTCAAGCCCGCCGGGCAGGGCGGCATTGCCCTTGCCGAGGAAGCCGAGATTGACGGGGAAGCTCTCCGCCGCCTGGAGCATCCGCGCCATGTGGAAGGGGCCAGGCGTGGAGGTGGTGGCCAGCGTGCCATGGGCCGGGCCGGTGCCGCCGCCGAACATGGTGGTGACGCCCGAGGCGATGGCATGCTCGATCTGCTGCGGGCAGATGTAATGGATATGCGGGTCGATGCCGCCTGCGGTCAGGATCTTGCCTTCGCCCGCGATGATCTCGGTGCCAGGGCCGATGACGATGGTAACGCCGGGCTGCGTGTCGGGATTGCCCGCCTTGCCGATGGCCGCGATCCGCCCGGCCTTGAGCGCCACATCGGCCTTCACGATGCCCCAATGATCGAGGATCAGCGCATTGGTGATGACGGTATCAGCGGCGCCCTCGGCATTGGTCACCTGCGACTGGCCCATGCCGTCGCGGATCACCTTGCCGCCGCCGAATTTCACCTCCTCGCCATAGGTCGTCAGATCCTTCTCGACCTCGACGATCAGCGCGGTATCGGCAAGGCGGACGCGATCGCCGGCGGTGGGGCCATACATGCCGGCATAGGCGCTGCGGGAAATGCGTGCGGGCATGTCAGAGCGCTCCCTCGATATCGCCGCGGAACCCATGGACCACGCGCAATCCCCGGAAGGGGATGAGCTTCACCTCGCGCTGCTGCCCCGGCTCGAAGCGAACGGCGGTGCCGGCGGCGATATCGAGCCGCTGCCCCCGCGCCGCATCGCGATCGAAGGAAAGCTGAGGATTGGTCTCGGCGAAATGGTAATGGCTGCCGACCTGGATGGGCCGGTCACCGGTATTGGCGACGATGAGCGTCGTCACCGGCTGCCCGGCATTCAGCTCGATCTCGCCGGCTTCGGTCAGCACTTCACCTGGGATCATGATGGCGCTCCTCAGCGGATCGGCTGGTGGACGGTGACAAGCTTGGTACCGTCGGGGAAGGTGGCCTCGACCTGCACGTCATGGATCATCTCCGGAATGCCTTCCATGACCTGATCCCGCGTCAGCACCTTGGCGCCGGCCTGCATGAGATCGGCGACGGAGCGGCCGTCGCGGGCACCTTCCACGACGAAATCGGTGATGAGCGCGATGGCCTCGGGGTGATTGAGCTTCACGCCGCGCGCCAGGCGCTTGCGGGCGACCTCGGCGGCCATGGCGATCAGCAGCTTGTCTTTCTCGCGGGGGGTCAGGTGCATGGCGAGGCTCCAATCGGGTGCGGCATCATGGCGCGGGGTGCTTCAGGTGGTCCAGAGGCGAGGCAGGCGGGCGGGCAGGCCGAAGGCGCCCTCGCGCAGGGCCGAGAGGGCCGAGGAGAGCGCCCCGCGCAGCGCCAGGGGCTCGCCCAGGAAGCGCGCGAGCATCAGGCCGGGGCGGGGCAGGGTGGCGCCACAGCGAACGGGGCCGTCTTCCAGCAGGAGGCGGAGGCGGTCGCGCATGGCCTCGGCCTCCGGCGCGACGAGGAGCAGCGTGGCCATGGCGCCGGCCCCGGCCATGCCGAAGGGGCTCTGGAGCGGGCCGGCGATATCCTCGCCCAGCCGCAGCCCCTCGGCCCAGAGCGGGCCATCGGGGCCGATGATGCGCCATTGGTCGACAAGGCTGCCCGCGACGACGGTTTCGCCATGCGCGGCGCGGCCGAAGACCAGCGCCTCGGCCATGATGAGCCGCGCGCCCGGCGCGAGCCGCGCCTCGATTCGCCGCCGCAGCCTGGCGCCGCTGAAGAAGATGGTCTCCTGCGGAATCCATTCCAGAGCAGCATTCTCGGCGAGGTCGAGCGTGACGCCGATCTCGGTCTCGGGGCCGAGCGAGCGATAGATTTTCTCGGCCGCCGCCGCGCTCAAGGTCGCGCGCGCCTCGGGGCCGAGGGCGATGCGCGTCGTCACCGCATCGCCGCCAGCGAGCCCGCCCGCTGTGTTCACCATCGCCGCCGTCAGCCATTCGCCGGGCTCGGGTGAAGGGAAAAGCAGGCGCTGCGGCGAGGCCTGCTGCAATTCGTCGATGCGGGTGCCATGCGGGCCACTGACGAGGCCGAGGCTGGCACCGCCGCGGGCGCGTTGATGGCGAAGGGTGGGCATGCCGTCCATTATGCCCCGCCGATCACCCGCACGGCCAGGGCCGTGGCCGAGGCGCGGTTCTCGACGCCGAGCTTGGAATAGATGGTTTCCAGATGCTTGTTCACGGTGCGCGGGCTCAGCAGCAGGATATCGGCGATGTCGCGATTGGCCTTGCCGCGGCAGAGCCAGAGCAGCACCTCCGCCTCGCGCGCGGTCAGTGCGAGCTTTTCACGCAGCAGGTTCTCCTCCCGCATGGGCTGGCTCGCGATGAGGCGCATCAGGATCTCATCGGGGCCGATGGCGCCGACATGCTGGAATTCCACCTTGCCGCCATCGGCCAGCGCGGCGGGCGGGATATTGCCCGGCGTGGCGCCGACCGGCAGGGGCACCCAGCCGGGGATGGCAAGGTCGCTCTCCGTCTCGCCATGCGCCGCGCGCAGCAATTCGGCGGCCTGAGGCGTGCTCCAGAGCAGCTTGCCCTGGCGGTTCACGGCCAGCAGCGAACGCCCTGCGGCATCGAGCGCGGCATGGGCCGAGCGCGTGAGCCGCGCATTGGCGAGATGGGCGCTGATGCGCGCGACGACTTCGTCGGGCGAGACAGGCTTCGTGACATAGTCGATGCCGCCTGCATCGAAGCCGCGCACCACATCCTCGCTCTCGGTCAGCCCGGTCATGAAGATGATGGGCACGGCGAAGAGCGTGGGGTTGCGCTTCATCCGCCGGCAGGCCTCGAAGCCGTCCATGCCGGGCATGATCGCGTCCATCAGCACGATATCGGGCGTCACGCGCTCGATGATGGTCATGGCCGCCGCCGCCGATTGCGCGATCAGCACCATATAGCCCGCGCTTTCCAGCGTGTCGTTCAGCAGGCCCAGCGTGCCCGGGGCGTCATCCACCACCAGGACGATATCCTTGCGCTCGCTCACCCGTTTCTTCCCTGATCCGCTGCCTCTTCGAGGGCCGCTGTGAAAGCATCCAGCCGATATTCCGCGACGAGGCTGCGCAGGCGGGCGATATGCGCGCGCGCTTCGGGCAGTTCGCCCTCCAGGCTGTCGAGCAATTCGCGGATGCCGCCGACATAGCCGATGGCAGCCATCTGCCGCAGCGCCTCGATCCGCGACGGATCGAGCGGGGTGCCGCCGGTCGGCTCCGGTGCCGCTTCGGGCAGGGCCTCCGTGCGCCACTCGAGGCGCAGCAACTCGCCGATCTTGCTGAGAAGCGCGGCATGGCTCACGGGCTTGCTCAGCACGTCGTCATGGAAGGCGCCGACCGGCCGCGTCTCGATCAACTCCTGCGCATTGGCCGAGACGATGATGATCGGCGCCTCCAACCCCTCCTCGCGCAATTGCCGCGCGAGTTCCCAGCCCGTCATGCCGGGCATGGAGATGTCGAGCAGGAAGAGATCGGGCCGTGTGCCGATCGCGAGTTTCAGCCCGCTCGGCCCGTCGCCGACCGTCAGCACGGTGAAACCGAGAGGGGCGAGAAGGTCGGTCATCATGGCGAGATGCGAGTGATCGTCATCGACCAGCAGCACCGTCAGCCGCTCGCCGGCATAGCCCGCGATGCGCTGCTCGGGCGGGGCGGGCGCGGGCACGCTCATGGCCGCCGAGAGCAGCAGCCGCACGCGGAAGGTGCTGCCTTCGCCGATACGGCTCGTGACGGTGATCTCGCCGCCCATGATCTGCGTGAGCAGCTTGGTGATGGTCAGGCCCAGGCCAACGCCGGGCGTCGAGGGAGATTTGGCGCCGTCGCTGCGCTGGAAAGGCTCGAAGATGCGCGCGAGATCGGCCTCGGGAATCCCGATGCCCGTATCGCTGATCTCGAATTCCGCTACCTCGCCCTTGAAGCGCAGCCGCAGCGTGACGCCGCCCTCATGGGTGAATTTGATGGCGTTGGAAAGCAGGTTGATGAGGATCTGCCGCAGCCGCTTCTCATCGGTATGCACCACGGCGGGCAGGCGCCCGGGCCGGTCGAAGCTGAAGGCGATGCCCTTGGCCTCGGCCTGCAGCCCCATCATCTGCACGAGCTGATCAAGGAATTCCGGCAGGCGCACGGCGTCGCGATAGAGGTCGATCCGCCCTGCCTCGATTTTCGACACATCGAGCAGACCCTCGATGAGCGCGGAAAGATGCTCGCCCGATTGCCGGATCACGCGCAGGCCGTCGCGGCGGCGCTCGGGGATATTGGGGTCGCGCTCGAGCAATTGCGCATAGCCGAGAATGGCGTTCAGCGGGCTGCGCAATTCGTGGCTGATACCGATGACGTAGCGGCTCTTGGCGAGATTGGCGGCCTCGGCCGTCTCCTTGGCCTTTTGAAGCGCGGCATCGGTGCGCTGATGGGCGCTGATCTCGCTCATGAGCAACCCGGTCTGGCGCCGCGCCTCCTCCTGTGCGACTTTCTGGCTCTGCCGCGCCAGCACCAGCGCCCAGGCGACGATGCCACCCATGACGACGAGGATGAGGAAGGCGTTCCACAGCGCCGTGCGCAGATCGCCCCCGCTGCCCGATTGCGCGTAGATGCCGAGGAAGACGAGGCTGATCGTGGTGGCGAAAGCGAGGAAGACCAGCGCGAAGGCGCCGACGGGCCGGTTCAGCGCCTCAGCCAGGGGGCGCGGCAGAATGGCGCGCAGCGGCACCTTGATCTGGTTCGAGAGTCGCGCATGGGGCTTGCAGCCGTCGCCGCAACGCGCATCCAGCGAGCAGCAGAGCGAGCAGATCGGCCCGGCATAGACCGGGCAATGCGCCATGTCCTCGCTCTCGAACGGGTTCTCGCAGACGACGCAGGTAAGGCTGCGCCCCGCCCAGGCCGCGCGGGGCTTGCGGGCGAGGTAATAGCGCCCCTTCGTGGCCCAGGCGATGACCGGCGCCGCGACGAAGGCCACCCCGAAGGCGATGAAGGTCGACATGGCCTGCGCATAGGCCCCGAGCGCGCCGTAATAGGCCGCGAAGGAGGCCGCGACGGCGAGGAACATCGCGCCCACGCCCACGGGGTTGATATCGTAGAGATGCGCGCGCTTGAACTCGATGCGCGGCGGGCTCCAGCCCACGCGCTTGTTGATCGCGAGATCGGCGACCAGCGCGCCCATCCATCCGGCGGCCACGTTGGAATAGACGGCCAGCACCGCCTCGATCGTCTCATAGACGCCGAGCAGCATCAGCATCAGCGCGACGCCGATATTGAAGATCAGCCAGACGACGCGGCCGGGATGGCTATGCGTAATGCGCGAGAAGAAATTCGACCAGGCGAGCGAGCCCGCATAGGCATTCGTCACGTTGATCTTGATCTGCGAGACGATCACGAAGATCGAGGTGACGATCAGCACCAGGAAGGGCGAGCTGATCAGCGTGCCGAAGGCGAGCTTGTACATCTCCGCCGGCTGCACCGATTGCGCGAGCGTATAGCCGCTGCGCAGCGCCGCATAGGCGAGGAAGGAGCCGGCGATGAGCTTGAAGATGTCGATGACGATCCAGCCCGGCCCGCCCGCCAGCAGTGCGCCCCACCAGACCAGCGGCTTCGTCCGCTCGCGCGGCGGCAGGAAGCGCATGTAATCGACCTGCTCGCAGGTCTGCGTGATCAGCGCGAAGAGAATGGAGGCGGCGGCGCCGAAGGCCAGCAGGTCGAAATCGCGCCCGCTCTGATGCGTGACGCCGCCGAAGCCCGTCCATCCCTCGATCCAGTCGGGATGTGCGAAGGCGAGGCCGAAAAGCGCGAGCAGGTTGAGCCCGATCCAGACAGGCTGCGTCCAGACCTGCACCTTGCTGATGAAGGTGATGCCATGCGTCACCAGCGGCACGACGGCGACGGCGCAGAGAATATAGCCGATCCAGAGCGGAACGCCGAAGAAGCCGTCGAGCATGGAGGCGATGATCACCGCTTCCAGGCCGAAGAAAATGAAGGTAAAGCTCGCATAGATCAGCGAGGTGATGGTGGAGCCGATATAGCCGAAGCCGGCGCCGCGCGTCAGCAGATCCACATCCACGCCATCGCGCGCGGCGTAGTAGCAGATGGGCAGGCTCGCGATGAAGATGAGCGCCGAGACCACCAGCATGGCGAGGATGCTGTTGGTGAAGCCGTAGGCCACCGTCAGCGCGCCCCCGATCGCCTCCAGCACCAGGAAGGACATGGAGCCGAGCGCGGTATTGGCGACCCGCCAGGCGGACCATTTGCGCGCGCTGCGCGCGGTGAAGCGCAGCGCGTAATCCTCCAGCGTCTCATCGGCGACCCATTGGTTATAGTCGCGCCTGACGCGGATGATGCGCTGCCTGGTTGCCATGATTCTCGATCTGTGGGGGCCGTGCATACCCGGAGGCCGACGATGGGGCAGGGGCGGGGAGCGCGTCAAGCGCGCGGGCCGCGCAGGGCGCTACGTCATTCGACGTATATCGCTGACGGAACGTTGTCGGCAAACAGGCTCACGGAAAACCGTCCACCCCATCCCTGGGAGCCTGTCCAATGACCATCGAGAATGGCTTTACCCGCCGCGTTCTGGGCCGGGCCGCGCTGGCCGCGGCGCTCGCCGCCCCGGCGATCCGCCCCTCCTTCGCCCAAGGCGCGCCCATCAAGGTCGGCGTGCTCCATTCCCTCTCCGGCACGATGGCCATTTCCGAGACCGCGCTGCGCGATACCGTGCTGATGATGGTCGAGGACATCAACGCCAAGGGCGGCCTGCTGGGCCGCAAGGTCGAGGCCGTGGTGGTCGATCCGGCCTCCAACTGGCCGCTTTTCGCCGAAAAGGCGCGCGAGCTGCTGGCCGTGCACAAGGTGGACGTGACCTTCGGCTGCTGGACCTCGGTTTCCCGCAAGTCGGTTCTGCCGGTCTATGAGGAGCTGAACGGCCTGCTCTTCTATCCCGTCCAGTATGAGGGCGAGGAGCAGAGCAAGAACATCTTCTACACCGGCGCCGCCCCGAACCAGCAGGCGATCCCGGCGGTGGAATACCTCATGAGCGCCGATGGCGGCGGGGCGAAGCGCATCGCGCTGCTCGGCACGGACTATGTCTATCCGCGCACCACCAACCGCATCCTGCGCGCCTTCCTGAACAGCAAGGGCATCTCCAACGACGACATCATGGAGGAATACACGCCCTTCGGCCATTCCGACTGGCAGGGCATCGTCTCCGCCGTGAAGCGCTTCGCCTCGGCGGGGAAGAAGACGGCCATCGTCTCGACCATCAATGGCGACGCCAACGTCCCCTTCTACCGCGAACTGGGCAACCAGGGCATCAAGGCGGAAGACATCCCCTCGGTCGCCTTCTCGGTGGGCGAGGAAGAGCTGGCCGGTATCGACACCAAGCCGCTCGTCGGCCACCTGGCCGCCTGGAACTACTTCATGTCGGTCGACAGCCCGGTGAATACCGAGTTCAAGAAGATGTGGGCCACCTACATCAAGAACCCGCGCCGCGTGACCAATGACCCGATGGAAGCCACCTATACCGGCTTCAAGATGTGGTCCCAGGCCGTAACCCAGGCGAAGACCACCTCGGTCGATGCGGTGCGCGAGGCCATGTATGGCCAGAAGGTCGCCGCCCCCTGCGGCTATACCGAGGAGATGCACAAGAACCATCACCTCTCCAAGCCGGTAATGATCGGCGAGGTGCAGGCCGATGGCCAGTTCAACATCGTCTGGAAGACGCCGACGGCGATCCCGGCCGAGAACTGGTCGCCCTTCATCCCCGAAAACGCCAGCCGCCGCGCCGGCTGATTTCCGGGGACGTCACACGGCATGACAAGGCTCCACCGTTTCCTCCCCTTTCTCCTGTTGCTGCTGCTGGCGCTGCCGGCCAAGGCGCAGGAGAGTTACGAGGCACTGATCCCTGGGCTGGCCAATGGCTTCGGCGCCCAGGCGGAAACGGCGGAGAAGCTGGGGGCGCTGGGCGATGCCCGCGCCATCCCTCTGCTCCAGGCGCTGGGTGAGGGGCGCCTGTTCAAGACCGCCGATGGCGGGCTGGTGGTGCAGGAAGCCGGAAAGGCTCCGCCCGCCGGTGCGGAGGCGCTGCGCGTGAACAACCGCGTGCGTGTCGCGATCCGCGGCGCCCTGGGGCGCCTGCAACTCGTTTCTCCCGATCCGGCGGAGCGGCTCGCCGCCGCCGATGCGGTCTCGCGCAGCCGCAGCGCCGAGAATATCCCCGCCCTCGAAGCCGCCTTCTCGAAGGAGAGCGACGCCCGGGTGCGGGCGCGGCTCGGCTTCGCGCTCGCCGCCTCGCAACTCATGGCGCCCGATGCGGCGATCAAGCGGCGCGGCATCGCCTATCTGGGCGAGACCTCCTCGCAGGAAGCCCGCGCGCTGCTGCTGGAGGCGCGCAATGCCGATGCCTCTCTGGCGGGCGAGATCGACGGCGCCGTCGCCTCCATCGAACAGCGCCTGGCAATTCGCCGCCTGGCCGAAACCGTCTTCCAGGGCGTCTCGCTAGGCTCGGTGCTGCTGCTGGCCGCTCTCGGCCTCGCCGTCACCTTCGGCGTCATGGGCGTGATTAACATGGCCCATGGCGAATTCGTCATGCTCGGCGCCTATGCCACCGTGATGGTGCAGGAATTCTGCCGCGGCATTCCCTGGCTTGCGCCCTGGTCGCTGCCCATCGCCGTGCCGGTCGCCTTCCTGCTGACCGCCGCGATCGGGGCCGCCATGGAGCGCGGGCTGATCCGCCATCTCTACGGCCGCCCGCTCGAGACGCTGCTTCTCACCTTCGGCTTCGGCATGATGCTGCAGCAGGCCGTGCGCCTCATCTTCGGCGCGCAGAACCGCGAGGTGGTCAGCCCCTCCTGGATGCAGGGCACGCTGATGTTGCCGGGCGAGATCGCGGTGACGCAGAACCGGCTCTGGATCATCGTCTTCAGCCTCATCGTCCTGCTCGCGACCTTCGCGGCGATCCGGCTCACCCGCTTCGGCCTCGAGATGCGCGCCGTGGTGCAGAACCGCCGCATCGCCAGCGCCATGGGCATCCGCACCGGGCGGGTCGATGCCATGACCTTCGCCTTTGGCTCCGGCATCGCGGGCATCGCGGGCGTGGCGCTTTCGCAGATCGACAATGTCTCGCCCAACCTGGGCACGGGCTATATCATCGACAGTTTCATGGTCGTGGTCTTCGGCGGCGTGGGCTCGCTCGCCGGCACGCTAGTGGGCGCCATGACGCTGGGCGTGGTCAACAAGGTGCTGGAGCCCTGGGCGGGCGCGGTGCTGGCCAAGATCTTCGTGCTCATCGCCATCATGCTCTTCATCCAGCGCCGGCCCAAAGGGCTCTTCGCGCTCAAGGGGCGTGCCGCCGAATGAGCCCGCTGCGCATCGCCCTTCTGGCCTTCATCGCGATCCTCGCGGTGATGCCGCTGCTGAACCTGCTGCCGCCCGGCAATCCGCTGCATGTCTCGGATTTCGTCCTGAGCGTCACGGGCAAGTGGATCTGCTACGCCATCCTCGCCCTGGCGCTCGACCTGGCCTGGGGCTATGCGGGCATTCTCTCGCTCGGCCATGGCGCCTTCTTCGCCCTCGGCGGCTATGCCATCGGCATGCATCTGATGCGGATGATCGGGCCGCGCGGTGCCTATGGCCACCCGATCCTGCCCGATTTCATGGTCTTCCTCGGCTATAAGGAACTGCCCTGGTACTGGCTGGGCTTCGATTTCTTTCCCTTCGCGCTGCTGATGGCGCTGGTGATGCCGGGGCTGCTGGCGCTGGTGGTGGGCTATCTCGCCTTCCGCAGCCGCATCACCGGCGTCTATCTCTCCATCATCACCCAGGCGATGACCTATGCGCTCATGCTCGCCTTCTTCCGCAACGACATGGGCTTCGGCGGCAATAACGGCTTCACCGACTTCAAGGAGCTGCTGGGCATGCCGCTCAACCTGGGCAGCACGCGCGTGGTGCTCTTCTATGCGGCGCTGATCACTCTGGTCGCCTCGCTCGCTCTTTCGGCGGCGCTCACCCGCACGAAATTCGGCCGCGTGCTGACGGCGATCCGTGATGCCGAGAACCGCGTGCGCTTCCTCGGCTATGACACGACGCATCATAAGCTCTTCATCTTCGTGCTCTCGGCCATGCTCTCTGGCTTCGCCGGCGCGCTCTATGTGCCGCTGGTGGGCATCATCAATCCGGGCGAGTTCAGCCCGGGCAATTCCATCGAGGCGGTGGTGTGGGTGGCCTTCGGCGGGCGCGGCACGCTCATCGGCGCGGTTTTCGGCGCCTTCAGCGTGAATGCGGTGAAGACCTGGCTCACCTCCTTCGCGCCCGACCTCTGGCTCTTCGTGCTGGGCGGGCTCTTCGTGGCCGTCACGCTCTTCCTGCCCAAGGGGCTGGTCGGGCTCTTCCGCTCCAGCATCAAGCGGGGAGAGAGCAAATGAGCGCGCCCACCCTCTATCTCGACGGCGTCTCGGTGGTCTTCGACGGCTTCCGCGCGCTGAACAACCTCTCGCTCATCGTCGAGCCCGGCGAACTCAGGGCGATCATCGGCCCCAATGGCGCGGGTAAGACGACGATGATGGACGTGATCACCGGCAAGACCCGCCCGACCCAGGGCACCGTGAAATTCGGCGAGCGCGACCTGACCCGGATGGACGAGGCCGCGATCGCCAATCTCGGCATCGGCCGCAAGTTCCAGAAGCCGACGGTCTTCGACGCGCTGACCGTCTTCGAGAACCTGGAACTGGCGCTGAAGGCCCCGCGCGATCCCTTCTCCTGCCTCCGTTGGGTGCTGAACGGCGAGGCCCGCCGCCGCATCGACGAGACGGTGCAGGAAATCGGCCTCACCGAGCGCGTGCAGGAGCGCGCGGGCCTGCTCTCCCACGGCCAGCGCCAATGGCTCGAAATCGGCATGCTGCTGATGCAGGACCCGGACCTGCTGCTGGTCGACGAGCCCGTCGCCGGCATGACCGATGCCGAGACCGAGCACACGGCAGCCCTCCTCCGCCGCATCGCCGGGCGCCGCTCGGTCGTGGTGGTGGAGCATGATCTCGAATTCGTCCGCGCCCTCGGCCGCCGTGTCACGGTGCTGCATGAAGGCTCGGTGCTCTCCGAAGGCGCCCTCGACCACGTGCAGAACGACCCGCGCGTGATCGAGGTCTATCTGGGGCGCTGAACCATGCTCGACGTCCAGTCCATCGACCTCTTCTACGGCGCCAGCCACTGCCTGCGCGGCGTCTCCATGGGGGCGCAGCCGGGGCGGATCACCTCCGTCCTCGGCCGCAACGGCGTGGGCAAGTCCTCGCTGCTGCGCTCTATCATCGGGCTGGAGCGGGTGCGCTCGGGCAAGATCATGTGGGAAGGCAAGGACGTGACCTCCCTCGGCCCCGCCGACCGGGCGAGGGCAGGGATCGGCTATGTCCCCCAGGGCCGCGAGATTTTCCCCTTCCTGACCGTGCAGGAGAATTTGGAGACCGCCCTGGCCGCCGCGCCGCGGGGCGAGAAGGTCTCGCAGGAGGTTTTCGACCTCTTCCCCATCCTGCGCCAATTCCTCCGGCGCCGGGGCGGTGACCTCTCGGGCGGGCAGCAGCAGCAGCTCGCCATCGCCCGCGCGCTCACCACCCGGCCGCGCCTGTTGGTGCTGGACGAGCCGACCGAGGGCATCCAGCCCAATGTCATCAAGGACATCGCCAAGGTCATCCGCCATCTGGCGCGGGACCGGGGCATGGCCGTGGTGCTGGTCGAGCAATATTACGAATTCGCGCGGGACCTGGCGGATGAGATCGTGGTCATGGTGCGGGGCGAGGTCGCCCTCTCGGGCGAGGTGGGCAGCCTCGACGAGACGGCGGTGCGGGCTCTTCTGACGGTCTGAACGGCCAAGCTCGCGTCGCGATTGTGTGACCGGGCAAATGCAACCGCTACCGCTTGCGTGCGTTACCGGCTGAGGACACAGTTCGACGCATGAACCGTCGCGCTGCCCTTTTGCTTGCCTTCGTCGTCCTGCTTGGCGGGCCGGCATACGCCCAGCCATGGCAGGTCGAGCGCGGCATGCCGCATGAGCCGGTCGTGGTCGTGGCGGTGGAAGCCGATCCCGGCCAGCTTAATCCAGCGATTTCAACCGCTTCCCCGGTTCACCGCGTCGCGGATTCCCTGTTCAACGGGTTGGTCAGCGTCGCGGCCGATGGCTCCATCCGCCCCGATCTCGCCGAGGGCTGGTCCGCCTCGGATGGGCCGAACGGGCCGGAGACGGTCTGGCGCTTCACGCTCCGCGACGGCATCCGCTGGCATGACGGCGTGGCCTTCAGCGCCGAGGATGTCGCCTTCACCCTCCAGGAAGTGCTCTTCAAGCACCACGCCCGCGCCCGGGCCGGGCTCGCGCCGGCGGTGGAAGCGGTCGAGGCGCCGGATGCGCGCACGGTGATCATCCGGCTCAAGCGCCCCCATCCCGCACTGCTCGCCCAGCTCGACGTGACCGAGGCCGCCATCCTGCCCCGGCACCTCTATGAGGGGACGGACCCGCTCACCAACCCCTATAACATGCGTCCGGTCGGGACCGGCCCTTATCGCTTTGTCTCCTATGAGGCGGGCCGGCAGACCGTCTTCGCGCGGAACGACACCTATTTCAAAATGCGCCAGCCCGCCGTGGGCCGGCTCGTCTTCCGCGTCATTCCCGAGGCGGCCGATCAGGTCGCCGCCCTGCGCTCGGGCGAGGTGGATTATCTGCCCCGCGTGAGCGCCGAGGATGCGCGCCTGCTCGCGGCCGATGCCGGGCCCGACGGCCCCCTGGTGCTGCGGCATGTGCATGGTGGGCCGGGCGGCAGCAATTGCCAGATGGTGCTCGCCTTCAATCTCGACCGGCCCGCGCTCTCCTCCCTCGCCCTGCGCCGGGCGGTGGCGATGGGCATCGACCGGCAGGAGCTGGTCGATGATCTGGTGCCGGGCCAGGGCCGGGTGGCGCGCGCGCCGCTCTCCGCCGGCCTCGCCGATTTCGCCAATGCCGCGCAGGTCACCCTGCCGCCGCATGATCCCGCCGCTGCCAAGGCCGCCATTGCCGCCGTGGCCCCGCCGCCGATGGTGCTGCTCTCTTTCACCAACTTCGCCCCCTGGGCCGAAGCCATTCGCGCCGACCTCGCCCCGCTGGGCCTCACGGTGGAAACCCGGACGATGGCGCCCCGCGATTTCGAGGCGGCCGTCTTCCAGCGGCGCGATTTCGACATGGCGCTGATCAGCTACTGCCAGGGGCCGGACCCGGCGGTGGGCGCGGCGCGCATGTATTCCAGCCAAAGCATCGGCCTGCCTTTCGGCAATGCGGCCGGCTGGCGCGACGCGACGGTGGACGAGGCGCTGGATGACGCCGTGGGCCGACGGCATCACCGTATCCTCGCCTGGGCCTCCATCCAGGATAAGGCGGCCGCCGCGCTGCCTTACGTCTGGCTCGCCGATACCGATTTCACCGTCGCCTGGCGCCGCGAGCTGATGGGTTTCTCGCCCTGGAGCGGGCAATTCGCGGAATCCGTCAGCCCGCGCCGCTGAAAGATATTGCCCCGTAACGAGGCTTGCGCTGCCGAAGCTTTGGGCAGGGCCGCTTTTCGCGGTTGCGAAGATTGTAGTCATACTAACGATTAGGATTGCGTAACGCTGCGTCCCTTGCTCCGATGCGGCCTCTGACCGACCCCATGGAGGCCACCAATGACAGCGATGATCGGTAGGCGCGGCATTCTCGCGGGCGCAGCGGCGGGGGCTTTGGCCGCCCCGGCGCTGCTCTCCCGGTCCAGCCATGCCCAGGGCAGCGTCATCAAGATCGGCGAGGTGAATTCCTACACCGCGCAGCCGGCCTTCCTGCTGCCCTACCGCAACGCCTGGACACTGGCGGTCGAGCAGATCAACGCCAAGGGCGGCGTGGGCGGCAAGATGCTCGAGACCATTCATCGCGACGATGGCGGCAAGCCCGAAGACGCCGTGCGCCATGCGGGCGAGCTGGTGAACAACGAGAAGGTGGACCTGCTGACCGGCGGCTTCCTCTCGAATATCGGCCTCGCCCTCGGCTCCTTCGCCGCGCAGAACAAGAAGCTCTACATGGCAAGCGAGCCGCTGACCGACGCGCTCGTCTGGTCCCAGGGCAATCGCTATACCTTCCGCCTGCGCTGCTCGACCTATATGCAGGTCGCGATGCTGGTCGAGGAGGCGGCGAAGCTGCCCGCCAAGAAATGGGCCCTCGTCGCGCCGAATTACGAATACGGCCAATCCTCGGTCCGCTGGTTCAAGGAACTGCTGAGCAAGGCACGGCCCGACGTCACCTATGTCGCCGAGCAATTCCCGGCTCTGGGCCGCATCGATGCCGGCGCCACGGTGCAGGCGCTGGAAAGCAGCAAGCCGGAGGCGATCTTCAACGTCACTTTCGGCGCCGACCTCACGAATTTTGTCCGCCAGGGCAATACGCGCGGGCTCTTCGAGGGCCGCGCCGTCGTCTCTATGCTGACGGGCGAGCCTGAATATCTCGACCCGCTGGGCGACGAGGCGCCGGAAGGCTGGATCGTCACCGGCTATCCCTGGGACCAGATCAACACGCCCTCACATACGGCTTTCCGCAATGCCTATAAGGCGAAGTTCAACGCGGAGCCGAAGCTGGGCTCGGTCGTGGCCTGGGAGAGCGTACAGTCCATCGCCGCGGCCGTCGCCAAGGCCGGCAGCACCGAGACGGAGGCGCTCATCGCCGCCTATCGCGGCCTGACCTTCCCCAATGTCTTCGGCATGGGCGACATTACCTTCCGCGCCAGCGACCATCAGTCGACCATGGGCGCCTTCGTGGGCAAGACGGCGCTGAAGGGCGGCAAGGGCGTGATGGCCGATTGGCGCTATGCCGATGGGGCGAAATACCTGCCCAGCGACGAGGCGGTGAAGAGCCTGCGCACCGCGCCGGTTTAGTTTTTCCGCCCTCAGACGCCGGGCGCGCGCCTCCGCGCGCCTGGCTTCGCCGCATGGGCGGCCTCGGCAGGCCGGCCGCGTGCCGCCGTCTGGAAGGCGGCAGCAGTCTTGAACGCAACCGCAGGGGCTGATTGATGGAAGCCTATATCGTCCAGGCCCTGAACGGGCTGGCGAGCGCCTCGTCGCTGTTTCTCGTGGCGGCGGGGCTGACGGTGATTTTCGGCGTGAGCCGCATCGTGAATTTCGCCCATGGCTCGCTCTATATGCTGGGCGCCTATCTCGCCTGGACCTTCGTCAGCCTGCGGGTCTTCGATTTCCTCGGCCCCTTCTGGTATTTCTGGGCCGGCATCCTCGCCGCCGCCATCGCCACGGGGCTGATCGGCGCGCTGGTGGAGCTGACGGTGTTGCGGCGGATCTACCACGCGCCCGAGCTCTTCCAGTTGCTCGCCACTTTCGGCGTCGTGCTGGTGGTGCAGGATGTCGCGCTCTGGATCTGGGGGGCGCAGGACCTGCTCGGGCCGCGCGCGCCGCTGCTGCGCGGCTCGCTGGTGCTGCCCTTCGATATCCGCTTCCCGCGCTACGAGCTTTTCCTCATCTGCGTCGGGCCGGTGGTGCTGGGCCTGCTCTGGCTGCTCTTCCATCGCACGCGCTTTGGCGTGCTGATCCGCGCCGCGACGCAGGATCGCGAGATGGTCTCCGCGCTGGGCGTGAACCAGGCTCTGCTCTTCACGGGCATTTTCTTCCTCGGCTCGCTGCTCGCCGGGCTCGGCGGCGCGCTGCAATTGCCGCGTGAAAGCGTGAACCTGCAGATGGACCTCGCCATCATCACCGAGGCCTTCGTCATCGTCGTGGTCGGTGGGCTCGGCTCGCTGGGCGGCGCCTTCCTGGCGGCACTGCTGATCGGGGAGCTTTCCGCCTTCGGCATCCTGATCCTGCCGAAGATTACGCTCGTCCTGGTCTTCGCCGTCATGGCCATCGTGCTCGTCATCCGGCCCTATGGGCTGCTCGGCCGGCCGCCCTCGGGCCTGCATGCGGCGAGCGGGCCGCCCGAGCCGCTGCTGCGCCCCGCGCCGCCGCGCCTGCGCGCCATCGCCTTCGCGGCTCTCGCCCTGCTGCTGGTGGTGCCGCCGCTGCTGCCGGTGTTCCACGTCTCGATGCTGACCGATTTCGCCGTCTTCGTGCTTTTCGCCGCCAGCCTGCATTTCATCATGGGCCCCGGCGGCCTCGCGAGCTTCGGCCATGCCGCCTATTTCGGCGCGGGCGCCTATGCGGCGGCGCTGCTGGTGAAGCATCTGGCCGCGCCGATGGAAGTCGGGCTGGTCATGGCGCCGGTTCTCGCGGGCCTGCTGGGCCTTGCCTTCGGCTGGTTCTGTGTGCGCCTCTCGGGCGTCTATGCCGCGATGCTCACCCTGGCTTTCGCGCAGATCGCCTGGTCGGTCGCCTTCCAATGGGTGGAGTTCACCGGCGGCGACAATGGCATTCTGGGCGTCTGGCCCAGCGCCTGGGCGCAATCGAAGCTGGTCTATTACTACCTGACGCTCGCGCTCTGCATCGCGCTGACGCTCTTCCTCCGCCGGGTGATCTTCTCGCCCTTCGGCTACGCGCTGCGGGCGGGGCGGGATTCCGCGCTGAGGGCCGAGGCCATCGGCATCGACACTTTCCGCTTCCGCTGGCTCGCCTTCGCGCTCTCGGCGGCGACGGCGGGTGTCGCCGGCGCGCTCTTCGCCCATGCCAAGGGCAGCGTCTTCCCCACCATGCTGGCCATTCCCCGCAGCGTGGATGCGCTGCTGATGGTGCTGCTCGGCGGCGTGCAGACCGTCACCGGCCCCATTCTCGGCGCCATCGCCTATGCCGGGCTGCAGGAGCAGCTGATGCGCGTGACCGACCATTGGCGCCTCGTGCTGGGCCTGGCCATCATCCTGCTCGTGCTCTTCTTCCCGCAGGGCCTGGCGGGCGCCATCCGGGACCGCTTCGGCCGGCCCGAGGAGGCGCGGCAATGAGCGAAACCGTGCTTTCCGTCAGCGATCTCGCGAAAAGCTATGGCGGCGTGCAGGCCGTCACCGGCGTCTCCTTCGATGTTTCGGCCGGGGAGATGCTGGCCCTGATCGGGCCCAATGGCGCCGGGAAATCCACCTGCTTCAACATGCTCAACGGCCAGATCCGCCCCGATCGCGGGCGCGTCTCGCTTCTGGGCCGCGAGATCACCGGGCGCAGGCCCCGCGATGTCTGGCGCATGGGCGTGGGCCGCACCTTCCAGATCACGGCAACCTTCGGCTCCATGACGGTCGCCGAGAATGTGCAGATGGCGCTGCTCTCGCATCATTCGCGCCTCTTCGGCCTATGGAAGCCCGCCGCCGCGCAATTCCGCGAAGAGGCGCGCGCGCTGCTCGACCGCGTGGGCATGGGCGCGCAGCTCGAAAGGCCCTGCGGCGTGCTCGCCTATGGCGATCTCAAGCGCGTGGAACTGGCCATCGCGCTGGCCAATGCACCCCGGCTGCTGCTGATGGACGAGCCGACGGCCGGCATGGCGCCGGGCGAGCGCATCGCGCTGATGGAACTCACCGCCCGCATCGCGAAGGAGAGCGGCATCGCCGTGCTCTTCACCGAGCATGACATGGACGTGGTCTTCGCCCATGCCCATCGCCTGCTGGTGTTGAACCGCGGCACGCTCATCGCCGAGGGCAGCCCCGCCGAGGTGCGGGCGAACGAGCAGGTGCGCGAGGTCTATCTCGGCGCCGGCCATGTGCAGGGAGGGCACTGACATGCTCGCCGTCTCCGGCCTCAACGCGCATTACGGCCGCGCGCATATCCTCGCCGATGTCGCCTTCGAGATGGGGCAGGGCGAGGTTATGGTGCTGCTCGGCCGCAATGGCGCGGGCAAGAGCACGACCATGAAGGCCATCATGGGCCTCGTGCCGCCGACTTCCGGCGAGGTCACCTTCCGCGGCCAGAAACTGGCGGGGCGGGAGCCGCATCACATCGCCCGCGCCGGCATCGGCTATGTGCCGGAGGAGCGGCGGATCTTCTCGGAACTCACGGTGCTGGAGAACTTGGAGGTGGGCCGCCGCCCCGTGCCGGAGGGGATGCGTGCCTGGACGCCTGAGCGCCTTTTCGAGCTCTTCCCCTCGCTCGGCGCCATGCGCAAGCGGCCGGGCGGGCGGATGAGCGGCGGCGAGCAGCAGATGCTCACCATTGCCCGCACCCTGATGGGCAACCCGCGCCTCGTGCTGCTCGACGAGCCGAGCGAGGGCTTGGCGCCCGTGATCGTCGAGCGCATGGCCGCCGCCATCCTGGCGCTGAAGGCCGAGGGGCTCTCGATCCTCCTCTCCGAGCAGAACCTGCATTTCGCCCAGCTCGTGAGCGACCGCGCGACCATCATCGAGAAGGGCCGCATCCGCTGGGGCGGCACCATTCCCGAGCTGGTCGCGGCAGATGAGGTGCGGGCGCAGTATCTCTCGGTCTAGGGCCAGTCGCCGTTCGGGCGCCGCCGGACCGGCCCCTAGGCCTTCGCGCCCAGCCGCGACAGGCCCCGCGCCAAGGTGGGGCCGATCAGCACCACGACCAGGAAGCGCGCGATCTGCATCGCCAGCACGAAGGGCACGTTCACCCCCGTGGAGGCCGCGATGATGGCGACGGAATCGGCCCCGCCTGGGCTCGTCGCCAGCACGGCGGTCAGCGGATCGACATTCGCGAAGACCATCAGCAGCACGGCGAAGCCGAGGCTGCACAGGATGAGCGCGAATATCGCGCCCAGCGCGCGGGGCAGCAGGCGCGCGGCATAGCGCACCACCTCGGTCGTGAAGGGCAGGCCGATGGCCCAGCCGATCAGCGCATAGCCGCAGGCGAGTTCCACCGGCGACTGGGTGATGGGCAGTGTCTCAGTGAAATGCAGCGCCATGCCGACCACCATCGTCAGTAGCATCGGCCCGCCCGGCACGCGCAGCTTCCGCGCGAGCCAGGCGACGCCGGTGCTGATCGCGAGCGTCAGCAGCAGAGGCCCCCAATTCGTCCCATCCGCCGTCGTCGCGGGCGCCGTGGAAGGCACGCTCAGGATCTTGGCGAGCACCATGACCAGCAAGGCGCAGCAGAGCACGCGGAGATACTGCATGAAGGCGACGAGCCGCATATCCGCGCCGTAGGAGGCGGACATGAGCGTCATCACCGTCGCACCCCCCGGCAGCGAGCCCCAGATGGCCGTGGTGCCCGGCATGCCGCCCGCCCGTGTCTGGAGCCAGCCGATGAGGCAGGCGGCGCCGATGGTCGAGAAGGTGCCTGCGAGGAAGATCGGCCAATGGCCCATTATTTCGGGCAGGATGCTCGGCGGCATGGTCTGGGCAATCATCATGCCGACCATGCCCTGCGCCATGGTGAAAAGCAGTGGCGGCACCTTCACCGAGCCGCCGGCGATGGAGAGCCCGATGGCGGAAAGCATCGAGCCCAGCAGCACCGCCGCCGGGAGATGCAGCAGGCTCAGCAGCCAGGACAGCACCGCCGAGCAGGCGAGCAGCACGAGCCACCGCACGGCGGGCGGGCGATGACGAAGATCGGGAGAGGCCCCGCGCAGTAACCCGTAGGTGCCCATCAGCCGAAGCTGATCACGGCGGCGGATGTCACCCGGGCGGTATTCGGGACGATGTGTTTCATGGCCATCTCATGCAGTTCTGCCGAAAGGCCGGAACAGCCATCCTCGACGATCGCGCTATCATAGCCCTCTTCCGAGGCCTGGGGAGCGGTCGATTCAACGCCGAAATCGGTCGCGGTGCAGCCGAGCGGGATGGTGGTGACACCGTGGCGGTACCGTCGCAGGTAGCCACATACGCTGGGGCGGCACCATGCCGACGTCGCCGGCGGCGGGGCCAAGCTTGAGGCTTCGTGATTTGCCGCATGGGCCCGGCCGCCGCATCCCGATCCGGTCAGTCACAGAAGGGATGCACAGCCGCATGGCGAATGAGCAGCCCCCGCCCAATCCCTGGCGGGGCTCGGTCCCCAGTATACCGAGGGCAGTACCGGAGCAGGTCGGGTCGGGCAGCGCGCCGACATTCGCCCTCGACCTCACGATCACGAAGCCGGACGAACTCGAGGCGCAGCAGCTTACCCAGCTTGCCGATGCCCGAGGGCCGTTCCTCGGCGGGGCCTTCTATGGCTTCCTCGTCATGCTGATTGCCGTCGTCCTCAGCCAGCTCGACAGGCCGTTGTGGAAGGGGAGCTATCCCCATGGCGGCGCCTTCCTTTCCCTCGTGGGCTGTCTGCTGGCGGGCGCCTGCCTGGGCTGGGTGATCGAGGGGCGGCTGATCGTCTGGATGCGTCGGCGTATCCTGCAGGGCGCGCTCTCCCGCCTGCTGGGCGGCAACCTGCCGCCGCTCGCGGCGCGCGTCACCCTCGGGCCCAACAGCATCCGCTGGGAGGACAGGCAGATCACCCGGCGCTACGAGGCGACCATGATCCGTGCCGTGGTCGAGAGCGACCGGCTCTTCGTGCTGCGCCTCGGCTTCGCGAGCTACCTCATCTTTCCCCGGCGGAACCTGTCGCCCGCGCAGGTGGCCTCGCTGCGCGACTGGGTCGCGGCCCATGCGCGGGAGAGCGGCCGATGATCACGCTGAGCGTCACCTGGCGGCCGGAGAATTTCGCCTGCTTCCTGATCCATATGACCCGGCGCCTGACCTGGCTGAGCGCCCATGGCTGGGGCCTGCTCGCCTCGGGCGCGATCTTCGGCGCCCTGGCGCCGCTGATGCTGCGCGGGGTGGAATGGGGCTTCCGCGGGCTCGATCAGCCGGCGGTCTTCTGGCGGCCGCTGACGGCGCTGGAGGTGATCCTGGCCGGTGCCTTCGTCATCATGGGCGTGATTCTCACCCTTCTCTACGAGCTCTTCCTCACCGCCCTGACGCGGAACTACCTGGAGGAGATGATGAAGGCGAAGGGCCGGGAACCCTGGCTCGGCCATCGCACCATCACGCTGACCGAGGACCGCGTCACCTGCCAGGGCGACGGCTGCCGGCTGGATATCGCGGCGCGCGAGTGCCTGGGCGTGCTCCGCCTGCCGGGGATGCTCGTGCTGTGCTTTCCGCCCCAGGCGCTGGACGTGATGCTGCCAGAGGCGGATCTCAGCCAGAATGAGCGGCTGATGGTGGAGGAATGGGTGACCGCCCGGCTCGCTGAGCGAAAGGCGGAAGGGCGTTAGGCCTCGACGCCCACGAGGCAGCCGCCGACCCGCTCGCCCTCGGCGGGCACCGGCCCCCAGCTTCCGCCCAGCAGCACCTCGCTCGGGCGGAACTTGGCCTTATAGGCCATCTTGCGGCTCTGCGGCACCCAATAGCCGAGATAGACATAGGGCAGCCCGGCCTGCCGGGCGCGCTCCACGAGCCACATCACAGCCTGGGTGCCCAGCGAGCGCCGCGGCTCCTCGGTCTCGTAGAAGGAATAGACGGCCGAAAGCCCGTCGCTGAGCCAATCCGTGAGGCAGACGCCCATCAGGCGCCCGTCCCGGTCCCGGAACTCCACGAGGCAGGTGGTGATGGGCGTATCCTCGACCATCGCGCGGTAGTCGTAGAAGCCCATCGCCGCCATGTCGCCATCGCCGTGCCGCGCCTGCTGGTAACGCTGGAAGAGGGCGAATTGCTCGGCCGTGGCCCGGGCCGGCACCTCGCGCACCACGATATCGGCATTGTTCCGTGCGACGCGGCGCTGCGTGCGGTCCGGCTCGAAATGGTCGGCCAGGATACGGATGGGGATGCAGCTCTGGCAGCCGGGGCAGACGGGCGAATAGGCGATATTGTGGCTGCGGCGGAACCCGGCCCGCGAGAGCCGGTCATGCAGGGCTTCCGCCTCGGCGCCCGTCAGCTCCGTGACGATCTTCCGCTCCGTCCGCCCGGCCAGGTAGGGGCAGGGCAGGGGAGCGGTCGTATAGAAGAATTGCGGGCGTCTGCCGGGTCGCTGGAGCATGGTCGTGCGCCATGATGTCGGTTTAACCCGGCTGACATCAACCCCTGATTACGCGTTCGCGAGCCAGTCGGCCGGCTGGAAGCGGTAGCCGTTACCATCCTTGGCGACATAGCCGTTCGCCGGGAAGGGGAAGTGGTAGCCCACGCAGCGGATGCGGTCGGTCGCCACCATGTCGAAGGTGCGGCGGCGGGTGGCCTCGGCGGCACTGGCATCCATGTCGAAAACCAGATGCCAGCCTGGGTTGCGCAGGTTCAGCTCGGGCCGGTTGGTCACGTCGCCGAGGATGATCGCCTGCTGCCCGCCATCGGCCAGGCGGTAGGAGGTGTGGCCCGGCGTATGGCCCGGCGTGGGGATGGCGGTGATGCCGGGGAAGACCTCCGCATCGGAAGCGATCTGCTTGACCTTGCCCTGATAGGGCGCGAAGCGGCGGCGGACATTGGCGAAGGCCGGCTTCATGGCCTCGGGCGCGCGGCTGGCATTGCCCTCATCCATCCAATAGGCCCATTCGGCGGCGGGCACGATGATCTCGGCATTGGGGAAGAAGGCCGCATCGCCCTGGCCGATCAGCCCGCCCACATGATCGCCGTGGAAATGCGTGAAGATCACGGCCTGAACCTTGCCCGGGTCGATGCCGGCGGCGGCCAGATTGCCCGCGAGCTTGCCCGCGCCCGTGCCGGTATCGAAGGCCACGATGCCGCGCGGCGTCTCCACGAAGGGCACCGTATAGGGAATGCTCAGCGCGTCGGTCGGCAGGAAGGCCTCCTTCAGCGCCGCTTCCACCGCCGCCGGCTCGGCATTGCGCACGAAGCCCTGGGTGGGGTTCGGCCGCGCACCGGCGCCGTCATGCACGGTGGTGACGGTGAAGCCGCCCGTCTTGAACCGGAAGAAGCCGGGATTGGCCCCGGCGGCGGCAGGCGCGGCCGCCTGGGCCTCCGCGCGGCGGGTCAGCAGGGCGGGGGCGGCGAGCAGCGCGCCCGCGGCCAGCAGGCTGGTGCGACGGGTGGTCATGAGACATTCCCTCCGGAACATGAATATCCGGAAAGGTGAGGTCTCGCCTGCCGCGCCGCAAGCGGCAAGTTTCAGTCGTTGCCGCCCATGGCCTCGATCGCCGCCCCGCCCAGCGCCATGCTGTTTTCCAGCCGCGCGATGGCCTGGAGCAGCCGGGGCCGCGCCTCCTTCATCAGGAACTCGGGCGAGACGAGGAAGGAGGGCGCGCCGACATTGATCACCATCGGCGGCAGCCCCCCGCCGGGCCTGAACCCGGCGGCGATGGCGTTCACATTCTCCTGCCAGTCGCCGAAGGAGGTGCAGACGCCATGGGCGCGATGATCGGCGATGGCCTTCTCGATGCCGCCCTTCACGCGCGGCCAGGACACCTCGTCCAGCTCGCGGAAGCGCGCCATCAGCTCCTCCCGTTCGGCACTGTCGCAGCAGGCGAGATAGGCCCGGCCCATGGCGGAATTGGCCAGCGAGATGCGTGAGCCCACCTCGAGATTCAGCGAGATGGCGGAATCGCCGCGCGCCAGTTCGAGATAGAGCATCGAGAGCCTGTCGCGCGTGCCGATCGCCGCGACCGTGCGCGTCTCGGCTGCCAGATCCCGCAGCAGGGGGCGGGCGAGGCGGCGCAGGTCCATCCGCCCCAGCATGGCGCTGGCGATGCCGAGAATGGCCGTGCCCAGCCGGTATTTCCCGAGATCGGAGACGTAGTGCAGATAGCCGAGCCGCGTCAGCGTATGCGTCAGCCGTGAGACGGTGGATTTCGGCAGCCCCGCGCGCGCCGCGATCTCCTGGTTTCCCAGGAGCGCGTCACCCTTGCGGAAACAGGCGAGCACTTCGAGCCCGCGCGCGAGCGCGGTGACGAAATGGCGGTCCTCTTCCACCGGCGGGCCGTCGAAGGCCCCGCTATGCTGGCGGCGACGGGCCATGCGGTCAGTTCCCTCCCAAGGCGTGAATCATGCGATCGGCTGCCGGGCCAGGGCGTGGGGCGAAGGCGTTATGCTCCAGCGCGGCGCGGGCGGCGGCGTAATCGGCGGCCAGGCGGGCCACGATCTCGGCCGCCGGCAGCACCTCGCCGATGGAGCCCACGCCCTGTCCGGCGCCCCAGATGTCCTTCCAGGGCTTGGAGCGCGAGGTGCCGAAATTCGCGCTGTTCTTGTCGGCCGTGGGCAGATTGTCGGGGTCGAGCCCGGCGCGGCTGATGCTGCCGCGCAGGTAATTGCCGTGGATGCCGGTGAAGAGCGGTGTGTAGATGATGTCGGCCGCCTTGCTCTCCACCACCATCTGCTTGTAGCCCTCGGCCGCATTGGCCTCGGTGGAGGCGATGAATCGCGTGCCGATATAGGCGAGATCGGCGCCCATGGCCTGGGCAGCCAGAATGGCCCGCCCATTGGCGATGGCGCCCGAAAGCGCGATGGGCCCGTCGAAGAAGCGCCGCACCTCGGAGACGAGCGCGAAGGGCGAGAGCCGCCCCGCATGGCCGCCCGCGCCGGCCGCGACCAGCACCAGGCCGTCGACGCCCGCTTCGAGCGCCTTCTCGGCATGGCGGATGGTCGTCACGTCATGGAAGACGATGCCGCCCCAGGCATGAACGCGCGCCACCACGGCATCGGGCGCGCGCAGGCTCGTGATGATGATCGGCACCCGATGCGCTTCGCAAACGGCGAGGTCATGCTCCAGCCGGTCATTCGAGGCATGGACGATGAGGTTGATGGCATAGGGCGCGATCCTCGCCCCCGGCACCTTGGCCGCCTCGGCCAGCGCCGTTTCGATCTCGGTGAGCCAGGGATCGAGCAATTCCGCAGGGCGGGCATTGAGGGACGGCATCGAGCCCACGATCCCGGCCTTGCACTGGGCGATCACCAGGGCCGGGGTGGAGAGGATGAACATGGGCGAGGCGATGACCGGAAGGGTCAGACGGCCCTGGAGGAGAGGAGGCAATGGCATCGAGCGATGCTCCTGGCGCCTTGACGGCTTAACGAACGTTTCCCCTGGAAGCCAAAACAGATTTCCGCGGTGCGGGCAAGCTGTGGCATCCTGACCGGCCGGTCGGCGATGTCGCCGATGGGCCTTGACGGGAGCATGGGGCTGCTCCATCCAATTCGCTACCGATGGCGGAACGAATTTCCGCGATGCAGAAATAGATGGAGGAAATAATGGCCAGTGTCGATGTCGAGATCCGTGAGGGCGTCGCGATCGCGACCATCGACAACCCGCCGGTGAACCCGCTTTCGGCCCCGATCCGCCAGGCCCTGTTGGCCGCGGTGGAGAAGGTGCAGGCGGATGCCTCGCTCAAGGGCCTGGTCATCGCTGCCAAGGGCCGCGCCTTCATCGCGGGCGCCGATATCACCGAATTCGGCAAGCCCCCCATCTTTCCGCATCTGCGCGACGTGATCGTGAAGATCGAGGCGAGCGCCAAGCCGGTGGTCGCGGCGATCCATGGCACCTGCTTCGGCGGCGGGCTGGAACTGACCCTCGCCTGCCATGCGCGCCTGCTGGGCCCCGGCGCCAAGCTCGCCCTGCCCGAGGTGAAGCTCGGCTTGCTGCCGGGCGGCGGCGGCACCCAGCGCGCCCCGCGCCTGATGGGGGCGGACAAGGCCGTGAATTTCATGACGAGCGGCGAGCCGCTGAGCGCCGAGAAGGCCGTGGCCGCCGGGCTGGGCGAGGGGCCTGTGGAGGGTGACCTCGTGGCCGCCGCCATCGCCAAGGTCCAGGCGCTCGCGGCCGGCACGCTGCCTGCGCCGATCAGCGCCGGGCCGGGCAAGCTGGCCGAGCCGGGGGCGCGCGAGGCTTTCGAGGCCGCCGCCACGGCCCTGGCCAAGCGCGTGAAGACCGAGCCGCAGGTGGCCAATATCGTCGCCCTGACCCGCGCCGCCTTCGACCAGCCCTTCGCCGAGGCGCTGGCTGAGGAGCGCAAGCTCTTCCTGCAACTCGTCGAGGACCCGCGCAGCAAGGCCCTGCGCCACGCCTTCTTCGCCGAGCGCGAGGCCGCCCGCATCCCGGGCCTGCCGCCCGGCACCAAGCCGCGTGAGGTGAAGCGCGTGGCCGTCATCGGCGCGGGCACGATGGGCGGCGGCATCGCCATGAGCTTCGCCAATGCCGGCATCCCGGTGACGCTGATCGAGACGGGGCAGGAGGCGCTGACCAACGGCCTCGCCCGCGTCGAGAAGAATTACGACACCTCCGTCAAGCGCGGCTCGCTGACGCCCGAGGCCAAGGCGAAGCGCATGGGGCTGATCGAGGGCAAGGTCGGGCTCGAAGCGGCCGCGGGGAGCGACCTCGTGATCGAGGCCGTTTTCGAGGAACTGGAGCTGAAGAAGAAGATCTTCGCCGAGCTCGACAAGATCGCGCCTGGCGCCTTACTCGCCTCCAACACCTCCTATCTCGATATCGATGCCATGGCCGCCGCGACCAGCCGGCCGGGCGACATGTTGGGGATGCATTTCTTCTCCCCGGCCAATGTCATGAAGCTGCTGGAAGTGGTGCGCGCGAAGGAGACCTCGCCCGAGGCCGTCGCGACGGCCATGGAACTCGGCCGGCGGCTCGGCAAGGTCTCGGTCGTGGCCGGTGTCTGCTACGGCTTTATCGGCAACCGCATCCTGGCCCGCCGCACCCAGGCCACGGAGCGCCTGCTGCTGGAAGGCGCGCTGCCGCATGAGGTGGATGCGGCCCTCGTCGCCTTCGGCTTCCGCATGGGCCCTTGCGCCATGGGCGATCTCGCGGGGCTCGACATCAGCTGGCGCGTGCGCAAGGCGACGGGGCAGAAGGCGCTCATTGCCGATGCGCTCTGCGAGGCCGGGCGCCTCGGCCAGAAGACCGGCAAGGGCTATTACCTCTATCCCGAAGGGGCGCGCGAAGGCGTGCCCGACCCTGAGGTGCAGGCGCTGATCGAGAGGCTCTCGGCCGAGCAGGGCATCACCCGGCGCAAGATCAGCCAGGAGGAGATCACCGAGCGGCTGGTCTTCCCCATGATCAACGAGGGCGCGCGCATTCTCGAAGAGGGCATCGCCTTCCGCCCCGGCGATATCGATATGGTCTGGCTGCACGGCTACAATTGGCCGGCCTGGCGCGGCGGCCCGATGCATCACGCCGATGCCGTGGGCCTGCCCTATATCGCCAAGCGCCTCGCCGAATTCGCGAAGACGACCGGCGACGCCACGCTGAACCCCGCGCCGCTGCTAGCGCAGCTGGCCGCCGAGGAGAAGGGCTTCTCCAGCCTGAAAGCCGCCTGATACCCTGAACCATGAAAGGCGCCCGGCACGAGGCGCCGATGGGAGGAAACGAGATGGAACTGCGCTTCACGCCTGAGGAAATCGCCTTCCGGGAGGAGCTTCGGCGCTTCTTCCGTACGGAGATTCCCGCCGAGATCCGCCGCAAGGTCAGCGAGGGGCGGCATCTCGGCAAGGAGGATATCCTCACCTCACAGCGCATCCTCAATGCGCGGGGCCTTGCCGTGCCGAACTGGCCCGTGGAATGGGGCGGCCAGGATTGGACGCCGGTGCAGCGCTATCTCTATCTCGAGGAGATGCAGCTCAGCGCCGTGCCGCCGCCGCTCTCCTTCAACACGAGCATGGTCGGCCCCGTGATCGCGACTTTCGGCAGCGAGGCGCAGAAGAAGCGCTTCCTGCCCGCGACCGCCAATCTCGACATCTGGTGGTGCCAGGGCTTTTCCGAACCCGGCGCGGGCTCGGACCTCGCCGGGCTCAAGACCAGCGCGCGGCGCGAGGGCGATGCGTATATCGTCAACGGCCAGAAGACATGGACCACGCTCGGCCAATATGCCGACTGGATTTTCTGCCTCGTCCGCACCGACCCCACGGCGAAGAAGCAGAAGGGCATTTCCTTCCTGCTGATCGACATGAACACGCCGGGCATCACCCGCCGCCCCATCCAGACCATCGATGGCGGCGTGGAGGTGAACGAGATCTTCTTCGACGAAGTCCGTGTTCCCGCCGAGAACCTCGTCGGTGAGGAAAACAAGGGCTGGGACTACGCCAAGTTCCTGCTCTCCAACGAGCGCTACGGCATCGCTCGCATCGGCCAGACCAAGGAGCGCATCGAGCGGGTCAAGCGCCTCGCGAAGCAGACGCCGGCGGGCGAGGGGATGCTCTGGGATGACCCGGATTTCCGCCGCCGCCTGGCGCAGACAGAGATCGAGCTGAAGGCGCTGGAGATCACCCAGATGCGCGCCATCTCCGCCCAGCGGCATCGCGCGTCGGATCAGCCCGATCCTTCTTCTTCCATTCTGAAACTCAAGGGTTCGGAATTGCAGCAGGCGGCGACGGGGCTGCTGATGGGTGTTGCCGGCCCGCTCGCCATGCCCAAGTCCGATGGGCACGAGCACAGCAACGAGCCGCCCATCGGGCCCGATTGGGGCGTGGATGCCGTCGCGCCGCTCTATTTCAACTACCGCAAGGTCTCGATCTATGGCGGCTCCAACGAGATTCAGCGGCAGATCATCGCCAAAGCCTTTCTCGGGCTCTGAAGGAAGGATGCGGAGATGGATTTCGACCTGACCGACGAGCAGCGCCTCCTGAAGGAGAGCGTGGATCGCCTCATCGACGATCGTTATGGCGACTTCGAGAAACGCCAGAGCTACCGCAAGGAGCCCGCCGGCTATTCGAGCGCGCAATGGCAAACCATGGCTGAGCTGGGCCTGCTCGGCCTGCCTTTCGACGAAGCCGATGGCGGTTTCGGCGGCGGCGCGATCGAGACGCTGATCGTCATGGAGGCGATCGGCCGTGGCCTCGCGGTCGAGCCCTATTTCGCCAGCGTGGTGCTCTGTGGCACCGCGCTGAAAGCCGCCGGGAGCCTGGAGCAGCGCGAGACGATCCTGCCCGGCCTCATCGCGGGTGAGCAGGTTCTGGCCTTCGCGCATTCGGAGCCGCAGGCGCGCTATGACCTCTTCGACGTGGCGACGACCGCCCGGCGCGAGGGCGATGCCTGGGTGCTCGACGGCCGCAAAAGCGTGGTGCTGCACGGCGACCATGCCGGGCTGCTGCTCGTCTCCGCGCGCACGGGCGGCGGGCGACGGGATCGTGACGGCATCTCGCTTTTCCTCGTGCCAGGCGATGCGCCGGGTATCACCCGCCGGGGCTATGCGACGCAGGACGGGCTGCGCGGGGCCGATATCGCCTTCGAGGGTGTCCGTGCCGATATCCTGCTCGGCGAGGAGGGTAAGGCACTGCCGGTGATCGAGCTGGTCGCCGATACGGCCATCGCGGCCCTCTGCGCCGAGGCGGTGGGAGCGATGGAGGCGGCGCATCTGCTGACGCTGGACTATCTCCGCCAGCGCCAGCAATTCGGCGTGGCCATCGGCAGCTTCCAGGCGCTGCAGCATCGCGCGGCGGATATGCTGGTGGCGCTGGAACAGGCGCGCTCCATGGCGCTCTACGCGGCGATGATGGTCTCCGCCCCACCTGCCGAACGCCGCGTGGCGCTATCGGCGGCGAAGGTGCTGGTCAGCCAATCGGCGGAGAGAATCGGGCAGGAGGCGGTGCAGCTTCACGGCGGCATCGGCATGACCGAGGAATATAAGGTCGGCCACTATTTCAAGCGCCTGACCATGATCGCTGCGCTTTTCGGCGATGCCGACTATCATCTGCGCATCGTCGCCGGGGGTGACGGTTTGCCCTAGGGGGTCTCATGAAACTGCGCCTCATCGCTTTGTCGGCCGCGCTCTGGGCGGGTTTGGTTCCGCCTGCGCAGGCCGAGAAGCTGATGGCGCGTGTGACCATCACGCCCGACCTGCAGAGGCGGTTCCAGGCCGATGTGGTCGAGGTCGATGGAGCCTTCACATCGCTGAACATCGCACCACGGGAATTGCGTATTCGTTGCCTTCAGGGATGTGCCACCGAAACCACCTACGTAGAGGGAATGGATGATGGCCTTCTCGACCTGCTTCACCTTAAGGAGAATGGGCGCGATCTCGTGACGGTCTGGGTCAGTGGAAGCGCCTACTGGGTGCGGGTCTATCACCTTGAAGACGGCAAGATCGGTAAGGTGATGGAAGCTGCTTCCAAAGTCTGGCCGAGCTTCAACTTCGACGACCAAGGGTCCTTGCTGATTGGCCTCAACATACCGGACGAAAGTCCCCCGACCACGACCTGGCGCTGGAATGGCGAGGTCTATGCGCCCATCAACTAGCCGCGGATGAGGGTCCAAGGAGAAGAATTCATTCTTCCCCCTGGCCTTACTTGAACCGCGCCGCGCTGAAGGGCGCGATGTCGATCTCCGGTGGCCGCCCATCGACGAGTTGCGCCACGATGCGCCCTGTCCGCGCGCCCGCGACCAGCCCCACATGCCCGTGCCCGAAAGCCAGCACCACATCGGTGCAGCGGCTCGACAGGCCCAGGCAGGGCATGCCGTCCGGCATGCTGGGGCGATGGCCCATCCACATCTTCACCCGCTCGGCGGGGAAGGGGTCGGGCAGGCCGGGGAAGCTCTTCACTAGGTGGTCGCGCAGGATCTCGGCGCGCTTCCAATTCGGCGCGGCATCCAGCCCCGCGATCTCCACCTGGCCCGCCGCGCGCAGCCCGTCGCGCATGGGGTTCACGACCATCTTGGCCTTGGAGAGCTGCATGGAATGGCGCGGCCCGGCATTGGCGCCTTCCAGCATCACGTGATAGCCGCGCTCGGTCTCGAGCGGCACCTTATTGCCGAGCTGGGCGGCCAGCGGCGCGGAGCGGGCCCCAGCGCTGACCACGGCGGCCTCGCAGAGCACTTCCTGCCCATCGGCCAGCGTCACCGCCTTGAGGCGGCCCATCTCGATGCGGAAGCCCTTGGCGGGGGCCTTGCGATGCTCGGCACCGCGGCTGAGCGCATAGGCGAAGAGCGCGGCCACATAGGCACCCGGCGCGAGGCAGCGCCCGGCTTCCTCGATGAGTACGGCGAAGGTGTAATCCGGCGAGAGATCGGGCTCGACCGCGCGCAGCGCCTCGCCCTCCAGTTCCTTCCACTGAATGCCGACCTGCTTGCGGATGCGCCAGCCCATGGCCTCGCCCTGGAAGGCGGCGCGGCTGGGATAGACATGCATCAGCCCGCGATGCTCGATGAGCTGCGAACACCCCGCCTCGGCGGCCAGCGCCGTATGCAGCAGGGCCGTATCCTTCAGCAGCGGCCGCAGGGCGCTCGCGATCTTCAGCAGCTTCGCCTCGCTGGAGCCCGCTTCCATGTAGCGCAGCAGCCAGGGCAGCACCTTGGGCAGATAGGTCCAGCGGATGGCCAGCGGGCCCAGCGGGTCCATCAGGAAGCCGGGCACCTTCTTCCACAGGCCCGGCACACTCGGCGGCAGGACCGACATGGAGGAAAGCCAGCCGGCATTCCCGTAACTCGCCGCCTGCTCGCCGCCCGGTTCCCCCGGCTCGATGAGCGTGACGCGGTGGCCGTCGCGCAGCAATTCGATCGCGCTGGCGACGCCCTCAATCCCCGCGCCGATGACGGCGACGTGCTTCTTCATCGATAGTCTCTCCTCAGATCGGCTCGCCGGCCGGCATGTCCTTGCCTACCGAAAGCGCGCGCGGGTCGAGGAAGCAATGCAGGATCGCGGGCTTACCCGATGCCTTGGCGCGCTCGAAAGCGGGGAAGAATTCCTCCGTGCTCCGCACCGTCTCGCCATGGCCGCCGAAGGCCTTGGCATAGGCGGCGAAGTCGGGGTTCTTCAGCCGCGTGGCCGAGACGCGGCCGGGATAATCGCGCACCTGATGCATGCGGATGGTGCCGTACATGCCGTTGTCGATCACGATGATGATCGCCGGGATGTCGTGCTGCACGGCGGTCGCGAATTCCTGGCCGTTCATCAGGAAATCGCCGTCGCCCGCGATGCAGATGGCCGTGCTCTGCGGCCGCACGCGCTTGGCCATGATGGCCGCCGGCACGCCGTAGCCCATGGAGCCCGAGGTGGGTGCCAGCTGCGTGCCCAGCTCGCCGAAGCGCCAGTGGCGATGCATCCAGCCCGCGAAATTGCCCGCGCCGTTGCAGAGGATGGTGTCGCTCGGCAGGTTCTCGTTCAGCCAGCGCACCACTTCGCCATACTGGAACTCGCCCGGCAGCTTGCGGGCGGTGCCGGAGAAGTCGAGATAATCCTGATGCGCCGTCGGCGTGCCGTTGGACCAGCCCGGGGCCGAAGCAGGGGTCACGCCGCTCAGCGCGGCCGCGAAGGCGCGCGGCGTCGCCTGGATGGCGATGGTCGGCACATAGACGCGGCCCAGTTCCTCAGCGCCCGGATGCACATGCACGAGCTTCTGCTTCGGCACGGGGATGTCGAGCATGGTGTAGGAGCTGGAGGGCATCTCGGACATGCGGCCGCCGATCAGCAGCAGGACGTCGGCCTCCTTCACCCGCGCGCCGAGCTTGGGGTTCGGCCCGATGCCGAGGTCGCCGGCATAGCAGGGGTGATCCCAGCGGAAACGGTCGGCGCGGCGGAAGGAGGTGCAGACGGGCAGCTTCCAGGCCTCGGCGAAGGAAGCGAACTGATCCACCGCCTCCTGCGTCCAGCCCGAGCCGCCGAGGATCGCGATCGGCGCGCGCGCCCCAGCGAGCAGCTTGGCCATCTCGTCGATATCGGCCTTGGCCGGCGTCACGGCGGCAGGCTCGACGCGCGGGCCGTCGACCACTTCCGCGACCTCGACCAGCATATCCTCCGGCAGGGCGATCACCACCGGGCCGGGGCGGCCCTGCATGGCGACGCGGAAGGCGCGGGTGACGAGTTCGGGGATGCGCGCTGCGTGGTCGATCTCGGTCGTCCACTTGGTGATGGGGCCGAAGACGGCGCGGTAGTCGAGCTCCTGGAAGGCCTCGCGCTCGCGCATGCCCGTCTCGATCTGGCCGACGAAGAGGATCATCGGCGTGGAATCCTGCATGGCGATATGCACGCCATGGCTGGCATTGGTCGCACCCGGGCCGCGCGTGACGAAGCAGATGCCGGGGCGGCCGCTGAGCTTGCCATGGGCCTCGGCCATGATGGCCGCGCCGCCTTCCTGGCGGCAGGTGATCACGTCGATATCGGAATCCACCAGGGCGTCGAGCACCGCGAGATAGCTCTCGCCGGGCACGCAGGTCACATGGTCCACCCCCTGGGCGACGAGCGCGTCGACCAGCAGTCGGCCACCGGTGCGGGGCGCGGGCTTCTCGTTCATTGGTGAATTTCCTCCAGATTGGTCAAAGGCGGCAGGCAGCGCCGAATAACGTCAGAAAACGGCGCGCCTGCCCAGGCCCGGGGGCCTGAATTTCAGGTCAGCGCGCGGCGGTGCAGATGATCTCGACGAGAATATCCGGCAGGGCGAGCGTCACCTGGCCGCAGGCACGCGTGGGCGTGCTGCCCTGGACGACCCAGGCGTCATAGACGGCGTTCATCGCCGCGAAATCCTTCATGTCCTGCAGCCAGATCGTGACGCTCAGCAGCTTGGACTTGTCGGTGCCCGCCTCGGCCAGGATCTGGTCGATCTTGGCGAGAACCTGCTGCGTCTGGCCGGTGATATCGGCCGAGCGGTCATCGGCGGTATGGCCTGCGACATAGACGGTATCGCCATGCACCACGGCGCGCGAGCGGCGGGTATTCTGGTCGTGGCGGGTGATGGCGGTCATGGGCGGTCGTCCTGGCGGTTGCGGCGGTTACAAGACCGCAGCGCGCCGGGAGTGGCAAGGCGCCGCGGCGCCTTATTGCGCCAGATGCGCCAGGAGAATGCTGGTGCGTATGTCGAGCTGCCCATCCGCGAAATCGAAAGGCCCCATGCCCTTGCCCACCAGGAGCGAGACCAGGCCATAGGCCATGATCCAGATGAGCAGCACGAGCAGGATCTGCTTGGAGCAGGATTTCGGATCGGTTTCCATGTCAGGCGCCTTCTGCGACCGGGGAATGCCCCTCGCTTATGCGCGCCTGATTCTTTCGGAAACGTTATCGCTCGATGCGCCGCGTATCGCGCCCCTGGAACCAGAACATCGGCCGCGCGGCCCGCTGCTCCGGCGTCAGCGTCAGGTCGGTGAGGAATTCGCGCAGCACCTTGGCCGTGATGGGCGCGAGTTCCAGCGCGAAGGCCGCCTCGGCATCGTGCCAGGCCACGGCTTCCAACTCGCCGGTTCCCTGCGGGCTGCCCACGGCCATCTCGGCGGGGGCGGTGAGGAAGCGGGCATTGAAGCGCACGGGGCTCATCGCGGGCGTCAGGGCGCGGCAGAGATAGCCCATGCGGGAGAGATCGGGCAGGAAGCCGCCGCCCTCGGGCAGCGCGCCGAGATGCAGCCCAGTCTCCTCAAGCAATTCCCGCGCGGCGGCGACGGCCAGGGCCCTGGCGCGCGGGGCGGTGGCGCGGCGCTCCAGCGCGTGCTGCGTGGCGGCAGGAAGGGGCGCTGCGACCGGCGTGCGGGCATCGGCGGGATCGACGCGGCCGCCGGGAAAAACCAGCCGCCCCGGCATGAAGCGCAGCTTGGCGCTGCGCTTGCCCATCAGCACCTCGACGCCCTTGCTCGAGCGCCGCCAGAGGATCACCGTCGCCGCATCCTTCGGCCTCGCGGGCTTGATGGCACGGGCCTCCCCGCTCGCGGTGAAGTCGGTCGGCAGCATCGGCCGTGGCGTATCGGACAAATCCACAACTCCCTCCCGCGCGGATCTTCAGCCCGCGACGGTGAATCCCGGCGCGCCTTTCAGCGCCTCGGTCGTATCGAAATCGCGCAGCACGGCGTCGCTGGGCATCTCCACCTCGGCGACGAGATCGGCATGCTTGCCCACCAAGTGCCGCGCGCCGACATCGCCGGTGATGGCCAGCATCTCGGGCACGAATTGCGTGGACCAGAGCATGGGGTTGCCCTGCTTGCCCCGGAAGGTCGGCATCACGATGGCGCGGCCTTCCTCCGGGTCGAAGGCGCCCATCAGCTTGTCGAGCATGGCGGCGGTGATGAGCGGCATGTCGCCGAGGCAGATGATCACGCCTTCCACATCCGGCGGCAGGGCGGCGAGCCCGGCCTTCAGCGAGGCAGAAAGGCCCTCGGCGTAATCCTCGGCATGGGCGAAGTGGAGGGCGCGGCCGGTCAGTACCTCCTCCACCTTCTCGCGCTCATGGCCGGTGACGACGATCACCGGGCTCGCGCGGCTGGCCAGCGCCGCATCGGCCACGCGGCGGACCATGGCGCGGCCGTCGTCATCGGTGACCAGCAGCTTGTTCAGCGGCGCCATCCGGCGCGAGCGCCCGGCGGCCAGCACCAGGGCCGCCACCTTGCGCGGCCGGCGGGGCGCGCGCCCGGTTTGCGCGCCCTGCGGCGCCTCGGCGCGGGGCAGGGGCCGTTGATCGATCTCCTTCAGCAGCCCGCCCACGCCCATTTTCATCACGTCGCCGGCCGTCACCTTCTGCCCGGCGAAAAGGCGCTGCAGCACCCAGTCGAAGCCGTTGAGCTTCGGGCTGCGCGCGCAGCCGGGCAGGACCATGGCGGGGATATCGCCGATCCGCCCCAGGCAGAGCAGATTGCCGGGATCGACCGGCATGCCGAAATGCTCGATCACGCCGCCGGCTCGGACGATGCCCGCCGGCCCCACATCGCGCCGGTCCACCACGGCGGAAGCGCCCGCGACGAGCAGCATTTCTGCCCCGGCCGCCTTGAGCTTCTTCAGCGCCTCTGCGATCGGCTCCTCCGCATGGGGGCAGCGTTCGACGGGCAGGAGCGTACCGTTGAGCGCCGTGACGCGGGCCTCGGTCTCCTCGACCGCGCCTTCCATCACGCTCTCCTTGATGCCCGTCAGCTCCGTCAACACCAGCCCGACCTTCAGCGGCCGGAAGGGATGCACGGTCAGGCCCGGCCCACCCTTGAGCAGCCCGTTGGCCACCGCCATCACCCGCGCCGGCACGGCGAAAGGGATGACCTTGATGGTCGCCAGCATCTCCTTGGCCGAGACGGGCGTGTAATCCGGCAGGGTCGCGATGGTGAGGCTTTCATCCAGCGCGTTGATTCGGTCGATCAGCGCCGCATTCACGCGCAGCAGGCCGGGCGCCTCGGCGATGAGATTCACCCGCCCCGTCGCCGCCCGAGAGCGCGCGACCAGCGGCGTCAGCATGGCCTCGCCGATCTGCCGCGCCGCGTCATCCTCGGGGATGTCGCCCGGCTCCAGCTTGGCGGCGATGACGCTCTCATGCCCACCCGCCCGGAGCGCGGCCAGCGCCTCCTGGTCCAGCGCGGTGCCTTTCTTGATGACCCGGCCGGTGAGCCGCTGGGTATGGGCCAGGATGGCGCCCTGCGCCTCGTCGAGCGGGATGGCGCCGAAGATCATGCCGCGACGGCCGGTTTGGCGTGTTGGCGCGGCGCGCCCAGGGCGGCGCCACGCCGCGCGGCGACCACCTCGGCCATGATGGAGAGCGCGATCTCCGCCGCCGTCACCGCCTCGATATTCAGCCCGACCGGCGCATGGATGCGGGCCATGGCCTCTTCCCCATGGCCCAGCTCCGCGAGCCGCGCGACGCGCTTCGCATGGGTCCGCCGGCTGCCGAGCGCGCCGATATAGAAGGCGGGCGATTTCAGCGCCGCATCCAGCGCCGGATCGTCGAGCTTCGGATCATGGGTGAGGGTGATGACGGCCGTGCGTGCATCGGGCTTCAGCGCGGCCATGGCATCGTCCGGCCATTCGTCGATCAGCGTCACGCCGGGGAAGCGCAGGTCGGTCGCGAAGGCGCGGCGCGGGTCGATGATCGAGACGGCGAAGCCCATCGCCGGCGCCATGGGTGCCAGGGCCTGGGCGATATGCACCGCGCCCACGATCAGCATCCTGAGCGGCGGGTTGCGCGGCTCGATGAACCAGTCATGGCCCTCGTGTGTAAGGTTCGCGGCCACATCGGCCTCGATCGCGGCCCGGGCCGCCTCGGCGATGGGGATGGGGGCCGCATCTTCCGGCCAGAGAAGCTGGCTGCCATCGGCCAGATTGGTCAGCAGCGCCACCTGCCGCGCCTCGGCCTTGGCGGCGGCCAGCCGCTTGAGCAGGGCGGGCGTCATGCCACGGCTTCCACGAAGACCTTGAGCTTGCCGCCGCAGGCCAGGCCCACTTCCCAGGCCCGTTCGTCGCTGATGCCGAAATCGAGCAGCTGGGGCTTGCCGGTCCGCATCGTTTCCTTGGCCGCGTCCGCGACGGCGCCCTCAATGCAGCCGCCCGAGACGCTGCCTTCGAGCTTGCCGCTCATGGTGACGACGAGGCGCGAGCCGGGCGGGCGGGGGGAGGAGCCCCAGGTCTCCACGACGGTCGCGATGGCCACCTGCTCGCCCGAGGCGAGCCAGTCGGATGCGATGGCGATGGGGTCGAGCGTATCGGTGCTCATGCGGCTTGTCCTCCCATGGTCGTCCGGCCACGCTGGGCAGCGCGAGGGTCGGAGAGGGTTTCGATCAGGGTCTTGAGGCTGGCGAGATTATGCACCGGCCGGTGCTCGTCGACATGCGGGAGCATCGCCCGTATGCCCTGGGACTTGGGTTGGAACCCCGCGAAACGCAACAGCGGGTTCAGCCAGATCAGCCGCCTGCACGACTTTTGAAGCCGCTCGGTCGCTTCTGCCAGGCCCTCGGCCCCCGCCCGGTCCAGCCCATCGGTGATGAGCAGCACCACGGCGCCCTGGCCCAGCACGCGGCGGGACCAGTCATGGTTGAAGCGCTCCAGGCTCTCCCCGATCCGGGTGCCGCCCGACCAGTCCGGCACGAGATGCGAGACCATCTCGAAGGCCATTTCCGCATCGCGATGCTTGAGCTGGCGGGTGATGTTCGTCAGCCGCGTGCCGAAGAGGAAGGCGTGCACGCGGTCACGGTCATTGGTCACGGCATGGACGAAATGCAGCAGCACCTGCGCGTAGCGCGCCATGCTGCCCGAAATGTCGCAGAGCACGACCAGCGGCGGCGGGCGCACCACCTTCCGCTGGCGGGCGATATCCACGATCTCGCCTCCCAGCTTCAGGCTGGATTTGAGCGTGGCCCTGAGATCGGCCCTGGGGCCGCGCGGGTCAGGCGTGAAGCGCCGGGTCGGCCTTTCGTCGAGCGGCAGGACGAGCTTGCGGATCTCCTGCCGCGCCATGGCCAGGTCGGCGGCGGACATGGCCTCGAAATCCATCTGCTGCAGCCGCTCGCGCTCGCTGACCGTGAAGGTCATGTCGCGCTCGGGCGGCTGTTCCTTTTGCCGCGATTTGCTCTGCGGCGGCTGGGCGCCGGGCATGGCCTCCTGCGCGCGGCGGCTCGCGGGGGGAGGCTTCTGCCGGTCCTTCAGCCCATCCAGCAACGCCATGGCGGCGGCATGTTTCCCCGCCTCCGGGTCACGCCAGAAAATGGCGAAGGCCTGGTCGAAGACCTCGAAATGCTCATGGCGGCGGACCATCACGGCCCGCAGCGCCGCATGAACCTGCCGCCGGTCGCCGATATCGACGAGGCGCATCGCCTCCAGCGCGGCGAAGCCGTCGGCCGGGCTCACGGGGATGCCCGCACGCCGCAGCATCCGCCCGAAGGCCAGGAGATTGGCCGCCAGCGCCCCGCGCCCGCCCTCGCCCGAGAGCAGGGCGGTCAGCGACGCGCCGGGCGAGGGGCTGGGCTCCTCCATCAGACCGGAACGGCCTTGACCTCGGAGACCAGCCGCGCGGCCTCGGCGCCGCGCAGCTTGGCGATGTCGTCCTGGTATTTGAGCAGCACGCCGAGCGTGTCATCCACCAGGGCGGGCTCCAGCTCGGTCGCATTGAGCGCCGCGAGCGCCGCCGCCCAGTCGATGGTCTCGGCCACGCCGGGGAGCTTGAAGAAATCCCCGCCGCGCAGCTTCTGCACGAAGCTCACCACCTGCTCGCTCAGCGCCTCGGGCAGATGCGGCGCGCGGGCGGCGAGAATGGCCTTCTCCCGGGCCGCATCCGGGTAATCGACCCAGTGGTAGAGGCAGCGCCGGCGGATCGCGTCATGCACCTCGCGCGTGCGGTTGGAAGTGATGACGACGACGGGTGGCACCTCGGCCTTGATCGTCCCGTATTCCGGCACGGTGATCTGGAAATCGGCCAGGATCTCCAACAGGAAGGCCTCGAAGGGCTCGTCCGCGCGGTCCAGCTCGTCGATCAGCAGCACCGAGGGAGGGCCGGAAAGCGCATGCAGCAGCGGGCGCTCCTGCAGGAAGCGGCGCTCGTAGAGGCTCTCCTCCAGCCGCTCCCGGTCGCCGCCGGAGGTCTCGGCCAGGCGGATGGCCATGAGCTGGCGCGCATGGTTCCACTCATAGGCGGCCGAGGAGAGGTCGAGCCCGTCATAGCATTGCAGCCGCACCAGCGGCCGGCCGAGCTTGGCCGCCAGCACCTTCGCGATCTCGGTCTTGCCGGTGCCGGGCTCGCCCTCGAGGAAGAGCGGCCGGCCCATGGTGAGCGCCAGATGGACCGTGGTGGCCAATGCCTTGTCCGCGACATAGCCGCCCTCGGCCAGCAGGGCCCGGGTTGCCGCGACCGAGTTCGGAAGCGCCATCACCTCAGCCCAGCACGAACATCAGGATCAGGATGATGACGAAGAGCGGCGCGCCGATCCAGAAGGCGCGGGGCAGGCCGAAGGGCTCCTTCGGGATGAGGTCCAGGATCGACAGGCCCGGCGCGGGCGCGGGCGGCGGCGGAGCGGCGGGCTTCGGCGCCTGCTGCTCGGCGGCGACCGGCGCCTTGGTGGCGACCACCTCGTCCATCTCGGCCTTGGCCTGCTCGACCGGATTGGCCTCTTCCACCGGCGCGGCGGGGGCTGCCGGATAGCGGGCGGCCAGGTTCGCGGCGAAACGGTCGAAGAACTGGTCGGCCATCTGCTTGGCGGTGCTGTCGATCAGCCGGGCGCCGAGCTGGGCCATCTTGCCGCCGACCTGAGCCTTCACCGCATAGCGCAGGGTGGTCTCGCTCGGGCCGACCTCCTCCAGCGACACGTCGGCACCACCCTTGGCGAAGCCGATGGCGCCGCCATTGCCCTCGCCGGTGATGGTATAGCCCGCGGGCGGGTTGATGTTCGACAGGGTGACCTTGCCGCTGAATTTCGCCGCCATGGGGCCGATCTTCATCGCGACACGGGCCTGGAACTGGTCTTCCGCCGTGCGTTCGACGGATTCGCAGCCGGGGATGGCGCTCTTGAGGACCTCGGGGTCGTTCAGGGCCTCCCAGACGGCCTGTCGGGGTGCGGCGATCTGCCGCTCGCCAGTCATTTCCATGCGTAAGCTCTCCTGCTTGGTCCAAAACTAGGCTCAGCCCAGCCCTTGCGAAAGGGGAGGGGCTCGCAAACCCGCGCGAAACCCTCTGCCGGCGGCGGTTGGCGAGGTGCCGAAGGGCTGCTAGGGCGGTTGTTGCGTAGGCGAAGAGGGGATCAGGGCGATGCGGGCAGGTTGGATCATGGCGGCCATGGCGATGCCGCTCCTCATGCCCGGCCCAGCCTTCGCAGCGGCCGACGGCGCCTCGCTGTCACTGGCCTGGGGCCTGCCTTTCGCGGGGATTCTGCTTTCCATCGCGCTCATGCCGCTCTTCCTCGGGCATATCTGGCACCATCACTACGGCAAGATCGCCGCCGGCTGGGGGGTGGCCTTCCTGCTGCCTTTCGCGGTGGCCTTCGGGCCGGAGGCGGCCTGGCATGAATTCACCCATGTCCTGGTTAGCGAATACCTGCCCTTCATCACGCTTCTGCTGGCGCTCTATACGGCGGGGGGCGGTGTTCTGCTGCGCGGAACATTGGTGGGCACGCCCGCGACCAATACGGCCATCCTCGCCATCGGCACCCTCGTCGCGAGCGTGATGGGCACGACGGGCGCCTCCATGGTGCTGATCCGCCCCATGCTCCGGGCCAATGCGGCGCGGAAGCACAAGGTGCACAGCTTCGTCTTCTTCATCTTCCTGGTGAGCAATATCGGGGGCAGCCTGACGCCGCTGGGCGATCCGCCGCTCTATCTGGGCTTCCTCCAGGGCGTTTCCTTCTTCTGGCCCACGACGCATCTCTTCGGCGAGTTCCTGTTCTGCGCGGCCATGCTGCTCGCGGCCTATTGGCTGCTCGACAGCTATTACTTTGCCAAGGAGAAGCACCGCATGCCGGTGCAGGAAGGCCCGCGCGAGAAGCTCGCCATCGAAGGCTGGGCCAATGTCGCGCTACTGGGCGCCATCGTCGCGGTCGTGCTCATGCAGGGCGTGTGGTTCCCCGGCGAGATGAGCCTGCTCGGCCAGACGATCGGCATCGAGCGCGTGGTGGCCATGCTCCTCTTCCTCGCCATCACGGGGCTCAGCATCTGGCTCACGCCCCGGGCGCTGCGCGAGGAGAACGGCTTCGCCTGGGGCGCCATCGCCGAAGTGGCCAAGCTTTTCGCGGCCATTTTCATCACCATGGCGCCCGTGCTCGCCATTCTGAAGGCGGGCCCGGCCGGGGCGGGGGCGCCGCTGGTGGCCCTTACCTCCGCGCCCGCTGGCGAACCCATCCCGGCCGTCTATTTCTGGCTCTCGGGCCTTCTCTCCTCGTTTCTCGACAATGCGCCGACCTATCTCGTCTTCTTCAACCTCGCCGGCGGCAATGCCGTCTCGCTGATGACGGAAGGCGCGCTCGTCCTGGCCGCGATTTCCTGCGGCGCGGTTTTCATGGGCGCCAACTCCTATATCGGCAACGCGCCCAACTTCATGGTGAAGGCCATCGTGGAGGAGCAGGGGGTGAGGATGCCGAGTTTCTTCGGCTATTGTGCCTGGGCGCTCGCGGTGCTCATCCCGCTTTTCGTGCTCGTGACGCTGATTTTCTTCAGGCCGGTTTTCTGAAGGCCTGCATCGACGGGAGTGAAAACAATCCAATGCCCTATGTGATCGCCGACGACCTGGACGACCGGCCCGCCGGCCAGCGTTTCCGCGCCCTGCTGGAGCGGCCGCAGATCCTGCAACTGCCCGGCGCCCATCTCGGCATCGCGGCCCTGCTCGCGAAGAAGGCGGGCTTCCCGGCGCTCTACATGTCGGGTGCCGCCATGTCGGCCACCATGGGCCTGCCCGATCTCGGCATGATCACCGTCGATGACGTCGCCTGGCATATCCGTCAGGTGGTCCGCGCCTCGAACCTGCCGGTGCTGGTCGATGGCGATACGGGCTATGGCGAGGCGCTGAACGTCATGCACATGGTCCGCAGCTTCGAGGAAGCGGGGGCCGCCGCCGTGCATCTCGAGGACCAGCTCCTGCCCAAGAAATGCGGGCATCTGAACGACAAGAAGCTCGCCGATGCGCATGACATGGCGGCCAAGGTCGCCGCCGCGCGCAAGGCCCGCAAGCATCTCTACATCATCGCCCGCACCGATGCGGCCGCGAGCGAGGGCATGGACGGCGCCGTCGCCCGCGCGAAGCTCTATCTGGAAGCAGGGGCCGACGCGATCTTCCCCGAGGCGCTGACCACGCGCGAGATGTTCGAGGAATTCGCGCGCCGGATGCCGGGCGTGAAGCTTCTCGCGAACATGACCGAATTCGGCCGCACGCCCTTCTTCACCGCCGCCGAATTCGAGGCCATGGGCTATGCCATGGTGATCTGGCCCGTGAGCCACCTGCGCATCGCCGCCAAGGCGATGGAGGAGCTCTATGCCGCGATCAACCGCGACGGCGGGACGATGAAGATGATCGACCGCATGCAGACCCGCGCCCAGCTCTACGAGACGATCGACTACCACGCCTATGAGGCGCTGGATTCGACCCTCATCAAGACCATCGTCCCCCAGGGCATGCCGCAGGCTCGTTGAGCCTGCTGCTCTTTTGCCCTCAGACGCCGGGCGCGCCCATCCGCGCGCTTGGCTTCCGCCGGACTGCCGGCGGGCGCCCTTCGGCGGCTCGGAGCCTGCCTTGGGCCGCTCCGCCATAGGCGGCGAACACGAAAAAAGCGCCCTGGGGCGCTTCGTCTCGTCAGATCGTCATGTATGGAATTTACCGGGCCTGGTGGGCGCGACAGGGATTGAACCTGTGACCCCCGCCGTGTGAAGGCGATGCTCTACCGCTGAGCTACGCGCCCAGGCCGTTGGTGAGGCGCTTTCTACTGAGGTGCCGAGGGGGCGTCAATGCCCCTTCTCGGCCGTTTCGCAGGCGGTATGCGAGGCCACGCCGATAGCGGGGCTGCCTCGGGCCCAAGCCCTCAGCCGGCGCCTGCAAGGTTCGCGCCCAGAAGGCTCAGGCAGAGCCGAGCCGCATGGCGTCGCGCGGGTTCTGGCGGCCGCGATAGCGATCGATCCAGGCTTCCAGCGCCGGCAGGCTTTCCCGCCCGATGGTGATCACGCTGCCGACCAGAGGCTCCACGGGCCGCCCGGCATGGATCGCGGCCTGCAGCGCCTCCGCGGCCTGGCCGAAGCGCATCGCGCCCACGCTGCGCGCGGCACCGATCACGCGATGCACCACGGGGCGCAGCCGCTGCGGGTCATGCGCCGCCTCGGCCTCTTCCAGCACCTGGAGCCCGAGCCGCAGCTCGCCCAGGAACTCCACGAGAATCGCCTCGGCGCCGGGGCCGATATCGCCGATCAGCCGATCCAGCGCCGTCTCGTCGAGCACCGGCAGCTCGTTCTGGCTGGCATTGAGGCGGCGCTGCTGCGCCTCGATCTGCTGCGCGCCCTTGGCCAGGCGCGCGACGCTCGCCAGCAGGGCCTCGCGCTCGATCGGCTTGGCCAGATGCCCGTCCATCCCCGCCTCATGGCAGGCCGAGACCTGATCGGGCAGGGCGGAGGCTGTGACGGCCAGCACCGGGATGCGCCCCTTGGGGCCGGGCAGGGCGCGGATGTGGCGCGTCGCCGTCAGCCCGTCCATGCCGGGCATCTGGAGGTCCATCAGCACCACGTCGAAATCGCCGGCCTCGACGGCCGCCACGGCCTCGGCGCCGTCATTGGCCAGCGCCACCTGATGACCGCCGCTGGCGAGCATGGCGCGGGCCACGAGGCGGTTGGCCGCCACGTCATCCACCACCAGCACGCGGAGCGGGCGGGCGAGGGCGGGGCGCGCGGGGAGGGCATCCTCAATCGGGAGCACCGCGAGCGGCAGCGGCAGCTCGACCCAGAAGAGTGCGCCATTGCCCGGCTCGCTGTCGCAGCCGATCTGGCCGCCCATCAGCGAGGCGAGGCGCGCGGAAATGGCGAGGCCGAGGCCCGTGCCGGTCTCGAGCGCGGGCGCGAGTTGCACGAAATCCTCGAAGAGCATGTGGCGCTTCTCGGCCGGCACGCCGGGGCCGGTATCCTGCACCTCGAGCCGCAGCCGCCCGTCCGGCAGGTTGCGCGCGCGCAGATCGACGATGCCGCCCGAGGGAGTGAATTTCACGGCATTGGACAGCAGGTTGAGCATCATCTGCCGCAGGCGCGTCGGGTCCGCCTCCACGGCCTCGGGCAGGTCCACGGCGAGGTCGCGGCGTAGCAGGATGCCCTTGCGGTCGCATTCCGGGCTGAAGAGCGCGGCGCAGCTTTCCAGCAGCGGCCGCAGCGCCACGGTGCGCACCACCAGTTCCATGCGGCCCGACTCGATCTTCGCGAGGTCGAGCAGCCCGTTCACCAGATCCAGCAGATGGCGGCCGGCATCATGCAGCGTCAGCACCTGCTCGCGCTGCTGCGGCGTCAGGCGCGGGTCGCGCAGCAGCAGTTCAGCGAAGCCCAGCACGGAGTTCAGCGGCGTGCGCAACTCGTGGCTCATGCGCGCCAGGAAGCGGGACTTGGCTTCACCTGCCGCCGAAGCCGCGTCGCGCGCCGCGGCCAGTTCTTCCATCGCCTGCTTGATGGGCGTGATGTCGGTGCGGATACCCACGGTGCCGCCATCGGGCGTACGCCGCTCCGTCACCAGCACCCAGCGGCCATCGGGCAGCAGGCGCTCCATCGGCGGCTCGTCCGAGCGGTGCCATTGCCGCGTCTCGGCCACGAAGGCGTCAATATCGTCGCCTGCCTGCGGATACTGCCCGCGCAGCGCGCCTTCGCGGATGATGTCGTCGAATTTCGCGCCCGGCACGATGAAGGGGGCCGAGACGGCGTAGAAATCCTTGTAGCGCGTGTTGCAGGCCACCAGCCGGTCGTTCTCGTCGAACATGACGAAGCCGTCCGACATTGATTCCAGCGCGTTCTCCAGCGTCGCGCGCCAGCGCTGGCGCTCGGTCTCCGCCGCCTCGCGCTGGCGCAGCCAGAGCAGGAGGGCGACGGCCAGCAGCGCCACCAACACGCCGAAGGCGGCCGAGGCATAGATGGCGCGGTTGCGGTCGAGCACCCAGCCCGAGAGCGCCTCGTCGATACGCAGCGAGGTCGCGACCGAGAGCGAGGGATAGAGCGTGGGGCGGACGGCGATGAAGACCTCGTCATCGCCGAAGCGCGTATCCTGCGCGCGCACCGTCTGCGCTTCCGAGGAGCGGAAATTGATGGCGGGCACGGGCAGGCGGGAGCCGATGCGTGCCTCGTCATGCGGCACCGAGGCCAGCAGCGTGCCGTCCTCGCGCTCCAACGTCACGCGCAGGCCCGGCCCGTCGCCGCTGGCCGAGAGCAAGCTGGTGACGACGGAGACGGGCACTTCCGCGACGGCGAGCACGGGGCCGATGCCGGTGAGCGACACGCGCCGCGCGAGATAAAGCGACCACTCGCTGGTGACGGGGTTGCGAACCGGCCCGCCGATCAGCACCGAGCCCGAGGCGCCCACCGTCTCCACGAAGGCGTTCTGTCGGGGCAGGGGCAGCGGGCGGCGGCGCGAGACGGGCAGGCCCGTCGCCATCGGCATGCCGTTCTCGCCGATCAGCAGGATGTCGCGGAAGGTGAAGTTCTGGTTGTTCAGCTCGCGCAGGACCCGCGTGAGCATCTCGTCGCTCGGGGGCGCATTGCCCGCCATGGGCGAGAGAATGGCCGGCAGCCCCGCCAGCACCGCGTCGATCTGAACGAAATTGCGGTTGATCGAGGCTTCCACGGCGCGGGAGACGCGCTGCACCGTATCCGTCGCCGCCGTCATCGCGGCCTCGCGGGCGCGGCTGACGAGCAGGGCCGTGCCGACCCACTGCGCCACCAGGAGAATGGCGGCGGCGGCGATGACGGCAAGGCGGAGGTGGCGCGTCTGGAGCATGATCAGTCGTTCGGGGCTCTGATGCCCAATGTGGGCGCGAGGCGGGTGTTCCAGGCGTCGGTACAGGCCGAGCCGCAGCGCTCCACCCAGCGCGGCAGCACCGTGTTCACCAGCAGGCTGCGGATGCGGCTCTCGTCGGTCGGGGAGACGGGCACCACGGTCATGTTGCCGCGCTTGCCGGCGGTGCAGGTGGGTAGGCCGGCATTGCAGGCCAGGCCCTCGCCGGTCTCGCGATCGGCCGCGTCCCAGATGTCGCTTTCGAGCTTGGTGAGGCCGCTCTTGATCATCTCGCGGACATCGGCGGGCAGCGCCTCCCAGGCGGCCTTGTTCGCGCCGAAGATCGAGACGCCCCAGTTGATCGCGAGCGCATGCACATGCGTCGTGACCTCATGCAGCCCGATGGCATTGCCCGAGAGGGTGCCGGTGATGGCGCAATCGACGACGCCGGATTTGATGGCCGGCACGATCTCCGCGAAGGGCGTCACCACGGGCCGCCCGCCGAGGGCGGTGATGAGGTCGCCCTGCCCGGCGGAGGAGATGCGAACGCGCCGCCCCGCGAGATCGGCGAGCGAGGTGAAGGGTTTGGTGCACCAGGTCACCTGCGCCGGGTAGGTATAGACCGCGAGCAGCTCGATCCCGTAACGCTCGGCCAGGATCTGCGCGAGATAGGGCCTGTAGAGCGAGACGGAGCGGCGCAGCCTCTCCATGTCCGGGTTCATGACCGGCAGGTCGACGGCGTTGAATTCCGGCTCCTCGGTCGAGACGATGGCGAGCAGCGCCGTGCCGAAGGGCACCACGCCGAGCCGCATCAGCGAGAGCATTTCCTGCGCGCGGAAGCCGGCGCGGTCGAAGGCGACGATTTCGCCCTGCACGCGGCCCTTGGTCAGCTCGCCGATCCGTTGGCGCCAGAAGGGCTCCTCGAATCGGACATACTGGCTGACATCGGCCAGGCCGCCGACGATTTTCAGCCTGATCGGATCGGCCGCGGAGGCGGAAGACGCCGCCGCACCGGCCATTGCCAAGGCGAGCAGGCAATGCCGGGCCGCCCGGCCCCAACGCTTCGCCGCCGCGGTAAATGATACGCCCATCACGTCCCCCGGACTGCGATCACGGAAACTATAGCAAGTATCCAGCGCGTTGCGCCATGCGCCCCACGCTGACTCGGCGCGATGCTCCACCTACACTGCGCTGAAGCCCCTGCCGAGGGGCAGTGAAACGGCTGTTCAACCGGCCGGAGCGACCATCGAAATTTGTCAGAAGAATCATGAGCCAGATCATCAGCCATCGCGGCGGCACCTTTTTATGGCCTGAAAACAGTCTCTTGGCCTTCAGACAAACCCTGACATTGCCCGTGGAGCAGGCCGAGTGCGATATCCACCTTTCCGCCGATGGCGAGCCCGTCGTCATCCATGACGGCTTGCTCGACCGCACCACCGATGCCCGCGGACCGGTGAGCGAGATGACCCTCGCGTCATTGCAGCGACTCCGCTTACGTGGCGCGGGCGGCGAAACCATCCCCTCCTTGGCCCAGGTGGCAAGGCTTTTCCGTGGCAGCGGGATGACGTTTCGGGTAGAGATCAAGGCCGGACCGCAGGGCAAGCCCTATCCCGACGTGTTGCGCCGCGTGCTCAAGGTGCTCGATGAGGAGGGCGTGACGGGCCAGACCGTCATCATCGCCTTCCATGGCCCGACCGCCGCGGCGGCGACGCGCGAGGCGCGGCTCAAAGGCGCCGTCTGGCTCGTCGAGGCGGGGCTGCGCGAAACGCTGGGCCTGCCGGCGCTGGTCGCGGCGGGCAAGTCCCTCGGCGTGACGGCCATCGAGACCCATGAGAGCGCGGCCGATGCCGATTATGTCACGGCCATGCGCGAGGCCGGGCTAGGCTGCGGCGTCTGGGGCGCCAATCACGAGCCTTCCATCCGCCGCATGCTCGCGCTGGGCATCGACGCCTTCGCGACGGACGACCCGCCGCTGGCGCTTAGACTGCGGGGTTGAACCTTTCGCCTCTTCGCTTCGCCCCTATCTCCGGATGAGGTGCATGGAGGATCGGATGGCCAAGGGCGGTGTGCTTCGTGTGATCTTCGGGGATCAGCTGAGCCCGAAGATCGCGGCCCTGCGCGACCTCGATCGCGAGCGCGACACCGTCCTGCTGATGGAAGTGCGCGAAGAGGGCGAGTTGGTGCCCAGCCATCGCCAGCGCATCGCGCTCTTCCTCGCCGCCATGCGGCATTTCTCGGCGGCGCTGGCCGCGCGGAAGGTCAGGGTCGAGCATATCCGCCTCGACGATCCGGCGAATACGCAGAGCCTGGATGGCGAAGTGGCCCGCGCCGTGGAGCGCGTGAAGCCTTCGCGGATCGTGGTCACTTGGCCGGGGGAATGGCGGCTGCTCGCCCAGGTTCAGGGCTGGGAGAAGCGCTTCGGCCTGCCGGTCGAGATCCGGGAAGATGACCGTTTCCTCGCCTCCCGCCAGGATTTCGCGGACTGGGCCGAGGAGCGGAAGGCGCTGCGGATGGAGTTCTTCTATCGCGAGATGCGCCGCCGCTACCGGCTGTTGATGGAAGGCGACGAACCCGCCGGCGGCCGCTGGAACTTCGACCCGGAGAACCGCGCCGCGCTGCCGGCCGGCATCGAGATCCCCGCCGGGCCGCGCTTCCCGCCCGATTTGCGAACCAAGGAAGTGATCGCCCTGGTGGAGCGGGAATTCCCCAAGGCCTTTGGCCGCATCGAGAGTTTCGACTGGCCCGTTTCCGCCAAGGCGGCGCGGCTCGGGCTGGAGGCCTTCCTCGAGCAGCGCCTGCCGCGTTTCGGCGACTTTCAGGATGCCATGGCCGAGGGTGAGCCGCGCCTCTTCCACAGCCTGGTCTCCACCAGCCTCAATCTCGGCCTGCTCGATCCGCTGGAGGTCTGCGAGGCGGCCGAGCGGGAATGGCGCGAGGGCAGGGCGCCGCTCAATGCCGTGGAGGGCTTCATCCGCCAGATTCTCGGCTGGCGCGAATTCGTCCGCGGCCTCTACTGGCATTTCATGCCCGATTACGCCGAGCGCAACGAATTCCAAGCCCAGCGCGACCTGCCCGGCTTCTATTGGACGGGCGAGACACGGATGAACTGCCTCGCCCAGGCCATCGGCCAGACGAGGGATTTCGCCTATGCCCATCACATCCAGCGGCTGATGGTCACCGGCAATTTCGCCCTGCTCGCGGGCATCGCACCGAAACAGGTGAGTGACTGGTATCTCGCCGTCTATGCCGATGCGGTCGAATGGGTGCAGTTGCCCAACACGCATGGCATGGCGCTCTTCGCCGATGGCGGCACCATGGGCAGCAAGCCCTATGCGGCCTCGGGCGCCTATATCAACCGGCAGTCGGATTATTGCGGGCGCTGCGCTTATGACCCGAAGAAGCAGACGGGCGAGAAGGCCTGCCCCTTCAATTTCCTCTACTGGGATTTCGTGGCGCGGCATGCCGACCGCCTCGCGGGCAATACGCGCATGGCCATGCCGCTGAAGAACCTGGCCCGCATGGCGCCCGAGAAGATCAAGGCCATGCGCAGCCAGGCGGCGGCCTTCCTGAAGAGCCCGGCCATGTCGCCGGACTACTGAGGCCTACCAGCCCAGGTCGATCCAGCTCAGATGCCCGCCCTTGCCGGCGCCGGTATCGACGAAGACCGCGACACCGCCCTGCGCGCCCGTGACCGTCGCCGGCCGCCCGTCGGTGGAGCGCGTCTCATGGCCGCAATAGACGATGATGCCGGGCGGCACCCGGTCGATCCAGCGATGCAGCCGCTCGGGATAGCCATCGTCGCGCACCCGGCCGGTGATTTCGCCGAACAACGCCCGCGTCACCGGCCCTTCCGGCCGGCGCAGCCCCGCGCCCGGCGGCGGCGGCTCGCGCAGCATCGCCGTGTGGAAGCCGCCATGGACGAAGATGCGCTGGCCGAGCCGCAGCCAGGCGGGGGCGCGGCCCACCTCGTCGATCATGCGCCGCGCCAGATCCTCGCCATCTTCCGAAAGGCCGAGCTGCACGAGCGTCAGCTCCAGCCCCTCGGGATCGGGGCGGAGATTGGCCCCCGTCAGCGCCCGGCGCAGCTTATGGTCGTGATTGCCGAGGACGAAGAGGCCGGTGCCCTCGTCGATCAGGCGGAACATCGTCCGCAGCACGCCCGGCGCATCCGGCCCCCGATCGGTGAGGTCGCCGAGCTGGATGAGGAAGAGCCCGGCCGCCCGGGCGCCCTCCGCCGCCATCTCGAACCCTTCGGCATCGCCATGCACGTCGCCCACCACGCGGATGCCGGCGAAGCGGCGGCGCAGGGTGCGGGGGTCGGGCAGCAGCGCCTCATCGCGTTCCGGCGCGGCGAAGAGGGGATAGGTGATGGGCTCGGCGCCGCTACCCCTCATCACCGCCTCCCTGACGGGACTTGCCCGTCACCTCGGCAAGCGCGGCCAGGGCCCGGGCGCGGCCCTTGGCATGGTCCACGACGGGCAAGGGATAATCCCGCCCCAGCCGCAGCCCGGCCTGGGCCAGGACGATATCCGGCGCTTCCCAAGGCTTGTGGATCCATTTGGCCGGAACCTTCGCCAGTTCCGGCACCCATCGGCGCACGTAATCCCCGTCCGGATCGAATTTCTCGCCCTGCAGCATCGGGTTGAAAATGCGGAAATAGGGCGCCGCGTCGGTGCCGCAGCCCGCCACCCACTGCCAATTGGCCGCGTTGCTGGCGAGGTCCGCATCCACCAGCGTGTCCCAGAACCAGGCCTCGCCCTGATGCCAGGGCTGGAGCATATGCTTCACGAGCAGGCTGGCCACGATCATCCGCACCCGGTTGTGCATCCAGCCCGTGCGCCAGAGCTGACGCATGCCCGCGTCGACGATCGGATATCCAGTGCGCCCCTGTTGCCATGCCGTCAGCAAAGCCGCATCCGGCTTCCAGGGGAAGTGCGAATACTCGTGACGTAGCGGCTTCTCGGGCATTTCCGGCCGATGCCACAGCAAATGATAGGAAAACTCCCGCCAGAGAATTTCCTTGAGGAATACCTCGGCGCCCTTGCCGGTGACTTTGCTCTCCGAAACCGCATGGAAAACCTGGCGCGGCGAGACTTCGCCCCAATGCAGATGCGGCGAAAGCGAGGAACTACCGTCGATACCGGGGAGGTCTCGGCGCGAATCGTAGTTTTTCAGCCCATCTTCGATAAACGCGCCGAGCTTTTTCAGGGCGCCGGCTTCGCCGGGCGTCCAGCGGGCTGGGAATTCCTTCGCCCAATCCGGCACCGGCGCGCGCGGCAGCAGGTGCCAGGAGGCGACGGGCTCGGGCTTCACCGGCGGCGTGGCGCCGGGGATCTTGCCGGGCGCCGGAATGGGCGGCCTCGGCTCGTAGCGCTCCATCGCCGCCTTGGCGAAGGGCGTATAGACCGCATAAGGGCTTCCGGCGCCTGAACGCAGCCGATGCGGCTCGATCAGCACCTGCGAAGTGTGAAGCTCGAGCTTCCGCCCCTGCTTCTCAAGCGCCTTATGCACCGCCTCGTCCCGCCGCCGCGCCCAGGGCTCGACCATCCGCCCGGCATGGATGCCCCCGGCGCCGATCTTGGCGGCCAACTCGGGGATCAGGGCCTTCGCATCGCCCCGCAGCGTCAGCAGGGCCGCGCCGCGCTTTTCCAGCGCCGCCGAGAGCGCCGTCAGACTGTGATGCAGCCACCAGGCCGAGGCGCCGCCCAGGCCTCGCTCGGCCGCGGTATCGTGGATAAAGACGGGCAGAATCTCGCCGCCCTCCGCCAGCGCGGCGTGGAGGGCGGGGTTATCGGCCAGGCGGAGATCCTGGCGGAACCAGAGCAGGGCAGGCGCGGTCATTACCCAGATGTAGGGCCTTGGCGCATTTTCGCCACCGTCCCGCCTTCCACCGTGAGCGGGGGCAGCGCCATCTCCGGCTTCACCGCCGGCGCCCGGAGCGGCCCTGTCTGGCCGCTATAGAGCCGCTCCTTGCCCAGCAGGAAGGCCCGCCCGCCACGGGGAAACAGTGTGGCGATGGCCGGGCTGCGCACGTCCAGCCCGCCCGTATAGGCGCCGAAAGCCGGCATCAGCAGACGCCGACCGTCGAAGAGAAAGCAGGGCCGCGTCACCGGCCCCGCCCGCGTCGGCAGGCTCGCCTTGGGGTGGCAATGCCCGCTGATCTCGGCCCCTGGGCCGCCGCCCTGGTGCCGCATCACCAGCGAGCCTTCGCGCCATTCCTCCACGACCTGCCCCGCCAGGCCCTCCGGCGGCACCGGGTCATGGTTGCCGAGCACCCAGATCACCTCCAGCCCCGAGACGATCTGCTCCAGCATGGCCTTGTCCTGCGGCTGCATCCGCCCCGGCCCCGCCGCGTCATGGAAACTGTCGCCCAGCATCACCAGCCGCTTAGGGCCATAGAGCCGCACCAGCCCCGCCAGCTTCGTCAGCGTCTCCCGCGTGTCGTATGGCGGCACGAACCGCCCGCCCTGCGCGAAATGACTGCCCTTCTCCAAATGAAGGTCCGACACCACCATCACCCGCCGCAACGCCAGCATGGCCACGCCGCCCGGGTCGAGCATGACCCTCTCCCCACCCAAATGCACCGGCGCTGCTGTCATAGTCTCTGGTCCTGAGATGGTGATGTTGTGCTTCCGAGGGGCTCTGCCCCTCGGGCTCCCCGCCAGGAAACTGAGTTTCCTGGACCTTCCATTAATGGCTGTGATTGCGGAGGGGGTCTGCTCGCGGCGGCTTTGCCCGCGAGCAGACCCCCTCCGCAATCACAGCAAACTAGCGGGAGATGCAAGAACCTCAGGTTCTTGCCGGGGGTCCAGGGGGCAGCGCCCCCTGGGAGAACGACATGACCCATCCTAGGCCAAAGCCTCCGCCACCAGGGCCTCTGCTTCGGCGAGGAGGTCTTCCTCGGCCGAGCCGGAGACCCATTCGCGGCCTTGTTCGATCATGGCGGGGACGGCGAGGGGAGAGACGCGGTCGAGGATGCGGTGGGTGATATGGCCGCGGGCGCGGGCCAGCAGGGCGCCGATGCGGCCGATATCGGTGAGGCCTGCGCGGGCTTCGGCGCGGGTGGCGCGGAGGAGGATGTGGTCCGGCTCGTATTTGCGGAGCACGTCATAGATGAGGTCGGCGCTCATGCTCATCTGGCGGCCGGATTTCTCGATGCCGGGATGGGTGCGGTCGATGAGCCCGGCGATGATGGCGATGTTACGGAAGGAGCGGCGGAGGACGCTGCTTTCGGCCATCCACTCCTCCAACTCTTCGCCGAGCAGGTCTTCCTCGAAAAGGCGCTCGACCTCGGTGGGCTCGAAGGCGGACCAGCAGCAGAGGACGTAGTCGGTCGCGAGATAGCCGAGCGGGCCCATGCCGAGCCGTTCCATCCGGCGGGTGACGAGCATGCCGAGGGATTGGTGGGCTAGGCGCCCCTCGAAGCCATAGGCGACGAGGAACCAGCGGCCCCCGCGCGGGAAGGTCTCGACGAGGAGGCCGTCGGGCTTGGGCAGTTCCGAGCGGCGGCGCTGGAGGGCAAGCCATTCCTGCACCGAGGCGGGCAGGGCCTTCCAGCGCGAGGGATCGGCCAGGATGGCGCGGACGCGCGAGGCGAGGAAGGTGGAGAGCGGCATGCGGCTGCCGGCCCAGGTGGGCACGCGGATTTCGTCGTCGCGGCCGGGGGAGACGATGGCGGTGATGCCGTTCAGCCCCTCGAAGCGCAGGGTGCGGCCTGCGAAGAGGAAATTGTCGCCTGGGGTGAGGGAATTGGTGAACCATTCCTCGACCTCGCCCAGCACCGGGCCGCCCTTCAGGCGGACCTTGATCATGGGCATGTCGACGATGGTGCCCAGATTGAGCTTGAGCTGCCGGACGACGCGCTCGTCGCGGACGTGATAGAGCCCTTCGCTGTCGCGGAAGAGCTTCTGGTGCCGTTCATAGGCCGAGAGCGCATAGCCGCCGTTCTGGACGAAGCCGAGGCAGTCGTCGAAGTCGCGGCGGGAGAGGTCGGCATAGGGCGCGGCGCTGGTGACCTCGGCGTAGAGATCATCGGCCAGGAAGGGCGCGGCGCAGGCCATGGCGAGGATGTGCTGGCAGAGCACGTCCAGCGCGCCAGGGGGTGGTGGGTCGCCGTCGAGTTCGCTGGCGGCGATGGCCTGGCGCGCGGCGAGGCATTCGATGACCTCGAAGCGATTGGCCGGGACGAGGATGGCGTTGGAGGCCTCGTCCATCCGGTGGTTCGCGCGGCCGATGCGTTGGAGCAGGCGCGCGACGCCCTTGGGCGCGCCGACCTGGATGACTTGGTCCACGGCGCCCCAGTCGATGCCCATGTCGAGCGAGGCGGTGGCGATGATGGCGCGCAGCCGGCCCTCGACCATGGCGCCCTCGACCTTGTGGCGCTGGTCGAGGGTGAGGGAGCCGTGGTGGAGGCCGATGGGCAGGTTCTCGTCATTCAGGCGCCAGAGGGCCTGGAAGAGCAGTTCTGACTGGGCGCGCGTATTGACGAAGACGATCGTAACCTTGGCTGCCGCGATGGCTTCGAGGATCTGCGGCGCCGAGGCGAGGCCCATCTGCCCGCCCCAGGGAAGCCGCCCTTCGGGCAGCATGATGGCCGTGCGCGGCATGGCGCCCGGCGCGCCCCGGATCAGCGAGACATCGCTCGTCCGCGCGGTGGGAGAGCAGTAGCGCAGCAGGGGCGTGGGCTCGTTGACGGTGGCCGAGAGGCCGACGCGGCGGCAGCCGGGCGCGAGGCGGCTGAGGCGGGCGAGGCAGAGGGCCAGCTGGTCGCCGCGCTTGGTGCCCGCGAGCGCGTGAATCTCGTCCACGATCACGGCCTTCAGCCCGGCGAAGAGCCTGGGCGATTCCGGCGAGGAAAGCAGCAGTTCCAGGCTCTCGGGCGTGGTCAGCAGGAGCTGCGGCGGGTCTCGCCGCAACTGCACGCGCTTGGCCTGGGGGGTATCGCCGGTGCGGGTCTCGATGCGGATGGGCAGGCCCATTTCCTCGACGGGGGTGACGAGGTTGCGGGCGATGTCGACGGCGAGCGCCTTCAGCGGCGAGATATAGAGGGTGTGCAGCCCCTCGGCCGGGTGTTCGGCGAGGTCCACGAGGCTCGGGAGAAAGCCCGCCAGCGTCTTGCCGCCGCCGGTCGGCGCGATGAGCAGGGCGGAGCGGCCGGCCTTGGCCGCGGCGAGGAGCGCGAGTTGATGATCGCGCGGCTTCCAGCCCTTGTCGGCAAACCAGCGCGCGAAAGGTTCTGGCAATGTTCCCGGCACAGGGGCCTTATGCCAGCCCTGGCCGGGCCCTGTCGAGACGGCTCGTCAGTCTCGCGGGAAGGCCGGGCCGTTGGGCGGGCCAAGATAGGCGTTCCAGGGCTCGCGGCAGCCGTCACCGCAGCGGCGGGCCCAGTCCGGCAGGACGTTCTCCCGCACCAGCCGCTCGCGATAGGCCTGCTCGTCGGCCGTGGCCTCGACCAGCGTCATGGCGCCGCGCGGCAGGCCGGGCGGGCAGCTCTCCTTGCCGGTGGCGCAGAGCGGGGCGGCCTCGGTGGCCTTCTCCGTCGCCTGCCACATCATGGCTTCGAGCGAGCGGGTCGCCTCGAGCAATTCGGCGGCGAGCGGCGGCGTCAGCGCGGTCAGGGTGTCGCGGGAGACCACGACGGCGTTGAGGTTCCAGCTGATGGGCAGGGCATAGAGGTAGCGCGTTTCGTGATGCAGCCCGGTTTCCAGCCCCGGCAGCCCGCCCGTGATGGCGCAGCTCACCTGCCCAAGGCGAAGCCCCGCCCGGATATCGGCGAAGGGCATGATGACGGGGTCAGCCTTGAGCGCGCGGAGCAGATCGGACTGATCCGGCCCCGCGCCGCGCACCTTGCGGCCGGCGAGGTCGGAGAGGCTGCTCAGCGGCGCCTGGCAGAAGAGAAGCTGGGCCGGGTAGGAGTGGATGCCGAGCAGTTCCAGCCCGTACTGCTCGTTCAGCTGCTTGGCCATCTGGGGCCGCCAGCGATCCACGGCGGCGCGTAGGTTCGCGATATCGTTCCGCATGAGCGGCAGGTCCGGCGCGAGGAAGGCGGGCTCTTCGCTCGCGATCAGGGCCAGCGGCACGGTGGCGACGGAGATTACCCCGAGCTGGACGAGCCGCATCAAGTCCTCGGGCCGCACCCCGCCATGGTCATAAGGCGTCAGCTCGGCGCGAAGCCGGCCTTCCGTGCGCTGCGGCAGGGCGTCCCGCCAGAAAGGCACTTCCAGCGCGTTGTAATGGCTGAAATTCGCAGCTCCCCCCACGACGCGCAGCGAAATGGGCGGCGCCTTTCCCTCATGGGCCGGCACCTGAGCCGAAGCGATGGCGGGCAGGAGACAGCAGGCCGCAAGCACGAGCTGGCGAGCCAGCCGGCGCCGAAGGCTGGTCCTGGCTTCCGGACGGGGGGCTGGCAATGCGGGGGGGAAACCTCGGCTGAAGACGGTGGCAGAATAACAGCCGGCGAGCTTGCCGGGCCCCCACGCGATCGTCAAATTTGGTTTAGCGATGTCATCGTCGGGGTTGATGACATCGCGAAAGCCTAGGCCGACCGCCATTCAGCCTACGGGTCGGCCTGGCTGTGCCGAATGTCGATCGGCCCTAGCCCGCCCGCTTCTTGGCCTCGCGGCGGCGGGCGTGGAGGACGAATTCGGTATAGCCATTGGGCTGGGCGGCGCCCTGGAAGACGAGGTCGCAGGCCGCCTTGAAGGCTGGCCCGTCGAAGCCGGGGGCCATGGGCGCATAGGCGGCATCGCCCGCGTTCTGGCGGTCCACCACGGCAGCCATGCGCTTCATGGTTTCCATCACCTGCGCCTCGGTGACGACCCCGTGCTTCAGCCAATTCGCGATATGCTGCGCGGAAATGCGAAGCGTCGCGCGGTCTTCCATCAGGCCGACATCATGGATGTCGGGGACCTTGGAACAGCCCACGCCCTGGTCGATCCAGCGGACGACATAGCCGAGGATGCCCTGGGCGTTATTGTCCAGCTCCTGCCGCACATCCTCCGGCGCCCAGTTGGTATCGCGCGCGAGGGGCACGGTCAGGATATCGTCGAGCTTGGCGCGCGGGCCGCCGGCCACCAGTTCCGCCTGCCGCGCCGCGACATCGACCTGATGGTAATGCAGCGCATGCAGCGTCGCCGCGGTGGGCGAGGGCACCCAGGCCGTATTGGCGCCCGCCTTGGGGTGCCCGACCTTCTGCTCCATCATTGCGGCCATGGCATCGGGCGCGGCCCACATGCCCTTGCCGATCTGCGCGCGGCCGCGCAGCCCACAGGCGAGGCCGGTATCGACGTTCCAATCCTCATAGGCCTTGATCCAGGCCAGGCCCTTCATGTCGTTCTTGCGCACGACAGGCCCGGCGGCCATGGCGGTGTGGATTTCGTCGCCGGTGCGGTCGAGGAAGCCGGTATTGATGAAGACCACGCGCGAGGCGGCGGCGCGGATGCATTCGGCGAGGTTCACGGTGGTGCGCCGCTCCTCGTCCATGATGCCCATCTTCAGCGTGTTCGGCGCGAGGCCGAGCACCTTCTCGACCTGGCCGAAAAGCTCATTGGCCCAGGCGACTTCCTTGGGCCCGTGCATCTTGGGCTTCACGATATAGACGCTGCCCGCGCGCGAATTCAGCCGTTTGCCCTGGCCGACCGGCGCGCCCGCGCGGCCGATATCGTGGATCGCGATGCTGGAGGTAATGAGCGCGTCGAGAATGGTCTCCGGCACTTCCTTGCCATCGAGCGTGACGGCATCGGTCATCATGTGATGGCCGACATTGCGCACCAGCATCAGCGAGCGGCCCGGAAGGGTCAGTTCGCCGCTGCCATCCGGCTTGCGATAGCGGCGGTCGGGGTTCAGGCGGCGGGTGACGGTCTTGCCGCCCTTTTCCAGATCGGCCGAGAGGTCGCCCTTCATCAGGCCGAGCCAGTTGCGATAGACGGCGACCTTGTCCTCCGCATCCACGGCCGCGACGGAATCCTCGCAATCCTGGATGGTGGTGATGGCCGATTCCAACACGAGATCGGCGATGCCGGCCGCATCGGTCTTGCCGATCGGGTGGCTGCGGTCGATACGGATTTCGAGATGCAGGCCGTTATGCGCGAGCAGCACCGCCTCGGGCGAGGCGGCATCGCCGTTATAGCCGACGAATTGCGCCGGATCGGCGAGGGCCGCGCTCTTGCTGTCCTTCAGCGTGACGGCGAGCTTGCCATCCTTGATGGCATAGCCGGCGGCGTCCTTGTGCGAAGCGCCTTCCAGCGGCACCGCGGCATCGAGCACCTCGCGGGCCTTGGCAATGACCTTGGCGCCGCGCGCGGCATCGAAGCCCTTACCCGTGGGCGCCGCTCCGTCGATGGCATCGGTGCCATAGAGTGCGTCATAGAGGCTGCCCCAGCGCGCATTGGCGGCGTTCAGCGCGTAGCGCGCATTCATCACCGGCACGACGAGCTGCGGGCCCGCGATGCTCGCGATTTCAGGGTCCACATTCGCGGTCGAGACCGAGAAGGCCGGGCCCTTGGGCAGCAGATAGCCGATGCTCTCGAGGAAGGCGCGATAGGCGGCCTGGTCGATCGGGCGGGCGGGATTGGCCGCGAACCACTCGTCGATCTTGGCCTGGAGCGCATCGCGCTCGGCCAGCAGGGCGGCATTGGCGGGGGCGAGGTCACGCAGCAGGCCAGCGAGCCCGGCCCAGAAATCGGTCGGCGCGATGCCGGTGCCGGGCAGGGCCTCGGCCTCGATGAAGCGCTTGAGAACCGGCGCCACGCCGAGCCCTTCCGGCAGGCTTCCTTCCGTCTGCACCATGGCCTTGTCTCTCCCCATCTTCGCGCGTGAGTTGTAAAAATTCTGTGGCGGCTGAGCGGACGAGTTCGTCCGACTGCCGGATTTCCCTCATAGTCTGTAAGGGCAAATCCGATGCGGGCCAAGCCGAGCGGTTGCGCCGAAACAACGACCCGGCGCATTGCCCGCTAAGACACTATTGACGAGGGCAGGGGCAGGAAAAGCTCGTTACCAGACCAGCCGATAGCCGCGGCCGCGCACGGAGATCACCTGGATGCGCATATCCGAGGCGGTGGCGATCTTGCGGCGGAGCGCCGAGGCCAGCTGGTCCACGCTGCGCTGATGCGGCTGGAGGCGATGGCCCAGCACGGTGAGCGCGATACGGTCGCGCTCGGCCATGCGGCCGGGGCTGGTGATGAGCAGGTTGAGCAGGCCGGATTCGGCGCCCGTCAGCCGCGTCTCCTGCCCATCCGTGCCGATCACGCGCAGCCGCTCCGGGTCGAGCACGATGCCGGCGGCCTCGAGCCGCGTGGGCGGCGGGGGCTGCACGGGCATGGCCGGCATGGATTCCTCCGGGCTGCGCGCGCCGAGGCGGCGCTGCAGGGCGCGCACGCGCGCGACGAGTTCCCGCACGGAGAAAGGCTTGGGCAGATAATCATCCGCGCCGAGTTCGAGCCCGACGACGCGGTCGATTTCCTCGCCGCGGCCGCTGATCACCATGATCGCGCAATCCGCCCGCCCGGCCACTTCGCGGACGAAGCCCAGGCCATTGCCGTCGGGCAGGCCGAGATCGACCAGCACGATGCGCGGCTGTGACTGTTCGAAGCATTCCGTGGCTTCCGACAGGCTGCTCGCGCGGATCGTCGCATAGCCCTCCCGCACGAGGGCCTGTTCGATGGTTTCGGCGGCGCCCTGATCATCCTCCAGAAGGAGGACGGAGCAGCCAGGAAGGGGAGAGGCCGACGCGTTCACAATCGTAAGGAAAAACCCAGGGTGACGATGCCCGTCAAGCTAGAAACGATAAGGTTTTTTACAACTTAAAAGTTGCGGCGGGCATAGGTTCAATCGAAGCCAGAACGATAACACATACGAACGCTAAAATCTTACCGCAAGATTTCTTCCGTCGGCGGCTCGCAAAACTTGGGGATGTCAAAATCTGTGCCCCAAAGTCTGGCTGAGCGCGGCCCCCACGGTTTCGGCGAAATCGCGCAGACTCGGGAGGAAGGGCAGCGGCTGCAACCGGCCCGAAAGCCCGCTCGGCCAGTCGGGCGGCAATTCGCCCACGGGCAGGATGGTCAGCCCCGCCTCGATGGCGGCGAGGGCGCGGGCGAGGTTGGCGGCGCGGAGCGGCGGCGCCAATTCGCTGTCGATGAGCACGAGCGAAAATTCGCGCGGGGCGGCGGCGACGCGGTCCAGTGCGGCCGTGGCGCCCATGGCATTGGCGCGATAGCCGAGCGACTCGGCCTGGGCGAGCAGCGTCGCCTGTAGCCGCGCATCGGCGGTAACGATGAGGATGCCGCCCGTGAGTGCACCGGCCAGCGCCATCGGCGCCGAGGCGGCGCCGGGGCCGGGCAGGGTAAAGCAGGCACCATCGGCCGTCGGCTCGAAATGGCCGCCGCTGCGGGCGGCGAAGCGGCGGCTGACGGCGGCCGAGAGCAGGTCCGACAGCAGGTCACGCCGAGCGGTGGCGCCGGCGGGGGCGAGACCGCCGAGGCAAAGCCGCACGCCCTGGCCCGAGGGAGCGGCGCTCAGCACCATCGCGCAGGCGCCAATCGGGTCCAGACCGCCCATCGCCACGCTGAGCAGCGCGGTTTCCAGATGGCGCGGATCGCAGAAAATGCGCGGCGTCTCGGGCGCGACATGCCAGTCGAGCGTCGCCCCTTCAGGCAGCAGCGGCCGCAGGCGCTCGACCAGGCTCGGCAGGAGGGTGAGGGGGGCGAGGGGCTCGGCGCGGGGCGGATCATGGCGGGAGAGGGCCTGGAGCCGCCGGAGCAGCGCCGTCGCCTGGGCCGTCGCGCGCAGGGCGGCCATCAGCGGCGGGCGCGGCAGGTCGGGCGGATCGAGTTCCTGGATCAGGTCCAGCGCCCCGGCCATCACCGTAAGCTGGTTGGTCAGCGCATGGGAAACTTCGGCGCTGAGATCCGCGACCGCGCGAAGACGCTCCGTCTCGAGCCCGCTGCGTTCGGCCTCGCGCTGGGCCGTCACGTCCCGCAGCACGGCCAGGAGCCCCGGCGCCTCGCCCGAGCAGGGCGGCATGGCGGAAACAGTGAGCGACAGGCGCCGCATGCTCCCTTCATGCCCGAGGCTCAGCTCGATGGCGGGCGCCTGCCCATCCCGCGCCGCCCTGGCGATCTGCGTGGCGATGAGCTGCGCTTCGGCCGAGGGAAGCTGCCGCACCCAGCCTTGGCCGAGGAGATGCTTCAGCGGCTGGCCCAGCAATTCGGCGAGCATGCCATTGCCCGAGAGCAGATCGGCGGGCGGGGCGGCGGGGCCCGTGCAGGGCGTGGCGAAGATTGCGACGCCATCGGGCAGGGCATCCAGGGCCCGGCGGAGCCAGCCATCGGCGACCGTCTGGCCATCCTCCGGGTGCAGCGCCAGGGGCGAGGTCACGGCGCCGCCTGGGCGAGAGCCGGCAGCAGCAATTCGATCCGGGTGCCCTGGCCGGGGGCGCTGTCGAGGCGGAGCGCGCCGCGGCTCTGCCGGATGAAGCCATAGACGGTGGCGAGGCCGAGCCCCGTGCCGCGCCCGGCCTCCTTCGTGGTGAAGAAGGGCTCGAAGGCGCGGGCCTGCACCTCCGGCGTCATGCCGAGGCCGGTATCCTCGACCGCGATGCGCAGGAAATCGCCCGCCGATGCCTCGCCGAAGCCCGCGAGATCCTGCTCCGTCAACCGCTCGTTGCTCGCCTCGATGCGCAGCGTGCCGCCCTCAGGCATGGCGTCGCGCGCATTGATGGCGAGGTTGATGATGGCGTTTTCGAGCTGGCTCTCATCGGCCTCGGCGCGCCATAGGCGGGGGGCATAGCGCGTCTCGATGGTCACGCGCGGGCCGACGGAGCGGGCCAACAGCGGCTCCAGCTCGTTGAGCAACTGCACGATGTCGATCTCGACGGGGGCGAGGGCCTGGCGGCGCGCGAAGGCGAGCAGGCGGCGCGTGAGTTCGGCCCCCCTTTCCCCTGCATCCAGCACCAGGGCGGCGGCGCGGATCAGGTCCGGCCGGTCGGGCAGGAGAAGCGGCAATTCCTCGGCCAGGATCTCGGCATTGCCGATGACGACGGTGAGGAGGTTGTTGAAGTCATGCGCCACGCCGCCGGTCATCTGGCCCAGCGCCTCGAGCCGCCGCGCGACGCGCAGCTTCTGCTCCCTGTCGCTCGCGGTGGCGAAGGATTCGGGGAGGTCGGACATCATGCCCCGGTCCGCGGCGGCAGGCCGGCAGCCGGCGCACCGGCTACAGGCTCATCGCCGCGCGCGCGGGCCCGTTCGACGAAAGCGATGATGTCGCGCAGGCGAACGGGCTTCATCTGCGTCTCCACATGACGGGCGTTCAATGGCCCCGCGAGGCGCGCGGCGATGCCGAGATAGAAGGGGCCATAGCCCGAGATCAACAGCACGCTGATGGATGGATCGAAGCTCACGACATCGTCGAGTACTTCGAGCCCGTCACGATCCGGCATCATCACGTCGGTAATCACGGCGAAGACGGGATATTGCCGCAGCGCGGCGGCGACTTCCGTCGAGGCCAGGGTGACGGCCTCGGCACCCGCGCGCCTGACGGCGATGGCGATCAGATCCCGGATTTCGACATTGTCGTCCACCACGAGAACATGCGTGCCCTTGCCCGGAGGCGGGGGAGGCTCCGCGGAATGCTTGTCGGCCAACTGCATGTCTTCGCCATTTGTCACGACCGGACAATGATTTCCGGCGCGGAGAGGGGAAGCAAGCAAAGGATGCTTTCCGCTCACGAAAAAGTCAGGATTTGTCTGACTTGCGGTATTAGGTGCCGCTCGGCTCAGCGCGTGAAGGCGACCACGGATTCCAGATGGCTCGACCAGGGGAACTGGTCGATTGGCACCGCCGACACCGCTTTCCAGCTGGCGGCCTGGAGCATCTTCGCGTCCCGCGACAGGGCGGCGGGATTGCAGGAGACATAGACGATGGCCGGCACCGTGCTGCGCGCGAGCAGGGCGATCTGCTCGGCGGCGCCCGCATAGGGCGGGTCCACGACCACGGCGGCGAAATCCTTCAGCTCGGCGGGGGCGAGGGGGCGGCGGGCCAGGTCGCGCCGCTCGGCGCTGATGCGGGTGGCGCCGCTGGCGGCCTGAAGGGCGGCGACGGCATGGGCTTCGCCCTCGATCGCCGTCACGCGGCCGCGCTGGGCCAGCGGGAAGGAGAGGGTGCCCATGCCGGCATAGAGATCGGCGATGCGGGCGCGGCCGCTGAGCTTCTTCGGCAGCCCGGCCAGCACGGCCTCGATGATCGCGGCCTCGCCCTGCGGCGTCGCCTGCATGAAGGCGCCGGGCGCGGGGGTGACGGCATGGCCGGAAAGCATGTGCCGCACCTCGCCATTCTGCGCGGCGGGCTCGCTCGGGCCTTCGCCCTTGGCCCAGGCGATGCGGGGCAGGCCGTGATCGGTGCCGAAACGCGCAAGGATCTGGCGGTCCGGCACGGTCAGCTCGGCATCGGTGCGCAGCAGCAGATCGGGGCCGGAATCGAGCAGGTTGAGGACGGCCGAGCCCTCCTTCCTGAGCCCCGTCAGGCGCCGCAGCATCTCCTTCAGCGGCGCGAGCAGGTTTTCCAGGCGCGGGGCGAGGATGGGGCAGGCATCGGCGATATCGACGATGACCTTCGGGTCGATCCGCTCGTGCAGCCCGAGCCGGATGGCGCCGTCCTGGCGGCGGATGGCCAGGTCCGCGCGGCGGCGGCTGCCTGGCGGGCTGGTGATGGTGTCGGCGACGGGAACGTCCGGATAGCCCGCGCGGGCCAGGGCCTCGACGAGGCGCGCGCGCTTCCAGATCGCGGCCGGAGCCGGCGCCCAATGCTGAAGCGCGCAGCCGCCACAGGGGCCGAAATGCGGGCAGGCGGGGCGGATGCGCTCGGGGCTGGCCTGCTCGACCGCCTCGGCCTCCGCGAGCCAGCCATCGCCGCGCCTGGCCACCCGGCGCGCGACGATATGCTCGCCCGCCAGGGTGAAGGGCACGAAGCCGTGCGTGCCATCGGCGAAACGCACCAGCCCGTCGCCACCGGCGCCGAGCTGGTTGACGATGAGCTTCTCCGGCGTGCTCGGCATGGGGGGAGCGGGGCGCTGGCCCTGGGGCCGGCCCCGCCCGCCGCGGAAATCACCCAAAGGCGTTCAACCCGGTCTGTGCACGGCCGAGGATGAGGGCGTGGACGTCGTGGGTGCCTTCGTAGGTATTCACGGCTTCCAGGTTCATCGCATGGCGGATCACGTGATACTCGTCGGCGATGCCGTTGCCGCCGTGCATGTCACGCGCAACCCGCGCGATATCCAGCGCCTTGCCGCAGCTGTTGCGCTTGACCAGCGAGATCATCTCCGGCGCCACCTTGCCCTCGTCGAAGAGCCGGCCCACGCGCAGCACGCTCTGCAACCCGAGCGTGATCTCGGTCTGCATGTCGGCGAGCTTCTTCTGGATCAGCTGCGTGGCCGCCAGCGGCTTGCCGAACATCTTGCGGTTCAGCGTGTAGTCGCGCGCCGCGTGCCAGCAGAATTCGGCAGCACCCAGCGCGCCCCAGGCAATGCCGTAGCGCGCGCGGTTGAGGCAGCTGAACGGCCCGGCGAGGGACTTCACGCCCGGGAGCCTGTTCTCCTCGGGGACGAAGACCTCGTCCATCATGATCATGCCGGTCGTGGAGGCGCGGAGCGAGAACTTGCCCTCGATCTTCGGCGCGGTGAGGCCCTTCATGCCCTTTTCGAGAATGAAGCCGCGCAGGATGCCCTCATCGTCCTTCGCCCAGACGACGAAGACGTCGGCGATGGGGGAATTGGTGATCCAGGTCTTGGAGCCGGAGACCAGGTAGCCGCCATCGACCTTCCTGGCGCGGGTGCGCATCGAGGAGGGGTCGGAGCCGGCATCGGGCTCGGTCAGGCCGAAGCAGCCGACCCATTCGCCGCTGCGCAGCTTGGGGAGGAACTTCTCCTTCTGCGCCTCGGAGCCGAAGGCGTAGATCGGGTACATCACCAGCGACGACTGCACCGAGAAGGCCGAGCGGTAGCCGCTATCGACGCGCTCCACCTCGCGCGCGATCAACCCGTAGCTGACATAGCCGACGCCGGCGCAGCCATAGCCTTCGAGCGTCGCGCCCAGGAAGCCCTGCTCGCCGAACTCGTTCATGATCTCGCGGTGGAAGACCTCGTGGCGGTTCGCCTCGAGCACCCGCGACATCAGACGGTCCTGGCAGAAGGCGCGGGCCGCGTCGCGGATCATCCGCTCGTCTTCCGTCAGCTGCTCCTCCAGAAGCAGCGCGTCATCCCAGGCAAAGCTGGGGCGGCTCGGGCTCACGGCGTTCATCGGCGTCTCCTGGACAGGATTTCTATGGCGCCGAACGGAATACCCGGGCCGCCCCTTCGTCAAGGGCGGCCCGGGCTGGTTTCCTGGCGCAGTTTGCTCGGTGAGAGGCGGCTCAGGCCGCCTCGGCACCCTGTTCCACCGTCTCGGCCGGCTGTTCGCGGCGCGGGCGGGGAATGGGGATCAGCATGAAGGCCGGCACCGCATCGCCGAAGCCCAGCACGGCCGGGCCGAGATCGTCGCGGCGATCCTCGCGGCGGCCGCGATAGTCGCGATCTTCCCGGCGGGGCCGGTCCTCACGATGGGGGCGCTCGTCGCGATCCTCGCGACGGGGACGATCATCGCGATCCTCGCGACGGGGGCGGTCATCCCGCTCCTCGCGGCTGGCGCGGTGATCGCGATCCTCACGGCGCGGCCGGTCGTCACGCTCCTCGCGGCGCGGACGCTCCTCGTCACGGGCCTGGCGCTCGCCACGCTCGCCGCGGCCACGATCACGCCCACCACGGTCACGGTCGCCGCCACGGCCACGGCCGCGCGGTTCCTCGTGCCGGTTGCGGCCACGCCCGCCGCTCTTGGAAGCGGCCGCCTCGGCCATTTCCTCTTCCGTCACCGGGTCCAGCCCGTCGATGGAAATGCGGGGGATCGGGTTGCCCGTCAGCTTCTCGATGGCGAGCAGCAGCTTGGCGTCATCGGCCGTCGCGATCGAATAGGCATGCCCCTCGCGGCCCGCACGGCCCGTGCGGCCGATGCGGTGGACGTAATCCTCCGCATGGAAGGGCAGGTCGAAATTGAACACGTGGCTCAAGCCGCCGATATCGATGCCGCGCGCGGCGACGTCGGAGCAGACGAGCAGCTGCAGCTCACCCGCCTTGAACTTCTCCAGCGTCGCGAAACGCACCGACTGCGGCAGATCCCCATGCAGGGCGCCGACCGAGAAGCCGTGCTTCGTCAGGCTCTTGTAGAGTACATCGACGTCGCGCTTGCGGTTGCTGAAGATCAACGCGTTCTGGACGTTCTCCGAACGGATGAGCCGGCGGAGCGCCTCGCGCTTGTCATGCGGCTGCACGAGGGCGAGGCCGCTGGTGATCGTGGTCGCGACCGAAGCGGGCTTCGCGACCGTGATCTCCTTCGGATTCTGCAGGAAGGCATCGGCCAGCTTGCGGATTTCCGGCGCCATGGTGGCCGAGAAGAAGAGCGTCTGCCGCATCTTCGGCAGCATGGAGACGATCCGCTCGACATCGGGGATGAAGCCCATGTCGAGCATCCGGTCCGCCTCGTCGATCACCAGGATCTTGCAGTCGGCGAGCAGGATGCGGCCGCGGTCGAACAGGTCCAGCAGGCGGCCCGGCGTCGCGATCAGTACATCCACGCCCTTTTCCAGGACGTTGCGCTGATCGGCCATGCTCTCGCCGCCGATGAGCAGGGCATGCACCAGGTTCAGATGCTTGCCGTATTGGACGAAATTCTCGGCGACCTGCAGCGCCAGCTCGCGCGTCGGCTCGAGGATGAGGCTGCGGGGCATGCGCGCCTTGGCGCGCGAGCCCGCAAGGATCTCCATCATCGGCAGCGTGAAGCTGGCGGTCTTGCCCGTGCCGGTCTGGGCGCAGCCCAGAACGTCGCGGCCCATCAGCACATAGGGGATGGCCTGTTCCTGGATCGGCGTGGGGTGCTTGTAGCCCACCTCGTCGATGCCGCGGAGCAGGGCGTCGCACAGGCCCAGATCGGCGAAGACCGTGCGCGGGGGCGCGGCCTCTTCTTCCTCGCCATCGGGCTCGGGCCCATAGTCGTCGCCCGTTTCGTCCTGCGGGATCGCGGGGTCGGCCTCGGCCACCGCCGCCTGCGGCGCGCCGCCGGGCGCCGTTTCGGGTGCCGTTTCGGCCGGCACGGCCACGGCCTCGGGGGCCGTCTCAACAGTCTTCGGGGCCTCGGCCGCGGAAGGCGCGGGCGCGTCGGGCGTGTCGTTCAAGATCAGTCTGTTCCTTCGCCTTCGGCCCGGTGCCGTCATTGGCGGTGGGCAGGCAGCCGAGCGCGAGCGCGGGTGCCGGTTGGCGCACGGGCAGATGCTATGCTCCGAACTGTTGCGCTGCGCAAGGTTTTCGCACGCCGATGTGCTGCTTTCGCCGTGCATGGCTTGGCCGATCGCCCGCCGCCCGCCTAGATCATGGGCATGTTGACCAAGATGCCGCTCATCCTCTTGCCGGGTCTGCTCTGCGATGCCCGCCTCTGGGCCGCGCCCGCCGGAACCCTGGCCGATATCGCCGACCCCGTCGTGCCGGACCTAACGCAGGACGGGAGCCTGCCCGCCATGGCCGTGAGGGTGCTGGCGGAAGCGCCGGCGCAATTCGCCCTGGCCGGGCTTTCGATGGGCGGCTACCTCGCGCTCGAGATCATGCGCCAGGCGCCCGGGCGGGTGCTGCGGCTCGCGCTCTTCGATACCTCGGCCCGCCCCGATACGCCCGAACAGTCCCGCCGCCGGAAGGCGCTGATGGCGATGACGCGGACGGGGATGTTCAAGGGCGTCACGCCCCGGCTGCTGCCCCAACTCGTGCATGAGAAACATCGGAAGGGGCCGGTCGCAGAGACTGTCATGGCCATGGCCAACGACATCGGCCGCGATGCTTTTCTCCGGCAGCAATCGGCCATTCTGGCGCGGCCCGATTCGCGCGGCGAACTGCCGCTCTATCGCCTCCCCGCCATGGTGGTGGTCGGGGAGAATGACGTGATGACGCCGCCAGAGCTTGCCATCGAAATGGCCCGCCTCATCCCTGGTGCGGTGCTGCACCGGGTGGCGGAGACGGGCCATCTGCCGCCACTGGAAAGCCCGGTGGAGACGGCCGCGCTGCTGCGGGCCTGGCTGACGGCCTAGGGCCGGTGCCTCAGGCCATGGCCACCTTGGGCGGCCGCACCACCCAATTCACCACGGCCGCGCCCAGGCCCACCACGACCATGACCGGCCAGAAGGCGTCATAGGAGCCGGTGGCATCAAGCAGCACCGCGCCCGAGCCCGCGCCGAGGAAGCCGCCGATCTGGTGCGAGAAGAAGCAGATGCCGTAAAGCGCGCCCATATTCCCGACGCCGAAGCGCCGGGCGATGGCCGCCCCTGTCAGCGGCACGGTGCCGAGCCAGATCATCCCCATCACGGCGGCGAAGATCAGCGTGTTCAGCTCCGTCGGCGTGACCAGGGCGAAGATCGCGATGCAGATGGTGCGGATGATATAGATGAAGCCGAGCGCGATCTCGGGCCGAATGTAATTGCCCAGCCTCCCGCAGGCCCAGGAGCCGGGGATGTTGAAGAGCCCGACCGTCATCAGCGTCAGCGCGCCGAGCCCGGCCGGCAGGCCGCAGAGCGCGAGATAGGAGGGCAGATGCACCGTGAGGAAGGCGAGCTGAAAGCCGCAGGCGAAGAAGCCGATGGTCAGCAGCGCGAAGCCCTTATCCTCCAAGGCCTCCTTCGCGAGCTTCGGCAGGCCGCGCAGGCCCATGGTCGGCGCGGCGCGGGCCACCGGGCGCCATTCGATGGCGCGGCCGATCGGCAGGGCGAAGAGCATCAGCCCGGCGAGGAGGATCAGCGCGCCGCTCGTGCCCCAGGCGGCGATGGCGACCTGGGCGATGGGCACCATGGCCGCCTGGCCCAGCGAGCCGCCGGCCGAGGAAATGCCCATGGCGTCGTTCCGCCGCTCGGCGGGGGCGATGCGCGAGACGGCGGCCATGGCGGTGCCCGAGCCGGCGCAGCCCGTGCCGATGCCGGTGCCGATACCCAGGCCGAGAATCAGCGTGAGGCTCGAGGGAAAGAGCGCCGGCAGCAGCAGGCCTAGCGCATAGACGATGCCGCCCACGAGGATGACGCGGCCAGCGCCGTAGCGGTCGGCCATGGCGCCGCAGAAGGGCTGGGAGATGCCCCACATCAGGTTATGCAGCGCGACGGCCGCCCCGATCACGGTGGCGGAAAGCCCGTGTTCCTGCGCCAGAGGCAGGAGAAACAGGCCGAAAGTCTGCCGCACGCCGAGCGCGAGACTGACCGAAGCCGATGCGGCCAGCACGGCATACCAATAGGACGTCCTCATGGCCGAGATCATGCTGCGCAGGCACGAAAGCGGGCAGCCGCGCCTTGGCGTGGCTGCCCCGCGATCATCGCGTGACTGGTTCGATCTTGTTATGAGGCGCGGCTTTTACCGTCGCGGGGCCTGGTAATGAGACCGGCCAAAAAACGGCCCGGCTCCTGCCGCAGGGAGGGGAGTGGGTGCGGCAGAAAACCGGGCCGAGCGATCATCCAGCCCCGAGGGGGGGAGGTGGGCTGGTCGATCGACGTGTCGCCGTGGCGGGGCTCCTCAAGTGAGGCAAAAGACTGGAGCCCGCCACGTTGATCCGTTCTGTGGTTCAATCGGCGTCGTTACTGCGCCGGCGACTGACTCTAGAACGTGTTTTCGCGAATTTGGTTTCGCGAAGAATAAGGAAGGGTGACGGTTTTCCGCGCCCTGCGGCGCGGAAGCCTCATCCGAGAGCCTTATCAGGCAGCGCGAACGGCGCCGGCCACCGGGGCCGTGTCGTTGGCGGCCTTCGGCGCGGTCTGCGCGTCGAAGACATGGGCGATGTCGCCGCGGGTCAGGCCGATATCGGCCAGCTCGCGATCCGACAGGCTGTGCAGCTGGTCATAGACCGCGCGGCGGCGGGGCCACTCGGCGACGGTGTTCGCGACCAGGCGGAAACCGTGGGCGATACCGGCAAAGGCGCGACGCAGAACGTCGGCGATGGCGGCATCGCGGGCCTGCATGGCGGAGAGGCGGATGGCCTCGATCTCGCCCTGGCGCGGCATCGACACGGTGGGGATCAGCTCCGCCTTGGTGGTGCGGGGTTCCATGGTTAAGGTTCCGTTTTCAGCGGCCCGCCTTCGTGGGCTCCGGCACCTTGCCGGCCTACCCTGGGGCTGCTTCGCTGGCGCAGCATATAGGCCCGTTCATGGACCCGTTGTTACGTTCGCCCAGAAAATGAGACATGCTTCCCAAGCATGTCTTCCTGTGGACATATGACGTTAACAGATATCTCCAATGCGTCAGCCATCGAAGGAATGCATGATGGACCTCTCCGGCATGACCCGCGCTGAGAAACTCTCCGCCCTTCGCGCAGCCCTGGCGGCCCAGGGCGTCGATGGCTTCCTGGTGCCGCGTTCCGACGAATATCTGGGCGAATACGTGCCGCCTTCGGGCGAGCGGCTGGCCTGGCTGACGGGCTTTACCGGCAGCGCGGGGATCGCCATCGTGCTGGCCGACCGGGCGGCGCTCTTCATCGACGGGCGCTACACCACCCAGGCGGCGCTGCAGACCGACCCGGCCCTGTGGGAGCGGCGCCATCTCATCGACGAGCCGCCCGCGCGCTGGCTGGGCGAGCATGCCGCGGGCAAGCGCATCGGCTACGACCCCTGGCTCCATGCCGAGGGCGAGCTGAACCGCCTGTCCGAGGCAGGGGTGCAACTCGTGCCGCTAGATGCCAATCCGCTCGACGGCATCTGGGCCGATCGCCCGGCGCCGCCCACCGCTTCGGCCTATCCGCAGCCCATCGCCTTCGCGGGGCAGGAGTCGCTCGCCAAGCGCGAGGCCATCGCGGCGCAGCTTCGCGCGGCGGGGCAGGAGGCCGTGGTGCTGGCCGATCCGCATTCGGTCGCTTGGCTGCTGAACCTGCGCGGGGGGGATCTGGCGCATACGCCGCTCGCCCTCGGCTTCGCCCTGCTGCGCTATGACGGCTCCGTCGACCTCATCATGGAGGCGGAGAAGCTCACGCCCGAGACGCGCATGCATCTGGGCAATGCCGTCGTGGTGCAGGGGCGCGAGACGCTGCCGGCGTTGCTCGAGACCTTCGCCGGACGCACGGTGCGGCTCGACCCGGATAATACGCCCGCCTGGTTCGCCGCCCGGCTGCGCGAGGCGGGCGCCACGGTCGCCAAGGCGGAAGATCCCGTCCGCCTGCCGCGGGCGAAGAAGAACGAGGCCGAGCGCGCCGGTTTCCGCGCCGCCCACAAGCGCGACGCGGTGGCCATGGCCCGCTTCCTCCACTGGTTCCAGAACGAGGCGCCGAAGGGCGGACTCACCGAGGTCTCGGTCGCCGATCAGCTTCTCGCCTTCCGCGCCATGGCGCCGGAATTCCGCGCGGAATCCTTCCCCGCCATCGCGGGCGCGGGCGAGAACGGCGCCATCGTGCATTATCGCGCGACGCCGGAGAGCCATCGCGCCGTGAAGCCGGACGAGTGCTTCCTCATCGACAGCGGCGCGCAATACGAGGATGGCACGACCGATATCACCCGCACGCTCTGGACCGGCCCCGGCGCCCCGCCAGCCGCGCTGAAGCGGCATTACACGCTGGTGCTGATGGGGCATGTGGCGCTGGCCCGGCAGAATTTCCCCGAAGGCGTCTGTGGTGCCCATCTCGATGCCATCGCCCGCGCGCCCCTCTGGCGGGAAGGGCTGGATTACGACCACGGCACCGGCCATGGCGTGGGCTCGGTGCTCTCGGTCCATGAAGGGCCGGTCTCGATCAGCCGCGCGGCCAAGCCGGTGCCGCTGGCCGAAGGCATGGTCCTCTCCGACGAGCCCGGCTATTACCGCGAGGGCGCCTATGGCATCCGCATCGAGAACCTGCTGCTGGTGCAGCCCGCCGAGCCGGCCGGGGAACGCCGCAAGTTCCTCGGCTTCGAGACGCTGACCCTGGCACCCTATGACCGCCGCCTGATCGATCTCGACCTGCTCGACGGCCCGTCCCGCGCCTGGATCGACGCCTATCAGGCCCGGGTGCTGGAGGAGGTCGGCCCGCTGCTGGAGCCCGTGGTGGCCGCCTGGCTGCGCGCGGCCTGCGCCCCGCTATGAACGACCTGTCAGGGCTCTACCGCGCCTATATCGACTGCCTGAACCGGCAGGATTGGCCGCGGCTCGGGGATTTCGTCGCGGAGCATGCCCGGCATAACGGGCGGCCCTTCGGCCTCGAGGGCTATCGGCAGATGCTGGAGCGGGATTTCCGCGAGATCCCCGATCTCTTCTTCGAAATCGGGCTGCTGGTCTGCGAGGCGCCGCATGTCGCCGCGCGGCTGCATTTCGACTGCCGGCCCGCGGGCAGCTTCCTCGGCCTGCCGGTGAACGGCCGCCGCGTGACCTTCACCGAGAATGTCATCTACCGCTTCGAGCGCGGCCTGATCGCCGAGGTCTGGTCGGTGATCGACAAGACGGCCATCGAGGCACAGCTTTCGCCTCAATAGGTCAGCGTCACCCGCATCCCGACCAGCAGCGCATCCTTCATCGGCCGGTCGGGGCTCACGCGGTCATCGGGGGTGCGGGCGGCGGGGTGATGGATCCACTGCACCAGCGGCCGCAGTGAGAGCCGGTCGGGAATCGCGGCCCAGTCGTAATTCAGCTCCACCAGCGTCTCCTGGTCCCGGCGCGGCCAGGTCTCGCCCAGCGCCTGCCGGTCGCGGTCGAGGTCACGCGCGTCGCGGCCCACGCGGGCCTGGATGAGGCCGAGGGAGATTGTGTCATCCGCCCGGCCGAAGGGCCCGCGCCAGGCGAGGCCGAGATCCACCTGCCGCGAGACGAGGTTGCGGTCGGCGGGCTGGGCGAAGAGGCGGGTGAAGACGCCCAGGCTGCTCTCGTCGCCGCGCCAGAGCACGCCCTCGGCCACGAGATAGCCGCCGCCGTTATTGTCGTAACGCCGGGGCTGGCCGTTGCTGGCGGGATTGGCGAGGGAGAGGCCCATCGTGTCCCAACGCTGCGACTCGGTCGAGGCGCTGTGGAACCAGGCGCCGAGCTTCAGGACCCAGGGGCGCGAGCCATCTTCCACGGGGGCCGCGCCCGTCGAGGCCTCGCCGATCAGGAAGGCGCCGCCGCTGACCGAGAAATTGGTGCCGTAGCGGTTGTGCTTCTGGGGGTCGGTATCGTCGGCATATTGCCCGGCCGGATTACCGCCGAGCAGGCCGAGGCGAAGGCCCGTGCTCTTGTCGGGCTCGCCCAGCTCCAGCCGCACGCCCGGCACCGCCAGGGGATAGGCCGCGCCGCCGCCGGGCAGGGCGGTGGAGAGCGCGGTTGGCCAATTGTAGCTGATGAGCATCTTCGCCGTGTCGGCGGTGGTGAATTCGGTATCGGCGGCGATCTGCCCGAAGCGGATCGAGCCCCAGCTTCCCAGGTCATGCTCCAGCCAGAGTTCGTTGAGCCGGAGCGTCGAGACGGCTTCGATATTGCTCGGCGGCGTCAGGCTGCCCGCGAGGCGGCGGGTCGATTGCTGGCCGTAGATGGCATAGGCCGAGGCATTGAAGCGCCAGCCGCTATCCCCGATCTCGCCCGTGATGGCCGCTTGGCCGAGGCCCGTGGCGGTGACCCCGCGCCGCACCCCGCCCGTCAGATTGCCGAAACCATCCCCCGTCAGGCTCGCGCTGAGGCAGAGCCCGCCGCCGATGGGATGGCCATCGTCGCAATCCTCCTCGGCGCGGGCCGTGCCAGTGCTGGCGGCCAGCAGGGCGAGGGCGATCAGGCCAGTGCCCCAGCCAGCCTGCCGGGGGAGGATACGGGTGACGGGCTGGGACATGCGGGGTGGAATCCTCGGGCTGGTGCGGCGCCGGCGCACCGATACAACGGGAAGCCCCCCAGTTGAATGGCCCGCCTTCTCAGCGCCTATTGCCGAAGAGGCCGCCCAGCGCCTGGCCCAGGCCCTGGCCGAGCCCGGCGGTATTCATGCCGTGATAGCCCGCCGGCACCTGGAAGCGCGCCGGGTCCTGCGGCCCATAGGTCACGCGCGTTGCCTCGGCCCGGAAGGGCTTGCCGCCGCTGGTCGAGATCACGCGCAGCGTCACGCCGTCATCGGTGAGGCAGGCGGTGCCTGTCGTGACCTTGCCGCGCGCCTCGTGGCGGAAGTTCCAATCCGTACAGCGGAGCCCGGCGATGGTCGCGGTGCCGCCCCGGCCGGTAATCTGGTTCGCCAATGCCTGGGGATTGGCCATCTCGCCATTGGGGAGGGAGCTGATGGCGATGTTCATGGCGATGCGCTGCTGCGGGATGAGCATCACCGCCTGGTTGGTGGGCGTATCCACCAGCACCGTGCCTGGCAGTTCCTGCGTCTCGATGCGCATCTTCTGCGTCGCCGCCTGCCAGAACATCTGGGCGCTGCGGCCATCCTGCGCCGCATAGCTCACGGCCACGTCCCGGGTGGGGGTGACCGCCATGGGTCTCTGCTGCGCCAGGGCTGGGGCGGCGGCGAGCACGAGGGCGGTGAGGGTCAGGGCCCTGACGGTCATGGCGGTCCTCCTTATGGCGGGCGGCACGAGGCTCGCCCGCCTTGATGGCGGCATCAGGGCTTCGCTGCCCCGATTTCGACGCCGGACGTCTCAGACGTCCTCGTGCGTCCGCCGCACTAGAACTTCCCGCTTGCCCACATGGTTGGCGGGGCCGACGATTCCTTCCTTTTCCATCTGCTCGATCAGCTTGGCCGCGCGGTTGTAGCCGATGTTCAGATGGCGCTGGATGAAGCTGGTGCTGGCCTTGCCTTCGCGGGCCACCACATCCACGGCCTGGTCGAAGAGGGACTTCTCGCTGTCCGAGGCGCCGGCGATGCCCGAAAGCGCGGGGTTGGAGCCGTCATCCTCCTCAGCCTCGGTGACTTCCTCGATATAGGCCGGCTCGCCCTGCTCGCGCAGCCATTCGACGACGCGCTCCACCTCGCTATCGGAGACGAAGGGGCCATGGACGCGGGAGATGCGCCCGCCGCCGGCCATGTGGAGCATGTCGCCCTGGCCCAGCAGCTGCTCCGCGCCCTGCTCGCCCAGGATGGTGCGGCTGTCGATTTTCGACGTCACCTGGAAGGAGATGCGCGTCGGGAAGTTGGCCTTGATGGTGCCGGTGATGACGTCCACCGAGGGGCGCTGCGTCGCCATGATGACGTGGATACCGGCGGCGCGGGCCATCTGCGCGAGACGCTGCACCGCGGCCTCGATCTCCTTGCCCGCGACGAGCATGAGGTCGGCCACCTCGTCGATGATCACGACGATCATGGGCAGGGGCTCGAGCGCCAGCGGCACGTCCTCGAAGACGGGCTTGCCGGTATCGGGGTCGAAGCCCGTCTGCACGCGGCGCGTCAGCACCTCGCCCTTGGAGCGGGCGGCCTGAACCTTCTCGTTATAGCCCGCGATGTTGCGGACACCGAGCTGGCTCATGGACTTGTAGCGCCGCTCCATCTCGCGGACCGTCCACTTGAGGGCGCCAATCGCCTTGGGCGGCTCGGTCACGACCGGGGCGAGCAGATGCGGGATGCGGTCATAGACCGAGAGTTCCAGCATCTTCGGGTCGATCATGATGAAGCGGCACTCCTCCGGCGTATGCCGGTAGAGCAGCGACAGGATCATGGTATTCACGGCGACCGACTTACCCGAGCCGGTCGTACCCGCGATGAGCAGATGCGGCATGCGGGCGAGATCGGCGATAACCGGGGCGCCGCCGATATCCTTGCCGAGCGCCATGGGCAGGCGGGAGCCGTTCCGCACCCATTCCTCGGAGCCCATCATCTCGGAGAAATAGACCGTCTCGCGCACGGTATTCGGCATTTCGATGCCGATGACGTTGCGGCCGGGGACCGTCGCGATACGCACGGCCAGCACGCTCATGGAGCGGGCGATATCGTCGGCGAGGCCGATGACTCGGGCCGATTTGGTGCCGGGCGCGGGCTCCAGCTCATAGAGCGTGACGACGGGGCCGGGGCGCACATCGACGATGCGGCCGCGCACGCCGTAATCCTCCAGCACGCTTTCGAGCATGCGGGCATTGCCCTGCAGCGCCTCTTCGGCCGGGCCTTCGGCGCGGTTCTGCGGCGCCTCGTTCAGCAGGGCGAGGGAGGGCAGGCGGAAGGTGCTGCCATTGCGCAGATCCAGCGCGGGCTGCTCGGCTTCCTTGCTGCGCTTGGTCGGCTGCGGGCGATCGGCGACGCGGGGCGCGGAGGCCTGGGCGGCGGGCGGCGGGTTGCCCCGCGGCATTTCCAGCGCGGGCGCGCGGCGGAGGCGGGGTTCGGCCTCGGCGGCACTCGCCTCGGCGGCCCGGAGCACGGCCGAGAGCGGCATCTCGCTGCGGGGCGCGCGGCGGCGAAGGCCGCCGAAAAGCTTGGAGATGAGCCCGGCGCGACGGGCCGGGCGTGCCTCGCGTGCGGGCATGGGCGCATTGGCCCAGGGCGGCGGCTCGGCACTGCCGCGCGGCTCCATGCCAGGCTCGCGGCGGATGGCGCGAGCGGCCAGTGCCACGCTGCCGCGCGCCGCTTGCCCCGCCACATCCCCGGCCACATCGCCCGCGACGCGGCCGGCGCGGCGCCAACTCGCCAGCGGAATGCCGAGGGCGACGAAGATCAGCCAGCCGGTGAGCGCCACGGTGACGACATGCGAGCCGATGAGGCCGACGGAGCCGAAAATGCCCGCGATGCGCTGCGTCCATTCCAGCAGCACCGGGCCGATGGCGCCGCCGGGCCCGGCATCGACCGGGCTTTCCGGCGTCATGCCGGCGAGGACGAAAATCGCCGCCAGGCCGGGCATGGCGGCCAGGAGGGCGGCGAGGCGGCCGGCGAAGGGCTGCAGGCCCTTATGCACGGCGAGGCGCCAGGCCCAGGCCAGCATGGTCACGGCCGTCAGATAGGAGGCCCAGCCGAAGCCCTGGAGCAGCACGTCCGACACGATGGCGCCGGCGGGGCCGACGAGATTGCGCGTGGCCTGCTCGCCCGCGGTGTTCAGCGAGGGGTCCGCCGGATTGTGGCTGGCGAGGGCCAGGATGAGGCCCAGGCCCAGCAGCGCGAGACCCGTGCCGACCGTCTCGGCGAGGCGCCGCTTGATCGCCGCCTTGACGGCAGGCGAAGCGAAGCGCCGCCCGCTTTCCGGCTCCGGCGCGGGGTCAGGACGTTGGGCGAGGGCGGCACGCGGCATAACAACTCGTCAGCTTGATGTTCGGGCGTAAATCTATAGCCGAACCTGCTGACTCAAAGCCACTTTTTCGCCAGGGCGCCAATATGGCCCCAGGGTGTGACATCAAACGGGCCGCAGCATGAAAAAAGGCGCCGGGATTGCCCCCGGCGCCTCGTCTCGTCACCCCGAGAGGTGAAGGGCTCAGCCCATGCGCTCGCCGTGGAGGGAGACGTCGAGGCCTTCGCGCTCCTCTTCCTCGGTCACGCGCAGGCCGACGATCACATCGACGATCTTCAGCAGGATCCAGGTGGCGACCGCCGTGAAGATGAGGGTCGCGACGACGGCGTAAACCTGCAGCAGGAACTGGTCGAAGCTGCCCGGGTAGCCTTCCGGCGTCGAGGTCGAAGCCGAGAGCGGGCCGTAGGCGAAGACACCGGTCAGCAGGGCGCCGACGATGCCGCAGACGCCATGGACGCCGAAGGCATCGAGGCTGTCGTCATAGCCGCACCAGTGCTTCAGGGCGGTGGCACCCCAGAAGCCGGCGAGGCCGCCGGCAATGCCGATCACCAGCGCGGGGCCGGGCAGCACGAAGCCGGCGGCGGGCGTGATGGCGACGAGGCCGGCGACGGCACCCGAGATCGCACCCAGGACCGAGGGCTTGCCCTTGATCATCCACTCGGCGAAGAGCCAGGAGAGGGCGGCGGCAGCGGCGGCGGCCTGCGTGACCAGCATGGCCATGCCCGCACGGCCACCGGCGGCACCGGCGGAGCCGGCGTTGAAGCCGAACCAGCCCACCCACAGCAGGCTCGCGCCGATCACGGCGAAGGCCAGGTTATAGGGGGACATGTTGTCCGAGCCGAGGCCGACGCGCTTGCCGAGCACCAGCGCGGCCACGAGGCCCGCGACACCGGCATTGATGTGCACGACCGTGCCGCCGGCGAAGTCGAGCGCGCCGAGGCCGAAGAGCCAGCCGTTCGGATGCCAGACCCAGTGCGCGATCGGCGCATAGACCAGCAGCGACCACAGGACGGAGAAGATCACCATCGCGGAGAACTTCATGCGATCGGCGAAGGCACCCGTGATGAGGGCCGGCGTGATGATCGCGAAGGTCATCTGGAAGGTGAGGAAGACCGTCTCGGGGATGGTGAAGGGCACCGCCGAGTCACCCGAACCGAGGGTGAAGGGCTTGTCCCAGTTCTCGGCTACGCCCGAGAGCAGCAGCTTCGACAGGTCGCCGATATAGGCGCCGCCCTCGCCGAAGGCGAGGCTGTAGCCCGCCACGATCCAGACCACCGTGATGATGGCGCAGATGGCGAAGGACTGCATCATGGTCGCCAGCACGTTCTTCTTGCGGACCATGCCGGCATAGAAGAGCGCGAGGCCCGGGATGGTCATCAGCAGCACGAGCGCCGTGCTGGTGAGCATCCAGGCGGTATCGCCGGTATCGACCTTCGCTTCGGCCTCCTGGGCGAAGGCGGGAAGCGCGAAGAGAAGCGCGGGAAGCAGCGCGGCGAACGCGCGCGACAGGGAGAGCATCTTTCTCGGTCCCATTGTCTCGTTTGAGGTCGGGCGCCGGGTCACAGCGCGGCCGTATCGGTTTCGCCGGTGCGGATGCGCAGGGAGCGCTCCACATCCACGACGAAGATCTTGCCGTCGCCGATCTTCCCGGTGCGGGCGGTGTTGGCGATGGCCTCCACCACGGCGTCGACCAGGTCGGACGGCACCACGACCTCGATCTTCAGCTTCGGCAGGAAGGAAACGTGGTATTCGGCACCACGATAGATCTCGGTCTGGCCCTTCTGGCGGCCGAAACCTTTGACCTCTGTCACCGTTAACCCCTGCACGCCGAGCGGGGTGAGCGCTTCGCGCACCTCGTCCAGCTTGAAGGGCTTGATTACTGCCATGACCAGCTTCATCCGCTGCGGCCCCCTTTTTATCCGACTAGCGTCTTAGCCTGAAGCGAATGCCGTGCCAGTGGCCGGGACCAAGGTTTCACGCTGTTGCAGCACGTATCTGCCCATGAAATGGGCAGGTGTGGTGTTGATGCCGCGCCCCTGTGAGGCATTTCTACAATAGTGCAGTATGGGCCCATGAGCGATGTGATCGAGGTGGCCGTCTGCATCCTGGGTGCGGGGCCTGTCGGCGGCAGTCTGGCCGCTTCTCTGGCCTCCGAGGGTGTCTCCACGCTGGTCGTGGATTCGGCCCCGCTGCCTCCCATGGAGCGGCCGGAATTCGATGGCCGGGCCTATGCCATCGCGGCCGCCAGCCGCGATACGCTGACGCGCGCCGGGCTGTGGGACCTGCTGCCGGGCGAGGCGAACCCCATCCGCCATATCCGAGTCGAGGACGGCCGGCCGGGCGAGCCTGCTAGCCCGCTGACGTTGGATTTCGATGCCGAGGAAGCGGGCACCGGCCCCTTCGGCTTCATGGTCGAGGCGCGGGACCTGCGCATCGCGCTGAACCGGCGCCTGGAGGCGCTTGAAAGCCTCACCCTGCGCGCGCCCGACAAGGCGCTTTCCATCGAGCGCAGCGAGGAGGGCGTCACCTTGCGCCTCGCTTCCGGCGCTACGGTGAAGGCGCGGCTGCTGGTCGCCGCCGAGGGGCGGCAGAGCCCCGCGCGGCGCGAGGCGGGCATCGGCACGGCGCGGTTCGATTACCGGCGCGTCGGCATGGTGGGCGCGATTGCCCATGAATTGCCCCATGGCGACGGCGCGCTGGAGAAATTCCTCCCCGCCGGGCCCTTCGCCCAACTCCCCATGGCGCCCCTGCCGGAGCATCCGCATGTCAGCGCCATCGTCTGGGCGGAAAAGCCGGAGCTGGCCGAAGCGGCGCTGAAGCTCTCCGACGAGGCCTATGGCCGCGAAATCGAACGCCGCATGGGCTCGCATCTGGGCCGGGTGACGCCGATCGGGCGCCGCTGGTCCTATCCGCTGACGGCTATGCAGGCCATGCGCTATGCCGGCACGCGCCTGGCCATCGTGGGTGATGCCGCGCATGGCATGCACCCCATCGCGGGTCAGGGGCTGAATATCGGCTTCCGCGACGTGGCCGCCCTGCGCGATCTCGTGCTCGACGCCATGGCCGAGGGGCGGGACCCTGGCTCGCCGGAGGTGCTGGCGGCCTACCAGGCGAAGCGCCGGCCCGATGCCCTGGCCATGATCGCCGCCACCCACGCGCTGGAGCGGCTTTTCGGCAATGACATCGCCCCGATCCGCTGGGCACGCCGCCTCGGCATCGCGGCGGTGGACCGGCTGCCGGGCCTCAAGCGGGCTTTCGTGCGTCAGGCGATGGGGATTTGAGCGCATCCGCCTCGGCATGGAGCAGCAGGCGCCCGGCAAGCGGCGGCGGCTCGTGAAGGGTGGCGAGGCGGCGCATCCAATATAGCCGGTCGGACAGGTTCCGGACGTGGAAGCAGAGCCAGAGCAGTGATTCCCGCTGCGCCGGGTCCTGATAGGCCGCCTCAATCCGCTCGCGCGGCAGATGCGGCGCGAGGGCGCCGAGCATGGGGAGCAGGGTGCCGCCATTCGCCCAATCGGCCAGATGCCGGTTCAGCAGCCAGGCTGCGTCCTCGCGCGTCACATGCGGGGCGATGGCGCGCTGCGCCGCCTGGGTCTCAATGGCCTCCCAGCGGCCGGGCGTGCGTTTCGGATAGCGCCAGGGGTGCCGGAGCATCGGCTGGTCGGCCTTTTCCCGCAGCCAGGCCTTGTTCCGCGGCCCGCCCCAGGCGCCCAGCACGCGAATGGCGAGGATGCGCAGGCCCCAGCGGTTCTGCGCCAGGGCGAGGTCAATCTCGGTCCGCCGCTCCTTCGTCTCCTTCATGGTCGCGAGCGCCTTGAGCCGGTCCGCCAGCTTGCTCATGCGGTCCGCCACGGGCGGTTCGGCAAGGAGATCCGCGAAATCGGGCTCTTTCCTCATGCCCTTCGACTGGCGGCGGGCAGGCCGAAGGTCAAGTCACGGCTCGGCCAGCCCGCCGCGCGTCATCAGCGCCTCGCGCAGCGCCCGCAAGGTGCGGTCCATCACCTTGTCCTGCCGCAGCACGAAGGCGAGGCCGCGCCCCAGCGGCGGATCGAGCGGGAGGATGGCCGCACCCTCCACCGGCTGGCCCAAGGCGAGGGCAGGCAGGATGGAGGCGCCGAGCCCGCTCGCCACCAGCATCTTGATGGCCTCCACGCTGCCGAGGGACATGAGCGGATGCGCCTGCACCTCGGCCTGACGGAACCAGGCATCGATGAGCGAGCGGGTGGCGCTGCCGCTTTCGTAGAGAATGAGCGGCAGGCGGGCCATGGCGGTAGGGTCCAGCCGTTCGCCGCCGGGCAGCAGCGCCTGCGGCACCAGGGCAAGGAACGGGTCCTGCGAGACGGGTGTGGCGAGCAGCGCACGTGGCAGGGGCGCGGGCTGGGTGATGAGGGCCGCGTCGAGATCGCCCTCCTCGACGCGGCGGAGCATGTCGGGGGTATTGCCGGTCGCGATGATGACCTCCGCGCCCGGCACCTTCGCCTTCAGGGCGGCAAGCACCGGCGGGAGGAGATGGATGCAGGCCGTCGCTCCGGTCCCGAGCCGCACCCGCCCGGCCTCCCCGGAGCGGAAGCCGGCGGCGAGGTGCCGCACCTCCTCCAGCGCCGCCATGGCGCGGCGGGCGGGAGCGAGCATGGCCTGGCCCGCCGCATTGGGCACGGTGCGGCCCTTTGCCCGTTCCAGCAGCCGCATGCCAAGCCCGCGCTCCAACTCCCGCAATTGCTGGCTGGCGGCCGGCTGGGTCAGGCCCAATTGCCGGGCGGCGACCGAGACGGAGCCGCTTTCGACGACGGCGAGAAAGGCACGGAGCTGGCGGAAGGAGGGAATCATAAGAGATATTTCTTCGAATGCGGCGTATCAGAATATTTTTCTTCGCTTTCGCTGCCGCCCGGCCCAGTTTGCGGCGGCACGATCTACCGAGGACATCTAAATGCAGAGCCTGACCCGCCCGTCCGGAGCCATGACCTTACGGCCGGCGACGGAAGCGGATATGCCCGCCATCGCCGCAATCTACGCGCATCATGTCCTGCATGGGGATGCGAGTTTCGAGATCGACCCGCCCTCGCTCGCGGAGATGATCGAGCGCCGCGCCGGGATCGTGGCCAAGGGCCTGCCCTATCTCGTGGCGGTGGACGAGGCTGGGGAGGTGCTCGGCTACGCCTATGCCAGCACCTACCGCCCACGCCCTGGCTATCGGCATACGGTGGAGGATTCGATCTATCTGCGGCCGGACATGCTGGGGCGCGGCCTGGGCAAGGCGCTGCTCGCCGCCATTATCGAGGCCTGCACGGCGCTCGGCTATCGGCAGATGCTGGCCGTGGCGGGGGGCGACAGCAGCCCGGCCTCGGTGAAGCTGCACCAGTCGATGGGCTTCCATATCGCCGGGACGCTGGAGGCCATCGGCCGGAAGCATGGCCGCTGGCTGCCGACCGTTCTGCTGCAACGCGCCCTCGGCGAGGGCAGCACGACCCCGCCAAAGGGGGAGTGAGGCGGTGGCTGCCGGACCGGCTCCGGCAGCTATTCGGCGCCCGCTTTCGGGCCGGTGGTGCCCCGACTGGGGAAATCCGGCCGGAGCCTCAGGCGGCAGTTTGAGGAACGGCTTCTTACTTCCCGTCCCGCGCCAGGAGGAGCCGCGCGAGCCGGTCGAATTCCGCCACGCTGAGCGTCTCGGCGCGGCGGGAGCCTTCGATGCCGGCCTGCTCCAGCAGGGCTTCCGCGCCGCCGAGGGGTTTCAACGAGCCGCGCAGCATCTTGCGCCGCTGGCCGAAGGCCGCCGCGGTGAGCCGCTCCATGGCGCCGAACAGGGCCGGGCCGGGGTCTTCCGGGCGCGGCGTAAGCCCGACCACGGCGGACCAGACCTTCGGCGGCGGCTTGAAGGCGCCGGGCGGCAGGCTGAGCAGGAAATGCGCCTCGCAGCGCCACTGCGCCAGCACGCCGAGCCGGCCATAGGGCTCGGTATCGGGGGCGGCACAGATACGCTCGGCGACTTCCTGCTGGAACATCAGCGTCATGTTCTCGAAGGCGGCGGCCTTGCGGAGCCAGCCGACGAGCAGCGGGGTGCCGACGTTATAGGGCAGGTTGGCGACGATCTTGCGCGGCGCGGGCACCAGCGCCTCAATGTCGACCTTCAGCGCATCCTCGTGCACCACGCTCAGGCGGCCGGGAAAGGCCCCCTGCAGCTCGGCCATGACGGCCAGCGCGCGGTCGTCCAGCTCGATGGCCGTGACATGCTCGGCGGCGCCGTGCAGCAGCGCCCGCGTGAGCCCGCCAGGGCCGGGCCCGACCTCGATGGCCTGGCGCCCGGCCATGTCGCCCGCCACACGCGCGATACGCTCGCAGACAGCCGGATCCAGCAGGAAGTGCTGGCCCAGCGACTTCCGCGCGTTGAGACCGTGGCGTTCCACGGTCTCCGCGAGGGAAGGCAGCGGCAGGACGGGATCAGGCACGCCGGTCGATCTGCGCGCGGCGCCGCAGGTCCCGCTGCTGCTGGCGGGAGACGTTCTCGGCGCGGTCGCGGAAGATCTGCGCGCGGGCCTGGTCGGGCGTCATCTCGGCCAGGTTGCGCGTCTCGCGCGAGCAGACGGCGAGCAGCATCACGCCATCGGGCGTGATGATGGGCTGGCTGGTCTTGCCGGGGGCGAGGCCCGCGAGCAGGGCGCGGATGGGGCCCTGCACATTCTCGAGCCGCACCGGGCCAGGATCGACCGGGCGGCCATCGCCGGCGCCCAGCGCCTCGACGGCGGCGCAGCCCTGGCCGGCCGCGCGGGCCTTCTCGACCTGCGCGATCTGCTGCGGCGTCGGCGCGTTCGGGTCCAGCCGGCCCTGGAAGGGCAGGAAGGCCTGGCGGATGCTCAGCATGGTCGCCATGTCGTTGCCGATCTCGCGCGACTGGCGGAGCTGCACGATCTGGAAGCCGCCCGGCACGCGGATGGGGTTCGCGATGGCGCCGATCGGCATGCGGGTGACGACACTGGCCACTTCCGGGTCCAGCTCGTCGGCACGGGTCCAGCCGATATCGCCGCCCTGGAGCGCGGTCTGGCTCTGGCTGAACTGCGTCGCGGCGACGGCGAAGGGCACGCCTCGGCGAAGCTGGCCGACGACGTCGTCGACGAAGCGCTTCACCTCGCCCTCATTGGCCGGATCGTCGATGGGAACGAAGATTTCCGAGACCAGGTATTCCTTCTGGCCCGTGCGCGCCTTCCAGGCGGCGATGAACTCGTTCACCTCGGCATCGCTCGGCCGGGCCTGGGAGCCCATCATGCCGCGAACGAAGCGGGCCCAGGAGATCTGCACGCGGATCTGGTCATAGAGCGCCCGCGGCTCGACGCCGGAGCGGCGAAGCTGCGCCACGAGGCCGCCGGAGGGCATGCCGTTGCGCGTCTCGATCTCCTTCACCGCCTCGGCCACTTCCTGGTCGGTCACGGCGATGCGGCGGCGCTGAGTCTCCTGCAGGCGCAGGCGCTCGTCGATCAGCAGGCGCAGGATCTGCGGCTGCAGGCGCTGCACCATCGCCGGGTCGGATTGCAGGCCGGCATTGAGGGCGAAGAGGCGCGCACGCGCCTCGACCTCGCCCTGGGTGACGACATCGCCATTGACCACCGCGAGGATGCGGTTGGTCTGCGCTTCGGCGCGCGGCACGAAGGCGAAAGGCTGCTCGACGGAACCGGGCGATACCGCCACCCCGCCGGCCAGGCCGGCGACGAGGAGCATCGCGTTGAAAGCGCGGGGGAAACGGCCGTTCATGCGGCTCTCCTAGAGCAGTTCTTCGCCCGGTGCGAGCGCTTGGGGCAGAAAAAAGCAGGCGTTTGCTCGTGGTTGCGCATCACATCGCACGCAGGCCGAAATCGCCGACCGTCTTGAAGCCGACGCGGAAGAGCAGGATCTCGCTCGAAGGATAATAGGTCGTATTGGCTTCCTCGGCCCAGCGGCGGGAATAGCGGGCCTCGATGATGAAGCATTCGTCCTCATAGGTCAGGTTACCGCCGGCGGCGACGGGGCGGCCGAGGTCGATATCGTAGCGGCCATAGGCGCCGAGCCGCCAGAAGTCGTTGACTTTGGCCGAAACGCCACCCGAGACCTCGCGCCGCGTCCGGACCGGCGTGATATAGTCGTTGGGCGTGCTGTAGAGGTAGCCGGCGGAGACGGCGACGCGGCCCATGGAGACGTTGGCCGAAGTGTCGATCAGCTGGCGGTCCAGCGTCTCCTTGTCCCAGCGGCCGCGCAGGTTAAGGTCGAGCCAGCTGACGGGCGAAACGGTGACGCGGCCGACATAGTCGGAGGAGCGGCCGTCCAGGCCCGTGGACTGGTCGAAGACCTGGTCATTTGCCATACGGAAGGAGCGGCCGAAGATCCCCTCTACCTTCGCGCCCTCGGGCCAGTAGATCGCGCCGCGCATCGCGGCGTCCACGCGGGTGCCGCCTTCCTGGCGGTCCCGGCCGGGGAAGCGATTGAGCGAGAAGAGATTGGCGTCGGTGAATTCGAAATCGATGCTGTCTTCGTTCGCGATATTGGCCTGCCGGCCCATGGCGGGGCCGGTCACCACCTGCACGCGCGGCTCGAGCAGCTGGGTCGTATTGCCGACCGTGCGGGTGAAGGGCATGCGCCAGTCGAGCGCGAGGCGGGTATTGGCCGTGACCTCGCTGGCCGAGCCGATGCCCGAGGCATAGTTCGGCGCGAGGTTGAGGTCATCCGCCCAATGGCCGATCAGGTCCGTCTGGCTCCGGAGGGTCCAGAGGCTGCCCAGATTGTCCTGCATCGGCAGTTCATAGGAGAGCCGGGTGCCGAGGCGGCGGGAGGAGGTGCCCTTGTCGCGATAGATGCCGTAGCCCGTGGCATCGAGCGTGGCATGCCCGCCCCAGCCGTCGGTCGGCAGGGCGACCTCGGTATAGAGATTGGGCAGGACGACAGGGATGACGGAAATGTCGTCCTGGTCGCTGAGGCCCTGGTAGCTGCGGGCATCGAGCCGCGCATAGGCCGAACTGCCCCAGAAGCCCTCGATATAGCCGATGGTTGGCAGCACGCGCGGGGCATTGACGTTATAGGCGTGCAGATAGGAGAGCGAGGTGGCGCGGTTCAGGTCGAAGCCGACGCGCCAGTTCTCGTCGAGGCTGAAGCGTCCGCGAGAATAGATATGGCCCGCGATGCCCTCCGCGCCGTTGAGGTCATTGCCGTTCAGCGCCGCGATGGAGCCCTCGGCCGAAATCTCGCCCGCGTTGAAGCGGCGGCGGTAGCTGGCCTTCAGGGCGGGGTTCTGATCGGTCGAGATGATCGGCGTCAGCGTCATGTCCTGCTGATCGTCGATCGCCCAGTAATAGGGCGTCTCGGCGAAGAAGCCGAAATAGTTCGAGTGGCCGAAGGTCGGCGTCAGCAGGCCCGAGGCGCGGGGCGCCGAGGGGTCGGGCATGGAGAGATAGGGCGTGTAGAGAATCGGCAGGCCCGCGAAATCCAGCGTCGCGTCGTAATAGCGGAGCCGGAGGTTCTCCTTGTCCTGCACGGCGGTGCGGGAGCGAAGCTGCCAGAGCGGCGGCGCGTCGGGGTTCTTCTCGCAGAGATCGCAGGCCGTGTAGCTGACGCGGGCCATGTCGGTGAGCGTGCCGCCGGTGCGGCGGGCGCCGGAGGCGACGAGCTTGCCGTTCTGGGCGAGCAGGGCGCCGAGCCCCTCGACCACGCCGTCGCGCATATTGCCGGTCAGTTCCGCACGGTCGGCGAAGGCGACCTGGCCGTCCGGGTCCATGAGCTGGACATGGCCTTCGGCGACCGCGAGGCCGGTATTGCGGTTATAGGTGAAGGTATCGGCGCGCAGGATTCGGTCGCCCTGCCAGGCTTCCACATTGCCCTTGGCGCGGACGACGCCGGTTTCCTGGTCGTATTCCACCTCATCGGCGGTGAAGGTCACCGGCTGGTCGCGGTTGGTGGAGGCGGTGCCCGAGCTTTCGCCCGCGGGCTTCGGGGTGGCGGACGGGACGTTGCTGCTATGCGAGCCGCCGGGCTGGTGGATGCGCGGCATCGCCTGCTGCGCGCTCGTATGCTGCCAGGGGGCCACGGCCAGCACGGCCGCGAGGCCGATCGTGGCCATCAGCGCCTGCCGGCGGGTATTCGAGCCCATGGAGGCGACGCGGACGGGGGCGGGCGCCGGGCGGCGCGCGGCCGGGCGCTGCGGCCTCGCCACCTGCTGCCGAACTGTTGGCATGGCGGGCTGGGCCTTGGCGGGCTTCGCCTTCCGGGGGGCGCTCAGCGCTGCCTCGCGCTCGGGTGCCAGGGCACGCGGCACGGGGAGCGGCGCGGGCGCCTTGCGCGGGCGGCGGGGCTTGCCGGGCTGTCCAGCCGTCGGCGGGCGGTTGCGCGTTCCGTCATTCGCCATGGCTGTCCTCGCACCCTCGTCCTGACCGGCCAGGGAATCGGCCGGGAAAATAGTATCCGCCTCGTTGTCGCCACGCTGCATGGCTTGCCGGATATTCGTCATCAGCCATCCTCGAGGTGCAGCAGCAAGGCCAATGCCAGCAAGAGCCCCGCAATGCTAGGCACCCAGGCGGCCAGCGTCACCGGCAGCGTGCCGGCCTGGCCGAATTCGGCGCTGACCTTGTCGAGCACGAAGAGCGCGAATCCCGCTCCCACGCCCGCCGCGATCATCTTGCCCACGCCGCCGCGCCGCGAGGCCCGCATCGAACAACCCGCCGCGAGCAGGCCCATCGCCACCGCCAGCACCGGCAGGGAGAGGAGCGACTGGTATTCGAGCCGGTGCCGCACCGCCGAGAAGCCCGAGGCCTCCAGCAGCGCGATGAAATCCGGCAGCGCCCAGAAGGAGATGGTGTCCGGGCTCGCGAAGCTGGTCTCGATACGCTCGGACGTCAGGTCGGTGGGGAAGGAGATGTCCTCCGCCGGGCTGACGCGCCGATCGGCGTTGAAGGTCACCGCATCCTTCAACTCCCAGCGGCCGTGGCCGAGCGTGGCGCTCGGGGCCTCGATGCGCTGGATGGCCCGGTCATTGCCCGAGATGCGCCAGATCGAGACGTCGGTGAGGCTGAAGATCGTGCCGCGCCGGTTGGGCGCGGGGCGGCCGGAGAAGATCGCGACACCCTGCGGGTCGAATTCCCGATCGGCCTGACGCAGCCAGAGACGGCCGCCGGCGATGGCGGTGACGCCGGCATTGCTGCGCAGATATTGCCCGTCCATCCGCTCGGCGCGGGCCAGCATGGCCGAGGAGAGCGGCGAGAGGGCGGTGGTGCCGATGGCGCCCAGGATGGCCGCGACCATCAGCGGCCCGGCCAGGAAGCCCCAGGCCGAGATGCCGGCCGCGCGGGCCACGATCAGTTCCGAAGAGCGCGTCAGGCGCCAGAAGGCCACGATGCCGCCCAGCAGGATCGAGAAGGGCAGGATCTGGAGCGCGACGAAGGGCAGGCGTAAGCCCGCGATCATCACCACGATGCCGAAACTCGCATCCGGCCGGTTGGCGGCGCGGCGAAGCAGCTCGATGAAGTCGAAGAGCGCCACCAGGAAGGTGAGCGCCAGCAGCATCAGCACGCACATCTGCACGAAGCGGCGGCTGACATAGGCCGTGAAGGTCATGGGGATCATGTCGCTGCCTCGCTCAGGCGCCCAGGCGCGCGGCGGTCGCGCGCGGCAGGCCCGGCAGGCCGGAGAGGAACCAGGCGGAGACGATGGCCGGCGCCACGGTCTGGGCCCAGATGACCCAGATGTAGCGGTTGTTGCCGGCGGCCAGATTGCCGCTGGTCAGGCCGAAGGCCAGCAGCCCGACGACGAGGCCCACGCCCAGCGCGACGCGCGCCGAGCCGCCATGGCGGCGGAACTGCCCCGTCAGCGCGGCGGCGAGGCCCACCATGGCGAAGCTGATCGCCGTGAAGGGCGAAGCCAGCCGCTGATGCGCCTCGGCGCGGAATTTCTGCGCGTCGCGGTCGGAAATATGCTCGGCCGGGTCGGGATGCAGCAGCTCATCGATGCTTCGCTCGCGCGAATCGCGGTTGCGGACGTCGTCGCTGCGCGAGGCCCGGGCCATGTCGATGCTGTTCTCGGTGAAGGTCAGCGAGGAGAGACGCAGGGTGGAGGGGGTACCGGGCGGGCTGCCGGCCGGCGGCGGGACGCGCTCCACCGTCTGGCGCACGCCGTTGAGCAGGATCACCCGCGGGCCCAGGGGAGAGCTGACGATGCGGCCTTCCTCGGCGAGGATGGTCGCCGGCGCGCCCTTGTCCCGCGCGTCATGTACCAGGATGCCGCGCAGCGTGCCGTCATTATCGCGCTGGCGGGCATAGACCGTCAGGTCGTCGCTGATGGAGGAGAAGACGCCCTCCTGGATCAGCACCGCCGCCATCTGGTTCCGGATCTCGTATTGCCACTCGCGGAAGGCCGCGTGGGTCAGCGGCACGAGCCAGAGCTGCAGCACCATGCAGAGCGCCGCCGAGATGGTGGCCAGCACCAGGGCGGGCCTGGCGAGCTGCCAATGCGACCGGCCGGTATTGCGCAGCACGACCAGCTCCCGGTCGCCCGCCAGACGCACATAGACGAAGAGCGTCACCACGAAGGTCGTGATCGGCAGGATCACCGAGAAGAAATTCGGCAGCAGCAGGCCGGTGAGTTCCAGGAACACGGCCAGCGACAGGCCCCGATCGAGCACCAGCTCGATGAAGCGCAGCGACTGGGTGAGCCAGACCAGCGCCGCGAGCCCGACGGTCACGGCGAGGAGTGCCACGGCGAGCTGGCGGAGGATATAGCGGTCAACGAGGGTCATCGCGGCCGCACCCTACACTTGGCAATGCCCGCGGGGCAAAGGGCGCCGCTGTAACAGCGCTCATCCGCTTTCCGGGGGGCTCGCTCAGGGCTGGGGTACCCGTTGGGCAGTCCCTTGGGGCGCCCGGGCCAGGACGGGGGCCGGCTCGGCCGCCATGAAGCGGCGCAGGGCCGCCACCTCCACGATCCGGGTGCGCTGCCGGCCGCCCACATCTTCCCGATGCGCCACCAGACCGAGCAGGCAATGGCCCACGGCATCGAAGACGCCGCCGCCCGATTCACCCGGCTCCAGCCGCATGGCGAGTTCGGTATAGCCGCCATAAGCCGGAGCGCTTTCCCGCATCTCGCCCAGTACGCGGCTCGCCGTCATGCGCAGCGGAGTGACGACCAGCACCCATTGCCCCGGCACCGGCCCGCTGGCGCAGAGGGGGGCGGCGGGCGGCGCGTCGCCCAATACGGGGCGCTGGAGTAGCGCGATATCCTGCCCGCCGAGATAGCGCAGGCCGAATCCGGGCTCGAAGGCCGCGAAGCCGGTATGGGTGACCTGGGCCGGCACGTCGCGCCCTTGGAAGCTCACGATGGGCTGGGCGGGGCCGGTCAGGCAGCCGCGCAGCATGGGCTGCGTGCCGTCCACCACATGCGAGGCGGTGAGGAAGCGGCCCTGGCCGAGATGCACCGCCGCGCCGGTGGAGACGCAATCGCCGCGGCCGATACGCAGCGTCGCGACGGTCTGGGCCATGAGATCGGCCGTATCGGGGTCGGCCGCCGCGATAGGGGCCGGGCTCGGCGCGCAGGCCCCGAGCAGCAGGGCGAACGCGAGCGGAAAGGCTCGGCCGGGCCGCCGGAAAGCGCGGCGGCGCCGGGGCGGGCCGATCAGAAGAAGACCTTGCCGGGGTTCATCAGCCCCTTCGGGTCGAGTGCGGCCTTGATGCGCTTCATGGTCTCGTATTCGGCCCCGCCGCGCCAATCGGCCAGCATGTCGGTCTTGAGGCGGCCGATGCCGTGCTCAGCCGAGAAGCTGCCGTCCAACTCGCGCACCACGTCGTTCACCACATCCATGATGTCATGGCTGCGGGCGAGGAACTCGGCCGGGTCCATGCCCACGGGCTGCTCGAGGTTCATGTGGATATTGCCGTCGCCGAGGTGGCCGAAGGGCACCGGGCGCGTGCCGGGGATCAACGCCTGGCAGGCGGCCGAGGCGCGGCGGATCAGCTCCGGCACCTTCGAGACCGGCACCGAGACGTCGTTCTTCACCGAGGCGCCTTCCTTGCGCTGCGCTTCTGGATGCTCCTCGCGCAGGCGCCAGATGGCGTGGCGCTGGGCGTCGGACTGGGCGATGGCGGCGTCGACCACCTCGCCGGCCTCGAAGGCGCCCTCGAGCACCGATTCCAGCATCTCGGCCAGGCCCGCATTGGGGCGGGAGGAGGCGAGGTCGACCAGCACGTAATGGTCCGCCCGCTCGCCGATCGGCAGAACGGCGCCCTCGATATGCTTGAGGGTGAGGTCGATGCCCGTGCCGGACATGTATTCGAAGGCGCGGATGGCCGTCTCGTCGCGCTCGCGGAAGCGGCGGAAGAGGGCCAGCGCCGCATCCTCGTCGGGCACGGCGCAGAAGGCGACGGCGGATTCGCGCGGCTGCGGGAAGAGGCGGAGCACCGCGGCGGTGATGATGCCGAGCGAGCCCTCGGCGCCCACGAAGAGCTGGCGCAGGGCAAGGCCCGTATTGTCCTTCCGCAGGCGGCGAAGGCCGTTGATGATCTGCCCGTCCGGCAGCACCACCTCCAGGCCCAGCATCAGCTCGCGGGCATTGCCGTAGCGCACGGTGGTATTGCCGCCCGCATTGGTCGCCAGCACGCCGCCGATGGTCGCCGTGCCCTCGGCGCCGAGCGAGAGCGGGAAGAGGCAGCCCTGCTCGGCTGCGATATCCTGCGCCGTCTTGAGCACGAGGCCCGCCTCGACCGTCATGGTCATGTCGACCGGGTCGATGTCGCGCACCTTGTTCATGCGCTGCAGCGAGAGGATGACCTGGCTGCCGCTCTCATCCGGCATGGCGCCGCCGACCATGGAGGTATTGCCGCCCTGGGGCACGACCGGCACGCCCGCCTCGAAGAGCAGCTTCATGGCCGCCGAGAGCTCCGCCGTGCTGGCGGGGCGCAGAAGGGCCGGGCTGCGGCCCTTGTAAAGCGAGCGCCAGTCCGACAGATGCGGCTCGAGATCGGCCGGGTCGGTGATCACGCCCGAGGGGCCGAGCAGATCGGTCAGCGCGGCGAGAAGGCCGGCGGGAAGGGCGGGAGCGGTGGCAACGGCGTCGGTCATGGGGCGCAGACAAGCCTTAGAGAGGGCCGCGGTCAATCACCTCCTTATGCAATGACGAAAAAAACGAAATGTCATTTCATAAAGAAGGATTTGGCCTGGGCTTCCTTGCTGCGGAGCAGCGAGGTGCGGAGCTGGCGGATAGTGCGCTTGCCGACGTTCCGCTCGTAATACTCGGCATTGTCCGGCACGCGATCCATCAGCAGGCGCCAGAGATCGTCCACTTGTTCCTTGGTGACCATCACGTCGGGGTTGTAGAGCCGCCGCCGCATGGCCTCCAGCTCGGTGGCGTAGCTGTTCCGGCGGAAGGCGACGCATTGGGCGCGCTTGTCGGCCGCGATGCGCTCGATCAGTTCCTTCGAGGGCGGGGTGAATTTCGCGGGCAGGCTGGTCGCGAAGGTCATGCGGTCATAGCCGTGCTTCTCGAAGCTCTCGGCCCGGAAGCTCTCGCCCTTGGCGCCGATATAGCGCGCGTAGCAGACGTCGGTATTGATGCGGGCGAAGCCGAGATCGGCGGCGGCCATGGTCTTCGCCACGTCCTGGGAGGAGGCCATATTGGCCACCTCCTTCTCCTGGTAGAGCTCGGCGATGCGCAGATGCGGCCGGCCCTGGTAGTCCACTTCCTTGTAGACCTGGTGGAAGGGCTCCAGCCAGGGCTGCATCGCCCGCCAACAGCGCCGCGTCAGGCCGAAACCCCAGTGATGCTCCAGCGGGATGAAGCCGGGACGGTCGGGATCGGCATCGACGCGATGGTTCCCATAGGCGGCGAAATAGCCGAGCTTGGGATTGCTGCCGACCGCCGCGCGGATCTTCTCCAGCATCGCGACGTAGCAGGGGCCGAGCTCCAGATCCTCCTCGAAGAAATAGCCCACCTCGGCCTTGAGCGTGTCGAAGACGAGCTTCTCGCCGCGGTGCAGGTTCATGGCGATGCCGAGATTATGCGGCGCCGCATGCACATGGCCTTCGGGAAAGACCTCGCGGAAGGCCTCCACGCTCGCCTCGAGCAGCGCTGGATCGCCATAGACCAGGCCGGAGCGCGGCGAGCGGGAGCCGTCCTGCACCAGATGCACCTGGTTGTCGGGGATTGTCACGCCCTGCTGGGCCTTCAGGGACAGGCATAGGCGCTTGAGATAATCAGGGCGCGTGAAGGCGAAGATCACGATCGGTGCGGTGACTGTCGGCGCTTGGGCGTCCATGGAAGGCGGTACTCCTGCAGGTCATGCTGCTTTAATCGGGCCGGCCCAGGCGGGACAATGCCGAAACCCGCTGAACTATTGGTGTAGCGCCTGGGCCAGCATGCCGCAGACGGCGCCGCCGCCCAGCACCCAGAGCGGGCTGAACCGGCTGCGCCAGACCACGATGCTGGCGACCGCCGTGATGGCAATGGAGAACCAGCCGACCATCGCGGCCTCGGCCAGCACGATGCCGGTGGCGAGCATCAGGCCCACGGCGAGAGGCACCAGCCCCTGGGCCACGGCCTTCACCCAGATCGAATCGGCGAGCCGGTGGCGCAGGCGGGAGAAGGCATAGGCGAGCAGGCTGGTCGGCCCGCACATGGCGACGGTGGCCACCAACAGCCCAGGCAGGCCCGCGACCTGCCAGCCGATGAGGCTCACCGCCAGCACATTCGGCCCCGGCGCCGCCTGGGCCAGGGCGAAGAGCTGGGTGAAGGTCGTATCATCGAGCCAGCCATGGGCCTCGACCGTCAGCCGGTGCACTTCCGGCATTACGGCGATGGCCCCGCCCACCGCGACCAGCGATAGGGAGAGCAGCCCGAGGCCGAGGGTGACGAGGACCGCGATCACCGGCGGCGGCGCGAGGAGAGCTTCGGCCAGGCCGAGAGCAGGACGCCGATGGGCGCCAGCGTCAGCACCACATAGGGCAGGGGCAGGCGCAGCAACCCGCAGGCGACGAAGGCCAGCACCCCGACGGCCCAGAGCGCGGGCGGCGCCTTGAGCCGCTCGCCCATACGCAGCGCGGTGCCGATGACCATGCCGGCCGCCGCGGCTGCCGTGCCGGAGAGTGCTGCCTGCACCGTCGGAAAGCCGGCGAAGCGCCCGTAGAGCCCGGCCATGAGCAGGATGACCAGCATGGGCCCGCCCAGCAGCCCGAGCAGCGCCAGGGCCGCGCCGGAAGCGCCGCCATAGCGATCACCGACCATGACGGCGACATTGAGCATATTGGCCCCCGGCAGGACCTGGCCCATGCCCAGGTATTCGGCGAATTCCTGGTCGGTCATCCAGCGCCGCTCCTCCACCATCACCCGCCGCGCCCAGGGGGCGACGCCCCCGAAGCCGATCATGCCCATCTTCCCGAAGGCGAGGAGCAGATCGAGCCTCGAAGGCACGATGGGTGAGGTGGCAGAGGGCTGGTTCACCTCAACGCATGCAGCGGATGAAGACCGTCGAGGGGTCGGCGAGATCGCCCACTTCGGCCGCCGTCCTGGTCGCATCCGTATTGGCGATGCGCGGTTCGACGTTGTTCTTATGCAGGAAGTCCAGCGCGACCTCGCCCTTCACGGCGAAATTCACGTTCTGCGGGATATCGCCCGTGCGCTGCGCGATCCGCTGGGCATTGAGCTTCGAAACCACCACGCCGATGACATTGCCTGAGAGATCGAAGAGCGGCCCGCCGGAATTGCCGGGCTGCACAGGCGCGCTGATCTGGAACTGATCCTGGTTGTTCGACAGGCCTGCCAGGGCGGAAACCTCGCCGGTGGTGAGCGTCGGGCCCGAGGAGAGCAGGCCCGCCAGCGGGAAGCCATAGGTCACCACACCCTCGCCGCGCCGCACGGCGGGCGAGCCGCGGAAGGGCAGCGGCGGGCCGAGATCGGCCTCGGTGCTGAGCAGCGCCAGGTCATGATCCTCATCGCTCGTGACGACCTGGGCCTCGACCTCGGGCTTGTCGCCCTGGCGCAGCCGGACGGCGGCGCATTCCTTGATGACGTGGTGGTTCGTCAGCACGCGGCGCGCTGCCACGACGAAGCCAGTGCCCGACGAGACCTGACGACGCGCCTCTTCGGGCGAGAGCGCCGGGGGCTTGGGCAGGTTCGACAGGTTGGAGGGCGTCCGCTGCCCGCCGCCGCTCCGCTGGGATGGCGGCTGCGAGGGCGTGGGAGAGGCATCCGCCGGCGGTGGCTTGCCCGGCGGCGTCACCTGCTGAGGGGCGGCTTCGAGAGGCGGCGGCTTCGGCTGTGCCATCGCTGCCTCGACGCCGAAGGCGGCGAGCAGCATGGCAACGTGGAGGGCGTGACGGCGCATAGCTCGAGCCTGCCTTTATGCCGAGCGCGAGGTCAACGGGGCCGTCAGAGCAATCCCTCGCGACGAAACGAGAAATGACGCCCTCTCCCGATCACAAGATGGTCGTGAAGGGTGATGTCGAGCAGGGCGGCGGCGGATTTGATCTCGGCGGTCATCTCGATATCCGCCCGGCTGGGCCGCGGATCGCCCGAGGGGTGGTTATGGACCAGGATGAGCGCGGTGGCCCGCAGCTCCAGCGAGCGCCTGATCACCTCGCGTGGATAGACCGGCGCGTGGTTCACCGTGCCGCGCGCCTGGACCTCGTCGGCGATGAGGCGGTTCTTGCCGTCGAGGAAGAGCAGGCGGGCCTGTTCCTCCTGCTCGCGGGCCAGGGCGGCCGAGAGATAGGCGATGAGCTTCTCCCAATTATCGAGCAGGGGCCGGGCCGCCGCCTCGTCCCGCAACAGGCGCAGGGCCGCGCCCTGGGCGAGTTTCAGCGCGGCGACGCCCGCATCCCCGAGGCCGGGGATCTCCCGCAGGCTATGGGCGGGGGCCGAGATCACATCGGCGAAGCTGCCGAAGCGGGCGAGCAGCGTCCGCGCGATGGGCTTGGTATCCCGCCGGGGCAGGGCGAGGAACAGCAGCATCTCCAGCATCTCGTGATCGAGCAACGCCTCGGGCCCGGTGCCGAGCAGCCGCTCGCGCATCCGCTCGCGATGACCGGCCGGCCCCGGATCGGTGGGCGGGCGGGGCTTGGCGCCCGGCTCGGCCGGCGGGGGCGCGGTGGAGATGAGCCGCTTCGTGAAGTCGAGCGCGGGTTGCCGCCCGAAACTGCCTGAGGCTTCGCTCACACCCCGCCTGCTCATCCCGATCTCCGCGCCCTTCTGGTCGTGCTGCCACTCTCGCGGGAAATGCTTAACAAAATGCCAAGATGGTGGGGGTGCGGGCTTCATCGGCGATTAACCCTTTCGGGACGAGGATGTTAGGACAGCTCCAGAAGGGTGCCGGGATGGATGGAATGCGCGCTGCCGAGACGGAACGGGCGAGGCTGACGGCCATGGTGGGCGCGGGGGAAGGCCATAGGGCCGAGCCCCTGCTGCGCGCCCTGCATGCCCGGGAGGGCGTGCGGCTCTGGTCGGCCAATCTGCTCGCCGTCTGCCTTCGCCAGCAGCGCCGTTTCGACGAGGCCATCCCGCTCTATCGGCGCCTGCTGGCCGAAGTGCCGACGGAAGGCGCGATCTGGGGCAATCTGGCGAATGCACTGACCGATTCCCTGCGCTGGCAGGAGGCGCTGGTCGCCCATCGCCGCGCCCTGGCCGTGATGCCCGAGGCGGCCGATGGCTGGGCTTCCTATGGCCGCACCCTGGCGCGCCTCGGCCGTGGGCCGGAGGCGCGGGCGGCGCTGGAAAAGGCCCTGGCGCTGGGCCATCCGCATCCGGGCCAGGTCGAGTGGGATATCTGCCTCTCCTGGCTGGTGGAGGGCGATTATGCGCGCGGCTGGCCGCTCTACGACCGCCGCTGGTCGATGGCCCGTTCCGAGGCCAATCCCTTCCCGGGTCCCCGGTGGGATGGGTCGACCCAGCCGGGCGCCACGCTCTATCTCCATTCCGAGCAGGGTTTCGGCGATACGATCCAGTGCCTGCGCTATCTGCCGCTCGCCGCCGCGCGGGTGGGGCGCATCGTGCTGGCCATCCAGCCGCCCCTGCACCGGCTGGCGCGGGAGATCGCGCCCGAGGGCACCGTGATCACCGATCGCAGCAGCCTGCCCGAGCCCGGGTGGCAGATCGCCTCCCTGCTGGATCTGCCTGGGCTTTTCACACCCTCGGCCGCGACGGTGCCTTTCGGGGACGGGTATCTGCGCGCTCCGGAGGCGGCACGGGAGAAGATGGCCAGCCTACTGCCGCAGGGCGAAGGGCCGCTGAAGGTCGGCATCGTCTGGTCCGGCAGCACGACCTTCCAGCACAATGATGTCCGCCGCAGCCGCCTGAGCGATTTCGTGACGGCCTTCGCGCAGCCGGGGGTGCGGCTCTACAGCCTGCAGAAAGGCCCGCCGGAGGCCGAACTCGCCGCCATGCCCGGCGCGCCGGTGACGGATCTGGCGCCGCATCTCGAGGATTTCGCCGATACCGCCGCCGCCTGCGAGGCGCTGGATCTCGTCATCATGACCGATAGCGCCGTGGCCCATCTCTGCGGCGCGCTCAATCGGCCGGTTTGGGTGCTGATGGGGCCGCTGCTGCATTGGCCCTGGGGCAAGGAAAGCGAAGAGACGCCCTGGTATCGCAGCGTCCGGCTTATCCGCCAGCCGGCGCCCGGCTGCTGGGCGCCGGTTTTCGACCGGGCCGCCGCCGCGCTGGCGGAGCGGGCCATCGCCCGCTTCTAGCGCGGGCCTGCACCAGCTCGGCGCCGGTCAGACCTGGCCGAGCGAGGCATTGGTCTCCGCCACGGTCTTCACGGCGAAGCGGATGTCCTCCTCGCTATGATCGGCCGAGATGAAGAAGCGCAGCCGCGCCGATTTCTCGGGCACCGCCGGGAAGATGATCGGCTGCACGTTGAGGCCCGCCTGGAACAGCGCCTCGGAAAGCCGCACCGCGCGGAGCGAGGAGCCCAGGATCACGGGCACGATCGCATGGCCTTCGCTGGCCCCCGTATCCAGCCCGGCCTCCCGGGCGAGGCGGGTGAAGAGCGCCGCATTGGCATTGAGCTTTGCGACGCGCTCCGGTTCCGCCTGCATCAGCCGGATCGATTCAATGGCCGCCGCCGCCAGGGCCGGCGCGAGGCCCACCGAATAGATGAAGCCGGGAGCCGCATGGCGCAGCCAGTCCACCAGCACGCGGCTGCCGGCGATATAGCCGCCGCAGGCCGAGAGCGTCTTGGAAAGCGTGCCCATCCAGATATCGACCTCGGCCGGGTCGATCCCCTGCGCCTCGGCGATGCCGCGGCCGGTGGCGCCCAGCACGCCGACGGAATGGGCCTCGTCCACCATCAGCCAGGCATCGTATTGCCGGGCGAGGGCGATGAAACGCGCGAGGTCCGGCGTGTCGCCATCCATCGAATAGTGACCCTCGATGAGGATCAGCACCTTGCTCGCCCCGGCCCGCGCGGCGGCAAGCTCGCGCCCGGCCGCCTGCCAGTCGTTATGGGCGAAGGCCACGCGACGGGCGCCGGAGAGCCGGGCGCCTTCGAGGCAGGAATTATGGATCGCGGCGTCATGCAGGATGAGGTCGCGCGGGCCCATCATCTGCCCGATGGTCGTCACATTGGTCGCATGGCCCGAGACCATGGCGATGGCCGCCTCGGCCCCATGCAGCTTGGCCAGCGCGGCTTCCAGCTCCGCATGGATCGGCCGCTCGCCCGAGACCAGGCGCGAGGCCGAGACGGAGATGCCGTAGCGATCGATGGCCGATTTCGCGGCCTCGGCGACGCGCGGATGGCCGTTCAGGCCGAGGTAATTATAGGAGGAGAAATTCACTACCTCCCGGTTGCCCATGCGCGAATGCCCGGCCGCGATGCCGTCATGCTCGCGGAAAAAGGGGCTGCGGAGGTTCAGGGTCTCGATCGCCGAGCGGAGCATGTCATGCTCCTTCATGCCGGGCAGGTCGCCGAAACCCCGCCGGCCGGCGGGCGTCTCGGCCTGCTGGTCGGGTTTACGCTGCGACATCCGCGCGAGCAGGGCAGCCCGCGCCTTGGCCGAAAGCCCGCTGATACTGGCCATGTTACTCCGCTGCCTTGGCCTGGTCCGCCGGCGCATTGGCCGGCTCGTAGAAGTCAATCAGGGCAGCCATATTCGCCTCCGGCCGCTCGCCCGCCAAGCCATCGGCGAGTTTACGCGCCAGACTGTCGATGGTGAGGTCTTCCGTGACGCTGGTGAGCGGCACGGCGAGGCCCAGGCGCTGCTCCAGCCCGCCGCGCAGTTCGACGGCGCCGAGGCTGTCGAGGCCGAGCGTGCTGACCGGGGCCTCCGCCGCGATGGACTCGACCGGCAGGCGCAGAATCCGCGCCAATTCGGTCGTGATCGCGGCGCGGAGGGCGGCCAGGGCCTCTTCCGGCGGCAGGCCGCGCAGGCGGTCGCGCAGCGGGCCTTCCGCATCCTCGGCGGGGGTTTCGGCGCGCAACGCGGCGAAAAGCGGCTCGGCCAGGATGGGCAGGATGGCGCCCGCCGTGGGCTGCAGGCGGCAGATGGCGGCCACGGGCTCGCCCGAGGCCAGCAAAGGCGGCAGTTGCGCGAGGGATTCGGCCGCCGTCAGCGCGATGGCGCCGGTGCGGCGGGCGAGGATCGCGGCCGTCGCCTCATCCCCGGCCAGGACGCCGATATCGGCGATCGGGCCCCATTGCACCGCGAGCGCCGGCAAGCCGCGCGCGCGCCGCGCCCGGGCCAGGGCCTCGAGCCCCATATTGGCCGCCACGTAATTCGCCTGGCCCGGATTGCCGAGCAGCGTGACGGCCGAGGAGAAGAGCAGGAACAGCGCCAGCGGATCGCTCGCCGTCAGCCGGTCCAGCGCCTGGGCGGCTTCGAGCTTGGGCGCCAGAACCTGAGCGAAGCGCGCCTCGTCCATGGTGCCGAGCGCGCCATCGGCGAAGGCGGCGGCGGCATGGATCACGCCGACGATGGGCTTGCCCGTGGCGCGGATGGCCGAGAGCGTGGCGGCGAGCGCGGCCTCGTCCGTCACGTCGCAGGCATGGGCGGTGGCGGGGATGCCGAGCGAGGCCATGGCCTCCTCGATCCCTGGTGTCGCCTCGCCACGGCGTGAGAGCAGGGCCAGTTCCGTCGCACCCTGGCTCGCGACCCAGCGGGCGGCGGCGAGGCCGAAGCCCTGGGTGCCGCCGGTGACGACCACCACGCCCTCGGGCAGGTGGAAGCCGGGCTGCTCCGGCTTCAGCGCGGGCGGGGTGATGACGAGCTTGCCGATATGCGAGCCGGCCTGAAGCGTGCGGAAGGCGGATTCCACCGCCTCGCCCGCGAAAAGCGTGGCGGGCAGGGGCATGATCTGCCCTTCGGCGAGGCGGCTGCGCAGCCCGGCGAGCAGGCGCGTCGCGATATCGGGCCGGGCGCGGGGCAGTTCGTCCACATCCACGGCGAAATAGGTCACGTTGCGGCGCATGGGGCGCAGGGCGACGCGCCGGTTCTCGGCATAGTCGCGCTTGCCCAGCTCCACGAAGCGGCCGAAGGGGCGGAGCAGCGAGAGGCTGCGCTCCATGGCCTCGCCCGCGAGCGAGTTCAGCACCACGTCCACGCCCTCGGGCCAGGCGGCGCGGAGCGCATCGGCGAAGCCGGCGTCGCGGCTGTCGAGCACCAGGGCGCAGCCCATCTGGCGGAGGAAGGCGCGTTTCGCGGGCGTGCCGGCGGTCGCGACAACCTCGGCGCCGAGAGCGCGCGCGATCTGGATCGCGGCGAGGCCCACGCCGCCCGCGCCGCCATGGACCAGGACGCGCTCGCTCGCCCGCAGATGCGCCAGTTCCTCCAGCGCATAGGCGGCGGTGAGGAAGGCGACCGGCACGGTGGCGGCGGCCTCGGGGGCGATGCCTTCGGGAATGGCCTGAAGCGCGATGGCCGGGGTGACGGCATGGCTCGCGAGCGCGCGCGGCGCGATGCCGAAGACGGCCTCGCCCTTGGCGAAGGGCACGCCGGGGCCGGCCGCTTCGATGATACCGGCGCATTCCATGCCGAGGCCGGGGCCGGCGAAGCCGTGTTCCAGCGTCTCTTCCGGCAGCAGGCCCTGGGCCCACATCAGGTCGCGGAAATTCAGGCCGACGGCGGTGATGCGCAGCCGGACCTCGCCAGGGCCGGGCTCGGCCAGGGCCTGCTGCCGCCAGGTGAGGCTGCCGAGCTGGCCTGGGCTCGCGATGGCGAGGCGCAGCGGCCCGGCGGGAAAGGCGGAGGCCGGGTGGATGATGCGCGGCACCGCGCGGGTCTCGGTGCCGAGGGCGATTTCGGGCTCGCCCGAAGGGTCGGCCAGTTCGGCCAGGAGGGCGGTGACGGCCGCCTCGGTGCCGAGCGACGGGTCGAGGTCGATCCGGCGCGGGGCGAGGGCCTGCATCTCATTGGCCAGGACGCGGCCGAGGCCGGTCAGCGCCGAGCCTGCCGGGCTGGTCTCCGCGCCCTGGGTGATGAGCGCGAAGCCCGCCCCGGCCGCCTCGGCGCGCTGGGCGGCGGCGGTGAGGGAGGCGAGCGTAGCGGCCAGCGGCGCCGTGGCATCAGGCAGGGCGACGAGCAGCCCGCCCTTGGGCAGCGCGAAGGCTTCGTTGAGCGGCAGGGCCGTCTGCCCGAGTGCCTCGGCGAGGGCCTGAGCAAGCGGCGCTTCCGGGTCGCCCGCCAGCAGCGCGACCGGCCGGGTGAGGGCGGGCGAGGCCGGCAAGGCCAGCGGCGCGCGGCTCGCCGCGATCAATAGCGCGGGCCAGGGGGCCGAGGGCAAAGCGAGGCAATCGGCCTGGGCCCAATCGGGGCCGGACAGGGCGGCGCGCCATGAATCCTCGCTCGAAAGCGGGGCCTCGGCGCGGGCCGGGTCAGCGCCATGCAACATATCCAGCAGCGGGCCGGGCAGGGGCTCGACCAGCAGCAGGGTGCCATGGCCCGCCAGCGCGGGGGCGAGCTGGGCGGCGAGCGAGGCGCCACGGCCGCTACTGGCGGCGACATCGAGCCCGATGATGAGGTCGGCCGTCGCGGCCGGGGCGCCATTACCGTCCCAGCTCAGCGTCGCGCCGACATGGCCAGGCGGCACGGACTCGCCGGGCCGCAGCGCGAGGGTGATTTCGAGGTTAGGCAGACGGGCGGCGGGCAGGGCGGCGGGGCCCAGCACCAGCACGCGGCGCGGGCGGCTCGCGGGGAAGGCTTCGGCCCAGGCGCGCACGGCCTCGGCAAGGCGGGCGACCAGCGCCGCCGTGCCGCCGCCGGCGGGCGGCGCGGGCAGGGTGAGGGCCTCGCCCGAGAGCGAGGCGGGCAGCGTCTCGGCCAGGGCGGCGATCCAGGCGAGGTCGGGCGCCAGGGCTGGCTCCTCGGCCAGAACGGTTCGCCAGATTTCGCTCGGCTCGGGCAGGCCCTCGCTGGAAAGCAAACGATAGGCCATGCCCTCGGCCTCGGCCAGGCCCGCATCGGCCATGGCGGCGAGCACGCGATGGGCATAGGGCGTGGGGGGCAGGATCAGCTCCGCGCCGCTCCGCGTCAGGGCGGCATGGGCAGCGCCGATCCAGAAGGCCTCGAGCAACATCCCGGCCTCAGTCCGGTCCGGCGTCTCCTTCCCGGCGGCGGCGAGGAGCGGCGCGAGCGGCAGTTCGGGTGCGGGCTGGCGCGAGGGCGCGGGCAGCATCTCGCGCATCAGCAGAGGGAGGCCGCCGTCGCGGCTGGCGAAAAGGCGCACGCGCTGCAGCGTCAGGCCCGAGAGCAGGGCCACGGCCTGGCCTTCGGCATCGCGCAGCACCATATCGGCGCGCGCGCCGCGCTCGCCCTTGCGAGCCAGGGTCAGCCGCGCGCTGGCGAGCGGGGCGGCGCCGCGGCGGACGATGAGCCGCGCGACGCGCACCGGCACGGGCGCCTCGCCATCGGGGAGCGGGTTGCTGCCGTCATCGGCGAGCAGGGCGACGAGGCCCTGGAAGGCGCCGTCGAGCAGCGCCGGATGCAGCCAATAGCCTTCCTCTGCGCCGGTGCTTTCCGGCATGCGGAGCGTGACCTCGGCCTCCTCCGCCTCGGCGGCGACTTCGGCGACGGTCTGGAAAGCGGGGCCGTAATCGAGCCCGACGCGGCTCGCGGCGGCGACCACGCTTTCGCCGCTGACCAGCCGGACGCCATCCGCGAGCGGCGTGCTGGGCGGCAGGAGATCCAGCGCCGTCACGGCGACGGGCCCGACGCGGCCGACCGCATGCAGCAGCCAGGGCTCGTTCGAGAGGCGCGGCCGGCCTTCGAGGCGGAAGCCGCCTTCCTCATCGAGCGACGCACGCAATTCGCGCTGGCGCTCGTTCGAGAGGGGCAGGGCGCGCAGGATCTGGAATTCGGAGATTTCCAGGCTCGCCGCATCCGGATGGCGGGCGGCGGCGGCGGCGAGCGCCATGTCCAGCATGCCGGCGGCCGGCAGCACGGCCTCGCCGCCGAGCTTGTGGTCGGCGAGCCAGGGCATGCGCAGCGTGTCGAGCGTCGAATACCAGCTTCCCGGCTCCGGCCCACGCCGCCAGCCGAGCAGCGGATGGTCGTGGTCGGGGTTGATGACGTTCAGTGCCTCGCTGGTCGTGTTGAACCAGATCGAGACGGGGTCGAAGGGCGTGAGCGGCAGGCCGCGCAATTCGGCATGGCCCGCGAAAGCCGCGGGTGCCTGGGCGCCACGGGCCAGGGCGCGGTCCACCATGGCCGGGAAGGGGTCGCCCGGCAGGTCCCGCTTGGAAAGGCTCGCGGTGATCGCACCTTCCGCCCCAGCCTCGCGCAGCGTCTCGCGCAGGTAGGATTGAAGAATGGCGTTGGAGCCGATTTCGATGAAGAGCCTCGCGCCTTCGGAGGCGGCCGTGGCCACCACCTCGCGGAAGCGCACCACCTGGCGGAGATTGTCCCACCAATAGGCGGCATCGAGCGCCTCGCCGGGCTTGGCCTGGCCGGTGACGCTGGAGAGGAAGGGGATGGCGCTCTCGCGCGGCGCCAGGCCTTTGAGCGCGGCCAGCAGCCTCGCCTTCACCGGGTCCATGGCGGCGGAGTGGAAGGCGTAGTCGAGGTCCAGCGCCACAGCGGAGAAGCGTGCGCGATCGGCGGCGGCGGCCAGCGCCTCAATGGCCTGGGCGGGGCCGGCGACGGTCACGGCGCGGGGTGCGTTGATGGCGGCGATCTCGAGCCCGGGGCCATGGGCGTCGAGCAGCGGTGCGATTTCCTCGGCCGAGGCGCCGATGGCGGCCATGCGGCCGGTGCCGCGCGTCGCGTGCTGGGCGGCGGAGCGGGCGACGATGAGCCGCGCGGCCTGGGCAAGATCGAGCGCGCCGGCGGCATGGGCGGCCGCCACCTCGCCGACGGAATGGCCCAGCACCATGCCGGGCTCGATGCCGGCGGCGCGGAGCGTGGCGGAAATGCCGACCTGGGTGACGAAGAGCAGCGGCTGGGCGAGATCGGTCCGCGCCAGTTCCTCGGCCGTGGCGCCGCGCGCGAGGATTTCCGCGACGGACTGGCCCAGCAGCGGGGTGATGGTCGCGTCCGCCTCCAACACCGCCTCGCGGAAAGTGGCGTTATTCGCCATGGCCTCCTTGGCCATGTCGGGAATCTGCGCGCCATTGCCGGAGAAGACGAAGGCGACATGACCCTTCTGGCGCGGCGCCTCGGCGGTGGTGACGGCGGGGTGCTTGCCGGTCTCGGCCCAAGCCTGGAGCGCCTCGGCGATCTCCTCGGCCGTCTCGCCCCGCGCCACCAGTCGCTGGCCCAGCCCGTCGCGATAGCGGACCGCGCCACGGATCAGCGCGGCGGGCGCCTCGGCGGCGGGCAGGCGCTCCGCCCAGTCCCGGGCGAGCTTCGCGAGTGCCTTCTGGCTGCGGGCGCTGATGACGAGGGGCGGCAGGGCCTCGGCCGTTGCGGGCGGCACCGCCCGCTTCGGCGGGGCCACCAGCATGGCCGAGGCATTGGTGCCGCCGAAGCCGAAGGAGTTCAGCCCGATGGCCGCCTCCTCGGGCTTCTCCATCGGCTCCAGCTCGGTCGCGACGCGGATGTTGAGGCCCTCGAAATCGATGGCCGGGTTGGGCGTGCTGAAATGCAGGCTCGGCGGGATGGCGCCGTGCTCGAGCATCAGCAGGGCCTTGATGAAGCCCGCGATGCCGGAGGCGGGCTCCAGATGGCCGATATTGGTCTTCACCGAGCCGATGGGCAGCGGCGTGGCGCGGCCCTGGGCGAGGGTGGTGCCGATCGCCCATGTCTCGATCGGGTCGCCGACCTTGGTGCCGGTGCCATGGGCCTCGAAATAGGCGAGGCGCGCGGGATCGATCGCCGATTCCGCCAGGACCTGCGCCATGAGCGCCGCCTGGGCCTCGCGGCGCGGCACCTGCAGCCCGGCGGTGCGGCCGGCGGCGTTCACGCCCGTGCCGAGAAGCACGGCGCGGATCGGGTCGCCATCGCGCAGTGCGACATCGAGCGGCTTGAGCAGGACGATGCCCGCGCCCTCGCCACGCACATAGCCATCGGCCGAAGCGTCGAAGGCATGGCAGCGGCCGGTGGGCGAAAGCATGCCCGCGCGGGAGAAGCCGATGAAGGGATATGGCGTGAGCAGCGCCTGCACGCCGCCCACCACGGCGGCCTCAACCCGCCCGGCGCGGATGGCCTCGGCGGCCGTATGCAGCGCGACGATGGCGGAGGAGCAGGCCGTGTCGATGGTCTGCCCGGGGCCGCGCAGGTCGAAGATATTGGTCAGGCGGTTCGCGATGATCGAGAGCACCGCGCCGGTCATGAAGTAATTATCGGCGGAACTCGCGTCGCCCAGCCGCGCATCGGCGAAATCGGTGGCCGAAGCGCCGATCCAGACGCCGATCTGCCGCCCGGCGATCTGGCTCATGCGCCAGCCCGCATCCTCGAAGGCCGCCGCGGCACATTCCAGGATCAGGCGCTGCTGCGGGTCCATTTCCGCCACTTCGCGCGGGGAGAGGCCGAAGGCCTGGGCATCGAACAGCGAGAGATCGCCCACCACGCCGGCCGCGAAGACATGCGAACGGCCGAACTCGCCGGGGCGCGGGTGATAATGGCGCTCGGTGCGGAAGCGCGAGGGCGGGATGGAGGTGACGGCATCGACGCCCGATTCCAGCAGGCGCCAGAAGTCATCGAGCCCGGACGCGCCCGGCAGGCGGCAACCCGCGCCGACAACCGCGATAGGAGAAGCAGCGGCGATCGGCATGCGGTCTGTGGTCATCTTTCCTGCGTTCCCGGCCTTCAAGGTGGCGGGTGTAACCTTGCGCGCTCGAGCCAAGAGCGGCTCAACGATCTGCTGGCGTCATCGCACGGCCTTGTCGGGCGCGGCAACCATGGCGGTGGCCGGCTCCCAGGCCATGGACGGCTGGCTCGGGCGGGTCAGCGGCCGGCGAGCCGGGCGATGGACCACGCGGTCGAGAAGATCGTCGACCTGGGCGAAATGATCTTCCCAGGTGGGCGTGCGCCAGGAACCGGCACGCGCGATCTGCGCCAGGCGGCGCGGGCTATGCAGCCGGGTATATTCCATGATGGTCGCGCGCCAGGCGGCCCCATCGAGCGGATCGAGATATTCGGGGATGTCACCACCCACTTCGCGCAGCGCCGGCAGGTCCGAGCAGATGGCCGGCACGCGCAGCGCCAGGGCCTCGGCCAGCGGCAGGCCATAGCCCTCGCAGAAGGAGGGGAAGAGCAGCCCGCGCGCACCGCGCAGCAACTCGGCGACCCGGCGGTCGGGCAGTTGGCCGACCTCCTGCACCACGCCGCGCAGCGCGTTGCAGCGCTCCAGCATGTCGATGATGTTCTCGTTCTCCCAGCCGCGGCGGCCAATCACCAGCAGGCGCGGGGCGGCGGGGCCCATATTCGCGACGAATTCGCGCCACAGATGCAGCAGCAGAAGGTGGTTCTTGCGCGGCTCGATGGTGCCGAGCGTGACGAAATAGGGCTCCAGCGGCACGGGCGAGACCGGGCTCTCGGGCAGCTCGATGCCGAGATGGGCCACGATCATCGGCGGCGGCACAGCGCGCTGCGTCAGATAGGGCTCGAGGGCCGAGGCCGTATGGGCGCTATTGGCGATGATGCCATCGGCCAGCGTTGCGGTCGCGGCAATGCGGCGGAGATGCTTCTCAGGCTCGCCGGGCCGCGCATATTCCGGATGCGTCGCCGGGATGAGGTCATGGATCAGGGGCACGATGGCCGTGCCGCCGCGCTTGAGCGCCGCGATGGCGCCCGAGCGCTCCAGCGAGCGATGCGAGGCGAGGATGAAGACGCGCTTCGGGTTCGTGGCCAGCGCCTTGCGCAGCGTCAGCCGGCCGAGGCCCCAGAAGAGGCGGTGGCGAATGACATTGGCGATGCGCGAGGCCCGGCGAAGGGCGCTCTTGTCTTCCCCGCCGCCATCCCAGGCTTCGCCCAGCGCCGCGACGAGATCCGAGACGAGGCGATGCGGTACGGCGAGGAAGGCGCCCCAGTGATCCTGGGCGACAAAGGTGCAGTTATCGGGCCCGCTCTGGACCCAACGGCGCGCATAGACCCAGTCCACCCGGTCGATGCCCGAGGGCGTCGCTCGGCGGGTGGCGCCGATCAGGCGCGAAACGTTAAGTATCACATGCATGGCTATACCCCGACCGCTGCACGAGGCGCGGCCCTTTCGGCCCGTGATGTCGCTTCCTCGAAGGACAAGCTGCACTCCCTGCGTTCAGGGCCGGTATATCGGGCGGGCGAACCCTGTGACCTCACAATGACGGTATCTTATTAGAAAATTTTGGCACGGCGCCGTGAAACCAGTCTCAAAAACCAACAATGCCGCCACCGAATTGCGACGCTATGTTGCCCTCTCCATTGTAACATACTGAATTTGCTGCGCCGCAACAAGGGCGACTGAAAAAATCAGTCTCCATTATTGCGACGCCGTGCCGACAAATTGCGCCCCCTAATCTGCGTCAGGCGCGATCACGTTTGTGTTCAGCCCGTCGACCAGAACGTCGCGCATGGTCTCGGCGCTTTTGACGCGGATGTCCTGCCAGGCATTGGGCGTATGGAAAGCGGAGTGCGGCGTGACCACGACGCGGCCCAGCAGCCAGGGCTCCTTCGCGCGGTAAGCGGCCAGAAGCCTGGGAACCGGCTCGACCGGCGGCTCGACGGGAATGACGTCGAGCCCGGCACCCGCGATTCGATCCTCCTTCAGCGCATCATAAAGCGCTTCGATATCGAGAATCGGGCCGCGCGCCGTGTTCACGATCACCGAGCCCTTGGGCATCAGCGCCAGTTCCTTGGCGCCCACCAGCCCGACCGTCCGGCGCGTTTGCGGCGCGTGGATGGAGAGGACGTCCGAGCGGCTCATCAGCTCTTCGAGGCTGCGCACGCGGCCGATGCCGAGTGCCAGGTCACTGCCGTTGGGCAGGAAGGGGTCGAAGAAAATGACCTTGAAGCCCAGCGCCTTGGCGCGCAGCGCGACGGCGGTGCCGATGCGGCCGAGGCCGAGCACGCCGAAGGTCTGCACCGACGAACGGGCGATGACCGGGCTGTCCACATAGGCCCAGGGGGCCGGCGGGCTCGCGCGCTGCATATCGTGATGCAGGATGATGCCGCGGCGGAGCGAGAGGGTCAGGGCGATGGCGTGATCCGCGATCTCGGTGGTGCCGTAATCGGGCACGTTACAGACCTTGGCGCCGATCTCGGCCAGGGCAGGGCGCGCCAGGCGGTCATAGCCCACGCCCATGCGCACCACGACCTTGAGCTTGGGGAAGCGCTTTACCTGCTCGGCGGGCAGCCAGTTGCGGAAGACGAAGAGGCCCTCGACCTGGGCCGCCACGGCATCCGGCACATTCTCGATCCCTGCCTCGCCGCCGCCGTGCAGGATGCGCACGTCGGGGCCCAGAATGTCCTGTTCGAGCTTCGTATCGGGATAGAGGCTTTCGGGTTCGAGCACCGTCAGCACCATGGATGATCCTCCTGTTTCGCGCTGTGATCACGCTTATGGCGGCAGGATGCGGCGCCGCCGGGGAGGCGGCAAGCGGTGCCTGGGCGAAAATCGGCGGGTGACGGGGGTTTTAAGCTTGGCGTGACGGGTTACTGTCCGCCGCCTTCACCTGGAGCGGGATTCCCATGGCGCAGCGACGCATTCTCATCACAGGCGCATCCTCCGGCATCGGCGCCGCGACGGCGCGGCGGCTCGCGGCGCCGGGCGTCTCCCTCGCTCTTCAGGGCCGCAACAACCGCGCGGGGCTCGAGGCCGTGGCCGAGGAGGCTCGGGCGCTCGGCGCCGAGGCCGTGACGCTGCTGGCCGATTTCGCCGAAGCCGCCGCGCCCGCACGCCTGGTGGCCGAGGCGGCCAAGGCACTGGGTGGGCTGGACGTGCTGATCGCCAATGCCGGCTTCGCGGACAAGACGCCGCTGATGCAACTCGCCGAGCCGGATTACGAAGCCTCGATGGCGACCATCGCGACCTCCTTCCTCCGCCTCGCCCAGGCAGCAGGGCCGGTTTTGGCCGACGGGCAGGCGCCGCGCCTCGTCGCCGTCTCATCCTTCGTCGCCCACGCCTATCGGCCTGGCTTTCAGCTCTTCCCCGCGACGGCGGCGGCCAAGGGGGCGCTGGAGGCGATGGTGAAGGCGCTGGCCATCGAATGGGCGCCGAAAGTCGCCGTCAATGCCGTGGCGCCGGGGCATATCCGCAAGGATGCCGGCGCCCATGCGGCGATGAGCGGGGCCGACCGCGAGGCAAAGGTGGCGCCCTTCATCCCCTTCGCGCGGCTGGGCGAGCCCGCCGAGGTCGCGGAGGCCATCGCCTTCTTCGCCGGCCCGGCGGCGAGCTACGTCACCGGCCAGGTGCTGCATGTGGATGGCGGCATGGTGATCTAAGTGTCCGACGGCGCGGGGACGTAATGTCACGTTCCCCTGTCTGGCGAGGGCCGGCGATCCGCGCGAGAATGGGCAGGTCTTCTGTCCGTTCGGATCATCATGAGCAGCACCAAGACGCAGGGCGTCGTCCTCGCTTTTCTCGCCTATGCCGTCTACGCCATCAGCGATGCCTCGGTGAAACTGCTCCATGGTTCGCTCAGCGCCTATGAAGCGGTGTTCTGGGGCGCGCTCTCGGGCGTGGTCGCGCTGCCCTTCCTGCGCGGGCCGGGCGAGCGGATGCGCGACGTCTTCCACGCGCGGAACAAGGCCATGTGGTTCGTCCGCGCCGGAGCGGCGCTGACGGGCAGCCTGGGTTCCGTCACGGCCTTCACCCATCTCTCGATGGCCGAGGCCTTCTCGCTTCTCTTCCTGATGCCGACCTTCGTGACGATCCTCTCCGTCGCCTTCCTGAAGGAGCCGGTGGGCTGGCGGCGCTGGGGCGCGGTGCTGCTGGGCTTCGCGGGCGTGCTGATCGTGCTGCGGCCCGGCTTCCGGGAGCTGAATATCGGCCATCTCGGCGCGGTGGTGGGCGGGCTCTCGGGCGCGATCACCGTCGTGATGATGCGCGCCTATGGGAAGAGCGAGAAGCGCATGTCGCTCTACGGCGCCGGGCTGATCGGGCCGATCCTGGGCGGCGGGCTGCTGATGATCGGCGATTTCTCCTGGCCTACGCCCATGCAATGGGTCTGGCTCATGGGCTATGGGCTGCTGATGGCACTGGCCAATATCCTGGTGATGCTGGCCTCGGCGCGGATCGAGGCGAGCCTCGTCGCTCCCGCGCAATACAGTCAGATGATCTGGGCGATCATCTTCGGCTACCTGATTTTCGACGATGGGCTGGAGCCGATCATGGCGGTGGGCGTCGCCGTGATCATCTTCTCCGGCGTGCTGACCTTCATGCGCGAGCGGGTGCGCAAGCCCAGGGGCTGGGCGCGCGTGCCGCCGGTGCATCCGCAATAGCGGTCAGGGCCGGGCAAGCGTCCAGGCCGCGCCGAAGGCGGCCAGCCCGCCGATGATGCTGGCGCCGAGATAGACCAGCGCCAGGCCCGGGGAGCGCTCGAAAAGCAGGCCCGTCTCCAGCGAGAAGGCGGAGAAGGTGGTGAAGCCGCCGAGGCAGCCCGTGACGAGGAAGAGCCGCCATTCGCCCGAGACGCCGAGCCCGCCCAGCAGCCCGATGAGCGCGCTACCGATGATGTTCACCGCGAGTGTGCCCCAAGGAAAGCCCGCGCCCAGCCATTCCAGCGCCATAACCGAGACGAGATAGCGCAGGACGGAGCCCAGCGCGCCGCCGATGGCGACGAGGGCGATGGCCATGCCGCTCACAGCCGGCCCAGCAGGAAGGCGAGGGCGAGGATGAGCCCCGCATCGCGGTTCGACTTGAAGAGGCGGAGGCAGAGTTCCGGGTCGTCGATATCGAGCTTCACGATCTGCCAGGCGAAATGCAACCCGGCCAGCGCGAGGCTCGGCCAGAACCAGGGGCCCGCGCCCCCCATCCAGCCCGCGATACCGAGCAGGAGCAGCACCGCGCCATAGGCCCCGACCAGCATCGGCCGTGTCCGCGCGCCAAGGGCCAGGGCGGAGGAGCCGATGCCGATCATGGCATCGTCCTCGCGGTCCTGATGCGCATAGATCGTGTCGTAGCCGAAGATCCAGAAGAAGCCTGCCGCCCACATCAGCAGCGCGACCGCATCGAGCCGCCCCGTCGCCGCCGCGTAGCCCATGGGCGCCGCCCAGGAGAAGACGATGCCGAGCACCAGCTGCGGATAGCGCATCACCCGCTTGGCGAGCGGATAGGCCACGACCGGCACGAGCGAGAGAATGCCGAGCAGGATGGCCGTCGGGTTGAGCTGCACCAGGATGCCGAGGCCGATCAGCAGCAGCACGCCGAGAAAGGCCAGCGCCTTCTTGACTGAGACGGCGCCCGAGGCGATGGGGCGGCCGGCGGTGCGGCTCACCAGCGGATCGATATCGCGGTCCCACAGGTCGTTCACCACGCAGCCGGCGCCGCGCATCACCACGGCGCCCAGCGCGAAAAGCGCCGTGAGCCAGAGGCCCGTCGCCCAATTCGGCGCCGCGAGCGCGAAGGCCCAGAGGCCGGGAATGGCCAGCAGCCAGGAACCGATCGGCCGGTCGAGCCGCATCAGCAGCGCGTAGGGCCGCCAGGCCTCGGGCAGGCTGCCCACCCAGCCGGTGGTGCGGATATCGGTATGGCGCATTTCGGTCTTCGCGATCATGCGGGCTATAGTCGCCGGGCAGCCTTTCCTGTCCAGAGCCGTCTCCGCAATGACCATCCCGCGCCTCTTCCTTTCCACGCCGCTCGCGGCCGGCCAGATGGTTGAGGCCGATCCGGGGCAGGGGCATTACCTGAACCAGGTGCTGCGCCGTAAGCCGGGCGATCTCGTGCATCTCTTCAATGGCGCCGATGGCGAATGGGAGGCGCGGATCGAGTCCGGCAGGAAGGACAAGGCCGTGCTCGAGCTTCTGCGCCCGCTTCGGGCGCAGGCGACAGGGCCCGATATGCGCCTCATCATCGCCGCGGTGAAGCGCGACGCCATGGACTGGATCGTGGAAAAGGCGACGGAACTCGGCGTTTCACGCATCCAGCCCGTGACCACGGCGCGCACCATCACCGATCGGGTGAATACCGCGCGCTTGGCCAATATCGCCCGCGAGGCGGCCGAGCAATGCGAGCGGCTCGACGTGCCGGCGGTGGCCGAGCCCCTGCCGCTCTTCACCCTGCTCGACCGCTGGGACGGCGCGCCGATCTATTACGGCGCGGCCCGGGAGGATGCGCAGCCCCTGGCCCGGGCGCTGTCGGGTGCGCGGCCGCCGCTCGCCTGGCTCGTCGGGCCGGAGGGGGGATTCACGGGGCCGGAGCTTGACGTTCTGCTCCGTCATCCCTTTCTTCGACCGGCTGGGCTCGGTCCGCGCATCCTGCGGGCGGAGACGGCGGCGGTCTCGGGCCTCGTGCTGCTGCAATCCCTCTGTGGGGATTGGCAGGAAACCACGGTCTAGTATCGTTTCTTCTAAGCATCGCGCCCGGCGTCCTGCCGGGCTGCGCGATAACGGATGGTAGCATGTCGAATCCCGGCGAGGCCGACCTCACGCCGATCGAAGGCCTGTCGCAACTTGCAGGCTGGTTCGCCGCGGGGTCGAAACAACGGGACGCTTGGCGCATAGGCACCGAGCACGAGAAATTCGGCTTCCGCCGGGCCGATCTCGCGCCGCCGCCTTATGAGCCCGACGGCATCCGCGCCATCTTGGAAGGGCTGCAGGCGAAGGGCTGGTCGCCTATTCTCGATCGCGGCAACCCCATCGGCCTGACGAAGGATGGCGCCTCGGTCAGCCTCGAGCCGGGCGGGCAGACGGAGCTTTCCGGCGCCCCCGTGGTCGATCTGCACGAGACGCGGGCCGAGCTCGATTCGCATCTGGCGGAGCTGGGCGAGGTCGCGGGCCCGCTGGGCATCGCCTATGCGCCGCTGGGTTTCCATCCGCTGGCCACGCGCGAGCAGATGCCCTGGATGCCGAAGCAGCGCTATTCGATCATGAAGAACTACATGCCCCGCGTGGGGCAACTCGGGCTCGACATGATGCTGCGCACCTGCACCGTGCAGGTGAATCTCGATTTCGGCACCGAGGCCGATATGGTCGAGAAGTTCCGCATTTCGCTGGCTTTGCAGCCGCTGGCGACCGCGCTTTTCGCCAACAGCCCGTTCATGGAAGGCAAGCTGACCGGCTTCCGCACCCTGCGCGGCCATGTCTGGACCCAGACCGACCCCGACCGCACCGGCATCCCCGCCGTCGCCTTCGAGGACGGCTTCGGCTTCGAGCGTTTCGCCGACTGGGTGCTCGACGTGCCGATGTATTTCGTGATGCGCGACGGCGCCTTCGTGGATGCGACGGGCATCACCTTCCGCCAGTTCATCGACAAGGGCCTGCCGGGCCGCCCCGACATCACGCCCAATATGGGCGACTGGGCCGATCACGTGACGACGGTCTTCACCGATGTCCGCCTCAAGCGCTTCCTGGAGATGCGCGGCGCGGATGCGGGCAGCCCGGAGATGATGGTGGCGCAATCGGCCCTCTGGGTCGGGCTGCTCTATGACGATGCGGCGCAGAAGGCCGCCGCCGCCCTGATCAAGGACTGGGCGGTGTCGGAAATGCAGGCGCTGCGTCTGGCCGTGCCGACCCAGGGCCTCTCGGCGACCATCCGCGGCCATGCGCTGCGCGACGTGGCGAAGGATGTGGTGGCCATCGCGCGCGGCGGCCTGCGAGCGCGCGGCTTCTACGAGGAGCGGCATCTCTCGCCGCTCGATGCCGTGCTGGCCAGCGGCGAGACCCAGGCCGATCGCTGGATTCGCCGCTACGAGACGATCTGGAACGGCGACGTGTCGCGCATCTTCGCTGAGGCCGAGGTCTGACGGCGCGATGACGGTCACCGACGAGGCCGAGCTTCTCGGGCTGCAGCGGATCGGCCGGATCGTCGCCAATACGGTCATCGTCATGTCCCGCGCCATGGAGCCGGGCATGACGACCGCCGAGCTCGATGCCGTGGGCCGCCGCTACATGGCGGCCGAGGGCGCCAATCCGGCGCCCGAGATGGCCTATAACTTCCCTGGGGCCACCTGCATCAGCGTGAACGAGGAGATCGCCCACGGCATCCCCGGCCCGCGCGTGATCCGGCCAGGGGATCTCGTGAATATCGACGTCTCGGCCGAGATGGACGGTTTCTTCGCCGATACCGGCGCCTCCTTCCCGGTGCCGCCGGTGCGGCCCGAAGTGGAGCGCCTCTGCCGCGACGGGCGGCGGGCGATGCAGGCCGGGATCAACCAGGTGCATGCCGGGCAGCGACTCGCCAGCATCGGCCAGGCGGTGGGCGAATTCGCCCGCAAGCACGGCTATACGCTGGTGCGGAACCTCGCGAGCCATGGCGTCGGCCGCTCGCTGCATGAAGAACCGGGCGAGATCGCGACCTGGCCCGACAAATCCGAAAGGCGGGTGATGGGGGAGGGACTCGTCTTCACCGTCGAGCCTTTCCTCTCGCTGGGCGCCGAATGGGCCGAGGACGGGAATGATCCCTGGACGCTCTATAGCAACCCCAGGGCGCTGACGGTGCAGTACGAACATACCGTGGTGGTGACGAAACGGGGCTGCGTGATCGTCACCAAGCCGGATTTGCCCACTGCCGCCTGACCCGCGTGCGGCGGAACCCAGGGCGGAGCTTGGCAAACTTGCATCGTGCCACGGGTTTCTCTATACGCGCGATCTCCCGCGACCGGTCGGCATCGGTTGCTTTAGCTGACGAGTGCGCCAAATGAAGCCCGATATTCACCCCGACTACCACGAGATCAACATCATCATGACGGACGGGACGACCTACAAGACCCGCTCCTGCATGGGCAAGGAAGGCGACACGCTGCGCCTCGACATCGACCCGAAGTCGCATCCGGCCTGGACCGGCGTGCAGCGCATCATCGACACGGGCGGCCAGATCGCGAAGTTTAACAAGAAGTTCGCTGGCATCGGCGCCCGCAAGGCCGGCTGATCGCCGACCGCGGCTCCCGCAAGGGAATCGTGAGCGTTTTCAAGGGCCCTCGGCATCAGCCGGAGGCCCTTTCGCTTTTCGGGTATGCGGCGCTGCGGAGGTCTTGAAGCGCCAGGGCGTGATTTCTATTTTTGGCTCTGCCGGCGGTGCCCTGAAGGGGCTGCCGGCGCGGCGGAAGCCAAGTCCTGCCCGGTTGGGGGGACGATCCCGGTAGAAGCCGCGGTGCAACAGACCTTGCTCCTCAGGAGGTTCTGATGAACGCGATCGATTTCGCTCCCCTTTTTCGTTCGGCCATCGGCTTCGACCGTCTTGCGCGCCAGGTGGACAGCGCACGCGCGGCGGCCGCCAATGCCGGTTACCCGCCCTACAATATCGAGCGCGCCGGCGATGACAGCTACACGCTGACCATGGCCGTGGCCGGCTTCAGCGAGGCCGATCTCGATATCACCACGCAGGAGAACGTGCTGGTCGTCACCGGCCGTGCCGAGCGTGAGGAGGACGAGAGCCGCTTCCTCTATCGCGGCATCAGCGGGCGCCCCTTCGAGCGCCGCTTCGTTCTCGCCGACCATATCGAGGTTGAGGGGGCGCAACTCCAGAACGGCCTGCTGCATGTGGCGCTCCGCCGCCGCGTGCCGGAGGCGCTGAAGCCCCGCAAGATCGCAATTTCCACGACTCCGTCGCGCACGGTCGAAGTTCTGCCCAGCGCGGCGTGACTAGCGTAACCCTCGAATAGTGTGCGGGGCCGGCGGTTGATCCGCCGGCCCTTTTTCTTTGCCCGCTTTCATGGTCCGTTTCCGTCACGAAAAAGGAAGGAACGTGCCAATGCCGGAACTCCGGATCGTCACCGAGGGCCTGCGCTTTCCCGAAGGCCCGGTCGCCATGCCCGATGGCAGCGTGCTGCTGGTCGAGATCGAGCGGCGCTGCATCACCCGCGTCGCCCCCGATGGCGCCAAGTCCCTGGTCGCGAAAGTGCCGGGCGGGCCCAATGGCTTGGCGCTGGGGCCGGGCGGGCTGCTCTATCTCTGTAACAACGGCGGTTTCGACTTCACCGAAGAGGGCGGCGTGCTCCGACCCTATCGCCAGCCCGCCGATTACGAGACGGGCCGTATCGAGACGGTCGATCCCAAGACCGGCGAGATCCGCCGCCTCTACGACCGCGTGGGCGAGCATGGGCTGCGCGGGCCGAATGACCTGATGTTCGACGGGCGGGAAGGCTTCTGGTTCAGCGACCTCGGCAAATCCCGCCCGCGCGATCGCGACCATGGCGGGCTCTATTGGGCGGCGGCCGATGGGTCGCGGATCGTCGAGGCGGCGCATCCGATTCCGGGCGGCGGCAATGGCGTGGGTGTCTCGCCCGATGGCCGCACCGTCTATGTCGCCGAGACCGAGACCGGCCGCGTCTGGGCCTGGGAGGTGACGGGCAGCGGCACGGTGAAGAAGCTGCCCTGGCCGAGCCCGCATGGCGGCCGGCTGCTCTGCACCCTGCCGGGCTACCGGCGGTTGGACAGCCTGGCCATCGCGGCCTCGGGCAATATCGTGGTCGCGACGCTGGTGGCGGGGGAGATCACCACCATCTCGCCCGAGGGCGAGATTCTGGACGTGGTGCCGATGCCTGACCCCATGACCACGAATATCTGCTTCGGCGGGCCGGATATGAGGACCGCCTGGATCACCCTCTCAGGCTCTGGCCGGCTCGCGACCATGCCCTGGCGGGAGCCAGGGCTGCGGCTTCCTTATAATTAGGGCGCGTTCAGCGCCGTAGTTCGGCCGGATGCTCACGCATCGGGCCGACGCCGCCCAGGTGGCACGAAAACCCGGCAGCATCCTCGGGCAGTCGGCTTTAGAGGCCGCTCTAAGGTGTTGTCTGCCCCGCTTGCCTGCCTCAGGCTGGCGGCATGTCAGAGATGCCTGCGCCGCCCGCACCCTTCACCCGCCGAATCCCCGAAGGGGAGGATCGCGAGCGGCTGGTCTGCGGCGATTGCGGCTTCATCGCCTATGAGAACCCGAAGATCGTGACGGGCGCCGTCGTCAGCGATGACGAGGGCCGGATCCTTCTCTGCCGCCGCGCGATCGAACCCCGCCGCGGATTCTGGACCATCCCGGCCGGCTATATGGAATTGGGCGAGACGGTGCAGGAAGGCGCTGCGCGCGAGGCCTGGGAAGAGGCGCGGGTGAAGCTCGCCATCGACGGCATGCTCGCCGTCTGGTCCATCGCGCGGATCGGGCAGGTGCAGATCATCTTCCGGGCCCGCCTCGCCGAGCCGGGTTTCGCGCCGGGGCCGGAGAGCCTGGAGGTGCGCCTTTTCGCCTGGGAGGAAATCCCCTGGACGGAACTGGCCTTCCCGACGGTGCATTGGTCGCTGCAGCGCTGGCGCGAGACTTTCGGAGCGCCCCTGCCTGAAACGGCCACCAACCCCGCGAGCGACCCGCGCGGCACGACGCCGCTGGGCTGAGCCTCCCACCATGACGTGAAACAGGCGCCGAGCCCGAGGGGCCGGCGCCTGTCTCTGCCGTCGGGGCCAGGGAAGGGGGTGGGTGCCCCTCCCTGGCCGCCGCGATCACGAGGCCTTGGCGGCCTTTCTCGTCGCGGGCGCCGTGCTGGGCGGGAGCCACGCCGTCTGAACTTCCGCGATCTCGACCGCAAGTTCACCGCCAGTGATCAGGATGGAAGCGACCATCGCGGTGATGTCGGCATTGCCCGACGTCCAGGCGAAGCCCTTGCCGTCCTTCGTCTCAGGCTGATGGAAGCCCCGGCCCAGCTTCGTGTCGCCGGGCCTCACCACCACGGACTTGCCCCACTGCTTGTAGTGCAAGCCGGCGAGGGCAATGCCCAGGCGGCGGCCGTCGAGATTATTGCTCTTCACCGCGCGGGGCACGCCATGCGTCGAGTGAAGCTCGACCGACCGCACGCCGGCCGGGAGAGTGAAGCGCAGAACACGCCCTTCCTTGGCCTTGGGCAGCAGAACCTGGCCGTCGACGCGGAGATGGACGCGGGCATCGCGGGTGCGGTGCCAGCCGAGGCTTTCGGCGCGCGCCACGAGGCGGGCGGCGAGGTCCAGCAGCTCCTTCCGCTCGGTCATGAGGGGGAAGCAGCTCGGCTCGGAGGCGCTGCGCAGGCCGAAGACGGGGCGCAGGGTCGTCACCTTGGCATTGCTGAAGAGGTGGCGGTTGCCCGTCTCGAGATAGCTCTCGGTCGGCGCGCCCTCGGCGATCAGCAGGCTGTGCCGGTCGAGCTCGACGTGGAAATACTCGACCTGGTTGATGCTGGTATCGACCGTGATGGTCGAGCCGTTCACCAGCCAATGCGCCTCGACCAGCTTGCCATCGATGAACATGCAGTGGTCGCGGCTGACGAGCAGGTCGCGATGCGGCACGTTCTCGCCCAGCGCGCCGGCCGAGATGCGGATGGGGCGAAGGCCCTCCGGCTGCGCATGGCGGCTGAGGTCGATGGCGCGGGTGCCGATCCACTTCACCGGGGCCGGCACCAGATCCTCGCCGACCTGCGTCATCACCAAATCGCCCGGCGTGAGGGATTCGACGCGCACCTCGCCTTCGGGCGTCAGGACGTGGGTGCCACGCAGCAGGCAGACGACCGTGAGCGTGCCATCGACGAAGACCGAGTTGGGGTTCGCCGACAGGGCGGCGATGAGCGAGGGGTCGACTGCCGACATATTGATGGTGACGGTCGTGTCGAGCAGCGGGGAAATGGCGCCCGGCACCGTCAGGACAAGCGTGCCGCTCGTGGCGGAGCCCGCGCTGAAGCTCGAGAAGGTGGCACCATCGACGCCTACGCTGTCGCCGAGGCCCATGCCGGTGACGTTGAAGCTGTAGGAGCCGAGGACCGAGAGGGTGGGGCCGTCAAAATTGAAGGCGCCGACGCCGCCCTGGAAATTGATGGTCGTTTCCGAAAGCAGGTTGTTGAGGCCCGCCAGGCCCAGGCCGCCGGCGTTCATGTTCACGGTGCCGTCGGCGATATTAATCGTCGTTGAGCTGATGGCGGCGAGGTTTACGAGCCCGCCGTTGAAGGTCAGGTTTCCGCCGTCATAGACGTTGAAGGTCGCCGAGGAGGCGGCCGTCACGCCAGCGATGCTCTTGATCTCGACCGTCGAGCCCTCGACGTTGAGAGTGCCGTTGTTCAGCGCTGAGATATTCACCCCGTTGCTGCTGCCGCTACCCGTGCCGGGATCGCCGGGCAGCAAGGTAACGGTGGTCCCGGCCAGGCTTACACTTGCAAGTGCCATTTCAACTATCCTCCGAAATATTGATGAAAAAGTTAGTAAATCGAAATGAATTAAGTAAAGAGCATCCGTTTTGGCGGGTGTTTCACCGCCAATGCCGGGAGCTTTAGAGGGAATTGAGTCTCCACCGCCCTTCGGTGAAGGATTATTGCGGGATGTATCCGGACGCCGCCCAGGCGGAAAACTTCCTGAACATGATTGGATTGTCATAACGAAATTGAGAGCGGTTTTATTTAACCGTATAACTGTATTATAATACCATTTTGCGGTATTATTTGAATTATATGGAACCGTGTCTTGTTGGAAACATTTCTATGGAAATGCTTTATTGTTTGTGGATTTCTACGATGGTGGATTTATTTTACTTCAGATTGATTCCGGAACAATAATCCGCAGCCATGCCCGATCGGGTGGCCAAACGCACAAAACGGGCCGGCGGCGCTAGGCCGGGCCCTTGGAATGGCATTCTGATTTTCAAGGAAGAGTGGCTGGGGGACCTGGATTCGAACCAAGGCTGCCCGGGTCAGAGCCGGGAGTTCTACCGCTAAACTATCCCCCAAGCGGTGTGGCCGGGGATATACCCACCCCGCCACAGGGTGGCAACCCGCTTCGTGCGGAATAAGGGTCCGAAATTTCTTGCCCCAGGGTTGCAGTCGCCGGATCATTGACACCGCATCGTCATGCGCTCTTGCGCGCTGGGGCCGAGTCCTATTAGGCGGGCGCGGCACCGGCACGTGAAGAGACGATGCCCTGATCAAGCCCCGCTTGGCCGTATGGCCGCCATGAAGCGGGGCCATGATGAGGGTGTCGCCATCATGCGGTGCCGTAACCATATGAGCGCCATGTCCCAGGATAGTTTGATCCCGACCGTCGACTGCCTCCCCCGCCCGGCCCATGCCGCGGCGGGTTGCGGCGCGACGTTCGGCGCGATCGACCTGGGGACGAATAACTGCCGCCTGCTCGTCGCGGCCCCGGGCGGGCCGCAGGGCTTCCGGGTGCTCGACAGCTTTTCCCGCATCGTGCGGCTGGGCGAGGGCCTGGCGGCGACGGGGCGGTTGCAGCCGGCGGCGATGGACCGGGCCCTGGGCGCGCTCAGCGCCTGCGCCAATAAGCTCGCCCGCCGTCCGGTGAAGCATCTGACGGCCGTGGCGACGGAAGCCTGCCGCCGCGCCGAGAACGGGCCGGAGTTCATCGCCCGCGTCGCGGCCGAGACGGGGTTGAACCTCCGCATCATCGCGCCCCGCGAAGAGGCCGAACTAGCGATGGAATCCTGCGCGCCCCTGCTGGAGCCGGAGGATCGCCGGGCGTTGCTCTTCGATATCGGCGGCGGCAGCACGGAAATCGCCTGGATCAGGGCGCCGAAGCATGTGCCCGGCCAGCCCTGCGCCGAGGGCCCGCGGCTGATGGGCTATCTCTCGCTGCCGGTGGGCGTGGTGAACCTCGCCGAGCGCGCTGGCCATTCCTGCTTCACCGAGAAGGGCTTCTTCGCGGTGGTTGATGAGGTGGCCGAGAAGCTCGCCTGTTTCGACAAGGTCCATTGCATCCAGCAGGAGATCCGCGCGGGCGGCGTGCGCATCATGGGCACTTCCGGCACGGTCACGACGCTGGCCGGCGTCGCCATGGCCCTGCCGCGCTATTCGCGCCCGCTGGTGGATGGGAAGATTCTCGACACCGCCCTGGCCGACCAGGCGCTGGGCGATCTCTTCGCGCTGGGCCGTGAGGGGCTGGCGAGCCACCCCTGCGTCGGGCCGGAACGCGTTGAATTCGTGCTGCCCGGCTGTGCGGTCTATGCCGCCATCCGGCGGGTCTGGCCCTCCACGCGGCTGACGGTGGCCGACCGTGGCCTGCGCGAAGGGATGCTGCTCCGCATGATGCGCGAGGCTCGTCTGGCGCGGAACGGCTTGCAGAAGACCCGCTCCCTGGCGCAGTGAGCATCCCATGAGTAAATCGCCGATCGATGGCGCGCGCGGCCTGACCACGCGCCTGCGCACCGCCAAGGGCCGCACCACCGCCAGCCAGCGCTGGCTCGAGCGCCAGTTGAACGACCCCTATGTCCGCGCGGCCCGCGCCGCCGGATGGCGCTCGCGCGCGGCCTTCAAGATCATCGAGCTCGACGAGAAATACCATTTCTTCAAACCGGGTGCCCGCGTGGTCGATCTCGGCGCGGCCCCCGGCGGCTGGACGCAATATGCCGTGAAGAAGGCGGGCGAGCAGAGCAAGATCGTCGCGCTCGACCTTCTGCCCATCGAGCCGATCAATGGCGCCATCATCCTCGAGGGCGATTTCGAGGATGAGGCGGTTGAAAAGGCCGTGCTCGACGCGCTCTCGGGGCAGGCGGATATCGTCATGTCCGATATGGCGCCGAACACCACGGGCCATAACGCGACCGATCACCTGCGCATCATCGGCCTGGTCGAGTTGGCGCTCGATTTCGCCTGCAAAGTGCTCGCGCCGGGCGGGACTTTCGTCGCCAAGGTCTTCCAGGGCGGCACCGAGAAGACGTTGCTCGACCGGCTGAAGCGGGACTTCGCCGTGGTGCGCCATGCCAAACCCCCCTCGAGCCGCAAGGACAGCGCCGAGATGTATGTGGTGGCGACCGGCTTCCGCGGCTGAGCCTCCCTCTCAGGCGTGAGGGCTCATGCGCGACAGGGTGCCGTCGCGCATGACGACGTGGTGCCAGATCGCGATCAGCGCATGGGCACCGGCCAGGTAGAGAATGACATTGCCGGCCGTCTCGTGGATTTCCGCGACGATGCCGGCGGGCCCATCGGTCGCCGTGGCGATGGCGGGCAGCGAGAAGAAGCCCCAATCCAGCGCGATGCCCATGCGTGAGGCCGAGTACCAGCCGGTCAGCGGCAGGCCGATCAGCAGCAGATAGAGCAGGGCATGGCCCAATCCCGCGGCCTTGGCCATCAGCGGCGGGGTCTGCCGCGTGGGGCCGGGCAGGCGCTGCGTGAATCGCGCGATCAGGCGCGGCACGGTCAGCACCAGCACGCTCAGCCCCAGCGCGAAATGCAGCATGGCGGGGTCGGCGCGCATGCGGCGGCCGCCTTCGCTGGTGACATAGGCGGCGATGATCAGCAGTGCCGTCAGCCAGTGCAGCAGGACGATGGTTCGGGGGTAGCGGGTCGTCATGGCGAACTCCGGGGGGGCGCCTGACACGTCGGCCAGGCCGGTCGCGGGGGAATTCTGCCATTAGTTGGATTTTTATTGAACTGGAAGAAACAAATCTTATCGGCGTCCGACTCATCTTCTCGAAATTGATAGTAATTCTCAGGATCAATGCTGTCTTAATGCAGGCCTGACGGGTGCGCTGCCCTCCGCAAGGGGCTCGGTTTTCCCCTGACGCGGGTCTGCACCGCGTTGCTGCAACCGTACTGACGCTTGCAGTCCCTGCATCAAGAAGAGTAAGGGGGCGCGCCAAGGCAGCGGTTCCGAACCGCCTGCGACCGCTCGAAAGGTCCCTCCCGCCATGGCTCCCGATACCATCCCGTCGCGCATCACGATCGAAGAAGCCTATGCTTTCGACGATGTGCTCCTGGTGCCCTCCTACAGCCAGGTTCTGCCCGCGCAGACCGATGTGCGCACGCGGGTGACGCGGGAGATCTCGCTGAACATCCCCCTGATCTCGGCGGCGATGGACACCGTGACCGAGGCGCCCATGGCCATCGCCATGGCCCAGGCCGGCGGCCTCGGCGTGATCCACAAGAACTTCACCGCCGAGGAGCAGGCCGCGCAGGTCCGCCGGGTGAAGAAGTTCGAATCCGGCATGGTGGTGAACCCCCTTACCATCTACCCCGACCAGACCCTCGCCGATGTCCGCGCCCTGCAGGCGCAGCACCATATCAGCGGCATTCCCGTGGTGGAGCGCGAGACGAACCGCCTGGTCGGCATCGTCACCAGCCGCGACGTCCGCTTCGCGACCGACCCTAATCTCCGCGTCTACGAGCTGATGACGCGCGAGAACCTCGTGACGCTCCAGGGTTCCTTCACGCCGGATATGGCCAAGGGCCTGCTGCACAAGCATCGCATCGAGAAGCTGCTGGTCGTCGATGACCAGTATCGCTGCGTCGGCCTCGTCACCGTGAAGGACATGGACAAGGCCCAGGCCAACCCGAATGCCTCCAAGGACGCGCTTGGCCGCCTCCGCGTCGCCGCCGCGACGGGCGTGGGCGAGGATGGGCTGAAGCGCGCCTATGAGCTGATCGAGGCCGAGGTGGACGTGCTGGTGGTCGACACCGCCCATGGCCATTCGGCCGGCGTGCTGCGCGCTATCGAGACGATCAAGAAGAAGTCCAACTCCGTGCAGGTCATCGCCGGCAATATCGCGACCCCCGAGGCCGCGCTGGCGCTGATCGAGGCGGGTGCGGATGCGGTGAAGATCGGCATCGGCCCCGGCTCCATCTGCACCACCCGCATCGTGGCGGGCGTGGGCGTGCCGCAGCTGACGGCGGTGATGGAATCCTCCATGGCCGCCCGCGAGAAGGGCGTGCCCGCCATCGCCGATGGCGGCATCCGCAGCTCGGGCGATATCGCCAAGGCCGTGGCCGGCGGTGCGGACGCCGTGATGATGGGCTCCGCCTTCGCTGGCACCGACGAGGCGCCGGGCGAGGTCTTCCTTTACCAGGGCCGCTCCTACAAATCGTATCGCGGCATGGGCTCGCTGGGCGCCATGGCGCGCGGCTCGGCCGATCGCTACTTCCAGGCCGAGGTGCAGGACACGCTGAAGCTCGTGCCGGAAGGCATCGAGGGCCGCGTGGGCTACAAGGGCCCGGTGGGTGCGGTCATCCATCAGATGGTCGGCGGCCTGAAGGCGGCCATGGGCTATACCGGCTCGGCCACCATCGCCGACATGCAGAAGAACGCCCGCTTCCGCCGCATCACCAATGCGGGCCTTCGCGAGAGCCATGTGCATGACGTGGCCATCACCCGCGAGGCGCCGAACTACCGCGCCGAGGGCTGAGGCCCATCCCCGGGGGCACCGCCCCCGGACCTCGCCGGGGAGGAAGGCTCCTCCCTGGACCCGCCGTGAACGGGCGCCATTCTGATCTGGATATAATAATGACTCCCGCCGCCCGTATCGCTGCCGCCATCGACCTCATCGGCACTATCGACGCCCAGCCGCGCCGCCCCGCTGATGCCACGGTGAACGATTTCTTCCGCACCCGCCGCTATATCGGCTCGGGCGACCGGCGCGCCGTTGCCGAGCGGGCCTGGAGCGTGATCCGCCAGCGCATGCGGCTCGATTGGCATCTCGGCGAGATCGGCGCGGCGCAGACGGCACGTCATCTCATCCTGGCGCAGCTCATCCTCGTCGATGGCTGGAAGCTGGAGGGGCTCTCTAATGCCTTTCCCGGCGGTGGCCATGCCGCCGAGCCGCTGACGCCCGCCGAGACGCAGGTGGCTCGCGCGCTGGCCAAGCGCAGCCTGATCGACCAGGCCATGCCGGAGCCCATTCGCTACAACGTCCCGGCCTGGGCGCTGCCCGGCTTCCAGGCGCGGTTCGGTGAGAGGCTGACCGAAGTTTCGGCCGCGATGGACCAGCCCGCGCCGCTCGATCTGCGCGCCAATCTGCTGCGGACGAGCCGCGAAGTGGCGCAGAAGGCGCTGGCGGGCGAGGGAATCGAGACGGAACTCACCCCGCTCTCGCCCTGGGGCCTGCGCATTCCTTCGCGTCGGCCGATTTCCGCAACCGTCGCTTATGAGAAGGGGCTCGTTGAGATCCAGGACGAGGGCAGTCAGCTCATCGCCCTGCTGACCGATGCGCAGCCCGGCATGCGCGTCGCCGATTACTGCGCGGGGGCGGCGGGCAAGACCCTGGCCATCGCCGCGACCATGGGCAATCGCGGCCGCATCGTCGCCTGCGACGTGTCCGAAAAACGCCTGCAGGGGGCGGTGGTCCGCCTGCGCCGTGCGGGGGTGGATAATGCCGAGCGGCACCTCCTCGTGCCTGGCGACCGCTTCGTGAAGCGCCGGGCCGAGCAGTTCGACCGCGTGCTGGTCGATGCGCCCTGCACCGGGACGGGCACCTGGCGCCGCAATCCGGATGGCCGCACCCGCACCGGGCCGCAGGACCTCACGGAGCTTCTCGAAAAACAGGCTGTGATCCTCGATACGGCCTCTCGGCTGGTGCGCAGCGGCGGAAAACTGGTTTACGCTACCTGCTCGGTATTGCCGGAAGAGAACGAGGGGCAGGTCGATGCCTTCTTGGCGCGACATACTGAGTTCGAGCGCGTGCCCCTGGCGGAAAGCTGGGCGGGGCAGGGGCTCGCCGTTCCACCGCCCTGCGAAGGGCCAGACATGGCGCTCGACCCTGCGCGCCATGGGACGGATGGCTTCTTCGCCGCGGTGCTTCGCCGCCGCTGACGCCCGGATGGGCGCGGAGGCGGTGCGATGATCGCCATCCGCCGCGCCCGCCCCACTGACGCCCTCGGCATTGCCGAAGTTCATGTCGAAGCCTGGCAGGACACCTATCCGAGCCTGCTGCCGCCCGAATATCTTGCCTCGCTGAACACCGCCCGCCTCGCGCGGCAATATGCCCATGGCATTCAGAACCGCCTTGATGGCCACGCGATTTTCGTGGCCGAGGCCGATGCCGTGGAGGCCGATGGCGGCACGCGCATCGTGGGCTTCGCCTCAGGCGGCCGCGCGCGCCGGGGCGGCTTCGCCGATGGCGAGGTGCATACGCTCTATGTGCTGTCGGATTTTCAGGATCGCCGCGTCGGCCGGCGGCTGCTGCGGGCGATGGCGACGCATCTGTCCGCCATCGGCTGCCATTCGGTGATGCTCTGGGTGCTGGCCGGCAATCCCAGCCTCTGGTTCTACCGCCATCTCGGCGGCCGCCCCGTCCTGCGCGAGCCGATCAGGGTGGGCGGCACGATCGTGGAGCAGGTCGGCATCCGCTGGGAGGTGATCGACAGCCTTCTGGCCGCGACGGCACCGGCACGGGAAGGGTAGGCACCGCCCGGGGCTGAGGCGCGGGCGTCGCCTGGAGGAAAGCCTCCCCGGCGACACCCTGTCGGCAATACCTAGTACTAAAGGCGCGTCAGCTCGCCTTGATGCCCCGCTCGCGGATGATGCTCGACCACTTGGCGTTTTCCTTCGCCGCATAGGGGCCGAATTCAGCCGGGGTGCCGGAGATCACCGTCATGCCCATGTTCTTCAGCCGGTCGGCCGTCGCAGGCAGGGCCAGGGCCTTGCGCGAGGCGTCATAGAGCGTCTCGACCAGCGGGGCAGGGAGGCCGGCGGGGGCCATGAGGGCGAAATCCGTGGAGGACTCGAAGCCCGGCAGGCCGGATTCCATGATGGTCGGCACTTGCGGCAGCAGCGGCGAACGCTGGGGCGTGCTGACGCCCAGGCCCTTGATGGCCCCGCTCTCGATCAGGGGCTTGGCCGTGCTGGCATCCATGAAATTCATCATGACCTGGCCGCTGATCAGCGCCTGCACCGGCTCCGCCCCGCCGCGATAGGGGACGTGGACCAGCGTGATCCCGCCCATGGACATCAGCAGTTCGGCCGCCAGATGGCTCGTCGCGCCGATGCCCGAGGAGGCATAAGGGATGGTGTCGGGCTTGGCCTTGGCCAGGGCGATGAACTCGGCAACCGTATTGGCCGGCACGGAAGGATGCACGCAGAGGATCTGCCCATTGGTCGCCAGCAGCGAGATCGGCGTGAAGGCCGTGTTCCCGTCATAGGGGATGCTCTCGTAGAGATAGGGCGCGATGGCATAGGTGCTGTTGGTCGCGACCAGCAGCGTATAGCCATCGGGCTTGGCGCGGGCGACATAGGCATGCCCGATCGTCCCGCCCGCGCCGGGGCGGTTGTCGACCACGAAATTGCCGTTCAGCACCGTGCCCAGCCCCTGGGCCAGGAGGCGCGTCACGGTATCCGAGGAGCCGCCGGGCGCCCAGGAGAGCACGATCTGCACGGCGCGGGAGGGGTAGCGCTCCTGAGCCTGCGCGCCGGTGGCGAGGAAGCCGGCGGAAAGCCCGGCGAGGGCCTGGCGGCGGGTGATATTGGTCATGCGATGAGCCCTTTCAGGGCATTGGGGTTTCGTACTGGCTTCCTCTGGATTGGCGGGCCGGTCTTCCGCCGGCCCGTCGCTTAGTCTGTGCTTCAGTCCGTGTAGCCTCGTCGGCGGTCACGCTCGCGCAGCGCCGGGTCACGCCGCGCCGGATCGCCATAGCCGCCGCCGCCAGCGGAGAGGCAGACGAGCCGCCCGCCCGGCTGCAGCATCTGCGTGCCGGCCTTGCTTTGGAGCGGGGCCATCTGCCCGCCCTGTTCCAACAGCACCTGATTGCCGAGGCCGGGCTTGCCGCCCGCGAGGCCATAGGGCGGCACGTCCACGCCATCGCCCGTGGGCGTCATGAGCGCGGGGGCGGTGCCTTCATAACGAAGGGCATAGACCCCGCCGAGGCCGCCGCGATGCATGCCGTCGCCCGCCGAATTGGGGCGGAGGTGATAGGCCTCGATGGTGAAGGGGAAGACGGATTCCGTCCGCTCCACGCTCGGCGCCGTATTGCCGCCGGGGCTGTGCACCACGCCCAGATTGCTCCAGCCGTCGCAGACCGCATGGGCGCCCGCACCGCCGCGATTGGAGAAATAATGCCAGAGGAAGCGCCGCCCGTTGCGGTCCTCCCCCGCGATGGCGAAGCGGAAGCGCCGGGCGAAGCCGCAGAGCACCTGGCCGGGGGCCGCGGCTTCCAGCGCCTTCATGATGGCCTCGATGACCACGCTTGCCGTCAGCGTGGTGCAGGCCGTGACGGGGGCGGGGGCCTTGGGCTCCACCACGCTGCCCAGCCGCGTCACGATGGTCAGCGGGCGGGAGCTGCCCTCGTTCTGCGCCTCCTGGCTCTCGCTGAGATACATGAAGGCGACATTGACCGAGGCGATGGTATTGGGCAGCGAGCTGTTGAGAAAGTTCGGGAGCTGGTCATCGCTCTGCGAGAGGTCGATCTCGGCGGTGTCGCCCTTGATGGTCACGCGGGCATGGATGCGCACGGGCTGCGCGCCCAGCTTCGGCGGGTCGAGCCAGCTTTCGCCTTCATAGACGCCATCGGCCCAGGCGCGGAGCTGGGCGCGCATGGCGCGTTCGCCGGCATCGAGAATGGCCTCGCAGCAAGCTTCGGTGCGGGCGATGCCGTAGCGGGCGCAGAGCGCTGCCAGCCGCTCGGCGCCGACGCGGACGGAGGCGAGCTGGGCCAGCACATCGCCGCGCGTATCGTCGCTCATGCGGGAATTCAGGCAGATGATGTCGAGCACGGCCTCGGCGAGCTTCCCGCCCTCCACCATCTTCACCGGCGGCAGGCGCAGGCCCTCATGCCAGATCTGCGTCGCCTCGGGGCTGTAGCCGCCGGGGGAGATGCCGCCGATATCACCCTGATGCGCGCGGTTCACCACCCAGAAGCGCACCTGGCCTTCGGCGAAGACGGGGAGGCAGAGGGTGAAATCCGGCAGGTGGCTGCCGCCGAAATAAGGGTCGTTGAGCAGAAAGACGTCGCCCTCGGTGATATCCGTGCCGAAGCGCTCCTGCACGGCGGCGACGGCGAAGGGCAGGGCGCCCATATGGATGGGCACGCGCTCCGCCTGGCTCAGCAACCGGCCCTGGCCGTCGATGATGGCGGTGGAGAAATCGCGCGACTGGTTCAGCAGCGGAGAGAAGGCGGTGCGGGCCATGACCTCCACCACTTCCTCCACGATGGCCTTCAGCTTGGCGCGGATGACCGAGACGGTGAGCGCATCGGCGCCGGTGCGGGTGATGGCGTTCATGCGCCCTGCTCCTGAATGGCCGGGCGCAGGACGGCGCCGCCGAAGCGATCGATGGTCACGCCGCTGCCGGTCTCGACGACGATGGTGGTGGTGGTGGATTCCAGCAGGGCCGGGCCGGTGACGGTCGCGCCGGGGGCCAGTTCCTCGAAGCCGTAGACCGGGTATTCCTCCCAGCCACGGTCGCCATAGACGCGGCGATGGCCGCGCAGGGCCTCGGCGGGGGTGGCGCTACCGGAAGCGGCGGGGAAGTCGATGGCCTGCTGCAGGCCGAAGGCCGAGACGCGGCAATTCTCGATCACGCAGACCTCGCCGGGGTGGCGATGGCCGTAGAGCGCCTCGTAGCGGCGGGCGAAATTCTCGGCGATGGCCTCGAGGCTTTCATCGCCGGTGGCGAGCACCTCGACCGTGCCGACCTGGCGGATATAGCGGCAGTCCAGCCGGTATTCGAAGCGCTGCCGCTCGGCGGGGAAGCCCGCATCGGCGAGGCGCGCGGCGAGGGCGGCGGCCATGCCCGCAAAGGTCTCGCGCAACAGGGCCGCGTCGAGCCCGTTCAGCGGGAGGGACAGGGTACGGCCATCGTCGAAGCGGACGGGGGCCGCCAGGAAGCCGAAGGCGGAGAGGACGGAAGCCGCGCGGGGCGCGATGGCCGTCTCCATCTCCAGCTCCCGGGCCACGAGATCCATATAGAGCCCGCCCGCGCCGCCGAAGCCGATCAGCACGAGATCGCGCGGGTCGATGCCGCGCCCGACGGTGGTGGCGCGGACGCCTTCGGCGACCTTGGTGGCGGCGAGGCGGTAGATGGCGCGGGCTGCGTCTTCCAGCGAGAGGCCGAGCGGTTCGGCCACGTCGCGCGCCACCACCTCGGCGGCGAGGCTGCGCGAGAGGGGAAGGCGGCCGCCCATGAAGGCGCCCTCGGCGAGATAGCCGAGCACCACGGCCGCGTCCGTCACCGTCGCGCGCTGGCCGCCACGGCCATAGGCCGCCGGGCCGGGCATGGCGCCCGCGCTGCGGGGGCCGACGGAGAGCACACCGCCCGCATCGACCGAAGCAATGGAACCGCCGCCGATGGCCTCGACGCGGATGTCGATGGAGGGAATGGCGATGGTATGCGCATCGCTATCCGTGCGCAGGCGCTCGACAGCGCGGCCGGCCTCGATGAGGGAGATATCGGTCGTCGTGCCGCCGATATCGAAGGCGACCGCCTGGCTGCCCTCGATGCTGCGCGTCAGGAAGGCGCTGGCGATGGCGCCGCCGGCGGGGCCGCTGGTGACGCAGCCGACGCCGAATTCGCTCGCCGCCGGCGCGGGCAGCAGGCCGCCCGAGCTTTGCATGATCATCACCGGCAGCGCCTTGCCTGCCGCCTCGACGAGCCCTGCTTCGAGCTTGCGGAGATAGCCGGCGAGGCGAGGGGTGACGATGGCGTTCACGGCAGCCGTCGAGAATCGCTGATACTCGCCCTGCCGGTTCAGCACCTGGTGCGAGAGGATGACGGGCACGGCCCAGCCGCTTTCCTCGACCAGGGCGGCCAGCCGCCGCTCATGCATCGGATTGGCATGCGCATGGAGCAGGCCGATGACGAGCACTTCCACCTTCTCGGCCCGCAGCGCGGCGATGGCGGCGCGGGCGCCATCCTCGTCCAGCGCCTCGCGCAGGCTGCCGTCCCAACCGATCCGCTCGGAAACCTCCAGCCGGTATTCGCGGGGGATCAGGGCTTCGGGGAAGGGGGTGCGGAGGGCGTAGCGGTCCTGCTTGGTGCCCTCGCGCAGTTCCAGAACGTCGCGGAAGCCGCGCGTGGTCAGCAGGCCGGCGCGCGGGCCGGTGCCCTCGGCGAGGGTATTGGTGGCGACGGTGGTGCCGTGAAGGAAGTTTTCGGCCCGTGCAAGCATGTCGGGCAGGGCCTCGCCACGCTGGGCGGCGAGGACGGAGAGGGCGTCGAGCACGCCCTTCGCCGGTTCCTGCGGCGTGGAGGGCGCCTTGGCGAAGGCGACGGCGCCATCGGCCAGGTCATAGGCGACGACATCCGTGAAAGTGCCGCCGATATCGGCTGCCAATCTCAACATTCAGGATATTCCAGACGTGTCGGTTAAGTCGGTCGGGACAATGGGTCTGGCGCGACGGCTGCCTCTCCGCCGGTTTCGCGCCGATCTGTCGAAACCGTGAGGCTTTTTAATTGGCAAAACAAATTGGAATTTTGGATTGATTAATCGATTTCATCGCTCAATCATCGCCCGCGATGCAATCCAGCGCCTCCGTCCGTCAGCTTCGCTGTTTCGTCGCCGTCGCGGTGGAGGGTAGTTTCACTGCCGCCGCCGAACGGCTGTTCCTCACCCAGTCGGCGCTGACGGCGAGCGTGCAGCAGCTGGAACAGGCGCTGGGGCTGCGGCTGTTCAATCGCACGACCAGGCGGGTCGATCTCACCGCCGCGGGCAGCGAGTTCCTGCTCGTCGCGCAGCGGCTGTTGCGGGATTTCGACGGCGCCATCGCGGATATGCGGGCGACGGCCAATGGCGAGCGCGGGCATGTGAGTGTCGCCACGGCGGCCTCCGTCATGGCGCATGTGCTGGCGCCGGCGATCAGCGGCTTCATGGCGCGATATCCGAATGTCGGGTTGACGATCCGCGATGGCGTATCGGGCGATATCCAGCAGCGCGTTCTCACGGGCGCCGCCGATCTCGGCTTCACCAGCCAATGGGCCGATGAACCGGCGCTTTCCTTTCGCCCTTTGCTCAAGGACCGGCTGGGGGTGATCTGCGCCGCCTCGCATCCCTTCGCCGCCGAGGCGGGGCCGCTGGAAGGCGCGGCGCTGGAAGGACAGCGCTACTTCGCCCTGACGATGGATACGGGAACGCGCATGCAGGTGCAGGAAGTGCCCGCGCTGCGCGAGATTCTGCGTGCGCCGCAATACGAGGTCTCGACGGTCAATATGCTCTACTGGCTGCTGCGCGGCGGGGACGGCATTTCCATCGTGCCCGCCCTGGTCGCGCGCTTGCCGCTGTTCAGCGAGTTCCATTTCCGGCTCCTGGAGAACCCGGCCGTCGAAAGGACGATCTGCGTGATCACGCGAAAGGGGCGGGAACTCGCGCCTGCGGCACAGCTGCTGCTCGAAGCGATCGATAGGCATATGCGCGGAGAAGAGTGAAGGCGGCACGCCGGTTTTCGCGCCGGCCCGCCGCTTCCGCTCCGTGCGCGCCGCCGACGCGGCCAGGCTGAAGGCGCCATCTCCACCTACGGAAAAGCCGAGAGCAGGGCAGGCGGCAGCCGCTGTGCCGCCGATTAGAGGCTTGCATCTTTCGCCGATGGACCACTATTCTGAAATAGCGTTGCGTTTTTGTCGAGTCCGTATCGCGGCGCGCCGAGCTTGATCAATCAAGAAAGCGCGGCAATCGCGCCTGCCCGAGGAGGAGACCGCCTTGACCCTTGGATTTCGCATTCTTCCCCGTAGCCGCCGCGTCGATGCGGCGCTCGCCGAGCGCTTCCGCGCGCTGCCGGTCGCCAATGTCAGCGACGTCATGTCCCGGATGACGGCGGCCGGGGCGCGGCTGCGGCCCATGCATGCGCCGGGCGCGATCATGAGCGGCCCTGCGGTGACGGTGAAGACGCGCCCCGGCGACAACCTGATGATCCACAAGGCCCTTGCGCTGGCCGAGCCCGGAGACGTGATCGTGGTCGATGCCGGCGGCGATCTCACCAATGCGCTGATCGGCGATCTAATGCTGGCGCAGATGGTCAAGCGCAGGCTGGGCGGTATCGTGCTGAACGGCGCGATCCGTGACAGCGCCGCCATTCGCGCGCAGGACTTCCCCGTCTTCGCCGCGGGCGTGACGCATCGTGGGCCGTACAAGGACGGTCCGGGCGAGATCAACGTGCCGATCGCCATCGACGGCATGGTGATCGCGCCGGGCGACCTGATGATCGGGGATGATGACGGGCTGCTCTGCGTGCCTTTCGATCAGGCCGAAGCCATTCATGCCGCCGCGAGCGCCAAGCATGCGGCGGAGGAGAAACAGGCCGCCAATATCGCGGCCGGCACGCATGACGCCTCCTGGGTCGATGCCGCCCTGCGGAAGCTGGGTTGCGAGGGGCTCGACTAGCGCGCGCCATCGCGCCGCCTCCTGCCTCCCCGGCCTGGCGTTTCGACAGGCTGTCCTCCCCGCTTCGCGTTCCACTTCGGAAGACATTCATGCCCGACGCCACCACACGCCCCAACGTCCTCGTCTCGGCCGCCAAGCTGGCTCCGGAGGCCGTCGCCATGCTGGAGGAAGCCGGCTACGCCGTGCATTGCACGACCGGCTACCCGAGCGAGGAGGAGATTCTCGCCGCCATTGCCAAGCTCCGCCCCGTGGCGATCCTGCATCGCCAGGGCTTCATCAACGCCACGGTCATGGATGCGGCGGCGCCCGAACTGCGCGTGGTCGCACGGCATGGCGCGGGCATCGATGGCATCGATATTCCGGCGGCGAAGGTGCGCGGCCTGACCGTGACGCGCGCGGCCGGCGCCAATGCCCGCTCTGTCGCCGAACACGCGATGGCGCTGATGCTCTTCATGATCAAGGACATGCCTTCGGTCGTCACCGGCATGCGTGAGGGCCTCTGGGAGAAGACCTCGCGCATGACCCGTGACATCGACGGCATGACGCTTGGCATCGTCGGCTACGGCGCCATCGGTTCCAAGGTGGCGCGCTATGCCGATGCCTTCGGCATGCGTGTGCTGGCCTATGACCCTTACCTGCGTGGCGACGCGCTGCCGGGGCCGGGTGAGCGGGTTTCCTCGCTGCCGGAACTGCTGCGCCGGGCCGATGTGCTGTCGCTGCACTGCCCCCTGGAGCCCGAAACGCGCGGGCTGATCGGCGCCGCCGAGCTGGCCCTGCTGCCGAAGGGCGCCATTCTTGTCCACACCGCCCGTGGCGGCATCGTGGATCAGGATGCGTTGCTGGCCGCGCTGGATTCCGGGCAGCTCAGCTGGGCTGGCGTCGACGTCTTCGCCAAGGAGCCGCTCGACGTCGATAGCCCGCTCCGTACCCATCCGCGCGTGGTGCCGACCCCGCATCTGGCCGCCAATACGCCACGTGGGGCGACCGGCATGGCCTGTGGCGCCGCGGATAGCATCATCGCCGTGCTGGATGGCCGCCTGCCGGCTCTGGAAGGCGCGGTCGTCGTGCCGGGCCGGTTGCCGGCAAATCTGATCCCGGCGGTCTGATCGCCGGTACGCGCGGGCAGGGCTTCGAGCCGCGCCGCCGCCGGGACACCCGTTGGTGTCACGGCGCGGCGTTGGGACTGTCCGCGCGCTTTTCCGTTGACCGCTAAATGCGGCGAAACGGCCTGAACAACAGGAGGAACCAAGAATGACGATACCACCTATCCTGCCACGCCGTCTGGTGTTGACGGCAGGCGCGGCCGTCGCGGCATCGCCGCTGGCACGCCCCGCCCTCGCTCAGACGCCCTGGCCCGCGGGACGCGCCATCGAAATCGTAGTGGGCTTCGCACCCGGCGGCGGCACCGACGTCATGCTGCGCGCGCTGGCGCAGGCGCTGTCCGTGGAATTGCCCGGCGCGAATTTCGTGATCAACAACAAGCCGGGCGCGGGCGGTGAGACCTCCTATGTCACGCTGCAGGCCGCGCGGCCGGATGGCTACACCATCGGCAGCATCAATACGCCTGGCTATCTGTCGGCCCCGATCGAGAGGCGCGTCCGCTATGACCGCACCAAGATCCGCGCCATCGCCCGGCTGGTGGATGACCCGACGGCCTTCGTGGTGCATCGGGATTCCCCGCTCAAGTCGCTGGCCGATCTGATTGCGGAAGCGAAGCGCCGCCCGGGCGAGCTGAGCTTCGGCACCTCGGGCGTCGGGACGGACGATCATCTGGCACTGACGCTGTTCCAGGCGGCGACCGGGACGGAGCTGATCCACACGCCCTTCGCCGGCGCTGGGCAGGTGAAGAACGCGCTGCTCGCGAAGCATATCGATGCGGCCGGCATCAATCTCGGCGAGATCGGGATGCTCGGCCAGGACAAGCCGGCGCTGCGGCCGCTGGCGGGCATGGGCGCGCAACGTTGGGAGATGATGCCGGACGTGCCCACCTTCCGCGAACTGGGATACGACATCCTGATGACCAGCGAGCGCGGCATCGGCGCGCCGCGCAGCATGCCGGACGAGATCGCCCAGCAATTGCAGGACGCCATCGCCCGCGTGGTGGCCAAGCCCCAGTGGGCGGAAAAGGCGCGCCAAATCGAATTGCCCATGGCCTACCTGCCCGGCGCCGAATGGGAAGCGCAGATGCCCGCGCAAGAAGCCCGCTATCGCCAGATCTGGGAGAAGACCCCGTGGCAACAGTGACATTCGGCCGTCGCTCGGCCCTTCTCGGGGCCGCCGCCGCGCTGGCTGGCGGCAAGGCCATGGCGCAATCCGCGGCAGGCGGCTGGCCCAACCGCGCCGTCCGCGTGATCGTGCCCTATCCGGCGGGGGGCACGGCGGATGTCGCCGCCCGGCTGTTCTTCACCGCGGTCTCCATGAAGCTGGGCCAGCCCTTCGTCATCGAGAACAGGTCCGGGGCGACTGGCACCATCGGCGCCGCCGCCGCCGCCCAGGCCACGCCGGATGGCTATACCGTGCTCTACGACGCCACCGGCCTTTCGGTGACGCCCGCCCTCTTCCCGCGCCTGCCCTATGATCCGATGAAGGATCTGGTGCCGGTGTTCCGAGCGGTCACGGTGCCGCAGCTCGTGCTGGTCAATCCGTCCAGCCCGGCGAAGGACCTGGCGGGGCTGATCAAGCTGGCGAAGGAAACGCCGCAGGGCCTCGATACGGGCTCGGCGGGCAACGGCTCCATGCAGCATCTGGTGCTGGAGCGTTTCGCGCGCGCCGCGGGGGTGAAGCTCAACCACATTCCCTACAGGGGTGGAGCGCCGGCGGTGAATGACCTGATCGCCGGGCAACTGCAGCTCTATTTCGGCAACGTCAATGTCTCGGCGGTTTTCGTGCGCGACGGCGCCCTGCGGGCCATGGCGCATACCGGTAAGGGGCGACTCTCCGCGCTGCCGGACCTGCCGCCGCTTTCCGACACGCTTCCGGGCTTCGAGACCTATGAATGGAACGGCGTCTTCCTGCCTAAGGGCACGCCGCAGCCGATCGTCGCAGCCCTGAACGCCGCGCTCAACGAGGCGGTCAGCGATCCGGCGCTGGCGGAAAAGCTGCGCACTGCCGATCTGCAGGCCACCCCGAATAGCCCCGCCGAGTTCGCGCAATTCTTCCGCGAGCAGAGCACCTTCTGGCAGGGCTTCGTCCGCGAGGCCGGCATCAGGCTGGAGTAGCGGCATGAGCCTTTCCAACCATGCCTCCCCGCACCTCGCGGTGCGAGAGGACTGGCTGGCGCAGATCGAGGAGGAAATCCTCGAGCCCGGCCTGCCCATCATCGACCCGCATCACCATCTGTGGGACCGGCCAGGGGCCAGATACCTGCTCGATGACCTGCTGCGCGATACCGGCAGCGGGCATGACATCCGGGCCACCGTCTATATCCAGGCCCGATCCATGTACCGGGCGGAGGGGCCGGAGGAGTGGCGCTCGCTCGGCGAGACGGAATTCGCGAACGGCGAGGCGGCGCGGAGTGCAAGCGGGCTGTATGGCCCGATCCGCGCCTGTGCGGGCATCGTCGGGATGGTGGACCTGATGCTGGGCGACGGCGTGGCACCTTTGCTCGAGCAGCACCTCCGTGCCGGCGGGGATCGCTTTCGCGGGGTTCGCAATCAGACCGCATGGCATGAGTCGCCGGAGATCTCCTCCAACCCGGTGCCGCCGCGGAAGGGCCTGTTGTCGGAACCCGCCTTCTTCCGTGGCGCGCGGCGTCTGAGCGAATACGGGCTGTCGCTGGATATCTGGGCCTATCACACGCAGCTGGACGAAGTGCTCGCCCTGGCGCGCGCGCTGCCGGAGCTTGCCGTGGTGCTGGACCATACCGGCGGGCCCCTTGGCGCGGGCCCCTATGCCGGGCGGCGGGATGAGGTCTTCGCGGCATGGAGCGCGGGGATGCGGCAACTCGCGCAATGCGCGAACGTCGTGGTCAAGCTCGGCGGCCTCGGCATGGGGGTGGGCGGCTTCGGCTTCGAGCGAGGGGCTTTGCCCCCCAGCTCGGCGCAATTGGCGGCGGCCTGGCGTCCTTATATCGAGTTCTGCATCGAGGCCTTCGGCGCCGGGCGCTGCATGTTCGAGAGCAACTTCCCGGTGGACAAGGGAAGCTATGGCTATGCGGTGCTGTGGAACGCCTTCAAACGGCTCGCCGCCGGTGCTTCGGACAGCGAGAAGGAGGCGTTGTTCAGCGGAACGGCCGCGCGGGTCTACCGGCTGCATCCGGCAGGCGAGGGGTGATGAGGGAAACTGACCGGCGCGCCCTCCGGTTCTGTCAAACAGTCAGTTCACCACATTTCGCAGCGGGACTGCCTTCGCGCACGGGCGAAGGCCCAATCGGCGCGGTCGGTGCGGCCGTATCACCGCGCTGATCGAGGGCAGGATCGTCCGTCGGAAGCAGCGTCGCTTTGCTCAGAGCCCAGCTCTGGGCCGCGCCGACCTCGCGGCAGGCGGGCGCGTGACGGCGAAGCCGCTTTCAGCCACCGCCGTCAGCAATTCGTCGCGGAACGCCAGCGCCAGGCGCGATGGCTGCCGATAGCGTGGCTGCAGTAGCCGCGCCACGCTGAGCACCCGGGGCCGGAAGGGCCGGATCAGCAGATCGCTGCCGCGCGCACCCATCAATCCGAAGCCATCCAGCACCGCGATCCCGGCACCGGCCCGGACCAGCGCGCCGGAGACGGTCGCCTGCGGCACCTCGATGGCGATCTTCAGCGGGATATTGGCGTCGGCGAAGGCCGCCGTCAGCAGCGCCCCCAGCGGCCATCGGCCGCCTGCGGAAATCAGCGGATGGCCCGCTAGATCCGCCGGCCCCAGCACCGGCTTGGCCAGCAGCGGATGCCCGGGCGGCAGCAGGCAGCCGAGTTCCGTGGCGCATAACTCCCCCAGCCTTACGTCGGCGCCGCCGACCGGGCCGATCAGCGCGCCGAGATCGGCCTGCTGGTCGGCGATCAGCCGGACCACCTCGCCGGCGGTCACGGTGTGCAGGATGACGCCCACATCCGGCCGGCTGGCGCGGAAACGCTGCACGGCCAGGGGGACGACGCTATTCGCCAGCGACGGGATCACCGCGACATTCAGCGTGCCGGACCGCCCATCTCGCAGATCACCCGCCAGGCGTTGCACGACCTCCAGCGCGGCGAAGGCATTCAGCGCCTCGGGGAAGAGCGCCTGGGCCTCCGTCGTCGGCCGCAGGCGTCGGCCCTGGCGGGTGAAGAGGCGAAAGCCCAGCCGATCTTCCGCCTGCTGCAGCATCTTGCTGACCGCAGGCTGAGTGATGCCGAGCTGAAGGGCAGCGGCGGTGATGCCCCCGGCCTCCATCACATGGCGGAAGATTTCCAGTTCGCGGACCGAGAGAAGCATAACTTCAACTCATGAATGAAGTCGGAGCGCGTATTTGTGTCTATGCGAGCGCCGCGTGCAAGATCGGCCGTGACGAGCCCCCCGAACGGGGCCGTGGAGGAAACGCATGCAGGTCACCGAGATCCGGGGCTATGAGCTCGGCTTCGCGCCTGAGCCGGCCATCGGCAATGCCCGCACCTTCATTCGCCGGCGGGATTTCCTGCTGCTCGAGATCGTGACGGATCAGGGCGTCTCCGGCTGGGGCGAGGTCTTCTCCTCCCCCTTCGCGGCCAGCGCGCTGATCCAGAAGCGGCTGGCGGCGAGCGTCCTCGGGCAGTCGCCGCTGGAATACGGGCGCATCTGGCATCAACTGGTCGCCAACCTGGCCTATGACCGGCGCGGGCCGGCGATGATGGCCATCTCGGCCATCGACATGGCGCTGCATGACGCCGCCGCGCGCATCCAGGGGCGCAGCGTGGCGGCCATGCTGGGCGGGGCGCTTCGCGACAAGGTGCTGACCTATGCGAGCGGCCCCTTCCTCGCCGAGGCGGCCGACCCTTACGGACATTACCCCGCGGCGGTCGAAGCCGCGCTGCGCCAGGGCTTCCGCGCCATCAAGCCGCGCGCCGGGCTCGACCCCAGGGCTGACGGCGCCATGGCGCGCGATCTGCGCACGCGCTTCGGGCCGGAACTGGGGCTGATGGTCGATATCAACCAGGGCTATACCGTGGGGGCCGCGATCGACGCCGGCCGCCGCATGGCGGAGGCTGACCTGCTCTGGATCGAGGAGCCCGTCCAGCCGGAGGACATCCAGGGCTATGCGGCGGTGGCCGCCGCCGTGCCGGTCGCGATCTCGGGCGGAGAGGCGCTGGGCAGCCTCGCATCCTTCCGCGACTTCCTCGCCGCGCGGACCTTCTCCATTCTGCAGCCGGACCTGACGGTCTGCGGCGGCTACACGGGTTATCTGCGCATCGCGGCGCTGGCCGATGCGCATGATCTGCCGATCATGCCGCATGCTTTCGGCACCATCGTGAATCACCGCGCCGCTTTGCAGGCCGCCGCGCTGACGGCCTCGCGGCGCGGCGGCGGGCCGATGCCCTATCCCTTCATGGAATACGACATCTCCAACAATCCGCTGATCGAGATGGCCGGCCGTATGGGCCTCTCGCCCGATGGCACGATGGCGATCCCGGACGCGCCAGGCACCGGCCTCGACCTGACGGCGGAGCGCTTCGCGCCCTGGGTGACGGCCAGCTGGCGCTGCGCGGTCTGAGGACAACGATCAAGGGAGGAACAAGAAAATGACTGACACGAGCCGCCGAACCCTCTTGTCGCTGCTCGGTGCCGCGGCCCTCGCACGACCGGCCCTGGCCGCCACCTGGCCCGATCGGCCCGTCACCGTCGTCGTGCCCTTTCCGCCAGGCGGCAGCAACGACGTCGTCACGCGGCTCTTCGCGCAATCCTTCGCCCAGCGGCTGGGCCAGCCCTTCGTCATCGACAACCGCGCTGGCGCCAATGGCAATATCGGCGCCTCCCAGGTCAATCGCGCGGCGCCGGATGGCTATATGCTGCTGGCTTCCGGCAATGGCCAGAACGCGATGAACCACGCGCTGTATCGCCAGATCCCCTATGATTCGCGCACAGGCTTCAGCCACATCGTGCGGCTGGCCTCGCTGCCCAATGCCATCGTCGTGGCCCCCAACTTTCCAGCGAAGACCTTCGCCGAATTCATCGCCATGGCGAAGGCGAAGCCCGGTGCGATGAGCTTCGCGAGCCCCGGAGCCGGATCCTCCGGCCATCTCGCGATGGCGGTGCTGCAGCACGCGGCGGGGATCGAATTGCTGCATGTGCCCTATCGCGGCGCAGCGCCGGCCATCACCGACCTGCTGGCGGGCCAGGTGCCGATGGCCATGATCAATGTCGATATCCCGCTCCCGCATGTGCGCAACGGCGCGCTGCGCGTGCTAGCCGTCACCAGCGAGCAGCGCAGCCCGCTCTATCCGGATGCGCCGACCGTCGCGGAATCCGGCTTTCCCGGATTTTCCGCGGTCGGCTGGCTGGGCTTGTCCGGGCCGGCCGGCCTGCCGGAGGAGATCGTGGGGACGGTCAACAGGACCGCGCTCGAGATCATGAAGGAACCGGCGATCCAGCAGCGCTACGCCGCCAGCGGCTACGTCATGGGCGGCGGCACGCCGCAGGATTATGCCGCTTTCATCTCCAGCGAAATCGACAAATGGGGCGAGATCGTCCGCCAGACCGGCGCGTCATTGGAGTAGCCCGCATGCATTTTCCCGACAGCCGCCCCCGCCGGCCCATCACCCAGGCGCTGCGCGACAGCGTGCTGGAGGACCTGCCCGAACTCGCGCAGATCGGCCATCAGCAGTTGCGCGAGCGCTGCATCGAGGCCTGGGCCTATGCCCTGGCCGAAAGCGCCTTCGAGCGCATCAGTGACCTGCCGGGCGAGGCCAATCCCGGCATGTTCCGGCTCAAGCGCGGCAACCAGGCGGCGCATCTGCGGGGCGTGACGCGGATCGCCCTGGCCATCGCCGACGATTTCGCCGGCGAATTCCCCGAGGCCGATATCGACCGCGACCTGGTGATTGCCGGCGGGCTGCTGCACGACGTCGGCAAGTGCTGGGAATTCGACCCGGCGAACCGCGCGCGCTGGACCGGCGACCCTTCGCAGACCGGCTCGCCCTCGCTGCGGCACCCGGTCTATGGCGCGCATATCTGCCTGACCGTCGGCCTGCCGGAAGAAATCGCGCATATCGCCCTCGGCCATTCCTATGAGGGCGAGCATCTGATCCGCAGCCTGGAATGCCTGATCGTCCAGCGCGCGGACCACCTGTGGTGGTCCATCGCCGGGGGCTGCGGCCTGCTGACGCCTGAGAACGACGCGATCCTCGCCGGCCGAAAGATCACCCCACGCGCTCTGCGCGGATGAGGCATCGTCAACGGGAGGCAGCGACAATGAAAAAAACATTCGGGCAAAACCCAGCCGGCAGGCGGCCTCTGCTCGCCGGGATCGGCGCGCTGGCGGCGGCCTCGCTCTCCCTCGCGCGGCCTGCCCTGGCACAGCCCGCCTGGCCCGCGCGGCCGATCCGGCTGGTCGTGCCATGGACCGCGGGCGGCGGCGTGGACACGATCAACCGGCGCATGGGGCAGAAGCTCTCCCTGGCGCTGGGCCAGGCCGTGGTGATCGACAATCGCGGCGGCGCCACCGGCACCATCGGCGCGAACGAGGCCGCGCATCAGGCGCCCGACGGCTACACGCTTTTCGCGATGGATAATTCCTACGCCACGCTGCCCTATCTGTTCAGCAAGTTGCCTTTCGACTACGCGAACAGTTTCACGCCGATCTCAATCTCCGCCTTCGCGCCGATGTTCCTCGGGGTTGCGCGAAAATCGCCCTATCGCGACCTGGCCGCGCTGATCGCGGCGGCGAAGCGGGAGCCGGAAAAGATCACCTACGGCACCGGCGGCAATGGCAGCGCGCCGCATTTCGCCACCATGGCTTTCGAGAAAGCCGCCGGCATCAAGCTGTTCCACGTGCCCTTCCGTGGCGCCAACGAGGCTGTTGTCGGCGTGCTCTCGGGCAATGTGGACATGGTGATGATTTCCATCGGCTCGGCTGCCGGCAGCCTGGCGAGCGGCGATATCCGCCCGCTCGCGATCTGCGGCGAGAAGCGCATCGCCGCCTTCCCCGACCTGCCGACTTTCGCCGAGGCAGGGCTGCCGGGCTACGACGTTTCGAGCTGGTACGGCATCGCGGCGATCAAAGGCACGCCCGAGCCCATCATCGCCCGCATCCACACGGAGATGCAGGCCGCATTGGCGGCGCCTGACATGAAAGACTTCCTGGCAAGCCTCGGCGCCGTTCCCGGCGGCATGCCGCCCGCAGCCTTTGCTGATCTATTGCGGCGCGAGACAGAGCGCTGGCGCAGCATCGCCGAAAGCGGCGGTATCGAACGGCAGTAGCATGTGGGGGAGGGGCAGTCTCGGGGGCTGTTACGACGGCTCGGCTTTTGTCTGCGGTCGGTGACCTGTCGCTCCAGATGTGATCCCATCAAGGATTTCTCGCCCATCGCGCTGGTGAACCTCCAGCCTGTGGTGGTCGCCGTCCGTGCGGAATCCCCAATCAAGGACCTGGCCGATCTGCTGTCGCGGAAGAACCAGGAAATGACCTTTGGCAGCGCGGGCAATGGGCTGAGCGGTCATATGGCGGGCGAGTTGCTGCGGATACGCTCTGGGCTGAAGCTGATCCATGTGCCTTATCGGGGCAGCGGCGGCGCCTGGACCGATATGCTGGGCGGGCGGATCGACATGGTCTTCGACAGTATCGCCGTCGCTTTGCCGCAGGCGGCTCGGGCAAGGTTCGCATTCTCGGCACCTCCTCTCGCCAGCCGATCGCCGCCGCGAAGGCACCGACCATCGGCAGTCAGCTGCCCGACTATGTCGTGGATTCCTGGAATGCCTTGGCAGGGCCGGCGAAGATGCCGCCTGCGATCGTGCAGAGCCTATGCTCGATGCTCGGTGAGGCGCTGAAGAAGCCCACGCTGCGCGCACGCTACGAGGAGCTGAGTATGATCCCACCGGACAGCACCGCACCCGAATTCGCGGCGAATTATATCCAGTCCCAGATCGCGATGTGGGCGCCCGTTATCAAAGAAGCGGGCATCAAGGTCGACTAGCGAGCTGCGTCGGAGGACGCCATTCCGAGCTGTGAGGATGGTTCGAGGCTGAAAGCGAATGACCGATGCGGGGAACACGGCCGGCAGGAACTTGGATCTTAAGAATGCAGGAAGCAGCAAATGCCAGTACCTGACCAGCACGCTCTCATCCCACGGGAAGCGGCGCCTTGCGGCGTGGCCAGCCCATGCGCGGATGGGGCGGCTCAACAGTTCCGGAATGGCTTCCCGTCCGCCGTGGCACCATCCCGACTGCACAATATCTGTTACATCGATCCGGCGGATCGGTTGGCCCTTTACCGGAACCGAAGGTGAGGCGGAATGGGACCTAAGACGGTCCCCCTCCATCAGCCGAATGCCTGCTGTCTCAACGGCTTGTCGGATGGCGCCGATATTTAGACAGCCGCTGCCAAACCGATATAGGCGTATCTCCGTTCGGACGGGGCGGCACGCGATAGCTGAGTTCATCTCCCTTGAATTCGTAGCTTCGCGTTTGGCTCGTACCTTTCCAATTGGGAAATGACGCAGCTTCGATCTGGAAGGTCAGAGTGCCGCGCTCGGATCGACGGAGAGTGTTCCATAATGCGTGCTGGATCCCAGCACGGCTGAGCGGTACTCGGCGTCCGTCGCAGTTGCCTTGTCGCCTCCGACAAAGCGGGGGCGCTCGGCTTTGAAGATCTGCAGCGAGTAGCGCCCATCGCGATCGATCACCAAGACCGGCTGGCCAAGGTGGACACCATTCCGTCCCCTATCGTGGCACCGGTTCCACCCTCGGCGATGTGG